>NZ_CP134877.1:3780000-6065000 GCF_032110285.1 Kitasatospora sp. CM 4170
CCGGTATTAGACCCCGTTTCCAGGGCTTGTCCCAGAGTGCAGGGCAGATTGCCCACGTGTTACTCACCCGTTCGCCACTGATCCACCCCGAAGGGCTTCACCGTTCGACTTGCATGTGTTAAGCACGCCGCCAGCGTTCGTCCTGAGCCAGGATCAAACTCTCCGTGAATGCTTGCCCGTAATCGGGCGGCACACTCGCGTTGAGCGGCACGGCAACCACCGGAATAGGGCGGTCCCGCGCACTGCGTCCTCGCTGTGTTATTTCAAAAGGAATCTCCAACCCCAGAGAATCTGAGGCCGGGGATGTCAACATATCTGGCGTTGACTTTTGGCACGCTGTTGAGTTCTCAAGGAACGGACACTTCCTTCAGGCGGCTTTCACACCGGCCCTCCGGGCGCTTCGTTCTTTCGTGTTTCCAGCTTATCAGATCCTCGCGGCCGTTCTTACCGGCGCTTGTTTCTCTGAATTCCCGCTGGAGGGATTTCCTTCGACTTCGCTCCGAAGCTTATCAAAGCTTTCGTTGTGCTCAGTTCCGGGATTTGCCTTACGCGGAGGGTGCGCATTCGTGAAGCGCACTCACCTCGATTCGGCGGTGTCGTAGACACTAACGCCTGGACCAGGTCGTTGTCCAACCTGTCCCAACCGTTCAAACCTACTAGCCCACCCCCACCACGTCAATGGTTTGGCCGGGATGCGAGAAGAGTAGCAGGTCAGGAGCCTGTTGATCACATCGGCTCAGGCCGCGACCGGCTGCAGGTCTGCCCGGTCGGACGCGTCCAGGTCGCCGGTCTCGCCGGTCGCCGCGGCCTTCCGCCCCAGCACGAGCGCGTAGAGCAGGAACGCCACCTCCGCGAGCACGCCGATCGAGATCCGGGCCCAGGTGGGCAGGCCGGACGGGGTCACGAAGGCTTCGAGGAGACCGGCGACGGCCAGGACGGTCGCGAGCCCCATTCCCATACCGACGATCGAGCGGCCCTGCTCGGCCAGCGCGGTCGCGCGGGTGCGCGGGCCGGGGTCGACGACGGTCCAGCCGAGCCGGAGGCCGAGTCCGCCCGCCACGAAGACGGCGGTCAGCTCCAGCAGGCCGTGCGGGATGAGCAGGCCGAGGAAGACGTCGAGCCGGCCGGCGGAGGCCATCAGGCCGATGCCGACACCGAGGTTGAGGACGTTGGTCCAGAGCACGTAGAGGACGGGGATGCCCAGTGCGACGCCGAAGACCAGGCACTGCACCGCGATCCAGGCGTTGTTCGTCCAGACCTGGGCCGCGAACGAACTCGCCGGGTGCTCCGAGTAGTAGGCCTCGAACTCGCCGCCGGGCATCGTGAGCTGGTGCAGCGCCTCCGGGGTGACCAGGCTGTTGCGGACCTCTGGGTGGTTCGCCATCCACCAGGCGATCAGGGCGGTGCCGAACAGCGAGACGAGGGCGACCGACAGCCACCAGCGGCGCGCGCGGTAGAGCGCGGCCGGGAAGCTCACCGTGTAGTAGCGGGCGACGTCGCGCCAGCCGCTGCTGCGACTCCCGGTGACCGCGTCCCGGGCCCGGGAGACCAGGCTGGTCAGGCGCCCCTCCAGCGTCGGGTCGGGGGCGGCGGCCTGGACCTTGGCGAGGTGGCCGGTGACGCGCTGGTAGAGGGTGACCAGCTCGTCCGCCTCCTCGCCGGTGAGCCGGCGGGTCCTGGCGAGGGCGTCCAGCCGGGCCCACTCCCCCTGGTGGGTGGCGACGAAGACGTCCAGGTCCATTCGGCAGCTCCATGGTCGGCGCAGGGCGCGCGGGCAGGCGGGTGCGGACAGGTGGGCCCAGCATGCCAGGGCACCGGGGTGCGTGGTGCGGGCGGGACCTCCCCGGTCCGTTCGGCCGGACCTGGGTCGTTCGGCCCGGGACCTCCCTTCCCGAGTGGCCGCGGGGCCCCGTATGTTGACGACTGCGATGACGGGGGCGCGGGGGCCGATCCGGCGGAACGCTCGCCGCCACGAACCGCGCACCGCGACCTGCGCACTGCGCGCCGCGGGCCCACGATCCGCGGGCCACGAACCACCGACGGGAACGGACGGGTGTCTTGAGCGACCTGGTGACGGGTGAGGCGGTCGTCCTCGGCCTGCGCACGGCGAAGCTGCCGAGTCGTGCCCTGGCGATCGGGCTGGACCTGACCGTCGAGCTCGCCGCGCTGCTGGTGTGCACCCTGACGCTCAGCGTCGCCCTCGTCGACCTCGACCCGGCCGCCCTCGCCGCCCTCATGATCGGGCTGACCGTCTTCTTCATGGTCGCGGTGCCCATCATGGTCGAGACCTTCACCCGCGGGCGCTCGCTCGGGAAGGCGGCCCTCGGCCTGCGCGTGGTGCGCACCGACGGCGGGCCGGTGCGGTTCCGGCACGCGCTGGTCCGTGCCCTGGTGGGCTTCTTCGAGATCATCGTGCTGAGCGGCGTGCCGGCGGCCATCTGTTCCGCGGTGTCGGCGGACGGCCGGCGGCTGGGCGACGTCTTCGCGGGGACGCTGGTGGTCCGTGAGCGCGTCCCGGGCGGCAGCGGTGCCGCGGCGGCCCTGCCGCCGGTCCACCCGCAGCTGCTGCAGGCCATCGGCGGCGAGCTGGTCGCCCTGGACCTCTCCGCCGTGCCGGAGCCGCTCTGGCTGGCGATCCGGCAGCTGCTCGGGCGGGTGGGCCAGCTGGACCCGGCGGTCGCGCACCAGATGTCGGCCCGGCTCGCCGACGACCTGGCCGCCCGCACCGGTCACCCGGTCCCGTACGGGCTGCACCCGGCGGCTTACCTCGGCGCGGTGCTGACCGAGCGGCAGCGGCGCGAGTGGACGCGGGCCCAGAGCCAGGCGTTCCAGCAGGCCCAGGCCCACCCCCAGGCCCACCCCCTGGTCCAGCCCGTCCTGCAAGCGCCCGTCGCACCCGGCTCGCAGCCCGGCCCGACGCCGGCGATCCCTCAGATCCCCCAGATCCCCCAGGCCCCGGCGCAGACCCCGCCCACCGCCGCGCAGGCCCCCGCCGCGCCGCCCGCACCCACCCCCCAGCCGGGCGCCGGCCGGACCACCGGCCCGGCCGCTGCGCCGACCAGCAGCACCGGCTTCGTGCCGCCCGCCTGAGCCCGCGCTACTCCCCGAACTCCACCGGCCAGGCGTTCGGCGGGGACTCCAGCTCCTCCAGCTCCACCCCGGCCGCGGCCAGCACCACGTCACCGGCCAGGTGCACCACCTGCTGCTCGCCCGTCTCCAGGTCCGCCACCTGGTACCGCTCGACCAGCAGCGGACCGGTGTCCGTCTCGTGGGTGTCCACGCCCTCCAGCAGCCAGCCCTGGTCGAAGGTGCGCGGCGCCAGCACCGGCTCCGTGAACGCGACCAGGCGCACCCGCGCGCTCGCGCCCTCCCGCAGCCGCAGCAGCCGCGCCGTGGCGACCAGGAAGCCGGGCGAGCGGCCGGTGAAGCCGTGGGCGCGGTCGTGCCCCTCCGCCGCGTCCTCCCCGGCCGGGTCGGCCGCGGCGCTGCGCACCCAGGCGACGCCGTCCACCGCGCCGCCGCGGACCTGCCAGCCGCCGGCGCGCAGTTCCATCCGCAGCGGTCGGGCACGCGAGTCCAGCGTCAGGTCGCACGTGCCGAGCACCTGTCCCTCCGGCCCGTACGTCTTCGAGACGTACCGCCAGCCGGCCGCGCCGGGCGCGCAGCTGAAGCGCTCCTCGCCGAGCAGCAGGTGGTCATGGGTGTCGTGGAGCGAGTACCGGCCGTTGGGCATGCCCGAAGCCTACGTCGACGATCTCCGCCGATCGGCATGCAACGTCCGGGCGGGCGGCCGCATTAGAGGGGGGACGGCGCGCAACGGCGCCGCTGGTTCGGGAGGAAAGGGGGCGGGGATGGCGAAGCAGGCACGCGACACGGAGTTCACCGAGTACGTGGCTTCGAGGAGCGGCTGGCTGCGGAAGGTCGCCTATCTGCTGTGCGGGGACTGGCATCGGGCCGACGACCTGGTCCAGGAGACCATCACCAAGCTGTACGTGAACTGGGCGAGGGCCGGCCGGGTGGAGAACGTGGACGGCTACGCCCGCACGGTGCTGGTCAACACCTTCCTCGCCGAGCAGCGCTCGCCGTGGTGGCGGCGGACCAGCCGGAGCCGGAGCGCCCCGGACGACGAGGCCGTGGTCGTCGACCTCGACGCGTCGCTCGACCTCCGGCAGGCGCTGGCCGCGCTGCCGCCGCGGCAGCGCGCCACCGTGGTGCTCCGCTACTACTGCGACCTGACGGTCGACCAGGCCGCCGCGGCGATGGGCTGCTCCTCGGGCAACGTCAAGAGCCAGACCGCGCGGGGGCTGGACACCCTCCGCCGTACCCTCACCGTCCGCCCCGTCGCCGCAGAGAGGACGCCATGACCGGACACGAGCACCCCGACCTGACCGAGCAGTTGGTCACACTGGCGGACGAGCCCGCCCCGGCGGCCGGGTACGACACAGCCCGGGCGATGGCCCGGGGCCAGGCCCTGCTGCGCCGCCGGCGCCGGACGGCGATCGGGGCCGTGGCCGCCGCGACCGCCCTGGTGGTGGGCGGCACGCTGCTGCTCGCCCCGGCCGGCAGCACGGCTCCCGCCCCGCCCGCCGTCGCACCGACCGTGACGGTGTCCGCGACCGCGTCGCCGAGCGCCACACCGACCCGGTCCGGGGTGGACCCGCTCACCACCGAGGTCCGGTTCGGCTGGCTGCCGGACTGGGTCGGCGGCAACAGCGGCATCGGCTACGAGACGGGATACCACGGCATCTTCGCCGAGGCCCGCGGCAGGGGCGAGAGGGCACCGCGCATGCTGCTCAGCCTCTACCCGGCCGGTCCCGAGCCGGAGGTCGAACAGAACCCCGACGGGACCAGGGAGAAGGCCGCGGCGCCGCCCGTCAACGGGCAGCCGGCCCACTGGGTGGTCGATCACTCTCCCGGGCACGGTTCGGACTTCCGGTTGCGCTGGCAGACGCCGTCGGGCCGGTGGGCGCAGCTCTGGGCCTACGGTGGCCAGCAGGGTGACGTCACCCAGGAGATCGTGCTCCGGGTGGCGGCCGGGGCCGAGTACGGGAAGTGGAACGTCCCGCTGCCGGTGCGGTTCGCGCCGCTGCCGGAGGCGTTCAAGGCGACGGACGTGTCGCTCTGGAAGCCGCCCTCGTCGGAGGCCCAGCTCCCCTGGCAGCTGTGGCTGATGTTCCAGTTCGAGGGCAAGAACGTCTCGGTGGGCGTCGAGCCGATCGGCCCGGGGCCCAGCCCCTCCCCCACCGGGACGGACGGCTCGCCCTACACCGACCCGAACCCGTCGGCCTGTCGGGAGGAGAAGCAGGTACGGGTCTGCGTGGGCGTGGGCGCGGGCATCGCGCCGTCGTTGGAGCAGATCGGCGGCCTGGAGGGCCTGCTCGCCCGCACCGAGGTGCTGGGTGCGGACGAGAGCACCTGGACCACCGACGTCCTGAACTGACCCGACGGCCCGGCCCGCCCGGGAACGGGCCCGAACGCGCCGGTGGCCGGCACCCCCGGGCGGGGGTGCCGGCCACCGGCGTTCGATCAGCGCGTCCGGACCGGTGTCCGGACCGGCGCGTCCGGATCAGTAGCGGTACTGCTCCGGCTTGTACGGGCCCTCGACCGGGACGCCGATGTAGTCGGCCTGCTCCTGGGTCAGGGTGGTCAGCTTCACGCCCAGCGCGTCGAGGTGCAGGCGGGCGACCTTCTCGTCCAGGTGCTTCGGCAGCACGTAGACGCCGATCGGGTACTGCGCGGTCTTCGTGAACAGCTCGATCTGCGCGATCGTCTGGTTGGCGAAGGAGTTGGACATCACGAACGACGGGTGGCCGGTCGCGTTGCCCAGGTTCAGCAGGCGGCCCTCGGAGAGCACGATGATGGTGCGGCCGTCGGCCTTGCGCCACTCGTGGACCTGCGGCTTGACCTCGGTCTTCACGACGCCCGGGAGCTTCGCGAGGCCGGCCATGTCGATCTCGTTGTCGAAGTGGCCGATGTTGCCGACGATGGCCTGGTGCTTCATCCGCGCCATGTGGGAGGCCAGGATGATGTCCTTGTTGCCGGTGGTGGTGATGAAGATGTCGGCCGTCTCGACGACGTCGTCCAGGGTGGCGACCTGGTAGCCGTCCATCGCCGCCTGGAGCGCGCAGATCGGGTCGATCTCGGTGACGATGACGCGGGCGCCCTGGCCGCGCAGCGACTCGGCGCAGCCCTTGCCGACGTCGCCGTAGCCGCAGACGACCGCGACCTTGCCGCCGATCAGGACGTCGGTGGCGCGGTTGATGCCGTCGATCAGCGAGTGGCGGCAGCCGTACTTGTTGTCGAACTTCGACTTGGTGACCGAGTCGTTGACGTTGATGGCCGGGAACAGCAGCTTGCCGTCGCGGTGCATCTCGTACAGGCGGTGGACACCGGTGGTGGTCTCCTCGGTCACGCCCTTGATGGTGGCGGCGACCTCGGTCCACTTGTTCGGGGTCTCGGTCAGGGTGCGGTTGAGCAGCTCCAGGATGATCCGGAACTCGTCGTTGTCCGCGGTGGCCGGGTCCGGAGCGGCACCGGCCTTCTCGAACTCGACGCCCTTGTGGATCAGCAGGGTGGCGTCACCGCCGTCGTCCAGGATCATGTTCGGGGTCTGGCCGTTCGGCCAGGTGAGCGCCTGCTCGGTGCACCACCAGTACTCCTCCAGGGTCTCGCCCTTCCAGGCGAAGACCGGCAGGCCCTGCGGGTTCTCCGGGGTGCCGTTCGGGCCGACCGCGATGGCGGCGGCGGCGTGGTCCTGGGTGGAGAAGATGTTGCAGGAGCACCAGCGGACCTCGGCACCGAGGGCCGTCAGGGTCTCGATCAGCACGGCGGTCTGCACGGTCATGTGCAGCGAGCCGGTGATGCGGGCGCCGGCCAGCGGCTGCGACTCGGCGTACTCGGCGCGGATCGCCATCAGGCCGGGCATCTCGTGCTCGGCGAGCTGGATCTCCTTGCGGCCGAACGGGGCCAGGGAAAGGTCGGCGACCTTGAAGTCACCGGTGATGTCGGTCGACATGCGTCTGCTCCTCGCGGATGGGGTGGGGCACGGCCAAAGGTCCTCGGGTGCGTCGCGGCAGGGCGCGGCCGCACGGGTGCGCGGCAACGCCGGGGCTACCGGAGCGGAACGCGGTGCACCGGTGCCCTGCTGCTCAGCACAAACCGTCGGAGGACCTCTCTCCCTCAATCGGTGCACGCCCCCGGTGGGGGGCGGGCCGCCGATCGACCGCCATCAGCAGCGACGTTCTGGCTCTGGGGACGAATCTACACCGGCGGCCCTTGAGTCAGCCTCGCGTTGGGCGTTTTCGGCCGGGCGCGGCTCAGTGCGCGCCGGGCGGGGGGCCGCCGGGGGTGGCGAACGGGTCCTCGCCCGCGGCCTCCTTCTCGGCGCTGTAGATGTCCGGCTCCAGGTAGATGACGCGGGCGATCGGCACGGCCCGGCGCACCCGTACCTCGGCGGCGTCGATGGCCTCCGCCACCTGGGCGGCGGTGTCCTCGGCGTTGACCGCGATCTTGGCGGCGACCAGCAGCTCCTCGGGGCCGAGGTGCATGGTGCGCATGTGGATGACCCGGGTGACGTTGTCGTGGTCGACCAGCGCGTCGCGGATCTCGGCCACCACCTCCTGGTGGGCGGACTCGCCGATCAGCAGCGACTTGGTCTCCACGGCCAGCACGAGCGCGATGGCGATCAGCAGGACGCCGATCGAGACCGTGCCGATGCCGTCCCAGACCGCGTCACCGGTGATCACGGTCAGGCCGACCCCGAACAGCGCCAGCACCAGGCCGATCAGCGCGCCGGTGTCCTCCAGCAGGACGACCGGCAGCTCCGGCGCCTTGGCCCGGCGGATGTAGGCCGGCCAGCCGTGCCCGACCTTGTCCTTGACCGCCTCGCGGAAGGCGGTGAAGAAGGACCAGGCCTCCAGCAGGATCGCGAAGACCAGCACGCCGACCGGCCAGTACCAGTTCTCCAGCTCGTGCGGGTGGACGATCTTCTCGTAGCCCTCGTAGACGGCGAACATGCCGCCGACGCTGAAGAGCACGATCGAGACCAGGAAGGCGTAGACGTAGCGCTCGCGCCCGTACCCGAAGGGGTGCTCGGGGGTGGCCCGCCGCTGGGAGCGCTTGCCGCCGACGAGCAGCAGCACCTGGTTGCCGGAGTCGGCCAGCGAGTGGACGCCCTCGGCCAGCATCGAGGAGGACCCGGAGAACGCGAAGGCCACGAACTTGCCGGCCGCGATGCCCAGGTTCGCGGACAGGGCCGCCACCAGGGCCTTGGTACCGCCTTCGGTGCTCATGCTCGGGAGGGTCCCTCCGCCGGGGGCGTGCAGCCCGCGCTCGTCTCGGTCGAGTTCGGTCGAACTCGGTCGACCTGCGGCAGGACCCGACGGCCCGTCGCCGTGTCGCCGGCGAGCCCGCCGAGTCCTGTCGAGTCCTGTCGAGCGCATACGGTACCCGGCCCGCCGGGGCGTGATCAGGACTGCGCCGCCGCGAGCCCGAGGTAGACGGCGGCGAAGTCGGTCAGCGCGACGAGGTCGGTCAGCGCGTGCAGCGGCTCGGAGCGGGCGCTGGCGTACTCGGTGAGCCGGACGTCGTGCGCCGCGGCCAACCGGTGCGCCCGGCTCGCGCCGAAGCTGCGCGGGCCCTCGTCGTCGGCCGGCACCTCGGCCGGGCCGGCGTCCTCCCCGCCGTCGTCGCTCCGCCCCGCCGCCCCGCCCGTACCGTTCGCACCACCTGCGCCGTTCGCACCACCTGCGCCGTTCGCGCCGCTCGCCGCCGGGACGTGCCGCAGCAGCAGCACCTGCAGGTGGAGCGGGTCCGGCTCCTCGACGCGGTCCCGGAAGAAGTCGTCCGGGTCGGCGCCGGCGCCCAGCTGCCCGGTGAACATGCCGCGGTGCGCGACGAGCGCCTGCGGCAGCAGCCCGGCCAGCGCCGGACGGCCGGCCCGGTCGGCGAGCTGGGCGGCGAACCGGACGGCGGCCGCCCCGGCCACCGGGCCCTCGGCCCAGAGCAGCGGGACGGTGCCGGCCAGCCGGGCGGCCAGGCCCTTGGCCGGGTTGGTGTACGCGGCGGCGTCCGGGCGGCAGCGGACGGCGGTCGCGTCCAGCAGGTCCGCGGCGGCGTCCAGGGCGTCGTACCGGAGCTGGGTGACGCCGAGCTTCTGGGCGAGCGCCAGCAGCGGGGTGAGGTGGGCCCAGAGCGCCGCCGGGTCCTCGGCCGGCAGGTCGGGCTCGGTGCCCGGTCCGGCCGGGGGCCCGCCGTCCTCGGGCAGGTTCGCCGGCACGTACGGGAGCGGGAGCGCCCGCACCTGGAGGGCGGCCTCGGCCAGCGGACTGCCGGCCGGGGCGGTGACCACCAGGGCGCAGCCGCGCGCGTACGCCTGCTCGGCGAGGGCGATCAGGCCCCGCTCGCCGCCGTCGGCGGAGCTGATCACCAACAGGTCGAGCGGTCCGGCCCAGCCGGGGAGCTGCCAGGCCAGGCCGGCCGTGAAGGCGGCCGGTGCGGCGCTCCGGTCGGCGCGCGGGACGGGTTCGGCGTCGCCCGGGGGCAGCGTGGTGACCAGGCTGGCGGTGCCGGCCAGCGCGGCGAGCACCTCACCCGCGGTCAGGGCGCTGCCGTGGCCGGCGACCAGGACGGCGCGCGGGCGGCCGTCGGGGCGCAGCTCGTCGACACCGGCCGCGCCGGCCAGGCGCAGCGCGGTGCGGACCCGCGCACCTGCGCCGGCCAGGGCGAGCAGGGCGCGGTCGCGGTCGGCGCGCAGGAGGGCGGCCGGGTCGTCGAGCAGGGTGTCGTCGAGCATGCGGCGGGCCTCCGGCTGCTGGCTGGGCGCTGAGGGGCTGCGGGGTGGGGGCGCAGGTTGTCCCGCCCCCAGGATCAGGCCGGGCGGCGGGCCTCGTCCACCAGCAGCACCGGAATGCCGTCGCGGACGGGGTACGCCAGGCCGCAGTCCGAGCCGGTGCAGACCAGCTCGGGGTGGTCCTCGGTACCGCCCTCGGTGAGCGCGGCCCGGCACTGCGGGCAGACCAGGATCTCCAGCAGGAAGGATTCGAGCTTCATGGCGTTCGGGCTCCCAGTCTCGGATGGCGGAGGTGTCGGAGGGGTGGCACGGCGGTGCCCCGGCCGAGAGGAAACCCTACCGGCCGGGGCACAGGGGGCGTGCGTCAGGCGCGGACGAGGGCGAGGACGCCGTCGCGCAGCTCGGCCATCTTCGCCGGGTCCTTGGCCTCGACGTTGAGGCGCAGCAGCGGCTCGGTGTTGGAGGCCCGCAGGTTGAACCACCAGTCCGGCCCGGCCACGGTGAGGCCGTCCAGCTCGTCCACCGTGGTGCCCTCCAGGCCGGCGTAGGCGGCGCGGACGGCGGCGGAGCGGTCGGCCTGGTCGGCGACGGTGCTGTTGATCTCGCCGGAGGCGGCGTAGCGGTCGTACTCGGCGGTGAGCGCGGAGAGGGTGCCCTCCTGCCCGCCGAGCGCGGCCAGCACGTGCAGCGCGGCGAGCATGCCGGTGTCGGCGCGCCAGAAGTCGCGGAAGTAGTAGTGCGCGGAGTGCTCGCCGCCGAAGACGGCGTCGGTCTCGGCCATCTCCTGCTTGATGAAGGAGTGGCCGACCCGGGTGCGGACCGGGGTGCCGCCGAGCTCGCGGACCACCTCGGGGACGGTCCAGGAGGTGATCAGGTTGTGGATGATGGTCGGCTCGGCCTCGCCGGCGGCCTTGGCGCGGGCGATCTCGCGGGCCGCGACCAGGGCGGTGATCGCGGACGGGGAGACCGGCTCGCCGCGCTCGTCCACGACGAAGCAGCGGTCGGCGTCGCCGTCGAAGGCGAGGCCGATGTCGGCGCCGACCTCGCGGACCTTGGCCTGCAGGTCGACCAGGTTCTTCGGGTCGAGCGGGTTGGCCTCGTGGTTGGGGAAGGTGCCGTCCAGCTCGAAGTACATCGGGACGAGGTCGATCGGCAGGCCGTCGAAGACGGTGGGCACCGTGTGGCCGCCCATGCCGTTGCCGGCGTCGACGGCGACCTTGAGCGGGCGGATCGCGGTGAGGTCGACCAGGCCGAGCAGGTGGTCGGCGTAGCCGCGCAGGGTCTCCTCGGTGGAGAGGGCGCCGGGCTTCACGTCCTTGGCCGGGACGGTGACGGTGTCGTCCTCGGCGGTCCAGGACTCGACCAGCTCGCGGATCTCGGACAGGCCGGTGTCCTGGCCGACCGGGGCGGCGCCGGCCCGGCAGAGCTTGATGCCGTTGTACTGGGCCGGGTTGTGGCTGGCGGTGAACATCGCGCCGGGCAGGTCCAGCTTGCCGCTGGCGTAGTAGAGCTGGTCGGTCGAGCAGAGGCCGATCTCGACCACGTCGGCGCCGTAGGCGGCCGCGCCCTCGGCGAAGGCCCGGCTGAGCGACGGGGAGGAGGGCCGCATGTCGTGGCCGACCACGATCGCGGTCGCTCCGGTGACCTGCGTGAACGCGGCGCCGAAGGCGCGCGCGAGGCTCTCGTCCCACTGGTCCGGGACCACGCCTCGAACGTCGTACGCCTTCACGAGCTGCTTGAGGTCGCGCACTGCGGCTCCACCCTGGTTCTCTGTCTGATCGGCGGGCTGGTCGCCCATGGTCACGATACGTCCGCGGACGGCGCCGCTCGGCACCCGGACAGGGGGGCAGCGTACCGGCCGGCGGGAAACGGCCGGTCCGGGGCGGGGCGCTGGGGCCGGGTCAGTTGTCGGGCGAGCGCAGCACCCGCAGGTGCCCGCGGCGGCCCGACTCGGTGGACTCACCCTCGGGGGACCGGCCCTGACGGGGGGTCTGCGGGCGCGCGGCCTCGCGAACGGCGTTGGCGAGCGCTTCGAGGTCGTCGCTGCTGCGGCGCAGCGGGCCGGCCTCGGCGGCGAGCCGGACCACCTCCCAGCCGCGCGGGGCGGTGAGGCGCTCGGCGTGCTCGGCGCAGAGGTCGTAGCAGTGCGGCTCGGCGTAGGTCGCGAGCGGGCCGAGGACGGCGGTGGAGTCCGCGTAGACGTACGTCAGCGTTGCGACGGCCGGCCGGCCGCACGCGGTCCGCGAACAACGACGTACAGAGCTCACGAGGGTGGACGGTACAGCACTCCTCGCCGGGGAGCGAAGACCGCCTGTCCGGAGGGTGTGCCGTGTCGCGCTCCGCGCGCCGTCCGTGCGCCCTCCGCCCCGGGCGTTTCCCCTCCGGAGTGGTCCACTTCCGACCGTCCAAGGACTACCCTCGGCAGTGATATGGACAGCTCTGCACCGCAGTCATCGACGGGACCTTCGCGCCGCCCCCGGCACCGCGACCGGCACGGCAGGGGTCTGCGCGGCCCCCTGGCGCCTCCGCAGGTGCCGATCTCGCTCACCCGCTCCGAGTTGTTCGACGACTACGTGCGCGAGTCGGTGGAACGCCTGGAGCGGCGCTGGCCGCAGCTGATCGAGGTGGAGTTCGCCGTCCAGGAGGTGCCGCTGCACGAGGCGGACGGCCCGGACGCGGACGGCGGCGTGCCGCTGGGCCGGGTGTCGCCGGGGCGTCAGGGGCGGAAGAGCCAGATCGTGGTGTACCGGCGGCCGGTGGAGATCCGGGCGAAGTCGCGCGAGGACCGCGCGGCGCTGGTGCACGAGATCCTGATCGAGCAGGTGGCGGAGCTGCTGGGGCTGTCGCCGGACGCCATCGACCCCCGCTACGACGAGGACTGACCCGCGGACCGACGCGGCACGGGCGGTGCGCCCGCCCGTACGCCCGAGGGGCGGCGCCCGGTGACCCGGGTGCCGCCCCTCGGCGTCGGTGCGCACGGTCAGCGCAGGACGATGCCCGGATCCTGGGCGGCCTGCGGCACCTTGACGGTGCTGCGGTCGTCGCGCAGCGCCTGGACGGTGAACATCGGGACGTCCTTGGTGGTGATCGCGAGCATCCGGGCGGCCGCGACCGGGCCGCCGGAGACGGTCTCCACGGTGAGCGCGAAGGTGTCCTTCAGGCCGGCCGGCTCGGGCGCCGGGAGGGCGACCGTCCCGCCGGCCGGCAGCTGGACCTCCTTGGTGGCGGGGGTGCCGCCGCCGCTGCCCGCCGAGGCGGTGACCCGGACGGTGGCGGCCTCGCCGGTGGAGGTCAGGAAGAGCGTCGACGCGCCGCCGCCGCGGTTGTCGGCCACGGTGGCCCGGGCGCCGACCGGGACGGTGCCGGAGAGCCAGGCGGCGTCCGACTTGCCGTTCTGGGCGGCGCGGTCGACCCGCAGACCGGCCACGACCGGGGTGGGGTGCTTGTCGTCGGTGGGCGAGAGCCGCAGGCCGGCCACCTCCTCGCGGGTGACCTTGCCGAGGTCCACCGAGGCCACCATGCCGGCCTTGACGTGGATCGACTCGTTGCCGGCCGGGGTGAACCAGCCGTTCTTGCCGGAGAGCTGGATCTTCAGGTCGGCGTCGTCCTCCGGCGGCGCCCAGACCACCAGGTGGGCACCGGCGGTGTCGGCGGGCAGGCCGGGCATCACCTGGGTGGGCGCGGGATCGGCGGAGGCGGGCACCCAGTCGGCGCCCTTGTTGCCGTCGGCGGCGTGCAGGGCCGCGCCGACCCGGCCGCTGCGGGCGACCACGTGCACGGCGAGGTCGGCGACCTGGCCCTTGCTGATGGTCGGCAGCAGGATGGACTGCGAGCTGCCGGGGGCGACGGTGATGCCGTTGGCGGCGTCGTTCTCGATCAGGCCCTTGTCGCCGTACAGCTTGACGTCGACGACGGCGGCGGTCGCCTCGGTGTTGACGAGGCTGACGTAGTCGGTGCGGTTCTCGGCGGTGCTGGCGCCGGCGAACCAGAAGCTGGTGCCGGCCGGGGTACAGGTGATGCCGGAGAGTCCCAGGCCGCGCTGTTCGGTGACGGTGGTGGTCTGGGTGACGGTGAAGCCGGGTGCGAACGCGCCGGTGGCGACGGCCCCGGTGCCGGGGGCGGTGTCGCCGTTGGCGGCGGGGGCGACCACCGGGGTGCCGGGCTTGGCCAGGGTCAGCCGGGCGTCGGCGGGCGCGCCGCCCTTGTCCGCGGCGGGCTTGCCGGTGGCGGTCGGCGCGGGTGCCGCCGACGGTGCGGCGGACGGCGCGGCCGAGGGCGCGGTGGTCGGCGGGGTGGCCGGGGCGGCCGCGTCGGAGATCCAGCCCGCCCCGGCCGCCGCGCCCTCGCCGGCGGCGCCGCCGGGCGGGGTGTACGCGGTGAGGCTGGTGGAGCCGGTGAGGCTCTGGAGCGGCTGCGGGCAGACCACGGCCGTCCGCTCGACCTGCGCCGAGGTTGCGGCGCCCTGGTCGGCGCCGGCCGGGGAGGCCGGCGGGCGCAGCTCGGCGATGCCGAACACCACGGCGAGCACGGCGGCTGCGGCCAGCAGCGACTGGGTGGTCCTCGTCCCCCCGGAGCCGCTCCCGGTGCCGCCCCCGAAGGAGCCGCCCCGGGAACCGGGGTCCGCGGCGCCGGTGCTCCCGTACGCCCCGGGGCCGTCCGCCCCGTCGGCGCCGCCGAAGGCGTCGTCGGCCGGGCCCAGGGGCTCGTCGGCGGCCTTCGACCGCTTCTTGAACGCGGGCTTCTTCATCGCGGGTCAGCTCCCCGATCCGTGGTGGTGCGGGTACCGGCCCGGCCCGTTGGTGTCGTCCGGGTCGTTGGGGTCGTAGTAGGGCTCGCCCTGCGGCTGCCCCGGCACCCACGGCTGCGCCCCGTCCTGCTGGTAGGGGGTGTAGCCGTACTGCGGGTCCTGCGGGTACTGCTCGTAGCCCGGCTGCCCGCCCTGCGGGTAGCCCTCCGGCTGGTAGCCCCCGGTGGTGTCGTAGCCCTGGCCTCCGCCGTACGGCGCGGCGGCCGGCTGCTGGGCGTAGGGGTCGTACTCGTAGCTGTACGGGTCGCCCTGCTGGTAGGCCTGGTAGGGGTCGGCGTACGGCTCGGCCTCCTGGGCGGCCGCGGCCGCGCGGACCGGCTCGACCGGCGGCGCGCCGGCGGGCTGCGGGGGGACGGCGCCCGGAGCGCCGTCGTACACGCCGCCCTCGCCGTCGCCGGGCTCGCCGCCCTCGCGCTCGGCCATCCGGCGGGCCCGGCGGCTTCCCGGGGCGGGCGCCTGCGCCTGGGCGGCGGCGGCCAGCGCGGCGGCGGCGACCACCTCCTCCGGCAGGTCGTCGTCCTTGTGGCTGCGGCGGCCGGGCAGGGCCAGCACCAGGACGGTGAGGCCGAGCAGCACCTGGGCCCAGATCCAGCCGGTGTGCGCCAGGCCGCCCTCCCGGGTGACGACCAGGCGGCCGGCCCCGGCGGGGAGCTTGAAGCCCTGTGCCCAGCCGTCGACGGTGACCGACTCCAGCGCGGTGCCGTCCAGGGTGGCCTTCCACTCGGGGGCGGCGACCTCGGCGAGGCGCAGCACCCGGCCGTCGGGGCCGGCCGGGACGGCGGTGTCGATGTCGCGCTCGCCGGCCGGGACCACCACGGGGGTGGCGCCGGGGGCGGTGACCATGGCGCGGGTCGCCGGGGTACCGGTGACCTGCCAGAGCGCGGCGCCGCCGTCCTGGTTGGCCTTGACCAGGCCGGGGGTGGTGTCCAGGACGTCCTTGAAGGCGGCGATCGCCGGCTGGTCCACCAGCACGTAGGCGATGCCGTAGCCGGCCAGGGCGCCGGCCTGGTCGGCACCGGAGCCGGCCAGCAGGCTGCCGACGACCTTGTTCAGGCCCTCGGTGGTGCCGGTGGCCGGGTCCACGGTGGACTCGGCCTGGCCGAGCGTCAGCCCGGCACCGCGCACCAGCGTGTAGCGGACCGAGCCGCCCTTGGGGTCGCCGGTGACGGCCAGGGTGCGGGAGCGGTCGGTGGTGCCGGCCTCCTCCGCGATGAAGGCGGGCACCTGGGCGGAGCCGCCCCGGTGCAGCGGGCCGTCGGCGCCGGTGACGGCCCACCAGACGCCGGTGCCGATCGGGGCCAGCACGGCGGCGGCCACCACCAGCGCGGCGACCGGCTGGCGCCAGCCGAAGGCGATGCCGGCCACGCGGGCGTTGGCGCCGTCGGCGCCGATCGCGGCGGCGGCCAGCAGGGCGACGCCGGCCAGCAGGGAGGCCGGGCCGGACCACGCGGGCACGGCCGGGCCACCGGAGGCGGGGGTCACCGAGAGGCCGGCCACCACGACCGTGAACACCAGGCCGGCACCGGCCGCGCCCCAGGCCGCCAGCACCGCGCGGCGGCGGTCGGCGCGCAGCAGGGCGGCCAGCGCGGCGAGCACGACGCCCGCCGAGAGCCAGACCGGCGGCACGCCGGCGCCGCCGGGGTTGACGAGGACCAGGCCGAGCGCGCTGGCGCCGCCGCCGTGCAGCCCGGGCAGGCCGGCCTCCATCAGCAGCCGCTGGGGGTGCGTCAGCACCTGCAGCGACCAGGGCGCGAGCACCAGCACCGGGACGGCGAGGATCACCAGGACGCGCAGCCCGAGCAGGCGCAGCGCGGCCCCGCCGGAGCCGAAGGCCCCGCCGCGCACCACTGCGGCGGCGAGCGCGGCCAGGCAGAGCGGCACGGCCAGCGCCCAGGCCAGCGGGACGAAGGCGGTGGCCAGGGTGAGCAGCAGGACGGTCATCCAGACCGGGCGCCAGCCGGGCCGGGCGCCCTTGGCGGCGCTCTCGGCGCGGATGCCGAGGCCGGCCGTGATCGCGGCGGCGCGGGCAAGCGGCGGCAGCAGCACGGCGAGGACGGCGGTGCCGATCCGGCCCTGGGCGAGCGCGCCGGTGGCGGCGGGCAGCAGCGCGTACGCGGCGGCGGCCCAGGCGCGGACCAGCTTGGAGTCGAGCAGCGGCCGGGAGACCAGGTAGGCGCTGACGGCGGCGAGCGGCACCGAGAGGACGACCAGCAGGGTGACCGCGAGGTCGGCGTGGTCGAACAGCATCCAGGAGAGCACCGCCAGCACGCCGAGGTACGGCGGGGCGGCGGCGGTGGAGCCGGTGCCGACGGGGTGCCAGGCGTCCGCGTACATCGACCAGAGGCCGCCGGCGCCGCCGGTGGCGGGCAGCAGCGCGCCGCCGAAGAGGTCGCCGCCGCCGAGCAGGCTCCGGCAGGCGACCAGGGCGAAGGCCAGCAGGGCGGCGAACAGCACCGGGGCCGGGCGCCGGGCCAGCTTCTTGATCAGCGCGAACTGCTCGACGACCAGGTCCTCGGCGTCCTCGTCGCCCGGTCCGGCCTCGACCGAGCCGTGCCGTCCGGCGCCGGCGTCGTCGCTGCCTCCTATGCCGAGCGAGCTGATGACGCCCTCGACGGCGAGCCGGGCGGTGGCGCCGGGCGCCGGGAAGAGCGTGCGGTCGTCCAGCGCGTCGGCGGCCCTGGTCCGGGAGCGGCGTTTGCGGGCGGCCAGCAGCCGGGGCAGCCGGACCAGCTCGTGGCCGAGGCCGGCGAGCTCGTCGAAGGCCTGCTTCGGGTCCTTGCCGAGCAGGTTGGTGACGACCCGCAGCAGGGTGCCGAGCACCAGCCGGAGCAGGACGTAGGGGAAGAGCACGCCCTTGGAGTTGGCGAGCAGGGTGTAGACGGCGCCGGCCTTGTCCACCCGGTGCGGGTGGGAGGCGGCGCAGTCGATGGCGCGGCGTTCGCGGCTGGCCGCCTCGGCGTGCCGCAGCACGGCGTCGGGGGCGATCACCACGCGGTGGCCGGCGGCGTTGACCCGCCAGCAGAAGTCGGCGTCGTCGCGCATCAGCGGCAGCGCCCGGTCGAAGCCGCCGAGCTCCTCGAAGACGTCGCGGCGCACCAGCATGCCGGCGGTGGAGACGGCGAGCACCGGGCGGACCTGGTCGTGCTGGCCCTGGTCCTGCTCGCGGCGGTCGAGGCCGGTCCAGCGGCGGCCGGAGCGGGCGATGGTGACGCCGACCTCCAGCAGCTGGCGGCGGTCGTACCAGCTGCGCAGCTTGGGGCCGACCACGGCGGCGCTGGGGGTGGAGTCGGCGACCTGGAGGAGGCGGCGCAGGGCGTCGGTCTGCGGCTCGCAGTCGTCGTGGAGCAGCCAGAGCCATTCGACGGGCTGGGTCTCGCGGGGGCCGCCACGGCCGAGGTCGTCCTCGTGGCCGAGCGGGTCGCCGAAGTCGTCCCAGCCGCCGGTGACCGGGTCGTACCCGGAGGGGTCGAGCCGGTAGGAGAGGTCCTCCGGGCGCAGCGGCGGGCTGTTGAAGACGGCCTCGGCGACGGCGGTGCCGAAGCCGGCCCGGCGGCTCAGGACGGTCGGACCGCTCTCGGGCAGCCAGTCGGCGAGGGTGTCGGCGAGCAGCTGCG
This sequence comes from Kitasatospora sp. CM 4170, assembly GCF_032110285.1. NCBI lineage: Bacteria > Bacillati > Actinomycetota > Actinomycetes > Kitasatosporales > Streptomycetaceae > Kitasatospora > Kitasatospora sp. CM 4170. Next base: position 3,798,212 of record NZ_CP134877.1, read on the forward strand.
GGGAGTTGTCGGTGGAGCCGGTGTCGACGGCGAGCACCCGCTGGACCTGGCGGTCCTGGCCGAGCAGGCCGGCCAGGGCCTGCGGCAGCCAGCGGGCCCCGTCGTGCGAGACGATCACGGCGGTGACCAGGTGACGCGGGTAGGCGGGCGGCCTGGCAGCGGTGAAGCCGCTCTGGTGGCTGTAGACGGTCATCGCGTGCGCGGGCCCCAGTTCTCGGTGGACACAGCCGGTGAACGGCAACCGGATGGCGCACCACACTAACGGCTCCGGATGGCGCCTTCGTCCGCGGTGCCGTGGAGAGGCTGTGGACGCGGGCTCCCGGGGCGGGCCGGCCCGGGCCCGGGGAACACGAAAGCGCCCCACCACCGCGGTGAGGCGCCCGTAACTGCTCTGCGGTTGTCGAAGGGTCGGCAGGGTCAGTCGGGTCAGGGGCCGACCCGGTCAGACCGCGCTCTTCTTGAGCCGACGGCGCTCGCGCTCGGAGAGGCCGCCCCAGATGCCGAACCGCTCGTCGTTGGCGAGGGCGTACTCCAGGCACTCGGAGCGGACCTCACAGGCGAGGCAGACCTTCTTGGCCTCGCGGGTGGAGCCGCCCTTCTCCGGGAAGAAGGACTCGGGGTCGGTCTGGGCGCACAGCGCGCGCTCCTGCCAACCGAGTTCCTCTTCGTCCTCCTCGATGCCGTCACCGATCAACAGCTCAAAGAGCTCGCTCATGTGGCGCGCCTCCTCTGCCCCTATTTGGCGTCCCCGTGGTTGCCGTTGCCTCGTGCGGCGGACGACACGAGTGAAATTACAGTTGCGTCACTCTGGCCCAGTCAAGCCGAGCTCTGGTATTGGGGTGAGGATTCACTCCCCGGCACCAAGCCGTTACGAATAGTGTACATATCCGGACAGATCGGACTTTCTGACCGGATCGCTTCGAACCATCCGCAACCACCCGCCGAGTGACGTGCAGTCACCGTCACAGGCCGGTCATCGGCCTGCCTTCCCGGCGATCTTCTCATCGAAACATAGAGGGTGATTTATCACCCCATCGTGTGGTTCATGCCCCATAAGGCCCGATTGCCCCGACTCCGGAGTTGACACCGGCCCCTCGGGTGCGGTCTCCTTTCCCCCATGTCAGAGTTCGCCAGCCCCCGGAGCGGTTCCGCGCTCCGCCGTGCCGTGAACTCTTGTTGTCGCCTCTGTTCCTGCTGTATCTAGGCGCCCGCGTCCCACCGCGCGCCGCCCAGGAAGCACAGAGGCCGCCCGCGATTCCCGCCCCAGGACATCCCGGATCCGGCTGATCCCCGACGAACCAGCCGTAGATCCGAGGACGACTCCCGTGCGAACGACCCGCATCCGCAAGCGCAACCGCGACCGCAACAAGCCCGCCCGTCGCGGCCTCGCGCCCACCACCCCGCCCGCCGCTGCCGCCCGCACCGCCCTGCCCTGGGCCGACGGCCTGAGCGACGTCTCCATCGCCGGCGACCCGCTCGCCTTCCCCCACCTGGCCCGCACCGACCTGCCCGGCCACCCCACCACCGTCGCCGGCTACGCCCGGCTGGTCCGCGAGATCGCCGCCGACCGGGCACGCTGGGAGCCGCTGGTCCGCTACGACGCCCTCACCCGCTGGTACGCCCGGCTGGAGACCGGCCCCGGCTACGAGGTCTGGCTGCTCAGCTGGCTGCCCGGCCAGAGCAGCGGCTTCCACGACCACGGCGCCTCCTCCGGCGTGATGACGGTCGTCCAGGGCGAGCTGGTCGAGCGCTCGCTCACCGCGACGGGTGAGGGCGTACGCACCCTGCGCCCCGGTGGGCAGAGGGTGTTCTCCTCCGGCTACCTGCACGAGGTGGTCAACGGTGCGCTGGAGCCCGCGGTCTCCATCCACCTCTACACGCCGGGCCTGACCGAGATGAACCAGTACGGCGCCCCGGCCGTCCCCGAGCAGCACCCCGAGCAGCACCCCGGGCACGCCCCGGAGCACGCCCCCGAGCAGGCCGAGGCCCACTGAGCACGGGCCCCGGCGCGGTCGGTCGACGGTCGGGCTGACGACCCGTCGCTGCGTGGCAGGATGGGCGCATGCGCATCGTGGCACTGGCAGGCGGGATCGGCGGAGCGCGTTTCCTGCGCGGACTCCGGGAGGCCATCGGTCCGGAGGACGAGATCACCGTCATCGGCAACACCGGTGACGACATCCACCTCTACGGGCTGAAGGTCTGCCCCGACCTCGACACCCTCATGTACACCCTCGGCGGCGGCATCCACGAGGAGCAGGGCTGGGGCCGGGCCGACGAGACCTGGTCGATCAAGGCCGAGATGAAGGAGTACGGCGTCGGGCCGGAGTGGTTCGGCCTCGGCGACCGCGACTTCGCCACCCACCTCGTCCGCAGCCAGATGCTCACCGCCGGGTACACCCTCAGCCAGGTCACCGAGGCGCTCTGCGTCCGCTGGAAGCCGGGCGTGCGGCTGCTGCCGATGAGTGACGACCGGGTCGAGACGCACGTGCGGATCACGGACGAGAACGGCACCCGGGCGGTCCACTTCCAGGAGTACTGGGTCCGGCTGCACGCGGCCGTCGACGCCGAGGCGATCATCCCGGTCGGCGCGGACACCGCCAAGCCGGCGCCCGGCGTGCTGGAGGCCGTCGCCGCCGCCGACGTGATCCTCCTCCCGCCGTCCAACCCCGTCGTCTCGATCGGCACCATCCTCGCCGTGCCCGGCATCCGGGCCGCGCTCGCCGCGGCCCCCGCCCCCGTGGTCGGCCTCTCCCCGATCATCGGCGGGGCGCCGGTGCGCGGCATGGCCGACAAGGTCCTGGCCGCCGTCGGCGTCGAGGCCACCGCGGCGGCGGTCGCGCTGAACTACGGCTCCGGGCTTCTGGACGGCTGGCTGGTGGACACCGCGGACGAGGCGGCGGTCGCCGCGGTGGAGGCCGGCGGGATCGCCTGCCGGGCCGTCCCGCTGCTGATGACCGACGTCGCCGCCACCGCCGAGATGGCCCGGGCCGCGCTCGCCCTCGCCGAGCAGGTACGGGCGTGAGCCCGGCCGCCCTGCAGGTCCTCCCGGTCGGGGGACTGCCGGAGGTCGACGCCGGCGCCGACCTCGCCGAGCTGATCGCCAAGGCCGGCGGCTACGAGGACGGCGACATCCTGCTGGTCACCTCGAAGATCGTCTCCAAGGCGGAGGGGCGGCTGCTGCACGCCGCCGACCGGGAGGCCGCGATCGACGCCGAGACCGTCCGGGTGGTGGCCCGCCGCGGCCCGGTCCGGATCGTCGAGAACCGCGGCGGCTTCGTCATGGCGGCCGCCGGGGTGGACGCCTCCAACACCGCCCCCGGCACCGTCCTGCTGCTGCCCGAGGACCCGGACGCCTCGGCCCGTGCGCTGCGCGCCGGACTCCAGCGGCTGACCGGGCGCCGGCTGGCCGTCGTGGTCACCGACACCTTCGGCCGGCCGTGGCGCAACGGGCTCACCGACGTCGCCATCGGCGCCGCCGGGCTGGACGTGCTGGAGGACCACCGGGGCCGCCGCGACGCCCACGGCAACGAGCTGGCCCTCACCGTCACCGCCACCGCCGACGAGCTGGCCGCCGCCGCCGACCTGGTGAAGGGCAAGGCCACCGGCACCCCGGTCGCCGTGGTCCGCGGCCTCGGCCACCTGGTCACGGCCGAGGACGGCGCCGGCGCCCGGCCGCTGGTACGCCCCGCCGCCGACGACATGTTCCGGCTCGGCACCTCCGAGGCGCTGCGGCAGGCCGTCACCCTGCGGCGCACCATCCGGGCCTTCACCCCGGAGCCGGTCGACCCGGGCGCCGTCCGCCGCGCCGTGGCCGCCGCGGTCACCGCGCCGGCCCCGCACCACACCACGCCCTGGCGGTTCGTCCTGCTGGAGTCGGCCGAGGCCCGGACCGGGCTGCTGGACGCCATGCTCGCCGCCTGGCAGCGCGACCTGCGCGAGCTCGACGGCTGGGACGAGGCCCGGATCGCCCGCCGCACCGCCCGCGGGAACGTGCTGCGCGACGCGCCCTACCTGGTCGTCCCCTGTCTGGTGATGGACGGCTCGCACGACTACCCGGACGCGCGCCGGGCCACCGCCGAACGCGAGATGTTCACCGTCGCCATCGGCGCCGCCGTCGAGAACTTCCTGGTCGCGCTCACCGGTGAGGGCTACGGCTCGGCCTGGGTCTCCTCCACCATGTTCTGCCGCGACACCGTCCGTGCCGCCCTGGACCTGCCGCCCACCTGGGACCCGATGGGCGCCGTCGCCGTCGGCCGTCCGGCCGAACCGCCCCGCGAGCGCCCCGAGCGCAGCGCGGACGCCTTCGTCGAGGTGCGGTAGCCGCCCGGGCCAGCGGCCCGCCCCGGAGCGGGCCCCGGCTCACCGCCCCCGGTGGTCGTTGGGGGTGAGACGCGGGCCGTAGCGGGGGGCGTGGGTGCCGGTGGACAGCAGCAGCCGGCAGAGGCGGTGGCGGTGCGGCCGGTAGGGCTCCAGCAGCGCGAGCATCTGGGCGTCGTCGCTGCGCGGGCGCCCCGCCAGGGCCCAGCCGACCAGGTTGGGGAGGTGGAAGTCGCCCACCGAGACGGCGTCCGGGTCGCCGTTGCTGCGCTGGAGCGTCTCGGCGGCCGTCCACACCCCGATGCCCGGGACGGCGGTGAGGCGGTCGAACGCGTCGGCCCGGTCCATCGCGGAGGCCTCCTCCAGCCGGGGCGCCAGCCGGACGGCGCGCACGACCGTCGCCGAGCGCTTCGGGTCCACGCCCGCGCGGTGCCATTCCCAGCTCGGGACCATCGCCCACTCGCGCGCCGACGGCGCCACCCGCATGCCCTCGGCCGGGCCCGGCGCCGGGGTGCCGAAGTCGCGCAGCAGGGTGCGCCACGCGCGGTACGCCTCGTCGGTGGTGACCTTCTGCTCCAGGATCGCCGGCACCAGTGACTCCAGGACCAGCCCGGTGCTGGTGAGCCGGATCCCGGCCGCCCGCCGTTGGGCCTCCCGCAGCGGGCCGGGCGGCAGGACCAGGCCGGCCGGGTCGTCCTCCGCGCCGAGCAGCGCCGGCAGCCGGTCCAGCAGCCACTGCGCGCCCGGGCCCCAGGCGCTCGCCTCGACGGCGCCCTCGGCCGGGCGGGACAGCACCCGCAGGGTGCCGATGCCGGCCGGTGTCCGGGAGGCCCGCCAGATCGCGCCGTCGCCGGTGGTCCGGTACGCCGGGTCGGCCGGTCCCCGGCGCAGTGGCAGCAGCGTCCGGGCGACGTCCAGGGGGTAGTCCGGCCGCCAGCGGCGCACCGCCGCCGGCCCGCCCGCCGCCTCGCCCGTCACCACGCGCCTCGCCTCCGCTGTCCGGCTCCACCGCCTTCGTCGACCATGGGGATATGAACGATACGCGGCTGCCGGAGCTGTCCTCCGCGGACGAGAGCGCGGTGCGGGCGCTCTACCACCGGGCGCTGGACGGCTGGAACCTGCAGGACGGCTCGGCCTTCGCCGGCCCGTTCAGCGAGGACGGGGAGGTGATCGGATTCGACGGCACGCGGCACAGCGGGCGTTCGGTGATCGCCGCCGAGCTGGGGCGGATCTTCGCGGACCACGTGCCGCCCGAGTTCGTCGCCAGGGTACGGCGGGTCCGCGCGCTCGGGCCCGGCGTGGTGCAGCTGGACGCCGTCGCCGGGATGGTGCCGGACGAGGCCGAGGACATCGATCCGGCGTTCAACGCGCTGCAGACGATGATCGCGGTCGACGCGGGCGCGGGCTGGCGGATCGCGCTGATGCAGACCACCCCGGCCCGCTACGACCTCCGGCCGGACCTCGCCCGGGCACTGACCGCGGAACTGCGGTCCCTGATCGGGCGAGGGCCGGGGCCGGTGTAGCGGGGGCGGGGGGTGCGGGGACGGGGTCAGCGCCCCTGGAGGTGGGCGGCCCAGGAGCGGATGTCGCCGAGCCGCGCGTAGAGGGCGCCGCCGGGGCAGTCGGTGGCGAAGGCGTCCCGGTGGCCGGAGACGGTGTCGAAGGAGACGACCGTGCCCTTCGGGTAGCGGCTCTGCGAGGAGCCGGAGGTCAGGTTGGTGCTGCCGGCCGCGTCCTGACCGGTGAGGCCGAGCTTCCAGGCGGCGATCTTGCTGACGCCGTCGACCAGGCTCTGCTCGGGGCTGTTCGAAGTGAAGGTGCCGAGCGCGGCGACGCCCGCGCTGTCGGTGTTGAAGCCGAGGGTGTGCGCGCCGAACACCGGCTGGTCGACCCCGCCGGCCCGGCCCTCGTAGATGGTGCCGCACCGGTCGACCAGGAAGTTGTAGCCGATGTCCCGCCAGCCGTTGCTCTGGACGTGGTACTGGTAGATCGCCCGGATCATCTGCGGCGCGTCGCTGCACGCGTAGTCGGTGGCGGTGGCGGTGTGGTGCACGAAGACCGCCCGGACCTGCCCGGTGTAGACGAAGCCCGGGTCGCGCAGCGACTCGTCGGCGCCCCAGCCGGCCCGGGTGACGATGCCCGGCCGGGGTGCCTCGTGGTCGGCCCTCCGCGCGGGTGACGATTCGGCCGGAAGGGTGCGCGGGGCGGCGGGCGCGGCGGCGGCGCCGCGACCGGGGTCGACCAGCTCGGCCCGCAGCCCGGCGGGCAGTCCGCGCGGACCGGGGGTGACCTCGACGGCCACGCCGTCGCTGGGACCGGTCCAGAGCGGCGCCGAGGCACCCCGTGCCCCGGACCGGCCGTCGCGCTCGTCTGGCGCGTCCTCGCCGTCGACGTCCAGTTGGTGCCACTCGCCCCAGAGGCCGGTGGCGATGCTGCGGGTACGGACCCGGACCGAGGCGCCGTCCAGCGAGCCCCGGGGGTCGTCCCAGCTGACCCCGACGAGGGAGAAGGGCTTGGTGGAACGGCTCGACGAACCGTGCTCGGTGTGGGCGAGCGGCACGGTCGTCACCGATCCGCCACCGGCCGAGGTGTGCCGGGTCGGGGCCGGCTCGGCCGCGGCGCCGACGGCGAGTGGTTGCAGGAGCAGGGCGGCGGTGCAGCCAGCGGCGGCACCGGCGAGAAGTGAGATACGCATAAAAAGGATATTGACGACAAACCGCTTCTGACGCCACGCCAGTTCACCCCCACCCGGCACCCCTCCCGGTCGCCCGCCCGAAGGCCGTAGGCTGGGGCGCACCATGACTTCGCCTTTCGCTGCCGATGCCCGCACCCCCGTCGAGCTGCTGCACGCTTACCTGCGAGGTGGCTCTCCCTCAGTCGACCCCGCGGCCCCGCTGGTCACCTTCTACGACGACGCCACCGGCGAACGGGTGGAGCTCTCCGCCCGGACCTTCGACAACTGGGTGGCCAAGACCGCCAACCTGCTCCAGGACGAGCTGAACGCCGGCCCCGGCGACCGCGCCGCCCTGCTGCTGCCCGCCCACTGGCAGAGCGCCGTCTGGCTGCTGGCCTGCTGGTCGGTCGGGGTCGCCGCGGTTCCGGGCGGCGACCCGGCTACCGCCGACCTGGTCGTCAGCGGCCCCGACGGCCTGGAGGCCGCCCACGCGTGCGAGGGCGAACGGGTGGCCCTCGCACTGCGCCCGCTCGGCGGCCGCTTCCCGCAGCGCCCGGACGGCTTCCTGGACTACGCCGCCGAGGTGCCCGGCCAGGGCGACCGCTTCGCGCCGTACTCCCCCGTCACGCCGGACGCCCCGGCGCTGGAGACCGTGGTCGACGGCCTGCCGCTGAAGCTGACCGGCGACCAGACCGTTCAGCTCGCCCGGGAGGGCGCCGCCCGACTGGGCGTCAACACCGGCGACCGGGTGCTCTCCACCCTCTCGTACGACGACTGGGCGGGTCTGGAGGCCGGCCTGCTCGCGCCGCTGGCGGCCGGCGCCTCGGTGGTGCTCTGCCGCAACTCCGAGGGCCTGGACGACGAACAGTGGGAGAAGCGCATCGAGTCCGAACGGGTGACACTGCGCCTCGGGTAACCCCCGGCTCGGGCCCGGCGGGTAGGGATCCCTGCCATGGCCGAGGACGACACCGAGCACCCCCCGACCGACAGCTCCCCACCCGGGGGCACACCTCCCCCGGGCACTCACCCGGACCAGGACCCGGACCTCCCGCGCGCACCGAAGCGCAGGCGCCGGCGGTGGCTGATGATCACCGCCGGCGCCCTCGCCTTCCTGCTGGTCGCCTGCGGCACGCTGCTCTGGATCGCCTACCGCAAGCTGGACGGCAACATCCGGACCGACTCGGCCACCGACCGGCTGCTGGCCCGGCTGGAGGCCGAGCGGCCCAGCCGCACCGCCGGTGCCAAGGGGGCGGAGAACATCCTGCTGATCGGCAGCGACGACCGCACCGGGGCCAACGCCTCGTACGGCGAGGCCGGCGGCCGGCGCTCGGACACCACGATCCTGCTGCACCTCGCGGCCGACCGGAGGCACGCCACCGCGGTCTCCATCCCCCGCGACGTCATGGTCACCGTCCCGGCCTGCGAGAAGCCGGACGGCACCCGGAGCCGGCCCGCGCTGCTGCAGTTCAACGCCGCCTTCGAGACCGGCGGTCCGGCCTGCTCGATCCGGACCGTCGAACAGCTCAGCGGCATCCGGATGGACCACTACGTGATCCTCGACTTCACGGGGTTCAAGGCCATGGTGGACGCCGTCGACGGCGTCGAGGTCTGCGTCCCGCAGGCGATCCACGACAAGGACGCCAAGCTCGACCTGGCGGCCGGGCGGCAGACCCTGCACGGCGAGCAGGCGCTCGGCTACGTCCGCGCCCGGGAGACCCTCGGCGACGGCAGCGACACCCAGCGGATGGGCCGCCAGCAGCAGTTCCTCGCCGCCCTGATCCGCAAGGTGCAGTCGCAGGACGTGCTGCTGAACCCGGCCCGGCTCTGGCCGGTGCTGGACGCGGCGACCTCGTCGATCCAGGCCGACGGCGGGCTCTCCTCGCTGGGCGCGCTCTACGACCTGACCCAGGAGCTGCGGGACATCCCGTCCGCGGACGTGGTGTTCCTGACCGCGCCGCGCCGGCCGTACCGGTTCGACTCGGACCGGGACGAGTTCGTGCAGCCGCAGACCACCCAGCTGTTCACGGCGCTGCGCGACGACCGCCCGATCAGCGTCCGCCCGCCGAACCCGTCCGCGCCGGCGAGCGCCGCGGCGGGCACGTCCGCGCGGGCCTCGGGGAAGCCGTCGGGGAGCGCGTCGCCGAGCCGCGCGCCGAGCGGCTCGGCGAGCAGGTCGGCGAGTGGGCCGGCGACCGGGTCGGCGAACCGCACGGCGAGCGCGTCGCCGGGTGCACGGGCGATCGGGTCGCCGGGTGCGCCGGTGAGCGAGGCGCCGAGTGCGTCCGGCGGGCTGTTCGCGAGCGTGTCCGTCGTGCCCGGTTCGGACCGGGCCACCGGGCCGTCGCCGACCGCCGCGACGCCGGCCGCCACGACGCCCCCGTCCTTCGAGGGCCGGACCGCCGACGTGGATGCCTGCGCCGTGCATTGACCTCCGGTCAGGGTCACTCTTTTGTGTACAGATCACGATCTTGGGAGGTATTCCGCGGGAATTCCCGACCGCCCGGACACCCGCCGAATTGCGTTTTCCGAACATGGCGGAGATCACATCAGGAACAATTCCCCCACCCGGCTCGTCTAGGGTGTCCGGGTCGGTGCGCAAGCGGATGCACCGATCCGTGGACCGGCCGGAGGGAGGGAACCCGTGCAGCAGGACAGGCAGGACACCGGGCCGTACCGGCTCGACCCGGCCACCGGCATCCCGGCCCAGCGCCGCCGGCAGGCGACCCCCGAGCCGGTCGTCGAGCCCGCACCGGCGCCGGTCACCGCCGCCGGGTCCGCGCACGCCGGCGGACGGGCGGCCCGCCGCAGGGCGAACACCCGGCGCAGCCGCCGGCGGGCGCTGAAGTGGACGGCGGGCGTGGGAGCGCTGGTCCTGGTGGCCGGCTGCGGCGGCGCGTACTACGCGTACCAGCACTTCAACAACAACATCACCGCCGTCAAGGTGCAGCTGGGTGACGAGGCGGAGCGGCCCAAGCCGGCCGGCGACGCCCTGAACATCCTGGTCATCGGCACCGACAGCCGGGAGGGCCTCGGCCGCGAGTACGGCGACGAGGGCAGCACCGGGCACGCCGACACGACCCTGCTCTTCCACGTCGCCAAGGACCGCAGCAATGCGACGGTGGTGAGCCTCCCGCGCGACCTGATGGTGCCGATCCCGGAGTGCCGGACCAGCGCCGGAAAGGCGATCCCCGGTACGTCGCGGGCGATGTTCAACGAGAGTCTCGGCCAGGAGGGCCGCGATCCGGGCTGTACCTGGAAGACCGTGGAAAAGCTGACCGGAATCCGGGTCGACCACTTCGTGATGGTCAACTTCGAGGCCGTGAAGACGCTCTCCACCGCCGTCGGCGGAGTCGAGGTGTGCGCGGCCAAGGACATCAACGACCCGGATTCCCACCTGAAGATGAGCAAGGGCCGGCACGTGGTGCAGGGCGACGAGGCGCTGGCCTTCGTCCGCACCCGGCACGCCGTCGGCCTCGGCGGAGACCTCACCCGGATCCCGCTCCAGCAGCAGTTCATCAGCTCGATGATCCGCTCGATCAAGAGCGGCGACACCCTGACCAGCCCGACCAAACTGTGGAAGCTGGCGGACGCCGCCACCAAGGCGCTCACCGTGGACGACGGCATCGGCAGCGTCGACAAGCTGAAGGACCTCGCGCTGGACGTCAGCAAGGTGGACACCGGGAACATCACCTTCGCCACCGTGCCGGTGGAGGACGACACGAAGGACAAGAACCGGCTGATGCTCAAGCAGCCGGACGCGGGGCAGCTGTTCTCGCTGGTGGCCAACGACCGTTCGCTGACCGGGACCGCCGCGCCGGAGGCCGCCGCCTCGGCCGCCGCCACCCAGGGCGCCGCCGGTCAGGGAGCCGCCGGGGCCGCCGCGCACGCCGCGCCGGCCGGGCCGGGCGCGGCGCCCTCGCCGACGGCCACCGCCGCGGCGGACGACGCCAAGGGCCTCCGGGTGACGGTGCGCAACGGCAGCGGGACGCCCGGGCAGGCGCAGCAGACCGTCGACCGGCTCCGCGCGAAGGGCTTCACCCGTGCCGCGACCGCCGCCAACGCGCCCGCCGCGGCGGCCACTTCGATCACCTACCCGGCCGGGAAGGCCGCCGAGGCGGCCGCCCTGGCCGCCGTGCTCGGCCTGCCGACCGACGCCGTCGAGGAGGATCCGAAGGCGGGTACCAGGGACGGGCTGGCGGTGGTCCTCGGCAAGGACGGGCTGACGGCGACGGCGACGGCTTCGCCCGGCGCGGTGCCGACCGAGGCGCCCAAGGACCTCCAGCGCGTCCAGGCGGACGACACCGACGTCTGCGCCAAGTAGCTTCGGCCGGCGCCGTGTTGCGGTGGCCCGCGGTCGCGGCCGCGGCCGTTACAGCAGGGCCAGCGTGCCGTCGGTCTCGCGGTACTCCTCGCCGGTGCGCGGGCAGCGCCAGCGGTCCGGGCCGGCCGGCTCCAGCGGTTCGCCGGCCCGGCCGACCCACTTGATCCGGCGGGCCGGGACGCCGGCCACCAGCGCGAAGTCCGGCACGTCCCGGTGGACGACCGCACCCGCGGCGACCAGGGCCCAGCGGCCCACCGTCACCCCGGCGACCAGGACGGCGCGGCCGCCGATCGAGCAGCCCCGGCGGAGCGTCACCCCGCGGGCCCGCCAGTCGTCGCCGCGCTTGAGCCGCCCGTCGACGTCGACGGAGCGCGGGTAGAGGTCGTTGGTGAGCACGGCCGCCGGGCCGACGAACACCCCGTCCTCCAGCACGGCGGGCTCGTACACCAGCGCGTGGTTCTGCAGCTTGACCCGGTCCCCGATCCGTACGCCCGGGCCGACGTAGGCACCGCGCCCGATGATGCAGTCCGCGCCGATCACCGCGTCCTCGCGCACCTGGGCCAGGTGCCAGACGGTCGTCCCGGTGCCGAGCACCGCCCGTTCGTCCACGTCCGCGCTCGGTTCGACCCGGGCACCGACGACGGACCCGCCCTCAACTGTCCCCATGGCGCCAGACGATAGCGCCGGAGCGGGGGACGGGAGGGCGGGTCCGCGGGATTGGCCGGATCGGGTCAGCGGGCTTCCGTGACCACGTTGGCCGGGGACGGCGCACGGCTGCCGATCACCCGGCGGGCGAGCGAGCGCGGCGAGGTGAGGAAGCCGAACCCCCAGCTGAGGTGCATGGTGGCGAAGGCCACCGGCAGCAGGGACTTCGCCCGGAACGAGAGGCCGCGCCCCTCGACCAGCGCGCCGCCGACGATCCCCGCCAGGTAGGCGCCGGGCACCGCGAGGAAGGCCGGGTGGACGGCGGCACCGAGCAGCAGCCCGAGCGTCACGGCCAGGAACGCGGCCGGCGGGGCGAGGTAGCGCAGGTTGACCGAGCCCCGGTGGTAGCGGGTGACCACCCGGCGCCAACGGCCGTAGTCCTTGTACTGCTTGGCCAGCGCCCGCACGCTGGGGCGCGGCCGGTAGGTGACCCGCAGCTGCGGGGTGAACCAGACCAGCCCGCCGTCCTGGCGGATGCGGTAGTTGAGCTCCCAGTCCTGGGCGCGGACGAACTCCTCGTTGTAGCCGCCGAGCTTCTCCAGCACCTCGCGCCGGAACACCCCGAGGTAGACGGTGTCCGCCGGGCCGGCCAGACCGCCGGTGTGGAAGGCCGCGTTCCCGACACCGATCTTGGAGGTCATCGCGGCGGCGACCGCGTTCTCCCACTCGGTCTCGCCCTCGGCGTGCATGATGCCGCCGACGTTGGCCGCCTCCATCTCGCCGAGCAGCCGGACCGCCGTGGTGATGTACCCCGGGGTGAGCAGGCCGTGCCCGTCGACGCGGACCACTATCGGATGGCTGGAGCCGCGGATGGCGGCGTTCAGCCCCGCGGGCGTGCGACCGGTGGGATTCTCCACGGTCCGGACCCGCGGGTCCTCGGCGGCCAGCTCGGCGGCGATCTGCGCAGTGCGGTCGGAGGACGGACCGAGGGCGATGACCACCTCCATCGGCCCGGCGTAGTCCTGTTCCAGGATGTGCCGGACGGCCGTACGCAGGTGTCGTTCCTCGTTGAGCACCGGCATGATCACGGAGACCGCCGGCAGCTCCTCAGCAGCCTTGGTGTTCATCGGGGCCAACCGTACCGGTGAGGACGGGTCTCCGTCTTGTCCCGGTCTGGGCAGCTCCGCGCACCCTGCGATGGAGGAACGTTTCATCGGTCGCGCCCACCGTACCCGCCACCCCCGGCGCGCCCTCACCCGGCCCGGCACAGGCCGCCCCTACCATCCGAGAGATGCCCGTCTCCCCCCTCACGTCCCAGCCCGACCGGCGCCGCACCTGGCCCCGACGGCTGGCCGCGGGCGTCGCCCTCGCCGTCCTCGCCACCTCCTGCGGCGGCTGGGCGGTCCTGGACGGCCTCGGCTCGATCGACCGGGTCGACGCCTTCAGCAGCGACCAGGCCCGGCCCGCCGACGACGGCTCCACCACCTTCCTCGTGGTCGGCACCGACGAGCGGGACGGCATCCCGGAGAAGACGCTCAAGGACGTGCTGCACGCGGGGGGCGAGTCCTGCCACTGCACCGACACCATGATGATCGTGCGGCTCGCCGGGGACGGCGACCGGGCCAGCGTGATCAGCATCCCGCGCGACTCGTACGTGGACATCCCCGCCCACCGGGACGGGGTCACCCGCAGGGAGGTGCCGGCCGCCAAGGGGAAGATCAACGCCGCGTACGGGCTGGGCGGGCCGCAGCTCGCCGTCGCCACCGTGGAGCAGAACACCGGGCTGCGGATCGACCACTACCTGCAGGTGAACTTCACCGCCTTCGTCTCCGCCGTGGACGCCCTCGGCGGAGTGCGGGTCTGCACCGCGAAGCCGCTCAGGGACGAGTACTCCGGCCTCGACCTGCCTGCCGGCACCAGCACCCTGGACGGCGCCGGGGCGCTCAAGTACGTCCGCGCCCGGCACGTGGACGGCAGCTCCGACCTGGGGCGGATGCACCGGCAGCAGAAGTTCGTGGCCCAGCTGCTGCACCAGGTGACCAGCAGCGGCACCCTGCTCAACCCGGTCCGGCTGGCCCGGGTGACGGACAGCGTGCTCGGCTCGGTGAAGGCCGACAAGGACCTCGGCGCGGACGACCTGGTCACCCTGGCCACCCGGATGAAGGACCTCACCGCCGGCCGGGCCGACTTCGCGACCGTGCCGCTGGCGCAGGTGGACCACCAGGTGCCCGGCTGGGGCTCGACCGTGCTCTGGGACCAGGCCGCGGCGCGGGCCCTGTTCGACGCGGTGCGGTCCGGGCGGCCGCTGGCGGAGACGGCCGCGGAGACCACCGCCGTCCCGGCCGCCGTCCCGGCCGCCGGCTCGCCCGCGGCCGCCCCCGCCCGGGAGCCGTCCGTCGCGCCGGAGCAGGTGCACGTCCAGGTGTTCAACGCGACCGGCGTGCCCGGGCTGGGCGCCCGGGTCGACGGCGACCTGCGGCGGGCGGGCTTCGCCACCACCGGCGCACCGTCCAACGCCCCGGCGGGCACACCGCCCGGCCGGACGGCGGTCCGGTACGACCCGCGGTGGGCCGAGTCGGCCCGGCTCCTGGCGGCCGCGCTGCCGGGGGCGGAGCTGACCGCCGTCCCGGGGCTCGGGCCCACCCTGCAGGTGTACGCGGGCGCCGACCAGCCGGGGGCGGGCGGTGCCGCGGCGACCCCCTCCGCGATCGCGAGCCCCGGCCCGGGCCCGGCGCCCGCCCCGCCGCCTCCCCCGGCGTCCCCCGCGGCCCCGGCCGCCCCGTCGGCCGCGGTGGCCGGCTCGGGCGCGGTGGCCCCCTCCGGCGCGGTGGCCCCCTCCGGCGCGGCGCCGGGAGCCGGGATCGCCGCGGACACGGCGGCGGAGATCATCTGCCCGTAGCGGTGCCGTGGCGGACCCGCCCGCAGCGGGTGTGCCCGCCCGCCGCCGGCGGCCGGTGTCGTCCGGTGCCGTCGCGGACCCGGGCCCGGGCACGCCGCAGGGGCCGGGTGCTGGTTCGCACCCGGCCCCTGCGGCCCCCCGTTCGACCCCGATCCCCCCGGATCCCGGGGTCAGTCCGTCGCGATAGCCGCGAGGACGTTCATCCGCCCGGCCCGGAAGGCCGGGACGAGGGCGGCCACCAGACCGATCACCACCGAGGCGATCAGCGTGGCGGCGATCGTGCCGGCCGGCACGGACAGCGTCGCCAGGCCCTGCTCCTTCAGGACCTGCTGCCCGGTGATGCCCCAGGCCAGGCCGAGCCCGGTGCCGAGGACGGCGCCGAAGAGGGCGATCACCACCGACTCCAGCCGGATCATGCGGCGCAGCTGGCGGCGGGAGAGCCCGATCGCCCGCAGCAGGCCGATCTCACGGGTCCGCTCGACCACCGAGAGCGCCAGGGTGTTGACCACGCCGAGCACCGCGACCACGATCGCCAGGGCGAGCAGGCCGTAGATCATGTAGAGCAGGGTGTTGACCTGGTCCTGGACCAGCTCCTTGTAGCCCGCCTGGTCCCGGACCTTGAGCTGCGGGTAGTCCTTGAGCGAGTCCTCCAGCGCACCGAGCGTCCTGGCGACGTCGGCACCGGCCGCGGCCTTGCCGTAGATCTGCACGTCGAGCGGCATGTCGGCGGCCGGAACAGCCTTGGCCAGGGTGTCGATGCCGACGAACGTCGCTCCGGCGAAGAGCGAGTCGCCCTTGCTCAGGACGGCCCCGACCGGCACGGACTGGGTGTGGCCGTTGCCGTAGTCGACCTTGACGGTGTCGCCGACCTTGAGCTTCTGCTCGGCGGCGAACTCCTCGCCGAGCGCCAGCGACCCCTGCTTCAGCGACTCGACCGACCCGGACTTCACCTCCAGCCGGAAGTCGTCGCCGAAGGTCGCCGAGACCGCGGAGACGTGCTTCCTGAACGTGCCGCCGTCCGGCAGCGTGAGCAGCGCCGGCAGGCTCTTGTGCTCGGTGACGTGGGCGATCCCCGGCGTCCCCGCGGCGGCCTTGACCATGTCGGGGTTGACGATCCCCTGGCTGCTGGAGATCACGTAGTCGGCGCCGACCGACTTGTCGATCTGCTGGTTGGTGGACTCGATCATGGAGGAGGTGAAGACCGAGGCCCCGATCACCAGCGCCAGGCCGATCATCAGCGCGGCCGCGGTGGCACCGGTCCGGCGCGGGCTGCGCATCGCGTTGCGCTGGGCCAGCTTGCCGGACGGGCCGAACACGGCCGGCAGGGCCGCGCCGAGCACCCGCACCACGGTGGTGGCCAGCAGCGGGCCGAGGACGACGAAGCCGATCAGGGTGAGCAGCACGCCGAGGCCGAGGTACTGCCCGCCGGTCGCCGCCTTGTCCGCCGAGGCCGCGAGCACCAGCAGGCCGCCACCACCGGCGGTCAGCACCAGGCCGGCGATCGTCCGGACCACGTTGGAGCGGGCCTCGGCGGGCGTGCCGTGGTCGCGCAGGGCGGCCATCGGGGCGATCCGGCTGGCCCGGCGGGCCGGTATCCAGGCGGCCAGCACGGTGATCACGATGCCCACCGCGTAGGCCGCGATCGGCACGTTCAGCCCGATCTGCAGGTCGCCGGCGTCGAGGTTCATGCCGACCGCGTTCATCAGGCCGATCAGCCCCACCGCCAGGCCGAGGCCCGCGCCGAGGCCGAGGGTGGAGCCGAGCACGCCGAGGATCAGCGCCTCCACCAGCACCGAGCGGTTCACCTGCCGGCGGCTGCCGCCGATGGCCCGCAGCAGACCGATCTCCCGGGTGCGCTGGGCGACCAGCATCGAGAAGGTGTTGATGATCAGGAAGCCGCCGACCAGCAGCGAGATGCCGGCGAAGCCGAGCATCGCGTACTTCATGAAGTTGAGGAAGGAGCCGACGCTCTTGCTGTTCTCCTCCTGCTGCTCCGCGGCCGTCTTCACCTGGAAGCCGCCGCCGAGCTTGCCGAGGGCGTCGGCCTTGAGCTGCTCGTTGGTGCGGCTGCCGTCGCCGAAGGCCTCGACCGAGGTGAACTCGGACTTGCCGAGGAGGTCCTTCTGCGCGGTCGGGGTGTCCAGGAAGGCGAGCGCGGCACCCGGGTTGGTGGTCTTGAAGGTGGCGATGCCGGCGAGGGTGAACTCGTGGGTGCCGTTGGTCGCGGTGATGACCCGGATCCTGTCGCCGAGGCCGAGCTTGGCCTTCTTGGCGGTGTCGGCGTCGAGCACCAGCTGGTCGGCGCCCTGCGGCACGTGGCCGCTGGTGATCTCCACCGAGTTGCGCGGGGTGTCCGTCCAGTTCCCGGTCAGGGTCGGGGCACCGCCGGTCGGGCCGATGGCCTTGTTGGTGACCGGGTTGACCAGCACGGCGTTGGAGACGAAGACCTGGCCGAGGGCCTGCTTGACCCCGGCGACGGCGGCGACCTTCTCGACCGCGTCGGCCGGCACCGTGGCGACCTTGCCGGCCGGGCGGTCGTCGTCGTCCTCGCCGTCGAGCCCGGTCTTGGCGGGCTGGACGGCGATGTCGGAGGCGGTCGAGGCGAACAGCCGGTCGAAGGTGCTGGTCGCGGTGTTGGAGAACACCAGGGTGCCGGACACGAACGCGACCGACAGCACGACCGCGATCAGCGAGAGCACCATCCGCCCCTTGTGGGCGAAGAAGCTCCGCAGTGACGTCTTGAGCAGCATGATCCTTTGCCCGCCCGCTCAGCTGGTGCGCTTGCCGTCGAAACGGCGCATGCGTTCGAGGACGGAGTCGGCGGTCGGGGCGTGCATCTCGTCGACGATCACGCCGTCGGCGAGGAAGAGCACGCGGTCCGCGTAGCCGGCGGCGACCGGGTCGTGGGTGACCATGACGATGGTCTGGCCCAGCTCGTCGACCGAGCGGCGCAGGAAGGTGAGCACCTCGGCGCCGGCCCGGGAGTCGAGGTTCCCGGTGGGCTCGTCCCCGAAGATGATCTCGGGGCGGGCGGCCAGCGCCCGGGCCACCGCGACGCGCTGCTGCTGGCCGCCGGACAGCTGGGTCGGGCGGTGCTTGAGCCGGCCGGCCAGGCCCACGGTCTCGACCACCTGATCCAGCCAGGCGGTGTCCGGCTTGCGGCCGGCGATGTCCATCGGGAGCGTGATGTTCTCCAGCGCGTTCAGCGTGGGGAGCAGGTTGAAGGCCTGGAAGATGAAGCCGATCTTGTCCCGGCGCAGCTTGGTGAGCTGCTTGTCCTTCAGGCCGGTGATCTCGGTCTCGCCGATCCAGATCCGGCCCTCGGTCACGGTGTCCAGGCCGGCCAGGCAGTGCATCAGGGTCGACTTGCCGGAGCCCGACGGTCCCATGATCGCGGTGAAGCGGCCGCGCTGGATGTCCACGTCGACCGCGTCCAGCGCGGTGACCCTGGTCTCGCCACTGCCGTAGGCCTTGGTGACCTGGCGTGCCGAGGCGGCGACGGCACCGGTGCCGCCGGGAAGCTGGGAGTCGTACACGGCTGCTGGTGCCGTCGTCACTGGAGTCTCCTAAGAAGTGGGCCCACCCGTTGCCCCCAGCCTCGCCGACCCCACCTGTGCTGCGACATGGTGGAGGGGATAGTCCTCGACCGGGAGTTGACCCCACCCTCCCGGTAGACCGGGGTGTCCGACCCGGCAGAACCGGGCCCCGTTCGGACGGGCGGGGATGTGATCCACGTTAGGAGAGCCGGGCGAACAGCTCGTCATCCGCCGGTATGAAGCCGCACAACCGTAGTTGTACGGGGCGGGGTACCCCTCCCCCTAGGGGTAGCCGCCGCCCTCCTCAGGGTCCGCCCGTACGGGGGCCCGCGCGACCCCCGGTCAGCAGGTCAGGACGGGCGCGGCGAGCCGCTCCAGCGCGGTCGCGAACCCGTCGACCACGGGCGTCAGCAGCACGTCCGTCTCGCGCTCGACCGCCGTGGCGCCGTCCTCCCGGACGGTGATGTGGCGGTCGAGCACGAACCAGCCCTGGGTGATGTGGCCGGCGCCCATCGAGTTGAGCACCGGGCGCAGCGCGTAGTCCACCGCGAGGACGTGCGCGGTGGAGCCGCCGGTGGCCAGCGGCAGGACGGCCTTGCCGGTCAGCGCGTACTGCGGCAGCACGTCCAGCAGGGCCTTCAGCAGGCCCGAGTAGGCCGCCTTGTAGACCGGTGTGCCGATGACCACGCCGTCCGCCTCGGCGAACAGCTCGGCGGCGGCGACGATCGCGGGGTGCCCGAAGTCCCCCGAGAGCAGGGCGTGCGCGGGCAGGCTGCGCGCCTCGAAGGGGACGACGCGGTGGCCGCGGGCCTCCAGCCGGGCGTCGACGTGGCGCAGCAGGCGGGTGGTGCGGGAGGTCGCGGACGGGGAGCCGGAGACGGACAGGACGGTGGCCATGGGTTCACCTCGGGGCGGGAAGCGGGGCAGCGCCGAGGGGACGGGCGGCGCCGCGGGAGCGGGACGACGGCGCCGGGCGAGCGGATCGGCGCCGCGTGGAGCGGCGGTACGAGGAGACGACGCGGCGCCGACGCCACCGCGGAGCGGAGGCGGAACGGGAGGGGGGGTTCTCGGCCGGAGCGGGCCGGGACGAGGCCTAGGGGCGCGCGTCAGCCACGACAGAGCGAACAGGACACACGCTGGAGGTCGACGTGCCGCCGACGCGTGAGAGTCCTTCGCTGATCCATGGCGGTCATGCAAACACGCTGCGTTCCGGGCGGTCAAGGATCGTTCCGGCAGGCGAACACCGGCCGCGACGCATGCTGAGACGGCGCACGGGACGGACGGGGCGGGAGTGAGCAGGGGGACGGACGGCGCGCGGACCTCCGCGGGACGTTGCCGCGGAACGATCCGGCACGTGCATCAAATCTGCTACAAGGCGCCTGGTGGGGGCCCCGGGGGGAGTCACCGCAACCGGCGTCGGGCATCCTCTCCCACATGAACACGTGGCAGGAGGGCCGCCCGGGCGGCGGCGGGAACTCGTACGGCAGCGGCAGCGGCGGCGCGTACGGGCAGGGCGGGGGCGGTACGGCGGCCGAGCCGCCGCTCCCCCCGTCGCTGAACCCGCGCGGGCCGGGCGCCCCGGCGCCGCGGCAGCCGCAGGGCCACGAGCGGGCCCCGCTGGGGAACGCGCCGGCGCCGGCCCCCGGCTACGGCGGGCAGCAGGGCTACGGCGCGCCCGGGTACGGCGACCAGGGCTACGGCGAGACCGCCTACGGTCAGCCGCAGGCCTACGGGCAGCCGGACGGTCGCCCGGGGGTGCCGCCCCAGCAGGCACCGGGCGCGCCCGGAGGCCCCGGTGCGCCCGGCGGGCCGATAGGCCCGGGCGGCGCCCAGCCGCCCACCACCGCCCGCGCGTCGCGCTGGCCGCGGCGCCGGATCGTCAAGTGGTCGGTCTTCGGCGTGGTGATCGCGCTGATGGTCACCGCCGTCTCCACCTGG
Source organism: Kitasatospora sp. CM 4170 (assembly GCF_032110285.1). NCBI lineage: Bacteria > Bacillati > Actinomycetota > Actinomycetes > Kitasatosporales > Streptomycetaceae > Kitasatospora > Kitasatospora sp. CM 4170. The sequence goes on from NZ_CP134877.1 coordinate 3,818,542, forward strand.
TTCTGGGCCGACTCCAAGCTCAACCACGAGAACGTGCTGACCGACTACGCCGGCCGCCCCGCCGCGGGCAAGGGCACCAACTGGCTGATCGTCGGCTCCGACAGCCGCAACGGGCTCTCCGACTCCCAGGAGGAGGACCTGCACACCGGGCACGCGGGCGGCAAGCGCAGCGACTCGATGATGATCCTGCACATCGGGGACAACGGGAACACCCTGATGAGCATCCCGCGCGACTCCTGGGTGCCGATCCCCGAGCACCCGGGCGACAACGGGAAGACCGTCAAGGCCACCACCTCGAAGATCAACTCCGCTTTCGCGGCGGGCGGCGGCAAGCTGCTCGCGCAGACCGTCGAGCTGAACACCGGCATCCGGATCGACCACTACGCCGAGATCGGCTTCGCCGGGTTCGTCGGCATCGTCGACTCGGTCGGCGGCGTGGACATGTGCATCGAACAGGACGTCAAGGACAAGGACTCCGGCCTCGACCTCAAGGCCGGCTGCCAGAGCCTGACCGGCACCCAGGCGCTCGCCTTCGTCCGCCAGCGCCACCAGATGGCCGACCAGGACCTCGGCCGGATGCGCAACCAGCAGAAGTTCCTCGGCGCGCTGGCCAAGCAGGCCGCCTCGCCGGCGACGCTGCTGAACCCGTTCACCTTCTACCCGCTGGTGGACTCGGGCCTGGGCACCCTGATCGTCGACGAGGACGCCGGGCTGACCGACCTCGGCTCGCTCTTCCTCGCCATGAAGGACGTCAACGGCGGCGGCGGCAAGAGCATCACCGTCCCGATCGCCAACCCGGACTTCCGGACCAGCACCGGCGAGTCGGCGGTCAAGTGGGACAGCGCCAAGGCCAAGCAGGTCTTCGACGCCTTCAAGAACGACACCGCCGTGCCGGACGTGAAGTAGGCCCGGGCGGAGGGGGGGCGTGAGCGGGGCCGGGCAGCTGCCCGGCCCCGCTCACGCCCCCCCGCGCGTTCGTTCCCCCACGCCCCCTGCACGCCGGCGCCGGGCCCGGACGGGCCGCGCGGCCGCGGCTACTGCACCCGGGCGGCGGGCGCGACGGGGAGGCGGTCCAGGGTGATGCCGAAGAACGTGCGGTAGGCCGCCAACGCGGCCGCCTCGTCCAGGAGTTCCTCGGTGCGGGCGCCGTCGGCGGCGGTGCGGATCAGCCGGGTGCCGCTGAGCGTGACCCGGCCGCCCTCGGGGGTCGGCAGCGTGCAGGTGGTCGAGCGGGTGAAGTGCGAGTCCGGCGAGGTGGTCTGCCACCAGCAGGTCGGCACGAAGTCCGCCAGCGGGTACGGCCGCAGGCCCAGCCGGTACTGCGGCTTGCCGTCCATCAGCACGTCCAGCTCGTCGTCGCCGCCCGGCACGAGGGTGAACCCGCCGGCCGGATCGGTCTGCGGGCCGCGCTCGTCGAGGCGGAGCGGCTGCCGGCTGAAGCGGCCGAAGCCGACGTCGACCAGCCACGGCTCGTCGAGGTCCACCCGCAGCGCCAGGTGGTCCAACGGCGGGCCCGGCCGGTCGTCGGCGAAGACGCGGGCCGACAGCAGGCTCACCTTGTAGCCGAGGGAGCGCAGCAACTCGGCGAAGGAGCCGTTGAGCTCGTAGCAGAAGCCGCCGCGGCGGCGGGTCACGACCTTCTCCACCAGTGCGCCCGGTTCGAGCACCACGGGCTCGCCGAGGTGGATGCTGAGGTTCTCGAACGGCACCGTCTGCAGGTGGGCGAGCTGGAGCTCCGCCAGCGCCTCCGGGGACGGCCGGCCGGGCGCCGGTACGCCGATCCGGGCCAGGTAGGCGTCCCGCTGGGTTTCGGTCAGGCCGTCGAACGGCGTGGGGTGATCCATTCGCCCATTCCACCCGGGCCGGGGGCGGTGTGCCATCGGACATTGGTCCTAGGGCCCCGCTCCGAGCAGTGCCCGGCCTCTCGGCCCGCGCCGTGGCAGGATCGGCAGGCACCCCGTCCAGCTACCGAAGGCAGATCGTGGCCCAGCAGCTCTACGCCGTCCTCAAGACCAACCGCGGCGACATCACCCTCCGGCTCTTCGAGTTCCAGGCGCCCAAGACCGTCCGCAACTTCGTCGAGCTCGCCGAGGGCCGGCGCGAGTGGACCCACCCTGGGACCGGTGAGCCGAGCACCGACCGGCTCTACGACGGCACCCTGTTCCACCGGGTGATCCCCGGCTTCATGATCCAGGGCGGCGACCCGCTGGGCGACGGCACCGGCGGCCCGGGGTACGAGTTCCCGGACGAGTTCCACCCGGAGCTCTTCTTCGGCCGCCCCTACCTGCTGGCGATGGCCAACTCCGGCCCCGGCACGAACGGTTCGCAGTTCTTCATCACCGTGAAGGCGACGCCGCACCTGAACCGCAAGCACACCGTCTTCGGCGAGGTGGCCGGCGCCGCCTCGCAGCAGGTGGTCGACGCGATCGCCGCCACGTCGACCGGGGCCGACGACCGGCCGGTGGAGGACGTCGTCATCGAATCCGTGGTCGTCGAGCGCCGCTGACCGTCTCCGCGGTCGGCGCGGCCCGGGGTGCCCGGCGTGGGAAGTCGGACCTGCCGACTTCCCACTCCGGCCGCCCGGGCGCCTGTCGGCCGCACCGTCCGTCGCGCCGTCCGTCGCGCTACCGGTCGCGCCGGAAGACCAGCTCCAGCACCGAACGGGCGACCTCTTCGACGTTCCCCTCCGCGCTCTCCGGCAGCGCGCCGTTCAGCCAGAGACCGGCGAAGCCGTGCGCCACCGACCAGGCCGCGAGCGTGGTCGCCCGCTCCGAGCCCCCGCCCGGCGCCAGCTTGCGCGCACTCTCGGCGAGCACCGCACCCGCGCGGTCCCGGGCCACGGCGGCCTCGGGGTCGTCCGTCCGGTAGAGCTCGGGCCGGAACATCACCTCGAAGTACGCCCGGTGGTCCACGGCGAAGCGCACGTACGCCACGCCGGCGCCGTACGGGTCGTCCGCGGCGCGCTCCAGGCTGTCCGCGAAGAGTGCGAACCCCTCCGCCGCGACCGCCGTCAGCACTCCCGTCTTGTCCCCGAAGTGGTGCGCCGGCGCCGCGTGCGAGACGCCCGCCCGCCGGGCCAGCTCGCGCAGGCTCCACCCCGACGGGCCGGACTCGCCGATGGCCTCCAGCGCCGCGTCCAGGACGGCCCGCCGCAGGTTCCCGTGGTGATAGCTCGACTGGCTGATCTGTCCCACCTCCACTCTCGTTCGTCCCTCCACCATATCTAGTCATTGACAAGATGACCCGTCGGACAGCAATCTTTCCAACGACAAGATTGGAGAACAGAGATGGCCCCGCTCATCGCCCTCGTCGGAGGGTTCGCCGCCCTCCGGTTGCTCGGTCTGTTCGCCGTGGACGGGCTCGACGCCTGGCAGCCCGCCCTGCGCGGCGGGCTCGCGCTGATGTTCGTCACCACCGGCGTGCCGCACTTCATCCCGTCCTGGCGGCGTGAGTTCGCCGCGATGGTCCCGCCCGCGCTCCCCCGGCCCGCCCTGTTGGTCACCCTCACCGGCGTCCTGGAGCTCGCCGGCGCCGTGGGGCTCGCGGTGCCCCCGCTCGCGCCCTTCGCGGCGGGCGGCCTCGCCCTGCTGATGCTGGCGATGTTCCCGGCCAACGTCTCCGCGGCCCGGCGCGGGCTCACCCTCGCCGGGAAGCCGGTGACCCCGCTGCCCGCGCGGACCGCGGAGCAGGTGCTGTTCGTCGCCGTCGCCGTCGCCGCGGCGGTGTGACGGCCGCCGGCGCCGGGTCGGGTCGGGTCGGGTCGGGTCGGGAACGCCCGCCGGGCCGGGAAAGCGCGAGGGGCAGGGAGTCGGTCGGTCCGACGCCCTGCCCCTCGCTGCGCTCACGCCCGCGGCGGTGCCGCCGCGGTGTGGTCGTTGTTACTCCACGATGCCCGACGCGGCGATGGTGATCTTCGCCTTGGTGCGGCCGCTCTGCGAGCCCAGCGACTCGATCTTCTTCACCAGGTCCATGCCATCGACGACCTCGCCGAAGACGACGTGCTTGCCGTCCAGCCAGTCGGTCACGATGGTGGTGATGAAGAACTGCGAGCCGTTGGTGTTGCGGCCGGCGTTGGCCATCGACAGCTGACCCGGCTTGGTGTGCTTGAGCTGGAAGTTCTCGTCCTCGAACTTCGCGCCGTAGATGCTCTTGCCGCCGGTGCCGTCACCGCGGGTGAAGTCACCGCCCTGCAGCATGAAGTTGGGGATGACACGGTGGAACGACGAGCCGGCGTAGCCGAAGCCGTGCTCACCGGTGGCCAGCTCGCGGAAGTTGCGGGCGGTCTTCGGGACGACGTCGTCGAACAGCGTGAAGACGATCCGGCCGGCCGGCTCGTCGTTGATGGTGATGTCGAAGTAAACGTTGGAACCCATGCAGGGATCATGGCATGCCGGGCGGGCTCATGCGCGACAACCCCGGACCCCGCGCCCCGGGGCCCGGACCTCACGCCCCGGCCCGCTACGCCGGGCGGCGCGCGAGGAGCACGGCCTGCGGAGCCGTCTCCTCCCGGCCGCGCTCGCGGACCAGCCGGGTGGTGACCTCCAGCCCGGCCCCCGCCGCCAGCTCCGCGACCAGCTCGGGCCGGCGACGGCGGAAGTCCAGCGCGACCGGGAGCCCGAAGGCTTGCTCGATCCGGAGCGGCTCGTCGCCCACCTGGAAGGCGAGCAGCAGGTGGCCGCCCGGCGCGAGCACGCGGTGGAACTCCGCGAAGACCTCCGGCAGCCGCTCCCGCGGGGTGTGGATGATCGAGTACCAGGCCACCGCGCCGGCCAGCGCGGCGTCGGGCAGCGGGAGGTCGAGCAGCGAACCCACCTCGAAGCGCAGCTCCGGGTGCTCCGCGCGGGCCGTCGCGAGCATTCCCGGGGAGAGGTCGATGCCGAGGACGTCCAGCCCGAGCCGGTGCAGATGGGCCGTCACCCGGCCGGTGCCGCAGCCGAGTTCCGCCACCGGCCCACCGCCGTCGGCCCGGACCAGGTCGGCGAAGGCGGCCAGCATCGCGCGGTCCAGCGGGCGCTCCGCCGACACGTCACGGAAGCGCGCGGCGTAGTCGACGGCGATGGCGTCGTAGAACACCCGGGTCTCGGACAGGAATTCGGGCTCGGTCATGGCCTGGCACCCTACCCGCCGGCCACCCGCGACCCAAGGCCCCGACCGCCCCTCCCTAGGATGGGCGGAGGCCAACGGAGCGCGAGGGGGAACGGCAGATGGGCGTGCAACGGGTCGGGGTGTACCTGGCGCACCCGCGACCGGGGAGCTTCAACCACGCACTGTACGAGGCCGTGGTGGACGAGCTGCGCGCTCGCGGCTGCGAGGTGCTGGCGCACGACCTGTACGCCGAGGGGTTCGCCCCGGCGCTGACCGCCGAGGAGACCGGAACGGTCGACCCGGCCGCCGCCCCCACCGACCCGCAACTCGCCCTGCACCGCGGGGAGGTGGCCACGCTCGACGCGCTGGTCCTGGTGCACCCGAACTGGTGGGGCATGCCGCCGGCCGTCCTGGCCGGGTGGGTGCAGCGGGTGCTGGCACCCGGGGTGGCGTACAAGCTGGGCACGGCGGACGGTGAGCCGGCCGGGCTGCTGCGGGCCGGGCGGGCGCTGGTCCTGAACACCTCCGACACCCCGGAGGAGCGCGAGCACGGCGAGTTCGGCGACCCGCTGGAGCGGATCTGGGCGGCCTGCGTGCTGCCGTACGTGGGGGTGACGGACGTCCGGCGCCTGGTCTTTCGCACCGTGACCGACTCCGCCGAGGCCGCCCGCGCGCAGTGGCTGCGCCGGGCTCGGCAGGCGGCCGCGGCGCTGCTCGACTGACTCCGGCCGGAGGGCCGGACGACAACGCCACCACCACGAACCGCGGCTGCTGCCGCTACCCGGGCTCCACCTCGACCGAGTACCGCCTGCCGGGCTGAGCGCGGGACGAGAACGGCACGGAGCAGGAAGTCGGCCGAGCCGACGTCCTGCTCCGTGCCGGTCCCCCCGGGGCAGCCGGCCCCGGCGGGCGGCCGTCAGGCGGCCGCGAGGTCGAGCTCGGCGACCACCTGGTCGCCGCTGAGCTCGCCGGTCGGCCTGAAGCCCAGGCGGGCGTAGAAGCCGGCCGGGCCGTCGTCGCCGGGGACGTAGGTGACCGTCACCCGGTGGCCGCCACGGCGGCGGATCTCGGCGGCGACCTGCTCGACGGCGAACCGGCCGCAGCCGCCGCCCTGCTCCCCGGCGGCGATGTTGAGGCGCCAGAGGCCGGAGCGGGGGCGGTCGTCCGGCCGGTCGGGGTAGAAGGTGATGTCGAAGAACGCCATCACGAACCCGACCAGCCGATCGCCGTCGAAGATCAGCCGGGGCCAGGCGCTGTCACCGTGCACGTAGGCCTCGGCCAGCGACTTGACCACCGGGGACACCAGCCGCTCCTGGTCCGGTCGGACCTTCAGGGCGAGCGCGGCGTCGATCGTGGCCGGGGTGACCGGTTCCAGCCGCAGGGCGGGGGATGGCATAGACATGCCGCCGACCTTAGCGATCATCCCCGGGCCGGGTCGCCCGGTTTTCCCGCCGCCCGGGGCACCGCGGCGCGCACCGCCGCGGCACCGGCCCGCACCCGGCACCTGGCGCCCGGCACCCAGCCGTCACGGCACCTGGCCGTCACGGCGCGGGGGTGAAGACCAGCGAGGCGTTGTGCCCGCCGAACCCGAAGGAGTTGGTGAGCGCGGCAGTCAGCGCGCCGCGGCGGGGAGCTCCGGCCACCACGTCCAACCCGACCGCCGGGTCGAGCCGTTCGAGGTTCCGGGTGGCCGGCACCACGCCGTCCCGCAGGGCCAGCACGGCGGCCAGCGCACCGACCGCCCCGGCCGCGCCGAAGAGGTGGCCGGTCATCGACTTGGTCGCGGTGACGGCCGGGTGGCGGCCGATCGCCTCGGCGACCGACTCGGCCTCCACCAGGTCGCCCAGCGGCGTCGAGGTGGCGTGGGCGTGCACCAGGCCGATGTCGCGCGGGGCCAGCCCCGCCTCCGCCACCGCCCGGCGCATCGCCCGGACCTGCCCCTCCGCCGCGGCCCCCGTGATGTGGTGGGCGTCCGAGGTGACGGCCGCACCGGCCAGCCGGGCGTACGCCCGGGCGGAGCGGGCGGCGGCGAAGTCGGCGCGCTCCAGCACGACGACCGCCGAGCCCTCGCCGATCACGAAGCCGTCCCGGTCGACGTCGAACGGACGCGAGGCCCGCCCGGGCTCGTCGTTGCGGGTCGAGTGGGCCTTGGCCTGGGCGAAACCGGCCAGCGGCAGCGGGCAGATGCACGCCTCCGCGCCGCCGGCGACCACCACGTCCGCCCGCCCGAGCCGGATCAGGTCCAGACCCATCGCGATCGCCTCGGCGCCGGACGCGCAGGCGCTCACCGGGGTGTGCGCGCCGGCCCGCGCGCCCAGCTCGATGGAGACCCACGCGGCCGGCCCGTTGGCCATCAGCATCGGCACCGTGTGCGGGGAGACCTTCCGCACGCCGGACGCCTCCAGCACGTCGTCCTGCCCGAGCATGGTGAGCGCGCCGCCGGTGCCGGTGCCAATCACCACGGCCAGCCGCTCCGGCTCCACCCCGGGCGCCCCGGCGTCGGCCCAGGCCTGCCGGGCGGCGATCAGCGCCACCTGCTCGCAGCGGTCCAGCCGGCGGGCCCGCACCCGGTCGATCACCTCGGACGGCTCGACCCTGAGCCGCCCGGCGATCCGGACCGGCAGCCCCGCGGCCCACTCCTCCTCGATCGGGCCGATGCCCGACTCCCCGGCCAGCATGGCCGCCCAGGTCGAGTCGGCGTCCCCGCCGAGCGGTGTGGTCGCCCCGAGCCCGGTGACCAGCACAGCGCCGTTGTCGACACCCATCGAACGAACCCCCTGAGGTGTTTGGAGCTTGTGAACGAGGCACAACCCGCCGCACGGGGGAGCCCGGCGGCTGTTCGCCTCTTCCGCCACCTTGCCAGGGAACTGACGATCGGTCCGGCATGCCAGCCATCCGATTCGGACGCGAAGTCTTTGGAGGGTTCCGCCAATGGCACCCGAAGGCCGACCCGGGCCGGAACGCGGCCGGCCCCCGACCGCGGACGGGCGGTCGGGGGCCGGAAGAGCCGGAAGCGCAGTTCGCGCCGGAGCAGGCGGGTGCCGCCTTACGGCAGGTTGCGGGCCATGACGATGCGCTGGATCTGGTTGGTGCCCTCGTAGATCTGCGTGATCTTCGCGTCCCGCATCATCCGCTCCAGCGGGTAGTCCCGGGTGTACCCGTACCCGCCCAGCAGCTGCACCGCGTCCGTCGTGATCTCCATCGCCGCGTCCGACGCGAAGCACTTCGCCGCCGCCCCGAAGAACGTCAGATCCCCGTCCCCGCGCTGCGACTTCGCCGCCGCCGCGTACGTCAGCTGCCGCGCCGCCTCCAGCTTCATCGCCATGTCCGCCAACATGAACTGCACCCCCTGGAAGTCCCCGATCGGCTTCCCGAACTGCTTGCGCTCCCGCACATAGCCCTTCGCGTAGTCCAACGCCCCCTGCGCGATCCCCAACGCCTGCGCCGCGATCGTCACCCGCGTGTGGTCCAGCGTCCGCATCGCCGTCGCGAACCCCGTCCCCTCCGCACCGATCATCCGGTCCGCCGGAATCCGCACATTGTCGAAGTACACCTCACGCGTCGGCGACCCCTTGATCCCCAGCTTCTTCTCCGGAGCCCCGAACGACACCCCCGCATCGCCCTTCTCCACCACGAACGCCGAGATCCCCTTCGACCGCGCCTCCGGATCCGTCACCGCCATCACCGTGTAGAACTCCGACACACCGGCGTTGGTGATCCAGCGCTTCACCCCGTTCAGCACCCAGAAGTCCCCGTCCCGCACCGCCCGGGTCTTCATCCCCGCCGCGTCCGAACCCGCCTCCGGCTCCGACAGGCAGTACGAGAACATCCCCTCACCCCGGGCCAGCGCCCCCAGGTACTTCGCCTTCAACTCCTCCGACCCCGACAACTGCACCGGCAGCGACCCCAGCTTGTTCACCGCCGGGATCAACGACGACGAGGCGCACACCCGCGCCACCTCCTCGATCACGATCACCGTCGCCAGCGCATCCGCCCCCGCACCACCGAACTCCTCCGGCACGTGCACCGCGTGCAGATCATTGCCCTGCAACGCGTCCAACGCCTCCTGCGGGAACCGGCCCTGCTCGTCCACCTCCGCCGCGAACGGAGCGATCTTCGCCTCGGCCAGCGAACGCACCGCCTCACGGAGCATCTCGTGCTCCTCGGAGATCCGGAAGAGATCGAAGTCCGCCGCCCCTGCGCTGCCCGCCATGATGCCCGCCTCGTCGAGTTCGGATGGTGCCGTGAAGTCCCGGTTAGTTACCGTTAAGTAGAGATCCTAGGGCTCCGACCTGCGGCTGCCTAGGTCAGTCGACGTCCGCGCCGAGGGTGTCGCCGGCCCGGTGGTCGCGGAAGTACTGCGGCATCCGGTCGTTGCGCATCGCCTCCCAGAGCTGCGCGGCCGCACGCTCGTCCAGCAGCACCACGCTCTGCCCGTCCCTGGTGTCGAACCCGCCGAACGGCGCGTTCATGAACCGGACGTCGTCCGGGCGCAGCGAGCGCAGGCTCCAGGCGAGTTGGAACAGATCGGTGTTGGAGAGCCGGTCGTCGACGCTGACCACCTCGCCGACCGACTGCAGCAGGCCGCCGAGCTTCGACGGGCTGGTCAGGGTGCCGGAGTCCATGATCCGCAGCATCAGCGAGCGGAGGAAGTTCTGCTGCCGCTTGGTGCGGTCGAGGTCCCCGCCGGGCAGGCCGTAGCGCTCGCGGACGTACAGCAGGGCCTGCGCGCCGTCCATGTGGTGGGTGCCGGCCTCCCAGGCGCGGGCCTCGCCGACCGCCTCGATGGTGCGCGGCACGGTGATGTCCACCCCGCCGACCGCGTCGGTGAGGGCGCGGAAGCCGTTCCAGTCGATCACGGCGAGGTGGTCGATCCGGATGCCGGTGAGGTTCTGCACGGTCTCGGTCATCAGCGCCGGGCCGCCCCAGGAGTAGGCCGCGTTCAGCTTGGCCCGGCCGTGGCCCGGGACGTCCGCCCAGGTGTCGCGGGGCAGCGAGACCAGGGAGGCACTGCGGCGGTCCTCGGAGAGGTGCAGCAGCATCATGGTGTCGCTGCGGGCCGCCCCCGCCCGCCAGGCCGGGGCCTTGGCGGCGCTCCCGGTGGTCGGGACGTCGGAACGGGCGTCCAGGCCGACCAGCAGCAGGTTGAGGCCGCTCGCCGGGACGGGCCGCGGCTGGGCGGACTCCGGTGCGGTCGGGAAGGCGTCCGGGATACGGGTGACCGAGGAGGCGTAGTGCTGGGCCACCCAGTACACGGTGCCGCCGGCGCCGAGGGCCAGCACGAGCAGGGCGGAGAGCGTCCAGAGCAGGACGCGGCGGGTGCGGCGGCGCCGGGCGGGCGGCTCCGGCCCGTCGCCCTCCCCCGGGCCGTCCACGGCGGCGTCCTCGCCGCCCCTCGGCTCGAAGAGGCTCAGGCCGGCTCCGGGGCGCGCGGACTCCGCGGGGAGCGCGGAGGCCTCCGAGTGCGCCGGCGCGTCCGCGTGGGCCGCCTCCGAGTCCGCCGGCGCGTCCGCGTGGGCCGCCTCCTCCGGGCGCGCCGGCTCCTCGGCGTGCGACGGCTCGTCCGGGCGCCGCGGCCCGTTCTGGCGTTCGGCGTTCGGATCCATGCGCGCATTGTGCCGTCGGTCACACCGGCCGCGCCGGGGTTCCGGCCAGATCGCCGCACAGCTCCGGCGCCCGGCCGGAAACCGCGCCCCCGTCGGCCGGATCATCGGTCCTGCTGGGACGGCCTGGGCCGGGTAGGGAGCGGCGGATAGCATCGGGGTCGCACGTCCTGTCCGTCCAGCCGACCAGACCCCCCGGTCGACATCCTGCAAAGGGGAACCCGTGACCCTCCGCATCTCCGTGATCGGCACCGGTTACCTCGGCGCCACCCACGCCGCTGCCATGGCGGAGTTCGGCTTCGAGGTGCTGGGCCTGGACATCGACCCCGACAAGATCGCCATGCTGACCGCCGGCCGGGTCCCGATGTACGAGCCGGGCCTGTCCGAGCTGCTGCTCAAGCACGTGGCCGGCCACGAGGGCTCGACCGGGCGGCTGCGCTTCACCACCTCCGCCCAGGAGGCCGCGGAGTTCGGCGACGTGCACTTCATCTGCGTCAACACCCCTCAGCGCAAGGGCGAGTTCGCCGCCGACATGTCCTACGTGGACGCCGCGATCGACGCGCTCGCCCCGCACCTGACCCGCCCGGTGCTGGTGGTCGGCAAGTCCACCGTCCCGGTCGGTTCGGCCGGCCGGCTGGCCGAGCGGCTGGCCGCCCAGGCGCCGGTCGGCGAGGGCGCCGAGCTCGCCTGGAACCCGGAGTTCCTGCGCGAGGGCTTCGCCGTCCAGGACACCCTGCGCGCGGACCGGATCGTGGTCGGCGTCCGCAGCGAGCGCGCCGAGCAGCTGCTGCGCGAGGTGTACGCGGACCCGATCGCGGCCGGGGTACCGTTCGTGGTCACCGACTTCGCCACCGCCGAGCTGGTCAAGGCCGCCGCCAACTCCTTCCTCGCCACCAAGATCTCGTTCATCAACGCGATGGCCGAGGTCTGCGAGGCGGCCGGCGCGGACGTCACGCTGCTCTCCGACGCGCTCGGCTACGACGAGCGGATCGGCCGCAAGTTCCTCAACGCGGGCCTCGGCTTCGGCGGCGGCTGCCTGCCCAAGGACATCCGCGCGTTCATGGCCCGGGCCGGCGAGCTCGGCGCCGACCAGGCGCTGACCTTCCTGCGCGAGGTCGACTCGATCAACATGCGCCGCCGCTCCCGGATGGTCGAGCTGGCCCGCGAGCAGTGCGACGGCGGCTTCCTGGGCCGCCGGGTGGCCGTCCTCGGCGCCGCGTTCAAGCCCAACTCGGACGACATCCGGGACTCCCCCGCGCTCAACGTGGCCGCCCAGATCCAGCTCCAGGGCGCCCAGGTCACGGTGTACGACCCGAAGGCGACGGACAACGCCCGCAAGATGTTCCCCGGCCTGGCCTACGCCGAGTCCGCGCTGGAGGCGGCCGAGGGGGCGCACGTCGTGCTGCACCTCACCGAGTGGCAGGAGTTCCGCGAGCTGGACCCGGCCGTGCTGGGCGAGGTCGTCGCCGAGCGCCGCCTCCTCGACGGCCGCAACGCCCTGGACGCCGACGCCTGGCGGGCGGCCGGCTGGACGTACCGGGCCCTCGGCCGCCCGAGCTGAGCCACACCCGCCCCCGACGGGCGGGAATCCCCCACCGGGGTGCTTCGTTGGCACCGGCATGACGAGCTACGGAGACGACGCGACGGTCCGCGACATCCTGACGGCCAAGGGCGAAACCTGGGCCGTGGTCGGTCTGTCCAACAACACCGCCCGGGCCGCGTACGGCGTCGCCAGGGTGCTCCAGCGCCACGGCAAGCGCATCGTGCCGGTGCACCCCAAGGCCGAGACGGTGCTCGGCGAACCGGGGTACGCCTCGCTCGCCGAGATCCCGTTCGAGATCGACGTGGTGGACGTTTTCGTGAACAGCGCGCTGGCCGGCGAGGTCGCCGACCAGGCGGTGGCCGCCGGGGCGAAGGCGGTCTGGTTCCAGCTCGGCGTGGTGGACGAGGACGCCTACGCCCGGACGACGGCCGCCGGGGTGGCGATGGTCATGGACAAGTGCCCCGCCATCGAGATCCCGCTGCTCGACTGAGCCCCCACCGGCGCACGCGAGCCGGCGCACACCCACCGTTCGGGGCGAAACGCCGCGACACGCCCCCGGTTCGTACACCCCGCCATCGGCGCCCCCAACAGTTGGCCCGAACCGATCGTGCCGACCGAAAGGGGGCTCGCCATGACCCTGGCCGGGCTCAAGTACGAGAGCACCGCGATCATCGAGCTGATGGACGTGGCCGAGGCGGACCGCTCCGAGGAGTGGCTTCGCGACTCGCTCCAGCAGGCCGTCATGCTGGAGCTCTCCACCCTGCCGCCCTACCTCTGCGCCCTCTGGTCGCTCACCCCGAGCACCGAGTCGGACTTCGAGGTCCGCAGCATGCTCAAGGAGATCGTCTTCGACGAGATGTCCCATCTGGGGCACACCTGCAACATGCTCACCACCGTCGGCGGCACCCCGGTCCTCGCCTCGGCCGCCGTGGTGCCGCCCTACCCGTGCCCGCTGCCCGGCGGGGTGCGACCGGACCTGACGGTCCACCTCGGCGGACTCACCCGGGACGCGGTCGGCCTGTTCGCCGAGATCGAGCGGCCGACCGACCTCCCCACCGGCCCCGCGGCCGGTTCCGCCGACACCTTCCCCTCGATCGGCGCCTTCTACGACGCGATCCTGCGGGCGTTCCGGCGGCCCGGACTCCCGATCACCGGCAGGCGGCAGCTGGTCCGGAGCCTGGAGGACCACGGCAAGGGGAACAGCCTGTTCGCCCTGACGTCCCTCCAGGACGTCGAGCTGGCGATCCGGATCATCAAGGAACAGGGGGAGGGCACCTCGCTCAGCCCCGACAACCCCTTCGAGGGGGTCAAGGGGGAACTCGCCCACTTCTACACCTTCGAGCAGATCCACCGCGGCCGGAAGCTGGTGAAGGTCCGGGAGGACCCGCCCTGCTGGGACTTCGCCGGCGACGAGATCCCGCTGCCGACCGCCCGGCCGATGGCGAGGGTCCCGCGCGGCGGCTGGGCCGCGGACCCGTCGACCGCCCCTACCGACCCGGAGGTGGAGCGGCTGATCGGCGACTTCAACCAGGCCTTCAGCACGATGCTGCACACCCTGGAGCTGGCCTGGCAGAAGGACGACCGCGAGGATGCCGCCGATCAGCTGGAGCTGGCTATCGCCGGCATGTTCGACCTGGCCGTGCCCGCCGGCGACCTGATGGAGAAGCCGCTCCCCAACGACCCCACCAAGCGCTACGGTCCGGAGTTCCGCTTCCTCCCGCCGGCCTGACGAGAGGCCCTGGCGGTTCGCCCGGCCCTGCCCTCCGCGTGGGGGCAGGGCCGGACCGTCTCAGCCGTCGAGCCGGGCGAGGGTGGCGATGGACGGGCGGCGGCCCTCGGTGCGCAGGCGGGCCGCGACCGCCTCGGCGTCGCGCAGGACGCGGACGGCGTTGTGCCAGGTGAGCTTGGCGAGGTCGGCCTCCGACCAGCCGCGGCCCAGCAGCTCGGCGATCAGGTTCGGGTAGCCGGCCACCGAGTCCAGGCCGGCCGGGAGGAAGGCGGTGCCGTCGAAGTCCCCGCCGATGCCGATGTGGTCGACGCCGGCCACCTCACGCATGTGGTCGAGGTGGTCGGCGACGGTGGCCGGGGTGGCGACCGGGCGCGGGTTGGCCACCTCGAAGGCGCGCTGGCAGGCCATCGCGGCCGGGGTGGTGTCGAGGTGGTCGAAGCCGTGGGCGCGCATGTTCTCGTCCGCCGCGGCGGTCCACTCGATGGCGGCGGGCAGGATGAACTTGGGCACGAAGGTGGCCATCGCCACGCCGCCGTTGCCGGCGAGCGCGGCGAGCACGTCGTCCGGGACGTTGCGCGGGTGGCCGCAGACGGCCCGCGCGGACGAGTGCGAGAAGACGACCGGCGCCTCGGTGACGCGCAGCGCGTCGCGCATGGTGTCGGCGGAGACGTGCGAGAGGTCGACCAGCATGCCGAGCCGGTTCATCTCCCGGACGACCTCCTCGCCGAAGGCGGTGAGCCCCCCGGCGGCCGGCTTGTCGGTGGCCGAGTCGGCCCACGGGGTGTTGTCGTTGTGGGTCAGCGTCAGGTAGCGGACGCCGAGCCGGTACAGCGCCCGCAGGGTGGCGAGCGAGCAGTCGATGGAGTGGCCGCCCTCGGCGCCCATCAGGGAGGCGATCCGGCCCTCGGCGCGGGCGGCCTCCATGTCGTCCGCGGTGAGGGCGAGCCGGAGCCGGTCGGGGAAGCGCTCGGCCAGCGCCCGGACGAAGTCGATCTGCTCCAGCGTCGCGCTGACCGCGTGGTCGCCGGCCAGCCGGGAGGGGACGTAGACGGACCAGAACTGCGCGCCGACCCCGCCCGCGGTGAGGCGGGCGAGGTCGGTGTGCAGGCGGGCGCTCTGGTCGGCGGCCAGATCGACCGCGTCGAGGTCGTAGCCGACCTGCTCGCGCATCGCCCACGGCAGGTCGTTGTGCCCGTCGACCACGGGGGCGGCGCGGAGCAGAGCCCGGGCGCGCTCCAACAGGGCGGTGGCGGAGGAGGGATCCAGCAGCTCAGAGGTCATACGAGCTGTTGTATCCGATATGACTACTTTCCAAAGCCGAAGGAGGAGGAACCCGCCACCTTGGCCCTGAGCTTCTTGCCCTTCTCGGTGGCCTGGCCGTTCAGCTCGGCCTGGAAGTCGGTCATCCGCTCGGTCAGCTCCGGGTCGAACGCGGCGAGCATCCGCACCGCCAGCAGGCCCGCGTTGCGCGCGCCCGCCACCGAGACGGTCGCCACCGGCACGCCGGCCGGCATCTGGACGATCGACAGCAGGCTGTCCATGCCGTCCAGGTAGCGCAGCGGCACCGGCACGCCGATGACCGGCAGCGGGGTGACCGAGGCGAGCATGCCCGGCAGGTGGGCGGCACCGCCGGCGCCCGCGATGATCGCCTTCAGGCCGCGCTTGTGGGCGTTCTCGCCGTAGGCGACCATCTCGCGCGGCATCCGGTGGGCGGAGACGACGTCCACCTCGTACGGGATCTCGAACTCGTCGAGGGCCTGGGCGGCGGCCTCCATGACGGGCCAGTCGGAGTCCGAGCCCATCACGATGCCGACGAGGGGGGTGCTCGCGTCAGCGCTCGAACGCGGGTGGTGGCCGGGCGACGGGTGGGTCATTCGGTGATCGTTCCTCGCAGGTAGGCGGCCGCGTGACGGGCGCGCTCGCGGACGTCGTCGAGGTCGTCCCCGAAGACGTTGACGTGGCCGACCTTGCGGCCGGGCTTCACGTCCTTCCCGTACATGTGGATCTTCAGGCCCGGGTCGCGGGCCATGCAGTGCAGGAAGGCGTGGTACATGTCCGGGTAGTCGCCGCCGAGGACGTTGACCATGACGGTCCACTTGGCGCGCGGGCGGGGGTCGCCGAGCGGCAGGTCGAGCACGGCCCGCAGGTGGTTCTCGAACTGCGAGGTGACGGCGCCGTCCTGGCTCCAGTGCCCGGAGTTGTGCGGGCGCATGGCCAGCTCGTTGACCAGGATCCGGCCGTCCCGGGTCTGGAACAGCTCGACTGCGAGGTGGCCGGTGATGCCCAGGTCGCCGGCGATCCGCAGGGCCAGCTGCTGGGCCTCGTCGGAGAGGGCCGGGTCGAGGTCCGGCGCCGGCGCGGTGACCTCGGCGCAGACGCCGTTCTCCTGGACGCTCTCCACCACCGGGTAGGCGACGGCCTGGCCGCTGGGCGAGCGGACCACGTTGGCGGCCAGCTCGCGGACGAAGTCGACCTTCTCCTCGGCCAGCACCGGCACGCCGGCCAGGAACGGCGCCTGCGCCTGCTGCTCGTCGTCGACGACCCAGACGCCCTTGCCGTCGTAGCCGCCGCGGACGGTCTTCAGCACGACCGGGTAGCCGGAGCCCTCGTTCGCGAAGGCGGTGACGTCGGCCGGGTCGGCGACGATCCGGTGCCGCGGGCAGGGGACGCCGATGGCGTCGAGCCGCGCCCGCATGACGCCCTTGTCCTGGGCGTTGACCAGCGCGTCCGGGCCGGGGCGGACGGCGATGCCGTCGGCCTCCAGGGCCCGCAGGTGCTCGGTCGGCACGTGCTCGTGGTCGAAGGTGACGACATCGCAGCCGGCCGCGAAGCGGCGGAGCGTGTCGAGATCGCGGTAGTCACCGAGGACGACGTCGGAGACCACCTGCGCGGCGGAGTCCTGGGGCGTGTCGGCGAGGAGCTTGAACCTGACCCCGAGCGGGATGCCCGCCTGGTGTGCCATGCGGGCCAGCTGCCCACCGCCGATCATGCCCACCACTGGAAAATTCGCATTGCCCGGGGAAGTCACGCGGCCCAGGATATCCGGGCCGGTCGGGGGCGGTGGAACCACCGGCGGGGCGGAGGGAGCGGACGCGCGTAGATGTCAACCTGGCGCCCTCGGGGCTGAGCCGATCGGCGGAACCGGGTAGCCTGGTTCGCCAGGTCCTGCTACGCGCGGTCAGATCATGTGTGTGCACGCAGGGCTCCAGGGGTCAGCCGCGCACCCGCTCCGGGCCCCCTCGTCGGCAGGTACATGGAGGCAGCCCGGTATGGCGACGACCACGGCGTCGAACCCCTCGCTGGCGCAGAAGCTGCGCGGGCTGTCGGGCGAGGTGGTGAAGTTCGCCATCGTCGGCCTGAGCGGCGTGGTGGTCAACTTCGCCGTGTTCTGGATCTGCATCAACGGGCTCCACCTGGCCTCGCTGCGGTCGAACATCGCCGCCACGCTGGTGGCCATCGCCACCAACTACCTCGGCTACCGCTACTGGCTGTACCGGGACCGCGATGCGGCCTCGCGCAAGCGCGAGATCACGCTGTTCCTGCTGTTCAGCGGCGCCGGCATGCTGATCGAGACCGGGGTGCTGGGCTTCTCGGTCTACGTCCTGGGCCTGGACTCGCACTTCGAGCAGCTGGCCGCGAAGGTAGCCGGCCTCGCGGTGGCCACGGTGTTCCGCTTCGTCTCGTACCGGACCTGGGTGTTCACGGCGGTCCCGGAGCCGGAGGCCGCCGAGGGCGAGGCCCCCGGCCTGGTCGCCCAGGCCGAACTGATGCTGGCCACCGAGGAGATCCGGTACGCCAAGGCCGAGTAGGCACCCGCGTCCACTTGCCCGGGCCACCGGGACGAGAGGACAGTGGTCTTACCGGGGGTGAGCACGGCCGGCGGACGATCGAGGCCGAGGGGGGCTACCCAGGAGGCTCGCCATGGCGTTCGTCCAGATCATCGACTGCAAGACCGACCGGTTGGACGACCTCAACCGGCTCATGGACACGTGGGCCGAGCAGACCAGGGGCAGGCGGACGGCCGGCCACGCGGTGGTGGCCACCGACCGCGCCGACACCAAGCACGTCGTGGAGATCGTGGAGTTCCCCTCCTACGAGGAGGCGATGCGGAACTCCAGTCTGCCCGAGACCGACCGGATCTTCCGGGAGATGGTGGCGCTCTGCGATGAGCCGCCGACCTTCACCGACCTCGACGTGGTCCGCGACACCCAGTTCAACAAGGCGGTCGCCGTCCGCGTCCTCGACGAGCTCGCCAAGGGCAACCTCGGCGTGATCGACGAGTGCATGGCCGCCGACTACCGCGACCACGACTACGGCAGCGAGGGCGACGCGGTCGGCGCGGCGGCGTTCAAGGAGCGCTGCAGCGGCTACGTGAACGCCTTCGACTTCAGCTTCGCGATCGAGAGCCGGCTCGCCGACGGCGACGAGGTCGCCCTCCGCTGGACCTGGAACGCCACGCAGAAGGCCGCCTTCATGGGCGTCCCGTCCACCGGCAAGTCGGTGGTCGGACGCGGGACGACCACCTTCCGCTTCAAGGACGGCATGATCCAGGAAGGCTGGTGGCAGTGGGACGTCATGGGCCTGATGAAGCAGCTGGGCATGATGCCGGGCTGATCCGGTCCGGCTCCCCCGGACCCCGCTGGTCGTTCCTGCGGCTCCGCCCCAGACCCCGCTAGTCGTTCCTGCGGCTCCGCCCCAGACCCCGCTAGTCGTTCCTGCGGCTCCGCCCCAGACCCCGCTAGTCGTTCCTGCGGCTCCGCCCCAGGAAGAGCGCGAACACCGGCGGCTTCAGTGAGAGCAGTTCGAGCCGGCCGCCGTCCGCCTCCGCCAGGTCGCGGGCGACGGCCAGCCCGATGCCGGTCGAGTTGCGACCGCTGACCGCGCGTTCGAAGACCCGGTTGCCCAGCTCCGGCGGCACCCCCGCGCCCTGGTCCTGTACCTCGACCACCACCGACGTCCCGGACGGCCGCACCCGCAGCGTGATCGTCCCGGCTCCGTGCATCAGCGAGTTCTCGATCAGGGTGGCCAGCACCTGCGCCACCGTGCCCGGGGTGCCGACTGCGGTGACGCCGTGCAGGCCCTCCACCTGGAGCACCCGGCCGGTGCCGCGGAGCGACGGCCCCCACTCCTCCACCTGCTGCTTGATCACGTCGTCGAGGTCGAAGGCGACCGCCGTGGGGCTGCGAGGGTCCCGCTGGGTGGTGAGCAGCCGCTGGACGACGTCGGTGAGCCGTTCGACCTGCTGGAGGGCGATGGTCGCCTCCTCCTTGACGGTGTCCGGTTCCTCGGCGAGCGCGGTGATCTCCTCCAGCCGCATCGAGAGCGCGGTGAGCGGGGTGCGCAGCTGGTGCGAGGCGTCGGCGGCGAGCCGCCGCTCGGCGGTGAGCATCCGGGCGATCCGCTCGGCGCTGACGTCCAGGACCTCGGCGACCCGGTCGAGTTCGGGGACGCCGTAGCGGCGGTCGCGGGGGCGGGGGTCGCCGGAGCCGAGCCGCTCGGCGGTCTCGGCGAGGTCGGTGAGCGGGCGGGCGAGCCGTTTGGCCTGCCAGACGGCGAGGGCGACGGCGGCCTGGACGGCGAGCAGGGCGACCACGCCGAGCAGCAGCAGCATGTTGGCGATCTCGTGGTCGACCGCGGCCCGGGACTGTTCCACGGTGACGGTCTCGCCGCTGGCGCCCTGCTCGACGGCCTTCAGCACGTGGTCCCCGTCGGGCTGGGTACCGCTGGAGACGATCGGCTGACCGGGGATGTCCACCTCGACGTACTGGCCGTCGGTCACCTGGTTGGCGAACTTGTCGCCGGTGACCGGCTCGCCGGCCGCGAGCCGGTTCTCCACCAGGGCGAGCACCCGGACGGCCGCGGCGTCCACGCGGTCCTGGGCGGCGTTGACGATGGTGCGCTTCTCGACCAGGGCGAGCGGCACGCAGAACACGACGACGACCACCAGGACGACGCCCAGCAGCGAGTTGATCATCCGGCGTTTCACGCTGCCGCTCCCCGTGGTGCTGTGGACCCGGGCCGGGGCGGGTGCCCCTGGCCGGACCCAGGGTCTGACTTGTGGATCAGCCCTAATTCTTCTCGAACCGGAAACCCACCCCGCGCACGGTGGCGATGTACCGGGGGTTGGCCGCGTCGTCGCCGAGCTTCTTGCGCAGCCACGAGATGTGCATGTCCAGCGTCTTGGTGGAGGTCCACCAGGTGGTGTCCCAGACCTGGCGCATGATCTCCTCGCGGGTGACCACCCGGCCGGCGTCCCGGACCAGCACCCGCAGCAGCTCGAACTCCTTGGCGGAGAGGGTGAGCTCCTCCTCGCCGAGCCAGGCGCGGTGCGACTCGATGTCGATCTTCACCCCGTGCGCGCCGGTGGTGAGCTGGTCGACGTTGCCGCGCCGGAGCAGGGCCCGGACCCGGGCCAGCAGCTCGGCGAGGCGGAACGGCTTGGTGACGTAGTCGTCGGCGCCCGCGTCGAGGCCGACCACCGTGTCCACCTCGTCGGCCCGGGCGGTGAGCACCAGGACGGGGCAGCTCTTGCCGTCGGCGCGCAGGCGCCGGCAGACCTCCAGGCCGTCCATCTCCGGCAGCCCGAGGTCGAGGACGACGAGGTCGACCTCCTCGGTGAGCCCGGCGGCCAGCGCGGTCGGGCCGTCCTCGCGGACGAGCACCTCGTACCCCTCGCGTCGCAGGGCCCGGGCGAGGGGTTCGGAGATCGCCGGATCGTCCTCGGCGAGCAGCACACAGGTCATGTGGTGATGGTAGTCCGCCGGGGTATGGCCGTTGTCGCTGTGAGGTAGTTCACAGAGCGTGATCGTTATACGGACGGCGAACACCGCTCAACGGACCACCCCCGACCGCGCGTTCAGCGAAGATTCTGCGCTTCGATCTTCAATCCGAAGGAATTACCGCGGCCAGACCATGGATCGAACAAGTTAGCCTGTCGCAGGCTTTACCATCGGCATACCTAATTGCCACGTTTTGTCAGCCGATGGCGCCAAATATCGCCACGTACAGTGGTTCCGTCCACGTCCGCCTCCACCCCCCTTGGCGGACGCTGTCAGGCAAGGAACCCCTACACATGGCGTCTACGACCCTGGACGCCGGCCTCAAGCCGGCCTCTCCCAGCGGCAAGACCTTCCTCGGGCACCCCCGTGGACTCGCCACTCTCTTCATGAGCGAGATGTGGGAGCGCTTCAGCTACTACGGCATGCGCGCCCTGCTGGTCCTCTACATGACGGCCTCCGTCGCAGAGGGCGGCCTCGGCATGAAGGCGGCCGTCGCCGCCGCCGTCTACAGCGTGTACACGGCGATGGTCTACCTGCTCGCCCTCCCGGGCGGCTGGATCGCGGACCGCTTCCTCGGTGCCCGCAAGACCGTCGCCGTCGGCGGCGTGATCATCATGATCGGCCACTTCCTGCTGGCCGTTCCGATGAGCGCGTCGTTCTTCGTCGGTCTGGCGTTCATCGCGATCGGCTCCGGCCTGCTGAAGGCCAACATCTCGACGATGGTCGGCCACCTGTACGACGGCCCGAACGACCCGCGTCGCGACGGCGGCTTCACGATCTTCTACATGGGCATCAACCTCGGTGCCTTCGCCGCCCCGCTGGTCATCGGCACCGTCGGCCAGAGCGTGAACTGGCACCTCGGCTTCGCGCTCGCCGGCATCGGCATGGCGCTCGGCCTGACCCAGTTCCTGCTGGGCACCCGCCACCTGAGCCCGAAGAGCGACGTGGTGACCTCGCCGATCTCGGCCGCCGAGAAGAGCGCGATCTTCAAGAAGGCCGGCATCTGGCTGGGCCTGGCCGCCGTCTTCTACGCGATCGTCGCGCTGACCGGCCACTTCACCATCAACTGGGCGATCTGGCCGCTGTCGATCGCGGGCATCGCGATCCCGGTCTTCGTCTTCGCCAAGGTGAAGCGGGACAAGGACCTCGACGAGACCGAGCGGTCCCGGATGAGCGGCTACATCTGGTTCTTCATCGCCGCCGCCGTGTTCTGGATGATCTACGACCAGTCCGGCTCGACGCTGAGCATCTTCGCGGACGAGAACACCTCGTCCACGCTGTTCGGGTTCAACTTCCCGTCGACCTGGTTCCAGTCGCTGAACCCGCTGTACATCATGGCGCTGGCCCCGGTCTTCGCCTGGCTGTGGGTGGCCCTGGCCCGCAGGAGCAAGAACCCCAGCACCACCATGAAGTTCGCCTTCGGTCTGCTGATGATCGGCGGCTCCTTCCTGGTCATGATGCTGGCGATGGCCGCCGCCTCGGGCGGCACCAAGGTCACCCCGCTCTGGCTGGCCATGGTCTACCTGATCCAGACCGTCGGTGAGCTGACCCTCTCCCCGGTCGGCCTCTCCGTCACCACCAAGCTGGCCCCGGCGAAGTACGCCAGCCAGATGATGGGTGTCTGGTTCCTCGCCGTCACCGCCGGTGACTGCGTCGCGGCCATCTTCCAGCTCGTCCTCGGCGACGAGGTGGTCGGATCCACCGGGTACTTCGCGTTCCAGGGTGCGATGGCCATCGTGGCCGGCGTCGCACTGGCGATGTACCGCAAGAAGGTCGTGAAGCTGATGGGCGACGTGCACTGACGCCCAGCCGACCTGGCACCGGCCCCGGGGCCGTCGTGGATTCCTGAGATCCACGGCGGCCCCGGTCGCGTTTCCGGCCCCACCACGTTTCCGGCCCCGGCCGCCTCTCCGGCCCCGGCCGTGCGAGGGTGACGGGATGCCGACCGACTCACTCCCCCGTCAGCTCGCCCGCACCCGACGCTTCACCCTCGGCGCCCCCGCCGCGCCGGCCGTCTCCGCCGACGGCCGCACCGTGCTCTTCCTGCGCAGCCGGGCCGGCGACGACCCGGTCTCCTGCCTCTGGGCGCTCGACACCGCCACCGGCGCGGAGCGGCTGCTCGCCGACCCCGCCGCGCTCGGCGCCGACGACGCCGCCCTCCCCGAGGCCGAGCGGATCCACCGTGAGCGCGCCCGGGTGCTGACCACCGGCATCACCGCCTTCGGCACCGACGGAACCGGCCGGCTCGCCGTCTTCGCGCTCCACGGCGCGCTCTGGCTCGTGGACACCGCCGACGGCACCGTCCGCCCCGTCCCCACCGCCGCCCCGGTGTACGACCCGCGCCTCGACCGGGCCGGCCGGCGGATCGCCTACGTCGGCGGCGGCGCCCTGCGCGTGGTCGGCACCGACGGCCGCGGCGACCGGGCCCTCGCCGAGCCCGAGCACGAGGAGGTGGCGTACGGCACGGCCGAGCACGTCGCCGCCGAGTCGATGTACCGCACCCGCGGCCACTGGTGGTCCCCGGACGGCACCGCGCTGCTCGCCACCCGGGTCGACGACCGCCCGCTGAGCCGCCTCCACCTCGCCGACCCGGCCGAGCCGCAGCGCCGGCCGCGGACGGTCCGCTACCCGCTGGCCGGCACCGCCAACGCCGACGTCTCGCTCTGGCTGCTCCCCCTCGACCCGGACCGCCCCGGGGCCCGCACCGAGGTCCGCTGGGACCGGGCCGGCTACGAGTACCTCACCGCCGCCGGCTGGGACGACCACGGCCCGTACGCCGCCGTGCAGAGCCGCGACCAGCGCACCGTCCGCACCCTGGCGATCGCCCCGGACGGCGGCACGAGCGCCCTGGCCGAGCAGCGCGACGAGCACTGGGTCGAGCTGGTCCCCGGCCTGCCGGTCCGGACGGCCTCCGGGGCGCCGGTCGGCTCCGCCGACCGCGGGGGGACCCGCCACCTCACCGTGGCCGGCCAGCCCGTCACCCCGGCCGGGCTGCAGCTGCGCGCGGTGCTCGGGACCGAGGGCGAGCAGGTGCTGTTCACCGCCACCGAGGAGCCCACCGAGACCCACCTCTGGCTGTACGAGCCCGCCGCCGGCCTGCGCCGGCTGAGCGAGGGGCCCGGCCTGCACACCGGTGTGCGGCGCGGCGGCACGCTCGTGCTCACCACCCGGGCCGCCGGCGCCCCGGCCGGCCGGACCACCGTCCTGTCCGAGGGCCGCCCGGCGCTCCCGCTGGCCTCGTTCGCGCAGGCGCCCGTCCTCACCGCCCGGCCGGAGCTGCTCCGGCTCGGCCCGCGCGGGCTGTGCGCCGCGCTGTTCCGGCCCACCGGCCACCGCCCCGGGGACGGGCCGCTGCCCGTCCTGCTCGACCCGTACGGCGGGCCGGCGCTGCAGAAGGTCACCACCGGCGGCGGCTGGCCGGAGCTGGTCTCGCAGTGGTTCGCCGACCAGGGCTTCGCCGTGCTGGCCGTCGACGGCCGCGGCACCCCCGGTCGCGGGCCGCGCTGGGACAAGGAGATCTTCGGGGACAAGGCCACCCCGGCCCTGGAGGACCAGGTCGAGGGGCTGCACGAGGCCGCCCGGCTCCGGCCCGGGCTGCTCGACCTCGACCGGGTGGCGATCCGCGGCTGGTCCTACGGCGGCTACCTCGCCGCACTCGCCGTCCTGCGGCGGCCGGACGTCTTCCACGCCGCCGTCGCCGGGGCCGCCCCCACCGACCAGCGGCTCTACGACACCCACTGGCAGGAGCGGTTCCTCGGCCACCCCGACGAGTACCCCGAGCGCTACGACGCCTGCTCGCTGATCGACGACGCGCCGCGGCTGCGCCGCCCGCTGCTGCTGGTCCACGGCCTCGCCGACGACAACGTGTTCCCCGTCCACGCCCTGCGGTTCTCCGGAGCCCTGCTGGCGGCCGGGCGCCCGCACGAGGTGCTGCCGCTGAGCGGCACCACCCACACGCCCACCGACGAGGCGGTGGCGGAGAACCTGCACCACCACCAGCTGGACTTCCTGAAGCGCTCGCTCGGCCTCGCCTGACGCCGGCGCCGCCCGGGGCTCCGTCCGCGATCCCGACCGAGGGCCCCGACCGGAGGCCCCGCCCGAACGGGAGGAGCCCCCGCGCCCAGGTGAGGGCGCGGGGGCTCCCCGCGGTGCGTCGGTCAGACCTCGCGCACGCCCGCCCGCCAGACGGCCGCCGTCAGCGGCACCCCCGGCCGGTAGGCGAGGTGCACGTGCGAGGGCGCCTCCAGCAGCTGGAGGTCGGCGCGGGCGCCCACGGCCACCGTGCCGACGTCCGTCCGCCGCAGCGCGTGCGCGCCGCCCGCGGTGGCCGCCCAGACCGCCTCGTCCGGCGTCATCCCCATCTCCCGCACCGCGACCGCGATGCAGAACGCCATCGAGCTGGTGAAGCTGGAGCCCGGGTTGCAGTCGGTCGAGAGCGCCACCACGGCGCCCGCATCGAGCAGCCGGCGCGCGTCCGGGTAGGCGGCGCGGGTGGAGAACTCCGCGCCGGGCAGCAGCGTCGCCACGGTGGCCGAGCCGGCCAGCGCCGCCACGTCCTCGTCGGTCAGGTGGGTGCAGTGGTCCGCGGAGGCCGCGCCCAGCTCGACGGCGAGCTGCACGCCGGGACCGTAGGAGAGCTGGTTGGCGTGCACCCGGGGGGTGAGGCCGCGCTCGACGCCGGCGGTCAGGATCGCGCGCGCCTGGTCCCCGTCGAAGGCGCCGTTCTCGCAGAACACGTCCACCCAGCGGGCGTACGGCGCGCAGGCGTCCAGCATCTCGCCGGTGACCAGGTCGACGTACCCGGCCGGGTCGTCCGCGTACTCGGGCGCGACCACGTGGGCGCCGAGGTAGGTGGTCTCGGGGGTGTACGAGGAGGCGATCCGCAGCGCCCGCGCCTCGTCCGGCACGGTCAGCCCGTAGCCGGACTTGCACTCGATCGAGGTCGTCCCCTGGCGCAGCGCCTCGCGGACGAACCGGGCCAGGTTGGCGTCCAGCTCGGCGTCGCTCGCGGCCCGGGTGGCGGCCACCGTGGTGCGGATGCCGCCGGCGGTGTACGACTGGCCGGACATCCGGGCGTTGAACTCGGCGGTGCGGTCGCCCGCGAACACCAGGTGGGCGTGCGAGTCGACGAAGCCCGGCAGCAGCGCCCGCCCCGCCGCGTCGAACCGCTCGTCGGCGGCGGGTGCCTCGGCGGCCGGGCCGACCCAGGCGATCGTGCCGCCGTCCACCACCACGGCCGCGTCGGTGAGCAGGCCCAGCGGCCCGGTGCCCTGCGCGGGGTCGTTGGTGACCAGGCTGCCGATGCCGGTGATCAGGGTGCTCGGCATGCCGTCGCTCTTGGGGGTGCTGGGGGTGCTCACGTCAGGCCTTTCGGGATGGACGAGGGGCGGGACGGGCCCGGTGCCCGCCCCGCCCCGGGGGTCAACGGGATCTCTCAGCAGCTCAGCGCCGCGATCGAGGAGTGCAGCGCGCCCGGGACGTCCGGCACCAGCTGGTGCACGCCGTCCTTGACCACGTGCCGGCCGCCGACCACCAGGTGCCGCACGTCGGCGGCCGAGGCGGCGAAGACCGCGATCTCGGCGCCGAGCCGGGAGGGCGGCCCGGCGGTGCGCACGGAGTCCAGCGCGATCACGGTGAAGTCGGCCAGCGAGCCGGCCTCGATCCGCCCGGCCTCCGGCCAGCCGAGCGAGGCGTGCCCGTCCTCGGTGCCGGCGCGCAGCAGCGCGTTGGCCGTCCAGTGGCCGCGGGTGCGGGTGCGCAGCCGCTCGTCCAGCTCCAGCGCGCGGGCCTCCTCGAACGGGTCGATGACGGCGTGGCTGTCGCTGCCGAGCGTCACCGGGCAGCCGGCCGAGGCCAGTTGGCGGGCCGGGCCGATGCCGTCCGCGAGGTCCCGCTCGGTGGTGGGGCACATGCAGATGGTGGTGGAGGAGTCGGTGAGGAGCTTGATGTCCTCCTCCGTGAGGTGGGTGGCGTGCACCGCGGAGGTGCGCGGGCCGAGCGCGCCGTGGTCGGCGAGCAGCCGGGTCGGGGTGACGCCGTGCGCGGTGAGGCAGGCGTCGTTCTCGGCGGTCTGCTCGGAGAGGTGGACGTGCAGCGGGGTCTTGCGCATCGACGCCCAGTGCGCGACGGTGCCGAGCTGCTCGGCGGGCACGGCCCGGACCGAGTGGATCGCCGCGCCGATCCGGGCGTGCTCGCGCGGGCGCAGCGCCGCGGCGCGTTCGGCCCAGGCGTCGGCGTCGCCGTCGCTGAACCGGCGCTGCGGCTTGGTCGGCTCGGCGCCGAAGCCGGAGGAGAGGTAGCAGGTGTCCAGCAGGGTGATCCGGATGCCGGCCCGGGCGGCCGCCTCGATCAGCGCCTCGCCCATCGCGTTCGGGTCGTCGTAGCGGGCGCCGCCGGGCGCGTGGTGCAGGTAGTGGAACTCCCCGACCGCGGTGACGCCGGCGAGCGCCATCTCGGCGTAGACGGCGGTGGCGAGCGCCAGGTAGCTGTCCGGGTCCAGCGCGGTGGCGAACCGGTACATGGTGTCGCGCCAGGTCCAGAAGGTGCCGGAGCCGACCTGGACGTTGCCGCGCAGCGCCCGGTGGAAGGCGTGCGAGTGGGCGTTGGCCTGGCCGGGCAGCAGCAGCCCGTCCAGCCGGACCGCGCCGGGCGGGCAGGGCCCGCTGTCCGGCGTCACCTTGGCGATCTTGCCGCCGGTCCCGGTGGCGATCAGCACGTCCTGCTCGACCACCGGCCCGTTGACGTGGGGCAGCCAGGCGTACTGCGCCCAGTAGGTTACTGACACGCCAGGTCCTCCAGTACGTCGGCGAGCGCGGCGACCCCGGCCAGGCAGTCGGCGGTCTCGGCGTGCTCGGCCGGGGAGTGCGAGACGCCGCTCGGGTTCCGTACGAACAGCATGGCGGTCGGGATCGCCGATGCCAGGATTCCGGCGTCGTGTCCCGCGCCGGTCGGCAGGATCGGCACGCCGCCGGGCGCCCCGTTCCGGTCCAGCCGCCGGGCCAGGCGGTCGCGCAGCGGGCCGTCGAAGTCCACCACCGGGGTGTAGGACTCGCGGGTCAGCTCGACCCGGACGCCGTCGCGCTCGCCGCGCTCGTACGCGGCCCGCTCGATCTCCTCGACCAGGGCGGTGAGCGTCGCCTCGTCGGCGGCCCGGGAGTCCAGCCAGCCGCGGACCAGGGAGGCGATCGCGTTGGTGCCGTTGGGCTCCACCGCGACCTTGCCGAAGGTGGCCAGGGCGCCCGCCAGCTTCGCCTTCTTCCGGGCCGAGAGCACGGTGTTGGCGTAGGTGAGCATCGGGTCGCGGCGGTCCTCGATCCGGGTGGTGCCGGCGTGGTTGGCCTCGCCGTGGAAGTCGAACCGCCAGCGGCCGTGCGGCCAGATCGCGCTCGCCACGCCGACCGGCTGGTCCTCGGCCAGGTAGCGGCCCTGCTCGACGTGCAGCTCGACGAAGGCGCCGATCCGGGCCAGCCGGTCGCCGTCCGCGCCGATGGCCGCGGGGTCGTAGCCGGCCCGTTCCATCGCGTCGGGCAGCCGGACGCCGTCGGCGTCGCGCAGCTCGTACGCGGCCTCCCGGCCGAGCACGCCGGCGGTCAGCCGGGAGCCGATGCAGGCCACGCCGAACCGGGCGCCCTCCTCGTCGCCGAAGTTGACGATCGCCAGTGGCTTGGTGAACTCGGTTCCGCGCGAGCGCAGTTCGTCCAGCGCGGCGAAGGAGGAGACCACGCCGAGCGGGCCGTCGTAGGCGCCGCCGTCCGGGACGGAGTCCAGGTGCGAGCCGGTGACGACCGCACCCTCGCCCTGCGGGTCGCCCAGCCAGGCCCACTGGTTGCCGTTGCGGTCCAGCTCGTAGGCCAGGCCGCGCTTGCGGGCCTGCTCCTCGAACCAGGCCCGGCACTCGGCGTCCGCGGAGTTCCAGGCGAAGCGGCGGTAGCCGCCGGAGGAGGCGGAGCGGCCCACGGGGAGCAGCTCCGCCCACATCTCCAGGAAGGAGTCGCTCACAGCTCACCCATCGGGATGCGCACCCCGCGCTCGGCGGCGACCTCGTCGGCCCGGTCGTAGCCGGCGTCGACGTGCCGGATGACGCCCATGCCGGGGTCGTTGGTGAGCACCCGGCGGATCTTCTCGCCGGCCAGCGGCGTGCCGTCGGCCACCGTGACCTGGCCGGCGTGGATCGAGCGGCCGATGCCGACGCCGCCGCCGTGGTGGATGGAGACCCAGGAGGCGCCGGAGGCGACGTTGACCATGGCGTTGAGCAGCGGCCAGTCGGCGATCGCGTCGGAGCCGTCCAGCATCGCCTCGGTCTCCCGGTAGGGGGAGGCGACCGAGCCGCAGTCCAGGTGGTCGCGGCCGATCACGATCGGGGCGGAGAGCTCGCCGGAGGCGACCATGTCGTTGAAGCGCTCGCCGGCCTTGTCGCGCTCGCCGTAGCCGAGCCAGCAGATGCGCGCGGGCAGGCCCTGGAAGTGCACCTTCTCCTGGGCCATCTTGATCCAGCGGTGCAGCGACTCGTTCTCCGGGAAGAGGTCGAGCACGGCCTTGTCGGTCTTGTGGATGTCCTGCGGGTCGCCGGAGAGCGCCGCCCACCGGAACGGGCCCTTGCCCTCGCAGAAGAGCGGGCGGATGTAGGCGGGGACGAAGCCGGGGAAGGCGAAGGCGCGGTCGTAGCCGGCCAGCTGGGCCTCGCCGCGGATCGAGTTGCCGTAGTCGAACACCTCGGCGCCGCGGTCCTGGAAGCCGACCATGGCCTCGACGTGCTTGGCCATCGACTCACGCGAGCGCTGGGTGAACTCGGCCGGCTTCTCGGCCGCGTAGGTGGCCATGTCGTCGAAGGCGACGCCGATCGGCAGGTAGCTCAGCGGGTCGTGGGCGCTGGTCTGGTCGGTGACGATGTCGATCGGCGCGTCCATCGCGAGCAGCTGCGGGAACAGCTCGGCGGCGTTGCCCAGCAGGCCGATGGAGAGCGGCTGCTTCTTGTCGCGCGCGGCGGTGGCCAGCTCCAGGGCGTGGGAGAGGTTCTTGGCCTCGACGTCCAGGTAGCGGTGCTCGATCCGGCGGGCGATCCGGGACGGGTCGCAGTCGATGCAGATCGCCACGCCGCCGTTCATGGTGACGGCGAGCGGCTGGGCCCCGCCCATCCCGCCGAGGCCCGCGGTGAGGGTGATCGTCCCCTCCAGGGTCCCGTTGAAGCGCTTGTTGGCGACGGCGGCGAAGGTCTCGTAGGTGCCCTGGAGGATGCCCTGGGTGCCGATGTAGATCCACGACCCGGCGGTCATCTGGCCGTACATGGTGAGCCCGAGGCTCTCCAGCCGGCGGAACTCCTCCCAGTTGGCCCAGTCGCCGACCAAGTTGGAGTTGGCGATCAGCACGCGCGGCGCCCACTCGTGGGTCTGCATCACGCCGACCGGGCGGCCGGACTGGACCAGCATGGTCTCGTCCTGCTTCAGGCCCTGCAGCGTCTTCACCATGGCGTCGAAGGAGCGCCAGTCCCGCGCGGCCTTGCCGGTGCCGCCGTAGACGACGAGCTTCGACGGGTGCTCGGCCACCTCGGGGTCGAGGTTGTTCATGAGCATCCGCAGGGCCGCCTCCTGCTGCCACCCCTGCGTCGTGAGCCCCGTCCCCCGCGCCGCACGCACCTCGCGCGGTCCGCTCGTCTGCTGCTGCACCATGTCCTGGCCTCCCTGCGGATGAATTCATTCAGTCTTGGTCTGGCTGAATATATCCAAACAATCAGCCCGCGACCAGACCCCGGACCCATCCGATCAGCGCCGGTGCGCCGGATCCCCGAGCGCTACCCTGAATCAGGCGAACACCAGCCACTCGGCCCAGCGCCGACGATCGGAGGACGCGACGGCGCGCCCCACCGCACGCCCCCGACACCGCACACCCCAGCACCGCGCGCCTCCGACACCACGCGCGGCGCCGCACCCCGCGGCCCTCAGGCCGCCGCGCCGCCGTCCCAGTCGATGCCCATCTCGGCGAGCCAGCGGCGGTCCTCCTCGTCCGGCACGGCCGGGGCGGCGGGACGGGGCGGGCGGGGGACCTCCTGGACCGGGCCGAGGCCGTACTTGTCGGCCGCCGCGGCCGCGCGCGCGTCGGGCTCGATGACGCCGACGTGGACGGCGGTCTCGTCGCCCGGGTCGAGGACGGTGAGTTCGGGTTCGGGCAGGCGGCGCAGGGTGACGCGGCGTCCGCAGGCCGGGCAGGACCACTCGTCGGCGCCGGAGGCGAGCCGGCCGACGAACTTCATCTCGTGGATCACGCGCATGAGGGCACCCCCTACCGGAAGTGATGCCCGCTCTGGGCGGATCGGCAACCTGGAGGTACGGTCGCTGACGGATCGACGAGCGTCGGCATGCGAACGGGGAGGGGCCGGGATGGGCCGCGAGTGGAGTGTCGAGGAGAGCATCAGCATGGCCGCCGCGCCGGCGGCCGTGTACCGCGCCGTCAGCGAGGTGCGCCGGATGGGCGAGTGGAGCCCGGAGTGCCGCGCGGTGTGGGCGCGCCGCGGCCCGCTGCGCAGGGGTGAGCGCTTCGTCGGCTTCAACCGCCGCGGGCTCTATGTCTGGTTCACCACCTCCCGGGTCACGGTGGCCGACCAGGACCGCGAATTCGCCTTCCGGGTGGACTCGTTCGGGCTGCCGATCGCCGAGTGGGGCTACCGCTTCGAGCCGGACGGCGACGGCGGCACGACCGTCACCGAGTACTGGCGGGACCTGCGCACCGGGCGGGGCGCGCCGTTCGCCGAGCTGCTCGGCAAGGTCTTCACCGGGGTCGCCCCCGAGCGGCGGGCCCAGGCCAACCGGATCGGTATGCGCGCCACCCTGGGCCGGCTCCGGCAGGCGCTCGCCGCCTGATCGGCCGGGTTCCCGGGCGCGGTCGCTCAAGGCCCGCCCGGGGCCGGGCCGCGCTCCGCCCGGGGCCGCGCCGCTCATTCCGGGCCCCGCTCACTCCAAGAACAGCCCGCGGGCCGCCGCCGACTGCTCGATCGCCTCCAGCCGGGCCTCCGCACCGGGGAGTTCGTCGCACATGGTCTGCAGCAGCACCCGGCCGAGCATCATCGGTGCGCAGGCGGTGTCGAAGACCAGCCCGGTGCCGACGGCGGCCGGGAGCATCAGGTCGGAGAGCTTGGCCACCGGCGCGAAGGCGCTGTCGGCGACGGTCAGCACCGTCAGCCCGCACTCCCGGGCCACCGCCAGGGCGTCCATCAGCTCGCGCGGGTAGCGCGGCAGCGCGAAGCAGAGCAGCGCGGTGGCACCGGCCGCCGAGGCCTGTTCGAGGCGGTCGGCCAGCATGCTGCCGCCCTCGTCGAGCAGCCGGATGTCCGGGTGCACCTTGGCGGCGAAGTAGGCGAACCCGCGGGCCTGCGCCGAGGCGGCCCGCAGGCCGAGCACCGGCAGCGGCCGGGAGGCCGCCAGCAGCCGGGCGGCGCGGATGATCGGCTCGGGGTCGGCCAGCAGCTCGGCGAGGTGGCGCAGGTGCTCGATCTCGGCGAGCACGGCCTGCTGGTGCTCGTTGCGCACCGCGTCGTCCGGGGTCTCCGGTGCCACCGGCTCGCCGGCGCCCAGCTCGCGCAGCTGCTTGCGCAGCGCCGGGTAGCCGTCGTAGCCGAGGGCGACCGCGAAGCGGGTGACGGAGGGCTGGCTGACGCCGGCGAGTTCGGCCACCTCGACGCTGGAGAGGAACGGCGCCTCGTTGGCGTGCCGGACCAGCGAGTGGGCGATCCGCCGCTGGGTGGGGGTCAGCCGGTGCCCCTCGAAGAGCTGGAGCAGCCGGGCGGAGGGGCCGACGGTGCCGGTTTCGTCGGTGGCGGTCATCAGCGATACCTCCGGGTGCGAGCTGTTCGGACGACGACTGTGCAGCAGCACGTCGCGACTGGCAAAGACGTCTCGTCCAGCGGGACGTCCGGTGGGACGACCCCGCCGGCCGGGGCGGCGCGGCGACCGCGGGCGGGGCGGCTCCGGAACCGGCCTCGGAGCCGGCTTGGGAACCGCCGCGGGAGCCGCCCTCGGGGTAACCCTGATTTCCCCCTGAGCCTGCCCCGATTACCGTGCGAACCGATGGACCCGCGGGGTACCGGGGGGCCAGGCTTGACCTCATGGACACTCGCCAGGACGACCTGAGGCGCGACCTCGACGCCACTCTGCAGGCCCGCAAGGAGCTGGGCAAGGAGTACGAGTCCGAGCTGGTCGACTCGTTCCTGACCCGGCTCGACGCCCGGCTGGACGCCCGCGTCGACTCCCGGGTGGAGCGCCGGGTCGCCGAGCGGATGGACGACTACGGGCCGGCCCACCTCGCCCGTCGCCGCGGGTTCGGCCGCGCCAACTCGAAGCTGCCGCTGGTCTCGTTGGTCCTGGGCATCCCGCTGACGGCCATCGCCACCAACGGCGGGACCAACGGTTTCACCGGCTTCATGGGCCTGGTGGTGTGCTGGACCGGCATCGTCGGGGTCAACATCGCCGCCGCACTTGGCGACCGGCGGGGCGAGCGCGGCGAGAAGCGGTCCGGGAGCGAGTGGGACTGAGTCCCACCCGCTCCCACGGCACCGGGGGTCAGGCCAGCGGGCCGGTGACCTGCTCGACCGCCCGGATCAGCTCACCGGACGCGACCAGCGCGGCGGCGGCCTCCAGGTCCGGCGAGAGGAAGCGGTCCCGGCCGGCCCCGCCGACCCCGGCCTCCCGGGCCGCGGCCATCGCGGCCGCGGTGGCGGGCGCGACCCGGCCGCCGGACTCGGCCTGCTGACGGATCTCCAGCGCGCGGGCGGCGGCGGTCAGCTCGACGGCCAGCACCCGGCCGAGGTTGTCGACCGCCTGGCGCAGCTTGCGGGCGGCGGACCAGCCCATCGAGACGTGGTCCTCCTGCATCGCGGAGGACGGGATCGAGTCGACCGAGGCCGGGACGGCGAGGCGCTTGTTCTCGCTGACCAGCGCGGCCTGGGTGTACTGGGCGATCATCAGACCGGAGTCCACGCCCGGGTCGTCGGCCAGGAAGGCCGGCAGGCCGTGCGAGCGGGCCTTGTCGAGCAGCCGGTCGGTGCGACGCTCGGAGATCGAGCCGAGGTCGGCGGCGGCGATCGCGAGGAAGTCCAGCACGTAGGCGACCGGGGCGCCGTGGAAGTTGCCGTTGGACTCGACCCGGCCGTCCGGCAGCACCACCGGGTTGTCGACCGAGGCGGCCAGCTCGCGGGAGGCGACCAGGGCGGCGTGGGCGAGCGTGTCGCGGCCGGCGCCGGCCACCTGCGGGGCGCAGCGGATGGAGTAGGCGTCCTGGACCCGCGGCGCGTCGTCCTGGTGGTGGCCGGTGAGGCCGGAGTCCTTGAGGACGGCGAGCATGTTGGCCGCGGACAGCGCCTGGCCCGGGTGCGGGCGGATCGGGGCGTGCAGCTCGGGGGCGAGCACCTTGTCGGAGCCGAGCAGCGCCTCCAGGGTCATCGCGGCGGTGATGTCGGCGGTGGTGAAGAGCCGCGACAGGTCGGCGATGGCCATGACCAGCATGCCGAGCATGCCGTCGGTGCCGTTGATGAGGGCCAGGCCCTCCTTCTCCAGCAGCTCGACCGGCTCGATGCCGGCCTCGGCGAGCAGCTCGCCGGCGGGCCGCTCGACGCCGTCCGGGCCGGTCGCCACGCCCTCGCCCATCAGCACCAGCGCGCAGTGCGACAGCGGCGCGAGGTCGCCGGAGCAGCCGAGCGAGCCGAACTCGCGGACCACCGGGGTGATGTCGGCGTTGAGGATGGCGGCCATGGTCTGGGCGACCACCGGGCGCACGCCGGTCCGGCCGGAGGCCAGCGTCTTCATCCGAAGGAACATCAGCGCGCGGACCACCTCGCGCTCGACGGCGGGGCCCATGCCGGCGGCGTGCGAGCGCACCAGCGAGCGCTGCAGCTGGGCGCGAAGCTCGGGGCTGATGTGGCGCACGGCGAGCGCGCCGAAACCGGTCGAGACACCGTAGACCGGGCGCGGCTCGGCCGCGAGGGCGTCGATCCGGGCGCGCGCGGTCGCCATCTCGGAGAGCGCGTCGGGGCCGAGCTCGACCTTGGCGTTGCCACGGGCGACGGCCAGCACGTCCTCGGCGCTGACGTCGGCCTTGCCGACCTGGACGAGCGGCGCGTGGGGGGCCGCAGCACTGTGCATATCCATATACACCATCTCATCAGGTGAATGGAGATATGACAACCGTCCGGGGCCATCCGGCCGCACCTCACCACCCGACCGGCCCGACGGAAGGGCTCCCGAGCGGGCCGGCCGCACCCCCGCGCCCGGCCCGGGGAGGCCACGCCGGGACCTCAGGCCAGCGCCGCCTCGACGAGGTCCGCCGCCCGGGACGTGCCACCCTCGGCCCGCGCCGCCACCCGGAGCGCGTCGAGCCGCGCGGCCACCGCCGGGTCGCCGACCAGCGCGAACAGCGCTTCGCGCAGCGCCTCCGCGGTGGCCTGCCCGGTGTCCAGGCGGCGGGCGACACCCAGCTCCACCAGCCGGTCCGCATTGGAGAACTGGTCGACGGCCTGCGGCACCGCGATCATCGGCACGCCAGCCTGCAGCCCCTCACTCGCACCGCCCATGCCCGCGTGGGTCACGAAGGCGTCCGCCTGCGCCAGGACGGCCACCTGCGGCACCCACCGGTACACCTCCACGTTGGCCGGCACCTCGCCCAGCTCGGCCGGGTCGGTGTGCCGGCCCACCTGCAGCACGACGTGCCACCCGGGCAGGTCGCCGAAGGCCTTCAGGCACTCCCGGTAGAAGGCCGGCTGGTGGGTGAAGGCCGAGCCGAGCGAGACCAGCAGCACCCTCCCGCGCCCTTCGCCAGGGGCGTCCCCCGTGGCAGCGCCCGGCCGCCGCCAGTCGCCCTGGTGCGAGCGGTCGCCGGCACACGGACCGACGAAGGTGTACCGCTCGGGGTCCACCCGGTCGGCGTTGGGCTGCAGGGCGCGCGGGACGAGCGCGATCGCCTTCTCCGGGCGGCCCTTGAAAGCGTCGACGTCCCGCTCGGCGGCGCCGGTGGCGGCCAGCCAGTCGGCGAACCGCCGGTAGTGCGCGGCCCCGCCGGGGCCGTTGCGGATCGCGTCGATCATCTCGGCGAGGTCCTGCTCGTAGCCGTCCCAGGCGACGAACGCCGGCGACAGCTGGACGGCCGGCACGCCGTGCGCCTCGGCCACCGCCCGACCGGCGAACCCGGCGATGTCGTACAGCAGCAGGTCGGGCCGGTCCTCGGCGAAGAGCTTGCGGACCACCGGGGTCATTGCCACGGCGTCGTCCAGGAAGAGGTTCTGGATCCCCACCGGATCCTGCAGCCAGACCTGGGAGTCGTCCTCCAGGGGCAGCGCGGTCGGGTACGGCACCAGGGTCGCCCCGGTGGACTCGACCGCCGCGGCGAAGGACGGGTCGTTGACGTAGCTCACCCGGTGGCCGCGGGCGACCAGTTCGGTGATCACGGCGAGGCTCGGGTTGACGTGGCCGTGGGCCGGGATCGAGACCACGGCGATGTGCGCGGAGCGGGTCATGCGGACCTCCTGGTTCGGTGACGTGACGGAGCCAAGCGAGACGAGACGATTCGTCTCGCCACACTGAACGTCCATCAGCATGCGCTCCGGATCGGATCGCGTCAAGACGATACGTTCCGTCTCGCCAAGCGGGTACGATGACCCCATGGCCCGTCACACCGCTCCCGACCCGACCCGCCGCAACGAGCAGAGCCGCGCCGCGATCCTCACCGCCGCCGCCGAGCTGGTCGCCGAGGTGGGCTTCGGCAAGCTCACCATCGAGAAGATCGCCGCCCGCGCCGGCGTCGGCAAGCAGACCATCTACCGCTGGTGGCCCTCCAAGGGCGCGGTGGTCTTCGACGCCTTCCTGGCCGCCAACCGGGACACCGGCGGCGGCCTCGACCTCCCCGACACCGGCGACCTCGCCGCCGACCTGCGGGCGGTGCTGCGCGCCACCGCCGACGAGCTGGCCGACCCGGCGTTCGACCGCACCGGCCGCGCCCTCACCGCGGAGGTCCTCAACGACCCGGACCTGCTGCGCGAGTACCGCGAGCGGCTGCTCGACCCGCTGCTGGAGGTCACCCGCGCACGCCTGCGGGCCGCCCGCGCGGCCGGGCTGATCCCCGCCGACGCCGACCTCGACCTCGCCGTCGAGCTGCTCTACGGCCCGATGTACTACCGCTGGCTGCACGGCCTCGGCCCGCTCGACCACGCCTACGCGGACCGCCTCGTGGAGGCGACCCTGAGCGCGCTCGAGCCCTGACGGCGGAACACCGCGGCGCCCCGCACGCAGCCTTCCCAAACCTTCCGCATGATGATTCGATAATAGAGACGCACTTTCGAAGCAGCCGAACCCGAGTGATTCGCACACAAAGTACGCCGCGCCGACTCCCGCTCCTTCGAATGCCGTGAACGCCATGACCAGCGAGACGCGCGAACCCGGGGGGCCGGGGGGCAAGGTCGATCCGCGCAAGGCGCCCCGCCTGGTCCGCCCGCGCCGCACCGTCCGACGGGCCGCCGAACGGACCCGGCGCGCCTTACGCGTCCACTACCTGCGCTGGCTGGCCCGCCGCAAGGTGGTCAAGGTCCGCTACCCGGCCACCTGGCCGTCCTGGCGGAAGCGGCTCACCTCGATACCGGCCCTCGCGTTCCTCGCCTTCATCGGCTGGTCCGCGTACGTCTTCGCCCGCGGCAGCAAAGGGTGGTTCGAGAGCCGCTGCAGCGAGAGCGGAGCCTGCGGTGTCCTGCTCGGATTCGTCACGCCCTTCCTTTCGCTGGCCCTCGCGGCCTTTGTCTTCCTGGTCTACCGGAGGCAGAAGATCCGTGGGCCGATCATCCGCAAGGCCCGGCGCACGCCGCACAAACTGGTGCCCAGTGCCCACACGGCCGTGGACCAGGTCGTCGGCCGGGAGCAGCTCTGCGAGGTCATCTGCCGCTCGCTGGAGGACCGCGCCGCCCGCCGCCCGTACGTGCTGGTCGGCAGCGTCGGCGCCGGCAAGACCGCCGTGCTCGTCCAGCTCACCCACATGCTGGCGCAGCAACACCGCGTCCCCGTGCCGGTCCGGCTCCGCGACGTCGGCAAGGACGGCGCCGACCTGGACTTCCGCGAACTCGCGCGGAAGCGGTTCGCCGAGGAGGCCGACCCCGGCGGCCTCCTCTCCTCCGAGCAGACCGCCAAGGTCTGGCGGCAGCTCTGCGAGGACGGCCAGGCCGTCGTCCTCGCGGACGGCCTGGAGGAGGCCCTGGCTTCGAACGGCAACAGCGGCGACCGGGACAACGCCATCCGGAACGCCATCAAGAAGGCCAAGCGGCAGAACCTCCCCCTGGTCATCGCCTCCCGGCCGCACGCGCCGCTGGAGGCGACCGCGGCCTCGATCATCGACCTGGAACCGCTCTCCGAAGAGGCCGCGCTCGACTTTCTTGCCCGCGACGATCCCCAGCCCGACGAAAAGCGGTTGGACTGGATCGTCGAGACGGCCATGGTCAGCGAGTCGCCGCTGTACATGGAGATCGCCCGACAGCTGAGCCGGCAGCACCTCCTGGCCCACCTCGACAAGGGCAGGGCAGGGAGCCAGCTCGACACGCGCAGCTGCGACCGCTCGAAGCTGCGGTTGCGACTGCTGAGCAGCTGGGAGACCGCTCTCGTCGACGGCCATCTGCGCGACGAGGTCGCCCTGACCAGGCAGGAACGACAGGCCACCGTCGACGTGATCTCGATGCTCGCCGCCCTGGGCTTGCTCGGTGACCGCCTGGAGGTGGACTTCGCGGACCTGCTGGGCGGACCGAGCGGGCGAAACCCGGCGCGCGTCCTCCGGCGGACGCTGGCGGACCTGAACAACTCCGTGACCGACCCGGACTGCGAGAGCGTCCTCGCCCTCCACGCCACCCGGGGTGAACTGCTCGGCCTGGTCGAGACGCGCGGCGAACGGGTACGTTTCCCGCACAGCATCGTCCAGGCCTACCTCGGCTCGCGATACCTCGACAAGCTCTGGTTCGCGGTCAAGGAGGCCTTCCGCAGCGACCAACTGGGGCGGGAGCTGCTCATTGCCCTGGCGCTGCGGGCGGCGGGCGGCCGCGACGCCGCGGAGCAGATCGCGCGGTGCGCCTCGGAGCTCGCCGCGGCGGCGAAGGTGCGGACCGACCCCAAAGCCCTCGACCTGTTCGCAGCGGCCCTGGAGGTGGACCTGCACGCACAGCAGGCCCGCCCCACGGCGAGTATCAGCGAGCACCGCAGCATCACGGAGCAGATCAACGACAGGTGGCTGGAGATCGACTCGCAGGACCACCGGACCCTCGACGAGGCCAGGGAACGGCTGGTCCACCGCTTCGGCGAGGTCCTTCGCGAGATCACCCGCCTCCAGGAGGTCCACCTCTGGCCGACCGACGTGGCACCCGCCTACGAGCAGTTCTTCGAGATCGCGATCAAGGAACGGTCCTACGCCCTGCGGCTGGCCATCACCCAGGAGATCGGCGCGGGCGGCGATCCGGCCTTCCACGCGGTCCGCGAACTGGTCCGCAAGCACGACGCGGAGCACTTGGACCCGCTGGTGGCGTACCAGCAGAAGATGGAGGAGGAACGCGAACGCGAACACGCG
Organism: Kitasatospora sp. CM 4170; assembly: GCF_032110285.1. Classification (NCBI taxonomy): domain Bacteria; kingdom Bacillati; phylum Actinomycetota; class Actinomycetes; order Kitasatosporales; family Streptomycetaceae; genus Kitasatospora; species Kitasatospora sp. CM 4170. The sequence goes on from NZ_CP134877.1 coordinate 3,857,848, forward strand.
GCCAGTGATGCATCGGTCGGCCGGGGCGGAGATCCGAGGCAACGCCGCCAGACGTACACGAACGAGGTCAACCGTGCCTACGAGGCCAAACAGACCATCTGGCGCGAGTACGCGACCCGGGCCTGGCTGATCCCCATGCTCGTGGGGTCGGTCAGCATCGAGCGCCGGGCGGACGCCCAGGAACGGCTGAGCGCCTGGCTCGACCACCTCGACCCGGCGGGCCCCCGCAGCCGTGCCGACCTGCCGCTCTCCTTCGAGGTCGCCCTGGCCCAGGGGTTCAAGAGCGCGGCCAACCGCCGGCTGCGCCACCCCCACACGAACAACGAGACCCGTGGCTTCCTCATCGCCCAGGCCGAGACCATGCTCGCGCGGTCGCGATTCTGGTTCTCCCAGCTCACCCTGATCCACGCGCTCTGCCTCTGGGAGCTGCCCGACCGCTCCAGCCGGGCCTCCGACGACGAGCACGAAGCCGGTGGCGACGAGAAGTCCCCGCCGATCGCCGACGCCCCACGGGCGGCCGTGCAGCGCTGGCTCCGCCTGGCCGGCAGCGAACGTGCCCCCGCCGACCGCCGGCCGGAGGACCAGAGCCCCCACGACACCCGCGAGCGTCTGCACCCCTTCGTGGCCCGCGCCGCCCACCTCGCGGTCCTGGCGTTGGAGACCGGGCGCCCCGAGCAGTACATCTGGATCGACGAGAAGGGGGCGATGGAGAAGGTCGGCTCCGATCCGGGCGATCCGCACTTCTACCGCCAGCACAACCTCTGGATCCCGCCGTCGGTCGGCTGGAGCACGCTCGATCCGCGAGCCCAGCAGCTACTCGCCGACGCCCTCCTGCTGCTCAACCTCGCCGAGCGCTGCGGCGAGCCGGACGAGGTGGAGCGTCGGCTTGAGCGTGCCCGTCGCAACTCCCTGCCGCCCTGCCTGACAGACGACCGCGCACCGCTCCAGCCGAGCCACACCGTCGGCAGGGTCGAGAACGCCGAACCCGGCAGCACCTGTCCTCGTGACTGCCCGTTCGAGCTGTGCCCCTACCCTCCGAAGGGCGAGCTGCCCCGCGCGGAGCTGACCGAGGTCTTCTGTCTCCAACAGCAGGCACTGGTGCGCTGGCGCCGCGGGTCGTTCTACGCCCTCGCCCGCAAACGCGCCCCCTGGCAGGGCACGACGGGCAAGGACCTGCAGCGGTTCTGGAGCGGCATGGCGGCCAGGACCCGCACGCCCGAGCCCCAACCGGTCATCAAACCACGGTCGGCGCAACGACGCCGCAGGGAACGCCGGAAGACTCACTGACGGTTGCGGCGGCGGAGCATGACGACCACCGCGATGATCACGGCGATCACCACCAGCACCACCACGACGCCGATGATCACGCCGAGCAGCTTGCCGAGGCCCTTCGACTTCTTCTTCTTGGACTTGTCCTTGGAGGCGGCCAGCCGGGTGGTGTCGTGCCGGTCGGCGGCCACCCCGGCGACCGGGGCCGCCTGCGCGCCCGCGGCGGCGGTGCCCGCCTGGGTCGATCCGGCCGGGGCGGCGCCGACCGCGGCCGCGCGCGGCGCGGCCTGGACCGCCGGAGCGGCGGCGAGCGCGGTGCCGCCGAACGCGAGCACCGCGGAGAGGACAAGGCCCGTCAGACGAGCACGCATGGTGTGAACCCCCATCCGGTCCGGCCCCCGTGGCCGGCCGACCGCCGAACACCATCCCACGCCCACCCCTCCCCGCCCAGCCCTCCGGCAAGGTCCGCCCCGGACCGCGACCCGCTCGGAACCTCCTGGTCACCGAACCGACACAACCCGGCCGGGCCGTGCACCGACCGGACGGGAGCCCGGCGCGGCGGTCAGGCCGGCGGTGCGGAGGAGGGGCCGGCGAGGGCGACCGAGACCAGGGCGCGGAGCGCCGAGGCGACCTGGCCGAGCGGCAGGGTGGCGTCGTCGGCGAACAGCTCCACCAGCCAGCCGCCCGCCGGGTTCTGGCCGCCGGCCGCGAGCATCCCGCGGTAGCCGGAGACCACCAGCACGGCCTCCTCCGCCGGGTCGTTCCCGGCCGCGCCCGCTCGCAGCGCGAAGGCGCCGCCGCGGACCGCCTCCCGGGTCAGCGGGTAGTGCCGCAGGTCGAAGACCGCGTCCGGGGCCTCGATCTGCGCCCGCTGGGTCTCCGCGCGCGAGCTGCTCGGACCGCTGGTCATCCGGTACACGGCGTGCTGGACGGTGCGCATCAGCGGCGAACCGGGCGGGACGTACGACACCCACCAGCCGACCGCGTCCAGCAGCCGGGCCGAGGTCTCCGCGACCACCACCAGCTTGCCGATGGTGTCGGCCGGGTGGACCGAGCGGGCCTCGCCGTGCCGGTCGAGCGCGGCCAGCACCGCGGTGAGCAGCTGGCCCGGGTCGGCGCTGTGCGCCGCTCCGCGGAACCGGCGCCGGTCGCCGGCGCCGGCCCGGCCGCTGCGGCCCCGGGCGTCGGCCCGGTGGTGCGGGTCGGCGGCGTCGGCGAGCAGCACGGTCGGGTCGGGGGCGAAGCCGGGGCCGTGGCTGCGCCCGGCCACCACGGGGTGGGCCGAGCGGGCGGCCTTGGCCCGGTACTGGGCGGCGTCGGCGAGCCGGAACAGCCGGTCGGGGGTGGTGACCGGGCCGATCGAGTCCCCGGTGGAGGCCACCCCGCAGGCCACCCCCTCGCCCTCGGCCAGCGCCAGCGCCCGCGCGCACAGCTCCTCGGCGACGGCGACCACCTCGTCCGCCTTCTGACCCTCGACCAGCAGGCAGAACTCGTCGCCGCCGAGCCGGGCGGCCAGGCTGCCGGGCAGCCGGGCGGCGGCCAGCGAGAGCTGGTGGGCGAAGCGCTCCAGCAGCCGGTCGCCCATCTCGTGGCCGAGCTGGTCGTTGACCCGCTTGAGGCCGTTGACGTCGCAGACCACCAGCGAGACGACGGTGTTGTCCCGGTTGTGCGCCTCCAGCGCGCCCTCCAGCCGGGCGTCCACCGCGCGCCGGTTGGCCAGGCCGGTCAGCGGGTCGGAGAAGGCGAGCTTGCGCAGGTCGGCGAGGCGCTCGGTCTGCGCCAGGCCGGCCGAGATCTGGGCCGCCAGCAGGGTGGCGTAGTCGGCGTCCGCCTCGGTGAACTCGGGCATCCCGACGATCCGGGCCAGATAGAGCTCGCCCCAGGCCTGGCCGTGCAGCACGATCGGCGCGACCACGCAGCAGGCCCGCCCGCGCCGGCGCAGCGCCGCGGCGCGCTCCTGGCAGTACGCGCCGGCGGTCGGGTGCGAGTGTCCGGCGTGCGGCTCGGAGTCCTCGGCCGTCTGCACCCAGGCGCGCGGCAGCCGACCGGTGGTCCAGCGCTCCTCCAGGTAGGTGACGATCTCGGGGAAGTCGGCGACCGGGTAGGACTCGTCCTCCGGCAGCTCCTCCTCCCCCGGGGCCAGCGCGCCGTGGTTGACCAGCACCCGCAGCCGGCCGGACTCCCGGTCCCAGACCGAGACGGCGGCCATGGACGCGCCGAGCGCCGCGGTGGCGCGGGCGGCGGCGGCCCGGACGGCCTCCAGGGGGGTGAGCGCGGCCGACATGTCCTGGGCGAGCTCGACCACGGACTTCAGCCGCAGGTCGGGGGCGGCGGGCGGCTCGTGCGACCGGTCGCCGTCGCAGCCGCGGTCCGCCATGGTCGCCTCACTGCTCACCGGCTCGCCTCGTTCCCTGTGCCCGGTCCTGCTCGGTCCCCCGCAGCGCCGCCCACCGGGGCCGCCCGCTCCCCGCCCGGGCCTGCAGCCACCACCGGGGGCTCGGACCGCGCCGGGGCCGTACCGCTCGCATCCGCTTGCACCAAGACTATGGCGGTTTCGTTGGGTTATGCCCCGTTTGCCGGGATCGATCCATGGCACTGGACGGGTTTCCACCGTTCGGCCACCGTTCCACCACGTACGCCGGCGTACGCCCTGCCGCCGGGGCGCCGGGCCGCGGCCGCCCGCCCCGGGCGGCCCTGCGCACGCGGGCCCGTGCGCGCCGGGCGCGCACGTCCCGCGCCGGGCGCGGGCGACGCGCGGACTACTCCGTGCGCAGCCGCCGCGACAGCAGCCAGGGCTCGACCAGTCCGAGCCCGCGCACCGGACGGCGCCACATCGGCTGGAGGTTGAAGCGGTGCCCGGAGTCCGGGCCCGGCACCGGCAGGCCGGAGGCCGGCATCCCCGCGGCCGCCGACAGCGCGTCGGCGAGCCCGGGACCGTCCGCATCGGCCGGCGCGACGCTGCCGTTCTGCTCCAGCGCGATGGCGAACTCGCCGTCGATCAGTACCGCGTCCTTGGGCGCGATGGAGGTGAGCCGGCTGGCCAGGTTGACGGTGGTGCCGAAGACGTCGCCCATCCGCGAGGTGACGGTGCCGAACGCCATCCCGACCCGCAGGGCCGGGATGGTGTCGTCCTCGGCCAGCGCCTCGATCAGGCCGAGCGCGATCTCGGCGGCGGTCACCGGGTCCTCGGAGACGTAGAGGATCTCGTCACCGAGGGTCTTGATCACCCGGCCGCCCTGGCCGGCGATCAGGTCGGAGCACGTGTTCTCGAAGGTCTCGACCAGCTCGCCGAGCTCCTCCTCCTCCAGCCGGCGGGAGAGCCGGGTGAAGCCGACCAGGTCGGCGAAGCCCACCGCCAGCCGGCCGCTGGTGATCTCGGTGTCCTCGGCGGCCTGCACCACCCGGCCGGTGACGGCGGCCAGCTGCCGGCGCCAGACGTAGACCAGGAACTGCTCCAGCTCCGGCAGCAGCAGCTCGACGAGCGGGTACGCCACCTCGGCCCGGGTCAGCCCGGGCTCGACGGACTGGGTGAGGTTCTCCAGGAAGGTGTCCATCTGCCAGCCGGCCAGCCGGGCGGTGGTCTGCCCGGTGGAGCGCGCCACCTGGATCGCCATCGACTCGCTCAGCAGTCCGGACTCCACCAGGCCGGCCAGTCGGCGCAGCGCGATCACGTCGCCGTCGGTGAGGGCCCGGGACTGCCCGATGTCGGGGAAGCCCATCGCCCGCCAGAACCTGGTGGCCAGCTCCATCGGGACGTCGGCGGCGCGCGCGGCCTGGTACGGGGTGTAGCGGCGCGGCGCGTCCAGGATCAGGCGTTCGAGGTCGAGCGCGACCGTCTGGTCGTGGGTGCCCGCCGTTCCGCCCTTGCTGCCGTCCTCTGCCACCGGTCCGTCCCCGTGCGGTTGCCGCACTTGCCTCGTGTCCTGCCTGTCCGGGCGCGCCCGCCGCCCGCGGGCAGTGGCGCGCCTCACACTCCTGCCAGGTGGAATATTCGCACGGAATCCCGCGATCCGGGGCATCCGCCCGGGTCAAGGGGAGGTGAAGAGTGCCGTTCAGCGCGGCTCCGGGCGCACGTGGACGACGTCCCCCGCGCCCACCGCCCGCCGGGCGCCGTCGGGCGTGCGGACCACCAGCCGGCCGTCGCCGTCCACCGCCACCGCCTCGCCCAGCAGCTCCTGGTCACCCGGCAGGTGCACCCTGACCTGGCGGCCCAGCGTGGTGCAGCGGTCCAGGTAGGCCGGCAGCAGGCCGCTGGCCTGCGGGTCGCCCGCGGCGGCCGTCCACTCCTCGTACAGCCCGGCGAACTCGCGCAGCAGGGCGCGCAGCAGGATGGACCGGTCGGTCACCGCGGCGCCGGCCAGCGCGAGCGAGCCGGCCGTGGGGACGGGCAGCTCGGCCTCGCGCAGCGAGACGTTGAGGCCGAGGCCGGCCACGACCGCGCCGCCGCCGAGCTCGGTGAGGATGCCGCCGATCTTGCGCTCCGCGCCGGCGATCTCGACCTGGAGGTCGTTGGGCCACTTCAGGCCGACCTCGACCTCGGCGACCCGGTTCAGCGTGCTGGCCGCGGCGACGCCGACCAGGATCGGCAACCAGCCGTACCTCTCGACGGGTACCCCGTCCGGGCGAAGCAGTACGGAGAGGAAGAGACCGGAGCGGGCCGGGGCCGTCCACTGCCGCTCCAGCCGCCCGCGGCCGGCGTTCTGCTGCTCGGCGACCAGGACGGCGCCCTGCGGCGCACCCTCCCTGGCCCGTGCGGCCAGGTCGCTGTTGGTGGAGCCGGTCTCGGTGACGACGTCCAGCGAGGTCCAGAGCCCGCCCGGCACCACCAGGTCGTGCCGGAGCGCCGCGGCGTCCAGCGGGGGCCGGTCCAGATCGGTCCAGGGCGACGGCCCGGCGTGGCCGAAGCCGCGCAGTCCACTGCGGCGGGGGGTGACGGGTTCGGTCATGGTCCCGAGCCTAGGCGTTGTCGGGCGGTGTGTCGGGGATTGCCGGACGCGCCCAGGACGGCGTAGTCCGCCCCATCGTCCCGCAGAACGCGCGTTAACACACTGTGTCGCTGACCATAACGGCAGGCCATTACGTCTGGCCCTCCGTGCTGGCTACGCTACTCAACGGTAGTTCGTTGCGCCGCCCTGCCCTCGTGCGCGGTCCCCCTTCCGGTCCGCGCAGCACTCAACAGGTCGCGGCCCATGGATCAGGGAGAGCCCACCGGATGACCGAGGCGCCGTACGACCCCCACACCACTGCCGGAAAGCTCGCCGACCTGCGCCGCAGGATCGACGAGGCGGTGCACTCCGGCTCCGCCAAGGCCGTGGAGAAGCAGCACGCCAAGGGCAAGCTGACGGCCCGCGAGCGCGTGGTGGAGCTGCTGGACGAGGACTCCTTCGTCGAGTTCGACGAGTTCGCCCGGCACCGCTCGACCAACTTCGGGCAGGAGAAGAACCGCCCGTACGGCGACGGCGTCGTCACCGGCTACGGCACCGTCGACGGCCGCCAGGTCGCGGTCTTCGCCCAGGACTTCACCGTCTTCGGCGGCTCGCTCGGCGAGGTCTTCGGCGAGAAGATCGTCAAGGTGATGGACTTCGCGCTGAAGACCGGCTGCCCGGTCATCGGCATCAACGACTCCGGCGGCGCCCGGATCCAGGAGGGCGTGGTCTCGCTCGGCCTGTACGGCGAGATCTTCCGCCGCAACGTGCACGCCTCCGGGGTGATCCCGCAGATCTCGCTGATCATGGGCCCCTGCGCGGGCGGCGCGGTCTACTCCCCCGCGATCACCGACTTCGTGGTGATGGCCGACCAGACCTCGCACATGTTCATCACCGGCCCGGACGTCATCAAGACCGTCACCGGCGAGGACGTCGGCATGGAGGAGCTGGGCGGCGCGCGGACCCACAACACCAAGTCCGGCAACGCGCACTACCTGGCCACGGACGAGAAGGAGGCGGTCGAGTACGTCAAGAGCCTGCTCTCGTACCTGCCGTCCAACAACCTCTCCGACGCGCCCTCCTTCCCCGAGGAGGCGGACCTCTCGGTCACCGACGAGGACCTCGAACTCGACACCCTGGTGCCGGACTCGGCGAACCAGCCGTACGACATGCACAAGGTGATCGAGCACGTCCTGGACGACGGCGAGTTCCTGGAGACCCAGCCGCTGTACGCCGGCAACATCATCACCGGCTTCGGCCGGGTCGAGGGCCACTCGGTCGGCATCGTCGGCAACCAGCCGATGGACCTGGCCGGCTGCCTGGACATCGCCGCCAGCGAGAAGGCCGCGCGGTTCATCCGCACCTGCGACTCCTTCAACATCCCGGTGCTGACCTTCGTCGACGTGCCCGGCTTCCTGCCCGGCACCGAGCAGGAGTGGGACGGCATCATCCGCCGCGGCGCCAAGCTGATCTACGCCTACGCCGAGGCCACCGTGCCGCTGATCACCGTGATCACCCGCAAGGCCTTCGGCGGCGCGTACGACGTCATGGGCTCCAAGCACCTGGGCGCCGACCTCAACCTCGCCTGGCCGACCGCGCAGATCGCCGTCATGGGCGCGCAGGGCGCGGTCAACATCCTGCACCGGCGCGAGATCGCCGAGGCGGACGCCGCCGGCAACGTCGAGGAGAAGCGGGCCGAGCTGATCGCCTCCTACGAGGACACCCTGCTCAACCCGTACCTGGCGGCCGAACGCGGCTACGTGGACGCCGTCATCGCGCCGAGCGAGACCCGCCGGCACATCGTCCGCGGCCTGCGGGCGCTGCGCGGCAAGCGCGAGGTGCTGCCGCCCAAGAAGCACGGCAACATCCCGCTGTGACCGCCCCCACCCAGCAGCGGCCGTCGCGAGAGGATTGAGCCATGGCCCCGATCCACGTGCTGCACGGGCAGCCGACCCCCGAGGAGCTGGCCACCGTCCTGGCGGTGGTCCAGTCCCGGGCCGCCGCCGCGCAGGCCGCCGCCGAGGCGGCCCGCCGCGCCGGCGCCGGCCCGGACTCCCCCTGGAACGACCGCGCCCGCCGGCTGCGGGCCACCCCGCGCCCCGGCGTCAACGTCTGGCGCACCTCGGGCTGGGCCGGCTGAGCCTGCGCCCACGCACCACCCGCGGAGTGGGAAGTCGGCCCGGCCGACTTCCCACTCCGTGCACTGCCGGGCCCCGCCCCGGGCCGCGGGAAACCTGAGTACGCGTACTCAGGCGGGCGGCACCCGGCGCGGCGCACCCTGGAGGCGTGCTCTGGTCAGATCCACGCGACGAACCCTCCCCCGAGACCCGGCAGATGCAGGAGCGGATGCAGCGGGCCGGCCGGGTGCTGGCCGCCATCGTGTTGGTGGGCTCCGTCCTGCTGATGGTGGCCCGCTTCTTCACCTGACCGGCGGACACCGCCACCCCCTACTCTGGTGGGCATGACCGACCGCCGCGCCCTCGTCCTCGCCTCCGCCTCCCCCGCCCGCCTCGGGCTGCTGCGCCAGGCGGGCCTCGACCCGCGCGTGGTGGTCAGCGGGGTCGACGAGGACGCGATCACCGCCGCCACCCCCGCCGAGCTCGCGCTCGTCCTCGCCGAGGCCAAGGCCAAGGCCGTCGCCGCCGAGCTGACCGGCGGCGAGCTGGTGATCGGCTGCGACTCCGTGCTGGAGCTGGACGGACAGGCGCTCGGCAAGCCCGCCGACGCCACCGAGGCGCTGGCCCGCTGGCAGTCCATGCGCGGCCGCGCCGGCGTGCTGCGCACCGGGCACTGCGTGATCGACACCGTCACCGGCGAGCAGGCCTCGGCCACCGCCTCCACCACCGTCCGCTTCGGCACCCCGGACGACGCCGAGATCGCCGCCTACGTCGCCTCCGGCGAGCCGCTCCACGTCGCCGGCGCGTTCACCCTGGACGGCCGCTCCGCGCCGTTCGTCGAGGGCATCGACGGCGACCCGGGCAACGTCATCGGACTCTCGCTGCCGCTGCTGCGCTCGCTGCTGGCCGACCTCGGCGTCCGCATCACCGACCTCTGGGCCTGACGGCATCCCGCCCCGCCGGCCCGCCGTCGGCGGGTCCCGCCTCCTCCGCACCCGAACTGCCGTACCCCATCGGGGCGCCAGCCCGCACTGCCGTAGCACCCCCCGGCCGTCCGGCCGTTGTGCAGGTCACCCGATGTGCGCCGGGAGTGGCTGTGGAGACCGTCCATGGTTGCGGTCCGACACCCCGGCTAGGCTGACCGCCGTTCCAACGGGGAGGAGGGCGAGCGGATGACCGACAGTCTGCTCAACGTGCTGCTGGGTCTGGTGGCCAGCGCGATCAGCGCCGGGCTGGGCTGGCTGGCGCAGAACCTGCGGCGAAGACGGCGACTGGAGCGGGTCCGCGCGTTCTTCGGCATGCCGGCCGGCGGCGAGTGCCTGCTGGTGGTGAACCGGCACACCGCCTCGGCCAGCGGCAAGAGCGTCTCGCGCAACGACGTGTTCGCCCTGATGGAGTTGGCCGCGCTGGTCAAGGAGTGCGGGGCCCAGGCCGACCTGGTCGCCCACGAGGACGTCCGCCAGGGACTGGGCCACAAGGCCGAGTTCTGCCTCGGCGGCCCGTCCAGCAACGACCGGACGGCGGCCCACCTGGCCTCCTGGCTGCCCGGGGTGGCCTTCAAGGACGTGGGCGGCAGCGCCCCGGAGCTGTCGCTGACGGTGGGCGGCGAGGAGTACCGGTACGAGCCCGGGTCCGAGCCCTCCGGCGGCCGGGCCTACGCCCTGCTCGCCCGGCTGCACCCCTCGCCCGACGGGCGGCCCGCCTTCCTGGTCGCCGGGCAGACCGCGGTCTCCAACCACGCCGCCGTCCGGTACCTGGTCGCCAACCACCGCCGGCTCGCCCGTCGGTACGGCGAGAACGGCACCTTCGCGCTCGTCCTGAGGGTCGTCAACCCCAAGGCGTACGGGCCGGACGTGGTGGAGCTCGCCGCCGACGTGACCGCCCGGGCGCTCGAAAGGCCGCCCGCCCCGGCCCCCACCGGCTGAGTGTGGCCAAGGCCACCGCTTCGCCACGCCGCCCCGTCACCGTCCGCACGGACCGCGTGCGGACCTCGGTACCCGCGGCCACCTGCAAGGACCCCCGTCCGACCGCGGACCGGCTCCCGGAATACATCACCCTGCGTGTGGGATAGTTCACAACCTGGGGCTACTCGCCGGTACCGCCCAGAAATCCATAAACTCGACCAGGTTCAAGAAGGGAGCCACAGTGCGCAAGGTGCTCATCGCCAACCGCGGGGAAATCGCCGTCCGCGTCGCCCGTGCCTGCTCGGACGCCGGTATCGCCAGCGTCGCCGTCTACGCCGAGCCGGACCGGGATGCGCTGCACGTCCGCGCGGCCGACGAGGCTTACGCGCTGGGCGGCGACACCCCCGGCACCAGTTACCTGGACATCGCCAAGGTGCTGAAGGCCGCCGCCGACTCGGGCGCGGACGCCGTCCACCCCGGCTACGGCTTCCTGTCGGAGAACGCCGACTTCGCCCAGGCCGTCCTCGACGCGGGCCTCACCTGGATCGGCCCGCCGCCGCAGGCCATCCGCGACCTCGGTGACAAGGTCACCGCCCGGCACGTGGCGCAGCGCGCCGGTGCCCCGCTGGTGGCCGGTACGCCGGACCCGGTCTCGGGCGCCGACGAGGTCGTCGCCTTCGCCCAGGAGCACGGCCTGCCGGTCGCCATCAAGGCGGCCTTCGGCGGCGGCGGCCGCGGCCTGAAGGTCGCCCGCACGCTGGAGGAGATCCCGGAGCTGTACGACTCCGCGGTGCGCGAGGCGGTCGCCGCCTTCGGGCGCGGCGAGTGCTTCGTCGAGCGTTACCTGGACAACCCGCGCCACGTCGAGACCCAGTGCCTGGCCGACCAGCACGGCAACGTGGTGGTCGTCTCCACCCGTGACTGCTCGCTGCAGCGCCGGCACCAGAAGCTCGTCGAGGAGGCGCCCGCGCCGTTCCTCACCCCCGAGCAGAACGCCGAGCTGTACCGGGCGTCCAAGGCCATCCTCAAGGAGGCCGGCTACGTCGGCGCCGGGACCTGCGAGTTCCTGGTGGCGCTGGACGGCACGATCTCCTTCCTGGAGGTCAACACCCGTCTGCAGGTGGAGCACCCGGTCACCGAGGAGGTCACCGGACTCGACCTGGTCCGCGAGATGTTCCGGATCGCCGACGGCGAGGAGCTGGGCTACGGCGACCCGGAGGTGCGCGGCCACTCCTTCGAGTTCCGCATCAACGGCGAGGACCCGGGCCGCAACTTCCTGCCCGCGCCCGGCACGGTGACGCTGTTCGCCCCGCCGTCCGGCCCGGGCGTCCGGCTGGACTCCGGCGTGGAGACCGGCTCGGTCATCGGCCCCGCCTGGGACTCGCTGCTGGCCAAGCTGATCGTCACCGGCCGGGACCGCAAGCAGGCCCTGGAGCGGGCCCGGCGCGCGCTGAACGAGTTCAAGGTGGAGGGCATGGCCACCGCCATCCCGTTCCACCAGGCGGTCGTCACCGACCCGGCGTTCGCGCCCGAGGTGCACGGCAGCGACGAGCCGTTCAAGATCTTCACCCGCTGGATCGAGACCGAGTTCCAGAACACCATCCCGGCGTTCGCCGGCGCTGCCGGTGAGGGCGAGGAGGCCGAGGGCCGCGAGACCGTCGTGGTCGAGGTCGGCGGCAAGCGGATCGAGGTCTCGCTGCCGTCCTCGCTGGGCGTCTCCGCCGCCCCGGCGGCCGGCGCCGGCGGTGCCGCCAAGGCCAAGCGCCGGGTGGGTGCCAAGAAGGCCGGCTCGGCGGTCAGCGGTGACACGCTGGCCTCGCCGATGCAGGGCACCATCGTGAAGGTCGCCGTCGAGGAGGGCCAGGTCGTCGCCGAGGGCGAGCTGATCGTCGTCCTGGAGGCGATGAAGATGGAGCAGCCGCTGAACGCGCACAAGGCCGGCACCGTGGTCGGCCTCAAGGCCGAGGTCGGCGCGAGCGTCAGCAGTGGCGCCGCGCTCTGCGAGATCAAGGACTGAGCGGTCCCGGCCTGACCGGCACCACGTGCTCCGAACCGGTCCGTACGCCCCTCGTGGGTGTGCGGACCGGTTCCGTTTCCGGGCCCGGCGGCCGCGCGGGGCCGCCGGAGGCGGCGGTCGCCGCCGGGCGCACCCGGCCCGGCCGGTGCGCCGGGCTCAGCGGACCCGCGGGAGGCCGCCCAGTTCGGCGAGGCGGACCGGGACCGGCCCGCCCGGCCCCGCGGGGCCGCCGTGCGTGCCGGGGCGGCGCTGGCCGGGCAGCGGGGACCCGCCGGGCGGCGGCGCGGCCCGGCGCGCCAGCGGGCCGGGCTGGGTCTGGTGGACGGGGCCGCTGCCGGTGCCGTGCACCGGGGCGTCGCCGGCCGGGGCGGCGCCGAGCGGCGCCAGGTCGATCTGCACCCCGCAGTCGGCGAGCGCGTCCAGCTCGCGCGCGGTGGTCTCGTCGGAGGTGGCGTGCTCGTCGGTGACCAGGCGGGTGATGGTCTCGGTCGGGACGGTCTGGAACATGGTGTCCGCGCCGAGCTTGGTGTGGTCGGCGAGGACGATGACCTCGGCGGCCGACTGCACCAGAGCCCGGTCCACGCTCGCGGAGAGCATGTTCGTGGTCGACAGGCCGCGCTCGGCCGTCAGCCCGCTGCCGGAGATGAACGCCTTGGAGACCCGCAGCCCGTGCAGCGACTGCTCGGCCCCGCTGCCCACCAGGGCGTAGTTGGAGCCCCGCAGGGTGCCTCCGGTCATCACCACCTCGACCCGGTTGGCGTGCGCCAGCGCCTGCGCCACCAGCAGCGAGTTGGTCACCACCGTCAGCCCGGGCACCCGGGCCAGCCGGCGGGCCAGCTCCTGGGTGGTGGTGCCGGCGCCGACCACCACGGCGTCCCCCTCCTCCACCAGGCCCGCGGCGAGGTCGGCGATGGCGCTCTTCTCGGCCGCGGAGAGGTGGGTCTTCTGCGGGTAGCCGGGTTCGCGGCTGAAGCCGCCGGGGAGCACCGCGCCGCCGTGCCGGCGGTCGAGGAGCCCTTCTGCCTCCAGCGCCCGCACGTCTCGGCGCACGGTCACTTCGGAGGTCTGGACGACGCGGGCCAGTTCGCGGAGCGACACGGCTCCGTTGGCGCGCACCATTTCGAGGATCAACTGGCGACGTTCTGCAGCAAACACAGAACCGACGGTAACCTGCGTGACCGTCTGCTTTCAGGCGTTTGCAGCTGGTAGCCGGAATTGCTCGCACCCGAGCGGCGCGTGACCGTACAATACGCGCCGTCAGCAAGCCGGGACCGCGCCCGCCGTCCGGGTGATGCCCGGGGTGCGCGAAGGGCGGCCGCCGGTCGACAGCCGCCCTCAACTTCGCGCCGGGCGCTCAGCTTTCGCCGTCGGCCCGCTTCCGGATGTGCAGCTGTCGGGCGGCCTCGGCGGTCGAGCCGGAGACGGACGGGTAGACGGTGAAGGCGCTGGCCACCTGTTCGACCGTCAGATTGGCGTCCACCGCGAGCGAGATCGGGTGGATCAGCTCGCTGGCGCGCGGCGCGACCACCACGCCGCCGACCACGATGCCGGTGCCCGGGCGGCAGAACAGCTTCACGAAGCCGTCCCGGATGCCCTGCATCTTCGCCCGCGGGTTGCCGCGCAGCGGCAGCTTGACCTCGACCGCGTCCATCTTGCCGCACTTCACGTCGGCGGCGGTGTAGCCGACGGTGGCGATCTCCGGGTCGGTGAAGACGTTGGAGGCCACGGTCTTCAGGTTCAGCGGCTGCACCGCGTCGCCCAGCGCGTGGTACATCGCGATCCGGCCCTGCATGGCCGCCACCGAGGCGAGCATGAAGACGCCGGTGCAGTCGCCGGCCGCGTACACGCCGGGGGCCGTGGTGCGGGAGACCCGGTCGACCTGGATCTGGCCCCAGTCGTTGAGCTTGACCCCGGCCTCCTCCAGGCCCATGTCCGCGGTGTTGGGGATCGAGCCGACCGCCATCAGGCAGTGCGTGCCCTTGATCACCGTGCCGTCGGAGAGCGTGACCTCGACGTGGTCGCCCACACATCCCTCCTCGCCCGCCTCCGGCGAGGAGGGTCCCTCTGGAGCTTCCGTCCGCGCCGACACCCTCTTGACCGTTTCGGCCCGGGAGCGGCTCATCACGTTCATGCCGCGGCGGCGGAAGACCTCCTCCAGCACCTCGGCGGCGTCCGGGTCCTCGCCCGGCAGCACCCGGTCGCGGCTGGAGACCAGGGTGACCTTGGAGCCGATCGCCTGGTAGGCGCCGGCGAACTCGGCGCCGGTGACGCCGGAGCCGACCACGATCAGCTCGCGGGGCAGCTCCTCCAGGTCGTACACCTGGGTCCAGGTCAGGATCCGCTCGCCGTCCGGCTGGGCGTCCGGCAGCTCGCGGGGGTGGGCGCCGGTGGCGATCAGCACGGCGTCCGCGCGCAGCGACTGGACGCTGCCGTCGGGCGCGTCCACCAGGACCTCGCGGGAGCCGTCCACGGCCTGGCCGCCGGCGCCGAGGCGGCCGCGGCCGCGCAGCACGGTGACGCCCGCCCGGGTCACCGACTGGGTGATGTCGTGGGACTGTGCGATGGCGAGCCGCTTCACACGCCGGTTGACCTTGCCGAGGTCCACGCCGACCACCCGGGCCTGCTGCTCCTGCGGCGGGGTGTCGTCGGCGACGATGATGCCCAGCTCCTCGTACGAGCTGTCGAAGGTCGTCATCACCTCCGCGGTCGCGATCAGCGTCTTCGACGGCACGCAGTCCGTGAGCACCGCCGATCCGCCCAGACCGTCGCGGTCGACGACGGTCACCTCCGCGCCGAGCTGAGCAGCGACGAGCGCCGCCTCGTAGCCGCCGGGTCCGCCACCGATGATCACGATCCGAGTCACGCCCCCCATTGTCCCGCACGCCGTGGGCGGTGCCACGCCGGGGTCGGGGCTTCCGTGCGTTCGCCCGGTCCTCCGGGAGCGCCGGCGCGGCACTAGGCTTCGCCCCATGCCCCTTTACGCCGCGTATGCCACCAACCTCGATGCCCGGCAGATGACCCGCCGCGCCCCGCACTCCCCGCTGCGCGGCACCGGGTGGCTGGACGGCTGGCGCCTCACCTTCGGCGGCGAGAACCTCGGCTGGGAGGGGTCGCTGGCGACCGTGGTCGAGGACGGCAAGGACCAGGTCTTCGTCTCGCTGTACGACGTCTCGCCGATGGACGAGGAGGGCCTGGACCGCTGGGAGGGCGTCCAGCTCGGCATCTACCGCAAGACCAAGCTGCGCGCGCACACCCTGGACGGCGACATCCCGGTGTGGACGTACGTGCTCAACGACTACGAGGGCGGTCTGCCCGCGGCCCGCTACCTGGGGCTGATCGCCGACGCCGCGGAGAGCGCGGGCGCGCCGCACGACTACGTCCTGGACCTCCGCCGCCGGCCCTGCTGAGACTCGCCGCGGGCCCTGCGGGGCTCCGCCGCCGGCCGGGCGCGGCGGGTGCCCGCACGGCCGGCCACGGCCTGTGCGCCGGACGGCTGCGGAGCGCGAGCACGGCTGGAGGTTGCTCCCGTCCGAATGGGTGGAAAGGCGGCCCCGAGCTGTACTTTCACGCCATCCGGGTAACGATCCGGCACGTCGCGCCCGGATCTTCTACGCGCGTAGCCATTTCCCGTCTATCCTCGGATGCGTGAACGCATCTCCTCAGTCGGTCGTCTCCGCCGACCCCTACGCCGCCGCCCAGGCCGCCGCCGAGCGCCTGCGCGAGCTGACCGGTGCCGAGCGCCACGACGTCGCCCTGGTGATGGGCTCCGGCTGGGTGCCGGCCGCCGACGCCCTCGGCGAGACCGTGGCGGAGTTCCCGGTCACCGAACTCCCGGGCTTCCCCGCCCCCGCCGTGGCCGGCCACGCCGGCACGATCCGCTCGGTCAAGATCGGCGAGAAGCGCGCCCTGATCTTCCTGGGCCGCAACCACTACTACGAGGGCCACGGCGTGGCCACCGTCGTCCACGGCGTGCGCACCGCCGCCGCGGCGGGCTGCGGCATCATCGTGCTGACCAACGGCTGCGGCGGTCTGCGCGAGGGCTGGGTCCCCGGCCAGCCGGTCCTGATCAGCGACCACATCAACCTGACCGCGGACTCCCCGATCGTCGGCGCCAACTTCGTCGACCTGACGGACCTCTACTCCAAGCGCCTGCGCGACCTCTGCCGCGAGGTCGACTCCACCCTGGACGAGGCCGTCTACGTGCAGTTCCGCGGCCCGCACTACGAGACCCCGGCCGAGGTCAACATGGCCCGGGTGATCGGCGGCGAGCTGGTCGGCATGTCCACCACGCTGGAGGCCATCGCCGCCCGCGAGGCCGGCGCCGAGGTGCTCGGCATCTCGCTGGTCACCAACCTGGCCGCGGGCATCACCGGAGAGCCGCTCAACCACGCCGAGGTGCTGGAGGCCGGCAAGGCCTCCGCCGAGCGCATGGGCGCGCTGCTGGCGAAGGTCCTTGAGCGGATCTGACCCGGATCCGGCGCACAATCATGAGCGACGGGGTCCGCGGGCGGCTGTGATCCGCTGATCACACCCGCCTGCGGGCCCCGTCCGCATGCGCACCCCCACCACTTTGCGGAACCTCTTCCATCGGAGCTGGCATGACGCAGGCACCCACCACCGACCTCCTCGCCCGCGCGCGGGCCTGGCTGGCCGAGGACCCCGACCCGCAGACCCGCGAGGAGCTGGCCGCGCTGCTGGCCGCCGCCGAGGGTCCGGAGGCCGAGTCCGAGAGCAAGCTCGCCTGGTCCCAGCTGGCCGAGCGGTTCGCCGACCGCCTCCAGTTCGGCACCGCCGGCCTGCGCGGTGAGCTGGGCGCGGGCCCGATGCGGATGAACCGCGCGGTGGTGATCCGGGCCGCCGCCGGCCTGGTCGCGTACGTGAAGAGGGAGAACCTGGGCGACCTGGTCGTCATCGGCTACGACGCCCGGCACAAGTCGTACGACTTCGCCCGCGACACCGCCGCCGTGGTGGTCGGCGCCGGCCTGCGCGCCGCGCTGCTGCCGCGCGCCCTGCCCACCCCGGTGCTCGCCTTCGCCGTCCGCCACCTGGGCGCGGCCGCCGGCGTCACCGTGACGGCCAGCCACAACCCGCCGCAGGACAACGGCTACAAGGTCTACCTGGGCGACGGCTCGCAGATCGTGCCGCCGGCCGACGCCGGGATCGCCGCCGAGATCGACGCGATCGGCGCGCTCGCCGACGTCCCGCTGGCCGCGGACGGCTGGGAGGTGGTCGGCGAGGAGGTCGTCGAGGCGTACCTGGCCCGCGCCGCGTCGATCGTGGACGAGCACAGCCCGCGCGACCTCTCGGTCGTCTACACCCCGATGCACGGCGTCGGCCGCGACACCCTGGTGGCCGCCTTCCACCGGGCCGGCTTCCCGGCCCCGACCGTGGTCGCCGAGCAGGCCGAGCCGGACCCGGACTTCCCGACCGTGGCCTTCCCCAACCCGGAGGAGCCGGGGGCGATGGACCTCGCCTTCCGCACCGCCGCCGCCACCGGCCCGGACATCGTCATCGCCAACGACCCGGACGCCGACCGCTGCGCGGTGGCCGTCCCGGCCAACGGCAACGCCGCCGGGTCCGGCAACGGCACCGGCTGGCGGATGCTCCGCGGCGACGAGGTGGGCGCCCTGCTCGGCGCCGCGTTGGTCGCCAAGAAGGCCGCCGGCACCTTCGCCACCACCATCGTCTCCTCCACCCTGCTCGGCCGGATCGCCGAGGCGGCCGGCCTGGGCTACGCCGAGACGCTGACGGGCTTCAAGTGGATCGCCCGCGCCGACGGCCTGCGCTACGGCTACGAGGAGGCGCTCGGCTACTGTGTCGACCCGCAGGGCGTGCGCGACAAGGACGGCATCACCGCTGCCCTGCTGGTCGCCGAGCTGGCCGCCACCCTCAAGCAGTCCGGCCGCACCCTGAACGACCTGCTGGACGACCTGGCGCTGGAGCACGGCCTGCACGCCACCGACCAACTCTCCGTCCGGGTCCAGGACCTCTCGCTGATCGCCGACGCGATGCGGACGCTGCGCGAGCAGCCGCCGACCGTGCTGGCCGGGCTCACCGTCACCAGGGCCGACGACCTCACCGCCGGCTCCCCGGACCTGCCGCCCACCGACGGCCTGCGCTACTACCTGGCCGGCGAGGCCGTCCGCTCGGCCCGGATCGTGGTCCGCCCGTCCGGCACCGAGCCCAAGCTGAAGTGCTACCTGGAGGTCGTCCTCCCGGTCGCCTCCGCCGCCGACCTGGCCGGCGCCCGCGACCGGGCCGCCGAGCTGCTCGCCGCGATCAAGCGCGACCTCGCCACCGCCGCGGGCATCGACGCCTGACGGCGCCGCGGGGTGCGCCCGCGCCGACGACGAAGGGGCCCGCCGTGGGAACGGCGGGCCCCTTCGGTGCTCGGGCCCGTCGCGCGCCCGGCGGGGCCGGCCGGACGGGACCCGGGTGCGGCTGCGGGTCAGACCGCGATCACGGTGATCAGAGCGACCAGGCCGACCAGGGTCGGCGCGATGATCCACCAGCACCACGAGACGGTCACCGGGCCGGTGGCGTCGGGGCGGGCGGAGTTCCGCTCGGCCATCTCCTGCAGGATCCCGACGACCTGGTCGGACCAGGCGCGGGTCGGGTCCGGCGCACCGGTCACCACCGGGGTGGGCTGCTTGCCCACGACCATGCCCAGCCGGGAGACGTGCTCGGTGCCGCGCTCGCGGACGCGGTTGGCCCGCTTGCGCTGGCGCAGCGAGACCGGGACGGCCCAGACCTGGAACTTCCGGCCGTCCGCCAGCAGCTCGACCGAGTACCCGGCGCGCAGCGCGTCCACCGAGGCCCAGGGCGTCGTGATGGTCCGCAGCGGGTTGCGCACCACCAGCCGGCGGTCGTTGGCCAGCACGGCCGGCCGCAGGGTGTAGGCGATCACCGGGAAGGCGAACACCGGGACGGCGGCCAGCGCCACGTACGGCGTCTTCCCGCTCCCGGTCAGCGCCGCGTCCCCGATCAGCCAGGCGGCCACGGCCAGCAACAGCACACCGGAGATCACCCCGGGAATGGAGCGGTACACGCGGTCGGCGTACACGGGCTCGTCGGCGGAACCGGCAGGGCCCTGGTGGGGCTTGCCGTCGGATTCGGTCATGTCGACGATTCTGCCGCATGACCCGGCCGATCCACAGGGGTGGCGAGTGGGGCGGGAGGGGTTCGCAGATATCGGTCCGGCATCGAAAGGTCGCGGCCCTAGCGGTTGACTACGCGCGTAGATATGCTGGTCTGGTGACTATGTCCACTCTTGCAGCCAATGCCCTCGGCGTTGCGGGCAGCGGTCTTCAGGACGTCGCGGCGTCCGAGGCCTCGCTCCGCCGCTTCCTGCACGGCCTGCCCGGCGTCGACCAGGTCGGCCTGGAGGCGCGTGCCGCCACTCTCGGTACCCGCTCCATCAAGACCACGGCGAAGGCGTACGCCATCGACCTCGCCATCTCGATGATCGACCTGACCACGCTGGAGGGCGCGGACACGGTCGGCAAGGTGCGCGCACTCTGCACCAAGGGCAGGACCCCCGACCCCACCGACCCGACCACCCCCCGCGTCGCCGCCATCTGTGTCTATCCGGACATGGTCGCCACCGCGAAGGCCGCGCTGCAGGGCACCGACATCCAGGTCGCCTCCGTCGCCACCGCCTTCCCGGCCGGGCGCGCCGCCCTCCCGGTGAAGCTCGCCGACACCGCCGACGCGGTCGCGGCCGGCGCCGACGAGATCGACATGGTGATCGACCGGGGCGCCTTCCTCTCCGGCCGCTACCTCGACGTCTTCAACGAGATCGTCGCCGTCAAGGAGGCGTGCAAGCGCCCGGACGGCACCTACGCCCACCTCAAGGTGATCTTCGAGACCGGCGAGCTGCAGACGTACGACAACGTGCGCCGCGCCTCGTGGCTGGCGATGCTCGCCGGTGCCGACTTCATCAAGACCTCCACCGGCAAGGTCGCCGTCAACGCGACCCCGCCGGTCACCCTGCTGATGCTGGAGGCGGTCCGCGACTTCCGCGCGCAGACCGGCGTCCAGGTCGGTGTGAAGCCCGCCGGCGGCATCAAGACCACCAAGGACGCCATGAAGTACCTGGTGATGGTCAACGAGACGCTCGGCGACGACTGGCTGACCCCGCACTGGTTCCGCTTCGGCGCCTCCAGCCTGCTCAACGACCTGCTGATGCAGCGTCAGAAGCTGACCACCGGACGGTACTCCGGTCCCGACTACGTGACGGTGGACTGATCACCATGGCCAAGAAGAAGATCACCGAAGAGCCCGCGACCGAGCCTCGCGGCGGCCTCTTCGAGTACGCCCCCGCCCCCGAGTCGCCCGCCGCCGCGGGTGACATCGCCACCTCGTACGGCCACTTCATCGGCGGCGAGTTCGTCGACTCCTCCGGCAGCGAGGCCCTGAAGACGGTCAACCCGGCCACCGAGCAGGTGCTCGCCGAGTTCGCCCAGGGCACCGACGAGGACGTCGAGCGCGCCGTCGCCGCCGCCCGCAAGGCCTTCGCCGACTGGTCGGCGCTGCCGGGCGGCGAGCGCGCCAAGTACCTGTTCCGGATCGCCCGGATCATCCAGGAGCGCAGCCGCGAGCTCGCCGTCCTGGAGTCGATCGACAACGGCAAGCCGATCCGCGAGACCCGCGACGTCGACCTGCCGCTGGTCGCCGCGCACTTCTTCTACTACGCGGGCTGGGCCGACAAGCTGGACTACGCCGGCTTCGGCGCGAGCCCGAAGCCGCTGGGCGTGGCCGGCCAGGTCATCCCGTGGAACTTCCCGCTGCTGATGCTGGCGTGGAAGATCGCCCCGGCGCTGGCCACCGGCAACACGGTCGTGCTGAAGCCGGCCGAGACCACCCCGCTGACCGCGCTGCGCTTCGCCGAGATCTGCCGCCAGGCGGGCCTGCCGAAGGGCGTCGTCAACATCGTCACCGGCGACGGCCGCACCGGTGCCGCGCTCACCGCGCACCCGGACGTCAACAAGGTCGCCTTCACCGGCTCCACCCCGGTCGGCCGGGCGATCGCCAAGCAGCTGGCCGGCACCCGCAAGAAGCTCTCGCTGGAGCTGGGCGGCAAGGCCGCCAACATCGTCTTCGACGACGCGCCGATCGACCAGGCGGTCGAGGGCATCGTCAACGGCATCTTCTTCAACCAGGGCCACGTCTGCTGCGCGGGCTCGCGCCTGCTGGTCCAGGAGTCGGTCCAGGACGAGCTGCTGGACGCCCTGAAGCGCCGGATGGCCACCCTGCGGGTCGGCGACCCGCTGGACAAGAACACCGACATCGGCGCGATCAACTCGGCCGAGCAGCTGGCCCGGATCACCGCGCTGACCGAGGCCGGCGAGGCCGAGGGCGCCGAGCGCTGGTCGCCCGCCTGCGACCTGCCGGGCACCGGCTTCTGGTTCAAGCCGACCCTGTTCACCGGCGTCAGCCAGGCCCACCGGATCGCCCAGGAGGAGATCTTCGGCCCGGTCCTGTCGGTGCTGACCTTCCGCACCCCCGACGAGGCGGTCGCGAAGGCCAACAACACCCCGTACGGCCTATCCGCCGGCATCTGGACGGAGAAGGGCTCGCGGATCCTCTGGATGGCCAACAAGCTCAAGGCCGGCGTGGTCTGGGCCAACACCTTCAACAAGTTCGACCCGACCTCGCCGTTCGGCGGCTACAAGGAGTCGGGCTACGGCCGCGAGGGTGGCCGCCACGGTCTGGAGGCCTACCTCGATGTCTGATGTCGTGACGCGTCTTGACGTCCTCAAGACCTACAAGCTGTACGTCGGCGGGAAGTTCCCGCGGTCCGAGAGCGGGCGGGTGTACGAGGTGACGGACTCCAAGGGCGAGTGGCTCGCCAACGCCCCGCTCGGCACCCGCAAGGACGCCCGTGACGCCGTGCTCGCGGCCCGTGCCGCGGTCAAGGGCTGGGCCGGCACCACCGCGTACAACCGCGGCCAGGTGCTGTACCGGGTGGCCGAGATGCTGCAGGGCCGGCGCGAGCAGTTCACCACCGAGGTGGCGCTCTCCGAGGGCGTCGGCCCGAAGAAGGCCGCCGCCCTGGTGGACGCGGCGATCGACCGCTGGGTCTGGTACGCGGGCTGGACCGACAAGGTCGCCCAGATCGCGGGCGGGGCCAACCCGGTCGCCGGGCCGTACTTCAACCTCTCCACCCCGGAGCCGACCGGCGTGGTCGGGATCGTCGCCCCGCAGGCCGGCTACGGGCACTCGCTGCTCGGCCTGGTCTCGGTGATCGCGCCCGCCATCGCCACCGGCAACACCGTGGTGGTCGCGGCGGCCGCCGACGCCCCGCTGCCGGCCCTGTCGCTGGGCGAGGTGCTCGCCACCTCGGACGTCCCCGGCGGCGTGGTCAACATCATCTCCGGCCGTACCGCCGACATCGCGCCGACCCTGGCCTCGCACCAGGACGTCAACGCGCTGGACCTCACCGGGGCCATCGCCGCCGACGGACCCGGCGCGGCGGGTGTCCTGGAGGCCTCTGCCGCGGATACCCTGAAGCGGGTGGTCCGTCCGGAGCTGGACCCGTTCGCCCAGGACTGGACCAATGCGCCCGGTACCGACCGGCTACTCTCGTTCCTGGAGACGAAGACGGTCTGGCACCCGATGGGGATCTGACCGTTCCCGTCACCCGCTGAGTAACAACTCCACAGACTGGCCGTCCCCAGTGCCCTCTCCCCCCCAGGGCCCGGACGGTCATTGGACGGACCCGCACCTCTCCCCCCCTGGTGCGGGTCCGTCGACTTTCGTCGCCGCGCGGTTCCGCCTTTCGGGGATCCCGGCCCGGATCCGGCCCGGGAAGAATCTCCCGTACCGGAGACGATCGAGAGGGAGGGCGCCGTGGGGGAGCTCGCAGCCGAGCTGACGGCACTGTTCGCGGACGGGTTCCTGCGCAGACTGCACGTGGCCCGCACCCGCCGCCGCCTGGCCGCCGGGCGGCCCGTCCGGGTGCCCTGCTCGGCCCGCTCCGGCCGGCCCGGCCAACCGGACGGGTACGTCAACGGCCGGCTGCGCATCACCCCGGGAGCCGCCCGCGTCGACTTCGACTCGCGTGTCCTCGGCCACATCGAACTGGCCTGCGGCGGCACCTTCCACGAGCCCGAGCCCGAGGCCTGGCACAGCCAGGACTGGGCCGCCACCGCCTACCTGCCGCCCGGCGACGAGCACCCGGTCCACCTCCAGGTCGACAGCCGGTACCTGCCGCTGGTCCGGGCCGCCCTCACCGATCCCCGGTCCGTTCGGAAAGGCTGAACCGCCCGGTTTCGGCATCGGGTCCCGATGCGTCAGACTGGTGTCTCGTGAGTGACTCCCCGCTGAACCCTGTGCCGACGACCCGTGCCCGGGTGGTCCTGCTGTCCGGTCCCTCCGGTTCGGGGAAGTCCTCGCTCGCCGAGCGCAGCGGCCTGCCGGTGCTCCAGCTCGACGACTTCTACAAGGACGGGGACGACCCGACCCTGCCGCTGCTGCCCGACGGCGCGGTGGACTGGGACTCCCCGCTCGCCTGGCACCGCGACCAGGCCGTCGCCGCCATCCGCAGCCTGTACGAGACCGGCCGCGCCGACGTCCCGGTGTACTCGATCCCGGACAACGGCCGGATCGACACCCGGGTGCTGGACCTGGCCGGCGCCCCCGCGTTCATCGCCGAGGGCATCTTCGCCGCCGAGATCACCGCCGAGTGCGCCGCCGAGGGCCTGCTCGGCGACGCGCTCTGCCTGCGCAACGGCGCCCTCACCACCGCCTGGCGCCGACTGCGCCGGGACGTCCGCGAGGGCCGCAAGTCGCTGCCGGTGCTGGTGCGCCGCGGCTGGCGGCTGATGCGCGCCGAGCGCTCGATCGTCGAGCGCCAGGTGGCGCTCGGCTCGTACCCGTGCGCCGGGGCGGAGGCCGCGCGCCGGATCACCGCGGCGGCCTGGGCGACGGAGTACTCCGCGGTCTGAGCGGCGCCGCTCCCCGCTTCCAAGGCCGCTTCCCGCGCTCCCCCGGACGCGCGCCGGGCCCGTGTACGACGAACGACGACGGGCCCAGTGCGTCTCCCCCGCACCGGGCCCGTCGTCCCTCCTGGACGGCCGAAGGACTCCCCCGGCGGCGCCGCTCCCCCGAGCCGGCGCCACCAATCCGCTGACCGTCCGCTACCCGTCCCCCGACGGGAGTTCCCGTGGCCGCTCCCCCGCGGCCGGCCGGTCGCCGTTACGCGACCAGCTCACCGAACGCACGGGCGGTGTCGCCCGACTTGTTCAGGTGCTCGTCCTCGCGCAACCGGCGCAGGGCGCGCCAGATGCTGCTCTTCACCGTGCCGACGCTGATGCCGAGCACGTCGGCGATCTCCGGGTCGGTCTTGCCCTCGTAGTACCGCAGCACCAGCATGGTCCGCTGGTTCTCCGGCAGCTTCGCCAGCGCCTGCCAGAGCACGGCGCGCAGCTCGGTGCCGCCCATCGCGTCGGTGTCGCCGGCCGTCTCCGGCAGCTCCTCGGTCGGGTACTCGCTGACCTTGCGGCGCCGCCAGGCGGAGATGTGCAGGTTGGTCATGGTGCGGCGGAGGTAGCCCCCGACCGCGGCCTTGTCGGTGATCCGGCCCCAGGCCCGGTAGGTGCTGAAGAGCGCGCTCTGCAGCAGGTCCTCGGCCTCGTAGCGGTCACCGGTGAGGTGGTACGCCGTGGCGTACAGGGAGGCGCGGCGCTCGCGCACGTACGCGGTGAACTCGTTGGTGTGGTCCGCCGCGACGGCCGGGTGCTCCCCCTGCGCGCCTCCCTGTCCCGCCTCGGTGGCGCGGGCTGCTGCGGGGTTCAGCCGCAGCAGCGTCGCGCCCGCGGCCTCGCGGCCGGCCGATTCCCCCGAATCGACCGTCCGAAGACCGCTCCCCCCGATCCCCCGGGTTCCCCCGTTCCCCCCCAGGGCGTCCTTGCCCTCGACGCGGACGGGGAGGATCCCCCGCAGCGTGAGGGTGTTGGCGGAGTCGACCGCACTCCCCATCCGGCCGATTCCGTGAAGCTCCCCCTGCCTGCTGCCGCCGCTCACCCGGCAGGCAGCAGTGTTTCCACCGGTGCTGTGCGCGCACCCCCGTACGGTCACGGCACCGGAGGCCTCGTCGGTCCTGACCTCGAACCGGGTCCGGTGGGTGGTCGCGGACGAACGCGCGGTGCGGACAGCCGGGTTGGTCCGGGTCTGAAGCGTGGCGTTCATCGTGCGCCCCCTTGGTCGGTACGAGCGGTTCCTGTTGCCGCCCTCCAGCCGGCCGGTTGGCCCGCTGTCCTGCGGCGACATGGAAAATCCTGCCCGCCGGTTGTGATGGGCCTGTCCGCCGACTGTCACAGGGGTGTCACAGGGCCGGGCCTTTCGTCCCGCACTCCCACCCGCCCTCACGGACGCCGGTGGCGCACATTCCGGTTCCCGCCCGGGCGGTGACCGGTGCCGGGGGGTGATTCGCCGCTCCGGGTGAGCCAGAATGAGGCCGTGCCTTTCCTCCTTCTGATCGAGGACGACGACGCCATCCGCACCGGCCTCGAACTCGCCCTCACCCGCCAGGGCCACAAAGTGGCCACCGCCGCCTCCGGCGAGGACGGTCTGAGGCTCTTCAAGGAGCAGCGGCCGGACCTGATCGTGCTGGACGTCATGCTGCCCGGAATCGACGGCTTCGAGGTCTGCCGCCGGATCCGGCGGACCGACCAGCTGCCGATCATCCTGCTGACCGCCCGGTCCGACGACATCGACGTGGTGGTCGGCCTGGAGTCCGGTGCGGACGACTACGTGGTCAAGCCCGTCCAGCCGCGCGTCCTGGACGCCCGGATCCGGGCCGTGCTGCGCCGCGGCGAGCGCGAGAGCTCGGACTCCTCGGCCTACGGCAGCGTGGTGATCGACCGGGCGGCGATGACCGTCACCAAGGACGGCGAGGACCTCCAGCTCACCCCGACCGAGCTGCGGCTGCTGCTGGAGCTCAGCCGCCGGCCCGGGCAGGCGCTCTCCCGCCAGCAACTGCTGCGCCTGGTCTGGGAGCACGACTACCTCGGCGACTCCCGCCTGGTGGACGCGTGCGTGCAGCGGCTGCGGGCCAAGGTCGAGGACGTCCCCTCGGCGCCGACGCTGATCCGCACCGTGCGCGGGGTCGGCTACCGGCTGGACCCGCCCGCGTGAGCGCCGCCGACCGCCCGCCCGCCCTGATACCCCGACCCTCCTGAACTTCCGCTACGACAGGCTCCCGTGACTGACCACCAGACGATGACCAGCCGGTTCTCATCAGGCCCGTGGCGACGGCTGCGCTCCCTGCGGGTGCGGCTGATCGCGGTGTTCGCCGCCGTCGCACTGACCACCGCCGTCTCGGCCTCCGGCATCGCGTACTGGCTCAACCGCGACGCGGTGCTCAAGCGCGCCCAGGACACCGCCCTCAACGACTTCCGGGTCTCGCTCAGCCGCAACGTCTCCGAGCTGCCGCTGAACGCGACCTGCGACGACCTGGTCAAGCTCGCCACCAGCGTCGCCAGCAGCGGCCTCAACTACGAGGTGGTGGTCAGCGACCCCGCGCGGCCCGACTGCACCGCCTCGTCGAACCCGATGGGGTTCACGCTGGCCAACGTCCCGGCGAAGCTGCAGGACACGGTGGCCAAGCCGCGCGAGGTCACCGAGAGCAACCCGTACCCGTACCACCTGTACTGGCAGCGGCAGAACCTGGAGGGCCGGCCGTTCGTGATCGGCGGCACCAAGGTGGTGCCCACCGGCCCGACGGCGTACATGTTCAAGTCGCTGGAGAACGAGCGGGCCGACCTCAACACGCTCGGCTGGTCGCTGGCGATCGCCACGCTGCTGGCGCTGATCGGCTCGGCGCTGCTCGCCCAGGCGGCGTCGGCGACCGTGCTGCGCCCGGTCAGGCGCCTCGGCGAGGCCGCCCGCCGGCTCGGCGAGGGGCACCTGGACACCCGGCTGGAGGTCGAGGGCTCGGACGAACTGGCCGACCTCGCCAGGACGTTCAACCGGACCGCGGAGTCGCTGCACGAGCAGGTCGAGGAGCTGAGCGCGCGCGAGGCGCAGAGCCGGCGGTTCGTCGCCGACATGTCGCACGAGCTGCGGACGCCGCTGACCGCGATGACCGCGGTGACGGACATCCTGGAGGACGAGGCGGAGTCGCTGGACCCGATGATCGAGCCGGCCGTCCGGCTGGTGGTCAGTGAGACCCGGCGCCTGTCCGACCTGGTGGAGAACCTGATGGAGGTGACCCGCTTCGACGCCGGCACGGCCAAGCTGGTCGCCGACGAGGTGGACATCGCCGACCTGATCATGTCCTGCATCGACGGCCGGGCCTGGTACGACGCGGTCGAGGTGGACGCCCCGCGCGGCATCCGGGCGGTGGTCGACCCGCGCCGGCTCGACGTGGTCTTCGCCAACCTGATCGGCAACGCGCTCAAGCACGGCGGCTCGCCGGTGCGGGTGAAGGTCCGCGAGGAGTCCCGCGAGGGCGGCGGTGTGGTCGTCGTCGCGGTCTCCGACAGCGGCCCGGGCATCCCGGAGGACGTGCTGCCGCACGTCTTCGACCGGTTCTACAAGGCCGACAAGGGGCGGGCGCGGTCGGAGGGCAGCGGGCTCGGCCTGTCGATCGCGATGGCCAACGCGCAGATCCACGGGGGGACGATCACGGCCGCCAACGGGGAGGTGGGAGCGGTGTTCACGCTGACGCTGCCGCTGACCCCGCCGCCCCCGCCGGCGGACGCCGCCACCGAGGAGGGTGCGCAGTGAGCGCCGCCACGTCGTTCCGCCCGCTGCTGCGCCCCGCCGCGGGCGCGGTGCTGCTGCTCGCGCTGGCGACCGGCTGCGGGATCCGCCCGACCGCCGTCCCGGTGGACGCGGGCGCGCCGGCCAGCCGGACCGCCTGCCCGACCGCGGTGCACATACCCACCGCCCCCGCCACGCCCTCGGCGCCCGCTCCGGCGCCGGCGGTCCAGGGCGCGCCGCCGGCCAGGGCGGGCGCGAGCCCGTCGCCGTCGGCGGTCGCGTCGGCGGCTCCGTCGGCCACCCCGTCGGGGACGCTGTCGCCGACCCCGAAGGCGTCCACCCCGCCGGCGGACAACGCGTTCAGCGCGATGCCCTCGGCGACGGCCACGGCGACCTGCCGGTAAACCCGTCAACGCGCCCCCGGACGGCCTTCCGGGGGCGCGCCGGAATGTTCGCGCCGGGCGTGGAACCGATGCGCCACCGGCTCACGTCCTTCCCCCCGTGCAGCGACATGGCACCAGCACACGCGACGAGCGTTCCGGCGTGCGGACCGAGACCCGGCCCACGACGGGCGTCCACCGCCCCTTCCGCCTGGCGGGGCTCTTCGCCCTCACCGTCCATCTGGCGCTGGCCGGTTGGCTGGTGCTGAGGCCGCTGCCGGTGGCCTGGGTCTACGACGCCAACCTGACACCGATGGCCTCGCTCCGCTTCGCCACCGCCTGGCAGGTGCTCGGCGAACTGTTCCTCCTGGCCCCGCTCGGCCTCCTGCTCCCGCTGGCCGGCGGCCGGCTGCACGCCCGCTGGTTCCCGTCCTTCCTCCGCACCACCGGCGCCTCGGCCCTGCTGGCCACCGCCCTGGAGTTCCTCGCCTCCTGGACGCCTGGCCACGTCCTCGACGTCGACCGGATCCTGTTCGCGGTAGTCGGCGTGGCCGCCACCCACCTGACGATCGTCCCCGTCTCGCGCTCGCTGCTCCAGCGCTCCGCCCACCGGCCCCGCCGGGCCCGGACGGCACCGTCCGGGCCGGTGGGCCCGGCTCCGGCATCGCCCGCCCCCGCGGCCCCGGCGGCCGTCTACGCCGACCCCGTCTCCTCGCCCGTGCGCTGAGGCCCGTCCGCGGGTTCCGCCCCTCGCCTCCCGGACGTCTCAGGCCCGCCGCACCCGGCCGCCCACCTCGATGAAGCCGCCGTCCCGGACCGCCGTGACGAGCTGAGAGCCACGACCCTGGGTGATCGTCAGGTCCCGCCGCAGCTCGGCGGTCAACAGCAGGGCGGCGGCGCCGGTGGCCTCGTCCTCCTCGACGCCGTCCCCGCGCCCGGGGAAGGCGCGCGCCCGAACGGTGCCGGCCGGCTCGTCCTGCCAGGCCCAGGCGTAGATCCACTCGCCCGGGGGCGGGACCTCCAGCGCTGCCACCTCGGCCGCCGAGCCGTACTGCCGGGTCGTCCGGGCCGGCGCCCACTCGGGGCGGGCCTCGATCCTGGTGAACTCGCCTTCGTGGCGCACCCGGACGGTGCCGGCCGCGGTGACCAGCCGGTCCGCACCGAGCAGCCAGGCGACGCCGACGCACGGGTGGCCGGCGAAGGGGAGGCGCAGGCCGGGGGTGTAGATGTCGATCGCGCCCTGCTCGGGATCGTCGACGAACACCGTCTCGCTGAAGCCGAGTTCGCGGGCGAACGCCTGGCGCTGCGCCTCGTCCGGCACGGCCGCGCCGTCGCGCACCACCCCCAGCTCGTTCCCGTGCTCACCGCCGGGCCCGCAGAACACCCGCAGCACCTCGTAGTCCGCCACTCGCCCACCCCTGCCGTCGTCCCGGGCCGATCCGCGTGCACCTGCGCGCGGTCCACCGACCGTACCGCGGGGAAAAGGGGAGGCCGGCTGTCGGTGGACTCCAGTACTGTGCGCCCTCGTCCCCATCAGTAGTTCATCCTCACTCCACAGGATCTCCGTGAACCTCGACTTCAGCGCCGAGCCCCTCTTCTCCTGGTACGTCGTCCTGCTGGCCGTCAGCGGCATCGCCATGGTCGTCCTGGGGGCCGTCAGCGGCTCGCTGAGTGGCGGCTGGCGGGCCGTCAACGTGATCGCCGGCCTCGCGTTCGCCGGCTACGCCTACTACCTGGCGTTCGTCTTCGAGGGTGGTGAGTACCGGCTGTTCTTCCAGGCGTTCATCCTCCCGGTGGTGCTGATCGCCAACTCGGTCAAGGCGTTGATGGCGCGTAGCGCCCCGGCCCCGCAGCCGGTCCCGTCCGCTGTGCCGTACAACCCGAACGCGCCGTACCAGGGCACTGCGCCGTACCAGGGCGCCGTGCCGTACAACCCGAACGCGCCGCAGGGTGCGCAGCCGGTCCCGCCGCAGGCCGCGGCCCAGCCGCCGGCGCCGCAGCAGCCGTCCGTCTGACCGGTCGCCCCGGCAGCACCCCGGCCCCGACGTGCCCCGGCCCGTCGGGGCCGGGGCACGTCGGGCTCCTCACGGTGTGAGGCGGTGGAGGTCGCGCGGGAAGAGGGTGGTGCGGCGGATGTTGTCCGCCCCCGTCAGCCGCGCCGTCCACCGCTCCAGCCCGAGGGCGAAGCCCCCGTGCGGGGGCATGCCGTGCGCGAAGGAGCGCAGGTACGCCGCGTACGGCTCCGGCGACTCGCCGCGGGCGGCGAGGGCGCCGAGGTAGTCCTCGTACCGGTGCAGCCGCTGGCCGCCGGTGACCAGCTCCAGGCCACGGAAGAGCAGGTCGAAGCTGTTGGAGTACTCCGGCCGGCTTGGCTCGGGGTGGGTGTAGAACGGGCGCTTGCGCATCGGGTAGCCGACCACGAAGAGGAACTCGCTGCCGTACTCGCGCAGCGCCCACTCGCCGAGCCAGCGCTCGTGCGCGGGAGCGAGGTCCGGCTCGTCGGCGCCGAGCAGCCGCATCGCCTCGGCGAAGTGGATCTGCGGGATCTCGGCCGGGACGACGGGCAGTTCCACGTCCAGCAGCTCGACGGCCGCGGCGGCCCGGGCCGCCACCGCCTCCACCATGCCCGCTACGGCCGCGCGGACGACGGCCATCACGTCGCGGTGGTCGGTGACGAAGCCGAGTTCGGCGTCCAGGCTGGTGTACTGGGCGAGGTGGCGCGTGGTGTCGTGCGGCTCGGCACGGAAGACCGGTCCGGTCTCGTAGACCCGCTCGAAGACGCCGACCATGGCCTGTTTGAAGAACTGCGGCGACTGCGCGAGGTAGGCCGGCCGGCCGAACCAGTCGAGGGCGAAGACCTCGGCGCCGGACTCGGTGGCCGAGGAGACCACCTTCGGCGTCTGGACCTCGGTGAAGCCGAGCCCGTCGAGCACCGCCCGGAAGCCGGCCACGGAGGCCGCGGAGATCCGGTGCGGGGCGGCGAGGCGTGGGTGCCGGAGAGTGACGGGCGCGCCGTCGAGGATGACCGGCAGGGTCGCGGGCACGGTCGGGCGGTAGAGGCTGAACGGCGGCGCCTCGGCGGGGCCGGAGAGCAGCTCGACGGTGGGCCCGGTCAGCTCCACGCCGTTCGGGGCCTGCGGGTTGGCCGTGACGGTGCCGCGGATCCGCAGGACCGTCTCCTCCGGGATGTCGGCCTCCCCCTCGGCGGCGACCACCTGGGCGAGCCCCGAGCGGTCGCGGAGGACCAGGAAGGTGACGGACTTCAGCGCGCGGCGACGGTGCAGCCAGCCGCAGAGTTCGATGGACTCGCCGATGTGGCCGGGCAGTTCGGCGGCCAGGACGCGGGCGGTCGTCGGGTGGATCATCGCGGCCCTCCAGGGGCGTCGTCATGATCCCTTGGGAGTGCGGGCGAGAAGGGGACTCGCGGTGCCACCGCACTTTCGCCGCCGCTGTCGGTGTAACGGCGGCCTCGTTCGCTGGCCCGATGACGGGGGCCGGCCGGCGGGGCATTTCCTCCCCGCACTCAGGAGTGTCTTCCCCCCGGGGCGCGGGACCGCCTTCACAGCTACCGGCGGCTCTCTCGGCTCACGGGTCCCGGGGGTACTCGTCTCCCTCGACGCGTTGCAGGAGAGGCTAGGTGGGGTACAAGGACCCGCGCAACGGAGTTACGGCTCACCACATCGCGTCCGGAGCCGTCGCGATCAAGGTGAGCTCGTCGCTCAGCGCGGCCGGTACCGCTCATGCGGAATCGCCCGCTCCCACACCGATTCGAACGCCGAGCCGCACCGTTCCGCCAGGACGTTGTCGGTTACGTACTCGCGACCGTCGACATCGAGTTGACCTTCGCCGGTGAAGTGGTGGAAGAGCACCGTCTCGTCGTCGAAGAGCCAGAAATCCATTCCCGGTAGGGCGAGATCGCGTGTCTGCCGCCTGGGCAACCAGCGTACGAGTTCTCCGGCGGCCAGGTTGGCGAAGGTTCCGTCATACTCGTACCGGACGTAGTCGCTGATCGGCTCGGACACGATGCGCGCACGCCTCACGGTGACGCCCCGGGCTACGGCCGCGCTCACCACATCGTGCCAGGACAGCCACCAGGAACCCCGGTCCGCCCGGTCCGGACGATGACCTCGCTGCCAGCCGATGAAGGAAGGGTCGTCGCGCATGTAACTGTCGCGCATCTCAAGGTGAACGGCCGACTTCCGAGCCACGGCCAACGCCTCACGTGCCGGTGGTTGCACGCTCTCCCTCTCCTCCCGGCTTCAGGATGACCCGAAGCGCATTCACGAGCAGACGATCACGTCTCGACGCCCTGAGTGGGCTGCATCGGGCTGCGGCCCGATGCAGCCCACTTCGACGCTCAGACCAGGTGGTCGAACTCGCCGGCCTTCACTCCGAGGATGAAGGCGCGGAGCTTCGGGGCACTGGTCGTGACGATGACGTTCGGGTCGTCCGACTCGCGGAGGTGGCGCAGGTCGCCGGTTTCAGAGGCCGCCAGTTCGAGGCAGTTGTTTTCGGCGTCGCCCCCGCTGAATGACGACTTCTGCCAAGTGGTTTCGGACATCGCAGGCCTTTCAGACTTGGAGCAGGTAGAGGAGGTGCTGGAGGATCCCCCATGAGTCGCGCGACGCCGCTCCGCTCCGAGGCCCCGCCGTATCGACTGCAGGTAGCGCCAGATCCTTCAGTTGTTCGAACCTCCGACGATAAGCCGTGATGCTCGCGGGATCTCCATAGTGCTCGGCCCGCTGAGGACCGTCCACGATGATTGTGGACAGGTCCACGGAACCGGGCTCGCAGAACAAGAACGAGTTGGGACTCGGTGGCTTCTTCGAGGAAGTGAACGGAAGTACCTGAACGGTGACGTTCGGGCGCGCAGCCATGTCGATCAGATGAAGCAACTGGGCCCTCATCACCGCATCGCCAGGGAAACGCATCCGCAGCGCAGCCTCGTGGATGACGAAGTGGAACTCCTTGCCCTCGTCCAGGATCCGCTGCCGCGCCATCCGGAACCGGACCGCATCCGCGATATCCCAATCCCCTTCGGAGTCCTCGAAGATCGCCTCGGCGTAGCCCTGCAACTGCAGGGCACCAGGAATGTAGAGCATCTCGTAGTTCGCCAGCCGGACCGAACGGTCCTCAGCCTCGGCAAGGTCCAGCGCGAGTGCAGGCACTTTGCCCTCGTACTCGCTCCACCAGCCCTTACCCGCACTACGGCTCATCTCTGCAAGCGTGGCCCGGTACGCGGGATCGGTGCATCCGTAGGCGTCAAGCCAGACTTCAAGCCGCTCAGCGTTCAAGGTGATCCGGCCGGCCTCGGTGTGACTCACCGCCGGACCGCCCATCCCCACAAGTGCGCCGGCCTCTGCAGCCGACAAACCTGCAGCTACGCGCAGCCCCTGCAGTTCCTCGCCGAATCGACGCTGCCTCTGGCTGATCGGCCCCTTGTATCCCACAGCTGTCCTTCCTTGTCTGCGAAGTCTCGCGCAGAACCCGCATATGACGCCACCACGAAGCGGGAGGAGACCCAGCGATCGGCTTGCAACTCTGCCACACAAGCCCCTACTCTCAGTGTTGCACCGATCACACGACGGAGCGTCAGTAATGCCTTTCGGGCGCCGCAGAGCAGCCATGTGCGGCCTGGCTCACGGTCACGCCCCCGTCGCGAACTCCCCTTCCTCCCCCGGAGGTTCTTCGTGCGTGCCTTCAACCCTCCCGACTGGTCCTCCGCCCGCCACGAGCTGCGCGAGGCCCTCACCCTCTCCAACTGGCCGCCGGACACCATCGCGGACGCCGAACTCGCCCTGCACGAACTCTTCGTCAACGCGTGGAAGCACGCCGGCAGTCAGGCGCCCCTCGTCGTCGTCCTGCTCCTCAATCGCACCCTCCGGGTCTCGGTCACGGACGACAGCCCCGTCCTCCCCGAGCCCCGCGCCTCCTCCACCCCCTACGAACTCTCCGGCCGCGGACTGCACCTGGTCCGCTCGCTCACCCACCGGTTCGGCGCGGACCCGCGCAAGATCGGCAAATCCGTCTGGTTCGAGCTGGACGCCGCCGCGTGAGCCGCGACCGCCGCCGGACGCCCACGCGGAGGTCACAGGCATGGGCGTCCTGATCCCCCTCGTCACCGAGGCGATCCACACCGAGCGGACCACCGCCGCCTACCTCACCGTCGAGCACGTCCCCGACGCCGCCCTCCAACTCCGCGTCGCCGTCGACCTCGACGTCCACGCCGCCCCGGGTGAACACCTCGCGCTCCCCCTCACCCGCGACCAGGCCCACGACCTCCTCCACACCCTCGCCGCCCACCTCGGCCACCGCGTCATCGGCATCACCCGATGAGGACCGGCACCGCCGCCTTCCTCGTCGCCACCGCCTTCATCGCCCTTCTCGCGCTCGCGATCCTCACCGTCGCCCTCGGTGTCGTGACCGCCCTCAAGGTGCACCGGCCCGACGACAGCGACACCCCTCCCGACTGACGGTCCCTCCCGAAGGCAGCACGCCCATGCCCGACCCCCTCCTCGCCAACGCCCTCGCCGCCACGCACTACGCCGTGGCCGCCGCCTTCAACGCCCACACGGGCGGCGCACCCGTGCCACCCGCGCCCGACGACTTCGACTGGCCGCAGCTCGAAGCCTTCGTCCACCGCCTCGGCTTCGAGGCCGACCACTCCGACGCCGCCCTCAACCTCTACCGCCTGCTCACCGCCGTCCAGCGGATCGCCTACCGCGAGGCCGCCGGCCGGAACACCACCTGGCACCCCGCCCGCCTCAACCCCGCCTAGGAAGTCGGCGCCGATCGCGCGGCCGGTCCTCCGGTTGCATCCTTGCCATCCATTGGTCGGCCCTCCGTCCCGGCGTCTGCCCGGCTCAACGCCGCCCGGGGGGCCGAGCCGCCATCGGCTCGGCTTTCCGGCACAGACGCACCCCGATCACGCGGGGCTCAGACCTCCGCGCCCGCGACGGTGACCACCCCGGCGACGTCCGCCACGTGTTCGCCCTCCTCGGCCGTCTCCCAGTTCGGGTAGTACACCTCGCGCGAGCCGCCGATGCGCTCGTACCCCTGCTCGCGGATCCAGGTGAGCACCGCGTCGTGCACGCCCACCATCGTCGCGAAGTCCCGGTGCTTCTTGCCCAGTTCCGTGTACGCCTCGCGGTGCGCGGGCTCGATCCGGACCCCGATCTCCCCGACCGGCTCGACCGTGTTCATCGTCGGGACGCAGACCTCGACCGGGCCGTCCGAGTCGTCGCTCACGATGCCGTGGTAGACGGCGAAGAGCGGCCCTGACAGGCAGGCACCGGTCGTCCGCATGTGGGCGAAGATCGCGTCGGTGGCCTCGCCGAGGAAGTCGAGGAGGTCCCCGACCGTGACATGGCGCCGGACGAACAGCACCTTCTGCTCGGGTACGTCGCGTTCGGCCATCTCGTACATCTGCGGATTCCTTCCGGCCAGGACCTCTCGGGCGTAGCCCACCGCCTCCCGGCGGGCCTCGTGCACGGACTGCTCCGCCCGCCAGTAGGCGTCGAGCAGCCCGACCGATTCGGCGCCGCCCGGGTCGAGCACCCCCGCGATCAGCGCCAGCGGCATCCCGCCGGCGCGCAGCAGCGCGATCCGGCGGGCGCGCTCGACCTGCTCCGGGAGGTAGCGGCGGAACCCGGTCCGCGGATCGACGTGCGCGGGCGGCAGCAGCCCCCGGTCCCCGTACAGCCGCAGGGCCTTGTGGCTCAGCCCGGTGCGGGTCGCGAGCTCGCCGATGCCGATCAAGTCCTCGTGCATGCCGTCACTCTGGCCCCTGTCCCAGGGGCAGAGGCAAGCGCGCCCGCGCTGCACGTGCCGCCGCACGGGAAGTCGACCTCTTCGACTCCCACCCCGCCCGACGAACGGATCCACCGTGGCGCGACGGCCCGCCCGCCGGCGAACGCCTCCGGGGCGTCCCTGAGGTGAACCCCGAGACCACGTCCGTCTTCCCGGTGACGGAGCTCCGGGGCGGGATCGCCATCCAGGCTGAGGATCCGGCGGCCGCGACGGCGGAGCATGGAAGTACGCCAGCCGGAGAGACCGGCCCCAGGCGCTACGACACGGAGAACGCCATGAGCCGCCTCGCCCGCCCCCGCCACAACCGCGTCATCGCCGGCGTCTGCGCCGGGATCGCCGAGCGCTTCGGCCTGTCCCCGTGGACCGTCCGGATCATCTTCCTCGCCTCCTGCCTGCTGCCCGGCCCGCAGTTCCTGATCTACCTGGCGCTCTGGCTGGTGCTCCCCCAGGAGCCGTGACCGTTGGGGGCCGGGCCTTCGGCTTCACGGCCCCCCACGACGACGACGGGCCGCCCGCGCCCCGGGAGCACCGGGGTGCGGGCGGCCCGCCATGCGAGGTGGAACGCGTCAGCCGCCGAGGCCCGGCAGCGGGAGGGCGCCGGTCAGCCCGCCGAGCGGGGTCTTGTCCAGGCCCGGCACGCTCGGCACGGCGGCCCGGGGGGCCGCGTCGGCCGCCGGGGCCTGGCCGGCGGTGGGGGCGAGGGTGCCCAGGGTGCCGGTCACCTTGTCGCCGCCGGGCAGCTTGCCGGCGGTGTCGACGACCGCACCGGTCACGGCCGGGTTGCTCACCAGGCCGGCGGGAGACCCGAGGCCACCGGCGGCGACCGGGTCGGCCGACGCGCTGCCGGCGCCCACCGCCGCGATGGCGAGACCCAGCGCGGCAGTGCCGGCGGCCTTGAGCTTGGCCTGCTTCATGTTCGTCCCCTTGGATCCTCGTCGGTGGCCGACGTCCGCGGCCGGACGGCGGGTT
Source organism: Kitasatospora sp. CM 4170 (assembly GCF_032110285.1). Classification (NCBI taxonomy): domain Bacteria; kingdom Bacillati; phylum Actinomycetota; class Actinomycetes; order Kitasatosporales; family Streptomycetaceae; genus Kitasatospora; species Kitasatospora sp. CM 4170. Next base: position 3,894,946 of record NZ_CP134877.1, read on the forward strand.
CCGCCGCCACGACCGGTCGGCGATGACTGGCACACCGTAGTGAGTGGATCGCACGAGGATCAAAGGCTGTTAACCCACACGAGTGGGTAGTCGGATGAACGCCAATTCCCTTGCGAGAAAGCGGCGTTCATCCGACCAGGCGTTCGGGTCGGCATCGGCCGGCACCCCGCGGCACCGGCCACCGTGCGACCTCAGGAGCCGCTGCTGAACAGCCACTCCGCCTTAAGCTCGGCGTAGCCCGGCTTGATCACGTCGTTGATCATCGCCAGCCGCTCGTCGAACGGCAGGAACGCCGACTTCATCGCGTTGACCGTGAACCACTCCATGTCGCCCAGGGTGTAGCCGAAGGCGTCCACCAGGTGGCCGAACTCCTGGCTCATGCTGGTGCCGCTCATCAGGCGGTTGTCGGTGTTGACCGTCACCCGGAACTTCAGCCGGCTGAGCAGCCCGATCGGGTGCTCGGCGTACGACGTGGCCGCCGCGGTCTGGAGGTTGGAGGTCGGGCACATCTCCAGCGGGATGCGCTTGTCGCGCACGTACGCGGCCAGTCGGCCGAGCTCGACGCTGCCGTCCTCGTTGATCGTGATGTCGTCGACGATCCGCACGCCGTGGCCGAGCCGGTCGGCGCCGCAGCACTGCAGAGCCTCCCAGATCGACGGCAGGCCGAAGGCCTCGCCCGCGTGGATCGTGAAGTGGTTGTTCTCGCCCTTGAGGTAGTCGAAGGCGGCCTGGTGGCGGGTGGGGGGGTACCCGGCCTCGGCGCCCGCGATGTCGAAACCGACCACGCCGCTGTCGCGGTGGCGGTTGGCCAGCTCGGCGATCTCCTGCGAGCGGGCGGCGTGCCGCATCGCGGTGATCAGGGTGCCGACGCGGATGCGGTGGCCGGCGTCACGGGCGTTGCGCTCGCCGAGGCGGAAGCCCTCCTGGACGGCCTCGACGACCTCGTCGAGGGTCAGGCCACCCTCCAGGTGCTGCTCGGGGGCGTAGCGGACCTCGGCGTAGACGACGCCGTCGGCGGCCAGGTCCTCGGCGCAGTCGGCGGCGACCTTGATCAGGGCCTCGCGGGTCTGCATGACCGCGCAGGTGTGCGCGAAGGTCTCCAGGTAGCGGACCAGCGAGCCGGAGTCGGCGGCCTCGCGGAACCACTCGCCGAGTTCCTTCGGGTCGGTGGTGGGGAGGCCCTCGTAGCCGACCGCGGCGGCCAGCTCGACCACGGTCTCGGGGCGCAGCCCGCCGTCCAGGTGGTCGTGCAGCAGCACCTTGGGGGCGCGGGCGATCTGCTCGGGGGTGGGGATTCGGGGGCCGGTGCCCGCGGTGGTGACAGGGATCTGCTTCTCCATTGCGGGAGTGTAGCTCCTACGCGCGTAGACAGGCCACCGTCCACACGGCTGGTTCGGCCAATGTGCACCGGTAATTCCACCGATCGGACGAACCCCGCTCCCTACCGGCCAGTTACCCCGTAACCGGCCGGTTGCCGGAGCCGGAGCCGGAGCCGGAGCAGGAGCCCGGGGCAGGAACAGGCGCAGGGCCGGGCCGGCCGGCTCCCCGCCCCGGGAACGGGCCCCGCCCCGGAGCGCCCCGGTCAGTCGTGCTGCAGCAGCCGCCCCCGCCGCGACAGGACGAAGTCCCGGAACGCCGCCACCGGCGGCGTCGCCGGCCGACCCGCCGCCCAGGCCAGGCCGATCGCCCGCCGGGTGCGCGGCGCCGTGACCTCCAGCTCCACCACCCCGGGCCGCGGCACCAGCGCGGGCGGCAGCAGCGCCACCCCCAGGCCGGCCGCGACCAGGCCGCGCAGCGTCTCCGCCTCCTCCCCCTCGAAGGCGATCCGCGGCACGAACCCGGCCTCCTCGCAGAACCCGTCGGTGATCGCCCGCAGCCCGTACCCGCGCTCCAGCCCGACGAACGGCTCCTCGGCCACCTCGGCCAGCCGGATCCGGCGCCGGCCGGCCAGCCGGTGGTCGACCGGCACCACCAGGTGCAATCGCTGCTCGTCCAGCCGCCGCGCCACCAGCGCCGGGTCGCCGTCCGGCACCGGTGCGACCAGGCAGAGGTCCAGCTCACCGGCGCGCAGCCGCTCCAGCATCGCACCGACGTAGTCCTGCACCAGCTGAAACCGCACCTGCGGGTACGCCGCCCGGAAGTCGCGCAGCAGCGCCGGGACGGCGTCCGTCCCCATGGTGTGCAGGAAGCCGAACGCCACCCGTCCGGTGGCCGGATCGGCCTCGGCCCGGGCCGCCTCCGCGCCGCGCTCGACCTCGGCCAGCGCCCGCTCCACCGAGGCCAGCAGCAGTCGGCCGGCCCGGGTCAGCCGGACCGTCCGACCCTGACGGGCCAGCAGGTCGACCCCCAGCTCCGCCTCCAACCGGGCCACCGACCGGGACAGCGTCGGCTGCGGCATGCCCAGCAGCGCGGCCGCCTGCGTCACGTGCTCCAGCCGTGCCACGGCGGCGAACTGGGCCAGCCTGGGGGCGAGTTGGGTGACCGGCAGCTCCGGCCCCAACTCGGCCGGGCGGTGCGGGAGCTCGATCTCCGGTTCGCCCTCGGCCATCTCCGTGCCACCTTCCCCTCGCCCGGCTCTGCTCATGCATTCGCGTATGCATTATCGGCTGATCATGCATTGGACGCATCAACCGCGCCGGGCCTAACGTCGGAGCCATGCAGCCCTCAAGTACCGGGGCATCCGTGGCCACCCCGGATGCCCTCACCCAGCCGTCCCCGCAGACCGAGCCCTCCCCGCGCACGCAGCCGGTGCGCCGCACCCGGCCGCTGCCGGGCACCAGCACCGCCGACGACCGGCTCCGCCCCGGGCAGCGCGCCTTCCGCCGCGCCAACCTCGCGCTCTTCGCCGCGGGCATCGCGACCTTCGTCCTCCTCTACTCCACCCAGGGCCTGCTGCCGATCCTCTCGGCCGACCTCGATCTCACCCCGGGCCAGGCCAGCTGGACGGCCTCCGCCGCCACCCTCGGCCTCGCGCTCGCCCTGCTCCCGGCCAGCGCGCTCTCCGACCGGTACGGCCGGACCGCGGTGATGACCGCCTCCGTACTGGCCGCCTCGGTGCTCGCGCTGGCACTGCCGTTCGCCCCGGACCTCACCACCCTGGTCGTGCTGCGCGCCCTCCAGGGCGCCGCGCTCGCCGGGCTGCCGGCCACCGCGATGGCCTACCTCGCCGAGGAGGTCCACCCGTCCGCGCTGGCCTCCGCGATGGGTCTGTACGTGGCGGGCAACAGCATCGGCGGCATGGGCGGCCGACTGCTCTCCGGCTGGGTCGCCGCCGGATTCGGCTGGCGCTGGGGCCTGGCCGCCTCGGCCGCCCTGGCCCTGCTCGCGGTGCTCGCCTTCCGGCTGCTGATCCCGGCCGCCCGGCACTTCACGCCGGCCCCGGTAGACGCCCGCGCCCTGGCCCGCACGGTCGGCCGGCACCTGCGCAACCCGCTGCTGGTCCGGCTCTACGCGCTCGGGCTGCTCTTCATGGCCGTCTTCGGCGCGGTGTACAACACCGTCGGCTACCGGCTGATCGCCGCGCCGTTCCAGCTGCCGGAGTCGGTGGCCGCCTCGATCTTCGTCGTCTACCTGGTCGGCACCGGCACCTCGGCCGCCGCCGGACGCCTCTCCGGCCGCCTCGGCCGGCGCGGCGCGCTCTACGTGGCGATCGGCGTGACCGCCGCCGGACTGCTGCTCTCGCTCACCGACTCGCTGGTCTGCGCCCTGCTCGGCCTGGTGCTGATCACCGCCGGCTTCTTCGCCGGCCACGCCACCGCCTCCTCGGCCGTCGGCCGCACCGCCACCGAGGGCCGCGCCCAGGCCTCCGCGCTGTACCTGATCGCCTACTACCTGGGGAACAGCCTCGGCGGCACGATCGGCGCCGACGCCTACCACTCCACCGGCTGGTCCGGCGCGGCCGCCGTCGGCCTCACCGCGATGACCGTGGCCGCCGCGGTCACCCTGTACGCGACCCGCCGGGCCCACACCGCACGGCGGGCCGTGCCCGCGGTGCGCTGAACCGGCCTGCAGAAGTCACAACGGCGCCGACCTGCCGAAGTCGTGACCGCCCGGCGGATACCTGACGCTCCGCGTCAGGTATCCGCCGCAGCATCCTCCCGGTCGGCCACGACCTGACCCGCGAGGCCCCCGAGGACTTCCTGAAGCTCGCCCTCACCGCGGCGGGGCGAGAGCCGCCCGGCCGTCGGCGGACGTCGATACACTCCGAATCATGAGCGTCGATCCTGCTGTGTACGCCCGGTTGCGCGATATCGCCGATCAGCTGCCACAGATCCCCGGGATAGGGAAGGTCGAGATCGCCGACGGCGAGATCATCATGATGATGTCGCCGGTGAAGCGGCACGAGCTCGCGGTGCTGCGCATCGCCCGGCAGCTCAACGCACAGTTGCCGACCACTCACCCCGGCCACATCGCCTACCACGGTGCGGATCTGGAGGATGCCGGGCTCGGCAGGCTGCGGAACCCGGATCTGATGGTCTTCCCCGAGGCAACCTTGGAGGGCGAGCAGCGGGCGGTGCTCCCGCACGAGGTACTGCTCGCCGTGGAGATCGTCTCCAAGTCGAACCCCGAGAACGACTACCAGGACAAGGTCCGCGACTACGCGGCCATGGGCATCCCGTTCTACCTGCTCGTCGACCCCCGCACCGGCACCGGCATCGTGCACTCGGAGCCCGGCTACGGCTCCCGCGAGAAGTTCGTGTTCGGCGACAGGATCGCCGTCGGTCCCTGGAGCCTCGACACCAGTGGTCTGCTCACGTACGCCTGAGCAGGCGTACGTGAGCAGGCCTCACTACGCTCAGGCGATGCGGTCCAGCACGATCGGGTTCGGGGTGAACGCGGTGCCGGCCGGGGAGACCTCGATGCCGCCGGCGAGGGCCTCGATCGCGTACTCGAAGCGCTCCGGGGTGTCGGTGTGCAGGGTCAGCAGCGGCTGGCCGGCCATCACGGTGTCGCCCGGCTTGGCGTGCATCTCGACGCCGGCGCCGGCCTGCACCGGGTCCTCCTTGCGGGCGCGGCCGGCGCCGAGGCGCCAGGCGCAGACGCCCACCGCGTAGGCGTCCAGCTTGGTGAGCACGCCGGAGGCCGGGGCCGGGATGACGTGCTGCTCGCGGGCGACCGGCAGCGCGGCGTCCACGTCGCCGCCCTGGGCGGCGATCATCCGGCGCCAGTGGTCCATCGCGGAGCCGTCGCGCAGCGCGTCGGCCGGGTCCTTGCCGTGCACGCCGGCCGCGGCGAGCATCTCGCGGGCCAGCGCGAGGGTCAGCTCGACGACGTCCGCCGGGCCGCCGCCGGCCAGCACCTCGACCGACTCGCGGACCTCCAGCGCGTTGCCCGCGGTGAGGCCGAGCGGGGTCGACATGTCGGTGAGCAGGGCGACGGTGTTGACGCCGGCCGTGGTGCCGAGGCCGACCATGGTGCGGGCCAGCTCGCGGGCGTCGTCCAGGTTCTTCATGAAGGCGCCGGAGCCGACCTTCACGTCGAGGACGAGCGCGCCCGTGCCCTCGGCGATCTTCTTGGACATGATCGAGGAGGCGATCAGCGGGATCGCCTCGACGGTGCCGGTGACGTCGCGCAGCGCGTAGAGCTTCTTGTCGGCGGGGGCCAGGCCGTCGCCGGCGGCGCAGATGACGGCGCCGCTGGAGCGCAGGACGTCCATCATCTCCTCGTTGGAGAGCAGCGCGCGCCAGCCGGGGATGGACTCCAGCTTGTCGAGGGTGCCGCCGGTGTGGCCGAGGCCGCGGCCGGAGAGCTGCGGGACGGCGGCGCCGCAGGCGGCGACCAGCGGGGCGAGCGGCAGGGTGATCTTGTCGCCCACGCCGCCGGTGGAGTGCTTGTCGCTGGTGGGCAGCGGCAGCGAGGAGAAGTCCATCCGGACGCCGGAGCGGATCATCGCGTCGGTCCAGCGGCTGATCTCGCGCGGCTGCATGCCGTTCAGCAGGATCGCCATGGCCAGCGCGGACATCTGCTCGTCGGCGACCTCGCCGCGGGTGTAGGCGTCGATGACCCAGTCGATCTGAGCGTCGCTCAGCTCTCCGCGGTCGCGCTTGGTCCTGATGACGGAGATGGCGTCCATGGCTTGCTCCAAGAGGGGTTCAAAAGCGAAGAGTGTCGCGAGCTGGCCGGGTTTCGACCTACTCGCGACACTCTACGCGCGTAACAGAGAGACAGACTAGAGCCGCTCCGGCCCGAACGCGTCGGGGAGAACCTCGCTCATCGGCTTCACCCCGGAGGGCAGCTCGACCAGCAGTTCCGGCCCGCCGTGCTCGTACAGCAGCTGGCGGCAGCGGCCGCACGGCATGAGCAGTTGGCCGTCCCCGTCCACACAGGTGAACGCGGTCAGCCGGCCGCCACCGCCGGAGTGCAGCGCGGAGACCAGGCCGCACTCGGCGCAGAGGCCGAGCCCGTACGAGGCGTTCTCCACGTTGCAGCCGGTGACCACGCGGCCGTCGTCCACCAGCGCCGCGGCGCCGACCGGGAACTTGCTGTACGGGGCGTAGGCGTGGCTCATCGCCTCGCGCGCCGCGGCGCGCAGCCGCTCCCAGTCGACCTCCGGGGCCGTTCCGGACGTCACTTGCCCTGGCCCTTGCGGTAGATCTGACCGTCGGCCTTCGGCGGGCGCAGGCGCTGCGACGCCAGCGAGAGCACCACCAGGGTGATCACGTACGGCGTGGCCACGATCAGCGGACGCTGGACCTGCTCGGTGGTGAAGTACCAGGCGAACAGGCCGCCGGAGACCACGAGGGTGATCGCCGCGGAGGTCAGCTTCCGGCGGTACACGTTCCAGAGCGCCAGCAGCGCCATCGCGATGGCGACCACCAGGATCAGCACGTGCACCGACTCCGGGTCGCGCAGCTGGAGGCTGTCGGTGAAGCCGAACAGGCCGGCGCCCATGGCGAGGCCGCCGGGCATCCAGTTGCCGAAGATCATCGCCGCGAGGCCGATGAAGCCTCGGCCGTTGGTCTGGCCGTCCTTGTAGAAGTGCGCCGCGACCAGCGAGAGGTACGCACCGCCGAGGCCGGCGAAGGCACCGGAGGCGACGACCGCGTAGTACTTGTACTTGTAGACGTTGACGCCCAGCGACTCGGCCGCGGTCGGGTTCTCACCGCAGGAGCGCAGACGCAGGCCGAACACGGTGCGCCAGAGCGCGAAGTAGCTCGCCACGATCAGCGCGCCGGCCAGCAGCACGACCACCGAGATGTTGGTGACCAGGCCGCCGAGCACGCCGGCGACGTCGGAGACCAGGAACCAGTGGTGGGCCTCGATGTCCTTCAGGCCGGAGGAGAGGCCGGGGATGGTCATGTACGGCAGCGGATCGGCCGGCGGGGACTGGTTCGCACCGGCCCCGACGGAGATGTAGTCCTTGTAGTAGATCCGGTTGACGTACGCGCAGATGCCGGGGATCAGCAGGTTGACGCCGACGCCGGAGACGATGTGGTCGACGCCGAAGGTCACCGTGATGATCGCGTGCAGCAGACCGCCGAGCGCACCGCCGAGCATGCCGGCGACCAGGCCGAACCAGGGGCTGACCAGGTAGCCGCCCCAAGCGCCGCAGAAGGTGCCGGCGACCATCATGCCTTCGAGGCCGATGTTGACCACACCGGCCCGCTCGGACCAGAGACCGCCCAGACCGGCCATGCCGATCGGCACGGCGGCGCTGAGCGCGGCGGTGACCTGACCGGAGGAGGTCAGCGAGTGGTTGTCGGTGATCATGCCGACGGCGGAGAACAGGACCAGGGCGCCGGCGATCAGCAGCAGCACCACCGGCCAGGACATCTTGCGCTTCTTGGCGGGAGCGCCCGGCGCCTTCGCACGGGCAGCGGTGGCGGTGCTCATGCCGACACCTCCTTCTTCTCGTTGGCGGCGGCCTGGGCGGCGAGCTCGGCGCCGACCTTCTGCTGCTGGCGCTTGAGGCCGTAGCGACGCACCAGCTCGTAGGCGACGACGACGCAGATGACGATGGTGCCCTGCATGACCGGGACGATCTCGAACGGGAAGCCGCCGTTCTGGGGCAGCGGCAGCTGCGAGCCGGTGGCGTCCAGGAACGCGAAGAGCAGCGCCGCGAAGGCCATGCCGATCGGGCTGTTGCGGCCCAGCAGGGCGACCGAGATTCCGAGGAAGCCGAGACCGCCCTGGAAGCTCTGGCCGAAGTTGTACGAGTTCTGCAGCAGCTCGGGCAGACCGATCAGACCGGCCAGCGCGCCCGAGACCAGCATCGAGATCACGACCATGCGCTTGACGTTCACGCCGGACGCGGTGGCCGCGGTCTCCGAGCGGCCGGTGGCGCGCAGGTCGAAGCCGAAGCGGGTGCGGGTCAGGGTGAACTGGAAGGCCACGCCGACCAGGATCGCGATGAACAGGAAGCCGTAGAGCGGGCCGCCGTCGGTGTTGATCGAGAAGAAGTGGCTGGACTCCGAGACCGGGCTGGTCTGGATGGAGTTGCTGGTGGTGCCCTTCTCCGGCGCGAAGATGCCGGGGACGAGCAGCAGACCCACGATGGCGACCGCGATGGCGTTCAGCATGATGGTCGAGATGACCTCGCTGACGCCGCGGAAGACCTTCAGCAGACCGGCGATGCTGGCGTAGAGGCCACCGACCAGCATGGCGGTGATCAGCAGCAGCGGGATCTGGATGAACGACGGCAGGTCGATCTGGCTGCCGATGTAGGCCGCGAACAGCGCCGCGACCTTGTACTGGCCCTCGACGCCGATGTTGAACAGGTTCATCCGGAACCCGAAGGCGGCGGCCGCGGCGGCCAGGTAGTACGTGGTGGACCGGTTGAGGATGGCCACCTGGCCGTCCGACTTGGTGGCGTACGTGATCATCACGTTCCAGGCGTCGAACGGGTTCTTGCCCGAGGTCGCCAGGAGCACCGAACAGATCGCGACGGAGAGCAGCACGGCGAGCACCGGCGCTGCGAGGGCGAGCACGATCTTCTCGCCGTCGAACCGCTTCGCCAGCGTGCGCTTGGCGGCGGGGGTGGGACTGGTCATGTGGCTACTCCCCCGCCTGCGGGTCGTCGGCGGTGTCGGTGGGGGTGTCGGACGCTTCGGTGCCCTCGGCCAGCGTCGTGTGGAACTCCTCGACGGCCTCCGGCTCCGACTCGATGTGGCCGCGGGCCGCACCGGTCATCGCGGTGCCGAGGTCCTCGGCGGTCACGGTGGCCGGGTCGGCGTCGGCGACCAGGCGGCCGCGGTAGATCACCCGGATGGTGTCGGAGAGGCCGATCAGCTCGTCGAGGTCGGCGGAGATCAGCAGGACGGCGAGGCCGTCCCGCTGGGCGCGCCGGATGTGCTCCCAGATCTGCGCCTGCGCGCCGACGTCCACACCACGGGTGGGGTGGGCCGCGATCAGCAGCTTGGGTTCGTGGCTCATCTCGCGGCCGATGATCAGCTTCTGCTGGTTGCCGCCGGAGAGGGAGGCCGCGGTGACCTCGATGCCGGGGGTGCGGACGTCGTACTCCTCGACGATCCGCTGGGTGTCCTTGCGGGCGCCGGCCGGGTCGAGCAGCACGCCCCTGGAGTTCGGGGTCTCGGTGACGTGGCCGAGGATCCGGTTCTCCCAGAGCGGGGCCTCCAGCAGCAGGCCGTGCCGGTGGCGGTCCTCGGGGATGTAGCCGATGCCGGCCTCGCGGCGGGCGCGGGTCAGCGTGCCGGACAGGTCCTTGCCGTCCAGCGTGACGGTACCGGCGTCCAGCGGGAGCATGCCCATGATCGCCTCGACCAGCTCGGCCTGGCCGTTGCCCTCGACACCGGCGATCCCCAGGACCTCGCCCTTGTGGATGCGCAGCGAGATGTCGTCCAGCACCACGCGCTCGATGCCCTCGGCGTCGGTCTTGGCGATCCGCAGGCCCTGGACGTCGAGCATCTCGGTGGTGGTGACGGTGGACTCGCGGCTCTCCGGGGAGGGGAGCTCGGCGCCGACCATCAGCTCGGCGAGCTGGCGCGCGGTGACGCGCTTCGGGTCGGCGTCGCCGACGGTGGTGCCGCGCCGGATGACGCTGATCGCGTCGGCCACCGACAGCACCTCGTGCAGCTTGTGCGAGATGAAGATGACGGTGACGCCCTCGGCCTTGAGGTCGCGCAGGTTGTCGAAGAGTGCGTCGACCTCCTGCGGGACGAGCACGGCGGTCGGCTCGTCGAGGATCAGGATCCGGGCGCCGCGGTAGAGCACCTTGAGGATCTCGACGCGCTGGCGGTCGGCCACGCCCAGGTCCTCGACCAGGGCGTCCGGGCGGACGCCCAGGCCGTACTGGTCGGAGATCTCCTTGATCTTCGCCTTGGCCTTGGCCCCGATGCCGTGCATGTGCTCGCCGCCGAGGACGACGTTCTCCCAGACGGTCAGGTTGTCGGCCAGCATGAAGTGCTGGTGCACCATGCCGATGCCGCGCGCGATGGCGTCACCCGGGGTGTTGAACTCGCACTGCTCGCCGTTGATCGCGATGGTGCCCTCGTCCGGCTTCTGCATGCCGTAGAGGATCTTCATCAGCGTCGACTTGCCGGCGCCGTTCTCGCCCATGAGGGCGTGCACCGTACCGGTACGGACGGTCAGGTTGATGTCGTGGTTGGCCACGACACCGGGGAAGCGCTTGGTGATGCCGCGCAGTTCGACGGCCGGTGTCGCCGTCCCCGCGCTGGGGGTACCGCCCTGGTTCAGGGCGGGATCGGATGCGGTGATGGCGATCTCCTGGTGGTCTGGAGGCGCGACGTTGCGCTGGAGGGCCAAAAGAGAAAGGACGGGGCCCGGGGGTACGCACTGAGCGCACCCTTCCGGGCCCCTCCCTGATGCTGCGTCAATCATGGCGCTGCCGGACAGGTGGCAGCGGCAGCGACGTCCGGGCGCGCCTTACGGAGCGGTCGGGACGGTGGTGGCGCCGCTCTTGATCGCCGTGGCGGCGTCGTTGAGCTTGCCCTGGATGTCGTCGATCTTGCCGCCGGTGGTGGCGAGCGAGACACCGTCGGCCTTCAGGTCGAAGTTCTTCACGCCGGTGAAGACGGAGCCCTTCTTCGCCGAGTCGATGTAGGCGTAGACGGCCTTGTCGACGTTCTTGACCATGGAGGTCATGATGACGTTCTTGTACTTCGCCAGGGCCGGCTGGGCGGCCTGGTCGGAGTCGACGCCGATGGCCAGGGAGCCCGGCTTGTTGGAGACGGCCTCGATGGCGCCGTTACCGGAGGAGCCGGCCGCGGAGTAGATGACGTCCGCACCCTTGTCCAGCTGGCCCTGCGCGGCCTCCTTGCCCTTGTCGGGCGAGTTGAAGCCGGAGAAGTCCGGGGGCGTGGTCAGGTAGGTGGTCTCGATCTTGATGTTCGGGTCGACCGACTTCGCGCCGGCCGCGTAACCGGCCTCGAACTTCTTGATCAGCTCGGACTGCACACCACCGATGAAGCCGATGTGCTTGTTCTTGGACTTGAGGGCGGCGGCCACACCGGCCAGGTACGAGCCCTCCTGCTCCGAGAAGGTCAGCGAGGTGACGTTGCTCGGCTGGGTGTCGGAGGCCGAGTCGATGATCGCGAACTTGGTGTTCGGGTTCTCCTTGGCGACCTTCTCGACCGCGGCCTGGTACACGAAGCCGACCGCGATGATCGGGCTGTAGCCGGCGGTGACCAGGTTCTTGAGGCGGGTCTCCTTGTCGGCCTCGGCCTCGCCGGTCTTGGCGTCGGCCTCGGTGACGGTGACGCCGAGGTCGGCCTTGGCCTTGTCGAGGCCACGGGCGGCGGAGTCGTTGAACGACTGGTCGCCACGGCCGCCGATGTCGTAGGCCATACCGACCTTGAGGCCGCCCTCGGAGGAGCCGGAGGAAGCAGTGGTGTCGTTGCTCTTTGCGCCGCAAGCGGCGAGCGAGGCCATGCCCAGGGAACCCGAGAGCACGACCGCGGCGAGCTTAGTTGAACGGCGCAAGGGAATATCTCCTTCTCACACGCACCCGTTTAGCGTGGTCGGACGCCACCGTAACGCGCGTAGAACACGGTTGGGTTACGGGCCGCCGGAGCATTCGGGTTGTTATCAAACCGTGGTCTCACGGCTCACCCGACGCTCCTTTCCGGTACGCGAACAGTGCTTGGTACTGGCCCGGCCCAGTTTACGTAACCGGACATAAAGCCTGTATCGCGACAATCCGCCCCACGGCTTCCGCCGTCTCCGCCCCTCCCCGGCCCTCCCGGCCGCGGGCTACGACTCCGCCGGCGCCAGGGCCAGGGACGCGAACAGCTCCACGCCGATCCCGATCGCCCGCTCGTCCACGTCGAACCGGCCCTGGTGCAGGTCGCGGACCGAGGTGTCGCCGGGGCTGCGGACGCCGAGCCGGGCGAGGGCCCCGGGCGCGTGCTCCAGGTACCAGGAGAAGTCCTCGCCGCCGAGGCTCTGCTCGGTGTCCTCCACCACCTGGCGGCCGTCCCCTCCGAAGCGCGCCGTCATGGCCGCGTCCAGCAGCCCGACCGAGACCGCCTCGTTGACCACCGGCGGCACGCCGCGGTGGTAGTCGAGCGTCCACTTCGCCCGGTAGGTCTCGGCCAGCTTGGCGATCAGCTCGTGCAGCTGGTCCGGCGCCTCCTGCCACCCGGCCAGCTCCAGGCAGCGGACGGTGCCCTCCAGCTCCGCGTGCTGCGGGATCACGTTGGGGGCGGAGCCGGAGGCGATCCGGCCCCAGACCAGGCTCACGCCCCAGCGCGGGTCCATCCGGCGGGCCAGCACGGCCGGCAGGTCGGCGGCCATCCGGGCGATCGCGGTCACCAGGTCGGTGGTCAGGTGCGGGCGGGCGGTGTGGCCGCCGGGCCCGTCCAGGTGCAGCACCAGCCGGTCGCAGGCGGAGGTGATCGCCCCGGTCCGCAGCCCGATCCGCCCCACCTCCACCTTGGGGTCGCAGTGCACCGCGAAGATCCGGCCGACGCCGTCCATCCCGCCGGCGTTGATCACGTCCAGCGCCCCGCCCGGCATGACCTCCTCGGCCGGCTGGAAGACCAGCCGGACCGGGCGGCGCAGCTCGCCGGCGCGGGCGGCCTCGGCGAGCACCAGGGCGGTGCCCAGCACCACCGCGGTGTGCACGTCGTGGCCGCAGGCGTGGGCCCGGCCCGGAACGGTCGAGCGGTACGGCACCTCGGTCTTCGCGTCGTCGATCGGCAGTGCGTCGATGTCGGCGCGGAAGGCGAGGAACTCGGCGCCGCGCGGGGCGCCCGCGGGCACGATGTCCACGGTCATGCCGGTGCCGCCGGGCAGCACCCGGGGGGCGAGGCCGGCGGCCGTCAGCCGGTCGCGCAGCAGGCCGGTGGTGCGGAACTCCTGGCGCCCCAGCTCCGGGTGCCGGTGCAGATCGCGGCGGAAGGCGATCAGCTCGGGCTCCAGCGCCGCGATCCGGCCGCGCAGGTCGGCGGCGGGGCGGGCAGCGGTGAGCGTGACGGCCGGCTGGGCGGACTCAGGACGGTTCATCTCAACAAGAGTAGGCCTGTTGGGGGGATTTGGCCCGACTTCCCGAAAAGAAGTCCCCGGATGGGCGCATACCGGCCGAGCAGGTGGGTATGACATCTCGTTTCAGCCGCCTTCCCCGTGTTGCCTGCACTGTGCAACGACCGCCCGCCCCGGCGGTCACGGCCCCACCCGCTCGGCGGATTGACGCGCCCTCAGAAGCGCTCGACGGGGGTGTGCGTCCCCCACACCCGGCGCAGCGCGTCGCAGACCTCGCCGAGGGTGGCCCTGGCGGCCAGCGCCTCCTTCATCGGGTACAGCACGTTGTCCCGCCCCTCGGCGGCACGGCTCAGGGCGCCCAGCGCGCGGTTCACCGCGGACACGTCGCGGGCGGCCCGCAGCCGGGCCAGCCGCTCGGCCTGCTGCGCCTCGATCGCCGGGTCCACCCGCAGCGGCTGGTACGGCTCCTCGGCGTCCAGCCGGAAGCGGTTGACGCCGACGACGGTCCGCTCGCCGGCGTCGGTCTCCTGCTGGACGCGGTAGGCCGTGCGCTCGATCTCGGCCTTCTGGTGGCCGGCCTCGATCGCCGCCACCGCGCCGCCGAGGTCCTCCACCCGGTCCATCAGCGCGAGCGCGGCGGCCTCCACCTCGTCGGTCAGCGACTCGACGACGTACGAGCCGGCGAACGGGTCGACGGTGGCGGTGACGTCCGTCTCGTAGGCGAGCACCTGCTGGGTGCGCAGCGCGAGCCGGGCCGCCTTCTCGGTGGGGAGCGCGATCGCCTCGTCGAAGCTGTTGGTGTGCAGCGACTGGGTGCCGCCGAGAACCGCCGCCAGCGCCTGCACCGAGACCCGGACCAGGTTGACCTCGGGCTGCTGCGCGGTGAGCTGCACCCCGGCGGTCTGGGTGTGGAAGCGGAGCATCTGCGACTTCGGGTCCCGCGCGCCGAACCGCTCGCGCATGACCCGGGCCCAGATCCGGCGGGCGGCCCGGAACTTGGCCACCTCCTCCAGCAGCGTGGTGCGGGCGACGAAGAAGAAGGAGAGCCGGGGCGCGAAGTCGTCCACCGCCATGCCGGCCGCCACCGCGGTGCGCACGTACTCGATGCCGTTGGCGAGGGTGAAGGCGATCTCCTGCGCGGGGTCCGCCCCGGCCTCGGCCATGTGGTAGCCGGAGATCGAGATGGTGTTCCAGCGCGGGACCTCGGCCCGGCAGTACCGGAAGACGTCCGCGACCAGCCGCAGCGAGGGCTTCGGCGGGAAGATGTAGGTGCCGCGGGCGATGTACTCCTTCAGCACGTCGTTCTGGACGGTGCCGGTCAGCCGGGCGGCGGGCACGCCCTGGGCCTCCCCGACCAGCTGGTACAGGAGCAGCAGCAGGGCGGCCGGGGCGTTGATGGTCATCGAGGTGGAGACCTCGCCCAGCGGGATGCCGTCGAACAGCACGCCCATGTCCTCGACGCTGTCGACCGCCACCCCGACCTTGCCGACCTCGCCGGCCGCGAGCGGGGCGTCCGAGTCGTATCCCATCTGGGTGGGCAGGTCGAAGGCGACCGAGAGGCCGGTGCCGCCGCCGGCGATCAGCTGCCGGTAGCGGGCGTTGGACTCGGCGGCGGTCCCGAAGCCGGCGTACTGGCGCATGGTCCACGGCCGGCCGGTGTACATCGTCGGGTAGACGCCGCGGGTGTACGGGTACTCCCCGGGCCTGCCCAGGCGCTCCCCGGGGTCCCAGCCGGCCAGGGCCTCGGGGCCGTACAGCGGCTCGACGGGGAAGCCCGACTCGGTGCGGCGCGGCTCGGCTGCCATGGTGTCCTCCGCGGGGTCGGCGGAACGGTGCACTGGTACCCGCAATGTAGTGGGGCGGGCGGGCGCGGGCGCGGACGACACCATTGAGATGATCGGGTCAGCGACCGAAGTGCTTCCACGAATGACCCAGGGAGTGGCAATGACCGAGCAGAAGGTGGCCGTGGTCACCGGTGCCAGCAGCGGAATCGGCGCGGCGACCGCCCGCCGGCTCGCCGAGGAGGGCTTCGAGGTGGTGCTGACCGCCCGGCGGAGCGACCGGATCGAGGCGCTGGCGAAGGAGATCGGCGGGCGCGCCCACACCCTGGACGTGACCGACCGGGCCGCGGTGGACGCGTTCGCGGCCGGCGTCGGCCGGGTGGACGTCCTGGTCAACAACGCCGGCGGGGCGATCGGCGCGGAGACGGTGGAGAGCGGCGACCCGGCCGACTGGCTGGCGATGTACCAGGTGAACGTCCTCGGCGTGCTGCACATGACGCAGGCGCTGCTGCCGGCGCTGCGGGCGAGCGGCGACGGCACCGTGCTGCTGATGTCCTCCACCGCGGCGCTGGCCGCGTACGAGGGCGGCGGCGGCTACGTTGCGGCCAAGCACGCGGCGCACACCATCGCCGCGACGCTGCGGCTGGAGCTGTGCGGGGAGCCGATCCGGGTGATCGAGATCGCTCCGGGCATGGTGAAGTCCGAGGGCTTCGCCGTCACCCGGTTCCGCGGCGACGAGGAGAAGGCGGCCGCCGTCTACGCGGGCGTGGCCGAGCCGCTGACCTCGGAGGACGTCGCGGACACCGTCGCCTGGACGGTCACCCGGCCCCCGCACGTCAACATCGACCTGCTGGTGGTCCGCCCGCGCGCCCAGGCCGCCAACCACAAGGTCCACCGCGCCTGACCGCCCCGGGGCGGGCGGACCGAAGGGCCAAGATCGAACACGTCACCCGGCAGTGGTACACACGTGCGATGACATCTCTTCGGGCCGCCCGCCCGCGGCTGCTGCTGGCCGCACTGGCGACCGGCACCCTGCTCCTCACCTCGGCCTGCAACGACGGCGCCGGGCCCGCCCAGGACCGGGCCGCCGGGACCACCCCGGCCACCGCCGCCCGCTCGGCCGCCCCGACCGCGACGACGACCCCGGCCCAGACCCCGACGCCGCAGCCGGCCGGCGCGGACGACCCCGCGCTCAAGCCCTTCTACGGCCAGCAGATCTCCTGGGCCGCCTGCCCGGCGGACCCCAGGGCCGCCAAGGCCAAGATCGACACGTCCGGGATGCTCTGCGGCAAGCTGCACGTCCCGCTCGACTACGCCCACCCCGCCGCGGACGCCCTGGACCTCGCACTGATCAAGCTGCCGGCCGCCAAGCCGGACCAGAAGCTCGGCTCGCTGATGGTCAACCCCGGCGGCCCCGGCGGCTCCGGCATCGAGATGGTCAAGTACGGCGCCAAGGAGTACGACGGCGTCCTGCACAACCGCTTCGACGTGATCGGCTTCGACCCGCGCGGCACCGGCGAGAGCTCGCCCGTCGTCTGCTACGACGACAAGCAGCACGAGGAGTCCAACCAGCGCGACACCCCGCTGGAGCCGGCCGCCCGCAAGGCCCGGCACGTCAAGGCCGCCACCGAGCACGCAGCGGCCTGCCAGGCCAGGTCCGGCAAGCTGCTGCCCTTCGTCGGCACCCGCAACACCGCCCGCGACCTGGACGTGCTGCGCGCCGCCGTCGGCGACGGGAAGCTCAACTACCTCGGCATCTCCTACGGCACCTACCTCGGCGCGCTCTACGCCGAGGAGTTCCCGAAGAACACCGGGCGGCTGATCCTCGACGGCGCCGTCGACCCCGCCCAGGACCGCCTGGACCACGGCATCGACCAGCAGGTCGCCTTCGAGAAGGCCTTCCGGCGCTTCGCCGCGGACTGCGTCGAGAACCACCCCGAGGACTGCCCGCTGGGCAAGGACCCGGACCAGGCCGCCAAGAAGGCCGCCGACTTCCTGGACGGCCTGTACGAGCACCCGCTCACCGCCGAGGACGGCCGCAGGCTCAACCGCGACCTGGGCTGGACCGGGGCCGTCTCGATGCTCTACGGCGACGAGAAGACCTACTGGAAGGCGCTGCGGATCGCCCTCGGCTGGGCGATGAAGGGGAACAAGCCCGACTACCTGCTGGCCTTCGCCGACGAGTACAACGGCCGCGACGAGGACGGCCACTACAGCCCGATGGAGGAGGCCAACGGCGCGATCAGCTGCGCCGACACCTCCCGCCCGGCGCCGACCCCCGAGCGCGCCCGGCAGGCGGTGGCCCGGCTCCAGGCCGAGGCCCCGCTGCTCTCCAAGGGCGTCACGGTCGAGGACTACGACGAGCCCTCGTGCGCCTACTGGCCGTTCAAGACCACCGAGAAGCCGCACGCCGTCCGCGCGGAGGGCGCCGCTCCGATCCTGGTGGTCGGCACCACCGGGGACCCGGCCACCCCGTACGCCTCGGCCGAGGCGCTGACCAAGGGCTTCGCGAACGCCACCCTGCTGACCCGGGTGGGCGAGGGCCACGGCGCCTTCGGCAAGGGCAACGGCTGCATCGACGCCGCGCTGGAGGCGTACCTCGTCGACGGCACCCTGCCGGCCGCCGGGACCCGGTGCTCCTGAGGGGGCCGAGGTGCCCGGGGGTGCGGAGTATTAGCAGATGAAGGCGGGGAGGGCGCTGACAGCGAGGTGTCAACGTCACAACTTGATAGCTCGATCGGATGAATTCCGCGCGCGCTCTCCCCAACTGATGACCGCTCAACTACCGTTGAGCCGCTGCCCGGCGGGCGCTGGACGCCACGCCGCAGCCCCATACTTCATCTGCCCCACCCCTTCCCACCGGCACCTTCCCGCCCTCACGAGGAGGACCCGCTGGCCAGCGACATCCCGCCGCAGCGGCTCGATCCACGCTCCGAGCCGACCCTCCTCGGGTTGCACCGCTTCAACGAGGCCGACGCCGGCGCCGCCGAGGAGGCCCTCCTCGCCTGCTGCGGCAGCCACCGCTGGGCGCTGCGCCTCACCGCGCACCGGCCCTACCCCGACATAGAGTCCCTGCTGGCCGCCGCCAGTGAGGCCTCCTACGACCTGCGTCCGGCCGACCTGGCCGAGGCGCTGGCGGACGAGAGCTGGATGCCGCAGCCGCTCCTCGGCATGCGCGCTCCGGGCAGCCAGGCCGCCCACACCGCCCTGCGCGCGGCCCACGCCGCGTACGAGGCCCGGTTCGGGCACGTCTTCGTGGTCTGCCTGGAGGGCGTCGCCCCCGAGGAGATGCTCGACACCGTCCTCGAATCGATCCGCACCCGGCTCACCAACGACCCGGACGAGGAGCGGCTGATCGCGGCCGACGAGCTGCGGCGGATCGCCCTCACCCGCCTGGAGCACCTGGTCGCCACCCACTCCGGGGCCGCGGCCCGCTGAACCGGGGCCGCAGCACGCCCCACGGCACCCCGCCCCACCGCAGCGCGCCTCACCGCGCCGTCTGCGCGGCGCGGAGCTTGGCCGCCTGCTGCCGGACGATCCGCTCGTCCGGCGCGGCGGCCGGCCTCGCGCCGACGCCGACGGTCGTGAAGACCGCCAGCACCTGGCCGACCCGGACCACCACCGCGCGCTGCGAGAGCACGACCGAGCCCGATTCATTCGTCAGGGTGAACCCGGTCGCCGCGTCCACTCCCCCGGGCGTGGGCGTGTCGTCCCGGATCAGCCGGTGCCTGGTCCGCACCGCCTTCCGCGACCGGTCCGACGGCGGGGGCGGCGCCGTGGAGGAGAAGGAGGCGCACGGACCGAACAGCTTCTCCAGCTCGGACTGCAGCCGCGCCGCCCGGCCGGGCCGGTAGCCCAGCAGCCCGCCGTACACCCCGCCCTCCGGGTCGGCCGCCCGCGCCACGCTCAGACCGGTCTCCGCGTACGGGCCCTCCGGGCCCCGCGAGGGGGAGGCGCCGGCGGCCGCGGCCGCCGGGGTCACCGCGTCCAGCAGCGGCTGGCAGGCCGGCACGTCGGAGACCTCCCGCGCCCCGCCGGAGCCGGTCTCCCCGTGGCCCGGGGTCATCACCGTCACCGTGTACCCGGGCCCGAGGTCGGCGTCGGCCACCGCGGCCGCCCGCAGTTCCCCCGCGGACAGCTCGTGCGTCGGCCCGGCCCGGTCGGCCGAGCCGCCGACCGTGGTGCAGCCCGCCGCGAGCGCCAGCACGAGGACGGCGGCGGGGGCGAGGGGGCGGGGCGGGCGGAGCGGCACGGCGGCCTCGGCAGGGTGTCGGCGCGGACGGCGGGCGGCCACCGTAGCGCAACCGGCCGGTGACCCTGCGTGCCGAATCAGGGCGGAGTTCCCGGCAGACTAGGCCAGTCGTGCCTGATTGATCACACCTCGGGCCCCCGGAGGCGGTTACCGAGAAGGCGTCGATAGGATGCTCGCGGCCGGTGGACCGTACCCGGCCGGGCTGACCGACACCGAAGCCGGCCGAGCCCCCAATCGCTTCCGGAGGGTTTTTCCGTGCCGGCTGGAACGCTGTACCGCGGCCGGGAAGGCATGTGGAGCTGGGTGGCTCATCGAGTCACCGGCGTCCTCATCTTCTTCTTCCTGTTCGCCCATGTCCTGGACACCGCACTGGTGCGAGTGTCGCCCGAGGATTACGACACCGTCATTCAGACGTACAAGACGCCGCTGGTGAACCTGATGGAGTACGGCCTGGTGGCCGCCATCCTGTTCCACGCCCTCAACGGCCTGCGCGTCGTCGCCGTCGACTTCTGGTCGAAGGGCCCGAAGTACCAGAAGCAGATGCTCTGGAGCGTGGTGGGGGTGTGGGTCGTCCTCATGGCCGGCGCCTTCTACCCGATCCTTCAGCACACGCTGACCTCCTGGTTCGGGAAGTGATCTGAGACATGTCCACGGAAATCTCCGACGCCCTGGTCGTCCCCTCCGCCCAGGCGCACACCGGCAAGGGCCTCGGCACCGGCAACCCGGCCGACGCGTTCGTGATCGAGCCGGCCCGGCAGCGGACCAAGAAGACCCCGCGCCGCACCCGCACCAACTTCGAGATGCTGGCCTGGCTCTTCATGCGCCTGTCCGGCATCGTCCTCGTGGTGCTGATCCTCGGCCACCTGCTGATCATGCTGGTGCTCGACGGCGGCGTCTCCCGGATCGGCTTCGCCTTCGTGGCCGGCCGCTGGGCCTCGCCGTTCTGGCAGGGCTGGGACCTCCTGATGCTCTGGCTCGCCATGCTGCACGGCGCCAACGGCATGCGGACGGTCATCAACGACTACGCCGAGAAGGACTCCACCCGGCTCTGGCTGAAGGGCCTCATGGGCGCCGCCACGGTCTTCACCGTGCTGCTCGGCACCCTGGTCATCTTCACCTTCGACCCGAACATCTAATCGGCAGAGGCCAGAGGCGAGTTAGAACCCCATGCAGATTCACCAGTACGACACCGTCATCGTCGGGGCCGGTGGCGCCGGCATGCGCGCGGCCATCGAGTCGACCCAGCGCACCCGCACCGCGGTGCTCACCAAGCTGTACCCGACCCGGTCCCACACCGGCGCGGCCCAGGGCGGCATGTGCGCCGCCCTCGCCAACGTCGAGGAGGACAACTGGGAGTGGCACACCTTCGACACGGTCAAGGGTGGTGACTACCTGGTCGACCAGGACGCCGCCGAGATCATGTGCAAGGAGGCCATCGACGCCGTCCTCGACCTGGAGAAGATGGGCCTGCCCTTCTCCCGCACCGAGCAGGGCCGGATCGACCAGCGCCGCTTCGGCGGCCACTCCCGCAACCACGGCGAGGCCCCGGTCCGCCGTTCCTGCTACGCGGCCGACCGCACCGGCCACATGATCCTCCAGACGCTGTTCCAGAACTGCGTCAAGCACGGCGTCGAGTTCTTCAACGAGTTCTACGTCCTGGACCTGCTGATCAACGACGGCAAGACGGCCGGCGTCGTGGCCTACGAGCTGGCCACCGGCGAGATCCACGTCTTCCAGGCCAAGTCGGTCGTGTTCGCCTCCGGCGGCACCGGCAAGTTCTTCAAGGTCTCCTCCAACGCCCACACCCTCACCGGTGACGGCCAGGCCCTGGTCTACCGCCGCGGCCTGCCGCTGGAGGACATGGAGTTCTTCCAGTTCCACCCGACGGGCATCTGGCGCATGGGCATCCTGCTCACCGAGGGCGCCCGCGGCGAGGGCGGCATCCTGCGCAACAAGGACGGCGAGCGCTTCATGGAGCGCTACGCCCCCGTCATGAAGGACCTCGCGTCCCGTGACGTCTGCTCCCGCGCGATCTACACCGAGATCCGCGAGGGTCGCGGCTGCGGTCCGGACGGCGACCACGTCTACCTGGACCTCACCCACCTGCCGCCGGAGCAGCTGGACGCCAAGCTGCCGGACATCACCGAGTTCGCGCGCACCTACCTCGGCATCGAGCCCTACACGGACCCGATCCCGATCCAGCCCACCGCGCACTACGCCATGGGCGGCATCCCGACCAACGTCGAGGGTGAGGTCCTGCGCAACAACACCGACATCGTCCCGGGCCTGTACGCGGCCGGCGAGGTCGCCTGCGTGTCCGTGCACGGCGCCAACCGCCTGGGCACCAACTCGCTGCTGGACATCAACGTGTTCGGCCGTCGCGCGGGCATCGCCGCCGCCGACTTCGCCAACGCGAACGACTTCGTCGAGCTGCCCGAGAACCCGGCCGAGAAGGTAGAGGCCCTGGTCGACGGCCTGCGCGAGTCCACCGGCACCGAGTCCGTGGCGCAGATCCGCAAGGAGCTGCAGGAGACCATGGACGCCAACGCGATGGTGTACCGCACCGGCGCCACCCTGAAGCAGGCGGTCGAGGACATCGCCGCGCTGAAGGAGCGCTACAAGAACGTCGCGATCCAGGACAAGGGCTTCCGTTACAACACGGACCTGCTGGAGGCCGTCGAGCTGGGCAACCTGCTCGACCTGGCCGAGGTGCTGGCGGTCTCCGCGCTCGCCCGCGAGGAGTCCCGTGGCGGCCACTACCGCGAGGACTTCCCGACGCGTGACGACGTGAAGTTCATGCAGCACACCATGGCGTACCAGGAGGTTGCCGAGGACGGCACCACCTCCATCCGCCTCGACTACAAGCCGGTCGTCACGACCCGCTACCAGCCGATGGAGCGTAAGTACTGATGAGCACTCCGACCGTGGAGAAGCACTCGGCCGCTCTGGACGCGGCCGAGGCGGGTGCCGTCCAGCTGATCACCGTCACCTTCCGGATCCGCCGGTTCAACCCGGAGGAGCACCCGGACCCGGTGTGGGTCGACTACCAGCTGGAGATGGACCCGAAGGAGCGCGTCCTGGACGCGCTCAACAAGATCAAGTGGGAGCAGGACGGCACCCTCACCTACCGCCGTTCCTGCGCGCACGGCATCTGCGGCTCCGACGCCATGCGGATCAACGGCCGCAACCGGCTGGCGTGCAAGACCCTGATCAAGGACGTCAACCCGGAGAAGCCGATCACGATCGAGGCCATCAAGGGCCTGACGGTCCTCAAGGACCTGGTCGTGGACATGGACCCGTTCTTCCAGGCGTACAAGGACGTCATGCCGTTCCTCATCACCAAGGGGAACGACCCGACCCGCGAGCGCCTGCAGTCCGCCGAGGACCGCGAGCGCTTCGACGACACCACCAAGTGCATCCTGTGCGCCGCGTGCACGTCGTCCTGCCCGGTCTTCTGGAACGACGGCCAGTACTTCGGCCCGGCCGCGATCGTCAACGCGCACCGCTTCATCTTCGACTCGCGCGACGAGGGTGCGGAGCAGCGGCTGGAGGTCCTGAACGACCGCGAGGGTGTCTGGCGCTGCCGGACCACCTTCAACTGCTCGGAGGCCTGCCCGCGTGGCATCGAGGTCACCAAGGCGATCCAGGAAGTGAAGCGGGCGCTGGTCACCCGCCGCTTCTGATCCCGGCCTGACACGACGAGGGCCCCGTCCGATCCGCCGATCGGACGGGGCCCTCGTGCGTCCCGGCTCAGCGCAGGACGCCGAGGTCCTTCGGGGTGGTGAAGCCCTGGTAGGTCAGCAGGTGCCGGTCCGCCGTGACGGCCCACAGGTCCGGCGTGCCGTCGCCGTCCCCGTCACCCGAGCTGCCGAGCGTCGGGTAGGCCTCCACGGTGAACCCCGTCGCGACCACGCCCGAGGACGGGTCGGCGAGGGCGGAGAAGTCGAAGGTGCCGTCGGCCCGCCTCGGGATCGCGTACGCGTGCAGCGCCCCGGTGGCCCGCTCCCGCGCCCACAGCGCCAGGTTCCCGGCGGCGTCCGCACCGGGGGCGATCAGGTCGTAGCCGTTCCAGACGCCGGTGGTGGTGAGCTTGCGAGCCTTCGACCCGAAGAAGAAGGAGAAGTTGCCGGAGTACAGCCAGAGGTTGCCGCCCTCCATCGTGACCAGGGACGGGGAGGGGTTGCTGCTCAGCGGTCCGAGTGCGACCATCTGGTCGACCTTCGACCAGTTGCTCGTGTAGTCCGCCGGGCACGGGGCCGTGGCGCCGGTGGTGTCCTGGCACTCCTTCGGCCGGTTGGCCCCCGTCATCCCGCCCTGGAACGCCCCGTAGTCGAAGTTGCGGTAGAGGTTCATCCAGCCGCTGCCCGGCTGGTGGATGAACACGTCGTCCATCGACGGCGCGTGGGCGCCCGGGTCCCAGCCGCGGTGGGCGATCTGCAGCGCCCCCCAGTTCCGCTGGTCGTTCGGGGCACGCCTCGCCTCGACGGCCGAGTGAGGCACGGCCTCGCTCGCCGACACGCTGATGTATTGCAGATTCCCCTGGGTGTCCGGAAGCAGGATGTCCGCGACCCCGTCCGCGTCCACGTCGCCGAGCGTGCTCGGCGGGTTGGGGTTGGACGGGGCGTAGAAGTTGTACGCGAAGGCCTGGCTGACGTTGCCCGCGTTGTCCACGGCCTCGACGTAGAGGGTGTTGCTGCCCCACTGCGGCACCTTGAGGGCCAGCGTGGCGGTACCGTCCGGGCCGGGCTGCACGGTGGGGCCGGCGCAGCCGCTGTAGACGGCGCTGTGGTCGTTCAGGGCGTACCGGTAGCACGCGATGCCCGAGGCCTCGCCGCCGCCCGCCGGCACCGGGTCGGTGCCGGCGATGACGAAGGTGGCGGTCTCGCCCGCGTACTTGGTCGGCTTCTGGCCGGAGCCGACGGGCGGGAAGTCCGTGGAGGTGACGGTCGGCGTGGCGCTGGTGAGGTCCACCCGGAAGTGGCAGTCCGCGGACGCCGGGGAGATCTTGTGGCCCTGGAGGGCGCGGGCCTGCCAGGTGTAGCCGTGGCCGTCCGTCAGGCCCGGGACGGTGATCCGGGCCTGGCCGGCCACCGCCGGGGCGATGCCGCTGAAGACGGCCGTGTCGGCGCCGGTGGTCGCGTCCCAGACGGCGAAGCGGGCCGAGAGGCCGCTGGTGCTGTCGGCGGCGACCGTCGCGTCGAGGAACGGGCCGTCGACGGTGCGCCCGATCCAGCCGGGTGTGGTGGTCGGGTCGCAGGCGTCCGTGACGGCGCCCGTGGAGACGGTCCGCGGCTGCGGGGACGCCGTCGTCGCGGTGACCCGCAGGCCGGTCTCGGCCGCGGCGGACGGAGCCGCCAGCAGGCCGGCGGCCATCGCCGCGGTCGCCGCGGCGCCCAACCGGCGCAGGTTCGCAGGCTTCATGAAAGTACCCACCCCTTGGGAGTCGAAGAAAGGTTCGACCTCTGCTCAAACGGTGTGGATCTTGCCAGTGGGCCCGCCGACCGGCAACCGGGTTTGACCGGTCAGTCGACGGCCGGGGTGCGTCGGGTGGCGCGGAGGCCGCGGATGCCGATGGCGCCGATCCCGATGCCGAGGACGAAGGACGTCACCGCGAGCAGGAGGTGCACCCAGAAGAAGGCGGTGGGCTGCGCGTGGTCGCCGTTGGTGAAGGCCTGGCCGCCCGAGTCCTTCCACAGGTTCTTGACGAAGGTGGTCCAAATGATCATGGACCAGACGCCGAAGGCGGTCAGGAACCAGGACGTGCGACGGCTGAGCTTCATGAGGTCCTCAACGGGCGGTGACGTGAAGAAGGCGTGTCCCCCCAGTATGCGCGGGGGGCCGTTCGGCGTACCGCAGCCCCCTCCTGCGGAGGACGGGCCCGGAGTGGCGGACGACCGGGGCCCCGACTGGGTACGGTCTGCTGGTGCTCACACGCCCTAAGCTCGCACAGCTGATCGCCGGGTGCCTCACGGCCCTTCCGGTCCTCCTCGCCACCCCGGCGGCCGTCGCGGCCCCGCACTCCCCGCCGCCCCCGCAGACCGCCATCGGCGGTGAGCGGATGGGGCTCTCCGGTGTCCAGGTGGACCCGCAGGCAGGCGCGCCGGCGCTGCCGCGGGACCTCACCGGGCGCTCCTGGATAGTCGCCGACGCCGCGTCAGGGGAGGTGCTGGCGGCCAGCAACCCGCATCTGCGGCTGGCGCCCGCCAGCACGCTGAAGATCCTCTTCGCGGACACCGTGCTGCCCAAGTTCGACCGCAACGCCGTGCACCGGGTCGCGGACGCGGAGATCCAGGGCATCGGCCCCGGCAGCAGCCTGGTCGGCATCAAGGAGGACCTCGACTACAAGGTCGAGGACCTCTGGCGCGGGGTCTTCCTCAGCTCCGGCAACGACGCCGTGCACGTCCTGGCGCACATGAACGGCGGCATCCAGCAGACCGTCGCCGAGATGCAGGCCCGCGCGGAGGCGTTGCAGGCGAAGGACACAAGGGTCGTCTCGCCGGACGGCTACGACATGGAGGGCCAGCTCTCCTCGGCCTACGACCTCACGCTGTTCGCCAGGGCCGGGCTGCGCAACCCCGACTTCCGGATGTACTGCGCCACCCGGGACGCGCTGTTCCCCGGTGCGGTGGACAGGAACACCGGCCAGCGCGGCAGCTTCGGCATCGCCAACACGGACCGGCTGCTCGGCAAGTACCCGGGCCTGATCGGCGTGAAGAACGGTTTCACCACCGAGGCCGGCTCCACCTTCGTCGGCGCCGCCGAACGGGACGGCCGCACCCTGCTGGTGACGGTGATGCACCCGTCCACGTACCAGAAGGTCTACGACGAGACCGCGGCGCTGCTGGACTGGGGGTTCGCCGCGGCCGACAAGGTCACGCCGGTCGGGCGACTGGTGGACGAGGCGCCGGCCGCGGAGCCGACGCCCGGCGGGCAGGCGGGCGGCACCGCCGGGGCCCCCGCCCCGCCACCGCACCCCTCGCCGTCCGCGCAGGCCGCCCAGCCCCCGCAGACTCCGCAGCCCGCCGCCGCCCGGACGGCCTCCGGCGGCGACGGCGGCGGGCTCGGCCCGGCCGGCCGGCTGCTGGTCGCGCTCGCGTCGGCGGCGGGCGGCACCGGGGCGC
This sequence comes from Kitasatospora sp. CM 4170, assembly GCF_032110285.1. Taxonomy (NCBI): domain Bacteria; kingdom Bacillati; phylum Actinomycetota; class Actinomycetes; order Kitasatosporales; family Streptomycetaceae; genus Kitasatospora; species Kitasatospora sp. CM 4170. The sequence continues at coordinate 3,921,498 of NZ_CP134877.1, forward strand.
TGCTGCTGTGGCGGCGCCGGTCCGGCCGGCCGGCCGAGTAGGTCCGGCCGGCGCCGGGCCGAGCGGCGACCGCCGTCACGGCCCGCGGGCCCGGTCTCACTCCCGGGACCGGGCCCGCGGCGTGTCCGCCCGCTCCTCGTACTCCCCCTTGTCCGCCTCCGCCACCAGCTCCCGCGCCAGCTCCCGGGCCCGGTTGCGGGCGGCGGCCGGGTCCGCGGTCGCCGTCCAGGCGACGCAGTACATCAGCAGCCGGCAGACGAAGTTGATCCAGAGCAGCAGCGCCACCGGCACGCCGAAGGCGCCGTAGAGGCTCTTCCCGGCGACCGAGCCGAGGTAGGAGGCGAGCAGGATCTTCAGCAGCTCGAAGCCGACCGCGCCGATCAGCGCACCCTGCAGGACGTCCCGCCGGTGCTGGCCGCCGATCCGCGGGAAGGGCGCCAGCAGGTAGGCGAAGAGCAGCGCGTCCGAGGCGACCGCGATCAGCAGGCCGACGCCGGTCAGCAGGTAGCCGCCGGGGCCCCCGGTGCCCAGGCCGATCCACTCGGCGATCCGCCCCGCCAGGGTCGTCCCGGCGGCCGAGGCGGCCAGCGAGAGCAGCGAGACCAGGCCCAGTCCGAAGAGCACCACGCAGTCCCAGGCCTTGCGCAGTACCAGGTTGCCGCCGTCCTCGGGCAGCTGCCAGACGTCCCGGATCGAGGTGCGCATGGTGTCCACCCAGCCGAGGCCGGAGAGCAGCAGCAGGATGCCGCTGACCAGACCGACGGCGCCCGCGTTGGCCACCAGCGAGGGCAGGTTGAGGGCGTCGGAGATGCCCGGCAGCTGCTCGGAGATGCGCTTCTCCAGGTCGGCGACCCGGGTGTCGGAGAGGGTCGCGACCGCGATCGCCAGCGCCACCGTGAGCAGCGGGAAGAGCGCGAGGAAGCCGAAGAAGGTGACCGCTCCGGCCAGCCGGTTGCCGCGGGCGGCGGTGAAGTGCTCGTACACCCGGTACGGGCGGCTGCGCAGTACCCGCGCCGCGAGCGGGCCGATCACGGGCAGGCGGGTCAGGAAGTCCACCCGACCGGTTATACCGGCAGGTCGCCCGAACGGCCGTCAGGCTCGGCGCGCACCCGGGCGGTTGGACACCGGGTGCGCACCGGATCGGAGCAGGCCCGGCGCTTCGGGCGGAGCACGCCGGCACTTCGGGCGGAGCGCGCTCAGCGCTTGAGCAGGCGGCGGGCCTTGGCCAGGGCGCGGACGGTCTGGTAGGCGCCGTAGCGGCCGTGGCTGAGCAGCTCGGTGCGCACGCCGTCCACCCCGGCGGGTGCCTTGTAGCCGGCCGGGCGGAGCCGGGCGCAGTGCTCGGCGGCCCGGCGGAAGTACTCGCGGCGGTCGCCGGGCGGGACCCGGCCGGGCCGGGAGACCACCGTGTTGAGGTGGTGCAGCATCCGCCCGTAGACCACCGGGCGCCAGCGGTCGAGGTCGGGGCGGCGGTCCAGGAAGGCGAAGACCAGGTCGTACTGGGCGAAGACGTCGAAGTGCTTGCGGCTGGCCGTGGCCAGGATGTTGCCGCCCTCCTGGCGCTGCCGGTAGTGCACGCCGACCTGGTCGAGCAGGGTGATGCTCGCCGCGGCGAGCAGCGCCGGGTACGTCCAGGGGGTGTCCTCGTAGTAGCCCGCCGGGAAGGTCAGGCCCTGCTCGGCGATGAAGCCGCGGCGGTAGGCCTTGTTCCAGACCACCTGCAGCAGGTCCAGCAGGTCGGGGCGGCGGTCGAGGTCGAAGACGTCCGGCGAGTCGGCGCCGAAGACGTGCGCCGAGGCGGCCCGGGTGGTCCGGCCGTCGGAGTACGTCCGGGCGTAGTCGTAGACCAGGACGTCCGGGTCGCCGCCGGCCGCGAGCCGGGCGTCGACGGCCTTGAGCAGGCCGGGGGTCAGCGTGTCGTCGCTGTCCAGGAAGATCACGTACTCGCCGGTGGCCACCTCCAGGCCGGCGTTGCGGGCCCGGCCGAGGCCGACGTTCTCCGGCAGGTGCAGCACCCGCACCCGGGGGTCGCGTGCGGCGGCCTCGTCGAGCAGCGCGCCGCAGCCGTCCGGCGAGCGGTCGTCCACCGCGATCAGTTCGAAGTCCGGGCCGCCCTGGCCGAGGACGGAGTCCAGGCACTCGGGGAGGTACTCCTGAACCCGGTAGACCGGGACGATCACGCTGAAGCGGGGCATGGGGCACAGAGTAGTGGCCGCTCCGACCGGCCGGTCCACCGCGTCCGCGGGCGGCCGGCGCGGGCCCCGGCACCGGGCGCCGGGCGGCCCCGGAGGGGCCCGGAGGCCGGACGGTAGGATCGACGGGCACGTACGCACCGATCAAAAGTGCGGCCAGACCCCGACCGGGCTGCCACGCTCCTTCCCAAGAAAGGCCTGCGTAGCCGATGGCTCCCCGCCTCTCCATCGTCGTACCGATCTACAACGTCGAGCGCTACCTCGTGGAATGCCTCGACTCGATCGCCGCCCAGACCTTCACAGACTTCGAGTGCGTCATGGTCGACGACGGTTCGAAGGACGGCAGCGCGGCCCTCGCCGAGGCGTACGCGGCCAAGGACTCCCGGTTCCGGCTGGTCCGGCAGGTGAACAAGGGCCTCGGCGCGGCCCGCAACACCGGCATCCGGCACATCGACCCGGACGGCGAGTTCCTCTGCTTCGTCGACAGCGACGACTCGATGCCGCCGAGCGCGTACGAGCTGATGATCAACACGCTGGACGAGACCGGCTCGGACTTCGCCACCGGCAACGTGCTGCGGTTCCGCGCGGTCGGCTACTACCAGTCGGGCGGCCACAGCCGGCCGTTCGCCAAGACCGCGCTCAAGACGCACATCACCGAGATCCCGTCGCTGGTCACCGACCGCACCGCGTGGAACAAGGTGTACCGCCGCTCGTTCTTCGACGCGGCCGGCCTGCTGTACCCCGAGGGCATCCTGTACGAGGACGCCCCGGTCAGCGTGCCGCACCACTACCTCGCCAAGAGCGTGGACGTGCTCTCCGAGCCGATCTACCACTGGCGCGAGCGCGAGGTCGGCGAGATGTCGATCACGCAGATGCGCACCAACCCCAAGGGTCTGATCGACCGCGTCACCTCGGTGGAGCTGGTCCGCGGCTGGCTGAAGAAGCAGACCGACCCGCGCTTCGCGCAGTACCTGCGCACCTACGACGAGAACACCCTCGTCGAGGAGATCCCGATGTTCTTCTGGTCCGTCGTGGACGGCGACAAGGAGTACCGGGACGCCTACATCAAGAACGTCAGCCGGCTCCTCCGGGCGATCGGCCCGGAGCAGGTCCGCAAGCTGCGCGCGCCGCTGCGGCTGAAGTACCACCTGACCCTGCAGGGCCGGGTCGACGAGTTCGTCGAGCAGATCAAGTTCGAGGGCGAGAGCAACGGCGGCGTCACCGCCCGCGGCCTGCTGCGCCCGTACGCCGACTACCCGTTCCTGCGCGGCGGCCGCAAGAGCGTGCCCTCCAGCGTCCTCAAGCTGGACAACTCGCTGGTGATCCGCAGCCGGCTGTACGAGACGGCCTGGGTCGGCGGCAAGTTCCAGCTGACCGGGCACGCGTACCCGGAGCAGATGGGCGCCGAGAACAAGCACGACATGGTCCGGGTGCTGATCCTGCGCGAGGCCAAGGGCCGTCGCGTGGTCGCGGTCCCGACCAGGACCACGTACAGCCCCGAGGCCACCGCCACCTGCCACCACGACCTGTACAACTGCGACTGGGCCGGCTTCACCGCCTCCATCGACCCGAAGAAGCTCAAGCAGCGCGGTCAGTGGAAGGACGGCAACTGGCGCGTCCTGATGGCCGGCGGCGGCAAGGGCGGCGTCTACAAGGGCCGGATCTGGGCGGGCTGGAGCGACACCGCGCTCTACATGCCGGCGCACTGGGTCGAGCCGGACGTCCGGATCGTCCCCTGGGTCCGCGACGGCAGCGTCTACCTGCGCGTCGAGACCGTGCAGGCCCGGGTGACCGGCCTTTCGGCGCACGGCGGCCGGGTGGAGGTCTCCGGCGCGATCCGCACCGGCGCGAGCCTGGCCGGCGCCCGGCTCAAGCTCACCCACGTCGAGTCCGACCGCGACCTGCAGTACCCGCTGGAGCTCGCCGCCCCGGTCGGCACCCTGCGCCCGTTCAGCGTCTCGGTCCCGGCCGCCGAGCTGACCGCCGTCCGCGAGGCCTGGGCGGAGCTCGACCCGGTCGCGCCGACCCGTGCCCGCGACCGCTGGGACGCCGTCCTGCTGCTCGCCGACGGCACCTCCGTCCCGGTGGCCTGGGACGACCGCAACGCGCCCGAGCAGCTGCACGTCGCGCTCAACCCGGAGGCCCCCGGCCCGGAGCGCCGCGCGCTCTACGCCAAGCCCTCCCCCGGCGGCTACCTGCAGCTCACCGACCAGCTGCTGCAGCCGGTGGTGGACGAGGTCGTCCCCCGCGGCGCCGACGGCTTCCTGCTCAGCGGTGCCTTCCCGCTGCCCGGCGCGCACCGCTGGGAGCTGGTGGTCCGCCACAACTGGCGCGAGGAGGAGCACGTCTACCCGGTCGAGATCGCGGACGGGCGCTTCCGCACCACGCTGCCCTCGGTGCCGACGGCCTCCTTCGCCGGCCGGGTGCCGCTCGCCCAGGGCACCTGGGACGTCTTCTTCCGCCCGGTCGGCGCACCGGTCGACTCCGAGGCCACGCTGCACGCGCTGATCGCGCCCGGCTGCTTCGGCGCGCTGCCGCTGGAGACCGAGTCGCGCGGCAAGCGGATCGTGCTGGAGCGCCGCCACTACGACGGCCTCTCGCTGGAGTCGCACAACGCGCTGCTGCCCGAGGAGCGCAGCGGCTGGCGCCAGCGCCAGCTGCGCACCGTGGACTACCCGGCCGCGCGCCGGCTCCCGCTGCGCGACACCGTGCTCTACAACGTGGCGCTCGGCGGCCTCTACGCCGACTCGCCGCGGGCGATCCACGAGGAGCTGGTCCACCGCGGCCTGCCGCTGGAGCACCTCTGGGGCAGCGACGACATGCAGGCCGACCTGCCGCAGACCACGAGCGCGGTGCGGCTCTGGAGCCCGGAGTGGTTCGAGACCCTGGCCACCGCCAAGTACATCGTCACCAGCACGCACCTGCCGGACTTCTTCGTCCGCCGCCCCGGCCAGGTGGTCGTCCAGACCTGGCACGGCACCCCGCTGAAGCAGATCGGCTACGACTTCGAGAAGGTCTGGTTCACCGACGCCAACTACCTGAAGGGCGTCGCCAAGGAGGTTCCGAACTGGAGCCTGCTGGTCGCCGGGAACACCTGGTCGGCTCCGGTGCTTCGGCGCGCGTTCGACTACAAGGGCGAGATCCTGGAGAGCGGTTCGCCCCGCAACGACCTGCTGTTCGCCCCCGACCGGGAGAAGACGGCCGAGCAGGTCCGCGAGCGGCTCGGCCTGCCCGAGGGCAAGAAGGTCGTGCTCTACGCACCGACCTTCCGCGAGGACCGGCGCCGCCCGAACGGCGGCTACCAGATGGACCTGCGGATCGACCTGGAGGCCGCCAAGGCCGCGCTGGGCGACGACCAGGTGCTGCTGGTCCGCCGGCACAGCGTGATGTGCGGCCAGGTCCCAGACGCCGGCAACGGCTACGTCTGGGACGTCGGCAGCTACCCCGACATGGCGGAGCTGCTGCTGATCGCCGACGTGCTGGTCACCGACTACTCGGCGTCGGTGTTCGACTTCGCCACGACCGGCAAGCCGATCCTGTTCTTCACGCACGACCTGGAGCACTACCGCGACAACCTGCGCGGCTTCAGCCTGGACTTCGAGTCGGAGGCGCCCGGCCCGCTGCTGGCCACCTCCGCCGAGCTGGTCTCCGCGCTGGGCCGGGTCGACGCGGTGGCCGCCGAGCACGCCGAGAAGTACGCGGCGTTCCGCGAGGCGTACTGCGACCTGGACGACGGCCAGGCCGCGGCCCGCGTGGTGGACGGCATGCTCCGCCAGCAGCAGTAGCGCAGCCCGCCCCGGAGGCGCCCGACGCGAACCGCGTCGGGCGCCTCCGGGCTTTCTGGGAGTTCTCTGGGAGTTGCCCGCCCTTTACACCCGCATTGCACTCGAACTCACGTTTCGCGAACGAATTTCCGAGCAAATCTGCCGGACCGTACAGTTGACCCCGGATGTCATTCCGGTATGGGATGCGCAGTGGCCTTCGTACTCCCCCCCACCGTGCGCAGGCCCCGGCCCACCGCCATGGACCGGATCCCGTTCCGAAGGACCTCCCATGCCTGTCCTCACCCGGCTCGTACTGCCGCACGCCGATCCCCGGTCCGCGGACGGCCTGCCGCCCGCCGACGAGGACGCCGTCTTCGGCCTGCTGCGTGCCCGCTGGAGCGCCCGCGGGCTGGAGCTCACCGGTTTCGCCCGCCCCCAGGACGCGGACACCGCCCGCCCCGGCTCCGCCTGGACCTGGCTGACCCTGCACCGCACCGAGGACGAGCCCCCGGTCCACCTCCGCACCAGGCCGCGCCGCCTGCCCGAGGTCACCGACGACAGCGCCCAGCCCGACCACAACCACGACTGGTCCGGATTCACCGCCCTGATCGAGCCGCGCCGGCTGCGCCGCGGTGAGGAGTGGCTGCTCGGCGACTGGGAGGTCGAGGCCACCCTCTTCACCCGCCCCCGCCCCACCCGGCTGCGCCGCCAGTACGGACTGCTCGCCCCGCACTGGTGCGGCTCCGGCGAGTACCCGCCCGCCCGGTGGGTCGACCGGGACGTCCGGCTCCAGCCCAGGTTCGAGGACGGCCGGCTCTGCCTGCTGCTGGAACGCCCCGGCGTCCGGCTCACCCACGCCGTCCCCGACCTGGACGGCCTCGACCTGCGCGGCACCGCCGACCACTGCCCGGCCGGCACCGTGCTGCGGCTGCGCCACCGGGAGAGCGACGCCGTCGTCGAGCGCGCGGTCGCCCGCACCGGCAACACCTTCGCCGTCCACCTGCCGTACCGGCCGTTCACCGCGGACGGCCGCGGCAGCCGCGAGCTGGAGCACTGGGACGCCGAACTGCTGCGGCCGGACGGCTCCACCGAGCAGCTCACCCTGGACGAGCGCGGCGGCCCGGTGGCCGGCCAGCACCCGCTGCCCGGTGAGGCCGACCGGGTGCTCTACCTCAAGCACCTGTCCGACGGCTGGCTCCAGTTCTGCGTCCAGCCGCCGGCCGTCTGGGTCGAGCGGGTCGAGCCGCGGGCCGGCGGCTTCGACCTCACCGGCCACTGCCCCGGCACCGGGCCGTTCGAGCTGGTCCTGCGGCACGGCGGCACCGCCGGCGAGGTCCGCCACCCGGTCCGGCTCGGCGCCGGCGGCCGCTTCCGGATCCACCTGCCCGCCACCCGCACCGGCTCCGGCGGCGCCGCCCTGCCGCTGCGCAAGGGCATCTGGGAGGCCGCCCTCCACCCGGCCGGCCGGCCCGGTCCGCGGCGCGCGCTGATCGCCGCGCCCGCCCTCGTCCCCGCACTGCCCGCCGCCACCCAGGCCGGCGGCAAGCGGATCCTGCTCCAGCGGCGCTGGCACGACACGCTGCTGCTGGACTCCACGCCCGTCCTCACCGCCGGTGAGCGCAGCGCCTGGGCGCAGACCCGCCAGCGCACCGCCGGCTACCCCGCCGCCCGCCGCGAGCCGCTGCGCGACGCGGTGCTGTACGACGTCTTCGGCGGCCGCGGCTACTCCGACTCCCCGCGCGCGGTGCACGCCGAACTCGCCCGCCGCGGCGCCCCGCTGGAGCACCTCTGGGTGGTCGACGACGCCCAGGCCGAACTGCCCGCCGGGGTGCGCCCGGTGCGGATCTGGAGCCCCGAGTGGTACCGGGCGCTGGCCACCAGCCGGTACCTGGTCGGCAACACGCACTTCCCGGACTTCCTGCGCCGCCGCCCCGGACAGGTGGTCGTCCAGACCTGGCACGGCTCACTGCTCAAGCGGATCGCCCACGACGTCGACAACCCCTGGCTGGCCGACCACGGCTACCTGGAGGCGCTCGACCGGGAGACCCCGCAGTGGAGCCTGCTGCTCTCCCCCAGCGCCTTCGCCACCCCGATCCTGCGCCGGGCGTTCCGCTTCGACGGCGAGATCCTGGAGTCCGGCTACCCGCGCGGCGACGTGCTGGCCCGGCCGGACGCCGGCCGCATCGCGGCGGTCCGCCGCCGGCTCGGCATCCCGGACGGCAAGCGGGTGGTGCTGTACGCGCCGACCTGGCGCGAGGACCAGCAGCACGGCGACGGCGACGGGTTCCGGCTGGACCTGAGGATCGACCTGGACCGGGCCCGGAGCACCCTCGGCCACGACCACGTGCTGCTGATCCGCCCGCACGTGCACGTCCGCGAGCCGCTGCCCGGCGCCGGGGACGGCTTCCTCTGGGACTGCGGCGACTACCCGGACGTCCAGGAACTGCTGCTGATCGCGGACGTACTGGTCACCGACTACTCGTCGATCATGTTCGACTTCGCGATCACCGGCCGCCCGCTGCTCTTCTTCACCTACGACCTGGAGCACTACCGCGACACCCTGCGCGGCTTCTACTTCGACTTCGAGGCGCAGGCGCCGGGGCCGCTCGTCCCCACCTCGGCCGAGCTCCTGCGCGAGCTGCGCGAACTCGCCGACCGCGGCGCCGCGGTGCCCGCCGGCTACGAGGAGCGCCACCGCCGGTTCCGGGCCGAGCACTGCGGGCTGGACGACGGGGACGCCGCCCGCCGGGTGGTCGACCGGATGCTCCGGCTCGGCCGGGCCTGACCGCCCGCCCCGGGGCCGCCGGGACGGCACGACCGCCGGGGCCGCCGGGCGCTTCAGGAGAAGTCGTAGGCCCGCCAGGGCCGCCAGACCTCGTCCTCGTCGAAGCGGGAGAGGCTGAAGCCGGGCACCGGGAAGGCCGCCCGGAAGCCGCGGGCCTGCTCGAACGCCCGGTCCAGCACGTCGTCCGGCAGACCGTGCGCCACCGTGACGTGCGGGTGGTAGGGGAAGGCCAGCTCCCGCGCCAGCGGGCCGGAGCGGATGTCCGCCTCCAGCAGCCGGCACTCCTGCGCGCCCTCCTCCACCCGGACGAAGACCACCGGGGAGACCGGCCGGAAGGTGCCGCTGCCCTGCAGCAGCATCCGGAACGGCCGGTGCGCGCGCGCCACCGTCGCGAGGTGCTCCTCGATCTTCGGCAGGTCCGCGGCCGCCACCTCGGTCGGCGGCAGCAGGGTGACGTGCGTGGGTATCGACCGGGCCAGCGGATCGCCGTGCCCCGCCCGGGCGTCCTGGACCGCCGAGCCGTACGGCTCCGGGACGCTCACGGACACGCCGATGGTGAGCACCTCCCCGCCGAACGGCTCGGCGGGGAAGGGCTCGGAGGCGGGGTACCCGGAGGCGGACGGCGAGTTGCCGGTCACCGCTTGGCGGCCGGGAGGAAGCCGATCCGGTCGTACACCGTCTCCAGGGTCTGCGACGCCACCGCGCGGGCCTTCTCGGCGCCGACCGCCAGCACCCGGTCCAGCTCGGCCGGGTCGTCCAGGAAGGTGCGGGTGCGCTCCTGGAACGGCGTCACCCACTCGGTGAACAGCTCGGCCAGCTCGGTCTTCAGGGCGCCGTACATCTTGCCCTCGAAGTGGGCGACCAGCTGCTCCACCGACTGCCCGCTGAGCGCCGAGTGGATCCGCAGCAGGTTGGAGACGCCCGGCTTCTCCTCCTCGTCGTAGGAGACGACGGTGCCGGTGTCGGTGACGGCGCTCTTGAACTTCTTGGCGCTGACCTTCGGCTCGTCCAGCAGGCTGACCAGGCCCTTGGGCGAGGAGGCCGACTTGCTCATCTTGACGGCCGGGTCCTGGAGGTCCTGGATCTTCGCCGTCTCCTTGAGGATGTACGGCTTCGGCACCGTGAAGGTCGGGCTGTAGCGGGTGTTGAAGCGCTCCGCGACGTCGCGGGTGATCTCCACGTGCTGGCGCTGGTCCTCGCCGACCGGGACGGCGTCGGCCTGGTAGAGCAGGATGTCGGCGATCTGGAGGATCGGGTAGGTGAACAGGCCGACCGTGGTGCTGTCCGCGCCCTGCTTGGCGGACTTGTCCTTGAACTGCGTCATCCGGGCGGCCTCGCCGAAGCCGGTGAGGCAGTTCATCACCCAGCCGAGCTGTGCGTGCTCGGGGACGTGCGACTGCACGAACAGGGTGCAGTGCTCCGGGTCCAGACCGGCGCCGAGCAGCTGGGCGGCGGAGACCCGGGTGTTCTCGCGCAGCAGCTTCGGGTCCTGCGGCACGGTGATCGCGTGCAGGTCGACCACCATGTAGAAGGCGTCGTTGGCCTCCTGCAGGTCGACCCACTGGCGCACCGCGCCCAGGTAGTTGCCCAGGTGGAACGAGCCGGAGGTGGGCTGGATCCCGGAGAGCACCCGGGGACGGTCCTTGACCGGACCAGTGACCGCTGCGTTGACCATGGGGGCCATTGTTCCAGTTCCACCGACCGCTCAGGAAACGTCCGCCCCTGGAGGTTCCGACAGTGTGACCGCACTCACCCTCACCCGGGCGATCCGCCGGCCCTCCAGCTTCGCCACCGTCAGCCGGACCTCCTCGTCGCCGATCGGGATCCTGACCTGGTCGCCGTCGGCCGGCAGCCGGCCCAGTGCGGCCACCAGACAGCCGGCCACCGTCTCGTAGGGGCCCTCCGGAAGGGTGACGCCGGTCTCCTCGGTGAAGTCGCCGAGGTTCAGCAGGCCGTCCAGCTCCATGCCGCCGCCGGCCAGCCGGCGGGTGGTGGTCGGCTCCTGCGAGTCGTACTCGTCCCGGATCTCGCCGATCACCTCCTCCACCAGGTCCTCCAGGGTGACGATGCCGGCCGTGCCGCCGTACTCGTCGACCACGATCGCCAGGTGGTGGCCCTCGCGGCGCATCTCGCCCATCGCCTCCAGCACCCGCTTGGTGCCGGGCAGCAGCTTGACCGGGCGGGCCAGGTCACGGACCCTCACCGCCTGCTCGCCGCGGGCGCCGTACAGGTCGCGGACGTGCACGAAGCCGGTGACCGCGTCGTAGCTGCCCTCGACCACCGGGTAGCGCGAGTGCGGGGCGGAGCCGGCCTGCTCGCGGACCTCGGCGAGCGGCCGCTCGGCGTCCAGGAAGGTCACCTCGGTCCGCGGCACCATCACCTCGCGCAGCTGGCGCTCGCCGGCCGAGAACACGTCCGCGATCAGGGCGCGCTGGTCGCTGCCGAGTTCGGTGTTGGCGGCGACGAGCCCGCGCAGCTCCTCGGAGCTCATCGAGCCGCGGCCGGCGGCCGGATCGCCGCCGAGCAGGCGGACCATCAGATCGGTGGAGTGGCCGAGCAGCCAGATCGCCGGTCGCAGCACCACCGACATCACGTCCACCACCGGGGCGGAGAGCACCGCGATGGAGTCGGCGCGCTGGAGGCCGATCCGCTTCGGGGTGAGCTCGCCGAGCACCAGCGAGACGTAGCTGATCACCAGGGTCAGCCCGACCAGGGCGACCGCGTCGGCGACGCCCTCGGTGAGCCCGGCCTCGACGAACAGCGGGGCCACCTTGCCGGCCAGGGTGTCCGCGCCGAAGGCGGCGGAGAGGAAGCCCATACAGGTCACACCGACCTGGACGGCGGCCAGGAAGCGGTTCGGGTCGGCGGCCAGGTGCGCGGCGCGGGCCGCCCGGCGGGTGCCGCGTGCCTCCAGCGACCGGATCTGGCCCTCCCGCAGGGAGATCAGCGAGATCTCCGCGACGTTGAACAGGCCGCCCAGCATGATGAAGACGAGGACGAGCGCCGCGTCTTCGATGGTTTCGCTCACGGGGGGCAGTGTAGGGGCACCCCAGAGCGACGGCCCGCCGCCTCGTGGCGAGGCGGCGGGCCGGATTGCTCAGCGGGGTCGTGCTCAGATCAGGCCGAGGGCCTGGACCGCGTCGCGCTCCTCGACGAGCTCGTTGACCGAGGCGTCGATGCGGCCGCGGGAGAACTCGGAGATCTCCACGCCCTGGACGATCTCGAACTTGCCGTCCTTGGCGGTGACCGGGAAGGAGGAGATCAGGCCCTCCGGCACGCCGTAGGAGCCGTCCGAGACGACACCCGCGGAGGTCCAGTTGCCCTCGGCGGTGCCGTTGACCCAGGTGAAGACGTGGTCGATGGCGGCGTTGGCGGCCGAGGCGGCCGAGGAGGCGCCGCGGGCGTCGATGATGGCCGCGCCGCGCTTGGCGACGGTCGGGATGAAGTCGTTCTCCAGCCAGGCCTGGTCGGCGCCGACGGCCTCGAAGGCCGGCTTGCCGGCGATCTCGGCCTGGAAGATGTCCGGGTACTGGGTGGCGGAGTGGTTGCCCCAGATGGTGACGCGCTTGATGTCGGCGACGGTGGTGCCGGTCTTCAGGGCCAGCTGGCCGAGCGCGCGGTTGTGGTCCAGGCGGGTCATCGCGGTGAAGCGCTCGGCCGGGACGTCCGGGGCGTTGCGCTGGGCGATCAGGGCGTTGGTGTTGGCCGGGTTGCCGACGACCAGGACCTTGATGTCGTCCGCGGCGTGGCCGTTGATGGCCTTGCCCTGCGGGCCGAAGATGCCGCCGTTGGCCTGCAGCAGGTCGCCGCGCTCCATGCCGGCGGTGCGCGGACGGGCGCCGACCAGCAGCGCGACGTTGGCGCCGTCGAAGGCCTCGTTGGCGTTGTCGGTGATCTTGATGTCGCGCAGCAGCGGGAAGGCGCAGTCCACGAGCTCCATGGCGGTGCCCTCGGCGGCCTTCAGGCCCTGCGGGATCTCCAGGAGGCGCAGGTTCACCGGCACGTCGGCGCCGAGCAGGTGGCCCGAGGCGATGCGGAAGAGCAGCGCGTAGCCGATCTGGCCGGCCGCTCCGGTGATGGTGACGTTGACGGGGGTGCGGGTCATTTCTACCTTCTCCAGCAAATCGCCAGGTGCCCCAGGCACACCGGCGCACTGGAGCCGAGGACGGTCTCTCGACGTCGAGAGACCGGCGTCAGGTTATCGCAAAGGGAAGCCTACGCCGCGTGTGCGGGCGTGGCTGATACGTCACAGAAGCAGCGGCCCCCACCCGGGATTCCGGGCGGGGGCCGCTGTCGGTGGCTGCTCCGGGCCGGCCCGTCAGCGCCGGGGGCGGCCGATCAGCTGGCCGATGTTGTCGAGCAGCGAGATCTCCAGCCACGGGTTGGGTTGGGCCACCAGCGTCAGCAGCACGATCGAGACGCCCATGACACTCAGCACGATCACGTCGGTGAACCGGCTGCGCACGGCGAGCATGCCGACCTCGGGCAGGACCAACCGCAGCACCGCGCCGAGCAGCACGCCCCCGCCGAGGATCAGCAGGCCGTACTTGAAGCCGTCCTGGAAGTCGGCGAACCAGGTGACGGCGAGCCCGGCGCCGACCACCAGCAGGACCAGCGTTATCGGCCACTGCCGCACCGGCAGCGAGTGCTCGCGCCCGAGCGCCGCGGCCGAGCCCTCGGGGGGCAGCGTGCCGGTGGTCTTGACCGGCCTGCGCCGCGACCGTGCCTCACTCATGGCTGGACGTCCCAATCCCTCTGGTGTCAGACGCCGGCGCGGCGCTCGGCCGCCTCGACGATGTTGTTGAGCAGCATCGCGCGGGTCATCGGGCCCACGCCGCCGGGGTTCGGGGAGATCCAGCCCGCCACCTCGGCCACGCCCGGGTGGACGTCGCCGACGATCTTGCCCTCGCTGCGGCTGACACCGACGTCCAGCACGGCCGCGCCGGGCTTGACGTCCTCCGGCTTGACCAGGTGCGGCACGCCCGCGGCGGCCACGACGATGTCGGCCTTGCGCAGGTGGTAGCCGAGGTCCCGGGTGCCGGTGTGGCAGAGGGTGACGGTGGCGTTCTCGCTGCGGCGGGTGAGCAGCAGGCCGATCGAACGGCCGACGGTGACGCCGCGGCCGATCACGACCACCTCGGCGCCGTTGATCTCGACGCCGTGGCGGCGGAGCAGCTCGACGATGCCCAGCGGGGTGCAGGGCAGCGGGCCCTCGATGCCGAGCGCGAGGCGGCCGAGCGAGGTCGGGTGCAGGCCGTCGGCGTCCTTGTCCGGGTCCATCAGCTCCAGGACCGGGTTCTGGTCGAGGCCCTTGGGCAGCGGGAGCTGGACGATGTAGCCGGTGCAGGCCGGGTCGGCGTTCAGCTCGCGGACGACGTTCTCGACGTCCTCCTGGGTGGCGGTGGCGGGCAGTTCGCGCTGGATCGAGGCGATGCCGACCTCCGCGCAGTCCCGGTGCTTGCCGTTGACGTACCAGCGGCTGCCCGGGTCGTCGCCGACCAGGACGGTGCCGAGGCCGGGCGTGACACCCTTCGCCTTGAGGGCCGCCACGCGGGCGGCGAGTTCGGACTTGATCGCGGCCGCGGTGGCCTTGCCATCGAGAATCTGGGCAGTCATGACCCCATTCTCCCGGATCGCCGCAACCTTCCGCGCCAGCCCCGGCGGCACCCCCGCGGAGGTCCGGAGCGCGGCCGCCCGCCGGGCCCGGAAGGTGCGGCCCACGTTGCGGTTGCGCCACAGTCCGGTCCGGTGCGCGAACGCGGCTGGACAGCGCCGGGTTGTCGGGTTGACGATAAGCGGGCATTCCCTGCCGCATCCGGCCCGGTGACGGGCCGACGGACACACCGGCGGGGCGTACCCGGGGGAAGAACAGAGTGAGCCGACCACACCAGACCGTGCCGCCCGACCGCCACGGCGGCGTGCCGCCGTGCCCGCAGCCCTCGCTGCTCCCGTCCGCACCACGGCCCTCGTTCCCTCGCTTCCCACGGCTCTGAGCCGGACGGCGGGCGCCGATTCCTGTGCGCCCCTCCGTCACCGTGCACCGCCACCGTCCCGAGCGACCCGCAGGCCCGACCGGCGGTCCGTTCCGGGGCCCGTGCTGTCCCGCCACCAGTCCCCACATCCTGCCCGGAGGCATCGATGAGTTACCCGCCCGACCCGAACAACCCGTACGGCCAGCAGCAGCCGCCGCAGGGCTACGGCTACCCGCAGCAGGCCCCGCCGGCGGCCGGCTACGGCTACCCGCAGCAGCCGCCGCAGGCCCCGGCCTACGGCGTCCCGCAGCAGCAGGCGTACGGGTACACCCCGATGCCGGGCACCCTCCAGGCGAACAACGGCTACATCAACCTCCACCACCTGGGCGCGGTGAAGCTCGCCACCATGGGCCAGCGCTTCCTGGCCCGCCTGATCGACGGCCTCGCGATCGGCGCGATCATCGCGCTGGTGATGGCGCTCGGTCTGGCCAGCGCGCTCGGCATCGCCAAGGACCAGAAGGACTGCAGCGGCCTGTACTCGTACGGCGGCTCCAACTCCGCGTACTACGACTGCCTGAACGACAACAACGACGCCGCCGCCGGCTTCTTCGTCACCATGATGATCATGATCGGCGTGCTCTCGCTGTTCAACCTGCTCTACGAGTGGCTGATGGTCTCGTTCGCGGGTGCCACCCTGGGCAAGATGGCCATGGGCCTGCGCGTGGTCAAGGAGAGCACCGGCCAGGTCCCCGGCCTCGGCGGCGGCTTCATCCGCTTCATCATCCCGATCGTCGGCGCCTTCCTCTGCTACATCGGCGCCGCGCTGGTCTACCTGTCGCCGTTCTTCGACAACTCCGGCAAGCTGCAGGGCTGGCACGACCGTGCCGCCGGCACGCTGGTGATCAAGAAGTAGCGGTCCCCGCGCACACGACGGAGCGGCCCGGCCCCCACGGAGGGGGCCGGGCCGCTCTGTCGCACCGTCAGTGGAAGAAGTGGCGGGTGCCGGTGAAGTACATCGTCACGCCGGCCGCCGCGGCGGCCGCGACGACCTCCTCGTCGCGGATCGAACCGCCGGGCTGGACCACGGCCTTGACGCCGCCGTCGATCAGGATCTGCAGGCCGTCCGCGAACGGGAAGAACGCGTCGGAGGCCGCGTACGAGCCCTTGGCCCGCTCGCCGGCCCGCTCGACCGCGAGCTTCGCCGAGTCGACCCGGTTGACCTGGCCCATGCCGACGCCCACCGAGGCGCCGCCCTTGGCCAGCAGGATCGCGTTTGACTTGACGGCCCGGCAGGCCCGCCAGGCGAAGGCCAGCTCGGCCAGCTCGGCCTCGGACAGCGCCTCACCGGTGGCCAGCGTCCAGGTCGCCGGGTCGTCGCCCTCGGCGTGCACCCGGTCGGTCTCCTGCAGCAGCACGCCGCCGGAGATCGGACGCAGCTCCTGGCGGTTGGCCGGCGCCTCGGGGGCGAGCAGCACCCGCAGGTTCTTCTTCCGGGCCAGCACCTCCACGGCGCCGTCCTCGTAGCCCGGGGCCACGACGACCTCGGTGAAGATCGGGGCGATCTGCTCGGCCAGCTCGACGGTGACCGGGCGGTTGACCGCGATCACGCCGCCGTACGCGGAGACCGGGTCGCACTCGTGCGCCTTGCGGTGGGCCTCGGCGACGTCGGCGCCGGTCGCGATGCCGCACGGGTTGGCGTGCTTGATGATCGCGACGGCCGGCTCGGCGTGGTCGTACGCGGCGCGGCGGGCGGCGTCGGTGTCGACGTAGTTGTTGTACGACATCTCCTTGCCGTGCAGCTGCTCGGCACCCGCCAGGCCGCCCGTGCCGTCCACGTAGAGCGCGGCGCCCTGGTGCGGGTTCTCGCCGTAGCGCAGCACGTTCTGGCGCTCGTAGGTGCCGCCCAGGAACTCCGGGAACCGCTCGTCGCTCGGCGCGTAGCCGGCCTCGAACCAGGAGGCGACCGCGACGTCGTACGCGGCGGTGTGGGCGAACGCGGCACCGGCCAGGCGCTTGCGGGTGGCCAGGTCGAAGCCGCCCTCCTGGGCGGCCTTCAGCACGTCGCCGTAGCGGGCCGGGTCGACCACGACGGCGACCGACGGGTGGTTCTTGGCGGCGGCGCGGACCATGCTCGGGCCGCCGATGTCGATCTGCTCGACGCACTCGTCCGGGGTGGCGCCGGAGGCGACGGTGGCCTTGAACGGGTAGAGGTTCACCACGACCAGGTCGAAGGGCTCGACGCCCAGCTCGGCCAGCTGCGCGCGGTGCGACTCCAGGCGCAGGTCGGCGAGCACGCCGGCGTGCACGCGGGGGTGCAGCGTCTTCACGCGCCCGTCCAGGCACTCCGGGAAGCCGGTCAGCTCGGAGACCTCGGTCACCGGCACGCCGGCGGCGGCGATCCGGCCGGCGGTGGAACCGGTGGAGACGATCGCGACCCCGGCGGCGTGCAGGCCCTGGGCCAGCTCCTCCAGACCGGTCTTGTCGTACACGCTGATCAGCGCGCGACGGATCGGACGGATGTTCTCCGAAACGGGGGGCGTGGTGGAGCTGGCACTCATGCCGGGATCCATACCTTTCGGTCCTCGATGCGGTGACCCTCGCGGGCCAGCCGGCCCACGACGTCGACGAGCAGCTTGCGCTCGACAGTCTTGATGCGCTCGTGAAGCGCTTCGCCGCCATCGGCGTGGTCGGCGTCGACGACCTCGACGACGCCCTGCGCGATGATCGGCCCGGTGTCCACGCCGGCGTCGACCAGGTGGACGGTGCAGCCGGTGACCTTCACGCCGTAGGCGAGCGCGTCGGTGACGCCGTGGGCACCGGGGAAGGCGGGCAGCAGTGCGGGGTGGGTGTTGACGATCCGTCCGGCGAAGGCGGCGACGAACGCGGGGCCGAGGATCTTCATGAAGCCGGCGGTGACCACCAGGTCCGGCTCGTACGCGGCGACGGAGGCGGTCAGGGCGCGGTCCCAGTCGGCGCGGTCGGCGTGGTCCTTCACCCGGTGCACGAAGACCGGGAGGCCGGCGCGCTCGGCGCGGTCCAGGCCGGCGATGCCGTCGCGGTCCGCTCCGACGGCGAGGATCTGCGCGCCGAAGGCCGGGTCGGCGACGGCCTCGATCAGCGCCTGCAGGTTGGTGCCGGAGCCGGAGACCAGCACCACCAGGCGGGCCGGTCCGGGCGTGCGGGGCGGGAAGAGCTGAGCGGGGGCGGCGGCCACTGCGCGATTCTCCGTAGGTCGGGCGCCGCCCGCTGGTACGTCCACCGGCGGTGGGGCCACTACGAACGGCAGGTCGAGCGAGGGGGAACACCAGGAGAACCCGCCGCGATGCGGGCCCCGGGGAACCTCTGTGAGCTGCTGACCGTCACCACGATAACGGCTGGTCGGACGGCCTCCGAAACGGCCTGCGGGCGCTACGCGCGTAGTTGAGACGGGGATCTCCTCCCGGCCCGCCGGGCCGTCCGCACCGGACGCCCGGGCGGGTGTCCCGGCCCGGCGGCAGGCCGCAGGGCTGCCCCGGGACGGCTGCGGGATCATAGGGTGGCGCGGGCGTCCGCCCCACCGACCGAGTAAGGAATGGCTGAAACCATGAGCAGCGGTGACGACACCGGCGAGCGCAACCCCTTCGCGCCGCCGCCGGCGGATGCCCCGGACCAGCCGTGGCGGCCGCGCAACCCCCGGCCCACCGGCGGGACGGAGCCGTCCGACGGCGAGGGCGGACCGGAGGAGCGCCCGCAGGTCCCGCCGCCGCACCCGTGGAGCCCCGGCTACCAGGGCGGCGGCTGGCACCCCCGCCCGCCGGCCCCGCAGCCGCCCCGCCTCGACCCGAACGACCCGGCGCAGCGCAAGGCCCGGAACGCCGCGCTGGCCGGCATCGCCTCGCTGATCTGCGCACTGGCCGCGCTGCACTACGTCGCCCTGTTCGTCGGCGCGCTCGCCGTCGCCTGGGGCATCGGCGCGATGCGCGCCCCGAAGCCGGCCGCGAACCCCGCCGGGGGCGCGGCCGCCGGCGCCGTCGAGCCGGGCTCACCGAACCCGCTCACCCCGGCGGCGCTCGCCGGGGTGCTGACCGGTGCGATGACCGTGGTCTTCGTGACCTCGGCGATCGGGCTCAGCCTCTACTACAACGACTACGTCACCTGCGTCCGGGACTCGCTCACCACCACCGGTGCGGACAACTGCGAGCGGCTCGCGCCGAAGTGGTACGTGGACGTGACCAGGCAGGGCGAGTAGGCCCGCCCGGTCCTCGGTCGGTGTCGTCGGCCGGTGTCTTCGGTCGGTGTCTTCGGTCGGTGCTTTCGGCCGTTGTCTTGAGCCGGTGCCCTCAGTCGGTGCCCTCGGTCGGTGCCCTCAGCCGGTGCCGGGCTGCTCGGGGGTGGGGGCGGCGGGAGCCGTCGACCGTGCAGCCGGTCCGTCCGGTCCGTCGACGGCGTCCGGGGCCGCCGGCGACCCGCTCAGGCGCAGGACGAGCCCGTGGGCACGGGCCCGCACCCGGAGCCCGCCGCGGCGGACCCGGCCGGTGAACGGGACGACGGCCCGGCCGACCGCGCCGACCGGCCCGGGCCCCGTCCCGGCGCCCTCCTCGGCCGCCGCCCCGGCCAGCGCCCGGGCCCGGGCGAGCAGGGCCACCGGCACGGCCACCGCGGCCAGCCAGCCGGCCGCCGCCAGACCCGTCCGCCACGGCACCGGACCGAGCTCGGCCATCCGGCCGCCGGCCAGCGCCCCGCCGGCGAGCCGGCCGAGCACCGCGGCGGCCGCACCGGTCAGCAGCGCCGCCGCCAGGACCGCGACGGCGGTCGCCACCGGGTGCCACGGCCCGGTGACGGCGGACGACGGGTCGGACGGGTCCGGCTCGTCCAGGCCGTAGTCCTCCGAGCCACCGCCCTCCGGGCCCCGCCCGTCCCCGCCCCGCACATCCGGCTCCCCGCCGTACGGCCACCGCGGGCCGGCCGCCGCCGCCCGCCCCAGCATCAGGGCCGGAACCACCCCGGCCAGCGCCGGCAACGTGCAGGCCGCCAGCCGCCAGCCACCCGCCCCCGGCTCCGCCACCAGCGCGAACAGCGGGAAGTCCGGCAGCGGCCCGAGCACCGCACCGTCCGGTGCCACGACCGTCCCCTCCCCCACCGCGAACCCCGGGCCGAGCGCGTACGCCGCGCCCCAGACCACCGCGTTCGGCAGCACCGCCAGACTCAGCAGCAGCAACCCGGCCACCGCGGCCGGGCCTCGGCCGAGCGCGGCCGTCGCCGGCCCGGCGCCGTCCACCGCGGCCAGCACCGCCGCCACCGCGACCACCAGCGCGCCCGCCGCCAGCAGCCCCGTTCCGGCCGCCAGTGCGGCCGCCCGGACCGCCGGCGCTCCCCCGTCGGGCCGCGCCCACCACGGCACCCGGTCCAGCCAGTGCCGCCAGTGGCCCGGCCACCCGGGGCCGGCCACACCGCCACCGGGCCCGGGCCGGCGGGCGGCCCGGGCGCCGGAGCGTGTCGCCGCGGCGGCCAGCGCCGCCACCACCAGGACGTCCGGCAGCACCCGGGCCCGGAACAGTCCGGGGCCCGCGCACTGGGCCACCACCGCGAGCGCCACCCCGCAGTAGCCGCAGCACACCGCCCACGGCCCGCCCCAGCGCGGCCGCGGACCGCGCCGGGCCGCCACCCGGGCACCGGCCCGGCGGAGCTGGACCACCGCGAGCAGTCCGAGCAGCAGCGGGGTGACGGTCAGCGGGGCCTGCGCGGCACCGCGCAGGACCGGCGCACCGTGTCCGAGCAGCCAGAGCGCACCGGCGAGACGGACGGCCCCGGCCGCGCCGTCGTCCGCGTACGGGGTCACCACCCAGAGCGCGAGCACCGGAACGGCGACCGCCGCCAGCCCGAGCAGCGCCGTCCGCGCCCCGGTGAGCAGGTCGGCCAGGACGGGCCTGGCCCCCAGTTCACCCGGCACTTCCACGATCGGACGGCCCATCAGCTGCGTCATGCGCCTCATGGTGCCAAGGCGACTCGCCATGCTTCGTGAAGAGGCAAACCGCCGTCGTGTCCCAGATTATTGGCTTATGCGCATTTTCGGACCCGGCCCGCTCGCTGCGGCCCCCACCCCGGCCCGGAGTGTCTGATGAGCACACCACCGACCGCCGAGCGCCCCACCGGCGCCCCCGCCCCCACCGACCACCAGCCGGCACCGCAGGGGCGCCCCGGGACGGGCCGGCCCGGACGCGGCCGCGCCCCCGCGAAGCCCGCGAAGTCCGCGCCGGGCACGCCGGGGCCGGCCGCCGCGCCGAGTACGCCGGGAACCCCGGGCACACCGGCTGCACAGGCCGCTCCCGCCGGGCACGCCCCCAGGGGCGCGCGCGGCAAGGCGGCCGGCGGCCTCGCCGCCGATCCCGCGGAGGCGTCCCGACTGCTGCGGCAGCTGACTCCGCGTGAGGCCCAGGCGCTGGCCCACCTGGCGGCCGGTCGGCCGCTCGCCGAGTCGGCGGCCGAACTGGGCGTCACCCCGGCCACCGCGCGGACCTACCAGCACCGGGCGATGCGCAAGCTCGGCACCCGTACCCGCGCCGAGATCGCCGCCTTCGCCGCGCTGCTGAGCCCGGCTCAGGCCACCCCCGAAGCACGGGGGACGGCGGGTGCCGGGGGGACGGCGGGTGCCGTGGAGACGGCGGGTGCCGCGGGGACGGTGGGTGCCGCGGGGCGCCCCGACCCGGTCCCGCCCGAACGCGGCGCGGCGGGGAGGCCCCCGGCCGGGCCGGTCCGGAGCCGGTCGGGCGGGAGCAAGGCGGGCCGTGCCCTCGCCGGCCCGCCGTCCGGTGCGGCGCCGGACACCCCTGCACCGGACGGTGGGGCGGCCCCGGACTCACCCGGCGGGCGGCACCGCCGCAAGGGACCGGCCGACGGTGCCCGCGCCGGCGCGCCGGACGGCGCGGTGCCGGACACCCCTGGGTCCGGCGGCGGGCGCCACCGCCGCAAGGAACCGGCCGGCCAGGCGCGTCCGGCGGACCGGCCGGCCGACCGACCCGGCAGCGCCGCCCCCGCCGAGCCCGCCCCCCGCGTGCCGGCGGCCGACCGCGACCGGCGCGCCGAGCGGCACGCCGCCGCTCCCGTGCAGCCCGCCGCGGACACCCGGCCGGAGCCGCCGGGCACCACCGCCGGCCCCACCCCGGAGGGCGGACGGGGCGAGGCCGGACCGGGCGGGCGGAATGACTCCCGGCGGCAGCGCCCCGGCCGACCGGGCGCCCCCGGCCGCGCAACCGCCCCCGACCGCCCCCGACCGGGCGCTTCGTCGGCCCAGGCCACCCCCGGCAGCGGCCCGGGCGGCGAGCCCGAGGCCACCCGGCGGCAACGCCCCCGTCCGGACCGGCCGGAGTCCCCCGCCCCCGCTCCCACCTTCGAGGAGCTGTACGAGACCGCCCACACCCGCCTGGTGCAGCAGACGTTCCTGCTCACCGCCTGCAAGCACCGGGCCCTGCACTGCGTCGGGCGGGCCTTCGCCGAGGCGCAGCGGCACTGGGTGGAGGTGTCGGGCGAAACCGACCCGGAGGCCTGGCTGCGGACCCGGGCGTTCGAGGCGGCGCTCTCGCCGTGGCACCGCGGCGGCCCGCGCCGGACGCACGTCTGGCGGCTGCCGCACCGCCGGATCAAGGTCCGCCCGGCCGACGAGACCCAGGCGGTGCTGCCGGACCACGACCGGCTCACCGACCACGACCGCGCCCTGCTCAAGGCCCTCAAGCGGCTCTCCCGCCCGCAGCGCCGGGCGCTGCTCCTGCACGACGGCCTCGGCCTGCCCGCCGACGCCGTGGCCGTCGAGGTGGAGTCCACCGTGACGGCCGCCGAGGGTCGGGTCTGGGCGGCGCGGACGGCGCTGGCGCACTGGGTGCCGGACCTGGTCGGCGCGGATCCGGCGGCGGACGGCTTCGCCGACCGGCTCAGCGGGCTGCTGCTCCGGGCGGCCGTCCGCGGCTGCCCGGAGCCGCACCGACCGCCACTGCCGCTGCTGCGCGCCCGGCACGGGCTGGCCGACGCCGGCCGGACCGGCGCCGCGGCCCTGCTCACCGCCGCCGTCGGTGCGGCCGTGGTGGCGACGCTGAGCGGCGGCGGGCCCGGACAGCTGTTCCGGCCCGGCGAGCCGCCCGCCCCGTCGCTCTGCGCCACGGCCGCGACCACTGCAGCCGTGCCCGCTCCGCCGGACGCGCCGCCGACCGGTGTGCACAGCCTCTGGTGCAGCTCCACACCGGGCGTCGAGCCGGTCGTGGTGGACCCGCCGCCGCCCCGCCGCCTCTGGGAGCTGCCGTCCGCCGGGCGCCCCGCCGAGGCGCTGCCGCCGCCCGGCACGGTCGCGGCGGGTCCGCCGGCCTGCACGGGCTGGACCCTGCACCCCTGCCCGACCGACGACCACTGACGCCCCTCCCCGGTGTCCGGGCCGCCGCGGTGACGGCGGGCGCCCCCGGAAACGGCGAGCGCCCCCGCCCGGGATCCGGACGGGGGCGCTCGACGAGCGGGAGGCGTCAGCCGATCAGCTCGCGCGCCAGGCGGGCGGTCTCGGACGGCGTCTTGCCGACCTTGACGCCGGCGGCCTCAAGGGCCTCCTTCTTCGCCTGCGCGGTGCCCGAGGAGCCGGAGACGATGGCGCCGGCGTGGCCCATGGTCTTGCCCTCGGGGGCGGTGAAGCCCGCGACGTAGCCGACGACCGGCTTGGTGACGTGCTCGGCGATGTAGGCCGCCGCACGCTCCTCGGCGTCGCCGCCGATCTCGCCGATCATGACGATCAGCTCGGTCTCCGGGTCCTCCTGGAACGCCTTGAGGGCGTCGATGTGGGTGGTGCCGATGACCGGGTCACCGCCGATGCCCACGGCCGAGGAGAAGCCGATGTCACGCAGCTCGTACATGAGCTGGTAGGTCAGGGTGCCCGACTTCGAGACCAGACCGATCTTGCCGGAGGTGGTGATGTCGGCCGGGATGATGCCGGCGTTCGACTGTCCGGGGCTGATCAGGCCGGGGCAGTTCGGGCCGATGATCCGGGTCTTGTTGCCCTTGGCGCCGGCGTGGGCCCAGAAGGCGGCGGTGTCGTGCACCGGGACGCCCTCGGTGATGACGACGGCCAGGCCGATCTCGGCGTCGATGGCCTCGACGACGGCGTCCTTGGTGAACTTCGGCGGCACGAAGATGACGGTGACGTCGGCACCGGTCTTCTCCATGGCCTCGGCGACGGTGCCGAAGACGGGCACCTCGGTGCCGTCGACGTCGACCGTGGTGCCGGCCTTGCGCGGGTTCACGCCACCGACGATCTGGGTGCCCGAGGCGAGCATCCGACGGGTGTGCTTCATGCCCTCGGAGCCGGTCATGCCCTGGACGATGACCTTGCTGTCCTTGGTAAGGAAGATAGCCATGGTTGTGTAGTCCCCTTCCTTACTTGTTGGCCAGCTCGGCGGCGCGGTCGGCCGCACCGTCCATGGTGTCCACCTGCTCGACGAGCGGGTGGTTGGCGTCGGTCAGGATCTGACGACCCAGCTCGGCGTTGTTGCCGTCGAGACGGACGACCAGCGGCTTGGTGACGGCCTCGCCCTTGCTCTCCAGGAGCGCGAGGGCCTGCACGATGCCGTTGGCGACCGCGTCGCACGCGGTGATGCCGCCGAAGACGTTGACGAAGACCGACTTGACGTCGGCGTCGCCCAGGATGATCTCCAGGCCGTTCGCCATCACCTCGGCGGAGGCGCCGCCGCCGATGTCGAGGAAGTTGGCGGGCTTGACGCCACCGTGCTTCTCACCGGCGTAGGCGACCACGTCGAGGGTGCTCATGACGAGGCCCGCGCCGTTGCCGATGATGCCGACCTGGCCGTCGAGCTTGACGTAGTTCAGGCCCTTGGCCTTCGCCGCCGCCTCGAGCGGGTTGGCGGCGGCCTTGTCCTCGAGCGCCTCGTGCTCCGGCTGGCGGAACTCGGCGTTCTCGTCCAGCGAGACCTTGCCGTCGAGCGCGATGATCTTGCCCTCGCCGGACTTGATCAGCGGGTTGACCTCGACGAGGAGGGCGTCCTCGGCGATGAAGACGGCCCACAGCTTCTGCAGGACCTCGGCGACCTGGTCCGCGACCTCGGCCGGGAACTTCGCCGCGGCGACGATCTCGGCGGCCTTCTCCGGGGTGCAGCCCTCGTTGGCGTCGACCGGGATCTTGGCGAGCGCCTCGGGGTTCTCCTCCGCGACGACCTCGATCTCCACGCCGCCCTCGACGCTGGCCATGGCCAGGAAGGTGCGGTTGGTGCGGTCCAGCAGGAAGGAGACGTAGTACTCCTCCTTGATGTCCGCGGTCTGGGCCAGCATCACCTTGTGGACGGTGTGGCCCTTGATGTCCATGCCGAGGATCGCCTCGGCCTTGGCGACGGCGTCCGCCGGGTCGGAGGCGAGCTTCACGCCACCGGCCTTGCCTCGGCCACCCACCTTCACCTGAGCCTTGACGACGGCGCGGCCGCCGAAGCGCTCCGCGATTGCGGCAGCGTCTGCGGCGGTCTCGATGACATCACCGTCAAGCACGGGCACGCCGTGCTTGGCGAAGAGGTCCCTCGCCTGGTACTCGAACAGGTCCACGTGTTTGTCCTTGTTCGTGGTCGCGGATTGTGTCTCTACGAGCGTGCCACGGCAGGATCTTCGCTGCGGGTCGTCGGGGCGGTGCGGGTACGCAGAGGTACGGCCTTGCGGCCCACACAGCCACGG
Organism: Kitasatospora sp. CM 4170; assembly: GCF_032110285.1. Lineage (NCBI taxonomy): Bacteria > Bacillati > Actinomycetota > Actinomycetes > Kitasatosporales > Streptomycetaceae > Kitasatospora > Kitasatospora sp. CM 4170. The sequence goes on from NZ_CP134877.1 coordinate 3,946,894, forward strand.
GCGCACACGTCAATCAACACGCGCGTCACGTCCGTCTGGCAGGTTATCCCCGTCCGACGGGACTCTTTCGCCCGGGGCATGCCCGTATTGGGTGAGAACCGTCACAGCCAGCCTACGGCCGGGCGACCTGCACCGGGTGCGATCAGGGGGCGGCCCGCGGGCGGTCCGGGGGCCCGGACGGGCGCGGGTTCCCCCGTCCGGGTGAACCCGCGCACCGGTCGGTTACACACTCCGGTCGGGCACCGGAAGGGGGCGCTTCTCGATCGCCGCGGCCATGACGTCCGGGAAGGCGTCGGGGGTGCAGGCGAACGCCGGGGCCCCCAGCGCGGCCAGCGCGGCGGCGTGCGCGTGGTCGTACGCGGGCGCACCTTCGTCCGAGAGCGCGAGCAGGGCGACGAACTGGACGCCGGCCGCCTTCATCGCCGCCACCCGCTTGAGCATCTCGTCCCGGATGCCGCCCTCGTAGAGGTCGCTGATCAGCACCACGACGGTCTCCGACGGGCGGGTGATCTTCGACTGGCAGTAGGCGAGCGCCCGGTTGATGTCGGTGCCGCCGCCGAGCTGGGTGGCGAACAGGACGTCCACCGGATCGGTGAGCTGCTCGGTCAGGTCGACCACCGAGGTGTCGAACACGACCAGCCGCGTGTTCAGGGACTTCATCGAGGCCAGCACCGCGCCGAAGACCGCCGAGTGCACCACCGAGGGGGCCATCGAGCCGGACTGGTCGATGCAGAGGATGACGTCCTTCTTCACCGCGCGCTGCGCCCGGGCGTAGCCGACCAGCCGCTCGGGCACGACGGTGCCGTGCTCGGGCAGGTAGTTCTTCAGGTTGGCCCGGATCGTGCGGTCCCAGTCGATGTCGCGGTGGCGCGGGCGGTTCACCTTGGCGCTGCGGTCGAGCGCGCCGCCCAGGGTGGCCCTGGTCCGGTCGGCGAGCCTGCGCTCCAGCTCGGCCACCACCTTGCCGACCACCGCGCGGGCGGTCTCCCGGGTGGTCTCCGGCAGCGCGTGCTTGAGCGAGAGCAGGGTGCCGACCAGGTGGACGTCGGGCTCGACGGCCTCCAGCATCTCCGGCTCCAGCAGCAGGTGGTCCAGCCCGAGCCGGGTGATGGCGTCCTGCTGCATCAGCTGGACGACGGTGGTCGGGAAGTACTCGCGGATGTCCCCCAGCCAGCGCGCCACCTGCGGCGCCGACCCGCCCAGCCCGGCGCTGCGCCGGCCGGCCCGCCCGGCCCGGCCCTCCTCCGGCGCGCCCCGGTACAGGGCGGCGAGCGCGCCGTCCATCGCGGCGTCCCGGCCGCGCAGGGTGCAGCCGGTGCCGTCCGCCTCGCCGCCGAGCACCAGCCGCCAGCGGCGCAGCCGCTCCTCGGCGGCGAGGGGGGTGGTCACTGCCATCGGATGCTCCTTCGGGTCTTCGCGGTCTCGGGTCTTCGCGGTCGCGGGTCTTCGCGGTCTCGGTCTTCGCGGGTCTTCTGGTTCGCGGCGTCTTCGGGCTGTCGGGTTCGCCGGCCGTCGGGCCGCCCGGTCTCCTCTGGTGCGTATCCGCGGGTACGGCCCGGGTGCGGCGTCAGGTGTCGCGGCCGGAGGCCTGCCGGGGGATCCGCACCGAACCGCCGGGATGGGGCGTGGGGCCGGGCAGGCCGAGCAGCAGCGCGACCACGGGCACGGCCGCGTCGGCGCGGGGCCGGTCGAGCGCGGGGCCGGGCTCGCCGGCCTCGGCCGGCTCACCGTCGAGCGGGCCGGCGGCGACCCGGCTGCCGACGGTGTTCCGCACGCCCGCCTCCAGCCCGGCGAAGGTGCGGCGCAGCAGCGGCAGCACGTCGGTGAAGACCTCGGCCGGGACGGCCGTCAGCCAGGCGTCCAGCAGGCCCAGCAGCCGGGGGTCGTGCAGCAGCAGCGCGCCGCCGCCGGTGAGGAAGCCCTCCACCCAGCCGGCCGCGTCCGCCGGGGCGCTGGCCGCCGACAGGACCAGGCCCATCCGGCGGCCGGCCTCGGCGGAGTCCAGCCGGCCGTCGTCCAGCAGCAGCCGGACGGCGCGGCCGCGCAGCAGGCCGGGGACGCCGTCGGCCGGGCCGCCGGTCGGCTCCCGCCGGGCGAGCGAGCCCAGCGTGCCGGCCCAGCGGTCGGCCAGGCCGTCCGCGCCGTCCGCGTCCAGCAGGCCGACCGCGCCGTGCACCTCGTCGAGGTGGCCGCGCATCGCCGCCGCGCCGTCGGCGTCCAGGCCGGTGCAGGCCGGCGGCAGGCCGACGCAGATCCGGTCGGCGAGGCCGGTCGCGACCTCGCCGAGCGCGCCGCCGTCGGTGCCGCGGACGTCGCCGTAGCGCAGGGCCCGGACCAGCGCGGGCAGGGCGCCCGCGAGGCGGGCGACGTCGGTGTCCAGCGCGGCGCAGTCGGCCAGCACCCGCATCACGGCGGGCAGTGCGCCGGGCAGGCCGGCCAGCAGGCAGGTCTCCACCAGAGCGGTCAGCTCGGCCAGCTCCACCGCGGCCCGCGCGGCGCCGACGGCCTTGCCGGCGGCGGCGTCCTCGACCGTGGTGCCCCACTGCGCGGCCTCGACGATCCGGACCGCGAACTCGGGCTGCCAGCAGAGCCGCCAGCTCTCCCGGAAGGTGCCAGTGGAGTTCACCGCGGACCGCGCGGGCACGCCCCAGTCGATGCCGAGCAGCCGCAACCGGTGCAGCAGCCGGGAGCGCGCCGCGTCGTTCTCCTTGCGCAGGTCCAGGTCGAGCTCGCGCGGCTCGGCCTCCGGCTTCAGCCGCAGCGAGCGCTGCAGCCGGGCGAGGTCGCGCTGGAGCGGCACCGCCGGTACGCCGTCCGGGACCTCGCCGAGCGCGTCGCCGATCACCAGGCGGTCGCGGACCAGCTCCAGTGCGACGTCGGAGCCGTCGCACATCACCGACCGGACGGCGTCCAGCGTCTCGGTCAGGCCGGCCAGCGGGCGGCCGCGCATCACCGCCAGCGTCCGGGCCAGCCGGACCGCCTCGATGACGTGGGCGGAGGAGACCGGGTGGTCCTCGGCGCGGAGCAGTTCGGCCGCCCTGGTCAGCCACTTGGGCAGCGGGTCCCCGGGCTCGGCGAACAGGTGGTGGTACCAGCCCGGCGAGACGATCCCGGCGCCGTAGCCGCTGAGCTGGGAGAGCCGGCGGTGCGTCCAGGGCACCCAGGTGATGTCGGTGCGCACCTTCTTCGGCAGGCCGGCCAGCAGCGCCCGGTCGTGGGCGACGGTCGGCAGCACGGCCAGCGCGGGCACGTGGAACGCGCCGCAGACCACCGCGATCCGCCGGTGCCCGGCCCGCTTGGCGGCGCGGATCTGCTGACGCATGTACGCCTCCCGCAGATCGTCGCGGCGTGCCGCGCTGCCGGCCACCCCCGCCTCGCGCAGCGCCGTCATCGCCTCGGCCACGGCGGCGAACGGGGCGAGCGGGTCGGCGCCGGGGGCGCGGTGCTCGATCACGTCCTCCCACCAGCGCTCCGGGTCGTCGTGGCCGGCCGCCTCGGCGAGCAGGGCGATCGGGTCCCCCGGCCGGTCCCCGTCGGCGTCGTCCGCGGCGGCGTCGTCCTCCGCCGTGGCGTCCCCCGCCGGGTCCGGGGCGAGTCCGTACGCCGCCGGCAGGTCGATGAAGCGCACCGGGACCTCGGCGTCCAGGCCGTACCGGATCGCCACCCACTCCGGGGAGAACTCGGCGTACGGCCAGAACGCGGCCCGGGCCGGGTCGTCCACGGCGTGGGCGAGCAGCGCGACCGGCGGCACCATGTCCTTCCCGGCCGCCAGTGCGACGATCGGATCGGCCTCCGGCGGGCCCTCGATCAGCACCGCGTCCGGCCGCAGCGACTCCAGCGCGGCGGCCACCGCGCGGGCCGAACCGGGACCGTGGTGCCGTACGCCCAACAGCGTCACCTCAGCGCTCACGCGCCCTCCTCCCTCCAGGAACTCGAACCTCGGACCGTCGCCACGTCAGCGGGCGTTCTCCCGGGCGGCGCGGTAGAAGTCCTTCCAGCCGTCCCGCTCGCGCACCACGCCCTCGACGTACTCGCGCCACACCACCTGGTCGGCGACCGGGTCCCGGACGACCGCGCCGATCACGCCGGCCGCGACGTCGCCGGCCCGCAGCACGCCGTCGCCGAAGTGGGCGGCCAGCGCCAGCCCGTTGGTCACCACCGAGATCGCCTCGGCCGTGGACAGCGTGCCGCTCGGCGTCTTCACCTTCGTCCGGCCGTCCGCGGTGATCCCCGCCCGCAGCTCCCGGAAGACGGTGACCACGCGCCTGATCTCCGCGGCGCCGCCGGGCAGTTCGGGCAGCTGCAGCGAGCGGCCGAGCTGCTCGACCCGGCGCGTGACGATGTCCACCTCCTCCTCCAGTGAGGCGGGCAGCGGCAGCACCACGGTGTTGAACCGGCGGCGCAGCGCGCTGGAGAGCTCGTTCACCCCGCGGTCGCGGTCGTTGGCGGTGGCGATCAGGTTGAACCCGCGGACCGCCTGGGTCTCGGACCCCAACTCCGGTACCGGGAGCGTCTTCTCGGACAGGATCGTGATCAGGCTGTCCTGCACGTCGGCCGGGATGCGGGTTAGCTCCTCGACCCGGGCGATCTTGCCGTCGGCCATCGCCCGCATCAGCGGCGACGGCACCAGGGCCTCCCGGCTGGGCCCGTTGGTGAGCAGCTGGGCGTAGTTCCACCCGTAGCGGACGGCCTCCTCGGGGGTGCCGGCGGTGCCCTGCACCAACAGGGTGGAGTCGCCGCTGATCGCCGCGGCCAGGTGCTCCGACACCCAGGTCTTCGCCGTCCCCGGCACGCCGAGCAGCAGCAGTGCGCGGTCGGTCGCCAGCGTGGTCACGGCGACCTCGACGACCCGCCGCGGCCCGATGTACTTGGGCGTGATCACGGTGCCGTCGGCCAGCTCGCCGCCCAGCAGGTACCGGGCGACGGCCCAGGGCGACAGCTTCCAGCGCTCGGGGCGCGGACGGTCGTCCTGAGCGGCCAGCGCGGCCAGTTCGGCCGCGAAGGCGTCCTCGGCGTGCTGCCGCAGAACGTCGGTCATGGGGCTCCTTCGGGTCGGCCGCCGGACACACCTGTGGCAGGCGGCGGGGTGATCGGGGGGAGCCAGGTCGGCGTCCCGGCCTGCAGGAACCACCCTGCACCGGCCCACTGACAATCCTGACCGGACCTCAGTTCGACGGCCCGGACTGTCAGTCCCCCCGCCTACCGTCGTCGGCATGGAGGAACGCTGGAGCACCGAACACGTCCTGTCCCTCGCGCCCGACGCCGCGTCGCAGAAGGCCGCGGGCAAGCTCTCCTCGCCCGCACCCTGGTCGGCCGCAGGCACCGACGGCAGCGCCCTCTGGGGGGAGTGCAAGGGCAGCGGCCGGACGCCGTACCGCACGGTCGTCGAACTCGCCACGCCCGCCTACACCTGCACCTGTCCGAGCCGGAAGTTCCCGTGCAAGCACGCGCTCGGGCTGCTGCTGCTCTGGAGCGGCAGCCCCGAGGCCGTCCCGGCCGCCGAGCCCGCCGACTGGGCATCGGAGTGGCTCGCCCAGCGCCGCGACCGCGCCGAACAGCGGGCGGCCCGGGCCGAGGCCCCGGCCGACCCGGCCGCCGCGCGCCGCCGTGCCGAGCGGCGCTCGGCCCGGGTCGCCGCCGGGGCGGCCGAGCTCCGGCTGCGCCTGGCCGACCGGATCCGCCACGGCCTGGCCGACCAGTCCACCGCCGGCCCGTGGGAGGAGGTCGCCGCCCGCATGGTCGACGCCCAGGCCCCGGGCCTGGCCACCCGGGTCCGCGAACTCGACACCGCACCCCAGCACCGCCTCCTGGAGGAGTACGCCATGCTCCACCTGCTCGCCACCGCCGCCACCCGCGTCGACGAGCTGCCCGACCCGCTCGCGGCGACCGTCCGCGCCCGGGTCGGCTACACCACCGACGCCTCCGAACTCCTGGCCGGCCCGACCGTCCGCGACCGCTGGCACGTGCTCGGCAGCCGGGACACCGCGGACGACCGGCTCACCACCCGCCGGGTCTGGCTCCGCGGCGCCAAGACCGGCCGGCCAGCCCTCCTGCTCGCCTTCGGCCGCCCCGGCCAGGCCCCCGACCTCGCCCTCCCCACCGGCCACCTGCTGGAGGCCGAGCTGGCCTTCCACCCCGGGGCCCGCCCGCTGCGCGCCGCGCTCGGCACCCGCTACGGCGCGCCCGAGCCCGGCCCGGCCGTCGAGCCGACCGGCCTCACCGTCGCCGAGGCCGTCGCCGGCTACGGCACCGCCGTCGCCGACGACCCCTGGCTCGACACCTGGCCCACCGTGCTGACCGGTGTCGTCCCGGTGCTCAGCCCCGAGGGCTGGCACCTCACCGACGGCCACCACACCCTGCCGGTCCACCGCGCCGCCGTCCCCGAGTCCGCGCTCTGGCGGCTCGCGGCGGTCTCCACCGGGCGCCCCCTCACCGTCTTCGGCGAGCACGGCCACCGGGGCTTCTCCCCCGTCACCGCCTGGGGCCCGGACCGGCGCCCGATCGGCCTCTCCACCCCCTGACCCCCGGGCGCGAAGCCGCGCCCGACGGCGGTCGCCCCAGCCGCCCGCCGTCCCACCTCACCGCTCAGGAGCCCGCATGCCCGACCCCTGGGAGTCCCTCCACACCACCGCCCTGCTCGGCACCGACCGCCGCCCGCTCCCCGCCGCCGACCCGGCCGTCCCCGCCACCGGGGCGGTCGACCGCAGCGACCCCGCCACGGCCCTGCTCGAACTGGCCGCCCTGGAGACCGTCCGCCGCCGCGCCGGCGCGCTCCCCTGCGCCGCCACCGCGGCGATCGCCCCACCCGCTCCGGCGGACGGGCGGCCCGAGCTTCCGGCGCCCGCCGCGCGGCGTCTCTCGCTGCTGCTGGGCACCAGGCCCGGCGGCGGCAGCGCCGTCCTCGCCAACGTCGCAGAGCTGCTCCCCCAGTGGCTCGGCACGGCCCGCGCCCGGGGGTTCCGCCCGCCCGCCGCGCTCGTCCCGAGCCTGCTGGACGCCGCCCGCGCCCGTAGCGAACTGCGCTCCGACGCGGTCGTCCTGGCCGGTCCGCTCGGCCGCTGGCTGGCCGAGCGGAACCCCGACTGGCGGTTCGTCCTGCGCACCACCGGCGAGGTCCCGACGACCGGCGAGGCCCCGGCCGCCGGCGGGGCCCCCACGCCCGACGCCCCCGCGCCCCGCGCCGCCGACGGCGACCACCACCTCTGGCACGAGGGCCTGTTCGCCGAGCGGGTCACCCACCTGACCGTGCTGCGCCGCACCGACCCGGCCGCCGGCCTCGCGCTGCTGCAGAGCACCTGGCCGACCGAGCGCGCCGAGGACCGACTGCTCTTCCTGGACGCCCTGCAGGAGGGGCTCTCCGCCGCCGACGAACCCTTCCTGGAGGCCGCGCTCGGCGACCGCAGCAAGAACGTCCGCGCCACCGCCGCCGAGCTGCTCTCGACCCTGCCCGGCTCCGCCCTCGCCCGGCGGATGGCCGAGCGGGCCCGCGCCGCCGTCCGGCTCTCCGACCGCGGCACCCACCTGCTCGTCACCCCGCCCGCCGAGTGCGACGCGGCCATGCAGCGTGACGGCATAGCGCCCAAGTCGCCCACCGGGCGCGGCGAACGGGCCTGGTGGTTCGGCGAGGTGATCGCCGCCTCGCCGCTGTCCGGCTGGTCCGGGGCCACCGGACTGACGCCCGATCAGCTGCTCGCGCTGCGGGTCGGCGACAGCCTGGACGAGACCGACGGCAGCTGGTCCGACGACCTGCGCGAGGCGTGGGCGCGGGCCGCCGTCCGCCAGCAGGACGCCGGCTGGGCCCGGGCGCTGCTCGGCCCCGCACCCGCCCCGGCCCCGGAGCAGCGACGGGCCCGCGCGCCCCGGCCGACCGGCGCCCCGGCCAAGCTGCTCGCGGTGCTGCCGGCCGAGGAGCGGGCCGCCTGGACGGCCGCCTTCATCGAGGTGCACGGCCTCGGCGAGGCCTTCCAACTGCTCGGCGCCTGCGCGACACCGTGGACGCCGCCGCTCTCCACCGCGGTGGTCGCGGCCCTCGCCCGGGCGGCCGCCTCCGGCGCCTATCCGTGGAGCCACAGCGGGGTGCTGGGGATGACCGAGCGCGCGCTCGCCCCCGAGACCGCCGCCGCCGTCGAGGAGCTGGCGGCGGAGAGCACCCCGGCGACGGCCTGGGCCGAGACCTTCGCCCGGCTGGCCGGCACCCTGCGCTTCCGCGAGGCCATGCTCGCCGAGCTCGCCGCCTGACCGTTCTGACCGTTCGGCCCGCCGCTCGGCCCGCCGCCGGAAAACGTCCGGGCCGGTCCGGGGTGAACACCCCGCACCGGCCCGGCGAGCACCTGTGGGACGGTCGGCTCAGCCCGCCGCGCGCAGGTTCGCCTCGACCCACGCCACCACGTCCCGGGTCGGCGTCCCGGGGGTGAAGATGTCCGCGACGCCCATCGCCTTGAGCTCGACGATGTCCTCGTCCGGGATGATGCCGCCGCAGAAGACCTTGATGTCCTCCGCCTCGCGCTCCTTCAGCAGCTCCAGGACGCGCGCGCAGAGCGTCATGTGCGCACCGGAGAGGACCGACAGGCCGATGCCGTCCGCGTCCTCCTGGATCGCGGTGTCGACGATCTGCTCGGGCGTCTGGTGCAGGCCGGTGTAGATGACCTCCATACCGGCGTCGCGCAGAGCGCGCGCGATCACCTTGGCGCCGCGGTCGTGACCGTCGAGCCCGGGCTTGGCGACCACCACACGGATCGGGCCTGACACACCCATCACTGCCTCCTGGACCTCGTCGTCCACCACCCCACCGGGCCTCGTGGGCCACGGGCGCGGTTAACCAGCAATAACCAACCTGAGGGGAGGTTAGCGCCACCCGGCCACCCTGGCCGCGCCGCCCCTCAATTGGAGGGGAAAATCACAGCGGCCGCCCCGCGACCCGCCCACCACCTGCCGGTATACCCCGCGGAATCCGCGCCCAGCCCGCCCACGACCTGCCAACTCACCTCTTGACATCCGGACTTTTGTCCGGATGTCGGCGTTGCGGCTACAGTCTCGGCAGTTTTCCCTCGCCCGATGACGTGCCCGAGGCCCACCGAGGAGGCAGCCCCCGATGGCTCCCGATGCAGCCGCCCGCCCGACCCGTGCGGAGATGCGGATGGCCGCCCGTGAGCAGTCGCGCGCCCAGCGCCGCGACGCCGCCAAGGCCGCCACCCGTACCGCGCTGCTGCGCGTCGCGCTGCCCTCGGTGGCCGCGCTCGGAGTGGCCGCGGCGGCCGCCGTGACCGTCCAGGGGGACGCCGACCAGCGGCGCGCCCAGGCGGCCGGCCTGGTGCCCGACCAGGTCACCCCCGCCACCGCCGCCGACAGCGCGCCGGCCCGGGACGCCGCCCAGCAGGCCCTCGCCGGGAACGACGCCCCGCAGGCCTCCCGCGCCGACGCCCGCGAGCCGCTCGCCGGGGCCCAGCCCGCCGGCGCGGCCGACCCCGGGGGCACCGACCCGGCCGGGGCCGGGGCCGTCGAGGCGCCGCAGCAGCAGCGCCCGGCCGTCTCGCTCCCGGTGGCCCAGCACGGGCTGGGCGAGATGTTCGGCGCCGCCGGCACGCACTGGGCGAAGCGGCACACCGGCATCGACTTCCCGGTGGACGGCGGCACCCCCGTCATGGCCGTCACCGACGGCACGATCCGCACGCAGTGGAACCCGTCGTACGGCTACATGACGATACTGAAGATGGCCGACGGGACCGAGGCCTGGTACTGCCACCTGCGCTCGTACAAGATCCGCAAGGGGACGGTGAAGGCCGGCGACGTCATCGCCTTCGTCGGCAGCAGCGGCAACAGCACCGGCCCGCACCTGCACTTCGAGATCCGCCCGGCGAGCGGCACCGGCCCGGTCGACCCGCTGCCCTGGTTCCTCGCCCAGGGCGTCGACCCGCGCTGATCCTCCGCCGCGGTGGGGCCGGTCCCGCGGACCGGCCCACCGGGACGCCCCCAAGGGCCTCTCGTTCGGATCTTGTCGGATGAGCGCGCGGCTCCCCCAGCCTTCGGCCGGGAGGTGCCCCCATGCGTGCGTGCATCGGCGGTGCGGAGGAGGGAGTCCATGCGGTGGGGGTACCTCCCGGCCGGAGGCTGGGGGCCATCGGCGACCGACGACAAGCCGTCGAGGTGCGTGCTCCGGCGTCGCGCGCCCGGCAAGATCCGAACGAGAGGCCCTAGAAGTCTGATGAAGATGTTGGGTTCTGGCCCCACCGTCCGTGTGGTGGGGCCAGACTCGTCTCTGTGGCGATGGGGGAATGGGCCGGGGAGCTGGTCGGGCCGGATGTGTGGGAGACCTGCCGGGAGTTGATCCCGGCGGGGAGTGTCTTCGCGTTCCTGGCCGAGCACCGGGAGGCGCTGTTCCCGGGTTCGATGTTCGCGGACATGTACCCGTCTCGGAACGGACGGCCGAGCATGCCGCCGCAGGTCCTGGCGGCGACCGTGGTCCTGCAGAGCCTGCACGGGTTGTCGGACTTCGAGACGGTCCAACAGCTGCGGTGTGACCTGCGGTGGAAGGCCGCGTGCGGGCTCGGCCTGTACGACACCGCGTTCGACCCGTCGCTGCTGGCCTACTTCCGCCGCCGGCTGCAGCGCTCGCCGGATCCGAACCGGTTGTTCACCAGGGTCAGGCAGGTAGTGGCGGCGACCGGCGTCCTCAAGGGCAGGCAGCGGCGGGCGCTGGACTCCACCGTGCTGGACGACGCGGTGGCCACCCAGGACACCGTCACCCAGCTGATCGCCGCGATCCGCCGGGTGATCCGGGACGTCCCCGACGCCGGGCGGACCGCCGCCACCTGGTGCACCGCCCACGATTACACCGACCCGGGCAAGCCCCGCATCGCCTGGAACGACGAGCGGGCCCGCGCCGACCTGGTCGACGCCCTGGTCACCGATGCCCTCAACCTGCTCGGCCGCCTGCCCGAACGCCAGCTGGACGAGAAGGCCGCCAACGCGGTCGGGCTGCTGGCCCTGGTCGCCGGTCAGGACGTGGAGGTCGCCGACGGCTCCGACGGTCGCGACGGCCGTTGGCGGATCGCCCGTGGCACCGCTCACGACCGCATCGTGTCCACCGTCGACCCCGAGGCCCGGCACATCCACAAGACCCGCACCCGCCACCAGGAGGGCTTCCGCGCCCACGCCGCGTTCGAGCCCGAGACCGGCCTGCTCACCGAAGTCGAGCTCACCGCCGGCACCGGAGCGCAGAACCACGAGGCCGCCGTCGCCCAGGACCTGCTCGCCGACGAGAGCGAGACGCTGACCATCCTCGGCGACACCGCCTACGGCACCGGCGACCTGCGCGAAGCCCTCGAAACCGACGGCCACACCCCGGTCGTCAAGCCACCGCCGCAGCGGCCCGCCGTCCCCGGCGGCTTCACCAGTGACGACTTCCACGTCGACACCCGGGCCGCCACCGTCACCTGCCCGGCCGGCCACACCAAGGCCCTCGGCCGCCCTGACGCGGCCGGCGCCCGCACCGCCCAGTTCAAGAAGCTCTGCACCCACTGCCCCCTGCGCGAGCGGTGCACCCGTTCCAAGACCGGCCGCGCCCTCCAGGTCCACGCCCACTACGACCGTTTGAAAGCCGCCCGCGACCAAGCCTCCGACCCCACCTGGCAGGCCGAATACCGCCGCTGGCGGCCACCGGTGGAACGCGCCATCGCATGGCTCACCGCCCGGGGCAACCGCCGCGTCCCCTACCGAGGCGTCCTGAAGAACAACACCTGGCTCCACAACCGCGCCGCCGCCCTCAACCTCCGCCGCCTCATCAACCTCGGACTCACCCGCACCGGCCACACCTGGACCATCGCCCCCGCAACCACATAGCGCTGGAGGGGCTGTCCCAGACAGGACAACCCCTCCAACAGCAAGATCTTCATCAGGCTTCTAGAGCTTCTCGACCGGCGCGTACCGCAGCAGCAGCTGCTTGCGCCCCTCCGTCCCGAAGTCCACCGTGGCCTGCGCCTTGTCGCCGACGCCGGTGGTGGCCACCACCGTGCCCAGGCCGAAGGTGTCGTGGGTGACGCGGTCCCCGACCGCCAGCCCCACGACCTCGCGTTCGACCGCCGCACCGGAGCGCCGCGCCGACTGGCCCCAGCCCGCCTTCGGCGAGGCCGCCGCCGAACCGCGCGCCGTCCCCCGTGCGGAGCCGCCGCCCGAGCCGCCCGACCGACCGCCCCAGGACGATCCCGAGGAGTAGCCGCGCGAGGCCGGCGCCGAGGCCGCCCCGGTCCGCTTCCACTCCACCAGCGAGTCCGGGATCTCCTCCAGGAACCGCGACGCCGGGTTGTAGGCGGGCTGCCCCCAGGCACTGCGCAGCACCGAGCGGGTCAGGTAGAGCCGCTCCCGCGCCCGGGTGAGCCCGACGTACGCGAGCCGGCGCTCCTCCTCCAGCTCCTTGACCTGGTTGAGCGCCCGCATGTGCGGGAAGATCCCGTCCTCCATGCCGGTCAGGAAGACCACCGGGAACTCCAGGCCCTTGGCGGTGTGCAGGGTCATCATCGTGATGACGCCCTGCCCCTCCTCGTCCTCGTCCGGGATCTGGTCGGAGTCGGCGACGAGCGCGACCCGCTCCAGGAAGTCGGCCAGCGAGCCGACCGGCGGCGTGCCCTCCTCGCCGGCGTCGGGCCGCTCGCCCGGGTCCTGCTCGTACTCCAGGGCGACCGAGGCGAGCTCCTGGAGGTTCTCCACCCGGGTCTCGTCCTGCGGGTCGGTCGAGGCCTGCAGCTCGGCGAGGTAGCCGGTCTCCTCCAGCACGGCCTCCAGCACCGCGGCCGGCCCGGCGCCCGACTCGACGACCTGCCGCAGCCCGGCCATCAGCTGGTTGAACTTCTTCACCGCGTTGGCCGAGCGCGCGGCCATGCCGTACGCCTCGTCGACCCGCACCAGCGCCTGGGCGAAGGAGATCCGCTCCCGCGAGGCCAGCGCGTCGATCATCGCCTCGGCCCGCTCGCCGATGCCGCGCTTGGGCACGTTGAGGATCCGGCGCAGCGGCACGGTGTCCTCCGGGTTGGAGAGCACCCGCAGGTACGCCAGGACGTCCCGGACCTCCTTGCGCTCGTAGAAGCGCACCCCGCCGACCACCTTGTACGGCAGGCCGACCCGGATGAACACCTCCTCGAACACCCGGGACTGGGCGTTGGTCCGGTAGAAGATCGCGACGTCGCCGGGCTTGGCCTCGTCCTTGTCGGTGAGCCGGTCGATCTCGTCGGCGATGAACTGGGCCTCGCCGTGCTCGTCGTCCGCGACGTAGCCGACGACCTTCTCGCCGTGCTCGCCGGCCGTCCAGAGCTTCTTCTCGCGCCGGTTGGCGTTGCGCTCGATGACGGCGTTGGCGGCGCTCAGGATGGTCTGCGTGGAGCGGTAGTTCTGCTCCAGCAGGATGGTCGTCGCGTTGGGGTAGTCCTCCTCGAACTGGAGGATGTTGCGGATCGTCGCGCCGCGGAAGGCGTAGATCGACTGGTCCGCGTCACCGACCACGCAGAGCTCGGCGGGCGGCACCTCGGCCAGCCGGCCGGCCGCCGGGTTCACGTAGTCGCCGTCGGCGGTGCGCTTCGGGGCGTCCGCGACCGCGCCGCCGCTCAGCTCGCGCACCAGCGTGTACTGGGCGTGGTTGGTGTCCTGGTACTCGTCGACCAGGATGTGCCGGAACCGGCGCCGGTAGTGCTCGGCGACGTCGGGGAAGGCCTGCAGCAGGTTCACCGTCGTCATGATGATGTCGTCGAAGTCGAGCGCGTTGGCCTCGCGCAGCCGCCGCTGGTAGAGGAAGTACGCCTCGGCGAGCTTCTTCTCCGTGGGGTTGGCGGCCTGGTCGGCGTAGGTCTCCTCGTCGATCAGCTCGTTCTTGAGGTTGCTGATCTTCGCGGTGAAGGACTTCGGCGGGAACTGCTTCGGGTCCAGGTCGAGGTCCCGGCAGACCAGCGACATCAGCCGCTGCGAGTCCGCCGAGTCGTAGATCGAGAACGACGAGGTGAAGCCGAGCAGCTTGGACTCGCGGCGCAGGATCCGCACGCAGGCGCTGTGGAAGGTGGAGACCCACATCGCGCGGGCGCGCGGGCCGACCAGCTGCTCGACGCGCTCGCGCATCTCGCCGGCGGCCTTGTTGGTGAAGGTGATGGCCAGGATCTCGCCCGGCTGCACCCCGCGCGCGCCCAGCAGGTGGGCGATCCGGTGCGTCAGCACGCGCGTCTTGCCGGAGCCGGCGCCGGCCACGATGAGCAGCGGCGAGCCCGCGTGCAGCACCGCCTCGCGCTGCGGGTCGTTCATGCCCTCCAGCAGCTGCGCCGGGTCCACCACGGTCCGGGCGGCGCCGTTGCGGTACCAGGCGTCCCGCTCGGCCTCGGCGGCGTGGTCGGTCTGGAAGAGGCCCTCCGGGATCGACTCCTCGTACGCCTCGTACGGGAGGTCGTCCTCGTACGGCGGCGGCTCCTCGTCGATGGGCGCGGGCTGCTGCTTCGACCCGGCGGCGGGGGCCTCGAAGCCGGGGAGCGGGAGGTCGTCAAAGAGGCTACTCATGGCACATCGAGTCTATGGCCCCGCACCGACAAGCCCGCCCGGCCCTGATGGACCGGGCGGGCGGGGCAGGCGGGCGGGGGCGGCGGCCCGGCCCCGCGGCCCGGGCTCAGACCAGGCGGCGGGCGGTGGCCCAGCGGGTCAGCTCGTGCCGGTTGCTCAGCTGGAGCTTGCGCAGCACCGCCGAGACGTGGCTCTCCACCGTCTTCACCGAGATGAACAGCTGCTTGGCGATCTCCTTGTACGCGTAGCCGCGGGCGATCAGCCGCAGCACCTCGCGCTCGCGCTGGGTCAGCCGGTCGAGGTCCTCGTCCACCGGCGGGGTGTCGGTGGCGGCGAAGGCGTCGAGCACGAAGCCGGCCAGCCGGGGCGAGAACACCGCGTCGCCGTCGGCGATCCGGAAGATCGCGTCCACCAGGTCGGTGCCGGTGATGGTCTTGGTGACGTAGCCGCGGGCGCCACCGCGGATCACGCCGATCACGTCCTCCGCCGCGTCGGACACCGAGAGCGCGAGGAACTTCACCCCGCCCGGCTCCCCCATCAGCCCGGCCGAGCGGCGCAGCACCTCGACACCGCCGCCGCCGGGCAGGTGGACGTCGAGCAGCACCACGTCCGGCCTGGTCTCGGCGACCACCCGGACCGCGGACTCGACGTCGTCGGCCTCGCCGACCACGTCGATGCCGGTCGCCTCGGTGCGCCCGATCTCGGCCCGGACCCCCGTCCGGAACATCCGGTGGTCGTCGACCAGCACGACCCGCGCGGTCCTGTCCGGCGCTGCCTCAGTCATTCGCTCTCTCCATCTCCAGCTCGACCTCGGTCCCGCCGTCCGGCGCGGGCCGCACCCGTGCGGTGCCGCCGTTGCGCTTCATCCGGCCGAGGATCGACTCCCGTACTCCCATCCGGTCCTCGGGCACCGAGTCGGGGTCGAAGCCGGGTCCGTGGTCGCGGACGAACACCATCACGGTCCTCCCCTCGACCTCGGCGTAGACCTGGACCGGTCCCCCGCCACCGTACTTGGCCGCGTTGACCGTCGCCTCCCTCGCGGCCTGCATCTGGGCCGCGACCCGCTCGTCCATCGGGCAGTCGCCGACGATCACCAGCTCGACCGGGACGCCGTGGCGGTCCTCGACCTCGGCGACCACCGCGCGCAGGCTCTCCGCCATGGTGTCCGGCGCGGCCTCGGCGGCGGCCTCCGGCCGGTACAGCCAGAGCCGCAGCTCGCGCTCCTGGGCCCGGGCGAGCCGCAGCACCTCCTTGGGGTCCTCGGCCCGGCGCTGGATCAGGGTCAGCGTGTGCAGCACGGAGTCGTGGACGTGCGCGGCGATCTCGGCCCGTTCCTGGGCGCGGATGCGGGCGGTGCGCTCGGCGCCGAGGTCCTGCCACATCCGCAGCGCGTACGGGCCGACCAGCACCAGCACGCCGGCCAGCACCGCGAGCGCGGCCTCGATCACCGAACCGATGGTGGATCCGCTGCCCTGCAGGGCGAGGAAGGCGATGGTGCCGACCACCACCAGCAGCACGCCGGCGCCGACCCGGGTGTAGGCGCCGCGGCGCTTCTCGCCCTCCTCCAGACCGAACCAGCGCTGCCAGCGCGAGTCGTCGGCCTGCCGCCAGACCAGCGCGACGCCGACGCCGATGGCCAGCAGCGGCCAGGTGTACGGCCGGGCGGTCTGCACGCCGAGCGCGCTCAGCAGGGCGATCAGGCCGATCACCACCATGACCAGCGCGGCGAGCTGCCCGAGGCCGCCCTGGCGCGGCGCGGCCGCCCGGACCTGCGCGGGCTCGGCGCCCGGCACGGTGGCGGGCTCGCCCTGCAGGGCGTGCTGCAGCAGCTCCCGCAGCCGGCCGATCCGGCCGCGCCGGCTCTTGCTCAGCTCCGTACCGGGCCCGCCGGAGGCCTGCCAGGAGCCGGCCGGCACGAAGGCCCCGTTGACGTACACCCAGTGCGCGCCGCGCTGCGCGGGCTCGCCGATGCCGATCGGCACCACGAACCAGAACGCCGCGTACAGCAGGGCGCCGATCCCCTGCGCGAAGAAGAGCAGGACGAAGGCGACCCGGACCCAGGCGACCGGGAGCCCCAGGTGCACCGCGAGACCGTGCGCGACCCCGCCGAGCATGCGGCCCTGCGGGCTGCGGTAGAGCCGCCGGTAGGGCGGCCGGCCCTCGCCGGGCACGGTCGGATCGCCGCCCGGCGACGGCGCGGCGTCGGGGACGAGCGGACGGGGGTCGGTACCGGGGGCTGCCACGCCACCGATCGTTCCACGCGGGCGGGTGCGGACGCATCAGGGTCGGTCCCTACCCCCTCTCAGGGACAAGTCAGGGTACGGGCAGGGCCGCGAGCGGTTGGGCGGGCGTCCGGGAGCCACCAGGATGGTGGGCATGACCGAGGACCACCGCATCCAGGAGGCCGGGCCGAGCGCCCCGCCGGCGCCGGACCGCCCCCCGCTGACCCGGACCGAGCACCACCGCGTGGTCGCCGGCGTCTGCGGCGGCCTGGGCCGGCATCTGGACATCGACCCGGTGGTCTTCCGCGTGGTGACGGTGGTCCTCTGCCTCTCCGGCGGCCTCGGCCTCTTCCTGTACGGACTGGCCTGGCTGGTGGTCCCGACCGAGCCGGTCCCGGACGGCAAGGGCGGCAGCCGGGCGGGCCGCACCGAGCTCCAGCGGGTGCTCACCGGGCGGGTGGACGGCCAGTCGGTCGGCGCGGTGCTGCTGACGGTGATCGGCACCGGCGTCTTCTTCTCGTCGATGGGCGACGGCGACCAGTTCTTCCCGCTGCTGCTGCTCGCCGCGCTGGTCTTCCTGGCCGTCCGCTACGACCCGGAGCGCCGCCGCGGCGGCCGGGTGCGCGGGCGCCGGCGCGGCCGGGAGCACCGGCACGGCCCGTACGACCGGCTCTTCCCGGAGGCGGAGCCGACGGCCCCGGCCGCCACCTGGCCGCGTACGGCCGAGGACGAGGAGATCCGCGAGCGGCACGCCCGGGAGCGGGCCGCCGGGACGGTGCCGGTCGACACCCCGCACGCCGGCCCGACCGGCTACCTGTGGGATCCGCGCCACCCCGAGCGCAACCCGTACGGCGACGCCGGCGCGACCCCGTCGCCCGGGGGCGCGGCCCAGCCGTGGTGGCAGCGGGCCGACCTGCCGCAGGGCGACCCGCTGCGCAAGAGCGGCCCGGCCGCTCCGCCCCCGCCACCGCCGCGGGTCGTGGTGCACCGGCGCCGGCACGAGCACTCGCCGCTCTCCGTCATCGGGCTGCTGCTGGCGGCCGGTGCGGCCACCGCGGTCTGGTCGGCCTCCTCCCGGGGGCACAGCGTCACCGTGGTGAGCGCCGCCGGGCTGGCGACGGCGCTGCTGGTGATCGGGCTGACGCTGCTGGTCGGCGCGAAGTTCGGCCGGGCCCGCAAGCTGGTCGTGCCCGGGCTGCTGCTGACGCTGGCGCTCACCTTCGTCGGCCACTCGCCGACGTCGATGCAGAACGCGGCCGGCGAGCGCAGCTGGACGGTCACCTCGGCCGCCGAGCTGGAGGAGCGCTACGGCCTCGGCGCCGGTGAGATGAGGCTCGACCTCGGCCGGCTGGACCCGGCGGGAGCCACCCTGGCGACCACCGTGGAGCTCGGCGCCGGGCAGCTGACCGTCACCGTGCCCCGGGACGTGACGGTGAACCTGACGGCCCGGGTGCTGCTCGGCGACGTCAAGGCCCCCGGGGAGCCGGTCAGCCGGGAGAACGTCACGCGCCAGTACCAGTACCACCCGTTGAACGGTCAGACATCCAAGGGCACGCTCGACCTGAAGCTGACGGTCGGGCTCGGCGACATCAAGGTGGTCCAGTCGTGAGGAAGCACCAGCTCGATCTCTTCTCGCTGATCGCGGGCGGGCTGTTCACCGTGATCGCGGTGCTGTACCTGGTGGCCGCGCTCAACCACCAGTCGGTGAACGGCCGGATCGTCCTCCCGGTGACCTTCATCGTGCTGGGCGTCGGCGGGCTGGTCGGAGCGGTCGCGGCGATGGCGAGGCGCAGCCGCCCGGAGGAGCCGGAGCAGGACGACACGTTCTGAGCACGGGAAGGCGGAGGCGGGTCGCCGTACGGCGACCCGCCTCCGCCTTCGGGCGAGCAGCTCAGCTCTGCAGCGGCCCGAGGTTCAACCTGTCCCCGTCCTTGGTGACGCCGTACTTCGGCAGCGGCTTGGTGGCCGGGCCGTTGACCACCGCACCGGTGGCGGCGTCGAACCGGGACCCGTGGCAGGGGCAGTACATCTGGCCGTTCTTCGGCGCGTCGACGGCGCAGCCGGAGTGCGTGCAGACCGAGGAGAAGGCGCAGTACTGCCCCGCCTTGGGCTGCACGATGTAGACGGCGTCGCCGGTGGCCGGGTCCTTGACCTGGGCCGAGCCGCCGACCGGGACGCTCGCGGCGGCCACCGAGGCGGGCGGTCCGGAAGGGCCGGTGGGGGCCGGGGCGGCGGACTGCCCGGGCTTGGCGTTCTTGTCCCGCCCGAAGGTGTTGGTCAGCGAGCCGGTGAGCAGCCCGGCGCCGCCGATCGCGACGGCCGCGATGCCGCCGTCCATCACGGCCCGGCGCTGGACGTGGCCCTCGGCCAGCCCGCGCTCGCGGTCCCGGGTAGCGCGGTTGGCCAGGTAGCCGTCCAGCGAGAGGTACGGGGTGCCGGCCAGCAGCAGCGGGGTCCAGGCCATCAGGTAGACGAGGTCGTTGCCGAGGTAGTACGGCGAGACGTTCCAGCTCACCGTCATCCAGAGGCTCAGGTTGATCAGTGCGCCGCCGAGGGCCGCCACCCGTCCCCAGAGGCCGAGCAGGGTGCCGAGGCCGACCGCCAGCTCGCCGAAGGCGATGGCCAGCGCGAACAGGGTGGGCGCGTCCAGCGCGAGGCCGAGCAGGAAGGAGATCGGGCTGGTGCCCTTCGCGGCCTGGGTCTGCGAGACGAAGGAGGCCGGGTCGCCCGCGCCGGCCAGGTAGTGGGCGTCCGAGAGCTTGTCCAGGGACGCGTAGACGAAGGTGACCCCGAGGAAGATCCGCAGCGGCAGCAGCGCGTACTTCGAGGCCGCCGCCTTCCGCCGGGCCGCTCGCTCGGCCCTGCCGCCCGCGTCCGCGACGGTCGCCCCGGCGCCGCTGGCCTCCGACATTCCCCACACCTTCCTTCGCGGCCCGCCAACGTCTGACAGGTCCGGTCCGCATTCTGCACGGTTGTGAGCACTTTCGGTGGGAGGGCCCACCCGGTGGGCTCCCCTTCCACCCGCG
This sequence comes from Kitasatospora sp. CM 4170, assembly GCF_032110285.1. Taxonomy (NCBI): domain Bacteria; kingdom Bacillati; phylum Actinomycetota; class Actinomycetes; order Kitasatosporales; family Streptomycetaceae; genus Kitasatospora; species Kitasatospora sp. CM 4170. The sequence goes on from NZ_CP134877.1 coordinate 3,966,668, forward strand.
AACGGCCGCGCCGCCGCTCCCTTGTATACGGGAACGACGGCGCGGCCGTTCAATGCCGGTTCAGAACCGGTCAGGAGTGATCACTCCCACTCGATGGTGCCCGGCGGCTTGCTGGTGCAGTCCAGCACCACGCGGTTGACGTCGCGGACCTCGTTGGTGATCCGGGTGGAGATCTTCGCCAGCACCTCGTACGGCAGGCGCGACCAGTCGGCCGTCATGGCGTCCTCGGAGGAGACCGGGCGCAGCACGATCGGGTGGCCGTAGGTGCGGCCGTCGCCCTGGACGCCGACGCTGCGGACGTCCGCCAGCAGGACGACCGGGCACTGCCAGATCTCGCGGTCCAGGCCGGCGGCGGTCAGCTCCTCGCGGGCGATCGCGTCGGCCTCGCGCAGCAGGTCCAGGCGCTCCTTGGTGACCTCGCCGACGATCCGGATGCCCAGACCCGGGCCCGGGAACGGCTGGCGCTGGACGATCTCCTCCGGCAGGCCGAGCTCCTGGCCGACCATCCGGACCTCGTCCTTGAACAGCTTGCGCAGCGGCTCGACCAGCTGGAACTGCAGGTCCTCGGGCAGGCCGCCGACGTTGTGGTGGGACTTGATGTTGGCGGTGCCGGTGCCGCCGCCGGACTCCACCACGTCCGGGTACAGGGTGCCCTGGACCAGGAACTCGACCGACTCGCCGTGCTCGCCGGCCTCGGCCACGATCTCGGCCTGCGCCTGCTCGAAGACCCGGATGAACTCCCGGCCGATGATCTTGCGCTTCTCCTCCGGGTCGCTGACGCCCTTCAGCGCGTCCAGGAAGCGCTCCTGCGCGTCGACGACCTTCAGCTGGACGCCGGTGGCCGCGACGAAGTCCTTCTCGACCTGCTCGGTCTCGCCCTTGCGCATCAGACCGTGGTCGACGTAGACGCAGGTGAGCTTCTCCCCGATGGCCTTGTTGACCAGGGCGGCCGCGACGGCCGAGTCCACACCGCCGGAGAGGCCGCAGATGGCGCGCTTGTCGCCGACCTGGGCGCGGATCAGCGCGACCTGCTCCTCGACCACGTTGCCGGTGGTCCAGGTCGGCGCGATGCCGGCGCCGCGGTAGAGGAAGTGCTCCAGGATCTGCTGGCCGTGGTCGGAGTGCAGCACCTCGGGGTGGTACTGGACGCCGTAGAGACGCGCCTCGTCGTTCTCGAAGGCCGCGACCGGCACCAGGTCGGTGGAGGCGGTGACGGTGAAGCCCTCCGGGGCGGCGGAGCAGGCGTCGCCGTGCGACATCCACACCGAGTGCTGCGCCGGGACGCCCTCGAACAGGGTGGAACCGGTGCGGGAGACGGCCAGCGGGGTGCGGCCGTACTCGCGGGCGCCGGTGTTGTCGACGGTGCCGCCGAGGGTGATGGCCATCAGCTGGAAGCCGTAGCACATGCCGAAGACCGGGACGCCGGCCTCGAAGATCGCGCGGTCGAGCCGCGGCGCGCCCTCCTCGTACACCGAGGACGGGCCGCCGGAGAGGATGATCGCCTTGGGGTTCTTGGCGAGCATCTCGGCGACCGGCATGCTGCTCGGCACGATCTCGCTGTAGACCCGGGCCTCACGCACCCGTCGGGCGATGAGCTGGGCGTACTGGGCACCGAAGTCGACGACCAGGACGGTGTCGGTCTCGGGTGCGGACTGGTCGGGAATAGCAGAGGACACGGACGGCCTTCCGGCAGCGGTATCTAGCGTGTCGCACGCTTGGCGCCCCCGGCTGGGGCGGCGGCGACGGGCGGGGGTCTCACCCCGAGTCTACCGGGCTGGCCGGTTTCACTCGTCTGCCCGTCCAAGAGACCGTGACCGCGCGGGCCGCCGGTTCGTTGCTTCAGACGACCGTGCCACCGCGCCGCGCCCGCCAGGCGCGCCGCCTCCGCCCCGGCCGGGGCACCGCCGCACGGGCTTGCAGGACCACGCGTGGAGCTCATCCCAGTCCACCGGCGCACGTGGTGCCGCCGCCGTCCCGGCCCCGCCGGGAGCGGGGGCGCCGTGGGACCGTGCGCGGGTGCAGCGGCCGGCCAGCAGGGGACAGCGACCCCGGCCGCGACTGGACCAAGGAGGTGGGGCGGTCGGCCCCCGGGGACGCCCGGAGGCCGGCCGCCGCACCCCGGCGCGACCCAGGCGCACACCGTTCACCGTCCCGCGCCGCTACGCGCGTCCTCGTGCGCTCCGGCGCCACCACTACGCACCGTGATCATCCAACCCACCCTGCCCGGCTGTCACAGAGCGCCTCCGCGTGGCTGCGGCCGGGCCGGAGCGGAGCGGCCGGGCCGAAAATGGACTGTGCCGAATCATGCCGAATCGGTTGCAGACCAAGCCCTTCGTCCAGCACGATGCTGCGTGGAAGAGGTTCTCCCGATGGCCGAAGGCCTACTGCGGAGTACCGAACCGGTGCCGCCGAGACCCGCGGTGGCAACGATTATCACCTCACGCTCCGTGAGCGAAGGCCCGGCGCAGGCATGCGCACCGGCCCCGCACCGCCAGCGTGCGCGCCCCGCGCGACCGGCCCACCCGCGCCGGAACGCGACGGTGCGACCCGAAGCCGACCGACCCGACGGCGCTCCTCCCCCGGCGCCGTCACCCCAGCACCGGCGCAGCCCTGACGCCGTGTGCTGAGCGACAAAGGGCCCCGTTCCCCCGCGGGGCCCTTTGCCCTGTCCGCCCGCCCGATCCGATCCGCCGGGTCCGACCTGCGGGGTCCCGCCCGTCCCGCCCTCCGGGTCCGCCCGCGCGCCCGGCGCGGAACGGCTCCCGCGGCCCGGTCCGCGGCGCGCGCCGGCCGGGCGCGCTACGGGTGCTTGCGCCAGACGCTCGGGTCCGACGGGGTGTCGGCCGAGCCCGTCGGGGGTGCGGCGGGCGGGGCCGGGTCGCTGTGCGAGCCGATCACCTCGCTCACCCCGAGGCCCGGCGCGAACGGCTCCGCCGCGGGCCCGGGCACGGCGCCGGGCACGGAGCCGGGCGCGAGGTCGGCGGCGTCCAGGGGGCCGCCCTGCGGGGGCACCGCGGCGACCGGGCCGCCGGGTGCGCCGCCGCGGACCGCCGTCAGCAGCGGCGGCAGCGCGAGCGCACCGACCGCCGCCCAGACCGCATTGGCCGCCAGCAGAGTGAGAAGGACGAGGCCGATCGACTCCTCCGAGCCGCCGTCACTCGTGCGTCCGCCGTACGTCGCGGTGGAGCCGGACGAGACCAACGACCCCGCAACCGACATCAGCAGCGACAGACCCACCGCGTAGAGGACCGCCAGGCGGAGCCGGTCGGCCGCGTCCAGGCGGCGGCGGTAGGCCGTCCAGCCGAGGTGGGCCGCCGCGGCCAGCGCCAGCAGACCGGCCCACCGCCAGTCGGCCGTCTCACCGTTCAGGTCGAAGAAGGAGAGGTCGTCGGAGTCCGACCGGTCCCAGGAGGGCGTGGCCGAGCGCTGGTACTCGCTGGTCGTCCGGAACGTCGCCCCCGAGCCGAAGCCGAGCAGCAGCAGGCCGGCATTCGGCAGGAAGGCCACCGAGACACCGGTCTGCCAGCCCTCGGCGTGGACCGCGATCAACACGAAGGCGACCACCGCGGACAGGCCGACCGAGAACGCGAGCGCACGGCCCGCCGTCAGACCCGCCACCGCCCAGCCGCGCACCGCCCGGTTGCGCCAGGCCGCCCAGCGCAGCGCGTCGGTGCCGTGGACGGCGAAGGCGAGCAGCCCGGCGAGCAGCGCGGTCCAGCCGACCGCCTGCAGCCAGCCCGCGTCGGTGGTGAACGTCGCCCGGCCGACCAGGCCGCTGTAGTCGAAGTCGCCGGGACGGCCACTGCCGCGCGACCCGCCCGGGTGCCACTCGGCACCGGCGACGAGACCGAACAGCAGCGTCACGCCGCCCGCGACCAGTGCGGTGCGCAGCGCCTCGCCGGCCGCGTACCGCCGGGTCTGCTGCTCGCCGGTCCGGGCCCGCCGGGCGCGCGCACCCGCGCGCAGGCCCCACCAGAGCGCCAACAGCCAGGCCGCGGTGACCGTCATCGGCACCAGCCGCGCCGTCGTCCCACCGGTGCTGGTGCCGGAGCCGCGCAGAGTGCCGAAGTCCACCCCCAGCCGGAACGGTGCGCCGAGCGCCGCCAGAGCCATGGCCAGCGCGGAGCCGAAGCGGTCGCCGAACCCGGGCGCCTCGAAGAGGAAGGAGTAGCTGTAGCCGTCCGGGATCGCGGCGATCAGGGCGGCGAGCAGGAGCACCACCGTCGGCGCGATCACCGCACGCAGCGCCGGGCGCCAGTCCTCGCCGGTGAACCGGCGCAGCACGGCCGACTGCGCCCCGGCCGGGTCGTACGGCCGGCCGGCGCCCCAGCTGCCCCCGGCGGGCGGCACGGCGGGCGGCGGGTACCCGGGCGCGGCGGGCTGTGCGGGTGGAGCCGGCGGCACGGCGGGCGGTACCGGCGGAGCCGGCGGCACGGCGGGCCCCGCCGTCGGGGGCGGCGGCACCGCCGGGGCCGCGGGTGGGGCGGGCGGCGGCGGGGGCGGCGCCAGTGGCCGTCCGCACGAGGCGCAGCCGAGCGCCCCCTCCGCCGAAGCCGCACCGCACGCTGCACAGATGGCCATGAACCGCGTTCCCCCCGGTCGAACGAGCCCCTGGTCCCCCCAGGGAGCCCGTTTATCCCATCGTGCCCGGAGGGATGTCAACCGGCGCCGGCGCGCCACCCACCACTCCTGACACGGAATCAGGAATCCTTCGTCTCCGCCTTCTTCGGCACCTTCGGGACGGCCAGCAGCGGCAGCCGCAGCGCGCCGAAGGCGTCCGCCGGCACCGCCGGACGCACCGGCACGACCGGCACGACCCGGCGGTAGGCGTCGCCCGGAGCCGGGCGGAGGTCCTCCTCGCCCTTGTTGGGCCACATCGACATGGCGCGCTCGGCCTGCGCGGTGATCGTCAGCGAGGGGTTGACCCCGAGGTTGGCGGAGACGGCCGCGCCGTCCACCACGCTGATGCCGGGGTGGCCGTAGAGCCGGTGGTACGGGTCGACCACGCCCGTCTCGGCGGAGTCGCCGATCGGGCAGCCGCCGAGGAAGTGCGCGGTCATCGGGATGTCGAAGATCTCGCCCACGGTGCTGCCCGCGAAGCCGTTGATCTCCTCCGCCAGCGCCCGGGCGCCCTGCTCGGCGGCCGGGATCCAGGTCGGGTTCGGCGCGCCGTGGCCCTGGGTGGAGGTCAGCTGCCCCTTGCCGAGGCCGGTCTTCTTGAGCGAGACGGTGATCGAGTTGTCCAGCGACTGCATCACCAGGCCGATGATCGTCCGCTCCGACCAGCGGCGCTGGTTCATCGAGCGGGCGAAGGTGACCGGGTGCCGGACCGAGTTACCCAGGTAGCGCAGCCAGCGCGGCCCCTTCCCGGCACCCTTGACCTGCGCGATCGAGAGCGCGCCCATCGCGTTGGAGCCCTTGCCGTAGCGCACCGGCTCGATGTGGGTGTTCTCGTTCGGGTGGATCGAGGAGGTGATCGCGACGCCCTTGGTGAAGTCCGCCCGGCTGCCGTACCGCCGGTCGGTGGTCTGGGCCCCGACCAGCGCCTCCGAGTTGGTCCGGGTCAGCTCGCCGAGCCGCGCCGACAGCCGCGGCAGGTGGCCGCCGTCGCGCATCCGGTGCAGCAGCGACTGGGTGCCGTAGGTGCCGGCCGCGACCACCACCCGGGCGGCGGTGATGGTGCGCGCCCCCGCCTTGACCCGGTCGGTGGTGGAGCGGGCGTCGGTGCGGCGCACGTCCACGGCGAAGCCCTCGTTCCCGCGGGCGTCGCGGTACTCGCGGATCCGGGCCACCGTGGTGAGCGGGTGGATCTCGGCGCCGCCGCGCTCGGCCAGGTGGAGGTAGTTCTCGGTGAGCATGTTCTTGGCGCCGTGCCGGCAGCCGGTCATGCACTCGCCGCACTCCACGCAGGCCTTGCGGGCGGGGCCGGCGCCCCCGAAGTACGGGTCCGCGATCTCCTCACCGGGCGCCGCCTTGGCGCAGCCGTCTGCGTCCTTGCCGTCGCCGAAGAACACCCCGACCGGCGCCATGTGGAAGGTGTCGCCGACGCCCATCTTCTCGGCGGCCGCCTTGAGGTGGACGTCGGACGGGGTGACGGTCGGGTTGAGCCGTACGCCGAGCATCCGCTGCGCCTGGTCGTAGAACGGCGCCAGCTCCTCCTGCCAGTCGGTGATGTGCCGCCACTGGCGGTCCTCGAAGAACGCCTTCGGCGGCACGTACAGGGTGTTGGCGTAGTTCAGCGAGCCGCCGCCGACCCCGGCACCGGCCAGGATCAGCACGTTGGCCAGCAGGTGGATGCGCTGGATGCCGTAGAGGCCGAGCTTCGGCGCCCACAGGTACTTCGCGAGGTCCCAGGAGTTGCGGGGCAGCTCGTCGCGCTCGAAGCGCCGCCCGGCCTCCAGGACGGCGACCCGGTAGCCCTTCTCGGTCAACCGCAGCGCGGAGACCGAACCACCGAAGCCGGAGCCGACCACGACCACGTCGTAGTCGAACTCCGCCTCATCGCGGGACCCCACCATGTGCCTTGCTCCTTCGGGAAACGAAACGCGACGACGAAACGCGGAACGGACGCGCCCCGGCCCGGGACGGCCGCAGACGGGGTCGGCCGCACACCGGGCCGGACGGGACCGGCCAGGACCGGCCAGGACCGGCCTACTTGAACCGCAGGGCCTTCAGCACCCGCAGCCCGCCGGTGAACACCGCGGCGAACTGCCGGTCGTCCAGGCCGAAGGCGGGCGCGATCGGTATCAGCCGCTGGCTCGCGATGGTCTGCGCCTCGGTGTACCGCAGGATGCCCTCGGCGCCGTGCCGCCGCCCGAGCCCGGACTCGCCCATGCCGCCCATCGGCGCCGAGACCGAGCCGTACGCCGCCGCGTAGCCCTCGTTGACGTTGACCGTGCCGGTGCGCAGCCGGGCCGCCAGCTCCCGGCCGCGCCGCAGGTCCTTGGTCCAGACGCTGGAGTTGAGGCCGTACGGGGTGGAGTTGGCGGCGGCGACCGCCTCGTCCTCGGTGTCGAAGCGGTAGACCGAGACCACCGGGCCGAAGGTCTCCTCGGCGCAGACCGCCATGTCCGGGGTGACGCCGTCCAGGATGGTGGGCTCGTGGAAGAACGGGCCGAGGTCCGGCCTGGCCCGGCCGCCGGCCACCACGGTGGCGCCGGCCTTGACCGCGTCCGCCACGTGCCGGACGGTGGCGTCCAGCTGCCGGACGGAGACGAGCGAGCCCATGTCCGCGCCGTAGGCGAGGCCGCCGCCGAGGCGCAGCGCGCGGGTGCGCTCGGCGAACCTCGCCAGGAACTCGTCCGCCACCGAGCGGTGCACCAGCAGCCGCTCGATCGAGATGCAGAGCTGGCCGGCCGAGGAGAAGCAGGCGCGGACGGCGCCCTCGGCGGCCCGGTCGAGGTCGGCGTCGGCCAGGACCAGCATGGCGTTCTTGCCGCCGAGTTCGAGCGAGGCGCCGACCAGCCGGGCGGCGGCGCGCTGGGCCACCTCGCGGCCGGTGCGGGTGGAGCCGGTGAAGGAGACGTAGTCGGCGTGCTCGACCACGGCCGGGCCGATCACCGGGCCGTCGCCGATCACGACCTGCCAGAGGTCGGCCGGCAGCCCGGCCTCGATCAGCAGCTCACGGGCCCAGAGCGCGGTCAGGGCGGTCTGCGTGTCCGGCTTGTTGACCACGGCGTTGCCGGCCGCGAAGGCGGGCAGCGCGTCGCCGATGGAGAGCTCCAGCGGGTAGTTCCACGGCGAGATGTGCCCGATCACGCCCTTCGGCCGGCGGGCCTCGATCGCCTGGGTGAGCACCGGCAGCGCGCCGCCGTGCCGCTTGTCCCGCAGGTAGGAGTGCGCGGCGCGGCCGTAGTGGCGGGCGGCCATGGCGACGGCCAGCACCTCCTCGAAGGCGTGCAGCCGGGCCTTGCCGGTCTCGGCCTGGATCAGGTCCAGCACCTCGTCCTGCCGCTTGAGCAGCAGGTCGTGGAAGCGCAGCAGAACGGCGGCGCGGCGGCGCACGGGCAGTGCGGCCCAGGCCGGCTGGGCGCGGCGGGCCAGCTGGAAGGCGACCTCGACGTCGGCCGGCGTGGACTGCGGCAGGCCGGCCAGGCGCTCGCCGGTCAGCGGGGCGACGGTCTCCACCAGGGCCGGCTCGCCGGCCGCGGTGACGCCGGCGGCGAGGCGGGCGACCAGCGACGCCGGGACGGCCGCGGCGACGGTGCGGCCGCCACCGGGAGCGGCGGGGTTGCGGGCCGCGGTGCCGGCGCCGGGCTGCTCGATGACCGTGGCATCTGCTGTGAGGTCCGTCATACGGCGCAGCCTAGGCGGTCGACGGCCCGATCGGTACCCGTCGGTAACAAGTATCTGCCCCGATCGGGCGCAAGCGGTCGTCCGTCGTCAGCGGGTCGGCGTGAAGTAGTGCAGCACCGTGTTGAAGCGCTGCTCGGCCTCGTTCCACTCGGTGCCGCGTTCCGGGCTGGACGAGTAGATCGCGTAGCTGGTGCCGTCGTCGTCGATGAACTCCGCCTCGATCGCCCGCCGCCGGCCGCCCTCCTTGGCCGCGTAGCTGAACTCCCAGACCGCCGCGTCGTGCCCGTTGACCGCGACGCCGGTCAGCTTGTGCTGGCGGTAGTCCTTGAGCTTGGAGACGGTGGCCTCCATCTGCCGCAGGTGCTCCAGCGGCTTGACGGACTGGCCGACGGTGACGGCGAACTGCAGGTAGTGGGTCCGGTTGTCCGGGCTGTAGAAGATCTGGTTGGCGGTGTCCGTGCTGCGCTGCCAGGCCGGCTTGGCGACCGGCAGCGGGAAGCGGAAGCCGGCCGGGTCGTCCACCCACTGGAAGCCGGTGGGCGGCGGGTCGGCGGTGCCGGAGGGCTGCGGCTCGCCCGAGGCGGTCGGCGCCGGGTCCACGACCGGGGCCCCGGAGTGCCGGGTGGCCAGGAAGGTCGCCCCGGCGGCCAGGACGGCCACCGCCAGCGCGGCCACGGCGAGCCGAAGCACGTTGCGGCGCTTGGCCGGACCGCGCGCGGGCGCGACGGGGTGCACCACCGGCGCGATCGGTGCGGTGCGCGCCGCGGCCGCCTCCGGCGTCACGACCCCGGCCGTCCCGAGCACCCCCGGTACGGCGGGGCCCGCGCCGCCCGGTTCACCGCCGACGACGGGTACCGACCCCGTGTCGGCCACGGTGGCCGGCACCTCCGGCCGCGCCGCGGTCGGCGCCTCCGGCTCGGCGGCCGGGTCCGACCCCTCCGAACCCTCGGTCCGGTCCACCACCGGTACCGACTGGGTCGGCGTCTTCACCGGCGCGACCGGCTTGAAGCCCATGGTGTGCCCGGCCTTCACCTCGGCCAGCATCCGGGCCGCCTCGTCGGCGGTCGGCCGGTCGGCCGGGTCCTTGGCCATCAGCGCCGCCAGCACCGGGCCCAGCGCCCCGGCCCGGCGCGGCTCCGGCAGCGGGTCGCCGACGACGGCGGCGAGCGTGGTCAGCGGCGAGGTCCGGCGGAACGGCGACTCGCCCTCCACCGCCGCGTACAGCGTCGCCCCGAGGCCCCAGAGGTCCGAGGCGGGGCCCGGCCGCTCGCCCTGGGCCCGCTCGGGCGCCAGGTAGTCCGGCGAGCCGACCAGGTCGCCCGGCCGGGTCAGCTCGGTCGAGCCCTCGTACGTCGCGATGCCGAAGTCCAGCAGCACCACCCGCCCGGTGCCGCGCTCCAGCAGGACGTTGGCCGGCTTCACGTCCCGGTGCAGCACGCCCAGCTGGTGGCCCCGGTGCAGGGCCGCCAGCACCTGGTTGCCGACCTCGGCGGCGGCGCGCGGCTGCAGGGTGCCGTCCTGGCTGATCACATCGGCCAGCGAGCGGCCGTCGACCAGCTCCATCACGATCCACGGCCGGCCGTCGTGCTCCAGCACGTCGTGCACGGTGATCACGCCCGGGTGCTTGATCCGGGCGGCCGCGCTGGCCTCCCGCTTCATCCGGGCGTGCAGGATCTGGAGCTCCTCCTCGGGGAGGTGGCTGACGGTGAGCTCCTTGACCGCGACCTCGCGGTCCAGCATCCGGTCCCAGGCCCGCCAGACCGTGCCCATCCCGCCACGGCCCAGGCGGTCGCCCAGCTCGTACCGCCCGGCCAGCAGCCGCTCCGCCTCGGCCGCGTCCGGCCGGTCCTGCACGCCCATCGGCGACCGCTCCCCCTCATCCACCTGCCGTCACCGCGACGGAGGGCCTGGTGCAGACCACAGTTCGAACAAATCCCACGCACACATTAGGCGGCCCGCCCCCGCCCCGGTAATCTCCCCCGGCGCCAGGGCCGGCCGCGGGCGCCCGGCGGGCACCGTCAGCCTGCGAACATCACCACGGCGGCCACGCCGAGCACCAGCAGCAGGAAGACCCCGCCGACCAGGACCGGGCCCAGCAGCGCCGGTGGAATCCGCGGTGGCCGCACCGGCGCCGGCCCGGCGTCCGCCGCCACCGCCTCCCGGTCCGCACCGCCCCGCCCCCGCCGACGCGGGGTCAGCGGCACCAGCGGGCCCTCCGGTCGCACCGCGAGCACCCCGGCCGCCCGCTCGCCGTCGGCCGGCTCGGGCACGCCCACCAGCAGCGCCGCCAGCTCCCGGCGGACGGCCGCCGCGCTCGGCCGCAGGGCCGGGTCCGGCTGCAGCAGCCGCTCCGCCAGCGGCGCCAGCGGCCCGCACGCCGTCGCAGGCTCCCGCCGGCCGTCCCGCACCGCCGTGACCAGCTCCGGCACGCCCGGCTCGGGGAACGGCGAACGGCCGGTCACCAGCCGCTGCAGCAGCACACCGAGCGCCCAGCAGTCGCCGGCCGCGCCGCCGTCCAGCGGCCAGCGCTCCGCGACCGGCCCGACCAGGGCCGCCCGCACGTCGTAGCGGCGGCGCCCGGCCGGACCGCCCAACTCCTCGGCCAGCGCCTCCTCGGCCACCCCGGGGAGCAGCCCGCCGAGCATCGCCGCGCCGTCCTCGCAGACCAGCACCGAATCGACCGTCAGATTGCCGTGCGCGAGCCCGGCCTCGTGCAGCGCCCGCAGCGCGCCCGCCAGATCGGCCGTCACCTCGGCCACCCGGTACGGCGGGAGCGGCCCGTCCGCCACCAGCTCGGCGAGCGTGACGCCGACCGGCGCCTCCTCGACGGTCCAGAGCACGTCGCCGTCGACGAACGCCCCGGCCCCCTGCAGCAGCCGGGGATGCGTCGGCGCCGCGGAGCCGGCGGCCGCCACCTTCCGCACCAGCCGCTCGCCCTGCTCGGGCATCGGCTCGTCGGGTTCGTGACCGCCCGTCAGCACCGGCGGCAGCTCCAGGCCGCGCAGCCGGACGGCGCCGCCGGTCCGCTCGTCCACGGCGAACGCACGCAGCGCCTCCGGACGGTCCGTCAGACGGTAGCGCCCTGCCAGTATCCGCCCCGGGCCCGCTCGCATGCGTGTTCCTCTCGCTCGCGCCCAGCCTAGGGCCTGGCCGCCGCATTAGGCTCGATCCCATGGACTGGACCGATCTGATCGACACGGCCTTCGACGTGGCCGGCAACAGCAGCAGTAGCACGCGGGCGGAGGCTCTGCGCACCGTCGAGGCAAGCGTCGCGGCCGACGAGAAGCCGGTCGCGTCGACGGCCGGGCGCCATCCCGACCACTTCCGCAAGGGGGTACTGGTCCTCACGACCCACCGGCTGCTCTTCCTCAAGGACGGCAAACCGCCCGTCCCGGTTCCGCTTTCCGCGGTCACCGACGCGACCGTGACGAAGAGCCGGATCAACGGCGAGGTGCTGCTGGTGGTCGCACTCACCGGCTCGCACCGGTTCGAGGACGTGATCAAGGCCGAGGTCTTCGCCGAGCAGGTCCGCGCCGCCGCCCGGTTGGCCCGGGAGGCGGCGCAGAAGTCCCAGGCCGCCGCGCCGGCCGCGGCGCCCTCCTCCGGCGCCGACCTGCTGGACCAGTTGGAGCGCCTCGCCGCCCTGCACACCGCCGGGGCGCTCACCGACGAGGAGTTCAGCCGCGCCAAGCAGCGCCTGATCGGCTGACCACCCGGCGCCGGGGCCCCTGGGGCGCGAGCCCCTGGGGCACCTAGGGCGCGGGCTGGAAGGTGCTGAACACGACGTCCCGGACGCTCGCCTGCGAACCCCAGTCCGCGTCCGGCACGATCCAGTAGATCGAGTAGCCGTACTTGGCCGGGGTGCCGGTGACGAAGCCCCGGTTGAGCGAGTGCATCCTGGGCGTGCCGTTGGTCCACTCCCAGTCGGCCGCGTTGGTCCACTGCCGGTAGGTGATCGCCGCCAGGTTCACCCGCTGGTAGTTGCTGACCTGCCCGCGCACCGAGGGCTCGGACTCCTGCCAGTCGGCGACGGCGCTCGGGCCGGGCGTGGTGGTCCACTCGATCCGCAGCTGGCTGCCGTTGGCGCCCTTGAAGATGCGGCGGTTGGAGTCCGACCCGGCGGGCTGCAGCCAGTCGGGCAGCGCCACCGAGAATCCGGACGGGTCCTTGTACTCGCGGAACCCGGCGGGCACCGCCGGTCCGGCCGGGGTCGACGCCGCCGCGGAGGACGGGGCCGCCGGGCTGCCGGCCGCCGTGGTGGGAGCCGTACCGGACGGGGTGGCGCCGCCGGGCGCGGCCGCGGTCTGCCCGGGGGACGCCGGGGGCGCCGCCCCGCTGGGCGCGGCCGACGGGGTGGTCCCCGCGGGCGTGCCCGCCGCCGGGGTGCTCGCCGACGGGGCCGGGGACTCCTGCGCCGCCGGCGAGGTGCCGGTGGCGTCCGCGCCGGTGGTGGCCGCCGAGGCGGAACCGTGGCCGGCACCCTTGGGTGACCGCTGGTCGGAGCCGCCGAAGGCCTGCACCACCGCGACCACGCCGGCGATCAGCAGCAGCACCACGACCGCGGTGGCCACGGCCAGCCGCCGCCGGCCGGTGCGCGGGTTGGCGCCGGCCGCCTGGGTCGCGCCCAGGGTCCACTCGCTGGTCACCGGCCGGATCGGCTCGGCCGGCGGCGTGGCGGCGCGCTCGGCGGCGTCACCGGCGCCGCGCGGCTCCACGGCCGCCGCACCACCGGCAGCGGCTCCGGCCGCCGGCTGCTCCTCGTCCTTGGCCCGGCTGCCGACCCGGACGGTGCCGAGCAGTCCGCCGACCGGCGGCTTCCCGGCCGGCTTCGTCGGCTTCGCGGGCTTCGCCCCGCCTTCGGGCTCGTCCGCCGACTTCTCGCCCTCGGTGGCGGCACCGGTGCCCGACGCCTTCACCGGCATCGCGTGCTCGGTGGTCGACTCCGCCCGCGCGGTGGCCTCGGCGACCACCCGCTTGAGCATCGACCGGGTCTGCGAGGCGTCCAGCCGCTCGCCCGGGTCCTTGGCCAGCAGCCCCTCGATCACCGGCCGCAGCGGCCCGGCGTTGAGCGGCGTGCTGAGCTCCTCGGTCATCACCGCCGTCAGGGTGGCCAGCGCCGAGCCCCGGTCGTACGGCGGCCGCCCCTCGACCATCGCGTACAGCGTGCCGCCCAGCGACCAGAGGTCGGCCGGCGGTCCGGGCTTCTGCCCGCGGGCCCGCTCCGGGGATATGTACGAGGGGGCGCCGACCAGCATGCCGGTGGAGGTCACCGAGGCGTCCCCCTCCACGCTGGCGATGCCGAAGTCGGTGAGCACCACCCGGCCGTCCTCGCCGATCAGCACGTTGGACGGCTTCACGTCGCGGTGCAGGATGCCCAGCGCATGGGCCGCGACGAGCACGCCCAGCACGTCCAGCGCGATCTCGGCCGCCCGGGCGGGCTCCAGCGGCCCGTCCTCCTTGATCACGTCGGCCAGCGAGCGGGACTCGACCAGCTCCATCACGATCCAGGGCCGGTCGTCCTCCTCGACCACGTCGAAGACGGTGACCGCCGAGTTGTGCCGGATCCGCGCCGTCGCCTTCGCCTCGCGCAGCGTACGGACGATCAGCCGGTGCTTCTCGTCCTCCTCGACGCTGCCGTTCATCCGCAGTTCCTTGACCGCGACGATCCGGCCGAGCATCTCGTCCTCGGCGCGCCAGACGGTGCCCATGCCGCCGCGCCCGAGCACGGCGTTCAGCCGGTATCGGCCGGCCAGGAGCCGGCCGGTGGAACCCTGCGCCTGGGTCATTCGGAACGTTCCCCCATGTGGTGCTGGCCGGTCGTGACGACGCATCGGCCCGACGCCGGGCCCGAACGCCAAGCCTCCATCATCCCCTGTCCCGCGGGGTCACGACCACCCGCCCCCCGGCCACCCTGGCTCCGCACCCGGCGGGAACCGGCGCTCCGTGCCCGATCTGTGATCGAAAACGCTGTTCGAGCACGCCGGGGCGCTGCTACCGTTCGGCAGCTCACAGTCTTTCCGGGGGGATCTCGACGCCCATGACCGCACCCGCAGAAGGCGCTGACGGCCAGTCGGGACGGCCGCGGACGGCCCAGCACTACTCGGTGGCACCGGCGCAGGACGCCCCCGAGGGCTACGTCGCCCCGGGCATGCCCGGCACCCCCGCGGCCGACTACCCGCCCGCCACCGCCGCCGGGCGGGCCCGCCCCCGCCGGACCGGGGCGGCGGTCGCGGCCGCAGTCGCCGCGATGCTGGCCGGCGCGGCCGCGTACGGCACCGCCCCGGCCCGGGCCGGGGACACCATCGGCTGGCTGGCCATCGCCCTGGCCGCCGCCGTCGCCTGGCCGCTCAGCCGGCTCGGCGGCCGCAACCGCCTGCTGCCCCCGCTCGGCGCCCTGCTGGCGGCCGGAGCGCTCTTCCTCGGCCAGCTGCTCGGCCAGACGCTGCGGCTGCACGACCTGGCCGGAACCCCGTACGGCGAGCTGCTGCACGGCGCCCTGACGACCTGGCGGGCCGAGCGCCACCCGCTGGACCTCGCCTTCTACGGGATCGCCGTGATCGGCGGCTTCCTGCTCACCCGCCGCACGGCCACCCCCAGCTGACGGCAGGGCCCCCGCCGGATCGCGTCCGACGGGGGCCCTGCCGCGGTCGTGCGGCTCAGCGGTGGTTGAGCGCCGGGTTGACCGTCACCTCGACGCGCTGGAACTCCTTGAGCTCCGTGTAGCCCGTGGTGGCCATCGCCCGGCGCAGCGCGCCGAACAGGTTCATGGTGCCGTCGGGGGTGTGCGACGGGCCGGTGAGGATCTCCTCGGTGCTGCCGACGGTGCCGAGGTCCACCCGCTTGCCGCGCGGCAGCTCCTCGTGCACGGCCTCCATGCCCCAGTGGAAGCCCTTGCCGGGCGCGTCGGTGGCGCGGGCCAGCGCGGCACCGATCATCACCGCGTCGGCGCCGCAGGCGACGGCCTTGGGGATGTCGCCGCTGTAGCCGACGCCGCCGTCCGCGATCACGTGCACGTAGCGGCCGCCGGACTCGTCCATGTAGTCGCGGCGGGCGGCCGCCACGTCGGCGACGGCGGTGGCCATCGGCACCTGGATGCCGAGGACGTTGCGGGTGGTGTGGGCGGCGCCGCCGCCGAAGCCGACCAGCACGCCGGCCGCACCGGTGCGCATCAGGTGCAGCGCCGCGGTGTAGGTGGCGCAGCCGCCGACGATGACCGGGACGTCCAGCTCGTAGATGAACTGCTTGAGGTTGAGCGGCTCGGCGCCGCTGGAGACGTGCTCGGCCGAGACGGTGGTGCCGCGGATGACGAAGACGTCGACGCCGGCGTCCACGACGGCCTTGGAGAACTCGGCGGTGCGCTGCGGGGAGAGCGCGGCGGCGGTGACCACGCCGGAGTCGCGGACCTCCTGGATCCGCTGCTTGATCAGCTCGGCCTGGATCGGGGCGGAGTAGATCTCCTGCAGGCGGCGGGTGGCGGCGGCCTCGTCCTGGATCGAGGCGATCTCGTCCAGGAGCGGCTGCGGGTCCTCGTAGCGGGTCCAGAGGCCTTCCAGGTTGAGCACGCCCAGGCCGCCGAGGCGGCCGATGGCGATGGCCTGCTGCGGGGAGACCACGCTGTCCATCGGGGCGGCCAGGAACGGCAGCTCGAAGCGGTAGGCGTCGATCTGCCAGGCGATCGAGACCTCCTTCGGGTCACGCGTACGGCGGCTGGGGACGACGGCGATGTCGTCGAAGGAGTACGCCCGGCGGCCGCGCTTGCCTCGCCCGATCTCGATCTCAGTCACTTCGAGCCCTTCTGGTTTGTTGCTCATGCCCGCCGGGTCACCCCGGCCGCCCCCCAGTATCCCGCACTGGTTGCCGCTCGCGCGCTCGTGTCCAAGCCGCTCGGCGCGAGGGCGGCCCGCGCTCTCGCGTCCACAGGCGCCGCACGGGCGAGGGGCCCGCCACCTGGTGGTGGCGGGCCCCTCGGACGCGTGCGGTGCGCGCGGTCAGCCGCGGCTGGTGTAGTTCGGCGCCTCGACCGTCATCTGGATGTCGTGCGGGTGGCTCTCCTTGAGGCCCGCCGAGGTGATCCGGACGAACCGGCCCTTGCTCTCCATCTCGGCGATGGTGGCCGCGCCCACGTAGCCCATGGTCTGGCGCAGGCCGCCGACCAGCTGGTGCAGCACGGCGGCCAGCGGGCCGCGGTAGGGCACCTGGCCCTCGATGCCCTCGGGGACGAGCTTGTCGTCCGAGGCCACCTCGGCCTGGAAGTAGCGGTCCTTGGAGTACGAGCGGCCCTGACCGCGGGACTGCATGGCGCCCAGCGAGCCCATGCCGCGGTAGGACTTGAACTGCTTGCCGTTGATGAACTGCAGCTCGCCCGGGGACTCCTCGCAGCCGGCCAGCAGCGAGCCCAGCATCACGGTGTCGGCACCGGCGGCGAGCGCCTTGCCGATGTCACCGGAGTACTGCAGGCCGCCGTCGCCGATTACCGGGACGCCGGCCGCCTGGCACGCCACCGCGGCCTCGTAGATCGCGGTGACCTGCGGGACGCCGATGCCGGCGACCACGCGGGTGGTGCAGATGGAGCCGGGGCCGACACCGACCTTGACGCCGTCCACGCCGGCGTCGATCAGCGCCTGGGCGCCGTCCCGGGTGGCCACGTTGCCGCCGACCACGTCGACGCCGACGGCCGACTTGATCTTGGCGATCCAGGCCAGCGCGTTGTGGCTGTGGCCGTGCGACGTGTCCACCACCAGGAAGTCCACGCCCGCCTCGACCAGGGCCTGGGCCCGGTCGAACGCCTCGGCGCTGGCGCCCACGGCGGCACCGACCAGCAGCCGGCCCTCGGCGTCCTTGGCGGCGTTCGGGTACTTCTCGGCCTTGACGAAGTCCTTGACGGTGATCAGGCCCTTGATCCGGCCCTCGTCGTCGACCAGCGGCAGCTTCTCGATCTTGTGGCGGCGGAGCAGCGCCATGGCGTCCTCGCCGGAGATGCCGACCTTGCCGGTGATCAGCGGCATCGGGGTCATGATCTCGCGGACCTGGCGGCTGCGGTCCGACTCGAAGGCCATGTCGCGGTTGGTGACGATGCCGAGCAGCTTGCCTGCCTCGTCCGCGATCGGCACACCGCTGATCCGGAACTTGGCGCAGAGCGCGTCGGCCTCGGCCAGGGTGGTCTCCGGGCCGACCGTGATCGGGTCGGTGACCATGCCGGACTCGGAGCGCTTCACCAGGTCGACCTGGTTGGCCTGGTCCTCGACGGAGAGGTTCCGGTGCAGCACGCCGACGCCGCCCTGGCGGGCCATGGCGATCGCCATCCGGGACTCGGTGACCTTGTCCATCGCGGCGGAGAGCAGCGGGATGTTGACGCGCACGTTCCGGGAGACCCGCGAGGAGGTGTCGACCTCGTTCGGCAGCACCTCGGAGGCCCCGGGCAGCAGCAGCACGTCGTCGTACGTCAGCCCGAGCATCGCGAACTTCTCGGGTACGCCTGCGGCGTTGTAAGACATTTCGGGGGTACCTTCCGTGGCCGGCCTAATCCGCTCACGCCCTGAGGGTGGGGGCGCTGTCGTCGCTCACTCGCTCAGGCCGCCGAAAGCTCGGTGCCTTTGGAGGAACCTCCAGGGAA
This sequence comes from Kitasatospora sp. CM 4170, assembly GCF_032110285.1. Lineage (NCBI taxonomy): Bacteria > Bacillati > Actinomycetota > Actinomycetes > Kitasatosporales > Streptomycetaceae > Kitasatospora > Kitasatospora sp. CM 4170. Next base: position 3,984,576 of record NZ_CP134877.1, read on the forward strand.
TCCCCGCTCGCACCCACGGAACTTTGGCGACCCGCCCAGGCGCCGATACCCCATGGTACTGGCACCGGGAATGTGTCCTCGTGTGCCCTTGACAACACCCGGCACCCGTGGGCCATTCCGCTCGCACCCGAACCCGCCCGCCCGCGCCGCGGGCAGGGCCGGCCGGAGCCGGTGCAGCACCGCCCGGCGGCCGGGGCCGGAGCCGGTCGAACGGCCCCGCTGCGTCAGGAGGACTCCTCCGCGAGCGCCCGCAGCCGGCTGAGCGCACGGTGCTGGGCGACCCGGACGGCGCCGGGCGACATCCCGAGCACCTCGCCGGTCTCCTCCGCGGAGAGCCCGGCGGCCACCCGCAGCAGCACCAGCTCGCGCTGACGGGCCGGCAGGTTGGAGAGCAGCTCCTTGGCCCAGGCGGCGTCACTGCTCAGCAGCGCGCGCTCCTCCGGGCCGAGCGCCTCGTCCGGCACCTCCGGCAGGTCGTCCGGCGGGATCACCGTCGACCCGGGGCCGCGCATCGCGGCTCGCTGCAGGTCGGCGATCTTGTGGGCGGCGATGCCGTAGACGAAGGCCTCGAACGGGCGCCCCTGGTCCTTGTACCGGGGCAGCGCACAGAGCACCGCGACGCAGACCTCCTGCGCGATGTCGTCCACGTGGTGCCGGGCGCCCCCGGGCAGCCGGACCAGGCGGCCGCGGCAGTAGCGCAGCGCCAGCGGGTGGACGTAGGCGAGCAGTGCGTCGATCGCCGGGCCCTCGCCGCGGACGGCGGCCGCGACCAGCTCGCCGACCAGGGGGGACGAGCCGCCGGCGCCGAGCACCGGCACCCGCTCGATCCCGCCCCCGGCGCCCGCCCGCCCGGCGGAGCCGTCGCCCGGGGCGTCGCCGGCGGGGCCACCGGGGCCGCCCTGATCCGCGCACGACGGATCGCGCCCCGGGCCGGAGGGCTCGACCGCCTCCACCGGGTCCGCCTCGCCGGCCGCACCGGCAACGTCGTCACGCATCGGTCCATGGTGCCTGGTCGAACGGGAAAACGCGGCACCGCGTCCGGAGTTGTGCACCGGAACGTTATGCGGTAGGCCGCCCGGCCCGTGACCGCCGCGCACCACCGGCCCCTCCTGCACCGCGCCGCCTCCCGCCCCGCAGCCTCCGGTGGTCCCGTCCGCCGCGCCGTCCGCCGAGTGTCCTGCGGCTGTGTGGTTCGCCGCAGTGCCTGTCCGCTGGTCCCCGAGGTGCTCCACTACTCCATGGTGCAACCTCGGGACCGTAACGTCACACGCCCCGGCGGGAGGAACCTCGAGCAGCCCGCCGCGACCGGCGGGGCCGCCGGCGGTCAGCGGACCAGGCCCCAGCGGAAGCCCAGGGCCACCGCGTGCGCACGGTCCGAGGCGCCGAGCTTCTTGAACAGCCGCCGGGCGTGCGTCTTGACGGTGTCCTCGGAGAGGAAGAGCTCGCGGCCGATCTCGGCGTTGCTGCGGCCGTGGCTCATGCCCTCCAGCACCTGGATCTCACGGGCCGTCAGCGTGGGCGCCGCTCCCATGTCGGGGCTGCGCAGCCGCCGCGGGGCGAGCCGCCAGGTCGGGTCGGCGAGCGCCTGGGTGACGGTGGCCCGCAGTTCGGCGCGCGAGGCGTCCTTGTGCAGGTAGCCGCGGGCACCGGCGGCCACCGCGAGGGCGACGCCGTCGAGGTCCTCGGCGACCGTGAGCATGATGATGCGGGCGCCCGGGTCGGCGGACAGCAGTCGCCGCACCGTCTCGACCCCGCCGAGGCCGGGCATCCGGACGTCCATCAGAACGAGATCGGAGCGGTCGGCCACCCAGCGGCGGAGGACCTCCTCCCCGTTCGTCGCGGTGGTGACCCGGTCGACGCCGGGTACGGTCGCGACCGCGCGGCGAAGCGCCTCGCGGGCGAGCGGGGAATCGTCGCAAACGAGAACGGAAGTCATGACCGTCGTCCTCCGCAGCTGATCCGCGTCACGTTGAGCCTCCTGGCTGGTACGAATCTCTCCGACACGGCCGATTGGCGACGGACTCGGTGCCGATCGCCTGAACTTCCCCGCGATCGTTCCCGACCTCCGGCGCCCGCTAACCGCCTCCGCACTTCCAACGACCGTCACTCGAATGAGTTACGGCCTTCAGGGCCATCTCCACCACTGTACGTGGCCAACCCGTTACCGATCAGCCGCATCGCGGTGCACACGCCGCACTTTTGTGCAGCTCGCGCGCGGTCGGCGCACCACCCGCACACCGGTGCGGGGTGTCGCGCGCCCGTCGGCCACCCGATTGCCATGCCCGTACCCGCCGGAGCCCATGCCCACTTTGCCCGTTTTTATAGCTTTTGTATGGTCATTGACTGTTGTGCCACTCTGTGGGTGACTTGTCCATGGAGTTGCCGTAAGTCATATTTCCAGGTGTCCACACCAGCGCATCGAAGCCTCGCCGCACCGCACAGCCCGCCGGCGGTCGGCCCGCGGTCGACGAGCCTCTGAAGGGAATGAGCCATGGCAGATTTCTCCCGCCTCCCCGGCCCCAACGCGGACCTATGGGACTGGCAGCTCTCCGCGGCCTGCCGCGGCGTGGACAGCTCGCTCTTCTTCCACCCGGAGGGCGAACGCGGCGCCGCCCGCAGCTCGCGCGAGGCGAGCGCCAAGGAGGTCTGCATGCGCTGCCCGGTACGCACCGAGTGCGCCGCGCACGCGCTGGCGGTCCGGGAGCCCTACGGCGTCTGGGGAGGGCTGACCGAGGACGAGCGCGAGGAGATGATGGGCCGCTCGCGCAACCGCCTGGTGGAGGTGCCGCTGGCGGCGCCGACCGGGCTGCAGCACTGACCCGACGCCTTGTCCGCACCGGGGAGAAACGTTTCTTCTCGGCGCACTCGCCCGCCTGCGCCCGGAGCGGGGCGGGAGCCGCCCGGGCCGCTCGGCCGCCCGGGCCGTGACATCCGGTCAGCGCCCGGCGGCCGCGCCCGCCAACCGCTCAAGCATCAGCGCCACGGCCGGCACCTCGGCGAGGTCCGGCAGGGTCAGGGCGACCACCTGCCGCACCGCCGGCGCCCCCGAGGCGGTCCGCACCGGCACCGCCGACACGCCGTCAGGACGCACCGACTCCAGCGCCAGACCTGGCAGCACCGCCACCCCGAGCCCGGCCGCCACCAGGCCGACCACCGCCGGGTAGTCGTCGGTCGCGAAGTCGATCCGGGGCTCGAAGCCCGCCCCCGCGCAGAGCTCCACCAGGTGCCCCCGGCACTGCGGGCAGCCGGCGATCCACTGCTCCCCGGCCAGCTCGGACAGCTTCACCGGCCCGTTCCCGCCGCCGCGCCCCGCCAGCGGGTGCGCGGCGGGCAGCAGGCCCACCAGCGGGTCGTCCAGCAGCGGGGTGACCACCAGGTCGGACCAGTCGGCGCCGGCGCTGAGCTGCTGCGCCTCCAGGTTGGCCTCGGCCCGCGCCTCGCGCGGGGTGCCGTGCGCCGGGGCCGGGGCGGGCGACGGGGCCCCGTCGGGCGACTGCGGGTACCGGAAGGCCAGCGCCACCTCGCACTCGCCGCCGCGCAGCATCGCCAGCGACTCCGGCGGCTCCGCCTCGACCAGCGACACGCGGACCCCCGGATGGCTGTCCCGCAGCCGGGCGACAGCCGGCGGCACGAGGGTGGAACTCGCGGTCGGGAAGGACACCAGACGCACCCGTCCGGCCCGCAGTCCGGCGATCGCCGCCACCTCCTCCTCGGCGGCGGAGAGCCCGGCCAGGATCCCGGTGGCATGCTTGAGCAGGACCCGCCCGGCCTCGCTGAGCTGCATCCCGCGGCCCGAACGGACCACCAGCGGGGTGTCGACGGACTTCTCCAGCGCCTTCATCTGCTGGCTGATGGCGGGCTGGGTGCAGCCCAGCTCGCGAGCGGCGGCGGAGAAGGAGCCGGTGCGGGCGACGGCACGCAGGACGCGCAGGTGGCGGGCCTCGATCATGCCTCAGTTATAAGGCAGGCTTTGCCATATGCAAAATTCTACTGATAGTTGAACACTGAAGCACGTGCTGAAGACGCACGGGAGCACGCACGGAGCACGCGCGGGCCCACGGTCAACGCCGGAGGCCCGGCCCGCACCCCGAGGGGCGCGGACCGGGCCTCCGGTCACCGTTCACCGTTCAGGCGTCAGTGGGAGTGGCCGTGCCCGCCGTGCGAGTGGCCGTGACCGTTGTCGGCCTCCTCCTCCTTCTTCTCCACCACGAGGGTCTCGGTGGTGAGGAGCAGGGAGGCGATCGAGGCGGCGTTCTCCAGCGCGGAGCGGGTCACCTTCACCGGGTCGATGACGCCGGCCTTGACCAGGTCGCCGTACTCGCCGGTGGCGGCGTTGTAGCCCTGGCCCTGCTCCAGCTCGGAGACCTTGGAGGTGATGACGTAGCCCTCCAGGCCGGCGTTCTGGGCGATCCAGCGCAGCGGCTCGTGCAGCGCCTTGCGGACGACCGCGACACCGGTCGCCTCGTCGCCCGACAGGCCCAGGCCGCCGTCCAGCACCTTGGCGGCGTGGACGAGGGAGGCGCCACCACCGGCGACGATGCCCTCCTCGACCGCGGCGCGGGTCGCCGAGATGGCGTCCTCCAGGCGGTGCTTGCGCTCCTTCAGCTCCACCTCGGTGGCGGCGCCGACCTTGATGACGCAGACGCCGCCGGCCAGCTTGGCCAGGCGCTCCTGCAGCTTCTCGCGGTCCCAGTCCGAGTCGGTGCCCGCGATCTCGCCCTTGATCTGGGCGACGCGGCCGGCCACGGCCTCGGTGTCACCGGCACCGTCGACGATGGTGGTGTCGTCCTTGGTGATGGTCACGCGGCGGGCGGTGCCCAGCACGTCCAGACCGGCCTGGTCGAGCTTGAGGCCGACCTCCTCGGAGATGACGGTGGCACCGGTCAGGGTGGCCAGGTCGCCGAGGATCGCCTTGCGGCGGTCGCCGAAGCCCGGGGCCTTGACGGCGACGGCGTTGAAGGTGCCGCGGATCTTGTTCACCACGAGGGTGGACAGCGCCTCGCCGTCGACGTCCTCGGCGATGATCAGCAGCGGCTTCGAGGCACCGCCCTGCAGGATCTTCTCCAGCAGCGGCAGCAGCTCCTGGATGGAGGAGATCTTGCCCTGGTTGATCAGGATGTACGGGTCCTCCAGGACCGCCTCCTGCCGCTCCGCGTCGGTGACGAAGTACGGCGACAGGTAGCCCTTGTCGAACTGCATGCCCTCGGTGAAGTCCAGCTCCACGCCGAAGGTGTTCGACTCCTCGACGGTGATGACACCGTCCTTGCCGACCTTGTCGATCGCCTCGGCGATCAGCTCGCCGACCTGGGTGTCCTGCGCGGAGAGGGAGGCGACGGCGGCGACGTCGTCCTTGCCCTCGATCTCGCGGGCGACCGAGAGCAGGTGCTCGGAGACGGCGGCGACGGCCTTGTCGATGCCCTTCTTCAGGGCGGCCGGGCCGGCACCGGCGGCGACGTTGCGCAGACCCTCGTTGACCAGGGCCTGGGCCAGCACGGTGGCGGTGGTGGTGCCGTCACCCGCGACGTCGTTGGTCTTGGTGGCGACCTCCTTGACGAGCTGCGCGCCAAGGTTCTCGTACGGGTCGTCCAGCTCGACCTCGCGGGCGATGGTGACACCGTCGTTGGTGATGGTCGGGGCGCCGAACTTCTTGTCGATGACGACGTTGCGGCCCTTGGGGCCGATGGTCACCTTGACGGTGTCGGCCAGCTTGTTGACACCGCGCTCCAGCGAGCGGCGGGCGTCCTCGTCGAACTGCAGGATCTTCGCCATGTTCCCTATTCCCTCGGGGCGGCGGCCGGCACAACGGCCACCGGACTACGTGAACCAACAACCACGCCCCGGGCCCCTGTCACTTGGGACACGGATCCGGGGCGGGCTGGGACGTCTTACTTCTCGATGATGGCGAGAACGTCGCGAGCCGAGAGGACCAGGTACTCCTCGCCCTGGTACTTCACCTCGGTGCCGCCGTACTTCGAGTACAGGACGATGTCACCGACGGCGACGTCGAGCGGCAGACGCTGGCCGTCCTCGAAGCGACCCGGGCCGACGGCCAGGACGACGCCCTCCTGGGGCTTCTCCTTGGCGGTGTCCGGGATAACCAGGCCGGAGGCCGTGGTGGTCTCGGCGTCGAGCGGCTGGACCACGATGCGGTCCTCGAGCGGCTTGATGGCAACCTTGCTGCTGGTGGTCACGTCCGAGCTCCCCTTCGGAGATTACGGGGTTTTCTAACGGGTAGGTGGCGAACCTGCGGGCCTGCCGTCGCGGGGGTCAGACACGCGTCATCGCATTAGCACTCCCCATGGGGAGAGTGCCAAGGACGACCATAGGCCGCTGTTAGCACTCAGTCAACCAGAGTGCCAACGACGCGCCCGCCGATTCCGGAACGCGGGACGAGTGGCCGCACTCCTGCGCCGCCCCGGGGCCCCGCCGCGCACCCGCTCCGGGGCCGGAACCCCGCCGGCGACGCCTCCTTCCCGGGGCCGGCCCGGGCCGCTGCGGGACACCCGGGGCCGTGACACCGGCGAGAATGGCCCCGTGGAGACCGAGAACCTGCAGCCCCTGCTGACGCCCGAGGGCCAGGCCCTGCTCGCCGAGCTGCGCGAGTTCGCCCCCGAGGAGGAGCTCGCGCTGGCCACCCGGCTGCGCCGCGAGCACCCGGCCGAGCTGGTGTCGGCGGCGTTCGGGCAGGCCCGGCTCCGGCAGCGGGCCCGGGCCAAGTTCGGCGCCGACGCCGACCTGATGTACTTCACGCCCAACGGCGTCGAGCAGTCCACCCGGCGCGGCGTCGCCGAGTGGCGGGCCCGGCGCTTCGCCGAGCTGGGCGTGAAGCGGCTGGCCGACCTCTGCTGCGGGATCGGCGGGGACGCGCTCGCCCTGGCCCGAGTCGGCATCGAGGTGCTCGCGGTGGACCGGGACCCGGCGGCCTGCGCCGCCACGGCCGCCAACGCCGCCGCGCTGGGCCTGGCCGACCTGGTCGAGGTGCGCTGCGCGGACGTCGCCGAGGTCGACGTGGCCGGCTACGACGCGGTCTTCACCGATCCCGCCCGCCGCACCTCGCGCGGCCGGGTGTTCGACCCGGAGGCGTACGCACCGCCGCTGTCCTGGGCGATCGAGGCCGGCCGGCGCACCCCGGTCGGGGCGCTCAAGGTGGCCCCGGGCATCCCGCACGAGGCCGTCCCGGCGGACGCCGAGGCCGAGTGGGTCTCCGACCACGGCGACGTCAAGGAGGCGGTGCTCTGGTTCGGCACCCGCGCGGAGCGGCCGCACCGCGCCACGCTGCTGCCGCAGGCCGCCTCGCTCACCGGCGGCGACCTGCCCGACCCGCCGGCCGGGCCGGTCGGCCGCTACCTCTACGAGCCGGACGGCGCGGTGATCCGGGCCCACCTGGTGGCCGAGGTGGCGGAGCAGGTCGGCGGCCGGCTGATCGACCCGAAGATCGCCTACGTGACCTCGGACGAGCTGGTCGCCACCCCCTACGCGCACGCCTTCGAGCTCACCGACGTGCTGCCGTTCCACATCAAGAAGCTGAAGGCGCTGCTGCGCGAGCGCGCCGTCGGCACCGTGGTGATCAAGAAGCGCGGAATGGCGATCACCCCCGAGGAGCTCCGCCGCCAGCTGAAGCCGAGCGGCCCGAACACCGTCACGGTGATCCTCAGCCGCACCGACCACGGCCCGCTGATGATGCTCGGCCGGCCCGTCAGGGCCGACGTCTGAGGCCGGGAAGACCCCGGGCCCGACGGCCTCGGGCCTCGGGCCTCAGGAGGCCGGCGCCTGGATGTAGTCCTCCAGGCGGGCCACCGCGAAGCCCTGTTCCTGGATCCGGGCGAGCATCTCGCCGAACATCTGCGTCATCGTCTCGCCCTTGAGGTCCTTGGGGCCGCGGAAGTGGGCGAGCACGATGTCCCCGGGCCGGAGCTTCTTGTCGGCCGCCTGGTACTGCATGTCGTGGATCTGCATCGACTCGCGCCAGAGCACGACGGCCCGCGGCCCGCACTGCTGCACCGCCGTGTTCAGCCCCGGCGTGTTGGCGCCGTCCCCGTACGGCGGGCGGAACAGCAGCGGCGCGGTGCCGTACTGCTGGGTGAGCGCGGACTGCGCGTCGCAGATCTCCGACTTCTGCTTCTCCGGCGCGACCTTGCTCATGATCGCGTGGTCCACGGTGTGGTTGTGGATGTGGTTGCCGAGCGCCTGGAGCGGCTTGAAGTAGCCGTAGTCGTCCTTGACGATGTCGCGGGTCAGGAACATCGAGACCGGCACCTTGAGGTCGGTCAGCATCTCGACGAACTTCGGGTCCTTCTCGGCGCCGTCGTCGATGGTGATGAAGACGACCTTGTCGGTGGTCTTCACGTCGCTGAAGACCGGGACCGGGCCGGTCCGCTGGAGTTTGACCGGCTTGTCGGCGGGCGCCGCCGGGGCCGGCGGCAGCGGCTTGAGGTTCCACTTGGCCCAGGCGGCCGCGTCACCCGCGGCCGGCGCGGCGGCCGGTGCGCCGGTGGGCGTGGTGCCGGCCGGGGCCGGAGTCGGCCGGCCCGCGGTGGTTCCGGCGGACGGCGCGGCCGCCGCCGACGTGCCGCCGGCCGCGGCGGGCCCGGTCGCGCCACCGCTGCCGCAGCCGGTGGCGGCGGCCAACAGTGCCAGCGCCCCCACCGCGTACGTCCTCGCCCTGCCCCGCCCGTACCTCTTCACCGCGCCGCGCTCCCCGGTCCCGTTCAGCGATCTCTCAGCTATGCACGGTAACGGTCGGTCGTTCGGTTCCCGGACAGGCCTACGAGCGGCTGCTCCGGCCCGGCGAGCGGGTTGGGCCCGTCGGGTGGAGCGGGCCCTGCGCCACGGTCCTACTCCACGTGCTCGCTGGTGAAGGACCAGCGGTGCACCGGGCGGCCGAGCAGCTCGGCGGGCGGATCGGCGACCGGCACCGGCCGCTCCCCCGCCCACCAGGTGATCAGCAGCACGCGGTCCCCCGGGGCGCCGAACAGCTCGGTGCGGACCAGTCCGGCCGAGCCGCGCAGCGCCGGCAGCGCCGTCCCGCGCACCCAGGCGGCGAGGTCGGCCGCGCGCCCGTCGGCGGCCCGGGCCTCCCACATGGCGGCGGTGGTGGTCACCGGCCGCCGCCGCCCAGCGCGTCGTACGCCTGGCCGTGGACGTCGCCGTGCACGGCCGGCACGTGCACGTCGGTGACGGGCAGCGAGGAGTCCGCCGAGAGGTCGAAGGAGGACGGCGCGCGGTCGCGCCAGACCATCTCGGCGCCGAGCGCGGCGACCATGGCGCCGTTGTCGGTGCACAGGCCCGGACGTGGCACCCGCAGCCGGATGCCGGCCCGGTCGCAGCGCTGCTGGGCCATCTCGCGCAGCCGCGAGTTGGCCGCCACCCCGCCGCCGATCATCAGGTGGTCGACGCCGTTGTCCTTGCAGGCCTTGACCGCCTTGCGGGTGAGCACGTCGGTGACCGCCTCCTGGAAGGAGGCCGCCACGTCGGCGATCGGCACGTCCTCGCCGGCCCGGCGCCTGGCCTCCACCCAGCGGGCGACTGCGGTCTTCAGGCCGGAGAAGGAGAAGTCGTACTCCGGGTCCTTCGGGCCGGTCAGGCCGCGCGGGAAGGCGATCGCCTTCCGGTCGCCCTCGCGGGCGGTGCGGTCGACCACCGGGCCGCCCGGGAAGCCCAGGCCGAGCACCCGGGCCACCTTGTCGAAGGCCTCGCCGGCCGCGTCGTCGATGGTCGCGCCGAGCGGGCGGACGTCGCTGGTGATGTCCTCGCTGAGCAGCAGCGAGGAGTGCCCGCCGGAGACCAGCAGGGCCATCGTCGGCGACGGGAGCCGGCCGTGCTCCAGCTGGTCCACGCAGATGTGCGAGGCGAGGTGGTTGACCCCGTACAGCGGCTTGTCCAGCGCCCACGCGTACGCCTTGGCGGCGCTGACGCCGACCAGCAGCGCGCCCGCCAGGCCGGGGCCGGCGGTGACGGCGATGCCGTCCAGGTCGCTCGCCTTGACCCCGGCGGTGTCCAGGGCGCGCTGGATGGTCGGGACCATCGCCTCCAGGTGCGCGCGGCTGGCGATCTCCGGCACCACGCCGCCGAACCGGGCGTGGTCGTTGACGCTGGAGGCCACCGCGTCGGCGAGCAGGGTGGTGCCGCGCACGATCCCGACGCCGGTCTCGTCGCAGGAGGTCTCGATGCCGAGGACGAGCGGTTCGTCAGCCATGGCGGGTTTCCTTCAGGTCCTTCGGTTCGATGCTTGGGTGGTCGAGGCGCATCACCAGCGCGTCGACGTTGGCCGGCTGGTAGTAGCCGCGCCGGATGCCGACCGGTTCGAAGCCGAACCGCTCGTAGAGCCGCTGGGCGCGCGGGTTGTCCACCCGCACCTCCAGCAGCAGCTCGGCGCAGCCGCGCCGGGCGGCCTCCCGGATCAGGTCGGCGAGCAGCGCCGCGCCGAGGCCGGAGCCCTGGTGGCGCACGTCGACGGCGATGGTCTGCACGTCGCCCTCGCCGGCCACGGCCATCAGGCCGGCGTAGCCGACGATCGCGCCGTCCGGGGCGGTGGCGACGGTGAAGTGCCGGGTGCCGCCGGGGTGGGTCTCGGCCAGCTCGGACCAGAACATCCCGGCGGACCAGGCGTCCTCCGGGAAGAGTTCCAGCTCCAGCCGCATCACCGGGGCGATGTCCCACCAGCGCATCGGCCGGAGGGTCGCCGCCCCGGCGCCGGGAGCGCCGGCGGCGAGGGTGCCGGCGGCGAGGGTGCCGGCGGCGGGCTCGGCGGTCCCGGAGGTGCCGGCTCCGGGAGCGCTCACGCCTGGGGCGCTCACGCCGGGAGCACCGCCTTGTAGCCGGCGGGCACCTGGGCGTCCGGGCGGCGCAGGTACAGCGGCGCGTTGGGCAGCAGCTCGCGCCCGGCTGCCAGCTCGGCGGCGGCGAAGGCGGCCAGCGCGCCGGCCGAGACGTGCTCGGGCCCGTGCGCACCCGGGAAGGCGTCCGGGTAGAGCAGCGCGCCCGCGCCGACCGCGCGCGGGTGCGGCGACAGCTCGGCCGGGCGGTCCACACCGGGGCCCTCGGTCCGGCGGCCGTCGGCGTCGTACGAGGCCCAGTAGACCTCCTTGCGGCGCGCGTCGGTGGCCACCGTGAACGGGCCGGTGAGCCCCTCGGTGCGGGCCTGGTGCGCGATCGCGTCCAGGGTGCAGACGCCGTGCACGGGCAGGTCGAGCGCGTGGCCGAGCGCGGCGGCGGTGACCAGGCCGACCCGCAGGCCGGTGTAGGGGCCCGGGCCGACGCCGACGGCGATGCCGGTCAGCCGGTGCTTGTCGACACCGGCCGCCTGCAGCACCCGGTCGATGGCGGGCAGGAGCAGTTCGCCGTGGCGTCTGGCGTCGACCTGGTCGGTCTCGGCGAGGACGGTCGTCCCGTCGTGGACGGCCGCGGTGACGGCGGGGGTGGCGGTGTCGAACGCGAGCAGCAGCACGGGTCAAGGTTAGACCGGTCGGCGCGGCGGGCGGTTGCCGGTCCTCGGCCGCCCGGTCGGCGGCCCGTCGCAGGACCGCTGCAGGACCGCTGCAGGACCGCCGAAGAGCCGCCCGCAGCACCGCCGCAGGTCACGCCGCCCCACCGGATCGTCCGGGCGTACGGCTTCGGAACACACGTCCTACGTGGTGCGGGTCCAGGCACGCGGACCTGGCACGATAAGGCCGACGGGTTTTGGGACGGCGGTGGGAGCACACGTGGCGAAGATGGGTCCTGGAGTGGTGGTCACGGGGCTGACCCTGGGGGCCCTGGCGGTGGTGAGCCTGCTGGCCTTCCAGGCCAACGGCGCCCAGGAGCGCGCCGGCGGCACCGGCCCGACGGCGAGCGTCACCGCCTCGACGAGCGGTCCGGCGGCCACGGCCACCCCGACCGCCTCGGCCACCCCGACCGTCCCGGCGCTGCCCGCCACCTCGGGCACCGGGCTGCGGGTCGTCTACTCGGTCGGCAGCCACCACGTCTGGCTGGTCGACCCGAAGAAGAACCCGCAGGTGGTCGCCGCCTTCTCGGTCACCCCGGGCTCGGTGGAGCCGAACCCGGGCAGCTACCCGGTCTACAGCCGCACCCCGATCACCACGGGCACCGACGGCCGCCAGATCGAGCACGTCGTGCGGTTCGCCCAGCAGAACGGTGTGGTGTTCGGCTTCAGCGCGCCCGTGGACGGCGCCACGCCGACCGCCGACCCGAAGGGCAAGACCGGCGGCATCCGCAGCAGCCGGACGGACGGCCAGCTGATCTGGGACTTCGCGCCGAACGGCACCAAGGTGGTCGTGATCGCCTGAGCCGGCGATCAGGCCTGAGCCGGCCCGGCAGGGGTCGGCGCGGGCGGCCCCGGGGGCCTGCACCGGTGACCGCGCACGGGTGAGAACCCGCCCGTCATGTCCGGAACGAGGGCTTCCCCGGGTTCAGGCGGCGCGCCTGGTCTCGGCCGCCGGAGCTTCGGCGCCGGCCTCGGACCGCTCCGCACCCTCGGGGCGCTCCGGCGGGGTGGAGACCGCCTCCGCGGCCGCGCACGCGGCCAGCAGGGCTCGCATCGACCCGCCCGGAACGCTGCGGGCGGGCTCTCCGGCCCCGGCACCGCGCGGCGCGCGCTCCGGGGCGGGGGTGGTGCTCGACATGGCGCCTCCCTAGTTAGGCAGACCTAACCGCAGCACCCATCCCATCACGCCCGGTCCCCCGCCCGCAACACTTTGCCGACAGCTTGTCGGCAAAGAGGCCGCCGCGGCCGGCCGGGGCCTCCACCGGACGGGAGGCGGGCCGACCGGTCGCACGGGCGAGCGGGCGGGCCCGCCCGGGCCGACGTCTGCTCGGGCCGGCACCCGCTCAGGCCAGCGCGTCCAGCTCGACGCCGTCCCAGCGCGGCCCGAGCCCGGCCAGCACCACCCGGCGCGGGTCGTGGTCGTCCCCGTTCGCCGTGTCGCCGAGGGCCCGCTCGATCCGGACCTCCAGCCGGTCCTCGGACAGCCGCTCGACCTTGCCCTCACCCCACTCGACCACCACCACCGACTCCGGCAGCGAGACGTCCAGGTCGAGGTCCTCCATCTCGTCCAGGTCGCCGCCGAGCCGGTACGCGTCCACGTGGACCAGCGCCGGGCCGCCGACCAGCGACGGGTGCACCCGGGCGATCACGAAGGTCGGCGAGGTGACGGCGCCGCGCACCTGCAGCCCCTCCCCCAGCCCCCGGGTCAGCGTCGTCTTCCCCGCGCCCAGCTCACCGGAGAGCAGCACGAGGTCCCCCGGTCGCAGCAGCGCGGCCAGCTCCCGGCCGAGCCGGCCCATCCGCTCGGGGGTGGCGACGGTGAGAGTGGCGTGCGAGCCCATGCGCGAATCAAGCCCTTCGGTCCGGACGGCGGCGCACCGACCACCGGGCGCCCCCGCTACGGTGCCACATCCCCGCCCGGCCGCGCTCCGGACCCGGTGTGTCCCGGAGTGCCCGGGTTTGACACCACCTGCTCAAGATCGACATCCCACCCCGCTCCCAGGCAGTTCCCAGGTTGGCTATAGCGTCCTGCTTCTGTTCCCCGTTCCGGACCGGCGCGAGGCCTTGCTTCGTACCGGTCCGAACCCCTGTGCCCGGGCCTCCCGACGGCCCGGCCGACCCGATGAGGTCACGCTCCATGAAGCTCCGTCGCGGTCTCGCGATATCCGCGGTCGCCGCCCTGGCGTCCGCCTCCGTCATCGCCGCCGCCCCCGCCGCGCTCGCCGCCCCGCAGAGCACCGGCGCCGCCGCCTCCGCGGCCGAGTACGACGTCCACCCGCACCTGACGGTCAAGAACCTCCCCGCCCAGATCGCCGCCGGCGGCGCCGCGGCGACCTTCACGGTCGAGATCGAGAACACCGTCCACCGCGACATCGTGTTCCTGCCGTTCATCGGCACCGGCGCGGACCACTCCCCGCTGTACGCCAAGCGCCAGAAGCTCCAGTACCAGGACGTGGACACCAAGGCCTGGCACGACGCCTCCTACGTCACGCCGGAGGACGAGGCCTACCCGGTCGCCCTGCTCGGCCCGATGAAGGACGGTGTCGAGGCCGACGACGCCTACCTGTTCCTGCCCGAGGGCGAGACCCTGAGCATCCAGGTCCGGCTCTCGCTGACCGGCGATGCCGTCGCGGACACCGCGGCGCTGCAGTTCGTCACCACCTCCTTCGACCTGGAGTCGTCCGAGCCGCTGCCGGTCGCCACGGCCAGCGCCCCGGTCTGGTTCACCATCACCTCGCCGGGCGGCGGGACGGCCTCGCCGTCCGCGACGGCCAAGCCCACCGCGACGGCCACGGCGTCTCCGTCCGCCTCGGCCTCGGCCTCCGCTTCCGCGACGGCCACGGCTTCGGCCACCGCCTCCGCGACGGCGACGGCGTCGGCCTCCGCGACGGCGTCCGCCTCGACCTCGGCAGGCCCGAGCGCCTCGGCGACCGGCTCGCCCACGGCCACGCCGAGCGCCTCGGCGACCGCGGGCGCCACCGGCTCCGCCAAGCCCGCGCCGGCGACCGCCGCCACCACGCCGGCCGCCACCGCCTCCGGCAGCAAGGTCGTCCCGGCCGCGCACGTCACCCCGCTCGCGGCCAAGGCGCCCAAGCCGTCCGCCGACACCGTGGCCAAGGCCAAGGCGAAGGCCGCCAAGCGCCCGTCCGGCGGCGCCAACCTGGCGACCACCGGTGGCGGCGACGACACCACCGCCATCGCGCTGGCCGGCGGCGCCGTCCTGACCGCCGGCGCCGGCACGCTGTTCGTGCTGCGCCGCCGCAAGGGCAACGCGAGCGCCTGACGCCTCGCCGTCGCCCGCCGCGGCCGCGGCCGCAGCCGCAGCCGCAGCCGCAGCCGCAGCCGCACAGACCGGTGGCCCGGGCCCTCATGACGAGGGCCCGGGCCACCGGGCGTTCTGGACGGTCCGCAGCCCCGCCGGACGGCGTTCGGGCGCGCCCGCGCGCTCAGGCCAGCTCGGACACCGAGGGCGGCAGCGGGGCCGTCCCGCGGTGGTCGACCGCCTGCTTGAGCAGCGCGGCCAGGCGCCGGTCGACGAGGTCGGGCCGCTCCAGCATCACCAGGTGCCCGGCCTCCTCGACCAGCAGCAGCTCGGCGCCGGGCAGCTGCCGGGCCATCGCCTCGCTGTGGCCGGGCGGCGTCAGCAGGTCCTTGGTGCCGGCCAGCACCAGGGTCGGGATGCCGCGCAGGGCGGCCAGCGCCTCGGTCTTCTCGTGCGCCCCGAAGACCGGGTAGAACTCGGCCACCACGTCGATCGGGGTGGCGTCGAGCAGCTGCTCGGCGAACCGGACCACGCCCGGGTCGACGTCCTTCCCCCCGAAGGAGAACTTCCGGTAGAAGACGGCGCTCACGTCCGCCCCCAGCCGCCGCGTCGCCTCCACCAGCTCGACCTGCCGGCCGAGCAGCTTCACCACGCCGGGCGCGACCTTCTTGAACAGCTTGGCGCCGGCCGACGGCAGGCCGAGGGTGACGGCCTCCCAGTTCCCGGCCATGGTGCCGATCAGCGCGACCCCGGCGACCCGCTCCCGGAACAGCTCCGGGTACTGGTCGGCGAGGGCCATCACCGTCATGCCGCCCATCGAGTGGCCGACCAGGACCAGCGGCCCGGTCGGCGCGACCGCGTCGATCACGGCCTTGAGGTCCCCGCCCAGCTGGTCGATGCTCGCGGGCTCGCCGGCCAGGTACGAGCGGGAGCGCTCGGAGCGGCCGTGGCTGCGCTGGTCCCAGAAGACCAGCCGCATGCCCTCTCGCAGGGCGGCCCGCTGGAAGTGCCAGCTGTCCTGGTTGAGGCAGTAACCGTGGCAGAAGACGACGGTGAGCGGCGGCCGGTCGCCGTCGACGGGCTCGTCCCGGCCGGTGCCGTCCAGCTCGACGTAGAGCTCGGTGCCGTCGGCGGCGGCCACCGTCTGCGGGCGGCCGCGCAGCGAGCCGTACGGGGCGTTGGCGTCCAGCTCGGCGCGGGCCCGGCGCCTCGTCGCCCGGTGGACCGTCAGCCGCTCGATCGCCACGCCGGCGGCCGCACCGGCCGCGACCACGCCGACCGAGATGCCGATCAGCCCCGCCCGGCTCACCCCGGACGCGCCGCCCACCGCCTTGGCCACCGACGTCACCGGGCCGGAGCCGGGCTCCTCGCTCATGCGAGCAGGCCCTGGACGGCGGCACCCTCCACCAGGAACTCGGCCGCACTGGCCGCGGTGGGCTCCTCGGCGATGCCGCCGACGTAGCGGCGCGGCACCCGGGCGCCGATCCGCGTCACGATCTCGTACGCGATGGTGCCGCAGGCGCGGCCCCAGTCCTCGGCGGTCGGCTCGCCGTGCGCGCCGTTGCCGAAGAGCAGCACCTCCTCGCCGATCGCCGGGGTGTCCCCGCCCAGGTCGACGACGAACTGGTCCATCGCCACCCGGCCGGCCACCGTGCGCCACTTGCCGCCGATCTGCACCGGGCCCGTGTTGCTGGCGTGCCGCGGGATGCCGTCGCCGTAGCCGACCGGGACGAGGCCCAGGGTGGTCGGGCCCGGCGTCGTGTAGTGGTGGCCGTAGCTCACGCCGTGCCCGCCGGGGACGGTCTTCACCAGGGCCAGGCGGGCGGTCAGCGCCATCACCGGGCGCAGGCCGAAGTCGGCGGGCGAGCCGACCTCCGGGACGGGCGAGAGCCCGTACATCGCCAGGCCGGTGCGGACCAGGTCGTAGTGCGAGTGCGGCAGCAGCAGGGTGGCCGGCGAGTTGGCCAGGTGCCGGACCTCGGGGCGCAGCCCGGCCGCCTCGGCGTGGGCGAGCGCGTCGCGGTAGGCGTCCAGCTGGGCCTGGATGGACGGGTGGCCGGGCTCGTCGGCGGCGGCGAAGTGCGACCAGATGCCGACCACCGTGAGCAGGCCCTCGGCCTCGGCCCGGCGCGCGGCGGCCACGAGCTCGGGCCAGTCGTGCGGCTGGCAGCCGTTGCGGCCGAGGCCGGTGTCGGCCTTCAGGTGCACCCGGGCCGGGATGCCGGTCGCCCGGACGGTGGCCAGCAGCTCGTCCATCGCCCACCGGCCGCTGACCGAGATGTCGATGTCGGCGAGCAGCGCCTCGCGCCACGGGCCGCCGGGCGTCCAGAGCCAGCAGAGGATGCGGGCCTGGTCGGGGCGGATGCCGGCGGCGCGCAGGGCCAGCGCCTCCTGCGGGAGCGCCGTGCCGAGCCAGTCGATGCCTGCGGCGACCGCCTCGCGGGCACACCGGACCGCGCCGTGGCCATAGGCGTCAGCCTTGACCGTGGCCATCACCGTGGCGCTGCCGACGCGCTCGCGCAGCGCGTCGAGGTTGCCGCGCAGGGCGGCCAGATCGATGGTCGCCTCGGCCCGTTCGCCGTCGGTGAGGGTGGCCGTGCCGGTGGTCTTCGCAGTTGTCATCAGGGTCAGTCTCCCAGACGTCCCGGAGTCCTCGCCGAACGACCCTTCGGCGCGGCGTCCCCCACACCCCTCCCCGACCTACCGGACGCCCACGAAGCAGACCTGGTTCCCCCCTCCGCCGCGCAGGAAGTCGGCCCGCCCGACTTCCCGCGCGGAAGCGGAGACGCCCACCCCCGAACCCGCGGGAAGCCCGTGGACCGGTCGGCCTACTCGTCCGCGGTCGCCGAGGCCCGGACCTGGCGCCAGACGGCCGGCAGGGCGGCGGCCACCTGCAGGGCCGTGACCGGGGCGCCCGGGGTGCTGGCGGCGTGGCGGCCGGCGAGGCCGTGGAGGTAGGCGGCCACCGACGCGGCGTCCAGGACCGGGAGGCCCGCCGCGAGCAGGGAGCCGGCCAGACCGGCGAGCACGTCCCCGCTGCCGGCCGTGGCCAGCCAGGACGTGCCGGTCGGGTTGACCCGGGCCGCGCCGCCCGGGTCGGCGACCACCGTCGTGGACCCCTTCAGCAGCACCGTCGCCCGGTACGCGGCCGCCAGCCGGCGCGCGGTGGCCAGCCGGGCGGCGGCCAGCTCGTCGGCGGGCGGCGGCGCCCCGCCGTCCGCCCCGGCCAGCAGCCGGGCCGCCTCGCCGGTGTGCGGGGTGAGCAGCGTGGGCGCCGTCCGCCCGGCGAGCGCGCCCGGGCCGAGTCGCCCCAGCTCGGTCAGGCCGTCCGCGTCCACCAGCACCGGTACGTCGCTCGCCAGCGCCTCGGCGAGCGCCTGCCGGGCCCCCTCGCCGCCGCCCGGGCCGACCACCCAGGCCTGGACCCGCCCGGCGCCGGCCGGCCCGCCCTCGGTGACGAGCGTCTCCGGGAACCGCCGCACCACCTCCTCGGCCGCGGTCCCGACGTACCGGACGGCGCCCGCGCCGCCGTGCAGCGCCCCCGCGACCGCGAGCAGCGCCGCCCCCGGGTACGTCGCCGAGCCGGCCGCCACCCCGACGACGCCGCGCCGGTACTTGTCGCTCTCCGCCCCGGGCTCCGGCAGCAGCTCCGCCACCGCGGGGTGCTGCAGCGCCGACACGTCGGCCGGGGGCAGGTCCAGCCCGATCCCCACCAGCTGCACCGCGCCCGCGTACCCGGCACCCGGGTCGATCAGCAGCCCCGGCTTGTACGTCCCGAAGCAGACGGTGACGTCCGCCCGCAGCGCCACGCCGGCCACCTCGCCGGTGTCCGCGTCCACCCCGCTCGGCACGTCGACGGCCACCACCGTCCCGCGCCGCGCCGCCCGCGCGTACGGGACGGCCTCGGCGCGCAGCCCGCCCCGGCCGCCGATGCCGACGATGCCGTCCAGCACCAGGTCCGCGCGCGAGAAGTCGGCCAGGCCGACTTCCTGATCCAGGACCACCTGCCCGTGGGCCGCGCGCAGGGCCGCGAGGCCCCCGGCGTGGGCCCGCTCCGGGGCGAGCAGCACCGCCGACACCCGGGCCCCGCGCCGGGCCAGCACCGCGCCGGCGTACAGCGCGTCACCGCCGTTGTCCCCGCTGCCGGCGAGGACCACCACCCGGCTGCCGTACACCCGGCCGCGACGGCGGGTCAGCAGCCGCGCGCAGGTCGCGGCGAGGCCGGCGGCCGCCCGCTGCATCAGCGCCCCCTCCGGCAGCCGGGCCATCAGTTCGGCCTCGGCGGCCCGGACCTGTTCGACACGGTGAGCGTTGCGCATGCGGAAGCCCTAACCCCTCGGCGATGACTACCGCCGACGCTACGCCCGCGGCGCGGCCGCGCGACACGTGCCACGACCCGACGCGCCACGGCCCGCCGGCGGCCGCGCCACCCGCCCCCGGACAGCACGGTGCCCCCGCGGTAGGACGCAGCCACCGCGGGGGCACCGGGAAACGGCCGGGGTCGGCTACTCGACGGTGACCGACTTCGCCAGGTTGCGCGGCTGGTCGACCTCGTGGCCCTTGGCCGTGGCCAGCTCGCAGGCGAAGACCTGCAGCGGCACGGTGGAGACCAGCGGCTGCAGCAGGGTCGGCGTCGCCGGGATGCGGATCAGGTGGTCCGCGTACGGGACGACCGCCTCGTCGCCCTCCTCCGCGATGACGATCGTGCGGGCGCCACGGGCCCGGATCTCCTGGATGTTGGAGACGATCTTGTCGTGCAGGATCGACCGCCCGCGCGGCGAGGGCACGACCACCACGACCGGCAGCCCCTCCTCGATCAGCGCGATCGGCCCGTGCTTCAGCTCGCCCGCCGCGAAGCCCTCGGCGTGCATGTACGCCAGCTCCTTCAGCTTGAGCGCGCCCTCCAGCGCCACCGGGAAGCCGACGTGGCGGCCCAGGAACAGCACCGAGCGGGCGTCCGCCAGGGAGCGGGCCAGCTCGCGCACCGGCTCCATGGTCTCCAGCACCTGCTCGACCTGCTTCGGCGCGTCGCCGAGCTCGCGGATGATGGTGAAGATCTCGTCGCCCCACTTGGTGCCGCGCACCTGGCCCAGGTACAGCGCGACCAGGTAGCAGGCCACCAGCTGGGTCAGGAACGCCTTGGTCGAGGCGACGGCCACCTCGGGGCCGGCGTGCGTGTACAGCACGGCGTCCGACTCGCGCGGGATGGTGGAGCCGTTGGTGTTGCAGATCGCCAGCACCTTGGCGCCCTGCTCGCGCGCGTGGCGCAGCGCCATCAGGGTGTCCATGGTCTCGCCGGACTGCGAGATCGCGATGACCAGCGTGCCCGGGCCCATGATCGGGTCGCGGTAGCGGAACTCGGAGGCCACCTCGACCTCGCAGGGGATGCGGGTCCAGTGCTCGATCGCGTACTTGGCGATCATGCCCGCGTGGAAGGCGGTGCCGCAGGCGACGATGACGACCTTGTCGACCGAGCGCAGGTCGGCGTCGGAGATCCGCAGCTCGTCCAGGGTCAGCCGGCCGTCGGTGCCGATCCGGCCGAGGAGGGTGTCGGCGACGGCCTTCGGCTGCTCGGCGATCTCCTTGAGCATGAAGTAGTCGTAGCCGCCCTTCTCGGCGGCCGAGGCGTCCCAGTCGACGTGGTACTCGCGCACGTCGGCGGGGGTGCCGTCGAAGTTGGTCACCGTCACGCCGTCCCGGCGCAGCTCGACGACCTGGTCCTGGCCCAGCTCGATCGCCTCGCGGGTGTGGGCGATGAACGCGGCCACGTCCGAGGCGAGGAAGTTCTCGCCCTCGCCGCGCCCGACGACCAGCGGCGAGTTGCGGCGGGCGCCGACCACCACGTCCGGGGCGTCGGCGTGCACCGCGACCAGGGTGAAGGCGCCGTCCAGCCGGCGGCAGACCGTCCGCATGGCCTCGGCCAGGTCGCCCTCGTACACCTCGCCCAGCAGGTGCGCGACGACCTCGGTGTCGGTCTCGGAGCGCAGCGTGTGGCCGCGCTCGGCCAGCTCCGCCCGCAGCTGGGCGAAGTTCTCGATGATGCCGTTGTGGACCACCGCGACCCGGGCGGCGTCGTCCAGGTGGGGGTGGGCGTTCGCGTCGGTCGGACCGCCGTGGGTGGCCCAGCGGGTGTGGCCGATGCCGGTGGTGCCGCCGGGAAGAGGGGTCTCGGCGAGCGACTTCTCCAGGTTGGCGAGCTTTCCGGCCCGCTTGTCGGTGGCCAGGCTCCACTGCCCGTCGGAGCCCTGCACCTGCACAGCGACACCGGCCGAGTCGTAGCCCCGGTACTCGAGGCGCTGCAGGCCGGCGATTACTACATCAAGGGCGGGCTGCGCGCCCACGTATCCAACAATTCCGCACATGCGTGCCAGCATAAGGGCGCTCAGGATGCCCGTTTCTCACCGTTCGCCCACAGCGCGTGACCGACACCACAGCCACCGTGAACGCCGCTACGGCCCACAATGGAGCATGTGCTGACCGAACTCTGTACGCGGGGCGCCGCCACGCCCGGCCCGTCGCCGTCGCCCTACGTGGACCTCAGCCGGGCCGAGTGGAGCGCGCTGCGCGAGCGTACGCCGCTGCCGCTCACCGCGGAGGAGGTGGAACGGCTGCGCGGCCTGGGCACCGCCCTCGACCTGGACGAGGTCCGCGACGTCTACCTGCCGCTGTCCCGGCTGCTCAACCTCTACATCCACGCCACGCACGATCTGCGCGGCGCGCTGGGCACCTTCCTGGACACCCCGGACACCGAGCGCACCCGCACGCCGTTCATCATCGGCGTGGCAGGCTCGGTCGCCGTCGGCAAGTCCACCACCGCCCGCCTGCTGCAGGCGCTGCTCGCCCGCTGGCCGGAGCACCCCCGGGTCGAACTGGTCACCACCGACGGGTTCCTGCTGCCCAACGCAGAGCTGCGCCGGCGCGGCCTGATGGCCCGCAAGGGCTTCCCGGAGTCCTACGACCGGCGCGCGCTGATGCGCTTCGTCGCCGACGTGAAGGCCGGGAAGGAGAAGGTGACCGCCCCGGTCTACTCCCACCTGGTCTACGACATCGTGCCGGACGAGAAGCTCACCGTGGAGCGCCCGGACATCCTGATCGTCGAGGGCCTGAACGTGCTCCAGCCGGCCCTGCCGGGCACCGACGGCCGGACCCGCCTCGCGGTCGCCGACTACTTCGACTTCTCGATCTACGTCGACGCCCGCACCGACGACATCGAGAACTGGTACCTGGACCGGTTCCGCAAGCTGCGGCAGACCGCCTTCCAGGACCCGAACTCCTACTTCCGCCGCTTCACCGAGGTGCCGGAGGAGGAGGCGATGGAGTACGGCCGCCAGGTCTGGCGCACCATCAACAAGCCCAACCTGCTGGAGAACGTGCTGCCCACCCGCGGCCGCGCCACGCTGATCCTGCAGAAGGGCCAGGACCACAAGGTCCGTCGCGCGCTGCTGCGCAAACTCTGACGCCGCGGGCCCCCGCCGTTGCCCACGGCGGGGGCCCGCTGACGACTCGTCCGGGTGAGCCGCTGTCAGCCCAGGTGGGTCCGGACCGCCTCGGCCAGCCGGTCCGCGACGGCCTTCGCCTGGACCTCGTCGGCGGCCTCGACCATCACCCGGACCAGCGGCTCGGTGCCGGAGGGGCGCAGCAGCACCCGGCCGGTGGCGCCCAGCTCGGCCTCCGCCGCGGCGACCGCGGCGGCCAGCCCGGTGCTGGTCCCCACCCGGCTCTTGTCGACGCCCTTGACGTTGATCAGCACCTGCGGCAGCCGGGTCATCACGGCGGCGAGGTCGGCCAGCGGCTGCTTGGTGGCGGCCAGCCGCGCGCCCAGCATCAGGCCGGTGAGGGTGCCGTCGCCGGTGGTGGCGTGGTCCAGCAGGATCACGTGGCCGGACTGCTCGCCGCCCAGCGCGAAGCCGTGCTCCTTCATCGCCTCCAGCACGTAGCGGTCGCCGACCGCGGTCTCCACCAGGTCGATGCCCTCGCGCTCCATGGCCAGCTTGAAGCCCAGGTTGGACATCACGGTGGCGACGGCGGTGTTGCGCCGCAGGGTGCCGGCCTCCTTCATCGCGACGGCCAGGATCGCGATGATCTGGTCGCCGTCGACCTCGTTGCCGTCCGCGTCGGCGGCCAGGCAGCGGTCGGCGTCGCCGTCGAGCGCGACGCCGAGGTCGGCCCGGTACTCCTTCATCGCGGTGCGCAGCCGGTCGAGGTGGGTGGAGCCGACGCCGTCGTTGATGTTGAGGCCGGTGGGCTCCGCCCCCAGGGTGTGGACGACCTCGGCGCCGGCCCGGGCGAAGGCCTCGGGGGCGACGTAGGCGGCCGCGCCGTGCGCACCGTCGATGACCACCCGGATGCCGTCCAGGCGGTTGGGGAGCACGCCGATCAGGTGGGCGACGTACTTGTCGAAGCCCTCGGTGTACTCGCGGACCCGGCCGACGGCGGCGCCGGTCGGGCGCTTCCACTCGTCGCTGCCGACGGAGTACGTCCGGTAGTGCGCCTCGATGGCGTCCTCGATCCGGTCGTCCAGCTTGTGGCCGCCGCGGGCGAGGAACTTGATGCCGTTGTCCGGCATGGCGTTGTGGCTGGCGGAGAGCATCACGCCGAAGTCGGCGCCGAGGGCGCCGGTGAGGTAGGCCACCGCCGGGGTGGGCAGCACGCCGACCCGCAGTACGTCCACGCCCGCGCTGGCCAGGCCCGCGATGACCGCGGCCTCCAGGAACTCGCCCGAGGCCCGGGGGTCACGGCCGACGACCGCGACCGGCCGGTGGCCGTCGAAGGCCCCCGCCTCGCCGAGCACGTGCGCCGCCGCGACCGACAGCCCGAGCGCCAGCTCGGCCGTCAGCCCCACGTTGGCCACACCGCGTACGCCGTCCGTACCGAAGAGTCGTCCCACTGTCCCGTCCTCCATCGCCGCTGCTGGCAGTCGTCCAGCATCAAATCCGATCGAATCCCCGGCCTCCGCACAATGGCCGGGGAGCACGACGCCCCGGAGTACACGGGGTACTCCGGGGCGTGAGAGCGCAACCGGGGGTGTGCACCACCAGGGCGGTACACACCCCTCGGGCGCGATTAGCGCTTGCTGTACTGCGGCGCCTTGCGGGCCTTCTTCAGACCGGCCTTCTTGCGCTCGACGGCGCGGGAGTCACGGGTCAGGAAGCCGGCCTTCTTGAGGGCGCCGCGGTTGTTGTCCACGTCGGCCTCGTTCAGGGCACGGGCGACGCCGAGGCGCAGCGCGTAGGCCTGGCCGGACACGCCGCCACCCGAGATGCGGGCGACGACGTCGTAGCGACCGTCGAGCTCCAGCAGCTTGAAGGGCTCGTTGACGGTCTGCTGGTGCACCTTGTTGGGGAAGTAGCCCTCCAGGGTGCGACCGTTGATCTTCCACTGCCCGGTGCCGGGGACGATGCGCACGCGGGCGATCGCCTCCTTGCGGCGGCCGAGGCCGGCGCCCGGGGTGGCCTCGCCGAAGCGGCCGGCCAGCGACTCGGAGGTGTAGCTCTCCTCGGAGGTGTACTCGCCCTCGACGTTCTCGTCGAAGTCGACCTCAAGGGTTTCAGTGGTCTCGGCCACGGTGTTCCTCAGCTCTTTTCAGTGATGGGGGGCTTGGTGGCCGGAATTACTGCGCGACCTGGGTGATCTCGAACGGCACCGGCTGCTGGGCAGCGTGCGGGTGCTGGTCGCCCGAGTAGACCTTCAGCTTGGAGAGCATCTGGCGGCCCAGGCTGTTCTTGGGGACCATGCCCTTGATGGCCTTCTCGACGGCCTTCTCCGGGTTCTTGTCCAGGAGGTCGTCGTAGCGGACCGAGCGGAGACCGCCCGGGAAGCCGCTGTGGCGGTAGGCCATCTTCTGGGTCTTCTTGTTACCCGACAGGTGCACCTTGTCCGCGTTGATGATGATGACGAAGTCACCAGTGTCAACGTGCGGCGCGTAGATCGCCTTGTGCTTGCCTCGGAGGAGGTTGGCGGCCTGGGAGGCCAGACGGCCGAGCACGACGTCGGTCGCGTCGATGACGTGCCACTGACGCTGGACGTCGCCGGGCTTGGGGCTGTACGTACGCACGGTCGTAGCCTTCGCTTTTCAGTGAGTGAGTCCTGACAGGAGCACCTGGTCGAGGGCATCAGCCTGGCCGCCTTGGACGCAATTCAAGGGGGGCCGCTGGGTCGTCGACCTGGTATCTCCGGCGTACCGACCTCTCACGTGAGATAGAGCGAGCCAATACGCACAACAAGCACCCAGATTACCGGGCGCGCCGGGGTGGGTCAAAATCCCCGGTGCCGACCCGCCCGGCGACCGCCGCGGCCAGGGCCAACGGCGGCGCCGGGAGCGGGAGTCCGGCCCCGTCAGCGCTCGCGCTCCACGCGGGTGACGTCCCAGACCGGCTCGGGCGACTCGTAGACCCGGCCGTCCGCGCCGAAGACCAGGAAGCGGTCGAAGGTCTTGGCGAACCAGCGGTCGTGCGTGACGCAGAGCACCGTGCCGTCGAAGGCCTCCAGGCCGGCCTGCAGCGCCTCGGCGCTCTCCAGGTCCAGGTTGTCGGTCGGCTCGTCCAGCAACAGGGCCGTCACCCCGGAGAGTTCGAGCTTGAGGATCATGAGCCGCGCCTGCTGCCCGCCGGACAGCGACTCGAACTTCTGCTCCTCCTGGCGGTCCAGCTCGTACCGGCGCAGCACGCCCATCGCGGCGCCGCGGCTGAGCGCGTGCTCCTCCTCGACGATCGAGCGGACCGTCCGGCCGAACAGCTCCGGGTGGGCGTGGGTCTGCCGGAAGTGGCCGGGTACCACCCGGGCGCCGAGCTTCCAGCTACCGGTGTGCGCGACCGTCTCGTCGCCGGCGAGCAGCCGCAGGAAGTGCGACTTGCCGGAGCCGTTGGAGCCCAGCACGGCGACCCGCTCGCCGTAGAAGACCTCCAGGTCGAAGGGCTTCATCAGGCCGGTGAGCTCCAGCTGCTCCATGGTGAAGGCGCGCACGCCGGTCCGGCCGCCCTTGAGCCGCATGGTGATGGTCTGCTCGCGCGGGGGCTCCTCCGGCCGGCCGGCCTCCTCGAACTTCTTCAGCCTGGTCTGGGCGGCCGCGTACCGGGTGGCGAGCGCGTGGCTGACCGAGGCGGCCTGGCGGAGCGTGACGACCAGCTTCTTGAGCTTGGCGTGCTCCTCGTCCCAGCGCCGGCCGAGCTCCTCGAAGCGGGCGAAGCGGTCCTTGCGGGCGTCGTGGAAGGAGTCGAAACCGCCGCCGTGGACCCAGACGCTGGAACCGGCCGCGCCGGCCTCGACGCTGATGATCTTCTCGGCGGTCCGGGAGAGCAGCTCGCGGTCGTGCGAGATGTACAGCACGGTCTTCGAGGTGGACCGGATCGCCTCCTCCAGCCAGCGCTTGCCCGGCACGTCGAGGTAGTTGTCCGGCTCGTCCAGCAGCAGCACCTCTTCGGGGCCGCGCAGCAGCGCCTCCAGCACGAGCCGCTTCTGCTCACCGCCGGACAGGGTGTTCAGCCCGCGCCACTGCGCCTTCTCGAAGGGCATCCCGAGGGCCGCCATGGTGCAGACGTCCCAGTCGGTCTCGTAGTCGTAGCCGCCGACGTCGGCCCAGTCGGAGAGCGCCTGGGCGTAGGCCATCTGCGTCTTCTCGTCGTCCTGGGCGATCATCGCCAGCTCGGCGGCGTCGACCGCGCGGGCCGCGACGGCGATCCGCTCGGGGGCGACCGAGACCAGCAGGTCGCGGACGGAGGCGTCGGCGGGCAGCGCGCCCGGCGTCTCCTTCTGGTCCTCGCGGCCGGTGGTGCCGACGAACTGGCGCATCACGCCGAGCCCGCCGCTGATCGTCACCGAGCCGCCGTGCGGCTGGAGGTCGCCCGCGATCATGCGCAGCAGCGTGGTCTTGCCGGCGCCGTTGGCGCCCACCAGGGCGACCGCGGCGCCCTCGCCGACCCGGAAGGACGCGTCGTCGAACAGCACCCGCCCGTCCGGCAGGTAGTACTCCAGGTGCGAAATCTCGACGTGTCCCATGCGGACGATTGTCCCCATCGTCCGCCCAGGACCAAAACGGATTACCCGGCGGCCGGCGCCGGCCGCTCCGGCAGCGTGCGGATCCGGCGGGCGAGCCGGCTGCGTTCGGCGAGCTGGTCGTCCGCCGGGTAGCCGACCTCCTCCAGCGTCAGCCCGTACGGCCGGATCACGTTGACCGCGGAGTTGCGCACCCCGCCGGCCAGCACCTCGCCGGGGAACTCCACCGGCCGGTGCCCGTCGCCGACCAGCAGCATCGCGCCGACCAGGGCGCGGACCATGTTGTGGCAGAAGGCGTCGGCGCGGACGGTGGCGACCGCCAGCGAGCCCTCCTGCGCGGCGTAGGCGTCCACCGGGACGCGGTCCCAGTGCAGCTCCAGCAGGGTGCGGATGGTCGTCGCGCCCTCGCGCTTCTTGCAGTACGCGGCGAAGTCGTGCTCGCCGACGAGCAGCGCGGCCGCGGCGTTCATCCGGTCGAGGTCCAGCGGCCGGTCGTGCCAGAGCACGTGACCGCGCAGCAGCGGGTCCACGCCGCCGGGGTGGTCGGCGACCCGGTAGGCGTAGCGGCGCCAGATCGCGGAGAACCGGGCGTCGAAACCGGCCGGCGCCTCGCCGAGCCGGTAGATCCGGACGTCCCCGGGCAGCCGCCCGGCCAGCCGGCGCAGCAGCTTCTCCCGGTGCTCGGCCCAGAGTTCGGCCGGCAGGTCCACATGCGCGACCTGGCCGCGGGCGTGCACCCCGGCGTCGGTGCGGCCGGCCACGGTGAGCGGGAAGAGCTCGGAGCTGCGGGTGACGATCTGCAGCGCGGTCTCGATCTCCTCCTGCACCGTCCGGCGGCCGCCGCGCTGGCGGGCCCAGCCGGAGAACTCGGCGCCGTGGTAGGCGAGGTCCAGCCGGACGCGGACGTACCCGTCCGCCGGGCCGTCCTTCACCGGCGGCTGCTCGGCGCAATCGTTGACCACTGCTCTCCACTCCCTGGACATGAGGAACGGGCCCGCTCCCCCACGGATGGGGAAGCGGGCCCGCGACAACACCTAGCGGTGTCAGGCCTGCTCGGCGGCCTCGGTCTCGGCGGCCGCGGGGGCCTCCTCGACCTTGGTCTCCTCAGCCTTGGCGTCGGCCTCCTTGACGGCACGCTTGG
The DNA here is from genome assembly GCF_032110285.1 of Kitasatospora sp. CM 4170. Lineage (NCBI taxonomy): Bacteria > Bacillati > Actinomycetota > Actinomycetes > Kitasatosporales > Streptomycetaceae > Kitasatospora > Kitasatospora sp. CM 4170. Next base: position 4,012,452 of record NZ_CP134877.1, read on the forward strand.
TGGCGGCCTCGGCCTCGCCGACGGCGGTCTGCGCGACGGTCAGCGCCTCGACCAGCTCGATCACGGCCATCGGGGCGTTGTCGCCACGACGGGGACCGATCTTGGTGATGCGGGTGTAGCCACCCGGGCGGTTCTCGTAGCGCGGCGCGATCTCGGTGAAGAGAGTGTGCAGCACGGCGATGTCGGTGATCGTCTTGCGAACCAGGCGACGGTTGTGGATGTCGCCCTTCTTCGCCTTGGTGATCAGCTTCTCCGCCAGCGGGCGCATCCGACGGGCCTTCGCCTCGGTCGTGGTGATGCGGCCGTACTGGAACAGCTCCCGACACAGACCGGCGAGCAGCAGCGGCTCGTGGTGCGGGCCACCGCCCAGACGGGCACCCTTGGTGGGACGCGGCATGGAATTACTCCTCGAATCTCCGACTGCGGCCGTACCAGGTACCGCAGCGGGCGTACGGGCACTGTGCCCGCACGACTTTCACGACGACGGGGGCGGTTCCGGGGAACCGCCCCCGCGGTCAAGTCTCTCAGTACTGCTCGGTCTCCGCGTAACCCGCGTCGTCCAGGTCGTCGGCGCCGAAGGCGTCGGCGGCGGCGGTCGGGTCGAACCCGGGCGGGCTGTCCTTGAGGGCCAGGCCCATGCCGGCCAGCTTCGCCTTGACCTCGTCGATCGACTTCGCACCGAAGTTGCGGATGTCGAGCAGGTCGGCCTCGGAGCGGGCGACGAGCTCACCCACGGTGTGGATGCCCTCGCGCTTGAGGCAGTTGTAGGACCGAACGGTGAGCTCCAGCTCCTCGATCGGCAGCGCCAGGTCGGCGGCCAGGGCGGCGTCCGTCGGGGACGGGCCCATGTCGATGCCCTCGGCGTCGATGTTCAGCTCGCGGGCGAGACCGAACAGCTCCACCAGGGTCTTGCCGGCCGAGGCCATGGCGTCGCGCGGACGCATGGCGGGCTTGGTCTCGACGTCGACGATCAGCTTGTCGAAGTCGGTCCGCTGCTCGACACGGGTGGCCTCGACCTTGTAGGTGACCTTCAGCACGGGGCTGTAGATCGAGTCGACCGGGATGCGGCCGATCTCCTGGCCGGAAGCCTTGTTCTGCACGGCGGAGACGTAGCCGCGACCGCGCTCGACGGTCAGCTCCATCTCCAGCTTGCCCTTGCCGTTCAGCGTGGCGAGGACGAGCTCGGGGTTGTGCACCTCGACACCGGCCGGCGGCGCGATGTCGGCGGCGGTGACCACACCCGGGCCCTGCTTGCGCAGGTACATCACGACCGGCTCGTCGTGCTCCGAGGAGACGACCAGCTGCTTGATGTTGAGGATGAGGTCGGTCACGTCCTCCTTGACGCCCGGCACGGTGGTGAACTCGTGCAGGACACCGTCGATGCGGATGCTGGTGACAGCGGCACCCGGGATCGAGGAGAGCAGCGTGCGGCGCAGGGAGTTGCCGAGGGTGTAGCCGAAGCCCGGCTCCAGCGGCTCGATCACGAACCGCGAGCGGAACTCGTCGACGACCTCTTCGGTCAGCGAGGGACGCTGAGCGATGAGCATGTTTCGATCCTCCAGTCTTCGACGCCCACTATTTGACGCCGAACGAATGGCCTTGAGGCGGTGGCCTCACGCCAAGCGTACGGGGTCCCGTAGAGAACGGGACCCCGTACGAGGTTTACAGCACTACCGGTGTGCCCGAAGGCACCGCGTCAGACGCGGCGGCGCTTCGGCGGACGGCAGCCGTTGTGCGGGGTGGGGGTGACGTCCTGGATCGAGCCGACCTCCAGGCCGGTGGCCTGGAGCGAACGGATCGCGGTCTCGCGGCCGGAGCCCGGACCCTTCACGAAGACGTCAACCTTGCGCATGCCGTGCTCCTGCGCGCGACGGGCAGCGGCCTCGGCGGCCATCTGCGCGGCGAACGGGGTGGACTTGCGCGAGCCCTTGAAGCCGACGTGGCCGGCGGAGGCCCAGGAGATCACGTTGCCCGACGGGTCGGTGATCGAAACGATGGTGTTGTTGAACGTGCTCTTGATGTGCGCGTGGCCGTGAGCGACGTTCTTCTTTTCCTTGCGGCGGATCTTCTTCGCGCCGGCAGCCTGACGACCCTTGGGGGGCATAAGTCTGTTCTCCTACTGAGGTGGTCGGTCCGCTGACCCGCGGGCCGGAGGGATGTCCGGTTACGGGACGGACTACTTCTTGCCCGGCTTCTTCTTACCGGCGATCGCGCGACGCGGGCCCTTGCGGGTACGCGCGTTGGTGTGGGTGCGCTGGCCGCGGACCGGCAGGCCGCGGCGGTGACGCAGACCCTCGTAGCAGCCGATCTCGACCTTGCGGCGGATGTCGGCGGCCACCTCGCGGCGGAGGTCACCCTCGACCGTGAAGTTGGCGTCGATGTACTGGCTCAGCTTGACGAGGTCGTCCTCGGAGATGTCGCGAACGCGGACATCCGGGTTGACGCCGGTCTCGGCCAGGGTCTGCTGGGCGCGGGTACGGCCGATGCCGTACACGTAGGTGAGGGCGATCTCGATCCGCTTCTCACGGGGGAGATCAACGCCGGCGAGGCGTGCCATTCAAGGCTCCTGTGGTTCTTCAGAGGTCTTGCGTGCTACCTACTCCGACACCTCACGGTGAGGGAGCCCCGGCCTCTGACCGGGGGCGGCAGTCCGCCCTGCGAGAGGGGGATCGGGCAGCCCGCTTATGACGTTTTCGCGTCGCGCGAAGTACTACGAGAAATGCTGGGGAGAGATCAGCCCTGGCGCTGCTTGTGGCGCAGGTTGTCGCAGATCACCATGACCCGGCCGTGACGGCGGATCACCTTGCACTTGTCGCAGATCTTCTTGACGCTCGGCTTGACCTTCATGTCTCAGGTTCTCCGGGTCTAGATCTGACGCCACCGCCGTCAGGCGGTGGTTCTTTACTTGTAGCGGTAGACGATCCGGCCGCGCGTGAGGTCGTAGGGGCTGAGCTCCACCACGACCCGGTCGTCCGGCAGGATGCGGATGTAGTGCATGCGCATCTTGCCACTGATGTGCGCGAGGACCTTGTGACCGTTCTGCAGCTCGACCTTGAACATCGCGTTCGGAAGAGACTCGATCACGGTGCCCTCGATCTCAATGGCGCCTTGCTTCTTAGCCATGAACTGCGAGATCCACCTTCCGGGACCGGCTACCGTATGCGGAACGCTCGTGCGAACCTGGGTCCACCCCGCCCCCCGGAGGGGAAGAGGGCGTGCTGAAGCACGCTACGAGTGAGCCGACGGTCCATCCTACGCCAGTGCACGGGATGGACCAAAACCGGGGGCACCCGAATCAGCGCTGCGCCGCCACGGTCAGCGGTTCGACGTGGGCGGTGCAGGCCGAGCAGCGGCGGGCCGCCTCCGGGATGTCCGTCAGGCACTCGGGGCAGGGGCGCTTCGGGGTCTTCGGCTTCTTCGGCATGTACCGGGCGGTGGCCTTGGTGACCGGCAGCACGATGCAGAAGTACAGCACCGCGGCGGTCATGAAGAAGGCGATCAGCACGTTCAGGAACTGCCCGTACGGGAACGTGACGCCGGCCACGGTGGCCTTGTACGAGCTGAAGTCGCCGGCCGCGCCGACCACCACGCCGACCAGCGGGGTGAGGAAGGCGGAGACGAAGCCGGTCACCACCCCGGTGAAGGCGGCACCGATCACCACACCGACCGCCATGTCGACGACGTTGCCGCGCATCATGAAGTCGCGGAATCCCTTGAGCACTGCTCTCTCCTGCTCGCTCGAAGCCAGTCCAACGGCAACAGCCACTGCCAGCCGATAAAAGTAGGACAAAAGCCCTGGAGGTCCAAACCTCCAGGGCTCCGGTCCGTTCTCAGCGGCGCTCGGCCGCGCCGGCGGTCAGGCCGGGGCGCCGGCCATCGGGCCGGCGGCGGGACCGCGGTCAGACCAGCGGGTCCGGGGCCGCGGTGACGCCCAGCTTCGCGAGCTCGGCCTTGCCGCCGTCGAAGGCGGTCAGCACCAGCGGGCCCTGCTCCGTGACCGCGACCGAGTGCTCCCAGTGCGAGGCCCAGGTGCCGTCGTTGGTGACGACGGTCCACTCGTCCTCCAGCACCGTGGTGTGCGGGGTGCCGAGCGAGACCATCGGCTCGATCGCCAGCACGGTGCCGGGGACCAGCTTGGGGCCCTTGCCGCGGCCGCGCTCGACGTAGTTCAGCACGTGCGGCTCCATGTGCATCGCGGTGCCGATGCCGTGGCCGCCGTAGCCCTCGGTGATCCCCCACTTGCCCTTGGGCGGCAGCGGCTGGCGCCGGATGAAGCCCTCGATCGCCTTGGAGACGTCGACCAGGCGGTTGCTCTTCTTCATCTGGGCGATGCCGGCCCACATCGAGCCCTCGGTGACCCGGCTCAGCATCTCGACCTCGGGGCGGACCTCGCCGACCGCGACGGTGATCGCCGCGTCGCCGTGCCAGCCGTCCAGGATGGCGCCGCAGTCGATCGAGATGACGTCGCCCTCCTGCAGCACCCGCTCGCCGGGGATGCCGTGGACGACCTCGTTGTTCACCGAGGCGCAGATCACGCCCGGGAACCAGAGGCCGCCGTGGTGGGCGCGGAAGTTCGAGGTGGCGCCGTGCTCGGTGATGACCTTGTCCGCGACGTCGTTGAGCTCCTGGGTGGTCACCCCCGGAGCGACCGCCTCGCGGCAGGCCTTCAGCGCCTCGGCGACGACCAGCCCGGCCGCTCGCATCTTCGCGATCTGCTCGGGGGTCTTGATCTCCACCATCTGGTAACGCCTTCCTTGGGTTCCCGCCCGGTCCTTGCCGGGCGGCCGTGCACTCGTTCCACCGTACGACGCCGTACGGCCGCGCCGCCCCGGAGCGGGCGTGCGCGGCCGTACGAACGTCGATATGACTCAGCTGTCCTGCTTCAGCGCCTCGATCGCGCGCTGGGTGACCTCGTCCACCTTGCCGAGGGCCGGGATGACCTCCACCAGGCCCTGCTGACGGTAGTAGTCGATGATCGGCTCGGTCTCCGTGTGGTAGACCTCCAGGCGCGTGCGCACCTTCTCCTCGGTGTCGTCCGAGCGCTGGTACAGCTCGCCGCCGCACTCGTCGCAGACGCCCTCGGCCTTCGACGGGTTGTAGTCGACGTGGAAGACGTGACCACCGTCGTTGCGGCAGAGGCGACGGCCGGCGATGCGCTTGACGACCTCCTCCTCGGGGACCTCCAGGTCCAGCACGCCGTCGAGCTTGATGCCCTGCTCGGCGAGGAACTCGTCCAGCGCCTTGGCCTGGCCGAGGTTGCGCGGGAAGCCGTCGAGCAGGAAGCCGTTGGCGGCGTCCGCCTGGAGCATGCGGTCCTTGGCCATCCCGATGGTGACCTCGTCCGGCACCAGGCGACCCGCGTCCATGTAGCTCTTGGCCTCGAGCCCCAGCGGGGTGCCCTGACCGATGTTGGCGCGGAACAGGTCACCGGTGGAGATGTGGGGGATGGACAGGGTCTTGGCGAGCAGGTGCGCCTGAGTACCCTTCCCGGCCCCGGGAGGCCCGACGAGGACGATACGCATCAGCGGAGGAACCCTTCGTAATTGCGCTGCTGGAGCTGGCTCTCGATCTGCTTCACAGTTTCGAGTCCGACGCCGACGACGATGAGCACGCTGGTGCCGCCGAACGGGAAGTTGGTCTGCTGTCCGAAGGCGACCAGGGCGATCATCGGGATCAACGCGATCAGGCCCAGGTAGAGCGAACCCGGCCACGTGATTCGGGTGAGCACGTAGTTCAGGTACTCGGCCGTCGGCCGGCCGGCCCGGATACCCGGGATGAACCCACCATACTTCTTCATATTGTCGGCAACTTCTTCGGGGTTGAAGGAGATCGCGACGTAGAAGAAGGCGAAGAAGACGATCAGCAGGAAGTAGGTGGCCATGTAGATCGGGTGGTCACCCTTGACGAAGTTCGTCCGGATCCACACCGCCCAGCCGGCCTGGCTGTTGGTCAGCTGCACCACCAGGGCGGGGATGTACAGCAGCGACGAGGCGAAGATGACCGGGATGACACCCGCCTGGTTCACCTTGAGCGGGATGTAGGTCGAGGTGCCGCCGAACGCGCGCCGGCCGATCATCCGCTTCGCGTACTGGACCGGGATCCGGCGCTGGGCCTGTTCCACGAAGATGACCAGCATCACAACGATGATGCCGACCGCGACCACGGAGAGGAACTCGACCCAGCCGTCGCCGATGGTGCCGGACTGCTTGATCGCCCACATCGAGGACGGGAACTGCGCCGCGATCGAGGTGAAGATCAGCAGCGACATGCCGTTGCCGATGCCGCGGTCGGTGATCAGCTCGCCGAGCCACATGATCACGGTGGTGCCGGCGGTCATGGTGAGCACCATGACGGCGATCCGGAACACGCCGGTGTCCGGCACGATCTGGTTCGCGTACGGGCAGCCCGAGAACAGCGCGCCGCTGGAGGCCGTCGCGACGATGCCGGTGCCCTGGAGCACGGCGAGCGCGATGGTCAGGTAGCGGGTGTACTGGGTGATCTTGGCGGTCCCGGCCTGACCCTCCTTCTTCAGCGCCTCGAGTCGCGGGATCACGACGGTGAGGAGCTGGAGGATGATGCTGGCCGTGATGTACGGCATGATGCCGAGCGCGAAAATCGTCAGCTGGAGGAGCGCGCCACCGCTGAACAGGTTGACGAGCCCGAACAGGCCGCTGTTCTTGGTCTCCTTCACACAGGCGTTGACGGCCTGGAAATCCACCCCGGGTACCGGGATGTGCGATCCCAGCCGGAACAGCACCATGATGCCCAGCGTGAACAGCAGCTTCTTGCGCAGGTCGGGCGTCTGGAACGCCCGCGCGAACGCACTGAGCACGGTGCCTCCTGCGCCTCCCGCGCGTCGTCGGCGGGAGGGTCGGTCCTGAATTGGGGAGTTTGCGGTTCGGGCCCCCGTACAGACGGCACAGGCGAGCCTACGCGCAGCCTACAAGGGAACTCCACGGACTCTAACAGTGCGCGGCCACTCGAAAGAAGCGCGTACGGCCCCTCCCCCACTCACGGGGTACGGGATGCCCGGGTTTGCCACACAAAAGAACGAGGGCCCCGGCCGCCCGGGAACGCGGCCCGGCCGGCGCGCCGCCGCGGCCGGGGAATGGCGCGGGAAGGAACGCGAAGGGACGCGGGAACGCGCCGCGGCGAGGCGCGGACGGTTGGCGTGCGGAACACGACCCGCCCGGGCCCGGAAAGGCGCGAGCCCCGCACCGCCCGGAAAGGGCGGTGCGGGGCTCGCGGAAGGTCAGCGGGCTCAGACGAGCTCGGTGACGGTACCGCCGGCGGCGGTGATCTTCTCGGCGGCGGAGCCGGAGACGGCGTCGACCGTCACCTGCAGCGCAACCGAGATCTCGCCGGTGCCGAGCACCTTGACGAGGGAGTTCTTGCGAACCGCGCCCTTGGCGACCAGGTCCTCGACCGTGACCTCGCCACCCTGCGGGTAGAGCTCGGCCAGCTTGTCGAGGTTGACGACCTGGAACGTGATCTTGAACGGGTTCTTGAAGCCCTTCAGCTTCGGCAGACGCATGTGGAGCGGCATCTGGCCACCCTCGAAGCGCTGCGGAACCTGGTAGCGGGCCTTGGTGCCCTTGGTACCACGACCGGCGGTCTTACCCTTGGAGCCTTCACCACGACCCACACGGATCTTCTCGGTCTTGGCACCCGGGGCGGGCCGCAGGTTGTGGATCTTGATCGGGTTGTCGCCCATGATCAGTCCACCTCCTCAACCGTCACGAGGTGACGGACCGTGTGGGCCATCCCGCGGATCTCGGGACGGTCCTCCTTCACCACGACGTCGTGCATGCGCTTGAGACCAAGCGAACGCAGGGTGTCACGGTGGTTCTGCTTGCTGCCGATGTACGACTTGGTCTGCGTGATCTTCAGGCGAGCCATCAGGCGCTCACCCCTGCAGCACGCGCCCGCAGCAGAGCGGCGGGGGCCACGTCCTCCAGCGGCAGGCCACGACGGGCGGCGATCTCCTCGGGGCGCACGAGGCCCTTCAGAGCAGCCACGGTGGCGTGCACGATGTTGATCGCGTTGTCCGAGCCGAGCGACTTCGACAGGATGTCGTGGATGCCGGCGCACTCCAGGACGGCGCGCACCGGGCCACCGGCGATAACACCGGTACCGGGGGCGGCCGGCTTCAGCAGCACGACGCCGGCGGCCTTCTCGCCCTGAATGGGGTGCGGGATGGTGCCCTGGATACGGGGGACCTTGAAGAAGTTCTTCTTGGCCTCCTCAACACCCTTGGCGATGGCGGCCGGAACCTCCTTCGCCTTCCCGTAACCGACACCCACGGTGCCGTCACCGTCGCCCACCACGACCAGCGCGGTGAAGCTGAAACGACGACCACCCTTGACAACCTTGGCGACACGGTTGATCGCAACGACGCGCTCGACGTAAGCGGTCTTCTCGACGGCGGGGGCGTTACCCCGGTCGTCACGCTTACGGTCGCGCCGCTCGCCACCGCCGGTGCCGCCGCCGGCGCCGCTACCGCGGCGCTGGGGTCCAGCCATTGGAATTACCTCTCTCGATTACGTCCGTCGACTGAGCCGACGAGCGGCTTAGAAGTCGAGCCCGGCCTCACGGGCAGCATCGGCCAGAGCGGCGATGCGGCCGGCGTACCGGTTGCCCGCGCGGTCGAAGACGACCGACTCGATGCCGGCGGCCTTGGCGCGCTCGGCGACCAGGCTCCCGACCTTCTTGGCCAGCTCGGTCTTGTCGCCCTCGGCGCCCTTGATGGACACGTCGAGGGTGGACGCCGACGCCAGGGTGTGACCCTTGGCGTCGTCGATGACCTGGGCGACCATGTGACGGTTCGAGCGCGTCACGACGAGGCGCGGACGCACCTCGGTGCCGACGACGCGCTTGCGAACGCGGATCGCGCGGCGCTTGCGAGCGGCGCTCTTGTAGGCGTTGCCCTTGCCGATCTTGACAGAGACGCTCATCGCTTACTTACCACTCTTTCCGACCTTGCGGCGGATGACCTCGCCCGCGTACTTGACGCCCTTGGCCTTGTACGGGTCGGGCTTGCGCAGCTTGCGGATCTTCGCGGCGACCTCGCCGACCTTCTGCTTGTCGATGCCGTCCACGTGGAACTTGGTGGGCGACTCGACCACGAAGGAGATGCCCTCCGGGGCCTCGACCAGGATCGGGTGGCTGTAGCCGAGCTGGAACTCCATGGAGGAGCCCTTCGCAGCGACTCGGTAACCAACACCGCTGATCTCCAGCGACTTGCGGTAGCCCGCGGTCACGCCGGTGATCATGTTCGCCACCAGCGTGCGGGTCAGGCCGTGCAGGGCCTTCGACTGACGCTCGTCGTTGGGGCGGGTGACAGCCAGAGTGCCGTCCTCGCCCTTGCCGATCTCGATCGGCGCGGCGACAACGTGGGTGAGGGAGCCCTTGGGGCCCTTCACCGAGACCGCCTGGCCATCGATGGTGACGTCCACGCCGGCGGGAACCGGGATGGGCAGCCGTCCAATGCGCGACATTGCTGTACCTCCGTTTCCCGAATTACCAGACGTAGGCGAGAACTTCTCCGCCTACGCCCTTCTTGGCAGCCTGCTTGTCCGTGAGGAGACCCGAGGACGTGGAGATGATCGCCACGCCCAGGCCGCCGAGGACCTTCGGCAGGTTGGTGGACTTTGCGTAGACCCGCAGGCCCGGCTTGCTGATCCGCTTGATGCCAGCGATCGAGCGCTCACGGTTGGGGCCGAACTTGAGCTCGATGGTCAGCTTCTTGCCGACCTCGCCCTCAGCGGGCTCCTCAACCTTGTAGGAGGAGATGTACCCCTCCTGCTGCAGGATCTCGGCGACGTGCGCCTTGATCTTGCTGGCCGGCATCGCCACGGAGTCGTGGTACGCCGAGTTAGCGTTACGCAGACGCGTGAGCATGTCTGCGATGGGGTCGGTCATGGTCATGATGGCCTCAGGCCTCTCTCGCCGTGGTTTCTCCGCACAAGGTCCCCCGCACTCCGGTGGAGTACGGGGCACAGGCGCAGGGGACCTACGACGTAGTAAGACTGGGTGCGAGCCCTCCGAAGAGGATCACCTGCCGCCATGGGACGGCCGTGACAGGGGGCCCGACCCCACTACCTTACGGGATTCCGTACGGGAGCCCAAAAACGGGCGATGTGGGGTCGGGCACCTCTGCTTCGCTAGCTGACTAGAACTGCCTGGACTACCAGGAGCTCTTGGTCACGCCCGGCAGCTCGCCGCGGTGCGCCATCTCACGGAGGCAGACACGGCAGAGGCCGAACTTGCGGTACACCGAGTGCGGACGACCGCAGCGCTGGCACCGGGTGTAGGCCCGGACGCCGAACTTCGGCTTCCGCTCGGCCTTCGCGATGAGGGACTTCTTCGCCATTGGCTCACGCCTCCTTGAACGGGAAGCCCAGGGCGCGCAGGAGCGCCCGGCCCTCGTCGTCGGTCTGAGCGGTGGTCACGACGGTGATGTCCATACCGCGCTGACGGTCGACCTTGTCCTGGTCGATCTCGTGGAACATAACCTGCTCGGTCAGACCGAAGGTGTAGTTGCCACGGCCGTCGAACTGCTTCGGGGAGAGGCCACGGAAGTCACGGATACGCGGCAGGGCCAGCGACACCAGACGGTCCAGGAACTCCCACATGCGGTCACCACGGAGGGTGACGTGGGTGCCGATCGGCTGGCCCTCGCGCAGCTTGAACTGCGCGATGGACTTGCGAGCCTTGGTCACGGCCGGCTTCTGACCGGTGATCGCGGTCAGGTCGCGGATCGCGCCCTCGATCAGCTTGCTGTCACGGGCGGCCTCGCCGACACCCATGTTGACGACGACCTTGACCAGGCCGGGCGTCAGCATGACGTTCTCGTACGAGAACTGCTCCTGCAGCTGACCCTTGATCTCGGAGTTGTAACGCTCCTTGAGACGGGGGGTCACCTTCTCAACAGACGTCTCAGACATCAGATGTCCTCACCGGTTCGCTTGGCAACGCGGATCTTGTTGCCCTCGTCGTCGAAGCGGTAGCCAACGCGGGTGACGACCTTCTTGCCGTCCTTCTCCACGACCAGCTGGACGTTGGAGACGTGCACCGGGGCCTCGACGGTGACAATGCCACCCTGGGTGCCCGGGCCCGGCTTGGTGTGCTTCTTGACCCGGTTGACACCCTCGACCAGGACCTTGTTCTCGGCGGGGAGGGCCTGGATGACCTTGCCCTGCTTGCCGCGGTCCTTGCCGGTGATGACCTGGACCAGGTCACCCTTCTTGATCTTCATGCTGTTCGCCATGAGTTAGAGCACCTCCGGCGCAAGCGAGATGATCTTCATGAACTTCTTGTCGCGCAGCTCACGGCCGACCGGGCCGAAGATGCGGGTGCCGCGAGGGTCACCCTCGGTGTTCTTCAGAACGACCGCGGCGTTCTCGTCGAAGCGGATGTACGAGCCATCCGGACGACGACGCTCCTTGACGGTGCGGACGACGACGCACTTGACGACGTCACCCTTCTTCACCGAACCACCGGGGATCGCGTCCTTGACGGTCGCGACGATGACGTCCCCGATACCGGCGTAGCGGCGACCGGAGCCACCGAGAACACGGATGCAAAGGATCTCCTTGGCACCAGTGTTGTCGGCGACCCGCAGTCGCGACTCCTGCTGGATCACAGCTTTCTCCTGATCGTCAACGAGAGTCGACGGGCCGGCCGCTGCTCACACCGGCGTCCACGGGGGACCCGGTGCACATACGGCCGTACCTCATCGGCTTCGTTACTTGGCCTTCTCGAGGATCTCGACGACGCGCCAGCGCTTCGTCGCGGACAGCGGGCGGGTCTCCGCGAGGAGGACCCGGTCACCGATGCCGCACGCGTTCTGCTCGTCGTGCGCCTTCAGCTTGTTCGTACGGCGGATGACCTTGCCGTACAGAGCGTGCTTGACGCGGTCCTCGACGGCGACGACGACGGTCTTGTCCATCTTGTCGCTGACGACGAGACCCTCACGGGTCTTGCGGAAACCGCGCGTCTCGTTGGTGTTCTCAGTCATCAGGCGTTCTCCACCGTCTCGATGCCCAGCTCGCGCTCGCGCATCAGGGTGTAGATCCGCGCGATGTCCTTACGAACGAGCTTCAGCCGTCCGTGGTTGTCGAGCTGCCCGGTCGCCGCCTGGAAGCGGAGGTTGAACAGCTCCTCCTTGGCCTCACGCAGCTTGGCAACGAGAGCCTCGTTGTCCAGCTGGCGGAGGTCAGCAGCCTTGGTAGCGGCCGACATCAGCTCTCACCGTCCTCGCGCCGGACGATCCGGCACTTCATCGGAAGCTTGTGAGCAGCGCGGGTGAGCGCCTCACGAGCAACCTTCTCGTTCGGGTACGACAGCTCGAACATGACCCGACCCGGGTGCACGTTCGCGATCCACCACTCCGGCGAACCCTTACCGGAACCCATGCGGGTCTCGGCCGGCTTCTTGGTGAGCGGGCGGTCCGGGTAGATGTTGATCCAGACCTTGCCGCCACGGCGGATGTGACGGGTGATCGCGATACGAGCGGACTCGATCTGACGGTTCGTCACGTAGGCCGGGGTCACGGCCTGGATGCCGAACTGGCCGAACGCCAGCTCGGTGCCACCCTTGGCAGCGCCGCGGCGCTTCGGGTGGTGCTGCTTGCGGTGCTTGACCCGACGGGGGATCAGCATTGGGGTCAGGCCTCCGTTCCGGTGTTCTCAGCAGCCGGAGCCTCGGTCACCGGGGCCGCGGGGGCCTCGGCGGCGGGACGACGGCCACGGCCACCGCGCTCGCCACCACGGCGCTCGCCACCGCGGGCGGGACGACCACCCTCGGGACGGGCCGGGCGGTTGCCCGAGCGGGCAGCGGCGTTCTCAGCGCGGACCTCGGCGATGTTCTTGACGTCGCCCTTGTAGATCCAGACCTTCACGCCGATGCGGCCGAAGGTCGTCTTGGCCTCGAAGAAGCCGTAGTCGACGTTCGCGCGCAGGGTGTGCAGCGGCACACGGCCCTCGCGGTAGAACTCCGAACGGCTCATCTCGGCGCCGCCGAGACGACCGGAGCACTGGACCTTGATGCCCTTGGCGCCGGACTTCATGGTGCCCTGCATCGACTTGCGCATGGCACGACGGAAGGAGACGCGGGAGGACAGCTGCTCCGCGACGCCCTGAGCCACGAGCTGGGCGTCCAGCTCGGGGTTCTTGACCTCGAGGATGTTCAGCTGGACCTGCTTGCCGGTCAGCTTCTCGAGGTCGCCGCGGATGCGGTCGGCCTCGGTGCCACGGCGGCCGATGACGATGCCGGGGCGAGCGGTGTGGATGTCAACGCGGACGCGGTCGCGGGTGCGCTCGATCTCGACCTTGGAGATGCCGGCGCGCTCCATGCCCTTCGTCATCATGCGACGAATGGCGACGTCTTCCTTGACGTAGTCCTTGTACAGCTTGTCGGCGTACCAGCGGGACTTGAAGTCCGTGCTGATGCCGAGGCGGAACCCGTGCGGGTTAACCTTCTGGCCCATTACCGGGTCCCTTCCTTGCTGCTGACGACCACGGTGATGTGGCTGGTCCGCTTGCGGATCCGGTAGGCACGGCCCTGGGCGCGCGGACGGAACCGCTTCAGGGTCGGGCCCTCGTCAACGTACGCCTCAGAGATGTAGAGGTCGTCCACGTTGGAGTGGTTGTAGTTGTGCGCGGCGTTGGCGATGGCGCTGTCGAGCACCTTGCCGACCGGCACGGTGGCGGCCTGCGGAGCGAAACGCAGGACGGCCTGGGCCTCCGTGGCGTTCAGGCCACGGATGAGGTCCACCACGCGGCGGGCCTTCATGGGCGTGACGCGGATGTACCGCGCCTGGGCCCTGGCTTCCATGGTTGTCCCCTTAATGGAGTAAGTCATTGAGTCGTTCTGGCGGTGAAGCTCAGGCGACTAGCGACGCTTCGACTTGCGGTCGTCCTTGACGTGGCCGCGGAAGGTGCGGGTCGGAGCGAACTCGCCCAGCTTGTGGCCGACCATCGACTCGGTGACGAACACCGGGACGTGCTTGCGACCATCGTGAACCGCGATCGTGTGGCCGAGCATGCTCGGGGAGATCACGGAGCGACGGGACCAGGTCTTGATGACGTTCTGGGTACCCGCCTCGTTCTGAGCGTCCACCTTCTTGATGAGGTGGCCGTCGATGAAGGGGCCCTTCTTGAGGCTGCGCGGCATCTGACCTGCTCCTAGCGCTTCTTGTTGGTCTTGCGGCGGCGCACGATGAGCTTGTCCGACGCCTTGTTCGGGCGACGGGTACGGCCCTCGGGCTTACCCCACGGCGAGACCGGGTGGCGACCACCGGAGGTCTTACCCTCACCACCACCGTGCGGGTGGTCGATCGGGTTCATGGCCACACCACGCACGGTCGGGCGAACGCCCTTCCAGCGCATACGGCCGGCCTTGCCCCAGTTGATGTTCGACTGCTCGGCGTTGCCGACCTCACCGACGGTGGCGCGGCAGCGCGCGTCCACCAGGCGGATCTCACCGGAGGGCATGCGCAGGTGCGCCATCTTGCCCTCACGCGCCAGCAGCTGGATGCCGGAGCCGGCCGAGCGGGCCAGCTTGGCACCGCCGCCGGGACGCAGCTCCACCGCGTGGATGGTGGTACCGACCGGGATGTTGCGCAGCGGCAGGTTGTTGCCCGGCTTGATGTCGGCCGCGGGGCCGTTCTCGATCCGGTCACCCTGCGTGATGCCGCGCGGAGCGATGATGTAGCGCTTCTCGCCGTCCGCGTAGTGCAGGAGCGCGATGCGCGCGGTGCGGTTCGGGTCGTACTCGATGTGCGCGACCTTGGCCGGCACGCCGTCCTTGTCGTGACGACGGAAGTCGATCACGCGGTAGGCGCGCTTGTGACCGCCACCCTGGTGGCGAGCGGTGACACGACCGGCGTTGTTACGGCCGCCCTTGCTGTGCAGGGGGCGAACCAGCGACTTCTCCGGCGTGGACCGCGTGATTTCTACGAAGTCGGCCACGCTGGAGCCACGACGGCCCGGCGTAGTCGGCTTGTACTTGCGGATGCCCATTTGGCTCTCTCGTCCTCGTCCTAATCGACGATCACGATCTCCCTATTCAGGAGACCGGACCACCGAAGATGTCGATGCGGTTGCCCTCGGCCAGCGTCACGATGGCGCGCTTGGTGTCCTTGCGCTTGCCAAAGCCCGTCTTGGAGCGCTTGCGCTTGCCCTGACGGTTGATCGTGTTGACAGCCTCGACCTTGACCGAGAAGACCGCCTCGACGGCCTGCTTGATCTGGGTCTTGTTGGCGCCCGGCGACACGATGAACGTGTACTTGTTCTCGTCGAGAAGGCTGTAGCTCTTCTCGGAGATGACCGGCTTCACCAGGACGTCACGGGGGTCCGTGAACGTCTTGCTCGTAACGTCGCTCATCAGGCGGCGCTCCCTTCGAGCTCGCCCTCAGCGGCAACGGCCTTGGCGGACGCGGCCGGACCGGCCACGAAACGCTCGAAGGCGGCCTGGGTGAAGACCACATCGTCGGAGACGAGCACGTCGTAGGTGTTCAGCTGACCGGCGTCCAGGATGTGCACGTTCGGCAGGTTGCGAGCGGACTTGAGGCCCAGCTCGTCCGCACGCTCGACGACCAGGAGGACGTTCTTGCGGTCGGTGATCTTGCCGAACAGGCTCTTGGCGGCCTTGGTCGACGGCGCCTCGGTCGCGGTCACGCCGGTGACGACGTGGATGCGGTTGTGGCGGGCCCGGTCGGTGAGCGCACCGCGCAGGGCGGCGGCGATCATCTTCTTCGGGGTCCGCTGCGAGTAGTCGCGCGGCACGGGACCGTGCACGACGCCACCGCCGGCGAACTGCGGCGCACGGGTCGAGCCCTGACGGGCGCGGCCGGTGCCCTTCTGGCGGTACGGCTTCTTGCCGCCACCGCGGACCTCGCCACGAGTCTTGGTCTTGTGGGTGCCCTGACGGGCCGCAGCGAGCTGCGCCACGACGACCTGGTGCATCAGCGGAACGCTGACCTTCGCGTCGAAGATCTCGGCCGGCAGCTCGAGGCTGCCGGTCTTGTCGCCAGCCGGCGACAGGATGTCAATGGTGCTCATTTCCTCACAGCCCCTTCGCCGCGGTGCGGACGAGGACGAGGCCGCCGTTCGGGCCCGGGACGGCGCCCTTGATGAGCAGCAGGCCCTTCTCCGCGTCGACCGCGTGCACGGTCAGGTTCTGGGTGGTCACACGCTCGTGACCCATCCGACCGGCCATGCGCAGGCCCTTGAACACGCGGCCCGGGGTGGCGCAGCCACCGATGGAACCGGGCGAACGGTGCTTGCGCTGGGTGCCGTGGCCGGCGCCGAGACCCTTGAAGTTGTGACGCTTCATGACACCGGCGAAGCCCTTGCCCTTGGAGGTGCCGGTCACGTCGACCTTGACACCCGCCTCGAACAGCTCGGCGGTGATCTCCTGGCCCAGGGTGTACTCGGACGCGTCCGAGGTACGCAGCTCGACCAGGTGGCGGCGCGGGGTGACACCGGCCTTGGCGAAGTGGCCCGCGAGGGGCTTGTTCACCTTGCGGGGGTCGATCTCGCCGAAGCCGATCTGGACGGCGTCGTAGCCGGCCGGGCTGTCGGCGGTGTGGACCTGGGTCACGACATTCGGCCCGGCCTTGACGACGGTCACCGGAACGATCCGGTTGTTCTCGTCCCAGACCTGGGTCATGCCGAGCTTCTCGCCCAGGATGCCCTTAATCTGCTTAGCCATCTTCGGTGCGCCTCTCAGAGCTTGATCTCGATGTCGACACCGGCCGGCAGGTCGAGACGCATCAGCGAGTCAACCGTCTTCGGCGTGGGGTCGAGGATGTCGATCAGACGCTTGTGAGTACGCATCTCGAAGTGCTCGCGCGAGTCCTTGTACTTGTGCGGCGAGCGGATGACGCAGTACACGTTCTTCTCAGTGGGCAGCGGCACCGGGCCCGCGACCTGCGCACCAGTACGGATCACCGTCTCGACGATCTTCTTCGCCGAGGAGTCGATGACCTCGTGGTCGTAGGCCTTGAGCCGGATGCGGATCTTCTGTCCCGCCATGGCTACTCAGTAGTCCTTTGTGTCGTCTGCTGCTTCTGCGGCCGGATTCGTCCGGGTGGACTGTGTCCGGTGGCACCCCTGGGTGGTTACCTCCGACCCACGCGGTCGGGCGTGTCGCACTCCCGCTTGCAAAAAACCGGAAGAGTGTGTCCTCTTCTCGGTGTTCTCGCTGTGAGTCGGTGAGGTCTTGCACCCACCAGGCGCCGGGTCGAGGCCCCGCCCACGCTTCCCGGAAGATTCCCGTACGTCCGCCCCGCAGCTGCCGCGGTGTCGACTTCACACCACTGCATTCACACACTTCACGTGAACACATGAACGGCCATCACGGGAACGACGAGTACTTGGGACTCGCTTCCAGTCCTCCCGGCGGGAGGCGCGCAGCATCGGCACTCAACCGAGCAACTTGGACATACTGCCACAGGGAGCAGCCCGGATGCCAATCGGCCCCGGCGTGGTCCGCACCACGCCGGGGCCGCTCAGCCGGTCCGCTCCGCTACCAGGGGCGCTTGGAGCCGCAGACCAGGGCCCATTCCTCGGCCTTCACGTTGGCGCACCACAGCTGCCCCTTGTCGGGCTCGTTGTTGTACTCCTTGAGCTTGTAGTTCACCGGCGCGCAGTCCGTCGGACCGGCCGGGTCGTACTTGGGGCACTTGCCGTTGCGGTTCACCAGGATGTGCGCGCGCCAGGCGTCGGCGCCCATGTCGATGACCTCCGACTTGCCGTCCGGGATGGCCTTCGGGTCGGTGGTCGGCATGTAGCGGTCGGCCGACCAGGAGGCACCCATGGTGGCGAACAGCGCGAGCGCACAGACCACGCCCGCGACCATCCGGCCGGTGACCGCCGGGCGGATCGCCCCCGCGACCGGCTTGCCGTCCTCGACCCGCTGCAGCGTGCGCGCCCAGGTCGCCCCGCGCTGCACGGCGAACATCAGGCCGAGCACGGCGAGGATCATCAGGGCGTACAGGATGATCCAGGTGGTGCGCGGGTAGAGCTGGATCGCCTTGTCCTGGGCCAGGTGCGAGGCGAACCAGAAGCGCAGCAGCCAGGCGCCGATCAGGGTCGCCGCGACCGTCCGGACCGCGATGCTGCGCAGGCCGAGGCCCAGCGCCAGCGCCGCGCCGGCCAGCAGCAGCAGCGTGTAGGCGCTCTGGCCGGCGAGCTCGCCGCGCCAGGGCCAGTCGTGGTAGGTGAGGCGGCCGGAGCGGTCCGAGGCCCAGCCCATGATGTACGCCGGGTCGATGTAGACCGGCAGGTAGGCGTACCGGTCCTTGGCCTGCGCGCCCAGCTTGACCAGCTGGTACAGCAGCGGCGAGGCGATGACGCCGGCGCTCAGCACCGTCACGCCGAGGAACAGCAGGGCCCGCTTGAGCCGCGCGGCGCCCTGGCGCCACGGCACGACGAACATGGTCAGGACGAAGACCCCGGGGGCCGCCCAGACGAACCAGCCGTTGTACCAGAGGAACATCACGCCGAAGGAGCCGCCGAAGCTCAGGGCGCGGAGCACGACCGAGCGGGTCGACAGCTCGTGGGCGCGGCGCAGCTCGCGCAGGGCGCCCGCCAGCATCGGCACCATCACGATCATGGTGACGTGGCTGTACGGGCGGATCGGGTCGAGGAAGAGGATCGCCGACGGGACCGCGATCAGCAGGGCCCAGACCGGCCGCAGCAGCAGCCGCCAGGACAGGTAGGCCATCGGGCCGACAAGCGCGCTGCAGATCAGCTGGAGGTCCTTGAGCGCGTAGCCACCGCCGCCGACACCGCCGTAGAAGAGCTTCGACCAGACCGCCAGGGCCCCCGGGAACCCGGGCGGGTAGACGCCGGGCACGCCCTGACCGCGCAGCATGTCGTTGGCCATGCCGATGAGGTTGCCCGGGTCGCCCTCCTGGCCGCCCAGACCCCACTGGGTGCCGTTCAGCGCCACCGCGATGCCGCCGGCCACCACACCGGTGGACAGGCCCGCGACGGCGGCGCAGACCAGCCGCTGGGCGAGCTGGGCGCGTGCCACGCTGCCCCGGTAGGCGGTGTAGAGCAGCACGGCCAGGACCGGCAGGCCCACCAGCGCCGCGTACTTCTGGATCATGGCCAGGCCGCTGACCTGGCCGACCCGGGCGAGCGGGTTGACGTCGATGCGGGTGCAGAGCAGGGCGAAGCCGAAGGCCGCCACGACCGACACCACCGCCTCGGCGGTACGGGCGGCCCAGGGCCGGGCCAGCAGGCCCGGGGCCCGCGAGCCGGCCGGGTCCGTCGTCACACCGCCCGGCCGGCGCGGCTCCGTGGTGGAGCCGCCGACCGGGTCGGCAGCCAGATCAGTCATGTCAGTCGCTTTCGTGGAGTGCCGCGGATGTGGCGACGGTCGAACGGACGTCGTGGGGGCGCCGCCCGGTCCCCCGGCCGCTGCCGAATGCCTGCTTCGGCGCTGCCCGGGACGGTCAGCCGGTACGGACGGCCCGTCCCACCATGGCCCCGGCGTGCGCGAAGTCACCGGCGCCGAGCCGGCCGGCCGCCACCATCAGCGCGTGCAGGCGCGAGGACAGGTGCAGGTCGGCGGAGCGGGCGGCGGCGTTCCAGCCCTTGGCGCGCAGCTCCTTGGCGATCAGCGCGTAGTAGTGCAGCTCCTCGTCGAAGCGCTTGCCGTCCTTGACCCGGGTCGAGGAGTCGCTGGCCTGGTGGCGGCGGTAGCGGAACACCTCGCGCTCGTCGACCAGGAGGTTGCCGCCCTCCATCAGCATGTCGACCATGAAGGCCAGGTCGTGGATGGCGTCGATGTCCGGGCGGTACGGGATCTTCGACAGGGCGGACTGGCGGTAGGTGAGCGAGGGCGTGTACAGCCAGTTGCCGGAGAGCAGGCTCTTCACCGCCTCCTCGCCGCCGATCACGCCGGCCTTGCGGGCCGGGGCGCTGATCTTGCGCTTGACCTTGTCGCCGATGCCGACCGAGGTGAGGATCGTGCCCTCGCTGTCCATCACCCGCACGCCGGGCTGGACCGCGATCGCCTTCGGGTCGGCCCGCAGGCGCTCCAGGACGACGTCGAGGTAGTTCGGCTCCAGCAGGTCGTCGGCGCCCATCATCGAGACGAACTCGCGCTCGGCCAGGGTCGAGGCCTTGTAGGTGTTCCCGTTGGGGCCCAGCCGCTCCTCGTTGCGGATGTAGCGGATCCGCTCGTCGCCCAGGCTCTCGATGTACTCCAGCGCCCGGAAACCCGGGTACTGGTCGTCCACGATCGTCAGCCGCCAGTCCTCCTGGTGCTGCGCCCGGATGCTGTCGATGGTGGCGAACAGGTACTCCGGGTCGCCGTAGTACGGAATGACGAAATCGACGCTCATGGCGGCGCCGCACCTCCTGGTCTTGGTCGCGCTTCGGTGCACCGGCGCGCCTGCCCGGTGACGCGAAGAGGAACGGTACCCCGCACGGGGGTCCCGTTCTCTCGTCGGTGTCCTCGCCCGGCGGCCCCGGGTCAGCGCTCGGAGCTGACCGGGACGTCGAGGCGGTCGTTGTTGTGGCGGATGCCCTCGGTGATGGCCACCGTACGCGCCAGGTCGGTGATCTTCTTCTCCAGGGAGCGGAAGCGCAGGTAGGTGTTGAGCGTCAGGAAGCCCATCCCGATCACCATCAGGTACAGCACCAGGTCGGTGCCGCGGCCCACGCCCAGCGCGGTGGCCAGCTTGGTCACGCCGGTCGGCCACAGGATCGCGACGATGTTCGCGATCACGAAGAGCGAGAAGGCGATGCGCTTCCACGCCCTGGTGTTCGCGGCGTCCCAGCGCCGGACGAACAGGAGGGCCATGGCCACGGCGGCCACGACGAGGATCAGCTGAATCCAGAGGTGGTTCATCGGCGGTTACGCTCCCGCAGCGAGATGTCGAAGAGGATGTTGACGCCATTGATCAGGGACTGACCCTTGGCGCGAGAGTAGTCGGTGTACAGGATGTCCACCGGCACCTCGGCGACCCGCAGATCCGAGCCGGCGAGGAAGGAGACGATCTCCGAAGCGTGGGCCATGCCGTTCATGGTGATCCGGATGCGGCCGGCGGCCTCGCGGTTCATGACGCGCAGACCGTTGTGCGCGTCGGTGAGCTTCAGCTTGCGGGCGGTGGGGCTGACCGCGGCGGCCGTCCGCAGCACCACGCGCTTGATCCACGGCACCTGGCCGGTCTGCTCGATGAAGCGGGAGCCGAGCACGATGTCGGCCTCGCCCTGGCGCAGCAGCGCCACCATCTTCTCGACGTCGCCGGTCTGGTGCTGGCCGTCCGCGTCGAAGGTCGCGAAGTACTCCGCGCCCTGCTGCTCCAGCGCGTACTTCAGACCGGTCTGCAGCGCGGCACCCTGGCCGAGGTTCACCGGGTGGCGGACGAGGTGCGCACCGGTCGTCATGACGTGCTGCGCCGTGTCGTCGGTGCAGCCGTCGTCCACCACGACGATGTTGGGGAAGGTCTTGCGTGCCCCTTCCACGACCTCGGCGATCACCTGGCCTTCGTTGTAGGCCGGGATCACCAGCCAGACGTTGTCGTACTCGGACACAGGGGCTCCATGCTTGGCGATCGGCACGCCGGTGCGTGCCTGGGTCGGTCTGTCGTCGGTGCTGCTCATGGGCGTCGTCGGCCAGTCACAGTCGGGTCCTCACCGTCACGAGGTGCGGAGCGGCTCGGTCGCCCGGTCCCCGTCCGGGCGCGGGCGGGCGTCGCCGGACGGGCGGGGACGGGAGGGCATCGCCCGGTACAGGGCCCACAGCATCAGCACGGCGCTGACCGCCGCACCGGCCAGGTAGGCGAGCTCGGCGCGCAGGCCGACGGCACCGGGGGCGCACGCGACGGCGACCAATGCTACGGAACCCGTGGCCCAGCCCACCAACTGGAGGCGGTGCTGCGAGCGCGACATCAGGGCCTGGCCGAAGACGGTGGCCAGGACGTAGCAGAGCGTCCCGAGGACCAGCCAGGTGAAGTCGAGCGGGCCGAGCAGGTCCTTGGCGTTGAAGAGCAGCGGGTTGAGCCAGGCACCGAGAGCGATGACCGGCAGACCGCCGCCGATGCACATCGCCGCGACCACCGCGGTGGTCCGGGTCAGCACCTTGCGGAACTCGCCGTGGTCCCCCGCCGCGGCCGCGCCGGAGAGCGCCGAGACCATCGAGGCCTGGAGCGCGCTGTAGGCGAAGAGCGGCACCCGGGCCATCACCACGGCCTGGCCGAGCGCGAACACCAGCGCGTCGGAGGCCTCGGAGTGCTTGGGGGCGAGCAGCCGGACGCAGACCACGGTGGCGTTGACCACCAGCTGGGAGAGCATCACCGAGGCGATCAGCAGGCCCAGGCCGCCGGTCAGCTCCTTCCAGGCCACCTCGGGGCCGGGTGCCCGGTCGGCCAGGATTCCGCGCAGGCCGATCAGGGCCGCCACGACCGGGGCCACCACCAGGATCAGGCCGAAGGCCAGCGCCGAGTGCAGCCCGGCCACGGCGGTCAGCGCGGCCAGGCCGATCCGCAGGGCGCCGTCGACGGCCAGCTGGGTGCCGTAGGGGCCGAACAGGCCGAGGCCGGCCAGGGCGCCGCGGGAGACCGAGCTCACCGCGAGGCCGGCCAGGCCGCCGGCGAGCGCCAGCACGAGCGAGGTGTCGCCGCCGAAGAGCAGGTCGGCGATCGGGCGCGCGGCGGCGGCCAGGACGCCGCAGGCGCCGGCCAGGATCGCCAGCGCGAGCAGCAGCATCCGCCGGACGGCCGGCAGTGCGCCGGCTCCGGCCACCTTGCGGGCGGCCACCAGTCTGGTCAGCTCCAGCTCGACCGGCTGGAACAGTCCCCAGCCGACCGACATGACGACGGTCCAGAGCATCGTCACCCGGGCGGCCCCGGCGGTGCCGAGGCTGTAGCCGACGAGCGCCATGTAGACGTACGCCGAGGCTCCGAGCACAACCGTGCCACCGACCACGAGCCGGGCCCCCGGGGGGAGAATCCCGAGCAGCTTGGCGATCGGGTTCTTCATCACATGATCACCGAGTTCACCGGCCGACCTGGGCTCCCGTCTCCGCACGCGGTCGGCCCCCTCCGTGCGATTGCTGTGAATAGTAGCGGGTCACCGTGAATGCTCGGTGACCCTCCCGGGACCGTCAGCCACCGGGGAAGGTGCGCTTCCACGGTTCGGTCCAGAGGTTCTGAGGATCGCTCAGCACCGTCACCTTGACACCTTGGGCGGCCAGGTCGTGCTTGATCCGGTCGCCCACGGAGCGGTCGGCCGTCACGATCGTCGGCGGGGCGGGCAGCTTGGCGATGAACTCCTTCAGCTTCCCGACCGACTTCCGGTAGTCCTCCTCCTTGGGGGACGGACCGCCGATGCCGATGTGCGGGTGCATGTCGTACAGCGCGGCCATGTCGCCGCCGCGCCGGTTGAGCAGCGCGGCGAGCCAGGTCGCCTTGAGGTTCTTGTAGTCGTCGTTCGCCACCAGGAAGACGACCGGGCCGGTCACACCGGGGAGCTGCAGCGCCTCGGCGCCCTTGGGGCCCATGTCGCTGCGCCACTCGCCGCGGCCCCAGGCCACCAGCGGGTTGGCGTACCAGTCGGCGCGCTTGTCCTCGGTGCTGAGGAAGCCCCACTGGACGCCCGCGAAGAGGCTGAGCGCGGTGGCGACGGTCAGGACGGAGACGACCAGCTCGCCGGCCCGCCGCGGCAGCGTCCGGGTGCTCCCCCGGTACTGGCCCTGCAGCACGACGCCGACCGCGCCGAGCGAGATCAGGCTCACCACGACGCCGACGCCGGTCATCTTGTGGAAGTAGTAGGAGTACCGCTGGATGGTGTGCAGCTGGTACAGCGCGAAGGCGCTCAGCAGCGCGCCGGTGCCGAGCAGCACCGCCAGGTGCGCCTGGCCGGTGGCCGTGCGGCGGTTGCGCGGCATCACCGCGGCCAGCAGGCCCAGCAGGCCGCCGCCGATCAGCACCGAGTTGTCGGCGCTGACGGACGGCCCGTTCATGTTGGAGGCGCTGGCCACGTCCAGGTCGCCCATCAGCGACAGGGCGCTCGGCAGCGCGGCGACACCGAGCGTCACCACCAGTGCGCCGATCACCCAGAACCAGCGGCCGGCGAACTTGCGGCGGTGCACGACGAGCGCGCCGAACAGCGCGACCCCGGCGAACGCGCCGTAGATGTTGTAGGCGTAGGTGACCGTGATCATGCCGGCGGCGCCGGCCAGCAGGAACTCGCCCACCCCCATGGCCGGCCGGACGGCGACCGCCAGCGTCAGGGTCACGAAGAAGAGCCCGATGAAGGTGGAGTCGAAGCCGTGGGCGAGCAGGTCCAGGTAGTTGGTCGCCAGCATGACGGCGCCGACGGTCGCGCACACCGCGGTGCACCGCCAGCCGCGCAGCCGCGGCCCGCCGATCCAGCGGGCGGCCCAGACCAGCCCGCCGCAGAACAGCGCGTAGCAGACCAGCAGGTACAGGAAGTAGCGGTTGACCGTGTAGATCATCGCGCCGGGGTCGGCGGAGGAGTGGACCAGCGCGTCCACCCAGGCCAGCAGGAAGTGCGAGCCCTGCGGGTAGGTCACCTCGGACGGCGGGATCAGGTAGGCCTTGGCCGCCTCCTGGTGGAGGAAGTTGAAGCCGCCGACGCCCTGGATGCCGGAGAAGAACGAGAAGTGTGCGAGCCGGTCCTCGGAGGTGGCGAACAGCGCCACCCGCTCGGCCGCCGTCTCCCCCATGAGCGGGTGGAGGAGGTAGCGCCCGACCACCGCGACGGTGCCCAGGACCAGGAGGTCCGAACCCCGGAAGCGCAGCGGCAGCCGCGGGCGCCGGCGCGCGAGCCAGCCGCCCACCGAGATCAGGGTGAACATCACCCCGGTGGTCGGCACCGGGGCGAGGCCCCACGGCCAGAGCGAGTACAGCAGGCCGAGGGTGAGCACCGAGCCGGCCACGATCAGGCCGGCGACCACCAGGCGGTCCAGCAGCACGCCGCCGGTGCGGATCACGGCCGCGACCGCCAGCACGAGCAGCGGCAGCAGCAGGACGCCGAGGTGCACCGCGACCAGCCCGGCCGGCACCAGCCAGGACAGCAGCAGGGCCAGGGCCAGGTGGAGCGGGTTGCGCCGGGGCCCCCGGGCCCCGGCCCGGCTTCTCGGCCCGACGGGTCCGGCCGGCTCGGCCGGCTGCGGCCGGTTCCGAGCTCCTCTGGTCAGCTCGGACTGTGCGGTCGACACGCGGAGTGCCCCTTCGGTCGGATCTCCGCCAATGCCCCCCTCTGGGCCGGGCGGGCCCCCGTCCACCGAAACGACACAACAGCGCACGGGTAGGCTACAAAGGGCAATCATATAGACAGCCTGCGTCCCCGAACGATCGCGGGGCGCGCCGTCAACTGTCGGACAACCCGGACGGCTTGCTCCGGAAGACCCACACCTTCAACAACAGGAACCGGGCCACCGTGGCGAGTCCGTTCGCGGCCACCAGACCGACGACCTCCACCACCCGGGACGCGTCCGGGACGGCGAGGTCGAGCAGGGCGAGCGCTCCGGCGCTGAGGCCCAGTCCTATCACGAACGCCACCGCGCCCTGGAGCTGATGACGGATCATCCCCTCCGATCCGGTGACCCCGAAGGTGAAGCGCCGGTTCGCCGCCGTGTTGGCGACCGCGCTGACGGCGAGCGCGATCAGGTTGGCGGCCTGCGGGCCGGTGAACCAGCGCGCGACGACGAACAGCAGCAGGTAGAAGAGCGTGCTGAGGACGCCGATGACCAGGAACGACGGGAGCTGACGCCGGGTCGACCCGCTCGCCGGCGACGCGGCGGGAGCGGACGCGGTCGGCGAGGGGGGCGGCGTCGGGCCGCCGGCGGACGCCATCAGGCCTGCCCCTCCGACTCGTCGTCGGCGGAGTCGTAGCCGACGAAGTAGGCCGGCCGGGCCTGGACGGCCGAGTAGATCCGGCCGACGTACTCCCCGAGCAGGCCGACGCAGACCAGCTGGACGGCGCCGATGAAGAGCATGCCTATGAACAGCGACGACCAGCCCGGCACCGTCGACCCGAGCGCGTACTCGACGGTGGTGTAGACCGCCAGGCCGATGCAGACCAGGAAGCTCAGCAGGCCCAGCCAGGTGGCCAGCCGCAGCGGGCTGGCGGAGAAGTTGGTGATGCTGTCGAGGGCGAGCCGGACCATCTTGGACAGCGGGTAGTGGGTGCTGCCGGCCACCCGCTCCTCGCGCACGTAGACGACCTCGCCGCTGGGGAAGCCCAGCCACGGCACGAGCATCCGGTAGACCGGCTGCTGCTCGGGCAGCGCCTTCAGCGCGTCGACCGCGGCCCGGCTGAGCAGCCGGAAGTCGCCGGCCTGGTTGGGCATCCGCTTGCCGACCAGCCTGCGCATCAGCCAGTAGTACGCGCCGGCCGTGTGGCGCTTGAAGAAGGTGTCGGTGCCGCGGTCCCCGCGCACGCCGTAGACGATGTCGAGGTTCTGCTCGCGGGCGAGCGAGAGCATCTCGGGGATCTTCTCGGGCGGGTCCTGGAGGTCGGCGTCGATGGAGACCACGTAGTCGCCGAAGGCCCGGTGGATGCCGGCGGCCAGCGCCGCCTGGTGCCCCGAGTTGCGGGCGAAGCGCACGATGCGGAACTCGGGCCAGTCCTGGCGGATCTTCTGCATCAGCACCGGGGTCGCGTCGGTGCTGCCGTCGTCGACGCCGACGACCTCGTAGGTGACGCCGAGCCCGTCCAGGATCGGTCGCAGTCGCTCGACCGTCAGCGGCAGCGCTTCCTGCTCGTTGTAGATCGGCATCACGATCGACAACTGGGGAGCCGTGGGCATGAGCTGGTCCCGCTTTCCACTGCTGGGGCTTGGTTTCGGCAAAGATAGCAGCCGCCTCTGAGCGGTCCGTGAAGGCTGATGAGGCGCTGCTGAGAAGGCCGAAGGGCCCCGCACACCGGGGTGTGCGGGGCCCTTCGGATGCCTGTGGAGCAGGCAGGTCTAGACCGTCAAATTACTTGAGGATCTTGGTGACCTGGCCGGCGCCGACGGTGCGGCCACCCTCACGGATGGCGAACTTCAGGCCCTCCTCCATGGCGATCGGCTGGATCAGCACGACCGTCATGGCGGTGTTGTCGCCCGGCATGACCATCTCGGTGCCCTCGGGAAGGGTCACGACGCCGGTCACGTCCGTGGTACGGAAGTAGAACTGCGGGCGGTAGTTGTTGAAGAACGGGGTGTGGCGGCCACCCTCGTCCTTCGACAGGATGTAGGACTGGGCCTCGAACTCGGTGTGCGGGGTGACCGAGCCCGGCTTGATGATGACCTGGCCGCGCTCGACGTCCTCGCGCTTGATGCCACGGAGCAGCAGACCGACGTTCTCACCGGCCTGGCCCTCGTCGAGCAGCTTGCGGAACATCTCGATGCCGGTGACCGTGGTGGTGGTCTTGGTCTCCTTGATGCCGATGATGTCGACAGTCTCGTTGACCTTGAGGATACCGCGCTCGATACGACCGGTGACGACGGTGCCACGACCGGTGATCGTGAAGACGTCCTCGATCGGCATCAGGAACGGCTGGTCCACGGCGCGGGCCGGGGTCGGGATGCTCTCGTCGACCGCGTGCATCAGGCCGAGGAGCTTCTCGCCCCACTCCTTGTCGCCCTCCAGCGCCTTCAGCGCGGAGACGCGGACGACCGGCAGGTCGTCGCCCGGGAACTCGTACTCGGAGAGGAGCTCACGGACCTCGAGCTCGACGAGCTCCAGGATCTCCTCGTCGTCCACCATGTCGGCCTTGTTCAGGGCGACGACGATGTAGGGGACGCCGACCTGGCGGGCCAGGAGGACGTGCTCCTTGGTCTGCGGCATCGGGCCGTCGGTGGCGGCGACGACGAGGATCGCACCGTCCATCTGGGCCGCACCGGTGATCATGTTCTTGATGTAGTCCGCGTGACCCGGGCAGTCAACGTGGGCGTAGTGACGCGCCTCGGTCTGGTACTCGACGTGCGCGATCGAGATGGTGATACCGCGCTGCCGCTCCTCCGGCGCCTTGTCGATCTGGTCGAACGGCGTGAAGGGGTTGATCTCCGGGTACGCGTCGTGCAGCACCTTGGTGATGGCCGCGGTAAGGGTCGTCTTACCGTGGTCGATGTGACCGATGGTGCCGATGTTGACGTGGGGCTTCGTCCGCTCGAACTTCGCCTTCGCCACTGCAGTCCTCCTGAGGACAGTTCTGTACGCCGTGCTGACGTCAGTTGGTCTTTGATCGGGTTGGGTACGGGGTGCCGGAGCACCCCATGCCGTCCCGCGGGTGGGGGCCGGAGGCCCCCGGGAGAATCCGGCTGGATCCTCCCGGGTCGCCTCCTAATAGCCTAAGGGTTCGCAATCGTCCCGAATGTCGGGACGTACTGCGGCCTCGGATAAGGGGCCGGCTGGCGCCGGTCCTTACTCGCCCTTGGCCTTGGCGATGATGTCGTCCGCCACGTTCCGCGGAACCTCGGCGTACGAGTCGAACTGCATCGAGTAGCTCGCGCGACCGGAGGTCTTGCTGCGCAGGTCACCGACGTAGCCGAACATCTCGGAGAGGGGCACCAGCGCCGTGACGACGCGGGCACCGTGACGCTCGTCCATGGACCGGATCTGGCCACGGCGAGAGTTGATGTCGCCGATCACGTCGCCCATGTAGTCCTCGGGCGTGGTGACCTCGACGGCCATCATCGGCTCAAGAAGGACCGGCTTGGCCTTCTTGGCGCCTTCCTTGAAGGCCATCGAACCGGCGATCTTGAACGCGAGCTCGGAGGAGTCGACGTCGTGCGCCGCACCGTCGAGCAGCTTCACGCGAACGCCCTGGAGCGGGTAGCCGGCGAGGATACCGAACTCCATGGCCTCCTGGCAGCCGGCGTCGACCGACGGGATGTACTCCCGCGGCACGCGGCCACCGGTGACCAGGTTGACGAACTCGTAGCCCTCGGCCTGCTCGAGCGGCTCGATCGCGATCTGCACCTTGGCGAACTGACCGGAACCACCGGTCTGCTTCTTGTGGGTGTAGTCGATGCGCTCGACGGCCTGGCGGATCGTCTCGCGGTACGCGACCTGCGGCTTGCCGACGTTGGCCTCGACCTTGAACTCACGGCGCATACGGTCGACGAGCACCTCGAGGTGCAGCTCGCCCATACCCGCGATGATGGTCTGGCCGGTCTCCTCGTCCGTGTTGACCTGGAAGGACGGGTCCTCCTCGGCGAGACGCTGGATGGCGACACCCAGCTTCTCCTGGTCACCCTTGGACTTGGGCTCGATCGCGACGCGGATGACCGGGGCCGGGAAGTCCATGGACTCCAGGATGACCGGGTTCTTCTCGTCGGACAGCGTCTCACCGGTGGTGGTCTGCTTCAGGCCCATGACGGCGATGATGTCGCCGGCGCCCACCGAGTCGATCTCCTCACGCTTGTTCGCGTGCATGCGGTAGATCTTGCCGATGCGCTCCTTCTTGCCCTTGACGGCGTTCAGCACCGAGGTGCCGGACTCCAGGCGGCCCGAGTAAACCCGGACGAAGGTGAGCTTGCCGAGGTGCGGGTCCGACATGATCTTGAACGCGAGCGCGGCGAGCGGCTCGTCGTCCGAGGCCTTGCGGGAGATCTTGACGGTGTCGTCGCCCGGCTTGGTGCCCTCGATGGACTCGATGTCCAGCGGGGACGGCAGGTACTTGACGACGGCGTCGAGCAGGGGCTGAACGCCCTTGTTCTTGAACGCGGTGCCGCAGAAGATCGGGGTGAAGTCCGAGTTCAGCGTGCCCTTGCGGATCGCGTCCTGCAGCAGCTCGACCGGGATCTCCTCGCCCTCGAGGGCGAGCTCCATGATCTCGTCGCTGACGTTGGACACGGTGTCGATCAGCTGCTCGCGGTACTCCGCGGCCTGCTCCTCCAGGTCGGCCGGGATGTCGACGATGTCGTACATCTCGCCCTTGGCGGCCTCGGCGGACCAGACCAGCGCCTTCATGCGGACCAGGTCGACAACGCCCTGGAAGTCCGACTCGGCACCGATCGGCAGCTGCATGACCAGCGGGGTCGCGCCGAGGCGGTCCACGATGGTCTTGACGCAGAAGAAGAAGTTCGCGCCCGTGCGGTCCAGCTTGTTGATGAAGCAGATGCGCGGGACGCCGTAGCGGTCAGCCTGCCGCCACACGGTCTCGGACTGGGGCTCGACACCCGCGACACCGTCGAACACCGTCACGGCACCGTCGAGCACGCGCAGCGAACGCTCCACCTCGACGGTGAAGTCGACGTGGCCCGGGGTGTCGATGATGTTGATGGTGTTGTCGACGTCGTCGACCGTCCAGTGACAGGTCGTCGCGGCCGACGTGATCGTGATGCCGCGCTCCTGCTCCTGCTCCATCCAGTCCATGGTGGCAGCGCCATCGTGGACCTCACCGATCTTGTACGAGACACCGGTGTAGAACAGGATCCGCTCGGTGGTGGTGGTCTTGCCCGCGTCGATGTGGGCCATGATCCCAATGTTGCGGACCCTGGCCAGGTCAAGGGAGGTTGCAGCCATGGTGGCTCGTTCTCTCTCTGTCTAGTGACGGGGTACGGACTACCAGCGGTAGTGCGCGAAGGCCTTGTTGGACTCGGCCATCTTGTGGGTGTCCTCGCGACGCTTCACGGAAGCGCCCAGGCCGTTGCTGGCGTCGAGGATCTCGTTCATGAGGCGCTCGGTCATGGTCTTCTCGCGACGGGCGCGGGAGTAACCGACCATCCAGCGCAGCGCCAGGGTGCTGGCGCGGCCCGGGCGGACCTCGACCGGAACCTGGTAGGTCGCGCCACCGACACGGCGGGACTTGACCTCGAGGGCCGGCTTGACGTTCTCCAGCGCGCGCTTCAGCGTCACGACGGGGTCGGAGCCGGTCTTCTCACGGACGCCCTCGAGGGCGCCGTAGACGATCCGCTCGGCGGTGGAGCGCTTGCCGTGCAGCAGGATCTTGTTGACCAGCTGGGTGACGACCGGGGAGCCGTAAACCGGGTCGATGATGACCGGGCGCTTCGGGGCGGGGCCCTTACGAGGCATTCTTACTTCTCCTTCTTGGCGCCGTAGCGGCTGCGGGCCTGCTTGCGGTTCTTGACACCCTGGGTGTCGAGCGAACCGCGGATGATCTTGTAGCGGACACCAGGAAGGTCCTTCACACGACCACCGCGCACCAGCACGATGGAGTGCTCCTGCAGGTTGTGGCCCTCGCCCGGGATGTAAGCGGTGACCTCGATCCCGCTGGTGAGGCGCACACGGGCGACCTTGCGGAGAGCCGAGTTCGGCTTCTTCGGGGTGGTCGTGTACACACGCGTGCAGACCCCACGGCGCTGCGGGGAGCCCTTCAGCGCGGGAGTCTTGTTCTTCTCGACCTTGTCCTGCCGGCCCTTTCGGACCAGCTGCTGGATCGTAGGCACCGTTTCTCCGTTTTCTGTGTGCCAAGGCTTGGTGGAACTAACCTGCGGTGTTCCCGTCGCACACGGCCCCGTGGTCGACCCACGCGGTCGGGTGTGTTGGGTTTATTCCGGCACGGAATCCCATGGGCTGCTGTACAGCGACGGCGCTCACGCGCGGCGCGCCGAAAAGGCGCTCCGGCTTGGCGCGGCGACCGGTGTGCATGCACGCACAAGGACCCGGGGACACCCCAGGCACAAGGTCAGAGCGTACCTAGCGCATCCGGCGCGGTCAAAACAAATGGAACACCGCAGGTCGCGGCCGTCGGCCGGGTGTCGCGAGGGTGTCCCGCGCGCGGCCGCCCGGTGTCGGGCCGCTCCTCATGCCGCTCTATCACACCTCGGCGGCGCCCGCCACCGGAGGCGCGCCGACGGGGATCGGCCGACGCCGGGGGGCGGGGTCGGCCGACGCCCGGGGTCAGCCGACGGCGAGCACCACCAGCATGAACAGGCTCCAGATCACGCACTCCAGGTAGCCGAGGACCAGACCGACCGTGGCCATCGCGTCGCCGTCCTCGTTGCGCTCGCGGATCTGGCCCTTGGCGATGTGGCCGGCGATCACCGCCGGCAGCCCCAGCCCGACCAGGCTGAGCACCAGCGAGGCGACCGCGGCGCCGTTGGTCGGCCGCGCCGGCGGCGGCGGGGGCGGCAGGAAGGTCTGCGGCACCGGCGCGCCGGCCATCGTCATCGGCGTGACCATCGGGCCGGACGGCAGGTCGGCGACCAGCCGGGCGAGCTCGCCGTAGGTCTGCGCCGAGCTCGCGGCCTCGAAGCGCTGACCGTACTCGTCGGCGGAGAGCCGCCCCTCGGCGTACGCGGCCTTCAGCACGTCCACCGTGCGGTCCCGGTCCGTGTGGGCGGCCCGCATGGCCGCCTGCGGCATCTGCGGCGCCTGCGCGGGCTGCCACGGCTGGGCATACGGCTTGACCGGCACGTGCGGCGGCGGCGCCCCGTACCCGGAGCCCTGCTCGCCCCACGGCTGAACGGCCATCCGACACCTCCGACACCCCGGCGCGCTCCGCGCGCTCACTGCTCTTCATAGTGCAGGACGAACCCGGGCCCTGAGTAGTTGCCACTTTGCGCGGCGGGCTCCGGGCCGGTCCCGCGACCCACCCGTTCGAACGGCTCCGGCCCGCCGTCCGGCGCCCCGCCCGAACCCCGTGGCGCCGCGCGCGACCCACGGCCTGCCGGAATCATCCCGGAGGCGCTCGCCGGGGCCGAACCGGGGGTCGGATTCCGGCGGTCGGGTTCCCGGGTCGGGTTCCCGGGTCGGGTTCCGGCTGTCGGTGCCGGAGTTCCGGTGCCGGGCCCCGCGCCGCCCGTGCGGGCGCCCGTTCCCGGTCGCCGGGCCGGGCGCTCCGGCATCATGGGCGGGAGGCTGTCCTGACCGCAGGGCGGGACGAGCGACGAGGGCAGGCACACCGTGGGCAGGCGCAGGCAGCAGGGGCAGGCCGGGGCGGACGGGGGCGCGGCGCCGCTGCTGGACCAGGCGGTCCGGGCGGTGCTGACCGCGCCCGAGGACGGGCTGGACCTCGCCCTGGACACCGGTGCCTCGCTGATGGCGGCCGTCCCGGCCCAGTGGCCGGCGGTGAGCCGGGCGCTGCTCGGGTACGCGGACACCGCGGTCGGGCGCTGCTGGTCGGCGGGCTGGCGGCCGGCCGACCTGGCGCGGGTGGTCCGGCGGGAGCTCAAGCCGGTGCACCTGGCGCTGGCGGTGGACCTGATCGCCGCCGAGGGCCGGCGCCACCCGGCGGCCGCGCTCGACCGGCGCTGGCACGAGCAGCTGCGCGAGCTGGAGGCCGAGGTCTGGTGGCAGGGCGACGAGGCGTACCTGGCCGCCTTCGCCCACCGGCACCGGCTGGACCGCTTCGCGCTGGCGACGGCGGCGCTGGAGCTGCTGCGGACCTGGGGCCGGCTGCCCCCGATCGCGCCGGTCGGCCCGGGCCCGGGGCCCGGTGGCCGGGCCGGAGGCGCGCCCCGGGCGGATCGGCAGGCGCAGGGGCCGGTGCCGGGCGAACCGCGGATGCTCTCCCGGATCCGGGCGCTGCTGGCGAAGGCCGAGTCGACCGAGTACCCGGAGGAGGCCGAGGCGCTGACCGCCAAGGCCCAGCAGCTGATGGCGCAGCACAGCATCGACGAGGCGCTGCTGGCCGCCGGCGGCGCCGACCGGAACGCCCCGGGGGCGCTGCGGATCGGCGTGGACAACCCGTACGAGAGCCCCAAGACGATGCTGCTGGACGCGGTGGCGGCGGCCAACCGGTGCCGGGTGGTCTGGGCGAAGGAGTTCGGCTTCTGCACGGTCGTCGGCTTCGACGGCGACCTGGACGGCGTCGAGCTGCTCTACACCTCGCTGCTGGTGCAGATGACGCACGCGATGCAGAAGGCGGGCTCCCGCCAGCACCTGGACGGCGCCTCCCGCACCAAGGCGTTCCGGCAGTCCTTCCTGGTGGCGTACGCGGCGCGGATCCGTGAACGGCTGACCGCCGCGACCGAGCGGGCCACCGAGGACGCGGCGGCCGGGCGGCACCTGCGCGAGGACGGCACCGAGGAGCACCTGGTGCCGGACGAGCGGCTGCTGCCGGCGCTGGCGGCCCGCACCGAGGCGGTGGACCAGGAGGTGGGGCGGATGTTCCCGAAGCTGGTCTCGCAGCGCGTCCGGGTGAGCGACGGCGAGGGCTGGGTGGCGGGCCGCGCGGCGGCCGACCGGGCCGCCCTGCACGGCCGGGCCGGGGAGATCCGCCGGTAGCGGGCGGGTCCCGGGGAGATCCGGGCCGTCCCGGCCGGGACGGCCCGGCGGCCGCGGGCCGGCCTGATAGAACGGACTCCGGGACGAACGAGGGGGAGCGACGGTGACCGAGCCCAAATACCCGGACCGGGTGCGCGGCGCGCTGCTCGGCGGCGCGGTCGGCGACGCCCTGGGCTGGCCGGTGGAGTTCCAGCAGCTGCACCAGATCCGGGGGCAGTACGGCCGGGCCGGCGTGACCGGCCTGCCGTCCGGCGGCCGGATCGCCGAGGTCACCGACGACACCCAGATGACGCTGTTCACCGCCGAGGGCCTGATCCGCGGCTTCGTCCGCGGCTGGTCGGGCGGCGGCGGCTCGGTGCCGGAGGCCGTGCACGGCGCCTACCGGCGCTGGCTGCTGACGCAGAACCAGGGCGCGCCGGACCGCCACCCGCTCCCCCGCCCGTACGACGGCTGGCTGCTGCGGCAGCCGTTCCTGTACGCGCGGCGGGCGCCGGGCAACGCCTGCCTGAGCGGGGTGTCCTACCACCCGGAGTTCGAGGCGCCGGCCCCGTTCGGGCAGCCCGGGCCGATCAACGCGCACTCCAAGGGGTGCGGCACGGTGATGCGCTCGGCGCCGTTCGGGCTGGCCCGGCTGGGCGCCGAGCAGTCCTTCGGCCTGGCGGCCCAGTGCGCCCAGCTGACCCACGGGCACCCCACCGGGTACCTGGCGGCGGGTGCGTTCGCGTCGCTGGTGGAGCGGCTGGCGGACGGCGTGGAGCCGTGGACGGCGGTCGGCCTGACCGTCGAGCAGACCCGGGACTGGCCGTCCTCCAAGGAGACCGTCCAGGCACTGGCGAGGGCCGTCCGGGTGGCCGAGGAGGCCGAGCCGTCGGCGGAGGCGGTGGAGCGGGTCGGGCTCGGCTGGATCGCCGAGGAGTGCCTGGCCATCGCGGTGTACTGCCTGCTGGCCACCGCCTCGGGACCGGACCCGGCCAGGGGCGCCCTGCTGCTGTCGGTGAACCACTCCGGGGACAGCGACTCCACCGGTGCGGTCTGCGGCAACCTGGTCGGCGCGGCGTACGGCGCCGCGGCGCTGCCGACGGCCTGGACCGACGCGGTGGAGGGCAACGAGACGCTGCTGCGGGTCGCGGACGACCTGCTGGTGCTGTTCGGCAGCCGGGAGCCGGCCCACCCGGCGCTCGGCGACCGCTACCCGGCCTGGTAGCGGCCCCGGTCGCCCCGGTCGCCCTGACGCGCGCCGGGGCGACCGGGGATCGGTGCGCCGGGGCTCAGTGCGCCTGGGGGTCGGTGACCTGGCCGAGGAAGAGCGGCCGCCCGTTGGCGGTGTCCCGGATCAGGAAGAGGAACGGCCGGTCGACGTGCAGCACGGCGGGCTCCCGGGGGGCCTGCGCGGCCGTCGCCTCCAGGCCGACGCCGCTGCCGGCGGCGGCCACCGTGCCCTCCTCGTCCACCTGGACGGTGGCCTTCTGCACGACGGTGCCGATCACCAGCCGTTCGTTGTTGCCGGGGCCGGGGATGCCGCTGAGGTCGGCCGGGCCGAAGGCCGCCTGCACACCGAGCGCGCGCAGTGCGGGGGTGAGCTCGTTGGCGGTGTCGAAGTGGAAGCGCGGCAGCGCCAGGTCGACCTGCCGCTCGGCGAGCGAGTCCAGGATCAGCGCCAGCTGCGTCTGGTCCAGGCCCTTGCGGAAGGCCTCGAACCCGCCCTGCGCGGGCACCACCACGTCCATCGCGAGCCGGCCGCCGGCGTAGGGCAGCTCGACGGCCTGCCACGGCTCGCCGAGGATGCCGCCGGAGCCCTCGGCGTAGCGCAGGGTCGCGGTCCGGCTCATCGTGCCGACCGCCGGGGTGGAGCCGTCGAGGCGGTGGAACGGCCGCTCCGCGGTGTTCGCGGCCTGGAACGGGGCGGCCCACTTCGCCTTGAGGTAGAGCGCGTCGGTGAGGGCCAGCCGGGTGTCCCGGTTGAGCCCGTCCGGGCCGAAGAGGTCCTTGATCCGCCCCTCGGTGGCCTTCTCCACCGCCGAGTTGACCGTCCTGCGGGCGTCGTCCGGGTGCTTCTGGAAGTCGACCGGGTGCACGCCGGTGTCGAAGGCGGCGGCCAGCGTGCCCAGGTAGTCCTGGCCGAGCGGGAAGCCCTGCTGGACCCAGAGGTCGTCGGTCTGCCGGAGGGTCAGGCCGTCGGCGGGCGGGACGCCGCGGCCGAGGGCGCCCGTGGCGACGGCGTACTGCTGCGGGGTGAGGTCGGTGTGCAGCGCCCGGGCGAGCTCGTCGGCGGTGGTGCCGCGGGCGCCGGGCAGCACCATGGCGAGCACGGTGGCCAGGCCGGCCGGGGAGAGCACCAGGTTGCGGCCGGCCTGGTCGGGCGTCGCGGTCAGGGTGTGCAGGAGGTCGAGACCGAAGGCGTTGGCGGCGGCCGCGGTCGCTTCGAGCTGGGCCGGGTCGGCGGGCGGCAGGGAGGCGGGTGCGGAGGCCCGGACGACGATCGGTGCGCCGGCGGCGCCGCTGCCGCACCCGGCGAGCAGCGGCGCGGCGAGCGCGGCGGTGAGGAGCAGGACCGCCGGGCGGCGGGCGGGGAACCGGGTTCCGTGCGTGCGGCTCGTCATGGCGGTTCGACGTGCCCGCCGCCCGGCCGGTTCCACGGCCCGCACCGGGCCGCCCGGGCCCGCCCGCTTCGCCCGGCCGGGGCGCCGCCGGCCGGATCAGACCTCGACCAGCAGCTCCCGCAGCCCGCGGATCACGTAGCCCGGGCGCCACTCGGGCTCGCGGACCAGCCGCAGGCCCGGCGCCCGGCGCAGCAGCGCGCCGTACGACTCGCTCAGCTCCAGCCTGGCGAGCGGGGCGCCGAGGCAGAAGTGGATGCCCGCGCCGAAGGTGATGTGCGGGTTGTCGGTGCGGCCGAGGTCGAGCCGGTCGGGGTCGGCGAAGCGGGCCGGGTCGCGGTTGGCGGAGCCGAAGAGCAGGGCGATCTCGGCTCCGCGCGGGACGGTGACGCCGCGGACCTCGATGTCCTCCAGCACCCAGCGCTCGAACATCTGCAGCGGGGTGTCCCAGCGCATCAGCTCCTCGACGGCGGTCGGCAGCAGGCCGTCCACGTCGGCGCGCAGCCCGGCCAGCTCGTCGGGGTTGCGGAACAGTGCCCACCAGCCGTTGCCGGTGGTGTTGACGGTCGCCTCGTGGCCGGCGTTGAGCAGCAGCACGCAGGTGGAGACCATCTCCTGCTCGCTGAGCGCGTCCGCGCCCTCCTGGGCCTGGATCAGCGCGCTGATCAGGTCCCCGCCGGGGGCGGCCCGGCGCTCGCGGATCAGCGCCCGCAGGTAGTCGGAGAACTCGGTGCTCGCGGTGACCGCCCGGCGGGCGGCCTCCTCGGTGGGGTTGAGCTCGAACATGCCGGTGATGTCGGCGGACCAGGGCCGCAGCAGGTGCCGGTCCGCCTCCGGGACGCCGAGCATCTCGGCGATCACCGCGACCGGCAGCGGCTCGGCGACGGTCGCGATCAGGTCGCCGCCGCCGGCCGCGAGCAGCCCGTCCACCAGTTCGCCGGCGAGCCGCTGCACGGTCGGCCGCAGGCCCTCGACCATCCGCGGGGTGAACGCCTTGGAGACCAGACGGCGGATCCGGGTGTGGTCCGGGCCCTCCAGGTCGAGCAGCCCGTGGTCGTTGAGCGTGTGGAACGGCTCGTGCGCCGGGTCGGGCGCGGGCCGGCCGAACTCCTCGTGGGTGAAGCGGTGGGTGTACGTCCGCCCGAGCCGCCGGTCCCGCAGCAGCGCGCTGACGTCCTCGTACCGGGACACCAGCCACTGGCCGGTCGGTTCGAAGTACGTCACCGGCGCGTGCTCGCGCAGCTCGGCGTACGCGTCGTACGGGTGGGCCACGAACGCCGCCGACCAGGGGTCGAACTTCGCCGTCGTCGTCATCGATCGATCACTCCTGGCCGTGAGGGGGAGAGCCGGGATGATCATCGTACGCACGCGGCCTGTCCGGTTTAAGGCCCTGTCCGGTCGTCCCGCGCGCACGAGGAGATCGGCCGGACAGGGCCCGGGAGCGTTCGGCCTCCGGGTGCCCGGCCTCAGGACGCCTCGGCCAGCAGCCGCCGCACCAGCGCCGGGAGGGCGGTGGAGATCGGCTCGCGGATCACCTCGGCCGCCGCCGCGTCGAACGGCGTGGGCTCGCCGTTCACCACGATCAGGCGGGCGCCGGACTCCAGGGCGATCTGCGGGAGCGCGGCCACCGGGTAGACCTGGAGGCTGGTGCCGACGGCGATGAAGAGGTCGCAGTTCCTGGCGATGGCGTCGGCCTGCTGGAGGACCACCTGGTCCAGCGCCTCACCGAACATCACCGTACGGGGCTTGAGCACACCGCCGCAGGCCCGGCAGGCCGGGTCCGGCTCGCCGGCCGCGACGCGCTCCAGCGCCTCCTCCATCGAACCCACCACCCGGCAGTCCACGCACTGCACCTCCCGGGCGGTGCCGTGCAGTTCGAGCACCTTGCGGGGCGTCAGACCGGCCCGCTGGTGCAGGCCGTCGACGTTCTGGGTGAGCACCCGCATCGGCAGCCCGCTGCGCTCCAGCTCGACCAGGGCCCGGTGGCCCGCGTTCGGCTCGGCGGCCAGCGCGCCGGCGTCCCGGCGCAGCAGCCAGGAGCGGCGGCGGACGTCCGGGTCGGCCAGGTACGGGCCGATGGTGACCAGGTCCTGGGCGCTCGGGTCGCGCTGCCAGAGGCCGTTCGGGCCGCGGTAGTCGGGGATGCCGGAGTCGGTGGAGATGCCTGCTCCGGTGAGCACGGCGATCAGCGGACGCTTCGCGTTCATGCCCCGGACGGTACGGTCCGGCCGTCGGGGCCGCCAGCGAATTCCGCCGGCGGCCCCGCCACCGCCCGCTCGGGCCCGGGCCGACCCGCTCAGGCCCGGGCGGCCACCGGTCGGCGCACCGCGGTGAAGCCCGCCAGCGGGGCCAGGGCCGCCAGGTAGAGCACGGCGGCCAACGGGATCAGCGCCAGGTCGGCCGCCGTCATCGCGGTGCCGACCAGCACCAGCACCGGGCTCCACCAGCGCAGCGTGCGCGTCCGGCCCGCCGCGGCGGCCACCAGCAGCGCCAGCAGGCCGACGTAGAACAGCAGCGGACCGACCGTGTAGAAGGCCGGCAGCACCCCCGGCCGGCTCTGGACGACGTCGAACAGCCGGTGCTGGTCCGCCTTGTCGACGGCCACCGCCCCGACGTAGAGGTCGATGCCGATCTGCCCCAACGAGGCCACCAGGCCCGCGAAGGCCGTCCCCGCGGCCGCGTCCGCGGCGAGCCGGCCCACCGCCCCGCGGGGCCGCAGCCCCCGGCGCAGCGCCGCCAGCACCACGCCGAACAGCAGCAGCCCGACGAACATCAGGCCGTGGCCGACCAGCCAGCCGGGGCCCGGGTCGCGGGAGCCCTCCAGCAGCCGCACGCCGCCGTACAGGCCCATCAGGGCGGGGGCGCCGACGACGGCGAGCGGGGTGAGGCGGGCGGGCTTCGAGGTGTTCATGGGTGCGCTCCGAATCCGTGGGTCCGTTCCGACACCACCGATGCTGTCCGCTCCGGCCCTCGTCGCGGATCGCCCGTACCGGCGAAGTGCCCGCCTCCCCCGCGCGGGTGAGCCGCGCTCAGCCCTGAGCAGCCCGGCCCCGCGCCGCCCGGCCCTGACCCGCGCTCAGCCCTGCCCGGCCACCACCGCGCCCGCCTCGTAGGCGAACACCACCGCGTGCACCCGGTCCCGCAGCCCGAGCTTGGCCAGCACGTTGCTGACGTGCGTCTTCACGGTGTGCTCGCTCACCACCAGCTCGGCCGCGATCTCCGCGTTGGAGAGCCCGCGGGCCAGCAGCCGCAGCGTCTCCTGCTCCCGCACGGTCAGCTGCTCCAGCAGCCGGGACGGCGCCCGGACGCCCTGCACCCCCTGGGCCGCGGCGCCCGGCCCGCCCGGCCGGCGGGCGGCGAACTCGCCGATCAGCCGGCGCGTCACCGACGGCGCCAGCAGCGCCTCGCCGGAGGCCACCATCCGTACGCCGTGGGCCAGGTCGTCCCGGCGGACGTCCTTCAGCAGGAAGCCGCTGGCCCCGGCGTACAGCGCGTCGAAGACGTAGTCGTCGATGTCGAAGGTGGTCAGCATGATCACCTTGGTGGCGGGGTACTCGGCGCAGACCCGCCGGGCCGCCTCCAACCCGTCCATCACGGGCATCCGGACGTCCAGCAGCAGCACGTCCGGTTCGTGCACCCGCACCGCCTCGATCGCCTCCGCCCCGTCGCAGGCCTCGCCGACCACCTCGATGTCCGGCTGCGCGTCCAGGATCATCCCGAACCCGGCCCGCACCAGCTCCTGGTCGTCCGCGACGACCACCCGTATCGGCTGCATCAGCCCACCTTCTCCGCCAGGCCCGCTGCACCCAGGGGCAGCCGGGCGCTCACCAGGAAACCCCTGCCGCCCGGCCCCGGCCCGGCCTCGGCCCGGCCGCCGCAGGCCACCGCCCGTTCCCGGATGCCGACCAGGCCCCGCCCGCCGGACCAGCCGC
This sequence comes from Kitasatospora sp. CM 4170, assembly GCF_032110285.1. Classification (NCBI taxonomy): domain Bacteria; kingdom Bacillati; phylum Actinomycetota; class Actinomycetes; order Kitasatosporales; family Streptomycetaceae; genus Kitasatospora; species Kitasatospora sp. CM 4170. The sequence continues at coordinate 4,053,152 of NZ_CP134877.1, forward strand.
TCGCCACGTGCTCCGACGACAGTCGCAGCCCGCGCCCGTCGTCGGCCACCGTGACCGACAGCTCCTCCCCCGCGCGGACCACCCGTACCTCCACCCGCGAGGCCTCGGCGTGCTTCACCGTGTTGGTCAGCGCCTCCTGCACGATCCGGTAGGCCGCAGCCTCCACCTCGGCCGGCAACGGCCCGGCGGTGGCGTCCACCTCCAGCTCGACCACCGGCCCGGTGCTGCGCACCCGCTCGGCCAGCGCCGGCAGTTCGGCCAGCCGCGGCTGCGGAGCCAGCTCCGGCGCCGCGCCGTCCTCCTTCAACACCCCGAGTACCCGGCGCAGTTGGACCATCGCGTCGCGGCCCGCGCCGGCGATGTCGTCGAAGGCACGGATGGCCCGATCCGGGTTGTCGCGCACCACCAGCGGCCCCGCCTCGGCCTGAATGACCATCAACGAGACGGCGTGAGCCAGGATGTCGTGCATCTCGCGGGCGATCCGGGCCCGCTCCTCGACCACCGCGCGGGCCGCGTCGCTAGCCGCCCGCCGCCCGGCCTCCAGCGCCCGGTCGGCCTCCACCCGGGCCAGCCGGCGCAGCTCGCGCACCAGCGAGCCGAAGACGAAGGTGCCGATCGTCAGCAGCAGGCTGAAGAACGCGCCGTTCACCGAGTGCGTGCCCAGGATGTTGGAGACCACCAGGACCCCCAGCAGCAGCCGGCGCTGCCAGTCCCGGGCCCGGTCCGCCACCGTGTAGATGCTGACCACCGCGTACACCGGGATCTGCGGCATCACCGAGTGGGCGACGACCGACACCGGGATCGACGCCAGACCGCTGAGGGCGGCCACCGTCAGCGGCGCCCGGCGGCGCCAGGGCAGCGGCAGGGCGGTGCCGATCGTCATCGCGTAGACCCACCAGGGCCAGTCCGTGTCGTCGTTGCGGACCGACCAGAGCGAGACCGCGAACGAGAACACCGCCAGCGGCACGTCCAGCAGGTACGGGTTCCCCCCGGCCAACCTGGCCCACCACTGCGCCACTCGTCCCACCGCGACCCCTCCCCCGAGCCCGGGGGCACCGCCCCCGCGGAGAAGATCATGCCCCACCGGCAGCACGCTCGGCACCCGGAGCTCAGCCATGCGCGACCGTCACGCCCCCCGTCTCGGCCCGGGCGAGGATGCCGCGCGGCGCCCCCGGCTGCCGCGGCACCGCCACGTCCACCCCGCCCGTCCCGGCGCTCGCGTCCACTGCGTAGGCGTCTCCGGCCGGCACCCGCAGCCGCACCCCGCCGGTCCCGGCCCGGGCCTCGACCTTCGCCGGCGCAGCGGCGAAGGAGGCCTCGATCCCGCCCGTGTCGGACCGCAGCAGCGCCGTCGGCGAGGTCAGCCCGCTCGCCTCCACCCCGCCGGTGGAGACCGTCGCCTCCACCTCGCCGGCCAGCCCGCTCAGCCGCACACCGCCGGTCTCCGCCGTCACCCGCACGGTCGTCCCGGCCGGCACGTCCACCTCGTAGCCGAGCCCGCAGTCGTCGCAGTCGTAGGTCAGCGTGAGCGTCCCGTCCTTCAGCTCGTGGCTGCTGCGGGGCGCCTCCCCCCGGTAGTTCTGGTGCTCGGTGACCCGGGCCCCGGTTCCCTCGCCACCGCGCACGACCACCCCGCCGATCCGGCCCTGGACGACCAGCACCCGGACCGGCTCGGCCACCGCGTAGCTGACGTCGCGGCGCTCCTCGTCGTCCCCGACGAAGCAGCCGGACATCCCGGCCAGCACCGCCCCCGTGATCGCCACCGCACCCAGTACCCGCTTCATTCCCGGCTCCTCCCGCATCCGTGTCTCGACGCTCCGAGGCTCCCCCGGGCGGGCCCGCCGGCGCCTCGCCCGCAGGAGCGGTTCCGCCGCCTCCCCCGCGCGACGGATCCGGATGCGGGAACGCCGCAGGGCGGCCACCCGGATGGGGTGACCGCCCTGCGGCGTTCAGTGACCGTGGACTCAGCCGGTGTACGGGCCGTAGTCGTAGTCGTCCAGCGGGACCGCCTGGCCGGAGCCGGCGCCGAAGGGCGACAGGTCGTAGTCGTCGTAGCCGACGGCCGAGTACATGGCGGCCTTGGCCTCCTCGGTCGGCTCGACCCGGATGTTGCGGTAGCGGGGCAGACCCGTACCGGCCGGGATGAGCTTACCGAGGATGACGTTCTCCTTGAGGCCCAGCAGCGGGTCCGACTTGGCGTGGATCGCCGCGTCGGTGAGGACCCGGGTCGTCTCCTGGAAGGAGGCGGCCGACAGCCAGGACTCGGTGGCCAGCGAGGCCTTGGTGATACCCATCAGCTGCGGACGGCCGGAGGCGGGGTGACCGCCCTCGGAGACCACGCGACGGTTCTCCTGCTCGAAGCGGCCGCGCTCGACGAGCTCGCCCGGGAGCAGCTCGGCGTCGCCCGACTCGATGATCGTCACGCGGCGGAGCATCTGCCGGATGATGATCTCGATGTGCTTGTCGTGGATCGACACACCCTGCGAGTTGTAGACCTTCTGGACCTCGGCGACCAGGTGGACCTGGACGGCACGCTGGCCCATGATGCGCAGGACGTCGTGCGGGTTGGTGGCACCCATGGTCAGCTTCTGGCCGACCTCGACCGCCTCGCCCTCGCTGACGAGCAGCTTCACACGCTTCGAGACCGGGTAGGCGATCTCGTCGGTGCCGTCGTCCGGCGTGATGACCAGCTTGCGGGTCTTCTCGGTGTCCTCGATGCGGACCCGGCCCTGCGCCTCCGAGATCGGGGCCACACCCTTGGGGGTACGGGCCTCGAAGAGCTCGACGACACGCGGCAGACCCTGGGTGATGTCGTCACCGGCCACACCACCGGTGTGGAAGGTACGCATGGTCAGCTGGGTACCGGGCTCACCGATGGACTGGGCGGCGATGATGCCGACCGCCTCACCGATGTCGACCAGCTTGCCGGTGGCCAGCGAGCGCCCGTAGCACATGGCACAGGTGCCGACGGCCGACTCACAGGTCAGGATCGAGCGGGTCTTGACCTCGCTGATGCCGTGGCGGATCAGCTCGTCGATCAGCACGTCACCGAGGTCGGTGTTGGCGGTGGCAAGGAGCTTGCCGTCCACCGTGATGTCCTCGGCGAGCATGCGGGCGTAGACGCTGGTCTCGACGTCGTCGGCCTTGCGCAGCACGCCGTCGGCACCGACGGAACCGATCGCCAGCTTCAGGCCGCGCTCGGTGCCGCAGTCCTCCTCGCGAATGATGACGTCCTGGGAGACGTCGACCAGACGACGGGTGAGGTAACCGGAGTCGGCGGTACGGAGGGCGGTGTCCGCGAGACCCTTACGGGCACCGTGGGTGGAGATGAAGTACTCCAGCACGGTGAGACCCTCACGGAACGACGCCTTGATGGGTCGCGGGATGGTCTCGTTCTTCGCGTTGGACACCAGACCACGCATACCGGCGATCTGGCGCATCTGCATCATGTTTCCACGAGCACCCGAGTCGACCATCATGAAGATGGGGTTCGTCTTCGGGAAGTTCGCGGCCATGGCGTCCGCGACCTCGTTGGTCGCCTGGGTCCAGATGCCGACGAGCTCCTGCTTGCGCTCGTCGTTGGTGATCAGACCGCGCTCGTACTGCTTCTGGACCTTCTCCGCCTTCGCCTCGTAGCCCTCCAGGATCTGGGGCTTGCTCGGCGGGACGATGACGTCCGAGATCGAGACGGTGACACCCGAGCGGGTCGACCAGTGGAAGCCGGACGCCTTCAGGTTGTCCAGGGTCGCCGCGACGACGACCTTCGGGTAGCGCTCCGCCAGGTCGTTGACGATCGCGGAGAGCTGCTTCTTGCCCACCTCGTAGTCGACGAACGGGTAGTCCTCGGGCAGCAGCTCGTTGAAGAGCGCGCGGCCCAGGGTGGTGTTCAGGCGGAAGGACTCGCCCTCGAACCAGGTCGGGCGACCCTCCTCGTCCACCGGCGCGGTCCAGCCGCGGGGCGGGACGGTGCCGATCGGCAGGCGCAGCTCGATCGGGGCCTGGACGTCCAGGTCGCGGGCGTCGAAGGCCATGATCGCCTCGGCGGTCGACGAGAAGGAGCGGCCGGCGCCCTTCACGTTCTCGCGGTCCGAGGTGAGGAAGAACAGACCGAGCACCATGTCCTGGGTCGGCATGGTGACGGGGCGACCGTCGGCCGGCTTCAGGATGTTGTTCGAGGACAGCATCAGGATGCGGGCCTCGGCCTGCGCCTCCGCGGAGAGCGGCAGGTGGACGGCCATCTGGTCACCGTCGAAGTCCGCGTTGAACGCGGTGCAGACGAGCGGGTGGATCTGGATGGCCTTGCCCTCGACCAGCTGCGGCTCGAAGGCCTGGATGCCGAGGCGGTGCAGGGTGGGTGCACGGTTCAGCAGCACCGGGTGCTCGGCGATGACCTCTTCGAGCACGTCCCACACGACCGGGCGGGCGCGCTCGACCATGCGCTTGGCCGACTTGATGTTCTGCGCGTGGTTCAGGTCGACCAGGCGCTTCATCACGAACGGCTTGAAGAGCTCCAGCGCCATGGCCTTCGGCAGACCGCACTGGTGCAGCTTGAGCTGCGGGCCGACGACGATGACCGAACGGGCCGAGTAGTCGACTCGCTTGCCGAGCAGGTTCTGGCGGAAACGACCCTGCTTACCCTTCAGCATGTCGCTGAGGGACTTCAGCGGACGGTTGCCCGGGCCGGTGACCGGACGGCCACGACGGCCGTTGTCGAACAGCGCGTCGACGGCCTCCTGGAGCATGCGCTTCTCGTTGTTCACGATGATCTCGGGCGCGCCGAGGTCGAGAAGCCGCTTCAGGCGGTTGTTGCGGTTGATGACGCGGCGGTACAGGTCGTTCAGGTCGGAGGTCGCGAAGCGGCCACCGTCCAGCTGCACCATCGGACGCAGGTCCGGCGGGATGACCGGGACGCAGTCCAGCACCATGCCGTTGGGCTTGTTGGTGGTCTGCAGGAACGCGGAGACGACCTTGAGGCGCTTGAGCGCACGGGTCTTCTTCTGGCCCTTGCCGGTGCGGATGATCTCGCGCAGGCGCTCGGACTCCTCCGCCAGGTCGAAGGTCTCCAGGCGGTCCTTGAGGGCCGCCGCGCCCATCGAGCCGGAGAAGTAGGTGCCGAAGCGGTCGCGCAGCTCGCGGTAGAGCAGCTCGTCGCCCTCGAGGTCCTGGACCTTGAGGTTCTTGAAGCGGGCCCACACCTCGTCGAGGCGGTCGAGCTCGCGCTGCGCGCGGTCGCGCAGCTGCTTCATCTCACGCTCGGCGCCCTCGCGCACCTTGCGGCGCACGTCGGCCTTGGCGCCCTCGGCCTCCAGCTCGGCCAGGTCGGTCTCGGCCTTCTTGGCACGGGCCTCGAGGTCGGAGTCGCGGCGGTTCTCGATCTGCTGACGCTCGACCGAGACGTGCGCCTCCAGGGACGGCAGGTCGCGCTGGCGGCGCTCGTCGTCGACCCAGGTGATCATGTAGGCGGCGAAGTAGATGACCTTCTCGAGGTCCTTCGGCGCCAGGTCCAGCAGGTAGCCCAGGCGGGACGGGACACCCTTGAAGTACCAGATGTGGGTGACCGGGGCGGCCAGCTCGATGTGGCCCATCCGCTCACGGCGCACCTTGGCGCGGGTCACCTCGACGCCGCAGCGCTCACAGATGATGCCCTTGAAGCGGACGCGCTTGTACTTGCCGCAGTAGCACTCCCAGTCCCGGGTGGGGCCGAAGATCTTCTCGCAGAAGAGTCCGTCCTTTTCGGGCTTCAGGGTGCGGTAGTTGATGGTCTCCGGCTTCTTGACCTCGCCGTGCGACCACTGGCGGATGTCGTCGGCGGTGGCCAGGCCGATGCGGAGCTCGTCGAAGAAGTTGACGTCAAGCACTGGTCGTCAAGCCCTCTTTCGTAAGTCGAGAGTCGTTCGTGTGGTCTGAGGGGGGCCTGGGGGCGGGCCGGCTGCTCAGCGGGCAGCCGGCCCAACCTCCGTCAGACCTCTTCGACGCTGCTCGGCTCGCGCCGGGACAGGTCGATGCCGAGCTCCTCGGCGGCGCGGAACACGTCCTCGTCGGAGTCCCGCATCTCGATGGACTGGCCGTCCGAGGACAGCACCTCCACGTTGAGGCAGAGCGACTGCATTTCCTTGATGAGGACCTTGAAGGACTCGGGAATGCCGGGCTCGGGGATGTTCTCGCCCTTGACGATGGCCTCGTAGACCTTCACGCGGCCGAGCACGTCGTCGGACTTGATGGTGAGCAGCTCCTGCAGCGCGTAGGCCGCGCCGTACGCCTCAAGGGCCCACACCTCCATCTCACCGAAGCGCTGACCACCGAACTGCGCCTTACCACCCAGCGGCTGCTGGGTGATCATCGAGTACGGGCCGGTCGAGCGGGCGTGCAGCTTGTCGTCGACCAGGTGGTGCAGCTTGAGGATGTACATGTAGCCGACCGAGACCGGCATCGGGAACGGCTCGCCGGAGCGGCCGTCGAACAGTCGGGCCTTGCCGGTGGAGTTCACCAGGCGCTCACCGTCACGGGTGAGGGTGGTGTTGTCCAGCAGACCGGTGATCTCGTCCTCGCGGGCGCCGTCGAAGACCGGGGTGGCGAGGTTGGTGCCGCCCTCGACCTTGTCCGCGCCGATCACCTGCAGGCGCTTGGCCCACTCGTCGGCGAGGCCGGAGACGTCCCAGCCCTGCTTGGCGAGCCAGCCGAGGTGGATCTCCAGGACCTGTCCCGGGTTCATTCGGGACGGGACACCCAGCGGGTTGAGGATGATGTCGACCGGGGTGCCGTCCTCGAGGAACGGCATGTCCTCAACCGGAAGGATCTTGGAGATGACACCCTTGTTGCCGTGACGGCCGGCGAGCTTGTCACCGTGGGTGATCTTGCGCTTCTGGGCCACGTAGACGCGGACCAGCTGGTTCACGCCCGGGGGAAGCTCGTCGCCCTCCTCGCGGTCGAAGACGCGGACGCCGATGACCTTGCCGGACTCACCGTGCGGCACCTTCAGCGAGGTGTCGCGGACCTCGCGCGCCTTCTCGCCGAAGATCGCGCGGAGCAGGCGCTCCTCCGGGGTCAGCTCGGTCTCACCCTTCGGGGTGACCTTGCCGACCAGGATGTCGCCGGTGACGACGTCGGCGCCGATGCGGATGATGCCGCGCTCGTCGAGGTCGGCGAGGACCTCCTCGGAGACGTTCGGGATGTCCCGGGTGATCTCCTCGGGGCCGAGCTTGGTGTCACGGGCGTCGACCTCGTGCTCCTCGATGTGGATCGAGGAGAGGACGTCGTCCTGCACGAGGCGCTGCGACAGGATGATCGCGTCCTCGTAGTTGTGGCCCTCCCACGACATGAACGCCACGAGGAGGTTCTTGCCGAGCGCCATCTCGCCCTCGTCGGTGCACGGGCCGTCGGCCAGCACCTGGCCGGCCTCGACGCGGGCGCCCTCGTCCACGAGCACCTTCTGGTTGAAGGAGGTGCCCTGGTTCGAGCGGGTGAACTTGGCGGCGCGGTACGTGGTGTACGTGCCGTCGTCGTTGGCCACGGTGACGTAGTCGGCCGAGACCTCCTGGACGACGCCGGCCTTCTCGGCGGTGATCACGTCGGCGGCGTCGACGGCACAGCGGTACTCCATGCCGGTACCGACCAGCGGAGCCTCGCTCTTCAGCAGCGGCACCGCCTGGCGCATCATGTTCGAGCCCATGAGCGCGCGGTTGGCGTCGTCGTGCTCGAGGAACGGGATCATGGCGGTCGCGACCGACACCATCTGGCGCGGCGAGACGTCCATGTAGTCGATCTCGGTGCCCGGGATGTAGTCGATCTCGCCACCACGGCGGCGGACCAGGACGCGCGGCTCGGCGAAGTGCAGGTCCGCGGTCAGCGGCGCGTTCGCCTGGGCGATGACGTAGCGGTCCTCCTCGTCGGCGGTCAGGTAGTCCACCTGCTCGGTGACCACACCGTCGACGACCTTGCGGTACGGGGTCTCGATGAAGCCGAAGGCGTTGACCCGGCCGTACGAGGCCAGCGACCCGATCAGACCGATGTTCGGGCCTTCGGGGGTCTCGATCGGACACATGCGGCCGTAGTGCGAGGGGTGCACGTCACGGACCTCGAAGCCGGCGCGCTCACGGGAGAGACCACCGGGGCCGAGGGCGGACAGACGGCGCTTGTGGGTCAGGCCCGACAGCGGGTTCGTCTGGTCCATGAACTGCGACAGCTGGCTGGTGCCGAAGAACTCCTTGATGGAGGCGACGACCGGCCGGATGTTGATCAGGGTCTGCGGCGTGATCGCCTCGACGTCCTGGGTGGTCATGCGCTCGCGCACGACGCGCTCCATACGGGCGAGACCCGTACGGACCTGGTTCTGGATGAGCTCGCCGACGTTGCGCAGGCGGCGGTTGCCGAAGTGGTCGATGTCGTCGACCTCGACCACGATGTCGCGGCCGTTCTCGTCGCGCCACTCGGCCTCACCGGCGTGCAGCTTCACCAGGTACTTGATCGCACCGATGATGTCGGGCTCGGTGAGCACGCCGGAGTCCAGCGACTCGGCGTTGCCCAGCTTGCGGTTGACCTTGTAGCGGCCGACCTTCGCGAGGTCGTAGCGCTTCGGGTTGAAGTAGAGGTTCTCGAGCAGCGTCTGCGCGGCCTCACGCGTCGGCGGCTCGCCCGGACGCAGCTTGCGGTAGATGTCCAGCAGCGCGTCGTCCTGGCCCTGGGTGTGGTCCTTCTCCAGGGTGGCGCGCATGGACTCGTACTCGCCGAACTCCTCGAGAATCATCTCGTTGGTCCAGCCGAGCGCCTTGAGCAGCACGGTGACGGACTGCTTGCGCTTGCGGTCGATGCGGACGCCGACCATGTCGCGCTTGTCGATCTCCATCTCCAGCCAGGCACCACGCGAGGGGATGACCTTGCAGGAGTAGATGTCCTTGTCGGACACCTTGTCCAGGGTGGAGTCGAAGTACACACCCGGGGAGCGGACCAGCTGCGACACGACGACACGCTCGGTGCCGTTGATCACGAACGTGCCCTTGTGGGTCATGAGCGGGAAGTCGCCCATGAAGACCGTCTGAGACTTGATCTCACCGGTCTCGTTGTTGGTGAACTCGGCCGTGACGAAGAGCGGAGCCGCGAACGTGAAGTCGCGGTCCTTGCACTCGTCAATGGAGTTCTTCGGCGGCTCGAAACGGTGGTCGCGGAAGGTCAGGGACATCGACCCGCTGAAGTCCTCGATCGGCGAGATCTCCTCGAAGATCTCCTCCAGACCGGACTTGGTGGGGACGTCCAGACCAGACTCCAGCGCCTGCTCGACCCGGGACTTCCAGGCCGCGTTGCCGAGCAGCCAGTCAAAGCTCTCGGTCTGCAGGGCCAGGAGGTTCGGGACCTCGAGGGGCTCCTTGATCTTCGCGAAGGAGACGCGGAGCGGGGCGGTGGATGCGGCGGAATTGTTCGAGGCGTTGCGCGGCGCGGCCAAGAGGGGGGTCCTTCCGAGGGCTCGGAGCTCACTACGCGCATACCAGCCGGGCCTTCACGGGCTTGGATCCGCCTCCGTGACCGTCGGCCTCCGCCGGGGGAAATCCCAGGTCAGAGCCGCTTTGCGGAGGCGATGCCAGACCCCTTCAGGGCAACGCAGACTCCGGGCGACGAGTCACGGAGCAGCTAACAGGCAGCGCAAAGGGACAGTGTAGCCAAACGGCACACTGCTGTCCAGCTCTGATTCGGAAACCGAATCGGAGACTCCTCCCGGTCGCCGACGGGCGCGTACGCCCGCCGGGTACTGCACGGCCCGGGAACTCCCGGACCTCCACCACTCACGTGGAGTCACTTCCCGCCGGAGCCACTGGTTATGCATCCAGCAGTGGACCAACCGGGGCGGACTCGCGCCTTGAGAATCGCGCGCCGCGCCTGGTTCGTCAAGGGCCCGCCTCCGGCGCGGGCCTCGACACGTCTATCGCCGCGGACCCGCCCGGCGTTACAGAAGCCGTGGTCGGGGCCACTGCCGACGTCAGCGATCACCATACCCGCCCGCACCGACAGTGCCGAGTGCGCTCTGGGCCGGACCGGTGGTTCGGCCGCGCGGGCCGCCCCGGGCCCGGGTACGCGAAAAGGCCGGGCCGACCACCCGCAAGGGTGATCGGCCCGGCCTCGGAGCTCCGGCCCCCTCAGAGGGGGCGCAGGGGCACCTCCCGGCCGCTAGGGCCGGGGGAGAGTCACTTGACGGTGACCTTGGCGCCGGCACCCTCGAGGGCGGCCTTGGCCTTCTCGGCAACGTCCTTGGCAACCTTCTCCAGGACCTTGGCACCAGCGGTGTCAACGAGGTCCTTGGCCTCCTTCAGGCCGAGGGAGGTCAGGGTGCGCACCTCCTTGATGACCTGGATCTTCTTGTCACCGGCGGCGTCGAGGATGACGTCGAACTCGTCCTGCTCCTCAGCGGCCTCGGCCGGGGCACCCGGGCCGGCGACCATGACGGCGGCGGCCGGAGCGGCGGCGGTGACGTCGAACTTCTCCTCGAAGGCCTTCACGAAGGCGGCGAGCTCGATGAGGGTGAGCTCCTCGAACTGCGCGAGCAGCTCGTCCTGGGACAGCTTCGCCATGATGGCGTCCTTCCACTAAATCGGCAGGTGGTGCCGTATGTACGGGTTGGGCGGGCACGGGCCCGCAGCGAGGCGTGAGCCTGCGGAATTACTCCGCGGCCTCGTCCTCGGCGGCGGGAGCCGGCGTACCGGCACCGCCCTGCTCGACCTTGTCGCGCAGCGCGTCCACAGTGCGGACGAGCTTCGACGGCAGGGCCTGGAAGAGCGCGGCAGCCTGGGACTGCTTGGCCTTCAGGGCACCCGCCAGCTTGGCGAGCAGCACCTCGCGGGACTCGAGGTCCGCGAGCTTCTTGATGTCATCGGCGGACAGTGCCTTGCCATCAAGAACACCGCCCTTGATGACGAGAGCGGGGTTCTCCTTGGCGAAGTCACGCAGAGCCTTCGCCGACTCCACCGGGTCACCGGTGACGAAGGCAACAGCCGTCGGACCGGCGAACAGGTCGTCGAGCTCCGTGATCCCGACCTCGTTGGCCGCGATCTTGGTCAGCGTGTTCTTCACCACGGCGTACTGGGCGTTGTCACCCAGCGAGCGACGCAGGGTCTTGACCTGCTTCACCGTCAGACCGCGGTACTCGGTCAGTACGGCCGCGTTCGAGCCACGGAACATCTCCGTGATCTCGGCGACGGCAGCAGCCTTGTCGGGCCTAGCCATAGGCTTACGCCTCCTTCCGTGATGTCGAAGTCCGGCCGACCGCGAGAGTCGACCATTCGCGCCGCGGACCACCGGACGGAAGGAAAGCCTCTGCGGAAAAGCAGATGAGCCCCGGTGCGCAGGCGCACGGGGCTCAGCACGACCTCGACAGGTCCCGTGTGCGGACACACACGACCCGGAAGTCCAAGCTCCAAACAGTCCTGCGCGGGCTGCCTGCGACGAAGCGCAGATCCTTCGGTCGCGAACGTCCTTGCGGACGTACGGCGACAACCAGCGGTCTTTGGCTTCGGCAACAGTAGCCGGACTCCGCCGTCCGGGGCAAATCGCCCTCCGCGGGGCCGGCGGCCGGCCCCGCCGCCGGTCGGCGACCGGCTTCGGCGATCAGCGGGCCGGCGGTCAGCCGACCGGCGCTCAGCGGGCCAGCGGGGAGACGCTGCGGGTGCCGGCGTCCACGGTGTCCCCCTCGGCCGGGGCCTGCACCGAGAGCGGGCCGGCGAACTCCGAGTAGACCACCGAGTCGTCCGCCCGGCCGATCTCCCCGGTGCCGGTGCGCTGCAGCTTCACCAACTGGTCCCTGTCGTTCAGCCAGAGGTCCAGGGTCAGCGAGACCGAGCCGCCCGGGGTCAGCGCGGCGCGCAGCCCGTCCCGCCGGGCCGGGCTCAGCTGGGTCTGCGCCGCCGCGTACCGCTCGGCGTCGGTGGTGACCCGGTAGTGCGCGACCGTCGCGTCCTCGAACTTCTCCTCGCCGACGAACTGCGCCTCCACCCCGTCCGCGGTGGCGGCGGCCAGCGCCTCGGCCGGGTTGAGCAGGTCGATCAGCCCGGCGTACGGGATCTCCTTGTGGCCGTCCGGGCCCGGCGGGACGGAGAACCGCTCCCAGTGCCGCCCGCCGAGCCGGGCCGTGGCGGCCGCGTCGCCGCCCTGGTAGGCGACGGTGTCCACGACGATCAGCTGCTCGGCCTCGGCCGGGGTGGTGCGCTTCACCTGGAGCGCCGTCTTCGGCAACCAGAACAGCGGGCCGGTGCCGGCGTCCGACCCCAGCCGGTAGTTGACCTTGGCCCGGCGGGCGGTCTGGGCGTTGAGCTGGGCCGAGAGCAGGACGCCGTGCGGGGAGCGGTCGGTCGGCTTGGCCGGGCCGGTCGGGGAGGCGCTGGTCGGCGTCGGCGTGCGCGAGGGCGTCGGCGCGGGCGCACCGTCGCTCCCGCACGCCGTCAGGCCGCCCGCCAGCAGCACCGCGGCCGTCCCGGCCGCCAGCCGCCGCCGCACCGCCATGCCCGTCTCCCGTTCCGTCCCGTCACCGCCCGGCCGCCCGCGCGGCCACGTCCTGCGAGCCACCATGCCACCAGCGGGCCGGTCAGCTCGCGGCGCCCCCCTTGGCCGCCCCGGCGACGTCCGCCAACTCGGCGACGTCGGACGGGTCCGGCGCCGTGGTGGCCACCTTGGTGCCGTAGTCCGAGTAGGTGACGGTGACCTTGAACGGGCCGGCCTTGGTGTCGGCCTCCTCGGTCCGCTTCACCACCAGGTTGTCCGAGTCGACCCAGACGTCCACCGTCTCACTGGTGACCCCGGCGGCCTTGAGGTTCTTCTTCACCTGCGCGAACTGCTCGTCGGTCAGCCCGCTGCCGCCCGCGGCGGCCAGGTCGGCGACGGTCAGCTCACCGGTGTAGTGGGTGGTCTGCTTGCCGCCGACGGTCTCCGTGCCGGCCTCGCTGACCTTGCCCGAGGCGATCAGGGTCCGCACGCCCTCGACCGGGTCGGCGCCCTTCAGCTGGTTGCCGCCGATCCCGCCCTGGGCCTTGCCGAGGTCCTCGTAGCTGTAGTGCAGCCAGTGCTTGCCGCCGAGCTCCTGGACGGCCTGGCCGCCCACCCGCATGTACATCCCGTCCTTGAGGTACCGGGCGGTGAGGGTGGAGCCGCCGGTGAGCGCGGAGAGCTGCTTGCCCGCGGCCGTCGCCGACATGTCCATCTGCAGCTCGCCCTGGAGGCCGGCGGCCCAGGAGAGGGCCCCGGTCGCCTTGATCGTGCCGCCGCCGATGCTGATCTCCTCGGTGACCTTCGCGGAGGTCTGCGCGCCGGTCTTCTCGGTGACCAGCTTCAGGTAGGCCGCCGGGGTCAGCTTGACCGGGGCCTCCTTGGTCGGCTCGGCGGTCGGGGTCGCCGCGGCCGGGGTGGCCGTGGCCGGCTGTGCGGCGGCCGAGGTCGGCGCGGCGGGCGCGGCGCTGCCGCTCTTGTCGTCGTTGCAGGCGGTCGCGGTCAGGGCCAGTGCGGCCAGCACGACGGCCACGGCGGTGTTGCGGGTGGTGGTTCCAGCCATGATTCCCCCTCCGAGGAGCTCCCGGGCGCGCGGTGGGCCAGGCGCGGAAGCAGGTGAAAGACGAGCCCGGTGGGCTCAGTTGAAGAGCTTGGCGAGGTCGGCCGCCTTGCCCACGTCACTCGCGGCGGGTGCCTCGATCTTGGGAGCGGCGCCCAGGCCGGAGTACTTGACCGTGACGGTCGACTTCTCGCCGCCCTTGTCCCCGTACTCCTTGAGCTGCACGAGCTCCTGCTTGGCGTTGATCCAGAGGTCGACGGTCAGCGTCTTGCCGTCCTCGGCGAGCGTCTTCTGCACGGCGGCGCGCTGGTCGGCGCTGAGCGCACCCAGGCCCTCGACGAGCTTGGCGGCGTCCTCGACCGCGTGGAAGTGCGTGGTCTGGACCCCGTCGACGGTCTCCGGTCCGACCTTGGTCGGCTTGCCGGCCTGGGCCGCAACGGTCAGCTGCAGGACCGGGTTGACCATCTGCGCGGTGGTCAGGAAGACCCCGGCCGTCGGCCCGAGGAGCGGGTCCTTGGGGTCCGTCCTGGCCCAGTGCTTGCCGCCGAGGGCGGCCGTCGCGGGGCCGCCGCCGAGGTAGAGGTCGTCGCCGACGACGCGGGCCTTGGTACCGCCGCTCCCCTGGCCGGACAGGTCGACCGCGAGCTTCTGCCGCCAGTCGGCGGCGCCGGTGCCGGTGTCCTCGGGCGTGACCACGCTGATGCTGCCGTTGCCGGCCTTCTGCATCACCAGGGCCGAGGCGGCCAGCGCCGCCTTGGGGTCGAGGTCGGCCACCTGGCCCGCGATCGCGTCGGCCGCGGACTTCGGATCCGTCCCGGCGTCCGACTTGCCGCTGCTGCCGCAGGCCGCCAGGGCGGCGACCAGGACGGCGGACGTGACGACGACGGCACCGAGCCGCAGAGCGCGCATGAGCAGATCCCCCCGTTGCGACCCGGTCCCGGGTCGTTCCCAGCAGACTCTAACCAATCGCCGAGCCCGCTCCCCACCGGATATCCCCGGCCCGGTCACCCCGCCGCGGCCGGGCCCTCCGGGGCTGTCCCGGTCTCCGAGACGTCCGTCGTGGTGACCACGGTTCCCGCGCTGCCCTGGGCGGTGGCCCGGAGCCTGAGCAGGTGGTCGCCGGGCGCGACCCAGAAGTCGTAGCCGATCGTGGCGACCCCGCGCTCGCGGTAGTACACCAGCACCGCGGCGAGCCGCGCCTCGCCGATCCCCTCGTCGGCGGCGAAGAACTCGGCGACCGAGGCCGAGCCCCGGTAGTGCGCCACGGTGGTGCCGGCCAGCTGCTCGCCGCCGAGCGAGGTGAGCTTGCCGGCCAGCGCCATGGCGTGGGCGCGGCCGCCCGGGTTGGTGACCAGTCCGGTCAGCCAGCCGCCCGCGTACCCGCCGCCGTTGGCGCGCGGGTCGAGCGACTCGGCGTCGGCCCGCTCCGCGCGCCGGGCCGGGGCCCCGTCGTAGCCGAGGTCGAGGGTGCCGTCCTGGACCCGCAGCCGACCACTGCCCCGCTCGTCGGTGAGGGTCAGCTCGGCGTCGTCCCGGGCTCCCCAGGACACCGTGCCGGAGGCGGAGCGGCGCCCCTCCGGGCCCTCCTCCACCGCCTCGATCCGCGCGCCGCCCACGTCGTCCAGGGCCTGCGCGGCCGAGAGCAGCACCTGCTTGGGCGGCCGGACGGTGGCGGCCCCGTCGTCCGGGGTCCGGTCCCCCGAGACGGCCATCAGACTGCAGGCGGTCAGCGCGCCGGCGAGCAGCAGCAGGGCGGCCCCCTGGGCGGCGGGGCGAAGGGCGGGTGGCACTGCACACTCCGGCGGTCGGCTCGCGGGCAAAGGTCCGGTCATATCGTCGGACCGGCCGAGCGTACGACGCGGCGCGCGCCGCTCGGCCCCCGCTCCGGTCTCGATCCGGACACAACCCGCCTCCGCCACCGGCGGCCCGCCCCCGGACACGACGGCGGGCCCGCACCCCCGGTGAAAGGGATACGGGCCCGCCGTACGGTCTACTGCTGCGCCCAGGACGCGGCTACCGGTCGGAGCACGAGGCTCAGAGGGCGGCCGGGTCCTCCTCGACCAGGAGGTTGCGGGTGCGGTTCGGGTCCACCGGGATGCCGGGGCCGATGGTGGTGGAGACCGCGGTCTTCTTGATGTAGCGGCCCTTGGCGGCGGACGGCTTGGCGCGGAGCACCTCGTCCAGCGCGGCGGCGTAGTTCTCGACCAGCTGCTCGTCGGTGAAGGAGACCTTACCGATGATGAAGTGCAGGTTCGAGTGCTTGTCGACGCGGAACTCGATCTTGCCGCCCTTGATGTCGTTGACAGCCTTGGCGACATCGGGGGTGACGGTGCCGGTCTTCGGGTTCGGCATCAGACCACGGGGACCGAGCACGCGGCCGAGGCGGCCGACCTTGCCCATGAGGTCCGGGGTGGCGACGACGGCGTCGAAGTCCAGCTTGCCCTTGGCGACCTCGTCGATGAGCTCGTCGGCACCGACGATGTCGGCGCCCGCAGCACGCGCGGCCTCGGCACGCTCGCCGGTCGCGAAGACCAGGACCCGAGCGGTCTTACCGGTGCCGTGCGGGAGGATCACGGTGCTGCGGACCATCTGGTCGGCCTTGCGCGGGTCGACACCCAGACGCATGGCGACCTCGACGGTGCCGTCGAACTTGGTGGTGCTGGTCGCCTTGGCGAGGCGGATGGCCTCGAGGGGGGCGTAAAGGCGCTGGCGGTCGACCTGGGCGTCCGCGGCCTTCAGAGCCTTGCTGCGCTTCACTGCTGCTCCTGAATGGTGATGGGAGTTGTGGTGCCTCGGGCCTGCGCAGGCCCTACCACGGGGGACGAGACTGAGACATCAGTCCCTGGCGGGACGGGGCTGCTCAGCCCTCGACGGTGATGCCCATCGACCGGGCGGTGCCGGCGATGATCTTCGCCGCCGCGTCCAGGTCGTTGGCGTTCAGGTCGGGCATCTTGGTGGTGGCGATCTCGCGGACCTGGGCGCTGGTGAGCTTCGCGACCTTGGTCTTGTGCGGCTCGCTGGAGCCCTTGTCGATGCCCGCGGCCTTCAGGATGAGGCGCGCGGCCGGCGGCGTCTTCGTGATGAAGGTGAAGGTGCGGTCCTCGTAGACCGTGATCTCCACCGGCACGATCATGCCGCGCTGCGACTCGGTCGCAGCGTTGTAGGCCTTGCAGAACTCCATGATGTTGACGCCGTGCTGACCCAGCGCGGGGCCGACCGGCGGCGCCGGGTTGGCCGCGCCGGCGTTGATCTGGAGCTTGATAAGCCCCGTGACCTTCTTCTTCTTGGGAGGCATGTCTCTCCGGGTCCTTCCGAGAGGTGATTGCTGGTGCGTGCCGAACCGGGGCGACACCCGGTCGCCAGCACACACATCGGACCAGGCTAACGCGGATGCGCCGCTGGACCAAAACGGCTTTCGGGGCGGGAGCCGCAGCCCCCGCCCCGAAGCCGAAGTACGTGACGGCTAGTTCTTCTGGATCTGGTCGAAGGAGAGCTCGACCGGGGTCTCCCGGCCGAAGATCTCGACCAGGCCCTTGACCTTCTTGGAGTCGGGGTTGATCTCGTTGATGGTCGCCTGCAGGGTGGCGAACGGGCCGTCGGTGACGGTGACCGAGTCGCCGACCTCGAAGTCGAGCACCTGGACCTCGACCGGGCGCACCGGCGAGGCCTTGCCGGCCTCCTTGGCCGCCTGGCGCTCGACGTCCGGGGCGAGCATCTTGACGACCTCGTCCAGGGTCAGCGGGTACGGGTCGTAGGCGTTGCCGACGAAGCCGGTGACACCGGGGGTGTTGCGCACGACGCCCCAGGACTCCGGGGTGAGGTCCATGCGCACCAGGACGTAGCCGGGGAGCTTGTTCTGGCGGATGGTCTTGCGGTCGCCGTTCTTGATCTGGACGACCTCCTCCTGGGGCACCTCGGCCTGGAAGATGTACTCCTCCACGTTGAGGGAGACCGCGCGCTGCTCCAGGTTCTGCTTCACCCGGTTCTCGTAGCCGGCGTAGGTGTGGATCACGTACCACTCGCCGGGCATGAAGCGCAGGTCCTCGCGGAACTTGGCGACCGGGTCGACCTCGACGGCCGGCTCGACGGCCTCGGCCTCGTCCTCGGCAGCGGGCTCCTCGTCGGACTCGTCGGACTCCTCGGACTCCTCGGACTCCACGTGCAGCGCGGCCTCCTCGGCGGGCTCGCCGGCCTCGGCCTCGTCGTACGCCTCGGCCTCGTCCTCGTCGCTGTCCGCGGCGTCGACGATCTGCTCGGCGGACTCGGTGTCGTCAGCCAGCTCGGCCGCGTCCAGCTCGGCGGCGACATCCGCCTCGCGGACGGTCTCGTCGGCGTCGTACAGGGGGGACTCAGACACGGTGGCTGCTTCTTTCCTGGAGATGGTGAAGGTGGCGCGCTCCGGGACCGCTCCGGCGCCGCTCGCTCACGCGGGCGCCGACGGATGCCTCGGAGACTTCAACAGTACCGAGTCAACGGTAGCGGCCCCGTACGTCCGGCGCCGACAGCTCGACCCGGACCGAAGAATCGGCCCGGGTCGGGAGGCTGTGGTGGAGGCGGTGCGGCTCGGTCAGCCGAAGATCCAGAGGCTGAGCTTCGAGAACCCGTAGTCGAGGCCGGCCACGAAGGCCATCACGACGACGACGAACACGACCACGACGGTGGTGTAGTTGACCAGCTCGTTCCGGCTGGGCCAGACGACCTTGCGCAGCTCGGCGATGATCTGGCGGTAGAAGAGGGCAAGGCGGGCGAACACGCCCTTCTTGGCACGCTTGCCGGACTTCTTCTCGCCCCGCTTGCGGTCGCGGCGCGACTCGGCAGGCGTGGTCTCGGCAGCGCCGTCGGCACCCTCGGGGTTGCCGCTCTCAGGCGTTGCGGTGGAGCCCGTGGTCTCCGTCACTCGTCCTCACCTGAATCCGGGTCCTGCCGATCATCACCTGCGTACCCGATCGGGCACGAGCGGCCGGCTTAAGCGGTGCTGTTCGGTGCCCTCTCCGCATCAAGCCCGCTCGCTCTGTGGAGCGAACGGGCTGAATGCGGATCAAGCAGCAGGGCAAGAGGGACTCGAACCCCCAACCGCCGGTTTTGGAGACCGGTGCTCTACCAATTGAGCTATTGCCCTACGGTGCCTCGCGGCTCCAGTAGCGGCCACCAACGTACCGCATCTTCCGCCGCTGTATGCACAGGTGGTGGAAGCTGTGGCTTCTCGGTGGCCGTCGAGGAGTGAGTGTACGTGGTCGAGGGGTGTTTGGTCGAACCTCTTCCGTTTCCCGGCCGGTCCCGGGCGGTTTCCCCCCGTTCCTCCCCCGGCGCCGCGGGCCGCGCTACGGGCCGGACCGCGCAGCGGATTGCGGCGGGATTGCGGCGGGATTCGCGCGCCGCGATACGGACGGGCACGTACATATGGTGAAACCACCACACCCGGTCCGTCCCGGTTCTGGGACCATGCAGGCATGAGCGCTTCCACCCCGCAGCCCGACAGTTCCGTCCGCCCCGCCGACCGGCGCGTCTCCGCCCGGATCGGCGCGATCGCCGAGTCCGCGACCCTCGCCGTGGACGCCAAGGCCAAGGCCCTCAAGGCGGCCGGCCGGCCGGTGATCGGCTTCGGCGCCGGCGAGCCGGACTTCCCGACCCCGGACTACATCGTCGAGGCCGCCGTCGAGGCCTGCCGCGACCCCAAGAACCACCGGTACACCCCCGCCGGCGGCCTGCCCGAGCTGAAGGCCGCCATCGCCGCCAAGACGCTGCGCGACTCGGGCTACGAGGTGGACCCCGCCCAGATCCTGGTGACCAACGGCGGCAAGCAGGCGATCTACGAGGCCTTCGCCGCGATCCTCGACCCGGGCGACGAGGTCATCGTCCCGGCGCCGTACTGGACCACCTACCCGGAGTCGATCCAGCTGGCCGGCGGCGTGCCGGTGGAGGTCGTGTCGGACGAGACCACCGGGTACAAGGTCTCGGTCGAGCAGCTGGAGGCCGCCCGCACCGAGAACACCAAGGTCGTCCTCTTCGTCTCGCCGTCCAACCCGACCGGCGCGGTGTACACCCGGGCCGAGGCCGAGGAGATCGGCCGCTGGGCGCTGGAGCACGGCCTCTGGGTGCTGACCGACGAGATCTACGAGCACCTGGTCTACGGCGACGCGACCTTCACCTCGCTGCCGGCCCTGCTGCCCGAGCTGGCCGACAAGTGCATCGTGGTGAACGGCGTCGCCAAGACCTACGCGATGACCGGCTGGCGGGTGGGCTGGGTGATCGGCCCCAAGGACGTCGTCAAGGCCGCGACCAACCTGCAGTCGCACGCCACCTCGAACGTCTCCAACGTCGCGCAGCGCGCCGCGATCGCCGCCGTCACCGGCGACCTCTCCGCCGTGCACGAGATGCGCACCGCGTTCGACCGCCGCCGCCGGACCATCGTGAAGATGCTCAACGAGATCGAGGGCGTCGTCTGCCCCGAGCCCGAGGGCGCCTTCTACGTCTACCCGTCGGTCAAGGCCCTGCTCGGCAAGGAGATCCGCGGCAAGCGCCCGCAGACCTCCGGCGAGCTGGCCGCGCTGATCCTGGACGAGGCCGAGGTCGCGGTCGTCCCGGGCGAGGCCTTCGGCACCCCGGGCTACCTGCGCCTGTCGTACGCGCTGGGCGACGCCGACCTGGTCGAGGGCGTCAGCCGGATCCAGAAGCTGCTCGGCGAGGCCACCGCCTGACCTCGCGGCGACACCACCCGGCAGCCGCCCCCTTTTCACCCCTTCGGGGGATGGGAAGGGGGCGGTTCCCGTATCGGGGCCGGATACGGCAGGATCGGCGAATGGAACGCCTGTTGAACCCGCGAGACGTCAGGGACCTCCCGAAGGCCCACCTGCACCTGCACTTCACCGGCTCGATGCGCCCGGCCACCCTGCTCGAACTGGCCGACAAGCACGGCGTCCGGCTGCCCGAGGCGCTCAGCTCCGCCGAGCCGCCCAGGCTGCGGGCGACCGACGAGCGCGGCTGGTTCCGGTTCCAGCGCCTCTACGACACGGCCCGCTCGGTGCTGCGGGACGAGGCCGACATCCGCCGGCTGGTGCTGGAGACCGCCCAGGACGAGCGGCGGGACGGCTCGCGCTGGCTGGAGATCCAGGTCGACCCGACCTCGTACGCCCCCCGGCTCGGCGGTCTGATCCCCGCCCTGGAGCTGATCCTGGACGCGGTGGAGCACGCCTCCACGGCCACCGGCGTCGGCATCCGGGTGCTGGTCGCGGCCAACCGGATGAAGTCCCCGATGGACGCCCGGACGCTGGCCCGGTTGGCCGTCCGGTACGCCGACCACGGTGTGGTGGGCTTCGGCCTCTCCAACGACGAGCGCCGCGGCCTGGCCCGGGACTTCGACCGGGCCTTCGAGATCGCCCGCAAGGGCGGCCTGCTGGCCGCCCCGCACGGGGGCGAGCTGGCCGGCCCGGAGTCCGTCCGGGACTGCCTGGACGACCTCGGCGCTGGCCGGATCGGCCACGGCGTCCGGGCCGCGGACGACCCGCGGCTGATGCAGCGGCTGGCCGACCGTCAGGTGACCTGCGAGGTCTGCCCGTCCTCCAACGTCTCGCTGGGCGTCTACGAGCGCGCCGAGGACGTGCCGCTGCGGCGGCTGTTCGACGCGGGCGTGCCGCTGGCGCTGGGCGCCGACGACCCGCTGCTCTTCGGCAGCCGGCTGGCCGACCAGTACGAGCTGGCCCGGGACGTGCTCGGCTTCGGCGAGGCCGAACTGGCCGAGCTGGCCCGCCAGTCGGTCCGCGGCTCGTGCGCGCCGGAGAGCGTGCGCAAGGAGCTGCTGGCGGACATCGACGCCTGGCTGGTGGACGGCGCCGCTACAGCGTGACGCCGACCATCACCGGCTCGTTCACCAGCTCCACGCCGAAGGCCGCCCGCACTCCGTCCCGGATCTCCCGGGCGAGCGCGAGCAGGTCCTCGGCGGTGGCCGCGCCGCGGTTGGTGAGGGCCAGGGTGTGCTTGGTCGAGAGGGTGGCCGGGCCGCGGCCGTAGCCCTTGCCGAAGCCCGCCCGGTCGATCAGCCAGGCGGCCGAGGTCTTGGTGCAGCCGTCCGGCGCCGGATAGGCGGGGGCGGTGAGCTCGCGCTCGACGGTCAGGGCCAGGAAGGCCGTGTACTGCTCGGCGCTCAGCACCGGGTTGGTGAAGAAGGAGCCGGCGGACCAGGTGTCGTGGTCGGCCGGGTCCAGCACCATGCCCTTGCCCGAGCGCAGCCGCAGGACGGCGCCGTGGGCGTCGGCCAGCGGGACCGGCTCGCCCTGCTCGACCCCCAGGTGGCGGGCGGTCTCGGCGTACCGGACGGGGGTGGAGAGCCCGGCGTTGTCCTCCAGCTCGAAGCGCACCCGCAGGACGACGTAGCGGTCCGGGTCGGCCTTGAAGCGGCTGTGCCGGTAGGAGAAGGCGCACTCGGCGTTGGAGAGGGTGACCACCCGGCCGGCCCGGCGGTCGTACGCGACCACCTCGGTGATCGACTGGGCCACGTCCTGGCCGTAGGCGCCGACGTTCTGCACCGGGGTGGCACCGGCCGAGCCCGGGATGCCGGCCAGGAACTCGATGCCGGCCAGGCCGCGCTCCACCGTACGGGCGACCGCGTCGGCCCAGACCTCGCCGGCGGCCAGCTCCAGGGCGGTGCCGTCCAGCGCGAAGCCCTCGGTGGCGATCCGCAGCACGGTGCCGGGGAAGCCGGCGTCGCCGATCACCAGGTTGGAGCCGCCGCCGAGGACGAGCAGCGGCTCGCCGGCCGCGTCGGCCTCACGGACGGCGGCGACCACCTCGTCGTCGGTGGTCGCGGTCACCAGGCGGCGGGCCGGGCCGCCGAGCCGGAGGGTGGTCAGCGGGGCGAGGGGGGCGTCGAGTTCTACCAGCACGCCCCCAGCGTACGGGGAGGGGCC
Organism: Kitasatospora sp. CM 4170; assembly: GCF_032110285.1. NCBI lineage: Bacteria > Bacillati > Actinomycetota > Actinomycetes > Kitasatosporales > Streptomycetaceae > Kitasatospora > Kitasatospora sp. CM 4170. The sequence goes on from NZ_CP134877.1 coordinate 4,075,574, forward strand.
GGGCGGCCCCTCCCCCACCGGGCGCTCAGGCCAGGCGGACGACGGCGCGGGACATGCCCAGCACCTTCTGGCCGCCGTAGGTCGCGACCAGGTCGACCTGGACCTTGCGGTCCTCCAGCAGCTTGGCCACCTTGCCGGTGACCTCGATCACGGAGCCGACACCGTCGTTGGGCACCGGCACCGGGCGGGTGAACCGCACGCCGTACTCGACGACCGCGCCCGGGTCGCCGACCCAGTCGGTGACCACCCGGACGGCCTCGGCCATGGTGAACATGCCGTGGGCGATGACGTCCGGCAGGCCGACCTCCTTGGCGAACTTCTCGTTCCAGTGGATCGGGTTGAAGTCGCCGGAGGCGCCCGCGTACTGCACCAGCGTGGCGCGGGTCACCGGGAAGGACTGCGCGGGCAGCTCGGTGCCGACCACGGTCTCGTCGTAACGGATCGCCATGGCGTTACTCCCCTGCCTCGTCGGCGGCCCGGGCCACCAGGGTCATGACCGACGTCACCACGTGCTCGCCGCTCGCGTCGGTCACCTCGCCGCGCACGGTCAGCACGTCGTTGCCGGCGAGGGACTTGATGTTGTCGATCGTCACCTCGACCGAGAGCCGGTCGCCGGCCCGCACCGGGCGGGTGTAGCTGAACTTCTGGTCACCGTGCACCACGCGGGTGTAGTCCAGGCCGAGCTGCGGGTCCTCGACCACCTGACCGGCCGCCCGGTACGTGATCACGAACGGGAAGGTCGGCGGGGCGATGACGTCGGAGTGCCCGAGCGCCTTGGCGGCCTCCGGGTCGGTGTACGCCGGGTTGGCGTCGCCCACGGCGACCGCGAACTCGCGGATCTTCTCCCGGCCGACCTCGTACGGCTCGGTGGGCGGATAGGTCCGCCCGATGAAGGAGGGGTCGAGCGCCATGGGCAACTCCTCGGAAGTGCGTGCGGGTGACGCGTGTGCGGGTGACAAAAAGACTCCGGGCCACACCCTGGAGGGGTGCGGCCCGGAGTCGGAGACCTGAATCACACAGGCCCGGTGACACGCGACAGGGTCAGCGGGTCTCGCGGTGCGCGGTGTGCGAGTTGCAGCGGGGGCAGTGCTTCTTCATCTCAAGACGGTCCGGGTCGTTGCGCCGGTTCTTCTTGGTGATGTAGTTCCGCTCCTTGCACTCCACGCAGGCCAGCGTGATCTTCGGGCGGACGTCGGTGGCAGCCACGGGAGTGCCTTCCTTGGACAATGAATAAGAACACAACAAGAGTAGCCGACCGGGAGTGCGATCTCCCGACCGACTACGCGGGGTAGCGGTGACCGGACTTGAACCGGTGACACAGCGATTATGAGCCGCTTGCTCTACCAACTGAGCTACACCGCCACAGTGAGCCGGACGCCAGCCGAAGCTGACTCCTTTTCACCAGAGCCCCCATGCGGAATCGAACCGCAGACCTTCTCCTTACCATGGAGACGCTCTACCGACTGAGCTATAGGGGCGAACGAGGAAGACATTACACGTTCCGCGCCCAGAGGTGAAATCCGTATCCCGCCGCGAAGTCCGCAGGTCGACGCGGTGAACGGGCGAGCGATCGAAGGCCGGGCGTTCGACCGGCCTCCGGCGGTGCGGCCCGACCCGATACGACTATTGCCCGCCTCCCCGCCCCCCGCGCCCACGCGCCATAGGCTCGACCCTCATTGATCGGGACGGGCCGGGCCCCGCACGGGCCAGCGCGAGGAGGAGCCGGGCGATGGACAGCGCAGCCGCCGACGGGCCGCACTCCGGGCCCGGCCCGTCGGCCAACCCCCTCGGGCACGGCCCGGTCCTGCTGCTCACCGATGCCCGACTGGCCGACGGCCGGGTGGTGGACGTACGGATCAGCGGCGACCGGATCCAGGCCGTCGGCACCGCCGGCAGCCTCGGCCCGCTGCCCGCCCTGCCCGGCACCCCCACCGCCACCACCGGCGCCCGGATCGACCTCAAGGGCTACCTCCTGCTGCCGGCCCCCGCCGAGGCGCACGCCCACTACGACACCGCGTTCGCCGCCGCCCTGCCCGCCCCGCCCCCGGACAGCTCGGCCGACCTCACCCGGCGGGTCACCGAGGCCGCGCTGACCTCGCTCGGCTACGGCGCCACCGCGCAGCGCACCCACGTCCGGATCGGCGACGTGCACGGGCTGGGCCGGCTGGAGGCGGTGCTCACCGCCCGGCAGGCGCTGCGCGGGCTGGCCGAGCTGCAGGCGGTCGCGATGCCCCGGCTGCTGACCGGCCGGGCCGGGGCGGACGGCCGGGCGCAGCTGCGCGACGCGCTGAAGCTGGGGGCGACGGCGGCCGGCGGCTGCCCCGAGCTGGACCCGGACCCGGCGGGGTACGTCCAGGTCCTGCTGGAGGCCGCCCGGGAGGCGGACTGCCCGGTGGACCTGCACACCACCGGCACCGACCCGGCGCAGCTGGCCCGGCTGGCCGGTGCGCTCGCGCCGCTGCGGCCCCGGGTGGTGCTCGGCCCGTGCGGGGCGCTGGCCCCGGGCGCCTCGACGGCGCTGGCCACCAGCGGTGTGCGGGTGGTCTGCCTGCCGCAGAACGGCTGCTGCACCGGGCTGGAGGGCCGGGCTTCGGGGATGCGGCCGGGGCTGCTGCGGGAGCTGGTGACGGCCCGGGTGCCGCTGGCCGCGGGCAGCGGCTCGCTGCGCGACCCGGCCAACCCGGTCGGCCGGGCGGATCCGCTGGAGGCCGCGTACCTGCTGGCGTCGGGCGGGGTGCTGGACCCGGAGGCGGCGTACGACGCGGTGGCCAACCAGGCGCGGGCGGCGCTGGGGCTGCCGCCGGTGCGGGTGGACGCCGGGTTCCCGGCGGAGCTGCTGGCGGTGCGCGGGGACAGCCTGGCGGGCGCGCTGGCCGGCGGGCACAGCCGCCTGGTGGTGCACAGCGGACGGGTGGTCAGCCGCACCAGCGCGGTGCGGGAGTTCGCGGACACGGTGGCGCTGGCGCTGCCCCGGCAGTCGGGGAGCCCGGGCGGGGGCTGAGCCGCCCGGGCGGCTCCTGACGCCCCGTTGACGCGGTGCGCCGCTCAGGGCTCGTAGCGGTAGCCGATGCCGGGTTCGGTGATCAGGTGGCGCGGGCGGGCCGGGTCGCGCTCCAGCTTGCGCCGCAGCCCGGCCAGGTAGACCCGCAGGTAGTTGCCGCGCCCCTCCTGCGCGGGGCCCCACACCTCGCGCAGGATCTGCCGCCCGGGCACCAGCCGGCCCGGATGGGCGAGCAGCAGCGCGAGGATCCGCCACTCGGTGGGGGTGAGCCGGACCTGTCCGTGCGGGCCGGTGACGGTGGTGGCGGCGAGGTCCACGGTGTGGTCGCCGATCACCGGCGCGGCCGGGGCGGGCGCACCCGGGAGCCGGCGCAGCACGGCGCGCAGCCGGGCCAGCAGTTCCTCCATCAGGAACGGCTTGGTGAGGTAGTCGTCGGCACCGGCGTCGAGCGCGTTCACCTTGTCGGTGGCGTCGGAGCGGCCGGAGAGCACGATGATCGGCACGGCGCTGCGGCGGCGCAGGCCGCGGATCACCTCCATGCCGTCCAGGTCGGGCAGCCCGAGGTCGAGCAGGACGGCGTCGGGCGCGGTGTGCGCGGCCCGGTCCAGGGCCTCGCCACCACTGGCGGCCGTCCGGACGGCGTAGGCGCGGGCGCTGAGGTTGATCCGCAGGGTGCGCAGCAGCGCCGGTTCGTCGTCGACGATCAGGATCTCACTCATGTGCGGGACCCCCTGGGTGTGCGGCGGGCAGGGTGAGCAGCATCGTGGTGCCGCCGCCGGGCGTGTCCTCGACCTCCAGGCTGCCGCCCATGGCCTCGGCGAGGCCGCGGGAGAGGGCGAGGCCGAGGCCGACGCCGGTGGTGTTGTCGGTGTCGCCCAGGCGTTGGAAGGGGAGGAAGACGCGGTCGCGGTCCTCGGGGGCGATGCCGGGGCCGCGGTCGACGACCCGGACCTCGACCCGGTCCAGGTGGTGGCTGGCGGTGACCAGGACGGGTGCGCCGGGGGCGTTGTGGCGCAGCGCGTTGGTGATGACGTTGGCCAGGACGCGCTCCAGCAGCGGCGGGTCGGCGAGGACCGCCGGGGCGGTGTCGAGGTCGAGCGGCCGGACCGGCGCGTACGGGTCGGGGAGGGTGTCCAGCGCGCGCGGCAGGATCTCGTCGAGGTGGGTCTCGGCCAGGTGCAGGGTGAGCGCGCCGGCCTGGAGGCGGCTCATGTCGAGCAGGTTGTCCACCAGCCGGGTGAGTCTGACCAGCGACTCGTCGGCGGTGGCCAGCAGTTCGGCCTGGTCCTCGGGCGAGAACTCGACGTCGGGGCTGCGCAGCGAGCCGACCGAGGCGAGGGCCGCGGCGAGCGGGGTGCGCAGGTCGTGGCTGACGGCGGCCAGCAGGGCGGTGCGCATCCGGTCGGCGGCCTTGATCGGCTCGACCTCGGCGGCGACCACGGCGAGCCGGTCGCGTTCCAGGGCGGCGGCGACGTGGGCGGCGAAGGCGGTCAGCACGCGCTGGTCCGCGGCGGGCAGCCGGCGGCCGGTGAGGACGAGCACGGCGTCGGGGCCGACCGGGACCTCGGTGGCCTCCGCGGCCCGGCCGGGCTCGGGCCGGCCCTCGCTCTCGCTGGCGGCCAGCACCTCGCCGCCGGTGCGCTCCAGCAGGGCGACGGCGTCCATCCCGAAGGTGGTGCGGGACTTCTCCAGCAGGACCGGCAGGGCGGAGCCCGCGGCGGAGCCGCCGATGTGCGGGGTGCGCAGCACGCTGCCGGCCAGGGTGGAGAGGGTCTCGGCCTCGGCGGTGGCCCGGGCGGCCCGGGTGGTGAGCCGGCTCGCGTGGTCGACCACGGTCGAGACGGTCAGCGCGACGGCGGCGAAGACGATCAGGGCGACGAGGTTGTTGGTCTCGCCGATGGTCAGGGTGTGGACGGGCGGGATGAAGAAGTAGTTGAGCAGCACCGAGGCGACCAGCGAGGCCAGCAGCGCCGAGGTGGCGCCGCCGAGCAGGGCGACCGCGACGACGCCGAGCTGGAAGATCAGCGCGTCGGTGGTCAGGTTGACCGTCTCGTGGAACCGGGAGAGCAGGAGGGTGAGCAGCGAGGGCACCGCCAGGCCCGCCGCGAACCCCGCGACGGTGCGGCGCCTGGAGTGGCGGCGGCCGAGCGAGGGCAGCCGGCCGCGGCCGGTGAACTCGTGGGTGACCATGTGGACGTCGATGTCCTCGGAGGCGTCCACGGTGGTCTCGCCGATGCCGGGGCCGGTGAGGAACCGGTTGAGCCGGCCGCGGCGGCTGGTGCCGAGCACCAGCTGGGTCGCGTCGTGGGCGCGGGCGAAGGCGAGCAGTGCGGTGGGGATGTCGTCGCCGACCACCACGTGGTAGCTGCCGCCGAGGGTCTCCACCAGTTGCCGCTGCTGGGCGAGCGCGCCGGAGGAGGCGCCGGCCAGGCCGTCGCTGCGGGTGACGTGGACGGCGAGCAGGTCGCCGCCGGCGGTGCGGTCGGAGATCCGGGCGGCGCGCCGGATCAGCGTCTCGCCCTCGGGGCCGCCGGTGAGGGCGACCACGACGCGTTCGCGGGTCTCCCAGACGCGGTCGATGTTGTGGGTGGCCCGGTAGTCGCGCAGCCCCTCGTCGACCCGCCCGGCCACCCAGAGCAGGGCGAGCTCGCGCAGGGCCGTCAGGTTGCCGACCCGGAAGTAGTTGGAGAGCGCGGCGTCCACCTTCTCCGCCCGGTAGATGTTGCCGTGGGCCATCCGGCGGCGCAGCGCCTCGGGGGCCATGTCGACGAGTTCGATCTGGTCGGCCCGGCGGACCACCTCGTCCGGGACGGTCTCGCGCTGCGGAATGCCGGTGATCTTCCGGACGACGTCGTTCAGCGACTCCAGGTGCTGGACGTTGACGGTGGTGATGACGTCGATGCCGGCGGCCAGCAGCTCCTCGACGTCCTGCCAGCGCTTGGCGTGGCGGCCGCCGGGGATGTTGGTGTGGGCGAGCTCGTCCACCAGGACCACCGAGGGCCTGCGGGCGAGCAGGGCGTCGACGTCCATCTCCTCGAAGTCCGCTGCGCGGTAGGAGCGCCGGACGCGCGGCAGGACCTCCAGGCCGGTGAGCATGCCCTCGGTGTGGCGGCGGCCGTGGCACTCGATGTAGCCGACCACGACGTCCGCGCCGCGCTCCTGTCTGCGGCGGGCCTCGTCCAGCATCCGGTAGGTCTTGCCGACACCGGGGGCGGAGCCGAGGTACACCCTCAGCCGGCCGCGGCGGGTACCGCTGCCGGGGGCGAGGTCGCGGGCCATGGGCGCTGCTCTTTCGTCTTCGGGGCGAGGGGCGGGACGTGCGGCGGCCGACCCGGGCGCGGGGTGGTGCCCCTCGCCCGGGTCGGCCCGGTCTCACGGATCCGCTCGGGGATCCGTCACTTCTCTTCCGCCAGCGCGGTGTTGAGCAGGACGACGTTGACGCCCTGCTGTCCGAGGAAGCCGAGCGAGCGGCTCTCGGTGTACTTCTCGACCAGCTTGGTCACGGTGTCGGCCGGGAGGTTGCGTTCCTTGGCGACCCGGGCGACCTGCTCCTCGGCGTAGGCCGCCGAGATGTGCGGGTCGAGGGAGGAGCCGGAGGCGGTGACCGCGTCCACCGGCACGCTCGCCGGGTCGACGCCGTCGAAGGCGGCGACCGCCTGGCGGCGCTCCTCGATCGCCTTGGTGAGGTCCTCGCTGTCGGGGCCCTGGTTGGAGGCGCCGGAGACCTTGCCGTCGTACTGGTTGGCCGAGGGGCGGGGCTGGAACCACTTCGGGTCCGGCCGGGCCTGCTCGTTCTCGTCGTCGGGGTTCTGCTTGGGCAGGTTGTAGTTCTGGCCCAGCAGGCTGGAGCCGATCTCCTTGCCGTCGGCCGTCTTCACGATCGAGCCGTTGGCCTTCTGGCCGAAGGCGGCCTGGGAGATGCCGGTGACCAGCAGCGGGTAGGCGATCCCGAGGATCACCGTCATCACCAGCAGCATCCGCAGGGCGCTGAAGTGCGTGCGCAGGAGGGTGGGCAGGGGCTTGGACATTCCGGGTACTCCTCTCTCAGCTCAGGCCGGGGATGAACTGGACGACCAGGTCGATCAGCTTGATGCCGACGAACGGCACCACCAGACCGCCGAAGCCGTAGATGCCGATGTTGCGGCGCAGCAGCGAGCCGGCGTCGGACGGGCGGTACTTCACCCCGCGCAGGGCGAGCGGGATCAGGCCGACGATGACCAGGGCGTTGAAGACGATCGCCGAGGTGATCGCGGACTGCGGGCTGTGCAGCTGCATGATGTTGAGCTTGTCCAGGCCCGGGTAGACCGCCGCGAACATCGCCGGGATGATCGCGAAGTACTTCGCGACGTCGTTGGCGATGGAGAAGGTGGTCAGCGCACCGCGGGTGATCAGCAGCTGCTTGCCGATCTCGACGATCTCGATCAGCTTGGTCGGGTTGGAGTCGAGGTCGACCATGTTGCCGGCCTCCTTGGCCGCCATGGTCCCGGTGTTCATCGCGACGCCGACGTCGGCCTGGGCGAGGGCTGGGGCGTCGTTGGTGCCGTCGCCGGTCATCGCGACCAGCTTGCCGCCCTCCTGCTCCTTCTTGATCAGGGCCATCTTGTCCTCGGGGGTGGCCTCGGCGAGGAAGTCGTCCACGCCCGCCTCCTCCGCGATCGCCCTGGCGGTCAGCGGGTTGTCGCCGGTGATCATGACGGTCTTGATGCCCATCCGGCGCAGCTCGTCGAAGCGCTCCCGCATGCCCTCCTTGACCACGTCCTTGAGGTGGATGACCCCCAGGACGCGGGCGGGATCGGCACCGGTCTTCGTCGCCACCACGAGCGGCGTGCCACCGGCGGCGGAGATCCCGTCGACCAACGAGGACACCTCCGGGCCGACCGAACCGCCTTGGGCGCTCACCCAGTTGGTCACGGCGTTGGCCGCGCCCTTGCGGACCTGGTGGAGGCCGGCGGCCTCGTCGAGGTCGACACCGGACATCCGGGTCTGGGCGGTGAACGGCACCCAGGTGGCGTGCGTCAGCTCGCCCTGGGCCCGGGCCCGCAGGCCGTACCCGGTCTTGGCGAGCACGACGATCGAGCGGCCCTCGGGCGTCTCGTCCGCGAGGGACGAGAGCTGGGCGGCGTCGGCGAGCTCCTCGGTGGAGGTGCCGGGCGCGGGCAGGAACTCGGCGGCCTGGCGGTTGCCGAGGGTGATGGTGCCGGTCTTGTCGAGCAGCAGGGTGTTGACGTCGCCCGCGGCCTCGACTGCGCGGCCGGACATCGCCAGCACGTTGCGCTGCACCAGCCGGTCCATGCCCGCGATGCCGATCGCGGAGAGCAGCGCACCGATCGTGGTCGGGATGAGCGCCACGATCAGGGCGACCAGCACGATCATCGACTGCGGCGCACCCGCGTAGGTGGCCATCGGCTGCAGGGTGACCACCGCGACCAGGAAGACGATGGTCAGCGAGGCCAGCAGGATGTTGAGCGCGATCTCGTTCGGCGTCTTCTGCCGGGCGGCGCCCTCGACCAGGGCGATCATCCGGTCGATGAAGGTCTTGCCGGGCTCGGAGGAGATCCTCACCACGATCCGGTCGGAGAGCACCTTGGTGCCGCCGGTCACGGCCGAGCGGTCGCCGCCCGACTCGCGGATCACCGGCGCGGACTCGCCCGTGATCGCCGACTCGTCCACCGAGGCCACGCCCTCGACGACGTCGCCGTCACCGGGGATGACCTGGCCGGCCTCGACCACGACGTGGTCGCCCAGCCGCAGCGCGGTACCGGAGACCTCCTCCTCGGCCCGGCTCGCCGGCCAGTCGGTCAGGCGGCGGGCCAGGGTGTCGGTCTTGGTCTTGCGCAGCGTGTCGGCCTGCGCCTTGCCGCGGCCCTCGGCCACGGCCTCCGCCAGGTTGGCGAAGATCGTGGTCAGCCAGAGCCAGACGGTGATCGACCAGGCGAACACGCCGGGGTCGGCGATCGCGGCCACGGTGGTGACCACCGAGCCGACCTCGACCACGAACATCACCGGGTTCTTGACCATCACCCGGGGGTCGAGCTTCTTCACCGCGTCCGGCAGGGACGAGACGATCAGCTTCGGGTCCAGCAGTCCGCTGGCCACTCTGTGCGGCGCCGCGGCGGGCGCCTCCGGCTGGGCGGCCGGCTTGTCGGTAAGGGTGGACGACATCAGGAGAGACCTTCCGCGATCGGCCCGAGAGCCAGGGCCGGGAAGTAGGTGAGGCCGACGACGATCAGGACGACGCCCGACAGCAGGCCCACGAACAGCGGCTTGTGGGTGGGCAGGGTGCCCGGGGTGGCCGGGACGGGCTGCTGCTGCGCGAGCGCACCCGCCAGGGCGAGGACGAAGACCATCGGCAGGAACCGGCCGAACACCATCGCCAGACCCAGCGCCGTGTCGTACCAGTCGGTGTTCACCGTGATGCCGGCGAAGGCCGAGCCGTTGTTGTTCGCGGCCGAGGTGAACGCGTACAGCACCTCGGAGAAGCCGTGGGCGCCCGAGTTGAGCATCCCGGCCCGCTCACCCGGCAGTGCCATCGCGACGCCGGTGCCGACCAGCACGATCGCCGGCGTGGTCAGGATGTACAGGGAGGCGAACTTCATCTCCCGGCCGCCGAGCTTCTTGCCCAGGTACTCCGGGGTGCGGCCGACCATCAGGCCGGCCACGAAGACCGCCACGATCGCCAGCACCAGCATCCCGTACAGGCCGGAACCCACCCCGCCGGGCGCGATCTCGCCCAGCATCATGTTGAACATCGTGATCCCGCCGCCGAACGGCGTGAACGAGTCGTGGAAGGAGTTGACCGCACCGGTCGAGGTCAGCGTCGTCGAGGCGGCGAACAGGCTGGAGGCCGCGATGCCGAACCGCTGCTCCTTGCCCTCCATCGCCCCGCCGGCCGCGTTCATCGCCGCACCCGAGTGCTGCGACTCGAAGAAGGTGATCAGCGCCACCGAGGCGACCCAGAACAGGCCCATCACCGCGACGATCGCGTACCCCTGGCGGTTGTCGCCGACCATCCGGCCGAACGCCCGCGGCAGCGCGAACGGGATCAGCAGGATGAGGAAGATCTCCAGGACGTTGGTGAAGCCGGTCGGGTTCTCGAACGGGTGCGCCGAGTTGGCGTTGAAGAAGCCGCCGCCGTTGGTGCCCAGCTCCTTGATGACCTCCTGCGAGGCCACCGGCCCGCCCGGGATCGACTGCGGGTCGCCGGCCAGGGTGGCCACCTCGTGGAAGCCGTGGAAGTTCTGCAGCACGCCGTTGGCCACCAGGACCAGCGCGAACACGATCGACAGCGGCAGCAGCAGGCGCAGGCAGATCCGGGTGAGGTCCACCCAGAAGTTGCCCAGGCGGTCGGTGCGGTTGCGGGTGAACCCGCGGATCAGCGCCGCGACGACGGCGATGCCGACGGCGGCGGAGACGAAGTTCTGCACCGCCAGGCCCGCCATCTGCACCAGGTGCCCCATCGCGGACTCACCGCTGTAGGACTGCCAGTTGGTGTTGGTGACGAACGAGATCGCGGTGTTCCACGCCTGGTGCCCCGCCATCTGCTCGACCCCGAGGTTCAGCAGCAGGTGCTGCTGGAGCCGGATCAGGCCGTAGAGGAAGAGGACCGAGACGGCCGAGAAGGCCAGCACCGAGCGCAGGTAGACCGGCCAGCGCTGGTCGGCGTCGGCGTCGACGCCGACCACCTTGTACAGGCCGCGCTCGGCTCTGAGGTGCTTGGAGGTGGTCAGGGTGCGGGCGATGTAGTCGCCCAGGGGGCGGTAGCACAGGACCAGTGCGCCGACGAGCGCCAGGGCCTGCAGCCAGCCCGCGAGAGTGGAGCTCATGTCAGAACTTCTCCGGGTAGATCAGCGCCACGACGAGGTACCCGACGAGGGCGACGGCGACGATGAGACCTGCGACGTTCTCGGCGCTCACAGCTTCTCCACCCCCCGCGCGATCAGGGCGATGACGGCGAACACGACGACCGTGACACCGACGTAGATGAGATCGGACATGGGCTCCACCACGGTGGTTCGGAGGTGGCCGCAGCCCCGGCCCGGCGGGCTCGGCGCGGCACCGGCGGCGGGCCGGCGATGCCAGCCAACCGCGTTCACGGGCCGTTACCGCCGCTCTTGACGGCCTCCATACGCCGCCCGTTCGATTGTTGACGGGGTCCATACGGAGGTCACCGGGGTGCCGTTCGGGGACGGCGCCGGAGCGGCTCGCGGACCGCTCGGGGACGGCTCGGGCACGGCTCCGGAACAGCTCCGGAACAGCTCGCGGACCGCTCGGGGACGGCTCCGGAACAGCTCGCGGACCGCTCGGGGACGGCTCGGGCACGGCGAGAGCCCCGGGCGGGTGCCCGGGGCTCTCGGTGCCGGCTGTCCGTGGCCGCCCTCGGTGGTCCGGCCTCGGGCGGTCGCCGCCTCAGGCGTTCTCGGGCGCCGGGAGCTTCTCGTACTCCGACCGCGCCTTCGGCTCACCGCGCCGCACCGCGCCGGGCGCCCGGCCGGAGGGGCGGTGCGCCCGGCCGGAGGAGGTGAGCTGCCACGGCACGCTGATCACCATCACCCCCGCGGTGAACAGCAGCCGGCTCTTGAGCCAGAGCGCCGACTGGTTGTGCAGCAGGTGCTCCCACCAGTGCCCGACCACGTACTCGGGGATGAAGACCGCCACCGCCTCCCGCGGGCTGCTCCGGCGGTACTCCCGCACGTACTGCAGCACCGGCTTGGTGATCTCCCGGTAGGGCGACTCCAGCACCCGGAGCGGCACCTGGACGTCCAGCTCCTCCCACTGCCGCTCCAGCTCGGCGGTGGCGTCCTTCTCCACCGCGACCGTCAGCGCCTCCAGCGAGTCCGGCCGGAACGCCTCCGCGTAGCCGAGCGCCCGCAGCGTGGGCTTGTGCAGCTTGGAGACCAGCACGATCCCGTGCACCCGGGACGGCCGCACCGACTCCGCGTCCGGGTCGTCCACCGCCAGCTCCGCGGCCACGCCGTCGTAGTGCCGGCGGATGCCGCGCATCATCACCCAGAGCACGGCCGCGGCGACCACGGCCAGCCAGGCGCCCTGGGTGAACTTGGTCAGCAGCACGATCACCAGCACCAGCGCGGTGGTCACCGCGCCGAAGGCGTTGATCACCCGGGAGCGCTGCGCCGAGCCGCGCACGGCCGGGTCGGTCTCGGTGGTCAGGACGCGGTTCCAGTGCTTCACCATCCCGATCTGGGAGAGCGTGAAGGAGGTGAAGACGCCCAGGATGTAGAGGTGGATCAGGCTAGTGACGTCCGCGTCGTACAGCCAGAGCAGCCCGCCGGCCACCACCGCGAGCGCGATGATGCCGTTGGAGAAGGCGAGGCGGTCGCCGCGGGTGTGCATCTGCCGGGGCAGGTAGCGGTGCTCGGCCAGGATCGAGGCCAGCAGCGGGAACCCGTTGAACGCGGTGTTGGCCGCCAGGATCAGCACCAGCGCGGTGACGGCCTGGATGAAGTAGAAGAGGACGCTCTGGTCCCCGCCGAAGATCGCGGCCGCCAGCTGGGCGATCACGGTCTGCTGCGGCGCGGTGTGGCAGTCCCCGGCGAAGCCGGTCAGTTGGCAGGCGTCGTCGGTGATGTGCACCTTCGCCATCAGGGCCAGCGCGGTGATGCCGACGAACATGACCACGGCCGTGGTGCCCATCACGGCCATCGTCGCGGCGGCGTTCTTCGACTTGGGCGCGCGGAACGCCGGCACTCCGTTGGAGATCGCCTCCACCCCGGTCAGGGCCGTGCAGCCGGAGGCGAACGCCCGCAGGCCGAGCATCAGCAGGCCCAGACCGGCCAGGGTGTCCTTGCCGTCCACCGGCAGGACCCCGTACGCGGCGCTGGCCGCCACCGGGGTCTCCCCGAAGACCGCCTTGATCAGCCCGGTGACCACCATCAGCAGGATGCCGCCGATGAAGAGGTACGTCGGCGCCGCGAACGCCTTGCCCGACTCCCGGACCCCGCGCAGGTTCATCGCCGCGAGCAGGACGACGAAGCCGAGCGCCAGCTCGACCCGGTGGTCGGCCAGCGAGGGCAGCGCCGAGATGATGTTGTCGACGCCGGACGCCACCGACACCGCGACCGTCATCACGTAGTCGACCAGCAGCGACGCCGCCACCACCAGGCCGGAGTTGGCGCCGAGGTTACGGGACACCACCTCGTACGAGCCGCCGCCGCTCGGGTAGGCGTGCACGACCTGGCGGTAGGACATCACCACGACCGCCATCAGCGCGACCACGCCGGCCGCGACCCACGGGGTCAGGTACAGGAACGCGGTGCCACCGACGGTGAGCACCAGCAGGATCTCCTGGGTCGCGTAGGCGACCGAGGAGAGCGGGTCGGAAGCGAAGATCGGCAGCGCCAGCCGCTTGGGGAGCAGCGTCTCGCCCAGCTCTTCGCTGCGCATGGCTCTGCCGATCACTAGGCGCTTGAGCGCCTGGGGCACGTTGAACACATGGGCGAGCGTAAGGGCGCCGAACCGGCGCGCAATGGGCCGTCGCGGAGCGTCCGAAAGCGCCCGGCACGCCCGACGGGCGGGGCGTTCTCGCAGGTCGGAGCCGCGGAGGGCGCGGCGCGCCGGGCCGGGCGGTGGCGTTTCGGGGGCGTCGAGAGGGGGCGTTAAGACATCGTCAAAATATGACGATCGACCCGGATCTTTGCCTCGTATCAGTCGATATCGGACAGCCCTACATCCGCATCCGGAGCTGGCAGACCACCGCGTCGGTGTGCCGGCGCAGGGCCCGGTCGATGACGGCGCCGCGCCGGTTCTGCAGCGCCCGCTGCCAGGGCCGGACCGGCTCGACCTCGGGGATCAGGACGGTGAGGCGGTCGTAGACGTGCTCGGTGGCGAGCGTGTTGACGAAGTCGGCGATCGGCGGGCCGAGGCGGCGGTGCGCGTCCGGGATCTCCACCAGCGGCACCCCCGGCCGCCACAGCTCCCAGTCCCGGCGCAGCGCTTCGGTGGCGGCGGTGTCGTGGGCGACGGTGACGGCGATCACCTCGTCGCCGAGGGAGAGGGCGGCGGAGAGGCCGTCGCGGGTGAGGCGGGTGATGGCGGTGACGGGGACGACGACGAGGCTGCGCTGCGGGGTGAGGGCGCCGGGGACGCGGCCGAGTTCGAGGCGTTCGCCGATGCGGGCGTAGGCGCGGTGGACGGCCTCGAAGAGGAGGACGAGCAGGGGCAGGGCCAGGCAGATGCCCCAGGCGCCCTCGGTGAACCTGGTGCCGGTGACGACGAGGGTGGCGGTGCCGGTGAGCAGGGCGCCGAAGCCGTTCAGGGCGGCCTTGGCCCGCCAGTGGGCCGGTCTCTGCTGCGACCAGTGCCGGACCATGCCGATCTGGCAGATGGTGAAGCCGACGAACACGCCGATCGCGAAGAGCGGGACGAGGCTGTTGACGTCGCCGCCCGAGCCGACCAGCAGGGCGGCGGAGACGGCGGCGAGGAAGAGGACGCCGTGCCGGTGCACCTGGCGGTCGGCGCGCAGCGCGAAGACGTGCGGGAGGTGGTTGTCGCGGGCGAGCAGGTGGAGCAGGACGGGCAGGCCGCCGAAGGAGGTGTTGGCGGCGAGGCCGAGCAGGACGACGGTGGCGAACTGGACGAGGTAGAAGCCGGCGCCGTGGCCGAGCGAGGCGTCGGCGAGCTGGGCGAGGACGGTGACGCCCTCGACCGGCCGGAGGTGGAAGCGGCCGATCAGCACGGCCAGTCCGATCAGCATCACGCCGAGCAGCGCGCCGAGCGCGACCTCGGTGTGCTGTGCGCGCTTCACGCCGGGCGTGCGGAAGGACGGGACGGCGTTCGCCACCGCCTCCACGCCGGTCAGCGCCGAGCAGCCCGCCGCGAAGGCCTTGAGCAGCAGCAGCGCGCCCACGGTGGTGGCGTCGTCCGCCAGCGCGGACGCGTGCCCGGCGGCGGCGGCCGTGCTCGCCGGGGCGTCCCGGAACAGGCCGACCACGATGATCGTCAGGATCGAGAGCACGAACACGGCCGTCGGCGCCAGGAACCAGCGGGCGGACTCGGCGATCCCGCGCAGGTTCAGCGCGGTGACCAGCACCAGCACGCCCAGGCAGAGCCAGACCCGCTCGCCGTAGAGCCCCGGCACCGCCGAGGTCAGCGCCGCCACCCCGGCCGTCACCGAGACGGCCACGTTCAGCACGTAGTCGACGACGAGCGACGCCGCCGCGGTCAGCGCGGTCCGCCGCCCCAGGTGCGCCCTGGCGACCGCGTACGAGCCGCCGCCGTCCGGGAACGCCGCGATCACCTGCCGGTAGGAGGCCACCAGCACCGCGAGCAGCACCGCGATCGCCGCCGTCACCGGCAGCGTGAAGCCGAGCCCGTACGCCCCGGCCGCGGCCAGCACCAGCACGATCGACTCCGGCCCGTACGCCACCGACGCCATCGCGTCCAACGACAGCGCGGCCAACCCGCCGAGCACGGAGAGGCGGTGGCGCTCGTCCGGGGCCCCGGCCGCCTCCCGGCCGGTATCGGGCGGCTGGGGCTCGGCGGTGAGCGCCGGGGTGACGGGGCTGGACATCGGACGGGAACCTCCGCGGTCGGGTAGTGCTCCCGATCCTGCGGGCCGCTCCTTCCCCGCCCCCTCCGCCCCTACGAGTTCCTGACGCCCCGACAGGCACTCTTGACGCCCCCTTGACGGGCGCCCGCCGGGGCGGGTGCGGGCAGTCGGGAGAGGCGCCGCGGGGGGGGGAGTGCGCGGGGCGGGCGGACCGGTGTCCCGGCGGGCGCCGGTTGGGAAGACGATCAGCTCATACGGAGGACTCCGGCGCACCTCGGCACGTCCGGAACGTCTCAGCGGAAAGGCCGAACGGCCCGACCGCCCCTGATGACACTCTGCTGCCTGGTGAGGGTAATTGCAAGTAATGCGCAACAAGCCCACCCCCGACACGTCCTCGACCATGCGTTACTCTCCGCGCATGTCCGACCACTCTCCGCCCCTGCTCCTGATCGACCTGGACCACACCCTGGTCGAGCGCGACGGCGACGCCGACGCCTGGACCCCGGCCTTCTGCGCCACCCACGGCCTCCCCGCCGAGGCCGCCCCCGCCGTCTTCGACCTCTTCCTCGCCGACCGCTCCCCCGCCGGCTTCGCCCGGATCGCCGCCGCCTACGGGCTCCCGCACTCCGGCGAGACCCTCTGGGAGGAACACGTCGCCCACGAAGCCGCCCGCACCCACCTGATCCCCGGCGTCCCAGCCGCCCTCGCCACCCTCCGCGAGGCCGGCTGGGCCATCGCCGTCGTCACCAACGGCTGCACCGACATCCAGCGCGCCAAACTCGCCCGCACCGGCCTGCTCGCGGCCGTCGACGCCGTCTGCGTCTCCGAGGAGGCCGGCGCCCGCAAGCCGGCCCCGGAGATCTTCCACCTCGCCGCCGCCCGCCTCGGCCGCACCCTCACCCCCGACGCCTGGATGGTCGGCAACAACCCCGCCACCGACCTCCGGGGCGCCCACGCCGTCGGCCTGCGCTCCATCTGGATCACCCCCGCCCCGCCCCCGGCGCTCCCGCCGTCCCACCCCACCCCCACCTAC
The DNA here is from genome assembly GCF_032110285.1 of Kitasatospora sp. CM 4170. Lineage (NCBI taxonomy): Bacteria > Bacillati > Actinomycetota > Actinomycetes > Kitasatosporales > Streptomycetaceae > Kitasatospora > Kitasatospora sp. CM 4170. Next base: position 4,092,113 of record NZ_CP134877.1, read on the forward strand.
ACCGCCCCCGACACCCCCACCGCCACCACCCTCCTCCTCGCCACCCCCTGACCCCCCAAAACAGAACCGGCCCCGAACAGCGTTTCCGCTGTTCGGGGCCGGTCTGGTAATCCAGTGGCTGGTGCAGGGTTCGAACCTGCGTAGCTTGCGCGACAGATTTACAGGCCGCTGACCAGGGGCGTTCTGACCTGCGGGCTCCTGATCACGGACCGAATCTGGTCCGCCGCTGGTCCGGATCATGGTCTCGGCGACCCCTACCAACGGGTGCGTGTGGGCGGGATTGGGGGGGCTGACTGTTACGAGTTTCGCTACTTCATCAAGGCACGCACGGCGCGCCAGCGCGTGGCCCTGGCTGCTCGCCGGCGCTCGTGTCCTCGCCCCGCTTCCGGCGGCGGCCCGGCCGCGCTGGCGGCCAGACGCCAGGGAGAAGCTGAGCCCAGAACCCTGCCAGCGCTGGGGCGGGCGGCTCCGCAGGTCTATCCGCCGCCCCGCACCTGCGACCCGCATCGAGCAAGACCGGGGGCCACTCGGGCAATTGGCGGGCAGGCGAGAAGCCTGCCCGATTAGCGGGCCAAACTTACGACTCCCCGATCATGCTCGATCCCAGACCGGACGGGACACCGGCGAAAACCGCCCCCCGCCCGTCTCTAGGCCGTCGCGTCAGTGGGCGCGTCGCTACGGTTGCTCGCCACATCAGTACGCTGATGGGGTAGGCGAGGATCAGCTGCACCACCACTGTCGGAGTTCTGCCGGATCAGGGCAATGAGTGAGCCTGGCCTAATTCCCAATCGGTTGCTTCCGAAGAGGGCGGCAGGAGCAAGGGTCAGCAAGGCGATGAATTCGGCAGTTCCCAAACTCGGCATCCCTGCCGCTGATCCAATACAACATCACCTTCCACATCAGGGAGAACACCGGCAGAACTGCCGAAAACAGCCGCGACTTCACTATGAACCCCATGACCAACAAGGACGGGATCGACCCTGCGGCGGTCAACGATTCACGCAGCAGTCCCGGGGCGGATCCGCCCCGGGGACTGCGGCATTTCGCTACGCTGTTGCCCAGTCGAGCCCGGGCGCGACGATTCTGTCGGCGGCGGCTTCACTCACCTGCTCGACCCGCTCACGGGGCCCGGAGGAGGCCCGCGCCGATGTCCCTGGTTGGCTGCGTCAGCGGGAACGCGCCGGCCTTCAGACCGGCCACGAGATCGGCCGCGGAAGCGTCTGGGTGTGCCTCGGCCAGCAGGGCCAAGACACCAGCAACGTGCGGCGTGGCCATGCTCGTGCCGTTCATGGTCTGGTACCCGCCGTCGGGGGCGGCCGAGTGCACATCCCTGCCGGGTGCGGCGATGTTTACCTCGCCGCCCTGGTCGTTGATGCCGCCATTGGAGAAGAACGATGGGGCGAGCGACTTGTCGAGCGCGGCCACCGCAAGGATTGAAGGGCAGTTGGCGGGTCGGCTGACGGGCTTGATGCTCAGGGGCCGCTGGCTGTCGTCGCCCGCGGCGGCGACGATCACCGCCCCGCGCTCGAGCGCGCGCTGGGCCAGGATCTCGTAAGTCTGCGGGAAGGGCTCACCCTGTTGGACCGGAGCGCCGAGTGACATGGAGATCACCCGAGCGCCCCGGGCGATGGCCCAGGCGATGCCCGCTAGGATCTGGCCGTCGAAGCCGCTGCCCGCGTTGCTGAGCACCTTGGCGGCGAGGATCTGGGCGTCGCAGGCCACGCCGTAGCGGGGTCCCTGCTGGGGGCGGGCCGGACCGGCGACGATGCCGATGCAGTGCGTGCCGTGGCCGGCGCCGTCCTCGACCGCCTCGCCGGCCACGAAGGACATCTTCTCCTCGATGCACCCGACCAGGTCGGGGTGATCGGTGTCCACGCCCGTGTCCAGGACGGCGACCCTCACACCGCGTCCGGTCAGTCCGGACTCGGTGGCCCGGATCGCCTGCAGGCCCCAGGTGAAGCTCTGCTCGTCCCAGGCAGGGCCCTGTGCCATGGCGGTCTCGGCCCTGGTCTGGCCTGCAACGACGTCCTCGTCGCTGCGGTACGCCGGATAGAACTCGGTCCGCGCCTGCGTCGGGCCGGCGCTCGTCATGGCATATACCACGCGCTCCGGCTCCGCCGCGATGATCGACGGCTCCGCCTCGGCCGCGGTCACCAGCGCGTGCCGCTGCTCGGGCCGCACCTCGACGACCGCGACGGCGAGGTCTTCGAAGAACACCGAGACGTCGGGGCGCTCGAGGAGTTCGGCGACGTTCATGAAGTCAGCTCCTCGGACTCGTTCGACGGCCGCGACGCCGGCGGAGGACCGTAGTGCGTTCAGCCCGCTCTCCTGATTACTCGGGTCAAGCGAGATCATGTACCGACCGGTGTACTCGAAAACCCCTTGATCTGCAGAATTACCCTTCTTTCTGCGACGACCAAAGAAGGAATATGCCTCCTGCTTGTCCATCGACACTCCCCTAGGTTGAAGAGATGACCGCAGCCAGAATCACTGAAATCTCGCCCAGTAGGCACAGTAGGGCAAATTCGTAAGCAATGCCTGAGTGGCGATACATTTTCGCGGTTGAATTTAGCTTTATACGGAGATCTGCGATCCGATCATCTGTCAACCACGGCTCGGAAGCGTCTCCTTCCATCATTTCCTTGACGTCTGGTCCTCGCACGTAGGGGCGAGGAAGCAGGACATACGCCACAGCGATCACTTGCACAGCAATGACGGCCCATAGGGCCGTAGATGCCCACGCCGGAAATCTTAGAGCAGCGTCCTTGCCGATGAATCCGGAGGCCGAAGCGAAGGTGACAACAAAAGCTGAAATCGCGACGAGATTACCCGCCCTGGTTTGCTGCGAATCGATCGACTTACTGAGTTCCTCGAAGTAGCGATTCAGCGTATCCAGTGCAAGTTGCAGGCGTTCGCGTCTTCCTCTCGCGTAGTAACTCACACCGACCATGCCTCTTTCTGAGCATCCCTGGTCCGACCAACATCGCATGGGGATCTCATGAGCGCCGCCTGTGGTGAGCTGCATGGGCGATGACGTGCGATAGCTCTCGAACCGGGTGCTTCACTCAGCCTGCGAGACAGCCCGATCTCATCAGCGGTGTCGTCCATGTCTCCGAGGGGTTCCGCACGGGCTGGCGCCCATCAAGCGGATTTGGCCACTGGGCGACGTAAGTCCCGGCCTGCAAGGTGCCAACCAACGCAGACGGCCCCGGGCAGTGAGTCCCGGGACCGTCTCTGGGCCGCGTGAGGTCAGCCAGCGCCAATCAACGATGACAACCGGCGACAGCGATCCTGCTGGCCAGCGAGCCGGAATCGGATCCGTTCGCAGGCCAGCAGGGTGCCTAATCAGAACTTGTTCATCGGGTCAGGGCGTCCGCGATGAGCTCCATCGAGTCCACGATCACCACGGCGCCAGCAGCGCCCAGCTTTTCGGCCTTCCCCGGCTTGTTGGCGTAGCCGATCGTCGGGATGCCAGCGGCCGTCCCTGCCTCGATGTCGCGGGCCGCGTCGCCGATGAAGATGCAGTGCTCCGGCCTGGTGCCAGCGGCGTCCATGGCTTCGAGCAGGAGGCGCGGGTTCGGCTTCATTGACGAGGGGTCGCCCGGGGCGCGCCCGAAGACGCCGGCCACGTAGTCGCTGAGACCGTGCTCGGTCAGGTAGGCCTCGATGGCCATGCCCGCGTTGTTGCTGACCACGGAGGCCAGCCGGCCGGAGCGGACAGCAGTGCGCAGAACCGATTCTCCGCCCGGGGTCGGGCGGGCTACCCGAACAGCTTCGGTCTCCAGCGCGGCCAGCGCGGCGTCCGTGCTCTCCGTGAGGTCGGGCCGGGCATCTGAGATTAGCCGGAGCAGGGCGAGCGGGTCGGTCTCCTCCTCCGCCCCGGCCGGGGCCTGCTCGCCGCTGGCGAGCAGGCCCTCACGAAGTCGGCGCGCGACTTCCGGAGCGGGCAGGCCGGCGAAGACCGAGCACACGGGGCCGTCGAAGTCGAGGAGCACGTGCTTCACCGGCCGCAGCACGGCAGCGAGTTGCTGAGGGGTGGCGCTCATGACTGCCGCTCGTAGGCGATCGTGCTCCACACGCTGTCGAACCACATCTGGGCCTGCTGGACGTACTGCGATCCGAGCGAGGCGTCGTCCGGGCCGGCGGCGTGGTGGAACAGGGTGGTGTCCTTGCCGGTCACGTCGTAGAAGGTGTGGGCCGTGCCGTCGATCGCTACGGTGCGCTCGCGGAGCGGGTAGAAGCCGAAGAACGCCTCAGACCGGTTCAGGATGTACAGCTTGAACAGGCTGGACGCCCGGTGCACCTTGACCTGGACGCTCGCCTTCTGGACGAGGCCCAGCTCCGCCAGCATCTCCACCGAGTGGGCGATCCCGCCGGCGTTCGTCAGGGCGATGTTGCGCGCGCGCTCCCGGAGGGCGGCCTCGTCCTGGAGCCCGTCGACCAGGACCGGCACGGCCATCGGTGCCGTGGTGTCCGGCAGCAGCAGCCGGATCGTGATGGACTCCGGCGCCAGACGGCCGGAGCGAACCTTGTCGAGCGGCTCCTGGAGCGCGTTGTGCAGCGTCTCGCTGGAGAATCCGGCGAAGTCGAGGGTCACCTGCTGCTGCTCGAAGGCCGCCTCAAGGTGGGGTCGCAGCCCGACCGGTCGAGAGGTCCTCTCGCGGACGAAGGAACCGCTCCCCTGCCGGGTCACGATCAGCCCCTCGGTGCGGAGCAGGTCGAGCGCCTTGTCCACCGTGCCGCGCGCCACGCCGAAGTGCTTCGCCAGCTCGGGGCCGGAAGGAAGCTTGTCGCCGGTCTCGAAGCCCGGCTTCTTCGTGAGGATCGAGGCCCGCAGAGAGCTGCCGACCTGCTGATACGGGGGGCGAGAGTCATCCGGGTCTAGGGCCATGGGCCAATGCTAGGGGAGGTGCCCAACAGGCGCGAGAAACCCAACTCTCTTGACCTGCCTAAGCAGGTTGTCTATGTTGTGAGTGCCGCACCAAGTGAGACAGGGGCGACACAGAGGGGCCTTCTTTGGGCTGCTCTGAGCTGCGCAAATGCGCCTATGGGGATAGGCGAAGGGGCCCGGGACAGATCGGGCCGAGGTCGACCGCGCCTTGGCATGCGGATGGCATGGACCGAGAGGTCCGCGTCTGCCTTGAAGACGCACCCCCCGCCAGTTCACCGCCGAACTCCTCGGCTCCGGACCGGCGCGGTCTCAGCGAACGAGTGTCTTTGGTCCCCGATCCGTGCCGCCCGCGGCGGGTCGGGGGTCATGGCTGCTCGTGACATGACGAGTAGCTGGCCCTGGATTCGGGGCCGCCGCGCTTTCCTTGGCCGGGCGCGCGGCAGCCCCTGGGGCCCACCTCCCACTGGAAGAGGTAGACCCGTGAAGTCGATTGTTGCAGGTCAACACGCCTTGGACTCCGGTCAGTTCGTGGAACTGGCGTTGGGCGTGGACGAGGAGCTGTTCGCCGGTGTACACGGCGAGTCGGCGATCGAGCGCCAGGCCCGGTTGGACGTGGCGCACGCGGTGCTGGCGGACCTGCGCCGGGAGGACCCGGAGCTGGCCGCCTACGCCGAGCGGCTGCTGAGGATGGCGCCGGTGCCGCTGCGATTCCCGGCGGTCGTCCGCCGCACGGTGAGCGTCGAGCGGGTGGCCGCGTGACGACCATGGCCGCGCCGGCGGCCGTTTCAGCCACACGGCCCGCCGCTTCAACCGCGTCGGCGACGACCCCCGGCGCGCTGATGCTGGGGCTGACGATCCTGGCCGCGGTCGGCGGCGCGGCACTGGCCGGCATCGGCTTCAGCGGCTCGTACACCGCGCTGCGGGTTCTCGGCTTCAGGCACGGCTTCGGGGACTTCAGCTACGCGTTCCCGGTCGGTGTGGACGCCGGGATCGTGGCCCTGCTCGCGATGGATCTGCACCTGATCCGCAAGGGCACTCCGTGGCCGATGCTGCGGCTGCTGGCTCACGGCTTCACCGCCGCGACGATCTACTTCAACGCCGCCTCCGCCGGGCCGCTGCTGAAGAACCCGACCGGCACCGCGATGCACGCGGTCATCCCGATCATGTTCGTCGCGGTGGTGGAGGCCGGGCGGCGCCTGGTCATCCGGATCACCCGGATCGAGTCCGGCCACCAGCACGACGGGGTGCCGCTGCACCGCTGGATCCTCGCCCCGTGGCCGTCCTTTCGGATGTACCGGCAGATGCGCCTCAACGGCATCGCCAGCTACGACCAGGCGGTCGAGCTGGAACGCGAACGCCTCGTCTACCGGGTGATGCTGGAGCGCGAGCACGAGGGCGACTGGCGCAATGCTCCCGCTGACCAGCGACTTCCCCTCACCATGGAGCGCTTCGGGCTGAGCGTGGACGAGGCCCTGGCCCTGCCGCTGGAAGCCGAGGAACGCGCCCGCCTGCGGGCCGAACGGCGGGCCGCATTCGAGGCCGAGGTCACCGCCCGCGCCGAGGCCCGGACTGCCGATGCCCGGATCTCCAGCCTTCGCATGGCAGGCCGCATCGAGGCGGCCGGGTACGAGGTCGGCGCCGAAACCGCCGCCGCCCGGGCGCAGGCTCAAGCCCGGACGTTGGCCGCCGGCCGGGAGGCGGAGGCCGCCGAACGGCTCGACCAGGCAGAGGAGGAGCTGAAGGCCGCCGCCGCTGAACAGCAGGCCGCCGAGGCCCGCCGGCGCGCCGCTGAAACCCACCGCACCGCCGCTGAAACGGAGCAGGTCGCCGCTGAAACTCGACGCCGCGCCGCTGAAACAGACCGCGAGGCGGCCGCCGTCGAGCGGGCCCGCGCCGAGAACGAACAAGCCGCCCAGGCCGCTCGTCTGAGCGCGGCTGAAACGGCCAAGCACGCGGCTGAAGTGGAGGAGGCCGCCGCTGAAGCGGGCCGCCGCACGGCTGAAGCCGAGCGCGACACGGCCGCCGCCAAGCGCGCCCAGGCCGACACCGAAGAGGCCGCCGAGGCAGCTCGGTTGCGTGCTGCTGAAGCCCGCCGACGCGCGGCTGAAGCCGAGCTGCACGCGGTTGAAGCGGAGGACGCGGCGAAGCTGACCCCCGCCGCCCGCGCCACCCGCCGCGTCGCCCGGATGGTCCTCACGGCCGGCGGCAACCCCGAGGCCGTCACCCTCCAGTCCATCGCCGACGCCCTCGACGTCTCCCTCGCCACCGCCTCCGGGCGCCGGGCCGAGGCGGCCGAGCTGATCGCCTCCGGTTACTCCCCCCGCCTGACCACCAGCTGACCCAGCTTCGCCCCACCACTCGCACATCGAGGGCAGTGTCATGAGCCTGACCAGTACCCCGCCTCCCATCCCGCCCATCACCGACGAGGACCGCGACCAGGCGGCCGGTGCCGCCGATCGCCTGCTCACCCGCCTCCTCGGCGCGAGGGGCGGTGCCCGGTGAACACGCTCAAGGAAGTGCCCGGCCTGGGCATCGCCCGCCTCGACCGCGGCGGCCTCGCCTACCGCCTCTCCGAGCCGCTGACGATCGATGAGGTCGCCGGCCTGCTCCGCGAGACCTGGTGCCGCCGCCTGACAGTCTCCGACGCCTCCGCCGACGGCCGGTGCCCCGCCGAGTTCCGCGCGCTCTGCGAGCTGGACGGCGAGCCGTTCGTGCTGGTCGGCCGGATCGGGGAGGGCTCCTGATGCTCGGCTTCGGCAAGAAGCAGCCCGCCCAGCCCGCGCAGTCCCGCCAGCAGCGGAGGGCGAAGGCCGTCCGCGAGGCGGACCGCGCCGGGCACGCCGCCATGGACGCCAAGACCCGCCGCACCACGGCCCTGGAGGCCAACCCCGTCCGCGCCTGGTGGCGCTCCTCCTGACCCGCCGTCGAGGGCCCGGCCCCAGCCGGGCCCTCTTCTCTCCCAAGAGGACACAGCCGTGATCTACCTGCTCTGCCTGCTGCTGATCCTGGTCGACGTCGGGCTCGCCGTGTGGGGCCTTTGTGAGTTGGCCCGCCGGGGGTGGCTCCGGTGACGATCCCCCCGCCCCCGACCGAGCCGCCCACCGCCGGCATGCCGGGCTCCGACCCGGAGCCGGTGGACGAGTGGTGGCGCAAGTCCGGCCCCCGCATCCCCGCCCCGGTCCAGCCGGAGCCCGACGTCCACATCCCGGTCCCGATCGACGCCGGCCCCGCCCAGGCTGCCTCCATGGAGGACGCCGCGCACGCGTTCTGGGCCCCGTTCGGCCGGATCCTGTCCGAGCAGGCCTCGACGATCACCTCCCAGGTCGGACAGCTCCTCACCGAGAGCGAGGCCCAGCGCGCCGCCCGCCAGCAGGTCGAGTACGAGGACCTGCTCGCCGCGCAGCGTGCCCGGATGGACTCGGCGCTCGGCAAGGTCGGGGAGACCTCCAATGAGCGCGCCGAACGCCACCGCGTCGAGGACGTCCTCGCCCCCGACCGCCCCACCCGGCAGGACGACCTGGTCGGCTTCGCCGATCTGCTCGCCGAGCGGATCTCCGAGACCCCGGAGGACCGGGCCCAGCGCCGGGAGTCCGAGCGCGAGCTCGCCAAGCAGCGCGCTCGCGCCTTGGAGGACCGGGAGCGCGCCGCGGCCGGGGAGACCCCCGCCCAACGCGACCTGCGCCATCGTCAGCAGCAGCTGGCCGATCGACGCGAGGCCCGCACCCGGGCCCGGCGCGAGCGCCGCCGAGCCGCCCGCGCCGCCGACCCTTCCGACCGCGCGGTCCGGTTCCGCCGCTGGGCGATCCTCACCGCGATCAGCGCGGTGGGCGGCTACACCACCGGCCTGGTGTCGCTGATCGAGCCCGGCGGGCCATACGTCGGCCTGCTGCTGGCCGCTGCAGGGTGGGCCCTCGACCTGCACACCCGTGACCGGGGCCGCCTGCGCGTGAGCGAGGTCCGGGGCGCCGGACCCCTCCTGGTCCTCGTCGCCCTGCGCATCCCGCTCGCCTCCGGCCTCGCCGTCGCCACCGGCCTTTCCCCGCTCTTCGCCGCCCTGCCCCTCTTCTAGCCACCAAGGAGTTACACACCATGAGCAGCCTCATCGCGCTGGGCACCGGCGGCGCCGCCACCGTCGCGACCATGTACCTGTATGTCGGCGTCCGCGGCAAGAACAAGATCAACGTCCAGGACGATCACGTGCCCTACTGGGCGTTCGGGATCGGCCTGCTCGCCGCGAACGCGGGCACGGCGTTCCAGCAGCTCGCCGGGATCGGCACGCAGCTCAGCGACGCGTTCCAGGGCAACGCCGCCCTGGGGGACTGGCAGACCGGCGCGACCGCCGCCGTCCTGACCCTCGCCGTCTTCGGACTCAAGCCGAAGCCGTGGAAGGACGCGCTGTGCGGGGCCGTCGCCCCCAGCTTGTTCGCCGCCGCCGGCGGGCTCTGGGTCCTGCCCTCGTCGATCCTCAGTGGCCTGATCAGCGCGTTCATCAAGTGAGGGCGACGACGATGGAGAAGATCTTTCCCACCGAGAAGCTGAGCGCCACCCTGGTGTGGCCGCTCACCGGCCTGGCCGCCGGCACCCCCGTTCTGATCCGCCGGCTGACGGCCCCCCAGCGCGAGCGCCGGGCCGAGGCCGCCGCACTCAAGGCGGACCAGGAACGGCTCGCCGCCGAGGCCGCCCAGGCGGCCGACGCCGAGTTCGCCAAAAAGCTCGCCGAGACCCCCGACCCGACACGGCGCGCCGCGATGATCCACGCCCGGGAGAGCGCCCGGGTCACCGCCCGCGAGATCGAGGCGGAGCAGGCCAAGGCCACCCGCCAGGAGAAGCGCGGCCGCGCCGGGGACGCGGCCGGCGCCGCGGCGCTGATGCTGATCGTCGGCGGCCCGCTGGTCTGGGCCCTCGCCCGCCCCCTCATCGAGCCCGGCATCGGGCTGCTGATCGGCGTGTGGTGGATCGCCGCGCTGATCCACGCACCCGCCCCCGGCAAGAAGGCCGTCGAGGAGAAGGAGGAGGAGGCCGAGCAGAACGTCGCCGAGGACGTCTCGGAGCAACCGCCGCCGACCCCCGATCAGGCCTCCGCCGAGGCCCGCGGCGAGACCTCGGCGGCGACCTCCCCGACCCCCGCCGACGCCCGCCGCGCGGTGGCCCTCCTCGGGGCCGCCGGCACGCACGTCGCGCTCACCGCCGTGACCGCCCGCCTGGCTGCCGACCACCCCCTCTGGAAGCGGTCCGGGAAGGCCGTCCGCGGCCTCCTCCACGAGGCCGGTGTGGAGGTCCGAGGAGGGGTGCGCGTGGAGGGCGTCAGCGTGCCCGGCATCCACCACGACGACGTGCCCCCGCTCCCCTCCCCCTCCGACAGTGCCCCTGATCGCGTTGTTGTCGCAGGTCAGAGCAACAACAACAACGCCAACAACGGTCAGGAGTGGTCCACCCGAGAGGGGTTCATCATGCGGACCGACCCCGACAACCCCGCCCGGACGATCATCGTCAGCCGCACCAACGCCGCCTGATTCACCGACGCGAGGAGACCCCGATGGACCAGAAGCTTGCCGCCGCCCTCGTCGAGGACGACGCCGGCATGCACGCCGACGACCGTCGGACCTGCTGGACCCACCAGTGCTGGGCCGAGGACTGCGCCGACGACCCGATGCACACCCGTCCCAGCGCCCTCTACTGACTGACACCACGACACGAAGCCCCGCAGCAACCGTCGACCTTGCCGGGTGACTGGCGGTTGCTGCGGGACCGATCCGATCCCTCTCAGAGACCAGAGGTCTTCAAGCATGCCCGGAAACACCACCGCGCCGCAGCCCCGCTGCGAGGCCGCCCACCTCGGCGACGCCAGCCCCTGCGAGGGCTCGCGCGACGCCGTGATCGTCCTCGACCGCCACGGCGACGCCGCCAAGGCCTGCGTGCACCACGGTACGCGCCTCTACGCCAGCCTCATCGACCCCCGGGTCCGCCCCGGCAGCGTCCCCGGCGCGGCCATCGAGGTCTACAACCGCGCCCAGGGCGCGTCCGCGTTCGCCTGGCTCGACCACCACCAGCTCCCCAACGAGGACGAGCGGTGACCGAGAACCCCCTGAACGTGATCCCGTTCCGGCCGGAGCCCACTGAGGTCCTCGCCGCCGAGCAGGCCGTCATCGGCGCCGCTCTGCTCGACCCCACACGCATCCCCGCCATCGCCGAAATCCTCGGCGACCCCGGAGTGTTCTACCGCCCCGCCCACGAGGCGATCTGGCGCACTATCACCCGCATGCGCGCGGCCGGGCATCCCGTCGACCCGCTGCTGCTGACGGACGTCCTGCACGCCCAGGGCGACCTGAACAAGGTCGGCGGGCCCGGCTACCTGCACACCTGCATCGCCGCCACGCCCACCGCCGCGAACGGCGAGTACTACGCCGACCTCGTCCGGGCCGGCGCCGAGCGCCGCCGAATCAACATCGCCACCAGCCGCCTCGCCCACATGGCCGGCGACCAGCAGGCCGACCTCTCCGACGTCCGCACCGCCGCCCTGGCCGCGCTCGCGGACCTGGCCTCCGGCGAGACCTGGCTCGACCCTGTCCCGCTCGGCTCCCACGGTGCGCTGCCGACCTTCCCAGTCCACGCCCTGCCCGACTGGGTCGGCGCCTACGTGGACGCAGTCGCGGAGTTCACCCAGACCCCGCCCGACATGGCCGCCACCATGGCCCTGGCCGCCCTCTCGACCGCGGCCGGCGGCCGGGTCAACGTGGAGATCAGGCCCGGCTGGCGCGAGCAGTCCAACCTCTACCTGGTCTGTGCAATGCCCCCGGCCAGCCGCAAGTCCGACGTGTTCGCGTTCATGACCGGACCCGTCTACCGGGTCGAGGACGAGCTCCAGGCCGGCGCCAAGATGGCCATCATCGAGGCCCAGACCGCCAAGGAGACCGCCCTCGCCGAGGTCGAGGCCCTCATGAACAAGGCACGCAAGAACCCCGACCTCGACCGCGCGCACCTGGTCGCCGAGATCACCGCCGCCCGGATGGTCGCCGACGACATCACCGTCCCGCCCACTCCGCGCCTGACGATGTCCGGGGACCTCACCCCCGAGACCGTCACCCACCACCTCGGCGTCCACCGCTGCCTGGCCGCGCTGAGCCCGGAGGGCGACCTGTTCGACAGCATCGCCGGCCGCTACAGCAGCAAGCCCAACCTCGGCGTCTTCCTGCAGGCGCACAAGGGTGAACGGCTCCAGACCGACCGCATCACCCGCGAGCAGCCCACCGTCGACAAGCCCGCCCTGACCATCGGCGTCACCCCGCAGCCGGCCGTCCTGCAGGAACTCGGCGCCGCCCCCGGCGCCCGCGACCGCGGCCTCCTCGCCCGCTTCCTCTACTCCCTCCCGCCCTCCAACCTCGGCTACCGAAAGATCCGCACCACACCCGTCCCCGCGCCGGTCGCCACCACCTACGACGTGCGCCTCACCGCGCTCCTGCACACCCTGACCGCCCTGGACGAGCCCGTCACCGTGACGATGACCGAGGCCGCCGACCTCGCCGTCGAGAGGCTCCAGGAGCGGTTCGAGGTCCAGCTCCGCCCGGACGAGCCGCTCGCCCACATCAAGGACTGGGCCGGCAAGCTCGTCGGCCACATCGCCCGCATCGCCACCCTGCTCCACCTCGCCGACCACATCGCCGGCGACTGGCGCGCCCCGGTCGAGCCGGCCACCGTCGACCGCGCGGCCGAGATCGCCGAGTACTTCACCGCGCACACCCTCGCCGTCTTCGACCTCATCGCCGCCGACCCCGCCACCGACGACGCCCACGCCCTCCTCCAGTGGCTCCAACGGCCCCGCAAGGACGGCACCCACCGCACCCACATCAAGGCCCACGACGCCGTAGCCAGCAGCCGCCGCTTCAAGAAGGTCGCCGACGTCGAGCCTGCCCTGCAGCTGCTCGAACAGCACGGCTGGCTCCGCACCGACCAGCCCCCCGCCAGTGGCCAGCGCGGGCGACCCCAGGCCCTCACCTACCGTGTCCACCCGGTCGTGAGCACCCCCACCGGCTCGGACGCGACGACGTAACCGTCAGGGATGTCAGGACAAAGCCCTGACCAGCCCAAAACGTCACCGGACGCCCTGTCAGGGAACGTCAGGGTTGCCAGGGATAACCGAGATCCCCTGACATCCCTGACAATCCCTGACGCCCCAGCAGGGGCCATACCGGCAGGTCACCGAGTTCCCCTGACATCCCTGACGCTTTCCGCCCTCCGCATCCGCCCGCGAGAGGGCTCGCAACACTCCGCAACCACCATCCGCACCCACAGCAGGAGACTTCGCCATGCCCAAGCGCGAACTGCTCAAGCTCCCCGTCGTGCTCGCCGAACTCGGTATGTCCCGTGCCGCCTTCTACCGGATGCGCGCCCGGGGCAAGGGCCCGCGCCTCATCAAGCTCCCCAACGGTCAGGTCCGGGTCGACCGGGCCGACCTGGACACGTGGCTCGACTCCTGCGAGGTGGCCGCCTGATGCCCACCTCCTACAAGGTCACGTTCTGGGACCACCGCCACCGTCCTGACCGTCGCAAACCGTGGATGGTCCGGTGGACGGTGAACGGCCGGGAGTTCTCCGAGTCCTACCTCACGAAGACCCAGGCGGACGGCCGGAAGGCCGAACTGCTCGTCGCAGCGGCGTCGCACCAGCCCTTCGACACCGAGACGGGCCTCCCGCTCACGGAGCTTCGCCGGCGCCAGGAGGAGCAGAACTCCGTCACCTGGTACCAGCACGGACGGAACTACGTCGAGGCCCGATGGGACGGCGCCCCGGCCAAGACGCGAACGACGTGGGCCGACGCCCTGGCCAGCGTCACGTTCGAGCTGGTCAAGAGCAAGACCGGGATGCCGGACAAGCTGCTCGTGCGGCGCGCGCTGTACAGCTGGGCGTTCAACGTGAACCGCTGGACCGATGAGCCGCCGGCCGAGGTCGCCAAGGCCTTGGTGTGGGTGGCGCGGAACTCCGTGGACGTGTCCGAGCTGGCGGACCCGAAGATGGTCCGCCGCCTGCTCGCCGCCCTCTCGGTAAGGCTTGACGGCACAAAGGCCGCCGCCTCCACCACGCTCCGGAAGCGCCGGATCCTGAACCACGTCCTGGGCCGCGCCGTCGAGGACGGGCTCCTGGCCGCCAACCCTCTGTCATCCGTGCAGTGGCAGCCGCCCCGGACCGAGGAGGAGGTCGACCCCGAGTACGTCATGAGCCCCGAGCAGGCCGCCGCGATGCTGGAAGCCGTCGGCCGTCAGGGGCGGCGCGGGCCGCGACTGGTGGCGTTCTTCGGGTGCATGTACTACGCGGGCATGCGTCCGGGTGAGGTCGTCCACCTCCGCAAGGACCGGTGCGTGCTGCCGGCGGAGGGCTGGGGGAAGCTCAACCTCAACGGGAACAGCCCCCGGGTCGGATCGTCCTGGACCGACAGCGGCGCATCCCACGATCCCCGGAGCCTGAAGCATCGACCGGAGAAGGCCACCCGGCCGGTCCCGATCCCGCCCGAGCTGGTGAAGCTGCTGCGGGAGCACATCGATCAGCACGGCACCGCACCCGACGGCCGCCTGTTCCGGACCTTCCGGAACGGCATGGTGCAGGAGAGCGGGTACGGCGTCGTCTGGGCCGCCGCACGGGCCGAGGTGTTCAACGAGGAGGAGCGGGCCACCCCGCTCGCCAAGCGCCCGTACGACGCCCGGCACGCCGGGATCTCGCTCTGGCTGGCCTCCGGGGTGCCGGTGGCCGAGTGCGCCCGTCGCGCGGGGCACAGCATCGCCGTCCTGCTCCGGGTCTACGCCAAGTGCATCCACGGTGACGAGGACCACGCCAACCGGCTGATCACCGAACGGCTCCAGCGGCGACCCGCTCCCCGGCCGGCGCCCGACGGCTCCTGATTCTGGTCCGCACCTGGTCCGGAACTGCTGGTCAGGACTGGGATCCGGGCGAAACGAGGTGAGACAAAACACGCAAAACGGCCATCCGGCGTGACCGGTGTTCGAGCACAACGAAACAGGCCCTGATCTGCGTTTCCGCAGATCAGGGCCTGTTTTCTATCCTGTGGCTGGTGCAGGGTTCGAACCTGCGTAGCTTGCGCGACAGATTTACAGTCTGCTCCCTTTGGCCGCTCGGGCAACCAGCCAGGATTGGTGTCTCGCGTGGGCTTCCCCCGCTCGACTCCGTAAACGATACCCGATGCCAGGGGGTGGTTCGCCACTCGGTTGGTCACGTGATGATCAAGGCGCGCGGCGCGCTCGTCGCGGGCGGGGGCGGGGTGGTGCTGGATAGGCTGGGGCGGCGGTCGCCCGGTGGGGCGGGCCGTGTCAGTGAAGCCACAGCATCAAGGAGACCAACACCCATGGCCGACTCCAGTTTCGACATCGTCTCGAAGGTCGAGTGGCAGGAGGTCGACAACGCGATCAACCAGACCTCCCGCGAGATCGCCACCCGCTTCGACTTCAAGAACGTCGGCGCCGAGATCAGCCGCTCCGGCGAAACGATCGAGATGAAGGCCAGCGGCGAGGAGCGCGTGAAGGCCATTCTGGACGTGCTGCAGAGCAAGTTCATCAAGCGCGGCCTGTCGCTGAAGGCGCTGGACGCCAAGGAGCCGCAGCTGTCCGGCAAGGAGTACAAGATCTTCGCGGACGTGAAGGAGGGCATCTCCCAGGACGATGCCAAGAAGGTCGCGAAGATCATCCGCGATGAGGGCCCGAAGGGCGTGAAGGCCCAGGTCCAGGGCGACGAGCTGCGGGTCAGCTCGAAGAGCCGCGACGACCTGCAGGCAGTGCAGGCGCTCCTCAAGGGCAAGGACCTGGACTTCGCGATCCAGTTCGTCAACTACCGCTGACCCTGCGGGATGTGCGGAGAGGCCCCGGTCCCGGGTTCGGGAGCGGGGCCTCGTGCGTCGGCCGGGCCGGTCAGCCGGCGGTCGGGTGGGGGTGGAGGGCGGCGGCGCGGGCCGCGGCCACGGTGTCGGCCAAGGACTGGGCCTGCGCCTTGAGGGAGGCGAGCTGGTCCGAGCGGGTCTGGGTGCCGCTGCCGGGGATCGTCGGCGGGGCCGGGACGGTCACCGGCGGAGTCGGCAGCTGACCGAGCAGGCCCTGCAGGACCGCCTGGAGCGAGCTGACCAGCTGTTGCACGACGCCGAGGTCGACCGCGGACGTCAGCGACGAGAGCAGGCCGGTGACGGTGTCGGCGAGGTCACCGACCGTCCCGAGGAGCGCGGACGTGTCGGGGGTGGCGGGCAGCTCCGGCAGGGTCGGCAGCTCGGGGGCGGCCGGCAACTCGGGGGTGACCGGCAGGACCGGGGCGTCGGCCGCCGGGTCCGCGGCCGGGGGCACCGTGACGGGCAGCGGCGCGTCGGCCGGGCGGGCGGGGACCGCCGGGGCTCCGGCGGACTTGGGCACTGCCGGGATCGCCGGGACGGCCGGAACCGCGGGGAGCACGGGGCGCACGGGGACCGCCGAAACGGCCGCGAAGGCGGACGAGCCCGGGAGGGCGGCGGCGAAGGGGGAGGTTCGGGGGGCCGCGGATCCGTTTCCGGCGGCGGTGGCGGACGCCGTGGCGACCGGGGTCAGCACGATGGCTGCGGTCAGCGCGGCGGCCATCCAGGTGGCACGCATGGGTGTTGCTTCCTCTCGGTGCGAATCAGGCGAGTTCGCCTGGTTCACACGTTGGGGCAGGGCAGTTGAGCCAGCCACTGCGCGTACGCCGAACGGTGAGAGGGAAGCCGGGGAGGGGCGGAACGACTCAGGCGGGGGCCGCCCAGCGGGCCGTGCTGCGGTGGGCCGGGAGGCCGACGGCCTCGAACTCGTCGACGTGGTGGGCCTCGTCGGCCCGGCCGGACTCCACGCGGGCACCGAGGCGGCGCAGGGCGCGGGAGATCGGACTGCCCTCGGGCGGGAACGGGGCGAACTCGGCGCTGGTGAGCGGGCCGAGGGCGAGACGGCCGTCGGCCCAGACGGCGGCGCGCTGGGTACCGCTGCCGCCGAAGAAGCAGGCCTCGACGCAGGCGATCGGCCCGGCCTTGGACCAGGCGGCGAGCCGCCGCGCGGAGCCGCCCGGAAGCCAGTCGAAACCGGCCGCCTCACCCAACGCACCTTCATTGCCGCCGACTTGGTATGCGAGCGCCGCGAGGAACGCGGGGGTGGCCGGGATCAGGGCCAGCCCCTGCGACAGCGGGGCGAGGCGGGCGACCGGCACCTCGGCGGCGGCCACCGCGAGCAGCTCCGCCGTGCCGATCAGCGCCTGAAGTTCGTATGGCATTCAGTCATCCTGAACCACTGCGCCGACAGTCCGCCCGCGATTTACGAATCCGTGGCTGGATGGGAATCGGCCCGAGCGGGGCGCTCCGGCCGGACGCCGTAGAGCAGGGTGAGCACGGTGACGTCCACGGCGTCCTCCGCCTCCTCCTGCGGCCCGTTCCGCACCTCGGTGAACAGCTCGTCGAAGACCTCGGCGAGCCGGCTCCGGAGCCGGACCAGGCGGTCCTGACTGATCCGCAGCTCCGAGTGCGCGAACAGGCTGGGCGGCCCGGCCGAGCCGTCCCTCGGGGCGCTCGGGTCGAGCCGGCCGGAGGCCGCCTTGGCGTGGAAGTCGCCGCGGACCCGGTCGACCGCGGCGAGCATCGCGTCGTGGGCCTCGGAGCGGGCCGGGGAGCCGGCGGAGAAGATCTCCGACGAGAGCCGGACCGAGTCGTGCGCGACGGCGTAGCGGCTCTCGACGATGCCGGAGACCAGTCGGGTGCCGGCGACGCGGATCAGCCCGGCCTTCTCCAGCTGCTTGATGTGGCGGTAGAGCTTGGTCTGCGGCTCCGCGAGGGCGGCTGCGAGCTCCTTGGCGGTCAGCGAGCCGCCGCCGGGGCCGGGCTGCGACCTCGCCGAGCCGAGGGCGCCCAGGATGGCGAGACGGAGCGGGTCGGCCAGCGCCTTCAGGGTCGCAACGTCGTCCACCCGCCGCTCCGGGAGGCGCTCGGGGGTGCGTCCGTCGGGGCGTCCGTCGACGCGCCCGTCGGGGCGTCCGCCTTCGCCGGCGGTACCGGCCTGCTGCTCAGCGTTCTCGGCCACGGGACCACCCTGGCAGATCGCGGCCCGGACTAGCAATCACCCTTGCGCAAGCAATCACTACAGGGTGATCATTTGCGGGAACGTGAATGACAGCCGCGGACGCGAGGGGTGGGCGCGCCGGGCGGGCGCGCTCCTGGTGGGCCGGCTGCACCGGCTGGCCGACCCGGCGCCCGCCGCACACTGCCCGGCGCCCGTCGTTCCTGACAGCCGCTCACCCGTCCGGGTGTACGCCGCATGCGGCACACCCGGCAACCGGGTGAACTGACCGGGCAGGGCCCGCCCGGATCTCCCCCGGAACAGACGTCGGGACCGCCGCGAGGAAGGGGCCGGGGAACCGACGTCCTACCTCGGCCGGAGCGGCTCGATCCCGCTCTGCCGTGTTCCCCCAGGCCTTCCCCGGCGCCGGGATCGTCCCGACGGACGTCGAGGAGCCGCGCGGCCTCGCCCACCCTCCGAACGAGAGCGTCGACCCCGGCGAGGTCGAGCACAAGGCCACCGTCCAGGCCTCGTTCCTGCGGCACTACGCCGCCCCGACCCGGTCGTGATAGGGCATCAGTGACGGCCGCCGCACCGGCGTCCGGCGGCGCGCGGTGGATCCGTCGCGCGCCGCCGGACCGGGTCGCCGGACGCCCGAGAACAGTGCCCACCCCGAGACGCTGCCGATCCAGGAAGGCGGGAGACACCCGTGCCACGACCGTTCACCACCGAGGACTACACCGCCCGGATGGCCCGGGCCGCCGCCGACGCCACCGCCGCCGGGCTCACCGGCCTGGTCGTCGCCCCCGGCCCCGACCTGGTCTACCTCTGCGGCTACCAGCCCACCGCGATCACCGAGCGACTGACCGCGCTCGTCCTCACCGCCGGGCGCGAGCCCGCCCTGATCGTCCCCAAGCTGGAGCGCCCGGACGCCGAGAAGGCCCCCGGCGCCCCCGCCGTCCGGCTGGTCGACTGGACCGACGGCGACGACCCGTACGCCGCCGCCGTCCCGCTGCTCGAACCCGCCGGCCGGTACGGCATCTCCGACAACGCCTGGGCCATGCACCTGCTCGGCTTCCAGGCCGCCCTCGCCGGCACCGGCTGGACGTCACTCACCGAGGCCCTGCCGATGCTGCGCGGGGTCAAGGACGGCGACGAGCTGGAGCGCCTGGCCGCGGCCGGCGGCGCCGCCGACGCCGCGTACCGGGGGATCCTGGAGGTCCGGTTCGCCGGCCGGCGGGAGACCGACGTGGCCGCCGACCTCAGCGCGCTGCTCATCCAGTACGGGCACAGCCAGGTCGACTTCACCGTGGTCGGCTCCGGCCCCAACGGCGCCAACCCGCACCACGAGGCCGGCGACCGGGTCATCCGGCCCGGCGACACCGTGGTGCTGGACTTCGGCGGCCTCAAGGACGGCTACGGCTCGGACACCACCCGGACGGTGCACGTCGGGACGGACGTCCCGGACGAGGTCCGGAAGGTCCACGGCATCGTCCGGCGGGCGCAGCAGACCGCGTTCGAGGCCGTCCGGCCCGGCGTGAGCTGCCAGGAGATCGACCGGATCGCCCGCCGGGTGATCACCGAGGCCGGCTACGGCGAGTACTTCATCCACCGCACCGGCCACGGCATCGGCATCACCACCCACGAGCCGCCGTACCTGGTCGAGGGCGAGGAGCGGCCGCTCGTCCCGGGCATGTGCTTCTCGATCGAGCCCGGCATCTACCTGCCGGGGCGGTTCGGCGTGCGGATCGAGGACATCGTGACGGTGACCGAGAACGGCGGGCGACGGCTCAACAACACCCCTCACGAGCTGGGCATCGTCGCGTAGGGCCGCACGATCGCGTAGGGCGGCACGGCCGCGCGGGGCGGCCGGTCCGGCGTTCCCACCGGCCCGCGGTTACGCCGACCGGCGGCTTTCTGAGCCTTTGCTGGGCGCCGGGCCGTTCGCGTAGAGAGTCCTCAAAGAATGCCTTGCTAGCTTCGACCGGCATGACCAAACTGCTCCGCCCGGCACCGCTCCCACCCGAGCGGGCCGGGCGGCTGCGTCCGGTGAACCGGCCCCGGCCGGGTGCGCCTGCCGGCGCCCTGTCCCGACTCCGGCTGCTGGCGTGGCCGCTCTACTTCCTCGCCCTGCTCTGGTACCTGCGCGCGTACGGGCTGCCGTACGCCAACGACGTGGTGTTCTGCTGGCTCATCGGCGCGCTGCTGGCCGCCGCCGTGCACAGCGGCCACGGGCCGCGCGGCTTCCTGCTCGTCCTGCGTGACTGGGTCCCGGTGATGGCCGCCGTCTGGGCGTACTCGCTGCTGCGCGGCTACGGCGCGCACACCCCGTGGGCACCGCACTGGCGGCCGCAGCTGCGCGCCGACGAACTGCTCGGCTTCGGCGAGACCTGGACCGTCCGGCTCCAGTACGGGCTCTACACCCCCGGCTCGCCGCGCTGGTACGACTACGCGGCGGTCACCGTCTACCTGTCGCACTTCTTCGTGGTCTTCGTGGTGCTGGCCGTGCTCTGGCGGCGGCGCCACGACCGGTTCCGCCGGCTGCTCACCTGCTACCTCGCCCTCACCTTCGCCGGCTTCGCGACGTACCTGCTGTACCCCGCCGACCCGCCCTGGCTCACCGCCCAGGAGGGGAACATGCCAGCGCTCACCCGGGTGGTGTCGGACGTCCTCGTCCAGAGCGGGCTGCCACGGGCCGGCTCGATCTTCGAGAACGGCAGCCGGTTCGCCAACGACGTCGCCGCGATGCCCTCGCTGCACTCCGCCTACCCGGCGATGCTGCTGTTCTTCTTCTGGCCGACGGCGACGCGCCGGATGCGGGTGGTGCTCGTCGCCTACCCGCTCGCGATGGCGTTCACCCTGGTCTACGGGGCCGAGCACTTCATCGTCGACATCTTCGCGGGCTGGGCGTACGCGGCGGCCGTCGTGTACGGGCTGCGGTGGCTGCGGGAGCGGCGCCACGCACGGCTGCGGGCCGCCGTCCCCGGGGTCCCGGCCGGATCCGGCGCCCCGGCGGCCCCCGGCAACCCGGCGGTGGGCGTGGGCCGGGCAGACTGGGCGGGTGACCGACAAGCCCGCGAAGCACGCCGAGTCCCCGCGTCCGGCGAAGTCCACGAAGTCCACGAAACCCACGGCGACCACGGCATCGGCGAGGTCGGCGAAGTCCGCGACGCCGGCGGTGGCGAAGCCGACGGCCGAGCAGCTGCTGGCCGCCCGTGACACCACCATCCCGGACATCGTCGCGCCCGGCCTGGACGTGCTCTTCTGCGGCATCAACCCGGGTCTCTGGTCCGGCGCCACCGGCCACCACTTCGCCCGCCCCGGGAACCGCTTCTGGCCGGCGCTGCACCGCTCCGGTTTCACCCCGCACCAGCTGCGCCCGGACGAGCAGCGCGAGCTGCTCGCCCTCGGCCTCGGCATCACCAACGTCGCCCCGCGTGCCACCGCCAAGGCCGACGAGCTGTCGGCCGACGAACTGCGCGAGGGCGGCGCCGCGCTGACCGAACGGGTGCTGCGGCTGCGTCCGCGCGTCCTGGCCGTCCTCGGCATCGGCGCCTACCGCACGGCGTTCGGGCGGCGGACGGCCGCGATCGGACGCCAGCCGGACGGCATCGGGACGACGGAGGTCTGGGTCCTGCCCAACCCGAGCGGCCTCAACGCGCACTACACCCTGGACGGGCTGGCGGCCGAGTTCCGTCGGCTGCGGGAGGCCGTGGAGCAGCCGACGGCGGAGTAGCGGCGGAGCGGCCGGCGCTCCGCCGTTCAACCGCTCGACCGTTCAACCGCTCAACCGCTCAACCGCTCGACCATTCGCCCGGTCAGGCGCTCAGGCGCTCAGGCGCGCAGGAACTCCAGCACGGCCAGCACCCGGCGGTGGGTCTCCTCGGCCGGGGGCAGGTCCAGCTTCATCAGGATGTTGCCGATGTGCTTGCCCACGGCGGCGTCCGACACCGCCAACTCCCGGCAGATCGACGCGTTGGAGCGGCCCTCCGCCATCAGCGCCAGCACCTCGCGCTCGCGCGGGGTCAGCCGCTCCAGCGGGTCCCGGCGGCGGCGCAGCAGTTGGCGCACCACCTCCGGGTCGACCACCGTGCCGCCGGCCGCCACCGTGCCGACCGCGGCCGTGAACTGCTCGATCTGGCCGATCCGGTCCTTCAGCAGGTACCCGACGCCGGATCCGTCCCCGGAGTCCAACAGCTCGGCCGCGTAGGAGCGCTGGACGTACTGGCTGAGCACCAGGACGGGCAGGCCGGGGCGCTCCGCCCGCAGGGCGACGGCCGCCCGCAGGCCCTCGTCGGTCTGGCCCGGGGGCATCCGGACATCGGTGATGACCAGGTCCGGCCCGTGCTCGACGACCGCCGTGCGCAGCGCGTCCGCGTCGCCGACGGCGGCGACCACCCGGTGGCCGAACCGGCCCAGCAGGCCGATCAGGCCCTCGCGCAGCAGGACACCGTCCTCGGCGAGCACGATGCGCAGGCCCGGGCTCCCGGCCGGGGGGTAGCTCCGCGGCGCCTCCACCGGGGGCGGCCCGGGCACCGGCATCCCGGGCACCGGCGGCCCGGGCACCGGCGTCCCCGCCGCGTCCGTGTCCGTGTCCGTGTCGGTCAGGGGCTGATCGGGGTGCAAGGGATCTCCACGCGCAACAGGGTCGGGCCACCGGGCGGACTGCTCAGCGCCAGTCTGCCGTCCACGACGGCCACCCGGTCGGCCAGGCCGGTCAGTCCGGTGCCGGCGGCCGGGTCGGCGCCGCCGCAGCCGTCGTCCGTGACCTCGATGGTCAACCGCCCACCGGCGTAGCGGGCTTCGACGCCGGCCGAGCCGGCACCGCTGTGCTTGGCGATGTTGGCGAGCGCCTCGGAGACGGCGAAGTAGCCCGCCGACTCGACCGGCGCGGGCAGGCGTCCGGGCAGGTCGAACCGGGTGGTGACGGGGATCGGTGAGCGGTCGGCGACGTCCGCGCAGGCGTCCGGGAGGCCGCGGTCGGCGAGCACCCGGGGGTGGATGCCGTTGATCAACTCACGTAGCTCGGAGAGTACTTCGCCCGCCTGCCGGTGCGCCTCGGCGAGCCGGTCGGCGAGCGGGCCGCCCGGCTCGGCGTCCAACCGGGCCAGGCCGAGCGTCATCGTGAGGGCGACCAGGCGCTGCTGGGCGCCGTCGTGCAGGTCCCGCTCGACCCGGCGGCGCTCCGCCTCGAACGCATCCACCAACCGGGCACGGGAGTTGACCAGTTCACCGATCCGCTCCTCCTGCGCGCCGGGCCCGAGCACCATCCGGACCAGGGCCGCCCGGCCGGCCGCCACCACCGTCAACGGGTAGGCCAGCAACGGGAGCAGGGCGATCCCGGCCGCTCCGAGGAGCGCGGCGGTCGCCGGGGAGTGCACCTGCCACAGCTTCAGCACGTTCACCTGCTCGCCGTCCAGCAGCAGGAGCGGCAGGGCGGCGAGCAGGTGGCCGGGGACGACGAGGGCGCAGCCGGCCACGACCAGGTCGATCGGCCAGAGGACGACGGCCGCCAGCACCGTGAAGCCGAGTTCGCGCCAGGTCGCCTGCTCGCGGAAGCGGAGGCGGAGCCAGGCCGGAAGGCCGGGACGGTCCGGCACCAGGTGCGGGTCGGGCACGCGAGTGCCGTCCAACAGCCGCAACAGCCGCCGCTCCCACGCCGCGTACGGCACCCCCACGAGGGCCAGGGCCGCGAGCAGCGGCAGGCCGACCAGCAGCGCCGCCAGGGCCCCGGCGGCCACGCCGGCCACCAGCAGCAGCGCGCAGAGCAGCAGCCCGGCCGAGCCGCTCACCAGCAGATAGGCCGCGGCGCGCCAGGGCGCCCGGGACCGCAGGAAGCCCGGCCGGGCCGACTCGCCGCGGAGGCGCCGTGCCCGGCCGCCGCCGACCCCGACGGCCCCCGCCGGGCTGTCGTTCGCCCGGCTCTCCGCCGGGCGCCCGCCCCGCTCGCCCATCTCCCGCATCCCGTTCCCCCCTTGGGCCCACCACCCGTAGGCCCGCCACCCGTCCAGCCACCCGTCCGGCCACCCTAAGCAGCCCCGTCCCGGCCGTCGGTAGGGCTGGCCCCACCCTCCCGGAGCGGGCCGAGGGCCCCGCCCCGCCCCGGACGCCCGGACCGCCCCGCCCCGCCCGCCCGGAGCAGGAAGTCGGACCGCCCGGAGCAGGAAGTCGGACCGGCCGACTTCCCGCGCCACACCCTCCCCCGGACGACGCCTGAGGGATCTGCGGGGTAGGGACCGCCCTACCCCGCGGGGTGGGTCCCGGGCTGCTGACCCGAGCCGGGAACGCCGGTTGGCTGGCGGGCATGAGGATGCTGCGAATCGCGCTCGGATCACTGAAGGCCCGCTGGGCCTCGCTCCTCGGGGCGTTCACCGCGCTCGCCCTCGGGGTGGCGATGACGTCGGTGATGCTGCTCGGGCTGGCCTCCGCCGTCGGGGCGCCCGGCGGGGAGGAGCTGGTCTCGCTGGTGGCCGCACTCGGGACGGCGGGCGGGGTGAGCGCGTTCGTCTCGGCGTTCGTCGTCGCGTCGACGTTCTCCTACGCCGTGGCCCGGCGCCGCCGCGAGCTGGGCCTGCTCCGGCTGGCGGGCGCCACCCCGGCGCAGGTGCGGCGGACCGTCCTCGCCGAGGCGCTGCTCCTGGGCGCCGCCGCCTCCGCCGCGGGCTGCGCGCTCGGGCGGCTCGGCGCTCCCGTGCTGGTCCGGTGGCTGGGCGAGGTCGGTATGGCACCGGCCGGGTTCGCTCTTCGCGACGCCGCCTGGCCGCTGCCGTGCGCCTTCTGGACCGGCCTGCTGGTGGCGCTGGCCGGTGTCGCGGCGGCGGCCCGCCGGGCCGGCCGGGTCGGCCCGCTGGACGCCCTGCGCGCCGCCGACCTCGACTCCGGGGCGATGACCGCCGGCCGCCTCCTCTGGGGTCTGGGACTGCTGCTGACCGCCGCCGTCCTGACCGCGGTCGCGCTCGCCACCGGCCCCGCCGACCTGTTGCACCGCAAGACCTACACCACCCGGCCGATGCTGCTGATCTCCGCCTGCGGGCTGCTCGCGCCGGTCCTCACCCGCCCGCTGGTCCACCTGCTGGGGCGGCTGCCGCTCGGCCGGCTCCGGTCCCGGCCCGCCCGGTCGGCCGCGTTCGCGGCCCGGCTGGTGCGGGGGAACGCCGCGGCGGCGGTCCGCCGGACGGGGGCGGTGGCGGCACCGGTCCTGATGGCGGTGGCGCTGACCGGTTCGCTGGCCGGGGCGCTGGACACGGTGGGTGCGGCCCGCACCGCCGAGGCGGCCGCGCGGACCGCGGCCGATCTGGTGATCGTGCCCGCCGCGGCGCCCGCAAGACCGGCCCCGGCCGGCGACGGATCCACCGCGGCGGCCGAAGGACCGGCGCCGGCGAGCGCCGGACCCGCCGCAGCGCCCGCGGGGCCGGCCCCGGCGACCGGGCGGCTCGTCGAGGCCCTGCGCGCCGTGCCCGGGACGGCGGGCGTCTCCCCCACCGCGCCCACCCGGCTGGCCCTGGTCGAGCCGGACGGCACCACCGTCCCGACCGAGGCCAGGGCGGCCGATCCGGCCGGGCTGGTCGCCCTCGGCCGGCTGCCCGTCCGGGCCGGCTCGCCCGCCGACCTCGCCGACGACGCCATCGTGCTCCCCGCCGAATGGGGCCGGACGACGGTCGGCGAGCCGGTCCCGGTGATCCGCGCCGACGGCAGCCGGACCACGCTCCGGGTGGCCGCAGTCCTGCGCGACGGTGTCGGCGACAACGGCCTGTACGTGACGGCGCGCAACGCCCCCGGCGCCCGGGTCGACCGGATCGAGGTCCGGCTCACCCCCGGCACCGGCCCTGCGCAGCGGGCCGCCACGACCGCGCAGCTCCGCGAGGCCGCGCGGCCGTACGGCGCGACGGTGCTCACCCGGGACGGCTGGCTCGCGGCGACCTCCCCGTCCAACGGGCGGATCGCCTGGCTGCGCACCGTCCTGGTGCTCGGCCTCGCCCTGCTGTACACCGGCATCGCGCTCGCCAACACCCTGCTGACGTCCACCGCCGACCGTCGCCGCGAACTGGCCCTGCTCCGCCTGGCGGGCGCCACCCGGGCGCAGGTGGTGCGGCTGGTGACCGCCGAGTCGGCACTGGTGGCGATCGTCGGCGCCGTCCTCGGCTGTCTCGTCACCGCCGTCCAACTGGGCGTGATGCGCGCCGGGTTGGCCGCGCTCGGAGCGCCGGCGCCGTGGACCGTGCCGTGGCGGCCGATGGGCGCGGTGGCGGCGGCCTGCGTCCTGGTCGCGGCGGCCTGCGCGGCCCCGGCGGCGGCCTGGGCGCTGCGGCACCGGCCGGTCGCGGCCGCCGCCCGCTGACGGCAGGCCCGCTCCGCGGACGCGCCGACCTCCGCCCCTGCACGGCGCGTTGGCCGACGCCCGACCGGGGAGAGACCGTCGTCCGGGGCTTCGAGCACGTGGTGGACGCGTTCCTCGGCATGCTCCGCGGCGCCAACACCGGCAAGATGATCGTCCAGCTCGCCGAGGCCCCCTGACCGGTCCGCCCGCGGGCGGTGCCGGGGCCGCGGCACCGACCCCGGCGGCCGGCTCAGCCCCAGCCGAAGCGCTCGTCGGTCGACACCACCTCGCGGCCGAGCGGCATCAGGGAGATCGGGATCATCTTGAGGTTGGCCCAGCCGAACGGGATCCCGATGATCGACAGGAACAGCGGAATGCTGGTCGCGATGTGCGCCAGCGCCAGCCACCACCCGGCGAAGACCATCCAGATCACGTTGCCCACGCAGGACGGCGCCCCGGCGTCCGACCGCTCCACGGTCGTCCGGCCGAACGGCCAGATCACGAAGCCGGCGATCCGGAAGGCCGCGATGCCGAACGGGATGGTGATGATCAGGATGAAGCAGATGATGCCCGCGACCGCGTAGGCGATCGCCATCCAGATGCCGCAGAAGATCAGCCAGATCACGTTCAGGATCACTTCGAGGACCTTCATGGCGAGCACCCTCTCGCGGTGGACATCCGGTACTTGGTACCGATCATCCCCGCCCGGGGGCGTATCCACTCGGTGGGGGGACCCCGCGTCGGCCCGGCGGGGTGAACCGGGCCGGACCGGCCGGCGCCGGTCCGCTCCTACAGCGGGGTGACGGCCTTCAGGACCAGCAGCAGGGCCACCGCCGCGTTGACCGCGCAGAGCGCCGAGGCCGCCGTCCCGATCGCCGCCACCATGGCGGCGACGCCCGCCCGGGTGTGGGCCGGGGGCCAGTTCCGCGCGGCCGGCACCGGGCCGAGCAGCGCGGCCACCCTCCGCGGCACCGGCCCGGGGGCGGCGAAGGCGGCGAACCCCGGCACCGGCGCCCGGTGCGAGACCAGCGCGGCGCGGGCCACCGCCCGGGCCGTGACCCGCCGGTCGCCCACCGCCTGCGCCGACTCCTCGTCCGCCCAGCGCTCCGCGCTGTACGCCACCGCCTGCTGCAGCGGCCGCAGGAACGGGTTGACGCAGCCGGCGAGCTGCGTGGCCAGCAGGTAGCGGTGGTGCCGGTGCTCCAGGTGCGCCCGCTCGTGGGCGAGCAGTGCCGCCCGCTCGTCGGCGGCCAGGCCGGCCAGCATTCCGGTGGAGACCACCACCCACCCGGGCGAGCCGGGCAGCGCGTACGCGTACGGGCTCGCGTCCGGCAGCACGGCCACGTCGTCGGCGCCCGGTGCACCTGCGCCGGCAGCCCCCGTGCCGCCCGCGCCGCCCACACCACCCGCGCCGCCCACGACGCGGCGGCCCAGCGCCCGGCGCGCCCGGGCCCGGACCCGCAGGTGCCGGACGACCGTCCGCAGACAGGCCGCGGCCACCGCGGCCAGCAGGCAGATCGCCGCCGTCCCGACCGTCTCGTGGTACGGCAGCGCCGCCCGGACCTCCGGGTCGGACCAGCTGTCCGGCAGCGGGTTGCCCGGGAGCTGGGCCGTGCCCACCACTCCGGTCAGCCCCAGGCAGACCGCACTGCACAGCGCCATCACCGCGCCGATCGAGGTCAGCAGCCGGGCCGCGCCGCGCGGGTGCAGGTGCTGCTCGGCGAGGCGGGCGATCGGGACCGCCGTCAGCGGCAGGAAGAGCGGGAGGAAGACGAAGACGCCCACGGGTCAGCTCTCACGGTCGGCCACTGCCGGGTCGGCGGACGCGCTGTCCAGCAGGGCCCGCAGCAGCTCCTCGTCGTGCGGCAGCAGGGCGGTGACGAAGCTGGCCAGCACGGCGTCCCGGTCGGGCTCGCCGTCCAGGACGCGCCGCATCCGCAGCGCCGCGAGGCCGGCCGCGTCGGAGGCGGCCTGCCAGAGGTAGGAGCGGCCGGAGCGGGTCCGGGAGACGGCGTTCTTGGCGTGCAGCCGGGAGAGGATGGTGATCACCGTGGTGTAGGCGAGCCCGCCGTCCAGGTGCTCCTGCACCCAGCCGGCCGTGGCCGGACCGGGCGCGCGCTGGAGCACCGCCAGCACCTGGGCCTCCAGTTCGCCCTGGCCGCGCCGCCGGCCCCGCAGGTCCCCTGCCGCCGGGGCGTTGGTCTCCTCTGCCATGGCGGCCATCCTAACGAGCGCCCCGAGAGAGCCCGGAGGCCGCCCGGGGAGCGCCCGGCCCACCGCGCCGCCGCCCGGACCGGGTGGTTCGCGGCCGCTCCGCCGGCGTCCGCCGGCGTCCGAAGCCGCTCCGCCGCGCTCAGACCAGCGGTTCGCGGGCGTTCTGACGCCGGTCCAGCTCGGCGATGTCGGGGTGGTGCAGGTCGAAGGCCGGCGACTCCGAGCGGACCCTCGGCAGGGTGGTGAAGTTGTGCCGCGGCGGCGGGCAGGAGGTGGCCCACTCCAGCGAACGCCCGTACCCCCAGGGGTCGTCCACCGTCACCTTCGCGCCGTACCGGGCGGTGTACCAGACGTTGTACAGGAACGGCAGCGTGGAGAGCCCCAGCAGGAACGAGCCGATGCTGGAGACGGTGTTCAGCGTGGTGAAGCCGTCCGAGGCGAGGTAGTCGGCGTACCGCCGCGGCATCCCCTCGGCGCCCAGCCAGTGCTGCACCAGGAAGGTCGCGTGGAAGCCGACGAACAGCGTCCAGAAGTGCACCCGGCCGAGCCGCTCGTCCAGCATCCGCCCCGTCATCTTCGGCCACCAGAAGTGGAACCCGGCGAACATCGCGAAGACGACCGTCCCGAACACCACGTAGTGGAAGTGCGCCACCACGAAGTACGAGTCCGAGACGTGGAAGTCGATCGGCGGCGCGGCCAGCAGCACGCCCGTCAGACCGCCGAACAGGAAGGTGACCAGGAAGCCCACCGTCCAGAGCATCGGGGTCTCGAAGCTCAGCGAACCGCGCCACATGGTGCCGATCCAGTTGAAGAACTTCACCCCGGTCGGCACCGCGATCAGCATCGTCATGATCGAGAAGAACGGCAGCAGCACCTGCCCGGTGACGAACATGTGGTGCGCCCAGACCGTGATCGACAGACCGGTGATGGTGATGGTCGCCGCGATCAGGCCGGAGTAGCCGAAGACCGGCTTGCGGCTGAAGACCGGGATCACCTCGGTGATGATGCCGAAGAACGGCAGCGCGATGATGTACACCTCCGGGTGCCCGAAGAACCAGAACAGGTGCTGCCAGAGCATCGCGCCCCCGTTGGCGGCGTCGAAGACGTGCGAGCCGAACCTGCGGTCCGACTCCAGGCAGAGCAGCGCGGCCGCGAGTACCGGGAAGGCGAACAGCACCAGCACGGCGGTGAGCAGGACGTTCCAGACGAAGATCGGCATCCGGAACAGGGTCATCCCGGGGGCGCGGAAGCAGACGATCGTGGTGATGAAGTTGACCGAGCCCAGGATGGTGCCGAAGCCGGAGAAGGCCAGGCCCATGATCCAGAGGTCGGCGCCGAGGCCCGGGCTGTACTCGGCGCTGTTGAGCGGCGCGTAGGCGAACCAGCCGAAGTCGGCCGCCCCGTCCGGGGTGAGGAAGCCGTAGACCGCGATCAGCGAGCCGAACAGGTAGAGCCAGTAGGCGAGCGCGTTCAGCCGGGGGAAGGCCACGTCCGGCGCGCCGAGTTGCAGCGGCATGATCCAGTTGGCGAAGCCGGCGAACAGCGGCGTCGCGAACATCAGCAGCATGATCGTGCCGTGCATGGTGAAGAGCTGGTTGTACTGCACGTTGTCGAGCAGTTGCATCCCCGGGCGGGCCAGTTCGATCCGGATCAGCATCGCCATCAGCCCGCCGACCAGGAAGAACAGGAACGAAGTGGTGATGTAGAGGGTGCCGATCCGCTTGTGGTCGGTGGTGGTCAGCCAGCCCACCAGGGCCCGGCCGCGGCGGCGGCGCGCGGCGGCCAGGAAACGGGCCAGCCGCGGAGTGCGCGGCGGGCGCGCGGCCTCCTCCACGACGTCCTTCGGCAGAAGAGTCACGCGGCGCGCCTTCCGTGCTCGGGGCCGGGCGGCGGCCCCCGCCGAGGCGGGCGGACCGGGCCCGGACAGTGGTCGCACAACCACTACCAGCCCCCGTTCGCGCGCTCCGGCGGCGCGCGAAGCCCGTCACCCGAACAGGTGCGACCGATTGCCCGCCACCCGGGTTCGGCGGACGGTCGAAGTCCGAACGCCTTTCCGTACGCCGGTTCGGGCCCTCGGCGCGTCGCGACCGTGCGCCGCACCGCCGGCCCCGGCGCACGGCCCAGGAGGAGTCCCATGAGCAGCGCGTCGCCCACCCCCGACCAGCCCCCGCCCTGGCGCTCCGGCACCGGGCAGCCACCGCCGCCGACCTCGGTCAACCAGTTCAGCGAATGGGCACCCGGGCTGGTGATCTTCGCCGGTGTCCTGATGCTGATCAACGGCTTCTTCGAGGCCTTCCGCGGCATCATGGCGATCGCCGACGACGACGTCTTCCTCACCACGCCGCGCTACGTCTTCCGCTTCGACCTCACCGGGTGGGGCTGGGTCCACGTCATCACCGGCGCGGTGGTCGCACTGGTCGGCGGCTTCCTCCTCGCGGGCGCCCGCTGGGCCCGATGGGCCGCCGTCGTCGTCGTCTCGCTGAGCGCCCTGGAGAACTTCCTCGATCTCCCCTACTACCCGTTCTGGTCGATCATCGTGATCGCGGCGGACGTCTTCATCATCTGGGCGCTCTGCGTGTACCGCCCCGAACGCACCTGACCGTCCGCCGTGCCCCTTCCGGCCCGCCACCGTTGCCGAGCCGGACGGCCGGACCGCCGAACGGCCGGACCACCGGACCACCGGACCACCGCCGCGCCCCTACCCGATGCCCGGTACGGGCGCGGCGGGCCGTCCCGGCCTCAGCTGCGGGCGCGCTGGGTGACCGCGATGCAGACCAGCACCACCACCGCCGTGACCGGCGCCGCCGCCGGCAGGTCCTCGCCCAGCAGGAGCACCGACCAGACCAGCGTCAGCAGCGGCTGCGCCAGCTGGAGCTGACTGGCCTTCGGCACCCCGATCGCCGCCATCCCCCGGTACCAGACCACGAACCCGCCGAACTGCGAGACCACCGCCGTGTACGCCAGCCCGGCCAGCGCCTTCGCACCCGGGTGGGCCGGCTCCGCGGGCAGCGCCAACGCGGTGGTCACCACCGTGACCGGCAGCGCCGCGACCACCGCCCAACCGATCACCTGCCAGCCCGGCAGCTCCCGCGAGATCCGCCCGCCCTCCGCGTACCCGGCCGCGCAGATCAGCAGGGCGGCGAACAGGTAGAGGTCCGCGACGGTCGGCCGGCCGTGGCTCTGCATCAGGGTGAACACCAGCACGGCCGCCGCCCCCGTCAGCGCAGCGCCCCAGAACGCCCGGGACGGACGCCGGCCGGTCCGCAGCGCCGCGACCGAGGCGGTGGCGACCGGCAGCACCCCGATGACGACGGCCGAGTGCGCCGTCGAGGAGGTCCGCAGGGCCAGGGTGGTGAGCAGCGGGAAGCCCAGCACGCACCCGGCCGAGACCACCAGCAGCCCGGGCCAGTGGCGGCGTTCGGGGACCGGCACGCGGGCGGCCGCCAGGCAGACCGCGGCGAGCAGCCCGGCCAGGACGCCGCGCAGCCCGGTCGCCGTCCACGGGCCGAAGCCGGTCAGGGCCCAGGCGGTGGCCGGGAAGCTGAACGAGAAGGAGAGCACCCCGAACCCCGCCAGCACGGTGCCGGAGCTTCCGAGGGAACGGGTGCGGTCGGAGGAGCCGGTGCGGCCGCGGGCAGCGCGGGCACCGGGGGCGGACGCCGGCCGCTCGGGTGCTATCGCCAGGGACTGAGTAGCGCTATCTTGTGCCGTCATGAACGAGCGTAGCAGCGTCACCGAACTCGCCGACATCCTTCGACGGGAAGTGGAGCGCTATCCAGAGGGACGGAAGCTGCCGTCCAGCCGGGCGCTGGTCGAACGCCACCAGGTCAGCCCGGTGACGGTCTCCCGTGCGATCGCCGTGCTGGCCGCCGAGGGTCTGGTGGTCTCCCGGCCGGGCGCCGGGGTCTTCCGCGCCGCGGCCTTCGCCCCGCCCGCCGCGCCCGCCACCGCCCCACCGCCCGGACGCTCCGGCGACCTCTCCTGGCAGGAGGTGGCGCTGAGCGCCGACGCCGGCCCGCGCACCCCCTCGGCGGAGCCGCTGCTCGCCACCCTGAACGTCCCCGCGCCCGGGGTCGTCGACCTCACCGGCGGATACCCGCACGCCTCGCTGCTGCCGGAGCGTCTGCTGGCCGCCGCACTGGCCCGGGCCGGACGGCGCCCCGGTGCCTGGGACCGCCCGCCGGTCGAGGGGCTGCCCGAGCTGCGCGGCTGGTTCGCCCGGGACATCGGCGGCAACGGCGGGCCGCTCGACGCGGGCGACGTGCTGATCACCGCCGGCGGGCAGAGCGCGCTCACCATCGCCCTGCGCTCGCTGGTCGCCCCGGGCGCCGCAGTCCTGGTGGAGTCCCCGACCTACCCCGGGACCCTGGCCGCCGCGCGGGCCGCCGGACTCCGGGTGGTGCCGGTCCCGGTCGACGCGGACGGCGTGCGCACCGACCTGCTGGCGGCGGCCTTCGACGCCACCCGGGCCAGGCTCTTCGTCTGCCAGCCGCTGTTCCAGAACCCGACCGGCGCAGTGCTCTCCGCCGAGCGGCGGGCGGAGGTGCTGCGGATCGCCCGGACCGCCGGCGCCTTCGTGGTCGAGGACGACTTCGCCCGCCGTCTGGCGCACTCCGACTCCCCCGCGCTGCCCCGCCCGCTCGCCGCGGACGACCCGGACGGCGTGGTGGTCCACCTGCGCTCGCTCACCAAGGCGGCCTCGCCCAACCTCCGGGTCGGCGCGCTCACCGCCCGCGGCCCCGCCCGTCAGCGGCTGCGGGCCACCCAGGTGGTGGACAGCTTCTTCGTCTCCCGGCCGCTCCAGGAGGCCGCGCTGGAGCTGGTCGCCGACCCCGGCTGGGCCCGCCACCTGCGCACCCTGGGCGCCGAGCTGCGCGACCGCCGCACCGCCACCATCGCCGCGCTCCGCCGCGAGCTGCCCGGTCTGCTCGGCGCGTACCGGCCGGGCGGCTACCACCTCTGGCTCCGGCTGCCCGACGGCACCGACGAGACGGCGCTCACCGCCGCCGCGCTCCGGGCCGGCGTCCTGGTCGCCCCCGGCCGCCCCTACTACGCGGCCGAGCCGCCGGCCCCGCACCTGCGCCTGAGCTACGCCGGGGTGGACAGCCCCGCGCACGCCGTCGAGGGCGTCCACCGGCTGCGCCGGGCGTACGACGAGGCCGCCGCCGGCTGAGCCCGGAACCGACGCCCCGGGCCGCGGTGCTCAGCGCCGGTGGCCCGCCAACTGCTCCAGGCGGGCGATCCGCTCCGCCATCGGCGGGTGCGTCGAGAACAGCCGGGCACCGGCCTCGCCCGGCCGGAACGGGCTGGCGATCATCATGTGGCTGGCCGTCTGCAGCTGCGGCTCGGGCGGCAGCGGCAGCTGCCGGGTGCCGGCCTCCAGCTTCCGCAGCGCGCTCGCCAGGGCGAGCGGGTCCCCGGTGATCCGGGCGCCGTCGGCGTCGGCCTGGTACTCGCGCGAGCGGCTGACGGCCAGCTGGATCAGTGAGGCCGCGAGCGGCCCGAGGATCAGGATCGCGAGCGTCCCGAACAGGCCGGGTCCGTCCTCGTCCTCGCTGCGCCCGAACGGGATCAGCCAGGCGAAGTTCACCAGGAACATCACCACCGAGGCGAGCGCCCCGGCGACCGAGGAGATCAGGATGTCCCGGTTGTAGACGTGGCTCAGCTCGTGCCCGATCACGCCCCGCAGCTCGCGCTCGTCCAGCAGCTGCAGGATGCCGTCGGTGCAGCAGACCGCCGCGTTGCGCGGGTTGCGGCCGGTGGCGAAGGCGTTCGGCGCCGGGGTGGGCGAGATGTAGAGCCGCGGCATCGGCTGCCGGGCCGAGGTGGAGAGCTCGCGGACGATCCGGTACAGCCGGGGCGCCTCGATCTCGCTCACCGGCCGGGCCCGCATCGCGCGCAGGGCGAGCTTGTCGCTGTTCCAGTACGCGTAGGCGTTGGTCCCGAGGGCGACCACCAGGGCGATCACGAAGCCGGTGCGGCCGAAGAAGCTGCCGATCAGCAGGATCAGTGCCGAGAGGCCGCCGAGCAGTGCGGCGGTCCTCAGTCCGTTGTGCCGGCGGTGCACGGCAGGCCCTCCAATGGTGCGGTGGGGAAGCCCTCTCTGCCTCGTCCCTCTGCCCGCTCAACGGGCGGGGCCGTGGGCCCGGTTCCCTTGTGACCTCCGCCTGTGACCACCGCCGCACCCGCCCTGGCCGGCCGGGGCGGGCCCGGCCGGCGGGAGGGTCAGAACAGGGTGCCGCCCACCACCTGGAGGACGAGCTCCGGGGCCACCGAGAGCACCACGGCCGCGGAGGCGGTGAGCCCCAGCGTGGCCGCCAGCGGGACCGGCAGCCGGCGCTCGGTGACAGCCTCGCCGACCGGCTCCCCGGCCGCCACCGGAGCGAACAGCCGCGCCGTCCAGAGCAGGTAGTAGTAGAGCGCGACGACCACGTTGACGGCCATCACCACGGCCAGCCAGCCCAGCCCGGCGTCGACCGCGGCGCGGAACACCACGACCTTGCCGAAGAGGCCGATCACGCCCGGCGGCAGGCCGGCCAGGCAGAGCAGGAAGAAGGCGAGCGCCAGGGCGGTCCAGCGGCGGCGGGCGAACAGGCCGCGGAAGTCGTCGACGCTGGTCCCGGCCCGGCGGCCGACGGCGGCGACCACGCCGAAGGCGCCCAGGTTCACCACGCCGTAGATCAGCGCGTACGCCGCGGTGGCGCCCAGCGGGTCGGTGCCGGTGGGCGCGTAGCCGGCGGCGGCCAGCGGGACCAGCAGGTAGCCGGCCTGGCCGACCGAGGACCAGGCGAGCAGCCGGACGGCGCTGTACCGGGTGTCGAACCGCTGGCGCAGCGCGCCCACGTTGCCGACCGTCATGGTGGCGGCGGCCAGCACCGCGAGCACCAGGCCCCAGGTGTGCGCGTACGGCCGGAAGGCGATCACGGTGACCAGCGCCAGGCCGGAGAGGCCGGCCGCCTTGCCGACCACCGAGAGGTAGCCGGCCACCGGCAGCGGGGCGCCCGTGTAGGTGTCGGGCACCCAGAAGTGGAACGGGACGGCGGCGACCTTGAAGGCGAAGCCGACCAGGGTGAGCACCGCGCCGACCTCGGCCAGCGGCTTCAGCTGGGCCGGCGCGTGCGCCAGGCCCTCGGCCACCGCGCCCAGGTGGAGGCTGCCGGAGGCGGCGTAGACGAACCCGACGCCGAGCAGCATCACGGCGGTCGCGGTTACGGAGGTGAGGAAGAACTTGAGCGCCGCCTCGGCGCCCCGGCCGTCCCGGCGCAGCGCGACCAGCGCGAAGGCCGGCAGCGAGGCCACCTCCAGGGCGATCACCAGGGTGGCGAGGTCGCGGGAGGCGGGCAGCAGGGCGGCGCCGGTGGCGCTGGAGAGCAGCAGGAACCAGTACTCGCCGCCGGGCAGCTTCTCGTCCTCGACGGTGTGCACCGAGAGCAGCGCGGCGATCAGCGCACCGCCGAGCGCGAGCAGCTGGAAGACCAGGGCGAAGTGGTCGGCGACGTACGAGCAGCCGGCGTTGTCAGTGGCGCCTGTTACGTTCTGCGCACAGAAGGTCGCCCGGGGTGACCCTCCGGTGAGCGGGAGGAGCGAGATGAGCGCGAGGGCGAGTCCGGCCGCGGTGAGCAGACCGAGGAGCTTCTTGTGGCGCTCGGGCAGGAAGAGATCGGTGACCAGCACGGCGAGGGCGGCCACGGCGGCGATCAGCGGGGGCGCGATCGCCACCCAGTCCACGGACTGGATCAGGCTGCCCGGATTGGCTACGGCGAGGGAGGTCACAGTGTGCTGCCCCGTGGAGTGAGGTCCGAGTGCGGCGAGCTGGGGTCCGAGCATGCTCAGCCACCCCCGAGGAGGAGCTTGACGGCGGGTTCGGAGAGGCTCAGCAGGAGCGCGGGCCAGAGTCCGGCCAGCAGGGTGAGCGCGGCCAGCGGCGTCCAGCTGACCGCCTCGTACGGGCGCAGGTCGGCGAGCTCGGCCACCGGGGCCGGCTGCTTCGGGTCGCCCATGCAGACGCGCTTGACCACGACCAGCAGGTACGCGGCGGTGAGGAGGGTGCCGAGGCCGGCCAGGACCATGTAGGTGAGGAACGCGGGGCGCGAGAGGCCGTCGGCCGGGTCGAACGCGCCGAACATCGCGAGCAGCTCGCCCCAGAAGCCGGCCAGGCCGGGCAGGCCGAGGCTGGCGACGGCGGCGAAGGCGAGCAGGGCGCCGATCCGCGGGGCCCGCCCGTAGAGGGCGCCGCCGGTGGAGCCGGCCAGGGTGTCGAGGTCCGCCGTGCCGTAGCGGTCCTTGAGCGCGCCCACCAGGAAGAAGAGCAGACCGGTGATCAGGCCGTGGGCGATGTTGGCGAACAGTGCGCCGTTGACGCCCACCGTGGTGAGGGAGGCGATGCCCAGCAGGACGAAGCCCATGTGGCCGACGGAGGAGTACGCGATCAGGCGCTTGAGGTCGCCCTTGGCGCCGGGGCGCGCGAGCGCGAGGCAGGCCAGCGAGCCGTAGACGATGCCGACGGCGGCGAACGCGCCCAGGTAGGGGGCGAGCGTCGTGGTGCCGTCCGGCACGACCGGGAGGAGGACGCGGACCAGACCGTACGTACCCATCTTCAGCAGCACGCCGGCGAGCAGCACGGAGCCGACGGTCGGGGCCGCCGTGTGCGCGTCCGGGAGCCAGCTGTGCAGCGGCCAGGCGGGGGCCTTGACCGCGAGGCCGACCATGATCGCCAGCGCGGCCGTCACCTGGGTGGTGTGGCTCAGGCCGTTGCCGTGCGCGGCGGCCAGGGCCTGCATGTCGAAGGTGCCCGCCTTGCTGCCGACCAGCAGGAAACCGAGCAGCATCACGGCCGAGCCGAGCAGGGTGTAGAGGATGAACCGGTTGGCGGCCGGCACCTTCGCCCCGCTCCCCCAGCGGGCGATCAGGAAGTACATCGGGATCAGCACGATCTCGAAGGCCAGGAAGAAGAGCAGGAGGTCCAGCACCGCGAAGGTGGCGAGCATGCCCACTTCGAGGAGGAGGAACAGCCCGACGAAGGACTGCGCCGACGGACGGCCCGCACCGGGGGCGCCACCGGGGGCGCCGCCCGAGGGCGGCCGCCGCTCCGAGTAGAGCGCGCAGAGGAAGGTGAGCAGCGAGGTCAGCACGATCAGCGGGAGCGAGACGCCGTCCACGCCGAGGTGGAACCGGACGCCGATGGCCGGGATCCAGGACACGTCCGTGGTGGCCTGCATCCGGGCGGGCTCGTCGTGGTCGAAGCCGGCCGCCAGCACGACGGTCAGCACGAGCACGGCGCCGGTGACGACGCTGTTCAGCCGGAGCGCGCGCCGGTCGGCGGCGGCCGCGTCGGCACCGAACACCGGCGCCAGGGTCAGCGCGGCGCCGGCCAGCGGCAGCAGCAGGAGGGCGATGAGGACTGCGTTCATCGGAGGCTCCTACGGGCGGTACGGGCGGTTCGGGCGGCGGTGGACATCGGGCGGACCGGCGGGGCGGGGTAGGGCATCCGGTTACACCGCCACCAGGACGGCCAGCAGGACGACGCCGGCGAGCAGGGCGCTGAGGTAGGTCTGCGCGTTGCCGGTCTGCGCGAGCCGGACGGCCCGGCCGAGCAGGTTGGCGCCGAGCCCGCTGCCGCGCACGTAGGTCTCGATGACCTCGCGGTCGAGGAAGCGGACCAGCTGCGCGGCGGCGGCCACCGGGCGGACGAACAGCGCGCTGTAGAGCCGGTCGACGCCGAAACCGTGCCGGGCCGGACCGAACAGCGGGCCGAGCAGGGCGCGCCCGGGGTCGCCGATGATCACCTCGGCGGCCGGGGCTCCGGCCTGTTCGGGCACCCGGCCCGCCTCGGCCGGCTCGGGGCGGCCGGCCGCGACCCGCGCGGTGGCGGAGCGCCAGGCCCCGTACGCCAGCAGCGCGCCGATCACGGCGAGGCCGGTGCCGATCACCGCGGTGACGGGCGAGGGGCGCAGCGAGCCGCCGTCCAGCAGCGCGGGCAGCCAGCCGGAGCGCAGGCCGAGCACCCCGAGGCCCATGGTGGGGACGGCCAGCACCCAGAGCGGCCAGCGCATCGCGGGCGGCTCCGCGGTGGCCGGGTCGGCCTCGTCCACCTCGGGCGAGTACGGCGCGTCGGCCTCGTGGTCCGGCCGGCCGGCCGCGGGGGCGGCGGCCGCGACGGCGGCGACGGCCGCCACCGGGGTGTGGAAGGTGATCAGGAACATCCGGGCCGCGTAGGCCGCGGTGAGCAGTGCGGTGAGCCCGGCCGAGACCAGCACGATCCAGCCGGCCGCCTCGGGGACGGCCGAGGCCGGGCCGAGGCCGTTGGTCAGCGCGTCGCCGTCGGCGGCGTGCTCGGCCGCGGTCAGCACCGCCTCCTTGCTGAAGAAGCCGGAGAACGGCGGGAGCCCGATCAGGGCGGCCAGCGCGATGCCCATCGTCCAGTAGGCGTCCGGGACGCGCTTGCGCAGCCCGGGGATCCTGGACATCGCGGAGATCGAGTTGGTGTGCGCGGCGTGGATCACCACACCGGCGGCGAGGAACAGCAGCGCCTTGAAGACGCCGTGGGTGACCAGGTGGAAGACGGACGCCTCGCGGTCGCCGCTGGCCAGCGCGCCGGCCATGTAGCCGAGCTGGCCGACGGTCGAGTAGGCGAGCACCCGCTTCAGGTCGTCCTGGGCGAGTGCGCAGAGCGCCGAGCCGATCATCGTCACGGCGGCCATGACCGCCAGTACGACCAGCGCCGCCCCGGAGAGCAGGAAGACCGGCAGCAGCCGGGCCACCAGGTAGATGCCGGCCGCAACCATGGTGGCGGCGTGGATCAGCGCGGAGACCGGCGTCGGGCCGGCCATCGCGTCCGGGAGCCAGGTGTGCAGCGGGAACTGCGCGCTCTTGCCGGCGACCCCGGCGAGCAGCAGCAGCGCGGTCAGCGTCGGGTGGCCGAGCCGGCCGTCGGTGGCGGCGGCCAGCACGTCCGGGATCCGGAAGCTGCCGGCGTCGGCGCCGAGCAGGAAGATGCCGAACAGGAACGGCACGTCGCCGAGCTTGGTGACCAGGAAGGCCTTCAGCGAGGCCGAGCGGGCGTCGGCGGTCTCCCAGTGGTGGCCGATCAGGAAGTACGAGCAGATGCCCATGACCTCCCAGCCGACCAGCAGCACGATCAGGTCGCCCGAGTAGACGACCAGGAACATCGCCGCGGTGAAGAGCGAGACCAGCGCCGCGTACGAGGGGTAGCGCGGGTCGCCCTTGAGGTAGGCGGTCGAGTAGACCTGCACGCAGGTGGCGACCAGGCCGACCAGGACGGAGATCAGCGAGCTGTAGCCGTCCAGGTAGAAGCCCAGCGAGATCTCGGGGCCGCCGGTCGGGGTGAGCCGGGTGGCGGCGTCCAGGACCTGGCCGGTGCCGAGCTGGAGCGCGACCACCAGGGCGAGCACGGCCGAGGCGGCGACCGGCACGATCGCCAGCGGCTTGGCCAGCCCGGGCGCCCTCTTGCCGGTGGCCAGGGTGGCGGCGGCACCGATCGCGGGCAGCGCGGGGACGAGGGCGGGCAGGGCGAGGTTCATGCGGCGGCCTGGCCCTTCAGCGCCTCGGCTCCGGTCGGCGCCTCCTCGGCGGTCTCGGCCGGGTCGCCGAGCTCGGTGGCCCGGTCGACGTCCGCGGTGCCCCGGGCCCGGAACAGCAGCAGGACGATGGCGAGCCCGAGACCGATCTCGGCGGCGGCGATGGTGATGGTGAACAGGGTGAGCGCCTGGCCGGCGTGCAGGGAGTCCCGCAGCCAGACGTCGAAGGCGACGAGGTTCAGGTTGACGGCGTTGAGCATCAGCTCGACGGACATCAGCACCAGGATGATGTTCCGCCGGGCGAGCACGCCGTAGACGCCGACGCTGAACAGCAGCACGGCGAGCACGACGGGGTAGGCGAGGTGCATCAGCTCTCCTCCGCCGGGGTGGTCCCGGACGCGGCGGCAGCGGCGGCCGGGGCAGCGGCGGCGGCCTTCGACGTGTCGGCAGCGGCGGCGGCCTTCGGCTCCGCGGCCCGCGGCGCGGTGGCGGCGACCGTCCCGTTGCCGCCCACCGGCCGGCCGGCCCGGATCCGGCCCGCCCGGGGCGGCGGCACCCGCCGCTTGGCCCCGCGGGACAGCACGATCGCGCCGATCAGCGCCGCCAGCAGCAGCACCGAGAGCGCCTCGAACGGCAGCACCCAGGTCCGGAAGAGGCTGGTCCCGGTCACCGCGGCCGAGCCGCCGCCGGCGCCGAGGTCGATCCAGGACTTCCGGAAGGCGTCCACGACCAGGGTCACCAGGGTGCCGGCCGAGGCCAGCGCGACCACCAGGGCGACCCAGCGGTTCTTCGAGTCGGCGTCCGGCGAGCGCCCGATCGGCGCCTTGGTCAGCATCAGCCCGAACAGCACCAGTACGACCACCGACCCGAGGTAGATCAGCACCTGCACCCAGGCGATGAACTCGGCGGTGAGCAGCAGGAACTCCACCGCCAGCCCGCCGAGCGCGGCGACCAGCCAGAGCGCGGCGTGCACCAGCTGCTTGGTGGTGACGGCGACCACGGCGGAGCCGAGCACCGCGATGCCGACCAGCAGGAAGACGATCTCGGCCCCGGTCGGGGAGAGGAACGAACGGGCGGCCGGGTCCAGCGACCCGGTCGCGGCGATCAGGGCGGCACTCACTCGGCGTCCTCCTTCCCGTCCGACTCCTCCGACGCGGCGGCCGCGGCGGCGGCTGCCGCCAGCTTGTCCGCCGCCTTACGCGCGGTGGCGATCTCCTTGGGCTCCTCGGCCCCCGGGTCCAGCGCCGGCGGCGCCGGCACCGTCCACATCCACTCGCGGAGCTTCTCCCGCTCGTGGGTCAGCTCCAGGATGTCCGTCTCCGCGTACTCGAACTCCGGCGACCAGAACAGCGCGTCGAACGGGCACACCTCGATGCAGATCCCGCAGTACATGCAGAGCGAGAAGTCGATGGCGAACCGGTCCAGCACGTTGCGGGTGCGGGCGCGGGCGTTCGGGTCGGCGGCCGGCAGCGTCTCCTTGTGGGAGTCGATGTAGATGCACCAGTCCGGGCACTCACGGGCGCAGAGCATGCAGACCGTGCAGTTCTCCTCCAGCAGCGCGATGACGCCGCGCGAGCGCGGCGGCAGCACCGGCTGCACGTCGGGGTACTGCGCGGTGACGCTCTTCCTCGTCATCGTCCGCAGGGTGACGGCCAGGCCCTTGGCCAGGCCGGAGCCGGGGAAGGTCATGAGATCGCCACCTTGATGACGCCGGTGAGGGCGAGCTGGACGAGGGCGAGCGGGATCAGCACGGTCCAGGCGAACTTCATCAGCTGGTCCTCACGCAGGCGCGGGTAGGTGACCCGCAGCCAGATGACGACGAAGGCCAGCGCGAAGGTCTTCAGGACGGTCCAGAGCCAGCCGAGCTGGTCCGGCAGCGGGCCGTGCCAGCCGCCCAGGAACAGCACCGCGGTCAGCCCGGACACCACCAGGATGCCCGCGTACTCGGAGAGCAGGAAGAACGCGAAGCGCAGGCCGGTGTACTCGGTGTACGCGCCGAAGATGATCTCGGAGTCGGCCACCGGCATGTCGAACGGCGGGCGCTGCAGCTCGGCCAGGCCGGCGGTGAAGAACACGAACGCGCCGATGAGCTGCCACGGGAGCCAGTACCACTCCCAGGCGTCCATGATCCCGGGCAGCGAGAGAGTGCCTGCGGCCATCGCCACGGAGGCGGCGGCGAGCACCATCGGCAGCTCGTAGGACATCAGCTGCGCGGCCGTGCGCAGACCGCCGAGCAGCGAGAACTTGTTCGCCGAGGCCCAGCCGGCCATCAGCTTGCCGATCACGCCGACGCCCATCACGGCCAGTACGAAGAACAGGCCGGCGTCGACCGCCTGTCCGACGAAGCCGTCCGGGCCGACCGGGATCGCCAGCAGGACGAACAGGTACGGCAGCAGCGAGACGGCCGGGGCGACCTGGAAGATCCGGCGGTCCGCGCCGGCCGGGACGATGTCCTCCTTCTGCGCGAACTTCACCCCGTCCGCGATCAGCTGGGCCCAGCCGTGGAAGCCGCCGGCGTACATCGGGCCGAGCCGGCCCTGCATGTGCGCCATCACCTTGTGCTCGGTCTGGCCGATGATCAGGGGGAAGGTGAGGAAGACGACGAGCGTGGCGGCGCAGCGCAGCAACGTGTCGAGCAGGTTCACGTGCTGTCTCCGTCCTGGCCGGCCTGATCGGCCGGCGTCTCGTCGGTCGTCCCGTCTGTCGTCCCGTCCGCCGGGGGCCCGGCCTTCGGCGCGGGCTTCGCTTCGGTCGCCGCTTCGGTCGCCGGCTCGGTCGCCGCCTCGGGCTTCACCTCGGGCTTCGCCCCGGTCGCC
The DNA here is from genome assembly GCF_032110285.1 of Kitasatospora sp. CM 4170. Lineage (NCBI taxonomy): Bacteria > Bacillati > Actinomycetota > Actinomycetes > Kitasatosporales > Streptomycetaceae > Kitasatospora > Kitasatospora sp. CM 4170. Next base: position 4,134,921 of record NZ_CP134877.1, read on the forward strand.
GTCGCAGGCTCGTCGTGCGCGGGCACGGGGTTGTGCCAGGGCGCGTCCGCGGACTGCGGCCGGGCCGGCGCCGGCCGCTCGGGCCTCGCCCCGGCGGCGCCGGAGTCGGCCCCCGCGCCGGTCGTCTGGCTCGCGGAGCCGTCCGAGGCCGTCCTGGTCCGGCGCGGCCGGTCGGCCCGCACCGGCGGCGCGGCGGTCTCCGCCGCACCCGCGACCGGCGCGCCCTCGACAGCCGCACCCTCGACGGCCGCGCTCTCCGCGGCCGCACCCGCGGCCGCCGCGCCTTCGACCGCCTCGGCGGCCTGGCTCGTGGAGCCCTCGGCGACCGACCTGGTCCGCCGCGGCCGGTCGGCCCGCACCGCGGCAGCACCCTCGGCCGCACCGGCAGCGGCACCCGCAGCGGCACCGGCACCGGCACCCGCTCGCGGCACCCGGGCCGCGCCCGCCGCCCGCGCACCGCGCGCGGGCCGCTCGGCGACCGGCGGCAGGGTGCCCTTGAGCGGCCCCCACTCGTTCGGGTCCGGCACGCCGGCCGGCTGCATCTTGCGCCGCGCCGGCCCGTCGCCGTGGTCGGACTCGCCCGGCTCCTTGGCGCCCGGCCAGGCCTTGGCGACCCGGGCCGCGAGCACGAACTCCTTGCGCAGCGGGTACCCCTCGAAGCCGTCCGGCAGCAGCAGGGTGGCCAGGTAGGGGTGCCCGGGGAAGTCGATGCCGAACATCTCGTGCGTCTCGCGCTCGTGCCAGGCGGCGCCGGCGTACACCGGGACGGCCGTGGGCAGCGCGGCCCCGTCGCGCGGCACGCGGGTGCGCACAGCGAGGTGGCGCACGCCCGGCACGTCGGCGGAGGCGAGGTGGGCGACCACCGAGAAGCCCTCGGCGAGCTCGTCCACCGCGCTCAGCCAGTCGAAGAAGGAGAGCCCGAGGACGTCGCGGGCCGCGGTGAGGGCCTCGATCCAGTGCTCGGCGGGCACGTCGACGGTGATCAGCCCGTACGCCTCGGCGCCGGTGGCCCACTCGCCGACCGACGCCGCGTACTCCTCTGCGGTGCTCATGCGCCTCCTCCGTCCGAAGCGGTGTCCGGCCCGGCCACCAGCGGGCGGCGCAGTGCGGCGGCGGGCGCGGCGTACCGGCCCGGCAGGGACTCGGCGGCGATCTTCTCCTGGAGCTTGAGGATGCCCTGGAGCAGCGCCTCCGGCCGCGGCGGGCAGCCCGGCACGTAGACGTCGACCGGGATGATCTGGTCCACGCCCTTGGTGACCGAGTAGGAGTCCCAGTACGGGCCTCCGGAGTTGGAGCAGGCACCGAAGGAGATGACGTACTTCGGCTCGGGCATCTGCTCGTACAGGCGCTTGACGGCCGGCGCCATCTTGTCCGTGACCGTCCCCGAGACGATCATCAGATCGGCCTGGCGGGGGCCGGGCGCGAACGGGATGACACCCATCCGGATGAAGTCGTGCTTGGCCATGGACGCGGCGATGAACTCGATCGCGCAGCAGGCCAGGCCGAAGTTGAAGCACCAGAGGCTGTAGCGCCGCCCCCAGTTGAGGACGACCTTGACCGGGTCCGGCGCGAGGCGGGCCAGCGGGCCGATGCCGCGGCGCTCGACGGCCGCGCCGGGGCGGGACGGGTCGGGCAGGCCGAGCGGGACGGGGCCTCCGGCGCCGTGCGAGTGGTTGTGGGTCACGTCCATTCCAGAACGCCCTTCTTCCAGGCGTAGAGCAGCCCGACCGCGAGGAAGCCGATGAAGACGAACATCTCGATCAGCGTCCCGGCGCCGTACCCGGGGGCGGCGAAGACGGTCGCCCACGGGAACAGGTAGATCGCGTCGACTGCGAAGATCACGTACAGGAAGGCGTAGACGTAGTACCGGATCTGGGTGTGCGCCCAGTCCCCCCCGACCGGGTCCACGCCGCACTCGTAGGCGAGGAGCTTCTCCGGCGAGTACACCACCGGCCGCAGCAGCCGGTTGGCGGTGAACGCCACGGCGACGAACAGCACGCCGACCACCGCGAGCAGGCCCATCGCGGCGTACGCGTCGAAGTAGCCGCTACCGACCGCCGGGTCGGCAGCGACGGCAGCCGCCTGCTGCCCCTCCATGCCACTCGCCTCCACATCGGCCGTGGAAACCGCCCCTCAAGGCAGTTCTACGACGTTTCTTTACACGGTCATAACCATCGCCAATGCGTGAGTCTAAGTGCACGGCCGTGGACCACCGCACCCTGCCCGATCCGCAAGACAACCCGTGGACAGCCGGTGACGCCCGGCGGACGCGGGGCCGGGCACCGGGACGGCGCAGGGGCCGGGCACCGGGACGGCCCGGGGGGTCCGCACCGGGAGGGAGGCGGGGGTGGGGATAACCCCCGCCCGGGAAGACGGAGCACCCCCATGGCCCCGACCGCCGCCGACCCGGGAAGCTTGGACCACCAGCTCGACCGAGAGGGACGGTAGATCCAGATGAAGCCAGAGCACCGCGGCACCGCGGACGCCAGCGACGAGCAGGGCACGCGCCCCGAGCGCACCCCGCTGTACGGCGCGCGGATGTGGCGGCAGGCCGGGCAGCTGATGCTCAACCTGCCGATCGGCATCGCGGGGTTCGTCTTCGCCGTCGCGCTGCTCTCGATCGGCCTGGCCCTGTCGGTCACCGTGGTCGGGCTGCCGCTGCTCGCCGCCGGGCTGGCCGGGTGCCGGGCGCTGGGCGGCGTCGCCCGCCGCCGGGCCCGGTCGGTGCACGGCTCCGGGGTGAGCGAGCCGCCGCCGGTGCACCGGACCCGCCCGGGGGCCACCGGCTTCGCGATCGCCCACCTGACCGACGGGCTGAGCTGGCGCTCGGCCCTCTACTGCGTCCTGCTGCTGCCCTGGGGCGTGCTGAGCTTCGCCCTGACGCTGGTCTGCGTGATCGTCGGCTGGCCGGTGCTGCCCTGGGTGATCCGCTTCGAGTCGGCGGTCGACCGGATGCTGGTGGAGATCCTGCTCTTCCCCGGGGCTCTCTCCGAGCGGGTCCGCGAGCTGGAGGACGACCGCGGCACGGTGGTCGACACCGCCGCCGCGGACCTGCGCCGGATCGAGCGCGACCTGCACGACGGAGCCCAGGCCCGGCTGGTGGCACTGGCGATGGACCTCGGCATGGCCAAGGAGCGGCTGCGGGAGACCGAGACGCCCGAGGACGTGCGGGCCGCCGCGCAGATGGTCGACAACGCGCACGGCGAGGTGAAGCTCGCCCTCCAGGAGCTGCGCGACCTGGCCCGCGGCATCCACCCGGCGGTGCTCACCGACCGCGGCCTGGACGCGGCGCTCTCCTCGGTGGCCGCCCGCTGCACCGTGCCGGGCGGGGTCAAGGTGCACGTCGAGCTGAGGAACGGGAACGGCGAGCCGGAGCGCCCGGACTCCGCGGTCGAGGGCATCGCCTACTTCACCGTGAGCGAGCTGCTGACCAACGTCTCCAAGCACTCCGGCGCCACGTCCGCCACCGTGGACGTCTGGCGGGCCGGCGAGCAGCTGATGGTGCTGGTCCAGGACGACGGCAAGGGCGGCGCGGCCCCGTACCCGGGCAGCGGCCTGGCCGGGCTGGCCGAGCGGATCCGGGCCGTGGACGGGGTCTTCCTGGTGGAGAGCCCGCACGGCGGCCCGACGACGGTGACCATCGAGCTCCCCTGGCGGACCCGGGCGGCCCGCCGCTGAGCCCGGCCACTGAGCCCCGGCACCGGCACCGGCCCGCCGGGGCCCAGGGCTGGCACCGGGAGGCCGAAGCGGCCGGGACCCCACCGAGGCAGTGGGCGGGGTCCCGGCCGCGACCCGTCCGGCGGCCGCCCGCGGACCCTTGCGCGGCGGGCGGGCGGCCTCCGGCGGGGCCTCAGGGGGTCGCCAGGGTGCCGAGGGTGACCTCGGCGGTCCTGGACTGGCCGTCCCGGGTGTAGGTGACGGTGGTCTTGTCGCCCGGGGAGAGCGAGGCCAGCGCCGTGGTGAGCGCGTTCAGCGAGTCCACCGTGGTGTCGCCGACCTTGGTGATCACGTCGCCGGCCTGGAGGCCCGCCGCCTCGGCCGCGCCACCGGCGGAGACCGCCACGATGACCGCGCCCGCCGGGCGGAACTCCTGGTCGAAGTAGGTCCGGGCGGTGATGCCGAGCGCGGCCCGGCCGGAGTTGGTGACCTTGCCGTCCTTGATCAGCTGGTCGGCGATGCGGGTGACGGTGGCCGCCGGGATGGCGAAGCCGATCCCGGGCGCGGCGGCGGTCCCGTTGCTCTCGGGCTCGGTGGCGGCCAGCGTGTTGATACCGATCACCTGACCGTTCAGGTTGACCAGCGCACCGCCGCTGTTGCCGGGGTTGATCGCGGCCGAGGTCTGCACCATGTTGCCGATGGTGGCGCCCGGCGATCCGGGGCTGTCGGGCTCGGAGACGGTCCGGCCGGTGGCCGAGACGATGCCGTCGGTGACGCTGCTGGAGAGCCCCAGCGGGCTGCCCATGGCCAGCGTGATCTGCCCGAGCTGGACCTTGCCGGAGTCGGCGAAGACGGCCGGCTTGAGACCGCTCGGCGGGCTGGTCAGCCGGATCACCGCGAGGTCGGAGTCCGGGTAGCTGGCGACCAGGGTGGCGTCCAGCGGCTTGGTGCTGTTGGCCAGCGTGACCGTGAAGTTGGTCGCGTTGCCGACCACGTGGGCGTTGGTGACGATGTCGCCCTTGTCGTCGTAGACGATCCCGGAACCGAGCCCGCTGCCGGTGGTGATCTGCACCACCGAGGGCAGCACGTCGGTGATCACCTTCCGGTAGGCGTCCTCCAGCTGGTTGGCGGGGCCGGTCGGCTGGGCGGGCGCGGTGGCGGTGGCACCCGTGGTGGCGGCGGCCGGGGACGACGCGGACGACGAGCCGCTGCTGCAGCCCGCCACGACCGACGCGGTGAGCACGGCGACGGCCGCCAGGACGGCCGTGCTCACGCCGAAAGCCTTGGGCCCGGTCGGCCTCGGCCCGGCCGGGATCGGGCGGGTGGGCTCCTTCTTACGGTTCACCTTGGCTCCCTCCGAGTCCCTGCACAGAGATCTTTGTCAGCATTTCACCGAAATGTCCGAATGCCGCGCACCGACTCGCCCGGCCACCTTCCCGGCGGGGACGGGCCCGTAAGATGCGGCCATGACTTGGTTGATCACCGGCGGCGCCGGATACATCGGCGGGCACGTGGTACAGCAGCTCATCGAGGCCGGCGAGCGCGTCGCCGTCCTCGACGACTTCAGCACCGGCGACCGCACCCGGCTGCCGGAGGGGGTCGCCCTGATCGAGGGCTCGACCCTGGACCGCGCCGTCCTCGACGCGGCCATCCGCGACCACGCGGTGGAGGGCATCCTGCACTTCGCGGCGAAGAAGCAGGTCGGCGAGTCGGTCGAGAAGCCCTTCTTCTACTACCGCGAGAACGTCACCGGCCTGCAGACCGTGCTGGAGGCCGCGGCCGAGGGCGGCGTCAAGCGCTTCCTCTTCTCCTCCTCCGCCGCCGTCTACGGCATGCCGGACGTCGACCTGGTCACCGAGTCCACCCCGTGCGCGCCGATGAGCCCGTACGGCGAGACCAAGCTGGCCGGCGAGTGGCTGGTCGCCGCCGCGGGGCAGGCCCACGGCATCTCCACCGTGGCGCTGCGCTACTTCAACGTGGCCGGCGCCGCCTCGCCGGAGCTCTCCGACGCCGGGGTCTTCAACCTGATCCCGATGGTCTTCGAGCGGCTCACCGCCGGTCAGGCCCCGCGCATCTTCGGCGCCGACTACCCGACGCCCGACGGCACCTGCGTGCGCGACTTCATCCACGTCTCCGACATCGCCTCCGCCCACGTGGCGGCCGCGAAGCGGCTGGCGTCCGACCCGGCCGGCGAGACCTCGCTGGTCCTCAACATCGGCCGCGGCGAGGGCGTCAGCGTCAAGGAGATGCTGGACGTGATCGGCAAGGTCACCGGCTACGACGCCACCGGCGAGGTCACCCCGCGCCGCCCCGGCGACCCGGCCCGGGTGGTCGCCTCCGCCGACCTGATCCGCCGCGAGCTGGACTGGACCGCCCGCTACGGCGTCGAGGAGATGGTGGCCTCGGCGTGGGAGGGCTGGTGCAGCCGCCACCCCGAGGCCCGCAAGAAGTAGCACCGGGGCCGTAACGCCGCACAGGCAGGGGCGGGAGCCGTACGACGGCTCCCGCCCCTCGCTGTTGTTGGCCCCTCGCCTCCGGGACGGCTCGGGGCGGCTCGGGGCGGCTCGGGCGGGGTGCGCACCCGCCTCCGCCCCGTGCCGGTGCCGGTCAGTGCGAGGGCACCGCCGTGCCGTAGAAGGCGTCGAGCGCGTAGACGCAGCGGTCCTTGCTGCCGACGAAGACCTTCCCGCCGACGGCCACCGGCGAGCCGGTCAGCTCGCCCTTGGTGCCGAGCTCCCAGCGCAGCTGACCGCTCGCCAGGTCCAGGGTGTGCAGCGAGTGGTCCCGGCTGCCCAGGTGCACCAGGCCGTCGGCCACCGCCGGCGAGCCGACGATCTCGCCGCGCGCGGTGTACCGCCACCGCTCCCGGCCGCCGGCCGCCTCGAAGGCGTACAGCACCTCGCCGCTGCCGACCAGCACCATGCCGTCGCCGACCACCACCGGCTCGGCGCCCTGCCGGTTGCCGGTGACGCCGCGCCAGCGGTCCCGGCCGGAGGCCGCGTCCAGCGCGTACACCGTGCCGAGGTAGTCGGCGACGTACACCGCGTCCGCGTCCAGGACGGGCGGGGTGAAGAGCACCACCGGCGCGTCGAAGCGCCAGCGCTCGGTGCCGCTCGCCGCGTCCAGCGCGTACACCCGGGTGCCGGCCGTCACGTACAGCACTCCGGCCCGCTCCACCGGGCGGGACGGCACGTCCTCGCCCACCGGGAAGGACCAGCGCAGGCCGCCGCCGCGCGGGTCCACGCAGCGCAGCCGCCCGCCGCCGTAGTAGTACGCGGCGCCGCCCACCAGGGCCGGGCCGGACTGCGGGTTCTCGTAGTCCTGCTGGGCGTCGTCGGCGCGCCAGAGCTCGGCGCCGTTCGCCGCCGAGCGCAGCTGCACCCCGCCGCCCCGGACGCCGCAGCAGAGCACGCCGTCGGCGGCGTCCAGCGAGTAGACCCAGCCGTCCAGCGAGTGGCGCCAGCGCTCGGTGCCGTCCGCGACGTCCACCGTGTACAGGTGCGGGCCGTCGGCCGCGTGCACCCGGCCGGCGTCCACCGCGAGCGCCCAGGCGACGTCCCGGGTCTTGTAGCGGCGCTGGCCGGAGGCGATGTCGAGGGCGTGCACCTCGAAGCTGGAGACGAACAGCGTGCCGTCGGCGACGACCGGGGTGCCCCAGACGTCGTTCGACATCCGGAACCGCCACGGGCGCCAGCGGGCGGCCCGCACCGGCGGCGGGGTGGCCCGGCGGACCCAGTCGGTCTCGGCGGGCGCGGTGACGGGCCCGGCCTGCTCGGCCCGCGGCCCCGGGCCTATCCGTACCGAGGCGCCCGGCAGCTTGACCTCGGCCGCGCTCCCCCCGGCGACGGGGGCGCGGTGGCTGCGGGGGGCGGCGATCTTCTCGGTGGCGGCCTCGGTCTCCGGCCCCGGCAGGGCCGGCGCGGCGTGCACCGGCCCGGTCCCGGGCGGGGCGTGCCGGCCGACGGGGTGCCTGGTCCGCGGGTCCTCCTGGACCGGGACGCGCGGCGGCGCGGGCTGCGGCGGCTGCTGCTCCGGACCGGGCGGGACCGGCCGGGGCGGCACCGGCGGGGTCGGCGGCGGGGCGGCCGGGGTCTGGCGGCGGCCGCGCTTGCGCTCGATCAGCTCCAGCGCGTTGACCGGCAGCCAGTCGCCCGCCTCGCCCGAGGCGTCGTCCCGGGAGAAGAGGTGCGGGGCCAGCTCGGCCTGGATCTGGGCCGGGGTCGGCCGGTGCTCCGGGGAGGGCCGCATGCAGGCGCGGACGAGGTCCACCAGCTCGGCCGGCAGGCCGGAGAGGTCGGGCTGCTCGCGCAGCAGCTGGAACACCGTCTCGACCGGGTTGGCGCCCCGGTAGGGCGGGTGGCCGGTGGCGCAGAAGACCAGCAGCGAGCCGAGCGAGAAGACGTCGCTGGCGCCGGTGACGCCGCGGCTGTCCCGGGCCTGCTCGGGCGACATGTACGCCGGGGTGCCGACCGCGACGTTGGTCATGGTGAGCCGGGTGCTGGAGACGCCGGCCGCGATGCCGAAGTCGATCACCCGCGGGCCGTCCTCGACCACCAGCACGTTCGAGGGCTTGAGGTCGCGGTGGACCAGTCCGGCCGCGTGGATGGACTGCAGTGCCTCCGCTATGCCGGCGACCAGCCAGCGCACCGCGTCCACCGGCAGCGGCCCGCACTCGCCGACCAGGTCCTCCAGGGACGGCGCCGGGACGTACGCGGTGGCCAGCCAGGGCACCCGCGCGTCGGCGTCGGCGTCGACCACGGCCGCGGTGTAGAAACCGCCCACGGTCTTGGCGGCCGCGATCTCCCGGGCGAAACGGACCCGGAACAGCTCGTCCTCCGCCAGCTCCCCCCGGACGGTCTTGATGGCCACCCGTCGACCGGCGGGCGACCGCGCCAGGTAGACCAGCCCCATCCCACCCGCGCCGAGTCGCCCCAGCACCTCGAAGGGCCCGATCCGCCTCGGATCGTGCGCCGTCAGCTGGTCCACTCCGCTGCCACCTCCCCGTTTCCGCACCCGCCGCGTGGTGCCGGACCCGATTCTCCAATGCCGCCGGGTCCATCTCCAACCTCCCCCGCCCAGAGGCCTGCACAGGCCGGTCACCGTCCGGCCAGTGGGGGCAGAACGGCCGGATTCTGACGTCCGCTCCGTCGGCGGCTTGCGCACGGCGCCTCCGGCGCTCTCGCGCGGCACGGGCGGATCGGCCCCCGAAATCGTCACGCCCTGTCACCGGACCGCCCCTCAGCGAAGGGTCCGTCACGCTGTGGGGTCAAAAGCACACGGGGGGGCTCCATACCGGGCCGCCCGATCGCGGTGAATATCCGTCCGAACTGCTTCGGACCCCCCGGCCGAACCCCCGAGCGGAGTAATTGTCACATCACCGAATCGCGCCAAGATCGTGCCGCGGTAAGCTGACGGCATGACAGGACAAGTTCGCACCGTCGACGGTCGCGTCGCCGGGCGACGCGGACAGGAGACGCGGCAGAAGCTGCTCGACTGCCTCCGCGAGATGCTCAGCACGTCGCCCTATCGGGACGTCAAGGTCATCGACGTCGCCCGTATGGCGGGTACCTCCCCCGCGACCTTCTACCAGTACTTCCCGGATGTCGAGGGCGCTGTCCTCGAAATCGCCGAGGAAATGGCCAAGGACGCCGACACCCTCAAAGAGCTGGTGGCCGGAAAGTCCTGGGCAGGGAAGTCCGGCACGGCCACTTCGGAAGAACTGGTCGACGGATTCCTCGCCTTCTGGCGCAAGAACGACGCCATTCTCCGAGTGGTCACGCTCGGTGCCGCCGAAGGGGACAAGCGGTTCTTCAAGATCCGCATGACGGTCCTCAACGCGGTCGCCAAGCCGCTCACGGATGCCGTCAAGGAACTCCAGGCGAAGGGCCAGGCCGACAAGTCGCTCGACGCGGCCGCCGTCGCCGGGTCTCTGGTCTCGCTGCTCGCCTCGGCGGCCGAGCATCAGAAGGCCTTCACCTCCTGGGGCGTCAAGGTCAAGGACCTCAAGCCCAACCTCGCTCCCCTGGTGTACCTGGGCGTCACCGGCAAGAAGCCGCCCAAGTAGACCGATCCGCCTACCCACCCATCCGCTCCGCGCGCAGCCCCGGCCTCCTGTCCGGGGAACGACGGACGGCGGCCGTGTCCTCGGGGGAGGTCCGCCGGCGGTCCGCAGCGCGCCCGACATGCCGGTGGGCGGGCACCCCGTCGAGGGTGCCCGCCCACCGGCATGTTCGCGTTCCGAGGTGGTGTGTGCGCCTTTCCGCGCCCGCTGGAGCCCTCCCGGGGCTCCCGGGGCGCCCGGGAGCCCCGGCGGGGCTCCAGCGGGCCTCAGCGCCGCTCAGCGCCCCTCGGGGCCGCGGCGACCAGGCCCGGCGGCCATCGGCGGCAGCAGCGCTCAGGAGCAGCAGCTCAGGGCAGCGGGTCTCAGGGGCAGCGGACGACCTGGCCGGCGTACGCGAGCCCGCCGCCGAAGCCGAACAGCAGCACCGGGTCACCGGGCGACAGCTCGCCGCGCTCGACCAGCTTGGAGAACGCCAGCGGGATCGACGCGGCCGAGGTGTTGCCGGAGTCCACGACGTCCCGGGCCACCACCGCGTCGGTGGCGCCCAGCTTGGACGCGATGGCGTCGATGATCCGCAGATTGGCCTGGTGCGGCACGAAGCCCTTGAGCTCGGCGGGATCGATCCCGGCCTTCTCGCAGGCCTGCCGGGCCAGCGGGGCGATCTGGGTGGTCGCCCAGCGGAAGACCGACTGGCCCTGCTGGCTGATGACCGGGTCCCAGCCGGTGATCACCACGGCGTCGCCCCGCTCCGGCTCCGAACCCCAGACCACCGGGCCGATGCCGGGCTCGGCGCCCTCCTCCTGGGCCTCCACCACCGCGGCGCCGGCGCCGTCGCCGAAGATCACGCAGGTGGACCGGTCGGTCCAGTCGATGGTGTCCGACATCCGCTCGGCGCCGATCACCAGCGCGACGCGGGCCGCGCCGGCCCGGATCGCGTGGTCGGCGGTGGCCAGCGCGTACGAGAAGCCCGAGCAGACCGTGTTGATGTCGTAGGCGGCCGGCGCGCGCACGCCCAGGCGGGCGGCCACGGCGGCGGCCGTGTTGGGGCTGCGCTCGATCGCGGTGCAGGTGGCGACCACGACGAGGTCGACGTCGGCGGCGGTGCGGCCGCTGTTGGCCAGCGCCTTCTGGGCCGCCTCGGTCGCGAGGTCGACCAGCGTCTCGCCCTCGGCGATGTGGCGGGTCCGGATCCCGACCCGGCTGCGGATCCACTCGTCGTCCGTGTCGACCAACACCGCCAGGTCGTCGTTGGTGAGGACCTTGGGGGGCTGGTAGTGCCCGAGTGCCACAATGCGCGAACCGCTCATAAAGCCACTCAACCGGGTTACCCGCTGGTCAGCGGGGCGCGACCGGCTACAGGATCCGACCCGGGAAGCTGTAGGAGGCCCACAAGAGGCGTTGCGGCGCCCGGGTCGTGGGGTGGTCGCGGCGGGCGCGCGCCGGGCGTCCGGAGGGCTCCGGAGGGCGTCCGGCGGGTCGTTCAGGCGGCCAGCGAGGCCGCGTCGCCCATCACGATCACCGGGTGGGCGGCCGGGTCGAGGGTCCGGATCAGCTCGGCCATCTTGTCCTCGGGTATCGAGACGCAGCCGTGGGTGGGGCCGTCGTGGTCGACGTGGATCCAGATGCCGCCGCCCTTCTTCGAACCCATCGGGCGGCGCGGGTCCAGCGGCGAGTTCCCGGCGACGCGGTTGTAGTTGATCGCGACCACGTAGTCGAAGGAGCCCTCCAGCTGGTCGCCGAAGAAGCCCGTCCCGGAGACCACGAAGGCCGGGTCCTTGTCGTACGGGAGCTTGCCCCCCGGGTCGGCCTTGCGACCGCCCGCGTCGGTGAGGCTGAAGACACCGATCGGGCTGCGCAGGTCGCCCTCCTTGTGATCGGTCGTCCAGCCGCTGTTGCCGTTGTGGCCGTGCCAGGTCTCGCCGGCCAGCCAGCGGCCCTCGGGGGTGCGGGTCCAGAGGGTGACGGTGTTCTTGTTGGCGTTCTTGTCCTCGCCGGAGGCCAGCACCACCTGGGTGGTCTCGGCGGGTATCCGGGCGGTGAAGGCGGCGCCGAGCCCGGGTATCGCGGCCACCGAGGCGTCCGGCCGGGCCTCGCTGCGGGCGGCGGCGGGGGCCTCGGCCTGCCGGTCGGCGGCGGCCTGGGCGGCGGGCGCCGCGGCCTGCGGGGCGGGCTGGTCCGGGGTGGAGACGCCCTCGGGGCCGGGGCCGTCGGCGGCCGTGACGCCGGGCTTGGCGCCGTCCTGGCCGACGGTGTACCAGCCGGCGGCGGCCGCGAGCAGCAGCGCGGTGCCGGCGGTGATGGCCTTGCCGTGGCGCTTCTTCTTGGGCTTGCGCCGGTGGCCGCGGGCGGCCGTCCGGGAGCCGACCGGGGCCGGGGCGTCCGGCGCGGCGGGTGCGGTGGACGGCCCGGGCACCGGGGCGGGGGCCGGCGCGAAGACGGAGTCCGGGTCGTAGGAGGGACCCTGCTCGTGGCCGGGGTCCGGTTCGTGGGCGTCCACCGGCGCCCGGCCGGGGTACGGCCCGAACGGCTGGTCGTAGGCGTCGAACGCGTCGTGGCTCTCGTAACCGCCGTAGCCCTGGTGGCCCGCCTGGCCGTCGTACGTCTGGTACGCGCCGTACGACTGGTTCCCGCCCGTCCCGTACTGCTCCGAGGCGTCGTACGCCGGGTACGACGCCTGCTCGTACACCCCGTAGGACGGCTGCGGCACCTCGTATCCCGGCTCGTGCATCGGCTCGTACGGCGGGTACGTGGTGGCGCGATGGGAACCGGACATGTGGCCGATCCTGCCAAACCAACGGCCCGTAGGGAAACCCGGGGCCTGTGCGGGGGCGGTGAAGGCTGTGCCGACACCGTGGAGACGCACCGCCCCCCGGGCCGCGACGCGGGCCCGGGGGGCGGTGGAAGGCGCTGGTGGGAGCGGGTCAGAGGCGCATGGCCTGCGGGGTCTCCCGACGCGTCAGATCCGGGCCGTCGTACTCCCGGATGACCTCGTAACGGGTGTTCCGCTCGACCGGTCGGAAGCCGGCGTCCCGGATCAGGCCGAGCAGGTCGTCGCGGCCGAGCTTGTTCGGGGTGCCGAAGTTGTCCGCGTCGTGGGTGATCTTGTACTCGACCACCGAGCCGTCCATGTCGTCCGCGCCGTGGCTGAGCGCCAGCTGAGCGGTGGTGACGCCGTGCATCACCCAGAAGACCTTGACGTGCGGCACGTTGTCGAAGAGCAGCCGGGAGACCGCGAAGGTCTTCAGCGCCTCGGCGCCGGTGGCCATCTCCGTGCGGGCCATCAGCTTGTTGCGCACGACGCCGTCCTTGGAGTCGTGGAAGTCGTGCTGGTAGCGCAGCGGGATGAAGACCTGGAAGCCGCCGGTCTCGTCCTGCAGCTCGCGCAGCCGCAGCACGTGGTCGACCCGGTGGCGCGGCTCCTCGATGTGGCCGTAGAGCATCGTCGACGGCGTCTTGAGGCCCTTGCTGTGGGCGAGCCGGTGGATCCGCGACCAGTCCTCCCAGTGGGTGTCGTGGTCGACGATGTGCTGGCGGACCTCCCAGTCGAAGATCTCCGCGCCGCCGCCGGTCAGCGACTCCAGGCCGGCGTCGATCAGCTCGTCCAGGATCTCGTCGGCCGGCATGCCGCTGATCCGCTCGAACCAGTGGATCTCGGTGGCGGTGAAGGCCTTCAGCGAGACGTTCGGCAGCGCCGCCTTCAGCTCCCGCAGCGAGCGCGGGTAGTAGCGCCACGGCAGGGTCGGGTGCAGCCCGTTGACGATGTGCAGCTCGGTGAGCGAGTCCACCTCCATGGCCTTGGCCAGGCGGACGGCCTCCTCGATGCGCATGGTGTACGCGTCCTTCTCGCCCGGCTTGCGCTGGAACGAGCAGTACGCGCAGGACGCGCTGCACACGTTGGTCATGTTGAGGTGGCGGTTGACGTTGAAGTGGACGACGTCGCCGTTCTTCTGCGTCCGCACGTGGTGGGCGAGCCCGCCCAGCCACGCCAGGTCGTCGCTCTCGTAGAGCGCGATCCCGTCCTCACGGGTCAGCCGCTCACCCGCGTAGACCTTCGCCTCCAGCTCGCGCTTGAGCCCTGCGTCCATGCGGTGCCCCGCCTCCTCCGACTTCGAATCAATGCCGGAACGAGCGTACGCCTATGCCCCGCTCAGACTGCGAGCAGCTCCGAGAGCAACGCCGGGTCGATGTTGCCGCCGCTGACCACCGCCGCCACCACCTGGCCGCCGACCTCCGCCGACCGGTGGAAGTACGCGGCGGGCGCCACCGCGCCGGAGGGCTCCGCGACCAGTCGGCCGCGCCGGGCCAGCAGCGCCACCGTGGCCCGGATCTCCTCCTCGGAGACCGTCACGATGTCGTCCACGTAGGCGGTGAGGTGCTGGAACGGCAGCTCGCCGACGGACGGCGTGCGCAGGCCGTCCGCGATGGTCCGGTAGGTGTCGGCGACCGGCCAGCTGAGCCGCTCGCCGGCCCGCAGGCTGGCCTGGGCGTCGGCGGCCAGCTCGGGCTCGACGCCGACCACCCGGACGCCCGGACGGGTGAGCTTGAGCGCGGCCGCCGTCCCGGAGATCAGGCCGCCGCCGCTGACCGGCACCAGCACGGTGTCCAGCTCGGCCGGGGCGTCCTCGGCGATCTCCAGGCCGACCGTGCCCTGGCCCGCGATGATGTACGGGTCGTCGTACGGCGGCACCCAGACGTAGCCGTGCCGCTCGGCCAGCTCGACCGGCAGCGTGTCCCGCTCCTCCGGCGCGACGACGACCACCTCGGCGCCGAACGCGCGGGTCGCGTCGACCTTCACCGCCGGCGAGGTGTCCGGCATCACGATGACGGCCTTGATGCCGAGCAGCCCGGCCGCGTACGCCACCGCCTGCGCGTGGTTGCCGCTGGACTGGGCGACCACGCCGCGGGCCCGCTCCTGCTCGGTGAGCGCGGCCAGCCGGTTGTAGGCGCCGCGGGTCTTGAAGGCGCCGGTCGGCTGGAGGTTCTCCGGCTTGAGCCAGAGCCGGCGCTCCCCGGAGCCCGCCCAGGGGGCGGGGACCAGCGGGGTCCGTACGGCGACCCCGGCGATCCGCTGCCGAGCCGCCCGCAGCTCCTCCAGTCCGACCAGTGCCATCGTGTTCACTCCCCTTCGACGAGCGGGAGTTCGCTGACCCGGTTCTCCCACTTCGTGGAGAGTACGACGGTGGTGCGGGTCCGGGCCACGCCCTTCGTGCCCGAGATCCGCTTCACCACCGACTCCAGGCCGGCCACGTCGGCCACCCGGACCTTGAGCATGTACGAGTCGTCACCGGCGATGAACCAGCAGTCCTCGACCTCGCTGAGGTCCTTCAGCCGGAACGCGACGTCCTCGTGGTCGGCCGCGTCCGTGAGCTGAAGGCCGATCAGGGCCGTGACGCCGAAGCCGAGCGAGGCCGGGTTGACCGTCGCCCGGTAGCCGGTGATGACCCCGGCCTGCTCCAGCCGGTTGATCCGGTCCGTGACGCTGGGGCCCGACAGGCCCACCAGTCGGCCCAGCTCGGCGTAGGACGCACGGCCGTTCTCCCGGAGCGCCTGGATGAGCTGTCTGTCCACCGTGTCCATATACCGTCCGCGTCCTTCCGAACCTCACCAGACCCACAGATCATTATCCGGATTCAAAGGCGCCATGCGCGGAACAACCCGGATATCGCAGAGAACATACTCTCCCGGTTTCAGCCCGCTCACGCCCCCTCACTCCGGTGGCGCGGCGTCGCGCGCGGCCGCGCCCAACTCGCCCTCCCAGCGGCGGTACAGCGTGTGCGGCACGCCGACGGCGTCCAGCACCCGGCCGGCCACGAAATCGACCAGTTCGCGGACGGTGGAGCCGCCGGCGTAGAAACCGGGCGAGGCGGGGAGCACGACGGCGCCCTGCGCGTCCAGCTCGACCAGGTGCTTCAGGGTGACCCCGTTGAGCGGCGCCTCACGGACGCAGACCACCAGCGGGCGGCGCTCCTTGAGGGTGACGCTGGCGACCCGCTGCAGCAGGTCCTTGCTCAGGCCGAGCGCGATCCCGGCCACCGCACCGGTGGTGGCGGGCACGACCAGCATGCCCTTGGCCGGGTAGGAGCCGCTGGACGGGCCGGCCGCGAAGTCCCCGGCCGACCAGTACCGCACGTCGTCGAGCTCACCGGGGTCGGTGCCGAGCCAGGCGGCCAGGTCGGCACGCCAGTGCGCGTCGCGGAAGGAGATGCCGGTCTCGTCCAGGATGGTGAGCCGGGCCGCCCGGCTGACCACGAGGTCCACCGCCTCCCCCGCGGCGAGCAGCGCCCGGATCACGGAGGCGGCGTACGGCGTTCCGGACGCGCCCGAGACCCCTACCACCCACGGCTGACGCTTCGCTGTTCCCATGCCCCCTTTCTATACGGCGGGCCCCGCTTCTATACGGCGGGCCCCGCGGCGGCTCCATCCGGCGTCACCCCTGGGAGGATGGGCGGCATGGCAGCGACCCTCGTCGACCTCACCCACCAGGTGACCACCGCGATGCCGGTCTACCCCGGCGACCCGGCCGTCCTCCTGGAGCCGGCCCTGACCACCGCCACGGCCGGGGTGAACGTGCTGGCCCTGCACCTCGGCTCACAGTCCGGCACCCACGTGGACGCGCCGTACCACGTGGACGTCACCTGGCCCACCCTGGACGGCCTGCCGCTGGAGCGGTTCACCGGCCCTGCGGTCGTGGCCGACCTGCGCGGCCTGGAGCCGCGCGCCGAGCTGACACCGGAGCTGCTCGCCCCCGCGCTGGAGCGGGCCGGGGCCGGCACCGTGCTGCTGCTGGCCACCGGCTGGGCCCGGCACTGGGGCACCGACGCCTACCTCGCCCACCCCAGCCTGACCGCCGAGGCGGCCGAGGCGATCGTCGCGGCCGGGGTGCGGACGGTCGGGGTGGACGCGCTCAGCGTCGACCCCACCCCCGACCCGGGGCCGGGCGACCCGGCGGTGGCCGCGCTGCTGGCCGACCTGACCGACGAGCACGACCAGCCGGGCGCTGCGGAGCCCACGCTGGCCGCGCACCGGGTGCTGCTCGGGGCGCCCGGCGGCGGGGTGATCGCGGAGAACCTGACCGACCTGCGGGAGCTGCTGGACGCCCAGCAGGCCGGACGGCCGGTGGAGGTCTCGCTCTTCCCGCTGCGGCTGGTGGCGGCCGACGGCGCGCCGGTCCGGGCGGTGGCACGGCTGGGCTGAGGGGGTGCTCGGGCCGGGGCGCCCGGCTCGAAGGCGGGCCCGGAGCGATGGCGCGCCCGGCTCGAAGGCGTGCCCGGGCTGAAGGCCCGTCGGCACTTGGTCTAGACCATCCCCGGCGGGCGCCGCTACGCTGTCAGCCCATGGCAGAGATCATCGGAGTGGTCGAGCAGCTCTGGCGCTACCCCGTGAAGTCCACCGGCGGTGAGCGGCTCGACTCCGTCGAGGTCGACGACCGCGGCCTGGCCGGCGACCGCCTCTACGCCGTCCGCGACGGAGCCGGCAAGCTCGGCTCCGGGAAGAACACCCGGCGCTTCCGCCGGATGGACGGCCTGCTCCGCCTCTCCTCCCGGCTCGGCCACCGGCTCGACCGCCCCGAGCTCCTCGACCCGCTCGGCCGACCGGTCGCCGATCCCACCGCCTTCCTGCGCGCCTACCTCCAGCGCCCGGACGTCGCGCTCGCCCGCGAGGACGCCGTCTCCCACTTCGACCAGCTGCCGGTCAGCGTGCTCACCACCGCCACCCTGGACTGGGTGCGCGAGGCCGTGCCGTCCGCCGTGGTGGACGAGCGCCGGTTCCGCCCCAACGTCCTGCTCCGCACCCCGCCCGGCACCCCGCCCTTCGTCGAGGACACCTGGTTCGGCCGGGAGGGCCGCGGCGGCACCGGGGTCCGGCTCGCCTTCGTCCGGGCCAGCGAGCGCTGTGCGATGACCGCCGCCGCCCAGCCCGGACTGCCGCACGCGCCGGAGATCCTCAAGGCCGTCGTCCACGCCCACGACGGCCGGCTCGACGCCCTCGCCGAGGTGGCCGCACCCGGGCGGCTCTGCGTCGGGGACGCCCTCTCGCTCGGGTAGGCCACCTCCGGAGACAGCGAACCGCAGACAGAGAACCGCAGGTCAGAGCGGTCGCAGAAGATTCTCGAAAAAGTTTGGAACCCACCTGCAACCCCCACGGGCCCCACACGTCTGTGTAAGTGAGCGGCGGGGAAGCCCGCCCGCCGACGGGGATCGCACGTGGCGCCGAGACAGCGCTCAGTCCGCGAGTCCGGCCACCGCATCCGTACCACGGCTGCCGACGCACGTCCGCAGCCGGAACCACCCTGGGGGATCATCAGAATGTCTGTCACCGCGCGCAGCCGCCGTTCCCGCTCCACGGTCCTGACCGCCGCCACCCTCGGCGTGCTGCTGGCCACCGGAGCGGTCGTCTCGGCCCCCGCCGCGTTCGCCGCCGAGGTCCCGCCGGCCGCCACCGCCCCGGCCACCACCGCGCCTTCCGCTCCGGCCGCTCCGGTTGCCAAGGCCGCCCCGGCCGCCCCGGCCGCCAAGGCTGCGGACGAGGCCGGCAAGGCTGCGGACGAGGCCGGCAAGCCGCAGCTGACGGTCAACCCGCCGGCGTCGATCGGCCACGGCGGCCAGGCGGTCGAGTTCACCGAGACCATCACCAACCCCGGCACCGCCGAGGCGTCCTTCGCCCTGAAGCTCGACGCGAGTGCCCCCGGCGCCCGCGGGACGGGCCGCATCAGCATCGAGTACCGCGCCGCGGACGGCTCCTGGAAGCCCGTCGCCCTGGCCTTCGCCTCGCCCCACTTCACCGGCGAGATCACCGGTGTGACCGTCGCCGCCGGCGCCACCAAGACCGTCCAGCTGCGCATCGCCGCACCGCTCTACAACGACTGGGGCAACTGGGACTCGCCCGTCACGCTCAGCTCCGCCGTGCTCGACCCGGCCGCGAAGACCGTCCTCGCCGAGAGCACCAAGGAGTTCACGGCGAAGGCCCTCACCGTACAGACGAAGAACGCGCCGACCGGCATGGTGGCCGGCGGCGCCCCGGCCGAGTTCGACATCACCTTCACGAACGCCAGCGCCTCGCGCTACACCGACGTCGACAAGGTCGTGGAGGCCGACGGGCGCAGCACGCTCCAGGTGCAGAAGGCCGACGGCAGCTGGGAGAACATCACCGGCGAGCCCAGCCGCCAGCCCGGCTCCAAGCAGGTCACCTACCACCTCACCGAGGACAAGACCCTCGCCCCCGGCGGCAGCGACACCCGGCACGTCCGCCTCGCCTTCGCCGCCGACGCCCCGCTCGGCAAGGCCTACATCAATCCGCTGGCCGTGCAGCACATCCCGGGCTACATGGACGCCGCCCGCGGCCCGCAGTACGTCGAGATCAACCTCACCGCGGCCCCGGTCGCCGGCAAGCCGGAGCTGACGGTTAAGGAGCCGTCGTCGATCGGCTACGGCGGCGCGCCCGTCGAGTTCACCGAGACCGTCAACAACCCCACCGGCACCGCGGTGCCGTTCACCCTGAAGCTCAAGGCGAGCAACGTCCACGCCCGGGTGCGCGACGCGTTCTCCATCGAGTACCGCGACACCGACGGCACCTGGAAGCCGGTCGAGCTGACCTACAGCCAGTCCGCCTGGGCCTTCGACTTCTCCGGCAAGATCACCGGCCTGGACGTCGCGGCCAACACCACCAAGACGGTCCAGCTGCGGCTCGCCGCCGTGGGCAACAACGACGCCGGCGGCTACAACCAGCCGGTCAAGCTCTACTCGGCCGTCGTCGACCCGGCGGAGAGCACCGTGTTCGCCGAGACCACCAAGGACGTCACCGTGAAGTCCCTGGCCGTCCAGCTCAAGAACGCGCCGACCACCGCCGTCGCCGGCGGCGCCCCGGCCGAGTTCGACATCACCGTGAACAACCCGAGTGCCTCTTCCTTCGCCAAGGTCGCCACCCTCCTGTACGCGGACGCCCACAGCACCCTGCAGGTGCAGAAGGCCGACGGCACCTGGGAGAACGTCACCGCCACCCCGAGCCGCCAGTCCGGCGGTCCGGTGAGCTACCGCGTCGGCAACGACGACCTGGCGGCCAACGCGGGCACCACCAAGCACGTCCGCCTGGCGTTCACGGCCGAGGCCAAGCTCGGCAAGACCTTCATCAACCCGGTCGCCGCCATCAACGAGGGCACCACGCACGCCACCACCGCGGGCCCGCAGGGCAGCCAGATCGAGCTCACCTCCGCCCCGGAGGCCACCGGCACCACCGGCACCACCGGCAACGGCACCACCGGCACCGTCCGGAACGCCGGCTTCACCACCAGCACCACCGGTGGCACCACCTCGGCGGCGGTCGGCGGCGAGCTGGCCCACACCGGTTCGGACGGCATGGAGAAGGCCGCGATGGGTGCCGGCGCGCTCCTCCTGGCCGGCATCGGTGCGCTGTTCGCCTCGCGCCGCCGCCGTTCCGCCTGACGATCCCCCCATGCCGAGCCCCGGCCTCCCCGGCCCCCACCCGGGAGGCCGGGGCTCGGCCCTTTCCGGGCACGGGCCGGCGGCCGGGCCGTCAGCCTCTCCGTCGTTCAGCCGGGGATCAGGCAGAACGGGTGGCCGGCGGTGTCCGCGTAGACCCGCCAGCCTCCGGCGTCACTCAACCGGGTGGCGCCGAGCGCGAGCACCTCGCGCTCGGCCGCATCGAGGTCGGCCACGTCGATGTCCAGGTGCACCTGCTGCGGGTGGGCCGGGTCGGGCCACCGCGGCGGCCGGTGGTCGGCCACCCGCTGGAAGCAGATCACCGTCCCGTCCTCCGTGTGCAGGGTCGACCAGTCCGCGTCCAGTGACCAGCGCCGGTCCGGCCGGTCCACCTCACCGCCCAGCAGCCCCGCGTAGAACCGGGCCAGTGCGGCCGGGTCCGGGCAGTCGAGCACGATGCACTGCAGCTTGCCGATCACGTGTCTCCTCCAAGAGTCGGGTGAGCCGATTCTCCCGGTCGGCCGGCGGTCAGCGGGCGGTGGCAGCGCGGGCGGCGACGGCGGCGGCGAGCCGCTGGAGGCCCTGCGGGGTGTGGCCGAGGAAGAGGTTCGGCTCGATCAGCTCCAGTTCCATCACCACCGGCTCCCGGGCCTCGTCCAGGGCCAGGTCGACCCGGGCGAAGAGCAGGGCGTCCGGGGCGGGGGCCGCCGCCAGGGCGGCCCGGGCGGTGCGCAGCTCCGCCTCGGTCGGCTGGTACGCGGCGATGCCCGGGTGGGCGACCCGGTCGTTGTCGATGACGCCCGGCTCGGTCAGCACCGGCCCCTTGCGGATCGCGTGGCTGAACGCGCCGTCGACGAAGACCAGGGCGCGCTCGCCCTCCGCCACCAGCGGGAGGTACGGCTGCACCATCACCGTGCGGCCCTCGTCCAGCAGCATCCGGGCGTGGCGCAGGGCGTCCGCGGACCGGCCGGGCTGGTACCACGCGGTGTCGCGGGCCCCCGCGGAGACCGCGGGCTTGACCACCACGCCCGCGGCCCGGTCGAAGTCGGCCTCGGCGTGCGGGGCGCCCGGTTCGAGGATCCGCGTCGGCACCACGGGGACACCGCGCCCGGCCAGCTCCAGCAGGTAGCGCTTGTCGCTGTTCCAGCGCACCACCGGCGCCGGGTTGAACAGCCGGGTGGCGCGGGCCGTCGCGTCGGCCCAGGCCAGGAACTCGCCGAGCCGCTCCGAGTAGTCCCAGGTCGAGCGGACGACCGCCAGGTCGAACGCCTCCCACCCCGGGCGGTCCGCGTCCCAGGCCACCGGCTCGGCCGCCAGCCCCTCGGCGCGCAGCGCCTCGACGACCAGCGCGAGATCGGGGTCGTACTCCGCGTGGGTGAGGCTGGTCACGACGGCGATCCTGGCAGTGCTCACGCGACTCTCCTGGGTCCGGATCCCGGGGGATCCTCGGTGTGGGGACGGCCGTGGTGAGCAGGGGGCTCACACGTCCGGGTGAACATCCTGCCCGGTGACCGGAATCTGCGGCAGGCTCTTTTCTCGCAGCTGACACACCGTCAGCCGACCCGCCCGGCGATCTCCGGAGGCCCCCATGGCGAACATCCCGACCGACCGCAAGTACACCAAGGACCACGAGTGGGTGGCGACCTCGGGGAAGGACACGGCCCGCGTGGGCATCACCGACTACGCACAGCGCCAGCTCGGCGACATCGTCTTCGTGGAACTCCCCAAGAAGGGGGACCGCTTCGAGATCACCGAGCCGTTCGGCAGCATCGAGTCGGTCAAGTCGGTCAGCGAGACCTACATGCCGCTCACGGGCACCGTCGCCACCGTGAACGAGGGCCTGCACGACGAGCCCGAGCAGGTCAACGACGACCCGTACGGCGACGGCTGGATGATCGAGATCACGTTCACCAAGCCCGCCGAGCTGAACGACCTGCTCACCGCCGCCCAGTACGAGGCGTACATCGCCCAGAGCGCCGATTAGCAGCACTCCCCGCCCTGCCCCGGGTCGGCCGCCACCCGGCCGACCCGGGCCCGGCCCGGCCGGCTCAGGTCAGAAGCGCCGGTAGACCTCGCGGCGATGCCCGGCAGCGAGGACCCACACGATGAGCCGGCCGTCCTCGATCGTGTAGACGATCCGGTAGTCGCCGACCCGCAGCCGCCACCGGGCATCGTGCCCCTGGAGCGGCTTGACGTCGAACGCTTCGACATCACCCGCGTCCAGCGCCCGCTGGAGTTCGGTGAGGCGATACATGATCCGAAGTGCATCGGCGCGCGGGATCTTCAGGAGGTCCCGCTGGCCGTGCGGAGTGAATCGCGTGACGTACCCCATGGCTCAGCCGTGCTGCGCCCGCAGCATGGCGGCCATCTCTTCCAGCGAGACCGAGCCTTCCGTCCCCTCGGCCTCCGCCTCGTCCGCCAGCTGGTTGAGCCAGGCGTCCTCGGCGTCGTCGGCGAGCCGGCTCAGACGCCGGTACTCGTCGATGTCGATCACCACAGCCTCTTGCTTGCCCCGCCTGGTGATGATGGTCGGCGTCTCGCCCCTACGAGCGCGGTCGATGACGTCCGCAAGGTGGCTCCGGACCTCGGCCATGGAGGCAATCACGGGCTCGCTCATGCAACCAATGTACGGGATGTACATCAGTTCGGCCTCCGGACCACCCGGTCGTCCCATGGCCGGGGGCCACAGGCAGCCGGACGACAGTGGTGTTCCTATGCTGGCGGGATGATCGCGATCAGGATTGAGCGGTTGCGGGCCGACCATGCGGACGCCCTGCTGGAGTTCGAGCGCGCGAACCGGGAGTACTTCGCCCGCTCGGTGCCCGACCGGGGAGACGGGTACTTCGCGTACTTCGCCGACCGGCACCGCGCCCTGCTGGCCGAGCAGGACGCCGGGACGTGCCACTTCCACCTCGTCCTGGACGAGGCCGGGTCGCTGCTCGGCCGGGTGAACCTGGTGGACGTCGAGGACGGCTCGGCCGAACTCGGCTACCGGATCGGCGAACGGGCCGCCGGCCGGGGCGTGGCCACGGCCGGCGTGCTGGAGGTCTGCCGGCTGGCGGCGGCCGAGTACGGGCTCTCCGCGCTCACCGCCGTGACCACCCTCGACAACCCGGCCTCCATGGCCGTGCTCCGCCGCACCGGCTTCACCGCCGTCGGCGAGGTCACGATCGACGACCGGCCGGGTGTCGGGTACCGGCGCGGCCTGCTCGGCTGAGCGGGCTCAGCCGGCGGCGAGCTCCCGGGCGCGGGCCACGACCTCGGGCGTCGCGGTGGCCAGGGATCCGCTGTCGTACGGCGGCTGGGGGTCGTACTCGGTGAAGAGCTGAATGGCCCTGGCGGTGAGTTCGTCGCTCAGCAGCGCGCACAGCCCCAGGGCCAGGTCGATACCGGCGGAGACCCCGGCCGAGGTGAGGATCTTGTCGTGCCGGACGACGCGTTCCGCGGTGTAGGTGGCACCGAACGTCTCCAGGTCGTCCATCGCCATCCAGTGGGTGGTCGCGGTGAGACCCTTGAGCAGCCCCGCCTTCCCGAGGATGAGCGCCCCGGTGCAGACCGAGGTGGTGAAGCGGGTCGTCTCGTGGATCCGGCGCACCCAGTCGATGAACTCCGTGTCGTTCAGCATCAGTCGCGCCCCCGCACCACCCGGGACGAGCAGCACGTCGCAGGACTCGATCTCCGAGTACCGGGTGCGCACGTCCACTTTCATGGCGCCCAGCACGTCGGCGACCCGCCCCGGTTCGGGGGCGACGAAGTGCACCCGGGCGCCGGGAACGTTCGCCAGGAGCTCGTACGGGCCGACGGCGTCGAGCGGTTCGAAGAGCCTGAAGAGTGGGATCACAATGTCCATGCCGGGGAGGCTAGGCGCGGGTTCGTGGACACGCCCGGGCACGCCCGGGCACGCGCGGCAAGTTCACGAGAACGGGTGCCGGGCCGCCTCAGCCCGGCACTCCCGGGGCCGGCCGGGGACCGCGCAGGGCGAGGCGGGCCCGGGCGACCCCGGCAGCCACCACGGCGGCCCCGCGCCCGACGGCGAGCGGCCTGGGTGCCAGGCCCGCACAGGCCCGGCAGATGCCGGGGCGGGGCACCGGATCGTGGCACCTGGCGCATTCGGCGTACCCGGCCCGGTGCGGCTCGGGGGTCGCCCGTTCGGGCGGCATCTTCCGCTCCAGGCGGCTGCGGAGCAGGCCGACCGGGGAGCTCACGGCCGGGGGCAGGCCGGGCAGCAGGGCCTGGGCCAAGTCGGCCTCGGTGGAGCCTCTCTGCAGCCACTCGGCGACGAGCGGCGCGAGGGCCGCCGCCTCGCGCGCCCCGAGCCGCAGGCGCGGCTCGGGGCGGATCACCCGGAACAGCAGGGCGACCGCGGCGGCGGTCTGCGGATCGGGCGACTCGGCCGGGAGGGTGGGTTCTTGTTCCGGGTTCTTTACGGGAGGGGTGACAGGGGCGCCACCCTCCGGCCCACCGACGTCCGGAGGGGTGTCACCCGGCGACCGGCGGGGCTGGGGCGTGTCGTAGACGTGGGCCTCCGAGCGGAGGGTGCCGTCGGGCATCCGGATCAGCTCGACGCGGTAGTAGCCCGCCTCGGTGAGCTCCTTGAGGGTCCGTCGGACGGTCCCGCGCCCGTGCGGGCTGGAGTCGGCGATCTGCCGTCCGTCCTCGCGCCAGCCGTCGGGCCGGGAGAGCAGGTCGGCCAAGAGGCCGCGGGCGGTGAAGCTGAGCCGGCGGTCCTGCAGCAGGACGTTCGGAAGGACGGAGAATCCGCGCGCGTGCGCGCTACGATGAATCTGCATGGGGAGTGTTCGCTCCTGATGCCAGACCCCGGGGTGTTGGCGCACCGCTGGGGTCTTCTTCTTTTCTGCTTACGTCGCGGACCGTAACACGGCCATAACGCAGCGCGGTAGTCGGTCTGCGAAACAGTCAACTCCTCGCCAAAGGCAGCAAATTGTGGCCACGAACGGTCCCGCGGATCCGACTCGACAGATCAGATGTCAGCTTCTCGGTGAGGATCTTCGCCACTACCAGGACGACCACGGCGCCTTCACCGACGAAGAGCTGACTCAGGCCCGCGCAGAGATCTTCGGCCCCAAAGGTCCGACGCCTCCGACGAACCCCTCCTGACCCAGCCAGTCGAGATCCCGTCAGCGCAGGGCGTCGAGCTCTGCGGTGATGGCGGCGCGGATGGCGTCGTGCTGCGGGGCAAGGGCGTACTGCTCGTCGCGCCAGTGGTCCGGCGAGTAGAGCCAGACCGGCATCTGCACGAGGTCCCCCGGCTCCCACTCGAAGCGGGGCCAGACGTGGGCGTGCAGGAAGGGGTCCTTGTTGCCGAGGATCTCCAGGTTCACCCGACGGAAGGCCGGATCGGCGGCCCGGCAGGCGCGTTCGACGGCCTCGCCGAGCCGGTCCAGGTCCGCGAGGTAGGCCAGTCGGCGCGAGCGGGGCAGGTCGGAGAGCCGTTCGACGCCGGGCTCGTCGGTGAGCAGGATCGAGTACCCGGGCAGGAACTGGACGTCCCCGATCACGGCGAACCCGGCGTCGAGGCGGCGCATGACGGTCGGGTTCTCGCCGCGAAGGGCACTGCCGATCCGGTCCGAGCGGAAGTCGGTGGTGTTGTCGATCATGCGGCCGATGCTAGTGCCGCGGCTTTCCGAAAACCGCTTCGGACGGACCGGCGCCCGCCTCTACGGTGACCTGGTGACGACTCAAGTGATCGTGCTGAACGGTGGATCGAGCTCCGGCAAGTCCGGGATCGTCCGGTGTCTCCAGGCAGTCCTGCCGGATCCGTGGCTCGCGGCGGCGATCGACTCGCTGATCGAGATGATGCCGGCCTCCATGCAGGCCTCGGACTTGGGGATCGAGATCGCCGACGACGGCGCTGTGGCCGTCGGATCGACGTTCCGCGAGCTGGAGGCCGCCTGGATGGCAGGGGTCGCCGCGATGGCCCGGGCAGGCGCCCGGATCATCGTCGACGACGTGTTCCTCGGCGGAGCGGAATCCCAGGCACGCTGGCGGGAGGTCCTCGACGGCCTGGACGTGCTGTGGGTCGGTGTCCGGTGCGAGAGCGCGGTGGCCGCGGGCCGCGAGATCGCCCGCGGGGACCGGACCTCGGGCATGGCCGCCCAGCAGGCCCCGATCGTCCACGAGGGCGTGGTCTACGACCTGGAGGTGGACACCACCCACACCGAGTCCCTGGACTGCGCCCGAGCCATCGCCACCCGGGTGAGGTGAGCAGACACGCCAACGCGCTCGATGCAGTCGCCTTGCCAGTGCCACAGCACCAGGGAATAATTTGCAGCGCATATAGCTTGTAGCGCATAATCGACCCGTGGCATGGGAAGTCTCGTTACACGACGCAGTCGACTCCTGGTTCGTCCGACTCAGCCAAGATGAGCCGGAGATCGCCGACCAGGTAGCAGCGGCCATCGACAAGCTCGAAGCCGATGGCCCCACCCTCGGTCGCCCCCTGGTCGACCGGATCAAGCAGTCGAAGCACCACAACATGAAAGAGCTGCGGCCTCGCACCGACGGCGAGACCGAGATCCGCATCCTGTTCGCTTTCGACCTTGAGCGCGAAGCCATCCTCTTGGTGGCCGGCGACAAGACCGGCACCTGGAACAAGTGGTACGACGAGAACGTCCCAGTCGCCGACGCCCGATTCGACGAGCACCTCAAGAGACTCAACGAAGGTGAGAAGTAGATGGCCAGGTCCTGGAAAGAGGTCCGGCCCGAGGTTGTCACTGATGAAGCCCGGGTCGCCACGCACCGCGCCAAGCTCGACGCCGAGGTCCGCGCATACCGTCTCGCGGAGATCCGCAAGGAGCAGGCACTCACCCAGGTTGAGGTCGCCGCGATCATCGGCGTGACCCAGCCGAATGTGTCCCGGCTGGAGAAGGGCGAACTCGACAGCGCAGCGCTGGCCACGATCCGCGCCTACGTGGAGGCCCTGGGAGGCAGGCTTCGCCTGGTTGCCGATTTCGGCGACCGCCAGCTCGTCATCCAGTAACGCAAACGCATCTGACAGGCCCCGCCCCAGCTCGCCGGGGCGGGGCCTGTGTTCGACCGGCCGCCTCAAGATCGGAGCAAGGGCTATCAGGTCAGACGGTGCCGAACTCGCCGTCGACGGCTGCGGTCACGAAAGCCTGCCAGGCGGCCGGGGTGAAGCGGAGGCGCGGGCCCTCGGGGTCCTTGGAGTCACGAACCGAACCCGGGCGGGCGTCGTCCACCTCAATGCAGTTGCCACCACTTCCGCCGCTGTAACTACTCTTACGCCACTTCTCGGTCCGGTGCATTCGCGTAGTCCTCCGCCGCCGAGTCGATCAGGGCCAGGGACACCTTCGGCGACAGCGCGGCGGCCCTGACGAGATCGTAGGCCAGCGCGCATTCGGCCACCGTTGACGGGTTGTCGACCAACTGCCCTGAGTAAGGCCCTTCGACGTACGCCACGGGCGGCGCCTCTTCGAACGTCATCAGGCATAGCGAACCCTCCATCAAGGCATGTGCCCCAGCCGAGAACGGGACCACCTGAATCAGGGCCTTTCTGCTCAGAACCAGCTCGGCCAAGTGCCTGAGCTGCCCGAACATCACAGCGGACCCGCCGACCGGTCGGCGGAGTACCGACTCATCGAGAACAGCCCAGTACAAGGGAGCGTTGGCGCGATCGAGGATCTCCGATCGCGCCACTCGCGCAGCGACCAGGGCCTCGGCGTCCGCTGCCTTCCGAAGCGGGTCGGCCGACTCGAAGACCGCCCGCGCGTAGTCCGGCGTCTGCAGCAATCCCGGAACGAGGAGCGGACCGAACTCGCTGATTGACTGCGCCGACGCCTGAAGTTCGGCAGCGTCCGCGAAGAAGTCCGGGTAGCGGGACGCCTTCCGCACCATCTGATACACCCGCAGGAAGTGCCCGTCCGTCTTGAGCGCCTCGTCCAACCGCTTCGACAGGTCCTCCTGCGGCTTCCGCACCGCCACTTCCATCTGCCCGATGTAGCCGCCCGAGCAGAAGACCAGCTGCCCCAGAGCCTCCTGGCTCAGGCCGGCCAGCTCGCGGAGGCGCCGCAGCTCCGCGCCGTAGTACGCGCGGGGCGAGTGCGAGGGGTCGTGCTCGACAGCCATGCCATGCTCCTTCAAGGAACCGGTGTTTGGGCTTCCAGGCCGCCCACAGTAGCCAGCGCCCGCGAGGCTCGGAGCACAAACGGCGATAGTGGGCTTGTCACACCAGTGCGTGACCCAGATCACATCCTCGCCACCGATGAGTTCCGCCCACTCCCCCGGTCTTACCGGCATGACCAACACGCTCACCGCCGCCCCGCTCGCCGCCGCCCCCGCGACCCGGACCCTCCTCACCGCGGGCGCCCTCGCCGGCCCGCTGTTCCTCACCGCGGGCCTCCTCCAGGGCCTCGCCCGCGAGGGCTTCGACTTCTCCCGCAACGCCATCAGCCAGCTCGCCCTCGGGGACGCCGGCTGGATCCAGACCGCGAACTTCCTCCTCGCCGGCATCCTGGTCCTCGCCGGCGCCGCCGGCCTCCACCAGGCCCTGCGCAACCGCCCCGGCGGCACCTGGGCGCCCCGGCTGATCGCGGTGTTCGGCGCGTCGTTCCTGCTCAGCTCGGCCTTCGAGGCCGACCCCGGGGCCGGCTTCCCCGTCGGCGCCCCCGAGGACCGGGTGACCGAGCTGAGCGCCCACGGCACCGTCCACATGGTCGGCGGCTCGGTCGGCTACCTCGCGCTCTGCGCCGCGTTCCTCGTCCTCGCCCGGCACTTCGCGGCCACCGGCCGCCGCGGCTGGGCGATCGCCTCCCGCCTGATGCCGCTCGGCGTGCTGGCCGGCTTCGCCGGCTCCGGCGCCACCGTCATGGCCTTCACCGCCGGTGCGGCGCTCGGACTCGCCTGGCTGAGCACTGTCGCCGTCCGGCTCTCTGCGTGAGAATCACCCCCAGCAAGATCGAACTGACGAACCGACAGGAGCGCCACCGTGAGCACCGACGCCGCCGCCAAGGGCCCCGCCAGCTACTTCCCGTCCATCGAGAAGAAGTACGGCCAGCCGATCGCGCACTGGAAGGAGCTGATCCGCTCCTCCCCGCTCACCAAGCACATGGAGCTCGTGGCCTGGCTCAAGGCCGAGCACGGCCTCGGCCACGGACACGCGAACGCCCTCGTCAAGCACACGCTCGACGAGGGCGCCAAGTAGCCGCGCGGGGAGGCTCAGATCCCCAGGCCGCGCACGACCAGGTCGACCAGCGCGAAGAAGAACAGCGAGATCCCGACGAACCCGTTCGTCTGGAAGAACGCCCGGTTCAGCTTCGACAGGTCGTTCGGCTTCACGATGGTGTGCTCGTAGACGAAGGCGCCGGCCACGACGGCGAGGCCGATCCAGAACGCGACGCCGGCGCCGGTCAGCACCGCGTACCAGCCGAGCAGCAGCGTGGTGAGCACGTGGCAGACGCGTGCTCCCCACACCGCCGCCGGGATGCCGAAGCGGGCCGGCACCGAGCGCACGCCGCCCTCGCGGTCCGACTCGACGTCCTGGCAGGCGTAGATCAGGTCGAAGCCGCCGATCCAGATCCCGACCGCCGCGCCGAGCACGACCGCGTCCCAGGACCACGAGCCGGTGACGGCCAGCCAGGCGCCGACCGGGCCCATCGCCTGGGCCAGGCCGAGGATCGCCTGCGGGAAGTCGGTGAACCGCTTGCCGTAGGGGTAGACCACCATCGGCACCACGGCGACCGGCGCGAGCGCCAGGCAGAGCGGGTTCAGCAGGGCGGCCGCGCCCAGGAAGACGACCAGCGCGATCGCCGAACCGACGTACGCGGTCTTCACCGCGACGGCGCCGGTCACCAGCTCGCGCCCGGCGGTGCGCGGGTTCCGGGCGTCGATCTCGCGGTCGATGATCCGGTTGGCGGCCATCGCGAAGGTCCGCAGGCCGACCATGCAGACGGTGACGATGAACAGCTCGCCCCAGTGCACCCGCTCGTCGGCGAGGTACATCGCGGTGAGCGCGGCGATGTAGGCGAAGGGCAGGGCGAAGATCGAGTGCTCGATCATCACCAGCCGCAGGAAGGCCTTGACCTTGCCGGGCGGGACCTCGGGGAGGGCGGCGGCGGTGCTCATCAGAGCCCGTACTCCTTCCAGCGGCGGTCGACCAGGGCGGCCGTGGCCGGGTCGGAGGAGACCATCTCGGGCCAGCCGCCGTCCCGGGTGTAGCCCTCCTCGGGCAGCTTGCGGGTGGCGTCGATGCCCGCCTTGCCGCCCCAGAACTGCTGGTAGGAGGCGTGGTCGAGGTGGTCGACCGGGCCCTCGACGACGGTGAGGTCACGGCTGTAGTCGACGTTGCCGAACGCCCGCCAGGCAACTTCCTGGTAGTCGTGGACGTCGCAGTCCGAGTCCACCACGATGATCAGCTTGGTCAGCGACATCATGTGCGCGCCCCAGATCGCGTGCATCGTCTTCTGGGCGTGCTTGGGGTACTTCTTGTCGATCGAGACGATCACGCAGTTGTGGAAGCCGCCGGCCTCGGGCAGGTCGTAGTCGACGATGTCCGGGATGATCACCTTCAGCAGCGGCAGGAAGAACCGCTCGGTGAACTTGCCCAGCGGGCCGTCCTCCGTCGGCGGGCGGCCGACCACGATGGACTGCAGGATCGGGCGGCGCCGCATCGTCACGCAGTCGATCTTCAGCGCCGGGAACGGCTCCTGCGGCGTGTAGAAGCCGGTGTGGTCGCCGAACGGCCCCTCGGGCAGCATCTCGCCGGGCTCCAGCCAGCCCTCCAGGACCACCTCGGCGTCGGCCGGGACCTGCAGCGGCACGGTCTTGCAGTCGACCATCTTCACCCGCTCGCCCGCGACGAAGCCGGCGAAGAGGTACTCGTCGATGTCGCCGGGCAGCGGGGCCGTGGCGGCGTAGGTGACGGCCGGCGGGCAGCCGAAGGCGATCGCGACCGGCAGCCGCTCGCCGCGCTTGGCGGCGACCGCGTAGTGGTTGCGGCTGTCCTTGTGGATCTGCCAGTGCATGCCGATGGTCCGGCGGTCGTGCCGCTGGAGCCGGTACAGGCCGAGGTTGCGGACGCCGGTGTCCGGGTCCTTGGTGTGGGTGAGGCCGAGGTTGAAGAAGGAGCCGCCGTCCAGCGGCCAGGTGAAGAGGGCCGGCAGCTCGTCCAGGTTGACGTCCTCGCCGGTGAGCACGACCTCGTGCACCGGGGCGTCGGTGGACTTCACGTGCTTCGGCGGCACGTGGGCCATCGAGGCGAGCTTGCCGAAGGCGTCCCGGAAGCCGGTGAAGCCCTGCGGCAGCTCGGGCTTCAGCAGCCCGGCGATCTTGTCGGCGATGTCGTCCGGCCCCTTGAGGCCGAGCGCCTTGGCGAGCCGCTGCTCGGTGCCGAAGACGTTCATCGCCAGCGGCATCGAGGAGCCCTTGACGTTCTCGAACAGCAGGGCCGGGCCCTTGGCCTTCTGCACCCGGTCGACGATCTCGCCGATCTCCAGATGAGGGTCCACCTCGGCCTTGATGCGCTTGAGATCGCCCTCGCGGTCGAGGGCCCGCAGAAACGAACGGAGATCGTCGTATGCCATGCCAGTCAGTATCCGCCACCCGATAGCCTGGCTCGGTCAAGGGCCCCCGTCGAAGCCGTCCGCCGGTTCGCGGCGCCCGCCGCCACCGCCGCCGGGGGAGATCGCCGCCGTGCTGAGGATTCTGACCTTCGTACTCCCGCTCGCCCTCTGGGTCTGGGCGTTCATCGACTGCCTGACCACGCCCGAAGAAGAGGTGAAGCACCTCCCCAAGGTGGTCTGGGTGATCATCGTGCTGCTCTTCCCGCTGGTCGGCTCGATCGCCTGGCTGGTGGCCGGCAAGCAGCGCGGCGCCCTGCAGGCCGGCCCGGCGGGCCGCACCGCCGGCTACCCCGAGTACGAGCGCCCGCGCGGCGGCCGGCCGCTCGCGCCGGACGACGACCCGGAGTTCCTCGCCTCGTTGAAGAAGGACAACAACAGGCACGAGGACATGCTCAAGCAGTGGGAGGCCGACCTGCGCCGCCGCGAGGAGGAGCTGCGGGGCAAGGACGAGCCGGAGGACGGTCGCAAGAGCTGAGCCCTCCCTCGGACGGCCCACTCGGGTGCTCCCGGGTGGGCCTCGGTGTTTTTGGCGCTTCCCTACGACTGATCGGCGCCCGGAGCCGCTCCGGGCCGCCCAGCACACTCCGCTGAAGTCCGGCTATCAACCCCCTTGAGGCCCCCCGTCCGGCCTCCCGCCCGCCCGCTCTGACCTGCACGTTTCCTTCCGCTCAGATCATCGGACCGCCACTCGGGCGACAGCTGCGGGTAATCGAACGGACACTGTCCGATCACGACGCCCGCCCGCGGTTTCTGTGCAGCCCTGACATCTAAACGGACGCGACCTTGTACGGAATCGACGCCGAAACCAGCGCCGCGCCCCTCGTACAGTCATAAGTGAAGAAGTGATTCGCAGCCGGGGGCAATGCAGACGTTGGCTGTCGGACAGTTCCCTCACCCTTGGAGTGGTTCGAGATGACGGTTGTGCATGAGGCGCCGGTCGGCGACGAGATCCCCGAGATCCCGGCCGACGCCCACGGGCGGGTCGCCGAGCTGCACGAACTGCGCGACCAGGTCCGCCGGGGCCCGAGCGAGAAGGCCACCGAGGCCCAGCACGCCAAGGGCAAGCTGACCGCTCGTGAGCGCATCGAGCTGCTGCTCGACGAGGGTTCGTTCCGCGAGGTGGAGCCGCTGCGGCGACACCGCGCCACCGGCTTCGGCCTGGAGGCGAAGAAGCCGCACACCGACGGCGTCGTCGTCGGCTGGGGCACCGTGCACGGCCGCACGGTCTTCACCTACGCGCACGACTTCCGGATCTTCGGCGGCGCGCTGGGCGAGGCCCACGCGCAGAAGATCCACAAGATCATGGACATGGCCATCGCGGCCGGTGCGCCGCTGGTCTCGCTGAACGACGGCGCCGGCGCCCGCATCCAGGAGGGCGTCACCGCCCTGGCCGGCTACGGCGGCATCTTCCAGCGCAACACCCGGGCCTCCGGCGTCATCCCGCAGATCTCGGTGATGCTCGGCCCGTGCGCCGGCGGCGCCGCGTACTCGCCGGCCCTCACCGACTTCGTGTTCATGGTCCGCGAGACCTCGCAGATGTTCATCACCGGCCCGGACGTGGTCCAGGCCGTGACCGGCGAGAAGATCAGCCAGAACGGCCTCGGCGGCGCCGACGTCCACTCCGGGGTCTCCGGCGTCTCGCACTTCGCCTACGACGACGAGCAGTCCTGCATCGAGGAGGTCCGCTACCTCCTCTCGCTGCTGCCCCAGAACAACCGCGAGATGCCGCCGACCGTCGTCAACGACGACCCGGTGGACCGCCGCAACGACGCGCTGCTCGACCTGGTGCCGGTCGACGGCAACCGCCCGTACGACATGCGCAAGGTGATCGAGGAGATCGTCGACCACGGCGAGTACCTGGAGGTCCACGAGCGCTGGGCCACCAACGTGCTCTGCGTGCTGGCGCGGATCGACGGGCACGTCACCGGCATCATCGCCAACCAGCCGCAGTCGCTGGCCGGCGTGCTCGACATCAACGCGAGCGAGAAGGCCGCGCGCTTCGTCCAGATGTGCGACGCCTTCAACATCCCGCTGGTCACCATGCTCGACGTCCCCGGCTTCCTGCCCGGCGTCGACCAGGAGCACGACGGCATCATCCGGCACGGCGCCAAGCTGCTGTACGCGTACTGCAACGCCACCGTGCCGCGGATCCAACTGATCCTGCGCAAGGCCTACGGCGGCGCGTACATCGTGATGGACTCCCGCTCGATCGGCGCGGACCTCTCGTTCGCCTGGCCGACCAACGAGATCGCCGTCATGGGCGCCGAGGGCGCCGCCAACGTGATCTTCCGCCGCGACATCAACGGCGCCGAGGACCCCGAGGCGATGCGCGCCCAGAAGATCAAGGAGTACAAGACCGAGCTGATGCACCCGTACTACGCGGCCGAGCGCGGCCTCGTGGACGACGTCATCGACCCCGCCGAGACCCGCCAGGTCCTGGCCTCCTCGCTCGCCATGCTCCGCACCAAGCACGCCGACCTGCCGAGCCGCAAGCACGGCAACCCGCCCATGTAGCACCGCAGTTCTGCTGACCATTCACCAGAAACGTGCCGGGGGAGAAACCAACACCATGACCGCTTCCGCCGAACCTCTCGTCCGCGTCGTCCGCGGCTCGCTCTCCGACGAGGAGCTCGCCGCCCTGACCGCCGTGCTGATGGCCCGTGCCGCGGCCGCCCAGCAGGCCGCAGCCGCCGTGGCGCCGGTCGAGCCGATCGCCAACTGGCACCGCCTGGAGCGCCGTCCGGCGTACTTCTCGCCGGTCAGCTGGCAGCAGGCCGCCTGACGCCCCGCAGCATCCGACCGACGGCCGGCCACCCCCTCCGGGTGGCCGGCTGTCGCCGTTCCCGGCGCCGGCGGGCTCCTCGCACACCGGTCCGGTGACGGTCGGCTCGGTAGAATACCTACTGGACGGTATGCGATTCCCCGCCCCGTCGGCCCCCGTAGGATCGGCCGCCGCCGAGTACGAGAGCAATCCAGGGAGGCTGCGATGGCCAGGCAGGCCCGGGCACTGGCAACGCGCCAGGCGGTACTCCTCGCCGCGGCCGAGGTGTTCGACGAGCGCGGCTACGCGGCCGCCACCATGTCGGAGATCCTGGAGCGGGCCGGCGTCACCAAGGGCGCGCTGTACTTCCACTTCGGCTCCAAGGAGGAGCTCGCGCTCGCGGTGATCGAGGGCCAGGGCGCCTGGCTCGCCACCTGGCGGCCGACCTCGGACAGCCCGGTGCAGACCCTGATCGACCTCGGCTACGCGTTCGCCCACGCCCTGGTGGACGACCCGATGGTGCGCGGCAGCATCCGGCTGACCATCGAGCACGGCAGCTTCACCCAGCCGCAGATCGCCGCCTACCAGCGCTGGTCGGACGCGGCGCGCGCACTGCTGGAGCAGGCCCGCGACGCGGGCGACCTGCACCCCGGTCTGGACCCGGCGGCCGCCGCCGGGGTGATCACCGGCGCGGTCACCGGGATCCAGCTCAGCTCGCAGGTGCTGACCGGCCGTCGCGACCTGCTGCAGCGGATGGCCGACCTCTGGACGATGCTGCTGCCCGGGCTGGTCCAGCCGCACGCGCTGGCCCGGATCAGCGTGGCCGAGCGGGCACCGGGCGGCGGCCCCGGGCAGGCGCCCACCCCGGCCGCGGGCACCGGCGACTGAGCCGGGCTCAGGTGGGGTCGGCCGGGCCTCGGGTGCGGCAGGCCCGGACTCGGGTGCGGCCGACCGGGTCTCAGGTGCGGTAGGCGGAACAGCGGTCGGCCGGCACCAGCGCGGGGAGGGCCGCGGCCCAGAGGCCGCGTACCGCCTCCGGCCGCAGCCGGCCGGCGTCCTCGGGGGCGAACAGCACCAGGCCGGCCGCCAGGGTGGTGAGCAGGTCGGCGGCCTGCCGCAGGTCCACCCCGGGGTGCAGCTCACCGGCGTCCGCCGCGCGGTCCAGCAGGCGGCGGAACACCTCGGTGAGGCTCCGCCAGGCGGCCCCGGCCCCGAACCGGGCGCCCTGGCCGAGCTGGACGCCGGCCCGCACCAGCACGTCCTCGCGCAGCAGCCGGGCCAGCTCGTGCGAGAAGTCGATCAGGCCCTGGAGGGCCGGGCCGCCGGCCCGCCGGGCGCGCAGCGCGGCCGAGCCGATCTCGCGCGCGGCCGCCGCGCGGACGCCGTCGGCCAGCGCCTGCTTGGAGACGAAGTGGAAGTAGAGCGCGCCCTTGCTGACGCCCGCCCGGCGGCTGATGTCCACCAGGTTGGCCGCTTCGAAGCCGGCCTCCGCGAACGCGTCCGCCGCGGCGAGCAGCACGGCCTGCCTCGTCCTCCCCGCACGTTCCTGCTTGACCACTGGCCCCTCCGGCCTCGGCCTCGGCGAGATCCCGGCTCGCCCGGCTGCTGTCAGGGCGCCGCCGTCGGTGGCGCGACGCCTCGCATGCGGACGGCCCGCCCGAAACCGCATGGTTGGTATCTAATCTAGCTCCTCGCTCTCCCCCGCCGTCCAGCGGGGATCGACCCCCGCCCAAGGTCCGGCATCGCCCGCCCGGACGTTCCCGCAGGCCGGTGCGCGGGTAACGTGATCACGCCGAGGTCCCGGCAGCGGGGACCCCACTCGCCACAGGCAAACCGGTTGGTTTGTATGTTTTGTGAGGGGGCCGCCGGCGCGGCCGGTCGACCGAGACCCGGGAGTGGGGCCAGCCATGCCAGCGATCGCAGAACCGGATGCTGACGGTCCGTATTTTCATACCGTCGCCGGATACGACTTCCACGACCGGACCGTCTCCCGCCACCTGGTCCACCGCTCCTCCGTCTCTGAAGTCCTCATCACCGGCTGGCAGTCCACCGGCCCCTACGACTTCCTGCTCGGCGCCCAGTGGCCCCGGCTGCACGGCTTCTACCGGCTGCCCGGCGACCGCCACCACGACCCGGTGCTGATGGCCGAGACCGTCCGGCAGGCCGCGCTGCTGATCGGGCACGTCGGCTTCGGCGTGCCCCGCGGGCACCACTTCGCACTGGACGAGCTCTGCTACTCCCTCGGCCCGGACGGGCTGGACGGGCTCGCCATCGCCGGCGCCCCCGCCTCCCTGATGCTCCGGGCGAGCTGCCAGGACGTCCGGATGCGGCACGGGCGGCTGGCCTCGCTGCGGGTGCACGTCGAGGTCGAGCGGGACGGCCGCCCGGTCGGCCGTGCCGCCGTCCAGCTCCGGGCGCTCTCCCCCGCCGCGTACGCCCGGCTGCGCGAGCCCGCCCGGCGTCCGGCGGCGCCCTGGCTCCCGCCCGCCTGCACCAAGCCCCAGATGGCCGGCCGCGAACAGGCCGCCGACGTCGTGCTCGGACCGTCGCCGGTGCCGGGCAGCTGGCTGCTGCGCGCCGACGCCGGCCACCCGGTGCTCTCCGAACCGACCCTGGACCACGTACCCGGCATGGTCGTCCTGGAGGCCGCCCGGCAGGCCGCCCAGCGGCTGCGCCACCCCGATCCGGTGGTGCCGGTGGAGCTGGTGTCGTCGTTCAGCGGCTTCATCGAGCTGGACCGGCCGTGCCTGGTGCGGGCCGTCCGGGAGTCGCGGATCGCCGCCGGGGCCGGGGCGGACGGCCCGTCCGTGCCGGTCCGGGTCCTGCTGACGCAGGAAGGCCGGACGGTGGCCGAGTGCCGGCTGCTGACCGCCCCGGCCGACGGCGGCGCCGCCGACCGGCGGCCGGCAGGCCCGGACCGCGATCCGGGCCTGCCGCTCGCCTGCTGAGACCGACGGAGCCCCGCCCGGGTCAGGCCGCGACCAGCGCGGCCGGCCGACCGGCGTGCATCACGCTGAGGTTGGCGGCCAGCCGGCTCGGGTCCTGGGCCAGCCAGAGCCGCAGGGCGGCGCCGAGCATGGCGCTGGCCGACCCGACCCGGACCTGGGTGACCTGGGCGATCCGGGCCGCGCCCGGGACGAGCAGGTCGGCCAGCGGCGTCGGCAGCCAGACCGTCAGGGCGCACGGCGCGGGGGCCGCGAGCGCGCCCAGCAGGCGGAAGGCGTCCGCCTGCGTACTGAGTGTGGGGATGATGTCCAGCAGGCCGTCCGCCACGACCTCGGAGACGTCGCTGCGGTGCCCCTGGGCGAGCCGGCGGAGCAGCGTGCGCTCGGCGGCGGTGATTCGGACGGTCAGCATGACCTCGTCGCACTCCATTGCGCGATTTCCTCCTCGTTCCTCCCCGTGCCGGCTCGGGTTGGCCGGCACGAACTACCCCTGTCACACCTCGGCCCGGCTTCCGATCTGCGGAGCGCCGGGCCGGAGCGTGGTGTGCCCGGGTCAGATCCCCGCGTAGGAGTGCTTTCCCGTGACGAAGATGTTCACGCCGTAGTAGTTGAAGAGCCAGCAGGCGAACGCGGCCAGCGCCAGGTAGGCGGCCTTGCGTCCCTTCCAGCCGGCGGTGGCGCGGGCGTGCAGGTAGCAGGCGTAGGCGACCCAGGTGATGAACGACCAGGTCTCCTTCGGGTCCCACTCCCAGTACTTGCCCCAGGCGGCCTCGGCCCAGATCGCGCCCGCGATGATGGTGAAGGTCCAGAGCGGGAAGACCAGCGCGTTGATCCGGTAGGAGAGCTTGTCCAGGGTCGACGCGGCCGGCAGGCGGCGCCAGATGGACGGCGAGGTGCCCAGCGGGCCGGTGGCCAGGCCGGCCGCCATCCGCTTGTCGAAGGAGTCCTTGCCCAGGTAGAGCAGGGTGGCGATGAACGCCGCGTAGAAGGCGCCGCCGCAGACGATCGCGGTGGAGACGTGGATCGCCAGCCAGTACGAGTGCAGCGCCGGGACGAGCTGCTCGGACTCGGTGTACAGCACCGAGACCGCGACGCCGAGGGTCAGCAGGACGGCCAGGGTGACCGGCAGCCCGAGCCAGCGGACCTTCTTCCGGGAGGCCAGCAGGCCGAGGTAGGCGGTGGCCATCGCCAGCGCGAAGGCGCAGGAGAACTCGTACATGTTGCCCCACGGCCAGCGGGAGACCGAGAGGCCGCGGGTGAGCACGCCGCCCGCGTGCAGCATGACCGCGAGCACGGTCAGCGAGACCGCGATCCGGCCGGCCAGGTCGGCCCGCTCGCTGGTGCCGGCGGCACCCGGGCCGTCCGTCTCCTCCTCGCCGCGGCCGCCGGTGACCACGGTCGCGCCCTCGCCCGCCAGGGCGGTCCGGGTGAGCGTGGTGGTGCCCCCGCCCGCCGAGGCGACCGTGACGGTGACCTTCTTGGCGTTCTTGGCGTTCGCGGCCCCGGCCGCGGCGACCGTCGCGGCCAGGCCGGCCTGCTCGGTCGAGCGGACGGCGACGGCGCCCTTGCTGCCGAACGTCCACTCGAACATGTGGGCGAACATGGCGATCAGGTAGACGGCCATGGCCGAATAGATCAGCTTGTTGGAGAGGTCGGCCAGCTGGGGGTCGACCGCCGAGGCGAGTTGCACCGTCTACTCCTTGGACTTCTGGTCGGCGGGGACTGCGGGCTGTGCGGGCTCTGCGGGCTGCGCGGACTCCGGGGCGGCCGGGGCCGCGTCGGGCTCGGGGGTGGCGGGCGCGTCCTCGGCGGCGGGCGCGTCCCCGGTGACGGGCTCGTCCCCGGGGACGGGCGCGTCCGGGTCGTCGACCGCGGGCGCGTCGTCCTGGAGGTCCACCGCCAGTTCGGCCAGCTCCTCGGCGATCTTCGCCGACTCGCTGCGGGCCAGACCGGCCAGCTCCACCTGGGTGCCGCCGCCCGGCAGGGCCACGGCGCGCACCCAGATCCGGCGGCGCTGCACGAACAGCGAGCCGATCAGGCCGAGGATCGCCAGCACACCACCGACCAGGGCGATCTCGTTGCCCGGGCGGTGCGAGATGTTGAAGCTGGCCCACTGCTTGTAGCCGTCGAAGGTGACGGTGCCGTAGCCGTCCGGCAGGGTCCAGCCCTGGCCCACCTTCAGCCGGACCTTGGCGGGCTGGCCGTCCTGCTGGAGCTGGGTGAGGTTCTTGGTGTTGAGCTGGTAGACGTTCTGCGGCAGTCCGGAGTCGGTGCCGAGGTCGCCCGCGAAGGCGTTCAGCACCAGCGCCGGGTCGGCGTCGCCGGGGAAGAGCGAGCGCGGGCCGGTGTTCGCGTCGAACGCCACCGGGGCGGTCGGCAGGAAGAAGCCGGAGAAGCCCATCTGGGTCTTCTTGCCGTCCTTGTCGCCGTAGTCGGAGACCTTGACGACGCCGGTGGAGGTGAGGTTGCCGTCCTGCGGCAGGAAGGGCGTCGCACCGGAGTAGACGACCTCGCCGGCGGCGTTGCGCACGGTGACCACCGGGGCGTAGCCGTGGCCGATCAGGTAGACCTTGCTGCCGCCGATCTCCAGCGGGTGGTTGACCTCGATCGTGCCCCGCTTGAGCTTCTCCGCGTCGCTGCCGGCGTAGTACTCGACGTTCGCGGTGAACTGCCGGGCCGCGCCGATCTGGTCGCCCTTGCTCTGGAAACGCGCCGTGAAGCCGTTCAGCTTCAGGTAGAAGGGGTCGAGGTCCTGGCTGGAGTAGAACCGCGAACCGGTGAAGTCGTCCAGCTGGGTGATGGTGTTGGAGTAGCCCTCGCCCGCGACCATCAGCTTGCCGCCGGTGCCGCTGGCCAGGCTCGCCCAGGCGAAGCCGCCGAGCAGTGCGAACAGCGACAGGTGGAAGACCAGGTTGCCGACCTCGCGCAGGTAGCCCTTCTCCGCGGCCACCGAGCCGCCGGCCAGGTTCGCCCGGAACCGGCGCTTGCGCAGCAGCCGGTACGCGGCGGCGTTGACCGTCTCGGCGTCGGCGTCGGTGCGCCAGGCCGCGTGGACCGGCATCCGGGTCAGGTTGCTCGGCGCGGCCGGCGGCTGGGCCCGCAGCACACCGACGAACTGCCAGGTGCGCGGGACGATGCAGCCGGCCAGCGAGACGAAGAGCAGGATGTAGATCGCCGAGAACCAGACCGAGCTGTAGACGTCGAACAGCTGGAGCTTCTCGTAGACCGGCGCGACCGTGGTGTGCTGCGCCTTCCAGGTCTCGACCTTGAACTGGTTCTGGCCGTTCTGCGGGATCAGCGATCCGGGGATGGCGGCCAACGAGAGCAGGAAGAGCAGGATCAGCGCGACCCGCATCGAGGTCAGCTGGCGCCACACCCAGCGCAGCCAGCCGAGCACGCCGATGCCGACGGGGCCGTCCGACTCGGTCGGCGCGGTGGTCAGCCGCTCGGCCGCGTCCTCGACCGCCTCCGGGGGCAGCTCGGTATCGGTCGTGGTCTTGCTCACGGGTCAGATTCCGATCTGGAAGTCGGCGGTCCAGGACTGCATCTCGTTCACCATGGAGTCCCAGGCCCCGGTGACCAGCAGCAGACCGACCGCGACGAGCATGCCGCCGCCGATCCGCATGACGAGCGGGTAGTGCCGCTTGACCCAGCCGAAGGCGCCCAGCGCCCGGCGGAAGGCCAGTGCGGCCACGACGAACGGTACGCCCAGCCCCAGGCAGTAGGCGGTCATCAGCAGCGCCGCGCGGCCCGCGTCGGCCTCGTTGAGCGCGAGGTTCTGGACGGCGGACAGCGTCGGGCCGAGGCAGGGCGTCCAGCCGACACCGAAGACCACGCCCAGCATCGGCGCGCCCAGCAGGCCGACCGCCGGGCGGCGGTGCGAGCGCAGCTCGCGCATGCTCAGGCCGGGCACCAGCCCCATGAAGGCAAGGCCCATCACGACGGTCAGCGCGCCGAGCACGATCGAGATGACCCGCTTGTGCTCCTGCAGCGTCGAGCCGAAGTAGCCGAAGAGCGCGCCGCCGGAGACGAAGACGGCGGTGAAGCCGAGGATGAAGAGCAGCGCCCCGGCCAGCATCCGGCCGCGCCGCGCGCCGCGCGCGTCGGCGAGGTCGGCGGCGGAGAAGCCGGTGACGTACGAGAGGTAGCCCGGGACGAGCGGCAGCACGCAGGGCGAGAAGAAGGAGGCCAGGCCGGCCACCAGGGCGATCGGCGCGGCGATCATCAGCGCCCCGCTCTGGATGGTCCCGGTGGTGTCGGCCAGCTGCAGCGCGGCACTCACTGCTTCTGCTCCGCCAGCACCGGCTGGAGCACCGACTCCAGGGCGTCGTCGGTCTGGCCGCCGACGGCCCGGGCGGCGAGCTTGCCCTCGCGGTCGACCACGATGGTGGTCGGGACGGACTGCGGGTTGAGGCTGCCCTTGGGGAACTTCAGCAGCTGGGTGCCGGCCGGGTCGTAGAGGCTGGGGAAGGTGACGCCCTTCTCCTGCTCGAAGCGGACGGCGTTGGTGATCTCCGGGTCCCGGGTGTTGATGCCGAGGAACTGGACGCCCTGGTCCTTGTACTTCTCCCAGACGCGCTGCAGGTCGTCCGCCTCGGCCCGGCACGGACCGCACCAGGAGCCCCAGACGTTCAGGACGACGACCTTGCCGCGGTAGTCGGCGAGCTTGACCGGGGTTCCCTCCAGGGTGCTGCCGGAGAGGTCCGGCGCGTCCTGGCGGTGGCCCACCTCGGCCTTGGAGATGTTGCTGCCCTTGGCGCTGACGAAGCCGATCTGGCCGTCACCGCTGCCCGACGAGCCCGAGGAGGAGCAACCGGTGAGGGCGAGCGCAGCGGCGGCGGCGGTGGCGGCGGCAGCTGCGGCGACACGGGGACGGGGGCGCGCCATGGCAGACATGTGAAAAGTTTCGCATGGAGTCCCGGGCAGGTTCGGGGGGGTCCTGCCTTGCGCGTCGCACCCCCTCTGACCTGCGGTTGGGCCGGACCACCCGGTGGCGGTCCGAGTGATCCGGCCCATACTTACGCACGGCTTACGCACACACGGGCGTGCCGTTCGCACGCGGCTCCGGTGCGCACGCGGCTCCGGTGCGCACGCGGCTCCGGTGCGCAGGCGGCTCCGGTCGCCGCTCAGGCGCCGAAGCTCTTGCCCACCGGCTTGCTCTTGCCGCCCTTGCCGACCAGGTGCGCGGGCAGCAGGTCGCGGGCCGGCTCGCGGTAGCCGACCGAGACGATCCGGTCGCCCTCGAAGGTGAAGCTGGTCAGGGAGGCCAGCGAGCACTGCCGGTTGCGCGGGTCGTGCCAGAGCCGGCGGCGCTCCACGAAGGAGCGGACGGTCCAGATCGGCAGCTGGTGGCTGACGCAGACCGCCTCGTGCCCGCGCGCGGCGTCCCGGGCGGCGGCCAGCGCGCCCATCATCCGCACCGCCTGCTCGACGTACGGCTCGCCCCAGGAGGGCTTGAACGGGTTGGTGAGGTACTTCCAGTAGCCCGGGTTCCTCAGGGAGCCGTCGCCGACCCCGAAGGTCTTGCCCTGGAAGATGTTGTCCGCCTCGATCAGCCGCTCGTCGACCGCCAGGTCCAGGCCGTGCGACTTGGCGATCGGCTCGGCGGTCTCCTGCGCCCGCTCCAGCGGGGACGCCACCACGTGGGTGATGTCCCGGTCGGCGAGGTCCTCGGCCACCCGGTCGGCCATCCGCCGGCCCAGCTCGGAGAGCCGGTAGCCGGGCAGGCGGCCGTACAGGATGCCCTCGGGGTTGTGCACCTCGCCGTGCCGCATCAGGTGCACGACGGTGATGTCCTTGGCGCTCACTTCTCAGTTCTCCTGGGACTTCGTAGGGTCCGGGCCTGTCCGGCAGGCCCGCAGGCCGTGGCTAGGCCGTGGCCTCGGCGGCCGCGCGGGCGGCGGCCGGCAGGGCGGCGGCGATCCGCTCGACCGCCCGGTTGTCGTGGGCCGCCGAGACGAACCACGACTCGTAGGCGGACGGCGGCAGGTAGACGCCCTGGCTGAGCATCGAGTGGAAGAAGGCGTTGAACCGGAACGCCTCCTGGGTCCTGGCCTCGTCGTAGTTGGTGACCGCGGCCTCGGTGAAGAACACCGAGAACATGTTCCCGGCGGTCTGCAGCCGGTGCACCACGCCTTCCTTGGCCAGCGCGTCCGACACCAGGGTGCCGACCTCGGCGGCCACCTTGTCCACCGTGGCGTAGGCCTCGTCGGTGCAGCCGCGCAGCTGGGCCAGGCCGGCCGCGGTGGCGATCGGGTTCCCGGAGAGGGTGCCAGCCTGGTAGACCGGGCCGGCCGGGGCCAGGTGGCCCATCACGTCGGCGCGGCCACCGAAGGCCGCCGCCGGGAAGCCGCCGCCCATGACCTTGCCGAAGGTCAGGAGGTCCGGCGCCCAGCCCTCGTGCGCCGCCTCCAGGCCGTACCAGCCGGCCTTGGAGACGCGGAAGCCGGTCATCACCTCGTCCGAGATGAACAGCGCGCCGTTCTCCCGGCAGAGCCGGGCCAGGCCGCCGTTGAAGCCGGGCAGCGGCGGGACGACGCCCATGTTGCCGGGCGAGGCCTCGGTGATCACGCAGGCGATCTCGCCCGGGTGGGCCCGGAAGGCCTGCTCGACGGCGGCCAGGTCGTTGTAGGGCAGCACGATGGTGTCGCCGGCCTGGGCGCCGGTGACGCCCGGGGTGTCCGGCAGACCGAAGGTCGCCACGCCGGAACCGGCGGCGGCCAGCAGCGCGTCCACGTGACCGTGGTAGCAGCCGGCGAACTTCACGACCTTCGCCCGGCCGGTGAACCCGCGGGCCAGCCGGATCGCGGACATGGTCGCCTCGGTGCCGGAGGAGACCAGGCGGACCTGCTCGACCGGGGCGACCCGGGCGACGATCTCCTCCGCCAGCTCGACCTCGCCCTGGCCGGGCGTACCGAAGGAGGTGCCGCGCGAGACGGCCTGCTGGACGGCGTCGATCACGGCCGGGTGCGCGTGGCCGAGGATCATCGGGCCCCACGAGCACACCAGGTCGACGTACTCGCGGCCGTCGGCGTCGGTGAGGTAGGGGCCGGTGCCGGACACCATGAAGCGCGGCGTGCCGCCGACCGCGCGGAAGGCGCGCACCGGGGAGTTGACGCCGCCGGGCGTGACGACCGAGGCCCGCTCGAAGAGCGACTGGGACTGGGGTGCTTCGTAGGGGTAGCTCACGGGAGACATGGTCTCAAATCGTGTCCTTCACCTCTGCATGTCGGACCTCATCATCTGGAACGATGATCCGGGCGAGGAATTCTGTACGGTTATCCGTACAACGGAGCCCCTGACTGCTCCGGTTG
The DNA here is from genome assembly GCF_032110285.1 of Kitasatospora sp. CM 4170. Taxonomy (NCBI): domain Bacteria; kingdom Bacillati; phylum Actinomycetota; class Actinomycetes; order Kitasatosporales; family Streptomycetaceae; genus Kitasatospora; species Kitasatospora sp. CM 4170. The sequence goes on from NZ_CP134877.1 coordinate 4,179,691, forward strand.
CACGGACCAGTCAGACTATGTACTCAGGCTTTCGCCGCGGGGGGTTTCAGGCCTCCCGCGGGTGCAGAGGTGTTGAGAGGACTGCCGCGTGCCCGGACTGGGTACGGCGGCGCATGACGGGTAAGGAGCACGTCCGGAGGGACGCCGGGCGTGCGGGGGTCTGTCGATTCCGGCGAATTCCGGTGAGGATGGTCCGAGTGTCCGAGGCGCAGGACGGCTACGACGAGGCGGCGGGTGGCTCCCGCAGGCCCGCCGAGGCCGCACGCGGGGGTACGGGAGCGGGTACGGGTCGTGGCGGTCGTGGCGGTGAGAGGCGGGGTGAGGGACGCGTGGGGGTGACCTACAAGTACTTCGGCGCACCCGACCGCGCCACCGCGGCCAGAGTCCCCACCGCCCTCGGCCCCGGCGGGCTCGGCCTGGACGCGGGCGAGCTCGGCTCGCTCGGGCGGCTCGGCGACCTGATGGAGACCAGCGGCTCCCCCAACGGCCACCTCTCCACCAAGATCAAGCCGGAGACCATGAGCGCCATGGTCCTCACCGGCATCCAGGGCGTGCCGCTGCACCAGGTCCCGCCGCTGGAGCTGGTCGTGCTGCACCCCGACTACGCCGTCGTGCAACTCCCGCACAACGTCGTCGAACCGCTGCGCAAGGCCGACGAGACCGAGCTCGGCGCGGCGGCGTTCATCTGGTCGACCGTCCCCGACCGGCGCGGCCCCCGGGACGCCTTCGTGATCTACAGCATGCTGCACGAGTGGCAGGACTTCGCCAACCGCCTGCACGACGCGGGCCACCAGCTGTACTGCCTCGTCTGGCCCTGACCGGTCCGCCCCGTGCCCGCCCCGGTCGTGGCACCGGGAGCGGGACCGGCCCGGCGGGCCCTGCGCCGCCCGGCCGGGTCCGGAGGAGGGCGCCCGGACCGCGGGTGCTCAGCTCCGGGAGCGGCGGGCCCGCCGGATCGTCCGCTCGCTCTCCACCGGCTCCGCCAGCGGCCCCTCCACCAGTCGCGACAGCGCCGAGACGAAGACCGCCCGCTCCGCGTCCGGCAGCGACTCCAGCACCTCCCGGTGGACCCGGTCGGCGATCTCGGTGCCGCGCTCGACGGCCCGCTCCCCCGCCTCGGTCACCGAGACGATCCGGGCCCGGCGGTCGGTGGCCGACGGCCGGCGCTCGGCCAGACCGGCCCGCTCCAGCTCGTCGACGGTGACGACCATGGTGGTCTTGTCCAGGTCGGCCAGCTCGGCCAGCTGGATCTGGGTGCGCTCGGCCTCCATCGCGTGGAACAGCACGGAGTACGCGCGCGGGGTGATCCCGAGCCCGGTGAAGGCGGCCGCCATCCGGGTCGCCAGCACGTGGCTGGCGTGGTCGAGCAGACCGGAGACGTCGCGGAACTGGCGCGCGGGGCGACTGGTCGTCATACGCACGAGCGTAGCAACACCGTCTATCGGCAGATGATCCCGTGACCAACCATCTCCGCCGGGTCGGTCACGGGGTGCGGCCGCAGCGTGCAGTTACGGGGAGCGGTTACGGGATGCCCAGCTCGAACAGCGCGTACCCGGCGTACCAGCCGGCCGCCACCGCCGGCACCGCGAACAGGCCCGCCAGGGTGGGCGGCCGCAGCCGGCGCAGCGCGATCGCGAGACCGACGAAGAGCGGGAAGGCCGGCAGCAGGTAACGCGAGATGTTGCCGAAGATCTGGTTGCTGCTCAGCGCGGTGAAGACGGTCAGCAGCGTGTAGACCACCAGCACCAGCGGCGGCCGGGTGCGCAGCAGCAGGACCAGCAGGCCGGGCAGGAGGATCAGCAGCGCCACCGCGATGAGGTCCGGCACCGGGTTGGACTGCCAGAAGTCCCAGTGCCCGGTGATCACGTCCAGGAAGGTGCGGGAGGTGGAGGCGCCCCAGTCGAAGTAGCGGTTCCAGGCGCCGCGCTGCAGCTTGAAGTAGCCGCCCCAGTCGCCCATCCGGTAGCCGACCCAGGCGACGTACCAGAGCAGGCCCCACGGGGTGATCAGCATCGCGGTCAGCGGGCGGGCGATGCCGTCCGTCCGCCGGACCAGCGCCACCAGCGCCGAGATCGAGACGGCCGCTATCACGGCCGCGGCGGTCGGGCGGTTGAGGCCGGCCGCGAGGGCGAGCGCCCCGGCCGCCAGCCAGCGGTGCGTCATCACGCAGTAGCAGGCCCAGGCGGAGATCGCCACGAAGAGCGAGTCCGAGTAGACCGCCCACTCCACCCCCGAACCCGGGAAGAGGCCCCAGATCACCGCGGCGATCACCCCGGCCCGGAAGCCGCCGAGCCGCTCGGCGACGGCGAAGATGCCGGCCGCGGCGACGAAGGAGGCCAGCACCGAGACCAGGATCCCGGAGCCGTAGGGGCCGAGTCCGGTGACGGCGCCGACCAGGCGCATCAGCCACGGGTAGAGCGGGAAGAACGCGGCCGAGTTCTCGTAGTAGCTGGCCAGCGGGTAGCCGTGCAGCGGGATCAGCTGCGGGTCGTAGCCGTTCTCGGCGATCCGCTGGTACCAGATGCCGTCCCAGGTGCCGAGCACGTCCCACGGCTGGGCGCCGCCGCCGCGGCCGACGTCCTTCTTCAGGAAGTCCCCGGTGTGCGAGAGCAGCAGCATGAAGACCGTCAGGCCGGTCGCCTTCACGACCGCGTACGCGCCGAGCGCGGGCGCGAAGCGGTCCACGGCGGCGGAGAACCGGCCCTGCCGCTCGGCTCCCCCGGACCGCTCGGCGCGGTCGTCCGGCTCCGCGCTCGACGGCTCCGTACTCGATGTGCTCGATGCCGTGGTCATCGCTCTGGACTCCCCGCCCCCGCTCGTGATCGGCGCGACCACGAACGGGCGGCCGCCGGGCGAGCCTACGGCACCGGGGTCCGGCGGTACGCGTCAACCTTCCGTGCCGGGCTCCCCGAAGGAGTAGAGCCGGTGCAGCGCCTCGACCAGGGCGCGGCCCCGCGTCGTGAGGGCGCGGCCGTCCGGGGCGGTGAGCGAGCGGCGGGCGACCAACCTGGCCAGCACCGCGCCCGGGTGCAGCACGGTGCCCGCCGGGGGCAGGTTGACCAGCACGGTCTCCTCGGGGCCGCACTCCAGCAGCCCGGCGGCGTCGCCGCGGCGGACCAGCGCGCCCTCGTGCAGCGCGTACGCCCCCGCCCGCGGCACCCCGACGGCGCGGGCCCGGCCGCCGGTGTGGCGGACGGTCAGCTGCACGCCGGACGCCGGGTCCGGGTCGGGCTTGCCCAGGGTGGGCACGCCGTGCCGCTCCAGCACGTGCCGCAGCTGGGTCGGGAGCCGCCCGTCCGGCCGCTCCAGCTCGATCTCGCCGAGCAGCCAGGTGGAGCCCTGCATCCGGCAGTTGATCTCCAGGGCCAGCGCGCGGTCGCCGTCGAGGACGAAGTCGGCGCCGAAGACGCCCCGGTAGCCGAGGCCGGCCAGGCCCCAGCCGATCCGCTCGGTGGCCTCCAGACACCGGCTCAGGGCGCGCGGGGAGAGCCGTTCCGGGGCCTCGAAGTCGCAGCCGGAGTACTGGCCGAAGCCGGCGCCCGCCTCGGCGACCCCGATCAGCTGCAGCGAGGGCCGCAGCACCTGCGGCAGGCCGTCCAGCCCGACGAAGCCGTGCACGTTGAGCGCGGTGTCGCCGACGTACTCGCTGACCAGCCAGCGCTCGCGTTCGGGCAGCACGGCGGCGTCGTCGGCGGCCCGGACGAGGTGGGTGCCGTTGCCCGCGGAGCCGCGCGGCGACTGGGCGACGTAGAGCGGGCCGAAGCGGTCGCGGAGCACCCGGTGGTCGGGCCGGCCGGACACCACGGTGCTGGCCGGGGCCTTCACGCCGAGGTGCTCGAACCAGGCGCGCATGGCGACCTTGTCCACCAGGACGTCGGAGTCGGCGGTGGGCGGCGGCACCAGCAGCCGGGCACCGGTGGCCGCCACGGCGGCGGTCCACAGCTCGCGCTGGCTGCCGTAGCCGGCCAGCCGCAGCTCGCGGCCGCGCCAGCGCGAGCCGACCAGGCCGGGCAGCCGGCCGGCCACGCCGTCCAGCCCCGGCCCGCCCGGCCCGCCGTCGCGGGTGCCGGACCACTCCTCCTGTGCGTGCAGCTCCACCCCGAACCGCGCGCCCCAGCCGGCGTCCGCCGCCTCGCTGGAGAGCAGCGCGGCCAGGGCACCGGTGCGGAGCAGTGGCAGCAGGTACAGCGGACGGGAGACGATCCCGAGGTGTGCGCCCGGGCGAAGCACCCGCCCGGCGTCCTCCAGAGTGGCGATCACCCGATGGATTATGCACCCGGGACGCCACCCGGGATTCCCGCCAAGGCATCTGCACCACAGGCGATCTGACGATGCCTTAGAATCCGCCGCCGACAGTCCGCGGGGCCGGGAGTCCGGGTTCCGCAGGTGGCGGCGGCCGGAGGTCGGCCGCGCAGGTGGACGATGCCGAGCCCGGTCGGCTGCCAGAGCCGGCCGGGGGCGCCGGTGTCGACGGCCGGCTCGACCGGCGGGCTGCCCCCGGCGTCGAGGCGGCCGCTCGCGGTGGTGCACAGGCCCGGGATGCCGATCCGGGAGTCGCGGCCGCTGCGGACCCGCCCGGAGCCACGACGCCTTGCGGCGAGCGGGACGACACGCCGCGCACAAAGCGGAGAGCCGCCACCCCGCACCCCAGGAGGGAAGCGCGGGGCGGCGGCTCGCGCCAGCCGAACCGGGCGCAGATCAGCCCGCGTTGAGGCAGTGGTTGCCGAACGCGGGGTTCAGCAGACCGATCACGTTGATGGTGTTGCCGCACAGGTTGACCGGGACGTGCACCGGAACCTGGATCTGGTTGCCGGAGATGACACCGGGGGAACCCGCGGCGACACCCTCGGCGCCCGAGCTGGCCATCGCGGTGCCGGCACCGGCCGCCACGATGCCTACCACGGCGGCACCGACGGCGGCCGTCTTCTTGATGCTCATAGGAGCCTCCTGACTCATCGACAGATATGCACGGGGAGTGCGACATCTAGAACGACACCCGCCCGACCCGGTTGCGACGACCCGCCGTTTGTCACCCAACTGGCCCAACGGGGCGACCGCCAGGCATTCGGGTGATCACAGGACCCGACCGTTTCCCCCCGGGCCCGTCCTCGTTCTCCCTGTCGGAACACGCTCCACCCCGCTCCACCCCGCTCCACCAGGCTCCACCCGCTCCACCGAGCTCGACCCGGGCTCCCTAGACGAATCGAGTACCGCACATGCGCAAGCTCGCCCACGGCGCCCTCGGCACCGCGGCCACCGCCGCCCTGCTGGTCGCCGGTGCCGGTGCCGCCTCCGCCCACCACGCCCACGGCGCCTCGGCCGAGGGTGTCGCGGCCGGCTCGCCCGGCGTGGTCTCGGGCAACGAGGTCCAGGTGCCGCTGCACGTCCCGGTGAACCTGTGCGGCAACTCGATCGACGTGATCGGCGCCCTGAACCCGGCGTTCGGCAACCACTGCACCAGCGCCTGACCCAGCTCGACCGGCGATCCGGCCCACTACCGGTCCGCCCTCGAACCCGGGAGATCCGCCGCCGGTCCGAGCCCGTCCGGAATTGCTCCCGGTCGTGCGTCTGCACGAATTGCCCCCGGCCGTGCGGGAACAATTCGCGACGCCCGGTGCCGCGGCCGCGTCCGTCGTCCAAGCCACGGGCGACACGCGCCACTTGGTCCGCCAGAGTGACAATCACGGCATTCCCAGAAGCCAGCGGGCGATGATTTCCTTTCGCCCGGCTCCCGACTATTTCCAATTTCGGTCGGGCAGAAAACGGAGGAAGAACCCAACATGCGTAACCTCAAGAAGGCCGCCGCCCTGTCCCTCGCCACCGCCGGCCTGGTCGTCGGTGCGGCCGGCGGCGCGTTCGCCAGCTCCGGCGCCGAGGGCGTCGCCGCCGGCTCCCCCGGTGTGCTCTCCGGCAACCAGATCCAGATCCCGGTGCACATCCCGGTCAACGTCTGCGGCAACTCCATCGGGATCGTCAGCATCCTGAACCCGGCGTTCGGCAACCACTGCACCAACATCGGCTGACCCGGCGGTCGCCGAACCGGCGACAGCCGACTCACCGAGTCCGTGCCGCACCCCGCCACCGGCGGGGTGCGGCCCGCTCAACCCGTGTGTGATCGAGGAGATCAACCCCAATGCAGAACGTGAAGAAGGCCGCCGTCCTCTCCGCCGCCGCTGCCGGCCTGGTGCTGGGCGCCGCGGGTTCCGCCGCCGCCAGCTCCGGCGCCGAAGGCGTCGCCGCCGGCTCCCCCGGTGTGCTCTCCGGCAACCAGCTCCAGGTGCCGGTGCACATCCCCGTCAACCTGTGCGGCAACTCCGTCGACGTGATCGGCGCCCTCAACCCGGCGTTCGGCAACAGCTGCGCCAACGTGGAGGCGCACCCGCACCACGACGCGGACGACTGCTGATCCCCGGTCGGCACGCGTTTCGGCCGAACTGCCCCCCGACCAGCCGGCCGGGGGGCAGTTCGGCATCCCCGGGCGCAGTCCGGACGCCCGGCGACCCGAACCCCGAAGGGTGATTCCGCATGGTTTCGAAGAAGAGCGGGGCCGGCCTCGCCGCCGCCCTGGGCGCCGCGATGCTGCTCGGCGCCGGCGCGGGAACGGCGCACGCGGCGCCGGCCGAGGGCGGCGCCAGCCTGGCCAAGACCGACGTCGCCAAGGCGCTGGGCGGCACGACCGCCGGCCTCGGCTACGGCATCGCACCGGTCAAGGACCTGCGCCTTGACCCGTGGGCCAACTCCTCGGCCGACGTGCTCAACAACGGCGCCACCGTCCAGCCGGACAACTCCGGCCTGGCGCCGGTCTCCACCGGGACGCTGACCGGGCCGCTGAGCGCCGGCGGCGGGCCGCGGGACCTCCCGGTCGTCGGGCAGCTGCTCGGCGCCCTGCCGGGCTGAGCCCACGGGCGCACGTGCGGGAGCCCGGCACCCGTTCCGGTGGAGGGGGTGCCGGGCTCCCGTGCTGCCGGGGCGTGCCCGGGCCGTCGGCGCCGGGGGCGGCTCGGCGCCGGGGGCCGCGCCCGCGGCGGTCGGCTCAGAGCTGGGCGAGCCCGGCCAGGCCGGTCTGCTGCACCACGCCGGTGGTGGTCGCCGTGGTGGTCTCGGCGAGGTTCCCCACCGAGTCCGTGACGGAGATCCGCTCGTCCTCGTTGCCCAGGGTCGCCTTGGCGCCCGGCACCGCCTGCACCGCGCCGGTGATCAGCCTCGGGTCGACCTCGTCCACCTTGAGCGCCCCGGCGGCCAGCTGGCCGGTGCCGTCCTGGGCCAGCGCGAGCGGCTTGCCGAGGCCGACGCCGGGGGTGTCGGCGTGCAGCGGTGCGGCCGGCGCGTCCAGCAGCAGCTCGCCGAGGTCGGCGCCCCGGTCCACCAGCGGCAGCGGCAGCTCCGCCTTGGCGCTCGGGCCCACCTTGCCGGTGCCGAGCGCGGGCACCAGCCGGTCCGGCAGCAGCGCGTCGCCGGTGGTGGTGGTACGGCCGGGCACCGGCGGCATCACCAGGGAGGTCGGGATACCCCCGGAGATCCGGCTGTCCAGCGGAGCCAGCGGCACGTCGAGCGGGACCTGCTGGGTGCCCAGCCGGTCCTCCAGAGCCCCGACATGGTCGGGGTTGACCGCGGCGGCGGAGGCCGCCCCGGGGGACGCGAGCACGCCCGCACCGACCGCCAGCAGCATCGCGCCGGCCCGCTTGGAGAACTTCATGCTTTTCACCGTTCTGCCTGTCCGTACTGGAGACCTGGGGGGTCGGCTGCGCGGGCGCAGCCGGAAAGCAATCTGCCTCAACGATCCACCCGGAGCCCGGATTGCGGGCGTTAACCGGTTCGGCCTAATAATCCGACCGGAAACCCCCGGCCGTCGCGCCTCCCGGGGTGTTTTCAAAATTCCGCGTAACCTTCCGTGCCGTCATTCTTTGATCTGAACGTCAGTGACCGCAGACCGGGTCTGAGCGTTGTACGCGTTGTACGCACGGAAACCAAGAGCTTTTCAGAGAGGGATCTCCCCATGATCCAGAAGTCCTTCGCCGCCGCCGGCCTGGCCGTCGCCGCGCTGGCCGCCGCCGCGGCGCCGGCCTCGGCCATCGCGGACTCGGACGGCTCCGCCGCGTCCCTCCAGGGCAACGGCGGCACCAACTTCACCGGCACCGTCGGTGACAACAGCCCGAACTTCCACTTCCTGGACAACGCGAACGTCTGCCTCCCGGAGATCCACAACATCGCCGTCGGCGTGCTCGGCGTGGCCGTCCCGGTCGAGGTCCCGATCGCCAACAGCGGTGGCAAGCAGTACTGCACCCAGGGTCAGGGCACCCAGAGCAAGGGCGACTCCGGCGTCTCCCACCTGATCGGCTGACCCCCACCAGCTGCGCCACCCCCCGAACCACCCTTCGAATCGCTCCCCGATTCACCCCTCGAGAGGAAACCCAGAAATGATCAAGAAGACCCTCGCCGCCGCCGGCCTGGCCGCCGCCGCCATCGCGATGTCGGCCGGCTCGGCTTCCGCCATCGCCGACTCGGACGGCTCGGCCGTCTCCGCCCAGGGCAACGGCGGCACCAACCAGACCGGCACCCACGGCAACGGCAGCCCGAACTTCCACACCCTGGACAACCCGAACATCTGCCTGCCCGAGGTGCACAACATCGCGGTCGCCGTCATCGGTGTCGCGGTCCCGGTCGAGGTTCCGGTTCTCAACAGCACCCCGAAGCAGATCTGCAACGTCGGCCAGAACACCCAGTCCTCGGGCGACGCGGGTGTCTCGCACCTGATCGGCTGATCCAGGGGCATGGCGCGGTCGGAGGGCCCGGGGACGTGTCCCCGGGCCCTCCGGGCTTTGGTGCGATCAACTGTCCGGCCGGACCGTCCCGAACGGGCGCGGACCGGCCGGGTGACAGGCCGTCGGGATCGGCGCGTGGGGTGCCGCGGCCGACGGCAGCGTGTGTTCACGTGACCAGTGAGAGTGCTCCGACCGAGCACTCCGAACGAGAGGGCAGATCCATGAAGAGCAAGCTGGGCAAGGTCGCACTGACCGCCTTCGGCGCGCTGGCGCTGGCGGGCGTCGCCACCCCGGCGTTCGCGCACGTCGGCCTGGTCGGCGGCGGCGAGTTCGTCGCGTCGGCCGACCCGGTCTTCGCGGCCGGCGAGTGGTGGGGCCTCGCCCACACCTCGAACATCCACACCGGCGCCCACGGCTGGGGCGCGGCCACCTCCACCGACGCGGTCGGCGGCGAGGAGGGCTTCGCCCACGTCGGCTGACGCCGGGCGAACGACGGAGGCCGGGTCCCGCGGCGGGACCCGGCCTCCGTCGTGCCCCGAGCCTTGCCTTCGGGCGAGCGGGCGAGTAGCAGCTAGAGCATCCGGGCGGCTTCGAGGGCCCAGTAGGTGAGGATCTGCTGGGCGCCGGCGCGGCGGATCGAGGTCAGCGTCTCCAGGATCATCCGCTCCCGGTCGATCCAGCCGTTGGCCGCGGCGGCCTCGACCATCGCGTACTCGCCGGAGACCTGGTACGCCGCCACCGGCACCGGCGAGGCGTCGGCCACCTGGCGCAGGATGTCCAGGTAGGCCATGGCCGGCTTGACCATGACCAGGTCCGCGCCCTCGGCGAGGTCCTGCTCCAGCTCGCGCAGCGCCTCCCGGGCGTTGGCCGGGTCCTGCTGGTAGGTCTTGCGGTCGCCCTTCAGCGAGGAGCCGACCGCCTCGCGGAACGGGCCGTAGAACGCCGAGGCGTACTTGGCGGTGTAGGCGAGGATGCCCACGTCCTGGTGCCCCGCCTCGTCCAGCGCCCGGCGGACGACGGCGATCTGGCCGTCCATCATCCCGGACGGGCCGACTAGGTGGACGCCGGCGTCGGCCTGCACCCGGGCCATCTCGGCGTAGCGCTCCAGCGTCGCGTCGTTGTCCACGCTGCCGTCGGCGGCCAGCACGCCGCAGTGGCCGTGGTCGGTGTACTCGTCCAGGCAGAGGTCGGACATCACCACCAGGGCGTCGCCGACCTCGGAGACCACGTCGCGGATCGCCTGCTGCAGGATGCCGTCCGGGTTGGTGCCCTCGCTGCCCACCGCGTCCTGCACCGCCGGGACGCCGAACAGCATGACCCCGCCCAGGCCGGCCTCGGCGGCCTCGACCGCGGCCTTGCGAAGGGTGTCGCGGGTGTGCTGGACCACGCCGGGCATCGACGTCACCGGCACCGGCTCGCTGACGCCCTCGCGGACGAACAGCGGCAGGATCAGCTCCGCCGGGTGCAGCCGGGTCTCGGCGACCAGCCGGCGCATCGCCGGGCTCTGGCGCAGCCGGCGGGGGCGAACGTACGGGAATTCAGCGGACACGGCTTCTCTCTCCGAACGGTTGTGCAGTCCCCGGGGGCGGCGGGTGGGCCGCCCCCGGTCTGGGTGCTCTTCGGCCGGCCGGGGCCTCAGCGGGCCTTGCGGCGCGAGCCGGGACGGCGCTCGCTGGGCCGGTAGACGGGCTCGCCGGCCGCGGTGGCGGTGTCGCGGCGCTTGGCCCCGAAGTCTGCCAGCGCCTGGGCCAGCGCGGCCGCCGACGGGGCCGGGGCCATCACGTCGACCCGCAGGCCGTGCTCCTCGGCGGTCTTGGCGGTGGCCGGGCCGATGCAGGCGATCACGGTCACGTTGTGCGGCTTGCCCGCGATGCCGACCAGGTTCCGCACGGTCGAGGACGAGGTGAAGAGCACCGCGTCGAAGCCGCCGCCCTTGATCGCCTCACGGGTCTCGGCCGGCGGCGGCGAGGCGCGCACCGTCCGGTACGCCGTCACGTCGTCGACCTCCCAGCCCAGCTCGACCAGGCCGGCCACCAGGGTCTCGGTGGCGATGTCGGCGCGCGGCAGCAGCACCCGGTCGATCGGGTCGAACACCGGGTCGTACGGCGGCCAGTCCTCCAGCAGGCCGGCCGCGGACTGCTCGCCGGAGGGCACCAGGTCCGGCTTCACGCCGAAGTCGACCAGCGCCTGTGCGGTGGTCTCGCCGACCGCGGCGACCTTGATCCCGGCGAACGCCCGGGCGTCCAGGCCGTACTCCTCGAACTTCTCCCGGACGGCCCGCACCGCGTTCACCGAGGTGAAGGCGATCCACTCGTAGCGGCCGGTGACCAGGCCCTTGATCGCCCGCTCCATCTGCTGCGGGGTGCGCGGCGGCTCGACCGCGATGGTCGGCACCTCCTGCGGCACCGCGCCGTACGAGCGGAGCTGCTCGGAGAGGCCGGTGGCCTGCTCCTTGGTCCGCGGCACCAGCACGTTCCAGCCGAACAGCGGCTTGGTCTCGAACCAGGAGTGCGACGCGCGGTGGGCGACCTGCTCACCGACCACGGCTATCACCGAGGTGGCCGGGTCCACCGGGGCGGAGACCGGGGAGGGCAGCACCCGGGCCGCCTTCAGGTCGGCCGCGATGGTGGCCAGCGTGGCGGTGAAGGTCCGCTGCCGGGTGGTGGTGCCGGAGAGCGTCGCGCTGAGCGCGGAGTCCGGCTTGCGGCCGTTGGAGACCAGCGCGTTGGCGGTGGCCGGCAGCTGGCCCAGCGTGGTGCGGACCACCAGGGTGGTCTCCGGCGCGCCCAGGTCGACCGGGCTGCCGGCGAGCAGCGCGCCGCCGTCCACGAACCGGACGTCGGCACCGCCGGTGCCGCGCAGCGGCACACCCGCGTAGGCCGGTACGCCGACCGACTGGGCGACGCCCGGGATCACCTCGAAGGCGATGCCGTCGCCGGCGCAGCTGAGCATCTCCTCGGCGGCGCAGCCGTCCAGGCCGGGGTCGCCGTCGACGGTGCGGACCACGTGCTTGCCGTTGCGGACGGCCTCGGCGACCAGCTTGGCCAGGTCGAAGTCGGCGCCCTCGGCGGTGGGGGTGTGCACCTGCACGCCGGCCGGACAGTGGCTGCGCACGGCGGCCGCGGTCAGCGGGTCGGCGACCAGGACGTCGGCCGAGGCCAGCACCTCGACCGCACGCAGGGTCAGCAGGCCCGGGTCCCCGGGGCCCGCGCCCAGGAAGGTGCACCGGCCGGCGGCGGCCGGTGCCCCCGGGAACGGGCTGTCCGCCGGGTACGGGGTGTCGGTGGCGGTCGTGGGGCTCATCGGGCTCGCTCCCCCATGAGGGCGGCCGCGCCCGCGTCGAGCAGCCGGGCGGCAAGGGCGTGGCCGAGGGCCGCCGCCTGCTGCTCGGCGGTCTCGTCGAGGACGATCGGACCGTGGGCGGACATCTTCAGCAGGGTGGCGCCGTCGGCGGTGCCGACCACGCCCTCCAGCCGCAGTTCGTGCTGGTGGCCCCAGGTGGCCAGGCCGGCGACCGGTGCGGAGCAGCCGGCCTCCAGGGCGGCCAGCAGGGCGCGCTCGGCGGCCACCGCGACCCGGGTGGGGGCGTGGTCGAGGGCGGCGAGCGCGGCGGCCAGCGCGGGGGCGGCGGTGGTGCACTCGATGGCGAGCGCGCCCTGGCCGGGGGCCGGGATCATCAGTTCCGGGTCGAGGTGCTCGGTGACCTCGGCCGCACGGCCGAGCCGGTTCAGGCCGGCGGTGGCCAGCACCACCGCGTCCAGCTCGCCGGAGGCGACGTAGCCGATCCGGGTGTCCACGTTGCCGCGGATCGCGACCGTCTCGATCTGGGCGCCCCGGGCGCGGGCCCAGGCGTTCAGCTGGGCCATCCGGCGCGGCGAGCCGGTGCCGATCCGGGCGGCGCGGCCGGCGCCGGCCAGCTTCTCGGCCAGCTCCTCCAGGGTCAGGCCCTCGCACGCCACCAGGGCGTCGCGGACGTCCTCGCGCTCGGGCACCGCGGCCAGCACCAGGCCCGCGGGCTCGGCGGTGGGCAGGTCCTTCAGCGAGTGCACGGCGAAGTCGATCCGGCCCTCCAGGAGCGCGTCGCGCAGGGCGGAGACGAACACGCCGGTGCCGCCGATCTGCGCCAGCGCCTCCCGGGAGGTGTCGCCGTAGGTGGTGATCTCCACCAGCTCGACGGGGCGCCCGGTGAGCCGGGTCACCTCGCGGGCGACCATGCCCGACTGGGCCATGGCGAGCGCACTGCGCCGGGTGCCGAGCCGCAGCGGAGCGGTGTCGGCCGGAGCCTGGTCGGTGAGCGGTTGACCATTCATGAGGTGATCGTCCCGGTGGTACTCGTGGGATGGCTGACGGTTCATCTGGCGCCCCCGCCCGGGGGCTGGGTGCCGATCGGGGTGCCGGAGACCGCGTGCACGGCCGCCGGGTCGAGGTCGAACAGCTCACGCAGGGCGTCCGCGTAGGAGGCCCCGCCGGGCTCGGCGGCCAGCTGCTTCACCCGCACGGTCGGCGCGTGCAGCAGCTTGTCGACGACCCGGCGGACGGTCTGGGTGATCTCGGCGCGGGAGCGGTCGTCCAGGCCGGGCAGCCGGGAGTCTAGGCGCCCCAGCTCGGCGGCGACCACCTCGGAGGCCATCGCCCGCAGGGCGACCACGGTCGGCGCGATCCGGGCGGCCCGCTGGGCGGCGCCGAAGGCCGCGACCTCGTCGGCCACGATCTCGGAGACCGCGTCGACGTCCCCGGCGCCGGGGCTGGCGGCGTGGGCGTGCGAGAGGCTCTCCAGGTCGACCAGGAGTGCGCCCGGCAGCTCGTGCACCGCGTGGTCGACGTCGCGCGGCATGGCGAGGTCGAGCAGGGCGAGCGGGGCGGCGGCCGTGCGGCTCGCGACGGCGGCCGCCACGTCCTCGGCCCTGATCACCACGCCGGCCGCGCCGGTGCAGGAGATCACCAGGTCGACGTCGGCCATGGCCTCGGGCACCTTGGCGAGCTCGACGGTGCGCGCGACGTCGGCGCCGAGGATCTCGACCAGGCGCTCGGCGCGCTCCGGGGTCCGGTTGGCGATCAGCAGGTCGGTCACGCCGGAGCGGACCAGGGTGGCGGCGGCCAGCGAGCTCATCGAGCCGGCGCCGACCACCAGGGCCCGCTTGCCCGCGATCTCGCCCGCGCCGGCCGCGACCTGCTCCAGGCCGAAGGTCACCAGCGACTGCCCGGCCTTGTCGATGCCGGTCTCGCTGTGCGCGCGCTTGCCGACCCGCAGCGCCTGCTGGAAGAGCTCGTTCAGGCCGCGGCCGGCGGTGTGCTCGTCCTGCGCCGTGGCCAGCGCGTCGCGCAGCTGGCCGAGGATCTGGCCCTCGCCGACCACCATCGAGTCCAGGCCGCAGGCCACCGAGAAGAGGTGGTGGACGGCGCGGTCCTCGTAGTGCACGTAGAGGTGGGAGGTCAGCTCCTCCAGGTCCACCCCGCTGTGGTGGGCCAGCAGCAGCGACAGCTCGGCGACGCCGGCGTGGAACTTGTCCACGTCCGCGTAGAGCTCGATCCGGTTGCAGGTGTTCAGCAGCGCCGCCTCGGCGACGGTCGCGGTGGCCGAGGCGTCGTGCAGCAGCCGGGTCGGGGCCTCACCGGTCAGGGCGGCGCGCTCCAGCACGCCGACCGGGGCGGTGCGATGGCTCAGTCCAACGACGAGAAGACTCACGCCCGCCCCCAGGTGCCACGGATCTCGGTGCTCATGCCGGCATCACCGCGGAGAGCTCGCCCTCGCCGCCCTTGCCGGGCTTGGTCGTCCCCGCCTCGCCGTCCTTGGCCGCGGGCTCGGCCGCGCGGGCCTTGCCGTTGCCGCCGCCGGCGGCCCGGCGCAGCTTGGCCGCGGCCGCGCGGACCGGGCCGGGGGCGCGGTCGAGCACGGACTCGGTGCGGTCCGGCTCGTCGCCGGCCTTGCGCTGCTCGTGGAAGGCCAGGATCTGCAGCTCGATGGAGAGGTCCACCTTGCGCACGTCCACGCCGTCCGGGACGGTCAGCACGGTCGGGGCGAAGTTCAGGATGCTGGTGACGCCGGCCTCGACCAGCCGGTCGCAGACCTGCTGGGCGGCGCCCGGCGGGGTGGTGATCACGCCGATCGAGACGTGCTGGCTCTCCACGATGGACTCCAGTTCGTCCATGTGGCGCACCGGGAGGCCCGCTGCGCTGGTGCCGACCACGGACGGGTCGGCGTCCAGCAGGGCGGCCACCCGGAAACCGCGGGAGGCGAACCCGCCGTAGTTGGCGAGCGCGTGGCCGAGGTTCCCGATGCCGACGATGACGACCGGCCAGTCCTGGGTCAGGCCCAGCTCACGGGAGATCTGGTAGACGAGGTACTCGACGTCGTAGCCGACACCGCGGGTGCCGTAGGAGCCGAGGTAGGAGAAGTCCTTGCGCAGCTTCGCGGAGTTCACGCCCGCGGCGGCCGCCAGCTCCTCCGAGGAGACGGTCGGCACCGAGCGCTCGGAGAGCGCGGTGAGGGCCCGCAGGTAGAGGGGCAGGCGGGCGACGGTCGCCTCCGGGATGCCCCGGGCACGCGAGGGTCGGCGCGCGGCGCCCTGGTCGGGCGTCTGCGAACTGCTCTGTGGTGATCGGCCGATTGCCACGGTGCTCCTGTGGGTGAAGCTGGGCTTTGGCAGCCAGGCTATGTGTTTGTGAACGTGTGCACAAAGATGGTGTCCGATTTGTCCCCGCACAGTGATGCGCATCACGCCGACGACCCCATAGCACCGGTCCCTTCCCGGACCTCCGCCGGGGGCCGCGCGCGGGGCGGCCGGAGGCCGTACGCGGGCCCGCGCGGGGGCCCCGCCGGCGGCCCGCACGGCTGGTCGAAGGACCGGCCGGAAGGCTGGTCGAAGGGCTGGTCGAAGGACCGGCCGAAGGGCTGGTCGAAGGACCGGCCGAAGGGCTCGTCGGAGGGCCGGCCGGAGGGCTCGTCGGAGGTCGGCCCGGAGGACTGCGCCGGGAGGCCGGGCAGCGGGTCGCGCCGGACCAGCAGCACCGGCTCGCCGGACTGGCGCGAGCGCGCCCGGCCCAGCCGCGGCCACGGCACCCGCGCCGCCTCGCGCAGCGGCACCGCCCAGTCGTCCGGCGGGCAGGACGCCGCCCCCAGGCAGTGCCGGAGCAGGTCGGCGGTGGCCCGGGCGTCGCCCAGGGCGGTGTGCGCCGGGAACCGGCCGAGCCCGGCCGCCTCGACGCAGGCCGCGAGCCCGAAGCCGCGGGCCTCCGGCAGGTGGTCGCGGGCCAGCCGCATGGTGCAGAGCAGCGGGACCGGCGGCAGCGGCACCCCGATCCGGGCGAACTCGCGGTCGAGGAAGGCGTGGTCGCAGGTGACGTGGTGCCCCACCAGCACCCGCCCGGCCAGCAGCTCCAGCAGCTGCGGGGCTATCTCGCGGAACCGGGGCGCGCCCTCGACGTCGGCCTGGGCGATCCGGTGCACATGGGTCGGGCCGACCGGGCCCAGCGGGTCCAGCAGGGTGCAGAACTCGGCCTCCGGGCGCAGCCGCCCGTCCAGCAGCACGACGGCCACCTCGACCACCCGGTGCCGCCACGGGCTGCGGCCGGTCGCCTCCACGTCCACCACCGCGAAGCCCCCGGCCCCGGACGGGGCGAGGGGCGTCCCTGGTGTCGGGCCGGGAAGCATGGCGGCACTCCTCGTGTGCTCAGCCCCCCATGGGCGCAAACGCGTTCGATCGTAAGCCGACGAACACCGGGCGCCCCAGACCGTGCACGCGATTCTTCACAACGATTCGGCGAACCGCCCCCGCCGGTCGGCGGGGGTCGACGGTACCGCTCGCGCTCCCGGCCGGGCCTACGCCCCGAGGGCGGACCGCAGCCGGCGCTCGTCGACCCGCCAGAAGTCGTGCTGGCGGCCGTCGACCAGGGTCACCGGGATCTGCTCCCAGTACTTGCGGTACAGCTCCTCGTCCTGCGTGATGTCCTTCTCCTCGAAGGCCGCCCCCAGCTCCCCGGTCACCCGGACGATCACCTCCCGGGCGTCGTCGCACAGGTGGCAGCCCGGCTTGCCGACCAGGGTCACGGTCCGGTCGGACGGCTTCGGGCTCGGGTTCTTGTCACGTCGCAGCAGAGGACTCACCCCGCCATTGTGCGCCCGTTTACACCCGCGCCGGCGTCGCCCGGACTGCTCCCGGCGGCCGCGGACGGGCAGCGCGCTGTTCACCCCTCGGGCACGCCGCCGTCACGGCCCCTCCGCGCCCGGCTGGCTATGCTCGGTGCCATGGCCGTGCTCCGAAGGCTCACCCAGGCAAGGCGCCCCACCAGCGCGCGGACCGCCCTGGCGGGCGAGGCCGCGGCCGAGGCCGCGGAGGCCGCGCTGAAGGCCGACCCGGGCGCCCCGCCGACCGCCCGGCGGACCGCACGCGCCGAGCAGAGCACCCCGACCCGGGACGCCGCACCCGGACGGGCCGACGCGCCCGAGCGGACCGACGCGCCCGAGCGGGCCGGCAAGGCCCCCAAGGCACCCGCCGGGAACCACACGCCCGAGCCGGACGACCCGCGCGCCGCCGCCTTCTTCGACTGCGACAACACCATCCTGCGCGGCGCCGCGATCTTCTACCTGGGCGTCGGCCTCTACCGCCACGGCCTCCTCACCCGCCGCGACATCGCCCGGTTCGCCTGGCAGCAGGCCTGGTTCCGGCTGCACGGCGCCGAGGACCCGGACCACATGGCCGACGCCCAGCACACCGCGCTCGGCCTGGTCGCCGGCAAACGGACCGCCGACCTCGAAGCGCTCTGCGAGGAGGTCTTCGAGCAGGTCGTCGCGGACAAGATCTGGCCCGGCACCCGCGCCCTGGTCCAGATGCACCTGGACGCCGGCCAGCGGGTCTGGCTGGTGACGGCCGCCCCGCTGGAGGTGGCCCGGATCATCGCCCGGCGGCTCGGCATGACCGGCGCGCTCGGCACCGTCGCCGAGGCCCGCGACGGCGCCTACACCGGCCGGCTGGTCGGCGACCTGCTGCACGGGCCCGCCAAGGCCGCGGCCGTCCGGTCGCTGGCCCGCCGCGAGCGGCTCGACCTGGACCGCTGCGCCGCCTACAGCGACTCGGCCAACGACATCCCGATGCTCTCGCTGGTCGGCCACCCGTACGTGGTGAACCCGGACGGCGCGCTGCGCCGGCACGCCCGGGCGCAGGGCTGGCGGGTGCGGGACTTCCGGACCGGACGCAAGGCGGCCCGGGTGGGCCTGCCGGCGGCGGCCGCGCTCGGCGTGGCCGCGGGCGCGGCGGCGGCCGGGGTCGCGCTGCACCGCCGGCACCGCGGCTGACACCGCGACGGGCGTTCACCGGGCGACCCCGGGCGGCCCCCGGGCCGCCGCCGGGGGGCCCGCCGACCGCGGCGGCCGGCGTCCCCTGCCCGGGTGACTGCCCGTCAATCCGCACGCTGACCAGCCCGCTCGTACGGGCGAACCCGCGCCCTCCACGGGCCCGCCCAACCCCCGCGAACGAACCTGCAAGCCGGCGACCGGTTCTGATCGTTCGCCAGACCGGGAAAGTCAGGGGTTACCGAGGCCAACTGCGGGGAAACCGCCCGCCCGACCACCGAATTGGTCACCCAGCGCACTCGTTCGATCACGTTGAGCCGGATGAACGATGACATCTTCGGTCAGTGTCGGCCGAATATGCACGCGATGCGGATCCCAAACGACCACTTCGACCACACGGTGTAGCTGTCATTGCACAAAGCGTTATCCTCTCCTGGATGCACGTCACCCACCCGCCCCTCGCGACCGGGCGGTGCCGGCGTGCTCTCCGCGCAGGCGGAGGTGATCCGTCCACAGTTCTGCCTCTGGGAGTCCCGTGTACCCACCCGTCCGGAACGACGCGCCTGCACCCTCCCGCCCGTCGCCCGCGCCCCTGCGCTCCCGCACCAGCCTCCGCGGCCGGCCGGCGTCCGCCCGGCAGATCTCCACCGGCCTGGAGCTGCTGCGCACCCTGCTCCGCAGCCAGCTCGCCGCCGCCACGCCCCAACTGGCCCCCGCCGGCGCGTCGTTCGGCTACGGGCCGCCCCACCCCCCCGGCCTGGCGCTGCGCACCACCGCGGCCGGCTCCACCGGCGCCGGCACGCGCGGCCGGACCGGGAGCGGCACGGGCGGCCGCAGCCGGACCCGGACCGCCCCGAGCCCCGGCTACGAGACCGAGCACAACCCGATCATGGAGCTGGTCGAGCGGGCCCAGGCCGGCGAGAGCGAGGCCTTCGGGCGTCTGTACGACCACTACGCGGACACCGTCTACCGCTACATCTACTACCGGGTCGGCAGCCGGGCCACCGCCGAGGACCTCACCAGCGAGACCTTCCTGCGCGCGCTGCGCCGGATCGGCACCTTCACCTGGCAGGGCCGGGACTTCGGCGCCTGGCTGGTGACCATCGCCCGCAACCTGGTGGCCGACCACTTCAAGTCCAGCCGGTTCCGGCTGGAGGTCACCACCGGCGAGATGCTCGACTCCAACGAGTGCGAGCGCAGCCCGGAGGAGTCGGTGCTGGAGTCGCTCTCCAACGCCGCCCTGCTGGAGGCCGTCCGGCGGCTCAACCCGCAGCAGCAGGAGTGCGTCACCCTCCGCTTCCTGCAGGGCCTCTCGGTCGCCGAGACGGCCCGGATCATGGGCAAGAACGAGGGCGCCATCAAGACCCTCCAGTACCGCGCGGTGCGGACGTTGGCCCGCCTCCTGCCGCCCGACGCGCGGTGAGCAGTACCAGGACCGGGGACGGGGCCGGCGGCAGCGCCGGTGGCGCCCCCGACGGAATAGCCGGAACAACCGGAGGGCCGTCACCGTCGGTGCCGGTCCGACACGTCCGGGTGAACGGTCGGTCCGATGATCAGCCGTGCGTAACCGACCGCCCGCACCGCTCGTTGGCCAGCGTGCAAGCCCCCACCAGGCGTACGGTCAAGTCGAATTGCGACCTCTCACCCGATGGAGTGGCTTTGGCCCGCCGAGGCAACCGTCCGGCAGGCCGGGGTGTCGACAACGACGAAGGGAGGTGTGGCCCGTGACGGCAAACGTGCTGGAGCACCGGCGGGCGAAGGCCTTCGCCGAGGCGCTGGAGGCCCACCAGGCAGAGCAACTCGGCGCCACCGCGGCCGGATCGGCCAACGCCGCCGCCATCGGCGCCGGTTCGACCGCGACGGCCGAACTGGTCGGCCTGGCCGGCGTACTCGGGGCACTGCCGGGACCGGAGCTGGACGCGGAGGTCCGGACCGTCCAACGCGCCCAGCTGATGGCCGCGTTCGAGCAGGTCTTCGCCGGTGGTACGGGCGCCGTGGTGCCCCGGCAGCGCAAGCACCGGGCGCTTCGCGGCGCACCGCGCGGCCGCTGGAGCCGCCGGTTCGCGATCGGCGGCCTGGTCGCCGGCCTCGCCGTCGGCAGCTTCGCGGGCGCCGCCGCCGCGAGCTCCAACGCCCTTCCCGGCGACACGCTGTACGGCATGAAGCGCGGCCTCGAAGGGCTCCGGCTCGACCTCGCCGACTCCGACAGCGAGCGCGGCGAGCTGCTGCTGGACAACGCCGCCACCCGGCTCGGCGAGGCCAAGAGCCTGGTCGGCCGGTCGGACGCGACGGCGCTCAGCCCGGGCACCGTCGAGCGGGTCCGCAAGGCGCTGGACGACATGCACGCCGACGCCCTGAAGGGCCGCGACCTGCTGCGCTCGGTGTACCGGAGCAACGGCTCGCTCGACCCGATGCGCACACTGGCCGGCTTCGCCCAGGACGAGGACGGCCACTGGGCCGAGCTGCAGAGCAAGCTCCCCGTCCAGCTGATCCCGCAGGCCCACCTCGTCGACCAGCTCTTCGACGACATAAGCGAGGACGTCGCGCCCCTGCGCCTGGCCCAGCCGCCCGCCAAGAGCGGCAGCCCGGCCGGCTCCGGGGCGGGCGGCGCGACGGGCAGCCCGGCAGGTGGCGGCGCCCCGGCCGACGCCCCGGCCGACGGCGGCGCCCCGGCCGCGGGCACCGGCCCGGCCCGCAACGGCGGATCCGGTGGCGCGGGCGGTGGCGGCAAGGTCGGCAGCACCGAGCAGGCACCGTCCACCGGGGCCGGCACGCCCGGCGCCGGCACGGCGGCGGGCGGCGGATCGGCGCCGAGCAGCCTGCCCAGCAGCGCCTCGGACGCCGTCGGCGGGCTGGTGGACAACCTCACCAGCGGCCTCCCCGGCACCAAGCCCTCGCCGAGCGCCGACCCGGCGCCCCCGCAGGTCCCGCAGCCGTCCGGCACGCCGAGCGCGGCCACCGGCGGCGGCAGCGGCACGCAGCAGGGCGTCGACGTACCTCCGCTGGTCCCCGGGCTGCTGCCCGGCCTGCGGATCCTCGGCGGCTGACGGACCCGCACAGGCGGAGGGGCCCGGCGAACACCGCCGGGCCCCTCCGCCGTTGCCGCCCCGGCCTGCGCTGCCGGGCGGGCCGGCCGCGCGAGCCGCCCGGCCGGCCCGGCGTCCGTCAGAAGAAGACCGACCGCCGCTGCACCAGCAGCTTGTAGAGCGTGTGCTGGATGGTCTCCCGCACCTCGTCGGCCAGGTCGAAGACCAGCATCGGGTCGTCCGCCGCCTCGGCCGGGTGCCGGTCGGTCGCGATCGGCTCGCCGAACTGGATGATCCACTTGGTCGGCAGCGGCACCGCACCGAGCGGCCCGAGCCACGGGAAGGTCGGCGTGATCGGCACGTACGGCAGGCCGAGCAGCCTTGCCAGCGTCTTGAAGTTACCGATCATCGGGTAGGTCTCCTCGGCCCCGACGATCGAGCACGGAACGATCGGGACCTGCGCCCGCAGCGCCGAGGAGACGAAGCCCCCGCGCCCGAACCGCTGCAGCTTGTACCGCTCGGAGAACGGCTTGCCGATGCCCTTGAAGCCCTCCGGCCAGACCCCGACCAGTTCGCCCCGCTCCAGCAGCGCCTGGGCGTCCTCGTTGCAGGCGAGCGTGTGGCCGGCCTTGCGGGCGAGCTCGTTGACGCCGGGCAGCACGAACACCAGGTCGGCGGCGAGCATCCGCAGGTACCGCCGCGCGGGGTGGTGGTCGTGGATGACGACCTGCGTCATCAGGGCGTCCAGCGGGATCGTCCCCGAGTGGTTGGCCACGAGCAGGGCGCCGCCCTCGGCCGGGATGTTCTCGATCCCGCGCACCTCGACCCGGAAGTACTTCTCGGCCAGCGGCCGCACCATCCCGAGCAGCACCTCCTCGGTGAGCTCCCGGTCGAAGCCGAACTCGTCCACCTCGTA
This sequence comes from Kitasatospora sp. CM 4170, assembly GCF_032110285.1. Taxonomy (NCBI): domain Bacteria; kingdom Bacillati; phylum Actinomycetota; class Actinomycetes; order Kitasatosporales; family Streptomycetaceae; genus Kitasatospora; species Kitasatospora sp. CM 4170. The sequence goes on from NZ_CP134877.1 coordinate 4,201,684, forward strand.
GTCGCCGGTGATCCGGCGGCGCAGGAAGGAGAGGCCGTTGGCGGCCCGGCCCTCCCAGCCCTTGCCGAACAGCCGGGTGGCGGTCGGGCCGAGCGGCCCGGCCAGCGCGCCGCCGACGGCCCCGGCGAGCCGGTCGGCCAGGCCGGCGGGCCGCTCGGGCTCGCTCCAGCTCGGCGCGGACTCGATCGGGATGACCTTGGCCTCGCCCGACGCGTTCTCGGCTGCGGCACTCATCGCGGGTTCAGCTCCTGGGTCGGCGGGGACGGTTCGAGGGGTCCGGGTGCGCCGGGTGGGCGGCCGGGGCGTGCTCCGGTCCCAGCAGCGCGCCCAGCCGGTCCGTGACGGCGGTCAGCCGCTCGGGCGGCAGCAGCCCGGTGCTCTGCGCGGCGGCGAAGTCGGCGAACGCCTCCGGGGTGGTGAAGCGCGGCCGGTAGCCGAAGGTGTCGCGCAGCGCGGTGGTGTCCACCACCCGGCCGTGGGTGAGCAGCCGCAGCTGCTCGGGGGAGAAGTCGACCATCCTGGTCTGCCGGGCCAGCCCGGCCATCCAGCTGATCGCGGGCAGCAGCAGCGGCAGGGTCGGCCGGCCCAGCCGGCGGGCGCACTGGGAGAGCAGCAGCACGCCCTCCCCCGCCACGTTGAAGGTGCCGGTGTTGACGGTGCCGGGCTGCGGCTCGTCCGCCGCCCGGGCGAGCACCGCGAGCGCGTCGTCCTCGTGGACGAACTGCAGCCGCGGGTCGTAGCCGAGGACGGTGGGCAGCACCGGCAGCGCGAAGTACTCGCTGAGCGGGGTGTCGGCGCCGGGGCCGACGATGTTGGCGAACCGCAGCACGGTGACCGCGACGTCCGGGCGGCGCCGGGCGAAGCCGCGAACGTAGCCCTCGACCTCCACGGCGTCCTTGGCGAAGCCGCCGCCCGGGAGGTTCTTGGGCTGGGTCCGCTCGGTGAACACCGCGGGGTCGCGCGGCGCCGAGCCGTACACGCCGGTGGTCGACTTCACCACCAGCCGGCGCACACCCGGGGCCTTCTGGCAGGCGCCGAGCAGCTGCATGGTGCCGATGACGTTCGACTCCTTGACCGCGGCGCGGTTGGTGGAGCCCAGGCCGGTGGCGCTCACCGCGAGGTGGACGACGGTGTCGACCCGGTGCTCGGCGATCACCCGGGCCACCGCGGGCCGGCGCAGGTCGAGCTGCTGGAACCGGTACGGGGCGGCGGGCTCCGCCGGCTCCTCGACGGGCAGCCGGGGCGGCTGCACGTCCACGCCGACCACCAGGTCGACGCCGGGCCGGCGCCGGAGCTCGGCGACGAACCGGGCACCGAGCCGGCGGGACACACCGGTGACGAGCACGACCATCCCCACAGTGCTGCACCCCATTCCTCGGCCGCCACGGCCCTGCGTGCACCGTACCGCGCAACCCGGCCGGGCCGGGAAGTGACACCGCCCGGCGCCGCCGGGGAGTGCCGCACCGGCGCCGCCGAGAAGTGGCACCGCCCGGACATGACACCGCCCGCCCAGGCCGGAAGGCCTGGACGGGCGGTGGAAGCGCCGGGCGCGCGAGGCGCGCGGCCGGGGGCGCTTACTTCTTGTTGCGACGCTGAACGCGGGTCCTCTTCAGAAGCTTGCGGTGCTTCTTCTTGGCCATACGCTTGCGACGCTTCTTGATGACAGAGCCCACGGAACAACCCTCGCTCACTAAGACTCGCGCCCGTGAGAGACGGAGTCCATACGACTGACGGAGGGCCTAGCCTACCGTCCGTCCGGCCAGGGCCGTAATCGTGCTCCCCCGGAACGGCGAACTCGGGGGAAATCCGGGGCGAACGGGCGCGGGGGCCACCGGCTGTGACCCCCGCCCCGCCGACCCGCCCTACGCGCTTTCGAGCCGCACGTAGGACTCCTTCAGGTACTCGTGCACCGCCTGCTGGGGCACCCGGAAGGACCGCCCGACCCGGATGGCCGGCAGCTCTCCGCTGTGCACCAACCGGTACACCGTCATCTTGGACACCCGCATGACCGCGGCCACCTCGGCCACGGTCAGGAAGACGACTTCCTGCAGGGGGCGTTCGCCGGAACTCATGACCATCACCGACCCTTACCCGTGTGCAAGGCACCGGCTTCCCCTCCGGTGACTCCACCGGCACACGTGTATCCCCAGAGTAGTTATGGGTGGTACCAGTGGGAAGAGGGGGAAGCCCAGTCCTCGTACGGTGAGAGATAGGACTGTTGCATTACGTAGTCGCTAGGCGGTCTGCAGTAGTGGGCGTGCGCACCGGCCGGCGTCTTCACAACCGGGGGCCGACGTTCGGCCCGGCCGCACCGGCCGCGGGTCAGGGCAGCAGGCCGTGGTGCGGCAGTACGGCCCGGCGGGCGGCGAGGATCGCCTGGTCGAGGCGGTCGGCCGGATCGTAACCCGCGTCGAAGTCCCGCCAGGACGGCCGGGCGCCGTCGGTCATCCGCGGCGGGGCCGGACGGCCGGTGCGCCGGAGAACCTCGGCGCGCCAGGGCTCGGGGGTCTCGGCGGCCGGGTCGACGGGTCTGCCGGCGGCGGTGGCGACCAGGTGGGTCCAGCTCCGCGGGACGACGTCGACCACGGCGTAGCCGCCCCCGCCGAGGGCGATCCAGCGGCCGTCCGCGTGCCGGTGGGCGAGGCCGTGCAGTTCCTCGGCGATCAGCCGCTGGGCGTCCACGGTGACGGCGAGGTGGGCGAGCGGGTCCTCCAGGTGAGTGTCCGCGCCGTGCTGGGTGACCAGGACCTGCGGGCGGAAGGCGGCCAGCAGCTCGGGGACGAGGGCGTGGAAGGCGCGCAGCCAGCCCGCGTCGCCGGTGCCGGCCGGCAGCGGCAGGTTGGCCGCCGAGCCGGGGGCGTTCGGGCCGCCGGTCTCGGTGGCCCAGCCGGTCTGCGGGAAGAGCGTGGCGGGGTGCTCGTGCAGCGAGACGGTGAGCACCCGGGGGTCGTCCCAGAACGCCTCCTGCACGCCGTCGCCGTGGTGGACGTCGACGTCGACGTAGGCGACCCGCTCGGCGCCGAGTTCGAGCAGCCGGGCGATGGCGAGCGCGGGGTCGTTGTAGATGCAGAAGCCGGAGGCCCGGCCGGGCATGGCGTGGTGCAGGCCGCCGGCGAAGTTGACGGCGTGCGGGGTCTCGCCGCGCCAGACCGCCTCGGCGGCGGCCACCGACTGGCCGGCGATCAGCGCGGAGGCGGAGTGGACGGCCGGGAAGCCCCAGTTGTCGTCGGTGCCGAGGCCGTGCCGCCGGTCCTGCTGGTCGGGGTGGTCGGCGGCGTACTTGACCGCCTCCACGTAGGCGCGGGTGTGCACCAGGTGGAGGGTGGACTCGCCGGCCGGCGGCGCGGCCCGGACGGTCACGCCCGGGCCGGCGTCCAGTCCGAGCGCCTCCACCAGGCGCATGGTGAGCGCCAGGCGGGTCGGGTCCATCGGGTGGCCGGGACCGAAGTCGTAGGCGGTGACCGCCTCGTCCCAGAAGAGGTGCAGGCCGCAGGGGGTGTCACGCTCGGCTTCGGGCATGGCCCCACCGTAGTGCGTCGCGGCCGCGGGAAGGCCGCCAGGGGCGCACCGCCGACCGCGTGCCCAACCGCCGCTGCGGACGGGGGCCACGGGCCACGCCGGGGCCCGTCCGGCCGGTCCTGCCGGGGCGTAGGACCTAGTCGCGGGCGGGTACCGGCGCGGGGGTCGCGGACGGTGCCGGCGCGGGGGCCGTGGCGCGGGCCGGACGGCCCGCCAGGCGGCAGCCGAGGCAGTCGGGGTGGCCGCTCCGGGCCGCGGTGTCCCGGGTCCGCCAGTGCCGGCGGCCGACCGGCCGCGGTCCGGTGGCCTTGCCCCAGCCGGCGAGGTGCAGCACCCAGGTGGCGACCGCCGCCAGGGCGGTGACGGCCCCGCCGAGCCAGAGGCCTGCCGCCGAGCCGGCCACCAGGGCCACGCCCGCGACGGCCGTACCGGCGACGGCGACGGCCGTACCGGTCCAGCCGGCGACGGTGTGACCCATGTCGTGCTCGTCGTGTGCGCCCATGTCCCCTCATTTGGTGTGATGGAGCCGCGACCGCCCCTGCTCGGGCGGCGCTGGAGATGTCTTATCTCACGAGCTAAGTAACTTAGATGCTAAGGAGATATCCCGTGGAGGGCAAGCCGCGCCCGGAGGCGACGCCCGAGCAGGCGCAGTACGCGATGGACCGGATGATCGCGCTCGCGCAGTTCGGACAGCAGGACATCGCCGCTCGGCTCGGGCTCAACGTCACCGACCTGACCTGCCTCGGCTTCGTCATCGAGGCGGCCATCGCCGGTACGCCGCTGGCCGCCGGCGACCTCGCCGAGCGGGCACAGCTGACCACCGGCGCGGTGACCGGCGTGCTCAACCGCCTGGAGAAGGCCGGTTTCGCCCACCGGGAGGCCGACCCGGCGGACCGGCGACGGGTGCGGGTCGTCATGGCGGACTCCGCCCAGGAGCGCATCCTGGCGGTCTACGGCCCGTTCTACGCCCGCCTCGCGGGGCTGTTCGCCGACTACACGCCGGACGAGATCGCCGTCCTGGCCGACTGGTTCACCCGGGCCAAGGCGCTGATGGAGGTGTCGCTGGAGGAGATCCGGGAGCCGTGACCCGCGCTCCGGTCCGGCCGCCCGGGCGTCAGGCCACCGCGGGCGCCGGTACGGGCGCGGGGGCCGGGGCGAACCGGCCGGCCAGCGGCAGCACCGCCAGGACCAGCAGCATCGGCGCGAGCAGCGCCCAGCGGTACGAGCTCGCGTCCGCGACCGCGCCGACCAGCGGCGAACCGACCAGGAAGCCCGCGTAGTTGAACAGGTTGAGCCGGGCCACCGCGGCGTCCGAGTCGGCCGGGAAGAGCCGCCCGCCGGCCGCGAACACCTGCGGGATGATCGCGCAGATGCCGAGGCCGAGGACGGTGAACCCGGCGATCCCGGCCCAGGCCCCGGGCGCGGCGGCGGCCACCGCGAAGCCCAGCGCGGCCAGCGCGGCCCCGACCCGCACCACCGGGACGACGCCCCAGTGCTGCACCGCGCGGTCGCCGACCGCCCGGCCGAGCAGCATCGCCACCATGTAGCCGAGGTAGGAGAGCTTGGCGACGTCCTCGGGGCTGTGCAGGCCGTCGGTGAGGTACTTGACGCTGTAGTTGGAGACGGAGGCGTCCGCGATGTACGCGAAGGCCATCGCCAGGCAGAGCGGCAGCAGCGGGCGCCAGGGGATCGACCGGGCGGCGGCCTCGGCGGCCTCCCGGACGGCGTCGCCGAGTTCGGCGGGCCCGGCGTTGGGGGTCCCCCCGGCCGAAGGCTGGGGGAGGGTCCCCCCGGCCGAAGGCCGGGGGAGGGCGCCGGCCAGCACGGCGAGCGGGGCGATCACGGCGGCCGCGGCGCCGAACAGCACCGGCAGGCCGGCGTCGTAGTGCGAGCCGAGACCGGCCAGCGCCGCGCCGAGGATGGCGCCGAGGCTGAACGCGGCGTGGAACCCGATCATGATCGAACGGCCGTAGCGGTGCTGCAGGCCCACTCCGAGCATGTTCATACTGGCGTCCAGCGCGCCGACCAGCAGCCCGAACGCGCCGAGGGCGAGGGCGAGTTGCCAGAGCTCGTCGCCGAACCCGACACCGGCCAGGGTGAGGCAGACGGCGGGCTGGACGACCCGCAGCACCGCCCGGGCGCCGGTCCGCCGCACCAGCTGCTCGGAGGTGATCGACCCGACCCCGGCCAGGATCGGCACGGCGGCCAGGAAGACCGGCAGCAGGGAGTCGCTCAGCCCGTACCGGTCCTGCAGTTCGGGGATGCAGGTGACCAGCAGCGCGAAGGTGGTGCCCTGGAGCAGGAAGCCCGCGGCGAGCGCCGCCCGGCCCTGGCGCAGGCGGGGCGTGATCACGGTACTCGCGGCGCTCATGCGGACCTCGCTACTGGCCGGTACGACGATGTTGGCGAGAGCGTAGGCGGTGCCACCGCTTTTGGGGAGGGGTCGCGCAACGCGCGTGCGGCGCGGTGCCCGTGAGGCGGCGCGGTGCCCGCGAGGGCGGGTCGGTGCCCGTGCGGGCGGGCCGGCGCCCGCGACCGGTCAGCCGAGCAGCGCGGGCACCTCGGCCAGGTCGGCGATCAGCCCGGTGGCGCCGGCCGCCAGGAGCTTCGCCGGATCGGTGAGCGCGGTGTAGCCGTACACGTCCATCCCGGCGGCCCGGGCGGCCAGCACGCCGTTGACGCTGTCCTCCAGCACCAGGCAGCGGGCCGGGTCGGCGCCGAGGGTGCGGGCGGCGTGCAGGAAGAGGTCGGGCGCGGGCTTGCCGACGCCGACGTCCTGGGCGCTGAAGATCCGCTCCTCGGCGAGGTGCCCGCGCAGGCCGGTGAGGTCGAGCGCGGTACGGATCCAGGTGTGGTGCGCCGAGGAGGCCAGGCAGTACGGCACGGAGCGCTGCCGGAGCTCCTTCAGCAGCGTCTCCGCGCCGCGCACGGCGGTGAGTTCGTCGGCGAAGGCGGCGAACACCCGGGCGTGGAACAGTTCGTCGAAGCCGTCCGGCAGCTTCGCCCCGTCGTACCGCTCGGCTATCACGTCGTGGATCCGGTGGGCGGCGCTGCCCATGAAGTCCCGGTACGAGTCCTCGACGGTCGTCGGGTACCCGAGCTCGGTCAGGTACTCGGCGAGCACCCGGTTGGAGAGCGGCTCGCTGTCCACCAGGACGCCGTCGTTGTCGAAGATCACCAGTTCGTAGGGCACCGGAGGAGCCTACTTGCCGCCGGAGGCCAGCTCCCGGGAGCGGTCGCGGGCCGCCTCCAGGGCGCCCAGCAGGGCGGCCCGGACGCCGTGGTTCTCCAGCTCGCGGATGGCGGCGATGGTGGTGCCGGCCGGGGAGGTGACCGCCTCGCGCAGCTTCACCGGGTGCTCGCCGGAGTCCCGCAGCATGACCGAGGCGCCGATCGCCGACTGCACGATCAGGTCGTGCGCCACGTGCCGGGGCAGGCCGAGCAGGATGCCGGCGTCGGTCATCGCCTCCACCAGGAAGTAGAAGTAGGCCGGGCCGGAGCCGGAGAGCGCCGTGGCGGCGTCCTGCTGGGACTCGGGCAGCCGCAGCGCCTTGCCGACCGAGCGGAAGATCTCCTCGGCCCGCTCCAGGTGCGCCTCGGTGGCGTGCGAGCCGCCGGAGATGACGCTCATCCCCTCGTCCACCAGGACGGGCGTGTTGGGCATCACCCGGACCACCGGGGTGCCGGCCGCCAGCCGGGCCTCGAACCAGGCGGTGGGGATGCCGGCCGCCGCGGAGATCACCAGCCGGTCGGAGCCGACGTGCGGCGCCAGCTCGTCCAGCAGCGTGCCCATGTCCTGCGGCTTGACCGCGAGGATCAGGGTGTCGGCGAGCTTGGCGGCCTCGGTGTTGCCCACCACGCCGACGCCGTACTTCTCGGCCAGCTCGGCGGCCCGCTCGGGCCGGCGGGCGGTCACCAGGACGTCCGCCGGGTTCTTGCCGGCCCGGAGCAGGCCGGAGAGCAGCGCCTCCCCGATCTTGCCCGTGCCCAGGAAGGCGATCTTCTGCCCGTGCGCCGCTGCGCTGCCCATGCCCGCTCCTCGCGTCCGTACCTGCCGCCATCCTCGCACCGCGTGCCCGCCCGCAGCGGGACCGTCCACCCTGCGGAAGGCCCCGGACCGGCGCCGGCGCCGGCGGCACGGCCGCGGGCCGCGGCCGGCGGCGGCCCGGCGGCGGCCCGGCCCCGTAAGGGCTTAACTCCGGGTTCTCCCCTATGGCCCCGGGAGGCTTCCGGGCGCACCGTGGAGGTATGTCACACGGAGAGATGTCCCGACGTGAGAACCGGCAGGCCGCCGTCGCCGCTGCGACGGTGGGCCCGTGGAAGACGGCCGCGGGTGTCGGTGCGGTGGTGGGGGCGACGGCCCTGGGGATCGATCTGGTCACCGGGGACTGGTCGCTGAGCATGCTGGCCGGCCCGGCCGGCTGGGCGCTGTTCTTCTTCTTCCTGGTCGGCACGGTGGGCGGCCAGTTGCGCCGCGACACCGCGGACCGGCGGCTGCGCAGGTGGGCGGCCGAGCACCCGTGGCAGTCGGCGATGCCGGCGGCGGGCGCGCTGCTGGTGCTGAACACGCTGGCGCAGACGATCCTCGGCGACGCGAGCCTGATCGGCGCGTTCTTCCTCTCGCTGCTGCCGGCCGGCGTGCTGCTGGCGGTCGCGGGCGTGGTCGGATCGGTGAAGCAGGCCCGCGGCAAGGGGTGAGCCGGGGTGAGCGCGTCTCAGGGGCGGTACACAAGGGGGTGATTCGCGCAGATCGCACACGCGTTCACCACATGGTGTGCCCCCGATCGACGCTTCGTCACACCCCGTCGGCATACTGGCGCGATGCCGATAGCCGAAGATCCAGAGCCGCGCCCGGCGGAGGGCCGCGACCCGGACGGGGCCGACCCGTCCGGTACGGGCGGGAAGGACCCGTTCGCCGACCTCGTCCTCGACGAGGAGTTCGTCAGAGGTGCCACCGTCAAGGAGCAGGCCGGCCGCACCCGGATGCTCGCCGCCCGGTGGAAGCACACTCCCCCGGTGGACCCGGGCGGCCGGCGCTCGGTGAACGACGGCCCGCGGAAGGCCGGCCGGTTCAGGCGCAAGCCGCAGCCGCTCGACGCCCGGGACGACCCGCGCCCCCGCCGCCGGTTCGAGGGGCGGACGGCGCTGTACGTGCTGCTGACCGTCACGGTGCTGCTCGGGGCGCTGAACGTCGACGCCGTGAAGAGCTGGTTCACGAACGGCTCCGAGGGCTCCTCCCCCCGCGGCCCGGTGCCGACCGCCGCCCCGGAGACCGCGCGGCCGACGGCCGCCCCACCGAAGACCGCCGCGCAGCAGCCGACCGTCGACCACCCGTGGGCCGGCTCCCCGGCCGAGGACTGGCCGACCTCGATCGACGTCTTCGGTCCGAAGGATCCGCCGCCCGCGATCGGGGCGTTCACGGCCGAGCAGGTCGCCGCCCAGGTGAAGCTGGTCAAGGACTACCTGGCCGCGGCCAACCTGGACCCGAAGACGGTCGCGGGCGGCCGGCCGGAGGCCGCGCTCGCGATGATCGAGCGGGAGACCCGGGACGAGCTGGAGGCCGGTCTCGCGCACCCGACCGAGGAGAACGACCCCACCGGTCGGTTCAGCCGCTTCGACCCGCGCGAGGCGATCCCGGTGAACGACACCGTCAAGATCCAGGGCCGGATCACCGTGGACGGCGACGGCGACGGGGGCGTCGTGGTGCACACCGACTTCACCTTCGTCTACGCGCTGCGCCCCGGCCCGGAGGCCGCACAGCGGGCCGCCTCACCGCGCCCGACCGCGAGCGCCGGGCCCGGGTCGCCGCTGCCCGCGCCCAAGGACGGCACGGCGAAGCCGGTGGGCCTGGTGGTGCCGGCCGCCGGCGTGGCCGGGGACACCTGGACCGCGCGGACCATCGTGCGCCGGGTGGACGACTACCGCTTCCACGATCCGGCCCGGTACCGGAACAACCCGAAGAAGATCAACTTCGGTTCGTCCAAGTCGGAGTCCGGCAACTCCGCCTGCAACGTCCACGACGGCTACTTCCACCCGCAGTTCGAGCAGTTCGCCCGACCCCTCCCGGGGCAGACCGGCCCGGCCACCGACCCGTACGACCGGAACCGGGAGCTGCAGGGCGACGGCGACTGCGGCACGATCAGCCGCTCCTGAGTCAGCGCCGGCGCTTGGCCCGGCCCGGCGCCTTGGCGTCGGGCCGGCCGCTGCGGGCGGACTGCCGGCGCCGGTGGGCGGCGGCGGCCCGCTCGTAGTCGGCGCGCCTGACCGCCTCGCCGGGGGCCTCGACCAGGCTGCGGACGAAGTAGGCGAGCAGCGCGCCGACCCCGCCGATGATCCAGACCGCGCCGAGCGACTTGTCCTCGGCCATCCATCCGGTCAGCCGGTCCCTGCCCTCGGTGAGCTGCTTCCAGGTGCGCAGCGCGGCGAGCAGCGAGCAGATCGCGATGGCGGCGACCAGCAGGCCGTTGAGGAAGCCGCCGTTGTCGGAGAGCCGGATGCCCTCGACGCCGAAGCGCAGCACGAGCGCGGCGGCCGCGGCGGTCAGCAGGGCGCCGATCGGCACGAAGATCCGGCGCAGCCGGTAGTCGGTGCCGCGCTCGACCCAGCTGGTGCCGAACCAGCGGATCGGCTCCGGCTCGGGGGCGCCGGCGGGCGTGGGGGCGGGGACGGGGTGCTCGGTCACACGGCCGATTATCACCCGGCGCCCCGCGACACCGGCGAACGGCCGCGACCACCGGCGGGCGGCGGCCGGAAGGAACCGCCGGAGCACGCCGGAGGAGCCGTCCCGGCGGGCGGGACGGCTCCTCCGGCGGCCACCGGGCGCACCGCGCGCCCGGGTGTGCCGAGGTCGTCAGCCGAGCTTGCCGACGTCCCGGACGGCGCCCTTGTCGGCGGAGGTGGCCATCGCGGCGTAGGCGCGCAGGGCCTGGCTGACCTGGCGGTCGCGCTTCTTCGGCCGGTAGCCGCCCTCGGCCTCCAGCTTCAGCCGGCGCTCGTGCAGCTCCTCGAAGGAGACCTCCAGGGAGATCTTCCGGCCGGGGATGTCGATGGCGATGGTGTCGCCGTCCTCCACCAGGGCGATGATGCCGCCGGAGGCGGCCTCCGGCGAGGCGTGGCCGATCGACAGGCCCGAGGTGCCGCCGGAGAAGCGGCCGTCGGTGACGAGCGCGCAGGCCTTGCCGAGGCCGCGGCCCTTGAGGAAGGACGTCGGGTAGAGCATCTCCTGCATGCCCGGGCCGCCCTTGGGGCCCTCGTAGCGGATGACGACGACGTCGCCCTCCTTGACCCGCTTGGTGAGGATCGCGTCGACGGCGTCCTCCTGCGACTCGACCACGACGGCCGGGCCGCTGAAGGTCCAGATCGACTCGTCCACGCCGGCGGTCTTCACGATGCAGCCGTCCTCGGCGAGGTTGCCGTAGAGCACGGCCAGGCCGCCCTCGACCGAGTAGGCGTGCTCGACGCTGCGGATGCAGCCCTTGGCCGCGTCGGTGTCCAGGGACTCCCAGCGCTCGGACTGCGAGAAGGCCTCGGCGGAGCGGACGCAGCCGGGGGCCGCGTGCCAGAGCTCGACGGCCTCGGCGGACGGCGAGCCGCCGCGGACGTCCCAGGTCTTGAGCCACTCGGCGAGCGAGTCGGAGTGGACGGTGTGCACGTCCTCGTTGAGCAGCCCGCCGCGGTAGAGCTCGCCGAGGATCGCGGGGATGCCGCCGGCCCGGTGCACGTCCTCCATGTAGTACGAGCCGTTCGGCGCGACCTTGGAGAGGCAGGGCACCTTGCGGGAGATGGCGTCGATGGCCCGCATGTCGAAGTCCAGCTCGGCCTCCTGGGCGGCGGCGAGCAGGTGCAGGATCGTGTTGGTGGAGCCGCCCATCGCGATGTCCAGCGCCATGGCGTTCTCGAAGGCGGCGCGGGTGGCGATCGAGCGCGGCAGGACCGAGTGGTCGTCCTGGCCGTAGTGGCGGTCGGCGATCTCGACCACGGTCCGCCCGGCCCGCTCGTACAGCGCCCGGCGGGCGGTGTGGGTGGCGAGCACCGAGCCGTTGCCGGGCAGCGAGAGGCCGATCGCCTCGGTCAGGCAGTTCATCGAGTTGGCGGTGAACATCCCCGAGCAGGAGCCGCAGGTGGGACAGGCGTTCTCCTCGATGATCGCGATGTCCTCGTCGGAGACGTTCTCGTTCACCGCCTGGGAGATCGCGTCGACCAGGTCGAGCTTGCGGACGGTGCCGTCGACCAGGGTGGCCTTGCCGGCCTCCATCGGGCCGCCGGAGACGAAGACGGTCGGGATGTCGAGCCGCAGCGCGGCCATCAGCATGCCGGGGGTGATCTTGTCGCAGTTGGAGATGCAGATCAGGGCGTCGGCGCAGTGCGCGTTGACCATGTACTCCACGGAGTCGGCGATCAGGTCGCGCGAGGGCAGCGAGTAGAGCATGCCGCCGTGGCCCATCGCGATGCCGTCGTCGACGGCGATGGTGTTGAACTCCCGCGGGATGCCGCCCGCCTGCTTGATCGCCTCGGAGACGATCCGGCCGACCGGCTGGAGGTGGGTGTGACCGGGGACGAACTCGGTGAAGGAGTTGGCCACCGCGATGATCGGCTTGCCGAAGTCCTCGCGGGCTACGCCGGCGGCCCGGAGAAGCGCCCGGGCGCCTGCCATGTTGCGACCGTGGGTGACCGTACGGGACCTCAGCTCGGGCACTGTGCTCCACTCCTTCGGGGGCTGACCGGCGGTCCCGCTCGGCAAGGAGGGCGCGGAACCGCTGTGTCTGTCGAGCCTACGCCCGCCGTCCGGGCGGCGAGCGCCACGTCCGCGATGCGGTCAGGACGCGGCGCCGGTCCGCCCCGAGGCGTCGGGCCGACGCGTCGGCCGGGCCGAGTCGGCCCGGAGGCGTCGGCCCGGAGGCGTCAGCCCGGGGTGATCGCGACGGTGAGGTCCAGCACGTAGGGCTCGACCACCCAGCCGTCCGGGAACTCCGCCAGCAGCGCGTCGCGCTCGACGGCCAGCAGCGGCTCGCGCCGCTCGGGGTCGAGGGCGGCGAGGTAGGAGCGGGACGTGAGGTCGGTGATCACGTGGTCCACGGTGACCCGGCGCTCCCAGCGGATCACGGCGGTGCCGGTCCGCAGCCCGAACGGGGCGAGGTGCCCGACGATCTCGTTGACGGCCCCGTAGCCGTGGTACGTCTCCGGCAGCGCCGCGGCCAGCCGCTCGCCCATCGCCCGGACCCACGGGACGCCGCTGTCCTTCACGTTCCAGAAGGTGGCGAGGGCACCGCCGGGCCGCAGCACCCGGATCGCCTCGGGGATCGAGCGCTCGGCGCGGGTCCAGTGGAAGGCCTGGGCGTAGGTGACGAGGTCGGCGGAGTCGTCGTGGAACGGGAGCTCGTCACCGCTGCCGCGCACCAGCGGCAGGCCGGGGCTGCTCGCCAGGAACTGCGCGCCCATCCCGTCGCTCGGCTCCACCGCGACCACGGCGGCGCCGCGGGCGGCCAGCAGGCGGGTGGCGATGCCCGTCCCGGCGCCGACGTCCAGCACCCGGGCGCCCTTGAGCGGCCGGCCCGCCAGCCGCTCCAGCTCGTCGAACAGCTCCTCCGGGTAGGTCGGCCGCGCCCGGTCGTACTCCGACGCCACCGATCCGAACGATCCGGCGAGCTCCCGGTAGTCCCGTTGCTCCGTCATGTCTCCCCCTCTGCAAGGCAGTTCGCACTCAGCGTACGCGCGCCGGGGTCGCCAGGTGGAGCCGGGTGAAGGCGAGCGCCTCGGCCAGGTCGGCCTCGCGTTCGGCGGGGGACGCGGAGCGGCGGGTGTTGACCTCCAGCACCACGTGGCCGTCGAAGCCGGTCCGGGCGAGGTGTTCCAGCAGCTCGGCGCAGGGCTGCTTGCCGCGGCCGGGGATCAGGTGCTCGTCCTTGCCGGAGCCGCTGCCGTCGGCGAGGTGGATGTGGGCGAGCCGGTCGCCCATCCGGTCGACCATGGCGAGCGCGTCGATCCGGGAGGTGGCGGCATGCGAGAGGTCGATGGTGAAGTGCCGGTACTCCTCGTCCGTGACGTCCCAGCCGGGGGCGTAGGCCAGCATCTCGCGGTCGCGGTAGCGCCAGGGGTACATGTTCTCGACGGCGAAGCGGACGTCGGTCTCGCCCGCCATGCGCTCGATGCCCTCGACGAACTCGCGGGCGTACTGGCGCTGCCAGCGGAACGGCGGGTGCACGACGACGGCGCTCGCGCCGAGCTTCTCGGCGGCGGCCCGGGCGCGGACCAGCTTGGTCCACGGGTCGGTGCTCCAGACCCGCTGGGTGATCAGCAGGCAGGGCGCGTGCACGGCCAGGATCGGCATGCCGTGGGCGTCGGAGAGCCGGCGCAGCGCCTCGATGTCCTGGCTGACCGGGTCGTTCCAGACCATCACCTCGACGCCGTCGTACCCGAGCTTGGCGGCCAGCTCGAAGCCGACCGCGGTGTTGGCCGGGTAGACCGAGGCGGTGGAGAGGGCGACCTTGGTGTCGGGGATGTGCAGGGACGGGTGCGGAGGCAGCACCAGGCGGTCGGTGGTGCGCAGCAGCGGGGCGGTCCGGGCGGCGGCCTGGCGGGCCGCCTTGACGGACCGCACGGACTGGACGGCGGCCTTGGCGGCGCCGGCCGCGCGGGCGGTCCGCTTCTCCCGAGCGGGCTGGTCGGCCGCGGGCGGGGTGGCGGGGGTGGCCGGGGTGGCGGCCGGGGCCTGCCGGGCCGCCTTGCGGGCGGTCTTGCGTGCGGCCCTCGCCCCGGGCTCGGGGCCGGCGTTCGGGGCGGCCTTCGCCCCGGTCCGCGGGGCGGTCTCCGCCGCGGCCTCGGCGGCCGTCTTCGCAGCGCTCTTGGCGGTCTTGGCCGACTTGGCGGTCTTCGCGGTCTTGGCTCTCTTGGCGGGCTTCGCGGTCTTGGCGCTCTTCGCGGTCTTCCCGGGCCCGGCACGCTCGGCCGGCTCGGCGGGCGTCCCGGCGGGCCGCTGCTCCGGGCCCGGTCCGGCGGCGCCGTCCGGGGCGGGCCCGCCCTTGCCCGCGGCCGCGGTCCTGGCCGCCCGGACGCCCTGGACCGCCTGCACGGCCTTGCCCAGCGCACGGGGGCGGCCGGCCGCCCCGCCGTCCCGGTCCTGACCGCCGGTGCGGCGTGCGCGGCGCGGGCCGTCCGGCCGCGGCTGCCCGTCCCCGGGTGCCCGGCCCTCCTGCGTCCCGTCCTCGTCCGCTGGTTGCGCCACGGGAGACAGCGTAAGCGGACCGCGCCCGGAACGGGGAGCGGCCCTCAGGTGGTGAGGGCCGGGCTGCGGCGGTCGGCGGGGCTGTCCATGGCGTCCAGGCGGCGCAGGATGATGCCCTCGCGCAGCGCCCAGGGGCAGATGTCCAGCTCCTCCAGGCCGAAGAGGTCCATCGCCGCGTCGGCGACCAGGGCGCCGGCCAGCAGCTGCTTGGCCCGGCCCTCGGAGACGCCCGGGATCTGCGCCCGTTCCGCGACGGTCATCCCGGAGAGCCGGGGCAGCCAGGCGGAGAGGCCGCTGCGGGTGAGCCGCCGGTCGGCGTACGGGCCGGCGTCCGCGGGGGCCGCGCCGGTCATCCGGGCCAGCTGCTTGAAGGTCTTGGAGGTGGCGACGGCGTGGTCCGGCGGGCCGAGCCGGGAGATCTCGCCGACGACGGTGGCCATCTCGGCGCGGATGTGGCGTCTGAGCCCGCGCAGGTGCTCCGGGTCGGCGACGTCGCCGGGCAGCCAGCCGCCGGTGAGCCGCCCGGCGCCGAGCGGCAGCGAGCAGGCGACGTCGGGCTGCTCGTCCAGCCCGCAGGCGATCTCCAGCGAGCCGCCGCCGATGTCGAGGTTGAGCAGCCGTCCGGAGGACCAGCCGAACCAGCGGCGGACGGCGAGGAAGGTGAGCCGGGCCTCGTCCTGCCCGGAGAGCACCCGGAGCTCGACGCCGGTCTCGGCGGCGACCCGGGCGAGCACCTCCTCGCCGTTGGCGGCCTCGCGGACCGCGGAGGTGGCGAACGGCAGTATGTCGACGACGCCCTTGTCCTCGGCGACCCGCAGCGAGGAGGAGACCATGTCGATCAGCTTCGCCACGCCCGGCTCGCTTATGCCGCCCTCCTCGTCGAGGAGTTCGGCCAGCCGCAGCTCGGCCTTGTGCGAGTAAGCGGGCAGCGGGGCGGCCCCGGGGTGGGCGTCCACCACCAGGAAGTGGACCGTGTTGGAACCTACGTCGAGCACACCGAGTCGCATAACCCTCCACGCTACGCGATCCGCCCCGGCGGGAAATCGACTACTCCGGTATTCGCGCTGGTCCGCGCCGGTCGGCCGGAGCGCCGGTCGGCCCGCGGCGCCGGGCCGCCGGGGGGGGAGCCTCAGTGCGCGCGGGCGCCGCGCGGGGCCACCGGACGCTCGGTGCGGCAGTTGGCGTCCGCCCAGCGGCGGGCCCGGCCGGGGGCGTCGGTGATCAGCCCGTCGGCGGAGCGCTCGGTCATCAGCTGCCAGGAGTCCTCGTCGTCCAGCGTCCAGACGTAGACCTCGCGGCCGGCCTTGCGCTCGGCGGCGATCCGGGAGGCGGTGGCCAGGGTGGCGTCCAGGGCGATGCCGTGCAGCGGCAGGTCGCCCGGGTCCTCGGCGAACGAGGCCCCCTGGATCAGCACCACCGGGAGGTCGGGGGCGGCCGCGTGGGCCTGCCGCAGGTGCTCCGCGGAGAAGGAGTAGAGGAAGACGTGGGCGCCGCTGCCGGCGGCGATCCGGGCGATCCGGGTGACGTCCTCGGCCCGCTGCCACTTGATCTCCATCAGCAGCGTCACGCTGCTGCCGGCGAGCCGCTCCAGCAGCTGGTCCAGGGTCGGCACCGGCTCGTCCGGCCCGGGGCCGACGGTCACCCGCAGGGCGGCCACCTCGGCGGCGGTGAGGTCGGCGACCGCGCCCTTGCCGTTGGTGGTGCGGTCCACCGTCGCGTCGTGCATCAGCACCGGGACGCCGTCCTTGGTGGTCTGGACGTCGGTCTCCAGCCAGTCGGCGCCCTGCCGCAGGGCCGTCTCGAAGGAGGCCATGGTGTTCTCGGGGGCGTCGAGCGGCGAGCCGCGGTGGCCGATCACCGCGGGTCCGGCGCAGACCGGCTGGGCGGCGGCCGGGCGGGCGTGCAGGCCGGGGGCGGCCGCACAGCCCGCGGCCAGCACCGCGAGGGCGGCGGCGAGCGCGGCCGTGCGGGTGGCGGCGCGGGGCGAGGCGGTCACGGCGCGGGGCTCCAGCTCTGGTTCGGACGGCCGCGGGTGCGGCGCTCGGGGAACGGTCGACGGGTCAGCGAAGTGTCGTCACTATGATCTGACAACCCGACAGTACGGTCGGTTCCCCTCAGCCTGCGCCCGTCGCTCGGCGTGCCCCGGCCGCGACGCACCGCAGATCACCCGGACGCGCCGGCGGACCGGCGCCCGCCGGGTGCCGGTGGCCCGGCCGACCGGGGCCGCGCTCACAGCAGGCCGTCCCAGAGCTGCTCGACGATGACGGCCCACCAGTTCTCCGGGTCGTCGAAGACGGTCGGGTCGATCGCCGCCAGCTCGCGCTGCAGCGCGTCCACCGCGGCGCCGGCCGCCCGCGGGTCGAGCCCGCGCAGACCGGGCAGGCGCTCGTCGAACAGGGCCAGGCAGCGGACGAAGGACGCCGCGCCGTCGTTGCAGTGCCGGGCGGTGGCGTAGTCGGGGTCGACCGCGCGGACGGCGCCGCAGGCGGTGTCCACGGTGATCAGCGCCCAGCCGTCGGTGCCGAGCAGCAGCTGCGGCGCCAGCGCCAGGCGCTCCCGCTCGGCCACCCGGGTGCCGCGCCCGGCCTCCGCCAGGTGGGCGGCCAGCGGCGGGAGCACGCTGCCGGCCCGGGTGCCGTCGGCTATCGCGTCCGGCCCGGGGTGGTGCAGTCCGAAGAAGCCCTCGACGGCCACCGGCACACCGATGTCCCGCAGCACCCGGGCGGTGGCCTCGGGCAGGTCGGCGCGGGCGAGGTCCGCCGGGTCGAAGCGCCGGACGCCGCCGGCGCCGAACCGCTCCACCAGCCGGTCGGCCAGCGCCCGGTCCGTCGGCTCCCCGGGCGTCGGCTCCCCACCCGAACGGACCTCACCCGATGGGGCCCCGTCCGGCCGGGCCGGGCCCGGCGCGGCTCCGCGCGGGAACGGCACCCGGTTGCGGGCCGGGCCGTCCGGATCCGCGGGCAGGGCGCGCACAGCCGCCGCCCGGTGGTCGAAGCGCGGCCCGTAGGGCAGGTCGAACCCGACCCGGACGCCCGGCAGTTCGGCGGCCAGCGCATGGGCCCAGTAGCCGCCGGGGAGCGCGGACAGCCGCAGGTCGGTGTGGACGGCGAGCACGTCCTCGGCCCGCACGCCCTGCTCGCGCAGCCACCACCAGCCGCGCAGCGCCGGGTGCGGCAGACCGGGCGCCGAGCGCAGCGCGAGCGAGCGCGGCTCGCCGAGGGCGTCGCGGTAGGTCAGCTCGGCCCGGGTGCCCCGGCCGGTGGCCGGCGGCAGGCCGGGGTCGTGGGCGCCCGCGCCCAGGAAGTCCCGGTAGAGGGTGACCACCTCGTCCACCGGCACCGAGGGCCAGACGGTGAAGCGGCCGGTCGCACGGTCCACCACCGCGCAGGCCGCGCCCACCTCCTCGGGGGCGCGCCGCTCGCCGGTCAGCGGGTCCACCCGCACCGGCGAGGGCTCCGCCCAGAGCACCCAGCCGAGGTCGAACTCGTGGGAGTGCACCCGCCTCGCCCCGGTCGAGCCGTCGGCCGAGGCGCTGGGCAGCTCGCCGTTGATCCAGCGGTGCGCGGCCTCGATCGCCTGCGCGCGGGTGGTCACGAGGTGGTGCTCCTTGCATCGGCGCGAGGGGGGAGGAAGCGGGCGGGCGGCGGGCCGGCGGGCGGCGGGCGGTGCCCGGGGGCCCCGCGGGCCGGCAGACAGGATGCCACGCGGGCGCCGGCCCGTCCGCGCCGGGCCGGGGCCGCCGGACGCGGCGTCACCGGGCGGCGGGCGGGGGGCGTGAGCCGTTCCCGCCCGGCCGTCCGGGCGGCGGTCGGACGGATCGTCACGGAGCGGTGCTCGCGACGGGCTCGGGGGCCGCGGCCGGGGCCGGGGCCGGGAGGGCCCCGGACCGGCGCCCGGTCAGGTCGAGCGGACGGCCGTCGGGGTCCAGGGCGATCGCCCAGAGCCCGCCGACGGCGTCGTGCAGCGGCGCGCCGCCCCGGCGGCCGACCTGGTGGTCCAGGTAGGTGACGGCGTCCTTGTGGTTCACCGCGTTCCAGGCGTGCGGACGGCCGAAACCGTCCAGGGTGAGCAGCACCGCCTGGGAGCCGTGGCCGGCCCGCTTCAGCTCGTCGGCCAGCCGGCCGAAGGCCGGCCCGCCGTCGCCGAGGTCGCGGAACGGCGCGCCGAGTTCGCGCTCGGCGCGGTCGCGGCCGCCGCGCTCGCCGGCGTCGCCCTCGGTGGGGATGCGCGGGGCGGCGCAGGTCGGCCGGCCGGTGAAGGTCTCGACCGCGGAGAGCGCGATCTCCAGGCTGTTGTTGGGCCGCCCCGGCTCGCGGTGACCGCCGTCGTTGACCACCTCGGCCCAGCCGCCGGCCGCCGGGTCGGGGTGGCGCAGGGCCAGGCCCTCGCCGTCCCGGGGCGCCCGGCGCTCGATCTCGCGCTGGTGCTCGGGGTCGACCGGGCCGAGCCCTCCGGGCAGGCCGTACGGGCGGCTGTCGGCGATGGTCCGCAGCCGGGCGACCGGCTCGTCCGCGGTGGTGCCGCGGCGGGCGCGCAGCGCGAGCTGCAGGGCCATCGCGTGGGCGGTGGCGACCGGGACGGCCGCCCAGGCGAGGCCGGTCTCGCCCTCGGCCGGGGAGCCGTCGGGGCGGCGCCGGTGGTCGCCGGGGTGGAGCTCCGGGCGGGCGGCGCCGGGGCCGGGGCCGGCCACCGGCGGGGCCGCCGGGGGCGGTACGACCAGCGGGCCGGGGGCGGGGACGGGGTGCGGGGCTCCGGTGGTCGCACGGGGGCCGCCGGTGCCGGCGCCCGGCCGCGGCTCGGTCTGCGCGTGCTGGCCGGGGGCCGCCGCACCGGGCGCGCCGGGCGTGCCGGCGGCGCCGGGGGCCGGGGCCGACCCGGTGACCGGGCCGCCCGGGACGGCGACCAGGCCCGCCGGGCCCGCAGCGCCGGCCGCGGCGCCGGGGCCGATGCCGTTGCCGAACGGGGCCGGTCCGTGTCCGGCGGCCGCGGGTCCGGCGCCGTAGCCGGGGTGCCCGCCGACCAGCGGGCCGGGGCCGACCGGGCCGGTGGCCACCGGCCCGGAGCCGCCGCCCGGCACGCTGAAGGTGCCGCCGTAGGAAGGAGCGCTGTACGAGGAGCCGCCGGGGGCCGGGCCGCCGGGGCCGCCGCCGCCCGTCGGCGCCTCCGGCCCGGACGGCGACCAGGCCGGTGCCGCCGGGGGCGCGGGCGGCGCGAGGACGGAGTCGGTCCGGACCGTGACCGGGCCGCCACCACCACCACCGCCACCGCCGTGCGGAGCCGGGCCGGCGGGCGCCAGGTGGTAGTCACCGTCGGCCGGGCCGGACCAGCCGGCCGCCACCGAGCCGTTGCCGCCCGAGCCGGAGCCGGAACCGCCGTCCCCGCCGTGGTGCGCCGGGCCGGCGGGGCGGGAGGGCGCCTCCGGGTGGGCGGGCGGCGACCAGTCGCCGCCGCCGTTCACCGGCCCGGTCCGCACCGGGCCCCGACCGCCGTCGTCGGCCTGCTCCGGCCCGCCACCGGGGCCGCCGGGGCGGCCGTGCCCGTCACCGTCCGGCGCCGGCATGATCACCACGTCGTCCGGGCCGGCCCCGCGCACCACCGAGCCGGGTGCGACCGGGGCCCCGGGCGTGCCCGGCAGCACGGCGCCGGGGCCGTCGGCGAGCGGGCCGCCGGGCCTGCCGTCCAGCGGGTGCCCGCCGCGGCCGCCGCCCGCCGGGTCGGCCAGCGGGAGGCCCGCGACCTCCTTGCCGTCCTTGCCCAGCACCACCGGGCGGCCGTCCTTGCCGAGCAGCGGCTGCCCCTGCTCGTCCAGCTTGACCGTGAGGTCCTCCACGCCGACCACCGGCCGGCCGTCCGCGCCCTTGACCACGAGCAGCCCGTCGGCGTCCGTCACCGGGGTGCCGTCGGGCCGGAGGATGACCGGGTCGCCGTGCTCGTCCAGCACCGGGCGGCCGGCCTCGTCGAGCTTGACCGCGAGCCCGGGCACGCCGACCACGGGCCGGCCGTCCTCGCCGACCAGCGGCCTGCCGTCCTTGCCGAGCACCACCGCCAGGCCCGCGCCGCCGCCCGCCCCCAGGACGCCGGGCTCGCCGAGCACGGCGGGCAGCCCGGCGGCCACCGGGTCGAAGGCCCCGCCGGGGCCGGTGAACGACGCCGGGCGCACCCCGCCGGGACCGCCGCCGGGACCGAGGCGCAGCACCGCGACCACCGCGGGCTCCTTGAGCGCGCCGCTCAGACCGTCCTTCATGGCGCGGCCGAGCTCGTCCAGCAGCCCGCCGATCTTCAGCCGGGCGCCCTCGACCGCCAGCGCCGCCGCGGCCTCGGCGACCGTCTCGGAGGCGGTCTGCCGCAGCCCCTCGGCGACGGCGTTGGCGCCCCGGCGCAGCCCGCCGAAGATCCCGCCCCCGGCGTCCCCGCCCCCGGTGGCGGCGGCGACCTGGGCGGCGGCGGCCTTGGCCCGGGCGGCCTGCTCCTCGGCCTGCTTCAGCTCGGCCGCCAGCTCGTTGAGGGCGGCCACGATGTCGGCCTTGCAGGAGTCGACGGCCCGGGCGGCCTGGTCGAAGGCGCCGGCGACCAGGCCGGCGGCGGAGTGGGCGTCGTCCAGGTGGCCCTTGCCGCTGCCGCTGAACGCCCGCCAGTAGGCCTCGAAGGCGTCCACCGCGCGACCGGAGTTCTCCGCGGTGATGCGCTTGGCGGAGTCCCCGCCCCGCTTGCCGAGGCGTTCCGCCTCCGTCCCGAACTCGCGCCAGAGCCCGGCCGCCTTGCGCAGGCCGTCCTCGTCGGCCTGCGGCCACCGGTGACCGGTCCGGGCCAGGACCGGGGCCAGTTCCTCGGGCAGCTTCCGGGACACGCGCTTCCCCCTTCGACGTGCGGACCCCCGGCGCGGGCCTCCGGGGTGCGGAAGCCGGGCGGGCGGACGTCCGTGATGCGGACTTCGCCGTGCGGCTCCTCAGCGGGCCGCCGGCGTGGAAAGGCCGGACGGTTCCGGCGTCAGGCCGACACGTCCTTGTGGGGGACGGTCCGGGCGGGCACCGGGGTTGCGCCCGGGCGCGCCGCTCCGCCGAATCCGGCCGCGGCCGAGGTCTCGGCGTCGGCGGTCCGCTCGGCCATGGTGTGCAGCCCGGTTCCGACCCGGCCGAGCCCGCCGGCCAGCCCGCGCAGGCCGCCGATCAGCCCGCCCTGTGCCTCCCGGTAGGCGGCGGCGAACCCGCTGCCCGGCCGGTCCTGCCCCCACGGCGTGCCGAGCGCGGCGAGGCCCTGTTCCAGGGCACCGGCCGCCTTGCCGAAGTCCGCCGAGATCTTCTCGAACTCCCGCCCCTCACCGTGCAGTTCCCATGGCTTGAGGACGAACGAGCCGCCTCCGTCGCCCCCGCTGCTGCTGCCGCCGGCCATCCCCGTACCTCCCCGTAGCGGACCGGCCGCCATCCTAGGGCGAGCCGCGGGGCGGCCCGCAGCGCGCGGGCGACCTCTTCACCCCGCCTTCACTCCGTCACCGTCCGTGCGGCCCGGCCACCACCCGGTGAAATCGCCGTAAATGCCCACGCCACGGGCGGTTCACACCTCCGCCGAGGCTCTACCCTTGCCGGGTGGCAGCAGCAGACACGTCCAAGAAGAAGTCCAAGGCCGGTTCCACCGCGGTCGACCTCGCGATGCCCACCCTGCGTACCGAGGTCCCGCTCGACTTCCCGCGCGCCTGGGTCGAGTTCGCCGACCCCGACGACGAGGAGCAGGTCTTCCGCTGCGACCTCACCTGGCTGACCTCCCGGTGGTCCTGCATCTTCGGCCAGGGCTGCCACGGCATCCGCGAGGGCCGGGGCGAGTCGGACGGCTGCTGCACGCTCGGCGCGCACTACTCGGACGAGGAGGACGAGCAGCGGGTGACCGGCCACGCCGCCCGGCTCACCCCCGAGCTCTGGGAGAACTTCGCGCACGGCACCGACGCCGACGGCCGGATCAGGACCGACGGCGGCATCACCATGCTCGACGAGGACGGCGACCGGCAGACCCGCCGGGTGGGCGGCGCCTGCATCTTCGTGAACAGCCCCGGCTTCGCCGGCGGCGCCGGCTGCGCGCTGCACGCGCTGGCGCTCAAGGACGGCCGGGAGCCGCTGGAGACCAAGCCGGACGTCTGCTGGCAGCTGCCGATCCGCCGCACCTACGACTGGATCGACCGCCCGGACGACACCCGCTACCTGCAGGTCACCATCGGCGAGTACGACCGCCGCGGCTGGGGCCCGGGCGGCCACGACCTGCACTGGTGGTGCACCGGCAGCCCGGAGGCGCACCAGGGCGCCGACCCGGTCTACGTCAGCTACCGCCCCGAGCTCACCGAGCTGATGGGCGCGGCGGCGTACGAGGTGCTGGTGGGGCTCTGCGAGCAGCGGATCGCCGCCAAGGGCGACCGCCGGCTCGCGCCGCACCCGGCGGACCCGGCGAAGAAGGCCGGCCGGAAGGCGCAGTAGCCGTCCCGGGGGCCCGGGGCCGGCGCCACGCGTCGGCCCCTCAGCGGCGAACCGGGGCGTCCCCCGGCGCCGCGGGTCGACCCCCGGCGCCGTCGGCTACTTGTCGATGTCCCCGACGACGAAGAACATCGAGCCCAGGATCGCCACCATGTCGGCGACCAGGGTGCCGGGCAGCAGCTCGGCCAGCGCCTGGATGTTGTTGAAGGACGCCGAGCGGAGCTTGAGCCGCCACGGCGTCTTGTCCCCGCGCGACACCAGGTAGTAGCCGTTCACCCCGAGCGGGTTCTCGGTCCAGGCGTAGGTGCTGCCCTCGGGGGCCTTGAGCACCTTGGGCAGCCGCAGGTTGACCGGCCCGGGCGCGAGCCCGGCCAGCTTGTCCAGGCAGGCGTCGGCCAGGTCCAGCGAGTTGACCGTCTGCTCCAGCAGGCACTCGAACCGGGCCAGGCAGTCGCCCTCCTCGCGGGTGACGACGGTGAGCACCTGCCGCAGCTCCTCGGAGCCGTACGCGAGGTAGGGCTCGTCGCGGCGCAGGTCGAAGTCGAGCCCGCTGGCGCGCGCGATCGGGCCGCTGACGCCGTACGCCTCGGCGTGCTCCCGGGTGAGCACGCCCACGCCGGCGGTGCGGGCGCGGAAGATCTCGTTGCCGAGGACGAGCTCCTCGAAGACCGGCAGCTGGGAGCGGACGACGGCGACCGCCGCGCGGACCCGGCCGAGCCAGCCGGCCGGCAGGTCCTCCTTGAGACCGCCGACCCGGTTGAACATGTAGTGCATCCGGCCGCCGGAGGCCTCCTCCAGCACGTGCTGGAGGTCCTCGCGGCCGGAGAAGGCGTGGAAGATCGGGGTGATCCCGCCCAGCTCCAGCGGGTAGGAGCCGAGGAACATCAGGTGGTTGAGCACCCGGTTCAGCTCGGCGAGCAGGGTGCGGATCCAGACCGCCCGCTCCGGCACCTCCATACCGAGCATCCGCTCGACGCCCAGCACCACGCCGAGCTCGTTGGAGAAGGCCGAGAGCCAGTCGTGCCGGTTCGCCAGCATGATGATCTGCCGGTAGTCGCGGGCCTCGAACAGCTTCTCCGCGCCGCGGTGCATGTAGCCGATCACCGGCTCCGCGGTCACGATGCGCTCGCCGTCCAGCACCAGCCGCAGGCGCAGCACGCCGTGGGTGGCGGGGTGCTGCGGGCCGATGTTGAGCACCATGTCGGTGCTGCCCGCCGTACCGGTGAAGTTCTCGGCTCCCGCCCCGATGCCGACCGTGGTCTCCCTCATGACCCCAGAGTCTGCCATCCCGGCAGGGGCTCCAGGCTCGCCGGTACCGGCATGCGGACGGTCTGCGCGAGCCAGCCGAAGGCGCCCAGACCTGCCGGATCGGTCAGCTCGGCCCCCTCGCCGGCGCCGCCGAGCGCCCGCAGGTAGGCCGCCGGGTCGGTGGAGGCCAGCGCCAGCGACGGGCGGGCGCCGCTCACCCCGAGCGCGCGCAGAGCGTCCCGCTGCGTCGTCCACAGGCTGTGGAGGACGGGGACGGCGATCGAGTCCAGCGCCACGTGCGCGGTGACGTCGCAGGAGCCGTCCGGCACCGGGGCCACCTCACGGCCGGAGCGGAATCCGGCCCGGGTGGCGAGCAGCGGGCGGCGGGCGGCGATGTGCCCGTAGTCGACGGCGACGGCAAGCCCGCGCTCCAGCCCGGCCACCGCGTGCGCCCAGGCGGCGTCCCGGGGGCCGCCGAACTCCACGGCGTCGCCGGGTCGGTCGGCCGGCCACCAGCGGGCGGCCCAGGCCGCGTCCGCGGCGGTGACCGGGTCGCCGAGGCGCTCCGCACCGGTCGCGGTGTCCACCTCGACGTAGCGCAGCACCCCGTCGTCGTCGACCTCGCCGGTGTCCAGCGGCACGTTGTCCAGCCACTCGTTGGCGAACAGCAGCCCGGTGACGCCGCGCGGCACCGCGTCCGTCCACAGGACTTCGGACGGCAGCCCGTCCGGCCGGGCGGCCAGCTCCACCGCGTAGGGGCGCAGCCGGTCCCGCACGTCCGCCGGCAGCCCGGCCAGGACGCCGGCCGTCAGCTCGCCGCGGCCGGCCCCGACGTCCACGAAGGCCAGCTCCTCCGGACGACCGAGGGCCGCATCGACCTCGCGCAGGAGCCGGGCCACCGCGCGGGCGAACAGCGGGGAGGCGTGCACCGAGGTCCGGAAGTGCCCGGCCGGCCCCTCCGGCCTGCGGTAGAAGCCGCCGTCCGGGTCGTACAGGGCCTGTTCCATGGCGGGCCGCCACCGCATCCAATCCACGGAGCGGGACGCTACCGGCCCCGGGGGCGGCCCTCCCAACCGACGACGGGTGATCTCCGACCTAGGGAGTAGGACGGATCGCCCTCCCGGCGGACCTGGACACGCTGCGCGACTGCCTAGGCTTGAGACGTGCATCGACTCAACGCCTGGCTCCGCCGTCACCCCATGGTGGTCGACTCCGCCTGGGCGTCGCTGGTGCTCTTCTTCAGCGTCCTCCCGGACAGCACCTCCGCGGAGGGCTGGCGGCTCGGCGTCCACTACGTCATCGCCCTGGTCATCCCGCTGCTGATGGTGTTCCGCCGCAAGCTGCCGGACCTCACCGTCTACCTGGCCGGCGGGGTCGGGCTGCTGCAGGTCGCGCTCGGCGTCCCGGTCGCCGCGTCCAGCATCGGCTACCTGGTCTTCGCCTACACCGGCGCCGCCTTCGGCACGGCCTGGACCTCGCGGCTCTGCCTGGCCGGAAGCCTGCTGGCGGGGCCGCTGACCCTGGTGCGCTTCCCGTCCGGCTACACCGACGACGAGGGCATCTGGCACGGGCAGCACCGCAGCACGGCGGAGTTCCTGCTGATCTCCGCCCTGATGTCGACCCCGTTCATCCTCTGCTGGGCGTGGGGCCGGCTCACCCGGGTGCGCCGCGCCTACCTGGTCGAGCTGGAGGACCGCGCCGCCCGGCTGGAGCGCGAGCGCGACGCCCAGGCCAAGGTGGCGGTCGCCGCCGAGCGCGCGCGGATCGCCCGCGAACTGCACGACGTGGTCGCGCACAACGTCTCGGTCATGATCGTCCAGGCCGACGGCGCCGCCTACGTGCTGGAGAACTCCCCGCAGCAGGCCAAGGAGGCGCTGGGCACCATCGCCTCCACCGGCCGCCAGGCGCTGGTCGAGATGCGCCGCCTGCTCGGCGTGCTGCGCACCTCCGACACCAACGCCGAGGAGTACGTGCCGCAGCCGGGCGTCGAGGAGCTGCCCGAGCTGCTGGACCAGGTCCGCACGGCCGGCCTCCCGGTGGACTTCGCCACCTCCGGCACCCCGCGCGAGCTGCCCCGCGGCGTCGAGCTGACCGTGTACCGGATCGTCCAGGAGGCGCTGACCAACGTCCGCAAGCACGGCGGCCCGGACGTGCACGCCCGGGTCGCGGTCGACTTCGGCGAGCGCGAGCTGGCCGTCCTGATCGAGGACGACGGCCGCGGCACCACCGACGAGCAGCTGGCCGGCGGCGGCACCGACGGCCTGGGCCACGGCCTGATCGGCATGCGCGAGCGGGTCGGCATGGTCAGCGGCAGCCTGGACATCGGGCCCCGCCCCGGCGGCGGCTTCCGGATCCGCGCCGTCCTGCCGCTCAAGGCGGCCCACTGAACCGCGCCCGAACCGCGCCGCTCCCCACGAACCAGGAGACCCCCTTGACCATCCGCGTGATGCTCGTCGACGACCAGGAGCTGCTGCGCACCGGCTTCCGGATGATCCTGCAGTCGCAGGGCGACATCGAGATCGCCGCCGAGGCCGGCGACGGCGCGCAGGCCCTGGAGAAGCTGCAGCACACGGCCGTGGACGTGATCCTGATGGACGTCCGGATGCCCCGGCTGGACGGCGTGCAGGCCACCCGCCGGATCTGCCTCGCCGAGGACGGCAGCCCGCTGCCGAACGCCCCGCACGTGCTCATCCTCACCACCTTCGACCTGGACGAGTACGCCTTCGCCGCGCTCAAGGCCGGCGCCAGCGGCTTCCTGCTCAAGGACGTGCCGCCGACCGAGCTGGTGGCCGCGATCCGCGCAGTGCACGGCGGGGACGCGGTGGTCGCGCCGACCACCACCCGGCGCATGATCGACCGCTTCGCCGAGGTGCTGCCCACCCCGCACCACCTGCCCGGCCCGGACCCGCTGGGCCCGCTCACCGAGCGCGAGCGCGAGGTCTTCCTGCTGGTCGCCCAGGGCCTGTCGAACGGCGAGATCGCCGCCCGGCTGGTGCTCTCCGAGGCCACCGTGAAGACCCACGTCGGCCGGATCCTGGCCAAGCTCGGCCTGCGCGACCGGGTCCAGGCCGTCGTCCTGGCCTACGAGGCGGGGCTGATCCGGGCCGGCGCCTCGGACTGAAGCCGGCCGCGACGGGGGCGCCCGGGAGCCCGCCGGCCCGGCCGTAGAATGGGCCGGTGCGTCCGGTACCCGAAGAGGACCGGAACGGAGAGTGAGGACCAGGGCCGAGCCGTGACCGAGCGAAGCGACAGCGCAGACTTCACCCCGCTCGCCGACGGCTTCGGCGACCCGACCGACCCCGGCAACCGCCCCGCCCGGCTCGCCGTGGGCGTGGTCGGCACCGGCCGGGTCGGCCCTGCCCTGGGTGCCGCGCTGCAGCTCGCCGGGCACCGGGTGGTCGCCGCCTCCGGGGTCTCCGCGACCTCGCGCCGGCGCGCCGAGGCGCTGCTGCCCGGCGTACGGATCGTCACCCCGCCGCAGGTCCTGGCCGCCGCCGACCTGATCCTGCTGACCGTCCCG
Source organism: Kitasatospora sp. CM 4170 (assembly GCF_032110285.1). Lineage (NCBI taxonomy): Bacteria > Bacillati > Actinomycetota > Actinomycetes > Kitasatosporales > Streptomycetaceae > Kitasatospora > Kitasatospora sp. CM 4170. The sequence goes on from NZ_CP134877.1 coordinate 4,229,648, forward strand.
GACGACGCGCTGGCCGACCTGGTGGCCGGCCTGGCCGCGACCGGTGCCGTCCGCCCCGGGCAGCTGGTCGTGCACACCTCCGGCGCGCACGGCGTCGCCGTCCTGGAGCCCGCCACCCGGGCCGGGGCGCTGCCGCTGGCCCTGCACCCCGCGATGACCTTCACCGGCACCTCCGTCGACCTGGCCCGGCTGGCCGGCTGCCCGTTCGGGGTGACCGCGCCGGAGGAGCTGCGCCCGGTCGCCGAGGCGCTCGTGGTGGAGATGGGCGGCGAGCCCGAGTGGGTCCCGGAGGACGTCCGGCCGCTCTACCACACGGCCCTCGCCCACGGCGCGAACCACCTGGTCACCCTGGTCGCGCAGGCGCTGGAGCTGCTGCGCACCGCCGGGGTCGCCGAGCCCGGCCGGCTGCTCGGCCCGCTGCTCGGCGCCGCCCTGGACAACAGCCTGCGCTCCGGCGACGCGGCCCTCACCGGCCCGGTCGCCCGGGGCGACGCGGGAACCGTGCGGCGCCACCTGGCGCAGCTCAGTACGGTGTCCCCCGACATCCCGGCCGCCTACCGGGCGATGGCCCGCGCCACCGCCCAGCGGGCGCTCGCGCACGGGACGATCGACGAAGCGTCGGCGGCGGCACTGCTGGACGTACTGAACGAGGAGAACCACTGATGGCACGCGGCAAGCAGCCGGCAAAGGCCCAGCGCGCCCCGAAGGTCCACCGGGCCGTGGTCACGCACACCGTCGACGACTTCGAGGCCGCGTTCTGGCCGGACGAGCAGCCGGTGGACAACGCGGTCGTGATGACCATGGGCGCGCTCCACGAGGGCCACGCCGCACTGATCCGGGCCGCCCGCCGGCAGGTCGGCCGCGACGGCCGGGTCGCCGTCACCGTCTTCGTCAACCCGCTGCAGTTCGGCGCCGGCGAGGACCTGGAGCGCTACCCGCGCAGCCTGGACGAGGACGTGAAGCTGGCCGAGGAGAACGGCGCCGACGTGGTCTTCGCGCCGTCCGTCGACGAGGTCTACCCGAACGGACAGCCGCAGGTCCGCCTGGCCGCCGGCCCGATGGGCGAGCGGTTCGAGGGCACCACCCGGCCGGGCCACTTCGACGGCGTGCTGACCGTGGTCGCCAAGCTGCTGCACATCACCGACCCGGACTTCGCCCTCTTCGGCGAGAAGGACGCCCAGCAGCTGGCGATCATCCGCCGGATGGTGGCCGACCTGGACTTCGACGTCGAGGTGGTCGGCGTGCCGACCGTCCGCGAGGAGGACGGCCTGGCGCTGTCCTCGCGCAACCGCTACCTCTCCGCCGAGGACCGCGCGCACGCGCTCGCCCTGTCCGAGGCGCTGTTCGCCGGCCGCGACGTGGCCGCGCAGGGCCCCAAGGCCGTGCGCGAGGCCGCCGCGGCGGTCCTGGACGGCGCCGAGGGCGTCACCCTCGACTACCTCGCCCTGATCGATCCGCACGACTTCACCGAGGCGCCGGACGACTTCCAGGGCGAGGCGGTGCTGGCCGTCGCCGCGAAGGTGGGCACCACCCGCCTGATCGACAACGTCCGCATCATCGTCCGCTAGCCGGGCGACCGACAGGCACCGGGTCGTCCGCCGACCGGCGGCCGACAGGTGCCCGTCCACAGCTCACGTACGGTAGCTCCCCTTCCAGGCATGCACTCACAGGAGGCGTGACCCCATGCTCCGCACCATGCTCAAGTCCAAGATCCACCGGGCCACCGTGACCCAGGCCGACCTGCACTACGTCGGCTCCGTCACGGTGGACGAGGACCTGCTCGACGCCGCCGACCTGCTCCCCGGCGAGCTGGTCCACATCGTCGACATCAACAACGGCGCCCGGCTGGAGACCTACACCATCGCCGGCCCGCGCGGCTCCGGCGTGATCGGCATCAACGGCGCCGCCGCCCGCCTGGTCCACCCCGGCGACCTCGTCATACTCATCGCCTACGGGCAGATGGACACCGCCGAGGCCAAGGGCTACGAGCCGAAGGTCGTCTTCGTGGACGAGCACAACCGGATCACCGGCACGGGCGGCGACCCGGCCGAGGCCGGGGAGGGCACTGGACTGCTCCGCGGCGACCGAGCGTACGGTGGCCACGACGCGGCCCCGACCGCCGCGCGCTGAAGGAGCCACTGACCGACATGCCCGTCACCCACCGCCTCACCGCCCCCGGCCCCGGCTGGACGACCGCCACCGACGTCGTCGTGGTCGGCTCCGGGGTGGCCGGCCTCACCGTCGCCCTCAACGCCCGCCGGGCCGGCCTGCGGGTCATGGTGGTCACCAAGGCGATGCTGGACGACGGGTCGACCCGCTGGGCCCAGGGCGGCATCGCCGCCGCCCTGGGCGAGGGCGACACCCCCGAACAGCACCTGGACGACACCCTGGTGGCCGGCGCCGGCCTCTGCGACGAGGACGCCGTGCGCACCCTCGTCACCGAGGGCCCGGACGCCGTCCGCCGGCTGATCGCCACCGGCGCCGCGTTCGACCGCGACGCCGGCGGCGAGATCCTGCTCACCCGCGAGGGCGGCCACCACCGCCGCCGGATAGCGCACGCCGGCGGCGACGCCACCGGCGCCGAGATCTCCCGCGCCCTGGTCTCGGCGGTCCGCTCGGACCCGGGCATCGAGCTGATCGAGCACGCCCTGGTGCTCGACCTGCTCACCGACGCCGACGGGAACGCGGCCGGCCTCACCCTGCACGTGATGGGCGAGGGCCAGCGCGACGGCGTCGGCGCCCTCCGCGCCCGCGCGGTGGTGCTCGCCACCGGCGGCATGGGCCAGGTCTTCTCCGCCACCACCAACCCGGCGGTGTCCACCGGCGACGGCGTGGCGCTCGCGCTGCGGGCCGGCGCCGAGGTCACCGACCTGGAGTTCGTCCAGTTCCACCCGACCGTGCTCTGGCTCGGCCCGGACGCCGAGGGCCAGCAGCCGCTGGTCTCCGAGGCGGTCCGCGGCGAGGGCGCGCACCTGGTCGACGCGAGCGGCACCCGCTTCATGCTCGGGCAGCACGAGCTGGCCGAGCTCGCCCCGCGCGACATCGTCGCCAAGGCCATCACCCGGCAGATGCAGCTCCAGGGCGCCGAGCACATGTACCTGGACGGGCGGCACTTCGGCGCCGAGATGTGGGAGCACCGGTTCCCGACCATCCTCGCCTCCTGCCGCGCACACGGCATCGACCCGGTCACCGAGCCGATCCCGGTCGCCCCGGCGGCGCACTACGCCTCCGGCGGCATCCGCACCGACCTGTCCGGCCGCACCACCGTCCCCGGCCTGTACGCCTGCGGCGAGGTCGCCTGCACCGGCGTCCACGGCGCCAACCGGCTGGCGTCCAACTCGCTGCTGGAGGGTCTGGTCTTCGCCGAGCGGATCGCCGACGACCTGGCCGCCCGGCACCGGGCGGGCGACCTGCCCGAGCGGGCCGTCGACGTCGCCGCGGCGCGCGCCGCCCACCCGGTACCGCTGCCCGCCCCCGAGGCGCGGGCCGAGATCCAGCGGCTGATGTCGCGCGGCGCCGGCGTCCTGCGCTCGGCCGCCTCGATGGCCGACACCGCCGCCGGGCTCGCGCTGCTCGCCGAGACGGCCTACGCGCACGCGGCGGAGGAGAAGCCGGCCGACCCCCGGGTGGAGACCTGGGAGGCCGCCAACCTGTTGCTGGTCGCCGCCGCCCTGGTCGCCGCCGCCGCCCAGCGCGACGAGACCCGCGGCTGCCACTGGCGCGAGGACTCCCCCGAGCGGGACGACGCCCGCTGGCAGCGCCACCTGATCACCACCCTCACCGCCTCCGGCGATCTTGTCAGCACCCCTGAGGAGCAGTAGAACCATGACCCACTCCCACGAGGAACTCCCGATGGCCGGCTGCGGCGACGGCTGCGCCTGCGGCGACGGCGAGGGCTACGAGACCGGCCTGGACCCGCAGCTCGCCGAGCTCCTGGAGGAGGCCGGGCTGGACCCGGTCGAGGTCGAGGACGTCGCCACCCTGGCGCTGGCCGAGGACCTCGCCGGCGGCGAGGACGTCACCTCGGTCGCCACCGTGCCGGCCGACGCCGTCGCCACCGCCGACTTCACCGCCCGCGAGGCCGGCGTGGTGGCCGGCCTGCGGATCGCCGAGGCCGTCGTCTCGCTGGTCTGCGAGGAGGAGTTCGAGGTCGAGCGCCACGTCCAGGACGGCGACCGGGTCGAGGCCGGCCAGGTGCTGCTCTCGGTCCGCGGCCGCACCCGCGACCTGCTCACCGCCGAGCGCAGCGCGCTCAACCTGCTCTGCCACCTCTCGGGCATCGCCACCGCCACCCGGGCCTGGGCCGACGCGCTGGCCGGCACCGGCGCGGTGGTCCGCGACACCCGCAAGACCACCCCGGGCCTGCGGGCGCTGCAGAAGTACGCGGTCCGCTGCGGCGGCGGCGCCAACCACCGGATGGCGCTCTCCGACGCGGCCCTGGTCAAGGACAACCACGTGATCGCGGCCGGCGGCGTCGCCGAGGCGTTCCGGGCCGTCCGGGCGGCCTACCCCGACCTGCCGGTCGAGGTCGAGGTGGACACCCTGGAGCAGATCCCGCCGGTGCTGGAGGCCGGGGCGGACCTCATCCTGCTGGACAACTTCACCGTCCCCCGGCTGAAGGAGGCCGTGGACCTGGTGGCCGGCCGGGCCAGGCTGGAGGCGTCCGGCGGCCTGACCCTGGCCACCGCGCGCGAGGTCGCCCAGACTGGTGTGGACTACCTGGCCGTGGGCGCGCTCACGCACTCCTCGCCGATCCTGGACATCGGCCTTGACCTGCGCGCCTGATCACTACTGATCACCCCTCACGCAGAAAGCACCCCATGCTTCTCACCATCGACGTCGGCAACACCCAGACCACGCTCGGCCTGTTCGACGGCGAGGACGTGGTCGAGCACTGGCGGATCTCCACCGATCCGCGCCGCACGGCCGACGAGCTGGCGGTGCTCCTGCAGGGGCTGATGGGCTCGCACACCGCGGTCAACGAGGCCGCGGTGGAGGGCCTGGCGATCTGCTCGTCCGTCCCCTCGGTGCTCCACGAGTTCCGCGAGGTGACCCGCCGCTACTACGGCGACGTCCCCGCGGTGATCGTGGAGCCCGGGGTGAAGACGGGGGTGCACGTCCTGATGGACAACCCCAAGGAGGTCGGCGCGGACCGGATCGTCAACGCGCTGGCCGCCAACCACCTCTACGGCGGCCCGTGCATCGTGGTCGACTTCGGCACCGCGACCACCTTCGACGCGATCAACGCGCGCGGCGACTACGTCGGCGGGGCGATCTCCCCCGGCATCGAGATCTCGGTGGAGGCGCTCGGCGCCCGCGGCGCCCAGCTGCGCAAGATCGAGCTGGCCCGGCCGCGCAACGTGATCGGCAAGAACACCGTCGAGGGCATGCAGTCCGGCATCCTCTACGGCTTCGCCGGGCAGGTCGACGGCCTGGTCGACCGGATGGCCCGCGAGCTCGCCAAGGACCCGGACGACGTCCAGGTCATCGCCACCGGCGGCCTGGCCCCGCTGGTGCTCGGCGAGGCCGGCAGCATCGACGTCCACGAACCCTGGCTCACCCTGATCGGCCTGCGCCTGGTCTACGAGCGCAACCGCCCGAGCTGACGCGCCCCGGCACACCGCCCCCGGGCCACCCTCCGGCGACCGGCCGCCCCACCCTTCCCAAGACCTGACGCGCGGTCAATGATGGTTGCGGCCAAGCACGGTGGGCCGCCGCCCGGCGGCCGGCGGTCCGGATCGAGGGTGGGGCGTGGCGGAGTTCGAGGGGGCGGACGGCACGGCCGGGAACGGCCCGGCCGACGGGCGGGAGCCGCCGGACGACGGTGCCGGGCGGCCGCTGCTGCGGCGGCGCCGGCGACTGCTGGCGGCGGTCGTGACGGCCGCGACGGTCCTCTCCGGCGGCGGGCTGGCCGCCTCGCTGGTGATCAGGTCGCCCGCCCGGGCGGCCTCGGAGAGCCTGCCCCCGCCACCGGACGTGCTGACCGCGCCGGTGGAGCGGCGGGTGCTGACCGACTCGGTGGTGCTGCGCGGGCAGGTCGGCGCCGGCCAGTCGGTGGACGTGGCACCGGCCGGCACCGCCGGGGTGGGCAGCGCGAGGCCGGTGGTGACCAAGCTCCCGGCGAAGGCGGGCGACCAGGTGCAGGCCGGGCAGTCCGTCCTGGAGGTGGCCGGACGCCCCGTGTTCGCGCTCCGGGGCGAGCTGCCGGTCTACCGCGACCTCAAGCCCGGGGCCACCGGACAGGACGTCAGGCAGCTCCAACAGGCCCTGGCCGAGCTCGGGTTCGCCTCGGACGGCGACCCCGCGGGCCGCTACGGGCCGGCGACCAAGGCCGCGGTGGCGGCGTTCTACGCGGCCCGCGGGTACGACCCGCTGCCGGCCTCGCCGGACGGCGACGCCCGGCTGGCGGCGGCCCAGGACGCGGTGACCGGCGGCGAGCGGGCGCTGGAGGACGCCAAGGACGCGCTGCGGGCCGCCCGGAAGCGCCACGACGACGCCCTCGCCGCCCAACGGGCCCAGCAATCCGCCCGGGCCCCGGAACCGGCCTCCGCGCCGGCCGTACCGCCGGCCGTACCGGCTGCGCCTTCCGACCCGGTCGCGCCGATCGCGCCCGCTGCTCCGGCCGTGCCGGCCGTCCCGGCGGGCGAGAGCGCGGTGGACGCCGCCCGCACCGCCGTCGAGACCGCGCAGAAGCAGGTGACCCGCGCCGGCGAGGACCTCGCCAGGCTCCGGACCCGGGCCGCCGACGTCACGGCCACCGTCGGCCCGATGGTGCCGGCCGGCGAGCTGCTCTTCCTCGCCGACTTCCCGGCCCGGGTCGACGCGGTCACCGGCCGGATCGGCGCCGAGGCCGCGGGCAGGGTGCTGACCGTCTCGGCCGGGGCGCTGACGGTCCGCGGCAGCCTGGCCGTCTCCGACAAGGGCCTGGTCCACCCCGGCCAGCAGGTGGAGATCTTCTCCGAGCTGACCGGGACCAAGGCCGCCGCCAGGGTCGCGACCGTCGCGGACACCCCCGGCGACGACCCACCGGCCGGCGGCGCCCGGAGCGGCGGGGCGGGGCCGGGCGGCGCGGGCGCGGGCGGCGGGAGCGAACCCGGCGCCGGAGCCCCGGGCCGGCCCGCCGGTGGCCCGGCCGGCTACCGGCTGGTGGTCCAGCCGGACGCCCCGCTCGACCCGGGGCTGGCCGGCCAGGACGTCCGGCTCACCGTCCAGGCCGCCTCCTCGGCCGGCCCCGTCCTGGTCGTCCCGCTCTCGGCGGTCTCCGCCACGGCCGACGGCAGGACCGTGGTGACGGTCTACGAGAACGGGCAGCGCCGCCGGGTCGAGGTGGCCCCGGGCACGGTCGGCGGCGGCAGCGCGGAGGTCCGGCCGCTGGTCGAGGACGCGGTCCGGCCCGGCGACCGGGTGATCGTCGGCGTCCGGGACGCCGGCCCCCGGGCGGGCACCCGGTGAGCGCCCGCACCGCCCCGCCCGTGGGCACCCGCACCGCCCCGCACGCGGGCACCCGAAGCGTCGAACCCGCGGGCAACCGCGCCGCCCCGCCCGTGGGCACCCCAGGCGCCCGCCCGGCCGCCGGCGCCCGGCAGGGGGTGGTCCCGGCATGAGGCCGCGCCGCCGCGCCCGGCCGGTCGAGCCGTCCCGGCTGCCGCTGCGGGACCTGCTCGCCGAGGCCCTGGCCGGAATCCTCCAGCGGCCCGCCCGCTCGGCGCTGACCGGCCTCGGCACCGTCCTCGGGGTGGGCGCCTTCGTGGCCGTCCTCGGCCTGACCGCCACCGCGTCGTCCCGGATCGACTCCCGCTTCAGCGTGCTGAGCGCGACCGAGGTGAGCGTCGAGGACACCGGCGGCGCGCGGCCCGAGCTGGCCGGGCTCTCCTTCCCGGCCGACGCCGACGCCCGGATCCAGCGGCTGAACGGGGTGGAGGCGGCCGGCGTCTACTGGCCGGTGCCGCAGGCCTCCGACGCCGTCCGGGCCGCGCCGGTGGGCCGGACGGCCGGCGGCGAGCAGGCCGCCGTGGTCGCCGCCTCGGCCGGCGTCCTCGCCGCCGCCGAGCCGCACCTGGTGCAGGGCCGCACCTTCGACTCCTGGCACGACACCACCGGGCGGCAGGTCGCGGTGGTCGGCTCCGCGCTGGCCGCCCGGCTCGGGATCACCACGCTGGACACCCAGCCCGCGATCTTCCTGGACGGCAGGCCGTTCACCGTGATCGGGATCGTCGACGGCGTGCGGCGCAAGGCCGACCTGCTGCTCTCCGTCACCGTCCCGCGCGGGGCCGCCGAGCGACTCTGGGGCGGGCCCGACCGGGAGCGGGCCAAGATGCTCGTCGCGACCCGGATCGGCGCCGCCCGGCAGGTCGCCGACGAGGCCCCGCTCGCGCTGGACCCGGCCCACCCGGAGAACTTCACCCCGGTCCCGCCCCCGGACCCGCGCACCCTGCGCGCCGGCGTCGGCTCCGACCTCGACCGGCTCTTCCTGCTGCTCGCCGGGGTCTGCCTGGTCATCGGCGCGGTCGGGATCGCCAACACCACCCTGGTCGCCGTACTGGAGCGGACGGCCGAGATCGGGCTGCGCCGGGCCCTGGGCGCCCGCGGCCGCCACGTCACCGGCCAGTTCCTCGCCGAGTCGGCCTCGCTCGGGCTGGTCGGCGGGCTGGTCGGCGCCTCACTCGGGGTGCTCACCGTGCTGGGGGTGGCCCTGGCCCGCGGCTGGACCCCGGTCCTCGACCCGCTGACGGTCGCCGCCGCGCCGGCCGTCGGCCTCGCGACCGGCCTGCTCGCCGGCGCCTACCCGGCCTGGCGCGCGGCCCGGATCCAACCGGCCGAAGCGCTCCGCCACTGACCCCGGCGGCCCCCGTAACGCCGGACGCTTCGTCCACGGGCCAATCACCGGGCCAAACGTGGGGCATCGGCGCGACGTTACCGACAAATCGGATATTCCTCACGTAGTGTCAGCGCATGCCTACGCCACACGGATCGCGCGGCGGCATGGCCTTCAGCGCCGACGAAGTCCGCGTGCTGCGCCGCGCCCTCGCCCAAGCCCTCCACCCCGCCGCCCCCGTCCACCTCCAGGGCTCCGACCGGCTGCCGTTCAACGGCACCGGTGCCGAGCTGTGGGCCGAGGACGTCCAGGACGCCCTGCGCCTGACCGAGGCGATCAACGAGGCCGTCCAGGAGGGCGGCCGACTCCGCGCCTTCCTGCTCGCCGACCTCGCCCGCTACCGGGCGGCGCTGCCCGGCAGCGCCGGCGGCTACCTGGAACGGCTGGAGGAGGCCGTGACCGACGGCTACCTCCCCGGGCCCGAGGACCTCACCGCGCTGCGCGGGCTCACCCGCCAGCCGTGCGGCCAGCACGAGCGGTCCCGCCGCTCGCGGCTGGCCGGGCGCTGCCACGCGCTGGCCGAGGCGGCCGTCCGCGAGCGGCTCGCCCTCACCACCGGCCAGCGCCACCTCGTCGCCGTACCGAGCCCCGCCGCACCCCCGAGCAGTCTCCCCATCCCTGTTGGAGGACGGATCCCGATGAGCAGCACCGAGCCCACCGCCGCCGCGAAGCAGACCGCTCCCACGACGACGCCCCGGCCGCACCGGATGCCCACCCCGGCCGAGCTGTTCGGCCGCCGGCCCAAGCCCCCGGCCCGGCCCGCGCCGCCCACCGCCGGCGAGGAACTGGAACTGGCCACCGGTACCGGCTGACCGCGCCCGCCCGCGCCCGGAGGGGGAGACCGCACCGCGGCCTCCCCCTCCGGCGTTCCCCGGCCCGTCGCCGCGCGCGGCCCGGCCACCGCGCCCCTGACCGGCCCGGGCGCGCGGCACGGATATCCCGTGGCGGAGCACCACCGCGGGCTGGCTACCCTGGTGGGGTGAGCGATCAGAGCCCCCTCCCCGCGACCGACGACCTTCCCGAGCAGATGCGCGTCCGGCGCGAGAAGCTGGACCGGCTGCGGGCGGCCGGTGTCGACCCGTACCCGGTCGGATTCCCCCGGACCAGCACCATCGCGGACCTCCGTGCCAAGCACCCGGACCTGGCGCCGGACACCGCGACCGGCGATCGGGTCGGCATCACCGGCCGGGTGATCCTCTCCCGCACCGGCGGCAAGCTCTGCTTCGCCACCCTGCGCGACGGCACCGCCGACCTCCAGGTGATGCTCTCCCTGGACAAGCTGGGCGAGGAGCGGCTGGCCGCCTGGAAGTCCGACATCGACCTCGGCGACCAGGTCGGCGTCGAGGGCGAGGTGATCACCTCCCGCCGCGGCGAGCTGTCGGTGATGGTGGACGGCTGGGCGCTCACCGCCAAGTGCCTGCGCCCGCTGCCGGACAAGCACAAGGGCCTGACCGACCCGGAGGCCCGGGTCCGCCAGCGGTACGTCGACCTGATCGTCAACCCCGAGGCCCGCGAGATCCTGCACCTGCGCTCCAAGGTGGTCCGCTCGATCCGCCGCACCTACGAGGAGCGCGGCTACATCGAGGTCGAGACCCCGATGCTGCAGCCGGTGCACGGCGGCGCCAACGCCCGCCCGTTCAAGACGCACATCAACGCGTACGACATCGACCTCTTCATGCGGATCGCCCCCGAGCTCTACCTCAAGCGGCTCGTGGTCGGCGGCGCGGAGAAGGTCTTCGAGATCAACCGCAACTTCCGCAACGAGGGCGCGGACTCCACCCACAACCCGGAGTTCACCTCGCTGGAGTCGTACGAGGCCTACGGCGACTACGACACCCAGGCCGAGCTGATCCGGGCCACCATCGTCAACGCCGCCCGGGACGCGCTGGGCACCACGGTGATCAAGGGCCTGGACCCGCACGGCGTGGAGCACGAGATCGACCTGGCCGAGCCCTGGGCCGAGGTCAGCGTCTACCCGGGCATCTCCGCGCACCTGGGCACCGAGGTCACCCCGGAGACCGGCGTCGAGGAGCTGCGCAAGCTGGCCGCCGAGCACGGCATCCCCTTCGAGAAGGAGTGGGGCCACGGCCAGATCGTGCTGGAGATGGTCGAGCGCCTGCTGGAGGAGAACGCCGTCCGGCCGACCTTCATCAAGGACTACCCGACCGAGGTCTCCCCGCTGACCCGCCAGCACCGCTCGCTCCCGGGCGTGGCCGAGAAGTGGGACCTGGTGATCTTCGGCACCGAGATCGGCACCGCCTACTCCGAGCTGATCGACCCGGTCGAGCAGCGCGCCCGCCTGACCGCGCAGTCCCTGCTGGCGGCCGGCGGCGACGTCGAGGCGATGCAGCTCGACGAGGACTTCCTGCGGGCCCTGGAGTACGCGATGCCGCCCACCGGCGGCCTCGGCCTCGGGGTGGACCGCCTGATCATGCTGCTGACCGGCAAGAACATCCGGGAGACCGTGCTCTTCCCGCTGGTGAAGCCGGAGCCCAAGGCGTCCGCCGCCACGGCGGAGAAGACAGAGGAGGAGTGACCTGATGGACTACGTCAGCGCGATCGTCCCGCCGCTGGTCATGGCGGTCTTCTTCGGCTTCCTGGTGCGGGCCATCGTCCGCACCCAGGGCGGAGCCCAGAAGGCCAAGGAGGACCTGGTCGACTGACGCCGTCAGCCGCCCGCGAGCAGCCGCGCGCCGCCATTCCCGATTCCCGGGGGTGGCGGCGCGCCGGTTTGGCGGCACTTCACAAGATTTGCCCCATTCACTCCCTATCCTGGCCGCACTATGGTCCGGCAACTCGGCGAACTTGAGAACGCCATCATGACCCGGGTGTGGCAGTGGAACCGACCGGTCACGGTTCGCGAGGTTCTCCTGGATCTGCAGTCGGAACGCGATATCGCGTACACCACGGTGATGACCGTCCTGGACAAGCTCCACAGAAAGGGCTGGCTGCGCCGGGAGCGCGCCGGGCGGGCCTATCGATATGAACCGGTCTCGTCCCGCGAGGCCTACACGGCGGCCCTGATGAACGACGCCTGGGCGACCAGTGACAATCCCGCGGCGGCCCTGGTCCACTTCTTCGGCCTGATGTCGCCCGAGCAACGGGAGGCGCTGCGCGACGCGTTGCGGGTGGCCGCTCTGTTCCCGGCCGATCCGGCCCCGGCGGATTCCGCCGGGCCCCCGCCGGATACCGGGGAGACCGGGGAGGGGCCGGCGCGATAACGTCCCGCCATGGAGGTCACCATCCGCCGGGCGCGGACCACGGACGTGCGGGCAGTGCGCAGGCTCATCGACGCGTACTCGCGCGACGGCATTCTGCTCGACAAGCCGACGGTCACACTGTTCGAGTCCGTCCAGGAGTTCTGGGTCGCGGAACGCGACGACAACGGCGCGGTCGTGGCCTGCGGAGCGCTGCACGTCATGTGGGAGGACCTCGCCGAGGTCCGCACGCTCGCGGTCGATCCGTCCTGCCGCGGGCACGGGGTCGGGCACCTCCTGCTGGAGAAGCTGCTGCAGACCGCGCGCTGGCTGGGCGTCCGTCGGATTTTCTGCTTGACGTTCGAGGTGCCCTTCTTCGCGAAACACGGTTTCGTCGAGATCGGCGAGCTCCAGGAAACCGATGATGGTACGACAGACCCGGCGGCGATCGCTACGGATGTCTATGAAGAACTTCTCCGCTCGTACGATGAAGGTGTCGCGGAGTTCCTCGACCTGGAGCGGGTGAAGCCCAACACTCTGGGCAACTCGCGCATGCTGCTGCACCTGTGACCGCCCCCGGGGCCGGGCAGGGGTTTGTGTTTTCCGCGGAAAGGCGCTTTCCTTTCCTTAGGCAATGGGTCGTTTAGCGGAAAGGGAAGCCCGTGGCACAGAGGGTGCAGGTCATTCTTGAAGACGATCTCGACGGTGGTTCGGCGGACGAGACGGTGACGTTCGCGCTCGACGGCGTTGCCTACGAGATCGACCTGAAGAGCGCCAACGCGGACAAGCTGCGCGGTCTGCTGGCGCCGTACGTGGAGAAGGGCCGCAAGCAGAGCGGTCGGCTGGTCGGCGCCCGCCGCCCGGGCCGCAGCGCGGCTCCGCGGCCGTCCGGCAGCGCTCCGGACACCGCCAAGATCCGCGCGTGGGCCAAGGAGCAGGGCCTGGAGGTCAACGACCGCGGCCGGGTGCCGAGCAACGTCCGCGAGGCCTACGAGAAGGCCAACGCGTCCTGATCCCGGCGCCGCCGGACCGCCGGAGCGGGTGCGGGGCCCCGGCGGGCACCCGCGGCCTTCCGGCCACACGCACGGGGCGCGGAGGATCCTCCTCCGCGCCCCGCGGCACGCGGCCTGGCGGCCGCCGGCCCGGGCGCGGGTGCCCCTTCGGGCACCGCCGCGGCCGCCGGCCCGGGCGTCGGCCCGGACTGCCGGTCGGGCTGCGGCTCGGGCGGCGGAACAATCACGAGCTGTGCAACGCTGTAGGGGCGGAGCGGTAACGCCGACACCACCGGTATGGCCTACCGGCCGCAGCGGCCGCAGCTGAACCGCCGTCACCGCCGGCCGACTTCTCGCCAGGCGAACACCGCCACCGCGGAAACTGCGCGAGAACCGCCCCGATACCGGGTATGAATGCAGGTGGACGGGGTCCGACCACCCCGACCGGGGCAGTACGTGCGACCGACCGCAGGCCGCCCGGATCCGCCGAGGCCGGCGTTGTTCGCCGATGGCGTAGCGGTATCTGGTGCATCCGGCCCACCTGTGGGAACACCGTCTCCCAGCATCAGGTTGGGATTGGTGTCGGCTGGTCGCGCAGCATCTCGCTCCCGTAGGGGAGTGAATCCGTGGGCCGCGCCGCTGAGCGGGACTAGCATGCGGAAGGACAGGGCGGGGACCGACCCCGAACTGCCCGACCGCTCTGAGGAGCGATAAACGATGTTCGAGAGGTTCACCGACCGCGCGCGGCGGGTTGTCGTCCTGGCTCAGGAAGAAGCCCGGATGCTCAACCACAACTACATCGGCACCGAGCACATCCTCCTGGGTCTGATCCACGAGGGTGAGGGTGTCGCCGCTAAGGCCCTGGAGAGCCTCGGGATTTCTCTTGAGGCCGTTCGCCAGCAGGTCGAGGAGATCATCGGCCAGGGCCAGCAGGCCCCGTCCGGTCACATTCCCTTCACCCCCCGGGCGAAGAAGGTCCTGGAGCTGTCGCTCCGGGAGGCCCTGCAGCTCGGCCACAACTACATCGGCACCGAGCACATCCTGCTCGGCCTGATCCGCGAGGGCGAGGGCGTCGCCGCCCAGGTCCTGGTGAAGCTGGGCGCCGACCTCAACCGGGTGCGCCAGCAGGTCATCCAGCTGCTCTCCGGTTACCAGACCGGCGGCGGCAAGGAGTCGGCCACAGCCGGCGGGCCCGCCGAGGGCACCCCGTCCACGTCGCTGGTCCTGGACCAGTTCGGCCGCAACCTCACCCAGGCCGCCCGCGAGGCCAAGCTCGACCCGGTGATCGGGCGCGAGAAGGAGATCGAGCGGGTCATGCAGGTGCTGTCCCGCCGCACCAAGAACAACCCCGTGCTGATCGGTGAGCCCGGCGTCGGCAAGACCGCCGTGGTCGAGGGCCTGGCCCAGGCGATCGTCAAGGGCGAGGTCCCGGAGACGCTCAAGGACAAGCAGCTCTACACGCTGGACCTCGGCGCCCTGGTGGCCGGCTCGCGCTACCGCGGTGACTTCGAGGAGCGCCTGAAGAAGGTGCTCAAGGAGATCCGCACCCGCGGCGACATCATCCTGTTCATCGACGAGCTGCACACCCTGGTCGGCGCGGGCGCCGCCGAGGGCGCCATCGACGCCGCCAGCATCCTGAAGCCGATGCTGGCCCGCGGCGAGCTGCAGACCATCGGTGCCACCACCCTGGACGAGTACCGCAAGCACCTGGAGAAGGACGCCGCGCTGGAGCGCCGCTTCCAGCCGATCCAGGTCGCGGAGCCCTCGCTGCCGCACACCATCGAGATCCTCAAGGGTCTGCGCGACCGCTACGAGGCCCACCACCGGGTCTCCATCACGGACTCCGCCCTGGTCGCCGCCGCCACCCTGGCCGACCGCTACATCTCCGACCGCTTCCTCCCGGACAAGGCGATCGACCTGATCGACGAGGCCGGCTCCCGGATGCGCATCCGCCGGATGACCGCGCCGCCGGACCTGCGCGAGTTCGACGAGAAGATCGCCGACGTCCGCCGCGAGAAGGAGAGCGCGATCGACGCGCAGGACTTCGAGAAGGCCGCGTCCCTGCGCGACGACGAGAAGCAGCTCCTGCAGGCCAAGGCCAAGCGCGAGAAGGAGTGGAAGGCCGGCGACATGGACGTCGTCGCGGAGGTCAACGAGGAGCTCATCGCCGAGGTCCTGGCCACCGCCACCGGCATCCCGGTCTTCAAGCTGACCGAGGAGGAGACCTCCCGCCTGCTGCGCATGGAGGACGAGCTGCACAAGCGCGTCATCGGCCAGAAGGACGCCATCAAGGCGCTCTCCCAGGCCATCCGGCGCACCCGTGCGGGCCTCAAGGACCCGAAGCGCCCCGGCGGCTCGTTCATCTTCGCCGGCCCGTCCGGTGTCGGTAAGACCGAGCTGTCCAAGACGCTGGCCGAGTTCCTCTTCGGCGACGAGGACGCGCTGATCGCGCTCGACATGTCCGAGTTCTCCGAGAAGCACACCGTCTCCCGGCTCTTCGGTTCGCCCCCCGGCTACGTGGGCTACGAGGAGGGCGGCCAGCTGACCGAGAAGGTCCGCCGCAAGCCGTTCTCGGTCGTCCTCTTCGACGAGGTCGAGAAGGCCCACCCGGACATCTTCAACTCGCTGCTGCAGATCCTGGAGGACGGTCGCCTGACCGACTCCCAGGGCCGCGTGGTCGACTTCAAGAACACCGTCATCATCATGACGACCAACCTCGGCACCCGGGACATCTCCAAGGGCTTCAACCTGGGCTTCGCGGCCCAGGGCGACACCCAGACCGGGTACGAGCGGATGAAGGCGAAGGTCGGCGAGGAGCTCAAGCAGCACTTCCGCCCCGAGTTCCTGAACCGCGTCGACGACATCGTGGTCTTCCACCAGCTGTCCGAGGACGACATCATCCAGATCGTCGACCTGATGATCGCCAAGGTGGACGAGCGGCTCAAGGACAAGGACATGGGCCTGGAGCTCAGCGTCGAGGCCAAGAAGCTGCTGGCCAAGCGCGGCTACGACCCGATCCTGGGTGCCCGTCCGCTGCGCCGCACCATCCAGCGCGAGATCGAGGACCACCTCTCCGAGAAGATCCTCTTCGGTGAGCTGCGGGCCGGCCACATCGTGGTCGTCGACGTCGAGGGTGAGGGCAAGGAGGCCACCTTCACCTTCCGCGGCGAGGAGAAGTCCGCGGTCGCGGACACTCCGGCTGCTGTCGCCTCGTCCGGTCCGGACCTGACGAAGTAGCAACATTTAACAGACAACAGCAAACATTCTGAGCCCCCGGCGTTCGCGCCGGGGGCTCAGGCCGTTTTACGCGACGTCCCGAAACCTGTGATCCTGACCACGAAGCCGCAGGTCGGAGGCCCCCTCAGGGGCTCGTGCGAACACGATCGACTCAACTGTCATCATTAATGACAATGTTGTTGACGCTCCGTCATCTGATAGCAAGTCGCGGAGGATAGCGCTGTGGCCATGTCACGGTCAAGGTCTATCTTTTCCGTCCACGCTTGGATCAAATGTCCTCCACCTGTCTTTCATTGGTTTACCGGGAGGCCAAGAGCCGGCCGGTTTGGGGAGGACGTCACAACGTTGAAGATGACCAGGAAAGCCGCTGCGGCCGTCTCGGCCACGGCGGTCATAGCCGCGCTCGGCGCGGGCCTGCTCCCGGGCACGGCCGTCGCGGCCGGTTCCGCTCCGGTCCCGCAGGACCCGGCCGACGCTGTTCAGGTCAGCACTGAACACAACATCCCGGGCCCGCTGACCGCCAAGGTCGAGGCCGAGCAGAAGGCTGCCACCGAGCAGCTGCTCGCCGGGACCGCGAAGATCGAGGAGCACGGCGGCAGCACCAGCATCAAGCTGGGCAAGGACAAGTACGTCGAGCTGGCCCGCGAGCGCACGGACAAGATCTTCACCATCCTGGTCGACTTCAGCGACCAGGTGGACACCACCACGAAGACTCCGGACGGCAAGGTCAAGTACGGCGGCACCCCCGGTCCGGCGCACAACCAGATCGAGAAGCCCGACGCGGCGACCAACAACTCGACGCTCTGGCAGGCTGACTACAACCAGCAGCACTACCAGGACATGTACTTCAGCAAGACCCAGGACTCGCTGAAGACGTACTACGAGAAGCAGTCCTCGGGCCGCTACTCGGTCGACGGCCAGGTCACCGACTGGGTCAAGGTGCCGTGGAACGAGGCCCGTTACGGCTCGGACTACTGCGGCCAGCACGTCTGCTCCAACGCGCAGGACCTGATCCGCGACGGCATCACCGCCTGGGTCGCCGACCAGAAGGCCAAGGGCCAGACGGACGCTCAGATCAAGGCCACCATCGCGCAGTACGACCAGTGGGACCGGTACGACTTCGACCACGACGGCAACTTCAACGAGCCCGACGGTTACATCGACCACTTCCAGATCGTGCACGCCGGTGAGGACCAGTCGGCCGGCGGTGGCAAGCAGGGCACCGACGCGCTCTGGGCCCACCGCTCGTACGCCTACGGCTCCCAGCAGGGCTCGACCGGCCCGGCCGGCAACCTGCTCGGCGGCACCCCGGTCGGCAGCACCGGCATCTGGATCGGCGACTACACCATGCAGCCCGAGAACGGCGGCCTCGGTGTCTTCGCCCACGAGTACGGCCACGACCTCGGTCTGCCGGACCTCTACGACACCTCGGGCAGCGGGATCGACAACTCGGTCGGCTTCTGGTCGCTGATGTCCTCCGGCTCCTGGCTCGGCGAGGGCAAGAACTCGATCGGCGACATGCCGAACGACCTCGACGCCTGGAGCAAGCTCAAGCTCGGCTGGCTGAAGTACGACAAGGCCAAGGCCGGCACCGAGTCGACCCACCACATCGGCCCGGTCGAGTTCAACACCAAGCTGCCGCAGGCGCTGGTCGTCGACCTGCCGAAGAAGACCGTCACCACCGAGATCAACACCCCGTTCGCGGGTGGCAACGAGTGGTGGAGCGGCAGCGCGGACGACCTGAACGTCTCGCTGGCCCGTGACGTCGACCTGACCGGCAAGGCCAAGGCCTCGCTCACCGCCAAGGCCTGGTACGACATCGAGCAGGACTTCGACTACGGCTACGCCGAGGTCTCGACCGACGGCGGCGCCAACTGGACCGCCCTGGACGGCACCTTCAACGGCGTCGCCATCCCGAAGAACGCCGCCAACAAGGCCGGTCTGACCGGCAACTCGGGCGGCAAGTGGGGCGACCTGTCCTTCTCGCTGGACGCCTACGCCGGCAAGGCCGTCAAGGTCCGCTTCCACTACACCACCGACGGCGGTCTGCACCTCAAGGGCCTGGCCCTGGACGAGATCGGCATCACCGCCGACGGCGCCACCGTCTTCACCGACGGCGCCGAGAACGGTGACAACGGCTGGGCCGCCAAGGGCTTCTCCCGGATCACCGGCAAGTTCTCGAACGAGTACAACCAGTACTACATCGCCGAGAACCGCCAGTACCTCTCGTACGACCGCACCCTCCAGGTCGGCCCGTACAACTTCGGCTTCGGCACCACCAAGCCGAACTGGGTGGAGCACTACCCGTACCAGGCCGGTCTGCTGATCTGGCTGTGGGACGAGTCGCAGAGCGACAACAACGTCACCAACCACCCGGGCTCGGGTCTGATCCTCCCGGTCGACTCGCACCCGACCCCGATCAAGTGGGCCGACGGCAGCCTGATGCGTCCGCGCATCCAGGGCTACGACTCGCCCTTCGGCTCGCGCAAGGTCGACAGCCTGACCCTGCACAAGAACGGCGTCGAGACCGTCGTTCCGAAGGCCAAGGGTGTCGACGAGTTCTCCGACCTGAAGTCGTACTGGTCGAAGGACAACCCGTACAGCAGCGTCATCGTCCCGAAGACGGGCACCAGCATCGAGGTCGAGAACGAGTCCTCGAACTACCTGGAGACCTGGATCCGGGTCCGTCCGGTCGACAACTGATCGCACCGAGCAGTGACGATCAGCCTCTGACCAGGCGCCTCTGATGCACCGTCCGGCCCGTCCCCGCACCTGCGGGGGCGGGCCGGACGCCTTTCCGGGCGGCCCGGCCGGTCAGGCCCAGGCCCGGCCGGTCAGACCCGGCGGGTCAGTCCCCGTCCGCCCCCTGGGGCCGACGGCCCGGCAGCAGCGCGACGAAGGCCGCCACGGCCTCCACGACGTCCTTCTCCGTCCACTCCAGCGCGTCGGCCGCCACCGTCACCTCGGTCATCGACAGCCCCGGCAGCCCCCGCTCCCGCCAGCCGCCGAACAGCGCCGCACCGGTCTCCTCCACCAGCCGCAGCCCCGCCGTGTCCAGCTCCTCCGGGGAGTACGGGAGCCAGAGCTGGAACTGATGGGTGTGCGGCGGGGCCGGGTGGACCCGGGCTCCCGGGACCGCCGCGAACCCCTCGGCGAGCGCCGCCGCGACCGTCCTGGCGTGCGTCACGTACCCCGCCAGGCGCGGCAGTTCGCGGTCCAGGCCGGCCAGCGCGGAGAGCGCCACGGGCCACTGCTGGAAGAGCTGCCCGCCGTAGCGGTGCCGCCAGGCCTTGGCGGTCCGGACGAAGCCCTCCCGGCCGGCCAGCGCGGCGCCGCTGATCCCGCCGAGGGTCTTGTAGAAGGAGACGTAGACCGAGTCGGCCGGCGCGGCGACCTCCGGCAGCGGGCGGCCGAAATGCACCGCCGACTCCCAGATCCGGGCCCCGTCCAGGTGCAGCGCGGCGCCCTGCTCCTCCCGGACCACCGCGGCCACCGCCAGCAGGTCCGCCCAGGACGGCAGCACGAACCCGGCCTCGCGCAGCGGCAGCTCCACGATCATCGCCGCGTACGGCTCGTCGAAGGCGTGCAGCTCGGCCACGGTCGGCAGACGGGGCGCGGCCGTTGGCCAGACGCTGCGCAGACCGCTCAGCGCGGAGAGCGCCTGCCGCTCGTGCTGTTCGGTGTGCCCGAGCGGGTGCGTCGCGACCGTCCACAGGCCGGCCGCCTCGGCGTGGATCCGCAGCGCGACCTGCTGGGCCATGGTGCCGGTCGGGAAGAAGGCCGCGTCCTCGGTGCCGAGCAGGTCCGCGACCTTCCGCTCCAGGGCGCGGACCACGCCGTCGCCGTACATGTCCGGCCGCCGGTCCAGGTCGTACACGCCGCCGGCGTCCTCGGCCAGGTCGGCGAGCCGCTCGCGCATGCTCCGCGGCCGGGCGCCGGAGAGCAGCCGCTCGCAGCCGCGCAGCGCGGCGTAGCGGCGCTCCTGGAGGCTCGGGCCGTGGCCGCCCCCGGTGGATTCGCTCCTGTTGGGATACATGCGTCGATGGTCCCGCAGCGGGGGCTTCCGGTCAGCGGCGCGGACACCGCGAGCGCCGCCGGCGCGGCCCGGGGCCGCGTGGGCCGGTCCCGGGCGGGCTCCGCAGGCTGCTCGGCGCACCTCGTACAGCGGCTCTGCGGGGCCCTGGCGGGCCGCAAACCCCGGCGGCGGGTGGCACTGGTCACAGGCGGCCCGGACGGTACGAGCGGCCGTAGTAGGAGCGGCGGAGGGGCCTCGTGGGCGACTCCGACC
This sequence comes from Kitasatospora sp. CM 4170, assembly GCF_032110285.1. Classification (NCBI taxonomy): domain Bacteria; kingdom Bacillati; phylum Actinomycetota; class Actinomycetes; order Kitasatosporales; family Streptomycetaceae; genus Kitasatospora; species Kitasatospora sp. CM 4170. Next base: position 4,250,237 of record NZ_CP134877.1, read on the forward strand.
CCGAACGGACTATCCGATCGAATGATCGTTACTCCGTCAGCTTGAATCTCCGGAGCGACGCTGACTACACGCCGTAGTAGGTCACACCGTTTGGGACTCCGCTCGGTGACGGTTACACCTGAGTGGTCCCCCGCTCAGCACGCCCGAACGGGCTCGTTGTGCTGTCCCCGTACGTCCGTGAGGTTGAGCTTCCGATGTCCTCCGTCCCGCCCATGGGGCCGGCCCTCCGCCGCCTCGCCGCCCGCGCGGCGACCCAGGCGGCGGCCTGGCAGCCCCGGCTCGGCCACGCCGTCCGCACCCACGCCGCCCCGCTGCGCGCGCTGACCACCCCGCGGCACACGCTGGCCGAGGGCCCGCTCCGGGCCGCCCGGCACCGCACCGCCACCGCGGTCGGCGCCAGCGCGGTGATACTGTCCGGCGCCCTGCTGGTCGCCGCCCCCGGCAGCGCCTCGGCGCATACGGTCATACCCACCACGCCCGGCAGCTCGGCGTTCACCGCCCCGCAGGGCGCGGCGCCCGCCACGGGCGTGGTCCAGGTGGCCGGCCCGAGCCCGTACAAGCTGGCGCACGACCAGGAGTCGGCCCAGCAGGACGTGGCGGTCGCCGCCAACCTGCAGGCCCCCGAGCCGCCCGCCGCCCCCGCGGCGTCCCAGGACCAGGCCGCCCCGGCCGAACCGGCGCCCGCGCCCGCCCCGGAGCCCGCCCCGGCCCCGGCGCCCGCCCCCGCTCCGGCCCCCGCCCCCGAGTGGTCCGCGCCCGTGCCGGGCGCGCCGACCAGCAACCCGTACGGCGTGGCCAACCCCGAGTACGCGGCCGGCTACCACACCGGGGTGGACTTCGCGGTCGCCCCGGGCACCCCGCTGCTGGCCGTCGGCAACGCCACCGTGGTCTCGGCCGGCTGGGACGGCGCCTACGGCAAGGAGGTCGTGCTCCGGCTCGCCGACGGGCGGTACGCGCAGTACGCGCACATGTCGTCGATCTCGGTGTCGAAGGGCGAGAAGGTGTCGGCGGCCGAGCAGATCGGCCGGTCCGGGAGCACCGGCAACTCGACCGGGCCCCACCTGCACTTCGAGATCCGCTCCAGCAACCACTACGGCGCGGTGATCAACCCGATCGCCTACCTCTCCGGGCACGGGGTCACCGGGTTCTGAGACACCGTCCGGGACTCTCGGGGCGGCCGGGTCACCGACCCGGCCGCCCTTCGGCCTGCGTGGCGGCGGGCCCTGCGCGCGGCCGACCGGTGAGCCGGTGTCAGACGGCCGCCGTTGGGTGGTCGATCAGACCGCCGTCGCCGGGTGGTCGATCAGAGCGCCGATCTCCAGCGCCACCCGCTGGGCGGCCGCCATCGCCTCCTCCAGCGTGGCCACCTTCACCGGGGCGTCGTCGGCGTGCCCCTCGGCCTCGCACTCGGTGATGTCCTGCTTGAGCAGGAAGAGCGCCGAGTTGATGGTGAACAGCGACATCGCGGCGCGCAGCCGGTCCTCGAAGGTGGCGTCCGGGCCGTGCACCAGCCGGACCATCGCGATCATGCGGTCCCGGAACTCCAGCCCCGCGGCCGAGTCGCGCAGCGCGGGCTGGTTCTCGTGGAAGAAGCGCAGCAGCGGCGCCCGCTCGGACATGCCGGCCGCGAACCGCCGGATCAGCTCGTCGCGCAGTCCGGGCGACCAGGGCTGCGTCCGGCCCCAGGCGATGGTCTCGTCGATCGGCGCGGCCATGCCCTCGATGATGCCGTGGACGATGTCGTCCTTGGTCTTGAAGTGGTAGTACAGCGCCGCCTTGGTGACGCCGAGCCGGTCGGCGATCTCGCGCAGCGAGGTCTGCTCGTAGCCCTGCTCGGAGAACAGCTCCAGTGCGACCGCGATGATGCGGGCCCGGGTGTCGCTGCGCGGGCTGTGCGTCGTACCCATGGCCTGCCTCATGCGTCGGTCGGAGTGCTGCGTTGGCCGGGCCCGGCTTCCGATGCCCGTCCCCCCGGCCACATTCTCCCTGCCCGGGGGGCCGTCGGAGAAACTGGCTTGACGACCGGCTAGTGGACAACCTACCGTGCCGACGGTCCACAAAACTAGCCGGGCGACAAGTAAGTAGGCCGAGCAAGCGGCCAGCCCGACCGTCCGATCCAGTCCGGGAGACACCACCCCATGTCACAACCGAAGTCCGCCGACCCGGCACCGGAGAAGAAGGCAGCCGAGGAGGAGGAGCCCGTACGCTCCCCCCGCGAGATCCGCCTGGTCATGATCGGCCTGGTCGTCACCATGCTGCTGGCCATGCTCGACAACCTGATCGTCGGCACCGCGATGCCGACGATCGTCCGCGACCTCGGCGGCGCCGAGCACCTCTCCTGGGTGGTCACCGCCTACATCCTCGCCACCGCCGCCTCCACCCCGATCTGGGGCAAGCTCGGCGACCTGTACGGGCGCAAGGGCACCTTCCTCACCTCGATCGTGATCTTCCTGGCGGGCTCGGCCCTCTCCGGCCTCTCGCAGAACATGAACGAGCTGATCGGCTTCCGGGCGCTGCAGGGCCTGGGCGCCGGCGGTCTGATGGTCGGCGTGATGTCGATCATGGGTGCGCTGGTCCCGCCGCGCGACCGCGGCAAGTACCAGGGCATGTTCGCCGCGGTGATGGCGCTCGCCACCGTCGGAGGCCCGCTGATCGGCGGCTTCCTCACCGACCACCTGAGCTGGCGCTGGACCTTCTACATCAACCTGCCGCTCGGCGTGGTCGCGCTCGCCGTCGTCGTCGTCACCCTGAAGCTGCCGAAGGTCCACAACAAGGCCCGGATCGACTACGTCGGCGCGCTCCTGCTCACCACCGGCATCACCGCGCTCACCCTGATCACCACCTGGGGCGGGCAGGACTACGCCTGGGGCTCCAAGCAGATCCTGGGCCTGGCCGCGCTGGCCGCCGCCACCCTGATCGCCTTCTGCTACGTCGAGCAGCGGGTCCAGGAGCCGATGCTCCCGCTCGACCTGTTCAAGAACCTGAACTTCACCCTGGTCTCGCTGATCGGCTTCATCGTCGGCTTCGTGATGTTCGGTGCGACCGTCTTCCTGCCGCTCTACCAGCAGACCGTCCAGGGCGCCTCGGCCACCAGCTCCGGCCTGCTGCTGATGCCGATGATGTTCGGCATGCTGGTCATCTCGCTGGTGGTCGGCCAGGCGGTGACCAAGACCGGCAAGTACCGGATCTACCCGATCATCGGCACGATCGTGATGACCGGCGGCATGCTCCTGCTCTCCACCATGGGCACCGAGACCAGCAGCTTCACCTCCGCCTGCTGGATGGTCGTGCTCGGTGCGGGCATGGGCTTCCTGATGCAGATCACCATGCTGGTCGCGCAGAACAGCGTCGAGCTCAAGGACATGGGCGTGGCCAGCTCCACCGCCACCCTGTTCCGCACCATCGGCGGTTCCTTCGGCGTCGCGCTGTTCGGCGCGCTGTTCAACAGCCGGGTCACCGAGACCATGAAGGAGCGGCTCGGCGATGCGGCCGCGAGCGGCGGCAAGGCCGACCCGAACCAGGTGAGCCTGGAAACACTCAAGGCGATGCCCGCCCCGGTCCAGGACGCCTACCACCACGCGGTGTCCAACGGCATTCACACCGTCTTCCTCTGGGGTGCCGCGGTCGCGGTGATCGCGGTCGCCGCATCGGTCTTCATGCGCGAGGTCCCGCTGCGGGGCGCCGGCGCCCCGTCGAAGGACGGCGACGGCGGCAAGGCCGCCGAGCCCAACGCCGAGGCCGTCGCGATCTGACGCCGGCCCGGAGATCCCCCCTTCCGCCTCGGGAGGGGGGATCCGCGTTTCCGGGGCCGGCGCTCTCGGGGCCCGCGCTCTCGGGGCCGGCGCTCTCGGGGCCCGCGCTCTCGGGGCCCGCGGTCACGGGGCCGCCGGTGCGGGGCCTCCGCTCTCGGGGCCGGCAATGCGGCCGTACGGTGCGGCGTGCGGTGGGGTGGGGTGCGCGGTCCAGGGTGGCCCCGCCGGCGGCTCGGGGCTACTGCGGGAGCCGGTAGACGCCCTGCTCCACCGGCTCGACCAGGCCGTCGGCGACCAGGCCGTCCAGTGCCCGCGCCCGCTGCACCGGGTCCGGCCAGACGGCGTCCAGCCGGGCCTGCTCGACCGTGCCGTGCTCGGCCCGCAGCACCGCGAGCAGCTTCCCGCGCACCTGCCGGTCGGTGCCCTCGTACGACTGGCCTCGCCGCGCCGGGCCCTCGTAGGGCGGGCAGCCGGCCCGCTGCCAGGCGCAGGCGGTGAACAGCGGGCAGTCGCCGCACTCCGGGCCGCGGGCCGTACAGACCAGTGCGCCCAGCTCCATCACCGCGACCGCCCACGTCGCGGCCGTCCCGGTGTCCGCGGGCAGCAGCGCGGTCGCCGTGCGGCGCTCGGCCGCCGTGGTGGCCTGCGCCGGGTACTCCACCCCGGTCACCGCCCGGGCGAAGACCCGGCGGACGTTGGTGTCCAGCACCACGTGCCGCTGGCGGAAGGCGAAGGACGCCACGGCGGCCGCCGTGTACTCGCCCACCCCGGGCAGCGAGAGCAGCGTCGCGTGGTCGTCCGGGACCTCTCCGCCGTGCTCCCCGGTGATCGCCACCGCGGCCGCGTGCAGCCGCAGGGCGCGCCGCGGGTAGCCCAGCCGCCCCCACATCCGGACCGCCTCGCCGGGCGCCTCGGCGGCCAGGTCGGCCGGGGTCGGCCAGCGCTCCAGCCACGCCGCCCACACGGGCAGCACCCGCTTCACCGGGGTCTGCTGGAGCATGAACTCGCTCACCATCACCGCCCAGGGCGTGGCCTCGGGGGTCCGCCAGGGCAGGTCGCGGGCGTTGGCCTCGTACCAGCCCAGGACGGTCGAGTGCAGCACCGGCAGCGGCAGCGCGAGCGGGACGGCGGGGGTGTCCGCCCCGGCCGGGCCGGCGGCGGTGGCCGGGCGGGCAGCGGGGCGGGGGACGGCGGGGGTGACGGTGGTGGCAGCCATGGCCCTTCGATCCTCCCATGCCGACCCTGCCGACCGAAGCGGAGTGGCGAGGTCCGCATCGCACCCGAAAACCCCCGATCAGCCTCGCCCGAACGGCGCAAATGGCGGATCATGTGAAGGAAGGGGCGACTGTGCGGTGTTGGTGCGTCAAGGGGCACACACTGTCTCGTAGAGTTTGGGCGTGCCCTCTCTCCGTCAACCCGTCGGACCGCTGCCGGCCTCGATCTACTGGCGCCGACGCCTCGTCGTCGCCGTCGCCGTCGCCGCGGTCATCGCCCTGGTCTACTGGCTGATGTCCGATCAGGGCGGCGGTGACGGCGGATCGGCGGGCAAGGCCGCGCAGGCCGCGCCGTCCCAGACCCCCGTCCAGGCGATCACGCCCGGTGCCTCGCCCAGCGGCCCCGCGAACAACTCGCGTCCCGGCAGCGGCGGGAGCGGCGGCGGCAGCACGGGCGGCGGGGCGGTCTCCGGCTCCGGTGGCGGCGACGTCAGCCTCAGCACCGGCGGCACCTCCGGCGGCGGCGCCAACCCGGCCCCCACCGGCGGCGGGGCGACCGGGGGCGGTGCGGCGGCCGGCGGTACGAGCGGTGCCGGCGGGGCGACCGGTGGCACGGGCGGCGGTGCCGGCGGCACCGGCGGGACGCCCCCGGTGAACACCTCCGAGGTGATGGCGCTGCCGGTCTGCGTCTCGTCCCAGGTCACGCTGGAGCTGGCCGGCGCCCAGAACGCCTACCAGCCCAAGGACAAGCCGAAGCTGGCGCTGACCGTGCACAACGCCTCCGGCGCCAACTGCCGGGTGGACCTCGGCCGCACGGCCTCCGCCATCACCGTGACGGCGAGCAACGGCGACCGCATCTGGTCCTCCGGCGACTGCCCGCAGGACCGGGGCAGCAGCTGGGTGCAGATCCCGGCGAACGGCAGCCTGACCGAGACCTTCACCTGGGACCGCGTCCGCAGCAAGCCGCAGTGCGCCACGGCCGACCCGGCCCCCGCGCCCGCCGGGAACTACCTGGTGGTCGCCGAGCTCACCGGCCTCTCCGGGGGCCAGGCCTCGGCGCGCTCCTCGATCCGCCTGGAGAACTGACCACTCCTCAACTCCCGCGGTACCGCAGATCGTCGTCCCGTTCGCCCCGGCCGGTTCCCGCGCCGGGGCGTCGGCGTTCTCCGAGGGCGCGGCGACGCGGGTGACCCGGGTGACGGGCGGCGGGGCTGGCGGGGGTACGGGGCCTCGGACGCGGCGACGCGGTGGGCCCGGGAACGCGAACGGCCCCGGGGATCGGTGGATCCCCGGGGCCGTTCGGGCAGGTGTTCGCCGGCGCCCGGCAGGTGCTCGGCGGCGTCGGGCGCTCGCGGCGCCGGCTGCTCGCGGCGCCGGCTGCTCGCGGCGCCGGCGTCAGACGTAGCGCTCCAGGATGGACGATTCGGCAAGGCGGGAGAGGCCCTCGCGGACCGAGCGGGCCCTGGTCTCGCCGACGCCCTCGACCGTCTGCAGATCGTCGATGCTGGCCGCCAGCAGCTTCTGCAGCCCGCCGAAGTGCTCGACCAGCCGCTCTATCACCGTGTTGGGCAGCCGCGGGATCTTGGCCAGCAGCCGGTAGCCGCGCGGCGAGACCGCCGAGTCCAGCGACTCCGGCGTGCCCGAGTAGCCGAGCGCCTTGGCGACGGTCTGCAGGTCCAGCAGCTCGGCGTGGGTCAGCGCCTCCAGGTCGGCCAGCACCTCGTTGACCGTCCGGCCCTTCTTCGCGGCCCGCTCCGGGAAGTAGTCCCGGGCGACCAGCTCGCGCTCCGGCTCCACACCCGCGATCAGCTCGTCCAGCTGCAGCGAGAGCAGTCGGCCGTCGATGCCGAGCTCCAGCACGTAGCCGGCGATCTCGGTGGCGATCAGCCGGACCATCTCCAGCCGCTGGGCCACCGCGGTGACGTCCCGGACCGTCACCAGGTCCTCGATCTCCAGGGCGGAGAGCGTGCCGGCCACCTCGTCCAGACGGAGCTTGTACCGCTCCAGGGTGGCCAGCGCCTGGTTGGCCCGGGAGAGGACGGTGGTGGAGTCCTCCAGCACCCGACGGGTGCCGTTGACGTACATCGCGATCAGCCGCATCGAGTGCGAGACCGCGACCACCGGGAAGCCGGTCTGCCGGTTGACCCGCTCCGCGGTGCGGTGGCGGGTGCCGGTCTCGTCGGTGGGGATGGTCGAGTCCGGCATCAGGTGGACCCCGGCCCGGACGATCTTGGTGATGTCCTTGTCCAGCACGACGGCGCCGTCGAGCTTGCACAGCTCGCGCAGCCTGGTCGCGGTGAACTCCACGTCCAGGACGAAGCCGCCGGTGCAGATCGACTCGACCGTCTTGTCGAACCCGAGCACGATCAGACCGCCGGTGTTGGCCCGCAGCACCCGTTCCAGGCCGTCACGCAGCCCCGTGCCGGGGGCGATGGCGGTGAGGGAGGCCCGCAGCAGGGCCTCCTCGCGGGAGGACTTGTCCGCCCGGTCGCTGGCTGCCACGTGACTCCTCCGGTCGACCCCGTACCGCGCGCCTCGCGCGGTGCGCCGGCCTACGGTCTGTTGCTCTGTCGCTTAGTACTGCCTTATCACCAATGAGACAGGGGAAAGTCTAACTGCGACCGGCATCGACAGGGCTTGGGTCAGCGCAGTTCGTCGGAGTCGAGCGGCTCCCACCCCTCCATCAGCTCCTCCGGGTAGGCGGCGACAGGGGCCGGGGCGGCGGCCCGGCGCGGGGTGGGCGGCGCCGACGCGGCCTCACTCCGCGGCTTCGCGGCCCGACGGCGGCCCGGGATGGCCCGCAGCGCCTCGCCGATGTCCGCCACCTCGACCACCTTCATCCCGGCCGGCACCTTGCCCGGGTCCGGCGGGACCAGCGCGTGGGTGAAGCCCAACCGGTGCGCCTCGGCCAGCCGCCGCTGCACACCCGTCACCCGCCGGACCTCGCCCGCCAGGCCGACCTCACCGATCGCCACCAGGTTGCTCGGCAGCGGGGTGTCGGAGGAGGAGCTGGCCACGGCCAGGGCGACCGCGAGGTCGGCCGAGGGCTCGCTCAGCTTCACCCCGCCGACCGTCGCGGTGTAGATGTCCTGCTTACCGAGCTTGACCCCGCCGTGCCGCTCGACCACGGCCAGGATCATCGCGATCCGGGGCGACTCCAGGCCGGAGGTGGTCCGGCGCGGGGACGGGATCTGCGAGTCCACCATCAGCGCCTGCACCTCGGCGACCAGCGGGCGCTTGCCCTCCAGGGTGACGGTCAGGCAGGTGCCCGGGACGGGCTTGTCACGCCTGGTCAGGAAGAGGCCGGACGGGTCCGCCAGGCCGGCGATGCCCTCGTCGTGCAGCTCGAAGCAGCCCACCTCGTCGGTGGCGCCGTACCGGTTCTTGACCCCGCGGATGAGCCGCAGCCGGGCGTGCCGGTCCCCCTCGAAGCTCAGCACCACGTCCACCAGGTGCTCCAGCAGGCGCGGGCCGGCGATCTGGCCGTCCTTGGTGACGTGGCCGACCAGCAGGGTGGCCATGCCGCGCTCCTTGGACGCCCGGATCAGCGCGTTCGCCACCTCGCGGACCTGGGCCGGTCCGCCAGGCGCGCCGTCCAGCTCGGCGGAGGCGATGGTCTGCACCGAGTCCAGGATCAGCAGGCCCGGGTTGACCGCCTCGATGTGGCCGAGGACGGCCCCGAGATCGGACTCGGCGGCGAGGTAGAGGTGCTCGGAGAGCGCGTTGATCCGGTCCGCGCGCAGCCGGACCTGCCCGGCCGACTCCTCGCCGGTCACGTAGAGCGTGCGGTGCTGCGCGCTGGCCGCCTTGGCCGCGACGTCCAGCAGCAGGGTGGACTTGCCGACGCCCGGCTCGCCGGCCAGCAGCACCACGGCGCCGGGGACCAGGCCGCCGCCGAGCACCCGGTCCAGCTCGGGCACGCCGGTGGAGCGGGCGGTGGCCACCTGGCCGTCGACCTGGGCGATCGGGCGGGCGGGCGCGCTGACCGGCCCGGCGGCCGTCGTCCGGATCGGCACCGCGCCGTACTCCTCGACCGTGCCCCAGGCGTTGCACTCGGGGCAGCGGCCGACCCATTTGGGCAGCTGGTTGCCGCACTCGGTGCAGCGGTACGCCGGGCGCGGCTTGGCGGTGGTCTTGGAACGGGCAGCCATGCGGTCACCGTAGCGCCTGGGTACGACAACGCGGGTCCGGCGGTGGCCCGGGTGCCGTGGTGGGGCCGTGGTGGGGCCGTGGAGGGGCGGGGGTGGGGCCGTCGGGTGGCGCGGGTGCGGGCCCGGGTCCGGGTCCGGCTGCGGAGGTCCGCCGGTCCACGAACGGGCGATGTTGTTACCCGAAAGAAGTACAACAGCAGGGAACTGCCCGGATCCCGCTCCCCCGCTCTCTACCGTCGGACGGGTGACAACGAGTGCTGAAGCGCCGCGCGGCCCCGTGCTCGCGGCGTACGACCGGCAGGTGGACGGGCTGTTCACCTACTGCCTCTCGGTGCTGTGCGAGCACGACGCGGCCACCGCCGCCCTGCGCGAGGTCCGTGAGCTGGCGGTGCGGCACGGGGCGCGGCTCGCCGAGCCCGGACTGGTGCGGGCCTGGCTGTACTCGCTCGCGCGCTACTGCTGCCTCCGCCGCCTGGAGGAGGGCACCGGAGCAGGCCCCGGTGCGGCCGTCGGCGGAACGGGCCCGGTCGGGGTGGCCTCCGTCGGGGCTGCGGCGGTCGCGGCCCGGGGCGGGGTGTGCGAGGCGGAGACGGCCCGGCGGCGGCGCGAACTGGCCTCGCTCGCCTGGCCCGAGGCAGCCGGCACCGACCCCGAGCAGCGCGAGGCGCTGGAGCTGTCGGTGCGCCACCGGCTGACCCCGATCGAGGTGGCCGCCGTGGTGGGCCTCCCGTTCGACGCCGTCCGGGCGCTGCTCGCCTCGGCCGAGGCCGAGGTCGGCCGGACCAGGGCGGCGCTGCTGGTGCTCGGCGTCGGCAGCTGCCCCGAGCTGGACCGGCTCGGCGGGGCGGGCGCGGAGAGCTGGCGGGACTGGGTGCTCGGCCCCGCCCTGCGCCGCGAGCTGGTGCAGCACGTGGTCGACTGCCCGACCTGTCGGGGCACCGCCGAGCGGGTGGCCGACGAGGTCTCGGCGGGTACCGCCGGCCTCTCCGGGCTCCCGGTGCTCACCGCGCCGACCGGCCCAACCACGCCGCCGCCGGCCGGGAGCGGGCCCGTCGGCGGAGGCACCGGCAGCGTGCACTTCCTGCCGCACGCGGCCGGAGCACGGCCGGCGCGGCGCTCCGCCGGGCCGGTCCCGGTGGTCGAGCCGTGCCTGCGGTTCGACCAGAGCGGGTTCCCGCGCCACCGGGCACCCGACGCGGGCCGCGGGCTCGCGGTGCGGCGGCGGGTGGTGACCACGGGAGTGCTGGCGGCGGTCCTGGCCGCGCCGGTGGTCGCGCTCTGGGCCGGGCACCGGGGCGGCGGCGGTCCGGGTACGGCGGCGGCGGTCTCCACGGTCCGGGTCGAGGACGACGGGCGGTCCGCCGGGCACCGACCGGGCGGCGCCCGGCCGGACGGCGGTCCGGGGCAGGGCGGTCCGGCGGGTCCGGTCGGCCCGGGCGCGGGGGGCGTTGCGCCCGCGGTGGCCGGGCTGGAGCTGGCCTGGGCCGGGCCCGCGACTGCAGAAACGTTGCTGCCGGGGCTGCTGGGGCCGGCCGTCCCGGTACCCGCGCACGGCGCGACCCCGCTCGGCAGCCCCACCCTGGTCGCGGCGCCGGCCCCCGCGCCCGGCGCGGGCCCGGGGGTGGGCACCGGCACCGGGCGGGGCCCGGACGCCCCGGCACCGGCCGGGCTGCTGACGGTCGAGGCCGGTGAGTACGGCAACCGGACCGTGCTCACGCTCACCAACTCGGGCACCACGGAGATCCGCTGGCACGCGGTGGTGGACGCCGCCTGGCTCCGCCTCAGTCGGGACGCCGGCACACTCGCACCGGGCCAGCGGATCACCGTCATCGTCAGCGTCGACGACGACCTCGCGCCGACCACGCCGTGGACCGCCCTGATCGCGCTGCCGCCCTCGCAGGCGGTGGTCACCCTGGAGGGCGGCCCGCACCGCCGCGGCGGTCCGACCCCGGTCGAGCCGACCGCGGGCCCGACGGAGTCGGGCCGGCCGTCGCCGGGCGGGACACCGTCGTCCACCCCGACCGGCGGCGGGCCCAGCGGGGGCGGGCCGACGGCGGGGCCGTCCGGCTCGCCCTCGCCCGGCTCCACCGGCTCGCCCGCGCCGACGGGCGGGCCGGCCTCGCCCACGGCCGCGCCGTCGTCGTCGGCGCCTAGTCCGAGCGCCTCCTCGGCCCCGCCGGGATCGTCCGGGGGGCCTTCCGCCCCGGGCAGATCGGCGTCCCCGTCGAGGTCGGCGCCGGCGTCGGCCCCGGCCGGCGCTTCCGGCGCACCGGCGCGGTCGCGCTGAGGGTGGGCCGGGGCGCGGTCCGGGGCTCGGTCCGTTGGCGTCGTCCGGGGCGCGGGGCGCGTCGGGGCCGCACCGCAGGGCACCGGTGCCCTGCGGTGGGCCCGTGGTCGGCCGGGGGCAGGGTCGGTGTCGGAGCGAGGCGCGAGGGCCGGAGAGCGAGAGAAACCGGGGTCAGATGCGGCGGATCGGCGGCACGCGGTAGGTGCCGTCCAGCACGGCCTGCGTGGGCTGGTAGAGCCGGATGATCGGGCGGAAGCCGCCCTCCGGGGTGGGCAGCCAGTTCGCCGCCGCGGCCGGGTCGGCGGGCGGCTCGTGCTGGAGCAGGAGGGTCAGCGAGCCGTCGTCGCCGTAGACCAGGCCGGGGGTGCGGTCCCCGATCGCGTAGCGCTCGATCGGGTTCGCGACCAGGTAGTAGTCCGGCAGGCCGTACATGGTGAGGGACCAGAACGCCTCGGCCGGCGGGGGCTCGTCGAAGCGCAGCGTGTACGCGTGGGCGCCGCTCAGCGGGCGGCCGTCGGCGTCGTCGTAGGTCATCGCGAACACGGCCTCGTACGCGTGGTTGCCCCAGAGCCCGGCGCGGGCCGCGGCCGCCCGGCTGAGGTAGGCGGCCCGGCGGTCGGGGATGCGCCACTCGGGGTCGTCGATCGTGCCGGGGCCCAGGTAGTCGGTGTTGAAGTCGAAGAGGTGCAGCCCCGAACGCCACTCGCCGGCCGGGTGGTCCTCGGGCGGCCGGGTGGCGTCCTCGACCCGCTCCCGGCCCGCCGCCACGCCCTTGAGCAGGGCGGCGGTCCACTCGGGCGCGGCGGCCCGGTAGGGCGAGGGGTCGGGGTCGAGCAGCCCCAGCGGGGCGAACCGCCGCTGGTACTCGACGTCCGGTCCGGCGGGCGGGAAGGCCGCCATCCAGACCCGGAGCCGTTCGAAGAAGGCCAGCCGCTCGGGGACGTCCGGGTCCGGCGCGGGCAGTCCCGCGACCAGTCCGCCGGGCTCCAGCGGGCTCAGCGTCAGCGCCTCCTGGAGGGCCTGGACCCGGGGCAGGTCGTCCGGGCCGGTGCAGGCGAAGCGGCCGACGATGCTGGCGATCGTGGTGGGCGAGACGATGACGCGGCCGGGATCCGGCGGGGTGCCGTGCCAGTGCGGCGGGACGATCAGCCAGCTCTGCTCGCCGGTGCCGGTGGCCCGGCTGCCGACGTAGGCGAAGTTGTCGGTCCACGCGTCGACGAACTGCAGCACGTAGTACGCCCCGGCGGTGTCCGGGACGTGCAGCACCAGCGGGCCCTCGGAGAGGTCGAGCTGGGCGATCGAGTAGACCGTGTCGTTGTTGACCGAGACGAAGGGATCGCCCGGCTCGGCCAGCCGGGTGGCGTGGCTCATCCGGTTGAAGGGAGCCGCCGGCAGGGTGCCCATGCCGCCCCCGGTGAAGCGCTCGACCATGGTGAGGTCGGAGACCAGGGGGTAGCCGTAGACGTAGGCGTCGGCGGCCAGGGCCTCCAGCTCGGGCTGGGTCATCGGGGGTCCTTCTCGGGGTCCTGGTGGGGGTGGGACGGCGGGCGGCGTCCCGGCGCGGGCGGCGGGCTCAGCGGGGCGGCGGGCTCAGCGGGGGGTGAGCGGGGGTGGCGTCCAGCGGCCGTCCAGCACCTGCGTGTCCGGGCCGTAGAGCCGCAGCACCGGTGCGAACGGCCCGTCCGGCGCGGGCAGCCAGTTGGCCGAGTGCTCGGCGTCGGCGGGCCGCTTGTGCTGGAGGTAGAGGGTGAGGCCGCCGTCCGGGTCACCGACCAGCCCGGGGGTGAGGCCGCCGATCGCGTACCGGTCGAGGGTGTTGTCGACCAGTCGGCGCTCCGGCAGCGCGTACATGGTGAGCGACCAGAAGAACCGCGCGGGCGGCAATCGGTCCGGCTCGAACCGCAGCAGGTAGTCGCGGTCGCTGGCATTCGGCGGGCCGTTGCCCTCGCTGTCGACCGTCCAGCCGCCGTACCAGGCCTCCTCCGCTGGCAGCCCGTACAACCCCTTCAGCGCGCCGACCGCCTGCTCCAGGTACGCGGTGCCGATCCGTTCGCGGGTGCCGAACAGGCCGGCCGGGTCGGCGGTCCGCTCGGCCGCCCGCTCCAGTTCGGCGCGGCCGTCGGCGATGCCCCGCTCGATCTCGGCGCGGACCTGGATCGGCAGGGCGGCCGGCTCGAACTCGCCGCGGCCGTCGACACCGAGGTCGGTGAGACGGCCGCGCAGATCGGCCTCGGCGGGGAGCACCGGGAGGAAGCCGAGCAGGAAGTCGAGGAAGGAGAAGACCTCGATGGTGTCCAGCACCTCCTCGCGCCAGACCGGCCAGACCGGGTGCGGGGCCGGCTCCGGCGCGGGGGTGCCGGCGTACTCGTGCAGCGGGCGCAGCCGGTACTGCTGCTGGATCGCCTTCAGCTCCGAGACCGCCGCCGGCGAGGTGTCGGCCAGGTGGGTGCGGCCGACGATGCCGACCAGCTCGCTCTCGGTGCGGATGACGCCGGTGATGCCCGCCGGGACCTCCCCCTGCCAGCCGGGACCGGCCACCAGGTGGTCGCCGGCCTCCTGGCCGGTGGCCCGGGCACCGATGAACCCCGCGTACACGGTGTCGAGTTCGTGCACCGGGAGGACGTAGTAGCGGTCCGCGGCGGGGACGGAGACCACCCACGGCTCGGCCCGCAGGTCGAGCCAGGCCCAGGAGCGGGGTGTGTCGTCGTCCGGGGCGAGGAGGTCCGGCGCGACGAGGTCGCCGTCGGCCGGTGCGGACGGCGACCGCTGCTCGTGCCGGAAGACGCCGAAGCCGCCGGCGTACTTCGGGTCGGCGTCGTCCACAGCCTGTGCATAGAGGGTGCGGTAGTTCTGCAGGACGGGATAGCCGCGGACCCAGGCCTCGGCGGCGGTCGCACGGATGGTGGCCGGGTCCACGAGTGCCGGGTTGACCATGCTGACGCACTCCCCAGGGGCGGGATGCCCGAGCCTCGCTCGCAGACATCGTTCACAATTCGGACATACAGGTACACGGGGATGCTATGCGGACCGGATTCGATCAGCACCTCGGACAGCACCTCGGACGCGGGCGGCGGTTCCACCGCGCGAACGGGCCGGGTGCGGGCGCTGTCGGCCGCGGCCGGAGCCGCCGCGGGGCACTGTCGACCGTGGCGTACCGCCCCGGCCGGGCCGTCCGTCGAGCGGCAGGCCGGGGCCCGCGCGACACCTCTGCCGACAGCTAATCGGCGTGTGCGGACGCGCCCGGGCTGGAAGCCTTGCCGGCATGAGAATCCTCCTGCTCGGTGGCTCGTCCTTCCTGGGGCGGGCCTTCGCGACCGAAGCCCTCGCGCGAGGCCACGAGGTCACCACGTTCAACCGCGGCCACTCCCATGACGACCTGCCCGGTGTCGAGCCGGTGCGGGGCGACCGCGACCGCGCCGACGACCTGGCACGGCTGGTCGAGGGACGGCGCTGGGACGCCGTCGTGGACACCTCGGCCCAGCAGCCCGCCCAGGCCGCGGCCTCCGCCCGCCTGCTGCGCGAGCACGCCGACCACTACACCTTCGTCTCCTCCGTCCACGCCTTCGCCGACTGGCCGGCCCAGGTGGTCGACGAGGACTCCGCGCTGCGCCCGTGCCCGGCCGACACCCCACCCGGCCAGCCGTTCGACAGCGCCCTGAAGGCCGGCTGCGAGCGTGCGGTGCTGGAGTACTTCGGCGCCGAGCGGACGCTGATCCTCAACAGCGGTCTGCTGATCGGTCCGCACGAGAACGGGGGCCGCCTGCCCTGGTGGCTGGAGCGGATGGCCCGCGGCGGTCGGGTGCTGGCGCCGGGCGACCCGAGCCGGACCATGCAGGTCATCGACGTGCGCGACTTCGCGGCCTTCGGCCTCGATGCGCTGACCGCCGGGCACACCGGGCGCTACATCACCACGGCCCCGCCCGGGAACATCACCTTCGGGGAGTTCCTGCACACGTGCCGGGACGTGGTCGGCGCACCGGTGGGCGGCGGTGCACCCGCCGAGCTGGTCTGGGTCGAGGACGGCCGGTTGCTCGCCGAGGGGCCGGACAGCGTCCAGCCGTGGAGCGAACTCCCGCTCTGGGCGCCCGCGGGGCCGGACTTCGCCGCCGTCTGGCTCGCCGACACCACCCGGGCCCGGGCGGCCGGTCTGCGGTGCCGGCCGTTCGCCGAGACCGCGCGCGACACCTGGGCCTGGCTCCAACAGCGCGGGCCGGCCGAGGACACCGACGGCGACGGCCTCAAGGGGCGCAAGGGCGCCCACGTCCGGCAGGGGATCGTCCCGGCCAAGGAGCAACGCCTGCTCGCCGCCGTGGCGTAGCGTGGCGGGCGCAGGCGTCCGAACGGCGTGCCGGGTCGTGCGCGCGGCGGGGGTGCGGCGGGCGGCGCGGTGCGACGCGGCGCGCGACGGGGAGCCCGGGCCGGCGCTCCCAGCCTCTCGGCTCCCGGCCCGGCGCACCCGGGCCCGGGACTCCTGCCCGGGCCCGGACCCGCCGTCAGTGGCTGCGCCGGGTGACCAGCTCCGCGAGGGCGAGCAGGTCGTCGGCCGCGGAGGGCTCGGGCACCGCGGTGGCCAGCTGGGCGAGCGCCGCCGCCATCCGCTCGCAGGACTCCCCCTGCGCCCAACCGCGCCCGCCGGCCCCCTCGACGGCGGCCGCACAGCGGCGCAGCTCCTCCGGGCTGAGCACCCGTTCGAGCGCGTACAGCTCGGCCAGAACACGCCCTTCGGCCGTCCCGGAACCGAGCGCCGCCACCACCGGCAGCGACTTCTTGCGCGCCACCAAGTCCGCCCCGACCGGTTTGCCGGTGACGGCCGGGTCGCCCCAGATCCCGATCAGGTCGTCGATGAGCTGGAACGCCAGGCCGATCTCGCGGCCGAAGCCGTCCAGCGCCTGGGCGGCCTCCTCGGAGGCGCCCGCGTACCGCCCGCCGATCGCGCAGGCGGCGCCGAGCAGCGCGCCCGTCTTGGCCTCCGCCATCGCCAGGCACTCGGCGAGCGAAACGTCACTGCGCTGCTCGAAGGCACAGTCGATCTGCTGGCCCTCGCAGAGCTCGACCACGCAGTCGGTCAGCCGGCGGATCGCGCCCTGGGCCGCCGGGTGGGCGTCCCCCGCGAGCAGGCGCAGGGCCAGCGAGTGCATGGCGTCACCGGCCAGGATGGCCTCGGTGGTGCCGAACACCCGCCAGGCGGTGGGTCGGTGGCGCCTGGTCTCGTCGCGGTCGATGACGTCGTCGTGGAGTAGCGTGAAGTTGTGGACCAGCTCGACGGCGGCCGCCGCCGCGGTGGCCGAGCCCGGGCTGCCACCGAGCGCCTGGGTGGCGGCCAGGACCATCGCCGGCCTGATGGCCTTTCCGGAGGGGGCGGCCACGGGCGATCCGTCCGCCTCCCACCAGCCGAAGTGGTAGCCCGCGACCTTCCGCATCGAACCGGGCAGCGAGTCGACGGCGGCGCGCAGCACCGGGTCCACCAGGCCACGGGCGCGGGCGAGCACGTCCGCCGCCTCGTTCCCCTCGCGGTGATCGCGCTCCAATGTGAAAATTCCCATGAATTCCTCCCCCTCATGAGGTGGCCGGCGCTGCCCGGCCGGGCCGATTCCGCCCGGCCGGGCAGCGCCGTGGCCGACCGGCCCCGGTCAGTCGCGACGCTGGGCGACGTTGACGTTTTCGAGGACACCGATGGCGTCGGGCACCAGAATGGCTGCGGAGTAGTACGCGCTGACCAGATAGGAAATGATGGCCTTCTCGTCGATCCCCATGAACCGGACCGAGAGACTCGGCTCGAATTCGTCGGGGATTCCGGTCTGGTGCAGGCCGATGACGCCCTGGTTGTCCTCGCCGGTACGCATCGCGATGATCGAGCTGCTGTGACCGTCGACGACCGGGATCTTGTTGCACGGGAAGACGGGCACCCCGCGCCAGCCGAAGACCTGCCGGCCCTGTACCTCGACGGTGTCCGGGTAGAGGCCGCGGCGGTTGCACTCGCGGCCGAAGGCGGCGATGGCCCGCGGGTGGGCGAGGAACATCTTGGTGCTGCGCCGGCGGCTCAGCAGCTCGTCCATGTCGTCCGGCGTGGGCGGGCCGGAGTGGGTCTGGATCCGCTGGTCGTACTCGGCGTTCTGCAGCAGGCCGAACTCCGGGTTGTTGATCAGCTCGTGCTCCTGGCGCTCGCGCAGCGCCTCGATGGTCAGCCGGAGCTGGTGCTCGGTCTGGTTCATCGGCTGGTTGTAGAGGTCGGCGACCCGGCTGTGCACCTTGAGGACGGTCTGCGCGACGCTCAGCTCGTACTCGCGCGGCCTCAGCTCGTAGTCCACGAAGGCGCCGGGCAGCTCGTACTCGCCGTGGTGGCCGGCGGAGAGGCCGATCGCCGCCTCGCCGTGCTTGTTCTGCGCCTGCTCGAAACCGGCCAGGTACTCCATGACCTGCAGCTGCAGGGCCTCGGAGCGGTCCGCGAGCTCCTGGAACGACGGCCAGGGAAGCGCCAGCACGGTGCCCGCGGTGGCGGCCCGCACGGTGTACGGCCAGACGCCCTCCGTCCGGAGCGCCTCGTCGCCCAGGTGGTCGCCGTCGGCCAGCGCGCCGACCACCGCCTCCTCGCCGTACTTGCCGGACCCCAGCCGGTCGAGCTTGCCGTGCGCGATGACGAAGACCTCGTCGATCGGCGCCCCGGCCGCGACCAGCACGTCACCGGCGGCGAACTCGCGCTGGACGAAGCGGCCGGCCAGCTCCTCCAGCACGGCGTCGTCCTGGAAGCCGCGCAGCACCGGGACCTCGCGCAGGCTCGGCGGGACGATCCGCACCTCGGCCCCGGCCTGGACGAAGCCCACCCGACCACGGCCGACCGAGTAGCGCAGGCGACGGTTCACCCGGTAGGTGCCGCCGGACACCTCGACCCACGGCAGCATCCGGAGCAGCCAGCGCGGGCTGATGCCCTGCATCTGCGGCGCGGACTTGGTGGTCGTCGCGAGATTCCGCGCGCCCGCCGTGCTCAGACTCTGCTGCTGGACCTGCGGCTGACCGCCGGGTGCAGGAATACCGACGGTGGTTTCGGTCGACATAGGGAGCCCTTCGCATACCCGGTGAAGTGTCGCCTTGCAACCATCATGGTGAGGCCATTCAGAGGCCCTCCGCAATCACTCTTTCGAGTGGTCGGAATAACCGAACAAATAGGACGACTGGATCACCTGATCGATATTGATTCGATAAGCATTCGAATACCCGGAACCCACCCGCCGCGCGGTCGTCGAACGCCCGGTCGGACGGACCGCCGCACGACCGGCCCGCCACGGTCCCGCCGGGCCGCCCCGGAACCCCCTCGGCCCCACGGGCACCCCCGGTGCGCGACCGCGCCAGGGGCCGCTAAGGTGCCAGCTCAAAGGGCCACGGGGCCAGTTGACGCGTGTGGTCGCACCGGATGGGCCCTTCCCTCGTTCACCCCTGTCCTGGTAGGCCTTCATGAGCGCCCCCGTACGTGTCTGGCTCAACCGCACCTACGCCGAGAACGTCTTCTTCATCGAACAGCTGCGCGCCGCCCCGCGCCCCGTCCTGGTCCACGCCACCCACGTCGACGCCGACTCCCCCGTCCTGGCCGCCGCCGACCACGCCGCCCTGGAACCGGGCGACCTGACCCCGGACGCCTACGTCGCCTACGCGCTCGACTACTGCGCCCGCCACTCCATCGACGTCTTCCTGCCCCGCCTCAACCAGCTCGCGATATCCCTGCACCACCAGGAGTTCGAGGCGATCGGCACCGCCCTCGCCTGCCCGCCCGCCACCGCGATCGCGGCCTTCGACAGCAAGGCGGACGGCTACGCGGCACTGGCCGCCGCCGGCCTGCCCACCCCGCCCTGGTGGCAGGTGCGCAGCGCCTCCGACCTGCTCACCGCCGTCGACCGGATCGAGGCCGCCGGCCTCACCGCCTGCCTCAAGCCGGTCTCCGGCGCCGGCGGCGAGGGCTTCCGGGTGCTCACCCGCGAGCCGTTCGGCCTGCACCGGCTCGCCGGCTGGGACAGCCGGGTCCAGGTCGAGCAGGTGGCCGCAGCGCTGGACGCCGCCGACGAACCCGCCGACCTGCTGGTAATGCCCTTCCTGGACGGCCCCGAGGTCTCGGTGGACTGCCTCGCCGACCGCGACGGCACCCTGCTCGCCGCCGTCGGCCGCAGCAAGCACCGGCGCCGCCGCAGCTTCACCACCGCACCGCGGTACCTGGAACCGGCCCGCCGGGTGGTCGAGTCCACCGGGATGGCCTTCCTCTCCAACGTGCAGTTCCGCCACCTCGCCGGGGAGCCGATCGTCATCGACGTGAACACCCGGCCCTCCGGCGGCCTGCACCAGCTGCGCCTGTGCGGGCTCAATCTGCCCTGGAACGCCGTGCAGTTGGCACTCGGCGAGCGGCCGGACACCGACTGGCCCGAAGAGCTGGCCGCGACCGAGTACACGCTGGTCGCCGGCATCCAGCCGGTGCTGCCGCGCGAGGTCCCGTTCGGTCTGGGCCTCGGCCCGGTCGAGCTCGTGCACTGAGCGGCGGCGGCTGTCGGGGCCGGCTACGGACTCCGGTCAGCCGGCCGGTCAGCCGGTCAGCCGGTCGCCGAAGACGCCGGAACGGCCGCCGCTGACCCAACGCCCTTGCTACAGCGGGCCGTTCCAGTCCAGCGTCGGCTCCAGCACCCCCTCCAGGGTGAGCAGCCAGCGCTTCACGTCGATACCGACCCGACCGCCGCCGAAGCCGCCGATCCCGTCCGCCGCCACCACCCGGTGGCACGGCACCAGCAGCGGAACGGGATTGGCGGCCATCATCTGCCCGACCGTCCGGGCGGCCAGCCCGGGCTCCGCCACGTCCTCGAACACCCCGCTGCGGGCGGCCAGTTCGCCGTAGGTGATGGTCCGCCCGTACGGCACCTCGCGGAGCAGGGTCTGCAGCACCGCCCGGTGCGGGCCGGTGCTCAGGCTCCAGTCGATCGGGAGTCCCAGCTCCCGGCTCCGCCCGGCCAGGTAGGTGCCGATCCGTCCGTTCACCGCGGCGATCTTCGCCTCGTCCGTGCAGCGCGGCAGCTCACCGGCCTCGTCCCCCAGGTAGCCCCCGGCCACCACGCCCAGCGGCGTCACCGCGATGTGCATCGGTCCGCTCGGCAGCGGTGTCTCCACGGTCAGCCAGGACATCCCGCCCGGTCGGGGCGCGCCACCCGGCCGCGCTCCGGACACCCCGGACGACGTGCCCGCTCTGGCCGCTCCGGCCCGCGCCATCGATTCCGACTGCGACATCCGCGAGCCCCCGCCCTCCTCCGTCGGCACGGCCGCCGGCCGTGCCGGCACCCGGAAGGCGCGCGAGGACCACCCGCCCCGCGCGCCATCGTACGACTCACGGCCGTCCGGCACCGGCTCGTCCGGAACCGGACCTCGCCCGAGGACCGGCCCCGCGTTCCTGTCCTAGAGCCGCCCCTTCAGCTCCGTGGCGAGCTCCCGCGACCAGTGCACCAGCTCGGCCCGGTCGGGCGCCCGGCCTTCGCAGAGGGCCGCGAGCTGCGCGTCGTTGATCCGGTTCGGGCCGGGGATCTCCAGCAGATAGGCGAGCTCCTCCAGCATCGTGGCGAGCCGCTTGGCGTCGATGTGCTCCATGGCGACGGACGCCTCGTGGTGGCTGATGGTGAGAGAACCAGGCATGGCCAACCTCCTCCGTTCACCCCCGCACTCCCTCCACCGTACGACCGGCCCGCCCGTGGTGCTCTCCCGGTCCGCCGGAGCCGTACCCGGGGCCGGTCCGGGCGGGGCCGCCGGACCGCCCCGCCCGGCTGCCCCGCCCCCGATCCCCCGCGCTCCCCGGCTCAGCCCGCGCCACCACCGCTCGCCCGTCCGGGTGAGTCCCAGCCCGCACAGCGCACCTCGCGCACCGCCAACACCAGCACTCCGGCGGCGAGTTGCCAGACGGCCCCGAAGCCCAGCACCGCGCCGGCCCCGACCCGGTCGGCCAGCGGACCGGCCGCCGCCAGCCCGAGCGGGCCGAGGACGAAGGCACCCAGCCCACCGAAGGCGGTGACCCGGGCCAGGACGTCACCGGGCACCCAGCGTTGCATCGTGGTTTCGTACAACGCCCCGCAGACCGCCGACCCGGCCCCGGCCACCAGCGCCGCCGCGGCCGTCCAGAGCAGTGGCGCACCCGTCGCGAGCGCCGCCGACGGCAGCGCCCAGCCGAGCGTCGCCACCGTGGCGACCGCGAGCGGCCGCGCCGGCCGGCGGCCCAGCATCACCAGGCCGCCCAGCACCGCGCCCGCCCCGTACAGGCCCATCACCAGGCCCCAGGCGCGCGCCCCGCCGAGCCCGCGCTGCGCGGTCAGCGGCCCGAGCACCAGGAACGGCGCCCAGACCAGCAGGTTGAAGAAGGCCATCTGCACCGTGGTGACCCAGAGCCACGGCCGCGACCGGAACTCCGACCACCCCTCGCGTAGATCCGCCAGCATCGAGTCCGACGCATCCGGTTCCGCCGGCGCGGCCACCGCGAGCCCGGCCACCACCAGCCGGGCCAGCGCCAGCACCCCGACCCCGTACGTGACCGCGTCGACCAGCAGGACCGAGGCCGGACCGGACCACGCCACCAGCACCCCCGCGAGCGCCGGACCGGCCACCGTGGCAACCGAACGGGCCAGCCCCAGCAGGGCGTTGGCGTCCGCAAGGGACTCCTGCCGGGCGACCAGCCCGGGCACCAGCGCGCCCAGGGCGGGCAGGAACACCCCCTCGCCGAGCCCCCAGACCGCGACCAGCCCCACCATCGCCCAGACCGGCGCGTGCCCGACGGCCAGCGCAGCCGCGAACACCCCCTGCACCCCGCAGCGCAGCACGTCCGCGGCCAGCATCACCCGCCGGCTGCCCAGCCGGTCGGCGACCACCCCACCGGCCAGCATCACCAGCACGATCGGCAGGATCCTGGCCGCCATCACCCACCCCAGGTCGGTGCCGCTCCCACCACCGTCGAGCACCGCGAAGGCCACCGCGACCGGCGCCATCGAGGAACCGAACAGAGAGGTCGCGTAGCCGGCGAAGAACCACCGGAAATCGTGTTCGCCCAGCACGGAGAGGCGGCTGCGCAGCCGCGTCCGGCGGGCGGGAACCAGGTCCGCATCCACTGCCATGGGCGGCAAGTCTGCCCGCGCGCCGAAGCCGCTTTCAAGGCTTCCGGCCGAAAAACCTGAGCCTATTCGCATCAATTCCTGCAGCCGGGCCAACTGCCGCAGTAAATGCCCTCACGAACCCACTCCCACCTGCTATTTACTGCGCAACTAACCTATGCTGAACCCACCTGGCATTCCTCATTTACTGCGGAAAGAGCGAGCCCGATGACCATCAGGCCCCCCGTCGAGTACGCGGTCGCCGCCGAGCGCTACCTGGCCGCCTCCGGCCTCGGCACCGGCTCCCGCCGCGTCTACCGGATCGCCCTCGACACCTGGGCCTGGGCGCTCGCCGACCGGCCCGCCCCCGTCGGCCCGGAACGGCGCCGAGCCCGCCCGCCGGTCCTCCCGCTCGCCCTGCTCGACCGCCCCGACGCCCCCGCCCGTCTCCAGGCCGCCGCCGCCCACCGCGCCGCCACCGCCGGTACGCGCACCCTCAACCGCGAGATCTCCACCCTGCGCGCGGCCGCCGCCTGGTGGCTCACCCAGGGCTGGATCACCACCGACCCCACCACCGCCCTGCGCCCGCAGGCCCTCCCGGCCCCCGGCCCCACGGACCCCGCCCCGCTCACCCCCGAACAGCTGCGAGCCCTCTTCGCCCTCCGCGCCCCGCTGCGCGAACAGACCCTCTGGCACCTCCTGCACGAGAGCGGCGCCACCATCGAGGCCGCCCTCGCCCTCGACGTCGACCACCTCGACCTCCCCCAGCGGCGCAGCCACCCCTCGACCACCCCGCTGCACTGGGGCACCGGCACCGCCCGCCTGCTCCCCCTCCTCATCGCCGGCCGTACCGCCGGCCCCCTCTTCCTCACCGACCGCCGCGCCCCCGCCACCACCCCCGCGCGCGACCGCTGCCCCCACACCGCCCGCGCCCGCCTCTCCTACCGCCGCGCCGCCGAGCTCCTCACCACCCGCACCCGCCCACTGACCCCCGACGCCACCGGCTGGACCCTCCGCCAACTCCGGCCCCACTGAGGCGAACCCCCGCCCCGACACAGCAAAGCGCCCCGAACCGGACACCGGCTCGGGGCGCTTCTGAAACCCTCACAACGAGCCCCCTGTCGGGTTCGAACCGACGACCCCCGCTTTACAAGAGCGGTGCTCTGGCCAGCTGAGCTAAGGAGGCATGGTGACCGTCCGCGACGTGGTCACGGCGGCACCGGGGGCAGTCTACCGGGCGGGGGTGGGGCGGTGGTGGCATATCCGGGGGATGGGCGGGGTGGCTGGGATGAGGCGGGCGTGATGCAACCGATGCCGAAATCCAAGGGGCCAGGGGCTGACAAGCGGCGTAGGCGCAGGTAGCGTCGCCGGGAGTCGGCTTGTGCGGTGGTTCAGACCACCGGGCGGGCCGGCGGCACGACATCCACCCTTTACTCGGATCGTCCGGCACGTTCCTGCCGGTGAAGGAGAGCTCAGTCATGGCTTCTGTGACGTACGACAAGGCGACCCGGGTCTACCCCGGTGCCGACAAGCCGTCGGTGGACGCGCTGGACCTGGAGATCGCGGACGGCGAGTTCCTCGTCCTGGTCGGCCCCTCGGGCTGCGGCAAGTCGACCAGCCTGCGGATGCTGGCCGGCCTGGAGGACGTCAACAGCGGCGCCATCCGCATCGGCGACCGCGACGTCACCCACCTGCCGCCGAAGGACCGGGACATCGCGATGGTGTTCCAGAACTACGCGCTCTACCCGCACATGACCGTCGCGGAGAACATGGGCTTCGCGCTCAAGATCGCGGGCGTCAACAAGAGCGAGATCCGCACCAAGGTCGAAGAGGCCGCGAAGATCCTCGACCTCACCGAGTACCTGGACCGCAAGCCGAAGGCGCTCTCCGGCGGTCAGCGCCAGCGCGTCGCGATGGGCCGCGCGATCGTCCGCGAGCCGCAGGTCTTCCTGATGGACGAGCCGCTGTCGAACCTCGACGCCAAGCTCCGCGTCTCGACCCGCACCCAGATCGCGGGCCTGCAGCGCCGACTGGGCATCACCACCGTCTACGTCACGCACGACCAGACCGAGGCGCTCACCATGGGCGACCGGGTCGCGGTGCTCAAGGGCGGCGTGCTGCAGCAGGTCGACACCCCGCGCAACATGTACGACAAGCCCGCCAACCTCTTCGTCGCCGGCTTCATCGGCTCGCCGGCCATGAACCTGGTCGAGGTGCCGCTGGTGGACGGCGGCGTGAAGTTCGGCGGCTCGGTCGTCAACATCTCCCGCGAGGACCTGGCCGGCGCCGGCAGCGACAAGACCGTGACGGTCGGCATCCGCCCGGAGCACTTCGAGATCGTCGCGGGCGGTGGCATCGAGGGTGTCGCCGTGACCGTCAACGTGGTCGAGGAGCTCGGCTCGGACGGCTTCGTCTACGGCACCACCAAGATCGGCGGGGAGGACCGCGACCTGGTCGTCCGCGTGCACGGCCGCCAGATCCCGGCCCGCGGCGAGACGATCCACGTCGTGCCGATCGCCGGCGAGACCCACGTGTTCTCCACCACGACCGGTGCCCGCCTGAGCAACTGAGCGCGCCGGGGGCGGTGGACGCCCACGGCAGCGCCCGGACGGAGCCCCGTCGGACCACGCGGTCCGGCGGGGCTCCGCCGTCGTCAACACCGTGCAGGGACGAACCGGGACACCCTGTCACTCGATGGTGTAACGGAGCGCGATCCGCCCCGTACCCGCCGCTACGCTCCTGAGCGTGAAGCAGCTAGTTCGCCGCATCGGCCAGACCATCGCCCTCACCCTGCCCGTGGTCCTCGTCACCACCGGCACCCTCGCCGTGACCAGGGTGCCGTGGGCTCCGCCCACCGGGCTGGACCAGCAGGTCGTGGCGGCCTCCAGCGAGGACGGCGCCGGCATCGGTCGGACGTCCGCCGGCAAGACGCCGGACGGGCTCGCCCCGCAGGACGCCCTCCGCGTCGCGCTGCTGGACGAACTGCGCGCGCACAACCCGGGCACCGCGCTGGACCTGCTGGAGCGCTCGATGCGCGAGCAGCCGGAGCTGACGCCGTACTGCAGCACGCTCGCCACCGAGCTGGGCAAGGCGGCGGTGCGCAAGTACCAGGGCGACGCCAAGCGTGCGCGGTCCTTCGCCCGCCCGGTCTGTGACGGCTCCTTCGCCTCGGGTGCCGCCGGCTGACGGCCACCGGCTGATGACCACCGGCTGACGACCACCGGGCGGCGTGCGCGCCTATTGTGCAGGCATGACCGCTGACACCACGCCCCCGCAGGCCCCGCAGCCATCCGCGGCGCAGCAGCAGCCCGTCGTCACCCAGGCCGTCATCCTGGCCGGCGGTCAGGGCTCCCGGCTGCGGCCCTACACCGACGACCGGCCGAAGCCGCTGGTCGAGATCCCCGGCACGGGCACCCCGATCCTCGGGCACCAGCTGGCCTGGCTCGCCGCCGAGGGCGTCACCGACGTGGTGATCTCCTGCGGGCACCTGGCCGACGTGCTGGAGGAGTGGCTCGGCAAGGCCGAACTGCCGCTGCGGGTCCGCACGGTCGTCGAGGCGGAGCCGCTCGGGCGCGGCGGCGGGCTCAAGTACGCGGCCAGGGCGCTGCCCCGGCCGGACGAGCCCTGGTACGCCACCAACGGCGACATCTGGACCAGGTTCAGCCTGCGCGACATGGCCGCCTTCCACCGCGAGCGGGACGCCCTCGCGACGCTCGCGCTGGCCCGCCCGCGGATCCCCTGGGGCGCGGTGGAGACGGACCAGTTCGGCAACGTCCTCGACTTCATCGAGGCCCCGCCCTCGCCGTTCCTCATCAACGCCGGCCTCTACGTGTTCAGCCCGGAGTTCACCGAGCTGCTGCCGGACGTCGGCGACCACGAGCGGACGACCTTCCCGCAGCTGGCCCGGAGCAAGAAGCTGGCCGGGTACCAGCTGCCGCAGGGCGTGTACTGGCGCGCCATCGACACCGCGAAGGACCTCACCGAGGCGGCCAAGGAGCTCGCCTCGGGGGCCGGCCGGCCGCCGACGTAGCCGCGGGGGGCGGCACCCCGCCCGCCGGACCACCTGCAGCGGCCGTCAGGCCCCGGGCCCGGCAGACCCCAGCCCCCACACGGCAGTCGGCCGGGTGCTCCCCCACGGAGCACCCGGCCGACCGTTCCCCCGGTGAGCGGGGCCGGACGGTGTGGCACCGACCCGGTCCGGCCCTTACAGGCGCCGGCCCGGACAGGCCCGCACCGGCAGACCCGTCCGGGCCCCGGCCCGCCCACCGCCGTACGTCAGGTGGACGTCGGCGCCCCCGGCCGCGAGCCGCGCGCGCCGCCGCCGGAGAGCTCGGACAGCGGCCCGCTGCCCAGCACCCCGCCCAACAGCCCCGAGCCCGAGCCCGAACCGGCCCCGGAGCCGCTGCTCTGGCTCGGCTTCGGCGCCGTCCCCGCCCCGCCCGCCGGCGTGCTGCGCTGCGCGGGCGACGAGCCCGCGGCCGGTGCGGCCGCCGACGGCGCCCCCGCCGGGGCCGAACCGGCGCCGCTCTCCGGCTTGGTCGAACGCGCCTTGCCGCTCGGGGTCCCCGTCGAGGCCTTCGGCGGCGTCGACGACGCGGCCGCGGACGGCGAGGCAGGGGCGGACGCGCTCGGCGTGGACGAGGCCGGCCGCGAGGGTGCGTGCGAGGGCGAGGTGGACGGGCCCTGCCCGCCGGGGGCGACCGACGGACCGCCGCTCGGCCAGACCGGCGTGCCGTAGTCGGTGGCCGGCTTGGCCGGCGCGGGGTGCGGCCGGCTGCCGGTCCGGACCGCCGCGCCCAGCATCGAGCCGAGCAGCAGGGTCAGGCCGACCACCACCGCGGTGACCACCGCGCCGCGGCGCAGCACCCGCCGCCGCAGCGCCGCGGGGGCACCGGAGCCGTACCGGCGCCAGGCCTCCAGGTTGAGCCGCCCGTCCAGGGAGGCGAACGGCGCCCCGGCGATCAGCAGCGGGCTCCACGCCGCCAGGAAGATCAGGTCGGGGGTGTCGTAGACCGGCACCGCCCGCCAGCTGACGGTGAACAGCAGCGCGGCGGAGAGCAGCATCGCCGCCCCGGCCGCGATCCGCTGCCAGAGGCCGAGGACGGTCAGCACGCCGACCACGATCTCGGTGAACGACACCACCAGGCCCGCGCCCACCGGGTGCGCCATGGCGAAGGCCAGCAGCGGCTCGGCGACCCTCCAGGGGTGCAGCGAGGAGAGCCAGCGCATCATCGAACCGCGCTCGCCGCCGTCGAAGTACACCGGGTCGCAGAGCTTGCTGAACCCGGCGTAGACCGAGAGCGAGCCGAGCACCGCGCGCAGCGGCAGCAGCACCAGGCCCAGGTCGACCCGGCGGCCCGGGTACCAGGGCGGCCTCCCCTCGGCGGAGGCGGCGGAGACCTCGGGCAGCTCGCCGCTGGGCGTCCAGCCCTGGGGTGCGCCGACCGGGCCGACGCCGGCCTCGGTGGCCGTCCCGGCGCCCTCGCGCGACTGCCTGGGGACGGTCCGGGCACCCGCGTACGAGGGGATCACCTGGGTGTCCGCATCGGCCTGGGAGCCGCCGCGCCCGCCGACCCCCGCCGGGGCGGGCACGCCGGTGAGCCGGACGGCCTCCAGCAGCCGGGTGGCCGCCAGGTCCCCGGGGGGCGCCTGGCCGGTCCAGGTGACGGCGGTGACCCGGCCCTTGCGGCGCGGTGCGCCCGCGCCGCCCGCGCCGGCGAACGCCGGGACGGCCGAGGCGGGCACGACGACCTGCGGGGTGACCAGCGAACGACGGATCAGGCCCTGCGAGGCGTACGGGTCGCCGAACGCTGCGCCGGTGGAGAGCAGTCCGGCCGGAGCCTCGATCAGCGGCGCCACCGGTGCGCCGAGCCGGAGCCGGAAGCTCGCCTGGGTGCTGCTGAGGCGCGCGGGGTCGGACGGCACCTTGACGGTGTTGAGGCCGGGGCCCGCGTCTATCCCGGTGCTGCCGCCGCCCAGGAGGGGGCGCCGAGGTGTTCTGGTGTCCACACCCGTCTAACCGGGTGACACCCGGTTAGGACACTCTCCCGAGTGGATGTCCGGCACCGACTTGAAGTGATCATGCGTAAAGCGATCGGGCCCGGTCGAGCCCGATCGCTTTCACCCGAATCGCGGACGGAGCGCGGCCAAAACGGAAGACCGGCTGCGCCGCGGACAGCGGATGTGCCTACGACGGCGGATGTGCCTGCGGGGTCAGCCGACCTTGGAACGCAGCCGCGCGGCCTCGTACAGCACCACGCCCGCGGCGACACCGGCGTTCAGCGACTCGGTGAGACCGGACATCGGGATCCGCACCCGCAGGTCGCAGGTCTCCGAGACCAGCCGGGACAGGCCCTTGCCCTCGCTGCCCGCGACGATGACCACCGGGCCGGTCAGCGCCTCCAGGTCACCGATCTCGGCCTCGCCGTCGGCGGCCAGGCCGACCACCATCAGGCCGGCCTTCTGGTAGGCCTCCAGCGTCCGGGTCAGGTTGGTGGCGCGGGCGACGGGCAGCCGCGCCGCGGCACCGGAGGAGGTCTTCCAGGCACCGGCGGTCATGCCGGCCGCCCGGCGCTCGGGGATGACCACGCCGTGCGCACCGAAGGCGGCGGCGGAGCGGACGACGGCGCCCAGGTTGCGCGAGTCGGTGACCCCGTCCAGCGCCACGATCAGGGCGTCCCGGCCCGAGTCGGCCGCCTCCTCCAGCAGGTCCTCCGGGTGCGCGTACTCGTACGGCGGGACCTGCAGCACCAGGCCCTGGTGGTTCATCCCGCCGGTCATCTGGTCCAGCTGCGCGCGCGGGGCCTCCATCAGCGGGATGCCGCGGTCGTTGGCGGCCTGGAAGGCGTCCCGGACCCGGTCGTCGGTGTCGATGAACTGCTGGACGTACAGCGCGTTGGCCGGCACGCCGCCCTGCAGGGCCTCGACCACCGAGTTGCGGCCGAAGACCAGCTCCGCGGAGCCGGCGCCGCCGCGCCCGCCCCGGCCGCCGGCGCCGGCCCGGCGCATGCCGGCCCGGGCCTTGGCGTCCCGCTCGCGCTTGATCGCGGCGTTGGCGGCCCGCTGCTTCGGGTGGCCCTTGCGCTCCTCACCGGGCGGGGTCGGCCCCTTGCCCTGGAGCGCCTTCCGGCTGTGCCCGCCGGTACCGACAGACGCGCCCTTCTTCGATCCGGGGTTGCGGCGGTTCCTGCGCTGGCTGTTGCCGGCCATGGCTGTACTTCCTGTCTGTCTGTCCGGCATGGCCGGCCGTCCGGTGGGACCCGGGACCGCCGACGGCATGCGCTCCGTCATGCGGGAGGGCCGTACCGGTCCGGTACGGCCCACCCTCACCCCTCCCGTGCGCTGCGCGCCGAGGGGGTTACTGGCTGTTGATCGTCCAGCGCGGGCCGGACGGGGTGTCCTCGATCGCCAGCCCGGCCTGGCCGAGCTGGTCGCGGATCGCGTCCGCGGTGGCGAAGTCCTTGCGGGACCGGGCCGCCTGCCGCTGCTCCAGGACCATCCGGACCAGCGAGTCGACCACGCCGTGCAGGTCCTCGCCGCGCTCCGCCCCGGCCCAGTGCGGGTCGAGCGGGTCCAGACCCAGTACTCCGAGCATCGCACGGACCTCGGCCAGACGCGCCACCGCGTTCTCCTTGTCGTCCGCGGTCAGGGCGCTGTTGCCCTGGCGGACGGCGGTGTGCACGATGGCCAGCGCCTGCGGCACGCCCAGGTCGTCGTCCATCGCCTCGGCGAAGGCCGGCGGCACCTCGGCCGCGGCCTCGACCGGGCCGCAGAGCTCGACCACGCGCTGGACGAAGCCCTCGATCCGGCCGAAGCCGACCTCGGCCTCGCGCAGCGACTCCTCGCTGTACTCGATGGTCGAGCGGTAGTGCGGGCCGGCCAGGTAGTACCGGAGCACCAGCGGACGCCAGCGCGCGACCATCTCGGAGACCAGCACCGAGTTGCCGAGCGACTTGCTCATCTTCTCGCCGCTCATGGTCACCCAGGCGTTGTGCACCCAGAAGCCGGCGAAGTCGTCGCCGTACGCCTTGGACTGGGCGATCTCGTTCTCGTGGTGCGGGAAGATCAGGTCGATCCCGCCACCGTGGATGTCGAAGGCCCGGCCCAGGTACTTGTGCGCCATCGCCGAGCACTCCAGGTGCCAGCCCGGACGGCCGGTGCCCCAGGGGGTGTTCCAGCTGGGCTCGCCCGGCTTGGCCGCCTTCCACATGGCGAAGTCGCGCGGGTCGCGCTTGCCGGTCTCGCCCTCGCCCTCGGGCTGACGCAGGTTCTCCAGCTTCTGGTTGGAGAGTTCGAGGTACCCGGGGTACGACTTCACGTCGAAGTAGACGTTGCCGTCGGCAGCGTAGGCGTGTCCCTTGGCGATGAGCGTCTGCATCATCTCGATCATCTCGGGGACGTGCCCGGTGGCCCGCGGCTCGACGGTCGGCGGCAGGCAGCCCAGCGCCGTGTAGCCGTCGTTGAAGGCCCGCTCGTTGGCGTAGGCGATCTGCCACCAGGGCGTGCCGAGCTCGCGCTCCTTGGCGATCACCTTGTCGTCGATGTCGGTGACGTTCCGGACGAACGTCACCTGGTAGCCGCGGTAGGCGAACCACCGCTGCATGATGTCGAAGTTGAGGCCGGACCGGATGTGCCCGATGTGTGGCGCCGACTGGACGGTAGCGCCGCACAGGTAGATCGAGACACAACCCGGTACAAGCGGGACGAAGTCGCGTACCTGGCGGGTGCTGGTGTCGTACAGGCGAATGCTCACAGCGTCAAGCGTAGTGGGCAGCAGGGGGTGCCCCGCGACATTCCGGAATGTCAATACCGCGGCTGCGCCCTTTTCTGTTCTACGACCCGGCCGGGGCGACCCCCTCGGCCGGGCGGGCGGGGGCCCGGTCCGGAGGTTGCTCAGCGGCTGCGCAGAAGCTGCTCAGAGGTTGCCGACCACCTTGCGCGGGGTGAGCCGCACCACCACCCGGACGTCCTCGGGGCCGTCGAAGCGGTAGACCTCCTCGCCGCGGTACTTGTGCGCCAGCTCGTCGATCAGTTCCTTGCCGCCCTCCCGGGTGAAGGTGACCGCACCGCGCACCTCCGTGTAGGTGTACGGGCTGTCCGGCGGGTTGACCACCAGGGAGATCCGCGGGTCCCGGACCATGTTGAGGTGCTTGCGGCGGCCCTCCACGGTGGAGAAGAGGATGTCCTCGCCGTCCCGCTTCACCCAGACCACGGAGGACTGCGGGCTGCCGTCGGGCTGGATCGTCGAGACCACGGCGAAGCTCTTGCCGTCGATCAGGGCCTTGGCCCGGTCGGAGAGGTGTTCGGCCATCGTGGACCTCTTCTCGTCAAGCGGCGGAGACGGGCGGGCCTGCCGAGCGGGCCCGCACCGAACGGTAGCGACTCCCGCCCCGACAAGCCGTTCTGAACACCCGTCAACACCCGGGAATTCCCGGACCGGACCACTGCGGCCCTGCGGACCGGGCTCCGGCGCCGCTCACCGCCGGGCCGGTGCCAGTACCGCACGACACGGGGCCGGTGCCAGTACCGCTGGACACCGCGGCGACCTCGGCACCGCTCGACGCCGGGCCGGCGCCGAGCGGCCGCCGGGTCAGTGCCGCTCGTACACCAGGGCGGTGGCGATCGCCGCCAGCCCCTCGGCCCGGCCGGTGAGGCCGAGGCCGTCGGTGGTAGTGCCGGAGACCGACACCGGCGCGCCGACCGCCGCCGAGAGCGCGGCCTGCGCCTCGTCCCGGCGCTTGCCGATCTTCGGCCGCACGCCGATCACCTGGACCGAGACGTTGCCGATCTCGAAGCCGGCCTCGCGGACCAGCCGGGCCGCCTCCTTGAGCAGGGTGACGCCGGACGCGCCGGACCACTCCGGACGGTCGGTGCCGAAGTGCGCGCCGAGGTCGCCGATCCCGGCGGCCGAGAACAGCGCGTCGCAGGAGGCGTGCGCGGCCACGTCGGCGTCCGAGTGCCCGGCCAGGCCGTACTCGGCGCCCGGCCACTCCAGCCCGGCCACCCAGAGCGGGCGGCCGGCCTCGAAGGCGTGCACGTCGGTGCCGACGCCCACCCGGGGCAGGATCGGATCAGTAGCCATCGGAGGCCCTCCTGCGGGCGAGCACGGCCTCGGCGAGCACGAGGTCCAGCGGACGGGTCACCTTGAACGCCTCCTCGTGGCCGGGCACCACCACGACCCGGCCGCCGAAGCGCTCCACCAGGCCGGCGTCGTCGGTGACCGGCGGCAGGCCGCCGGCGGCCTCCTCGGTCAGCGCCTTCTCGTGCACCTCGGCCAGGGTCTCCCGGCGGAAGCCCTGCGGCGTCTGGACGGCCCGCAGGGTGGACCGGTCGGGCGTGTCCAGCACCGGCTCCGGGCCGCCCCGGTTCGGCTCGACCCGCTTGACGGTGTCGGCCAGCGGCACGGCCGGCACCACCGCCTCGGCCCCAGCCCGGACGGCGGCCGCGACCGCGTCCACCACCTCGACCGGGACGAGCGGGCGGGCCGCGTCGTGCACCAGGACGATCTCCACCTCGGCCGGGATGGCGGCCAGGCCGAGCCGGACCGACTCCTGGCGGGTCGCCCCGCCGGCCACCACGCGGATGTCCTTGCCGTCCAGGCCGTGGCTGTCGAGCAGCCCGACCACCTCGGCCACGCCGTCGGCCGGCGCGGCCACCACGACCAGGCCGACCGCCCGACTCCGGGCGAGCGCGCGGACGGCGTGCACCAGGAGCGGCACCCCGCCCAGTTCCCGCAGGGCCTTGGGGGCGCCGGGCCCCAACCGCTCGCCGCGTCCGGCGGCGGGCACCACTGCTGCTGCGACTGCTGCTGTGGCGTTCAGGTTTCACTCCTTCGGCGAAGTGGGTATGGCCATGGCGTGCACGACGGGCGCGGGCCTCTTCCGTGAGCACCACCGGTCTCCCGCCCACAGAACACGCAGCACGGAACGCGCAGAAACGGTCATGCGGGCCAGGGCCGGCCGGCTCGGGTGCGGGGGCGTCGTCCGGACACGCCTCAGCGCCCGAAGTGCCACTGCACCACCCGCGGACCTCCGGTCCGGTGAGCGGCGCGCCGGCATCGGGCGCTGTGTGCGGTGGGCGGAAGCCCGCCTGCCCTACGAGGCCAGCACCTCGTCGAGCAGCGTCTCCGCCTTGTCCTCGTTGGTGTTCTCGGCCAGCGCGAGCTCGCTGACCAGGATCTGGCGCGCCTTGGCGAGCATGCGCTTCTCGCCGGCCGACAGACCGCGCTCGCGCTCGCGACGCCAGAGGTCGCGCACAACCTCGGCGACCTTGATAACGTCACCCGAGGCGAGCTTTTCGAGGTTCGCCTTGTAGCGACGGGACCAGTTGGTCGGCTCTTCGGTGTACGGTGCGCGAAGCACCTCGAAGACCCGGTCCAGACCCTCCTGGCCGACTACATCGCGCACGCCGACGAACTCCGCGTTCTCGGCGGGCACGCGGAGCGTCAGGTCTCCCTGCTGCACCTTGAGCACCAGGTAGGTCTTGTCCACACCTTTGATCTGGCGAATTTCGATGGCCTCGATCAGCGCGGCCCCGTGATGGGGGTAGACCACCGTGTCGCCAACCTTGAACGTCATGTGACAGGACCCCTTCCGTGGCTTTCCAGAATAACACGCCCCACGGCGCACCCGAAGGGCGTTTTCGCAGGTCAGGGCAGGTCTCGGGGCTTGACAAGGACCCCCATGACGTGCTGCGACCGGTGTTCGAGACGGGCTTCCCGCAGGTCGGAGGCGGTTCCGGTGTCCACCGAAACCTGCGGCAACACTCCCGAAACCGTGATTGGATCTTGGGATTTCACCGTTTATCGGGCCGTTTCCCGATCGTGATCCGATCTTGGTCTCTCTTGATCTGGACACGGCGATGTGCGGCCGTACGGGCGCCAGGCCGCGACCCGGCGGGCGACACGGGGACCACCCCGTGAGGAGCGCATAAGCAGGGTCGATAATCTGAGACCTGACCAACCGACACGTGACCTAGGAGAAGCCGCCGCCGTGAGCCGCAGCCTTCGAGTCGGCAGCATCGCCGCCATCGCCGCCCTCGCCATCGCCTCGCTGTCGGCCTGCTCGGCCGGCAACACCGCGGAGACCTTGGAGATCAAGCCCGACAACGCCTCGGCGACGATCGGCACCGACCTCCTCATGAACAACATCGTCGTCGTCACCGGTGACGAGAGCTCCGGCGAGCACACCGGCCCCGCCAACGTGACGGTGAACATCAGCAACACCGGCGAGCTGCCCGCCGAGCTGCAGTCCATCGCGGTGGGCAACGCCAGCGCCGCGCTCGCCGACGACAAGGGCGCCCCGCTGACCGGCATCGTGATCCCGGCCCACGGCGCGGTGGCGATCGGCGGAGCCGGCAACCCGTCCGCCCGGGTCGCCTCGGTCACCCTGAGCGTCGGCGGCTTCGTGCCGACCACGTTCACGTTCAAGAGCGGTCGGTCGGTGCAGACCGAGGCCTCGGTCTACCCGAACAAGGGTCTGTACAAGGGCTTCGGCCCGACCGCCAGCCCGGTGGCCGTGCCCACCAAGGCCGCCTCCCCGGCCGCCGCCGGCACCGCGACCGCCACCGGTGCCGCGACCGCGCCGGCCACCGGCGCCGCGACCGCTCCCGCCGCCGGTGCGACCGCCCCCGCGGGTGCCGCCACCGCGACCGGCACCGCCTCGCCGGCCGCCGGGACCCACTGACCCCGGTCCCGAGCCGCCCGGCCCCGAGCTGACCCCGGTCCTGAGCGGCCCGGGCGGCGGTACCGCGCCCGCGGCGACAGCGACGGCGAAGGCCCCCTCCGGCAGTTGCCGGAGGGGGCCGCCTTCGTCAGGGCCGGCGGGCCGGGCCCGTGCGGGGCCCGGCCCAGGAATCGGCCGACGACCCGGCTTACGGCTCGAACTTGTAGCCGAGGCCGCGGACCGTCACCAGGTAGCGCGGCGCGCCCGGGTCCGGCTCGATCTTCGCCCGCAGGCGCTTCACGTGGACGTCCAGGGTCTTGGTGTCGCCGACGTAGTCCGCGCCCCAGACCCGGTCGATCAGCTGCATGCGGGTGAGCACCCGGCCCGCGTTGCGGAGCAGCATCTCCAGCAGGTCGAACTCCTTGAGCGGCAGGTCGACCTTGGCGCCGTCCACCGTCACCACGTGCCGGTCGACGTCCATCCGGACCGGGCCGGCCTCCAGGGCACCCGGACCGCCGCCGTCGCCGGGGCCCTCGGCCTCGCCGCGGCGCCGCAGCACCGCGCGGATCCGGGCGACCAGCTCACGGGTGGAGTAGGGCTTGGTGACGTAGTCGTCCGCACCTATCTCCAGACCGACCACCTTGTCGATCTCGCTGTCCTTGGCGGTGACCATGATCACCGGCACGTTGGAGCGCACCCGGAGCTGGCGGCAGACCTCGGTGCCGGGCAGTCCCGGCAGCATCAGGTCGAGCAGGACGAGGTCGGCGCCGTTCCGTTCGAACTGCTCCAGGGCGTCGGGGCCGGTGGCGGCGATGGCCACCTCGAAGCCCTCCTTGCGGAGCATGTACGAGAGGGCGTCGCTGAACGACTCCTCGTCCTCGACCACCAGTACACGGGTCACGATCAGGCCTCCGGGGCAAGCTGGGGGGTGGTGTCTGACAGGGGTTCCGCGGCGTCCCCGGCCGGGGGCGTGAGATCCGCGGGGGCCTGCCCGGCGGGCAGGCGAATGGTGAAGGTGGAGCCCTGGCCCTCGACGCTCCACACCGACACGGTGCCGCCGTGCGAGGCGGCCACGTGCTTGACGATGGAGAGGCCGAGGCCGGTGCCGCCGGTCTGCCGGGAGCGGGCCGGGTCGACGCGGTAGAAGCGTTCGAAGACCCGCTCGCGGTCCTTCTCGGAGATGCCTATGCCCTGGTCGGTCACCGAGATCTCGATCAGCTCGCCGTCCGCCTCACCGAGGGCGGCGGCGCTGGAGATCCGGCGGGTGGCGATCGCGACCCGGGTGCGCGGCGGGCTGTAGTTCACCGCGTTCTCGACCAGGTTGCCGAGGGCCGCGGCCAGCTGGCCGCGGTTGCCGTGAAGGTAGAGGCCGGCGATGCCGCCGGCCGAGATCAGGATCTGCTTCGCCGCGGCCTGCTGGCGGCAGCGGTCGATCGCCTCGGCGATCAGCTCGTCCACCGCGACCGGCTCCGGGTCGGTCATCAGGCGGTCGTCCTGGACCCGGGAGAGGTCGATGATCTCCTGGACCAGGCTGGCCAGTCTGGTCGCCTCGATCTGCATCCGGCCGGCGAATCGCTGGACGGCCTCCGGGTCGTCGGCCGCGTCCGCGACCGCCTCGGAGAGCAGCGAGAGCGCGCCGACCGGGGTCTTGAGCTCGTGGCTGACGTTGGCCACGAAGTCGCGGCGGACCGCCTCGACCCGACGGCGCTCGGTCTGGTCCTCGACCAGGACCAGGACCAGCCGCGAGCCCAGCGGGGCGACCCGGACCGAGACCGCGAGCGGCTCGGCGGCGCGCGCCGCGCCCGGGCGGGGCAGCTCCAGCTCGACCTGGCGGATCTCGCCGTCCCGCCGGGTCGAGCGGGCGAGTGCGAGCAGCTGGTCGACGGCGACCGCGCCACCGCGGACCAGGCCCATCGCGTAGGCGGCGGAGCTGGCCTTGACCACCTCGTCGCCCTCGCCGAGCACGACCGCACAGGAGCGCAGCACCGAGAGCACGGTGTCGACCCCCGGAGGCAGCGGGGGCTCCTGGGCGGTGCCGCCCAAGGTCTGCTGCCGGTTCCTGCCGCCGGTGCTGCCGTACCTGCCCCTGGCCTGTTCGCGCTCGCTCCAGCGGAAAGCGATGGAGGCCGTGAGGCCGACGCCGAGCCCGGCTATGGCGCAGGCAGCGGCGGCGGCCACGTTCACGTCCATACCGAAAGCCTAAGCGCACGGTGTGGGCGCTCCCCAAGGGTCGGATCAAGGCATCGGCCTCGCGTTGCCGAGAATTCACCTTCACGTGGCTGGCGATTCACCGGACCGGCCGTGCGTGGTCGCCCGGACGGCCGAGAGTTGGCCACGCAGCCCGTGTGGGAGTGGGCAGCGGGCCGAACAGCGGTCCGCCGCCCAGGTGCGCGCGTACCATTCGCGCCACCAGCAGCGGTCGCCCGTACGCCGTATTCGCGGTCGTACCGGCTGACCGGTCGGCACCGCCACCGACACAGCTTCTGAGGAGAGAGCATGCGCGACGCGTACCACGAGGAACTCGACTCGATCGGCGACAGCCTGGTCGAGATGGCCCGGCTGGCCGGCTCGGCGCTGGGCCGGGCCACCACCGCGCTCCTCGACGCGGACCTGGCGCTGGCGGAGAGCGTCATCGCCTCCGACGAGAAGATCAACGAGTTGCACCACGAGCTGGAGAACCGGGCGATCGACCTGCTCGCCCGCCAGCAGCCGGTCGCCACCGATCTGCGCATCGTCGTCACCTCGCTGCGGATGAGCGCCGACCTGGAGCGCTGCGGCGACCTCGCCCGGCACGTGGCCAAGGTGGCGCGGCTGCGCTACCCCGAGTCCGCGGTGCCGCGCGACCTGCACGCGACCCTCCTGGAGATGGGCCAGCTCGCGCAGCGCCTGGTGGCCAAGGCCGCCCTGGTGATCGCCACCAAGGACGTCGACAAGGCGCTGGAGCTGGAGCAGGACGACGACGCCATCGACGCGCTGCACCGGGAGCTCTTCGCCCACCTGATCGACGAGCGGTGGCACCACGGCATCGAGACGGCCGTGGACGTCACGCTGGTCGGCCGCTACTACGAGCGCTTCGCCGACCACGCGGTCTCGGTGGCCAAGCGCGTGGTGTACCTGGTGACCGGTGAGCACGTCGCCGAGTTCGTGGCCGCCACCGAGGCGGCCGAGTCCGTCCGCGACTGACGCGGTACGGCCGCGGGGCGGGCGCCGTGCGCGGCGCCCGCCCCGCGGCTGGGGCTCGGGGCTCGGCGCCGGGACCCTCGGTTCTCGCGCCGGGCGCCGGGCGCGTGCGCGGAGGTGCTCACCCCGAGGGGTGAGTAAACCTCACACCGGGGTGGCGGGGGCGCACGCCAACCCCGACACCCCACCACTGCGCGCCCGTTGACGCTCCCTCCGATCGGCGGCTTCACTCGATGACGTGGGCACCGACGTGTGCCCGTCACAAGGGAGGGTCCAGCGCGATGAAGGCAAACCCGACTCGACCGGCACCGGCCACCGACACCGTCGAGCCGACCGCCCCGAAGCTGCTGCCCGTCCTCGCCGCCGGTTGCGGCTGCGGTCCGGGCTGCGGCTGCGGCTGCCAGTCCGGCGCACCCTGCCAGTGCGGCGGCGCCGACGGCGGCTGCTGCGGGCACTGAGGCCCGGTACCCGACGGAGCTCCGTGGTGCACGGCCGCCGTGGGAGACGGTCGTGCACCACGGCATGCCCGCACGGGGACCCAGCTCGGCCCCCTCAGAACCGGACGTCGGTGCAGGAGTAGAAGGCGTTGCCGGTGTCCGCGATCTCCCAGACCGCGACGACCACCTGGTGCCCGGTGCGGCCGGCGGGGAGGGTCGCGGTGTGGCTGAGCGTGCTCGGCACCTGGGCGCCGTTGTAGGGGACGGTCAGGAACGGCGTGAGCTCCAGGTTGGCCCGGGTGACCTTCTGGGTGGCGTCGTAGCCGGGCTTGGTCAGGTAGTACTTGAAGTTCGTGGTCGCGTGCCGGGCGGTGAACTTCCAGGTGAAGGTCAGCCGCTGGCCGGCCGACACCTTGGTGGTGGGCCAGCCGCCGGCGCGCGGGTCGTCCAGCTCGGCGAACCGGCCGTTGCCGCCGGCGCAGATGGCGCCGTCGGCCGGCCCTCTGCCCGGGAAGCCCTTCGGCCCCTCGACGCTCTGCGGCTCCCAGCGGATCTCACCGCAGTCGGCGACCGTGCCGGCGGCGCAGAGCGCGGCCCGGCTGGGCGGGGTCGAGATGTAGCCGTGCGACTGCGCCGGCAGGGCGAGCGTGAGCGGGACGGCGACCGCCGCCACCACTGCTCCGACGACATGACGTGTGCGCATGGTGCTCCTCCGTGGGGGTGGATGGAGAGGTGCGCCGGGCGCAGACGCGCGCGCGTGGGGGTGCGGCGGCCGGTTCGATCCGAGGGGAGATCGCCGGCATGCCTGCGCCGGGTCGGTGCTCACACGGTAGGAGCCGGCACCGGCGGCCGTCAATGGTCTGAACCACTCTTGCAAGCGTGAACGACCCTGCGATGCAACGGAGTTGAACGAAGACGGCCCCACTCCCCGCCGATGCGGGGAGTGGGGCCGTCTCGGCTCCGGGCTTACTTCTTGCCCTGGTTCTTGACCGCCTCGATGGCGGCCGCGGCGGCCTCCGGGTCGAGGTAGCGGCCGCCCTTGGCGACCGGCTTGAAGTCGGCGTCCAGCTCGTAGAGCAGCGGGATGCCGGTCGGGATGTTGAGGCCGGCGATGGCCTCGTCGGAGATGCCGTCGAGGTGCTTGACCAGCGCGCGCAGGCTGTTGCCGTGCGCGGTGACCAGGACGGTCCGGCCGGCGGCGAGGTCCGGGACGATGGCGTCGTACCAGTACGGGAGCATCCGCTCGACGACGTCCTTCAGGCACTCGGTGCGCGGGCGCAGCTCGCTCGGGATGTCCGCGTAGCGGGCGTCGCCGGCCTGCGAGTACTCGGAGTCGTCGGCCAGCACCGGCGGCGGGGTGTCGTAGGAGCGGCGCCAGAGCTGGAACTGCTCCTCACCGAACTCGGCCAGGGTCTGGGCCTTGTCCTTGCCCTGCAGAGCGCCGTAGTGCCGCTCGTTCAGACGCCAGCTGCGGCTGACCGGGATCCAGTGGCGGTCGGCCTTGTCCAGGGCGATCTGCGAGGTGCGGATCGCGCGGCGCAGCAGCGAGGTGTGCACAACGTCGGGGAACAGGCCCTCGGCGGCGAGGAGCTCACCGCCACGGGCGGCCTCCTTCTCGCCCTTCTCGTTGAGGTCGACGTCGACCCAACCGGTGAACAGGTTCTTCTGGTTCCACTGGCTCTCGCCGTGGCGGAGCAGGATGAGTCGGTACGTCGTGTCAGCCATGGCGCCCAGCTTAGTGGAGCCCCGAAAACGGCTGGTGGGCCCCCACCTGCCTGTGTAATGTGTGCATCGCCGCGGCACCACTTACCCAACCGCTGGGCGGACGCGGCCCGCCGTCCAGCGGACACCTGCTGCCCAGGGAGCCCCCACATGCCCGTGCTGCCCGTCCCCGCCGGTGCCCGGAGAGCAGTGGTCGAGGCCGTGAGCGGGCTGCCGAGGCAGTTCTGGTGGCTCTGGACGTCGACGCTCATCAACCGCCTGGGCGGGTTCGTCGTCACCTTCCTCGCGCTCTACCTGACCACCGACCGCGGCTACTCGGCCTCGTACGCGGGCCTGGTCGCCTCGCTGTTCGGCCTCGGCTCGGCGATCGCTTCGGTCGGTGCCGGGGTGCTGACCGACCGGATCGGGCGGCGGCCGACGCTGGTCACGGCCCAGCTGGGCACGGCGCTGTTCACCGCGGTGCTCGGCTTCACCGACGGCCCGGTGGCGATCGCCGTGGTGGCCTTCCTGGTCGGCCTCTGCAACAACGCGACCCGACCGGCCACCTCGGCGATCATCGCGGACATCGTGCCCGCGGCGGACCGGGTCCGCGCCTACTCACTGAACTACTGGGCGATCAACATCGGCTTCGGGCTCTCGGCGGCCGTCGCGGGCCTGATCGCCACCCGGGGCTACCTCACGCTCTTCCTGCTGGACGCGCTCTCCACGCTCGTCTGCGCCGTGGTGATCTTCGTGCGGATCCCCGAGACCAAGCCGGACGCCCCGGCCGCCCGGGCCGGGGAGCCGTCGATCGGCCTCGGCACGGTGTTCGGCGACACCCGGTTCATGGCGGTGGTGGGGCTCAACCTGCTGCTCGCCCTGGTCGCCCAGCAGGGCAGCACCACGCTCGCCGTGGACATGGGCCGGGCGGGGATCAGCTCCACCGAGTACGGCCTGGTGATCGGACTCAACGGCCTGCTGATCGTGGTGCTGCAGATCCCGCTCACCCGGTGGATGGAGCACCGCAGCCGGACGGCACTGCTGATCGCCAGCGCACTCTTCATCGGCTGGGGCTTCGGGCTGACCGCGCTCGCCGGCTCCTCGGCGTGGTTCTTCGCCTTCACCGTGGCGGTCTGGACGATCGGCGAGATCCTCAACGCGCCGACCATGATGGGCCTGGTCGCGGAGCTGTCGCCGACCCACGCGCGCGGCCGCTACCAGGGCGTCTACTCGCTCTCGTGGTCGCTCGCCTCCTTCCTCGGCCCGGCCGTCGGCGGGGTCCTGCTGGAGCGGGCCGGCGGGGCGGCGGTGTGGGGCGCGTGCGCCGTCTGCGGCACCGTGGCGGCGGCCGGGTACGCGCTGCTCGGCCGGCGGCCCGGCGCGGCGACGGAGGCGACGGAAGCGGCCGGCACGGCCGGCACGGCCGGCACGGAAGCGGCTGTGGAGCACGGGGCGGCGGTCGGCCCCGCGGAACCCGGGGTCGAACTCGCGAAGGCGTCCGCCGCCGCGCCGGCGGACAGCGGGCCGGAGCCGGCCCCGGCCCGGGCCTGACCCGGCCCTGACCCCCGACCCTGCCCCTGCCCCCGCCCCGACGCGCCCCTACTCGGCGGCCGGAGCCGCGGAGCCGCTGGGGGGAGCCACGGCCGCATCACCCGGAGCGGCCAGGTGGGAGAAGGCGGACAGGTTCCGGGTGGACTCGCCGCGCTTGGTCCGCCACTCCCACTCACGGCGGATGGCGGACGCGAAGCCCAGCTCCAGCAGGGTGTTGAACGGCTCGTCGGCGTTGTCCAGCACCGTCCCGAGCAGCCGGTCGACGGCGTCCGGGGTGAGCGCCTCCAGCGGCAGCCGGCCGGCCAGGTAGACGTCGCCGAGCTTGTCGATGGCGTAGGCGACGCCGTAGAGCCGGGTGTTGCGCTCCAGCAGCCAGCGGTAGACCGCCTCGTGGTTCTCGTCGGGACGGCGGATCACGAAGGCGTTCACCGAAAGAGTGTGGTCGCCGACCCGCAGGGCGCAGGTGGTGCTCAGCTTGCGGGTGCCCGGGAGGGTCGCCACCAGCGTGTACGGGTCGGCGCTGGCCGGCTCCCAGGCCACCCCGGCGTCGTCCAGGGCGGTGCGCAGGAGGGCCAGGGCCTCGTCCTTGGTGCGGTTTGCCATGGGGGTGACGTTACTCGGCGGTACCGGTGGCGCGCAGCAGCGGACCCGGCCCGGCCACGGGCGCGTCCGCCCGGCAACGGGGCCGGACTCCCGGACCGGGCGCGGGGCCGGGCGCCGGGGAGCCCGGCCCGGTCCGCGACCGGCCGGGCCCCGGGGGGTCAGACCAGGCGGCGGAGGGAGCCGGTGCGCAGGCCGGCCGGGCGGGCGAGGCTGCCCGCGTAGACCTCGGCGGTGGTCGCCGCAGCGGTGTCCCAGCCGAAGGCCGCCGCGTGCCGGGCCGCCGCCGCACCGCGCTGGGCGACCAGGCCCGGATCGGTGGCGTACGGCTCCAGCGCGACGGACCAGGCCACCGGGTCGTGGCCGTGGACCAGCGTGCCGGTCACGCCGTCCCGGACCGCGACCGGCAACCCGCCGACCGCGGCCGCCACCACCGGTGTGCCGCAGGCCTGCGCCTCCAGCGCGACCAGTCCGAAGGACTCGCTGTACGAGGGCATCACCAGCGCCGTCGCCGCGCGGTACCAGTCGGCCAGCCGGGCCTGGCCCACCGGCGGGTGGAACCGGACCACGTCCGAGATGCCCAGCTGGGCGGCGAGCTTGTGCAGGCTCTCCGGCTTCGCCAGGCCGGTGCCGGACGGGCCGCCGACCACCGGCACCACCAGCCGCTCGCGCAGGTCGGGCCGCCGCTCCAGCAGCACCGCGACGGCGCGCAGCAGCACGTCCGGCGCCTTCAGCGGCTGGATCCGGCCGGCGAAGAGCAGCACCGCGGCGTCCGCCGGCAGGCCCAGCGCCGCCCGGGCCGCGGCACGCGCGGCGGGGGCGGCCGGGCGGAAGACGTCCAGGTTCACGCCCGGGTGGACGACGGCCAGCTGGTCCGGCCGGGCCGCGTAGTGGCGGGCCAGCTCGGCGGCTTCCTCGGTGGTGTTGGCGATCAGCCG
Source organism: Kitasatospora sp. CM 4170 (assembly GCF_032110285.1). Classification (NCBI taxonomy): domain Bacteria; kingdom Bacillati; phylum Actinomycetota; class Actinomycetes; order Kitasatosporales; family Streptomycetaceae; genus Kitasatospora; species Kitasatospora sp. CM 4170. The sequence goes on from NZ_CP134877.1 coordinate 4,293,803, forward strand.
GTCGGCGGCCTCGACCACCTGGGTCTCGCCGATCACCCGGGCGGCCGGCTCGGGCGTGTCGCCCTCGGCCAGCGCGGCGTTCTTGACCTTCGCCATGGTGTGCATGGTGTGCACCAGCGGCACGCCCCAGCGCTGGGCGGCCAGCCAGCCGACCTGGCCGGACAGCCAGTAGTGCGAGTGCACCAGGTCGTAGTGGCCCGGGCGGTGGCCGGCCTCGGTGCGGAGCACGCCGTGGGTGAAGGCGCAGAGCTGGGCCGGGAGGTCCTCCTTGACCAGCCCCTCGTAGGGGCCGGCCGTCACGTGGCGGACCAGGACGCCGGGGGCCAGCTCGACGGCGGGCGCGTCGTCCGAGCAGATCGCCCGGGTGAAGATCTCGACCTCGATGTCGAGCGCGGCGAGGCGCTTGGCCAGCTCGACGATGTAGACGTTCATGCCGCCGGCGTCACCGGTGCCGGGCTGGTGGAGCGGGGAGGTGTGGACGCTGAGCAGGGCTATCCGGCGCGGCCTGCGCTGGCGGCCCGCCACCAGCGACTGGAGCCGACCGCGCACGGGCGCGGCCGGCTGGGCACGGCGTACCGAACGGACGGGGTGCTGGATCACCTGGCTGAAGCCTCCTCTGTGCTGCCCGTCTCTGCAGCGCTGCCCGCTGCCCTGCTGCCTGCTGTCCGGTGTGTCGCTGCCGGCCACGCCGCACCGCCACGACCGCGGTGTCCGCACGCCCCGTCCGGGCGCACATCACCACCAGTGTGCCAACCACGCGGTCATCGACCGGCATTCCCGTTCCGGGCCATGAGATGGCCCACGGCGGCGGGCGGCCTTGTCCCGGGCCGGTCGGACCGGGTGCGCGGCCGGGGCCGGGCGCGCTCCCGGTCGGGCGGGCCCGCGGTCGGGTCGGCCGGCGCCCCGGGCGGGCACGGCGCCGGGGCGGGCGGGCGCGGCAGCGGGCCGCCCGGGTGGTCCGCGCGGCCGCGTACGCTTCTGGGCATGGCCGCCACCTTCGACTCCTCGACCGCGCCTGCCCGCGGGCGGGCGGGCCGACCGGTGGGCACCGTGACCCGCGGCACCACCAACACCAACCGGCTGCGCCGGATGGACCGCTGGATCGCCCACGCGCTCGGCCCGGTGCTGCGCTCGGCCGCCCGGCCGCCGGTGGCCGTCGACCTCGGTTACGGCGCCGCGCCGTGGACGGCGGTCGAGCTGGCCGGGCGACTGCGGTCGGTGCGGCCGGACGTCCGGGTGGTGGGGATCGAGATCGAGCCGGAGCGGGTCGCCGCCGCCGTGCCGTACGCCGATCCGCCGCTGCTCTCGTTCCGGCGCGGCGGCTTCGAGGTGCCGCTGGACGGCGGCGCGCCCGCCCAGCTGATCCGCGCCGCCAACGTGCTGCGGCAGTACGAGGAGACCGCGGTGGCGGGGGTCTGGGAGCGGCTCTGCGACCGGCTGGCACCGGACGGGCTGCTGGTCGAGGGGACCTGCGACGAGATCGGGCGCCGGCACGTCTGGGTCGCGCTCGGCCCCGAGGGCCCCCGGACGGTCACCTTCGCCGCCCGCCTCGGCGGCCTCGGGCAGCCCTCCGACCTGGCCGAACGCCTGCCCAAGGCGCTGATCCACCACAACGTGCCGGGCCGGCCGGTGCACGCCTTCCTCGCCGACTTCGACCGGGCCTGGGCCGCGGCCGCTCCCTACGGGGCGTTCGGCGCCCGGCAGCGCTGGGTCGCGGCCTGCACCGCGCTGGCGGGCTCCTGGCCGCTGGTGGACGCGCGCGGCCGGTGGCGGCAGGGCGAGGTCACCGTTCCCTGGACGGCGCTCGCCCCGTAGGGCCGTACGAGGGGCGCGCCGCCCGGTCGGGCGGGGCGCCCGCCCGGCGACGCGGTCGCCCGGACCGACCGGCCCCGGACCGGTGAGCCCCCGGGCCGAGCCCCCGCCCGCCCCGAACCGGCGGGCCGATCGTCCTCGCGGACGCCCCGCCCCCGCAGGCCAGGTGCGCGATCCCGGGGATTCACTCGAACGAGTTATCGAATATCTCTGGCGTGTTGACGCCTCGTCACGCCACCATGGGGGCGGTCCGATCCGCTCCTTCAGTCTTGCCCCTGCCGCCCCTCCCCACCGGCCCCCATCCCCCGCCACACCTGCTCGAACGTCCCGTACGCCGCCGTACCGAACAACACGAACCGCACCTCCGTCAGCTCTCGGGCCGGCCCGGCGACCGCCGCCGCGACCGTGCCGAGCGCGATCCGGGCCGCGTCCTCCAGCGGCCACCCGTACACCCCGGCCGACACGGCCGGGAAGGCCACCGTGCGCGCGCCCAGCTCCGCCGCCACCCGGAGCGACTCGCGGTAGCAGGAGGCCAACTGCTCCGCCCTGTCGTCGTACTCGTCCTCCCAGTAGACCGGCCCCACGGTGTGCACCACCCAGCGGGCCGGAAGCCGCCCGGCCGTGGTCGCCACCGCCTGCCCGGTGGGCAGACCACGCCCCCAGTGCGAGGCCCGGAGCCTGCGGCACTCCTCCAGGATCTGCGACCCGCCCTTGCGGTGGATCGCGCCGTCCACGCCACCGCCGCCCAGAAGAGAGGAGTTGGCGGCGTTCACCACCGCGTCCACCTGCTGTTCCGTGATGTCACCCTCGACCAGGGTGATCCGCGTCACCACCGTGTCCGCCCTTCCCCTCGGTCCGGACCCCGCCCGTGCCGGGTCCGAACGCCCTTCCCGTCCCGTTCGCCACACCACCCGCCGGCGTGGCAATAGCCACAACGCCGCCGGTCGGCCAGAGAAATCCCCGGAGATCACGTTATGGTCGCGAGAAGTTCCCCGACGCAGGGTGCCAGGCGGGCACTGCGGACGATCGCCGACCGTTACGCACTCGGGGAAAGGGAGGATCAGCCGATGCCCGCAACGGGAGACGGGCGGGCACCTGGTGCCGCAGACCTGCCGGGCGCCGTCGACGGTGCCCTCGCCGACCGTGCCCGCACCCGGTCCGTCACGGACCGGTCCACCGCTCCGGCCACGGCGCCCGCCCCGATACCCCACCCCCGGTCCGACGCCTCGGCCGCGGCCCGCGACTCCCGCACCACCCCCTCCGCCGCGCCGCTCAGGCTGCTGGTGATCGAGGACGACGCCTCCGACGCCCAGCTCCTCAAGGCGGCGGTGGCCGACAGCGGCGCCCCCATCGAGATCCACTGGGCCCGCGGCCTGGAGCAGGCCTCCGAACTGCTGGCGCCCACCTCCGCCGCGGCCAGACGCGGCCGGCCGCGCGGCACCGACTTCAGCTGCGTCCTGCTCGACCTCGCCGCCCCGGCCGACCTGCCGCACCCCTCCGACGCCTCGGACGGCCTGGAGGGCCTGCACGAACTGCTCCGCCGCGCGCCGCACACCGCCGTCGTGGTGCTCACCGACGCCGCCGGAGCGGAGCTGGGCGCCGCCGCCGTGGCCGCCGGAGCCCAGGACTTCCTGATCAAGCACGAGACGGACGGCCCGCTGCTGGCCCGCGCCCTGCGCTACGCGGTCGAGCGCAAGCGCGCCGACGAGTCCCAGCGCCGGCTGGTCGAGGCCGAGCTCCGCGGCCAGGAGAACGCCCGCCTGCAGCGCCACCTGCTGCCCACCCCGCTGCTGGACGGCGCCGGGCTCTCCTTCACCCGGCGGTACCGCCCCGGCCGCCGCCGCGCCCTGCTCGGCGGCGACTTCTACGACGCCGTGCGCACCGACGACGGCACCGTCCACGTGGTGATCGGGGACGTCTGCGGCCACGGCCCGGACGAGGCCGCGCTCGGGGTGGCGCTCCGGATAGCGTGGCGCACCCTGGTCTTCGCCGGGCTCACCGGCGAGACCCTGCTCACCACCCTCCAGCACGTCCTGGAGCACGAGCGGCGCAGCGACGAGATCTTCGCGACGCTCTGCATGCTGGTCATCGAGCCCCGCGGGACCACCGGCCGGCTCGACGAGCTCGGCGCCCCCGAGACCGCCCGGCTCTACCTGGCGGGCCACCCCGCGCCCCTGCTGCTCGGCTCGGACCACAAGCCGGTGATGCTGCCGGCCGACCTGGCCGGCCCGGCGCTCGGCCTCCTCCCCTGCGACGACTGCGACGCCGTCTGGCCGGCGCACCGGCTCGAACTGCACCCCGGCTGGCGGCTGCTGCTCTACACCGACGGCCTGATCGAGGGCCGCGTCGGCGCCGGGTCGCGCCGGCTCGGCCAGGACGGGCTGGCGGACCTCATCGGCGACCACCTGGCCGCCGGGCTGACCAGGGGCCGGCTCGTGGACAGCGCGATCGCCGAGGTCGAGGAGCTGAACGGCGGCGCGCTGGCCGACGACGTCGCCGTGCTGCTGCTGGAGCGCAACCCGGTACAGCTGATCCTGGGCTGACGCGGGCAGTGGAAAGGGGTGAGCCCCGGTGCTCGCGGATCGGTCCCGCGAACACCGGGGCTCACCCCTTCGATCGGTCCGGCGTCGGTCCGGCCCTGCGCCGGCGGTCCGGCGTCGAGCGGCCCGGCGTCGATCGGCCCGGCGGTCTACCAGGGGCCGTAGGGGCCCATGTTCCGGTCGTTCCGGCCGCCCCGGTTGGTCAGCGCCCGGATGGCCGGACGCACGTCCACCATGTAGACGATGGCCGCGACCAGGCCCGCCAGCGTCAGGAAGCCCAACCCGAACAGCAGGTCCAGGCCGAACGCGATGCCGAGGAGGGCCAGCCAGAACCCCTTGGTCTTCTTGTCCGCCGCCCGGTAGGCGTCCTCGCGGCGGGTGGCCGCGTCGACCAGCGCGAACAGCTTGAACCCCAGGATGGCCACGGCCAGCCACCAGAACGGGTTCAGGTAGTCCAGAACCAGGACCTGGCCCACTCCGCCCATCGCGGCCTCCTCTGCGTCTCGGCTCGGCGTCCCGGCTGCCACCCATCGTGGCACGGCGATCCGCCCGCCACGGTGTCAACGTTCCGGGGTCACCAGATGTGCCCCGGTCGGACCGGGTCCAACCCGACCGCGGCACAGCGGGCAGGTGTTACTCGGCAGCCTTCCGGCCCTTGGCGGACTTCTTCGCGGCCGGCTGCCCGCCGGCCGCCGCGTCGCCCTCGGCCGCGTCGCCCTCGGCCGGGTCCTCGACCAGCTCGGCATCGACCGGCGCGTCCTCGACCAGCTCGACGTCGACCCGCTCGGTCTCGGCGGACTCCACCGCACCGCCGGGACGGCCCCGGTCGACCACGCCCCGGCCGCGCTCGGCGAGCTCGTCGTAGGCCTCCTTGGCCTTCACGGCCAGGTCGACCGCGCGGCCGACCTGCTGGAGGGCGAAGGACTGCGCCTTCTCCTGCAGCTCCTTGAGGTCGCCCGGCAGGGTGGTCACGCTGTCGGCGACCTTGGCCTGCGCCTCGACCAGCCGGGTCTGCGCCTCCTGGAACCGCGCCGCGGCCTTCTCCTGCGTGCCCTTGCGGTCCGCGGCCAGCGCCTCGACCTCCGCGGCCAGTGCCTCGACCTTGCCGGGCACCTCGCGCAGCTTCTCGTAGGCGAGGTCGCCCGCGCCGGCGAGGGCGTAGAGCGGGGTCGGGTCGCTCAGGGTCTTCTTGATCTCGTCCGCCATCGGCATGGCCGGTCTCCCGTGGTCTAGGTTGCCGGGCCGGCGGCCTCCGGGCCGCCGTCGGCGTGGTCGTCGGGCGCCGCGTCCGAGTCCTTACGGGCGGCGTTCTCCTTGAGGAAGGCGTCGTAGACCGCGAGCAGCGCCTGCTTCTGCTGCTCATTGATCAGCGGATCGGCCAGGATCGAGGCCCGCAGTTCCAGGCCCTCGCCCCGCCGCTCCTCCAGGATCCCGGCCTGGACGTACAGCGTCTCCGCCGAGATCCGCAGCGCCTTGGCGATCTGCTGGAGGATCTCCGCACTCGGCTTGCGCAGCCCCCGCTCGATCTGACTGAGGTAGGGGTTGGACACTCCGGCGGCCTCCGCCAGCTGCCGCAACGAGTACTGCGCGTTGCGCCGCTGCTCGCGGATGTACTCGCCCAGCGAGCCGACGTTCAGTGAGGCCATGCGACCACCCTGCACCACGCTGCTTGCAAAAGCAAGCACGCTGCTAACAGCAGCAAACGTGCGTCCCGCCGCACGGCCACCGACGCCCCGGCGGAGCATTCACTCTCACACCATTGCAACGAGCAAGGCGCAGATCATTGCATTATCCGCAGAGCCGTTGCAACGATTTCCCCGCTCCTACCTGCAATTATGGTGATTCTCCGCAACGAAGTTGTTGCCAGGCCAATGAGTGCAACGTAGCGTTTCCCATGTCGGAAACGCCGGGCCGACGGAGCGCCCGGCCCCTGAACAAGGAGCGCACGATGCAGCAGTTCGCCACCCCCGCCGCCGTCTCGGTCGTCCTGGACATCCCCGCGGGGCACCTGCGGTTCGTCGCCGCCGACCGGGCCGACACCACCGTCGAGGTCCGGCCCGCGGACGCCGCGAAGAGCCGCGACGTCAAGGCCGCCGAGCAGACCGAGGTCACCTGCACCGACGGCGTCGTGCGGATCCACGCCCGCGACCCCAAGAACCGGATCCTCGGCCCCACCGGCTCGGTCGAGATCACCGTCCAGCTGCCGACCGGCTCCAGCATCGACGCGAAGGCCGCCCTCGCCGAGCTGCGCGGCGTCGGACGGCTCGGCGACGTCACCGTCGAGGCCGCCCAGGGCACCGTCGAACTCGACGAGACCGCGAGTGCCCGCCTCACCCTCCAGGCCGGTGACCTCACCGTCGGCCGCCTGGGCGGCCCCGCCGAACTCCGCACCCAGAAGGGCGCGATCCGCATCGCCGAGGCCGTGCGCGGCGCGGTCGTCCTGGACGCCCAGGCCGGCGACATCACGGTCACCGCGGCCCCGGGCGTCTCCGCCTCCCTCGACGCCGGCACCGCCTACGGCCGGATCCACAACGCCCTCAAGAACACCGAGGGCACCGCCGACCTGACCATCCGCGCCACCACCGCCTACGGCGACATCACCGCCCGCAGCCTCTGACGGCGACACGGTCCACTGCGCGGGCACGGGGCAGCCGGGTACCGTCCGGAGGATGGGGAGCAAGCGGCGGTTGCGGCGGATGGTGATCGACGGGGACGTCCGGCTCTGGTCGGTGCACCACCGCCACCCCGACTGCCAGGAGGTGCTGACGGTGCGCCGGGAGGACGGGGGGACGCTGCGGATCGTGTTCCGCCCCGGCGTCGGGCGGTTCGTCCCCGACGGCTTCCTCCACTCCGGGCAGGTGGCCGACGACCGGGACGGGGTGCTCAACCTGCACCTTCCCGGCACGGTCCGGCAGTTGCTCGACGCGGCGCGGGCACAGGGGCTGGACGCGCCGGAGCGCGGAACCTCCGAGGCCGACGGCTGGCCGCTGTTCGACGCGGTGACGGGTGCGGGCGAGGCCTGACCGTCCGGCGGCTTCGGTGATGCGGGGCCGGAACCCGGCGAGCAGGGCGGGAAGCTCGGGCTCCGCCACGGATGCGCGCCCGGCTGCGGCCCTCGACGACGACCGCGCCGTGCGCGTCCGTGAGCACCGCGCCGACCGGCGGCCCGCCGTCGAGCCGGGACCGGTAGGCCGGCTCCAGGCACCGGCACGCGGCGGGCGCGAGGGCCGCCCAGGCCACCCCGAAGCCCTCCGGCCCCTCCGCGCCGGCCGTGTTCCCCGCGGTTCCTGCGCTCCCGGCGTTCCCCACTCGCCTTTCGGTTCCTGCGTTCACCGCGCCGCCGCTGCTCCCCATGGCGGCCGAGGCCGGTCGGGATCGACCCCGGGCAGCTGCCGTGTGATCACACGACGTCCGGGACGCGGATCGGCATCAGGATCGAGAAGGTGCCGGCCCGCCCCTCCGTCCGCACGGCCAGCGGGGCGATCGGGCCGCCCACCTCCAGGACGAGCTGCTCGGGGCCGCCGGCCCGGACGGCGTCCAGGAGGAAGTCGCGGTTGACCGCCACCCGGAGGCCGCCCGGGGCCGGCTCGGCGCCCTCGGCGGCGACGGTGAGCCGGCCGTCCGGGCCGAAGGCGAGCACGGTGGCCTCACAGGCGGCGCCGTGCGGGCCCGAGGGCAGGGTGCGGGTGGCGCCGGCCTCGACGGCCTCGCGCAGGTCGGCGGCGGGCACGCCGGCCCGGTGGACCGGGTCGAGCCGGACCAGCGAGCGGTAGTCCGGGTAGTCGTGGTCGAGCGCCGCGCCCTCGATCCGGTGACCGCCGGTCTCGGCCCGGACCAGGCCGCCGCCGAGGGTCAGCCGGGCCCGGTCGCCGCCCTGGCCGAGCAGCGCACGGAGCGCGTCGACCAACGCGGTCGGCACGATCGCGGCAACCGAGGCCTCCGCCGACCGCTCGCCCTGCACCGGCACCTCGGCCAGCGCCATCCGGTACCGGTCGGTGGCGACCAGCCGCAACAGCTCGCCGTCGAGGTCGAACAGCACCCCCGAGAGCATGGGCAGTTCGGGGTCGCCGGAGACCGCGAAGCGGACCGCGTCCAGGGCGGCGGCCAGCTCGCGGGCCGGAACGGTGAGGTCGTACGTGGCGGGGGCCGTGGTCATCGGGTTCTCCCTCTGGTCGATCAGGGCACGGATCAGGGAGAGCTCCCGGCGGGCGTCGGCGAGGCCGTCCTCCAGCCGGCGCAGGTGCGCGTCGACCACCCGGCGGGCCGCCCCGGAGCCCGGCGCCGCGCCCAGCACGGCCCGGATGTCGGCCAGCGGCAGGCCCACCCGCCGGAGCCGGCAGAGCAGCCGGGCGTCGGCGAGCTGGCCGGGCCCGTACCAGCGGTAGCCGGTGCGCGGGTCGACCCAGGCGGGGCTGAGGACGCCGGCGCCGTCGTAGAACCGCAGCGCGCTGACGCCGAGGCCGCTGTCGCGGGCCAGTTCACCGATGCTGCGCAGGTCGCTCTCCATACCGGGACCGTGGTGCCTCGACCAGGTCGAGGGTCAAGCCGGGCGGCCGGACCGGGCTCGACGGTACCCGGCCTCCGTCCGCCGTCCGGGTGGCTTCCGACGCCACCCGAAGGTTGTGGTTGAACTTTGAACGAAACCGTCCTACAGTGGAGCCAACAAGTTGAAGCCTAAACAACTGGCTTCGAACCCGAGGAGGAGCCATGGGCCTGTTCAACCGCACCAAGACCGCCGCGACCGCCACCACCGCCGTCGCCGAGGCGCCCGCCGGGCCGGACCTGGCCCACCTCTCCGGCGACTGGGCCATCGACACCACCCACAGCGAGGTCGGCTTCTCGGTGCGCCACGCGATGGTCACCAACGTCAAGGGCCGCTTCACCGAGTACGACGGCAAGCTGCGCCTGGACGGCACCGAGCCGGGCAACTCCAGCGCCGAGCTGGTGATCAAGGTCGCGAGCATCGACACCAACCAGGCCCAGCGCGACGAGCACCTGCGCACCGGCGACTTCTTCGCCGCCGAGACCTACCCGGAGATCCGCTTCCGCAGCACCTCCGCGGAGCGTCTGCGCGGCGACACCTACCGGCTGGCCGGCGAGCTGACCATCAAGGACACCACCCGTCCGATCGTCCTCGACCTCGACTACACCGGCAGCGCCACCGACGCCTACGGCGCCGAGCGGGTCGGCTTCGAGGGCACCGCCGTGCTGGACCGCACCGACTGGGGCCTCACCTACAACGCCGCCCTGGAGACCGGCGGCGTGCTGATCGGCGAGAAGGTCAAGCTCAGCTTCGACATCTCCGCCGTCCGGGCGGCCTGAACCGGCCGACCACCGCTGCCCCCGGTACACCGGGCACCGGCACACCCGGCGCCCCGGCGGTCCACGCCGCGACCGCCCCGCACACGCCCCGCCCCTGCCGACCCCCGAGCGGCAGGGGCGGGGTCGCTTCCGGCCACAACAACCCCGGTGCGCCCGGCCATTCCGTCCCGGCGGCGCCAACGACCCACCGCGGGGCCGCCCGACCGACCGACCGACCGACCGACCGCGGAGCGACTACCGCTGAGCCGACTACCGCGCCATCAGCGCGGCGTCGGACGCGGGCAGCCAGCTGTCCGGCGGACGCCGCAACCACCCTTCCTCCACGCCGAGTTCGGCGGCCGCCGCCACCAGTGCGGCCAGCCCGGGGTGCCGCAGGTCCGGCCGGTGCACCAGGCTGACCAGGGTCAGCGGCACCGGCTCCACCAGCGGCAGGTTCACCACTTCGGGCATCAGCAGCCCGCCCACGGTGGTCAGCATCGGATCGCGGTGCCGGGCCATGTAGCGGACCGTCTCGTCGACCCCGACCGGCGGCACGTGCGGCGCGGCCGGGACCAGGCCGTGCTCGCGCAGCAGCCGGGCGCCGAGGTCCGCCCACTCGGTGGTGGCCGGGTTGCCGGCGCAGATGTCGACCGGATGGCCGACCAGGTCCGCGAGCCGCAGCACCGAGCGGTCGGCCAACGGGTGGTCGGCCGTCATCATCACGGACACCCGCTCCAACCGGACCGGCACCTGGACCAGTTGGGCCTGCAGCCCGGCCGTGAGACCGGCGAACCGGCCGAACGAGACGTCCAGCCGGTGGGCCACCAGGGCGGCCGCGGCCGCCGCGAGCCCGCCGTGGAAGCGGGCCAGCAGCTCCCCCTCCGGCCAGGCGGCCCGGGCCCGTTCGAGCACCCGGTCGCCGGTCAGGTCCGGCCCGCTGACGTCGCTGTTGAGGTCCATCAGGAGGGGCCGCGCCGCCTCGCCGGCCACGATCTCGTCGTGCAGCGCCAGCAGTTGCCGGACCTTCGGCAGCAACCGCCGGCCGGCCGGGGTCAGTTCGACGCTGCGGGTGGTCCGGGTGAAGAGCGCGTCGCCGAGCAGCCGCTCCAGCGTCCGGACGTCCCGGCTGAGCGCCTGCTGGGCGACGTGCAGGCGCTCGGCGGCCCGGCCGAAGTGCAGGGTCTCGGCCGTCGTGACGAAACCGCGGAGCAGGCGGGGGTGCAGGTCGGCGGGCATGCCGGCAGATTAACAACACCGTGTTGTCGATGCGACGGAACAGGTGTTGGACCGCCGCCGGGCGACGGGCCGAAGCTGGGATCCCACCCCACCCGTTCAGTTCCCCGGAGTCCCATGCTCTCCTCCTACCGTCGGCTCTTCGCCCTGCCCGGCACCGCCGCCTTCACCCTGGCCGGGCTGCTCGGCCGGCTCGCCATGTCGATGACCGGCGTCTCGCTGGTGGTGCTGCTCGCCGAACGGCGCGGCTCCTACGCGCTCGCGGGCACCGTGTCGGCGGTCGGGCTGGCCACCGGGGCGATCGGCCTGCCGCTGCTCGGCCGACTGGTCGACCGCCACGGGCAGGCCCGCGTCACCGTCCCGGCCGCGCTGTACAACGCCCTGCCGCTCACCGGCCTGCTGCTCTGCGTCCGGGCCGGCGCGCCCGACTGGACGCTGTACGTCTGCTGGGCCGCCGCCGCGGCGGCGCCGAACCTCGGCGGCATGGCACGGGCCCGTTGGGCGCACCTGTACCGGGCCGACCCGGAGCTGCGCCACCTGGCCAACTCCTTCGAGCAGGCGTTGGACGAGCTCTGCTTCACGACCGGTCCGGTGCTCGCGATGCTGCTCTGCACCACGGTGGCCCCGGAGGCCGGACTCGTCCTCGCGGGAACGCTCGGCACCACCGGCGCCCTGCTGTTCGCGAGCCGGCGCGGCACCGAGCCGCCGCTCGCGGCACCCGCCCGCGCTGCCGCCCGGCCCGGCTCACCCCTGCGCGCGCCCGGTCTGCGGGTACTGCTGCTGACCTTCCTCGCCACCGGCATCGTCTTCGGCTCGATGGAGGTGACCACGGTGGCCTACACCGACGCGCTCGACCGGAAGCCACTGGCGGGCCTCCTGCTGGGGCTGGTCGCGGCCGGCTCGTGCGCGGCCGGGCTCGCCTTCGGGCTCCGCCGACCGCGCCGCGCGCCGGGGGTGCGGTTCCTGCTCGGCGTCGCGACCATGGCTGTGGTCCTGCTGCTGCCGCTCGCCGCCGCCGTGGGCGGCGCCGGGCTGGGCGACCCGGGGCTCGCGCTGCTCGGGGTGGCCCTGTTCGCCGCCGGCACGGGCACCGCCCCGACCATGGTCACCGGCATGACACTGGTCCACGACCTCCTGCCGCAGGGGCAGTTGAACGAGGGAATGGCGGTGGCGGTCTCCGGCATCGTGGTGGGCGTCTCGGGCGGGGCGGCGCTGGGCGGCGCGGTGGCCGAGCAGGCCGCGCCGGGCACCGGCTACCTCCTGCCGGCCGGCGCCGCCGCACTCGCCCTGCTGATCGCCCTGGCCGGCCGCCGCCACCTCCGCCCCCCGGCCGCGGCCCCGCGAACGGTGGCCGCGGGCCGCGACTGCGAGCAGCTTGTCAGTACCGTGCCCTAGGTGTTCTGACTCGTGAGGTTGGGGACGCGGCTGGCGGGTGGCTTGCCTGCGAGTGCTGTGTGTCCGCGGTGGTGATTGTAGGTGTGGAGCCAGGCGGGGTAGGCGTCGCGGCGTTCCTGTTCGGTGCGGTAGGGCCTGGCGTAGGCCCATTCGTCGAGCAGGGTGCGGTTGAAGCGTTCGACCTTGCCGTTGGTCTGGGGCCGGTAGGGCCGGGTTCGCTTGTGCGTGATGCCTTCGGCCGCGAGGGCATCGCGCCAGGTCCGGGAGCGATAGCAGGAGCCGTTGTCGGTCAGCACGCGCTGGACGGCGATCCCGGCCCGGGCGAAGAACTCGCTTGCCCGGGCCCAGAAGGCGGTGGCGGTCTCCTTGCGCTCGTCGGGCAGGATCTCGCTGTAGGCCAGGCGGGAGTGGTCGTCCACGGCGTTGTGGAGGTAGCTGTAGCCCGCGCCGGAACGGGTCTTGCGGCCGGCCTCACGGCCCAGGATCTTGTGGCCGCCGCCGTCGGGGATGTTGCCGAGCTTCTTGATGTCGACGTGGACCAACTCGCCCGGTGCGGCGCGTTCGTAGCGCCGCACCGGGCGAGCGGTCGCGCGGTCCAGGTGGGCCAGGCGGGCGAGCCGGTAGCGGGTCAGCACGCGGTGCACGGTCGCTGGGTTGAGCCGCAGCAGGTAGGCGATGCGGGCCGGGCCCCAGCGGCGCAGGACGCGGACCTTGATGATCCGCCGCTCGGTGCGCGACGGGGTCCGCCGGGGGCTGCGGTGCGGGCGGCTGGAGAGGTCGCTCATACCGGCCTCGCCCAGCGCCCGGTAGCGGTCCGCCCAGCGCTTGGCCGTGGTGGGCGAGACCTGGAAGCGCTCGGCGGCCCGCCGCAACGGCCAGCCGTCGTCGACCACGCAGCGGGCCAGGCGCAGGCGTCCGGTCTCGGTCAGCGGTGCGTTACGGTGTGGCATGAGGGCCTTTCTGGCTGAGGTGCAGATGTCGCAATCCACACCGAGCCAGAAGGCCCTCACTCATTTCAAGATCACCACGCCGTGAGCCCTGTCACCAACCTCCGTGGTCAGTACACCTAGGCCCTCTCTTTCGGATCTTGTCGGATGAGCGTGCGGCGTTGGAGTGCGTGCATCGGCGGTGCGGAGGAGGGAGTCCATGCGGAGCATCGGCGACCGACGACAAGCCGGCGAGGTGCGTGCTCCGGCGTCGTGCGCCCGGCAAGATCCGAAAGAGAGGGCCTAGCCTGCCGGGCATGGAGACCGCGACCCTGCAGTACCTGCGCGGAGACGCCACCGCGCCCCGGGGCAAGGGCGTGAAGGTGATCGCGCACGTCTGCAACGACCTCGGTGGTTGGGGCAAGGGGTTCGTATTGGCCCTGTCGCGGCGTTGGGCCGAGCCGGAGGCGGCGTACCGGCGTTGGCACCGGGAGCGCGCCCGGAACGACTTCGGCCTCGGCGCGGTGCAGCTGGTCCAGGTCGAGCGCCACATCCGGGTGGCCAACATGGTCGGCCAGCGCGGCATCCGGACCGGCCGCTCGACCGGTGCGCCGGTGCGCTACCAGGCGATCGACACCGCGCTGGCCGCCCTGGCCGAGGAGTCGCTCCGGCTCGGGGCCTCGGTCCACATGCCCCGGATCGGCTGCGGTCTGGCCGGCGGGCGGTGGGGGCTGGTCGAGCCGCTGGTGACGAGCCGTCTGGTGGACCGGGGCGTGTCGGTGACGGTCTACGACGTCGACTGAACCCGGTCGGCCGCCGTCCAGGTGTACTCGTACTCGGGGAGCACGAAACCGCCGGGGAAGACGCCCTCCTGCTCGGCCGTGCGCAGGCCGCCCTCACGCTCGTAGAACGCGACCGCCCGGCTGTTGTCGCGCAGCACCTCCAGGTAGAGGTCCGCGCCGGGGTGCTGCCGCGCGACGTGCGAGCGCGCCGCGCCGAGCAGCGCGCGGCCGATCCCGCCACCGGTGAGGCCGGGCTCGACGTGCAGGTTGTCCAGCAGGATCCGCCCGTCCGGCTGCGGCACCAGGTAGGCGAAACCGACGGTGCGGCCGGCCTGTTCGGCGATCAGCAGCTCGGGGGTATTGGCCGGTTCGCCGTACTCGGCGGCCAGCCGCAGTTCCCAGAGCGCGCGGCGCTCCTCGGGGAGCCCGTCACCGAGCGCCTGCTCCGGGACGATGCCGACGTAGGCGGTGCGCCAGCTGAGCGCGTGGAGGCCGGCGACGGCCCCGGCGTCGTGCACGCTGCCGCGTCGAATGGTGGCGTTCATGTGACGAGCCTCCCACAGCGCCTGGCTTGAACATGTTCAACCCTCCCCCTAGAGTCATGGCATGCTTTTGAACGCGTTCGAAAGGCACGGGGGCGGCGTTGCGGTACCGGATGCGGAGGGGGCATCCGGTGCCGTGCGCACCGACACCGGATGGAGCTGAGCGGGCCGACTAGGCTCGGGGCGTGGACGAGCTGGCAGCGACGAGCGGAACGAACGGTACGAGTGGGGCCACCGGCCCGGACGGCACGCCGGAGGCGCCCCAGGGCCGTCCGGCGGCGGGCGGCGGGCGGAAGCCCCGGCGCAGCCCCGCGGGGTCCGGCGACGTGCCCGCGGGGAACGGCAAGGACGGCCTCCCGGCCGGCGCCCCCGCGGCGTCCGAGCTGCCCGGTGGGCGGGCCCAGCCGAAGACGGACAAGAGCGAGCAGACCCGGGCCCTGATCCTGGAGACGGCCATGCGGCTGTTCCAGGAGCGCGGCTACGAGAAGACCACCATGCGGGCCATCGCCGCCGAGGCGGGCGTCTCCGTCGGCAACGCCTACTACTACTTCTCCGCGAAGGAATTCCTGATCCAGGGGTTCTACGACCGCATGACGTACGAGCACGCGGCGGACGCCAGGAACCGCATGGCGCACACCCGGGACTTCGCGGAGCGGCTGGAGATCGCCCTCGTCTCCTGGCTCGACACCGCCGCCCCGTACCACGAGTTCGCCGCGCAGTTCTTCCGCACCGCCGCCGACCCGAGCAGCTCGCTGAGCCCGTTCTCCAACGACTCCCACCCCGCCCGGGCCACCGCCGTACAGCTCTTCCGCGACGTGCTGGAGGGTTCCGAGCTGGCGCCGAAGCTGGACACCGAGCTGGTGGAGCTGCTGCCCGACGTGCTGTGGCTGCACCTCATGGTGGTGGTGCTCTACTGGGTCTTCGACCGGACCCCGGACACCGAGCGGACGCGGGAGTTCGTCCGGCGGTCGACGCCCATGGCCGCACGGGTCATCAACCTCTCGCGCTACCGGGTGTTCCGGCCGATCGTCCGTGACGCCAAGGGGCTCATCCAGGACTTCATCCTGCCCACCATCGGCAAGACCGCCGTCAAGTAGCGCCCGGGGCCGCACCGGACACGGCGGGGCCCCGGCCGGGGAGACCGGCCGGGGCCACGGGCGGCGGCTGTTCGACGCCGCCCCTGCCGCGACGCCCGAGGCGCCCGCGACGTCCGGACCGTCTGAGGCGCCCGCGACGCCCGGCCGGAGCCGGGCTCAGAAACCGTCCGGGTTCCACGCCGCCAGCGGCGTGCGCAGCAGCAGGTCGGCGGCGGCCGCGGCGCCCGGCCGCAGCTCGGTGACCAGACCCGCGGCGGCGAGCCGCGGGACGGTCTCCCCGCCCAGGTACAGCGCGCCGAGCTGGGACGCGGTCAGCGCGAGATCGGCCGCGTCGGTGGTCCGGGTGCACCGGCCGGTGCCGTCGGGCGCCACCTCGACGGCCCAGCGGCCGGCCGCCCAGCCCTCCCGGTCCTCCACCTCCAGGACGACCCGGCCGGGCGCGCCGTACGTCCGCGCGTCGAAGGCGGCCGCCACATCCAGCACCCGCACCCACATGAAGTCGGCGTTCTCGACGTACGGGGTGGCGGCACGCGGGTCGTCCAGCAGCAGCGGCAGCGGATCGTCCGGGCCGAGGTTCTCGACCACGACCTTGCGCACCCAGTCGACGGAGAACACGAACCGCCAGAGCGCACAGGCGGTGGGCCGGTCGAGGGCGAGGAAGTCGAGGACGGTGAGGGTGCAGTTCGGGTAGCTGCCGTCCCAGTTGTCGTCGACCTTGTAAACCACCGCGCCGGTCACGGTGCCCTCGGCGTCCCGGTGGAGGGCGGCGAACGGCTCCTTCCAGTCGAAGCCCGGCACCTTGATCTCGCCGGTCTGGCGCTTCCACCAGAGCTCGTCGCGGGCGAGCGCGCCGGGCTGGGTGAGCCGCCAGCGGTCGTGCAGCTCGGGGCCGAGCTTGCGCATCTCGGCCATGGTGGCGAAGTCGATCCGCCCACCGGGCACGGTGGGCAGGCCCGCCCGCAGGCCGCGGGTGCGTTGCAGGTCGATGTTCCAGCCGTGGCCGCGGGTGGCCGGGCCGAAGCCGTACCGGCCGTAGATGTTGTACTCGGCGGCGATCAGGATCGCCACGGCCGCGCCGCGGGCGCGGGCGCCCGCGAGGTCGGCCGACATCATCCGGCGGAGCAGGCCGCGCCGACGGTGGGTGGCGCTCACGGTGACGGAGGTGATGGCGTTCGCCGGGACGACGGCCCCGCCGGGGACGGTCAGCTCGACGTCGAAGCTCCGGAAGGTGGCGACGAAGCGCCCGTCGTCGACGGCCGCGAGCAGCCGGCCGGGCTCCCACTGCCGGCGCCGGTAGTCGGCGGCGCTCTCCACATGCGAGCGCAGGAATCCGAGGGACAGCGCCCTGTCCCACGGCTCGACCTCGTCCTCGGCGATCGCCCGGATCTCGACCGCGCCGGTGCCTTCGTCCAAGCGGCCGTTCCCCGGATCACCGGGCCCGCCGTACGCATCGTTGCCCATTCGCCCACGGTACGGCGGGCCCCCGAGGACGGGCATCCCATTTATCCCGTACTGGGGCGGCTCCGGCGCGCGGGCCCGGCAGCCGGGCAGCCCGGCCCCGCGGCACCTGCGGCCGGGCCCGGCTACGGGCGGGCGTAGAAGTCCGGGGTGCCCATGATCCAGAGGCTCGCCTGCTTGACCGGCATGCCGGGGCGCGGTGCCTCGATCATCTGGTCGTCGCCGATGTAGAGGCCGACGTGGTGGATGTCGGCGGCCCGGCCGGTGTCCGTCCAGAAGACCAGGTCGCCGGGGCGCAGTTCGCGGTAGCCGATCGGGGTGCTCTGCGCGTACTGGTCGGCGGCGAAGTGGTTGAGCTGCCGGCCGCCCTGGCGCCAGGCCATCATGGTCAGCCCCGAGCAGTCGTAGCCGCCCGGGCCCTCGCCGCCCCAGACGTAGGGCAGGCCGATCGCGGCCCGGGCGAAGGCGACCGCGGCGGCCGCGCCCTCCGCGGACCACGGACGGACCTGCGCCGGGCCGGCGGCTCCCCCGGCGGACGCGGCGGCCCCGGCGGCCGATGCGCGGGCCGCCACGTCGGCCGCGGCCTCCGCTGCCGCCTGCTCCGCCGCGGCCTGCTCCGCGGCGGCCTTCTCGGCGGCGGCCCGGGCGGCGGCCTCGGCCTCGCGGGCGGCGATCGCCTCCAGTGCCTCGCGCCGTTGCCGCTCCAGCGCGACGGTGGTGCGGCGGGCGGCGGCGAGGTCGGTGAGCAGCTGTTCGCGCCGCCGGCCGACGGCCACCACCTGGCTCTGCTGGCCGGCTACCCGCGCCTGGGCCCGCTCCCGGGCCGCGCCGACCTCGGCGTCGGCCCGCTCGGCGACCTCGGCGGCCGCCCGGGCGTCGGCCGCGGCGCGGCCCGCGGCGGCCGCCGTCGAGGTGGCCGTGTCCAGGATCTGCCGGGTGCGCTCGCTGGCCACGCCGACCACCGCGGCCTGGTCGCCGGCCTCGCGCGGGCCGCGGGCGCCGAACAGGGCGTTGATCGCGGAGAGCTCCGCCGAGGTGCCCTGACGGTACGTTTCGGCGGCGAGCTGGGCGGCCTCCTCGGCGGCCGCGACCCGCTCGGTCTCGGCGGCGACGGCCCGGCTGCTCGCCGCGCCCTCCTCGGCGCGGGCCCGGGCCAGGGCGAGCCGGGCGCCGTTGTAGACCTCGACGGCCTGCTCGGCGGCGCGGCCGACCCGGTCGAGTTCGGCCTCGGCGGCGGTGAGCCCGGCCTCGATGACGGCGACCGCGGCGGCCCGGCGGTCGGCCCCGGCCCGAGCCCGGGCGACCTCATCGGCCGAGGGGAACGGCTGCGCCGAGGGGTCGGCGGCCGGCACGGCGCCCGCGGCCGCGTCCGGCTCGACCGGGGCGGCCGCGGCGGCGGGGAGCAGCCCGAACAGTGCGGTGAGGGAGAACAGCAGGGTCGGCAGGAGCCTGCGCGCCACGGGACATCCCCTTCTCGGTTCTCGGACCTTCTCCGGTCGCGGACCGGCCCGCCCGGGAACGCGGAACATCCGGGCGAACCAGTCCGTCACGTGACAATTCGTTACGCGTCGTCATGTTCTCAAGCCGGACGGCTTCCACGCCCGAAGCCCTCGCGGGCCGGGCGGGTGAGCTGTCGGATGATCCGACCGGCGATCGGCGCCGACCGGGCCCAGGGCCACCGGACTACCGCACTACCGCACTACCGGCGGATCCTGCGGGTGTGCGTCCGGAGGTGGGGGTGGCGATCGGGCCGGGGCTCCAGGCCGGTCGGGCGGGCGGCGTAGCTGCGACTGCGGCCGGCCCGGACGGTCCGCCGGCGCTGCTGGGCCTGCCCCTTGGCTCCGGGCTCGCGGCCGACCGCGGTGGGCCCGGCCGGTCCCGCCGGGTACCCGTGGCCGCCGGCGGGCACGGCGCCCGCCCCGGCGGCGGCCGCCGAGCGGCGGTCGGCCAGCCGGGCGGAGCGCCGGGCCAGGGCGCGGGCCGCGTGCGCGTCGAGGTGGGCGGTGGCCCGGGCGGCCATCCGCTCGGCGACCCGGTGGGCGGCCGGGTGGTTCGCCGGGACCTTGTCCGGGGCGCCGGCGATCAGGTCGAAGAGCCAGGTACGGGCGACGTCCGCACGCCGGTGCAGCCGGCGCTCGCGCCGGAGCGCCCGGGCCCGGCGGCGCGGGCGGGTGGCGTACCGCCAGCGCGCCCAGGGGCTGCTCGGGCGGGCCAGCCGGACCGCGCCGACCCAGGAGATGCCGGGCACCATGATGCCGAGCAGGCCGGTCCACATCTTGCCCTTGAGCAGGGTGACCACCATGGCCACCGCGTTCACCGAGATCACCGTGACCAGGCCCCACCTGGTCTCCCCGCTGGGCTCCGCGCCGAGCGGCACGTAGCCGATGAGCAGCAGGCCGGTGAAGAGGATGCCGAAGATCACCGCGTCCACCGACTTGCGGCCCTGCTCGCTCCAGTAGACGTCGTCGAGGTGCAGGATCAGCGCGAACTCGTCCAGTACCAGGCCGCAGCCGATCCCGAACAGCAGCCCGAACACGTCGATCCAGGGCCGCCCGCCGTACGTCGCGAACACGCCGATGCCGCCGGCCAGCAGGAAGCCCAGGCCGAAGACCATGTGGTGGATGTGCAGCCCGCCCGGGGTGACGTTGCCCGGCCACCAGCGCACCTTGGCCCTGATCATC
Organism: Kitasatospora sp. CM 4170; assembly: GCF_032110285.1. Taxonomy (NCBI): domain Bacteria; kingdom Bacillati; phylum Actinomycetota; class Actinomycetes; order Kitasatosporales; family Streptomycetaceae; genus Kitasatospora; species Kitasatospora sp. CM 4170. The sequence goes on from NZ_CP134877.1 coordinate 4,313,570, forward strand.
CGCACGCTGAACCGGATGAAGACGAAGGAGGTGATGAACCCGACCAGCAGCAGGAACAGCGGTTGCTTGTGCGTGGCGACGATGTGCTCGCGATAGCCGTCCAACAGTGTGGTCATGGGTCTTACCTTCGTTCCTGGTCCTGCGTCCTGCCTGACGCGACATGGCCCGGAGGCCAACACCGGTCCAACGACTCCCGGCCGGGCCGGCGGCGGTCAGAAGCCGCGGGTCCGCTTGGCCGCGCGCCGCGGCACGGCCGGGGCGGGCGAGGGCAGCTCGGCACTGGCCGGCAGCTTCATGAACAGCCGGGCGATCTCTCCCCCGAGGTTCACGCCGATCGCCAGCGCCATGGCGATCGCGGCGGCCCGGGTGATCTGGACCAGCCCGCCGCCGGAGTGGCCCTGGGCGAACGCGAGCATGCCGAGGTACAGCGCCGAACCGGGCATCAGCGGACCGATCGCCGCGGTGACGTACGGCAGCGCGGAGCCGTTCCGGTAGCGGGCCATCAGCTGGCCGAAGAGGCCGACCAGTCCGGCCGCCACACCGGTGGCGACGATCGGCGAGACGCCGGCGTTGTAGACCAGCACGCCGTAGCTGGACCAGCCGATGCCGCTGTTGAGGGTGACCAGCGCGAGCGTCCGGCGATCGGTCTGCAGCAGCATCGCGAAGGCCAGTGTCAGCACCAGCGCCGCGATCATCTGGACCGGCGGGTAGTTCACCCCGACCAGGCTCTCGTCCGGTTTGAGCTTCGCGTTGTAGCCGACCCCGAGGTAGAGGATCAGCATCACGCCGATGACGATGCCCGCCACCAGGTAGATCACTTCGAGCAGGCGGGCGGCGGCGGTGATGTAGAAGCCGGTCAGGCCGTCCTGGACGGCGGCGACCAGGGCCCGCCCGGGGAGCAGCGCGAACAGCCCGCCGGTGATCACCACCGAGCCGCGCAGGCCCCAGTCGTTGAAGGAGAGGATGATGCCGGAGGCCGCCGCGGGCATCGCGGCCGCCACGAACTGGTAGAACTCCGGCAGGCCGCGCCGGGCGATCAGCGAGGCCAGCCGGTCGCCGAGGACGGCCGCGACGAAGGCGCTGGCGAAGACCAGCCAGGCCTTGTCGTCGATCCGCCCGCCGACCAGGAAGGTCGCCGCACCGGCCAGCAGACCGGTGTTCAGCGCGAGCAGCCAGGCCGGGTACGGGTGCCGGTTGCGGCGGATCACGGCGAGCCTGCGGTAGGCGTCGTTGACGGTGACCTTCTCCGCCGTGATGTCGGCGACCAGCTCGTACACCGCGTTGAGCCGGGTGTAGTCGGAGGTCCGGCGGCGCACCACGCGGTCCGCGGTGACCGGCGGCTCGACCAGCGAGGGCTGGTGCGAGATGCCGATCAGGGTGAAGGTGACCTGCGGCTCGCAGCGGTCCAGCCGGTAGGCGTGGGCGATGCCGAGCATGGCGGCCTCGACGTCCTCGGCGGCCTCGCCGCTGGCCAGCAGCAGCTCGCCGATACGGAGCGTCAGGTCGAGGATGCGCGGGACGTTGCGGGCGGCGGAGGGGTGGAGGTCGCGGGCGGTGCGCTCGAAGGCGGGGCGCTCGGACATCGGGGTGCGCAGCAGGGTGCGCATCCGGTCCGGCCAGGGCGCCTCGCCGGGGGCACCGGCCTTGAGGGTGGGGACGGCGATGCCCAGCGGCGGGGTGTAGCCGGCTGCCTGCCACTCCTCGGGGGTCAGGGTGTCCTCGGCGACGGACCGCCGGCGCCGCTCGGGGGCGGCGGGCACGGCGGCCCCGGCGTCGACGGGCGCGGCGTCGACGGGCGCGGTCGCGGCGGTCACGACGGTCCCGTCAGGCTCGGCGGTCACCACTGTCCCGGCAGCCCCGACAGGCTCGGTGGCCCCGTCGGTCACCGCTGGAGCGGGCTGCTCCGGGGCGGCGCCCTCCTCGTGCTCCGGGGCCAGCAGCCCCCGGGTCTCCGGGACGGGCGGCGCGAACGGGATCACCGTGGCGGGCTCGGCGGCCGGCGCGGGGTGGCCCAGCAGGCCCTCGGTGGGCGGCGCGTCGGAGGGGTGGACCGGCCGCGCCTGCGGCGACGGACCGTTCCGCCGGACCCCCCGGCCGCCCCTGGCCCGCTTGCCTCCGCCCGGTCGGCCCCGCTTCGGCACTTCCGCTCCTTGCCGCCCCTGATGGCGCCGGGCTCCCGGCCACCGTTCGATTCCGCTTACACCTTGCCTGATCGAACAGCCCGACGCACATGTACGCCGCGGCGGGCGGCGGCGCCGACGGGCGCCTACCCGGCGCGGTGGCGGTCGGCGACCGGGGCGCCGGACCGGCGGGCGCGCAGCAGCTCGACCGCCACCGGAACCACCGAGACCAGCACGATGCCGACCAGGATCGCCTCGATGTTGTCCCGGACGAACGGGATCTGCCCGAGGAAGTAGCCGAGCACCGTGACGCCGCCGCCCCAGAGCACGCCGCCGACGACGTTGAAGAGGACGAACGTCCGGTAGTTCATCCCGCTCACCCCGGCGACGATCGGGGTGAAGGTCCGCACGACGGGCACGAAGCGCGCGAGCACGATGGCCTTGGGCCCGTGCCGTTCGAAGAAGGCGGCCGCCTTCTCCACGTTCTCCCGCTTGAACAGCCGGGAGTCCGGGCGCCGGAACAGCCCCCCGGGCCGACCTTGCGACCGAAGAGGTAGCCGACCTGGTCGCCGGCCACGGCGGCGACCACCACGAGTGCGCAGACCAGCCAGAGCGGCTGGTGCAGGTAGGTGCCGCCGGCCACCAGCAGGCCGGTGGTGAAGAGCAGGGAGTCCCCGGGGAGGAAGAAGCCGATCAGCAGGCCGGATTCGGCGAAGACGATGGCCAGGATGCCGAGCAGCCCGAAGGTGGAGATCAGGTACGTCGGATCGAGCCAGGACGGGCCGAGGGCGAGGCTGGTCACGGGCAGGCACTCCTGGAAGGTCGACTCCTGGCAATGAAACGGTAAAGCATTCACCAAGAAACCTTGATCCAGGAGGCCCTGCCCGGGCCTCGCCCGGGCAGGGCCCATCACCCGGGCAGGGGGCCTACAGCCCGTACCGCTCGACGATCTCCTTGTGCCGGGCGGTGTCCGCGCCCGCCGCCTCGGCCAGGTCGGACCAGGCCAGCGGATGCGTCCAGGAGCCGGTCAGCCGGTGCAGCAGCGCGTCGGCCTCGGCGGCCGAGGCGGTGGGCGGCACCCCCAGCGCGGCGTAGACGCCGGGCAGGAAGCCGTCCTCCTCGGCCGGGTCGGTGATGCTGTACTGCTCCCCGCTGTACGCCCACACCGCGTAGCCGGCCCGGCCCAGCTCCTCGCGCAGCTCGGCCCAGGCGTCGTCGCCCGGCCAGGCGCCGTCGATCCAGTAGGTGGTGTAGCCGGCCGGGTCGAGCAGGGTCAGCAGCCCGAACACCGGGCGCCAGCGCCGCCGCTCCTCCTCGGGCGCGCCCTCGGCCGGGGGTTCCTCCAGCAGCGCCGGGGCGAAGACCACCACGTCGCCGTGGTTGAGCGTCAGGTCGTCGCCGAGCACCGGCAGGATGCGGGCGGTGGCCGGGCCGGTCCGGACGGCCGGGAGGTCGGCGGTGGCACCGTTAGTGCGGGTGGCCCGCACGGTGACCAGCTGCCACTCCTCGTCCACCGGCCCCTCGGGCTCGTCGAACTCGATGCCGAGCCGGGCGCCGGTGGAGCGCACCACGGCCCAGTCCCGGTTGGCGGTGGCCGAGGTGATCAGGTGCCAGAGGTCGGGCTCCCGGACCGTCCGGTGCGCCTCGCCCTCCGCGGCCTCCTCGGGCGGCAGCGCGTGCACCAGGACCTCCTGGTAGAACCGCTGCGCCCGGGCGTGGTCGCCCAGCTCGGTGGCGGCGCCGGCGGCCAGCCGGCGGGTGTTGATCCGGTCCGGGTGCTCGGCCAGGATCGCCTCGCAGTGCTCGACCGCCTCGGCCCAGCGGGCCTGGGCGGCGGCCCAGCGGGCCCGCACCCAGTGGGCGTCGGAGGGGCTGCCCGGGGCGAGCCGGTCGGCCAGCCGTCCGACGCCCTCGGCGTCCCCGGCCTCGATCAGCGCACCGCCCAGCATGCCGACCAGTTCCTCGTTGCCCGGGTCGGCGTCCAGCCGTGCCCAGAGCAGGTCGGCGGCGGCGCGGGCGTGGCCGAGGCCGCCCAGCACTCCGGCCAGGTTCAGCGCCAGCACGGTGGCGCCGGCCTGCTCACCCCGGTACCGGTCCAGGGCGACGGCGAGCAGGTCGGCGCCGGCCTCGAAGGGCACGCCCGTCTCGGCGAGGTACGCCGGCAGCTCGGCCGGCGGGACGGGGAGCTCCGGGGCGGGCAGCGCCTCGGCGGCCGCGCGCAGCGCCGCCACCTGCTCGGCGACGCCCTCGGTGCGGCGCAGGTCGGCCAGCTTGCGCTCGCCGGTGGTGGCCAGGGTCAGCGCGATCGTCCGGGCCCCGCGGGCCAGCGCCAGCCGCCCGGCGGCCAGCAGCAGGTCGACGCAGGGGCGGTGCGAGCCGGTGCCGTCCAGGTAGCCGACCCAGCCGGCCAGCGCCGCGCCCAGCTCGGCGTCGTTCTCCCGGGCACCGGCCGCGACCAGCAGCTCGACCGTGGTGGTCCAGGCCGCCCGCAGGTCGGCGTGCCGATCGGCCTCGGCCAGGTCCGGCAGCAGGGCGAGCGCCTCCTCGGTGCGGCCCAGCGAGGCGAGCGCGCGGGCCCGCAGCAGGGCGCCCCAGCGCCGGTCGCTCTCGTCGATCTCCCGGCCCCGGACCCGCTCGGCCTGCTCGGCGGTGTCCAGCAGGGCCAGCACCTCCTCGTGCCGGCCGAGCAGGTGCAGCGTGCCGGCCCGGGAGTGGTGGAAGTGGAGCGAGAGCTGCTCGCCGGCCGCCTGGATCCGCGCGGCCGCGGTGTCGAGGTGGGCGAGCGCCTCGGCCGGGCGTCCGTCGTCCTCCAGGGCGTCCGAGTACTCCCGGGAGAGGCAGTCGAAGCAGGCCCGGGCGGGCTCGATCCGCTCCAGCGTCTCGCTCAGCACCGCGAGCCGCTCCGGGACGTAGCCGGGGCCGTCGACCCGGGCGTGGCAGATCGCGAAGTCCTGCACCACGCAGACCGACTGCGGGCAGCCGGCGGTCTCCTCGCGGTGCGCGAACTCCAGCAGGTCGACCGCCTCGGGCAGCGCCTGCTCGCCCTGGTGGCGCCGGTTCAGCAGGTTCTGCATCCGCCAGTGCCGCAGGTAGACCTCGACCCACGGCAGGCCGAGTGCCCGGGCGGCGGCGACCGCCTCCGGGTAGACGGCGTCGAGCTGCTCGTTGCGCCCCTCGTTGGCGTGGCCGGGGAGCTCGTAGATGGCGTCGGCCAGCCGCCGGTGGCCGGCCTCGGCCAGCTGCTGGTGGGCGTCGTGCACCCAGGCCCAGATGTCGGTGCTCATACCGCTTCCGTCTCCCCCTGCGGGTCGTGCGCTGTACTGGTGGTCGGTGTGGCGAGGGCCACTGACGGTCCGTTCGGGACGGTGGTCACGGGCGGGGTCATCGTTCAGGCCCCCGCACCGCGGCCGCCGGGCCCGTCGAGTCCGTCGAGCCCGTGAAGGCCGTCGAGCCCGTCCGGGCTGTCCGGGACCGCGTCCAGGCCGGCCGGGACGGCCGCGGTGAGCGCGGAGACCGCGGTGCCGATGCCGGCCAGGGCGGTGGTGAGGTCGCCCCCTGAGCCACCCGCCGAGGCCGCCGCCATGACGACCTTGATCGAGCGGAGCAGCCCGGCGGCGGTGGCGCTGCCGGTGTGGCCCGCCCGGTAGGCGGTCAGCAGGTCCTGGACGGCCGGACAGGACAGGTTCAGGTAGAGCCGCGCCTTCACCTCGCCGTCGGTGCGGGCGGTGAACGCCCGGGCCAGCCGCAGCGCGGCGGACGGGATCCGGGCGTCCGCCTGGTCGTCCTCGATCCGGGCCTTCAGCTCGGCCTCACGGTCGGGGACCAGCACCAGCGGCAGGCCGGGCGGGTCGAACCGGGCCGGGACGAGCTGCTCGCCCGGGTCGGCCAGCGCGCCGGCCAGCCAGGCGGACTCCTCCGCGGGCAGCGGGCGCTCCGGGTCGCGGAACAGCTCGCGGTTGCCGCTCTCGCTGCCCAGCTCGACGATCCGGCAGCCGCGCAGCTGCGCGTAGCGGCGCAGGAACGGCAGGACGGCGTAGCGGTCGCCGCGGGCGATCGGCACCTGCATCGCCCGGTAGAGCATCTCCTCGAAGCCGCCGCCGCTGCCGAGCGCGACGTGCACCGCGCCCCCGCCGGCCGCCCGCAGCGCGCCCGCGGTCAGGTCGCCCTGCGAGGTGGGCACCGGGACGTCGTCGGCGAGCAGGGTGAAGAGACGGTCGTCGCAGAGCGCGGCGCCGAGCAGGTCCTGGCCGTGCCGGGCCAGGATGCGCCGCCAGACGGCGGGCCGCAGTCGGGCCGTCTCGTAGAGCCCCTCGACCACGGCGTCGGTGAGCTGCCGCTGGAGGGCGCGGTAGTGCTCGTCGCGCTGGAGGTCCTCGCGGCTGGCGGTGGGGGTGAGCCGGTTGGACTCGACCACGCCGCCGACGAACCCCGCCCAGCTGGGCAGCAGGTCGCGGGCGTCCTCGGCGAGCAGCATGCCGCGCAGGTAGACGGCCAGGTCGCGGTTGTCGCTGCTGCCGTAGGTCGCGCCGTCCTGGACCCAGAGCAGGCCGACCGCGTCACTGCCGCCGCCCTTGGCCCCGCCCTCGACCGGAGTCACCGGGAAGGCGGTGAGCGGCTCGAAGCGGCGGCCGAAGGCGGCTGCGAAGCGCATCCGGGCGGCGTACGGGTCGCCCCCGACCGCCTGCCGCCAGGGCACCGGGACGGCGTTGACCGGCTGCTCGTCGTCGCCGACGAAGACCGGGATCGGCAGCAGCACGCAGTACCGGCCGAGCACCTCGCGCAACGCGTCCTCGTCGGCGAGGTGGCCGTGCTCGGTCTTCAGGGCCAGCTCGACCACGGTGCCGCCGCCGGGCCGGGCGGCGGCCGGCTCGACGCTGTACTGCTCGCCGCCGCGGCTGCGGTAGCGGTGGCCGGCGCCCGGCTCGCGGTGCGAGGTGGTGGTGACGGTGACCTCGTCGGCCACCGAGAAGGCGGAGAGGAAGCCGAGTCCGAAAGCGCCGATCAGCTCCTGGCTGCCGGTGAGTTCGCGCAGCATGCGGGTGTAGCCGGTGCCGACGGTGGCGAGGTAGGCGTGGATCTCCGGCTCGGTCAGGCCCGCGCCGGTGTCCTCGATGGCGACGGTGCGTCGGGCGCCGTCGGCCCGGACCCGGATCAGCGGGCGGTGGTCGCCGTCCGGGTCCTCCAACAGGCGCCGGGTGTGCGAGTCGTGGGCGTTCTGGACCAGCTCCCGCAGGGCGACCAGCGGGGTGGAGTAGAGGTGGGTGGCGAGGACGTTCACCAGTCCGCCGAGATCGACCTCGGTCGTACGCAGATCCTCGGCGGGCACGGACTCGGGTGGGAGACCTTCAGACATGAGTCCCCAGTGTGCCAGTGCGACTATCCGGCGACCATTTCTTTCTGACCAGGGAGGTTCGGTCAACCCCGCATTGACAGCGGCGGTCCTTCGAACCGACCCGGTCCGTTCACCAATCATTGCCCCCGCAGCCGGACTTGACGCCGCCCCGGGGCACGCGGCGGCCCCGCCCGGCAGGTCGGACATGCCGCTTTCATGACCCCATCGGGGGAATTGCCACCCATTCGGTGGAGTTCGTCCACGGCGCTGGTGAATGCTGGTCGGGCGACGTCAGGCAACGGCGCTCCGGAGCGGCCACTCCGGCCGGCGCCACCATTCGCACTCCACTCTTCAGGGAGACCAGCGTGTCCCGTATCCGCGCAGCCGCCGCCGTCACCGCCCTCGGAGCCCTCCTCCTCGTCGGCGTCGGCGCCGCCACCGCCCACGCCGACAACGGTGCCGGCGCCGACCACCTCTCCAACAGCGGCGTGGTGAGCAACACCGGCTCCAACAACGTGATCGGCGGCGTCGTCGGAAACGTGGTCAACACCCAGCAGACCGCCACCGGCTCCGGCGCGAGCAACCAGAACAACGGCCTGGCCGTGACCGGCAACGCCGGCAACATCGGCGCCCTCCAGGGCAACGGCAACCTCGCGGCCGACGTCTTCTACCCGGTCATGAGCTAGGCCCCGTCCGGCTCCGGCGGCACCCTCCTCCGGGGGCCGTCCGGGCCGGGTGCCCGCCCCACCAGCGCGGGGCGGGCACCCGGCCCTCGCCGTTCGCCGGCGGGGTTCGACCCCTGCCGTGGCCAGGCGCTCCCTTTCGGCCGGACAGGACCCCGGACAGGACCCCGGGCAGGAGCTAGCCGGCCACGCCGAGGACGGCCCGGCCGATCCGCCGCAGGCAGTCGCCGAGGTCCGGCCGGGCGCTGTACGGCCGGTTCCGCACCCCGTCGTTGACCAGCGCGAAGAGCGCGTGGACCCGGATCCGGGCCTCCACCGCGTCGCACTCCGGGCGGACCAGGCGGAGCAGCTCGACCCAGGTCCGCAGGAAGTCCCGCCGGAAGTCCACCGCGGCCCGGCGGTCCGGCGCGGCCAGCCGCTCGGTCTCGCTCAGCATCGCGCCCAGGTAGTCGCCGTTGCGCCGGGCGAAGCCCACGTAGGCCGCCAGGCCGGCCTCCAGCGCCGCCGACGGCCCGGCCGCGGCGGCGATCGCCCCCTCCACCTCGTGCCAGAGCCGCTCCCGGCTGCGCACCAGCGAGGCGGCCAGCAGCTGCTGCTTGCTCTCGAAGTGCCGGTACACGCTGGGGCCGGAGATGCCCACGGCGGCGCCGAGTTGGTCGGTGCTGACGTTGTCGAACCCCCGCCGGTGGAAGAGCCGCACCGCCGCCGCGAGCAGTTCCTCCCGACGCGGCTGCGGCGCCGCCCCGGCGGTCGCGGCGGCCGGTCCGGGATCGGTCCGGGTGCCCTCCAGGGACACCGCGAGGACCGCCGCGACCAGCTCGCCGAGCAGCCGCTCGGCCCGGCGCGGCTGCGGAGCGGCCGACTGGTAGGACAGACCGGCGCAGGCGGAGAGCGCCGACCAGCAGAGCAACCCGGCGTCCGGCCCGGCCAGTTCGGGCCGCTCGGCGCGGAGCACACCGGCCATCAGCGTCGCGTCCGCGCGCAGCTCACGGCGGAGCGCGGCCCGCCGGGCCGGCGGCAGCAGCCGGGCGTCGCGCTGCACCAGCGTGCCGAGCGGCCGGTGCCCGACCGCGACGGCGGCCAGCGCCGCCCCCACGGCGGCCGTGGAGTCGGCCGCGCGCAGCCCCGCGGCCAGCTCGTCCAGGCCCAACCGGACGGCCCGGTCGAGGAGTTCCGGCTTGCCGCGGAAGTGGCGGTAGAGGGCGGGGGCGGTGATGCCGACCCCGGCGGCGACGTCCGTCATCGAGACCTGGTGGTACCCGCTGCGGTGGAACCGGTCGGCGGCCACGGCGAGGATCTGCGCCTGCCGGGACCGTGCGGGCGGCCGCCGTACCACCATGCCGGCGCTCCCTCGCTCCCGTCCCGTCCAGCCTGCCGACCGTAGGCTAGCAACGATTCACTTGCGGCCAGGCGCGGGCCGGGCACGGGCCGGACCGGGGGCGGCCACCGGCCGGAGCACGGGCCCGGCCGCACCTCCGCCGACCCTGGACAGTGGAAGCTACCCCGGATTAACTTGTGGGGCGATCACCTGGCCGAACCCCGCTTCAGCCCGGGCCGGCCCGGCCCGCCCGGCCCCACCGAAGGGAGCGCCGCCGTGCGCCGCACCGTCTTCACCGAGGACCACGAGGCGTTCCGGGAGACCATCCGGGACTTCATCGCCCACGAGGTCGTCCCGGTCTACGAGAGCTGGGAGGCCGACGGCCACCCGCCGCGCGACTTCTACCGCAAGCTCGGCGAGCTCGGCGTCTACGGCATCGAGGTGCCGGAGGAGTACGGCGGCGCCGGCGAGAGCGGCTTCAAGTACCAGGCGGTCATCGCCGAGGAGACCGCCCGCGCGGGCGTCTCCTTCGGCTCCTCCGGGGTGCACACCGGTCTGGTGCTGCCGTACCTGCTGGAGTACGCGACCGAGGAGCAGAAGCGGCGCTGGCTGCCCGGGTTCGTCTCCGGCGACATCATGACCGCCATCGCGATGACCGAGCCGGGCGCCGGCTCCGACCTCGCGGGCATCTCCACCACCGCGCGGCTCTCCGAGGACGGCACCCACTACGTCCTCAACGGCGCCAAGACCTTCATCACCGGCGGCGTGCTCGCCGACCTGGTCCTGGTGGTCTGCCGGACCTCCCCGTACGACCCGCAGAACCGCCGGGCCGGCCTCTCCATCCTCTGTGTGGACACCGCGTCCGAGGGCTACAGCGTCGGCCGCAAGCTGCAGAAGATCGGCCTGCGCACCTCGGACACCGCCGAACTCGCTTTCAGCGACGTCAAGGTGCCGGTGGAGAACCTGCTCGGCGAGGAGGGCAGGGCCTTCGCCTACCTGACCCACAACCTGGTGCAGGAGCGGCTCGCGATCGCGGTCGGCGCCTACGCGGCCTCGGCGGCGGCGGTCCGGTTCGCGGTCCAGTACGTCAAGGACCGCAAGGTCTTCGGCCAGACGGTGGCCGAGTTCCAGAACACCAAGTTCTCGCTGGCCGACTGCGAGGCCCAGGTGGTCGCCCAGCAGTCGATGGTCGACCGGGCGCTGGAGCTGTACCAGCACGGCGGGCTGACGGTCGCGGACGCCGCGGCGGTGAAGCTGTTCTGCACCGAGTCGGCGTCCGGCGTGATCGACAAGTGCCTGCAGCTGCACGGCGGTTACGGCTACATCCTGGAGTACCCGATCGCCCGCCTCTACACCGACAACCGGGTGTTCCGGATCTACGGCGGCACCAGCGAGGTGATGCGCAGCATCGTCGCCAAGTCGCTCGGACTGTAGGACCGGACAGGACCGGACAGGACCGAACGGGGCCGGACAGGACCGAACGGGGCCGGGGCAGCCGGGGTGCGCACCGGCGCTCCGGTGCGCACCTCCAGGACTCCGGGGGCGGCGGGCCGCACCCCCACGGCGGCCCGTCGCGGCCCGGTCAGTTGGGCGAGGCGTGCTCGGTCCGCCAGGCCTCCCAGCCGGCGGCCGAGGCCACCTTCGCCTCGTGCAGTGCCCGCTGGGCCATGGCCTTCGTCGGAGGCATGTCCATGCTCCGCACCCAACTGCGGCCGGCCGTGGCCAGCGCCGCGCACACCATCGCCGCACCGGCCATCCCGAGCATCGCGCCGATGCCCGTGAGGACCGCGCCACCGGCCAGCAGCGATCGATTGACCTGGAACCCGCTGAAGAAATTCTGGTTGGTCGCCATGCATCCACCATCGGTGCAGTCGGCGGACACCGCACGCCGAAGGACTCCGGGTGCGCGACCCGGGTGCGTCCGGGACGCTGGCCGGAGGGGCCGCCGCGGCGGCCCGGCAGGCCGAGGAGGGCACCCGATGGTCGATCTCGAACAGCTCGCCGTGGAGCACGCGGCCCTGGCCGCCGAGAGCCCGCACGGGCGCAGCGCCCACCTGGTGCTGCACGACGGCGTCCTGCGGCAGACCGTGATCGCGCTGACCGCGGGCACCTCGCTGGACGAGCACAACGCCCCGGCCGCCGCCTCCCTCCAGGTGCTGCGCGGCCGGGTGGCACTCACCGTCGCGGGGCACCTGCAGGAGCTCTCGGCGGGTCAGCTGTACCCGGTCCCCCAGGAGCGGCACGGACTGCTGGCCCACGTCGACTCGGTGGTGCTGCTGACCGCGGTCACCGCGTAGCGGGCCTGAGCACCCCGTCACTGACCAGCCGCAACCCCCGTAGGAACTCCTGCCCGCTGGGCGCCAGTTCGGGCGCCGCCAGCCACTGCACCGCGAAGCCGGCCAGCAGCGCCTGGTAGAACATGCCGCGGGCGATCTCCTCCTCGGTGTCGGGCACCTCGGGCAGCCCCTGGAACAGCGCGGCGAGGCCGAGCCGCCCCTCCTTCTGCGCCTCCGCCAGGGCCTGGGCCAGCTCCGGCGCGTGCGCGACCTGCGTGATCGCCTCGAACTGGGCCGACCAGAGCCCCCGGTGCTCGACGAACACGCCCTTGAGGCCCTCCCACACGGCGACGAACCGCTCCTCCGAGTCCCCGGACGCCTCGTTCGCGGCCTGGACCACCCGGGCGAGAGACTCCCCCATGTCCCCGACGGCCTCGATCATCGCCGCGTTGAGCAGCGCCTCCTTGGAGCCGAAGTGGTAGCCGATCGCGGCCAGACTGACGCGCGATGCGGTGGCGATGTCACGGGCGGTGGTGCGCCCGTAGCCCTTCTCGTAGAGGCAGCGCTTGGCGCCGGACATCAGGTCTTCGCGATTTCCCATGCCGCGATCCTACGGAAGAACTGCACAGATGTCTTGCACCGACGTCTCACACAATCGATTTAGACGTACGTACTAGACAGACGTCTGACACGTCCGTACCGTCTTCCCCATGACCGCAACCACCGGCCGTGCAGGCCGTCGCGAATGGACCGGCCTGGCCGTCCTCCTGCTCCCGACCCTCGTCCTCTCCATGGACATGGGCGTGCTCTTCTTCGCCGTCCCGTTCATCTCCACCACGCTGGCGCCCAGCGGCACCCAGCAGCTGTGGATCATGGACGTGTACTCGTTCCTGCTGGCCGGCCTGCTCATCACGATGGGCGCGCTGGGCGACCGGATCGGCCGCCGCAAGCTGCTGATGACCGGCGCCGCCGGCTTCATCGGCGCCTCCCTGCTGGCCGCCTACGCGGACGGCCCCGGGCAGCTGATCGCCGCCCGTGCGCTGCTGGGCGCCGCCGGGGCCACCGTGATGCCCTCGACGCTCGCGCTGATCCGCAACATGTTCCACGACCCCAAGCAGCGCCAGGCCGCCCTCGGCGCGTGGGGCGGCGCCCTCACCGCCGGCGCCAGCCTCGGCCCGGTCGCCGGCGGCCTGCTGCTGGACCACTTCTGGTGGGGCTCGGTCTTCCTGCTCGCCGTCCCGGTGATGGTGCTGGTCCTGGTCGCCGCCCCGGTGCTGCTGCCCGAGTACCGCTCCCCGCAGCGCGGCGGCTTCGACCTGCTCGGCGCCGGGCTCTCACTGGCCACCGTCCTGCCGCTGGTCTACGGCGTCAAGACGCTCGCGGTGGACGGCTGGAGCCTGCTCCCCGCGCTCGCCCTCCCGGTCGGCCTGCTCTTCGCCGGCGCCTTCGTCCTGCGCCAGCGCACCGCCGCCGCCCCGCTGCTGGACCTCGCGCTGTTCCGGATCCGCGCCTTCAGCGGGGCGATCAGCGTCAACACGGTGGCGATGTTCGCGATGATGGGCTTCACCCTCTTCACCTCGCAGTACCTGCAGCTGGTCAAGGGCATGAGCCCGCTGACCGCCTCGCTCTGGGCGCTCGTGCCGAGCGTCGGCGTGTTCGCCGCGGTCGGTGTCGGCGCGGCGCTCGCCGGGAAGGTCCGTCCGGCGGTCATGATGGCCGGCGGCTTCCTGGTCGGCGCGACCGGCTTCGCGATGATGACCCTGGTCGGACCCCACTCCCCGCTCGCCCTCGTGCTCACCGCGGCGGGCGTGCTGGCCGCCGGCACCGTCGGCACCATGACGCTGACCGCGGAGCTGGTGGTCTCCTCCGCCCCGGCCGAGCGGGCCGGCGCCGCCTCGGCCACCTCCGAGACCGCGGTCGAGCTCGGCAGCTCGCTCGGCATCGCCCTGCTGGGGGCGGCCGGCGCGGCCGTCTACCGCTCGCAGCTGGACGGCAACCTCCCGCAGGGCGTGGACGGCGAGCTCGCCCACACCGCGCAGGACACCCTCGGCGGCGCGGTCGCCGTCGCCGCCCAGCTGCCCGGCCGGCTCGGCACCGAGCTGCTGGAGACCGCCCGCGCCGCCTTCACCGACGGCCTGCACGTGGCCGCGGCGGTCGGCCTGGTCTTCGCCCTCGGCGCCGCCGTCCTCGCCTACCGCCTGATGTCCCACCTCCCGGCCCGCACCGCCGAACCGGCCGCCACCGAACCGGCCGCCGTCTGACCCCGGCCCCGAGCCCGTCCGCCTGCGCGTCATCATGAGCCCCCACCCGGCCACCGGGTGGGGGCTCTCGCCCTTCCGGTGGCGCAGCCGGCCACGGACCGAAACACGGAGGCGGCGGACGGCCCCCGCATGACACCCTGCCACCATGGACGACAACATCAACCACGGTCGGGCAAGGGCGAGTTACGACACCGTCGCGGAGGAGTACCAGCAGCGGATCGGGGGCGAGCTGGCGGACAAGCCGGTGGACCGGGCGCTGCTCGGGGCGGTACTGGAGGAGGCTGCGGGCGGTCCGGTGGCGGACCTCGGCTGCGGCCCCGGGCACGTGGCGGCGTGGCTGGCGGAGCACGGGGCGGAGGTGGTCGGGATCGACCTGTCACCGGGCATGGTGGCGGTCGCCCGACGGGAGCACCCCGGGGTGGAGTTCCGGGAGGGGGACCTGCTGCGCCTGCCGGCCGCGGACGGCGAGTTCGCCGCCGCGGTGGCGCTCTACTCGGTGATCCACCTCGAACCGCACGAGCTGAAGCCCGCGTTCGCGGAGATACGGCGGGTGCTGCGGCCCGGCGGCGTCCTGCTGGTCTCCTTCCACCTCGGCGCCGAGGTCCGCCGGCTGGAGGAGTGGTGGGGCCACGCGGTGGACGTCGACTTCCACTTCCTCGACCAGGAGGCCGTCGCCGGGCAGCTGACGGAGGCCGGGTTCACGGTGGAGGCCCGCCTGCAGCGGGCGCCCCGCCCGCACGAGGCGGAGACCCACCGCGGCTACCTGCTGGCCCGGCGGTCCTAGGTCAGGCCCCGGGACACTCGTTCGGGACGGGACCTCGGGACCGGTGCCGGAACGGGCGTCAGGACAGGACCAGGGGCCCGTCCTCGGCGGGCGACCCGAAGCGGGCGAGGCAGTGCCAGACCCGCTTGAGGTCCTGGGGGTCGTGGCGACCGCTGCGGACGGCGTCGCCGAGGATGCGCGGATCCAGCCGCCCGGCCTCGGCGACGGCCTCGCCCAGCGCGACGTACTCGGGCCCGCGGTAGTCCGGGTGACGGCGCAACTCCTCGACGGAGAGCCGCACGCCGGAGTGCCACTCGACCGGGCAGGGCAGCCGGCGGGCCTGCTCCTCGACCGGGGTGCCGCGGTGGCTCGGGTCGAGCACCAGCGCCTCGACGTCCCGGTCCAGCCGGACCGGACCGTGCACCTGGGCCTCGATGTAGTCGTCCAGGGCGTCCGCCTCCACGTCGGCCTCGGCGAGCTCGATCAGCGCCATCCGCGCGGCGACCCCGAAGTCCGCGGGCTCCAGGAAGCTGTCCGGGTAGCAGAACGTGGTCCGGTCGAGCACGGGCGCGGCCAGCCGGAAGAACGCGGACCCGAAGCGCGGGGCGCCGCCGAGCGGCCTGCGGCGGAAGTCGAGCGCGCCGTACACCGGGCGTTCACCCGCCGGCGCCTCGTCGTACGCGCCGCCGAAGATGCGGCTCTCCCAGCGCCAGCGGTCGCCGCCGGGGTGGGCGGTGAGGCCGCCGTTGCTGGTCCCGGTGACGAACTGCGAGCGGTAGACACCCTCGGCGGCGAGCGACTCCAGGATCGACCGGCCGCCGGACTCCCGGTCGGGGTGGAAGTTGAGGGTCACCCGTAGGCCGGGGACCAGCGGCGGACCGACGGACAGCGCGGCGACGTGCTGCAGGGCGTGCTCCTGCGGGGCCCGGGACGTGTCGATGCTCATCGCCGCAGTGTCGCCGAGCGCGGCCCGGCTCCGCACCCCGTTTCCGCCACCGGCCCGGACGCCCCCTGCCGCCGCTCCCCGCCGGCCGGACCGGGGCGGAGCGGGTCGGACCGGGACGGACCTCCAGAGAGGTCTAGACCACTATCGGCCGTCCGTCCCCGCAACATCTGGTTTTTGACCAGCGTTTCCCGGCCGGTGTATACGTTCGCCGCCGGGGCCAGGCATACTGGCCAGGTCGGGCGCTTTGCCCTCCTGTGACTCTAGACAAGAAGGGACCGGTGGCCAGGGATGCTGCGGAACGGTCTTGAGCCCTGGCACCTCCTGGTGGTGCTGGCTGTCGTTGTCCTGCTGTTCGGATCGAAGAAGCTGCCGGAGATGGCCCGCGGCCTCGGCAAGTCGATGCGCATCCTCAAGGCCGAGACGAAGGCGCTGCGCGAGGACGAGGCCCCCGCCGACGCCGCCCAGGGCACGGCGCAGGCCACCGCCGCCCCCCAGCAGCCCGCCGCCGACCAGGCGCGCCCGGCCGTCACGCCGACCACTGTGACCAAGGCCACCGAGACCCCCCGGTCCACCACCACGGCCTGAGCCTCCGACGGAGCCCCCCGCTGCCCGGCAGCGGGGGGCTCCGTCGTGCTCCGGGGCCGCACGCCGCGCGGACCCCGGGCTCCGGATCACTCTGAGGGGCGGTCAGCCCGGCACCGTCCCGCCCGAGCGCCCGGACGGGGCGGCTCCGCCGGACGGAGCAGCCCGGCGGGCGGCCGCCGCTCCCCGGCCCGAACCTGAGCGGGATGTCCTCGAACCAGCCGCCGCCGTCCCGGGCCCAGATCGACACGCGGGCCTGGCTCCTGCTCGTGGGCTCGTCCACGCTGCTGATGGTCGTGTACTTCACCATCCCGCTGCGCAGCGTCGGCACGGACCACCCGGTCCTCGGCTGGCTGCTCTTCGTGGCCGCGCTGGTCGTGCTGAGCGCCCTGCTGATGGCGCGCATGAGCGACGTGGTGCGCGGCACCGGGCGCCACCCCGGGGTCTGGCTGGTCTTCCTGATCTGTCTCTCGATGACCATCTTCGCCGCCACCTACTACGTCCTCGGCTCGAAGCCGGACGAGTTCGTCGGCCTGGAGAGCCGGCTCGACGCGCTCTACTTCACCATCGTGACCATGTCCACGGTCGGGTACGGCGACATCACCCCGGCGGGGCAGGCGCCGCGGCTGGTGGTGATGCTGCAGATCGCGTACAACTTCGTCTTCCTCGCGGCCGCCGCCGGGGTGCTGAGCCGCCAGATCCGCACCGGCATGGAGACCCGGACCCGGCGGCGGCACCCCGAGGACGGGGCTTAGAACCGGTCCGGGCCCGGGAACGCCGTCCCGCCCCGGCCCGCCGAGGCTCGCGGGGGACTCGTCACTCGGTGTCGTTGCGGTCCGCGGCGGCGTTGAGGGAGGTGATCAGGGCGCTGAGGCGGGAGTTCCAGTTCTGGGAGGTCTGGCCGTCGACGGCGTGCTTCTTCGCCATGTCACGCACGATCCGCTGGGCGCCCTTCAGCTCCTGGGCGGCGTCGTCCGGCTGGCCCTGGTTGATGCGGGCGGCCGCGTCGTCCAGGGTGTGCAGGAGGTCGATCTGGCGGTCGCGCTCCTTGCCGACCTGGGTCTGTGCGACGGCCTGCCGCAGGGCGTTGAGCTGGACGGCCGGGCTCTGGTTGCGCGGCGGGGCCGTCGAGGGGGCCGCGGTGGGCGTAGCGGCCGGGGTGGTGGGCGGCGCGACGGCCGACGGGGTGGCGGTCGGGCTCGGCGGGGCCGCGGCGGTCTGCGCCGGCTTGGCGGCCGGGGCGGTCGGGGTGCCCGGGTCGTCGAAGGCGGTGAGCGCGAGCATCGCGGCACCGGCGATGCCGGCCAGGCCGAGTGCGCCGAGGACCAGCGGCTTCCGGCGGCCCTCCCGGGCCGGCGGCTCGAACCCGGCCGGCTTGAACCCGGCCGGCTCGAACCCGGCCGGACCGCCGCCGGACGCGGCGTACTCGGCCGGAACCGGCGCCATCACCGAGGTGGCCGCAGCCGGCTGCGGCGGGAGCAGGGTGGTGTGCTGCTGGGCGGCGAGCCCGGGCGGCACCGACGGCAGCGTCCGGGTGGGCTGCGCCGTGGTGGCGAGCAGCTCCGAGGTCGGGTCCACGACCGCCAGCCCGGGCACGCAGGCGAGCAGCTCGGCCCGCGCGGCGGCCGCGTCGGCCGGCCGGTCGGCGGGGTTCTTGGCGAGCAGCCGCAGCACCGCCGCGTCGAGGGCGGGCGGCAGGCCGGGACGGCGGGCGGACGGCGGCTGCGGCTGCTCGCTGACGTGCTTGAACGCGATCGCCACCGGGGTCTCGGCGGTGAACGGGGTGACGCCGGTGAGCATCTCGGTGAGCACGCAGCCGACCGCGTACAGGTCGGTGCGCCCGTCCAGCTC
This sequence comes from Kitasatospora sp. CM 4170, assembly GCF_032110285.1. NCBI lineage: Bacteria > Bacillati > Actinomycetota > Actinomycetes > Kitasatosporales > Streptomycetaceae > Kitasatospora > Kitasatospora sp. CM 4170. The sequence continues at coordinate 4,331,702 of NZ_CP134877.1, forward strand.
GGAGGCGGTGGCCTGCTCGGGCGAGAGGTAGGCCGCGGTGCCGAGGACGGACGCGGTCTGGGTGAGGTTGTTCGAGGAGCCGGCCCGGGCGATGCCGAAGTCGACGACCTTCACCCCGCCGTCGTCCGTGATCATGATGTTGCCGGGCTTGATGTCGCGGTGCACCAGGCCCGCGCCGTGCGCGACGGCCAGCGCCTCGCAGACCGCCGCCGCGATCCCGACCGCCCGCTCGACCGGCAGGCCCGGCTGCTGGGCCAGCACGGCGGCGAGCGAGCGGCCCTGCACCAGCTCCATGACGATGTAGGGCGCGCCCTGGTCCACGCCCGAGTCGAAGACCATGACGATCCTCGGGTGGACCAGCATCGCGGCGTGCTGCGCCTCGCGGCCGAACCGCTCGGCGAAGCGCGGGTCGTCGGCGAGGCCCCCGTTCAGGACCTTGACGGCCACCTGGCGGCCCAGCACGTGGTCCACGCCGCGCCAGACCGTGGCCATGCCGCCGACGCCGAGTATCTCGACGAGTTCGTAACGCCCGTTGAGCGCCCGTCCGATCACGTCAACCGCCTCCCTCACGTGTCCTGTCCGGGGCTCCGGACCGCCTCGTGCACCTGTGCACGATAGCCGTCGGCCGCGACGGGGCCGCCTCCGACGCCGACCGGCTCCGGGTGAGGGGTCCCGCGCTGGCGGGGTCAGGGGGCGGGGGACGGCTTGCCGGGCCTGCCTCCGGCGTTGCCGGCGTTGCCCGCGTTCCCCGCGTTGCCCGGCACGGCGGTGGACCGCCCGTGGCCGGGGCTCGCGGTGGGGTTCCCGCCGCCGGCGCCGTTGCTGCTCCCGTTCCCGTTGCCGGCGCCGCCGGGCGTTTCGGGCACGGACGGCCCGGCGGAGGGCGGAGCGGAAGGCTCCGCCGGGGCGGAGGGCCGGCCGGAGGGTGCCGCCGGGGCCCCACTGCGGTGGCCGACCGCCGTCGCCTGCACCGGGCCCGGCTGCACGCTGTCCGGCCCGGGCGTCCCGGTGATCGTCGGCCTCGGGGCCGGGCCCCCGGCGTCCGGCGCGGGTGGGGCGGCGCTGGGGGCGGGCGGCAGCGGCAGGAGCGGCGCGCTGACGCTCGGCCCGCCCAGCACCGTGCCGGCCACCAGCACCAGACAGCCGGCGGCCGGCACGGCGAGCAGCAGGGCGAGGCGGCGGACCCTCCGGCGGCGGCCGGAGGAGTCCACGAACACCGGGTCGGCGGTGGTCTCGGCGGCCGGCCGGGAAGGGGTGGCGGCCGGGGAACCGGGCAGCGGATCCCCGGCCGCCGGCTCGTGGTCGTACCAGGTGACGGTCACGGTCGGGTCCAGGTGTGGTCTGGTCGTGCGGGCCGTCGGCCCGCCCGACTGCGGGGCGGACGGGCCGACGGTTTCCGGTCCCGGCCGGACTGCGGCGCGTCCGGGGGTGCGCCTGCGGTCCGGCCGGGGCCGGCCGGGTGGACGGTGGGCACGGGGGGGCCGACCGGCCACCCGGAGTCTTCGGGTGGTGGAGCTACTGCGGGTCCTGCGGGTCGTACGGTCCTGCGGGTGGAGCGGGCACTGCGGGTGGTTCGTTCCGGACGGGCGGCGAGCCCGGGGGGATTCGCTCGCCGCCCGTCCGGAGTCTCGGGTCACCTCTTGGGTGAGGCTTCGGCGGGTTTGTCGGTGCGGTCGGGCTTCGGCCGCGGGTCGGTGAGCGTCGGCAGCGGGGGCAGCTCGGGGGTACCGGTGGCCTTGCCGCCGTTCCCGCCGGAGCCGGAGCCGCCGGGGGTCTTGCCGCCGTCACCGGGCTGGTCGCCCTTCTGGCTTCCGTCCCGTTTGCCGTCCTGGTTGCCGCCCGCGCCGTTGCCCCCGTTGCCGGAGGTGCCGCCGGACTGCGGGGAGTTGCCCCGGCGGTCGTCCTCGCCGGCGCGCCGGAGGACGTTCGCGCAGTACTCCTCCACCTTGTCCGCACCGCCGGCCGCCGCGACCAGCGCGGCGAACTGCGGGTCCGCGGTGAGCAGGCGCGGGCGCTCGCCCTTGCCCGTCCGGTCGGTGAAGCCGCGGCAGAGCGGGGCCAGGCCGTTCGGACCGCCCTTGGTCTCCCCGTTGGCCGGGGTCGAGGACGGCGCACCCGGCGCGGACTGCCTGCCCGCCCCGGTGGAAGGTCCGCCGGTGGCCGCGCCACCGGCGGCCGAGGGGCCGCCGAAGGGCTGGCGCGCGGCCGAGGAGCCGCCCGACGGGCCGGACTTCGTCCCCGGTGCGGACGTCCCGGTGGCCGCGGGGGCGACCGGCAGCCGGCCCCGGTCCTCGGAACCGCCGCCGAGCGGCGACGGCAGGTTGCCCGTGCCGGCCGCGACCGCCACCCCGCCGAGCGCGGTGGCGCCGAGCACGACGGCAACGGCCTTCGTGCTGAAGGCCCTGGCCAGCGCGGCGGTTGCCATCGATCGTCTCCGGACGGGTGCGGGTACGGCGGTCACAGCAGGGACGGGCGCGAGACGGGCCTCCCGGAACGCGGCCAGCGCCGCCTCCTCACCGGAGAGCTCCTCCGCCACCGCCGGGGCGGAGGCAGCGGCCAGGACGCGGGCCACCCGGTCCACCGGCCCGCCCTCGGGCAGTCCGGTCGACCCGGCGCCGATGTCCGGTCCGGCGAGTGAGGCGTCCTGCCCGGCCGACGGGCCGCCCACGGCACCGCCAAGCAGCTGCTCGGCCGTGTCGCGGTCGATCCGACGGGATCGGTTGGTGCTCATCTCATGTCCTTCAGCGTCGCGGCCCTGCGTTCTGTCACACCCTGCGAAGAAATTTCTTCGCCGGACTTTCCGGAGCCCCGCCGGGCACCCCGTCCGGCCCGGCCCGACTGGTGCGGCACCGGCTGCCCGGTCGGCTGCCGCACCGTGGTCGAGGCCGCCCGGGCTGCCGGCCGGGCCGTCTGCTGCGCCGGGATCCCGGCCCCGGACGCGAAGGACTGTTCCAGCAGCTTGGCCAGCCGCCGCAGCCCCCGGTGCGCGGCCATCCGCACCGTCCCGGCCCGCTTGCCGAGCACCCGCGCGGCGCTCTCCGCGTCGAGTTCCATCACCACCCGCAGCAGCACGGCCTCGGCCTGGTCGTGCGGCAGCCGGGAGATCAGCGCCAGCGCGTCCGCCGTGCCGACGGCGGCCATCGCCGCACCCGCCGTGTCGTCCCCGGCGGCCAGCTCGCCCAGGTACTCGAACGGGAGGTCCGCGACCGGTCTGCGGCGTTTGGCCCGCAGGTGGTCGAGGGCGCGGTTGCGGCCGATGGTGGCGGCCCAGCCGCGGAAACCATCCCCGTCACCGGTGAAGGACGGCAGGTCGCGGGCGATCTGGAGCCAGGCCTCGGAGGCGATGTCCTCGGCGTCCTGGGCGTCCTCGGGCCGGCCGCCGATCAGCACCCGGAGGTAGCGGATCAGGCCCGGCTGCACGCTGCGGAACAGCAACCGGAACGCCTCCTCGTCGCCGTCCTGCGCGGCTCGGACGGCGGCGGTCAGGTCGGCCGGGGCTGCGCCCGGGGGCCGGGCGGACGGTGGACCGGGCGGTGGGCCGGACGTCGGTACCGGTCCGGACCGGCCGACGGGGCTGTCGGGGCCCGCTCCGGGGCGCTCTGCATTCTGCACCCGCCACATCATGCGCCATCCGGGTGATCGCGGTCCGCCCCGCCGGGCGGTCGGGCCGTCCGGCGCCCGTCCGCCGGCCCCGCTCCGGGTGCGCTGCCGGACGCCTCGGCGGGGCGCCCGGGTCAACGGGGCGTTCGGCCGCCCGGACCAAGGACCGCAGGTCACGGGCCTTAGGTCCGCTCAACGGCAGGCCTTCGCCCACGGCGCCGCAGACGAGTTCCCGCCTACCGTGGAGAGCGGCCGGGCGGTCCGGACCGGCCCCGCCCCCCACCGCCTCCGCCGACCCGTGCCGTCGGCCGGCCGGCCGCGACCGCGGAACCCGGCCGCCGCCCCGCACGCCACCCCTCACCACGGACCGGGACCACGATGACGACCGCCCGCGAGCTCTACGCGAAGGGACTGCGCGACCACCTCGCGCCGGCCCTGCGCGCCCTGGGCCTCATCGGGTGGCGCCGGACCTTCAGCCTTCCCGACCGGACCCACTGGGCGCTGCTCGGCGTGGTCGAGCAGCCCGGGCCGAGCCCCGACGGCTCGGTCCGCTACACCTTCGGCCTCAGCCTGGTGCGCAAGGCGGACTGGACCGCGGCGGCCCTCCCCGGCCTGCGCCCGGACCCGCGCACCTGCTACGGCATCGAGGTCTGGCGGGCCCGGATCGGCGAGGTGCTGCCGGTCGGCGAGGAGGTCTGGTGGGAGGTGCTGCCCGGCCCGCGCTGGCGGGTCGCGTTGGACGACTCGGTCGCCGCCGTCCGCCACTACGGCCTGCCCGAGCTGCTGCGCCGGATCGACCGGGACCGCGGCGGTGGCGGGGAGACCTACCTCTCCCCCGCCGAACTGGAGCAGGTCAACGCCGTCCTGCTGGGTGCCTCGGTGGCCCGGATCCAGCGGGCCGAGCTGGCCGACGGAGCCCTCGTCCTGACCGGGGCCTGGACCGGGGCGGACACGGTCGCGCGGACCGTGCTGCACGGCGTCGCCCACGGCTTCCGCTCGGCCGGGGACGACCGCTTCGACACCGTGCGCTGCCTGGACACCCTCGGCCGCGAGCTCTGGTCGTTCCCGTCCTGAGCTCCGGCTGCCCGCGCCGGCCCGCGGGCGCTCTGCCGCCCCCGGCCCCGCGCCCCGGCCTCCGGTCCGCCCGCGCGCCCCGACCGCACGCCACGGCCGGAGGATCCGCAGGTCGGCGTCTCCGCAGGTCGGAGGCGCTGTCACGCCGCGGACCGTGACAACTGTCATGCGGATCGCGCAACGGACGGCACTGCTCTGACGGAGGGTCGGTTCGGAAAACTGGAGGCACGACGCGGGCACCGGGCCCGCGGGCCGACCACCCAGTCCGGGGAGGACCCACCATGAGCCAGACCCTCAGCGCCCCCGCCGCCACCGCCACCACCGCCGCTCCGGCCACCACCGCGAAGGCGGCCAACGCCCCGGCCTCCGCCCTCCGCCCGCTCGTCCTCGACGTCGCCGCGCCGCTGGCCGGCTACTACCTGCTGCACTCCGCCTTCGGCATGAGCGAGTTCGCCGCCCTCGCGTGGAGCGGTGCCGTCCCGGCCGTCCGGACCACCCTCGGCCTGCTCCGCGAGCGGAAGCTCAACCTGTGGGCCTCGATGATGCTGGGCGTCAACGTGGTCGGCCTGGCTCTCACCACCGTCACCGGCGACGCGCGGCTGATGCTGGCCAAGGACGGCGCGCTGAGCGCCACCATCGCGCTGGCGATCCTCGGCTCCGTCCTGCTCGGCCGACCGCTGATGTCCTCGGCGCTGATGCCCTTCCTCACCAAGGGCGACCGGGCGCGCTCCGACGCCTGGCAGCGGCTGGCCGACGGCCGGGCGGCCGGCTCGCGCAGCTTCCGCCGCCACGAGCGGCTCTTCTCCACCATCTGGGGCACCGCCCTGCTGACCGAGTGCGTGGCCCGGGTGGTCGGCGCGTTCACCCTGCCGGTCTCCACCATGGCCTGGCTCTCCACGGTCTTCCTGGTCGGCGCGATCGCCGCCGGTGCCGTGCTCGGCCAGATCGCCGCCGACCCGATGGAGAAGCTGGTCCGTGCCGAGGCCGCCCGGCCCACCGACTGCTGACGGACGGGCACACCGGAACGTCCGCCCCGGACCATCCGCCCACGAACATCCGCTGACGCCCCGTCGAACAGCCGGCGAAGTCGAGGAACCATCGGGACGGCCCGGGAGTCTCTATAACGAGGGGGTAACGGACCCCCGACGAGAACGGGGATCCCGATGAGCCGGACGCACGCGCTGACCACCACCGAGGACCGCACCCTGGTCTGGGACGGCTGCCTGAACGTCCGCGACCTCGGCGGCCTCCGCACCACCGACGGCACCCGCACCGCCCGACGCGCCGTCGTCCGGGCCGACAACCTGGACCGCCTCACCGCCGAGGGCTGGGACGCCCTCCTCGACCACGGCATACGCACCGTCGTCGACCTGCGCGACATCGCGGAGTACAAGCCGCTCCTCCCGCTGCCCGAGGGCATCGAACTGATCCGCGTCCCGCTCGACGAACTGGCCGGCCCCGCCTGGTGGGAGGCCTACGGACAGCTGGACGGCACCCCGCTCGCGTTCCGCCCCTACCTGGACCACTGCCCGCGCGCCGCCGCCGAACTGGTCACCGCCGTCGCCGGCGCCCGACCCGGCGGGCTGGTCGTGCACTGCGGAGCCGGTCGCGACCGCACCGGCCTGGCCGCCCTGCTGCTGCTCGCCCTCGCGGGCGTGGAGCCCGCCGAGATCGTCGCCGACTACCTGCTCAGCGCCCCCAACGTCCGCCCGCTGTACGGCATGCTCGGCCTGCCGGACCAGTACCGCCGGATCGACGCGGTGCTCGCCGAGGCCGGCACCACCGCCGAGGCCGCCCTGTTCGCCGCCCTCGACGGCTTCGAGCCGGCCGGCTACCTGCGCGCCGCCGGCGTCGACCCGGCCGACCTCGCCGCCGTCCGCGCCCGACTGCTCGGCCACTGACGCCGCCGGGTGGGCGACCGCCCGGCCCGCGCTTCCGCACCGACCGGCGAAGCCCGCGACCCGCTCCCGGGGGTGCGCAGAGCCAACTCACATCACCGTCAACCAAGGGTTGACGGTCTCGCCATCGACAACCTACGGTTGACGCATGGAGAATTCAGCCGTTCCCCGGACCAGTCCGCTGCGCCTCGACGACCTGATCGACGCGATCAAGAACGTTCACAGCGACGCTCTCGACCAGCTCTCCGGCGCGGTCATCGCCGCCGACCACCTCGGCGAGCTCGCCGACCACCTGATCGGCCACTTCGTGGACCAGGCCCGCCGGTCCGGCGCGTCCTGGACCGAGATCGGCCGCAGCATGGGCGTCAGCAAGCAGGCCGCCCAGAAGCGGTTCGTCCCCAAGGACCCGGCCACCCCGGCCGACCTCGACCCCTCCCAGGGGTTCAACCGGTTCACCGACCGGGCCCGGAACGTCGTGATGGCCTCGCAGGAGGAGGCGCGGACGGCCGGTAACGCCGAGATCGGCACCGGTCACCTGCTGCTCGGCCTGCTGGCCGAGCCGGAGGGGCTGGCCGTCAAGGCGCTGGCCGCCCAGGGCGTCACGCCGGAGGCCGTCCGGGCCTCGGTGGCGGCGGTGCTGCCGGCGCCCGCGGGCGAGGTGCCCGGCCTGATCCCGTACGACGCACAGGGCAAGAAGGCGCTGGAGCTGACCTTCCGCGAGGCGCTCAAGCTGGGGCACAACTACGTCGGCACCGAGCACATCCTGCTCGCCCTGCTGGAACTGGAGCACGGCGAGGGCCCGTTGGGCGACCTGAGCGTCGACAAGCCGGAGGCGGAGGCCTTCGTCTCCGAGGCGGTGGCGGCCTTCATCGCGGCCCGCGCGGCCGACGTGGACGACAGCGGCCGGGCCTGAGCCGGGGTTCGGGTTCGGTCCCGACCCGGGCCCGAACCAGGTGCGGGCCTCAGCCGGGTGCGGGTGCGGGCCCCGGGCGACCGGAGCCCACACCGGCGCTCAGAAGCCGGACACGTGGGTGGTGACGATCCGCACCCGCCCGTCGGCGGCGGCCTCCATCGCCGCACGCAACCGCAACGAGCGGGCCGGGCCGAGGAGTTCGAGCGCCTCCTGATCGGTGACCCAGCGGTGGTCGTCGAGCTCGCCGGCCGGGACGGTCACGGGGGTGCCGTCCGGGACGGTGCCGAAGTCGAAGAGGAAGTGCTCGGCGGGGTGGTCGAGTTCGCCGGACGGATGGGTCCAGGAGATGGCGAGCAGGTCGCCGGCCGACCGGACGATCCCGGTCTCCTCCGCCAGCTCGCGCGCCGCGCACTCGGCCGGCCCCTCGCCGAGGTCGATCGTCCCGCCGGGGAACTGCCAGTGTTCGCGATAGCCGGCCTTCACGATCAGGATCCGCCCCGACTCGTCGCGCAGCACGCAGCCGGCCGCCGCGTAGATCCGCGGCAGGGACGCCAGCCACTCCTCCCGGGACTTCAACGGCTCAGCCGACACGGTGGTCCTCCTCCGGCACAGAACGGGTCTCCGCCCACTCTGCCATCCGGCCCCTGCCGGCCGTCGGGCGGACGGCACGCAGGGGCGGGACCGACACGGGGGCGGGTGTCGCCCCCCCGGGGCGCCGGCCGCGGGTCTCGGCCGCGAATGCCGGCCGAAGGTGTCAGGCCTCGGCGAGGATGGCGTTGGCGCGCTCGGTGACGGTGGTCAGGACGCGGGCGGCGACGGCCAGGTCCTCGGCGGGAAGGTCCCCGTAGATCCGGGCCACGATCCGCTTCACGCCGTCCTGGATCCGGCCGTGCAGCTCGCGCCCGGCGTCGGTGAGGGCGAGGACGGCCGGGTCGCCGCCGTCGCCGCCCGAGGCAGACGCCAGGCCGGCGTCGAGCAGCTGCTCGATCACCGCGCCGGCGGCCGCGTCGTCGATCTTCAGTCCGCCGGTGAGGCGGGCGATCAGGTGGTCGCGGGTGGCGACACCCTCCGGCTGGTCGCCGAGGCCGTTGATCGCGACCTCCTGGTGGAAGGTCAGTCCGAGGCTCTCGAACACGGTCTCCGCCACGGCGCGGGTGGCGTAGTGGGCGAGGCCGATGGTCCGGCCGTTGAGGACGGCGACAGAGGTGGACATGAGGTCACTCCTTCGGCAGATCGAGCAGGTCATCGAGCAGTCGTGCTGAGCGGTTCGGTGGTGTGGTTCGGTGGCGCGCGGCGCACCCGGCACGTGGCGCGTCCGGTGCGACGGCTCAGCCGAGCCGGTCGTCCGGCGGGATGTCGAGCGCGACGTCCAGCGGGACGTCCAGCAGTGCGGTCAGCTCGGCGGCGAACGCGGCGGTCCGTTCCCCGTCCAGTCCGCCCAGCGGAGCGAGCAGCCGGTCGAGCAGCAGCTGGACGACGGCGACCGCGCGGCGGGCGGCCTGCTCCCCCTCGGCGGTGAGCGAGAGCCGGACCGCCCGGGTGTCGGCCGGATCCGGCGTCCGCTCGATCAGGCCGGAGGCCTCCAGCGACCGGGCGATCTTGGACACGTAGAGCGCTTCCAGCCCGGTGTGGTCGGCCAGTTGGCGCTGGCTCGGCCGCTGCCCGGACCGGTGCATCCCGTGCAGGGAGCCGAGCAACGTGTACTGCGCGTGGGTCAGCCCCAGCGGGGCCAGCGCCCGGTCGACGGCGGTACGCCACCGCGTCGACAGGCGCCAGACCAGGAAGCCCGGCGTCGGGCCCTTCTGCGGAATCACGTTCTCGCTCATGACAGATACAGTACATGGACACTGTTGCCATGGCTACTATTTCCGCGAACCTCTCCACGGCCCGCGCCTCCGCCCCTCCACGGCCCGCGCCTTCGCCCCTCCACGGCCCGCGCCTCCGCGGCCCCGGCGGGGTGGGTGGGCCCGGCCGGGAACGGGAACGGCCGGGCCCACCCTCGAACGCCGCGGATCAGCCCCGGCCGGCCAGGTGCTCGACCAGGCGGTCGAAGCTGGAGTTGAGGCCGGCCACGGCGTCCGGGCCGTTGTACCGGTCCGGCACGTCGGTCTGGTGCAGGACCACCTCGGTGCGGTCGTCGCCGAGGTCCCGGAAGGTCAGCGTGGAGCGCATCCCGGCGCTCGCCTCGACGACGGCCAGCAGCTCGCCCTCGCGGAGCTCGACGATCTCGGCCTGCATCGGGTACCGCTCGCCGGTGGCGTCGACGACCATCGTGCTGTCGTAGCGCCCGCCGACCCGCGGCTCGATCGTCACGGTGTCCAGCGGGACGTGGATGCCGGCCGGGCCCCAGAAGCGGACGAACTGCTCCGGGTCGAGGTAGGCCCGGAAGGCGGCGGCCGCGGTGCCGGGCAGCTCGCGGGTGATGGTCAGCTCGCCAAGGTTCTCGGTCATGGGGTGTTCCTCGTGCTCGCGGTTCGGTGTGTCGCTCTCACAGGGTTGGACCGGGGGCGCGGCCGGAAGTCATCGCTCCCCGGGAGAATTCTTCAGCGAATCTCCCGGCGGGCCGATGAGCCGCGCCCACCGCGCCGGTCTGACCTCCGTGGACACCTACCGAGAGACACCCCCCGCCCCGGAGCCGACACCCGCCCGAACAGCGCCGGCACCCGCCGGGACACCGCCCGCGCCCGCCCCGGAGCCACCCCGCGAACCGCGGCTGACCTGCGACCTCGGCGCCCTGCCCGCCGCCGGCCCGGGCGCCGCCGACCTGGCCGTCGTCGACGCGCTCGCCCGGCTCCGGCTCGCCGCCGCCCGGCACGGCGTCCGGGTGGTCCTGAGCAACGCGAGCGGCCCGCTGCGGGAGCTGCTCTCGTTCGCCGGCCTCGCCGGAGTGCTGCCGGTGGAACCGGACGACGACCCGCTCGACGCGGCGGGCGACCCGCCGCGGTGCGACCCGCTCGACGCGGGCCCCGGCCTACTCGGCGTCCAGCCGGGGCGGCAGCCCGAAGAGCGGGAAGACCGTGTCGGTGTCGAGGAAGTTGGTGAGCCCGGTGATCCGGCCCGCTGAGACCTCCAGCACGATGAGCGCCCACGGCTCGTGGCCGCCGTCCGGGCTCGGGCGGTACTGCCCGAAGGCCGGGCTGCCGTTCGCCTCCACCGGCACCAGCCGCGAACCCCGGCAGCCGCAGCCCGGGCCGAGCATCCACTCGCGGATCTCGCCCCGCCCCTGCAGCCACATCTCGTACGGCGGCATGTTGAGCGTGACGTCCTCGTGCAGCAGGGCCGCGAGACCGTCCATGTCGTACGCCTCGAAGGCCGTGACGTAGCGGGCCAGCAGCGCCCGGTGGTCGTCGTCCAGCGCGGGCGCCGGGCGGGAGGCCGCGGTGTCCGCGGCGAGCACCGCGCGGGCCCGCTGCAGCGCGCTGTTGACCGAGGCCACGGTGACGCCGAGCAGCTCGGCGACCTCGGCGGCCTTCCAGCCGAGCACCTCGCGCAGGATCAGCACCGCCCGCTGCCGGGGGGCCAGCCGCTGCAGCACGGAGACGAAGGCCAACCGCACCGACTCCCGCTGGGCGGCCACCTCGGCCGGGTCCCCCGACTCGGGCAGGACCCGGCCGTCCGGCGCGGGCCCGATCCAGAACGCCTCGGACAGCTGGTCCCCGCTCGCGGTGGCAACGGTGGACGCTCCGGCCAGGTCCATCGGACGGGCCCGGTTGTTGCGGCCGTTCAGCGCGTCCAGGCAGACGTTGGTGGCGATCCGGTAGAGCCAGGAGCGCAGCGCGGCCCGGCCCTCGAAGCCCTGGTGGCCGCGCCACGCGCGGACCATCGTCTCCTGGACCGCGTCCTCCGCCTCGAAGACCGAGCCGAGCATCCGGTAGCAGTAGCCGGTCAGCTCCCGACGGTGCCGCTCCAGCAGGAGCTCCAGCGGCTCCTCCGTCCCGGTCGTCAGATCGGCCATCGCGCGCCCCCGTGTCCATCCACCGCCAACGATCGGACCGACCGTACCGCAGGGAACTGACACTCCGTCCGCCGCTACCTGGGGTCGTACACCCGGCCGGAACCGAAGGAGGCGGTCACGATCTCCCAGACCTTCGGGAACTCGGCACCGTTCAGGCCGGTCGGGTTGAGCGTCAGGACCACCTTGCGACTGAGGTCCTTGGTGGCGAAGACGCCGCTGTAGTAGCCGGGCCGGGAGCCGGTCTTGCCCCAGACCACGGTGCCGTTGGGCAGGGTGGCGCTCATCAGGCCCTTGCTGAAGCAGGCGTGGCCGGCCGTCGGGCCGATCTCGCAGTTCTTGTTCCGGTTGTTGGGCACGTCCGGGACGCGGAAGAGCTCCGCCTGCTGGGTCGGCGGCAGCAGCCGGCCGCGCAGCAGCGCGGTCATGAACCGGTCCAGGTCGGCGGTGGAGGAGATCATGCCGCCCTCCGCCCACGGCCAGGGGCTCTGCTCGGTGACGTCCACCCGGCCGCCGTCCGGGCCCGGCACGTCGAGGAGGGCGGTGGCGTGCGGACCGGGGACGGCGAGGTCGTCGCGCGCCGGGACGAAGGTGTCCCGCAGGCCGAGCGGTCGGGCGATCCGGGCCTGGACCTCCTGGGCGAAGGAGCGGCCGGTCGCCTTCTCGACCAGCATCCCCGCGACGAAGGTGTTGATGCCGTTGTACTGCTGCGCGGTGCCCGGCGCGAAGCCCATCGGCTGCCGGACGGCGTCCGCCACCACCTGTTCCGGGGTCCACGAGTCGGCCTTGTGATCGGCGAACCACCGCTCGCCGCCGTCCCCGGAGGTCAGCCCGCCGCCACCGGGCAGGCCGCTGGTGTGGTCGAGCAACTGGCCGACGGTGACCGGCGGGTAGGCCGCCGGGAGCAGCCCGGGCAGGTACTGCTGGACGGTGCCGTCTAGGTCGAGCCGCCGCTCGGCGGCGAGCTGGAGCACCACGGTGGCGGTGAACACCTTGGAGATGCTGCCGATCCGGAACCGCGCGTCCGCCGGGACGCCGCCCGCCGCGCCGGACCACCGGCCACCGCGGCCGTCGACCCGGACCAGCGCGCCGGTGATGCCGGGCGGCAGGTCGGCGAGGGCCTGCGACAGGGCCGCCCGGTCCACCGGCGCGGCCGGGCGGGCGGCGGCGACGGACGCCGTGTCCGCGGGCCGGTCGGCCGCCAGGGCGGGCGTCGCGGCACCGGCCGCGACGGCGGCGACCAGCGCACCGGAGATCGCGAGGGTGGTCCAACGGCTTTCACGCTGCGGGGTGTTCATCGACTGGGGCTCCAACTCGGGCTCGTCCGGCGGGCGGTGATCGCTTCCGGGAACGAGTCTGTGGGAGCCGGGCGGGCCGGCCATCCGGGACGGTCCCCCACCCGCCCCCCAGCCGACCCCGAGACGGCCCGGGGCCGGTCGCCGGGCAGGCGTCAGGGGCGGGAGCCGGTGCTCGACTCCCACCCCTGGGGCACGGACCCGCCGCCGGGGCCCCGTCCGGCCGATCCTGTCGAGCGGACAGAACGGGCAGCCGCGGACAGAACGGGCAGCCGCGGACGGGCGCGGGCAGGACGCTGCCTAGTGCGCGGAGTGCTTCTCCGCACCGCGGTGGCGGTGGCCCTTGAGCTCGGCGTGCATCGCCGGAGCGGAGTGCATGGCCGCCACCTCGACGTCGCGCCCGCCGTGGCGGAAGGCGGATCCGCCCGAGGACGCACCGGCGGAGGACGGGCCGTCGGACCGCAGCCGCGGTGGGAGCGGTCTCGGGCTCGTCGCCATGCCCCGCCGTTCCAGCAGGTCCTGGGTGCCCCGGCGGAGCTTGTTGGTGCTGCTCGGCATCGACTTGGCCATCGTGGGCCTCCCTTCGGCGGTCACCGGCCGGACGAGCGTCGGCCGGGAGGGCCGCACGGGCGTTATGTCCGGATTTTAGCCGGGTTACACCTGGGTCCGCCCACGCTGTCGGGCTCACCCCGGACCGCCGCGTCCGCCCTGCCCCGGCCGGCAGGGCCCCGGCCGCCGGCGCCGCGCCCCGGAGGCGCCCCGTCCGGTGCGGCTCAACCCATCTCCTCGTGCACGTAGCACCAGCGCCAGTCCTCCCCCGGCTCGTAGGAGCGGACCACTGGGTGGGAGCTGTTGTGGAAGTGCGCGGCGGCGTGCCGCTGCGGCGAGAAGTCGCAACAGCCGATGTGGCCGCAGTCCAGGCAGATGCGCAGGTGCACCCAGTCCCGGCGCCCCTGGGCCAGGCAGTCGGCACAGCCGTCGGCCGGCGGGAGGGGTTCGATGTCCAGGGGTGCCGCGGTGAGGTCTTCGCAGGCGCTCATGGACGCAGGGTAGTGACGGCGCCCCGGCCCGCGGGCCCAAGACACGCCCCGCCGGTCAGGCCACCGGTCAGGCTGCCGGTCAGCCCGCCGCGGGGCCGCCCGGGGCCCCTGTCCCTTCGGCCCACGCCGCTCCGGCCTGCGGGTCGACGGCCTGCGCGCCGTCGGACCGCGTGCCGTCAGCACGCCAGCTCGCCAGCAGGGCGAGCTTCTCCGCCGTGGGCGACCCCACCGGCGCGGTGTACGCGACCAGCAACTGGTCGGCCGCCCCGTTGACGGCCAGCGTCTCGTAGCCGAAGTCGAGCTCGCCCACCAGCGGATGGCGGATCAGCTTGGTCCCGTGGGTCTTCTCGCGCACCTGGTGGTCGGCCCAGAGCCGGCGGAACTCCTCGCTGCGCACCGAGAGTTCGCCCACCAGCGCGGCCAGCTTCGGGTCCTCCGGGTACCGCCCGGCGTCCAGCCGCAGGTAGGACACGGTCTCGGCCGCCACCGCCTCCCACTGCGGGTAGAACTCCCGGGCGGCCGGGTCGAGGAAGGCGTGGCGGGCGGCGTTGACCTCACCGGCCGGGCGTGCGGAGAAGCCGTTCACGGCGTCGCCGAGGGCGTTCCAGGCGAGCACGTCCATCCGCCGGCCGAGGACGAAGGCCGGCACGCCGGGCATCAGGTCCAGCAGCAGGCGGGTGCCGTCCCGCACCTGGCGGCGGCCGGGCCCGCCGTCGGCCCGGCGCGGCGGGCGGGCCAGCGCGCGCAGGTGCGCGGCCTCCACCTCGTCCAGCCGCAGCACCCGGGCCACCGCGTCCAGCACCGCGTCGGAGGCGCTGCCGCCGCGGCCCTGCTCCAGCCGGACGTAGTAGTCGACGCTGACCCCGGCGAGCTGGGCGACCTCCTCGCGGCGCAGTCCCTGCACCCGGCGGCGGCCGTGCGCGGGCAGGCCGACCTCCTCGGGCTGGATCCGGGAGCGGCGCGAACGGAGGAAGTCCCCCACTGTGTTCTCCATGCCCGGCAGCGTAGACCGGGGCGGCCCGGGCGAGGGTGGTAACGGCTTTCCCAGGTTGGCCTTTCCCGGGTTGCGCCGTCCCGGGTCGGACGCAGCCCTGGGTGGCCGGTCGCGGCGCGAGCAGAGTGGTTCCCGCCGGGCCGCCGCGGCCCGGCGGGACCGCCCCGCGGCGGCCCGCACCGGCCGAGCCCGCCCGGCGTCCCCGAGCGCCGGCAGCACCCGAACAGGAGCACCCGATGAGCTACCCCGCCCTCGCCACCCGTACCGCCGTCGTCACCGGAGCCGCCAGCGGCATGGGCGAGGCCACCGCCCGCCTGCTCGGCGCCGCCGGGGCCCGGGTCGCGCTGCTGGCCCGCCGCACCGAGCGGCTGGACGCGCTGGCCGCCGAGATCGCCGCCGCCGGCGGCCGGGCGCTCGCCGTCACCGCCGACATCACCGACCAGGCCTCGGTGGACGCCGCCGCCAAGGCCGTCCACGACGCGTTCGGCCCGGTGGACCTGGTGGTCAACAACGCCGGCGTGATGCTGCCCAACCCCGTCGCCGACGGCCGGATCGACGAGTGGACCCGCATGATCGACACCAACCTCACCGGCGCGCTGCGGATCGTCCGCGCCTTCGCCGCCGACCTCACCGAAGCCGCCGCCGACGGCCGCCCGGCCGACCTGGTCAACGTCTCCTCGATCGCCTCGCACGTCGCCTTCCCCGACTACGCCGTCTACGGCGCCACCAAGGCCGCGCTGACCCAGCTCTCCACCGCGCTCCGCACCGAGTTCGGGCCGCGCGACGTCCGGGTCAGCGCGATCGAGCCCGGGCTGACCGACACCGAGCTCGGCGGGCACATCGACAACCCGGTGCTGCGCGAGCAGCTCGGCGGGATGTTCGCCGCGATCCCGGCCCTGACCGCCGACGACATCGCCGACCTGATCGGCTACACCGTGACCCGGCCCCGGCACGTCAACCTCCGCCACCTGGTCGCCCTCCCCACCCGGCAGGCCTGACCCGCCCAACCGGCCCGCCCACTCGCCCGGGCCCGACGGCCCGACGGCCCGACCGGCCAGCAGGCCCGACCCTCCGGGCCGGCCCGGGCCACGGGTTCTCCACCACGCGCGGGCCGGGCCATGGGAGCATGCCAACCGTGGCGATCGTGACGGGGAGAGTGGACAGCGACACGGGCGGTGCCCGGTCCGGCGGCATACCCGGGCCGGGCGGGCCCGGCGGCGACGCGGCGCCCGGCCCGGCCGGTACCGCCCGGGTCCGCCAGCCGGTGGCGCTGATCCGGCTCCTGGCCGGCGTCGCCGCGATCACCCTGACCCTGCTGCTCGCCGACTACGCCCGGGCCACCACCTCCGGCATCGCCAGCGACGTGGCCCAGGCCGCCGACCTGGTGCCGCGCCCACTGGCCGGGCTCGCCGGGGGCCTGACCACCGCCGCCCTGCTGCTGGTCCCGGCCTACTCGGCGGCCCGCCGGCTGACCTCGGCCGCGGCCGACCGCCGACGCACCCTCCAGCACCTCTCCGACGGGCTGCTGGCCGCCGTCCTCGCCTACGGGATCTCGCTCGCGCTCGACCTCTGGGTCGACGAGGCGGCCTCCCCCACCCTGGTCGCCGCGCTCACCCAACGGCTGCCCGGCGGCAGCCTGGCCCACACCGAACCGGTCTACGGCTACCTCGCCCCGGTGCTCGGCTTCCTGACCGCCTCCGCCGCCCGTGAGCGCCGGCTCCCCCGGCTCACCCTGGCGGCCTCCGCCCTCGCCGGCCTGGCCGCCGGGTACGCCACCCCCACCGCCCTGCTGCTCGGACTGCTGATCGGCTGGACCGCCGCGCACGGCACCAGGTACGCCGTCGGCACCCCCGACCCGCGCCCCCGGCCGGCGCAGCTCCTGCGCAGCCTCCGCGAGGCCGGGCTGCGCCCGGTCGCCGCCCGCCCGGCCGGTCCGGACCGCTACCTGGTCACCCAGGAGGCCGGCCGCCCCGACCTCGACGTCCAGCTGCTCGACCGGCAGGCCGTCACCGCCGCCCTGTTCCAGCGCGCCTGGCGCCGGATGCGGCTGCGCACCGCCCCGCACCCCCGGGCGCTGCGCTCGCTGCGCACCGGGCTGGAGCACGAGGCACTGGTCTCGTACGCGGCCGTCGCGGCCGGCGTCCGCACCCGCCGGATCGCCGCCACCGCGGAGCTCGGCCGCGACAGCGCACTGGTCGCCTACGAGTACCTGCCCGGCCGCACCCTCGACCGGCTGGCCGACGAGGAGCTGACCGACGCGCTGCTCACCGACGCCTGGTCCCAGCTCGCGCTGCTGCACCGGCGGGAGATCTCGCACCGGGCACTGGTCCCCTCCGCGCTGCTGGTGGACGACGCCGGCGCGGTGCACCTGGTGGACCTCGCCGACGGCGACATCGCCGCGAGCGACCTGGTGATGCGCTGCGACACCGCCCAGCTGCTCGCCACGTTCGCCCTGCGCACCGGGGCCGAGCGCGCGGTGCGCACGGCCGTGGCGGTCCTCGGCGCGGACACCGTCGGCGCCGCCCTCCCGCTGCTCCAGCCGATCGCGCTCGCCGGCACCACCCGGCGGGAGCTCAAGCGGGCGGCCTCGGCCGCCCGGGCCGCCTCGGCGGAGCGGTCGCAGCCGGCCGGCCCCGCGACACCGCCGGTGGAACTGCTGGACGCGATCCGCGCCGAGGTCCTGCGCACGCAGCCGCAGGCGCCGGTCCGGGCGGTCAAGGTGGAGCGGCTGCGGCCGCGGACCCTGCTCGCCGTGTGCGGCGGCGTGGTGGCCGGCTGGCTGCTGCTGCCGCAGCTGTTCGCGACCGAGCAGAACCCGATCGCCGCCGTCGCCGACGCCGACCCGCTCTGGCTGGCGCTGGCCCTGCTGGCCGCCGTCACCAGCCACGTCACGGCCGCGATGGGTTTCGTCGGGTTCGTCCCCGAGCGGCTGGACTTCCGCAACGCGGTGTTCGCACAGGTCGCCGGCTCCTTCGTGAAGCTGGTCTCGCCCGGCGGCGTCGGCGGGGTGGCCCTGAACACCCGGTTCCTGCAACGGGCCGGCATCCCGACCGCCCAGGCGCTGTCCAGCGTCGGCGTCGGCCAGCTCTTCGGGCTGGTGCTGCACCTGCTGCAGCTGGGCGCGTTCGTCTACCTGATGGGCATGGAGCCCGGCGGCTCGGAGCTGGACGCGCTGCCCGCCGTGGTGGGCGGGCTGGTCGGGGCGGGCGTGCTGCTGGCCCTGGTGTCCGCGGTGCCGCCGGCCCGCCGCTGGCTGGCCGCCCGGCTGCGGCCGCTGACCTCCGAGGTGCTGCCCCGCCTGGTGGAGCTGCTGCGCAGTCCGGGGCGGCTGGCGGTCGGGGTGGCCGGCCAGCTGCTGGTCTCGCTCTGCCTGGTCGCCTGTCTGTACTGCTGCGCCCGGGCGGTCGGGCGGGAGCCGGCCTTCGCGGCGGTCGCGGTGGTCTTCCTGATCGGCAACGCGGTCGGCAACGCGGCGCCGACCCCGGGCGGGGCCGGCGCCGTGGACAGCGCGCTGGTGACGCTGCTGGAGCACTCCGCGTCGATGGAGGAGGGCGGCGCACTGGCCGCCGTGGCGCTCTACCGCCTGCTGACCCTGGTCCTGCCGGTGCTGCCCGGGTGGGCGGCCTTCGCCTGGCTGCAGCGGCGCGGCGCGCTGTAGCGGCCGGCCGGCACGGCTGCCGCGGCCGCCCGCGGCGGCGCCGGAGCCCGCCCGCGACTACTCGCGGTACTCGTCCTCGTCGAGCTGGACGATCCGGCTCTGCTCGGCGACGTCGGCGACCTCGGTGGCCGGGTCCGCCCCGAGCGCGCGGCGCTCGGCCAGCTCGTCGTACTCGTCGCCCTCCTCGGGCTCCTCGTCCGGCTCCACCACTTCGGCGACCTCGTCCAGGTAGTCCTCGTGATTCTGCGGCATGGCATCCGTCCTTGCTGCTCGGAGGCTCCCACGGGCCCGCCCCGGGTACTGGAAGTATCCGCCGACCGCCGCCCGGGCGCGATGCGCCGACCGCCGCCGGGCGTGTTGCCGGGCCCGCCCGGCGGCCCCCGCCCGGCCGGACGGGATCCGGGGTCCGGGCCGCCCGGGGGTACGATCAGTGCCGTACCAGCAGGGCTTACCCACACCCACCCGGTGGCCCCGAGGCCCTTACGAACGACGGGGAAATCATGTCCGGCTCGCACTACTTCACCGGTGCACCCGAGGTCGAGAGCGACCGCCGCCCGATCACGGTGACCCTCCCGGACCTCACCCTGGAACTGACCACCGACAGCGGGGTGTTCTCCCGCAGCCGGCTCGACCCGGGCACCCGGATCCTGCTGGAGCACGCGCCGTCGCCGCGGGTCCGCGGCCCGATCCTGGACGTCGGCTGCGGCTACGGCCCGATCGCGCTGACCTGGGCGACCCGCCGCAAGCGGCTGCCGGTCTGGGCGGTGGACGTCAACACCCGCGCGCTGGACCTGGTCCGGCTCAACGCGGAGGCGCTCGGGCTGGGCAACGTGCAGGCGGCGCTGCCGGAGGACGTCCCGGCGGACCAGCGGTTCGCGGCGATCTACTCCAACCCGCCGATCCGGATCGGCAAGGCCGCCCTGCGCCGGCTGCTGCACCAGTGGCTCGGCCGGCTGACCCCGGACGGCTCGGCGTTCCTGGTGGTGCAGAAGAACCTGGGCTCGGACTCGTTGCAGAAGTGGCTGAACGAGCAGGGCTACCCGACCACCCGGGTCACGTCGGTCAACGGGTTCCGGATTCTGGAAGCGCGGCCCCGCCCGGAGGGTGAGGGCCCCGAGAGTGGACGAGGTACGACGACGTGAAGCAGCTCCGCGGGACCGAACTGAAGCGGCTGCACCGCTCGTGGCGGCGCAGCAACGAGTTCCGGCTCGCGCTGATCCTGGAGAACCTCCAGTCGCCGTTCAACGTCGGCTCGGTGGTCCGGACGGCCGCCGCGATGGGCGCCGAGAAGCTGTACCTCACCGGCGACACCCCGTCGGTGCGCTCGTCCGGCGCGCAGAAGGCCGCCATGGGCACCGACAAGTACCTCAAGGTCGAGCACTTCGCCACCATCGGCGAGGCGGTGGCCGCCGCCAAGGCGGACGCCTTCAAGGTGGTCGGCCTGGAGCTGGCGGACGAGGCGGTGCCGATGTTCGCCGCCCGGCTGACCCCGGCGGTCGCCTTCGTGCTGGGCCACGAGGACCGCGGCATCACGCCCGAGGCGCTGAGCCTCTGCGACCAGGTGGTGTTCGTCCCGCAGCTGGGCCGGGTCGGCTCGCTGAACGTCTCGGCCGCCGCGACGGTGGCCTGCTACGAGGCGCGCCGCCAGGGCTACGCGATCAGCGGCACCCCGGACGGCGACGCCGACGGCGGTCCGGACTTCGACGACGAGTGACGTTCGACCGCGGTTGACCGGCGACGACGGATGACGTTCGACCACGGTTGACCGGCAACGACGGGTGACCTCCGACCGCGGTTGACCGGCAACGACGGGTGACCTCCGACCGCGGTTGACCGGCGACCGCCGTAGACCGGCGGCCACGGTCGACCGGGCGGCGGGAGGGCGGCCCCGTGCCCCCTCCCGCCGGCCGGGCGTCGCTCACACCTCGACCAGCACCTTGCCCCGGTTGGCCTCGCGGTCCAGGTAGAGGCTCCGGTAGGCCTTCGGGATCTCGTCGAAGCCCTTGTGCACGGTCTGGTGGTAGCGGATCCGGCCCTCGCGGACCAGGCCGCCGAGTTCCCGGTGCATCTCGGCCAGCAGCGGCCCGGTGAACCACTCCTGGGCGAAGATCCCGCGGACGGTGGTGCGCGGGAACATGATGTACGGCAGCAGCCGGGGCCCGGTGAGCTCACCGTTCACGGTGGTCGCCCACTGCCAGCAGACCGCCACCCGGCTGTCCACGTTGAGCATGGTGAACACCGCGTCGGTGACCGTCCCGCCGAGGTTGTCGAAGTAGCGGTCGACCCCGTCGGGGGCGGCGGCGAGCAGCTCGCGGCGGACCGTCCCGGCGTCGTCCGCCTGGTCGTACAGCACCACCTCGTCGAAGCCCAGCTCCCGCAGGTACCCGGCCTTTCCCGGCGAGGCGGTGGTGCCGACCACCCGGCCGGCGCCCGCGAGGCGGACCAGCTGGGCCACCAGGGTGCCGATCGAACCCGAGGCGCCGCTGATCACCACCGTGTCGCCGGGGCGGACCTCCAGGAACCTGGTCACCGTGCCCCAGGCCGTCATCCCCGGCGCGCCCATGATGCCGAGCGCCGTGGAGAGCGGCAGCCGCTCGTCGTAGTCGGCCGGGTCGAGCCGCCGGTAGGCGGGGAAGACCATCGGGAAGGCGCCGGTCCGCCACAGCTCCTCGGCCCCGTTGTGGACGACGTGGCTGCGCCAGCCGCCGAAGCCCTGGACCAGGTCACCGACGCCGAAGGCGGCCTCCGGCCCGGCCTCCACCACCTCCATGATCGAGTCGGCTCCCATGTGGTCGCCGATCGGCGTCTCCAGCGCCAGGCCGTTCTGGTACGGGTCCACCGAGACGTACCGGGTGCGGAGGAGCATCTCGTCCGGGCGGAGCCGGACCTCGACGTCCTCGACGGCCTTCCGGTAGATCCGGTTGACGTCCGGCACCCCGTCGAGGTGCTCGCGGACCACCCACTTCTCGATCTTCATGCCGGGGCCCCTGTCGAAACGGTGCTGGTGGGCCGGGTCTCCTCGACGAGCTCGGCCTCTTCTGCCCCCCGGTCGACCGGGAGGACCAGGTGGGTCGGCGGCGGCCCGCCGAGGTCGACCGAGGCGGCGAACTCCAGCCCGTCGTCGCGGCAGACGAACTGCACCACGTGCCGGCCGGCCGCGGCGGCCCGGATCAGGCCGCCGATGGTGGCCCACACCCCGGAGAGGTAGAAGTTCGACAGCCCCGGCAGGACCGGGCCGCGCCGTTTGATCTCCTTCTCCACCGTCTCGGCGCCCTCGACGAACGGGTTCCAGCCCGGGAAGGTGCCGTCGTAGACGCCGGTGTAGCGGACCTGGGTGAGCGGGGTGGAGACGTCCGCCACGGCCACCGCCTCCGCGAAGCCGGGGAACCGCTCCTCCAGGAAGGCGACGATCCCGTTGCGGACCCGGCGCTTGGCCTCCGCGTACTCCCGGCCGTGCTTGACCGGCAGGGTGTGCAGCTCCTCGCCCCGCCGCACCCGGGAGAACTGCTCCGGTCCCCGGTGCAGCGCCCGCCACGGGGCGATGTCCGAGAAGTAGGTGGCGAAGACCACGGTGGAGTCCCGGGGCGCCAGCTCCGGGTAGTGCCGGGTGCGGAACTGCACGTTCATGCTGGGGCAGCGGATACCGGTCAGGCCGGCGGTCTCCCGCTCCGAGAGCAGGTAGGTGGTGCACGGGTCGCCCGTCGGGAACGGCCGGCGCAGGCCGAGGAAGAGCGCGACGTAGCCGGGCGAGAGCTGGCCCGGCTCGTCGATCAGCGAGGTGTAGAGCCGCCGGTAGGTGTCGTTGAGGTAGCGGCCCCCGAGCAGCTTCATCACCGTGGTGTGGCCGTCGGCCGCGGAGACCACGATGTCGGCGCGGAACTCGCGGCCGTCGCTCAGCCGGACGCCCACCGCCCGGTCGTCCTCG
The DNA here is from genome assembly GCF_032110285.1 of Kitasatospora sp. CM 4170. Taxonomy (NCBI): domain Bacteria; kingdom Bacillati; phylum Actinomycetota; class Actinomycetes; order Kitasatosporales; family Streptomycetaceae; genus Kitasatospora; species Kitasatospora sp. CM 4170. The sequence goes on from NZ_CP134877.1 coordinate 4,354,051, forward strand.
ACCAGGACCTCCTCGACCCTGGCGTTGTACGTCACCTCGCCGCCGAGTCCGAGGTAGCGCTGCTCGATCGAGCGGGCCAGCGCCAGCGAACCGCCCTCCGGGACCCCGGCGGCCTGGTTGGCGTGCGAGGCGAGCTGGAAGTAGAACGGCAGCACCGGGAAGGCCGGGTGCTTCTCGTAGAGGATGAAGTTGAACGCCTCGCGCAGCAGCGGGTCGCGGAACCGCAGCGCGTAGTCGCTCATCAGCACGCTGATCGACCTGCGGATGGTCGCGAAGTAGGGGAGGAACGAGGCGAGCATCCGCCAACGCTCGGCCCGGCGCATCAGCCCGACCGGTTTGAGGAACGGGTAGACCGCCAGCGCCTTCCGGAAGGTCCGGACGCCGTCGCAGAACTCCCGGATCGGAACGGCGTCGACCGGGGAGATGCCCAGCAGGTGGGACTCCAGCCGGTCCGGGTCGGAGTAGAAGCGGACCGCCCGGCCGTCCCGGCCCCGGACGATGTTGAACACGTCGAAGTGCCGCATCTCCTTGCCCTGGAGCGCGCCGAGCTCCAGCCAGATCTGGTACATCTCGTTGCCCGGCCCGTTGCCGAGCAGCCAGCTGATGCACCAGTCGAAGGTGAAGTCGCTGCGGCCCCAGCCGGTGCAGGAGCCGCCGGGGATCTCGTGCATCTCGAAGATCCGGGTGCGGTAGCCGTTCATCCGGGCGTAGCAGCCGGTGGAGAGCCCGCCCAGGCCGCCACCGATGATGATCATCGATTCCCGTCGGTGTTCTGGCGCCTTGTCCCGTGCCAATTCCCTGGCCTTCCTCGTCGTTGCCGTTGCGTGCTCGCGGAGGTGCGTCCCCGCCGCCGGGGGGGGATCGCCTCCCGGGGTGGTCACCAGGCGACCGGGAGCGCCTGCAGGCCGTTCACCATGGCGTCCTCCTTCCAGCGCAGCCGGCTCTCGGGGACGGCCAGCCGCAGGCCGGGCAGCCGGTCCAGCACCGTCTCGATCGCCACCTGGAGCTCCAGCCGGGCCAGGTGGGCGCCGATGCAGTAGTGCACGCCGTGGCCGAAACCGATGTGCGGGTTGCCCGGACGGTCCAGGACGAGGCGCTCCGGCTCCGCGAAGACCTCCGGATCGCGGTTGGCCGCGGCGGTGGCGATCATCACCGCCTCGCCCGCCCGGACGGTCACCCCGCCCAGCTCGACGTCGGCCGTGGCGTACCGGGGCAGGCTGAACCCGGTGAGCAGCGGCACGTAGCGCATCAGCTCCTCGACGGCCTTCGGGATCAGCTCGGGCCGCCGCTGCAGTCGCCGCAATTCACCGGGGTTGACCAGGAGTTGGTGGAAGAAGTTGCCGATCTGGTTGGTGGTGGAGACGAAGCCGGCGATCAGCAGGTCACAGCCGATCGAGAGCAGCTCGTCCTCGGTGATCAGCCCCTCCTCGCGGCAGGCCCGGACCAGCACGGTCAGCAGGTCCGGGCCGGGCTCGCGTCCGCGCAGGTCCAGCACGCCGGCCAGGTACTCGATGAACGCCCGGCCCTCGACGGCCAGCACCTCGCCGGGGGTGACGGCGGAGAGCACCGTCTCGGCCCAGGCCCAGAGCATCCGGTGGTCCTCGGCGGGGATGCCCAGCACCTCGCAGATGATGGTGGTCGGCATCGGGACGGCGAGGTCCTCGACCAGGTCGGCCGGTCGGCCGGCCGCGACGAAGGCGTCGACCAGCTCGCCGGCCAGCTCGCGGGCCCGGTCGCGCAGCCGCTCGACCCGGCGGGCGCTGAACTCCCGGGCCACCAGCGAGCGCAGCCGGGTGTGCTCGGGCGGCTCGGTGGAGAACAGGCCGGCGCCGGTGCGGGCGACCGGGCGCATCCGGGGCTGGTCCTGGCCCATCGCCTCGGCCAGGCTGAAGCGCCGGTCGGCCAGCACGGCGCGCACGTCCTCGTAGCGGGTGGCCAGCCACGCCCCGTCGCCGTACGGCAGCCGGACGCGGGCCAGCGGCTGCTCCCGCAACTCGGCGTAGCGGGGGTGGAGTTCGAGCCCGACCGGCTCGAAGGGGTAGGACAGCGGCGGGTGCTGCCGGAGCATGGCGAGGTCCACCTCTCCTGCGGGGCCGGGGGCGGGGACGGGGCCGGGGAGGGCGCCGGCGGGGAGGGGGCCGGGGGCGGGGACGGGGCTGGAGCCGGCGGCGGGGACGGGGCCGGGGTCAAGGACCGCGGAGCGGATTCCGGTCTCAGGACGCATCGGAACCCCCGGCGAGGATCGACCGGGCCAGCCCGGCGTTGCGGGCACTGAACTCGCTGTCGAGCATCTCGGCATGGGCGCCGAAGCCCTGGAACACCGCCGTCCCGGCCGCCGAGCTGCCGTGCCAGGTGCCGCGCTCCCCGGCCGCGTAGCGGGCCGCCGTGGCGCCGTCGGAGATCACGCTGACCGGCGCCTCGATCACCCCGAGGTTGGGCGTACGACTGCAGAACCGCAGGTAGTCCCGGGCCTGTTCGCGGGTCTCCCGGGCGACGACGGCCGATCCGGTGTGCCGCTGCAGGTGCTCGGCCAGCTCGCGCTCGAAGGCCTGCACGTGCTCGTCCCGGAGGGTGTAGGGCTCCGGGATCCGGTGCGAGTCCATGATCACCACGTTGGGCACCGACCGGTCGCGCCGTTCCAGCTCCTTGGCCACCTCGAAGGCGAGGTTGCCGCCGAGCGAGTAGCCGAGCAGCGCGCACGGCCCGTCCGGCTGGACGGTCTCGATCAGGTCCGCGTAGCGGGCGACCTTGTCGTCCCCCGCGAGGTAGTTGAAGGCGACCATCCGGTACTCCGGCAGGTGCGCCGCGAACTGCCGGTACACCAGGCCGTGCCCGCCGGCCGGCGGGAAGCAGAACAGCGTCCGCTGCTGCTCCCGGTTGAACCAGAGGTACGGCCGGCCCCCCTCGATCCGGCCGGTGACGACCTGCTCCAGCGTCCGGGCCATCCCGTGCAGGGTGGTGACCTTGAAGAGCAGACCGACCGGGACGCTGACGTTGAACTCGGTCCGCAGCGCGTGGGTCAGCTCGATCAGTCTGATCGAGCTGCCCCCGCGCTCGAAGAAGTCGTCCTGGAGGTCGAGGCCGTCGACGCCGAGCAGCGCCCGCCAGTGCTCGGCCATCCGGACCTCGTACAGGGTGGTCGGCGGCTCCGCGGCCCGCTCCGCCTCCGCCCGGGGCGCGGGCAGCGCGGCGACGTCCACCTTGCCGTTGGCGGTGAGCGGCAGCGCGGGCAGCTCGGTGATGTGCGTGGGGATCATGAAGGTCGGCAGGTAGCCGGCCAGGTGGCGGCGGAGCTCCCGGCGGTCCAGCGTCCGCCCGGCGGCCGGGACGCAGTAGGCGCAGAGCACGTTGTCGCCGCCCCGGTCGGCCCGGACGGTGACCACCGCCTCGGCCAGCTCGGGCCAGTCGGCGAGCCGGCTCTCGATCTCGCCGAGCTCGATCCGGTGGCCGCGCACCTTGATCTGCGAGTCGGCCCGGCCGAGCAGGTGCACCCCGCCCCCGGCGTCCCAGCGGGCGAGGTCGCCGGTGCGGTAGAGCCGGACCGGTTCGGTGCCGTCGGCCCCGCCGAGCGGCAGGGTGACGAACCGCCGCGCGGTCTGCTCCGGGTCGCCGACATAGCCGAGCGCGACCCCGGAGCCGCCGATCCACAGCTCCCCCGGCACACCGGGCGGGACCGGCCGGCCCTGGGCGTCCAGCAGGTAGCAGGCGCTGTTCGGGAACGGCCGCCCGACCGGAACCATCCGGCCGGGTTCCAAGCCCTCGACCGGGCCCTCGAAGTACGCACTGTCGATGGTGGCCTCGGTCAGGCCGTACGAGTTGACCAGCCTGGTCCGCGGACCGCAGAGCGCGCGCAGCCGCCGGTACTCCTCCACCTTCCAGACGTCCGAGCCGACCACCAGCAGCCGCATGAAGTCCAGCCGCAGGCCGGACCGTTCGCAGTGGTCGACCACCGTCCGGACCACCGCCGGGACGAACTCGCCCGCGTCCACCCGCTCGGCCCGCATCACGTCGAGGAGCCGGGCGGTGTCGAACAGCAGCTCCCGGCCGGCCAGCACCAGGGTGCCGCCCGAGCAGAGCGCGCGGACCACGTCCCCGGTGAAGACGTCGAAGGCCGGACCGGCCATCTGGAGGTGGACCCGGGCCTCGCTCTCCAGCCGGTACTCGGTGCGCCAGGCCTGGTAGGCCGAGGCGAGGTTGGCGTGCGAGACGGCGACGGCCTTGGGGCGGCCGGTCGAGCCGGAGGTGTGGATGACGTAGGCCGGGGACCGGAGGTCGACCGGCCGGTCGGTGAAGGCGTCCGCCGGATCGGTGAAGGCGTCCGGAACGGGGGCGGTGTCCGGAGCGGGGGCGGAACCGGCCGCCGTCGCGGCGTCCCCACCCAGCAGCTCTCCGGTGCCGACCAGCCGGACCGGAAGCCCGCCGAGCCGCTCGGCGTCGTCACCGACCAGCAGCACCGCGCCGACCTGCTCCACCAGGTACGCCAGCCGGTCGGCCGGGTGGGCCGGGTCGAGCGGCAGGTAGGCGGCGCCGGTGCGGAGCACCGCCAGCAGCACGGTGACCAGCTCCGGCGACTTCTCCAGGCAGAGCGCCACCACCGCGCCCGGCCCGGCACCGAGCGCCCGCAGCCGGGCGGCCGCCCGGCCGGAGCGCCGCGCCAGCTCCCCGTAGCCCAGTCGGACCGCCGGGCCGGACGCCGCCGGCGCGACGACCGCGCAGGTCTCCGGGGCGGTGGCGGCCGCGCGCAGGATCAGCTCGTGCACCGGCTCCTCGTGCGCCACCCGCCGGTCGGCCCCGCTCCACCGCTGGAGCACCATCTCCCGCTCACGGCGGTCGAGCGGTTCCAGCCCGGTGGCCGGCTGCTCGGCGCCCGCCAGGGTCAGCCCCGCCAGCAGGTTGACGTAGTGCCCGGCCAGCCGGGCCGCCGTCTCCGGGAGGAAGAGGTCGGTGTTGTACTTGAGGACGCAGTGGAACCGGCGCTCCGCCTCGTCCTCGTAGGCGGACAGGGTCAGATCGAACTGCCCCTCCTCCTCCGGCAGTTCGATGTACTCCAGGCGGTAGCCGTACTTCTCGGTGGCCACCTTGTGGTGCAGCAGGATGAACATCGCCTGGAACACCGCCGAGCGGCTCGGGTCGTGCTGCAGCCCGAGCTTCTCCACCAGCAGCACGAACGGGTACTCCTGGTGGTCCAGCCCGCCCAGCACCGCGGTGCGCACCCGCGCCAGCAGCTCGGCCACGCTCGGCGCACCGGCCAGTGAGACGTGCAGCGGCAGCGGGTTGACGAAGTAGCCGTAGACCGAGCCGAACTCCTCGTCCGTCCGGCCCGTCACCGGGCTGCCGACGACGATGTCGTCCTGGCCCGCATGGGCGTGCAGCAGCAGGTAGTAGGCGCTGAGCAGCACCATGAAGACGGTGACGTCGTGCGCGCGGGCCAGCGCGTGCACCCGGGCACTCAGCTCCTCGTCCAGGACGAAGAACTCGGAGGCGCCGTTGTGCGTCTGCACCGCCGGCCGCGGCCGGTCGGTGGGCAGTTCCAGGACCGGCACCTCGGCGGGCAGGTGCGAGCGCCAGTACTCCAGCATCCGCGGCGCCTCGCGGCCGGCCAGGAACGCGTTCTGCCGGTTGAGGAAGTCCAGGTAGCGGGCGCCGACCGGGGGCAGCTCGGGCGCCCGCCCCTGCCGCAGGCCCTCGTAGACCGCGAACAGCTCCTCGATGAAGGTGAAGGTGGAGACCGCGTCCGAGACGATGTGGTGGACGGCCTTCATGATCACCCAGCGGGCGGGCCCGCGCCGGAACAGCCGGAACCGCACCAGCGGATCGCACTCCAGGTCGTACGGTCTGCGGTACTCGCGCACGATCAGGTCGTGGACGTCGGCCCACTCCAGGCCCTCGACGTCGAAGACCCCGAAGTCCGGCTCGACCGCGGGCGAGATGCGCTGCACGGGCCGGCCGCCGTCGAGCACGAAGTTGGCCCGCAGGCTCGGGTGGCGCTCGACCATCGTCCGGAAGGCCGCGGCCATCAGCTCCGGCTCCAGCTCCACCCGGACCTCGACCGCGCCGCCGATGTTGTACGCGAAGGCGTCCGGGTCGAGCTGCTTGAGGAACCAGAGCGCCTTCTGGTTCTGCGTCAGCGGGTACGCCGACCCGTCCTCGTACCGCTCGACCCCGACCGCCCCGGCACCGGGACCGTCCTCGTCGAGCAGCTCCGCCAGGCCCTCGTACAGCCGTGCCACCAGCTCGGCCACCGGCGCGTTGGAGAGCAGCGCCACCACCGGCGGCGCTGTGCCGAGCGCGGTGTTGAGCCGCGCCCGCAGCTCCATCGCGAGCAGCGAGTCCAGGCCGAGCCCGCTCAGGCCGCACCCGGGCTCGATCCGGTCGGCGGGTACCCGCAGGACGGCCGCGGCCAGCGCGGTGAACCGCTCGGTGAGCAGTGCCCGGCGCTCCGCCTCCCCGGCCCCCCGCAGCGTCTCCAGCAGGCCGCTCTGCCGCGGCGCCGGGTCGTTCTCCCGGGCGGCCGCGGCGAGCTCGGCGACCAGTGGCGGAGGCGCCGGGTACCAGGAGAGGAAGACCGGCCAGTCCACCACGGTGGCGACCACCAGCTGGGCCCGGTCCTGGCCGAGCACCCGCTCCAGCACGGCCATCCCGGTCCCGGGCGCGAGCGAGCTCATCCCGCGGCTGTTGCGGTAGTGGTCGATCAGGCCGAGCTCCTCGATCATCCCGGTGGCCCACGGGCCCCAGTCCAGGCTGAGCGCCGGCAGGCCGAGGGCGCGGCGGTGGTGCGCCAGCGCGTCCAGGAAGGCGTTCCCGGCGGCGTAGTTGGCCTGGCCGGCGGTGGTGAACAGGGAGGCGATCGAGGCGAAGAGCACGAAGTGGTCGAGCGGTTCGTCCGCCAGGCAGCGGTGCAGGGCGAAGGCACCGAGCACCTTGGGCCCGTGGACGGCGTCGAAGACCGCGCGGTCCAGCTCCTGCACCCGGGTGTCCCGGACCTGCCCGGCCAGGTGGAAGACGCCGCGGACCGGCGGCCGGCCGAGCGCACGGTGCTCCACGAGCCAGTCGGCCAGCGCCCGTTCGTCGGTGACGTCCAGCACGGCCGGGAGCGGCTCGGCGCCGAGCGCCTCCAGCTCGCGCAGGAACGCGACGGCCTGCCCGGCGGGGGTGGCCGGGTCGAGCCCGCGCCACTGTTCGCGCGGGGGCACCGGGCTGCGGCCGACCAGGATCAGCCGCCGGGCGCCCCGGCGGACCAGAGTGCGGCAGAGCAGTCTGCCGAGCGCGCCGAAGGCGCCGGTCACCAGGTAGCTGCCGTCCGGCCGCAGGTTGGGGGGCAGCGGGCCGGTCAGGCCCTCGGCGGGACGCAGCCGGGCGGTCAGCCGGCAGCCGGCGCGCAGCGCGATCTCGGCCTCGTCGGCCCGGGCGAACTCGCGCAGCAGCGCGGCCGCTTCCTCGCCTGCGGCGCCGTGGGCGGGGGCGGTCGCGGCGCCGTGGGCGGCCGCGGTGGCGGAGGCGGTCGCGGTGGCGGGGGCGGCCGCGGTGGCGGAGGTGGTCGCGGTGGCGGAGGTGCTGGGGGGACCGGTCGGCGCTGCGGCCGGGCCCAGGTCGATCAGCTTGCCGAGGTGGCCGGGCAGCTCCTGGTGGCGCAGCACCCGGCCGATGCCCCAGGCCGGGGCGCCGAGCGGCTCGACCGGCTCGCCCGGGACAGTGGCCTGTGCCGAGCGGGTGACGATGTGCAGCCGGGCGTCGGGCAGTTCGGCCGACAGCACGGCGGCCAGTGCGACCAGGCTGTACGCGCCCGCGCCGGTGTGGCCGGCCACGGCGGCGTGGTCGGCGGTCTCCAGCTCCGGCCGGTCGAGGTTCCAGAGGTGGACGACGGCGGCCGGATCGGGGAGACCGGAAGCCCGCCGGTCGGCCAGCAGTCGGCGCAGGTCCGCGGCGGAGCCGGGCTCGACGACCGCCGGGCGGCCGGCGTCGGCCGGCCGGTGGCCGGAGCCCGGGCGGACCAGCCGGCAACTGCCGCCGCGCGCGGCGATCCGGGCCGCGAGGGCGTCGGCCACGCCCCCGGCGTCGGCGAACACCAGCCAGTGGTCGGGGTGTTCGGCCAGCAGGTCGGGGGTGTCCGGCTCGTCCGGCAGCTCGGTCCAGACCGGCTCGGCCAGCCAGCCGTCGATGGTCGCGGGGCCGACCGCGGTGGAGACCTTCGCCACGTCCGCGGCCCGGAAGCCGGTGATCCCGCCGAGCGGGACGCCGTGCTCGTCGTGGACGGCGATGTCGCCGACGAGTTCGCCGCCGGCGTCGCGGGTGACGGTGGCGTGCACCAGGAGCGGGCGCTCGCCGACCGCCTCCAACCGCACCTCGTCGATCGCCAGCGGCAGTCTGATGCCGGTGCCGCCGGGCGCCGCCACCAACAGCTGCGGCGTCAGCAGGGTCTGGAAGAAGGCGTCCATCAGCACCGGGTGGACGTGGTGGCCGGCGCCCTGCCCGGTGACCGCGGCCGTCGGCCGGACCACGGCCAGCGCCTCGCCGGGCCCGATCCAGACCTCCTCGATACCCCGGAAGGCGGGACCGTAGTGGTAGCCGAGGGCGGCCAGCCCGGTGTAGCAGTCCGGTCCGGTCAACCGCCGGACGGCGCGGGCGCGGATCCTCTCGGCGTCCAGCCGGTGCCCCGGGCGGCGCCTTCGCTGGCCGGGCCGGACGCTGCCGGTGGCGTGCACGGTGCGTTCCTCGCCTACGAGGGTGGCGACGGTGAAGGTGCCGTTCTCGGCGGAGAGCGAGAGCCGGACGACCCGGCTCTCGTCGTCGGGCAGGAAGAGCGCCTTCCGCAGCTCGATCCCGGCCAGTGCGGCGTCGGTGCCGCCGGTCAGCGCCCGGACGGCCTGGACGACCATCTCCAGGTACCCGGCGGCGGGGAAGAGCACGCTGCCCTGGATCCGGTGGTCCTCCAGGTAGGGCAGCACCTCGGCGTCCAGCCGGGCCTCCCAGGCCGGTTCGGCGCCGGCCAGGCGGCGGCCGAGCAGCAGGTGGTCCAGCCGGCCCCGGCGGACCTGCTCGACCGACCGCGGCTCGACCCAGTGCCGGTCCCGGCGGAACGGGTAGCGCGGCAGCGGCACCGGCCGTCCGGCGGGCTGCAGCACCGACCAGTCCACCTCGGCGCCCAGGTTGTGCAGGGCGGCCAGCGAGGCGGTGAAGACGGCCCGTTCGTCCTCCTGGCGGCGGATCGACGGCAGGGTCCGCACCTCCGGGCGGTCGGTCCCGGCCGCCCGGGCCGCCGCCGTCTCCGGGGCCGCCCGGGCCGCCGACACCGCGGTCCGGGCCGTCGCGGTCCGGGCCGCCGAGGCCGAGGTCCGGGCCGCCGCCGTCTCCTGGATCGCGCGGCTCAGCACCGGGTGCGGGCCGATCTCCAGGAAGACGCCGAAGCCGTCGTCGGCCAGCCGCTCCACCGCCTGCTGGAACCGGACGGCGTCGCGGACGTTGCGCCACCAGTACGCGGCGTCCAGCTCGGTGCCGTGCGCGGTGCCCTCACGGGCGGTCAGGTGGAGCGGCACCCGGGCCTGGCGGGGCTTGAGGTCGGCCAGCGACTCCAGCAGCTCGTCCTTGATCAGCTCCATCCTGGCGCTGTGGTACGGCACGTCGACGGTGAGCCGCCGGACGAAGACCTGCTCGGCGGTGAGCCCGACGGCCAGCTCCGCCAGCACCTCCTCGTCCCCCGCGAGGGTGAGCGAGGTCGGGCTGTTGACCGCGGCCACCGAGACCGCGTCGCCGTACGGGCGGAGCCGGCGGACCGCCTCGGCCTCGGAGAGGGCGACGGCGAGCATGCCGCCGGTGCCGGCCAGCCGCTGCTGGAGCCGGCTGCGGTGCACCACCACCTTGACGGCGTCGGCCAGGTCGTAGACCCCGGCCTCGTGGAAGGCGGCGACCTCGCCGGTGGAGTGCCCGACCACGGCGTCCGGGCACAGACCGCGGCTGCGCCAGAGCGCGGCCAGGCCCACCTGGACGGCGAAGTTGGCGGGCTGGGCGAGCCAGGTCCCGGCCATCCGCGACCGCCCCTCGTCGGCGGCCAGCTCGTCCAGCAGGGACCATCCGGTGAGCTCGGCCAGCTGCTCGGCGCAGGCCTCGACCGTCTCGCGGTAGACCGGCTCGGTCGCGAACAGCTGCCGGCCCATCCCCCACCACTGCGGGCCCATGCCGGTGAAGACCCAGGCCGTCCGGCGGTCCCGGGGCTCCCGGCGCCGGTCGGTCAGGACCCGCGGGTGCGGCTCGCCGCGCAGATAGGCGCCGAGCGCCTCGTCCAGCGAGGCCCGGGAGTCGTAGACGACGGAGAGCCGGGCGTCCAGGTGCTGGCGGCGGTGGGCCAGGGTGTGACCGAGGTCGGCCAGGCTCGCGGGACTGCCGCCGCGGACGCCGACCAGCTCGGCCTGGATGCCGGCGGCCAGCTCGGGCAGGGCGGCGTCCTCCCGCGCGGTGAGCGGGAGGACGGTCGGGGCGGGGAGCGGCGCGGCGGCGACGCGGGCGGGGCGTTCGGCGGTCTCCGCGGCCTCGGCCGGCTGGGCGGTCCCCGCCGCCGGGGCTGCCTGGGCGGGCAGCGGGACGGCGGTCGGCCCGGAACCGGCGGGCAGCGGGACCACGGCCGTGGAAGCCTGCTCGGGAGCGGCCTCCAGCAGCACGTGGGCGTTGGTGCCACCGAAGCCGAAGGAGTTCACACCCGCCCGGGCCGGGCCCCGGTGCTCGGGCCAGGGCGTCGGTTCGAGCGGGATCTCGTACGGCAGCGCGGCCGGGACGATCGCCGGGTTGAGCCGCTCCAGGTTGATGTGTGGGGGAATCAGCCGGTGTTTGAGCGCCAGTGCCGTCTTGATCAGCCCGGCCAGTCCGGATGCCGACTCGGTGTGCCCGATGTTGGTCTTGACCGAGCCCACGTAGCACCTGTCGCCGGGGCGACGGCCGACGCCGAGCACCCGGGCCAGCGCGTTCGCCTCGATCGGGTCGCCGACCGGGGTGGAGGTGCCGTGCGCCTCCACGTACTGCAGGCTGCCCGGGGCGATTCCGGCCTCGGCGCAGACCCGCTCGATCAGGCCGACCTGGGCGTCCGGGTTGGGCACGGTGATGCCGTTGGTCCGGCCGTCCTGGTTGACCCCGCTGCCGATCACGACCGCGTGGATCGGATCGCCGTCGCGCAGCGCGTCGGAGAGCCGCTTGAGCGCCACGACCGCGACGCCCTCGGCCCGGACGTAGCCGTCGGCTGCGGCGTCGAAGGTGCGCGAGCGCCCCTCCGTGGAGAGGAAGCCGCCCTTGGTCTCGGCGATGGTGTACTGCGGAGCGATGTGCAGCAGGGTGCCGCCGGCCAGCGCGAGGTCGGTCTCGCCGCGCAGCAGGCTCTGGACGGCGAGGTGGACGGCGACCAGCGAGGAACTGCACGCGGTGTCGACGGAGACGCTGGGGCCGCGGAAGTCGAAGCAGTGCGAGATCCGGTTCGACACCATCGTCATCATCGTGCCGGTGGCGGTGTGTGCGGCCAGGGTCTCGAAGGAGAGGTCCGAGAACTGGGTGATCTGGTAGTCGAGGGTGAACGCCCCCACGTAGACGCCGACGTCACGGCCCGCCAGCTCGGCCGGCTTCTGCCCGCCGTCCTCCAGCGCCTCCCAGGCCACCTCCAGCAGCTTCCGCTGCTGGGGGTCCATGTGGTCGGCCTCACGGCCGCTGATCCCGAAGAACGCCGGGTCGAACTCGTCGAACCCGTCGATGTAGCCGCCCCGGCCGGCGACCAGCCGACCGGGCTTGGCCGCGTCGCGGCTGCCCAGGGTGGCCACGTCGTACCGGCTGCGCGGGGTGGGCGTGATGCAGTCCTTGCCGTCGACCAGGTTCTGCCAGAACGAGCGGTGGTCACAGGCACCGCCCGGGAAGCGGCAGCCGATGCCGATGATCGCGACCCGTTCCGGACCCGCGGTGGTCGAGGGTCCGGGCGGCGCGGGCGCGGCGGGGCGGTCGTGGGCGGCGGTGCGGCTAGCGGTGCGGGCGGAGGCCTGGGCGGGGGGATCAGAGGGGTCGGGCGCTGCGGCGAGGAGTGAATCCGTCATGGTCGAGTCCTTCTGTCGCTGCGTTCGCGTGCGCGGCACCGGCGGGGGACGGCCGCACGGGCATGGGGACGGCGGCCGTGCGCCGGTTCCGGGCAGGCCGGCAGCCGGACCGACCACGGGAGGAGGGAAGCCCGAGGCGGGGAAGGGCCGAAGGCGACCGGGTCGGCGAACGGGGTCAGGCGGTGGGCATCGGGCTGATGGCGCCAGGCAGTGGCCGTCAGACGGCGACCGTCAGACGGCGGGCGCCAGGCAGTGGCCGTCAGGCGGTGGGCGGCCGGTGCACCGGGGCGGTCACCGATCAGACCGGGGAGTCCTCGGCCCGTACCGGCTGCCGCCAGACCAGGAGATGACTGGCGATCATCTCTCCGGTCCGGGGGAAGTCGGACGGGTCCTGCAGCCCCGCCGCGACCGGCCGCAGGCCCGGGCGCCAGGTGAAACTGCCGAAGAGGTGGTCCCAGACCGCGAGGTCGGAGCCGTAGTGGCCGGCCTCCGCCCGGTCGACGCTGTGGTGCAGCCGGTGCTGCTCCGGGCCGGCGAGGACGTGGTTGAGCACACCCATCCGGACGTCGATGTTGGCGTGCACGAAGTAGCCCTGGGCGACCACGAACAGCCCCACCACGAACACCGAGCGGGCCGAGAAACCCGCCAGCGCGAGCGACAGCTGGACCGCCCCCTGGGTGACCAGCACGTCCACGACGTGGTTGACCCCGTTGTTGGCGACGTTGACCTTCTCCGGCACGTGGTGCACCCCGTGCAGGCGCCAGAGCCACCGGTTGGCGTGGCTCCAGCGGTGCACCAGGTAGTTGGCCAGCGAACCCAGCAGCAGGGCGGCCGGGATCTCCGCCCAGAGCGGCAACGCCGGACGCGGCGGTGCCAACCACCCCACGGCGGTGGCCACCGGGAGCTGCGCGAGCGCCCCGCCGGTCATCGTCAGCACGAAGTAGACGCCGCACCAGCCCCATTCGCCCGGATTCGGACGCCAATCGATTTCGTACGGAATCAGCCGCTCCAGGACCACCAGATAACCGATGGTGCCGAGCAGGAAGAGCTGGGTGACCCGGCCGAGGTCCCACCGCCAGCGCAGCGCGGAGAACGCTATCGACACCACGACGACCAGCAGGGTCGGGTATGCGACATGACGCAGAACGGATCGCAACTGCCCACTCACGGCTACCCCCTTCGCGGCCCGGCCCGAACGATCACCGAAAGCGACCATTCCGATACTAACGGTGCCCGGAAGGGGATGCGAGGGATTTACGGCGGGAATCACGAGGGCCAAGCCTTGTCCGATAATAGGTAGACAAACTATTCAATCGGACTGGCAGGGAATCCGAGGAATTTCTCCGGATCATCTGATCAGCAGACCTGCACGTTTCACGCTGCGGACCACCGGAGCCGACTCCAGGGTGACGACTCCTTCCAGCCCGCCCAACCGGTCCGTCAGGTAGTCGTAGAACGCCTCGATGTCCCGGCAGACCAGACCCGCCGCCAGATTGGTCGGCCCGGTGGTCGCCGCGGCGAAGCCCACCTCCGGGTGGTCCGCCACCGCCTGTGCGACGGCCGTCAGCCGCCCGGGGTGCACGGTCAGCCAGCAGAACGCCTCGACCTCGAAGCCCAGCAGCCGGGGCTGCACGTCCACGTCGAAGTGGAGCAGCCCGGAACGGGTCATCGCGGCGAGCCGCCGCCGCACCGTCGCCTCCGATCCCCCGGTCCGGGAGGCGAGTTCGGCCAGCGGCGTCCGCCCGTCCACCGCCAGTGCCGCCAGCAGCCCGCGGTCCAGCCCGTCCAGCACCACCGCCGCGGGCCGCCCGGCCGGCACGGAAGCAGCGGGCACCGGCGCGGGCGGCACTGAAGTGACCGGCGCGGCCGCCGCCGGCCCGGCCCACGGGCCGTCCGCCGCCCCGTCCCGCAGCCGGGCCACCTGCGCGGCGCTCAGCGCCGAGGTCCGCCCGCTCCACGCCGACGTCCCGCCGACGAACGTCCGCAGCAGGTAGTGCGCACTGACCGAGAGCACCTGCGGGGTCCTCGGCAGCTTCCCCAGCAGCAGCTCCTCCCGGTCCGGCCGGGCGGGTGAGCGGGTGTTGCAGATGATCTCGCCGCCACCCGACAGCAGGCTCACCCAGGACGTCTCCGGCCGGCGGGCCAGCGCCTCCGCGATCGCCCCCGCCGCGTCCGGCACGCAGCGGACCCGCGTCAGCCAGTCGACCTCGCCGAGCATCCGGGCCCTGGTCCGCCCCACCACCCGCACGCCGTCGTCGGCGCGCAGCCGGTGGTAGCGCCGGGCCACCGTCTGGTCGGACACCCCGAGGACCTCCGCGATCCGCCGGAACGGCGCCCGGCCGTCCACGTGCAGGGCGTGCAGCAGCCCCCGGTCCAGCTCGTCCAGCGTCAGGGTTTCCACCAGCAGGATGGTAATCGGTGTCGAGTTCCGTCACATCGAGCCCACTGAGCGGCGCACCGGCCCGCCCACGGCGCAAAGTGACGGAGCCTCGGCCGTTCCGGACCGGGCATCGGACGGAGGAGTACGGGGATGCGGAAGTGGTGGCCGCTGGTCGCGGTCAGCCTGGGGGTCTTCATGCTGCTGACCGACGTCAGCATCGTGATCGTGGCGCTGCCGGACATCGGCACCGGGCTGGAGATGGACTTCGCCGGGCTCCAATGGGTCCTGGACGGCTACGCCCTCGCCCTGGCGGCCCTGATGCTGGGCCTCGGCGCGCTGGCCGACCGGCGCGGCCGCCGCCGCGTCTACACCGCCGGGCTGGTGGTCTTCGCCCTCGCCTCGCTGGCCTGCGGGCTTGCGCCGAACGGTGCGGTGCTGATCGCCGCCCGGGTGGTCCAGGCCGGCGGCGGGGCGGCGATGTTCGCCACCGCGATGGCCCTGCTCAACCTCGCCTACCAGGGCCGCGACCGCGCCGTGGCCTTCGGCGTCTGGGGCGCCGTCAGCGGCGCCGCGGCCGCCACCGGCCCGGTGGTCGGGGGCGTGCTGACGGAGTACCTGGGCTGGCGGTCGATCTTCCTGGTCAACCTCCCGGTCAGCGTCGCCGCCGTGGCGCTCGCCCTGCGCACGCTGCCCGAGTCCCGCGACCCGGACGCCCGCCGGATCGACCTTCCCGGCACCGTCACGTTCACCGCGGCCGCCGGCGCGCTGGTCCTGATGCTGATCCGGGGCGGCACCGACGGCTGGACCTCGGCCCCGGTCCTCGCGCTGGCCGCGGTCGCCGTCGTCGCACTCGCCGCCTTCGTCCTGGTCGAGGCGCGCAGCCCGCACCCCCTGCTGGACCTCGCGCTGTTCCGCAACCCGTCCTTCACCGGCGTGATGCTCTGCGGCCTGTTCTACTCCGCGGCCGCCTTCTCCTGCCTCCCCTACACCTCGCTCTGGCTGCAGTCGGTGCTCGGCCAGGGCCCGCTGGCCGCCGGCCTCGTCATGCTGCCGATGAGCGCCGTCGCCTTCGCGGTCTCCGCGGTGGCCGGCCGCCGGCTGTCCACGCTCCCGACCGCGGTGCCGCTCGGCGGCGGCCTGGCCGTGATCGGCATCGGCGGGCTGCTCCAGTGCACCCTGGACGGCTCGTCGGGCTGGGTCGCGCTGTTGCCCGGCCTGGCGGTCGCCGGCCTCGGTGTCGGCGCGGTGAGCCCGGTCCTGGCATCGAGCGCGATGGCCGCCGTCCCCCGGGAACGCGGGGGCATGGCCGGCGGCGCGCTCAACACCTTCCGCCAACTCGGCCAGGCCCTCGGCATCGCGGTGTTCGGCCTGGTCCTGCACCACGGTCTGCGCAGCGGCCTCACCGACGCCCCAGCCGTCCCGAACCCCGAGGCCGCCGCCCGGGTCCTGAGCACCGGCCGGCTCCCGGCGGACACCCCGGAGGCGGTGATCCGGACCGCCTTCGCCACGGCGCTGGACCACACCCTGCTGGCCGCGGCCCTCACCGCCCTGGCCGGCGCCGCACTGGTGGCCGTCCTGCTGCGGCCCCGCCCGCAGACCGGCACCGGCCCCGCACCCGCCCCGACGCAGAACGGCGCGGCCGCCAAGCACCACCAGACCGCCTGACTCCGCACCGACCGCACGCCGCCGTGAGCCTGTCCGCCCCTCGCCCCGGGGCGGACAGGCATCCCGGCTACCGGCCTACCCGACCGCCGACCGCCGACTGCTGACCGGCGATGAACTCGCCGATCGCCCAGATCACCGACGACACGTGGTCGTCCAGGAAGAAGTGCCCGCCGGAGAAGGCCCGCAGCGTGAACCCGCCCGTGGTGTGCCCGGCCCAGGCCGCCGCCTCCTCCTCGGTCACCTGCGGGTCCGCGTCCCCGACCAGCGCCAGGATCGGCCGCGTGATCGAGTCGCTCCCCGGCCGGCTCCGGTACGTCTCGGCCGCCTTGTAGTCACCGCGCACCGACGGCAGCACCATCGCCAGGATCTCCGGATCCCGCAGCAGCGCCGGATCCGTCCCGTTCAGCCGCACCATGTCCCGGATCAGCGCCTCGTCGTCCAGTCGGTGCACGTCCCGCTCCGCCGCACGCGGCCGCGACGGCGCCCGCCTCCCGGAGGCCACCACCCCCAACAGCCCCATGCCCTCACGCTCCATCCGCACCGCCACCTCGAACGCCAGCGACGCCCCCAGGCTGTGCCCGAACAGCGTGAACGGCCGGTCCGCCCAAGGCCTCAGCTCCTCCACCACCAGGTCGGCGAGCTCGTGCACGTCCTCGACGCACGCCTCCCCCGCCCGGTCCTGACGCCCCGGATACTGCACCGCGAGCACGTCCACCGAAGCCGGCATCGCCCGAGCCACCGACAGGAAGTACCCCGCCGACCCGCCCGCGTGCGGCAGGCACACCAGCTGCGACCCGGCCGCCGGCGCCGGCTGGAACCGCCGCACCCAGAGACTGCTGCGCTCCATCCCCATCCCCCATCCCCTCACCGTCCGGGGCGCCCGCCCCGCCCCCATTCAAGCCCCACCCCCGCTCCCCCGGCAGCAAGATCCCCGAACCCGTCCGGCCACCCCGCCCCGAAAACGCCGAAGGCCCGAGCCACGTCAACGTGACTCGGGCCTTCCACTCCCTGAGCCGCCTGCGGGATTCGAACCCGCGACCTACGCATTACGAGCCCGAGAGTGATCATGCTGGCTGGCGCCAGCGTCGATCACTTGATGACGAACCCGCAGGTCAGGACGTTGCGCAGTGATCCATGATCCCGTCCGAACCGGCACGTGCTGCGCCGTCCGCTCACGCATCGCTCACGCACGAGATCGCTTACACGCCCCAGTCAGCTCTCACCCACATCGCGGAGGCGAGTCAGAACCGAGGCAACCTCTCCTCCGAGGACAGTAAGTTGGTACGTGACGGTGACCGGCCGGGTCACTGCCACGTGTCGGGACACCAGTCCACGGCTCTCTAGGTCCGCCAAGCGGCTGGACAGCATACGGTTGGAGATCCCGGTCACGGCTTCTTGAATCTGACTGAATCGTCGCGATCCCTCAGAGGCATGAAGAGCCAGCAATATGTGCATCGTCCAACGGACGGAGAGGGCCCGGATGAGATCACTCTCGGCTGGGGTCAGCGGGGTGCTGCGGTTGCCGGAAGTCATGCTCTTCCCCCTCGCTGGCGGAACGGGCTTAGAAGAGAGGCTCATCTTCGGTCGGTTCGGCGGCGAGCAGCTCGTCGCGCAGAGCCTGCTCGAGTTTCGACCCCTCCTTCGGAGCGTGCTCCTTGAGCATGATGAACTTGGGGGACTTGCCTGGATTCTTGTCGTCTTCCCGGGCAACCGAGACCCACTGGTCCGGGTACAGCTGGTCAACGGCTCGCTTGACCAGGCTGTTACCCCAGGCGAAGGCCGAACCGTCGCGCTGGGCGTGCGCAGGGGCCTTCTCGGCCAGCAGGTGGGCAACTCGGCCCCACTTGATGCCACGGGGTGTGTCGATCATCTTGTGGAACTCAGGCTTGTTGTCGCGCAGGTGGACGATCGCGATCGCGCTGTCGTCCGCTGTGAGGTCTTCCCCAGCTGCCACGCTGGTGGCGCCCTGGGGGTGGGTGGCGGCAAGACTGACGGTGGCGGCCAGCGCCTCGGACCGTCGTTCCTCGACGGCGGTTCGGGACTGGGCGGCGAAGCTGTCGGGGGCGGGGATCGAGTAGTCGGGGTCGGCCATCGTGTACGAGTCCTCGAAGCTGAGGACTCGCACGGAGACCGGGTAGGGGCGCGAATGACGGTCGGTGCCAGGTGCGCTGGACCAGTAGATGCCGTTGCCGACGAGCGGCTCGTTGAGAAGGGTAGCCAGCAGGTCCTCGGAGAAGTGGGCGTTGGCCTTCTTAAGGGACATCAGGTCGCCCTGCGAGAGCAGATGGAAAACGAAGAAGTTATCGCCCTGGCTGAGAAGTTCCTGCGGGAGACTGCCCGGCTGCTGTGTGATGAGCAGGGCGCCGAGGTCGTACTTTCGCCCTTCCTTCACCCAGGAGACGAATGGGCCGTCCTCGCTCTGGCTTGAGCCGCCGAGGACGGACTGAGCCTCCTCGATGACGGCGATGGTGGGAATGGACTTGGGGTCGGCCTCGGTGAACTGGTTCTGGTTGTGCTCGAAGATGTCGCCGAGGATCACGCCGGCGAGCTGGAGTCCCTGAGAACCGCGCATCTGGGAGATGTCCACCACACAGAGCTTGCCCTGGGACAGACAGTCCTTCAGAGCGCTCAGGAGCTGGCTGTCAGGGTCGTGGAGCGCGTTGACGACGCGGGTCATGTTGCCGATCGCGGCGTTGGTCTCGGCCTCCTGGCCAGGGTCGAGGTGAAGGATCTCCCGGACCTGGTCGCGGTCGGCTCCATACTTGTCGCGGTGGATCAGGTCGACGAGACGGCTCCACTTGGGTCCGTCGAGGGACTTGAGCTTGACGACGTTCTGCTGGTCCTGCTTCTCCGGCGGCATTTTGTGGTGAGGGCCTACCCGAGCGCACCAAGAAGGCCAGCCTGCGGCTCCTCGGCCTCCTTGACCTCTGATGTTCAGCTCCGAGGAGGAGGTCCGCCTCATACGCTGCGACTCGGACGCGGAGACGCAGAGATTCAGTCTCAGCATGTCCGCGATCACGCTCGGCTCGGAGCGTGGGTGCTCGTCATCGTTTACAGGTCGATGCTGCCTGCCGTACCGGACTCCAAAACGTCAGTGCCCTCCTCCATAATCGGGGCACCGTCTTCAACGAAGGACCTCACCTCTGTGACGATCACCCAGAACGAGCTCGAGTCCCGGCTGTGGGACGCCGCGAACGCGCTCCGCGGCCCCGTCGACCCGGCTGACTTCAAGACCTACGTCTTCCCGATGCTGTTCTGGAAGTGGATCAGCGACACCTGGGTCTACGAGCACGACTCGGCGTTCGATGAGTACGGCGACGACCTCGACGACGAGATCGAGGCAGACTTCCATCGGTTCGAGCTGCCCAAGGGCACGCTGTGGAGCGAGGTCACCGAGAAGGTCACCAACCTCGGTGCGGAGATCGCGAAGACCTTCCAGCGGATCGAAATGGCCAACCCCCGCTCGCTCGCCGGCGTCTTCGGCGACGCCTCATGGGGCAACCAGGAGCGCATCCCGGAGTCGGCTCTGCTCGGGCTCATCCGAGCGTTCAACAAGATCACGCTCGACCCGTCGACGGTCTCACACGACCTGCTCGGCGCAGGCTATGAGTACTTGCTGAAGAACTTCGCCGACGAGTCGGGCAAGAAGGCCGGCGAGTTCTTCACGCCCCGTGAGGTCGTGAACCTGCTCGTCGGGATCCTCCAGCCTGAGCCGGGCGAGTCCGTCTACGACCCGTCCTGCGGCTCCGGCGGAATGCTGGTCGCGATGATCAACCAGCTGCGGGAGTCCGGCAAGGACCACCGCGCGCTCAAGGCGTACGGCCAGGAGATCAACCTGACGACGGCCTCAATCGCCCGGATGAACCTGTTCCTGCACGAGATCGAGGACTTCGACATCAAGCGCGGAGACACCCTCCGCGCTCCGGCGTTCAAGGACACCACCGGTGCGGTCCGTCGGTTCGATGTCGTGATCGCCAACCCGCCCTTCTCGCTGGCAAACTGGGGAGCGGACCGCTGGACTTCGGACCCGCGGGCCATCTGCGGCGTGCCGCCGGCCAAAAACGGTGACTACGCCTTCGTCCAGCACATGGTCTCGTCGATGCAGGCCGAATCCGGCCGGGTCGGCGTGGTGATGCCCCACGGAGTGCTGTTCCGTGGAGGTGCGGAGGCGAAGATCCGCCAGGGCCTCATCGAGCAGGACTCCTTGGAAGCCGTCGTCGGGCTGCCGCCCAACCTCTTCTACTCGACTTCGATCCCGGCGTGCCTGCTGATCTTCCGAGACAAGAAGCCTGCCAAACGCAAGAAGCACGTTCTCTTCATCGACGGCTCTGCCCGGTTCATCAAGGGCAAGAACCAGAACCTGATGTCCAAGGAGGACGTCAGCGTTCTCATCGAGGCGTACAAGACGGGCAATGACCCAGATGGTGCGAACGTCCGACTGGTGCCGTTCGAGGAGATCGAGCAGAACGGCTTCGACCTGAACATCGGCCGCTACATCAATGTTGCCGCCGAAGAAGCCGCTGATCTCGGCGCAGTGCTCGTCGCGTATGCCGATGCCCGCCAGCACCGAATGGACACCGAGGCTGAAATGTTCAAGCGCCTCGCGGCGGCCGGCATCGACCTGAGCGTGTTCGGGGCATCCGATGAGTGAGTGGAAGACCGTTCCGGCCGGAACCGTCGCCACGCAACGCAAGGACGTGGTGACACTCACGCCTGGTGTTGAGTACCGGACGATGGGTGTGCGCTGGTACGGCAGAGGGGCGTACGACCGAGGCGCCGGAAGCACCGAGACCATCAAGGCCAAGCGTCTGTTCCGAGCACACGAGGGCGACTTCGTCTTCAATCGAATCGATACGCAGAACGGGGCATTCGACGTCGTTCCGGCCGAACTCCACGGCGCCCTCGCGACGAACGAGTTCCCCCTCTACGTCCTGGATCCGGACCGGCTGCTTCCCCGGTTCCTCCTCCTCTACTTCCAGCAGCGATCGGTGCTCAGGCAGATCGACACCATGCGCGCCGGCAGCGAGGGGAGGTCACGCTGGAAGGAGACCGATTTCGAGGCGTGGAGGATCCCCCTCCCGCCCCTTTCCGAGCAGCGGCGCATTATTGACGTCATGGCCGCGGTGGACGCGCAGATCCAGGCGCTGCAAGAAGAATTCCACCGAAGTCTTTCGCTGCGAGTTGCACTGTTCCTTAGCTCGGCTGATCTGCAAGAGGTTTCTATAGAGCATGTTGCTAATGTCTCACAGGGCAAGGCCCTACCGAAATCCGTCCAGGGTGAGCAATCCGGCGAATTGTCATGGTTCAAGATCGCTGACATGGTCGGACTTGGGAACGAAGACGGATATACCTGTGCTGAAACGCGATTGCCCCCTGAGCAGGTCAAATCATTGAAGGGCATCGCCGTACCGGCTGGCTCTGTCGTTTTTCCGCGAGTAGGTGCCGCCGTCTTGACCGAGAAGAAGCGTATCCTCGACGTCGATGCGGCGGTTGACGAGAATCACCTTGTACTCACGCCGAAGGAAGGGGTTCTCCCGGAGTGCCTACTCGCTGCCACCGAGTCGATCCGGTTGGCGGAATTGGTTCAGCCGGGAGCTGTCCCATCCTTGAATATGGGGCTGATTCGGCGCGCACGGATCCCGTGGCCAGCGGAATCAGGTACTGACCTCAACAACGCACTTGCACGGCTGCGCGCGACGACCAGGGGATTGCGAGAGGAACTCTTGCACATCCGCAACGTCCGCTCCGCACTCCTGGCCTCCCTCATCAACCAGGAAACCGAGATTCCCGAGTCGTACGACGCACTGCTCACGGAGGTGTACTGACATGGGGTGGACGGAAGCGAGCACGATCCAGCGTTCACTGCTCGAGTGGGCGGAGGAGGCTGGCTGGGAGCGCCTTCAAGGGGAGGAGTTGCCGCGCGATGAGCATGACGTCATCGTCGAGAACTGGGCACGCGAGGCGTTACTCGCGCTGAACCCGGAGCTTGTCGACGACCCCGAGTCGGCAGACCTCGTTCTGCATGAGCTCAATCAGGCTGTCCTCGATGCGCACAACGGTCTCGTTGCGGCCAACGAGCGGCTGACCGTGATGCTTCGTGGCGACCACTCGTTCACGACGATCGACGGTAAGCATGTGCCTCGTCGGCTGATCGACTTCAAAGACCCCGATAATAACCGTTTCACTGTCGCTGACGAGGTCACCGTCAGCGGTGCAACCAAACCACGCCGGTTCGATGTCGTCTACTACGTCAACGGGTTCCCGCTGGTCGTTGCCGAGACCAAGACGCCTGTGAAGCATCAGGTCTCGTGGGTCAACGCCGCGAAGGACCTTCACGACGTGTACGAGGAGGAGTACCCGAACTTCTTCGCGACGAACGTCTTCAACGTCGCCACCGAGGGCCTGGAGCTCCGGATGGCGCCGATCCGTGCGGTCCCGGACCCCGACTCCGAGATCTGGGCCCCGTGGGGATCCACTGAGGACGACCCAAAAACCGTCACGGGCCCGGCTCGTGTCGAGCGGGCAGCGCGCTTGTTGCTGCGGCCGGAGACTATCCTGCCAATCCTCAATGACCTGGTGATGTTCCGTCACGCTCGGGACGCCTCCGAGGTCGACATCAAGTTCTTGCCTCGCTACCCGCAGTTCGAGGCGGCTCTGGCGATCCACGCCAAGGTGCTTGCTGGCCGTCCTGGCGGACTGATCTGGCATCATCAGGGATCGGGCAAGACCGAACTCATGGCGTTCGCCGCCGCCCGTCTGCTGCGCGATGACGCGGTGACGGAGAAACTCGGGAGCGCGCCTACGGTCATCGTGATCGCCGACCGTAGGGATCTGGTCCGGCAGACGGCGGAGATGTTCGAGACTGCGGGCATGCCGCGGATGACGGTGCCCCGCAACCGGCGCGAGCTGCACGCTCTGCTGCGCAGCGGTGAGCCGGGCGTGGTCATCACGACGGTGCACAAGTTCGCTGAGGCCGGCCATCTGAACAATCGGTCGAACATCGTGGTCCTCGTCGACGAGGCGCACCGCTCACATGAGGGGAAGCTCGGCGACGCGTGGCGCGCGGCGGTGCCGAACGCGAAGTTCTTCGGCGCGACGGGCACTGCGATCGAGGACAAGGACCGTTCGACGTTCAAGCTGTTCGGCGACCCTGACGACCCGGACTTTGTGATGTCGCGGTACACGCCGGAGCAATCCATCGCCGATGGGTTCACCAAGCCAGTGATCGTGGAGGGCCGGTCTGTCTGGTTCAACCTCGACAAGGAAGCCTTGGACGAGGCGTTCGATGAACTGGCCACAGAGGAGGGCCTGGACGAGGAGGAGAAGGTCTTCCTTTCGGGGAAGGCTTCTCACATCGAGACGATCCTTTCCAATCCCGAGCGCGTGGCGGCTGTGTGTGCCGACATCGTCGACCACTTCCTTACCTATGTCGCGCCTTTGGGACAGAAGGCTCAGGTCGTGGCCTACAACCAGCGCCTTGTGATTGCGTACGCCAGGGCTATCGAGGCCGAGCTGGAACGCCGTGCTGCAGCCATGCCGGACGGTCGACTCCGTGAGGTCGGTGTTGTGATGCACGTCGCCGACAGCAAGGAGACCCCGAAGGAGCACAAGAAGTACCTGCTCACTCCGGAGCAGGAGGAGGCGCTTAAGCGCCGCTTCAAGAAGGTTGATGACCCGATGTCGTTCATCGTCGTCACCGCGAAGTGGATGACTGGCTTCAATGCGCCCATCGAAGGTGTCCTGTATCTCGACAAGCCCGCCAAGGACACGAACCTCTTCCAGACGATCACGCGGCCCAACCGTCCGTGGAAGAACCCTGTCACCGGTCAGCGCAAGGACTTCGGGCGGGTCGTCGACTACATCGGTCTCGCGAGGGCAATCGGCAAGGCAGTCGCCGGCCCGAAGGTGAAGGACGACGAAGAGGACGAGCTCAACGTCACCGACGCCTCCAAGTTGGCGGGGAAGTTTGTCACCGACCTCACGCGTCTACTGCATCTGTTCGACGGTATCGACACCAGCGACTCGTCGTTCGAGTCGCTCGCCGAGGCTCACGAGCGGATTCCCGAGGGCGGCGGGCAGCGCACCGAGTTCATCGAGACCTACGTCGCGCTGCAGACGGTGTGGGAGTTCCTCGACCCGCACCCGATGCTCCGGCCGTTCGCAGGCCAGTACTTCTGGCTCGCGAAGGTGTACGAGTCGATCCGGCCCAAGGACGTCTCCAAGACGTTCCTCTGGGCACGTCTCGGCGCGAAGACCACGGATCTGATTCACGGCCACATGACTGATGTGGGCGTGAAGTCGATGCCGTCGAAGACAGTCACGCTCGACGCTGCCGGCCTGGCGCTGGTGAAGAAGATCGCCGAACAGCTGAAGCTCTCCGAGCGGCAGACGCCGGGGTCGAAAGCCGATGATGTGTACCAGGAGGTCCTTGACTCCATCGAGGCGCGTCTCAGGCGTCGGCTCGCCGATACCGAGAGCCCGGCATACCGGTCGCTGGCGGAGCGGATAGAGAAGCTGCGCGCCAAGGCGATCGAGAACGTCGAGGATTCGCTGGCGTTCCTCGAGGAAGCTCTGAAGATCGCTCAGGACGTGGTCGCTGCGGATCGGGCAGCGGAACAGGGCGACCAGGGAGCGCTCGATCGGCTGGCCGATCCGAAGCGTGGGGCGCTCACCCAGATCGTCGCGGAGAACACACCGCCTGGGCTGCACAAGATCGTTCCCGACATAGCCTCGCGGATCGACTCGATCGTCGTTGAGGTCGCCTATGCCGGTTGGAGCGCGAGCGACGCGGGCGACAAACGCGTTCGTCGCGAGCTGCGTTCCGTCTTGAAGGAGTACGGCTTGCCGATCAAGGGCGAGCTGTTCGACCGAACGTATGAGTACGTGCGGGAAAACTACTGAACGACCGGCAGGGTGCTGGCGGTGCCGCTGAGATGGATGTTTCGTCCTCCGCTACAGCTCACGCAGGCCCACCAGCACCCTGCTGATCAGCAAGGGGTCGGAGATCGGGCCGGTAGCTTCGGCGGGTTGCCCACGTTCCTTGGCTTGCCCCGTGCGGCCTGGACCGGACCGCCCAGAACCGTGAGGGAGAAGTTCCGCCCAGACGACCTTCCCGATCGCCGTGGCGGGGTAGTAGTAGCCCCAGCGGTTGGCCATCTTGCTCACCAGGAACAGTCCGCGTCCTCCAGTGGCTTCCAGGCCGACCTCGCGCCGTACTGGCGGCCGGGGATCGCGGTCTGCGACTTGGACGAGCAAGCCCGTTCCCGTCAGCTGGAGGGTGAGGGTGAACGTGCTGACATCGGCGAGGCTCGGGTACCCGGTGTTCTGCGGCTCGTTCTCGGCCGGATGTCGGACCGCGTTGGTGGCGAGCTCGGAGACGATGAGGTTGGCCGTCTCGATGACAGCGCCCGGGACTTGCCAACGGTGCAGGATGTCGGCGGAGTGCCGGCGGGCCCAGGGCACCGCGTTCGGGGTATCGGCCAAGGTCAGGTGGCTGATGTACGGATAGCCTTGAGACATGAGGTGCCTCCCGCTCGGGCTGCGTAGGCGTGCAGGTGCCTGCTGTTGGCGTTGATCAGCGGTCCCGCCGTCCCGTGGTGGCCGGATTGCCGGCCACCACGGTCAAAGGTCCTGTGCGCTCCGGGCGGCTCGCTCGCGGGCTACGCGGCTACTTCGTGGCGACCACGTAGACGCTGGCCCACTGGCGCTTCGGGTTGGCCATCGTGGGGTCGAAGGTCCACGGCTCGACGGTGCGGAAGCCCGCCTCGGTGAAGAGCTGGGCGAGCTTCTCGTGGTCGTACGCCCAGTAGTGGGGGTTGTAGGTCGGGTCGTCGTCCTGGTCGCGGAAGACGTAGTTGATGAGGTCGAGGTAGGTGTTCATGTCGCCTCGGCACTGCCGCTTGGCGTACCACCGTTCGATCATCTCGGCGGCCTGCTCCGGCGGCGCCGGGTACTCGTTCAGGACGAAGGCAGCGTCGGGGACGCCGGTGATGAGCTGGCCTCCGGGCGCGAGGACACGGTGGGCCTCGCGGGCGTAGGACTTGGCGGACCGCGGGTAGTCGATGTGCTCCAGGAAGTGCTCGGAGAACAGCGTCTCGGTGCTGGCATCAGCGAGCGGGATGCCCTCGCGCACGTCCCACAGGAGGTCGGCCGGCGGGACGATGTCGATGTTGAAGAAGCCGTCAATGCGGTGTCCGCCGCCGCCGATCTGGACCTTGGTGGGACCGGGCTTTAGGACGCAGTCGGGCAGGGCGGCGACGCTGGCCCGGTGGTGGCGGTGCAGTTCGATTTCCTTGACGGCCGCCCGGAGGGTTCGGGCGAGGCCGTGCGTGGTCGCGGGTGAGTCGAGGGTCTGGTCAAGCAGGGCGAGGAGCGCGGCTATCTGCTGGTCGTGCGGGGTCATCGGGGTCTCGCTTCCTGTGGCGCCTGGGTGGTGGTCAGGTGGTTCGGGAGCTGAGCTGGTCGATCTTCCACAGGCCCAGCCCGTTGCCGGGGTGGTGCTGGCCGCCGTCCGTGAAGTCGGTGTCGAAGTGCTCGATGGGCTCGGGCAGGTGGAACGGGGCCGCCTGAAGGTTGAGCGGGCGCCAGTGGGTGTCCGCGGTGTCGCGGTTCTCGGCCACGCAGACGTAGGTGGTGGCGAGCAGGTAGGTCGAGCGGCTGGCCGTCACGCGGTCGAGGAACGTGAGCACCTCGTGGTGGGTGAGGTGGACGAGGCAGTCCCGTGCGATGACGAGGTCCGCTGCCGGGATGTCGTCCCTGCTCAGGTCGGCCTGCCGGAAGGAGACGCGCTCGCTGCCGTGCCGTTCCTGGTTGAGCTGGACGAGGTCGGGGACAACGTCGAGGCCGACGTAGCCGTCCAGCTGGTCAAACCCGTCGACCTGGCGGATCCAGTTGACGTCACCGCATCCGGCGTCCGTAACGGTACGGATCGGGTAGCGCGCGAGAACCGAGGCGACGGCCGCCCGGACGGCCTCCGTCTGACGGATCTCGGAGCCGGGACCGGAGACCGACTCGGCAGATCCCCAGTGGTTGGTGCGGTAGATCTCGGTGAAGAGCGCCTCGGCGGGCTGGGTGGGTGCCGGCCAGGCGGCCGTGGACGGGGTGGTGGGGCCGTGGGTGGGCATGCGTCTCCTCTGCGATCGGTCGTCGAGGGGGATGGGGCAGCGGTCAGCGGCTGCTGTTGCGCATGAGCGTGTACTTGATGTCGACCAGGCGCGGCGCGATGCTGAGCGTCAGCTGCTCGGCCGGGTGGAGGTGCCCGGCGTCGTCAGGCTCGGCACGCCAGACGCGGTAGTCCAGGTTCGGGTAGGCGGGGTTGATGCCGATCTCGCCCTTGGGCATCGTGCCGTTGAACGGCGCGACGATGTCCATGTGGTTCCAGTAGTTCCAGGCTTGCAGGGCCTTGTGCTGGTCGAAGTAGAAGTAGAAGTCAGGGTAGCGGCCGAAGCTGCGGAGTTCGCGGTGGATGAGGTGGCCGAGCAGTGGGCCGAGTTGGGTGGCGAGGCTGTCGAACTCCCAGCGCGTGCGGTGCCAGGCTTCCGGTACCTGGCCGCTGGTGAAGAGCCGGGCGGCGACGAGGTAGCTGATCCGCTCGACCAAGTAGCTGCGAGCGTGGTCAGCGTCGATGGTCGGGTCCACCCGTTGGAGAAGCGTCGCCAGCTGCTGCGGGCGGGGGCGGAACCTGGCGAGGTTGAACTTGCCGGCCATGTCCGGGAAGGAGGCGAACAGCATCTCCTTGTAGAGCCAGTTGTTGAACTCCCCGAGGTCGGACAGCTGTCGGGTCCGTTCGGAGGTGGAGTGGAGCATCAGGTACTCGGCGAGGGCCTCGAAGTAGAGGTAGCCGAGGATGGGCAGCCGGGGGATGGCCGCATCCAGCAGCTGGAGGAAGCCCTCCGTGGCCACGGTCGAGCCCTGGTAGACGATGCCGGCGGCCAGGGCCAGGAACGCGGCCGAGTTCTTGATCCGGCCGACGACGGTCTCGCGCAGGTGGTGTCGCTCGGTCTTGCTGAGCAGGTACTCCAGGTCGGTGTAGATCTGCAGGTGGATCGAGCCCAGCCGCAGGTAGTCCACGCCTGCTAATCCGCGGTACGCCTGGGGCGGCGCGGTGATCTCAAAGATCAGCGGCGTGGGTGCGCGTCCACTCAGGCCGACCTTGGCGAGGGAGGCCGGGGCTTCCTTGGTGAGGACGTAGGCGGCCAGGTTGTGCATGCGAAAGCCGTGGTCAGTCGCTGTGAGCGGCGCACAGTAGATGCTGCCGACGAGGCATCCGCCGGAGGGATAGAGCACCCCGTCCTTGCTGATCTCTTCCAGGGCGTGGGTGACGTGGAGCAGGTGCAGCTTGCCGTCGCTGCTCAGGCTGTCGAAGAGTGCGTTCTTGCGGAGCAGGCTGCCGTTCGGCGTCTCGTCGGTCAGGCGCTTGCGCCAGGCGGCCGTCTGGGCTGCCAGGGGGTCGGCCTGCCCGGTGTCGGGCAGCAGCGCGGAGTCGAAGAAGGCGTGCGCGTCGGCCCACAGGTCGTAGGCGTTGCGGAGGCTCACGGCTACACCAGTCCCTTCTCGGCAAGCGCGTACAGGACGGCTTCGGCGCCGCTGGCCCCGGCAAGGTGTGCGGTCTCGGAGACGACGACGAGGTCGAAGGCCACGGCGCGGAGCTGGTCGAAGGCCGGCTCACGAACGTGCCGCGCGTCGGGCCACCAGCTGAGCTTCGGCAGGCGGTAACGGTCGAGCGCGTCTGCCGCCTTGACCAAGTCGCAGATGAGCCCGGCGCGGTGGTAGTCGGCCTGGTCGTCCAAGCAGAAGGCGCCGTACGGCACGTCGTGCAGGCGGATGGCGGTTGCTGCCTGGATGATCCGCCGGGGCGTTGCCACCAAGCCGAAGTGGGTCCAGACGGTGTCGGCGTTGGCGGCCAGCCAGACGGCGGCACGAGCACCGTGTCCACGGTCGTCCTGGTCGTGCAGGCGCTGGCAGTCGTGGACGGCTGCTGCCAGGACGACCGTGGCGGTCTCGGTGTCGTCCAGCTCGTGGATCTCAGCGAGCAGAGCGGCCAGTGCGGCGGTCCGCATGCTGTGCCTGAGACCGTGGAGCGAGTCGTGGAGGCGAGGCTCCGCCAGCCACGTTGCCGGAAGAGCGGACCGGCTCAAGAGGTGCTTCGAGGCCGGCCGCAGGGGCGGCGGCCAGGCCGCGCCGAGGTCGGGCCTGTTGGCCTTGATCCACTCAACGGTTGCCGGGTCCATGTACTGGTGGTGCGGCAGCTGCCTTCGGGCAGCCAGGTCGACCAGACTCGTGGTCGTCGGGGTCGTGCTCATCTGTGCCCACCCCCTTCTGGTGGTCTACCGCGGTGACGTGCTCCTACCGGATCGGCGCGGCCTGTGCCTCGCGGGCCTTGCGCTCCTGCTCGGCGGCCTCGAAGGCGGCGGCGAAGTCGGCCAGCTCCTGCTCGCTCATCAGCGTCACGCCGAGCTCGGCGGCGGCGTCGACGATCTGGGCGGACGCCTCGTCGCGGGCGGCGTCCGAGGCACCGTCGTCGAGCAGCACCTCGAACTCGGCGTGATAGCCCCATGCCTCGCTCCACTTGAGGGCGATCTCCACGCCCTGGAAGCGGAAGTTGTGGCGGAAGTTGAACGCCTCGTGCATCGCGGACTCGAAGCCGAGCGCGTTGAACACCTTCACGGCCGCCGGGACGTCCTCTCGGGCGATCGCGAATTCGGTCTCGTGGAAGGCGGCGCCCTGGCCGATCTTGCTGCCCTTGAGGGTGATCTTGGCGGTGCCGGCAGCCGTGTTGTCCGTGACCTTCAGCAGCTGCTCGGGCAGCACGTAGAAGTAGATGTGCTTGGCGTCGTCGCCCAGGTCCTCGCCGTCCTTACGCAGGCGGTCCATGAGCTGGGCGTGGGTCTCCTTGTCGAAGCGGGCGCGCATCTCGATCTCGACAGCCACGGTCGTGTCTCCTCGTTTCAGGCATGGCGAATCCAGCCGAACCAAGGCGGGGTGGCCCCTGGCTGGTCCGGATGGGGCGGTATGGAGTTGGTGGTGGAGCCGGGTGGTGCGGCGGGCCGTCACTTCACCGGCCGCACCACCCGAGATGGATCAGCCCAGGTCGCCGAAGCGCTCGCGGATCACGCCGGCGTGCAGGTAGTTCGGCAGCGGGACGCCGCCGACCGCCACGCGGGTGGTCGCCACCTGGTCCTCGGTCTCGTTCGGGAAGCCCTCCAGGAGCTGGAGGCACTGCTGGACCCACTCGCGGGACTTGGGCCAGTCGCCAGCGTCGCGGAGGCGGACCGCCAGTGCGTAGGCGGTCTCGGTGGCCGCCCAGCGGTCGGTCGCCAGCTCGCGCTGGAAGATCGACTCCAGCTCCTCGGCGGAGGCCAGGCGGGTCTGGTTGGTCATGGTGCCCTCTCAGATCGGACGGTGGTGCCCCGGTGGTGGTCAACGCAGCGGCGTCTCAGCGGTGACGCCGCGATCGGCCTAGTTGGTGAAGATCTCGGCCAGCGTGCGGTACTCGTGCAGCTCGTCCTTGTCGAACCACAGCTCGACTTCCTGCGCGGCCTCCTCCTTGTTGCCGGAGGCGTGGACCAGGTTGGCCACGGCCTTGCCGACTGCCACGCTGCCCGCAGAGCTCATGTGCGAGAGGTCGCCGCGGATCGTGCCGGCCGGTGCCTGGTTCGGGTAGGTGCTGCCCACGATCTTCCGGACGGTGGCGATGGCGTCGTAGCCCTCCAGTACCAGGGCGATGACCGGCCCCTGCTGCATGAAGGTGGCGGTGAGGTTGTAGACCTCTGCCCCCAGCCGCTCTTCGAGGTCGAAGTAGTGCTTGCGGGTGAACTCTTCGTCCATCCACTTCATCTTGACGCCGACGATCTTCAGCGCGGCATCCTCGAAGCGCGAGATGATCCGGCCTCCGAGGCCGCGCACCAGCGCGTCGGGCTTGAGCAGGACGAGCGTGCGCTCGACCGTGTGGACCTGGTCCTCGGCCATCAGTTCCCTTTCAGCTTGCTGGCATTCAGGCATGACGAACGATCAGCCCGTCATGAACTGAGGTTACCGGCGCTGGCGAGCCACTTTCGGCGCTCCGCCCTACCCCCCGAACGGGTGAACCCTGCGCGGCCCGGTGGTGTTCGACCGCCATCCTGGCGACACGGCGGTCTCGCGGGCTTAATCGCCCAACTCGCTGTCCTGCTTGGGGTACTCACCTAGAATCTCCGAGGGGGTCGGCGTGTACGTCCTGTTGCTCCCAGGTGCTTCCAGAGCTCAAGTTGCCGAGATGAGCCTGGCCTTGGGGTGCCGACCGCAAGTCTTCCGGCATCCACGCCGCGCAGCGATGAAGCGCCAGTGCAGTCGATGTGCATCTTCGACGCACGCCTTCCTGCACTGCAGCGACCACGACGGAGAGGGAACGGCGTTGGACGTCATCGAGGTCTGGAGCGGTCGTTACGCCTGCCTGCTCCAGTCCGCCCTCCGCCTCACCAACGAGGCTTTCGCCAATCAGCTCGGGATCGCGGTGAGAACGGTGGCCACATGGCACGCCGACTCCTCCGTTGTGCCGAGAGCCGAGATGCAGCAGCTCCTCGACGCCGCGCATGAGAGAGCTACCGACGCCGCCCGTCAGCGCTTCGCCCTCCTGGTAGCGAAAGAACGCGGCGACGGAGCCTCCGTATCCGGCACGCCAGCTGCGCAGGCCCTGCGGGTGGCCATCGCGGTTGTCCTCCGGCAGGGCGACGTGCTGCTGGTCTGCCGGCGCGACGACGACGCGTCCGGGATCAACTGGCAGTTTCCCGCTGGGGTGATCAAGCCCGGCGCGAAGCCGGAGACCGCGACTGTCCGGGAGACGCTGGACGAGACCGGGGTTCACTGTGCCGTCCGCAGGAGCCTCGGCAGCCGTGTCCACCCCGTGACGGGCGTGCTGTGCGAGTACTTCCTGTGCGAGTACCTGGCTGGAGAGGCGACCAACACCGACGCCGTGGAGAACGTTGACGTGATGTGGGTTCCTCGAAACTCGGTGACCCGATTCATCGACGCCGATACGATCTTCCCACCCATCCTGGCCGCCCTGGAGGAGCAGACGTGACACATCAGACTGCCGAGGAACGCCCGGGAATCGCTGCCGCGATCGTGGTCAACGAAGGCCGTGTCCTGATGGTCCGGCGCCGGATCAGCGAGGGCCAGCTCTCCTGGCAGTTCCCGGCAGGTGAGATCGAGGCCGACGAGTCGCCTGAGGAGGCGGCTGTCCGTGAGACGGCGGAGGAGACTGGGCTCGGCGTAACCGCCGTCAAGCTCCTGGGCCAGCGGGTTCACCCGAAGACCGGCCGATTGATGTCGTATACGGCCTGCGAGGCCATCAGTGGCAACGCCGAGGTGGTCGACACGGAGGAGCTAGACCAGCTCGCTTGGGTGGCTCTCACCGAGATCCCCGAATATGTGCCGTACGGGCTCTTCGAGCCGGTGCAGGAGTACCTGGACACCACCCTCGGCAGCTGATCCAACTTCGACGGAGACGGCCGTGCGGGCGGCCCACCGGCTGGTGTACCGCCCGCACGGCTGTTGACCAACGGCGTCCTGCCCTAGATGTTCTGACTCGTGAGGTTGGGGACGCGGCTGGCGGGTGGCTTGCCTGCGAGTGCTGTGTGTCCGCGGTGGTGATTGTAGGTGTGGAGCCAGGCGGGGTAGGCGTCGCGGCGTTCCTGTTCGGTGCGGTAGGGCCTGGCGTAGGCCCATTCGTCGAGCAGGGTGCGGTTGAAGCGTTCGACCTTGCCGTTGGTCTGGGGCCGGTAGGGCCGGGTTCGCTTGTGCGTGATGCCTTCGGCCGCGAGGGCATCGCGCCAGGTCCGGGAGCGATAGCAGGAGCCGTTGTCGGTCAGCACGCGCTGGACGGCGATCCCGGCCCGGGCGAAGAACTCGCTTGCCCGGGCCCAGAAGGCGGTGGCGGTCTCCTTGCGCTCGTCGGGCAGGATCTCGCTGTAGGCCAGGCGGGAGTGGTCGTCCACGGCGTTGTGGAGGTAGCTGTAGCCCGCGCCGGAACGGGTCTTGCGGCCGGCCTCACGGCCCAGGATCTTGTGGCCGCCGCCGTCGGGGATGTTGCCGAGCTTCTTGATGTCGACGTGGACCAACTCGCCCGGTGCGGCGCGTTCGTAGCGCCGCACCGGGCGAGCGGTCGCGCGGTCCAGGTGGGCCAGGCGGGCGAGCCGGTAGCGGGTCAGCACGCGGTGCACGGTCGCTGGGTTGAGCCGCAGCAGGTAGGCGATGCGGGCCGGGCCCCAGCGGCGCAGGACGCGGACCTTGATGATCCGCCGCTCGGTGCGCGACGGGGTCCGCCGGGGGCTGCGGTGCGGGCGGCTGGAGAGGTCGCTCATACCGGCCTCGCCCAGCGCCCGGTAGCGGTCCGCCCAGCGCTTGGCCGTGGTGGGCGAGACCTGGAAGCGCTCGGCGGCCCGCCGCAACGGCCAGCCGTCGTCGACCACGCAGCGGGCCAGGCGCAGGCGTCCGGTCTCGGTCAGCGGTGCGTTACGGTGTGGCATGAGGGCCTTTCTGGCTGAGGTGCAGATGTCGCAATCCACACCGAGCCAGAAGGCCCTCACTCATTTCAAGATCACCACGCCGTGAGCCCTGTCACCAACCTCCGTGGTCAGTACACCTAGACCGCCAGAGCTGCCGCGAAGCTCACCCCCTCCTACGGAGGACCAAGGCGGAGATTCACGCCAAGACCTGCCGCCTAAGCGGAGAAGGCCACGCGGAAGGCGGCAAGGTAAGCAATGTCCAAGGCCCAGAAGTCCAAGCACTAAACCAAGATCATCGCCGGCAGCTGCCCACATGGTCAAGCAACAACAAAGGCCCAGGTCATGGGTTAGATGACCTGGGCCTGCTCTGAGCCGCCTGCGGGATTCGAACCCGCGACCTACGCATTACGAGTGCGTTGCTCTGGCCAACTGAGCTAAGGCGGCGCCGCTGCCGAGTGTGTCGGCAACGCGGGCCAGTCTACACAGGTTCGGGGGGTGATCCGTACCCGGTTCTCCGGTGGGGTCAGGCGGAGGAGACGGCGAGCTTGGCGGCGAAGCCGGCGAAGAGGACGGCCACGCCGCTGGTGAGGCCGGCGGAGAGGCGCCGGCGGCGGCGGAAGGCGGCGGCGAGGGTGGTGCCCGCGAAGATCAGCATGGAGAGGTAGAGCAGGCTGAAGGTCTGCAGGATGCCGCCGAGGAGGGCGAAGGAGAGCGCCGGCCGGCCGTAGGAGGGGTCGACGAACTGGGTGAAGAAGGAGAGCAGGAAGAGGATGGCCTTGGGGTTCAGCAGGCTGATCACCAGGGCGCGGCGGAACGGGCGCTCGGTGGACTCCGGGGCGGGCGCCGCGGCGGCGGCCTCGGGGCCGGCGGCGC
The DNA here is from genome assembly GCF_032110285.1 of Kitasatospora sp. CM 4170. Taxonomy (NCBI): domain Bacteria; kingdom Bacillati; phylum Actinomycetota; class Actinomycetes; order Kitasatosporales; family Streptomycetaceae; genus Kitasatospora; species Kitasatospora sp. CM 4170. The sequence continues at coordinate 4,388,511 of NZ_CP134877.1, forward strand.
GGTGTTCGCGCCAGAGCCGGCGGGCTGCGCGGAGCATGCCGACGCCGATCCAGAGCAGGTAGGCGGCGCCGCCGAACTTCACCACGGCGAAGACGGCCGGGTTGGCCTCCAGGAGCGAGGCGGCGCCCAGCGAGGTGAGGCTGATCAGGGTGAAGTCGCCCACGAAGACGCCGGCGGCGGCGGTGTAGCTGGTCCGGACGCCCTTGCGGGCGGCGACGGACAGCACGTAAAGGGAGTTGGGGCCGGGGAGGAGGATGATGACGAGGGCGCCGAGGACGTAGGTCGCCAGGTCGTTGACTCCGAGCACGGTGCGCTCCGGTGGGGGTGACAGGTGGGGCGGGGCGCTCATCGTAACGTCGTACCGCGAGATGTTGAAGCGGAAATCATCTGCTTCTTGTAAGCCCCGTGGCGCATCTGCGGTCATCACCCCGCGCACGGTCACCGGGCGCCTGCGACGCGCCCGCGCCCGCCCGCGCCGCGCGCGCCCGCGCACCCTCCGGCCGTCGCTAGGCCCCGCAGCGCTTCCCGTTCTCCGGCGCGTCGCCGCCCAGCAGGTACCGGTTGACGGCGCCGTCGACGCAGGCGTCGCGGCGGCCGTAGGCGGTGTGTCCGTCCCCGTCGTAGGTCAGCAGCCGGCCCGACTCCAGCTGGCCGGCCAAGGCCTGCGCCCACGCGTACGGGGTGGCCGGGTCCCGGGTGGTGCCGACGACGACGATCGGGGCCGCGCCGGCCGCCCGGACGGTGTGTGCCGAACCGGTGGCCCGCACCGGCCAGTAGCTGCAGGTGAGCGCCATCCAGGCCATGTCGCGGCCGAACCGCGGCGAGGACTGCTCGAAGTCCGGCACGGCCCGCTGGACGTCGGCCGGGCCGCCGAAGGGGGCCGGCAGGTCCAGGCAGTTCACCGCCATGTTGGCGAACATCAGGTTGGGGTACGAGCCGTCCGCGCCCCGGTCGTAGTACGAGTCCGAGAGCTTGAGCAGGCCGGTGCCGTCGCCGGCCTTGGCGTCGGCGAGCGCGGTGCGCAGCCGCGGCCAGAGGAAGTCGGCGTACATGGCCTGGATGACGCCCGTGGTGGCCTGGGCCTCGGTCAGCCGGCGGCCGGAGTCGGCGGTGGGCAGCGGCCGCGCGTCGACGGCCTGGAACAGCGCGGTGAGCTGCTCGCCGGCCTGCTGCTCGGTCCGGCCAAGGGGGCAGTCCTCGCGCTTGGCGCAGTCCTTGGCGAAGGCCGCCCAGGCGGTCTCGAAGCCGCCGGCCTGGGTGCGGTTGCCGCCGAGCGAGTCGAGCGACGGGTCCATCGCGCCGTCCAGCACGATCCGGCCGGTGCGGGAGGGGAAGAGCCCGGCGTAGGTCGCGCCGAGGAAGGTCCCGTACGACTTGCCGACGTAGTTGAGCCGCTCGTCCCCGACCAGTGCCCGCAGGACGTCCATGTCCCGGGCGGCCTCGACGGTGCCGAGGTGGCCGAGCCGGTCGCCGGCCTGCCGGCGGCAGCCCTCGGCGAACTCCTTGTCGGCGGCCACCAGGGCGTCGATCTCGGCCTGGTCGTCGGGGGTGATGTCGACGGCGGTGTAGGCGTCCATCCGCTCGCCGTTCAGGCAGGTGACCGGGCTGCTGCGGCCGACCCCGCGCGGGTCGAGGCCGACCAGGTCGTACCGGGCGCGCACACCGCTGTCGAAGCTGCTCGCGGCGGCCTCCACGTACTCGACCGCCGAGCCGCCGGGCCCGCCGGGGTTGAGCAGCAGCGAACCGAGCCGGCCGGCACCCGCGGAGCCCGGGCCGCTCCCCGGGTCGGCCGGGAGTGCCGGGGCCCGGACCGCCGACAGGACGAGGTCCCCGCCCTCCGGGTGCGCGTAGTCCAGCGGCACCTTGAAGGTGGTGCACTCGAAGCCGTCGTCGCAGGGCTGCCAGCTGAGCTTCTGCCCGTAGTACGGAGCCAGCGCGGTGGGGACGGCCGCCGGGAGCGGTTCCAGCGCCGTGACGCCCGGCCGGGCGTCCCCCGCCGGCGTCCCCGAGGCCGACGCCGCCGCGGCAGCCGAGGACGGCCCTCCGCCGGCCGCCGGGCCCTGGGCGGCCGTCGACCCGACCGTGTCCGACGAGGCGGAGCCGGGAGTGGACGCGGTGGTCGACGCGGCGGAGGAGCACCCGCCGAGCAGCAGCCCGGCCGCCGCCAGCAGCGCGGCCACCGCCGTCGTGTGCCGGTCCCGCTCTGCCCTCATCCGCTCCCCCTCGGGTGCAGGGGCGCGGCCGGTGCCGGCACCCCGGGTACGTCGAAGCGTAGTCCTCGCCGCGGCCCTGCTCAGGACGCCTTGGCCAGGGTCTCGGCCAGGTACTGCACCGCCTGCCGGACCAGTCGCAGCCGCTCCCGGTCCGGCGTGTAGTCCTGGACGTTCTCGGAGATCCGCACGTCGGCGCGGGCCGCCGCGCCGGTCCCGCCGCGCAGCGCGGCCTGCAGCTTGCGGGCGGCGTCCAGCCCCGCGGCGTCGCCCTTGGCGGCGGCCAGCAACAGCTTGGGGGCGGCGTTGGCGGGGGCCTCGGCTCCGGTCAGGGCGAGCGCGGCGGTGTCGAACCGGCCGGAGACGGCGGCGGCCGCGCCGTACAGGTCGGGGCGCGCCAGACCGGCGGCCGCGGCGCAGGGCGCGCCGCCCTCCACCCCGAGCGTGCCCCAGGAGGCCGGGCCGGGCGGCAGGGTCCGGAAGGAGGCCGCGATGGTGGTGCGCAGCGCGGCGTCGTCGGCGACGGCCTGCGGCGCGGCGGCGACCAGGTCGCAGGGGTGCTCGGTGCCGTTCGGCGCCTCGGGGGCGACCAGGATGAACGGGCGGGCCTTGCCGGTCTGCACGGCCGAGCTCAGGCCCTCGAACACGTCGGGGACCTCGGCGTCGGCGGTCTTCCGCGGGGTGGCGGCCTGCATCACGACCACGGGGAACCGGGCGTTCGGCTCCTTGGCGTACTGGGCCGGCAGCCAGACCCGGACGTTGCGCGGGTGTCCGTCCGGCCCCAGGACGGCGGACTGCAGCAGCTCGCCGCCGCCGGGGTGGCCGACGCTGTCGAACCGGCTGGTCACCGGCGCGGCCGCCGGGGCGGCGCCCGGGGCGGACGCAGCGGCGGGCACGGCGGGCACGGCGGCGGGAGCGGGTGCGGGCGCGGTGGCCGGCGCGCCGTCGGCCGCCGGGGGCGCCGCCTGCCGCCCGCCCGCGGCGGCGGTGCCGTCGGCGGGGTCCACGGCCAGCTCGGCGGCCCCGGACCGCGACTCCGACGACCCGAACACCCCGAACGTCCCCAGCGCCGTCAGCACGGTGAGCAGCGTGACGAAGACGCCGCAGACCATCGCGCCGGCCGCCCGCATCAGCATCGGCCGCTGGTCACCGGTCAGCTCGTAGGTCTCCGCGGCCCGCAGGTCGCGCCAGCGCAGCAGGGCGCCGCGGGCCAGCCAGACACCGCCCGCGGCGGCGGCGAGCAGGGGGATGACGAGGAGCGAACGGACCATGGGACGCACCGCCTCGGGAGGAGGGCCGGGCCACCGGTGGGGGCCGGTGCCGGACGGGACGCGACGGCCCCGCCGTCGGGGCGCAGTCGGCCCCAGCGTGCAAGACGACCCGGCGGTCACACGCGGGTGTGCGCGGCGCGTACAACCCGTTCACTCGAAGGTGGGACGTGCGGCTAGCGCGGGAAGCCCTACCCGGTGCCGCCGTCACGGGCCCGCGACCTGCCCGGAGCGCACCGGGGACCGGCGTCCTGCGGGACGCCGCCCGCTCGCGCTTCAGCCCGCCCGCAGCGCGACCGTCATCGCCTCCACCGCGAGCAGCGGGTCGACGTTGCGGTCCAGCGCCTGCCGGCAGGCCAGCACGGCCTCGATCCGCCGCAGCGTGCTCTCCGGCGGACCGGCCTGGGCGACCCGGTTCAGCGCCTGCCGCTGGTCCTCGTTGGACAGCGCACCGGCCGAACCGAGCTGCAGGGCGAGCACGTCCCGGTAGAAACCGAGCAGGTCCAGCAGGGCGACGCCGAGCGTCTCCCGGCGGGTCCGGGTAGCGCGGCTCTTCTGCCGCTTCTCCAGCTCCTTGACCGCCCCCGCCATGCCGCGCGGGGCCTTGCCGCCCTCGGCCGCGCCGTACGCGGCCTTGAGGTCGTCGGTCTCCTTGGCGTCCTGGGTCTCGGCGAGCGCCTCGGCGTCGGCCTTCGCGGTGTCGACGAGACGCTGGGCGGCCGCCAGGCAGCCGCCGATGTCGGAGACCTCCAGCGGGATCCGCAGCACCTCGGTGCGCCGGGTGCGGGCCTGGTCGTCCACGGCGAGGCGGCGGGAGCGCTCGATGTCCCCCTGCCCGGCGAGCGCGGCCAGCCGGGCGGTCTCCGGGTCGACGCCGTCCCGCCGGACCAGCATGTCGGCGACGGCCTCGGCGGCGGGCTGGCGCAGCACCAACAGCCGGCAGCGCGAGCGGATGGTGGGCAGCACGTCCTGCACGGAGGGCGCGCAGAGCAGCCAGACGGTGCGCGGGGACGGTTCCTCGACGCCCTTCAGCAGGGCGTTGGCGGCGGCCTCGGTGAGGCGGTGGGCGGCGTCGACCAGGATCACCGACCAGCGGCCGCCGGTCGGGTAGCTGGACGCGCGCAGCACCAGGTCGCGCATGTCGCCGACGCCGATCGACAGGCCGTCGGTACGGACGTACTTCACGTCGGCGTGGCTGCCCGCCATCACGGTGTGGCAGCCGTCGCAGAAGCCGCAGCCGGGCGTGCCGCCGAGCGCGAGGTCCGGGCTGGTGCACTGGAGGGCGGCGGCGAAGGCGCGGGCGGCGGTGGTCTGACCGGCCCCGGGCGGTCCGGTGAACAGCCAGGCGTGCGTCATCAGCGAGGCGTTGCCGCCCGGCTCGGGCGCCGCTCCGCGCCCGGCGGCGACCGTGGCCCCGGCCGCACGGGCGGCGGCGGTCAGCTGCTCGACCACCCGCTCCTGGCCCACCAGGTCGTCCCAGACGGCCACTGCTGCTCCCAAGCTCGGTACGAGCCACCTCGTACGGACTGCTGCCTCGTGCTGATCGCCCTGCGCGGGCCGCCCTACGCGGGCTGCCCCGCGCGAACTCGGCCGTGCGGATCGGCCCCGCGGAATCCTGGTGCGGACTCCGCGCCCGGCCCGGGCCGGCCCGTCTGCCGTGCCCGCGCCGCCCCGGTGGCCGCCGTGCCCCGGGCACACGACCCGGGGCGGTTTCCGCCGTCGAGCATACGTGGCGGGAACGACAGCGGGCGGTGCCGCCGGAGCACCACGCCCCGACCGCACCGCCCACCACCGTCTCGGCTCGTCCGGCCTCCGACGTCCGGCCTCCGACGTCCGGCCTCCGACGTCCGGCCTCCGACGTCGGGCCACCGGCCTCCGGTCCTACTGCCGACCCTCGGGCGCCGGCCTCCGGTGCTACGCCGGGTCAGCCCCGGCGCCGCCAGCGCCGGCCCTTGCCCTTGTCCCCGGTGCCGTCCTCCCCGCGGTCGCCCTGACCGGGCTGAGCGGGCTGACCGGGTTCACCCGGCCGACCGCCCTGGTCCGCCGTACCGGCGCCGTAGCTGACACGCGGGTCACGGGGGCCGGACTCCGTGGCGCCGCCCTGCTCCCAACGGACCCACTCGTCACGCGAGCCGAGCAGGGTGTCGGTGAGGCTCGGCAGGTCGTCCATCGGCGTCTCCTCGGCCCAGGAGGGCCGGGGCCGCGGCTCGGCGGCCGGCTGCTGTTCCTCGTCGTCGTCGACCACGGGCAGCTCGCGCGTGGTGTCGACCGGCTGCTCCTGGGCGGCGCGCCCGGCCGGCTCGTCCCGCCAGAGACCCGGCGGCACCCGGCCGGCCTGACCGGCCTGGCCTGCCTGGCCGGCCGACTCGATCCGGGGCAGCACCTCGGTCCGGTCGGTGGCGGCACGGTCGGTGTCCGTCGCGGGGATCCGGGGCAGCACGGCCGTCTCGTCCGCCGCCGCGGGAGTCGTCGGCGCCGCCGGGGGCACCGGCGCACCGGGCACGACCGGCAGCTTGGCCGTCGCGTCGACCTCCGGGGCACCACCGGCCCGAGACCCACCGGCCCGAGCCGCAGCCTCGCCGGCCGCAGCCGCCTCGGCGGCCCGGACGGCCGCCCGGCGGTCCCGCTCGGAGATCTCCTGCGTGGCGTCGTCGGCGCCCCGCTCCTTCACCACCCGCAGCTCGGTGGTCACCGCGTCACCGGGCGTCTGAGCCGGAGCCGGAGCCGGAGCCGGAGCCGGAGCCGCGGACGGCGCCGGAGCCGCGGCAGCAGCCGCCCGCTCCGCCCGCTCGGCCGCCTCCGCCGCAGCGGCAGCCGCCGCCGCCAGCGCCGCGGCCTGCGCCAGCCGGGCCTCCTCGGCCCGCTGCAGTGCCTCCTCGGCACGACGGCGCTGCTCCTCGCGCTGCAGCTCCCGCTGCCGCTGGAGCTCCGCCTGCGCGGCGGCCTCCTCGGCGAGCCGCTTGCGCTCGGCGGCCTCGGCGGCCAGCCGCGCCTCCTCGGCCGCGCGCAGCTTCGCCTCCTCCTCGGCACGCCGGCGGGCTTCCTCCTCCGCCTTGCGCCGGGCCTCCTCGGCCGCCTTGCGCGCCGCCTCCGCGGCCTTGCGCTCGGCCTCCTCCTTCGCCAGCCGCTCCTTCTCCGCCTGCTCGGCCCGGAGCTGCTCCAGCAGCTCCTGCCGCTTGCGCTCGGCGGCCTCGGCCTCGGCCTTCTTCCGCGCCTCCTCGGCCGCGCGGCGCTCCGCCTCCTCGCGGGCGAGCCGCTCCTGCTCGACGCGGGCGGCCTTCTCCTGCTCGGAGAGCGGCAGCTCGCGGTCGAGCCGGTGGCGGATCGCCGTGGTGACGAAGCCGGGCTGCTGGCTGCCGTCGACGACCAGGTAGCGGGCCGGGTCGGCGGCCGCCAGCGCGAGGAAGCCCGCGCGAACCCGCTGGTGGAACTCGGTCGGCTCGGACTCCAGCCGGTCCAGCGCCTCGGTGAACCGCTCCCGGGCCTTGGTCGGGTCCACGTCCAGGACGACGGTCAGGTCGGGCAGCAGCCCGCCGATCGCCCAGCGCGAGATCCGGGCCACCTCGGTCGCGGCCAGGTCGCGGCCGGCGCCCTGGTAGGCGATGGAGGAGTCCATGTAGCGGTCGGTGATCACCACCGCGCCGCGGGCGAGCGCGGGCCGGATCACGTTCTCGACGTGCTCGGCGCGGTCGGCGGCGTAGATCAGCGCCTCGGCGCGGTGCGAGAGGCCGGTGTTGGCGACGTCCAGGACGAGGCCGCGCAGCCGCTGGCCGACCGGGCTGCCGCCGGGCTCGCGGGTGAGCACCACTTCGTGGCCCTTGCCGCGGATCCACTCGGCGAGCGCCTGCGCCTGGGTGGACTTGCCGGCGCCGTCGCCGCCCTCCAGCGCGATCAAGAAGCCGGTACCGGTCGTCCGGTGCGGCGGGAGGCCGGCACCGCCGCGGACGGCGTCCAGCAGGTCCCGACCGAACGGCGCGATGCCCCGGCGGTCGTCGGTCTTGAGCAGCACGACGGCGGCGAGCACCAGGGTGAGCAGGCCCGCGGTGGCCACCGCGAGGGCCGCACCGCCGTGGATGAAGGTGAACGAGCCGGGCTCGACCGTGCCGAACGCGACGTTCCCGTAGGCGGCGGCGATCAGCGGGACGACGACCAGCGCGGCGGCCACCACGGCCCGCAACACCGCGAACAGGTGCTCGGTGACCTTCGGCAGCCGGGCCTCCTCGACCTCCTGGGCGAGCAGGGTGCGCCCGGTCGAGACGACGATCCCGGCGGCCAGCGCCGCCAGCACGGTCAGCAGCAGGACGAGCACGAAGTTCAGCACCAGGCCCGCGAGGATCAGCGCGACGCCCTCGACCAGCAGCGCGAGCGCGAGCAGCCGGCGGCGGGAGAGCGCGGGCAGGGTCGCCCTGGTCATCCGGACGCCGAGCGCCGGGACGCCGACGGCGGCCAGCACCAGCAGGCCGTAGCCGATCGGCCCGGCGCGGTGCTCGGCGGCGGTCAGCAGCGCGAGCGCGGCGACGCCCGCCATCGAGGCGTACCCGGCGGCGACCGCGAAGGTGAAGTAGGGGGCGGAGCCGGTGCGGCCCTTGCGCAGTGCGGGGCCGGGCGTGGAGTCGGTCGGCGCGCGCAGGCCCTGGAGCGGGGAGTGCGGGGCGACGGCCACCGGGCCGCCGGGCAGCTGCTGCAGGTAGACCCGGACGGCCGAGACGGCGAACAGGGCGGCCGCACCGAGCGCGGCGAAGGTGGTCTGGTGGGCGCGCAGCCAGTCCGAGCCGAGCGCCGCGAAGACGTTGTTGACCAGGGTGAGCGCGACCAGCGCGGTGGCGGCCAGGGGCACGGTGCCCCAGCCGGTGCGGCGGTCCAGCGTCCGGACGGTGTCCAGGTCCGCGGCGGACGGGCGCTGCTCGGCGGCCGGTGCGTACGGGTTGGCCGGGGGGAGCAGGCCCGGCACGGCGGCGGCCTTGGCGATCGCCCAGACCCGCTCGGCGGCGCCGGTCACGAAGACGGTGCCGAGCAGCACGTACGTCGCGGCGGCGGACGGCCTGGGGCCGGAGCTCAGCCAGACGATCCACCACGGTGCGAGGCCGACCAGCACGGCCCGCAGCGCGTCCGCACCGAAGAGCGTCCAGCGGCGGTCCAGCTTTCCGGCGAGCAGCCCGTGCACCGGGCCGAGCAGGGCGACGCCGACCAGCCCGGTGGCGGCCAATCGGGCGGCGAAGACCGCGGCGACCGCGAAGGCGAGGTTGCGCGGCAGGTCGCCGAACTGGCCGCCGAGGGCGGCGGCGATCACGGTCAGCGCGAGCAGCACCAGGAACCCGAGCCGGTCGGCGGTGCCGCCGATCAGCTGGGTGGTCCAGAGCCGCCGGTACGGGCGCAGCCGCAGCAGCGCGCGGGCCCGCTCACCGGGGGTTCCGGCGGGCACGACCTCCAGGAGGTCGGGCGTGCCGGGTCTCGCGGCCGCGGGGGCGCTGGGGGTGGGCTGCTCCTCGCTCGTCATACGGTCAGCGTAGCGGTCGGGGCAGGCCGGAAAAGAGGGGAGCGGGCCTCCGGATACCGGTCATTGCAGGGTTGTGACGCAGTCCGCACGGCTCCCCGACGGCCGCGGGCCCGCACCTCTCCCGGGGAGGGAGGGGCGCGGGCCCGGGGTTCCGCCGACGCGGGCGGATCAGCCCTCGTCCGTGGCGGTCTCGCTCGTCGCGGACTCGCTCGTCGCGGACCTGCTCGCCGCGGTCTTCTTGGCGGCCGTCTTCTTCGCGGTCGCCTTGGCCGTGGTCGTCTTCTTGGCCGCGGTCTTCTTCGCCGCCGTCTTGGTCGCGGCGGTCTTGGCGGCCGTCTTCTTGGCGGCCGCCTTCTTCGCCGGGGCCTTCTTGGCGGTCTTCTTCACCGGACCGCGCGCCCGCTTCTCCGCCAGGAGCTCGTAGCCGCGCTCCGGCGTGATGGTCTCGACGTCGTCGTCCTTGCGCAGCGTGGCGTTGGTCTCGCCGTCGGTGACGTACGGGCCGAAGCGGCCGTCCTTGACCACCACTGGGCGCTCGCTGACCGGGTCGGTGCCCAGCTCCTTGAGCGGCGGGGCGGCGGCGGCCCGCCCGCGCTGCTTGGGCTGCGCGTAGATGGCCAGGGCCTCCTCCAGGGTGACCGTGAACATCTGCTCCTCGTCGGCGAGCGAGCGGGAGTCGGTGCCGCGCTTGAGGTACGGGCCGTACCGGCCGTTCTGCGCGGTGATCTCCACGCCCTCCGCGTCGACGCCGACCACGCGCGGCAGCGAGAGCAGCTTCAGCGCGTCGTCCAGCGTGACGGTGTCCAGCGACATCGTCTTGAGCAGCGAGGCGGTGCGCGGCTTCACGGCGTTCTTGCCGGTCTTGGGCGTGCCCTCCGGCAGGATCTCGGTCACGTACGGACCGAAGCGGCCCTTCTTGGCGACCAGCATGTTGCCGCTCACCGGGTCCGGTCCGAGCTCGTAGTCGCCGCTCGGGCTGGCCAGCAGCTCCTCGGCCAGCTCGACGGTGAGCTCGTCCGGCGGCAGGTCGTCCGGGATGTCGGCGCGCTGGCCCGGCTCGCCCTCGACGGCGGAGGCGCGCTCGACGTACGGGCCGTAGCGGCCGACCCGCAGGGTGATGTCGTCGCTGATCCGGAACGAGCTGATCTCCCGGGCGTCGATCGCGCCGAGGTCGGTGACCAGTTCCTTCAGGCCGCCCAGGTGGTCGCCGTCGCCGTTGCCGGCCTCGGCGGCGCCGCCGGTCGCGTGGCCCTCGCCCTCGCCGAAGTAGAAGCGCTTCAGCCACGGGACGGACTGCGCCTCACCGGCGGCGATCCGGTCGAGGTCGTCCTCCATCTTCGCGGTGAAGTCGTAGTCGACCAGCCGGCCGAAGTGCTTCTCCAGCAGGTTGACCACGGCGAAGGAGAGGAACGACGGCACCAGCGCCGTCCCCTTCTTGAAGACGTAGCGGCGGCCGATGATCGTGTCGATGATCGAGGCGTAGGTGGAGGGGCGGCCGATCTCCCGGTCTTCCAGCTCCTTGACCAGCGACGCCTCGGTGTAGCGGGCCGGCGGCTTGGTCGCGTGGCCCTCCGGGGTGAGCTGCTCGGCGGCCAGCGGGTCGCCCTCGGAGACCTGCGGCAGCCGGCGCTCGCGGTCGTCGAGCTCGGCGTTCGGGTCGTCCGCGCCCTCGACGTAGGCCTTGAGGAAGCCGTGGAAGGTGATGATCTTGCCGGAGGCGGAGAACTCGGCGTCCCGGCCGTCCGAGGCGCGGCCGCCGACCTTGACGGTGACGGACTGGCCGACCGCGTCCTTCATCTGGGAGGCGACGGTGCGCATCCAGATCAGCTCGTAGAGCCGGAAGTCGTCACCGGTCAGACCGGTCTCGGCCGGGGTGCGGAAGCGGTCGCCGGACGGGCGGACGGCCTCGTGCGCCTCCTGCGCGTTCTTCACCTTGCTGGCGTAGGTGCGCGGGGCGTCCGGCAGGTAGTCGGCGCCGTAGAGCTGGGTGACCTGCGCGCGGGCGGCCGTGACAGCGGTGTCCGAGAGCGTCGTCGAGTCGGTACGCATATAGGTGATGAAGCCGTTCTCGTACAGCTTCTGGGCCACCTGCATGGTCCGCTTGGCGCCGAAGCCCAGCTTGCGGCTGGCCTCCTGCTGCAGCGTGGTGGTGCGGAACGGCGCGTACGGCGAGCGGCGGTAGGGCTTGGACTCGACGCTGCGGACGCTGAACGCGGTCTGCTCCAGGGCGGCGGCCAGCGCGCGGGCGGCCTGCTCGTCCAGGTGCAGGGTGTTGGTGCTGCTCGCCTTCAGCCGGCCGTCCGGGCCGAAGTCGCGGCCGCTGGCGATCCGCTTGCCGTCGACGGCGGAGAGGCGGGCGCCGAAGGTCTCCGGGTTGGCGGCGTCGGCCGGGGTGCGGCCGGTGCCGAAGGTGCCGACCAGGTCCCAGTAGGAAGCGGTGCGGAAGGCCATCCGCTCGCGCTCGCGCTCGACCACCAGGCGGGTCGCGACCGACTGCACGCGGCCGGCCGAGAGCTTCGGCATGACCTTCTTCCACAGCACCGGCGAGACCTCGAAGCCGTAGAGGCGGTCGAGGATCCGGCGGGTCTCCTGGGCGTCGACCAGGCGCTGGTTCAGCTCGCGCGGGTTGGCCACGGCCTCCTGGATCGCCGACTTGGTGATCTCGTGGAACACCATGCGGTGCACCGGCACCTTGGGCTTCAGGACCTGCTGGAGGTGCCACGCGATGGCCTCGCCCTCGCGGTCCTCATCGGTGGCGAGGAAGAGCTCGTCGGACTCCGCGAGCAGCGACTTCAACTTGCTGACCTGGGACTTCTTGTCAGCGTTGACGACGTAGATGGGAGCGAAGTCGTGGTCGACGTCCACGCCGAGGCGGCGCACCTCGCCCGTGTACTTGTCCGGGACCTCGGCCGCCGTGCTGGGCAGGTCCCGGATGTGCCCGACGCTCGCCTCGACGATGTAGCCGGGGCCCAGGTAGCCCTTGATCGTCTTCGCCTTGGCCGGCGACTCGACAATGACGAGTCGCTGTCCGTGCGCGGTCTCGCTGCTCGGGGACACCTTCGCTCTTCTCTCCCGGTCGTTATGTGAGCTGGTCGGCGCTGGCAGCACGGGCTGCGCTCCGCCCGACCCCTCCACCGTCCCGGGGCTGCCGCTGTACGACGACCCCACCAGCGGAGTGTGACCGTACCCCGGCCACCCTTGTCAAACGGACGGATCCTGCTTTTTCACCGGCAAGGCCGACCGACGCCACTCGAACGGTAACCCGATGATGGAGGATCGCGCCCCGTGGAGGGGGGCTTCGGCGGGTTTCGAAGGATGGAATGACGGATTTCAAGATCTGTCAACGGAAATTCGCCGCACCGGCGGCCGGGGCGGTGGCGGTGGTACGGGCGCGATGGCGGTGGTAGGGGTGCGGCGTCGGGGGTAGGGGTGGCCAGCGCCTCGGCCCGCGGCGGCAGAGGGCTGCGGGTGGTGGCCGAGGACGGCGGGGTGGGGGCTGGCCGGGGGCGGGTACCCGGGTACGGCTCAGCGGGTGGCTACGGCCGCCAGTAGGACGGCGCCCGCGGCCAGGCAGCCGGCGCCGAGCGCCGCCCACAGCAGATCCGTCAGAGCGACCCGGCCGGTCTCTGCCACTGCCAGCACCACGCGGTTCGGGCGGCGCGGGTCATAGGCGACCCGGACGGAGGCCCCCGGCACCAGGCCAGGCGGACGGCGGAGCGGGGTGTGGCCACGCGGCCGGGTGATCACCGCCTCGGAGCAGCGGGCGGCACCGGGCCCGCCGACCGCGGCCAGGGCGGAGAAGGAGAGCAGCGGCGCGCTGTCGAGTTCGCCGTGCGCATCGATCTCGGCCACCACGGTGGCCACCGCCGGCACGCCGCGCCGCCGCAGCCGGTGACGAAGGCGCACTTCAGCGGCGCACCAGAGCAGCAGCGCGCCCCCGAAGAGCGCGAGCACCGCGCCGCCCACCGTCGCCGTCGTCGGCTCCACCCCTCGCCCCCAGCTCTGTCCACAGCCTGTGGACAGAGCCTCACAGTCGACGGCCAACGAGGGACAGACGTTCGACGACTGCCGGGCAAATCGGGGGCCACCGCGAGATGAACCCGAATGGCCTGCCCGCGCCTCGCGAGGACGGGCAGACCGAGGGCTGTCGGCGGCCCGGGCTGTCGGTGGCCCGGGCTGCGGACAGCCTGAACCGCGGGTGGCCCGGGCTGCAGGTGGCCCGGGCTGCGGACAGCCCGGGCCTCGAAACGATCGGCCGATCAGGCGACCGGCTGGATGAAGCCCTGCTCGGTGAGCAGCCGCAGCGACTCCGGCACCCGGTCGCGCAGCACCACGCGGTCCTCACCGAGCAGCTGCGCGATGGCGTCCACGATCTCGCCGGCCGACAGCGTGCCGTCGCAGACCCCGACGAACCCGGCGCCCACCGTGTCCACCTTGGTCGCACGCCGCATGCCGCGGTTGTGCCGCAGGATCACGTGCTCCGGGTCCTCCGCGCCGGGCTCGCCGACCTGCTCCTGGACCACCTCGTCGGCCAGCACGTACCGGGCGGCCAGCAGCCCCGCGTCGTCGTGCGTCCGCAGGAAGTCTTGCCGGTCGAACCACTCCTCGATGTGCGGGCCGAGCGGCTGCTCGACCGGGTGCGGCCACTCCTCCACCCGGACGGTCGGCCGCTCGGCGCCGCTCGCCCGCAGCGTGATCCACCCGAAGCCGATGCCCTCGACCCGGCCCGCCTCGAAGGCGTCCAGCCACTCCCCGTACCGGGCCTGGTAGTCGCCGCCGGGGCCGCGGTGGTCGCCGCCGTCGCGCAGCCACAACTCGGCGTACTGGGCCACGTCCTGGACCTCGCGCTGGACGATCCAGGCGTCCAGGCCGGTGCCCGCGACCCAGCCGGCCAGCCGCTCGTGCCAGTCCTCACCCTTGACGTGCTGCCAGTTGGCCAGCAGCTGGCAGTAGCCGCCGGGCTCCAGGTGGTCGGCGGCCGAGCGGACCAGGTTGCGGCAGAGGTCGTCGCCGGCCATCCCGCCGTCACGGTAGGTGAACCGGCCGGCCGGCGAGATCACGAACGGCGGGTTGGAGACGATCAGGTCGAACCGCCGCTCCCCGACCGGCTCGAAGAGGCTGCCGGCAGCGGTGTCGGTGTTCTCGAACCCGGAGAGCGCCAGGGTCAGTTCGGTGAACCGCAGCGCCCGTGGGTTGAGGTCGGTCGCGGTGACCCGCTGGGCGTGCCGGGCGGCGTGCAGCGCCTGCACGCCGGAGCCCGAACCGAGGTCGAGCGCCGCCCGGATTGGTCGACGCACGGTGATGTTGGCCAGCGTGGTGGACGCGCCCCCCACGCCGAGCACCAGGTCCCGGCGGGCCACGCCGTGCGCGGTCTCGCCGGAGCCGATACCGCCCGCGCCGCCGACCGCGCAGCCCAGGTCCGAGACCACCCAGGCGTCCGAACTGGGCAGGCCGGCGACCTCGTTGGCGTACGGGCGGACGTCGACGGTGGCGCGCACCAGATCGCCGTCCGGGCGGAGCCAGCCGTCGGCCAGGCAGTCCTCGACCGGCAGCGCGGCGGCGGCCGCCTTGTACGGCACGGGCTGCTGCAGCAGGAACAGCCGCACCAGCGTCTCCAGCGGGCTGCCGCCGCGGGTCGCGCGCAGCGCCGGGACCGCCTCACTGCGGGCCAGCGCCGCATAGCCGGTGGGCCCGAGCAGGTCGAGGCAGCCGTCTGCGGTGAACGAGGCGGCGAGCAGCGCCTCGCGCAGCTTGGCGAGGCGGGTCGGGTCGAGAACGGGGCTACTGATCACCCCGCCATTGTCCCCCGGCCGCCGCCCGCGCTCCCCCGCTCGGCCGGCCCGTCGGCCTGCGGTCCGTCGGTCTGACCGTCTGTATGCAGCCGTCGGCCTGACCGTCTGCCGTTGCGGCGGCTCGGTCGATCGGGTCCCGGCTGATGTCGCGGGCCGGTTCCTCGGGCGAGCCGACCGGGGAATCGGCCCGCGAGGGCTCGACTCGCGAGGATCAGCTCGCCGTGGGGGCCGGGGTCGTCGCGGAAGCGGCCGCCGGGGTGGTGGCCGCGGGGGTGGTGGCAGGTGCGCCGGGCGCCGAGCCGGACGGGGCCGGCGTGGCGGCCTGGTCCGTCGCTCCCGGCGCCGGGGAGCCGGTGGCCGGCGAGCCCGTGGCCGGGGAACCGCCGGCGCCGGCGGTCGGAGCCGCCGCGGCCGAGCCGGGCTTGCAACCCTCCTGCTTCGCCATCGCGGCACCGAGCTCGCCGCGCTGCAGCTTGGCCTGCGCCTGGGTGGAGAGCGAGGCCAGCTGCTGGATCTGGTCCGCCACGCTGCGGAGACCGTCCGCGAACTTCGACTGGTCCGCGTTGGACACGGCGTCCAGCTTCTTCTGGACCTCCAGGTAGCCGTCCGCCGCCTTGTTCAGCTCGGCGACGGTGTCCTTCTGGATCGTCGCGCCGTCGTCCACCTTGGGCGCCCCGGCGGAGTCGATCGCCGCGGCGATGTCCTGGTTGGTCTTGGCCAGACGCGCGATGTCCGCCGAGAGGCGCTTCTGCAGGTCGGCGGGCGCCTCGCCGGTCTTCACCTGACCGGTGTCCGCGAGCGCGGTCTGGGCCTGGGCGATCGGGTCCTTGGCCGCGCCGCAGACGTTCGCCGCCCAGGACTCCAGCTGCTTGGTGTTGTCGTCGCCGCAGCCGACGGCGCCGAACGCGAGCAGCGCGCCGAGCGCGGGTACGGCCAGCAGTCGCTTGTTCACCGGGAGAGGCCTTTCGGTTTCGGTCGTCTTGGGTCGTCGAACTGCGAACCTACACGGCCGCCGACGGACCCCCGGTTCCCGCTCCCGCTCCTCCACCGACCGCCGGCGCCCGGCCCCGGGTCCGGGCCGGGTCCCGCCGGGGTCCCGGGCAGGTCCCGGCCCGGTCCGAGGACGCGGGACCGCGCCGGTTCGGAGGAGCGGAACCGGGAACGGCCCGGGGATGCCTCCGGAACCGCGCGCGGTCAGGCCCGGAGAGGCTCCGATCAGGCGCGCTCGACGCGGATCGGGTCGCCCGCACGGACCGTCCGCAGCACCTGGGCGTCCCCGTCCAGCGCGCCGAGGACGTTGCACGGGCTCGCCAGCCGGCATTCGTCACCGCGCGAGATCGGCGTCGGCCCGTAGGGCAGCGCGAGGCTGTCGCCGTCCGTCCAGAACGCGACCGTGCCCGGCTCGACGACCTGCCGAGCCCCTCCCTCGCGCGGCACGCTGACGGGCGTGCCGAAGTAGACCTCCTCGCCCCAGAGGCTCGCCGACGAACTGATCGGAAGCGCGTCCCAGAGCGCCTCGCTCGTGGGCGTGGGGTCGAGCGCGGCGGTGGCCTGCCCGGCCGGCCACAGAATGCGGATCCGCATGGCTTTCCTCTTCCGCGACAGATCCGATCTTCGATCGGACCCGGTCGTGCCGGAAGCAGCGAACCGCCAGGCTCAACAATTTGTCAACACGTTCCCGGGGAATGGACCCGTGGAACACGTGAAGAGGCAGCCGCGTGCGAGAGCGAAAGGCAGCACGGGCGCAGTCGCGAACGCACCGTCGCGAACGCAGGCGCGAGCAGCGTGCGGACGCCGCCGAACCAGCAGCCGTCCGAGCGCAAGTTCTGGACATGAGGGTCGCGCGCGACCACCCCGGTGAGCGGAGAGCGCCTCAGACCGTGACGGCGTCGACCGAGACCGGCCAGCTCATCCGGATCACGCCGCCCTCGGCGCCGTCGGCGACCTCCAGGTCCTCGACCAGGCCGGTGATCACCGCAAGGCCCAGGGTGTCCTCGTCCGGATCGGCGCCCTCTGCCGCGGCGTGGGCCGGGGCGGTGGCGGGGCCCGCCTCGTCCTCGACCTCGATGAGGAAACGCTTCTCCTCGTCCTTGAGCGCCACCCGGACCGTGCCGGTGATCCCACCGCGCTGGTGCAGGCCGACGGCACGGGAGCAGGCCTCGCCCACGGCGAGCCGCACCTCGTCGAGCACCGACTCGTCGACCCCGGCTCGTCTGGCCACGGCCGCGGCGACCAGCCGGGCCGTACGCACGTGCTCGGGAAGCGCACTGAATCGAAGTTCGACGGTTGCCATCATTCCCCCTCGGGGTGTCCGACCGGGGCCGGGCATGCGGCCCCTATGAGCCGGCACCAACCGGCTCGGAGGCGGCCGGGACAGCCGGGGCCGAACCGCGGCCCCGGCACGCCGGACGCATGGATCGGGCGGGCCGGCCCGGAGGCCGGCCCGGCCACGTCAGTCGGTCGAGTTGACCGCGTCGTCCACCGAGGTGTGGATCGGGAAGACCTTGGTCAGGCCGGTGATGCGGAAGATCTTCAGGATGCGCTCCTGGTTGCACACCAGCCGAAGCGAACCCTCATGGGCACGCACGCGCTTGAGACCGCCCACCAGCACACCGAGGCCGGTCGAGTCGAGGAAGTCCACGCCCTCCATGTCGACGACGAGGTGGTAGTTGCCGTCGTTGACGAGCTCGACCAACTGCTCACGCAGCTTCGGGGCGGTGTACACATCGATCTCGCCGCCAACCTCGACGACCGTGCGATCGCCGACTGTACGGGTCGACAGGGACAGGTCCACGGAACCTCCAGCACCTTGCCTTGCTACGTCATGTGCGATCTCCGGCCGGACAGCCGCAACCGCATGGTCGCGAGCCCGGGCGCGCCAGCCAACACGCGGCAAGCCTCGGCGCTGCGACCCACGGCCGTACGGCCGTCACGGCCACATTCAACCACCTGCGACCATGCCCGCACGATGGCTTACAACGATTCTCCGTCACGCCGGTGACACACTGGGTCCCCATGCCGCCCCGTCACAGCCTGCCCGAGGCACTGCTCGCGACCCTGTCCGCCACCCGGGGGCGGTCGGACCGGCTCACCCATACGGAGCACCTTCCCGCCCGGCCTGCCCGTTATTCGCCGTGGCCCGACTCGATCCGTCCGGAGGTCGTGGCCGCCGCCCACGACCTCGGCGTGGAACAGCCCTGGGCGCACCAGGCGGAAGCCATGAACCTGGCCAAAACCAGCCATTCCGTGGTGATCGCCACAGGAACCGCCTCGGGCAAGTCGCTCGGCTATCTGGCTCCGGTCCTGAGCGATCTGCTGGACGGCACCGAGGCCCGGAACGGACGCGGCGCCACCGCGCTCTACCTGGCCCCGACCAAGGCGCTCGCCGCCGACCAGCGCCGCCGCGCCGCCGAACTCGCCCCGCCCAGGGTCCGCGCCGCGCTCTACGACGGCGACACGCCGCCGGAGGAACGCGAATGGGTGCGCCAGTACGCCTCGTACGTACTCACCAACCCCGACATGCTCCACCGCGGCATCCTGCCCGCCCACGCCCGCTGGTCCACCTTCCTCAAGACGCTCCGCTACGTGGTCGTCGACGAGTGCCACAGCTACCGGGGCGTGTTCGGCTCACACGTCGCCCAGGTGCTGCGTCGGCTGCGCCGGATCTGTGCCCGGTACGGCTCCTCCCCCACCTTCCTGCTCGCCTCCGCCACCACCGCCGACCCGGCCGCCACCGCGCGCCGGCTGACCGGGCTGCCGGCCCGGGCGGTCACCGAGGACGCCTCACCGCGCGGCCCGATGGTCTTCGGCCTCTGGGAGCCGCCGCTCACCGAGAACGTCGGTGAGCACGGTGCCCCCGTCCGCCGGACCGCCACCGCCGAGGCGGCCCACCTGCTGACCGACCTGGTCGAGCAGCAGACCCGCACCGTCGTCTTCGTCCGCTCCCGCCGGGCCGCCGAGCTCGTCGCCCTCCAGACCCAGGACCAGCTCGGCAGGCCGCTCGCCGACCGCGTGGCCGCCTACCGCGGCGGCTACCTCGCCGACGAGCGCCGGGCCCTCGAACGTGCGCTGCACACCGGCCGGCTGCTCGGCCTCGCCTCCACCTCCGCCCTCGAACTCGGCGTCGACATCTCCGGCCTCGACGCCGTCCTGATGGCCGGCTACCCCGGCACCCGGGCCTCGCTCTGGCAGCAGGCCGGCCGGGCCGGTCGCGAGGCCCAGGGCGCGCTCGCCGTCCTGATCGCGCGGGACGACCCGCTGGACACCTACCTGGTGCACCACCCGGAGGCCCTCTTCGCCACCCCCGTCGAGGCCACCGTGCTCGACCCGGACAACCCGCACGTCCTCGCCCCGCACCTGTGCGCGGCCGCCGCCGAACTCCCGATCACCGACGCCGACCTGGAGCTGTTCGGCCCGTCCACCGGCCCGCTGCTGCCCGTCCTTGAGCGGCGCGGGCTGCTCCGCCGACGCGGCGGCTCCTGGTACTGGACCCGCCGCGAACGGGCCGCCGACGCCGTCGACCTGCGCGGCAGCGGCGGCAGCCCGGTGCAGATCGTCGAGGCCCCGACCGGCCGGCTGCTGGGCACCGTGGACGCCGCGGCCGCCCACACCACCGTCCACACCGGCGCCGTCCACCTGCACCAGGGGCGCAGCTACCTCGTCCGGGAGCTCGACCTGGAGACGTCCGTCGCACTGGTCGAGCCGGCCGACCCGCCCTACACGACGGCCGCCCGGGACATCACCTCCATCTCCGTGCTCTCCACCGACACCTCGATCGACTGGGGCGAGGGACGGCTCAGCTTCGGCTCGGTGGAGGTGGTCAACCAGGTGGTCGGCTACCTCCGCAAGCGGATCTCCACCGGCGAGATCATGGGCGAGACCAAGCTCGACCTGCCGCCCCGCACCCTGCGCACCCGGGCGGTCTGGTGGTCCGTCACCGAGGACCAGCTCCTCGACGCCGAGATCCCGCCCGACCAGTTGCCCGGCGCCGCCCACGCCGCCGAGCACGCATCCATCGGCCTGCTGCCGCTGTTCGCCACCTGCGACCGGTGGGACATCGGCGGCGTCTCGGTGCCGCTGCACCCCGACACCGGACTGCCCACCGTGTTCGTCTACGACGGCCACCCCGGCGGGGCCGGCTTCGCCGAGCGCGGCTTCCGGCGCGCCGTCCAGTGGCTGACCGCGACCCGGGAGGCGATCGCGGCCTGCGAGTGCGAGCGCGGCTGCCCGTCGTGCGTGCAGTCGCCCAAGTGCGGCAACGGCAACGACCCGCTGGACAAGGCGGCCGCCGTCCGGCTGCTGGACGTCCTGCTCGCCGGCGCCCCGACGGCAGAGGACGGACGTACCGACGAGGAGTCGAACCCGGGCAAGGGCGGCACGCCCGCACCGGACGGTGCGGGCGGACCGAACGGTGTGGCCGGACCGGACCGGCTTGGCGAGCCCCGCAGGGCCGGCGAGGCGGACTCGTCGGACGAGCCGGACGGCGAGGCGTCGGCCGCCGGAGAGGCACTGGGCGACGGAGAGGGCTCGACGGGCGGACAGGGCTCGACGGGCGGGCCCGGCGGCCCGGAGAGCCGGAACCGGGCAGGCGGGCCCCGGGAGCCAGGTACCGGGGGCTCATGAGCCGCCCACCGCGCTGAGGTCCACGCCCGCTTCGGCCCCGGCTGGAGCGGGCGCCGCGCGAACCGGGCCGGCCCGGGACCGGGCGCGGGCCGGCCCGACCGGCAACCGCACCGGTACTCCGGCGACCGGGACTTCGGCCACCACCTCGACGGCATCCGCCTCCCGGTCGACCGTGCAGGACACCACCGTGGCCCGCTGCTCAGCAGCGATGCCGACCGCCCACGCGCACCCGCCGTCCGGATCCAGCAGCAGCCGGTCGGCCGCCGCGAGGGCGGCGAGGTCCGCGGCCGCCTCCGCCCGGTGGCGGGCGCCCACCACCGCACCGACCGCGAGGGTCGCGGTGAAGGCCGCACACCCGAGCACCGCGAAGGCGACCAGCCAGACCGTCGCCGACCCCGCGTCGGGCCCCCGCCCCCTCGCCGCCACAGGGCGGGTCCGGAGCCCCGCCGCCCGACCCGCTGCCCGATCCGCTGCCCGCCTCAGCGGGCCGACGGCCGGTCCTCTGCTCAGGCCGGCCACGAGCCACCACCACCTCCTCCAGGCCCGGCACCGGCACCGGCACCAGCGCCGCTGCCACCGCTGCCACCGCTGCCACCGCTGCCACCGCCCAGGGTGTCCTCCCGCGCGGCCACGGCGGCCGCGCCGAGCCGCACCGAGAGCAGGGCGGCGAGCCCGCCCGGAGCCGCCGACCGCGCCTCGACCGTGACCCGCACGGTGTCGGCCCCGGCATCGATCCGGACGGCTGCCCCGGCCGGGGCAGCCGAGCGAGCGACGGCGACGGCGACGGCGTCCGCCTCCCCGCGCGCGGCCGCTCTGGCCCCCGCCCGTGCGGCGTCCACGCAGCGGAGCTGTGCGCCCGCTGCGAGCACACCCCAGACCAGCATCGCCGCGAGCAGCACCAGCGCGGGCAGGGCCACCGCCGTCTCGGCCGTGGCGAACCCCGCGTCGCCCCGGCGCCGGGCCCACCGCCCCCTGCGCCACCGCCCGGCGTACCGGCCGGCCCGGGACGCCCGCCGGGCCGGCCGACCGTCACGTCGCATGGAGCGCCCGGTCCAGCAGGTCGGTCAGGCTGCCGATGACGGCCGCGCTGGTCACCACCTTGTAGAGCCCGGCGGCCAGCGCGCACGCCCCGAGCGTCCCGACGGCGTACTCCGCGGTCGTCATCCCGGCGTCCGACCGCCCCCTGCCGTCGCGGGAGCTCCTGCACCCGAGTGCCCGCCGGACCCGGCCGACCAACCAAGCGCCACGCCGTCGGCGCACTCCGAGCGGACGGCGGTGGCGGACTCCGCCGGCCGGATTGGGCATCGTGACTGCGGTCATGAGTTCTCTCCTCGATCGAAGACGATGATTCGGTGTCGGCCCGGCCGACGAAGGACTGCGCCCACAGCACGGCCGCTCACAGTGCCTGCGCGAAGCGGGAGGTAAGGCCGAGGACCACCGGCACGACGCTGATCAGCACGAATGCCGGGAGGAAGCAGAGCCCGAGCGGGGCCGTGGCCAGCACCCCGGCCCGGCGGACCCGGGCGTGAGCCGTGCGGACGGCCTCCGACCGCCTCCCGTGCGCCAGCCCGGTCAGCGGTTTCGCCGCCGGTGCACCGCTGAGGCTGGTCCGCACCAGGCAGCGGGCCAGCGGCGCCAGCACCGGGTGCTCCTCACCCAGTCGGACCCAGCAGACCTCCGGCGGTGCGCCCAGGGCCAGCTCGGCCGCGATCGCCACCAGCCGCGGTCCCATCGGAGCGCCGACGCTCCGGCCGACCGCTGCAACCGCCACGGCCGGCGAAGCGGCCGAGCCGAGGCAGGCGGCCAGCAGCTCCGCGGTGAGCGGGAGCTGCCGGGTCAGCTGCTCGTCCTCCAGCACGGCCCGGCGTTCTGCCGGCGACCGCGGCCTCGGCAGCCACCGGTACAGCCCGGCGGCCACCACCACACCGACCACCAGCCCTGCCGCGCCTCCGAGCACCGTCGCCGCGACCAGTCCGGCGCCACCCGGCACGACGGCCCGCCGTACGCGCTCCGCGCCGCCGGCCTGCGGCCCCGGCCCGCCTCTGCCCGGCCCGCTTCCAGCCGCCCAGCTGCTGCCAGGTCGGCTTCCGTCCGGCCCGGACCCGTCCGCCCCGGCACCGCCGCGGGCCCAGGGCCGACGGCCACGGGACCGTCCCACGAGCGGCCGCCGGGCCCGGTCCGACGCCCGGCTCCCCGCCCGGAGCCAGGCCACCGCCCGCCGCTGACCCGCCCACCGGACCGCCGTCCGGGGCAGCAGGAGCGCCCCGGCGGTCACCACCGGCACCAGGGCCGCGCTGCCCGCACCCCGGATCACGCCGACATCACCTCCGTCCGGGATGCGCCGCCCGGCAACCCCGAGCGGGTTCCGGTCCGCGAGATGCCGCACCGCCGGCCCTCGCCGTCACGGCCCCGCCCACGACGCAGGCCCGTACCCGCGAAGGAGCCCGAATCCCGGCCGGCACCCTCGGCGGCCGCCGGTCCAGCGTCCACCGGCGCCTCCATGGCCCCACGCGACGCGGCCCGGACGATCCGCGCCGTCCACACCAGACCGAGCCCCTCCAGGACCGCGCCGCCCAGCAGGCAGGCCAGCCCGGCCGGGGTGTGGAGCAGGACGACGAGCGGACCGGCCCCGAGCGCCGCGCCGAGCAGGAGCCCCGCAATCGGCAGCGCCGCCAGGACAGCGACCGTGGTCCGCGGCGCGGCCAGCTCGGCAGTGATCTCCTCGGCCAGCACCTGCTCGGCGCGCAGCGCCTCCGCCACGCCGTCCAGCGCCGTCGCCAGTCCCGATCCGCCGTCGGCGGTGACCCGCCAGCAGGCGGCGATCGCCGTGGCCCCGCTGCCGCCCGGAAGCTCCGCGAGCAGGTGGAAGGCGAGCGGGACGTCCCCGCCGTACCAGCCCGCGGCGAGCCGCGCCACCGGCTCCGCACCGATCCGGTGCAGCGCCTCGCGGTCCGCCGCCAGGCGGGTCGTCGCGAGGTGCAGCGCCTGCTCCGGTGTCGCCCCACCCCGCAACTCACCGGCCAGCCCGGCGCAGAGGTCCACGACCGCGGCGGCCCGTCGCCGGGCCTCCTCCTCCGTGGCACGGCGCTGCCGCCGACGCCGCAGCGGTACGAAGGCCAGCGCAGCGGCCAGCACCGGGACGGGCGATCCCGTCGCCCACGCGGCGGCCAATCCGCCAGGCACCAGGAGAAGTTCGGGGGTCAACCGGTCGTGCCGGCCGTACCCGCCCCGCAGCTCGCCCCCGGGCGCTGCGCCCGCCCCGGACCTCAGGGAGCCGCCCCACCGCCGCGCACCCGGGGGTCGAACGCCCGGCCACCACGGTCCCGCCGCCCAGCGCGCACCGCGCCCCGCACCACCTCCTCCGCCGCCACCTCCGTCACCCCCACCGCCACTGCCACCGCCACCGCCACCCCGGAAGCCATCGCCGCCTCCGGCCAGCACCAGCCGGCACCTCCGCGACCCGCGCGCCGCCGGTTGCAGCAACCACCACCCGGCGAACGCCACCACGACGAGCACCGCCGCCCAGCACAGGGACAACTGATCACGCGCCATGTCACGCACCTCCCTCTACGACCAGACCCCGATCAGGCCTCTCGATCAGCTCCGTCGTTCCGACTCCCCGCCCGATTCCCCACCCGGCCGCCCGCCCCGGCGTCCGAGCAGCAGCAGGGCTCCCGCTGCGCACCCGCAGACCACGAGGCCGAACACCGCCTCGACCAGGCTCGGCATCACGGCGCCCGGTCCGCGGCCGTCACGCCCCGCGCCGCCAGCAGCCCGGACAGCCGCTCCCAGCCCGCACCGCGCACCGTGCTGCCGTCCGCCGCGAACTGCACCGCCGGTTCGGTGACGGCCAGGCCGTCGCGGTCGCCGGCCAGCGTGTGGATCTCGGCGACCCTGCGCCGCCCGGTGACCGGCTCCCGCACCAGGTGCACCACCAGGTCGAGTGCCGCCCGGAGCTGGCTGTGCAGGGCCGACCGGTCCAGCCCCGCGAGCGAGCCGAGCGCCTCCAGCCGGACCGGGACGTCCGCCGCCGCGTTGGCGTGCACAGTGCCGCACCCGCCCTCGTGGCCGGTGTTCAACGCGGCCAGGAGGTCGGACACTTCGGCTCCGCGGACCTCCCCGACCACCAGCCGGTCGGGGCGCATCCGCAGGGCCTGGCGGACGAGGTCGCGCAGGGTCAGCTCGCCCAGCCCCTCCTGGTTGGGCGGCCGGCTCTGCAGCCGGACCACGTGCGGGTGGGCCGGGCGGAGCTCGGCCGAGTCCTCGACGACGACGATCCGCTCGTCCGGTCCGGCCAGCCCGAGCAGGGCCGACAGCAGCGTGGTCTTGCCCGTGCCCGTCCCGCCCGAGATCAGCAGGGACAACCGCGCGCGCAGGATGCCCGCCAGCAGCCCGGCGCCGGCCTCGGGGACCGCCCCGCCGGCCACCAACTCGCCG
This sequence comes from Kitasatospora sp. CM 4170, assembly GCF_032110285.1. NCBI lineage: Bacteria > Bacillati > Actinomycetota > Actinomycetes > Kitasatosporales > Streptomycetaceae > Kitasatospora > Kitasatospora sp. CM 4170. The sequence continues at coordinate 4,413,337 of NZ_CP134877.1, forward strand.
AGCGTGAACGGGCGGGGCCGGCAGACCCGCAGCGAGATGTGGGTGCAGCCGGTCGCGATCGGCGGCAGCACCGCATGCAGGCGCGTCCCGTCGGGGAGCCGCGCGTCCACCCAGGGCCGCGCGTCGTCGAGCCGCCGCCCGGCCGCCGTGGCCAGCCGGTGGGCCAGCCGCCGGACCGCCTCGGCGTCGGCGAATCGGACGCCGACGGCCCGCCGCAGCCCGCCACCGCGGTCCACCCAGACCTCGTTCGGGCCGTTCACCAGGACGTCCGTGACGTCGGGCGCCGCCAGCAGCCGGTCCAGCGGGCCCGCACCCACCAGCTCGGCGCGCAGCGACCGCACCGTGTCGAGGACTTCGTCGCCGCCGAGCGGCGGCCTGGTGGCCCGCAGCACCGCCGCGACGGACCCGGCCGTCGGCGGCGCCCCGGATTCCGCCAGCCGGAGCCGCACCGCGTCCACGAGCGCCGCGGTGCGCTCCTCCCGGGCCGTTCGCCCGTAGGGGTTCGGCTCCGGGCCCGTACGGCGCCCGGGCGGCTCGTCGACCGCCGTGACGCTCCTGAGCCACCGGTGCTCCCGCGCACCCTCGGCCCGGCCACCGGCCGTCGCCCCGTTGCACGTTCTGCGCAGACGGACCATCAGTAGACACCTCCTCCGACCGCCGGCACCGGCGGCAGCACCTCGTCCAGGAATGTTTGGCAGAACCGCGCCAGCGGTCCGTTCTCGCGGATTCCGGGCGGCACGCCCTGCTCCACGTCGGCGGCCAGGCCGGGCTCGCCCTCCAGGACGCCCGCGAGCTTCAGCCGCAGCCCGCGGGCGATCCGGTGGGCCGGGAGTCCGAAGGGGCGCAGCGGGCGCACCACGACCCGCAGGTCGTCGAGCCGCATCCGGGCGCAGGCCGCGACCCGGTCGGCGGCGGCCACCGCGCGCAGCTCGCCGGGGACCACCAGCAGCGCCGTGTCCGCCTGTTCCAGCGCCTGGCCGGCCGCCGGATCGAGGTGGCGCGGGACGTCCACGACGACCAGCCCGCCGCGCCGCCGGGCGGCGGCGAGCACGCTGCGCATGGCCTCGGGCGGCACGGCGAGCATGTCGCCGCGGTCCCAGGAGAGGCAGGAGAGCGCGGTCAGCCGCTTCAGCACCGGTAGCGCCTTGGCCAGTTCGGCGCCGCTGACCCGGCCGCGGGCCGCGGCCAGGTCGGGCCAGCGCAGGCCGCCGGCCGTCTCGCCGCCGAGCAGGATGTCGATCCCGCCGCCCAGCGGATCGCCGTCGACGAGTATGGTCCGGCGGCCCGTCCGGGCGGCCGTGACGGCGAGCGCGCAGGCCAGGGTGGAGGCGCCGGCACCGCCGCGGCCGCCGAGGACCGCGACGGTGAGCGCGGGTGTGCCGACGCCCTCGGCCGCGTCGGCGATCCGGTCGAGCAGCCACGCCTCCGCATCGGGCAGGAACAGCACGTGCTCGGCGCCGAGTTGGACGGCTCTGACCCAGACGCCGGCGTCGTCGAGGTCCAGCCCGAGCAGCAGCACGCCGGTGCGGCGGGGCATCGCCGCGCACCGCTCGGCCTGGTCATCCCCGACCAGGACCAGCGAGGAGCCCTCCCAGAGGCCGCGCGGCGGCGGGGCGCCCCTGATCAGCCGGGGTTCGGTGCCGGCGGCCGCACAGAGCCGCAGCAGGTGCTCGGCCAGGGCCTCGTCTTCGGTGACGACCAGCGGCCCCGTCTCCGGGCCCTGGGCGGCGGTGTGGCCGGCGATCGGCGTCGACATGGCGCTCTCCCCTCTACGGGCGCCCGTCCGCGCGAGGCGGTCCGGGACGCGTCCGGATGGTCCCGGCAGGCGGCCGGCCGGGACACCTCGCGAGGAGGCCCCGGCAGCCGCTGCCGTGCACCACGGTGGGGGGAGGTGCGGATTCCGTCATCCAGGTTCCGAATCCCTGTGGATAACTCGGGGTTGTGGATAACAACGTTCACCCGGGCGGGGGGCTATTGAGCAAACAATTGACGGAAAGGCCTCACCGGGGAGAACCGCCCGGCCGGGCCCCCGCCCGGCAGCGGGCCCGCCGACGCCCGGAAGGGCACCCCGGCGTGTCCCCTCCGACCACCGCTCACCGGCCTCTTCGGACACTGCCCGCCAGTTCTTCCGGCGGTCCTTCGGGGGCGCTCCGCCGCCTCCACGCGGGCATGCCGAAGCGGCCGGCCACCATGTGCAACCGGCAACGCAGAGTGACGAACGCGGGTCGGCGAATCCTCGACCCGACACCCCCTGTAGACCACCGCCCGGAGCGGCGCGCCATCCGCACTCAGGCCGTTCAAGCCCTGAAAATGGCCCCGGACGTGCGACGACCCCCGCCGGGGGGGAGAGCGGGGGTCGTCTATCCACAGCCCGACTCGGGGGGGAGGAGCCGGACCGGGTTAGCACGGTCGCGAACGATCCGTGACTTCCATGGTGTACCCGAGCGGCCAGAAACACAAACCCGCACGCCCACGAGTACGCCGAATGGCGGCCCGTTTTGCGGCGCCCTCTATCCTCGGTTCCCGTGGACACCACCGAGAACGCCGACGAGCACGCCGACGAGTCCGCGGACTCCACCACCGGGGCCGCCGAGGTGGCCGACGCCGCCCCGGTGACGGCCTCCGCGACACCTTCCGAGACCCCCTCCGGGGCGCCCGAAACCACCGGCGGGGCCACCACCGGTCCGGGCGCGGGAGCCGCGGCCGCCGGCCGGGACGCCGGGGCTCCCCGGACCACCGAGCCCGCCGGAGCCACCTCCCCCAGGCCTCCGCTCGCCCGCACCCGCCCGGCCGGCCCGCGCACCGCGGCCTTCTTCGACCTCGACAAGACCATCATCGCCAAGTCGAGCGCCCTCGCCTTCAGCCGGCCCTTCTACCAGGGCGGCCTGATCAACCGTCGGGCCGTACTGCGCAGCGCCTACGCCCAGTTCGTCTTCCTGGTCGGCGGCGCGGACCACGACCAGATGGAGAAGATGCGCGAGTACCTCTCCGCGCTCACCCGGGGCTGGAACGTCCAGCAGGTCCGCGAGATCGTCGCCGAGACCCTGCACAACCTGATCGACCCGATCATCTACGACGAGGCCGCCTCGCTGATCGAGCAGCACCACGCGGCCGGCCGCGACGTGGTGATCGTGAGCAGCTCCGGCTCGGAGGTGGTCGAGCCGATCGGCGCCCTGCTCGGCGCGGACCACGTGATCGCCACCCGGCTGAAGATCGAGGACGGCTGCTACACCGGCGAGATCGAGTACTACGCCTACGCCGAGAACAAGGCCGCCGCCATCCGGGAGTTGGCCGAGGTCGAGGGCTACGACCTGGCCGCGTGCTACGCGTACAGCGACTCCTCCACCGACCTGCCGCTGCTGGAGGCGGTGGGCCACCCGTCCGCGGTCAACCCGGACCGGGCGCTGCGCAAGGAGGCGGTGGCCCGCGAGTGGCCGGTGCTGGTCTTCGATCGACCGGTGGAACTGCGGCGGCGGCTCCCGGAGTTCTCCACGCCGAGCCGTTCGGTGCTTACCGCGGTGGCGGTCGGCACGGCGGTGCTCACCGCCGGGGTGATCTGGTACGCCGCCCGGCGCCGCCGCCCGGCCGCCTGAGCGGAGCCCGCCCACCGGGCGGGTCCGAACCCCGCACCCGCAGCTGGGCACGGCCCGCGAACGGGCGGGGCGGATCCTGCTAAACCCTTGCACTTTGGGACAAAACGGGCAAAAGCCGAAGACTTCTCGTTTCGGGTTCCCCTTTCGCCCGAAACGCGATACAAATGAAGCACGGCCCGCGAGACCCGGTCAGGACCCGAAGAGGTCAAACCGACAACGCAGTTCAGGCCCCACGGACCGTGTGTACAGTAGCCGAGCACCCACATGCAGCCGACCCGCTGTCGGGCCGCCGGACCAGACGAACGGGCAGGATCCCCGTCTGATCGGCACTTCCGGTGCATGCATGGTCACCCGGTACCTGTGCCAGCGGCGGCACCCGGCAGGATCAGGTGCCGCCGCATCCTTGTGTTCGACAGCGAACGCCTCCGGGAACAGCGTCTGCGCGAACGGCGTGTCCGCGCGCAGCCCACGCCCCCCCGGCACCGGCCGGGCCGGAGCCCTCAGACCATCCCGCGCTGCATCGCCTCGCAGACCGCCGTGCTCTCGCGCACGCCGAGCCGCAACGCCCGCCCGCAGTGGCCGATCCAGGCCGCCATCCCCTCCGGGGTGCCCGCCAGGTAGCCCGCCAGCGCCCGCCGGTAGGACTCCGTGCCGAGCTCCGCGAGACCGACCTCGGCCGGGCAGATCGACTTCGGGTCGAGGCCTTCGGCGATCAGCACGATCCGCTGCGCGGCCCGCGCGATCACCCCGTTGTGGGCACCGAACGGGCGCAGGGCCAGCAGCTCCCCGTGCACCACCGAGGCGACCACCAGGGCCGGGGTGCCGACACCCTGCCCCTCGGCGCGGGCGACCAGCAGCCGGGAGAGCTGGTCGAGCCGGGCGGCGACCTCCTCGGCCCCGGGGGCGGGCGGGAGCGCGGCCGGCGGCCCGGCCGACGCCGGACCGGCGTCGACGCCCTCCACGGGTTCGAGCTCCAGCGGGAACAGCTCATCGGCGGGCTCGCCGGCCTGTCGCGGCCGACCCGCCACCGGGTCCGCGTCGCCGACCGCCAGCAGGTGCAGCCGGGCCAGCACCTGGAGCGGCGAGTGCCGCCAGACGCTCAGCAGCTGACCGGCTTCGGCGGCGATCCGCAGCGCGGCGCCGACGGTGCGGGCCTCCTCGTCGACCCCGAAGTCGGTGCGGCGGCGCACCTCCTCCAGCGGCCAGTTGGCCCCGGCCAGCGCCGCCGAGGCGCGGGCGCCGCGCAGGGCGGACTCGGAGGTGACCTCGGCCGCGCGGCGGCGCATCACCCGGTGCCCGTAGAGGCGGTCGACGACCTTGCGCACCTCGGCCACCGCGTCGGGCACCCCGGGGAGCTGGGCCAGCGGGGCGAGGGGATCTGTTCCAGTGCTCACCTACCCGAGAGTAATGACCGGACGCCCCTCCTGGAACAGCAACCCCGCATCACCCGTTCGAGGCAATCCTCACTTCCCTCCGGCGACGAACCCGAAACCGCCGATAGCATGGCCACTATCGGAGACGATAACGATTTCCAACTCTGGAGATCGTCCCGCCTCGGCGCGGTCGGCACCGGCCCTGGACGAGCAGCCCGGAGCGGCGCGGGCGAGGCACCGAGCACCAGGCCCGACGGCGGGCCCCAGAGCGAGAGCCGGAGTCCCAGATGAAGATCGCGTTCGTCGGCAAGGGCGGCAGCGGCAAGACCACGCTGTCCTCACTGTTCATCCGCCACCTGGCCGCCGCCGGCCGCCCGGTCATCGCCGTCGACGCCGACATCAACCAACACCTCGGCCCGGCCCTCGGACTGACGGACGCCCAGGCCGCCGGGCTGCCGTCGCTCGGTGCCCACCTGCCCGAGATCAAGGAGTACCTGCGCGGATCCAACCCGCTGGTCCGGTCCGCCGAGGAGATGATCAAGACCACCCCGCCCGGCCGGGGTTCGCGCCTGCTGCGGATCGTCGAGGAGAACCCGGTGTACGCGGCCTGCGCCCGCCCGATCGCGCTGGACGAGGGATCGGTGCGGCTGCTGGCGACCGGAGCGTTCACCGAGGAGGACCTCGGGGTCGCCTGCTACCACTCCAAGGTCGGTGCGGTCGAGCTGCTGCTCAACCACCTGGTGGACGGCCGCGACGAGTACGTGGTCACCGACATGACGGCGGGCTCCGACTCGTTCGCCTCCGGGCTGTTCACCCGCTTCGACCTCACCTTCCTGGTGGTCGAGCCGACCCGCAAGGGCGTCTCGGTCTACCGCCAGTACAAGGACTACGCGCGCGACTTCGGCGTGCAGCTCCGGGTGGTCGGCAACAAGGTGCAGGGCCCGGACGACCTGGAATTCCTCCGCCGCGAGGTCGGCGACGACCTGCTGACCGCGTTCGGGCACTCGGACTGGGTCCGCCGACTGGAGCAGGGCGCGGAGCCGCCGCTGCGGGCGCTGGAGCCCGGCAACCGCACCGTGCTGGAGCAGCTGCGCGAGGAGGCCGACGCCGCTCACGAGCTGCGGGACGCCCGCCGCTACACCGAGCAGGCCGTCCTGTTCCACCTCCGCAACGCCGAGAGCTGGGCCAACGCCAAGGTCGGGATCGACCTCGCCAGCCAGGTGGACCACGGGTTCGTCCTCGGCGGCGAGCAGGCCGCGACCGCGGGGGCGCTCGGCTGAGCGACCTCCGGTCGGCCGATCGACGCGCACGGCCGACCGGAGCAGCCGCCGAACGGGCTGCGGTCCCCATTCCACTCGGGGGGCTGCAGCCCGTTCCCCTTTGCGCCCAACGGAGGCACCCCGGCAGCCGCCACGCGCCGGACCTCGCCCGTCCGGGCCTGCCACCAGCAGATTCCCGCCCGTTCGACCACCACCCAATGGTGTGAATCAGGCGCTTTGCCACTGTCGCCCGGGGTGACGCTGTGCAAAGCTTTCATTACCCTCGGTTTACCGAGTCTTGAATGGTCCTCTTCGAGGCGGCCGCCCACCGTCTCCCCGAGGCCCCCAGATGGTCCACGGTCCGGCCGGCGACACCCGCGATCCCCGCCGCGACCACGCCATCCCGCCACACCGTCGCGACCCACGACAGCCGGTCCGCTCCGGTGAGCCGACAACCGGACTCCCCGCCGGACCCGACTGCGTTCGTTCCCCCCGGACAGACGGGAAGACAATGACCCTCGACATCTCCAGCGCCCCCATCGCCTCCGACACCAACGACCACGCCCCACCGGGCCCGCGCTCCGGCGCCCGCTGGGCGCAGGACCTCTCGGCCTCCCTCGTGGTCTTCCTGATCGCCGTGCCGTTCTCGCTCGGCATCGCCCTGGCCACCGGCGCCCCGCTCACCGCCGGGCTGGCCGCGGCGGCCGTCGGCGGCCTCGTGGCCGGCTTCCTCGGCGGCAGCACACTCCAGGTCAGCGGCCCCTCCGCCGCGCTGACCGTGATCACCGCCGGACTGATCTCCCAGTACGGCTGGCAGGCCACCTGCGTCGTCACCGTCGCCGCCGGCCTCCTCCAACTCCTGCTCGGAGTACGGCGGGTGGCACGGACGGCGCTCGCCGTCTCGCCCGCCATCGTGCACGGCATGCTGGCCGGCGTCGGCCTCACCATCGCCATCGCCCAGCTGCACGTCGTCCTCGGCGGCTCCCCGCAGAGCTCCGCGCCCGCCAATCTCCTCGCCCTCCCGGGCCAGTTGGCCGGCTCGCACCCGCCCGCACTGGCCGTCGGCGCGATCACCGCGGCCCTCCTGATGATCTGGCCCCGACTCGGCCGACTCCCGGGCCGGGCGGGCCAATTCGGCGCCCGACTGGCCAAGGTGCCGGGCCCGCTGGTCGCCGTGGCCGTCGCCACGAGCCTCGCCACGGCCCTCGGCCTGCAGCTCGCCCGGGTCGAACTGCCCACCTGGCAGCCGCACGGCATCGTCCCCCAGCTGCCGCACGGCCCGATCGCCGGCGTCCTGGCAGCGGTGCTGACCGTCACCGCCGTGGCGAGCGTCGAGTCGCTGCTCTCCGCCGTCGCGATCGACCGGATGTCGCACCGCACCGGCGACCTCGACCGCGAGCTGCGCGGCCAGGGCATCGCCAACATGGTCAGCGGCCTGCTGGGCGGTCTGCCGATCGCCGGCGGCGCGGTGCGCAGCACCGCGAACGTCCGGGCCGGCGCGCAGACCCGCTGGTCCTCGGTCCTGCACGGCGTCTGGGTGCTGGCCGCCGCACTGCTGCTCGCCGGCGGACTGCGCCGGATCCCGCTCGCCGCGCTGGCCGCCCTGGTGCTGGTCGTCGGTCTGCAGATGGTGAGCTTCGCGCACATCCGCAAGGTGCACCGGCACCGCGAGTTCCCGGTCTACCTGATCACCGTGCTCGGCGTGGTGCTGCTCGGCGTCCTGCTCGGCGTGGCGCTGGGCGCCGCGACGGCCGTCCTGCTCGCGCTCTACCGACTCACCCGCGCCCACGTGGACGTCCTGCCCGGCCCCGACGGCTCGTTCACGGTGCAGACGCACGGCCCGCTCACCTTCGCCGCCGTGCCCCGGCTGAGTCGTGCGCTGGCCGACATCCCCGGCACCGCCCAGGTCGCGGTCGTCCACGACGGATCCTTCCTGGACCACGCCGCGTACGAGACCCTGCACAGCTGGCGGGTCGGTCACCTGGCGGCGGGCGGCCGGGTCTCGATGGTGACGCGGCGCCAGGACGACGAGGTGCTCGATCCCGACGGCACGGTTCGCACGGGCAGCTCCCCCGGCCCGCACCGGTGCCGGGCGTGGACACCCTGGGTCGGCCACCACTGCATCGAGCAGCAGGAGGACCCGCACGGCCGACTGCTGGACGGTGTCCGCGGCTTCCAGCTGCACACCGCCCCGCTGATCCGCCCCGAACTGGCCCGGCTCGCCCGGGAGGGGCAGACCCCCTCCCAGCTCTTCCTGACCTGCGCGGACTCGCGGATGGTCACCAGCATGATCACCAACAGCGGCCCGGGCGACCTCTTCACCGTCCGCAACGTCGGCAACCTGGTGCCCGCCCCGTTCGAGCCGGGCGCGGCCGACGACTCGGTGGCCGCCGCCGTGCAGTACGCGGTCGAGGCCCTGGAGGTCCGGTCGATCACGATCTGCGGGCACTCCGGCTGCGGCGCGATGAAGGCCCTGTTGGACGGCGTGCACGAACGCCCGGGGCCGCCGACCCCGCTGACCCGCTGGCTGCGCAACGGTCTCGGCGCCCTCGACCGGCTGCGGCGGGCCCCCGCCGAGTTCACCACCCGGCCGGTGGTCGATCTGGTCGAACAGCTCTGCATCACCAACGTGGTTCAGCAGTTGGACCAGCTGATGGCGAACCCCGCAGTGGAACGACGCGTCGCCGAGGGCACCCTGCGCCTGGTCGGGATGTATTTCGACTTCGCCACCGCCCAGGCCTATGTGCTTGACCGCGAGAGCGGCCGTTTCAGCCCCGTCGAGGCGCTGGAGGGCCGGTCGGTCGGGGCCACGCCCTGCGACACGCCCGAGCGGGTGAACGAAATCGAACAGGTCTCCGCCACATCGGCCGCCACCGGGGGCGACCCCCGCCTGGCCGCCTGAGAGCCGGGCCCGCGCCCCGCCGGGCGGGCAGGGGTGCGGGCCCACCTCCCTTTCGCACGGGCGAGTTCCACGGGCCCCGCCGCAAACGCCGCGGCCGGGCCGCTCGCCTGCCCCTTCGACTCCCCCTTCGATATTCGAGCAAAGGTCTACACCAATTCTCCGGCGCCTCTTGTCAACCGACCTGTTCGCCTGGTGAGCTGTGCGCTGGGACACACGGGACAATCCCCACGCACGGGAACGACCCCGACCATGACTCGATGAGGAGTGCGCGTTGAGCAACGAGAGCCTGGCCAACCTGCTCAAGGAGGAGCGGCGTTTCGCCCCGCCGGCAGAGCTCGCCGCCGGCGCCAACGTCACCGCGGCCGCGTACGCGCAGGCCTCCGAGGACCGTCTGGGCTTCTGGGCCGAGCAGGCCCGCCGCCTCAGCTGGGCCGTCGAGCCCACCGAGACGCTGGACTGGTCGAACCCGCCGTTCGCGAAGTGGTTCGCCGACGGCCGCCTGAACGTCGCCTACAACTGCGTCGACCGCCACGTCGAGGCCGGCCTGGGCGACCGGGTCGCCATCCACTTCGAGGGCGAGCCCGGCGACGGCCGCTCGATCACCTACGCCCAGCTCAAGGACGAGGTCTCCCGCGCCGCCAACGCCCTGCTCGAACTCGGCGTCACCAAGGGCGACCGGGTCGCGATCTACCTCCCGATGATCCCCGAGGCCGTGGTGGCGATGCTCGCCTGCGCCCGGATCGGCGCCACCCACTCCGTGGTCTTCGGCGGCTTCTCCGCCGACGCGGTGGCCTCCCGGATCCAGGACGCCCGCGCCAGGCTGGTCATCACCGCCGACGGCGGCTACCGCCGCGGCAAGCCCTCCGCCCTCAAGCCCGCCATCGACGAGGCCCTGACCAAGGTCGACGGCGTCGAGCACGTCCTGGTGGTGCGCCGCACCGGCCAGGACACCCCGTTCACCGAGGGCCGCGACGTGTGGTGGCACGAGATCACCGAGCGTCAGAGCGCCGAGCACACCCCGCAGCCGCACGAGGCCGAGCACCCGCTGTTCATCCTCTACACCTCCGGCACCACCGGCAAGCCCAAGGGCATCCTGCACACCTCCGGCGGCTACCTGACCCAGGCCGCCTACACCCACCACGCGGTCTTCGACCTCAAGCCCGCCACCGACGTGTACTGGTGCACCGCCGACATCGGCTGGGTGACCGGCCACTCCTACATCGTCTACGGGCCGCTGGCCAACGGCGCCACCCAGGTCATCTACGAGGGCACCCCGGACACCCCGCACCAGGGCCGGTTCTGGGAGATCGTCCAGAAGTACGGGGTGACGATCCTCTACACCGCGCCGACCGCGATCCGCACGTTCATGAAGTGGGGCGACGACATCCCCGCGAAGTTCGACCTGTCCTCGCTGCGGGTGCTGGGCAGTGTCGGCGAGCCGATCAACCCCGAGGCGTGGGTCTGGTACCGCGAGCACATCGGCGCCGGCCGGGCCCCGATCGTCGACACCTGGTGGCAGACCGAGACCGGCGCGATCATGATCAGCCCGCTGCCGGGCGTCACCGAGACCAAGCCCGGCTCCGCCCAGCGCGCGCTGCCCGGCATCGCCGCCACCGTCGTCGACGACGAGGCCCGCGAGGTCCCCAACGGCTCCGGCGGCTACCTCGTCCTCACCGAGCCCTGGCCCTCCATGCTCCGCACCATCTGGGGCGACGACCAGCGCTACATCGACACCTACTGGTCCCGCTTCCAGGGCCGCTACTTCGCCGGTGACGGTGCGAAGAAGGACGAGGACGGCGACATCTGGCTGCTCGGCCGGGTCGACGACGTCATGCTCGTCTCCGGCCACAACATCTCCACCACCGAGGTCGAGTCCGCCCTGGTCGGCCACCCGGCGGTGGCCGAGTCCGCCGTGGTCGGCGCCACCGACGCCACCACCGGCCAGGCCATCGTCGCCTTCGTCATCCTGCGCGGCACCGCCACCGAGACCCCCGAACTCGTCGAGGAGCTCCGCGCCCACGTCGGCAGGACCCTGGGCCCGATCGCCAAGCCCAAGCAGATCAAGGTCGTCGGCGAGCTCCCCAAGACCCGCTCCGGCAAGATCATGCGCCGCCTGCTCCGCGACATCGCCGAGGGCCGCGAGATCGGCGACACCACCACCCTCGCCGACAGCACCGTGATGAGCCTGATCCAGTCCCAGCTCCCGCCCACCGGCAGCCAGGGCTGACCTGCGAACTGCGCTGAGCGCAGGACTGGCAAGGATCGGCGCCCCCGGGGTGGTCAGGACGACCGCCCCGGGGGCGCCGCCGTGCCAGGCGCGGAACCGAACCGGGCGATGCACCTGGCCGGACCCCCCGGAGCGCCCGGCCCCGCCCTCGACCGGCCGGAACGACGGGCCTGCAGGTAGCGCAGTCGGAGCCGAGGGAGGGAAGGAAGAGAGAGGAGAAAGGGAAGGAGCATCACGCCGCCCGGACGGACAGCGCCTGCGATCGACGATAGGGAGGCGTTCACCCGTCTGCATGCGGCCGGCTCCATTCGGGGGCCGGCAGGTCGCCCGTACGGGGGCGGAGGAAGCCGTCAGGGCTTAGGTCCTGAAATATGACGAGCAGGGTGTCATCTCGCCCTCCGGCTAGACTGTCAAAGACGCATCAAGATCCAACGCCATTGGATCCAGCGTCACAGGGCGCGCCGGGAAGTCTGGTCGGCACTGCACCACACGTGCATCCGTACGCCGTTCCCCGCCCCAGGAGGTCCCGCGTGGCCAGCCAGCCGCCCGTCCACGAGCCGACGAACCGACGCCGCCAGCTCCTCGGCAGGCTGCCCCTCCCCGAGCGCACCTTCATCCTCGACGCCCTGCGCACCGAGACGGTCGGCGGCATCCTGCTGCTCGCCGCCGCGCTGGTGGCGCTCATCTGGGCCAACGTGTGGCCCGCCTCGTACAACAGCGTCCTCGACTACACCATCGGACCGTCCGGCCCGCTCCACCTGGACCTCACCCTGGCCACCTGGGCCAAGGACGGCCTGCTGGCGATCTTCTTCTTCGTCGCCGGCATCGAGCTCAAGCGCGAGTTCGTGGCGGGCGAGCTGCGCAGCCCGAGCGCCGCGCTGCTCCCGGTGGTCGCCGCGGTCTGCGGCGTCGCGCTGCCGGCGATCCTGTTCGCCGTCGACAACGCGGGCAGCGGCGGTCATCCGGACGGCTGGGCGATCCCGACCGCGACGGACATCGCCTTCGCGCTCGGCGTGCTGGCCGTGATCAGCACCCATCTGCCGGCTGCGCTGCGCGCCTTCCTGCTCACCCTCGCCGTGGTGGACGACCTGATCGCGATCCTGATCATCGCGATCTTCTACAGCTCCGGCATCAAGTTCTGGGCGCTGGGGCTGTCCTTCGCGGGCCTGGTGCTGTTCTGGTTCCTGCACCGGCGCGGGGTCCACGGCTGGTACCTCTACGTGCCGCTCGCCTTCGTGATCTGGGCGCTGATGCACGAGAGCGGCGTGCACGCCACGGTGGCGGGCGTCGCGATGGGCCTGATCCTGCGGTGCCACCGGGTCGGCGACGAGGAGGAGTCCCCCGGTGAACACATCGAGCACCTGGTCCGCCCGCTCTCGGCCGGGTTCGCCGTCCCCGTCTTCGCGCTGTTCGCCGCCGGGGTGACGATCTCCGGCCCTGCGCTGGGCGAGGTCTTCACCCAGGCCACCCCGCTCGGGATCATTCTCGGCCTCGTGGTCGGCAAGTCGGTGGGCGTCTTCGGCGGCACCTGGCTGACCGCCCGCTTCACCCGCGCCGAGCTGAACCCGCAGCTCAAGTGGGCCGACATGTTCGCCGTCTCGGTGCTGGCGGGCATCGGCTTCACCGTCTCGCTGCTGATCAGCGAGCTGGCCTTCCCGGACGACCCTGCGCTGGCCAACCGGGCCAAGGCGGCCGTCCTGGTCGGCTCGCTGCTCTGCGCCCTGCTCGCCACCGTGCTGCTCAAGCTCCGGAACCGGCACTACCGGGCACTGTTCGAGGAGGAGGAGCGCGACCTCGACGGCGATGGCATCCCCGACGTCTACCAGCAGGACGACCCGGCCTGGCAGGCGCGGACACCCGAGCTGACGAACCACCCGGCGGAGGACCCGTCAGGGAGCCCGGCCGACCACCCGGCCGACGGCCCGCCGAGCAACCCGGCCGACGGCCCGGCGAAGGACTCCCCGGACGGCACGCGCGGAGGCTCGGCGAAGGGGCGTCCGGACCGTGATTCCGGCACCGACTGAGGCCTGCCGCGCCGTCGGCAGCAAGGGGACACACCACTCCGGCAGGGCCCCCGGAGTGGTGTGCGACTGACTGCTGGGGGCATGATTCTGAGCTGTCGACAGTCCACAGCCGCCACCGGGCCCCCTCCGGCCCCGGAGAACGCACCGCCCGGCGGCAAACGCCGCAGAGCCGCAGAAGGAGAACCGCTGATGCCCGCAGGAGCCGCAGACCCGTCCAGCAACGGCCGGGCGCCCTACGAGGGCGAGCGTTCGGTGGGGCAGCTGTTCGCGGCGGCCACCGCCGACCTGTCCGCCCTGGTCCACGACGAGATCGCGCTGGCCAAGGCCGAGCTGCGTGCGGACGTCAAGCGCGGCGTCTCCGGCGGTGTATCGCTGACGGTCGCCGGCGTGGTGGCGCTGGCCGCCGTGCCGATGCTGAGCGCCGCGGCGGCGTTCGGGATCCACGCGCTGGGCCTCTCGCTCGGCTGGTCGTTCCTGATCGTGGCCGGCGCCTACCTGCTGCTCGCGGTGGTGCTCGGGCTCCTGGCGCTGCGTTCGTTCAAGCGGATCGAGAAGCCGCACCGCACCATCGAGGGTGCTCAGAAGACCGCCGACGTGCTGAAGAACGCCCGTCCGCGCCCCGCCACCAAGGAGGAGATCGACCGGGCCCTCGGCCGCATCCCGTAAGGACGGACGACCGCGCGGAGCGGGCGGACGCTCCGAGACCGAGTGCCGGGCGCGTGTCCGGCGCACGGATGTGACACGCTCTCGGTATGCCGCTCGACCAGAAGCACCTGCCTCCGCAGCCGTCCGCCGACTCCGGTCCCGACCGCACGAGCGGTCGGGACGCCGTCGACCGGGACGCCGTCGACCGGGATGCCGTCGACGGGGCGCCCGATGGTGCGACCGCGCTCACCGACGGCGGCGACCCGTCGCCGGCCGCGCCCGCGCCCGCCTGGGACGTCCGGCAGGCGGGCCCCTGGACGCACCGCGACCTGGCCGCGAACGGGGCCCGGTTCCACATCGCCGAGCTGGGCGAGGGGCCGCTGGTGCTGCTGGTCCACGGCTGGCCCGAGTACTGGTGGGCGTGGCGCCACCAGCTGACCGCGCTCGCCGAGGCCGGCTACCGGGCGGTCGCGCTCGACCTGCGGGGCATCGGCGGCAGCGACCGCACCCCGCGCGGCTACGACCCGGGCAACCTCGCGCTGGACATCACCGGGGTGATCCGCTCGCTCGGGGAGAACCGCGCCCACCTGGTCGGCCACGCCTCGGGCGGCACGCTCTCCTGGGTGGCGGCGGTGATGCGGCCGTCGGTGATCCAGAGCCTCACCGTGGTCTCCGCCGCGCACCCGCGCGACCTGCGCCGGGCCCTGCTCACCGACCGCCGCCAGATGGCCGCCTTCGAACACGTGCTGGGCTTCCAGCGGCCGTGGATACCGGAACGCCGGCTGGTCGCCGACGACGGCGAGCTGGTCGGCCGCTACCTGGACGCCTGGACCGGCCGCAACCAGCTGGACCGGGCCGCGGTCGCGGCGTACCGGCAGGCGATCCAGATCCCCAGCACCGCGCACTGCTCGATCGAGCCGTACCGCTGGCTGCTGCGCTCGATGGCCCGGCCGGACGGCATCCAGTTCGCCCGCCGGATGAAGAAGCCGATCACCGCCCCGACCCTGCACGTCCAGGGTGCGGCGGACCCGGTGCTGCTCTCGCACACCGCGCTCGGCGGCGGCGAGTACGTGGCCGCGCCGTACCGCTGGCGGTTGATGCCGGGGATCGGGCACTTCCCGCACGAGGAGGCGCCGGAGGAGTTCACGGCCGAGCTGCTGGACTGGATCGGCCGGCACAAGGACTGAGCCACCGCGGCCGCCCACCCGGAAGCCCGCCCGGGCGGCGGCCCCGGGCGGCCGGTCCGGGACCGCCGCCAGGACGACCGAGGCACCCGGACGGCGCACGAAGGGGGCGTCGCGGGTACGTCCACCCAAGGGTCGAAAGTCCCCAACTCCCTTGATCTTGCGTTCATATGACAAACGCATAGGCCAAGTTGGCAGCGCCACGAGCGATTACCCCGACCGGCCCAGGGGCATCCATTGCGGTATGACCTGGATGCCCGATCGCGGCGGCGCTCCGCGCGGCCGACGCCACAACAGCTCGCAGAGGTCCGGACACCGTCCCGACTGGGCGGACGACCTCGGATACGACGGCCTGGACCGCCGTCAGCGCTCGGGGCAGCGGCAGCTCGGCATCCCGCGCATCCTGGGCCGGCGCGCCCGCTGGGTGGGCGCACGCCTGCGGCGCGACACCTGAGGCTCGCGCCGCAGCCGACCACCGGACGCCCCCTGCAGCGGTACCGGTAACGGCCCCGGCCAGGCCGGCCCCACCCCCGGCCTCAGACCACCGGACGACCCCTGCACCGGTACCGGCCCCGGCCAGGCCGGCCCCGCCCCGGACGGCAGGCGTCGCCCCGCCCCGGACGGCAGGCGTCGCCCCGCTCCGGACGGCAGGTGTCACCCCCGCCCCGGACCGGCGGGCGTCAGAGCGCGCAGCCCTGGGTGTCCACCCGAACGCTCGCCGCGCTGCCCTGGACGGCGTCGTCACGGACCTCGGCGGCGGTCAGCACGTACCCGGTGTCCGCGCTGTCCAGCGACTTGGCGAACACGACGCCGTACACCTGGCCCTCCGGGGTGAGCAGCGGGCCGCCGCTGTTGCCCTGGCGGACCAGTGAACGCACCGAGTAGACGTCCCGGACCACCTGGCCGCGGCGGTAGATGTCCGGCCCGTTGGCCTGGATCCGGCCGCGGATGCGGGCGGGCTGGACGTTGAAGGCGCCGTTCTCGGGGAAGCCCGCCACGATCGCGCTGTCGTTGGTCTTGGCCTCGCCGGCGAAGGCGAGCGGCGGCGCGTTCAGCTTGGGCACGTCCAGGATCGCGATGTCGCGCTGCCAGTCGTAGCGGACCACGGTCGCGTCGTAGAGCTGGCCGACGCCGCCGATCTGCACGGTGGGCTCGTCGACGCCGCCGACCACGTGGGCATTGGTCATCACCCGGTGCGGGGCGTAGACGAAGCCGCTGCCCTCCAGCGTCTTGCCGCAGGCCGTGGCGGTGCCGACCACCTTGACCAGGCTCTGCTTCGCCCTGGCCACCGCCGGGCTGGCGGCCAGCGCCGGGTCCGGGTTGTCCACCTGGGTGATCGGCTCGTGCTCGAAGGGGTTGAAGACCTGCGGGAAGCCGTTGCGGGCGAGCACCTTGGAGAAGTCGGAGAACCAGTTGGGCGCGTCGGAGGGCAGCGCGTCCTGGACGCCGCCGAGCACCGCCGAGCTGCGGACCTGCTTGGAGACGGTCGGCAGGGACGTTCCGGCGAGCGCCGATCCGATCAGCCAGGCGACCAGCAGCATCGAGATCACGTTGACCACGGCCCCGCCCGCCGCGTCCAGGGCCTTGGCCGGGCGGCGGTCGATGTGCCCGCGCAGTTTCCAGCCGAAGTGGGTGGTGACCGCCTGGCCGATCGCCGCCAGCACGATCACCACCACTACGGCGATCACCGACGCGGTGGTGCCCGGGCTGAGGTGGTCGAGCAGCAGCGGCAGCAGTTGGACGGCGAGCAGGCCGCCCCCGAGGAAGCCGAGGACCGACATCACGCCGACCACGAAGCCCTGCCGGTAGCCGGACACGGCGAATCCCACGGCGGCGGCGATCAGCAGCAGATCCAGGACGTTCACCCGAACACCCTCCCACGCCCGGCGGGACGCCCGCGCCGACGGGCGGTCCCGCATCCCCGGCCACGAAGGCGCACGGCCCGTGAGCCGCGGCCTTCCCGACGGGCGGCCACGGCCGCCGGAGCAGCCTGACCCGCGGTCACGGCGACCCGGCGTCGCCGCCCGGCAGCGAGCCGGCGCGGTCGCGGTCGCCGCCCTGTGCCAGTTCGATCGCCTCCTCGGAGAGGTCGAGCGTCCGGGAGGCGTCCCAGGGGAGCTCCAGACCGCTGTGGTGCAGCACCCGGTCGATCACCCCGGCGGTGAAGCCCCAGACCAGCCGCCCGCCGACCTCGAAGGCGGGGCCGAGGTGGCCGGAGGGGTGGCGCAGCCGGGCCCGGTTGGCCGGGTCGGTGAGCTCGGCGATCGGCACCCGGAACACCGCGCCGGTCTCGCCCGCGTCCACCGGCCGGACCGGCGACTCGTCGCGCCACCAGCCGAGCACCGGGGTCACCACGAAGCGGCTGACCGGGATGTAGAGGGCGGGCAGCGTGGCGAAGACCTGCACCCCGGCCGGGTCCAGGCCGGTCTCCTCCCAGGCCTCGCGCAGCGCCGCCGCGACCGGGCCGGGCCCACCGGGGTCGCCGTCCTCCGGGTCCAGCGCGCCGCCGGGGAAGGACGGCTGGCCGGCGTGCGAGCGCAGCGACCGGGCCCGCTCGATCAGCAGCAGGTCCGGTCCGGCGGCGCCCTCGCCGAAGAGCATCAGGACGGCGGCGGCCCGGCCGCCCTCCGCGGGCGGGAGGAAGCGGCTCAGCTGTTCGGGGAGGACGCGCTCGGCGGCGTCCCGGACGGGCTCCAGCCAGGTCGGCAGGCCGTCCCGCTCCACCTGACGGGCCGGCGCCTCCGGCTGCCCCCCGTTGCCCCGCGCCGTCATTCGGCCACCGCCATGTCCGCGACCTCGCCGTGGTGCGCGGCGGCATCGGCCCGCGCCGCCGCCTCGCCCGGGAAGTCGGCCGGCGGCCGCAGCCGCTGGCCGGGCTGCCCGCCCATCTCGTACTTGAGGAGCTTCTTCGCCTTCTCCGGATCGATCTCGCCCTCCCCGTAGGCCGGGCAGAGCGGCGCGATCGGGCAGGCCCCGCAGGCCGGCTTGCGGGAGTGGCAGATCCGTCGGCCGTGGAAGACCACGCGGTGGGAGAGCATCGTCCACTCGGACTTCGGGAAGATCTCGGCGACGGCCGCCTCGACCTTCTCCGGGTCCTCCTCGGCCGTCCAGCCGAACCGCCGCGCCAGCCGCCCGAAGTGGGTGTCCACGGTGATCCCGGGCACGCCGAAGGCGTTGCCCAGCACCACGTTGGCGGTCTTGCGCCCGACGCCGGGCAGCGTGACCAGGTCCTCCAGCCGGCCGGGCACCTCCCCGTCGAAGTCGTCCCGCAGCGCGATCGACAGCCCGATCAGCGACTTCGCCTTGGCCCGGAAGAAGCCGGTCGGCCGGATGACCTCCTCCAGCTCCTCCGGCACCGCCGCCGCCATGTCCTCCGGCGTCGGGTACTCGGCGAACAGCGCCGGCGTCGTCCGGTTCACCCGGAGGTCGGTGGTCTGGGCCGACAGCACCGTCGCCACCAGCAGCTCGAACGGGTTGTCGAAGTCCAGCTCCGGGTGCGCGTACGGATACAGCTCCGCGAGCTCCCGGTTGATCCTCCGTGCCCGGCGCACCATGCCCAGGTGCGTCTCGGGCTTCCTCGGCTTCACCGTCGCCCTGCCCGCGGCCGGACTGCCCGCGGCCGGCTTGCCCGCGGCCGCGCTCTTCACGGCCACGTTCTTCACGACCGCCTTCCTCCCGACCGGCTTCTTCGCGACCGGCGTCGGCTCCGCGGCCTTCCGGACCTTGCTCTCTGCCATGCCCGAAGGCTACGCCGCCCGCTCGGCGGTCGGGAGCACTTCATGACCGTTCACAAGATCCCCTTGTGCAGGGGCGCCGGGTGTGCGAAAGGCGGCCGTTCAGGGGCAGGTGACGACCTGGCCGGCCCAGGAGAGGCCGCCGCCGAAGCCGAGGAGGAGGGCGGGGGCACCGCTGGGAGCCTCGCCACGCTCGACCAGCTTGGCGAGGGCGAGCGGGACGGAGGCGGCGGAGGTGTTGCCGGAGTCGACGACGTCGCGGGCGACGACGGCCCGGTCGGCGCCGAGCCGCCGGGTGATGGCCTCGACGATCCGCAGGTTGGCCTGGTGGGTGACCACGGCGCCGAGCTCGGCCGGGGTGATGCCGGCCCGGCGGCAGGCCTCCTCGGCGATCGGGACGAGGGCCGTGGTGGCCCAGCGGAACACGGTCTGCCCCTCCTGGCGGAACCGGGGCTGCCAGCCGTCGTCCAGCCGGACGGCGTGGCCCCGGGTCGGGTCGGAGCCCCAGACCACCGGACCGACACCCCCGCCGGTCGGATCGTGGCTGAGGACCGCCGCACCCGCTCCGTCGCCGAGCAGGACGCAGGTGGAGCGGTCGGTCCAGTCGGTGACGTCGCTCATCTTCTCCGCGCCGATCACCAGGGCGTGCCGGGCGGCGCCGGCCCGGAGTGCGTGGTCGGCGGTGGCCAGCGCGGTGCAGAAGCCCGCGCAGCCGTTGTTGACGTCGAAGCCGACGGCCGAGGGGACGCCCAGCCGGCCGGCGACCTGGGTGGCGATGCTCGGGCAACGGTCCATCGCCGAGCAGGTGGCGACCACCACCATGTCGATCTCGTCGGGGGCCAGGCCGGACGAGGCGAGCGCCTTGCCCGCCGCGGCCGCCGCCAGGTCCGTGACGGACTCGGTCTCGGCGATCCGCCGGGTGACGATGCCCGTCCGCTGCCGGATCCACTCGTCGCTGGTGTCGACCAACCCGGCGAGGTCGTCGTTGGTGAGGACCTTCCCGGGCTGGTGGTGGCCCAGGGCGGTGATACGGGAACCGGGCATGCCTGCTCCTTCGCGGGGTGGCGTCACGCATGACGGGGTGTCACGTCGGCGACTATAGCGTCCGAACGGTCGGACGCTAAATGGTCGGCGCTGGATACACTGGCGCGGTGAGCCCCAGAAGATCCGTCGCCGACACCCGCCGGACCCGAACCGCGATCCTGCGCCGGGGCCTGGACCTCGCCTCGGTCGAGGGGCTGGAGGGCCTGACCATCGGGCGGCTCGCCGGGGACCTGGCGATGAGCAAGTCCGGCGTGCTCGGCCACTTCGGCACCAAGGAGAGCCTGCAGCTCGCCGTCGTCGACGAGGCGGTGGCGCTCTTCGTCCGCGAGGTGGTGCGCCGGGCGGACGCGGCCGGCGCGGCTCCCGGGCTGCCCCGGCTGCTCGTCCAGTGCGAGGCCTGGGTCTCCTACCTGGAGCGCGACCTGCTGCCGGGCGGCTGCTTCTTCACCACCGTCACCGCCGAGTTCGACGACCGGGAGAGCGGCCCGGTCCGCTCCGCCGTCGCCGCGAAGAACGCCGTCTGGCAGCGCGAGCTGCGACGGCAGGCCGGGCTGGCGATCGCCGCCGGGCAGCTGCCCGGCGAGCCGGACGCCGAGCAGCTGGTGTTCGAGCTGACCGGGCAGGTGCTCGCGCTCAACCACGCCCGGCGGCTGTACCGGGACGGTGCCGCGGCCGGGCGCGCCCGGCGGGCGATGCGGCGCGTCCTCGGGCTGCCGGCAGGGGTGGGGCCGCTCGCCGAGCTGCCCGATCCGGCACCGGATGCGGACGCGGACGCGCCGGCCGGGCACCCGGCGACCTAGGTGTACTGACCACGGAGGTTGGTGACAGGGCTCACGGCGTGGTGATCTTGAAATGAGTGAGGGCCTTCTGGCTCGGTGTGGATTGCGACATCTGCACCTCAGCCAGAAAGGCCCTCATGCCACACCGTAACGCACCGCTGACCGAGACCGGACGCCTGCGCCTGGCCCGCTGCGTGGTCGACGACGGCTGGCCGTTGCGGCGGGCCGCC
Organism: Kitasatospora sp. CM 4170; assembly: GCF_032110285.1. NCBI lineage: Bacteria > Bacillati > Actinomycetota > Actinomycetes > Kitasatosporales > Streptomycetaceae > Kitasatospora > Kitasatospora sp. CM 4170. The sequence continues at coordinate 4,434,331 of NZ_CP134877.1, forward strand.
GAGCGCTTCCAGGTCTCGCCCACCACGGCCAAGCGCTGGGCGGACCGCTACCGGGCGCTGGGCGAGGCCGGTATGAGCGACCTCTCCAGCCGCCCGCACCGCAGCCCCCGGCGGACCCCGTCGCGCACCGAGCGGCGGATCATCAAGGTCCGCGTCCTGCGCCGCTGGGGCCCGGCCCGCATCGCCTACCTGCTGCGGCTCAACCCAGCGACCGTGCACCGCGTGCTGACCCGCTACCGGCTCGCCCGCCTGGCCCACCTGGACCGCGCGACCGCTCGCCCGGTGCGGCGCTACGAACGCGCCGCACCGGGCGAGTTGGTCCACGTCGACATCAAGAAGCTCGGCAACATCCCCGACGGCGGCGGCCACAAGATCCTGGGCCGTGAGGCCGGCCGCAAGACCCGTTCCGGCGCGGGCTACAGCTACCTCCACAACGCCGTGGACGACCACTCCCGCCTGGCCTACAGCGAGATCCTGCCCGACGAGCGCAAGGAGACCGCCACCGCCTTCTGGGCCCGGGCAAGCGAGTTCTTCGCCCGGGCCGGGATCGCCGTCCAGCGCGTGCTGACCGACAACGGCTCCTGCTATCGCTCCCGGACCTGGCGCGATGCCCTCGCGGCCGAAGGCATCACGCACAAGCGAACCCGGCCCTACCGGCCCCAGACCAACGGCAAGGTCGAACGCTTCAACCGCACCCTGCTCGACGAATGGGCCTACGCCAGGCCCTACCGCACCGAACAGGAACGCCGCGACGCCTACCCCGCCTGGCTCCACACCTACAATCACCACCGCGGACACACAGCACTCGCAGGCAAGCCACCCGCCAGCCGCGTCCCCAACCTCACGAGTCAGAACACCTAGGCCTACGCGGGCAGACCGGCCTCGTGGCCGCCGGCCGGGAACCCGGAGGCGACCGCCGGGTCCGCGGGCGACCGTCAGTGGCGGTAGAGCGCGTCCAGCTCGCCGAAGCCGAGCGAACCGTCCAGCTCCGCGAGCGTGCCCGTGCCCAGCAGCTCGGCGGCGGCCCGCCGGGCGGCGGTGTACGCGACCTGCGCCAGCCCGGTGCCGACGCTGATCCGCTTCACCCCGGCGGCGGCGAGTTCGGCGACGCCCGGACCGCCCGCCACCGCCATCGCGTTCACCGGCAGCGGGGTGGCGGCGGTCAGCCGGGCCAGCACGTCGAGATCCAGCAGGCCGGGAACGAAGAGGCCGTCCGCACCGGCCTCCGCGTACGCCTCCGCACGGACCAGCACGTCGTCCAGACCGCCCAGCCCGAAGAGGAAGACGTCCGTCCGGGCGTTGACCACCAGCTCCGGCAGGCCCGCGCCGGCGGCCGCCTCCCGGGCCGCACGCAGCCGTGCGGCCTGCTCGGCCACCGGGAAGAGCGGTCCGCCAGGGGCCGCCGAGTCCTCCAGGTTGACGCCGGCCGCACCCGCCGCGATGAGCGCCCGGACGGTGTCGGCGACGTCGGCCGGCTTCGGGCCGTAGCCGCCCTCGGCGTCGACGGTGACCGGCAGGTCGACGGCCGCGGTGATCCGGCGGGCCGCCGCCGCCATGTCCTCCCGGCCGAGCTGCTGGCCGTCGCCGCGGCCGAGCGACCAGGAGACGCCGCCGCTGGTGGTGGCGACGGCGGCCGCGCCGGCCGAGGCGATCACGGCGGCGCTGCCGGCGTCCCAGGCGTTCGGCAGGACGAGCACGGCGTCGGCCACCAGCTCCCGCAGCCGCAGGGCGTGCTCGCGGAGCTCGGTGGTGGGGCGGGTGGCGTCAGTGGACATGCGGGGTCACCGTCTTTCGGGTCTGCGGGTCTGCGGGTCTGGGGGTCTGCGGGTCTGGGGGTCTGCGGGTCTGCGGGTCTGCGGGTCGAGCGCGCTGCGGAAGCTGCGGCCTGTCGGCGCTTCGCTCTCGGGCGGTGCGGGCCGCCGTACCGGCCTGGTCGGAATCCTGCGCCCGGCACGCCCAGCGCTCCATTGATTAAGCTGAGGCCGAATCACAGGCCGGCGGCCGGTGATCCGAAGCCCGGTGATCCGAAGCCCGGGAACCCGAACCGGGGAGCAGGGGACGGAGGAGGAGCGCGTCGATGCGGACCGAGCTGGCGTTCTCGGCGAACGACCTGGCCCAGACCCGGTTCGCCGTCTCCCCCATGTGGGAGGTGGTGACCAGCCTCCGGGCCCTGGCCCACGCGCCCGCGCCCGCCCTGCACCGCCGCTGGGCCGAGCAGGTCCGGCCCCGGCTGGCCTCCGCCGGGCTGGACTGCGGTCGGCTCGCCGCGATGGTCCCCGCCACCGGCCATCTGCCCGACTTCCTGAACCCGACGCCGGCGGGCCCCTCCCCCGCGCTCGCCGACGAGCTGGCCGCGATCGGCGCCACCGACGCCGAACAGGTCCGGACCGACCTCGACCACGTCGCGGCGGAGCACGGCGGACGGCTGCCGGCCCGGCTCGGCCCGCTGTACCGGGATCCGGCGGGCCAGCTGCCCCGGGTGGTCACCGAGATCCAGGCGTACTGGGAGCTGGCGCTGGCGCCGTACTGGGCCCGGATCCGCGCGGTACTGGAGGCGGACGTCTTCCACCGGGCCCGGCAGGCCGTCGAGCACGGCACCGCACGGGTCCTCGACGACCTGCACGAGACGGTCCGCTGGGACGGCGGCGCGCTGCGGCTGGAGCAGCGGCACTGTGCGGTCGAGCGGATCGACGCCGCGGAGGGGCTGCTGCTGGTGCCGTCCGCCTTCGCCTGGCCGCGCGTCCTGACCCGCTCGCTGCCGCCGGACCCGCCGCAGCTCGCCTACCCGGCCCGCGGGACCGCCGCACTGTGGGAACGCCGCTCTGGTCCCGGCTCCGACGAGCACGCCGATGCGCTCGCCGCCGTACTCGGCCGGTCCCGGGCCCGGCTGCTCGCCGAACTGGACTCGCCGGCCTCCACCACCGAGCTGGCCCGCCGGACCGGGCTCTCCGCCGCCGGGGTCTCCCAGCACCTCACCGCCCTGCGCGCGGCCGGACTGACCAGCGCCCACCGGGCCGGCCACGCCGTCCTCTACGCCCGGACCGCCGTCGCCGACGCGCTGCTCGACCCGGCGCGCCCCGCCACCTGAATCCGGACGGAACCGGCTGAATCCGGCGTCTGTCGGCCCTCCGCGCCGGCCGGGCCGGCGGTACGAATGGCCCCGCGCAGCACACCTCGGCGCACCCCCTCCTCATATGATCGGAGCGACATGCGCCATGCTTGGTGATGCAGAGCACTGTACGGAACTTGCGCCGGCCGGCTTGATCGCCGGGCGGCCGAGAAGGAGGAAGCACGTGGACGACGTTCTGCGGCGCGCCGCACTCTTCGCGGCACTCGACGACGAACAGGCCGGCGAGCTGCGCGCTTCCATGACCGAGGTCACCCTCGCCCGCGGTGAGTCGCTGTTCCACGAGGGCGACCCCGGCGACCGGCTCTACGTCGTCGCCGAGGGCAAGGTCAAGCTGCACCGCGCCTCGCCGGACGGCCGCGAGAACATGCTCGCCGTCCTGGGCCCCAGCGAGATGATCGGCGAGCTGTCGCTGTTCGACCCGGGCCCGCGCACCGCCACCGCCAGCGCGCTGACCGAGGTCAAGCTGCTGGGCCTCGGCCACGGTGACCTCCAGCCCTGGCTGCACGCCCGGCCCGAGGTGTCGATCGCGCTGCTGCGGGCCATCGCCCGCCGCCTCCGCCGGACCAACGACGTGATGTCCGACCTGGTCTTCTCCGACGTGCCCGGGCGCGTCGCCAAGGCCCTGCTGGACCTCTCCCGCCGCTTCGGCGTGCAGTCCGAGGAGGGCATCCACGTCGCCCACGACCTCACCCAGGAGGAGCTGGCCCAGCTGGTCGGCGCCTCCCGCGAGACGGTCAACAAGGCGCTCGCCGACTTCGCCGGCCGCGGCTGGCTGAAGCTGGAGGCGCGCGCGGTGGTCCTGATGGACGTCGAGCGGCTCTCCCGCCGTTCGCGCTGACCGCGCCCCGTCCGCATCCGGCCACCGGCCCACTGCCACCGGCCGACCCGGTCCACCGCGAGGGCCCGCACACCACCCGGTGTGCGGGCCCTCGCGCATGTCCGGACGCCGGACCCCGCACGGCGCCGGCCCCGCGCAGGCGGCCGCCGCACCGGGCGGGCCTGGGCCGGGGCCTGGGCCGGGGCCTGGGCCGGGGTCGGGGCCGGGGCCTGGAGCCCGGGTCTGAGCCCTGCGGCCCGGGCCGGTCAGATCAGCCCGTGCTCCTCCAGGTACTGGAGCTGGGCCAGGACCGACAGCTCGGCCGCCGGCCAGAGCGCGCGGTCCACGTCCGCGTAGACCCGGGCCACCACCTCGTGCGCCGTCCGGCAGCCCGCCTCGACGGCCGTCTCGACCTGGGCCAGCCGGCCCGCCCGGTGCGCGAGGTAGAAGTCGACGGCGCCCAGCGCGTCCGCGAGCACCGGCCCGTGGCCGGGCAGCACGGTCCGGACGCCGTGCTCGGCGGCCATGGTGTGCAGGTGGCGCAGCGAGTCCAGGTAGTCGCCGAGCCGGCCGTCCGGGTGGGCGACCATCGTGGTGCCGCGCCCGAGGACGGTGTCCCCGGTGAGGATCGCGCCGTCCGCCGGCAGGTGGAAGGTCAGCGAGTCGGAGGTGTGGCCCGGCGTCGCGACCACCCGCAGGTCCAGGCCGCCGACGTCCAGCCGCTGGCCGTCGGTCAGGCCCTCGGAGCCGAGCCGGTGCGCCGGGTCCAGGGCGCGGACCTCGGTCCGGGTGAGCTCGGCGAACCGGGCGGCGCCCTCGGAGTGGTCGGCGTGGCCGTGCGTGAGCAGCGTGAGCGCGATGCGCTTGCCCTGCTGCTCGGCGGTCTCGATCACCCGGCGCAGGTGGCCCTCGTGCAGCGGACCCGGGTCGATCACCACCGCGAGGTCCGAGCCGGGCTCGGAGAGCAGCCAGGTGTTGGTGCCGTCCAGCGTCATCGGAGACGGGTTCGGCGCCAGGACGCAGACCGCTCGAGGGGTGGCCTCGCCGCCGATGCCGGCGGCGGGGTCACCCGGCAGGAGACCGCTCACCGGCCGCCCTCGCTGGAGCGGTGCAACTTGCGCAGTGGGAGGGCCCGGGCGATCGCGCGCTGTGCCACCTCGGTGAAGGGGACGGGTGCGGCTTCGCAGGCGGGGACGTGCGGGTACAGGCTGCGGGCGGGCATCTGGCGCGCCGTCCGGCGAGCCACGTCGTTGTGGGTCATCGGGCGTCGGTCCTTCCTCGGGTCGGTCACTGGTGTCGGCGTTGTCGGTGCTGTCGGTGCTGTCGGTGGTGTCGGCGTTGTCGGTGGTCTTCGGTGCGAGTGGTCCCCGGTGCGAGTGGTCCCCGGCGCCGGGGTGATCCTTCGGCCCCGGTCTCCTCACCGCGTCCGGGCGGGGAGCTCAGTGCTCCGCGGGGAAGTGTCCGTCGATGGTCAGCTCGTCGTACCCGGCCCAGCGCACCGTCATGCGGTCCCCGCGGACCTCGGCCCGGCCGAGGATCGGGGCGAGCGAACGGCCCTCGGCCGCCCGCAGCGCCTCGGCGGCGCTGCGTACCGGCAGCAGCTCGCGCAGCACCGTGACGGTGGGCGGCAGCATGCCGAACCGGCCCTCCTCCCGGCCCCGGACCGCCTCGGCCGGGGTGAGCCAGGCGACCCGGTCGGCCTCGCCGACCTCCAGCGCGGCCCGCTGGCCCGGCGGCAGGGCGGCGACGAAGAACCAGGTGTCGTACCGGCGCTCCTCGAACTCCGGGGTGACCCAGCGGGCCCAGCCGGCCAGCAGGTCGCTGCGGAGCAGCAGGCCGTGCTTGCGCAGGAAGTCGGCGAAGGAGAGTTCGTGGGCCTCCAGGGCGGCGCGCTCGGCGCTCCAGTCCCGCGGTTCGGCGGTGCTCTCCGCATCGGGTCCGGCCAGCAGGACGCCGGCCTCCTCGAAGGTCTCGCGAACGGCGGCGCAGACCACGGCCTGCGCGGTCGCGGCGTCCACCCCGAGCCGCTCGGCCCACTCCTGCGGGCCGGGGCCGACCCAGCCGAGTTCGGCCTCGGCGTCACGCGGGTCCACCCCGCCGCCCGGGTACGCGTACATGCCGGCGGCGAAGGCCATCGAGGTGCGCCGGCGCAGCAGGTAGGCCTCGGGCCCGTCCGCCGCGTCCCGCAGCAGCACCACGGTGGCGGCGGGCTTGGGCACCGGCGGGGTCAGCTCGCCGGACTCGACCGCCCGGATCCGGGCAGGCCAGCCGGGCGGCATCGGGAGCGTCGTGGCTCGATGGTCCATGCCCCGGATGCTAAGCGCACGGAGGCGGGGTTGGAAGGGCCAACCCCGCCTCGTGATCGGCGGCCCCCTTGCCGCCGGCCCGCGGTCACGGGCCGGCGCTCGGGAACCGCCGCTCAGACGGTGCTCAGGTACTGGCGCTCAGGTACCGGCGCTCAGACGTCGGCGCTCAGGCGTCGGTCTTGATCCGGACCTGCAGCTCGACCTCGACCGGGGCGTCCAGCGGCAGCACGGTGACGCCGACCGCGCTGCGGGCGTGCACACCGGCCTCGCCCAGCACCTGGCCGAGCAGCTCGCTGGCGCCGTTGATCACGGCGGGCTGGCCGGTGAAGTCCGGGGCGGAGGCGACGAAGCCGACCACCTTCACGACGCGCTCGATCAGGTCCAGGTCGCCGATCACCGACTTCACGGCGGCCAGCGCGTTGAGCGCGCAGGTCTGCGCGAGCTGCTTGGCCTCCTCCGGGGTGACCTCGGCGCCGACCTTGCCGGTGCTCGGCAGCTTGCCGCCCACCATCGGCAGCTGGCCGGAGGTGAAGACGAACTCACCCGTTCGCAGGGCCGGGACGTAGGCGGCGACCGGAGCGGCCACCGGCGGCAGCGTCAGGCCCAGCTCGGCGAGCTTCTCCTCGACCTTGCTCATGCGTTCTTCTCCCGCTTGAAGTAGGCCACCAGCTGCTCCGGGTTCGGGCCCGGCACGACCTGGACGAGCTCCCAGCCGTCCTCGCCGAAGTTGTCCAGGATCTGCTTCGTCGCGTGCACGAGCAGGGGCGCCGTCATGTATTCCCACTTGGTCATGGCCAGACTCTAGACGAGCGGCCCCCGCGAGCGGTGCGGCCCGCGGCCCGGCGTGTGAGGTGGCCCACAAACCGGGCATGATTCAGCCCTGGTCCCCCCGATGCTCCCGGCATCCGGCGCGGTCCCTGGTTACCCTCGCGGGAGGGCACCTGAGCGGTGCCGGCCCTCGGAGACGGACGGAGACGGAGCGTGGCACGCACCCCCGGCCAGGAGGCGGCCCGGCGCGACCCCGACTGGGAGGGCGTACGGCTGCACGTGGTCAGCGGCAAGGGCGGCACCGGGAAGACCACCCTGGCCGCGGCACTGGCACTGGCGCTGGCCGCCGAGGGCCGGCGGACCCTGTTGATCGAGGTGGAGGGCCGCCAGGGCATCGCCGAGCTGTTCGGGATCTCCGCACTGCCGTACGAGGAGCGCAGGATCGCCTCGGTCTCGCGCGCCCAGCTGGGGCTGCCCGGCGCCGCCTCCGGGAGCGAGGCCGCCGGCGGCGAGGTGTTCGCGCTGGCCATCGACACCGAGCAGGCGCTGCTCGAGTACCTGGAGATGTTCTACAAGCTCGGCCGGGCCGGCAAGGCGCTGCAGAAGGTCGGTTTCGTCGACTTCGCCACCACCATCGCACCCGGCGTCCGGGACGTCCTGCTCACCGGCAAGGCCTGCGAGGCCGCCCGGCGCAAGGGCCCTGACGGGCGGCGGGCGTACGACGCCGTCGTGATGGACGCGCCGCCGACCGGTCGGCTCACCCGCTTCCTGAACGTGAACTCCGAGGTGGCCGGGCTCGCCCGGATCGGCCCGATACATACGCAGGCGCAGGCCGTGATGCGGGTGCTGAAGTCTCCGGAGACCGCGGTGCACCTGGTCACCCTGCTGGAGGAGATGCCGGTGCAGGAGACCGTCGACGGCTTCGCCGAGCTGCGCGAGGCCGCGCTCCCGGTGGGCGGGGTCATGGTGAACATGGTCCGGCCCCCGGTCCTGGACGCGGCGGCGGTGGCGGCGGTCGACGGCGACCACCGCGAGCAGGTCGCGCTGGCCCTCGGCGAGGCGGGCCTGGGCGGGCGCTCGCGCAAGGCGGAGACCGTCCGGGCGGCGGTGGACCCGCTGATCGACCCGCTGCTGGACCAGGCCCGGGAGCACGCGGAGCGGGTGGAGCTGGAGCGCGAGCAGCGGACCGACCTGCAGCAGCTGAAGCTCCCCACGTACGAACTTCCGCTGCTGGGTGAGGGCGTGGACCTCGGCGGGCTGTACCGGCTGGCGGGCGAGCTGAAGCGTCAGGGGGCGGCGTGAGCGACCACGGGGAGAGCGGCGGCCGGGCGGCCGGCAGCCGGAAGAGCAGTGGCCACGGGAGCGGTGGCCGGGAGAACGGCGGTCAGGGGAGCAGTGGCCGGGTGAACGGCGTGCGGAGCACGGGGAGCCGGCTCGCGGTGGACGAGCTGATCGACGACCCGAAGACCAGGATCATCGTCTGCTGCGGTTCGGGAGGCGTCGGCAAGACCACCACCGCCGCGGCTCTCGGGCTGCGCGCCGCCGAGCGCGGCCGCAAGGTCGTCGTGCTGACCATCGACCCGGCCCGCCGGCTGGCGCAGTCGATGGGGCTGTCCGAGCTGGACAACACCCCGCGGGTGGTCAAGGGCGTGACCGGCGAGGGCGAGCTCCAGGCCATGATGCTCGACATGAAGCGGACCTTCGACGAGGTCGTGCTGGCCCACGCCGAGCCCGAGCGGGCCCGGGCGATCATGGAGAACCCGTTCTACCAGTCGCTGTCGGCCGGTTTCGCGGGCACCCAGGAGTACATGGCGATGGAGAAGCTCGGCCAGCTCCGTGCGGCCGAGGAGTGGGACCTCATCATCGTCGACACCCCGCCGTCGCGCTCCGCGCTGGACTTCCTGGACGCGCCCAACCGGCTCGGGTCCTTCCTGGACGGCAAGGTGATCCGGATCCTGACCGCTCCGGCCAAGGTCGGCGGGCGCAGCGCGATGAAGTTCCTCAACGTCGGGATGGGCCTGTTCACCGGCACCCTGGGCAAGATCTTCGGCGCCCAGCTGCTGACCGACGTGCAGACCTTCGTCAGCGCGATGGACTCGATGTTCGGCGGCTTCCGCGAGCGCGCCGACCGGACGTACCAGCTGTTGAAGGCGCCGGGCACGGCGTTCCTGGTGGTGGCCGCGCCCGAGCGGGACGCGCTGCGCGAGGCGGCGTACTTCGTCGACCGGCTGGCGGCCGACCGCATGCCGCTGGCCGGGCTGGTGCTCAACCGGGTGCACGGGACGGGCGCCCCCCAGCTCACCGCGGAGCGCGCGCTGGCGGCGGCCGAGGCCCTGGAGGAGAACGGCTCGGAGAACTCCTCCCCCGAGGCCGAGCTGCTCGCCGCCGGGCTGTTGCGGCTGCACGCTGAGCGGATGCAGATCATGGCGCGGGAGCGCCGTACCCGTGACCGCTTCGTCTCCGTCTACCCGGACGTGCCGATCGTCGAGGTCGCCGCACTGCCCGGGGACGTCCACGACCTGGACGGGCTGCGGGCCATCGGCGAGCGGCTCAGCGGCGGCGCTTCGTAGCGGCGGTGCTTCGCAGCGGTGGCGCTTCGCAGCGGTGGCGCTTCGTAGCGGTGGCGCCGCATCGTGACGCCCTGTCGGGCGTCGCGCAGCCGTAGCGGTCCGGCCCGTGGCGGCCCGTAGTGGCCCGTGGCGGCTCAGCCGGCCTGGGCGTAGTCCGTCAGTATCACGCCGGTCGCGAGGGACTCCTCGTACTCGGTGCGGGCCGTCTCCAGGAGCCGCCGCCACGAGATCACCGTCGGCCGGCGGCGCAGCAGCGCCCGGCGCTCGCGCTCCGTCATCCCGCCCCAGACCCCGAACTCCACCCGGTTGTCCAGCGCATCCGCCAGGCACTCCGTACGGACGGGGCACCCGCTGCACACCGCCTTGGCGCGGTTCTGCGCCGCCCCCTGGACGAAAAGTTCGTCCGGATCACTAGTGCGGCAGGCGGCCTGCGCACTCCAGTCGTCAACCCAGCCCATGCCGGCGCCGTCCTCTCCCGAATCGAGGCTCCCCCACGGCGGCAACGGCATATTCACCGTTGCCAGTTGAGGACGTTACGGAAGAACGACAGCTTGCAACAGCCCCTTCGGGCTCAATCTCGAATGGTCCGATTGGACTATGGGTATCGGTCAGCTCACTCGTTGGAGTGATCGCAGGTCGCAAGCCTTGCCAAGAATGCCGAGGACACTCTCGTCACGCGCGCCGTCACGGAGCGCCACCAAAACCGGCCGCACCACGGGTGCCAGACGCCTCAAAAGCGCTTCAGAAAGGGACAATTCGGGCAAAGCTCATCACTCACAAGAGTGAGCGATGCTGACGTACCGAAGCTGTCGCAAGCTTGTGACAAGCCTAGGCGAACACCTGCTCCGCCGGAGGGGATTCGGCAACGTAGGGTTCTCCCCATGGCACCGAAGCGCCCCCAGGCACCCCAGCCCCCAGGCAACACCGGAGCTCCGCGCGGCCGGCGCCGCGAGTCACCGCTGGACTTGGCGGGTCACGGAGTGAAGTTCCTGGGCGTCAGCGTGCTCTCCGGAGTCCTGCTGGCCGGCATGGCCCTGCCCGCGGTCGGCGCGCTCGGCCTGACCGCCAAGAACACCGCGGAGAGCTTCGACAGCATCTCCGACGACTTCAAGACCCCGCCGCTCACCCAGGCCACCCAGATCTTCGACAGCAAGAACCAGCTGATCGCCAAGGTCTACGAGCGCGACCGCACCGTCCTCGCGGCCGACCAGATGTCGCCCTACATGCGCAAGGCGCAGGTGGACATCGAGGACGCCCGCTTCTACGAGCACGGCGCCGTCGACCTCAAGGGCGTGCTCCGCGCGATCGGCAAGAACGCCGAGAGCGGCACCGCCTCGCAGGGTGCCTCGACGCTGACCCAGCAGTACGTGAAGAACGTCAACGTCGAGAAGGCCGGCGACGACCAGGCGGCCGTCCTGGAGGCCCAGCGCAAGACCCTGGGCCGCAAGATCCAGGAGCTGAAGGTCGCGATCAAGCTGGAGGAGGATCTGACCAAGGACCAGATCCTCACCAACTACCTGAACATCACCTTCTACGGCCACCAGGCCTACGGGGTCGAGTCCGCGTCCCAGCGCTACTTCAGCAAGTCCAACAAGGACCTCACCATCGCCGAGGCCGCCACCCTCGCCGGCCTGGTGCAGAACCCCTCCCAGTACGACCCGGTGCGCTACCCGGAGAACACGGTCAAGCGCCGCAACGTGGTGCTCGACAAGATGCTCGAGAACAAGCACATCACCGTGGAGGAGGCGAACGCGGCGAAGGCCGCCCCGCTGGGCCTGAAGTACAAGGACCCGCAGAACGGCTGCATCACCGCCAACGCCGGCATGGGCTTCTTCTGCGACTACGTGCGCCACGTGGTCAAGCAGGACCCGATCTTCGGCAAGACCGCCGCCGAGCGGAAGAAGTTCTGGGACCAGGGCGGCCTGAACATCTACACCACCCTGGACCCGGACAAGCAGGCCGCCGCGCAGAACGCGGTGACCAGCAAGGTGAAGGTCACCGACCCGGTCTCGGCCGCCGCGACCATGATGGAGCCCGGCAGCGGCAAGATCCTGGCGATGGCCCAGACCCGCCCGTACGGCCTGGACCCGAACAAGAACCAGACCGTCGTCAACCTCAGCGTCGACGCGGCGATGGGCGGCGGCAACGGCTTCCAGACCGGTTCGACGTTCAAGCCGGTCCTGGCCGCGGCCGCGCTGGAGTCGGGGATGTCCCCGACCCAGGCGTTCCCGTCCGAGAACCGGATCGACTACCCCACGATGTCCACCTGCTCGGGCACCTGGAAGAACACCGCCAAGGGCAAGGACCGCAGCGTCGGCAACGAGTCGAGCAGCGAGGTCGGCCCGTACGAGCTGAAGCAGGCCATGGCCCTGTCGGTCAACACCTACTTCGTGCAGATGGAACAGCAGGTCGGCCTCTGCGCGATGAAGCAGATGGCCAACAAGCTCGGCATCAACCAGACCGCCAAGGGCGACCCCTTCGTCGAGGTCCCGTCGATGGTCCTCGGCACCCTGGAGCTCTCCCCGCTGACCATGGCGAACGTCTACGCGACCTTCGCCGCCCGGGGCAAGTACTGCACCCCGATCGCCATCAACAAGATCAGCACGGTGGACGGCAAGGACGTCAAGGTCCCGCAGTCCGCCTGCAGCCAGGCCTACTCCGAGAGCACCGCCGACGCGCTCAACGCCGTCCTGCTCAACGTGACCGAGAAGGGCACCGGTGCCTCCCTCGGACTGGAGGGCGGCCGCCAGATCGCCGGCAAGACCGGTACCACCGACGAGAAGAAGGCCGCCTGGTTCAGCGGCTACACCCCGCAGCTGGCCACCTCGGTCTGGCTCGGCGGTCCGGCCGGCGGCGTGAAGATGAAGAACATCAAGATCGGCGACACCTTCTACGGCAGCGACGGCGTCTTCGGCGCCACCGGCCCGGGCCCGATCTGGCAGATGGCGATGAACCAGGCCCTGCGCGGCGCCCCGATGCAGACGCTGCCGACGATCAGCATCCCGGACCCGGCCCCCAAGGTGGACCCGAACGCGACGCCGTCGGGCGCGGCCACGCCGCCGCCGAACGGCGACGCGGCGGGTGGCAACCCGGGTGGGAACCCCGGCGGCAACCCGGGCGGCAACCCGGGCGGGGGCGGGAACCCCGGCGGCATGATCGGCGGCGGGTTCACCCTCCCGCCGGGGGTCATCGGCGGCGGGGGCGGCAACGGGAACGGCAACGGCGGCCGGCACTGACCCGGCCGACGGCCTCGGCCGGCTGACGGCACGCGAGAGGGGCGCCCTCCGAGCGATCGGCTCGGGGGGCGCCCCTCTGTCGTGGTCCTTCACCGCTGCCGGCGGCCGGTCGGCGGGCCTGCCGGGCGGCGTCAGCGTGGGCGTCGGCGTGGGTGTCGGCAGGACGGCGTCAGCCGGAGAGCGCGGCCTTCACGGCGGCGGCGACCCGGCCGCCCTCGGCCAGCCCGTCCACCTTCGGCTTCACCAGCTTCATCACGGCGCCCATGGCCTGCGGGCCGGTCGCGCCGCTCGCGGCGACGGCGGCGGCCACGATGGCCGCCAGCTCCTCGTCGGAGAGCTGCTTGGGCAGGTACTCCGCCAGCACCTCGCCCTCGGCCCGCTCACGGGCCGCCTGGTCGGTACGGCCGGCGTTGTCGAACGCGGCGGCGGCCTCCCGGCGCTTCTTCGCCTCGCGGGCGAGCACCTTCAGGACCTCGTCGTCCGACAGCTCCCGCTTCTCCGTACCCGCCACCTCCTCGCTGGTGACGGCGGCGAGCGTGAGCCGGATGGTGGACGAGCGCAGCTCGTCCCGGTTCCTGATGGCAGCCGTGAGGTCCTCCTGCAGCTGCTCCTTGAGCGTCGTCATGGCCCCGAGTCTCCCACCTGCGGCGTTCGGCCGCCCACCATTAACGCCGGGGCCGCCGTTCCGCGACCCGGCCGCCCCGGCCGGTTCCCGCCCGCGGCCTTCCCCCACAGCGCGTAACTCCTTATGGTGGTTACATGACTGAGGAGTGGACGCCCGGGCTGGTCCTGCACTCCCCCGGGGGCACGCGGTACCACTTCGACCCCGGGGCGCTCTGCCTGGAACTGCTCACCACCGGCGGGCCCGGCGCGTACGCCCGGTACGAGGTGCTGCACCGCCCCGAGGACCTCGTGCAGTGGCTGGGGGAGTCCCGGCTGCGGCTGCCGGCCGACGCGGTCGCCGTCAGCACCGGTCAGCTGGCCGCCGCGCGGACGCTGCGGGACGCGCTGTGGCGGCTCGCCGCCGCGCGGGCGCACGGCAGGCCGGGCTCGGCGGCGGACCACGCCGTGCTCAACGAAGCCGCCGCCCGGCCACCGCTGGTCCCGCAGATCGCCCCGGACGGCACGGCGGCGCGGCCGCTGCCGGCCGACGGTTCCCAGCTCGTCTCGACCGTCGCGCGCGACGCCATCGCGCTGCTCACCGGCCCGCACGCGGACCGGGTCCGGGAGTGCGGAGCAGCGGACTGCCACCTGGTCTTCGTCGACACCTCGCGGCCCGGGCGGCGGCGCTGGTGCTCGATGGAGCACTGCGGCAACCGGCACAAGGTCCGGGCACTGCGGGCCCGGCGCGACCAGACCGAGGAGTGATCCGGATGGCAGGGGAACGACCGACGGCAGGGCCGGCGGAGGGCACCTCGGCGGGTACTGCGGAGGGAGCCGGCGCGGGCGTCGCGGACGGCGCCGGCGAGCGGCCCGTCGGGCTCACCAGGGACGCCGGCTTCCAGATCGGCGTCTCCCGCACGCTGCCCCACCCGCCGGAGGCCGTCTGGTCCCTGCTGACCTCGCCCGAAGGCGCCGCGCTCTGGCTCGGCCCGGGCGCCCGCCTCACCGACCGGGTCGGCGGCCGGCTCACCGCGGCCGACGGCTCCGGCGGCGAACTGCGCAGCCTCCACGCTGGCTCCCGGATCCGCCTCACCTGGCAGCCGGCCGGCCGGTCCGGCTCCACCACCGTGCAGGTGACCGTCACGCCGAGCGGTTCCGGCACCGTGCTCCGGTTCCACCAGGAGCGGCTGGCCGACCCGGAGGAACGCTCCCGGCAGCGGGAGCACTGGCGCGCGGTGATTGACGCCGTGGCCGCCGAGCTCGCCCCGCGCTGAGGGCGGCCCCGCGCTGAGGGCGGCCCCCGGACCGAGGACCGCCCTCGGCGGACCGGGCGGCTCCGCGGGGAGCGACCCGCGGTGGCACCCCCGCCGGCGCGTCCGGCCGGTGCGTCCGGCCGGTGCGTCCGGCCGGGGGTTACCGGGGTGCGGTGGCGTGTCCGGGCACGCCCACCAGGCGTTCACCAGCTGATCCGCCGTCTGAGAGCATGGAGCGATGCGACCGCTGTACTCCGTCCCCCTCGGAATCGCCGCCACCGGCGCCGCCTGCCTCGCCTACTCCGTCGGGTACGAGGTCCGTGCCTTCCGGCTCCGCCGGGTCGAGGTCCCCGTCCTGCCCCGGGGCGCCCGCCCCCTCCGGGTGCTGCAGGTCTCCGACATCCACATGGTCAGCGGACAGGGCAAGAAGCAGCGCTGGCTGCAGAGCCTCGCCGGGCTCCGCCCCGACCTGGTGGTGAACACCGGCGACAACCTCTCCGACCCGCTCGGCGTCCCCGCCACCCTGGACGCGCTCGGGCCGCTGATGGACTTCCCCGGCGTGTACGTCTTCGGTTCGAACGACTACTACGGCCCGGCCCGCAAGAACCCGGCCCGCTACCTGCAGGCGATGCGCACCGGCGTCCACGGCATGAACAACCCCGACGGCAGCGCGCGGCGCGGCATCACCGGCGCCGTGCACAACCCGTGGGAGAAGCTGCGCGACGGCTTCGACGCGGCCGGCTGGCTCGACCTCACCAACACCCGGGGCCGGCTGAACCTCAACGGCCTCGACATCGAGTTCACCGGCCTGGACGACCCGCACATCCGCCGCGACCGCTACAGCGAGGTCGCCGGGGGCCCGTCCGCCGACGCCGACCTCTCGCTCGCCGTCGTGCACGCGCCGTACCTGCGCGTCCTGGACGCCTTCACCGCCGACCGCTACCCGCTGATCCTCGCCGGGCACACCCACGGCGGCCAGCTCTGCGTCCCCTTCTACGGCGCCCTGGTCACCAACTGCGACCTCGACGCCAAGCGGGTGAAGGGCCTCTCCACCCACCAGGCCGGCGGCCGCCGCTCCTACCTCCACGTCTCGGCCGGCTGCGGCACCAACCGCTACACCCCGATCCGCTTCGCCTGCCCGCCGGAGGCCACCCTCCTCACCCTCACCCCCACCCGCTGACCTGCGACGGACGCCCGCCGGGAATCGGATTTCGTCTCTCGGCGAGCGTCCGGTAGAGTTCTACTCGTCGCGAAGGAGACGGAGCGGCAAACAGAAAGACCGGGGTGTGGCGCAGCTTGGTAGCGCGCTTCGTTCGGGACGAAGAGGCCGTGGGTTCAAATCCCGCCACCCCGACCCAGTAAGACCAGCTCAGGGCCGGTCTCCCGCAAGGGAGACCGGCCCTGACTGGCTTTCCGGAGGCTCCCGGGAGAAATCTGGGAGAAACCCGCCGGGAAACCGGTCTCTCCCGGGCTACCCCTGAGGAGTCCTCAGCAGGGCATCGAGAACCGCCACGGGCGACCCGGGCGACATCCGCCGGCGAGCTTCGAGTGACGTGAGCCACATCCTGGTCAGTCCCTCCATGAGCTCCCCGCGCATCTCCGGCGTGATGTGGGAGTAGCGGGCCTGCACCGAGCCGTCCTCGTGCCCCATCCGCTCGTCCTTGAGCTTCTCCGGCGTCCGCAGCGCGTCCATCATCGTCTTGTGGGAGTGCCGCAGGCCGTGCGGGGTGAGGCCCGGCTGGATCGGCAGCCAGCACGCCTCAGCCCGGCCGGCGGCGCCGCGGCCGCGGGCCGGGATACCTGGCCACGGCTCGGCCAGCACCGGCACCGGGTGGGCCTCCTCCGGCGCCTTCTTCGGGTACCAGCCGGTGGTGGCCGGGTGGAACAGCCAGGTGCCGAACCCGTTCCTCCGCCAGTGCGCCGCGTTCTCCGCCGACGGCCAGTACCGGATGTAGCCAAGGTCGGCGATGGCCTTCTCCACCCGGTCCCGGGTGTCGGGGGCCACGACGTGCGGACGGTTCAGGACGTTGGAGACGGTGCCCGTCGACACGCCGGCGGCACGGGCCACGTCCACCAGCTTCGCACCGGGGCGGCGGGCGGCCCCGTTCGCGGCGCCGTGTCCGCTGAAGAGGTACCGCAGGCCGTGGCACTCGCACGGCTTCGCGCTGGCGCGGGCCACCTGCCCGGCGAGCATGCCGGAGAGGAAGTCCGGGCTGTCGATCGTCCGGTAGGAGTCGTCCTTGGGCGGGCAACGGTGCATCTCGCCGGAGTCCAGCTCGTAGAGCTGCCACTCGACGCGCACCGCCGCAGGCCGGACGAAGCCTGCCTCCAACCCGACGATCTCGCCCCAGATCAAGGCGGGCAAGGTTCTGCGAGTCGCACATGACCTTCGCGGCCATGCCTAGGAGGTAGGTGTTCCACAGCTCCCCCGCCGACTCGACCAGGCCTCGAGCAGTGCGCAGTCCCACAAACGTTTCGAGCGACGCACGCTCCCGCAGCGTCTCGACCAACATCTGCGCGGCCGCTGGCGGCAGGAACCGGGCGGCGCTGAAGTCGGCCGCCCACGCGGTCACCGCGTTGCGCCGGTTGATCAGCGTGTCGTCGAGGTCCATAAGAACGAGCCTGCCCATGCCACCGACCCCACTCGGAGCCGGCGAAGGTATCGCATGGACCAGTGGGCCGCGCCCTTCTGATGAAAGGACGCGGCCCAGCCGAGAATCGGCCACCACTCGTTTTCGATCCCCACCCGAATCGCACCTAAGCGGCTTTACACGCCTTCTCCGGAGTCGCCGGCTGAACGTAGAACGAACCGAGGATATGCCCGGGAATCTGACGCATTCCCGGCCATCCCTCCCTTTTCCCGTTCTCGTTCTGCCAGGCAATCTGCTGGTCGTCGAAGGTCCGCTTCGTGTCGATTGGAGTGACGGCGATGAAGTATGTGTACTTCAGGGTCTTCTGCCAGTCCGGCACCTCAACATTCAGGGTCCAGGAATTGGCCCCTTTCCCGAAGTCGATAACTTTCGAATAGTAGTACCCGCCGGTTCCGAAGTGGCCATCGGTCGTACAGGTTCCCGCATCAGGCTGCCGGATTAGACTGACTTCCGCATCCGCAGGAAGAGTGCCGAAGAGAGTCTCCTGCAGACTGTAGGAGTTCCTGATCGGAGCGCCGTCATTGACGTTCACGTCACACACCGTAATTCTCGACTGTGCGGCATTCTCGCCAGGCAGGACGGCCACGTATCCCCGCTGCCGGTCGGCAGGGTTGGTGTGCGAGTGGCCGCAACTCAGGTCGCGAACCTTGGGAGGGAACGGCGTCAGCGAGGACACTCCCACGGATATCGCGACAATCCCAGCGATGCCACCTCCAATAACCTTCGGAGAGCTCGCAAAGTCAAAGAATCCCCATAGCGCAATGCCGAACGCGGTCGTCGCCCCAAAGGCAGTGGTGGTGCGCCACCACACCTCTCCTCCGGTCACATAGAGATACACGAACCACGCCAGGAATATTGCGCCCGCCACAGCGCTGCCGATCGCGATGGACTTGCTGACCGCCTGAGACATATTCCCCCCAACTCTCGACGCCTTCCGCTTTGCGTCGACAATAGTAGCCAAGGCCGGTCCGGCTGTGAACCAGATTTGAGCTCAGTCGAAGCTCAAACAGCCGGACCATGATGCCCATCTCTCCCATGATCCGAACTGGCGCCCGCTATTAGCCATACCTCGAAGGATCGCAACTTAAGCATCAGGCGATCAAAGATCTGAAGGCGAGAGTGCCGATGAATGAGGTGCACCTGCCGCATATCAATGTCGAGGCCGAAGGGGCACATGACAAAAGGACGCTGCACGCCAGTTATCGCCTGGACCGCGGCGTCGATCAGGAGCATGGCCGGCGCGGACGCTGTCGCAAGGCCGACCTTTGACCAAGGATGATCTTGCCGAGGGGCGGCCTCGGTTCGAACCCGTCAGGGGCGCAGGCCTCCGTGGTCGGGCGCGAGCGATCCTGCATGTGGCTACCGCACCCGGGAGAACCTCGGGAGAAGATCGCGGAGCCAAGGCCACTTCGACTCGTTCGAGACCTCTGCACTCCAATGCTCCGACCTGCGCGAATGGCAGTCAATGTCGATCGGGCGCCGGCTCGGACCTCGCTCGGGACGAAGAGGCCGTGGGTTCAAATCCCGCCACCCCGACCCAATGCAGAGGCCCTGCCGGAGAGATCCGGCAGGGCCTCTGGCGTTTCCGCGGACGGGAAGTGCGGTGCACGGCCTCGGAGGTGAGGGGACGTCGAGGTGTGACGCGAAACACGCCGGCTCCGGCGTTCGGCCGGGGTGACGTCGCACCAGGTGCCGTGGCGCCCGCCGCCCCGTCCGAGACGGTCGGTGACGCGACCGCCGGCGGATGCCCGGCCGTTCGGGTGGTCCGCGCCTCCGGCGGGCCGCCGGGGCGCTCCGGGAGGGCGCGCGGAGCCCGGCCCGACCCGCCGTGCGGCCGGACCGGCGCCGGTCAGAGCAGCGCCGGCAGGTCGACCCGGGAGGCCACGCCGAGCTTCGGGTAGGCCTTGTAGAGGTGGTGCCCCACCGTCCGGGGGCTGAGGAAGAGCTGGGCGGCGATGTCCCGGTTGGTGAGGCCCTGGGCGGCGAGCCGGACGATCTGGAGCTCCTGCGGGGTCAGCGCGGTGAGCGGGCCCGCGGGGGCGTCGGCCGGGGCGGGCGCGCTGGTCCCGGTGGCGGTGAGCTCGGTGCGTGCGCGGTCCGCCCAGGGGTGGGCGCCGGCGGCCTCGAAGGCCTCCAGGGCGGCGCGCAGGTGCGGCCGGGCGTCGGTCCGCCGGCGTTCGCGCCGCAGCCACTCGCCGTAGAGCAGTGCGGTGCGGGCCTGTTCGAACGGCCGGTGGGTGCCGTCGTGGAGGTCGAGGGCGGCCCGGTAGGCGGACTCGGCGAGCTCGTCCGGGCCGAGCAGTGCCTCGCAGCGCAGCCGCAGCGCCTCGGCCCAGGGCAGCCCCGTGGCGCGGGCCCAGCGGGCGAACCGCTCGTACGGTTCGGCGGCGCGCTCCGGGTCGCCCAGGCGGACCGTGGCCTCGACCAGGTCGGGGACGACCCGGGTGCCGCTGACGTGGTGCCGGTAGGGGCCGGTGGCGAGGGCGTGCAGGCGGTCGGCGGCGTCGCCGGCCCGGCCCCGGCCGAGGTCGAGCAGGCCGAGCGCCCACTGCGTCCAGGGCTCCCCGGGTGCGGGTGCCGCGGTACCGGCGGCCGCGCCGGTGAGGGCGGTCGCCGTCCGGGCGGTCGCGGCGAGGGCGGTGCTCTGCGCGTCGTCGCCGCCGAGCGCGGCCAGACAGGCGAGCAGCGCGCTGAGCTGACTGACCCACTGGTGCTGCCCGGTGTCCCGGGCGAGGGCGAGCGCCCCGGTGGCGGTGACCTCGGCGTCGCGGTGCCGGCCGTGGAACAGCTCCGCCTCCGCGAGGAAGAACTGCAGCGTGGGCAGGACGCCGACGGCGCCCTTGGCCCGGGCCTCGGCGACGAGCTCGGCGGCGAGCTCGGCGGTTTCGGCGTCCCGCCCGAGGATCAGCGTCGCACCGCAGAGCTGGACCAGGTCCACTGGGCTTTCGGCGCCCGCCCGGCGGGCCGCCGCCGCGGTGTCCCGGACGGCCGGCAGCGGCCCGGCCGGGCGGCCCAGGGCCGGCAGCACGGCGGCCGGCAGGTGCCGGGCCAGCGGGGTGAGCGGATCGTCCTCGGCGAGCGGGAGCCCGGCGAGCCGGTCGAGGACGGCGACCACCGGCTCCTCCCCCGCGTACCAGGCGGCGTGGAAGGCCTGGAGCAGCATCCGGGCGGCGTGCGCCGGCTCGATGCCGGTCGCCGCCGCGTCCAGCAGCAGGCGGTAGGCGGTGGGGTAGGAGCCGCGCCAGAAGTGCGCGGTGGCCCGGACCTGGTCGAGCAAGGCGTGCACGAAGACGCTGTCGGTCCGGGCGCCGGCCCGCTCCGCGAGCTCCTCGGCCTGCGCCAGCTTGCCCTCCTCGGTGGCGGCTTCGGCGGCGAGGACGAGTCGGCGGGTGGCGCCGTCGCGGTCCGGGGTGAGCCGGGCGGCGCGCTCGTACGCCGCCGCGGCGCCGCCGTGGCCGCCGCGGGCCTCGGCGCGGACGGCGGCGCGCTCCAGCGCGTCGGCGAGCCCGGCGTCGGGTGCGGTGGCGGCGAGGGCGAGGTGCCAGGTGCGGCGGTCGCCGTCCTCCAGCGCCTCGCCGATCGCCCGATGGACGGCCAACCGCTGCTGCAGTGGCGCCCGTTGCAGCACGGCGGCGCGCAGCAGCGGGTGACGGAAGGCGATCCGGCGGTCCGCGCCGACGGCGACCAGACCGGCCTCCTCGGCGGGTGCGAGGTGTTCGGCGGTCGCACCGAGCGCCGCGGCGGCGGCCAGCACGACGTCGAGCTCGCCGTTCTCCTCGGCGGCGGCGACCAGCAGCAGGCTCTGGGTGGCGGGCGGCAGGCCGGTCACCTGGCCGTGGAAGGCGAGCTGCAGCCGACTGGTGAGCGGCAGAACGCCGGGCGCCAGCGCGGGGCCCGCCGGGCCCGAATCGGCGACGGCGGCGGGCAGTTCGGTGAGCGCCAGCGGGTTCCCGGCCGCCTCGGCGATCAGCCGGCGGCGGACCTCGCCGCTCATCCCCGAGCCGGCGCGGGCGGCCAGCAGCCGGGCCGCGTCCGGCTCGGCGAGCCCGGTCAGCCGCAGCTCGGGCAGGCCGGCGAGCGGCAGCCCGTCGGCCCCGGCCGCGCCTGCCGGCGCCGGCAGGCCGCTCCCGGACGGGCCGGCGCCCGGCGAACCGCCCGTGCCGGCGCCCGGAGCCGCCGGGCCGGCGTCCCGCACGGCGAGCAGCAGGGCCACCCCCTCCGCCTGGAGGCGGCGGGCGGCGAGCACCAGCGCGTCCAGCGAGGAGCGGTCCAGCCACTGCACGTCGTCCACCACGCACAACAGCGGCCGATCAGCGGCGAGTTCGGCCAACAGCCCGAGCGTGGCGAGCCCGGCGAGCAGTCGGTCGCCGGGCGTCGCCGCACCGGCCGGCGCCTCGGCGAGCCCGAACGCCCCGGCCAGGGAGCGCTGTTGCGGGCCCGGCAGCGCGGAGAGCCGGTCCAGCCCCGGCGCGAGCAGCAGACTGAGTCCGGCGAAGGGCAGTTCGGCCTCATACTCGACGCCGGTCGCCCGGATCACCCGGAACCCGCCGCCGGCCGCCGCCACCGCGTGCTCCAGCAGCGCGGTCTTGCCGATCCCGGGTTCGCCGCGCACCACCAGCACCCCGCTGCGGCCGCTCCGCGCGCCGTCCAACAGCGCTTCGACGACGGCCTGTTCGCGTTCCCGCCCGTACAGCATCGCCGGCGTCCCCGGCATCCCCCGTGTCCCCCGCATCCCCGGCATCCCCCCGCGTCCTCCGGTCCCTCCCGCGCCGGCGGCCACCGACGCCCCGGCGGCACCACCCGCGTCCCACCGGCGACCCTACCCGCGGCCCACCGGCGCCGTACCGGTTCGACCTACGTACCCCCTACCCATACGTGACGGATTCGGCCGCCGCGCGCCGTCCGTACCTTCATGAGCAGCGGGAACGACCCGCCGAACGGACCACCCGCACAAGGGAGAAGACGATGACCGAGATCCGGACGACCGACCTGCAGCAGCTCGCCGAGCGCTACCTCGCCGCCTGGAACGAGACCGACCCGGCCGCCCGCCGCAAGCTGATCGACGAGGTCTGGGCGGAGGACTGCCGCTACACCGACCCGCTGGCCGCGGTCACCGGCCGGGAGGGCGTGGACGCGCTGATCGGCGCGGCCCAGGCGCAGTTCCCGGGCCTGGTGTTCACCCTCGGCCCGGTGGACGCCCACCACGACATCGCCCGGTTCACCTGGGACCTCGGGCCGGCCGGCGGGGAGGCCCTGGTGGTCGGGTTCGACGTGCTGGTGGCCGACCCGGAGGGCCGCATCACCGCCGTCCACGGCTTCCTGGACCGCGTGCCGGGCGCCTGAGCCACCGAGCGCGCACAGCGTGCAGGGGCGGGCCGCACACCGCGCCCGCCCCTCCGAACCCCCTTGAGGAGAAGCCGAGATGAGCACCGACCTGCGCCCCGCGCCGGCCACCGCCGGCACCCCCGCACCAGCCGAACCGGTCGAGCGCGTCACGCACGGCGAGGCCGTCGGGTCCGTCGGATCCGCTCCCCGGGGGCTGCTGCCGGTGGTCCTGACCGCCACCTTCATGACCTCCCTGGACGTCTTCGTGGTCAACGTCGCCGTCCCCTCCCTCCAGACCGGCCTCGGGGCCGGACCGGCCGCCGTGCAGTGGGTGATCGCCGGCTTCGGCCTGGCGCTGGCCGTCGGCCTGATCACCGCCGGGCGGCTCGGCGACCGCTACGGCCGGCGCCGGGTGTTCGCCCTCGGTCTGGCCCTGTTCACGCTCGCCTCGGCCGGCTGCGGGCTGGCCCCGACGGCGGCCGCCCTGGTCGGCGCACGGGTCGTCCAGGGGCTGGCGGCGGCGCTGATGGGACCGCAGGTGCTGGCCATCCTGCGGACGGCGTTCAGCGGTGCCGCGCAGGCCCGGGCATTCGCGATGTACGGGCTGACGATGGGCGTCGGCGCGGTGTTCGGCCAGCTCATCGGCGGTGTGCTGATCCGCGCCGACCTCTTCGGGCTGGACTGGCGCAGCTGCTTCCTGATCAACCTCCCGGTCGGCCTGGCCGCGCTCGCCCTGGTCCGCCGCTGCCTGCCCGAGTCCCGCGCCCCGCACCGGCCCGGCCTGGACCCGGTGGGCGTGCTGCTGGTCACCGCCGCGCTGACCGGCCTGGTGCTGCCGCTGATCCAGGGCCGGGAGCTGGGCTGGCCGCTCTGGACCAGGCTCTGTGCGGCCGGTTCGGCCGTGCTGCTCGCCGTCCTCGCCGTGCACCAGCACCGGACCCGCGCCACCGGCTCGCCGCTGGTCGACACCCGGCTGTTCCGGTCCCGCGCGTTCACCGCCGGGCTCTTCGCCCAACTCGCCTTCTGGCTCGGCCAGGCGTCCTTCTTCCTGGTCCTGGCGCTGTACCTGCAGCCGGGCCGCGGGCTGGACGCGCTCGGCGCCGGCCTGGTCTTCACCGCGATCGGCGCCGGCTACCTGCTGACCTCCACCACCGCGCACCGCGTCGCCGCCCGGCTCGGCCGCCAGACCGTCGCGCTCGGTGGCCTGCTGATGGCGGCCGGACTGGGCCTGCTCTGCCTCGCCGGGTACGCCGGCGGCACGACCGGCAGCGTCTGGTGGCTGGCGCCCGGCCTGTTCGTGGACGGCCTCGGCATGGGCCTGGTGATCGCCCCGGTGACTTCGGTGGTGCTGGCCGCGGTCGAGCCCGAGCTGGTCGGCTCGGCGGCGGGCGTGGTGGCCACCGTCCAGCAGGTCGGCGGGGCGCTCGGGATCGCGCTGATCGGCATCCTCCACTACGGCACCGGCGATCCGGTCGCGGCCTTCGGGCACAGCGTCGCGGCGCTGGTCGGGCTGGAGCTGCTGCTGGTGGGCCTGGTGCAGCTGCTGCCCCGGGCGGACCGGCCGACCGGCTGACCGGCCGGCCCAGCGGCCGACGGGCCCAGGGGCCCAGGGGCCGACGGGCCGACGGGCCCGACGGACGGGCTGACCGGCGCGTCTGCGCAGACCGGACCGGCAGGTGGACGGAGACCGCACGGGCGGGTGGGCCGACGGGGCCCACCCGCCCGTTCCGTTCGGTCACCCCGATCGGGTTGGATGGGTGGATGAGCGAGGAGAAGAGCGCCGTACCGGCGTGGGAGCAGCGGTTCAGGGCGGCACGGGTTTCCCTGCCGGACTGGGCGGACGACGCCCCCGACCGGGCGCTGTACGTGTCCAACGCGACCGGCACCTACGAGGTGTACGCCTGGGACCGCGCCACCGACACCCACCGCCGGGTCACCGGCCGCCCGAACGGCACCACCGACGCCGAGCTGACCCCGGACGGCGCCTGGGTCTGGTGGTTCGACGACAACGACGGCGACGAGTTCGGCATCTGGCGCCGCCAGCCCTTCGCGGGCCGGCCGGAGGGCGCCGAAGGCCCGGACGAGGAGGCCGTCCCCGGGCTGGCCGCCTCCTACTCGGCGGGCCTGGCACTCGGCCGGGACGGCACCGTGGTGGTCGGCCGCTCCACCGACGAGCACGGCACCACCCTGCACCTGCGCCGCCCCGGTGCGGCCGAGGCCGTGGAGATCTACCGGCACGAGGAGTACGGCGGGGTCGGCGACCTCAGCCACGACAGCACGCTGCTGGCGATCGACCACACCGAGCACGGCGACGCGATGCACTCGGCGATCCGGGTCGTCCGGCTCTCCGACGGCGCGACCGTCGCCGAGCTCGACGAGGTCACCGGCCGGGACGAGCCGCGCGGGGTCGCCTGCCTCGGCTTCGCCCCGGTCGAGGGCGACACCCGGCTGCTGGTGGCTCACCAGCGCACCGGCCGCTGGGAGCCGATGATCTGGGACGTCGCCACCGGCGCGGAGACCGCGCTGCCGCTCCGCGACGAGCAGGGCCGCGAGCTGCCCGGCGACGTCTCCGCGCAGTGGCGGCCGGGGGCGGCCGCGCTGCTCGTCGAGCACGAGTACGAGGCGCGCAGCGAGCTGTTCTCGTACGCGCTGGACACGGGCGTGCTCACCCGGCTGGACACCCCGCGCGGCACCGTCGGCGGTGCGACCCCCCGCCCGGACGGCACGGTGGAGTTCCTCTGGTCCTCCGCCGCCGAGCCGTCCGCGGTCCGCTCCACGGCCGGCGCGGTGGTGCTGCGCGCCCCCGGCGCCGTCCCGCCCCGTTCGGTGCCGGTCGAGGACGTCTGGGTGGACGGCCCCGGCGGCCGGGTGCACGCGCTGGTGCAGCGGCCGGCCGGCGCCGCGGAGGGCGACGGCCCGTTCCCGACCGTCTTCGAGATCCACGGCGGCCCGACCCACCACGACAGCGACGCCTTCGCCGCCGGCCCGGCCGCCTGGCTGGACCACGGCTTCGCGGTGGTCCGGGTCAACTACCGCGGCTCCACCGGCTACGGCCAGGCCTGGACGGACGCCCTGCGCGAGCGGGTCGGCCTGATCGAGCTGGAGGACATCGGCGCGGTCCGCGACTGGGCGGTGGCGAGCGGCCTCGCCGACCCCGGGCGGCTGGTGCTCTCCGGCGGCTCCTGGGGCGGCTACCTGACCCTGCTCGGCCTCGGCGTGCAGCCGGAGAGCTGGTCGCTGGGGGTCGCCGCCGTCCCGGTCGCGGACTACCTGACCGCGTACGACGACGAGATGGAGGCGCTGAAGTCGCTCGACCGCACGCTCTTCGGCGGCACGCCCGAGGAGGTGCCCGAGCGCTGGACGGCCTCCTCCCCGCTGACCTACGTCGAGCAGGTGCGGGTGCCGGTCTACATCAGCGCCGGGGTGAACGACCCGCGCTGCCCGATCCGGCAGATCGAGAACTACGTCGAGCGGCTGGAGCAGCTGGGGAAGCCGCACGAGGTCTACCGGTACGACGCCGGGCACGGCTCGCTGGTGGTGGAGGAGCGGATCAAGCAGCTGCGGCTGGAGATCGACTTCGTCCGTCGGCACCTCGGAGCGGGCGTCGTCGGCGAGAATCGGGTCGACGGGACCGCGGGGGCCCCGGGTGCCGCAGTGGCCTCGGGGGTTGCGGGGAGAGACGGGGGGACCGGGTGAGACGACTGCTGGCGGTCGTGGGGGCGGGGGTGGCCGGGGCGTTGGTGCTGACCGGCTGTTCGGGCCAGGACGACGACGAGGCGGCCTGCCCGCCGCCGGCGGCGCCGTCCGCGCAGCCGACGGCACAGCCGACCGCGACGGCATCGCGGTCGGCTTCGCCCGGTGCTTCGGCCGGTGCATCGGGCGGGGCTTCGGCCGGGGCTTCGGCTCCGGCGAAGGCCTCACCCGCCGCATCGGCGGGCGCGACGCGCGTCGGTGCCGCGGGTGTCGGGACGGCGGCGTCGGTGGGCGGGCTCGCGGTACGGGCGGCCTTCGTCACGGCGGGGACCGGTGAGGGTGAGGGCGGGATCGTCCTGCTCGCCAAGTCCGGCTCGAAGAGCAGCTCGAAGGGCTCGAAGGGCTCCAAGAGCGGCCGCAAGGTGCGCCACCACACCGACCACGACTCGGACGACGACGACTACAGCGGGAGCAACAACAGCAGCGGGCGGCGGTGCGACGACCCGCCGCCGTCCGGCCCGCCGGTCACGGCGACGCCCTCGCCCACGCCGTCCGCGTCGTCACCCTCTCCGTCGGCTTCCAGGTCGGCCTCCGCCCCGGCACCGGGTGCGCCGGCCAGGTCACCGTCGGCCCCGACGCCCGCGGCACCGCCGAAGTCGCCCGCCGGCGCGGGCACGCCCTAGGTTCGGACGGGCCCGAGGCGGGGCGGCTACTCCAGGACCGGGTCCAGTCCGAGGGCCCGGTCCTGCTCGGCCTCCGCCTCGCGGCGCGCCAGGCGGAACCACATGAAGACGACGAAGCCGCCGAAGACGAACCACTCCAGGGTGTACCCGAGGTTCTGGAACGCCCGCAGGCTCAGGCCGTTGCCGCCCTGCGGCTGCACGGTCGGCACCGCGGTGAGCCCGGCCGGCACGGTGTCCGCGGCGACCCAGCCGTCGTACCAGCCGTCGTAGGAGAGCTTGTTGACCAGCGCGGCCTGGTTGATCGTGCCGAGCTGCCCCGCCGGGAGCCCGCCGGCCACCGCACCGCCGCTGCCGCTGGTCTCGCCCGCCTGGAGCCGCCCGGTCACCGTCACCTCGCCGGCGGGCGCCGCGGCGGCGGACGCCTCGGCGGCCGGTGTCCCCGGCGCCCAGCCCCGGACGACGGCGACGGTCCGACCGTCGTCCGTCCGCAGCGGGGTGAGCACGTAGTAGCCCTGCTTGCCGTCGAGCACCCGGTTGGGGACGACCAGCTGGTGCTCCTGGTCGAAGGTGCCGGAGACCGTCACGGCCCGGCCGACGGTGTCCGTGGTGACCTGCGGGCTGCCCTCGCCGAGCAGCTCGCCGAGCGGCCTGGCCGCTCCGGCCGCGGTCACCGACCTGCTGATCTCCTGGTGCGAGGAGACCTTGTCCTCGAACCGGCCGAGCTGCCAGGAGCCGAGCCAGACGCACACCGCCACGGCCGCCACGGCCAGCGCGGTGCCGCCCAGCCAGCGCGGGGTGAGGAGGAACCGGTACACACCCCCCACGGTAACCACTCCTCACACCGCTCCCGACCACAGGGGGTGGGCAGCGGCACGGGACGTCGGCCGGCCCGACATCCCGTGGGCGAACCGGAACGCCGAGACGGTCGGGGCCGTCCGCGCGGCCGGCCCGCAGCGCGCGGGTCCGGCCGGCACTCCGCGGGCCCGGCCGTCCGCGCGGGCCCGGCCGCCCGCCCGCCGGGAATCGGCCCGGCCTCCGGGAGTGGGCCGTCCGCCGGAAGTCGGCCCGCCCGACTTCCGGCGCGTGGGCTCAGCCGCCCGAGGGGGATGCCGACGGCGTCGCCGCGGCCGGGGGCGGGAGGGGCTGCGGGCCGGTGCGGTAGACCGTGCCGGCGCAGGCTCCGAGGAGGGTCGCCGTGGCCGCGGACGGGCTGCCGGGGGCCGGGGTGTGCGCGATGGTGACGGCGGAGGGCGGCGCGCTCGGCGCACCGGTCGCGGTCGCCGTCGGGCTCGGGGCCGTGGTGGGACCGGCCGTCGGCGAGGCGGAGCCCGCGCCGCCCGCGGTGGGCCCGGCCGACGGTCCCCCCGCCGGGGCCATGGCGGCCGGACCGCTGCCCAGCGTGCCGGACCGCACACTCGACGACGTGCCCGCGCCTCCCGCGCCTCCCGCCATGCCCGGGTTGCCCGCCACCGGCCGGCCGGCCGCGCCCGGCGTCGCACTGGGCGAGGAGCCGGCCGACGCCGGGCAGCCGGCGCTGTCCGGCACCCAGCCGAAGTCCACCCGGTACCCGGCCCGGGACACGAGGAGCAGGCCCTGGCCGTCCACGGCCGCGCCGCCGCCGTCGCCCGCGGCGGAGGTCGGGCCCGGCGCGGGCAGTCCGGTCGCCGGGTCCCCGGCCACGTGGTCGGTCACCCTGATCCGGGCGGGGTCGGTGCCGGCGGTCTCGGTGACCGTGACCGAGCCCGGCCCGCCCAACCGGCAGGGCCGACCGGAGACGTTGACGACCATGAAGTACCCGTAGATCCGTCCGGCACCGTCGGCCGCGCCGACCTGCGAGGCCCCGCGCCCGAGGTCTCCGCGGGTGCAGAGCGGCACCAGGGGGCCGTCGTCGCTGCCGGCGCTGGGCGATGCGACCGGCGCGGTCGCGCCCGAGACGGCGTTGGTAGGGCTCGCCCAGGGGCTGGGCGATGCGCTCGCCGAACCGGACGGGGCGCCGCCGGTGGCGGTCCCGCTCACCCCTGAGTGCGGGGTGGGGCCGTGGCCCCCGACCGTGCCGGGTCCGGCGCCGTCGTCGTCGTGGTCCGCGGCCGTCCCGCCGCGCGCGGTGGGCGAGCCGGGCCCGCCGGAGAGCCCCAGATGGTCGGGGTCGTGCAGGGCGGGCAGGGCGATCGCCAGCGCGAGGGCCAGCGCGGCGGCGCCGGTCAGGGCCCCGCGCCGGGCGACCCGCCGCCGCGGTACCGCGGTCCGGATCCGCTGCAGACCGGAGGGGTCGGGCTCGATCTCGGCGACGGCGCGTTGCATCAGCTCCCGGAGCGCCCGCTCCTCCGTCCCCGGGCCACCGGGTTGCCCGGTCGGCCCGGCCGGCCCGGCCGGCCCCCCGGGTGCCCTGTCCGGCCCCCCGGGTGCCCCGCCCGGCCCCCCGGCGTCCGCGCGCTCGGCGTCGCCGCCGGCCCGCCTCGGACCGATCCGATCGTCAGCCATGCCCGGCCTCCATCTGGACCCGGAGTGCGGCGAGCCCGCGCGAGCCGTACGCCTTCACCGAGCCGAGCGAGATCCCCAGGGTCTCCGCGACCTGCGCCTCCGTCATGTCCACGAAGTAACGCAGCACCAGAACCTCCCGCTGACGGCGTTGCAGACCCCGCAGCGCGGCCTTCAACTGGTCACGCTCCAGGGCATCGTAGGCCCCTTCTTCTGCACTGGCCATGTCAGGCATCGGCTTCGGCAGCAGCCGCAGCCCGAGGATCCGGCGGCGCAGGGTGGAGCGGGACAGGTTGACCACGGTCTGCCGGAGGTAGGCGAGCGTCTTCTCGGGCTCGCGCACCCGGCGCCGGGCCGCGTGGACCCGGATGAACGCCTCCTGGACCACGTCCTCGCAGGTCGACAGGTCGTCGAGGAGCAGCGCCGCGAGCCGCAGCAGGGAGCGGTAGTGGGCCTGGTAGGTCTCGGTGAGCAGATCCTCGCTGGCGCCGGCGCTGGTGTCGGCGCCGGGATCCGCCGCGCCGGGTGCGACCGCGGTCATCTGGCTGTCTTCCGGCCTATCCGAGGGCCGATGGGCGCGCGGCGGGAAGGTCACCGCGGCAAATGCCGAGATGCCCGCCCCAACCCCCACCATCACGTTCGCCACGCCCGTTGGACACTCGATCCCCTGTCATGGTTGCCCAGCCCGCGGGACATTCTCCCGCATGGGCCGAAGCGCCCTCCAGGGGATTGGGACGGAATCCACAACTACCCGGTCCGAGTCGGCGTCACCACCCCCCGGGCCAGGTCCTCACCGTCTCTCGACCGGGTCCTCACGACCCCTCAGCCGGAGAGCTCGCCCGCCACCAGCTCGGCGATCTGGAGGGCGTTGAGCGCCGCCCCCTTGCGCAGGTTGTCGCCGCAGAGGAAGAGGTCCAGCGCGGTCGGGTCGTCCAGCGCCCGGCGGACCCGTCCGACCCAGACCGGGTCCGTCCCCACCACGTCGTTCGGCGTCGGGAACTCCCCCGCCGCCGGGTCGTCGTAGAGCACCACGCCGGGGGCGTCCCGGAGGATCTCCTGGGCGTGCTCCTGCGTCACCTCGCGCTCGAAGACCGCGTGCACGGCCAGCGCGTGGGTGCGCACGACGGGGATGCGCACGCAGGTCGCGGAGACCCGCAGCGCCGGCAGGCCGAGGATCTTGCGCGACTCGTTGCGGATCTTGAGTTCCTCGGACGACCAGCCGCCGTCCATCAGCGAGCCGGTCCACGGCACCGCGTTGAACGCGAGCGGGGCGGCGAACGGGCCGTTGTCGGCGATCACCGCGCGGAGGTCGCCGGTCTGCTCGCCGACCTCGGTGCCGGCGACCAGCGCGGTCTGCTCGCGCAGCGCGTCCACGCCGGACCGGCCCTCGCCGGAGGCCGCCTGATAGGAGGCGACGACCAGTTCGCTGAGCCCGTACTCGGCGTGCAGGGCGCCGATCGCCGCGATCATCGCGAGCGTGGCGCAGTTGGGGCCGGCCACGATCCCGCGCGGGCGCAGCCGGGCCGAGGCCGCGTTGACCTCGGGGACGACCAGCGGGACGTCCTCGTCCATCCGGAAGGCGGCGGAGTTGTCCACCACCACGACGCCCTTGGCCGCCGCGATCGGTACCCACTGGGCCGCGACCTCGTCGGGCACGTCGAAGAGCGCGACGTCGACCCCGTCGAAGGCGTCCTCGTCGAGGGCGAGCACCTCGACGGGCTCCCCGCGCACGACCAGCTTGCGGCCGGCCGAGCGCGGGGAGGCGACGAGGCGCACCTCGCCCCAGATGTCCTGGCGGAGGGAGAGCAGGCCGAGCAGCACCTCGCCGACCGCGCCGGTGGCGCCGACGACGGCGAGGTTCGGCCGCCGGGTCATCGCCCGGTGCCCCCGTAGACGACCGCCTCGTCCGACTCGCTGTCCAGGCCGAAGGCCGTGTGGACGGCGCGGACGGCCTCCGGCACGTCCTCGGCGCGGGTGACGACCGAGATGCGGATCTCCGAGGTGGAGATCAGCTCGATGTTGACGCCGGCCTCGGAGAGCGCCTCGAAGAAGGTCGCGGTGACGCCCGGGTTGGAGCGCATGCCCGCGCCGACCAGCGAGATCTTGCCGATCGCGTCGTCGTAGCGCAGCGACTCGTAGCCGATGCCCTCCTTGACCCGGCCGAGCGCGTCGATGGCCTTCTGGCCCTCGGTCTTCGGCAGGGTGAAGGAGATGTCGGTGAGCCCGGTCGACGCGGCGGAGACGTTCTGCACCACCATGTCGATGTTGACCTCGGCGTCGGCGATGGCGCGGAAGATCCGCGCCGCCTCGCCCGGCTTGTCGGGCACGCCGACGACCGTCACCTTGGCCTCGGACGTGTCGTGGGCGACTCCGGAGATGATGGCCTGCTCCATCTCGCCCCCTTCGGGCTGGTTCGGGTTGTCGTTGCTGACGATCGTCCCGGGAAGGCCCGAGAAGGACGAGCGTACGTGAATCGGGATGTTGTAGCGCCGCGCGTACTCCACGCAGCGGTCGAGCAGCACCTTGGAACCGGACGAGGCCAGCTCCAGCATGTCCTCGTAAGCGATCCAGTCGATCTTGCGAGCCTTCTTCACCACGCGCGGGTCGGCGGTGAAGACGCCGTCCACGTCGGTGTAGATCTCGCAGACCTCGGCCTTGAGGGCCGCGGCGAGGGCGACGGCGGTGGTGTCCGAGCCGCCGCGGCCGAGCGTGGTGATGTCCTTGCTGGACTGCGAGACACCCTGGAAGCCGGCCACGATCGCGATGTTGCCCTCGTCCAGGGCGGTGCGGATGCGGCCCGGCGTCACGTCGATGATGCGCGCCTTGTTGTGGACCGAGTCGGTGATGACACCGGCCTGGCTGCCCGTGAAGGACTGGGCCTCGTGACCCAGGGATTTGATCGCCATGGCCAGCAGGGCCATGGAGATGCGCTCTCCAGCGGTCAGCAGCATGTCGAACTCACGGCCGGCAGGGAGCGGGGACACCTGCTCCGCGAGTTCGATGAGCTCGTCCGTCGTGTCGCCCATCGCGGACACCACGACGACGACCTCATGGCCGGCCTTCTTGGCGTCAACGATTCGACGGGCCACGCGCTTGATGCCCTCGGCATCCGCAACGGATGAGCCGCCGTACTTCTGCACGACAAGGCCCACGTGCGCTCCTCGACTTGTGTCGTTTCCGGGGGCCCGGAGCCCCCGGCACCCCCGGGTGGCGGGGGCTGTGCGGTCGGCGCCAGTCTACCGAGCAGGGGTGGCCCGGCCGCTGCTTTCCATATGATGAGACGCACGTTTCAGCAGGTGGGCGCCGGTGTGGCGGGCCCACCGGCAGGTCTGCGGGCGCCTCGCCGCCCTTCCGAAGAATCGGCGGACGAACGGACGGCGGCCCCCGGGTTTTCCGTTCCGCGGAGAATCCCTGAGGTATCCGTCACAGCGCCCGGAGGCTCCCGGCGGCGCGGGCCGACAGGGCCCGGGCGGTGCCGGCTCGGCCGGACAGGACCTAGCGGTGGAGGCCCAGCTCGGCTGCCATCAGGTCGCCGGCCTGCTGCTCCAGCTGCTCGTCGGTGAGCCCGTCGTCGTCGGTGTCCGCACCGTCCGGGACCGCCCCGATCGGGCTGTCCAGCCGGACGTGGGCGATCAGCGACTGCAGCGCCCGCAGCACCGCCGTGCAGGTCGTGCCCCAGTTGGACAGGTACGAGAACTGCCACCACCAGAGCGCCTCGCTGACGCGCCCCTCGCGGTAGTGGGTGAGGCCGTGCTGCAGCTCGCTGACCACGCCGGCCAGGTCGTCCGAGATCCGGAACGCGTTGGGCTTCTCCGGCGGACCGTACGGGTCGAAGACCTCGTGGTAGACGTCGATCGGCGCCAGCAGCTCGGCCAGCCGCTCGCGCAGCTGCTCGCCGTCCGGCTCCGGCCCGGTGTCGGGCTCGAACCGGTCCTCGGGGACGACGTCCTCGATGGCGCCCAGCCGGCCACCGGCCAGCAGCAGCTGCGAGACCTCCAGGAGGAGCAGCGACACCGCGCTGCCGGGCTCGTCGCCCTTGGCGACCTCGGTGACGGCGAGCACGAAGCTCTCCACCGAGTCCGCGATCTGCACCGCGAAGTCGTCCGGCTCGGAGCCGTGCGCGTGGGTGTGCGGGGCGTGCCGGTCCTGCTCCGGGCCGGCCTGGTGGGGCGTGTGGGGCTGCTGGTTGATCGTCCGGTCAGACATCGAGCAGTCGTCTCCCTTCGAAGGCACGGCCGAGGGTGACCTCGTCCGCGTACTCCAGGTCCCCGCCGACGGGCAGTCCGCTCGCCAGCCGGGTCACCTTCAGGCCCATCGGCTTGCAGAGCCGGGCCAGGTAGGTGGCGGTCGCCTCCCCCTCCAGGTTGGGGTCGGTGGCCAGGATCAGCTCGGTGACCGTGCCGTCCGCGAGGCGTGCCAGCAGCTCGCGGATCCGCAGGTCGTCCGGGCCGACGCCCTCGATCGGGCTGATCGCGCCGCCCAGCACGTGGTAGCGGCCGCGGAACTCGCGGGTGCGCTCGATGGCGACGACGTCCTTGGGCTCCTCGACCACGCAGATCACCGCGAGGTCGCGGCGCGGGTCGAGGCAGACCCGGCACTGCTCGGCCTCCGCGACGTTGCCGCAGACGACGCAGAACCGGACCTTGTCCTTGACCTCCAGCAGCGCGTGCGCCAGCCGGCGCACGTCGACCGGGTCGGCCTGCAGGACGTGGAAGGCGATCCGCTGCGCGCTCTTGGGCCCGACGCCGGGCAGCCTGCCCAGTTCGTCGATCAGGTCCTGAACCACGCCCTCGTACACGTCGCGCCTTCCCTCAGGTGGTCGGTGGGGCACCCGCTCGGGGCGCCCCGGTGCCATCATCCAACGAATCGGGCGCCGGGCACACCGCCCGACGCCCTACTCACGCATAAATCACACAGGTCGACTGTCTGAACTTCGGACCGTCAACCCCTCTCACCGCTTGCGCTCGAACCCATCCGCTCGCGGTCCGATCCCACGGCCCGCAGGCCGGGCTCACCGCTCGCGGTCCGAGCTCGTCGCCCGCCCTCCGAGCCCGTCGCCCGCCGTCGGAACCTAGAACGGCAGGCCGGGGATGCCGCCGCCCAGGCCCTGGGTCAGCGGGCCCATGCGCTCGGCCTGCATCTTCTGCGCGGCCTGGTTGGCGTCGCGGACCGCCGCCAGGATCAGGTCGGCCAGGGTCTCGGTGTCCTCCGGGTCCACGGCCGCCGGGGCGATGGTCAGCGCCACCAGCTCACCGGCACCGGTCACCGTCACCTCGACCAGGCCACCGCCCGCCGAACCGTTCACCTGCGCCTCGGCCAGCTCCTGCTGCGCCTTGGCGAGGTCCTGCTGCATCTTCTGCGCCTGCTTGAGCAGCTGCTGCATGTTGGGCTGGCCACCACCGGGGAACACGGCTCACTCCTTGCGTTCTGTGTGCGTGCTGTCGCGCTTGCGTCGTCACCCCGAGCCTACGTGCTCGCCGTGCCCGGCACGCCCGTACCGCTGGGTGAGCGCCCGGCGCCGCCGCCCCGGGCTGGGCCCGGCGGCCGGGCCCCCGGGATCAGCCGCCGCTGTGGCGGATCTCCTCCAGGACCGTGGCCCCGAGCTCGCGGATGATCAGTTCCTGGCCGGAGAACGCGTCCTCGTTGAGGTCCGGGTCGTCCTCCTCCGGAATGTCGTCCTCCGGGGCGACCGACTGCACCGGCCGTCCGACCGGCGCGGCCACCGCGGCCTGCGCCTGCACGGGCGGCTGTGCCACCGGCGCGACCGGGGTCATGGGGGGCGCGGCCATCGGCGCGGGCGCCGGGCCGGGTGCCGGTGCGGCGGGCTGCACCACGGGCGCGGGCGCAGCCGGGCGCGCCGGAGCCGCACCCCAGCCGCCCCCGCCGCCACTGCCTCCGAAGCTGCCGCCACCCGCCGAGCTGCCACCGCCGCCACCCCCGGCGCCGCCCGACGGGTCGACGATGCACTCGATCCGCCAGTCCACACCGAGGGCGTCGGCGAGCGCCTGGCGCAGCACGTCGTCACTGTTGCTGCCGACGAAGCTGTCCCGGGCGCCCGCGTTGATGAACGACACCTGGAGCACGCTGCCGTCGAACCCGGCCACCTGGCCGTTCTGGCTGAGCAGGATCCAGGTGAAGCGGCGGCGGTTCTTCACCGCCTCCAGGATCTGCGGCCAGAGCTGCCGGACCTGCGCCGCGCCCTGCTGGGCGGCCTGAGAAGGCTGTCCGCCACCCGGAGCGGCCGCCGGCGCGGCC
This sequence comes from Kitasatospora sp. CM 4170, assembly GCF_032110285.1. NCBI lineage: Bacteria > Bacillati > Actinomycetota > Actinomycetes > Kitasatosporales > Streptomycetaceae > Kitasatospora > Kitasatospora sp. CM 4170. The sequence goes on from NZ_CP134877.1 coordinate 4,470,099, forward strand.
ACCGGAGCGGCCTGCGGCGGAGCCTGGACGGGTGCGGCCTGTGCAGCCGCGGGCTGGGCGGGTGCCTGCTGCACCGGTGCCGGCTGCGCGGCGGGCGCAGCGGCCCCGGCCGCCCCGGCCGGCGGGAAGCTGCGCGGGATCGGCCAGGCACCCGGAGCGGGCCCGGCCGGGGCGGCCGGTGCCGCCGCAGGCGGAGCCACCGGGGCGGAGTCGGCCTGCGCGGGGGCCGCCTGTACGGGGGCCACCTGTACGGGGGCCGGCTCGTCCACCGCCGCCGGGGCCGCCACCTGCGCCACCGCCGGCGCCACCGCCGGCACCGCCGTCGGAGCGCCCACGGGAGCCACCGCGGGGGTCGCCAGCTGCGCCGCGAACCCTCCCGCCGCCGCCCGCCGCTCCAGCTTGTCCATCCGCGCCTGCAGCGACAGCTCGTCGCTGTACGCGCCCGGCAGCATCACCCGGGCGCAGATCAGCTCCAGCTGGAGCCGCGGCGCCGCGTTCCCCCGCATCTCGGTCAGCCCGGTGTTGACGATGTCGGCCGCCCGGCTGAGCTCCGCCGCCCCGAACGCGTCCGCCTGCGCCTGCATCACCGCGACCCGGTCGGCCGGGGCGTCGATCAGCCCCTTCTCACCCGCGTCCGGCACGGTGGCCAGGATCACCAGGTCGCGCAGGCGCTCCAGCAGGTCCGTCACGAACCGCCGCGGATCGTGCCCGCCCTCGACCACCCGGTCGATCACCTGGAACACCGTCGCCCCGTCGTGCGCGGCGAAGGCGTCCACCACCTCGTCCAGCAGCGCCGAGTCGGTGTACCCGAGCAGCGCGGTGGCCATCTGGTAGGTCACACCGCCCTCGGCGGCCCCGGCGAGCAACTGGTCCATCACCGACATCGAGTCACGCACCGACCCGGCGCCGGCCCGCACCACCAGCGGGAAGACGGAGTCCTCGACCTGGATCTGCTCCCGGCCGCAGACCTCCGCCAGGTAGTCCCGCAGCGTCCCGGGCGGCACCAGCCGGAACGGGTAGTGGTGCGTGCGGGACCGGATCGTCCCGATCACCTTCTCCGGCTCCGTGGTCGCGAAGATGAACTTGAGGTGCTCCGGCGGCTCCTCCACCACCTTCAGCAGCGCGTTGAAGCCGGCCGAGGTCACCATGTGCGCCTCGTCCAGGATGAAGATCTTGTACCGGCTGTGCACCGGCGCGAAGAAGGCCCGCTCGCGCAGCTCCCGCGCGTCGTCCACACCACCGTGCGACGCGGCGTCGATCTCGATCACGTCGATCGACCCGGGCCCGCCCGTCGCCAGGTCCCGGCAGGACTGGCACTCCCCGCACGGCGTCGGCGTCGGCCCCTGCTCGCAGTTCAGACAGCGGGCCAGGATGCGCGCGCTCGTCGTCTTGCCGCAGCCTCGCGGGCCGCTGAACAGGTACGCGTGGTTGACCCTGTTGTTGCGCAGGGCCTGCTGGAGCGGAGCGGTCACGTGCTCCTGCCCGATGACCTCGGCGAAAGTCTCGGGGCGATAGCGGCGGTACAGGGCTAGGGACACACCACCGACGATATCGGGACGGACCGACAAACGCGTCGCCCCTCGTCCCTCCCCCGCCGGCCCTTCCCCGGGAACGCAAAGACCCCTCGTGCACCCGCCAGAGCCCTCCTACCCTTGCTGCCTTCCGGCCCTGGGGGGGTTCAGAGAGATAACGCCACACGAGGGGCTGACCCCCACAGTACCGGATCCCCGGCCCTCACCTCCACTTCCCCGATCCGCAGGTCACACCGCTCCACCGCCTGCGACATACGTGGTCGCGACCACCCCTGAACATGTACTAAGCTCTCCCTCGGAGGATTCGCCTAGAGGCCTAGGGCGCACGCTTGGAAAGCGTGTTGGGAGCAATCCCTCACGAGTTCGAATCTCGTATCCTCCGCCATGGCTCACCAGCCATAACGAAGGCCCCGACCGCGCAGCGGTCGGGGCCTTCGTCGTGCCGTGGTTGCAGTTTTGGTTGCGTTTCCAGTTCTCGGCCACTGTCCGGTTGCGTTTCGTTAGCGCTGTGACCTCGCGGGTTCCCTCCGGATCGGTCGTCATGGCGATGGGGTTGCGACGACACTCGATCCGGCTGCTGGAGCGGTGGTGGCTTGGCTGTCCAGGTGGGTATGGAGGTGGGCCGGCCAGCTGCGGCTGCAGACGTCTGAGCCGGTGGAGAACGATTGGATAAACGGCACGCTGGGTGGCATCCCCTCCTGCCAGGCTCCGCGTATGGGTGTCTACCTCCGCAACAGCCTCAAAGCTGGCCCCTTCCGCTTCAATCTTTCCCAGTCCGGCATCGGAGTGTCGGTAGGCGTTCCCGGGTTCCGCGTCGGAACCAGGCCGCGAGGCAACTACGTACGGGTCGGCACCCGTGGCGTTTCCTACCGGGCCACACTCGCCTCCCGGCCAGCTGGCTCCCGCAATGTCCCCATCCCCCCGGCGGGCCCGCGCTCCTGGAACCCCGGATCGCCCAGCACACTGCCGGGAAGCGTCGCAGTCCAGGAGATCCCGACCGCGACCATTGAGGAACTGCAGGGCTCCGATCCCAGTGAGTTCATCGAACAGCTCCAGACCGCAGCCCAGCGACACTCAATTTGGCCGTGGGCTGCGGCACTCGCCGTCCTGGTGTCCGTACCGCTACTTATGTTGCCCATGCTCATCCTCGGCCCCCTGGTGTACTGGCTCTACCAACGCGACCGGGCAGCTCAACGGATCGTCGCCTTCTACGACTTCGAGAGCCAGCCCGGAGAGCAATTCGCCCAGCTCATCGACGCAGCCGAAGAGATACGCCGATCACAACGCAACTGGGCCATCACTGGCTCGGGCGCCGTGGTGACCACCACGCAGCACAAAATGAACAGTGGCGCCTCCGCCATCGTCAAGCGCCAGCCCACGACCGTGAACATGGACGGCCCTCGGGAGCTCGTCACCAACATCGCAGTTCCGAGCTTCCAGTGCGGAGCCCACACCTTGTACCTGCTCCCCGACCGCGTGCTGGTGAAGCACCGACGCAGCTTCGCAGACGTGTCCTACCGGGAGCTCTTCGTCGTCATGAACGATCTGCGATTCCACGAAAGCGGCTCCGTGCCGCGAGACAGCCAGCAGGTCGGCACGACCTGGCAATACGTGAACGTGAAGGGCGGTCCGGACCGGCGATTCAAGAACAACCCGCAGCTGCGCATCATGCTCTACGGGCGCATCAACTTCACCACTCACACTGGCTTGAACCTGAAGTGGGACTGCTCCAGGCCCGTGTCGGCACGCCAGTTCACACAGGCGGTCTCCTCTTACGGGGCGCCGCCGGAACTTCCAAGCCAGTAGCCCCGCTGCCCCGGACAGCTGGCTGAAGGGGCCCGTTTTCAACTGGCGACAAGCTCGTTGACGGGCCCCTCCTTTGATCAGGCGGCGGGCGGCTCGTCGGGCACGGGCCAGAGCAAGCCGCCAATCTTGTCGGCGGTTACTCTGAGGACGGGACCCGTCAGGTGCTGATACCGCCGGCGCATCCGAGCGGACTTGCCCGGCTCCCAACCCATGATCGCGTCAACGACCGCGTCGGGGACGCCCAGGATCAGCAGGACGGTCGCGGCGGTGTGCCGGGCATCGTGAAGCCGCCCATCGCGGACGTTCGCCGCCTTCAGGAGGTCTTTCCACCGGTGGTAATCGGTGTTGGGGTTCAGCGGCTGGCCAGTCGGAGAGGTGAAGACGTACCCCTTCTCCTCCCACAGGTCGCGGGCAAGCCGCCGCTCGCTGTCCTGCTCGACCTTGTGCCGCGCAAGCTGCGTCATCAACTCGTCGGGGACACCGATAGGGCGCCTACCCGCCCGGGACTTGGTGTCCTTGGTCTCGCGACGGATGCTGATCTTCTGCGGGCAGTAGCCCGGCTTACGCCCACAGCGGTCACCGCAGCCGTGTTGGTACCGGGGCCGCAGCCGTCCGCGCCGCACGCGGATGACACTGGCTTCGAAGTCGACGTCGGTCCATTGCAGGCCCAGCACCTCCCCCTGCCGCAGGCCGAGGGCCAAGGCGATCACCCAACGGGCGGCGTTCCGCTGGCGCTCCGCTTCGAGGAGAAGCCGCTGCACCTCCTCGACCGAGTACGGCTCGACTTCCTCTTCCTCCAGCCGCGGGGCCTTGGCAACCGTCGCCGGGTTCTCTGTGATGTGCCGACGTCGCTTCGCCTCATTGAGCGCCGCGCGCACCGTGCGGTGGACCTGGTGCGCAGTGCCGGCGGCGCTGCCGTTGTCCCGCATCTTCTTGTAGAAGCGCTCCAGGTGCTCCGGCTCCAACTTCTCCAGGCGGTGAGCACCCAGGCCGGGAATGAGGTGGTAGTTCACGGCCACGCGGTAGCCGTCGATGGTGTTCTCGGAGACATGCAGAGCGGCGATGTTCTCGACCCAGTGGGTGAGCCAGGTCTTGACCGTCCAGGTCTGACCGGCCTTGTGCACCGCGCCGGAGTCGCGCTGCCGCTCCAACTCACGGACCGCCTTGGTGACGTCGGCTCGGGTCTTGCGAGTGACGTGACGGCGATCAGGACGACCGTCGTCCTTGACGCCGACTGTGACGTAGCCGTGCCAACGACCGTCCTTGGCCTGGTGGATGGATGAGGCACCGTTGGGCTGACGGGAGCTCGCCATGTCCGCTCCCTCAGGCTGCAAGGTCGAAGCCGGCGGAGCGGAGGCGGTTGGCGAGGAACGCTCCCACCGCCTCGGCAGGTATCCGGCGGAGGCTTCCGATCTTCACCGAGGGGATCTCACCGGAGACGACGAACTCGTACATCTTTGTGCGCCCGATACCGAGTCGGCGGGCAGCTTCCTCGACAGTGAGCGCGACCAGTGTGAGGTCGGCCGCAGCGCCGTCCTGATCAGCGATCAGGCGGAGGAGCACGTGCTCGGTGGTGCCGAGGGCGTGGGCCACTCGGGAGAGCTCGAAAGACGTTTCGGACACGGGTGTCCTATCCCGGCGGCGCTTTCGGCTATGCGCCACCGTTGTCGATGTTCCAGGGATGGGCGATTGGGTGGTTCGGGTCCGTGTGGCGACCCCCGGCGTTCGTAGCGCCGAGGGGCTGCGGAGGACATGGCTGGTCGAGGGTTCACGGGCTGGCGAAGCCCGTGGTCGGACCGGCGGGACGGGACGTTAGCCGCAGATTCCGGCCGCACCAAACCGCCGGACGCCCGGCATGATGCCGGTCATCATCGGATCGGCGACGGGACTGATGTGCGGAACCAGCGGAGTGCAACAGGTGCCCTCTGGCAGCCGGGGCCCGCCCTCAGATGCTCTGGCTATGCCTCGGCTCCTGGGTCGGCAAGACCCTCCGCCTCGGGCGAGCCGGACGGGAAGTTCGGCGAGCGGTAGTCGTCACCGGCCGCGTCCGCCACGACTCGGGTGATCATCGCACTGATGAGCTCTTCGAGATTCGGGTGGGCGCGTCCATAGGCGTCGAGCGCCTCACGGGCTCGGTCCATGTCCTTGCGGGCGACAACGGACTTCTGCCAGCTCTCGGCAAAGTCGGCCAGCAGCCGTTTCACGTGGGCGTTCGCGGCGATCTCGGGTGGTCCGACCAGGTTATCCAGGGAGATGTCGAAAACCCTGGCGAAGCCGATGGCCTCGTCCAGGTTGACCCTGCGACGTGGCTCGCCGCTCTCGATGCGCCACACCGCCGACTGGTTGAGCGGGTAGCCGGCCTCGGTCAGGCGCTCGGCGAGCGTGGCGGTACTCCACCCTCGCGCCTCGCGCTCCATCTTGATGCGCCGGGCGACGTTCTCCTCCCCTTCCAGCCGTTGTCGCCGGTCTTCGTCAGCCACAGTCAACCCTCCATGCATCGTCGATAAGCCCATTTGCAATGCGTCGAGCACGACGTTAACGTGATGCAAGATGAAACGCAACTGAGCCGAACCGCATCGGCCAGCCGGGCCAGCCACCCGGCACCGCGACGAGAAAGGCCCCCAGTGCTACGAACACCGGGGGCCACAGCAGACACCTCGAAACCGCCCATCCCTGGAACAGTCGACAACGGAGGAACCGGGTAGCCGCCCGAATCCTCCGAGTGAGGACACCGCTGTGGACAAGCCTACGGCCCCGTCGCCCGGCCCGTCAGCCCACGACCGGCGACGGGACCGCCGCACGTCGGAGCCCTGCCCCACGCCCGTCGACACCACCTTTGGGGAACCGCCGCACAACATCGATGCCGAACAGGCGGTCCTCGGCGCGTGCATGCTGAAGCACCAAGCGGTGGATCAGGTCCGGGGCACGCTGGACGCGGGCGACTTCTACCGGCCCGCCCACGAGACCATCTGGCGCGCGATCCTGGCCCTGCGCGCCGAGGACGCGCCCACCGACCCCATCGCCCTCGCGGATCACCTGCAAGGCATGGGGGATCTCTCCCGCGTCGGGGGCTCGTCCTACCTCCACACGCTGGTCGCCGTCGCGCCGCCCTCGACGGACAACGCCGACTACTACGCGCAGATCGTGCGCCGCGACGCCCAACTGCGGACTCTGCATGCCACCGGTCTTCGGACCGTCCACCAGGCGCTGACCCCGGGTGCCGACCCGGACGAGATCCGCACGGCCGTCGAGACAGAGATCCGTGACGAACGCGAGCGCGCTCTGGCCTCTGGCAGCAGCCGCCTGTCCCGCTACATCGTTAACGGCTGGGACTTCGTCACCACGACCGGCGCGGACAAGGAACCCCTCTGGGGGACCCGCGAACAGACCGCCTGGGCCTCCGGCGAAAGTCTGATGATCGTCGGCGCACCCGGCGTCGGCAAGACCACCCTCGCCCACCAGGTCGTCCTCGCCCGCCTCGGCCTGCAAGCCACCGTCCTCGACCTGCCCGTCGCTGAGGGAGAACGCGTCCTCTACCTCGCCATGGACCGCCCCCAGCAGATCGCCCGAGCCATGGCCCGCCGCATCACCCCCGCCGACGAAGCCCACCTGCGCGACCGACTCGCCGTGTGGCAGGGCCCGCTCCCCGCCACCCTCGACAAGGAACCCGACCTCCTCGCCGAACTCGCCGCCGCCCACCGCGCCGACACCATCGTCATCGACAGCCTCAAGGACGCCGTCAGCACCCTCGTGGACGACTCCCTGGCCGTCGCCTTCAACAACGCCCGCATGCGCGCCCTGCGCGCAGGCGTCCAGATCATGGAGCTCCATCACCAGCGCAAGGCCGCAGCCGACGCCCCGCGAGGAATGCGCCCCACCCTGGACCGGGTGTACGGCTCGACGTGGCTGACCGCCGGAGCGGGCAGCGTCCTGTTCATCGCCGGAGAGGCCGGCGACCCGGCGGTCACCATCCACCACCTCAAGACCGTGACCGGCGAGATCGGACCGCTGCCGGTCATCCACGACCACCAGCGCGGCACCACCTACGTCGAACCCACCCTCGACCCGGTCACGCTCCTGCGCGCCGCCCCGGACGGCCTGACCACCCGCGACCTCGCGACCGCCCTGACCGGCGAAGCCAATCCCGACCGCGCCGACATCGAGAAGGCCCGCCGCCACCTCGACCGCCTCGTCAAGACCGGACTCGCGGTCAAGACGGACGGCACCACCGGAGGCGCCGGAGGCGGCCAGCAGGCCCGCTACCGCCCCTCCGCCCGGCACATCACCGCCGTCTCGTAACCGCCACCACGGTGACCGGACTGACCGACCCCAGTGACCGGAGTTCCGGTCAGCCGGTCACTCCAACCGGCCGAACTGACCGGAGTGCCACGCAGGCCAGCAGCCCGCTGACCAGCTGACCGGCCCGTCGAACGACCTACGGACGGCACCCACCAAGACCACCGGGCGGCCGGTCAGTGGGCGGATCACCAGCCCAACCAGGCACCGACAGCCGGGCGCGGATCGTTCACGGGGCCGTACACGCGCCCCTCCCGCGAAGGGCCCAGCGAGAGCCGTTCACACCGTCCACGCGGAGCAAAGAAACCGCAGGTAGAGCGATCACGGAGGCGTACACGCCGTCCACGCGACCCAGCGTTCACGCGCGAGCCCCCCTTTAGAAGGGGGCTCGCGTGTACGCCCCACCATCGAGGAGACTCCAAGCCGCGGTTGCGTCCAGGGAAGTGGTGTACGGGTTCCACCCGTTCCGGGGGTTTCGTCCCGGTAGCGGGTGTCACCTGAAACGTAAGACGGCCACCGGTTGATCCTTCGAGATGTCTGACGTCACGAAGAGGAGACCAACACGATGACCGCACCCGACAGTCTGCCGTTCGCCGCCCTGTTGGAGGAGAACCTGGCCTCGGCGAGTCCCGACTTGTTGCGCGCGATGGTGAAGACCTTCGCCGAGGCGATGATGTCCGCCGACATCGACCGGGCCTGCGGCGGCGAGTACGGCCGACCGAGCGAGGACCGAGTCAACTCCCGCAACGGATACCGCAATCGGCACTGGGACACGAGGGTCGGCACGATCGACCTGGCGATCCCCAGGGTCCGCTCCGGCACCTACTTCCCGAGCTGGCTGCTGGAGCGCCGACGGCGGGCCGAACAGGCCCTGATCAGCGTCGTCGCCACCTGCTACCTCCTCGGCGTCAGCACGCGCAGGGTCGAGAAGCTCGCCGAGAGCCTCGGCGTCACCCAGCTGTCGAAGTCGCAAGTCTCCGAGATGGCCAAGCACTTGGACGAGCGCGTCGCCGAGTTCCGTAACCGACCGCTTGACCAGGGCCCCTACACGTTCGTCTGGGTCGACGCGCTCACCCAGAAGGTCCGTGAGGGCGGCCGCGTCGTCAACGTCCACTGCCTGGTTGCGGTCGGCGTCAACAACGAGGGCCAACGCGAAGTCCTCGGCCTGGACGTCGCCACCACGGAAGACGGCGCCGGCTGGCTCGCCTTCCTGCGCTCCCTGGTCGCCCGTGGGCTGACCGGCGTCAAGCTGGTGGTCTCCGACGCCCACACCGGCCTGGTCAACGCGGTCGGCGCGACGCTGCCCGGCGCGTCGTGGCAGAGGTGTCGAACGCACTACGCGCGCAATTTGCTCTCGCAGGTCCCGAAGTCCGCCCAGCCCTGGGTCGCCACCCTGCTGCGGACGGTGTTCGAACAGCCCGACGCGAAGGCCGTCCGGCAACAGATGGCGTCGGTGATCGCCGCACTGGACGAGAAGTTCCCCAAAGCCGCAGAGCACTTGGAGGCCGCCCGCGAGGACCTGCTCGCCTTCGCCGTCTTCCCCCGGACGGTCTGGAAGTCGATCTGGTCGAACAACCCGCAGGAGCGACTGAACAAGGAGATCCGGCGCCGCACCGACGTCGTCGGGATCTTCCCCGACCGCAGCTCGGTCATCCGCCTGATCGGCGCGGTCCTGGCCGAGCAGAGCGACGAATGGGCCGAACAGCGCCGCTACATCGGCTCCGAGATCCTCGGCCGCTGCCGCCTCCACCCGATCGAGGGAGAAACCCCCGACGAGACCATCCCGACCGCACTCACCGCATAGCCTGAAATCGGATCACCGAGTGGCCGTCGATACACCACTCCAGCGGACGTGACCCAAGCCGCCGCCCGCTGTAACCAGGTAGACCCAGCAACAAGAGATCGCCTTGATCCGAATCCTGACTCAGACCGCCGGTAGCCGGAGCAAGTTGTGGGATAAGCGATGCTTACCCCCGGCACCGCCACGGCGGAGCAAGTTGTGAGGCAAGGAGTCCTTACCTCGCCTGCACCTCGCAGCGGATGGAGTTGCTCTCGCCCAGGGGTGCGAGGACAACGCGAATAACCTTCAGGGCAAGATCTTTAGGGACCAGCAACGCGCAGCCCGACCCAAGCCCGCCGGACAGTGCTGTGAACGCTGGCACGGTACTGAAAGCCCCACACCGTGGCCCCCGACCACCGGTACGGTAGCAATCCGTAGCGGCTTCAACACGGCATGGGGGCCAGCGTGAGGGGCAGTGGCATCACGTTCGGCAAGTTCATCGCGCTCCGTCGCGCCGAGATGGAGTGGACTCAGCTTCGTCTCGCTGCTGAGCTCGACCGCAGCGAGGTCTGGATGTCGCTGGTCGAACGGGACTTGCAGCGGGTGAAAGACCTGACCCTGCTCCGGCGCCTCGCGCAGGTACTGCGCTGCGAGCTCAACGAGCTGATGGCCTTACCGCAACCGGCCTCCGAGCGGCCAAGGTCCCGCCCTCGCAAGTCCACCTCCGTTACGCTGACGAGCAGTTCCGCTGCCGAGGAGGACGATGTGCGACGCCGCCCGTTCCTGACCCTGGCGGCTGCCGCCCTGTTCACCCCGGTCGCAGGCCAGCAGGCCGCGCACGCCGAGACGACCTCACCGCTGGCCGGTCTGGAGGACCTGCTGCTCTACGGGACGGGACGGGTTCCGGCACCCCGCAGCGAGCCGACCCACGAGTCCGTCACCGCTTCTCTCCTGACGTCTCATCGCGAGTTCAAGGCAGCACAGTACGACGCGCTCGCCGAGGCCCTGCCGAGCCGGATCGCCGCCGCCCAAATGGTCGGTAGCACCGAGGAGCGGGCCCTGAACGTCGCCCAGCTCTACAACCTCGCGGTCCGGCTGTGCATCAAGATCGGCGACAACAACCTGGTGGCCATCACCGCCGACCGCGCGCTCACCGCCGCCCGGGACGGCGGCGACCCGCTGGTGGTCGCCGAGGCACAGCGGATGGTGTCCAGCGCCTGGCGCCGGCAGGGCAGCCTGGCCCGAGCAACCGACATCGTGGTCGTCGCCGCCGAAGACCTCCTCGTCGACACCACGGTGCCCGAGTCCGCCCGACTGGCCGCCCGTGGTGATCTGTACGCCACCGCGGCCTACACCGCCGCAAAGACCGGAGACCGGGCCTACTCGCACTCGCTAATCCGGGAGGCCGCCGACAGCGCCGCAGCCGCCAGCCGGGCCTCCGGCCTGATGGACGGCGTCCAGGGCATCGCCCTGCACGAGTTGTCGGTGCACTACGAACTCGGCGACGCCGGCCGGGCGATCGAACTGGCCTCCACGATCAACCCCACCGCGCTGCCGACCGCCGAACGTCAAGCGCGCTTCTTCACCGACGTGGCCCGCGCGTTCGACCAGTGGGGCAAGCCCGAACAGTGCTACCGGGCTCTGTTGGCCGCCGAGGAAGCAGCCCCGCAGGAAGTCCGCCGGGGTGCCGTCCGCGACCTCGCCAGCACCCTGCTGCGGCACGACCGCAAGCTGCCCGGAGTCCGGGACTTCGCCACCCGCGCGGGCGTGCAAATCATCTGACCCGTAGCCGGACTACGGGCCGTAGTCCGGCTACGGATCCGGCCTTTCGCCCAGCAGTTCACTGGGGAGCGTCCACCCCTCCCCGCTGCTGAAGGCCCGCTCATGCCAACGCCCAGCACGTCCCCGCCGACCACCAGCCGGCGCCACGCCGCCCCGGCGGACCGCGACCGGCTCGGCACCTTCCTCACCGCCTCCTGGGCCGCCCTGCACCTGCCCGTGCTCACCCTCCTCGGCCTGGCTGTTCACCACCACCCGGCCGAGGCCAGCCCCCAGAGCGCGGCGACCGCGCCCGACGTACCTGCCTCCTGAGGCCCCCAGGGGCCGCCGCGCCGACCCCGTCCTCCTTCTTGCACTCGCTCGCCCGAGAGGAGACCCAGCCATGCACCGGCTGACCGACGCGCCCGCGCTGCACACCGAGTTGGAGCGCATCGACTACCGCACCACCCCCGCGTACTACTTCGACATCGAGCACGTCACCGACCCGGTCGTGCTGGAGCTGCTGAACTGCTGCCCGACCGTTTTCGGCATCAAGAAGGCCATCACCGACCTGCTGGCCGGCAACCTGGACATCCCGCTGCCGGAGGCCACCGGAGCCATCGAGCCCGGCGCCACCGTTCGGGGCCACGTGATCGTGGCGCCCGGGGCCGTCATCGCCGAAGGCGCGTTCGTCACCGGCCCGGTGCTGGTCTGCCCCGGCGCGGTGATCGAGGCCGGCGCCCGGGTGCGCGACAACACCGTCGTCGGCCCCGGCTGCCAGATCGGCTTCGGAGCCGAGGTCACCCGCTCCTTGCTGACCGGTGGCGTCTTCATGAAGCACACCAGTTTCGTCGGGGACTCCGTGCTCGGCCTCGGCGTCAACATCGGTGCGTTCGTGTCCACCACCGGCCTGCGGGTCACCTCCGGGCCAGTCACCGAACCGGCCACCGAAGAGGTCTGCGCTCACCTCGACGGCCGGCGAATCGCCACCGGCCAGACGAAGTTCGGCGCGGTGATCGGCGACGGCGTGATCGTTCCCGCCGGCACCGTGCTCCAGCCCGCCACCCTGATCGGCGCGCACACCCTGCTCTACCCGAAGACCCAGGTCGGGGGCTTCTTCCCCGCCGGAAGCCAGGGAAGGTGACCATGCCCACCACCGACACCACCACGACGACCGACCAGCGGGCCGTACGGATCACCGGAGGCCGCCGCCTGGCCGGCACCGCCACCGTCCAGGGCAGCAAGAACATCGCCCTGCACCTGTACGCCGCCGCGATCCTCTCCGACGACCCGCTCACCCTGGTCGGTGCGCCCGAGATCCTGGACACCCTGGTCGTCGCCGACATCCTGCACCGCACCGGCACCCGCGCCACCGTGACCGGAGACGAGTTCGCCACCCGACCGGCCGACTCCTACTTCCCCGTCATCCCGGACGACCTCGGACGGCGCATCCGCACCACCGCAGTGATGGGCGGCGCCCTGCTGGCCCGCGCCGGCAAGGTCACCTTCCCCACCCCCGGCGGGGACGCCTTCTGCGCCCGCTACATCGACCGGCACCTGGCCGCGATGGAAGCCGCCGGGGCCGAGGTCGAGGTGAGCCGGGGCCGGGTGCGGGCCCGCTTCACCGGCAAGCGGCTGCCGTTCATCACCGACGCCGAGACCCGCTCCTGGGGGCCGAGCCTGGGTGCGACGGTCACCGCGATGCTGCTGGCCGCCCGCACCCCGGGCACCTCCGCGATCCTCAACCCCAGTGTGGAGCCCGAGGTCACCCACACCGCCGCCCTGCTCTCGCAGGCCGGCGTCGGCATCGAGTGGCGGGGCAGGACGGCCCTGAACGTCACCGGCACCGACCGCATCCGGGGCGGGGTGTTCAACGTTCCGCCGGACCGGCTGGAGGCCGCCACCCTCGCGCTGGCCGCCGCCATCACCGGCGGCACCGTCCACCTGGACGGCTTCCCGCCGGCCGCGTTCCCGGACGGGCTGGTGTCGGTGTTCGCCGACGCCGGAATCCAGCTCGACCCGCTGGACGGCGGCACGGCCGTCAGTACCCCGGCCGGGCCTCGGCCGGTACAGATGGCCACCGGCCCGCACCCCGGCTTCCCGACCGACGTGCAGCCACAGCTGACCGCCTTCCTCACCCAGGCCGAGGGCACCTCCCGCATCGACGAGCGGATCTACACCCAGCGCGACACCCACCTGTCGGCCTTGGCCGCGTTCGGCGCCGCCGTCAACGCGACCGGCTCGGTCATCACCGTCCGGGGCCGCTCCGCCCTCACCGGCGCCGGCGTGGCCGGGGAGGACATCCGGGCGGTAACCGCTCTCGTGATCGCCGCCCTGGCCGCCGAAGGCACCTCTACGATCCGAGGGATGTATCACCTGCGGCGCGGATACGGCAGCCTGCTGCCGAAGTTGGCCGCGCTCGGTGCCGACCTGACGATCGACCAGGAGTAGCCGTGACCAACACCGTGCCGTGGAAGCCGAACGCGCTCGCCGACCTGCGCGAGTGCCTGGACCTGATGACCGCTGACGGCACCGTGCCCGGCGGAGTCATCGCCCACGGCACCTTCGACAGCGAGCCCGGCTACCTGGCCTCCGGCGTCGTCGCCCCCGAGTGCGGCGACGTCCGGCCGGGGCCGGACACGGTGTACGACGTGGCCTCGCTGACCAAGGTCCTGGCCACCTGGCCGCTGGTCGGTACCTCCCTCATGGACGGCTTCACCCTGGACACCCCACTCCGCGAACTGCTGACCGGCGTCCCGGCCGAGGCTCCCGCCAGCCAGGTGACCGTTCGCCAGGTCCTGGCCCACACCTCCGGCCTGCGGGCCGACACCCGCCTCGACCAATACCGCAACCGCCCCGAACCGCTGGCCGAACTGATCTGCGGAGAGCCGCTGATCGCCGACCCCGGAGCCGGTCACCGCTACATCAACCGCGGATTCATCCTCCTCGGCCTGGCCCTGGCCCACTACCGCTGCCGGCGCCTGGACGAACTCGCAACCGAGCTCTGGCAGGACCTCGGAATGACCAGCACGACCTACGGACCGGTGCCCCGCTCCGCTCAGGTCGCCCCGACCGAGCAGCGGCTGACCGGCGGGCCCCGGCTGTGGGGGATGCCGCACGACGACAACGCTGCCCTGCTCGGCGGAGTCGCCGGCCACGCCGGGGTGTTCACCACCCCAGCCGACCTCGCCACCTTCGCCACCCATCTGCTGTCCTCGCACGCCATCGATGGGCCCATGGGCCGCTGGCTCGCGTGCAGCATGCAGCGGCAGGCCGAGATCGAGCCGGGCCTCGACCGTGGCCTGGCCTGGATCCTCGCCGACGAGGGCAGGGTCGCCTACCACCACGGCTTCACCGGAACCAGCCTCTACCTCGCCCCGACCACCGGCCGCTACCTGGCCATCTGTACCAACGCCGTCTACCACCACCAGGACAACCGCACCCGCCTCGCCCCGTTGCGGACCCTCGCCCTCAAGGCGATCACCGACGAACCCTAGGAGGGCCTACCGTGCCCAGCACCACGCTCGCGTCCCTCACCACCCTGCGGCTCGGTGGCCCGGCCAGCGGCGTCCTGCAGGTCGCCGACCCCGACGACTGGTTCGAACTGGTCCGGACGATCGGCGACCGGCAGGAGGACGCACCCCTCACCCTCGGCCACGGCAGCAACGTCATCGCCTCCGACACCGGCCACGAGGGCACCGTCGCCGTGATGAACACCCGGGGCATCACCGTGAAGCGGGTGGACGACGACACGGTGGCCGCGACCGTCCAGGCCGGCCACCCGCTCGCCGACCTCGTCCAGTGGGCCGCAGCCGAACACCTTGCCGGGATCGAGTGCCTGGCCGGCATACCCGGCACTGTCGGCGCCGCCCCCGTCCAGAACGCCGGAGCCTACGGCCAGCAGGTCTCCGACACCCTCGACCACCTCACCGCATGGGACTGGGACATGGGCCGACTGCGGACCCTGCCCGCCCAGGCATGCCGCCTGCGCCACCGCAACAGCCGCTTCAAGAACGACCCCGGCCGCTGGACCATCCTCACCGCAACGTTCCACCTCACCCGCTCACCGGCCGCCCCCGTCACCTACCAGCCGCTCGCGGACGAACTCGGCGTCTCCATCGGCACCCGCCCGCCCGTCGCCGAGGTGACGTCCGCCGTTCTCGCCAACCGCCACCGCCGCGGACTCCTCCTCGACCCCCACGGTCCCGATGCCCGCCAGGCCGGATCGGTCTTCCTCAACCCACCCGTCACCGCTGCCCAGGCCGCCCGATGGTCGACTGCTGGCTGCCCGGTCCACACCGACAGCGACGGGCAACTGCGGGCCAGCGCAGGCTGGCTACTGGAGCACATTGGTTACCGCCCCGGCTACAAGATCGCAGACGGCATCCGCTGCTCGGAACGCCGCACTCTCACCCTCACCGCCCATGACAGAGCGACCGCGACGGACTTCGCCCAGGCCCTCACCGAGCTCTCGGCGCAGGTCGAGATCGCAACCGGAATCAAGCTTCGGCCCGAGCCGACGTTGGTTGGCGCCTGGGCGTAAGGAGTCGTGCGGAACCAAGACCTCCATGACCGCCGAGACCGTACACCTCCGCACCGCCATCAGCAGCCAAGACGACGGCGGGCACTGGCACTTCGCTCGGGGCACCGACGACCCACCGTTACATGCCCGTTTCCGCCTCAAATGACGCTTCCGCGCCACCGCCAACGACCCGCAGCAGACTAAAGGAGATCAAGTAATCGAGGTGCGGCCCAACCAGCAGATGCAGTCCCTCGGCGTCGTCCAACAGGGCATCCCCATCCTCAGCCAGCCCGCCGAACCCTTCGGTCTCCCGGCCGAACGCGCCGCCGCCCAGACCGTGATCGACGAGCTGTTCGCCGCCGTCGATCGCATCGGCCGCGTCCACTCCTTCGCCAAGGGCATGGGCCTCGCCGCCCCGCAGATCGGCATCCCCCGCGCCGCCGCCCTCGTCCTCCCCCCGACCGCCGGCGCCGAGCCGATCATCCTGCTCAACCCGACTATCACGGCCGTCTCCGACGAGACCGACGAGAAGTACGAGGGATGCCTCAGCTTCTTCGACGTCCGCGGCGTGGTCCCCCGCCCCCTCCGCATGAGCGTCACCGCGACAAGCCTCGACGGCGCCATCACCACAGTCACCTACGAATTCGGCCTCGCCCGCCTCATCGCCCACGAGATCGACCACCTCGACGGCCTGCTCTACACCGCTCGCATGCGCCCCGACGTCCACCCGATCCCGGTCGAGGAGTACCGGGGCACGGGCTCGGCCTGGGCGTACTAATCAGCGAAATGGCGCTGGCCGCATCGAACGCGCTGGAGACCCCTCCAGGACGGGGGCGAGTTCGGGCCGCTGGTCGCCCTCCAACCTCGGAACGCGCCGCAACTGTGGCCCGCGACCCCGCCAGGTCTCGCCGGCGGAATCGACCAGCGGTCGCCCGACTGGGACTCCGGTATTCGCCAGATCGGACAGGGCCGCCAGGTTCTGGCGTGATGCTGTGTGCTTTCCGGCGGCAGGCGCCCTCCTTGGGCGATATTCAGACAACAAAGGTGAGTTGGATACTGCTCAAGCCAGCAGGCCGCGCTTGAACTGGCCGACGTTTCCCCAAGCACCTGAGCGTGGCCAGGAAGCTACCAAAGGTGAGGGTGGCCTGATACCTGATGGCCCCATGATGGCGATCATGGCTAGATGCATCTGCTGACAGCCGACGATGTTTGCCCTACGACTCGCTTCCACGGATCCTGAAAGGCTTTCTACAGGCGATAGTTGGAGGGGTAGGCCTTGAAGCAGCCAGCGCTGCGCGCGGATGATCCGCAGGTTGTCAGGCACACTCGTGACCTGGTCGAGTTCCTACGGGAGTTCGTGCGCAGTTCCTACAAGCCAGTGCGTGACTGTTCGAAATACAAGCAGGTACTCTGGCTTGCCGAATGCCCCGACGAGCTCGTTCCCTCGAAGCTGGCAACCAGCGGGGTGCTGTTCAAGGTCAAGCACTATCCCGTACGACCCGCGCCGACGGTTCCCGACGTGCTGCAAGGTTGGATCGAGCCACAGGACGTGGCCTCCGCGACAACCGGAGACCCGCTTCTGGCTGAGGTAGGACCCGGCCGCGGCTATGCGGAGGACGAGGACGGCAACACCTACGAGACGGACGAGATCGCCAGGGCCGACGCCCTGGACGTGCTGAACGCCTACAGCCGCTGGCTTCCCGAGTGGAAGCGCTGGGCACAGTGCGAGCAGGCCGAAGAGCCGTACCGCCAGCTACACCGCCGCCTCTACCGCATGGCGACCCAGATCCAGCGGGAGGGAGAGGTCTTCGAGGCAGTCCTGAGTACCGGACTGTTGTCCTTGGACCGCGGGAGCAAGAGAGAGCGGGTGTGCAGGCACGTTTTGACGGTCCCCTTGGTGCTGGCTGTGGACCCGGCGACGGTTCACATCACCGTCTCGCTGTCGGACGGCGACAGCCCGAGGCTGGAGGACGGGGACTTCCTGGACGAGACCCACGGCTACACCGCACAGTTGCTGAACGCGCTGCGGTCCCGGGTCGAGGAAGACACCTTCCACCCTCTGTCCACGGATGCCCTGGAGGTGCTGCGTTCCTGGTGCGAGCGGGCTTTCGGCATGGAGCACGCGGCACGCTTCGACGATTCCTGGAGCCGCCCGGACGAGACTTCCCCCGCCGAGCCCAGCGTCTCGTTCACGCCGGCGATCGTTCTGCGCGAGCGTGGCCAGGGGGCGCTGGTCACCTTCTACGACGGCATCGCCCGCCGCTTGGCTCAACCGGGCGCCGTGAGCCCGCTCGGGCTCGCGCAACTGCTGTTCCAGATCGAGCCTGAGGACCGAACGAGCTGGGCGGCTGGAGGGGCAGGAGGTTTCGAGCCCGCGCTCGGACCGGATCCGCTGTTCCCGCTCCCGGTCAACCGAGCACAGCGCGAAGTGCTGAGCAGGCTCCAGAAGGACACTGGTGTCGTGGTCCAAGGACCGCCCGGAACCGGCAAGACCCACACCATCGCCAACCTGATCTCGGCGCTTCTGGCCGACGGCAAGCGGGTCCTGGTGACCAGCGAGAAGGCACAGGCGCTGAAGGTCCTGCGCGACAAGATCCCGCAGAAGCTACGCCAACTCTGTGTTTTGCAGGGAGACTTCAGATACGAGGGCGGCGACGAACTTGGGCAGTCCGTCCGGTCCCTGTCCCATCTCAGTGCCTCGGTGACAACCGATCAGCTCGCCGAAAGCATCGAGGGGCACCAGCAGGACCGGTCGGACCTGGAGAAACTACAGGCCGAACTGCGTGAGGACCTGCGTGATCTGCGGGAGGCCGAGTGGGTTGAGCACCCCGAGTCCGCCGTGGCGCCGGGGTACTCCGGACGGCTCGCAGAGATCGTCGAACTGGTCTCCGGGCGGGCTGCGTCCTACGAGTGGCTTCCCGAGCTGCCAGCAGCTGCGTCTGCTCGTCCGCCGATCACGGCCGAAGAAGCCCAGCGCCTCCTTGGACTTGTGGAGCGTCACGGGTTCGAGGTGCTCACTTCGCATGCCTTCCTGTGTCCTGCCCCCGAATCCATGCCTGCTCCAGCTCGGTTCGAGGAACTCGTGCGAAGTCTGCAGGCCGCTCTGGAGGTGTCAGGCAGCGCGCCCTCGGAAGCGGCGCTGACGATGGCGGATCGAGGAGAGGAACTGATCGACACCGTCATCAGGCTCCTCGACACCGCTGAGCGAGCGCTCCAGCAGGAGGGTCTGCCTGCCGATCCGGAGACGTGGTCGCAGGAGCACTGGCAAACCACCGCACTGGTCGACGGCATGACTGACAAGCGTCAGCAGCTGTGGGAAGGGGTGCGTCGCCACTCCGCCCGTGCCACAGAGGTACGGGACCGACTGCTCGGCATGCCTCTTATGGACGTCGTGCTGCCGCAGGTGTCGCAGACCGAAGAGCCGCACCAGCGGGCGGCTGCCCGCGAGTTCGCGCAGTACCTGAGGACGAACGGCCAGCCGAGCAGATGGGCGCCTAAGAAGCCCTTCCACAAGCAGGCTCGTCCCCTACTGGAGAACTGCCTGGTCGACGGCCGTGTCCCGCGGACGGCTGAAGAGGTGGAGGCCGTGGTCGTACACCTCGAACTGCGGGAGTGCGCGCGGCAGCTCCAAGAGCGGTGGCAGGTGTTCCGCGCACCCAAAGCCGAGGGCGACCCCGAGGCGGTCCTGTCCGAGTTGTTGGACCGCTACACGCTGTTGCAGGCGGTGGACTCGTTTACCGGGGCGGCGCGTGCCGTGCACGACGCTCTGGTAAAGGCCGGGGTGAAGGGGCTCATGGTGCGGTCCCCGGAGCAGTGGAACCAGGTACGCCAGACGGCCGGCCGCGCGCGGCTCGTGCTGTCAGCCAGGCTGGCGGAACGTGAACTCGCTTCCTTGATCGAGTCGCTTCCCAACCCGAGCGGCGCCGATGTACCCGAGTTGGCCGAGGTCCACCGCGCAGCGTCGAACCGTGACGCAACCGCGTACGCCCAGGCGATCGACGCCGTGGGAGCTGCCTACCTGCGGGAGGCCGACCGCAGGCAGGCATACGAGCTGCTCACACAGTTGCAGGAGGGACTGCCCGAACTCGGGCGCGCGTTCGCCGCGTCGCCCACCGACCCGCAGTGGCAAGGCCGGTTCGCCGCGCTTGACCAGGCGTGGTCCTGGCAGCTGGCGAAGCGCTTCATGGACCGCATGCTGTCTCCGGGGCGAGAGCCGCAGCTCGAGCGCGAGCTCGCAGAGGTCGAGGCACAGCTCAAGGGCGTCAAGGAACAGCTCGCTGCGGACCGGGCGCTGCTGCACTGCCTCAGTCGGATGACCACTAGGCAGAAGCAGGCGCTGAGCGCCTACGCCACTGCGATGTCGCATGCCGGACGAGGTGCCACGGCCCAGGGGAAGCGGCATCTGGCCGCAGCCCGGTCCGCGATGCGTGACGCGCGGGGAGCGGTGCCCGCGTGGGTCATGCCACTGCGTCAGGTGGTCGAGATGCTGGATCCGGAACCCGACGCGTTCGACGTCGTCATCGTCGATGAGGCCAGCCAGGTCGGCTTGTCCGGGCTGCTGTTGCTGTGGTTGGCGCCCCGGGTGATCGTCGTCGGCGATGACAAGCAGTGCGCACCGTTCTACACCGGCAACAAGCACGACAAGATCAACCAGAAGGTCGATGAACGGCTGGCCGGCTTCTCCGACTGGCAGCGGGACGGTTTCAACCCGAAATCGAACCTGTACGAGTTGCTGTCCGCTCGCTTCCCCGAGGTCATCCGGTTGACCGAGCACTTCCGTTGCATGCCGGAGATCATCAAGTGGTCCTCGCGGCAGTTCTACCCGGACAACGAGTTGGTCCCCCTGCGCCAGTATGGCGCCGACCGGCTGAGGCCCCTGGAAGTCGTCCATGTGCGCGAGGGCTACTGCGAGGGGACGCGTGAGCGCCTCGTCAACCGGCCCGAGGCTGAACGCCTGGTCGGAAAGCTGCAGGAGCTGATCCGCGACCCTGCGTACGCGGGGCGGAGTATCGGCGTCATCGTCCTGCGGTCCGGTGCGCAGACGCGGTTGCTGGAGGACCTGATCGACGCGGAGATCGGTCCTGAGGCAAGTGAGCGGCACAACATCCGAGTCGGGACCGCCGAACAATTCCAGGGGGACGAGCGGGACGTGATCCTGCTGTCCATGGTGGTGGACGGTGACCACGTCCGGGCGCTAACCGGCTTGAACGACGGCAGGCGCTTCAACGTCGCGGCGAGCCGGGGTCGTGATCAGATGTGGCTCTTCACCTCCGTGACCCCAGATCAGCTGAGTAGCAAGGATCTGCGGCACTCCCTGCTCACCTACATGCAGAACCCGCCGGCCCTGCACCCCGCACCGCCGACATTGGCGACGGTCACTCCCGATGAGAGGTGCGCCCCATTCGACTCCCTGTTTGAGCAGAGGGTCTTCTTGGAGATCAGGCGGCGCGGGTACCACGTCCTTCCGCAGTGGGAGGTCGCCGGTAAGTTCATCGACCTGGTCGTGGTCGGGGAGAACGCGCGGCTGGCCGTGGAGTGTGACGGCAGCCCTCACCACGCCAGCAGCAAGAAGCGCCAAGAGGACTACGAGCGTGAACGAGACCTGCGGCGTGCGGGTTGGACGTTCTGGCGAGTGCGCAGCAGCGAGTTCGCGCTGGCGACCGACCAGGCTCTCGCCCCCCTGTGGCGCAAGCTCACAGCGCTCGATATCCGGCCGGGCGCGGCCGAATTCGAACAGTTTGCCTCTGATGGGGCGAGCACCTGGAACCCAGTCGCCTTGTCCGACGAGGCGCAGGACGCGGACGTTGATGACGAAACGACCGATGCCGGAGATCTGTCCGCCGATGATGCCCAAGGAGACCTGACATGAGCCAGTCGTTCGACGAGAGCATCCTCATCGAGATCGCCTATTTGATTTGTGGCGACGATTCACCACTGCTGTACCGCAAGGGCTACGAGATCGCTGAGTTCCTGCGGCGCGCGAAGTGGGAGGACGTCCCCGACCCCGATGGCACATCGCGGCACCAGTGGACGCTCGACCTGCTTCGCGAACGCCAGGAGGAGGGCGAGGGCGATGCCCTGAAGGCAGTGCTGCGACTTGCCGACCAGCGTGAGTACGTTGGCCAGCCGCGCGAGTACAAGGCCACTGTCGCTCGACTCGACGAGGTTCTGGCCCTGGAAGGGTGGCGCATCGGCTACGCGGAGGGACAGCCGGTCCTCGTACCGGTCGAGGCCGACGCCGGCGAGTCGGTGCGGATGCCCAGGGTCGAACTGCAGGTCTCCGTCTCGCAGGTAATCAGCGACCCAGCGTTGGCAGCGGCGGTCCAGACCAGGCTCGACGAGGCGCACACGTGTTACGAGCACGGTGCATACACGGCAGCTGTGATCATGCTGGGCAGTCTCCTGGAGGGGGTTCTCGTGCACGTCGCCCAGGTGCGTTCAGTTGCTCGGACGCTGAGAAAGCGACCGGAGGACATGGGCCTGAAGGAGCTCGTCGAGCTCGCACACGACAACGGTTGGATCGAGCATGACGCGAAGCTCGCTTCGGAACTCGTGCGGCATTACCGCAACCTGGTGCATCCGACGGCGGAACGACGAACCGGACACGGGCCCAACCGCGACACGGTCGACATGTGCTGGCCGGTAGTCAACGCGGCGCTCAACGACTTGGCCGCCACTGCGTCGGCCGCACCCGCCCGGCCGGCCACTTCGGCTCTGGCCACCTCCGAGACGAACCGCCCAACCCCAGCAACCGTCGCCCGACCTCGACGTCCTTCCGCGCCGGCCAACGGACGGGCGAGCCGTTCGCGTAGTGGGGCAGGGCCCACACAACCGACGACGAATCCTGGATAGCCCGCAGGCCCGAATCGGACGCGTCGGCAATCTCGACATGCCACTTTGGTAGGTGGCCGCCGCAAGCGCGGTCGAGGGCTATGGCTTGGTTGCAGTTCTGGTTGCATTCACCCCCGTCCGGGGGCGTTCAGCGCCCGACCGGCGAGTCATTCCGCCGCAGGTCAGGACGCCTACGACCGTCCCCGGACAGCCGGACGAACATTTGGAAAGCGTGTTGGGGGCAACCCCTCACGAGTTCGAATCTCGTATCCTCCGCCTCTGCCCGACAAGGCAGTTGAAGGCCCCGACCGGGTTCCCGGTCGGGGCCTTCTTCGTGTCGTGGTCTCAGTTTTGGTCTCAGTTCGTCGGCACCGGGTGAGCAACTGCCCCGGACCGCCCCGGCGGCACCGCAGCCCCGGAGACCCGACCACTGCCACGCAGATGATCCCCACCTGAACGGGTAGCCGCATGGTTCGAGGAGCTGCAACGGGAAGCAGGCGAACCACCGTGGAGAGTCACCTCGGCCCAGCAGCGGTTCGCCGTCACTGCCAGCTCGATTTCACCGCCGGAGGTGGAACGTCCCCCGTCAGCGAAGGTAGGGCGTTCACCCGCCGAACCCTGTCCGGTTGGCATCTCGCCCCATCCGTTCTCGGCGACGACGTCCAGCTCATCGTCTCGGAACTGCTCACCAACGCCGCCAGGTACACGGCGGGCCCTCTCGCACTGGATCTGGACCAGAACGGCCCGTGCCTGCGCATCACCGTGACCGACCCCCAATCCGGCAGCACGCTGCCCGACCCCGGCACGCATCAACCGACCCGGGTCGGCGGCCACGGCCTGTTCATCGTCGACCGCCTCGCCCTCTGCTGGGGCACCCTCGAACGACGGCGACAAGGCCGTATGGGCCGAACTCCTCGTCCCCTCCGAACAACCACCGCCATCGCCTTGAAACCCCACGCCGCAACACCGATCCGCGGGCGAAAACTCGACCCCGCGTTCCGCGGTGTGCCCCAACAGCGGATCCTCAAGTCAGGCATGGCAAAAGCGGAATCTGGGTTCATACTTGTGGTATGTCGGATGAGCGAGAGCCGCGAACGAGCTGGACGTTCCTGACGCAGCACGCGCGTGTGCTGTTGATGATCTCGCGGGATGCGGACGTCCGCTTGCGGGACCTGGCCGCGATGTGCGGCATGACCGAACGGGCCGCGCGGGCGATCGTCACTGATCTGGAGAAGGCCGGCTACCTGACCCACTCCCGGCACGGACGCCGCAACCGCTACCAGGTAGTTCGCGGCACGCACTTCCGTCATCCCGCCGAGGGCCACCACGAGATCGCCGGGCTGCTGGCCCTGTTCGCCGACCTCGCCCCTGACCTCGGCCACCAGCCAGCGACCACCACCGGTGATCATCATGATGAGCATCCGTGAACCCGCGTCGTCCCACCCACTCGCGCCCCTCCGCACCTTGTGCGCATCCCGGCCCCCAGGCCACCGCCCCCTCCCGTTGAGGAGGTGAGTCCAGTGCCCAACACCATCGGATCCACCCGGCACGAGTGCCCCGACCCCCTGCGCGTTCCCGCTCCGCACCTGCGGATCACCACCACGAAGCTCCCCGGGACGGCCGTGATCGTCCGCCTCGACGGCGAAGCGGACCAGGAAGACCGCCGCAAGCTGGACGACGTCCTCTCCCGCGCTCTCCAGGACCGCCCACCGCGGCTGGTCATCGACCTGGCCGGCCAGGCCTTCTGCTACTCCGTGTGCCTCAACGCCCTCCTCGCCGCCCGTCTGGACGCGAGGGCCGCAGGGGTGGAAATGGTGCTGGCCGCCCCGCCGCCCCAGACCATGCGATTGCTGGAGATCACCGGCACCGACGAACTCTTCGCCGTCCGGAGCAGTGTGCGCGCCGCCCTGGCAGGCGCCAGGTAGGTCGGGTGAGGAGCTTCGGATGGACACTCCGTCTCGCTACGCGGTGACCCTTCCGGGTGTGCCCGGCAGGCACAGTCCGCTCGAGGTCGTCGTCGTTCATGCCACGGACGAGGTGACCGCGGACGGGGCCCCGGTCTACGCGGACAAGGCCGGCACCTTCCGCGTAGAGATCATCGGGGAGACGGCCCGACCGCTCGCCGAGCCGACCGGACAGGGACGGCACACCTGCCTGCACGCCACCCCGCTGCCCTGACCTCGCCGCAGTTTCGCTCCGGGCGTGGCCCAAGCTGCCACCGTGCTCGATTCCTGACCGGCGCAAACAGCCCGGACTCTCGAACGCGGGCACTCAGCCTCAGACAGCTTTGCCCGCGAGGAGGCTGGTGACACGGTCAGCCATGAGGACACCGAGGATGTAGCCGTCCTCGTCGACGACGGGCCAGACCGCCAGGCGCTTGATCCGCATGGCGATCGCGGCCAGGGCCAGGCCCATGGTCGGCCAGGCGAACGGGCCACGCTGGTGGGTGGTGGCGCTGATCGCGGTCCGTCCGGCGTACCAGGAGCGGTTCAGGAACGGATGGAGTCCGGTGCGGGTGACCAGCCCCTCGCACCGGCCGTCGTGGTCGCGGACCAGCAGGTAATCGAGGTGGGCGCCGCGGAGGACGTCGTCGGCCTGGTCGACGGTGCTGTCGTCGCCAATCTGGTAGTCGCAGGGGTCCATGGCGTCGGCGACCGTGAGGCCGTGGCCGGGCCGTACCGGCTGCGGGGAGTGGATGGTCACGGTGCTCACCGTTCCCGTCTCCGGCCGCCCTCTGGGGGGCTGCCGGGCTTTCCTTCACCCAGAACGAGGCCGGAACGGTTACCGGAATGCGTGATGCCCTGGATGCCTACGACCCTACTCCGGTGGCGAGCGGACCGGAGCAGACCGCTGCGGAGTAGCCTGGGAGACAACCGAGGACATATCGCACACCGGCATCAGCGTCGACGTCGCCCTGGGTCATGACGGGTCCCTCGCGGACCGGACGGGCGGCTTCGCATGATGCCGATTCCTTTCCCCACCTCTTCCTCTCCCGGGCCGTGGACAGCGCCCGGCGCCCCGCTGCTGCCCCGCTTGGAACTCGAGCCGACGATGTCCCGGGGGGCGTCTTCGACGGCGCCTGGTGGCCCCGATCGAACCACGTCCTCGCCGAACTGCCGGACCTGATCACCGCGCTCGGTGCCCACTTCGGGCGCATCGTCCGGGTCGGTCTCGACACCGCTGCCTGGGACGATGTGCCTCTGGCCGTCGCGGCTAACGGCCTGACGGTCAGGATCAACTGGTTCACCGGCAGCGACGCGACGATCAGCGTCACCCGGGGGTTCCAGGATCACTTCCTGCTGCTGGTGGTACCGCCCGGCACCAAGTCGGCAACGGCCGCCTCGGCGATGGCCGGCGCCTCGGCCACCGGAAACCACACCCCGGCGGCAGAACTCCTGCTCGGCTGAGCAACCCGGACACACGCCGACACCGCCGCGCACCGGACCACTCCGGGTCGACGCGGCGGGGAGGGGGACCTGTCGCCTGTACCGGGTCTCCGGCATCGAGCGGCCGCCGCCCCTCGTCCGGGCAGGCGGCCGCACCGGGGTCGGCCGATGATGGATCCAAGGGACGCGCAACGTTCGAGGCGGCGTATGGCCGTGTGGCATGTCCGGGACTTCACGCCGGACGACCTCGAAGCGGTGGTCGGGATCGACGCCGAGAGCACCGCCACGGGCCAGGCCGCCGTCTTCCGGCTCTCCGACGTGGTCGCCGCTCTGCAGGCACGGAATCCGAGCGTCGTCGTGGTGGCCGACGGGCATCTCGTGGGCGCGGCGGTGGGCCGGGTGGACGGCGACCGGGCGTGGGTGCTGCGTATCGCCCTGCACCCCGCCTGGCGGAACCTGGGCATCGGCACCGCCCTGCTGTCGGCATTGGAGCACCGTCTGCGGGACGCCGGTGCCAGGATCGTCGCGGCGCTGCTGCCCGACGAGGAGACCGGAGCCACCGCACTGGTCAACTCCGGATTCCACCCCCACCGGGGGCTCACGTACTTCGAGAAGTCGGAGGTCGTGAGTGCTCAGGGCGCGGCGGTCCTGGCGGTGCTCGGCGCGGTCATGCCCGAAGCCAGCCTCTGGGAGCAGCTCACGGGCATGGCCGACGAGAAGCGGCTCATCGAACGGCGCCTGGTGCTGCCCCTGGCCAATCCCGAGCTGGCGGACGCCCACGGGGTGGAACCACCCCGCGCGGTGGTGCTGTTCGGTCCGCCGGGCACGGGCAAGAGCACGTTCGCCAAGGCCGTGGCCGGCCGGTTGGGCTGGCCTTTCGTCGAGCTCTTCCCCTCCCGGCTCGCGTCCGAGGACGGGCTGGCCACCGGACTCGGCCGCCGCTTCGAGGAGGTGGCGCAGCTCGACCACGTCCTGCTCTTCATCGACGAGGTCGAGGAGGTCGCCGGTACGCGCAGCCTCGCCGCCCCCGCGTCGGTCGGCGTGGTCAACGAACTCCTCAAGTCGATCGTGCGGTTCCGCGACCGCGACGGCCGGCTGCTCGTCTGCGCCACCAACTCGGTGACCGCCCTGGACCCGGCGTTCCTGCGGCACGGCCGGTTCGACTACGTCCTGCCGGTCGGGCCACCCGACTCCGTGGCCCGCGACGTGCTGTGGGCCGGCTACACGGCGAAGACGGGTACCGCCGCCGACACCGCGGTCCTCGCCGGGGCCAGCGAGGGCTTCACTCCCGCCGACATCAGGCAGGTCGCCATGGCCGTCGCCCAGAGCGCGTTCGAGCGCACGCTCGACACCGGGGAGCGGATCCAGCCCAGTACCCAGGACTACCTGGACGCCATCCACCGCACCCGTCCGACCGTTTCCGACGAAATGGCCCGGGAGTTCGCCGACCAAGCGGTCCGCTACGGGCGCGTCTGATGGACACCTCGCCGTTGCGGGGTGTCCGTCCGAAGGTGCCGGGCATCGGACCCGACCACCGCGACGACGCCGCGTCCGGGCCGAACGCGGAGTAGCCTGGACATCACCGAAGGCACTTCGCATGCCGGTACCGAATATTGGCGTCGTCTCCGGCGAACGGCAATGCCGGACCCGGCTTCTCGACCGGGCCCGGGGACAGGTCTCTGATCATGACCACGACCCTCGATCGTGCGACGACGCCCGCCGCCACGGATTCCACGGCTCGGCTCACCCTCGCGCCCAGCGGCGTGCGGCCCGGCCGTCTGGACGGTGCCTGGTGGCCCCGCTCGCGTGATCTTCTTCTCGAACTCCCCGCCCTGGCCGCCGACCTCGACGAGCGGTGGGGCCGGATCACCCGGATCACCGTGAACCCCGCGCAGTGGCCTGTCATCCCCCGGCGGATCCCGGTCACGGGTCACACCGTCCACGCGGGCTGGTTCACCATCGAACAGGACCAGCACACGATCATGGTCTGTTCCTATGCTCCCCGTCGGCTGAGCCTGCTGGTGGTCCCGCCCCAGACTGATGCCGTCGAGGCCGCCCGGCTGATGGCCGAGGCCGCCGATCCCGCGAACACCAGGACCTCGAGCGAACTGCTCGCCGCCGAGCCGAGCACCGGTGCGACCGGGCCGGAAGTCGGTTCCGATTTCCTGCCGTCGGCCGTCACACCCTCCACCGGGCTTGGCGAGGCCGACCGGCGAGCCGATCTCTCCCGGAGCCGGGCCGCCTCCTGGCCGGCATCCGCGTAGGCGGCCGGCGGGAGCTGCCCGGGCCGGAGCCGGGCTGTCTCACTCGCGTGACCACTCGGTCTCGGCCTGGGGTTCGCCGTCGGCACCGGCCCCTTCCCAGAGCCGGACCCTGACTGCCCGAGGGCCCGGCGCGGGTCGGGAGAGGGTTCGAACGAACACGTCCCGGAGATGGTTGGCCGCCCGCTGCGGCGGACCGTCGTACTCCAGCGGATTCGACGTCGTCGTGTCGTCCTGCCGAGACCAGCGGCCGTCGTCGTCCTGGGCCTCCAGAATCCACCGGTAGCGCTGCATCGTGCCCTCCTGTGACAACCCTCCTGCCCTGACACGACCGTACGAGGCGGGCGGGCGGAGGGCGACCGGGGATGTCGACCGGCAGCCGCGGCACCACAATGGAACCAGGAGCGGAGGAGATGGCCGATGTTCGAGGCAGGCGACATCCGGGAGTGGCGCGGCCATGACGTGGTCGACGCCGACGGACACAAGGTCGGCACGCTGGAGTCCGTCTACGTGGACACCGCGACCGATCAGCCGTTCTTCGCGACGGTCATGGTCGGCCTGCCCACCCGCCGCCGCCTGGTGTTCGTCCCGCTGTCCGACGCGACGGTAGGTCCCGGTTACCTGAAAGTCCCCCGGCCCAGGAGCCAGGTGAAACACGCCCCGGCCATCGACACCGACGGCGAACTCCCCGCCGAGGACGAGGCAGCCGTCTTCGCCCACTACGGGCTGGACTACGCACCGGGCACGGGCGGGGAGCGCCGCCTGGCCCGCCGCTAGGAGCCCTCCGGACCCTGAAGGAGGCCGACGATGGCCCTGGTACTGTTCCTCGTCATCGTGGCGATCGTGCTCGGACTGGTCGGTGTCGTCGCCGATGGCCTGGGGTACCTGCTGTTCATCGGCATCGCCGTACTGATCGTCGCGCTGATAGTCTCCGCCGTCCGGTTCCGGCGCGGGGGCCGGTCCGTGAACCGCTGAGTACCGTGCCGGGTCCGGGCCGGACCGGGAGTAGCCTGGACATCACCGAAGGCACCCCGCATGCCGGCACCGGACACTGGCGTCGTCTCCGGCGAACGGCAATCCCGGACTTGGCACCGGCCAGGCTCGGAGACGGGTCCTTGATCATGACTGTGATCGACGGCGCGACGCTTGCCACCCCCGAACCCGCCCTGCGGTTCTCCCTGGCACCGGACGGCCCGCGAGCCGGACGGCTGGACGGGGCCTGGTGGCCCCGATCGCACGACCTTCCTTCCGAACTCCCCGCCCTGGCCGCCGAACTGGACGAGCGATGGGGTCGGGTCGCCGGAATCACCGTGAACCCCGCCCAGTGGTTGACCGTCCCCCGACGGATCCCGGTCGCGGGCCACACCGTCCACGCGGGCCACACCGTCCCCGCGAGCTGGTTCACCGCCGTGCAGGACCAGCACACGATCTCGGTCCGCTCGCACCTTGCCCGCCGGCTGACCCTGCTGGTCGTCCCGCCGCGGACGGGAGCGGTCGCCGCAGCCCGGCTGATGGCCGAGGCCGCCGATCCCGCGAACACCAGGACCGCGAGCGAACTGCTCGCCGACGAGCCGTCCGCGAAGATGCCCGACCGGCGGGGGATCGTCTGGCCGGTACGCGACCCCTCGGTCTCGGCCTGGGGCTCCGCCCGGTGGGGCGGGCCGTCGTCCCCGCCCGGGCGCTCCGGCACTGGCCCCCGACCGACCACCGGTGACGCCGACCACCGGTGACGCCGCCGCCCGATCCTTCGTTCTTGCGCTCCCGGCGGGTCGCCGTCAGTACTCGGAGCCGCTTCGCAGGTAGGTGCCAGCGACCTGGAGCCACGCTCCGGGGCTGAAGCACGCCTCGATCCGGTGCGGGGTGTCCTCGAAGACCCGCAGGACACGAAGCGCCCCGCTGGGGTGCAGGTCGTACTCGAAGGTGACGCCGTCCGCACCGTCCTCGTACTGCAGGTCCAGCGGCCCCTTCGACGGCTCCGCCGGCGACCGGGCCTCGGCCGAGAGTTTCACGTAGACGGACATCTTCACGTCCCGCCTTTCCTGCCTGCCCGGCGTGACCGGCTCACGGGTCTGCCCCTCGGGGCGTTTCGGCCGGGGGGCCGGAGCTGACGCCGGTGTCGATGAGGATCTGCCGTGCCGAGTCGCTGCCACCGGCCCTGACCGCGCGTGCCATGGAGGCCAGGGCCGCCTCCTGGCTCGCGTGCGGGGGGACGACGAGCAGGCTGAAGTGGTCACGGTCGCCCCGTGTGACGATCACGGTGTCGTCGCCGACCGGGTAGCGGTCGATGTGCACCGACCGGCCGTCGACCATCAGACTGGCCGGGACGTCGTCCCAGGCGCCCGCGTCCAGACCGACGCTCTCGATGGGGCCGAGATGACCGGTCAACGCGTGGATCAGGTCAGGGAGTTCGGCGCCGATGTCGCGTGAACGCGGCCACCACACACCGTCGAGCACGCCTTCGCGTGACCGGGTGGTCTCCAGGCGCAACGCTACCGTCCCCGGCTTCGCGGCCTGCCGGAACCGCTCCGGCAGAAACCCGTAGCGGGAGTCGCTGGCTTCGTCCGACATGGCTCGCCACCTGTCCGCCCTGAGAGCCCTGGCACACCGGGTGCGGGCCGGGCCTCGCGTGGAGCGACACCTCCGGCCGCTCCGATCTCCCACGGTACTCCGCCTGTCCCTGGCCGACCCGGCCGGTCGTGAGAGCCTCGGCGGGGCCGCTCTCAGCGCCACTCGATCAGGAACAGGGTGGCGTCGTCGCTCGTGTGCCCGCCCCGCTTCTCCTTCAGCACGTGGGAGAGCGCCCGCACCACGGCCCGCACCCCGCTCTGCGAACGCTCGACGCGGTTGACCCAGTCGATGAGCTGGTCCTCCCCGAACTGTTCCCCGCCGGGCTCGCGCTCCTCGACCAGGCCGTCGGTGAAGCACAGGACCCGGTCGCCGTGCCGCAGTGCCCGCTCGCTGATCACCGGCTCCTCGCCGCCGAACCCGACCGGCAAGGTCGTCTCGCTCTCCAGCCGCTCGACGACGACGTGGTCGCGGATCAACAGCGGCTGGGGATGGCCGGCGTTGACCCACTGCAGCAGGCCGGTCCCGGTGTCCAGCCGCATCATCTGCGCGGTGACGAAGTGGTCGGGCCCGAACTGCTCGGCGATGGCCCGGTCCATGAACGCGTAGATCTCGGCCAGCCCGATGTCGGCACGCCGGGCGTGCCGGTACGCGCCGATGGCCACCGTCGCCATGGTCGCGGCGTCCAGCCCGTGGCCCATCGCGTCGATCGTGGCCACGTGCAGCACGTCGTCGTTGAGCGCGTAGTCGAAGCTGTCGCCGGCCACCCGGTAGGCGGGTTCGAGGATGCCCGCCACCGCGACCCGCGGGACGGTCATCGTCAGCGGCGGCAGCAGCGACCACTGGATCTCCGCCGCCACGGTCATCGGTTCCAGGCGCCGGGCCTGGAAGATCCGGTCGGTGTAGCCGCTCTTGGTGACCAGCAGATCGGCGACCAGCGCGGCGAGGCGCCGCAAGAACAGCCGATCGTCGTCATCGACGGCGTCCAGCGTGAGGGCCAGCACCCCCACCTCGTCCCCGCCGTCCAGCAAGGGCAGGTACACCCGCATTCCGTCGGCCAGCGGTTCCTCGACGGGGGCACCGTTCAGGAAGGCCGCACCCGCGGGGGATCCGTCGATCGGCACCGGCTCCCCGACAGCCAGCCCCCGGCCGGGCAGCGGCGCGAGCACCAACTGCCCGTAGTCCTGCAGCAGGAGCACCGGGTCACGACCGCCGACCCTCGCCGCCGCTTCGGCGACCATCGGACCGAAAAGCCCGGGCGGCAGCTCATGGACCTGATCGAGCAACGCCCCCAGCAAGTACTCGCCCAGTCCTCCCACCCGGCCCGGTCGGCCCTCGCCTCGCTGCTCACCGCCGCGTCCTCCCTGCCCGCGCACCACCGGCGCGGGCGCGATCGACCCCGAACCCCGGCGCGGTCCGCCGAACCGGTCCTTCCATTACGCCCGACGGCAGCGCGTTGCGCCCCCGGTCATGACCTCGGGCTGCCCCGCAGCACGGCCGACAGCGGTTGCAGTTCTGGTTGCATTCACCCCCGTCCGGCCCCGTTCAGAGATCGACTGACGGATCGCTCCGCCGCAGGTCAGGACTGACACGGACCTCTTCGGACAGCCGGACGAACAGTTGGAAAGCGTGTTGGGGGCAACCCCTCACGAGTTCGAATCTCGTATCCTCCGCCTCTGCCAGCCATGGCAGCACGAAGGCCCCGACCGCCCAGCGGTCGGGGCCTTCGTCGTTCTCCGGTCCCGGTCGGCCGACCGGTTCTCACCGGGCAGCGGGGAGCGCCGCCGGCTTCACCGAGTCGGGGGCGGCGGTGAGCAGGCCGGTGGCGCGGTCCGCGGTGAGCACGCCGAGGATGTAGCCGTCCTCGTCGACGACGGGCCAGACCGCCAGATGCTTGATCCGCATCGCGATCGCGGCCAGGGCCAGGCCCATGGTCGGCCAGGCGAACGGGCCGCGCTGGTGCGCGGTGGCGCTGATGGCGGTCCGCTCGGCGTACCGGGAGCGGGCCAGGAAGGGGTGGAGTCCGGTGCGGGTGACCAGTCCCTCGCACCGGCCGTCGTGGTCGCGGACGAGCAGGTAGTCGATGTCGGCGCCGCGGAGGATGTCGTTGGCCTGCTCGACGGTGCCGTCGTCGGCCATCTGGTAGTCGCAGGGGTCCATGGCGTCGGCGACCGTGAGGCCGTGGCCGGGCCGCGGCGACTGCGGGGAGTGGGTGGTCACGGTGCTCACCGTTCCCGTCTCCGGCTGCCCGCTGGCAGGGCCGCCGGGCCGTCCTTCACCCAGAGCGAAGCCGGAACGGGTACCGGAATGCGGGGTGCCCTGGACGTTTACGACCCTACTCCTGCGGCGCGCGGCCCGTGGGAGGCGGCGGCGGAGTACCGTTGGGAGACAACCGAGGACATCTCGCACACCGGCATCAGCGCCGACGTCGCCCTGGGTCGTGATGGGTCCCTCGTGGACCGGACGGGCGGCGCCGCATGATGCCGATTCCTTTCCCCTCCTCTTCCGCTTCCGGGCCGTGGTCGGTGCCCGGCGTCCCACTCTTGCCTCGCCTGGTGCTGGAGCCGACGATGTCGCGGGAGGGCGTCTTCGACGGGGCCTGGTGGCCCCGCTCGAACCACGTCCTCGCCGAGCTGCCGGACCTGATCACCGCGCTCGGCGCCCACTTCGGGCGCATCCTCCGGGTCGGCCTCGACACCACGGCCTGGGACGGCGTGCCGCGGTCCGTCGCGGCGAACGGCCTGACGATCAGGATCAACTGGTTCACCGGCAGCGACGCGACGATCAGCGTCACCCGGGGCTTCCAGGACCACTTCCTGCTGCTGGTGGTGCCACCCGGCACCGACTCGGTGACGGCCGCCTCGGCCATGGCCGGCGCCTCGGCCACGGGGAACCACACCCCCGCGGCGGAACTGCTGCTCCTCTGAGTCGCCTGGCACCGCCGCTTGCCGGATCACCCCCAACCGAATCCCGCCGGGCCGTACGACGCTTCCGCCGTGCAGCCCGGCGTCGTCGACCGCGCAGCCTCCCCGTCCGCCTGTCCGCCCGGGCGGACGGGCGGACGGGCGGACGGGCGGACGGGCGGACGGGCGGGCGCACCGGGGGCGACCGATGATGGAAGTCCGGAGGCGCGCGACGTTCGAGAGCGGCGTATGGGTGTATGGCACGTCCGGGACTTCACGCCGGACGACCTCGAAGCGGTGGTCCGGCTCGATGCCGAGAGCGCCACCACGGGCCGCTCCGCCGTCTTCCGCCTCTCCGACGTCGTCGCCGCATTGCAGGCGCGGAACCCGAGCGTCGTCGTGGTGGCCGACGGGCATCTCGTGGGCGCGGCGGTGGGCCGGGTGGACGGGGACCGGGCGTGGGTGCTGCGCGTCGCGCTGCACCCCGCCTGGCGGAACCTGGGCATGGGCTCCGCCCTGCTGTCCGCGTTGGAGCACCGTCTGCGGGACGCCGGTGCCAGGATCGTCGCGGCGCTGCTGCCCGATGAGGAGACCGGGGCCACGGCACTGGTCAACTCCGGGTTCCGCCCCCGCCGGGGGCTCATGTACTTCGAGAAGTCGGAGGTCGTGAGTGCTCAGGGCGCGGCGGTCCTGACCATGCTGGGCGCGGTCATGCCCGAGGCCCGCCTCTGGGAACGGCTCACGGGCATGGCCGACGAGAAGCGGCTCATCGAACGGCGCCTGGTGCTGCCCCTGGCCAATCCCGAGCTGGCGGACGCCCACGGGGTGGAGCCGCCCCGCGCGGTGGTGCTGTTCGGTCCGCCGGGCACGGGCAAGAGCACGTTCGCCAAGGCCGTGGCAGGGCGGCTCGGCTGGCCTTTCGTCGAGCTCTTCCCCTCCCGGCTCGCGTCCGAGGACGGGTTGGCCACCGGTCTCGGCCGCCGCTTCGAGGAGGTGGCGCAGCTCGACCACGTGCTGCTCTTCATCGACGAGGTCGAGGAGGTCGCCGGTACGCGCAGCCTCGCCGCCCCCGCGTCGGTCGGCGTGGTCAACGAACTCCTCAAGTCGATCGTGCGGTTCCGCGACCGCGACGGCCGGCTGCTCGTCTGCGCCACCAACTCGGTGACCGCCCTGGACCCGGCGTTCCTGCGGCACGGCCGGTTCGACTACGTCCTGCCGGTCGGGCCACCCGACTCCGTGGCCCGCGACGTGCTGTGGGCCGGCTACACGGCGAAGACGGGTACCGCCGCCGACACCGCGGTCCTCGCCGAATCGAGCGAGGGCTTCACTCCCGCGGACATCAGGCAGGTCGCCATGGCGGTGGCCCAGAACGCCTTCGAGCGCACGCTCGACACCGGGGAGCGGACCCACCCCAGTACCCAGGACTACCTGGACGCCATCCACCACACCCGTCCGACCGTTTCAGCGGAGATGGCCCAGGAGTTCGCCGACCAGACGGTCCGGTACGGGCGTGTCTGAGCGGCCGCCCGCGCCGTTCCGCCGCGTCCGCCCGAAGGCGCCGGGCGGAGACCCGACCACCGCGACCATGCAGGTTCGGACCGGACCGGGAGTAACCTGGACATCACCGAAGGCACATCGCATGCCGGCACCGGATACTGGCGTCGTCTCCGGCGAACGGCACTGCCGGACCCGACCTCTCGGGCCGGGCCCGGAGACGGGTTCCTGATCATGACCACGATGCTCGACCGAACGACGACCGCCGCCCCGGATTCCGCCGCACGGCTCTCCCTTGCGCCCCCTGGCGAACGGCCCGGTCACCGGCTGGACGGAGCCTGGTGGCCCCGCTCACGCGACCTTCTTCTCGAACTCCCCTCCCTGGCCGCCGACCTCGACGAGCGGTGGGGCCGGATCACCCGGATTACCGTGAACCCCGCTCAGTGGCCCGTCGTCCCCTCGCGCATCCCGGTCACCGGGCACACCGTCCATGCGGGCTGGTTCACCACCGAACAGGACGAGCACACGATCGCGGTGTTCTCGTACGCCCCGCGCCGGCTGACCCTGCTGGTCGTCCCGCCGAACACGGATGCCGTCGATGCCGCCCGGCTGATGTCCGAGGCGGCCGACCCGGCCGGAACCCGGACCGCGAGCGACCTGCTCGCTGCGGGGACGGGCGGCGACGTGGCGGAGCCGGAGTCCCGTTCCGACTTCCTGCCGTCGGCCGTCGCTCCCACCGACGGCGCCCGTGAGGCCGGCAGGCGGGCGGTCGTCGCCCGCAGCCGGGCCGCCTCCTGGCCGGTACCCGGGTAGCCGGCGGGACGGGAGCCGCCCGCCACGGCCGCGGGGCCGGGTGCGTCACTCGCGTGACCACTCGGCCTCGGCTTGGGGCCGGCCGGCGGCATCGGCCCCTTCCCAGAGGCGGATCCTGATCGCCCGGGGGCCGGGAGCAGGCCGGGAGAGCGTGCGCACGAACACCTCCCGAAGGTGGTTGGCCGCCTTCTGGGGCGGCCCGTCGTACGCCAGTGGATTCTGGGTGGGAGCACCGTCCCGCCGGGACCAGTGGCCGTCGTCGTCCTGCGTCTCGAGAACCCATCGGTAGTGCCGCATCCTGGCCTCCCGTGCCGACGATCCCGCCCCGGGAACGACGGTATGGGCGGGGCGGACCAACCGCGACCGGTGGACGCCGCCCGGCTGCGGCCCGGCCTGCCGGTCGCTCCGGCGATCAGCACCGAAGGCGAACGGCCCGCCGAGAACGCCGACGTCGGGTCTGCCCCGACGTACCAGCCCGTGCACGGGGTGCGGGCCCCGGCCAGTCGGCGGCCCCGGACAAATCCTGAAGGAAGCCGGAATGGCCCTCGTGCTCTTCCTCATCATCGTGGCGATCGTGCTCGGGCTGGTCGGCGTCGTCGCCGAGGGCCTGCTCCACCTGCTGTTCATCGGCATCGTCGTACTGAT
Organism: Kitasatospora sp. CM 4170; assembly: GCF_032110285.1. Classification (NCBI taxonomy): domain Bacteria; kingdom Bacillati; phylum Actinomycetota; class Actinomycetes; order Kitasatosporales; family Streptomycetaceae; genus Kitasatospora; species Kitasatospora sp. CM 4170. Next base: position 4,506,691 of record NZ_CP134877.1, read on the forward strand.
CGTCGCACTGGCCCTCTCCGCCGTCCGGTTCCGGCGTGGAGGCCGATCCGCGCACCGCTGAGCAACCGGGCACCGCCGCCGCGGGCGTCCCCGCGGTTCGCCCGCGGCCGCGGATCGCCGTCAGTACTCCGAGCCGCTTCGCAGGTAGGTGCCCACGACCTGGAGCCACGCCCCGGGGCCGAAGCACGTCTCGATGCGGTGCGGTGTGTCCTCGAAGACCCGTAGGACACGCAGCACACCACTCGGATGCAGGTCGTACTCGAAGGTGACGCCGTCCGCGTCGTCCTCGTACTGCAGGTCCAGCGGCCCCTTCGACGGCTCCGCCGGCTCCCGGGCCTCGGCCGAGAGTTTCACGTAGACGGACATCTCTCCGTCCCGCCTTCCTGTCTGTCCGGGGGGCCCGGCTCACGAGGCCATCCCTCAGGACGCTTCGCCCGTGGCTCGGAGCCGATGCCGGTCATGACGAGGATCCGGCCGGTCGTGACGAGGATCCGCCGGGCCGGTACGTCCCGGGCTGTGGCCACCTCGGGAAGCGGCGCCTCGGCGGCTGTACCGCAGGCCGCCCCGCACCGATATCCCCACGGTACTCCGCTCGCGCCGGGCCGATCCGGCCGGTCAGGAGGGCCGAGGCGGGGGTGCCGGTGTCTCAGCGCCACTCGATCGCGAACAGGGTGGCGTCGTCGCTCGTCCGCCCGCCCCGCCTCTCCTTCAGGACGTGGGAGAGCATGCGCACCATGGCCCGCACCCCGGTGTTCGAGCGCTCGACGCGGTTGACCCAGTCGATGAGCTGTTCCTCCCCGAACTGCTCCCCGCCGGGCTCACGCTCCTCGACCAGGCCGTCGGTGAAGCACAGGACCCGGTCGCCGTGCCGGAGCACCCGCTCGCTGATCACCGGCTGCTCGCCGCCGAACCCGACCGGCAGGGTGGTGGCGCTCTCCAGCCGCTCGACGACGACGTGGTCACGGATCAGCAGCGGCTGTGGGTGGCCGGCATTGACCCACTGCAGGTGGCCGCTCTCGGTGTCCAGCCGCATCATCTGCGCGGTGACGAAGTGATCGGGCCCGAACTGCTCGGCGACGGCCCGGTCCATGAACGCGTAGATCTCGGCCAGCCCGATGTCGGCGCGCCGGGCGTGCCGGTAGGCGCCGATGGCGACGGTCGCCATGGTCGCGGCGTCCAGCCCGTGACCCATCGCGTCGATCGTTGCCACGTGCAGGACGTCGTCGTTGAGCGCGTAGTCGAAGCTGTCGCCGGCAACCTGGTAGGCGGGTTCGAGGACGCCGGCCACGGCGACCCTGGCGACGGTCATCGAGAGCGGTGGGAGCAGCGACCACTGGATCTCGGCGGCCACGCTCATCGGTTCGAGGCGGCGGGCCTGGAAGATCCGGTCGGTGTAGCCGCTCTTGGTGATCAGCAGATCGGCGACCAGGGCGGCGAGCCGCCGCAGCAGCAGCCGGTCGTCTTCATCGACGGCATCCAGGGTGAGGGCCAGCACCCCCATCTCGTCGCCGCCGTCCAGCAACGGCAGGTACACCCGCACCCCGTCGGCCTGCGGTTCCTCGACGGGGACACCGCGCAGGAAGGCCGCACCCGCGAGGGAGCCGTCGATCGGCACCGGCTCCCCGTCGGCCAACCCCCGCCCCGGAAGCGGCGCCAGCACCACCTGGCCGTAGTCCTGCAGCAGGAGCGCCGGGTCACGACCGCCGAACCCGCGCACCGCGTCGGCGACCAGCGAGGCGATCAGCCGGGGCGGCAGCTCGCGGGACTGATCGAGCAGCGCGCCCAGCAGGCGTTCGCCGTGCTCCTCCCACCGGTCCGGTCCCGCTGCGCCGGACGGCTGCTCACCGCTCATCCTTGGCTCACCGCCGACCTACTCCTGTCGCGGGCACCCGGCCCGGCTTGATCGCCCCCGCCGATCGGTGCAGTTCGCCGCGGGCGGGTCCTTCCATTACGCCCGACGGCGGTGCATTGCGCCCCCGGTCGCGCTCCTTCGCCCGGTCCGCCTCGGCGGTTCCGGCCGCGTCGGCTGCCTCCCGGAAGGTGACGACCGCCTCGCCGTTCTCCTGCGCCCAGGCGGTGAGCATCCTGATGGGCTCCTCCAGGGTCCGCCCCAGATCGGTCAGGCCGTATTCCACGCGCGGCGGCGCCTCGGCGTACGCGTGCCGCTCGACGAGCCCGTTGGCCTGGAGCCGGCGCAGCGTCTGGGTCAGCACCTTGCGCGAGATGCCACCGCTCAGCTCGACCAGCTCGCCGTGGCGCAACGGGCCGTCGGTCAGCGCGAAGAGCGTGACCATGGACCACTTGCTGGCGATGATCTCCATGGCCAGGAGAGCGGGGCAGTCCGCGAGGAAGGCGATTCCGGGTCGCTGGCTCATGCCCCGAAGGTTACCTTGAGGTACCTATCGGCCTCCTATCGTCGTCGAGGTGCGCACGTCCCTTGCTCGCATCTCACACGATTGAGGTTCAGCCGTGTTCGTCTCACTTGCCGTCGTCACCGTGCTCATGTCGGCCGTTCTCCTGGTATCGGCCGGGGCCAAGTCCCTTCGGACGCGGCACATCACCGAGCAGATGTCCACCCTCGGGATTCCGCACAGCATGATGACCTTCCTGATCGGCGCTCAGATCGCGGGCGCGGCCGGTGCGATCGCCGGACTCCGGTGGGGACCCGTCGGAATCGCCGCCGCGATCGGCCTGACGCTCTACTTCGCCGGGGCGGTCGCCTCCCACCTGCGGGTCGGCGACCGCAAGGGCGCATCTCCGGCGGCGGTCCTCACCATGGCCTCCGTCGCCCTGATCGTGCTGCGCGCCGCCACCCTCTGAGCCGCTGGGAGCGCCGGTCCGATGAGGCAGTCCGGCGCCTCCCTGTGTGCTGTCGCTGCCCGCAGACCCGGGGGTTCTCCCCACCTTTCATGGGCCTGTTGCCCGGATGGATCAGTGGATCTTGACCGGACAGGCTGAACCCGTCCGAATCTCCGAGTGATGGGAGCCCCATTGTGTTCAGCCTGAAGTCCGTACGCCGCGGGGCGGCGCGCGTCGCCGTCGTCGCCCTGGCCGGCGCGGCGTGCGCCGCCATGACGGCCGGCAGCGCCTCAGCGATCGTCAACGGGAGTGACTCCACCGAGCGTTACCCGTTCATGGCGTCGATCCCGATGTCGGCCGTGGAACCGGGCCTGCTCGACGACGGGGTCTGCGGTGCGGCGCTGATCGCTCCGCAGTGGGTGCTGACGGCCGGCCACTGCGTCGACCCGAACCTGGTGAAGCTGGGCGGCACCGTCCGGATCGGCAGCGACCAGCGCAAGTCCGGGGGCACGGTCCGCACCATCGACAAGGTGGTCACCAACCCGGGCTACGCGCAGGGCGGTGGCAACGGCCCCAACCAGAACGACGTCGCGTTGATCCGCCTGAACCGCCCGGTGTCGGAACAGCCCATACGGATCGCCGACCGGCCGGGCGTTCCCGGCACTCCCACCCGGCTCCTGGGCTTCGGCACCATCGTCGACTCTCCGGACCCCGGCAAGCTGGTCTTCCCGGACCGGCTCCAGCAGCTCGACACCCGCAGGGCGGCCGTGTCCGAGTGCGCACCCGGCTACGCGGGGAAGACCCGGCTGTGTACGGCCAGCCTGGTGCCGAACGCCATGGCCTGCTTCGGTGACTCCGGCGGGCCCCAGATCCAGAAGGGGCGGGGCGGACGGTGGGAGCTGATCGGCACCACGTCGGGCCCCGGCGTCCCGGGCCTGTCCTCCTGTGCCGCCGGCCCCGGCCTCTACAGCAACGTGCCCGCCTATGCGGACTGGATCAAGCAGACGATCCGCAGGGACAGCTGATCGGCTCCGCCTCCTCGGCGGCGTCCCGGGGCTGAGGAGGCGGGTACCGGTCGTACCCGTGGTGGCCGGCGCGCCGGCCACCACGGGCCGCAGGACCGGGCGCCGCAACGAGGCGCGGCCGCAGGAACATCGGATCGTCGGATGGTCGGTCAACGGGGGCTGGCGGCTGCGGCGGCGAGGAGGGTTTCGGCGGCCTCGGTGCGGACGTAGAGGACGTAGCGGCCGGTGCGGTGGGCGTCGACCAGGCCGGCGGCGCGCAGGGCGGTCAGGTGCTGGGAGACGCCGCCGGCCGTGAGGCCGGTGCGACGGGCCAGGTCGGACGTCGATGCCGGGGTGTCGAGCTCGGCCAGCAGGACGGCCCGGGAGCGGCCGATGACGGCGGCCAGGGCGTCCGGGGGGATCGTCCGCCGCTCCCACAGGGTGGCCACGCCGCGGGGTGGGAAGCGCAGCACGGGCTGCCAGCCGGGACCGGTGACGGAGAAGACCCGGGGCCAGACGAACACCGACGGGACGAGGAGGAGGCCCTGGTCGCCGAGGGTCCGGCTGCCGCCGGTGTGGCGGTGCCGGACGGACAGCGTGTCGGCGTCCCAGGTCACCTGGGGGTCCAGGTCGTTGAGCAGTTGCTGGGCCCCGCCCTCGGCGAGGAGTCTGGCCCGCTGGAGGACGTCGCCCTCCAGCAGGGAGCGCATCCGCGGCCAGTACGGGGCGACGGCGATCTCCCAGTAGGCCTCCACCGCGTCGGCGAGCTCCGCCAGGCCGCGCTGCGGATCGTCCCGGAGCGCCTCGATCCGCGCGGACCGCGGAGCCCGGCGGCCGGCGAGGGCGGACCGGACCTGCTCCGGAGCGGTGGACCGCAGAACGGCCAGCTCGACACCGAGGTCGGGGACCGGGGCGGTGGGCGGCGGGGCGACGAAGACCGGGATGAGCCGCGGCGGTTGCGGGACCAGATCGGCGAGCAGGCCCCAGTCCAGCCCCGACGCCGCGAGCCGCGGGCGGACCTCGTCGCTCCACGGCCGGAAGAAGGGGTGCTCGGCCGGGTGCTTGACGATCCGGACACTGGCCACCACCTCCCACAACGGCGACAGCGCGAACCTGGTGCGGGCCAGGTCGCGGGTGGAGAACGCCAGGTTCAGCACGATGCCCCCGTTCGGCAGTTCGGCAATTCGGCAGTTCGGCACGACTGATGCAGCACGGCCGATTCAGTACAGCCTAAATTCGTCGCCGGCCGGTGCGGGCGGCTCCAGGCTCGGCCCATGACCACGACCGAACCGATCCGACGGCCCGACACCACCGCCCCCGCACCGGTACCCGCATCCGCACCCGCCCCCACCTCCACACCCGCACCGCGCCGTTCACTCTTCCGGGACCGGGGCTTCCGTCTGCTGATCACCGCGACGGCCGTGAGCCGGCTCGGCAGTTCGGTCGGCTCCCTGGCCGTCCCGCTGACGGCCGTGCTGGCCCTGCACGCCTCGGCCGGGCAGGTGGGCCTGCTGACGATGCTGAGCACCCTCTCCTTCGTGCTGGTCGGCCTGCCTGCCGGCGCCTGGATCGACCGGATGCGCAAGCGCCCGGTGATGATCGCCGCCGATCTGGCCCGGGCCGCGCTCTTCGGGTCGGTACCGGCCGCCTGGCTGCTGGGTGTGCTGACCATCCAGCAGCTCTACCTGGTGGTCCTGCTGGCGGGCACGGCCACCGTGTTCTTCGACGTGGCGGCGCTGAGCCACCTCCCGAGCCTGGTCGAGCGGGACCGGCTCACCGACGCCAACGCCCACCTGGTGACGGTGGACGCCGTCACCCAGGTCGGCGGCCGGGGCGTCGGCGGCTTCCTGACGGCGCTGCTGTCCGCCCCGGTGGCCGTCGCCGTCGACGCGGCCAGCTACCTGTGGTCGGCGGCCTGCCTGCTGCGGATCCGCCGCCCCGAGCCGCAACCGCGGCGCGGGGCCGACCGCGGCCTGGCGGGCGAGATCGGCCAGGGCCTGCGCTTCGTGTTCGGCCACCCGCTGCTGCGCCCGATCGCGCTCGCCGGGGCCTGCACCAACCTGTCCATCCAGCTCTGCCAGACCATGCTCCCGGTGCTGTTCGTCCGGGAGTTGGACCTTCCCGGCAGCGCGATCGGGCTGTTCTTCGCGGCCGGCGGGGTCGGCGTGTTCCTCGGTTCGCTGTCGGCCCGATGGCTGGCCCGCCGTCTCGGCGCGGGCCGGGTGCTCTGGCTCATGGGTCTCGCGGTCGCGCCGCTGGGCGTCCTCATCGGCCTGGTCGACCGCGGTCCGGCGCTCTGGCTGGCCGGTGCGGCCTGGCTGGTCACGACCTTCAAGGTCGGCATCGACAACGTGATCAAGATCAGCTTCCGCCAGAGCGCCACCCCCGACGCGCTGCTCGGCCGGATGAACGCCACCATGCGCGTGGTGCTGACCGGCTCGCTCGCGGTCGGCGCCGGACTGGCGGGCGTCCTCGGCGAGTTCGTCTCTCCCCGCGCAGCGCTCTGGGCGGGTGCGGCGGGGCTCGCCACGGTCTGGCTCCCGATCCTCTGCTCGCCGCTCCGGACCACCCGCCACCTGCCCGGCTCCGGGCCGGCGGCGGCGGCCGTGACGCCGCCGAAGCCCGCTCCGACGGCGCGGTCCTGACGAGGACTCGGCCGGTCCGGCGTCGGACGGCGGCCCGCTCCGGCGTCGGACGGCGACGCGACCCCGACCCCGGACGGCGACGCGGGTCGGCCCCGGACGGGCTCCTACCGAGCCGCGCCGGGCGACGGGTCCTGCGGGGCGTGCGGCAGGAGCCGGCGGGCGAGGACGTCGAGGGCGTCGGTCACCTCGCGGAGCTGCCGGGGGTCCTCGGTGCCGAGCGCGGCGACGAGGGCCTGCTCGATACCGGCGGCGCGGACCCGGGCGACGCGGTCGGACACGCCGGCGGCCTGCCGGACCAGGACGCGCCGGCGGTCGGCGGGATCGGGGGCCGTCACCACCGAACCGGCCTCCTTCAGACGCGCCACGGCGGTGGAGACCTGGCTCTGCGGGAGGCCGGTCCGGGAGGCGATCTCGCCGACGGCGCTGTCCGGGTGGGCGGCGATGTCGCTGGCCACGATCAGGACCAGCCGGGCGCTGCCGGCGTAGCGGCCGGCGCCGCCGGGCGGCTCCGGCAGCGCGTCCTCGCCGAGCTTCATCAGGGCCCGGCCCAGCAGGAACAGCTCCACTCCGTTCATGGCCGGGAGCATACATCGGATTCGATTCATCGAGATGAATGGATCCGGCCGGTCCGCGCCCGGAGAAACATCCATCTCGATACATCTAGACAGATGCATCCCTTTCGATGAATCATGGTGGAGCACCGGGCGGCGGACGGACCGCCGGCCCCGGCGAAGGGGGACCACCATGCCCAGCACCACGCACCCGACCACCGGCACCCTGGCCGTCGCCGGCGCCGTTCTGCACTACCAGGTCAGCGGCAGCGGGCCGATGCTGCTCATCTCCCAGAGCGGCGAGGGGGACGCCGACCGCAGTGTCGACCTGGTCGCCGGGCTCACGGACGCCTTCACCGTGGTGACGTACGACCGCCGGGGCCTGTCCCGCAGCCGACTGACCGAGCCCGACCGCGGGGCGACCCTCGTCGAGCACGCCGACGACGTCCACCACCTGCTCGCCGCACTCACCGACGAGCCGGTGCTCATGCTCGGCTGCAGCCTCGGCGCCGTCATCGGCCTCCACGCGGCCCAGCGGCACCCGGGGCAGATCGGCACCCTGATCGCCCACGAGCCCGTCGCACCCCGCCTGCTGCCCGCCGACCAGCGCGCGGGCCACGAGCGGGAGCTGGCCCACCTCCAGGACCTCTACCGGCGCGAGGGGCTGCGCGCGACGTTCCCGGAGATCGCCCGGGTCCTGGGCATCGACCCGGCCAGCCCGGACCGGGAGGCCGACCTCACCCCGCAGCCCCTCGACGAGCGGCGCCTCGCCAACTTCGACCACTTCATCCGGCACGACTTCAGCGCGATCATCCAGGACACCCTCGACCCCGCGCTCCTTCGCGAGACCGGCACGCGCATCCTCCCGGCCGTCGGGCTCACCACGCCCCGCGAGGTCTTCGACGTCCAGTGCGCCCGGGCCCTCGCCGAACTCCTCGGCACCGAGGCCCTGGAGCTGCCCGGCGGCCACAACGGGAACACCACCCACCCCCGGGCCTACGCCACCCGCATCCGGGAGATCCTGGGCACGCCCGCCTGACCCGCGCCGCCGTGGCCCACGGGCCGGGCGACGCCCGGAGCGCCGGCGGCAAGATCGCCCTCCCCGTCGTTCCGTGACGACGAACCCGCGGTGGCCGGCCCCAGGCCTCAGCTCACGGACCGGACGGCGACCGCCAGGCGGTGGGCGGCCTCGACGAGGTCGGCCGGGGTGGGCGCGGCGGCGAACGCCAGGCGCAGGTGCGGGGCGGGGGGCTCCGCGGGGAAGTAGGAGTGGCCGACGTTGACGGAGACCCCGTGGGCGCGGGCGGCGTCGGCGACCGCGGTGTCGGTGAGGCCGGCCGGCAGGCGGAGCCAGAGGTGCAACCCACCCGCCGGGGGATGGGTGAGCGTCCAGCCGGGGAGCTCGCGGACGAGGGCGTCGGCGAGGACGGCGCAGCGGTCCCGCAGCGCGGTGGACAGCGACCGCAGGTGGCGGTCCCAGGCGGGGGTGCTGAGCAGTTCGACGGCTGCCTCCTGGAGCGGGCGGGCCACGAAGAAGTCGTCGACCTGGCGCATCGCCTGCAGGCGGCGCATCACCGGGCCGCGGGCGATCAGGGCGCCGATCCGCAGGCTGGGCGAGGCGGGCTTGGTCAGGGAGGTGACCTGGACGACGGTGCCGTCGCGGTCGTCGGCGACCAGCGGGCGGGGCACCGGGCGGCCGTGGCCGAGGTGGCGGGCGAAGTCGTCCTCGATCAGGAACGCCCCGGCGGCGCGGGCCACGTCGACGACCTGACGGCGGCGCTCGGGGGCGAGCACGGTGCCGGTGGGGTTGTGGAAGGTCGGCTGGCAGTAGAGCAGCCGGGCGCCGGTCATCGCGAACGCGTCGGCCAGCAGGTCCGGGCGGATGCCGTCGGCGTCCATCGGCACCGGCACCGGGCGCAGTCCGGCGGCCCGGGCGGCCGCCAGCGCGCCCCGGTAGGTCGGCGACTCGACCAGCACCGGACTGCCCGGGGCGGCCACCGCCCGGAACAGCAGGGACAGCGCGCCCTGGCCGCCGCCGGTGACGAGGACGTCCTCGGGGGCGACGCCGGCCCCGGCCTGGCGGGCGAAGACCGCGCGCAGGGGCGCGAGGCCGGCCGCAGGGGCGCGGTGCCAGGCGTCCGGGCGGCGGGCGGCGCGGGCCAGCGCCGCGCCGAGCGCCCGGGTGGGCTGCAGGTCCTCGTGCAGGTAGCCACCGGAGAGCGCGACGGTGCCGGCGGGCAGCGCCGTCGAGGGTCCGTCCAGGCCGATCAGGTCGTGGTCGCGGCCGGCCAGGGCGACGGCCTGCCAGGAGGTGTCCGGCGCCTCCTCGCTCCGGCCGGGCCGGCGGGCGGCCACGTAGGTGCCGGCGCCGGGCCGGGTGACCACCACGCCCTCGGCGGCCAGCAGGGCGATCGCCCGGGAGACGGTGACCGGGCCGACGCCGTGACGGGCGATCAGGTCCCGGCTGCTGGGCAGCCGGTCGCCGGGGGCGAGCCCGGCGATCCCGGACCGGAGGGTCGCCACCAGCGCCTCAGTACTGCTACCGTCATTCATGAAGACACAGGATAGCGCTTCTGCGCCGACATCGGAACCGCTCCTCGACCTCGTCGCCCTGCGGGCCGACACCCCGGGCTGCGAATCGGTCATCCACTTCAACAACGCCGGCTGCGGACTGATGGCCCGTCCGGTCCTCCGGGCGACGGTCGAACACCTCGAACTGGAGGCCGCCATCGGCGGCTACGAGGCCTCCGCCGCCCGCGCCGCCGAGGTCGCCGACTTCCACGCCGCGATCGCCGAGCTGATCAACGCCCGGCCCGGCACCATCGCCTTCGCCGGCAGCGCCACCCACGCCTACGCCAAGGCGCTCTCGGCGATCGACTTCCGCCCCGGCGACGTCGTCCTCACCACCCGCAACGACTTCATCTCCAACCAGATCGCCTTCCTCTCACTGCGCCGGCGCCACGGCGTCGAGGTCGTGCACGCCCCCGACCTCCCGGACGGGGGCGGTGTCGACGTCGCGGCGATGGCGGCGCTGATGCGCGCCCACCGCCCCCGGCTGGTCGCCGCCACCCACGTGCCCACCAACTCCGGCCTGGTCCAGCCGGTTGCCGAGATCGGCCGGCACTGCCGCGAGCTCGATCTGCTGTACCTGGTCGACGCCTGCCAGTCCGTCGGCCAACTCCCCGTCGACGTCGAGGAGATCGGCTGCGACCTGCTCACCGCGACCTGCCGCAAGTTCCTGCGCGGGCCGCGCGGCTCGGGCTTCCTGTACGTCTCCGAGCGAGTGCTGCGCTCGGGCGCCGAACCGCTCTTCATCGACATGCACGGGGCCCGCTGGACGGCGCCCGGTGAGTACCGCCCGGTCGACACCGCGGCCCGCTTCGAGGAGTGGGAGTTCCCGTACGCGACCGTGCTCGGCTGCGCGGCCGCCGTCCGCTACGCGCTGCGGGTCGGGATCGCACCCGTGTCCAGGCGCACCCCCGCGCTGGCCGCGCGACTGCGCGCCGGGCTGGCAGACCTGCCCGGGGTGCGCGTCCTCGACCGCGGGCCCGCGCCCGCCGCGCTGGTGACCTTCGCCGTCACCGGGTGGCAGCCGCAGCCGTTCAAGCGGGCCCTGGACGACCGCGGCGTCAACTCGGCGCTCAGCTTCCGGGAGTTCGCGCAGTTCGACTTCGGCGACAAGGACGTGGAGTGGTGCCTGCGGCTGTCGCCGCACTACTACAACACCGAGGACGAGGTCGACACGGTCGCCGCCGCGGTCGCCGAGCTCGCGGACGCCACCCGGTGACGCCGGCGACCGACTCCGGCGCGGTACCCGGGACCGCCGGGACCGAAATGCCCGAGGCCGAAATGCCCGGGGCCACGGAGGCCGCGGCGCCCCGTGCACCGGAGAGCCTCTGGCGCAACGGCGACTTCCTCAAGTTCTGGGCCGGCGAGACGGTCTCCCTGCTGGGCACCCAGGTCACCAACCTCGCCCTGCCGCTGACCGCGATCCACGCCTTCGGCGCCACCGACGAACAGGTCGGCCTGCTGCGCTTCCTGCAGCTCGTCCCCTACCTCGGGCTGGCCCTGCTGATCGGGGTCTGGACCGACCGGGTCCGACGCCGACCGGTCATGCTCGGCGCCAACCTCGTCCGGCTGGTCCTGATCGCGCTGGTCCCGCTGATGTACTGGTGGGACGCGCTCGACCTCACCGTGCTGCTGGCGATCGCCTGCGCGGTGGGCATCGCCTCGGTGGTGTTCGACGTGAGCTGGATGTCGTACGTGCCGGCGCTGGTGCGCACTCCGGAGCACTACGTCGAGGCGAGCGCCCGGATGGGCACCAGCTCCTCGGCCGCCGACGTCGCCGGGCCCGGGCTGGCCGGCCTCCTGGTGTCAGCGGTCACCGCACCGGTGGCCCTGGTCGTGGACGCCTGCTCGTACGCGGCCTCCGTCGTCTCGCTGCTGCTCATCCGCACGCCCGAGCCGCGCCCCGAACCGGCCGCCGAGCGGCACCTGCTGCGCGAACTCCGGGACGGGCTGGGCTGGGTGCTGGGCGACGGGGTGCTGCGGGCGCTCGCGCTGATCGGCTTCTGCTGCAACTTCTCCATGGTCACCGTGTGGACCATGTTCCTGCTCCACGGAACCAACGACCTCCACCTCGGCTCGACGGCGCTCGGGGCGGTCTTCGCGACCGCCTCGGTGGGCGGGCTGGTCGGGGCGCTGGTCTCCCGCCGGGTGATCGCCCGGTTCCCGCTCGGCCCTGTCTACCTGGTCGCGCAGTCGGCGCTGCTGCTCGGGCCGACGCTCGTCGCCGCGGCCGCCGGGCCCCGGCCGGTGATGATCGCGATGTTCGTGGCCTCGTTCTTCACCACCTACCTGGGCCTGGGAGTGGCGGGCGTCGTCATCGTCAGCCTGCGCCAGGCGCTGACACCACAGTCGATGATGGGCCGGATGACGGCCGCCTTCCGGACGCTGCTGTTCGGCGGCGGCTCCCTGGGCGGGCTGTCGGCGGGCCTGCTCACCGGGTGGCTCGGCGGGCGGGGCGCGCTGACCGTGGCCGCGATCGGCTCCGCCGCGGTGGTGGCCGGGCTGGTCGTCTCCCCCGTCGTCCGGCTGCGGACGCTGCCGACGGCGCCGCGCGAGACGGCCGGTCGGTAGCCGGACCCGGTGCGGACCCCGACCACACGGGGGGCCGGGGCCCGCACCGACGCCCGACGCCCGACGCCCGACGCCCAACGCCCAAGTCTCGGGCGCCTCGGGCACCTCAGGCACCTCAGGCCCTCAGGCCCTCAGGCGGCGACCCTGAGCTCGCGGCGGTAGCCGCCCGGCGCCTGGCCGAACTCGCGCTTGAACGCCTTCGCGAACGCGTACTCGGAGCCGTACCCGGCCTGGGCGGCCACCGCGGTCAGCGGGGCCTCCGACTCGCGGAGCAGCCGGGCCGCGGTGGTGAGGCGCCACCGGGTCAGGTAGGCCATCGGAGGCTCGCCCACCATCGTGGTGAACCGCCGGGCGAAGGCCGCCCGGGACAGGCCCACCCGCCGGGCCAGCGACTCCACCGTCCACGGGGTCGCCGGGTCCTCGTGGATGGCGGCCAGCGCCGGCGCGACCGCGGAGTCGCCCAGCGCGGCGGCCCACCCGGCCGCGGCCGCCGCGGGCTGGTCGTCGAGCCAGGCCCGCAGGATGTAGAGCAGCAGCGAGTCGATCAGGGCCGGGACGATGCCGGTCGACCCGAGCCGCGGGTTCTCCAGCTCGGCCCCGAGGAGCTGGACGGCGGCGCTCAGTTCGGGGTGCCGGCCGTGCCCGGTGGTCAGGTGGACGACCTCGGGCAGCTGGCGGACCAGCGGGTGCGGACGGCCCTTGTCCAGGTGGTAGTTGCCGCACAGCAGGCTGGTGCGGGCGCCGTCACCGCCGAGCGTCACGGTGCCGATCGGCCCGGTCGGGCGGTACTGGTCGGGGCGCTCGGGCTCGGCCGGGGTGGACGGGTGGTCGGCCAGGATGTGGCCGCTGCCGTCCCGCAGGAAGACCACGTCCCCGGGGTTGAGCGCGATCGGCTCGGTGCTGGACGCGCAGCCCAGCGGGATCAGCCAGCAGGTGCCGTGCAGCACCACGTGGAAGCCGGCTCCGGCGACCGGTGGGAGGCGCAGGCCCCACGGGGCCCGGCCCTCGGTGCGTACCGACGTCGGCAGCCCGGTCCGCATCGAGCTCAGCGCCTCGGTCAGGATGTCCAACGACCTTCCCCCGTCTTCCGTTTGCCCACGGTCCGCCGCGGTCCGCCCCCACCATAGGGGCTGTCATGGCCGGCTCCCTGCCCGGTACGGGCGGCCGACGGCCCCCGTACCGGGCCCCGCCCGCCGTCCGCGCCCGGCCTCCGCCCCTCCCCCGAGCGGGCGGAAGCCCGGCCCTGCGTCCCCGGGTCCTTCCCGCACCCCCGCACCCGCGGGAGTGCCGCTCAGGCAACGGTCAGCACGACCTTGCCCTGCACCCGGCCCGAGCCGACCAGTTCGTGCGCCTTGCCGGCCTCCGCGAGCGGGAAGGTCGCGGCGACGTGCGGGCGGATCCGGCCCTCGTCGACCAGCGCGGCGATCGCCTCCAGCGAGGCGTAGTCGGGCTCGACGGAGACGCCCGCGAAGCGCCGTCCGGCCTCCTCGATCTTGGCGGCGAGCTCGGTGTTCCAGTGCTCCATGATGCTGACCAGGGTGCCGCCCGGCTTCAGCACCTCCAGGGCCCGGGTGCCCTCGGAGGAGGAGTCGAAGACGACGTCGACGTCGGCGACCGCCTCGGTGTAGTCGGTGGTGCGGTAGTCGATCACCTCGTCCGCGCCCAGGCCGCGCACGAACTCGTGCTTGGCCTCGCTCGCCAGCGCGATGACGTGGGCGCCGCGGGCCTTGGCGATCTGGACGGCGAAGTGGCCGACACCGCCGGCCGCGCGGTGGATCAGGACGCGCTGACCCTCGGTCAGCGCGGCCGCGTCGACCAGACCCTGCCAGGCGGTGAGCGCGGCCAGCGGGAGCGCGGCGGCCTGCACGTGGTCGAGCGTGGCGGGCTTGCGGGCCACCTGCCGCGAGGGGACGGCGACGTAGTCGGCGTAGCCGGTGGCAGCACGGGGGAAGAACGGCATCCCGAAGACCTCGTCGCCGGGCTTGAACCGGGCCCCGGGGCCGGCCTCCTCGACGACACCGGAGATGTCCCAGCCGACCCCGTACGGCGGCTCGCCGAGCAGCGGGTAGGCGCCCGAACGGACCGCCACGTCAACCGGGTTGACGCCGCTGGCGTGGACCCGGACGAGGACCTCGGCGCCGAGCGGGGCGGGGCGCTCGGCCTCGGCCACCTCCAGGACCTCGGGGCCGCCGAAGGACTTCTGAATGACTGCGCGCATGGGAGGACTGCCTCTCGCTCGGGCCGGCCCCTGTCGGCCCGGCTCCTGATGTCCTCAACTCTAGGAAGACCGAACGAGCCGCTGAATATCCTTCAGTCTTCGAGAGATGTCCGATCGTCTCGGGCAGCGAGCGCCCTGGTCGAGGGAGCCCCAGACGACCCGGGCGCCCGCCCCGGGTCCACCGCAGCGGGGCCCCGCCGGCGCACGGCGGGGCCCCACACCGGGGTGACGTCTCCTCAGGCCTGCTCGGCCACCCCGGCCGCACGGTCCGTACCACCGGTCCGGCCTGTCCGCGCGGCGACCGCACGCCGGAGGGCGTCGATCGCGGTGCACAACCCGATCAGCCCGACCACGACGCCGAGGTTGCGCAGCGCGGCGTTGGGAACCGGCGGGATCAGGTAGTCCGGCGCCGAGAGCATCACCGTCCAGGGCAGCGCCGCCAGGGCCGCCCCGGCGGCCCGAAGGCGGTCGGGCCGCGCCCCGCCGAGCCGGACCAGATAGGCGAGGCACATCACGGTGGCGGGCCAGGCGGTGGAGACGTCGAGCAGGACCTTCGCGGTCTCCCCGAACTCCGCCCCGACGGCCATCGACGGGTCCGGCCAAGGCCAGAGGGTCACCAGGGCGACCATCGGCAGGGCCACGGCCCCGGCGGCGAGCGCCATCCCGTAGCGGCCGCGCCGCGAGAGGTCCACGGCGTCCGGCGGGGCGGCCAGCAGCACTCCGCCGAGCACCAGCCAGAACGGCAGCAGGAACGCGTACTGCCAGAAGGACGCGTACCCGACCAGCAGCGCCGCCGCCGCGGAACCGATCCGGAGCAGGGTGCCCGCCAGCACCAGCAGCCGGGCCTGCGGCCAGTGGCCGGCGACGGCGAAGGGCAGCGCGAGGATCCACGGCAGCGTCTGTGCCGCGCCCACCGCGACCGCCACCCCGGGGTGGGTGAAGTCCTCGAAGAACGGCTGCCGCAGGACGAGGCCGAGCAGCAGGTGGACGGTGGCCAGCGCGGCCCCGCCGGCCAGCATCAGGGGCGCGGCGCCGGCGGCGACCCGGCCGAGCCGGTCGCGCGAGCTGAGCCCGGTGCGCAGCCGCAGGGCGTGCGCGGCGAGGACGGCCCACTCGCGCAGGACGGTTCCGCGGTCGGCGCCCTCGACGGACTCGGCGAAGACGGCGGCGATCTCCTCGCCGTGCGCGGCCCGGTACGCGGCGGGGTAGAGACCGAGCAGGGGCAGCCCGGTGGGCAGCGGGAGCCGCGGCGACGTCGCGCTCATATGGTCACCCCTCCCGGCCCCGGCACCGCACCGAACGTCCGCTCCACGCCCTCCTCCAGGCCGCGCTGCAGGCCCGGCCGGAGCTTCGGCCGGAGCCCGCCGAGGGCGAGCCGGCGCTCGGCCTCGGCGACACCGGCGCGCAGTCGCTCGGTCTCCGCGGACAGCACCTCGCCGCCCTCCTCGGTCAGCGCAAAGGTGCGGCGCAGCCGCCCGGCCACCACCTCCTCGTGGTCGATCCGGATCAGCCCCTGCTGGAGCAGGCGGTCCAGTGCCGTGTAGAGCGTGCCGGTGAGGAGCTTGGTCCGGCCGCCCGAGATGGCCAGCACCTCCTGGACGATCGCGTAGCCGTGCCGCGGGGTGTCGGCCAGCGCAGTGAGCACGAGCCTTGTCGGCTCCTGAAGTTGACGGTTAGCCATGCTTCGGAGCATAGATCAACGATTTGGATATGTCGATGATTTACCTATTACGGTCCGCAGGCGCGGGGCACGGGACGTTTCGTCCCCCGCCGAACTGCCACAGGAGCACCATGGAGGCATGTCACTCGCCCAGCTCGCCGGACTCCTCGCCGACCCCACCCGCGCCTCCTTCTGCACCGCCCTGCTCGACGGCCGGGCCTGGACCGCCGGCGAACTCGCCCGGTACGCCGGCGTGGCGCCCTCCACCGCGAGCGAGCACCTGTCCCGGCTGATCGCGGGCGGACTCCTGGCCGAGGAACGGCAGGGCCGGCACCGCTACGTCCGGCTGGCCGACCCGGCGGCGGCCGCGCTGATCGAGGACCTCGCCGCCTTCGCCGAGGCGGCGAGCCCCGGCCGGACCCCGCGCACCCTGCGCGAGTCCACCCGGCAGAGCGCCGAGGCACGGGCCCGGACCTGCTACGACCACCTGGCCGGCCGCCTCGGCGTCGCCGTCTCCGACGCGCTCCACGACCGCGGCCTGGTGGCGGACGACGCGGGCCTCGCCGTCACCGAGGACGGGCGGGCCTGGCTGGCCGGCGCCGGGATCGAGCTGCCGGTCCGGCCGGTCCGCGCGGGCGGCCGCCCACTGGTCCGCAGCTGCCTGGACTGGACGGAACGCCGCACCCACCTGGGCGGCGTGCTCGGCGCGGCGCTCTGCCGGACGGCGCTGGACCGGTCCTGGGTGGAGCGGATCGGCTCCGGCCGCGCCCTGCGGGTGACGTCGGACGGCGGACGCACGCTGCGCGAGCTGCTCGGGATCGACCTCGACCCGGCGCACTGAGCCGGCCCCGCACCGGACGAGGTCCCGCACCGGACCGCACCGGACCGGACCGCACCGACCGGCCGCCGCACGTCCGGGCCGAAGCCCCGTGCGAGGCCTCGGCCCGGACGTGCGGCGGCCGCACTCACCCCATCGTCTTCTGCCCGTCCAGCGATTCCCGGATGATGTCCGCGTGCCCGGCGTGCTGCGCGGTCTCCGCGATGACGTGCAGCACCACCCGTCGCACGGACCAGCCCGCGCCCGGCTCGAACCACGGCGCCTCGGGCAGCGGGTGGACGAGGTCGAGGTCGGGCAGCGTCGACACCAGCTCGTCGGTCTCGTGCGCCACCCGCTCGTACGCGGCGAGCAGGCCGGCCAGCGTCTCGCCGTCCGCCATCCGGAACTGGCCCGCCCAGTCGTACGGCACGCTCTCCATCGCCTCCGCGCCACCGACCGCGAACCGCATCCAGCGTTCCTCGGTGCCCGTGACGTGCTTGATCAGGCCGCCCAGGCACAGCTCGCTCACGGTGGTGCGCCGGGCGGCCTGCTCGTCGTCGAGGCCGCGGACGGTGTGGCGCAGGAAGCCCCGGTGTTTGTCCAGCGTCTCGACCAGCTCGGCCCGCTCCCCGGCGCCCGTGGAGTGACCCGCGCCCGCCGAACCCCCGCCCGCCGAACCCCCGCCCATCAGGCGTCCGCCAGCGCGGGGACGTCGCCGGCGGCCGCGCCGAGGTCGATGATGCCGAAGGCGGCGCCCTGCGGGTCGCCCACCGCGGCGAACCGGCCGTACGGGCTGTCCATCGGCCCGAAGAACAGCTGCCCGCCGTGCTCGGTGACCTTGCCGACGGCGGCGTCGCAGTCCTGCACGGCGAAGAACACGCTCACGTAGGACGGCGCCTCGGGCGGGAGCTCGCCCGGGCCGACCTTCATCCGGCCGAGGACGGGCTGATCGGCGACGTGGAAGATCTTGTAGTCGACCTCGTCGGTGTCCATCCGCTTGGTGGTGAACGGGAAGACCGCCGGGAAGAAGGCGTCCGCCTTGCCCGGTTCGCGGGTCAGCACCTCGGCCCAGGTGTACGCGCCGGGCGCGCCCTGCTTCTCGAAGCCCTCGTGGCTCCCCGCCTGCCAGACCCCGAAGGCGACCCCGCCCGGGTCCTTGGCCAGCACCATGGTGCCGAAGTCGCCGACCGGCATCGGGCCCATCAGCACCTCGCCGCCGTTGGCGCGGATCCGCTCGGCGGTCGCGGCCGCGTCGGGCGAGGCGAAGTACAGGCACCAGGCCGACTGCGGCTCCTCGCCGCCGGGCATCGGCGGGACCACGGCGGCCACCGCCTTCCCGTCCGAGTACGCCGTCGTGTAGTTGCCGAACTCGGACGCGCTCTCGCCGAAGGTCCAGCCGAGCACGGCGCCGTAGAAGGCCTTCGTGCTGTCCAGGTCCTTGATCATCGCGTCGGCCCAGCAGGGCGTTCCCTCGGGTAGCACAGCCATGGCTCTGCCCTCTCCATGTGACGATTTGCCCCGGTTCGCCACAGTAGCCAGTCCGCCGCCGCACCGCGCCCCGAGCCGCCGGCACCCGGCACGCACGGGGGCGGCGGCCCGCCCGGGTGGGAACCCGGCGGACCGCCGCCCGACACCGCTGCCGCCGTGCGCTACCGCAGCTCCGCCGCGGCCCGGACCGGGCCCGGCGCGCCGGCCGCGGCCGGCACCGCCCCGCCGAACGGTGCCCGCGCACCCGCCGTGCCGAACCCGGTCGGCCCGAGCCGCAGCGCGGCGACGCCGGCGGGCGCGTCCGCGGCCGGCGCCTCCCCGCCCGGCGCGTCCGCCGCCGACAGGGCGGCCACCGCCGGAACCGTCGCCGTCTCAAGCCCGAAGTGCCGCCGCAGGTCGGCCTCGCCGTACCGCCGGCAGTCCCGGTGCCAGACGTCGATGCCCGCGATCCAGTTCTCCAGCCGCTTCACGTGGCCGTCGAGCAGCGCCCGGGCCTCCGCGTCGAGCCCGAAGTCCTCGTACAGCACCGGGAACTCGTTCTGCGCCACGTGCTGGAACTGGTCCACCCGCGAGTGCATCAGGTCGTCGACGATCCGGACGGCCGACGGGTAGTCGCAGTTGAAGAAGTTCTGCACCACCAGCACCGCGTTGTGCACCTCGCCCTCGTACTCCACCTCCTTCTGGTAGGAGTACAGGTCGTTCATCATGCACGCGTAGTCGGCGGCCGCGTTCTCCAGCGAGCGCATCGGCCCGCTCTCGTGGATCGCCTGCGGCACGGCCTGCCCGTGGGACAGCCGGCCGAGGCCCATCGTGAGGTCGGAGCCGAAGGTCCTCCGGCGCATCTCGATGTAGTCGACCGGGTCCGGGATGCGGTGCTGCGCCTGGTTGGCGAGCTCCCAGAGCCAGCTCGCCACCATCGACTCGACGGCCTCGCGGAACCGGCGCCGGGCCTCGACGGTCATCGGCGCGACGGTCCGCCGCCAGAGGTCGGCCAGGCCGCGCTCCAGGGCGTTGACCGGATCCGGCACCGGGCCGCCGTCGACCGGCATGAAGGCCGAGAACCGCTCGTTCTGCAGCCGGGCACCGAGCAGGTCGCGCCTGCGCCCGAACACCACCGGGTAGTAGTCGTCGGCGTACGTCCCCCAGGCCAACCAGTCGGAGGTGAGGTCGAGTTCCTCCGCGGTGGCGTCCGGGTGGATGCCGGCCGAGCAGAGCGGGAAGTCGTAGTCGGCGAGCTTCTCGGCGGTCCAGACGCCCGAGCCGATCACACCGGGCTGGGTCTCCAGCAGGCCCATCCGCTCGGCCCACGCCCCCGTGTGCAGCCGCGAGGAGTCCAGGTGCGGGCTCGGTTCCACGGTGAACGGGTGCCTGAACTCCGGTAGCCGGGAGGGCCCGACGTGCTGGAACGGCACATGGGCGTGGGAGCGCGCCCGCCGCGCGGCCGGATCCGGCCCGGCGGCCGGCACGGACTCCTCGACCGCCGCCCGCGCCCGGCTCAGCGAGCCCAACTCGCCCATCCCGCCCGGCAGTCCGCCCGACGCCCCGGGCCGCAGCACGTCCAGTGCGGACGTGCCGACCCCGCCGATCGCGTACGCGTCCCACCAGTTCCCGCCCGAACCGGCCGCCGCGCCACCGCCGTTCATGTACCGGCTGGACCGCATGTGCCACTCGTGGCCGCCCGACTGCCAGTCCTGCAGCCCCTTGACGTACGCGAGCACCCGGGCGCAGCCCTCCGGGTCCAGCCCGGTCTCCGCGAAGAGCACCGGGAGTTCGGTGAACACGGTGTTCTCGAACTGCTGCAGGCGCGAGGTGAGCAGGTCGTTGACGGCCTCGGCGGCCTCCTGCGTGGTGCACCCCAGGAAGGTCTCCAGGACCAGCACGCCGTTGCTCAGCTCGCCCTCGTCCTCGACCTCCCGCTGGTACGAGAAGAGGTCGTTGCGCAGGTGGACGCCGTCCGCGAAGGCGTCCATCAACACCCGCAGCGGCCGCGAGCCGGAGACCTCCTTCGGCACCTCCGCGCCGGCGGCGTACTCGATCAACCCGGCGGACCAGGGCGCGCCGCCGACCTTGCGGCGCATCTCGATGTACTCCACCGGGTTGGCGATCCGGCCCGCGTTGATGTTGGCGAGCTCCCAGAGCGACTCGTTGAGCAGGTTCCGGGTGCTCTCGGCGAACCGGATCCGCCAGTCCTCGCCCATGGCCGGCACGGTGCGCCGCCAGAGGTCGGCCAGCCCGGCCTCGACGGGGTTGGTCGGCTCGGGCATCGGGGTGGCCGGGTCGGCGGGCATGAACAGCGGCAGCCGGTCGAGGTAGGCCTTGCCGCCCTCACGGTCGTTGGTGCGCTTGTAGACCTCCAGGAAGTGGTCGTCGAAGAAGAAGACCCAGACGTACCAGTCGGTGACCAGCGACAGCGCCTCGGCGGAGGCGTCCGGGTGGGTGTAGGCGCAGAGCAGGCCGTAGTCGTGGGCCTCCAGGTCGGCCTGGTCCCAGATTCCCGAGCCCTCCAGCATCCCCATCTCCCGCGCCCAGGCGGTGGAATGGGTGCGGGCCTCCTCCAGATGGGGATTGAGCCGTGCCGGGTGCGGCACGTAGAAGGAGGGCAGTTCGAACGGCTGAGTCACCGGGCGAGCCTTTCTGGACGCGTCGACGAGGCCGACCGGCACGGCGAAGCAGCGCCTTCACTCCCCACACCCGCCGCCCGGTCGGCACAGCATTACCCGCCGGCGCCGCCCCGCACCGGGCAACAGGAACAGTCATATGAAATAAGCCCATTGACTCGAACAGACGCCCCAGGAATCGCCCGGCATTGGATCACCTGTACGCCTGGTTCCCCCCATCGGGCAGAGCGTCACGGGGATCCCCGCGAGGCGCGCCACCGGGCGCCCACATCGGCCGGGCCGGGCCGGATCGGCGCGCGGACAACGGCCACGCAACAACTATGCCGACGAACCAACCAGTCACCCCAAGGAGAAGCGCCCCCGTGGGCGTGTTGCCCCTCCCCCTCCTCGCCCGTCCACCAGACTGGGCGGCGACCCGATTCTCCACGCTCAGAGGAGGGCTTGCCCATGAACGTCACCGTGCGGCTCGCGCAGCAGCCCGAGGCCGACGAACTGCTCGGGCGCAGCGCGCTCGCCGCGCTCGTCGGGATGCTGCTCGACCAGCAGGTGCCCATGGAGTGGGCGTTCAGCGGACCGCTGACCATCGCCCAGCGGCTCGGCCGGGACGACCTGGACGCGCACGAGATCGCCGTCTACAACCCCGAGGAGTTCGTCGCGCTGCTCTCCGAGAAGCCGGCCGTGCACCGCTACCCGGCGGCGATGGCCAAGCGGGTGCAGCAGCTCTGCCAGTTCCTGGTGGCCCAGTACGACGGCGACGCGGCGGCGCTCTGGCGGGGCGTCGCCACCGGCAAGGAGCTGCTCAGCCGGCTGAACGCGCTGCCGGGCTTCGGCAAGCAGAAGTCGCAGATCTTCCTCGCCCTGCTCGGCAAACAGTACGGCGTGCAGCCCGAGGGCTGGCGCGAGGCGGCCGGCGCGTACGGCGAGGAGGGCGCCTACCGCTCGGTCGCGGACATCACCGGACCGGAGTCGCTGGAGAAGGTCCGCGCCCACAAGCAGGAGGTGAAGCGCGCCGCCAAGGAGGCCAAGGCCAAGGTCTGAGCCCACCGCGCCGCCCGGGCCCGGCACCCACGGGGGAGCGCAGGGCCCGGGCCCTGCGGCATTCAGGGGGCTTCCCACGCCGGGCCTACGCGGCCCGCACCGCCTTCTCGTCCGCGTCGGCGAGCCAGAAGTAGACCGGGGACAGGGCGAGTTCGAGCACCATCAGGCCGAGCTGGAACGCGTGCGGCCGGCCCTCCACCGCGATCGACAGCAGTCGCCCGACCGCGCCCAGCAGGAAGACGCCGGTCAGCACCCGCACCACCCGCGCCGGGATCGGCGCCTGCCGGGCCACCCATACCCACGCGAGCCCGTACCCGACGAAGATCGCACCGAAGAACCGGCCCAGGCTGTCGATCGTCGGGCCGGCGTCCGCCTCGCCCGGGATCGCCGCATTGCCGCCGAGCACGTGGAACAGGCCGATCAGCACGCACGCGACGCCCATCGTCCGGGCGAGCACCCGGAGCGCCTTGACCCTGGCCATGACGACCACCCCTCACGCCACTGGTTGACATGTGTCTACTAAGCTAGCCCGCTCTG
This sequence comes from Kitasatospora sp. CM 4170, assembly GCF_032110285.1. Classification (NCBI taxonomy): domain Bacteria; kingdom Bacillati; phylum Actinomycetota; class Actinomycetes; order Kitasatosporales; family Streptomycetaceae; genus Kitasatospora; species Kitasatospora sp. CM 4170. The sequence goes on from NZ_CP134877.1 coordinate 4,529,205, forward strand.
GTAGACACGTGTCAAGTAGGCTTCCCGCATGCCTCCCCGCCAGCGGCTCAGCCCCGCCGATCGCCGCGCCCAGCTGCTCTCCGTCGGCGCGCAGCTGTTCGCCGCGCGCCCGTACGAGGAGGTGCTGATGGAGGACGTCGCCGAGCGCGCCGGCGTCTCGCGCGCCCTGCTCTACCGGCACTTCCCGAGCAAGCACGACCTCTTCGCGGCGGTCTACCAGCAGGCCGCGGACGAGCTGCTCGCCGAGACCCGGCTCGACCCCGCCCACACCCTGGTCGAGCAGCTCGCGCAGGGCATGGACGCCCACCTCGACTACTTCGTCGCCAACCGCCACGCCGTGCTCGCCGCCAACCGGGTGCTCGCCGGGGACCCGGTCATCCAGACGATCATGAACAACGAGCTGGACGCCCTCCGCGCCCGTCTGCTGGGCGTCCTCCCGCTGGCCGACGAGGCCGCCCGCCGGGCGGTCTCGGGCGTCCTGAGGAGCTGGCTGGTCTTCGTCCAGGTGCTCTGCGTGGACTGGCTCGCCGAGGAGACCTGCTCCCGCGCCGAGCTGCGCGACGTCTGCATCGGCGCCGTCCTGGGCGCCGTCCGCCCGCTGCTCGACACCGACCCGGCCCCCGAGTGGCCCCGCTAGGCCCTCTGTTTCGGCTCTTGCCGACCGACGGCAGCTCAGCCGAGCCGCCGGTACGGGTACCTGCCCCTGATCCGCCGGACGAAGTAGCGGCCGTGGCTCTCGGCCGCCATCAACTCCCCGTGCACCCGCCCCGGAACGGAGTCATAGGAGTACACGCCCCCGCCCACGAACTCCACCTCCAGCACCCGCCGCGCCGCGTCGTACCCGACCGATCGCAGCGCCGAGGAGTCCACCGGCGTGCGGTCCATGGCCCTTCCAGTGTGCGCACGAAGGCCCCGGCCGCGCACCGCGACCGGGGCCCACCACCCGCACACCGTCAGACCAGCACGGGCTCCTGCTCCTGCTCCTTCTTCTGCCCGTGCTCCACGGCCCCGACGGGCTCCGGCGCGACCGCCGCCGGCCGGCGCCGCGGCAGCGCGCACATCAGCAGGAACACCACCGCCAGCACCCCGACGACCCACCACATCGCGTGCACGAAGGCGGCGCTGAACGCCTCCCCCGCCGCCGCGGGGGCGACCGTCTCCGGCATCGCCCCGAAGAACGCCACCGACACCAGGCCCAGCCCCAGCGCCATGCCCACCTGGCCCACCGTGTTGATCAGCCCCGAGGCCGACCCGGCGTGCTCGCGCGGCACCTCGGCCAGGATCGCGTCCGTGATCGGCGCGACGATCAGCCCCATGCCCAGACCCATGATCACCAGCGGCAGCGCCATCTGCCAGGGCGCGATCGCCGCCCCGTACCGCTCGGCCTCCGCGATGTAGACCAGCACGCCGGCCGCCATCACCGCCGCGCCCGCCTGGAGCACCTTGCGCCCGAACCGCGGCACCAGCTTCTGCACCGAGAGCCCGGCGGCCGTGGAGACCGCGAGCGAGAACGGGATACCGGTCGTGCCGGCCTTGAGCGGGCTCCAGCCCAGGCCGAGCTGCATGTAGAGGGTCCAGACCAGGAAGAAGATCCCGGTGACCACGCCGAAGGCCAGCTGCACCCCGATCCCCGCCGCGAAACTCCGCACCCGGAACAGCGAGAGCTCGACCAGCGGCGAGCCGTCCCGCCGGGTCTTCACCCGCTCGTAGGCGACGAACAGCGCGAACACCGGCAGGCTCCCGGTCATCGAGAGGTGGCCCCAGAGCGGCCAGCCGGCCTCCCGGCCGTGGGTGAGCGGGTAGATCAGCATCAGCAGGCCCACGCTGGCCAGCAGCACGCCCACCAGGTCGAGCTTCAGCGCCCGGTCGGCCTTCGACTCGGCGATGAACGCCCGGCCCAGCAGCAGCCCGGCCACGCCCACCGGCAGGTTGATCAGGAAGATCGGCCGCCAGCCCAGGCCGAAGAGGTCCCACTCGGTCAGCAGCGCGCCGATCATCGGCCCGGAGACCGCGCCCAGCCCCACCACCGCGCCGAACATGCCGAACACCTTGCCGCGCTCCTCCGCGGGGAAGGTCGCGTGGATGATCGACAGCACCTGCGGCACCATCAGGGCGGCCGTGGCACCCTGCACCACCCGCATCGCGACCAGCATCTCGGCACCGGTCGCCAGTCCGCAGAGCGCGGAGGCGAGCGTGAAGCCGCCGATGCCGACCAGGAACAGCCGCTTCCGTCCGTGGATGTCGCCCAGCCGCCCGCCGGTGATCAGCCCGATCGCGAAGGCCAGCGCGTAGCCCCCGGTCACCCACTGGACGGCGCTGAACGAGGCCCCGGTGTCGGCCTGGATGCTCGGCACCGCGATGTTCACGATGGTGACGTCCACCAGGTCCATGAACGAGGCGGTCATCACGATCGCCAGCGCGATCCACCTCCGGCGGTCCGCGGCCACGGCGTCCCTCGTCATCACGTACTCCTCTTCGTCGCTCTTCGGCACGTCTGCGACGGTAGGGGGCATGTAGGTCAGATCCTGTCCGCCTTGTCCGGCATGCTGGGCACCATGACCGACACTCCGGCACGACTGCTGAGCCTGCTGTCCCTGCTCCAGACGCCGCGCGAGTGGCCCGGCAGTGAACTGGCCGAGCGCCTCGACGTCAGCCCGCGGACGATCCGCCGCGACATCGACCGGCTGCGCGCGCTCGGCTACCCGGTCGAGGCGACGATGGGCGCCGTCGGCGGCTACCGGCTGGTGGCCGGGACGGCCATGCCGCCGCTGCTGCTCGACGACGAGGAGGCGGTGGCCATCGCCGTCGGCCTCCGGGCGGCCGCCGGGCACGCCGTGGTGGGCATCGAGGAGGCCTCGGTGCGCGCGCTCGGCAAGCTGCTCCAGGTGCTGCCGAGCCGGCTGCGCCACCGGGTCGGCGCGCTCAACACGGCCACCGTCCCCCTGCTCACCGGCGACGGCCCGACCGTCGACCCGGAGGACCTCACCGTGCTCGCCAACGCCGTCACCAACCGCGAACGCCTGCGCTTCGCCTACCGGGCCGGCGACGGCGCCGAGACCAGGCGCCAGGTCGAGCCGAACCGGCTGGTCTCGGCGGGCCGCCGGTGGTACCTCGTCGGGTACGACCTGCACCGCGACGACTGGCGGCTGTTCCGGGTCGACCGGCTCAGCGAGCCCTTCCCCACCGGCGCCCGGTTCACCCCGCGGCCGCTCCCCGCCGAGGACGCGGCCGCGTTCGTGGCGAGCAAGCTCCGCCGGCACTCCCCGACGTACACCCTGGAGGCCACCCTGCGCGCCCCCGCGGCCGAGGTCGAGCGCCGGATCGGCGGCTACGGCGACTCCGCGGTCGAGCCGGTCGACGAGCACACCTGCCGCCTCCGCTCCAGGGGCGACTCGCTGGAGTGGCTGGCGATGCGCCTGCTGATGGTCGGCTGCGAGTTCGAGGTGCACCGGCCGACGGAGCTGCACGCCCACCTGCGCGACCTCGCCGGCCGGGCCGACCGGGCCGCGAACAGCGGGAGCCGGGGCCGCACGGACTGACCCGTGCCGCCCCGGCTCCCGCGGACGGTCCGTCAGACCCCGAACTCGGCGGTCAGCACCGCGCGGGCCAGCGTGTGGAAGGTGATGTGGAATCCGACCTGCGCCGGCGGCGTGTCGGCGGCGACGTCCAGCGCCTCGACGTCCAGCGCGTGCACCGCGAAGGCGTACCGGTGCGGGGCACCGGGCGGCGGCGCGGCGCCGTCGTACCTGTTGCCGGGGAAGTCGTTGCGGGCGTGGAACGAGCGCCCGCCCGGCAGGTCGGCATCGGACGAGCCGGCGCCGCGCGCCAGCCCGGCGGTGTCGGCCGGCAGGTTGAGGGCGAGCCAGTGCCACCAGCCGGAGCCGGTCGGGGCGTCCGGGTCGTAGCAGGTGACGGCGATGGACCGGGTACCCCCGGGCAGACCGGACCAGGCCAGCTGCGGCGAGAGGTTGCCACCGGCGTGGATGAACTCCTCGGCCAGCTTGCCGCCTTCGGCGATGTCCTCGCTGGTCAGCTCGAAGGTCGGCACCTGCGGCAGGAACTCGTACGGCAGCGGCGGACGAAGACTCATGGGTGGTCACCTCTCGACGAGCCGGGTCGACCCGGCTCCTGGCTGAATGACGCCCTTCACTCTAGGGCTACACACCCGATCGACGCGGCCCTAGAGTCACCGTCATGGCCCTGAACGACCGCAGCGCTTCCGCGTCCACCCCCGACGGTTCCGCGTCCGCCCTCGACCCGTCCCGGATGATCGCCGATGCGCGGCGGGCGCTGTTCACCATGGTCGGCGTCCTGGCCGTCGTCTGGCTGCTGCAGCTGGTGAACTGGCTCGACGACTACGGACTCAGCCGGGCGTACGGAGTCCGGGCGCAGGAGCTCGACAGCCTGCCGAACATCGTCACCTCGCCGCTGCTGCACTGGAACTGGGCGCACCTGGAGGCCAATTCCGGCCCGCTGTTCGTCTTCGGCTTCCTCGCCGCCTACCGCGGGGTGAAGAAGTTCCTGGGCCTGACCGCGCTGCTCGCGGTGACCAGCGAGCTGACGGCCTGGGTCTTCGACAAGCCGAACTCCGTCGGTGTCGGAGCCAGCGGTCTGGTGTTCGGCTACTTCGGTTACGTGGTCCTCCGCGGGGTCTTCGACCGCAACCTGATCGACACCCTGATCGGCGTCGTGCTGGGCGCCTCCTACGCCTACATGGTCACCGGGGCCCTGCCGGGCGTCGCCCCGGGCATCAGCTGGGCCGCCCACCTCGGCGGACTGGTCGGCGGACTGGCCGGCGCCTGGATCTTCCGCGACCGGACGCGGGCGCCGAGGGCGGCCGCCCCGAAGCCCGCGGCGGCCGCGACCACCACCGCCCGCACCGCCACCGGCCCGAGCAGCGCCACCGGCTCCCGGGCCGAGTTGCTCAAGGAGCTGGACGACCTGGGCCTCTGAGCCGCAGCACCCCGCCACAGCGGCGCGCCCCACGGGCTAGGTATAGACCAATCCCACCCCTCGGGCTAGCGTGAAGGGGCACCCGCCCCCTGCTCCGGAGCCGCACCGTGGAGTCGTCCGTCCTCGCCTTCGCCACCGATCTGCTCGACGAGGGGGCCGACGCCTTCTTCGGCAACCTCACCGACCGGGCGGGCGTCGGCGGCGTCACCCTCGCCTCGGTCTACCACGCGGCCCGGGACGTCTTCCCGCACAACCCGCACCGGGTGGTCCGCTACCTGGAGCCCGGCGCCGCCTACTTCCGCCCCGACCCGGCCCACTGGACCGGCCGCCGGCTCCGGCCGACCCCGTCCACCGCGATCGGCGACCGCGACCCCTTCGCCGAGGCCGCCGCCGAGGCCCGCCGGCGCGGACTGAAGCTGCACGCCTGGACGGTCTTCTGCCACAACGACCGGCTCGGCTTCGAGCACCCCGACTGCGCCCCCGCCAACGCCTTCGGCGACCGCCGGCTCACCGACCTCTGCCCGGCCCACCCGGAGGTCCGCGCGTACGCCGCGACCCTGGTCGCCGAGCTGGCCCGGTACGGGGTGGACGCGATCCGGGCCGAATCGCTGCACTTCCACGGCCTGCGCCACGGCTACCACCACGAGCGCTACTTCGAGGAGCTGGGCCCGGTCGCCGAGGCCCTGCTCGGAGTCTGCTTCTGCACGCACTGCCGCGCCGCCGCCGACCGGGCCGGCGTACCCGCCGAGGAGGTGGCGGCGGCGGTCCGGACCGAGCTGCGCCGCAGGCTGGCGGACGACGCGGCCGCCGGCGCACCCGCCGCCCTGGACGAACTGGCGGGCGGCGCCTTCGCCGCGTACGTCGACGCCTCCGCCGCCACGGTGTCCTCGCTCGCCGCCGAGCTGACCGAGCAGGCCCGCCGGCACGGCATGCGGCTGAGCTTCATGGACGGCGCCGGCCCGGGCCGGGGGTGGCTCGCCGGCATCGACCTGCCCGCACTCGCCGCGGCCGCCGACCAGATCGAGACGCTCGGCTACGCGAAGACCCCGGAGGCGGTCCGCGAGAAGGTCGCCGCCTTCGCCCTGCACGGCGTCCGCCCGCAGGAGATGGCGGTGATCCTGCGGCCGATGGCCATGGACTGCGACGGCCCGGCCGACCTCGCCGCCAAGATCGCCGTGCTTCGCGAGCTGGGCGTGCCGGAGGTGGAGTTCTACCACTACGGCCTGATGCGGCTCTCCTCGCTCGACCGGATCGGCGCCGCCCTCGCCGGCTGAGGCCGGTGGCCCCCTCGCCGGCTGAGGCGGGCGGCCGCCACGGGCAACCGGCAGACCGAGGCAGGTACCGGCCAGTCAGGAACCGGCCAACGAACGCCCACCGGTTGGCCGAAAACCGTCGCTCACCTGCGCGATTGTCCCTGTCCATGCCAACATCTGGACCCTAGGCTCCCCCTCGACGTGATCATCCGCCGAGGGGGAGCAACCATGGAGACCACACCCGCCCGCATCAGCCGCCGCGGGCTGCTCGCCGGAGCCGCGGGCACCGCCGGAGCCGCCGCCCTGGCCACCGCGGCCGGCACCACCCGGGCCGCCGCCGCCACCGCCGTCCCGGCGGCCGCCCCCCACGCGCTCAAGCTCCCGCACCAGATCGAGGCCGAGGCGCTGGTCGACAACCTGCGCCTGCTGCCCTGGGAGTTCGAGGCCAACCGCTACAAGGCGAAGAACACCCCGCTGGAGTCCCTCAACAGCCGTGTCCAGTGGGGCGCCCCGGGCCACCCCGAGGACTTCTACAACCTCTCGCAGTGCTCGTCCTTCCTCAGCCTGGTGCTGGAGCGCGCCTACGGCACCGCGCCCACCAGGCCGGCCGCCGCCCTGCCCTGGTCCGCCTACAGCTACGGCTGGGCGAACGAGCAGTACTTCCGGGACAACTTCTACTTCGACAAGGCCGACACCAAGGACTTCCCGAACGCCCAGGAGTACCGGACGGCCTTCGCCCGGAAGGACGTCTCCGGGGCCGACCCGCTGCCGCACTTCGAGCCGGTCACCAAGCCGGTCAACCTGCGCCCAGGCGACCTCGTCGCCTTCGAGTACGACGACGACAGCGACGCGCTCTACACCGGGCACATCGTCATGATCCGCGAGCGCAAGGGCGTCTGGGCGGACCCCGACGTCGACAGGCTCGTCGGCCCCGACGTCGTCCCCCACGTCTTCGAGATCATCGACTGCACCAGCGGCCCGCACGGCGGCCCGAACCTCGGCGGCGCCGCCACCGAGCTCTACCGGGCCTTCCCGGACACCCGCTTCGAGGAGGTCCTCGCGACCACCGGCCAGTCCACCTTCGTCAAGCACAACGGCGTCGGCTACGGCCACATGGTCTTCTACGCGGACGCCGCCACCAAGCTGTTCGCCGGCTACCGCTGGAGCGTCACCTCCAGGACCGCGCACGCGGCGAAGGACCGTCCGATCGCGGCCGGCCGGGTCTGGCTCAAGGACAACCTCTGATCCGACCCGCCCGTCACCTCCGCCGCCGGGACGTGCCGAACAGGCTCCGGGAGATCTCCCGCCCGAGCTGGGTCCCGGCGGACCGCGCGAAGGACTTGAGCGCCGGGCTGCTCAGCAGCGAGCCGAGCAGCCCGCCGTCCTCCTTCCCGCCACGACCCGCCTCCCGGTCCGACTCCCGGTCCGACTCCCGGCCCGCCTCCCGGCGCGGCTCGTCCTCCGCCTCCGGGGCCGCCGGCACCTGCGGCACCCCCGCGGCGGCGGGCCGCGCCGCCCGGGCGGCCAGCTTCTCGTACGCCGACTCCCGGTCGATCGCGTCCCGGTACCGGGACGTCAGGGCGGAGGCGTCCACCGCGGCCCGCAGCGCGGCCGGCTCGATCGGCCCCATCAGCGACTGCGGCGCCCGCAGCCTGGTCGCCGCCACCGGCGTCGGCGCACCCTTCTCGGAGAGCACGGTCACCACCGCCTCGCCGGTGCCGAGCGTGGTCAGCACCTCCCCCAGGTCGTACGCGGGCGACCGGGGGAAGGTCGACACGGTCGCCTTCAGCGCCTTGGCGTCGTCCGGGGTGAAGGCGCGCAGCGCGTGCTGGACCCGGTTGCCCAGCTGGGCGAGCACATCGGCGGGGACGTCCTTCGGCGTCTGGGTGACGAGGAAGATGCCCACGCCCTTGGACCGGATCAGCCGGACGGTCTGGGTGATCGCCTCCAGGAAGGCCTTGGACGCCCCCTTGAAGAGCAGGTGCGCCTCGTCGAGGAAGAAGACCAGCTTGGGCCGGTCGAGGTCCCCCACCTCGGGGAGCTCCTGGTAGAGGTCGGCCAGCAGCCACATCAGGAAGGTCGAGAAGAGCCGCGGCCGGTCCTGCACGGCGGGCAGCTCCAGCACCGAGACCACGCCCCGGCCGTCCGGCGCGGTCCGCAGCAGCTCGGTGGTGTCGAACTCCGGCTCGCCGAAGAACGCGCCGGCGCCCTCGTTCTCCAGCGTGGTGAGCGAGCGGAGGATCACCCCGGCGGTCGCCGCGGAGAGCCCGCCGATGCCCTTCAGTTCCTCCTTCCCCTCGGGCGAGGCGAGGAAGGCGATGACGGCGGTGAGGTCCTTGAGGTCGTAAAGCTCCAGCCCGTTGCGGTCGGCGTAGTGGAAGACCAGGCCGAGCGAGGACTCCTGGGTCTCGTTCAGGTCCAGCACCTTGGCCAGCAGCAGCGGGCCGAAGCTGGTCACGGTGGCCCGGACCGGGATGCCCTCGCCCTGGCCGCCGAGCGCGAAGAACTCGCTCGGACAGCCCTGCGGCGCCCAGCTCTGGCCGACCTCGGCCGCGCGGGCGGCGGTCCGCCCGCTCGGCGCGCCCGGCGCCGAGACGCCGGAGACGTCACCCTTGACGTCCGCCAGGAACACCGGGACGCCCTGGGCGGAGAGCTGCTCGGCGATCAGCTGCAGGGTCTTGGTCTTGCCGGTGCCGGTGGCGCCGGCCACCAGCCCGTGCCGGTTGAGCACCCCGAGCGGGACGCGCACCGGGGCGTCCGGGTAGGCGGTGCCGTCCAGCAGCACGGCGCCGAGGTCGAGTGCGGGGCCGGTGAAGGCGTAGCCGTCGGCGATCTCCCGCACCTGCGGAGGAGCGACGGCAGGGCCGGGAGCGGGGGACGGCGGCTCGGCGGGGGGCATCGGGCACACTCCAGAGGCAGAGCTGAGGAACGACGATCGCGACATTTCCCATGAAACAGCCGCAATCGGCCGCCCGCAGCTCGCACCCGAGGGCGTGGCGGCGCCGCGGCTGCTGCGCCATCCGCCGCCCAAACGGTAGGCTTTCCGTGTGATCTTCAAACGCATCGGCAATGGGCGGCCGTACCCGGATCACGGCCGGACCAGCACCCGCCAGTGGGCGGACGTCGCCCCGCGCCCGGTGCGACTGGACCAGCTGGTGACCACCAAGGGACAACTGGACCTCGAAACGCTCCTCGCGGAGGACTCCACCTTCTACGGGGACCTCTTCGCCCACGTCGTGAAGTGGCACGGCGACCTCTACCTGGAGGACGGGCTGCACCGGGCGGTCCGCGCCGCGCTCCAGCAGCGCCAGGTGCTGCACGCCCGCGTCCTCGAAATGGAGTGACGGGCCCCTCCCGCGTACCGCCGCACCGCCTTCCGGCCACCCGCCGGGGGGCGGTCCGTTCGTACCCGGATACCTCCTTTCGGGTACCGGCGTACTCCAGATGATGATCATTTAGTACCTTCGCTGCCGTACCGCACTAGTCTGCTGACTACGGCCGCGACCACGGCGAACGCCGGCACCGGCCGACCCGTCACCCGATCCCCGCCCTGGCACGAGGGGGAGACAAACCGTGAGCATGTTGACTCCCCAAGGCCTGAAGGGGAAGCAGTACCGCATCACCGGCAACAGCTATCCACGGCTGGGCCGGCCGCCGAAGAAGAGCCGCAAGGTGTTCGCCCTGATCGGCTCGGTGCTCGCACTGGCGCTGATCGCCCTCGGCGGCGTGCAGCTCTACGACATCTTCACCGGCAAGGGCAGGAACTCCTCCGCCCAGGCCTGCGCGACGCCCTCCGGCAAGCCGCTGGCCGCGCCCACCCCCACCCCGGACGCGTCGCCCGGCGCCCCCGCCGGCGACCCGAAGGCCATCCCGCAGCCGACCGCCTTCAAGCTGAACGTCTTCAACGCCACCACCAAGTCCGGCCTGGCCGGGCGGACGGCCGAGGAGTTCACCAAGCGCGGCTTCACCGTCGACAAGAAGGGCAACGCCCCGGCCGAGCTGGACAAGAAGGTGCCCGGCACCGCCGTCGTGATCGCCGGTCCGGCCGGCGCCGGAGCCGCCACCCTGATCAGCTCGCAGATCGCCGGGGCCACCGTCACCACGGACGCCCGCACCGACAACACCGTGGACGTCGTCGTCGGCGACAGCTACAACGCCCTGCTGGACGAGACGCAGGCCGCGGCCGCCCTGGCCCTGGCCACCAAGCCGTCCCCGACCCCCAGCACCACCGGCAGCTGCTGAACCGCTCCCGGACGCGAAGGAGCCCCCGGCACGGCGCCGGGGGCTCCTTCGCGTCGCAGGTGGCGGACTCAGCCGGCGGTGCCGTACAGGCGGTCGCCCGCGTCGCCGAGGCCGGGGACGATGTAGCCGTTCTCGTTCAGCCGCTGGTCGACCGCGGCGGTGACGACGGTGACCGGCAGCCCGGCCAGCTCCTTCTCCATCACCGCGACGCCCTCGGGGGCCGCGAGCAGCACCACGGCGGTGACGTCGGTGGCGCCGCGCTCGATCAGCATCCGGATCGCGGCGACCAGCGTGCCGCCGGTGGCCAGCATCGGGTCGAGCACGTAGACCTGGCGGCCGGAGAGGTCGTCCGGCATCCGGGTGGCGTAGGTGGAGGCCTCCAGGGTCTCCTCGTTGCGCACCATGCCGAGGAAGCCCACCTCGGCGGTCGGCAGCAGCCGGGTCATCCCGTCCAGCATGCCGAGGCCCGCCCGGAGGATCGGCACCACCAGCGGGCGCGGGTAGCTCAGCCGGGTACCGGTGGTGACCGCCACGGGCGTGGTGATCTCGACCTCGTCGGTGCGGACGTCCCGGGTCGCCTCGTACGCGAGGAGGGTGACCAGCTCGTCGGTCAGGCGACGGAAGGTCGGCGAGTCGGTGCGCTCGTCGCGCAGGGTGGAGAGCTTGTGGGCGACCAGGGGGTGGTCGACGACGTGGATCCGCATGCGTCGAGGTTAGCCCGCGCCCGGACGCCCGTACGACCCGCCGTCGCCCGCCCGGCCGAGAACAGCCCCCGGACGGCCGCCCCGGAGCGCTCGCCGACGGGGAGCCGGAGTGACGCCGCCGTGACACGCCGTGACGCTCCGCGAATGTCCGGACGGAACGGCTTCCTGTGGTATCAACCGGGCGGATCTGGGAAAGTCACGTCCTATGACGAGCAACCCGAGGACCGGGGACGGCTCGGCGGACGGCCTCCCGGGCCCGTCGGGCGGGCGCTCGGGCCAGCCCCCGGACCGCCCGGAGACGGAGGCGGAGCGCCGCAAGCGGCGGGCCGTCTTCCTGCGCGAGCTCGCCGAGGCGCGCGAACTGAGGGAGCGGGTCCAGCCCCGCCGGACCAAGGAGCGCCGGATGCGCGAGGCGATGCGGATGCGAACCTTCCGGATCTGACACCGATCCGACCGGTCCGGCGCGGCCGGGGCTGCGGTTCACCGGCTCCCGGCCAAGGCTTCCGACACGACCTGCAAAGACGCGCTGCCGAACACCCCCCGCAAGGGCGGGCTTTCTGTCACGATTCCGATGGGACGGTCCGAACAGCGGACCGCCTCTGGCGCGGGGGCGGCCAGGTTCCGCGTTGCCCGAGCGCGCCGACAGCCGAGACGAGATCTTGGGAGTGTCCCTGGTGGCGTACTTCGCTGCAGTGCTTGCTCGCACCGAGGACGGGTGGGATGTGAGCGAGACGGAGCTCGACAACGTCGAAACGCTGGCCGACCTGGCCGACCTGGCCCGCGAGGCCGCGCAGGACGACGACAGCGTCCTGGTCTTCATCGAACAGGAGGACGCCTGGTTCGCCATCGTCCGGGTCGACGGCGAGGACGACCCGCGGATCTTCGTGTCGGACGGCGCCGCCGCCGCGCGCAGCTCCTACGGCTCCGTCCTCACCGACGAGCTGGTCGACCAGGCCGGCGAGAGCGAGTTCGGCGACCTCGACAACCTGGTGGCCGAACTGGAGGACGAGGAGGCGGCCCAGGAGCAGGCGGACGAGGACGACGACGCGGTCGGCCACGACGGCGTCCCGGTCGGCCCGCTCGGCGACTCCCACCTGCTCACCGAGTTCGGGCTGGCCTCCGAGGAGCTGCTCGGGCTCAGCGGCGAGGGCGCGGTGCCCGGCGACGCGCTGGAGGAGATCGCCGAGGCCCTCGGCTGCGGCGAGGTCCTGGAGGCCGTCCGGTAGCGGCCGGTGCCGCTCGACGGATGCCGGACACTGGATGCCATGCAGTCCGTGTCCGCCCCCCAGGCCGCCCCGCTCCCCGCTCCCGTCCGCCCCGACCCGGTCCGCGACCGCTGGGCGGCGCCGATGCGCCTCGCCATGGCCGAGGCCGCGCTGGCGCCGGCCACCGGGGACGTCCCGGTCGGGGCGCTCGTCCTGGCCCCGGACGGCGAGGTGATCGGACGCGGCCACAACGAGCGCGAGGCGGTCGGCGACCCGACCGCGCACGCCGAGGTGGTGGCGATCCGGCAGGCCGCGGAGAAGACCGGGGCGTGGCGACTCGGCGGGTGCACGCTGGTGGTCACCCTGGAGCCCTGCACGATGTGCGCGGGCGCCATCGTGCTGTCCCGGATCGACCGCGTGGTCTACGGCGCCCTGGACGAGAAGGCCGGCGCGGCCGGCTCCCTCTTCGACGTGATGCGCGACCGGCGCCTCAACCACCGCCCCGAGGTGGTCTGGGGCGTCCTCGCCGACGAGTGCGGCGAGCAGCTCCGCGACTTCTTCGACACCCACCGCTGAGCCCCGCCGCACGCCTCGCCACAACCCCGCCGCACGCCCGCCGCACGCCCGCACGGATACGGATTTCGTTCCGGCGGGCGCCGTCCGGTAGAGTTCCCCTCGGTAGCGTGTCCGAGCGGCCAAAGGAGCACGCCTCGAAAGCGTGTGTGGGGGCAACTCCACCGTGGGTTCGAATCCCACCGCTACCGCCAGCAACACGAAGGCCCGTCCGGACGGACGGGCCTTCGTCGTTTCCGCGCACCCTCATCCGCGGAAAGGCGGCTCCGCGCCGGGGCCGATGACCACCAACGCCCCTTCGTGCACGGAGCCCGAGGGGGAGCGGTTCGGGGGGACTGACCGCTCCCCCGGACGGAGTCCCACAACCGGGGCCGCGTCGGGGGGAAGCCGCGGCACCCGGTCCCACAGCGGGGGCTCCGGATCCACGTACCGGGGACTCCTGCCAGATCCTCGGTACGACATCCATCCTGCTCGACCGCCCGGACCGGGGCACCCGGAGAAAGGCCCCAGTCGCGAGGACCTTCGTCCCGCCGAGTGAACGCGTCGCACACTTGATGGGCCGTTCGGTGGATAAGCTGCCCACTGCAGAGGGCCGCTCGGGGACCGAGTGACGGCGGCCCGCAGCAGGGAGGAAGGTCCCGGATGGCGCAGGCGAAGAAGATCGGCATGGTCCTCCTGCTCGTCTTCGTGCTCTACACGATCATCACCTCACCCGCCCGGGCCGCCGAGCTGGTCCAATTGGGGTTCGAGGGCATCTCGAACGCCGCCAAGGCCATCGGCACCTTCATGACCGGGCTGGTGAAGTAGGCCCCGGGGCACCGGCTACGGTGGGGCCGTCCCTCAACCCCGTCCGCTAGGAGCGGCATCGTGATCCGCCATCTGGTCCTGTTCAAGCTCAACGAAGGCGTCGGCAAGGACGACGCCCGCGCGCTCGCCGGCGCCAAGGCCTTCGAGGAGCTCGGCCCGGTGATCCCCGAGCTGCGCGAGTGGGAGTGCGGCTGGAACACCACCGAGCGCGACATCGCGTACGACTACGCCATCAACAGCCTGGTCGAGGACCGCGAGGCGCTGCAGTCCTACCTCACCCACCCGGCCCACCAGGCCGCGGCCGGCCAGTGGCGCGAGTTCGCCACCTGGGTGATCGCCGACATCGAGGTCTGATCCCCCGGGGCATCCCCCGGACGGACCGCGGCGCCCCGCCCGAGACCCGGGCGGGGCGCCTTGCTCTGTCCCGGAACGGTCCGCCCGGCCGCCCGCCGGAAAGCCCCGTGAAGCGCCAACACCGCACCAACACACCTCCGCTCGGTGCTTGCCCGAACTGCGCCCAGCTTGTGATGCTATGACCGGTTTTGCCGGACATGGCGAGGCGGTGAATCGAGACGCGACACCCGATCCGCAAGTCCCACCGTTGTCGACTTTGGGAGGGGTGACGTGTCCGTGCGGACACCAGGGAGCGTGCCGGGTGCCGACACCGGTCCGGCCGCCGCACAGACCGCCGCGCAGTCCGCCGGCGGGCAGTCCGCCACCGCGCAGTCCCCGACCGCGCCGGACGCCGCCGCGCACTCCGCCGCCGCGCGGACGGCCGCACCGGCCCCGCAGCCCCCCGCCCCGGCCAACCCGCCGGAGGAGGTGCTGGCCGCGATCATCAGCCCCGCCGGCGAGCTGCGCCCGGACGGCCTGCGCGGCCCCGGGGGCCGCCCCGCGGTGGACGTCCGGACCCTGACCCGGGTGCTGTTCGAGCGGCTCGCCGAGCTGCCCCCGGACGCCCCCGAGCGCGAGCGGGTCCGGGCCGCCCTGATCGAGGTGAACATCCCGCTGGTCCGCTACGCGGCCACCCGGTTCCGCAGCCGCAGCGAGCCGATGGAGGACGTCGTCCAGGTCGGCACGATCGGCCTGATCAACGCGATCGACCGGTTCGACCCGAGCCGCGGCGTGCAGTTCCCGACCTACGCGCTGCCGACCATCCTCGGCGAGATCAAGCGCTACTTCCGGGACAACGTCCGCACCATGCACGTCCCGCGCCGGCTCCAGGAGCTCTGGGTGCAGGTCAGCGGCGCGATGGAGGAGCTGACGGTGGTCCACGGCCGGGCCCCCAAGGTGCCCGAGATCGCCGCCAGCCTGCGCATCCCGGAGGAGGACGTGCGGGCCTGCCTGGACGCCGGCCGGGCCTACAACGCGGCCTCGCTGGAGGCCGCCCAGGAGCACGAGGGCGGGCTCGCCCTGCTGGACCGGCTGGGCTACGAGGACTCGGCGCTGGCCGAGGTCGAGCACCGGGACATGGTCCGCCACCTGCTGGTCCAGCTGCCCGAGCGGGAGCGGCGGATCGTCATGCTGCGGTTCTTCGCCAACCTGACGCAGTCGCAGATCAGCACCGAGCTGGGGATGTCCCAGATGCACGTCTCCCGGCTGCTCTCGCGGATCCTGACCCGGCTGCGGACCGGCAACTCCTGGGAGGACTGACCGGCACGCGGGGCCAGCGACCGGTCGCTGCGCGTTACCGCCGCGTGACATCTCGCGACGCTCGGGTTTGCCGGGGCCGGTGCGCCGGTATGGAGGGGGGAAGGCGCCGTACGGGAACGCTCCCGCGACGGCACCCGTTGAACCGTCAGTCACAAGGGGGTGGGCGCATGTCCGGAGAGCTGGGCACTGCGGAGATCCACACTGCACGGAGCCACGCCGGTGCGGCCGGCCGCACGCCGGCCACCGGCCTGATCCCGCTCCAGCGGGCCGAGGCCGCGCCGCCCGGCGCCGACGTCCCTCCCGGCGCCGCCGAGCCGGCCACCGCCGCCGGGCCGGCCGCCGCCGGACTCGACACCCGGACGCTCTCCCGTTCGCTCTTCCTGCGGCTGGCCGCACTGGAGGCCGGCAGCGCGGAGCACACCTACGTCCGCGACACCCTGATCGAGCTCAACCTGCCGCTGGTGCGGTACGCCTCGGCCCGGTTCCGCAGCCGCAACGAGCCGATGGAGGACATCGTCCAGGTCGGCACGATCGGCCTGATCAAGGCGATCGACCGGTTCGACCCGGAGCGCGGGGTGGAGTTCCCCACCTTCGCGATGCCGACCGTGGTCGGCGAGATCAAGCGCTTCTTCCGGGACACCAGCTGGTCGGTGCGGGTCCCCCGGCGGCTGCAGGAGCTGCGGCTGGCCCTCACCAAGGCCGGCGACGACCTCTCCCAGCGGCTGGACCGCTCCCCCACCGTCGCCGAGCTCGCCGCCTGCCTCGGCGTCAGCGAGGAGGACGTGGTCGAGGGCCTGGCGGTGGGCAACGCGTACACCGCAAGCTCGCTGGACTCCGCCCCCGGCGAGGAGGAGGGCGACGGCCCGCTGGCCGAGCGGCTGGGCTACGAGGACCTCGCCCTGGAGGGCGTGGAGTACCGCGAGTCGCTCAAGCCGCTGCTGGCCAAGCTGCCGCCGCGCGAGCGCCGGATCATCATGCTGCGGTTCTTCGGCAACCTCACCCAGTCGCAGATCGGCGAGGAGATCGGCATCTCCCAGATGCACGTCTCCCGGCTGCTGACCAAGACCCTCACGCAGCTGCGCGAGGGCCTGGTCAGCGAGGGCTGAGCCGCCCCGGCGGGCGCCCCTACCGGGCGTCCGCCAGCAGGTTGGCACGCAGGCCGGCGAGCACCTCGTCGTCCAGCCCCAGGCCGTCCTGCCAGAAGTCCTCGAAGGTGGCCCAGCCGGCCTCGACCTCCGCGAAGGCCGCCTCCAGGTAGCTGCGCTCCGCCCGGAAGACCGGGAGCAGCAGCTGCGGCTCCTGCATCAGGCCGCGGGTTCCGAAGCTGTCCACGACGTGCTCCACGATCGCGGCGGAGCGCTCGTTGGTGAGCAGGTAGTCGGCGAAGACGGTCTCGCGGTCGACCCCGAGCGCGGTCAGCAGGACGGCGGCGGTCCAGCCGGTCCGGTCCTTGCCGGCCGAGCAGTGGAAGATCAGCGGCGGGCCGTCCGGGGCGGCCAGCAGCCGCAGCACGGCGGCGAAGCGCTCCCGGGCCACGGCGTCGGTGACGAACCACCGGTAGAGGCCGGTCATCATCGCGGCGGCCTTGCCGTCCCCGAGCAGGGCGCGCTGCTTCTCCGGGCTGCGGTCGGCCAGGGCGTCGCGCAGCGCCACGTAGATGTCGAAGTCCGCCGCGAAGACCGGCAGGTGGTGCAAGGTCATGCCGCCCCGGGAGGCGGGCTCCACGGTGATCGGGGCGGACGAGAGCTCGGCGGCCGCGATCGCGGCGACCGGCAGGCCGGGGACGCGGTCCGGACCGGCCTCGCGGACCTCGTCGAGGCTGCGCAGGTCGACCACCTGGCGCAGACCGATCGCCGACAGCAGGCCGAGGTCCTCCTCGGTGAGCCGGTTGAGACCGTCGCTGCGCAGCGCCACGCCGTGCTTCAGCACCCGGCCGTCGGCCGTCCGGTAGCCGCCGAGATCGCGGGCGTTGACGGCGCCGCGGAGCCCGAGGCTCCGCGCCTGCGGGGCCGCCTCGGCCCCGTCCGTCGGCATCCGCACCGCTTTCCGGTCGGCCTGGATTGCGGTGGTCTCGGTCTGCTGCTCGGTCACGCGGTGGCCTCCATTGGATATTCGGACTGTGACATGGCACAACCCTGCGCAATATTGCATGAACCTGCCCGACAGAACGGCTGGATGTGCAAGAGTGTCATGCGCAACGCCGCCAGTGTAGGCCGCGGGTTACCGGCCACGGTCAGAAGATCGGTGACCAGCGGTAACGCTCCGACTCCGCCTCCTTTTAATTCTCAATTCATTATTTGCGCAACAGGCTCGGTTCCGGCCACAATCAGCGCTTCCATGGCATCGCCATGAACGTTGGTAACAGATTCGCTGCACTCCCGCCCATTTGGTCCCAATCGGTGCGGAGTCTCCACCAGGATGGGCGCCGGGCAGCCTGCTGCCCGCGAACAGCGACAGGGCAGGTGAGCGCCGAGCAGCGGAGCGCCCTGCCCAGGGGAGGAACACAGAATGGGTCGAGCGACCCGAAGAGTTGCCGCCTGCGCGGCAGCAGTCCTGCTGGCCGGCGGCCTGCAGTCGTCCCTCGCACACGGTGCCACCAGCGCTCCCAGGATCGACCTGACGGTCCTGGTCATCAGCGACGGCGGGCCCGCGACGGCGGCCATCGCCGCCGAGCTCAAGAGCCAGGGCACCCCGTACAAGGTCGTCGACCTCACCGACGCCCACCGTCCCGTGATCGACGCCGCCTTCCTCAGCGACACGGTCAACGGGCAGCCGCGGGGCAAGTACCAGGGCATCGTGATGCCCAACAACAACCCGTTCGCGGCGGGCTCCGCGGAGATGACCGCGATCGCGACCTACGAGGCGGCGTTCAACGTGCGCCAGGTCGATGCGTACACCTACGCCCAGCCGGACGTCGGTCTGAACTGGGCACAGAACCCCGGATACATGGGCAAGCTGGACGGCGTCCAGGCCCAGGTCACCGGCGCCGGCCTGGCCGGCCCGTTCGGGTACCTCAAGGGCTCCGTGCCGTTCGAGAACAACGACCCGGGCGTCGACGAGAGCTACGGCTTCCTGGCCACCCCGCTGGCCTCGCTGCCGTCCGGCTCCACGTTCACGCCGCTGGTCGACGCCCCCATACCGGGCGCCACCGAGCGCGGCTCGCTGGTCGGCGAGTACAGCCACGACGGCCGCAAGGAGCTGGTCGTCACCTTCGTCTACAACCAGTACCAGCAGCAGTACCGCCTGCTGGCGCGCGGCATCGTGGACTGGATCACCCAGGGCGTCCACCTCGGCTACGACCGCAACTACTTCGCGGCCCACGTCGACGACGTCTTCCTGGCCGACGACCGCTGGGACCCGGTGCTCGAGTGCACCCCCGGCGACGTCACCTGCCCGCCCGGCACCCCCGAGACGGCCAATCCGATCCGGATGACCATCGCGGACGCGCAGTACGCCAAGCAGTGGCAGACCGCCAACAACTTCACCATGGACATGGTGTTCAACGGCGGCGGCAGCGAGGACTGGAAGGCCGACCACGAGGTCACCGCCGACCCGGTGGTGGACCAGATGGTCGCCGACCAGAACAGCTACCGGTGGATCAACCACACCTACACCCACCCGTACCTGGGCTGCCTCCAGGACGTCTCGGTGGTGCCGTGGAAGTGCACCAAGGACGCCTCGGGCAACACCGTCTGGGTCGACCAGGCCACCGTCACGTCCCAGATCAAGAACAACATCGACTGGGCCACGGCGCGCAACCTGCACATCGACAAGACCGAGCTGGTCACCGGCGAGCACTCCGGCCTGCTGACCGCTCCGCAGGAGACCAGCGACAACCCGTACCTGGCGCCCTCGCTGGTCGCCAACGGCGTCAAGTGGACCGCCAGCGACGCGTCCCGCGAGCCCGCCCAGCGGGCCGTCGGCTCGTCCACGCTGACCGTGCCGCGCTACCCGATGAACGTCTTCTACAACGCCGGCACGGCGAAGGAGGAGGCCGACGAGTACAACTGGATCTACACCAGCGTGGCCAACGGCGGCAGCGGCGTCTGCGAGAGCAACGCCAACTCCACCTGCCTGCCGGCGCCGCTGGACGTCAACACCGGCTACCAGTCGTACATCGTGCCGCTGGAGGCCCGGATCGACCTCGGCCACGTGCTGAGCAACGACCCGCGCCCCCACTTCATCCACCAGTCGAACCTGGCGGAGGACCGGATCGTGTACCCGGTGCTGGAGAAGATCCTCTCCACCTACCGGTCCCTGCACGCCGACAACGCCCCGATCGTGAACCTGGCGCAGAAGGACATCGGCGCCGAGTTCCAGCGCCGCGCGGCCTGGAACGCGGCCCTCGCCGCCGGCCAGGTCACCGCCTACCGGATCGGCAACACCGTGACGGTGTCCGCCCCGAGCGGCGTGCAGGTCCAGGCCACCATGCCGACCGGCACCGTTCAGCAGTTCGCCATCGGTACCGGCGGGTTCGGCTCGGCCTACGCCGGTACGATGTCCGGCTGGGTCAAGCCGGGCTCGCTGCAGAGCAGCGTCCTGCTGAAGCTGCCGTCGAGCGTCGCCCCGGTGGCGCCGACTGCCGCTCCGTCCGTCGCCGCCAACTCGGTGACGGCCCCGGCCCCGGCCGACAAGAAGGTCGTGCCCAAGGGCACCGCCGACGCCGTTCCGGCCGGTCCGGGCGACATCGCCCGTACCGACGCCCCGGTGCTGGTCCCCGGCAGCGGGGCTCCGGTGGCCGGCAAGGGCGTGGCCGCCGGCAAGGCGGCCGCCAAGGGCGGCACCACCGCCGGCACGAAGGGCACCACCGGCAAGGCCTCCGGGGGGAAGGCCGAACCGGCCAAGAAGACCGCCGGCCAGCCCGGCAACCGCTAGACAGGTGATACGAGTGGTGGGGCCGGGCCGTCTCCCGGCCCCACCGCTCGCACCCGACCCGGACCGTCCAGGACCGGGCGCTTGACGCAAGGACAGGAGGGGGGAAAGCCATGCGCGTCACCCTGCTCACCGAGGGAACGTACCCGCACCAGCACGGCGGCGTGAGCGTCTGGTGCGACCAGCTCGTCCAGGGCATGCCCGACGTCGACTTCGACGTCATCGCCGTCACCGGCACCGGCCACGAGTCGCTCGCCTGGGAGCTGCCCGCCAACGTGCGGTCGGTCACCACCGCGCCGCTCTGGGGGCCGCCCTCGGAGGGCAGAGCCCCGCGCGGCAAGGAGATGCGCCGCTTCCTCAACGCGTACGAGCGCTTCCTGCACTCCATCCTGGACCCGGTCTACACCACCCACTTCGGCACCGAGCTGTACGGCTTCGCCGACCTCGCCCGGCGCGGGCTGCTCAGCCCGGCGCTGCGCAGCGAGCGCGCCCTGCGCACCCTCCAGCACGTCTGGACCCGCGACTACCTCTCCACCGCCGTCTCCCGGCCCACCCTGCACGACGCGCTCAACGCCACCGACCTGCTGGAGCACGCGCTGCGCCCGCTGTCGGTCGAGCCGCCGCGCGAGGGCGTCGCGCACGCCGCGAGCGGTGGCCTGGCCACGCTGCCCGGGCTGATCGCCTCGCAGCAGTACGGCGTCCCCTTCCTGCTCACCGAGCACGGCATCTACCTGCGCGAGCGCTACCTCGGCTACCGCACCGGCCCCTACCGCTGGCCGGTCAAGGCGCTGCTGCTGGGCTTCTACCGGATGCTCGCCGAGGAGAGCTACCGCCGCGCCGCCCTCGTCACCCCCGGCAACCGCTACAACCGGCGCTGGGAGGAGCGCGGCGGCACGCCGTCCGCGCACATCCGCACCGTCTACAACGGCGTGGACCCGGCCGCCTTCCCGCCGGCCGGGCCGGAGCCGGAGACCCCCACGCTCAGCTGGGCCGGCCGGGTCGACCCGATCAAGGACCTGGAGACGCTGATCCGCGCCTTCGCGATCGTCCAGCGCGAGATACCCGAGGCGAAGCTGCGGCTGTTCGGCGGCACGCCCAAGGGCGGCGAGGCGTACCGGGACGGCTGCATAGCCCTGGCCGCCGAGCTCGGCATCGCCGACTCGGTGGCCTTCGAGGGCCGCGTCGCCGACATCACCGACGCGTACGCGGCGGGGAACGTGGTGATGCTCTCCAGCATCAGCGAGGGCTTCCCGTTCACCCTGATCGAGGCGATGTCCTGCGGCCGCTCCACCGTCTCGACCGACGTGGGCGGCGTGCGCGAGGCCGTCGGCGACACCGGCCTGGTCGTCCCGCCGCGCGAGCCCGAGCCGATGGCCGCCGCCGCCATCGAGCTGCTGCGCGACCCGGAGCGCCGCGCCCGGCTGGGCGAGCAGGCCCGGCTGCGGGTGATCGAGCAGTTCACCCTCCGCCAGAACATCGACGGCTTCCGCGGCATCTACACCGAGCTGCTGGGCACCTCCCGCTGGATGCCGAAGGGCGTCGTGGCGGTCGAGGACGCCGCCCCGGCCGGCTGGGACGAACCGCTGACCGTCGGCGAGCGCGACGAGGTGACGGCATGAGCGGTCCCCTGCGTCTCGTTCCGGACGAGGCCGGCCCGGACTGGGCCGAACAGACCGTGCAGCTGCGCACCCTGCCGCGCAAGCGCCGCCGCCCCGTCCTGCCCGGGCAGCGGCCCGAGCCGGAGCCTCAGCTCGACCTCTCCCCCGACCCGCTCGACGAGCTCGCCGAGCGGCTCGCCGACGTGTGCGCCGACGCCGTCCACCCGTACGAGATCGCGGCCTTCCTGGAGTCCGACGGCCTCTCCGACGAGCAGGCCGCCCTGCTCTACGGCCGCCCCGACGCGTTCACCGTCGCCGAGGAGCTGTTCGAGAAGGTCGACCGCCGCTACCCCGGGCCCAGCGCCGAGTTCGCCAACCCCTGGCGGGCCGACCCCTGGCGCTGCGTGGTGCGCGGCCTGGTCTTCGCCCTGCCCGGCCTCGGCTACCTGCTCGGCGCCAACCTGTTCGCGGCCACCCGGATGCGCTTCGGCCTCCCCTCCGGGATGGTCGCGCTCTCCGTGTCCACCCTGGTCAGCTGGTCCTGGAACCAGGCGCTCGCGCACCGCTCGTACGCCTGGCTGGGCCGCGGCCGGCGCCGCGCGGCCGGGGTCTGCCTGGCCGTCGGCGCACCGCTCGGCGCGCTGGTCGCGGCCACCGCCGGGTACGTCGTCGGCGGGCCGCTCGGCGCACTCTGCTTCGCCGCCGGGCAGTCCGGCTACCTGGCGGCGGCCACCGTCCTGCTGGTGCTCGGCCGGGAGAAGTTCCTGCTGCTCGCACTGGCACCGTCCGCGGTCGGCGCCGGTGTGGTGCTCGCCGTGGACGTCCCGCAGCTCGCCCGAACGGTCGTGCTGCTGTCCTCGCTCGGGCTGGCGATCGGGCTGGCCGCCCGCGAGATCGTCCGCTGCCTGCGCGGCGAGCGGGACACCACCGTGCTGAAGCTCCCGCTCCTGCACGAGCTGCCGCACCTGCTGTTCGGCCTGGCGGTCGGCACGCTCACCCTGATCGCCGGCCTCGGTGCCACCGTGCACCAGGCCGTCGAGACCGGCGCCGCCGCGGGCGCGTCCGCCAGCCCGACGGGGCCGGCCATGATCGCGCTCACGCTCAGCCTCGGCCTCGCCGAGTGGCTGCTCTTCCGCTACCGGGCGATGGCCGTCGCCGCGCTGCGGACCAGCCACACCCCGGCCGCGTTCGTCCGCCGCACCGGCGGCGTGCTGCTCGGCTGTCTGTTCATCTACCTCACCACCGTGGCCGCGCTGGACGCCGCCGCCACCGTGCTCTGGCCCGGCGCCCCGGCGCTCGGGATCCCGGAGCTCGGTGCGCTGCTGCTCCTGGGCGGCTCCCTCTGGCTGGCGCTGCTGCTGAACGCCTTCGGGCTCAGCTGGAGCACCGCCCTGATCTGTCTGGCAGCCGCGGGCGCCGAGTGCGCCGGGCTCCTGACCGGTGCGGACCCGACCGTCCTGCAGCTGATCGGCTGCGGGGCCGCAGCCGCCGTCCTCACCGCCATCGCCGGGCCCGTGCTCGGCCGCACCACCAAGCACCGCTGAGCGCGCCACCACGACCGTCCGGCGCTCGGCAGTCCCCTTCAGCAGAAAGCGAGTCACCATGAGCAGCGTTGCCGTCACCGGAGCCGAGGGCTTCATCGGCTCCCACCTGGTCGAGACCCTGGTCGCCGACGGCCACCACGTCCGGGCCATGGTCCAGTACAACTCCTTCTCGTCCTTCGGCTGGCTGGAGACCCTGCCCAAGGAGGTGCTGGACTCGGTCGAGATCGTCCTCGGCGACGTCCGCGACCCGGGCTCGGTCAACGGCCTGGTCAAGGGCACCGAGGCGGTCTACCACCTGGCCGCCCTGATCGCGATCCCGTACTCCTACCGGGCCCCGCACTCGTACATCGAGACCAACGTCACCGGCACCCTCAACGTGCTGGAGGCGGTGCGCCACCTGGACATCCCCCGCCTGGTGCACACCTCCACCAGCGAGACCTACGGCACCGCCCAGACCGTGCCGATCACCGAGGACCACCCGATCAACACCCAGTCCCCCTACGCCGCCTCCAAGGCCGGCGGGGACCGGCTCGCCGACAGCTACCACGCCAGCTTCGAGACCCCGGTCGTCACGCTGCGCCCGTTCAACACCTTCGGCCCGCGCCAGTCGATGCGCGCCGTCATCCCGACGGTGATCGCCCAGCTGGCAGCCGGCGAGACCGAGATCACCCTGGGCGACCTGCGCCCGACCCGCGACTTCACCTTCGTCAAGGACACCGCCAACGCCTTCCGCACGGTCGGCACCGCCCCGGCCGAGGCCGTCGTCGGCAAGACCTTCAACGCCGGCACCGGCGGCGAGATCTCGGTCGGCGACCTGGTCACCCTGGTCGGCAAGCTGATGGGCGTGGACGTCACGGTGAAGGAGGACGAGCAGCGCATCCGCCCGACCAACTCCGAGGTCATGCGCCTGGTCGCCGACGCCACCCGGCTGCGCACCGCCACCGGCTGGGCCCCGCAGTTCTCCCTGGAGGAGGGCCTGGAGCAGACCATCGAGTTCTTCCGCGACCCGGCCAACCTGGCGCGCTACAAGACCGACATCTACAACGTCTGATCCCGCGCGCCGCTCCGCCACACACCGGGGCCGCCGGCCGCACGAACCGCCGGCTCCGCCCGACCACTGGTAACCGAAGGCTCCAGTCGCACCATCTTTCCGTGGGGGAAACACCATGCACGCAGTGATCCTGGCCGGCGGCAAGGGCGTACGCCTGCGCCCGTACACCACCGCGCTTCCCAAGCCGCTCGTCCCGATCGGCGACCAGCACGCGATCCTGGAGATCGTGATGCGCCAGCTCGCCGCGGCGGGCTTCAAGTCCGTCACCCTGGCCATCGGCCACCTCGGCCACATCATCCGCGCCTACGTCGGCAACGGCTCCCAGTGGGGGCTGCGGGTCGGCTACGCCGTCGAGGACACCCCGCTCGGCACCATGGGCCCGCTGCTGACCATGCAGGACCGGCTGCCCGAGAACTTCCTGGTGATGAACGGCGACATCCTCACCGACCTGGACTTCGCCGGTGTGCTCAAGCACCACGAGGCCTCCGGGGCGCCGCTGACCATCGCCACCTACGCCCGCCAGGTCAAGATCGACTTCGGCGTGCTGACCACCGAGTCCGGCTCCATCACCGGCTTCCAGGAGAAGCCGAGCATCGACTACCGGGTCTCGATGGGCGTCTACGGCGTCTCCCGCTCGGCGCTCGCCAAGTACAGCCCCGGCCTGCCGCTGGGCTTCGACGAGCTGGTCCTCGACCTGCTGGCCGCCCAGACCCCGCCGTCCGCCTACGAGTTCGGCGGCTACTGGCTCGACATCGGCCGGCCGGACGACTACGACCGGGCCAACGCCGAGTTCGCCGAGATCCGCACCCAGCTGCTCCCGGCCGAGTCCGCCGAGGGCCTGTACGCCGTCCCGAACGGCCAGGAGCCCCCGATCCCGGCCGCCCGCACCGAGGCCGACGCCGCCGGGCAGCCGGCTGCGGCCGTCGCCGGCGGCCCCGAGAACGACGGACGGGCCGCGTGAGGATCCTGCTGCTCGGCGCGGACGGCTTCCTCGGCCGCCACGCCGCCGACGTCCTGCGGTCGCTGCCCGGCGCCACCGTGCTGACCGCCGGGCGCCGGCCCGACCACGACCTGCGGCTGGACCTGGCCGCCGCCGAGGCCGGCCCGCTCGGCGAGGAGCTGGCCGCGCTCGCACCGGACGCCGTGGTCAACTTCGCCGGCGCGGTGGCCGGCAGCGCGGTCAAGCTGGCCGAGGTCAACGCCCGCGGCCCGGCCGTCCTCTGCGAGGCGCTCGAACAGGGCGCCCGCGGGGCCCGGCTGGTGCACATCGGCTCGGCCGGCGAGTACGGCGTCTGCGCCCCCGGCAGCTCGCTCGCCGAGGACGCCGACGCCCGCCCGGTCGGCGTCTACGGCGCCACCAAGCTGGCCGGCTCCCTCGCGGTGGCCGGCTCGCCGCTGGACGCCGTGGTGCTCCGGGTGTTCAACCCGGTCGGCCCGGGTGCCCCGGCCGGTTCGCTGCCCGGCCGCCTCGCGGCCGAGCTGCGCCGGGCGCTGCCGGACGGCACCGAGGGCGTGGTGAAGGTCGGGGACCTCTCGGCCCACCGCGACTTCGTCGACGCCCGCGACATCGCCCGCGCGGTCGGCCTCGCGGTCACGGCCGAGCGCCCGCTGCCCCGGGTGCTCAACCTGGCCTCCGGACGGGCGCAGCCGGTCCGGGCGATCGCCGACGGCCTGGTCGCGGCGGCCGGCTTCACCGGCCGGATCGACGAGAGCGGGGCCGGCTCCGAGCGCTCGGCCGCCGTCTCCTGGCAGCAGGCCGACGTGTCGGCCGCCGCCCGGGAGCTCGGCTGGCACCCGGAGACCGCACTCGCCGACACCCTGCGCGACCTCTGGCTCAGCACCGAAGCACCGGTCGCCGCATGACCGGCGCGAGCCACCCCGACGGCCGCCTGCTGGTGCCGCTGTACGTCCACCCCGCGGTGGACCCGGCGGCCTGGCGGGCGGTCGCCGCCGCCGACCCGCACCGGATCGCCGCCGTCGTGCTCAACCTCGCCGACGGCCCCGGCGCCACCCCGGACCACGTCTTCGCCGACGCCGCCGAGGAGCTGCGCGAGGCCGGACTCCCGCTGCTCGGCTACGCCGACACGGACTACGGCCGGCGCCCGCACGCCGCCGTGGTGAACGACGTCCTGACCTACCGCCAGCGCCACGGCATCACCGGCGTCTACCTCGACCAGGTCGCCACCCACCCGAGCGCGCTGCCGCACTACCGGCGGCTGGCCACCGCGGCCCGCGCCGCCGGCTGCTCCACCGTGGTGTTCGGGCACGGCGACCACCCCGACCCCGGTTACGCCGAGGTCGGCCTCGCCGACCTGCTGGTCACCTTCGAGGGCGACTGGACGGCGTACCGGGAGATGACCCTGCCGCTCTGGACCGGCCGGCACGCCGCCGCCCGGTTCTGCCACCTGGTGTACGACGTGCCCACCGAGGAGGCACGGGAGGCCGCCGCCCTGATCGCCGCCCGCCGCGCCGCCGTCGGCTGCGCCGTCCCGGGCACCGGGGACAACCCCTGGAGCACCGTGCCGCACGGCCTGACCGTCGCCGAACCGACCTGACCCCACCCGGAGTTCGAGTACCGTGACCCGCCGTACCCGGCCCCTGCTGGCCGCGCTCGCCCTGACCACCGCCCTGCTCGCCACCTCCTGCAGCAGCTCGGGCCCGGAGGACGAGGACGACCCCTCGGCCGACGCCACCGGCGCCCAGCCGCCCGCGGCCACCGCCGCGCCCGTTCCGGGCAGCCCGACCGAGCCCCCGTCGACGCCGCCCGCGACGTCCGCCCCCGGCACTCCCGGCACCCCGACCACCCCGCCCGGCACCCCGGCGCCGTCCACCCCGGGCACCCCCGCGACCCCCGGCACTCCGGGCACGCCCGCCACGCCGGGCACCCCCGGCACCCATCAGCCGACCGGCGGCCGCTGGCAGCCCGCCCCCGGCCTGGCCTGGCAGTGGCAGCTCGGCGGCGGCGTCGACCAGTCGGTGGACGTACCGGTCTACGACGTCGACGGCTTCGAGACCGACGCCTCGGTGGTCGCCGCGCTGCACGCCAAGGGCCGCAAGGTGATCTGCTACATCAACGCCGGCTCCTGGGAGGACTTCCGCCCCGACTCCGCCGCCTTCGCCCAGGCCCTCCAGGGCTCCGGCAACGGCTGGAAGGGCGAGAAGTGGTTCGACATCCGCAAGCTCGACCAGCTCAAGCCACTGATGGCCGCCCGCTTCGACATGTGCAGGCAGAAGGGCTTCGACGCGGTCGAGCCCGACACCATCGAGGCCTACAACCAGAACAGCGGCTTCCCGCTGACCTCCGAGGACCAGCTCCGCTACAACCGCATGCTGGCGGGCCTCGCCCACGAGCGCGGCATGGCGATCGGTCTGAAGAACGACCTGGAGCAGATCCCCGCCCTGCTGCCGGACTTCGACTTCGCCGTGAACGAGGAGTGCGCGCAGTTCAACGAGTGCGCCCGGCTCTCGCCCTTCGTCCAGGCGGGCAAGGCGGTCTTCCACGTCGAGTACAAGCTCGGCACGGAGAAGTTCTGCACCCAGTCCAAGGCCCTGGGCCTCAGCTCGATGCAGAAGAAGCTCGAACTGGACGCCTGGCGGAAGCCCTGCTGAATCGGCAGTGCGGGTACTCCGCCAGGCACCCCGTCGTGAGGGTTACTTGACCGCCAGCCAGATGACGGCACCGAGCACGGCGAGCGCGACCACGGCCACGACCGCGATCAGGCCGGTCCGGCTGCCGTTGCTGCTGCCGTAGGTGGAGACGGAGCCCGGTGCCTGCGGTGCCGGGCTCTCGTCGACGAACGCCCGGAACATCTGGGTGCTGCCGGCGGAGTCGTAGTCGTTGTCAGCCATGGCAGGGACTCTAACGAATCCGTGCACTCCGCCGACACCCCGGACCCTCCCTGCGGGGCCCTTCGACGGCACCCTCCACCAGGCCTTCACCCGCCGGCCGTGCAACACCGGGGCGACTGACGTGTGAAGTCCTTCCCGATCACGCAATGCCCACCGACCCGGCCGGCTGCCGGTCGTGGTCCGGGGCGCCGGGCGGGCGGGCGAACGCACCCGGGCCCCGGCGGGAATCGTCCCGCCGGGGCCCGGGGTGTTTCGGACCCCGACTGTCGCTGGCCCGGGGTGTCGTGGGCCGGGGGGTGTCGCGGGCCGGGGGGTGTCGCGGCCCGCAGTCGGCTACGGGCGGCCGAAGTGGGTCGGGCGGAATCCGGGGCTGATGGTGGAGACCCGGACCGTCTTCCCCGGCCGGGGCGCCTCGACGAACGTGTTCCCACCCAGGTAGATCCCGACGTGGTGGATGCCGGAGGCACGGCCGTTGTCCGACCAGAAGAGCAGGTCGCCGCGGCGCAGTTGCCCCGCCCCGATCGGCGTGGTCGCCGCGTACTGGTCGTCCGCCACCCGCGGAAGGCTGATCCCCGCACGCCGGTACGCCTGCTGGACCAGGCCCGAACAGTCGTAGCCGGACGGCCCGTTGCCGCCCCAGACGTACGGCTTGCCGAGCTGGGCGAGTGCGTAGTCGATCGCCGTCTCGTAACGGTCGGAGGACGGCGCGCCGTCCGCGGGGGCGGCCGGCGCGGAGGCCGTACCGCTCTGGCCGCCCTGGCCGCCGGACTGGCCGGTGCGGTCGAGGTAGACGTCGTAGTGGCCGGTGTACCGCCACTCGCCCTTGGCGTTCTTGAACCAGTACTTCGAGCCGTCCCAGCCCTGCCGCATCCCCCCGGAGGAGGCCGAGCCGTCGGAGGCGGCCGCCGGGGTGCCGGTGCCGGTCGCCGCTGTGCCGGAGCCGCCCGGCGCGGCGGTCTTCTCGGAGCCGCCGGACTGGCCGGTGCGGTCGGCGTAGACGCTGTAGTGGCTGGTGTAGCGCCACTCGCCCTTGGCGTTCTTGAACCAGTACTTCGAGCCGTCCCAGCCCGGCTTGCCGGGGGCGGCGTGCGCCGTTCCGGCCCCGGCCGTCAGACCGACCACGCCGGCGCCGGCCAGCACGGTGGTGGCCAGGCAGGTGCTTCGCACCGCGCGGTGTATTCGGCCGCCACCGGCCGCCGCCGCGGGGCGCGCGGTACGCGGCCGGGCGGCGCAGTTCGGGCAGCCGCAGCCCGCGATCGCGGGGATGCTGCCGAGGCTCTCCTCGAAGCCGATCAGCGCGGCGTCGGCGTCGAGGGCGGCGATGTCCCGCTCGACCTCCTCCGCGAACGCGTCCGGGAGGTCGAGCGCGGAGCCCGTCCCGAACGCGTTCCCGATCCCGCCGTCGGCACCGGCTTCCGTGCCGGTGGCTATCCTCATGCCGGTCGTCCTTCCTTCCGTCCGGCCCGGGCGGCCGGGGGCGGTACCGCAGCGGCCACTCCGGCCGGGGCGACGAAGGCGACCAGCAGCTGCTCCATCAGCGCGCTGCGGGCGGCCTCGTCCAGTTCGTGCGCAGTGGCGCGCTCCAGCCGCCGGACGGCGAGTGCGGCGGCCTCCACCGCGTCGTCCACCAGCACGGTGCGCAGGCCCGCGTCCAGATCGGCCAGCCGGCGGCGGCGCATCGACTCGGCCACCTCCGGCGCGTAGTCCAGCGCCAGCGGCTGCGCCGAGTAGACCTCCAGACCGGCCGGGGCGACCTCGGCGGCCAGCGCCCGGGTCAGCTCGTCGGCGAACCACTGGCCGTCGCGCAGCGCGGGGCCGGGCGCCGCGTTGCTGTCGCACGGCAGGGTGGACGCCGTCCGGGTCAGCACCGCCTGCACCTGCTCCCGCAGGTAGCTCTCGTGGTCCTCGATCGCCAGCAGCGCCCGGGCGGTGTCCTTGACCCGCCAGACGATCAGCAGCCGGACCACGATCGGCGTACCGGTCCGGTCGACCACCTTGACCGGCTCGCTGCGCCAGTGCCGCAGCCGGACGTCCACCCGGCGGCGGCGCAGCAGCGGATTGACCCAGACCAGGCCGGTCCGCCGGACGGTGCCGCGGTAGCGGCCCCAGCGGGTGAGCACCCGGGTCTCGCCGCCCGCATTGGCCAGCAGCCCGGCCAGGGCGCCGATGACCAGCAGCCCGGCGGCGGAGACGGAGGCGATCGACCTCGCGTCCACCCCGGCCCTGCCCCCGGCCCGGACGGCGGCGCCGCGCAGGTCGGGCAGCGCGTTCCAGTACGGGACGACGCCGTCGTGCAGCAGCACCAGCAGCACGGCGGCCGCCCCGAGCAGTACCGCCGCCAGGGCGACGAAGCCGGGCAGCGTGGCGGCGGCGTGCTCACGCAGCGCCTGGTCGGCGCGCGGGGGGCGGCGGGAGGTGGCGGCGGTGACGACACCGCCCGGGGTGGCCTCCGGCAGCTCCACCGTCTCCGGGCTCGCCGCCTCCAGCGGATCGCGCAGGTCGACGGGGGTGACCGCCGAGCCGGGGACCACGGCCAGAGGGGTGGTGACCGGCCCGCCGTCGAACGGCCCGGCCACCCGGCGCGCCGTGCCGTTCAGGGCGCCGCCGGCCGCCTTGGCCATCGGGCTGGAGCCCGAGGCGGAACGTACCGGCGGGGCCGGGGGCGACGCCTTGGACAGGTTGTCGGGTCGCTGCGAAGAGTCGCGGGTGACGTCCATGCACGGATCCTCGGGTTCAGTGTGTCGCGCAACGGGCGGCCCGGACCTGACGGGCAGTGCCAGAGTCAGGCTAAGTTCATACGTCATCAAATGCGACATTTGCGATAGAGCGTGTCGACATTTCCTGACGAATCATCCGAAGCCCGGACCTGACGCGCAGGCACATGAGCGGATGGTCGGAGTTGTTCAGCGCCGTCGTCGCCCGGGGCCCCGGGCGAAGACCCGGCGGGTGATCAGCCCCACCCCGGCGAGCAGCAGCAGGACGCCGGCGAGGCCGCCGCGCCAGCCGTCCGACCGGGAATGGTCGGAGGCCGTCTGCGACGCCTCCGCCCCCGGTCCGGTCGGCCGATCGACGGGCGGCGCGGCCAGTGCCCGGGACGGCTCGGCGGCCGATCGGCCGGCCGCCACGGCCGCCGCCGCGGAGGTGGTGGCCGTGGCCGAATGGGTGGTGGCGGTGGCCGCAGCGGCGGCCGGAGCCGTGGACGGGGCCGCGGGCCGGGAGTCGGACGGGGTCACCGACGGGGTGGCGGACGGCGAGACCGGAGAAGCGGACGGGGACGGGGACTGGGACGAGGGCGAGGAGGGGGACGGCGACGACACGGCGGACGGCGCGACCGGAGGAGCCGGGGAGGCCGACGGCGACCCGGACGGCAGCGGCGACGAGGTGGTCCCGCCGGCAGCCGTCGGTGCCGACGGGGGTTGCGCACCGACCGCGGCAGGTGCCGCCGAGGCGTCCGGAGCCGAGGTGCCGGTGACCGGGGGGACCGTGATCGGCAACAGCCCCGGCGGCACGGGCACGGGCACCGGCTCCACAGCCGGGGTGGCCGGCGCGGCGGGCACCGGCACCGCCACCGACGCGGACGCCGACGCAGCGGACGGGGACACCGCGGGCGGCGTGGACGCCGTCACCCCGGCCGGAGACGCCGCGGGCGAGGGCGCCCCGCCCGTCGGCGCGCCGCCCGGTGCGGGGGCGGACGTAGCCGGAGCCGACGGCGCCGCGGGAACGGTCACCGTGGGCGTCACCGTGGGCGTCACCGCGACCGACGGAGCAGCCGAGGCCGACGCCGGAGCCGACGCCGACGGAGCCGCGGGAACCGCCGTGGCCGACGGAGCCGACGCCCGGACCGTGACGGCGACCGCGTCGGCCGCCGTCCCGTTGCCCGCCTGGTCGGTCGCCGTGACGACCAGCCACTGCTCGCCGTCCACCAGATCCCGGTTGGCCGTACAGACCCAGCTGCCGTCGACGGCGGCGGTGGCCCCGCAGGCCACGATCCGCTCGGCCGAGGCCGCACGGCCCGAACGGGCGGTGACGATCACCGTGGCCCCCGGCTCCGCCCGCCCGGCCAGCTTCGGCCGGGCCACCCGGACGGTCTCCCCGGCGGCCGGCACGGTCAGCACCGGCCGGTCCGGCGGAACGGTGTCGACCACCAGCCCCGCGGCCCGGCCGGTCGTCCGGTTGCCCGCCGCGTCCACCGCGCTCGGGGTGAGCCGGTGACGCCCGTCCGGCAGGTTCTCCACCGGCAGGCAGGACCACGCGCCGTCGGACCGCACCGCCGTACTGCAGAGCTCGACGGCGGGGCCACCGCGAGCACCGGCCGGCTCGTCGACCACCGACACGGTGCTGCCCGCCTCGCCGGTCCCGGTCAGCTGGAGGCCGGGGTCGTTGGTGAACTCGGGGACGGTGAGCACCGGGGCGGCGGGCGGTGCGGTCTTCACCGTGATGCGGACCGGCTCGCCGCGCAGCACGAGGCCGCCGCTGGTGGTCTCGACCGGCGTCAGGCTGTGCGGTCCCGCACCGAGCGGGGCGCCCGGCCGGCAGGCCCAGTCGCCGGTCCGCTCCACCCGGGCCCGGCAGAGCACCCCGTCACCGTCCCGGACCTCCACCGTCGCACCGGCGACCGCGCCCCCGCCGCGCACCTGCGGGCGCGCGTCGGCGACCACGGCGCCGTCGACCGGGGCGGCGATCTCCGGGCGGGCCGCGCCCACCGTCAGCCGGATCCGCTGGTCGGAGACCTGGCCGGAGTCGGCGAAGCCGCCGGCCGGCACCAGCTGGGCGGCGTCCCGCCCGATCCGCAGCCGGGCCCAGGTCTCCCCGGACGCGGCGTTGGAGGGGACGGTCCACTCCAGGGTCGCGCTGTCCGCCCCGGGCTGGAGCTCGGCCTGCACCCGCTCGGTGGCGTCGAAGCGTCCGTTGCGGTCGAAGTCGATCCAGCCGGCCAGGGTGGCCGGCGCGCCGCCGACCGAGACCGGGACGGTGAGCCGGTAGTAGCGGCCGATCGCCGCCTCGGCGGGGTAGCTGATGGCCGGGTCGGCGCCCTGGTAGTCGCCGTGTCCGGGCTGGAGCTGCGGGGGCGCGGGGCTGGACCAGACGCTGCGCCGGCCGGCTCCGTGGTCGAGCTGGACCAGCGGTTCACCGTCCGCTCCGGCCGGGACCCCGGCCGGGACCGCCTTCGGCGCCGTGCCGTCGCCGGTCGCGGGCCGGCGGGCGTTCGGGCCCGTGGCGCCCGCGTCCGCACCGAGGAAGAGGTCGGAGAGCAGGTGGGAGGCGTTGCCGTAGACCTGCGGGGCCGTGCTGACGCCCTCGTCCAGGGTCACGGTGTAGGCCTGGTCCAGGGGCTCCGGCGGGGTGCTGCTGCCGGCCCGGGCGGTGGAGCGCAGCTCGACCCGGAAGACGGCGGTGCGGAAGGTGCCGACCAGCTCCAGGCTGCCCTCGGCGGCGGAGCCTGCCGAGCCGTCGTCGGCGCCATCGGCGCCGGCCGGGGCGAGGGTGTTGCCGTCGACCGTCCAGCCGGGCCAGTCGGTCCGGTTGACCAGGGTGGGGGCGCTCGGCGAGCCGCCGGTGAGGGTCAGCCGGGTCGCGGTGCTCGTGCTGCCGCCCTTTCCGGTGGCCGTTCCGGCGAGCCCGGAGAGGTGGAGCCGGGGGTTCCGGACGGCCCGGGAGAAGGTGAGCTGAAGCGTGCCCACCGTGCGCCAGGAGCCGTCCGCCTGCGAACGCTCGGGCGCGATCCGGAAAGCCTGCGCGGGGTCTCCGGGCCGCAGTCCGTCGGTGTAGAGCGCGGCCGCCCGGCCGCCTCCGGAACGGTCGGCCAGCTCCCCCGGTTCGGCGATGACGGCCGTGCCCGGCGCGGCGGCAAAGTCGAGCTGCACGGTGAGACCGGACGGAAGGACGGCGCGGTGTTCCCCGGACCAGCCGTCGGGGGACTGCTGGGCCGCCGACGGCGGCGGGTTCCAGCCGATCAGCAGTCCGGCGGCCAGCGCCGCCGAGGCGCCGGCGGCCGCCGGGCGCAGCCGCCGCCCCCGGGCTGCCGGGGCACCGTGCCGGTCCGGGGCCGGAGCGGACGGGGCGGCCTCGCGGGAGAACTGTCGGCTCATCCGGCTCTCCTTCGGTATCGGCTGCCAGGGCGGCCGATGGCCGGGCAGTCTGGGCACAAGATCGGACAAAACGGAATCACGATCCTGCGCCGGTCATACCGCGACACCTACGCGGACAGCCGTCTGCCACCCGATTGGCGGGCATCCGACCGGCAGGGCCGGATGTACCCGAAAGGGAGGCATTTCATCCCCTTGGGCCCGGTATCGCCGGGAATCCCCGCGAAGGCAACCGAATGCCGCCACCCGGTGCCTGAACGTTCATCGGGCAGATCTGTTCGAACGGCCCGCCCGCCCGGCACGCCGGGCACGGGACGGCCGGCGTCCTCGGCGGCGGAGGCGCCCGGCACGGGCCGGCCGGCCGGCCGCCGGCGTGACCTCCGCCACCCGGGAACGGGAGAAGCCCCCGGCCGGTGGCCGGGGGCTTCTCTCTGGTGCGCTCAGCAGGATTCGAACCTGCAACCTCTTGATCCGTAGTCAAGTGCTCTATCCGTTGAGCTATGAGCGCAAGTGCCGGGCGGACCCGGTCTTGCGGGGTTTTGGTGCGCTCAGCAGGATTCGAACCTGCAACCTCTTGATCCGTAGTCAAGTGCTCTATCCGTTGAGCTATGAGCGCTCGCCCTGGTGAACGTGCCACCGGGGCGGTGCGGGGACAACATTACATGACCTGCGACGCGGGGCGAAATCGATTGATCCGGCCCCCGGCCGACCGGCCGCCGACCCCGCCCGGATCCGGCCTCCGCCACCGCCCGGCCCGGGCCCGGGGCTCCCGACCCGGCCCCGCCGGGGGCCGCGGAACCGGCCCGGACATGCGAGAAGCCCCGCCGACAAGATCGTCGACGGGGCTCCCGGCTGGCGGAGGCTGAGGGATTTGAACCCTCGATGGGCTTTAAGACCCAAACCGCATTAGCAGTGCGGCGCCATAGACCGGACTAGGCGAAGCCTCCCCACAAAGACCGGACCCGCAGGGCGGACCCGTTCCGTGTGCCTGTGATGATGCCACAACCCGTAGGCTCGGCACCAACCACCGACCACGTTACTAGGCGGGTCGTCCCCGCCGCAAAGAAGAATGAGATACTGCCGTCTCCGGAGGAGCTGCCCTGAGCCGAGGAGACCTGTCGACGTGAGCAGCAGGCCGATCCGAGGCGCTGCTCGCCTCGCCGCCATACTCGACGCCCTGCCCGACGCGTTGCTGCTGGTGAACAGCAACGGCACCGTCGTCGATGCCAACAACGCCGCCGTCCAGGCCCTTCAGGCGCCCGGCACCTCGCTGGTCGGCATGGGCGTGCTGGACCTCCTGCCCGAGTTCGATCCGAGCCGGATCCCCGGCTCGATGCGCCCCGCGGCCCGTGAGGACGACGCGCTGGACCGCCCGGTCCGGATGACCGCCTGCCGCACCGACGGCACCACCTTCCCGGTCGAGGTCTCCGGCAACGACTTCGCCGACGACGGGGCGTCCTCCGGCGACGGCCGCGGCTACGCGCTCTCGCCGCTCGTCCCCTACGACCCCTACCGCGACGGCTCCCGGCCCTCCGCGAGCGACCTGCTGCTACTGCTGGTCCGCGACCTCTCCAGCCGGCTCGGCGTCGAGGCGGAGCTGCGCCGCCAGCACAAGCAGACCGAGATGATCCTGCGGGCCGCCGCCGAGGGTGTCCTCGGCGTCGACCTGGAGGGCCGCTGCGTCCTGGTCAACCCGGCCGCCGCGCACATCCTGGAGTACCGGGCCAGCGAGCTCGGCGGGCGCGAGCTGCACCCGCTGATCCAGCACTCCCGGGCCGACGGCACCCCGCTGGCGCTGGAGGAGTCGGCGCTGCTGGACACCCTGACCTCCGGTCGCAAGCACCGGGTGCGCGGCACCGTGCTCTGGCGCAAGGACGGCCGGCCGGTCACCGTCGACCTCACCACCGCCCCGGTCCGGGACGGCGACCAGCTGGTCGGCGCCGTGATGACCTTCACCGACCGCAGCCGCGAGCTGGCCCTGGTCGCCCGCAACGAGCACCTCACCGCCGTCCTGGAGAGCGAGCTGGGCGGCGCGCTGACCGCGCTGCACCGGCGGATCGACGCGCTCGCCGCCGACCCGGCAGGCCAGCTCTGGCCCGAGGCCAACTGGACGCTGCGGCGGCTGGCCGACGAGTGCCGCCGGTTCGGCAAGCTGATCGACGGCGTGCTCGCCCACCAGCGCTCCGAGGCCGGTGAGGGGGCGTCCGCCGGCTCCGGCGCGGGCGCGGCCGAGGGGCGGACCGGCAAGAAGCCCGCCGAGCGCGTCCCGGTCGCCCTGGACAAGGTGGTCCGGCGGGCCGTCGAGCACGCGGGCGAGCTGGTCGGCGCCGGGCGGGTGCGGTTCTCGGTGCACGCCGCCTCCGTCGAGGTGATCGCCGACGAGCAGCGGCTCGCCCAGGCCCTGGCCCACCTGGTGGCCGACGTCAGCGGCGTCACGCTCTCGCTGGACGCCGCCCCCGGCCTCCCCTCCCCCGGCCTGACCCCGGGTCTGCCCGCCGCCGGCGGGGCCGCGCAGGCGCCGGCCGGGAACGAGGTGCCGATGGTGGTGCTCGCCGCCGCCCAGCGCGGCGACGTCGCCCGGGTGGAGATCCGCGGCCCCGGCCGCGGCGGCAGCCCGGTCCACCTGCCGATCGCCCGCGCGGTGGTCGAGCGGCACGGCGGCGTGCTCCAGCCGCACGAGCTGCCCGGCAAGGCCGGCACCACGTACGTCGTCGAGCTGCCGCTGGACCCGGCCGCGGCGAAGGCCGCCGCCGAGCGCGCCGGCGCCGAGGGCCGGTCGGACCGGCCCAAGGAGAGCGACTCCGCCGTCCTGCCCGAGCTGCCCGGGATCCCGCAGCTGCCCACCGCGCAGCGGCCCGAGGACGGTGCCGAGGGGGCGTCGGACGGTGCCGCCCCGGCCGCCGATCGCGCGGACCGGCCCGCGGACGGCGATCCCGGCGAGAAGCCGGCGGGCGAGCGGCGCGGGCGCCGCGGCCGGCCGGCCCCCGAGCAGCCATCGGCCGAGGCCCGGCCGTCCGGCGACGGCGCCGGCCCTGCGGACGGTCCGGGCGACACGGGCGGCGCGGGCGCCCCGATCGCCCTCGGCCCCGCCCCGGTCGTCGCCGGTGCCGCGGCCGCCCCCGACGGCGCCGAGCAGTGGCCGCACGCGCCGGCCCGGGTCGAGCGGGCCGTCCCCGAGCAGTGGAACGGCACCGGCAACGACGCCGCCTACGGGCGCCCGGGCCTCGGTGGCCCAACCCCGCAGGCGGCCGACCCGTGGGGCAAGGACGACGGCCGGTCCGGCACCGCGTACGCCGTCCCGGTCGACGGTCCCCCGGAGGACCGGGCCGCCGCCGAGGCGCGCCCGGCCGGTCCGCGCGGCCCGCTCGCACTCGGCCCCGCCCCCTCCGACACCCCCGCCGGCACTCCGGCGCACGGGACGCCGTCCGACGGCACGCCGGCCGACGGCACCCCCGCCGGCGGCACGCCGGCCGGCGGGACCGGCCTGGAGGCGGTCGGCGCACCGGAGGCGAAGCCCTCCCGGCGGCGCCGCGCGCTGCCGGCCGCCGAGGACTCGTCCGGCGGTTTCGCGCTCCCCGGCGTCCCCGACGCCGGCACCCCGCACTACCCCGGCCTGGAGCACGCCCTGCCCGCCGGACCGGCCCCGGCCCCGCCGGAGCCGGCCGCCGCGCCGACCGGGCGCCGCCGGCGGCTGGCCGTCCCTCCCGGCCCCGGCGCCGAGCCGCAGGCGGCGGCCGAGGGCACCGGCACCGCCCTGGCGCCCGCGCGCCCCGCGCTGCCCGCCCCCGGCGCGGCACCGGACGGCCGCGAGGCCGGCCCGCAGCCGGTCGCCACCGGGCTGGCCGAGCTGATGCCGCCACGCCCGCTGCTCGCGCCCGCCGTACCGGGCGACCAGCAGGACGGCGCGGGCCGCGACCAGCACGGCGGTCCCGAGCAGGCCGGCTTCCCGGCCGCGCTCCCGCCCGCACCGCTGCCGCCCGCACCGGCCCCGCTCCAGGACTCCGGCGCGCCCCTCCCGGTGCCCGCGGGCGACGCGCCGCAGCCGTCCGCCGGGCAGGAGGCGCGCACGGCGCCGCGTCCGATGGCCGAGCTGCCCGCCGCCGGCCGCGGCGAGGCCTCCGAGCACCCCGCGCCGGCGCCCACCGCCGAGGACGGCGGGCGCCGGCTGCTGGTCTGGCCCGAGCCCGACCCGGCCACCCGGCAGGCGCTGCAGGAGCGCGGCTACCACCCGGTGATCGTCCGCTCCCGCGAGGAGGTCGACGCCCAGGTGGCCGGCTTCCCCGCCGCGCTCTTCGTCGACCCGCTGACCGGACCGATCACCCGGACCGCGCTGCAGTCGCTGCGCACGGCCGCGCTCAACAGCCGCGTCCCGGTGCTGGTCACCGCCGGCCTGGGCCAGGCGACCCGGGACGCCGCGTACGGCGCGGACCCGGCCGTCCTGCTGCGCGCGCTCGCCCCGCGCGACGGCGAGAACCACGCCCCGCGCGTGCTGCTGGTCGAGGGCGACCCGGACATCGCCGCAGCGATGATCAGCAGCCTGGAGCGGCGCGGCATGCACGTCGAGCACGCGGCGGACGAGAACGACGCCGTCGCCCGCGCCAGCAGCGTGCAGCCCAACCTGGTGGTGATGGACCTGTTCCAGATCCGCCGCCGCCGGGTCGGCCTGCTGGACTGGCTGCGCGCCAACGACCGGCTGCACCGCACCCCGCTGGTCGTCTACACCTCGGTGGACCTCGACCCGCGCGAGCTGCCCCGGCTGCGCACCGGCGAGACGGTGCTGTTCCTCGCCGAGCGCTCGACCACCGCGGACGTCCAGTCGCGGATCGTGGACCTGCTCGGGCGGATCGGCGCCATGGGCGAGGCGGGCGTCGCCGCCGCGGGCTGACGGTCGCGGCCCACGGCCGCCGGCGCGGTCCGGCCGGAGCGCGGCCGCGGCACGGATGCGGAAAGGCCGAGGGCCGGCCGCCCCTCCCGGGGTGGCCGGCCCTAGGTGTTCTGTCGACTACTCCTTGCCGAGCAGCGTGACGGTCAGCTCGTCCGCGGCGTAGCTGGCGCGGATCACCTTCTTGTCGAACTTGCCCACCGAGGTCTTCGGCACCGACTCGACGATCGACCAGCGCTCCGGCAGCTGCCAGGAGGCGACCCGCCCGGCCAGGAAGGCCCGCAGCTCCGGCAGCCCGGCCGTGGCGCCCGGCCGCAGCACCACGGTGGCCAGCGGACGCTCGCCCCACTTCTCGTCCGGCACCGCCACCACGGCCGCCTCGGCGACCTCCGGGTGGGCCATCAGGTGGTTCTCCAGGTCCACCGAGGAGATCCACTCGCCGCCGGACTTGATCACGTCCTTGGCCCGGTCGGTGAGGGTGAGGTAGCCGTCCGGGGTGATCGTGCCGACGTCACCGGTGCGGAGCCAGCCGTCCTCGGCGAACTTGTCGTCCGGCCGCTCCGGGTCGTTGCCGGCGCCGCCGTAGTACGCGCCGGCGATCCACGGGCCGCGCACCTCCAGCTCGCCCGCCGCGACACCGTCGTGCGGCATCCGCTCGCCGGCCGGGCCGATCAGCCGGGCCTCGACGGACGCCGGGAAGACGCCCTGGGTGACCCGGTACGGCCACTCCTCCTCCGGGGTGAGGCCGCCGGGCGGCTGGGCGAAGGAGCCGAGCGGCGAGGTCTCGGTCATGCCCCAGGCGTGCACGACCCGGATGCCGTGGCGCTCCTCGAAGCCCTTCATCAGCGACGGCGGGCAGGCCGAGCCGCCGATGACCACCATGCGCAGGCTGGAGGTGTCGTAGTCGCCCCCGTCCAGCTCGTCCAGCAGGCCGCTCCAGATGGTCGGCACGGCGGCGCTGACGGTCGGCTGGAGCGCGGAGATCATCTCCGCCATCGGCTTCGGCTGGAGGAAGCGGTCGGGCATGAGCAGGTCGGCGCCGGACATGAAGGCGGCGTGCGGCAGGCCCCAGGCGTTGACGTGGAACATCGGGACCACCGGCAGCGCGAGGTCGCGCGGGGTGAGGGCGAAGTTGTCGCCGGTGTTGACCTGCAGGCAGTGCAGGTAGACCGAGCGGTGGCTGTAGAGCACGCCCTTCGGGTCGCCGGTGGTGCCGGAGGTGTAGCAGAGCGCGGCGGCCTGGCGCTCGTCGATGTCGGTCGCCCAGGGGTACTCGGTCGGCCGGTCGGCGATGAGCTCCTCGTAGTCGTGCACGGTGCCCGCGAAGCCGTCGAGGACGGACCGGTCGCCGGGGCCGGTGACCACGATGTGCTTCAGCGTGGGGTTGAGCTGGGGCAGCACGGCGGCCAGCAGCGGGAGCACCGTGCCGTTGACGATGATCACGCGGTCGGCGGCGTGGTTCACGATGAACGACAGCTGGTGCCCCGGCAGCCGCAGGTTGAGCGTGTGCAGCACCGCCCCCATCGACGGCACCGCGAGGTACGCCTCCAGGTGCTCGGCGTTGTTCCACATCAGCGTGGCCACCCGGTCGTCCCCGGTGACGCCGAGCTCGTCCCGCAGGGCGCACGCCAGCTGCGCGGCGCGCGCACCGACCTCGGCGTACGTCCGGACCACCGGCCCCGTCCCGTCCCAGGTCGTGACGGTCGAGCGCCCGTGGACGGTCGCGCCGTGGGTGAGGATCCTGGCGACGGTGAGCGGTACGTCCTGCATCGTGCTGAACACGGGTCCTCCTTGACCGGGCGGCACTGCGGCTGCGACGGCACCTGCTACTGGTGGGTAACGCGGGCAGTCGAGCCCGATTGTGCCCCTCCCACCTCGCCGCTGTCAGTATCCCGACCCCGTTGTGCCGATCACGGATTCGCTGCGGCCCTGGCCGGCGCGGGATCCGCCCCGGGCTGAGGGCCGGGCGGTGGCGGGGCCGGCCCGGCGGCGGTGCCCCGGGCCGGGCGGCGGCACGGAATACTGGGCCGCATGAGTGACAGTCGAGACGACCGCCGGGTCGACCCGGGGCCGACCGGGTTCAAGGTGCCCTGCCCGTGCTGTTCCGGCGGCGTGCGGACCCGGGCCCGGCTGGGCGTGCGGTCCGACCGCTCGGGGACCGGCCACATCCCGGAGACCTGCCGGGACTGCGCCGGGAGCGGCTGGCTCTCCCTCGGCCTCCGGGACTGACTTACCCTCCGGCAACGGCCCGGGGCCCTGCCGGGCGAACCCGGCAGGGCCCTGGGCGGCCGGCATGACGACCGGTCAGGCGGCCCGGTCAGGCGGCCCGGTGCGGCTTGTAGAGGCGGACGCAGGCCTCCGGCTCGGGTGTGTACGCCGGGTCGAGCACCCAGCCCTGCTCCGCGGCGATCCGCAGCACCTCCTGGGCGCCGGCGCCGCGGTAGGTGGCGAGGTTGACCCGGGTCCGGGCGGGCACGACCGCCCGGATGACGGGCGACGGCACCCCGGGCTCGTCGGCCTTCTTCCTGGGCGCGCCCCGGTCGGGCTTCAGGATGCGCCGGATGTGGCGGTCCCAAGCCGCGGAACTGCCGGTCAGCTCCGCCCAGAAGGCGCGCGGGCCGACCGCCCAGCGGGCACCCCAGCGGTCCCAGTAGTCCGGCCGGGCGTGGCGCCCCCAGAACAGCAGAAGGCCGAGCACCCCGCAGAGCGGCACGTAGGCGATCTGCAGCACCAGCATGAAGGGCAGCAGCACCGCCGGCCGGCTCGGCTGCGGTCCCCACGGCGTACCGGGGGCCGCCGGCGGGTCCAGTGGGCCGGGCACGGCCACCGGGGCCGGCGCCGGGAAGACCCGGCGGACCCGGACCCGGCCCTCGTCGCTCGCCCCGCCGTGCCAGCCGTACCGCTCGGCGATCCGCACCACGCCGGCCGCCCCGAGCCCCCGGTAGAGGCGCACCGCGAGCTTGACGTGCATCACCCGGGAGAAGTCCTCCGCGACATCGCCGGCGCCGAACGCGTGCTTCTGCTCGGCGTCGCGGATCCGCCGCTCCAGGATCGGGGTGACGTAGCGCTCCCAGTCCTCCGGCTTGCCGGTGAGCTCGGCCTTGAGTCGGCGCGGCGGGATGAAGGTGCGGTTGACCTTCAGCCAGGCGTCCGAGTTGGGCGCGGACGGGCCTCCGCCGCCGCTCCAGAGCAGGAGCGCGAACAGCGCCACCAGGGCGGCGATCCAGAGCGGCGCGTAGATCCACTGCAGGGTGAACTGCAGCAGCACGGCGACCGGGTTGCGCCGAGGCGCCGGGCCCGGGTAGTGGCCGATCGGGCCACCCGCACCGACCGGAGCCGGGTGCTGCGGCGCGGGCGTCGGCCGGTGCGCAGGCGCGGGCTGCTGCGCCGGCGCGGGCTGGGCGACGGGCGCCGCCTGCGAGGGGATCGGCTGCGGCGGGAGCGGCTGCGCGTACGGGTTGGCCGGGGCCGGGGCCGGGGCCGGGTACGGCTGGCCGTACGGATTCGGCGCCCCCTGACCGTAGGGGCCGCCCTGCGCGTACGGGTTCGGCGCGCCCTGCCCGTTCGGAGCGGACCCGCCGTACGGGTTCGGCGCCCCCTGGCCGTAGGAGCCGCCCTGCGCGTACGGGTTCGGTGGCGGCGCGCCGCCGTTCCCGCCCGCTCTCCCGCCGTACCCCTGGTCCGTCATGCCCGTCCCCCGTCCTTGACCGAGCCGACCTCGATCGGGTCGACGGGCCACCCTATCCGCCCCGCCGGACCCGACCCGGCCCCGTCGGTGCGTCAACTCGCCAGCGGGGTGTCGACCTCGTTCCGGTCGATGACGAGCGTGGCGCCGCCGTACGTCTCCTCGACGTTGCCGTGGTGCTGGTGGACGCGCTGGTGGTTCGCCCAGAGGTCCGGGGTGAGCGGGCCCTCGCCGACCGTGTCGGCGCGGTCGTTCCAGCGCGCGTACCAGAGCGTGTCCGGCAGTGGGGAGCTCCCGGCGCGGGCCGCGGCGGCGAGATCGGCGATGCCGGAGTCGAGGCTGGAGTAGAAGCCGGACCGGAAGCCCGCGCCGTGCAGGCCCTGGGTCCAGCCGAGCGCGAAGTCCACGACGGCCTGGCCGCAGGCCGGATCGCGCAGCGGGTAGGCCTCGATGTCGAGGAAGACCGGGCTGCCCCCGCCCAGTCCGAGGGCGCGCAGGCCGCGCACCGCTTCGGCGGCCTCCTGGCGCCCCTGCTGGACGGCGCGGGCCGGGTCGATCCGCAACGGCTTGCTCCCGAGCTCGCTGCACGGCGCCTGCAGCCCGACGTGCACCGGGAGGAACCGCCAGCCCGTCGCGCGCGCCCGGCGGACCCAGCCGGCGGTCAGCTGCGGCTGGGCGCAGGCGCGCTGGCTCCCGCTGGTGTAGATGCCGAGTGCGCCGTACGGGGAGGCGCCGCGCCAGGCCCGCAGCGTCTCCAGCGGCGGTGCGGTGCACGCGTCGAAGGCGGCGCCGCGGTAGGTGTCGCGGCCGGCGGGGGGACCGGCCCGGTCCGGCAGGACGGTGGCCCGGACGCGCGGGACGGCGGCGGCGATCGTGACGGTCTCCGCGGCGCCCGCACCCGGTCCGTCGACGGCCAGCAGCAGGACGAGGGAGGCGGCGGCCATGGCCGTCGAGCGGAGATAGCGCACCCGGCCTTGATACTGACGGACCGTCGGGCCGCTGCGGCAACCGCGCCGCGACCACCGGGGAAGCCCACCCTTTCGGGGGCACCCGTCCGCATCCGTCCCGATAATTGTAACGAGCTTGCCCCTGGCTGACTCCTTACGGCAAACTCGCCAGCATGCCCACGCCCAACCTCAGCGAAACCACCGCTCCGGCGCCGGCCTCCGCCGCCGAGGCCCTTGCCATGCCGCCCGCTCCCAAGGGCGAGCCCGC
This sequence comes from Kitasatospora sp. CM 4170, assembly GCF_032110285.1. NCBI lineage: Bacteria > Bacillati > Actinomycetota > Actinomycetes > Kitasatosporales > Streptomycetaceae > Kitasatospora > Kitasatospora sp. CM 4170. Next base: position 4,573,377 of record NZ_CP134877.1, read on the forward strand.
CGGCGAGCGCGGTGGCTGGCGACGAGGCGGGGCGCCCGGCTCGGAGCTGCCACCGGAAGCACCGTCCGCCGTGCCGACCGGCCGGCGGTCCCCGAAGTTCCTGCGGCGCCCGGAGCGAATCCCGGCGCCGCTTCTCTGTCTGGCCGCGATGCTGCTGGTCCAGCTCGGCATCGCCCTGTCCAAGCCGCTGTTCGGCCCGCTCGGGGTCAGCGGCACGACCTTCCTCCGGCTGGGCTTCGCCGCGGTGGTGCTGCTCGCCGCCACCCGGCCGACGCTGCGCGGCCGCCGCCCGCGCGACCTGGCCGCCGCCGCCCTGCTCGGGGTGGCCTCCGCGGGGATGACGTTCCTGTTCGCCGGGGCGATCGACCGGCTGCCCATGGGCACCGCCGCGACCATCGAGTTCCTCGGCCCGCTCGCCGTGGCGCTGGTCTTCGCCCGGCGGGCCAGCCATCTGGTCTGGGCCCTGCTGGCGGCCGGCGGCGTGGCGCTGCTGACGCTGCTCGGCGAGGACGGCGGCGGGTCGTCGCTCGACCCGGTCGGACTGGCGTACGCGTTCGGAGCGGCCGCCTGCTACGCGGCCTACATCCTGTTCACCGACAAGGTCGGCGCCGCGTTCCAGGGCTTCCAGGGGCTGGCGGTGTCGATGACGGTGGGAGCGCTCGCGCTGGCACCGTTCGGGCTCGGCCAGGCCTGGGACGGGCTGACCGCGCCGGGCGCCTCGCCGCTGGTGCTGCTGCTCTCGGTCGCGGGCGTGTCGCTGCTGGTGCCGGTGATCCCGTACGCGCTGGAGATGACGGCGCTGCGGCGGATGCCGCAGCGGGTGTTCAGCGTGCTGGTCAGCCTGGAGCCGGCGGTCAGCGCGCTGGTCGGCCTGGTGGTGCTGGGTCAGCTGCTGGGCGCGGCCCAGTTGGCCGGGATCGGCTGCGTGGTGGCCGCCAGTGTGGGCGCCACGCTGACCGGACGGCGCTGACCGGACGGCGCTGACGCCCGGTGGGGACCTGGGCGGGGCGGGTCCGCCGGAACGCCCACCCCTCGTACCCCGGCCCCGCCCGGCAGCACCCCGCCCCGCCCGGCCACCTCGGCCCGCCCGGCCCTGCGGTCGGCGCGCCCTACGGCCAGAGCAGCGTGCGCGACCACTCCGGGGCGCGCACCGGTCCCGTCCGGGTGTAACGGAGCCGGACGTGGCGGCGGTCCGCGTCGCCCTGCCAGAACTCCACCTCGTTCGCCCAGAGCGTGTACACCGCGTGCCCGGCCGCCACGGCGTCCGGGGTGGCCTCCAGCCGGCGGCGGGCGACCGCGACCGCCTCGTCGTACTCGGCCAGCGAGCCCAGCGGCTCGCTCTGCCGGCCGACCAGCGCCCCGACCCGGGCGGCCGGGGAGCGGGTGGCGAACTCCGCCCCGGCGACCTGGTCCGCGGCCCGCTCGACCGTCCCGCGGACCCGCACCTGGCGGCCGAGCTGGGGCCAGTAGAGGGTGAGCGCGGCGGCCGGGTGGTCGGCCAGCTGCCGCCCCTTCGGGCTGTCGGCGGCGGCCGAGAAGACCCAGCCCGTGCCGGCGGCGTCCACGTCGCGCAGCACCAGGACGCGGGCGTCCGGCATGCCGTCGGCGTCGACCGTGGAGAGCGTGGCGACCTGCGGGTCCAGCGCACCGGCCGCGAGGGCGGTGGCCAGCCAGTCGACGAAGAGCGGGCCGGGCTCGCCGGGCGCCGCCTCGGCGTCGAAGGAGGGCAGTGGACGGGCCATCGGCGGGCGGCCGAGCAACAGCTCGGGCACGGACCTGGCTTCGGGCCTCGCCTCCGGCTTGGTCTCGGACCTCGCCCCGGACCTCGGGTCGGGTCCCGGCGCAGGCCTGGCCTCGCCCGGACCGTTGAGGCCCGCCTCCTCCGCTGCCATCGCGCCCTTCCTTCCGGTTGCCGCGGCCGCAGCCCCGCGCGGGCCCGGCCGTCGGGCCCCGGGCGCGGGTTTTGCGCTGTCGGAGCGCAACCGTACCGCCGCGGGGTGACGGCGCCGCGGCCACCCTGGCCGGTCGGCCGCGGGTGGCGCACCCGCCCAGCGGCGCCGGGCGTTCGGGTCCGAACACACGGACCCCGGACGCACTCGTGGGCGGTGCCGTCGACGGCACCGCCCACGAGGCCGGTTTCGCGGTGACCCTTTCCGCTGACCCGGATCGTTCCCTGCGTCGGATCGTCCCCTGCTGCGGCCGTGCGAGCGCCTTCCGGCCGCTCGGAGCCGCCCCGGGCCCACCGCGGATGCTCAGCCCACCCGCGGCCGTTCCACCTCAGGCGCCCCCGCCGTCGGTGGGACCCGGGCCGGTCAGTTGAAGACCGGGGCGAAGACGATGTTGACGTTCTTGTTGGCCTGGCCGACCAGGATCGCGCCCGAGTTGTCCTTCACCGCGAGGGTGTTGGCCTGGTTCGAGGCACCGGAGCCGGTGGCCGTCTGCTGGGTGGAGACGTAGTTGCCGTCGACCGGGCCGAAGACGTTGCCCGTCCCGACGTTCGACACCACGCTGCTATTGGAGCCGTCGTTGGCCGCCGCGCCGTTGTCGGCGGCGGCGGAGCCGGCTCCCGCGAGCAGCAGACCGGCCGCGAGTGGTGCGACGCACAGAAGACCGGCCAGCCGGCGGGTCCGGATGCGAGCCATGGGTGCCCTCCAAAAAGCTGTACATCATGATTTCGTGATCGTTCGATCGTGCAAGGTGGTGCGTTCCTGCATGAGGTGCGGGAGTTCGCCGGCCAGACGAACACCTGCGGGCTGCGACGCCGAGAGACAGACTTCCGCAACAAATCGACAAAGCGCCACCACGCCGCAGCATCTTCGCCCTTTAGCGTGATATCCAAGGCGCCGGCGAATAACGGGACCCGGGGCGGAGAACGCGCCGACACACCGCCGCCCACCAGGGATTTCGCCCGAACGGTCGGACACGGAGGAGCTTCGGGAGGCGGCGCACGGAGGGCACACGCACCACCGGGCGCACCATCGCGGCGCAGAGCACCGGCGAATGCGCCCCCTCAAGGGTGAGTCACCTTCCCATGTCGATAAATCCAGCCATTCTGCGACTGTTCCACCATCACATTCATCCCACCGGAGAAAGGGGCCTAGACCGCCTTGCCCGGGTTGAGGATGCCCAGCGGGTCGAAGACCGCCTTCAGCTGCCGCTGCAGCTCCAGGGCCACCGGCCCCAGCTCGCGCGCCAGCCACTCCCGCTTCAGCAGGCCGACCCCGTGCTCCCCGGTGATCGTGCCGCCCAGCTCCAGCCCCAGCGCCATGATCTCGTCGAAGGAGCGCTGGGCCCGGGCCGACTCCTCGGGGTCGTCCGCGTCGAAGATGACGATCGGGTGGGTGTTGCCGTCGCCGGCGTGGCTCACCACCCCGATGGTCAGCGCGTGCCGTTCGGCGATCTCCGCCACCCCGGCCAGCATCTCGGCCAGCCGGGAGCGCGGCACCGCCACGTCGTCGATCATCGTGGTGCCCAGCCGGTCCAGCGCCGGCAGCGCCAGCCGCCGCGCCTCCAGGAGCAGCTCCGACTCCGCCTGGTCCTCGGCCGGCACCACCTCGGTCGCCCCCGCCGCCCGGCAGATCTCCCCCACCGCGGCCAACTCGCCCGCCGGGTCCGGTCCGTCGAAGGCCACCAGCAGCAGCGCCTGGGTCGACTCCGGCAGGCCCATCTGCCCGAGCTCGTTGACCGCCCGGACGGTCACCGCGTCCATCAGCTCCATCAGCGACGGCGTGAGGCCCCGCGCCATCACCTCGCAGACCGCCGCCCCGGCCGCGTCCGCGCTCGGGAACTCCGCGGCCAGTGCCAGCTGCGGTGCGGGAGCGGGCCGCAGGGCCACCACCGCCCGGACCACCACGCCCAGCGTGCCCTCCGAGCCGACCAGCAACCGGGTCAGGTCGTAGCCGGCCACGCCCTTCGCCGTCCGGCGACCGGTGGAGAGCAGCCGCCCGTCCGCCAGCACCACGTCCAGCCCGAGCACGTACTCGCTGGTGACGCCGTACTTGACGCAGCAGAGCCCGCCCGCGCCGGTGCCGATGTTGCCCCCGATCGTGCAGGACTCCCAGCTGGACGGGTCCGGCGGGTAGGAGAGGCCCAACCCTGCTGCGGCCCGCGAGAGTTCGGCGTTCACCACACCGGGCTCGACGACCGCGATCCGGTTCACCGGGTCGAGCTCCAGGATGCGGTTCATCTTCACCATGGAGAGCACGATGCAGCCGTCCACGGCGTTGGCCGCGCCGGAGAGCCCGGTCCGGGCGCCCTGCGGCACCACGGGGACGCGCAGGTCCGTCGCCGTCCGCAGGATGTGCTGCACCTGCTCGACCGTCTCCGGGAACGCCACCACCGCCGGGGTGCCGGCAGTGCAGAAGCCGGCCATGTCGTGGCTGTAGGCGGCCATCACGTCCGGGTCCACCACCAGCCCACCGTGCGGGAGGCCCTGTGCCAGCCGGTCCGTCAGATCACTCATCGCCGCCTCCGCTCGTCCGGCGCCGCGGAACCCGGTGATCGCCCGGGCCGGCACCGCCCAGTCCGTACGCCGTCGGGCCGCGGGCGCGCCACTCGTGCGCGGCCCGGTCGTACGCGGCCCATCGTCTTCGGTGGCACTCTGCCCGGCGGGTGCACGACCGGCAAGTACGCCGTCCCGGACGGGGCGCCCGGGGCGGGTGACCGGGGCGGGGCGCCCGGGGCGGGTGCTGCGCCGGCGACCGGTGCTCCGCCCGGGACCGACCGGAGGTCCGCCCGGCCACGGTTCAGGCCCGGCGCAGCGTCGGGGAGGCGAGCGCCGCCAGGCCCGCCGCGCCGGTGGCGAGCGCGCAGAGCAGGGCCGGCAGGCGAGCGCCCGCCGTGTCCGCGAGGACCCCGAGCAGACCGGTGGAGAGCACCAGCGCTCCGCTCTGCACCAGCGTCAGCAGGGCCTGCACCCGGGAGAGGTGGGTGGTCGGCGCGGCCCCCAGCACCAGCGGCCCCAGGTGGCAGGCGAACAGGCCCGCGCCCGCCCCGAGCACCACCCCGCCCGCGACCGCAAGCAGCGCACCCGGCACGGCGCCGCCGAGCACCGGCGCGTCCGCGACCGGCCCGCCGGGCGCCCAGGCCAGCACCGCGATCCCCGCCGACGCCGTGCAGAGCCCGGCCGCCGCCCCGACCCCGGCCCGCCGCAGGCCGCCCCGCCAGGCGACCACGGCCGCCACCACGAGCACCCCGGCCCCCTCACCGCCGCCCACCAGGCCGGCCGCGCCGGCGCCCCAGTGGTGCGCCCGGGCCAGCAGCGGCACGAGCAGCGACACCACCGGCAGCAGCGCCCCGGCGGCGGCCCCGGTCAACAGCAGGGAGGCCCGCAGCAGCGGGTCCCCCGCCGCCAGCCGGACACCGGCCGCCGCCTCCCGGAGCAGCCCCGACGCGCCGGCCGACCGCGCCGGAGCCGCCTCCGCCGGGCGGACCCGCAGCAGCACCAGCAGGACGACGCCGAAGCTCACCGCGTCCGCCAGCGCCGCCCCGGACAGCCCGCCCAGGGCGACCAGCACCCCGCCGAGCGGCGCCCCGAACAGCGCCGCCACCTGGCCGCCCGCCTGGCGCAGTGCGAGCGCGCGGGGCAGCCGCTCGGCGCCCACCAGCCGGCGCGGCATCGAGCCGCTCGCGGGGAGGTAGAACGCGTCGACGGTGCCGATCACCGCCGCGGCGGCCACCAACAGCCCGAACGGGACGTCCCGGCCGGACGCGGCCCCCGCGAGCACGAGGGTGGCGGCCAGCATCACGGTGTCCCCGGCGAGCATCACCCGGCGCGCCCCGAACCGGTCCGCCACGGCGCCGCCCAGCAGGACGAGGGCCGTCCGGGGCAGCGTGATCGCGGTCAGCACCAGGCCGGCCGCGCCGCCGCCGTGCGCGGACGCGGCCCAGCCCAGGGCGAAGTAGAGCGCGGCGTCCCCGAGCAGGCCGACCTGGACCCCGCCCAGCCAGAGCAGGTACCGGCCCGGCAGCGCGGCCGGCCGTGCCCCGGGGCGGGGTGCCCCGGGGCGGGCCGGCCCGCCGGCGTCGGATGCCGGGCCGGCGGGTACCGGCCCGGTGGACGGGGTGCCGTTGGACGGGGTGCCGTTGGGTACCGGCCCGTTGGACGGGGTGCCGGTGGACGGGGTGCGTGGACCGGGGTCGGTGCTCGTCGCCATGCCCGCCGACGGTAGGACCCTCGACCTGGTCGAGGGCAAGCCGCCGACCTACCGCGCCCGGAGCGACCACCGCCCGGACCGGCCGCCGCCGACCGCCTCACGGCGGCGGCAGCACGGCCCCGCCCGCCCGCGCCCTACCCGGCGCGGACCACCGGCTCCTGAAGCTCGGTCACCCAGTCCGCCGTGGACTCCGGGCACTCCAGGTACAGCTCCCGCGCGTACCCCGTCGAGCGGTAACCGTTCTGGTCGATGAACCGGGCGAGCGTCTGGAAGGCGCCCAGCGCGTCGTCCATCGAGCCGCGGTGCACGACGGTCACCGCCTCCTCGATCTCCGGCAGGTCGACCACGGCGAAGCCGTGCTCCACCGCGGACTCCACCGACGCACCGACCGGGATCGCCACCCGGATCAGCACCGAGCCGTCCCCCTCGGGCGTGTCCTCGTACCGGGCCACCGACGGGCCGGTCCCGGCCACCCCGGCCTCCGCCACCCGCCGGCAGAGCTCCGCGAACAGCGGGCCGATCACCGGCGTGATGTCCTCCGGCTCGTAGCTCGCCGCCACGGCCGTCAGCTCCGCCACCCGGACCGGCGGCACCCGCTTCACCACGACATCGTGCTCAGGCATGCTTCCCTCGCTCTCGATCGTCCGGAGCCTCGCCTCGACCCGGGCCAGCCGCTGGGCGTCCGCCGCCATCGCCGCGGCGAGCTCGGCCCGCCGCAGCCGCAGCATCCCGCGCAGCTCACCCGCGTCCACCCGGTCGTCCAGGACGTCCAGGACCTGCTGCAGCGTGAAGCCGAGGTCCTTGAGCGCGATGACGCGGTTGAGCCGGGCGAGTTGGGCGGCCTCGTAGGACCGGTAGCCGCTGACCGGGTCGACCCGGGCCGGGCGCAGCAGGCCGATCGCGTCGTAGTGGCGCAGCATGCGGACCGACACCCGGCCGTGCTTGGCGAAGTCTCCGATGTTGAACATGATGCCTCCAGTGCAGCCCCTGACACGGTGTCATGGTCAAGCGCCGGATCCGCACCCGGGGCCGGGCTCCCCGGGGCCGGCTCAGTCGATCACGTCGAACCCCCGTCGCTGGCCCAGCTCCCGCAGGCTGCGCTGCCCGGGGATGCCGTTCGCGTCCGTCCCCGAGTAGCCGAGGCTGCGCTGGAAGGCGGCGTACGCCTGCACCGTCCTGGTGCCGAGCGAGCCGTCGACCCAGCGCTGCTCCAGGAACCCCTCGTCGGCCAGCGCCTGCTCGACGATCCGGACCTCGCCGCCGTAGGTCTGGTGCCCCTGTTCCGCGCCGGGGTCGGTACGGGCCGCCGCGACGACGTGGGCCAGCGAGACCCGGCGCGGCGAGGGCAGCCGCCCGAGCAGCCGGCGCAGCGACTCCTCCCCGGGTACGCCGTCCGCGGCGGACCCGGTGTAGCCCAGACCGTGCTGGTAGTCCTGGTAGTTGAGGGTGTCGGCGTCGCGCCACTCCTCGTCCGGACCGGCCGTGTAGTGCGAGCCGTGGCCCGCCGCCACCAGCGCCTCGCCCACCTCCCGCACCTGCGGGCCGTGCGCGCCGTACCCGTACTCCAGCCCGTTGACGGTCACCCGGTACCGGGCCGGCGCACCGTCCGACCGCGGCGGCGGCAGCGGGGTGCCCGTCCCGCCCCCGCCGCCCACGAAGGCGTCGATGCCGGGCAGCACCAGGTCGTGGAACTGCCGCACCCGGGCGTCACCGGGGCAGGCGGTGCCGCCGTCCGACCAGTCCGGGAACAGCCGGTGGTACCCGAAGCCGGGGTCGTCCGTGCTCCGGCAGACCCGCACCGGGATGCCGTGCTGCCGGTGCAGCCAGGCTCCGAGCGCGACCATTGCCGCCACCTGCGCGTCCGTCCACGGGTCGGTGTGCTGGTCGTTGCTGGCCGACTCGACGCTCACCGCCCCGGTCCCGTCCGCCCGCCGGTTGGCCCGGTAGTTGGCGTCGGCCCGCGTCTGCGTCCCGACGAACTGGCCGACCGCCCCGTCGTAGCCGACCCCGAAGTGCGACTCCAGGTTCGTGGAGTCCCGCCAGTACTCGTACATCCGCCGCGGCGTCCACGGCGCCGCGATGCTGTGGAAGATCACCTGCGTCGGCACGATCGCCGGCTGCGCGTCCGACTCGGGCTGGAGCTCCATCTTCTCCGCGCCGGGGTACCAGGCCATCTGTCTCTCCTCGCCGGGCCCAGGGCAGTCCGCCCCTTACCCCCGACACACGAGACCCCGCCTCCACCCCGAGGACACCTCCGCCCCAAACCCCCCGTTCAGGTGAATTCCGCCCCCCGCCCCGCCCCAGGGAACGCAAAAGGCGGGTGCCGGATCCTTCCGGCACCCGCCTTGAGCAGGTGGTTTCTCCTACCAGCGGAGAGCGTGGGATTCGAACCCACGGTGACGGGTCACGCCACGACAGTTTTCAAGACTGTTCCCTTAGGCCGCTCGGGCAGCTCTCCAGGCGGAGGTCAGCCTAACGGTTTCGGCGGGGTTCGGTGCACACGGTTTTCGGAGGCGGCGGTCAGTTGTCGCCGACGCGCTCGCTGAGGGTGACCTTGGTGGTGAACGTCTGGCCGTTGCGGGTGTACTCGACGTCGACGGTCTCGTTGGGCTTGTGGGTCCAGATGCGGCTCACCAGGGCGGGGCCGTTGTCGATCGGGACGCCGCCGAGCTTGGTGATGACGTCGCCCGGCTTGAGGCCGGCCTTGTCGGCCGCGCCGCCGGGGGTGACGGCGGGGGTGCCCTGGATGTCGCGGGTCTGGATCTGCGCGCCCTCGCCCTTGTAGTCGTCGTTGCGGAGCACGTCGAGCTTGGCGTAGACGGGCTTGCCGGTCTTGATCAGGGTCTCGCCGACCCACTTGGCCTGGTTGATCGGGATGGCGAAGCCGAGGCCGATGCTGCCGGCCCGGCCGGTGCTGGAGGTGTTGGACTGGATCGCCGAGTTGATGCCGACCACCGCACCGGTGGAGTCGAGCAGCGGGCCGCCGGAGTTGCCGGGGTTGATCGACGCGTCGGTCTGAAGGGCGTTCATGTACGAGGACTGGGCGCCGGTCTCGTCGCCGGAGGCGACCGGGCGGTCCTTGGCGCTGATGATGCCGGTGGTGACGGTGGACTCCAGGCCGTACGGGGCGCCGATGGCGATGGTGGAGTCGCCGACGTTGACCTTGTCGGAGTCGGCCAGCGGAAGCGGCGTCAGCTTGCCCTTGGGCGGGGTGTCCAGCTTCACCACGGCGACGTCGTAGCCCTCGGCGCGGCCGAGCACGGAGGCGGCGTAGGAGCTGCCGTCGGCGAACTTGACCGTCAGCTTGCCGCCGTTCGAGGCGGGCGCGACGACGTGGTTGTTGGTGAGGATGTGGCCCTCGGTGTCGAAGACGAAGCCGGTGCCGGTGCCGGACTCGCCGTTGCCCTGGGCCTTGATGGTGACGACGCTGGGCAGCGCCTTCTGCGCGATGCCGGCCACCGAACCGGGGGCGGGCTCGTTCTTCTGCGGGCTGCTGGCCTGGACGGTGGTGCTGCGGTGGTCGTCCGCGGAGGCGACGCTCCTGCCGTCGCGGTCGGCGACGGTCACGCCCACCGCGCCGCCGGCCACACCGGCGACGAGGGCGACGGCGGCGATCAGGGCCACCAGGCCGCCGCGCTTCTTGCGCGGGCCGCCGGGCCCGGGGGCGCCGGGGAGGTCGGACGGGTAGCCGAGCGGGCCGCCCGGGTAGCCGGGGCCGGCGGGGCCACCGGGGGCACCGGGGGTGACGTCGTGCGCGCCCCAGCCGCCGAGCGGCTGGCCGGCGCCGAACGGGTGGTGCTGACCGGTCGCGCCGGGGGCGGCGGGCGCACCCGGGGCGGCGTACGGGTCGTGGGCCGCGGCAGCGGGCGCCGCGTACGGGTAGCCGGCCGGCGCGGCGGGCGGCAGGACCGGCGGCGGGGCGTCGATGTACCCGGTGTCGGCCACGGCCGGGGCGGCGGCCGGAGCGGCCGGGACGGCCGGCTCGGGGGCGCTGACCTTGCTGAACGCCAGCGTCGGCGTGGACCCGCCGGCCGCCGGGGCGGCGGGCGCGGCCTCGGCCAGCGTGTAGTCGGCCTCGGGCGCCGCTGCGGGGGCGGGCGCGAACTGCGCCGAACCGTCAGGAACGGGACCAACCACCCCCTGGCCGGAGGGCTGCTCCCCCTGCGGCCCGGTGGACCCAACCTCGCGCTCGGTGCTCACGGACGACCTCCATAGCTGACAGGACCAACAACCATAGTTTTTCGCACACCCGATTCGATTGTCGTAAGGACCCTTCTGAAGAACTCATAAGAATCCTTAGCCCGGTCCAACAGCACGTGCCGGAGCCACCGCGGCGCCCCCCGCGCAACCCCCTGCCGCGCCCCCGCGCCGACGGCGCGCCGTCCCGCGATGCGGACCGCCGGGACCACGGCCTTGGCGTTCCCCACCTGGGCGGTTAGCCTGTCGCTCCAAACTGACACGCGGGAGCTTGGACCCACCAGGCTGAGAGTGCGCCGGTCGACCGTACGCCACGGGCTCCGTGGCCGGACCGTCGAGGGGGCGCAGACCGCCGGAACCTGTCCGGGTAATGCCGGCGTAGGGAGTATCGGCCATGCCGTCTGCTTCGCCATCCTCTTCTTCGGGCGCGCCCGCGTCCAAGAATCTCCCCGAGTCGTCCACGACCGTTCACTCCGACGCCACGGCCTCCGCCGGCGGTTCCACCGCGGTGCTGGACCGCCCGGAGCGGGACGGCCGGGGCGAGCGGGTGGAGGCCCCGCTCGTGCTGGACACCGAGCCGCCGCGCACCCTGCGCTTCCGGGACCACTTCGCGCTCTGGATGAACCTCGGCGTCAGCCTGATCGGCTTCACCACCGCCGCCACCGTGCTCGGCGCCCCCGGCAGCGAGCTGTCGCTGGCCGCCGCGGTGACCGCGATCGTGGCCGGCACGGTGGTCGGCACCGCGATGCTCGGCGTCGCCGCGCTGATCGGGGCCCGCACCGGCGCGCCCGCGATGGCCAACCTGCGCGGGCTGTTCGGGACGAGGCTCTCGTACGTGCCCACGGTGCTGAACATCGTCCAGTGCATCGGCTGGGGCGTGTACGAGCTGCTGGTCATCGCGATGGGCGCGCAGACCGTGGCGCACACCGAGGGCTACCGCTGGGTGTTCGTGGTGCTGGCCGGCGCGGTGACCACCGCGCTGACCATCTGGCCGCTGGGGGCGATCGCGGTGCTGCGCCGCTTCGTCGCCGCGGCCGTGGCGGTCGCGATGGTGTACTTCACCGTCCAGCTGGGCCGCCACGGCGTCCCGGACCCGGGCGCGGGCAACTGGCACGGGTTCCTCAGGGCCACCGACGCGATGATCGCCGTCTCGATCTCCTTCGTGCCGCTGGCCGCCGACTACACCCGCCACTCCCGCACCCCGCGGGCGGCGTTCTGGGGCAGCTTCTCCGGCTACACGATCGCCCAGGTCTGGTGCTACGTGCTCGGCCTGTTCGCGCTGCTGCAGGCGGACGGTGACGCGACCAGGATCTTCGACTCGTTCCTGGGCGTCTGGGCCGGCTGGCTCTTCCTTCTGGTGCTGGTGCTGCGCGAGACCGACCAGTCCTTCGCCAACGTCTACTCGACCGCGATGTCGGTCCACAACCTGCTGCCGAAGGTCGACCGCCGGGTGCTGACCGGCGCGACCGGCCTGCTGATCACCGTCCTGGCGCTGCAGATCACCGAGTTCACCGACTCGTACTACGCCTTCCTCGGCCTGATCGGCTCGGTCTTCGTGCCGATGTTCGCGGTGCTGGCGGTGGACTACTTCCTCGGCGCCGGCCGGCGCGGCTGGAACCTCGCCGCCGACGCGCCGTCCCGCTGGCTGATGCTGCTGCCGTGGGCGCTCGGCTTCGCGGTGTACCAGCTGATCGCGCCGACCGCGATCGCCGGCTGGTGGACGGACTTCTGGACCTCCGTCCAGGAGGCCCTGCACTTCACCCCGCAGGAGTGGACCTCGGCCTCGCTGTTCGGCTTCCTGGTGCCCGCGCTGGCCACCTGGGCGCTCACGCCGCTGACCCGCGGCCGGCGCTGACCGCCCGCCCGCACCCGAAGACGGCCCCGCGGATTGGGGCCGTCTTCGCTTCCGCTTCACTTCCGACGCTTATCGTTGACGCCGTGACCAGCCCTGATCTCTCGCCTGCGGCGGCGCGCACCGCGCCGCCCGTCCAGGTGATCGCCCACCGCGGTTCCTCGCACGCCCTGCCCGAGCACACCCTTGCGGCCTACCGCCGGGCACTGGAGGAGGGCGCGGACGCGGTCGAGTGCGACGTCCGGGTGACCGCCGACGGCCGGCTGGTCTGCGTCCACGACCGCCGGATCGGCCGGGTGTCGGACGGCCGCGGCACGGTCTCCGCGATGACGCTGGCGCAGCTGGAGGCGCACGACTTCGGCGCCTGGAAGACCGGCGTGCCGAGCCGGGACCCGGAGCTGCGCGAGGTGCTGCGGCTGGAGAGCCTGCTGGAGCTGGTCGCGGACTGCGGCCGGCCGGTGGACCTGGCGATCGAGACCAAGCACCCGGTCCGGTTCCGCGGCCGGGTCGAGAGCGAGCTGCTGCGGATGCTCGACCGGTTCGGGATCGGCGGCGCCCACGGAGCCGGTGCGCCGGGAGCCGCTGCGCAGGCCGACGGCCCCGGGGGCGACCGTCCGCGGGCACGCATCATGAGCTTCTCCTCGCTGGCCCTGGCCCGGGTGGCCGCCGCCGCACCGCAGTACCCGCGGGTGTTCCTGTTCGAGCGGATGCTGCCGCTGCAGGGCCGGCTGCGGCCGGGCGCGGCGCTGCCGGGCGGCGCGCGGATCGCCGGCCCCGGCATCGACCTGGTGCGGGCCAAGCCCCGGCTGGTCACCCGGCTGCGCGAGCTGGGCCACGAGGTGCACGTCTGGACCGTCGACGAGCCGGACGACGTGGAGCTCTGCCTGGAGCTGGGCGTGTCGGCGATCATCACCAACCGCCCGGCGGAGGTGCTGGCCCAGCTCGGCCGGTGACGGTCCGGCCCGCTCGGCCGGTGACGGTCCGGCCCGGCGGGCGCCCCGATCGCCCCGCCTGCCCCGGCTGCCCCGGCTGCCACGCCTGCCCCGGCCGCCACGGCCGCCACGGCCGCCACGGCCGCCACGGCCGCTTCGGCCACCGTCCACCGGGCCGTCGCGCGGCGCTTCAGTTGATCGTCTTGGTAGGGACTCAAACCTTCCGCTGTCGCTTTTCTGCCGTGGATTCTGCGTTTCACGACAGAGGGTGAGCGGTGAATCACCTGTCGCGCACCGTGTGTCGCCCGGCTCGAAATGTCCGACCGGGATCGCCGTGCGGTCGTTTCCGACGCATTACCAAGGGGCATCCATCCCTCGGCATACGCTGAAGGAGGTCCGGGGGTGGCGTTGATGGTGGCGCGTGAAGTGCCGACTTCATCGACCATGGCAGTGCCGCACGGCCCAGCGAGTGTCGGGGTCGCACGGCGCCGACTGCGTCGAGATCTGGGTGACCGGCAGATACCGGAACCGGTCATTGATGATGCTGTTCTGATCCTTTCCGAACTGTTGAGCAATGCCTGTCGTTACGCCCGGCCGCTCGGGCCGCTGCCCGTGCTCGGCCGCAGTGCCCGCGCCGAGGCCGTGGGCCAGGTGCTGGTCGGCGTCCCCTCCGGGGCGGCCGGCGGTGCGGCCCGACCCGGCAGATCGGACGACCGCTCGCAGGAGCGGTCCCGGGACGTCGAGGACGTGGGTGCCGACGACGGCGGCATCCTGGTCCGCTGGCAGATGCACGCGGACGGCGTCCTCACCCTGGAGGTGACCGACGGCGGGGCACAGACCCGGCCGTCCCCGGCCAGCCCGTCGCTGACCTCGCGCGGCGGCCGCGGCCTGAGCATCGTGGACCAGCTGGCGAGCGACTGGGGCGTGCGCGACGCGCCCGGCGAGGTGACGGTGTGGGCGGCGCTGCCCGCCCGGGCCCGCCACGCCCGCCGCACCGGCGGTGATGCCCGCAGCGCCTGACGGCCGACCGGTTCGCCGGCCCGGGCCTCTCCCGGCCCGCGGCCAGGGCGATCCGCAGGCCCCGGGAGCCGCCGGCCCCGCGGCCCGCAGGCGCAGGCCGAGCGGGCCCGCAGGCCGAACCGGCCCGCGGAGCTGCCCACCGCGCCCCACCGCCCCAGGCCCCGGCGTGTGCCCACGCGCCGGTGGAACGTCAGTAGGCTGCCCGGAGCACAACACCACCGTCCCCGGGAGAGCCGCACCATGGGCAAGAAGGCCGCCAAGAAGGCGCCGCAGCGCAGCCAGTCCACCACCGCCGTCACGGGCGAGATCCCCGTGGTCGGGGCCCGCGAGAACTGCCCCTGCGGTTCGGGCCGCCGTTACAAGGCGTGCCACGGCCGCGAGGCCTCGCACGCCGTGCAGGAGCTGGTGCACCGCCCGTTCGAGGGCCTGCCGGGCGAGGCCGACTGGGTGGCGCTGCGCGAGCTGGTGCCGGCCGCGACCGTCCCGCTGACGCTGGCCGCCGGGGTCGCCGAGACCGCCACCGGCGAGGTGCCGTCGGTGACGCTGGCCACCGTCCTGCCGCTGGCCTGGCCGGCCCTGCGCCGCCAGGACGGTTCGATCCTGCTCGGCCTGCAGACCCAGTCGTCCTCCGGCGACCTCAGCCGCGACCTGGCCGACGCGCTGGAGCTGGCGCTGGCCGCCGAGCCGGGCTCGCCGGTGCCCGCCCGCCGTACCGTCCCGGGCGGCCGCCGCCTGCAGGACCTGCTGGACCTGCAGGCCGAGTTCGCGCCCGCCGTGCACACCGGCTTCGAGTTCTGGCTGGAGGACGCCGAGACCGCCACCGGCGAGGTGGCCGCGTCCCTGGAGCGCGCCAACGCCTCGGCCATCCCGACCGAGAAGCTGAGCGGCGTCGACTCCGCCTACTGGTGCGGCACCCCGGACAAGAACCACCTCCGCTGGGTGATGACCGTGCCGGAGGAGCAACTGCTGGACGCGCTGGCCCGGCTGACCGCCGCCGACAAGTCCTCGCTCGGCCCGGACACCCGCCTGGTCGGCTCGTTCCGCGCGCACGGCCTGACCGTTCCGGTCTGGGACCTGCCGCTCGCCATGACGGCCGCCGACTGCGAGAAGCCCGCCGCCGAGTTCGCCGAGCGGCTCGCCGAGACCCTCGCCGACGAGCAGCCGCTGACCGCCGAGGAGCGCCGCGCCCGCGCGAACCTGGTGAACCGTCAGGTCACCTTGAACTAAAGGCGACCGGGATCCGGGTGATACGCGTCACATTGTCCGTCCGAACGGCAATTTCCGGACGGCCAGGGCATCTTGGAAATTGGCGTAGCCGCGGATCCTTGTTACTGTCTAAAGAGTCCGGTCGCTGGTGCATCCCCCGTCGCCAGCGGCCGGATCTTTTGTTTTCCGCCGGGGCCGCCCCGGTTGCACCGTGTCCGATCAACTTTCCGGGCACCGTGGCCGCAGCCCGTACGCCCCGCGCCGGCACGGCCCGTCCGCGGCCGTCAGTACGCCGAGCGGCCGCTGTCCAACCGGACCGCCGCCTCGACCAGTTCGCCGAGCAGCGGCCCCACCTGGGGCAGCCAGACCCCGCCGTCGGCCGCCGGGCGGGGCGCGAGCACCCAGCGCACCCGGCTCCCCGTCCCGCCGCCGGGCGGCAGCGGCAGGAAGCCGCCCGACCCGTGGTAGCGCAACGACCCCGGTACCCACGGCAGTTGGGCGAGCATCTCACCCAACACCTCCAGCGAGTACGGGGCGACCAACAGCGCGTAGCGGCCGGGCAGCGCCAGCACCGGGCCGAGCGGCAGCCGCAGCGCGGCGAGGTAGGCGAGCGCCCGGGCGCCGGCCGCCGCGGGCAGACTGACCGCCGAGACGGTCCGGCCGGTCGCGGCCAGCACGGGCGCGTCCGGCTGCCGCTCCCACCACCAACGCACCATCCGGGCATCGGTGGTGGCCGCGAGCAGCGGCGGATCGTGCGGATGGGCACCGGGGACGGGGCAGTCCTGGTCCCCGCAGGAACACCGCCCGCCGCGGAGCAGCGTGCCGGGCACCACGGGCCAGCGGTGGTCGACGGCGGCCGCCAGGGCCGCGGCCAGCCGGGCCGAACGGGCCGCCGGAGGGTTGCTCGGGTTCTCGCGCATGGCACTCGTTCCTTTCCGTGACCGCTCGGTTCGCTCCCGGCCCGCGGCCCGCGTCGGGGAGCGCCGCACCGGCCCGGATCGGGGCGGCGGGCATGGCGAACGGCGTGGGCAGGGGTGGAGCACGGTGTGGAGCACGACCTGAGAAGGGCCGCGGATTAGAACAGCCCTTGGAACGAGAATCCCGCATGCGACCGGATGGACGCCGCCCGGGCGCGGTTGGTTCCACCGTACGAGTGAGTGACCTCCGGCCGGCCCGGCCCACCGGGCGGCGAAAGCATACGATCCGGACGGCCATCCGGGCCGTCCTGACGGTTCTGCCCGTTCTCCGGCCGGTCCATGCCCTCCGCACGCCACCGTCGGGCCACCGGGAACACCCCGGCCGGGCCCGCGGCAGCACCCGGCGCGCGCTCGATCGGAACGCGCCCCCGCGCGGGTTCCCGGGCGCACTCCGGCACCCGTCGGGCCCGCCGCCGGGCACGACACCGGGGCCTGCTCCGGGACCGGCTCCGGGGGCGGCCCGTGGGCGGCGGACCCGGAGACCGGCACCGGTACGGATCTGGACATGCCCCGAATGGCCTGTGTAGAAGTGGTGGCATTGCTGACGATCAATGACGAGTAGTAGCGAATCGAGGCGGAACGCGCCCTTTGGCCGTCCTCGCTCCAATCGGCCGTACCTGGGGGGTTCCGTATGACACGTACCGCGTCAGGAGTGGCGGCATGACCGAGTCCCACGCATCGTCGACGTCCGCCGAGCCGGGCGAGCCCGGCAGCGCCAGCGGCCTCTCGGTGCTCGACCATCCGGGCTTCCCCGGCCCGGCCGCCGGACCGGCCGAGGAGCAGGCCGACCCGGCCGGAGCCGGCGACGGACGGCCCGCGGCCGCCGGCGAGCCGGCCCCCGACGACGGCCGGAGCGCACCCCCGGCCGGGCTGCAGGACCGTTTGGCCGGACGGCTGTCCGATTTCACCAGCCTGCACGAGCACACCGAGCGGCTCGCCCGCGCCCGCGGCCTGGACGCCACGGTCGACGCCCTGCTGGCGTCCGGCACCGCGCTGCTCGGCGCCAACCGGGCCCTGCTGGTCACCGCCGCACCCGGCGGCGGCCCCGGCCGGCCGATCGGGCACGGCCTGGACCGTGCCAGCCTCGGCTCCCTGGAGACGGTGCCGGCCGACCAGAGCCCGGTGGCCCGGCTGCTGCGCGAGCGCGACCGGCCGGACCAGCTGGAGTGCCGCGACCTCGCCCACGACCCCGCGGTCGGCGCCCGGCTGCGCGAGCTCGCCGCCTCCCTCGGCCTCGGCGGCTGCTACGGCCTGCCGCTCGCCACCGAGGAGGACGGCCCGCTGGCCGCCGCGCTCTGGTTCTACGACGAGCCCGCCGGTCCCACCGAGCGCCAGCGCGAGCTGGCCCACCGCTACTGCGAGGTCGCCGCCCCGCTGCTGGCCAAGCAGCTGGACGCGGAGAAGGTCCGCCGCACCACCGAGGCGCTGCGCCGCGGCCTGCTGCCCGACCGGCTCCCCCGGCCGACCGGCCTGCGGCTCGCCGCCCGGCTGGTCCCGGCCGGCCTGGACCACTCCGCCGGCAGCGACTGGTACGACGCCATCCCGCTGCCGGACGGCACCGTCGGCCTCACCGTCGGCAGCGTCTCCGGTGACGGCCCCGGTGCCGGGCCCGGCTCCGCGCCCGGCGCGGCGGCCGCGATGGGCCGGGTCCGGGCGGCGCTGCGGGCGTACGCGGTGCTGGAGGGCGAGGACCCGGTCTCCGTCCTCGGCGACCTCGAACTGCTGCTCAAGACCACCGAGCCCACCCGCAGCGCCACCGCCGTGTACGCCTGGGTGGAGCCGGAGGACCGCCGGATCACCCTGGCCGGGGCCGGGCACTGCCCGCCGGTGCTGGTCACCCGGCACGGCGCCGAGTTCGTGGAGACCTCGCTCTCCGCCCCGCTCGGCATGCTCTCCTGCTGGGAGGCGCCCGGGGTCGAGCTCACCGCAGACCGCGGCGACACCCTGCTGCTCTACACCGAGGGACTGGCCCGCCGCTGCGGGCCCACCCTGCACGCCGGACAGGCCAACCTGCGCCGGGCCGCCGCCGACGCCCCGCGCGACGTGCGGATCGACCCGGACCGGCTCTGCGCCCACCTGCTGGCCGTCTGCCCGGACCCGGCCGCCGGAGCCGCCACCGACGACCTGATGCTGCTGGCCGCCCGTTTCGAGTAGCCCGCCGGGCGGAGGCCGGGCGGGCGGTGCGCGGGCCCCGGGCGGGCGGTACGCGGACGGTGCGCGGGCCGTCCGCGTACCGCCCGCCGCTCCCCCGCCCGGGCGCGCCGGCGGACGTCCGTACCATGGACGCACGGCCGCCCGTGCGTGTCGCGATCCGACGCGCCCCAGGGCTCCGGCCCCCGGGACACCCCCATGGGGCGGCCGCACGCGCAAGGAGGCGACGTACGTGACCGAGGACCGCACCCCGGCAGTGGCCGAGAACCCCGAGGCCGGGGGCGAGGAGCAGCCGCAGGAGTTCAAGGGCCGCAAGAACGGCCTGTACTCCGGGGTCTCCGACGAACTGGCCGCCTCGATGAAGTCCGGCTGGGCCGACACCGAGCTGCACGGCCTGGAGCCGGTCGCCCAGGCCCCGTACGCGGCCGAGCGCCGCGCCCGGCTCTCCGCCGCCTACCCCGGCGAGCGCCTGGTGGTCCCGGCCGGCAACCTGAAGGTCCGCGCCAACGACTCCGACTACAGCTTCCGCGCCGCCAGCGAGTACGTGCACCTCACCGGCGACCAGACCGAGGACGCGGTGCTGGTCGCCGAGCCCACGGGCGACTCCGGCCACGTCTTCGGCCTCTACCTGCTGCCCCGCTCCGACCGCGAGAACGGCGAGTTCTGGCTGGACGGCTACGGCGAGCTCTGGGTCGGCCGCCGGCACAGCCTCGCCGAGCAGGAGCAGCTGCTCGGCCTGCCGGCCCGCGACGTCCGCAGGGCCGCCGAGGAGCTGGCCGACCGGGCGAAGTCCGGCACCGTCCCGACCCGGATCGTGCGCGGCCACGACGCCGGCCTGGAGGCCGCGCTCGCCGACGTGCTGGACGCCGACAAGGACGCCGAGTTCAAGGAGTTCCTGAGCGGCCTGCGGCTGGTCAAGGACGAGTGGGAGATCGGCGAGCTGCGTGCCGCCTGCACCGCCACGGTCAACGGCTTCACCGACGTGGTCCGCGAGCTGGGCCAGGCCGTCGCCACCTCCGAGCGCTGGATCGAGGGCACCTTCTGGCGCCGCGCGCGGGTCGAGGGCAACGACGTCGGCTACGGCTCCATCTGCGCGGCCGGCGCCCACGCCACCACGCTGCACTGGGTCCGCAACGACGGCGCCGTCCGCCCGGGCGAGCTGCTGCTGCTGGACGCCGGCGTGGAGACGCACACCCTCTACACCGCCGACGTCACCCGCACCCTGCCGATCAACGGGCGCTTCGACGAGCTCCAGCGGAAGATCTACCAGGCGGTCTACGACGCGCAGGAGGCCGGCATCGCCGCGGTGAAGCCCGGCGCCCGGTTCCGCGACTTCCACGACGCCTCCCAGCGCGTGCTCGCCGAGCGCCTGCTCGCCTGGGGCCTGCTGGACCCGTCGCTGTACGACGTCGAGAAGGTGCTGGAGCTCGGCCTGCAGCGCCGCTGGACCCTGCACGGCACCGGCCACATGCTCGGCCTGGACGTCCACGACTGCGCCCACTCCCGCCGGGAGGAGCACGTCGACGCCCTGCTGGTGCCGGGCATGGTGCTCACCGTCGAGCCCGGCCTGTACTTCCAGGAGGACGACCTGACCGTGCCGGCGGAGTACCGCGGCATCGGCGTCCGGATCGAGGACGACATCCTGGTCACCGCGGACGGCAACGAGAACCTCTCGGCCGGCCTGCCGCGCCGCGCCGAGGACGTCGAGGCGTGGATGGCCTCGCTCGCCTGAGCCCGGCGCCCGTCACGCGTCGCCCGTCCCGACCGGGACACGCCGGAGCCCGGCTCCCCTCGTGGGGGGCCGGGCTCCGGCGTCGTCCGCTACTTGGCCACCACGCGGACCGGGATGCTGCGCTCACCGATCGTGGTGAACTCACCGCTGCCGCTGTAGGGCAGCGTGGCCTTGACCGTCACCGGCATCACGCCGGGCCCGGATCCCCTGTCCATCGTGAGGCGGAACTTGACCGTCCTGCTCTGCCCGGGGGCCAGCGGGAACAGCGACTTCGGATCGGCGGTGGCGTAACCCGTGTCGCTGCCCTCGGAGATCGCCACCTGCGTCCAGGTCTCGCCGTCCAGGCGCTCCAGCTCGCCGGAGTTGGACTCCACCGGAGCGTTGGAGACCGGCGTGCCCGCGTAGTGCTCGGTGATCACGAACGGCTGGACCTTGGCGTAGTTGGTCTGGCTGGTGTTCTTGTACGTCACCGAGAAGGTCACCGGCGTCCCGTTGTTGGGCACCTGCTGGCCCGTACCGAGGCCCTCCACGGTGATGCCGATGTCGTTCTGGTTGGTGCGCGCCGACGGCGCCTGGCGCCCGCTCAGGTCGATGCTGTCGAGCATCGAGACCAGGCCGGCCTGGTACTCGGACTTGAGGCCGACCGCGGAGACGAAGACCTGGTCTTCCTTCAGGCCCCACATCTGGGCCGTGAACTTGTCCGTGGCGTTGCAGGTGACCTGCCACTGCGTCTTGTAGACGGGTCGGCCGGCCACGATGTCCCTGGTGCGGACAGCGGTACTGGTGATCTTGTCCGCGGCCGTGGGCACGTACGGCTTCCCCCAGACCGGGCAGCTCGGCTGGGGGGACCATCCGGAGTCCGAATCGAGGAACTGCTGGGACGGCCACAGCGCGTGAGCGACCTCGTCCGCCGTGTTGTAGGAGGTCACGAGCACCCCGTAGGGCGTGCAGTCCTCCTCCGTGCCCGGCTGCGGTGCTCCGGGGCTCAGCACACACACGTTCGGGGAGCCCTGCTGGGGATCCAGGACCCGCCAGCCCGCCGGGGCCTTGAACTTCACGCCGCGGAAGGTGACCTGGGTCGCCGTCCCGGAGGTGGTGGGCGCGCTGGTCGAGGGGCCGGCCGTCGGGGCGCCGCTGGGCCGGCCGGCCGGGACGTCCGGCTCGTCGTCGGCCGTGGAGGACGGGGACGGGGAGCCGCTCGTGGTCGCCGTGGGGGACGGGGTCGCGGTCGCCGTGGGGGACGGGCTGGCGGGCTCGGTGGTCAGGGTGGCGGCCGGGTTCGGCGTCCGGTGGTCGGCGACGTCGTCGGCGCGGAAGCCGAGCACGCCGACGGCCAGCGCCGCGGCCAGCGCGAACGCCGGCACCGCGGCCAGGTAGACCGGCCGCAGCCTGCGCATTCTTCGGCTGGGAGGGTCGGCCGGGCGCAGGTCGTGCGCCGTGATCTGCGCGGCGCGGGCGTTCATCGCCTCACGCAGCAGCTGCTCCATCGGGCTCTCGCCCGGATCGGCACCACCGCCGGGCAGGCGGGAATTCTCGTTGGTCATCGAACCTTCTCCAGGTGCTTCTCCAAGGCGTCCAGAGCCCGGCTGGCGGTGGACTTCACGGCACCCCGGGACAGCCCCAGGGTCTCGGCGATCTGCGCCTCCGACATGTCGGACCAGTAGCGCAGCACCAGCACTTCCCGCTGGCGCGGGGTGAGCTCCTGCATCGCCACGAGCACCCGCCGGTGCTCGTCGTTGAGGACGGCGTGGTCCTCGGCGGACGGCGCGTCCGCCTCGTGCGGCGGAACGTACTCACGCGCGGTCTTGCGGCGGCGCAGCATGGACCGGGCACCGTTGACCACCGAGGTCCGCAGGTACCCGAGGGCGTTGTCCAGATCGTCGAGGTGCTCTCCGTGGCGCTGGTAGAGCTGGGTGAAAGCTTCCTGCACGACGTCCTCGGCGAGATCCTGATGGTCGACCAGGAGCACCGCCATCCGCACCAGACCGAGCCGGTGGGCGTGGTAGAGGTCGGTCAGCGTGGGCCGGTCCTCGGCCGGCTTCCGGCCACCGCGCAACAGCCGGAAGCCGGAGCGGCGCTGGGCCGCCTCCGGCTCCGCGCCCGGGAGGTCGGCCGACCGGCCGGCCTCCTGGACGCCGAACAGCAGCCCGACCACTCCGGCGAGGACGCCCCGCCCTCTCGCTGGTCCCGCTATCGGCCCGATGGCCATGGACATGTACGTTCTGCTTTCCCCCAGGACGTGATCGGCGTTCTGCCGCCCCGTCAGGAACCGTGATCAAGTTCGCGATCAGCGGAATCATGCCAGCGCCAGGATCTCCGACCGGTTCCGCCCCCGTAGTGATGGACGTGTGGGCGGCGCGGGGGTTGCAGGCGGGTTCCGGGGAAATCCACGTTGGCCGGAAGGGCTACACTCACCGACATTCCGCCACCCGTCAGCAGGGGGTTCCCATGGCCCAGCAGAGCCAGTCCGGACCGGTGGCCGTCGCCATCGGCCGGCGGCCCGAACCGGTGCACGACGTCGCGGTGTACGCCTTCGCCGGCATGGCGCCGTTCGAACTCGGCGTGGTGGTGGAGGTGTTCGGGCTGGCCAGGCCGGAGCTGGCCGGGCTGCTGGCGGCGCCCTGGTACGGGTTGAAGGTCTGCGCCGACCGGCCCGGCACCGAGCTCGACGCGGTCGGCGGCTTCTCCCTGACGGCCCGGTACGGACTGGACGAACTCGCCGCCGCCGACACCGTGGTGATCCCCGGGGTGCCGAACGCCTTCGGCGGCGTGGGAGCGGCTCCCGGCCGCCCGGCCGGGGGAGTCTCCGCCGAGCTGGTCGCCGCCCTGCGGACGGCGCACGAGCGCGGCGCCCGGATCGTGTCGATCTGCTCGGGCGCGTTCGCCCTGGCCGCCGCCGGGCTGCTGGACGGGCGCGAGGCCACCACCCACTGGCGGTACGCGGAGCTGCTCCAGCAGCGGTACCCGTCGGTGCGGGTCAATCCGGACGTGCTCTACGTGGACAACGGCTCGGTGCTGACCAGCGCCGGCAGCGCCGCCGGGATCGACCTCTGCCTGCACCTGGTCCGCCGCGACCACGGCGCCAAGGTGGCCAACAGCGTCGCCCGCCGCTTCGTCGTACCGGCACACCGGGACGGCGGGCAGGCCCAGTTCATCGAGGCCGCGATCCGACCGGTCGAGGAGGAGGACGACGGTGTCGCCCGCTCGATGCAGTGGGCGCTGGACCACCTCTCCTCGCCGCTGACCATCTCCGTGCTGGCCCGGGCCGCGCAGATGTCCGACCGCTCCTACCTGCGCCACTTCACCGCGCGCAACGGCACCAGCCCGATGCGCTGGGTCGTCACCCAGCGCATCGCGGCCAGCCTCCCCCTGCTGGAATCGCCCGACGGCTCGGTGGAGGAGATCGCCGTGGCCGTCGGCTTCGAGAGCGCCGCGACCTTCCGCCACCACTTCGGCCGGGTGATGCGGACCTCCCCCACCGCCTACCGCCGCTCGTTCGGCCGCGGCGTCGCCTGAGCCCGCCAGGTGGCGGGCCCCACAGCGGCCCGAGCCCCACAGCGGCCCGGCCCCGCGACGGCGGGGCGCGTCAGCCCCGCTCGCCGGTGCGGAAGGCCGCGTTGGCGAGGATGGCGTCGTGCAGCCACCGGGCGAGCCCGGGCGCGAGCTGCTCGTAGACCTCGGTGAACCGGGGGTCGGCGACGTACATCCCCGCGATGCCCCGGTGGATCTCGAAGGTGCAGTCGTAGAAGTTGTCGACGATGTGCTGCCGGTGGACCTCGGCGAGGTCCATGGCCGGGCCGCCGTCGGCGGGCTCCCCGGCGGTGAAGGCGGCGACCAGGCGGTCGTTCAGGGCGTCCGCCTCGGCCTTGATCCGCTGCCAGTCCGCCTTGGCGTAGCCGGCGGTGCGCCGCTGGGACTGCGCCCAGGCCTCGGTGTCGCCCCAGCGCTGCTCGGCCTCGTCCTCCCACTCCTCGCGGTAGGCCTCGCCGAAGACCTCGAACTTCTCCTCCGGGGTCAGCTGAATACCCATCTTCTGTGCCTCCATGGCGTGTTCGACGGCCGCGGCCAGTTCCTGGAGGTGGGCGATGCGGTCGCTCAGCAGTCGGTGCTGGCGCCGCAGGTGCTCGCTCGGGCTGACCGAGCGGTCGTCCAGGATGGCCGCGATCTCCTCCAGGGGGAACCCCAGCTCGCGGTAGAACAGGATCTGCTGCAGCCGGTCGAGGTCGGCGTCCCGGTAGCGGCGGTAGCCGGCCCGGGTACGCCCCTCGGGGGACAGCAGTCCGATCTCGTCGTAGTGGTGCAGGGTCCGGACGGTCACCTTGGCGATCCCCGCCACCTGCCCCACCGTGTAGCCGCCGCTCATGCGCGTCCTCCGACGATCCGCTCCCTCATCCGGGGCTCCCTTCGTGCTGACCACGAGCCTCCGCCCTCCCGCTGCGTGAGGGTCAAGCCAGTTTCACCGGTCCCGTCCGCCGCGGCGGTCGACAGCCCCGTGCGAGTCTCCGAGCGGGGGTGCCCGGGCCGGGCGCGGGTTGGACGAAGCCGCCAATTGCCGGGCCGGACGGCGACCGCGACCATGTCGCCATGACCACGATCTCTCCGCCCCTGGGACGACGGCTGGCCGCGGAGGCGGTCGGCACGGCGGCGCTGGCCGCCGTGGTGGTCGGCTCGGGCGTCCGGGCCGCCGCGCTCACCGAGGACGGCGGGGTGCGGTTCCTCGCCAACGTCGGCGCCTCGGCAATCGCCCTGACGGTACTGATCCGGCTGCTCGGTCCGGTCTCCGGCGGGCACTTCAACCCGCTGGTGACGGCGGGCGCGTGGTGGGCCGGCCGGCGCGGCGGCGACGGGCCGGGCCTGCGCGAGCTCGGTGCCTACGCCGCCGCGCAGACCGCCGGCGCGGTGGTCGGGACGGGCCTGGCCAACGTGATGTTCGAGCGGCCGTTCGCCGAGCCGTCCGGACGGGCCCGGGACGGCGGTGCGCTCTGGCTCGGCGAGGTGGTGGCCACCGGCACGCTGCTCCTGGTGGTGTCCGGCCTCGCCCGCGGAAGGCGCGGCGCCCTGGTGCCGGCCTCGGTCGGCCTCTGGGTCGGTGCGGCCTGCTGGGCCACCTCCTCGGGCGGGTTCGGCAATCCGGCGGTCACCGTGGGGCGGGCCCTGACCGACAGCTACACCGGGATCGCCGCCGGCTCCGTCCCCGGGTTCGTGCTCGCCCAGGCGGCCGGTGCGGCGGGCGGTGTGGCGCTGGCCGGGCTCCTGTTCGGCCGGTCCGACCGGACGGCCGTCGTGCCGGAGGACGCCCGCGACCTCGTCCCCGGCCCCCGGTAGCCGCGCGCGGACAGCCACCGCCCCCGGGCGCCCGGCCCGGCCGGTCAGCCCGCCGCACCCACCAGGGTGCGCTCCCGCCGCCGGGCCGTCCGCCGGCCCCGCGGGTCGCCGCCCCCGGCCCGCGGCCGGCGCGTCCGCCGGGTGGGCCAGAGCAGGACGTACGCCGCCGAGAGCACGACGAAGGCGAGCCGGACGAACCCGCGGCCCGAATCGGACGGGATCAGCAGCGTGCCCCCGTACAGGGCGGCCAGCGCGATCCAGCTCCACCAGGGCACCAGCCGCTGCTGGCCGACCGCGTCCCAGAGCAGCGTGCCGAGCAGGATCGAGGCGGTGTAGTACGTGTAGACGCTGGGATCGAGCAGGATCCGGGCGTCGGCGCCGAGCAGGACGACGGCCGGCCAGCGGCCGCGCCAGACCGCCAGCGAGCCCAGTCCGAGGCCGAGGGCGAACTGGGTCGGCCGGTCCCACCAGGGAGTGGCCGGGTCGGTGACCCCGAACCAGCGCAGCGACGAGGCCGGCTGGTTGGGGATGGTGAACTTGGCGGCGGCCACCGTGTCCAGGTTGCCCAGGTAGAACGGGAGCCAGGCGACCGCGACCAGCCCGGCGAAGCAGAGCGCCGTCCGCAGCCAGGCCGGTCTGGGCAGGGCGAGGACCAGCGGGGCGAAGGCCAGCGCCCAGGGCTTCGAATCCACCGCGAGCGCCAGGTGGACGGCGACCAGGGTGGCCCGGCCGCGGCTGAGTTCGTACGCCGCCAGGGTGGTGAAGAAGAGCGCCAGTACGTCGTCCAGGTGCGCGAAGCGGACCGAGACCTCCACCCACATCGGGATGAACGCCAGCCCCGCGATCAGCAGCCGCTGCTGCAGCCGGCGGTGGTTGGTCCCGGTGCCCAGGTAGTACCAGGCGGCGGTGCGGCCGATCAGCACCAGCATCACCAGCCCGAGCCCGGACATCACCGCCTCGGCGAGCACCTGCCCGGTGTGCGGCGGGAACGGGTCGAACAGCCGCGCCACGCCCAGGCTGACCGGGCCGATCTGCAGCTCTGGGTGGTGCGCGTAGAGCGAGAGGCCGCCGTCGGACCGCCCGCTGAACAGCAGCTCCTCGCCCTGGCGCAGGTAGTGCCAGGAGAAGCCCCCGCTGGGCTCGACCAGCAGGAACCAGAGCACCGTCCAGGCCACCAGGAGGACGTGGTGTCTGCGGACCGGGAGGCCCGCGATCCGGCCGGTGGCCGCCTCGTAGTCGGTGGTGGCCCGTGCCGAACGTGCTCCCCGCACCCTGTACCTCTCCGCGCCGTTCCGCCCCCTCCGGTCGGTCATCCTAGGTCCTCTCGTTCGGATGTCGCGCCGTGCGCCCGGCAAGATCCGGAGGAGAGGGCCTGGGTCAGGACGGGGAACCCCCCGCGTCCGCCTGACGGAGGAACGACCGTGCCCCTGGTGCGTCCGTCGGACGGACGCACCAGGGGCACTTGGCTCGGGCTCAGCCCTGCTGGGCCGACTTGCGGCGGCGGAGCACCAGGAGGGTGCCGGCACCGGCCGCGAGCACGGCGCCGCCGGCGATCGCGATGGCGGTGGTGTTGTCACCGCCACCGGTGGTCGCCAGCGCCTTGTCCGCGGCGGTCTTGGCCCCGGAGACGGCGGCCGGGGTGAGCTTCGGCGGCGTCACGTTCGGCACGGAGACCGGGAAGTCGATCGGCTCCTGCGGACCGGCCGAGGTGGTGTCGACCGGGGCGGTGGCGGCCGGGGAGGTCGCCGGGGCCGAGGTGGTCGGGCCGGTCGGCTTGGCGGTCTCGGTCGGCGCGGTGGTCGGCGAGGTGGTCGCCGACGGCGAGGCCGTGGTGGACGGGGTCGCCGTGGCCGACGGGGTGGCCGTCGTGGTCGCCGTGGGGGTGGCGGTCGCGGTGGCGCTCGGCGACGTGGTCGCGGTCGGCGTGGCGGTCGGCGACTGGCTCGTCGTCGGGCTGCCGGTCGGCTTCGTCGCGGTCGGGCTCGGCTTGCCGGTGGTCGGCTTCGCCGTGGTGGGCTTCGCGGTCGGGCTCGGCTTGCCCGAGCCGCCGGCCTTGATGGTGAAGCCGGCGCCCTTGATGCCGTCGCAGCTGAAGTGGCCGTTGTCGACCGCCTCGCCGCTCTTGTCGTCGAGCTCCGCGGAGAAGACCACCGGCACCACACCGGCCTTGCCGAGCGGCGCGTCGTTGGTGAACGAGGCGCGGACGTTGATGTTCAGGCTCTTGCCGCGGTTGACCGCGAGCAGGGCGCCCCCGTCGGCGTTGCCGTCGCCGTCCACGCCGCCGAGCATGATGAGCACCGCGTCGTCGTCGGTGTCGCCGCCGCCGGGGGCGACGGTGGCGGGCAGCCAGGAGCCGCCGGGCAGCTGGTACTCGACCTTGAGGTGGTCGGCCTCCAGGCTGCCCTCACGGTTCTTGAACTTGAGGAAGGGGTAGAACACGAAGTCGTGCTTGGTCGCGTTGTCGACCTTGAAGGTGAACTGCTTGGGCTCGCCGCCCGCGATGAAGGTGCTCGGCACCCCGGCGACGGACAGGTCGAGCGCGCGGTGCGCGGCCTTGTCAGCCTGCGGCGCGGCG
Organism: Kitasatospora sp. CM 4170; assembly: GCF_032110285.1. Taxonomy (NCBI): domain Bacteria; kingdom Bacillati; phylum Actinomycetota; class Actinomycetes; order Kitasatosporales; family Streptomycetaceae; genus Kitasatospora; species Kitasatospora sp. CM 4170. The sequence continues at coordinate 4,601,499 of NZ_CP134877.1, forward strand.
GCGGCCGACGGCGAACCCGTGGTGCCGGCGGCCACGGCGCCCTGGGCGCCGGCCAGCACCATCGAGGAGGCGAGCGCGGCGGCGCCGGCGAGGGCGAAACTGCGGCGTATGGACTTGGACAAGGAGACCTCACGAGAGAGTCCGGGCGCGGCCCGGGAAGCGGCGGGCACGGCTGCCCGAGCAGCAAACCCCCCGCGAAGCTGAAAGTCCGACGGAGACTACCGAAGGAATCGGCCACTCCGGAAGGCGGGTCCCCCTCTTGCTTCCCGCCCTCGCCCCCGGGCCTGTCCGTTTGGCCCAACTCTGCTACGGTACAAGGCTTTTGATCACCACCGCCAGGTGACCCCGGCATGACCGGTACACGTCCGCGGGACGGTACGCGAACACCGTCCGGTGGCGCAATTCCGACCCCGGCGCGCGTCGACCCGGAGCCGGGTGCCCTTACGGCCGGCCCACCGGCTCAGGCGCAGGCCCGTCCGGCGAGGGCGACGGCGTGCGGAACGGCGGCGGGGGCGGCGCCCGGCCGGGCGGCCTCCAGCTGGGCGACCACCCGGCGGCTCAGCAGCTCGTACTGGGCCTGGAGCCGGCCGGGGCGCTGCGGGCGGGCGACCGGGCGGCCCGGGCCGACGTGCTCCTCCGGGCCGAACTGCTCCCGGGTCAGGTCGACCTCGAAACCGGTCGCGAACCGGTTCCACCAGTGCAGGTCCGTCCGGACCCCGTCGACGTGCACCTCGCCCATCATCAGCTCGCCGCCGAGCAGGTCGTGCAGCACCATCGCCGTCACCCCGCACTGGCCGCGGGCGGGATTGTCGGGACGCCAGTGGGCCAGGTCCTCGGGCGCACAGGTGTCGACACCCCAGGAGGAGCGGATCGCACGTTCGATGTCGTTGAGGGTCCACGCCGTCATACCGGGAAGCCTGCCACGCGCCACCGACAGCGGCACGGGTTTTCAGCCCGCGACCCCGTGTTCCGCGGTGACCTTCTCGATGCCGACCCGGACCAGCAGTTCGCCCGGGACGCCGTTGCGGGCGCCGTACTGCTCGGCGAGGTCCTCGCCCATGTAGCGGGCGGCGATCCGGGTCGCCCACGCGCGCACCTCGGGCAGGTCGTCGCTGAGCCGCGCGGTGCCCTGCACCAGGGCGAAGGAGAACGGCGGCCGGTCGTCGTCCACGCAGAGCATCACCCGGCCGTCACGGGCCAGCGTGCGGCCCTTCACGGTGGCGGCACCGGTGTTGAAGACGATCTCGTCACCGTCCAGCAGGAACCAGACCGGCGCGACGTGCGGGCGGCCGTCGGCCCGGGTGGTGGCGATCTTGGCGGTGCGGGTGCCGGCGGAGAGGAAGGCCCGCCACTCGGACTCGGTCATGTGTGCCATGGGCCCATCCTGGCCGCTGCGGCGCTCCGGCGGCAGGATCCGGGGCGGCGCGGCGTGCCGGAGCACGGCGGTCCCGTGCGCCGATGGCTGACCCCGCGCGCCGGGGCGGTCGGGGGCCCGTCCCGGCGCTCGCCCCCGCCCGCGCGCCGGGGGCGGGGCCGGGGCGGGGCCGGGATGCGGGAACGGCCGGGCGGGACCGGACGTCCCGGACCGCCCGGCCGCCGCCCGGCCGAACCGCTACTTCGAGAGCGCCTCGACACCGGCCTGGGCGAACTGCTCGTCCAGGTCGCCGCTGGGCGCGCCCGCGACGCCGATCCCCGCGACCGGGGCGCCCTTCGACTGCACCGGCGCACCGCCGCCCAGGAAGAGCGTGCCCGGGATGTCCTTGAGGTTCGGCGCCTGCGCCAGGCGCTTGGCCAGCTCGGAGGTCGGAGCGTTCCAGGAGACCGCGGTGAACGCCTTGCGCTGGGCGGACTCCGGCGACTGCGGGCCGGCGCCGTCGCCCTTGAGCAGGACCCGGGTCACGCCGTCGCGGTCCACCACGGCGACCGAGACGTGCTGGCCGGCCTTGGTGGCCGCGTCCAGGGTGGCCTGGGCGGCCCTGGTGGCGGCCTCGATGGTCAGACCGGTGGTCTGGGCGAGGTTCTTGTTCTGGGTGTCGGCCTTGACCGCGGCTGCGGCGACGGCCGGGGTCTCCGCGGTGTCGGCGCTGGCCGAGACGGCGCCGACGGTGGCGGCGGCCAGCGCGGCGGCGGCGACGGTACCGGTCAGCACACGGGTGCGCACGGAGGTCTTCTTCATGGTCCTGCTCCTCGTCGGATCGGTCGGGGGCCACGGCCGGAACCAGGGGGCCGGATCGGGCTCGGCGGCTTCGGTGTCGATCCTCCGGCCGGTACCCCCTCGGCCACATCGACGGTCCGGCCGCCGCCGGCGCGCATGATGGATGACGGTCCCGTCAACCGATCGGCTGATGCGCGGCCCGGCCGACCGGGTCACCATCGAGGGATCGGCGCAGGTCGACCGAGGATCGGCACAGGTCGGCGCAGGTCGGCACCGGCATCGGCATACCGGACGCGCCCGGGCCGCCGGACGCCTCCGCGGCACCGGAAGCGCAGCACCGGCCGCGCAGCACCGGACAGCAGAGTGAGGAACGACCCCGTGGAGCAGCCGCCCCGCACCGCCGCCGCGAGCGGCGACGTGCCCGCCGCCGACCCGGACGCGGGCCGGCTGGCCGTGCTGCTCGACTCCGCCTTCCTGTTGCTGCTCGCCACCTCGCTGAGCCGCTTCCTCAGCCACCACCCCGACAACCCGCGCATCCCCTGGGTGCTCGGGCTGAGCCTCGCCCTGGCCCTCGCCCAGCCGGCCGGCTCCTGGCTGGCCCACCGCCGCCCGCCCGCCCCCGGGCAGCACCGGCGGCTCTGGCCGCTGGCCCTGGTGGTCGGGCTCTGGGTGGTGCTGGTCCTGCTGGCGCCCAGCTTCGCCTGGTGCGCCGTCCCGCTGGTCTACACGGGCCTGCGCACGCTCCCGGCCCGGGCGGCCATCCCGCTGGTGGCGGCGCTGACCCTGCTGGTGGTGGTCGGCGAGATCCGGCTGCCCGGCCCGGTGGACGCCAACCTGGTGCTGCTGCCGCCCGCGGTGGCCGCGCTGGCCACGGCCGTCTTCCTCTACATGGAGCGGCAGTCCGAACGGCAGCGCGCACTGATCGCCGACCTGCGCCGCACCCGGCGCGAGCTCGCCGCCACCGAGCGGCGGGAGGGCACCCTGGCCGAGCGGCAGCGGCTGGCGATGGAGATCCACGACACCCTGGCGCAGGGGCTCTCCAGCCAGCAGATGCTGCTCCAGGCCGCGGACCGGACCTGGGACGCCGACCCGGCGACGGCCCGCACGCACGTCCGCACCGCCGCCGACGTGGCGGCCCGGAACCTCGCCGAGGCGCGCCGCTTCGTCCACGACCTCGCCCCGGCCGAGCTCGCCGACGGCCGGACGCTGGACCAGGCGCTGCGCTCGCTCGCCGAACGGGAGTCCGCCGAGAGCGGCCTGCCGGTCCGCTTCCACCTGGACGGCGCCCCGGTGCCGCTGCCGGCGGCCGCGCAGTCCGCGCTGCTGCGGATCGCCCAGGGGGCGCTGGCCAACGTCCGGGAGCACGCGGACGCCTCGGCGGCCGCGCTGACCCTCTCCTTCCTCGGCGACCAGGCCGTGCTGGACATCGCCGACGACGGCCGGGGGTTCCGCGTCGCCGGAGCAGCCGGAGGAGCGGGAGCGGCAGCAGGGGACGGCGCCGGTGCGCCGGGCGGCGGGCCGCACCCGGCGGCACCTGCGCCCGCACCCGCACCCGCACCCGGACGCGGGCACGGGCTGCCCGCGATGCGGGCCCGGCTGCGCCAGCTCGGCGGCACCCTCACGGTGGAGAGCGCCCCCGGCGAGGGCACCGTGGTCTCCGCCGCCATCCCGCTGGAGCCCCGACGAGAACCCCTGGAGCCCCGATGAGCACCGCGCCCGCGACCCCGCCCGTCCGCCTGCTGGTCTGCGACGACCACGCCGTCGTCCGGGCCGGCCTGCTCGCGCTGCTGGCCAGCGCCGGCGACATCGAGGTGGTCGGCGAGGCCAGCAGCGGCGAGGAGGCCGTGGCACTGGCCGCCCGGCTGGCGCCGCAGGTCGTCCTGATGGACCTGCAGCTCGGTGAGGGCATCGACGGCGTGGAGGCGACCCGGCGGATCACCGCGGCCCCCGACGCCCCGCACGTCCTGGTGCTCACCACCTACGACACCGACGCCGACATCACCCGCGCGATCGGCGCCGGCGCGACCGGCTACCTGCTGAAGGCCGAGCGGCCGGAGGAGCTGTTCGCGGCGGTGCACGCGGCGGCGCGCGGCCGCACCGTGCTCTCGCCGCCGGTCGCCTCCCGGGTGATGGCCCAGATGCGGGCCCCGCTGCCGCAGCTCACCGACCGGGAGCAGGAGATCCTGGCGCAGCTGGCGCAGGGGCTGGGCAACCGCGAGATCGCCCGGGCGCTGTTCATCAGCGAGGCGACGGTGAAGACCCATCTGGGGCGGATCTACGACAAGTTGGGCGTCGACACCCGCGCGGGCGCGGTGGCCGTGGCCAAGGAGCGCCGGCTGCTGCGCTGACCCCGCACGGCCGTCCCCGCGCCGCCCGGCTCACCCCAGGGCGCTCCAGAACGCGCAGCGGATCCGCGGCAGCGCCGCCGTGCCACCACCGGCTCCCGGGAGCGGAGCCGCGTCGGCCGCCTCGGCCGACCACCCCGGCCGGGCCGCCGTCCCCGGCGAGGCCGCCGTCAGCCGGGCCTGCCCCAGCGGGCCGAACTCCAGCCCGAGCCGGTAGCCGTCCGGGGTCACCGCGGCCAGGCCGGGCAGCGGGCGGCCGGCGTTCACCGAGGTGAGCCTCCAACCCCGGCGCTGCCAGGCGGCCGCCACCATGCCCGGCAGCTCCGGCCGGCGCGCGGGCGAGATGACCGTGACGATGTCCAGGCTGCGGGAGACGTACCAGTGCACGGCCCCGCCGTCCGGGCCGGAGCCGGGCGCGAGCAGCCGCGTGCCCGTCCGGGTGGGCCCGTGCCGCCAGGCCAGTTCGGGCCGGACCGCGTCCAGGGTGTCCCGGAGCAGGCGGTCGCAGCGGGCGGCGGCCTCGGCGCGCTCGGCCTGCCCGCCGTGGACCGGCTCGGCGGCCGGCACGGGGGCCGTCCGCAGCGGCCGCCGCGGAGGGCCGGTGTGGATCTCGACGTTCGCTTCGGCGCCACCTGGCTGCACCGGGACCTCCGTGGTTCTCCCGGCGTTCACCCCCGGGCGGCATGCGGTTCCTTCTGATCCCTGGACGGTCCCGCCCCCGGCGCCAGTTCCACCACCCGCGCAGGCGCGTGACCCGTCCGTCGGCCGGACCCGAGAGTAAACTGCACCGAGTAGTGCAATCAACGATGAAGGAGCGATCTCCGGATGACCCCAGGGACCTCAGGGGCCTCAGCGGCCCCGACCACCCCCGCCACCCCGGCGCCGACCGCGGGCTCCCGCCGGATGCCGGAGAAGCGGCAGGCGATCACCCGCGCCGCGAGCACGGTCTTCGGCCGCGAGGGCTACACCCGCGCCAGCGTGGACGCGATCGCCGCCGAGGCCGGGGTGTCCAAGCGCACCATCTACAACCACTTCGGCGACAAGGAGAAGCTGTTCCTCTCCGTCGCACTGGAGACCGCCGACGAGCTGACCGAGGTCATCGCGGGCCTGGCCGACCGGCACCTGCACAAGATCGTCGACCTGGAGGCCGACCTCACCGCCTTCGCCGTCGACCGCGCCCGAGCCGTCCTGACGGCCGGCGACCACTACGCCCTGGGGCGGACCATCCGCGCCGAGGCCGCGAACATCCCGCCCGACGTCCTGCGGGCCTGGCTGGACGCCGGGCCGCTCGCCTCCCAGCGCGACCTCGCCGCGCACTTCGGCCGGCTCGCCGACCAGGGACTGCTGAACATCGAGGACGCCGCGCTGGCCGCGACCCAGTTCACCCTGCTGACCTTCAGCGGCGCCGCCGACGCCACCTTCTTCGGGGCCGTCCCGATCGCCGAGGAGGACCTGAGGAGCGGCATCACCGCCGGCATCAAGGCCTTCCTGCGCCTCTACGGCTGAAGCCGGGAGGACGGAACCGCACCGCAGCGCTCACGGCGAGGGCCGGCCCCACCCCCGGGGCCGGCCCTCGCCGCACCTCCGGGCCCCGCCGCCCCACCCCTCGACACCCCGGTCCTCACCGCGCCCCAAAGTGCACTGCACGGTGTAGTTGATTCAATAACCTGCACCGTGTAGTTTACTTTCTATCGGCGGAACCCCGCCGAACACCCCGCCCCACCGCTCCGGGAGGACCCGCCATGCCCGCCGTCACCGTCGACACCGCCCGCATCCCCTACCGCATCGTGGGCGACGGCCCCGAGACCCTGCTCCTCGTCCACGGCACCGGCCCCGGCTCCGGCATGTGGGACCACCTGCTGGACGGCTTCACCGACCGCTACACCGTGCTGCTCCCCGAGCTGTCCGGCAGCGAGACCGCCGAGGACGACGGCGCCGAGCTGACCGTCGACACCCTCGCCGCCCAGGTCAACGCCGTCATCGAGGACGCCGGCCGCGGCCCCGTCCACCTGGTCGGCTTCTCGCTGGGTGCGGTCGTCGCCACCGCCGCCGCGGCCCGCCGCCCCGAGCAGGTCCGCCGGCTGGTCGCCGCCGCGGGCTGGATCAACGCGGACGACGAGTACCTGCGCAACATGATGACCGTCTGGCTGGCCATGGCTGGCGACCCGGCCGCCTTCGGCCGCTACGCCACCCTCACCGCGTTCAGCCGCGGCTTCCTCAACCGGATCGGCCGCGAGGCGGTCGAGGCCAACGCCGCCTTCATGCAGCCCACCCCCGGCACCCTGCGGCACATCGCGCTCGACCTCAGCCTGGACATCACCGACCTGCTCCCCCGCGTCCAGGCCCCGACCCTGGTGATCGGCTGCGGCCAGGACGCCACCATCCCGGTGGAGAACACCCGCCGCCTGCACGCGGCCATCGCCGGCAGCGAGTACGCCGAGTTCGACACCGGCCACGTCGTGGTGTTCGAACAGGCCGAGGCCTTCACCAGCACCGTTCGCGACTTCCTCGCCGCGGCGTGAACCCGGCCGCGCGGCACCCCCGGACCGGCGCCGCCGCCGGGCCCCACCACCCGGCGAAGGTTCCGTCGAAAGACCGTCAAGAGCCCGCCGGAAACCCGCCGGAAGCCCGTCGCACAGCCCCGACGCATCTGCGACAAGAGCTGTACATGACCGGGTTAGTGTGCGGGCGTGAGCCTTCATGTCGTCATTGGATTCGGGCCCGCCGGAGCGGCCACCGCTCGGCTGCTGGCCGAACAGGGTCATTCGGTACGGGTCGTCACCAGGTCGGGCCGCAGCCCCGAGCCCGGAATCGAACACGTCGCGGTGGACGCGACCGACACCGAGCGGCTGGTCGCGGCCGCGCAGGGCGCGACCGCCATCCACAGCTGCGCCGCACCGCCCTACCACCGCTGGGCGGACGAGTGGCCGCCGCTCGCCACCTCCCTCTGCACGACGGCCGAGCGGACCGGGGCCGTCCTGGTCATGCTCGGCAACCTCTACGGCTACGGCCCGGTGACCGGCCCGATCACCGAACAGCTGCCGCTCGCGGCCACCGGCACCAAGGGCCGGGTGCGCGCCGCCGTCTGGGAGCAGGCGCGGAGCCTGCACGAACAGGGCCGGATCAACGCGGTCGAGGTGCGGGCCTCCGACTTCTTCGGGCCCGGCGTGACCGACGGCGGCCACCTGGCCGCGCGGGTCGTGCCCCGGCTGCTGAACGGCAAGCCGGTCTCCACGCTCGGGGATCCGGACGCCCCGCACAGCTGGACCTACCTCCCCGACGTCGCCGCCGCCCTGGTCGAGATCGCGGGCGAGGAGCGGGCCTGGGGCCGGGCCTGGCACGTCCCGACCGAACCCCCGCTCTCCACCCGGGAGATGGTCGGCCGCCTCACCGCCGAGGCGGGCACCGGACCGGTGGCCGTCCGCCGGCTGCCGTCGGCCGTCCTCGGCCTCGGCGGGCTCGTCTCCGCGCTGCTGCGCGAACTCAAGGAGATCCGCTACCAGTTCGACGCGCCCTTCGTCGTCGACTCCACCGCCTACCGGGCCGAGTTCGCGGTCCGGGCGACCCCGGTCGCCGAGCAGGTCGAGGCGACCGTGGCGTGGTGGCGACAGCGTCTGGCCGGCGCCCGATGAGCAGCGCGACGGCGAGCGAGGGGGCGGGCGCCGCGGCGCCGCGGCGGGACGACGTCGCGATCGTCGGGATGGCCTGCCGGTTCCCCGGTGCGCGGAACCTGAACCAGTACTGGCGGTTGCTCACCGCCCCGCAGGCGCAGTTCGCCGGCGTCCCGGACAGCCGGTGGCGCGCCGGCGCCTTCCTCAGCGACGACTTCCGTGACGCGTCGTCGGCCTACACCGACCGGATGGCGCTGCTGCCGGACGTGGGCCACTTCGACGCGGCGCACTACGGCATCCCGCCGCGCCGGGCCCGGTCGATGGACCCGCAGCACCGGCTGCTGATCGACCTCGCCCGCGAGGCGCTCCAGGACGCGGGGTGGGAGGCCGAGGGCTTCGACCGCGAGGAGACCTCGGTGATCACCTCGCTCACCGAGAGCGGCTACCGCGACATCAGCGCGATGCGGATCCGGATGCGCCAGCTGGCCGGTGGCGAGTTCGGGGCGCGGGCGACCGATCCCGGGCTGCCCGAGGCGGTCCGCGCGGTCGACGGCCTGCACGGCTCCTCGGTGGCCGGGCTGCTGCTCAACATGGGCCCGAACACCGTCAGTTCGGTCTTCGACCTGCACGGCGAGAGCTACGCACTGGACTCCGCCTGCTCCGGCGGGCTGATGGCCGTGGCCAACGCGGTGTACGCCCTGCGCGCGGGCCGCAGCCGGATCGCCCTCGCGGGCGGCGCCCAGCTGATGCTCACCCCCGACCTCCTGATCGGGCTCTGCCGGATCGGCGCGGTCTCGCGCAGCGGGCGGTGCCTGCCGTTCGGCGCCGAGGCCGACGGCTTCGTGCTCGGTGAGGGCGCCGGGGTCCTGGTGCTGCGGCCACTGGCCGACGCCCTGGCGGCCGGCGACCGGGTCTACGCGGTGATCCGCGGGGTCGGCACGGCCAACGACGGCACCGTGCAGGGCGGTCTGCACCCGCAGGCCGCCGGCCAGCTCCGCGCGCTGCGCCGGGCCTACCGCGACGCCGGCCTGTCCCCGGACTCGGTGGGCTACCTGGAGGCGCACGGCACCGGCACCGCGGTCGGCGACCCGGTCGAGATCGGCGTCCTGCGCGAACTGCGCGGCGACACCGGCGCGCCCGCCTACCTCGGCGCGGTCAAGGCCGTGCTCGGCCACTCGCTCAACGCGGCCGGGATCGCCGGGCTGATCAAGACCGTGCTGGCCGTGCAGCGCGGCGTGGTCCCGCCGCAGCCGGAGTTCGGCCTGGCCGACCGCTCCGCGCTCGACGCCGCGGGGCTGCGCGTCGCGACGGCCCCGAGCGACTGGCCGGCCACCGACGGGCCGCGCCGGGCGGGCGTGAGCGCCTTCGGCTTCGGCGGCACCGGCGTGCACCTGGTGGTGGAGGAGTGCGCCACCGCCCCGGTGCCCGCGGTGCCGGACGGCGAGCCGCAGTTGCTGGTGCTCAGCGGCCGCGACCGGGCCGGGCTGGCCCGCTACGCCCGCGAGCTGGCGGACACCCTGACCGCCGACCGGCCGCCGCTGGCCGCGGTGGCGGACACCCTGGCCCGCCGCACGCCGCTCGCGGAGCGGCTGGCCCTGGTGGCACGGGACACCGAGGACGCCGCCGCCAAGCTGGTCGCGGCCGCCGAGGCCGTGGCGGCGGGCCGGAGCGGGGAGTTCGGGCCCGGGCAGCTGGCCGGCACGGTCGCGGACGGCGAGCCGGCCGAGGCGGCCGTCCCGGCGCCGGGCTCGCTCCCGGCCGAGGCCCGGATCTCCGCGCTGGCCGGACTCGCCGGGCGCGCGGTCACCGGCCCCGGGCTGCGGCCGCTGATGCAGCGCACGCCCCCGAGCACCCTGCCGCCGAGCCCGCTCGCCCCGCGCCACCACTGGGTGGTGGCGGAGGCCGGGCGCGACCTGGCGGAGCCGCCCGCGGCGGCGGGGTCCGCGGCTGCGGCGGCCGGTGCCCCGGTGCGGGCCGCCGACGCCACCGCCGTGGCCATCGTGCTGGAGGAGGTGTCGCGGACCGGCGTCTTCCCGCTCACCGACCTGGAGGGGCGGATGACGCTGGTGGCCGATCTCGGCTTCGACTCCCTGATGCTCCAGGAGCTGGAGGTCAACCTCGGCAAGCGCGTCCCGGGCTTCCGCAGCGAGGAGCTCTACGAGCCCGGCGTCACCGTCGAGGGCCTGTCCGCCCTGGTCGGCCCGCACCTGGTCGGCCCGCACCTGGAGGGTGTGCAGCCGGCCGTGCCGCACGGGGCAGTGCCGCACCCGGCCCGGCCGTACCCCGACCTGCCGTCGGCCGCGGGCGAACCACCGGCCGAGCTGCGGCCGGATCCGCTGCCGGAGCCGCGGCCGCGGCTGATGCGGGTGCCGCAGCCCCGGCGGCCGGAACCGCCGGCGCAGCCGGGCTGGGCGCCGGGAACGGCGAGCGTCGACGACTTCCCCGAGCTGCGACAGTTCGAGGAGCGCCTCGGTGCGATCACCGCGAGCGGCGCGCAGTGGCCGTACTTCCGCGTCCACCAGGGCAACATCCGCGACACCACGGTGATCGGCGGCCGGCCGTACCTGTCCTTCGGCAGCTACAACTACCTGGGCCTGTCCGGCCACCCGGCGGTCAACCGGGCCGTGCACGAGGCGGTGGAGCGGTACGGCACGTCGGTCTCGGCAAGCCGGGTGCTCTCCGGCGAGCGGGACCTGACCGTACGGCTGGAGCGGGCGTTGGCCGGCTTCCTCGGCGTCCAGGACTGCCTGACCCTGGTGAGCGGCCACGCCACCAACGTCACCGCCATCGGGCACCTCGTCGGGCCGGGCGACCTCGTCATCCACGACGCGCTCGCCCACGACAGCATCCTCCAGGGCTGCACGCTCTCCGGGGCCGCACGGCGCCCGTTCGCCCACAACGACACGGGGCAGCTGGAGCACATGCTCCGGCTCAACCGCTCGCGGTTCCGGCGGGTCCTGATCGCCGTCGAGGGCGCGTACAGCATGGACGGCGACCTGGTGGACCTGCCCGCCGTGATCGACCTGAAGAAACGGTACGGCGCCCTGCTGCTGGTCGACGAGGCGCACAGCATCGGGACCGTGGGCGCACGCGGCCGCGGCGTGGGCGAGTTCTTCGGCGTCGACCGGGCCGACGTGGACCTGTGGATGGGCACGCTCTCCAAGGCCTTCGCCAGCTGCGGCGGCTACCTCGGCGGCTCGGCCCGGATGGTCCGGTGGCTGCGGCACACGCTGCCGGGCTTCGTCTACAGCGTGGGTCTCACCCCGGCCAACGCGGCCGCGGCGCTGGCCGCCACCGAGCTGATCACCGCGGAGCCCGACCGGGTCGGCTCCCTGCGGCGCAACGCCGAGCTGTTCCTCGGACTGGCCCGGGCTGCCGGCCTGGCGACGGGATCCAGCGCGGCCACCCCGATCGTGCCGTGCATCCTGGGCGACTCGGCGCACACCCTGCGCGTCGCGGACCGGCTCTTTGCGCGGGGCGTCATCGCCGACCCGATCTTCCACCCCGCCGTGGAGGAAGGGCTCTCCAGACTGCGGTTCTTCGTCACCTGCGAGCACCGCGAGGACGACATCCGCCGCGCCGTGGCGATCCTCGCCGAGGAGGTGGCGGCCGTCCACGTCTGACTGGCCCCGCTCGGGCCGGGTCCGTTCCGGCCCGAGCGGCTTCCGACCGGGGCGAGCTCCGGCCGGGGTACGCCAGGACCGCGGCGAGCTCCGGCCGGGGCGCGTTCAGATCAGCGTGCGCTCCATCCGGCTGAGGACCGTGCTCGGCCCGCCCCCGTCGGCCGGGGTCGCGCTGCTCGGCTCCCCGGCACCGCCCACCCGCTGGGAGAGCAGATAGGCGATGATCTCCGCCTCCTGCTCCTGGACGTCGTCGTAGGTCGCGCGCAGGAGCATGTCCCGCACGAGGTCGGGGTCGAGGTTGGGGAAGAGGAGGCGGGCGGTCGCCTCGTCCAGCCAACCGGCCCCGCGGTGGCAGCAGATGATGTGACCCAGCTCGTGCAAGATGATGTGCTCCTGATGCGTGCTGGTCGTGTTGGCGTCGTAGAAGATGAGGTCTTCGTCGCGTGCGGCGACCCACATGCCGCACGGGTGCGAGGCCGGCATGTGCATGGGGACCAGCGTGATCGGGCGTTCGCGGATCTCCCCGAGGTAGTGGCAGAGTTCGGCCACGTCGGCCACCTCGGGGAGGCCGAGCTCGGCGATCTTCTTGGCGCCCGCCTTCCGGAGCCGCTTGAGCTGACTGCGGCGGTCCTGACCCGCCCCCGAGGCCTTCCTGCCGGCCCTCACTCGGGGTTCGAGGGGTCCGTGACGGGCGGCAGGCCCTGCAGCTGGCGGTACTGGTCCATGATGGCCGTGATGGCCTGGAGGTTCTCCTTCTTCATGCCGGCGGCCCGCATCGCCACCGCGCGGACCCCCGCCTGCCGCAGCGCCTCGATGGCGGCGACCTGGCTGAGCACCGACTCGGCGACCTGCTCGTCGAAGAAGTACGCGACCGAGACCCCGAAGAACTTCGCCAGGGCGGCCAGGAGGTCGGGTGAAGGGTTGGAGCGCTTGCCCGTCCGAAGCTGCGACAGATAGACACCCCCGACCTTGAGTTCGGGGTTGACCCGCTTCAGCTCCTCCGCCACCTCGGCGTTGGTCCAGTGCCGGCCCTTGGGCCGAACCGTTCTGAAGAGGTCGTCCAGACGCACCGCCAACACGGGCCGGTCGTCGGTCTCGGACATTGCGATTCTCCCCCCGTCACCTCCCAGTATTGCTCTCAGCTATCCGTCAGTTTCGCAGATTAGCCGCTAGTTGACAATCAGCCGAGACTCCGCCAACGTGGACCTCGCAGATAGCTGCCAGTTAACTTTGCTCACGGGGGTAGCCGAGTTGGCTGCGGCCTGCCACCTGGTCCGACCCTCGGGGGACGGGCCGGACCAGGTACGGCCCGGCGGGGGAGACGTCCTCGCCGGGCCGGCAAGGACGAGCGGCCGATCCACCGGGGGGAACGGGGGACGGAGAGGCCGGTCGGGGGGTGGGGCGGTCGACCCGCGGGGGATGCGGGGAAGCCGCCGGAACGGGGGCAACAAAGAAGAAACCCGCCCGGTCTGACGGGGGTTCAGGCCGGGCGGGAGCTCTATCGTTCCGCGGTGCGGAGTCTACTGTAGGCGGACGCGACCTTGGTGAGCCAGGCCACTTCCGCGGTGAAACTGACGGTGTCCCGGTCCTCGAAGTCGCCCGCGTCCTTGTTGTCGGCGGGGATGGTGCCGGTGCTCTTCGCCCGCAGCGCCTGGCGGATCTGGGCCGCCTCGGCGAGGGCCTGCCGGGCCTCCTCGGTCGTGCCCGCGCCGGAGCGGTCGGCACCGCCCGCCGCACGGTCGATGTAGGGCCGCAACTCCCGCCAGCCGTCGCGTATTTCGACCACCCTCCGGTGCAGCCGGTAGTTGAGGTCGGAGACCGAGGCCCCCGGCCGCGGCGGCTCCAGGGCGATGTCCGGCGAGGACTCGTAGAGGTCCCGCCAGAGCGGGTAGAGCGCCCGGTAGGACCGGTAACTCCGAGCCCACTCCAGCAGCTTGGCGGCCGACGCCCCCCAGGAGGTGATGGTCAGGCCGAGCGAGAGGGTGACGATGCCCAGCGCGCTGAAGACGTTGGAGGCGAGCTGCCAGACGCCGATGTCCACCCCCGCCGCGGAGGTGAGGATGTTGACCGTCCGCGCCGTGCAGTAGAGGAACAGGATCACCGTGGCGACGGAGAGCGTCTGCAGGGCCTGCCGCAGCGAGGCGTTGTCGGTCATCCGGGCGTACGGGCCGCACTGCAGGAAGATGGTGACGCACGGAACCGCCTGGGAGACGATGAACACCAGGAGGTAGGTCAGCACCAGCGGCTGGCCGCTGCCGGTGTTGAAGTCCGTGGCCGGCCGCCGGGTGCCGTCGGCGACCAGGAAGAGCACCACCAGCAGCACGTTGAGGGCGATGCCGGTGATCACCCAGTAGCGGGTCTTCCGGGCCGCCTCCTCGGCGACCGTCTCCGCCCACCCCAGCAGGATGATCTGCGCGCAGACGCAGTAGGCGACCGCCGACAGGTGCATCAGCAGGATCGCGAGGTTGCCGACGCCGAGGAAGCTCCCGCTCCCCATGGCGACGGCACCCATCGTGAAGGTGAGGCACTGCAGCAGCAGCGTGATCACCAGGACGCGGTAGCCGGCGTCCCGCCAGCTGCGCCGGACCTGGCCCAACCGGTAGGCGAGCGCGGCGTAGGAGGAGAGCGCCGCGATGACGAAACAGAGGGTTCTAGTGGTATTCACGGCCTGATTCCCCGCCACTGCCGCACCCGCGGCCGACGGACGGTCTAGTCGTTGTGGTCGCCCAGCGGCACGTCGAGCCCGATGCTCTCGGCCGCCACGGCGATGGCGAAGTCGAAGAACGCCGGTTCGTCCCGGACGCTGTCGTGGGTGCGGCTGAAGACCTGGAACACCAGGAGCCCGATGAGGTTGCTCCACAGCACGATGCCGCGCTCGATGACGTCCGCGAACGGAGCCCCGGGCGCGCCCCCGAAGAGCTGCACGGCCTCCGGCAGCAGCAGCGACGGCCCGGGCAGCGGGCGGCGCGGCGGGGTGAGCTCACCGGCCTCCAGCGCCGAGCGCACGATGCCGGCCATCACCGCGGGGGTCCGCGCGGCGGCCGGGACGGTGTCCTGCGGCGCGTGGTACCCCGGCACGGGCGAGCCGTAGATCAGCGTGAACTCACCGGTGTTCGCGAAGGACCACTCGCGCAGTGCCCGGGTGACCGCGAGGAACCGCGCACCCGACGACGCGCCCGCCTCCCGGGCGGCCAGGTCGGCCCGCTCCATCGCGGCGGCCGACTCGTTGTAGGCGTCGATGATCAGCGCGGTCAGCAGATCGTCCCGCTCCGGGAAGACGGCCGACACCTCGGCGACGGCGAACCCGCCCGCTCTGGCAACGCCGTCGAGGGAAAGCCCCCCGGCCCCCAGTTTCACGAGCAGTTCACGCGCACTGGCCTTGATGGCCGCCGTCAGCCCGTCCTGGTCGGCGACGCTTGCTCCGGAAACATCCATGGGCCAAACCGTACCCGGCGGTCGGCTCCCCCATAAGGCCGACGGCGAAGGCGCCCCGACCGCCCGCTGTGATCCCGGCCACCGGCCCGCCCGGCCGTCCGCGGGGCCTGCACCGCCCCGGCAAAAGCAGAAGCCGCAGGTCGGTGACCTGCGGCTTTGCCGTACGGAGCGGGCGACGAGAATCGAACTCGCGCTCTAAGCTTGGGAAGCTCATGTTCTACCATTAAACTACGCCCGCCTGACGAGCCGTCAGAGACCGCTCAATCCGCTCTCACTGTACCCCATCCGTGACGCCGGTTGCACAGGTGACGGGGGGGCCGTGGCGGAGCCGCCCGGAGCGGGGCGGGAGGCGTACTGTGTGGCCCGCGTGAGAGCGCGCCGGCGGGTGGGGTGCGGGGCGGCGAGCCGCGGTGTGGAATGTCCGGAACATCCCCTAATGTGACGCTGTCCCGAGGGGCCTCCGCCGTTCGGGGCGCGATGAGTACGGGTGAGTACTGGGGTAAGGATGGGAAGGGGACCGATGGAGCAGCGCGCCGTCGTTCGTTGTGCCGAGGGGCACCTGTTCAGCACCACCACGTTCCCGATGCAGAACCTCGGACCCGGCCGGCTGGGGCCCGGCCGGCTGATCCGCTGTCCGCAGTGCGGACGGCTGCGGAGCTCGGTGCTGGCGGACGCGCGGGAGCTGTCCGAACCGCAACTGGCCCGCGCGATGCGGCTGGAGGCGGCGGAGTTCCTGGCCTGACCGGGGCGAGGACGGAACAGTGGTGACGGGCGCGGCCCCGGGCGATTCGTCCGGGGCCGCGCTCTGCACGTAACCTCGAAGCGTGCTGCTCTCTGACAAGGACATCCGGGCCGAGATCGACAAGGGCCGGGTCGTGATCGACCCGTTCGACCCCGCGATGATCCAGCCCTCCAGTATCGATGTGCGACTGGACCGCTTCTTCCGGGTCTTCGAGAACCACCGCTACCCGCACATCGACCCCTCCGAGGAGCAGCCGGACCTCACCCGGCTGGTCGAGCCGGAGGGCGACGACGCCTTCATCCTGCACCCGGGCGAGTTCGTGCTGGCCTCGACCTACGAGGTCATCACGCTGCCCGAGGACGTCGCCTCGCGGCTGGAGGGCAAGTCCAGCCTCGGCCGGCTCGGCCTGCTGACGCACTCCACGGCCGGCTTCATCGACCCGGGCTTCAGCGGCCACGTCACGCTGGAGCTGTCGAACGTCGCGACGCTGCCGATCAAGCTGTACCCGGGGATGAAGATCGGGCAGCTCTGCCTGTTCCGGCTCTCCTCGCCGTCGGAGCACCCGTACGGCTCCGAGCGGTACGGCTCGCGCTACCAGGGCCAGCGCGGCCCGACGCCGTCCCGCTCCTTCCTGAACTTCCACCGCACCCGGATCTGATCACCGCGGCACCCGGCGGCCTCCGGGCCCGACCGCGGCAGAGCGCACGCACAGCGGGCGGCCGTCCCTCCCTCGTGAGGGGCGGCCGCCCGCAGCCGTGTCCGGGGCGCTGCTGGGCGCACGCGGGCCCCACCCGGGCCGCGCGCGCCCCGAGGCCCCCGTGCAGGGGCCTCCGCGGGCGCCTCAGGCCCGCTTGGGCCGGGTGACGGCGACCAGCTCGCTGCCGTCCTCGGAGAGCCGCAGCTCGGTGCGGAGCTCGGCCAGCTCGCCGAGGTGGTGCAGGTGGGTGCCGCCGCAGAAGATCTGCGCCGCGCCCTCCGGCAGCTCGCAGTGCCACTGGCGGCGGGCGGTGAGCTCCGGGCCGGGGACGTCGATGCGGACCGGGGCGTCGGCGGCGACCCAGGTGGCCAGCCGGCCGTTCACGGCCTCGGTGAGGGCCGGCAGGGCGTCGGCCAGGGCCGGGAACTCCTCGGTGGCGTCCACCGTGAAGCCCTTCTTCTTCAGCGACTTGCCGAGCCGGTAGGTGTCGGTGCTCGCCTCGGTGTCCATCACCGAGCTCGCCATGGCGAGGCTGTCGAAGTCCGGGTGGCCGAAGGCGTCGGCCCGGCCCGGGTCCTTGCGCCAGCGCGGGGCGAGGGCCTCGTTCAGGGCCAGGGCCAGCAGGTGGCAGCCGCTGTGCGAGGCGGACAGGGCACCCCGGCGGTCGGCGTCGACGGCCAGCGCGGCGGTGCGCCCGACGATGTCGCCGGGGTCGGCGGCCAGGACGTGCAGGACCAGCCAGGACCACTCCTCGTCGCCGCGGCGGACCGGGATGTCGGCGCCGACCAGCGGGGCGCCGCCGTCCGGGCCGACGGCGCCGGTCAGGCAGTCCACCACGGCCAGCTCGGTGCCGTCGACGGTGAGGGTGCCGAGGTCGGCCGGCTGGTCGGGCCAGGTGTGGTCGAGCGGGTGGAACGGGGTCGCCCCGGTGACGACCGCGAACCGGCCGCCGTCCAGCGGGTGCACCGCGAGCACCGGGGACTCGCCGGTCACCGCCCCGGCCGGGAAGCTGACGTGGGTGGTGGGGAGGGTCATGCCTGGCTCCGTGCGGGTGAGGGTGGGCGGAAGCGGAACGGGCCCCGCAGGCGGGGCCCGTCGACCATTCTCCCCCGGGCCCCGGTGGGTGGCCGGGAGCGGGCTCAGCCCAGTGTCGGCAGCTTGATCAGCACCAGCAGCGCGGCGAGCTGCAGTGCGGCCGCGCCGGCCGCCTTGCCCCAGGGCAGGTCGTGCACCCGGCGGACCATCGTGGTCAGCAGGACGGCGCAGAACAGCCAGCTGGCCCAGCCGACCGCCTGGACGACGACGTTGTCGGACGGCAGCACCAGGGCCAGCAGCAGCCGCGGCGCGTCCGTCGTCCAGCCGATCAGCACGGCCAGGCCGACCGTCGACTTCCACGGGCCGTCCCCGCCGAACTGGCGGGCCAGCGTGTAGGTGACCGCGCCGAGGGTGGCGCCGGCCAGGGTGAAGCCGATCGCGGCGGCCAGCATCGAGGTGAGCGCGACGGCGAAGGTCGAGTTGAAGACGTCGTCGCGGGTCATGCCGATGCCGAGCACGGCCAGGGCGCCGTAGATCAGCGAGACGGTCAGCGCGGGCAGCCAGACCTGGTGGTCGCGGGTGCGGTCGAAGGTCGCGGCGGGGCTGCGGAAGATGCCGACCAGCAGCTCGCGCCAGGTCGGGCGCGGCCCGGTGGCGTGCGGGGCGGACTGCCCGCCGGCCCGGTAGACGGCGACGTTGTCCTGACCGTAGCCCTGCTCCTGGCCGTAGCCCTGCTCCTGGCCGTACGCCGGGCCGTGGCCCTGGTCCGGGCCGTAGCCGTACGGCCCCGGCCCGTACTCCCCGCCGTACTCGGCCCCGTACCCCTCGCCGTACTGCGGCGGGTACCCCTGGTCGGGGTACGGGTACGGCGGCTCGCCCGCGTAGGGGTCGCTGCCGACCGGGAAGGCCCGGGTGTGGCCGGGCCGGTCGGCGGCGTACGGGTCGGGCCCCCCGGGCGGGCCCGCCGGCGCCCCGCCGGCCGGGCCGCCGGGCGCGGAGCCGGGCGCACCCCGGTGCGGGGCGGTGAAGTACTCCGGCCCGTCCGTCTGCCCGTACCCACCGGGTGCACCCGCCGAGGGCGGAGGGGCCGACCACCCGCCACGGGGATCGGCGCCCTGACCGCTGTCGTATCGATTACCAGCCACGCTCCGAAGGTACCCGTCCGGCTGACTCCGCGTCGGCCGGGAACCGGGCCGGGGCAGCTTTGCAGCGAGCCTGTGACGGCCGCCGGGGGCCCGCCGCCGGCGCCGCGCCCGCGGACGGGCCGGGCCCGGTCGGGGCTCAGCGCTGCGCGGAGACCTTCGGGCCGTGCACCGCCGCGGCCGCCGAGGTGCCCGCCGGGCAGCCGCCCGGACCGGCCGAGGTGCGGACGGCACCGACCGGCAGCAGCGTGCCGCAGGCGATCCGGATGCCGCTCGGCAGCTCGTTGTCCGCCTCCACGATCGCGCCGTCGCCGATGACCGCGCCGTCCAGCGCGGTCCGGTCGCCGATGGCGGCGTAGGCGCCCACGATCGAGTCCTTGACCAGGCTGTCCGGGCCGATCACCGCGCCCGGCAGGATCACGCTGCCCTCGACGATCGCGCCGGCCTCGACGACCGCGCCCTCGGAGATCACCGTGCCGCCGCTGAGCACCGCGCCCGGGTGGACGGTCGAGCCGGGCAGCAGCAGGGCGTCGCCGGTCGGGCCGGGGACGGCCGGGGAGTCGACCTTGCCGAGCACCAGGTCGGCCGAGCCGCGGACGAAGGCCGCCGGGGTGCCGAGGTCCAGCCAGTACGAGGTGTCCACCACGCCGCGCAGCAGCGCGCCGGTGGCCAGCAGCTCGGGGAAGGTCTCGCGCTCGACGGAGACCTCCCGGCCGGCCGGGATGCGGTCGATCACGGAGCGGGTGAAGACGTAGCAGCCGGCGTTGATCTGGTCGGTGACGATCTGCTCCGGCGTCTCCGGCTTCTCCAGGAACTCCAGCACCCGCCCGTTCTCGTCGGTGGGGACGAGCCCGAAGGCGCGCGGGTCCTCGACCCGGGTGAGGTGCAGGGTGACGTCGGCCCCGGCGGCCACGTGGCCGTCGCGCAGGGCGGCGATGTCCACGCCAGAGAGGATGTCGCCGTTGAAGACCAGGACCGGCTCGTCGGGGCCGCAGGTGAGCCCGGAGGCGGCGTTGCGGATCGCGCCGCCGGTGCCGAGGGGCTCGCGCTCGGTGAGGTAGACCAGCTCGATCCCGTACGGGGTGCCGTCCTGGAAGTGGTCCTCGAAGACCTCGGCGAGGTAGGAGGTGGCGAGCACCACGCGGGTGACCCCGGCCGCGGCCGCGCGGGCCAACTGGTGCGCGATGAACGGAACGCCTGCCACCGGCAGCATGGGCTTGGGGGTGTGGGTGGTGAGCGGGCGCAGTCGCGTGCCCTTACCACCGACCAGCATGATCGCCTCGGTCATGGTCTGCGCTGTTCCCCTTGTGGTCTCTGCGGCCCGGCCCGGCGGGCCGATACCTCCGTCAGTGGTCAGGTCACCCGCCCGGTGGGCCGGAACGGGGCGACCGGCACGGGGCCGGTCAGGCGCCTACTGTATTTCCTTCCAACGCGGGCGCGGTCAGGCGGCCGTGCCATTGGCAGCGGCCCCTCACGGGTCCCGCCCTCCGCGGGCGTGCGCCGAGGGCGCCCCCGCGGGCCCAAAAGCCCGGCCCGGCGGGCGCTCTCGCGGCGTCCACCGGGCCGGGCAGTTGTAGCAGAACTGTCGAACAGGAACGCTACGCGTCCACGGTCTCCGGCTGCTCCGCCCCGGCGGGCGGGGTCGCCTTGACCGAGTCGAGCAGCAGCTGGGCCACGTCGACGACCTTCAGGTGCTCCTTGGCCGCGCCCTCGTTCTTCTTGCCGTTGACCGAGTCGGAGAGCATCACCAGGCAGAACGGGCAGGCGGTGGAGACGATGTCCGGGTTGAGGGACAGCGCCTCGTCCACGCGCTCGGTGTTGATCCGCTTGCCGATGCGCTCCTCCATCCACATCCGCGCGCCGCCGGCGCCGCAGCAGAAGCCGCGCTCCTTGTGGCGGTGCATCTCCTGCTGGCGCAGACCCGGGACCTTGTCCATGATCTCGCGCGGCGGGCTGTAGACCTTGTTGTGGCGGCCCAGGTAGCAGGGGTCGTGGTAGGTGATCAGGCCCTCGACCGGGTTGACCGGCACGAGCTTGCCCTCGTCGATCAGGTGCTGCAGCAGCTGGGTGTGGTGGATGACCTCGAAGTGGCCGCCCAGCTGCGGGTACTCGTTGGCGATGGTGTTGAAGCAGTGCGGGCAGGTGGCGACGATCCGCTTCTTCGGCGCGTCCTCCAGCGCCGCGTTCAGCGTCTCGACGTTCTGCGCGCCGAGCATCTGGAAGAGGAACTCGTTGCCCAGGCGGCGGGCGGAGTCACCGGTGCAGGACTCCTCCTTGCCGAGGATCGCGAACTGCACGCCGGCGGTGTGCAGCAGCTCCGCGAAGGCCTTGGTGGTCTTCTTGGCGCGGTCCTCCAGGGCGCCGGCGCAGCCGACCCAGTAGAGGTACTCGACCTCGGCGGGGTCGATGTCCTCGCCGATCACCGGCACCTCGATGCCGGTCTCCTTCTTGAGCTCCTTGACCCAGTCCAGGCGGGCCTTGGTGGCCATGCCCCACGGGTTGCCCTTGTTCTCCAGGTTCTTGAGCATCGTCCCGGCCTCGGTCGGGAACGAGGACTCGATCATCACCTGGTAGCGGCGCATGTCGACGATGTGGTCGATGTGCTCGATGTCCACCGGGCACTGCTCGACGCAGGCGCCGCAGGTGGTGCAGGACCAGAGGACGTCCGGGTCGATGACGCCGTTCTCCTCGGCGGTGCCGATCAGCGGGCGCTCGGCCTCGGCCAGGGCGGCCGCCGGGACGTCCTTGAGCTGCTCGGCGGTGGCCCGCTCCTCGCCCTCCATGTCCTTGCCGCCGCCGGCCAGCAGGTACGGCGCCTTGCCGAAGGCGTGCTCGCGCAGGCTCATGATGAGCAGCTTGGGCGAGAGCGGCTTGCCGGTGTTCCAGGCCGGGCACTGCGACTGGCAGCGGCCGCACTCGGTGCAGGTGGAGAAGTCGAGGATGCCCTTCCAGGAGAAGTGCTCGACCTGGGAGACGCCGAAGACGGCGTCGTCGGCCGGGTCCTCGAAGTCGATCGGCTGGCCGCCGCTGGTCATCGGGCGCAGGGCGCCGAGCGCGGTGCCGCCGTCCTCCTCGCGCTTGAAGTAGATGTTGAAGAAGCCGAGGAAGCGGTGCCAGGCCACACCCATCGAGGGGTTGAGGCCGATGGTGGTCGCCCACGCGAAGGAGATGCAGATCTTCAGCATCGCGAAGAAGTAGACCAGGTTCTCCAGCGTCCCGTGCGACAGCCCGCTCAGCGCGGAGACGATCGGGTACGAGACCAGGTGCTCCGGCCCGTACGAGTCGACGCCGGCGAGGGCGCCTTCCAGGGCGCGCAGCATGGTGATGCAGAGGCCGATGCCGAGGATCGTGTACTCGACGTAGAAGGCCTGCCAGGCGATCGAGCCGGCGAAGCGCGACTTGCGGCCGGACTTCGACGGCAGGCTGAGCAGCCGGACCACCATCAGGGTCAGGATGCCCAGGGTGGTCAGGGTGCCGAGCAGCTCGACGAAGAGCTGCCAGAGCATCCAGTGGCCGATGACCGGCAGCGCGAACTCGGCGTCGAAGAGCTGGCCGAAGGCGTTGACGATGGTCAGCACCAGGCTGAAGAAGCCGACCGCGACGAACCAGTGCGCGACGCCGACGACGCCCCACTTGTTCATGCGGGTGTGGCCGACGAACTCGACCGCCACGGTCTTCACGCGCTGGGCGGGCTGGCCGAACCTGGTGGGGTCGGACTGGCCGGTCCGCACCACTCTGAAGATGTACATCGCCGCACGGGCGGCGAGCGCGGTGCCGATCACAAACGTGACCAGCGAGATGACGATCGCTGCTAGCTGCATCGGCTCTCCGTCTCCTGCGGCTTTCCTTGGGTGAAGTCTCTCCGAGGCCAGTGTACTCGTCGGTAACTTACAGGCCCGACGGCCGGGACAATACCGTTTGTCAACTCTTCTCCTGAAGATGCTCAAGGTATGGCGGCAGTCACGTAAGTCCACCCTCGGCACTTCGAATCGACCCGCGCGCGCCCGCCCCGGGCCGTCCCCGCGCCCGCCGCACACCCCGCCCGGCGCGAGCTCAGCAAAGTTGAGCGCGCCGGGCTCAATGCTGTTGACGCTCCCCGGGGAGTCGTGCATCCTTGAGCCCGTAAAGCTCAACTCTTCCGTGGAGGTATCTACGATGGCACGCGCGGTCGGCATCGACCTCGGTACGACGAACTCGGTCGTCAGCGTCCTTGAGGGTGGCGAGCCCACCGTCATCACGAACGCCGAGGGTGCGCGGACCACGCCGTCCGTCGTGGCCTTCGCCAAGAACGGCGAGGTCCTCGTCGGTGAGGTGGCCAAGCGCCAGGCCGTCACCAACGTCGACCGGACGATCCGCTCGGTCAAGCGCCACATGGGCACCGGGTGGAAGATCAACCTGGACGGCAAGGACTTCAACCCGCAGCAGATCAGCGCCTTCATCCTGCAGAAGCTGAAGCGCGACGCGGAGTCCTACCTGGGCGAGACCGTCACCGACGCCGTCATCACCGTCCCGGCGTACTTCTCCGACTCGGAGCGCCAGGCCACCAAGGAGGCCGGTGAGATCGCGGGCCTCAACGTCCTGCGCATCGTCAACGAGCCGACCGCGGCCGCCCTGGCCTACGGCCTGGACAAGGACGACCAGACCATCCTGGTCTTCGACCTCGGCGGCGGCACCTTCGACGTCTCCCTGCTGGAGATCGGCGACGGGGTCGTCGAGGTGAAGGCCACCAACGGTGACAACCACCTCGGTGGTGACGACTGGGACCAGAAGGTCGTCGACCACCTGGTGAAGACCTTCCAGGCCGGCCACGGCGTCGACCTGTCGAAGGACAAGATGGCCCTCCAGCGTCTGCGCGAGGCCTCCGAGAAGGCCAAGATCGAGCTGTCCTCGTCCTCCGAGACCTCGATCAACCTGCCCTACATCACGGCCTCCGCCGAGGGCCCGCTGCACCTGGACGAGAAGCTCACCCGCGCCCAGTTCCAGCAGCTCACCTCCGACCTGCTGGAGCGCTGCAAGGTCCCGTTCCACAACGTGATCAAGGACGCCGGCATCTCGCTCTCCGAGATCGACCACGTCGTCCTGGTCGGTGGCTCGACCCGCATGCCGGCCGTCGCCGAGCTCGTCCGCGAGCTGACCGGCGGCAAGGAGGCCAACAAGGGCGTCAACCCGGACGAGGTCGTCGCCATCGGCGCCTCGCTCCAGGCCGGTGTCCTCAAGGGCGAGGTCAAGGACGTCCTGCTGCTCGACGTCACCCCGCTGTCCCTCGGCATCGAGACCAAGGGCGGCATCATGACCAAGCTGATCGAGCGCAACACCACGATCCCGACCAAGCGCTCCGAGATCTTCACCACGGCCGAGGACAACCAGCCGTCCGTGCAGATCCAGGTCTACCAGGGCGAGCGCGAGATCGCCGCGTACAACAAGAAGCTCGGCATGTTCGAGCTGACCGGCCTGCCGCCGGCCCCCCGCGGCCTGCCCCAGATCGAGGTCACCTTCGACATCGACGCCAACGGCATCATGCACGTCGGCGCCAAGGACCTCGGCACCGGCAAGGAGCAGAAGATGACCGTCACCGGCGGCTCCGCGCTGCCGAAGGACGACATCGAGCGCATGATGCGCGAGGCCGAGCAGTACGCGCAGGAGGACCACGAGCGCCGCGAGGCCGTCGAGACCCGCAACCAGGCCGAGCAGCTCGTCTACTCGACCGAGAAGTTCATCGCCGACAACGCCGACAAGCTCCCGGCCGAGGTCAAGACCGAGGTCGAGACCGCCATCGGCGAGCTCAAGGACGCCCTGAAGGGCGAGGACATCGCGAAGATCCGCGAGGCCTCGGAGAAGGTCTCCACCACCGCCCAGAAGCTCGGCCAGGCCCTCTACGCCAACGCCGACGCCGCGGGTGCCGCGCCGGCCGGCGACGCCGCGGGCGCCAAGGACGACGACGTCGTCGACGCCGAGATCGTGGACGACGAGAAGCCCAAGGGCGGTGCGGCATGACGGAGAAGCCGCAGGGTGCTGAGCCCGGCGACGACTCCGCCGCCGAGGAGGCCGTGGTCAAGGCGGCCGAGGAGGCCGCCGCGGCGGGCTCCGACGACGACGTCGCCACGGCCAAGCGCGAGCTGGCCGAGCGGACCGGGGACCTCCAGCGCCTCCAGGCCGAGTACCAGAACTACCGCAAGCGCGTCGAGCGCGACCGGCTGACGGTGCGCGAGATCGCGGTCTCCAACATCCTGGAGTCCCTGATCCCGGTCCTGGACGACATCGGCCGGGCCCGCGAGCACGGCGAGGTGACGGGCGGCTTCAAGTCCGTCGCCGAGTCCCTGGAGACGGTCGTCGCCAAGCTGGGTCTGCAGCAGTTCGGCAAGGAGGGCGAGCCCTTCGACCCGACCATGCACGAGGCGCTGATGCACAGCTACTCCTCGGACGTCACCGAGGACACCTGTGTCCAGATCCTCCAGCCCGGCTACCGGATCGGCGAGCGGATCATCCGCCCGGCGATGGTGGCGGTGGCGGAGCCCCAGCCGGGTACCCAGACCACCTCCGCCCCGGACGCCGAGTCCGGGAAGTCCGCGAAGTCCGCGGACTCGGACGAGGCTGACGGTGGCGCGGACAGCTGACCGCCCGTGACAGCTGAGACCCTGTGCGCTGCGGAGTCGTACGCCGGCCAGTACGGCGGCCGGCTCCGCAGCGCCGTATCCGTTGACTCCACATCGCGTGGGCCCGTAACTGTTGACTCCGGGAGGTGGCGGGAGCCATGAGCGGCAAGGATTTTGTGGAGAAGGACTACTACAAGGTCCTCGGCGTGCCCAAGGACGCCTCCGCCACCGAGATCAAGAAGACCTACCGCAAGCTGGCGCGCGAGTTCCACCCCGACGCCAACAAGGGCGACACCAAGGCCGAGGACCGCTTCAAGGACATCTCCGAGGCCTACGACGTCCTGTCGGACGAGAAGCGCCGCAAGGAGTACGACGAGGCCCGCGCCCTCTTCGCCAACGGCGGCTTCCGCGCCGGCGGCCCCGGCGGCGGCAACTACGGCTTCGACTTCGGCGACCTCTTCAGCGGCAGCCAGGGCGGCTCCGGCGGCGGCCTCGGCGACGTCTTCGGCGGCCTGTTCAACCGCGGCGGCGGCGGCCGGCAGGCCCAGCCGCGGCGCGGCGCCGACGTCGAGACCGAGGTGACGCTCTCCTTCGAGGAGGCCGTCGACGGCGCCACCGTTCCGCTGCGGATGACCAGCCAGGCCCCCTGCCGCACCTGCAGCGGCACCGGCGCCAAGGCCGGCACCACCCCCCGGGTCTGTCCGACCTGCGTCGGCGCCGGCACCGTCAGCCGCGGCCAGGGCGCCTTCGCCCTGTCCGAGCCCTGCCGGGACTGCCGCGGCCGGGGCATGATCGTCGACGACCCGTGCACCGACTGCCACGGCAGCGGCCGGGCCAGCTCGGCCCGCACCATGCAGGTGCGCATCCCGGCCGGTGTCCAGGACGCCCAGCGCATCCGCCTCAAGGGCAAGGGTGCCCAGGGCGAGCGCGGCGGCCAGCCCGGCGACCTCTACGTCACCGTGCACGTCGACCCGCACCCGGTCTTCGGCCGCAAGGCCGACAACCTCACCGTGACCGTCCCGGTCTCCTTCCCCGAGGCCGCTCTGGGCGGCACCATCGAGGTACCGACGCTGAACGGTCCCTCGGTGAAGCTCAAGCTGCCCCCGGGCAGCGCCAACGGTCTCACCCTGCGGGCCCGCGGCAAGGGCGCCACCCGCAAGGACGGCACCCGTGGCGACCTCCTGGTCACCGTGGAGGTCGTGGTGCCCCAGCACGTCACCGGCGACGCGCTGACGGCCCTGGAGCAGTACCGCGAGGCCACCGCCTCGGACGACCCGCGTGCCGCCCTCTTCAAGGCGGCGGAGGGAGCGTGACGACCAGATGACCCCCGACAGCAACGCGCGCGGCCCGATCGGCCCCGGGATCGGCGAGGGCCTGCCCGGCGCCGCCGCACCGCGCGCCCGCCGCACCGCGCCGCCGCCGCAGTACGTCCTCACCGAGGACACCCCGGTGTACGTGATCTCGGTCGCGGCCGAGCTCTCCGGCCTGCACCCGCAGACCCTGCGCCAGTACGACCGGCTCGGCCTGGTCTGCCCGGACCGCACCGCCGGCCGCGGGCGCCGCTACTCGGCCCGGGACATCCAGCAGCTGCGCGAGGTCCAGCGGCTCTCCCAGGACGAGGGCATCAACCTGGCCGGCATCAAGCGGATCATCGAGCTGGAGAACCAGGTCACCGCGCTCCAGTCCCGCATCGCGGAACTGATCGACTCGCTGGAGGGCGCCGCCACCGCGCTCCAGCAGCGCGAGGCCGCCGTGCACGCCTCCTACCGCCGCGATCTCGTCCCGTACCAGCCGCCGACCCAGTCGAGCGCGCTGGTCGTCTGGCGGCCGAAGCGCTGACCGGCCCACACACCGACGGCCGCCGGTTCCCTCCTGAACGGGGGGTGCCGGCGGCTCGGTGTTTGATGAGAGGCTGCCACTCGACAGCCCCGCCGCGGGCCGGTGGAACAATGCCTGATCCCGAACCCGACCCACGACCTAAGATCGCCGGCGGGGGCGCGTACAGTCCTGGAGCCAGTCTGTCGTCGAGAAGGAGCCGCGAATGAGCGGGAGGGACGACTCCACCGCGGGCGTCGGCACGCAGGGCACCCTG
Source organism: Kitasatospora sp. CM 4170 (assembly GCF_032110285.1). NCBI lineage: Bacteria > Bacillati > Actinomycetota > Actinomycetes > Kitasatosporales > Streptomycetaceae > Kitasatospora > Kitasatospora sp. CM 4170. Next base: position 4,628,969 of record NZ_CP134877.1, read on the forward strand.
TCCGCGGGCGCCCACGATCTCTATCTCGCGGTTATCCGCACGCACGGCCGTATCGCCCGCAAGGAAGTAGCGGAATCCGAGTACAGCTATCTCAGCGAACTGCTGGACATCGGCCTTCTCGTCCCCGACACGGATGATCCGCACGTTCTGCTGGCCGCCGATCCGCAGCAGCTCTCGTCCGGTCTGAGCGCCACCTGGCAGCGCCAGGCGCTGGAACTCCTGGCCCGCGCAATAGCCATACCCGGTGACCTCCAGGGGCTCGCCGACGCCTTTCACAACCCGGACGCCACCGGGGGGACGGTCGAATACGTCCGCGGGAAGGCGATCATCAATCAGCGCATCAATCACGCGGTCGCCTCGGCGAAGGAAGAGGTGCTCGCCGCCCAGCCCGGCGGTCCCCGGCCACCTGAGGTCCTCTCCCAAACCCTCGCCGAGGACATCGAGGATTTGCGGCGGGGAATCTCCGCGCGGACCATCTACCACCCGAGCACCCGGTACCACGCGCCGACCAGAGACTACGTGGCGACGCTCACCGAGGCCGGCGGGAGGTTCCGCACCCTGGACGAGCCGTACACCCGGCTGATCATCGTCGACCGGGCGCTGGCCGTCATCCCGGTCGCCGAGGACCTGAACCTGGCCGCGTTCATCCACGACCCGGCGGTCATCCACTTCCTCACGCACGAGGTGTTCGAGCGCAACTGGAACCGCGGGCTCGACTTCAGCGGCGGGCGGACCGTCCCCCAGCAGGTGGTGTCGCGGATGCGGCAGACGATCATCGACCTGCTGCTCGACGGCACCAACCACAGAGTCATCGCCCGCCGGCTGGGCATCAGCGAACGCACCCTGGCCCGCCACCTCGCCGAGATGCGGGAGGACTACAACGTGGAATCGCTGTTCCAGCTGGGGTACGCGCTGGCGCGGTCGTCACGGGAGTCCCACCAGGGGCCTGCCAATCCCGCCGCACCCGGGGGCGGGTAAGCGGCGAGATTCGCAGCCCAACCGACTGTCAGGTCCAGGAGTGGTCCTGGTCCAGCAGCAGAGCGGAAGCCTGATCGGAAACACCGTTCGCGCCGTCCTCGGAAACCGAGTAATTGACATGAACGGAACGATCAGCATCATGGCCAGTGGCAAAAGCACCGGCGCCAAGCATCACGAGGACGCCGGCGGCCATCGTCACCATGACCGTCCGAGCAGCCCGACGTATACGAGACATGCGCGCACCTCATCCTCTAGTGGCGCGTCCGATCGAATACACGCGCGACGCACCGTCAAACGATCAGATGGTGCCACACGGCAGTTCTGACTGTCACGGGCGCACTCACGTCGGGGGGTGTCATCTCTCTGCCATGCAGACGGATGCCACCAGGCATCAGTGGACTGGTGACTCTACTCGGTGGACGATCAACTAACGCCTCTTCCCGGCGTGGAACAGCGAATAATCCCTGCGATTGTCACGCCCTGATCTCCACACCCGGCGTCGGCCAGGAGCAGCCGAGCCGACGCCCTTCCCCCGGAGTCGACAATGACCGAGCCCTACCTGCGTCACCACGACAGCCAGGCCCCCGAGGGCCGGCGTGCACGGGTCTTCCTGGCCGCACCGCTGATGCGGCTGACCGGCCCGGCCGACAGCGTGGTGACCCTGGCCAGCCGGACGCGGCTGACGACGCTCCGCACCACCCTGCTCCGCAGCGGCGCCGCCGTGTACAGCGCCCACCACAGCGACGCGTGGACCGTGTCCGGCCGGGCCCCCGAGCCCCGGGTCCCCTCGGACTTCCGCGCGCTGCAGTCCGCCGACCTGGTCTTCGCCTACGTCGGTGCGCCGCTCTCCGCGGGCGTCAGCCTGGAGCTGGGCTGGGCCTCGGCCCTGCGCAAGCCCATCGTGCTGCTGGTGGACGAGGCGATCACGCACAACCCGCTCATCGCCACCATCGAGCAGGTCGCCCCGGTCCTGCCGCTGGTCTTCGACGACACCTGGTCGCAGGAGGCCCTCCACCACACCGTGGAGACCGCCCTGGACTGGGCCGGCATGGCGCTCTCGCTGCGCGAGGGCTTCTGGACCGCCCCCGGCGAGCAGTTCACCGTCCCGCGCCAGCAGCCCCCGACCGTCGGCCCGAACGGCTACTGGCCCACCGGCGCGGCCACCGGCTGACCCCGGCGGCCCGCACCGACCGCCCCGAGGGAACGCCCTTGAGCGGGCGCCAGGGCCCCGTACGCGGCCGTCCGTGCGGGGCCCTGGCGCCCCGGCTCACCCGGCGTCGCCGTCCTGCTCACCCCGCATCAACCAGCCGAGCTGGAAGAGGGTCTGCGCGCCGTGACGGTCCCGCAGGCGGGAGATGTGGGCGGCGACGGTGCGCTCGCTCAGCCCGAGGCGGGTCGCCACGGCGCGCTGGGTGAGGCCGCGGGCGAGCAGCCGGCCGACCCGGTCGGGCCCGTCCCGGCTGGTGCCGTGGGCGTGCGCGGCGGCCCAGTCGGTGCTCTCGGCACGGGCCCAGTCCCGTTCGAAGGCGTTGACCAGGAAGGCGACCGCGGACGGGTCGGAGAGGAACGCCGCGGCGCTGTGGTCCTGGGCGGCGGAGATCACCGCGACCGAGCGGTCGAAGACGAACAGGCGCTGGAACGGCTCGTCCAGGGTCCGGATCGCCGAGCCGCGCCGGGTGACCTCGGCCGCGTACGCGCGGGCGGCCGGTTCCGAGACGGCGATCGGCTGGTAGATGGTCCGCAGCGAGCAGCCGCGCTGGAGCAGTTGGACGTCCTGCAGCAGTGCGATCTTGAGGGCGTCCGGCGGGCGGTGGCCCGGCTGGGCGGTGAGCACCTCGGTGCGGCAGTCCGAGACCAGCTGCGAGATCCGGTGCCGGATGTGGACGTGGCCCTCGATGTAGACCGCGCCGCCCGAGCGTTCGGGCGGGCGGGGCGGCATCGCGTCGTAGGCCCGGGTGAGGCCGTCCAGGGCGCCCGGGAGGTTCTCCGCGCGGACCAGCAGCCGGGTGGCCTCGCTGCGCAGCTCGGCGCCCAGCCGGTCGCTGACGGAGCGGGGGCTGACGGCGACGTAGCAGGCGTCGATCGGATTGGGCATCAGCAGGCCGAGGTCGACCAGCTGGCGCAGGGCGTCCTGCTCGGACTCCGGGACGTCGGCGGCCGGGAGGCGCCCGCCGTCGGCGAGGACGGCCAGGTAGAGCTGCCGGGCGGCCTCGTCCGGTTCGCCGCCGGGGCCCGGGGCGGCCGTCGGCTCCGCCGTCACCTGGAACACTCCCTGCCGAATGGATCGCGGATGTGCCTGTGCTTCGGCCGGGCCGCGGTCGGGCGGGCCGGCGCCACGCGTGCCCACGCGCCTTCCGGTCGTGATCCCGGCACCGCACGCCGCACGCGATCACGGTACTGGGCGCCGGCGGGCCCCCGGGTCCCGGGTGCCGTCGCACGCCGGGAGGCCGGGGGCCGCCGGTGCCACGCCAGGGTCAGGACGCTTCCGGCGAGGCGGAGCAGCAACGCCTCGCCGGATCCGGTCCCGGGGGCCATCACCACACATGGCGTCCCGGCCGGCGCTCTTCCCCCCGATATGCAGGTACGGAGTACCTCTCGCATCCAGTACTGAAGAGCAAGTCGCCACCATCGGGCTGCGGTGCCCGGTCGACCTGGCGTGACTCCACCCTCACAGCGTGACGGCCGGTGAACAAGTGCCGCCAGAGTGCAGGTTCCCGCAATTGCAGGAACCTGCACCGGCGGATCGGAGCGTCTTCCCGCGCCGGGCCGCGGCCGCTGGTAAAGGGGCTGGTCAGCGAGGTCGGCCCGTGGAGTCCGACCGTCCGGTCATTCGGTCGTGGACCGCCGGCCGCAGGTCGGCGCACCGGCCCGGCGATCCGTCGGCCCGGCGATCCGTCGGTCCGGCGATCCGTCAGCGCGTCTGGGCGCGCCCCAGCAGCCGCCCGCCGGCCAGCCCGGCCGCGGTGCCGGCGGCCGCGACCGCCCAGGCCGCGACGAGCAGCACGTAGAGCCCGGCGGCCAGGCCGGTGAAGCCCGGGAAGCCGGTGTGCCGGGCGAGCGCGGCCGTGCCGGTGACGCAGGTGCCGATCGGGAAGGTGTACGCCCACCAGGTCATCGCGAAGGGCATCCCGGCCCGCCGGGCCCGCAGGTTGGCGGCGACGGCGACGGCCAGCCAGAGCATCGCGACGCCCGTCACCGCGACGCCGTACAGCTCGGCGAGGGCGAGCGCGGCGGGTGCGAGCTGCGGGGTGACCGGGCGGGCGGCGTCGGCGAGCTGGTGGAGGGCGGTGGTGGACTGGCCGAGCGGGCCGAGCACCAGGAAGAGCGACGGGGTGAGCGCCAGGACGGGCAGCTTGCTGTGGACCAGGCCGGTGAACACCACCGGCAGCAGCGCCAGGGTGGCCAGCAGGCCGACGCCGAACAGGGCCCAGCAGCCGTACAGCATGGCCTGCTGCGCGGTGCCGGCCGGCAGGTGCGGGACGAGCGCGGGACCGGCGGCGGAGGCCACCAGCGGGGCGACCACCGGCAGCAGCCAGGTGGGATCGGCCTCCAGCGGGGAGACCCGGTGCCGGGTGATCATCAGGAACGGGATGCCGGCCGCGACGGTCAGCGCGTACAGGGTGCCGGCGCTCCAGAGCACGGCGTCCAGCGCGACGGCGGGACCGGTGCCGATCACCCGCGAGCCGACCGCGAGGGTCCCGAGGCCGACCGAGATCAGGGCCATCGGCGGACAGCCGTAGAAGACCGCGGTGGCCGGGGTGTCCAGCAGGTGGGCCCGGGCGGCGGCGCGGTAGCGGGTGAGGTGGACCAGGCGCCCCGCGCCGACCACCAGCAGCCCGGCCAGCCCGAGCGCCCACATCACCTCGGCGAACCCGGTCAGCCCCGGCACCCGGACCGGCAGGGCGGCCGCCCCGTTGCCGACGATCGCGGTGCCCATGACCACCGCGTACCAGTTGGGGCCCAGCTGGGCGAGGTCGAGACGGGGTGTGCGGGCGAGCGGTCGGACGCTGATCAGGGTGGCCATGGCATCCACCGTCGCCGCCGGAGCCGGATGCCGGTAGCGCCCGGCGCTCTATGACGGCATAGGCTGAACCTATGGCCCTCTCCCCGCGCGTCCCCGAACTCGGTGCGCTGGAGCTGTTGCTCGCGGTGGCCCGGCTCGGCAGCGTCGGCCGGGCGGCGGCCGAGCTGGGCGTGAGCCAGCCCACCGCCAGTGCCCGGATCAAGGGCATGGAGCGGCAGATCGGCGTGCCCCTGCTGGACCGCTCGCCGCGCGGCAGCCGGCCGACCGAGGCGGGCCGGCTGGTGGTCGAGTGGGCCCGCCACGTGGTGGAGGCCGCCCAGTCGCTGGACGCCGGGATCGACGCGCTGCGCGAGCGCCGGGACGCCCGGCTGGTGGTGGTGGCCAGCCTGACCGTCGCCGAGTACCTGATGCCCGGCTGGCTGCTGGCGCTGCACGAGGCCAGCCCGGGCACCGCGGTGACGCTGCGGACGGCGAACTCGGCGGACGTCGCCGGGCACGTGCTGGCCGGCGAGGCGGACCTCGGCTTCGTCGAGGGCCCGTCCACCCCGGCCGGCCTGGCCGGCGCGGTGGTGGCCGCCGACCGGCTGGTGGTCGTGGTCGCCCCGGACCACCCCTGGGCCCGCCGCCGGGCCCCGCTGACCGGGGAGGAACTGGCCGCGACCCCGCTGGTGCTGCGCGAGCCCGGCTCGGGCACCCGCGAGGTGCTGGAGATGGCGCTGGCGCCGTTCGGGGGCGCGGCGAGGCCGCGGCTGGAGCTGGCCTCGTCGACGGCGCTCAAGGCGGCCGCGATGACCGGGGCCGGACCGGTCTGCCTGAGCGAGCTGGCGGTGGTGGAGGAGCTGGCGACCCGGCGGCTGGTGGCGGTGCCGCTCGCGGAGGGGCTGGACCTGCGGCGCCCGCTCCGGGCGGTCTGGCCGGCCGGACAGCGGCCCGGCGGACCGGCCCGGGAGCTGCTGACGCTGACCCGGCGGACGGCCGGTCCGCTGCGCCCGCACCGCTCCGGAGCCGTTCACCGAAAGGTCTCCGAAAGTTGAGCGGAATAGACTCAACTTAGTGCATGCTGTACTTGGCAGCATCGCCCGGCGGCACGACGCACGAGCGGCCGACGGGCAGCCGACGACCAGAACCACGGGCAGCGGCACGAGAACGGCCGCGCGCACAGGCGCCAGAAACAGCGCTCCGCACGAGCGAGGAGGACACCCCAGCAGTGGACGCCAGCAAGTTCACCACCAAGACGCAGGACGCCCTGTCCGCCGCGATCCGGCAGGCCGGCGCGTCGGGCAACCCGGACGTCAAGCCGGTGCACATCCTGATCGCCCTGCTGGAACAGCCCGAGGGCATCGCCAAACCCCTGCTGGAGGCGGTCGGCGCGGACGCCGCCCGGATCGACGCCGAGGCCCGCCGGCAGCTGGCCGCGCTGCCCAGCGCGATGGGCTCCACGGTCGCCGCCCCGCAGCTGGCCCGCGACACCCTCGCGGTGCTCACCGAGGCCGGCAGGCGCGCGGACGACCTGGACGACCAGTACGTCTCCACCGAGCACCTGATGGTCGGCCTGGCGCACGAGGGCGGGCCGGTCGCCGAGCTGCTGGTGCAGCAGGGCGCCACCCCGAAGGCCCTGCTCGCCGCGTTCAAGGACGTGCGCGGCAGCGGCCGGGTGACCTCGCCGGACCCGGAGGGCACCTACAAGGCCCTGGAGAAGTACGGCACCGACCTCACCCAGGCCGCCCGGGACGGCAAGCTCGACCCGGTGATCGGGCGGGACCAGGAGATCCGCCGGGTGGTCCAGGTGCTCTCCCGCCGCACCAAGAACAACCCGGTGCTGATCGGCGAGCCCGGCGTCGGCAAGACCGCCGTGGTCGAGGGGCTGGCGCAGCGGATCGTCGCGGGCGACGTCCCGGAGTCGCTGCGCGGCAAGCGCCTGGTCGCGCTGGACCTCGGCGCGATGGTCGCCGGCGCCAAGTACCGCGGCGAGTTCGAGGAGCGGCTGAAGGCCGTCCTCAACGACATCAAGCAGAGCGACGGCCAGGTCGTCACCTTCATCGACGAGCTGCACACCATGGTCGGCGCGGGCGCCGGCGGCGACTCCGCGATGGACGCCGGCAACATGCTCAAGCCGATGCTGGCCCGCGGCGAGCTGCGGATGGTCGGCGCCACCACCCTGGACGAGTACCGCGAACGGATCGAGAAGGACCCGGCCCTGGAGCGCCGCTTCCAGCAGGTGCTGGTCGGCGAGCCCAGCGTGGAGGACTCGATCGCCATCCTGCGCGGACTCAAGGGCCGCTACGAGGCGCACCACAAGGTGCAGATCTCGGACGCCGCCCTGGTAGCCGCGGCGACGCTCTCGCACCGCTACATCACCTCCCGCTTCCTGCCCGACAAGGCGATCGACCTGGTCGACGAGGCGGCCTCCCGGCTCCGGATGGAGATCGACTCCTCCCCGGTCGAGATCGACGAACTCCAGCGCGCCGTCGACCGGTTGCGGATGGAGGAGCTGGCCCTGGAGAAGGAGTCCGACCCGGCCTCGGTCGACCGGCTGGCCCGGCTGCGGCGCGATCTCGCCGACAAGAACGAGCACTTGAGCGTGCTGACGGCCCGCTGGGAGCAGGAGAAGAAGAGCCTCAACCGGGTCGGCGAGCTCAAGGAGCGGCTGGACGACCTGCACGGCGCGCTTGAACGCGCCCAGCGGGACGGCGACTTCGAGCGCGCCTCCAAGCTGATGTACGCCGAGGTCCCGGCCGCGGAGAAGGAGCTGGCCGAGGCCCAGGCTCGCGCCGCCGACGAGGACCCCTCCGCCTCGATGGTCAAGGAGGAGGTCGGCCCGGACGACGTCGCCGATGTGGTGGCCTCCTGGACCGGCATCCCGGCCGGCCGGCTGCTGGAGGGCGAGAGCGCCAAACTCCTGCGCATGGAGGACGAGTTGGGCCGGCGCCTGATCGGCCAGAGCGAGGCCGTGCAGGCCGTCTCGGACGCGGTGCGGCGCACCCGCTCGGGCATCGCCGACCCGGACCGCCCGACCGGCTCCTTCCTCTTCCTCGGCCCGACCGGCGTCGGCAAGACCGAGCTGGCCAAGGCCCTGGCCGACTTCCTCTTCGACGACGAACGCGCCATGGTCCGCATCGACATGAGCGAGTACGGCGAGAAGCACTCGGTCTCCCGCCTGGTCGGCGCCCCGCCCGGGTACGTCGGCTACGAGGAGGGCGGCCAGCTCACCGAGGCGGTCCGCCGCCGCCCGTACAGCGTGGTGCTGCTCGACGAGGTGGAGAAGGCCCACCCCGAGGTCTTCGACGTGCTGCTCCAGGTGCTGGACGACGGCCGGCTCACCGACGGCCAGGGCCGCACCGTGGACTTCCGCAACGCGATCCTGATCCTCACCTCCAACCTGGGTTCGCAGTTCCTGGTGGACCCGGCCACCCCGGAGGACCGGAAGAAGGCGCTGGTGCTGGAGTCCGTCCGGGCCGCGTTCAAGCCGGAGTTCCTCAACCGGCTGGACGACATCGTGGTCTTCGACCCGCTGGGCACCGCCGAGCTCAGCCGGATCGTCGACATCCAGGTGGCCCGGCTGGGCGAGCGGCTGCGCGACCGCCGGCTCACCCTCCGGGTCAGCGAGGCCGCCCGGGACTGGCTGGCGCTCACCGGCTACGACCCGGCGTACGGCGCCCGCCCGCTGCGGCGGCTGGTGCAGTCGGCGATCGGCGACCAGCTGGCCCGGGCGATCCTCTCCGGTCAGGTGCACGACGGCGACACCGTTCTGGTCGAACGGGACGAGGCCACCGACAGCCTCACCGTCGGTGCCCGCGGGCCGCTGGAGAAGTAGGGATCCGGGGCCTGCCGCCCCGGTGGGCCGCCCCTCCCCGGGGGCGGCCCGGCCCGCGCGCCGACGGCCGCCCGCGGGCCGGAGCCGCCCCGTGGATCGGGCCCCGCTCCGGCTCGCCGGAGCCTCCCGGAACGCCCCGGCCAAGATCCCTCCGGGTGCGGGCCGCCCCTGTGAGGCAGGGCCCGAATGAGGCAGGATGGGAGGTGGAAAGGGCGGCCTCTCATTGCCGGCCACCACGTGCACTGAGGAAGAGGACCCCCATGAGCATCGACCCGTCGTCCATCCCGTCGTTCGGCCTGCCGCAGGGCGGGAAGCCCGGCGGTCAGGGCGGGCAGCCGGCCGGCCCGCCGCCGATCGTCGTTCCGGACCAGGCGCTGGTGACCCAGCTGCTGGACCAGATGCAGCTCAAGCACGTCGTGGACGAGGAGGGCGACCTCACCGCCCCCTGGGAGGGCTTCCGCGTCTACTACATGTTCCGCGGCGAGCAGAAGGAGCTCTTCGCGGTCCGGGCGTTCTACGACCGCCCGTACCCGCTGGATGCCAAGGGCGAGATCCTCGACCTGATCGACGAGTGGAACCGCGAGACCCTCTGGCCCAAGGTCTACACCCACACCCACGAGGACGGCGTGGTCCGCCTGATCGGCGAGGCCCAGATGATCGTCGGCACCGGCGTCAACCTGGACTACTTCGTGACCACCACCGCCAACTGGACCCAGGCCGCCGTCGGCTTCGAGCAGTGGATCATCGAGCGCCTCGGCCTGCAGAAGGACATCGAGGGCGAGGAGGGCGAGGGCGAGGCCCCCGAGGGCACCGACGAGGCCTGAGCCCCGCCCCGCGGGCCCGGCCGGCCGCCCCGGGCGGCCGGCTCCCGGCCCCGCGCGTCCGTACGGCCCGCCACCGGCACACCCGGTGGCGGGCCGTCCTTGTCCGCGGCCCCCGCCCGGCCCGAGGATGGGGCCCGACACCGAGGCGTGAGGAGCCGCTATGGGTACGAGGCCGCTGCTGAACCGCAGGCTGGACGGGCTGGGCACGACGATCTTCGCCGAGATGTCCGCGCTCGCGACCGCCACCGGTTCGATCAACCTCGGCCAGGGCTTCCCCGACACCGACGGGCCGCGCGGGATCGCCGAGGCCGCCGCCCGGGCCGTGCTGGAGGGCCGCGGCAACCAGTACCCGCCCGGCCCCGGCATCCCGGAGCTGCGGACCGCGATCGCCGAGCACCAGCAGCGGTTCCGCGGCCTGGCCTACGACCCGGACACCGAGGTCCTGGTGACCGCCGGCGCCACCGAGGCCATCGCCGCCGCCCTGCTCGCGCTGCTGGAGCCCGGCGACGAGGTGATCGCCCTCGAACCCTTCTACGACTCGTACGCCGCCTGCATCGCGATGGCAGGCGCGGTCCGCGTCCCGCTCACCCTGCGCGCCCCCGACTTCCGCCCCGACCTGGACCGGCTGCGCGCCCTGGTCACCCCGCGCACCCGCCTGCTCCTGCTCAACTCCCCGCACAACCCCACCGGCCTGGTGCTCTCCCCCGACGAGCTGGCCGCGATCGCCGCCCTCGCCGTCGAGCACGACCTGCTGGTCGTCACCGACGAGGTCTACGAGCACCTGGTCTTCGCCGGCGCCCACCACCCGATCGCCGCCCTGCCCGGGATGCGCGAGCGCACCGTCTCCATCTCCTCGGCCGGCAAGACCTTCTCCTTCACCGGCTGGAAGGTCGGCTGGGTCACCGCTCCCGCGCCGCTGGTCGCCGCCCTCCGCACGGCGAAGCAGTACCTCACCTACGTCAGCGCCGGCCCCTTCCAGTACGCCGTGGCCGAGGCCCTGCGCCTGCCCGACGCCTACTTCGAGGACTTCCGCGCCGACCTGCGGCGCAAGCGCGACCTGCTCGCCCACGGCCTGACTTCGGCCGGCTTCCGCGTCTTCAACCCCGAGGGCACGTACTTCATCACCACCGACATCACCCCGCTCGGCGAGAAGGACGGCGTCGAGTTCTGCCGAGCCCTCCCGGAGCGCTGCGGCGTCGTCGCCATCCCCAACGCCGTCTTCTACGACGACCCCGAGGCCGGCCGTTCGCTGGTGCGGTTCACCTTCTGCAAGAAGGACGAGGTGCTGCAGGAGGCCGTCTCCCGGCTCGCCCGGATCTGACGCGCGGTCCGGTCCGGTCCGAACCCCGACACCGCACCCGGCCCGGACCCCGACGCCACACCTGGCCTCGACCCGGCTTCGGCCGACCGTTCCAACGCATCGTCAACTTGCCCGACCAGTAGGGCATTTGCTGCCAGCCGGGCATCTCGCATGCCTGCTTGGCAGGGCTCGCTCCTTCGCGTGCCACGGCTCGTGCGGCACTCCGACGGCAGGGGGCGTGCAGGTCTCGCGAGCAGCGCACGACCCGCGTGCACGGCGCGCAGGCCGGGGCCAGGGGCGCGCGCGGTGCAGAGTCGCACACCGGGTCGATCAGAGCGGGGAAGCGGGTGTGCTCGAACCGGTGAATGCTTGACAAAGTTGGGTAAATCACCGACGGACCCGGCGTATTCATGCTTCTCTGCTGCTGAATCTCCAGCCGGAATCCTTCCTTCCACGGTCGGCCGCGCCCTGGACCGCACAGCCACGAACAGCCTCGCCTTTGCCTGGGCCTAATCGCTGCTGATCGGCGGGCGCGCACGGAGCTGAAACGCGGAGCCGAGCATGCTCACCACACTGCAGACCTCCTACACGGACACCCGCGCGGGCGACCTGGCCTGGTGCCTGGGCGGCGAACCGCTGCCCGCTCTCGCGGTCCGTGACCTGAGACTGGACGGTGCCGGGCGCCCCGGCCCGCCCGGCACCGTCCAGCTGCGCCTGCTCGGGGCCTCCCACCAGGTGGTGATCGCCGCCGGGCCGGGCAAGTGCCTGGAGACCGTCGCCTGCCTGCCCGGGCGGCGGACCCCGCTGCCGGCCCGGGTGGCCAAGCAGGTGGACGGCTGGGAGTACGAGTTCGCCGCCCGGATCGAGGTCATGCCGCCGCACGAGTTCGCCGCCCGCGCCCAGGAGTTGCTGGCCCTGGTCGAGGGGCACCCGCGCGGGCTGGCCGGCGTCTTCCCCGGCGATCCGAGCGCGTTCACCGCGCTGGTCACCCAGGGCGGAACGGACCGGCTGCTCTGGCGGACCTGGCACGCCTACCCGCAGGAGGGACAGCTGGTCTGCACCCGCTCCTCGCTGGTGTTGGCGCGATGAGGCCGCCCACCGACGCCGATGCCGCCTTAGACCGCGGATCCACCGCCCAATCGCACGCAGGAACGGTTCGTCAACCAGGCGCATCGCACTGTCCGTCGAATGGACGCAGCCATCCGTACCGAACGTCCCCTAGCGTTTGTTCGTGATCAACCATCCGGCCGGTCCACCCGCACAGGGGCTCGAACTCGACGACGGCAACCCACCCCGGCTCGGGCGGAGCCTGACGCCCCTGCCCGCCCGCCGCCCGTCCCGGCTGCGCGCTCACCCGAGGCTCGCCCGGCTCACCGTCCTGCTGGCCGCGTTCGTCTGCGCGGCCTGCGGACTCGTCTACGAGCTCGAACTCGTGGCGCTCGGCAGCTATCTGCTCGGGGACTCGGTCACCCAAACCTCGGTCGTGCTCTCCGTCATGGTGTTCGCGATGGGGCTGGGCTCGCTGCTCGCCAAGCGCTTCACCTGCCGCCCGGCCACCGCCTTCGCCCTGGTCGAGTGCGCGCTCGCGCTCACCGGCGGGCTCTCCGTCCTCGCGCTGTACTCGTGCTGGGCCTGGATCGGCCGCTACCAGGCCGCGATGGTCGGCCTGACCTGCCTGATCGGCGTCCTGATCGGCGCCGAGATCCCCCTGCTGATGACGCTCATCCAGCGGATCCGGCGCGAGGACGCCGGGCGGGCCGCCGCCGACCTGTTCGCCGCGGACTACGTGGGCGCGCTGATCGGCGGGCTCGCCTTCCCGTTCCTGATCCTGCCCGCGTTCGGCCCGGGCACCGGCGCCCTGGTCACCGGGGCGGTCAACGCCGTCGCCGGGGCCGCCGTGGTGCTCTGGCTCTTCCGGGAGGAGCCGCCCCCCCGGGTCCGGCTGCTGCTCTGGGGCTGCTGCGCCCTCGTCCTGGCCCTGCTGGCCGCGACCGCCGCGTGGTCCGGCGCGATCGAACGCTCCGCACGCAGCGCCCTGTACGGCGCGCAGGTCCGCGTCGCCACCCACAGCCGGTACCAGGAGATCGTGCTCACCGGCCCCGCCGAGGGGCCGCTGCGGCTCTACCGGGACGGCCGGCTCGCGGTCTGCGGCCCGGACGAGTACCGGGGCAGCGAGGCGCTGGTCCACCCCGCGATGGCGGCCGGGCCGGACGCCCGGGTGCTGCTGCTCGGCGGCGGCGACGGGCTCGCCCTGCGCGAGGTGCTGCGCCACGGCGGCGTCCACTCGGTCCTGGTCGTCGACGCCGACCCGGCGCTCACCCGGCTGGCCCGCACCGACCCCGGACTGGCCGCGCTCTCCGGCCGCTCGCTGGACGACCCGCGGGTCCGCGTCGCCGAGGCCGACCCGCTGGAGTGGCTGCGCAGCGTCCGCCCCTCCGACCGGACCTTCGACGTGGTGCTCGCCGACCTGCCGGTGCCGGCCGACAGCGGGACGGTGAAGTTCCACTCGCAGGAGTTCTACGGCCTCGCCACCCGGCTGCTCTCCCCCGGCGGGCGGCTCGCCGTCCGGGCCGGCGGCGAGCGGGAGGAGCTCTGGCAGGTGGAGTCCGGCCTGCGCGCCGCCGGGCTGCGGACCATCCCGTACGCCGTGGCGGGCAGCGCCACCGCGAGCTGCCCGCCCGGCCCGGCGGAGAACGCGGCGGGGCGCACGGCGGCTGATGCGGTGGCGGAGACGGTGGCGGAGACGGAGCCCGGCCAGTCCTTCCTGCTCGCGTCGGCGGCCCAGCCCCCGCTCGGGCTCGCCCCGGACGCCCCGCCGCCGCGCGCGTTCACCGCGGACGGCCTGCGGGCCTCCGCCGCCCGTCTCACCGTCCTGCGCCCGGCCCGGCCGCCGGCCGCACTCACCCTGCTGGGGCCGCGGTGACGGCGGACCGGGCGCGCTCCGCCGGGCCGGGCGTGCTCCGCCGGGCCGGCGGGGCGCGACCGCGGGGCCGACCGGGGAGGCCCGCGCAAAAGGTGGGGCCGCAGCGGGGACCGGCGGGGGTTCGGTCGGTAGGCTCCGTGCCATGGAGCATGAGGTTGTCGTCCCGATGCCGGCCGAGCAGGTCCGGCAGGCCCTGCAGGATCCGGCTCTGCTGGCCCGTTGCGTGCCGGGGCTGAGCACCGAACCCGCCACCGCCGGCAGCGGCCCCGCCGAGGAGATCGACGGGCGGCTGAAGCTGCGGATCGGCACCTCCACCATCACCTACCGCGGGGTGCTGTCGCTGATCGAGGGCCGACAGGGCGTGCTCACCGTCCTGGCCGAGGGCCAGGAGGCCCGCGGCAGCGGCGAGGCGACCGCCACCGTCCGGGTCAGCGTCGGCGAGGGCTCCGGGGACGGCAGCACGGTGGTCCGCTTCACCGGTGAGCTGGACGCGACCGGCCGGCTGACCGAGTTCGACGAGGAGACCCTCGCCGCGACCGGCCGCCGCCTGCTGGACCGTTTCGCCGCCGCGCTCGCCTCGCCGGACGGTGCGGCGGAGGCGGAAGCGGAAGCGGACGCTGACGCGGACGTCGCGGCGGAAGCGGACGTCGAGACCGCGGCGGACGCCGCGGCCGAGGCTGCCACCGGCTCGGAGGCCGCTCCGGAGGCCGCCGAGGAAGCCGGCTCCGAGGACGCCGGACGCGAGGACGCCGGCCCCGACGCCGAGAAGGCCGAGGACTCGGAGGAGGCCGCCGACAAGGCCGAGGCCGGTGCCGCCGAGGAGGACGGCGCCGAGGAGACCGAGGCCGAGGCCGAGGAACCCAGCGCCACCGTGCTGTTCCTGGAGGACCACCAGAGCTCCCCCGGCGAGGACGTGGACGACGACCTCTCCGACCTGATCGCCTTCTCCGACGCCGACGCCGAGCGCTTCGGCCTCCCCACCGGCGGCCACGACGACGAGGAGGACGACGACCTCGCCGAGCCCGCCGAGGACGACCGCCCGGCCGCCGAGGCGGAGCCGGAGCCGTCCACCGAGCTCCCCGCCGAGCTGCCCTTCGAGTACGAGCAGGAGCCGGTGCTCGGCGGTCCGGTCCGCCGCAGCATCGTCGGCCGCTCCGCCGAGGAGGTCGACCACGCCCCGCCGCGCGGCCGCTACGCCCCCGCCCTGCCGGCCCGCAGCGCCCGCGCCCGTGCGGCGTCCCGCTGGGGCGGCGAGGCCGGCGGCATCGTGGTGCCGGGCCCGGGCGGCCGCAACGCCATGCCCTGGGTGATCGGCGGCGGGGTCGCCCTGCTCGGCGGCGCCGTGGTGCTGGCCCGCGCACTGCGCCGCCGCTGACCCGACAGGTCACAGGCCCTAGACTGGACGCTCATGAGCAACGACCGCGACGCCCTGCTGGCACAGATCAAGGACAAGGCCGTCGTCCACGGCAAGGTCACCCTTTCCTCCGGCAAGGAGGCCGACTACTACGTCGACCTGCGCCGGATCACGCTGGACGGCCAGGCCGCCCCGCTGGTCGGCCGGGTGATGCTGGACGCGACCGCCCACCTGGAGTACGACGCCGTCGGCGGTCTGACCCTGGGTGCCGACCCGGTCGCCGCCGCGATGCTGCACGCCGCCGCCGCGCGCGGCCGCGAGCTGGACGCCTTCGTGGTCCGCAAGGCGGGCAAGGCGCACGGCCTGCAGCGCCGGATCGAGGGCCCGGAGGTCAAGGGCCGCCGGGTGCTGGCCGTCGAGGACACCTCCACCACCGGTGGCTCGGTGCTCACCGCCGTCGAGGCGCTGCGCGAGGCGGGCGCCGAGGTGGTCGGCGTCGCGGTGATCGTGGAGCGCGGCGGCGCCGGCGCGGTCGAGGCGGAGGGCCTGCCCTACGTCACCGCCTACAACCTCGACGACCTGGGTCTCTGATCGTCCGGTTCCCCGGGGCGGGTCGGACGCGCCCCGGGGAACCGATGCGAACGGCCGGGGCCGGTGGTGTTTCACGTGAAACACCACCGGCCCCGGCCGTTCGTCGTCGCGTCCCCGGCGCTCGGGCCCGGCGCTCAGGCCCGGCGGTGGCGCCCGCCGGCCTGGACGGCCTCGCCGGCGGCGGGCTCCTCGGCACCGCCGGCCTTCTTCTTCCGGCGCTCCCGCACGACCTCCACCAGGATCGGCGAGATCGAGAGCAGCACGATCAGCAGCACGGCCGGGATCAGGTACTTGTCGATCACCGGGGCGAGCGCGTCACCGAAGAAGTAGCCGATGAGCAGCATCGACTCGGTCCACAGCACACCGCCGACCACGTTCCACAGGAAGAACGTCCGGGCCGGCATCTCCAGGGTGCCCGCGACCGGGTTGAGGAAGGTGCGCACGATCGGCATGAAGCGGGCCAGCACCACGGCCTTGCCGGGCCCGAACTTGTTGAAGTACTCCTCCGCCTTCATCACGTACTCGCGGCGGAAGATCTTCGACTCGGGCTTGTCGAACATCTTCGGTCCGACCCTCACCCCGATCAGGTGCCCGAGCTGCGCGCCCGCGATGGCCGCCAGCGGCGCCCCGATCAGCAGGGCGGCGATCGGCAGCTTGGTGCCGTCGCCGAGCACCGACGAGGCGGCGTTGGAGGCGGCGACACCGGCGATGATCAGCAGCGAGTCACCCGGGAAGAAGAACCCGACCAGGAGGCCGGTCTCCGCGAAGATGATCGCGATCAGCCCGATGGCACCGAGGGACGAGATCAGTGATTTGGCGTCGAGCAGGTTGACGGCCAGCTGGTTGTAGTCCACTCGCGCAGAATAGCGGGCGTTCCTTGACGGGAGCCTCGCCCCGGGGGTCGAGCCGGGCCTCATCCCTTCGTCGCACGCGAGGGCCGACCGGGGCCGGGACGAGGGGCGCCGGACGGCCCCGGGGCCGCCGTCCCGACTGGCGGGCCACATGCTGACCTGGAAGCACGAGTCTGGGAGGATGGCCCCGGCGTCCGGACCGCGGTCGCACCACCCTCATGTCGTACCGCGGTGGCCGCCGCGAACCTTGGTACCGGGAGTCGCACCGCAGTGCCGCGCATCGGCGACCGGTACCCCGGAGTCGTAACGAAGGCGTACACAGCGTCGGACAGCACCGTCCGTACGCCGCAAACCCGACAGGAGCGGATCTCATGCCCATCGCAACCCCCGAGGTCTACAACGAGATGCTGGACCGGGCCAAGGCGGGCAAGTTCGCCTACCCGGCCATCAACGTCACCTCGTCGCAGACGCTGCACGCCGCCCTGCGCGGCTTCGCCGAGGCCGAGAGCGACGGCATCATCCAGATCTCGACCGGCGGTGCGGAGTTCCTGGGCGGCCAGCACAACAAGGACATGGTGACCGGCGCCGTCGCCCTCGCCGAGTTCGCGCACGTCGTCGCCGCCAAGTACGACGTCACCGTCGCGCTGCACACCGACCACTGCCCGAAGGACAAGCTGGACGGCTACGTCCGCCCGCTGCTGGCGATCTCCGCCGAGCGCGTGGCCGCCGGCCGCAACCCGCTCTTCCAGTCGCACATGTGGGACGGTTCCGCCGAGACCCTGAGCGACAACCTGGAGATCGCCCAGGAGCTGCTGGCCCAGGCCGCCGCCGCCAAGATCATCCTTGAGGTCGAGATCACCCCGACCGGCGGCGAGGAGGACGGCGTCACCCACGAGATCAACGACGAGCTGTACACCACCGTCAACGACGCCGTCCGCACCGCCGAGGCCCTGGGCCTGGGCGAGAAGGGCCGCTACCTGCTGGCCGCCTCCTTCGGCAACGTGCACGGCGTGTACAAGCCCGGCAACGTCGTGCTGAAGCCGGAGCTGCTGCGCGAGCTGCAGGACGCGATCGGCAAGCAGTACGGCAAGGCCGACCCGTTCGACTTCGTCTTCCACGGCGGCTCGGGCTCGACCGCCGAGGAGATCGCCACCGCGCTGGAGAACGGCGTCGTGAAGATGAACCTCGACACCGACACCCAGTACGCCTTCACCCGCCCGGTCGCGGACCACATGTTCCGCAACTACGACGGTGTGCTGAAGGTCGACGGCGAGGTCGGCAAGAAGAACACCTACGACCCGCGCACCTGGGGCAAGCTCGCCGAGGCCGGCATGGCCGCCCGCGTGCTGGAGGCCGCCCAGCAGCTGCGCTCGGCCGGCAACCGCCTGAAGTAGCAACCCGGTCCCCGGACCGGTCCTGCCGTCATGCCCCTCAGTGGTTCACTGGGGGGCATGACCACAGACCCCACTCCTTTCCAGGGACAGAACCTCCTCGGCGGCCCGGCCCCGACGCAGCTTCCCGCGGAGCCCGGTCCGCTGCAGCTGCTGGCCGGCGGCGCCTCCCCGGCCGAGGTCGCCGCGAAGTACCCGACCTCCTCGCTGGCCTGGGCCCAGCTCGCCGACGACGCCTTCGCGGCCGGCCGCACCGTCGAGTCCTACGCGTACGCCCGCACCGGCTACCACCGCGGCCTCGACGCGCTGCGCCGGGCCGGCTGGAAGGGCCACGGCCCGGTGCCGTGGGAGCACGAGCCGAACCGCGGCTTCCTGCGGGCGCTGCACGCGCTCGGCCGGGCCGCCGCCGCGATCGAGGAGAAGGAGGAGGCGGAGCGCTGCGCCCAGTTCCTCCGGGACAGCTCGCCGACCGCCGCCGCCACCCTCGGCTGACCGGCCCCACCCGCCTGCGGGCCGACCCGGCCCGACCCGACCGCCCCCGCCGCCCGCCCGGGCGGCGGGGCTCCGTACGCCCTGCATACCCGGTATGTGGACAGTCACCCGTCCGCCGTGCCAGGGTGTGCGAGCGAGGGGGACGCAACACACGGCAGTTCGACGGCTCCGCGGCCCCAACCGGTCCCGACAGGAAGCCCCACCGTGCCCCCAGCCCGATCCGACCAGCGCGGCTCCCGCGCGCGCAGCGCCGGCCGCTCCGGCACCGGCCGGGCGCGGGGCTCGGGGCCCCACGGCAGCGGCCCGCGGTCGGCCGCCGGCCGGCGGCGCAGACAGCGCCGCAGACCGGGGCCCGCGATGGTCGCGGCCCTGGTCGCCGCCCTGGCGATACTCGGCGGCACGGTCTTCGTGTTGAACCGCCCCGACGTCCTGCCGGACGGCGGGCAGACCGCCCAGGGCCGGGTCGCGCCGTCCGGCGTCGGCGCCACCGCCGCGGCGACCGGCCCGACCGCCACCCCGACACCGACACCCACCACTGCGTCGGCCCAGCCCGCCCCGCAGCCGAGCACCCCCACGCCGACGGCGCCCGACCCCGGCCCGACCAAGGGCGCGGGCACCTTCACCGTCGCCCCCGGCGCGGCGGCCCCGGTCGGCAAGGGCCCCGTCCGCCGGTACCGGGTCGAGGTCGAGGACGGCATCGGGATCGACCCGGCGTCGGCCGCGGCGCAGGTGCAGGGGATCCTCGCCGACAAGCGCGGCTGGACCAACGACCGCAAGAACGGCTTCCAGCTGGTCGCGAGCGGCTCCTACGACTTCACGGTGAAGATCGCCTCACCGGCCACCGTGGACCGGATCTGCGCGGCGTCCGGGCTGGACACCCACGGCGAGGTGAACTGCAACGTCGGCAGCCAGGTGCTCGTCAACGTCAAGCGCTGGAACACCGGTTCACCCCAGTTCAGCGGCCCGATCGAGGAGTACCGGGCACTGATCGTCAACCACGAGGTCGGCCACCGGATCGGGCACGGGCACGAGACCTGTCCGGGCAAGGGCAAGCCCGCGCCGGCGATGATGCAGCAGATCTACGGCCTCAAGGGGTGCGAGCCCAACGCCTGGCCCTACACCGCGGACGGCACCTACCTCGGCGGCCCCTCGGTGCCCTGAGCCGACCTGTTCCGGGATCAGCCCAGGAGCGGGAGGTACGCCCGCAGGTCGCTCCGCTCGCCACTGGCCGAGACGGCGGCGGCCTCCACCTCGGCGGCCCAGCCGGTGCGGCCGGCGGCGAGCCGGATCCAGGTCAGCGGGTCCGTCTCGACGACGTTCGGCGGGGTGCCGCGGGTGTGCCGGGGGCCCTCGACGGCCTGCACCACCGCGTACGGCGGCACCCGCAGCTCGACCGCGCCGCCGGGGGCCCGGTCGGCCAGCGCGTCGGCGAGCAGCCGGGTGACGGCGGCGAGCGCCTGCCGGTCGTGCGGGAAGGGCTCCGGGCCGAGCGCCCGGGCCAGGTCGTCGGCGTGCACGACGGTCTCGACCAGCCGGGTCACCAGCATGTCGGAGAGCAGCATCGAACCGAGCCGGATCTCGAACCTGCGCTCCGGGTCCGCGACTTCGCGGCCGGCCAGGGCGGCGAGCAGCGCGTCCGCGGCGCGGTCGAAGGCGGCCGCCACCGCAGCCGGGCCGCCGCCGAACCCGCCCGCCGCGTGCTCGCGCGCCGCCGCGTCCAGGAGCGGAGCGGACTCGGCGACCCGGGCCACCCAGCGCAGCAGGTCCAGCGGGGGGCGGCCCTCCAGCGGGTCGTCCAGGTGGGCGGGCACCCAGTCGAGTTGGACGGCCAGGTGCGCCAGCAGTTCACGCACCCGCCACTCCCCCAGGCCGGCCGGCCGCTCCAGCAGGTCGGCGGCGTCCGGGCGGGCGCAGAGCTGCCGGACGGCGGCGCGCAGCGCCTCGGTCTGCCCGGCGAGCGCGGTGCGGACCTTGGCAGGCTGGTACGTACGGGACTTGGCAGGCATGGCCCCAACATACGCCGAGGGGCGGACGGTTCGGCAGAACCGTCCGCCCCTCGGCGGCACTCGGCGTGACCGCTCGCCCCGGGCTCGGCCCGGGGCGAAGCGCGCATCAGGCCAGCAGGGCCTCGATGACGCCGGTGTGGGCGTCCTTCAGCTCGGCCAGCGAGACGGTGAACTGGCCCTGGACGTCCAGGACATCGCCGTCGACCACACCGATCCGGGTGGCCGGCAGGCCACGGGCGGTGCACATGTCGTTGAACCGGAGCTCCTCGCTGCGCGGCACCGCGACGACCGCACGGCCGGCCGACTCGGAGAACAGGAAGACGAACGGGTCCGTGCCCTCGGGCACGATGATCCGGGCACCGTGGCCGCCCTTGAGGCAGCTCTCCACCAGGGCCTGGCCGAGGCCGCCGTCGGAGAGGTCGTGCGCGGCGTCGATCATGCCGTCGCGCGAGGCGGCGATCAGGATCTCACCGAGCAGCCGCTCGCGCTGCAGGTCGACCTTGGGCGGCAGACCGCCGAGGTGGTCGTGGACCACCTGCGACCAGGCCGAGCCGCCGAGCTCGTCCTCGGTGTCACCGAGCAGGTAGAGCAGCTGCCCCTCCTCGGCGAAGGCGACCGGGGTGCGCCGGGTGACGTCGTCGATGACGCCGAGCACCGCGACCACGGGGGTCGGGTGGATGGCGACGTCGCCGGTCTGGTTGTACAGCGAGACGTTGCCGCCGGTGACCGGGGTGCCGAGCACCTGGCAGGCGTCGGCCAGACCGCGGGTCGCCTCGGCGAACTGCCACATCACGTCGGAGTCCTCGGGGGAGCCGAAGTTGAGGCAGTCGGAGACGGCGAGCGGCTTGGCACCGCCGGCCGCGACGTTGCGGTACGCCTCGGCCAGGGCCAGCTGGGCACCGGTGTACGGGTCCAGCTTGGCGTAGCGGCCGTTGCCGTCGGTGGCGACCGAGACGCCGAGGTTGGTCTCCTCGTCGATCCGGATCATGCCCGAGTCCTCGCCGACGGAGAGCACGGTGTTGCCGAGCACGTAGCGGTCGTACTGGTCGGTGATCCAGGACTTGGAGGCCTGGTTCGGGTGGGCGGCGACCTTGAGCAGGTCGGCCTTGAGGCCCTCGCCGGTGGCCGGGCGGGCCAGCCGCTCGCCGGTGGGGGCGTCGGCCTGCAGCGCGTCCTGCCAGCTCGGGCGGGCGAACGGGCGCTGGTAGGTCGGGCCCTCGTGGGCGACGGTGCGCGGCGGCACGTCCACGACCTGCTCGCCGTGCCAGAAGATCTCCAGGCGCTCGCCGTCGGTCACCTCACCGATGACGGTGGCGATGACGTCCCACTTCTCGCAGATCTCCAGGAAGCGGGCGACCTTGGCCGGCTCGACGATGGCGCACATGCGCTCCTGCGACTCGCTCATGAGGATCTCCTCCGGCGAGAGCGTGTTGTCGCGCAGCGGGACGGTGTCGAGCTCGATCCGCATGCCGCCGGTGCCGGCCGAGGCCAGCTCGGAGGTGGCGCAGGAGAGGCCGGCGCCGCCGAGGTCCTGGATACCCGCGACCAGGTCCTCCTTGAAGATCTCCAGGGTGCACTCGATCAGGAGCTTCTCCTGGAACGGGTCGCCGACCTGGACGGCGGGGCGCTTGGCCGGGCCGGTGGCGTCGAAGGTCTCCGAGGCGAGCACGGAGACGCCGCCGATGCCGTCGCCGCCGGTGCGGGCGCCGTAGAGGATGACCTTGTTGCCCGGGCCGGAGGCCTTGGCCAGGTGGATGTCCTCGTGCTTCATGACACCCACGCAGAGCGCGTTGACCAGCGGGTTGCCCTGGTAGCAGGAGTCGAAGACGACCTCGCCGCCGATGTTCGGCAGGCCCAGGCAGTTGCCGTAGCCGCCGATGCCGGCGACGATGCCGGGCAGCACGCGCCGGGTGTCGGGGTGGTCCGCCGCACCGAAGCGCAGCGGGTCCATCACGGCGACCGGGCGGGCGCCCATCGCGAGGATGTCGCGCACGATGCCGCCGATGCCGGTGGCCGCGCCCTGGTAGGGCTCGATGTACGACGGGTGGTTGTGCGACTCGACCTTGAAGGTGACCGCGTAGCCCTGGCCCACGTCGACGACGCCGGCGTTCTCGCCGATGCCGACGAGCATGGCGTCGTTCTCGGGGGCCTTCTCGCCGAACTGCTTCAGGTGGACCTTGGAGCTCTTGTACGAGCAGTGCTCCGACCACATGACGGAGTACATCGCGAGCTCGGCGCCGGTGGGACGGCGGCCGAGGATCTCGCGGATGCGCGCGTACTCGTCCTCCTTGAGGCCGAGTTCGGCCCAGGGCTGGGCGGCGTCCGGCGTCTGCTCGGCGTTCTTGACGGTGTCGAGGCTCATCAGGCGTTCACCAGCTGCTTCAGGACGGAAGTGAAGAAGCCCAGGCCCTCGGTGGTCGGACCGGTGAGCGGCTCCACGGCGTGCTCCGGGTGCGGCATCAGGCCGACGACGTTGCCGGCGGCGTTGGTGATGCCGGCGATGTCGCGGTACGAACCGTTCGGGTTGACGTCCAGGTAGCGGGCGACGACCCGGCCCTCGGCCTCCAGCTCGTCCAGGACGTGCTGGTCGGCGACGAAGCGGCCCTCGCCGTTCTTCAGCGGCACGACGATTTCCTGGCCGGCCGAGTAATCCCGGGTCCACGCGGTGCCGGCGTTCTCGATCCGCAGCTTCTGGTCGCGGCAGATGAAGTGCAGCGAGTCGTTGCGGGTGAGCGCGCCGGGCAGCAGGTGCGATTCGCAGAGCACCTGGAAGCCGTTGCAGATACCGAGGACCGGCATTCCCTGCTTCGCCTGCTCGATGACGGTCTCCATCACCGGCGAGAAGCGGGAGATGGCGCCGCAGCGCAGATAGTCGCCGTAACTGAATCCGCCGGGCAGGACGACCGCGTCGACCTGGTGGAGATCCTTGTCACGGTGCCAGAGGGCGACCGGCTCGGCGCCGGCCAGGCGGACCGCGCGCTGGGCGTCGCGGTCGTCGAGGGAACCGGGGAAAGTGACGACGCCGACTCGGGTGGTCACTTGCCCTCCTCCTCGATGCGGACGGTGAAGTCCTCGATCACGGTGTTGGCGAGGAAGGTCTCGGCGGCTTCGCGGATACGGGCGAGCGCGGCGTCGTCGACCGGGCCCTCCAGCTCCAGCTCGAAACGCTTGCCCTGGCGGACGTCGGCGATCCCGGTGAATCCGAGACGGGGCAGTGCGCGCTGCACCGCCTGTCCCTGGGGGTCGAGGATCTCCGGCTTGAGCATGACGTCGACTACGACGCGTGCCACTGGCACTCCCGGTGGTGTCTTCGTGAGGCGGGGGAACTCCAGACTACCGGGGGTTTCGGGCGGGATTGCTGGCCGGGGAGGGCGACGCGCGTAGACCCGAGACCCTTACGCCGCAAGGGTTCCAGCCCCGCGGAGCGCCCCCCGCGGCATCCGATTTCAGTGGATTCGGCGCCCCGAAGGAGAACGCCCGAAGAGCACCCGAATACCGGCACTCCGGGACAGATCGACCGGCCGAGTGCGCGGGTATCCGGCACTCCGGCGAAGACACGTGAATATCCGGAAAAGAAAGCCGGACTCTTCGATTTCGACCCCCTTCGGGTGCAGAATAGGGCCACCTGCCGCGGCAAGCGCCGCGTATCCGGCACGCCATCAGGCCTGCCCGCATGCGCTTGCGCGAGTGGTGCACATCAGGCCTGGGGAACGCACCCCGCGCCCTTCGGCCGAATTGCCCGAGAGGATTGACACCCATGGCTCAGCGTGTAGTCGTCACGCTCTCCGACGACCTGGACGGCGGCGCCGCCGCGGAAACCGTCCACTTCGGCGTCGACGGGAAGTCGTACGAGATCGACCTGTCCCTGGACAACGCGGAAAAGCTGCGGGAGGCCCTCGCTCCGTTCGTCGCGGCCGGCCGCCGCCAGAGCCGCACCGGAAAGTCCTTCCGCCGCACCGCGCTCACCCCGGACCCGGCCGCCGTGCGCGCCTGGGCCCAGTCCCGCGGCATGGAGCTGCCGGCCCGGGGCCGCATCCCCAAGCACGTGTACGAGGCGTTCGCCGAGGCGAACTGACCGCTTCCCGGCCCGGTCGTCCCATCCGCCACAGGAGGGTGGGACGACCACCCCGAAGGATGCTGTAGAGTATTCCTCGTCGCCGCAACGGAGAGATCCGAAGAGGCGGCCGGTGCCCCACCAGGCACCGTGCGGACGTGGCTCAGTTGGTAGAGCATCACCTTGCCAAGGTGAGGGTCGCGAGTTCGAATCTCGTCGTCCGCTCGCAGTGCGCGAGCACAGCACAACTCAATAGTTTGACCATGCGGACGTGGCTCAGTTGGTAGAGCATCACCTTGCCAAGGTGAGGGTCGCGAGTTCGAATCTCGTCGTCCGCTCCAGCACGAAGGGCCCCCTCGATCGAGGGGGCCCTTCGGCATTCCCCCGCGCACTCCCCGACCGGGCCGATGACATTTGTCATCGCCGACCCGTGGATCCGCACCGCCGTCCGATGAGGCCGTGCACTGCCCGCGAGGCCTTCCCGGCGGAAGGCTTGAGCCATGGAAACGCGCCAGCCCCTCGCCCCGGGCGACCCCGTGATCGAGGTCACCGACCTCCACCGCCACTACGGATCCGGTACCACCGGCTACCACGCGGTGCGCGGGATCAACCTCACCGTCGGCCGCGGCGAGCTGTTCGCCCTGCTCGGCACCAACGGGGCCGGCAAGACCTCCGCGATGGAGCTGATCGAGGGCCTCGCCGCCCCGACCGGCGGCCGGGTCCGGGTGCTCGGCAGCGACCCGCACCGCGAGCGCGCCGCCGTCCGTCCCCGGATCGGCATCATGCTCCAGGAGGGCGGCTTCCCCGGGGACCTCACCGTCGCCGAGACCGGCCGCAGCTGGGCCGGCATGACCAGCGGCGCCCGCCCGGTCGACGAGGCGCTGGAGCTGGTCGGCCTCAACGGCCGCCGCAACGTCCGGGTCAAGCAGCTCTCCGGCGGCGAGCGCCGCCGGCTCGACCTGGCGATGGCCCTGCTCGGCCGGCCCGAGGTGCTCTTCCTGGACGAGCCCAGCACCGGCCTGGACCCGGAGGCCCGCGCCGCCGTCTGGCGGCTGGTCCGCGACCTGCGCGCCCAGGGCACCACCGTGCTGCTCACCACGCACTACCTGGAGGAGGCCGAGGAGCTGGCCGACCGGCTGGCCATCATGCACGGCGGCCGGGTCGTCACCACCGGCACCGTGGCCGAGGTGATAGCCGGCCGCCCCTCCCGGATCGGCTTCGAGCTCCCCGCCTTCGCCGGCACCTCGCTCCCGCCGCTGGCCGGCGCCCACGTGGCCGTGGACGGCCGGAAGGTCACCGTCCAGACCCCGCGCCTCCAGGCCACCCTCACCGAGCTGCTCGGCTGGGCCGACCGCCACGGCATCGAGCTCGGCGGCCTGGACGCCCGCAGCGCCTCCCTGGAGGAGGCCTTCCTGGCCATCGCCTCCGAGGCCGCCCTGGAGGCACCCCGGCCCCCCACCGACACCCCCGCCGACCGCCCCGCCCGCCGCCGCCTGATGGGACTCGCCCGATGAGCACCGCCGCCACCACCGCCGTCCCGCAGGGCGCCGGCCGCCCCAGCACCACCGCCCGCCGGCTGCTCGCCCTCGGCCGGGCCGAGGCCGTTCTGCTGCTGCGCAACCGGACCGCCCTCTTCACCGCCCTGCTGCTGCCGCTGCTGCTGGTCTTCGGGCTGAAGAACGCCCTCACCGAGCAGGCCAAGGGCAACCCCGGCCTGGACGTCGACTCCCTGCTGGTCAACGGCGCCGTCGGGATGGTCCTCGCCTTCGTCGTCTACTACAACCTCACCGCCGCCTACGTGGCCCGCCGCGGCGAGCTGGTGCTCAAGCGGCTGCGCACCGGCGAGGCCCGGGACGCGGAGATCCTGGCCGGCACCGCGGTGCCCTCGGTCGGGCTGGCCCTGCTGATGTGCACCGTGATCGGCGGGGTGGGCGCCTTCGCGCTGGACCTGGCCGCGCCGGTCAACCCGCTGCTGATGGCCGCGGGGCTGGTCCTGGCCGTCGGCACCCTGATGGCGCTGGCCGCCCTCTCCAGCGCCTTCACCAGGACCGTCGAGAGCGCCGGGATCACCACCATGCCGGTCCTGCTGGTCACCCAGTTCGGCTCCGGCCTGTTCTTCCCGCTGGAGATCATGCCCGACCGGCTGGCCGACGCCTGCCGGCTGCTGCCCACCACCCCGGCCTTCCAGCTGCTCCGTCTCGGCTGGTTCGGCACCGACGGCTCCGCCGCCCCCACCGGCTTCGCCGGCACCTGGGCCACCGCCGCCCCGCACCTGCTGACCGGCACCGCCTGGTTCGCGCTGGCCGTCTGGGGCGCCGTCCGCTACTTCCGCTGGGAGCCGCGCCGCTGACCGGCCGGCGGCAGCACCGAAGGTCCGCCCCCCGTCCGGCCTCTGATCCGGCCTCTGATCCGACCTCTGATAGGAAGACAGCAGCACGATCATGAACGGACGGGGAGCGGAACAGATGGGCGTCGTGAATCCGGTGCGCAAGTGGCGGGGCTACAGCAAGCCGCAGCGCTCCGAGCTCTACCTCCGCTGGTCGCTCTACCTGATGGCGCTCGCCCCGCTGCCGATCAGCCTGCTGAGCAACACCTCCACCGCGGAGAACGAGGGCTACGGGGACGCCGCCCGGGTCGCGCTGGTGATCGGCCTCCTCCTGACCCTCACCACCCTGCGTGCCTACCGCACCTCGCTGGACCACTACCTCAAGCGGCCCTCCGACCACCTGCGCTGGCTCGCCCTGAACAGCGGCGTCGCGGTGGCCGGCTGCTGGGCCGTCCTGCTGCTCGGACCACGGGGCGACACGGGGGCGGACCCGCTGCCGTTCAGCGCCGCCTACACGAGCACCATCCTGTTCTCGGCCTTCGGTCCGGTCGCCGTCGGGCTGCCGCCGCGCTGGTCGGCCCCGGCCGGGCTGGCCGGGCTGCTGGCCGCCGCGCCGCCCATGTTCCTGGTGGGCATCAATCCGGTCGCCGCCTGCGGGGCGCTCACCTTCACCGCGATCGTCATGACCTTCGTCGGCTGCAGCTGCCGCAGCTTCGCCTGGCTGCAGTCGGTGGTCTGGGAGCTGGACGCGGCCCGCGAGGCGCAGGCCCGGCTGGCGGTCGCCGAGGAGCGGCTGCGCTTCTCCCGCGACCTGCACGACGTGATGGGCCGCAACCTCACCACCATCGCCCTGAAGAGCGAGCTCGCCGTCCAGCTGGCCCGGCGCGGCCGCCCGGAGGCCGCCGAGCAGATGGCCGAGGTGCAGAAGATCGCCCAGGAGTCCCAGCGCGAGGTCCGGGACGTGGTGCGCGGCTACCGCACGGCCGGACTGCACGCCGAGGCGATCGGAGCCCGGGCGGTGCTCCGCTCGGCCGACGTGGACTGCGTGATCGACCTCGGCGAGGACGCCGACCGGCTGCCGCTGCCGGTGCAGTCCGTGCTGGGCTGGGTGATCCGCGAGGCCACCACCAACGTGCTGCGGCACAGCGAGGCGGACCACTGCGCGATCCGGCTCTCCCGGGCGGGCGACCGGGCGGTGCTGGAGCTGGAGAATGACGGGGTGCCCGCCGTGCCGATCCCCTCCCAGGGCAGCGGCACCGGGCTGCGCGGGCTGCGCGAGCGGCTCGCCGCCCACGACGGCGAGCTGACCGTCCCGGACGCCGGGCCGGGCCGGTTCCGGCTGCTCGCGACCGTCCCGCTCTGACCCGCTCCGCCGCCCGCCCCGCAGGAAGGCCCGCCCGATGACCGACACCGCCCCCGTGCGCGTCCTGCTCGCCGACGACGAGCACCTGATCAGGGGGGCGCTGGCCGCGCTGCTCTCGCTGGAGGAGGACATCACCGTGGTCGCCCAGGCCGCCTCCGGCCCGGAGGCGCTGGCGATGGCGCAGGCGCACCTCCCGGACATCGCCGTGCTGGACCTGCAGATGCCGGGGCTGGACGGCATCGAGGTGGCGTCGCAACTGCGCCGGCTGCTGCCGGACTGCCGCTGCATGATCGTCACCGGTCACGGCCGCCCGGGCTACCTGAAGCGGGCGCTGGAGGTCGGCATCCGCGGCTTCCTGCCGAAGACCGTCTCGGCGGCCGACCTCGCCGGGATCATCCGGACCGTGCGCGCGGGAGGCCGCTACGTCGACCCCGAGCTGGCGGCGGACGCGATCAGCGCGGGCGAGACGCCGCTGACCCCGCGCGAGACGGACGTGCTGGAGCTGGCCGCCGACGGCACCTCGATCGCCGAGATCGCCGAGCGCGCGTCGCTCTCCCAGGGCACCGTCCGCAACTACCTCTCCTCGGCCGCCGGCAAGCTGGGCGCCGAGAACCGCCACGCGGCGGTGCGGATCGCCCGCGAGCACGGCTGGATCTGAGATCCGCCGCGCCCGCGGGCGGGGCCGGGGTCAGGCCCAGGTGGTGCCGGTCAGCCGCTCGTAGACCTCGATGTACTTGGCCCGGGTCTGCTCGACGATCTCGGCGGGCAGCGCCGGCGGCGGCTCCTCGCTGTAGCGGTCCCAGCCGGAGGCCGGGGAGACCAGCCAGTCGCGGATCAGCTGCTTGTCGAAGGACGGCTGCGAGCGGCCCGGCTGCCACAGGTCGGCCGGCCAGTACCGGGAGGAGTCCGGGGTGAGCACCTCGTCGCCGATCACCAGCTCACCGTCCAGCAGGCCGAACTCGAACTTGGTGTCGGCCAGGATGATGCCGCGCTCGCGGGCGATGTCACGGGCCCGGGCGTAGACGTCCAGGGTGGTGCGGCGCAGCCGGTTGGCGAGCTCGGCGCCGATCCGGCGGGCGGTCTCCTCGTAGGTGACGTTCTCGTCGTGCTCGCCGACCTCGGCCTTGAGCGCCGGGGTGTAGATCGGGGCGGGCAGCTCGGAGCTGTTCTCCAGGCCCTCGGGCAGGGCGATGCCGCAGACCGTGCGGCTCTCCTCGTACTCGGTGAGGCCGGAGCCGGCCAGGTAGCCGCGGGCGACGGCCTCGACCGGGATCATCTCCAGGCTGCGGCAGACCAGGGTGCGGCCCTTCCAGTCGGCGGGTGCACCGGCCGGGACCTCGGTGGAGACCACGTGGTTGGGAACGATGTCGGCGATCCGCTCGAACCACCACAGCGAGAGCTGGGTGAGGATCCGGCCCTTGTCGGGGATCTCGTTCGGGAGCACCCAGTCGTGGGCGGAGGTGCGGTCGCTGGCGACCATCACCAGGTCGCCCGACCCGGTGCGGTAGAGGTCGCGCACCTTGCCGGTGTGCAGGTGGACCAGGCCGGGTACCTGAACGGGCTCGGGCTTGGTGACAAATCCACTCACGGTCGTCTCAGTCCTCAGGGGTCGTTCGCGGGCGTGGGGCGGCGCGAAAGGGGAGGTCAGTGTCCCGAGTCTGTCATGGACGCCGGTGCCGGCCGGACCGGGGCGGGTCGGCCGCTGTCGCACCGGCCGCTCCCGCACCGGCCGCTCCCGCCGGGGTGGTCCGCCATCAGCCGTTCTTGCAGAGGTGGTCCAGCAGATTGGCGGTGGCCCGCTGGATCCGCTCGTCGGTGAGCCCTGGCCGGTCCAGCGCCGGCGACCAGGCGAAAGTCCCGGAGGCGAAGACGTACGCGCCGCTCGGCGCCCGGTAGAGCGAGGTCTCCTGGAAGCGGGTGCGGCCGGCGAGGTCCCGGTACGGCGAGTGCGCGAGCAGCACCCGCTCGGTGTGCTCGGGCAGGGCCACCCGGGGGTAGTAGCGGTCGGCCTCGCCGGCGACCAGGCCGGGCAGCTCGTCGCCCTCCTGGAGGCCGGTGCCGGCCCAGAGCCAGTGCGCGGTGTGCCGCGCGACCAGCGGGACGGGTGCCGCGACCCGGCCCGAGTACTGCAGCCCGAGCAGGTGCTGCTCGGGCTCGCCCGCGTCCCGCCAGAGCGCGCTGGCGGCGCCGGGCGCGCCGGCCGCCGGGCTGCCGGCCGGGACCTTCTGCCGCTTGCGGCAGTTGAGCAGCCGGTTGGGCTCGCCGGAGGCGGCGGCGGACAACTCGACCCGCCAGTACATGGTGTTGGCCGAGAGGAAGACCAGTGAGGTGCCACCGTCGCGGGCCCGCTCGGCGGCCCGGCGCATCGGTTCGGACCAGTACTCGTCGTGGCCGGGGAAGACCAGCGCCCGGTGCCGGGAGGCGTCGACCAGGCCGGCGTGCAGGTCGGTGGCGGTGGCGTAGGAGAGGTCGTAGCCGTAGCGCTCGGCCCAGCGGATGAAGTCGTAGGCGTGGCCGACGTGAAGCGGCAGCCCGGCGGTCGCGTGCGGGCGGTCGAAGGAGACGGTGACGGCCGCCTCCGGCTCGCCGACCAGCCGGCCCGCGTCGTCCCAGGCGTGGTAGAGGCTGGCGCCGCTGCGGCCGTCCTCGGGGAAGAGGTTGTACGCCTGCCAGGTCACGTCCGGCAGCACCAGGAGCAGTTCGGCGGCGTGCATCCGGTCCTCGAAGTCCCGGACCGTGAAGGGGATGTGGCTGCGGTGCAGCATGTCGCCGGTGGTCAGCACGGCGACGTAGGCGCCGGGGCGCCAGTGGGTGGGGATCTGCAGCCGCCAGGTGTGCCACCAGTGGTGGCAGGAGACGGTCCGGCCGGCCACCAGCGGGGCCGGCTGGAGCATGCCGGCGATCAGCGGGCTGGAGGTCATGTGGTGGGCGCCGTCGCCGCCGTAGTGGCCGATCCGGAAGACGTCGACGGTGAACTCGCGGGGCGGGTTGACGGTGACCCGGAAGTCCACCGAGCCGCCGGGGCGGACCACCCCGGCCGAGGCGAAGCCCTTGATCTGCTGCACCACGTCGTTGGCGCCCTGCGGGGTGCCGACCGACGGCTTGGGCCTGGCACCCGCGGTCAGCGGCCGCTGCCCCGGGGCGTCGACGGAGACGTACCAGGGGACGGCGCCCCCGGCACCCGCCAGGTACTGGTCCGGACTGCGCAGCCAGGGCAGCGGGCCCTGGCCGAAGGGGTCGGAGACGCTGTACGCGTGCGTTCCGGACTCCCATCGGCGGTTGAGTTCCGTCCCCACGCGCCCCTCCCACTGGTGCACCCTCCGCCGGATGGCACGTGCCCACCGGATGTGCGTGCGGTCTAATACACCACAGAGCGCTGGCGCTGCGTCACCCAACGGTAGCAACTAGTGGCGGGGAATCTTCCGCTCCGCCCCGGCAGGGCCCCCGGCCTGCGAAGACCTGCCGCCGGCGGTCCGGCCGGGGGCGCGCACCCAGGCGCGAGCGCCCTCCCCCACCGTGCGGTCCGGCCGCCGGTCAGAGCCGTACCGGCTTCTCCAGCCGGACGCCGGCCGCGTCCAGCCAGGCCCGCAGCGGGCCGTCCTGGCCCTGCTCGACGGCCTGGGCGACCGGGCCGGCCAGGTCGGTGCGGCGCACCCCGCCGATCAGCAGCACGGGGCCGTCCAGCCAGTCCAGGCCGGGGGTGGCCCCGGCGGTGTCGACGGCGGCGCAGCAGACCATCGCGGTGACGTGGTCGACCAGCAGGTCCCGCCCGGTGCGGACGGGTTCCAGCAGCGGCGCGGGGGCCGTGGTGCGGGCCAGCTGGGCGGTCAGTGCCGCGGCCAGCTGCTCGCCGTCGCCCTCGGCGAGCCGGACCAGCAGCCGGGTCAGCGTCGGGGCGCCGGGCCGGGCCTGCGGGGCCGGGCCGTCCAGGGCGGACTGCAGGGCCGCGGCGCGGGCCCGCCAGCCGGCGTCCACCACCTCGGCCGGGTAGTCCGACCACTCCAGCTCGCGCCAGCCGCCGGAGGCGGGACGGCCGAAGAACAGCTCGGCGGCGAGCCGCGAGACCGCCGCGTCGACGGTGCCGGGCTCCTCCAGCAGGTCGCAGGCGGGGCGGTCGCCGAGCCGGCTGCCGTATCCGTCGGCCAGCCGGTCGCGGCGGGACAGCTCGGTGAGCGCGGCGACCACGCCGGCGTTGAGGTGCGCCGGGTGCCGGCCGAGCCGCCAGGCGGGCAGGGCGACCCGGGTGAGCAGCCGGTCCCAGCCGGCGTAGGCGAGGCCGACCTGCTCCTGGGCGGCGATCCGCAGCCCGTAGTCGACCGCCCTGGCCTGCTCGGAGGCCCGGCCGGCGACGGCCCGCTCCAGCTCGGCGGAGTGCCCGCGGCAGGCGCGGAGCAGCCGGCGGGTGATCCGGTCGGTGAGGGCGGCCGGGCCGCGGCGGGCGGTGCGCGGCGCGGGGGGCGCCGGAGCGCCGCCCAGGCCGGGCGGCGGGGCGTCGGCCAGGCTGGCGTCCAGGGAGCGCAGGAAGCGGCGGGCGGCGGCGATCTCCGGGTCGGCGGCGGCCGCGGTGCCGGCCACCACGGGGGCCAGCAGGGCGCGCAGCTCGCCGGCCCGCATCCACCAGAGGAAGGGCGAGCCGATCACCAGCACCGGGGCGGGCGGCTCCGCGCCGCGGGCCGGGCGGTGGCGGCGGACCGGCGGGGCGGCCGGGACGTCCTCCAGCCAGCTGTCGCAGTCCGGGGTGAGGGCGATCGCGGAGGGCGCGGGCACGTCCAGCCGGTCGGCCAGCTCGTTGATCAGCCGGTACAGCTCGGGGGCCTCGGCGCGCTCCAGCGGGACGACCGGGGTCTGCGGCGGTACGGCGCGGCGGTAGGTCCGGGCGGCCAGTCCGGCGACCAGGAGGGTCACGGCGGCGACGGCGCAGACCGCCCACCGGGCGGCGTCCCAGGCCACGGCGTCGGCCGCACCCGGTGCGCCGATCCGACCGGTGATCCGGCCCGCGAGCAGGACCACCGCGGCGGCGGCGGGCAGCGCGGCGACGGCCAGGGCGAGGCCTCGGACCCGCAGGACCGCCTGGGCGTGAGCGCGCGCGGTGTCGACAGCGGCCATACGGTGCGGCACCCCCTTCGGAGTCCTCGGGCGCCCGGCGACGGGCCCTGAGCCGACTCGAAACGATCAGTTCCGACTGGGAAACGGCGGCGTCCGATCCCCGGTAGTACATGCTGCGTGGCGCTTCTGACATTTTCGACGCCCGTCTCCGGGCGGGTGTTCCGGTTCTCCCGGTTTCCACTCGTCCCGGTGACGGCGCCCGGATTCCGGACGACGCGTCGTGGCCCGCGCGAAGCGACCCGGGCGTGTCGACCCGGCCGGACGCCGTCCAGCATCCCCCCGCGCGACCGCCGCTACCCGGCGGCGACCACGGACGACCCGGCCCGTGGTGCTGCGGACCAGCGCACCATAAGGCCGTGCGCCCGGTTACGTCAGCCGGATGCGGGTGCTGTCACTCGATGGGCTGGATTCCGGCCGCCGAACGGTGTGGCGGCCGGTGCAGGCGCTCCGACCCCGCCGCCCCCGGAAACGCCGCAGGGCGCTGCGTCCATGGGGGTTGTTTCCCACCTGGAGCAGCGCCCTGCGGAACGCCTAACCCACCTGCTACTGGGCGGCCTTGAGCGCGATGTCGGTCCGGTGCTGGCCGCCCTTGAGGGAGATCCGGCCCACCGCGCGGTACGCCCGGTCGCGCGCCTCGGCCAGATCGGCCCCGGTGGCGGTGACGGAGAGGACACGGCCGCCGGCGCTCAGCACCCGGCCGTCCTCGTCCGCGCTGGTGCCCGCGTGCAGCACGTACGCGGTGCCGTCCGCGGCCTCGGCCTCGGCCAGGCCCTCGATCGGGTCGCCGGTGCGCGGCGCGGCCGGGTAGCCCTCGGAGGCGACCACCACGGTGACGGCGGCGCCGTCGTCCCAGCGCAGCGGCTCCAGCTGGTCCAGCGTGCCGGTGGCGGCGGCGTGCAGCACGCCCGCCAGCGGGGTGCGCAGCCGGGCCAGCACGACCTGGGTCTCCGGGTCGCCGAAGCGGGCGTTGAACTCGATCACCCGGGTGCCGCGCGAGGTCAGCGCCAGGCCGGCGTAGAGCAGGCCGGAGAACTCGGTGCCGCGGCGGCGCAGCTCGTCCACGGTGGGCTGCAGGACGGTCTCCAGGACCTCCTCGACCAGGCCCTCGGGGGCCCAGGGCAGCGGGGAGTACGCGCCCATGCCGCCGGTGTTGGGACCCTCGTCGCCGTCCAGCGCGCGCTTGAAGTCCTGGGCGGGCTGGAGCGGGAGGACGGTGGTGCCGTCGGTGACGGCGAAGAGCGAGACCTCGGGGCCGTCGAGGAACTCCTCGACGACCACCTTCCCCCGGCCCTGACGGCCGGGAGGTGCCCCCACGCAGGAGGCGGCGTGGGCCAGCGCGGCCTCGCGGTCGGAGGTGACCACGACGCCCTTGCCGGCCGCCAGACCGTCGTCCTTCACCACGTACGGGGCGCCGAAGGCGTCCAGCGCCTCGGCCGCCTCGGCCGGGGTGGAGCAGACGTAGGAACGGGCGGTGGGCACGCCGGCGGCGGCCATCACGTCCTTGGCGAACGCCTTGGAGCCCTCCAGCCGAGCGGCCCGGCCGGACGGGCCGAAGACGGGGACGCCGGCCGCGCGCAGGGCGTCGGCGACGCCCGCGACCAGCGGGGCCTCCGGGCCGACCACGACCAGCTCGCTGCCGAGCCGCCGGGCGAGCGCGGTGACCTCCGCGCCGTCCAGCTGGTCGACCGGGTGGACCGTCGCCACCTGCGCGATCCCGGCGTTGCCCGGGGCGCAGTGCAGCTCGGTCACGGCGGGATCTTGGGACAGAGAGCGGCACAGGGCGTGTTCGCGGGCGCCGCCGCCGATGACGAGGACCTTCACGGAGGGCAAGGGTAGTCGCTGACCGGTTCGAGCCGTCCGCCGGTCCCGTCGGAACACACCAACGGAATCCGTCCGTACGCTGCCGGAGCAGGAGATTCCTCCAAACCGGCCCCCGGTTCGGATGCCCTGGGTGTCCGGGTCAGAACGGCGGGTCACCGGGGACTCGCTCGGACGGGTGAAATCCCGTCGGCCGCCGCACCCCCCTCACCTCGGCGTCCGGTGGCCGGATCAGATAACGATCATTGGCGAAGCGCCCCCACGGTCAGCCATTTGGCGGTAAGAAGTGCTGTTGGACCACCGCCGGCCGCGGCCGGTGCGCCGCCCCGGGTGCCCACACTGCCCGGGGTGTCGCGCGTCCGACCGCGTCGCCCGACGCTCCACGGCCGGCCAGGCCGATGGCGCGTCAGGGGGCGCACCGCCAGACCAAGCAGTCCGCCCGCCACAGGGAGCCCCACAGGTGAGCCAGCCGGAAATGCAGCCCGAGGAGAGTGCCTGGGGCAAGGAGATCGGCGAGGAGGACCCGCCCGCCGCGACCGTCGCGCACCGGTCCTCCACCGGGCGCCGGGCCGATCTGAGCACCCGACAGTTCCCGCTCGGGGACTGGGGCGAGCCCGCCGAGCGGCTGGAGGAGCTCTACCGCTGGTCCGAGGAGCGGGCGGTGGAGGCGATCGACTGGTACCGCCGGGACCGGGTCTGGAAGCGCCGCTGGGCCCGCCTGCTGCGGTTCGGCGCGGCCGGCTTCGCGGTCGGCGGCGTCACCGCCCCACTGGTGGACCTCACCGGTGCCGTCGCCCACGCCACCAGCTGGGGCTACGTCGGCCTGGCCCTCGCCGCGGCCTGCTACGGCGCGGACCGGGTGTTCGGGCTGACCTCCGGCTGGATGCGGGACGTCTCCACCGCACAGGCGCTGCAACGCCGGCTGGAGGCCTTCCAGTTCGACTGGGCGTCGGAGTGCGTGCGCGAGGTGCTCGGCCCCACCGAGGGCACCGCCGGCGAGGCGGCCGAGCGCTGCCTCGGGGTGCTGCGGCGGTTCTGCGAGGACATCTCGGACATGGTCCGCACCGAGACCTCGGAGTGGATGCTGGAGTTCCGCGCCGGGATGACCCAGCTGCCCACCCAGGCGGCCGGCAGCTGGGGCGGGCGGAGCGAGACGGTCGGCGGGGCGCAGGTGCGGATCCTGCCGCCGCCGGGGGCGAGGCCCACCATGCCGCGCCAGCGGCCGCCGGAGGGCCCGCTGCGCTGAGGCCGGCGGCGCTGCCGGGCCCGCCGCCGGACCACCGGGGCGGGCAGGCGGCCCCCAGTCAGGCGAAGACGATCATCGAGCCCTGGGTGACGCTGCGGGTGGCCGCCGCGTACAGGCCCGCCCAGGCGTGCCGCTCCCGGGCGAACGGGTGCAGGTCGTCCAGCGGCGGGCCGAACGGCTGCTCCAGGCCGGTCGGGCCGAGCGGCCGGGTCGGGCTCGGCGGGTTGACCGGGTCGATGCCCAGCGCCGGTGCCACGGCCTGCAGTTCGCGCAGCAGGCCGTAGCTGGAGCCGAGCGGGCCGCCCGAGGCGAGCAGCACGTCGTCCACCAGCGGCACGGCGAACTCGATCGGCACGTAGGCCCCGGCGTGGTCGAAGTGCCAGACCAGGTGCGACTGCTCGGCGTTGGTCTCGAACATCTCCAGCAGCTGCTCGTAGTCGCCGCCGAGCGCGTCCACCGGCGTGATGTCCAGGCCGGTCAGCCCCAACAGGTAGGCGCGGCGCAGGAAGTGCAGCGAGTCGTAGTCGAAGGCGGCTATCGGCTCGACCGCCCCGCTCAGCCCCGGCACGTACTGGAAGACCGGTACCTCGGGCAGTCCGCGGGCGGTGAGCGCGGTGTTGTAGAGCGCGAGGTCGTCCCGGAAGGGGTTCTCGGGGCTGTGGCTCAGGACGTCCACGAGCGGGACGAGCCAGAGGTCGCAGGCCATGGGCCGGCTCTTCCTCTCCGGGCGGCGGAGGTCGCTCGCGGGGCGGGCGACGGATGGGCGGGTCGGGTCCGGACGGTCGGTACGGGAACCGCGGGACGACGACCGCCCACCCTACCGGCCCGGCGCGCGGTGCGGATCGGGCCGCCCCTCGGGCAGGTGGCCGGACGGCGGGTCGGCCGGCCGGCGGCCGAAGCGGGTGAAGGCCACCGAGCGCGGCTGCGGCACCAGGCCCAGGCCCAGGCCGAGTTCGCGGCCGAGTTCCAGGCCCAGCTCGCGGTCCCGGAGGCGGGCGCGGCCGGCGGTGGCGTCGGCGGAGTGCGGCGGCTCCGGCCGGGCCGGTCCACCGCTCCCGCCGGCGCTCCCGCCGGTGTCCGTGTCCTCACCGGCGGAACTCCCGGCCGGGGACGCGACGGCGCCCGCGGCGGGCGCCCCCGGCCCGGAGCCGTCCGCCGCGGGCCCGTCCGGCCCGGCGTCCGACCCGGCGGCCGGTGCCGGCTCCGCCGGGCCGAGCCCCGCGGTGAGCAGCGGCAGGACGCCCACCGACTCCAGCGGCCGCCCGGTCAGCTCCGCCAGCAGCCGGACGGTGAACAGGTTGTACTCGCAGATGATCCGGTACGCACCCGTGAGGTCCCGCACGGCGATCGCGTCGACCAGGTCGAGGTGGCGGTCCCAACAGACCCCGTCCAGCCTCGGCATCCCGCGCAGGTAGGGCGCGGCGAACATCCAGGACTGCACCCGCAGCCAGTCCAGGTAGTCGCCGATCCGGCGGTTGCCGAGCAGCCCGGCCACCTCCTGCCAGAACCGGCGGTCGCAGCCCACCATCACGTCCAGGTTCCCCGCCCGGGCGGCCCGGACCGCGGCGTCCGCCCGCCGCCGCAGCGAGGGCAGCCGGGCGTCGGTGTCCGAGGTCTCGGGGCGCAGGGCGAGCTGGCGGACGTAGCTGTCCGTGAGCAGCACCCGGGCCTCGAAGATCTCCAGGAAGTCGTCCCAGCCGAGCTCGGGCACGGTGAACCCGCGGTGGTGCTCGGTCCGGAGCAGCCCCTGCGCGCCCAGGTCGACCAGCGCCTCGCGGGCCGGCGTCGCCGAGACCCCGTACAGGTCGGCGATCTCCTTGACGGTGAAGTTGCGCCCGGCCGCCAGCCGGCCGGCCATCATCTCCTCGCGCAGCGCGCCCGCGATCTGTTCGCGGAGGCTATTGCGGTGGATCACGGGGCGGGTGTCGCCTGCGCCGGTGCCGGACATGCGCGCGACCTCCTCGGGCGGGCTCTACGACCGGCCCCGGGGCGGACCGGCCGGTGAAGGGCGGGGAACACGACGAACGCTCATCTTCTCAAAGATGCCGCCGGACCGCCGCAAGCCCCGTCACCCGGCCCCGGGTGCCACCGCGGGCCGCCGGGCGCCCGCCGCCGCCAGCGGGCGTCGACGGGCGCCCCCGCGGGTCACCGCTGGACCGGGGCCGGGATCCCCAGCAGCCGGTCCCGGTGGACCGGGAAGTCGGCGCGGGCCTTGGCCACCTCGGCCGGGTCGAGCTCGACCGCCAGCACCTCCTCGCCGTCGCCCGCCTCGGCCAGCACCCGGCCCCACGGGTCCACCACGATGCTGTGCCCGGCCTGCTCCACGCCGCCGTGCGTCCCCGCCGTGTTGCAGGCCAGGACGAACGCCTGCTCCTCCACCGCGCGGGCCCGGGCCAGCAGCGTCCAGTGCTCGCGCCGCCGCGCCGGCCAGGCGGCCGGGACCACCAGGAGCTGGGCGCCCGCGTCCAGCAGTGCCCGGAACAGCTCCGGGAACCGCAGGTCGTAGCAGGTGGCCAGGCCCAGCGTGCCGAAGTCGGTGGCGGCGGTGACGATCTCCTGGCCGGCCCCCATCACCACCGCCTCGCCGCTGTCGAAGCCGAAGCGGTGGATCTTGCGGTAGGTGTGCACCAGCTCGCCGTCCGGGGCGAACAGCAGCGAGGTGTTGTAGATCGGCCCGTCGGGGTCGCGCTCGACGATCGAACCCGCGTGCAGCCAGACCCCGGCCGCCTTGGCGGCCGCCGCCATCGCGTCGGAGGTCGGCCCGTCCAGCGCCTCGGCACCGTCCGACCAGAGGTCGTACGCGAATCCGCCCAACGGCCACAGCTCCGGGAGGACGACCAGGTCGGCGCCCTGCTGGGCACGTACCAGGGCGGCCGCCCGGGCCCGCCGCTCGGCGGGCGGCTCGGTGTCGGAGACCGCGAGTTGGATCAATGAAGCGCGCACAGTACCACCGTCCACGGCAAGAGTCCTACGATCGTCACCCGAAAGCACTGCCCTGCTCTCACCCGGCAGCGTAACGTGCGGTTAGCGTGCGCGCCCGGAAGCCGAGCAACCCGCCCGGTGCCGGAGCCAGGGCGCACATGGCAAGGCAGCTGACGGAGGGCCGGAGATTCCCGTGACGGACAACCAGACCGTGCAGGCTTACACCGAGGCGTGGACGCAGTCCATCGAATCGATATCGGAACTGGTGGCCCCCCTCCCGGAGGACTCCTGGAACCGGGCCACCGAGTGCCCCGGCTGGTCCGTCCGGGACGTCGTCTCCCACGTCATCGCGATCGAGTCGGAGCTGCTCGGCGACCCGCGCCCGATCCACTCGCTCCCCCGCGACCTGCGTCACGTCACCACCGAGTTCGCCCGCTACATCGAGCTGCCGGTCGACAAGCGCCGCTGCCACACCTCGGTGGAGCTGGTCGGCGAGCTGGAGTACACGGTGATCCGCCGCTCGCGCGCCCTGCGGAACGCGAAGCACACCCCCACCGAGCAGGTCCGCTGGCCCGCCGGTCCGCACAGCCGCGAGCTGCCGTACCACGAGCTGCTGCGCCGCCGGGCGTTCGACGTCTGGGTGCACGAGCAGGACCTCCGGCGCGCCCTCGACGCGCCCGGCAACCTGGACTCCCCGGCCGCGCTGGTCTCCCGGGACGTCCTGCTGGAGCTGCTGCCCAGGGCGGTCGCGCACCGGGCCGGGGCCCCGGCGGGGACGGCGCTGGTCGTCGACGTCACCGGCCCGGTGGAGTTCCTGCGCACCGTCCGGGTGGACGCGGGCGGCCTCGGCACGGTCGACGAGTCGATCAGCCTCGCCCCCGACGTCCAGCTCACCCTCGACTGGGAGACCTACGTCCGCCTCGCCTGCGGCCGCGGCCGCCCCGGCCCGGTCACCGTCGAGGGCGACCAGGAGCTCGCCTCCCGCATCCTGGCCAACTTCTCCGTCACGCTGTAGCCCCACGCCGGCCCCTGCGTCACCCACCCGGCGTACACACACCACCGCACGCCGGGTGGCACCCTTCGCGCTCCCGTACGTCAGCTTGGCACCAGCACCTCACCCGTTCGACCTCGTTGTTCCGGGCAGACCGAGTGTCACCCGGAAGAAGGAGGGGCGCCCCGATGGGCGACGAACAGGAACAGCAGGAACGGATGGTGCTGGTGCGGTGCAGCTTCCCGGTCACGGGGCAGCCGATCAGGGTGGTGATGATCGACGGGAAGCCGTGGTTCGTCACGGCGGACGTGTGCCGGGTGCTCGGCCGGCTCAACCCGAGCCGCGTTCGCCAGGTGCTCGGCGACGGGCAGACCCAGGTCATCAACTCGCGCTCGATTAACCTAACCTTCGGGAAGGTTAGTCACGATTCCGCAGGTGGGAAACCCTACGAGCGCGGAAACCCGATGCTCAACGTGATCAGCGAGGCCGGCCTCTACACGCTGATCATGCGGTCGAACAAGCCCAATGCCGGCCCCTTCCAGGAGTGGGTCACACAGGATCTCCTCCCCTCCGTCCGCCGTGGGGACACCGACGTCCCCACCCAGCAGCGGCGGATGGCGGAGACCCTGACCGACGCGATCGGCCGACAGGTCCGGATCGTCGCGCAGATCGACCACGAGGACTGGCCGGGGGTGACCGTCCACTCCGACGGGACGGTGCACTGCCACCACGGAGAGATGGTCTTCCACATGCCCGACCGGGAGGAGGACAGCGGGCCGCCGTTCGGCGGCTACTACTCCTGCCCGGCGGTGGAGCGGGTCGGCATCCGGGGCAGCCGCGTGCTCCCGGGCTGCCCGAAGCTGCGGCTGGTGGACCTGATCCGGCTGCGCCGTGCGGCAGGGCCGGAACCCGTCGCGGAGCCGGTGCCACCGCCGCCCGATCGCGGGCTCGTGTACGCGGAACTGCACGGCGCCCGGATCTACGGATCGCCCCCGCAGATCGCCGAGCTGATGCGCGCGTACGGGGGCTGATCCCCTCGGGCAACCCTCGCCTCCAGCGAGGGTTGCAACGTTCTGCCTGGTCGGAGACCCTACGCCCCGGCCGGGTCGACCTTCCTCCGCAGGCGCAGGATCATCAGCGTGCCGACCGCCATGGGCACGTACTGCCAGCAGAAGGCCCAGCGGAAGGCCTCCGCGGAGTAGCCGGCGGCGTCGGCCGGGGTGAGGGCGTCGAGGAGGACGCCGATCCCGAAGAGGGTCACCATCGTGCCGATGAAGCCGCCCATGTTGACGATGCCGGAGGCGGTGCCGAGGCGCTCGACCGGGTTGAGGGCGCGGGCGTAGTCGAGGCCGACCAGGGAGGCCGGGCCGTTGGTGCCCATCACCAGGATGACCCCGACCACCAGCCAGAGCGGCGGACGGCCGCCGGGCCAGGCGAGGACGACCGCCCAGCCGGCCGCGGTGGCGGCGATCACGGTGAGGACGATCGGCATCCGGGCCCGGGCGGTCCGGGAGAGCAGCCGGCCGAAGAGCAGGCCGAAGGACATGTTGGCGAGCACCAGCAGGGTGAGCAGGCCGCCCGCCCCCTCCCGCGACAGGCCCTGGGCCTCCACCAGGTAGGGCAGGCCCCAGAGCAGGCCGAAGGCGTTGCCGGGGAACTGGGTGGTGAAGTGCACCCAGAGCCCGAGCCGGGTGCCGGGCTCGCCCCAGGCCTCCCGGACCTGCCGGCCGACGGCGGGCCGGGGCACGGCGGCGGCCGCGACCGGGGCGACCGGAGCGCCTGCCGGCGACTCCCGGAGGAAGAGCGCGACCAGGGCGAAGACCCCGGCACCGAGCAGCGCGATCGCGGTGAAGGTCGGCGTCCAGCCCTCGCTGTGCAGTGCCCGGGCGAGCACCACCGTGGTGACCAGGTTCCCGCCCATCCCGGCGAGGCCGGTCAGCTGCGCGACGAGCGGGTTCCTGGCGGCCGGGAACCACCGCGCGGCGATGCGCAGCACGCTGATGAAGGTCATCGCGTCGCCGCAGCCCAGCACCGCCCGGGAGGCCAGCGCGGGGGCGAAGGCGGCGGAGAAGGCGAAGGCGAGCTGCCCGGCGCTGAGCAGCACGACGCCGAGCAGCAGCACCCGGCGCGGGCCGAAGCGGTCGACCAGCAGGCCCACCGGGATCTGCATGGCCGCGTAGACCAGCACCTGCAGGATCGAGAAGGTGGAGAGCGCGGACGCGCCGATACCGAAGCGGTCGGCGGCGTCGAGGCCGGCCACGCCCAGGCTGGTCCGGTGGATGACGGCGAGGACGTAGACGCCGGCGCCGATGGCCCAGGCCAGCCAGGCGGCGCGGCCGCCGGGCGGCGGGGCGACCGCGGCGGCCCGGGGGGCGGGCTCGGCGGTGGTACGGGGAGCGGAGGCGGACAGGGGACGGGCTGAACGGGCGGGCTCCACGGGCATAGTGGCCCCAGATTAGTCATCCCATGATTGGACGCCTAGAGCGGGGCGGTACGGGTCGGGCACGAAGCGCCTCAGCCGGTCACCGTCCAGGAGACCGACCTGGTCATGTAGCGGTCGCGGAAGGCCTCGTCCCGGACCCAGTCGGTGGTGTCCCGGACGGTGGCCGTGACGGTGGCGTCGTGCCCGGCGGGCAGGTTGAGCAGGGCGGTGTCGAGCCAGCTGCGGTCCGCCGCCTGCGGCTCCACCGGGACGCCGTCCACCGTCCAGTCGACCTTGAGCTGTCGCGGGCCGGCCAGCGGCAGCGGGCGGACCTCCAGGCGGGGCCGGCCG
This sequence comes from Kitasatospora sp. CM 4170, assembly GCF_032110285.1. NCBI lineage: Bacteria > Bacillati > Actinomycetota > Actinomycetes > Kitasatosporales > Streptomycetaceae > Kitasatospora > Kitasatospora sp. CM 4170. The sequence goes on from NZ_CP134877.1 coordinate 4,672,116, forward strand.
GTCACCTCGCCGGGGGCGGGCACCGGGGCGTCGGTGGGCCGGACCCGGCGGTAGAGCTCCTCGATGATCGCCTCCCGCGAGGGCAGGTTGTAGGAGCCGCCGAGGGTGCGCATCACCGAGTCCTGGGTGGGCCGGTAGATCCCGTTCGCGCTCCGGTAGGCGCCGATCGGCCCGCCGCCGTCCGGGGACTCCGCGCCGAGCCAGCGCCACCACTTGTTCTGCTTGCGGCGCATCTCGTCGGCGTTCTCGGTGGCGAGGTTGGGGTAGTCGGCGTCGTCCGGGGCGCTGTCGTACTCGTCCCCGAGGTCGCCCACGGTGTGCCCTATCTCGTGCTGGATGATCCGCCCGGCGTCCTGGCTGCCGCCGGCCAGGGTCGTGACGCCGGTGCCGCCCGCACCGCCGTACTCGGTGGAGTTGGCCAGCGCGATCAGGTACTGCGGGCCGTCCCCGTCGCCGGCGAAGCGGGCGGTCGCGGACTCGTCGGCGCAGAGCAGCCGGGCGGTGCCCTCGCACCAGAAGTGCATGCCGAGCGGGGTGTCCGGGTGGCGGCCCCGGCTCTCGGTCTCGGCGATGCCGGAGACCGGGGAGACCACCTCGACCCGCCTTATGTTGAAGAAGCCCTGGTAGCTGCGGAACGGCTCGATCTCCATCAGCGCCCGCCAGGCCCGGTCGGCCTGCTGGCGGAAGAGGTCCTGCTCGTCGGCGGTGTAGCCGTCGCCGAGCAGGACCAGGGTGATGCGATTGGCCGGGTCACCGGTCCGCCTTATGTCGACGGTCGGGGCGGCCCCGCCGGCGCGCAGGTCGGCGCGCTGGGCGGTGTGCGGCGGCACCGCCCGGTCGGCGGGGGCGCCGGGGCCGATCACGCCGAACGGCGAGGGACCGGCCAGCTCCAGGGCGGCCGGGAGTACGGCGGTGGACACCAGCACGAGCGCGGCCAGACTCCGGACGAGACGGCCAGGGTTGCCAGGCGGCATACGGGGTGCGTCCTCGGGGATCCGGTCACCCGGCGTCGCCCGGGTGGTGGACGCGAAGACGTACCCGGCCCGGCGCGTCTCCCCTCCGGTCCGGCGAAAAAGTCACCGACCTGGCCGAACAACCAGGATCACCCCGGTCATACCGATGAGTCCGACCATCTGGACCGCGCTCACGGACCGTGACCTCAGCCGCCCCGGCGCACCTCCAGCACCAGGTGGGTGGCGAGGCCGAGCAGCAGGCCCCAGAACGCCGAGCCGATGCCGAACAGGCTCATTCCGGAGGCGGTGGCCAGGAAGGTCACCAGCGCGGCGTCCCGGCCGCGCTCCTCGGCGACCGCGGTGGCCAGGCTGCCCTGGAGCGAGGCCAGCAGCGCCACCCCGGCGACCACCGCGATCAGCTCCTTCGGCAGGCCGGTGAACAGGCTCACCAGCACACCCCCGAAGCTGCCGACCAGGAGGTAGAGCACGCCCGCCGACATCCCGGCGACATAACGGCGGCGCGGGTCCGGGTGGCTCTCCGGGCCGGCGCAGATGGCGGCGGTGATCGCCGCGAGGTTGACCCCCGGCGAACCGAAGGGCGCCAGCAGGACGGAGAGCCCGCCGGTGGCCCCGATCAGCAGCCGGTCGTCCGGCCGGTAGCCGAAGGCCCGCATCACCCCGAGGCCGGGGGCGTTCTGCGAGGCCAGCGCGACGATGGTGAGCGGCAGCGCCAGGCCGACCATGGCCGGCCCGGAGAAGGCGGGCACGGTCAGCACCGGCCGGGTCGGCCCGCCCGGGCCCAGGTGCAGCGGCAGCCCGACGGTGGCGGCCGCCAGCACCCCGCCGGCCAGCAGCGCGGCCGGGACGGCGTACCGCGGCGCCAGCCGCTTGGCCAGCAGGAACGCCGCGAAGCTGCCGAGCACCAGGACGGGCGCACCGTGCACCGCCCCGAAGATCCCGGCGCCGAAGGAGAAGAGGATGCCCGCCAGCATCGCGTTGACGATGCCGGCCGGGACCGCCGCGATCAGTCGGCCGAACAGCCCGGTGACCCCGAAGAGGGCCACCACCACCGCGCTCACCAGGAAGGCGCCCACGGCCTCCCGGTACGGGTACTCGCCGAGGCTGGTGACCAGCAGCGCCGCCCCGGGGGTGGACCACGCGGTGATCACCGGCGTCCGGGTCCACCAGCTGAGCAGCAGACAGGTCAGCCCGCTGCCGATCGCCACGGCCCAGATCCAGGACGCGGTGTGGGCCTCGTCCAGCCTCCCCGCGGCGGCCGCCGCGAGCACCACCACCAGCGGCCCGGAGAACGAGACCACGATGCACACCAGCCCGGCCAGCAGCGCCGGGACGGAGGCGTCCCGGCGCAGCGAGCGGCGTTCCCCGGGATCGGTACGACGGTCCTTCGAACGGGTTATCAGCTCCTCTGCCATCCCGGCAGTATCCCGAAGGGACCCCCTCGGCGGGCCGCTCGAAAGAATCTCGAAAAACTTCCGAACCCACCTGCAACCCCCGGCGGGGATGGACGTCTTTACGGATGAAGGCACGGAGAGCGAGACCGGCAGAGCCGGGGGGCGCTTCCACTCTGCAGGAGCGGGGCCGGTCGTCTTCACCACCACACCGTCAGAACGATGACCCTGGGGAGTCACGTCATGCGTACGTCCGTTATCAACCGTTTTGCGAAGAACGACCGCGCCTTCTCCGGCCGCCGTACCCTCGCCGCCCTGGCCACCACCGTCGTCGTGGCCGGCGGTGTGCAGATCCTCACCACCGACGCCGCGTGGGCCTGCGGGGACATCCGCTACGGCACCCCGCCGGCGATCGACTCCAGCGCCGCGAACAAGGCGGTCGCGCCCGTCGCGGACTTCCGGGCCCCCCTCGCCGCCACCATCGGCGCCGACGGCTCGTGGACCGAATTCGGTGTGGGGATGGCCAACTTCACCGGCGCCGAGCTGCCGAAGGTCGAGCCGAGCTTCGGTCTGGCGAGCATGACGCGGGGCACCTCCCTGCGGGCCGAGGACGTCCGGGTCGAGGTCATGACGCAGGGCGCGTGGAAGCCGCTCAAGCTCCACCACGGCTGCAACGGGCTCGACGCCGACCTGAACTCGCTGCGGACGAGCCTGGCCGACGGCCGGGCGGCCAACCTGCTGTTCCGGGTCTCCCTCTCGCCGAACACCCCGCAGGGCCTGAACGAGCTGGCCGTGGTGACGGACGCCTCCTCGGGCAACGGCGAGCAGGGCCGCTGGGGCTTCCGCACCGTCCAGGTCACCCACCCGAAGGCCGCCGCCCCTGCGGCCAAGCCGACCGCCGCCGCCAAGCCGGCGCCCGCCCAGCCGGCCGCCGCCAAGACCGCGCCGGCGCAGGCCGCCGGCGGCAAGGCCGTGGCCGCCCCCGTGGCCCCCGCCGCGCCCGCCACGGCGGCGCCGGCCGGCACCGCCGAGCTGGCCCAGACCGGCGCGGACGCCTCCACCGGCCTCCTCGCCGCCGCCTCCGCCGCCGTCCTGGCCCTGGGCGCCGGCGTCATGATCGCCGTGCGCCGGCTGCGTCCCCAGCGCTGACCGGTCCCGGCAAGAGAAGGGCCCTTCCCCGCACGGCGGTGCGGGGGAAGGGCCCCTCTTCGGTCTCCCGGGCCGGTCAGCCCCAGGTGATGAGGCGCTTCGGGTGCTCCAGCAGCGCGGCCACGTCGGCCAGCACCTTGGAGCCCAGCTCCCCGTCCACCAGGCGGTGGTCGAAGGAGAGCGCGAGGGTGGTCACCTGACGCGGGACGACCTTGCCCTTGTGCACCCACGGCAGCTCCCGGACCGCGCCGAAGGCGAGGATCGCCGCCTCGCCCGGGTTGAGGATCGGGGTGCCGGTGTCGACGCCGAAGACGCCGACGTTGGTGATGGTGATCGTGCCGCCCTGCATGTCGGCCGGCGAGGTCTTGCCCTGGCGGGCGGTGTCGATCAGCTCGCCGAGCGAGACCGCCAGGCCCGAGAGCGTCTTGCCGCCCGCGTCCTTGATGTTCGGGACGATCAGGCCGCGCGGGGTGGCCGCGGCGATGCCGAGGTTCACCTGGCCGCGGATGACGATCTCCTGGGCGGCCTCGTCCCAGTGGGCGTTGATCTCCGGGTGGCGCTTGATCGCGACCAGCAGCGCCTTGGCGACCAGCAGCAGCGGGCTGACCCGGACGTCCCGGCCCAGCTCGCCGCTCTCCTTCAGCCGGCGCACGAACTTCATCGTCCGGGTCACGTCGACCTGGACGAACTCGGTGACGTGCGGCGCGGTGAACGCCGAGGCGACCATCGCCTGCGCGGTCGCCTTCCGGACGCCCTTGACCGGCACCCGGACGTCGCCGGCACCGGACGCCGCGACCGGCACGGCCACCGACGCCTCGGGCGCGGCCGGGGCCGCCACCGGGGCGACGGCCGCGGCCGCGGCCGCGGCGTGCGCGTGGACGTCCTCGCGGGTGATCACACCGGCCGGGCCGGTCGGGGTGACGGCCCGCAGGTCGACGCCGAGGTCCTTGGCCAGCTTGCGGACCGGCGGCTTCGCCAGCGGCCGCTCGCCCGAGGGCTGCTCCGGCACCACCGGCGCGGGGGCCGGGGCGACGGGGGCGACGGGCGCCACCGGAGCGGCCGGAGCCGTGGTGGCGACCTTGGTGGTGGTGGTGCGCCGGGCCCGGCGCTGGGTGCCGCCGGTGCGCGGGCCGTAGCCGACCAGCACCGCGCGCCGCTCCGGCTCGGCCGGCTCGGGCTCGGCCTCGGCCGGCGCGGGGGCGGCTGCGGGCGCGGGAACCGCCGGGGCGGCCGCCCCGGCCTCGCCGGCCACCGCGACCGAGATGATCACGGTGCCGACGTCGACCGTCGCGCCCTCCGGGAAGAACAGCTGCTCCACGACCCCGTTGAACGGGATCGGCAGCTCCACGGCGGCCTTGGCGGTCTCGACCTCGCAGACGACCTGCCCGTCCGTGACGGTGTCACCGGGCTTGACGTACCAGCTGAGGATCTCGGCCTCGGTGAGGCCCTCGCCCACGTCGGGCATCTTGAACTCGCGGAGCGAGCGGACTTCGGTGGTCATGGTCGCTCCCCGGTTCAGTACGCGAGCGCGCGGTCGACGGCGTCGAGCACGCGGTCCAGGTCCGGGAGGAAGGCCTCCTCGACCCGGGACGGCGGGTACGGCGCGTAGTAGCCGCCGACCCGCAGGACCGGCGCCTCCAGGTGGTAGAAGCACTTCTCGGTGAGGCGGGCGGCCAGCTCGGCGCCCATGCCCAGGAACACCGGAGCCTCGTGCACCACGATGCCGCGCCCGGTCCGCTTGACCGACTCCTCCAGGGTGGTGAAGTCCACCGGGGAGAGCGAGCGGAGGTCCACGACCTCCAGTCGGCGGCCGTCCTCCTCCGCCGCCGCGGCCGCCTCCAGGCAGACCTTGACCATCGGGCCGTAGGCGATCAGCGTGGCGTCGGCGCCGGGGCGCACGATCCGGGCGGCGTGCAGGTCCAGGTCGGCCGCGTCGCCGACCTCGCCCTTGTCCCAGTACCGGCGCTTCGGCTCCAGGAAGATCACCGGGTCGTCCGACTCGATCGCCTGGCGCAGCATCCAGTGCGCGTCGTGCGCGTTGGACGGCGTGACGACCTTCAGGCCGGCCGTGTGGGCGAAGTAGGCCTCGTGCGACTCGCTGTGGTGCTCCACCGCGCCGATGCCGCCGGCGTACGGGATGCGCACGGTGACCGGCATCTTCACGTGGCCCAGGGCGCGGGCGTGCATCTTCGCCAGCTGGGAGACGATCTGGTCGAAGGCGGGGTAGACGAAGCCGTCGAACTGGATCTCCACGACCGGGCGGTAGCCGCGCAGGGCCAGGCCGATCGCGGTGCCGACGATGCCGGACTCGGCCAGCGGGGTGTCGATGACCCGGCCGTCGCCGAAGTCCTTCTGCAGACCGTCGGTGATCCGGAACACGCCGCCGAGCTTGCCGATGTCCTCGCCCATCAGGACGGTCTTCGGGTCGTTCTCCAGCGACTTGCGCAGCGCCTCGTTCAGCGCCTTCGCGATGCTGAGCTGACCGGCCATCAGAGGTTCTCCCCCGCCTCGAAGGAGGCCGCGTACTCCAGGTACTCGGCCCGTTCCTCATCGACCAGAGCGTGCGGCTCCGCGTACACGTGGTCGAAGATCAGGGTCGGGTCCGGGTCCGGCATGCTCCGCACGCCCTCGCGCACCCGCAGCCCCAGCTGCTCGCTCTCGGCGTCGATCGAGGCGAAGAACTCCTCGTCGGCCAGGCCCTCCTTCTCCAGGAGCGCCTTGAGCCGGATGATCGGGTCCTTGGCCTTCCAGGCCTCGGTCTCCTCGGCCATCCGGTAGCGGGTGGGGTCGTCGGAGGTGGTGTGCGCGCCCATCCGGTAGGTGAACGCCTCGATCAGCACCGGGCCGTTGCCGCTGCGGGCGTGGTCGAGTGCCCAGCGGGTGACGGCCAGGCAGGCCAGCACGTCGTTGCCGTCGACCCGGACGCCCGGGAAGCCGAAGCCGGAGGCCCGCCGGTACAGCGGGATCTTGGTCTGGGTGGTGGTGGGCTCGGAGATCGCCCACTGGTTGTTCTGGCAGAAGAACACGACCGGGGAGTTGTAGACCGAGGCGAAGGTGAAGGCCTCGTTGACGTCGCCCTGGCTGGAGGCGCCGTCGCCGAAGTAGGCGATCACCGCGTCGTCCGCGCCGTCCTTGGAGATGCCCATCGCGTAACCGGTGGCGTGCAGGGTCTGCGCACCGATCACGATGGTGTAGAGGTGGAAGTTCTTCTCGTTCGGATCCCAGCCGCCGTGGTTCACGCCGCGGAACATGCCGAGCAGGTTCAGCGGGTCCACGTCGCGGCACCAGGCCACGCCGTGCTCGCGGTACGTGGGGAAGGCGTAGTCGCCGGTGCGCATGGCCCGCCCGGACCCGACCTGGGCGGCCTCCTGCCCGAGCAGCGAGGCCCACAGGCCCAGCTCGCCCTGGCGCTGCAGCGCGGTGGCCTCCGCGTCGAACCGGCGCACCAGCACCAGGTCGCGGTAGAGGGCGCGCAGCTCCTCCGGGGTGGTGGTGAGCGGGAAGTCCTTGTGCTCGACCCGCTCCCCTTCCGGGGTGAGCAGCTGTACGAGCTCCGGCTGGGCGTCCGTACCCGTGGCGCGGAGGGTGTCAGGGACGCCGGGGGCCGCCTTCTTGCGAGCCCTCGCCGTGCTTTTGACGGTCACGTTCACTCCTCGGTCTGTCCGGCCGCCCGGGGTCGCCGGTGACCGGTCCGGTCACCGCCTTGCGGGGCGCGCGTGGGTGTGCGCACCGGCTGCGAGGCTGGTGGTGATCCTGTTCCGACGGCGTCCCTCACGAGAACGTTACCCAGCGGCAGCCCTTGGCGCCCTTGCGCTAGGACGTCCTACTTGTTGGGCTCCGACAACTGCGGGTGTGGCGCAGCTCTCAATTCGGTCGCCTTCAGGACACCAGCGCACGTTATCCGGGCGGAGGCCTCCGCGTAAGGGGGTTACCGGCATCGGTTTTGACCGCTCTGGCCGGATAACGATCCCGGCCCGGTGCGGGCGAGAGGTCTTTTGTAGGGTGATATGGGAGGCTTTGCGCGTGACTGATAACGGACAAATCAGGGTATTCCTGCTCGACGATCACGAGGTGGTCCGGCGGGGCGTCCACGATCTGCTTTCGGTCGAGGACGACATCGAGGTGGTCGGCGAGGCCGGCACCGCCGCCGAGGCCATGATCAGGATCCCGGCCGCCCACCCCGACGTCGCCGTGCTCGACGTCCGGCTCCCGGACGGCAACGGCGTGGAGGTCTGCCGCGAGGTCCGCTCCCGGCTGCCGGAGATCAAGTGCCTGATGCTGACCTCGTTCTCGGACGACGAGGCGCTGTTCGACTCGATCATGGCGGGCGCCTCCGGCTACGTCCTGAAGGCGATCCGCGGCACCGACCTGATCACCGCCGTCCGGGACGTGGCCGCCGGCCGGTCGCTGCTCGACCCGGTCGCCACCAGCCGGGTCCTGGCCCGGCTGCGCGACGGCGGCGAGAAGGAGGACGAACGGCTGGCCCAGCTGACCAGGCAGGAGCGGCGCATCCTCGACCTGATCGGCGAGGGGATGACCAACCGCCAGATCGGCAACGAACTGCACCTGGCCGAGAAGACCGTGAAGAACTACGTCTCCAGCCTGCTGGCCAAGATGGGCATGGAGCGGCGCACCCAGGCCGCGGCCTTCGTGGCCCGGCACCAGGCCGACCAGCAACACTGACGCGGCGTCGGCCGGAGCACCGGCCGGTCCCGTCGCGCCACCCGGCCCCGTCGCATACACACAGCTGACGCTTTGTCAAGGACCCTCACCAGGTGGCCCTAACCTCGGGCTGTGACTTTCAGCCAGACCCTCGCCTGTGCCCCGGCCCGCCCCGACCTCTCCGCACCCCCGATAGGGACGCTCAGCCCGCCCGTCCCGCACGCCGCTCTCGCCGAGGTCCTGCGCCGCTACCGGGTGGGGCGGCTGCTGACCGCCGAGCCGGTCGCCGAGGGCCTGTTGAACCGCGGCTACCAGGTGACCACCGAGGCCGGCACCTACTTCCTGAAGTGCTACGTCGACGCCGCCACCGCCAACCGCGGGGCGATCTCCGACCACCACCGCGCGATGGGCGCGCTGCACGCGCGCGGACTGCCCGTCGCCCCTCCGCTGGGCTGCGCCGAACGCTCCGGCACGGTGGCCGCGTTCGGCGGCCGGCTGTTCGCGCTCTTCCCCTGGGTGAGTGGCCGACACCGGCACGGTGGCGACCTCACCCTGCCGCAGTGCGACGAACTGGGCGCGCTGCTGGGGCACCTGCACGGCGCACTCGACGAGGTCTGCGCCCCGGCCGCACAACCCGCCGGCTACCGCAGCGCCGACCCGCTCGACAGCGCGGCGCTCGCCCGCGAACTGCAGCTGCGCGCCCGCGACCACCGCCCGTACGGCGAGCTGGACGCCCTGGTGGAACGGCGCCTCGACGAACGGCTGGACCTCCTGGCCGAACACGCCCACCGCCGGCCGGAGCCGACGGCCGCTCCGCCCACCGGCTGGACGCACGGCGACTTCCACGGGCTCAACCTGCTGCACGAGGACGGCCGGATCACGGCCGTCCTGGACTGGGACAAGCTCGGTCCCCAGCCGCGCGCGGAGGAGGCCGTCCGCGCCGCCACGCTGGTCTTCAACGACCGGACGACCGGGGTCCTCGACCTGGTCCGGGTCCGGCACTACTCGCAGGCCTACCGGGCCACCGGGGCCGCCACCGCGGAGCACCTGGCCGCCGCGGTGCACCGGGTCTGGTGGGAGCGGCTCAACGACTTCTGGATGCTCCAGTGGCGCTACCAGCGGGCCGACCACCGGGCCGACCCGCTCTACCCCGCCTCGGCGGGCCAGTTGGCGTGGTGGTGCCAGGAGTACGAGCAGGTCCTGGACGCCTTCGCCAACTGACCCGGGCGGTCAGCCGCCGAGCGGTGGGATGGTGGGGCTGGCGCCGCCGCCACCGCCACCACCACTGGTCGAGGTCGGCTTCGGCGGCGGCTGGGTCGCCGTCGCCCCACCGGTGGGCGTGCCGGTCGCACCGCCCGTCGGGGTCCCGGTCGCACCGCCCGTCGGGGTCCCGGTCGCCGACGCCGACGGCGACGACGACCTGGTCCCGGTGGCGGTCGCGCTGGAGGTCGGCGTGTGCTTGCCGGAGGGCACCGTGGGCGCCTGGCTCTGGTTGCCGCCGAAGGTGTTGTCGGTCGGCTGCTGCGGCCGCCGCGTGGCCTGCGTGGTCGGCGCCGTGGTCGGGGACGGGCCCGTGGTGGGCGTCCCGGCCTCGGTCGTGGTGGCGGTCGACACCGTCGCACTGGGCGTCGGCCCGTGCTTCGTCCCGCCGTCGCCGCCGTCGCCGCTCAGCGCGAACCCGATGCCGGCCCCGGCGGCGACCAGCACCGCCACGGCGCCGGCCACCCAGCCCCACGGGCCGCGCCGCCGCCCGGAGCCGTTCCCGTCGCCGCCGTCGCCGCCCGGGCCGTCGGCGGCCCCGCCGTACGGTCCGCCGGCACCCGGGTAGGGCGTGGACGGGGTCTGCGACGACGTGGACGGCGGGAACGGCATCATCGTCGTCGCGTCGCCGGACGCACCGGAGCCGAGCACGGCGGTCTCGTCCGTGCCGATCACCGGGGTCGCCCCGCTGTGGCCCTGGCCCGCGGCCGCCAGTCCGGCCGCCGCGGCGCCCGCCGCCCAGGCCCCGCCGGCGCCGTGCATCTCGCGCAGCGCGTGCTGGACGTGGGCGCGGAACTCGTCGGCGTCCTGGAACCGGTCGTCGGGGTTCTTGGCCAGCGAGCGCAGCACCAGGTGGTCGAGCGCCGCCGGCACCCGCCCGTTCGCCTGCGACGGCGGCACCGGCATGTCCTGCACGTGCTGGTAGACCACCGAGAGCGGGGTGTCGCCGGTGAACGGCGGGCGCAGCGTCAGCAGCTCGTAGAGCATGCAGCCGGCCGCATAGAGGTCCGAGCGGTGGTCCACCGGCTTGCCGAGCGCCTGCTCGGGCGAGAGGTACTGCGGGGTGCCCATGACCATGCCGGTCTGGGTCATCGTGCTGGCGGTGCCGGTGAGCGCGCGGGCGATGCCGAAGTCCATCACCTTCACCGCGCCGGTGGTGGTGATGATGACGTTGGCGGGCTTGATGTCCCTGTGCACGATGCCGTGCCGGTGGCTGTAGGCGAGCGCCTCCAGCACCCCGGCGATGATGATCAGCGCCTGGTCGACCGGCGGCGCCTCCTCGTCCACCAGCAGCTCGCGGACGGTCCGGCCCTCGACCAGCTCCATGACGATGTACGGCGTCGACTCGTCGCCGACGTACTCCTCGCCCGTGTCGTAGACCGAGACGATCGAGTGGTGGTTGAGCGCCGCGACGGCGTGTGCCTCGCGCGTGAACCGCAGCCGGGCGATCTCGTCCTGGGCCAGCTCGCCGCGGAGCAGCTTGACCGCGACCGTGCGGCCCAGCCGGATGTCCTGGGCCGCGAGCACCTCGGCCATGCCGCCGCGGCCGAGCCGGTGGGTCAGCCGGTAGCGGCCGTCGCCGACCGTGCCGAGCGGGGCCGCGGTGCCCCGGCCGGGCGTCCGGGGGCCGCCGCCGTAGGGCGGGAGCGCGGTGGTCGCACCGTCGCCACCGGCTTCGCCCGCCTTCGGGGGCTCGCCGACCGGGCCGGCCGTCCAGGCACCCTCGTCGTCGTCCGGCTGATGCGTCTGTGCCATCGCTCCTCGCCCCGGGCCTTCGCTCGGATCGCGGTGCCCTGTCGCTTCGTATCCCCGAACGCTACCGCCTTCGGCCTTCCCCCGTAGCACGCCCGATCCGGGCGGAACGCATCAGAGCAGGCCATTCCGGTCGGTCGGGGCGTCCAGGTACAGGACGGTCGCGGGCCGCTCGGCGCTCCGCGTGGTCTTCTTCGTGGTGCCCTCCTTCTCCGCCTTGGTCACCACGATGGCGATGATGACGATCGCGAGCACGATCACGCCGATGATGATGCCGACGATCACCAGGGCCGTGGAGCAGCCGCCGCTGTTGGACGCCGGAGCCGGCTGGAACGGCGGCGCGGGCATCGGCATCGGCTGCGGCGGCGGGGTGTGCGCCTGCTGCGGGAAGGGCTGCGGCGTCCGGAACGCGGGCGGCGGGGTCTGGAAGGCCGGCGGCGGGGTGTGCGCCTGCTGCGGGAAGGGCTGCGGGGTCTGGAACGCCGGCGGCGGAGTCTGGAAGGCCGGCGGCGGGGTCTGGAAGCCCTGCTGCCCGCCCTGCTGGAGGAACTGCGGCTGCGGCGTCTGCGGCGTGTGCGGGGCCTGCGGCGCCGCGTGCACCGAGCGCGGGCCGTCGGTGATCACCAGCGGGGTGCTGGCGGCCAGCTGGTTGCCGTTGCCGCCCTTCTCCGCCGCGATCAGCCGCTCGGCCTCGTCGCGCATCGCCACCGCGCTCGGGAACCGGTGCGCCGGGTCCTTGCGCAGCGCCTGGGCGACGAAGGCGTCCACCGCCGGGTTGACCGCCCGGTTGATCGTGGAGGGCGCGGCCGGCTCCTCCTGCACGTGCTTGTAGGCGATCGAGAACGCCGAGTCACCGTCGAAGACCAGCTGGCCGGTGAGCATCTCGAAGAGCATCACGCCGACCGAGTAGAGGTCGGAGCGGGCGTCCACCGGCTTGCCGAGCGCCTGCTCGGGCGAGAGGTACTGCGGGGTGCCGACCACCATCCCGGTCTGGGTCATCGACGTGACCCCGCTGTCCAGCGCGCGGGCGATGCCGAAGTCCATGACCTTGACGGTGCCCTTGCGGTCGAACATGACGTTGCCGGGCTTGATGTCGCGGTGGACCAGGCCCTGGTCGTGCGAGGCCTCCAGCGCGTTCAGCACGCCGACGGTGATCCGCAGCGCCTCGGCGGTGGGCACCGCGCCGTACTGCGCGACCGCCTCGTTGATCACGTCGCGCAGGCCCTTGCCGTCGACCAGCTGCATCACGATGAACGGCGTGCTGGAACCGTCCGCGGCGACGTCCTCGCCGCTGTCGTAGACGGTGACGATGTTGGCGTGCTCCAGCCGGGCCACCGACTGGGCCTCGCGGCGGAACCGCTCCTTGAAGGTCTCGTCGCGGCCCAGCTCGGCGTGCATGCTCTTCAGCGCGACCTGGCGGTCCAGCACGTTGTCGTAGGCGAGGTGCACGGAGGCCATGCCGCCCTCGCCGAGCACCCGCTGCAGCACGTACCTGCCGTTGCCCAGGGAGTGGCCCTCGACCGCGTTGCCGTGCTCGCTCATGGTCCTCTGCTCCCCCTCGGCGCGGCCGTGCCGCCGCGACCGTGACGTTCGGTCTGGTCCTGCGTGGTGCGGGCCGGGCCCCCTGGCCCGCCCGTCCCCGTCGCGGCGCTCGCCCGCCCTGCGACAGGGGCCCAGGGTATCGGCTCGCGGCGACAGTGATCGGCGCAGGGCCGACACTGTGTCCGGGCCGCAACCCGTCACCCGGTGGTGGTGCGGGCGCCGGTCCGCCCGGCGCCGGGTCGTGGCGGTACGTCCCAACTCCGGCGCCGGAGGCCGGGCGGCCGCCCTCCGGGGCGCCCCGCCCGCGGGTGCGGGCGCGGGCCGGTTCCCCTGTTCGCCCCGGAGGTACGGGTTCGCCCTAGAGGTACGGGCCGGACCGGATACCGCGGCCCTCGGCGCCGTCGTCGCCCTCGTGGTCACCGCCGTGCAGACCGGGCGGCAGCGCCCGGCGCATCTGCTCCAACTGCGCGCGCGCCGCCATCTGCTGGGCGAACAGCGCGGTCTGGATGCCGTGGAACAGCCCCTCCAGCCAGCCCACCAGCTGGGCCTGGGCGATCCGCAGCTCCGCCTCGGTGGGGATGGAGTCCTCGGTGAACGGCAGCGACAACCGCTCCAGCTCGGCGACCAGTTCGGGGGCCAGGCCGAGCTCCAGCTCCTTGATGGAGCTGGCGTGGATGTCCTTCAGCCGGGCCCGGCTGGCCTCGTCGAGGGGTGCCGCCCGGACCTCCTCCAGCAGCTGCTTGATCATGCTGCCGATCCGCATGACCTTGGCGGGCTGCTCCACCATCTCGGTCACCGGGAGCTCGCGCGGGCCTTGGGCGTCGTCACCCGCCGGCGCGGCGAAACCCTCGCCCACCGGAAGCCCGTCCGGTCCGACGATCAGCACCTTCTGGCCGTCCTGCGGCTGCCCGCCCATGGCCTGGTACATCTCCTGCGACGAGCGCTCGTCCATCGGATTCGTCATGAACCACATTCTCCCTCACTGGGGTTGGTCGGACGGAAGCCCCCGGTTCCGGCGAACCCGCCCTTCGGTCCCCGCCGGCCGCACCGTCCGCCACCACGCACGACGCTACGCCGCCGGGCGGGCTCCGGGCATCCGTACGGATACTCAGTCCGCGCGGCGGCGCAGCGTGGTTCTCCTGGCGGCGGGGCTCTCGCGCAGCGGGGTCCGTTGCCAGGCGGGGTCCGGTGCGGGGCGGCCGGTGCGCGGGCTCAGCCCTTGCGCAACCGCAGGCCGATCAGACCGAGGCCGCAGCCGATCAGACCGAGGCCGGCGCCGAGCGGCAGCTGCCGGGTCGACGCGTCGCCCCAGCGTGCGGGGACGACGACCGGGACGGCCGCGACGGCCTGCGGGGCGGACTCCCCCGCGGCGAGCGCCGTGCCGCCCGTCCCGGTGCCGTCCTCGGCCGGCCCGGCCCCGGTGGTGTCCGGCGCTGCCGCGTCGGCGCCCAGCACCGACTGCCCGGCCTCGATCGACTGCCCGACCTGCTGCTCGACGGACTGCTCCACCGGCTTCCCGGCCTGCTGCTCCACGGGCCGCTCGACCGACTGCAGTGGCGCCCGGTCCGGGGTCCGGTCGGGGACCGCCTCGGCACGCTCGGGCGCCGAGGCCGGACGGTGCCGGTGCCCCGGGCCCCGCTCGGCCCACGGCCCGGCGGCCGTCGACCGGGGGCGGCCGGCCTGGTGCGGCGACTGCGCGGACTGCCAGAGCGGGCCCGGGCCCGACGCCCCGGCCACCGTGGGCCCGCCGGGTCCCGGTGGCTCGGGCGGGGCGGCGGGCGGCCCGGCGTCCGACGGTTCCGGCGCCGCGGCGGGGGACGAGGGCGCGCCGGAGGTCGCGGCCCCCGCGGTGGGCGAGCCGGTCCGGCCCGGCCCGGACGCCGGGGCGGCGGACGGGGTGGACCCGGCCGCACCCGACGGCTCGGCGTCGGCGGACGGCCCCGGCCCGGCGGCGGGCCCGGCCGACGGCCCGGCGTCCGACGGTCCTGGGGCGGACGACCCGGGGGCGGACGGTCCTGGGGCGGACGGTTCGAACGCCGGCACGCCGGGCGGCGAGGTCGCCCCCGGCCCGACCGGCTGCCCGGCGGGGGCGGCCGGGCCCGCCGCGACCGCCACCGCGGCGGGGGCGAGGGCGAGCGGCACGACCAGACCGAGTACCGCCACCGCCTGCAGCGCCCGCAGTCGGCGGCCGGTACGGCATCGGATCCGGCGGCGGGTGCAGCTGCGGGTCCGGCGGCCGGTACGGCTGCGGGACGGGACCGCGGCGGGCAGCGGCCCGAGGAGCGCGTTCGAAGGTGCGGCCACGATCGAGGTCCTTCCGACGGCCGGCCGCGCACAGGCGCGGTCGGCGGCGGGACAGCTCCCGACCAGCCTCACACAATCCGACAATCCGGGCATTTCGAACGGCTGTGCACCAACCGCCGCCCCCCTGCCGCGGTACCCGTCCGCCGTCCCGGCGGCCCTCCGCCGGGGCCGGGCCGCCCGGGCCCGCAGGCCCTCAGGCCCTCAGGCCCGCAGCACCACCTTGCCGACCTGCTCGCCGTTCTCCAGCACCCGGTGCCCCTCGGCGGCGTCCGTCAGCGGCAGCACCCGGTCGATCACCGGCCGGACCACCCCGGACTCGACCAGCGGCCAGACGTGCTCGCGCACCGCCGCCACGATCGCGGCCTTCTCCGCCAGCGGCCGGCCGCGCAGATTGGTGGCGATCACCGCACCGCGCTTGCGCAGCAGGCTGTTGAGGTCGAGCTCGCCCTTCACCCCGCCCTGCAGGCCGATGATCACGAGCCGCCCGTTGACCGCGAGCGCGTCCACGTTCCGTTGCAGGTACTTGGCGCCCATGATGTCCAGGATGACGTCCGCCCCGGCGCCGCCGGTGGCCTCCCGGAGCGCCTCGACGAAGTCCTGCTCCCGGTAGTCGATCGCGATGTCCGCCCCCAGCTCGGTGCAGCGGGCGAGCTTCTCGGCGCTGCCCGCCGTCACCGCCACCCGGGCGCCGACCGCCTTGGCCAGCTGGATCGCCATCGTCCCGATCCCGCTCGCCCCGCCGTGCAGCAGCACCGTCTCGCCGGGCCGCAGGCGGGCGGTGAGGAAGACGTTCGACCAGACCGTCGAGACCACCTCGGGCAGCGCCGCGGCCTGCTCCAGGCTCAGCCCCTTGGGCACCGGCAGCAGCTGCCCGACCGGCACCGCCACCCGCTGCGCGTAGCCGCCGCCGACCAGCAGCGCACAGACCTCGTCGCCGACCGCCCAGCCGGCCACCCCGGCGCCCAGCGCGGTGATCCGCCCCGAGCACTCCAGCCCCGGGTAGAGCGGACTGCCGGGCGGCGGGTTGTAGAAGCCCTGCCGCTGCAGCAGGTCGGCCCGGTTGACGGCGGTGGCCGCCACCTCGACCAGGACCTCCCCCTCGCCGGGCACCGGATCCGGCACCTCGGCCCAGACCAGCGCCTCGGGACCGCCGGGTTCAGGAATCGTCATCGCATGCATGCCCCGAAGCTACTCCGCGCCGACCGGCCGCAGGGCGCGCCCCGCGCGGCCCAACCGCGCGCTGCGGCCGCCGGCGGCGCACCCGCGCCACCGACACGCCCGGGCCGCCGACCCGGGGCTCCCGGCCCCCGGCCCGCAGGCCATCCTTGGGTACGTGACGAACGGTGAGCAGCCCTCCGCGCCCGACCGATCCGGCCTCCGACCGCGTCTGCCGGGGCGGCGCACCGGGCGGTCGGCGCCCGACGTCGAGGCGGGCGACCGGGTCGTCCTGCCGGCGCAGCAACCGCGGCCGCCGCTGCGTCAGGTGTCCGGACGGCTGCTGATCGCCCTCGGCGTCCTCGTCGCCACCACCGTGCTGGTCTGGCTCGACCGCGGCGGCTACAACGACAACGCCGGCGGCGGGGTGAGCTTCCTCGACGCGGCCTACTACGCCACCGTCACGCTCTCCACCACCGGGTACGGCGACATCACCCCGTTCAGCGACAGCGCCCGGCTCACCAACATCTTCGTGATCACCCCGCTGCGTGTGCTCTTCCTGATCATCCTGGTCGGCACCACGCTCGAAGTGCTCACCGAACGCACCCGCCGGCAGTGGCGGATCGGACGCTGGAGGTCCGCAATGAGGGAACACACCGTCGTGATCGGGTACGGCACCAAGGGCCGCAGCGCCGTCGACACCCTGATCGGCCAGGGCGTGCGCCGGGACGAGATCGTGGTGGTCGACCCGCAGCGCAAGGTCGTCGAGCAGGCCACCCTGGACGGGCTGGCCGGCGTGGTCGGCGACGCCACCCGCACCGACACCCTGCTCCGCGCCGAACTCCCCCGCGCCTCGCGGGTGGTGGTCGCCCCCGAGCGCGACGACACGGCCGCGCTGATCACCCTGACCGCCCGCCAGCTCAACCGGGGCGCCACCGTGGTCGCCGCCGTCCGCGAGGACGAGAACGCCCCGCTGCTGCGGCAGAGCGGTGCGGACGTCGTGGTCACCAGCTCCAGTTCGGCGGGCCGGCTGCTCGGCATGTCGATGCTCAGCCCGCACGCCGGCGCGGTGATGGAGGACCTGCTCACCTACGGCACCGGCCTCGACGTCCACGAGCGCCCGGTGACCCGGGCCGAGGCCGGGCACAGCCCGCGCGAGTGCACCGACCTGGTGGTCGCGGTGGTCCGCGGCCGGCGGGTGCTCAACTACAACGACCCGGAGGCCGCCACCCTCCAGCTCACCGACCGGGTGATCACCATCCGCCCGGCCGCCCCGCCGGCCGGCTGACCCCGACCCCGACCGCACCCGGTGGGCCGCCGGCCGTCACGGGGCCTCCAGCAGCTCGACCGCCGCTCCCGTCGCCACGCCGCCGGGCGGCACCACGGCCAGCGCGTCCGCCCGGGCCAGCCCGCGCAGCATCGCCGGGCCGTCGAAGGCCAGCGGGACGGCGCCGCGCGCGGTGCGGCGCACGGGGAGCAGCCGGGTGTCCGCGGGGTGGCCGGGCAGGTCGACGGCGGCGGGAGCGAGGTCCGGCCCGTCGGCCACCCGCCCGGCCAGGGCGTGCAGCAGCGGCAGCGCCAGCGTGACGGTGCCGGCCACGGCGGCCAGCGGGTTGCCGGGCAGGCCCACCAGGTGGCGGCCGCCCGGGAGTTCGGCGAGCAGCATCGGGTGGCCGGGGCGGACGGCGACCCCGTCCACCAGCAGCCGGGCGCCGGCCTCGGCGAGGGCCCGGTGCAGGAAGTCCACCGGCCCGGCCGCCGTCCCCCCGGTGGTGACCACCACGTCGGCGGTGGAGTGCCGGACGGCGTCCAACAGCAGGCCGAAGTCGTCCCGGACCGCGCGCACCCCGGCGATCTCGGCACCGGCCGCACGCAGCCACGGCGGCAGCAGCGGGCCGAGCGCGTCCCGGACCAGGCCGGGCCGCGGCAGCCCGGACTCCAGCAGCTCGTCGCCCAGGACGAGCAGCTCGACCACCGGCCGGCGGCGGACGGCCAGCCGGTCGTGGCCGCAGGCGGCGGCCAGGCCCAGCACCGCCGGGCCGACCGGCGTGCCGGCGGGCAGCAGCGCCTCGCCGCGGCGGCACTCCTGGGCGCGCGGACGGACGTCCTGACCGGTGGTCAGAGGGGCCGGCCCGCGGTCGTGCAGCAGCACCCCGCTCAGCTCGCCGTGCTCGCGGCGGAGCACCGCGGTGGCGCCGGGCGGCAGTTGGGCACCGGTGGCGATCTCGACGGCGGCCCCGTCGTCCAGTGCCGCCTCGGCCGGCCGACCGGCCAGCAGCCGGCCGGCCACCCGCCACGGGCCCGGGCCGGCGACGGCCCAGCCGTCCATCGCCGAGGTGTCGAAGGCGGGCAGGTCGGTGAGGGCGGCGAGCGGCTCGGCGAGGGTGTGGCCGAGCGCCTCGGCGAGGTCGACCGGTTGCGGCGGCAGCGGGCGCAGCCCGGCCCGGCGGGCGGTCTCCCGCGCCTGCGGCCAGGCCGACGGCCCCGCGGCGGGCGTGCCGAGCACGGCGGGCGCCTCGACGGTGCTCACCGCTGTTCCGGCTCGGCCGCCGCGGCGGCCCACCGCTCGGCCAGCTCGGCGGTCCGCCGGGAAGCCTCGGCGACGGCCTCCGGGCCGCCGCCGCGCTGCGCGGCGGCGTAGCCGATCAGGAAGGCGGTCAGCGGCGCGGCGGGGCGGTCGACGCCGTGCGCCACCACCCGGGCGAGGTCGAGCAGCCCGCGGACGTCGACCTCCAGGTCGACCCCCAGCTCGGCTCCGACCTCGGCGATCCAGTCATCCAGCGTGCGCTCCATGAGCCCCATGCTGCCCGATCGCCGGTTTCGCCGGAGTGTTCGCCCCGTGAGCGGCGCGCGTCGTTTCCCTCACGCGGCACGACACCCCCCGTGCGCAGCCCCGTACCGACCCCGTACCGGCCCCCGCCGGCCGGGCCGGGCAGGACCACGGCGGCCGCCTACCCGCGGTCGCGGTCGCGGTCGCGGGCCTGCTCCAGGTCCTCCCAGGTGTCGCAGTCGTAGGTCACGTCGTCGGTGTCGGCCAGCCGGAGCGTGCGCAGGCCGCCGGTCAGGCGGCGCAGCGGCAGGCCGGCCGGGTCGCCGAGGGAGGCGAGCACGCCGCGCAGGGCGGCGGTGCGGTAGGCGGCGGCGAGCGGCTGGTCGCGGCCGCCGGCGTCGACCAGGACGACCGCCTCGGTCTCCCGGTCCGCCGCGGCGAGGGCGCCGGCCAGCCGGCGGACGGTCCGCTCGTCGAGGAACGGCAGGTCCGCGGCGAGCAGCAGCACGATCTCCGCCGTGGCCTCGGCGAGGCCGGCCGCGACGGCCGCCACCGGCCCGCCGCCGGGCGGCCGCTCGCGCGTCCAGCGCACCTCGACGCCGGCGGTGGGCCGGGCCGGGCCGACCACCACGGTGGTCCGGGCACCGGCGCAGGCGGCGAGCACGCGGTCGAGCAGCGTCGACTCACCGACGGTCAGACCGGGCTTGTCCACCCCACCGAGCCGCCGGGCGGCGCCCCCGGCGGGCACGATCACGTCGTACGGCGTCATGCCGCCAGTATCCGCCCCGCCCCGGCCCCGCCCGGTACGGCACGGGGGCGGCCCGGGGGCCCGGGGGGGCCGGGGGCCCGGTCCCGCCCCGGCCCCGTCAGGCCTCGTCGTCCTCCGGCTCCGCCGGCACGGCCGCCTCGCGCTCCGCCGGGGCCTCCTCGCCGGTCTCCCGGGCGGTGTTGGCGGCGGCGCTCAGCTCCAGGACGGCCGGCAGGGTCAGCTCGCCGTACCGCTCGTTCATCGCGGTGGCCAGCGCCTCCGGATCGGTCGGGTGCTCGGCCAGCAGCCGGTCGAAGTCCTGCAGGTACTCGCCGGTGAAGGCGAGCACCCGGACCGCGTCGTCGTCCTGACCGGGCGCCCGGTGGCCGGCGATCACCCGGTCGGCGCCGAGGTCGGCGATCCGGCCGAGGTTGTGCACCCAGGCGGTCCGCTGCTCCGGGGTGGTGTCCGCGGTCCAGACGTGGGTGCCGTTGTAGACGAAGTCACCGGCGACCACCGTGCGGGCGCTGGGCACGTGGACCACGGTGGACCCGCTGCAGTCGCCCTGGCCGAGCAGCAGGACCGGGACCACCTGCCGGTCGATCATCAGCGGCTGGGGCAGCAGCTGCGCGGGCACCAGCGGGTGGTCCGGGATGTCGTCGCCGTACACCGGCTTCCACTGGGCGACCTTGGCGGCGGCGGTGCGCAGGATGCCCTCCACCACCGGCGGCGCGGCGAGCAGCTGCGCGTCCGGGAAGAGCCGGAGCACCTCCTCGGCCCCGAAGTAGTGGTCCGGGTGCTGGTGGGTGATCACGATGGCGAGCAGCCGGCGGCCCTTGCCGGCCACCCACTCGGCCAGCTCGCGCCCCGCGCTGCGGGTGAGCTGGGCGTCGACCAGGATCGCGGTGCGCTCGCCGAGGATCAGCGTGGAGGTGGCGAAGAAGGCCGACTCCGGGCCGGTGAAGACGGCGGTCTCCAGCGGTCGGGCCGGCGGCGCCCCGTTCGCGCGGTTCGCCCCGTCCGCGCGCTCGGCGCCGGCGCTCTCCTCGGGCGGGGACGGCGTCACTGGCTGCTCCTCCTGGTCGGCGGTCGGGCTCCCGGTGCCCTGCGGCGCGGGAGGTACGCCCCACAGCATGGGAGCACGGGCCGCCGAAAGCCCGGAAGGCGCGCCCGGCGGCATGCAGAAGCGCTCGGGCCCGCCCGTGGAGAACGGCGGGCCCGAGCGCTCTGCGTCACGGACGGTGGGAGGGGGTCAGCCCTTGCGGCCGGTCAGCCTGGCGAAGCGTGCGGCGAGGCCCCAGGAGGTGACCCGCCAGAGCGCCTCGACCACGATGTGGCGGCTCATCTTGGAGGCGCCGAGCTCGCGCTCGACGAAGGTGATCGGCACCTCGGCCACCTTGAAGCCGGCCTTCACGGTGCGCCAGGCCAGGTCGACCTGGAAGCAGTACCCGGCGGAGGCGACCTCGTCCATGCCCAGGCCCAGCAGCGTCTCCTTGCGGAACGCCCGGTAGCCGCCGGTGACGTCCCGGATCGGCACGCCCAGCATCAGCCGCGAGTACGTCGACCCGCCGCGGGAGAGCAGCAGCCGCGACTTCGGCCAGTTCACCACCCGGCCGCCCGGCACCCAGCGCGAGCCCAGCACCAGGTCGGCGCCGCGCAGCGCGCCCAGCAGCCGGTCCAGCTCCTCGGGCTGGTGCGAGCCGTCGGCGTCCATCTCGACCAGGACGTCGTAGCCGTTGTCGATGCCCCAGCGGAACCCCGCCAGGTAGGCGGCGCCCAGGCCCTCCTTGCCCCGTCGGTGCATGACGTGCACGTTCGGGTCCTCGGCGGCCAGCTTGTCGGCCAGCTCACCGGTGCCGTCGGGGCTGTTGTCGTCGGCCACCAGGACGTGCACCTCGGGCACGGCCGCGCGGACCCGGCCGACGATCCGCTCGACGTTCTCCGCCTCGTTGAACGTCGGGATGATCACCAGCACCCTGCCGAGATCAGCAAAACTCTGCTGGTTCACGGTCACGTACAAACCTCTCGGCCGGTGGCGGGAAGTGCCGGTCACCGTGCCCGCACTCTGAACGCATCCCGGTCGGCAACCCCCGCCGACCTGGTCACCACGGTGGAAACCACTGCGTCCTGGCATCCTACTACCGCTGCCTCGCACCCCCGGAACCGCTGCGGCACTCCCCGCCGCCGCCCACCGTTTCCCCTGCGGTGACATCGGTCGGCTAGGGTCGATCCCCGGCCTTCGAGAAGGAGCAGAACCGCGCGCATGGACAGGCTCGTCAACACAGTCCGCCCGTACGCCTGGGGTTCGGTCACGGCACTCCCGGAGCTGCTCGGACAGGAACCGACCGGAGAACCCCAGGCCGAGCTCTGGATGGGCGCCCACCCGGGCGCCCCCTCCCGCGCCGACCGCGGCGAGGGGCCCCGCGCCCTGGACGAGCTGATCGCCGCCGACCCCGAGGGCGAACTGGGCGCCGCCGCCGTGGCGCGGTTCGGCCCCGCCCTGCCGTTCCTGCTCAAGATCCTGGCAGCCGGCATCCCGCTGTCGATCCAGGCCCACCCCACCCTCGACCAGGCGCGGGCCGGCTTCGCCGCGGAGAACGCCCTCGGCATCCCCCCGGACGCCCCGCACCGCAGCTACCGCGACGCCAACCACAAGCCCGAACTCATCTGCGCGCTCGGCGACTTCGATGGGCTCTGCGGCTTCCGCCGGCCGGCCGAGGCGGCCGCCCTGCTGTCCGGGCTGGGCGTCCCCGCCCTCGCCCCGCTGGTCGACCTGCTCGGTGCCGAGGGCGAGGACGAGGCCGAGGCCCTGCGCAGCACGCTGGTCGCCGTCCTCACCATGGACGACGCCACCGCCGAGGCCGCCGTCCGGGACACCGCCGAGGCGGTGGAGAAGGCCGCCGCCGAGGATCCGGACGGCCCCTACGCGCTGTACACCCGGATCACCCGCGGCTTCCCCGGGGACCGCGGCCTGATCGCCGGCCTGCTGCTCAACGCCGTCCGGCTCCGGGCCGGCGAGGCGCTCTACCTCGGCGCCGGCGTCCCGCACGCCTACCTGCACGGCGTCTGCGTCGAACTCCAGGCCAACTCCGACAACGTGCTGCGCGCCGGGCTCACGCCCAAGCACATCGACGTGCCGGAGCTGCTCAAGGTGGTCGGGTTCACCCCCGGCGCTCCGGACCTGCTGCTCCCCTCCCCCGTCGAGGGCACCCCGGGCGAGGAGCTCTACCCCGTGCCGATCGACGAGTTCCGGCTCTCCCGCTTCACCCTGGACGGCCGCGAGCGCGAGCTCGACGGCCGGGCCCCGCAGATCCTGCTCTGCACCGCCGGCACCGCCCGGCTCACCGCCGCCGACGGCGCCGTGCTGGAGCTCGCCCGCGGCGAGTCCGCCTTCCTCCCGGCGACCGGCACCGCCACCCGGCTCGACGGCGCCGCCGCCACCGTCTTCCGCGCCACCGTCACCCTCTGAACCCCCTCTGACGCGGCCCGCCGTACGGCGAAGGGCTCGCCTCCCCCGTCGGGGAGGCGAGCCCTCGCGCATGCGGACCGGCGGTCAGTGGCCCCGGTGCCCGGGACCGCCCGCACCGCCCGCACCGACCTCGACCGGCACCGGCGGCTCGGTCCGGTCGGGCGCTGCCCCGGACGCCCCGGACGCCCCGGTCGCCCCGGACGGCGCCGCGGCGGCCACCAGCGGGTCGACGGCCGGCCAGCGGCGGTCGACCGCCTTGCTGACCTTCTTGCCCAGCTTCTGCACCGGAAGCTCCACCAGGCGGTACATCACCCAGCTCGCCAGCATGATCACGGCGAGGTACTCGACCGTCCAGATCAGCTTGCCGCCGGTCGTCGGGGGCACCTTGGGCACCTCCAGCAGGTGCTGGAGGGTGTGCACCAGCGGGACGTGCAGCAGGTAGAGCGAGAAGCTGATCGCGCCGAGCCAGGTCAGCGGCTTCGGGAAGCGGCGCTTGCGCAGCGCCATGCCGATCCCGAAGGTGATCCAGGCCGCGAGGTAGGAGCCCGCCCAGGCCCGCCAGCCCGCCGTCCAGGTGTTCTGCTCCATGCCGTCGCGGTTGTACATCCAGGCGACGGCCACGCCCGCCGCGATCACGAAGCCGCAGCAGAGGATCGCCTGGAGGCGGTCGATCTGGCGGTTCTCGGCGCGGTAGAGGACGGTGCCCGCGAACATCGTCGCGAAGATCATCAGGGTCTGGTACATCGGGGCCCGGCTGTTGTTGTACATCAGCACGAAGCCCAGCAGGCCGAGCGTGATCGCGCCGATCCGGGTCAGGTTCTGGCGCCCGCTGAGGATGCAGGCGAAGGCGAAGACCACGATCAGCACGGAGCCCCAGACCAGGTTCCGGGTCGAGGTGACGTCGTGGGTCAGCGTGTGGGAGGCGATGGAGGTGCCGAAGAGCAGCGCCACCGCCGCGAAGCCGACCGCGAGCGGGCCGCTGCGGCGGTGCTGGCCGACCGCGAAGAGTGCGGTGACCATGTAGTAGAAGACCATCTCGTAGCTGAGGGTCCACATGACGCCGAGGCCGTTCCAGACGCCCATGAAGTCCTGCAGCATGGTCGAGTTGGCGGCCAGGTAGACCAGGTCGTGGTCGGTGGCGAAGAGGGCGACCGATCCGTCGCCCTTCGGGATGATGGCCAGCGCGACCACGATGCCGAAGACGATCGGCGGCCAGAGCCGGAAGAACCGGCCGATCCAGAACTGCCGCATGTCCCCGCGCCGCTCCAGCGAGGCCGGGATGATGTAGCCGCTGACCAGGAAGAACAGCATCACGCCGTACAGCCCGAGGTCCGCGTGCCACCAGATGAAGGCGGCCATGCGGTCCGGCAGCATCTTCAGGACGTCGAAGTGGTGCAGGGCGACCACCAGGGCGGCCACGCCACGGAGCGCGTCGAGCCAGCCCAGCCGACTGGCCGGCCTGCCCGCCTGGGCTTTCGCGCTTCCCCCGGCCCGGCGGGCGGACAGCTGTCGTATCGTCTTCACGGCAGGTGACAGTAGTCCATGGCGCCGCGGAGCTCCCGTCCAGAGTGACGACGGTTGAGCCCTCCGGAGTGCCCTTCGGCGCCGCCGGCGGGCCGCGGGGACGGACCTCCCCCGCATCCCGCGAGGTCAGGCGGCCTGCCCGGGCCGTCCGAGTGCACCACGCCGGGCCCGGGCACCCGGGCTACCGGCGAGCCCGGATCGCACCGAGGGGCTTCCCGCGCCACGCTGGTCTGGACGCCGGACCCCCACGGACGGAAGGCTGGGCCATGCGGAAACTGGTCTACGGCATGAACCTGACCCTGGACGGCTACATCGCCGCGGCCGGTGACGACATCGGCTGGAGCGCACCGCCGAGCGACGAGCTGTTCCAGTGGTGGCTCGACCACGAGCGGGCGAGCGGCCTGTCGCTGTACGGGCGCAAGCTGTGGGAGACGATGAGCTCCTACTGGCCGACCGGCGACCAGCAGCCCGGCGCCACCCCGGCGGAGATCGAGTTCGCGCGGAACTGGCGGGAGACGCCCAAGGTGGTGTTCTCCTCGACGATCGACGAGGTCGACTGGAACACCCGCCTGGTCACCGGCGACGCGGTCGCCGAGATCACCCGGCTCAAGGCCGAGGACGGCGGCCCGATGAACATCGGCGGTGCGACGCTCGCCGGCGCGGCCGTGCGCGCCGGGCTGGTCGACGAGTACGTGATCGCCACCCATCCGGTCCTGGTGGGCGGCGGCACGCCGTTCTTCACCGCGCTGGACGGCTGGGTGAACCTGAACCTGGTGGAGACGCGGACGTTCCCCGGCGGCGTGGTCCTGACCAGGTACGAGACGAGGCGCTGAGCAGCAGCACCCGCGCGCGCCGGTCCCGCCACGGAGTCCGGGACCCCGCGGCGGGCACGGTCGGTACGGCGGGTGTAGGGTCTCGCGGCTCGTGTCATAGAGCACAGCCCTGACCAGGGGGTTCCTGGGCTGTCTCAGCCCATGTCCGGGTGCTCGCGTCTCAGTTCCGTGGCATTTCTTCAGGGTCTGCATCAGCGGCGATCCGTTCCACCCACTCACGTACGGTCACTGCTCGCTCGATGCGGCTGACGATGTCCTTCCTGGACGCCGTGTCCAAGGTTTCCGGGATCTTGTCGAAGGTGTCGGGAAGGACGTCGAGGAGACCCCAGATCTGTTCGCCGGTGCTGACGGTCAGCAGTTGCTGGCACCTCCACTGCAACGGCACCTCGGGACGGTGCCTCAGCCGCTGGATGAGCGTAGGGAACAGGTAGTGCGTCGCCTCTGCAGCGAGGTGCTCTTGGAGCCAGTCGACCGGGAGCCGCTGGCTGAAGCCGTGCATGGCCGCCTCCTGGGCCAGGTCCAGGAGCTGAGCGGTGTCGACGGCTCGGACGGTGCGGGGAAGGGACGGGGTCATGCCGAGATGATGTCAGGAGGCGTCCGCAGGACCGAGAGGTCGGTGGGGCCGGGATGCAATCTGCCGACGGGCCGGACCCCAGACTTCCTCGAACTCCTCGGCGGTGAGTTGCTCGGGGTCGTGGCCTTCCCATTCTGAGACGGGCAGCTCGGCTGTGATCCCGAACCTGCCGTTGTACTCATCGAGGCGGCCTGCGTCGTGGGCCTGCTGCCATTCGTCGAGGGAGGCCGCTGCGATCGGGGTCAGCTCCGGCCCTTGGAGTTCGACCTGCCGGGTCACCCAGCCTTCGGCGTCCACCTCGAAGTAGAACCAGACATCCTCCTCGCCCCAGTAGCAGCGCATCCATGTGTTCACGAGCCCATAATGGCGGCGGTCTGCTCTCCAGCCGCTGCGGCGACCAATTCCTGTTGGATGGTCATCCGGAGTACTGGGATGCTCCTGCTGTGACCACCACGACGAGCAATCTGCAGACCGAGGCCGGATGGGACGGCCCCTATTACCGTGCCCGGGCCGAAGGATTCGAGGCACTGTTCCTCCCGAGCCCTGATGAGGTGCTCGACGAGGTCTGCAACGTCGATGCTGAGGTCCACCTCCCCGATGGCTCGCGCTGGAGCGCGACGATCTTCACGATGGCCGAGGTCGACCGGTTGATGAAGAGGTGGGAGGAGACGGGAGAAGCGGCAGGTGGTCGGTGCTTCTGGTGCTCGGACGGACTGATCGTTAGAGATCCCGGCATCCGAGGCATGGTGAGTGTGATCGCCGAGTTGCTTGCGTCAGGAGAGTTCGAAGGGGCCTTTCACCGCCTGGACGACTCGGAGAGGTGACTTGCCGGCTCGATCGCAATCAGTCGATGGCCGATTCGGGGCGGCTTTCTCCGCGTGATCGGAGCGGGACGCCGAGGATCTTCGCCCAACGTCGCATGTTCGCGGGGCTCATGGCCTTCTCCTGCGCGAGGTCGGCGAGGCTGCGGTGGTGGTGGACGTACTGCTCGTAGAACCAGGTGCGGTCGATGACCGTGCGGGCTGTCCGGTATCGGCGAAGTGGGATGGCGTACTCGTTCGCGAGCCGGGTCAGGGTGATGCGGTTGAGTCCGAAGCCCTCAGCGATCTCGCCGAGGCTTCGCCGTTCGTCGCAGTAGAGACGTGTCAACTCTTCTCGGGAGAGTACGGCTTGGGCTGCGGCGATGGCTTGTCCGCGTGCTCGGAACTGGTGACTGGTCAGCGGTGGAGGCGGTGGTGGATGCCGCTGAAGAAGGTGCCGAAGGACTTCAACGGAGGTGCCGAGCTGCTCGGCGATGGTGCTGATGTTGCTCTGCGCCGCCATGACCAGTTCGTGCATCAGCTCAATGTCCACCGCGGCGGGATCAGGGCCGGGCAGGTCGAGGCCGTCCATGAGCGAGGTGGGTGGATGCCAAGCGACCGGCTCGCCCCGGATTCCTTGATCGTGCAGGAATGCCCGGGCAGCGTCGTCCAGTGCGGCGGCGAGGGCGGGGGTGAGGCTGGCCGTGAACTCGCTCAGATACGTGCGCCTTGGCGTGTCCTTGATGACGTAGGCAGCCGGAGCGAGGTGCTCGGGCATGCCGCTGATCCGCTGGAACAGCAGGTTCCGGACGACTTGGTGGCGGTGCTCGCGGCCGAGTGGGGCTCCGGTGCGGCGGCAGATCTGCTTCCAGTGGGCGGCGGGGAGGAGATGGTCGTAGTCGATGCCGCGTCTGCGGGCGTAATCGATCGGGACGGGGTGGGCGTCGAGGTGCTCAGCGAGGCGGGTGAGCGCGTGGAGGATGCCCGGCCAGTGCGCGCCTGCCCGCAGGATCTGCAGGATGCGGGAGATGTTCGAGTCGTCGGTGGCCGAGCCGAGGAGCTTCGCCGCGTCCGGAAGGTCGATCCGGCTGCCGAACAGCAGCAGCGATCCTGCCAGGGCCGGGCGCATGATCCTGCTGTAG
Organism: Kitasatospora sp. CM 4170; assembly: GCF_032110285.1. Classification (NCBI taxonomy): domain Bacteria; kingdom Bacillati; phylum Actinomycetota; class Actinomycetes; order Kitasatosporales; family Streptomycetaceae; genus Kitasatospora; species Kitasatospora sp. CM 4170. The sequence goes on from NZ_CP134877.1 coordinate 4,700,162, forward strand.
GCGCTCTTCACCGGGCAGAGCAGTAGCGACCACTCGGGCCACAGAGCACTGGGGATCTTCCGGCTGCGGCGAGCGTCGGACGAGGCCGAGGTGGAAGGAAAACAGGGGACCAAGGCGGCGGTGCGGTAACGGATCTGGTCGGTCACCCGTAACGATGGATCGAGAGCTGCGAGGTAGACGGCCCGCAGCCGGGTGCTGATGTTTCGGCCCCAGCTTTCGATGTTCGTGGGGGTCGAGTGTCCGGCCGCGTCGCGCGTCGCGTCGGTCACCCAACGCAGTGCTTCTCCTGCCTGCGTGATGGTGGGCTGGTCGAGGATGTCGACCGCCGTAGTGACCGCGATCGCGGTGGTCAGGGCGTCCGGTGGTGCCATGTAGCCCGGGCGGGCCTCGGCCGGTCTCGCGGTGCCGTCCGGTGGGGTGAGCGTGCCGAGGTGTGCGGCGGCCAGGTCACCGGGCGCCACCGCCTGCAGACCTGACCGGACGGCAGGCGCGAGAATCCTGCCGGCGACTGCCTTGATATCCGCGAGAGCGACGGCCGACGGCATGGGGTCACCGGCGAAGACGCCGAAGCTCGCGATGCCCGATTCGAACATGTCCAGCAGCAGTGCCTGCGTCTTGAACGCCCGATGGTCCGCGGGCAGCTGCAGGGTTTTTGCAGCGGCGAGTTCGTGGTGGCAGCGGGAGACAGGATCATTGCGGTTCGTCCCTGGCTGCCGGCAGGCGCATCGTCCGGGCTTCGGAATCGCGTGCCTCGAATGGGGACGTTCGCGCTGTACTCGGTGGCATCCGGGGCAGCGGTCGGCGAGAAGCCGATGGTGGATGGTGCAGGCGAAGCTCCAGCTCAGTCTCCAGGACAGCTGCCAGCGGCCGCCGGTCACTGCCAGGCAGTCCGGGCAGAAGCGCGACGCGCGACCTCGCCCCCACAACTGGCCGCGGGCGACTTGCCGCTTGACGGAGTCGATCACTACGGCCCGCTGGTCGTAGTGGGCCAAGGTCATGCCCGTGATCCGTCCCGGTGTCAGTCCGCTCGCCTTCGCGATGGCATCGACCTCGGCTGAGCGCAACAGGATGGTCCACTCCCACGGGATGTCGAGCAGACATGCGCCCCTGGTGTTGGGCCGGACGGGGAGCCCGAACTCGGCCATGACGTCCCCGAGCGGGGTGTCCAGGCGGCAGGCCACGGCCTCGAGCCAGGAGTCGAGTGCCTCGCCGGGAACGGGTTGCAGTCGGACCGGAAGAGTCCGCGGCACCGTGATCACGCCACCGTCTTGGCGCGAGACCGGGGACGGCTGGTCAACTTCCTGCCGTCTAAGGCGGCTTCGAGCTCTCGTCGGGCGTTCTCGGATGCCTCATCGTTCTTCACCCGGTCCAGAAGGTCGCGGCTGAGCCGCTCGTCGCCGCATCGGATGGCCCGCTGGCAGCCTCGGTTGATCAGCGTCATGAGCGAGCCGATGTGTCCGGTGCTGCGGGCGAAGAGGTAGTCCGACAACTCGTCCGCGAGCATGCCCGGACACTTGTCGGCCAGGACCACGCGCTGTTCCAGCGTCTTGAGCATCTGCCGCCATTCCCGGCGGCCAGCCTCGCTCGTGATCGTGAAGGGTCGCATGCCCAGACGGGTGGTGCGGCGCCCGGTCTGGGCCAGGGCCGCGTCACCGCCGGCTTCCCCCTCGCTGAACAAGCCCTTGTCCGCGAGTCCGACACCGATCATCAGCAAGGTCACCGGAAACTCGTTCGCGATCCACTTCAGGTGGTTGCTGACCTCGACGCCGCTGGCGTTGCCCCACTTCAGGAAGTGCAGGTCATCCAGTGCGAGGACGCGGACCTCGCACGACAGCACGCAGTCCAGGGCTCGCTGGCCGAGCTGGGTGGTGGTTCCCCGGTAGCGTCCTGGGTGCCCGAAGAACTCCAGGATGGCCCGGTTGAGGTCCTTCATACCGGTGTTGCCGGTCAGGCCGACCCGGCAGACCGGCCAGCGCTCGTGGCCTGCGGCGGTGAATTCGCCCTGTTCGGCGATCTCCCGGCCATGGAACTCCCGGGCGAAGGCCAGCACCGAGGTAGTCTTCCCCAGGCCCGGAAAGGCATCCACGGCCACCGCCCCTTTGGCCTTGTCCCCGTCCTGCGCGTTGCTGTCGACGATGTCCCACAAGTCCTCGTGGAGCTCGGACAGTTGCGGTGTCTTGATCGGCCCGAGGTTCGCGTGCCATTCCCGCCGCAACCGGTCATACTCCGCTCGCGCCTTGGGGCTCAGCGATCCGAGCCCGGCCCGGGCCAGCGTTTCGGGCTGGACTCGGCGCGGGGCTTCGGCGAATGCCTTGAAGTCCTCCTTCCGCGACAAGGCCAGGTTGCCCAAGCTCGGCAGGCCGACGGCAGTCACACGTCCTCCAGGGCGTCGGCGTAGAAGTCGTCCTCGCCGGCGAGGTCTTCCAGATCGGCGTCATCGTCATCGCCGGCCTCCGGCATCCCGGGCTCGTCCGCGGCTGGCTCTGCCTTCAGGGCCTCGCGGACGGACGGAAGCGGGAGAGCCGGCTGAGCCCCGGTCTCCGGCAGCTCGATGGCCGCCTGCTCGCGCGAGAGCCGCAGGGCCATCCGCCGCTCGGCGAGTGTCGTGCCCAGCCCGAGGTTCCACCGTTCCAGCAGGTCGGCGACCGCGAGCCGATCGTCCGGGTAGCGGTACTTCGAGGCGGCCAGCTTCCGCGCGAACGCCAGCGCGTCCTCGCTCAACGGCATCCGCGCTGACGGGGCGTGCTCCCAGACCAAGGTGTGCCAGCGGCGGCTGTCAGGGTCGCGGAAGTAGATCCGGGTGATGTCGTCGGGGTCGACCTGGAACGGCCAGCCGTTCTTGACCGGGCCGCCGTAGGGGCTCTTGGCGCCCCGACTGGGAAGGCCAGCGCCGTTGTAGCGGCGGCGGTCGATCTCGACGCCGTAGTGCTGGATCGTGCGCCACTTGGTGGGCAGGAACTCGAAGGCCAGATCCGAGTCCCGCGGTGCCTCGATGTAGCCGGCCCTGGCCATGCCGTGCTCGAACATCTGCGCCGGGGACATCCTCAGCCCGGGCAAGCCCGGATCGACCAGACCGGAATGGGGACGGCAGTGGTAGACCACCGCGGTCCACTCGCGGATGATCGCCTCCAACTCGTCGAGGAAGAAGAACGCGTCGTCCTCCGGCCTCTCGCCGCGGGAGTGGATGTCGGGCCCCTTGTAGCCGGGCAACACCTGCAGCAGGCCCTCGCGGAGCGTACGAAAATAGCGCTCGACCGGGCCCTTGTCCCGCCCTGTCCGCAGCCTCGCCGGCTGGATGGAGATGCCCATCCGACGACAGACGCTGGTCAGATGCTCCGACACATAAACCTTGCCGTGATCGACCACCACCGTCTCCGGCACCAGCGGAGGGGAGGCGAACCCCGGCCCGTCGACGGCCTCGATGTCGACCAGGACGGTGCGTGGGATGCCGTGCTCGGGCCAGACCGCGTGCCGCGGCCAGTCCCGTCCGGCCAGCCGAGGCCGGAAGCACTGGTAGAGCACCGCGCTGACGTCCACCGACTTCGTGGCAACCGGCGTGAGACGGATCCCAGTGATGCAGCGGGTGTACCAGTCCATGCCGACACTGAGTTCGGCCTGCACCCACCGCAGCGTCAGCGGATCGAACGCGAACACGTCCAGGCGGGTGGAGTCCATCAGCAGGTACTCGCCCGGCCTGGTCGGCCGCAACTTGCCGTAAACCCCCTCGGGCCGGTCCGCGATATCCCGGTTGCGCTTCGTACTCAGCCGGAACAGCGGGTGCCGGTCCTCCAGCTCCGCCAGAAGCCGAAACGCGGTCGCCCGGCTCGGCTGCGGCACCGCCCCCGGACCAAACCGGGCGATCACCCTGGCCCTGGTGCGCTCGATCACCATCGTGCGCGACGGCTTCGACTCCCCGGTGTGTTCGACCATCACCTCCAGCGCGGTCTCCACCCACCGCTCATCCGCCGTGACCCGGGACGTCCGGCTCGGTACGTTCTTGGGCGCCAGCCCGGCCTCACCGTGCTCGCGGAACGCGGTGACCCACCGCCTCACCGAGCGCGGAGCAACCCCGAGCTCCGCTGCCTTCGCCGCGTACTTGGCCTCCAGCGGCCTCCCGAGCGCGTACTCAGCACGAGGTTCGCCCTCCCGCGCCATTTCCCGGCAGCCCGAGCGATACCCCGTCAGGACCTCGCGGACATGCTCGGCCCGCTCCATCAACTTCCGCCGCTCGTCCTCATGGAGCTGGCCCAGCACCACCGACGCGATCTCCTCGGTATCCCCGCCCGCCAGGCTGGTCTGATCAGGGATTACAGCGGCCCGATCGGAGAACAGCAGCTCTTTCAAGGACAGCCGCAGCAGCCGACCCCTGCCATCCTTCAGGACCACCTCGTTGCCCGCCGTGGTCGCGGCCATCTCCACCACCTCGACGGTCTCCCCGTCGTAGCGGAATCGCGTACCAACTCCCACCCGCACTCCGGCCCAGCTCACGCTGACCTCCTCAACACCCCGTGGCCGAGGGGTTGGTCGAGATCGGTCAGGAGGTCGTGCGTCCACAGCAGGTGGCAGATCGCGGACCGCACAAGGGGCTCAGGTCGGCCGGGCAGACAGCGAGCGGCCTGGCTCAACGGGACTCCGTCCAGATCCAGTCGGCGGAGCTCGTCCAGCAGCGCGGGGCCGAACAGCCAGTCCCTGCGGTAACCGGCCAGGAAGCGGATGTTCTCCAGCCTCGCCTCCGGCGGCTCGCTCCAGACCTCGAAGCGCCACCCCCGGGACTCCACCACCCTCCGGGTCCACTCGAAGGTGAAGGCCACCTCCGACCTGGCCAGCCGGTGGCGCGGTTTGACGTCCACCACCACGGGCCCCTGCTCGGTGATCAGCAGATAGTCCGGGATGTGCTTGCGTACCTCTCCGTCCACAACGGTCTTCAGCAGGAACGGCTGGGCCACGATGTGCTGAACGGAGGGATCGAAGTCGGCGAAGACCAACCTCGCCAGCTCCAGGCGCGACTCGTAGATCACGTGGTCGCGCATCGTCGCAGACCAGTACGTACCCGAGTAGTGCCTCTGGCCCATGTACCAGCGGAAGGTCCGCCACGGCACGGCCGACCGCAGCAGCCCGACGGATACCCCCGCCAACGCCAGGTCCTCGACGACCTCGCCACGAAGACGAACGCTGATTGCCGCAGCGTCAACGCCCACCTCGCACCCCCGGCTCCCGGGCAACTACCCGTACAGCCACGGTGCCAGCACGCCGACCTCGGACGGTCCGCGCTACGACGAGATCACACCATCGAGTGACGGGCCTGACCTGCCAGTCTCAGAACCGCGTCCTATCTGCCACTGGTTGGCCGTCAGACCTGAGATTAGGACACGAAATTTGAGACCCTACAGCGGGCACGGTCAGTCCCGGGTCATGTCCACGAAGCGCGAGTAGTGCCCCTGGAAGGCGACCGTGATGGTGGCCGTGGGGCCGTTACGGTGCTTGGCGACGATCAGGTCGGCCTCGCCGGCGCGGGGCGACTCCTTCTCGTAGGCGTCCTCGCGGTGGAGCAGGATGACCATGTCGGCGTCCTGCTCGATCGAGCCGGACTCGCGGAGGTCCGAGACCATCGGCCGCTTGTCGGTGCGCTGTTCGGGGCCACGGTTCAGCTGCGAGAGCGCGATCACCGGCACCTCCAGCTCCTTGGCCAGCAGCTTCAGGTTTCGCGACATGTCCGAGACCTCCTGCTGGCGGTTCTCGGCCCGGCGCGAGCCGCCCGACTGCATCAGCTGGAGGTAGTCGATGACGATCAGCTTGATGCCGTTGCGCTGCTTGAGCCGGCGGCACTTGGCCCGGATCTCCATCATCGACAGGTTCGGGGAGTCGTCGATGAACAGCGGCGCCTCGCTGACGTCCGGCATCCGGCGGGCGACCCGCGTCCAGTCGTCGTCCGTCATGTTCCCGGAGCGCATGTGGTGCAGCGCGACCCGGGCCTCGGCGGAGAGCAGGCGCATCGCGATCTCGTTGCGCCCCATTTCGAGCGAGAAGATCACGCTCGGCAGCTTGTTGTGGATCGAGCAGGCCCGGGCGAAGTCCAGCGCGAGGGTGGACTTACCCATGGCGGGACGCGCCGCGATGACGATCATCTGCCCGGGGTGCAGCCCGTTGGTCAGCGCGTCGAAGTCGGCGAAGCCGGTCGGGACGCCGGACATCTGGCCGTTGCGGGAGCCGATCGCCTCGATCTCGTCGAGGGCGCCCTCCATGATGTCGGCCAGCGGCGCGTAGTCCTCGTTGGTGCGCTGCTCGGTGACGGCGTAGATCTCCGCCTGGGCGGCGTTGACGATCTCGTCGACGTCGCCCTCCGCGGCGTAGCCCATGCCGGCGATCCGGGTCCCGGCCTCGACCAGCCGGCGCAGCACCGCGCGCTCGTGGACGATCTCGGCGTAGTACTCCGCGTTGGCGGCGGTCGGGACGGAGTTGACCAGGGTGTGCAGGTAGCCCGGGCCGCCGACCCGCTGGAGCTCGCCGCGCTTGGTCAGCTCGCCGGCCACGGTGATCGGGTCGGCCGGCTCGCCGCGGGCGTAGAGGTCGAGGATCGCGCCGTGGATCAGCTCGTGGGCGGGCCGGTAGTAGTCGGCCGGCTTGAGCACCTCGACCACGTCGGCGATGGCGTCCTTGGAGAGCAGCATGCCGCCGAGGACGGACTGCTCCGCGGCGAGGTCCTGCGGCGGGACCCGCTCGAAGCCGTCGCCGCCGTCGGGGCGCTCGTCCTCGCCCTGGCGGCGCTTGCCGTCCCGCTGGAAGCCCCCGGAACCGCCCTTGCCGCCCTTCTGGAAACCGCCGCCCTGGAAGCCGCCCGGGCCCTGGCCGTTGCCGCGCCCGCGCGAGACCGGCAGCCGGTCGCCGGGGCCGTCCGGGAACGGCGCGTCGGCGAAGGCGCCGGCGGGGAAGGGGTCGTCCGAGATCGGCCAGTCCTCCTCCGGCGGCGGGGCGTCGTGGTCGTCGTACTGGGGGCCGGTCACGCGTGTTCCCCGATCAGCGAGTGGTGCGAGTTGGAGCTGGCCTTGCCGGTGGCTGGGTGGGACGGAGCCGCGCTCCTCCCTCGCCGCGCTCCTCTTTCTACGGCACCGCACCGACGGAACGGACGCCAGGGGGCGGGCGGGAGTGTCGGGCGGAGGGCCCACGCTAAAGCGCCGGACGCCCTTGCGCCAAGGTGGTTATCCACAGGGGGTGTGGACGGCCGCCCCCAGGCTGTGGAGAACTGCCGCAATCCTGTGGACACCCCTGTGGAAAGCCCTGTGGATAACCCGACGATCGCTCCACCGTCAACTCGCTGACCTGCGGCTACCCCCTTCCGGGGCTGTGCATGAGAAATACTTCACACACGGCCGGGTGGCCGTGGACACACACCGCGCCGGAGCCGTCGCTCAGGATTTCGAGTAATGCCTCACAGGCCCTGGCGGTCATTACCTGTGGATGAGTAGCCTTGTCCGCATGACCGCCCCCACCACCGCCCGCCGCCGGCACGACCGGGAGATCCTCGCGCTCGCCGTGCCCGCGTTCGGCGCCCTGGTCGCCGAACCGCTGTTCCTGATGGCCGACTCGGCCATCGTGGGCCACCTCGGCACCGCGCAGCTGGCCGGCGTCGGCGTCGCCTCGGCCGCCCTCACCACCGCCACCGGGGTGTTCGTCTTCCTCGCCTACGCCACCACCGCCGCGGTGGCCCGGCGGATCGGCGCCGGGGACCGCCGGGCCGCCGTCCAGCAGGGCATCGACGGCATCTGGCTCGCGCTGGCGCTCTCGGTCGGCGTGGTCGCGCTCACCCTGCTGCTGGCCCCCTGGATGGCCGACGTGCTGGGCGCCTCCGCGACGGCCGCGCCGTACGCCGTCACGTACCTGCGGATCAGCGCGCTCGGCATCCCGGCGATGCTGATGGTGATGGCCGCCACCGGCGTGCTCCGCGGCCTGCAGGACACCCGTACGCCGCTGGCGGTGGCGATCGCCGGCTTCGCCGCCAACCTCGTCCTGAACTTCGGCCTGGTGTACGGCGCCGGGCTCGGCGTGGCCGGCTCGGCCTGGGGCACGGTGCTGGCGCAGACCGGGATGGCCGCCGCCTACCTGTTCGTGGTGGTGCGCGGGGCCCGCCGGGAGCAGGCCTCGCTGCGGCCGGACGCAGCCGGGATCCGGGCCTGCGCGAAGGCCGGCGGCCCGCTGATGGTCCGCACGCTGAGCCTGCGCGCGGTCCTGATGATCGCCACCGCGGTGGCCGCCGGGCTCGGCGACGACGCGATCGCCGCGCACCAGATCGCCATGACCGTCTTCCTGTTCATCGCCTTCGCGCTGGACGCCATCGCGATCGCGGGCCAGGCCATCATCGGCCGCTGCCTGGGCGCCTCGGACGTTCCCGCCGCCAGGGCGGCCACCCGGCGGATGATCGAGTGGGGCATCGGCTCCGGCCTGGTGCTCGGCCTGCTGGTGGTGGTGGCCCGGCCGCTGTACGTGCCGCTGTTCACCCCCGACCCGGCGGTGCAGGCGCAGCTGAACACCGTCCTGCTGCTGCTCGCCCTCTGCCAGCCGGTCGCCGGCCTGGTCTTCGTGCTGGACGGGGTGCTGATGGGCGCCGGCGACGGCCCCTACCTGGCCTGGGCGATGCTCGGCACGCTGGCCGTGTTCGCCCCGGTGGCCCTGGCGGTGCCGGCCACCGGCGCCGGGCTGGCCGGGCTGTGGTGGGCGATGAACCTGTTCATGCTGGTCCGCGGCGGCTTCCTGGCCTGGCGGGCCCGCGGCGGCAAGTGGCTGGTCACCGGAGCGGTGCGGGCCTGACCGGGGCCCACCGACGCGGCGCAGGTCCCATCGGCGCGCGCCGGCGCGGTGCAGGCCCTGCCCGCCCGGCCCCGGGAACGACCGAGGGCCGGCCTCCCCGGGAAGGGGGAGACCGGCCCTCGGGCCGCTACCGAGAAACTCAGGCGGCGACGACGGCGACGTCCAGGTTGGCCAGGACATCGGCGTGCAGCTTGACCGAGACCTTGTGGGTGCCCACGGTCTTGATCGGCGAGGCGATCGCGACGGCGCGCTTGTCCACCACCGGGCCGCCGGCGGCCTTGATGGCCTCGACGACGTCGGCCTGGGTGACCGAGCCGAACAGACGGCCGGCCTCGCCCGAGCGGACGGCCAGCTTGACCTGGACGCCCTCCAGCTTGCCCTTGACCTCGTTGGCGGCCTCGAGGGTCTGGATCTCGTGGATCTTGCGGGCGCGACGGATCGCGTCGACGTCCTTCTGGCCGCCCTTGGTCCAGCGGATGGCGTAGCCACGCGGGACCAGGTAGTTGCGGGCGTAGCCGTCCTTGACCTCGACGACCTCGCCGGCGGAGCCGAGACCCGGCACCTCGTGCGTGAGGATGATCTTCATTATTCGGTCACCCTCTCTTAGCGCGCGGTGCTGGTGTAGGGCAGCAGCGCCATCTCACGGCTGTTCTTCACGGCCGTGGCGACGTCACGCTGGTGCTGGGTGCAGTTGCCGGTCACCCGGCGGGCACGGATCTTGCCGCGGTCGGAGATGAACTTCCGCAGCAGGTTCGTGTCCTTGTAGTCAACGTAGTTGACCTTGTCCTTGCAGAAGACGCAAACCTTCTTCTTCGGCTTGCGAGCAGGCGGCTTCGCCATTGTGTGCTCCATTTGGGGTTCACGCCCCGGCGGGCGTCCTGGGACGCCGGCTGCCGGGCCGCACGAAATCTGTCAGCTCTAGAACGGGGGCTCTTCGGAGAAACCGCCGCCGGACGGGGCACCCCAGCCGCCGCCGCCCTGGTTGCCACCAGAGGGAGCGCTGGACGCCCAGGGGTCGTCGGACGGGCCGGACTGGCCGCCGGAGTTGCCACCCCAGCCGCCCTGCTGGCCGCCACCGCCGCCCCAGCCGCCGCCCTGGCCGCCGCCCTGCTGGCCGCCGCCGAAGCCGCCGCCACCGGGAGCGCCGGACCGGTTGGCCCGGGTGACCTTCGCGGTCGCCGAACGCAGGCTCGGGCCCACCTCGTCGACCTCGACCTCGAAGACCGTCCGCTTCTCGCCTTCCTTGGTCTCGTAAGACCGCTGGCGCAGCCGGCCCTGCACGATGACGCGCATGCCGCGCTGCAGCGACTCGGCGACGTTCTCCGCCGGCTGCCGCCAGACGTTGCACGTGAGGAAGAGGCTCTCGCCGTCCTTCCACTCGTTGGTCTGGCGGTCGAAGGTGCGGGGAGTGGACGCGATGCGGAACTTCGCGACCGCCGCACCCGACGGGGTGAAGCGCAGCTCGGGGTCGTCGACGAGATTGCCGACGAGGGTGATGACGGTCTCGCCTGCCATGGTGGTGATGACCTCTCCGGAAGAGTTCCGTTCACCGCTGTTTCACGTGAAACAGCGGACGCGAGCTACCCGAGGCCCGAGGGCCTCAGCGGGTGGCTCAGTGGGTGTCCGGGCGCAGGACCTTGGTCCGCAGAACCGACTCGCTCAGGCCCAGCTGGCGGTCGAGCTCCTTGACGACCTCAGGCGTGGCCTTGAGGTCGATGACCGAGTAGATGCCCTCGGACTGCTTGTTGATCTCGTAAGCCAGACGGCGACGACCCCAGGTGTCGACCTTCTCCACCTTGCCGCCGCCGTTGCGGACGACGGTGAGGAAGTTCTCGATCAGGGGGGCGACAGCGCGCTCCTCGACCGAGGGGTCGAGGATGACCATCAGCTCGTAGTGACGCATGAGTAACCCACCTCCTTTGGACTCAGCGGCCACGGTCTCTCCGTGGCAGGAGGGTTGTGCAGCGTCGGCACCGGAGCAGTGACGACACCGGCTCACCGTAGCGGCCGGGTCGGACAATCGGCCCCGCCGACCCTCAAGAGGGCAGAAGGGGGCACAACTACACCAGTGCAGACCGCACAGCCTACCCGCACCCGGACGGCCGAACAAAACGCATAGGGGTTGTGAGACCCGCGCAACCGCCGCAATCTGGACGGAACGGGTTTCCTGCTCGTTCGTCTCCTCGCCAGGAGGTAGGACTCATGGCTCTCACCATCCACGGGCTCCCGCTCACCCTGAACACCGACGGCCACCGCCACCCGCGGGAGAACACCCTGGTCGGCATCACCGCCGTCCTGGGCGTGCTGGCCTTCACGACCTCGTTCTTCCACAACCTCCACATCATGAGCTCGTGGACCGGGCTCTTCGGCATCGTCTCCGGGCTCTGGGGCCAGTTCGTCTCCGTCACCACGGCCGAGCGGTTCGTCCTGATGATCGGCGTCGTCGCCTCCGCGTGGGGCTTCTACCTGGGAATCGCCAGGGGAGGCCTCTGGGGCTAGGTGTACTGACCACGGAGGTTGGTGACAGGGCTCACGGCGTGGTGATCTTGAAATGAGTGAGGGCCTTCTGGCTCGGTGTGGATTGCGACATCTGCACCTCAGCCAGAAAGGCCCTCATGCCACACCGTAACGCACCGCTGACCGAGACCGGACGCCTGCGCCTGGCCCGCTGCGTGGTCGACGACGGCTGGCCGTTGCGGCGGGCCGCCGAGCGCTTCCAGGTCTCGCCCACCACGGCCAAGCGCTGGGCGGACCGCTACCGGGCGCTGGGCGAGGCCGGTATGAGCGACCTCTCCAGCCGCCCGCACCGCAGCCCCCGGCGGACCCCGTCGCGCACCGAGCGGCGGATCATCAAGGTCCGCGTCCTGCGCCGCTGGGGCCCGGCCCGCATCGCCTACCTGCTGCGGCTCAACCCAGCGACCGTGCACCGCGTGCTGACCCGCTACCGGCTCGCCCGCCTGGCCCACCTGGACCGCGCGACCGCTCGCCCGGTGCGGCGCTACGAACGCGCCGCACCGGGCGAGTTGGTCCACGTCGACATCAAGAAGCTCGGCAACATCCCCGACGGCGGCGGCCACAAGATCCTGGGCCGTGAGGCCGGCCGCAAGACCCGTTCCGGCGCGGGCTACAGCTACCTCCACAACGCCGTGGACGACCACTCCCGCCTGGCCTACAGCGAGATCCTGCCCGACGAGCGCAAGGAGACCGCCACCGCCTTCTGGGCCCGGGCAAGCGAGTTCTTCGCCCGGGCCGGGATCGCCGTCCAGCGCGTGCTGACCGACAACGGCTCCTGCTATCGCTCCCGGACCTGGCGCGATGCCCTCGCGGCCGAAGGCATCACGCACAAGCGAACCCGGCCCTACCGGCCCCAGACCAACGGCAAGGTCGAACGCTTCAACCGCACCCTGCTCGACGAATGGGCCTACGCCAGGCCCTACCGCACCGAACAGGAACGCCGCGACGCCTACCCCGCCTGGCTCCACACCTACAATCACCACCGCGGACACACAGCACTCGCAGGCAAGCCACCCGCCAGCCGCGTCCCCAACCTCACGAGTCAGAACAGCTAGGGCGACAGACCCCGGCACCCCCGGCGCTCCCCCGGCCGGCCGTCCCGGCCGTCCCGCCAGGAACCCCCGGCGCCCCCGTCGCGTACCTACATGCAGGAGACAGGTACGCGACGGGGGCGCTGCCGCGCCCGCAGCCGCAGGGGCACCGGGAGATAAAGTCACCCCGAGAACCTGGGGCCCACCGAGCCCGACCGACGAGGAGCACCGAGCATGAGCCTGCGCCTGAGGACGATCACCCGCGAGGAGCACCTCGCCTTCATCAGGAGCCGTGCCTCGGCCAGCCACATGCAGGTGCCGTCCTGGGGCGATGTGAAGGCCGAGTGGCGCTCGGAGTCGATCGGCTGGATCGACGAGGCCAACCAGCTGGTCGGCGCCGGCCTGGTGCTCTACCGGCAGCTGCCGAAGGTCAAGCGCTACCTGGCGTACCTGCCCGAGGGCCCGGTGATCGACTGGTTCGACCGCGACCTGGACCGCTGGCTGCAGCCGATGCTGGCGCACCTGAAGTCGCAGGGCGCCTTCTCCGTGAAGATGGGCCCGCCGGTGGTCATCCGCCGCTGGAACGCGCCGACCATCAAGGAGGCCATCGCCGGCAAGCAGGCCAAGCGCCTGCGCGACATCGAGGCCGACTGGTACGAGCCGCGCGCCTTCGAGGTGGCCGACCGGCTGCGCAAGGCCGGCTGGCTGCAGGGCGAGGACGGCGGCGCCGGCTTCGGCGACGTCCAGCCCCGCTACGTCTTCCAGGTGCCGCTGGCCAACCGCTCGCTGGACGACATCCAGAAGGGCTTCAACCAGCTCTGGCGCCGCAACATCAAGAAGGCCGAGAAGAGCGGCGTCGAGGTGGTCCAGGGCGGCTACGACGAGCTGCCGATCTTCCACCAGCTGTACCTGGTGACCGCCGAGCGCGACCGCTTCACCCCGCGGCCGCTGTCGTACTTCCAGCGCATGTGGAAGGCCCTCACCGCCGAGGACCCGAACCGCATGCGGCTCTACATCGCCTACCACGAGGGCGAGCCGCTGGCCGCGACCACGATGCTGGTGGTCGGCGAGCACGTCTGGTACTCCTACGGCGCCTCGGCCAACCACAAGCGCGAGGTCAAGCCGTCCAACGCGGTCCAGTGGCGGATGATGCGCGACGCCTACGCCCTCGGCGGCGGCGTCTACGACCTGCGCGGCATCAGCGACACCCTGGACGAGAACGACCACCTCTTCGGCCTGATCCAGTTCAAGGTCGGCACCGGCGGCCAGGCCGCCGAGTACCTCGGCGAGTGGGACTTCCCGCTCAACAAGCTGCTCCACAAGGCCCTCGACCTCTACATGTCGCGCCGCTGAGCCGCCGCCGAGCAGCCCGCCCGCCGTGACCGACACCCCTGGGAGATGACCCGATGACGCTGTCGCTCTACCTCGACACCGAACGCTGGCGCGCCCACCAGCGTTCCGTCCTGGCCGAGTTCCCCGGCCTGGTACCGGTGGCGAAGGGCAACGGCTACGGCCTGGGCAACCACCGGCTCGCCGAGGAGGCGACCCTGCTCGGCACCGGGGTGCTGGCGGTCGGCACCGCCTACGAGGCCGCCGACGCGGCCGACTGGTACGGCGGCGAGCTGCTGGTGCTCACCCCGTACCGGATCGGCGAGGAGGTGCTGCCGCTGCCGCACGCGCGGGTGATCCGGACGGTGGCGAGCGTCGACGCCCTGCGCGCGCTGCACGGCGCCCGGGTGGTGGTGGAGTGCATGACCACCATGCGCCGGCACGGCGTGGGCGCCGCCGACCTGCCCGCGGTCGCCGCCGGGCTGGACGGCGTCTCCTTCGAGGGCCTGGCGCTGCACCTGCCGATGGACCGGCCGGACGGCTCCAGCCCGGTGGAGGAGGTGGCGTACTGGGTGGACGCCGCCCGGGCCGCCGGGATCCCGGTGCACACCGTGTTCGTCAGCCACCTCGGCGCGGCCGGGATGGAGCAGCTGGCGCAGCGCTACCCGGACACCGTCTTCCGGGCCCGGATCGGCACCCGGCTCTGGCTCGGCGACCACGGCGCGCTGGAGGTCCGGGCGACCGTCCTGGACGTCACCCGGGTCGCCAAGGGCGACCGCTACGGCTACCGCCAGCACCCGGCGCCGTCCGAGGGCCACCTGCTGGTGGTCGCCGGCGGGACTGCGCACGGCATCGGCCTGGAGGCGCCCAAGTACGTGCAGGGCATGTCCTCCCGGGCGAAGGGGATCGCCCGGGCCGGCCTGGCGACGGTCAACAAGACCAAGTCGCCGTTCCACTGGTCCGGCAAGCAGCTCTGGTTCGCCGAGCCGCCACACATGCAGGTCTCGCTGCTCCTCCTGGACAACGAGACCAAGCCGCCGGCGATCGGCGACGAGCTGACCCTCCAGGTGCGGCACACCACCACCCACTTCGACCGGGTGGTGGACCGCTGACGGCGCTCTACCGACGCGCGGTACTCCCGGCCGGCTCCGCGGCGGGTGGCTCGTCCAGCCACTGCTCGGGGCCGGCCGGCGCGTACCCGGCGTAGCTCGCCTCCTCCTGCAGCCGCCGGGCGGTGCCGTGCACGAAGACGTCCGGGGCGTGGTCGAGCACCCCGCCGGACGGGTCGTCACTGCCGTCCCAGCGCACCGGGTCGCGGTCCGGGAACAGGATGTCGCGGACCACCATCGTGACCAGGTAGAGCGTCCCGGCCAGGTGCAGCACGATCGCGAAGTGGTACCAGGACTCGCCGATCCCGTGCTGCTTGGGGCCGGTGACGAAGCCCAGGTGGGACCAGATGCCCAGGGTGTAGAGCACCTCGCAGGCCTGCCAGATCAGGAAGTCCCGCCAGCGCGGCCGGGCCAGCACGGCGAGCGGGATCAGCCAGAGCACGTACTGCGGCGAGTAGACCTTGTTGACCAGGACGAACGCGGCCACCACCAGGAAGGCCAGCTGCACCAGGCGCGGGCGGCGGGGCGCCGAGACGCCGAGCCAGCCGATCGCCAGGCAGCAGAGCACCATCAGCACCGCGATGTAGAGGTCGAGGTTCTCCAGGGCGACGCCCCGGCCCTGCATCAGGATCAGCCAGAAGGAGCCGTAGTCCTCCTTGCGGTGCTTGCTGAAGACGTAGAAGGTCGACCAGCCCTGCCAGTTGGCCAGCATGATCGGCAGGTTCACCAGCAGCCAGGCGCCCACCGCGCCGCCCAGCGCCGCGCGGAACTCGCGCCACTTCCCGGCGCGCCAGCAGAGCACCAGGATCGGGCCGAGCAGCAGCACCGGGTAGAGCTTGGCCGCGGTGGCCAGGCCGATGAAGACGCCGGCCCAGAGCGGCCGCGAGCCGGCCCACCAGGCCAGTGCGACGGCGGCCAGCGCGACCGCCAGGAGGTCCCAGTTGACGGTGGCGTTCAGCAGCAGGCAGGGCGCGAGGGCGAACAGCAGGGCGTCCCAGGGGCGGCGGCGGTGGGTCCGGGAGACCGCCACCACGGCGACCACCGCGCAGGCCATCAGCAGGCCCGCGTTGATCGCCCAGAACCACTGCTCCTGGCTCATGGTCGTCCCGCCGCCCGGCGTCACCCAGGCCGCGATCTGCATGAAGAGACCGGTCAGCACCGGGTACTCCAGGAACTGCAGATCGCCGGAGGTACCCGGGATCCGGTCCACGTACGGGTGCAGGCCGGCCGCGAAGCCGCGTCCGGAGAACAGGTGCGGGATGTCGCTGTAGCAGGCGTGGATGTACTGCGGCGAGCCCGGCTGGAACCATGCGCCGTCGTAGCAGGGCAGCTGCCGGACCATGCCCAGCACCGAGACCACGATCACCACCAGCGCCAGGAAGCGCGCCGGGATCCACCAGGAGACGCCCAGCAGGGCGCGCCGCCCCGGCGGGCCGCCGATCACCTCGCTGCCGGCCGCCGCGACCGGGTCCTCGTCGGCCGGGACGACCACCGTGTTGGCCGGCGGCGCGGCCGCCCCGGACCGGTCCGGGGCGCCGGCGGCTCCCGCGGCACCGGCGGAGGCCGTGGCGTCGGCAGGGCCCGTTCCGGGCGCCGCCGGATCGGGACCGGCGCCCTCGATGGGCCCGATCTGGCCGGCGGAATCGTCACGAGCGCTCGACGTCATGCCGGACATCCTGCCGCACCTCCCGCGACTGGACGAGGAGGACCCCTCGCAGGTCCCGGTGCGATCCGGCGAAACATGACGAAACGGCGGTGGCGGCCCTCCGAGGAGGACCGCCACCGCCGTCGCGCGTCAGGGCCGACCGCCCGTCAGGGCGCCGCCTGGGCGCCGCCGGCACCGGTCGCGCTGGGCGACGTGGTCGGCTTCGTCGGCTTGCCGGTCGGGCCGGTCGGCGAGCCGGTGGAGCTCGGCGTCGGCTGCGGCGAGGGGCACAGCCCGAGGAGACAGGTGGGCGAGGGCGCCGTGGTCGAACCGCCGCCACCGCCGCCGTTGCCACCTCCGCCACCGGGCGTCGGGTGGGTCTTGGTCGCCGACGGCGTGGGCACCGTGCCCGGGCAGTCCACCCCCGGAACGCAGGCCGGCCCCTGGGTGGTGGTCGGCTGCGGCTGCTGCGGGGCACCCGGGTCCGGGGCCTGGGTCGGGGCGGTCTCGGTGGCCGAGGGCGAGGTGCTCGGCGTGGCCGTGCTCGGCGCACCCGAGGAGTCCACCTGGCTGCCGACCGGCTGCGGGTTGGGGAAGTCCAGCTTCTTCTCGTTGGCCAGTGCGGCCTTCATGTAACGGGTGAAGACGTCGGTCGGGGTGTCACCACCGTGCACCGAGTCCTTGCCGCCGGTGCCGTTGAGCGAGAGCCGCTCGTGCTTGGCCGGGTCCTCGCGCCACATCGCGACGCTGGTGGCCAGCTGCGGGGTGTAGCCGACCCACCAGGCCGACTTGTTCTGGTCGGTGGTACCGGTCTTGCCGGCGACCGGGCGGCCGAGCGCGTTGGACTTCGAACCGGTACCGTTCTTGGCCACGTTCACCAGCACGTCGGTGACGTTGTCCGCGACGGCCGGCTCCAGCGCCTGCTTCAGCTCGGGCTTCTTGAACCCCGGGCGGTCGACGCCGTTCAACTCCACCTTGGTGACGGAGTACGGGTCGGCCTGCTTGCCGCTGGCGGCGAGCGTCGCGTAGGCGTCGGCCATCCGGATCGGGCTGATACCGGAGGTGCCGAGCGGGAAGGTCGTCGTCTTGGTGTCGACGAAGCTCTCCTTGCGCACGCCCATCTTCTCGGCGGTGTCGGCCACGACCTGGCCGCCGACGTCCTGGTTGAGCTGGACGAACGGGACGTTGTACGACCACTGCATGGCCTGCCGCAGCGAGACGTAGCCGCGCTTGCCCTTGTCCTCGTTCTTCTGCCGGTACGGCTTGCCGGTCGTGTCGTCCATGATCAGCGAGCCGTCCGGCCGGCGGATCTCGGACATGTCGTCGGAGAGGTAGCGGCTGTCGGCGTTGATCCGCTTCGGCTTGCCCTTGTCGTCGGTCGAGGTCTGCACGCCGACCTGCATCGCGGCGGCGAGCACGAACGGCTTGAAGGTCGAGCCGACCTGGACGCCCTGGGCGTCCGCGTTGTTGTCGAAGTGCTGGTTCTCCACGCCGTCGCCGCCGTAGATGGCGACGATCGCGCCGTCACCGGGGCGGATGCTGGCCGCGCCGAACTGGACCCAGTTGTCGTTGTCCGGGCGCTTCTGCGGGTTGAGCGTCTCGTTCCGGACGTCGTCCACGGCCTTCTTGAGGGCGTCGACCTTGTCCTTCTCGAAGGTCGTGTAGATCTTGTAGCCGCCCTTGGCCAGCGCCTGCTGGTCGATCTTCGGGTCCTTGGCCGTGACGTACCGGTTGGCGACGTCGACCAGGTAGCTGATCTGGCCGTTCATGTTGGTCGACGGCACCGGCTTGATCGGGTCCGGGAACGTGGTGCACTTGGCCCGTTCCTCGGGGGTGGCGTTCTTGGTCTCCACCATCCGGTCCAGGATCCACTTCCAGCGTGCCTCGGCACGCTCGTGGTTGCCCTTGATGCTCGGGTCGTAGAGCGCGGCGCCCTTGAGCAGACCGGCCAGCATCGCGCTCTGGCAGAGGTCAAGGTCCTTGGCGTTGACGCCGTAGTACGCCTGGGCGGCGGCCTGGGCGCCGGTGCCGCGGCCGAACCAGCTGGTGTTCAGGTACCCCTTCAGGATGTCTTCCTTCTCCATGTCCTGATTGACCTTCAGGGTGATGAAGAACTCCTTCACCTTGCGGGTGAGGGTCTGCTCCTGGGTGAGGTACGCGTTCTTGACGTACTGCTGGGTGATGGTCGAGGCGCCCTGGGTCTGGCCGCCCCTGGCCATGTTGTAGACCGCGCGCATCATGCCCTTGGGGTCGATGCCGCTGTCGGTGCGGAAGCTCTCGTTCTCCGCCGCGATGACCGCGTTCTGCAGGTTGGGGCTGATGTCGGCGAGCTCGACGATCTGACGGTTCGTCTCGCCCTTGCGGGTCATCTCCGTGCCGTCGGCCCAGTAGTAGATGTTGTTCTGTTCCTTCACCAGATCCTTGAGCGGCGGGATCGTGGTGCTCTGGTAGATGAAGAAGACCGTGCCGACACAGGCCGCGAAGACGATCAGGAACGTGCTGAGCCAGAGCCGCCAGGACGGCAGCCAGCGACGGAAGCCCTGCTTGCCGAAGCGCGGGTAGTCGATGAACCGCTTCTTGCCCGGCTTGCCGCCCCGGCCGGCCGCGGCCGCGGCCGGGGCCGCGGGAGCGCCCGCGCCGCGCTTGCCGGCCGCCTTGCGCATCTCGGCGCGGGTCATCCGGGGCTGCTGGGCCGTCTCCCGGACGCCCGGGGAGCGCCGCCGGAAGCCCTCCGAGCTGAGCTCGTCGCGGTCGGCTCCGCCCGTCCCGCCGCCGTCGCCCGGCGGCTGCCCGTCTCCGTTGGGCGACCTGCGCCGTCGTTCGCTCATGTTCCAGCTACTCCTCGCCAGGCGGTCGAAGCCTGAAGGCAGGGTCCACGTCCGATGCCCGCAACCGCCCTAACCCCGGAGGTGGTCCTCGTGCACACGCGACAGCGTACGCAGGACAGAAACACAACCAATCGGGCATCAGCCGCCAATACCCGCAAAACGGCAGCAGATCATTACACGCCCGTTGCCAAGCACACCCGCGCGTCGCCTTGTGATCACATTCACGCGTGCCCCTCTTGCTCCACCGGGGGCCCAGGTTTACTGTTCTCGATATATCGAGCCGATACATCGAAGCGGCATACCGCCACTGAGGGCATCGGAGCGGCGTCCGCCGGTGGCGGCCCGCGGACGGACCGAGGGGAAGGAGGACGACGGCATTGGGCAGGCGCTCAGGAGTGCTGGAGTTCGCCGTTCTCGGTCTGCTCCACGACGCCCCGATGCACGGGTACGAGCTGCGCAAGCGACTCAACGTCCTGCTCGGATCGTTCCGCGCGTTCTCCTACGGAACGCTCTACCCCTGTCTGAAGAGCCTGGTGGCCCAGGGTTTCCTGGTCGAGGACAACCCGGACGTCGAGTACGTCCCGGCCACCGCGCTCAACGGCAAGCGGTCCAAGATCGTCTACCGGCTCTCCGCCGAGGGCAAGCAGCGGTTCGAGGAACTGCTCGCCGACTCCGGCCCCGACGCCTGGGAGGACGAGCACTTCGGCGTCCACTTCGCGTTCTTCGGCCAGACCGACCGGGCCGTGCGGATGCGCGTCCTGGAGGGCCGCCGCAGCCGGCTGGAGGAGCGCCTGGAGCGGATGCGCAACTCGCTCGCCCGGGCGCGCGAGCGGTTCGACGACTACACCGTCGAGCTGCAGCGGCACGGCCTGGAGTCGGTCGAGCGCGAGGTCCGGTGGCTCAACGAGCTGATCGAGACCGAGCGGGCCAACCGCACCGGCCGGACCGGACCGACCGCCGGCGGGCCGGGCGCCGCAGTACCCGACAAGACTTCGGACGGCCGTGGCGAGGAGGCCGGATCCCCGGATCCGCCCGGGCCACCGTACGACCGCCCGGGGCGCTCCGCCCAGGAGCGCTGACCACCGCGTCAGCCCTGTGCCACGCGGCAGGAGTGGGCGCCTCGCGCGCCCGTCAAGCAGTCATCGAAGAAGCAGGACGAGTGCCGCCGATTCCCGGCGGCCCTCATGAGATCACAGGGAGCAACCGGAATGGGTTCGGTTCGCGTAGCCATCGTGGGCGTGGGCAACTGCGCCGCGTCGCTGGTGCAGGGTGTCGAGTACTACAAGGACGCCGACCCGGCCGGCAAGGTCCCCGGCCTGATGCACGTCCAGTTCGGCGACTACCACGTCCGTGACGTGGAGTTCGTCGCGGCCTTCGACGTCGACGCCAAGAAGGTCGGCTTCGACCTGGCCGACGCCATCGGCAACAGCGAGAACAACACCATCAAGATCTGCGACGTGCCGCCGACCGGCGTCACCGTCCAGCGCGGCCACACCCTCGACGGCCTGGGCAAGTACTACCTGGAGACCATCGAGGAGTCCGACGAGGCCCCGGTCGACGTCGTCCAGGTCCTCAAGGACCAGCAGGTCGACGTCCTGGTCTGCTACCTGCCCGTCGGCTCCGAGGCCGCGGCCAAGTTCTACGCCCAGTGCGCCATCGACGCCAAGGTCGCCTTCGTGAACGCCCTGCCGGTGTTCATCGCGGGCACCAAGGAGTGGGCGGACAAGTTCACCGAGGCCGGCGTGCCGATCGTCGGTGACGACATCAAGTCCCAGGTCGGCGCCACCATCACGCACCGCGTGATGGCGAAGCTGTTCGAGGACCGCGGTGTCATCCTCGAGCGCACCATGCAGCTGAACGTCGGCGGCAACATGGACTTCAAGAACATGCTGGAGCGCGAGCGCCTGGAGTCGAAGAAGATCTCCAAGACCCAGGCCGTCACCTCGCAGATCCGCGACCGTGAGCTGGGCGCCAAGAACGTCCACATCGGCCCCTCGGACTACGTGGCCTGGCTGGACGACCGCAAGTGGGCCTACGTCCGCCTTGAGGGCCGTGCGTTCGGCGACGTCCCGCTGAACCTGGAGTACAAGCTCGAGGTCTGGGACTCCCCGAACTCGGCCGGTGTCATCATCGACGCCGTGCGCGCCGCGAAGATCGCCAAGGACCGCGGCATCGGTGGCCCGATCCTGTCGGCGTCCTCGTACTTCATGAAGTCCCCGCCGGTCCAGTACTTCGACGACGAGGCCAAGGAGAACGTCGAGAAGTTCATCCGCGGCGAGGTCGAGCGCTGAAGCTCGGGCACTGAGCGCTGAACCCCGGCGCTCACCGCCACCGAACGGGTCCACGGTCCGCCGTGGGCCCGTTCACCTTTTCCCGGCGAATGTTTCACGTGAAACACAGGCCGGTTCCATGGCAGTCTGGGCGGGTGGCGATCACGGAGAACGGCAGCACCCACCAGTCCGCGCACCGCGCCACGCTCCTGGACCTGCTGCGCGGCCGCGATTTCCGCCGGCTGCTGACCGCCCGGGTGCTCTCCCAGCTCTCCGACGGCGTCTTCCAGGTCTCGCTCGCCGCCTACGTGGTCTTCTCCCCGGAGAAGCAGTCCTCCCCCGCCGACATCGCCTCGGTCCTGGCCGTGATGCTGCTGCCGTTCTCGGTGATCGGCCCGTTCGCCGGGGTGCTGCTGGACCGCTGGCGCCGCCGCCAGGTGCTCTTCTACGGCAACCTCGCCCGGTTCGGGCTCGGCCTGGTCACCGGGGCGCTGCTCCTGGCCGAGGCGCCGACCTCGCTGTTCTTCGCCTCGGCGCTGCTGGTCACGGCGCTCAACCGGTTCATCCTGGCGGGACTGTCCGCCGCACTGCCGCGGGTGGTGCGCCAGCAGCAGCTGGTCACCGCCAACGCGCTCTCCCCCACCCTGGGAACCGTCGCCGCGGCCTCGGGCGGCGGTCTGGGCTTCGTGCTGCACCAGGTGATGCCCCCCGGGCCGCGGGCCGACGCGGCGCTGGTCACCGTCGCCGCGCTGCTCTACCTCTCGGCGGCGCTGGCCGCCCGGCGGATGCACCGGGACCTGCTCGGGCCCGAGCACCACCCCGACCGCCCCGCGCTCGGCCGGGCGCTGGCGCAGGCCGCCCGCGACCTGGGCGCGGCCGTCACCCACCTGGTCCGGGACTGCCGGCCGGCCGTCCACGCGCTGGCCGCCGTCACCGCCGCCCGGTTCTGCTACGGCGTGCTGATCGTCATGGTGGTCATGCTCGCCCGGTACACGTTCAACGACCCGAACGACAGCGCGGCCGGGCTGGCCACCCTGGGCCAGGCGGTCGGCCTCTCCGCCGCCGGCTTCTTCGTCGCGGCGCTGATCAGCCCCTGGTGCACCCGGCGGATCGGCCTGGCCGGCTGGATGACGCTCTGCCTCGCCGCCCCCGTGGTCTTCGTGCCCGCGCTCGGGCTCGGCTTCTCACTGGTGCCCTGCCTGATCGCCGCCCTGCTGCTCGGCGTGGTCACCCAGGGCACCAAGATCTGCGCCGACACCGTGGTCCAGGAGTCGGTCGAGGACGATTTCCGCGGCCGTGTCTTCGCCATCTACGACGTGCTGTTCAACGTCGCCTTCGTGGCCGCCGCGCTGGTCACCGCACTGGTGCTGCCGCTCTCCGGCCGCTCGGTCGCGGTGGTGGCGGGCGTCGCCCTGGTGTACGCGCTCGCCGCCGTGCTCTACCTGCGGGCCGCGCGGCGCAGCGGCCCGCTCCCCGGTGACCAGGCGCTCTGAGGACCCTCGCACCCTCGAAACCGGCGGCGTCGGGCGGAGTCGCTAAGGTACGTCAGATCTGTCGGAGCGACAGCACTCTGTTCGGGGGAATCTGATGAGCACACCGCCCAGCCCTTACGGGCCGCCGCCCCAGTACGGCTATCCGCAGGCGCCACCGGGCGGCGCGCCCCAGGTCCCCCAGCCCTACGGTGCTCAGCCTCCGCAGTACGGCACGCCGCAGCCGGTCGCGGCCGGCTACGGCCAGCCGCCGGCCTACGGCCACCCGGGCGCACCGGCCCAGCCGGGCCCGCCCGCACCCCCGTACGGGCAGCAGCCCCCGTACGGCCCGCCGCCCGGCGGCCAGCCCCCTTACGGCCAGCAGCAGCCGTACGGTCAGCCGCCGACGGCGCCGCTGCCTCCGATGCCGGTACCGGCATCGGCTCCGGCGAAGAAGGGCAGTGCCAAGGCCAAGCTCAAGGTCGGCGTGGCCGTGGTCGGCGGCATCGCGCTGATCGTCGGCTACTTCGTCACCGGGCCGAGCGTCAGCAGCGCCTCGGCCGGCGACTGCGTCAAGGCGAGCGGCTCGCGCGACGTCGAGATCGTCAAGTGCACCGACGGCAAGGCGAACTACAAGGTGCTGGCCAAGCACACCGGCACCACCGACACCAACCGCTGCAAGCAGACCGCCGGCACCACCAGCACGGTCTCCGGCAAGAGCGGCCGCCGCTGGAACAAGAAGCGCTACGTGCTCTGCCTCGGCCCGCTGACCACCGGCGCACCGCCGGTCAAGAAGTCCTGACCCCTACGCCAGTCCGACCTTTCCACGGGGGAACCCCTTGTCCGTCCCACCTCCCCAGATGCCGTACGGCGCGCCACCGCCCGCCGACAGCAGTAACCCCTACGCCTTCGGCAACCCGTACGGCGGGCCGGCGCCCGCCCCGGCGGCACCCGCCCCGGGCGCGCCCGGCTACGGCTACCCGGCCGCGCCGCAGCAGGCCGCACCCGGTTACGGCGTGCCGCCGCAGGCGGCCCCGCCCGGCTACGGCTACCCGCAGCAGGCCGGGTACGCGCAGCAGGCCCCGCACGGCGGCCCGGTCTGCCGCTTCTGCGGCGGGTTCCCCGCCGTGGACACCACCGTCCGCGGGCACCAGGGCATCATCATCGTGATGCGGTTCCTGAAGCAGCCCGGGCCGTTCTGCCGCACCTGCGGCACCGCGGTGGTCCGCGACATGTCGGCCCGCACCCTGGTCCAGGGCTGGTGGGGCTACCTGTCCTCGATCATCACGCCGATCACCCTGCTGCGGAACCTCGCGGCGCACAACAAGATCAAGGACCTGCCGCCGCCGGCCCCGGGCACCCACGGCCCGCAGCTCGACCCCGGCGTCCCGCTGACCAAGCGGCCGCACATGCTGATGCTGCTGCTGCCGGTCCTCTCGATCACCTCGTTCATCATCCTGGTGACCACCGGCGCCCTGCTCGGCGCGACCGACCACGACAGCCGGCCGTACCGCCCGATCTCGCTGCCCTCGCCGACCGCGGTGACCTTCCCGCCGATACCGTCGTTCTCGATGCCGCCGATTCCCGAGATCACCACCCCCGGCGCGGCCAAGCCGTCCGCCCCGGCCGTGCCCTCCACGGTGCCCAGCGACATCGACCGCGCCAAGGCCGGCGACTGCCTGCGCAACGAGAACGGCACCAGCGCCACGCACGACCCCAACCCGCGGATCACGATGCTGCCCTGCAGCGACTCCCGGGCCCAGTACAAGGTGCTCCGCAAGCTGCTGGCCACCAGCGACGACAAGGGCTGCGACAACGTGCCCGAGTCGGACAGCAGCTACACCAGGACGTCCTCGTCCGAGGCGCTGAGCTACGTGCTCTGCCTGAAGGCGGTCAACGGCTGACCGCGGGCTCCCGCCACGGGCTGTACGACGGAAGGGGTGGCCCCGGAGGTTTCCGGGGCCACCCCTTCCGTGTTCCGGGCCTTCGGGGTCCGCGTCCTGCCGATCAGACCTGCCGATGAGCCCTGC
The DNA here is from genome assembly GCF_032110285.1 of Kitasatospora sp. CM 4170. Taxonomy (NCBI): domain Bacteria; kingdom Bacillati; phylum Actinomycetota; class Actinomycetes; order Kitasatosporales; family Streptomycetaceae; genus Kitasatospora; species Kitasatospora sp. CM 4170. Next base: position 4,725,189 of record NZ_CP134877.1, read on the forward strand.
CGGTCAGCCCTGCTGCTCGGCCCACCAGGCGCGGAGCGCGACGACCGCGTCGTCGTACTCCATCGGGCCGTGCTCCAGGCGCAGCTCCAGCATGTGCTTGTACGCCTTGCCGACCTGCGGGCCCGGCTTCAGCTCCAGCAGCTCCATGATCTGGTTGCCGTCCAGCGCCGGGCGCACGGCGTCCAGCTCCTCCTGGGCCCTCAGCTCCTCGATCCGCTTCTCCAGGCCGTCGTACGTCCGGGAGAGCGTCGCGGCCTTCTTCTTGTTCCGGGTGGTGCAGTCGGAACGGGTCAGCTTGTGCAGGCGCTCCAGCAGCGGCCCGGCATCGGTGACGTAGCGGCGCACCGCCGAGTCGGTCCACTCCCCACCGCCGTAGCCGTGGAAGCGCAGGTGCAGCTCGACCAGGCGCGAGACGTCGTCGGTCAGCTCCTTCGAGTACTTCAGCTCGCGCATCCGCTTGCGGGTCATCTTGGCGCCGACCACCTCGTGGTGGTGGAACGAGACCCGGCCGTCCGACTCGAAGCGACGGGTGCGCGGCTTGCCGATGTCGTGCAGCAGCGCGGCGAGCCGCAGCGTGAGGTCGGGGCCGTCCTGCTCCAGGTCGATCGCCTGCTCCAGGACGGTGAGCGAGTGCTCGTAGACGTCCTTGTGCCGGTGGTGCTCGTCGCGCTCCAGGCGCAGCGCCGGCAGCTCGGGCAGGACGTGGTCGGCCAGGCCGGTGTCGACGAGCAGGCGCAGGCCCTTGACCGGGTGCGCGGCCAGGAGCAGCTTGTTCAGCTCGGCCTGCACCCGCTCGGCGGAGACGATCGCGATGCGGTCGGCCATCGCGGTCATCGCGGCGACGACCTCGGGAGCCGGGTCGAAGTCCAGCTGGGCGGCGAAGCGGGCGGCCCGCATCATCCGCAGCGGGTCGTCGGAGAAGGACTCCTCGGGGGTGGCGGGGGTGCGCAGCACCCGGGCCTCCAGGTCCTCCAGGCCGCGGTGCGGGTCGACGAAGCCGCGACCGGGCAGGTCGACGGCCATCGCGTTGACGGTGAAGTCCCGGCGGACGAGGTCCTGCTCGATGGTGTCGCCGTAGGTCACCTCGGGCTTGCGCGAGGTGCGGTCGTACGCCTCGGAGCGGTACGTGGTGATCTCGATCAGGAAGGAGCCCTGCGGGGTGTCCTTGCGGGCACCCACCGTGCCGAAGGCGATGCCGACGTCCCAGACGGCGTCCGCCCAGCCCTTGACCAGCTTCAGGACCTGGTGCGGGCGGGCGTCGGTGGTGAAGTCGAGGTCGTTGCCGAGCCTGCCCAGCAGGGCGTCCCGGACCGAGCCGCCGACCAGCGCGAGCCGGTGTCCGGCCGCCTGGAAGCGGCGGGCGATCTCGTCGGCGACCGGGGAGACCCGCAGCAGCTCCTGCAGGCCCAGCATCTGCGCCTCGCTCAGGCCTGGTACGACCTGGGTGGCGGTGCTGGAATGATGGACGCCGGACTCGTGGGCGGTGGGCTCATTGGCAGTGGACACGGCTCACAAGGGTACGTGGCCCGAAGGCCCCCCTGCCCGCGCGTTTTGCGGCGCTCACCCCAAGCCCGCAACACTGCACCCTTGGCTGGATCGTTACCATGCCGGTGGAGCGGGTCGCGGGCACCGAAGAGGGCCCGCGGTGCCGCGCGCCGGAACGGCCTCCCGGATCGCGGGCGGCCGCACTTTCTTCACCGCTGATCCCCACGGCCGGCAGGTTCGGCCCGCAGGGCTTCCGCGACATCACAGCAGCACAGCAGCATCAGCAGCGAGCGATCGAGAACGGCGAGGGCGGAGCGCGTGAGCGAGCGTAGCGAGCGAGCCGACGAGAAGTGCGCGTTTCGCGAAGCGCCGGCCGAGCGCAGCGAGGTCGGCCGCGTCAGCGAGCGTAGCGAGCGAGCCGACGACAGGCGCGCGCTCCGCGTAGCGGCCACCGGACGGGGTCGTGGGCGGGGCCGCTCCGGGAAGCGCGCCGTGCGGCGGGTGGCGGCCGCGCTGGGCGCCGCGCTGGCGCTGCTGCCCGCCCTCCCGGCCGCCGCGACGCCCGCCGGGGGCCCGCGCCCGGCCTCCGAGTCCGGGGCCTCGGCCGAGGCCCCGGTGGTGATGACCATCGAGTCGGTCAACAAGCCGGTGGCCCTGCCCAACGGCACCGTGACGATCAGCGGGCAGATCACCAACGCCGGCAAGTCGGTGCTCAAGGGCGCCCACGCGGCGGTCCGCAAGCCGTGGTCGGGCAAGCCTCTCACCACGCGCAGCGAGCTGGCCGGCGTCGCCTCGCGGACCAACCCGGTCGGGGCCGACGGCATCGAGCTGGACAGCCCGCAGTACGCGCTGAACGAGCTGGCCCCGGGCCAGAGCCAGCCGTACACCCTGAGCGTCGCCGTGAACGACCTCGGGTTCTCCGCCGAGGGCGTGTACGAGCTGGCGGTGGACACCTGGGGTTCGACCGGGGACAACCAGCGCGACCGCGCGCTGGGCATCGCCCGCACCTTCCTCCCCTACGCCCCGTCGCCGAACGAGGCGCAGCCGTCGAAGGTCACCACGCTCTGGCCGCTGGTGCACGCGCCGGTGCTGGTCGCGCAGACCATGTCCGACAACGACCAGACCGTTCCGGTGCTGCGCGACGACAGCCTGGCCGCGGAGTTCGCGCCGGGCGGCCGGCTCTACGAGCTGGTCGAGACCGGTTCGTCGCTGTCCGGCCTGACCTGGGTGATCGATCCGGACCTGCTGGACACCGCGTTCGCGATGACCAAGCCGTACCGGGTGCAGAAGCCGGGCGCCGACAAGGGCGACAAGAACGGCAAGAAGAACAGCAAGCCCAAGCAGGCGGCCAAGGAGGAGAACACCGTCCTCCGCAACGGCTCCGCCGCCGCCTCGGCCTGGCTGAACAAGCTGCGGGCCGCGGTGGCCAAGCAGGGCAGCCAGGTGGTCTCGCTGCCGTACGCGGACCCCGACCTGGCCTCCATCGCGCACAACGCGGCCGAGCTGGCGGGCGTGGACACCGCGCTCGACAAGGCGGCCGTGGCGGGCCGGCTGACCGTCGAGTTCCGGCTGTCGGTCGACACCCGCTCGGACGTCGCGTGGCCCTACCAGGGCTACCTGGACCAGCAGATCGCGGCGCTGGCGCACCGCACCGGCAGCGGCACCGTCCTGGTGAACGGTGCGAGCCTGCCGGAGCCGGACGCCCTCAAGTACACCCCGACCGCCGTGCGGCCGATCGGCAACGGGCAGACCGCGGTGGTGGCCGACGAGGAGGTCTCCGCGCTCTTCCAGACGGACCTGAACACGCCGCAGGCGCAGACCCTGGCGGTGCAGCGCTTCCTCGCCGAGACCTTCGTGATCTCCCGGCAGGAGCCGCAGAACCCGCGCGGCCTGCTGGTGATGCCGCCGCGCGAGCTGACGGCCAACACGGCCAAGGTGCTGGCGACCGCCGTCCAGGCGGCGGAGGCCGGCAAGTGGGCGGAGCCGGTCAAGCTGGACGTGCTCACCCAGGGGGCGGCCGATCCGAAGGCCAACACCGCCGTCCCGCCCGCCGTCGACTACCCCGCCCAGGCGCGCTCCTCGGAGCTGCCGGCCGTCGACCTGAGCAAGACCATCGACATCCAGCACCGGCTGGAGACGCTGATGCGGGTGCTCACCCTGCCGCAGCGGGTGCGCGGTCCGTTCAGTGCGGCGATGGTCCGCTCGATGTCCACCGAATGGCGGACCCAGGCACCCGCCGGGTCGGTCTACCGCACCGGCGTGTCCGACTACCTCGACGAGCTGACCAACGCGGTGTACGTGCCGCACAAGAACGTGATCACCCTGGCCGGGGACACCGGCGTGCTGCAGGTCAGCGTCCGCAACGACCTCACCCAGGCGGTCACCAACCTCAAGCTGGTGGTGACCCCGACCCAGGCCAACCGGCTCCAGATCGGCCCGTCCGAGGAGCTGGTGCTCCCCGCCGCGCAGAGCGCCACCCTGCGGTTCCCGGCGCAGGCGCACAACAACGGGCCGGTGACGGTGACCGCCCAGCTCATGACCACCGGCCCGAACCCGGAGCTGTACGGCGAGCCGCAGACCTTCCAGGTCGAGGTCACCTCGGTGACCAACGGCGTGCTCTACGTCTTCGGCGGCGCCCTGCTGCTGCTCCTGCTGGCGGCACTGCGCTTCTTCCGGCAGCGCAAGCGCCGGGTGGCCAACGACGACGAGGGCGACGCGCCCCTGGACACCCCGCTCGCGGGTGCCCCGGCGGACGCCCAGGCGGAGGGCCGTACGGACGCCCCGGCCGAGAGCCGTGCGGGCACCCCGGAGGAGGGCCGTACGGGCGCCCCGGCGGAGGACGGGGCCGAGGAGGACGGCGGAGCGCCCGCCGACGGGCTCCCGGAACGCGGCGGAGCTGCGCAGACACCGCGCGGCAGCGGCGCCGATGGCCGGGATCGGGCCGCCAGTGATGAGAAGGTTGGTCCTTGATACCGCCGATACCCGCCCGACGCCGGGACGGCCTCCCCCACGACAGCGAAGAGGTGACATGACCGGGCGCAGCGAGGAGCGGCCGCCGGGCCGCGGTGAGGGCCGGCCGGGCGCCGAGTCGCCGTCCGGCGACTGGTACGTGGCCGACACCTACGCCCAGGACCCGTACGCCGCCGAGGCGTACCAGGGCCCGCAGGACGGCCAGGACCCGTACGGCCTGCGGGCCGACCGGCCCGCTGCGCCGCAGCAGCCGGCCGCCGCGTACGACGTGCCGCCGCAGCTGCCCCCGCAGGGCGGCGACTACCCGATGCCGGTACCGCCGGCGGCCCCGTTCTCCCCGCCGGTCCCGCCGGTGCAGCCCGGTTGGGACACCCCGGTGCAGCAGCAGCCGGCGGCGCCGCCCGAGGCCTGGCAGGGGGAGCGGGCCGGCTGGGAGCAGCCGGCGCCGGTCGGCGGCCAGTGGGGCGGGCCGCGCGAGGAGCAGCAGCAGTGGCAGCCGGGCCCGGCGCACTCCGCCTGGGACTCCGAAACCACCGAGTACGTGGGCGTGGACGCGCTCTTCGGCGGGGCGCGGGCCGAGCAGGCCGCCCCCGCCGGTCCGGTCGCCGAGGCCCCGGCCCGGCCGCCGGCCCAGCAGCCGCTGCAGTCCGGCGCGCCCCGGCCGCCCGCCGCGCCCGCCGCGTTCGCCCCGGCCGCACCGTTCCCCCCGGCCGCCGGGTACCCGGGCGGTACGGGCGGCCACGGCCACGGCGGCGGCCACCAGGACGGCCCGCAGGGCCCGGACGGGCAGCACCCGTTCGTGCCGCCGATCGAGTTCGACCCGCCGCTCTCCGAGGAGGAGGCCACCATGCAGGTGGCCGCGGTGCAGGTGCCGCCCGCGGTGGAGCCGCTGGAGGAGCTGGCCGCCGAGGAGCACGCGCCGAAGGCGCCCCCGGCGGGCGGCGGCGGCAAGGTCGCCAGCCTGCTCAACTCCAGCGCCATCATGGCGGCCGGCACCCTGGTCTCCCGCGGCACCGGCTTCCTGCGCACCATGGTGATCGCCACCGCGATCGGCATCGGCGTGATGGGCGACTCGTACAACGCCGCCAACACCCTGCCGACGCTGCTGTACATCCTGATCGGCGGCGGCGCCCTGAACGCCGTCTTCGTGCCGCAGCTCGTCCGCAGCATGAAGAACGACGCCGACGGCGGGACCGCCTACGCCAACCGGCTGCTCACCCTGGTGATGGTCGGCCTGGCCGGCGTCACCTTCGTGGCCGTGCTGGGCGCCCCGCTGCTGGTCCAGCTGATCGCCCATCCGCTGATGAAGGACCAGGCGAGCGCGGACACCACGGTGGCGCTGGCCCGGTACTGCCTGCCGACCATCTTCTTCATGGGCATCCACGTGGTGATGGGCCAGATCCTCAACGCCCGTGGCCGCTTCGGCGCGATGATGTGGACCCCGGTCCTCAACAACATCGTGGTGATCTTCACCTTCGGCGCCTACATCTGGGTCTTCGGCTCCTTCGGCAACCCCGGCGTCACCCCGGAGACGATCACCCCCGAGGGCGTCCGGCTGCTCGGCATCGGCACCCTGGTGGGCCTCGCCGTCCAGGCGCTGGCGATGATCCCGTACCTGCGGGCGGCCGGCTTCCACTACCGGCCGCGGTTCGACTGGCGCGGCCACGGCCTGGGCAAGGCCGCCCGGCTGGCCAAGTGGACGTTCTTCTTCGTCCTCGCCAACCAGGCCGGCTACCTGGTCATCACCCAGCTGGCCACCTCGGCCGGCATCGCCGCCCACGACTCCGGCCACGACGGCGTCGGCCTGGCCGCCTTCTCCAACGCGCTGCTCATCTGGCAGCTGCCGCAGGCGGTCATCGTCGTCTCGCTGATGAGCGCGGTGCTCCCCCGGCTCTCCCGGGCCGCGGCCGACGAGGACGCCGGCGCGGTGCGCGACGACCTCTCGTACGGGCTGCGCACCACCGCCGTGGCGGTCGTCCCGGCCGCCTTCCTGTTCCTCTCGCTCGGCCCGGCGATCGGCCGCTCGATCTACGCCGTGGGCGGCGGCGAGAGCGTCCTCAACGACGCCACCAACGTCGGCCTGATGCTCTCCGCCTTCGCCCTGGGCCTGATCCCGTACTCGGCGCAGTACGTGATGCTGCGCGGCTTCTACGCCTACGAGGACACCCGGACGCCGTTCTCGAACACCGTCTGGGTGGCGGCCTGCCAGGCCGTCTTCTCGCTGGTCTGCTGGCTCACCCTGCCCGCCGAGTGGGTCGTGACCGGGATGGCGTTCGGCTACGGTCTCGCCTACGCCGTCGGAGTGACGGTCGCGGTGCCAAAGCTGAAGAAGAAGATCGGCGGCCTGGACACCAAGCGGATCGGCAAGACCTACACTCGGCTGGCCACCGCCAGCGTGCCGGCCGCGCTGGTCGGCGTGGGCGTCAGCCTGGCGGTCCAGCAGGTTATCGGCGGCTGGCTGGGCAGCGTGCTCACCCTCGTGGTGGCGGGCGGCCTCCAGCTGGCGGTCTTCGTGCTGATCGCGAAGAAGCTGCGGATCGAGGAGTTGAACGCCATGCTGGGCATGGTTCGCGGCCGACTCGGCCGCTGATCAACCGCACCGGCCGGCCTCACCGGCGGGCGCCCTGACCGGGCGTCAACCGGAGGCCGGAGCCTTCCGCCCGACGGGCGAGGGCACACGTCAGTACTGGGCCGCCCTCCGCGCCCCGGGTCCTCCCGGGCCGGAGATGGCGGCCCAGTGTCGGATCTGCACCACATCTCTCCACCATCACGCAACCGACCGACCCTTCCAGCGGTCGTACCCGGTGGAGAAGAGTGGGCACAATTGTCCTGGAGCGCCGAGCCTCGGCCCGTCCGCTCCAGCGACTCTCTCAGGCCGGGGCGACACAAGGGGAGGCAGGACCACGGTGGCTGATGGCACCAAGGCGGTCGTCGACACGTCAGCAGCTGACGGGGCGACGGACGAGGCCGCACTGGCCGCGGCGATCGACGAGCTCGCCGGCGAGACGGCCCAGCAGTCCCCCGAGGCCGCGCGCACCGGGACCGCACCGGACGACGAGCCCTCTCCCGCACCCTCCTCCGAGGAGACCTCCGAGATCACCGCGCCGCTCTCCGCGGCCGAGATCCGCGCCGAGCTCGCCGCCGGCGGGGCGAAGGCGGCCGCTGCCGCGGCAGCGGCCCGGGACGCGGGCGCACGCCCGGCCCGCCCGCCGCAGGACCCGCAGCCCACGCACGACCCGCGCGACACCGGCACCCTGCCGCAGACCCTGCCGGCCCCGCTGCGGCACAGCGGGGACAAGATCGGCAACCGGTACCGGCTGGAGGAGTGCATCTCCCAGACCGAGACCTTCAGCAGCTGGCGGGCGGTCGACGAGAAGCTGCGCCGCGCCGTCGGCGTCCACCTGATGGCCTCCGGCCACCAGCGGGCCCGCCGGGTGCTGGCCGCCGCCAAGTCCGCCGCGCTGCTCGGCGACCCGCGCTTCGTCCAGGTGCTGGACGCCGTGCAGGAGGGCGAGCTGGTCTACGTCGTGCGGGAGTGGCTGCCGCACGCCTCCGACCTCGCCAAGCTGCTCGCCAACGGCCCGATGGAGCCGCACGAGGCGTACCAGATGGTCCGCCAGGTCACCGACGCCGTTGCCGCCGCCCACCGACGCGGGCAGGCCCACCTGCGGCTCACCCCGCGCTGCGTGCTGCGCACCGACAGCGGCCAGTACCGGATCAACGGCATCGCGGTGGACGCCGCCCTGCGCGGACTGCCCGCCGACGGCGACGCCGAGGACGCCGAGCGGACCGACACCCGGGCGATCGGCGCCCTGCTGTTCGCCGCGCTCACCCACCGCTGGCCGTACCCGGAGGACCGCTACGACCTCCAGGGCCTGCCCCGCAACCTCCGCGACGTGCCGCCGGACCAGGTCCGGGCCGGCGTCCACAAGGGCCTGTCCGAGCTGGCCGCACGGGCCCTCTTCGACCACCCCCCGCACCACGCCCGGCCGATCCGCACGCCGGAGGAGCTGGCCAAGGCGATCGCCCTGATGCCGCGCATCCGGCAGCCCGAACCGGAGCTGCCCGCCTTCAGCGCCCCGCCGCGCCACAACACCCACGCACTGCCCACCGCGCCCAACCCGACCCGGGTGGTCGCCGCCCCCGGCACCGCCCCGGCCCCCAACCGGCTCGCCCCGGTCCGGCGCACCCGCCGGCGGCTGCGCCGGGCGATCAAGGTGACGGCCTGGACGGTCGCCCTCGGCGCGATCGGCGTCGCCTCCTGGCAGCTGGTCGACAGCCTGCGCCACAACGGCACGGCCGTCGCAGCCGCCACCCCGGGGCCGTCCAGCGCCGCGCCGACCGTGCACGCCGCCACCCACACCCCGGTGCCGATCGAGGTCAAGGACGCGATCTCGTACAACCCGCTGGGCGACTCACCGGAGTCCACGTACCTGCTCCCGAAGTCCTTCGACGGCGACCCGAGCACGACCTGGACGACCAAGGGCTACAACGAACAGTTCGGCACCAAGCCGCCGCTCAAGGCGGGCACCGGGCTGCTGGTCGACCTCGGCTCCCAGCAGTCGGTCAGCACGGTGAACGTCCAGTTCGTCGGGAACACCATCGCCGAGCTTCGGATCCCGGGCCCCCAGGCCGCCGCGAACCCCGCCGCGGCCCAGCCCGAGGCCTTCACCGTGGCCGGGAAGAAGAGCGGCACCGGCGCCGAGTTCACCCTGGAGAGCCCGGTCACCACCCGCTACCTCTTGATCTGGCTCACCAGCCTGCCGAAGGATACGGACGGCAAGTTCCGCGGCTACGTCGCCGAGGTCAAGGTCTTCGGCTGACCGGCGGCGGCGCCAGGACAACGACGGCACCACGAGGGGTGGCAGTGACGGACGGCGCGGACCGGGTGGACGACGACGCGGCGCTGCTCGCCCGGCACGTCGCCGGCGACCGGGACGCCTTCGGCCTGCTGGTGAACCGCCACCGCGACCGGCTCTGGGCGGTCGCGCTGCGCACCCTCGGCGACCGCGAGGAGGCCGCCGACGCGCTCCAGGACGCCCTGGTCTCGGCGTTCCGCAGCGCCCACACCTTCCAGGGCCGTTCGGCCGTCACCACCTGGCTGCACCGGATCGTGGTCAACGCCTGCCTGGACCGCGCCCGGCGCACCGCCACCCGCCGCACCAACCCGCTGGACGACGACCCGCAGCGGCTGGACGCCCTGGTCGGCTCGGCCGAGCCGGCCGACTCCCCGGTGGTCCGGGCCGAGGTGCACCGGGAGCTGGCGGCGGCGCTGGCCGAGCTGCCGGCCGAGCAGCGGGCCGCGCTGGTCCTGGTCGACATGCAGGGCTACCCGGTCGCGGAGGCCGCCGAGGTACTGGGCGTGCCAGTGGGGACGGTGAAGAGCCGCTGCGCCCGGGGCCGGGCCCGGCTGCTGCCACTGGTCCGCCACCTCCGCGAGGACGGCGTCCGCACGGACGGCGCGGCACCGGCGGCGGGCGCCGTTTCACGTGAAACCGAGCGGGGGGCCGGCGGCACCGCCCCCGCGCCCCGGGGCGGAACCGCCCCACCGGGGAACCCGACCGGCGCCCGTACCGTCAGAAGGACAGGCCCGGACACCGCCCGGCCGGTTCTGGAAGGAGATGCGAGCACGCGATGACGGCCCCCCTCTCCTCCCCCGAGCCCACCGCGGCGCACCCCTCCGACGACGAGCTGGCGGACCTGGCCGAGGGGCTGATCGAGTCCGCCGCCGGGACCGAGGCGCTCCGGCGGCACCTGGACGGCTGCGCCGAGTGCCGTGGGACCGTCGAGGCCCTCGGCGAGGTCCGGGCACTGCTGGGCTCCGTCGAGCCGCCGACGGTGCCCGCCGACGTGGCCGCCCGGCTGGACGCCGCCCTCGCGGCGGCGGTGGCCGAGCGCGACGCGGCCGAGCACGACGCCGCCGAGCGCGGTGCGGCCGAGCGCCGTACCGACGACGGCGCCGACGGGCCCGCCGCAGGCCCGCAGAGCGCCCGGAAGGCCGCCCGGGGCCACCGGGAGGGCACGGCCCCGGCCACCCCGTCCCGACCCGCCCCCGGCCCCTCCTCGGCGCCCCTCGCCCCATCCGGCCGCCCACCCGGCCGCCCGGCCGGCCCGTCGGCGGGCACGGGACCGGGCCGCGCCCGGCCGCGGCGTCGCCGGTTCGGCCTGCTGCTCGGTGCGGCCGCCGTCCTGATCGGGGCCGGCCTCGGTGGCTCACTGCTGCTCTCCATGCCCGACCGGACCGCCACGGACACCGCCGCGGTCTCGGTCGGCGCCCCCGCGGCCGGCGCCGTGCCGAGCCCCGCCGCGAGCGCCGGGCCCGCCCGCAGCCCCAAGGCCGAACAGGCGGGCGGCGGCACCGTCTACCGCGACGACCAGCTGGCGGACCAGGTGCGGCACCTGCTCGCCGGCACCGGCCCGACCACCGACGGCCCGGTCAAGCCGGCGAGGCCCTCCACCACGACCGGCGGCGCACCGCCCGCCGACGCGCAACCGGGCATCGCCGGCGGCCAGAGCTCCCCGGCCTGCCCGGCGCCCGCGCCCGCCGACGCCCCGCTGCTCGCCACCGACCGGGGCAGCTACGCCGGCGCCCCGGCCGAGCTCCTGGTGTACGGGGTGCCCGGCCGGCCCGATCAGCTCGACGTCTACCTGCGCTCCCCCGACTGCGGGCCGGTCCTGGCGCACCACACCGTCGACGCCCGCTGAACCCGTCGGTAGGTACGGCCGCCCGGCCCGCCCACCGGAAGGGGCTCACCAAGGCCGGTGTCCACGGCCGGAATCGCACGTCGGGCATTCCACGGCGGATCGGCGGACCGGCCCCGTGCGATCCAGCCCCGGGGCTGCCGGCGCTCCCACACTGCGGGCACCTGGTACGGATTCGCCTGGGAATGCGGGAGACTGGTCAGTCGTTGTCCCGGGCGGCGGAGCAGGACCGCCCTCCCCGCACCTAGCGCGGGTCGCGATGCGAACCAGGAGATGCAGTGAGCGACGTCCGTAACGTGATCATCATCGGTTCCGGCCCGGCCGGCTACACGGCTGCGCTCTACACCGCCCGTGCCTCCCTCAAGCCGCTGGTCTTCGAGGGCGCCGTCACCGCCGGCGGTGCGCTGATGAACACCACCGAGGTGGAGAACTTCCCCGGCTTCCGGGACGGCATCATGGGCCCCGAGCTGATGGACAACATGCGGGCCCAGGCCGAGCGGTTCGGCGCCGAGCTGGTCCCGGACGACATCGTCGCGGTCGACCTCACCGGCGACGTCAAGACCGTCACCGACTCCGAGGGCAACGTCCACAAGGCCCGCGCCGTGATCGTCACCACCGGCTCCCAGCACCGCAAGCTCGGCCTGCCGAACGAGGACAAGCTCTCCGGCCGCGGCGTCTCCTGGTGCGCCACCTGCGACGGCTTCTTCTTCCGCGACCAGGACATCGCCGTGGTCGGCGGCGGCGACACCGCCCTGGAGGAGGCGACCTTCCTCTCCCGCTTCGCCCGCAGCGTCACGATCATCCACCGCCGGGACACCCTGCGCGCCTCCAAGGCGATGCAGGAGCGCGCCTTCGCCGACCCGAAGATCCGCTTCGAGTGGGACAGCGCGGTCGAGGCGATCCACGGCGACCCGAAGCTGACCGGCGTCACCCTGCGCGACACCACCACCGGCGAGACCCGCGAGCTGGCCGTCACCGGCCTGTTCATCGCGATCGGCCACGACCCGCGCACCGAGCTGTTCAAGGGCCAGCTGGAGCTCGACGCCGAGGGCTACCTCAAGGTCGAGTCCCCCTCCACCCGGACGAACGTCCCGGGCGTCTTCGGCGCCGGCGACGTCGTCGACCACACCTACCGCCAGGCCATCACCGCCTCCGGCACCGGCTGCTCCGCCGCGCTGGACGCCGAGCGCTACCTGGCCGCGCTGGACGACCTGGAGGCGCAGGCCGCCACCGTCGCGGTCTGAGCTCCACCCGATCCACCCCGCGGTGGTGTTTCACGTGAAACACCACCGCGCCACCCCGCACCCGCCAGGCAGAAACAGAACGGGCCCGCCCGTTGTTCACCTGGCAGCAGCCCCCTCCGTTCGATCCCGAGGAGTCCCCGTGGCCGGCGCCACCACCACCGTCACCGACAAGACGTTCGAGACCGACGTCCTGAAGAGCGAGAAGCCCGTACTGGTCGACTTCTGGGCCACCTGGTGCGGCCCGTGCCGCCAGGTCGCCCCGATCCTGGACGAGATCGCGGCCGAGCACGGCGACAAGCTGACCATCGCCAAGCTGGACGTCGACGCCAACCAGCAGACCGCCGCGCAGTACGGCGTCATCTCGATCCCGACCCTGATCGTCTACAAGGGCGGCGAGCCGGTGAAGTCGATCACCGGTGCCCGGCCGAAGGCCGCGCTGCTGCGCGAGCTCGCCGAGTTCATCTAGTCGGGTTCACCGAGGTTCCGGCCCGGCTGCGACCGGGACGACCTCAACGCCACGAGGGCGGGGCTCCCCACCGGGAGCCCCGCCCTCGTCGTTGCGTACCGACCCGGCTGCCCGCCCAGGCCCTGTCCGGCCCTGGAGCGGCCGGCCCTAGAACGGCCGGAGCGCGGGCTCCTTGCGGCCCCCGCCGAGGAGCCGCTCCAGCGCGACCTCCACGTCCCCGCGCCAGGAGAGCGTGGTCCGGGCCTCCAGCCGCAGCCGCGGGTAGCGCTGGTGCGGCCGGACCGTCTTGAAGCCCACCGCGAGCAGGTGCTCCGCCGGCAGGACGCAGCTCGTCGGCTGCCGGCCGACCGCACCGAACGCCTCGATCGCCTTCACCCCGCGGCCCACCAGATCCTTGGCCACGGTCTGCACCAGCACCCGGCCGAGCCCCTGCCGCTGGTAGCCCGGCAGCACCCGGCTGATCATCAGCTGAACCGCGTCCGGCGAGACCGGACTGGTCGGGAAGGACTGCGAGCGCGGCACGTACGCGGGCGGGGCGTAGAGCACGAAGCCCGCCGGGACGTCGTCCACGTAGACGATCCGACCGCAGGAGCCCCACTCCAACAGGACCGCGGAGATCCATCCCTCCTTCTCCAGCTCGGGCTTGCCCGACTCCACGGCCGCCCGTCCACTGACCGGATCCAGCTCCCAGAACACGCAGGAGCGGCACGTCGTCGGCAGATCCGCGAGGTTGTCCAGTGTCAGCGGAGCGATCCGGCGTCCCATGCCCCGCACCTCCTCGTCCACTCCACAGTCGAGCATTCCCCCCGAACGCCGATGGGTGCATGTTTCACGTGAAACACCGCTCACGTGGAACATGCACCCACCGGGTAGCGCCCTCGGCCCGATCAGCCCTGCGACAGCCGATCAGCCCTGCGACAGCCGGAGCCCGTCCTCGCCGGGGGCCAGACTGTCCAGGATCCGGTTGAGGTCCTCCACTGAGCCGAACTCCAGCACGACCTTGCCCTTGCCCAGCTTGCCGCCGCGCTGCGAGACCTCGACCTTGACCCGGGTGTCGAAGCGGTCGGAGAGCCGGCTCGCCAGGTCGTTGAAGGCCGGGGAGAGCAGCTTGCCCGCCTTCGGCCCGGCCGCCCGCGCCGGCTTCTCCTCGCGGTCCATCACCGCGACGATCTCCTCGGTGGTCCGCACCGAGAGGCCCTCGGCGATGATCCGCCGGGCCAGCTGGTCCTGCCGCTCGCCGTCCGGCACCCCGAGCAGCGCCCGGGCGTGGCCCGCGGTCAGCACCCCGGCGGCGACCCTCCGCTGCACGGCCGGCGACAGCTTCAGCAGCCGCAGCGTGTTCGAGACGTGCGAGCGCGAGCGGCCGATCCGGTCCGCCAGCTCGTCATGGGTGCAGGAGAAGTCCCGCAGCAGCTGGTCGTAGGCGGCGGCCTCTTCCAGCGGGTTCAGCTCCGCCCGGTGCAGGTTCTCCAGCAGGGCGTCCAGCAGCAGCTTGTCGTCCTCGGTGGCCCGGACGATCGCCGGGATCCGCTCCAGACCGGCCTCCCGGGAGGCCCGCCAGCGCCGCTCGCCCATGATGAGCTCGAAGCGCTCGGGCGAGACCTGCCGCACCACCACCGGCTGGAGCAGGCCCACCTCCTTGATCGAGGCGACCAGCTCGGCCAGCTTGTCCTCGTCGAAGACCACGCGGGGCTGGCACGGGTTGGGCGTGATCGCGTCCAGCGGCAGCTCCGCGAAGCGCGCGCCGTCCACCGGGGCGAGCTCCGACCCGGCGGACTCGGCCGCCCGGTCGGCCTGCCCCCGCAGGCTCTCCGCGGCGACCTTGGCGGCCACCGTGCCCCGCCCGGTCGGCAGCACCGGCACCGCGGTCGGCGACACCGTCACCACGGGCACCGTCGAGCCCGGCGCGGGCGTGGCGGTCGCGGGCTGCGCCGCCCCGCCGGCCGCCGGTGTGGCGGCCGGGATCAGCGCCCCGAGCCCACGTCCGAGACCCCTGCGACCACTCACCGATTGCCCTCCGTCGTACCGTGCTGTGCCATCGGGGCGCCGTGCCCCGTCTCGCCGACGCCCTGCGGCCGGCCGTTCTGCTGGCCGTCGCGCTGCTGGCCCACCAGCGAGCCGGCGGCCCCGGCGACGCCCGCCGCGCGCATCGCCAGCTCCCGGGCGGCCTCCAGGTAGGAGAGCGCACCGGTCGAACCCGGATCGTAGGTCAACACCGTCTGCCCGTAGCTCGGCGCCTCAGAGATGCGGACCGAGCGCGGGATCGCGGTGTGCAGCACCTCCTGCTGGAAGTGCGTCCGGACCTCCTCGGCGACCTGGGCGGCCAGCCGGGTGCGCGCGTCGTACATGGTGAGCAGGATGGTGGAGACGTGCAGCCCGGGGTTGAGGTGCGCCCGGACCAGCTCGACGTTGCGCAGCAGCTGACCGAGCCCCTCCAGCGCGTAGTACTCGCACTGGATCGGGATCAGCACCTCCTGGCCGGCCACCAGGGCGTTGACCGTCAGCAGGCCGAGGGAGGGCGGGCAGTCGATCAGGATGTAGTCCAGCGGCTGCTCGTAGGCGGCGATGGCGCGCTGGAGCCGGCTCTCCCGGGCCACCAGCGAGACCAGCTCGATCTCCGCGCCGGCCAGGTCGATGGTGGCGGGGCAGCAGAAGAGCCCCTCGACGTCCACCACCGGCTGCACCACGTCGGCCAGCGGCTTGCCCTCCACCAGGACGTCGTAGATCGACGGCACCTCGGCGTGGTGGTCGATGCCCAGCGCCGTGGAGGCGTTGCCCTGCGGGTCGAGGTCGATCACCAGGACGCGCAGTCCGTGCATGGCGAGCGAGGCGGCCAGGTTGACGGTGGTGGTGGTCTTGCCCACCCCGCCCTTCTGGTTGGCGACGACGATCACCCTGGTCGCGGCGGGCCGGGGCAGCCCCTCGCCCGCCCGGCCGATCGCCTGGACCGCAGCCTGGGCAGCACGCGCGATGGGCGTGTCATCGATCTGGTCGATGGTCTCCGAGTCCTGCATGGGGCTCAGTGTTTCACGTGAAACCGGAGCGGCAACAGTCGCCGCCCGGCTGCGAGAGAGGATTCCGGAAAGCAGGGAGCGACGTTTCACGTGAAACACCATGCCCGCAATGTCGGATTTCTGACGGTGCGACACTCCGATTGCCGGGTTGTCCCCCGAAACGACCAACGGGCGGGCGGTCCGGAGGACCACCCGCCCGTGTCGAGCGTCACCCGCGTCAGCGGCCGCGGCGCCGCCCGCCCCGACCGCGCTCGGCGCCCCGGGCGGCACCGGCGGTGCGCCCGGCCCGGGCCGCCTTGGCCCGCCGGGTGGCGGCCTTCACCCCGCCGGGGCTCTCCCCGGCCTTGACCTGGACCACCCGGGTCGAGGTCTCCAGGGTGCCCTCGCCGACCGAGATGACCGACCACTCGACCGCGCCGAGCTTGGCCAGCCCGGCCCGCGACTCCGCCAGCTCCTGCTCGGCGCTGTCGCCCTTGAGCGCCAGCATCTGGCCGTGCGGACGCAGCAGCGGCAGACCCCAGCCGGCCAGCCGCTCCAGCGGAGCCACGGCGCGGGCCGTCACCACGTCCACGGCCAGCTTGCCGACCATCTCCTCGGCCCGGCCGCGCAGCACGGTGACGTTCTCCAGCCCCAGCTCGCGGACGACCTCCTCCAGGAAGGTGGTCCGGCGCAGCAGCGGCTCCAGCAGCGTCACCGAGACGTCCGGGCGGGCCAGCGCGACCGGGATGCCGGGCAGCCCGGCCCCCGAACCGACGTCGCACAGGGTGGAACCGGGCGGCAGCAGCTCGGCCAGCACCGCGCAGTTCAGCACGTGGCGGTCCCAGAGCCGCGGCACCTCGCGCGGGCCGATCAGCCCGCGCCGGACGCCGGCCGTGGCCAGCAGCTCGGTGTAGCGGACCGCGGCGTCGAAGCGGTCGCCGAAGACCTCCCGTGCCACCGGCGGGGCCTCGGTCAGCTCCGCGGCCGCCGCGCCGTCGGCGACCTGGCCCTCGCCGGCCTGGTCCGCCTGGGCGGAACCGGCCGGGCCCTCAGCGGCCGAACCGCCGACGCCCGTCACCGGCTCACCGGCAGCCGCGCTCTCCGTGTCCATCTCGACCTCTCCGCTCCCCGGATCCACCGACCCGCTCTTCACACCGTTTCACGTGAAACATCTCCCCGCCGGGCCGTGACACCCGGCGGAGGGACGGCGACCCCGCCCGCACGAAGCGGACGGGGTCGCGTCCTCTTGAAGACCGCCGACCGCCGGGGCGGCCGTCGTCGACTCCGGGCTCAGACCGGCAGCACGACCACGCACCGCTGGGGCTCTTCGCCCTCCGACTCGCTGCGCAGACCGGCCGCGGCCACCGCGTCGTGGACGACCTTGCGCTCGAACGGCGTCATCGGCCGCAGCTTGACCTGCTCCCCCGTGCTCTTCGCCTGCTCGGCCGCCTGGGCGCCGAGCGTGGCCAGCTCCGAACGCTTGCGGGCCCGGAAGCCGGCAATGTCCAGCATGAGGCGGCTGCGCTCGCCGGTCTCCCGGTGGACAGCCAACCGGGTCAGCTCCTGCAGCGCCTCCAGCACCTCGCCGTCCTGGCCGACCAGGCGCTGCAGCGAGCGGTCGTTGCCGTCGCTGACGATGGAGACCAGGGCGCGGTCGCCCTCGACGTCCATGTCGATGTCACCGTCGAGGTCGGCGATGTCGAGCAGACCCTCCAGGTAGTCCGCCGCGATGTCGCCTTCCTGCTCCAGACGGGCGATGAGGCCCTCGTCGGCGCTGGCAGCGGCCTCGACCTCGACGGCGGAGGTGGTGCCTTCCGTCACTGATGGACTCCTTCGGGGATGGGCCCGGGTGGTGGGCCGGGAACGAGGTTCGTGGGCCGCCGGGACGGTCCGGGTCCGGTCGGGTCAGGACTTCTTCTTCGGCCGCTGGCCGCCCTGGCCGCCGCGCCGGGGCTGCTGCCGACCGCTCTGCCGGGCCGGGGCCGGCTTACCGCCGGCGGGTCGGGCGGCGGCGGGCTTGCTGCTGCCGGACTCGGCCGGGACGGCCTGGCCGGAGTCGGCCGGAACGGCCTGGGCCGACTCGGCCGGGGCGTCCTTGGTCAGGCTCGCGGTCGGACCGCCGCTGTGCTGGCGCTGCGACTTGGTCTGCTTGCGCGGCTGCTGGCGGCGCACGTGCACCGCGTCCTCGACGACGGCCTCGGCCGACGCGGGGGCCGACTTCTTCGGGGGCAGCAGGCCCCAGAGGGCGCCCTTGATCACGGTGCCGTCCGGGTTGAGCCGGCCGGCCTTCTTCAGCCGCGCCTGGCGCTCGTCCCAGGCCTTGCTGCCCGGAGTCGGGTTGTTGCGGATGACGATCAGCTGCTGGCCCATCGACCAGACGTTGGTGGTCAGCCAGTAGACCAGCACACCAACGGGGAAGTTGATGCCCATCACGGCGAACATGATCGGGAAGACGTACATCAGCATCTTCTGCTGCTGCATGAACGGCGTCTTGACCGTGAGGTCCACGTTCTTGGTCATCAGCTGGCGCTGCGTGATGAACTGCGACAGCGACATCAGGACGATCATCACGGCGACGACGATCTTGACGCTGACCTCGGAGCTGCCCACGAAGGTCGCGGAGAGCGGCGCACCGAAGATGTGGGCCTGCTGGGCGCTGTCCAGCGTGGCGCCGTCGATGACACCGATCGGCTTGCCGTCGGCGACCTTGGCGAGCACGCCGTAGAGGGCGGTGAAGAACGGCGCCTGGACGAGGATGGGAAGGCAGCTGGAGAACGGGTTGGTACCCGCCTCCTTGTACAGCTTCATCATCTCTTCGGACTGGCGCTGCTTGTCGTTCTTGTAGCGCTCCTGGATGGCCTTCATCTTCGGCTGGATCGCCTGCATGGCCCGGGTCGCCTTGATCTGCTTCACGAAGAGCGGGATCAGGCAGATCCGGATGACGACCACCATCGAGGCGATGGCCAGACCCCAGGCCCAGCCACCGTTCGGGTCGAAGACGTGGCTGTACAGCGAGTGGAACTGGACGATGATCCAGGACACCGCTGTGTACAGGGGATTCAGGAAGGAGAAGGTCACCGGTCAGGCTCCTTGGACATTGGGATCGGCCCCACGGGACCAATGGTCGCCGGGCCCTCGGGGTCCGGACCGGCGGGGGGCGTGGTCACCGGCTGATCGACCGCGGACCTGCTGTTCAGCAGGTCGCGCAGTCGGCGGTGCCACACCGGGTGCTTGCGCGGCGGGACGTGATCGACCCCGCCCGGCGTCCACGGATTGCAGCGCAGGATGCGCCAGGCGGTCAGGCCGCCGCCCTTGACCGCCCCGTGCACCCTCACGGCTTCGTAGCCGTAGTGCGAGCAGGAGGGGTAGTAGCGGCACACCGGACCGAGCAGTGGGCTGATGGTCCACTGGTACACCCTGATCAGACCCATCAGCAGGTACTTCATCGCCCTGCTCCCGTCGGCGCCGCAGCGGCGGGCTCCGCCTTCAGCAATCGCTTCAGCGCCGCGTCCAGGTCGCGTTCCAGGTCCTGGTACGAGGCGGACGCGGCCTGGGGCAGCGCACGCACCACTATCAGGCTACCGGCGGGCAGCCTGGACAGGCGATCACGTACGAGGTGGCGCAGTCGGCGTTTGACCAGGTTGCGGACGACCGCCGGACCGACGGCCTTGCTCACGACGAAACCCGCACGCGCCGAAGGAGTCCCCTCGGCGACGTGCGGGCGGGAGTCGCTCGTCCGGTCGGCCTGCGCCCCGGGGTCACCGTCTCTGCTGAGATGGACGACCAACAGGGGCCGGCCGGCCCGGCGACCGCGTTTCACCGCGGTCGCGAAGTCCTGGCGCCGCCGCAGCCGATTCTCGGAGGGCAGCACAACAGACTCTGGCGCGGATCAGGCGGACAGGCTGGCGCGGCCCTTGCCACGGCGGGCGGCCAGGATGGCGCGGCCGGCGCGGGTACGCATACGCAGCCGGAAGCCGTGGGTCTTCGCGCGGCGACGGTTGTTCGGCTGGAAGGTGCGCTTGCTCACTCGGGGGCTCCTGAGGTGAATCGTAGGATGACGGGGAGTCGCTTGGCCGTCACCGTGCGTCCGCGTGATCTCCCCTGTTACGGAAATCCGGCCCATCGCCCCAGTTCGGCTGGGGTCTGAGGCAATCCACGGCGCCCGTGCTGCGCGCCTTATGGAGCGGGTGGACCCGCGGACATGCGGCAGCGGCCATCGACAACTCGACCTCGATACGGTACGCGGGACGGGGCACGAGGGTCAAACCAGCCGTCTGTGCGCGGCGGCTCGTACCCACCGGATCCGCCCGTCGCCCACAGCCTGTGGACAACGACTTGATCCGGCCCAGTTCGCTGACTACCGTTGCAGGACTTGTCTGGTTTGTTCTGCGTAGACGGCCCCCGATCCACAGTCTCCTGATCCACCACCCCTGCTGGAGCCGCGGGGAACCGAGAAAGCGTGCACCAGTGGCTGATGTCAACAGCGACCTCGTCCCGGTCTGGGCGAGGGTCGTCGAGCGGCTGGTCAGCGACCCGGACATCGGGGAGATGGACAAGCAGTGGGTGCAGCGCACCCAGCCGATGTGGATGATGCACGACACCGCCCTGCTGGCCACCCCCAACGAGCGGGCCAAGCAGGTGCTGGAGGGCCGGCTGCTGCCGCAGCTGACCGAGGCGCTCAGCCGCGAGCTCAGCCGTCCGGTCCGGATCGCCGTGATGGTCGACGCCAACGCCGCGCCCACCACCCCCGCCCCGGCACCCGCCGAGCCGCCGGCCGTCGAGCCCTACCCGCGCTCCGAGGGCGGCCCCGAGTACGGCGCCCCCGGCCACCAGGGTCACCAGGGGTACGGGCGGTCTTACCAGTCCGACTACTCCGAGCCCGACTACCCCGAGTACGAGCAGGAGCCGTACGGCAGCCCCGGTGGCTACGGTGAGCACCCGGCGCCCCCGTACGGCTCGGGCCAGCCGGCGCCCTACGGCGGTCCGGCCCCGCAGCCGTCCTGGGAGGACCACGACGGCTACGGCGAGCCCGAGCCCGCCCCGCGCCCGCACCGGCCGGTCCCCGGACCGCCCGCGACCACCCAGGGCGACCTCTTCGGCGGCGCCTACGGCCCCGGCCCCGGTGAGCACCCGCGTACCGGCTCCGGCCGCCGCACCCCCGGCGCCCGCCCGTCGGCCGGCCGCGCCGCGGAGAAGGCGCCGGCCGAGCGCGCCACCGACCGGCCCGCGGTGCCCGGTGTGCCCGCCCCGCCCGGTGCTCCCCCGGCCGGCGGCTCGCGCAAGGACGAGCCGGCCGCCCGGCTCAACCCCAAGTACCTCTTCGACACCTTCGTGATCGGCGCGAGCAACCGCTTCGCGCACGCCGCGGCGGTGGCGGTCGCCGAGGCCCCGGCCAAGGCGTACAACCCGCTCTTCATCTACGGCGAGTCCGGGCTGGGCAAGACCCACCTGCTGCACGCCATCGGGCACTACTCGCGCAGCCTCTTCCCGGGGACCCGGGTGCGCTACGTGTCCTCGGAGGAGTTCACCAACGAGTTCATCAACTCGATCCGGGACGGCAAGGCGGACACCTTCCGCAAGCGCTACCGGGACATGGACATCCTGCTCGTGGACGACGTGCAGTTCCTGGCGAGCAAGGAGTCCACGCAGGAGGAGTTCTTCCACACCTTCAACACCCTGCACAACGCCAACAAGCAGATCGTCCTCTCGTCCGACCGGCCGCCCAAGCTGCTGACCACGCTGGAGGACCGGCTGCGCAACCGCTTCGAGTGGGGGCTGATCACCGACGTCACCCCGCCGGAGCTGGAGACCCGGATCGCGATCCTGCGCAAGAAGGCGATCCAGGAGCAACTGAACGCGCCGGCGGACGTGTTGGAGTTCATCGCGTCCCGGATCACCCGCAACATCCGGGAGCTGGAGGGCGCCCTGATCCGGGTCACCGCCTTCGCCAACCTCAACCGGGCGCCGGTGGACCTGGAGCTGGCCGGCATCGTCCTCAAGGACCTGATCCCGGGCGGGGACGAGGACGCCGGCCCGGAGATCACCGCGCAGGTCATCATGCAGCAGACCGCCGCGTACTTCGGGCTGGGCGTGGACGACCTCTGCGGCTCCTCGCGCAGCCGGGTCCTGGTGACGGCCCGCCAGATCGCCATGTACCTCTGCCGCGAGCTCACCGACCTCTCGCTGCCGAAGATCGGCGCGCAGTTCGGCGGCCGCGACCACACCACGGTGATGCACGCGGACCGCAAGATCCGCTCGCTGATGGCCGAGCGGCGCTCGATCTACAACCAGGTCACCGAGCTGACCAACCGCATCAAGAGTTAGGTCCGGCCCGCGGCCCGCACGGACCCCGCACAAGGCCCCGGAAAGGGCGTCAGGAGCGATCCTGACGCCCTTTCCGCATATCCACAGGTGTGGGTCGGCGATTCGCTGGGCAGGGTTCTCGACGACGGACGCTCCGCCAGTCCACAGGTCGCGCCGAACATCTGACCGGGTATTCGAACCCGATCGGCGCAGTGGGCCGTTGTCCACAGCCGGAGCCACTTCTCCACCGTCCACAGGCCGGGGAGTCCGCAGTTATCCAGAATTCCTCCACAGGCCGCCCGCCGCTACGCTCTTCCGCGCAGGTCAGGTGCCTGTGGACTTGTGCACAACGGTTATCCACAGGGTGTGGACAATTGGCGTCCCGTCAGTGGGCCGTTCGGGTTGTCCACCGGTTGTCCCCAGGGCCGACCGGGTTATCCCCAGGTTGTCCACAGGAGCGTCCACAGTTCGACAACCTTGGGGCGGCGTTCATGCCCTGGTGTGAAAGGCGTCACGAAATGTTGACCGGCCCCCGTGGATAACCGTGCCAGGATCTGGGGACAGCGCTGGGGAAAACCTGTGGATACCCACGGTGGGCTGTGGGTAACGCTCCGCTGTCCACAGCGGGCCCTGTCCGTCCACAGCCGCCGTCCACACCCACTGTGGACAAAAAACGGGGTCTGACCTGCGGAAACGGGGTTATCCACGGTTTCCACAGGCCCTACTACTACCACTACACCTATAGACCCATCGCCTCGTTCAAAAGCGGCTGGGGGCGAAATCTGTGGACAACCGTGACCCGACATCCGTTCGGGTTGCTTCCGCCCGTCTGCCCCGTCTGTCGGTGGAGTACGTCAGACTGTCCTCGGCGACTGGAAGCGGAGCGGCAGAGCTCGACGGACAGCCGCAGCGACGATCAAGACCAGAAGAACCAGACGTGCGAGCGGGAGCGCTCGATCCAGGAGGCGGTTACCGGTGAAGTTCCGGGTGGAGCGTGACGTCCTCGCGGAGGCGGTGGCCTGGGCTGCCCGCAGCCTCCCGGCACGGCCGCCGGTGCCGGTGCTGGCCGGCCTGCTGCTGACGGCGCAGGACGGCAGCCTGGCGCTGTCCGGCTTCGACTACGAGGTCTCGGCCCGGGTCGAGCTGGAGGCCGACATCGAGGAGGCCGGCACCGTGCTGGTCTCCGGCCGGCTGCTCAACGACATCTCGCGCAACCTTCCCAACAGGCCTGTGGAGATCTCCACCGACGGCCAGCGGGTCAGCGTGGTCTGCGGCAGCTCCCGGTTCACCCTCCCCACCCTCCCGGTGGACGAGTACCCGGCCCTGCCCCAGATGCCCACCGCGACCGGCACCGTCCCCGGCGACGTCTTCGCCTCCGCGGTCAGCCAGGCCGCCGTGGCCGCGGGCCGCGACGACACCCTCCCGGTGCTCACCGGTGTGCGGGTCGAGATCGAGGGTGACCGGATCACCCTGGCCGCCACCGACCGCTACCGCTTCGCCGTCCGCGAGCTGCTGTGGAAGCCCGAGCAGCAGGACATCTCCGCGGTCGCCCTGGTGCCCGCCAAGACCCTGCAGGACATCGCCAAGTCCCTCGGCAGCGGCGACAACGTCTCGATCGCGCTCTCCTCGGGCGGCGCGGGCGAGGGCCTGATCGGCTTCGAGGGCGCCGGCCGCCGCACCACCACCCGGCTGCTGGAGGGCGAGTTCCCCAAGTTCCGCAGCCTCTTCCCGACCGAGTTCAGCGCGGTCGCGGCGATCCAGACCCAGCCCTTCCTGGAGGCGCTGAAGCGCGTCTCGCTGGTCGCCGAGCGCAACACCCCGGTCCGGCTCAACTTCGAGCAGGGCGTGCTGACGCTGGAGGCCGGCTCGGGCGACGACGCCCAGGCGACCGAGCGGATCGACGCCGACCTCGAAGGCGACGACATCTCGATCGCCTTCAACCCGGGCTACCTGGAGGAGGGCCTCAAGGCCATCGACTCCGCCTACGCCCAGCTGAGCTTCACCACGCCGACCAAGCCGGCCCTGCTGAGCGGCAAGGCCGCGGTGGACAGCGAGGCGGACGAGGCCTACCAGTACCTGATCATGCCGGTCCGCCTCTCCGGCTGACCTCCTCCGCGTTACCCACAGGCTGTGCACAGCCTGTGGACGGCCTCCCCCGGTCGGGCTCCGACCGGGGGAGGCCCTCGTACTTCAGCGCGTAGGCTCAGGCTGTGCGGCAACGGCGCCGCCGGCAGGCACGTCACCAAAGTAAGGACTTGGTCATGGAGCTCGGCCTCATCGGTCTCGGCAAGATGGGCGGCAACATGCGCGAGCGGATCCGCCGCGCCGGCCACACCGTCATCGGCTACGACCGCAATCCCGACATCTCCGACGTCGAGAGCCTGCAGGAGCTGGTCACCAAGCTGCAGGGCCCGCGCGTGGTCTGGGTCATGGTTCCGGCCGGCGCCGCCACCCAGGCGACCGTGGACGAGCTGGCCGAGCTGCTCTCCCCCGGCGACGTGGTGGTCGACGGCGGCAACTCCCGCTGGACCGACGACGTCAAGCACGCCGAGGCGCTGGCCGCCAAGGGCATCGGCTTCGTCGACTGCGGCGTCTCCGGCGGCGTCTGGGGCCTGGAGAACGGCTACGCGCTGATGTACGGCGGCAACGCCGAGCACGTCGCCCTGGTGAAGCCGGTCTTCGACGCGCTCAAGCCCGAGGGCGACTTCGGCTCGGTGCACGCGGGCGCCGTCGGTGCCGGCCACTTCGCCAAGATGGTCCACAATGGCATCGAGTACGCCATGATGCAGGCCTTCGCCGAGGGCTGGGAGCTGCTGGAGGCCGCCCCCGAGGTGACCGACGTGCGCGAGGTCTTCCGCAGCTGGCAGGAGGGCACCGTCATCCGCTCCTGGCTGCTGGACCTCGCCGTCCGCGCCCTGGACGACGACGAGCACCTGGCCAAGCTCAAGGGCTGGGCCGCCGACTCGGGCGAGGGCCGCTGGACCGTCGAGGCCGCGATCGACCACGCCGTCCCGCTGCCGGCCATCACGGCCTCGCTCTTCGCCCGCTTCGCCTCCCGCCAGGAGGACTCGCCGCAGATGAAGATGATCGCCGCGCTGCGCAACCAGTTCGGCGGCCACGCGGTCGAGTCGAAGTAAGTCCACGACCGGCCGGGGGACGGGGACCGTCCCCCGGCGGGCACCGTCACAGAAGGCGAGCGCAGTCCACAGCCATGCACGTCGCGCACCTGTCGCTCGCCGACTTCCGGTCGTACACCGGGGTCGAGGTGCCCCTCGACCCGGGTGTGACGGCCTTCGTCGGTCCCAACGGCCAGGGCAAGACCAACCTGGTCGAGGCGATCGGCTACGTCGCCACCCTGGGCAGCCACCGGGTGGCCACCGACGCGCCGCTGATCCGCCTCGGCGCCGAGCGGGCGGTGATCCGCACCTCGGTGGTGGCCGGCACCCGGACCACCCTGGTCGAGCTGGAGATCACCCCCGGCAAGGCCAACCGCGCCCGGATCAACCGCTCGGACAACGTCCGCCCGCGCGACGTGCTGGGCCTGCTGCGCACCGTGCTCTTCGCCCCGGAGGACCTCGCCCTGGTCAAGGGCGACCCGGGGGAGCGGCGGCGCTTCCTGGACGAGCTGCTGACCGCACGCGCCCCCCGGCTGGCCGGGGTCCGGCAGGACTACGAGCGGGTGCTCAAGCAGCGCAACGCCCTGTTGAAGACCGCCGCGATGGCCCGCCGGTCCGGCGGCGGCAAGGGCGCCGACCTCTCCACCCTGGAGGTCTGGGACGGCCACCTGGCCCGCGCCGGCGCCGAGCTCACCGCCTTCCGGATCCAGCTGGTGTCCGCCCTCCAGCCGCTGGTGGCGGCCGCCTACGGGCAGCTTGCCCCCGGCGGCGGGGAGACCGTGCTGGAGTACCGCAGCTCCTTCGAGGGCGAGCTGCCGACCAGCCGCGAGCAGGCCGAGGAACAGCTGCTCCAGGCCCTCCGGACGGTCCGCCGGCAGGAGGTCGAGCGCGGTCTGACCCTGGTCGGCCCGCACCGCGACGAGCTGGTGCTCAGGCTCGGCCCGCTGCCCGCCAAGGGCTACGCCAGCCACGGCGAGTCCTGGTCGTACGCGCTGGCGCTGCGGCTGGCCTCGTACGAGCTGCTGCGCGCCGACGGCGGCGAGCCGGTGCTGATCCTCGACGACGTCTTCGCCGAGCTGGACGCCACCCGGCGGGACCGGCTGGCCGAGCTGGTGGCCGGCGGCGAGCAGGTGCTGGTCACCGCCGCGGTCGCGGAGGACGTGCCGAAGGCGCTGGCCGGCGCCCGCTACGCGGTGTCCGACGGCGCCGTGCGCCGCGTCGACGCCTGACCGCTCCGGCCGTCCGGCCCTCCCCTTTCTTTCCACACCTCTTCCACACCGGGTCCGCCCGTGCCCCGGTCGCGCCCGGGCCACCCGCCCACCGTCCGCTCCCGTACGCTGGACGGCTCACCGTTGTCCACAGCCTGGGGATAGGAGATCGCCGTGAGCGAGCCGGCCGAGCAGTCCCCGCAGTCGGGCGTCGCCGAACCGACCGGGGCCGACCTGGCCCGCTCGGCGCTGCGGGCGGCCCGGGCCCAGGCGCGGCAGCGCGGTGAGCAGGTCCGGGAGAAGCGCGAGGCGAAGCGGACCGGTCTGCGCAGCGGGGCGCGTTCGGACGGCCGCGACCCGGTGCCGCTGGGCGCCGCGCTGAACCGGCTGCTGACCGAGCGCGGCTGGGAGTCCTCGGCGGCGGTCGGCGGGGTGATGGGCCGCTGGCCGCAGATCGTCGGCCCGGACATCGCCGCGCACTGCTCGCCCACCTCGTACGACGAGACCGCCGCGGTACTCACCGTGCAGTGCGACTCCACCGCCTGGGCCACACAACTCCGCTGGCTGGCGCGGCAGTTGGTGGCACGTCTGAACCACGAGCTGGGGCACGGCACGGTCCGGACCATCAAGGTGCTGGGCCCGGCCGCGCCGGTCCGCGGCTACGGCCGGCTGCGCGCGCCGGGCAGCAAGGGGCCGGGCGACACCTGGGGCTGAGCCGGGCCGGCCGGGCGGCGAGCGGACCGGGATCTTCCGGAACCCCTGACGGCCCTTCCTGGCGCCCTGGGCCCCCGGGTCGAGTATCGGGACATGTGCAGAGGGGATTCAGGGCGGCATATCTGCCCTCAGGGGCTGCCAAACGCCCATCTCTGTCAGTCGTACCGGTAGACTGAGAGCCAAACACTGTTGCTAGTGGCAACCGAGTCGAAACGCCGTGGTCGCACGCCCGCCCACACGGGGCGGGGATGCGGCCCGTGCTGTGCCAGAGAGGGCGCTTCGTGGCCGATTCCGGCAACCCCAGCCAGACCCCAGACCAGACCGACCAGGGCGAGAAGTCCTACAACGCCAGCAACATCCAGGTGCTGGAGGGCCTCGACGCCGTCCGCAAGCGTCCCGGCATGTACATCGGCTCGACCGGTGAGCGTGGCCTGCACCACCTGGTGCAGGAGGTCGTGGACAACTCCGTCGACGAGGCCATGGCCGGGCACGCGGACACCATCGACGTCACGATCCTCGCGGACGGCGGCGTGCGGGTGGTCGACAACGGCCGCGGCATCCCGGTCGGCATCGTCCCCGGGCAGGAGAAGCCGGCCGTCGAGGTCGTGCTCACCGTGCTGCACGCGGGCGGCAAGTTCGGCGGCGGCGGGTACGCGGTCTCCGGCGGTCTGCACGGCGTCGGCGTCTCGGTGGTGAACGCGCTCTCCACCCGGCTCGCGGTGGAGATCCACACCGAGGGCCACCGCTGGACGCAGGACTACAAGATGGGCGCGCCGACCGCGTCGCTGGCCAAGAACGAGGCCAGCGACCGCACCGGCACCAGCGTGACCTTCTGGGCCGACCCGGACATCTTCGAGACCACGGTCTACTCCTTCGAGACGCTCTCCCGGCGGTTCCAGGAGATGGCGTTCCTCAACAAGGGCCTGACCATCGCGCTGACCGACGAGCGCCCGGAGCACGCCGACGAGGAGGGCAACCCGCTCTCCGTCACCTACAAGTACGACGGCGGCATCGCCGACTTCGTCACCCACCTCAACTCCCGCAAGGGCGAGGTGATCCACCCCTCGGTCATCGACTTCGAGGCGGAGGACAAGGACAAGTCGATCTCGGTGGAGATCGCGATGCAGTGGAACTCCTCCTACACCGAGAGCGTCTACAGCTTCGCCAACACCATCCACACGCACGGCGGCGGTACCCACGAGGAGGGCTTCCGCGCCGCGCTGACCGGTCTGGTCAACCGCTACGCGCGGGACAAGAAGCTGCTCCGCGAGAAGGACGACAACCTCTCCGGCGAGGACATCCGCGAGGGCCTGACCGCGATCATCTCGGTCAAGCTCGGGGAGCCGCAGTTCGAGGGCCAGACCAAGGACAAGCTGGGCAACACCGAGGCGAAGACCTTCGTCCAGAAGGTGGTCCACGAGCACCTGAACGACTGGCTGGACCGCAACCCCAACGAGGCCGCGGACATCATCCGCAAGTCCATCCAGGCCGCCACCGCGCGCGTCGCCGCCCGCAAGGCCCGCGACCTGACCCGCCGCAAGGGCCTGCTGGAGTCCGCCTCGCTGCCGGGCAAGCTGAGCGACTGCCAGTCCAAGGACCCGGCCGAGTGCGAGATCTTCATCGTCGAGGGTGACTCCGCCGGCGGCTCCGCCAAGCAGGGCCGCGACCCGCGCACCCAGGCCATCCTGCCGATCCGCGGCAAGATCCTGAACGTCGAGAAGGCCCGGATCGACAAGGTCCTGCAGAACACCGAGGTCCAGGCGCTGATCTCGGCCTTCGGCTGCGGCATCCAGGAGGACTACGACGAGTCCAAGCTCCGCTATCACAAGATCGTTCTGATGGCGGACGCCGACGTCGACGGGCAGCACATCCGCACCCTGCTGCTCACCCTGCTGTTCCGCTTCATGCGGCCGCTGGTCGAGGCCGGGTACGTCTACCTGGCGATGCCGCCGCTGTACAAGATCAAGTGGGGCAAGGACGACTTCGAGTACGTCTACTCCGACCGCGAGCGCGACGCCGTGATCGCGGCCGGCGTGGCCGCCGGGCGCCGGCTGCCGAAGGACGACGCGATCCAGCGGTTCAAGGGTCTCGGCGAGATGAACGCCGAGGAGCTCCGGGTCACCACCATGGACCAGGCCCACCGCCTGCTGCTCCAGGTCACCCTGGAGGACGCCGCCCGCGCCGACGACCTGTTCTCCGTCCTGATGGGCGAGGACGTCGAGGCCCGCCGCTCCTTCATCCAGCGCAACGCCAAGGACGTCCGCTTCCTGGACGTGTGACGACGCCTGCCCGCAGGCCCCGCACGTACCAGTCCGCGTGAAAGGAAACTGACCACCAGTGGTCGACGACAACCGTCCCGAAGGCGAGCAGCCCGAGACCCCCGAGGCCGCCGCCGCGGTCACCATGCGGGTCGAGCCGATCGAGCTCGAGACCGAGATGCAGCGCTCGTACCTCGACTACGCGATGAGCGTGATCGTGAGCCGCGCGCTGCCCGAGGTGCGCGACGGCCTCAAGCCGGTGCACCGCCGCGTGCTCTACGCGATGTACGACGGCGGGTACCGCCCCGAGAAGGGCTACTACAAGTGCGCCCGCGTCGTCGGCGACGTCATGGGCAACTACCACCCGCACGGTGACACCTCGATCTACGACACCGTGGTCCGCCTGGCCCAGCCGTGGTCGCTGCGGATGCCGCTGGTGGACGGCAACGGCAACTTCGGCTCCCCGGGCAACGACCCGGCCGCGGCCATGCGCTACACCGAGTGCAAGATGATGCCGCTGGCCATGGAGATGATGCGCGACATCGACGAGGAGACCGTCGACTTCGCGCCCAACTACGACGGCCGCTCGCAGGAGCCCACCGTCCTGCCGGCGCGCATCCCCAACCTGCTGATCAACGGTGCCACCGGCATCGCGGTCGGCATGGCCACCAACATCCCGCCGCACAACCTCCGCGAGGTCGCCTCCGGCGCGCTCTGGGCGCTGGAGCACCCGGACGCCCCCAACGAGGAGCTGCTGGAGGCCCTGATCGAGCGGATCAAGGGCCCCGACTTCCCGACCGGCGCCCTGATCGTCGGCCGCCGCGGGATCGAGGAGGCGTACCGCACCGGTCGCGGCTCGATCACCATGCGCGCGGTGGTCGAGGTCGAGGAGATCCAGGGCCGCCAGTGCCTGGTGATCACCGAGCTGCCGTACCAGGTCAACCCGGACAACCTCGCGCTGAAGATCGCCGACCTGGTCAAGGACGGCAGGATCGCCGGCATCGCGGACGTCCGCGACGAGTCCTCCTCGCGCACCGGTCAGCGCCTGGTGATCGTGCTCAAGCGCGACGCCGTCGCCAAGGTCGTGCTGAACAACCTCTACAAGCACACCGACCTGCAGACCAACTTCGGCGCCAACATGCTGGCCCTGGTCGACGGCGTGCCGCGGACCCTGTCGCTGGACGCCTTCATCCGGCACTGGGTCAACCACCAGGTCGAGGTCATCGTCCGCCGCACCACCTTCCGGCTGCGCAAGGCCGAGGAGCGGGCGCACATCCTGCGCGCGCTGCTCCGCGCCCTGGACGTGATCGACGAGGTCATCGCGCTGATCCGGGCCTCGGAGAGCGCCGACGCCGCCCGCACCGGCCTGATGGGCCTGCTCTCGATCGACGAGCTCCAGGCCAACGCCATCCTGGAGATGCAGCTGCGCCGCCTGGCCGCCCTGGAGCGCCAGCGGATCACCGACGAGCACGACGAGCTGCAGCGCAAGATCGACGAGTACAACGCGATCCTGGTCTCCCCGGAGCGCCAGCGCGGGATCATCGCCGACGAGCTCACCGCGATCGTCGAGAAGTACGGCGACGAGCGGCGCTCCACCCTCATCCCGTCCGACGGCGACCTCTCCATCGAGGACCTCATCGCCGAGGAGGACATCGTCGTCACGATCACCCGTGGCGGCTACGTCAAGCGGACCCGCTCCGACCTCTACCGCTCGCAGAAGCGCGGCGGCAAGGGCGTGCGCGGGGCCCAGCTGAAGCAGGACGACATCGTCGACCACTTCTTCGTGACGACGACCCACAACTGGATCCTGTTCTTCACCAACAAGGGCCGGGTCTACCGCGCCAAGGGCTACGAGCTGCCGGACGCCGGGCGCGACGCCCGCGGCCAGCACGTGGCCAACCTGCTGGCCTTCCAGCCGGAGGAGCACATCGCCCAGGTGATGGCGATCCGCACCTACGAGGACAAGCCCTACCTGGTCCTCGCCACCCGGGCCGGCCTGGTGAAGAAGTCCCCGCTGAAGGACTACGACTCCCCGCGCTCCGGCGGCCTGATCGCGATCAACCTGCGGCAGGACGAGGAGGGCCGGGACGACGAGCTGATCGGCGCCGAGCTGGTCTCCGCCGAGGACGACCTGCTGCTGGTCTCCAAGAAGGCCCAGTCGATCCGGTTCACCGCCACCGACGAGGCGCTGCGGCCCACCGGCCGCGCCACCTCCGGCGTCAAGGGCATGGCCTTCCGCGAGGACGACGAACTGCTCTCGATGAACGTGGTCCGGCCCGGCACCTACGTCTTCACGGCCACCGACGGCGGGTACGCCAAGCGCACCGGCGTGGACGAGTACCGTGTCCAGGGACGCGGCGGCTACGGCACCAAGGCGGCGAAGATCGTCGAGGGCCGGGGCTCGCTGGTCGGCGCCCTGGTGGTGGACGACAGCGACGAGATCATGGCGATCACCCTCTCGGGTGGGGTGATCCGCACGAGGGTTTCCGAGGTTCGTGAAACCGGACGTGACACCATGGGCGTCCAACTGATCAACCTCGGGAAGCGCGACGCGGTCGTGGGCATGGCCCGCAACGCCGAGGCGGAGGCCGAGGACGAGGAGTCGGCGGAGGACGAGGCGGCAGTCGCCGAGTCCCCCGCGGCCGAGGGTACGGAGACGGCGGACGGCGAAGAGGCCCAGGCCTGACCGCCACACCGTCGGCCGGTACCGTCGCGCGTAACGGCGCGCCGGTACCGGCCGCCGGCCAGTTCCGGGCAATCCCGCCGGGCGCTGGATGACGAGTGACGACGCAGGGCGGCGCCGCCGCCCTGGTGGGAAGTGCGGGAGGACCAGGTGAGTGGAGCCACGGGTGCTGCGGGAGGAGCCACCGGCGGCCGTCCGGGCGCAGCACAGGGCGGCGGGGGGTACGGGGTGCCGCAGCCCCCGGCCGAACACCCCTCCGCGTCCACCTCGCTGATGCCACCGGTCGGTGCGGCGGGCCAGGGCGGCGGGGCGACCTACGGCGGCCAGTCGACGCCGCCGCCGCCGAACGCGCCGGCGCCGGGCGCGGGCGGCTTCTCGCAGCCGACCACGTACGCGAAGGGCCAGCCGACGCCGGCCCGCGGCACCCGGGTGAGCGGCAACACGCCGCCCGGCGGGACGCCCGTCGCGGGCGGCGCCGCGCGCCGGCCCGCGCCGAGCACCGGCGGGGTCGGCCTCGGCCGGACCCGCAAGGCCCGGCTGCGGGTGACCAAGGCCGACCCGTGGTCGGTGATGAAGGTCAGCTTCCTGCTGTCGGTGGCGGTCGGGATCATCATCATCGTCGCGGCCGCGGTGCTGTGGATGACGCTGGACTCGCTGGGCGTCTTCGACTCGCTGAGCAAGACCCTCCTGGAGGTCACCGCCGGCGAGGCCCCGAACAGCGGCATCAACCTGATGGACTACGTCGGCTTCGGCAAGGTGATGACCTTCACCTCGCTGATCGCGGTGGTCGACATCGTGCTGCTGACCGCGCTGTCCACGCTCTCGGCGTTCATCTACAACGCGGCGGCCGGCTTCACCGGCGGCATCGAGCTGACCCTGGCCGAGGAGGACTGACCCCGGCCGGCGCACGACCGGCTCGGGTCGCCCCGCCGGGCGGCTGACCCCTGGTCAGTTCTCCGTCCCCGGACGGAATGGACGGGCCCCGCAGGCTGTTGCAGCCTGCGGGGCCCGTCGGCATTCGGGTGACAGCCGGCCCCCGCGGCGCGCCGCCCGAATCGGCCTCCGCCGCGGTGGGATTAGCTGGGTGCGCTCGTTCCGAGCTTCCGACTGCCGCGGGCCGCCCCGGCCCGGGCCGGAGCAGGTGCGGCGGTGCAGGTACGGCTGGACGGGAGGCGCGCGATGGCTCAGCTCGCAAGGCAACTGGTCGAGGCCCTGGAAGGGCTGCTGGGGGTCCCGGTGCCGCTGCGGGTGCAGGTGTGGGACGGCAGCGTGGCCGGCCCGCCCGGGGCGCCGACCCTCGTGCTGCGCAACCGCCGCGCACTGCGCCGCCTGCTCTGGCAGCCGGGCGAGCTGGGCCTGGCCCGCGCCTACGTCTCCGGGGACCTCGAACTCGCCCCCGGCACCGACCTGTACGCGGTGCTGACGGCCGTCGCGCACTTCGCCGAGCGCCCGGAGATCCGCCGGCTCCGGCTGCGCCCGGCCGACGTCCTCGGCCCCAGGGGGCGCCAGGCGCTGAAGGCGCTGCTGCGGGCCGGCGCGCTGGGCCCGGATCCGGCCCCGCCGGCCGAGGAGGCCGGGACGGCCCAGGGGCGGCGGCACAGCCGCAGCCGCGACCGCGCGGCCATCAGCCACCACTACGACGTCGGGAACGACTTCTACGGCCTCGTCCTGGGCCCGTCGATGGTGTACTCCTGCGCCTACTGGGAGCCCGCGGCCAAGAGCCTGGAGGCGGCCCAGGAGGCCAAGCTCGACCTGATCTGCCGCAAGCTGGGCCTGCGGCCCGGGATGCGCCTGCTGGACGTCGGCTGCGGCTGGGGTTCGCTGGTGCTACACGCGGCCCGGCACTACGGCGTCACGGCGGTCGGCGTCTCGATCTCGGCCGAGCAGGTCGCGCTGGCCCGCGGGCGGGTCGCGGAGGCCGGGCTGGCCGACCGGGTGGAGATCCGGCTCCAGGACTACCGGGAGGTCCAGGACGGCCCGTTCGACGCGATCTCCAGCGTCGGGATGGCCGAGCACGTCGGCACCGAGCAGTACCGGGTCTACGCCGAGGGCCTCTACCGGCTGCTGGCGCCCGGCGGCCGGCTGCTCAACCACCAGATCGCCCGCCGCCCCGAGCACCCCGGCGAGGCGTACCGCCCCAGCCCGTTCATCGACCGCTACGTCTTCCCGGACGGCGAGCTCTCCCCGGTCGGTTCCACGGTGGCCCGGCTGGAGGAGGCCGGCTTCGAGGTCCGCGACGTCGAGTCGCTGCGCGAGCACTACGGGCTGACCCTGCGCGAGTGGGTGGCCAACCTGGAGGCGCACTGGACGGAGGCGGTCCGGCTGGCCGGCCGCGGCCGGGCCCGGGTCTGGCGGCTCTACATGGCGGCCTCCGCGCTCGCCTTCGAGGAGAACCGGATCGGCGTGAACCAGATCCTCGCCGTCCGCACCGGCCCCGACGGCGCCTCCCAGCTGCCGGCCAGCCGGGAGGAGTGGCTGCTGCGCCGCTCCGCCACCGCGCCCCACCAGCAGGGCCCCGCCGGCGCCCCGGCCGATTCTGATTTTGGAGATCGGCCGTCGGTCCGCTAATCTTTCAGTGCGGCAAGGGCCTATAGCTCAGACGGTTAGAGCGCTTCCCTGATAAGGAAGAGGCCACAGGTTCAAGTCCTGTTAGGCCCACCACCGCGAAGGGCCCGGAGCGATCTCGCTCCGGGCCCTTCGGCGTTCCCGGGGCCCGCGGCCGGAACCCTGCTCACCTCCCGGGGGTTGTAGGAGGTGGGGGCACCGGCGGAGAGGCGGTGGTGTGATGGCGGTGTTCTGGGCGATGAGCATCCCCGGACTGGTCTGCGCGCTGGTCGCGGTGGCCTTCGTCGACCAGCTGGCGCTGCGGGCGCGGAAGTCCCGCCGGGTCCCCTGGCGGGGGACCGGCCGGGAGGGGCAGATCTCGGCGACCGGCATCGAGCAGCTGCACGCGCAGTTCGCGGCCGGCAAGCAGCACGAGCTCGACGAGCGGCGCAGCACGCTGATGCTGCGCGACGAGGAGGGCGAGGGCGCCCCGCCACGGACGCGGGTGGACCTGGCGGCCGGAAAGGCCGTAGTGGTGCGCTCGGGGCCGTGACCGGCCGGGCCGACCGTACGACAGAAGGTGCGGCGTCAATCCTTCGACCGGACGGCTTGGTTGGAGGCAGCGGTGGGCTGGTCACGATTGGGACACCGGTGTGTATCATCGGCCGCAAGGGCAGTCTGGCACCCGGCAGCCCGTTTGTGCTCGAAACAATTCATGGACTCGTCGGCCCGGCCAATCCGGTCGGAGCACGGCTGCTGAGTCCGCTACGCAAGAAGGACGAGGTCCCGCGGTGAAGAAGCTTCTCCTGGTCGCCCTGGTCGCCCTCGGCGGCTTCTTTGTCTACCGTCAGGTCCAGGCGGACCGTGCCGAGCAGGACCTGTGGACCGAGGCCACCGACCCGGTCCCGGCCGGTCGCTGAGGCCCCGGACGATCTGACGATCGACGATCTTCGGAGGCGCCGCACGGCGTCTCCCGGGCCCGGTGGGCCGGTCGAGCGACCGGTTCCACCGGGTTCCCGCACGCGGTCCGGGCAGCAGGTGCCGGATCGGGCGTGGGAATCCGGCCGGAACCCGGTACGCTAGTGCCCGGCGGTACGCGTGGTGCCGCCGCGGGGCTTTAGCTCAGTTGGTAGAGCGCTGCCTTTGCAAGGCAGATGTCAGGAGTTCGAGTCTCCTAAGCTCCACAGTTCGAACGGCGATCGGCCGCTGACCTGAATCCGGGTCAGCGGCCGATCGCCGTTCTGCGTCCCGGTGCGGTCCGGGACGGCGGACCCGGTCAGTACGGCTTGCGCGGGTCGTGCGGCTTGGGGCGGTCGTCGCCCGGGGCGGGCTTGCCGGGCGGTGGGCCCGGCTTGGGGCCGGCGGTGCCGGCCTCCGACCTGGAACCGGCCTCGCCGCCCGCGGTCTCCTCACCCGCCGCCTCGGGGGCGGAGCCGGCCGGGGAGCCGTTCACCGAGCCGCCGGCGTCGCCTGGCCCACCGGTGCCGCCGGTGCCGCCGGGAGCGCCGCCGGTGCTCGCGGCGTGGGCGCCGGTGGGGCGGGACGGGGCGGAGGTGTCGGCCGGGGGCTCCACCAGCCACTCGGGATTGCTGTGGTGGCGCCACCACTGCCAGATCACGATGCCGCTGCCGATCGCGACGGCGCCCGCCACGGCCAGGCCGGTGGCCCAGACGTTGCGGTGCTCCCGCCGGGCGTTCCGGGCGGCGAGCTCGTTGATCTCGGCTGCGGTCACGTGGCCCTGCAGGGCGGCCACCGCGGCGGCGCCGCGGGTCTGTGCCTCCTGGGCGACCGGCACGACGGCGGAGCGGGCGTCGTCGACCGCCTGGGCGATCCGCGGGCCGACGGTGGACCTGGCCTGCTCGGTGGCGCGGGCCGCGTTGAGCTTGGCCGCCAGTGCGGCCTCCTGGGCGCGGTGCAGGGTCTTCAGGACGTTCTGCTGGGCGTCGGGCGGCAGGCTGGCGAAGGCGTGACCGAGCTGGGGGGCGATGTGCTTGGCGTACTGGACGCGAGCGCTCTGGGCGGCGTGGGCGGCCTTCGGGCCCAGGGCGTCCACGGCGGGGCCCAGCCGCTGCTTCGCGCCGTCCGCGAAGTGCACCGCGGTCTCCTTGGCGGTGACGGCGTAGGGCGCGAGGGTGTCCCGGGTCCTGCCGGCCGTCTCACGAGCTGTGTCCAAACGGGTCACGAGTCTCTCCTCCTGGTGGCGTCCTATATGCACATATCCACCTGAATGCTGATCATGCATCCTGATTTGTCCGGCAGCACTCCGGAGTGGGCCGTACGCGGGGCGGCGGGTGGTGCGGGGGAGTCGCTCCGGGGCGGGCAACCGGCCGGTCGGGGCGCCCCCGCCGCCGATCGCGCCGCAGTACGCTGGCGATCCCGGTGGTCTCCCGTTCGGCGGAGCGCCGCCGTGATCGCGATGCAGGCGCGCGAGACCGAGCGAGACCGTGCGAGAAGGGGAAACCGCTGATGCTCCCGGACGAGCCCAGGCCGCCGACGGACCACACCCCGCGGCCCGGGGGCGGGTCCGGCGCGGCGCGCTGCTACCGGCACCCGGACCAGGAGACCGGTATCGGCTGCTCCCGCTGCGGCCGGCCGATCTGTCCGCAGTGCATGGTGAGCGCGTCGGTGGGCTTCCACTGCCCGGAGTGCGTCCAGGGCGCCGGCCGCGAGGTACGAAAGGCGACCACCCGGTTCGGCGGCCAGCTGACCGCGGACGGCGCGCTGGTCACCAAGGCCCTGATCGGCATCAACCTGGTGGTCTTCCTGCTGGCCGCCTACGTGCTCAAGCCCTGGCTGGCCGAGGACCTCTCGCTGTTCAGCGTCGGTCCGCAGATCACCGGCTACCCGTACGGCGTCGCGGCCGGGCCCGACCAGTGGTACCGGCTGCTGACCGCGACCTTCCTGCACGTCCAGCTCTGGCACATCGGCACCAACATGGTGATGCTCTGGGTGATCGGCCCCTCGCTGGAGGCGGCGCTCGGCCGGATCCGCTTCCTGGCCGTCTACCTGCTCTCCGGCCTGGCCGGCAGCGCGTTCGCGTTCCTGGTGGCCGGCGACTTCATGAACTCGCTGGGGGCCTCCGGCGCCCTCTTCGGCCTGCTCGGCGCCACCGTGGTGATGTTCAAGCGGACCAGGACGCCGCTCGGTCCGGTGGTCGCGCTGCTGGTGTTCAACCTGGTCATCACGTTCTCGCTGTCCGGCATCGACTGGCGCGCGCACATCGGCGGGCTGGTCGCCGGGGCGCTGACCGCGGTCGGGCTGATGTACGCCCCCCGGGAGCACCGGACGCTGGTGCAGTCGCTGACGGTCGCGGGGATGGCCAGCCTGGTGCTGCTGATGGTCCTGGTGGGGATGGCCCGCTACGGCGGCTGAGCCGTCGGACGTTTGTCCACAGCGGGTGGGGTGCTGTGCACAGCCGATCGGGGGAACCGCCCGTGGACTGCTGTTCTACGCGTGTCCCGCTGTGCGTATCCGGCATTCGGGGGACGGCGCGCGAGGGTGTGGAAAGCGCCCGGGGCGCAAGTTATCCACAGGCTGCGGCGACTTTTCCCCAGTGTGGATAACCGTGTGGATAAGCGGGATAGCGGGATAACCGGCGGACGATATCCACACATAACGGGCGGCCGCGCCGCGACGGGCCGTACGCGTGGGCCGTACCGCACGGTCGCCGCCGCGCCGGGACACGGCGGAACGCCGCCCCGGAGGAGAACCCTCCGGGGCGGCGGAATGCGCTCAGGGGTGGAGCCCCGGCGTCACTTCCACTGGGTGGAGACGCCGAACCCCGCCGCGATGAAGCCGAAGCCGACCAGGATGTTCCAGTTGTGCCAGCTCTCGACCGGCCAGCTGCCACTGGTCACGTAGTAGGTGACGATCCACACCAGGCCGACCAGGAACAGGGCCAGCATCAACGGGGCAACCCAGCCGCGGCCCGAACTGATCTTCACCGTGGCCGTGGTCGGCGGGGTGTAGTCGGACTTCTTGCGGAGTCGAGACTTCGGCACGAGGGGCTCTCCTGTCGATGCGCTGTGAGACCGCGCAGGGTTCAGCGGGGGTGAGGCGGCCGGCGGCGGTGATCGAGGAGAACGCTATGGGGTCCGCCCCCGCACATGCCACCGGCGTCCGTTAGCGTAGTGGCTCGGCGGGTCTGAAGTAGATAAGGGTACGGTGCCTAATTTGTCGATTCCCCCTCAGCCGTCCCGCACCCCTGCCGCCGGCACCCGAATTGTCGGCCGTGCCCTGACCTGCGCCGTCTTCGCGCTCGCCGGTCTGCTCTTCTACGTCAGCGCGCAGACGGCGCGCGGCACCGACCTGCGCACCGACAACTCGCTGCTCAGCCTCAGCGACGTGATACGCCAGCGCAGCTCCCAGAACCAGCAGGCCCAGGCGCAGCTCGCCGACCTCCAGGCCCGCTCGCAGGAGCTCACCGAGCAGCAGGGCGGCAACCCGGCCGACACCGCCCGGCAGGACGCCCTCCGGGACGCCGCCGCACTGGAGCCGCTGCAGGGCCCCGGTCTGACCGTCACCCTCAACGACGCCCCGCCGAACGCCACCGCGCGCATCCCCGGGGTGCCCGAGCCGGGCGTCAACGACCTGGTCATCCACCAGCAGGACATCCAGGCCGTGGTGAACGCGCTCTGGCGCGGCGGCGCCGAGGGCGTGCAGGTGATGGACCAGCGGCTGATCTCCACCAGCGCCGTCCGCTGCGTCGGCAACACCCTGCTGCTCCAGGGCCGGGTCTACTCGCCGCCCTACGTGGTCAAGGCGGTCGGCCGGACCGACGCGCTGCGCGCGGCCGTGGAGGCGGATCCGACGATCCGCAACTACCTGCAGTACGTCCAGGCGTACGGGCTGGGCTGGAAGGTGCAGGAGAGCGGCGACCTCGCGGTGCCCGGCTACTCCGGCACGGCCGACCTGCGCTCGGCGGGCGGGCAGCCGTAGGGCCCGTCCGACGGTCCCCGCCGGGAGTGTTCGACGATTCGCGGCGGATCGCGGCGGATCGGGTCGGATCGGGGCGGATCAGGACGCCGGAAGAGGGAAGCCCGCCCCACGGCCCGCGACCACCGGTCTACTCTTACCCCAGTCCGTTACGTCGAGGGAGCACCATGTACGGCTGGATCTGGCGTCACCTCCCGGGGAACACCCTGGTCCGGGCCCTCATCTCGCTGCTCCTCGTCCTGGGCGTGGTCTACCTCCTGTTCACGTACGTCTTCCCGTGGGCGGAACCGCTGCTCCCCTTCGGCGACGTCACAGTGGACGGCGGCGAAGGCGCCGCGGGCTGATCCGTCGGCCCCGTTCCTCCCCCCAGCCCCGCACCCCACGGAGACCGCACGCTCATGACCTCCCAGCCGAGCCCGCCCCGCATCCTGGTCGTCGACAACTACGACAGCTTCGTCTTCAACCTGGTCCAGTACCTCTACCAGCTGGGCGCCACCTGCGAGGTGGTGCGCAACGACGAGGTGACGGTCGGGCACGCGGTGCGCCGTGACGGCGGCACGGGCTTCGACGGGGTGCTGCTCTCCCCCGGCCCGGGCGCGCCCGAGGAGGCCGGGGTCTGCATCGAGATGGTGCACCACTGCGCACGGATCGGGCTGCCGGTCTTCGGCGTCTGCCTGGGCCTGCAGTCGATCGCGGTCGCCTACGGCGCGGTGGTCGACCGGGCGCCGGAGCTGCTGCACGGCAAGACCTCGCTGGTGGAGCACGAGGACGGCGGGGTCTTCGAGGGCCTGCCCTCGCCGCTCACCGCGACCCGGTACCACTCGCTGGCGGTCGAGCCGGCCACCGTGCCGGAGGAGCTGGTCGTCACCGCCCGGACCGAGAGCGGCGTGATCATGGGGCTGCGCCACCGCGAGCTGCTGGTCGAGGGCGTGCAGTTCCACCCCGAGTCGGTGCTCACCGAGGGCGGGCACCGGATGCTCGCCAACTGGCTGGCCGAGTGCGGTGACCCGCAGGCCGTCGGCCGTTCGGCCGGGCTCGCCCCGGTGATCGGCCGGGGCTGAGCGACGTGACCGCGGTGCGTCCGGAGGGGCGCTTCCAGCCGGGGGCGGACCCACTGGGCGGCGGGTACGGCCGGGACGGGTCGTACGGCCAGGCCGGGCAGCCGGGGGAGTACGGGCAGTACGGCCAGGCCGGGCCCGGTGGCCAGGCGGGCCAGGGCGCCCAGGTCGGCCAGGGTGCCCAGGACTACCTGCAGCACGGCCAGTACCAGTACCAGGAGCAGTACGCCGGCCGGCCGGGCCAGCAGGACCAGCCGACCCGGCCCGTCCAGCAGGTCCAGCCCGTCCGGCAGGCCCAGCAGCGGCCGGGCCGTGCCGCCGACGACGGCTGGGGCGTCTACGAGCAGGCCGAGCAGCCGCTCCAGGCCGGGCCGGACGGCACCGCGGGCGCGGAGCAGCCGGACGCCCCCTGGTCGGCCGACCGGACCATCCAGCTGCGCGTCCCGCCGCCGGCCGGCGCGGACGAGCCGCCGACCGGCGGCCGCGCCGAGCGCCGCCGGGCCGCGCAGGGCCGGATGTCGGTGCGCTCGGGCAGTGGGCGCCGCCGGGCGGGCGGTCGCGCGGCTGCGGGGGAGCGGGCACGGCCCAAGGAGTCGGCGCTCGTGGTCGGCGCCCGGTTCGTGGGCGAGTTCTGCATAACGCTCGGCCTGGTGATGCTGCTGTTCGTGTCCTACCAGCTCTGGTGGACCAACGTGCAGGCCGATGCGGCCGCCGACGGCGCCCGCAACCAGCTGGAGCAGCAGTTCGACTCGGCCCAGCCGGCGCCCGGGGCACCCGGGCAGCCCGCGCCGGACCCGGCCAAGCCGGAGACCTTCGAGCCGGGCAAGGGCTTCGCGATCATCCACCTGCCGAAGCTGGGCCTGAAGTTCCCGATCGCCGAGGGCACCGCCAAGGCCTCGGTGCTCGACAAGGGCCTGGTCGGCCACTACACCGGCACCGGGATGCCGGCCGACAAGCAGGGGAACTTCGCGCTGGCCGCGCACCGCAACACCCACGGCGAGCCGTTCCGGCACATCAACCAGCTCGGCAAGGGCGACAAGATCGTGGTGGAGACGGCGACCGCGTACTACACGTACGAGGTCACCGGGGGCATCCCGGAGACCCCGCCGTCGAACGTGAGCGTGATCAAGCCGGTGCCCAACGGCTCCGGGTACACCCAGCCCGGCCGGTACATCACGCTGACCACCTGCACGCCGGAGTTCAGCTCGAAGGCGCGCTTGATCCTCTTTGGCAAGATGACCGAGGAACGGCCGCGGAGCCAGGGCAAGCCGCCCGCGCTCACGGCCGGCTGACGGCCGACCGGCTGACGGCCGACCGGCCGACCGGCCCGGGGCGGCGGCCGGGCCCGGGGCGGGCACGCGGCACCGCCGTCGGACGGTGTGGACAGGGCACGAGGGGGAGCAGCAGTGCAGCAGCAGGACGAGACGGCGGAGCCGGTGGCGGAGGAGGCCTTTCCGCGGCCCGAGCCCGCGCGCCGCAAGCGCGGCCCGGTGCTGGCCGCGGTCGGGGTCGTCGGCGAGCTGCTGATCACCCTGGGCCTGGTCCTCGGCCTCTTCGTCGCCTACTCGCTCTGGTGGACCAACGTCGAGGCCGACGCCGCCGCGGCCCGGGCCTCCGACCGGCTGCGCGACTCCTGGGCGGCCGGTCCGAGTGCTCCCCCCGGCGGGCCGGCGGCCACGCCCTCCCCCGGCGCGTCCGGTCCGGCCTACGCGGCGGGGGACGGGGTCGGCTTCCTGCACGTCCCGGCGATGGGCCGGGACTACCAGGTGCTGATCCGGATGGGCACCGATCCGGACACCCTGGCCGAGGGCGTCGCCGGGGTGTACGAGCAGCCGTACCGCGCGGCGATGCCGTGGGACGCGGCGGGCAACTTCGCGCTGGCCGCGCACCGGGACGGCCACGGGGCGAAGTTCCACGACCTGGACGCGGTGCACAAGGGCGACGCGATCGTCGTCGAGACCAGGGACAAGTGGTACGTCTACCGGGTCGACAGCACCCTGGCGGAGACGTCCAAGTACGACACCGGCATCGTCGCGCCCGTCCCCAAGGGCTCCGGCTACCAGTCCCCCGGCCGCTACATCACGCTGACCACCTGCACGCCGGTGTACACCTCGCGCTACCGGATGGCGGTCTGGGGCAGCCTGGTCCGGGTGGACGACATGGACGCCGGGCGCACCCCGCCGGCCGAGCTGCGCCACTCCTAGGCGATCTCCTGGGCGCTCTCGTCGCCGGGGACCCGCTCGCGGTCCTCCGGCGGCGGCTGCCGTGCGCGGGCCCCAGGCGGCCCGGGACGGCCACCGGGCCCCTTCCGGCTCCTCCTGCCCCGTCGGCCCCGCCGGGCCCCGTGGCGGGCCGCCCGGGGCCGTTCCGGGGCCGTCCCGGGCCGTTCCACGCCTGCCCGGCCCGATGCGGAGCCCGGGGAACGCCCGAGGGGCCCGTCGAAGCCGGTGTGAACCGCTTCGACGGGCCCCTCGGGGTGGGTCCGGAGCCTCACCGGCTCAGAGCCACGGGAACCACGGGTTAGGGGTTGCCCCCTTTGGTGTTGGAGGGCGAGGGGTTGGGACCGTCGTTGCCCCCTTTGGTCGGCTCGGGCGGCCTCGTCATCAGGGTGACCGAGGTGTTCGGGTCCACCTGGGAGCCGGCACCCGGCATCGAGCCCGTCACCAGTGCGTTCGGGTCCTGCGAGCCGAGCAGCGTGTAGCCGAGGCCGAGCTGCTGCAGCTGCTTGGTGGCCTCCTTGACCGTGACGTTCTGCAGCGGCGGGACGGTGACCTTGTCCGGCGCCTTGAAGACGGTCAGCACGATCTTCGTGTTGGCCGGGACCTTCCCGCCCGCCGGCTGCTGCGAGGCGACGGTGTTGATCTTGCTCGGGTCGTTGGTCGGCGTGGTCTTCGACGCGTCGACCTGGAACCCGGCGGTCTCCAGCGCGGCCTGCGCGGCCTCCTTCTGCTGGCCGACCACGCTCGGCACGGCGATCTTGGCCTTGCCCTGCGAGACGGTCAGCTTCACCGGGGCGCTCGGGTCGGCGGGCGCGCCGGCCGCGGGGTCCTGGGAGAGGACGGTCTCCTGCGGAGCGTTGTCGTCGTCCTTGTACTCGGGCTGCGCGATGTTGGTGAAGCCGGCGTCGGCGAGCGCCTTGGTGGCCTGCTCCTTGGTCTTGCCGGTCACGGTCGGCATGGTGGCCTTGGCCGGGCCGGAGGAGAGCTGCACCGTGATCGTCCCGGCCTCGGCGACCTGCTGGCCGGCCGCCGGGCTCTGGACGCAGATCTGGTCCTTCTTGACGTTGGAGTCCGGGCAGGCGATCTTCTCGCCCTCGGTCACCACCAGCTTGGCCTGCTGGCCGGCGGTCTTGGCCTCGGCCAGCGTCCTGCCCACCAGGTTCGGCGCGCTGACCTTGACCGCGTCCTTCTTGTCGTCCTTCTTGTCGCTGAACATCGCCTGGGCGACGAAGAAGGTG
Source organism: Kitasatospora sp. CM 4170 (assembly GCF_032110285.1). Classification (NCBI taxonomy): domain Bacteria; kingdom Bacillati; phylum Actinomycetota; class Actinomycetes; order Kitasatosporales; family Streptomycetaceae; genus Kitasatospora; species Kitasatospora sp. CM 4170. Next base: position 4,769,325 of record NZ_CP134877.1, read on the forward strand.
CCGACCAGGACCAGCACGGCGGCCACCGCAAGCACGATCCAGGAGGTGTTGCTCTTCTTCGGCGGCTCCTCGCCGCGCCGCGAGCCGCGGCCGTAGCCGTCCTCGCCGCCGGCGCCGCCACCCGGGCCGCCCGCGTAGGTCTGGCCGTAGCCGTCGTCGGAGTAGCCGGGCTGCTGGCCGTAGCCGGGCTGGCCGCCGGCCTGCGGCAGCACCGTGGTCGGACCGCCGCCGGGCTGTGCGGGCAGCACGTTGGTCTGGCCGTACGGGTCGTGCTGCTGCGGGTAGCCGTTCTGGTCGTAGCCGTACCCGGCCGCACCGCCCATGCCGTAGGCGGCGGCCTGCTGGGCGGCGGCCACCGGCAGGCCGTCGAGGAAGCGCTCGATGTCGTCGCGCATCTCGTCGGCGCTCTGGTAGCGGTAGTCGCGCTCCTTGGCGAGCGCCTTCAGCACGATCGCGTCGACCTCGGGGCGCACCTCGGGGTCGAAGGCGGACGGCGGCTGCGCCTCCTCCCGGACGTGCTGGTACGCCACCGCGACCGGCGAGTCGCCGACGAAGGGCGGGCGCACGGTCAGCAGCTCGTACAGCAGGCAACCGGTGGAGTAGAGGTCCGAGCGGGCGTCGACCTGCTCGCCCTTGGCCTGCTCGGGGGAGAGGTACTGGGCGGTGCCGATGACGGCGGAGGTCTGCGTCATGGTCATCCCGGCGTCACCCATCGCCCGGGCGATGCCGAAGTCCATGACCTTGACGTTGCCCTGGCGGGTCAGCATGACGTTGGCGGGCTTGATGTCGCGGTGCACGATGCCGGCCCGGTGCGAGTACTCCAGGGCCTGCAGGATGCCGATGGTCATCTCCAGCGCCCGCTCCGGCAGCAGCCGGCGCCCGGAGTGCAGCAGCTCGCGCAGGGTCGAGCCCTCGACGTACTCCATCACGATGTACGGGATCGAGATGCCGTCGATGTAGTCCTCGCCGGTGTCGTACACGGCGACGATCGCGGGGTGGTTCAGGGATGCCGCGGACTGCGCCTCACGACGGAAGCGGGCCTGGAAGGACGGGTCGCGGGCCATGTCGGCCCGGAGCGTCTTCACTGCGACGGAACGGCCGAGCCGGGTGTCATGGGCGAGGTACACCTCGGCCATGCCGCCGCGCCCGAGGACGCCGCCGAGCTCGTACCTGCCGCCGAGGCGACGAGGCTCTTCCATAGTTCCGACCCTCTCCCTCACCCGCCGGTGAGGTTGTGACGTAGGTGTCCCCGCACGCCCTGAGTGGCGCCGGCCCGGCCCCGGGTGGTTCTTGCGGTCAGGACCCTGCGGCGCCTCGCGGGCGGCAACGGGCACACCCGCTGCTTGCGGATACGCTACCGGTCGCACCGCGCCGGACCGGAGTCAGCTCTCGGCCGATACCAGACCGGTATCCGTACGGGGGTGCCGATCGTGACATATCACTCACTCGTGGCGGCCGCTGCTACTTGCCGAGGGCGGCCTGCATCACCGCCTTGGCGATCGGCGCGGCCAGCCGCCCGCCGCTGATGCCGTCACGGTTGTTCGAGCCGTCCTCGACCACCACCGCCACCGCGACCGACTGGCCGTCGGCGGTCTTGGCGAACGAGGTGAACCAGGCGAACGGCAGGCCGGCGTTGTCCTCGCCGTGCTGGGCGGTACCGGTCTTGCCGCCGACCTGCAGGCCGGAGATCCGGGCGTTCTTGCCGGTGCCGTTCTCGACCACGGAGACCATCATCTCCTGCAGCTTCTGCGCGGTGGCCGGGCTCATCGGCTGGGAGAACTGCTTCTCGGTGTGCTTGGAGATGGTGGTCAGCGAGGCCGACCGCTCCTGGTCCACCAGGTACGGCTGCATCAGCGAGCCGTTGTTGGCGATCGCGGCGGAGACCATCGCCATCTGCAGCGGGGTGGCCCGGGTGTCGTGCTGGCCGATCGCGTCCATCGCCGTGCCGTCCGGGGTGGAGGCGGTCGGGTAGAGGCTCTTCTCGGTGCGGACCGGGGTGTCCACCGTGCTGTTGAAGCCGAACTTCTCGGCCTGGGCCCGCATCTTGTCCCGGCCGAGGTCCACGCCGATCTTGCCGTAGACGGTGTTGCAGGACTGGTCCATGGCCGACTTGAGCGTGGCGTTCTCGCAGCGCTCGTTGGGGCTCTCGTTCTTCAGGTCGGTCTTGGTGCCCGGCAGGGTGTACGGCTCGGGGGTCTGCGTGGTGTCGTCGATGTTCTGGAACATCCCGTTCTCGAACGCCGCGGTCGCGGTGACCAGCTTGAACGTCGAGCCGGGCGGGTACGTCTCGCGCAGCGCGCGGTTGAGCAGCGGCTTGTTGGTGTCGGCGTTGAGGTTGTTCCAGGCCTCGCCGTCGGACTTCTCGAAGCCGGAGAAGGTGCTCGGGTCGTAGGAGGGCGTGGAGACCAGGGCCAGGATGGCGCCGGTGCGCGGGTCGAGGGCGACCACCGCGCCCTTCTTGTTGCCCAGGCCGTCGAAGGCGGCCTTCTGGGCCTTGGCGTTGATCGTCGTGACGACGTCGCCGCCCTTCTTCGGCTCGCCGGTCAGCATGTCCAGGGTGTTGCGGAAGAACAGCCGGTCGTCGGTCCCGGAGAGGATGCCGTCCTCCAGGTTCTCCAGCCCGGTGCTCTGGAAGGCCGAGGTGTAGCCGGTGACCGGCGCGTACATCGGGCCGTCGATCCAGGTGCGCTTGTACTTGTAGCGCAGGCCGTTGACGAACTCGGAGGAGGTGACCGGCTGCCCGCCGACGATGATGTTGCCGCGCGGGTGGGCGTAGCGGTCGAACTCCTGGCGCTTGTTGTTCTTGTTGGTGGCCCAGGACTCGGCCTGGACCCCCTGCACCCAGTTGGTGCGGACCATCAGGGCCAGGATCAGCACGAGGCAGAAGATCGAGACCCGGCGGATCGGCTTGTTCACGAGACGGGTCCTCCCTGGATCTCCGGGGTGGGCGACGGCTCGACCCCCGGTCGGCGGGCGTTGTCGCTGATCTTCAGCAGGATCGCGACCAGGGCCCAGTTGGCGACCACCGAGGACCCGCCCTGGGCGAGGAACGGCATGGTCATACCGGTCAGCGGGATCAGGCCGGTGACGCCGCCGGCGACCACGAAGACCTGGAGCGCCATCGCCGAGGAGAGGCCGACGGCGAAGAGCTTGCCGAACGGGTCCCGGGCGGCGACGGCGGTGCGCAGGCCGCGCTGGACCAGCAGTGCGTAGAGCATGAAGATCGCCATCAGGCCGGTGAGGCCGAGCTCCTCGCCGAACGAGCCGAGGATGAAGTCGCTCTTGGCGGCGAAGTCGATCAGCCAGGAGCGGCCCTGGCCGAGGCCGGAGCCGGTGACCCCGCCGGAGCCCAGCGCCATCAGCGACTGACCGATCTGTTCGGTGGCGCCGAGGGGTGGTTTGGGCGAGAAGGCGGCCATCGGGTCGAGCCAGGCGTCGATGCGGACCTTGACGTGGCTGGCGGTCGAGGCGACCGCGACGGCGCCGCCCACGGACATCAGCAGGCCGAAGACGATCCAGCTAGTGCGCTCGGTGGCGACGTACAGCATCACCACGAAGAGGCCGAAGTACAGGAAGGACGAGCCGAGGTCGTTCTCGAAGATCAGGATCAGCAGGCTGAGCAGCCAGATCACGATGATCGGCCCGAGGTCGCGGCCGCGCGGCAGGTAGAGGCCCATGAAGCGGCGGCTGGCCAGGGCCAGTGCGTCCCGCTTCACCATCAGGTAGCCGGCGAAGAACACGGTGAGGATGATCTTGGCGAACTCACCGGGCTGGATCGAGAAGGCGCCCATCCGGATCCAGATCTTGGCGCCGAAGTCCTCCTTGCGGGCCGGGAAGAAGGCCGGCGCCGCGAGCAGCACCAGGGCCGCCGCCATCGAGATGTAGGTGTAGCGCTGGAGGACCCGGTGGTCCTTCAGGAAGATCATCACGAAGATGAAGAAGGCCACCCCGAGGCCCGACCACATCAGCTGGTTGGCAGCGGCGGGGTAGTTGTTGTGCAGCAGCTTCCCGGCCTTGTCGAGGCGCCAGATCATCACCACGCCGAGCCCGTTGAGCAGGGTGGCGATCGGCAGCATCAGCGGGTCGGCGTACGGGGCGAAGCGGCGCATCAGCAGGTGCGCGATCAGGGCCAGCGCACCCATGCCGAGGCCGTAGCCGAGCATGCCGGCGGGCAGCGAGTCGTCCATCGCGAGGCCGACGTTGGCGTAGGCCAGGACCGGCAGCACCACCGCGAAGGCCAGCATCGCCAGCTCGGTGTTGCGCCGGTTCGGCGTGCCCGGGGCCGAGATGGTGGTGTTGCCCCGGCGCCGGGAGGACGCGCGGTCCGCCGGCACGCCGTCGGACCGGCGGTTCGCGCCGTTGCTCAGGTCGAAGGTGCTCATGCTCCCGCCTCTCCCCCGGCCGCCGAACGGGAGGAACCCGTTCGCCCGGCAGGGGCAGGCGCCCACGCGCGCCTCTCGATCATTCGCTCGCTCACTTGGTGGCCGCTCCCTGACGGCCGGCGGGCCCGCGCCGGGCGGGCCTATGTCGGGTCACGGCCGTCACGGCTTCGGGCAGGAGTCGGCCTTCTGCCGCTCCTCGTCGGTGAAGCCGGGCAGGTCGCCCTGCGGTCCGGTGGCCGGGGCGGCGGCGCTCTGGCTGGGAGCCGCCGTGCCGGGCGCCGGGGTCTGGGTCGCGCTCGGGGTGGGCGCGGCCGCGGCCGGGGCCCGGCCGGTCGCGGAGGGGCTGGGTGAGCCGGCCGCCAGGAACCCGGCGTGCGCCACCGTGGCGGCGGGCGCCGCGGTGGGCTGGCCGGCCGCCGGCGTGCCCGCGGTGGCCTGGCCGCCCGCGTTCGCCCGGGCGTCGGCGACCCGGTGGCAGAAGGTGGCCTGCTCGGCCAGCTTCTTCACCTTGTCGTCGGCGTCGCCGAAGCTGCTCGCCGTGATGGTGTTCGTCACATGGGTGCGCTGGTCCTGCGGCAGGTACTTGAGCTCGATGTCCTTGTACGAGGTGTGCACCGAGGACAGGCTCAGCCCGACCAGGTTCTGGTTGAGGCCCTGGTAGATCGCGACGTGGTCGCCGTCGGCACCGACGTAGTACTGGTCCTGCGTCCACTTGTAGCCGAAGAAGCCGGCGCCGCCGAGCAGGCCCAGGGTGACGAGCGCCACCACCGAGAGCTTGAGCGCCTTGCCCTTGCGCTTGCGCGGCTGCTCGTCGTCGTAGTCCTCGGTGCCGTAGACGGACGGCTCGCCGGCGCCGTAGCCGGCGTCGTAGCCCTCCGCCGGGCCGAAGCCCGCGGGGGCGGCGCCGTAGCCGCCGTCGTAGCCCTCGGCGGGACCGAAGGCGCCCTGCGGGGAGCGCCCGAGGCCGGCCGCCCGGCCGGCCGGGGTGTCGGCGATCGAGCGGTCGGCGGCGGCCGAGGACGGCGGGGTGTCGGCGACCGCGCCGACGACCACCGGGACGTCGTTGAACTGCCCGCTCATGGTGTCCGTGGCGCCGACGTCGATGACGTCCGCCACGATGCAGGTGATGTTGTCCGGACCGCCGCCGCGCAGCGCGAGCTGGATCAGCTCCTGCACGGTCTGCTCGGGCGAGTAGAAGCTCCCGAGGGTGTCCTGCAGCGTCTGGTGGCTGACCGGGCCGGAGAGGCCGTCGGAGCAGATCAGGTAGCGGTCGCCGGCCCGGACCTCGCGGATCGACAGGTCGGGCTCGACCTGGCCGCGGCCGTCCAGCGCCCGCATCAGCAGCGAGCGCTGCGGGTGGGTCTCGGCCTCCTCGGGCGTGATCCGGCCCTCGTCGACCAGGCGCTGCACCCAGGTGTGGTCCTGGGTGATCTGCACCAGCGAACCGTCCCGCAGCAGGTAGGCGCGGGAGTCGCCGACGTGCACCAGGCCCATCCGCTGGCCGGTCCAGAGCATCGCGGTGAGGGTGCAGCCCATGCCCTCCAGCTGCGGATCCTCCTCGACCATCTGCCGGAGGCGGTCGTTGGCGCCCTGGACGGCGTCGCCGAGCAGGGTCAGCAGGTCGGCGCCCGGCACGTCCTCGTCCAAGCGGACGATGGAGCCGAGCACCTCGGAGGACGCGACCTCACCGGCCGCGGCGCCGCCCATGCCGTCGGCCACGGCAAGCAGCCGCGGCCCGGCGTAGCCGGAGTCCTCGTTCCCCTCCCGGATCAGCCCCTTGTGGGAGCCGGCGGCGAAGCGCAGCACCAGGGTCATGCGACCTGAGCCCCCCTCTGGGTCATGGACGGGATGCTGTCCCTCATGCGCTCTACTTCCGCAGTTCGATGACGGTCCTGCCGATACGGATCGGCATGCCCGGCTGGAGCGGCGTCGGCGCGGTCAGGCGCTGCCGGTCCAGATAGGTGCCGTTGGTGGAGCCTAGATCCTCGACCGTCCACTGCCCAGTCTGATCCGGATAGATCCTGGCATGCCGGGAGGACGCGTAGTCGTCGTCCAGGACGATGGTGGAGTCGTGCGCGCGGCCCAGCGTGATGGTCTGGCCCTGCAGCGCGACGGTGGTCCCGGCCAGCGAGCCCGCGACGACGACCAGCTGCGTCGGGGCACCGCGGCGGCGGCCGCCGCCCTGGGTCTGCTGGGCGGCGGGCTGCCCCTGCGGGGCGCGGCCGGGGGCCGGGGCGGCCCCGCCGGTCGCGGTCGCGGCACCGCCGCGGCGCGAGGACCGGGGGTTCACCCTGGTGCCGAAGAGGTCGCTGCGGATCACTTGGACCGCGACGATGACGAAGAGCCACAGCACGGCGAGGAAACCCAGCCGCATGACCGTGAGGGTCAGTTCAGACATAACCGCGCCGCTCTACCCTTCGACCTGTCGGTAGACGATGGTGGTGGAGCCCACGACGATTCGCGAGCCGTCGCGGAGCGTAGCGCGCTGGGTGTGCTGTCCGTCCACCACGATGCCGTTGGTGGACCCCAGGTCGAGCACCATCGAGGGGGTGCCGGGCCGGATCTCGGCGTGCTTGCGGGAGACCCCGGGGTCGTCGATCCGCACGTCGGCCTCGGTCGAGCGGCCGAGCACGCAGGCGTTCCCGGAGATCTGGTGGCGGGCGCCGTTCACCTCGATCCAGCGGCGGACGGAGGTGCCGTGGCCGGCGCCCGGGAACGGGCGCACGTTGCCGCCCGCGGGCGGGGCACCGGCGGGCATGGCGGGGGGCGCGGCCGGCGGCGGGGGCGCACCGTACGGGTCGGCGCCGGACTGCTGCCACGGTGCGCCGGGGGCCGGGGCGGCCGGCGGGCGGCCGTAGCCGCCGCCCTGGGTGGGCTGCGCCGGGGCCTGCTGCTGCGGCTCCTCGGCGGCCAGCGTGCGGCTGCGCACCCGGTACAGGCCGGTGTCCAGGTCGTCGGCCTTCTCCAGGTTCACCTGGAGCGGGCCCATGAAGCTGTACCGCTGGGCCTCGGCGTACTCGCGGACCATGCCGGCCAGCTCGTTGCCCAGCTGACCGGAGTAGGGGCTCAGGCGCTCGTGGTCGTGCGGGCTCAGCTCGACGATGAAGTCGTTGGGCACGACGGTGCGGTCGCGGTTCCAGATGCTCGCGTTGTTGTCGCACTCGCGCTGCAGAGCGCCGGCGATCTCCACGGGCTGGACCTCGGACTTGAACACCTTGGCGAAGGTGCCGTTGACGAGACCCTCAAGTCGCTGCTCGAACTTCTTCAGCACTCCCATGGGGCACCCCCTTCCAGGGTTCGTTCGCCTGCCTGCCGACCGGATCCCGGGGAGCCGGTCGCGCCTACTTGCGGTACTTCCGTACTGATCGTATCCACGCCGGGGCCATCCATACGGTTCCCGGACCGCGTGGTGCCCGGGGGTGGGCTCGGACACACAGGGTGACGCATCCCCGCGGCAGCATGCCAGGGCTACCCCTCCGACGGCCGCCCCATCCCTCGCTCGCCAGTTCGCCGGGCATCCGTTCGGATGCGTTCGGCCGCTCCGGGAAACGGATTCGGAGGTGGCCCGCAGGTCGTGCTACTGTTTTCCACGTCGGAAGGGGCGCCCGCAAGGGAGCCGGATCGAAGAACCGCGAAGGGCCACATGGTACCGGGCGGATCGGTTGATCGGCTGGCAACCACGACAAACACCCATGCGCGGGTGGCGGAATAGGCAGACGCGCTGGATTCAGGTTCCAGTGCCCGAAAGGGCGTGGGGGTTCAACTCCCCCCTCGCGCACAGCGAAGCCCCGCAGATCTACGGATCTGCGGGGCTTTCTCGTTCTCCCCAGGCCCGGCGCAGCGGCAGTTCGACGCCCCGGCCCGTCGGGGTGTCCGTGACTCGTCAGGGGAGCCCGTGGCCCGGCTCGGCCGACCGGTCAGCTCCGGCCGGCCGGCAGGTCGGCACGGACCTCGAAGCCGCCCTCGGGGGTCGGGCCGGCCGTCAGCGTGCCGCCGAGCAGCTGGGCGCGCTCCCGCAGGCCGACCAGCCCGTGCCCGCCGCCCGGCAGCGTCTCGGCCGGCCGCACCGGCGGGGCTTCGTTGCGGACCTCGACCCGCAGCCGGCGGCCGCGGGCGCTGACCTTCACGTGCACGGCGGCCTCCGGCGCGTACTTGGTGATGTTGGTGAGCGCCTCCTGCACCGTCCGGTAGGCGGCCCGTTCGACCGCCTCCGGCCAGGGCCGGTCGCCGGGCGCCAGCTCGCTCTCGGCGGCCAGACCGCTCTCCCGGATCAGCCGGGGCAGGTCGGCCAGCCGGGGCTGCGGGGCCAGCGGGGCGTCCGGGCGCAGGCCGGAGGTGCGCAGCACCCCGACCATCTGCCGCAGCTCCTCCAGGGTGCGTACGGAGAGCTCCCGGATGGTCCGGGCGGTGGCGGCGGCGGCCGGGTCGGCCGTGCTGACCTGGAGCGCCCCGGCCTGGATGCTGATCAGGCTGACCTGGTGCGAGACCACGTCGTGCATCTCCCGGGCCAGCCGGCCGCGTTCGCTGATCAGGACCCGCTCCGCGAGCAGCCGGCTCTCCCGCTCCTGGCCCCTGGTCAGCTCGTCCAGCCGTGCGGCCAGCTCGCGCCGGGTGCGGGAGAGCAGGCCGGTGGCGGCCGGGCCGGCGGCCAGCATGACCGACTGGATCGCGTACAGGGCGGTGTCCCGGTTGAGTGCGAAGGTCTGGTCGGAGAGCGGCCAGTGGAAGAACTCGACCAGGGCGAAGAGGCTCGCGCACGGCACCACCACGCGCGGGGAGGGGCGTTCGGCGGCCACCGTGTAGACGGCGGTTATCGGGGCGAGCCAGATGTCGTCGATGTAGCTGCCCGGCATGGTCAGCAGCAGCACGGTGACCGGGAAGCGCCGGCGCCAGAGCAGGACGACGGCGGCGAGCGTCGAGAGCAGGACCTGCCACCAGGGCGCGTCCCGGGCCACCAGTGCGGCGTCCACCAGGGAGTAGCAGGTGGGCAGCAGCAGCATCAGCCAGGGCGCGGTGTACCAGGCCCCGGCCGGTCTGGCGGGGGGCGGCCCGTCGGCGCTCATGCGCCGTCGCCGGGCTTGGGCCGCACCAGGCCGGCCCGGTGGGCGATGACGGCGGCCTGCACCCGGTTGGCGGCGCCGAGCTTCCCGAGGATCGCGCTGATGTGGTCCTTCACCGTGCCGGTGCCGAGGAAGAGCCGGTCGGCGATCTCGGCGTTGGAGAGGCCCTCGCCGAGCAGCGCCAGCACGTCGAGCTCGCGGCCGGTGAGGGAGCGGGCCAGGCCGGCGGCCTCGGCGTCCGGGCCGCCGCCGTCCACGTAGCCGCCGATCACGGTGCGGGTGACGGTCGGGGAGAGGATGTTGCCGCCGGCCGCGAGCACCCGGACGGCGTGCACCAGCTGGTCCGGGGCGGTGTCCTTGAGCAGGAAGCCGGCCGCCCCGGCGCGCAGGGCGGTGCCGATGTACTCGTCGGAGTCGAAGGTGGTCAGCATCGCCACGGCCGGCGGATCGGGGAGGGCGCGCAGCCGTCGCAGCACCGAGATGCCGTCCAGGTCGGGCATCCGGATGTCGAGCAGCACCACGTGCGGGCGCAGGCGCTGGACGCACTGCTCGGCCTGGCCGCCGGAGCAGTCGCCGACCACCTCCAGATCGGGGGCGGAGCCGACGATCAGGCCGAGGCCGGAGCGGACCAGGATCTCGTCGTCGACGATCAGCACACGGGTGGTGGTGATGGTCCCCTCCTCGGTTCGGGCGCCCGGGCCCGCCGGTCCGCGCTCGATGTGGTCTGTTTGCGCGGTTTCGAGACTAGTGCGTGGCCGGCTATCCGCGCCGTGCCGGCGTGCGCGGGGGGCCGAGCGCACGGCGGGGCGTGCACCCCCGCCGTTCGGCGGGGGTCGGAATCGCCTACCGGGTTCACGCAATTCTCATCCGGGGTGGGGAACCATGGAATTGGCTGCCCCTTTGCCGGTTCTTCCGGCCTCGGCGAGGGCCGCTGGTCAGTCCGTCGGGCCCGTGCGGGCGCCCGGCGCCGGGCCGTGTGCGGATGCGCCCCACCATCTGATCGTTTGGAATTGAGCTGTGTCGTCCACTGTGAAGTCGGAGCCGTCCGCCGCCTCGACCGGGTCCCGGCCGGGCTCCCTGCTGGACCGCTGGCGCCCGCGGGCCGCGACGGCCACCGTCTGGTACCTGCGCCTGATCGCGCTGCTGAACCTGGTGACCGTGCTGCTGGCACCCTTCCGGGACCAGGTCGAGACGCACAACGAGGGCGAGTACTTCACCCCCTACCTGATGACGGCCGGCCTCAGCAGCGCCGTGCTGTCGGTGTTCCTCGCCATCGCGATGCGGCGGCGCAAGCGGGCCGCGTGGATCTTCAACACCGCGCTGGCCGGGCTCTTCGCGCTGCTCTACCTGGTGGCCATGGCGCTGCCCGGCGAGGGCTTCGACCGGCACCCGCTGAACTACGTCTCCACCGTGCTGACCTGCGCCTTCGTGCTGGCGCTGCTGGTCGGGCGGAAGGAGTTCACCTCCAAGGGCGACCGCTCCAACCCGAAGACCGCGGCGGCCACCTTCGTCGGCGGCCTGGCCTTCGGCGGCATCGTCGGCGCGTTCCTGGTCTGGCTGGCCAACGACCGCTCCGGCGCCGACTTCTGGGACCTCTTCCGCTACTCGGTCGGCCGCATGATCACCATCACGCCGTCCGAGCACCTGCGCTCGGTGATCTCCGCGCCGACCTGGGTCAACGCGGTGATCAACGCGATGGGCGCGGTGCTCTTCCTGATCGTCCTCTACGTGGCCTTCCGCAGCCCCCGGGGCAAGGAGCTGCTGACCCCGGAGGACGAGGAGCAGCTGCGCGGGCTGCTGGACAAGCAGGGCGAGCGCGACTCGCTGGGCTACTTCGCGCTGCGCCGCGACAAGGCCGTGGTGTTCTCCCCCAGCGGCAAGGCGGCGGTGACCTACCGGGTGGTCGGCGGGGTCTCGCTGGCCTCCGGCGACCCGATCGGCGACCCGGAGGCCTGGCCCGGCGCGATCGACGCCTGGCTGGCCGAGGCCCGTGAGCACGCCTGGGCGCCGGCCGTGATGGGTGCGTCCGAGGAGGCCGGGGTGATCTACGCCCGGCACGGGCTGGACGCGCTGGAGCTGGGCGACGAGGCGATCGTCGAGCTGGACGAGTTCTCGCTCGACGGCCGGGCGATGCGGGTGGTGCGCCAGGCCTACAACCGGGTCAAGCGGGCCGGCTACACGGTGCGGATCCGGCGGCACGAGGCCATCCCCGAGTCCGAGATGGCCGATCTGGTGGCCAAGGCCGACCAGTGGCGTGACGGCGCGACCGAGCGCGGCTTCTCGATGGCGCTCGGCCGGCTCGGCGACCCGGCCGACGGGCGCTGCGTGATGCTGGAGTGCCACGACGGCGACGGCGAGCTGAAGGCGCTGCTGAGCTTCGTCCCGTGGGGGCCGGACGGGCTCTCGCTGGACCTGATGCGCCGGGCCCGGGACACCGAGAACGGCCTGATGGAGTTCATGGTGATCGAACTCCTGCAGCGCGCGGACGAGGTCGGGCTGAAGCGGGTCTCGCTGAACTTCGCGATGTTCCGTTCCGTTTTCGAGCGCGGTTCGCGACTCGGCGCCGGTCCGGTGCTCCGGCTCTGGCGCTCCGTGCTGGGCTTCTTCTCCCGCTGGTGGCAGATCGAATCGCTGTACCGGGCCAACGCCAAGTACCGGCCGATCTGGGAGCCGCGTTATCTGCTCTTCGAGAAGAGCAGCGAGATTCCGCGGATCGGTATCGCCAGCGCCCGGGCCGAGGGCTTCATCACCGCACCGAGCCTGCCCGCCCTGTTCCGTCGTCGGCACTCCGGGACCGCCGTGGCGGCTCCCCGGGTGCCGGTGGCGGCGCGGGACGGGAAGGGGTAGTCCCTCCGCCGGGGGGCGGAGGGGACCGGTCGTCCGTATGGGGGTGTTTCGTGCTGTTCTCTCCCCCCAGAGGATGACGCGGCTCCACATTTATGCCGATGTGGATTCATTAATCGGCTTCTAATGTTGGGGTGGTCGGGAAGGCGTTCCGGCTTCGGGGATGGCTTCGGGGATTTGGAGAGACTGCTGTGATTGACCTGACCCACGCGGGGGGCGTGCGAAAGGGGCCGCTGGCTATTGCCGGGGCGGCCGCTGTCGCCGAGTGGGGATTGCTGTTCGGCACGGTTCGCGAGCGACTGGTGGCGAAGAAGTTCGCCGCCGTCCCGCTCGCCACCGCGGCGACGGCCCTGATCCTGCTGTTCAGCATCGTCCAGCACCTGCCGGGCGGCGAGCGGCTCGTCACCCACATCGGGGTGGTGAAGGCCGCGCTGCCGCTGGAGGTCTCGCTGCTGCGGACGCCGCTGTCGCTGTACGTGCCGGCGCTGGACCTGCCGGTCTGGGGGGCGCTGGCGCAGGTCTTCGTGGTCTTCGGCATCGCCGAGATCGTGCTCGGCCGGCGGCTGACCCTGGTGGTGGCCTACGCCTGCACCCTGGCCGGGACGCTGTTCGCCCGGGTGGGCGTGGCGATCGGCCCGGAGCACGTGTTCGGCTTCCCGAAGTGGGTCGCCTACGTCCGCGACACCGGGCCGTCGGCGGCCGTGGTGGCGCTGGCGATCTGCATCGCGTTCCGCTGCCGGGCCTGGTTCACGGCCGGGCTGGTGGTGGCGCTGATGGTCGGTGAGGCGATCATCCTGCCGAACCTGGCGGGTCTGGAGCACGTGGTCGCGGTGATCATGGCGCTGCTGATCGCCGTCTCGGTGGAGGTGTTCGGGGACTTCTGGCCCCGGGTGCTCGCCGGGGTCGGCGCGGCCGCATCGGTGGCGGCGGCCGCCTCGATGGAGGTGGCCGCCGAGGCCCGCCGCCGGACGTCCGCCGGCGCCGCCCAGGCTTGATCGGCTGTGATTCGCCCGCTCGCCCCGGGGTGGTGCTCGGGGCGAGCGGGTTGCGGTCAGGCGGGGGGTAGCGGGAGCTCGAACCAGACCACCTTGCCGACGGCCTTGCGGGCGGTGCCCCAGTGCTCGGCGAGCTTGGTGACCAGGGTCAGGCCGCGGCCGGTCTCGCCGAGCTGCTCCGCGGGCTCCAGCGACGGCAGGTTGTGGTTGTCGTCGCTCACCTCGACCAGCAGCTTGTCCACCCGGATCAGCTGCAGCTGGACCCGGTCCCGGGCGACCCGGACGGCGTTCGTCACCAGTTCGCTGACCAGCAGCTCGGTGGTGTCGCTCAACGTCTCCAGGTGCCAGGCGGCCAGTTGCTCGCGGACCAGGGCCCGGGCGCGGCGGACCTCGCGGTGGTCGACCGTGAGGTCCCAGGTGGCCACCTCGGTCGGCGCGACGCCGTCGAAGCGGGCCACCAGCAGGGCGACGTCGTCCTTGCGGTCGTCCGAGTGGAGCCGCTCCAGCACCACGTCGCAGGCTTCTTCCGGGCTCTGCCGCGGGTCGATCAGGTTGCCGCAGAGCGCCGCCAGCCCCGCCCCTATGTCGCCGCCCCGGACCTCGACCAGGCCGTCGGTGCAGAGCACCAGCATCGAGCCGTCGGAGACGTCGATGGTCTTGGCGACGAACGGCACCCCGCCGACGCCGATCGGGGCGCCGGCCGGGATCTCCAGCAGCTCGCCGCTGCCGTCCGGGTGCACCAGTACCGGGGGCACGTGGCCGGCGCTGGCCAGCTCGCAGGTCCGGTTGATCGGGTCGTAGACGGCGTAGAGGCAGGTGGCTAGGTGGTCGTCGCCGAGCTTGTGGGCCAGGTTGTCCAGGTGGCGCAGCAGCTGGCCGGGCGGCAGGTCGAGGGCGGCCAGGGTCTGCATCGCGGTGCGGAAGCGGCCCATCGCGGCGGCCGAGTGGAGGCCGTGGCCCATCACGTCACCGACCACCAGGGCGACCCGGCTGCCGGGCAGCTGGATCGCGTCGAACCAGTCGCCGCCGACCTCGGCCTTGGAGTCGCCCGGCAGGTACCGGTGGGCGATCTGCACGCCGGGGATCTGCGGCGGGCGGGTCGGGATCATCGAGCGCTGCAGGGTGGTGGCGACCTTGGACTCGGCCCGGTGCAGCCGGGCGTTGTCCAGCGAGAGCGCGGCGCGGGCGGCCAGCTCCTTGAGGGTGGCGGCGTCGCCCTCGTCGAAGGGGGCGCGGTCGGGCAGCCGCAGGAGCTTGAGGATGCCGAGCACGGTGCCCCGGGCGGAGAGCGGCACCACCAGCATCGAGCGGCCGGTGACCACGGAGGCGAGCCGGGGGCCGCCGAGCGCGGCGGCGTAGTCGACGGCGACGTCCTGGCTGACCACCGGGACCAGGACCGGCTGGTTCAGCTGGAGCGCCATGCCGGGCGGGGTGCGGCGGGGCATGGCGACCAGCGCGCCCTCGGCGAGGACGTGGTCCCACTGGCCGGCGGACTCGTTGTAGACCAGGGCGACCCGGCGGAGCATGGTGTCGTCGTCCGGCCGGGCCTCGGGTAGCTCGGAGTCGGAGATCAGGCCGTCCACCAGGTCGACGCAGGCGAAGTCGGCGACCCGGGGGACGAGCACCTGGCAGAGCTCGTGGGCGGTGAAGCCGAGGTCCAGGGTGGTGCCGACCTTGCCGCCGACCTCGTTGAGCAGGGCCAGCTGCTCGCCGGCCTGGCCGTTGGTCAGGAACGGGCCGAGCCGGCCGCTCGGCCGGGTGCCCTCCTCCGCGGCGGCGGGGCAGGGCACGGTCGGGGGTGTGGCCTGGTCGCCCCGGCGGGCCTGGTGGCCGTTGGCGGACGACTCGACGGCGGCCTGCTCGATGGCGGGTCCTCCTGTGGGCGGGGCCGGCGCGGACGGGGCCGGGGCGGTCGCGGCCTGGACGGGCGGGGTGGCCGCGGGCGGGGCGCCCGCGGCGGCCGCGGGGTGCCCGGTGGGCTGGCCCGCGGCGGCGGAGGCGGCGGGCCGGTCGGCGGCGTCGCGCTGGACGGGCAGGGGTCCGGCGGGCCGGCGGCCGGGCGCGGACTGCTCCGGCTGCGGCGGCGGGCCGCTCCGGCCGGCCCGCTGCTGGGCGGTCGGGTAGCGGCGGCCGATGCCGGCGGCGGCGTGCGCGGCCCCGGTCGGCGGGTCGGCGGGCAGGACCGGTAGCAGGGTGCCGGGGTCCAGCCGCAGGGCGGGCAGGCCGGCGCGGCCGAGCCCGTCGAGCAGGGCGGCCCGGCGTTCGGCGGAGCCCGCCGGGAGCAGCCGGGTGAACGGCTCGGGCACCGGGCGGCCGGGTGCGGTGAGGGCGGCGGAGAGCCGGTGGAAGCCGCCCCGGGCGGCGGGTGCGGCGGCGAACGGCAGCCGGCGCTCGCCGAGGGCGAGCCGCGGGCCGGCCGAGCGCAGCGGCCGGGCGTCGGCGGCCAGGGCCAGCAGGCCGGCGGCCGGGTCGGCCGGGCGGTAGGCCCACCAGAGCACGTCGCGCAGGTGCTCCTCGCGGTCGACGACCGGCATCTGCCCGGCCCAGGCACCCTCGGCGGCGGTCAGCTCGGCCAGGGCTTCCAGGGCGTCGCAGCGGCGGCGGGCGCCGGGGGCGGCGGGCCCGGGGACGCTGCGCGGCTCGACGGCGGGCAGCAGGCCGGCGGCCGGGCGGTCCTGGGCGACCTCGGCGCGGTGCCCGAAGAGCTCCTCGGCGGCCCGGTTCCACTGCGCGATCCGGCCCGTGCGGTCGACCAGCACGAGGGCGAGCCGGACCAGGGCGACCACGCCTGACGACTGGTCACCCGACGCGGCTCCGGGGGCGGCCGCGGTGGCCGCCGTGCGCGCTGTGGAGTTGGGCTCGTCCACCATGGATTCGGTCTGCTCCCGCCTGGCCGCCACGCCTGGAGGCGGCCCGTCTCTACGGAGGAAGGCACGCTGTGCGGATACCAGCGAAGCACGGACCGGGCCGGACTCGGTACCGAAACGGGGAGATTCATCAGTATCAGTTGCGTGTCACTCGGCGTGCGCCGGTCCGCACTCCCCGTCGACCGGCGGCGGTGCCCCGGACGGAGGGCCCGCCGAGGGCGGGTGGCCGGGAAACCGCGCGGGGTAGGGTGGCAGGCCGAGCCGCGCCGTGCGGCGGGCACCCGGAGGGCCGGGCGGCAGGTCGAGGCGGCGGCACCGAGTCGGCAGGACGAGACAGAGGCGAGACGTGACCGCGCAGATCCCCGCCCGCTGGACGGACCCGGAGCAGCAGGAGCTGGAGGAGCGGGTCGCCGCCGCCGAACTCGCCTGGCTCACCATGGACGTCGACATGCAGACGCTGCGGGTCGAGATCGACAACTTCGCCCTGATCCACCACCAGCTGCTCGGCCCGCTCTACGCCAGGCTGGACGAGCTGGACGCGCTGATCGCCGAGACGGTGGCCGCCCGCACCGGGCACCCGGAGGACGTCCGGCGGGCCGCCGAGGCGCGCCGGCGGGTGGACGAACTGCCCGACCTGGACGCGCTGTTCGACAGCGTCCAGGAGCAGGACGCGGCCCCGCCGCCGGCCGCGCCGGCCCGGGTGCGGCCCGGCCGGGAGGCCCAGCGGATCTACCGCGAGCTGGTCCGCCGTGCCCACCCCGACCTGACCACCGACCCGGCCGAGCAGGAGCGCCGGGCGGGGTTCCTCGTCCGGGTCAACGAGGCCTACGCGTTCGGCGACACCGCCGCTCTGGAGGGGCTCGCCGCGGAGTGGTCGACCGCCCCCGAGGCGGCGCCCGCGGTGGACTCCCCCGACCGGCTCGGCTGGCTGCGCCGCCGGCTGGAGTGGCTGAACGCCAAGATCGCCGAGACCGCCACCGAGCAGGTCCGGCTGGAGAACACGGCGATGGGCCAGCTGCTCGCGCTCGCCCCGCAGGACCCGGACAAGCTGCTGGAGGAGCTCGCCGAGCAGTTGCTGGCCAAGGCCGCCGCCCAGCAGGCCGAGCTGGAGCAGCTGCTCGGCGGGGGCCCGGCCGTGCGGGACAATGGACCGGACCGTTCCGAGCCCCAGGAGAGCCAGACGATGTTCGCCCAGATCCCCACCACCGACGCCGCCTCCGTCCCCGCCGACGCCGCCCTGCTCGACGTCCGCGAGCAGGACGAGTGGGACGCCGGCCACGTGGACGGCGCGCTGCACATCCCGATGGGCCAGCTGATCGCGCGGATCGGCGAGCTGCCGGAGGAGAAGCTGTACGTCTTCTGCCGGGTCGGCGGGCGCTCCGCGCAGGTCGTCCAGTACCTGGTGCAGAACGGCCGGGACGCGGTGAACGTGGACGGCGGCATGTACGCCTGGGAGGGCGCCGGCCGTCCGATGGTCTCCTCCGGCGGCCAGGACGCCTTCGTCCTCTAGGTCCTCTCCCGGGTCCTCTCCGGCTCCGGCTCCGGCTCCGGCCCCGGGCGCCGTCCGGCGCGGCCGCGGCTCCCGCCGCCGCGGCCGGTAGGGCAGGATGGGCGCGCGACCGAGCCGGGACGGGACCGGCGGCGCCCGCCCGGGTGGCGGTGCCTCCCGGCCGCAGCTTGGGGGAGGGTCCATGGCGGAGAGCGCCGACGCGCCGCCCGGTGGGCGGGCCTGGTCGAGGCCGGCGCTGGTGGTGCTCGGCACGGCCGGTGTGCTGCTCGTGGCGGCCACCGGGCTCTTCCTCGGCGCGGTGTTCCTGCACGTCGCCCCGGCCAACACGCTGTCCCGGGAGTACCGGGACGAGGTCGACGGCCTGGTGTACCCGGAGTTCGAGCAGAACTGGAAGCTGTTCGCGCCCAACCCGCTGCAGCAGAACGTCGCCCTGGACGCCCGGGTGCGGACGGTCGAGCCCGGCGGCGCCACCCGCACCCACGACTGGATCGGGCTGACCGCCCGGGACGTCGCCGCGATCCGCGGCAACCCGGCGCCCAGCCACGCCGACCAGAACCTGCTCCGCCGGGCCTGGGACTTCTACGAGGGCTCGCACAGCGCCCAGGACGACTCGCTGACCAACCCGCGCGGCAAACTGGCGGAGACGTACCTCAAGCGGATCGCGCTGCAGCGGATCGGCCGCACCGTCGAGGGCGACCGGATACTGGAGATCGAGTTCCGGGTGACGGCCGCGACCGTCCCGCCGCCGGAGTGGAGCGGTGAGGCCGCGCCGCCCGCGCCGAAGGTGCGCGAGCTGCCCTGGTGGCCGGTCGACGACGAGGACCACCGGGGGCTCGGGTGAACGAGACGACGCAGGCGGCCGGCCCGGGGCCGCTGCCCGACGCCGTCCCCGCCCGGCCGGCCGTTCCCCCGGCCGCCGGAACGGCCGCGGCGCCGGTGCCCGGAACGGCCGCCGCCCGCCGGGGCCAGGAGCTCGGCGCGGTGCTCGCCCGGCTGTTCGCGGCCTTCACCGGCCGGACGCTCGGGCGGTACCAGGCGGCGGCGGTGCGGATCGGCTTCGGCCTGGTCTGGCTGGCGTACCTGGTGCGGGAGTGGCCCAACCGGCGGATGCTCTACGGCGACACCTCGCCCTGGTCGCTCGGCCTGGCCGAGCGGCTGCTCGCCGACAACGGGGCGCTGACCGTGCTGCCCTGGTTCGGCGGCCGGCTCTGGTTCGAGCTCGTCTACCACCTGGCGGTGCTCTCCGCCGCCGCGCTGCTGCTCGGTTGGCGGACCAGGGCGAGCAGCGTGCTGTTCCTGGTCACCGTGCTGTCGCTGCAGAACCGCAACGTCTTCCTCGGCGACGGCGGCGACAACGTCGTCCACCTGATGGCGGTCTACCTGGTCTTCACCCGCTGTGCCGAGGTCTGGTCGCTGGACGCCCGGCGCCCGGCCGCCGGCCGGGGCGGGGTACTGCTCTGGGCGGTGCTCGGCGGGCTGCTGCTGGTCTGCCAGCTCGGCGACTTCTCCGGCGAGAGCCTGACCTGGACGGCCGCGGCCTTCCCGTACGTCGGCTGGGCCCCGATGTTCTGGGGCCTGTGGGCGGTGGCCGGCATCTGGTGGCTGCTCGGGCGGCTGCGGCCGGACGGGGAGCCGCGCGC
The DNA here is from genome assembly GCF_032110285.1 of Kitasatospora sp. CM 4170. Lineage (NCBI taxonomy): Bacteria > Bacillati > Actinomycetota > Actinomycetes > Kitasatosporales > Streptomycetaceae > Kitasatospora > Kitasatospora sp. CM 4170. The sequence goes on from NZ_CP134877.1 coordinate 4,788,623, forward strand.
GGTGCTGGACGCGCTGGCCGCCATGGTGCACAACTGCGCGATGCTGGTGATCGCCGCCGAGGTCGTGCTGATCTACGCCACGGCCGGCTGGTACAAGGTGCAGGGCTCGCGCTGGCAGGACGGCACCGCGCTCTACTACCCGCTGCACCTGGACTACTTCACCCCCTGGCCGGGGCTCTCCGGGCTGGTCGCCTCGGCGCTGCTGCCGGTCTTCCTGATCTCCTACGGGACGGTGGTGCTGCAGGTCGCCTTCCCGTTCACGCTGGTCAGCCGGCGGGTCAAGAACGCGCTGCTGGTGGTGATGATGGCCGAGCACCTGGGGATCGCGGTGCTGCTCGGCCTGCCGGTGTTCTCGCTGGCGATGGTCGCGGCGGACGCGGTCTTCCTGCCGACCGGGGCGCTGCGCTGGTTCGCCGCCCGGGTGGCCGGCGTCGGGCGGTGGATCGGGCTCCCCGGGCTGCGTCCGCCGGCCGTACCGCCGCCGGCCGTACCGCCGCCGGGCAGCCCGGCCTCCCCGCTCAAGGCCTCCCCGGCCCTGGATCCGCCGCCTCCGGCCGTCGGGGGAGCCGCTCCCCTAAGCTGACCGGTATGTCCTGGTTCGCCGCCCTTCGAGACACCGCGCGAACCGGACTGACCCTGGATCGGGCGCTCACCGACCCGCAACGCGCGGTCCGCGGCGCCGTCGCCGTCGCGCTGGTGCTCTTCCCGGCCCTGGCGCTGGGCGGGGCGCGGCTCGCCACCTCGGCCGCGATGGGTGCCTTCATCGCCGGGACGGCCACCTTCCAGCGCAGCTTCCGGCCCCGGGCCTCGCTCGCCGTCGCCGCCGGGACGGGGCTCGGCACCAGCACCTTCCTCGGCTACCTGGCCGTCGGCGTGCCCGGCGCGTTCCCGGTGCTGCTCGCGCTCTGGGCCTTCGGCGCCGGGCTGGTCTGGGCGATCGGGCCGACCGCCGGGGTGGTCGCCGCCAACACCCTGGCGGTGATGCTGGTCGTCGTCCAACTCCCGGTCAGCGCGGCCGAGGCGTTCGGCCACGGGCTGCTCTGCGCCGTAGGCGGCCTCGTCCAGGCGGCCGTCATCACGCTCTGGCCGATCGGCAGCTGGACCGCCCAGCGCGCGGCGCTCGCCGACACCTACGCCGAACTCGCCGACTACGCGCGCCGGCTGCGCCAGGACCCGACCGCGCACGTGGACCCGGAACCGTTCATGACGGCCCGGCACGCGGCCACGCTGACGCCCTGGCAGGACCGTAACCGGCCGCCCGAGCTGCGCGGGCTGCGGGGGATCGCGGAGCGGATCCGGCCCGCCCTGGGCGCCGTCGCCGACCCCAAGGTCGGCGCCCCCGCCGAGGGGCCGGAGCGGGACCGGGCCCGCGCCGTGCTGGCGGCCTCGGCCGAGGCGATGGACGCGCTCGCCCGGGCGATCCGCAGCGGCGACCCGCTGCAGCTGCCCCGCTCGGCGCCGGCGCTCACCCTGGCCGTCCCCGCCGACGGGCCCGAGCTGCGGGGCGCCGCCCGGCGGGCCGCCCGCCGGCTGGCCGGGCTGCTGCGCAAGGCCGCCGACGCCCTGGAACGCGGCGACGAGGACACCATCAGCACCCCCGTGGTCGAGAGCGGCGGACAGCTGCGCAAGCCGCCGCTCTCCCGGATGCTGCCGGTCGCCGCCCGGGCGGTGCGCCGTCAGCTGCACCCGCGCTCGGCGGTCTTCCAGCACGCCGTCCGGCTCACCGGGGTGGTCGTCCTCGCCTACCTGCTCGCCCGGCTGGTCGGCTTCGAGCACGGCTACTGGGCGCCGATGACCGCCGCCATGGTGATGCGGCCGGACTTCGCCCAGACCTACAGCCGGGGCGTGGCAAGGCTGGCCGGGACGATGGTGGGCGTCGCGATCTCCACCCTGGTGGTGCAGCTGGCCCACCCCGGTGAGTGGGTGCTGGCGGCACTCGCGGTGCTCTGCATCGGCGGCGCCTACCTGACGCTGCGCACCGGCTACGCGCTGATGACGGTCTGCGTCTCCTCGTACGTGGTCTTCCTGCTCGGCCTGCAGGAGGGGGACCCGCTGCTGACCGCCGTCGAACGGGTCGGCCTGACGCTGCTCGGCGGCTCGGTCGCGCTGCTCGCGTACGCGCTCTTCCCGACCTGGCAGACCGCCCGGCTCGGCGAGCGGCTGGCCGAGTGGCTGGCCGCCGTCGGGCAGTACGCGGCGGCCGTGCTCGCCGTCTACGAACACCCGGCGGCGCCGCGCGGGCGGGAGGTCCGCTCGGCGCTGCTGGACTCCCGGGAGGCCCGCTCGGAACTGCTCCAGGCGATCCAGCGGGCCGACGCCGAGCCCGGCCGGCACGCCTCCGGGCTGCCCGGGGTGAGCCGCCGCCAGCTCGACCGGGCGCGGGCGGCGGTCGGCCACTTCGGGCGGGTGGTCGTCCTGCTGGAGGCCCACCTGCCCGTGCCGGACGCCGAACCGGTGCCGGGCACGGCCGAGTTCGCCGAGGAGCTGAAGCTGTCCACCGCGCTGGGGGCGGGCGCGCTGCTCACCGGGCGGCCGGTGGAGTTCGACGCGGCGCGGGAGGCGCAGGAGCTGCTGGAGGAGCGGCTGGCGGCGGCGCCGGCCAGCGTGCAGCGGGACGTCGTCCGGGCCAGCAGCCGACTGCTGCTGCAGGCCCTGCGGGAGCTGGAACGCGCGCTGCGCGGAGGCGGCACCGCCACCCCGGCCCAGCTCGCGGCGGAGCCGACCGCCCGCTGAAGCGGACGACCGCCCGCCGACGGGGACGGGCGCCCGGGGTGGCAGAGTGGGCGGCATGAACGACGACCAGTGGGTGCGGGCCTGGCGGGCGGGGTCGCAGGAGCCCGGGACGGTGCTGCTGGACGGCTTCCACGCACTGAAGCACGCGCTGCGCTTCGGCGGGGACGTCCGGCAGGTGCTGACCGCCGACCGGGCGGTGCTGCTGGCGCTCGCCGCGGAGCTGGCCGAGGACGTGGGGCCGGCGCTGGACCGCCTGGCGGTGGAGCTGCCTGAGGCGGTGCTGCGGGAGCTGGTACCGCGGCTGCACCCGACCGGCGTGATCGCACTGGCCGCCCGGCCGACCGCGGCGGCCAACCTGGCCGCGCTCGCCCGCCGTCCCCGGACCGCCCCCGTCGTCCTGTTGGAGAACCCGCGCAACCTCGGCAACGTCGGCGCGGTGATCCGGCTGGCCGCCGGCTTCGGCGCCACCGGCGTGGTGACCACCGGTGCCCTGGACCCCTGGCACCCCACCGTGGTCCGGGGCAGCGCGGGCCTGCACTTCGCCACCGCCGTGGAGCGGCTGGAGCTGCCGGAGCTGCCCGCCGGCCCGCTCTACGTGCTCGACCCGGAGGGCGCTGACATCCGGACGACGGCCTTCCCGGACGACGCCCTGCTCGCCTTCGGCACCGAGCGGCACGGCGTCTCGGACGAGCTCAGGGCGCGGGCGGACCACCTGGTCGCGGTGCCGATGCAGCCGGGGGTCTCCAGCTTCAACCTGGCGACCAGCGTGGCGATGGGCCTCTTCCACTGGATGTCGGGGCGCCCGCCCGGCCCGCCGCGGTAGCCGTGGCCGCGGCCGCCGGGCGGGCCGGGCGGCGGCGGGTCAGGCGGCGGCGGGCGGGTTGGCCGGGGAGTACTCGGGCTCGGTCCAGGTCAGCGGGGTGGCGTCGGCGAGCTCCAGGACGGCGGTGACGGTGAGGTCGACCACCCGCTCGGCGCCCGGCAGACCGTCCCGCGCGGGCCCGGACCAGTCCGTCCGGGCCTCGCCGGTGATCAGCAGCGCCCCGCCGGTCTCCCAGTCGGGCAGCAGCAGCCCGGCGCGCGGGTCGAGCTCCAGGTTCCCCAGGGTCATGAACATGCTGTTGCCGGCGTACTCGGGCCAGCGCAGCCGGTCCGGCCCGAGGACCCGGAGGAACCCGGGGTTGCCGCCGCGGTGCGAGGCGTCCACCCGGCCGTCCGGACCGGCGGTGGCGACGAAGAACGTGTCGGCGGTGGTCACCGCCAGCTGCTGGGCGGTGGAGAGCGCGGGACCGGCCGCGACCGCGTACGGGGTGCCGGCGGCCGGCCGGCCCGCCGGGCTGCGGCGCTGGATGTACTTCGGGCAGTTGGCGTAGACCTGGTCGGCGGCGATCACCAGGCCGCCCCGGCCGTCCGGCGTGGAGCGGCCGTTGAGCCGCATCCGGCGCCGGCCGGCCGGGTCCAGTGCGATCGTCCCGACCTCGGCCGGGCCGGCCAGGACGGCGGCCAGCGGGTCGTCGGCGGCGGGCCCGGCCGCCACGGTGAGGGTCCGCTCGTCCGGCGCCCGGAGGAAGCCGGGCTCGCCGGTGAGCTGGGTGGCCCAGAGCCGGCCGTCGGCGTCGGCGGCGCCGACCACCAGCACCTGCCGCTCGGTGAGGAAGCGGGCGGCCACGGCCGGGATGGTCGAGCCGATGGCGCGGCCGGAGTGGTCGGCCCGGTCGGTGCGGCCGGCCCGGGCCTGCACCGCCCGCTCGCCCGGGTGGTAGGGCGTGCTGCCGGTCATGGCGGTGCCTCCTGGGTCTGCGAGGGGGTGGGTGCGGCCCGGACCGGCGGCCGGAGGGCCGCCGGTTAGAAGAAACCGCAGGTCGGGGCGGACTTGGTGGGCGCCTCGGCACCGGTCTCGTCCACGCCCTTCGGGGTGTAGATCTCCAGCCGGATGCCGTCCGGGTCGGTGAAGAAGATCCCGCCGGAGGCGGTGCCCTCGCCGTGCGGGACGACGCCGTCGTGGGCGAACCCGGCGCCCAGCTCGCGCAGCACCTGCTCGGCGGCGCGGACCTCCTCCAGCGAGTCGACCTGGAAGGAGAGGTGGTGCAGACCGGGCGCGCCGGTGGCGAAGGTGCCCTCGCTCTGCTGCCAGAGGGTGATCACCAGACGGCCTTCGCGGCCGAGGAAGGCGAAGCGGCGGTCGGGCTCGGTGCCCTCGCGCATCGTCTCCAGGCCGAGGGTGCGCCGGTAGAACGCGACGGAGCGGTCCAGGTCGGTCACGTTCAGGCCGATGTGGCCGGTCTGCAGGGTGCTGCTGAGGGTGGTGCTGGACATGCCGGATCACTCCCGTGGCCGGGGCATCCCGGGGGATGCCGATACCTAACCGTTGCTAAAGACGTTAAGGGTTAGATGATGAGGCGTCAACCGGTACGCGCCGGTGAAGGGGTTAGATTCGAAGAATGATGTCCGTTGCATGACAAGAATGCGCCCGAGTGCGGCCCCGGAGGGGCACGCCCGGGCCGGGCGGTGGGACTACTCCCACTCCCAGCGGATGCCGATGTGGCCCGGCTGCTGGTCGGGGGCGAGCACGTGGGCACTGGCGGAGGCGCCGATCCAGAGCTGCTCGCGGCGGCGGTCGACGTCCTCGCCGGGGTCGCGGTCGTAGCGCTCGCAGTGGACCGGGACGGCCGCCGGGTCGAAGTGCACCTGGAGCACGTACTCGCGCACCGGGATGGCGAACCGGCGGCTGTACTCCATGGTCTCGGCGCCGCCGGACGGGATCTCCACCTCGTACTCGAAGACCGTGCTGTCGCCGAGGCCCAGCGGGCGGTCCAGCATCAGCTCGGCGACGATCAGGCCGATCTCCGGGCGGCGGCGGACCCGGCCGAGCCGGCCGTGCCGGACCCCGGTGATCTCCGGGCAGCCGGAGGCCTCCTCGTCGGCCTTGTGCACGACCAGGCAGCGGGTGACCCCGCCGACGGTGGCCCGGACGACCTGGCGCATCCGCAGCAGGTTGCCGCACCGGTCGGCGCCGACGTAGTACGAGTCGTGGATGGAGAGCCGCTCCAGCTCGCCCGCCGGCGGGGCGTCCAGCTCGGCGAAGACGTCCGCGATCTCCTGCTCGCCCGGCCAGACGTCCTCCAGCCGCAGGGTGCAGGTGTTGGCGGCGGCGGCCCAGCGGCCGCGCGGGCGGGGCGGGCCGAGCAGCGCGGAGAGCGTGGAGTGCGGCAGCCCGAGCAGTTCCTCCAGCAGGTGGACGGCGCGCAGCGAGCTGGCCCGCTCGGGCTGGCTGCGCCCGCGGCGCCAGTAACTGAGCGTCGTGACGCTGACCCTGACCCCGCGTTGCGCCAGGGCGGCGCGGATCCGGTCCAGGCTGAGGCCGCTGGCCTCGATCGCCAGGTGCAGCGTCTCGGCGAACCCCCCGTTGGGGGCCGGGCGGCCGACGGCGGCGGGCGCGGCCGGCGCGGGTACGGGCGCCGGGGCGGGCGCGGGCGTGACGGGGCGCGGGCCGACCAGCCGCAGCCGAGCGTCCTGGGGGTGCTGTGAGCCCATGCGGTTACCTTCCCCACCATGCGGGTTCGGCGTGGCCGGGCCGCCGGCGCCGGGGGGCGCCGTCAGCGGCTTCACCGAGCTGTGGGGAACCCTATGCACGGTCGAGAGGCTACGTCATCAGTCGTGCGTATGACAGTGGTCACGAGTGTCGAACCTCAAGGTTATCGATCTTGAAACAGTGCGGAAACACACCACCGGGGCGGTCCTGGTGCGGACCGCCCCGGTGACGGGGCGCCGGTCGTGCGACCGGCGGGTGATCACGCGGGCGTGACCGGGAGGGGTCAGGAGACGGCGACCGCGGCGTCGTCGATCACGAAGCTGGTCTTGAGCGAGGAGTCCTCGGTGCCGGTGAACTTGATCGTCACCGTCTGGCCGGCGAAGGCCGAGAGGTCGAAGGACTTCTGGACGAAGCCGGTCGCCGCGTTGGCGTTCGACAGGGTGGCCAGCGTGGTCGACCCGGCCTGGACGGTCAGCTTGTCGTAGGCGGTGCTGCCGGACTCGGCGGTGTCGACGTGCACCCAGAACGAGAGCGTGGCCTTGCAGCCGGCCGGGACGGTGACGGTCTGCGCCAGGGTGTCGGTGTGGGCGCTGCCGTAGCCGTTCAGCCAGGCCTTCCAGGAGCCGGCGTGGGCCGCCTCGCCGGTGCTGTTGTCGACCACGCCGCTGCTGGCCGTCCACGGCGCCGCGGTGCCGGTCTCGAAGCCGCCGTTGCCGATCAGCTGGGCCGCGGTGCAGCCGCCCGAGGGCGGCGGGGTGGTGTCGCCGAGCAGCGCGGTGGTCAGGGCGTCGGCGATCGGGCTGCCCCAGCCGGTGACCTGGTCGTAGCCGGCCTTGGTGGTGAAGTCCTGGTTCTTGCCGGTGGTCACGTCGTGGAACGCCGAGCCGTAGGCGGTGCTGTTGGCCACCGCGTACAGCTTCGGGCTCGCCTCGCCGAGGACCGGCTTGGACGCGGCCTTCGCCTTCTGGTTGAACTGGGCCGCGTAGCCGGACCAGAGCGGCGCGGCCGCGCTGGTGCCGCCGTACACCTGCCAGCCGCCGACGGTGTAGATGGCGAAGCCGCTGGCCGGGTCGGCGTTGGAGGAGACGTCGGGCACGGTGCGCATGGTGCCGGAGACGCCGGTGCCGGTCTGCCAGGCGGGCTTGCCGAACACGGTCGAGACGCCGCCGCCGGCCGTGCTCCAGGCGCTCTCCGAGGAGTACGCGGAGCCGGAGACCTTGAGGTTGGTGCCGCCGACGCCGGTCTGGTGTGGGCTGGACGCCGGGAAGTCGACCGCCTTGACGGTGGAGCCGCTGGTGGAGCGGGTGCAGTCGCGCGAGCCGTCGTCACCGGAGGCGGAGAAGATCGAGATGCCCTGGGCGGCGGCCTGCTTGAAGGAGTTGTCGACCGCCGTCATCGAGGAGGCGGTGGTGTCCGGCTCGCAGGAGCCCCAGGAGATCGAGATGACCGAGGCCCGGTTGTCGGCGACGATCTTGGCGGCCATGTCGATCTCGCCCTGGTCGCTGTTGGGCGCCTCGTAGACCAGCTGGGTCGCCTTGGGAGCGACGCCGCGCACGATCTCGCTGTCCAGCTCGACCTCGCCCTGGCCCTCGCCGGGCTTGGAGTCGTAGTTCGCGCCGTCCACCGACACCGTGGTGACGGCCGGGCCGGTCAGGCCGTACTGGCTGTCGTAGGTCTTCAGGTTGTTCGCGCTGTAGCCGTCGAACTCCCAGAGGGCGACGGTGACGCCGGTGCCGTCGGCACCGCTCTTGTCCAGGTTGTAGGCGCCGTCGTACTGGGTCGGGCCGAAGCCGCTCGGGGCGGCGGCCACCGCGTCGGGTGCGGCGGCGGCCGAGGGCTTGACGTTGCGGGTGGTCCGGACGGTGTGGTTGTTGAGGCCGGATATGCCCTGCACCACGGCGGCCAGGTCGGCCGGCACCGAGGCGGCGGCGTCGTTGGCGAAGAAGGTGCGCTGCTGCTGCGGGTCCAGGTAGGCGCTCTCGTGGGTGCCGAAGGCCTTGGCGATCTGCTCGGCGCTGCCGCGGGCGTCGACCACCTGGCGGTTGTCGCTGACGCCCGAGACGGTCAGGCCCTGGGCGGCGAGGTACGCCTTGACCTGGTCGACGGCGGCCTGGGTCGGGCCGAACCGCTCGGTGAACTGCTGCGGCGTCAGGTAGTGGCCGTACTCCGGGGTGCCCGGGGTGGCGACCGAGGCGAGGAAGCGGTCCAGCCCGGCGGTGTCACGCAGCTTCAGGCTGACCGCGACCGAGAGCTGCTGGTCGGCCGGGACGTCACCCTTCTTCTCGGAGCGGGCCACGGCGGGGGTCACCGTCTCGGGCAGGGCGACCCGGGGCGCGGCGGCGTTGGGGGTGGTGGCGGCCTGTGCGGTGGTCACGCCGAGCGAGACGGCGGACAGCGGCAGCACGGCGAAGGCCGCGGCGAGGGCGAGGGAGCGGGGGCGCACGGAATCCTCCTCTGGCCGGCATGTGGGGGCCGGCAGGGGCCAGGGCGCCTCTGGGGCGAGGCGCTGGCTAGAACATGTCAGAGGCGGTGCGGGAATTGGCTCATGGTCAAGCAATTCGTTGCTAAAGAACAGTCAACTGTGGAGAACGGAATGGAGGGTGCTCCATACAGTGAAAGCCGGAATTCGCGGCGGCCGGCCCGCCCGATTCCCCGCGGCCGGCCCGGCCGATTCGTTCCGGTCGGTTCCTTCCGGGGAATTCGGGGACGTTCGGGGCGGGAAGGGCGGACGTAGAATCGGGTGACGGGCGAGCGTGAGGGAGGACCGATGACGGACCGGACGGCGGACCCGCAGGACCCGCGCCCGCTGATCGGCGAGCCGCTCTCCCTGGACCTGCTGAACACCCGCTGGGCGGGGACCCCGGTGAACGACCTGCTGGCGGAGCCGGGCGGGTACGCGGTCTGGCTCTCCTCGGCCGGGCTGGCCGGGCGCTGCAGCGCCGACGAGGCCGGGCTGGCCGCCCTGCGGGAGGCGCGCGCGGCGCTGGCGGCGGCGGTCGGGGACCTGGACCGGGAGGGCGCGATCGGGGCGGCGGCGGTGGCCGGACTGAACGAGGTGCTGCAGCACGGGCGGCTGCGGCGGGAACTCGGTCCGGCGGGGCCGGCGTCGCACGTCGAGGTGGACGCGCCGCAGCGGCTGGCGGCCTGGCTGGCGGTGGACGATTTCCTCGCCCTGCTGGCGCAGGGGCCGCACCGGATCAGGAAGTGCGCGCACGAGGCGTGCATTCTGCACTTCTTCGACGCGTCGCAGAACGGCCGGCGGCGGTGGTGCTCGATGGCGGTGTGCGGGAACCGGGCGAAGGCCGCGCGGCACTACGAGAAGGTGCGGGGCTGACGGCGGGCGGTTCCGCGGGCGGGGCCGGCACGGGGCGCTCCCGCACCGGCCCCGCCCGCGGGAGCCGGTCCGGTCAGTCCTCGGTGGGGGCGCCGAGCCACTGCCCGAGGGCGGCCCGGAGCTCGCCACGGCCCGGGTCGACGGCGGCCCAGGCGATGTAGCCGTCCGGTCGGACCAGCAGGACGGTGTCGCGCAGCTTGCCGTGCGGATCGGCCGGGGCCGCGGTGACCACCCGGTCCGCCCACGGCTCGGCGGCGGTCAGCTCGTCATTGCTGACCAGCACGAACTTCCCGGCGCGGAGCGCCTCGTGGAGCCGCTCGGGCCCGGTGGCCGCGTCCTCGCCGGGCTGCTCCAGGCTGGTCAGCCGCAGGTCCGGGACGCGTCGGCCGACCAGCGGGTGGGCGTCCTTGGGGGCGGCGTAGCGGATGCCGATGCCGGAGACGATCCGGGCGCCGCGCGCGGGCACGGCGTCGACGTGGTCGGCCAGCGTGGTGAGCGCGCCGCGCAGCGCCCGGGTGGGCGCCGAGTGGGCGAGGGCGAGCCGGATCAGCGCGCCGGAGCTGCGCAGCACCGCCCTGCCGACCGGGTGCCGCTCGGTCTGGTAGGTGTCGAGCAGCGCGTCGGTGGCGTGGCCCCGGACGGCGGCGACGAGCTTCCAGGAGAGGTTCGCGGCGTCCTGGAGGCCGGTGTTCATGCCCTGGCCGCCGGCCGGGGAGTGGCAGTGGGCGGCGTCGCCGGCCAGGAAGACCCGGCCGGAGCGGTAGTTGGGGACCTGGCGCTCGTCGCTGTGGAAGGTGGAGGTCCAGCGGGCGTCGTGCAGGCCGTAGTCCTCGCCGACGGTGGTGCGGACGAGTTCGGCGATCCGCTCGACCGTGGGCGGCCGGCCGTCCGCGTAATGCTCGGTCCGGTCCCAGGCGATCACCCGGTACCAGCCGTCGCCGAAGGGGGCGATGAAGGCGAAGCCGTCCCCGGTGGCGCCGACGGTGATCACCTCGCTGGGCGTCCGCTCCAGCCGGACGTCGGCCAGCACCACCGAGTTGACCACGGACTCGCCGGGGAACGGGATGCCGAGCAGGTCCCGGACGGTGGAGTGGACGCCGTCGGTGCCCACCGCGTAGCGGGCCCGGTGGACGGCGGCGGTGCCGTCCTCGACGGTCTCCAGGGTGACGCCCTCGGCGTCCTGGCGCAGCCCGGTCACCTCGGCGCCGCGCAGGATCGTCGCGCCGGCCTTCAGCGCGCGCTCCTGGAGCAGCCGCTCGGTGTTCGACTGCGGGGTGATCAGGACGAACGGGAAGCGGGTCGGCAGGGTGGAGAGGTCGATGTGGAGCCGGTCGAAGAGCCGCAGCGAGGAGAGCGGGCGGCCGGTGGCGATCAGGTCGTCGGCGAGGCCGCGGGCGTCGAGCAGCTCCAGGGTGCGGGCGTGCACGGCGAAGGCCCGGGTGAGGTTGGACTCGGTGCCGCGCTTCTCCAGGACGGTGACCCGGACCCCGGCGGCGGCCAGGTCGCCGGCCAGCAGCAGTCCGGTCGGTCCGGCGCCGACGATCAGGACGTCGGTGACGGTCTGCTTCGCGGTCATGTGTCAGCTCCCGGTGCTCGGACGGAGGTTGGACGCCCCGCTGGGCGCCCTCCCGCTCTCCATCATCGCTGCCCCGGGCGGGGCTGTGAATCTCCGGGCCCCCGGTGGCGTGCTCCGGCGCTGCGGCGGCACGCGTCGGGCCCCGGCGCGGGTGCGCCGGGGCCCGGGTGCGGCGGCTCAGCTGTGGCGGCGGATCTCCACCGTGCGGAACCGGTTGGCGACGAACGCGCCGTCGCAGTAGGCGGAGTTGGCGGCCGGGTTGGCGCCGGTGCCGTGCAGGTCGGAGAAGGCCGCGGTCTGGTTGGCGTAGACCCCGCCGGTGAGGTTGAGCGAGAGCGAGACGCCGGCGTCCAGCGCGGCCTCGACCAGGTCGGCCTCGACCTCGGGCGAGGTGGTGTAGCCGGAGGCGGTCATCGCGCCCTGGGTGCGGACCGTGTCGCGCATCAACTCGACGGCGGCGGCGGTGGACTCGACCGCGACGGCGAAGGAGACCGGGCCGAAGCACTCGCTGCGGAACACCGCCCGGTCGTCCGGCTTGTCGGCGTCCAGCTTGACCAGCGCGGGGGTGCGGACGGTCGCGGCCGGGAACTCGGGCGACTGCACCACCCGCGGGGCGAGCGCGAGTTCGCCGTACTCGCCGTCGGCCGCGGCGACCGAGCGCTGCAGCACGCCGGGGTTGACCACGGCGCCCAGGATGGCGGCGGCGCGGGCGTCGTCGGAGAGCAGCCCCTCGACGGCGGCGGCGAGGTCGGTGACGACCTCGTCGTAGGACTTGTCGCCCTGGTCGGTGGTGATGCCGGTGCGCGGGATCAGCAGGTTCTGCGGGGTGGTGCACATCTGGCCGCTGTAGAGCGAGACGGAGAAGGCCAGGTTGTTCAGCATGCCCTTGTAGTCGTCCGTGGAGTCGACGACCACGGTGTTGACGCCGGCCTTCTCGGTGTAGACCTCGGCCTGCCGGGCGTTCTCCTCCAGCCAGTCGCCGAAGGCGGTCGAGCCGGTGTAGTCGATCAGCCTGATCTCGGGGCGGACGGCCAGCGTCTTGGCGGCGGTGCCGCCCTCGTGCTCGGCGGCCAGGCAGACCAGGTTGGGGTCGAAGCCGGCCTCGGCGAGCACCTCGCGGGCGATCCGGACGGTGAGCGCGAGCGGCAGCACGGCCCGCGGGTGCGGCTTGACCAGCACCGGGTTGCCGGTGGCCAGCGAGGCGAACAGGCCGGGGTAGCCGTTCCAGGTCGGGAAGGTGTTGCAGCCGACCAGCAGCGCGAGGCCGCGCGGGACGACGGTGAACTCCTTGGTCATCACCAGCGGGTCGCGCTTGCCCTGGGGCTTGGTCCAGCCGGCCTGCCGGGGCAGCCGGATCTGCTCGGCGTACGCGTAGGCGACGGCCTCCAGGCCGCGGTCCTGGGCGTGCGGGCCGCCGGCCTGGAAGGCCATGCCGTAGGCCTGGCCGGTGGTGTGCATCACGGCGTGCGCGAACTCGTGCGAGCGGGCGTTGATCCGGGCCAGGATCTCCAGGCAGACCGCGGCGCGGTCGAGCGGCGTGGCCGCGGCCCAGCCGGGCTGGGCGGCGCGCATCGCGGCGATCAGGGCGTCCGGCCCGGCGTGCGGGTAGCCGACGCCCAGCTCGATGCCGTACGGGGAGGCCTCGCCGCCGACCAGGTCGCCGTCGGCGGGGTGGCCGTCGAGGGCGAAGGGGCTGTTCAGCAGGGCGTCGAAGGCGGCCTTGCCGTCCGCGGCGCCGGTCTCGCCGTAGGCCTTCGGGAACTCGGGGTACGGCGACCAGTAGTCGCGCGAGGAGGCGGCGGCGAGCGCGGCGTCCAGGGTGGCCTGGTGGCGTTCGACCAGCTCGGTGACGAGGGGGTGGGTGACCGCTGCGGACATGGCGTGCGCTCCTCAGAGGGGAGGACGGGACACGTCACAGAGTAACCGAACGATCGGTCGGCTCAAGAGGGTGTGCGGAAGCGGTGTCGGGGAGTGGCCGGAAATGCCGGAGGGGGCGCGTCCGTGGTGGACGCGCCCCCCGGGGCGGCGGGCTGCCCCAGCGGGGCGCGGCCGGGCAGGTTACGGGATGCCGAGCTCGAAGATCACGTACCCGCCGTACCAGCCGGAGGCGATCGCGCCGCTGCCGAGCACCGCGGCCAGCACCGGCCAGCTGAGCTTGCGCATGGCCACCGCCAGCGCGATCAGCAGCGGGAACGCCGGGAGCAGGTAGCGCGAGGTGTTGCCGAAGATGCCCAGGCTGCCGAGCACCGAGACGATGGTGGCCAGGGTGTAGGCGGTCAGCACCAGCGGCGGGCGCAGCCGGACCAGCAGCACGATCAGCGCCGGCAGCGAGAAGACGATCAGGGTGGCCAGCAGGTCGGCGACCGGATAGGCGAAGGGGTAGTCGCTGCGGCCGAGCAGCACACCGCGGACGGCGTAGAAGGTGCCCTGGCCGTAGTCGAAGTAGTGCAGCCAGGCGTCGCGCTGGAGGGTGAAGTAGGCGCCCCACTCGCCGGCCCGCCAGCCGACCCAGCCGACGTAGCCGAGCAGGCCGACCGGGGCCAGCAGCATCGCGGTCAGCGGGCGGACGACGCCGCTCTCGCGCCGGTACAGCTCGACCAGCGCGGCCAGGCCGACCGCGCCGATCAGCGCCGCCGAGGTGGGCCGGTTGAGCCCGGCGACCAGGGTGATCACGCCGGCGGCGACCCACTGCTTGGTCATCACGCAGTAGCAGGCCCAGGCGGCCAGCGCGACGAACAGCGAGTCGGAGTAGAGCGCCCACTCGGCGCCGGAACCCGGGGCGATCGCCCAGAGGCCGGCCGCGATCACGCCCGCCCGGGTGCCGGCCAGCCGGTCCACCACGGCGTAGATGCCGGCGGCGGCGAACAGCGAGGCCACCACCGAGACCAGCATCCCGGCCCCGTAAAGGCCGAGCCCGGTGGTGTCCGAGACCAGCCGCATCAGACCCGGGTAGAGCGGGAAGAACGCGGCCGAGTTCTGCTCGACGGTGAAGCCGGGCACGCCGTTGGCGACGGGCACCAGCGCCGGGTGGTAGCCGAACTCGGCGACCTGCTGGTACCACCAGCCGTCCCAGCTGGCGACCACGTCCCAGGGGTTGGCGCCGCCGCCGAAGCGGGGGTGCTTCTTCAGGTACTCGCCGGAGAACGAGAGCAGCTTCATGAAGACGGTGAAGCCGAGCAGCTTGAGCACCGCGTAGCACCAGACGGCCGGCCCGAACCGCAGCACCAGCGCGCGGGCCCGTCCGCGCCAGCCGGCCCCGGGTGCGGTGCCCGGCTCTTCGCTGCGCCGCTCGGGCGCGTCGGAGGCGACTGCCGGTATTGCGCTCATGCTCTGGACCCCACCCTGCTGGCCGTGGACGATCGTCCGGAGAGTCTAGGCGGTCGCTGGTCGTGCCGGTGCGGACCATCGGACCCGATCGCATCGCGTCGCGGGGCGCCGGGGATACTCGGAGGATGGCCGATCACACCACGCGCACCGCCTACACCGTGGAGTCGCTGCTCGCGGTGACCGTCGACGTCTTCAACGAGCGCGGCTACGACGGCACCTCGATGGAGGACCTGTCCCGGGCCGCCGGTATCTCGAAGTCGTCGATCTACCACCACGTGCGCGGCAAGGAGGAGCTGCTCCGGCTCGCCGTGGGTCGGGCGCTGGACGGGCTCTTCGCGATCCTCGCCGAGCCGGGCGCGGTCGAGGGCGCGGCGGTGGACCGGCTGGAGCACGTCGTCCGGCGGACCGCCGAGGTGCTGCTGGCGGAGCTGCCGTACGTCACGCTGCTGCTGCGGGTGCGCGGGAACACGGCCACCGAGCTGTGGGCGCTGGAGCGGCGGCGGGACTTCGACCACCAGGTCGCCGAGCTGCTGCGGGCGGCCGTCGCGGACGGCGCACTGCGGGCGGACGTCGAGCCGCGGCTGGCCACCCGGCTGCTCTTCGGCATGATCAACTCGATCGTGGAGTGGTACCGGCCGGGCCTCAAGGCGGCGGACGGCGTCGCGGACGCGGTCGTCCACCTGGCCTTCGACGGCCTCCGGGCGCGGTAGGACCGCCCGCCCCCGCTCCGCCCCGCCGCCCGCCCCCGCCGCCCGCCCCCGCGCCCTGAGGCACCCCTGGCGAAGGGCGCCTTTCAGAAGCTGTCCGGCGGGACCTGGTCGGTCTCCTCGAATACCAGCATGGTCCGGGTGCCGAGGACCTGCGGGATGGACTGGATGCGGTTGAGCACCAGCTCCCGCAGGGCGTGGTTGTCGGCGGTGTGCACCAGCAGCAGGACGTCGAAGTCGCCGCCGACCAGCGCGATGTGCGCGACCCCGGGGAGTTCCAGGAGCTGCTCGCGCACCGATCGCCAGGAGTTCTGCACGATCTTCAGGGTGACGTACGCGGATGCGCCCTGACCTGCCTTTTCGTGGTCGACGCGGGCCGTGAAGCCGCGAATGACGCCGTCCTCGACCATCCTGGAGATCCGGGCGTACGCGTTCGCCCGGGACACGTGCACCCGCTCGGCGACCGAGCGGATCGAGGCGCGACCGTCCTGCTGCAGCAGCCGCAGGATCGCCCGGTCGACCCGGTCGAGTCTGGACGTCTGTTCAGCCGACATGACCCCCCACCCTCACTGATTGGACGCACTGACACCAGTCGACCCCCGCCCGGGCCGATTGTCCACCACCTTGTCACGCTTCTGGTCAAGATGAACAGACGACCGAACAATCGGTAGGGAGCCCCCGCCACCCCAGGAGGTGCCCCGAGATGACCGTTCTCGACCACAGACACCACACCGCGGTGCCCGGATGGCTGCCCGGGGCCACGGCCCCGCGCACCGACCCGGCGCCGCTGCTCCCGGACGCCTCGCCGGTCCGACTGCTCGGCACCCCCGCACTGGAGAAGTGCGACCCCGTGCTGCTGCGCGAGCTGTACCGCCGCCTGGTGGTCGGCCGCCGCTACAACCAGCAGGCCACCACCCTGACCAAGCAGGGCCGGCTCGCCGTCTACCCGGCCTCCACCGGCCAGGAGGCCTGCCAGGTCGCCGCCGCGCTGGCGATCGGCGAGCACGACTGGCTCTTCCCCAGCTACCGCGACACCCTCGCGGTGGTCTCCCGCGGCGTCGACCCGCTGGAGGCGCTGACCCTGCTGCGCGGCAACGCCCACACCGGCTACGACCCGCGCGCCACCCGCACCGCCCCGCTCTGCACCCCGCTGGCCACCCAGGCCCCGCACGCCGTCGGGCTGGCGCACGCCGCACGGCTGAGCGGCGAGCCGGTGGTCGCGCTGGCGCTGCTCGGCGACGGCGGCACCAGCGAGGGCGACTTCCACGAGGCGCTGAACTTCGCCGCGGTGCTCAACGCCCCGGTGGTCTTCCTGGTCCAGAACAACGGGTACGCGATCTCCGTCCCGCTCACCGCGCAGTCGGCCGCGCCCAGCCTGGCGCACAAGGCCGTGGGCTACGGCATCCAGGGCCGGCTGGTGGACGGCAACGACGCGCCCGCCGTGCACAGCGTGCTGGCCGAGGCGGTCGAGCGGGCCCGGACCGGCGGCGGCCCGACCCTGGTCGAGGCCCTCACCTACCGGATCGAGGCGCACACCAACGCCGACGACGCCACCCGCTACCGGGACGAGACCGAGGTGGCCGCCTGGCGGGAGCACGACCCGATCCTGCTGATGGAGCGGCACCTGCGCGAACTCGGCGTGCTGGACGACACCCTGGTGCAGGAGGCGGCCGAGGAGGCCGAGGCGCTGGCGGCCCGGATGCGGGCCGAGTTCCACGCCGACGCCGAGCTGGACCCGATGGCGCTCTTCGCCCACGTCTACGCCGAACCCACCCCCCAACTGCGCGAGCAGGCCGCCCAGTTGTCCGCCGAGCTGGCCGCCGAGGCCGAGGTGCAGGACCGATGAGCAACACCGCTGTCTCCGCCGCCCCCGCGCGCACCGCCACCATGGCCCAGGCGCTCAACTCCGCGCTGCGCGACGCCATGCGCGAGGACCCGGCCGTGCACGTGCTCGGCGAGGACGTCGGCGCCCTCGGCGGCGTCTTCCGGATCACCGACGGGCTGACCGCCGAGTTCGGCGCGGACCGCTGCCTGGACACCCCGCTCGCCGAGGCGGGCATCCTCGGCACCGCGATCGGCATGGCGATGTACGGGCTGCGCCCGGTCGTGGAGATGCAGTTCGACGCCTTCGCCTACCCGGCGCTGGAGCAGCTCTTCTCGCACGTCGCCAAGATGCGCAACCGGACCGCCGGCCGGCTCCCGCTGCCGATCACCGTCCGGATCCCGTACGGCGGCGGCATCGGCGGCGTCGAGCACCACAGCGACGCCTCCGAGGCGTACTACACCTCGACCCCCGGCCTGCACGTGGTCACCCCGGCCACGGTGGCCGACGCCTACGGGTTGCTGCGCGCCTCGATCGCCTCGGACGACCCGGTGGTCTTCCTGGAGCCGAAGCGGCTCTACTGGGGCAAGTCGGAGTTCGACCCGGCCGCGCCGGTCGAGCCGATCGGGCGGGCGGTCGTGCGCCGCGCCGGCACGTCGGCGGTCCTGATCACCTACGGCCCCTCGCTGCCGGTCTGCCTGGAGGCGGCCGAGGCGGCGAAGGCCGAGGGCTGGGACCTCGCGGTGCTGGACCTGCGCACCCTGGTGCCGTTCGACGACGAGACGGTCGCCCGGGTGGTGCGCTCGGTCGGCCGGGCCGTGGTGGTGCACGAGGCGAGCGGCTTCGGCGGCACCGGCGCGGAGATCGCGGCCCGGGTCACCGAGCGCTGCTTCCACCACCTGGCCGCCCCGGTGCTGCGGGTCACCGGCTTCGACATCCCGTACCCGCCGCCGATGCTGGAGCACCACCACCTGCCCGGGGTGGACCGGATCCTGGACGCGGTCGCCCGGCTGCAGTGGGAGGACTGAGGATGATGCCCGTCGTACGCGAGTTCACCCTGCCCGACCTCGGTGAGGGTCTCACCGGGGCGGAGGTGGTGCGCTGGATGGTCGAGGTCGGCGAGGTGATCGCCGTCGACCAGCCGGTGGTCGAGGTGGAGACCGCCAAGGCCGTGGTCGAGGTGCCCTGCCCGTACGGCGGGGTGGTCACCGCCCTGTTCGGCGAGCCGGGCGAGGAGGTCGCGGTCGGTGCCCCGCTGGTGACGGTCGCGGTGGCGCCCGGCGAGGGCGAGCGGCCGGTCGTCGCGGAGGTGGAGCGGCCGCTGGTCGGCTACGGGGTGGCCGAGCCGTCCCGCGGCGGGCGCCGTCGGCGGGTCGGCGGGTCGGCCGGTTCCGCTCCGGCGCCGACTCCCGCACCGACGGCTGCCGCGCCCGCCGCTGTGGTGCCGGCGGTGGTGTCGGTCGCGCCGGCGGTGGCGGCGGTGCCGGCGGTGGTGCCGGTGATCTCGCCGCTGGTCCGCCGGTCCGCCCGGGAGCACGGGATCGACCTCGCGGCGCTGGCCGGGAGCGGCCCGGACGGTCTGATCATGCGGTCGGACGTCGAACGGGCGATCGCAGCGAGGACCGCCCCGCCGGCACCGCCGGCGGCCGTCGCGGACGGCGAGGTCGTGCCGCTGCGCGGGCTGCGCCGGGCGGTGGCCGAGAAGCTCTCCCGCAGCCACCACGAGATTCCCGCGGCGACCTGCTGGGTGGACGCGGACGCTACCGAACTGATGGCACTGCGGCGGCAGTTGAATGCCACGCCGGGGCCGAAGGTGAGTGTGCTGGCGCTGCTGGCACGGATCTGCACGGTCGCCCTGGCGCGCTTCCCCGAGCTCAACTCCAGTGTCACGGAGGACGGTTCCGGAATCCGGCGGCACCCTGCGGTGCACCTCGGGTTCGCCGCGCAGGGCGAGCGCGGCTTGGTGGTGCCGGTGGTGCGGGACGCGCAGGCGCTCTCCACCGAGCAACTCGGCGCCGAGCTGGGCAGGTTGACCGAGGGGGCCCGGACCGGCGCGCTGACGCCCGCCGAACTCACCGGCGGGACGTTCACGTTGAACAACTACGGTGTGTTCGGCGTGGACGGCTCGACGCCGATCCTCAACCACCCCGAGGCGGCGATGCTCGGCGTCGGCCGGATCGTCGCCAAACCCTGGGTGCACCAGGGTGGGTTGGCGGTCCGCGAGGTGACCCAGCTGTCGTTCACCTTCGACCACCGGGTCTGTGACGGCGGCACGGCGGGCGGCTTCCTGCGGTTCGTGGCCGACTGTGTCGAGCAGCCCGGGATGCTGCTGCGGCAGCTGTGACCTGCGGAGGATCGCCTTGCGTGGCCGGGTGGCCACGCAAGGCGACCGCAGATCGAGTGAGAGTAGCGCGTCCCGGGGGCGGGTGTCCGGGCTTCGCGCGATTTGTCGGATGAGTACTTCGGGCGTGCCACGCTGCCTAGGCGTCAACAGAGACAAGCCAGGTGGTGGCGCAGGCCGGCCGGAGGCGAAACGATTCTCTTGGGTACTCGAAACGTTGCGGTGAAGTCCCGCAGAACACTTCTGGTCCGCACGGGGCACGGTTCGGCGGGCGTCGCGGCAGTGCCGGGGATGCCGGACCGCACGCCCGACTCCCGGCCGGCGGGCGGGTCGGCTCTGCCGCCCGCCGCCGGTGCCGCCGCCCTGCCGGCCGGCGCCGCGGAGGAGACGGTGCTCCTCCCGCCGATGCCGCTGGACCCGCCGGACCTTCCGCCGGTGTCCGCGCCCGAGCCGCCCGTCCCGGCGACCCTGGCCGTCCTGGCCGCCGCGGCGCAGGTGCGGCCAGCCGTCCCCGCACCGCCGAGCGAGCCCCCGGCGGTCCCCGCGCCGCCCGCTCCCCCGGCCCGGCCGGCCGTGCCCTCGGTGATGCCCGCCCCGCCGACCGCGCCCCCGGTCCCCGCCGCGCCGGCGCCGAGCCGGTCGGAGGGCGCGCGGCCGACCGCCGGCCCCGCGACCGGGCCGCTCTTCCCCGACGCCCCCGGCCTCAACTGGGCCGGCCCCGGGGACAGCTGGAGCCGCGCCTGGGCCCTGCAGACGGTCGGCGACTCCCGCCCGGCCCCGGTGCCCGCCGCGCCCGTCGCACTGCCCGCGGCCGACGTTCGCACCGCGGCCGACCTGCGCACCGCCGCCGACCAGCCGCCCACCGCGCGGGACGTCGAGCTGATCCGGGCCAGCCTGGCCGTCGTCGAGCCGGTCGCCGACCGGGCCACCGCGCACTTCTACGCGCTGATCTTCCTGCACCACCCCGAGGTCCGGGCGCTCTTCCCGGCCGCCATGGACGTCCAGCGCGACCGGCTGTTCCGCGCCCTGCTGATGGCCGCCCGCAGCGCCGGCGACCCGGACGGCCTGCGCGCGTACCTGAGCGCGCTCGGCCGCGGCCACCGCCGGTACGGCACGCTGACCGGCCACTACGGCCCGGTGGGCGAGTGCCTGGTGGCGGCGCTCGCCCGGTACTCGGGCAGCCGCTGGGACGGCGAGACCGAGCTGGCCTGGCGGCGGGTGTACGGGCTGGTCTCCTCGATCATGATCGAGGCGGCCGAGGAGGCCGCCCGCACCTCGCCGCCCTGGTGGCAGGGCGAGGTGGTCGCGCACGAGCGCCGCACCCCGGACGTCGCGGTGCTCACCGTCCGCCCGGACCAGGCCTATCCGTACCGGGCGGGGCAGTACACCAGCCTGGAGACGCCCTGGTGGCCGCGGGTCTGGCGGCACTTCTCGTTCGCCACCGCGCCCCGGCCGGACGGTCTGCTGACCTTCCACGTCAAGGCCGTCCAGGCCGGTTGGGTGAGCAACGCCCTGGTGCACCGGGCCGCACCCGGCGACGTGCTGCGGCTGGGCCCGCCGACCGGTGGGATGACCCTCGACCACACCTCCGGCGCCGACCTGCTCTGCCTGGGCGGTGGCACCGGGATCGCCCCGATCCGGGCGCTGGTCGAGGAGGTGGCCGAGTACGGCGCGGGCGGCCGCTCGGTGGAGGTGTTCTACGGTGCCCGGCAGGCCGCCGAGCTGTACGAGCTGGAGGCGCTGGCGGCGCTCGCCGCGCGCCACGGCTGGCTGACCGTCCGGCCGGTGCTGTGCGGCCCGGGCGCCTCCGGCAGCGGCGCGCTCGCGGGCGAGCTCCCCGAGGTGGTCGGCCGGTTCGGCCCGTGGGCGGGCCGCGACGCGTACCTCAGCGGGCCGCCCGCGATGGTCCGGCGCGGGGTCGGCGTGCTGCTGCGGGCCGGGGTGGCGCCGGAGCGGATCCGGCACGACCTGGTGGGGGACCTCGCGGCGGGGTGAGCGCCCCGGACCGGTGCCGGGCCGATGGGGGCCGGGGCGCCGGGGCGGAGAGGGCGGGGTGGCCGGGGCGGGGCGACCGTGGCCGGGCCGGGGTGGGCCCGGCCCGGCCCGGCGCCGCTTCAGCCCAGGTCGGGCGCGAGCAGGGCGCGGACGCCCTCGATGTTCGCCGCCAGGTACGCCCGCAGGCGGGGCGGGACGACGTTGACCGAGGTGACGCCCTCCCGGGTGAAGGGCAGCCGGACCACCTCGTACTCGCCGTTGGGCTCGTCCACCTCGGGCCCGTGCCGGCGGGCGAGGTCCATCGAGGTCAGCCGGCAGACGAAGAAGTGCTGCACCTTGATCCCGTGCGGGTGGAGCAGGGTGCCGTCGTGGTGGTGGGTGTGGCTGACGGTGTCGACGAAGGCGGGGACGACGTCCACCACCTTGCCGCCGAGCTCCTCGTCGACCTCGCGGTGCAGGGCCTCGACCACGGTGCGGTCACCGCGCTCGACCCCGCCGCCCGGCGTGATCCAGTACGGGTGCGGCGAGCCGGGCCGGGTCCGTTTGATCAGCACGATCGAGGCCGGGCCCTGAGGGTCCTCCGGGTCGAGTTCCAGCAGGATCGCCCGCGCGGTGCGTTTGACGACGGGGCGGGGCGGGGTGCGCATGGCCACCTCCGGGGCTGGAGCGTTGTGCGGGAGTCTCCCGCAGGCCACGGCGCCCGAAACGCGCGGTTCGGGGGAATTGGGGACGGTCGTGTGGATCGGCCCGGCCCCGGGCCGATCCACGACCGTCCCGGGGTCTCCGGTCGCGCGGTCGGCCGACGACAGGGGCCCGCACCCGGTGACGGGACCGGGTGCGGGCCCCTCGCCCGCGGTGTCCTCGGTGGCCTCCGCGCCGCGGGCGGGCGCGCGGCGGGTGCTCAGTCCTCGTCGCCCAGCGCGAGGTTGAGGCCCCAGGACACCAGGCTGATGATCAGTGCGCCGAACAGCGCGGCCCAGAAGCCGTCCACGTGGAAGTCCAGGTTCAGCTTCTCCGACGCCCAGGAGGTCAGCCAGAGCATCAGGGCGTTGATCACGAAGGTGATCAGTCCCAGGGTGAGGATGAACAGCGGGATCGAGAACAGCTTCACCACCGGCTTGATCAGCCAGTTCACCACCCCGAAGAGCAGCGCCACGGCGATCACCGTCAGGCTCTTGTGCTGCCAGTCGTCACCGGTGAGCGTGATGCCGGCGACGATCCAGGCGGCCACCCAGATGGCGGCCGCATTGATAAGTGTCTTGATGACGAAACCCTTCATGGGGCCAGCGTGGCAGGGTTCACCGGGGCGGGGAAGCTCCTGTTCCCCTTGTTGTGCCGGTGGACGGGCGGGGCCGCGGTGCTGGTGGGCCGTCGGCGGAGGCGGTGGTGTTGAATGCCCGGGACCGGGGACTCGGGACCAGGGCCCCGGACGAGGAGGAGGCCCCGATGAAGCTGTTCCGGCTGGACGAACTCGACGCCGAGCGCGCCGCCAACGACGGTGCCTACCTGCGCTTCCTGCGCGAGCCGCGGATGTCCGCCGGCCTCTACGCGCTCTCGCCCGGCGACACCGACCCGCAGACCGCGCACGCCCAGGACGAGATCTACCAGGTGGTCAGCGGCCGCGCCGAGCTGACCGTAGGCGACGAGACCACGACGGTGGCCCGCGGCACCGTGGTCTACGTCCCGGCCGGGGTGCCGCACCGGTTCCACCACGTCACCGAGGAGCTGCGGGTGCTGGTGGTGTTCTCCCCGCCGGAGGACTGACCGGCCCCGGGGGCGGGCCTACCCAGCGGGACCGTCCGCTCCGGTGGCCCGGCCCGTGGACGGCCCCGCGGTCGGCGGGGGCCGGTTGGCTAGGGTCGGGGTATGAGCCTGAGCCTGACCGAAGAACTCTGGGCGGCGATCGAGCCGGTCTACGCCGAGATCCTCGACCACCCCTTCATCGGCGGCCTCACCGACGGCACCCTGCCGCGCGAGGCCTTCCGCCACTTCGTCGTCCAGGACTCGCACTACCTGCGCGACTACGCCCGCGCGCTCGCCGTGTGCGCCGCCAAGGCGCCCGGCGAGGAGGACGTGCGGGCCTTCGCCGACGACGCGGTCGGCGCGCTGGCGGCCGAGCAGGGCATGCACGCCGAGTTCATGACGGCCTTCGGCGGCAGCGCCGAGGAGGCCGCGGCCGAGCCGGTGCTGCCCACCACCCGCGCGTACACCAGCTACCTGCTGGCCACCGTCTACGGCGGCTCCTTCGCGGAGGCCGTCGGCGCGGTGCTGCCCTGCTACTGGATCTACGCCCGGGTCGGGGACGAGCTGCTCGCCAAGGGCTCCCCCGACCCGCTGTACGCCAAGTGGATCGCCACCTACGGCGACGAGGCCTTCCAGGCCGTGGTGCGCCGCGTCCTGGCGCTCGCCGACCGGCTCGGCGAGGAGATCTCCCCGGCCGAACGCCGCCGCGTGGTGGAGCACTTCACCACCACCTCCCGGTACGAGTGGATGTTCTGGGACGCCGCCTGGCGCGGGGAGACCTGGCCGGTCTGAGCCGTCCGACCGGGCCCGTGCCGGGCCGCCCCGACGCTGTCCGGGCCGTCGCCGGACCCTCCGGGCCAGGGGTTCCCCCCGGTACCGGGGTAGGGGTGATCTCCGGGTTCTCTCCGGGCCGTTGGCCCTCGTTCCGCCCGGTGCGCCACCGTACGATCGAAGTACGAAAGCAAGCGGGATGCGGCACCGGACGGCAGCCGGCCCGAGGGGAGAGAAGGAACGGACATGGCTGAGTTCTGGAAGTCGCTGCCCTCCTGGGTGCGCAACATCGTTGTCCCGGTGATCGTGCTGATCCTGGCCTGGAACGTCGTCGGCTTCGTGTTCGGCGTGGTCGGCGCCCTGCTGAGCCTGGTCCTCAAGCTGCTGGTCGTGGTCGGCATCGCCGCCGCCGTGGTGGTCCTGGTGAAGAAGGCCGCCAAGAGCTAGCGAGTGCCCTGACCGGCCGAGTGCCCCGACCGACGCCCGTACCCCGCCGGGGGTGCGGGCGTCAGGCGTTTCCGGACGCCGTCGGGCCGAGCCGCAGCACGGCGTCGAGGTCCCAGGCCGGCCGCCAGCCCAGGGCGCGGGCCCGGCCGGTGTCGAGGGTGACCGGGGCGGCGAGCTGGTCGACCGCGTACGGGGTCAGGCCCGGGACGCGGCCGGTGCGGGCGGCCAGCCGGGCCAGCGGGACGGGCACGTGGCCGATCCGGGCCCGGACGCCGTGGGCGGCGAGCACCGCGCGGACGGCCGCGTCCCGCCGGTAGGGCCGCGCGTCGGCGATGTTGTACGCGCCGGACGGCCAGGCCGGGCCGGTCGCCCCGAGGGCGGCCAGGCAGGCGTCGGCGAGGTTCTGCACCGCGGTGAGGCTGAGCGGGACGTCGCCGCCCGGCAGGAGCAGCAGTCCGCGCCGGACCCGGGCCAGCAGCTGCGGGGCGAGGTGCGGATCGCCCGGTCCGTAGACGGCGCGCGGGCGCAGCACCACGGCGCCGGCCGCCAGCGCGAGCCGTTCGCCGGCCGCCTTGGTGCGCCCGTAGGCGTTGAGGTGGCCGCCGTCGGTGGGGTGCCGCTCGGTGAGGGACGTGCGGGAGAGCCGGGGGTCGTAGACGCTGGCGCTGGAGACCTGGACGACCGGGCGGCCGGCGGCGGCGCGGAGCAGCCGCTCGGTGCCGGTGACGTTGACGGCGTACTGGAGCGCCTCGGCGGGCGAGCCCGGCGGCAGGTCGGCGACGGCGGCGGCGCAGTGCACGACCGCGTCGACGCCGGTGAGGTCCGGCTCCCCCTCGGTGGCGTCCCAGCGGACGTGCCGGCCGACCGGGCCGGGGGTGCGGCCGTAGCAGTGCACGTCGAGGCCGAGGGCGTCGGCGGCGCGGGCGAGGTGCGAGCCGCAGAAGCCGCCGGCACCGGTCACGGCGATCCGCATCGGGGTCTCCTGGTTCTCTCCGGCCGGGGTGGCCGGCCGGGGGTGGCGGGCTCAGCTGCCCGGACGGGCGCCGGCTGCCGGGGCGGTCGGACGGACGGTGAGGCGGGCGTACCCGGGCAGGGCGGAGCGGCGGTCGACCCGGGCGCGGGTGACCACCGGGCGGTGCGGGGCAAGCGCGAGCAGCACGTCGGCGAGCTGGGCGCGGGCCAGGCCGGCGCCGGGGCAGGCGTGCGGGCCGGCGCCGAACACGGCCTGGGCGGCGGCCGGTCCGGAGGCCGGACCGGACCGGTGGGCCTGGGCGGCGTGCCGGGCCACGAGGACGAGCCGGTCGCCGGAGCGGACCGGGCAGCCGGCCACCGTCGCGTCGGCGGCGGCCACCCGGGGGAGCAGTGGGGAGGGGGCGGTCAGCCGGAGCAGTTCGGCGGCCAGCCCGGGGGCGGTGGCGGCGTCCACGGTGGGCCAGAGGCCGGCGTCGGCGCACCAGGCGGCGGCCCGGGGGAGGGCGGCGACGGTGGTGTTGACGGCGGCGACGGTGAGCATGGCGTCGAGCGGGTCGGGGAGCAGGGCGGTGAGCTCGGCGGCGGCCCGCGCCGCGGCCCCGGCGGTGGCGGCGCGCCGGCGGCGCGGGCGCGGGCCGGGAAGGTGGTCGGCGGCGGCGCTCGCGGCGGCTGCGGCGGCGGCCCGGGCGAGGCGGCGCGGGTCGGCCGTGGAGCCGGTCAGCGCGGCGGCCGTCACCCCCGCCAACTCCTCGGCGAGGTCGACGATTTCGAGCGATCCATGGGCGGTGAGGGCAGGGATCCGGGCGGCGAGGACGGCCTGCCAGTGCGGGCGGATCCGGGCCAGTGCGGCGCTGCCGAGGTCGGTGGCCAGGGCCCGTCGGGCGGTCCGGTGCGCGGCGCCGTCCTGGTCGAACAGCAGCCCGCCGTCGGTGAGTTCGGCGGCGGCGCCGCCGGTGGTGCCGGGGGCGGTGCGGTCCAGCGGGACGCGGGTGAGCGCCTCGCGGTAGGCGTCGGTGCCGTGCACCAGGACGGTCCGGCCGAGCCGGACCACCGGGCGGTGGCGGGTGGCGCAGAGCAGCGCGAACAGGACGGGGTGGCTGCGCAGGTAGACCCGGCGGTCCCGGCGCCTGGCGGCCCGGGCGGCGGCGGGCGGTGACAGCCGGGCCGGCGAGGAGCCGGCGGTGGTGCCGGGGGCCGTCGTCATCGGTTCAACTCCCGTGCGCAGTGGGCCGAGGCGGCGGCCCGGTCGGGCTTGCGGGAGCGGCCGGCCAGCGGGACGTCGCCGAACAGTACGGCGTCCGGGCGGGCACCGCCCATCCGGTCCAGCGGGCCGCGCAGCTCGGTGCGCAGCCGCTCCGGGTCGGTGCCGGGGCGGGGCTGGACCAGCGCGACCAGCCGCTCGTCGCCGTCCCCGGCCGGCACGCCGACCAGGACGGCGAGTTCGACGCCCGGCAGGTGCAGCGAGGGCTCGTACAGGCCGGGGTAGATGTTCTCGGCGCGCCGCAGCACCATGTCCTTGAGCCGCCCGGCGAGCACGATCCGGCCGTCCGGGGCGAGGGTGGCGCGGTCGCCGGTGCGGACCCAGGGGTCGGGCTCCTCGCCGAGGTAGCGGTGGCGGGCGCCGGGGCCGGTGAGCAGCAGCTCGCCCGCCTCGGTGAGGCCGGTGCGCACGCCCGGCAGCGGGGCGCCGACCAGGTCGCCGGGGCCGGTGCGGGCGCTCTTCTCGGCCTCCTCGACGGCGGCCGCGGGGAACAGTTCGGTGAGCGCGTACACGCCCCAGGCCTGCTCGGCGCCGGCCTCCTTGACCCGGCGCAGCAGGGCGGCGTCGGCGGGTGCCGAGCCGGTCCAGACCCGGCCGGAGAAGCGGGCGCCGGCGGCCAGCGCGGCGCGCAGCCCGGGCGGGGTCAGGTAGGTGTGGGCCGGGGCCGAGCGGGCGAGCTGGCGGGCCAGCGCGTGCGGGGTGCGGGCCGGGAGGGCGACGGTGGCGCCCGCTGCCAGGGCGGGGACCAGGACGAAGAAGGTGCCGCCCAGCACGACGGTGCCGGGGCGCGGGTCGACCAGCTCGGTGACGGTCCGCAGGCCGGCCGCCAGCCCTTCCCGGGTGTGTACGACGGCGCGCGGGCGGGCGGTGGTGCCGGAGGTGAAGACGATCACGGCGTCGGTGTCCCGGGTGCCGGTCCGGGCCGCGGGGGCGGCGCCGGTGGCGGCCCGCAGCCGGGGAGCGCAGCCGGGGAGCCGGCGGCCGAGGGTGGCGACCGGGCCGAGTGCGTCGAGCCGGGGCAGGGCGAGGTCGGCGCGGCGGGCCAGCGGGCGGGCCCAGCCGGCCACCGCCTGGGCGGCGGCGTCGGCGAGCACCAGGTCGGGCCGGGCCTGGGCGAGGCGGGCGGCGAGCACGTCCGGCCCCGCGGTCGGGTCGAGCACGGCGATCCGCAGGGCGAGCCGGTGGGCGGCGAGCATCACGGCCAGCGCGCGCGGGCCGGGACGGACGGCGACCCCGAGGGTGGCGCCGCCGGTGAGGCCGCGGGCGTGCAGGGCGGCGGCGTAGGCGTCGGCGAGGTCGGCGAGTTCGCCGCGGCGGATCCGGACCCGGGCGGCGCCGGTGCGGGTGTGGTGCAGCACGGCGGGGCGGTCGGGGTGGACGGTGCGCAGGGCGTGGGCGAGCCGGTCGAGCATGGGTGTCCTCACCGGGAGGTGGTCGCGGGGTGGTGCCGCAGGGGCCGGCGGGAGGGCCGGGAGCGGACGGGGAGGGGCCGGCAGGGCGGCCGGACGGCAGGAGGGCCGCGGTGGCGGGAGGCGCGGGGCGGCGTTCGCGGCGCGGCCGCGGGTCAGCGCACGTCGACGGAGCGCCGGCCGGCGCCGCGCTCCAGGTACCAGCGGGCGGTGCCGATCACGCCGTAGGCGCGGATCCGGCGGGTGGAGTTCTGCACCACCATGTCGCGGCGGTGGACGATCGCGGTGGTGTGCCGGCGCACCCGGTTGATGAACGTCCGGTCGGTGGGCGAGGGCCGGCGCGGCATGCCGCCGACGGCCGCGTACAGCTCGGCGGTGATCGCCATGTTGTTGCCCGCGTGCATCCGGTACGGGGTGAGGTAGCCGTGCCGGCGGTGGTGCGCGGGCCGGATCCGGCCGAAGAGGGCGCCGAGGGCGACCAGGACCAGGAACACCGCGCGGCCGGCCGGGCCGTGCTCGTCCCGGCGGGCGGTGACCCGGCCGCAGACCAGCCCGCGGGAGGCGAGCAGTCCGGCCCGGGCGGCGGCCGTCCAGCCGGGCTCGGGCAGGCAGTCGGCGTCGGTGCGGGCGAGCAGCTCGGCGCCGTGCGCGATGGCGTGCCGGAAGCCGGTGTCGATCGCCGAGCCGACGCCCTTCTCCGGCTCGACCAGCACCTCGACCGGGAACGGCGCCCGCTCGGCGAAGGCCCGGACCTTCGCCACGGTGCCGTCGGTGGAGCCGTTGTCGGCCACCAGCAGGGTGAAGTCGCGGTCCCGCTGGGCGGCGAGGGCGGCCAGGGTGGCGTCGATCCGGGCCTCCTCCTGGTACGCCGGGACGACCACCCAGAGCGGGTGCGTCCGCGGCGCGCGGGGTGCGGTCACGATGCCTCCCAGACCATGGTCATCAGGCTGACGCCGCCGCCGAGGCCGATCAGCAGCACCTTGTCTCCCGGGTTCAACTCGTGCTGTATTCGTGAGAGTTGGACGCCGAGGGTGGCGCTGGCGATGTTGCCGAGCTCCGGCACGGTGAGCACCAGCTTCCCGGCCGGCACCCCGGTCAGCTCGACGAACCGCTCCAGGTAGGGGACGGTCACCTGGTGCACCAGGACCCGGGCGTAGTCGTCCCAGCCGAGGCCGGTGCGGGCGGCCACCCGGGTCAGGATGTCGCCGCCGATCCGCTCGAAGACGCCGCGCAACTCCTTGCCGCCGCCCCGGAAGTAGCTGTACTCGTCACCGCGCGGGTGGCGCGAGCCGCCGCCCGGGATGCCGCCGACCTCCCAGTGCTCGGAGGCGGTCTCGGTCTCGACGTCCAGGATGCCGCCGCGCTCGACGGCCTCCACCACGACGGCCGCCCCGGCGTCGCCGAAGGTGTAGCCGGCGAAGCCGTCCCGGAAGTCGGCCAGGCCGCTCGGGTCGCGGCGCATCGCCCGGCTGGGCGTCTCGCCGGTGACGACGAGGGCGCGCCGGGCCCGGCCGGCCAGGATCATCGCGCGGGCCAGGTCGATCCCGTTGAGGAAGCTGTTGCAGGCGTTGCTGACGTCCAGGGCGTGCGCGCGGGAGCCGAGTTCGGCCTGGACGAGGTGGGCGGTGGCGGGTTCGCAGACGTCCCGGGTGGCGGAGGCCCAGAGCAGCAGGTCCACGTCGGCCGGGTCCAGGCCACGGGCGTCCAGGGCGCGCCGGGCGGCGCCGATCCCCAGGGTGGAGGCGTACTCGCCGTCGGCGGCGAAGTGCCGGGTGGCGATGCCGGTCGCCTTCTCGAACATCCGCTCCGGCAGGCGGAGCCGGCCGCCGGCGGTGACCTCGTCCTGGAGCTGCTGGGAGGTCAGGCGGCGGGCGGGGAGCTGGGATCCGACGGCCGTGATGCCGATCCGCGCGGTGGCTGCAGGGTGCATGCCCCCATGCTGCGGCGGAGCGCACCGCGCCCACCTGAGTACGGGTACTCAGCCGGGCGCGGCGGCCTACCCAATCGGGTCGGCCCGGTCGGCCTGGTCGGCCCGGGCCGACCGGCGCGCCGCCGTCACTCCTCGATCGGCACCTGCTGGACCGGCACCTGCCCGGCCGGCCCCGCGGCGGCCGCGGGCACGGCCCGGGCGGCCTCGGCGGGCTGCGCCGGCCCCTGCAGGGTGGTGAGCAGCTGCCGGGCGAGCCCGAGCCCCGTCCCGCCCATGGTGAGCGCCTTGGTGAAGAGGTCCCCCACGCCCTCGGCGCCGTTGAGCAGCACCATGTGCTCGACGTTGCCGAAGGACTCCGAGGCGGCCAGCACGATGTCCGGCCACTTCTCGGCCAGTTCCTGGGCCACCACGGCGTCCGGGTTCGCCGTCAGCGCCGCCGCCCGGGCCTTGAGCCCCTCCGCCTTGGCGAGCCCGATGGCCCGGGCCGCCGACGCGTCCGCCAGACCGCGGGCCTCGGTGGCCGAGGCCTCCGCCTGCCCGGTCGCCCTGGTCGCCTCGGCGGCCGCCAGCCCGCGCACCTTGGTGGCCTCGGCCTCGGCCTCCGCCGCGATCTTGACCTGGCTGGCCTCGGCGGCCGCCTTCAGCTCGGTCTCCCGGGCCTGCGCCTGCGCGGCCGAGATCCGGGCGTCGCGGTCGGCCTCGGCCCGGGTGCGGGTCTCGTACGCCTTGGCGTCGGCCGGCTTGCGGACGTCGATCTGCAGCTGCTGTTCCTTCCGCTGGGCCTCCAGCTGGGCGACCCTGGTCTCCTGGACCACGACCTCCTGCCGGGCGGCGGCCTCGGCGAGCGGCCCGGCCTGCAGGGCGCGGGCGCTGGCGGTGTCCCGTTCGGCCTGGTAGGCGGCCTGCTGGATCTCGCTGTTGCGGGTCGCCTCGGCCTTGCGGGCGGCCGCCTCCTGCTCGGCCTCGGTGGCCATCCGGTCGGCCTCGGCCTGGGCGATCCGGGCGTCCCGCTGGACGGCGGCCGCGTGCGGGATGGCGAGGTTCTTGATGTAGCCGGTCGGGTCGATGATCTCCTGGATCTGCAGGGTGTCGATGATCAGCCCGAGCTTCTCCATCTCCAGCCCGGAGGCGGCCCTGGTCTCCCCGGTGAGCCGCTCGCGGTCGCGGATCATGTCCTCGACGGTGAGCCCGCCGACGATCGAGCGCAGGTGGCCGGCGAAGACGTTGTGCACCCGCTGGCTGATCAGCTTCTGCTGGTCGAGGAAGCGCCGGGCGGCGTTGGCGATCGAGACCTGGTCGTCGCCGACCTTGAAGATCACCACGCCCTTCACCCGGACCGGGATGCCCTGGGTGGTGACGCACTCGACGTTCAGCTCGGCCTCGTTGAGGTCCAGCGAGAGCCGTCGGACGCCCTGCAGGCCCGGGGTGACGAAGGTGCCGCGGCCGGTGACGATCCGGAACCCGAGCCCGTCGCCGACCCCCTCGGTCCGGTGCTTGGAGCCGGAGATGATCAGAGCCTCGTTCGGCTCCGCCACCCGCCACATGAGTTTGAAGAGCGTGATCCCCACGAGCAGCACCGCGGCGGCCGCCCCGATGATGGCGTACAGCATGGTTCAACTCCCCCTTTCGGCACATGAGATGCACCGATTGGGATTCTCCGCCCGGGTCAACCGCAGCGGAAGGGAGCGGACGTGACGTCCTATCACAACCTCGTCACGCCGTCACGGCCGTGTCGTGGCGGTCCCGTCACGGCAGCACCGGGGCCACGTAGACGGTCCGCGGCGGGTGGTACTCGACGACCACCACCGGCGTCCCCACCGGCAGCCGCTCGCCCGGCACGGCGAGGTAGGCGAGGAACGCCTCCGTCCCCTGGCGCTCCGGGACGTGCACCATCACCTCGCCGACCAGTCCCGCCCCCACCGTTCCGCTGACCCGACCCGCGCTCCCGACCACTCGGCCCTCCCCTTCCGCACCCCCGGGGTGCCCGACCGCCCGCGACTGCCCCGCCCTGTGACTGCCAGTCTGCCCGCCCCCGCCGGAAGCAGACGGCCCACCGGGGAATCCCGCCGGCGGCCGGGCCCCGGCGTCTCTCTCCTCGGACCCCCCTCTGGACCAGCGGCGATCGGCTCGCTACGGTGTTGGACGTCATGCGCAGGCAACACCGCCTGTGGACACGGGAGCTCGGAGCACCGGGCTGAGAGGACGCTGACCGGTACGTCGACGGACGTGCCGACCGCTGCGTCGACCGCAGGAACCTGACCGGGTAATGCCGGCGTAGGGAGTAGAGGGTCTGATGACCACCTTTGATGCACAGCCGAACTCTGCCCGCAGCACCGGGACGAGCGGCGCCGCGGTCGCCAGCGCCGCCACCGGCTACCCGACCCCGGCCTGGCGCAAGGCCTACCGCGAGGGGTCCCGTCCCGACCTGCGCGTCCCGTACCGCGAGGTCCTGCTCACCAACGACCGGACCGTGCCGCTGTACGACACCTCCGGCCCGTACACCGACCCCGCGTACGAGCCCGACGTGCGGCGCGGGCTGCCGCCGCTGCGCGACGCCTGGATCCGCCAGCGCGGCGACGTCGAGGAGTACGACGGCCGCGAGGCCCGCCCCGAGGACGACGGGATCAAGCACACCTCGCCGCGCGGCGGGAACCTGCGCAACCTCGACGCCGTCTTCCCCGGCCGCCCGCGGCGCCCGCTGCGCGGCCGTGCCGGTGCCGCCGTCACCCAGCTGGCCTACGCCAAGCGGGGGGTCGTCACCCCGGAGATGGAGTTCGTGGCCCTGCGCGAGGGCCTCGCACCCGAGTTCGTGCGGGACGAGGTGGCCCGCGGCCGCGCCGTCATCCCGGTCAACGTGAACCACCCCGAGGTCGAGCCGGCCGTCATCGGCACCAACTTCCTGGTGAAGATCAACGCCAACATCGGCAACTCGGCCGTCACCTCCTCGATCGAGGAGGAGGTGGAGAAGATGACCTGGGCCACCCGCTGGGGTGCCGACACCGTCATGGACCTCTCCACCGGCCGCAACATCCACACCACCCGCGAGTGGATCCTGCGCAACTCCCCCGTGCCGATCGGCACCGTGCCGCTCTACCAGGCGCTGGAGAAGGTCGACGGCAGGGCCGAGGAGCTGAGCTGGGACGTCTACCGCGACACCATCATCGAGCAGTGCGAGCAGGGCGTCGACTACATGACCGTGCACGCCGGCGTGCTGCTGCGCTACGTGCCGCTGACCGCCCGTCGCAAGACCGGCATCGTCTCGCGCGGCGGCTCGATCATGGCCGCCTGGTGCCTGGCGCACCACCGGGAGAACTTCCTCTACACCAACTTCGAGGAGCTCTGCGACATCCTCGCGAGCTACGACGTCACCTTCTCGCTGGGTGACGGCCTGCGCCCGGGGTCGATCGCCGACGCCAACGACGAGGCGCAGTTCGCCGAGCTGCAGACCCTGGGCGAGCTGGGCCGGATCGCCCGCGCCAGGGACGTCCAGGTGATGATCGAGGGGCCGGGCCACGTCCCGATGCACAAGATCAAGGAGAACATGGATCTCCAGAAGGAGATCTGCGACGAGGCGCCGTTCTACACCCTCGGCCCGCTCACCACGGACGTCGCCCCCGGCTACGACCACATCACCTCGGGCATCGGCGCCGCGATGATCGCCTGGTGGGGCACCGCGATGCTCTGCTACGTCACGCCCAAGGAGCACCTGGGCCTGCCCAACCGGGACGACGTGAAGACCGGCGTCATCACCTACAAGATCGCCGCGCACGCCGCCGACCTGGCCAAGGGCCACCCCGGGGCCCAGGAGTGGGACGACGCGCTCTCCGACGCCCGCTTCGAGTTCCGCTGGGAGGACCAGTTCAACCTGGCCCTCGACCCGGAGACGGCCCGCGAGTTCCACGACGAGACGCTGCCCGCCGAGCCGGCGAAGACGGCCCACTTCTGCTCGATGTGCGGCCCGAAGTTCTGCTCGATGAAGATCAGCAAAAGCATCACAGAGCTGTACGGCGACAAGGCGGTCGTGACCAGCGACGTTGACGCTGAGGCGCTGGAAGGCATGAAGGTCAAGTCCGAGGAGTTCAAGGCCCAGGGCAACCGGGTCTACCTCCCGCTGGCGGACTGACGGCAGGTGTCCCGGCGCTGCGCCGGGGTCCCGAAAGGGTGTCCGGCGCAGCGCTGCGAACGTTCGGGTGCGCAGGTGGAATCCGGTCGGCGGATTCCCGGGTGTGGGTCAGAGCCCGAGGATTTCGCGAATGAGGCCGAGCTTGCGCTCCGGGGAGAGATCCTGGGGACGGCCTTTGAGCAGGCCGTTCAGGACCGCTGGGACGTCGGAACCGTCGGGGGCCTGGATGGCATCGATGATCTGGCAGCGCAGGCCGCCGTCCCGGATGAACACCCACACGTCGTGATCCTTCCGCGGCTCGCCGTTGTCCCTCGGGGAGAGCCGCCACGTCGGGAACCAGCCGAGCCCCTCTTCGGTGAGACGCTCGGGCAGTTCTTCCAGGACGTACTTGCCGAGTCTTCGGTAGCCGACTTCCGCGCGCAGTTCACCCAGGGTGACCCTGAGCAGGCCGCCTGCGGCGCGGCAGCGCTCGGCCACCGTGCCGACGTCACCGGTGGCCGCAGTGAGCGCCTCTTCCAGCGGATTCGTTAGGTCGTTCATGATCGGGCCAACGATTGGGATCACGGGGCGATACGTGATTCACCGGCCTGGACGCGGCCACGAGGAAAAACGGTACTGCTACGGCGCTGGCGGCGGCCGGCGGCTGCCAGGGGAGGGCAGATCCGGGCATTTAGTGCGTAGGCGAACGATGCTGCGGGGGTGGGGGCGTTCCTCGATCGGCGCTGGTGTGTCACTCCATTGCATCTTTATCACTCTCTTCTTTTCATGTTGTTGTTGCACGGTGTAGTGAGTTGGTGACTCTCCATCACCTGTCCTGGTCGGCTCCGCTCGTCGAAAGCCCTCCGGCGCGAGTGCGAGGGCGTGAGGTCTGACCGGAAACCACCAGTAGCGCTCCGAATGCCCACTTCGGGTGACGGAGTTCAACGTGACAAGAAAGGTCCTGTCCTATGGCAGTCGATGCCATGTTGTCCGCTCCACCGGGGCGAGGGCGTAGACGCGCTCGACTCGCGGGGGCGTCCGTCCTGCTGTCCGGACTGACATTGCTCGCGGCGGCCGGCCTGGTCGCCAGCCCAGCGCACGCAGCAACCGCACCGGTGGGGCTGGGGACTGACACCAGCTATGCGATCCTGGCGGGCTCGACCGTCACCAACACCGGACCCAGCGTCATCAACGGCGACCTGGGGCTCTTCCCGGGCACCAGCGTGACGGGTTTCCCCCCCGGAACCGTGAACGGGGTTCAGCACGTCAACGACGCGCAGGCGGCGCAGGCCCAGTCCGACCTCGTCATCGCCTACAACGATGCTGCCGGCCGGGCCCCCACGGCCATCCTGACCTCGCCCGGCGACATCGGAGGGCTGACGCTGACGCCCGGCGTCTACAAGGCGAGTTCGTCGCTGAACCTCACCGGGACCGTCACCCTCGACGCGATGGGCGACCCGAACGCCGTCTTCATCTTCCAGATCGGCTCCACCCTCATCACGGCTCCGTCGAGCGTCGTCAGCCTGGTCAACGGAGCACAGCCCTGCAATGTGTTCTGGCAGGTCGGTAGCTCCGCCACCATCGACGTCGACTCCTTCTTCAAGGGCAACATCCTGGCTCTCACGTCCATCAGCGTGAACCACGCCTCGGTGATCGAAGGCCGCGCCCTGGCGCGCAACGGAGCCGTCACTCTCGACGACAACACCATCACGAGGGCGGCCTGCACCGTCGGCCCGCCCGGACCGAGCGGCCCGCCCGGTCCGAGCGGCCCGCCCGGACCGAGTGGGCCCCCTGGACCGAGTGGCCCCGCCGGTCCTCCCGGTGCCGCCGGTTCCCCCGGTGCACCCGGCCCCAACGGCGCTCCGGGCGTGGCGGGCTCCCCGGGCGCTCCGGGCGCCCCCGGTCCCAACGGTGCTCCCGGTGCCAACGGTTCGCCCGGCGCTCCCGGGGCTCCTGGCCCCAACGGTGCTCCCGGTGCTCCCGGTTCCCCCGGTGCACCCGGCCCCAACGGCGCTCCGGGCGTGGCGGGCTCCCCGGGCGCTCCGGGCGCTCCCGGTCCCAACGGCGCTCCCGGCGCTCCCGGTGCCAACGGTTCGCCCGGCGCTCCCGGGGCTCCTGGCCCCAACGGTGCTCCGGGTGCTCCTGGTGCCAACGGTTCGCCGGGCGCCAACGGTTTGCCTGGTGCCAACGGTTCGCCGGGCGCTAACGGCTTGCCTGGTGCCAACGGTTCGCCGGGCGCCAATGGATCGCCGGGCGCCAACGGCTCGCCCGGTGCGAACGGCTCGCCCGGCCCTGCCGGTCCTGCTGGTCCTGCTGGTCCGGCCGGCCCATCGGGTCCTGCCGGTCCTCCCGGCCCTGCCGGACCGCCCCAGTCTCCGGGCGGTCACGGCGGTCAGGGTCACGGCGGCCACGAGCAAGGTGAACACGGGCAGGACCAAGGCAACCACGGCAACGCTCCGGCCGACCACGGCAACGGCAAGGGCGGTCACGAACAGGGTGTGCCGGTCGTGCGTCCGCACGAGTCGGGGCAGGCACTCGCTGCCACCGGCTCCGGCAAGTCGATCGCCATGGCGGTCGGCTCGGCGGCCGCCGTCGTGCTGGGAGGCTCGATCCTCATCCTCGTGAGGCGCAACGGACGAGCCGCAGCTCGCCGTCGGCACTAGCCCTCGCCGTGATGGGCGGCGCGCGTCCGGAGCGGGTGCACTTCCCGCCGACGGACTGACGCTCGACCACGTGGCGCTGTCCCGGACAGCCGGAAGGCCGTTCCGAGACAGCGCCACGCCCTTGGCCGCAACGGCGGTCGGATCGGTGTTCCCGGCCTCGTGCGCGGGCTGATCCGCCTGACCCGGTACTGTCCGTCGCGGCGGCGAGGCGGAAGTAACGGTGGGCTCGACCGGCGCATGGGTCATCGGGGCCGTGCCCGACCAGGAGGCTGCGGCGCTGCCGGGGAGGTTCGCGCACCTCGTCACGGCCGACGACTTCCGCAAGCCGACGGGCTACACGGAGACTCTCGCGTGGTGGCGGCGGGACTGCGACGGGGAGACCCTCCTCGCGCCCCGGCCTGGGCGTCTCCGCGTTCGCCCGCTGGTACTGAGCCGTGTGGGCGGGCCGATCGGGGCGCCGGTTCAGAGCCAAGGTGCTGTCTCGGCCCGAAGTTCTGCTCGATGAAGATCTCCCAGA
Source organism: Kitasatospora sp. CM 4170 (assembly GCF_032110285.1). NCBI lineage: Bacteria > Bacillati > Actinomycetota > Actinomycetes > Kitasatosporales > Streptomycetaceae > Kitasatospora > Kitasatospora sp. CM 4170. Next base: position 4,825,805 of record NZ_CP134877.1, read on the forward strand.
AGATCCGCGACGAGCACGGCGACGGGTCCACGGCCGTGCAGTCGGGCTACGACGCCGAGGCGCTGGCCGGCATGCAGGCCAAGTCCGAGGAGTTCGCCGCCCAGGGCAACCGGGTCTACCTGCCCATGGCCGACTGACGTCAGCCTGTTGACCGCGCTGCTCTGGGAGGAGGAGGGGGCTTCCCAGAGCAGCGCTCCGCCACGCCTCAGTGGTGGAAGCCGACGCGGTCCGCGTCGTGGGGGCGGCCCTCGTCGAGGTGCTTGATCGCCCGGCGCATGTCGTCGGCGAGGAGTTCGATCTCGTCGCGGTCGACGCCGTGGCGGACCAGGACGCGCTGGATGACCGTCTCCTGGCGGTCCGGCGGGAGCGGGTAGGAGGGGACCTGCCAGCCGCGCATGCGGAGCTGGTCGGAGAGGTCGTACAGGCTCCACGCGACCGAGTCGGGGTCGGTGAGGGTGTACGAGACGGCGGGCAGCGCGCCGACGCCGTCGTAGAGCAGGGTGAAGGGGCCCATCTCGGCGATCTGCCGGCCGAGGTGCTGCGCGGTGTCGGCGCACGCCTGGTAGACCCGGCGGTACCCCTCGCGGCCGAGCCGCAGGAACATGAAGTACTGGGTGACCACCTGGCCGCCGGGGCGGGAGAAGTTCAGGGCGAGGGTGGGCATGTCGCCGCCGAGGTAGTCGACGTGGAAGACCAGCCCGTCCGGCAGGGCGTCCTGGTCGCGCCAGAGGGCCCAGCCGACGCCGAGCGGCGCCATCCCGTACTTGTGGCCGGAGGCGTTGATCGAGGAGACCCGCGGCAGCCGGAAGTCCCAGACCAGGTCGCGGTGGAGGAAGGGCGCGATGAAGCCGCCCGACGCCGCGTCGACGTGCAGCGGGACGTCGAGGCCGGTCTCCACCTGCAGGCGGTCCAGCTCGGCCGCGATCTCCGCCACCGGCTCGTACGTGCAGGTGTAGGTCACCCCGAGGATCGCGACCACGCCGATGGTGTTCTCGTCGACGTACTCGCGCAGCTGGTGCGGCTGGAGCCCGGTCGCCCCGGGCTCCACCGGCACCTGCCGCAGCTCGACGTCGAAGTACCGGGCGAACTTCTCCCAGCACACCTGTACCGGCCCGCACACCAGGTTCGGCCGTTCGGTCGACTGCCCCGCGGCCTGCCGGCGGTTGCGCCACCGCCACTTCAGGGCGAGACCGCAGAGCATGGCGGCCTCGCTGGAGCCGGTGGTGGAGCAGCCGATCGCGTTGGTGTCGCCGGCGCCGGCCGGGGCGTGCCAGAGATCGGCGAGGATGTTCACGCAGCGCGACTCGATCTCCGCGGTCTGCGGGTACTCGTCCTTGTCGACGATGTTCTTGTCGAGGCAGAGGTCCATCAGGCGGCGGACCTCGTCGTCCGTCCAGGTGGTGCAGAAGGTGGCGAGGTTCTGCGCGGCGTTGCCGTCCAGCAGCAGCTCGTTGCGCAGCAGTTGGAAGACCACCGTCGGCGGTGCCGGGAAGTCCGGCATGGCCCGCTTGGGAAGTGGGTGCTCGCTCAGCGGCGAGGCGAAGATGTCGACGGCCGCGTCGGCCGCCGGTTCCTGTGCGTTGTGGAGGGCCACCGGTCACCTCTCGAATCGGTCCACTGGTCCGAGTCGGACATTACGGACAGGGTCGAGAGGTCGGCATGCCGGTGTACGCCATCCGGCGCCGGGGCCCTACGCGGCCGCGGTGCCCTCCGCGTCCTCGGTGCCCTCCGCGTCCTCGGCGTACCAGCGGAGCTCGACGGTGTTGCCGTCCGGGTCCGCGACGTAGAGCGAGGTGCCGGTGCCGCGGGCGCCGTAGCGCGGGCCGGGGCCGTCGAGGACGGTGAAGACGCCGGAGTCGACGACCTCCTGCCAGTCCAGCGGGTCGACGGTGAGGCAGAGGTGGTCGACGTTGGACTCGCCGCGGGGACGGGCGAACAGGTCGATGATGGTCTGCTCGTCGATCCGGACCGAGGGGAACGAGACCTTGCCCGCGCGCCACTCCTCGACCCGGACCGGCTCCAGGCCGAGCAGGCCGAGGTAGAACTCCAGCGAGCGCTCGATGTCCCGGACGTTGAGGACGAGGTGGTCGAAGGCCTTGACGTGGACGGCGGCCATGGTGGCTCCCGGGGTGGTGGTGTGCGTGGTGACGTCCTCCACGATCCGCCGTCCAGCCCGGACGATCAATGCCGAACCGTCCTTCGATCGTTGAGCCAGGCTCAACGATCGCGTCCGTGAGTCCGTCCGGGCCGCCCCGGACGCCGCCCGGGGCGAATCCCCCCGGAATTCTCCCTCCGCCGATTTCCCGCTCCGCTCCGCCGGGAAGTGGTCCGGCCTTCGGAATTAGTTGGTTGACAATCCGAGATGAAGATCGGATAGTCTGCGCCCCGCGCGGTGGGGGGAATCCACGTGCTGCCGCCCGGAGATTCGCGGCAATTCATGACCTTTGGGGTTGACTTGAGACTTCGTCACGCACTGCTGGCCGCGACGCTGGTGGCCTCCCCGCTGGTGCTCGCCCTGCCCGCCCAGGCGGCCGGGAGCGACGCCGAGCCCGGGGTCCAGATCGACGGGTTCTCCACCGTCGAGGCCGGGGGCGGCTGGTCCGAGGGCACGGTGACGGTCAGGAACGACGCGGATGCGGCCGTCACCGGCCAGCACCTCGTGCTCTACTTCGGCAGCCGGATGCTCGGGCTGGACCAGGTCGCCGCGGAGTACGCGGACGGTGCGGCCGGCACCTGGCAGCCCGTGAAGCTCGTCGACCAGGACCTCGGGGCCAAGCCCGGCGGCCACCAGGGCGTGGCCGCCGACCTGACCGGCGCGGAGGTGGAGCTGCAGCCGCACTCGGTGCACACCTTCAAGCTCCGGTTCAAGCTGCTGCAGTCCGCGCACACCGGCCCGGAGATCGACGTCAGCCTGGACGCCTACCTGGCCCCGACGTTCGGCAGGGACGGCCTGGCCAGGGACTGGACGGCGCAGGCGTCCAAGCAGGTCGGGACCACCGGCCTCACCACGGCGGTCAACGGCCTGCCCGGCTCGGTCCCGGCCGACGGCAAGGCGCACCCGTTCACCGTCTCCATCAAGACCGCCAACAAGTTCGACTGGCACCTCGACCGGGCGCTCTTCTTCCTCTGGGCCGGGCAGGGCGTCGGCTCGACGGAGGGCCCCGCCGCCTGTGACGCCCAGCTGGAGCTCCAGGACCCGAAGGACGGCAGCTGGCACCAGGTGGGCCTGGCCGCCAGGGGTCTGGAGGGGCGGGACGTCGACCTGGCCAGGTACGGCACCGGCCCGGTGGACAACCGGGTGATCAACGCGCGGCTCACGCTGGGCGCCAACTTCAAGACGTCGGCCGACGCCCGCCTCGGCTTCGGCCAGTTCCCCGGTGCCGGGCCGGTGCTCTTCTGGGCCGAGCAGAAGCTCGCCGCCACGGCGGTCGCGGGCGCCCCCGCCTGCGTGGACCCGAACGCGCCCGCCCCGAAGCCGACCGCGACCACCCCGGCCCCGACCGCCCCGGCGCCCGCCACCGCCGCGCCGTCGGTGGCCCCGGCCGCCGCCGTCACCGCCTCGCCCACCGCGACCGCTTCCGCGGCGCCGCGCGCCGCCACCGGGAACGCCGGGACCACCGGCCGCACCGAGCTCGCCGACACCGGTGCTCCGGACGTCACGGTGCCGACCGTCCTGGGCGCCGGCCTGCTGGCCGTCGGCGCGGCCGCGATCACCGTGGCGAGGCGCGCCCGGCGCAGCTGAGCCGGCCGGCCGGCCCCGGACCTCCGGTTCCTTCCCCGCCGTTCCCTTCCCGACCACCGGCCGGGAAGGGGCGGTGCGGGAAGATCTTGGGACGACCGGTCGGTTCGGACCGGAGACGACTCAGATCGAGGGGGAACGATGTCGCGGCGGATCACGGCGGTCGCGGTGCTGCGCGCCAAGGCCGGACGGGAGGCGGACGTGCGGGCGCAGGCCGCCGTGATGGCCGCGGCGAGCCTGGCGGAGCCGGGCTGCATCTCCTACCGCAACTACGTGGACCCGGACGACCCGCGGTCCTGGGTGGTGGTGGAGGAGTGGGCGTCGCGCGAGGCGTTCGAGAAGCACCTGACCAGCCCGCACCTGGCCCGCTCGGTCGAGCTCACATCGGAACTGCTGGACGGCCCGCCGGAGTTGCGGGTGCTCAAGGCCGCGGTGTGAGCCCGGCGGCGGGTCGCGCCCGGCCCGCGGACGCTCGGAGGCCGTCGGTGGACCGGCCGTCGCCCCGGGCCCGGCCGGCGCCGGGGGCTCAGACGTCGTCGCGGCCTCAGACGCCGCCGGAGGCTCAGACGTCGTCGGGGCCGGTGAAGGCCGGGGGCGTGTAGCCGGGGCCGGTGAAGTCCGGCGGGGTGAAGGCGGCCGTGCGTGGCTCCCGGCCCTGCGGGTCGGTGAGCCCCTCCACCCCGGGGCTGCTGAAGCCCGGACCGGTGTAGCCGGGGCTGCTGAAGTCCGGGCCGCCGCCGTCGGGCCTGCCGGTGCCGGAGCCGGCGGAGTCGCTGCCGCGGGCGCCGGGGCGGTCCCGCTTCGGGCGGCCGCCCTGCCCGGGTATGGCGGCGGACTGCGCCGTTCCGGTGCCCGCCGACGCCGACGCCGATGCCGATGCCGATGCCGATGCCGACGCCGTCGACATCGCCGCCGCCGGCCCGGCGTCGCCGCGCAGGGCGGCGTGCAGGTAGGGCAGCAGCGCCCGGTCGCGCAGCGCCCGCTGCCACTCCCGGTGGGCCTCGCCGAGTTCGGCGGCGAGCTCCGGGTCGGTGCCGGCCGGGACGGACGGTGTGGAGCCGTCGCGGACCGCGGTGAGGATCAGTCCGACGATGCCGACCGCCATCGCGACCACGCCCGCCGCCAGGGCCACCCAGCCGGCCGTGAGGATCGACCGGCTCAGTGCCGCCCCGGGATCGGCGGCGCGCAGCGTGTACCCGAGCAGCAGCAGGACGAGGGCGGCCGCCCAGGCCAGGATCGGTGTGAGCACGGTGAGGACGGGGAACAGCCCGGCGCCGCCGTCCGCCGAGCGCAGCTGGGCGAGGAGGCCCGGTGCGGCGGGCTCGCCGTCCGGGCCTGGTGGTGCGGGCATGCTGCGCAGGTTCGCGCGCAGCCGGGTGTAGTGCTCGTACTCGGTGCCGGCCGCGGCCGCGAGGCCGTCGGCGTCGAGCAGGGCCTGGGCACGCAGCTCCGCGGTGGTGAGGGCGCCGGGTGCGCGCAGTGCGGTGAGGACGGTGCCGTCGCGCAGTGCGTCGTCGAGGAGGCGCTCGAAGTCCGGGCGGTCCTCGGCGAGCAGATGCGGGGCGTTGTTCATGGGGACCCCGTTCAGCAGGTCCCGGTCGCTCCGCGGTGCCGTGCGCACGGAGAGGGGCGCCACACGGGCGGCCGGGTGTGGTGTGCCTCGATGGTAGGGGCGGGTGCGGCCGCGCTGACAGTAGGTTTCCGGAATTTCGCGCCCCGGGCCGCGCGTGCGGTCCGGGGCGGGCGCCGGGAACTGCCGTTCGAGTGGCGGTCCGGAGACGGTCCGTCAGATCGGCAGCCGGGCGATGAGCAGCCGGCCTTCCATCGTGACGCCGCCGTCCATGGCCACCGCGAGGTCGTCCGCGTAGACGTACGGGCCTGGGATGTGCGGCGGCTGGCCGTCGTCGGCGTGCACCGCACCGGTGAGGTACGGGATCGGGCTGTGCCCGTGCACGATGCGCGTGCCGCCGTAGGTGTCGAGCAGCTCGTGCACGGCCATCGGCCCGCCGTCGCCGCGGAAGGCGAAGCGCTTGGTGAAGCGGCGGAAGCAGTCCCACCACTCGTCCACGCCCTCGTCCGCGAGCAGGTCGTGGACGGCGTCGTTGACCTCGGCGATCGAGTCGCCGTACTCCAGGTACGCGGTGGTGTCCGAGTGCAGCAGCAGGTGGCCGTCCTCCAGCCCGATGGCGGGCAGGCGGGAGAGCCAGCTGATGTGGTGCGCCTCCAGCCGGTCCAGGTCGTGCTGCTGGCCGCCGTTGAGCCGCCAGGCGGCGAGGAAGGAGGCGGTGCCGGCGGTGGACTGGACGGGCTCGTCGCCGTACTTGGCGGCGCCGAGGAAGAGCAGTTCGTGATTGCCCATCAGGGCCCGGCAGTAGCCGCCGGCGGCGGCCGCCTCGGCGGCGAGCTGCATGACCAGGTCGATCACGCCGATGCCGTCGGGGCCGCGGTCGGTGAAGTCGCCGAGGAACCAGATCCGGGAACGGCCGGCCGCCCAGTGGCCGTCGGCGTCGATCAGGCCCTGGTGGCGCAGCTCGGCGAGCAGCTCGTCGAGGTAGCCGTGCACGTCGCCGACGACGTAGAGCGGGCCGGGCGGCTCGTTGGGGGCGGGCGCGGGGTACGGGTGGTACGGCACGCCGGGCTCGGGCAGCGGCGGGCCGAGCTCGATGGTCGGCGGGTCCTCGCCGCCGTGGGCGGGCGACGGGTGGTCCACCAGGGTCGGCTCGTACCCGGGGTGTGCGGCCTGCGGGGTGTGCCCGCCGTGCTGGGCCGCCTGGGCCTGGGCCTGCGCCTGGTGGTCGTGCTGACCGTGCTGGGCCTGGCCCTGCGGGTCGTGGCCGCCGGCCGGCCAGTGCTGTTCGAGCCAGCGGGCGCCGCCGTAGCCGCTGTACGTCTCCGACTCGTACGCCGCCTCGGCGTACCCGGTGGGCTCGGGTTCGTAGTAGGTGCCGTAGGGCAGCACGTCGAGGTCCGGCTGGTGGCGGGGGCCTGAGTCCGGGTGTTCAGGCCCGGGGAAGCGGTCCTCGGGTGTCATTCGCCCATCATAGGAAGACCACTCTCCCGGCGTCGTCACCTGGTGGGTATCCAATCCTCCGGAGCGTCAGCCGGGCGGGCCGTCAGGTCCGATTTGTCCCGGCTAGGCATGGTCCAGACCGGCCCCGGCGGGGCCGGGGTCCGTCGCCGGCCCCGCCCGTCCCCGGGCGGGGCGTAAAGCCGGCAGGCCCGGCGGCCCGCCGCTACATCTCGCCCGGCGGGCGCGGCGGGCTGACCGTGGTGCGCGGGTTCCGGCGCTGGGAGGACGCGCGGACGATCAGCTCGGTCGGCATCAGGGTGCCGGGCGGCGGGCCGGTGCCGGCGGTGCGGAAGCGTGGCGGGAAGAGCCGGGCGATGTCGACGCCCGTCCCGGAGTCCACGCCCTCGATGGCGTCGATCAGCAGGTTGACCACGGTGGTGCCGATCCGCCGCGGCTTGAGCGAGAGCGTGGTGATCGGCGGCTCGGTGGCCGCGTAGACGTCGCTCTCGCTGCAGCAGACCAGCAGCAGGTCGTCCGGCACCCGCAGGCCGTACCGGCGGGCGGCGGCGAGCAGGTCGGTGCCGTTCGGGTCGAACAGGCCGTAGACGGCGTCCGGCCGGTCCGGGCGGGCGAGCAGCCGGTCGGCGGCGACGGCCCCGGCGGCCGGGTCGTGCGCGGGGTAGGCCTCGTAGACCGGCTCCTGGCCGACCTTGGCGCACCAGCCGAGGTAGGCCTCGGTGGAGAGCCGGGTGTAGGTGTCGGTGCTGGTGCCGGTGAGCAGGCCGATCCGACGGGCGCCGGCCTCGGAGAGGTGGTCGAGGATGCCGAGCACGGCCGCCTCGTGGTCGTTGTCGACCCAGGCGGTGACCGGACAGTTCCCCGGTTTGCCGTCGCTGACCACCGGCACGCCGGACCGGTACAGCTCGCTGACCAGCGGGTCCTGGTCCGGCGGGTCGATCACCACGGTGCCGTCGAGGGCGATGTTGCCCCAGACGTCGTGCCGGGAGGAGGCGGGCAGCACCACCAGCGCGTAGCCGCGGCCGAGGGCGGCGCTGGTGGCGGCCCGGGCCATCTCGGCGAAGTAGGCGAACTCGGTGAAGGTGAACGGCTCTTCGCCGTAGGTCGTGACGGTCAGCCCGATCAGGCCGGACCGGCCGGTCCGCAGGGTGCGGGCGGCGGCGGAGGGGCGGTAGCCGAGGCGCTCGGCGACCTCGCGCACCCGGCTTCTGGTCTCGTCGGGCAGGCGGCCCTTACCGTTCAGCGCGTCGGAGACGGTGGTGATCGACACTCCGGCGGCTGCTGCCACATCCCGGATGCCGGCCCGCTCCAGACGCCGTGAGGTGGTGGGTCGCCGACCGCTCTGGTTGGCTGCTGCTGTCATGGCGGACCGATCGTATGGCTCCTGACAAGGGTCTGTGACCGGCGCATCGGGGGCCCTTGGAGATACGTTTCTCCATGAGTGAGCCCGTGCGCGCCCCTTCGATACCCGCACGAAACCAGCCGTCTTACCTCTGACATGTGCCATAGGAACCCTGCAGAATGGCTGATCTGCGCCTGTAACCCGACCGGGCATCTCACTCCTACGGGTGAGCGCGGGTCGGTATCGTTCAGGGCACCCGACCGGGGTGGTCCGGACGCGTCGCGGGTTCCCGGGTCCGGCGGTGATCCCGCCCGGACGGGCGCGAACGCACCGGAGGCGGCTCGGCGCGGCGAGGGCCGCGCGGCCCGACGGAATGAAGAGAAGGAGCAGGACCGTGAGTGGAACGGCACCGCAGGGGCCCCGGCTGAGGCCGACCCTGGACGGCATCCCCACCTACAAGCCCGGCAAGCCGGCCGGCGCCGACGCCTACAAGCTGTCCTCCAACGAGAACCCCTACGACCCGCTGCCCGGCGTGCTGGAGGCGGCGGTCAAGGCGGCCGGCTCGTTCAACCGCTACCCGGACATGGGCGTCAGTGAGCTGACCGCCGAGCTCGCCCGGCGCTTCGACGTCCCGGTCGAGCACATCGCCACCGGCACCGGCTCGGTCGGCGTGGCCCAGTCGCTCGTCCTCTCCACCGCCGGCCCCGGCGACGAGGTGATCTTCGCCTGGCGCTCGTTCGAGGCGTACCCGATCATCACCCAGGTCGCCGGCGCGACCCCGGTGCCGGTCCCGCTCACCGCGGGCGGCGACCACGACCTGGACGCGATGCTGGCCGCGGTCACCGAGCGGACCCGGCTGATCTTCGTCTGCAACCCCAACAACCCCACCGGCAACGTGATCCACCGCGCCGAGCTGGAGCGCTTCCTGGACGCGGTGCCCGCCGAGGTCCTGGTCGTCGTCGACGAGGCGTACATCGAGTTCATCCGCGACCCCGAGGTCCCCAACGGCATCGACCTCTACCGCGACCGCCCGAACGTCTGCGTGCTGCGGACCTTCTCCAAGGCCTACGGCCTGGCGGGCCTGCGGGTCGGCTTCGCGGTCGCGCACGAGCCGGTGGCCAACGCGCTGCGCAAGACCGCGGTGCCGTTCGGCGTCACCCAGATCGCCCAGGACGCCGCCGTCGCCTCGCTGCGGGCCGAGGAGGCCCTGATGGTCCGGGTGGACGCGCTGGTCGAGGAGCGCGCCCGGGTGGTCGCCGGGCTGCGCGCCCAGGGCTGGGAGATCCCGGACTCGCAGGCGAACTTCGTCTGGCTCGGGCTGGGCGAGCGCTCCCAGGAGTTCGCGGCCGCCTGTGCCGCGGCCGGCGTGATCGTCCGCCCGTTCCCGGAGGGCGTGCGGATCTCGATCGGCGAGGCCGAGGGCAACACGATCTTCCTCTCGGTGGCCGAGGCCTTCCGCAAGACGATCGACGGCTGATCCGTCCGCACGGCGGACCACAGGGGCGCACCGCTCGGCGGTGCGCCCCTGTGCCGTTGCCCGCCGGCGGCGGCGACGCCACCGGCGTCCGCCCGTGGCGCGGGCCGCTCACCCGCGCCGGAGGAAGAGCGCCACGGCCGCCCCGGCGAGCAGCACCAGGGCGGTGTTGACGCCGATCGCCCAGGTGACGCCGGTGAGCACGGTGCCGCCGGCCGCCGTCGCGGTGGTGACCGCGCTCATCACCGGCGTGCCCAGGGTGATGCCGACCTGCTGGGTCATCGTCGCGACCCCGGTGGCCAGGCCCTGCTCCTCGTCCGGCAGGCCCGAGGTGGCCGTCACCATGAAGCCGACGATCGCCACCATGTTGCCCACGCCGCCGACGAAGGTGGCCGCCAGCAGCAGCCCGAGCCAGGCCCGGTCCGCGCCGAGCAGCAGCAGTGCGGCGGTGGCCACCGCCTGGACGAGGAAGCCGGCGAGCAGGGCGCCCCGGTTGCCGAGCCGGCCCAGCACCCGGGGAGCCAGCAGGCCGCCCAGCACGGTGCCCGCACCCAGCACGCCGAAGGCGAGGCCGGTGGCCAGGGCGGAGAAGCCGAGCACCCGCTGGAGGTAGAGGGTCAGCAGGAAGACCAGCGAGGTCTCGGTGGCGAAGGCCAGCAGCCCGGCCGCGTTCCCCCAGACCACCGTGCGCCGCCGCAGCACCCGGACCGGCACCAGCGGCGCGGCGGCGCGCCGCTCCACCAGCCAGAACGCCACCAGCAGCACGGCGGCCAGGGCCAGCGCTGACAGCGCCACCGGGTCGCCCCAGCCGTGCTCGCCGGCCGTCGTCAGGCCGTGGACCAGGGCGAGCAGGCCGCCGGTGACGGTGACCGCGCCCGGCAGGTCCATCCGCGGCCGGCCCGCGCCGGCCGGCCCCCCGGTCGACGGGCGGGGGCGGCTCTCGGCGATCAGCCGGGGCGCGGCGAGCAGCACGGCCAGCGCCACCGGCACGTTGACGAAGAACGCCCAGCGCCAGCTCAACAGGTCGGTGAGCAGGCCGCCGAGCACCGCCCCGGAGGTGAACCCGGCCGACATCAGCGCGCCGTTCAGGCCGAGTGCCCGCTCGCGCAGCGGCCCCTCGGGGAACGCCGTGGTGAGCAGCGCCAACCCCGCCGGGGTGACGGCGGCGGTGGCCAGGCCCTGCGCGACCCGGGCCGCCAGCAGGACGCCGGGCGTGGTGGCCAGGCCGCCGGCCAGCGAGGCGACGGCGAGCACGGCCAGCCCGGCCAGGAAGACCCGGCGCCGCCCGAGCAGGTCGGCCACCCGGCCGAACACCAGGGTGAAGCCGGCCGCGCAGAGCGCGAACGAGGTGGCGATCCACTGCAGGCCGCCGAGCGGGAAGCCGAGGCCCTGGCCGATCACCGGCAGGGCGACGTTCAGGATCGAGAAGTCCACGGCCAGCATGAACTGGGCGGCCAGCAGGACGACCAGGACGAGCCGCTGCCGGCGGGTCGTGCCGGCGGCGGCCGGTCGGGCGGGTGGTGCCTCTGGTGCCTCTGGTGCCTCGGACAGGGTGGCGGTCATCGGTCCGCTGCCTTTCGACGGGGGAGTCCGGGAGGTCCGGGTCTCCGGTTGGATCCGGTTACGGCAGCAGCCTGCGCGGCGCCGGACCGCCCACCCAGCCCCCCGCGGAGGGTGGCACTGGCAGGGGCAGGCTCGGCGGCGCCCGCCGGTGTTGACTGGGGGTCATGAGCGCACTCGAGATTCCGAACGGCTCGATCGGCACGACCGGCCTGGGCGACCTGGGCGACCTGGGCGGCACGGGTGGCCCGTCCGGCCCGGGCGGCCTGGGCGAGTTCCTGCGCACCCGCCGGGCCCGGCTGCGGCCCGAGGACGTCGGGCTGGTCGCGTACGGGACCCGCCGCCGGGTGCCCGGGCTGCGGCGCGAGGAGCTGGCGCAGCTGGCGGGCGTCAGCATCACCTACTACACCCGGCTGGAGCAGGGGCAGAGCCGGAACGTCTCCGACGAGGTGCTGGACGCCGTCGCCCGGGCGCTGCGGCTGGACGCCGACGAGCACGCCCACCTGCGCAACCTGGCCCGCCCGGCGCGCGCCGCGAAGGGGCGGGGCGCCGAGCGGTTCGAGCGCGTCCGGCCGGCGGTGCGGCAGCTCATCGGCGCGATGGCGGACGTCCCGGCGGTGGTGGTCGGGCGGCGCAACGAGGTGCTGGCCTGGAACCCGCTCGGCCACGCCCTGCTGGCCGGCCACCTCGACCCGGCCGCGCCGGACCGCCCGGCGGACCGCCCCAACCTCTCCCGGCTGCTCTTCCTCGACCCGCGGACCCGGGCGCTGTACCCGCGGTGGGAGACCGAGGCCCGGGCCCAGGTGGCGTTCCTCCGGCTGGCCGCCGGGCGGCACCCGAACGACCGGCAACTGGCCGAACTGATAGGCGAGTTGTCGATGAAGAGCGCGGAGTTCGCGGCACTCTGGTCGGGCCACCCGGTGCACGACTGCCTGTTCGGCACCAAGGAGCTCCGGCACCCGGTGGTGGGCGGACTGGCGCTGGCGTTCGAGGCGCTGCCGCTGCCGGAGGCCGGCCACCGGATGCTGCTCTACAGCGCGGCGCCGGGCTCGTCCGCGGAGGCCGGGCTGCGACTGCTGGCCGCGAGTGCGGCCGCGGCCGCCGACCGGGTGGCGGGAGGCGAGCGCCAGTGGGCCGTGGGCCCGGCCACCGACTGAGGCGCGGGCACCGGCTGAGGCACGGGCGCCGCCTGGGGACCGGGCACTCTCCCGGGCACGGCCGGATGTCCGGACATCGTCGTGATTCGGTATCGGATGATCATCCTGGGCCGGTGGGGGCCGTCGAGTCGCTAGTCTGTGCGACCGTCACTCCGGGCGGTCGGCCGACCGCCCGTCACACACGGGGGAACGAACCACCATGCCCATCCGCAGCCTTCCACTGGCCCTCGTGGCCGTTGCCGCCGCCGTCACCCTGACCGCGTGCGGTCCGGGTGACCCGGAGCCGGCCGCCACCGGCGCCGGGCCGACCGCGGGCGGCACCGCCGCCCCCGCGCCGACCGGCGGTGCCACCGCAAAGCCCGGCGACGGTGCGACGGGCGGCTGCATCCCGCCGAGCGTCCCGTCGAACCACCGGATCGTGAATCTCGCCAAGGCGGCGACCGAGACCACCGTCCACGCGAAGGACACCACGTACCTCTGCAACGATCCCGTCGGCAACTGGGCCGACGCGGCGGGTGAGGCGAAGACCTACACCTTCGCCGTGGGCGCCACCGCCAAGCTCAGCGACCTGAACAACATGCTGCACCCGGTCCCGCTCGCCCGGTTCGCCGCGCACAGCGACTTCTGCCTCAACCACACCTCGGCCCCCGACACCGACCCCTGCTACGACCGCCACACCGTCGAGCTCGTGCTGGACTCCTCGGGCAGGATCGCGAAGATCTACGAGGTGGGCCGGGTCCGGCAGGTCGTCGCCGACTAGGCCGGGCGTGGCCTAGTCGGACGGGGCTTGGTCGGCGGTGGCCCGGGCCGGGCCCTCCGCCTGGTCGGGCGGCAGCTCCAGGGTCGCCACCGCGCCGCCGTCCGGGTGGTTGGCGAAGGTCAGGGCCGCGCCGATCACCCGTGCGTGGCCCTGGGCGATCGTCAGGCCGAGCCCGTGGCCGCGCCCGCGTTCGCGCACGCTCGTCCGGAACCGCTGCGGCCCGTGCCGCAGCAGGTCGTCCGGGAAGCCGGGCCCGTGGTCGCGGACGGTGATCCGCAGGCCGTCCACCTCCAGCCGGACCGGGCCGCCACCGTGCCGGTCGGCGTTGAGCAGCAGGTTCCCCAGGATGCGGTCCAGCCGCCGCAGGTCGGTGCGCACCGAGGCGTCGGCCGCGGACGGCCGGACGTCGACCTCCACCTCCAGCCCGGTCAGCCCGACGGTCCGGCGCACCGCGCGCTCCAGCGGCACCGCGGACAGGTACGGCGTCTCGGCGTCGGCGTCCAGCCGGGAGACCTCCAGCAGGTCCTCGACCAGCGAGCGCAGAGCCTGCACCCGGTTCTGCACGAGCTGGGTGGGCCGGCCCGGCGGCAGCAGCTCGGCCGCGGTGACCAGCCCGGTCAGCGGGGTGCGCAGCTCGTGGGCGACGTCGGCGGTGAACTGCTGCTCGTCCGCCAGCCGGCGGTGCAGCGCCCGGGACATCTGGTCGACGGCGGTCGCGAGGTCGGCGACCTCGTCCCGCCCGTCGACCAGCTCGCCGATCCGGGCGTCCGTCCGGCCGGCGGCGATCCCCCGGGCGGCCGTCGCCGCCGTCCGCAGCCGCCGGCTGATCCGGTCCGCGACCAGCACGCCGACCAGCACCGTCGTGAAGACTGAGGCGGCGACGGTGATCAGGATGATCCGGTCCAGGTCGGCGATCGCCGTCCGGTCCTGCGTGAAGTCGACCCGGACGGAGAGCACCCCGCCCTGGACGGCGCCGGCCGCCCACATCGCCTCGTCCTCGGGTCCGCCCGCCAGCAACGACCCCTGCCGGCCGTCCGCCGCGAGGGCTCGCAGCCGCGGCGGCAGTGCCGGGTCGTCCAGGGGGACCTTCTCGCCGCGCCCGTAGGCGGCCGCTGCGGAGTCGAGCGCGGTGAGCGCCGACTCGCGGGCCTGGTCGACGTGCTGGCGGATCATCGCCTGGTGGACGAGCAGGCCGACCGCCACCGCGACCAGGACGGAGATGGCGGCGACGGCGGTGGCGATCTGGCGGCGCAGGGTCATCCGGCGCAGCGTGAGGCGGCGCCGCGGTGCGCGCGGCGGCGTCGTGCTCCCGGGTGCTCCCGGCGTGGCGGTCCCCGGCGTGGCGGTCCCGGGTGTCGTGGTCCCCGCTGTCATGCCGGGCGCCGCAGCTTGTAGCCGAAGCCGCGGACGGTCTCGATCCGCCCGCTGCCGATCTTGGCGCGCAGCCGCTGCACGTGGACGTCCACCACCCGGGTGTCGGCGCCCCACTCGTAGTCCCAGACCCGCTCCAGCAGGGTGGAGCGCTCCAGCACGATGCCGGGCGCGGCGGTGAACTCCAGCAGGAGCCGCAGCTCGGTCGGGGTCAGCGGGACGAGCCGGCCGTGCACCCGGACCTCCATGCTCTCGGTGTCCACCTCCATGCCGTCGAAGCTGCGGACGCTGCGCGGTGCCGGTGCGGTGGGGGCCGGTGCGGTGGGGACGTGCTCGGGGAGAGGCGGTGCGGTGGGGGCCGGTTCGGCGCGGTCGACGGGTACGGGTGCGGGTGCGGGCGCGGGTGCCGGGGCCTCGGCGGCCGGGACGGTGCGGACCCGGCGCAGCACCGTCCGGATCCGGGCCACCAGCACCGCGCTCTCGAAGGGCTTCACCACGTAGTCGTCCGCCCCCGCCTCCAGACCGGACACCACGTCGATCGGATCGGTGCGCGCCGACATCATCAGGATCGGCAGCTGGCTCTCCTCGCGGATCCGCCGGCAGAGGCCGACCCCGTCGAGGAGCGGCAGCATCACGTCCAGCAGCATCAGGTCGGGGCGGGCGGCGCGGAAGGCCTCCAGCCCCTCCAGGCCGTCGGCGGCGGTGGAGACCGGGAACCCGTAGCGCTCCAGGGCCATCCGGGTCGCCTCCCGGATCACCTCGTCGTCCTCGACGATGAGGATGTGCGGCTGGGCGGCCGGCGCGGTCGCGGGCACGGTGGGGTTCATGGCTTGGCCTCCGGGGGAGCCGCGGTCGGACGGACGGGCTGGGAAGCGGCGGGGCGCGGGGCGCCGACCCCCGCACCGCTCTGCGGCTGGGGCGTCGCGGCCCAGCCCGTGCCGCCCGGGACCGGGCTGGGCTGGGGCCGGCCCGTGACGGGCGGGTCCGACGGCCGGCTGACCTTGGGCCCCGGCGTGCCGGCGGGCGTGGCCTCCGGCTCCGCGGTGGTCCCCGGGCCCGGGCCGGGGATCGGGCCGATGCCCTCGACCCGCTGCTCCAGCAGGCCCAGACGCGTGCCGTCCCACTGGTAGTGGCTGCTGGTCCGGGTGGTCACGGTGGTGGGTTCGTGCAGCCACAGGTCCGCCCCGACGGTCTCCGCGCCGAACCCCTTCAGCACCTGCACCCGCAGGACGGGCAGCAGGCGGTCGCCGACCGCGGTGTAGACGTGCAGGACGACCGGCCCGACGGTGCCGACGGCGGCGATCAGCTCGGGTCGGCCGTCACCGGTGAGGTCGCGGAACTCCGGGGCGCGGACCTCGCACCCCGGGCAGCCGTCGAGCGCACGCCGTTCGTCCTGGCTCACCCCGGGGTCCTTCGCCAGGACGGCGCGGACGTCCACGGCGGTGAGGTCCGGCCCCGGGAAGGTCACGTCGGGGACGGGCTGCGGAGGGGGCTCGGAGGAGCGGCCGGGCGCAGGTGAGGTCGGTGGGGGTGCGACGGCGAGGCCGGACCAGAGCGGCTGGGGCACCGTCGGCGGCGTCACCTGCCGCGCGGGGCCGTGGTCGCGGAGCTCACCGGGCGCGCCGCAGGCGGTCAGCAGGAAGGCGGCCAGGGCGGCCAGCGCGGCGAGGAGAGTGGAGAGAGCGGTGGTGACGGGCGCGGTGGCCGCCGGCGCGGCGGTGGGGGTCGCGGTGGTGGCCGGCGCGGTGGTGGCGGCCCGGACCGCCCGCGGGGGCGCGGCGCCGGCCCGGCGGCGGGGCGGGGGTGATGCTGCCACGGCTGGTGCTCGTCCTCCTGGTCTGCGGCGGCGCTTCCGGCCCGCCTGGTTCCGGTCGGTGTGATTCTGGCCTGCGGCGGCGTGCCGGTTCGTCCCCGGTGGGTAGGTCGCCCGGACGGCGGCCGGTGGTTCCGTCGGTCGGGGCCGCCCGGACGGCGGGCCGCCGGCCCGGCCACGCCGTCCGTCCTCAGCCCGTCGGGGCGGCCAGGTCGGCCAGGACGATGATGTTGTCCGTCCAGTGGCCGTCCGCGCCGATCCGGCCCCCGCAGGTGATCAGCCGCAGTTCGGCCGCGGCCGTGTCGCCGTACACCGCCTCGGTCGGGAACCGGTCCTTGGCGGCCTGGAGCAGCGAGCGGACCTTGAAGTCCACCGTGCTGCCGTCCGCCCGCTTGACCTGGATCCGGTCGCCGGGCTGCAGCTTCGGCAGGCCGCGGAAGACCGCCGGGCCGTGGGCGGTGTCGTAGTGCCCGATCAGGACGGCCGGCCCGGTCTCCCCCGGCGTCGGGCCGTTGCGGTACCAGCCGACCTCCTGGGCCCGGTCGACGGTCGGGACCTCGACCGTGCCGTCGGCGTTCAGGCCGAGGCCGGTGACCGGCGCGTCCACCCCGGCGGCCGGGACGAGCAGACGGGTCGGTGGCGAGGCCGCGAACGGTCGCGGCGCGCCGGCCGGGGTCGTGCCAGGGGTCGTGCCCGCGGTGCCGGTGCCGGTCTTGCCGGTTCCGGTGCCGGCTCCCGTCGGCTGCTGGGGAGCGGTGGTCGTGATGCTGCCGGGCTGGTGCGCCGAGGCCTCGATCCGGACCACCGGGGTCTGCCGGCTCGACAGTGCCACGGAGGCGCCGAGCACCAGGCAGAGCACGCCGGCTGCGCCGAAGGCGGTCCGGCGCAGCGCGGCCGGGACCGGACGCCCGGTCCGGGCCCGGCGGTGGCTCCGGGCACGGGTGCCGCGACGGCCGGAGGTCCGGTCGGCCCGGTGGCGGGCAGGGGCCTCCTCGGCCCGGTGGTGGTTGGTCGCGTCCCCGGTCCCCGGTTGCCCGATCCGGTCCGGACCCCCCTCGCCCCCGCTGCGTACGGGCCCGTACGCAGCGGGGGCGACGGGAGGCCGCGGGGGCCGGGGGCCGGTGTCAGCCGCGCGCACCGGAACGGCGGCGCAGGAGGGCGAAGCCCAGGACGCCGGCGCCGACGGCCGCGACGGCACCGCCGCCGGCGAGCTTGAGGCCGGACGAGTCGCTCGCGCCGGAGCCGTCGCCGGCCTGGGCGGCGCCCTTGGGCACCTCGCGGACCTGCGGGCTCGCCGTGGCGGGCGCGGGGACGGGAGCGGGGCCGGAGCCGGTGCCGGAACCGGAGCCGGCGTTCGCCGGGGCCGGGGCGGGGGAGCCGTCGGCGGCCCACGCGGTCGGGGCGGAGGCCGGGCGGGAGACCTTGGGCTGGGGGACGGCGCTCGGCGCCGCGCCCGAGCCGGCGGGCTGGCTGGCGCTGGGGGCGGCCGGCGCGGGCTTCGGAGCCCCGTCGGCCCACGCCTGCCCGCCGGAGAGGGAGGCCAGCAGCGCGGCGCCGGTCAGGGCACAGACGGCCAGCGCACGGCGGGCGGGCGAGCGGTGGGTACGGCTCCTGGTCATGCGGTGTCACTCCTTCGTCGGGACGCCGCCCCGGCCGGGTCGGCCGGGGCTTCGTCAGTGACGTTAGGAGCGCCGTGTCGCGGTCCCCGGCCGGTCGCATCACGGCCGTCCATCGGCTGCGTAACGACCGCCGGGGCGGGTGTTGCGGACGTCAGGTCCGTACCAGTTCGGCCTCCAGCCCGGTGAGGAGGGCGCGGAGGCCGAGTTCGAGGGTCTGCCCGGGGGCCCCGGCGTAGTCGGCGGCGGAGGGTTCCTCCAGCCGGGCGCGCAGTCGGGGGAACGCGCCGGCGACCTCGCTCGCCTTGGCCATGGTCTCCCCGAACGCCTCGTCCGGGTCCTTGCCGTCGCGGGTCAGCCGGCGGTTGAGCGAAGTCATCGCCGCGTCGCCGAGGGCGTTGCCGAGCACGTAGGTGAAGACGGCGGCGGCGACGGCGTCCGCGGCGGCGGGGGCGAAGCCGGCCCGCTCGTAGAGGGCCAGGGTGTGGTCGTCGAAGCGGGCCTTGCCGGGGCCGTAGAAGAGGTGGGAGCCGAAGGCCTGCACCAGCCAGGGGTGCCGCCCGAACATCGCGTGCAGCTCGACGGCGAGCGCGACGGCCGCCGTGCGCCAGTCGGCCGGTTCCCGGTCGGGCAGGTCGATCTCGTGCCAGACGTGGTCCCCGGCGAGGACGACGAGGTCGTCCTTGTTCTTGACGTGCCAGTACACCGCGGTGGCGGCGCTGCCCAGGCGCTTGCCGAGGCTGCGCATGTTCAGGCCCTCCAGGCCTTCCTCGTCGAGGAGGTCGACGGCGGTCCGGACGATCTGTTCGCGGGTCAGGGTGTCGCGTGCCATGGGGCTCACGATAGGGCGGCGGAGTCGACTTGCACAAAGTTCAGGAGACCACTTGCACAGTGTTCAAGTCTCGGGCTACCTTCTACTTGCACTTAGTTCAAGTGACACCGACCGGGGCGCCGAGCGCGGCGCGCCTTCCGAGGGGGACCAGACCGTGAACGCCTTCATCACCGCCATGCAGCTGTCCGTCGCCGCCGCCTTCGTCAGCATCCCGTTGGTCCGGGCCCGCTTCGGTGCCGTCGCCACCGAGGCCGCCCACGCCGAGCTGCGCCGTCAGGACGTGCGGACCACGGTGCTGGAGGAGAACGGGATGCGCTTCGACGCGGGCGGCCACGAGACCTGGGCGCCGGTGTCGATCGCGACGGTGCTGGCCGCCACCGCCGGACTCAACCTGGCCGGCGTCTCCTGGGCGGGCGTGGTGAACTGGGTCGTGCTCGGCCTCGTCCTGGCGATCAACATCGTGATCCTCTACAGCAACCTGACCGCCACCGGCTCCGTCCGGGCGGCCTTCGCCCGCAAGGGCGACCCGGAGCTGGCCCGGATCGACGTCGCCGCGCTGCTCAAGGCCGCGGAGGGTGGCTTCCCCCGCTGGGTGTGGGTCGTCCAGAACGTCCGCCACGTCATCGTCTTCGGCGCCGCGGCCCTGGCCCTGACGGCCACCGCCCTCGCCTGACGCGCAACCGCGAGGCCCTCGCCCCGAGTGGGCGAGGGCCTCCGCGTGTGGTCGGTCAGGCGGGTATGCGGTGTCGTCCGCGAGGGGTGGGCGGGCGGTCGGTTTCGGGGCCGAAGCGGCCGGCCTGGCGGGCGATCCAGGCGTACTCGTGGGTGCCGTCGGGAAGTCGGCGCAGCTCCCAGCGGCCGTGGCGGGTGATCGGGGGCGGGGGGCGGTCGTCGTTGACCCTGAGGGCGGTGACGACGCCGAGGGCGACCGTGGCGATCGCCAGGGCGAGGAGGACGGCGAAGGCCGCGCCGATCAGGAAGGCGGCGGTGCCGGTTCTCATCGGCGGATCCCGAGGACGCGGTGGCCGAGGTGGGCGGCGAGGGCGTGGAGGAGGTCGTGGGCCTGGTCGCGGGTGAGGGGCAGCGCGACGTGCTCGCCGGGGGCGGCGTGGACGTCGAGATCGACGGCGAAGCGGAGTTGGAGGGCGGCGTCGGGGACGCGCTCGACGGCGAGGTAGGCGGCGGTGGTGCGCTCGACGTGGGGGCTCAGGACGTCCACGGCTGCTCCTCGGTGGCCTGGTGGTCGCGGTTCACGCGGCGGCGTCCAGCTCGAACCAGACGAACTTGCCCTTGCCGCGCTCGCGCGGGGCGGCGCCGAAGCGGTGGGTGAGCGAGCGGACGAGGAACAGGCCCCGGCCGGAGAGTTCGTAGGGGTCGGCGGGGGTGCGGGGTTCGGGGAGCGCCGGGTTGTCGTCCGCGACGGAGACGCGGACGGTGCGGTCGGCGAGCAGGACGACGACCACGGTCGGCGCGGGGTTGCCCCCGTGCTTCCAGGCGTTGACGAAGAGCTCGTGCAGGGCGAGTTCGGCGTCGCCGATGAGGTCGGGCGGCCAGCCGGCGGCGGTCAGGGCGTCGCGCAGCGCCTCACGGGCGGCGGACCAGTCGGGCGGGTTGAAGGCACACATGGGGAACCTCCGGGTGAGAGGTGGAGTGGTGGATTCGGGTTCGACCGGCGGAATCGTCGCCGTGAGCCAGGCCGGCGCGGGGCTGGTTGATGCCACGCGCGGCTGCTCTGCGGTGCACAGGCAGCAGGCGCCTACTGCCTTATAGATAGGCATTACTGACGATCCATCGGATCGATCTGAGGGTGACCCTACAGCATTGGTATCACCTGTGATCCCGTGATTGGATAGATTCACCCTTGAGTGCCCACTCATCGCCAGGTGGACCCATGCCGGATCATCGCGGCAGACTTGGGCCACATTGGGCAAGGAAGGAAGCTATGCCGCCACGACCAAACCCCACACTCCGTCAGCGCCGCATCGGCGCTGAGCTGCGAAAGATGCGGGAGGCTGCGGGCCTCTCTGCGCCAAGTCTGAGTCGCGCTCTGGGCATCGACAGAACCCAGGTCAGCCAGATGGAGTCGGGGAAGGTCGGCTTGAGCCGGGAGCGCCTGCAGTCGTTCGCTGCGGCCTGCAAGTGCATGAACCACCCTCTGATCGAAGCGCTTGAAGTGATGATCCAGGAGCGCTCGAAGGGCTGGTGGGAGGAGTACCGCGGAACCATCCCGGACGGCTTCCTTGAGAACGCGGAGTTGGAGAAGGGCTCGCGCGAGTTGATGATGTGGGTGCTCACCCACATCCCTGGTCCGTGCCAGACCATCAGCTATGCATCAGCGGTGTTCGGGCGATTGATTCCCCAGCTCCCGCGCCACGAGCTGGAGGCACGAACGGCATTCCGGATGCAGCGGAAGACGGACCTCCGGCGCGACCGGAAGCCACTCACGGCCTTCGTGTATGAGTCCGCCCTGTGGACGAGGTTTGGCGGCCCACAGGTCCTGAAGGAGCAGCTCGGCTCCCTCCTCGAAGACTCGGAGCAGTCGTGGATGACCATCCGAGTCGTCCCGTTCGACGTCGAAACCTTCCCAGGTGCGGTCGAGAACCTCACCTATGCGTTCGGCTCTGTGTCGGAACTGGACACCATCGAGCTGGAGTCGTCAGGAGGGCCTATCTTCGTCGATGCTGCAAGCGAGCTCGTCAGCTACCGCTCGATCTTCGAGCGCACCGAAGCGACAGCCCTGAGCGAGAGCAAATCCCGCGACCTGATTCGCAAGGTCGAACGAGAGTTGTGAGAGGCCGAACATGACCGACATCGAATGGCAGAAGTCTTCGTTCAGTGGTTCCGGTGGCGACTGTCTTGAGGTTCGCAACATCGAAGGGTTGGTCGAGCTTCGTGAGTCCGACGAAGGCGATGTGATCGTCCGCACCACTCCCCTCAAGTTCGCCAAGTTCCTCCAGGGAGTCAAGGCCGGCGAGTTCGACCGCTTCGCCGCCGACGCGTAGCAAATCGCTCCGGCGGCCCTTCGCTCCAAGTGAGCGAAGGGCCGCCGCGTGTAGGTGCCGTGCCTCGGAGTGGGAAGTCGGTCCTTCCGACTTCCCACTCCGTTCGGGCCATCAGCCGCTGACGGCTACCGGGTTGTCCGGGCTGTCCAGCCACACCGAATGGCTCGCCCCTGCCACGGTGAGCCCGAACCGGTCGAAGCCGGGCCGACCCCGGGAGTCCCACCAGCGCCAGGCCGCTGCCACCTCGTCCCAGAGCCGTCGCCGGCCGGACTGCATCACCTCGTAGTCGCCCCGATCGGGCTCCCAGTCGACGGTCGCCCATGACGTGACGGCAGTGTCGTGCAGCCACAGCGTGTAGGTGCCGTCCTGATAGCGCTCGATCAGGGGGAAAGCCCCTGGCACCTGCACACCGATGGCGAACATCTCCAGCCACCCACCAACGTCTTCCGGTGACAGCGGCGTTGACGACCGTGCCCCGTCCGCCGGCCAGGGCCCCGAGAGGTAGGCCAGGCTGTCCGGCCGCTCGGCTCGTTGCTGCCGGAGCCGCATGAACGCGGACGATCCGATGAACCTTCCGCTCGCCGTGCCGTCGTCGCCGACCGTGAGCCGGACCACCGCCTCTCCGCCGTACTCGGGCCCCCATGGCGCGACGATCACCCCACCGGGTCGTGCCTGCTCGACCCACGCCTGTGGAATCCGGCCGACCGAACACGTGGCGATCACCCGGTTGTACGGCGCGCCCTTCGCATAGCCATCTGCCCCATCGCCGACCACGGACGTCGGGGCGTACCCGGCCTTCGCGAGCCGTTGTCGTGCGCCGGCCGCGCTGTACTGGTCCACCTCCACCGTGACGACGTTTCCAGGCCCGAGCCGGTGTGCCAGGAGCGCGGCGTTCCAACCCGTCCCCGTGCCGATCTCCAGCACGCGGTTGCCGTCCTCGACGTTCAGCGCGGCGAGCATGGAGAACACCATGGTCGGCATGGAGTTGGACGACGTCGGCATGGTGCCCCGGCCGGTCCCGGCGTGCGCCCCGTCGTCCCACTGCGTGGTGAGCGGCACATCTGAATGGACGGCCTCCCACCATGCGGCCCGGTCGGCGTCCCGGTTGACCGCTTCGCCCTGTCGCACGCCGTCAGCCCGACCGGGCCAGACAGTGTCCGGTACGAACAGGTGGCGGGGCACGGCGTCGTAGCCCGGTAGCCAGTCTGACGTCAGTGACCCGTTCGCGATGAGAGCGGAGGCCAGCCTGGCTCGGCCGGCCTCCGCTTCGTGCTGCTCGATCACCGGCTACTTACCGTCCGCCGGGCCCTTGCCGTCCGAGGTGTTGCCACCCTCGGAGGAACCGCCGCCACCGTGCTTGTTGCCGCTGCTGCTGTCGTCCTGCTGGCCGCCGCCGGTACCCGATCCGGTGCCGCCGCCGTGCTTTCCGTCGAACGTGGGCCTGGACATGTGCTTCCCCTTCGTCGTCATCTCCCGGACCGACGGCGCTCCGCTGGTCCGTCGCACGGGAATCAAGCTAGGGAAGGAGGAACGGTCAATCAATGCGATTCCCGTTCCGAAATAATCGTCCAGCGGGTGAAGTCGGCTTCATGTGCGATAAGCGGCAGACCATTCGGCGAGTAGGCCTCGGGCGGCTTCTCCGAAGACTGCATTCTCCTCAAACAATGTGAAGATCTCCAGGTGCTGGCAAATGTCTTTCGAATCGCGGAAGACTATCCGGCCGGTGAAGGTCTCCACGGTGGCCAGCCGGTCGTCGTAGATCGTGAACGTGTTCATCGGGCCACGCGTCAGCGGTGTGCCGATAGGCAACAGTCCGAGGCGTACGGATGGATGGTGGGAGAGTGAGGCGAGCCGGTCGATCTGCATGGCCATGGCCAGAGGTGGGAGCATCGCCCATCTGACGGCCTGTTCGGTCAGGATGAACGTGAATGACTTGGATTCGTCATAGAGCAGGGCTTGTCTTTCGATCTTCCGGTTGACTACCGCTGTTCTGTCTCCCGTTGTGTTTGCCAGGCTGGCGTGCATGTACTCCGGCGTGGCGAGCAGGCCGGTGATCATCGCGGGAAGAAAGTACCGCAGCTCGGATGCGGCGGCCTCCAGACTGGATAGTTCGGCCTGCCGCTTCTCGATACCGCGGCGCCACGAGGAGCGTTTGTCCTGCCATTCGGTGTTCGCGATCCGTGCCAGTGAGGTGGTCTCCCGGATGATGTCCCTCGGTGCGTCGAGCGCGCCGAGGATCCGCTCCACGTCAACGACGCTCGGTGTGGCCTTCCCTCTTTCGATCTTGCTGATCTTGCTCTGACTGATGCCACAACGCGCTGCAAGCCGGTCTCCAGTGAGACCGGCTTGCAGGCGTAGGTTCCTGAGCAACTCGGCCAGATCCTGCTTCGACCGTCCGAGCTGATCGGGATCGAGCGTCACCCGTGGGCTTTCAGGTAGTCAACGAAGGGCACCGAGTTCGCGATCGCAATCCTCTTCAACTCCCGGCACTCTGCTGCCCGATCGTCGACTAGCTCGCGGTTGATCTGCGTGCCGTCCGGCCGGAAGTTCAGATGCACGACCGAGGATTCGTCGAACATCCACCAGTCCTGGGAGGGAATCCCGAAGTCCTGATCGGTGGCGTCCAGGATCCGGATGTCTTCCCCGGCCGCGATGTTGCCGGGAATCCCCCAGGCGAACTGGTACCGCTGGTAGTCGGTCAACGGCCGGCGCACCACGCGGACGCGTCCGATCGTCCTTCCGGAGGAAACGAACCCCTGAACCCGTCGGTGCCAGGCCGCGTTGTGCCCGTCCGGCTTCGGCTCACCACGCAGGAACCGCGCCAGGTTCTCGGCCTCGCGCGGCATGGAGTAGGTCGGCTGGGCTTCGAACCGGAACGCATCGCGCTCGTACGCGTCGAAGTGGTCGCGCCACCGGTCACCATCCAAGAGCACGGACGGCCTCCTCCAGGACACCCCGGGGGATCTCCACCGCGGACTCACCTTCCGGTACCTGGAGGGCGGCGAAATGATCGCCCTGGACCACGAACGTGTCGCGATCGGTCGCGTAGACGTTCGGGCAGTCGTCGTCATCGCAGTTGGGGCCGTTGGGCCTACCAGTCAGCCGCGTCAGGCTCGGGTTCTCGGTCATGCCGCCCCCTTCGAATCGGCCCGGTCGGACCGTCAGATACGAAGGTAGGGAGGGCATTAGTTGGGTGTCCATGCCGGCATGGCTGTATTCCGGTGTCGGACTAAAGATCAAGGTCGGTGGTGCCGCCGCAGCATCCTCCCGGCGGTGACGTGGACAGAAGCTGTCTGCCGGTGATTCTCAGACCTCAGACGGCGTAGTGGTCGTGCGGGACGGCACGCTCCCACACCGTCTCGAAGGCAGCGGACACCAGCTTCACCGTGGCCGGGTCCTCGGTGTACTCGTGTCCGGCCCAGTCACCGTCACCGGTGAACCAGTGGAAGAGAACCAGGCGATCGTCAATCAGCCAGAGATCGTTACCCGGCAACGCGATGTCGGAGGCGAGTCGGCGGGGCAGCCAGCGGACTTGTTCGCCGGCCGCGACGTTCACCGGGGTCAGCGCGTGCTCCCACCTGATGTAGTCGGTCACCGGCTCGGACACGATCCTTGCGCGGCGCATGACCACACCCCGGCCGACGGTCTCCCGCACGAGCGGCACCCAACCGGCCCAACCCTCCGATTCGGGGTCGAGATCGACCTTGCCTGAATGCCTGAACTCGTTGAACTCCTCAGCTTCGTCTGCCACGCCGTAGGTGTCGCGCATCTCCAGGTGCACGGCGGTCCGCTGCGCTCCCCTCAGCAGGGCGGAAAAGTCCGGCACGTTCTGCGTCATCGCACGCCTTCCTCAAGATCGGGATCGTCCGCAGGGGACGCGGACAGCGGCTTCGTGGTTTGTAATGCCCCGATCGTGGCGGGGTACCCACACCGGCTCGCAGGGCAGGTCGCGGTGGGGCGGTCACCCGCTCCGGCAAGGCGATCTCTTCATGCTTCCCTGATGCCCCGGCGTAGCGTTCATTTTCAACCGGATGCAACGACCAAGGTATCTGTCGTTGCGTTAGAAACAGAACGGTTGCAACAATATTGTGGCTTTGAGCTGCAGCGATGCGGATAGTGCGCAACGGACCTGTTGCCTGATCATCGAACGCAACGTAGCTTTTGCGGAGTCAGAAACGACCAGCGCAGCAAGCAGGAGAGAACAATGCAGAAGTTCCACACCCCCGCCCCGATCGCCGCCGTCCTGGACATCCCCGCCGGGCGCATCCAGCTGATCGCCGGCGACCGCGCCGACACCGTCGTCGAGGTCCGGCCCGCGGACGCCTCGAAGGGCCGCGACGTGAAGGCCGCGGAGCAGACCACCGTCGAGTACCGCGACGGCGTCCTGCGGATCGAGACCCCGGGCGGGAAGAACCAGATCCTCGGTTCCTCCGGGTCCGTGGAGATCGCCGTCAAGCTGCCCGCCGGCTCCAGCGTCGAGGCCCGGACCGCCGCCTCCGAACTGCGCGGCGTCGGCCGCCTCGGGGACATCGCCTTCGACGGTGCGTACCGCCAGATCAAGATCGACGAGGCCGCGAGCGCCCGCCTCACCGCGACCGACGGCGACGTCGAGATCGGCCGGCTGGGCGGCCCCGCCGAGATCAGCACCCAGCGGGGCGACATCCGGATCGCCGAGGCCGTCCGCGGCGCGGTCGTCCTCAGCACCCAGTCCGGCGACATCACCGTCGGCGCCGCCGCGGGCGTCTCCGCCGCCCTGGACGCCGGCACCGGCTACGGCCGCGTCAGCAACTCCCTGAAGAACGACGGCACCGCCGACCTGACCATCCGCGCGACCACCGCCTACGGCGACATCACCGCCCGCAGCCTCTGACCCGCAGCCACCGAGGAGCACCCATCATGACCAACCTGGCCATCGCGGCGAACGGGCTGCGCAAGGCGTACGGCGACAAGACCGTGCTCGACGGCGTCGACCTGGCCGTCCCCGAAGGAACGATCTTCTCCCTGCTCGGTCCGAACGGTGCCGGCAAGACCACCGCCGTGAAGATCCTCTCCACCCTCATCACCGCCGACGCCGGCGACCTGCAGGTCGGCGGCCACAATCCGGCCACCAATCCCCAGGCGGTGCGCGCCGCGATCGGCGTCACCGGGCAGTTCTCCGCCGTCGACGGCCTGATCACCGGCGAGGAGAACATGCTCCTCATGGCGGACCTGCACCACCTGTCCCGGCGCGAGGGCCGCCGGGTGGCCGCCGAACTGCTGGAGCGCTTCGACCTCACCGACGCCGCGAAGAAGCCCGCCTCCACCTACTCCGGCGGCATGAAGCGCCGCCTCGACATCGCCATGACCCTGGTCGGCGACCCCCGGATCATCTTCCTCGACGAGCCCACCACCGGCCTCGACCCCCGCTCCCGCCACAACATGTGGCAGATCATCCGCGAACTGGTCACCGGCGGCGTCACCGTCTTCCTCACCACCCAGTACCTGGAGGAGGCCGACCAGCTCGCCGACCGCATCGCCGTCCTCAACGACGGCAGGATCGCCGCCGAAGGCACCGCCGACGAGCTGAAGCGACTCGTCCCCGGCGGCCACGTCCGCCTCCGCTTCACCGACCCGGCCGCCTACCGGGCCGCCGCCACCGCCCTGTCCGAGGCCACCTCCGACGACGAGACCCTCGCCCTGCAGATCCCCAGCGACGGCAGCCAGCGCGACCTGCGCACCGTCCTCGACCGCCTGGACACCGCCGGCATCGAGGCCGACGAGCTGACCGTCCACACCCCCGACCTCGACGACGTGTTCTTCGCCCTCACCGCCACCGCCGCCGTCCCCCACCAGTCCAAGGAGAACGCCCGATGAGCACCCTCGCCCTCGCCGTCCGCGACTCGTCCACGATGCTGCGGCGCAACCTCCTGCACGCCCGCCGCTACCCCTCGCTGACCCTGAACCTGCTGCTCACGCCGGTCATGCTGCTGCTGCTCTTCGTCTACATCTTCGGCGACGCCATGAGCGCGGGCATCGGCGGCGGCGACCGCTCCGCCTACATCGCCTACCTCGTCCCGGGCATCCTGCTGATGACCATCGGCAGCACCACCATCGGCACCGCGGTCTCCGTCTCCAACGACATGACCGAGGGCATCATCGCCCGCTTCCGCACCATGGCCATCCACCGTGGCTCCGTGCTCGTCGGACACGTCGTCGGCAGCGTCCTGCAGGCGGTCATGAGCGTGGTCCTCGTCGGCGCCGTCGGCCTCGCCATCGGCTTCCGGCCCGTGGACGCCACGCCGCTGGAGTGGCTCGCCGCCTTCGGCCTGCTCGTCCTGTTCGCCCTGGCGCTCACCTGGATCGCCGTCGGCATGGGCCTGGTCAGCCCGAACGCCGAGGCCGCCAGCAACAACGCCATGCCGCTGATCTTCCTGCCGCTCATCTCCAGCACCTTCGTCCCGGTCCACTCGATGCCCGGCTGGTTCCAGCCGATCGCCGAGTACCAGCCCTTCACCCCCGCCATCGAGACCCTGCGCGGGCTGCTGCTCGGCACCGGGATCGGCAACAACGGGTGGATCGCCCTCGCCTGGTGCCTGGGCCTCACCGTCCTCGGCTACCGCTGGTCGACCGCCACGTTCAACCGCGACCCGAAGTAGCCGCCGTGACAACGCGGGCAGGCTCCCGCACCCCGCTCCGCCCCAGGGCGGCGTACTCCGACACCGGGTCGGCGCACGCCGCCCGTCGGCGTTCCGGGCGGCTCGCACCTCGTCGTCCCGCGACTGACGACCGCCGACTGACGACCGCCGACCGCCGACCGCCGACTGACGACCGCCGACCCCCTACCGCCGTAGGGGGTCGTTTTGGCTCTGCGGCGGGACGTGCCGGGTGGGGTCCGGCTCGTAGCTTTCCGAGTGTCGGCACACGGGCCGGCCGGAAAGTGAGAAGAGACCAATGACCGTCATCGCATCGCACCGCACCGGCACCGCCGCCGGGTCCGGCACGGGCCTCCCGAGGTTCGGGTTCGTGCGCAGGATCGGGCAGGCCGCCACGCTCCTGCCCGTGTCGGTCGCGGCGGTCGGCGCGATCGCCGTGGGCCGCCCGGACGCGGCGCGCCGCTGGTGGGCCCGGATCGCCGAGCAGGGGCCCGCGGGGACGACGGAGCGCCGCCCCGGCGCGGCGCGGCTGCTGGCGCACGGGCTGCTGGCGGTGCCGCTGGGGTTGCTCACCCTGATCCCGATCGGGGCGGAGGTGCTGTTCGTGCTGCGCGGGGTGCTGTACCCGCTGGTCCAGCCGGGCCCGTACACCAACGCGTGGGGCGGTCCTTCGACGGCCGGGGCGTGGCTGGCGCACTTCGGGGTGGGCCTGCCGACGGCGGCCGCCGGGCTGGGGGTGCTGTGGCTGCTGCACCGGCTGCACGCACGTCTGGCGGGCGGGATGTGGGGCCGACGGGTCGGCGCCTGGCCCGTCGTGGCGACCGCGGCGGCCCTGGGCGCCGGTGCGCTGCTGGTCAACGCGTGGCTCCACCAGCTGTGACGCGACCGACCGGCGGGCCGCGGTGGTGCCGGCCGTACGATGGCCCGCGATGAAGATCCACTCTGTCGATCTCCCCCTGCGCTCCCTCCCGGCCGTCTTACGCACGGCGGTGTGGAGCGACCTGGCGCGGCCGTCGATCGCCTTCCCCGGCGGCCGCCGGGGCGCCAGGATCCTGACGGCGGTGGTGTGGCTGCTGGCGGTGGCGGTCTACTTCGCCGGCACCCTGGACCTGGCCCAGCACTACCGCCTCGGCTACGGCCCGGCGATGGCGCTGACCGTCGCCCGCGCCGTCCCGCTGGTCCTGGCGCTGAGCCGTCCCCGGGCCGCCTGGTGGACGCAGTTGGCGGCGGTGACCCTGACGGCCGCGCTGGCCGGGCCCTACTCGCCGGCGGAGCCCTGGCCCTGGGCCGTGACCTCGGTGTTCACGCTCGCGGCGACGCTGAGCGTGGTGGGGCTGCGGGCCTCGCGCCGCGCGATCGTGGCGATGTGGTGCGAGGTGCTCGTCGTCGGGGCGGTGTTCGCCCTGACGGTCCCGGCCCGCGGGGGCCTGCCCGCGTTGCTCCCGCCGACGGTGATCCTCGCGGTCGCGGCGGTCACCGTGAACGCGGTGCGCGGCCGGGGCGACGTCCAGGCCCGCCTGGTAGTGGCGGAGGAGCGGGGCGCGGTCGAGCAGGCCAGGGCGGCGCTCCTCGCGGAACGCGCCCGCATCGCCCGGGAGCTGCACGACGTGGTGGCCCACCACATGTCGGTGATCACCGTGCAGGCCGACAGCGCCCCGTACCGCGTCGCCGACGTCTCGCCGGGCGCCGCCGCGGAGTTCGCCGCGATCGCCGCCGAGGCGCGCAGCTCACTGGCGGAGATGCGGCGCCTGCTCCACGTGCTGCGCAACGAGGACTCCCCGGACGGCGAACGCGCCCCCCAGCCCGACGTGTCCGACCTGCCCGCGCTCCTGGAGACGACGCGCCGCGCCGGCGTCGACGCCCGCCTGGACGTGGCCGACGACGTGCCGTCGGCCGCGGGAATGCCGGCCGCCGTCGCCCTCTCGGCGTATCGCCTGGTCCAGGAGGCGCTGAGCAACGTGGTCCGCCACGCTCCCGGCGCCCGGGCGGACGTCGAGGTGCGGCGGTCCGGCGGCGCCCTGCGCGTCAGCGTCGTCAACTCGCCTCCCCGGGACGTGCGTCCGGCCGTGGAGCCACGCACCGGTGGACACGGCCTGGTCGGCATGCGGGAGCGCGTCGCCATGCTGGACGGCGAGTTCACCGCCGAACCCCTCCCCGACGGCGGCTTCCGGATGGCCGCCGTCCTGCCCCTGCCGGGAACACCGTGACCATCAACGTACTCGTCGTCGACGACCAGGCCATGATCCGCGCCGGCTTCGGCGCCCTGCTCGACGCGCAGCCCGACATCGCGGTGGTCGCCGAGGCGGGCGACGGCGAGGAGGCCGTGGCCCTGTGCGCCGCCCATCGTCCCGACGTCGTGCTCATGGACGTACGCATGCCGGTGCTGGACGGCCTGGAGGCGACCCGCCGCCTCATGAACCCGCCGTCCGGTACCGGGTACCGGCCCCGGGTCCTGATGCTCACCACCTTCGACATCGACGACTACGTGTACGACGCGCTGGCCGCGGGTGCCAGCGGGTTCCTGCTCAAGGACGCCCTGCCCGCCGACCTGATCCAGGCCGTGCGGGTCGTCGCGGCCGGCGAGGCGCTGCTGGCGCCCCGGGTGACCCGGCGCCTGATCGAGGGCTTCGTCCGCAGCCGTCCGGCGGTGTCGAAGGCGCCCGAGCGGCTGAAGGGCCTCACCCCCCGGGAGACCGAGGTCCTCGTCCACGTCGCCCGCGGCCGGTCCAACGGCGAGATCGCGGCGGAGCTGTTCCTCGCCGAGCAGACCGTGAAGACCCACGTCTCACGGATCCTCGACAAGGTCGCGGCCAGGGACCGGGCCCAGGCCATCGTGTTCGCCTACGAGAGCGGTCTGGTCAGGGTGGGGGAGAACGGCTGAGCCCGCCGCCCCACGGCCCCGGAGCGGCGTGACCCCTCCTCGACCGGGGCGGGTCGTCCACGCGACGGACCCCGGTGGCCCGCCCGTCCCGACGAGGTGGGCCGGCGGCCGCCTCCCGGATGGCTGGGGGTCGCTGGGAGGCTGCTGGGAGGTTCGCCAACGGTCGGCCTCGCCGCAGCCAAGCCAGGCGCCCGGGCGGGGTGGCTCGTGGCGAAATGACCGGATTCAGGTGGTCAGCTTTCTCCCAGCCGGGGCCCAGGAGCTCGAAAGGGCGTCCGGCGAAGCTGTGCGGCATGAAGGTGCTCCCGCGACGGCGTGGTGCCGTCCTCCTGAACTCCGCGCTCGGCGTGGCCCTGGTGGGCGCCGCCGCTCTGGCGTACACGACGCTGGACGGCGGTACCGAGAAGGCGGCCGGCAAGGCCCAGGTCCGGACCGCGACCGTGGCCAAGGGCACGGTCCTGGCCACCGTGTCCGGAACCGGAACCCTGGCTTCGCCGACCGACGCGGCGCAGGACTTCACCACCGGCGGCAAGCTGACCGCGATCAAGGTGGCGGTGGGCGACACCGTCACCAAGGGCCAGGTGCTGGCGACGGTCGACACCACGGCGGCCCAGCAGCAGGTGGACGCGGCCAAGGCGGCCCTCACCACGGCCAACGCCAATCTCGACAAGGCGGAGGCCGGGGTCACCACCACGACCACCCAGCAGATCCCGGGCACCGCCCAGCCGTCCGGTAGCGCGGGCGGCAACGGCGGCACCGGCGGCACCGGCGGGGGCGCCGGAGGTGGGGAGCGCGGAGCGGGCGTGAGCAGCACGCCCGCTCCGCAGACCACCACCATCACCACCACCAAGGTCGACGAGGCGGCCGTCGCCCAGGCCCAGCAGCAGGTGGCCACCGCCCAGACCAACCTCTCCAACGCCCAGGCCGCCCTGGCCGGGACCACGCTGACCGCCTCGGTGGACGGCACGGTGGCGTCGGTCACCGGCAAGGTCGGCGACACCATGGGCGGCGCGACCTCCGGCAGCGGTTCGACCGCGGGCAAGTCCTCCGGCGCCGGCGCGGCCTCCGCCGCGCCGAGCGGCTTCATCGTGCTGACCAACCCGACCGGGATGCAGGTCACCGCCAACTTCTCCGAGCTGGACTCGCTCAAGCTGAAGAAGGGCGAGGCGGCCACCGTCACCCTGAACGCGCAGTCCGACACCAAGCTCAACGCCACCGTCCTGTCGGTCAGTTCGCTCCCCGTGAGCAGCGGCGGCACCGGCGGCGCGGCCGCCGTCCAGTACGCGGCGACGCTGCAGATCACCGGGGACACCAGCAAGCTCCGCACCGGCCTCAGCGCGACCGTCTCGGTGGTCACCGGCGAGGCCGACAACGCGCTCTCGCTGCCCACCGCGGCGCTGGCCGGGACCGGCGCCAGCCGGACCGCCACCGTGGTGCACCCGGACGGGACCACCGAGCGGGTCGACGTCGGCGTGGGCGTCGAGGGCGACACCACCGTCCAGGTGGTCTCCGGGCTGAAGGAGGGCGACAAGGTCGAACTCGCCTCCACCAGCGGCACCAACGGCTTCCCCAACGGCTCCTTCCCGGGAGCGGGCGGCCAGGGCGGCCGCAACGGCGGCGGCGCGGGCGTGGCCGGGTTCGGCGGTGCCGGGGGCGCCGGCGGTGCCGGTGGCGGCGCGGGTCGGGCCGGCGGTAATCGCTGATGGCCCGCCAGATCCACACCGTCGAGACGGGGTCCGCGCCACCGCCGGTGATCCAGATCCGCAGCCTGACCAAGTCGTACGGGCACGGCGACGCCACCGTGCACGCGCTGCACGGGCCGGCCGACCCGGCCACCGGCGGGCCGCTGGGCGTCAGCCTGGACATCGAGCAGGGCGACTACGTCGCGGTGATGGGCAGTTCCGGCTCCGGGAAGTCCACCCTGATGAACATCCTCGGCTGCCTGGACGTCCCCACCGCCGGCCGCTACCTGCTGGACGGCATCGACGTCGGACACCTGGACGAGCAGCAGCTCTCCCTGGTCCGCAACCGCAAGATCGGCTTCATCTTCCAGTCCTTCAACCTCGTCCCCCGCACCACCGCGCTCGCCCAGGTCGAGCTGCCGCTCGCCTACGCGGGTGTGCGGGCCGCGGAGCGGCGGCGCCGGGCGCTGGCCGCGCTCTCGCTGGTCGGTCTGGCCGAGCGCGCCGGGCACCGCCCGAACCAGCTCTCCGGCGGCCAGCAGCAGCGCGTCGCGGTGGCCCGGGCGCTGGTCACGGCGCCGGCGATGCTGCTCGCCGACGAGCCCACCGGCAACCTGGACAGCCGCTCCACGGAGGAGGTGCTCGCGATCATCGACGGCCTCAACGCGACCGGTCGCACGGTGGTCCTGATCACCCACGAGGACGAGGTCGCGCTGCACGCCAAGCGGGTGATCCGGCTGGTCGACGGCGCGATCACCAGCGACGTCCGGCAGGCCCCGGTGGACGGTCCCCCGCCCGCGCTGCGCCCGGCGGCCGACGTCCGGGGGGTGCTCGCGTGATCCTCTGGCAGATGCTCCGCTTCGCCGTCGGCGGCCTGGCGGCCAACAAGGTGCGCTCCGCCCTGACCATGCTCGGGGTGCTGATCGGCGTCGCCTCGGTGATCCTGCTGCTCGCGGTCGGCAACGGCTCCTCCGAGGCGGTCAAGGAGTCGATCACCTCGCTCGGCACCAACTCGCTGACCGTCAGCTCCGGGTCCTCCTTCGGCGGGGCGCGGACGGCGTCCGCCGCCAAGAAGCTCACGGTCGCCGACGCCAAGGCGCTGGCGAGCGACCCGGACAGCACGGCGATCAAGTCGGTCGCCCCGGTCGTCACCGCCTCCGGCACCGCGCTGTACGGGGACATCTCCTACACGCCCGGATCGATCGTCGGCACCTACCCCGCCTACTTCGAGACCGCCAACCAGAAGATCGGCCACGGCGAGTACTTCTCCAACGACGACGTGCTCGGCTCCCGCAAGGTCGCCGTGCTCGGCGCCACCACCGCCAAGCAGCTGTTCGCCACCGCCGACCCGGTCGGCAGGCAGATCACCGTCGGCGGTACGCCGCTCACCGTGGTCGGCGTGCTCCAGGCCAAGGGCGGCACCGGCTTCACCGACCCGGACGACGTGGTGATCGCCCCGCTGCCGACCGTGCAGAACGCCTTCACCGGCTTCGGCTCGGTCAACCAGATCCTGGTGCAGGCCACCTCCGCGGACACCACCACCGCCGCGCAGTCCGAGATCACCCGGGTGCTGCTCGGCACCCACGCGATCGCCGACCCGAGCAAGGCGGACTTCCGGATCAGCAACCAGGCCTCGCTGCTCACCGCCCGCGAGTCCACCACGAAGACCTTCACCGTGCTGCTGGGCGCGGTGGCCGCGATCTCGCTGCTGGTCGGCGGGATCGGCATCACCAACATCATGCTGGTCACCGTCACCGAGCGGACCAGGGAGATCGGCATCCGCAAGGCGCTCGGCGCGCCGCGCGGGGTGATCCTCGGGCAGTTCCTGACCGAGTCCACCCTGCTGTCGGTGATCGGCGCCGGGCTCGGCGTGCTGGTCGGGATCGCCGGCTCGCACTTCGACATCGTCGGCATCAAGCCGGTGGTGATCCCCGAGTCGGTGCTCGGCGCCTTCGGCATCGCCGTCGCGATCGGGCTGTTCTTCGGCAGCTACCCCGCCAACCGGGCCGCCTCGCTGCGCCCGATCGACGCCCTCCGGCACGAGTGATCCGGCGCAGCCCGCACATCGGGCGTGTCCGACGCGCCCCGGCCCCCGAGTAGCCCACGAGTAGGACGAGACACCCATGAGCAACGAGATCGAGCCGAGCACCCCGGCCGAGCAGGTCGTCCTGCTCTCCACCGCGCCGGACGCCCGGGACGTCACCGCCGAACTGGCCGGGCCCCCGCGCCGCAAGCTGCCCTGGCTGAGCCTCGCCCTGGGGGGTGCGGTGATCGCCACGGCCGCCTTCGCGGGCGGCGTCTGGTACGAGAAGGACAACGGCTCCGGCGGGTCCGGCCGGGCGGTGGCCGGCGGCCAGCAGCCCCGCGGGGCCGGCGCGACCCCCGGCGCCCCCGGGCAGAACGGCGGCCGCCGGGGCGGCCAGGGCAACGGCCAGGGCGGCCCCGGCAACGGCCAGGGCGGCCAGGGCGGCTTCACCCGCGGCACCGTCAAGGCCGTCGACGGCACCACCGTCTACCTCACCGACGCCAACGGCAACACCGTCAAGGTCACCACCGGCGACGCGACGAAGGTCCAGCTCAACAAGGAGGGCAAGGTCGCCGACCTGCAGCCCGGCCAGAGCGTGACCGTCGTCGGCACCCCCGACGCCAACGGTGGTTACGCGGCCAGCCAGCTCGTCGAGGGCGGCACCGGCTTCGGCGGCGGCTTCCCGGGCGGCGGCGGAGGGGGCAACCGGACCGCGTCCGGCGGCTGACCCCGCAGCCCCCGGACGCCCGCGCGGCCCGGCCGAACCTTCCGGCGGCCGGGCCGCGCGACCCTGCCCGCGGCAGGGCGGGCGGCCCTCCCGGAACGGCCGCCGCCCGTGCGCACACCACCGAACCCGCCCCTGCGGGCTCGTTCGCTCAAAACCGCCCGATAAGGTGTTAATCCAACATTCATCGATGGCGCATAGCCTCCCCGGGCTAGCCTCAAGCTGAACGCCATCGTCCGACCGGGAGGCGGAACCCCCGTGCAAGGCACTGTGTCCACACCAGGCGGCTCCGCGGTGGCCGGCGGCCCTGGGGAGGCGTTCCTCCTCGTCGTCGACGACGAACCCAACATCCGCGAGCTGCTCTCCGCCTCGCTGCGCTTCTCCGGCTTCCGGGTCGCCTCCGCCGCCACCGGCGCCGAGGCGCTCGAACTCATCGCCGCCGACCGCCCCGACCTGGTCGTCCTCGACGTGATGCTGCCCGACCTCGACGGCTTCACCGTGGTCGAGCGGCTGCGCGAGCAGACCAGCCGCGGCCAGATCGCCGGCCCCGCGCACGGTCACTCCGGCGACCACCTGCCGGTGCTCTTCCTCACCGCGAAGGACGGTGTCGGCGACAAGGTCCAGGGCCTCGCGGCCGGCGCGGACGACTACGTCACCAAGCCGTTCAGCCTGGAGGAGCTGATCGCCCGGATCCGCGCCATCCTGCGCCGGGCCGGCGGCCCCGCCGAGGACGGCCGGCTGGTCGTCGCCGACCTCACCCTCGACCCGATCGCCCACGAGGTCACCCGCGGCGGCACCCCCGTCGCGCTCTCCCCCACCGAGTTCAAGCTGCTGCACTACCTGATGGCCAACGTCGGCCGGGTGGTCTCCAAGGCGCAGATCCTCGACCACGTCTGGGCGTACGACTTCGGCGGCGACCTCTCCATCGTCGAGTCCTACATCTCCTACCTGCGCCGCAAGCTCGACTCCGGCCCGACCCACGGCCCCAAGCTGATCCACACCGTGCGCGGCATCGGCTACGCCCTGCGCCGGCCGCCCCAGAACTGACGGACCGACCCGATGCTCACCCGGCTGTCCCTGCGCGCCCGACTGCTCGTGCTCGCCCTCGTGCTGGTCACCACCGGTCTCGCCGTCAGCGACACCGTGGTGCTCGGCACCGTCCGGATGCAGCTGGTGCAGCGGCTGGACGAGCAGCTGCGGCGCTTCGGCGAGCCGTTGTCGAAGCGCGCCCCGGGCCGGACCACCTGGCCCGACAACCGGCAGCCGTCGGTCACCGGCAAGCGGGCCGCCCCCAACTACCTGGCGGCGCTGCCCAGCCAGTACCTGGTGCAGTACCTCTCGACCGACGGCCGGGTGCAACAGGTCGTCCGCCAGCCGGTCAACGAGAACGACCCGGCGCCGCAGCTGGCCGGGCTCGACCCGGCCCACATCTCCCCCGGCACCCCCTTCGACCTGCCCGACCAGCGCGGCCGCACCTCCTGGCGGGTGGTGGTCCTGCCGCTCCAGCGGCAGGCCGCCCCGGCCAGCGCCTTCGCCACCCCGGCGCCCAACGCCGCGTACCTGATGGTGGCCGTCTCGCGCGAGGACATCGACGCCACCGTGGCCCGGCTGCGCACCTCCTTCCTGGCGATCGGCGGCGCGGTCCTGGTGCTGATCGCGGCGCTCGGCTTCTTCGCCGTCCGGGCCGGGCTGCGGCCGCTGCGCCGGATCGAGGAGGGGGCCGCGCTGATCGCCTCCGGCGAGCTCTCGCACCGGATGCCCGCGCTCCCGCCGCGCACCGAGGTCGGCCGGCTCTCCATCGCGCTCAACGGCATGCTCACCCAGATCGAGGCCGCGTTCGCCGCCCGTGCCGAGTCCGAGGCCCGGATGCGGCGGTTCGTCGCCGACGCCTCGCACGAGCTGCGCACCCCGCTGGCCGGCATCCGCGGCTTCGCCGAGCTGTACCGGATGGGCGCGCTGCCCACCGAGGCGGACGTCACCCGGACGATGTCCCGGATCGAGAACGAGGCCGTCCGGATGGGCGCCCTGGTCGAGGACCTGCTGGTGCTCGCCCGGATCGACGAGGAGCGCCCGCTCGACGTCGCCCCGATGGACCTGCGCACCCTCGCCGCGGACGCCCTGCACGACGTCGTCGCGCTGGACCCGTCCCGTCCGGTCGCCCTCACCGGCCCGGCCGGCGACGGCTCGCCCGGCCCGGCGCCGGTCCTCGGGGACGAGGCGCGGCTGCGCCAGGTGGTCACCAACCTGGTCGGCAACGCGGTCAAGCACACCCCGCCCGGGACCGCGGTGCGGATCGGCGTCGGTACCGACCCGGACGGCCTCTGCCTGCTGGAGGTGGCCGACTCCGGTCCGGGGCTCACCGCCGAGCAGGCCGGGATGGTCTTCCACCGCTTCTACCGCGTCGACGCCTCGCGCAGCCGTCACGACGGCGGCGGCGCCGGCCTGGGCCTCGCCATCGCGACCGCCCTCACCCACGCCCACGGCGGCACCCTCACCCTCCACACCGCTCCCGGCCGGGGGGCCACCTTCCGCCTGGAGCTGCCCCGCCAGCGCTGAGCCGAGGCCTGACATTACGTCAGGGTGGGTCTGATCCAGGAAACCTGACGGTCGTTCCGTTGCCGGGAATCGGCATGGAGCGTACGGAATCCGTATGCCTATGATCGGGCCGCCGAGCGGGAATCGCCGCTCCGACAACGGCTTCCGCCGTTTCTTGTCGACCCTTGAAGAGGTCATCGTGAAGCTCCGCCGTACCCTGGTCTCGGCCGCCCTCGTCGCCGCCGTGATCTCGCCCGCCGCGGTCCTGTCCGCGGCACCCGCCTTCGCGGAATCGGCTCCGGCGGCCCAGACCCAGACCCCGTCCGTCGCCGCCCTGGAGCAGGCCGCCGCCGAGGCCGCGAAGGCGTACGACGCGGCGGTCGCCGCCGAGGCGGCCCAGCAGACCAGGATCAAGGCCTTCTTGGCCGACTCCCAGCCCTACCTGGGCAGGTTCGAGGCGGCGCAGGCCGTCGCCAAGCAGGCGACGGCGGCCAAGGCCGCCGCGGACAAGGCGCTCGCCGACGCCAAGGCCGAGACCGCGAAGCTCGACGACCCGACCACGCCGGAGGACGAGCGGGTCGCCATCCTGACCCGGCTGCACAAGGCCACCGAGGCCGCCAAGGCCGCGGCCGCGGCGAAGACCACGGCGGACGCCGCGGTCGGGGCGGCGGGCGACGCGCTCGACGAGGCCAGGATCGCCGAGTTCCGGAAGGTGTACACGCTGGGCGAGGCCAAGAAGGCCGCTGCCACGGCCAAGGCGGACGCCGACAAGGCGCTCGCCGACGCCCGGGCGGCCGCGGCCCGACCCACTCCCACCCCCACCCCGACCACCGGTGGTGAGCCGGCGCCGGCCACCGGTACGGACGCGGGTGCCGGCTCGGGCACCGGTGCGGTGACCCCGGTCGCGGAGACCGGTACGGGCGTCACGGGCACGAGCACCGGCACGTCGAACGACAGCGGTTCGACCGGCACCGGCGGCGCGGCCGCCGCTGCCAAGACCGGCGCCACCAGGACCGGCACCACCACCAGGACCGGCACGGGCACCACGGCCACCGGCACCACGGCCACCGGCACCACCGCTTCCGCGGCCACCGTGGGTGAGCTGGCCGAGACCGGCTCGAACCCGGCCACCCCGTACCTCGCGCTGG
Organism: Kitasatospora sp. CM 4170; assembly: GCF_032110285.1. Taxonomy (NCBI): domain Bacteria; kingdom Bacillati; phylum Actinomycetota; class Actinomycetes; order Kitasatosporales; family Streptomycetaceae; genus Kitasatospora; species Kitasatospora sp. CM 4170. Next base: position 4,865,127 of record NZ_CP134877.1, read on the forward strand.
GCGCCGGCCTGGCGATCAGCCTGGGTGCCGCGGCCGTCCACGTCTCCCGCCGCAAGGCGGGTCAGTCCGCCTGATCACCGCGTTCGCGCCCGATCGGGGGACGGACGCGGACCCGGCGCCGCGGGGGAGGTCCGAACACGGGCCTCCCCCGCGGCGTTCCGGTGTGCCTCGGGCGCCGGCGGCGAAGGCCCGGTGCCGTCGTTTCACTGCGGGCCGTCGGGCTGGAAGTCCCGGGCGAGGAGGCCGGCCTGGAAGCGGGAGTTGGCGCCGAGCGTGACCATCAGCTCGGCGACCCGGCGGCGGTAGGTCCGCAGGGATAGGCCGAGCAGCCGGGCCCCGGTCTCGTCGGTGTGCCCGGCGGCGAGGGCCTGCAGGATCTGCCGGGCCTGGTCGGAGATGAGCGGCGGGGCGGCGGTGCAGTCGGCGAGGTCGGTGGCCGTCTCCCAGGTGGCGCGGAAGAGCGAGCGCACACCGTCGACCACCTCCGGCGCCTGCACCACGGTGAAGGTGCGCACGCCGCGGACCGGGGCACCGGCCAGGATCGCGGTGCGCCGGTCGATGATGATCGCCTCGCGGGCCAGCGGCCCGTCGGAGATCCGGACCTCGATGCCGGAGGCGGCGATCCGCAGCAGCCGCCTGTGCGACTCGGGGTCGGCGAGCGCGCGCCGGGTGTATAGCTTGCGCATGGTGAGGCCGGGGACGACGTGCGGGCGCTTGCCCTCGCGGAAGGCGGCGTTGACCCCGGTCGACCAGGTCATCAGGTCGGCGGCGGCGACCAGGAACTCCTCGCGCGAGGCGACGAACAGGTGGCCGACCCGCTGGACGAGCTCCTGTTCTCCGTGCAGGGTGATGATCCGATCGGTACTCATGGCAGCAAACTGCCAGATCGGTCGGTGGCTTGGCGAGCCCGCCGGAGGCTTGATGCCATGACGACCTCACCTCATGTCACCGCGTCCGGCTCCCTCCTCCTCGGCGGCGACCTGCCGGTGTCCCGGATGGGCTTCGGCGCGATGAAGCTGCCGATGCGGGACTGGCAGGGCCCGGCCTGCGACCCCGAGCAGAGCCGCGCGGTGCTGCGCCGGGCCGTGGAGCTCGGCATCGACCACATCGACACGGCCTGGTTCTACTTCTACCAGGACGTCTTCGCCAACGTCCTGATCCGTGAGGCCCTCCACCCGTACCCCGAGAACCTGGTGATCGCCACCAAGGTCGGTCCGGGCCGCTTCCCCGACGGCACCTGGATGAACCCGGCCGACCGCACCGGGCTGCGCGAGGCCGTCCACCGCAACCTGCGCGAGCTGGCCGTGGACCGGCTCGACCTGGTCTACCTGCGGCGGATGCCCACTCAGAGCTCGATCGCCGAGCCCTTCGCCGCGCTGGCCGAGCTGCGCGAGGAGGGGCTGATCCGGCACCTCGGCGTCAGCAACGTCGACGCGGACCAGCTCGCCGAGGCGGAGGCGATCGCCCCGGTGGTCGCGGTGCAGAACAAGTTCAGCGTGCTGGAGCACTCCGCCGCCGACGCGGCGCTGGTCGCGGACTGCGCCGACCGCGGCATCGGCTTCGTCCCCTTCTACCCCCTGGGCGGCACCGGCGTGCCGGACCACCCGGTGCTCCGGGCCGTGGCCGAGCGGCACGGCGTGACCCGCGCCCAGGTGATGCTGGCCTGGCTGCTCGCCGCCGCCCCGACGGTGCTGGCGATCCCGGGCACCTCCTCCCCGGCGCACCTGGAGGAGAACGTCGCCGCCGCCTCGGTCCGGCTCGGCGCCGAGGACCTGGCGGAGCTCGGTGCCGTCGCCCGGGAGCTGGCAAAGTAGGACGATCACACTGATTCCGGCGGTGTTTCCGTCACCGACCCGCGGGGGAGGCCGGAGGCGGCGGAGCACAGCGGGACTCAAGGGGATGCGGATGCCGGTGTCGTCCAGGCGGGGTGCCTCCTTCCGGCGCGACCTCAGCGAGTGGCGGGTCGGACTGGTCGCCTGGCGGTTGCTGGTGCTGCAGGCCTCCCACCCGGTGGTCGCGGCGGGGATGGACGAGCACTCCACCTACCGCGGCCACCCGTGGCGCCGGATCGAGCACACCCTCGGCAGCGGCCGGCGGCTCTTCCAGGCCGACGAGGAGGCGCTGTACCGCGAGGTCGAGCGCCTCGCCCGGGCCCACCGCCGGATCCGCGGCACCGCCCCGGACGGCCGGCCGTACGACGCGCACGACCCGGACACCCGGGCCTGGGTGCTCCTCACCCTCTTCGAATCGGTCGTGGCCATGCGCCGGTTGGGCGGCGACCGCTACACCGGCGCCGAACTGGAGGCGGTCTACGCGGAGTTCCGGCAGATCGCGGCGGTGTTCGGCCTCCCCGAGGGAGCGGTGCCGAAGAGCGTCGCCGACCTGCCCCGCTACTTCCACCGGATGGTGCGCGAGCAGCTGGAGTTCACCGGCTCGGCGCGCTACCTGCTGTACGAGATCCTGCGCGAGGCGCCGCAGCCGCGCCGGCTCCGGTGGCTGGGGCCGGTCGGCTGGCGGCTGGTCCGGGCGGTCGCGGCCCGGGTGGTCACCGCGCTCACCGTCGCCGACCTGCCGGCCTCCTACCGCGAGCGGTTCGGCCTGACGCCCACCCGGCGGGCGGCCGTCCTGTCCGCGCTGCTGCACCGCGGCGGCCGGGCGGTGGCGACGCGGCTGCCGGACGGCGTCCGGTACCGCTCGCCCGACCGCCGTCCCACCGTGCGCCGGCCGCCCCGGCAGGACACCCGGCGCCCGCGGGTGGACCGGTTCTTCCACGAGGTCCTGGACCAGACCGGGGACGGCTACGTCACCGCCCGCGACCTCCAGGCCATGGCGCACAACGTCTGCTGGCAGCTGGAGCTGACCGAGGAGGGCGAGGCCGCCGTGTACGCCGGCTTCGAGGCCTGGTGGGAGCAGCTCCGCTCGACGATGGACACCGACGGCGACGGCAGGGTGGACCGGGCCGAGTTCGTCGCCGCCACGCTGGCCGGCTGCGACCGGGATCCGGGCTACCTGGAGGCCGGCCTGCTCCGCGCCCTGCGTGCCGTCTTCGCGGCCGCCGACACCGACGGCAGTGGCTACCTGGACGCCGACGAGTACCGCGCGGTGTTCGGCGGCCGCCGCGTCCACCCGGCCGAACTCTCGCACGGTTTCCGACAGTTGGACGTGGACGGGGACGGCCGGATCACCGAGCGGGAGTTCCTGGCCGGTTTCGTGGAGTACTTCACCGCCCGGAGCCCCTCCGCCGCCGGAGCCCACCTCCTCGGCCGCCCCTAGCGCCTACCGCGCCCCCCGGTCCCGGAGGGCGGCGGCGGTGTCGGCGGCGAGCCGCCGCGCGGCCGCGACGGTGGCGGCCAGTTCCTCCGCGGTGGCGCCGGGCGCGGCGAGCAGGGCCCGGGCGCGGGGGCCGAAGCCGGCCGGGGCGCCGGGGAGGGCGGCGGCGACGTCGAAGGCGCCCTTCTCGTTGAGGCACCAGCGCCGGGCGTCCGCGTACAGGGCCTGCACCAGGACGCCCACGGCCCGGGAGAGGCAGAGCGAGACGTGGAGGACGTCGGCGCGGGCCGCGCTCTTCGCGGCGCCGGCGAGCAGGAAGTCCGCCTCCCAGGCGCCGGCGGTCAGCGCCGCCCGCAGTGGTTCGGGGTAGTCGCCCAGCTCGGCCCGAAGCCGCGTCAACTCCCCGGTGGGGTCGGCCAGGACCTGGCCGAGCGCCAGTTCGCCGGGGTAGCAGGGGGACCAGAAGCCGAGCGGGTGCCCGGCCTGGACGCCCACCTCGTAGCGGCCGGCCCGGCAGTCCGCCCAGATCCGCTCGACCCGGTCGAGGTCGCGCAGGATCCAGTCCACCGGGGCGCCCTCGACGGTGAGCCACGCGCCGCCGTCGACCCACGGCCCCCAGCCGCCCGGCCCGGCCACGTCGACACCGGGCCCGGCGAGGGACCGCAGCGCGTCGAGGCCCGGCTCGCCGCGGTAGTAGAGGCCGAGGTCCCAGTCCGACCCGGGCCGGTGCTCCCCGCGTGCCCGGCTGCCGCCGAGCACCACCCCGACCACCCCCGGTACCCCCGCGAGCTTCCCGGCCATCTCCCCGATGATCGTTCGCATCGTCTGCACGGGAAGGAAGTCTGGCACGGGCGGACACGGCCCGCCGCGGGGCGGTCGCCGGTCGGCGGCCGGGCCGCCGAACCGCCCGGTCGGCGCGCGCCGGCGGCCGGTAGGACGGTTTGGCCGGGCCGACGGCTGTCAATCGCCGGATCGGACAAGATCATCCCCGGGTTCGCCCGGCCGCTCGTTGTGGGTGCCCGGGCGACTTCGCAGACTGTGCGCACGGCATCGCTGCCGGTCAGCGGCCGGTTCGATCCCACCCCGCCCGCATTCGGCCCGTAAGCATGATGGATACTGGCCCTTGTGAACGTGTTCACGTTCACAAGCGGACAAGCTTGCGCTGATGAGCAGCGGTCTACGGCTAGAGATGACGTTTCTGAAGTTTGTCCGGTAAGTGACCTTCACCAGGTCGGTTGGAGAGAGGGCGACGTGGAACTGGCAATCGCTCACGAGACCATCGCGCGATGGCAATTCGGCATCACCACCGTCTACCACTTCCTCTTCGTCCCGCTCACCATCAGCCTGGCCGCCGTCGTGGCCGGACTGGAGACCGCCTGGGTGCGGACGGACAAGGAGAAGTACTTCCACGCCACCAAGTTCTGGGGCAAGCTCTTCCTGATCAACATCGCGATGGGTGTCGTCACCGGCATCGTCCAGGAGTTCCAGTTCGGCATGAACTGGTCGGACTACTCCCGCTTCGTCGGCGACGTCTTCGGCGCCCCGCTCGCGATGGAGGCGCTGATCGCCTTCTTCTTCGAATCGACCTTCATCGGCCTGTGGATCTTCGGCTGGGACAAGCTGCCGAAGAAGCTGCACTGCGCCTGCATCTGGATGGTCGCGCTCGGCACGGTGCTCTCCGCCTACTTCATCCTGGCGGCGAACTCCTGGATGCAGCACCCGGTCGGCTACACCGTCGACCCGGCCACCGGGAAGGCGCAGCTCACCGACATCACCCGGGTCCTGTTCCAGGACACCACCGTGACCGTCGTCCTGCACACCCTGACCGCCGCCTTCCTCACCGGCGCCGCCTTCATGGTCGGCATCGCCTCCTTCCACCTCTGGAAGGCCAAGCGCCGGCCCGGCGGCGCGGACCCGAAGAAGGTCGCCGTGATGCGCACCTCGCTCCGGCTGGGCCTCGTCCTCGCGGTCGTCTTCGGTCTGGGCACCGCGCTCAGCGGCGACTCGCTGGCCAAGGTGATGTTCCGCCAGCAGCCGATGAAGATGGCCGCCGCCGAGGCCCTGTGGGACACCCAGGCGCCCGCGCCGTTCTCGGTCTTCGCGGTCGGCGACGTCGGCAAGGGCCACAACTCGGTGGAGCTGGAGGTCCCGGGGATACTCTCCTTCCTCGCCAACAGCGACTTCAGCTCGTCCGTCCCCGGCATCAACGACACCGCCAACGCGGAGGCCGCCAAGTACGGCGGCGACCCCAAGGACTACATCCCGAGCATCTTCGTCACCTACTGGGGCTTCCGCCTCATGATCGGGTTCGGGATGACCTCGTTCATGGCCGGCGTGGTCGGGCTCTGGACCACCCGGAGGAAGTGGTTCCTGGCCCCCGGGTTCCGCACCGGCGACACCGAGGTGCCGCGGCTGATGCTGACCCCGAGCCGGGAGCTCGGCCCCTTCCTCACCAAGTGGAGCTGGCGGATCGGCATCCTCACCATGGGCTTCCCGCTGATCGCCAACAGCTTCGGCTGGGTCTTCACCGAGATGGGCCGCCAGCCGTGGGCCGTCTTCGGGCTGATGACCACCGCGAGCGCCGTCTCGCCGAACGTGGGCGTGGGCACCCAGATCGGCGCGCTGGCCACCTTCACCGCGTTGTACGCCGTCCTCGCCGTCATCGAGGTCCGGCTGCTGGTCAAGTACGCCAAGGCCGGCCCGGTCACGTCCGAGCAGCCGCCGGCCGTGGACCCGTCGCTGCGCGGCCCGTCCGCGGGCGACGACGCCGACAAGCCCCTCGCCTTCGCCTACTGACGACGGATAGGACCGATCGACCATGCAACTCCACGACGTCTGGTTCGTCCTGATCGCCGTCCTCTGGATCGGCTACTTCTTCCTGGAGGGCTTCGACTTCGGCATCGGCGTCCTCACCAAGCCGCTGGCCCGCGACACCGCCGAGCGGCGCGTCCTGATCAACACCATCGGCCCGGTCTGGGACGGGAACGAGGTCTGGCTGCTCACCGCCGGCGGCGCCACCTTCGCGGCCTTCCCGGACTGGTACGCCACGCTGTTCAGCGGCTTCTACATCCCGCTGCTGCTGATCCTGGTCTGCCTGATCGTGCGCGGCGTCGCCTTCGAGTACCGGGCCAAGCGCCCGGAGCCGCGCTGGCAGCGGAACTGGGAGGAGGCCATCTTCTGGACCTCGCTGATCCCGGCCTTCCTCTGGGGCGTGGCCTTCGCCAACATCGTCCGCGGCGTCGACATCGACGCGCAGAAGAACTACGTCGGCGGCTTCTGGGACCTGCTCAACCCCTACGCCCTGCTGGGCGGGCTGGTCACCCTCAGCCTCTTCACCTTCCACGGCGCGGTCTTCGCCGCCCTCAAGACGGTCGGTGACATCCGGGAGCGGGCGCGGGCCATGGCCCTGCGGCTCGGTCTGGCGACGGCGGTGCTGGCCGCGGTCTTCCTGCTCCGGACCCAGGCCGACCACGGCAACGGCCGGAGCCTGGTGGCGCTGGTGCTGGCCCTGCTCGCGCTGGCCGGCTCGCTGGCGGCCACCCGGCTGGGCCGGGAGGGCTGGGCGTTCGTCCTCTCCGGGGCGACCGTGGTGGCCGCGGTCGCGATGCTCTTCCTCGCGCTCTTCCCGGACGTGATGCCGTCGACCCTGAACGACGGCTGGAGCCTGACCGTGGACAACGCGGCCTCCTCGCCGTACACGCTGAAGCTGATGACGATCGTGGCCGCCGTCTTCACCCCGCTGGTGCTGCTCTACCAGGGCTGGACGTACTGGGTGTTCCGCAGGAGGATCGGCGTCCAGCACATCCCCGGGCACGCCCCGGCCGTCTCGACCGACCAGGGCTGAGCCGTGAAGCCGGTCGACCCCCGCCTGCTCGGGTACGCGCGCACCACCAGGGCCTTCCTCGCCGGATCGGTGCTGCTCGGCGCCGTGAACGCGGCCCTGGTGGTCGCCCAGGCGAGCCTGATCGCCGAGATCGTGGTCCGCGGCTTCCAGCAGCGGGCCGCGCTCGGCGGGCTCACCACCCCGCTGCTGCTGCTGGCGCTGACGGCGGTGGGGCGCGGGCTGGTCGGCTGGCTCACCGAGCTCGTCGCCCACCGGTCGGTCGCCCGGGTGAAGTCCACCCTGCGGCGCAAGCTGCTCGACCACGCCACCGCGCTCGGCCCGGCCTACCTGGCGGGCCGGCGCACCGGCGAACTCACCACCCTCGCCACCCGCGGGGTCGACGCGCTGGACGACTACTTCGCCCGGTACCTGCCACAGCTGGCGCTCGCGGTGGTCGTCCCGGTCGTCGTGCTGCTGCGGATCCTCGGCGCCGACCTCGCCTCGGCCGCGATCATCGCCGGGACGCTCCCGCTGATCCCGCTCTTCATGGTGCTGATCGGGATGGCCACCCAGTCCCGGATGGACCGGCAGTGGGCCACCCTCTCCCGGCTCTCGCACCACTTCCTGGACGTGGTCGCCGGGCTGCCGACGCTCAAGGTCTTCAACCGGGCCCGGGCCCAGGCCGCGACCGTCGCCCGGATCACCGCCGACTACCGCCGGGCCACCCTGCGCACCCTGCGGATCGCCTTCATCTCCTCGTTCGCGCTGGAACTGCTCTCCACGCTCTCGGTGGCGCTGGTCGCCGTCTCCATCGGCTTCCGGCTGGTGGACGGCACGCTGGACCTGGAGACCGGGCTGCTGATCCTGATCCTGGCGCCCGAGGTCTACTTCCCGATCCGCCAGGTCGGCGCGCTCTACCACTCCAGCGTCGAGGGGCTGACCGCGGCCGACGAGCTCTTCCGGGTGCTGGAGACGCCGCTGCCGAAGGCCGGCACCGTACCGGCGCCCACGTCGGCCGGCGCCACCGTCGAGGCCGCGGGCCTCACCGTCGCCTTCCCCGGCCGGGCCGCGCCCGCGTTGGCCGGGGCCTGCCTGACGCTCCGTCCGGGGGAGACGGTCGCGCTCACCGGCCCGAGCGGGGCCGGCAAGTCCACCCTGCTCGCCGTCCTGCTCGGGCTCACCGCGCCGGACGCCGGCAGCGTCCGGATCACCGCCGCCGACGGCCGGACGTACGACCTGGCCGAGCTGGACCCGGACGGCTGGCGGTCCCGGATCGCCTGGGTGCCGCAGCACCCGCACCTGTTCGCGGGGACGGTCGCCGACAACGTCCGGCTCTACCGGCCGGACGCCGGTGAGGCGGAGCTGCACGCGGCGCTGCGGGCCGCGCACGCGCTCGACTTCGTCCAGCGGCTGCCGCAGGGCCCCGACACCGTGCTCGGGGAGGACGGCGCCGGGCTCTCGGCCGGCCAGCGGCAGCGGCTGGCGCTCGCCCGGGTGCTGCTCGCCGACGACCGGCCGCTGGTGCTGCTGGACGAGCCGACCGCCAACCTGGACGGCGAGTCGGAGGCGGCCGTGGTGGCGGCGGTCCGGGCGCTGGCGGCCGATCCGCGGCGGACGGTGCTGCTGGTCGCGCACCGGCCCGCCCTGCTGGCGGTCGCCGACCGGTGGGTGCGGCTGGAGGCGCCGGACGCCGCCGGGCCGGCGGCGGCGGGTGGTGCGCTGCCGGGTGCTGCGGTGCCGGTGCTCGGCCACAGCGGGCGGCCGGTACCCGCCCCGGCCGACGCCGACGCCGACGCCGACGCCGACGCCTACCCGGCCGACGGGCCGGCCGGGAAGCAGGGGGTGAAGCCCCGACTGGCGCTCTCGGTGCTGCTCGGCTCGCTCGCCCTCGGCTGCGCGGTCGCGCTGATGGCCACCTCCGGCTACCTGATCTCCCGCGCCTCCGAGATGCCGCCCGTCCTCTACCTGATGATGGCCGTCACCTCGGTGCGCGCCTTCGGCATCGGGCGGAGCGTCTTCCGCTACGCCGAGCGCCTCGTCTCGCACGACGCCGTCCTGCGGACCCTCGGCACCCTCCGGGCCGCCGTCCACCGCCGGCTCACCGTGCTCGCCCCGGCCGGGCTGCCCGCCTTCCGGCGCGGCGACCTGCTCTCCCGGCTGGTCGCCGACGTCGACGCGGTGCAGGACCACTACCTGCGCTGGCGGCTGCCGGCCGCCGTGGCCGCGGTGGTGTCGCTGGGCTCCGCCGTCGCGCTGGGCGCCTTCCTGCCCGCCGCCGGCCTGGTGCTCGGCCTCGGCCTGCTGCTCGGCGGGGCGGCGGTGCCCGCGCTGACCGGGCGCTGGTCGGCCGGCGCCGAGCGGCGGCAGGCCCCCGCCCGCGGCCGGCTGGCCACCGCCGTGGTCGACACCTTCACCGGGACGGCCGAGCTCGTCGTCGCCGGGGCGCTGCCCGGCCGGCTGGCCGCCGTGCGCGCCGCCGACGCCGCGCTCACCGGACTGGCCGCCCGCTCGGCGGCCACCGCGGCGCTCGGCACCGGCCTGATCACCCTGCTCACCGGGCTGACCGTGACCGCCGCCGCGGCGGTCGGCGTCCAGGGCGTGCACAGCGGGGCGCTCGCCCCGGTCTGCCTGGCGGTGGTGGTGCTCACCCCGCTGGCCGCCTTCGAGGCCGTCACCGGGATGCCGCTCGCCGTCCAGGCCCGCCGCCGCAGCCGGGCCGCCGCCGCGCGCCTCGACGAGGTGCTGAACGCGCCCGCGCCGGTCGCCGAGCCGGCCGAGCCGGCGGCGCTGCCCGAGCAGCCGCTGCCGATCGCGGTGCGCGGGCTGACCGTCCGGCACCCGGGGCAGCCGGTGGACGCGCTGGCCGGCCTCGACCTCGACCTCGCCCCCGGGCGGCGGATCGCCGTCGTCGGGCCGTCCGGCTCCGGCAAGACCACGCTCGCCCAGGCCCTGCTGCGCTTCCTCGACCCGGTGGCGGGGAGCGTCACGCTCGCCGCCGGCCGTCCACAGGCTGTGGACAGCCGGGAGCTGGCGGGGGACGACGTCCGCCGGGTGATCGGACTCTGCGCGCAGGACGCCCACGTCTTCGACAGCTCGCTGCGGGAGAACCTGCGGCTGGCCAGGCCCGGCGCGGACGAGGCGCAGCTGCGCGCCGCACTGGCCGCCGCCCGGCTGCTGGACTGGACCGACACCCTCCCGGCGGGGCTGGACACCATGGTCGGCGAGCACGGCGCCCGGCTCTCGGGCGGCCAGCGCCGGCGGCTCGCGCTGGCCCGGGCCCTGCTGGCCGACTTCCCGGTGCTGGTCCTGGACGAGCCGGCCGAGCACCTCGACCTGCCGACGGCCGACGCGCTCACCGCCGACCTGCTGGCCGCCACGGCCGGCCGGACCACCGTCCTGATCACCCACCGGCTGGCCGGCCTGGACGACTCCACCGTCGACGAGGTGCTGGTCCTGGACGGCGGCCACGTGGTCGAGCGCGGCCGCTGGTCCGCGCTGGTCGCGGAGCCGGGCGGCCGGCTGCGGGCGATGTGGGAACGCGAGCGGGAGGCGGACGGGGCCGCCCCGGCCGGTGCGGCGCAGGAGGCGGCGGTGCCGGCCGCGCGCTGAGCCGGACCGGCGGCACCGGCCCCGCCGCTGCCCGTTCAGCCCGCCCGCCGCGCCACCCTTCGGCCGAAATCCGTACAAACTACGCTCGTCTCATGGACCCCTCGCCCGACCTGCCCGACGCCGCTCCGGACCCGACACCCCATCGGGTGCCCGAGATCTCCTCGCTCGGGCTGGACACCCTGGTCACCGAGGTGGCCGAGCGGCTGCAGTCCGCGGCCGCCGTCACCGACCGGATGCAGCGGCTGCTTGAGGCGGTGGTCTCGGTCGGCGCCGGGCTCGACCTGCACGCCACGCTGCACCGGATCGCCTCCGGTGCGGCCGAGCTGGTCGACGCCCGGTACGCGGCCCTCGGGGTGATCGCCCCGGGCGGCCACGGCCTGGCCGACTTCATCCACGTCGGGGTCGACGACGGGACCGCCGCCGAGATCGGCGAGCTGCCGGCCGGCCGGGGCATCCTCGGCGCACTGATCGACCGGCCCGAGCCGCTGCGGCTCACCGAGCTCGGTGCCGACCCGCGGTCCTCCGGCTTCCCGCCGCACCACCCGCAGATGCGCACCTTCCTCGGCGAGCCGATCCGGATCCGCGACGAGGTGTTCGGCAACCTCTACCTCACCGAGAAGAAGGGCGGCGGCGCCTTCACCCCCGAGGACGAGCAGGTGGTGCACGCGCTCGCCGCCGCGGCCGGCGTCGCGATCGAGAACTCCCGCCTCTACGAGGAGGGCCGGCGCCGCGAGCGCTGGATCGCCGGCGCGGCGGCCGTCACCACGGCGCTGCTCTCCACCGACGGGGCCCAGGTCGCGCTGACCATCGCGGCGGAGCAGGTCCGGGAGCTGGCGGACGCCGCGCTCGGCATGATCCTGCTGCCGACCGGCGACGGCGACGGTGACGGGGGCGGGCAGATGCGGGTGGCCCACGCCTCCGGCGAGGCGGCCGAGTTCGTCCGGGGCGAGCTGCTGCCGAAGGACAGCTTCGCCGCGCGGCTGCTGCAGGGCGAGAGCGTCCACCTGGACGACATGTCCAGCGACCCGACCGTGGTGATGCGGCTGGCGCGCAGCTTCGGCCCGTCGATGGCGGTGCCGATGGTCGCCGCCGGGCGGGTGCTGGGCGGGCTCAGCGTCTGGCGGGCGCGCGGAGCGGTGGCGTTCACCGACGCGGAGAAGCAGCTCGCCGAGACCTTCGCCTCCCAGGCTGCGCTGGCCCTGCGGCTGGCCGAGGGGCAGCGGGACCAGCAGCGGCTGGCCGTCTTCCAGGACCGCGACCGGATCGCCCGGGACCTCCACGACCTGGTGATCCAGCGGCTGTTCGCGACCGGGATGATGCTGGAGAGCGCGGCCCGGCGCGCCGTCGTGCCCGAGGTGAAGGTGGGCATCGGCAAGGCGGTGGACGAGCTGGACGCCACCATCCAGGAGGTCCGCACCACCATCTACGCCCTCCAGCACGACAACCACGGCGACGCACCGGACACCCTGCGGACCAGGGTGCTGCGCGAGGGCAGCCAGGCCGCGGCGGCGCTCGGCTTCAAGCCCTCGGTGACCTTCATCGGCCCGGTCGAGAGCATGGTCGGCGACAAGACCGGCCGCCAACTCCTCGCGGCACTGCGGGAGATGCTCTCCAACACGGCCCGGCACGCGCGGGCCTCGCGGGTCGGCGTGGAGGTCGACGCGACCGTCCACCTGGACGACGTGGGCCGCCCGGTCGGCGGGGACCCGGAGTCGCTGGACCGCGGGGGCCGGCCCGGGGTGCTGCTCACCGTGACGGACGACGGCGTCGGCATCCCGCCGGACGGCCGGCGCAGCGGGCTGAGCAACCTGACCCGGCGCGCGGAGGTGCTCGGCGGCGACGCCTGGCACGAGCCGGGGCCGTACGGGAAGGGCACGATGGTGCGCTGGACCGCCCGGCTCTGAGCCGGCCGACCGGGCCCGGCTCCGAGTCGGTCCGCGGGGGCTCCGGGGGGGGGGGGGCTCCGGGGGGCTCCGGGGGTTCCAGGGAGCTCCCGAGGGCCCCGACGCCTCGCACGTTCTCGAACGGCCGGTGATGGAGTGGGGGCCGAGAGGGGTGAGTGGTGTGCAGTCGGTGAAAGTTTAACGAGAGAGAACTTCGCGGCCAACGGAGCAAGTTGTGCATTTCCCGCCCTTCCGGCGCGCTCGTGTGCACACATAGCTTTACTCCCGTCTCGGAGAGGTACCGGACTGGGGGGACAGTGGACGCGTCGGGCCGCGGTCACACCGCAGCAGGGGCAAGTCGAGGGGGGTTCCGGGCCGAGCGGGCGCCGGACGGACGCTACCGCTGGCAGCTCAAGGCGCCCAACGGCCGCGTGGTGGCGGTCACCCCGGCCGCGTACGAGACGGCCGGGGAGGCCGAACGCGGCTTCGACGGCTTACGCGCCGGCGCCGACACCCTGGTCGCCCGGATCACGCACGTCCGGGACGGCATCGGCTGGATCTGGGTCGTCCCCGGCTCGCGCACCCTCCCCGAGGTGCGCTCCAGCCGCGCGTACGAGCGGTACGCGACCTGCCAGAACGCCTTCCGGCGCTTCGTGGTGCTGCTGGCGAAGCAGCCGGCTCTCGAACTCCCGGACCGCAGAGCACCGTTGAGACGCTCCGATGCCGCCCGCTGAACGCCGGGGCCCCCGTCTGCTGATCCTCCCCGCCGCCGACCGCTGCGTCGGCTGGACCCTGCGTGCCGCCAACGGCCGGCAGCTCGGATCCGGTGTCCGCACCTATCGCAGCGAGGACGAACTCGCCGAGGCGGTACGTGAGTTGATCATCGAGCGGGCGGTCCTGCGGTGCACCGTGGCCCAGTCCGACGGGCGTCTGTGGGTCTGGACCGCGCACCTGCCCGTGCGCAGCACCCGCCCGGGCGCCGGCGAGGCCGTCCCGGTCGCCCGCAGTGCCCGCGGATACCTCCGGCGCGACCAGTGCCAGGCCGGCGTGGAGGCGTTCCTGACGGGCCTGCAGTGGATCGGCCAGGAGCTGCGGCGAGGCGGCGGCCGCCGGCCCTGGTGACCGGTCCGCACCGCGACCCGCACCGCGCCCGCTCCACCGTGCTGCACCTCGCTTCACCGCGCTGCACCTCGGACCACCTCGGACCACCCCCGTTCGGCCTTCCCGTGGGCACCCGGCCCGCCCCCCGCCCGGCTGCCGTTCCCCTCCTCCCCGGTGAAGCGCAGGTTTCCGGCAACACCCCGAGCCGCCACCTGGAGAAGAACGTCACCGGCCTCCGACCTGCGGATTTCCCACCCTTCGCGGCCGCCCTGACCAGTCGCTAAACCTCTCCGAACCGATGAGTCGACATTCGCCGGCGGCCGTCGACCACACTTCCGGCGGAACCGACGCGGCGGACAGGATCAGCTCTGCCGGAGCGGCCGCCGCGGACGCGGCCCACCGGCCCCGGGCCCCAACCAGGGCGCGGGTACAGCGATGCACGTCTCTCCCACCGGAGGAACAGGAACATGCGCAAGACCGCTGCCAAGCTGCTCGCCGTTGCCGCCATCGCCACCTCGGTCGCCACCGTCGCCGCCGGCGCCGCCGTCGCCGACCCGGCCGTCACCCCGGCCGCCGCCGACATCGTCAGCGTGGGCTCCGACACGACCCAGGCCGTGTCGACCCAGTTCTCCGCCGACTACAACGCGTACCTGACCAGCATCGGCGACACCACCTCGCCGCGGTACTACAGCTGGGACGCGACCGGTTCCGCCACCATCACCCCGAAGTCCGGCGCCTCCGCCATCACCCGTCCGAACGGCTCGGGCGCGGGCATCACCGAGCTGAACACGGCCGGCTCCAAGGTCGACGTGGCCCGCTCCTCGCGTGCCCCGAAGGCGACCGACCCGGCCTCCGACATCTTCGTCGCGTTCGCCAAGGACGCGGTGACCTGGTCGGCCAAGAACGGTGGCCACGCCCCGGCCAGCCTGACCGCCGCCCAGCTCAAGGGCATCTACGACTGCTCCATCACCAACTGGACGCAGATCAGCGCCACCCTGCCGAACGCCACCATCAAGCCGTGGCTGCCGCAGGCCAACTCCGGCACCCGCTCCTTCTTCCTGACCGCGATCGGCAACCCGACCGTGGGCAGCTGCGTCCAGGACGGCCCGGAGGAGAACGAGGGCGTCGACTCCCGCCTCGCCGGTGACGACACCGTCTTCCCCTACTCGGTCGCGGCCTACCTGAGCCAGACCGTCGGCGGCCACGGCACGCCCACCTCGAACCCGGGCAGCCTGACCCTGCGCAACGTCGGCACCCTGGTGCCGGTCAACACCACCACCAACACCATCAACGCGCCGTTCGCCGCCTCCGCCTTCGGCCGCGTGGTCTACAACGTGGTCCGCAACGCCGAGTGGACCGCGACCGACGCCCACGGCGCCGCGCTGCGCAACATCTTCGGCCCCTCGGGCTGGATCTGCACCAACGGCACCAACGACATCAAGAGCTACGGCTTCCTGCCGCTCTCGGCCGCCGCCTGCGGCACCACCACCCACAGCTGATCACCCGCTGCTCACCGGCTGATCACGCCGCACCACCCGGCGGCCACGGGCTCCGGCCCGTGGCCGCCGGCCACATCCCGCGCGCCGCACCGCCCGCTCTCGGCACCACGCACAACCTCCCGCCTCTCCCTAGGAGTTCAGCATGTCCCGTACCCGCGCCCGCCTGGCCGCCGCCGGTGCCGCCGTCGTCCTCACCGTGACCGGCCCGATCGGTGCGGCCGCCGCCGACACCGCCCCGGCGCCGACCGGCAGCGCTGTGGTGCACGAGAGCGCCGCGTTCCTGAAGGAGGCGGCCCTCAGCGGTGTGGTGGTCATCCCGCTGCCCGCCGCCACGCCGTCGTACGACAGCACCACCGGCTTCTCCACCACCTTCCCCGTGACCGGTGGCGACGCCAACTTCCAGGGCTACTACGGCAACGTCGAGCTGGGCGGCAGCCTGCTCTTCATCAACGTCTTCACCGGCAAGAGCGCGCTCTTCAAGCACCTCGCGTTCAGCGCGGACACCTTCCAGATCACCGGTGTCGCGGCCGACGGCGCCGCCCCGGTGGCGCTGCTCGACCCGGCCGGCATGACGGACATCACCCGCTCCGGCGCCACCCAGAAGGTGACCTCCACCGACCTCAAGGTGGACGCCGAGGGTGCGCAGGCCCTGGACGGCAAGCTGAACACCTCCTTCTTCAAGGGCGGCCAGTCGGTCGGCGACTTCACGCTGACCTTCACCTCCGGCAGCTGACCGCTCCCGGCGCCCGGCACTGCGGCGGGTCCGTGCGACGGCACGGGCCCGCCGTACCGTACGGAACTCCGCGCCGGCCGGGCGGAGTTCACGACGGAGGTCTCGGAGGGTCTCGGCCGGGTTCGCGGTGGAGTTCCCAACTCCGCTACGGAGTCGCCACGTTGTGGTCCCGTACATCGACACGACCGGATCCGGCCATCTCCGGCTGGCCGAATGGATGCGAACCGGAGCCGTCGGCCCGCTCGCAGCCTGATCCCCTCTCGCGCCGCGCCACGGGCGGTGCGCGTTCGTACGGAGGTGCCCGCAATGAGACTCCGACTCCTACCTGATCCGAGACGCGGGAGGTGGCGCCGGCGACTGCCGGCGGTCACCCTCCTCTGGTCGGTGGTGGTGGCGCTCGGCGTGGCCCCCATCGGCCTCGGCGCGCTGCCGCAGGCACAGGCGTCGGTGTCGTCGGCCGTGACGAAGCCCGGGCCGAAGGTGTGGGACCCGAACACCTGGACCGAGGGCCCCGAGGGCAGCGTGACGGTCGCCCAGACCAAGGACCTCTCCAACCAGGTGCTGCAGGTCTCCTGGAGCGGGTTCACCCCGACCCTCAACACCATGGGCGAGTCGGTGCCCGTCGTCACCAAGGGCGACAAGCAGGTCCTCTACGCGGTCCGGGTCTACCAGTGCCGCGGCCTCGACCCGAAGATCACCGACTGCTACGGCAGCACGCTGTACAACGCCGACCCCGCGAAGGGGTTCAACCAGGTGGCGCCGCCGCAGGGCACCACGACGCCGGACTTCCCCTCCAACATGGCGATCGCGCCCACCGGGGCGGACGGCTCGGGGGCGACCAGCATCGAGGTGTGGACCGCGACCCAGAGCCCCTCGCTCGGCTGTGACGCCACCCACCCGTGCTCCCTGGTGATCGAGCCGAACTACGGCGGCGACACCCAGGACCCGAACAAGGCGCGCAACGGCGCGGTCGACTGCACCGACCACCTCAGCGACATCGACGGTTTCTTCAACACCGCGAGCGACGGCGGCCTGGAGGCCTACGCGGCGTCCTGGGAGGGCAACCAGTACGCCGGGTTCCAGATCGGCGAGCAGTGCGCCTGGGAGAAGCGCACCGTCATGCCGCTGTACTTCGCGCCCACCGCGGCGGACTGCGAGAACCAGGCCGCGGTCTTCAAGGCGGCCGGGCTGGAGATGGCGAACCGCGCCGTCCAGCAGTGGCGGGCCGGCCTCTGCCTCGCCGACTCGCCGCTCTCCTTCCAGTACTCCTCCTCCGGCGGTGAGCCGCAGGCCCGGCAGGCCTTCCTGGGCGGGGCCGGACTCGACGTCGCGCTGACCGCGCGGCCCGACACCGCGACCCCGGCCCGGCCGTACGTCTACGCGCCCCTGGCGACCAGCGGGGTCTCGGTGGTCTTCGTCGTCGACGACACCAGGACCGGCCGCCAGCTCAGGGACATGAAGCTGACGCCACGCCTGGTGGCCAAGCTCCTCACCCAGTCGTACGCGCCGCCGGGCCTGCCGGTGGCCTCGGTGAGCGGCAACCCCAGCTGCATCTTCCAGGACCCGGAGTTCAAGCAGCTGAACCAGTTCCCCGAGGCGAGCGGCGTGCAGTGGCCGTCCTCCTGCGCGCCGGCGGAGTTCGAGCCGACCATCGTCGGCGGCACCACCGACCTCGTCCACCAGCTGACCTCGTGGATCGCCGCAGACCCGGACGCGACCCGGTTCCTGGACGGCGAGGAGGACCCGTGGGGCATGCGGGTGAACACCTTCTACCAGCGCGGCGCCTTCTCCGGTTACCCGGTGGACGCCGTCCAGCCGCAGGACTTCTCCGGGCCGACCGGTGCCTCCGAGGCCGCCAGGAAGATGCGGCAGTACGAGTGGAACCCGGTGCTCGGCGGCCTCACCCAGGTCTTCCGGACCATCCAGGAGAACCGCTCCACCTGCCAGCTCTGGATGCCCGACGGAACCGGCAACCACCCGAAGTGCGACCCGATGGCCCGCGGTGACCGCAAGCTCTTCGCCGTCATGGACAGCGCCCAGGCGAAGGCGTTCTCGCTCCCCGAGGCGGCCCTGAAGAACCCGGCCGGCGGCTTCGTCTCGCCGACCACCAACGGCTTCCAGGCGGCGGTGGGCGACATGCCGACCGACGCCGCGACCGGCACCCAGCAGCTCCCGTACGGCGTGGCCGACACCGCGTTCTCCCGGGACGCGCAGGCCTACCCGCTGACCACGGTCCAGTACGCGATGGTGCCCACCGGCGGGGTGTCCGGCGAGAAGGCGGCGGCGATCGCCCGCCTCCTCACCACGGTCGCCGGCAGCGGCCAGGTCTACGGGGTGGAGCCGGGCAGGCTCGCCCCGGGCTTCCTGAGCCTGACCGGGGCGCAGCGCCAGCAGGCCCTCGACGCCGCGAAGCACGTGGAGCTCCAGGACGGCAGGTGGCCCGGCAACCAGGTGCCCCCGCCGGTCCCGCCGACCGGCGGCGACGGCGGCACCACCGGCGGCACCGGCGGTGCGACGACGGGCGGGACCGGTGGCACGACCGACGGCACCGGGAGCGGGGCCGGGACCGGCGCCGCGGGCACCGGCGGCGCGGCCCCGGTGGCCGACGGCACGACGGCCGGCGGCTCGGACGGAGGTTCCTCCTCCGGTGGCACCGGTGGCACCGCCGGCACCGGAGGCCTGGGCGCCGAGAGCGCCACCGGCGGTGCGACGGGCGGCACGGCCGGCACCGGTGGCACCGGCGCCGTCCCGGCGAGCGGCACCCCGGCGCCGGCCGCGGCGAAGCCCGCCGCCTCGCCGAGCGCCCCGGCCGGCCCGCTCGCGGCCGCCCCGGTGGCGGCCGGCAGCCCGGCGGCCGACCGGGCCGGCACGGCCCGGCTGCTGCTGCCGGTCGCGGTGATCGCGGGCCTGGTGCTGCTGATCGGCGGCCCGGCGGCGCTCCTCCTCGGCGGCACGCCCGCCGGTGAGCGGGCGATGGCCGCCACCGGCCGGGCCTGGGCGCGGGTGCGTCGCCGGCCCTGAGCCCGCAGCGGCAGTGACGACCCGGCGGGGCCGCCGTCCCCGGCCCCGCCGGGTCCCCCTCCCCGGGCGGACCGCCCGGGGACTCCCTGTACCGAGTACTTCCGTACCGAGCGCGCCGGAGAGCAGACCATGACAGCCGCCGCCGAGCCCGCGGCACCGTACGCCGGGGCTCCACGTCCACCCGATCCCGACGTCCCCCGCGTGATCACCGCCCCAGCCACCCCGGGAGACCGGGTGTTCCGCGGGGTGCTGCGGGTGGCCGGGCTCTCGGTCTTCGCGATCATGGGGCTGATCGCCTTCTTCCTGGTCCTGCGCGGCGCGAGCGCGCTGAGCGAGGTGGGCTGGTCCTTCCTCACCGAGCAGAAGTGGCAGACCCAGGCGCACAACTTCGGCATCGCCGCGGTGCTGCCGAACGGCCTGCTGATCGCCGTGATCGCGCTGGTCATCGCCGTTCCGGTGTCGCTCGCCACGGCGGTCTTCATCTCCGAGTACGCGCCCGTCCGGCTGCGCGCCACGCTGGTCTCGCTGGTCGACCTGATGGCGGCGATCCCCAGCATCGTCTACGGCCTCTGGGGGCTGTTCTTCCTCCAGCCGCGGATCATCGGCTTCGTCCGCTGGACGGCCAACCACCTCGGGGACGCGATCCCCTTCCTCAAGGTGCGCACCGGCGACATCGGGACGTCGTACACGTCCTCCACCTTCATCGCCGGGGTGGTCGTCTCCCTGATGATCATCCCGATCGTCACCTCGCTCAGCCGGGAGGTGTTCTCGCAGGCCCCCCAGGGCGAGCGGGAGGGCGCCTACGCGCTGGGCTCCACCCGGTGGGGGATGGTCCGCACGGTGGTGCTGCCGTTCGGCCGCGGCGGTGTGATCGGCGCCGTGATGCTCGGCTTCGGCCGGGCGATGGGCGAGACCATCGCCGTCGCGCTGATCATCTCGCCGAACTTCAAGGCGATCACCCACGTGCTGGAGAACGGCGCCAACTCGATCTCGGCGCTGATCGCGCTGCGCTTCGGCGAATCGGACGACCTCTCGCTCTCCGCGCTGATGGCGGCCGGGCTGGTGCTCTTCGGGCTCACCCTGCTGGTCAACCTGGCGGCCGGCTTCGTGATCAATCGGTCCCGCTCCGGCGCCTCGACGGCGGACTGACCGTGCCCTGCCCCGCCGCCCGCCGCCCGCTGCCGCCCCGCCGTGAAGGGACGTACCGATGACCACCCTCGACCTGCCGCCGGCCGCGGCCGCCGTACCGGCCGCCGCGGATGCCGCCGCCGAACCGCCCCGCCCCGAGAAGCGGGTCCGGCTCGGCGGCGTCACCGCCGAGGACGTGCTGACCCTGGCCGGTGCCCTGACCGGCTCGCTGGCCCTGAACTGGATGCTCTACGAGCGGATCCTGCCGTTCAGCGGTGCGTTCGGCTTCCTGCTCTGCTGGTACGTCCTCTTCCTGCTCGGCTACTTCGCCATCGGCCGGCTCCAGTGGGGCCCGCTGATGGTCCGCGACCGCCTGGTCTCGGTGGTCGCCTGGAGCTCCGGCCTGCTGGTGGTCGGTCTGATCGCCGACCAGATCGGCTTCGTGCTGGCCCGCGGCCTGGACGCGGCCAGGCACCTCAACTTCTTCACCGAGTCGATGGACCACACGGCCGCGCTCTCCCCGATCACCTCGGGCGGTGCGCTCAACGCCATGGTCGGCTCGCTCGAACAGCTCGCCCTGACCACGCTGTTCGCCGTTCCGCTGGGCATCGCGGCGGCCGTCTTCATGTCCGAGGTCGGCGGCCGGATGGCCCGGCCGGTGCGAACGCTGGTCGAGGCGATGACGGCGCTGCCGTCGATCGTCGCCGGGCTGTTCATCCTCGGCGTCGTGATCATCACCTTCGGCTTCGAGAAGAGCGGCCTGGCGGCCTCGCTCGCCTGCACCGTGATGACGATGCCGATCGTCACCCGGGCCGCCGAGGTGGTCATCCGGCTGGTGCCGGGCACCCTGCGGGAGGCCTCCTACGCACTCGGCGGCAGCCAGTGGCGCACGGTGTGGAACGTCGTGCTGCCCACCGCCCGGCCCGGTCTGGTGACCGCGGTGGTGCTCGGCATGGCGCGCGGCGTCGGGGAGACCTCCCCGGTGCTGCTGACCTCGGGCTTCACCTCGCAGTTCAACGCCGACCCGTTCAGCGAGCACCAGGTCTCGCTGCCGCTGTACATCTGGAACTACGTCAAGCAGCCCTACCCGGAGATGATCTCGCGCGCCTTCGCGGCCGGCCTGACCCTGATGGGCGTCGTCCTGATCCTGTTCGTCACCGCGCGCGTGCTCGGCGGCCGCGGGCCCGGCCGGTTGACCCGGCGGCAGGTGCGCCGGATCGACCGTTCGGCCCGCCGCGTCGAGGCAGCCGCCCTCGGGGCGCGCTGATGTCCGACCCAACCACCCTCAGTACCAGAGGAGTTCCCATGTCGTGGGAGGCCGCAAGCCGCCCCGTGGCACGCCCGCTCGCCGTGCTGCTGTCCCTGATGCTCGCCGCGGGCTCCCTGCTGCTGGGGCAGAGTACCCCCGCGTTCGCGGCGACCGCACTCAACGCCGACGGGTCCAGCTGGGCCGGCCCGGCCATCGACCAGTGGCGCCAGGACGTCGCCCCGCAGGGCATCCAGATCAACTTCAACCCGATCGGGTCGGCGGCCGGCCGCAACCAGTGGAGCATCGGCCAGGACGACTTCACCGCCTCCGACGTGCCGTTCCGCTCGAAGTCGGACACCGGGCTCGGCCAGGCCGGCCAGGCCGGCGGCGGCGGCAAGCCAGAGAACCCCCGCTACGGGTTCTCCTACGTGCCGATCACCGCCGGCGGGACGACCTTCATGTACAACCTGGTCGTCGCCGGCAAGCAGGTGCGCGACCTGCGGCTCTCCCCGCAGACGATCGTCGACGTCTTCACCAACAGGATCACCAACTGGAACGACCCCAAGATCACCGCGGACTACGGCAAGGCCCTGCCCTCGCTGCCGATCACCCCGGTGGTCCGCTCCGACGGCTCCGGCGCCACCGCGCAGTTCACCCGCTGGATGAGCCACACCCACGGGGCCCAGTGGGAGGAGTACTGCAAGGGCGTCAACGGCGTCTCCTGCGGCGAGTACACCGAGTTCTTCCCGCCCTCCGGCCGGATGACCGCGCAGAACGGCTCCGACGTCGTCGCCGGCTACATCAAGGCGCCGTCCGGCCTCGGCACCATCGGCTACGACGAGTACGCCTTCGCCAAGCGCAGCAACTGGCCGGTCGTGAAGGTGCTCAACCCGGCCGGCTACTACGCGCTGCCGACCGCCTCGAACGTGGCCGTCGCGCTCACCGCCGCGAGGATCCGCGGGGTCGACGACGGCACGGCGCCCGACGACCCGGACTACCTGCAGCAGAACCTCGACGGCGTCTACAGCATGAACGACCCGCGCTCCTACCCGCTGTCCAGCTACAGCTACGTGATCGTGCCGCGGGCCGGGGCCGCGCTGCCGCCGCCGCCGCGCTTCAACAACGACAAGGGCAGTGCGCTCAGCCGGTTCCTGGCCTACGTGCTCTGCGAGGGCCAGGGCGAGGCGGACGGCCTCGGCTACTCCCCGATCCCGCGCAACCTGGTCCGCGGCGGCCTGCTGCAGACCCAGCACATCCCCGGCAACGCCAGCCCGGTCGACCCCAACTCGCTCTCCAACTGCAACAACCCGACCTTCAACTCGGCCGGTGAGCTGACCGTCCTGAAGAACGCCCCGCAGCCCAGCCCGTGCGACAAGCAGGGTGCGCCGCTGGACTGCACGGTGCAGAACGGCCAGCCGGTGAAGAGCGGTTCGGGCTCCGGCGGCTCGGGCTCCGCCACCGGCGGCTCCGGCTCCGGCTCCGGCACCGGCGGGACCGCGACCGGCGGCAGCGGCTCCGGCGGATCCGGCGGGTCCTCGGGCTCCGCGGGCGGCAGGCGGACGCCCGGCGCGACCGGCACCGGCAGCGGCTCCTCCGGCGGCACGGGCGGCAGCGGCGGCGCCGCGGGTGGCTCCGCCGGCGCCGGCGGGACCGGCACCGGCGACACCGGACAGCCCGCGGCCGGCGGGGACGCCGGCGGTGCGGCGGGCGGCGGCGACCCGGCGGCCGAGGAGGTCGTCGACCCGCAGACCGGCCAGGTGGTCGCGCGCGGCCGCGGCGGCACGGGCGCCGGGGAGGTCCCGGCCAACGTGGTCGCGGTCGACGGACGCCCGGAGGACTGGACGCTCTCCGTCCTCACCGCGATCGAACTGCTCGCCGTGGTGACCGTCCCGCCGCTGCTCGGCCGCCGCCTGCTGCGCCGCCGCAACTCCGCCGGCGGCCGGTCGTGACGGCCCCGGCGCTGGAGAAGCCGGCCGCCACCGCGCAGCCCGCGGCGCCGGCCGGGCCCGGTGCGCAGCGGGCGCCCGCCCGCGAGCGCGGGGCGGCCGGGCGGCGGCCTGCCGCGGCGCCCGGACGCCGGCGGTTCCTCCAGGCGGCCTGGGCGGTCTCCCTGCTGGCCGCGCTGATCACGGGCTTCGTCGGCTACCTGTTCACGCTCTCGCACCTCCAGGAGCGGCACTTCCAGTCCACCGCCCACAAGACCTTCCGGGACCAGCTGGCCCGGGCGGTCGCCCCGACCGGCGCCGCCGGGGACGGGGAGCCGGTCGCGCTGCTCGACATCCCGGCGATCGGCCTGCACCAGGCCGTCGTGGTGGAGGGCACCACCGGCCGGGACCTCATGCGCGGTCCCGGCCACCGCCGGGACACTGCGCTGCCGGGCCAGAGCGGGGTGGCGGTGGTGTTCGGCCGCGGGGCGACCTTCGGCGCGCCGTTCGCCGAGCTCAGCAGGCTGCGGGTCGGCGACCGGATCGAGGCCACCACCGGCCAGGGCAGGTTCACCTACACCGTCAACGTGTACGGCGACGCCGACCACCCGATCAGCGACCCGGCCCGCAACCGCCTGGTGCTGGTCACCGGCGACTCCGACTGGATCCCCGGCTCCACGGTGATGGTCGGCGCCAGGCTGGAGGGCGAGCCGGAGGTCAACCCCGGCGGCCGGCCCGCCACCGTCCCGTACGACAAGGCGCTGGCCGCCGACAAGGGCGCGCTGGCCACGCTGCAGCTGTGGACGCTCGGGCTGCTCGGCGCGGTGGTCGCCGTCACCGTGCTGGCCCGGATCTGGCACCGCTCCGCGGCCTACCTCAGCCTCGCGCCGGTGGTCGGCGCGCTGCTCTGGGCGGTCTACGAGAACGCCGCCGCCCTGCTGCCCAACCTCTACTGAAGCGCGCCCGGAGGACCGTACCGATGACGGATGTACCGATGACCGACGCCCCGCTGCTCGACCGGTCCGGACCGGTCGACCCGGCGGCCGAGACCCTCACCCTGCCGCCGGTCCCGGCGGCGCCCGCGGACGGCGTCCCGCTGGCCGCGCTGGAGACCCGCGAGGTCTCCGCCTGGTTCGGCGCCCGCAAGGTGCTGGAACGGGTCTCGCTGGCCATGACCGCCGGGGAGGTGACCGCGCTGATCGGCCCCTCGGGCTGCGGCAAGTCCACCTACCTGCGGATCCTCAACCGGATGCACGAGATGGTGCGCGGCGCCGCGCTCTCCGGCGAGGTGCTGCTGGACGGCGACGACGTCTACCGGCCCGGCCGGCGGCCCGCGGAGGTGCGCCGCCGGATCGGGATGGTGTTCCAGCGGCCGAACCCGTTCCCGGCGATGTCCATCCGGGACAACGTCTCCAGCGGGCTGAAGCTGGCCGGCATCAAGGTGTCCCGGGAGGAGCGCGAGCACCTGGTGGAGACCAGCCTGCGCCGGGCCGGGCTCTGGGACGAGGTCTCCAGCCGGCTGCAGACCCCCGGCGGCTCGCTCTCCGGCGGCCAGCAGCAGCGGCTCTGCATCGCCCGGTCGCTGGCCGTCTCGCCGGACATCCTGCTGATGGACGAGCCGTGCTCGGCGCTCGACCCGACCTCGACCCGGCGGGTCGAGGAGACCATCGCGGAGCTGCGCGGGCGGCTGACCATCGTGATCGTCACCCACAACATGCAGCAGGCGCAGCGGGTCTCGCAGTCCTGCGCGTTCTTCCTGGCCACCCACGACACCCCGGGCCGGATCGTCGAGGCCGGGCCGACCGAGCAGCTGTTCGGCGCCCCGCGCGACCGGCGGACCGCGGACTACGTCAACGGCCGCTTCGGTTAGCCGGCCGGTGGACGGCTCCGCGGTCAGTGGACGAGGAGCCGCTCCAGCACCGCCGCGACGCCGTCCTGCTCGTTGCTCACGGTGTGCAGCGGCACCGCCGCCAGTACCTGCGGGTGCGCGTTGGCGACGGCGTACGCGGTGCCGGCCCAGGCCAGCATCTCCAGGTCGTTCGGCATGTCGCCGAAGGCCACCACCTCGCTCCGGTCGATCCCGCGCCCGGCGCACCAGCGGGCCAGCGTGCTGGCCTTGGTGACGCCGGGCGCGCTGATCTCCAGCAGCGGGACCGGCGCCGAGCGGGTGATCTCGGCCAGGTGGCCGGCCACCGCACGGGCCTCGGTGAGCAGCTTGTCCGGGTCGAGGTCCGGGTGCTTGGCCAGCAGCTTGAACAGGCCCTTCACCGGTCCGCCGGTGCCGAGCAGCTCCTCCGCCGGGCCGACCGGGTGGCTCTCGTCCTCGCCCCACATCCGCAGCTCGTACCCGGGCTCGCGGGCGAACCCGGCCGGGTACTCGAAGGCGAACGCCGTCCCGGGCAGCTTCGCCCGCAGCGCCGCCACCACGGCGAGCGCGGCCTCGGCGCCGAGCGGGGAGGACTCCAGCAGCTCGCCGCGCCGCACGTCCACCACCGCGCCGCCGTTGGAGCAGATCGCCACGCCGTGGCCGCCGATGTGCGCGCTCACCTGCTGCATCCAGCGCGGCGGCCGGCCGGTCACGAACACCACCTGGACGCCGGCGGCCTCCGCGGCCGCGAGGGCCGCGGCGGTGCGGGCGCTGACCGTGCCGCCGGCGCAGAGCAGGGTGCCGTCCAGGTCGGTGGCGATCAGGCGGGGGGTGGTGCGGGGTGTGGTCACCGGACCATCTTCGCCTACCGCCGTCGGGAGGTCACCGCCGCGGCGGTGACCTCCCGACGGGCCCGGCGACGCCCGGCCGGTGGCGTGCGGCCGGGCCCGGGGCGTCAGCCGACCTTGAGGGTCAGGCCCACGGTGTGCAGCCGCCCGCCGGTCTGGAACTGGAGGAACAGCCGCCAGTCGCCGCCGGCCGGCAGCTCGGCGTGGAACGGCAGGGTCGGGCCGCCGGTGGCGCCGGCCGCGGCCTTGGCCTCGGGGTGCAGGTGGGCGAAGGCCTGGTCGCCGGAGCGGAAGGCGGTCAGGTGGGCGAAGGTCTCCAGGTACGGCTGCAGGTCGGTGACCGGCCTGCCGTCCTTGCTGACGGTGACCTTCAGCTCGCCCGCCTGCCCGGCGACCGGGGTGCCCTCGACGGCGACGGTGTAGCCGTCGACGGTGGCGGTGCCGGTCGCGGCGGGCAGCTCCGCGGCCGCCGCCGCGCCCTCGCCGGGGACGGTCACCGTCCGGCTGAGCACCAGGCCGGTGCCCTTCCCGGGGCCGCCGTCCGGCACGAAGGAGGCGAAGAGCCGCCAGCTGCCGGCGGTGAGCGCGGCCAGCGGGGCGGTCCAGGTGCCGTCGTCGGCCATCTCGGGGTGCAGGTGCTGGAAGCCGGTGAGGTCGGAGCGGATCGCGTAGAAGTGCATCCGCTTGGTCTGGTCGGGCTCGAAGGCGGTCAGCGGCCTGCCGTCCGGGCCGGTGACGGTGAACCGGTACTCGGTGGGCGCGCCGGCGGGCAGCGACTCGGTGGCCGAGGTGAGGCGGTAGCCGTTCCGCTCCGATGCCAGGCCGGGGGCGTCCGCCGCGGTGGCGGCGATGCCGGGCGCCGCGGTGGCGGTGGCCGTGGCGGCGTCGGCACCGGGCATCCGGTGGCCCTGGTGGCCGCCGGCCGGGGTGCCGGAAGCCGTGTCGGCGGTGCCGGTCGCGGTGCCGGCGGCGCCGGCCGTGCCGTGGTCCATGCCGCCCATCGCGTCGGAGCCGCAGGCGGTGAGGGTGAGTGCGAGGACGGCGGCCCCGGCGGCGAGCGCCAGCGAGCGGTTGCGGGTACGGCGGGTGCGGGTGGTGTGGGACATCTGGTCGGTTCTCTTCCGGTGTGTTCGGGCAGGACGCGGCGCGCCCGGACCTCGTGCGAGAGGTCCGGCGCGGGCTCAGTCACGTCCGTGCGACGCACACCCGGAGGAGGAGTCGGCGGCCGGCCGCCGGCGGCGCCCGCGGGCCGTCGGTCCGCCGCCGGTACGGCACGCCGAGGGCGGCGAACAGGGCGGCGGCCGGGGCGAGGGCCTGCGCGGCGGGCGGGGAGAGCTCGGCGGCGTCCCGGTCCCGGGTCGACACGCAGGAGGCGGCCTGCTGCTCGCCGCCGGCCGTCCGCAGGCCGTCCAGGCGCGGGCCCGGAGCCGTGGGCGGCGCGGCGGCGTGCTGCGGGGCGGCCGGGTCGGCCGCGGTGTGGTGCGGCGCCGTGGCGGGCGCGGGGGCGGCCGGTTCGTGACAGCCTCCGGCCGAGGTCGGCGAGCCGTGCATCAGGAACAGTCCGGCCAGCAGGGCGCAGACGGCCAGCAGCCGGGCGGCCGTCCGCCCACCGCCCCGCCCGCCGCTCCACCGTCCGCCTGCCTTCACGGGGGAGACGATACCCCGGGCAGGTATGTATTCCTCGTAAGTTTCGGCCCCCGAGCCACCGTTTTCCGGCCGATTCGCCCTGGTGGCGGATCCCGCCGGGTGCGGATGGGCAGGAACCGGAGCGGCCACCCCGACGGCAGGAAGAGCCATGCCACCTCGCCAGCTGCAGGTCCGCCCGCTCCAGGACGAGTGTCCTCCGACCACCCCGAGCCCCCGGGACGCCTCGCGCGAGCCGGTACTGATCGGCGACATCCTGTTCGAGGCCCTCGCCGAGCTCGTCGGCCGCGGCACCGCGGAAGCGCCCCCGCCCTTCCCCGGCCAGCGCACCCGCGCCCACCCGTAGGCCCTGTCCGGCCAGGACCCGGGCCCTGTCCCGAAACCCCTCCTGGCGCCCCGACCCGACCCCTCGCCGAGCCCGCGCCGGGGGATTGCCCGGGCGTGCCCCGAAGCGGTTCCCGGGCCGGTCGGCCGTTCCCGGGCCGGGCGGCCGCTTCCGTCCACTCCGCCCCGACCTGCGGGAATGCCGCCGGCCACCGGATCGCCCCGGCCGGTTCACGCCGCTTTGTCGCGGTATTCCCCGGCCAGACGCTTTATGCCATGGCATAAAGCGTCTAGCCGGGCAGGGCCGGGCACCGAATTCCGGCGCTGAAGATGGAAGTATGTACCTCATACACGTGCGCCTCCGGGCCCCTGGTGGATCGACAACTCCGGCCGACCTGGCCGGAATCATCGGTTCCTTCGCGGAGGACCGCGACCGGCTCGAACACGTCTCCGTGCACCGGACCCTCCCGGGCGAGGTCACGGTCGGCTTCTTCAGCCTGGCCGAGGGCCTGGCCGAGGCCGAGGAGAGCGCCGCCCGGGTGGCCGGGCGGGCCGTGTCCGACCACCCCGACCTGGCCGGTTTCGCCGTCGGGTCGGTCGGTGCGGCGCTGGTGCCGGGCCCCTGGTGGGACCTGTCCTGAACGGGCCGGCGTGGACGGCTTAGGACAGTGCATGTTCCGTCCAGCCGCCATCTGTTCCCACCGGCCCGGCCGTCGAGCAGAGTGGAGATGTCGGCGGGAACGAGCGCCGCGCAGGAGCCCGGGAAGAACCCGGGAAATCATTCGCGAAACCATTCGGGAGAAACCCATGCTGGCCACCCGTGTCTCCAAGTTCGCCGCTCTCGCGCTCATCGTCTTCGGCGGAATCACGATCCAGGCGGCCGTTTCGGAATCCGCGTTCGGCGCCTCCGGCTCCATCACGACCACGGCGGCGGACGTGAACATCACCCAGGACAACGACCGCCTGGACGACGTCACCTGGGGCTCCTGATCCCGAAGGCGCGGTGGCCGCGGCGGACGGACCGCAGCGCGGCGCGATGAACGACCGGCAGCGATGCCGACGGCCGGATGTCACGGAATGAACCGGCAGTTCCTGGAACAGGCGCTGTGATTCGGGCGATGCACGACGGGGGCGAAGACGATGGAATTCCTGGTGCTGGGTGCGCTGGAGGCGCGCCGGGCGGGCGAGCCGGTGGACGTCCGGGGCATGCGGCAGCAGCGGCTGCTGGCCCTGCTGCTCCTCAACGCCAACCGGGTGGTTCCGATGGACGTGCTGGTGGACGAGCTGTGGGAGGACCCGCCGCTGTCGGCCCGTCCGCAGGTGCACAACGCGATCCGCGACCTGCGCCGGATCCTGTCGGGCGCCCACGAGTGCCGACTGGTCACCGTCGACGTCGGCTACCGCCTGGTCGTCCCCGAGGGCGCCCTCGACGCGCACAACTTCACCAGCCGGGTCCGCGAGGCCCGGACGGCCGAGCGGGAGGGCCGGCTCGCCGACACGGTCCGGCTGCTGCAGTCCGCGGTGGACCTCTGGCGCGGCGACGCCTTCGCCGGCATCCACTGCCCCGCCGTCACCGGTGCCGCCGTCAAGCTCAACGAGCAGCGGCTGACCGCCACCGAGGACCTCATGGCGCTGCGCCTGAAGGCCGGTGAATCCAGCTCGCTGGTCGGCGAGTTGCACGCCCTGCTGGCCGAGTACCCGTTGCGCGACTCGCTGCGCGGCAGCCTGATGACGGCCCTGTGCCGCAGCGGACGGCAGGCCGACGCGCTCGCCGTCTACGACGAGGGCAGACGCTTCCTCGCGAACGAGCTCGGTCTGGAGCCGGGTCCGCGACTCCGGGAGCTGCAGGCGGAGATCCTCGCCGACGCCCCGGGCGTCCACGGCGCCGCCGTCCGCAGCTCCGGTGCCCGTGCCTTCGATGACCGCGCTCCCGGTGCCGTTCCCGCGCTCGCCGGCCCCGCCGCGGAGGCCGGCTCCCGGAACGCGCCGTCGCCGGGCTCCCCCGGCCCGGACGGCCGGCACGCGCTGCCCGCCGCCCCGGCGGCCCCGGCGCCCGCGGCCGACAGCCACCGGAACTACCTGCCGCACGACCTCACCGACTTCACCGGCCGCACCGCCGAACTGGCCGCCGTGCTGGGCGCGG
Organism: Kitasatospora sp. CM 4170; assembly: GCF_032110285.1. Taxonomy (NCBI): domain Bacteria; kingdom Bacillati; phylum Actinomycetota; class Actinomycetes; order Kitasatosporales; family Streptomycetaceae; genus Kitasatospora; species Kitasatospora sp. CM 4170. Next base: position 4,895,194 of record NZ_CP134877.1, read on the forward strand.
TGGCGCAGGCGCCGGCCGGCGCCCCGCTGATGGTCGCCGTCGACGGCATGGGCGGGGTGGGCAAGACGACCCTGGCGGTGCACGTCGCCCACCGGGTCACGCCGGACTACCCGGACGGCCAGTACTTCGTCGGCCTGCACGGCTTCAGCGAGTCGCGGCCGCCGCTGCCGCCCGAGCAGGCGCTCGGCGCGCTGCTGCTGGCCGCCGGCGTCCCGCCGAAGTCGATCCCCGGCAGCCTGGAGGAGCGCAGCGCCCTGTGGCGGTCCACCCTGGCCGGCCGGCGCTGCCTGGTGGTCCTCGACGACGCGGCGGACACCGCCCAGGTCAGACCGCTGCTGCCGGGCACCGGCGGCACGCTGGTGCTGGTGACCAGTAGACGCAAGCTCACCGCCCTGGACGGCGCGCTGCCGGTCTGCCTGGACGTCCTGCCGCCCGCGGACGCGGCGGGCCTCTTCGGCCGGATCGTCGGCGAGCAGCGCGCGGGCCGGGAGCCGGCGAAGGTCGCCGAGGCGGTCGACCTCTGCGGGTACCTGCCGCTCGCGGTCCGGATCGCCGCGACCAGACTGCGCGACCGCCCGGCGTGGGCGGTCGCCGACCTCGTGGACCGGCTCTCCACCACGCCGCAGCGGGCGCGCTGCCTGCAGACCGCCGAGCGGGACCTGATGGCGCTGCTGCGCGCCTCGTACCAGCACCTGGACCGGGAGCAGCGGCGGTTCAGCCGGCTGATCAGCCTGCACCCGTCCCCGTCCTTCGACATCGACCACGCGGCCGCCGTGACCGGCCTGCCCGCCGACGAGGTCGAGTGCTACGTCGACGTGCTCTTCGAGAACAACCTCGTCCGGCTGGACGCGCCGGCCCGGTTCTCGTTCCACCGCCTGATCAGGGACTGCACCCGCGACCTGCTGGTCGAGTGCGCGGCGGCCGGCTTCGCGCCGGAGGGGTTCACCCCCGAGGGGTTCGTGCCCGAGGGGTTCACCCCCGAGGGCCGGGCGCTCGACGCCCTCGTGCCGGAGGCCGAACCGGTCGGCCGGCTGGTCTCCCTCGACGCGGCCTGAGGTCTGCCGGGACCCGTCCGGCCGGCCCCTTCGCCCCCCCGCACCCGCTCTTCCCCGCCGATCGGCCCCGGCCGGTCGGCCGGGCCTGCTCTCCGGACATCTTTCCGGAACGTTCGGGTCAGTGGCCGTCTACCCAAGGTCAGTAAGCTCCCCATAAACAAGCAGATAGCGCTGATCGAGGGGGATCGCATCAATGCTGGATGTTTTGGGGCTCGACGCCGAATCGGAGGCCGTCTACCGCGGGATGCTCGGCAACCCGCAGAGCGGTGTCGCCGCGCTCGCGGCCGGGTTGGGCATGACCGAGGAGAGAGTCCGCAGCTGCCTGGACAGACTCAGCGAACTCGCGCTGATCCAGCCCTCGGCGCGGGAGGGCATAGGTTTCCGGGCGATCGGCCCGGAGACCGCGATGGAGGTCCTGCTGGCCCGCCAGCAGGCCGAACTGGCGGCCCAGCAGATGCGGGTCGAGGCCTCCCGGGCGGCGGCGGCCCAGCTGATCGCCGAGTGCTCGGCATTGCGGCCGGCGGCCACCGACGCCGACTCGGAGCAGCTGATCGGACCGGAGTCGATCCGCGAGCGGCTGGCGGACCTGGCCGGTTCCGCGCGGACCGAGGTCGCCACCTTCGCCCCGGGCGGCGCCCACTCCGAGGAGGACCTGCGGGCCAGCCGAACGCCCAACGCGGCGCTGCTGGAGCGCGGGGTGCAGATGCGGACCGTCTACCTGGACAGCGTCCGCAACCACCGCCCGACGCTGGACCACGTCACCTGGCTGAACTGCCACGGCGGGCAGGTCCGCACCGTGCCGGACCTGCCCATCCGGATGATCATCTTCGACCAGCGCCAGGCGGTGCTGCCGATCGACACCGAGGACGCCCGGGCCGGCGCGGTGGTGCTGCACGGAGCCGGGACGGTCGCGGCGCTGTGCGCCCTGTTCGAGAGCGTCTGGAACGTCGCGATCCCGGTCGGGGACACCCCGAAGTGCGACGCCAAGGGCATGCCGCCGCAGGAGCACGCCGTCCTCAAGATGCTCGCCCAGGGCTACACCGACGAGGCCATCGCCAAGCGGATGGGCGTCTCGCCGCGCACCGCCCGGCGCTTCGCCGCCAACCTGATGGAGAAGCTGGACGCCCGGAGCCGGTTCGAGGCCGGGGTGCACGCCGTCCAGGACGGCTGGCTCCCCGCCACGCGCTGACTCCGGGCGGGCGTCGGGACGCTTTCGGGCAGTGGGCGTCACACCGCCGCCGGGCCGCTCTGGCGTGCCTCGCGGCGGTCCGCCGCGAGCAGTGCCAGGGCGGGCAGCAGGGTGAGGGCGTAGACGCCGAGCAGCCAGCCGAAGGAGTGGGCGAAGGCGCCCGGCACCAGGCCGTGGCGCTCCTGCGCGGCCTGCTCCAGCACCACCGTCACCACGGCGATGGCCAGCGCGCCGCCGATCCGCTGGGTCAGGTTGAGCTGGGAGGAGGCGTCCGGGATGGACTCCTGACGGATCGACTGGAAGGCCCGGGTCATGGTCGGCACGATGGTCAGCCCGGTGCCCAGGCCGCGGACCACCAGGCTGGCGCAGAGCAGCAGGTAGGAGGTGTCGCCGGAGAGGGTGGTGAGCGGCACGGTCGCGAGCATGGTCAGCGTGATGCCGATGACGACGGTCGCGCCGCCGCCCAGCTTCTTGAGCAGGACGCGGGAGAGCCAGGCCGCGGTGACCACGCCGAGGCCGCCGGTGGACATCAGCAGCCCGGTGGTCACGGCGGTCTCGCCGCGGGCGCTCTGGAAGTACAGCGGGATGAGCATCATCGGCGAGTAGAGGACGAAGCCGAGGCAGAACACGTTGACCACGGCGGTCGCGTAGACGCGGTTGCGGAACAGCCGCAGGTCGAGCAGCGGGAAGCGGGCGCGCAGCTCGCGGACGACGAAGACGGCGCCGCTCAGCACGGCGAGGCCCAGCGGCGCCAGGAGGGCGACGCTCGCCCGCACGCCCTGGTCGGCGAACTCGTGGATGGCCAGCACCGTGCAGACCGTGCAGGTGGCGGAGGAGAGCAGGCCCACCACGTCGAGCGGCTTGGCGATCCGCTCGGCGGGGGCGTCCTTCTTCACCCAGCGCAGGGTGACCGCGAACAGCGCCGCGCAGAGCGGGATGTTGATCAGGTAGACCGCCGACCAGCCGCCGGCCTCGACCAGGAGGCCACCGATGGTCGGGCCCAGCAGCGGGCTGATCAGCATCACGCTGCCGTTCAGCGCCTGGACCCGGCCCAGGTGCTCGCGCGGGACGCCGCGGGTGAGCAGGATCGTCGACACCGGGGTGAGCACGCCGGCGGCGGCGCCCGACAGGCCGCGGGCGGCGACCAGCTCGGTGAGGGTCTGGCTGAAGGCGCAGCCCGCGGAGCCGAGGGCGAAGACGGCGGTCGCGGCGGCGAAGACGCGCTTCACACCGAAGCGGGTGGCCAGCCAGCCGGTGGCCGGCATGACGGCGGCGAGGGCGATCAGGTAGGCGGTGACCACCCACTGGACCTGGTTGATCCCGCCGAACCGGGCGGTGGTGTCCTCGATCGACACGTTCACGATGGTGGTGTCGAGCAGGGCGAGGAAGCCGCCGGTGATGGCGGCGGCCATCGTCAGGAGGGCGGAGGCGGACGGCCCGGACTGATCGCCGCCGGTCGCGGGGGCCTGCTCGGGCTCGGCGTCGGCCCGGGGCTCGGCGTCGGCCGGGGACGCCGTGTCGCCCACGGGCGCGGCGTCGGCGTCCGGTGCGACCGGCGCGGCGTCCACCACGGCCTCCGCCTCCGGTGGGCTCGGCGCTTCCTCGGTGCTCGGCTTGGTTGTCGTCGGCATGTTCGAACGTCCTTCGTCGTCAACAGGGGGGCGAGCCAGGTCAGTCCGCGTCGAGGAGGCCGCGCTCGACCTCGTCGAGGACCTCCTCGGCCGCCTCGGCAGCGCCGGGGCGGTTGCGGCAGGAGAGGGTCAGTTCGGTCCGGTCGCCGATCTGGCAGGTGCTGAGGAACATCTCGGCGTAGGGCACGAGCATCGGCAGGGTGAAGTACTCGGTGGGACGGAACCGGTCGGTGCGGTAGAGCTCGGTGTCGATCCGGCCGTGGTCGGTCAGGATCGCCGTGCAGGGGAACCGGCTGCCGTCCAGCTCCCGGGCCTCGCGGAGCGAGTTGGCGAACGGGTTGCTGCGCAGGAAGTCCCGGTCCAGCACGGCGACTTCGCGCTTGCGCAGCATGGCGCCGAGCAACTGGCCGTGCAGCCGGTTCCAGCGGTCGTTCCGGCGCAGGTCGAGCACCAGCTGGGAGGTCAGGTTGGCGGTGGAGCGCACCGAGCGGTCGTGCCGGCGCAGGTCCACCGGGACGATCAGCCGGCCCGACCCGGTGCCCAGCCGGCGGGAGACCGCGGCGGCGACCCGGGCGGTGACCGCGGACGGGCAGGCCGGGACGGAGCGGCGGAGCCAGAGCGGGGTGCTGTCGGCGGCGCCGTGGCCGAGGACGGCGGGGAAGCCCTCGACCCGGGCGGGCGCCGGGGCGGGCGGCACGGTGCCGGCGGCGGTGCGGAAGTGCGTGTCGTCGACGGTGGCGGCGGCGCCGACCGGCTCCTCGCCGCGCAGTACCCGGAACACGTCCTCGATCCAGTGCCGGAGCCCCCGGCCGTCGGTGACGATGTGGCTGGCCCGGAACACCAGCCGGGTCACCGGCCCCTCCGCGAGGCCGACCTCGCAGACCGGGCCGGCCACGACGTCGAGGTCGCCGTGGAAGAACGGGTGGTCGAAGCCGACCGCGGCCGGCAGTTCGACGACCGGCGGCACGGAGCCGTCGGCGCGCCAGGCGGCGCCGCGGCGGCGGACCGCGAGGCCGGGGCCGGCCAGGGTGGCGGCGCGGACCGCCGCGCGGAGCTCGTCCGGCCCGATCCGGCCCTCGCCCTCGATCAACATCTGGATCAGCTGGGGCGTCCCGGTGGCGGCGGCGTTCAGGTAGCCGCGCTCGATCTGCGAGATCCGGCGGGTGTACGGGCGGGGGGCGGCCGGCGGGGTCGGGGCCGACGCGGCCGGGGTCTCGGTCGCCGTCGCGGTCGGGCTCATGCTGCTGGCTCCAGGGTCAGGGCGTCCGTACGGACGGCGGGCTCGGTGGGGCGGGACTGCCACCACCACCGCACCGGGGCGGCCGCATCGGTGGCGAGCGCCAGGTGCAGGCCCCGGCCGAGGCCGGCCGACCGCACCAGGTGGCCGGTGTTGGTCGGGCGCCAGCCCGGCCGCCAGGCGGGCAGCCGCACGCCGGCGAAGGTCTCCTTGCGGAGGTGCGAGGCCTTGATCAGCGCCTCGCACTCGGCGAAGTCCCGCATGGTGGCGGGCTGCCCGGCCGGTTTGCCGAGCAGGTCGCCGAGCCACTGCATGGCGTACGGGCGGTCGCGGTGGTCCTGAAGGTCCACGCCCACCTGCGGGCCGGTGGCGAGGGCGACGGTGCTGAACCCGGCGCAGTGCGCCACCGAGGCGGTCAGGCCGAGCGCCGGCAGGCTCCACCGGCGGTGCTCGTCCCGGGCGAGGTCCCGGGGGGTGACGGTGCACCCGTACAGCCGGGCGACCGCCTCGGTGATCAGCCACCGGCCGGCGTCGTTCAGCCGGTGGCCCATCCGGTCCCGCGGCAGGTGCGGGTGGCGGGTGACGAGGCAGTCGATCGCCGCCCCGCCGGCCCGGTCCTCCCCTGCCGCGGTGGTCCGCCGCGCGGCGTCCGTCGGTGCCGCGCCCATCAGCGCCGGGCCCATCAGGACCTCGCGTCGAGCACTGCCGCGGCGTAGCTGCCGCCGTAGGCGAAGCTGGACAGCAGCAGCGTTCCCTGCGGGGCCCCGCCGCCGAGCGCGGCCACCAGACCGAGCGCACCGGCGCTGCCGTAGGTCTCGCCGAGCAGCGCCTTGGGCGCCACGGTGGGGCGGTCGGCCAGTCCGGCCAGGCGGAGCGCCCGGGTCTGCGCGACGTCGACCAGGCTGTAGCCGGACGCGGCCGACACCACGGTGCCGATCTCCTCCGGGGCCGTTCCGGCCTCGGCCATCGCGGCGCGCAGCGCGCGGGCCCAGGCCTCGCCGTCGCGGCCGATCCGGCCGATGCCCACCGACTCGCCCGAGGCGCCGAAGCCCTTGACCGAGGCCAGGACGTCCGCGCCGCGGCCGGCGGCCGACTCCGCGCTCTCCAGCAGGATCGCGGCGGCGCCCTCGCTGAGCACCATCCCGCTCCGGCCGCCCGGGACCACCTGCGCGGTCCGCGCGTAGCCGGGCAGCCGGGCCTGGGTGGCCAGGGCCTGTTCGGGGAACTCGTCGGCGACCACGACCATGATCCGGTCGGCGGCGCCGCGGGCGATGACCCGGGCCGCGAGCTGGAGCGCCAGGACCGAACTGGTGCCGCCGTTGGCGATGGTCGCCGTGTAACCGCGGTACCGGTGCAGCATCGCGACGTGGCCGGCCGCGGCGTTCACCACGGTGTTGGCGAACATCGACGGGTTGGCGCCGGTGATGCCCTGCTGCAGGACGCCCTTGTGGAACTGGAGCACCGAGGTCACCGGGCCGTAGCCGGTGGCGAAGACGATGCCGGTGTTCTCGGCCTCGGCCCGCGAGGGCTTGCCGTGCCGCTCGTAGAGGTCGCCGACCGCGGCGGCGGCCAGCAGGCCCAGCGGGTCCATCCGGCGGGCCCGGCTCGGGTTGAGCTTGCGGGACGCGGAGCGGACGTCCACCCGGCCGACCGGCAGCTCGCCGATGCCCTCGACGTGCTCCAGGTCGGTGAACCCGGGCCGGCCCTCCGCCAGGGCGGCGGTGAGCTCGGCGGTGCTGCCGGCCGAGCCGGCCAGGCCGGCCACGCCGGTGACCACGACGTCGTGCACCGCCGCGGTGCGCCGCGGGGCCCTGGTCGCCCGGCCGGGCTTGTTCAGGACGACCGTCGCGTTGTTGCCGCCGAAGGCGAACGAGTTGGAGGCGACGACCTCCAGCTCGGCCGGGCGGCCGGTGCCGGGGACGATGTCCAGCCCGAACGGGGAGGGCACGCCCCGGGTGTTGACGGTCGGCGGGATGGTCCCGCGGTCGATCGCCAGCGTGCTGACGATCGCCTCGACCGCCCCGGCGGCGCCGAGGGTGTGGCCGAGCATCGACTTGGTGGAGCTGGCCGGCGGGACGTCGGAGCCGAAGAGCAGCTTGACCGCCTTGGGCTCGGAGACGTCGTTGGCCGGGGTGCCGGTGCCGTGCAGGTTGACGTAGTCGACGTCCTCGGGGCCGAGGCCGGCGGTGGCCAGGGCCTGCGCCATGGCGGCCGCGGCGCCCTTGCCGCTCGGGTCCGGCGCGGTCTGGTGGTAGCCGTCGCAGGAGAGGCCGTAGCCGCCCAGTTCGGCCAGGGCGCGGGCGCCGCGCTCGGCCGCCCGGTCCGCCGATTCGAGGACCATGAACCCGGCCCCCTCGCCGAGGGTCAGCCCGGTGGAGGCCGACATCGGCGCGCAGGGCTCGGGGTCGAGGGCGCCGAGGGCGCTGAACCCGTAGGCCGAGAGCTCGGCCAGCGGGTCGACGCCGCCGCAGATCACGTGGTCGACCTCGCCCTTCCAGAGCAGCTCCGCCGCGTACCCGAGCGCCACCGCGCTGGCGGCGCAGGCGTTGGAGAGCACGATCCGGGGGCCGCGGAGGTCGAACTCGGCCGCGATGTAGTCGCCCACGCAGGGCAGCTGGGAGGCGGCGGCCTGGGCGGCGTCGAGCCGGCCCTCGCGGACCAGGTCCCGGTGGACGCTCTCCAGCGTGGGCATCGCGCCGAGGCTGGAGCCGACCACCACGGCGACCCGGTCCCGGTCGACCGTGTCCAGGTCGAGCCCGCTGGTGCGCAGGGCCTCCCGGATCGCGGTGGCGGCCAGGGCGTAGCAGCGGTCGAGGTCGGCTGGCTGCTCGCTGGTGACCATGCCGGCCCACTCGGTGAGCAGCTCGGTGGTGTCGAACAGGGTGTTGGTCTTGATGCCCGAGATCCCCTGGGAGATGGACGACCAGCTCTTCTCGGTGTCGTCCCCGGCCCCGGTGATCAGCCCCAGGCCGGTGAGGGCGATGCGCGGCGTGGTCATCAGGAGATCCTCGTGGTGAGCGAGCGGGCGATGACGCGGGGCAGGGTGACGGTGCGCAGCGGGGTCTCGGCGCCGTGCTCGGCGGTGCCGGCCAGTTCGAGGCCGGGGACCCAGAACGGGGCCTCCAGGAGGGCGAAGACCAGCTCCTCGTCCGGGTTGGCGGACGGGGCCTGCCAGAGCACCTTGCCGATCGTGTGCTCGCCGGCCCTCACCTCGGTGCCGGCGGCGAAGCGGGTGTCCGCGGGGGCGGCCAGGGCGGTCAGCCGGGCCAGCTCGGTGGTGGGCTTGACCAGCTCCTCCGAGCCGGTGAACTCGCCGATCCGGTTCCAGTCGACCATCCAGGCGAGGTCGGCCTCGTGGACCGGCAGGCCGGCGAAGCCGGCCGCGTAGACGGCCATGCCGGCCTCGGCCTGGACGCGGGCCAGGCCCTCCGGGCCGACCTCGGCGCCGCCCTTCCCGGCCACCGCGGCGAGCACCGACTCGTGGGCGGCCTCGGGGGCGTTGGAGAGGAGCAGGTAGCCGTACTCACCGGTGGTGCCGACCCGGGCCAGGTGGGCCAGGGCGGTCGGGTCGGACGGCACCGAGGACTCGGTGACGCCGTGCAGGGTCAGGCCGGAGATGTCGAAGTCGACGAACTGCGCGGCCACCGACCAGGCCTGCGGGCCCTCGAAGGCGCTGGCGCCCCAGCCCTCGGGCTCGACCTCGACGGTGACGTCCCCGGGGGCGTCCAGCGCGTCGAGGTACCCGCGCAGCGCCTCGGTGGTGACCGGGGTGCGCGGCAGCAGCCAGGAGTCGTCGCCGATCTCGAAGTGCAGGACGATCGCGAACGGGGTGCCGTCGGCGTTCAGGGCGAGGGCCTCGCGGACGGTGTCCGGCTCGACGTACTCGCTCGACTTGGCCAGGAAGCCGTCGAGCAGGGTGTAGCGGTCGCCGCCGGAGACCCGGACCAGCGGGGCGGTGATCCGGTAGGCGCCGGTGGCGGTGCGAACGGTGGTGTAGTCGTCCTGCGCGGTGCGCGGCACGGCAACGGTCGTGGTCATGATGGATCGGGTCCTTTCCCGGGTGACGGTGCGCGGTGTCTGTGCGGTGCTTGTGGTGCTTGCGGTGCGACGTGCTTGCGGTGCTCGCGGCGCGGTGCGGCGGCGGGTCAGACGACCGGCTCGCGGTGCACGGCCAGCTGCCAGGAGGCCTCGGCGCCGTCCGGCCCGGCGGCCGCGACGCAGCCGATGAGCAGGCCGGAGGCGGTGGTGCGCAGGACGACCTCCGCCGCGCCGGCCCCCTCGCCGGCGGGCCGGCAGTCGAGCCAGCTGCCGTCGGCCAGCCGGACCGCGGCGGCCGCGGCCCAGACCTGGCGGAACATCGACGAGTCCAGCTCCCGGCGGGTGCCGGCCGAGTCGAGCACCACGGCGGTGCGGGACGGCGTGTTCGGGGTGATCCAGAGGACGACCTCCTCCTCGGCCCCGGGGGCCCGGACGTCGACCCGGACCGGCTCGGCGGCCGACTCGGGCGCGGTGACCTCCCAGTCGATCCGCTCGTGCGGGGCGGCCAGGCCGAGGGGGTGCTTCTGCTCCCACCCGCCGGCCGTCGGGACGCCCCAGCCGAGGCCGGTGGCGAGGCTGAACCGGCCGTGCTCGCGGGTCACCCACATCCCGGCCGTCCAGCGCGGGTTGCAGCCGAAGGCGCGGGTGCGGGGGTGGGGGCTGCGCAGGACCTTGGTGCCGCCCTCCGTCCACGAGGTGACCCCCGCGGCGGCGGCCTGCACCTTGACCGCCCGGGTGCCGGCGACCGGCTGCGGCGCCGCGGCGGAGCGGGCCGCGGGCCGGGCGTCGGCACCGGTGCGGAACACGGTGCGCAGCCGGGCCACGCCGTCCTCGTCCTGCTCCAGGTGCCGTTCGACCAGGCCGGTGTGGATCAACCGGACCGGCCGGGTGGCCGGCAGCTCGATCCGGGTCGGGCCGTCGTTCCAGACCAGCTCGCTGCCGGCCGGGGCGACCTGCGCGGCGGCGACCACCTCGGAGGCGTCGCGGACGCCGATGCCGGTGCCGAGCAGGTGCTCCGCGGCGGTGCCGGCCGCCGGGTCGGACAGGGCGAAGGTGCCCTGCCGCAGCCCGATGGTCTGGAAGATCCGGCCGGGCCGGCGGGTGAAGGTGAAGTCCTGGCCGAGCACACCCCCGTCGAGGGTGATGGTGCCGACGACCTCGTCCTCCCCGGACCGCTCGGCGACCCGGACCCCGTTCTCGACCGGGACGACGTCCAGGTCGCGGGGCTGCCCCTCGCGCCAGCCCGCCGACCGGTCCGCCTCGCAGCTGGGCCAGGTGGAGACGAGCAGCGGCCCGTGGTGCCCGGCGGCGGTGACGGTCACCGTGCCGTCGCCGCCGTCCACCTCGCAGACCAGGCCACCGGACTCGAAGCGGTGCGGCGGGACCTGCCGGGCGGTCTTCACCCGGTACGGCGGCTCGGCGATCCGCAGCGGCCGGGCGGTGCCGTCGGGGGCGGTGAGCCGCGCGTCGAGCATCAGCCCGCGGTCCACGTCGATGCTCGCGTCGATCCGGAACCCGCCGAGGGCCAGAGCGTAGGCGATGGTGCGGACGCCGTCCACCACCCGGACGTCGGAACGGAGTTCGTCGTCCCGGCCGCCGGCGACGTTGGCGAAGCTGCTGAGTCCGCCCAGGGCGGCGACGGCCTCGGGGTCGAGGTCGGCGAAGACGCTCCGGAGGATCAGCGGGATGTAGTTGTGCAGCTCGACGTTGCCGTCCTCGCCGGGCACGGTCTCGCCTACGGAGACGCAGCCGACCCGGCGGTACAGCCGGAAGGCCACGGTGTTGGCCGGGTTGACGGTCAGTCGGAGCACGAGGCAGCCGCACTTCATCATCCACTCGACCGCCTCGGTGAACAACCGTCCGGTGATCACGCCGTTGCGGTAGGCGGGGGCGACGAAGAACATGTCCGCGATGAGCTCGCCGGCCCGTGCGGACCGCCGTCCGGTGCTGTGGAACAGCCCGAACGTGCCCACCACCCGCCCGTCGTCGACGGCCACCAGGAACGTCGCCGTGTCGCGCTCGGTCAGCTCGCGCTCCAGCTCGTCGCCGCCGATCCCGCCGGCCACCGGGTTGGGGTTGTCGCGGTGACGGTTGTAGAGCTCGGCGATGTCGTGCGCGTCGCCCTCCTGGTACGGGCGGATCGTGATGGACATTCCACACCTCCTTGTCTTCTGGTTCCGATGGGTGGGGGTCCGGCCCGGCGGGCGGTCAGCCCTTGCGCTCGGTGGTGACGATCAGGGAGCCGGCGGCGGCCGGCTCGGTGCCGACGCTGGCCCGGACCGAGACCGAGCGGAGCCCGCCGAGCTTCTGGCCGAGCTTGGCCTCCAGCCGGAGCTGGTCGCCGGGGACGACCAGCCGGGAGAACTTCATCGAGCTGATGGAGCCGAGGTAGCCGACGCTGGCCGAGGGGTCGCCGGTGCCGGGGTTCTCCGCCTCCAGCAGCTCGGCCACGTACACGACGGCGACCAGCTGGGCCATCGCCTCGACGATCATCACGCCGGGCATGATCGAGTGGTCCGGGTAGTGGCCGGCGAAGAACGGCTCGTTCACCGAGACGCTCTTGATGCCGCGGCCGGAGACGCCGGGCACGACGTCGTAGGCGCGGTCGATCATCAGCATCGGCCAGCGGTGCGGCAGCATCCGCTTGATGTCGTCCGAGGAGTAGCTGAAGGTCTGCTTCGGTTCCCCGGCCGCTGCGGCCCGGCGCGCGGGCGCGGTCTCCGGCGCGATCGTCATGATCAGACCTCGCGGGCTTCGATGAAGTCGACCAGGGCGTTGATCGAGCCGAAGGCCTCGAAGTCGTCGTCGCTGATCAGCACGTCGTGCTCGTTGTTGATCATGACGACGATCTCCAGGGTGTCCAGCGAGTCCATCTCCAGGCCGCGGCCGAACAGCGGCTGGTTGTCGGAGACGACCTCGGGCTCGGCGTCCAGGCCGAGGCGGTCGATGATCATCGACTTGATCTTCATGTTCTTCTCCAGGCGCTGCTCGGCCTGGGCGCGGACGTCCTCGAAGGTGGCGACGGACATGGTGGTCCCTTTCCGGGTTGGGTGATGGATCGTCAGGTCGGTTTCGTGACCGGCTGATCGGTCAGCTGTAGAGCATTCCGCCGTCGACCGTGAGGACCTTGGCGGTGATGTACGAAGCGGCGGGGCTGGCCAGGAAGACGGCCGCCTGGGCCACCTCCTCCGCGGTCCCCATGCGTCCGAGCGGGATCGCCCGGGCGGCCTCCTTGAGCTGCGCCGGCGGCACCTTCTTCACCATGTCGGTGTCGATGAACCCGGGCGCCACGACGTTGACCCGGATGCCGCGGCCGGCGGTCTCGTACGCCAGGGTCTTGGCCATCGAGATCACCCCGCCCTTGCTGGCGGCGTAGTTGGCCTGGCCCACCCGGCCGGCGATGCCGCTGGTGGAGGCGATCATGACGATCGCCCCGCCGGAGGCGTACATCTGCTTGGTCGCCTCGCGGGCGGTCAGGAAGGCGCCGGTCAGGTTGGTGCCGATGACCTCCTGCCACTTCGCGGAGCTCATCGCGGCCATGTGGCCGTCGGCGGTCACCCCGGAGTTGAGGACGGCGACCTCGACGTTGCCCCAGGCGCCGCGGATCTCCTTGTACATCGCGGCGACCTGCGCCTCGTCCGAGACGTCGGCCCTGACCGGCAGGGCCCGCCGGCCGAGGGCGCGGATCCGCTCCGCGACCTCCTCGGCCTTCCCGGCGCTGTTGCGGTAGTTGAGGGCGACGTCGCAGCCGTGCTCGGCCAGGGCGATCGCGATCGCCGCGCCGATCCCGCGCGAGGCGCCGGTGACCAGGGCCCTGGTGCCCTCGGCGAAGAGGCGTCCCGGGGCGCTCATGCCGCGCTCCCGGTGAGCGTCGAGGTGACCTTGTGGCTGCCCGGGTCGAAGCCCTCGACCTCGGTGCCGAGGCCGGCCGCGACGGCGGCGTTCAGCACCGCCTCGGCGACGGCGAGGTCCAGCACGCCCAGGCCGAAGGGGGAGAAGACGACCGTGCGGGCGAGGGTGGCCGGACCGGTCCGCCCGTCCAGCAGCGCGCCGATCTCGGCGTGCACGAACTCCCGGTGACCGACCTGCTGTTCGGCGCGGTGCAGGGAGGTCTGCTCGCGGACGGCGTGCTGCGTGTCGTCCACCACGTTGTGGGCGGCGAGCACCGAGGAGGGGCTCAGGTCGCGCAGCGACAGGTGCAGGATCACCTGGCCGTGCGGCCGGTCCGGGTAGTCGGCCAGGTCGAGCCAGTAGCTGGAGTCGGTGGTGGCGATGCTGACGGTCTCGGCGCCGAGCGCGGTGGCCACGTCGACGGCCCGGAAGGCGATCCCCGGGTACTCCGCGGCCAGTTCGGCCGCGAAGACCTTGGCCCGCTCCGGGAACGCGTCCTGGAGCAGCACGGTCTCGATGTCCGGGTGGACCTGCGCCAGGCAGGACATGACGCGGTGGTTGATGGTGCCGCAGCCGATCAGGCCGACGGTGCGCACCGGGCGGCCGGCGGACAGCAGACCGCCGGCGAGCGCGGCACTGGCCGCGGTCCGCACCGCGGAGATCTGGCTGCCCTCCATCAGGGCCACCGGGTAGCCGGACTCCAGGTCGTTCAGGATGCAGAGCGAGGAGGCCCGCTGCATGCCCCGGTTCACGTTCTCCGGGAAGGACGAGATCCACTTGAGGCCCATCACCGGGGCCGGTCCGCCCAGGTAGGCGGGCAGGGCGATGATGCGCGAGTCCGGGCGGCCCAGCGGGCGCAGGAAGGTGGAGAACGGCAGGTCCGACTGGCCCTGGCTGTGCAGGACGTAGGCGGTCCGCACGGAGTCGAGGACGGTGGAGTCCAGACCCGCCAGCGCGGCGCGGACGTCGTCGCGACCGAGGATCCTCATGACTCACTCCTTTCTTGGTCGTGGTCCGGCAGGTACTGCCGGAGGTAGGACTCCACCCACTGGTCGTCGTAGATGGTGTCGAGGTAGCGGTCGCCGCCGTCCGGCAGCACCGCGACGCAGGTGGCGCCGGGCTCGATCCAGTCGGGGGCGCCCAGCAGCGCGGAGATCACCGCGCCGGAGGACCCGCCGGCCAGGATCGACTCCTGGGCCAGCAGCCGGCGGCAGCCGCGGATGCACTCGGAGTCGGTCACCTTGACCACCCGGTCCGCCAGCCCCGGCAGCAGCAGCGGCGGGACCACCGCCGCCCCGTGGCCCGGGATGGTCCGCTTGTGCGAGTTCTCCCACGGCTCCGGCGGGCCGAAGATCACACTGCCCACGGCGTCCACCGCGACGACCCGGGTGGCCAGGCCGTTGTCCCGGATGTACTCGGCGCAGCCGCGCAGCGTGCCGCAGGTGCCGGCCGCGAGGAAGAGGTAGTCCGGTCCGCCCGGCAGGGCCTCGCAGATCTCGCTCATCGTGGTGTGGTGCGCCCGGGCGTTGTACTCGTTGGCGTACTGGTTCGGCCAGTAGGCGTCGGGGACGCTCTCCAGCAGCGACCGGACCCGGGCGATCCGGGCCGGCAGGAACTCGCCGGTGGCCGGGTCGCGGTGCTCCACGACCTCCACCCGGGCCCCGTAGGCCCGCATGATGGACAGGTTCTGCGCGGTGGTCCGGGGATCGACCACGCAGACCAGCTTGAGCCGGTAGAAGTTGCAGAGCTGCGCGAGCGCGATGCCGAGGTTGCCGGAGGAGGACTCCACCACCGTGGACACCCCCGGCACCAGCCGGCCGGTGCCGATGGCGTGCTCGATCATCGACTTGGCGGCGCGGTCCTTGATGCTCCCGCCGGGGTTGAAGCGCTCGCACTTGGCGTACACCTGGAACCGGTTGGGCGGGAAGAGCCGGTCCAGGGCGATCAGCGGGGTCCCGCCGATCGTGGCGACGATGTCGGGGTCCGACGGGCGCGGCGGGCGGGTCGGGCGGACCCGCAGTGCCGCGTCGTCGGGGACGAGGACGGTCATTCCGGCACCTTCCTGCTGATCTGGAGCCGCAGCTCACTCACGTAGCGCTCGCCGTCGGCGTCCGGCAGCCAGGAGTCCTCGGGGGCCGGCAGCGGCTCGCTGACGGTCACGACGGCCCCGGGGTCGGCCTGCCGCGCCCGGCGGACGAGGTTGGCGAAGGAGAGCACCAGCGTCGGGCTGGTGAAGTCGACCAGGGACGGCTTGGTCTCCTCGGGGAACTTCACGAAGGCCTGCTCGGGCAGCCGGTGCCGGGTGACCCAGCGGCGCACCGCCAGGTAGTCGCGGTGCCGGTCCGCCTTGGCCGGCAGCCCGACCTCCTCGGCCCGCAGCCGCCAGGTCTCGCGGAACAGGACCAGGTCGTCGAGGGTCACCCGCGGGGCGTGCGGGCGGTCCAGGCCGATCTTGAAGGCGTCGCAGGCGATGATCGAGATCAGCACCGCGAGCAGCTCCGGGAGGCTCCAGCCGCGCCCGTCCGGGGTGGTGGCGGTGACGGTGCCGTCCGCCTCCGCCAGCGTGATCGCGGCGGCCGGGTCGATCCGGTCCCGCTCGTCGAACGGTGCCCGGGTGAAGCCGATCAGCCGGTCCCCGGCGCCGATCGGCGCGGGCACCATCCGGCCGCTGTTGCGCTTCCAGCCGACCGGCAGCAGCGGCACCAGCCGCGGGGCGCCGATCGCCGCGTTGACCTTGTCGCGCAGCGACCCGCGGTCGGCGGTCCAGTCCAGGAAGGGCAGGTCCAGCGTGGCCAGGCAGGCGTGCAGCTCGCCCAGCACCACGGTGTAGTCGCCGGCGTTGACCGCGTCCACGGACGGGGCGACCACCTGCAGGTCCGGGCTGTGCACCGCCAGGTGCGGCGAGCGCACCGGGCCGGTGGCGAAGACCGCGCGGGCCCGCTCCTCGATCCCGGCCACCGAGAGCCGGACCGGCTCGGACGCCGGGGCGTCCGGGTCCAGCGCGATGACCTCGCGCCACTTCAGCGCCAGCTCGCGGGTCGCCGCGTGCACCGGGGCGGCGTTCTCGCCCCAGAACAGGGCCAGCACCTGCGGCCAGACGTCGGCCAGCGTCACCGTGCCGTGGCGCTCGGCGGCGGCCCGGACCAGCGCCGCGACCTCCGCCTCCACGAGCTCCGCGAGCCGGTTGCCGAACCAGTCCGCCGCGTCGGCGACCAGCGCCAGCGGGCGGGCGATGCCGTCGAGGAAGTCCTGCCCGAGGTCCATCCGGCAGTCCCGGAGGGAGTCCTGGTAGCAGAGCGTCCGGCCGGCGTACGCCTTGCCCTCCTCGCGGGAGGCCGCCTGCCCGGTGGTCCGGACGAAGAAGCCGTCGAGCAGGTCGAGCGCCTCGACCAGCTCCTCGGCGGTGGTCGCGCGGTCGATCCCGTCCCGCAGCCGGCCGAGCTCGGCGAGCACGGCGTCGTACCGGACGAACAGCTCCGGGTCGCCGATGGCGGCCACCCGGCGGCGCAGCACCTCCTCGGCGCGGACGTCGACCGGGACGTTCGCGTCCCAGGCGATCAGCCGTTGCTTCAGCAGCCGGCCCAGCACCTTCTCCACCCGGGTGCGGGCGGTCGCGGCATCCCACTGCTCCTCGGCCGCCAGCACGTCGGCGATGGCCTCGCCGTTGCGGTCGCCGTCGGCGCGGCGCAGCACCTGGACGTCGTCCCCGCGCAGCCGGACCACCTTGCGGCCCGGCATCACCAGCCGGTCGCCGTCGAGGTGGACGTCGGGCCGCAGCACCGGCGGGAACCACCAGCGCGCGCCGGGCTGCTCGGACATCCACTCGCCCAGGGCGGCGATCGTCCAGCGCTCGAAGGACGTCCGGCTCGCCGAGGTGAGCGCCGGGCCGGGCTCGAAGTCGATGGCGCGCCGGCCCCGGCCGACGGAGATCCACGCCCCCGGGCCGAAGAAGCCGATGGTCTCGGCCTTGGCGCAGTACCGCAGCCAGTACATGGCCAGGGTGCGCTCGCGCTGGCGGCGCTTGGACTCCTTGCCCCGGCCGGACGCCAGGGAGTCGAGGACCTGGTAGACGGTGCGGTTCTGCCAGGCGATGGCCCGGCGGACCTTGCCGTCGGTGGCGAGCCGGGCCAGCCGCTCCGTCTCGGCGTCGCAGTCGGCCCGGTAGGCCGCCTCGAAGGCGTCGTGGTCGGCCGCGCCGCCGTCCAGGAGCGCGGCCGCGCGCACCGCGTGCCGTCCGCCGAGGCGGTCCAGCCCGGAGACCGGGAAGCCGGCGTTGCGCAGCAGGCCGACGCCCCAGACCCGCCAGTGCGAGTCGCCGAGCGGCCGGGACGGGCCGAACTCCGACCAGTCGACCGCGCGGGCGGCCGCGAGCGTGTCGGTCATCGGGACCCGCCCTCCGGGGGAGCGGCCGGCGCGGCGAGCGCCCCGGCCAACCGGGCGACGCCCTCGGCGATGCGGCCGCGCGGCACGTGGCTGAAGCAGAGCCGCAGCCCGTCGGCGTGCTCGCCGCCGATCCCGAAGTGGCTGCCGGGGACGAAGGAGACGCCCCGCTCGGCGGCGGCCGCGGTGAACCGGCCGGTGTCCACGCCGTCGCGGTGGCGCAGCCAGATGTAGAAGCCGCCGTCCGGGCGCTCCCACTGCCAGGGGCCGTCGGTGCCGAGCTCGCGCTCCAGCGCGTCGGCCATCAGGGCGCAGCGCTCGCGGTAGCTCGCCCGGTAACCGTCGATCAGGTCGCTCCAGCCGCCCCGGGTGTGGAACGCGGCGAGCGCGGCCTGGGCGAGGGCGGACGGCGAGAGGGCGATCACCTCGGTGGTGCGGCTGAGCGCCGGCACCAGGTGCTCCGGTGCGGCGATCCAGCCGCAGCGCAGGCCCGGGGCGAAGATCTTGGAGAAGGTGCCCAGGTAGACCACGTTCTGCGGGTCGAGGGCCTGGAGGGCGGTGGTGGTGCTGCCGTCGAAGGAGAGCAGGCCGTAGGGGTTGTCCTCGATGACGAGGAGGTCCAGCTCCCGGCAGACCGCCAGCAGCTCCTTGCGGCGTTCGACCGGCATGGTGGCCCCGGTCGGGTTCTGGTGCGTCGGGTTGCAGTAGAGCAGCCGCGCGGTGCGCCCGTCGGCCCGGAGGGCGAGGACGGTGCGGCGCAGCCCGTCGAGGTCCAGGCCGTCCCGGTCGGACGGCACGGCGCTCAGGTCGAGGCCGGCGGTGCGGAAGGCGGCGGTGGCGCCCGGGTAGGCGGGCGTCTGGACCAGGACGGTCTCGCCGGGCGAGGCGAGCCCGAGGCCGACGGCCATCAGGCCCATCTGGGAGCCGCTGGTGGGGACGAGGGTCTCGGCCGTGGCGCGGCCGTCCTCACGGGCCATCAGGTCGGTGACGGCCGGGACGAGGGCCTTGGCCACGTGCGGGGTCGTGTACTGGAAGGCGAGCTTCCCGCCGAGGCGGACGAGGCGGGAGAGCTGACCGGAGATCGCCTCCAGCGGGAGGACGTCCAGGTCGGGCAGGCCCCCCGCGAAGGAGATCAGGTCCCCGCCCCGCTCGAAGAGCCGTGGCATCTCGGCCGCGGGTCTGGTGTCGGTCCACATGGGTATCGGTGTCCAGGTCCCTAGACCGCGGCCGGGGCCGCGGCGCCGGCCTGCGCCTGCGCGTACTGCAGCAGGCCGGCGGGCGAGGCGAGGGCGGGGTCGGCGAGCGCGTCGGGGTCGACCTCGATCCCGAACTCCTCCTCGACGGCCATCACCAGGGCGATGGTGTGGAGCGAGTCCACGCCCAGGTCCACGAGCGGGGTCTGCGGGTCGGTGACCCGGACGGCGCAGACGCGCTCGACGAGCTGGTCAAACTGCGACTGGTTCATGGGTGGTCCTCGTCTGTGCGAAGGGGGTCGTGGTGGCGGGCGCGGCGGCCGGCGGGTCGATCAGGCGCCTGGCGGCGGCGCGGTCGGGCTTGCCGTTGGCGGTCAGCGGTACGGCGTCGATCGGGACGATCAGGTCGGGCATCCGGGCGTGGTCGAGCTGCCGGGCCAGCTGGGCGCGGATCTCCTCCGGCGCCAGCGGGCTCCGCACCGCGAGGTGCAGCGGCCCGTCCTCGGGCTCGGGCTTCAGGGCCACGGCCGCGGTCACCCCGGGGATCCGCTCGGCGGCGTCCTCGATCTCGGTCAGGGCGAGCCGGATGCCGCGGCGCTTGATCACGTCGTCGTCGCGGCCGGCGAAGTAGAGCCGGCCGTCCTCGTCGAGGTGGCCGCGGTCGCCGGTGTGCAGCTCCAGGGTGCCGTCGGTGCGGCGGACGAAACGGTTCTGCTCGTCGAGCGGGATCCCCCAGTAGCCGGCCATCACGGTCGGGCCCCAGACCACGATCTCGCCGATCGTGCCGGGGGCGACCGTCCGCCCCTCGGCGTCCACGATCCGCACCCGGTCGCCGGGGATCGGCGGCCCGACGGAGTCGGGGTGCGCGGCGTACTCGGCCGGGTCGAGGATCGAGATGCGCTTGCACTCGGTCATCCCGTACATCGACGCGAAGGCCGAGCCGGGGAAGAGCTCCAGCAGCTCGGACATCACCGCCCGGCCGGGCCGGGCACCGGTGTTGGTGAACAGCCGGACCCCGGTCGGCCGGCGCAGCTTGCCCTGGAGCAGGGCCAGCATCTGCGCCAGCGACGGCACCAGCGGGACGACCGTCACGCCGTGCCGCTCGATGACGCGCAGCAGGCCGACGTCGTGGCCGCGCTGGGCGAGGACGAGCGTGCTGCCGGTGAGCGCGCAGAACAGGGCCTGGTAGAGCCCGTAGTCGAAGGAGAGCGGCAGCCGGCAGAGCACCACGTCGTCCGCGCGGTACTGCAGCCGGGCGTTGACCGCCCCGACCGCCGCGACCATCTGCCGGTGCGGGCAGACGACGCCCTTCGGCCGGCCGGTGGTGCCGGAGGTGTAGATCAGCATCGCCGTGCTGTCGTCCGGGACGTCGGCGGCGAAGTCGTCGGCGGGCGTCGCCAGGATCTCCTGCCAGGCCTGCGCCACCTCGACGGTGCGGCCGGCGGCGCGGCCCGCGGCGGGCGGGCAGAGCGCCAGCGCGGCGCTGCAGTCCTCGACGATGTGGCCGACCTGGGCGTCCGTCAGTTCCGGGTGCACCGGCACGAAGACGGCGCCGATCCGGAGCGTGGCGTAGAAGAGGGCGAGGAAGGCGCGGTCGTTGCCGCCGGTGTACACCACCCGGTCGCCGGTGGTGACGCCCCGGCCCCGCAGCCAGCCGGCCGCGCGGTCCACGGCGGTGCCGAGCCCGCGGTAGTCGAGGGAGCCGTCGGCGTCGATGACGGCGGGGTGGTCGGCGCGCTCGGCGCGCGGGCGGGTGAGCAGGTCAGACACCAGCACGGGCGGGCTCTCCTCTGCCGATCGCGGCACCGAGCCGCTCGTGGGCCCGGGTGAGCTCCCGGGGCGAGTTGACGGACAGCACCTCCAGGCCGGGGAACTGGCGCTTGAGGATGTTGGCCAGGGTGCGGGCCGGCGGCAGCGAGACCGCGAGCTCCGGCGCCGGCTCGGCCAGGGTGCGCAGGCAGAGGTCCCAGCGCACCGGCCGGACCACCTGGTCGACCAGCCGCCGGCGGATCTCCTCCGGCTCGGTGAGCACCGCGCCGTCCGCGTTCGAGAGCAGGAGCTGGTCCGGCCGCTCGAAGCGCATCGTGGCGGCGGCGGCCGCGACGGCCCGGCGCGCCGACTCCATGTACGGGGTGTGGAAGGCGCCGGCGACCGGCAGCGGCTTGACCGTCGCGGAGGGCGGCGGCGCGGCGGCCAGCTGCTCCAGGCGCTCGGTGAGCCCGGCGGCCACGATCTGGCCGGGGCCGTTGAACGTGGCCGCGGTGAGGCCGAGTTCGGCGATCCGGGCCAGCACCTGCGGCTCGTCCCCGCCGACCACCGCCGCCATCGAGGTGGGTGCCTCGGCGCAGGCCGCGGCCATGGCGCGGCCACGGATCGCGGCCAGCCGGA
This sequence comes from Kitasatospora sp. CM 4170, assembly GCF_032110285.1. Taxonomy (NCBI): domain Bacteria; kingdom Bacillati; phylum Actinomycetota; class Actinomycetes; order Kitasatosporales; family Streptomycetaceae; genus Kitasatospora; species Kitasatospora sp. CM 4170. The sequence continues at coordinate 4,916,196 of NZ_CP134877.1, forward strand.
CGGCGTCGGCGGGGCTCAGCACCCCGGCGAAGGCGGCCGCGGTGAGCTCGCCGACGGAATGGCCGGCTGCCACCGTGCTTCCCTCGGGCGCCGTCCGGGCCAGCACGCCGTGGGCCAGCAGGCCCTGGGCGACCAGCAAGGGCTGGGTGTTCTCGGTGCGGGCGATCTCCGCGGCGGAGGCCTTGGTGCCCAGGTGGGCCAGGTCGCAGTCGGCGGCCTCGGACCAGTCGCGGATGCGTTCGGCGTGGAGCGGGTCGCGCAGCCAGCCGGCCAGCATGCCAGGGGTCTGGGAGCCCTGGCCCGGCGCAAGAATTGCGAACATGTGTTCTATCCCCCTTTCGTGTGGTGCCCTTCGCACGGCGCCAGGCGCCCGGTGCGGTCCAGGTAGTGGTGGTGGTGCGGTCCGGGTGGTGGTGCGGTGCCCGGCGGCGGGTGCCGGCCGTCCGGGGTGGGCCGGCACCCGCCGGGCTCCTGGCGGCCGGGTCCGACCGGCGGCCGGGCTACTGGCGGCCGGTGCTCTTGGCGAACCGGCGGATCGCCATGAACGAGAAGCCGGCGAACCAGGCGACGATGTTGAAGACGGCGCCCGCCAGGCTGGAGTGCTCGCCGCTGAACGAGTAGCCGTCGGTGAGCGAGTAGCGGGCGAGGGTCGCGACCCCGTACATCGGGGTGAACCGCGAGATCTCCAGCATGGTCCCGCTGAGCGGGATGAACAGGTTGCCCAGGAAGGCGAGCGCGGTCATGGTCAGGCCGGGCATGTGCATCACGACGTCGGGCTTGAGCGCCAGACCCATCGCGATGCCGAGCGCGGCGAACACCGCCGCCCCGAGCCAGGCCACCAGCAGCGACGTCACCCAGACGCCGGCGTCGGCCTCGGCGCCGGTGAGGGTGCCGAGCACACCGACGATGGCCACCGGGACGCCGGCCATCAGGACCGAGCAGACCACCTTGACGAGCAGGTACCCGGGCGGGGTGAGCGGGCTCAGCGCGATCGTGCGCATCCAGCCCGACGCGCGCTCGACCGAGATGGTCGCGGCGGAGCTGGTGGCGGCCGTCGCGGCGCCGTACACCGCCAGGCCGATCATCATCCAGGCGGCGAAGTTCCCGTGCGGGAGCGTCGCGCCGTTCGGGCTGGTGCGGAACAGGGCGAGGTACAGCACCGCCGGCAGCAGGACGGTGAAGATCGTGGTCTGGCGGTTGAACCGCCGGCGGAGCTCGTAGCGGATGAAGGTGGGGTTCACCCCGCTGAACGCGGAGGTGCCGGGGCGGGCGCCCGACGCGGTGAGGGAGGCCATCAGATCCCCTTCTGGACGGTGCGGCCGTTGGTGGTGATGGCCACGAAGGCCTCTTCGAGACTGCGGGGGGCCACTTCGATCCCGGTGGCCGACGTCTCGTTGACCAGCACGCGCAGCAGGGAGTCCGAGTCGGTGCAGTTGAAGTAGTGGCGCTCGCCGCGGACGGTGCTGGAGCGGACGCCGGCCGCCCGGGCCACCAACTCCGCCTCGTACAGGCCGAGCACCGCGGAGACCGTGCGCCCGCTGATCGCGGCGCGGATCGACGAGGCCGAACCGTCGGCCACCACCGAGCCCTTGTCGATCATCACCACGCGGTCGGCGAACTGGTCCGCCTCCTCCATGTAGTGCGTGGCGAACATGACCGTCATACCGCGCCCGGCGTCCTCGCGGACGGCCGCCCAGAACTCCCGGCGGGCCGACACGTCCATCCCGGCGGTCGGCTCGTCCAGGACCAGGAACTCGGGGTCCGACAGCAGTGCGAGGGCGAACCGGAGCCGCTGCTGCTCACCGCCCGAACAGGCGGAGACCCGGCGGTCGCGCAGCTCGGCGACGCCGGCCCGGTGCATGCACTGCTCGGCGTCGGCGGCGGGGTGGAGCGAGGCCAGCATGTGGACCGTCGCGCCCACGGTCAGGTCCGGGAGCAGGCCCCCCGACTGCAGGACCGCAGCCACCCGTCCGTCGCGCACCGCCTGCTGCGGCGGCAGACCGAACAGCTCGACCGTTCCCGAGTCGGGCCGGGTCAGCCCCAGCAGCATGTCGATGGTGGTCGACTTGCCGGCGCCGTTGGGTCCGAGGAACGCCACGATCTCGCCGCGCCGGATCCGCAGATCCAGGCCGTTCACGGCGGTGAACTCCTCGCCCTTCGCGCTGGTGAAGCGCTTGACGACCGTGCTGAGCACAGCGGCATCGGGGGACGTCGCCCCCCTCGACGCCGGGCGGGTCTGGTAATCGATCATCTTTCCGAGTCCTCACGATTCGGCGGAGCTCGCCTTGGTGAGAACCACTCTCCCGGCCCCGCCTATCCGTTCGAACCGGCGCCGCTACCACCCGCCTATCCGGCCCCTATCCGCCCCGCCCACCCCCACCCGCACCCGCTCCCACCTGCAGTGACAGCGGCCCGGACAGCCGGAACGCAGGGTCGCGGGTGCTTCGGGAGCAGCCCTGCTCATGGCGTCCGTCGGCCGGGAGGCAGGGCGGCTTGGGATGATGGTGGGCGGGGAGGTGGCCCATGGAGCTGCGGCAGCTCAGGTACTTCTGCGCCGTTGCCGAGGAGGAGAACCTCGGGCGGGCGGCGCAGCGGCTCGGCTTGAGGTCCCCGTCGTTGAGCCAGCAGATCCGCTCGCTGGAAGCGGAGTTCGGCGTGCCCCTGTTCGCGCGCTCTCCGGCCGGGATGACGCTCACGGCTGCGGGCGCGGCACTGCTGCCCGAGGCGCGGGCGACGCTGGCGGCGGCGGAACGCGGCATGCGCGCGGTGGCGGCGGCGGCCTCGGCCGCGCGGGTGTGGACGGTCGGGGTACCGCCGGGCGTGCCGCCCGAACTGCCGCGACGGTTCCGCACGGTCGCCCGGGAGGCCGGCGTGGCGCTGGTGTTCGAGGACGCGGGCTCCGCCGAGCAGCTCGTGCGTCTGCGTCGCCGGGAACTGGACTGCTGCGTGCTGACGCTTCCGGTCGACGCGGACGGGCTCGAGTCGGTGGTGATCCACGACGAACCGCTGGGCGTGCTGCTGTGCCCCAAGCATCCGCTGGCCGCGTGCGACGCGGTCGACTGGGCCGATCTGGAAGGGCAGGAACTGCTCTGGTTCCGCCGGGAGCTGGCCCCGGGCTACCACGATGCCGTACTGGCCGCCTGTCACGCCGCCGGATGGCGGCCCGCCGTGCGTGCCGTGGCTCCGCGCCGTGCGCTGCTGCTGGCCGAGTTGATCTCCGGCGACCAGGTGGTCGCGCTGCGGCCCCGACCCGTCGTGGCGGAACCGGGACTGACGTGGCGCCCGCTTGCGCAGGACCCGCCCCGGCTGCGCCTGGCGCTCGCCTGGACGAGTGACGTGGCCCACTCGGGGCTGCGCGCGATCGCCCGCATGCTGGCGTGTTAGGCAGCGGCTCAGCCGCGTGAGGCTCCGCCTCGTGGACGGCCCACGGCGAACAGGCGTTACCTGCAGGCATGTTCGTTCTGCTGCTGACCTACCAGGACGGGGTCCTGGACCGGCTCGACGCACTGCTGCCGGAGCACTACGAGTACGTCGACCGGAACATCGCCGCCGGTGTCTTCCTCCTGACGGGGCGCCGGGTGCCGAGGACCGGAGGCGTGATCCTGGCCCGGGCCGACAGCCGGGAGACGATCGAGAAGGTCATCGCCGAGGACCCGTTCCTCCGCACCGGCGCCGTCACCTACGACGTGATCGAGTTCGAGCCGACGCGCTCCGCGCTCCAGGGCCTGTAGGCCCCGGCCCCGTCCGGCGGACCGCTCAAGGCGCGGTCCCCCCGCTCTCGCCCGAACCCGAGCCCGAGTCCAAGCCCGAGCCCGAGCCCAAGTCCAAGCCCAAGCCCAAGGATGTGGAGTACCACCATGGTTCTGCCCGCACCCCGTGCGAAGACCGCCATCGGCGCCACGACGGTCACCTACCTGCCGGACGGCCACGGATGGCTCGATCCGGCCGCGTTCTTCCCGGACAGCCTCCCGGGTGGCTGGGCCACCCACGCCGAGTTCCTCGACGGCGACGGCCGGTTCCCGGTCAGCATCGGCTCGTTCCTGATCCGCACCGGGGAGCGGGTCATCCTGGTCGACCTCGGTCTGGGCGCCGTCGACTTCGCGGTTCCCGGGATCGCGGAGTTCAAGGGCGGCCGGCTGCTGGAGTCCCTCGCCGGAGAGGGGCTCACACCGCAGGACGTCGACACCGTCGTCTACACCCACCTCCACCACGACCACGTGGGGTGGACCAGCAATGTCGCGCCGGCACCCGACTGTCCCGCCGACGCACGGCTCACCGGCCTCACGTTCGCCGGGGCCCGGCACCTCGTGTGCGAGGCCGAGTGGCGGTACTGGGCGGGCAAGGGCGCGTTCCCCGGCCCGGACGCCGCTGCGGTGCAGGTCCCGCTCGCCGACCGGATCGCCTTCGTCGCCGACGGGGACGAAATCGCTCCCGGCGTGCGCGCCCTGGCCACGCCCGGGCACACCCCCGGCCACACCAGCCTGGTCGTCACCGACCCCGGCGGCGAGAGCGACCGGCGGCTGATCATCCTCGGCGATGTGATGCATTGCCAGGTCCAGGTCGCCGAGAGCCACTGGGCCTTCGTCTTCGACGTCGATCCCGAGCAGGGCGTACGCACCCGCGAACAGCTGCTCAAGGACCTGGAGGACGGGAACACCCTGCTGGCCGGTGGTCACTTCGCCGGGAACGTCTTCGGCCGGGTGCTACCGCCGGCGGCCGTTCGCGTCTGGTCCTCACACGGCGACGGTGCCTGAGGCCCACCGGCCGGACGGCGCGACACCGGCCGCGAGCTCCGCCCCGCGGCCCGGCGTACGGTGCGGGGTGCCGCCTCCGCGCTCGTGTCCGGGGCCGGCTCCGCCCGGTGGGGCGGGCGGAGCCGGGCGGCGTTCAGGAGGAAAGGCGCTTCAGCGCTGCGGTGGCGATGCCTTCGACGTAGGTCGGGGCGCTGGTGGGCTGGCCGGTGAGCTCGACCACGGCGACCCGGGTGCCGCTGCGCAGGACCGCGACCCCGCCGCTGACGGCGCCGTCGCCGTTGTAGGCCGGGTACCAGCGGGCGGTGCCGCCGGCGACGGTCAGGGTGTGGGCCGCGCCGTAGTGCCAGTGGCCGGCGGGCTCGTCCTGGCAGCCCTCGACGAGCCCGACGAGCTGCTTCTCCCAGGTGTCGGCCGCGGCCTTGGTGGGGGCGCTCGCGGCCGACTCGGTCAGCATGCCGTGGGTGTCGAGGCTCCAGTTCACGGACGCGTACGCGGTGGCCTTGTCCTTGGTCAGGTCGCGCATCGTCTCCTCGCCGGAGCACGCGGACAGCGCCTGGCGTCCGGTCAGCGCAACGGTCGCGCCGACCGGGTTCAGGCCCTGCTGGAAGTCCTCGCTCTGGACGAGGCCGGCGGAGCCGACTCGGGGCGCGGCCGCAGCCGGCTGGGCGGCGGTCACCGGCTGGGCGGCGACCGGGGTGCGGCCGGCGGCGTTGTGCGCGGCCCCGTCGGCGGTGGCCGACTGGGTGCCGACGACGCTGACCGTGATCAGTGCGGCGGCGAAGCAGGCCGCGGCGGCGAGCCGGTTGCGGCGGACGGACTTCTGCTGGACGGCGTTCTCGGTCATCTGGTCCCCCTGCTGGTCGGGACGCCTGCTGCGTCCTCGTACAACCGGGGAGATGCCGCCGGTGGAGCGAAAGTTGGAGCCCTGACCCGCTGTTTCACAGCTGTGACAGAGCGGCCCTGACGACGCGGTCCATCGCGGCCGTTCCCAGGCAGGCATCGACCTCCAGCACCCCGTAATGGGTGCCGCTGCGCAGCACGGCGATGCCGCCGCAGGGCTCCTTGCCCTCGGGCGCTGTGCCGGTGGTGTTGAGGGATCCCTGGTAGGTGCCCATCCAGCTCGCGGTGACGTCCGGGGCGAGCTGCACCGTCGTGGTCCTGCCGTAGACCCAGTGCCCCGGCACCGCCTCCTGGCAGGGCACCTCCTCCAGCAGCAGGCGCTCGGCGAAGTTCTGCGCCCGGGAAGGGCTCGGGGTCTCGGCGGCGACCTCGCGGGCGACCTGGCCGTCGCGCTCGGCGGACACCGTGGGGTCGTCGGGGCTGGTGCGGGAGCTGGTCGTCAGTCCGCGGAAGTGGGCGCCCCGCCCGCCCAGGGTCTGGGTGAGGGTCTTCTCGCCGGTGCAGGCCGCGTTGGCGTAAGCCCCGTCGCCGTACCGGTCGGTGACGTGGATCTTCCCGGTGCCGAACTCCGGGCCGAACGCCGCGGGTCCCAGGAGGTTCGCGGTCGTCACCGGCCCGGTCGCACCGGTCGGCGAGGCGGAGGCGGAGGCGGAGGCGGAGGACGAGGACGAAGGAGTCGGGCCGGACCCGCCGGGCGTCGCGGCAGCGGACGCGCCCTGGGACGCCCCGCCGACCGCGGCACCCGACCGCGCTGCCGGGTGCGCGGTGGCGCCGGGGGGCGGTGGCAGGACGAACCGGCCGGTCGCCAGCCCGAGCACGGCGGCTGCCACCAGGGCGGCGACGACGGACCGGCGCCGGACGACGACGCGGCCGCCGCCCGCCGCGGGACCGCCGCTCACAGACCGGTGACCAGGCGCTCGCGCATGAAGCGGCGGGCCTGGTGGATGCGGTCCTTGACCGTGCCCAACGGGGCGTCCAGCTCCTCGGCCACCTGGACGTAGGTCAGGTCGCCCAGGTCGCGCAGCACGAAGGACTCCACCAGGGTGGGGTGCTGCTGTTCCAGCGCGGCCAGCGCCTCCATCAGGTCGAGCCGGGTCCCGGCGATGACGCTGGTGGTGCGCGGGTCGACGGACTCGGGGAGGTCGGCGTGGCTGTCCTCGGCGCGCCGGCGCATCGAGCGGTAGGTGGACCGGGCGGCGTTCGAGGCGATCACCGTCACCCAGCCCAGGAACGAGCCGCGGCCGCCGTACCCGCCCAGGTGCGTGCTGATGGACAGCAGCGCGTCCTGTGCGGCCTCCTCCGCGTCGGCGTGGTGGGGCAGGAAGCGCGAGCAGCGGCGCAGCACCACCGGCCGCAGCTTGGCCAGCAGGTACTCCATCGACCCCGGGTCACCTGCCTGAGCAGCCGCCACGAGCCGTTCCAGCTCGCCTTCCTCGAACACCCGGATCCCCCCGTTTCGTCCCGCCCGGAACCCCACTCGTCGGAGGGGAGTTCCGCACTCCCCCCGACTCCGGCAGAATGCTGCCACATGCGCAAGCTCGGCCGTTACCTCCTCATGGAGCGGCTCGGAGCCGGCTCCTTCGCGACGGTCTGGAAGGCCTACGATCCGGAGCTCGACACCGAGGTCGCGGTGAAGGTGCTGGCCGAGAACTGGGCCGTCAACGCCGATGTGCGCGAGCGGTTCCTGGCGGAGGCGAGGCTGCTGCGCCGGATCGCCAGCCCGCGCGTGGTCCGGGTGCACGACGTCGGGGTGCAGGAGGACCGGCCCTACTTCGTCATGGACTACGTACGCGGCGGCACCCTGGCGGACCGGGTCGGGCAGTGCGACCCGCAGGAGGCGCTGCGGCTGGCCGCGGAGGCGGGCTACGCGGTCCAGGTCCTGCACGAGGCGGGCGTGGTGCACCGCGACGTCAAGCCGTCCAACCTGCTGCTCGCCACCGACGCCGCGCCCGCCGCGGTGCTGGTGGCGGATCTGGGCAGCGCGAAGCAACTGGCCGACGCGTCCGGGCTGACGGTGACCACCGGCACGCCCGCGTACATGGCGCCGGAACAGGCCTTCCAGACCGGCGGGTTCGACGGGAGGGCCGACGTGTACGCGCTGGCCGTCGTGGCCTACGAACTGCTGACCGGGCAGAAGCCGTTCGGCCCGGGCGGGCGCGCCACGGCCCTGATGACCGACCAGCCGGCCGCCTGGACGCTGCCGGCGCTCCCGGCCGGAACGGAGCTCCCGGCGAACGTCGTCCTGCTGCTGCGGGCCGCGATGTCCGTCGATCCGGCGGACCGGCCGTCGACCGCCCAGGCCTTCGCGGACGCGCTGCTGGCTCCGGTCCCGCAGTCCCGGCCCCCGGGGCCCGTCCCGGGAGGCCCCGGGTGGCTGACCCCGCGCGCGGTCTGTCTGGCGGCGGCCACGGTGTTCGCGGCGACGACCCTGCTCACCTGGCTGCAGCGTTGAATCCGACGGGGGGCCGCTCCGCACCGTAGTGCCTCGTCAGGTCGGAGGGCGCCGGCCGCCGACGGCTACCGTAGGGTCGCGGGTATGCGACTGAGCACGGTGATCCTCCCCATCCACCGGTGGAGCGAGGGGCAGAAGATCTGGCGACGGGCCGAGGACCTCGGCTTCCACGCCGCGTACACCTACGACCACCTGTCCTGGCGGTCGTTCCGGGACGCGCCGTGGTTCGGGGCGGTCCCGACGCTGACGGCGGCGGCCGCGGCGACCGAGCGGATCCGGCTGGGCACCCTGGTGACCTCGCCGAACTTCCGGCACCCGGTGACGCTCGCGAAGGAGCTGGTCTCCGTCGACGACGTGTCCGGCGGGCGGCTGACTGTGGGGATCGGGGCCGGGGGGACGGGCTTCGACGCGACGGCGATGGGCCAGGAGGCGTGGTCGCCCAGGGAGCGGGCGGACCGGTTCGGGGAGTTCCTGCCGCTGCTGGACAAGCTGCTGCGCCAGGACGCGACCACCGAGACCGGCACCTACTACTCGGCCGTCGAGGCGCGGAACATCCCCGGCTGCGTGCAGACGCCCCGGGTGCCGTTCTACGTGGCGGCGACCGGTCCGCGCGGGCTGAAGCTGGCCGCCGAGTACGGGCAGGGCTGGGTGACGTACGGCGACCCTCGCGGGCCGGCCGACGTGCCGGTGGAGCAGGCGCCCTCGGTGGTCAAGAGCCAGATCGAGAAGCTGACGGCCGCCTGCGAGGCGACCGGCCGGGACGTGGCGACGCTGGAGAAGGTGCTGCTCCAGGGCTCGACCGCGGAGAAGCCGCTGGCGTCGCTGGACGCCTTCGTCGACTGGGCCGGCACGTACCGGGAGCTGGGCGTCACCGAGCTGGTGATCCACTGGCCGGTGCCGGACTCGATCTTCGCCAACGACCTCGCCGTCTTCGAGCGGATCGCCACCGAGGGCCTGGCGCAGCTGGGCTGAGCGGTGGCCGGGCCCGGGAGGGGTGTCGGCGGCAGACGCTAGTCTGTCCGCCGCACCTCACCATCTGATCATGCGTCACCAACGGGGGTTCCTTCGTCATGCCCGCTTTCCGGAGAATGCTCGGCGCCGGACTGGCCGCCACCGCCGCGCTGGCCGCGCTGACCGCCTGCGGTCCCGACAACTCCTCGGACCAGGCCGGGGGCGGCGGCGCCGACAAGCCCGCGGCCACGACCCCGGCCACGGCCGCGCCGACCGGTGCCGCCCCGACCGGTGCCGCGCCGACGGGCAAGCCGGGCGCGACCGGCACGGCCAAGCCCGGTGGCGCTGCCAAGCCCAGCGGCACGGGCAAGCCCTCGGCCGGCGCGAGCGACGAGCCCGAGGGCTTCTGCGACGCCGCGCCGCTGCCCGCCGGGCAGAAGTGGATCTACCCGGTGAAGGGGACCAGCACCACCACGCTGGTCTACAAGGACACCAAGACCGCGTGCGGCGTCAACGACGTGGTCTTCGAGCCGACCGGCGCCGACAAGACCGCGCCGTTCGCGCCCACCGTCAAGGGTCACCTCAACTCCGTGATGGTCCCGTCGAAGGACGTCAACCTCGCCGACCTGGTGAAGCACATCAGCGAGTGCCTCGCCGACCCGACCAGCAGCAAGGGCTTCTACCCCTGCTCGGGCGGGGACTACAAGGTCGCGATCGACTCCGCCGGCAAGGTCGTCGAGCTGACCGAGCGCGCCCACTCCTGATCCGCCGAGGGGCGGGTCGGCGGACGGTGCCGATCCGCCCATTGCGGTTCGATCACGGCGTGTCCGATTAGTTGATCATTGTGGCGGAGTGCGGTGATTGATTTTATTGGCAGTGGTGTGGACCGGCTCTCATAATTCCAGCTGAGACGCGTGACGGTCGGCCCGAAGAGCCACGGGGGGTGGCCCGCGAGGGGCCCGCGCGCGACATTCCACATGCCTCCGGGGGAGTTCCTTGTCCGCGCCCGAAAACGTTCCGCCTGCCGCCGATCCGGCGACGGTGGGGGCGTCAGCAACCCAGGCTGTTCCGGCCGTTCCCGCCGAGCCGGCCGTGCTGCCCATTGCCGCCGAACCGGCCGCGACGCTCGTTTCCGCCGAGCCGGCCGCGCCGGCGCGCGGGCTGCCGCGTGCGGTCGGTGTCGCGCTCGCCACCGTGGGCCTGCTCGCCGTCACCGCGACCAGCGCCGTCGTCACGGTGGCCGTCGGCAAGCCGGATCCCCGGCCCGCCGCGGTCACCGCACCCGCCGCCGCGCCGACCACCGCCACGTCGAGCCCGAGCGCGTCCGCCCCGCCCTCCCCGGCGGCGCCGAGCACCGCGCCGACCACGGCCCCGCCCGCCCCCGAGCCGAAGCCGACGAGCACGGTCAAGGGCACCGTCAAGGGCGGCAAGCACGAGGGCGACCTGCGCTACTTCCTGCTCCCGATCCCGGACGGCGGCGAGTCGTACGGGCCGGTCGACGGCATGACGATGGACGACGAAGCGGTGGCCGACATCTTCGGCAACCAGGACGGCATCATGCGGATCCTCGGCAGCTACGGCTACAAGGACGCCGCGACCCGGACGTACCGCACCGCCGACGGCAAGGCCGAGGTCACCGTCACCCTGATGCGGTTCGCCACGACCGGCGGGGCGAGCGACTTCGCCAAGAACCACACCATGAAGCTGGACCCGATCGACATCGACGGGGACCCCGCGGCGCACGGCTACCTGGACAAGCCCAAGCAGCAGGCCTACACCGGCTCGATGGCCGGCATCTCCAGCCAGGGCGACGTGCAGTACACGATCGACGTCGACGTGAAGGGCGCCCCGGACAAGGCCCTGCTGAGCGAACTGATGAAGCGCCAGCGCGAGTGGCTGTCCAACGGCGGCTGAGCCCACCGCCGTCCCGTCCCACGTCACCCTTCCCGCCTCCTGGAGCCACTCCGTGACCACCGAATCCGTGGAGCCGTCGGCCGCCGACGCGCCCACGCAGGCCGCGCCCGTCGCGCCGCCCGAGCCCGTGGAGCCGGCCGCACCGGCCGCACCGGGTGCGCCGTCCTCGCCCGCCGCGGCCGCGCCCGCCGAGACGCCCGCCGCAGCCGCCTTCCCGCCGGCTGAAGCCCCCGCCTTCCCGCCCGCCGAGCCGTCCGGGTTCCCGCCGGCCGCCGCCCCGCTGCCCGTGGGCCGGCCCCGCCGGCCGCGGCCGGTGCTGCTGCTGGTCTCCGGCCTGCTGCTCGGGGCCGTGGTCGGCGGTGCCGTCGGCTACGCGATCCAGGCCGGCCGCCCGCCGACGCCGCTGCCGCCGATCCAGGTCGCCCTGCCGTCGTACCCGGCCGCCGCGGTGGACCCGGGTGCGGCCGCGGCGGCGGCGCCGAAGCCGCTCGCCATCGACGGCGACCTGCGGAAGCTGCTGATGTCGGCCCCGGCCGGTGCCACCCCGTGGGCCGACTACCCGGACACCCCGACCTGGATCACCGTCGGCGAACTCGCCGAGCGCAGCGGCCGGTCGGCGGAGGTCTTCAAGACCCTGAACGCCAAGGAGTTCCGGCGGGCCGTCGAGGTCGACTGGAAGCAGGACGGGCTGAAGGTCCGGGTCTCGCTGATCCAGTTCTCGGCGGACCGCGCCGCCGAGGCGAAGTCCCGGGCCACCGGCTACAACCTCAAGCCGTTCGCGGACGACGCCAACGGCGGCTACCACGTCGACTCCGAGGCCTCGTACTGGGCCGAGACCACCGAGAAGTACTACCTCGGGACGGCGCACGCCCAGCGCGGCACCGTGGTGATGGAGATCAAGGTCTTCGGCACGGAGTCGGTGAACCCCGATGTCGTGAAGGGCATCGCCAAGCAGCAGTGGGAGCGGCTGGTATGACCGACAGCACCGTGACCGGGGCGGCCTCGCCGGAGCCGACCCCGGCCCCCGAGCCGTTCGCCGCACCCGCACTCGCGCCCGCACCCGCACCCGCGCCCGCGCCCGTCGCCGCCCCGGCCGTCTCCGGCCGCCGGCTCCTCCGGGTCACCGGCGCGGTCGTCGCGGCCGCCCTGGTCGGCGTGGTGATCGGCATCGGCGTCATCAAGACCCGGTACGACGACCCCGCACCCGCCGCGGTCGTCGCCGCGCCGACGGCCGCGCTGGCGCCGACCGCCAGTGCGACCCCCTTCGGCGCCAAGTCCAACGGCAACCACTTCGGCTCGCTGCGCGACCTGCTGCTGCCCGTGCCGGCCGGCTACGCGCTCGGGCCGGACGAGGGCGGCTACGGCAACGACGTCGAGCTGGGCGCCGACCTGCTCTCCGCCGAGCTGGACGACGGGCTCCAGCAGATCCCCAAGGACAAGCGGGACAAGCTCCGCCAGTACTGGGAGGGCCTGCACGTCAAGGCCACCGGCGTGCGCACCTACAAGGCCAAGGGCGACGACCTGGTCATCGGGATGAAGCTGCGCCAGTTCAACCAGCAGGAGGTGCAGAAGCAGAACGAGTACACGGCCGTCTTCACCGGCGACACCGGCCTCTTCCGCATCGGCCCGACGATCCCCGGGCACCCCGAGGCGCACTGCTACCTGATGCCGGCTCCGCCGTCCGCGCCGATCGACTACCTGGAGTGCTCGGCGGCCGAGGGCGACCTCCTCGTGATCATGAACGCCGAGGGCGTGGCGCCGCTGCCCAAGGACAGGATCGTCGCCCTCTTCACCCAGCAGCTCGACCGCCTCGCCAGCCCGGGAGCGTCCGCATGACCGACCACGCCACCCCGCACGACGCCGCGGCGGCCCCGGCCGACGCGACGCCGGCCGCGACCGCCGCCGAGGCGCCGGCCACCCCGGCCCCGGCGGCGCCGTTCGCGCCGCCGACCGCCGCGGCCCCGGCCCCCGGCGCCCCGGTGGCGCCCGAGCACAACCCCTGGGGCGCCCCGGACGCCACGGCGCTGCCGCCGCTGGCCCCGCAGCCGAGCCCCGAGGAGCTGGCGGCCCGCCGCACCCGACGGCGCCGGGCGGCGGTGCGCTGGAGCGCGGCCGTCCTGGTGTTCGCCCTGGCCGGTACGGGCGCCGCGCTGGGCGTCACCGCACCGGAGCGCACCGACCTGCCGGGCCTGGCCACCAAGAACGACGGCCGCTACACCTTCCCGGCGCCGGTCCTGCCGCCGCTGCCGTCCGGCAAGGCGGCGCCGCGCGACAGCAAGAGCCGGCACGCCGCCGACCTGCGGTTCCTGCTCCTGCCCGCGCCCAAGGAGGCGGGCGGTTCGCTCGCCCCCGTGGTCTTCCCGTCGCCGACCGCCACGGCGTCCGCGGCGGGCCCGAGCGCCTCCGGCGCCGCCTCGGCGAGCCCGTCGGGGACGCCGTCCGCGACCGCGTCGGCGAGCCCGAGCGGCGGCCCGGCCGGCTCCCCGTCCGCCTCCGGCGCCGCGACGACGGCCCCGGCTGCGGCGTGGGTGCCCTGCGACGCCATCGCCGACGAGCAGAAGGAGGCCGCCAAGCTGCGCATCCTGCTGCTGCAGGACGCCTGCCGCACGGCCACCGTCCGCGAGTGGACCGCGGCCGACGGCACCCGCACCCAGATCCGGCTGCTCGGCTTCGGCTCCTCCAGCGAGGCCTGGGACGTCTTCGCCGACCTGCGCGCCAACGCCGATCCGAAGGACGTCCCGGGGCTGCGGGTCGGCTCCGCCCAGGGCTGGGACACCGTCTCCGGTGTCGACCTCTCCATCCACGAGACCCCGGCCGGCAGCGCACCGGCCGGTCCCACCGGCCGGTTGGCCTACCTGTCGGCCGGTGACGTCCTCGGTGTCGTCACGATGACCAACCCCAAGGGCGTTCCCACGGCCGCCTTCCGCCAGGTCGTCACCCTCCAGTCCGACCTGCTGGCCTGACGCCGGCTCCGGGCGGGCCGCCGCGCCGTACGACGCGGCGGCCCGCCCGGCGAGGTCCGAAGAAGCGGCCCTAGAAGTCTGATGAAGATGTTGGGTTCTGGCCCCACCGTCCGTGTGGTGGGGCCAGACTCGTCTCTGTGGCGATGGGGGAATGGGCCGGGGAGCTGGTCGGGCCGGATGTGTGGGAGACCTGCCGGGAGTTGATCCCGGCGGGGAGTGTCTTCGCGTTCCTGGCCGAGCACCGGGAGGCGCTGTTCCCGGGTTCGATGTTCGCGGACATGTACCCGTCTCGGAACGGACGGCCGAGCATGCCGCCGCAGGTCCTGGCGGCGACCGTGGTCCTGCAGAGCCTGCACGGGTTGTCGGACTTCGAGACGGTCCAACAGCTGCGGTGTGACCTGCGGTGGAAGGCCGCGTGCGGGCTCGGCCTGTACGACACCGCGTTCGACCCGTCGCTGCTGGCCTACTTCCGCCGCCGGCTGCAGCGCTCGCCGGATCCGAACCGGTTGTTCACCAGGGTCAGGCAGGTAGTGGCGGCGACCGGCGTCCTCAAGGGCAGGCAGCGGCGGGCGCTGGACTCCACCGTGCTGGACGACGCGGTGGCCACCCAGGACACCGTCACCCAGCTGATCGCCGCGATCCGCCGGGTGATCCGGGACGTCCCCGACGCCGGGCGGACCGCCGCCACCTGGTGCACCGCCCACGATTACACCGACCCGGGCAAGCCCCGCATCGCCTGGAACGACGAGCGGGCCCGCGCCGACCTGGTCGACGCCCTGGTCACCGATGCCCTCAACCTGCTCGGCCGCCTGCCCGAACGCCAGCTGGACGAGAAGGCCGCCAACGCGGTCGGGCTGCTGGCCCTGGTCGCCGGTCAGGACGTGGAGGTCGCCGACGGCTCCGACGGTCGCGACGGCCGTTGGCGGATCGCCCGTGGCACCGCTCACGACCGCATCGTGTCCACCGTCGACCCCGAGGCCCGGCACATCCACAAGACCCGCACCCGCCACCAGGAGGGCTTCCGCGCCCACGCCGCGTTCGAGCCCGAGACCGGCCTGCTCACCGAAGTCGAGCTCACCGCCGGCACCGGAGCGCAGAACCACGAGGCCGCCGTCGCCCAGGACCTGCTCGCCGACGAGAGCGAGACGCTGACCATCCTCGGCGACACCGCCTACGGCACCGGCGACCTGCGCGAAGCCCTCGAAACCGACGGCCACACCCCGGTCGTCAAGCCACCGCCGCAGCGGCCCGCCGTCCCCGGCGGCTTCACCAGTGACGACTTCCACGTCGACACCCGGGCCGCCACCGTCACCTGCCCGGCCGGCCACACCAAGGCCCTCGGCCGCCCTGACGCGGCCGGCGCCCGCACCGCCCAGTTCAAGAAGCTCTGCACCCACTGCCCCCTGCGCGAGCGGTGCACCCGTTCCAAGACCGGCCGCGCCCTCCAGGTCCACGCCCACTACGACCGTTTGAAAGCCGCCCGCGACCAAGCCTCCGACCCCACCTGGCAGGCCGAATACCGCCGCTGGCGGCCACCGGTGGAACGCGCCATCGCATGGCTCACCGCCCGGGGCAACCGCCGCGTCCCCTACCGAGGCGTCCTGAAGAACAACACCTGGCTCCACAACCGCGCCGCCGCCCTCAACCTCCGCCGCCTCATCAACCTCGGACTCACCCGCACCGGCCACACCTGGACCATCGCCCCCGCAACCACATAGCGCTGGAGGGGCTGTCCCAGACAGGACAACCCCTCCAACAGCAAGATCTTCATCAGGCTTCTAGGCGAACCGCACCGGCGTGCTCGGCCAGTCGACCGGCCCGGTGCAGCCCAGGACCTGCTCCGCCGCCTGCCGGGCGAGCACCACGGCGAGGTCGGCCATCTCCTGCTCGCCGGGCCCCTCCACAGGGTGCCCGTTGCGCGGTCCGGCCTTCGCGGTGGCCACGAAGTACGCGGGGCGCTCCGCCCCGTCCCCCGGCGCCCTGACCGTGCAGTCGAAACGGACGGCGGCCGCGCGCCGGTCGGACCCGCCGGTCTCGAACCGCCGCGCCCCCGCCGGGAGGGCCCGCGCGAGGGCGTTGGCGCGCTCCTCGGCCGAGCGGGACGCCTCGACCTCGAAGGAGAGCGCGCGCTCCCCCGGCCCGGCGGCGAAGCATCGCAGCCGGGGCGGCCTGCCGTCCTCGGCCGGCCAGTAGTCGGTCTCCACCGTCACCGTGCGGACCGGGCCGAGCAGCCGGCCGACCCGCTCGTCCGCCAGGGCGCCCCGGCACTCGCCGTGGGTCAGCGCCGCAGAGGGGGGTCGGTCCGCGGCCTCCAGGTACGCGTGCCAGCCGGCCAGGCCACCGCCGAGCAGGGCGAGGACGCCCGCGGCGACGCCGGCCCGCCGGACCGTGGTCGGGGACGCCTTCACGCGCACACCGCCTTCAGGTAGCGGTCGAACAGGTCCCGGGCGATGGATTCGTAGTCCGCCCGGTCGGCGTCCGGCCGTCCGGTCCGCGCGGCCTCACCGGGGGAGACCTCCAGCACCACGTGCCGGACGGGCAGGGCCGCCCCGGGGCAGTACTCGGCCGCCGCGGCGCCGGTGGGCCAGGAGGCCGAGCGCGAGCCGGTGCCGAAGGTGTGCAGCGCGGACGCCGGGACGCCGCCGTCCGGGAGGGCGTCGATCGTGCCCTCCTTCGGGGTGGCCGTCACGGTGAGCGCCGACCGGCCGTCGACCCGGATCGAGCAGCCCTTCGGCCGGCCGTCGGCGCGCACCCAGCGGAAGGCGCGCTCCTCGGTGTCCTGCGCGCCGTCCGGCAGCAGCCGTCCGAGCGGCGTCCCGGCTCCGGTGGGCAGGTCGCAGAGGGCCGCCGCCCGGCCGGCCGGCTCGGCCGGCCGGTGCTCGTGCCGGTCCACGTACCCGAGCACGCCGGTGCCGACTACGGCGAGACCGAGGGCGGCGAGCAGCAGGCGGCTCCGCGGCCGCGGGGCGACGGTCACGTCCGCCCCGGTGCGGGCCGGCGGGTCACCCCGCGGCTCCGGCCCGGAGCCCCGTCGCCCCGGCCGGTCAACCGGCGGTCCCGGACGGGCTCGCGGCGGCGGAGGCCGCGGTGAGCACCGGGTCGCCGGCGGGCCAGGCCACCGGGGCCGTGCAGCCGAGCACGCCCTGGGCCGCCCGCCGGGCGCTGTCGGTGGCGAGCCCGGCCCAGGCCTGGGCGGTCCACTTCGCGGCGGGCGTCCTCGGCGCCTCGCCCGAGGTCCAGGACGGCGCGGCCTGGACGGTGAAGTAGAGCGGCTTGCCGGACTTCGCGAACGGGCCGTCGCACCGGAAGGTCAGCCGGGCGCCCCAGCGGGTGACGCTGCTGCGGTCGCCGAAGCCGAGCGCGGACACCGGCTCGCCGGCCGGCGGGGCCGGGGCCTGCAGGCCGCCGTCCGGGGTCTCGCTACCGGTGAGCCGCACGCCGATCCCGAAGCCCTGCTTGACCTCGGCCGTGCAGTCCAGCAGCTGCAGCCCGGCCTGCTTGGCCGCGTCGAGCTGCTTGTCGAGCCGGTACGTCGGCGCGGTGTCGTCCAGCACCGCGCCGGCGCGGTCGGTGCCGACCACCCCCTCGCAGGCCGCGCTCCCGCCGCCGGCGGCCTGGCCGCCGGCCTTCCCGGTCGCCCCGCCGGCCCCGGCGGAGCCGTCGCTGCCGCACCCGGCCAGGCCGAGCACCGCGGCCAGCGCGACGCCGGCCACCGCGGCACGGGTTCCCGCCCCGGTCATCCGGAGACCTTCCCGTTGGAGCTCTGGCTGCCGCCGGAGCCGTCGGTGTACCCGTCCAGCGCCCGGTCGCCGGCGCTGTCCGCCAGCCGCCGGATGTCCTCCGGGCTCAGCTTGGTGCCGTTGGCGGCGTCGATGACGGCCTGCTTGGCGCCGAGCGCGGCGCCCTCCCGGCCCTCGGCGACGAAGTCGCGGCCCTCCTGGCGGCCGTCCTCGGTGGTGTCGCGCTGGTTGGCCTCGACCACGCTGTCGGTGATCTCCTCGACCAGGAAGTTGGCCACCTCGCCCGCGACCGGGACCTTCTCGGTGACGGCGCCGATGGTGGTGGTGAAAGCCGTCTTGGCGTAGCCGGCGTTCTTCTCCAGCGCCTCGTTGTACTCCTTGTCGGAGGTGGCGTGCTCCTGGTGGACCTCGTTGATCCGGGCCTCGTTGAGGATGCCGCTGATGACGCCGCCGGCCCGCGAGGTGGAGTCGATGTCCGCCTCCAGCCGGGAGAAGTCGACCCCGTTCTCGATGTGGCCGCGGACCAGCGCGGTGGAGTAGGCCTGGTTGGCGTTGGCCACGGCGCCGTAGGCGTCCGGGTCGCGGCCGAGCGCGTCCAGCAGGCCGCGGACCGGGGACTCCTTGAGGTTGGCCGCGGCGCCGTTGACCGGAAGGTCGTCCTTGTGCGGGGAGAGGGCGCGCTGGACGTCGCCGATGTAGTCGGCGCTCATGTGCCCGAGGCTGTCCCGGAGCGGGGCGAACTTGGCGTCCTCGCCCTTGAGGTCGTCGAGCACGCCGCCGTTGCCGTGGGTGCCGAAGGTCTGGACGACCTTGTTCATGACGTCGGCCTGGTCGGCGGTGTGCTTGGGCGGCGTGCCCGAGTGGTCGTCGTAGGGCCGCCCGGTGGTGGCCGCCTCCAGCGCGTGGCCGAGCGCGTCGGGGCCGCTCTTCATGCCGGTCTGGCGCAGCTCGTTCTTCTGCGACACGGTGTCCGGCGTGTACTCCTTGTCGTGCGTGAAGTAGTTCAGGTAGTCCGCCGGCTTGACCTTGCCGTTCGGGTTGACGGTGCCGTCGGTGTTGTACGCGGTCGGCGCGTCGTGGAAGAACTTGGTGGCGGCCTCGGGGCTGTGGCCCAGCGCCTCCAGCACGGCCGTGGTCGGCTCGAATCCCGAACCGCCCTCCGCGCCCAGCAGGTTGTAGCCGCGCCGGTCGCTGCGCGGGCCGTACACCGGGGCCGGCCAGTACTTCTCGTCGGTGTCGAGCTGGGTGATGTGCTCGGCGATCGGGTTGAGGAAGTGCGGGTCGTAGTTGCCGGTGCGCAGGATGCCGGAGAGCACCTGGTAGCCGTAGGGCGCGTAGTCCAGGCCGCTCTGTCGGTACGGCTTGTCCCAGAGCGGCTCGGCGCCGGCCTTGCGCAGGTCGGCGGCCCACTGGTCGGGCAGGTGCGGCACGTTGCTGGGACGGGTGGCCGTGGCCAGGTTGAGGCCGAGGTTCTTCTGCAGCTCCTGGTACTGCTTCCACCGGGCGTCGCTGGCGCCGTTGAACTGCTGCTCCTCGCCGACCATGCTGTTCCAGGCCTGCAGCGTCCCCTTCGGGCCGAGGTCCTGGTAGAAGCGGGTGGAGAACAGCGGGTCGTTCTGGTTGGCGGCCAACAGCGAGTTCAGCTCGGTGAGTTCGGCGTCGGTGATCTTGCCGCCCTTGCCCGCGAGCTGGGCCGCGCGGATCCCGTCCGCGTCCGACCCGGCACCGACCGCCTTGGCGTTGAAGGACTTCAGGTTGTCGGTGGTGGTGTCCGAGCGCATCGCCCAGGCGGCGCGCTCGTCGGCCGCGGTGGCCTCCTGGACGGCCGCGTCGATCGCCTTGCGGGCCGCCTCGGCCTTGCCCCGGTACTCGGCCTGGTAGGCCTGGTTGGCCTCCGGGTCGTGCCGGGTGGCGTTGTCGGCCGGCGGCCAGGAGACGGTGCCGTCGGAGGTGACGGTGAGTCCGCCGGACCGGGCGTCGGCCACCGCCTTGTCGAGCTTGCCCTTGGCGCTCTGGAAGTCGTTGCCGGCGTCCCTGAGGACGGAGGCGATCGCGGTCGCCTGGGTGACGGCCGCGGTGAGCTGCTCGTTGACGCGCTGCAGCTTGGGCCGGGCCGCGTCGGCCGAGGGGCCGGTCCAGTTGGCGGAGTTGACCTTGCCGATCACCTCGCCGTCCCAGTCCCGGTCCATCGCCTGGAGCTTCTTGACCACGTCGTCCCAGGCGGTGGCGGCGGTGCCCAGGACGTCCAGCTTGGCGGTGCTCAGTTCGTGGAAGTCGACCATGTCGTCCGTCCCCCTCAGGCCTTCATGTCGTGCTTGACCGCGGTCTCGTTGTTCCGGTAGTTCGCCGCGGTCTGCCGCAGCGCCTGGGTGATCTCGCCGATCGTGGTGTTCAGCGCGGCGATCTGCTGGTCCCAGGTGGAGCGGGTGTCGCCGGCGGCCTTGCCGGTGCTCCAGTTGGACAGCGAGGTGGCGACCGTGGAGGTCTCGTCGTCGGCCGCGAGGCCCTCTCCGCCCACCCGGCCGTGGATCTGGTCGGACGCGTTGGCGGCGCCGTCCAGGGCGGCGTGGTCGACCGTGACGGTCCCGCCGCCGTCGCCCGGCGCGTTGGAGGAGTTCAGCCTGGTGCGGGCGGTCTCCTGGGCCTGGGCCTTGGCGGTCAGGTTCCCCGAGGCGTCGTACGCCCAGGGGTTCATCATCCGGTCGAACTCGGTCGCGCGGTCGGTCATGCCTCTTCGCTCCTCCCCCGTCCGGGCGTGTGCCCGGCAGGCCCCCGTCAAGAATCCGACAAGAGTACAAGGGGAGATCGTTTCTGCCGACCCCTAGGGGGCTGCTGGTCCGGTGTCATACCGCAGCACCAGGACGGCTCGTCATTCGAGCTCATGGCCCGCACGGAACGCGCACACTACGTTGGTCGACGTGTCCACTGTCATCAAGACGGACGGCCTCACCAAGAGGTTCCCCCGGGTCACCGCCCTCGACCGGCTCACCGTTGAGGTGCGGCCCGGGGTGGTCGGCCTGGTCGGTGCGAACGGCGCGGGCAAGTCCACACTCATCAAGATCCTGCTGGGGCTGGCCCCGGCCACCTCGGGCAGCGGGCAGGTCCTCGGTCTGGACGTCGCCACCGAGGGGTCGCGGATCCGCGAGCAGGTCGGCTACATGCCCGAGCACGACTGTCTGCCGCCGGACGTCTCGGCGACCGAGTTCGTGGTCCACATGGCCCGGATGTCCGGGCTGCCGGCGGCCGCCGCCCGCGAGCGGACCGCCGACACGCTGCGGCACGTCGGGCTCTACGAGGAGCGGTACCGGCCGATGGGCGGGTACTCGACCGGCATGAAGCAGCGGGTGAAGCTGGCCCAGGCGCTGGTGCACGATCCCAAGCTGGTGCTGCTGGACGAGCCCACCAACGGGCTGGACCCGGCCGGCCGGGACGACATGCTGGCGCTGATCCGCCGGGTGTACACCGACTTCGGGATCTCGGTGCTGGTCACCACCCACCTGCTCGGCGAGCTGGAGCGGACCTGCGACCACCTGGTGGTGATCGACGGCGGCCGGCTGCTGCGCTCCTCCTCCACCGCCTCCTTCACCGGGGCGACCGCCACCCTGGCCGTCGAGGTGACGGACTTCCCCGACGGCCGGGGTGACGGCCACGCCCCCGACGCGAGCACCGCCGTGCGCGAGCGGCTGGCCGCGGTGGGCCTGACGGTGGAGAGCGACGGCCCGCGGCTGCTGCTCGTCCGGCTGGCCGGCGACGGGACGTACGACGCCATCCGCGACGCGGTCGCGGACCTCGGCCTCGGGCTGGTCCGGCTGGAGCAGCGCCGCCACCGGGTCGCCGAACTCTTCACCGACACCGGGGCGGGCAGCACCGGCACACCGCAGGGAGGTACCGCAGATGCCGCCGTCTCCTGAGACCGGATCGGCCGACACCGGCGTCATCCACGACATCGGCTACCGCGGCTACGCCGGCCCCCGGCTCGGCCGGTCGTACGCCACCCGCTCGCTCTTCGTGCAGAGCCTGCGCGCCGCGTACGGGCTCGGGCGCTCCGCGAAGTCCAAGGTGCTGCCGATGCTGGTGCTCGGCGCGGTCACCGCGCCCGCCGCGCTGCTGGTGGCGATCGCGATCGTCCAGCAGGCCGACGACCTGCCGACGGACTACCCGAACTACCTCGCCAACCTCGACCTGGTGGTCTCGATCTTCCTCGCCGCGCAGGCGCCCGTCCTGCTCTCCCGGGACCTCCGCCACCAGACCGTCCCGCTCTACTTCTCCCGCCCGATCACCCGGGCCGACTACGTGCGGGCCAAGTTCGCCGCCATGGTCTGCGCCCAGCTGCTGCTGATGACCGCACCGCTGCTGGTGCTCTACGCCGGTGCGCTGCTCGGCGGGATGAGCTTCGGTCACCAGACCGCGCACTTCCTGTACGGGCTGGTCACCGCCGTGCTCTACGCCCTGGTGCCGACCTCGGTCGCGCTGGTGATCGCCGCGGCCACGCCGCGCCGGGGCTTCGGGGTGGCCGCGATCATGGGCTGGCTCGCGGTCAGCACGGCGGTCGTGGGGATCGTCGTCGGCATCGCCAGCGGCCCCAAGTCGACCGTCCCGGACTCCGCCCAGTGGGTGGCGCTGCTGTCGCCCAACGCACTGGTGGAGAGCCTGTCCAACCAGGTGTTCGACGTCGGCTCCGCCGTCGTCCGGCTGCACGCGCCCGGCGCGTTCGGCGCGGTCGTCTTCGCCGCCACCGCGGCCGCGATGGTGGCCGGCTCCTACGCGCTGCTGCTGCGCCGCTACCGCGGCATCTGACCACCACCGA
Organism: Kitasatospora sp. CM 4170; assembly: GCF_032110285.1. Lineage (NCBI taxonomy): Bacteria > Bacillati > Actinomycetota > Actinomycetes > Kitasatosporales > Streptomycetaceae > Kitasatospora > Kitasatospora sp. CM 4170. Next base: position 4,938,677 of record NZ_CP134877.1, read on the forward strand.
CCCACCGCAGGATCTGAGAGGGCGTCATGGCCACCATCACCATCGACAAGGTCTCCCGCTGGTTCGGGAACGTGGTCGCCGTCAACGACGTCAGCATGGCGATCGGGCCGGGCGTCACCGGCCTGCTGGGGCCGAACGGGGCGGGGAAGTCCACCCTCATCCACATGATGAGCGGCTTCCTCGCGCCCTCGACCGGCGCGGTCACCCTGGACGGCGCGCCGATCTGGCGCAACCAGGAGGTGTACCGGCAGATCGGCATGGTCCCCGAGCGGGAGTCGATGTACGACTACCTGACCGGCTGGGAGTTCGTGCTCGCCAACGCCGAACTGCACGGCCTCGCCGACCCAGGCGCCGCGGCCCGGCGGGCGCTGGCCCTGGTCGAGATGGAGTACGCCCAGGAGCGGCGGACCGGCACCTACTCCAAGGGCATGAAGCAGCGGGTCAAGATGGCCTCCGCGCTGGTCCACGACCCGGCGGTGCTGCTGCTCGACGAGCCGTTCAACGGCATGGACCCGCGCCAGCGGCTGCAGCTGATGGAGCTGCTGCGCCGGTTCGGCGCCGACGGCCGGACGGTGCTCTTCTCCTCGCACATCCTGGAGGAGGTCGAGCAGCTGGCCCGGCACATCGAGGTCGTGGTGGCCGGCCGGCACGCCGCCTCGGGGGACTTCCGCCGGATCCGCCGGCTGATGACCGACCGGCCGCACCGCTACCTGGTCCGCTCCAGCGACGACCGCAGGCTGGCGGCGGCGCTGATCGCCGACCCGTCGACGGCCGGCATCGCGCTGGACCGGCAGGAGCAGGGGCTGAGCATCCAGGCGGTCGACTTCCAGGGCTTCACCACCCTGCTGCCGAAGGTCGCCCGGGAGGCCGGCATCCGGCTGTTCACCGTCGCACCGGCGGACGAGTCGCTGGAGAGCGTCTTCTCCTACCTCGTCTCCGCCTAGGTCCTGTCCGGCCGATCTTGCCGGGCGCACGAACCGGACCACCCCGCAGCCGGCACCCGGCACGAGCACCCGGCACCCAAGCACCCAGTAGCCACAGCACCCGCGGCACCCACCCCGGAACCGGACCCAGGAAGGCCGACCCACCATGAACCCGACCGTCGCCAGGCTGACGCTGCGCGGCCTGCTGGGCCGCCGCCGCGGCATCCTGCTGCTGGTGGTGCCCGCCCTGCTGCTGCTCGTCTCGGCGATCGCGAGCGGCTCCAGCGGGGACAAGCACGACCTGACCGTCAAGATCCTCGGCCAGCTGGGCCTGGGCACCCTGCTGCCGATCCTCGGCCTGGTCGTCGGCACCGGCGCCATCGCCACCGAGATCGACGACGGCTCGATCGTCTACCTGCTGGCGAAGCCGCTGCCCCGGTGGAAGATCGTCACCACCAAGCTGGCCGTCGCCGTCACCACCACCTGGGTGCTCTCGGCGATCCCGACCCTGCTCTGCGGCCTCATGCTCTACGGGACCGAGGACGGCCTGGCGCTCGGCTACACCGTGGCCGTCCTGCTGGCCGGGGCCGCGTACAGCGCGCTGTTCCTGCTGCTCGGCGTGGCCACCCGGCACGCGGTGGTGGCGGGTCTGGCGTACGCGCTGGTCTGGGAGGCGCTGGTCGGCAACTTCGTCAACGGCGCCCGGACGCTGAGCATCCAGCAGTGGGGCCTCTCGGTGGCCGGGACGGTGGCCGCGGACGGCGCGATCACCACGTACGTCGCGCTCGGCGTGGCCGTCCCGCTGCTGCTCGCGGTGACGGCCGGGGCGACGGTGCTGGCCTCGGTGAAGCTGGCCGGTCTCACCCTGGCCGCCGAGGAGTCGTAACCACCCCGCGGGGGAGTCGCCGGCGCCCTGCGGGGTGGTTACGACTCCCCGGCGGCGCGGTCGGCCCTGGCTCAGAGCGTCCGGTTGCGGCCCGCGCCCCAGCCGGCCGCGCCGACGACGCCGACCAGCACCAGCATCAGCATCAGCGGGGTCGTCCAGCCGCCGGTCAGCTGGTGCAGCGCCCCGGCGCCGACCGGCCCGGCCGCGGCCACCAGGTAGCCGACCGCCTGCGACATGCCGCCCAGCCGGGCGGCACCCGCGGCGCTGTCGGTGCGCAGCACGATGAAGGCGAGGCCGAGGCCCAGCGAACCGCCCTGGGCGACGCCGAGGACGGCGGCCGCCACCCAGGCGCCGGAGACCGGCGCGGCCAGCAGGACGGCGATGCCGACGCCGTTCAGCGCGGCCATCACCACGGCCAGCGCCCGCTGGCTGGTCATCCGTCCGGCCATCAGCGGCACCAGGAAGGCACCGGCCACCTGGACCAGGTTGGAGAAGGCGAAGACCAGGCCGGCCTCGCCGCGGTCCATCCCGTGGTCGGCCAGGATGGTCGGCATCCACGCCACCAGGGTGTAGACCAGCAGCGACGAGATGCCCATGAAGAGGCTGATCTGCCAGGCCAGCGGCGAGCGCCAGATCCCCGGGACGGGCCGGGCCGCCGCCGCGGCCGGGGTGGACGCGGCCGGCGCCGCCGCCCGGTCCTGCCGGGAGCGGAGCACCTGCGGCAGCCAGGCCACCGCGGCGACCAGCGCCAGCAGCGACCAGGCGCCGAGCGAGGCCTGCCAGCCGCCGCCGAGCACGTGCTCCAGCGGTACCGACGTCCCGGCCGCGAGCGTCGCGCCGACCAGCATGGTGGTCGAGTACACGCCGGTCATGGCCGCGGCCCGGCCCGGGAACTCGCGCTTGACCAGGCCCGGCATCGACACGTTCAGCACCGCGATGGCGACCCCGATGACCACGCACCCCGCGTACAGCGCCGCCACCGAGGGCAGCACCCGCAGCAGCACGCCGGCGCCGAGCACCAGCACCGCGCCCAGCACCACCCGCTCGGTGCCGAACCGGCGGGTCAGCCGGGGGGTGAGCGGGGCGCCGACGCCCTGGAAGAGCACCGGGACGGTGGTGATCAGGCCGCTCGCGGTGGCGGAGAGGCCGAAGGCGTGCTGGATCTCCCCGACCATCGGCGAGATCGCCGCGAGGCAGGCGCGCATGTTGAGGGCGACCAGCAGGATGCCGGTCAGCAGCAGGGCGGGGTGCGCCAGCCGGGTACGGACGGGGAGTGCGGGTGGGGTGGCGACCGGCTGGTGGGCACGGGTGACGGCCATGGGACGTGCTGCTCTTTCGTGAACTCAGGGGGTGCGGACGGCGGAAGGGGGCGTGGGCCCCGTCACTTCCGGGCCGCGATGGCCGCGAGGAGCTGCTCGACGGCCGCGATCGGCTCGGCGAGCAGCGCCCGACAGGCGGCCTCCGCACGGTCCGGGTCGCCGCTCTCGATCGCGTCCACCAGCGCCTCGTGGGTGGCCACGACCACCTCGGGCATGTCGTGGTCGCCGAACGCCGTGCGCATCGACTCGCGCACCGAGGCGCCGAAGTACCGGTAGACCTCGGCCAGGGCCGGGTTGTGCGCGGCCTCGACGACGGCGGTGTGGAACTCCAGGTCGTGCTCGACGGTGGCCTCGCGGCCGGCCCGCTCGGGGTGCGCCGCGATCACCTCGACCTCGCGGGCCAGCGCGGCCCGCATCCGGACGATGTCCTCGGGGGTGTGCCGCAGCGCGGCGAGCCGGGCGCCCTCGGCCTCCAGCGCCGCGCGGACCTCCAGCACGTCCCGCACGCCGGAGCGCTGCACGCCCCGCAGGACGGCGGCCGGGTCACTGGTGCTGCGCACGAAGGTGCCCTCGCCCTGGCGGGAGACCAGCATCCCGGCGTGCACCAGCACCCGGATCGCCTCCCGCACGGTGTTCCGCCCGACCTGCAGGCGCTCGGCCAGCTCGTGCTCGGTGGGGATCCGGGAGCCGACCGGCCAGGCGCCGGCGGCGAGCTGCTCGCGCAGCGCGTCGATGGCGGTGTCCACCAGGGAGCGCCGGCCGGCGGCCTGCAGGGTGTCCTGGCTGTGGCCGGGCACGCTCATGGCGGGGCTCCCCTCGGTGCGGGCGGGTCGGTCCTGGGTGGTCGTCGGTCATCCTACAACCGATTGCCCGGTCATCCTACAACCGCCGCTGAACAGCTCGGGAACCGTCGGGACCCTCCTGGCGTTCCACCCGACGACTTCGGTCCACCCCTATTTCGAGGAGAGCGCCCCATGGTGTTCAAGAAGCTGCTCGGTGCCCTGGGCGTCGGCGGTCCCGGCGTCGACACCGTCCTGACCACGCCGGTGGTCCAGCCCGGCGGGACCATGCACGGGACGGTCGAACTGACCGGGGGGACGGTCGAGGCGGACATCCGCGGGATCACGCTGACGCTGGTCGCCCGGGTCGAGATCGAGCACGAGGAGGGCGAGAGCACCGGGCTGTACCCGTTCGCCCGCTTCTCGGTCGCCCAGCCGCTGGTGCTGGCGCCCGGCGAGAACCGCTCGATCCCGTTCGCGGTGCAGGTGCCCTGGGAGACGCCGGTCACCACCGTCGCCGGTCAGCGCCTGCACGGCATGCAGCTCGGCGTCCGGACCGAGGTGGACATCGCGGGCGCGCTCGACAAGGGCGACTCCGACCCGCTGGAGGTCGAGCCGCTGCCGGTGCAGCGCCGCGTCCTCGACACCCTGCTGCAGCTCGGCTTCCACTTCCGTTCGGCCGACCTGGAGGCCGGCCGCATCCACGGGACCGGGCAGACGCTGCCGTTCTACCAGGAGATCGAGTTCTCCTCGGCGCCGCAGTACGCCCACGCCTGCAACTCGCTGGAGGTCAGCTTCGTCACCACCCCGCACCGGGTCGAGGTGGTGCTGGAGGCGGACAAGCGCGGCGGCCTGTTCGGCGGCGGGCACGACGTGATCCGCACCCACGTGGTGGAGCACGGCCAGGCCGACCAGGACCTCACCGGCCTGGTCGACGGCTGGATCCGCGCGGCGCTCTAGGCGACGCCTGCGGGGTCCCGTCCGTCCGGACGGGACCCCGCGGCGCGGCCGGCTCAGCCGTAGGAGACGTTGCTGCAGATGTCGTCGTCGGCCGACCGGGCCTCGCTGACCACCTCCGAGGGCAGCGGCGCCGGGACGCTCGGCGTGCCGGCCGCGGGGGCGGCCGCGCCGGCGTTGGCGGCGGCGTAGTCCTTGCCGAGGACGAGGCTGATCCCGGCCGCCGAGGTGGGCGTCAGGGTGGCACCGGGGAACAGTGCCGCCACCCGCTCCGCGTTGGCCTTCTGCCCGCTGCCGTACTCGACCGTGGTGGTCGCCTTGTTGGTGCTCTTCGCGCCGGTGACGGTGGTGACGGTGACCTTGGCGGCCTTCAGCGTCTCGGCGGCCTTGGCCGCCAGCCCGTTGGCGGTGGTCCCGTTGTAGACCGCGACCTTGATCGGGGTCTCCACGGCGGCCGGCGTCGGCGCCGCCGAGGTGGTCTCCGGCGCGGCCGTCGGGCTCGCCGGGGCGTCCTCCTGCTTGCCGGTGGCGTCCTGGCCGTCGATCGTCCGGTCGGCCTGGAGGGTCTTCCACAGGTTGTCGACGGCCGGGTGGACCAGGTCGATCCGGGGGCCGTTGTAGCGCCACGGCGCGGTGAGGAACTTGACGTCGTGCAGGTCGATGTTCTTCATCGACAGCGCGAAGTCCATCAGCTTCTTGGCCGAGTCCAGCCCGGGGTCGACCGTCATGGACTTGGTGGCCGCGTCCGCGAGCGGCAGCAGCGTGGTCGGGTTGAGGCCCTCGCCCTTGACCTTGGCCATCATCGACGAGAGGAAGGCCTGCTGGCGCTTCATCCGGCCGACGTCGGAGTCGTCGCCGATGCCGTGCCGCAGCCGGACGTAGTCCAGCGCCTTCTGGCCGGAGACCTTCTGCTTGCCCTTGGGCAGGACGATCTTGCCCTTCTTGCCCAGGTTGGGGTTGATGTTCCCCTCGTAGATGTCGTTGGGCAGGCAGACGTCGACGCCGTCGACGGCCTGGGTCATCGCCGAGAAGCCCTCGAAGTTCACCTCGATGGTGTGGTCGACCCGGATGCCGGTGAGCTTCTCCACCGTGTTCTGGGTGCAGGCCGGGTTGCCGGTCTCGGTGTTGCCCACCGAGAACGCGGAGTTGAACATCTGTCCGGGCTTCTCCTCGGTCCACTTCCCGTTCGGCAGCTTGCACTTCGGGATGGTGACCAGGGCGTCGCGCGGGATCGAGATGCCGACGGCGTGCTTGTGGTCGGCGTAGACGTGCAACAGGATCGTGGTGTCCGAGCGGGCGCCGTCCTCGTCGCCGCCGCCGAGGTCGCTGTTCTTGCCGGCGCGCGAGTCCGAGCCGATGAGCAGGACGTTCACCGGCTTGTTGCCGTTGGCGTCGGCGGTGGCCTCCGGCGGGCGGTCGGTGGAGACGGCCCCGGCGTCGAAGGACTTGATGTTGCCGTTCAGCTTGTAGTAGATCGCGCCACCGCACCCGGCCAGCACGACCATCACACCGGCCACCGACCACGCGACGGTCTTCTTGACGTTGCGCTTGGGCTTGCGGCTGTTGCGCGCCGCCGCCCGACCACCGGTCGGGGCTGCCTCGGCCCGGCGTCCCCCGGCGGCCCGGCGCGCCTCGGCCCGCCCGCCCTCGGCCCGCGCGCCGTCCGCGCGCCCGCCGTCCTTCCGCGCGCCCTCGGCCCGTGCGCCGTCCGTCCGGCCGCGGCCGTCCTTGCCCTGGGCGGCCCGCCGGGCCTCGGCCCGGCCGCCGGGGCGGGGTGCGGGGACGCGGCCGCCCTCGCCCGGCCGCTCGGTGCGTACGCCGCCGCGCGAGGCGCCCTCGGCACGCCGACGCCCGTCCGCCCCCGACGGGTTCTCGTCCCTCTGGCCTGACATGCGCGTACCTCTCACCGGCGGAAGCAGCAATCCTGCGCGTTTCCGGCGGGCACGGCCCGGGCCCGGCCAGGAACACCGCACAGGAGCACCGCACCAGGAGGCACGGAGCTTCAGCGGAGCATACAAACTCTTTCCGGACCGGTCAGCATCCGGGTGCCGACCCCGGCCCGCTCAGCGCGCTCACCGCGTCGGGTAGAGCCGCTCCAGCACGGCGGCGACGCCGTCCTCGTCGTTGCCGGCGGTGACCTCGTCGGCGACCGCGAGCAGTTCCTGGTGCGCGTTGGCCATCGCGACGCCGTACCCGGCCCAGGCGAACATCGGCACGTCGTTGGGCATGTCACCGAAGGCGATGGTCTCGGCGCCCTTCACCCCCAGCCGGCGGGCCGCCACGGCCAGGCCGGTGGCCTTGGAGAGGCCGAGCGGCAGCAGCTCGACGATGCCGGGGCCGGCCATCACGACGCCGACCAGGTCGCCGGCCACCCGGCGGGCGGCCTCGGCGAGGCCGTCGTCGGTGAGCCGGGGGTGCTGGATGTAGAGCTTGCTGAGCGGGCTCAGGAACAGCTCGTCCTTGGCGACCCGGACCACCGGAAGGTCGGAGCCGATGAGCAGCTCGTAGCCGGGGCCGGCCAGCACCTCGCCCTCCAGACCGTCCTGGTTGGCGGCCACCGCCAGCGGACCGGTCTCCGCCTCGATCTTGGCGATCGCCAGCGCGGCGAGCCGGCGGTCCAGGGTGAGCGAGGTGAGCAGCTTGTGCGCGCCCGCGTCGTAGACCTGGGCGCCCTGGCCGCAGACCGCTATCCCGCGGTAGCCGATCTCGTCGAAGACCGGCCGGGCCCAGGCGGCCGAGCGGCCGGTGACGATGATGTGCAGGGCCCCGGCGCCGGTGGCGGCGGCGAGCGCCGCCCTGGTCCGGTCGGAGACGGTCTCCTCGCTGGTCAGCAGGGTGCCGTCGAGGTCGGTGGCGACCAGCCGGAAGGGCAGGTCGCCACCGTCGACGGGGGAGACGGGGCTGGGGCTTGTCCTGCTCATGGGCCGTGCGTCTCCCGGGTGCTGCCTGCGGGTGGTGGGACGTTACTTGACGGGTTCGAGGACGGTGCGCCCGCCGAGGAACGGCCGCAGCGCCTCCGGCACGACCACCGAGCCGTCGGCCTGCTGGTGGTTCTCCAGGATCGCCACGATGGTGCGCGGGACGGCGACCAGGGTGCCGTTCAGCGTGGCCAGCGGGCGGACCTTGCCCTCCTCGCGCATCCGGATGGAGAGCCGGCGGGACTGGTACTCGGTGGTGTTCGAGGTCGAGGTGACCTCGCGGTACTTGCCCTGGGTGGGGATCCACGCCTCGATGTCGAACTTGCGGGCGGCCGAGGAGCCGAGGTCGCCGGAGGCGACGTCGATCACCCGGTACGGCAGCTCCAGCGCGTTCAGGAAGTCCTTCTCCCACTGCAGCAGGCGGCGGTGCTCGGCCTCGGCGTCCTCGGGCGAGGTGTAGACGAACATCTCCACCTTCTCGAACTGGTGGACGCGGATGATGCCGCGGGTGTCCTTGCCGTAGGTGCCGGCCTCGCGGCGGAAGCAGGACGAGTAGCCGGCGTACCGCAGCGGCAGCTTCTCGGCGTCGATGATCTCGTCCATGTGGTACGCCGCGAGCGGGACCTCGCTGGTGCCGACGAGGTAGCGCTCCTCCTCTTCGAGGAAGTACACGTTCTCGGCGGCCTGGCCGAGGAAGCCGGTGCCGTCCATGGCGGCCGGGCGGACCAGGGCCGGGGTGATCATCGGGATGAAGCCGGCCGCGGTGGCCTGGGCGATCGCCATGTTGACCAGGGCGAGCTCCAGCAGCGCGCCGACGCCGGTCAGGTAGTAGGACCGCGCGCCGGCCACCTTGGCACCGCGCTCGGTGTCGATCGCCCCCAGGATCTGGCCCAGCTCGACGTGGTCGCGGGGCTCGAAGCCCTCGGCGGCGAAGTCGCGCGGGGTGCCGATCTCCTCCAGGGTGACGAAGTCCTCCTCGCCGCCGACCGGGGCGGCCGGGTCGATGAGGTTCGCCAGGGAGCGGAGCAGGCGCTCGGCCTCCTCCTTGGCCGCGCCCTGTTCGGCGTCGGCGGCCTTGACCTCGGCGGCCAGCTCCTTGGTGCGCTGGAGCAGGGCGGTCTTCTCGTCGCCCTGGGCCTTGGCGACGAGCTTGCCGAGCGACTTCTGCTCGTTGCGCAGCTCGTCGAAGCGACTGCCCGAGGACCGGCGCCGCTCGTCGGCGGAGAGGAGGGCGTCGACCAGGTCGACGTCCTCGCCACGGACGCGCTGCGAGGCGCGCACTCGGTCAGGGTCCTCACGAAGCAGGCGAAGGTCAATCACGGGCCCAAGCCTACCGGGCGGGGGCCTGTCCACCGGTACCGGATTTCCCCTGGGGATAACTCCCCCGCGCCTGTGGATAACTCCTGTGGGCAATCGGGCGCCCGGAGGTTATCCACAGCCGGGGCCGGTGGCCTGTGGACGGCCGGGGCGGGCCGGCGGGCCGTACTCACAACCAAGGAATTGAGGTTTCAAACCTCATTTGACCTTCCCGGGTGAGGGAATTGAAGCACTCGGACGGGTGATTTGCCGGCACGCGGGTGACTCTGGTGCGATAAGTCATCTCTGCGACGCTAACCGATGATCCGACCAAACCCGGCAGTAGCTATACCGTTTTGTCGACTCGCCCCCAGGCCTGTGGATAACTCCCGGCTGTGGACAGCCGGCGCCCCTGTGGACAGCCGCTTCCCCGTGCCGCCGCCCCTGTGGACGACGGGTGCGGTGACCCGCCCGCCCCGGCGGGCGCGGTCGAAAACGGTCGGAAAAGGTCAGAAGGACAAATGGCGACGGTCAGATGTCGCCGCGCCCGTCGAGGCAGCGGGAGAGCCAGTCGGCGGCCGCGGTGAAATCGGCGTCCGACGTCCCCGGCCGCTGGTGCTCGGAGGCCTGCTGGTCCGCGCGCGGATAGGAGCCGAGGAAGCGCACCTGCGGGCAGATCCGCTTGAGCCCCATCAGCGCCTCGCTCACCCGGCGGTCGGCGAGGTGCCCCTCGCAGTCGATCAGGAAGCAGTAGCTGCCGAGCCCCTCGCCGGTCGGCCGGGACTCGATCCGCATCAGGTTGACCCCGCGCACCGCGAACTCCTGCAGCAGCTCCAGCAGCGCGCCCGGGTGGTCGTCCGGCAGCCAGACCACCATCGAGGTCTTGTCCGCGCCGGTCGGCGAGGAGACCCGCCCGGGCCGGCCGACCAGGATGAACCGGGTGGTGGCGTTCTGCGCGTCGGCGATCTCCTTGACCAGCGGGTCCAGCCCGTAGATCGGCGCGGCGAACTCGCCCGCGAAGGCGCCGTCGAACCGCCCCTCGGCGACCAGCCGGGCTCCGTCGGCGTTGGAGGCGGCGGACTCCCACCGGGCCTCCGGCAGGTTGGCGGCCAGCCAGCGGCGCACCTGCGGCTGGGCCACCGGGTGGCTGGTGACGGTCCTGATGTCGGCCAGCTCCGTCCCCGGCCGGACGAGCAGCGCGAACGCGATCGGCAGCAGCACCTCGCGGTAGATCATCAGCGGGGTGCCGGAGGCGAGTTCGTCGTTGGTCGCGGTGACGGCGCCCTCGACGGAGTTCTCGATCGGCACGAACGCGCCCGCGGCCTCGCCGCCGCGCACCGCGTCCAGCACCAGCGGGACGGAGGCCAGCGGCACCAGCTCCCGGGTCGCCGCCTCGGGCAGGGTGCGCAGGGCGGCCTCGGTGAAGGTGCCCGCCGGGCCGAGGTAGGTGTAGCGGGTGGCCGACATTCCGCGCCTCCATGCGAATGGGTAACCGGGCAAGCCACCTTAACCACTTTCACCCGCCGCCCACGGCGGTGTTCCGGCCCGTGGGCAGCGCCCGGCCGGCGCGTGGTAGGGGCTCCCGGACCGCCCCCGCCGATCGCCCCCGCCGATCGCCCTGGCCGCGCGCCGCCGCCGGCCGCTACGACTCCAGCAGCGTCTGCCCCACGTACCCGCCCTCCGGGGCGCCCGGCGGGACGGCGTACAGGCCGCTCGCCTCGTGCCGGAGGAAGCGGGAGAGGCCGTCGCCCCGGGAGAGCTTGCGCTGCACCGGGGTGAAGCCCCGGCGCGGGTCGGCCTGGAAGGCGAGGAAGAGCAGCCCGGCGTCCGGCGCGCCGTCGGGCAGCAGGCCGTCGTGGTACGAGAAGCCGCGCCGCAGCATCGCCGCCCCGCCGTTGGCGGCCGGGGCCGCGACCCGGACGTGGGCGTCGGCCGGGATCGCCAGCGCGCCGTCCGGGCCCTGCGCCGCGAGGTCCACCGGGGTGGACTCGCCGGCGCCGGCGGGTGCGGAGAGCGGCGAGCCGTCGGACTTCCGCCGCCCGATCACCCGCTCCTGGCGGTCCGTCGCCAGCGCCTCCCAGTTGTCCAGCAGCATCCGGATCCGCCGGAACACCAGGTACGAGCCGCCCGCCAGCCAGGCCGGCCGGTCGCCCCCGGCGGCGCAGAACACCTTGTCGGCGAAGCCCTCCTCACCGGGCCGGGGGTTGTTGGTGCCGTCGATCTGGCCCATCAGGTTGCGCCCGGTCACGGGGTGCGCGGTGGCGCCCGGCGTCCGGGCGAAGCCGGCCGCCTGCCAGCGCAGCGCCGCCGTGCCGGCCGCCTGCCGCTGGAGCACCCGCAGGGCGTGCACGGCGACCAGCGCGTCGTCGGCGCCGATCTGGAGGAACAGGTCGCCGTCGCCGCGGGCCGGGTCGAGGGCGTCCGCCGGGAAGGAGGGCAGCGGCTCCAGCGCGACCGGGCGGCGGTCGGCCAGGCCGGCCTTGTCGAAGAGGGTGGCGCCGAAGCCGAAGGTGACGGTCAGCGAGCAGGGGCCGGCGTCCAGCGCGACCTGGTTCTCGAACTCGTCGGCCGGCTCGCCGGCGGCCAGCCGGGCGGCGGTGCGCGACCAGCGCCGCAGCAACGACCGCAGACCCTCCCGGCCGGCGCCGTCCGCCAGGTCGAAGGCGGCCAGCTGGACCCGGGCCTGCTGCGGTTCGAGGATGCCGGCCTGGTGCTCGCCGTGGAACGGCACCCGGGCCGCGCCGAGGCCGCCGCCCGGACCGGCGGCGGGCCCGGGCGCGGGGGAGCGGTCCAGGGCGACCGCCCCGGCCGCGCCCGCGCTCGCGCCGACCACCAGACCCGCCCCGGCGGTGCCCAGCAACGCCCGCCGGGTGACCCCGCGGGGCCGGCCGCCCCCGGCGGCCGCCGACCGGTCCGTACGCCCCGGCTGCTCCGACTGCTCCGACTGCGACGGCCGTTCCGGCCGCGACGGCTGCTCCGTGCGCTCCATCGCGGTCACCCGATCTTCAGCGGCTTGATCTCGGTGGCCTGGTCGATGTCCGAGGAGCGGACGACCACCGAGACCACCCAGTTGCCGGGCAGCGGCAGCTGCGCGGTGCCGGTCCAGCGGCCGGTGCCCTCGGCAGCCAGCGTGACCGGCAGCGGCCCGAGGTCCCGGTCCGGCAGGGTGAAGGCGAGCTGCACCTCGGGCACGTCGACCGGCCGGCCGTCGGCCCCGTCCAGCTTCAGGTGCACCTCGTTGGGGCCGGTCCGGGCCGGGTTGAGGGTCACCGTCGCGGTGCCCCTGGCGTTCGGGGTGCGGCCCTTGGTGTCGTACGGGAGCTTGAGCTCCAGGGTCTGGCCGGGCACCGTCTGCGGCGCGGGCCCGCCCGCGGCCGGTGCGCCGGCGGCCGGACCGGCCGGCGCCCCCGCCGAGACCTCGTCCGCCACCCGCCCGGGCGGGGAGTTGGTGAGCATCGTGGTGACCACCAGCACGGCCACCGCGGCCACCGCCTCGACCAGCACCGAGCGGCGCAGCCCGGCCCGGGTCGGGGTGAGTCCGCGGTCGCGGCCGGCGTTCGCCCGGGCGGTCTGCTGGCGGGCCAGCTGGGCCTGCCGGACCGGGTCGTCGGCGTGCCGCGCGGCGACGGCGGCCGGCTGCGGCGCCGCGACCTCGACCGGCTCGACCTCGGCCGCCTCGTCCGGGGCGGACCGCAGCCGGGCCAGCCGGGAGCGGGAGACCCAGGCGACGCCGAGCATCGCGACCACGCAGCCGGTCTTCACCAGCAGCAGCCGCCCGTACTCGGTGCCGGTCAGCGCGCCCCAGCTGCCGAGGCCGCGCCAGGACTGGTAGAGGCCGGTGGCGGTGAGCACCGCGACCGCGCCGAAGGCGACCTTGGAGAAGCGGTCGGCGACCTCCGCGCCGATCCCGTGCCGCAGGCCGACCAGCATCGTGGCCAGGCCGCCCAGCCAGAGCGCCATGGCGATCAGGTGCAGCATGCCGAGCGGCAGCGCCAGCCAGACCTGGATGCCCACCGAGGCGTGGTCGGCGCCGGCCCAGGTCGCCGACAGGGCGGTGGCCAGCACCACGCCGGCCACGCCGAGGCCGAGCCGGGCCTCGCGCTGCGGCCGGTCGGCGGCGCGCCGCTCCAGCTCGCGCAGCTCGGCCTCCTCGGCCTCCTCGGCCTCCTCCGCGTCCGTGGCCTCCGCCTTCGTCTTCGCCTTCGCGGGCTCCGCCTTCGCCTTCGAGGGCTCCGCCGCCGGGCCCGGCTCCGACCCGGTGTCCGGGGCCGTCGGCCGCACCGGCTGTCCGAGCTGGCCGACCAGCAGGGAGAGGAAGACCCCGCTCGCCGCGAGCAGCAGCAGCCGCGCCGCGAGCGCCGTGCCGATCCGCTCGTCCAGGGTGGTGCGCACCAGCGACAGGTCGAAGGCCTGCCCCACACCCGAGCCGCGCTCGTACGGGCCGCGCAGCATCAGCACCGCGACGGTGGAGACCAGCAGGGCCACCCACCCGGTCATCAGCAGCCGCTGCACCGGGCGCCGCGCCGCCCCGCCGGGCCAGCAGATCAGCACGAACGCGGCGGTGCCGGCCAGCAGCGCGAACGCCCCGTACGCCACCGCGCGGCCGGTGCCGTAGAGCGCGGCGACCACGTCGTCGGCCTCGGCGCCGCTCAGCGCGGTGGCGGAGACCGAGGTGTCCGAGGGTGCGCCGACCGAGAAGGTGAAGGCGCCGCCGATCGGGTGCGAGTCCTCGGAGACGGCGCGCCAGGCCACCGTGTAGGTGCCGCCCGCGAGCCCGGGGTTCAGTCCGACCCGGGCGGTGTTGTCCTTGCCGTCCGCGTGCGCCGGGTTGCCGGTGTCGACGGCCTTGCCGGCCGGGTCGAGCACCCGCACCGAGTCGCCGGAGAGCGAGACCGCCTCGCTGAAGGTCAGCGTGACGGCCTGCGGCGCGGTGGCGAGGACGGAGTTCTGCGCCGGGTCGGTGGACTGCAGGGTGGCGTGCGCGGCGGCCGGTCCGGCGCCGGCGAGCATCAGTGCGAGCACGGCGCCGAGGACGCCGAGCAGCCCGGCGAGTCGGCGGCGGGTGGTCTGCGGCAACGCGGCCTTCAGCATCTGGCGGATCCTTACTGCTGGCCGGGGCGGTAGGTGAGCTCCTTGACCGGCACCTTGACCGAGATGGTGCCGGCCTTCGCGAAGGTCAGGTCCAGCTCGACCTCGTCACCGAGGGCGGGGGCCTTCTGCCATCCCATGATCATGAGGTGGTTGCCGCCGCGGGCGAGCTGCAACGCGCCGTGCGCCGGGACGTCCAGCCGGGCGACCTGTTCCATGGAGGAGGCGGTGGAGCGGTGCATGGTGATCGAGCCGGCGCCGGGGCTGGAGACGCCGACCAGCTCGTCCCGGCCGCCGTCGTTGCGCACGGTCAGGTAGCCGGCCGCCATGCCGCCGGCGGGCGGGAGCGGGATGTAGGAGTCCGCGACGGTCAGCCGGGCCGGCCCGTCGGCGGCGCCGTCCTGGCCGCCCGCACCGCAGGCGACCAGGATGGCGCCGCCGCCCAGTGCCGTCGCCAGCACCGCCCCCGCGAGCGCGGCCCGGCGGAAGGCGACGGGCCCGCCGGTGCGCTTCACGCCGCGACCCCCTTGGCGAGCAGCGGCAGGTCGTGCTCGTAGGTCTTCTCCTCGGTGCCGCTGAGGTAGAGGACGTGCGCCTTGTCGTCGGACGGGAGGAAGGCCAGCACCTGCGCGCCGTGGGTGGAGGTGACGGTGCCGTCGGCGTTGACCACCGGGTCCTCGATCATGATGCCGAGCGACTTGGCGGCGGCCTTCACCTTGGCGAGGTCGCCGGTGAGGCCTATGAAGTCGCCGCCCATCGAGTCCAGCCAGGTGCGCAGCACCTGCGGGGTGTCGCGCTGCGGGTCGGTGGAGACGAAGACGACGTCGACCTTCTGCCGCTCCTCGGGGGAGAGCTTCTTCATCGCCACGCCGATGTCGCCCATCGTGGTGGGGCAGACGTCCGGGCAGCTGGTGTAGCCGAAGAACAGCAGGGTGGACCTGCCCTTGGTCTTCTGGCGCAGGTCGAAGGGCTGGCCGGAGGTGTCGGTCAGCTGCAGCTCGGGCTTGTCGAAGTGCTTGCTGAGCACGGTGCCGTCGTACGGCGAGTCGGCCTTCTGCTGGGTGACCTTGGCCGGGCTGCCGCTGCCACCGCCGGAGCCGCAGGCGGTCAGCGTCAGGGCGGCGGCGAGCGCGACGGCGGCGGCGCCGGCCAGGCGGGCGGTACGGGCGGTGCGGGGCATGGGAGATCCGATCGTGCGCGGTGGACCACCGGCGGGGCCGTACCCGGGCACGGGTACGGCGGCGGGTACGGCCCCGCCGGTGCGGAGGGTCAGGAGGCGTTGCGGCGGCGCAGGCCGAGGACGCCGACGGCGGTGCCGATCACGCCGACCACGATGCCGACCACGCCGAGGACGCGGGCGGTCGAGTCGCTCGTCTTGGCGGAGGAGTCGGCGGCCTGCTCCTTGGCGTCGCCGTGGCCGTGGCCGTCGGCGGCGGGCGAGGCGGAGGCGGAGGCGGAGACGCCGTGGCCGTCGGCGGAGGTGGCCTTGGCGAGGGTCAGCACGGGGGCGGGCTTGGCGGGCTCGGGCTGGCCGTCCTTGGCCTCGTCGATCCAGCGGACGACGTCGCCGTTGTCGTAGCTCTGCAGCGCCTTGAAGATCAGCTTGTCGGTGTCGGTCGGCAGCGGGCCGAGCGAGACGCGGAACTCCTGGAACTGGCCGGGGGCGATCTTGGTGCCCGCGTCGGCGGTCCAGGTGATCTTGGAGACGGCCTCGTTGACGTCGTTGCCGTGCACCTTGATCGGCTTGTCGAGCTTGGACTTCTCGACGGTCGCGGTCCAGCCCGGCATCGGCAGGGTGCGGACCGAGGCCAGCGGGTGGTCCAGCGGGAGGTTGACCTCCAGCTTCACCGTGGAGGCGGTGTCGTTCTCGTTCGGCACCCGGAAGTCGACGGCGGTGTAGCCGCCCTGCTGGGCGTTGCCCGGCTGGACGGTCACGTGCGCGGAGGCGGGACCGGCCAGCAGCACGAGGGAGGCGGCGGCGGTGAGGGCGACGGCGGCGATACGGCGGGTGGGAAGGGAACGCATGGTTTCTGGGTCTCCGTTCGGAGGCTCGGCGGCGGGCCCGCTCCCGGGCACGGGTGGTCCGTGCCCCGGCGGGGCCGGGCAGCGCGGGGATGAGGAGGGGTACGGCCGTGGACCGCGCGGGTGCGCGGCGACGGCCCGGCTGCCGCGTACGCCCGGAGCCCGGTCCGTGGGGAACCGGGAGGCGGGTCAGTACGCGAGCGCCCCGAACGGCGGCCCCCGCCGCACCACGCTGTGCCGCAGCGCGGCACCGGCCGGCAGCGGGCCCTCCCCGCCGCGCGCGCCGAACCGGCGGACCGGTCCGGGCGTGCCGAGCAGGCCGCCGAGCAGGGCGGCGGCCAGGGCGAACGCGGTCCGCAACGGAGCCGCCCAGTGCTCCCGGGCGGCGGTGGCGGCGATCCCGACCAGCCGCCAGAGCGCGGCCTCGCCGCGCCGCAGCCACCAGCCGGCCACCAGGGCGGCGGCCAGGTGGCCCGCGAGCATGGACGGCGTCAGGCCGAACAGGCCGCCCTGCCACCAGGGCGCGGCGGCGAAGGCGCGCGGGTCCAGGCCCGCGCCGGCGACCAGCTGCTCGGCGGTCGGGCCGCCGGACAGCCCGGCCAGCGTGCCGGGGTTGGCCTCGTTGCAGATCAGCCGGCCGGCCACCTCGGGCAGGGTCAGCGGGCCGGGGCCCGCGACGCCGTGGTGCATCCCGGCCACCGTGGCACCGTGGCCGCCGAGAGCGTGGAAGAGGCAGTGCATGCCGAGCTGGCCGACGCCGAGCGCGCCGGCGATGGCGCCGAGCGAGCGCTCCCGCCCGCCGAGGGTCACCGCGAGCACCAGGACGGCCGCGAAGCCCGCCGCCAGCGCGGTCGGGGCGACGTTCCCGCCCCCGGCCAGCGCGTGCCCGGCGGCCGCGATCAGCGTGCAGACCAGTGCGAACGGCACGGCCCGCGCAAGCCGCAGGTCCCAGGCGGCGGCCCCCACCGGCGCGTCCGGTGCGGGGGCGCCCGGGTGCGGGGCGGCGGCGTGGGCAGTCATGGCGGGGCCCATCATCTCATCGCCTACCGGGCCGGAACGGGCAGGGTGGGAAATGCGCGGGCTTGTCCGACGAATGCCCCGTTCGGCCCCGGCGCGTGGTTGCGCGTGTGCGCCGCTCGGCACAGAGCACGGCCCCAGTCCATCCGCCGAACGAGCGGTAGCCGGCCTCCGGCACGGTTCATCCCGGAATCGCCCGGAGATACCTCGCTATATGTGGAGCCGCAGCCAGGAGGGACCTCCCGTGGACATCTGGTGGACTCTGCACCTCAAGCGCGACCCGGCCAGCGTCCCGCTGGCCCGGCGCATCCTGCTCGGTGCGATGGCGACGGCGGGCGTCGACCCGCAGGTCGCCCACGACCTCGGCCTCGCCCTCAGTGAGGCCTGCGCCAACGCCGTGGAGCACGGCGCCGGCGGTCGGCCGGACGAGGGCTTCCAGGTCAGCGCGTCGATCAGCGGCGACCTCCTGCGGATCGAGGTGACCGACTCCGGCCCCGGGCTCGCCGTGCCCGCCGCCCCGGCCGTGCCGTCGCTGCGCCGCCCGCCCGCCCCGCCGGCCCGCCCCGCGGTGGCCGGGCACCGACCGCGCCGCAGCCGGCGCGGCCGCGCCAGCGTCCCCGCACCGGTGCTCACCGGCCACCGGCCGCGCCGCGAGGGCCGCCCGTACGACACCCACGTGCTGCCGTGCCGCCCGCCGGCCCCCACGCTGCGCCCGGTGGACCTCGACACCCTGCCCGACCTCACCGCGGAGTCCGGTCGGGGCCTCTTCCTGATCCACGCCCTCACCGACCACGTGCAGCTGCGCAACCACCCGCTGCGCGGTGCGATCGTCAGCTTCGACAAGGTCCTCAAGTGGCAGGACGGCGCCCTGCTGCGGGCCTGCTGAAACGGCAGGGGGTACGGGCGCGCCGCCCGTACCCCCTGTTCAGCCGACCGCTACCGGTCTCAGCTGTGCGAACCGGCCTTGCGGCGGCGCAGGACGACGAGCGTCCCGGCACCCGCGGCGAGCACGGCGGCGCCGCCGACCGCGATCGGGAGGGTGTTGGAGCTGCTACCGGTCTCCGCCAGGTGCGGCCCCGCCGCCGGCGAGGTGGAGGCGGAGGCCTTGGCGGTGGTGGACGGAGCCGCGTCGGAGACCTTGAAGAGGTCGTCGACCCGGTGGTCGCCGAAGTACTCGTGGCAGCCGTTGGTCAGGGTGCTGCCCGGCACGTTCTTGCTGGGGATGGTCTCGGAGGTGCCGCGCAGCTCGGCGAAGTAGTCGGCGCTGCGGGCCTTGCCGGTCGCCTTGATGCGCACCTGGAGGGTGAGCTTCGCACCCTTGGCGATCTTGAAGTCGCCGAGGTTCACCAGCATGTAGGACGGGTTGGACTGCTCGACGGCCTTCCAGTCGGCGCCCGGCAGCTTCGCCTCGACGGTGAAGGCCTCCTTGATCGAGGTGGTCGGGGCCGCCGCCCCCTCCTCCGCGATGTCGGTGGCGAAGAGGAAGGCGTTGAACTTCTCCAGGTCGACCGGGCTGGTGTTCTCGAAGGTCACCGAGAGCTCCTGGGCCGGTCCGCCCTTGACCAGGGTGGTACCCGCCAGGCCGGAGCCGGTGGCCTTGATCTCGGTCTCGCGGAAGCCGCCCGGGCAGTTGCCGCCCACGCTCGGGCTCGGAACCGGCACGGTCGGACGGACGGTCGGCTTGGCCGTGGTGGCGGAGGCCGACGCGCTCGGGGAGGCCGTGGTGGGCTTGGCCGTGGCGCTGGCCGACGGGGAGGCGGAGCCGGTCGCCGACGGGGTGGCGGACGGCGTGCCCGAGGGGGTGGCGGTGGCCGAGCTGGTGGCCGTCGGGGTCGGCGAGACAGCGGCCGCGCCGGCGGTGGCCGTGCCGACGGTCGCGCCGAGGGAGAGCGCGAGCAGCGAGGACGCGGCCAGCAGGCGGGAAGTACGCACGATCTTTGCCCCCATTAGGTGAATTCTGTCTAGATACGGGCGACTTGATGCCCGGTGTGATCACCGGCGGTCGCAAGAGCGGCACCTTATCGGGGTGCCGGCGACGGGTTTCGGCCGGGGTGGCCGAGACGGGTCGGTGACGGTCCTACGCTGGCGCGATGGGTGTGGGCGAGTGGGATCTGCGGCGGCTGCGGGTGCTGCGGGCGGTGGACGAGTGCGGCACGGTGACCGGCGCGGCCGAGCGGCTCCGCCTCTCGCCGTCGGCGGTCTCCCAGCAGGTGTCGGCGCTGGCGAGGCAGTTGGGCGCGCCGATGCTGGAGCCGTACGGGCGGCGGGTCCGGCTGACCCCGGCGGCACGTCTGGTGCTGCGCCACGCGGAGCTGGTGTTCGGGCAGTTGGAGCGGGCCGAGGCCGAACTGGCCGGCTACCTGCACGGCGAGGCTGGCGAGGTGCGGGTGGGCGCGTTCGCCACCGCGATCGCCGGACTGCTCGTCCCGGCGATCGCCCGGCTGCGGGAGTCCGCACCGCGGCTGGCGGTCCGGGTGGTGGAGGCCGAGGCGGCCGGGGCGTACGGGCTGCTGGCGGCGGGCGAGGTCGACCTGGCGCTGTCGCTGGCCGTGCAGCCGGGCGGCGGCGATCCGCGCTTCGTCCAGTCGGTGCTGCTCAGCGACCCGCTGGACGTCGCGCTGCCGCCGGGCCACCCGCTGGCCGGCGCGCCGGGGCTGCGGCTGGCCGACCTCGCCGCCGAGCCGTGGATCTACGGCGCCGCCGGGCCGTGGCGGGAGATCACCCTGGCGGCCTGTGCGGACGCCGGCTTCGTGCCGGAGCGGGCCCACACCGCGGCGGACTGGACGGCGATCCTGGCGATGGTCGGGGCGGGCCTCGGGGTGGCGCTGGTGCCCCGGCTGGCCTCGGCGCGGCGCGGGGGCGGCGCGGTGGTGCGGGCGCTGCCCGCCGACCTGCCGACCCGCCGGGTGGTGGCGGCGGTCCGGACCGGGACGCAGGGGACGCCGCCGCTGCGCCGGGTGCTGGACGCGCTGGCGGAGGTGGCCGCGACTGTTCAGCCCGACTGAACGTTTTGCTCAATTCTTTGTGATGGACCTGACCGATCGGGCGGAGTCATCGTGGAGGCATGGCCTTCGAGACGCTCTCCGACGCAGACGCCCTGCCCTACGCGGGCGGCAATCCGTACGCCGACTACCGCTCCGGCGACTTCGCCTTCGCCGCGCTGACCGACCTGGCCGACCGCCGGCTCGGCGGCGCCGTGATCGCCGCCAACGACGAGTTGTTCGCCGAGCGGGAGAACCTGCTGCTCCCCGAGCCCGCCGAGTTCCGCCCGCACACCTTCGGCAACAAGGGCCAGATCATGGACGGCTGGGAGACCCGCCGGCGGCGCGGGGCCGGCACCGGCCACCCGCACCCGGCGGCCGCCGACCACGACTGGGCGCTGATCCGGCTCGGGGTGCCCGGCGTCGTCCGCGGCGTGATCGTCGACACCGCGCACTTCCGGGGCAACTACCCGCAGCAGATCGCGGTCGAGGGCGCCGAGCTCCCCGGCACCCCGGGGCCGGGGGAACTGCTCGCCGACTCCACCGTCTGGCACCCGCTGGTGCCCCGCTCGCCGGTACGCGGCCACGCCGCCAACGGCTTCACCGTCGAGGACGCCCGCCGCTTCACCCACCTGCGGCTCAGCCAGTACCCCGACGGCGGCATCGCCCGCCTCCGGGTGCACGGCGAGGCCCGGCCGGACGCCGCCTGGCTGGCCGCGCTCGGCACCTTCGACCTGGCGGCGATCGAGAACGGCGGCGCGGTCGAGGACGCCTCCGACCGCTTCTTCTCGCCCCCGGCCAACCTCGCACTGCCCGGCAGGTCCCGGGCGATGGGCGACGGGTGGGAGAACCGGCGGCGGCGCGACGACGGCCACGACTGGGTCCGGCTGCGGCTGGCCGGGCGCGGCGCGATCCGGGCCGTCGAGATCGACACCGGTTACTACGTCGGCAACGCGGCCGGCTGGGCGGCCCTGTACGGGCGGGACGAGCAGGCCGCCGACCCGGAGGAGTGGTTCGAGCTGGTCCCGCGCACCCGGCTGCAGCCCGACGCCGTCCACCGCCTGGTCCTGGACGCGCCCCGGCCGGCCACCCACGTCCGGCTGGACGTCTTCCCCGACGGCGGCGTCGCCCGGCTGCGGCTGCACGGCAGCCTGGTCTGAGGCCCGCCTCCGCGGGCGGGCCCGGCCGGTCCGCCGGAACGGCCCGGCCGCCCCGCCGCCCTCCGGTTGCCGCGGCCGGAGGGCGGCCGGACGATGGGGGGATGATGCACCAGATGCGAGCCGAGTACGGCGACGGCGGCCCGGCCGCCGGGGTGAAGCTCTGGCACATGGTCCGCGGCACCGAGGCCGTCGCCATGTGCGGCCGCGAGCTGGGGGGCGACGCGCCGGTGCGGGAGGCGTCGGACTGGGGCAAGACCGCCGAGCTCTGCTGCCACACCTGCGGCGCGTACTACCTGCGCGAGACGCCGTACCTGGCCACCGAGCACCCCTGAACAGCCACGCCCCCGGACACCGGCACCCCCGGACGCCCGCACCCGGACACCGGCACCCGCGCACACCCGCACCCGGACACCGGTCGCCGGGCGGCGCGGGCAGCCGCCGGCAGTCCGTGAGCCGGGCTACCGTGGCCGGTATGGAGGAACCCCTGGTCGGCCCGCGGTCGTTGACCCGTGAGGCCGCCGCGCTGCGGGCCGCCGGCCCCGACCTGGCCGGCCACGTCGACCGGCTCTGCACCCGGATCGAACGGGTCGACCCGTTGATCCACGCCTTCGTGCCCGAGCCCGGCCGGCCCGCCCGGCTGCACGCCGAGGCCCGGGCGCTGGCCGCGCGGTACCCCGACCCGGCCGCCGCACCGCCGCTCTACGGCGTGGCGGTCGGCGTCAAGGACATCGTCCACGTCGACGGCCTGCCCACCCACGCCGGCTCGGCGCTGCCCCCCGGCGTGCTGGCCGGACCGCAGGCCGTGGTGGTCGACCGGCTGCGGGCCGCGGGCGCGCTGGTGGCCGGCAAGACGGTCACCGCCGAGTTCGCGGGCAGCGCCCCGGGCCCGACCCGCAACCCGCACCACCCCGGCCACACCCCGGGCGGCTCCAGCAGCGGCTCGGCCGCGGCCGTCGCGGCCGGGCTGGTGCCGCTGGCGATCGGCACCCAGACCATCGGCTCGGTGGTCCGGCCCGCCGCCTACTGCGGCGTGGTGGGCTTCCGGCCGACCTTCGGGCGGATTCCGGTGGACGGGGTGGTCCCGAACGCGCCGAGCTACGACACCCTGGGCCTGTTCACCGCCGACCTGGCCGGTGCGGCGCTGGCGGCACCCCTGCTCTGCGACGACTGGCGCGCCGAAGCGGCCGAAGCGACCGGAACGACCGGAACGGTCGGCCCGGCGGGCCCGGCACCCGTCCTCGGCGTGCCGGTCGGCCGTTACCTGGAGCGGGCCCGGCCGGAGGCGGTGCAGGCCTTCGAGGAACAGCTGGCACGGCTGGCGGCGGCCGGTCTGACGGTGCGCCGGATCGACCTGCTGCCCGACTTCGAGTCGGTCCTGCGGCAGGTGCACACGATCAACCGGTACGAGCAGGCCCGCACCCACGCCGACTGGTTCGCCCGCTTCGCCGGCCTCTACCGGCCGGAGACGGCGGCCGGCATCCGGCAGGGCCAGGCGGTGGCCCCGGAGGACTACGCGGCGGCGCTGCGCGCCCGTGAGCACCTGCGCGACCGCGTCGCCGAGGAGCGCGAACGGGCCGGGGTGGACCTGCTGGTGGCGCCGTCAGCGACCGGGCCAGCCCCGTCCGGACTGGCCGCCACCGGGGACGCGGTGATGTCGCTGCCGTGGAGCCACCTCGGGCTGCCCGCGCTCAGCCTGCCGGCCGGGGTGACGGCGGACGGCCTGCCGCTGGGCCTGCAGGTGGTCGGCGCCGCCGGCGCCGACGAGCGGCTGCTGGCCCAGGCGGCCCTGCTGGAAACGGCGTTGGGCGCAGCGGAGTAGGGCAGCCGGACGGTGCGCCGGGGGATAACCCCCGTCCGGACCGGCCGGGCCGCCGCACTGCGCCGGACCCCCTCGGAGCGGAAGCCTGGGGGCATGACGAATCCGCCCGCCGCCGGCCGCCCGGACCGCCCCGGCCGCCCCGCGCACCGGCCCTCCCACCGGTCCGCGCTCCGCACCGTCCCCGGCTCCACCACCCGCCCCGACTCCCGCCGGGGAGCGTGGCTCTGATGCTGCTCTCCTACGCGCTCCAGAGCCTGCGCACCCGCCGGGCGAGCTTCGCGGGCGCCTTCGTCGCGCTGTTCTTCGCCGCCCTCACCGTCACCGCCTGCGGCACCCTGCTGGAGACCGGCCTGCGCGGCGAGGTCCGCGCCGAGCGGTTCGCCGGCACACCGATCGTGGTGGCCGGCGACCAGCAGGTGCACAAGACCATCGTCAAGGACAAGGGCAACGGGAAGACCAAGACCAAGGAGAAGGCCAAGCCGCTCGCCGAACGGGTCTGGCTGCCGGAGGAGTTGACCGCCCGGATCGCCGCGGTGCCGGGCGTGCGGGCGGCCGTGCCCGAGCTCGACTTCCCGGCCCGCACGGTGGCCGCCGGTGGGCGGCCCGGCGACGACCGCCCCTCGTACGGGCACTCCTGGGAGTCCGCCGCGCTGACCCCGTTCACCCTGGCCGAGGGCCGGGAGCCGGTCGCGGCCGACGAGTTGGTGCTGGACACCGGTGCGGCGGCCCGGGCGGGCCTGCGTGTCGGTGACCGGGTGACCGTCCGCGCCACCCGCGCCCCCGTCGAGTACCGGATCACCGGCCTCGCCGTTCCGCGTGGCGTCGAACTCGCCGAGCAGAACGCACTGTTCTTCAGTCCGGCCGAGGCGCGCCGGCTGGCCGACCACCCCGGCCGGGTCAGCGCGATCGGCGTCCTCCCCGCACCCGGCACCGACGCCGCCGCGCTGGCCGGCCGGCTGGGACCGGTGCTGGCCGGCAGCGGCGCCGTCGTCCACCGCGGTGCCGACCGCGGCCTGGCGGAGTTCCCGGATGCCGCGAACGCCCGGGTGAAGCTGGTCAGCATGGGCGGCGCGATCGGCGGCACCGCGCTGCTGGTCGCCGTGCTGGTGGTCAGCGGCACCTTCGCCCTGACGATCCAGCAGCGGAGCCGCGAGATCGCGCTGCTCCGGGCGGTGGCGGCGACGCCGGCCCAGGTGCGGCGGCTGATCGGCCGGGAGGCGCTGCTGCTCGGCATGGCCGGCGGGGTGCTGGGCTCGCTCGCCGGCCTGCCGGCCGGACGCCTGCTCCACGAGGGCTTCGTCGACCTCGGCGCGGTCCCGGGCACGCTGAACCTCGCGCAGAGCGTCTTCCCGATGGCCGTCGGCGTGCTGGCGGCGCTGTTCGGCGGCTGGGCCGCCGCCCGGATCTCCGCCCGCCGGGCGTCCCGGATCCGCCCCGGCCAGGCGCTGGCGGAGGCGGCCGTGGAGGTGCGCACCGGCGGCGGGATCCGTACGGCCGCCGGCCTGGTGGCCCTGGCCGGCGGCGTCACCCTGGTCGCCGTCCTGTCGGCGCTGGACACCGAGAAGGCCTCCACCCCGGTCACCTTCGCCACCGTGCTGGTGCTGGCGATCGCGGTGTCGCTGCTCGGCCCGGTGCTGGCCCGGGTGGCCGCCGCGGTCATCGGCGGGGTGCTGCGGCTCTCCCGGGTGAGCGGGCACCTGGCCGCCGCCAACCTGCGCGCCGAGGCCCGCCGGACGGGTGCCGTCGCCGCGCCGCTGGCCCTGCTGACCGCGATGGTCTGCACGGTGCTGTTCACCCAGGCCACGCTCGACGGTGCCGCCGGCCGGCAGGCCGAGGAGGGCGTCCGGGCCCCGTGGACGCTGGCCGCGAGCGCCCCGGGCGTGCCCGGTGAGGCGGCGCAGGCGGTCCGGGCGCTGCCCGGGGTGGCGGCGGTGACCGAGGTGGTCCGCAGCTCGGTCCGGATCGACCTGGAGAAGTACTCCGCGCAGGGCGTCACCACCGCGGGCCTGACCGCGGCGTGGGACCCGCGGGTGACGGCCGGCACGCTCACCGGCTTCGGCGACGGCGACCTCGCCGTCAGCGAGACGGCGGCCGGCGCGCTCGGGGTGCACCCGGGCTCGGTGGTCCGGCTGACCCTCGGCGACGGCACCCCGGCGGAGCTGACCGTCCGGGCCGTCTACGCCCGCGGCCTCGGCTTCGGCGACCTGACCCTCTCGCACGCGCTGCTGGCCCGGCACGTGGACGACCCGCTGGCCGCGGCCGTCCTGGTCGCCGCCGACGGCGGCGTCACCCGGGAGCGGCTGACCGCGGCGGTGGCCGGCTACCCCGACGTGCGGGTGCTGGACCGGGCGCAGGCCGGGGAGATCGCGGCCGAGGGCCGGCGCACCGGTGCCGAGGTCAACCTGCTGGGCATGGGCCTGGTCCTGGGCTTCGCCGGGATCTCCGTGGTCAACACGCTGGCGATGGCCACCGCCGACCGGCGGCGGGAGTTCGCCCTGCTCCGGCTGGCGGGCACCACCCGGCGCCAGATCCTGCGGATGCTGCGCCTGGAGGCGGTGGCGGTGGCGGTCACCGGGGCGGTGCTCGGCACGGCGATCGCGGGCGCGGTGCTGACCGCCTTCAGCGTGGGGATGACCGGTTCGGCCGAGCCCGCCTGGCCGTGGGCGGACTACGCCGGGGTGCTGGCGGTGACGGCGGTGCTGGCCCTGGCCGCGACGGCGCTGCCGGGCCGGGCGGCCCTGCGCGGCCCGGCGCTCGCGGCCCGGGGGTAACGGCCTCGGGGGGAACGGCCCGGGGGTAGCGCCCGGCCCGCGGGACCTCCGCCCGGCGGGCGGGCGGCGATACCCTGGCGGGACGCAGACGCGGCGGGCGGCTCACGACTGTGGACCGCCCGCCGCCCTTTGGTGACGACGGCGCCGCCGTCCCGATCGACAGCTGAGGTGCACCGTGACCGGCTCCGCGACCGACCGACGCACCGGCGGCCAGGGCGGCCAGGCGGGCGGCCGCGTCGACGGCCGGGTCCAGCGCGGCGAGGAGACCCGCCGGGCGGTGCTCCGCCGGGCGGTCGAGATCGCCTCGGTGGAGGGGCTCGACGCGCTCTCGATCGGCCGGCTCGCCACCGACCTCGGCCTGAGCAAGAGCGGGGTGTTCGCGGGCTTCGGCTCCAAGGAGGAACTGCAGCTCGCCACCGTCCGGGCCGCCCGGCGGATCTACTACGACGCGGTGATCGCCCCGGTCGAGGGCGATCGCCCCGGCCTGGCCGCGGTCTGGCGGCTCTTCGAGTCCTGGATCGCCTACTCGCGGGCCCGGGTGTTCCCCGGCGGCTGCTTCTTCTACGGCGTCACCGCCGAGTTCGACGCCCGGCCGGGGCCGGTGCGCGACCTGCTGGCGACCAGCGCCCGGGAGTGGCAGCAGACGGTGCGCGACCGGCTGGAGGGCGCCCGGGACGTCGGTGAGCTGCGTGCCGACGCCGATCCGGACCAGCTGGTCTTCGCCCTGACCAGCTTCATGGAGACGGCGAACTCGCAGGCGCTGCTGTTCGACGAGGACGCCCCGTACGACCGGGCGGCCAGGGCGGCTCGGGGCCTGCTGCGGGCCGAGGCGAGCGACCCGGACCTGCTGCCGGAGGGCTGACCGGCCCGCCCCGCCCGGCAGCTGCGCCGTTCCGCCACCGACCCACCCGGCCGTCCCGCCGCCCCGGTCCACCTCGCTCCACCTCGCCGCGCCACCTCGCCGCGCCACCTCGCCGCGCCACCTCGCCGCGCCACCTTGCTCCGTCCGGACCTTCCCCGGACCAGAAAACTGCACGAACGATCGTGCTAATATCTCGGCGAGTTCGGCCCCCGCACCCAGGCAGACCCGTCAGCACCGACAGGGAGACCCCGATGGACCCGGCCGTCGCACTGATCCGCACCACCCTCAACACCGCCTCGCTGCTCGCGCCCGGCCCGGCCGGCCGCGCCGCGTTCGCGCTGTTCCGCCACCCGCTCCGGCGCGGCCGGCTGCGCCCGCACGAGCGGCACGTCCACGCACAGGCCGTCACCGAGCGGCTGGCCGTCCGCGGCAAGCCCGTGGTGGTCTACCGGTGGGGCGACGGCACCCGGCCCGTCCTGCTGCTGCACGGCTGGCGGTCCCGCGCCTCGCGGTTCGCCCCGCTCGTGCCGCGGCTGCGGGCGCTGGGCCTGACCCCGGTCGCCTTCGACGCCCCGGGCCACGGCGAGTCCGGCGGCCGTACCACCGACGTGCTGGAGTACCGCGAGCTGGCCTTCCGGCTGCAGGAGCGGTACGGCGACTTCGAAGCCGTGGTGGCGCACTCGCTCGGCGTCAACGCGGCCTTCCTCGCGCTGCGCGGGGGCCTGAAGGCCGGGCGGCTGGTGGCCGTCGCCGGGGCGGCCGAGGTCTCCTTCATGCCCGCCGCCTTCTGCGCCGGGGCCGGCCTGAACACCCGGATCGAGCGGCGGCTGCGGTGGCTGGTGGAGCGGGAGATGTTCCCCGGCGTCGCGGACGTCGCGGAGTACTTCGACGCCACCCGCCGTCCCGAGGAGATCGACCTGCCGATCCTGGTGGCGCACGACGAGGGCGACGACGTCGTCCCGCTGGACCACGCCCACCGGCTCAAGGCCGCGTACGGAGACCGGCTGGAGCTGCTGGTCACCCGTGGGCTGGGCCACCGGCGGATCCTCGGCGAGCCCGCCGTCCTCGACAACGCGGTCGGCTTCCTGGCCGCCGCCGACCGCACGGCGGGTGCCGCGTGAAGCCCGCCGGCCGCCCCGGAGTCGCGGGCCTCCCCGACCTCCCCGACCTGCTCGACCTGCATGCCCGCTCGCTGGAGTCGGCGGCCCGGCTGGTCGACACCGTGCAGCCGGAGCAGCTGGTGCTGGCGACGCCGTGCGCCGGCTGGACGCTGCGGGAACTGCTGGCGCACACGGTCGGCCAGCACCGGGGCTTCGCCGCCGCGGCGCGCGGTGCAGGGCCGGACCTCGCCCTGTTCGCGGCCGTGCCGGTCGGCAACGACCCGGCCGGTGCGTTCCGGCGCTCGGCCATGGAGCTGGCGGCCGCCTTCGCCGAGGCGGCGGCCGACGGCGAACGGCGGCTCCGGCTGCCGGAGATCCGCCCGGACGGGGCCTTCCCGCTGCGCCTGGCGATCGGCTTCCACCTGCTGGACACCCTGGTGCACACCTGGGACGCCGCGGCCGCGCTGGGTGTCGGCGCCGGCGTCGCCGCGGCCGTGGACGGCGAGCCGCGGCTCGCCGACGCCCTGCTGGCGGTGGCCGAGCGGGTGCCCGCCGGGCCCGCGGACCGGGCGCCGGGGCGCGCCTTCCGCGAACGCCGGGAGCCCGGCGACGCCGCCGGGCCGTTCGACCGCGTGCTCGCCCTGCTGGGCCGCGACCCGGCCTGGACGCTGCCCGCGCGGTAGCGCCCGCGCAGGCCCGGCCCGAACCGGCCCGCGTGCGGTACGGCGGCGGGCCCGGGCCGGGCCGCTCAGCCGCGGCTCGGGCCGCTCAGCCGTCGTCGCGCGGCTCGTCGGGGAACCGCGGCCCGCCGATCAGGTAGAACAGCGCGGCGATCGGAAAGCCGATCGAGGCGGCCAGCAGCACGATGAATTGCCAGAACATCCGTCGCTCCTCGTCCTCGTCGGTCGTCCCGCCCGTGGCGCCCCGTCAGCCCCGGGAGGCTCGGGCACCCGAACGGGAATCCCAAACCCGGCGGGCCCCGATTGGCCGAATTGTCCACTCGCTATCCGACGGTATGGCCGAATTGCCCCCGCTGCCACCGGACGGCGCAGCGTGCCGCGTGCAGGGGTCTGGGCCTGCGCCCGGCCCGGCGGCCACACTGTCGGGATGCAGGTACAGCTCGCAGGAGAAGCACGGCGGCCGGGCCGCGAGAGCGAGGACTTCGCGGCGGCCTCGCCGGAGGCGCTCGTCCTCCTGGACGGTTCGAGCTCGCCGACCGGCCTGGAGTCCGGATGCCGCCACGGCACCCCTTGGTACGTACGGCGGCTGGGGGTGCATCTGCTGGCCCGGCTCACCGACCGCGCGGACCGCTCGATCGCCGAGTGCCTGGCCGACGCCATCGTGGAGACCGCCGCGCTGCACGGCGGCCGGTGCGACCTCGCCCACCCCAACACGCCGGCCGCCATGGTCGTCGCGGCCCGCCGGCACGGCACCGCGCTGGAGTACCTGGTGCTCGGCGACTCGCTGCTGGTGCTGGAGTTCAAGGACGGCCCGCCCAGGGTGATCGGCGACAACCAGCGCTTCCCCGGCGGGGAGGGGCTGCGCCGGCAGGTCTGGTCGACGGTGCCCGGCTCGGCCGAGCGCGCCGCGCTGCACCTGGAGTACGCGCTGGCGGTCCGGGCCGCCCGGAACAACGGCGGCGGGCCGTGGATCGCCGCGGCCAGCCCGAAGGCGGCCCAGCACGCCGAGACCGGCTTCGTCGGCCTGGACCGGCTGCACGCGGTGGCCGCGCTGACCGACGGCGCCTCGCGCTACACCGAGCGGTTCGGCCTGGGCAGCTGGGGCGACGCCCTGCGGCTGCTCGCCGAGTCGGGGCCGGGCGAGCTGATCGCCCAGGTGCGGGCGGTCGAGCGCACGGACGCCGACTGCGAGCGCTGGCCGCGGGGCAAGGCGCACGACGACGCCTCGGCCCTCTACGCACTGCTGTAGCGCAGGCGCAGCGGACCGAGGCGTCGTGGCGCCCCGGCTGCCGGGTGCAGGGGTGGGGCCGCGCCTCGCCCCTGCACCCGGCTGCCGAGCGGTCAGTCGATCGGGTGGCCGAACGAGCCGGACTGGAAGTCCCGCATCGCCTGTTCCAGCTCGCGGTGGCTGTTCATCACGAACGGCCCGTACCAGGCGACCGGCTCCCGGATCGGCTGCCCGCCCAGGATGATCACGTCCAGGTTGGGGTGCCGGGAGTCCTGCTTGGCGTCGGCGGAGACGGTGAGGGTGTCGCCCTCGCCGAACACCGCGGCCTGCCCGCCGTGGATCGGCCGGCCCTCGGCGCCGACCTTGCCGTCGCCGTTGAGGACGTAGGCCAGCGCGTTGAAGTCCGGCCGCCACGGGATGGTGACCTGCGCGCCCGGGGTGATGCTGGCGTGCAGCAGGGTGATCGGGGTGTGGGTGATGCCCGGGCCCTCGTGGCCGTCCAGCTCGCCGGCGATCAGCCGCAGCACCGCGCCGCCGTCCGGGGAGGAGAGCAGCTTGACGTGGCCGCCGTGGATGTCCTGGTACCGCGGCGCGGTCATCTTGTCGGCGGCCGGCAGGTTGACCCAGAGCTGGATGCCGTGGAACAGGCCGCCGGTCATCACCAGCGACTCGGGCGGGGTCTCGATGTGCAGGATGCCCGAGCCGGCGGTCATCCACTGGGTGTCGCCGCCGCCGAGGTGGCCGCCGCCGCCGTGCGAGTCCTTGTGGATGAACTCGCCGTCGATCAGGTAGGTGACCGTCTCGAAGCCGCGGTGCGGATGCCAGGGGGTTCCCTTCGGCTCACCGGCCGCGTAGTCCACCTCGCCCATCTGGTCCATCATGATGAACGGGTCGAGGTACTTGGTGTTGATCTTGGCGAAGGCGCGGCGGACGGGGAAGCCCTCGCCCTCGAAGCCCTCGGGGGCGGTGACCACCGTGAGCACCGGCCGGGCGCCGGTGGCGGCGGGGTCGGGGGTGGCGACGCGCGGGAGGGTCAGCGGGTTCTCGACGGTCACGGCGGGCATGTCGGCCTCCTTCGGGGGTTCCTCTGGCCTACGTCCACGAGAATAGTTCAATCCTCAACAAGAAGCAAGTTGAAGATTGAACTATGTGTCGACGGGTCGGCCGGGGGTTGCCCGGCGGGCCGGCCGCCCGCCGGGACGGGGTCCCGGCGGCTCCTAGCCGTACATCCGGCGCATGGTGAAGTCGACCATCTGCTCGACGGCCTTGGCGTCGAACACCATCCGGTGCTCGCCCTCCATGTCCAGCGCGAAGCCGTAGCCGGTGGGCAGCAGGTCGAGGACCTCCGCGCCGGTGACGGTGAAGTGCTTGGAGTCCTTGCCGGCGTAGCGGCGCAGCTCCTTCAGCGAGCTGAACATCGGGATCACCGGCGTCGGCGTGTTGTGCAGCGCCAGGAAGCCGGGCCGGTCGCCGCGCGGGCAGTGCACCTTGGAGGTGATGAAGATGGCCTGGAAGTCCTCCACGGCCATCGACCCGGTGGTGAAGGCCCGGACCGCGTCCGCCAGCGACGGCGGGGACGGTTCCGGGTAGAGGGACTGCTGGCCCTGCGGCTGCTCGCCGTACGGGCCGGGGCCGGGCATGCCGCTCATGCCCGGCTGC
The DNA here is from genome assembly GCF_032110285.1 of Kitasatospora sp. CM 4170. NCBI lineage: Bacteria > Bacillati > Actinomycetota > Actinomycetes > Kitasatosporales > Streptomycetaceae > Kitasatospora > Kitasatospora sp. CM 4170. Next base: position 4,970,142 of record NZ_CP134877.1, read on the forward strand.
GGTCCCGCCTGTTGCTGGTAGGAGCCGCCCGGGTATGCGTTCTGGTCATAGCCGTACACACGGACAGGCTATCGGGAGCGCCGCCACCCGTGCTGGCGTCGATCCTGACAAGGAGTGGTCGTCCCGCCTTGTGGGACGTGACCACGTTCATAGCGGATTCACTGCCGGGGGCTTGAACAAGTTACCGCTGGGTAGCATCATGATGCCTACTGGTGGGTACGGGGCGCCCGAACGCGGCGGTCTCCCGGAAGCGACGAACCGGAGAAAACGGCCATGGGTCACTACAAGTCCAACCTGCGGGACGTGGAGTTCAACCTCTTCGAGGTGTTCGGCCGCGAGCAGGTCTACGGCACCGGACCGTTCGCGGACATGGACGTCGAGACCGCGAAGAACATCCTCAGCGAGATCACGCGCCTTGCCGAGAACGACCTCGCCGCGTCCTTCACCGACGCCGACCGCAACCCGCCGGTCTTCGACCCCGAGACCAACACCGCGCCGGTCCCGGCCACCTTCAAGAAGAGCTACCAGGCCTACATGGACGCCGAGTGGTGGCGTCTGGGCATCCCGGAGGAGATCGGCGGCCAGGTCACCCCGTCGTCGCTGATCTGGGCCTACGCCGAGCAGGTCCTGGGCTCCAACCCCGCCATCTGGATGTACTCCTCCGGCCCGGCCTTCGCGGGCGTCGTCCACGACGAGGGCACCGAGGAGCAGAAGAAGGTCGCCCAGCTGATGACCGAGCGCCTCTGGGGCGCCACCATGGTCCTCACCGAGCCGGACGCCGGCTCCGACGTGGGCGCCGGCCGCACCAAGGCGATCAAGCAGGAGGACGGCTCCTGGCACATCGAGGGTGTGAAGCGCTTCATCACCTCGGGCGAGCACGACATGTCCGAGAACATCATCCACCTGGTGCTGGCCCGCCCCGAGGGCGGCAAGCCGGGCACCAAGGGCCTGGGCCTCTACATCGTCCCGAAGTTCGACTTCGACTGGGAGACCGGTGAGCTCGGCGAGCGCAACGGCGCCTACGCCACCAACGTCGAGCACAAGATGGGCCTCAAGGCCTCCAACACCTGCGAGATGACCTTCGGTGCCAAGCACCCGGCCAAGGGCTGGCTGCTGGGCGAGACCGTCGACGGCATCCGCCAGATGTTCAAGATCATCGAGTTCGCCCGCATGATGGTCGGCACGAAGGCCATCGCCACCCTCTCCACCGGCTACCTGAACGCGCTGGAGTACGCCAAGGAGCGCGTGCAGGGCGCCGACATCTCGCAGTTCCTGGACAAGACCGCCCCGCGCGTCACCATCACGCACCACCCGGACGTGCGCCGCTCGCTGCTGACCCAGAAGGCCTACGCCGAGGGCATGCGCGCGCTGGTCCTGTTCACCGCGTCCACCCAGGACGACATGCTGGCCGCCCGCCTGCGCGGTGAGCGCGACGAGGCCGCCGAGCGCCTGAACGACCTGCTCCTGCCGATCGTCAAGGGCTACGGCTCGGAGAAGTCCTACGAGCAGCTCGCCCAGTCCCTGCAGACCTTCGGTGGCTCCGGCTACCTGCAGGAGTACCCGATCGAGCAGTACATCCGGGACGCCAAGATCGACACCCTCTACGAGGGCACCACCGCGATCCAGGGCCAGGACTTCTTCTTCCGCAAGATCGTCAAGGACGGCGGCCAGGCGCTGACCGCGCTGTCCGAGCAGATCCAGAAGTTCCTCGCCACCGCCGAGGGCGGCGACGCCCTGGCCACCGAGCGCGAGCTGCTCGCCAAGGCCGCCGGCGACCTGGAGGCCATCGTCGGCAAGCTGCTGGCGGACCTCTCCTCGGTCGAGCAGGACGTCAAGAACATGTACAAGGTGGGCCTCAACACCACCCGCCTGCTGCTGGTCTCCGGCGACGTCGTGGTCGGCTGGCTGCTGCTGCGCCAGGCCGCGGTGGCCCTGGCCAAGCTTGAGGCCGGCGCCTCCGAGAAGGACGTCGCGTTCTACCAGGGCAAGGTGGCCGCGGCCCGCTTCTTCGCCAAGAACGTGCTGCCGACCGTCGCCCCGCAGCGCCTGATCGCCGAGGGCATCGACAACGAGATCATGGAGCTGGCGGAGGAGGCGTTCTGACGCCGCGCACCCCACTGACCGCCTGACCAACCCTCACGACGAAGGGCCCGGTACCGCACCGGGCCCTTCGTCGTTCCCCGCCGGCGAGCCCCCGGGGCGACCGTCCGCGACCGGGCGGTGCCCTTGGGTGCCCGGCTCCCGGCGCGGTGTCAGTTCACGTTTCTGTCTGTGTTCTGCATCCGTTGGGACGTTCCGAGTGTCATGTCCGTGTACGGGCATATGCTCAAGGTGCGAAGCCGACCCCCCATCCGGCTCCGGCCCTCCCTCGACTCAGGAGCAGCATGTCGACCGCCGCCCGTCAGGCCTACTTCGACCGGAAGCACACCGATGATCTGATCGCCTTCCTCGGTACCTCACCGTCGCCGTACCACGCGGTCGCCAGCGCCGCGGAGCGGCTGGAGAAGGCGGGCTTCCGGCAGGTCGCCGAAACGGACGCCTGGGACGCCTCGGCCGGGGGCCGGTACCTGGTCCGCGGCGGCGCGCTGATCGCCTGGTACGTGCCGGAGGGCGCCGGGCCGGAGACGCCGTTCCGGGTGGTCGGCACCCACACCGACTCGCCCAACCTGCGGGTCAAGCCGCTGCCGGACACCGGCGCGGCGGGCTGGCGGCAGGTCGCGGTGGAGATCTACGGCGGCGTGCCGCTGAACACCTGGCTCGACCGCGACCTCGGCCTCTCCGGGCGGCTGGCGCTGCGGGACGGCAGCGTGCGGCTGGTGCAGCTGGACGAACCGCTGCTGCGGGTGCCGCAGCTGGCCATCCACCTGGACCGCCAGGTCAACGAGGGCATGAAGCTCGACAAGCAGCGCCACCTCACCCCGATCTGGGGCCTCGGCCCGGTCGACGAGGGCGGCCTGATCGCGTACGTCGCGCAGCGCGCCGGCGTCGAGGCCGCCGACGTGGCCGGCTGGGACCTGATGACCCACGACGTGCAGCCCGCCTCCTACCTCGGCCGGGACCGCGAGCTGCTGGCCGGTCCGCGGCTGGACAACCTGCTCTCGGTGCACGCCGCCACCGCCGCGCTGGCCGCCGTCGCCACCGCCGCGGCCGCCGGTGCCGAGCTGCCGTACATCCCGGTGCTCGCCGCCTTCGACCACGAGGAGACCGGCAGCGAGTCCGACACCGGCGCCCAGAGCCCGCTGCTCGGCAACGTGCTGGAGCGCACCGTGCACGCCCGCGGCGGCAGCCGCGAGGACCGCGCCCGGGCGCTGGCCGGCACCGTCTGCCTCTCCTCCGACATGGGCCACGCCGTCCACCCCAACTACAGCGAGCGGCACGAGCCGGGGCACCACCCGATGCCCAACGGCGGCCCGATCCTGAAGGTCAACGTCAACAACCGGTACGCCACCGACGGCGTCGGCCGGGCGGTGTTCGCGGCGGCCTGCGAGAAGGCCGGCGTGCCGTGGCAGACCTTCGTCTCCAACAACGCCATGCCCTGCGGTACCACGATCGGCCCGATCACCGCGGCGCGGCTGGGGATCGCCACGGTGGACTGCGGCATCGCCGCGCTCTCCATGCACTCGGCCCGCGAGCTGTGCGGCGCGGAGGACCCGTACCTGCTGGCGAGCGCGATCAAGGCCTTCCTGGAGGGCTGACGGCGCCGGACGCTCCGTGCCGAAGGGCCCGGCGGAGGGGAGAACCTCCGCCGGGCCCTTCGACGTGCTTCGTCCGGTGCCTACTCCATGCCGGCCAGGACCAGCGGCAGCCGGCTCGCGCCGTCGGCGACCAGCTTCACCGGCACGCCCCAGTCCTGCTGGTGGACGTGGCAGGACGGGTACTCGATCTCCGGGTCGTCGTCGCAGGACGCGGCCATCGCCGAGACGTGCAGCACGCCCTCGGCCACCTCGTCGGAGAGCACCAGCTCGCGGGTGAGCGCCGTGTCGGCGCCCGCGCCGGAGACCAGCAGCTCGGGCGGGGTGGAGCTGACCAGCAGCCGGGTGGAGGGGCCGTAGCGCTCGTCCAGCTTCTGGCCGGTGGGCGCCCGGAAGACCACGTCCAGCGTGAACGCGCCGGGTGCGACCTCGGTGGCGGCCCGCTGGGTGCGGTGCGCGACCGACTTGACCCGGACGGCCTCCTCGGGCAGCCGCAGCCTGGTCAGCCGGTGGCGGGCCGACTCCACCACCACGATGTCGTCGTCCACCAGCAGGGCGCCGGAGGGCTCGCGCAGGTCGGTGGCCAGCGTGGTCACCTCGCCGCTCGCCGGGTCGAAGCGGCGCAGCGCGTGGTTGTAGGTGTCGCTGACGGCCACCGAGCCGTCGGGCAGCACGGTGACGCCCAGCGGGTGCTGGAGCAGCGCCTGGTCGGCGGCGCCGTCCCGGTGGCCGAAGTCGAACAGACCGGTGCCGACGGCGCTGTGGACGGTCCTGGTTTCACGTGAAACCCACCGCAGCGCGGAGGTCTCCGAGTCGGCCACCCAGAGCCGCTCGCCGTCCGCCGAGACGGCGAGGCCGGACGGCTGGGCGAACCACGCCTCGTCGACCGGGCCGTCGACCAGGCCCTCGTTGGTGGTGCCGGCGGCGACCGCGACGGTGCCGGCGGCGGGGTCGAAGGCCCAGAGCTGGTGGACGCCGGCCATGGCGATCCAGACCCTGCCGTCGAACCACGCGACGTCCCAGGGCGAGGAGAGGTCCACCTCGCGGGCCGGCCCCTCGGTGGCCGAGCCCTGCCACCACTGCCGGCCGGTGCCGGCCAGGGTGGTGGTGCGGCCGTCGCTCAGCCGGACGCCGCGCAGCGCGTGGTTGACGGTGTCGGCCACGATCACGTCGTGGTCGAGTCCGGCGCCGGCCGGCACCAGGACCAGGCCCTGCGGCTCGCTGAACCGCGGGCTGGTGCCGTCGACCAGGCCGCGCACGCCGTCGCCGATCCGGCGGACGACGGTCTCGCCGTCCTCGGCCAGCTCGACCAGCGAGTGGTGGCCGGAGTCGGCGACCAGGAAGTGCCCGTTCGGCAGCCGGACGGCCTTGCCGGGGAACTTGAGGTCGCCCGCGGTGGGCTCCGGAGCCACGTACGGGCCGTCGCCGCGCCGCAGCGTGCCCTTGGCGGCGTGCTCGGCCTCCAGCTCCTCCACCAGCCGGGCGATCGCGTGCGCGTGCCCCTCGCCGGCGTGCTGGGCGACCACGTAGCCCTCCGGGTCGATCACCACCAGCGTCGGCCAGGCCCGCACCGCGTACTGCTTCCAGGTCGCCAGTGCCGGGTCGTCCAGCACCGGGTGGTGCACCTCGTACCGCGCCACGGCGTCCACCACGGCCTGGTGGTCGGCCTCGTGGACGAACTTGGGCGAGTGGACGCCGACGATCACCACGGTGTCGCGGTGCTTCTCCTCCAGCTCGCGCAGCTCGTCCAGGACGTGCAGGCAGTTGATGCAGCAGAACGTCCAGAAGTCCAGTACCAAAATGCGACCTCGAAGGTCGGCAAGGGTGAGGTTCTTGCCGCCGGTGTTGAGCCATCCACCGGCGCCGACCAGTTCAGGGGCGCGGACACGTGCACGAGAAGCCATGGACACATCCAACCCCACGATTCGGGTCAGCATTCCGAGTGAAGTGGGTGGACCGCGGTCCGGGGCTGTATTACGGTTGGAATATGAGTGAGAAGGCCAAGCTGAGCATCAGCCTCGAAGAGGAGCTCGGGGCGAGACTGCGGGCCGTCGCCGCGCAGCGCCAAGAGCAGATCTCCACCGTGGTGACTCACGCCCTGGTGGACTACTTCACCAATGAGGAACGTCGACTGGACGGCTTGGCGGCCATGGCCGAGTACCAGCACGAGTACGGGGCTTTCACCACCGAGGAGCGCCGAGCCGCTTCAGAACGGGTCGACGAGCTGATGGGCTGGACCGCCACATCGGAGCGGCAAAGCGCGTGAACGCGATCGTCTATGACTCCGGGGCATTGATCGCCGCGGAGAAGAACGACCGGGCTTTCGTGGCCCTGCACGAGACCTTTCTCTCCGCCCGTGTCCGGCCGTTGGTGCCAGCGGGCGTCCTGGCTCAGGTGTGGAGCGCCAGGCCGTCCTCGGCGGTCCTCCACCGGGTGCTGCGGGGCTGTGAGGTCCTTGCACTGACAGAGGAGCGGGCCAAGGCGGCAGCCGAACTCTGTCACCGTGCGGGCAGCCGCGACGTGGTGGACGCGAGTGTCGTCGTGGCAGCCATCGAGCATCTCGACGCGCCGATCCTCACCGACGATCTCGGAGACATCGGGCAACTCGTCGAGGTCTCCGGCCATACCCGCATCAAGGCGGCCCGCCCGTAGCTGACGCGCGCGGCGGTGCTTCCCGGATCGGGGTGGATCGGGTCGAATGGCGGGCGGGGGCACGTCCACGCCCGAGGAGGCACTGTGCGGTACCTGGTCAGGGAGAAGCTGTTCGCGATCGGCGACGACTACTGGATCGAGGACGAGCGCGGGAACAAGGCGTTCCTGGTGGACGGCAAGGTGCTGCGGCTGCGGCACACCTTCGAGCTGAAGGACGCCGACGGCCGGGTGGTCGCGGTGGTGCGGGAGAAGGCCTTCACCGTCCGGGACGCGATGCGGATCGAGAACGCCGACGGCGACACCGTGGCCACCGTGCGGGAGAAGCTGTTCACGCCGTTCCGCGACAAGTACCGGGTGGAGCTGGCCGGCGGCGGCGAGCTGGAGATCCACGGGGACCTGATCGACAAGGACTACCGGATCGAGGACGAGCACGGAGCCGAGCTCGCCCGGATCTCCCGTAAGTGGTTCCGGATCCGGGACAGCTACGGGGTGGAGATCGCGGACGGGGCCGACACGGCGCTACTGCTGGCGGTCGCCGCCTGCGTGGACCACCTGGCCGAGGAGGACTGACCCCGGTGGGGCGCCGGAGGCGGTGCCCCGGGCCCCGGCCCCCGGCCCCCCCGGCACCCCGGCCTCAGACGATGATGTGCGGCAGGAAGCGGGCACCCTGGTGGGTGATCGGGCTGTCGTCCGTCTCGCGGATGCCCAGGCCCGCCGCCTCGCCGTCGACCACCCACGTGCCGAGCACCGGGCGGTTGCCGTCGAAGTCGGGCAGCGGGTGGAGCTGCTGGTAGCAGTGGCCCTCGGCGCCGTAGCGGTCCGGGTCGCCGGCCCAGTCGGCGAGCCGGGTCTCCCGGCCGCCCGGCTCGACGATCCGGACGCCCGCGCCCTCGCGGCCGAGCAGCGGCTTGGCCGCGTAGCCGGGGCCGCCCGGGTCGGCGAGTTCGCGCGGGCCGTCCAGGTAGGCGGGCAGCAGGTTGGGGTGGCCGGGGTAGAGCTCCCAGAGCACCGCCAGCAGCGCCTTGTTGGAGAGCAGCATCTTCCAGGCCGGCTCGATCCACAGGGTGGAGCCGGTCCGGCCGCCGTGGTCGAGGACGTCCAGCAGTTGCTCGCCGAACTCGTCCGAGGCCAGCCACTCCCACGGGTACAGCTTGAACGCGGCGCGGACGAAGCGGTGTTCGAGGTCGACGAAGCGGCCGGAGAGGCCGTCCCAGCCGATGTCCTCCATGGCGATGCCGACCGTCTCGATGCCGGCCTGCTCGGCGCACTCCTGGAGGTAGAGGGTGGTCATCCAGTCCTCGCCCTCGGTGTCGCCGCGCGAGTGCGCGAAGTGCACCGGGCCGGGCGGCAGCAGGTGCTTCTGCCGCGCCCAGGACTCCACCAGCCGCTCGTGCAGCGAGTTCCACTGGTCGGCGTGCGGGAACCGCTCCTCCATCCAGAACCACTGCGGACCGGCCGCCTCGATGAGCGAGGTCGGGGTGTCGGCGTTGTACTCGAACAGCTTGGCCGGGCCGGTGCCGTCGTACGCGAGGTCGAACCGTCCGTAGAGGGAGGGCTGTTCGGCGCGCCGCCGCCAGGACTCGGCGACCGCCGCGGCCAGCCGGGGGTCGGTGATGCCGTAGTCGGCGAAGCGGCCGGTGCGGACCACGTGGTCGGCGGCGGCCAGGCACATCCCGTGCAGCTCCTCGACCACCTCCTCCAGCGCCTCCACCTCGGGCAGCGAGAACTCGTAGTACGCGCTCTCGTCCCAGTAGGCGTGCGGGCCGCCCTGGTTGCACGGGTCCGAGCACATGGCGTAGATCAGGCCCTGGGACTCGACCGTGGCCAGCCAGTCCGGGCGCGGCGGGACGGTGCGTCGGCGCATCGCGGTCAGCCCCCGCCCGAGCCGCTGGAGCCGGACGGGCAGCCGAAGCCGCCGCGCTTGGTCGCGGCCTTGTCGAAGGTGCCGCCGATCGCGGTGGTGCCGCCGGAGCCGCAGTAGTACCAGCGGCCGGCCGCCGCGCTCGTGCCGCCGCCCGTGCAGGAGTGGCTGTCCAGCACCTTCAGCGTGGAGGGGTCGACGCAGCGGCTCGGCGGATTGCCGCCGCCGGAGGAGGCGCAGCCGGAGAGGGCCAGGGCGAGGGTGCCGACCATGCCGAGGGTGACGAATCCCGAGCGGCGGCGGGCCAGCGGCGCCGGATCGCCGGCTCCGGCGGTGGTCGCGGCGGTCGGGGTGGCCCGGGTGGCCGTGGTGGCGGGCGGTGGCGGCGTCATGGCGCTCGATGGTACGCGTGGGGTGGGATGGTACGGCAGGGGCCCCGGTCCCCTGACCGGATCCGGGGGGCATGGGATATCTTTTGCCGATCCTTGACCGTTGGACCCGGGGGGTCAGACACCCATGAACGACATCCTGCACGGCCTCGGTGCGGCCGCCGCCTTCGGCGCCGTCGGCGTGGTGCTGCTGCTCCTCGGCATCGTCCTGGTGGACGTGCTGACGCCGGGCAAGCTCGGCCACCAGATCTGGACCGAGCGCAACCGCAACGCCGCCGTGCTGCTCAGCTCGGCGCTGCTCGGCATCGGGGGCATCGTCTTCACCGCGATCCTCTACACCTACGAGGACTTCGGGAAGGGCCTGGTCTCCACCGCCTGCTTCGGCCTGCTCGGACTGGTGCTGATGGCGGTCGCGTTCTGGGTGGTGGACCTGCTGACGCCGGGCAAGCTCGGTGCCATCCTGGTCGACCCCGAGCCGCACCCCGCGGTCTGGGTGTCGGCCAGCTGCAACCTCGCGGTGGCGGCGATCGTGGCGGCCTCGATCGCCTGAGCCGGCCCGGGCGGCGCGTCCGGCCCGGCCGGGCGCGCTACGCCTCCGCGGCCCGGGGCGCCGCGGCCCGTGCCGCCGCGCCCCGGGCCTCGGCCGGGTGCGCAGGTACGCCGCGTACGTGCGCGCGGCCCCAGGCGCCCAGCGGGGCCAGCGCCTCGTTGAGCTGCCGGCCGGCCCCCGTCAGCGTGTACTCCACGCGCGGCGGCACCTCGTCGTACGCCTCGCGGTGCACGATGCCGTCCGCCTCCAGCTCGCGCAGGTGGGCGGCGAGCACCTTCTCGGTGATGCCCGGCACCAGGCGCCGCAGTTCGCCGAAGCGGCAGCCCGGCCGCTCCCCGAGCGCCCACAGGATCAGCACCTTCCACTTGCCGCCGATGACGTCCATCGCGGCGTCGATCCCGCAGACGTACGCACCCGGCCTCGGCACCGTCGCCATGCCCCACCCTCCCGACCTGCTCGCTCACCCCAGGGTAACCACCCACTCCGAAGTGGGTACTTGATGGCCGGTCGGGCCGCGGCGAGGCTGATCGGCATGGCAGAGAACACCGTTGACCACGCTGCGAAGACCCCCGTCACCCTGCTCGGACTCGGCGCGATGGGCGCCGCCCTGGCCCGGACCTGGCTGGCCGCCGGCCACCCGCTGACCGTCTGGAACCGCACCCCGGCCCGGGCCGAGCCGCTCGCCGCCCTGGGCGCCGCCGTCGCCGCCACGGCCGCCGAGGCGGTCGCGGCCGGCCGGCTGGTGGTGGTCTGCCTGCTCGACGACGCGTCCGTGGCGCAGGCGCTCGACGGCGCCTCCCTGGCCGGCCGGGACGTGGTCAACCTCGTCACCAGCACCCCCGCCCAGGCGCGGGCGCGGGCCGAGTGGGTCCGCGAGCGCGGCGCCCGCTACCTCGACGGCGGGATCATGGCCGTCCCGCCGATGATCGGCATCCCGGCGGCGGGGCCGTACGTCTTCTACAGCGGCTCGCCCGGGCTGTTCGCCGAGCACCGCGACACCCTGGCCGTCCCGGCCGGCACCACCTGGGTCGGCGAGGACCCGGGCTTCGCGGCGCTGTACGACGTGGCGCTGCTGAGCGCGATGTACGGGATGTTCGCCGGGGTCGCGCACGCCTTCGCGCTGATCGGCGAGGAGAAGGTCGCGCCGACCGAGCTGGCCCCGCTGCTGTCGTCCTGGCTCACGGCGATGTCCGGGTCGGTGGCGAAGACCGCCGAACAGCTGGAGAGCGGCGACTACACCAGCGGCGTGGTCTCCAACCTCGCCATGCAGGTGGCGGGCACACCGACCTTCATGCGCACCGCCGAGGAGCAGGGCGTCAGCGCCGAGCTGCTGGAGCCGTACTTCCGGCTGATGCGGCGCCGGCTCGCCGCGGGCAGCGGGGAGGAGGACCTCGTGGGCGTGGTCGACCTGCTGCGGCGGTAGCCGGGCGGGCGGCGGCCCGGCCGCGGCCTCCCCGCCGCCCGGCCGCCCCGGTCGTCCCCGGCGCGTCAGCCGGCCGCGGTCTCCCCGGCGGCGGTCTCCCCGACCACCGGGTCGCCGGCGGCGCGGTCGGTGACCGGGCGGCGGCGCAGGGCCGGGTCGTTCAGCGCGGGCGGCTGCCAGACGCCGTCCGGGTGGTAGACGTTGGTGCCGGGCGGGACGACGGCGTCGATGCGGTCGAGCACCGCGTCGTCGAGGACCAGGTCGGCGCCCTTGAGCGCGGCCGCCAGCTGCTCGGCGGTGCGCGGGCCGATGATCACCGAGGTGACCGCCGGGTGCGCCAGTGGGAAGGCCAGGGCCAGCTCGGGCAGGGTGCGGCCGAGGTCCTCGGCGATCGCGGCCAGTCCCTCGACCGCGTCCAGCTTGGCGGCCGTGCCGGGGAGCGCCGGGTCGAAGCGGGCCGGGTGCAGCGCGGCCCGGCCGGTGCCGAGGTCGATCGGGCGGCCCTTGCGGTAGCGGCCGGTGAGGAAGCCGGAGGCGAGCGGACTCCACGTCAGCGCGCCCATCCCGAGCCGCTGGACGACCGGCAGCACGTCCCGCTCGATGCCCCGGGCGAGCAGCGAGTAGGGCGGCTGCTCGGTACGGAAGCGCGGCAGGCCGCGCTTCTCGGCGACGTGGTGGGCCTCGACGAGCTGTTCGGCGGGGAAGGTCGAGCAGCCGAAGGCGCGGATCTTGCCGGCCCGGACGAGGTCCCCGAGCACGCCGAGGGTCTCCTCGATGTCGGTGCGGTGGTCGGGCCGGTGCACCTGGTAGAGGTCGATCCGGTCGGTGCGCAGCCGGCGCAGGCTCTCCTCCACCTCCTGGACGATCCAGCGCCGCGAGTTGCCGCCGCGGTTGCGGCCGTCGCCCATCGGGAAGTGCACCTTGGTCGCGAGCACCACGTCGTCGCGGTTGCCGCGGCTCTGCAGCGCCTTGCCAACGATCTCCTCGGACTCGCCCGCCGAGTACATGTCGGCGGTGTCGACGAAGTTGACGCCCTGGTCGAGTGCGGTGTGGATGATCCGGGCGCAGTCGTCGTGATCGGGGTTGCCGATCGCGCCGAACATCATGGTTCCGAGGCAGTAGGCGCTCACCTCGATGCCGGTGCCGCCGAGGACGCGGTATCGCATGGTTCAAGTCCCCCTAGTCAGGAATCTGCTCAGTGGAGTCCGGTGCCGGGAGCCGGGGTGCCGGGAGCCCGAGGTCCGGAGTCCGCCGGTGGCAGCCCCGTCGGCAGCGGTCCGCCGCCGCTGCCGGTGCCCGCGCGGTGGGAGCGCTCGGGGCCGTCCGGTGGCTCCGACCATAGGAGTTGGAGTGCGCTCCAACGCAAGGGGTTTCCGGTGGGGCCGTCCCCCGGGCGGGGGAGCGGGTTCCCCTCCCCGGGGGAGGGCGCCGGCGGGCGGCCGGTGCGAGCTTGGGCGCATGACAGCGATCGAGGGGCGGACGGCGCAGCCGGGCGCGACCGGGCGGACCGGGCTGACCGGCAGCGGTACGGGCGTGGCCGTGTGGGGCGTCGCCTACGCGGTGTTCGGCACGGTCTGCGCGGTGACCGGGACACCGCTGTTCGGCACCGACCGGCTGGGGTGGGCGGTCGCGGCGGTGGGCGCGGCCGCGGCGGCGGCCGGGGCGGTCGCGTCCCGCTCGGCCCACGCCGCCCCGGCCCACCGCGGGGTGCTGCGCCCGGTCCTGCTGACGCTCTGCGGCCTGGCCGGCGCGGCGGCGTTCGGCCTGCTGATGGACGTGATCACGCTGCTCTTCAGCCAGGCCGTGGACAGCGGTCCCGGCGCGGCCCTGCACGCCCTGTCGGCACTCGGCGCCCTGCTGCTGGCGGCCACCGCCCACCCGGCCCGCACCGCCGGTGCCGCCGACGCCCGTGCCGCGGCTGCCGGTGCCGCCGCTGCGGCCGCCCGCACCGGCCGGCCGCAGCCGTCGGCGGCCTCCGGCCCGGTCCAACTGGCCGCACTCGCCGCGAGCCTGGCCTTCGTCCCCTACGTCGGGATGAAACTGACCTGGGCGTTCGGCGGCACCTTCGCGGGCGTCAGCGGCGCCGAGATGCGGGCCGCCGCCGAACGCAACGGCGCCTCCGGCCTCTGGCTCACCCTGGAGTCCTGGGGCGTGGACGCCACCGCCCTGCTGGCGGCGCTCGGCGTCTTCCTGCTCTGGGGCCTGGTCCGGCCGTGGGGCCAGGTCTTCCCGCGCTGGACCCTGCTCCTGCACGGGCGCCGCGTCCCCCGCTGGCTCCCGCTCACCCCCGCCCTGCTCGGCGCCGCCACGCTCGCCCCGTACGGCCTCGTCGGCATCGGCTACGCGGCGCTGGCCACCACCGGTCTGGTGACGGTCCCGCTCGGCGACTTCCCGACCGAGGCCGACGTCCTACTGGTCTGCTGGATCGGCCTCGGCGCCTTCGCCGTCTACGGCGTCGCCCTGGCCGCCGCCGCCCGCTCCTACTGGCACCGCACCGCCACCGGCCCCCTTCCGCCACGAGCCCTTGAGCCCACCCCCGGGCGTGCCTAGGATCGCGGAGCGGTCAGTGGGGCGGGGCGAGGGCGAGGGGCGCGAGTGACGGCTACTCAGCGGATGCGGATCGTCGACGGCACATTGAAGTTCTTCGCGTTCGTGTTCGGTTCCGGGGCGTTCGTCTTCAGCACCCTGGCCGGCTCCAACAGCGGGCGGCAGGTGGAGTTCATCCTCTACGGCATCGCCACCACCGGCCTGACCGTGCTGGTCGGATCGGTGGAGGCACGGCGCGCGCGGACGGTGCACGGGCGGGTCGAGGCGCTGGCCCGGGAGACGTCCCGCGGTCTGAACGAGCTGGTGACGGCGCTCGCTCCGGGAGCCACCTTCACCGCCAACATCAGCGGCATCCTGGCCGCTTCGGGGGATCCGAGAGCCGAGCGCGGGCGGCTCGACCAGGCCGTCGCGGCGGCCGCCGCGCGGATCCACCACTCCTGCCGCGGGGCCTACTACTCGTGGGACCCGGCGACCACGACCTTCACCTGCCGCGGGCGCTCCCTCGACTCGGCGTCCCCCGTGGAGCGGATCGGCCCCGGTGACTTCGGCATCGGCGCCCTGCGCAAGGTCGTCACCACCGGCCGGGTGTTCCGCCGCACCCGCACGAAGTCCTACTTCCGGGGCAACGTCCCCGGCACTCCGGCCGACGACGCGGTGGTGATCGTCCGGGTGCAGGCGGGGAACGTGCCGCTCGGCGTGCTCGCCGTGGACGCGAAGACGGACTCCTGGAGCGACGTCTTCAGCGAGCCAGACCAGCAGGAGTTCAGCGACCAGAACGTCCGGCAGCTGCTGGTGCTGGCCGATCTGCTCGCCGGTGGGCTGGCCCGTTGAACCCGAGACCACGAGGGGCCGGCGACGCCGGATCCGCGAGGAGGAGCGTGTGAGCAGCGGCTACAACGCGGTGCCCGACGGGCCGCGGCGGCGGGGCTTCCGCCGGCGGGCGGTCCGGGTGGAGCGGGACTGGGAGGAGGGCGACATCGAGCCCTACTTCTTCGACCCGGGGGAGTTCACCGGGAGCGGCGGCGAGGGGGACGCGGCCGCGCAGATCGAGGAGATCCACCGGAGCCTGCCGGGCAGCCGGCTCGGGCTCTCGTACGCGGTCCTCGGCTCGGCCGCGCTCGCGTTGCTGCTCTGGCTGTACTCCCACACCGTGTGGGCCTTCGCACCGGCCGGACTGGCGGTCCTGGCGACGGGGGTGCTGGCCTGGTTCCACGTGACGGACCGGGCCGACCGGGCCCGGCGCCGGGCGGCGCTGCTCGGCCGCGGTTTCCGGGAGGATCCCGGGTTCGAGGCCGAGTTCCGGGAGCGCTGAGGCCCGCCGCTCGGGGGCTCCGGGTCGGGCCGGTTTTGCGGAAGTGGCAACTGTGCTTGCCGCTGGTGCAGGGGCGGGCGCAGCCTGGCGGTGGAGGTGGCCGGTACGGGCGGCACCCCACCCACCGTGAGGGAGGACGGCATGACCAACCACGAGCAGCGCGACGGCCACGGCCACGGCCACGGGCAGGCCCACGGACACACCCATGCCTGCGGCCGCGGGGCGGCCGGCGTCGAACCGGACTGGGACGCCCTCGCCGCCCACCTGGAGCGTGAGGGCGAGCTGCACGCTCCCGCGTTCACCCGGGCCGCCGGGTGGCTGCACGAGCTGCGGGGCGGCGCCGTGGTCGAGCGGGTGCTGGACGTCGGCAGCGGCCCGGGCGTGGTCGCGGGCCTGCTGGCGGACGCCTTCCCGGGCGCCGAGGTGGTCGCCGTCGACCGGTCGGCCGCCCTGCTGGAGCGGGCCCGGGCCCGCTCGTCCGGTCGGGTCGCCACCCGGCAGGCCGACCTCCCGGCCGACTTCGGTCTGCTCGGGGCGGCCGACCTGATCTGGTCCTCGCAGGCCGTCCACCACCTGGGCGACCAACAGGCCGCGTTGACCGCGCTGGCCGGCTCGCTGCGCCCCGGCGGTCTGCTGGCCGTCGCCGAACGCGGGCTGCCGCTGCGGTTCCTGCCGCGGGACATCGGACTCGGCCGCCCCGGTCTGCAGGCCCGGTTGGACGCGGCCCACGAGGACGCGTTCAGCCTGATGCGCGCCGAACTCCCCGACACCACCCCCGTGGTGGAGGACTGGCCGGCGATGCTGGCCGAGGCCGGCCTGGTCCCGGCCGGCAGCCGGACCTTCCTGGCCGAGTGGCCGGCCCCGCTCGACCGGCAGGCCCGCGAGCACCTGCACGGGCACCTGCTCCGGCGCCGGGACCAGCTCACCGGGCAGCTGGACGCGGAGGACCTCGCGACCCTGGACGCCCTGCTGGACCCCGACGCGCCCGCCGGCATCCTCGCCCGTCCGGACGCCTTCTTCCTCGTCGCCGTCACGGTGCACACCGCCCGGGCGGGCGAGGCGTCCTGACGCCGCGGGGCGTCCGGGACCCGGGCCCGAGGGGGAGCGCCTAGCGTTCCGGTTTGCGGTGCCGGCCGGTGCCCTCGCGCGGGACCGGCACCACCGGGACGGTGTCGCCCTGCGGCATCGCGCCCGCGCTGCCGGTCCGGGCGCCGCTGTCGGCCCCGGGGGCTCTGCCGTCCTCGGAGTCGTCCTTGGAGTCCGCCCCGGCGTCGGCCTCGGCGTCGGTGTCGGTGTCGGCTCCGGCGTCTGCCCCGGCACCGCTCCCGGAGCGGGTGATCAGCGCGTACGCCGCCGCGTAGTTCGCCGCGACGCCGACCGGCCGCCACACGTAGCCGTCCCACTCGACCACCAGCCGCGGTACGTCGAGGTGGACGTGCGCCCCGCGGCGCGGCCCGGTGGCGAGCGTGATGGCGTCCCGGGTGCCGGGCGCGCGCCGGCGGCCCGCCCGCCGTGCGTACCATTCGGCCAGGGGCTCGTCCTCGGCGCTCACCGCCACCTCCCTCACGTCGGCCCCGGCCAGTCTTGCCGACGGGGGAGGGCGGGTCGAGTCCACGATCGAGTGAAACCGACGGCCGGTCAGATGCCGGACGCCAGCTTCAGGGTGATGGCGCCGGCGATGATCGAGGCGAACGAGAGCAGCTTGGGCAGGGTGATCCGCTCCTTGTAGATCAGGGCGCCGAAGAGCACGGTGCCGATCGAGCCGAGCCCGGTCCAGATGGTGTAGCCGACGCTGACGTCCAGCGTCCGCAGCGCGAGGCTGAGCGTGAAGATGCCGCCGGCGGCCGCGAGCAGCGTGAGGACGGACGGCCAGAGCTTGGTGAAGCCCTGCGTGGCGTTGGTGCCGAGGGCGAAGGCGATCTCGAAGACGACGGCGATCGCGAGGAAGGTCCAGGCCATGGTGGCGTGCTCCTTGGTGGAGTGGGGCGTGGGGTGGCGGGTCGCGGGTGACGGGGCGGGTCAGGCGTTCGCGCCGAGCCGGTCGGAGAGCTTCAGCCCGAGCACTCCGCCGATGATCAGGACGAAGGCGGCGACCTTCCCGGCGTTCATCGACTCGTCGAAGATCACGGTGCCCAGGACGACGGTGCCCACCGAGCCGATCCCGGTCCAGACGGTGTAGCCGACGCCGACGTCGAGGGTCTTGAGGGCGAGGCTGAGGAAGAAGATCCCGCCGGCGGCGGCCGCGGCCGTCAGCAGGGACGGGCCCAGCTCCGTGAAGCCGTGCGTGGCGTTGGTGGCGAGGGCGAAGACCACCTCGAAGACCGAGGCGATGAGCAGGTGGATCCAGGCCATGGAACGAAACCCCCCGGGTTCACTGTCCTTGCATGCATGTATGTGCAAATTGATTGGAACTGGGCAAGAGCATGCATGTACAAGTAACCTGTGTCAACCGTCCCAGCCGTCAGGAGCCGCCCCGATGCCCACGGAACCCACCCCCACCAGCGGTGATTCGGACGCCAGGATGTGGAGCAGGCTGACCGCGCTGCACGCCCAGGTGGAGACCCGGCTCGCCGCCGCGCTGCAGCGCCGGCACGGCCTCGGGCTCTCCGAGTACCGCGCCCTCGGCCTGCTCGCCGAGGCGCCCAGGGGCGAGCTGCGGATGCAGGACCTCGCCGCCGGCCTCGGCCTCAACCAGAGCTCCGTCACCCGCCTGGTCGCCCGCCTGCACGCGGCGGACTTCACCTACCGGGACGCGTGCCCCGACGACAAGCGCGGTGTCTACACGGTCATCACCGACCCAGGCCGCGCCCGCCGCCAGGAGGCCCGCGCGACCTACGAGGAGACCCTCGGCACGGCCCTCGACGAGGCGGCCGCCGCCGCCCCCGACCTCGCCCCGCTGCTCGACACCGCTCGCCGCTCCCTCGGCTGACCGGCGCGCGGTACGGTCGCGGCATGCCGGCAACCACCCCTGACGTCGTCGTGGTGACCACCACCCACGAAACCGAGGACAAGGCGCGCGCCCTCGCCGCCGCCGTCGTCCGCGCGCGCCTGGCCGCCTGTGCGCAGATCCACCCGGTCCGCTCGCTCTACTGGTGGGACGGCGAGGTGCAGGACGGCCCCGAGTGGCGCGTGGACCTCAAGACCCGCGCCGACCTCGCCGACCGCCTCACCGCCTTCATCGGTGCGCACCACGACTACGACACCCCGGAGGTCGTCGTCGTCCCGGTGACCGCCGGCAGCCCGGCCTACCTCGACTGGGTGGCCGCGGAGACCGCTGCGGGCTGAACCGACCGGAAACGGCCCGGCCTCCCCGCCGTGCACGACGGCGGGGAGGCCGGGCCGTTCTCGTTCCTCCGGGAGCCCTGCTCTCGGGCCTGGCCCCGTTCGGGCCTACTCGCCGCCGCCGAAGCGGGCGGTCCAGGCGGCCAGGTCCTCGTCGGTGATCTTCGCGAAGAGCACCGGCGGCACGGTGAAGGCCGTCCCGGCCGGCACGGCGTCCAGCGCGCGGGCCTCGTCCGCGCTCACCCACCGCCGGGTCCGCGCCGGGGCGTCCTCGGCGAGCGCGAACGCGTCGCGCATCGCGCCGGCCGCGGTCGGGATGAACGGCTCGGAGACCACCGCGTAGAGGTGGATCAGGTTCATCGCCGTCCGCAGGGTCAGCGCGGCCGCCTCCGGGTCCGTCTTCACCTGCTTCCAGGGCGCCTTCTCGTCCAGGTACGAGTTGCCCGCGCTCCACAGCGTGCGCAGGCTCTGCGCGGCCTTGCGGAAGTTCAGCGCGTCCAGCTGGGCCTCGTACTCGGCCAGCAGCTCGGCGATCTGCGCACCCAGCCGCTCCTCGGCCTCGCCCGCCGCGTGCCCGGCGGGGACGTCGTCGCCGAACCGCTTGCGGCTGAACGAGAGCACCCGGTTGACGAAGTTGCCGAGGGTGTCGGCGAGGTCCTTGTTGACGACGGAGGCGAAGAGGTCCCAGGTGAAGCTGGAGTCGTCCGACTCGGGGGCGTGCGCCATCAGGAAGTAGCGCCAGTAGTCGGCCGGCAGCAGCTCCAGCGCGACGTCGGTGAAGATGCCCCGCTTCTGGCTGGTGGAGAACTTCCCGCCGTAGTACGTCAGCCAGTTGAAGGCCTTGACGTAGTCGACCTTCTTCCACGGCCGGCGCGAGCCCAGGATGGTCGCCGGGAACATCACCGTGTGGAACGGGACGTTGTCCTTGGCCATGAACTCGGTGTAGCGGACGGTCTCGTCGGCCTCGTACCACCAGGACTTCCAGTCCCGGAGCTCGCCGGCGGGCGCCGCGTCCGCCCACTCCTTGGTGGCGCCGATGTACTCGATCGGGGCGTCGAACCAGACGTAGAAGACCTTGCCCTCGGCCGCCAGCTCCGGCCACACGTCGGCCGGCACCGGCACGCCCCACTCCAGGTCGCGGGTGATCGCACGGTCCTGCAGGCCCTCGGTCAGCCACTTGCGGGCGATCGAGGAGGCGAGCACCGGCCACTGGTCGCCGTGCTCCCCGACCCACGCCTCCACCTGCTCGGTCAGCTTCGACTGGAGCAGGAACAGGTGCTTGGTCTCCCGGACTTCGAGGTCCGAGCTGCCGCTGATCGCCGAGCGGGGCTCCAGCAGGTCCGTCGGGTCGAGCACGCGGGTGCAGTTCTCGCACTGGTCGCCGCGCGCCTTGTCGTAGCCGCAGTGCGGGCAGGTGCCGACGATGTAGCGGTCCGGCAGGAAGCGGCCGTCGGTGATCGAGTACACCTGGCGGATCGCCCGCTCCTCGATGAAACCGTTGGCGTGCAGCTCGCGGGCGATCTCCTGGGTGATCTCCCGGTTCTGCGGCGACGAGCTGCGCCCGAAGTAGTCGAACGAGAGCCGGAAGCCGTCGTAGACCGCCTTCTGCTGGTCGTGCGCCTGCGCGCAGAACTCCGCCACCGGCAGCCCGGCCTCCTGCGCGGCCAGCTCGGCCGGCGTCCCGTGCTCGTCGGTGCCACAGATGTAGAGCACGTCGTGCCCGCGCTGGCGCAGGTAGCGGGAGTAGACGTCCGCGGGGAGCATGGACCCGACCATGTTGCCCAGGTGCTTGATCCCGTTGATGTACGGAAGGGCGCTGGTGATCAGGTGCCGAGCCATCCTCGGATGCTCCAATTTCTCCTGCACGCACCCCTACCCCGGAGTGCCGTGACAGGCGCAGGGTCTGGGGGCCGCAACGGGAGCCCGGCACACGCGCCGACTCCCGGGCTGCCTCACAGAGCGGAAGTCCACTGTGGGCAGCCCCGAGTCTATCGAGGCCGGGGGCGGTGCTCCCGCCCATTTCGCGTCTCGGACACCGGGAGCGGTACGGGAGGGCCACCCGCTGCCCCTCAGTGCAGGAACCCGGGCCGTCCGCGGTCGGCGCGGACGGCCCGAATGTCGGCAGTTACGCCGGGTTCTGTCTGCCGGCGGCCCCTTGCGAGGCGCAAGGGGCCGCCGAATGATTCGGCTAGAGGTCGACGAAGTGGTCGAACTCGCCGGCCTGGACGCCCTTGACGAAGGCGTCCCACTTCTGGGGGGTGGTGCGGACGATGATCTCGGCGGTGTCCGACTCACGGATCTCGATCATGCCGTCGTCGGCGGCGCGGACCTCGATGCACTGATTGCTGTTCCCGCTTATGGACGACTTCTGCCAGTTGGTCATGTCGTACTAGCCTTTCAGCTCCGTGAGTATCCGGTGGATGAAGTCGCGGGAGTCCTCGGAGTTGAGGGCAGTGGCATCGGACTCCGCAACGACTGCCCGATACGACTCCAGCTCCGCTGCCGAGTGGATGAACTGAGGGCCCTGGGTGAGGTCGATCTGCACGGTGTCCAGTTCGGGCACTGGCCCCTGCGCGAGGAACAGGTCCTCTCCGGAGCCGGGGTACGTGTCGACGCTGAACGGGATGGCGCGGACGGTGACCCCGGGACGGTCGCTGTCGTCGAGCAGGCTCCCGAGTTGGTCGCGAAGGACTTCGGGCCCACCGAACTGCATGCGCAGGGCGGCCTCGTGAACGAACGCGACGAGCGGTTTCCGCCCGTCGGCGATGATCTGCTGGCGCTCGACGCGGAAGGCGGTCCGGACGTCGGCATCATGGCGAGGTAGTGGCGGCCGGAGCCTCGCGAACATGGACGATGCGTATCGGCCGGTCTGAAGCAGCCCTGGGATCGACGTCGTATTCAGGACGAGCAGGGACTCGGCGTGGTGTTCCAGCTCCGCGATGTCGAGCATCCCGTGGGGGACTCGGCCTCGAAAGCTGTGCCACCAGTACTTGCCGCGGTCGTGTGTCATCAAGCCGAGCGCCTCGATGAGCGAGACATTGGTGCATTTGCACGCGACTGCCCACGAGCGGAGACGATCGGCACTGATCCCCGACTTCCCGTTCTCCATTTGCGAGATCTTGGGCGCGTCGGTGCCCAGAGCCGTTGCCATGGCCGCGGGGGTCATTCCTGCGTGCTCGCGCATCTTGCGCAACTCGATGCCGAGGCGCTGCTGGCGCACGGTCGGTGACAGGCGTGGGGGCACGCTTCTCTCCCTTCTGGCGATGGTTCCGGTGCAGTCTGCCGTCAGAGCCGCTGGGGGTCCACCGGAATGGGGCCCCCTTGGAGAGGGGTCCCCCGATGGGGTGAACTGAACCTAGCTCAGTAGCAAATCTTCTACTGAAGAACCTATCGTCGGTCGGGCAAGGGTTACTGACGCATCGTCGGAGAATCCCGAAGCGCACGCCGGACTGGTGGTTGCAGGCGGCCGACGCCTGCCCGCATGTCGTCGGCAGGGGCAGGCCACGGGCGACAGCCCCGCGTAAGCGTTTTCACCTCAACCGGACTGGAGAACTGCCATGTCCCTTCCCTGCCTTCGCCCTCCCTCGGCCGAGTCCGCCGGGGAGTTCAGGCTCGACCTCTTCCCGCCAACCGCCCCGCAAGTCGCGGGGGTGCTCCGCCGGCTCCTGCGGGACATGCTCGGTTCCGTCGGGCTCGACCACGACGCGCCCTGCCTCATCCTCTCCGAGCTCGTGACGAACGCCCTCGTGCACGGTGGCGGCGCACCGGCCGTCGTGCTCGAACTCCGCGGCGGCAGGCTCTACATCACGGTCTCGGACGCCTCCCCCGTCCCCGTCGTCCGCCGGGCCCCGGACGACGCACGAACCGGCGGCCGGGGGCTTGACCTCGTGGACGCGCTTGCCGATGAATGGGGTGTGGAACTCATCGGGTCGTATGGCAAGGCAGTCTGGGCCATTTCGGCGGTCAGTGTCTGATGGCCGTCCTGCTGCTGGCCGGGTTGTTCGTCTCGCTGCTCTTCATGGGTTGGCTGGCCTGGGTGGTCAACTCCCAGCCCCGGACGAGACGCTCGTCCACCTCCGGGGAGAAGTAGGCGCGATCAGCCGGCAGCGAGGCGCTCGGTCAGTCGCTCGCGCGCGGCCGGCCACTCGTCCCCCAGCATCGAGAAGTACGCGGTGTCGCGCCAGACGCCGTTCGCCCGCAGCCTCTCCCGTCGGTGGGTGCCCTCGTACTGCGCGCCCAGCCGCTGGATCGCGTTGCGGGAGCGGTCGTTGAGCGCGTCCGTCTTCCACATCACCCGGCCCATGCCCAGCTCGTCGAAGGCGTACGTGAGCAGCAGCAGCTTGGACTCGGTGTTCACCGCCGTCCGCCAGACCGACCGGGCGTACCAGGTGCCGCCGATCTCGACCAGTTCGTCGACGGCGCTGAAGTCGTAGAACCCGGTGATGCCCACGGCGCGCCCGCTCGCGAGGTCGATCACCGCGAACTTCACCGCCGTCCCCGCCTCGACCTCCGCCAGTCGGATGTCGAGGACCGCGCCCAGCTCCTCCTCGGAGGTCGGCGGGAGGAACGGGATCCAGCGCCAGACGTCCGGGTCCGGACCGACGGCGGCCCAGAGGTCGGGCAGGTGGTCCCGGCTCAGCGGCTCCAGTCGCACGTGGCGGCCGGTCAGGGTCACGGATGCAGGCAGCTTCGCAGTCATGATCCCGAAGGTAGCGGGACTCTGCACTAGATGCAATGGATCTCTGCACTAGTGCAAAGGCGTCCAGGCAAGGGGAAGGCCCTGCGGGACGGATCCCGCAGGGCCTTCGCGAACCTCGGTCGGCTCAGATGAACGAGTTGATCTGGATCGTCTCGTCCCGGCCCGGGCCGACGCCGATCGCCGAGATCGGCGCGCCGGACATCTCCTCCAGCGCCTTCACGTACGCCTGGGCGTTCTTCGGCAGCTCGGCGAAGGTCTTCGCCTTGCTGATGTCCTCGTTCCAGCCCGGCAGCGTCTCGTAGATCGGCTTGGCGTGGTGGAAGTCCGACTGGTTGTACGGCAGCTCCTCGACGCGGCGGCCGTCGATCTCGTACGCGACGCAGACCGGGATCTGCTCCCAGCCGGTCAGCACGTCGAGCTTGGTGAGGAAGAAGTCGGTCAGGCCGTTGACCCGGGTCGCGTAGCGCGCGATCACCGCGTCGAACCAGCCGCAGCGGCGGTCGCGGCCGGTGGTGACACCGCGCTCGCCGCCGATCCGGCGCAGCGCCTCGCCGTCCTCGTCCAGCAGCTCGGTCGGGAACGGGCCCGAACCGACGCGGGTGGTGTACGCCTTCAGGATGCCGATGACGCGGTCGATCTTGGTCGGGCCGATGCCGGCGCCGGTGCAGGCGCCACCCGCGGTCGGGTTGCTGGAGGTCACGAAGGGGTACGTGCCGTGGTCGACGTCCAGCAGGGTGCCCTGGCCGCCCTCCAGCAGGACGACCTTGTTCGCCTTCAGCGCCTCGTCCAGCACCAGCGTGGTGTCGGCCAGGAAGGGCTTGATCTTGTCCGCGTAGCCGAGGTACTCCTCCAGCACCAGCTCGGCCGGGATGGCGCGGCGGTTGTAGAGCTTGACCAGCAGCTGGTTCTTGTCGTGGAGCGCGGCCTCGATCTTCTGCTGCAGGATCGACTCGTCGAAGAGGTCCTGCACGCGGATGCCGACGCGGTTGATCTTGTCCGCGTAGGTCGGGCCGATGCCGCGGCCGGTGGTGCCGATCCGGCGCTTGCCGAGGAAGCGCTCGGTGACCTTGTCCAGGGTGCGGTGGTACGGCGTGATCAGGTGGGCGTTGCCCGAGATCAGCAGCTTGGAGGTGTCGATGCCGCGCTCGTTGAGACCGTTGAGCTCGGAGAGCAGTACGCCCGGGTCGATGACGACGCCGTTGCCGATCACCGGCGTCACATTCGGGCTGAGGATGCCGGAAGGCAGCAGGTGCAGGGCATACTTCTGGTCGCCGATGACCACCGTGTGACCGGCGTTGTTGCCACCCTGGTAGCGGACGACGTAGTCGACGGAGCCACCGAGGAGGTCGGTCGCCTTCCCCTTGCCCTCGTCCCCCCACTGAGCGCCAACGAGCACGAGTGCCGGCACAGGCGTACACCCCTTCCGGTTGGGGCATCCTGCGTAGGCCGCAGTCTGCCCCGAGATAGACGAAGCCCCTGGCGCAATAGCGCAAGGGGCTCTTGCACCGAGAGATTACCTGAGGAAGGACCGGTCGTGTCGTCCCTGTCCACGCCTGCATCCGGCGGCCCCGAGCCGCTCCTGCTGCTCCTCGACCCGGCGGCCCGGCAGACCGACGGCGAGTCGGTGCGGATCGCGAAGGACGTCCTCTGCGGAGGGGCGGACGTCAAGGTGGCCTATCCGGAGACCCCGTCCGAGCTTGACCGGGTCCTTTCGCACCGGGGTCGGCGGCGACCGGTCGTGATCGGTTCCGATCTCGCACTCCAGCGAGTGCTCCAAGCCCTGTACCGGCAGCGTGAGCTGGGCTCGGATCCGGTGGGCGTGGTTCCGGTCGGCCGTGCGAGCGAGCTGACGGCGGCCCGCGCGCTGGGCGTGCCGGGGGCTCCGGTGGCGGCGGCGCGGGCGGTGCTCTCCGGTGTGCCGCGCAAGCTGGACCTGCTGGTGGACGACGGGGGCGGCGTGGCGCTCGGCGGCGTGCGGATCGCGGGCGGCGGAGTGCGCCGGACGATGGGCCGCACGAGTGGCTGGCGTTCGCTATGGGCGAAACTGGCTGCGGCCGAGCAGGGGACCTCACTCACGTCCGCGGCCCGGGACCGGGGGGGCCAGGACCTCGCCGGCGGGCGGGCCGAGCACGGCTCCCGACTCCGGGTCGAGGCGGACGGCAGGCTGCTCGCCGACGTCCACCGCCCGGTGCGGGTGGTCCAGGTGACCCTGCCGTCCGGCGACGGGGCGGGCGCCGGCGTGATGGAGATCGTCGTCCGCGCACCGGGCGCCCTGGTGCGCGCCCGGGCGGCGACCGTCTCGGTGGCCGGGCGCGGGTTCGGCTACGAGGTGGACGGCCACCCGGTGGGGCCGGTGCGGGCGCGCACCTGGACGGTCCACCCCAGCGCCTGGGGTCTGCTGCTCCCGGCCGGGTAGCCGGCCCCACCGGGTAGCCTCCCCGCGGCGCCCGCCGCCCGCCCGCCCGGAAGGGGGAGGCCCCCCGCCCGGGACGGCGAGGCCCCGCCCCGACCGGCCGCGCCCCCACCCCGCCCGACCAGCCGCTCGCCCCGGGTGAGCAGGCTCACGTTGGCCGAACGCCCGGCGAACGCCGGGCGAAGCGCCGTCCGCACACGGAACGCCCCAACAAGCGCGAACCACAAGGCCAAGCGCCCCTCCGCCGAATTCCGGCATCCCGAAATCCGGCCGCGGTAAGGGGTTTTGTCTACGCGCGTTGCCGAGCGATCGCCCAGCAAACCCGGCCGGCCGGGTTCCGGAAGCCTGTGCCAACTGCCCTAGACTCGAAGGCGTGCCACGTGGTGACGGAAGACTCAACCACGATCTTCTTCCCGGTGAGAAAGGCCCCCAGGACGCGTGTGGCGTCTTCGGGGTCTGGGCTCCCGGCGAGGAGGTCGCCAAGCTCACGTTCTTCGGCCTTTACGCCCTGCAGCACCGCGGTCAGGAATCCGCGGGCATCGCAGTGAGCAACGGCTCCCAGATTCTCGTCTTCAAGGACATGGGACTCGTCTCCCAGGTCTTCGACGAGGCCTCGCTGGGGTCGTTGCACGGGCATATCGCCGTCGGACACGCCCGCTACTCGACCACCGGTTCCTCGGTCTGGGAGAACGCCCAGCCGACCTTCCGGGCGACCGTCAACGGTTCGCTGGCCCTCGGCCACAACGGAAACCTGGTGAACACCGCCGAACTGGCGGCCATGGTCGCCGAACTCCCCGGCGAGGAGCACGTCTCCCGCTCGGGCCGGACGGCCGCGACCAACGACACAGACCTGGTGACCGCTCTGCTCGCAGGCCACCCGGACCTCTCCATCGAGGAGACGGCCAAGGTCGTCCTGCCCAAGGTCAAGGGCGCGTTCTCGCTGGTCTTCATGGACGAGCACACGCTCTACGCCGCCCGCGACCCGCAGGGCATCCGCCCGCTGGTGCTGGGCCGGCTGGAGCGCGGCTGGGTGGTCGCCTCCGAGACGGCGGCGCTGGACATCTGCGGCGCCTCGTTCATCCGTGAGGTCGAGCCCGGCGAGCTCATCGCCATCGACGAGAACGGCATGCGCACCTCCCGGTTCGCCGAGGCCAAGCCCAAGGGCTGCGTCTTCGAGTACGTCTACCTGGCCCGCCCCGACACCTCGATCGCCGGCCGCAACGTGCACCTCTCCCGCGTGGAGATGGGCCGTCGCCTGGCGAAGGAGGCCCCGGTCGAGGCCGACCTGGTGATAGCGACCCCCGAGTCGGGCACCCCGGCCGCGATCGGCTACGCCGAGGCCAGCGGCATCCCGTACGGCTCCGGCCTGGTGAAGAACGCCTACGTGGGCCGCACCTTCATCCAGCCCAGCCAGACCATCCGCCAGCTCGGCATCCGGCTCAAGCTGAACCCGCTGCGCGAGGTCATCGAGGGCAAGCGCCTGGTGGTCGTGGACGACTCGATCGTCCGCGGCAACACCCAGCGGGCGCTGGTCCGGATGCTGCGCGAGGCCGGCGCCGCCGAGGTCCACATCCGGATCTCCTCGCCGCCGGTGAAGTGGCCCTGCTTCTTCGGCATCGACTTCGCCACCCGCGCGGAGCTGATCGCCAACGGCATGACGGTCGAGGAGATCGGCCGCACGCTGGGCGCCGACTCGCTCGCCTACATCTCGATCGACGGCATGATCGAGGCCACCAAGCAGCCGAAGGACCGGCTCTGCCGGGCCTGCTTCGACGGTGAGTACCCGATGGAGCTGCCGGACCCGGCGCTGCTCGGCAAGCTCCTGCTGGAGGCCGAGATCAAGGGCGGCCAGCAGCCGCCGGCGGTCCGCGGCAAGCCGACCAGCGGCAGTGACCTGGACGGCGTCCAGTCGCTGCTCGGCGGAGCGGGCGCGGCCGACGCCCTGCGCCGCCCGTAGTACCTCTCGGTGGGGTCCCGGAACCCGGGGCCCCACCGCTGTTCCAACCCCCCACCTCGACCCGAAAGGGCCGCACCGCAGTGACCACGAACCAGAACGGCGCCACCTACGCCGCCGCCGGCGTCGACATCGAGGCGGGCGACCGCGCCGTCGAGCTCATGAAGCAGTGGGTCAAGAAGGCCAACCGCCCCGAGGTGGTCGGCGGCCTCGGCGGCTTCGCCGGGCTCTTCGACGCGTCCGCCTTCAAGCGCTACGAGCGGCCGCTGCTGGCCTCGGCCACCGACGGTGTGGGGACCAAGGTCGCCATCGCCGCCGCCATGGACAAGCACGACACGATCGGCCACGACCTGGTCGGCATGGTCGTCGACGACCTGGTGGTGTGCGGTGCCGAGCCGCTGTTCATGACCGACTACATCTGCGTCGGCAAGGTCGTCCCGGAGCGGGTCGCCTCGATCGTCAAGGGCATCGCGGAGGGCTGCGCCCTGGCCGGCTGCGCCCTGGTCGGCGGCGAGACCGCCGAGCACCCGGGCCTGCTCGGCCCGGATGAGTACGACGTCGCGGGCGCCGGCACCGGCGTGGTCGAGGCGGACGCGCTGCTCGGGGCGGACCGCGTCCGCGCCGGCGACGTGGTGATCGCCATGGCCGCCTCCGGCCTGCACTCCAACGGCTACTCGCTCGTCCGCCACGTGCTGCTGAACGAGGCCGGCTGGAAGCTGGACCGCAAGGTCGAGGAGTTCGGCCGCACGCTCGGCGAGGAGCTGCTGGAGCCGACCCGGATCTACTCGCTGGACTGCCTGGCGCTGACCCGCGCCACCGAGGTCCACGCCTTCTCGCACGTCACCGGCGGCGGGCTGGCGGCCAACCTGGCCCGAGTCATCCCGGACGGCCTGCACGCCCGCCTGGACCGCGGCACCTGGACCCCGCTGCCGGTCTTCCAGACCGTCGCCTCGGTCGGCAAGGTCGCCACCCTGGAGATCGAGAAGACGCTGAACATGGGCGTCGGCATGGTCGCGGTCGTCCCGCCGCACTCGGTGGACGTCGTGCTGTCGATCCTGGAGGACCGCGGCGTCGAGGCGTGGCTGCTGGGCGACATCGTCGAGCGCACGGACGAGCACGACGGCGGCGCGGCGCTCTACAACGCGTACGAGGGCTTCACGGCCGGCTGAGCCGACCCGCCGCCGGGCCGCGGCCGGCAACAACGACGAAGGGCCTCCCCGCAGCTGCGGGGAGGCCCTTCCGTGCATCCGACGGCGTTCCTCGCGGGGTTCCTCGCGGGACCGGTGCGCGGGCCCACGCGCGCGCTACCGAGCGTCGCGCCCGGGCCGACCGTGCGCGGGAACGCCGAAAACCGGCCCGGCGCCCTGGGCGCCCGGACCGGTCAGGCCAGACTGGTGACTACGCGCGACGGCGGGCCTGGGAGGGCCCGGTGTCGGAATCCGCGCCGTCGTCCTCGTCGACGTCGGCGTAGCGAGCCGCGTACTCCGCGTAGGGGTCGTCGTCCTCGTCCTCCTCGATCGGCTCAGGCTCGATCGAGGCGGTGGAGGGCGATACGCCCAGCTCGCTGGAGAGACGATTGGCGTCGAACCCGCCGCTGTTGTACTTCAGCTCGCGGGCGACCTTCGTCTGCTTGGCCTTGGCCCGGCCGCGCCCCATGGGTCGACCCCCTCAACGATGGGGCTCACGGCCCCGAGTCTGACACGTGTTTATGATCAAGAGCGGCCTGCCCGAATGGGGAGAACCGTCCCTTGGAGCATTAACGGTACCTGTTTCCGCCGCCGGACGGTACGTCGTCGGTGTGACGTGGCGCGCACCGACAGCACCCGCGACCGGGTCTTCCCAGGTCAGGGGAGGTTTTGCGGCAGTTTGCACGCTGTCCGGAGGTATCTGAGGTCCGTCGTTCCCGGATTGATTATCCCCCCAAGGGGGACCTCGGATCACCCGATCGGGCGCAGAAGTGAGAATCCGGTTCCACATTGTGATGCGCGGGGGACGAGCGTCCCCCGCGCATCACGGCCGGGTCGGCCGGATCAGGCGCGGCGGGCGCCCGGCAGCAGCACCGAGCGGAGCGCGCTGATCTCCCGCATCCGCTTCTCGGCCAGGCGGTCGGCGGCGACGGCCGGCGGGACGCCGTCGGTGGCGGCCCGGGTGAAGATCTCCAGGGTGGTGTCGAAGATCTTCGTGGCCTTGTTCTTGGCCCGCTCGAAGTTGAAGCCCTCGATCTCGTCGGCGACCTGGATGACGCCGCCGGAGTTCACCAGGTAGTCCGGCGCGTAGAGGATGCCGCGGTCGGCGAGGTCCTTCTCGACGCCCGGGTGGGCCAGCTGGTTGTTGGCCGCACCACAGACCACGGAGGTGCCGAACTCGCCGAGCGCGGCCACCGAGGCGTCGGTGAGGGCGCCGCCGAGGGCGCAGGGGGCGTAGACGTCCAGCTTGGCCTGGAGCAGGGCGGCGGTGTCGGCGACGACCTCCACCTCCGGGTGGGCGGCGCGCACGCGGTTGACGGCGGCCTCCGAGACGTCGGTGATGACGACGGTGGCGCCGTCCGCGACCAGGTGGCCGACCAGGTAGTGGCCGACCTTGCCGACGCCGGCCACGCCGACCCGCTTGCCGCGCAGGGTGGGCTGGCCCCAGCGGGCCTGGGCGCTCGCGCGCATGCCCTGGAAGACGCCGAAGGCGGTCAGGATGGAGGAGTCGCCGGCGCCGCCGTGCTCGGGGGAGCGGCCGGTCACGAACTGGGTCTCGCGCGCGACCACGTCCATGTCCTGGACGTAGGTGCCGACGTCGCAGGCGGTGATGTAGCGGCCGCGCAGGGACTCGACGAAGCGCCCGTAGGCGCGCAGCATCGCCTCGTTCTTGTCCTTGTTGGGGTCGCCGATGATGACGGCCTTGCCGCCGCCGAGGTCGAGCCCGGCCAGCGCGTTCTTGTAGGACATGCCGCGCGACAGGTTCAGCGCGTCCTCCAGCGCCGCCTCCTCGGAGGCGTACGGGAAGAAGCGGGTGCCGCCGAGGGCGGGGCCCAGCGCGGTGGAGTGGATGGCGATGATCGCCTTGAGCCCGGAGCTGCGGTCGTGGCAGAGCACGACCTGCTCGTGGCCGTCGCCGGGGGCGCCGTCCTGCTCGGTGCGGAAGATCCTGCTGAGCACGCCGGGTGCGGGGTGCGTCGCGGAGGTCTGTACGTCGGTCACTGTGGTGACTCCAGTATTCGAGGCCCGCTGCTGTGGTGCGGGCGCCTAAGGCGAAGAGTAGTCGCGGGGGCGCCCGCGATCTGCCCCCTTGTCCGAGCTCGGGCCACTTGTCCGAGTGGTGAGACCGGGGCGTGCGGAGTGCGTCCGCGAACGGCTCGGGGCCGGAGCCCTCCCGGCGGGCGGCCGGTGCGTGCGACGATGCAGCCGTGACCGTCGTACGCACTTCCGTGCAGCCGCCCTACGCAGCCCACCTGCGGGTCTACGAGCCGCTGGCCGCGTACCCGGAGGCCGAGCGGGTGCGCTGGCAGGCCTACGCGGCCGAACACGGCCCGGACGCGGCGGAGGCCGGGCGTCCGGTGGCCGCGGCGGCGCTGGAGGAGCAGCGGGCGGCGCTGGCGGAGCTGGTGGGCCGCACGCCCAGGCCGCTGCCCGAGCGGGAGAGCGAGCGGGCCTTCGTCCGGGCGCTGGACGGCGTGCTGTACGTCTGCCCGTGGGCGACCAGGCTGCGCAGCTGGCAGGCGCTGGAGGAGCTGGAGGGGGCCGCCCCGGTGGCGCTGGTGGACACCGCGCTGCCGCCGGCCTCCCGGGCGGCCGCGGAGGCGGACCGGGAGCGCTGGCGGGCGGAGCACCCGGACGCGCGGCCGTGGATCCTGACCAGCCGGTGGGAGGTGCCGGTCCGCTGGTTCCTGCCGTTCGGGGAGGAGGACCGCTGCTTCGTGCCGGCCGGGGAGCCGGCCGGGGGGCCGGGCGGGGGGCCGGGCGGGGGGCCGGGCGGGGCCGCACCGGCCGGGGCTCCCGCCGGAGGGGGGAAGGGGGAGGGGCCGGCCCTCTTCTACCTGACGCCGATGGCGCAGGCCCGCCGGCGGGTGGCCCGGGCGTACCGGGCGCTGCGCGAGGCGGTGCCGGAGGGGGAGCTGGTGCGCGGCGCGGAGCAGGTCGGGCGGTGGCTGGAGGAGTTCCACCCGCGCTCGCTGGTGGAGCTGGACTACGGGGGGCTGGTGCACCTGCTGGGGCCGGAGCGGTTGCTGGCGGACCGTTCGGCGGGGGAGCTGGAGGACGGGCTGCGCGCGCTGCGGGCGGGGGACGCGGCGGAGGCGGCGCGGGCGTACGAGGAGCTGACGGTCCGCTGGCGGCGGGTGCTGGCGCTGCGGAACGCGAACTGAGCCGCGCTCCGGGGCCCGTGCGGCGGTCCTGAGCGGCGGTCCTGAGCGGGCGTCACCGCGGGCCCGGGGTCTGTGGGTGGTACTTGTAAGACTGAACGGGTCCTTCGGCCCGAGTGGTATGACCAAGGTCCTGGTTCGGGTCAATAGCTGTCGAACGTGACACTACTCACCGTTGACGCGAACTTACCCCTATGTGCAAAAATGGGACAACCAGCCCAACTTCACGTGAGCGTGCCCACTTTTGGGTGGTTCTGGAATCGATGCGTGCTTTGCGGGGAAACGGCGGGCCTGGTCCCCTCGTAACTAGATGTCACTATAAGGTGACTGCCCGTTATGGGGTGGTCCATCGCCATCCGTCGGCCTTGAACCCGTGAGGGGTCAATTTTGGCGGTTTGGTCGATAGGGCTGGACGGATGGTGTAGTTGTAGACACCAGGACAAGCCGTTCGTCCTATAACCGACTCGGCCCGTCTATGCCATTTCGGGCATCGCGGGCCAAGGTGCAGAATTTGAAGGATAGAACCGCCCTGGTTCGGTTCTCCCGAGGAGGCCGCTCATGACCGCTCGTACCCCTGATGCTGAGCCCCTGCTGACGCCGGCAGAGGTAGCCACCATGTTCCGCGTGGACCCGAAGACGGTTACCCGCTGGGCCAAGGCGGGCAAGCTCACGTCCATTCGCACCCTCGGCGGCCACCGCCGGTACCGCGAGGCGGAGGTGCGCGCTCTGCTGGCCGGTATTCCCGCCCAGCGCACCGAGGCCTGACGGCCGAAGGCTCTTTCAAAGGGGCTGCTTACCGGACTCCGCCGGGTCCGGTAAGCGGCCCCTTTGCCATGCCCCGGCGCGATCGGCGCAGTGGTGCCGGAGAGCATCCCGGTCGGCCGGAATGTTGAACTCCACATAACGATTTGAGGGGCGTGGGGCGGGGGGGATTTACTGTGAATAGCAGTGCAATTTTACATATTAAATTAGTGGCCGCGCGGAGGGGGTGAAGACTGTGTGTTCGCTGGGAAGGGTGGGTGGCGACCATCACACGGACAGTCACTTGTGGTCCAGACCTGGCCCGGGGTATAAGCGGCCGGCGGTGAAACGACGAGAGGCCCGGAACCAAACGGTTCCGGGCCTCTCGGCTACGGCGATCCCGACGGGACTTGAACCCGCGACCTCCACCTTGACAGGGTGGCGAGCTAACCAACTGCTCCACGGGACCAGAGATTTCTGATCCGTTCGCTTTGCTTGCCGCGCTGCGAACAAGACAGATCGTAGCCCATGTGGGGCCCCCAGGTCGAACTGGCTCCTGAGGGCCCCCGGCCCGCTGAGCTGGGCGGCCTCACAGCGTCGCCCGGGCCGCCTCCATCGCCTTCGTGATCCGCTTCTCCGAGACGGGAGTCGGCGTACCGAGCGACTGGGCGAAGAAGCTGACCCGCAGCTCCTCGATCATCCAGCGGATCGCCAGCACCTCCGGCGAGGGCTGCCGGCCCGCCGGCACCGCCGCCAGCAGCTCCCCGTACTCCTGCTGCACCTGCTGGACCTTCAGCAGCTGCTGGGCGTCCCGCTGCGGGTGGTTGGGCAGCGCCTCCAGCCGGCGGTCCACCGCCAGCAGGTAGCGCTTGAGGTCCGGCAGCCGCTGCCAGCCGGTCTGGGTGACGAAGCCCGGGTGCACCAGCGAGGCCAGGTGCAGCCGGACGTCGTTGACCGCCGAGAGCAGTACCGGGCTGCTCACCGACTTCAGCCGGGTCGACGCCTTGTGGAAGGCGATCAGCGCGGAGGCGGTCTTCAGCGTGGTGTCCGCCGAGAGGTCGTACAGGTCCGCCCGCACCTTGTCGTGCAGCTTGCCGAAGGCGGCCTCGTCCCAGGCCGGTCCGCCGGCCAGGGCCATCAGCCGGTCGGCGGCGCAGGCCACCACGTCCTCGAAGAGCGCCGGGATCGAGCCGTGCGGGTTGTACGACAGGGCGAGCTTCGCCTGGTTGCCCAGGCGCCCCTGGATCGACTTCGCCGGGGAGGTGGTGGTGAGCATCAGCAGCCGCCGGGTACCGGACCACATCGCCGCGGCCTGCGCCTCGGGGGTGTCGAACAGCTTGATGCCGACCGCGTCCTGCTCGTCCACCAGCGCCGGGTAGGCGCGCAGCGAGTGGCCGCGCGAGCGCTGCTCGAAGGTCCGCTGCAGGACGGGCAGCGAGGCCGGCCAGGCGGTCAGCCCGGACTGCTCGATGCCGCGCCCGGAGGCGGCCGAGGAGAGCGTCTCCTTGAGCTTGGGCTTCAGCTTCAGCCGCAGCTCCTCCAGGTCCTTCGACTCGGCGAGGTTGCGGCGGCCGTCCACCACCCGGAAGGTCACCTTGAGGTGGTCCGGCACCCGCTCCTCGTCCCAGGCCTCCGGCGGCACGGTGACCGCCGTCAGCCGCTTGAGGACGAGCTCCAGGGTGGGCAGCAGCGGCTCGGCGGACCCGAAGGTGTTCGCGGCCTGGCGCTCCCTCACCTGGCGCAGCGCCGCCTTGGCGAAGTCCGGGGCCGGGACGAAGTTGCGCCGGACCGCCTTGGGGAGCGACTTGATCCAGGCGGTGACCAGCTCCTCGCGCAGGCCCGGGATCTGCCAGTCGAAGCCCTCCGCGGTCACCTGGTTGAGCACCGGGAGCGGGATGTGGACGGTCACGCCGTCCGCGTCGCTGCCCGGTTCGAACTGGTAGGTCAGCTTGAAGCGGAGCTTGCCCTGCTGCCAGTAGTCCGGGTAGTCGGCCTCGGTGACGCCGTCGGCGGCGTCGTTGATGAGCATCGACTTCTCGAAGCTGAGCAGGTCCGGCTGCTCGTGCCGGGCCTTCTTCCACCAGGAGTCGAAGTGCCGGGTGGAGACGACGTCGTCCGGCAGCCGGCTGTCGTAGAAGTCGAACAGGGTCTGGTCGTCGACCAGGATGTCCCGGCGGCGGGCCCGGTTCTCCAGCTCCTCGACCTCGCCGAGCAGCTTGCGGTTCTCGGCGAAGAAGCGGTGGTGGGTCTCCCAGTCGCCCTCCACCAGCGCGTTGCGGATGAACAACTCGCGGCAGAGCTCCGGGTCGATCCGGCCGTAGTTGACCTTGCGCTGGGCGACGACCGGCATCCCGTACAGGGTGACCTTCTCGAAGGCCATCACCGCGCC
This sequence comes from Kitasatospora sp. CM 4170, assembly GCF_032110285.1. Lineage (NCBI taxonomy): Bacteria > Bacillati > Actinomycetota > Actinomycetes > Kitasatosporales > Streptomycetaceae > Kitasatospora > Kitasatospora sp. CM 4170. The sequence continues at coordinate 5,004,394 of NZ_CP134877.1, forward strand.
GGCCTTCTTCTCCCAGTGCGGCTCGCTGTGGCTGCGCTTGATCAGGTGGCCGGCCAGCGGCTCCACCCACTCGGGCTCGATCTTGGCGTTGATCCGGGCCCAGAGCCGGGACGTCTCGACCAGCTCGGCCGACATCACCCAGCGCGGCGGCTTCTTGAACAGGCCGGAGCCCGGGAAGACCGCGAACCGCGCCCCGCGGGCGCCGCCGTACTCGCGCTTCTCCACGTCGAACAGGCCGATGTGGGAGAGCAGGCCGGCCAGCAGCGACTGGTGGATCCGGTCGGCGTCCGGCTCGGCGTCGGGGTGGGGCTCCTCGATGGTCACGCCGAGCTGCTTGGCGACCGTGCGCAGCTGGGAGTAGATGTCCTGCCACTCCCGTATCCGCAGGTAGTTGAGGAACTCGGCCTTGCACATCCGGCGGAAGGCGGAGGAGGAGAGCTCCTTCTGCTGCTCCCGGACGTAGCGCCACATGGCCAGGTAGGAGAGGAAGTCGGAGGTCTCCGACTGGAACCGGCGGTGCCGGTCGTCGGCCGCCTGGCGCTTCTCGGTCGGGCGCTCCCGCGGGTCCTGGATGGAGAGCGCGGCGGCGATCACCATGACGTCGCGGACGCAGCCGTTCCGGTCGGCCTCCAGGACCATCCGGGCCATCCGCGGGTCCACCGGGAGCTGGGCCAGCTTGCGGCCGAGCGGGGTGAGGCGCTTGCGGGCGTCCTTCTCGTCCGGGTCCAGCGCGCCGAGCTCGTGCAGCAGGTTGACGCCGTCCTTGATGTTGCGGGAGTCCGGCGGGTCCAGGAACGGGAAGGCGGCGATGTCGCCGAGTCCGGCGGCGGTCATCTGGAGGATGACCGAGGCCAGGTTGGTGCGCAGGATCTCGGCGTCGGTGAACTCGGGGCGGGAGAGGAAGTCCTCCTCCGAGTAGAGCCGGATGCAGATACCGTCCGAGGTGCGGCCGCAGCGGCCCTTGCGCTGGTTGGCGCTGGCCTGGCTGATCGCCTCGATCGGGAGTCGCTGCACCTTGGTGCGGTGGCTGTAGCGGGAGATCCGGGCGGTGCCCGGGTCGATCACGTACTTGATGCCGGGGACGGTCAGCGAGGTCTCGGCGACGTTGGTCGCCAGCACGATCCGGCGGCTGCTGGAGCGCTGGAAGACCTTGTGCTGCTCGGCGGAGCTCAGCCGGGCGTAGAGCGGGAGGACCTCGGTGGACTTCAGTTTCATCCGGTTGAGCGCGTCGGCGGTGTCGCGGATCTCCCGCTCGCCGGAGAGGAAGACCAAGATGTCGCCGGGGCCCTCCGACTGCAGCTCCTCGGCGGCGTCGCAGATCGCCTGGATCTGGTCGCGGTCGCGGTCGGCGTCGGTGGAGTCGTCCTCGGCGTCCTCGTCGAGGATCGGCCGGTAGCGGACCTCGACCGGGTACGTCCGGCCGGACACCTCGATGATCGGGGCGTCGCCGAAGTGGCGGGCGAAGCGCTCGGGGTCGATGGTCGCGGAGGTGATGACGACCTTGAGGTCCGGGCGGCGGGGCAGCAGCTGCTTGACGTAGCCCAGGATGAAGTCGATGTTGAGGCTGCGCTCGTGCGCCTCGTCGATGATCAGGGTGTCGTACTGGCGCAGCTCGCGGTCGGTCTGGATCTCCGCGAGCAGGATGCCGTCCGTCATCAGCTTGACCAGGGTGTCCTGACCGACCTGGTCGGTGAACCGGACCTTCCAGCCGACCGCCTCGCCGAGCGGGGTGCGCAGCTCCTCGGCGACCCGGTCCGCCACCGTGCGGGCGGCGATCCGGCGGGGCTGGGTGTGGCCGACCAGGCCGCGGACGCCGCGGCCCAGCTCCAGGCAAATCTTCGGGATCTGGGTGGTCTTGCCGGAGCCGGTCTCCCCCGCCACGATCACCACCTGGTGGTCGCGGATGGCCGCCAGGATCTCGTCCTTCTTCTGGCTGACCGGGAGCTCGGCGGGATAGGTGATGGTCGGGACGGCGGCTCGGCGCTGCTCGACCAGCAGCTCGGCGCGCTCGATGTCGCCGGCGATCTCGGCGGCGATCTGCGCGCGCGCCTCGGGCTTGCGGACCCGGCGAGCGCCCTCCAGCCGGCGCCCGATCCGCACCTCGTCGCGGAGGGTCAGCGCGGGGAGACGGGCGGCCAGCTCGCCGATGCCCGGGCCCGTGTCGGGTGCCTGGGCGGATGCGTCGGCGGACTGGACTGCGGGAGAACTCACTGCGGGCATCCCTCTAGGTTCGCAAGGAGGCGGGGTGGTGTGCACCCCGGTTTTCGAGCCCCTCCAGTGTCACAGCCGCCGGTGCGGACGCGCGAACCCCGGGCGGGCGGTCGTTCGAACGGCGGGCAGGCGGGGGCAGGCGGGGGCAGGCGGGGGCAAGCGGGGGCAGGCGCGGGGCGGGCAGGTGCGGGGCAGGCCGGTGCGGGCGGGCAGGTGCGGGCGGGCCGCGCCGGGCTCAGCGTCCCAGGGCGTCCTCGTCCGGGCCCGGCAGCCAGTCCCGCGCCGGGTCGTACTCCAGCCAGCGGCTGCGCCGCGCCTCCTCGCCGAACGCCGCCAGCAGCCGCTCCAGCCCGGGGTGCGGCTGGGCGTCGTCCTCGCGCCAGACCAGTGACCAGGCGTAGAGCGGGGTGGGGTCGACCAGCGGGACGGTCCGCACACCGGGCCGACCGTCGGTCGCCACCGGGAGGTCGGGCAGCGGGCAGTCGGCGGGGAGGAGCGAGAAGCAGGTCGGGTCGGTGCGGACCCGCTCGACGAAGTGCTCCAGGCCCAGGTTGGTCGAGCCGGTCCGGTCGTCGACGCCGAACCGGTCGGCGAAGCGCGTCAGGAAGTCCAGCCGGTCCACCGCGGCCGGGTAGCGCAGCACGCCGGCGCGCAGGTCGGCCGGGCGGAGCACGTCCCGCCCGGCCAGCGGGTGGTCGGTGCTCAGCAGCGCGTCCACCGGCTCCAGCCGGACCAGCCGGTGCGCCAGCCCCGCGTCCCGGCCGTCCGGCAGCGGGTGCACCCGGCCGAACCCGGCGTCCGACTCGCCCCGCAGCACGGCCGCCGCCACCGACGGCAGGTCCCGTCCCGGCACCGGCTCCACCTCCAGCCCCGGCACCCCCTCGACGGCCCGCGCCACCGTCCGCATCGGCGCGTACAGGTGCCCCCACACGTCGATGCGCAGCGGCCGGCGAGCACAGGCCACCGCGGCCACCGCCCGGTCGCCGTGGACGAGCAGCCGGCGGGCCGGCTCCAGGAACCGCCGTCCCGCCGGGGTCAGTCCGACCCCGTGCGCGTCGCGGTCGAGCAGCCGGGCGCCGAGCGCGGCCTCCAACCGGGCGACCCGCTTGGACAGCGCCTGCTGGCTGATCGCCAGCCGCGCGGCGGCGCGCCCGAAGTGCAGCTCCTCGGCCGCCGCCGTGAAGGCGCGGACCTGGGCGAGATCGAGATCCATGGCCGCCCAGCGTAGGGGCGACAACGATCGGTTGTCCTCCCACCTGAGCGGTTGTTGGACCGGGCCCGGACGGCCGGGGTCTGCTGGGAACCGCCCCGGGGACCGCCGTCGCGGCCGCCGGACCGCCCGGCGCGGGGCCGAGGGAGGGAGCAGGACCATGAAGGCGCTGACACCGACCGGACGGGCCGACGCCACGGTCGGGTTCGCCGAGGTCGAGCAGCCGCGGCCGGGCCCGGGCGAGGCCCTGGTCAAGGTCGAGGCGTTCTCGGTCAACCGCGGCGAGACCTTCCAGCTGGAGGCCCCCCGGCCCGGCTGGCGTCCCGGCAAGGACATCGCCGGACTGGTCGTGCAGGCCGCCGCCGACGGGTCCGGCCCGGGCGTCTGCCGCCGCGTGGTCGGCCACCCGCCCGCCGGCGGCTGGGCCGAGTACGTCTGCGTCCCCACCGCGTCGCTGGCCGAGATCCCGGACGAGCTGGACAGCGTCCGGGCCGCGGCCCTGCCGCTGGCCGGCCTGACCGCCGTCCGGCTGCTGCGCACCGCCGGCGCCCTGGCCGGCCGCCGGGTGCTGCTGACCGGCGCCTCCGGGGGCGTCGGCCACTACGTCACCGAGCTGGCCGCGGCCGCCGGCGCCGAGCTGACCGCCGTCACCGCCTCGCCGGAGCGCGGCCGCCGCCTGGCCGAGCTGGGCGCGGCGGAGGTGGTGCACGAGCTCGCCGCGGCGCGCGGGACGTACGACCTCGTGCTGGAGTCGACCGGCGGCCCGAACCTGCCGCTGGCGCTCGCCAGGCTGGCCCGGCGCGGCACGCTGATCTGGTTCGGCCAGGCCTCCCGGACGCCCGCGACGCTCGACTTCTTCGGCTTCTTCGCCGGCCCGGAGTCGGCCACCCTGCGGCACTTCCACTACGCCGACTCCGACGTGCCCGACGGCGTGGACCTCGCCACCCTGGTCCGCCTGGTGGGGGAGGGGCGGCTGACCCCGGAGATCGGCCGGGTCGCGCCCTGGACGGAGACCGCCGCCGTCCTCACCGACCTGCGGGAGCGCCGGATCCGCGGCAAGGCCGTGCTCACCCTGGCCTGACCCCGCGCGCCGGCCGTGCGCCCGAACGGCCCACCATCTGGACCCACCATCTGGACCCACCGGCTGGACCCACTGCCTGGACCGCCGGCTGTACCCGAACCCGCAGAGGAGCGAACCGCACCCATGACCGGCACCCCGTCCCCGTCCCCTGCCTCGGCCCTCCCCGACCTCTCCTTCCTCGACCACCCGGCGCTGCTCCCGGCCTTCGTCGAGGAGAACCGCCCCCGCGCCACCGGCGCCGGGCTGGACCCGCACGAGTACGCCCGGGTCACCGCCCCGCTGCGCTCCCTGCACGAGTGGCCCGGGGCCTGCCGCGCGGCCGGCCGCCGCCACCTGGCCGCCGCCGACCGTGCCGCCGCCGAGGGACGCACGGTGTCGGCCGGCGAGGCGTACCGGGCGGCCGCCCGTTGGTTCCACGCCGCGGGGCTGCTGCCGCACCCCGACCGGGCGGCCGCCGCCGAAGCGGCCGCCGAGGCGGACGAGGCGATGCGCCGGGCGCTGACCCACCTCGACCCGGCGGCCGAGCGGGTCGAGGGAGGGTCCTTCGCCGGCTGGCTCCGCCGCCCGGCCGGTGTCGCCCACCCGCCGGTGGTGCTGGTCGTCCCGGGGATGGACTCCGGCAAGGAGGAGTTCCACGCCGTCGCCGAGGCGCTGCTGGCCCGCGGCACCGCGGTCCTCGCCATGGACGGGCCGGGGCAGGGCGTGCTCGCCGCGACCAGCGCACCCGAGCCGGACTACCACCGCGTGGTCGGCCGGGTGATCGACGCCCTGACCGCGCACGGCGGCGTGGACACCGACCGGGTCGGCGTGATCGGTCTCAGCCTGGGCGGCTACTACGCGGTGACCGCCGCCGCCCACGAGCCCCGGATCCGCGCCACGGCCGTCGTCAGCGGCCCGTACCGGCTGGACTGGGACGCCCTGGTCCCCTTCGTCACCGCGACCCTGATCCAGCGCTGCGGCACCCCGGAGGCGGCCCGCGCCTTCGCCGCCCGCGTCGACCTGACCGGCCTCGCCCCGGCGGTCGCCGGCCCCCTCCTCGTCGTCGAGGGCGGCGAGGACCGGATCCCCGGCGTCACCAACGCCGAGGTCCTCGCCGAGCGGGCCCCACACGCCGAGCTCCTGCTCGTCCCGCACGGCCACCACCTGCTGGGCAACGCCCTCGCCGACTGGCTCCCCGCCACCGCCGACTGGCTCACCACCCGCCTCGCCACCCCGTCAGCCCGGTGACCGGGCCGCCGGGTCCTCAGTAGCCGAGCAGCCCGTCGGTGACCAGCTCGAAGTCGAACGGTTCAGGGAGGTGCAGTGTCTCGCCGAACTCGATGTCCTCACGACGGTGGTACCTGGTGCCGTCGGGGCGGCTGAACAGGGTGACCGTCTTCTGCCGGGCATCGACCAGCAGGTAGAGCGGGATCCCCATCAGCGGGTAGTCACGCACCTTGCCGACCCAGTCGTTCTCCGGGTTGGAGGGGGCGACGAGTTCGACGGCGATGGCGGCGAACTCGGCGGGGACCTGGTTCTCGGTGCTCTCCAGGGCCTCCGCGGGGAGGTAGGTCAGATCGGGGTTGCGGCTCTTGCCGACGTTCGGTGACACGAGGTCCGTGTTCTCACTCGGCAGCAGCTCGGCCGGCACACGGGCGTCGAACTGGCGGCGCACCACCAGGAGGTTCCGCTGGTGGATGCCCGTGGGGCCGACCATCATCACGATGGTGTCGCCCGAGATCTCGACCTTGAACCCGTCAGGCAGGCTTCTGCGGGCTTCGTCGAGGAGGGCGAAGTGCTCCGGGTTCATGCGCGGCGTCTCCTGACGGTGGACCGGCGGCACCTCAGCGTAGCTCCGGGGAACGCGAAAGGCCCCGGAGAGTGAACTCTCCGGGGCCTTTCCCAACGGTGGCCAGGGCCGGGGTCGAACCGGCGACCTTCCGCTCTTCAGGCCAACCTGGGGGCGCGACATGCCCAGGTTCGGGTGATTCCGTCGTCCGCGGAAGGCCGCCTTCGGCCCTCGTCGTCCATGCCGGTTGGCGTCAGCGTTGGCGTCCACCGGCACGGATGAGCCGGTTGGACTCACCAGTCGAGAGCGCGAAGCCGGTGGTTCGTCCGGTGCAGGTCGAAGCGGGTCGGGTCGAAGCCAGCCGCCGTTTCGAGGCCGAGCCAGCACAGCAGATCCTCGCGCTCGGGGTGGGAGGGGTCGCTGAGGGCCTGCTTGAGGTCGTCGTATCCGCCCGCGCCGCCGCAGTCCTCGGGCGGGCAGGCTCCTGCCCCGTCGACGCACAGCGGGTAGTGGTGGCCCGCCTCGGCAGGCACTTGGCGCTCGACGAGGATGCGGTGCTCCCACGAGTCACCGAAGTCGTAGGTGTAGTCGAGGAAGTCTCCCTCCTTGACCAGGGCGTCCAGGGCGGCGGCGGTCTCGTCGACGAAGTCGAGTTCGGAGGAGGGATGGCCGTAGTCGACGCCTTTCACGTCGAACGCGTGCAAGTGGCAGTTCTGCCAGCCCATGGCGGCCTGGATGACCAGGTGCAGTCGGTCGAGGCGGAATCCGGCCGGGACCTGAACGCGGCGCCAGACGGCGGGCTGTTCCACATCGGCGAGTTCGATGCGGAGTTGGTAGACGGGATCGCCGGGGCGTGCTTCCCGGCGCAGCCGGGCCATGGCTTGACGGCCCCGCGAGGTGAGGGCGACGGCGTCGCCGACGCGCTGGACCGAGCCGAGGCCGAGGAGCGTCGCGAGCAGGCGGTCCACGTCGCGGTCGTTGCTCTGGCGCAGCGTCCGGAGGCGGTCCTCGGGAAGATCGTCGAGGACGTAGAACCCGGAGACCTTGTCCCACACCGCAGCCTGAAGCTCCTGCTCGGGAAGCAGGTCGTCGGCGGCATACAGGCTCATCAGCAGCACCCGAAGCCCGGCGGGGTACTCCTCGGCGAAGAGCGAGCCGAGCCACCCGGAGGGGAGCACCGCTTCGCTGATGCGCGGTAGGGCCTCGAACAGAGCGTCGAGGATGCGCTCGGGGTCCTCCAGCGCGCGCACGTTCTTCTTGACGGGCACCAGGCGGCCGCTGGCGACCCGAAGCAGCCGGGCCGCCTTGGCCCATTCCACCAGCAGGTTCAGGTGGTACAGCTCCTGGCTGGACTTGGTCTTGAAGATCCTGTCACCGATGGCCGGGTCGATGGTGTCGCCGGTCCGCAGGAACGCGACCAGGGCCCGCGCGTCGGCGAGGGTGACCTTGCCCGTCTGGGTGAGCTTGCGCCCCGCGTCGATCCAGCTGACGAGACCTCGGATCTGCTCGACGGTGAGTGGCTGCTCGGGTTCCATCATCGGTTCCTGTCTGCCTTGGACTTGACGGATTCCATCATCGAGGACCGGCAGACCCGCTAGGGTCGCGGCGATGAGCGAGTACCAGTACTACGAGTTCCTGGCGATCGACCGCCCGCTGACCCGCGAGGAACAGGAAGAACTGCGATCGCTGTCGACCCGGGCCCGGATCACCGCGACCAGCTTCACCAACGACTACCAGTGGGGCAACTTTCGAGGCGACCCCAGGCGGATGGTGGAGCGGTACTACGACGCTCACCTCTACCTGACCAACTGGGGCACCCACCAGGTGATCCTGCGCGTGCCCAAGGGACAGCTCACACAGCGAGCGGTGGAGCGGTACTGCTTCGACGAGTGTTTCGAGGCATGGACGACCAAGACCCACCTCATCCTCGACCTGCGCAGTGAGGACGAGAGCGGAGACTGGGACGAGAGTGCCGAGGACTCACTCGGCGCCATCGCCGGGGTACGGGCCGAGCTGGCCTCCGGGGACCATCGAGCCCTGTACCTCGCATGGCTGTCCGGAATCGGCGCATGGGCACTCCAGGACGACGACGAGGAGGCTTACCGGGCAACGGTCGAGCCCCCGGTCCCGGCTGGGCTCGACCGGCTCACCGCGCCGCAGCGAGCGCTCGCGGACTTCCTGCGCGTCGACGCCGACCTGTTGGCGGTCGCCGCCCAGGCCAGCCCGCCCGCCCCCGCCCCTCGGGAGCGGCCCGGGAAGAAGGAGCTGGCCCCGCTGATCGCCGCACTTCCCGAGACGGAGAAGAACGACCTCCTGCTGCGCCTGGCACTGGGCGATGAGCTTCAGCTGGGGGCCGAACTTCTGCGCCGCCTGCGCGGCGAGCCGCCTGTCGCGACGGTGCCGGGGCAGCGCTCCGCCGCCGAATTGCTGGACGCCGCGCACGCACTCGCCACCGAGCGCCGGCAGCGCGCCGAGCGGGTCCGAGCCGAGACGCGGGCAAAGAAGCTGACTACCCTGGCCGCCGACGAGGAAGCGATCTGGCGTGAGGTCGAGAGCCACGTCGCCCGCAAGCAGACGGCCCGCTACGACACCGCCACAGCCCTCCTGGTCGAGCTCCGTGACGCCTGCGACCACGTCGGGCGCGGCCTTGAGTTCCGGCAGCGGCTGGCCGCGCTCCGCGACCGGTACCGGCACCTGCCCGGCCTGCTGCGCCGGCTCGACGACCGGGCCCTGCGGGGCTGACGCCCGTCCGTCAGTTGATCACTTCGATGACGCATCGTGCCCCGGAGCCTCGCTGCAGCTTGGCGTCGCCAGTGACCAGGGGTACGCCCAGATGCTCGGCAAGGGCTACATACGCGGCGTCATATGCGGTGAAGTTGCCGCGGAGCTCCCAGACCCGCGGCAGGAGCTCCGTGTGCTGGGCTCGCAGAATCGGCAATGAGGGCAACAGTCGAAGTGCGCGATCCGCGTCGGCGAACTCGATCTTTCGGCCGAGCAGCAGTCCTCGGATGGCACTCGTGGCCTCGATGTCGATCAGCGCTGGAGCGGCGAGGCGTTCTCCGGAAATCCGGCTCGCGCAGGCCTTCCCGACCGGACCCCGATCAACCAGCGCGGCCACGAGCACGGAGTTGTCGACGACGATCACTCGCCCCGGCCCTCCCGCTGTGCGGCGAGGCGTTCTCCGGAAATCCGGCTCGCGCAGGCCTTCCCGACCGGACCCCGATCAACCAGCGCGGCCACGAGCACGGAGTTGTCGACGACGATCACTCGCCCCGGCCCTCCCGCTGTGCGGCGAGGATGTCGGCCATGGAGACGCTGCTCGACAGGTTCTCGCGGGCGGTGGTCAACACCTCCTCGACGGTGGGCTGCGCAGCCTCCTCCTCAAGTCGTAGCCGGAGGTACTCCTGCAGCGATCGTCCCGACTCGTCTGCGCGCCGACGCAGTATCGCGTAGGCCTCGTCGTTCAGGTTCCTGATCTGCACAGTAGCCATGCATGCATAATAGCGCTGCTCAGCCTTGAATTCAGCGCTATTGCTCTCGGGGTGCGACCGTCCGCTGTGCCGTTGGTGTCAAGAGACACAAAAATGCCCCCGAAGCGATCTGCTTCGAGGGCATCGTGCCTTTTCAGGCGATGTGGCCAGGGCCGGGGTCGAACCGGCGACCTTCCGCTTTTCAGGCGGACGCTCGTACCAACTGAGCTACCTGGCCGTACTGCACCGTCTCTTGCGAGACGAGCGATCCCGACGGGACTTGAACCCGCGACCTCCACCTTGACAGGGTGGCGAGCTAACCAACTGCTCCACGGGACCTTGTGTGGTGTTTCTCCACTAGGTCTTGCGGCACTGCACTTTACTACGGTACTGCGTGCCCCCAACGGGATTCGAACCCGTGCTACCGCCTTGAAAGGGCGGCGTCCTGGGCCACTAGACGATGAGGGCTTGCGGCCTGTCCCGCTGTTTCCAGCGTTCGGGGACGTCGAGAAGCATATGGGATGTCGAGCCGAACGCCAAAACGGCTTTCGGCCGAGTGGTGGGACGGGCGGGACGGATGGGGCGGACCGGTCAGGACCAGCCGAGCTCGTCGAGCTCGTGGTCGTCGAAGCCGAAGTGGTGGGCGACCTCGTGGATCACCGTGGTGCGGACCTCCTCGACCACCTGTTCGCGGGTGTCGCAGTGCCGCAGGGTCGGGCCCAGGTAGATGATGATCCGGTCGGGCAGGACGCCCGCGTACCACTCGCCGCGCTCGGTGAGCGGGGTGCCCTCGTAGAGGCCGAGGAGCTCCGGGTCGGAGGCGTCGGGTTCGTCCTCGACGAAGACCGCGACGTTGTCCATCATGGCCGCGAGCTGCGGGGGAATCTGGTCGAGGGCGTCGCCGACCAGCGTCTCGAACTCTTCCCGGGTCATCTCCACCGGATCATTGTCGGGTCTGGGGTGACGGTGTGCCAGGCGGTCGGCGCCGGTGTTTCATGGGCCTATGACGACCTCGGGCGGCGCGGTGGAGCGTGCGGAACGGCGGGGGCCGGCGCCGGTCCGGCCGGCGCGGCCGCCGGTGCTGCGCGGGCAGGGGCGGGCGGTGGCCGCGGTGGCGCTGGGCGGGGCGGTCGGCGCCGCGGCCAGGTACGGGGCCGGGCTGCTGTGGCCGGCCGGTCCGGCGGCGTTCCCGTGGACCACGCTGGCGGTGAACGTGGTGGGCTGCGCGGTGATCGGGGTGTTCCTGGTGGCCGTCACCGAGGGGCGGCCCGCGCACCCGCTGCTGCGGCCGTTCTTCGGGACCGGGGTGCTGGGCGGGTTCACCACCTTCTCCACCTACGAGGTGGACATCCGGCGGCTGCTGGCCGAGGGGCGGCCGGGGGCCGGAGCGCTCTACCTGGGGCTGACGCTGCTGGCGGCGATGGCCGCGGTGTGGGCGTCGGCCGGGCTGACCCGCGGCCTGATCCGCCGTCTGGCCCGGCGCGGGGAAGGGGTGTCGGGATGACCGGGCGGTCGGACGGGGGACCGGCATCGGGCGGGACGGCGCCGGACGGACCGGCGCCGGACGGGCCGGCGCTGAGCGGGCCGGCGCTGCGGCTCACCGTGCTGGTGGGCGAGAGCGACCGGTGGCACCACCGCCCGCTCTACAGCGAGATCGTGCACCGGGCGCGGGCCGCCGGGCTGGCCGGGGCGAGCGTGTTCCGGGGGATCGAGGGGTTCGGGGCGTCCTCGCTGGTGCACACCGCGCGGCTGCTCTCGCTGAGCGAGGACCTGCCGGTGGCGGTGGTGGTCGTGGACACCGAGGAGCGGGTGCGGGCCTTCCTGCCCCGACTGGACGGGCTGGTGGCGGACGGCCTGGTGGTGCTCGACGCGTGCGAGGTGGTCCGGCCGGGCGCCCGCGGGCGGGGCGCGGAGCAGGAGCGGGGGGCGGGGGAGTGAACTGGTTGCTCGTCGTGGTGGGTGCGGTGGTCGGCGCGCCGCTGCGGTACCTGACCGACCGTGCCGTGCAGTCCCGGCACGACTCGGTGTTCCCCTGGGGCACCTTCGCCGTGAACGCGGGCGGCTGTCTGGTGCTCGGGCTGCTGACCGGTGCGGCGGCGGCCGGCGCGGCGTCCTCGGACGTCCAACTCCTCGTCGGGACGGGGTTCTGCGGTGCGCTGACCACGTACTCGACCTTCTCGTACGAGACGCTGCGGCTGGCCGAGAGCGGTGCCGGGCGGTACGCGCTGGCCAATGTGTTCGGGAGCATCGCGGTGGGGCTGGCGGCCGTCTACGCGGGGGCGGGGCTGGCCTCGGCGCTCTGGGGCTGAGCGGTTCCGGGGCGCCCCGGAACCCCGGCCGGCGGCGCATCGGGCGGAGCCGCCCCGGGACCGCCCCGGGACCGCCCCGGAGCCGGGCCGGTCGGGAGGTTTGAACCGCCGCCGTTGCGCCGGGCGGCTGGCGTCCGGGGCTTCCTGACGGGCCGACCGTGTCCCGCCGGGCCGGGCGCGCGTTGGTCACCACGAGTGGGCCGTGCGCATGGGCGGCCGGGTGGGGCTGTGGAAGAGGGGCTCGGTGGCGGCGATGCGTTCGGTGCGTGCGGTGCGCGAGGTGGGCGCCCGGGAGGGCCGTCCGGCGGTGGTGCGGGCGTTGGCGGTCCGGCGGGCCGAGCCGCGGGCGGTGGCGGTGCGCAGTGGCGTGGTGCGGGCGGCCGCGGTGCTGGCGGTGGCCGGGTTGGGCCTGACGGGCTGCATGTCGGTGGGCCCGGGTGCGGCGGACGGGAAACACGGCACCGTGCCGGTCGGACAGGCCGGGACGCCGGGCCGGGCGGGTGGTTCCGGCGGTACGGCCGCGCCGGGCGGCGGTCACCAGGGCGGGCCGTCCGGGAAGTCGGAGCGTCCCGGGAGCGGATCGGCCGACGGCGCGCGCACGGCGGGCCTGACCCCGACGCCGGGTGCGGCCTCCCCGGGTACCGGCGGCACGGACGGGACGGGCGGCACGGCCGGTCCGAACGATGTGAACGGGTCGGCCGAGGGCGCGGGATCCGCCCCGGGCGCCGTGACGGGCGAGCCCGCGCCCGGAGCGAGCGGATCCGCCGGGGGCGTGAGCGCCGGCACCGCACCTCGTCCGGGCACCGGCTCGTCCGGCGGCGGCGCGACCGGCGGCCCGGCCGGGACCGGCGGTGCCACCGGCCCGGGAGGCGCCGGGGGCGCCGGGGGCACCGGAGGCTCCGGCGGGACCGCGGGCACCGGCGAGGGCCGGTCCGGCGGCGGCTCCGCCACCACCCCGGCGGCGAGCCCGACCACGCGGCCGTCGAGCACCCCGGAGCCCGGGCACACCACCTCCGCCCCGCCCGCGCCGAGCACCCCGGAACCCTCCGCCGGAAGCTCCGGATCTTCGGCCCCGACCGCCGGCCCGGGTGGGCATTAGCAGTCTGGCCAGGGCATTTGCCTCCGATCCCGAGGTTCCTCTATGGTGGTAGATCGTTCGTTTGATCCATTTGACTGGCGCCCTATTCCCATCGGCGCCCTTGGCGCGTTCCGGCGATCCGTGGCTGACCGCATAGAGGCGGTTGTGAAACAGAACCCCGGACTTTGGCGCGTGCCACTTCCGGAAGGTTTTAGATGTCTCTCATTGACGACGCCCGCTTCGCCATGCCCGCGAACGAGTCCGCCGCCGATGCCACCACCCCCGAGGCCGACGCCCGACTGACCGAGGCGGACGCCGCCGAGGTCGTCGCCGAGGCCGCCGAGATCACCGAGGCCGCCGCCGACGAGGCCGCGGAGCCCGCCGAGCCCACCATCACCTTCGGCGACCTGGGCCTGCCGGACGACGTCGTCCGGGCCCTCGCCAAGCGCGGTGTGACCACCCCGTTCCCGATCCAGGCCGCGACCATCCCGGACGCGCTGGCCGGCAAGGACGTCCTGGGCCGCGGCCGTACCGGCTCCGGCAAGACCCTCAGCTTCGGCCTGCCGCTGCTGACCCGCCTCGCCGACGGCGAGCGCACCCGCGCCAAGCACCCCCGCGGTCTGATCCTGGTCCCGACCCGCGAGCTGGCGATGCAGGTCGCCGACGCCCTGGAGCCGTTCGGCTCGGTGCTCGGCCTGCGCCTCAAGGTCGTCTGCGGCGGTACCTCGATGTCCAACCAGATCTACGCGCTGGAGCGCGGTGTCGACGTCCTGGTCGCCACCCCCGGCCGCCTGCGCGACCTGATCAACCGCGGCTCCGCCAAGCTCGACGACGTCCAGGTCGCCGTCCTCGACGAGGCCGACCAGATGGCCGACATGGGCTTCCTGCCCGAGGTCACCGAGATCCTCGACCAGGTGCCGGCCGGCGGCCAGCGCCTGCTGTTCTCCGCCACCCTGGAGAACGAGATCGACACCCTGGTCAAGCGCTACCTGAACAGCCCGGTCACCCACGAGGTCGACCCGTCGGCCGGCGCGGTCACCACCATGACCCACCACATCCTCGTGGTGAAGCCCAAGGACAAGGCGCCGATCACCAACGCGATCGCCGCCCGCAAGGGCCGCACGATCATCTTCGTCCGCACCCAGATGGGCGCCGACCGCGTCGCCGAGCAGCTGATCGAGGCCGGTGTGAAGGCCGACGCGCTGCACGGCGGCATGACCCAGGGCGCCCGCACCCGCGTCCTCGGCGACTTCAAGGACGGCTACGTCAACGTCGTCGTCGCCACCGACGTCGCCGCCCGCGGCATCCACGTCGACGGCATCGACCTGGTCCTCAACGTGGACCCGGCCGGCGACCACAAGGACTACCTGCACCGCTCCGGCCGCACCGCGCGTGCCGGCCGCTCCGGCACCGTCGTCACCCTGGTGCTGCCGCACCAGCGCCGCGGCGTCTTCCGCCTGATGGAGGACGCGGGCGTCGACGCCTCGCGCCACATCCTCGACCACGCCTTCGACGCCGAGGTCGCCCGGATCACCGGCGCCCGCTCGCTGATCGAGGTCCAGGCCGAGAGCGCGGCCGGCATCGCCGGTGCCGCCGAGCGCGAGCTGGCCGACATGACCCGCCAGCTGGAGCGCGCGCAGCGCCGCGCCACCGAGCTGCGCGAGGAGGCCGACCGCCTGGCCGCGCGGGCCGCGCGCGAGCGGGCCGAGCTGGGCATCGAGGACGAGGCGCCGGCCGCCGACGCCGAGGCGGGCGAGACCGCCGAGGCCGCGCAGGCCCCGGCCGAGACCGCCGCGCCGGTGGCCGAGGAGCGCACCCCGTCCTACCGCGAGGCCCGCACCGAGCGCCCGGCGTTCACCCGCGACCGTGACCGTGACGACCGGGGCGGCCGTTCCGGCGGCTTCGGCCGGGACCGTGACCGTGACCGCGGTGGCTTCAACCGTGACCGTGACGACCGTGGTGGCCGTTCCTTCGGCGACCGTGACCGCGGCGGTTTCAACCGTGACCGTGACGACCGCGGCGGCCGTTCCTTCGGCGACCGTGACCGCGGTGGCTTCAACCGTGACCGTGACGACCGCGGCGGCCGTTCCGGCGGCTTCGGTGACCGTCCGGCCCGCTCCTTCGGCGACCGTGACCGTGACCGCGGTGGCTTCAACCGTGACCGTGACGACCGTGGTGGCCGTTCCTTCGGCGACCGTGACCGCGGCGGTTTCAACCGTGACCGTGACGACCGCGGCGGCCGTTCCGGCGGCTTCGGTGACCGTCCGGCCCGCTCCTTCGGCGACCGCCCGTCCTTCGGCCGGGACCGCGACGAGCGCGGCGGCAGCAGCCGTCCGTTCTCGCGCCGCGACGACCACCGCTCCGGTGGCCGCCCGCAGGCCTCCGGTGGCTTCAACCGTGACCGCGACGACCGCGGCGGCCGCTCCGGCGGCTTCAACTCCGGTGGCTTCAACCGCGACGACCGCAAGCCGCGCTGGAAGAACTGACCCGGCCGGCACCGGCTCGACGGGCCCGCTCCACTTCGGTGGGGCGGGCCCGTCCGCGTTCCCGCACCCGTCCGCCCGGGGCGACCGGGGCGGGGCCGGGGCGCTCCGGGGCGCTCCCGACCGCTCGGGCGGGGTTGTTCTGCTGGTGAGAATAACCTGTGGCGCGGAGGCGGCTGCGTCCTCTACGGTCGCGGTCATGAGCAGCAGACTGCATCACGTGGCAGCGGTGAACGAGGAGATCGCCGCGCGGGGGAGCTACCGGGCGACCGGGGGCGAGCTCGTGCAGGTGGGGGAGCGACTGGCCGCGGCCAGGGAGGGGACGGTGTCGTACGCCCCGGAGGCGCTGGACGCGCTGGTCCGGACGGGCGGGCCGGGCCCGCTGGCGGGTGCGGCCGGGGCCGTCGAGGTGACCGCCGAGGGCAGCATCGAGGCGGCCCGGCGGCTGGTCGGGGCCGGCACCGGCCGGGTGGGGGTGCTCAACTTCGCCTCCGCGCGGAACCCGGGGGGCGGCTACCTGCGCGGTGCCCGCGCGCAGGAGGAGGACCTCTGCCGCAGCGCCCTGTTGTACACCTGCCTGCTGGAGGCGCCGGACTACTACGAGGCGCACCGCGCCTCCACCGACCTGCGGTACAGCCACCGGGTGATCGTCTCGCCGGACGTGCCGGTGATCCGGGACGGGAGGGGCGAGCTGCTGGCGCGGCCCTACCCGGTGACCTTCCTCACCTCGCCCGCGCCCAACGCGGGCCAGCTGGAACGGCGTTCGGCCGGGACGGACGTCCGGGGCGTGCTCGCCGAGCGGGCCGTCCGGGTGCTCGCGGCGGCCGCCCGGCACGAGATCCGGACGCTGGTGCTGGGGGCGTGGGGCTGCGGGGTGTTCGGCAACGACCCGGCGCAGGTGGCCGAGGCTTTCGAGGGGGCGCTCGGGCAGTACGGCGCGGCCTTCGAGCGGGTGGTGTTCGCGGTCTGGGACCGCACGCCCGTGTCGGCGAACCGGGCCGCCTTCGAGGCGCGGTTCGGCCCGGCCACCCGCTGACGGCCGGGCGTCCGTCGACGGCCCCGGCGGGCCGCCGGATCAGCCCCTGCGGGCGGTGAGGGCGGTGGCGGCGGTCGAGGCGGCCGCGACCACCCCGGTGACCGCGAAGACTGACGGCCAGGCGCCGATCTTCTTCGCCAGCGGGTGCGAGCCGCCGAACGCGGCCACGTACAGCCCGGTCAGCGCGGCCGCGGTGGCTGCGCCCGAGCGGCGGTGCCACTGCACGGCGGCACCGGCCCCGGCCGCGGCCAGGACCGCGCCGCCCAGCTCACGCCGGCCGCTCCAGCGGGCGACGCCGTAGCCGCCGACCAGGCCGCCTGCCGCGGTGAGCGCCGCGGGCGCCGCGGCCGAGAGCACGTCGGGGATCCTCGCCATGGTCGACTCCACTCCTGTGGGTTCGGCCCGGGGCCGCCGGCCGCTCCGGCTCCTCCGGTCCCCCGACCATAACCCGCCCGCCGGGCCGGCCGATCCGCTCACCCGGGCCGGGCGGGCCGGCCGGTCCGGGACGGGCGGGACGATCCGGCCGACCGCCCCGCCCGGCGCCGGGGTTCAGCGGTATGCCTGCTCGAAGGGGTGCGCGGGCGCCGCCGCGGCGAGCTTGGCCGCGGCCTCGGCGGGGTCCAGCACCCGGTCCAGCCGGAGGTCCCCCGGGACCTGCTGGACGAACCGGCCGGCCGACCAGCTCCGCTCGTACGGCTGCGGGTCCAGCACCAGGGTGCGGACGCCGTCCACCACCGGGATGTCGGCGGGCGTGCCCTCGTTCCAGATCCACGAGCCGTCCGGGGCGAGCAGGTTGAACGCGCCCAGCGCGGTCACCCGGCGCCGGCCGTCGACCTCCGCGGTCCGGCTGAGCGCCACCACCTCCGGGTCGGGGCGGGTCCCCGGCAGGTGGCCGCCGCCGATCAGCAGTTCGGCGAGCAGCGTGTGCAGCTGGAAGTTGTCGGCCAGCCCGTCCATCCGGACCAGGTAGCCGGTGCCGCTCGGACGGTCGAGCACCAGCAGCGGCTCGTCGTCCAGCATCTTCATCAGGTAGAGCAGGCCCTTGAGGTCGTGGTGGCCGTCGCCGTACCGCTCGATCAGCTCGGCCAGGACGTCCGTCACGCCGGAGGCCCGGGCCGAGGTGCGGACGGCGGCGTGCGTGCAGACCGCGAACGAGGCCAGCTGCCACAGGTGCAGCGTCCACCAGCCGATCACCGCGCGATGGGCCGGCCAGGCGTCCGGGGCGTCCGGGTCGGCGATCCGGGCGTGCGCGTGCCCCGGATTGTCGGCGTCCGGGTCGGGGAGCTCCCCGCCGCCGGTCTCCTTCCAGCGTTCGATCAGCAGCAGCGCGCCGGTGAGCGCCTCGCGCAGGCCGGCCAGCACCTGGTCGGCGCAGGCCACCGGGTCGGCGCCGCGCTCCACGCAGGCGCCCACCATCATCGCCAGGTGGGCCCGTTCGAAGGGCGGGGAGTCCGGCAGCAGGGCGGCCAGCCGCGGGCCGACCGCCGCCGACTCGCGCTCCCCGGCGGGTCCGAGCAGCCCGCCCACCAGCCGGAACGCGGCATCGAAGCGTTCCATGTCGGCGACCGCGTTCGCGGCCTCCAGGGCGGCGATCGCGCTGTCGAGGGTCGGCTGCTGACGGTCGGACGGATCCGCGGACCCGTCGGGCGAGGGAATTCGGTCGGACACCATTCGCCGCAGCATAGGCGGCCACCCTGACGGATCGTCCGGCCGGGGTCGCCGGTGCGTCCGGCTGTCGAAAACACCCGCGGGGAGCGGTCGCCGTGCCGCATACTCGCGCGGTGACCGTGCCCCGTGCCCTGCCGGCCCCCCTGGCGGCCGAGGCGGAGCCCGCCCTGCGGGTGGCCCCGCTCGAACTCTTCCTCGACCTCGTCTTCGTCTTCACGATCACCCAGCTCACCGGGAGCCTGGTCCACCACCTCACCCCCGGTGGCCTGGCCCAGGTGGTGGTGATGCTGGCGGTGATCTGGTGGATGTACGACGCGTTCATCTGGCTGACCAACGCCATGCCGCCGACCAGCCACGGCCGCCGCGGCCTGCTGCTGCTGGCGATGGCCGGCTTCCTGGTGATCTCGCTCGCCGTCCCGCACGCCTTCGAGGGCAGCGGCGTCGCCTTCGGCTGGGCGTACCTGTTGGTGGTCGCCGTGCACACCGGGATGTTCGCGGCCTCCGGGGTGGCGCTCGGGCCGGTGCTGCGGATGGGAGGGCTCAACCTGGTCAACACCGGCCTGGTGGTGTCCGGCGGCTACCTCACCGGCACCGCCCAACTCGGCCTCTGGGCCGCCGCCTTCGCCCTGCAGTTCGCGATACCCAGGCTGGTCGACCTGCCGAGCTTCCAGCTCCGCGCCGACCACTTCGTCGAGCGCCACGGCCTCGTCGTGATCATCGCGTTCGGCGAGTCGGTGATCGCCATCGGCGTCGGTGCGGGCACCGCCGACCTCGGCGCCGCGCTGGTCGCAGTCGCCGTGCTCAGCCTGGCCGTCTGCGTGGGCCTCTGGTGGGCGTACTTCGGCCACGACGACGACAGCCGCGCCGAGCACCACATGGCGGCGCTGCCCTCGGACCGCCGCAACCTGCTCGCGGTCAGCGTCTACAACCTGGGGCACTACGGGCTGCTGCTCGGTGTGCTGCTCTTCGCGACCGGGGTGAAGTCCGCGGTCGCCCACCCGGGCGCGCCGATCACCCCCGCGCAGGCCGGCGCCCTGGCCGGCGGGGTCGCGCTCTTCCTCGCGGTCAACACCGCGATCCGCCGCAGCTTCGCGCTGACCCCCAACCTGCCGCGGCTGCTCGCCGCCGGTCTGCTGGTGGCGGCCGTCCCGCTGGGTACGGGGGTGTCGGCGCTGGCGGAGGTGGCCGCCGTGGCGGCCGTGCTCGGCGGGGCCTTCGGCTACGAGGCCGCGCGGCTCCGGGGCCGGTCGGTGCTCGGTGGCAGACTCGCACCGTGACGGACTACGCGATCAAGGACGGCCTCTACCGGGTGCGCAACGTCGGCAGCAACCTGCTGCTGGAGGTCGCCGACGGGAGCCGCCGCAGCGGTGCCAAGGTCGGGCTGGGCGTGGACGACGGCTCGGACGCCCAGCTCTGGCGCTTCACCGCCGTCCACGCGGGCGGGGCGCTCTTCCACGTCGAGAACGCCGGCAGTGGCAAGCGGCTCGACGTCACCGGGGCCTCCACGGAGGACGGCGTCCCGATCCAGCAGTGGTCGGCCAATGCCTTCGGCGCCCAGGAGTGGCTGCTCGAACACCACCTCGACGCCCCCGGCACCTACACCCTGGTCAGCTTCATCGCCGGCAAGCCGCTGACGGCCAACGCCCAGGGCGAGCCGGTCGAGCAGCGGGAGGACCAGGACTCCCCGGCGCAGTGGTGGCGCCTGGAGCCGCAGGGGTAGGGGTCGGGGGCCGCCCCGGTCCGGGACCGGGGCGACCCCGGGACCTCAGGCCGAGAGGTTGTCGCGGAGGGCGGCGAGGTCCTCGTCGGTGGTGCCGTGGGCCCGGAGGTAGTCGGCGATGGAGCCGTGGTTGGTCCGGATCCACGTGAGCGAGGAGGCCAGCAGCGGCGCGGAGATGGGGCGGGAGATCCGCTCGGCGCCGGTCTCGTCGATGTAGGGCGTCGGGCCGTCGAGCAGGCCGAGGCCGGCGTTGGAGAGCAGGTAGTCGGCCATGACGTCGGCGTCGGAGGCACCGAGGAGGGACTGCACGACGGCGATGGTCAGGCCGGTGCGGTCCTTGCCGACGGCGCAGTGGACGACCGCCGGGACGCCTCCCGGGGCGCCGAGCCGGCGGACGGCGGCGACCAGGGACGGGCCGCCCGTCTGGGCCATGAACGGGTAGAGCTCGGCCTGGTCCTCGGGCCAGGGGCGGTCGGTGTCCTCCCGGTTGGCCGGGAGGGTGGGGAGGTTGACCGCCTCGTGGTCGAGGCCGTGCCGCAGGTCAGGCCAGACCTCCAGCTCGAACGGGCTGCGCAGGTCGATCACCAGGCGCAGGCCGAGCGCCTTGAGGCGCTGGGCGCCCTCCGGGGCGAGGGCGTGGAAGGACCCGGAGCGGTAGAGCACCCCCTTGCGCAGGGTGCCGACGCCGCCGGCGTCACGGAAGTTGCGGACACCGGGGATGTCGATGAAGGCGGACGGCAGGTCGGGTTCACGGTCCGGCAAGGCGTCGGTCATGCGCTCCACCGTACGGGCGGGAGCGGCGCCGCGGGAAGGAAACGGAACACGAGGTCTCGGTGTCCGTGTCCCCGCGCCCGCACCCGGCTGCCGTCGGCGCTACCGGGCCCGCACCCCGGTTGCCGTGGGCGCCGGCCGGGCCCGGCCTCAGCGTCCGCCGGAGACGTCCAGGAAGCCGCCGGTCATGTACGAGGAGGCCGGGGAGAGCAGGAAGAGGATCGCCTCGGCGACCTCCTCCGGCTGCCCGCCGCGCCGCATCGGCAGGTCGGGGGCGACCCGGTCCACCCGGCCGGGCTCGCCACCCAGGGCGTGGATGTCGGTGTGGATCAGGCCCGGGCGGACGGCGTTGACCCGGATGCCCTCGGCGGCGACCTCCAGGGCCAGCCCGCGGGTCATCGAGTCGACGGCGCCCTTGGCGGCCGCGTAGTCCACGTACTCGTTCGGCGAGCCGAGCCGGGCGGCGGCGGAGGAGACGTTGACGATCACGCCGCCGGCCCCGCCGTACCGGGTGGACATCCGGCGGACGGCCTGGGCGGCGCAGAGGAAGGGGGCGGTGATGTTGGCGGCCCAGATCCGGTTCAGCCGGTCCTCGTCGACCTCCTCCAGCCGGCACTGCCGCTCCAGCGTTCCGGCGTTGTTCACCAGGGCGGTGAGCGGGCCGAGTTCGGTGTCGACGGCGGTGAACAGCCGCTCGACCTCGGCGGTGCGGGTGACGTCGGCCCGGACGGCCACGGCGGTGCCGCCCTCGGCCCGGATCGCGCCGACCACCGAGGCCGCCGAGGCCTCGTCGCTGCGGTAGTTGACGCAGACCCGGTAGCCGCGGCGCCCGGCGAGCAGTGCGGTGGCGGCGCCGATCCCGCGCCCGCCGCCGGTGACGAGGAGGACTTCGGTGCGGGCCGGGGCCGTCGAGTCGGTCATGCCCCGCACGGTACTCCGTCCGCGCCGGCCAGGCCCCGTCTCACGGCCCGGCGTCACCGCCCTGCGGCCCGGCCCCGCCGTCACGCGCCGGACGTGGTCGCCGCCGCCCGCAGGGCCGCGATCTTCGGCGCCCGACTCCTCGGCGAGTCCAGGCTGAACCCGCGCGCGTCCCCCAGCTGGTCGCGGACGAAGGCCTCGGTCCGGGCCACGGCCGCCCGCAGTTCGGCGTCGGGCGGCACGAAGGACTGGTGGACGATCTCGGCCCGCTCGACGTCGTACTCCCAGAAACCGACGATCCGGCCCCGGTCCAGCACGATGTGGGTCTGCGGATCGGCCTCGCTGCCGAAGCTGCGCCCGGCCTTCCCGGCCCTGCCGGACGGCAGCTGCCGGACCGCGTCGGCCGGGTCGACCAGCCGGGGCAGGTCGCGGTGGAGCAGGTGGATGCCGTCGATGCCGGCCAGCAGCGTGTAGCACGGCTCCGCCGGGACGGTGAACTCGGCGAACTCCTCGACGAGTTCGGGGAGGATCAGCAGCCCGTCGCCGGCCGGCCCGCCCGGCAGCGGGACGATCCCGGCCTCGGCGACGGCCCGCCGGGCGGTCGCCGCGGTGAAGCCGGAGAACCAGCGGAAGTGCCCGAGGTTCGCCGGGCCGGCCCAGGTGAAGTAACGCCGGGCGAGGTCGACCGCGTCGCCGGCGACCGGCTGGTCCCACCCGAGGTAGCCGTAACGCTGTTGGTCCAGGCGGCCGTTGACCGGCACCCGGCGGATCTGGCCGCGCGACTGCATCAGCCCGAGGGCCAGCGGCAGGGTGGTGGAGAGGCCGCGCTTCTTCCCGGCCTCGCCCAGCGACCGGACGGCGCCGCCGACCGCCACCCGGAGCGCGGCCGGGTCCTGCGGTGCGTCCGGGGCTGCGGCGAGGGCGCGGCCGACGGCCAGGCAGAGCTTCTCCACCTCGTCCCGGCCGACCCCGAGGTGCTTCTCGGCGCCGGCCAACTCGCCTGCGGGGGCGGCCGCTCCGGCCGCCAGGGCGAGGGCGAAGTCGGTGGCCGGCACCACGTAGGTGCAGCCGCGTGCGGCAGGCAGCTCGTGCACCGCCAGCCCGGCGATCGCCGCGTCCACCGTCCGCCGGTCCAGTCCGGCCCGCGCGAACAGCCCGAGGTAGGGTGCCGCGCCGCCCACCGAGCGGGCCCAGCCGGTGGCGGCCAGGACCTCGGCCGCGGAGGCGCCGCGGTGGGCGCCGTCCAGCCACTGCCGGTGCGCCCACCAGGCCCGCAGCTTCTCGGGGGTGACGTCGGGCGCCGTGCCGGGCGCCGCGCCGGGTGCGGCGCCGTGGGTGACGCCGGGCGGGGCCGTGGAGGCGGCCTCGGGGTTCCGTGGGGTGCCGTTCGCCTTCGCCATGCGGCCAGTATCGGTCCAGGGCCGCCACCGGGTGGGAATTCGCTCGCCCGGCGCGGCCCGGGCACGGCACACTCCTCTGACCGCGCGGCGCACCGACCGCACCGCGCACCGACCGCACCGCGCACCGACCGCACCGCGCACCGACCGCACCGCGCACCGACCGCGCCCCGCGCGATCCCGACCGAGACCGTCCAGACCGGAGGAGACCCATGCCCACCGCACCCGGCACCGCCCTGCTCCCCGGCCCCACCGGGCTCCCCGCCGCCGACCTCCCCGGCACCGTCCTGCTCTCCGGCATCGTCGGCTCGACCGCGTACGGCTTCGCCCACGCCGGCTCCGACACCGACCGGCTCGGCCTCTTCGCCGCCCCCACCGAGGAGTTCCACGGCCTGCACCGCCCGGCCGAGTCCCGCGTCACCACCGAGCCCGACCTCACCCTCCACGAGGCCGCCAAGTGGTGCCGCCTCGCGCTCACCTGCAACCCGACCGCCTCCGAACTGGCCTGGCTCCCCGACGACCTGTACGAGGTGCGGAGCCCGCTCGGCGAGGAGCTGATCGCGATCCGCACCTCCTTCCTGAGCGCGAAGGCCGTCCGCAACTCCTACCTCGGCTACGCCGACCAGCAGTTCCGCAAGCTGCTGACCCGGGACACCGCCGACCCGGCCGCCCGCCGCCGGGCGGCCAAGCACGCCCGGCACCTGGTCCGGCTGGTGGAGCAGGGCGTGCGGCTGCACGAGACCGGCGAGAACGTCGTCCGCCTCGCCGAGCCCGAGCGCGTCCGCGAGCTCGGCGAGCGCATCGCGGACCGCCCCGCTCTGGCCGAACCACTGCTCGCCGACGCCGCCGAGCGCCTCTCCCGGGCCGGTGTGCTGCCCGCGGAGCCCGACCCGCGCCCGGCCGAGGCCTGGCTGCGCCGGGTGCGCGCCGCGCACTGGACGCCGCCGGTCCCGCCGGCCCGCTGAGCCCGGCGCGCCCCGCAATCCACTGGCGGAGCCCTGGGCCCCACCGGGTAGGATCGCCGTGGCCCGCCCCGCACGGGAACGGGCCGCGGGCCGCTAGCTCAATTGGCAGAGCTGCGGACTTTTAATCCGTAGGTTCAGGGTTCGAGCCCCTGGCGGCCCACGGTTGCGGAGCCGGACCGGACGCGAGTCCCGGTCCGGCTCCGCTGTGTTGTGGGGCGAGGTGGACCGGCGTTGACGGGCGGTCACCCGTACGTGCGGACAAGGTCGGAGGACCGGCGGGGCGAGGGCGGGGTGACCGAGAGCACGGCCGGATAAATATGACCGGCTTGTATGCTCCGAGAGGGCCTGATGTGGCTGCAGGGGGCCCACAGGGGGGACAGCGGGGACGATCGCGGGGGGCGTTCGTAGGTCATTACGACCTTCGTATGTGCAACCCGGCGGTGGTTCCAGCCGTCTCTCTGTGTGCAGTGCGCCCGGATGTACGGGTGCCGCGTCCGCCGGTGAAAGGTACACGGATGTCTGGTCAGTGGGGCGAGGGCCCGGCTCGTGGTGACGACGCGCCCGGTGCGCTCACGACCGAGGCGGGCGACGGCGGCGCGGTGCCGCAACCGCGGGCCGGTGGCCGGGCCGAGGCCCGGCGAGCCGCACAGGGGAAGGGTCCGCAGGGCAAGGGCCAGCAGGGCACGGGCGGACCGGAGAGCGGCGGGCCGGCCGGCTCCGCTCCCGGTGGGCGGGCGGCGGCCCGCAACAGCCGCAAGCCGCCCAAGAAGAACGTGAAGAAGATCGTCGCCTGGTCGGCGGCCGGGGTGCTGGTGCTGATAGCCGGCGCCGGCGGGGCGATCTACCTCAAGCTCAACGCCAACATCAAGTCCTTCGACGCGGACGCCATCGCCACCGACCGGCCGCCCGAGGCGCAGGCGGACGCGGACGGCAACAAGCCGGTGAACGTCCTGCTGATCGGCTCGGACAGCCGTGGCAAGAACAACGCCGACCTGGGCGGCGGCGAGGACGGCGGCGCCCGCTCGGACACCACGATCCTGCTGCACGTCTACGCCGACCACAAGCACGCCGTCGGCATCTCGATCCCGCGCAACGCCAAGGTCACCCTGCCGTCCTGCAAGCTGCCGAACGGCAAGTGGAACAAGGAGAGGTCGGGCGCGCTGTTCAACGAGGCCTTCTCCACCGGCGGGACGGACGACGGCAACCCGGCCTGCACCCAGAACACCGTGGAGAAGCTCACCGGCATCCGGGTCGACCACACCATCGTGGTCGACTTCCAGGGCTTCTCGGCCATGACCAAGGCGGTGAACGGCGTGGACGTCTGCCTGCCGAAGCCGATCTACGAGAGCGACATCAACCAGAAGCTCCTCCCCAAGAAGGGGAACCTCGTCCTGCCGCAGGGCCCGCAGAAGGTCGAGGGCCAGAAGGCGCTCGACTACGTGCGGCTGCGGCACGGCCTCGGCGACGGCTCCGACATCGGCCGGATGAAGCGCCAGCAGGCCTTCCTCAGCTCGCTGGCGAAGAACATCAAGGGCCAGGGCCTCAACCCGACCACCCTGCTGCCGCTCGCCGACGCCGCGACCAAGTCGCTGGTCGTCGACCCCGGGCTGAACTCGGCGGACAAGCTGCTCTCCTTCGGGCTCTCGCTGAAGAACATCGACCTGCACGACCTGAAGTTCGTCACGGTGCCCTGGCGCTACCGCACCCAGGACGCCGACCTCGACATCGTCCAGCCCGACGCCGGGAAGCTCTGGGAGACCATCAAGGCCGACCGGACCCTCGACGGCCAGAACGCCACCGGTGAGCAGCCGGACGCGCCCGCCTCGCCCTCCGCCCCGGCCGGGCCGAGCGCCCCCGCCACGGCCACCGCCACCCCGGCGGCGGCCTCCGACGCGGGCAACGCGGCGATCAAGGTGGCGGTCTACAACGGCACCACCGCCAAGGGCATGGCGGACAAGGCGAGCGAGCAGCTCAAGGCGGCCAAGTTCACCGTCACCAAGGCGGGCACGGCGGCCAGCACCAAGTACGCGACCACGATGGTCGAGTACGGCTCCGGCCAGAAGGCCAACGCCGAGAAGGTCGCCGCGCTGTTCCCGGGGGCGACCGTCGAGGCCGGCAGCTCGCCGGGCGTCACCGTGATCGTGGGCAAGGACTTCGTGGCGGCCAACGGCGGCGCGGCCGCCGCCGGCGGTTCCGGCAGCTCCGGCCCCTCGGCCGCCCCGACCACCCCGGGCCCGCTGCCCACCAGCGTCACCAACGAGGCCCGCTCGGCGGACGACGACATCTGCGCGGGCACCACCTACGGCAGCGGCGGGTAGCGGCCCGCGACGCACGGCGACGCCGCCGGGCCCGGGGTGTGCGCACCCCGGGCCCGTGCCATGGTGGCGGTTGGGGACCACGGAACGGGCCCACGGAACGGGACCGTGGAACGAGGGGGGCCGCAGGACCGAAAGGCGGACCCCATGGCCGAGATCGCCATGCAGTTCGACATCGCCGCACCCCGCGACGTCGTGCTCGCCGCGCTCAACACCCACGACGGCCTCACCGGCTGGTGGACCACCGAGGTCGACCGGGACGAGGACGAGGTGCTGCTCTTCGACTTCCCGGGCGTCCCCGAGCCGTTCCGGCTGCGCCGCGAGCGCGCCGACCGGGACCGGGTGGTGTGGACGAACGTCGGCACCTTCCCGCCGCACTGGGCCGGCACCTGGATCAGCTGGGAGCTCGCGGACCAGCCCGCCGACCCCGGCCGCACCCGGCTGCTGTTCCGGCACGGCGGCTGGCAGCCCGGCACCGAGGAGGGCGTCCCGATGGTGGCCGGCACCTGGGCGGAGCTGATCGTCCGGCTCAAGGACTACGCGCAGAGCGGCAAGGTGCAGCCGTACTTCGTGAAGGCCCCGGAGCACACTGCGTGACGGCCCGGTGGGGGTGTCCCCCGCCGGGCGCCGTCCGGTGGCGCGATCGCGGTGGCGCGGCGAAGGTGGGCGGTGTACCGCCGTCCGGTCGTCCGCCCGGCGCGGGAGCGCCGCGCCGGCCCCGACGGCTCCCGCCCGGAGTGCCGGACCGGCGGGCCCGGCGGAGGACCATCGCTCTTGGAGGCCCAGCAATGCCCGTAGTCACCGCTCCGTACAAGCCCGGCACCCCGTGCTGGGTCGACCTGATGGCGAGCGACCAGCAGGCCGCGCTCGACTTCTACCGCGATCTGTTCGGCTGGCAGGGCGAGGTCGGCCCGCCCGAGTTCGGCGGCTACGCCGTGTGCTCGCTGAACGGCAAGCCGGTCGCCGGGATCATGGCGCAGATGGCCCCCGAGGGCCAGCCCGTCCCACCGGTCGCCTGGACGACGTACCTGGCCTCGGACGACGCCGACGCCACCGGCCGGGCCATCGCCGACAGCGGCGGCACCATCCTCTACCCCGTGATGGACGTCGGCACGGTCGGCCGGATGCTGGTCGCCGCCGACCCGACCGGCGCGGTGTTCGGCGTCTGGCAGAAGCTGGACTTCATCGGCGCGGGCGTGGTCAACGAGCCCGGCGCGCTGGTCTGGAACGAGCTCAACACCAGCGACACCGATGCGGCCGGGCGGTTCTACCACCAGGCGCTCGGCCTGCGCCCGGCGACCATCCAGGGCATGGAGGGCTACTACTCCCTCAACGTCGGCGAGCGCACGGTGGGCGGCATGCAGCCGGTCGCCGGGTACCTGGCGGAGGGCACGCCCCCGCACTGGATGACGTACTTCTCGGTGGACGACACCGACTCCACGGTGGACGCCCTGGTGAAGGCGGGCGGCTCGGTGATCCAGCCCCCGTTCGACATGCAGTCCGGCCGGATGGCCGTCGTGCAGGACCCGCAGGGCGCGGTCTTCGCGCTGGCGGCGGCGCCCGAGTCCCAGATGCCCGACTCCTGAGCGCCGCCGCACGGTCCGGGAGCCACCGGAGGCCGCCCTTCCCGCGACGCGCCGCCGGGAATGGGCGGCTTCCCCGCGTTCGCGGGTAAGACTGCACCCATGCTGGGGCTTCCGGACGACATCCGTGCTTTCCTCTTCGACCTCGACGGGGTGCTCACCCAGACCGCCAAGGTGCACGCCGCGGCCTGGAAGGACACCTTCGACGCCTTCCTGCGCGCCGAAGCGGCCCGCACCGGCGGGGAGTTCGTCCCCTTCGACGCGATCGCCGACTACGACACGTACGTCGACGGCCGCCCGAGACTCGACGGCACCCGCGCCTTCCTGGAGAGCCGCGGCATCGCGCTCCCCGAGGGCACCGACGCCGACCCGGCCGGCACCCGCACCGTGCACGGCATCAGCCTGGCCAAGAACGACACCGTGCTGCGGATGATCCGCGAGCAGGGCGTCCAGCCCTACGAGGGCTCGGTCGCGTACGTGCACCGGCTGCGGGAGCTCGGACTGCCCAGCGCGGTGGTCTCGTCCAGCGCGAACTGCCGGGACGTGCTGCGCGCCGCCGGGATCGAGGACCTGTTCGACGTCATCGTGGACGGCCTGGTCGCCAAGCGCGAGGGGCTGCCCGGCAAGCCGGCCCCGGACACCTACCTGGCCGCCGCCCGGGCCCTGGGCGTCGAGCCGGCGCGGGCCGCCGTCTTCGAGGACGCGCTCGCCGGCGTCGCCTCCGGCCGGGCCGGAGGCTTCGGCGCGGTGGTCGGCGTGGACCGCGTCGGCCAGGCCGCCGAGCTGCGCCGCGACGGCGCCACCGTGGTCGTCACCGACCTCGCCGATCTGCTCGAAGGAGGCTCGGCATGACCGGCCTGGACAACTTCTCGGTCGACCCGTGGCAGATCGTCGAGCCGGGCCTCGACCTGGCGTCGATGGCCCGCGCCGAGTCGCTCTTCGCCCTCTCCAACGGCCACATCGGCCTGCGCGGCAACCTGGACGAGGGCGAGCCGCACGGCCTGCCCGGCACCTACCTGAACGGCGTCTTCGAGCTGCGCCCGCTGCCGTACGGCGAGGGCGGCTACGGCTACCCGGAGTCCAGCCAGAGCGTCATCAACATCACCAACGGCAAGATCATCCGACTGCTGGTGGACGACGAACCCTTCGACCTGCGCTACGGCGAACTACTGAGCCACCGGAGGTGGTTGGACTTCCGCGAGGGGCTGCTGCGGCGCGAGGCGGAGTGGGCCTCCCCGGCCGGCCGGACGATCCGGGTGCACTCCACCCGGCTGGTCTCGCTCACCCAGCGGGCCGTCGCCGCCGTCGAGTACACCGTCGAGGCGGTGGACGGGCCGGTGCGGATCGTCCTCCAGTCGGAGCTGGTCGCCAACGAGCAGCTGCCCGGCGGCCCCGAGGGCGACCCCCGGGCGGCCGCCGTGCTGGAGGCGCCGCTGCTCGCGGAGGCCAGCCACGCCGGCGGCACCAAGGCCGTCCTGGTGCACCGCACCCGCTACAGCGGCATCCGGGTCGCCGCCGGGATGGACCACGTCATCGAGGGCCCGGAGCGGCTGGACACCGTGGCCGAGTCCGAGGCCGACCACTGCCGGATCAGCGTGACCACCGTGCTCGAACCGGGCCAGAAGCTGCGCCTGGTGAAGTTCATGTCCTACGGCTGGTCCGCGACCCGCTCGCTGCCCGCCGTGCGGGACCAGGTGGAGGCCGCGCTGACCGCCGCCCGGTACACCGGCTGGGACGGCCTGGTGGCCGAACAGGCCAAGTTCCTCAGCGAGTTCTGGGAGACCAGCGACGTCGAGATCGAGGGCGACGTCGAGCTCCAGCAGGCCGTCCGGTTCGCCGTGTTCCACGTGCTGCAGGCGGGCGCCCGGAGCGAGGAGCGGGCCATCCCGGCCAAGGGGCTGACCGGCCCCGGCTACGACGGCCACAGCTTCTGGGACACCGAGACCTTCGTCCTGCCGGTGCTCACCTACTGCCTGCCGGGCGCCGTCAACCAGGCACTGCGCTGGCGGCACACCACGCTGCCGATGGCCCGCGAGCGCGCCGTCCAACTCGGGCTCTCCGGCGCGGTGTTCCCGTGGCGGACGATCCGCGGCGAGGAGTGCTCCGGGTACTGGCCGGCCGGTACCGCGGCCTTCCACATCGGCGCGGACATCGCGGTCTCCGCCGCCCGGTACGTCCGGGCCACCGGGGACGTCGAGTTCGAGCGCGAGTACGGGCTGGAGCTGCTGGTCGAGACGGCCCGGATGTGGCGCTCGCTCGGCCACCACGACGCCGTCGGCAAGTTCCGCATCGAGGGCGTCACCGGGCCGGACGAGTACAGCGCGGTCGCCGACAACAACGTCTTCACCAACCTGATGGCGCAGACCAACCTGCGGGTCGCCGCCGAGGCCGCCGCCCGGCACCCGCGGGAGGCCGCCGCGCTCGGCGTGGACACCGAGGAGACCGCCGCCTGGCGGGACGCCGCCGCGGCGATGTTCGTCCCGTACGACGAGAACCTCGGCGTCCACCCGCAGGCCGACGGCTTCACCGACCACCAGGTCTGGGACTTCGAGCACACCCCGCCGGAGAACTACCCGCTGCTGCTCCACTACCCGTACTTCGACCTGTACCGGAAGCAGGTGGTCAAGCAGGCCGACCTGGTGCTCGCCATGCAGGTGCGCGGCGACGCCTTCACCGACGAGCAGAAGGCCCGCAACTTCGCCTACTACGAGCGGCTGACCGTCCGCGACTCCTCGCTCTCGGCCTGCACCCAGGCGGTGATCGCCGCCGAGGTGGGCCAGATGGACCTCGCGTACGACTACACCGCCGAGGCCGCCCTGATGGATCTGCACGACCTCGGCGGCAACACCCGCGACGGCCTGCACATGGCCTCGCTCGCCGGGGCCTGCATCGCCCTGGTGGCCGGCTTCGGCGGCCTGCGCGACCACAGCGAGGTGCTGTCCTTCCGGCCCCGGCTGCCGAACGGGCTGATGAAGCTGAGCTTCTCGCTGCTGGTGCGCGGCCAGCTGCTCGGGGTGCGGATCACCCACGAGGGGACGACGTACACGCTGCGCCGGGGCGAGGTGATCCACCTGCGGCACGACGGCGAGGGGGTGCAGGTGAAGGCGGGCACGCCGGTCACCCTGCCCACCACGGTGCCGCCCGCCCAGGAGCGCTGCGCCCAGCCGCCCGGCCGCGAGCCGTCCCGCCGCCAGCCGCAGGCCGGGGTGGCCGCGGGGACGCTCGGCCCCGGGCCGGACCACCTGGCGGCGGAGTAGCGGGAGAAGCGGCAGGGGCCCGGCGGAGGGGCCAAGGGGCGACGACCGACCGGCGAGAGGAGAGCCCCCGTGGTGAGCGTGGCCGAGCAGATGGTGGAGGTGCTCCGGCAGGCCGGGGTGGAACGCGTCTACGGGGTGGTCGGCGACAGCCTCAACCCGGTGGTGGACGCCGTCCGCCGGGCCGAGGGCATCGGCTGGGTGCCCGTCCGCAACGAGGAGGCCGGCGCCTTCGCGGCCGCCGCCGAGGCCGAGCTGAGCGGGAGCCTGGCGGTCTGCGCCGGCTCCTGCGGCCCCGGCAACACCCACCTGATCCAGGGCCTCTACGACGCCCAGCGCAGCGGCCTGCCGGTGCTGGCGCTCGCCTCGCACATCCCGTCCGGCCAGATCGGCACCGGCTTCTTCCAGGAGACCCACCCCGAGCGGGTGTTCACCGACTGCAGCAGCTGGTGCGAGACGGTCTCCACGCCGGCGCAGCTGCCGCGCCTGCTGCGGATCGCGGTCCAGCACGCGCTGGGCGCCCCCGGGGTCTCCGTCCTGGCCTTCCCCGGCGACGTCGCCGCGCTGCCGGCCGCCGGGCCGACGGGCGGCAGCCACTTCCTCACCGAGCAGGCGGTGGCCGCGCCGCCCTGGTCCCAGGTGCAGGCGCTGGCCCGGGCGCTCAACGAGGCCCGCACGGTCGCGCTGTTCTGCGGTGCGGGCGTGCGCGGGGCGCACGGCGAGGTGATGGAGGCCGCCCGGGTACTGAGCGCGCCGGTCGGGCACTCCCTGCGCGGCAAGGAGTGGATCCAGTTCGACAACCCGTACGACGTCGGCATGAGCGGGCTGCTCGGCTACGGCGCCTGCCACGAGGCGCTGCACACGGCCGACCTGGTGCTGCTGCTCGGCACCGACTTCCCCTACGACTCCTTCCTCCCGCGGGCCCGGACGATCCAGGTGGACCACGACGCCACCCGGCTCGGCCGCCGCACGCCGCTGGAGCTGGCCGTCCACGGCGACGTCTCGGCCACCCTGCGCGCCGTCCTGCCGCTGCTGGAGCCGAAGGCCGACCGGGCCTTCCTGGACGAGATGCTGCGCAAGCACTGCCGGGCCCTGGAGGACGTGGTCGGCGTCTACACCCGGGACATCGACAAGCACCTGCCGATCCACCCGGAGTACGTGGCCTCGGTGCTGGACGAGGTCGCCGCGGACGACGCGGTGTTCACCGTGGACACCGGCATGAACAACGTCTGGGCCGCCCGCTACCTGCAGCCCAACGGCCGCCGCCGGGTGATCGGTTCGTTCCTGCACGGCTCGATGGCCAACGCCCTGCCGCACGCGATCGGCGCCCAGCTGGCCTGCCCTGGGCGGCAGGTGGTCGCGATGGCCGGCGACGGCGGGCTCTCGATGCTGCTCGGCGAGCTGCTCACCGTGGCCCGGCACCGGCTGCCGGTGAAGACGGTGGTGTTCAACAACGGCGCGCTCGGCATGATCAAGCTGGAGATGCTGGTCTCCGGCTACCCCGAGGCGGAGACCGACAACGGGGACGTGGACTACGCGGGGATCGCCCGGGCGATGGGCATCCCGGCCAAGCGGGTCACCGAGCCGGTGCGGGTGCGGGAGGTGCTGGCGGAGGCCCTGGAGCGGCCGGGCCCGGCGCTGGTGGACGTGGTCACCGACCCCAACGCGCTCGCCGTCCCGCCGCACATCACCGCGGCCCAGCTGAAGGGTTTCGCGCTGGCGGCCGGGCGGACGGTGCTCTCCGGCGGGGTGGGGCGCATGATCGACCTGGCCCGCAGCAACCTGCGGAACATCCCCCGGCCGTAGCCCGGTCGGGCGCCGCCGCGGGCAGGGATCCGGCGCCCTGCTGCACGGCCGGTCGGCGCGAGGTTACGGCGGTTTGCCTCTGAGGCAAATTTCTTGCCCGTGCGGCACGCCGGGTGTCCACTGGTCACATGAGCACCAGCCCATCCGGCCCCGCCACCGCCGGTTCCGCCGGCTCCACCGGTTCCGCCGGCTCCACCGGTTCCGCCGGTGACCAGCTCGACGACCAGGAGGTCGCCGGCCTCGCCGCGCGACTGCGCGAGCACCGGCTCGGCAGCCGCCTCACCCTGGAGGTCGCCGCCGCCCGGGTCGGCCTCTCCCCAGCCTATCTGTCCCGGCTGGAGACCGGCCGCCGACAGCCTTCGCTGCCCGTCCTGCTGGGCCTCGCCCGCGCCTACGGCACGTCCGTCTCCGGCCTCCTCGGCGAGGCCATGGTCGAGCCGGACCCGGTGGTGCGCGGCGGCGCGATCGAGCCCGGCCGCGCGGGCGGCTGGGGCTACCGGCGGGCCGGTGCGCCCGGCCGGGCGATGCAGGCGCTGCGCGTGCACGTCCCGCTGGGCGTCCAGGACGCCGTCGTGCGGGTCCACCCGGGCGAGGAGTGGCTCTACGTCCTCCAGGGCCGGCTGAAGCTGACCCTCGGCGACCGCGTCCACCAGCTCGACGAGGGCGACTCCGCACACTTCGACTCGCTCACCCCGCACTGCATCGCCGCGGAGTCGTCCGGCGGGGTCGAGCTGCTCTTCGTCCACACCCTGCTGCAGAGCCCCGGCGGCGAACTCTGCCTCGGCGGCGGCCCTGCCGCTCCCCACTGACCCACCCGTCAGACCTCCCGGAGGAGATCTCCCATGGCTGATCCCACCACCGCCACCGCCGCCACGGCCGCGGCCTCCCCCGCGACGGCCCCCGCCGCGCCGGTCGCGAAGACCGTCGACGCCGGCAAGTGGGCCAACCGCCGCGTCGGCATCCGGCTGGTGATCTACACGGTCGCGACGCACGCCTTCGCCGGCTTCATCCTGCTGCTCTTCGAGCTGGGCAACCGGAACAAGTAGGGCCCGTCCGGTCGGACCGGCCCGGCGCGCCCGGCCCTCACACCCCGCGCAGCAGCTCGCAGAGCGCGTCCACGGCGGCGGGGAAGAGACGGTCGGGCGGCGTCGCGTAGCCGACCACCAGGGCGGGCGCGGCGTCCGGGCCCGGCGGGGGCGCGGCCAGGTGCCAGCCGAGCACGCCGAACACCAGGCCGGCGGCCTCGGCCCGGGCCAGCAGCTCGGCCTCCGACGGTGCGCCGGGCGGCAGTTGCAGGACGGCGTGCAGGCCGGCGGCGATCCCGGTCACCCGGACGCGCGGGGCCCGCTCGGCCAGCGCCGCGACCAGGTGGTCGCGGCGGCGCCGGTAGTGCAGCCGGGAGCGCCGCACGTGGCGGTCGTAGGTGCCGGAGGTGATCAGCTCCGCGAGGGTGAGCTGGTCGATCACCGGGGACATCCCGTCCGCCCGCTGCTTGAGCCGGGCCACCGGCTCCACCAGCGCGTCCGGCAGCGCGAGCCAGCCGAGCCGCAGGCCGGGGGCGAGGCTCTTGGCGGCCGTGCCCGCGTACACCACCCGCTCCGGGTCGAGCGCCTGCATCGCGCCGAGCGGCTGCCGGTCGTAGCGGAACTCGCCGTCGTAGTCGTCCTCGATCACGTACCCGTCGTGCGCGCGGGCCCAGGCCACGGCGGCGGCCCGGCGCTCGGCGGAGAGCGCGGCGCCGGTCGGGAACTGGTGGGCGGGGGTGAGCAGGACCGCTGCGTCCCGCCGCCCGGCCAGCAGCTCGGTGCGCGCCCCGGAGCAGTCCAGCGGCAGCGGCGCCGTGGTCAGCCCGGCGGCCCGGACCACCTCGTGCTGCGGCGGCAGCCCGTACTCCTCCACGGCCAGCGAGCGGGCCCGCCGGCCGCGCAGGGCGGCGCAGAGCAGGCCGAGCCCCTGGGTGAACCCGGCGCAGACCAGCAGGTGGTCGGGGTCGGTCCGGACGCCGCGGACCCGGGCCAGGTAGTCGGTGAGCGCCTGCCGCAGCTCGATCCGCCCGAGCGGGCTGCCGTAGTCGAAGGCCTCGTGCGGGGCGGTGGCCAGCGCCCGCCGGGCGGCGGACAGCCAGGCGGTCCGCGGGAAGAGCGAGACGTCCGGCCGCCCCGGCGCCAGGTCGTACCGGGCGGTGCGGCGGTCCGGCGGCGGGTGGGCGGCCCGCCGGGCCGGGCGGGGGGTGGCCCGCTCGGCGACCGTGGTGCCCGAGCCCTGCCGGGAGCTGAGCCAGCCCTCGGCGGTGAGCTGCCCGTACGCCTCCACCACCGTGTTCCGGGCGATCCCGAGGTCCTCGCCGAGCGCCCGGGAGGACGGCAGCCGGGTGCCGGGCGCCAGCCGGCCGTCCTGGACCGCCTCCCGCAGCGCGTCCTCCAGGGCGGTCCGGACCCCGGCGCCGGCCGCCCGCCGTCCGGTGAGGTCGAGGTGCAGGTCGCCGCCGAAAGCGGTCCAGGAGGCCGCCCCGGCGGCTCCGGCGACGGCACGGGGGCTCCGGGAGGCGGCTCGGGAGGTCCGGGAGCTGGTCATGGGGCCGTTCCCTGCGGGCGTGGACGGATCGGTACGGGGGATTATCGCCCCATCCGCCGCCGGACCGGGATCGCACCACCCGGAGCGGTCGCGGCGCACCGGACTCCACCGCCGCGCCGATAGGCATGACGGATCGTCACGGCAGCGCTCCCGGAGGACAGTCCGGGGCGCCCGCTGCCGGCGGTGCGAGCCGCCTCCGGGCTTCCGCAGGTCAGGGCGGATGCCGCGGCGCGGCCCCGTCCCGTCGGTTAGCGTCCGTCAGTGGACCGACGGATCCGGACGCGAGGATGTGACAGATGAGCGGGGAAGAACTGCTGGCCCGGCGCTTCGAGGAGGAGCGCCCCCAGCTGCGGGCGGTCGCCTACCGGATGCTCGGCTCACTGGCCGAGGCCGAGGACGCCGTCCAGGAGGCCTGGTTCAAACTGCACCGCAGCGACGTGACCGAGGTGCGGAACCTCGGTGCCTGGCTGACCACCGTGGTCGGCCGGATCTGCCTGGACATGCTGCGCTCGCGCACCGCCCGCCGGGAGGACGCGATGCCGGAGCAGGAGGACCGGGTCCGAATGCCCGACCCGGTGGTCGGCCGCGCCCAGGCGCTCGACCCCGAGCAGGAGATCCTCGTCGCCGACTCGGTCGGCATCGCGCTGATGATCGTCCTGGAGACGCTCTCCCCGGCGGAACGGCTCGCCTTCGTCCTGCACGACATGTTCGACGTGCCCTTCGACGAGATCGCCCCGGTCCTCGGCCGCACCTCCGCCTCCACCCGGCAGCTCGCCAGCCGCGCCCGCCGCCGGGTCCAGGACGCCGCCCCGGCCCCCGACACCGACCTGGCCCGTCAGCGCCAGGTCGTGGACGCCTTCCTCGCCGCCGCGCGCGGCGGCGAGTTCGACGCCCTGCTCTCCGTACTCGACCCCGACGTGGTGGCGCGCTCCGACGGCGGCGCCCTGCGGCCGAGCCTGCTGCGCCGCGGCGCGGCCGAGGTCGCCTCGCAGGCGATCACCTTCGCCCGGTTCGCGGCGAGGGCCCGCCACGTGCTGGTCAACGGCGGGCCCGCGGTGCTCTCGTTCGCGGACGGCGAGCCGCTGTCGCTGATGGCCTTCACCGTCCGGGGCGGCCGGATCACCGCCCTGGACATCCTCACCGACCCGGAGCGCCTGGCCGGGCTGCTCGCGGGCCTGGACCTGGACGACTGACCGGTCCGTCGTCACGGTCGCCCCGCCGTCCGGCCCTTCGCGGGTTCGGGCGGCGGGTTCGGGCGTCACCGCTGACAGCGGCTGGTCCGTCCCGATATGTTGATCATGTCGCCGGGGAGCGCCTTCCGGGCCGTTCCACGGGCCCGCGAAAAAGATCCGGGAAATGTCGCCGGACGATGTCGAGGACCCCGGACCCGCTCCGACTGGAGGGTGGGAGCGCGCCGGAGGGGCGCGTACGACGGGAGGACACCCGAGATGAAGTACGTCGCGATGATCTACGGCAACCAGGCCAAGTGGGACGCGTTCCCGGCCGAGGCCTGGCCCGAGGCGATCGCCAAGCAGGACGCGTTCAACAAGAAGTACCGCGAGAGCGGCGAGCTGATCGGCGCCTACGGCCTGGCCGACGCGGCCGCCGCCCAGCTGGTGCGCCGCCGGGAAGGCCTCCCGGTGGTCACCGACGGCCCGTACCTGGAGACCAAGGAGTACCTCGCCAGCTTCTACCTGCTGGACTGCGAGAGCCTGGAGCGGGCCCAGGAGATCGCCGCCGACATGCCGTTCGCCGACGTCGAGCCGGTCGAACTCTGGCCGGTCCTGCACGACGCCGCGGCGGACGTGTGACCGCCCTGCCCCACCCGGCCGAGGACCTGCTGCGCGAGCTGGCGCCGCAGGTCCTCGGCGCGCTCGTCCGCCGCTACGGCGCCTTCGACGCGTGCGAGGACGCCGTGCAGGAGGCGCTGATCGCGGCAGCCCGGCAGTGGCCCGAGGCCGGGACGCCGGAGAACCCGCGCGGCTGGCTGCTCACCGTCGCCTCCCGCCGCCTGGTCGACCAGGTGCGCAGCGAGACCGCCCGGCGCCGCCGCGAGGACGCCCTCGCCCTGGCCACCCCGCAGTCCGCGCTGATCGGCC
Organism: Kitasatospora sp. CM 4170; assembly: GCF_032110285.1. Taxonomy (NCBI): domain Bacteria; kingdom Bacillati; phylum Actinomycetota; class Actinomycetes; order Kitasatosporales; family Streptomycetaceae; genus Kitasatospora; species Kitasatospora sp. CM 4170. The sequence goes on from NZ_CP134877.1 coordinate 5,042,110, forward strand.
ACGCCGCGGACGGCACGCCGGAGAGCGACCGGGACGACTCGCTGGCACTGCTCTTCCTCTGCTGTCACCCGGCGCTCTCCGCGCCCAGCCGGATCGCACTGACCCTGCGCGCGGTCGGCGGCCTGACCACGGCGCAGATCGCCGCCGCCTTCCTGGTGCCCGAGGCGACGACGGCCCAGCGGATCAGCCGCGCCAAGCAGACCGTGAAGGGCGTCGGCCTGGCCGTGCCCGAGGGCGCGCAGCACGCCGAGCGCCTGGCGGACGTCCGGCAGGTGCTCTACCTGGTCTTCAACGAGGGCTACACCGCCAGCGACGGTGCCGAGCTGACCGCGCCCGCGCTGGCCGTCGAGGCGATCCGGCTCACCCGGCTGCTGCACGGGCTGGTGCCCGAGGACGCCGAGACGGCGGGCCTGCTCGCCCTGATGCTGCTCACCGAGGCCCGGCGGCCGGCCCGCACCGGCGCCGGCGGGGAGCTGGTGCCGCTAGCCGAGCAGGACCGCGGCCGCTGGGACGGGCGGCTGGTCGCGGAGGGCGTGGCGCTGCTGGAGCGGTTCCTGCCGCGCGGGCAGGCCGGCCCGTACCAACTGCAGGCCGCCGTCGCGGCGGTGCACGACGAGGCGGAGTCGGCGGAGGCCACGGACTGGCCGCAGATCCTCGCCCTGTACGAGCTGCTGGAGCGGTTCGGGCCGAACCCGGTGGTCACGCTCAACCGCGCGGTCGCGGTGGCCATGGTGCACGGCCCGGCGGCCGGGCTGGAGCTGCTGGGCACGCTGGAGGGGGAGAAGGGCCTGGCCCGGAGCCACCGGCTGCCCGCGACCCGGGCCCACCTGCTGGAGCTGCTCGGCGAGCGGGCCGGTGCGGTGGAGGCCTACCGGGAGGCGGCCCGCCGCACGACGAGCGCGCCCGAGCGGCGCCATCTGACGGAACGCGCACGACGGTTGGAGGGGGCGGTATGACCGCGGTGGGGTACGTCGAGAGGGACGGGGTCCGGCTGGCCTGTCGCGACTCGGGAGGGCAGGGAACAGCCGTCGTGCTGCTGCACGGGCTGGCGGGGCACGCGGGGGAGTGGGACGCCGTGGTGGCGGCCCTGGGCGGCCGGTTCCGGGTGGTGGCCGTGGACCAGCGCGGCAGTGGCGCCAGCGAGCGGCGTCCGCAGGACGTCTCGCGGGCCGCGTACGTGGCGGACGTGCTGGCGGTGGTCGAGCAGCTCGGGCTGGAGCGTCCGGTCCTGGTCGGCCAGTCCTACGGCGGGCATGCTGCGATGCTCACCGCTGCGGCGCACCCCGAGGCGGTGGGCGGGTTGGTCGTGGTCGAGGCGGGGCCGGCGGGTTCGGACCAGGAGACCCAGGCGGGGATCGCCGGCTGGTTCGACTCCTGGCCGGTGCCGTTCCCGTCGTTCGAGGCGGCCGTGGGGTTCTTCGGCGGCGGCGCGGTGGGGGAGGGCTGGGCGGCGGGGCTGGAGGAACGCGACGGCGGCTGGTGGCCGCGGTTCGACAGCAGGGTGATGGTCGAGAGCCTGACGGAGAACTCCCACCGGTCGTGGTGGGAGGAGTGGGAGCGCGTCGGGTGTCCGGTCCTGGCCGTGGTCGGGCAGTCCGGGATCATCGACGCGGAGCAGTTCGACCGGATGCTGGGCACGCGACCGGAAACGGTGGCGGTCAGCGTGCCCGGCACCGGCCACGACCTGCACCTGGAGCAGCCGGAGGAACTGGCGCGGCTGATCGGCGAGTTCGTCCGGTAGGAAGGATCAGTCGAAGTCGCCCGCGCGGACGGCGGTGACGAAGGACTGCCAGGCGGCAGGGGTGAAGGCGAGGGCGGGGCCGTCCGGGTCCTTGGAGTCCCGGACCCGCCCGGGGGAGGCGTCGTCCACCTCGACGCAGGAGCCGCCGTCAGTGTTGCTGTAGCTACTCTTTCGCCAACTTGCGGGCGTTTGATAGAGCTTGCGCACTCTCATGCTCCTCTGCCGCCGACAGAATCAGGGCCAGGGACGCCTCCGGCGACAACGCAGCGGCCCGCACTAGATCGTAGGACCGCCGACATCTCTCGACCACCCGCATCTCGTCAACAAGCTGGCCTGCGTGAGGGCCTTCCAGATACGCGAGCGGCGGCGCATCCGCGAATGTCATCAGAGACAGGAAACCGTCGATAAGGGCATGCCCTCCGGCTTCGAAGGTTGCGACCTGGACGATTGTGCGGCGTCGAGTGATCAGGCCTGCGATGTGGCGAAGCTGTTCCGCCATGATCAGGCGGCTGCCGATGACACGACGGATGACAGCTTCATCCAGGATGTACCAGAGCTCGGGCCCGCCCGGATCGACCACGAGACGACTGCTGCGCTCCATCCGCGTCGCCACGAACTCGTTGAGTTCGGCATCAGTGAGAAGTGGTTGCCCGCTCAGGAACAATGCCCTTGCGTACTCGGGCGTTTGGAGCAGTCCAGGAACGATGAGCGCGCCAAACTCGCTGATGGTCAGTGCCTGGGCCTCGTGTTCCGCCGCATGCTTGAAGAAGTCCGGGAACCGCGAGAATTCCAGCAGCTCGTGCAGCCGCTCCAGCACTCCGCCTGTAGCAAGTGCCTTGTCGATCCGGATCGACAGGTCGAGCTGCGGCACCCGTACTGCCTGCTCCAACTGCCCGATGTAGCCCCCGGATACGAACGTCAACTGACCCAGCTTCTCCTGGGACATCCGGGGGCATGCGGCCTCGCGCAGTCTGCGCAGCTCCGAGCCGTAGTACTCGCGAGGTGTCTTGCCGCTGGGGAGGTTCCTGGGATTGGGCATAGCGGACCCCGATCTCCTACATGCAACTCGCTGTGATCGTTCGACTTCACACCGTATATGCGAGGCGTGATCCTTGGAGGCGGAATTCCGGAACTGACCGAAGGGGTCGACCGCCAATGTCCTCCATCCTCCGCAGAATCACCGCCGACGACCGCCGCGAGGCCGCTTCCGTGCTGGACGACTTCAAGGTCGCCCTCGCCACCGCCGGCACCGAACTCCCCTCCACCGGCATCGACTGGAACTGCGCCTCCGTCACCGGGGTGATCCTCATCGACCTCGGTTCCGCCCCCGTCTCCGTCGTCACCAAACTGACCGACGTCATCCGCGACGGCGTCCGCGCCCGTCGCGAGCCGCCTCAGGTGGCCTGGTACCCCAGGGCCGGCCAGGCCGTCACCCTCAACGCCGCCGACGGCGCCCCGCTCGCCGCCGAAGTGGTGGTCGCGACCCGGAGGTTGGTGACGATCCGCCTCGACGGACACCGCTGACCCCGCCCTGCAGCCCTCCGAAGGACCATCCCGTGAACCATCCCGTGAACCCCCGCGCGCCCCACACCCCCGGCGAACTCCTCCATGACCGCCGGACCCGCCGCACCGGCGTCTACATGGACACCATCGGTGGCCGCGTCTACCTCCGCCCCGTCGGGGGTGGCGTCGAGTGGACCGTCCGACCCGAGCACGTCACCGCGCCGCCGCCGCAATCCGCCCAGGCCCGGCCGCTGTCGTGAGCCGCCCGACCCGTGCCCTGCTCCTCGCCGCCTCGGCCGCCTCCGTGGCGGCCGGCGCCGCCCTCGCGGCGCTCGCCGTCTGTCCGATCCGGCACGCCGCCCCGCGTGCCGCCGGCTTCCTCTTCGTCACGGTGCTCTGCACCGGCACCGTCCTCGTGAACCTGTTGCTGGGCGCCGCCGTTCAGCGCCGGGCCGGTCGCTCGGCGCCGTCGGCTACGCCTGCTCCGGCTCGGCGTCCGCCGCCGTCGCGGGCTTCCGGTACGTGAGGAGCACGCTGCCCTGGTCGAAGGTCCGGCTCTCGGCGAGCTCGAAGTTGCGAGCCGCGAAGCCGGCCGAGAACAGCGGGATGCCGGAGCCGGCCACGATCGGGTAGAGCTTGACGATCAGTTCGTCGATCTCGGGCAGGAGCTGCCCGGCCAGCGAACCGCCGCCGCAGAGCCAGATGTCGAGCCCGTCCTCCTGCTTGAGGCGGCGGACCACCGACAGCGGGTCCTCGGCGGTGACCTCGACGGCCGGGTCCAGGCTCTCGGCGATGGAGTTGGAGAAGACGATCTGCCGCAGGTGGGCGTACGGGCTGGTCACGCCGACGGCCAGCCCCGGCTCGTAGGTGTTGCGGCCCATCACCACGGTGTCGTAGTGCTTGTTGGGCGCGTCGTCGATGCCCGCGGCGACCCGTGCCGGGGTGAAGACGGTGTCCGCGTACTCGGCGGTCAGGTAGGAGGCGTACTCGCCCGTGACGTACGGGAAGAAGAACTCGAAGCCGCCGTCGGGCGTGGCGATGAAGCCGTCGATGGTGCTGCCGATGAAGTAGCTGAGCTTGCGCATACGTGTCCTTGGTGTCGTGGTGCTGGATCTCGGTCCGTCGTTCGAACCACTCCATTTATAGTACTTCACATGTAGTGGTTGCAAGGGTGTGCTGAGAGAAAGTCAGCACAGGCCCGGAATCGTGCACATGGAGGCCCTACGCTCGGCGCCATGACCGAGCCCGCGTACCTGGCCGCCGTCCGCGCGTCGTACGACACCGTCGCCGAGGACTACGTCCGGCGCGTGGTCACGCCGGACGCCATGGACCCGGTGTCCCGCGGGATGCTCGCCGCCTTCGCCGAGCTGGTGCGGGCGGACGGCCTCGGCTCGGTCGCGGACGTGGGCTGCGGGCCGGGCCGGGTGACGGCGTACCTCGCCGGCCTGGGCGTGACCGCCTTCGGCATCGACCTGTCGGCGCGGATGATCGAGCTGGCCCGCCGGGCCCACCCCGCGGTCGACTACGCGGTCGGCTCGATGACCGGCCTGCCGCTCCGCGACGCCGGGCTCGGCGGTCTGCTGGCCTGGTACTCGACCCACCACACGCCGCCGGGGCAACTCCCCCTCGTCTTTGCGGAGTTCCGCCGCTCCCTCGCTCCCGGTGGCCGCCTGCTGCTGGGCGGCCACGCGGGCGAGGCCGCCCACCTGAGGCCCACGCAGGGCTACGGCCACCCGGTGACCTACGAGTCGTACCTCATTCCTGCCGACCGGCAGGCCGAACTGCTGGCCGGGGCCGGGTTCGCCGTGACCGCACGGGTGGAGCAGCCGGCCGAGGGCCGCCCCGGCCGCTCCTACGTCTGCCTGCTCGCCCGGGCCGTCTGACCCTCACCCCTGCGCAGGAAGTCGGACGGGCCGACTTCCTGGGCAGCGACCGTCCGCGTGCTCAGCGCGCCTCGGCGTACAGCTCCTCGATCAGCCGCGCGACGGCCTCCGGCTCGCGCAGCGTCGGGTAGTGGTCGGACCGGGCCAGCCGGGCCAGGCGGCAGTCCGGGATCCGGGCCGCGACCTCCTCGTTCAGCCGCACGATCCCCGGCCGGTCCAGCTCGCCCAGTGCCAGCAGGGCAGGCACGGCGATCTCGCCGAGCCGGTCGAAGGCGGGCGGATCGGTCTCCTGGTACCCGATGTTGCCGAACCACGCGGGCAGGACGGCCCTGAACTGCGCGGCTGCGACCGGATCGGCCTCGGGGGTGCCGCCGCCCGCCAGTCCCCACAGCCCGAGCCCGAGCCGGACGATGCCCTCCATGTCGCCGGCCTCGGCCAGCCGCCCCACCTCCCGGAAGAGGTCGGACTCGTCGAACCCGTCGTACCCGGTGATGGTGGGGACGATCAGCGCCAGCCCGGCCACCCGCTCCGGGGCGTCGAGGGTCAGGTTGACCGAGGCGGCCCCGCCCATGCTGTTGCCGACCAGCACCACCCGGTCGAGCCCGAAGTGGTCGAGCACCGCGGCGAGGTCTTCGGCCGGGGTGTACGCGACGGCGGGGGCGGGCGAGCGTCCGTAGCCGCGGGCGTCGTAGCGGACCACCCGGTGCCGTCCGTCGAGCGCCGCGAGCACCGGGTCCCAGATCGTCGAGTCGCCGACGCCCGGGTGGATCAGGACCAGCGGCAGTCCGTCGCCGCCCGAGTCCTCGGCCCAGACCTCACCACCGCGGACGGGCACCATGGTTTCCATGGCTCCAGTCTGGGCGGGCGCCATCGACACCCGCCAGTGGGCCTGCTCCACAGGACCTAGACGATCCGGCGCCACCGGTCGTCGGCCGGGCCGGTCACCGGGGCGCGGCCGAAGTCGTAGCGAAGTCCGTCAGGACCGAAGGCCAGCAGGGATATCGAGGAGGAGCCCCAGATCCGGCCGTCGCCGAACTCCCGGCGCTGGATCAGCGCCTCGGGGGCGTCCAGCGGCAGGCCGTCGCCGGCGACGATCGGCAGCCAGGCGCCCCATGCCTCCTCGGCGGGTCCGGCCGCCGGTTCGGGCCGGACGGCGGCCTCGAAGCGGGCGCGGAAGTGCGCGGCGCGGGCGGCCATCAGCGTGCGGACCAGCTGAGAGGTGGTCCGGGTGGCGGCCAGGCCCTCCAGCCCGTCGTTCAGCACCACGCTCAGCCCGGTCGGCAGTTCGCGCTCCTCGGGGCTGCCGCCGCCCCAGCTCAGCACCCGGGCGCCGTCCGGCCGGACGACGACCAGGTGGAAGGGGTCGTAGCGCTCCAGGTCGAGGTGGCCGATGCCGCCGTCGCGGACGGCGGTCAGCGGCAGCTCGCCGCGCGAGAGCCGCGCCTGCGCGGGGGCCATCGTGCCGAAGCCGTTCAGCAGGCAGGCCGCGACCGGATCGGCCCCCGGGCCGCCCGGCTCGACCGCCAGCCACGTCCCGCCCGCGGCGAGGTCGAGCCCGCCGAGGACCGAGGGCCGCCCCGGCCAGTGGTGGTCCGGCGGCAGCCACTGCCGCCCCGCGTACTCGTCCCGTACCGACAGCAGCAGCACCGGCACCGCCGACGACGGCTCGATGCTGACGAACGCGGTACACACGAGCCTGGCCCCCTGGTCTTCCCGGCGGGGCGGCCGGACACCGCCCCGCCGCCGATCCTCGCACGCACGTTCGCCGATCGGAACAGCCGGCAGGGGCCCGACCCCGGGCCGCCCCGCCACCGCCGTGCCGGGCCGTGCTCCGGGTGACACGGCTGCGAACGTTCCGACGTGTCCGGATCGAGCAGGAATCGAGAAGCGCAGCCCCGGAGTCGCGTCTAGCCTGCCGACCATGGACATCACCATTCACACGACTGCTCTCCCGCACGACGACCCGGACGCGTCGCTCGCCTTCTACCGCGACGTCCTCGGCTTCGAGGTCCGCAGCGATGTGGGGCAGGGCCGGATGCGTTGGATCACGGTCGGCCCGGCCGGTCAGCCCGGCACGTCGATCCTCCTGGCGCCGCCTGCGGCTGATCCCGGCATCACCGAGGACGAGCGGCGCATGATCACCGAGATGATGGCCAAGGGCACGTACGGCTGGATCCTGCTGGCCACCCCGGACCTCGACGCCACGTTCGAGAAGGTGCAGGCCGGTGACACCGAGGTCGTCCAGGAGCCGACCGAGCAGCCGTACGGCGTCCGTGACTGCGCCTTCCGCGACCCCGCGGGCAACCTGGTCCGCATCCAGGAACTGCGCTGAGCCCTGCGGGCGAAGGGGGAGGGTTCTCATGGCAAGGACTGAATGGCAGCGTGCCCGTGCCCAGGCTCAGCGCCTGGACGATCTCGCGCAGCTGCGCCGCGTCCGCGACCGGATCGACAGGGAGTACGCGCAGCCGCTGAACGTGGAGGCGCTCGCCCGCGAGGTGCACATGTCGGCCGGGCACCTGAGCCGGCAGTTCCGGGCAGCCTACGGTGAGTCGCCGTACGCGTATCTGATGACGCGTCGCATCGAGCGCGCGGCGGCGCTGCTGCGGCGGGGCGATCTCAGCGTCACCGAGGTCTGCTTCACGGTCGGCTGCGCGTCGCTGGGCACGTTCACCACCCGCTTCACCGAGCTGGTCGGCATGTCGCCCGGGGCCTTCCGGCGCCAGGCGGCCGCTGCGGCGGACGTCGGTCCCGGTGCCACGGGTGCGGCCCGTGACGGGGGCCCGGCGGTCACGGTGGAGGGGATGCCGGCGTGCGTGGCGAAGCAGGTCGCGAGACCGGTCAGGAATCGAGAAGCCCCGGACGCCGTCCGGCCCCTAGCGTGATGGTCATGGCAATCACCACTTCCACCGCAGCCCACACGTCCCTCGCGTCCGTCACCCTTGAGGTGGCCGACCCCGAGGCCGCCCGCCGCTTCTACACCGCCTTCGGCGTGGACAACTACGTACGCCTGCGGGCGTCCGAGGCCCACTCCACCGGATTCCGCGGCTTCACCCTGGCGCTGACGGTGTCCGGGCCGGCCACCGTCGACGGCTTCGTCGCGGCCGCCGTGGACGCCGGCGCCACGGTGCTGAAGCCCGCCGCGAAGTCGCTGTGGGGCTACAGCGGCGTCGTCCAGGCCCCGGACGGGACGATCTGGAAGATCGCGACCTCGGCCAAGAAGGACACCGGCCCCGCCACCCGCGAGATCGACGAGCTCGTCCTCCTGCTCGGCGTCGAGGACGTGAAGGCGACCAAGCAGTTCTACGTCGGCCGGGGCCTGACCGTGGCCAAGAGCTTCGGCGGCAAGTACACCGAGTTCGCCCCCGGCGCCTCCGGCCGCGTCAAGCTGGCGCTGTACAAGCGCCGCGCCCTGGCCAAGGACCTCGGCGTCCCCGTCGAGGGCACCGGCTCGCACCGCATCGCCCTCGGCGGCGCCGCCGACACCTTCACCGACCTGGACGGATTCGCCTGGGAAGCCGCCGCCTAGAAGTCTGATGAAGATGTTGGGTTCTGGCCCCACCGTCCGTGTGGTGGGGCCAGACTCGTCTCTGTGGCGATGGGGGAATGGGCCGGGGAGCTGGTCGGGCCGGATGTGTGGGAGACCTGCCGGGAGTTGATCCCGGCGGGGAGTGTCTTCGCGTTCCTGGCCGAGCACCGGGAGGCGCTGTTCCCGGGTTCGATGTTCGCGGACATGTACCCGTCTCGGAACGGACGGCCGAGCATGCCGCCGCAGGTCCTGGCGGCGACCGTGGTCCTGCAGAGCCTGCACGGGTTGTCGGACTTCGAGACGGTCCAACAGCTGCGGTGTGACCTGCGGTGGAAGGCCGCGTGCGGGCTCGGCCTGTACGACACCGCGTTCGACCCGTCGCTGCTGGCCTACTTCCGCCGCCGGCTGCAGCGCTCGCCGGATCCGAACCGGTTGTTCACCAGGGTCAGGCAGGTAGTGGCGGCGACCGGCGTCCTCAAGGGCAGGCAGCGGCGGGCGCTGGACTCCACCGTGCTGGACGACGCGGTGGCCACCCAGGACACCGTCACCCAGCTGATCGCCGCGATCCGCCGGGTGATCCGGGACGTCCCCGACGCCGGGCGGACCGCCGCCACCTGGTGCACCGCCCACGATTACACCGACCCGGGCAAGCCCCGCATCGCCTGGAACGACGAGCGGGCCCGCGCCGACCTGGTCGACGCCCTGGTCACCGATGCCCTCAACCTGCTCGGCCGCCTGCCCGAACGCCAGCTGGACGAGAAGGCCGCCAACGCGGTCGGGCTGCTGGCCCTGGTCGCCGGTCAGGACGTGGAGGTCGCCGACGGCTCCGACGGTCGCGACGGCCGTTGGCGGATCGCCCGTGGCACCGCTCACGACCGCATCGTGTCCACCGTCGACCCCGAGGCCCGGCACATCCACAAGACCCGCACCCGCCACCAGGAGGGCTTCCGCGCCCACGCCGCGTTCGAGCCCGAGACCGGCCTGCTCACCGAAGTCGAGCTCACCGCCGGCACCGGAGCGCAGAACCACGAGGCCGCCGTCGCCCAGGACCTGCTCGCCGACGAGAGCGAGACGCTGACCATCCTCGGCGACACCGCCTACGGCACCGGCGACCTGCGCGAAGCCCTCGAAACCGACGGCCACACCCCGGTCGTCAAGCCACCGCCGCAGCGGCCCGCCGTCCCCGGCGGCTTCACCAGTGACGACTTCCACGTCGACACCCGGGCCGCCACCGTCACCTGCCCGGCCGGCCACACCAAGGCCCTCGGCCGCCCTGACGCGGCCGGCGCCCGCACCGCCCAGTTCAAGAAGCTCTGCACCCACTGCCCCCTGCGCGAGCGGTGCACCCGTTCCAAGACCGGCCGCGCCCTCCAGGTCCACGCCCACTACGACCGTTTGAAAGCCGCCCGCGACCAAGCCTCCGACCCCACCTGGCAGGCCGAATACCGCCGCTGGCGGCCACCGGTGGAACGCGCCATCGCATGGCTCACCGCCCGGGGCAACCGCCGCGTCCCCTACCGAGGCGTCCTGAAGAACAACACCTGGCTCCACAACCGCGCCGCCGCCCTCAACCTCCGCCGCCTCATCAACCTCGGACTCACCCGCACCGGCCACACCTGGACCATCGCCCCCGCAACCACATAGCGCTGGAGGGGCTGTCCCAGACAGGACAACCCCTCCAACAGCAAGATCTTCATCAGGCTTCTAGCACCCGGCGACGGTGCGAGGTGACCGACCGGGGGTTCGAGGGGCACGGAGATCCGTGGACGGACCGGCGGAAGATCACGTAGCGTTGGGCACCACGCCCTGAGACGGCTGGAAGGAGGCGAGTGCCGTGCAGTTCACACCTTTCCAGCGCTCCCTCTTCCGCTGTCCCGGCGTGGTTCGTCAGTTCTGACCGGGAGCGCTCCAAACAGCCTGTTTCCCGGAGGAATCCATGACCGAGCTGGTCATCCGCACGCTCTCCGCGAGCGACGCTCATCTCTTCGACGCACTCCCCGACCCCCTGGGCGCCCGTGAAGGCCATCGGCGTACCCGGTTCCGCCCCGACTGGAAGCGCGTCGCCCTGCGCGACGGCGAGGTCGTCGCCCGCGGCGCGTGGTGGGGCGGCCCCGACGACTCGGAGCCGGTCAACATCAACTGGTTCGACGTGGCCGAGGGCGAGGAGGAGGCCGGGGCCGAACTCCTGCGCTCCGCTCCCTGGAAGGTCGAACTCGAGATCAACCCGCCCGGTGACTGGCGGGAGGTGACCGACCTGCGCGCCGCCGCGGAGGCCCGCTTCGCCGCCGCCCGAGCCGCGGGGTACGAACTCCTGGTGGAACGCTTCCTGTACCGCTGGACCCCGGAGCGGGGCCTGCCCGAGCGGCCCGGACGCCTGCGCTTCAGCGCAGAACCCGACGACGCCGTGTTCTTCGACGCGTTGCGCCGCATCCACTCCACCACACTGGACGCCCATGCGCTCAGGGCCATCGAGGAGGGCGGCCTCGACCAGGCCGCCCGGGAGGAACTCGACTTCTTCCACTGGTGCCCGTCCCCGCGGGAGTGGTGGCAGGTCGCGCACACGCCGGAGGGCGACCTGGCCGGCATCCACATCCCGGCCCACAACCCCTCCGGCCCGACCATCGGCTTCATCGGAGTCGTGCCGGAACACCGCGGTCGCGGCTACGCCTACGACCTCCTCGCGGAGTGCACCCACTTCCTCGTCGAGCAGGGCGCGGAGTTCATCACGGGAGCGACGGACCGGGCCAACTTCCCCATGGCCGCGAACTTCGCCAAGGCGGGCTTCCCCGCCATCCGTGAACGCATCAACTTCCTCCCGGCGGGCTAGGCCCTTCCCGGTCTAGGCTCCGTCTTCGAACTCCCGTCCTCCGGGTGGGCGACGGGAGTTCGAAGACTGCGGGGCCGAGGCGGTCGGGCCGCGGGGAGCCGGCGCCCGGCGCCCGTGGCGACGCCCGAAGTGGCCCATGATCCCCGGCCCCGATTGTGCCAAGCAGGCGGTCCACTGCCCGCCTAGGCTGGCCGGTATGACGACGACCAACGAGACCGCCACCGTGTCCGCCCCCGAGCAGCGGATCTCCCTCCCCGACCTCGCCCCCGAGTTCTACCAGGCGATGATCGCCCTGGACCGGGCCGCCCGGAAGGGCGTCGACCCGACGCTCGCCGAGCTGGTCAAGGTGCACGCCTCGATGATCAACGGCTGCGCGTTCTGCATCGACATGCACTCCACCGACGCGCTGAAGAACGGCGAGCAGAACCACCGCCTGCTCTCCCTGCCGGCCTGGCGCGAGACCACGTGGTTCACCGCCAGGGAGCGGGCCGCCCTGGCGCTGACCGAGTCGATCACCCTGCTGACCCAGGGGCACGTCCCGGACGCCGTCTACCGGGAGGCCGCCGAGCACTTCGAGCAGGCCGAGCTGGCGCAGCTGATCACGCTGATCATCACCATCAACTCCTGGAACCGGATCGGCGTCACCTCCCGGCTCAGCCCGGCCGCGAAGTAGGGTCGCGGCCATGACGCCCACTCAGCAGCAGAAGGCCCGCGCCCTCCGCGAACTCCACCGCCCGGGCGAGCCGTTGGTGCTCGCCAACGTCTGGGACGCGGTCGGCGCCCGGCTGGTCGCCGCCGCCGGGGCGCGGGCCGTCGCCACGGCAAGCGCCAGCGTCTCCTGGAGCCTCGGGAGCGCGGACGGGGACGCGGCCGACCGCGACGAGGTGCTCGCGCAGACCGCGCTGGTCGTGCGCGCGGTGGAGCTGCCGGTGACGGCCGACCTGGAGAGCGGCTTCGGCGCCACCGCCGCCGAGGTCGGCGAGACGGTGGCGGGGCTGCTCGCCACCGGTGCGGTCGGGGTGAACCTGGAGGACGCCCACCGGTCCCCGGCCGAGGCGGCCGAGCGGATCGCCGCGGCCCGGGCGGCCGGTTCGAACGCCGGGGTCGACCTGTTCGTCAACGGGCGCACCGACGTCTTCCTGCACGGGATCGGGGAGCCGGCCGACCGGCTGGACGAGGCCGTCGCCCGCCTGCGCGCCTACGTCGAGGCGGGCGCGGACGGCGTGTTCGTGCCGGGCGTCGCCGATCCGGAGACGATCGCGGCCCTGGTCGCGGCCGTTCCGGCGCCGCTGAACGTGCTGGCGGGCCCGGGCTCGCCGTCGGTGCCGGAGCTGGCGAAGCTGGGCGTGGCCCGGGTGAGCCTCGGGCCGGGCCTGGCCAAGGCGGCGTACGCGGCGGTGCGCCGGGCCGCCGAGGAGGTCTACGGCGCGGGCACCTACACCGCCCTCGACGGCGGACTGACCTACCAGGAGCTGAACGCCCTCGCCCAGGGCTGACGGCTTCGGCCCAAGTCCACACCCAGACCCAGACCCAGACCCAGACCTAGACCCGGCCCAGGCCCGGGCCCAGGAGGGGCCGAGGCCGGAAGGCGCGCCGGTCCGGTGCGGGCACGCTCGGGGGAGCGCCCGCACCGGACCGGAGCTCAGCGCGCGGGCGGGACCCCGGCGCGGGCCCGGGTCAGTTCAGGACCTGCCCGCTGATCCCCGGGTGCTCCATCTGACCCGTGCCGACGGCCTCCACCTGCTGGGCGGCGTGGCCGATCAGCGGCAGCTTGCCGGCCTCGTGCAGCGCCAGGTCGGTGGGGGAGAGGTTGAGCCCGCTGGAGAGCCCGTCCAGGGCGTCCGGCTGGGAGGCGACCGAGGTCGCGGCGGACGCGGTGGGGGCGGCCAGGGCGAGGCCCGCCATGGTGAGGGCGGCCAGGGTGGCGAGTTTCGTCATGACACGCCAAACGACCCGGCCGCCCTCAGGTCACCCGCGCGGTCCGACCGTCACCCGCAGCGTCCGCACGCTGTTGCTGACGAACGAGCCGATCGGCTCCGCCCCCGGCTCCTCCGCCAGGGCCAGCCGCGGGAACCGTTCGAACAGCGACCGCAGCGCCGTCTCCGCCTCCAGCCGGGCGAGCCCGGAGCCGAGGCAGAAGTGCGGGCCGTGGCCGAGCGAGAGGTGCCGGTTCGGCTGCCGGGTGACGTCGAACCGGTCGGCGTCCGGGTGGTGCCCGGAGTCCCGGCCGGCGGCGGCGTACGAGGCGAGCAGCGCCTCGCCGCGGCGGATGACGACGTCGCCCACCTCGATGTCCTCGATCGCGTACCGCATCGGGAACTGCCCGACCGGCGAGTCGTAGCGGAGCGTCTCCTCGACCACCGCGGACCACTCCACCGCGCCGTCCAGCACCAGCCGGAGCTGGTCGGGGTGGGCGAGCAGCGCGCGCACCGCGTTGGTGATCAGGTTGAGCGTGGTCTCGTGGCCGGCCACCAGCATCAGCAGCAGGGTGCCGACCAGCTCCTGCTCGCTGAGCCGGTCCTCGGACTCGCGGGCGGCGATCAGGTCGGTGGTGAGGTCGTCGCCGGGTTCGGCGCGCTTGGCCGCGATCACCGAGGCGAGCAGCGCGAACAGGCCCTGCTGGGCGGCGACGGCCGCCTCGGGGGTGGCCGAGCTGGAGACCATGACGTCGGAGAGCTCGTGCAGCTCGTCCTGCTGCTTCGGCGGCAGGCCCAGCAGCTCGCCGATCACCTGCATCGGCAGCGGGTAGGCGAAGTGCCGGCGCAGGTCGAACTCGCCCTCCAGCAGCTCGACCCGGTCCAGCAGGGCGGCGGTCCGGGCCTCGATCGCGGGCTGCAGCTCGGCGATCCGGCGCGGGGTGAAGGCCTGGGTGACCAGCCCGCGCAGCCGCCGGTGGTCCTCGCCGTCGGCGGTGACCATGCCGGGCACGGTGACGAAGTTCAGCAGCGGCCAGCCCTTGGGCAGCCGGCCCTCGGTGAAGGTCGTCCACAGCTGCGGGTTCTTGCCGACGCGCGGATCGGCGAGCAACGCCTGGAGGGTGTCGTGGTGGGTTATCGCCCAGACCACCACCCCGCCAGGGAGCTCCACCAGGACCGCCGGGCCGGCGTCCCGGAGTCGGGCGTTCTCGCCGTGCTGGTCACGCCCGAAGGGGTCGAGCCGAACGGGCTCGACGGGCCGGCGACCGGGCTGTTCGGTTCCAGGGGCGGCGGTGTCCATGCGGGCCTCTCGGGGGCTGGCGGGCGGGGCGGGGTGAAGGCGCTGTAGAGCACCGGCAGGCTGACCAGGGCGCGCGACCAGGGCGACGGCCGCCAGGCCAGGTCGTGGGCCGGAACGGCGAGCTGGAGGTCGGGCAGCCGGTGCAGCAGGGTCTCGACCGCGGTCTCGGCGATGATCCGGGCCGGGTGCTGGGCCGGGCAGACGTGCTTGCCGGCGCCCCAGGCCAGGTGCGCCCGGTTGCCGCCGAGGGTGCCCTGCGCGGCGGCCGAGGCGCCCTGGGCCGCGGGGTCGGCGTTGGCCGCGGCCAGGCCGAGCACGAGCATGTCGCCGGCGCTGATGTACTGGCCGCCGAGCACGGTGTCACCGGTGGCCCACCGGCCGGGGAAGTTCTGCGTCGGCGGGTCGCGCCAGAGCACCTCCTCCAGCGCGTCGGTGACGGTCAGCCGGCCGCCGGTCAGGGTGGCCCGGAAGCGGCGGTCGGTGAGCAGCAGCCGCAGCGTGTTGCCGATCCAGTTGATGCTGGTCTCGTTGCCGGCGACCATCATCACCACGACGTGGTGCACCGCCTCCTCGTCGGTCAGCCCGGCCGGGTGGGCCAGCAGCCAGGAGGTCAGGTCGGCTCCGGGCGTCGCGCGGCGGCTCCTGACCAGGTCGACCAGGATCGCCTGGAACTCCGCGTTGGCCTTGACCGAGTACTTGCTGCTGTCGACGAAGTGGTTGATCAGCTCGACCAGCCGGGGGCCGGCCTCGGCGGGCAGGCCGAGCAGCTGGGTGAAGACCAGCAGCGGCAGCTGGCGCGCGAACTGGGCGATCAGGTCGGCGGTGCCGTCCGGACCCCAGCTGTCGATCAGCGAGTGGGCGGCGGCCTCGGTCGTCCCGCGCAGCCGGCGGTGGTCGATCTGCGCCAGCGTGTCGGTGACGGCGGCGCGCAGCCGCTGGTGCTCGGCGCCGTCCAGGTTGAGCAGGGTGGGCCGCCAGGAGGTCATCGGCAGCAGCCGTGAGTCGGTGGCGAGCCGGCCCTCGGCGGGCACCCGCCAGCGGCGCGAGTCCTTGGAGAACAGCGCCTCGTTGCGGGTGAGTTCGAGCAGCTCCGGGTAGCCGAGCACCAGCCAGGCCTCGACCCCGGGCTCCAGCTCGATCGGGGCGACCGGGCCGTACTGGGCGCGCAGGTCGGCGTAGAGGCCGTGCGGGTCGTCGGCGACGGCGGAGCCGTACAGGGCCGGCAGCGGCACACCGGTGGGCATGCCGGCGCCGGCCGGGACGCCGCCCGCGTGCGCGGGGCAGCCGGGCGGGGGGACGGCCGGGTGCGGCCCGGTCGTTCCGGGTTCGTGGGCGGTCATCGCTGGAGCTCCAGAACGGAGGTGGCGTGCAGGTGGCTGACGAAGTCGATCAGCAGGTCGTAGGCGGCCCGCCGGTCCCGCGCGTCGCAGTACAGGATGGGCACGTCGGGCAGGAGGTCGAGGGCCGAGCGCAGCTCCTCCTCCGGGTAGCTCGGGGTGTCCGGGAAGGTGTTGACGGCCACCGCGAACGGGATCTGCTGCTCCTCCAGCCGGCCGAGCACGTCGAAGCTCTCGTCCGGGCGGCGCAGGTCGACCATGGCGATGGCGCCGAGCGCACCGCGCGAGAGGTCGTCCCAGAGCGGCCAGAACCGCTGCTGGCCCGGGGTGCCGAAGAGGTAGAGCGCGAGCCGCGGGTTGAGCGTGATCCGGCCGAAGTCCAGCGCGACCGTGGTGGTGGTCTTGCCGGCGCGCCCGGTGAGGTCGTCGACGCCGCTGCTGGCGGCGGTCATGGTCTCCTCGGTGCGCAGCGGGGTGATCTCGCTGAGCGAGCCGACCAGCGTGGTCTTGCCGACTCCGAACGGGCCGGTGACCAGGATCTTCACCGCACCCTGGACGGAGGCCGGCAGGTACTGCGGCTCGGCCGGCGCGCCGGCGGGGGCTTCAGCGGAGTTGGCGGAGGCCAACGAGCACCTCTTCCAGGAGGGTTGTGGGCAGGCGTTCGGCCTGCGGGACGGGCGGGAGCACCTGGACGGCGCCGAGGTCCCAGAGATCGCCGACCAGCACCTTGACGACGCCGAGCGGCAGCCCCAGGTGGGCGGCCACCTCGGCGATCGACAGCAGGCTGCGGCAGAGGTCCAGAATGCGCTGGTGCTCGCGGTTGAGCAGCGCGTCCTCGGGCAGTTCGGGCCGGTCGGGTAAGGCGCTGACCAGGCTTTCGACGGCGAGCGCGGCGCGGGTGGGCCGGCTGCGCCCGCCGGTGATCACGTAGGGCCGGACCGGCCCGTTCACCGCTGGCCCCCCACCGCGTGGTCCACGCGGGGCGGGCTGGTGAGGTGGGTTCCGATCCGCTCGACCAGCACCTGCATCTGGTAGGCGACCAGGCCGGCGTCGACGGCCTCGTTGGTTACCACGGCCAGGTGCGCGCCGGCCCCGGCGGCGACGATGAAGAGGTAGCCGCCGCCGTACTCGATGATGATCTGGCGGGTGGCGCTGCCGTGGCCGCCGAAGCCCTGGGCGACGCCGCGGGCCAGCGACTGCAGGCCCGAGCAGGCGGCGGCGAGCCGCTCGGCGTCCTCGCGCAGGATGCCCGCGCTGCGGCCGATCTCCAGGCCGTCGTTGGACACGACGACGGCGTGCTGGACCTCGGGGACGGAGACGATGTCGGCGAGCAGCCAGCCGAGGTCAGGGGTGGTGGTCATGGAACTCTCCGGAGCGCTGGGGAAGCTGGGGGGAAGGGGGAGGAGAAGCTTCGGTGGCGGCCCGGGCCCGGGCGGCCGAACGGCCGCTGGCGGTACCGGCCTGGAACATCGCCATGAACGTCTGGGCGTCCCGCGCCGAGCGGTACGGCGGGGCGGGCGCCTGGGCCGGGGTCGGGGTGGCCGGCGCGGCGTGACGGCTGGCGCGGTCGCGCCGGTGGCTCCGGCGGGGCAGCGGTGGCGGAGTGGCGGGGCCCGCCGCGGGGGGCCGGTCGGTGGGCGGGGTCTCCAGCAGCGGGTGGCCGCCGGGCGGGTGCTGCCCCGCCGCCCGGGTGTGGTCGGCGGAGCCCTGGTACGGGGGTGCGGGTGCGCGGAGCGGCCCGGGGGAGAACGCCCGGTCCTCGTGGCCGAGGCCCGGGACGGTCGGCGGCAGCGGCTCGGTGAGCAGCGCGTTCGGCAGCAGCACCACGACCCGGACGCCGCCGTACGGCGAGGGCGCGGAGCTGAGGGTGACCCGGAACCCGTACTGCTCGGAGAGCCGGCCGACCGCGGCGAGGCCCAGTTGCGGCACCTCGCCGAGGCGGGAGACCTCCAGCGTGGAGCCGCCGGCCAGGGCGGAGGCGGCCTTGGCGACGGCCTGCTCGGGCATGCCGACGCCACCGTCGTCGATCTCGATGACGGCGCCGTTGTGCACCGGCATCAGGGTGACGAACACCTGGGTGCTGGGCGGGGAATAGCGGGTGGCGTTGTCGAGCAGCTCGGCCACCGCGTGGATCAGCGCCTCGGCGGCGGCCCCGACCACGGCGGTCTCGATCCGGCTGCGGACCACCACCCGCTGGAAGGGCAGGATGCGCGACTGGGCGCCGCGGACCACGTCCTCCAGCGAGACCGGCTCGGGCCAGTGCCGTCCGGCCCGGGCGCCGCAGAGGACGGCCAGGGTCTGGGCGAGGCGGGCCTGTTGGGCGGCGGCGTGGTCGGCCTTGAGCAGGCCCTCCAGCAGCGCCGGGTCGTCGTGGGTGCGTTCCATCTCGTCGAGCAGGGCCTGCTGGTCGTGCGCCATGACGAGGATCCGGCGGGCCACGCTGAGGAAGGCCCGCTGGGTGGAGGCGTTGAGCTCCTGCTCCTGCTGGACGGCGGCCAGTTCGGTGCCGCGGCGGGCCAGTTCGGCGTTCAGCTGCTCCCGCAGGAGGGCGATCTCGTGCTGCTGCCGGTCGGCCCGGCTGCGTTGGGTGGCGGAGACCGCGCGGTAGCGGGCGGCGGCCACGAGGGCGAGGGCGGCGAGAACGCCGGCTGCCGTCACGCACCACTGAGTCATCGTCACGCGGCGAATTCTAGGGTGATGATCCTACGAAGGTGTGAACGGATCTCGCCATGTGACCGGATCTCGTCAACATCCCGTCAATACGGCGGCAATCAGACGTCCTTCGGGCCCGACCGGTCCCGACGTGATCCGGAAGACACGCCCTACCGGGCTGGCGCCACCCGGTGCAGCAGGAGCAGCGCGACGTCGTCCGGGCGGGAGCGGCGCTCGGTCACGTTGAGGGTGAGCAGGTCGGCCAGCCGCTCCAGGGCCGGCGTCGGACCGATCAGGACCGGGCCGGCCTGCCGGGCCCACAGCTCCAGGCCGCCGAGCATCCGCTGGACCGACTCGTCGTAGTCCTCCTCACGGTCCTCGACCAGGCCGTCCGTGTACACCAGCAGGGTCTCGCCCGGCGCCAGGTGGCCGGCCGACGGCGGGTACGGCGCCCCCGGGTCCACACCCAGCGGCGGGCCGCCCGGCAGGTCCAGCTCCACCGCCCGGGCGTCAGCGGTGATCCGGACCGGGGCGGGGTGCCCGGCGCGGGCCGCCTGCAGGGTGCCGTCCGCCGGGTCGAGGGTGAGGTAGAGGCAGGTGGCGAAGAGGCCGGTGTCGAGCCCGGAGAGCAGCCGACTGGTCCGGGCCAGCGTGGCGGCCGGATCGTGCCCGTCGGTGGCGTAGGCCCGCAGGGCGCTGCGCAGCTGGCCCATCACCGCGGTGGCCTCGGCGTTGTGGCCCTGGACGTCGCCGATCACCAGGCCGATCCGCCCGTCCGGCAGCCGCATCAGGTCGTACCAGTCGCCGCCGATCTGCATGCCCTCGGTGCTGGGCAGGTAGCGGGCGGCGCTGGCGATCCCGGGCAGCCGGGGCAGGGTGCGCGGCAGCATCGCCCGCTGGAGCTCGGTGGCCCGGTGGTGGTGGGTGTCGTAGAGACGGGCGCGCTCCAGCGACTGCGCCAGGACGCCGGCGAACGCGGAGTAGAGGGTGCGGTCCTCGCGGCCGAAGACCCGCTCGGTGGCGAAGGTGATCAGGCAGGAGCCGACCTGCCGGCCCGAGGCGATCAGCGGCAGCACCGCCCAGGCGGCCGGGGTGAGCGGCCCGCCGCTGTTCTCCGGCGCCCGCCCGGTCCGCCCGGGCTCGCTGAACAGCGGGGCGGAGCGGGCCAGCGCGTGCTGCATCACGCCCTCGGAGAGGTCGGCCAGCCGGTTCAGCTCGGTGCGGCGCGGGCCGCCGTAGACGGTGTGCGAGACGGGCAGCAGCCGGCCTTCGTCCACCAGGTCCAGCACGATGCTGGCGGCGCCGAACGCGGGCCGGGCGACGTCGGTCACCGCGGTGGTGACGTCCCGGACGGTGACCGCCCGGGACAGCGCCCGGGTGAGCGCCAGCAGCAGCGCCGAGCGGGCGGCGGCCGCCGCCGCGCCGCCCTCCGGCGGTTCGGGTCCCGGCGGCTCGGCGGCGCGGGTGCGGTCCCGGTCGGCCAGCAGACCGGCGATCCGGACCGGCCGCCGGTGCACGTCCAGCATCACCTCGCCGGTCTCCTCGATCCGCACCACGCCGCCGCCCCGGCGCACCACCCGGTACGTGATCCGGTACGGGCCGCCGGTGGCCAGCGCCTCGGCGAGCGCGGCCTGGACGTCCGGCAGGTCCTCGGGGTGGACGATCCGGTCCAGGTCGGGGGCGGTGGCCGGGGCGCCCTCGGCGGGCGGCGGCCGGCCCGTCACCCGGTAGACCTGGTCGTCCCAGTAGGTCTCGCCGGTGACCAGGTCCCGCTCGAAGGCGCCGTGCCCGGAGGAGCGGACGGCCAGCGACAGCATCGGCTGGGCCGGCCCGGTGGCCCGGTCGGCGTCGCCCCCGGTGGCCGCGGGGCCGGGCCGGACGCCGCTCGCGGGCGCGCGGCCCTCGGCGTGCGCGTGGTCGAGCAGGTGGGCGAGGCGGTGGCCGCAGGCGTCGGCCAGGGTCTCCAGGACGTCCAGATCGCGCCGCGGGACGGTGCCCCGGTGGGCCAGGGCCAGGCCCAGGACGCCGATCGGCTGCTCGTCGACGATCATCGGCAGGGTGATGATGGCGACCATGCCGGTGCCCATGCCGGTGTTCCGGTTCGGGTAGTCGGCGCCGGTGCGCTCGGGGCTGACCAGATAGGGGCGGCGCAGCCGCAGCGCCATCGCCGCGGGCAGGTCGCTCGCCGGGTCGACCGCGCTGTAGCGCTCGTGGGCCCAGTCGGGCAGGCCGTGGGAGGCGGTGAGCCGGAGCATTCCGGCGGAGTCCAGCAGGTAGAGCGCGGAGCCCTCGCCGGTGATCCAGCCCGGGCCCTCGGCGAGGACCGTGCCGAGCAGCTCGGTGGCGCTGGTGCAGCCGAGCAGTAACCGGACGCAGCGCATGGCGCTGCGCGCGGTCGGGCTGCTCCGCGGCGTCCGGTTCTCGTCCTCGGAGGGGGGAAGCCACGGCGAGGTCAGGTCCATGGGATGGCCTTTCCGCCGCCCTGTCGGGCTCTGCCGGATCGGGCTCTCGATTCCTCATACCTTGTTGCCGGCCAATCTATCCCGTCTTGCCCGATTGGTCCCGATCGGTTCCGACCGCCGTCCGACGGCCGGGTGCCGGGGCACCCGTCGCGGTCGAGTAGGATGGCGGTTCGGCGAGGGCCTATAGCTCAGACGGTTAGAGCGCTTCCCTGATAAGGAAGAGGCCACAGGTTCAAGTCCTGTTAGGCCCACCACCACGCCCGAGGGCCCGGAGCGATCACGCTCCGGGCCCTCCGGCGTTTCCGGGACGCCCCGTCGCTTCGGCGGGCCGGGGCCCGGGTCAGGGTGCGGCCCGGGTCAGGGTGCGGGCCAGGCGCGCAGGCCCCCGGTGAGGACGGCGATCAGGCGGTCCTCGGTGACGGCGAGGTCCTCGGCGAGCTGGAAGCCGCCGCCGATGGAGAGCGAGGCGAAGCCGTGCGCCACCGAGCGGACGGTCCGGGCCGCGTGGATCGCCTCGGAGCCCTCCAGCCCGTACCCGCGGAGCACCGCGACGATCACGCCGACCAGCCGGGCCGCCGCCCGGGCGAGGTCGTCGTCGGGCTGCGGGGCCTGCGGGAGCGCGTGGTAGCGGTGCGGGTACTCGGTGGCGTACCCGTGGTAGGCGCGCAGGACCGCCGCGACGGCGTCGTCCCCGCCCCGGCCGACGGCCGCCTCGGCGAGCCGGTCGGCCAGCTCCTCGGTGACCCGGACGGCGACCAGCCGCCGCAGCTCGGCCAGCCCGCCGCTGACGTGCTTGTACAGCGAGGGCGTGGCCACCTTGGCGCGGGCGGCGACCGCGGCCAGGGTGAGGGCCTCGGCGCCCTGCTCGTCGATGAGGGCGAGGGCGTGGTCGACGACCTGCTCGGGGGTGAGTCCTACTCGGGGCATGGGGGACGGCCTCCGTGGTTCCGGGGTGAGGTTCGGCGCGCGGGCGCTTCGGCGGGCGTGGGCGCTTCGGTGGACGCGGATGCGGACGCGGGCGCCCGGTCGGCGCGGCGCGCCGGGGGCCCGGACCGGGTGGGCCGGGCCTGCGCGGCGGGGTCAGCCGAGCTCGGCGAGGAAGGGCAGCAGCGCGTCGGCGGTGGCCTGCGGCCGGTCGGCCATCGGGTAGTGGCCCGACCCCTCGATCATCACCTTGCGGGCCTTCAGCGCGGCGGCCTGCCGGTCGGCGACCAGCTCCGGCTTCGGGAAGTCGGGGTCCTTGCTGCCCATGACGACCAGCGCCGGGCAGGTCACGGCGGCGGTCCAGCCGGCGGGCGCGGACTCACCGCGGACGTAGCCGCGGGTCGCGGCCTTGCGGCCCGGCGTGCGCATCGCGGCGACCAGGCCGTCCACGTAGCCGTCGAGGTCGGCCGGCCGGGGGCCCGGGTAGGCCATCCTCCGGTGGTAGAGGCCCCAGAACGCGGGCGAGTGCACCAGCAGCGCGCCCATCACGCCGAACACCGCGCGCTGCAGGGCGGTCGGCGGCAGGTTCTCCACGAAGGCGTCCAGCAGGACGATGCCGCCGACCCGCTCGGGCGCGTCCCCGGCGGCCTTGACCACGGTGGCTCCGGTGTAGGAGTTGCCGGCCAGCACGGCCCGCTCGATGCCGAGGTGGTCGAGCAGGGCGAGCACGTCGGTGGCGATGGCGGCCGGGGAGTAGTCGTCCCAGGCGATCGAGGACTCGCCGAAGCCGCGCAGGTCCATGGTGATCACCCGGCGGCCGGCCGCGGTGAGCAGCGGGCGCAGGTGTCGGTAGGCGGCCCGGCTGTCGAGCATCCCGGGGAGCAGGACGACGGGGAGGCCGTCACCCCGCACGGTGTCGTCGTAGGCCAGCCGGCCGCCGGGGACGTCGAGGAACAGCGTGGTGGGGGTGCTGGTGCCGGTCATCGGGGCCTCCGCGGTCCGCCTGGACGGGGTGTCGGCGGTGCTGCCGACACCCACAAAGCTAAGGCTAATAGCCTTAGCCGTCAAGCTATCGGCGTCAGCCCGATGCGCGCATCCGCGCCGGGCCCCGCGCTCTCCGGGCCGCCGGCTCAGACTCCCTCCACCTTGAACGGGTCGTGCTCGGCCAGCAGCTTCTCCAGCCGGGCCTGGTCGACCCGGGTGACGATCTCGTTGGTCTCCTGCCGGTCCCGGACGACCTTGGCCAGGGTGAACGAGGAGGTGACGGTGTAGAGCAGGCCGACCCCGAGGAAGGCGCGGGTCCAGGCGCCCACCGGGAGGTAGGTGATGCCGATCGCGAGGGCGCCGGCGGAGAGGGCGAAGGAGAGCACGGCCTGGATGTAGTACGCGGCCGTGGTGCGGGACTGCATCGGTGCGTTCATGGCGCCAGGATGCGCGCCGTCGAACGAGGTCCACATGAGTAGGAGTACTCAAACAAGGGGTCGTTCGTTGACGTCCTATCACGTTCGGTAGTGTCAGTTGTCGTCAAACGCCCCAAATCGCCCACCGGATCGCGTAGTGTCCGAGCTGTGTCCTGTCGTCCCATGCGGACGGCTTGGAATCGGGGGCTCCTAGGATTAACGTTTGATAACGCAGCGCGGTCCGCAACGCCGTACCCAGACGGCACCGCGCGCCGTCGCCTAATCCCGCCGGCCGGCCTCCGGGCAGGCCAGGGAGCCGGGGAACCACGTTCCTTGGGGTGAATCGGCCGGGCCCAGGCCCAGCCGTAGGAGACCTTCCTGCTCCGAACCCGTCAGCTAACCCGGTAGGCGCGAAGGAAGGAAAGGAGCGCGCCTCCGTGGCGTCGACGCACTCTCCGGCACACCTGCCCGGCTCCTCCGCCGGCACTCAGCTGCTCGACCACCCGTGGCCGCCCGCCCACCTGGGCGAGTACGGCGGGGCCGACGACGAGGCCGCCCCGCAGCCCGCCGAGACCAACCGCCACCGGATGCCGCGTCAGACCCGCGGGACCGCCCCGCTGCTCGGCGTCACCGCCGTCGCCGCCACCCTGGGCGCCACCGGCTTCGCCTCCGCCACCCCGGCCGCCGCGCCCGCCGTCGAGGCGCCGGACGAGGCCCCGGTCGCGCTCTCCGCGGACCCGGGCCTCGCGCTCGCCGCCCGGATCCAGCAGCAGGCCGACAGCCAGCGCACCGCCGCCGAGGAGACCGCCCGCCTGCAGGCCGCGAAGGAGGCCGAGGCCAAGCGCGCCGTCCAGCAGCAGGAGGCCAAGCGCGCCGCCGAGGCCGCCGAGAAGGCCAAGCTCGCCGCGATCAACCTGCCGGTGCGCGACTACCGCCTCTCCGCCCACTACGGCCAGAGCGCCTCCTACTGGGCCCACCTGCACACCGGCCTGGACTTCGCCGCCGACACCGGCACCCCGGTGTACGCGGTCGGCCAGGGCACCATCACCTCGGCCGGTTGGGCCGGCTCGTACGGCTACCGGATCGTCGAGACGCTGCCCGACGGCACCGAGATCTGGTACTGCCACCTCTCCTCGATCATCAAGGGCTCCGGCAAGGTCGTCCCCGGCCAGCAGCTCGGCAAGGTCGGCGCCACCGGCAACGTCACCGGCCCGCACCTGCACCTGGAGGTGCGCCCCAACGGCGGTGCCCCGGTCGACCCGGAGAGCTGGTTCGAGCAGCGCGGCATCACCCCCTGACGGTTCGCACCTGACGGCACGACGAAGGCGCCCCGGCCGGTACACCCGTACCGGCCGGGGCGCCTTCCCGTTTCCGTGCGCCCCCGCCGCTACTCGGTGGGGTCCTGCGCCGCCGGCTCCTGTTCGGACGGTTCCTGTTCGGACGGCTCCTGCGCCGTCGGCAGTCCGGCCAGGTAGGCGTCGATCTCCTCCTGGCCCGGTTCCGGGGCCAGCTCCGGGAACTCCGCCACCAGCAGTCGCGGCAGCCCCGGCACCGTCCACGAGCCGAGCAGGTCCAGCGCGGCGGCCTCCGCCGCCTCCTCGAACGCCCCGAAGTCCCCGGCCAGCTCGTCCGGCATCGGCCGGCCCAGCGCCGTCAGCTCCGCCAGGTTGCGGTAGCTGCGCCGCATCAGCCCGTGCTCCAGCAGCCGCCGGGCGCCGTCGGTGGCCATCCCGACCGACAGCACCCGGCCCGGACCCCAGCCCCCGGGGTCCGCCTCGTCCAGCCAGCCGGCCGCCGCGAGCGCCTCGAACGCGGCCCGCCGGTCCTCCTCGGCCAGCTCCCGGAAGCCCGCCAGCCAGTCGAACACCGCGGCCTCGTCGGCGACGTCCACCCCGTACGCGTGCAGCAGCAGCGCGTACAGCCGCGGCCAGGTCACCAGATCGGCCCGGCGGAGCAGGCCGGCCGCCACCTCGCCCTGCCACTCGGCCTCCGCGTGCAGCCGCTCCTGCCGCTTGGCGTTCAGCCGCTTCGCCGCCCGCTGGTGGTCGATCAGCAGCCGCACCGCCTCGCCGTACGCCAGCGGGTCCTCCTCCGGGGCGGGCTGGACGTAGAGGTGGAGCCGCTCGTGGAGCAGGTGCTCCACGGCGTCCGAGGTCAGCTCCGGCCAGCCGTCGCGCATCCTGCCCTCGCCCAGCTCCAGCAGCGCCAGCACCGCCCGCAGCGCGGCCTCGGCCACCGGCGCGCGGCCCTCGGCCTCCGCCCAGGCGAGCAGCTCGGCGGCCCTGGTGTGCGGGGCGAGCCGCAGGTCATCGTCTTCCATGTCACTTACGGTAACCGGAAAGCGCGGGTAGGGTCTGCCTCCATGGTCCCCGTCCGACTCGCCGGCCCCCGTCTCGCCCTCCGCGAGTTCCACCACACCCCCGGCGACGTCGACGCGCTGCACGCCGTCTTCGGCGATCCGGAGGCCACCCGCTACCTCCCGTTCGAGCCGCGTGACCTGGTGGACTGCGCCGACCAGATCGAGCAGTACCTGGAGGAGGCCCTGCGGGACCAGCGGACCGTCTACCGACTGGCCGTCACCCGGCGCGCGGACGCCGACGACCCGGCCGACGCCACGCCGATCGGCAACGCCGCCCTCACCCTCGGCGACCACCACTCCGCCGACCTCGGCTACGCGCTGCGCCGGGACACCTGGGGCAACGGCTACGCCGGCGAGATCACCGCCCTGCTCTGCGACTTCGCCTTCGGCCCGCTCGGCCTGCACCGGCTGGCCGCCCGGGTCGACCCGGCCAACCTGGCCTCCGCCAGGGTGCTCACCCGGGCCGGCTTCCAGCTGGAGGGCCGGATCCGGCACGACGTCAGGCTGCGCGGCACCTGGCACGACTCCCTGCAGTACTCGCTGCTCGCCGACGAGTGGCCGCGGCCCGGCGGGCGGGGACCGACGGGGGGTTAACCCCACCCCCGGTTCGCCGGGGAGCCGGATGTCCGCCGCGTCCGGGCCCTGGGAGGGTGGAGCCATCCCCCGAACGCCCGCAGCAGAGAACCGAGGACCGAGGCCGGCCATGAGCAGCCAGAGCATCCAGCGCACCGGGTACGACCTCCCCGTCGAGGGCGCCCGCCTTACCGAGGAGCCGCCGTACGCCTGGCGCGCGCCCTTCTCCTCCTACTTCTACCGCGAGCTCGGCTTCAGCCTCACCGGCCTCCCGGTGGCCGTCGCGGGCTTCTCGTTCGCCATCACGCTGTTCAGCCTCGGCCTCGGCACCCTGGTCACCGTCCTGGGCCTGCCGGTCCTGGCCGCGCTGACCGCCGGCTCCCGCAGCTTCGGCCGGCTGGAGCGGGCCCGGACCCGCAGCATGCTGGCGCTCGACGTGCCCGGCCCGGAGCCGGTGAAGGCCGTCCGCCCCGGCAGCTGGGGCCTGATCACCGCGCGGATGGCGGACGCGGCCGGCTGGAAGGCCGTGCTCTACCAGGTGCTGATGTTCCCGTGGGCGATCGTCAGCTTCACCGTGTCGCTGACGTTCCTGCTGGTCGGCTGGGTGATGGCGGCGTACCCGCTGTACCACTGGGTCTACCCGACGTACGTCGGCTGGCCGGGATTGCAGCTGTTCGACTTCTACGACGGCGACCACACCCGGCACGTCTACTACATCGAGTCGCCGCTGCAGATCGCCGGTGTCTCGCTGCTCGGGCTGCTCATCGTCTTCCTCACCCCGCAGCTGGTCCGCGGGCTGACCAACGTCAACCGGCTCGCCGTCCGGGGACTGCTCGGCCGCTGAGCCGGCTCCGGGCCCGAACGGGCGGGGCGGTCGAGGCCCCGCCCCCGCGCCCGCGCCCGCGCCCGCGCCCGCGCCCGCGCCCGCGCCCGCGCCCCGCGCCTGCGGATGCGGGCGGGGCCGGCCCGTGTTCGGATGCCCGCATGGCCGCCCCCGCAGCCCCTCCCGCTCCTGCAGCCCTTTCCGCCCTCGCAGAATCCGCCGCCCCCGCAGCCCCTCCCGCCCCGGACCTCGCCGGTGTCCTGGTCACCTCCCGCCCGCTGGACGAGTACTGCGGCCTCTTCGGCCTGAGCCGCGCCGCGCTCGCCGCCGTGCCCGGGCCGGTGCTCGACTGCCCCGCCGGCGCGGCCGGCCTGGCCGCCGAGGCGCGCGCCCTGGGCTGCCACGTGATCGCCACCGATCCGGCCTACGCCCTGCCGGTCCCCGAGGTGGCGGCCCGCGCGCTGGCCGCCCGCACCGCGATGGCCGCCGCGATGGCGGCCCGCCCGGCGCTCTACCCGCTGCCGCAGCACCGCCCGTACGACCGCTACCTGCGCAGCTGGGACCGGGCCCGGCGGCTCTTCACCGCCGACACCGAGCACCACCCGGAGCAGTACGTGGCCGCCGCGCTGCCCCGGCTCCCGTTCGCCGACGGGACCTTCGCGCTGACGCTCAGCGGGTACCTGGTCTTCGCCTACCCCGAGCTGTTCGACCCCGACCGCCAGGTGGCCGCCCTGGCCGAACTGGTCCGGGTCACCCGCCCGGACGGCGAGGTCCGGGTCCACCCGCTGCACGACGCCTCCGGGCGGCGCTGCCCGCACCTGGCCGGGGTGCGGCACGCCCTCGGCGAGCGCCGGATCGCCAGCGAGGTCGAGGTGTTCGCCCGGGCGGAGGACGGCCGGTCCCGGCGCGTCCTCGTCCTGCGGGCCGCCGACCACCGCCGCCGGGCCGGCGGCTCCGGGTAGGACCTACGGCCGAGGCGCCTGCGACGGCTCCGCCTGAGCCTGTGACGGCTCCGGCCCTGCCTGAGCCTGCGCCGGCGCCTCCCCGGCCGGGCCGGCCTGCTGCGGGAGGCTGATCTGCTGCTGCGGCGGCAGGGCGGGCGCCTCCAGGCGGGAGAGGATCTTCTCCGCCAGCCAGCTCCGGTCCGAGCCGTACGGGATGCCGTCCGCCGCCACCAGCTGCCCGGCCAGCGCGTCGCGCAACCGCTGCGCCTCGGCGGCCGGCAGGACGTTGAGCAGCCCGCGGGCCGCCAGCAGCGCGTTGTACTGCTCGAAGCCGGAGCGCGGGTGCTCGATCGCGTCCAGTACGCCGGGCAGGTCGGCCAGCGCCGGATCGCCCTGCATCAGGGCCAGCGCCTGGAGCCGGCGGCCCTCATCGCCGTCCGCGAACAGCTCGCGCACCTGGTCCGCGGTGAGCGCCGAGCGCCGGGCCGCCGAGCGGACCTCCGCCATCACGGTCGCCGGCCCGGGCACCGCGCCCGCCGACGGACGGCGGGCCGGCTCCTCGGCCCGGTCCGCGGCGCCGCCCAGCAGGCCCAGCTGCTGCATCGCCCGCACCCGCAGGTCGTCCGCGCCCACCTTGTCGCCCCGGCGGTCGCGGTCCTGGCCCGCCAGGAAGAGGTCCAGCGCCTCGTCCGCGTCGGAGAGCACCTGGGGCAGGGCCAGCCGGGTCACCAGCCAGCCGGCCAGGAAGCCGAGGACCAGGAAGTAGAGCACCAGCGCCGCCGCGAACGGGACGGCGCCCTCGGCCCCGCCCAGCGCGGGCGCCAGCGCGGACCCGAGCTGGTGCATCCGCTCGCCGAGCGAGCCGAGCTGCGTGAGCCCGACGCCCAGCAGCACCTTGGTCAGCCAGTCCGACACCTGCTCCAGATTGGTGTTCGGCGCGTACGAGCCGTGCGCCTCCCCGCCCGGACCGCTTCCACCGCGCACCCGGGGCACCCCGAACAGGAAGCCCAGCGCCCCGCCGAGCACCGTCGACGCCCCGGCCACCACCAGCCCGCCGCCCAGCGCCTGCCAGGCGTGCTCCCTGCCGAGCGAGAACAACAGCAGCCCGAGCACACCGACCCCGGGCAGCACCGCGGCCGCCACCCGCTGCGCCGCGTGCACCGCCGCAGCCGCGCTCCCCGCCCGCCGGACCTTCCCCGCCATCGCGTACCCCCTGTACCCGTCCCGCTCCGGATCCGCGCCGACTCTAGTCGGCGGGCCGGTGCCCGGATGCCCGCCGCCCGGCCGCGGCCGGGCCCGCCGCAGCTCGGATGCCCGGTACGGGGCGCCGGAAACGGCCGGCCCCCGGAAACCGCGGGGCACCGGGAAATCGCCGGCCCCCGGAAACCGCGGGGCACCGGGGAACCGTTAACCATCGGGCCCGGGAATGCAGACGGCCCGTGGGCTGCTCCTCCGCGCCGGGCCCTGCGAGGGGCCGGGCGCCGAGGCACCGGGGATGTACCGGTGAGCCCACGGGCCGGGTGACTGCTTGGAATTTCGCCTGCCGGAGGCCTGGGCCTCACCCTGCGCAGGCAGGGGCGCTCTAGCGAGCAGCCACCTCACGCATCCTGATGGAACTCAATTCAGGATCACCTCCTTTCAGTGTGCCGCCACCATAGGCAGCCCACCCGGAGGAGGGCAACGGATTATTCGCGGCCGCTGCCCGGGGCTCGGATCAGGCGCCCTGGAGCTCCTTGAACTTCTTGAAGTCGATCACGCTGTCGGCCGGCGGGGCCTGGACGGTGAGCGGCTTGTCGAAGTCGCCGAAGTTGAGCTGGCCGCTCTCCTTGCCGCCGGCCTTCTCGATCCGCACCGGGTAGGGCTTGCCCTCGACCAGGACGTGGATGGTCGACTCCTCGCCCTTGGTGTCCTTCGCCTTGAGGCTGAAGGTCTTCGCGCCGTTGATGGTGCCGGCCGAGCCCTTGGTGAAGGTGCTCTTCTCGTCGTCGTCCTCGACGAGCTGCTTGCTCAGCACGGTGAGGTTGCAGACCGAGGAGAGGCTCTTGAAGTCGTCGTCGCTCTCGAAGCCGGTGAGGTAGCGGCCCTTGAAGAGCTCGGCGGCCTTGGCGCCGTTCGGGCCGCCGACGGCGGTCCACATGTCCTTGTCCGGCTTCAGGAACGACTGCTTGCCGTCGCTGATGATCTCGAACTTGCCGGTGCCGGGCATGCTCATGGTGCCGGTGCACTGGCCCTTGGTGTCGAGCGCCAGGTCCATGGTCATCTTGCCGTCGGCGTCGTTCATCTCGCCGCTGATCTTCACCGAGGAGGCGGTGGCCAGGGCGTCCTTCGCCTGCTTCTGGATCTCGTCGGCGCTCAGCTTGTCGGTGTCCAGCTTCGGCACCGCGGCCGCGGCCGAGGCCTTGTTGTCCTTGGAGTCGCCGCACGCGGCCGTGCCCGCCGCCAGCAGCAGGCAGATCGCGGCGGTACTGACAAGGCGCTTCGACAGCATCAGGGCTTCCTTACTCGACGCGAGCGGTCGCGTCCGAACGGGTGACAGGTGGGCCCTCAGTATGCTTGACGGTTCCTTTACCGGATCTTTCGGTCCGGGTCCCGTTACCAGTTCCTGACGCAATCGTGCCGTCGCCGCCGCCCCTCCGGGAACGGCGAAAGGCCCGGAGGACGGATCCTCCGGGCCTTTCGGCTACTGAGTAGCGGGGACAGGATTTGAACCTGCGACCTCTGGGTTATGAGCCCAGCGAGCTACCGAGCTGCTCCACCCCGCGTCGGTGAACACAACAATACGGGGAAGTCGCGCGGATGGGAAATCGGTTCCCCGGAGGCCCCCTGCGGCCGGTCCCGGGCGAGTGGTTTCAGACGGCCGGGGCCGGGGCGCGCGGACGGCGCGCGGAGTGCCGGGCGGTCCGGGCCCGGGCCCAGGCGGCGAAGCCGACCAGCGCGGCGAAGCAGGGCACCATCAGCACCGCGTAGACGACCAGGAAGCCGTGGGTGCCGAGGTCGGCCGCGGCGTTCCAGGTGCCGTGCAGGGCCATCGACAGCACCAGCCCGGTCGGCGCGGCCAGCCGGGCCAGCCAGCGCCGGCCCGTGGTCAGGGTGACGGCCA
Source organism: Kitasatospora sp. CM 4170 (assembly GCF_032110285.1). Taxonomy (NCBI): domain Bacteria; kingdom Bacillati; phylum Actinomycetota; class Actinomycetes; order Kitasatosporales; family Streptomycetaceae; genus Kitasatospora; species Kitasatospora sp. CM 4170. The sequence goes on from NZ_CP134877.1 coordinate 5,073,380, forward strand.
GGCCCAGCCCGGTCAGCGCGGTGAACAGCGGGTGGGCGAAGGGGGAGAGCAGGCCGCGCAGGACGAAGGTCTGCACGGTGCTGTCGAAGTCGCGCAGGCTCGGGGTCGCCCCGAGGCCGATGCTGTCCAGCCGTTGCTGCTCGTCGTCGCTGAAGGCCCGGCCCAGGTAGAGCGCGTTCTCGGTGAAGGCGAAGCCGCAGGCGGTGACCCCGCCGAGGACGACGCCGGCGGCCAGGGTGCGGGGGCGGGCCCGGGCCCGCGGGCGGTCGTGGGTCAGCGGGTACGGGCGCAGGTAGGGCAGCGGCCGCAGGTAGGGGCGCAGCCGGCCGCGGGCGTTGGGCCCGGCGGCCCGGCGGGCGTACGGGCGGGGGCGGCCGGCGCCGGGCAGCGGGCGCAGCACGCTCGCGCAGGGGCGGTCGGTGGTGCGGTGGCCGCGGCACGGCAGCTGCCGGCCGATCGGGACCAGCAGGAGGAGCAGCGCCGCCCCCTTGGCGCTCTCCTCGATCACCGGGGTGACCAGGTCGGCGCCGAGCGCCTCGCCCAGGCTGCCCTGGTGGGCGGTCAGGTAGTCGGCGGTCCAGCCGTTGGCGAGGATCGCGACCGTGGTGGCCGCGAAGGCGCCCCAGCCGAGGCAGAACACCGTGTGCCACAGCGGCACCCGGGCGGTCTGGTTGAGCCAGGCGAGGCCGCCGAGCACGAAGGGCAGCGGGACGGTCGCCAGGCCGAGGCCGACCAGCAGCCCGGTGGTGCCGGTCTGGCGGTGCACCAGGTGCATGATCAGCACGCCGCAGCCGGCCAGGGCCAGGGCGGCGCCCGCGGTGACGGAGGAGATGGCCAGCGAGCGGCCGGCGCGCGGGCGCCGGGGGCCGGCCCCGGCGGCCGGGCCCGGTGGCGCGGCGGGCGGTGCGCTCGGGGCCGCGTCGGCCGGCGGGGTGCGCGGTGCGCCGCCCGACGGGTCGTCGGGCGGGCTGCTCGGCTGCGGAACGGCGGGCGGTGCGGGCGGCTGCCCGGGGCGTGGCGCGGGCCGCGGTGCGAGGGCGGCCGGCCAGGGCACGAACCGGTGCGCCCGGCGCCCCCGGGGCCCCGGGATGGTCCGGGTGCCGGCGGTGCGCGTGGGCATCACTCGGTCGTCGGCGGCGCGGGCGGTGGCCCGGTTCCCGCCACCGGACGGGCTGCTCACCCGGCACAGGGTAGGCCAAGGCACCGGCCCGTCGGGAGGACTCGGGACGAATCTCCCCGGCCGGATCGGCCGGATCGGGGCCGGTCGGCCGGTGCGGGGCCGCCGGGTCGAACACCCGGCGGCGGCTCAGCGGCGGCGGAACAGCAGGTCGTGGACCACGTGGCCCTTGGCGATCCCGGCCCGTTCGAACTTGGTGACCGGCCGCCAGTCCGGCCGCGGCGCGTAGCCGGGGATGCTGCCGTCCGGGTGGTCGGCGGGCTCCAGCCAGCCGGTGCCGTCGCCCTCCGGGTGCAGGTTCTCCAGCTCGGGCGAGGCGGAGAGCACCTCCAGCATCTGCTCCGCGTACGGCTCCCAGTCGGTGGCGCAGTGCACCAGGGCGCCCGGGGCGAGCCGGGGCAGCACGAGGTCCAGGAAGGTCGCCTGGACCAGGCGGCGCTTGTGGTGCTTGGGCTTGGGCCACGGGTCGGCGAAGTAGACCCGCAGGCCGGCCAGCGAGGCGTCGGGCAGCATGTCGCGGAGCAGGATGACGGCGTCGCCGGCGGCCAGCCGGACGTTCTCCGAGCCGTCGCGCTCCAGCATGCCGAGCAGGTTGCCGTGGCCGGGGGTGTGGACGTCGGCGGCCAGGATGCCCGTCGCCGGGTCGGCGGCGGCCATCGCGGCGGTGGTCTCGCCCATGCCGAAGCCGATCTCCAGGGTGACCGGCCGGTCGCCGAAGAAGTCGCGCAGGTCGAGCGGGGTGCCGTCGATCGCGATGCCGTACTTCTCCCAGCCCCGGTCCAGCGCGCCCGCCTGGGCGTTGGTCATCCGGCCCCGGCGCGGCTGGAAGCTGCGGATGCGCCGCTCGCTGTGCTGGGCCTCGGTGGCCTTGTGCGGGTACATCGGCGCGGGGTACGCGGCGGGCGCCGCGGAGAGCCGGGCGGAGGGCGATTGCTGGGGGATCGGGGCGGTGGCAGTCACAATCAACCGAGTCTACGGGGCCGCCCGGCGCGTACCGCAGGCCCGGCGAGGCCCTGTGACGCACGCGACGCGGGCGCGGCGGGAGCACCGGAAGTCGACCGGGCCGACTTCCTGCGCGCCGCCCCGCCGCGTGAGCCCGGGTCACGCACCCCTCTGCTCAGCCGCCGGCCTCCCGGGCGGCGAGCGCCCGGCGGGCCACCTCGCGGCCGATCGGCAGCGAGGCGGTGGCGGCCGGGGAGGGCGCGTTCAGCACGTGCACCAGGCGCCGGGTGGAGCGCGGGTCGGCCGGGTCGAAGCCGGCGAAGGCGAAGTCGTCCAGCAGCGCGCCGTCCCGGGCCACCGCCTGGGCCCGCACCCCGGCGGCGGCCGGGACGAGGTCGGCCGCGGTCACGGCCGGCAGCAGCCGTTGGACGGCGGTGGTGAACGCCCGCTTGGAGAGCGAGCGGTGCAGCTCGCCGATCTCGTACCGCCAGTGCCGGCGGGCGATCTGCCAGGTGCCGGGGAAGGTGATCGTGTCGGCCAGGTCGCGCGGGCGGACGGTGCGCCAGTCGTAGCCCTCGCGGGCCAGCGCGGGCACCGCGTTCGGGCCGACGTGCACGTCGCCGTGGATGCCCCGGGTCAGGTGCACGCCGAGGAAGGGGAAGGCCGGGTCGGGCACCGGGTAGACCAGGCCGCGGACCAGCTCCCGGCGCTCCTTGGTCAGTTCGTAGTACTCGCCGCGGAAGGGCACGATCCGCACGCCGGGGTCGTCGCCGGCCAGCCGGGCGATCCGGTCGCTGTGCAGGCCGGCGCAGTTCACCAGCACCTGGCAGCGCAGCTCCCCGGCGGAGGTCTGGACGGTCACCCCGTCGGCCCGCCGGGCCACGGCCCGCAGCTCGGTGCCGGTGCGCAGCTCGGCGCCGGCCTCCCGGGCCAGCCGGGCGTAGGTGCCGGCGACGGCCGGGAAGTCGCAGATGCCGGTGGTGCCGATGTGCAGCCCGGCGATGCCGGTGACCTCCGGCTCGTGCTCGGCGATGCCCGCCCGGTCCAGCTCGGCGACGGGGATGCCGTTCTCCCGGCCGCGCTCGGCGAGCGCGTGCAGCCGCGGGAGCTCGGCCGGGTCGGTGGCCACGATCAGCTTGCCGGTCACCTCGTACGGGACGTCGTGGGTGCGGCAGAACTCCACCATCTCGGCGGCGCCCGCGACGGCGTACCGGGCCTTGAGCGAGCCCGGCCGGTAGTAGACGCCGCTGTGGATGACCCCGCTGTTGCGCCCGGTCTGGTGGGCGGCGAGGCCGGGCTCCTTCTCCAGCACCGCCAGCCGCAGTCCGGGCCGCTCCCTGGTCAGCGCGTACGCCGTGGAGAGCCCGACGATGCCCCCGCCCACCACCACGACGTCGTAGTCGTACGTCACCGCTCGCTCCCCACGCGTCCGCCCGGTCCTCCCTCCGCGCCCGCCGCCGGGCGGGAGGGTCCCGACCCGCCGATGCTGCCACGGCGCGCGGTGGCGGTCGAGGGGGCCTCCGGACCCGTCCGGAGACCCCCTCGGAGCCCGCTCGGGCGCTCCGCCGTCAGCGCCGTCCGTCCTGCTGCTCCCACGGCCAGCGGGCGTCCCGGCCCGACTCCAGCAGCGGGATCAGCTGGAAGGCCGCGTCGCTCAGGCCGCCGAAGGTGTGCCGGTTCGCCGCGCCGGCGGGCCCGTGGCCGGTCCGGTAGCCGGCGAGGTTCCAGGTGTAGACGGGCACGTCGGCCGGGACGGCGGCCAGCGGGTCGCCGCCCCAGGAACCGGGGCCGGTCTGCTCGTCGGTGACGATGACCACCCGGTCGTGGCCGCGGTAGTGGGCGCGGACGGCCTCGGCGGTGTTGGTGCCGCCGAGGTCGGTGAAGCGCTCCAGCACGCGCAGCACCGGCTCGCCCTTCGCCACCGTGACGACCCGGCTGGTGCTGCCGAACTCGACCAGGTCGGCGTCGGCGGCCCGGATCTTCAGCGCGGTGCCGAAGATCGCGGCCGAGTCGGCCCGGTTGAGCAGGGTCTGGAAGCTCGGGCGGTCGAACATCGAGCCCGAGCGGTCCACCAGGACGAGCGTCCGGCCCGGCAGCGCGGGCACGTTGGCGAGCGAGTGGGAGAGCGCGGTCTCCAGCGCGTGCCCCCAGCGCAGCGACGGCGCGTGCCGGTGCGCGGCGAGGTAGCGGAACGGGAACTGCCGCGAGCGGTGGACCTCGCCCCGGTCGGCGATCCGCCGCGCGACCTCGGCCGCGACCTCGTCCGGGACGCCGGCCTGGTCGAAGTTGCGCAGGTTGCGCACCAGCGCCATCGACCCCATCGAGGGGATGACCGCCGCCCAGACGGCCGCGTCCAGCGGGCCCTGCAGCCAGCCGGCGAGCGCCTCCCAGGTCAGCCCGGCGGCGGCCAGCCGCTCGGCGCCGCCCTCGGCCGTCACGGCCGCCCGACGGTCCTCGACCGGCAGCGCGAGCAGCTCGCGGTTGGCGGTGAGCAGCGCGTCCGAGGCCGGCGGGACGGCCTCCTCCGGCCGGTGCCGGCGGTCCAGCGCGTAGCGGAAGAGCTCGCCCTGCCACGGCTTGGCCGGGTCGGGCGCGGGGTGGGTCAGCTCCAGGACGTCGCCGAAGCGGTAGCCCTTGGACGCCGTGTCGTACTTCAGCAGCGAGCGCCCGTTGTAGAGCCGGCGGACGGCGTCCGCGACGCCGCGCTTGACCGGCTTCGGCAGCGCGCGGCCGTAGCGCGAGGTCCAGTAGGCGAGCAGCTCACCGGGCTCGTCCGGGCGCTGCAGCACCGCGTCGACGGCCTGCCGGGAGAAGCCGGGCGCCCCGGCGTCCAGCCGGGCCCGGGTGAACTCGGCGGCGCCGACCAGCGCGGCCGTGCGCATGTGGGCGCCGGACCGCAGCCAGCGGAGCAGGCCGAGGGTCCACTCCGGGTCGGTGACGGCGAGTCGGCGCACCAGTGCGGTGTAGCGGTCGTCGCGGGCGCCGCCGGTCTCGTAGAAGGTGTCCTGGCCGACGAGGTTGGCGACGGCCAGCAGGAACAGCTCGGACTTCCCGTCCCGGAGGTGGCCGGTGCCGCCGTTGTGGTTGGCCGTGCGCTGCCCGGTGGTGGTCACGGGCGAGCTCGGACTCGGCTTGGCCTTGCGGACGTTGAAACGCGACATGCTGGAATCCCCCTGCTGAGCGAACGGAACGTGCAGGAAGGCATGGCGGAGCAAGGGGTGCCCGAGATCGTGCCGGCCCGGCGGCCGGCATCGGTGGAGGTTGGTGTGCCTAGTGCTCTACCGGATTGAGCTACCGGCCGCACTCGCGTACGGACCGACCGGGACTCGAACCCGGAACCTCGAGAGAAGTAACCCCCGCCTGCGCACCGGGCACCCCCGGCGCTCTGCCTCCCGAGATCAAGGTGGCGGCGGTGCTGTTGTCCGATTCACCGCACCCCGCTGGGGGCACTCCACGAAGTAACCGCTGCCGTCGCACCGGGAGGTGCGGAATTCTATTCAGGAATGGGTGTCCAGAGTTCTGAAGCGGCTGAGGTGACAAGCTGCTCTACCGACTGAGCTACACCGGCTCGAAAGCCGGTGGCGGGACTCGAACCCGCGACCCGCCCATTGACAGTGGAAGTAACCTCTGCCTGCGCACCTGGACGAGAGAGACGATAGCCAGGCCCCTCCCGCCCGTGCACCCGAATATCCGGCCGCCCTCCGCCGACTTCCGGCAGCCGTGCGGAGCCGGGCCCGCTGCGCCGGGGAGAGCCGTGCGGGGCCGGGCCCGCTACGCCGGCGCGACGATCACCGCGCGGGCCCGCTCGGTCAACTCCCGGACCCTGCGCTCGCCCTGGAACGGTTCGAGCCGGCGGAGCATCTCGACCACGTACTCGCGGCTGCGCTGGGAGGAGATCCGCCCGGCCACCTCGACGGCGCGTTCGCCGGCGGCGACGGCCGCGTCCAGGTTCCCGGCCTCGGCCTCGGCCATCGCGGAGACGACCAGCCGGAGCCCGTGCGAGCGGACGAAGCCCTCGGTCGGCCGGGCCAGCGCCTCGCGGGTGAACTGCCGGACCTTGGAGGGGACCCCGAGGTCCCGGAAGCACTCGGCGGCGTCGGCGGCGAGCCGGTCGTAGGCGTAGAAGTCGATCCACGCCGGATCGGGATCCCCGGCGCGCGCCCGTTCGAGTGCGCTCTCCGCCGCGCCGAGCGCCGTCGCGCACGCCGCGGCATTGCGGGCCTTGGCCTGGGCCCGTGCCTCGACCAGGTGGAAGAAGCTCATGGTGCGGGCGGTGGCCAGCCCCCGGTTGCGCTCCAGTGCGGCCTGGGCGAGGTCGACCGCCTCCTCGGCGAAGCCCCGGTAGCCCGCCTGCAGGCTCATCGAGGCCAGGACGTACCCGCCGAGCGGCACGTCGGCGGCGGCGCGGGCCAGCCGGAGCGCCTGGATGTAGTAGCGCTGGGCGGCCTCGTGCTGGCCGGTGTCGAAGGCCATCCACCCGGCCAGCCGGGTCAGTTCGGCGGTGGCGCCGAACAGCGCCCGGCCCACCGCGTCGCTGTACGAGGCCAGCAGCAGCGGCGCCGCCTCCACCCGCAGGCACTCCGGCACCATCGACGAACGCCAGTCCCCGCCGCCGTACTTGGAGTCCCAGCGGCGGGCCTCCTGGGCGGCCTCGCGGAGCTTGGCGGCGTCCGAGTGGCCGACCCGGTAGGAGCCGGCGTCGGCCGGCGTCCGGGCCTCGCGGGCCACCGAGCCGTCCGCCGGGGTGATCAGCCAGCGGGAGACCGGGGTCGCGTACGCCGCGACCGAGAACGTCCCGGCCAGGCTGTCGCTCCAGCGGCCGCCGCCGGAGCCGCGGCGCAGGTCGAGGTCGACCCGCCAGAGGTCGGTGGCCGAGCGGACCGCCTCGGAGACCTCGCGCGGGAAGGCCAGGCCGAGTTCGGGCGCGGGGTCGGTGTCGCCGAGGCCGATCTCCTCCAGCGGCACCGGCCGGCCGAGCTTGCCGCCGATGGCGGTGGCGATCAGGTGCGGGACCGGTCCCTGCGGGACCATACCCTTGCTGACCCAGCGGGCCACCGAGGTCTTGTCGTAGCGCAGCGTCAGCCCGCGCTGGGCGCCGAGGTCGTTGACCCGGCGGGCCAGGCCGGCGTTGCTGATCTGCGCGAGGGTCAGGAGCGTGCCGAGCCGTTCGTTCGGTCCACGTGGGCTGACGGTCATGGTGGCGGCGACACCTCCTGCGGCCTTGTGCGCGGGGCCCGGGCGGCACCGGGCCGTAGCTGCTGTACCTAGAGTAGTCGGACGCGTTCCGAGGGTTAAGAGGCCGCATTCCGGATGGCGGGATCGCGCACCCGGCGCCGGGCCGCCGGCGGTCCGCGGGGCGGCTCGGCGGGTTGGTCCGGACCACTCGGAACCGGCCGGGGTCGGGCCGGGCGGCCGCGCGCCGGAGCGTCGTGCTCCGGTCCCGTGTCGATGTGCGCCCGGCCGTGCCCCCTGGCCCGACCGGCCGGTCGGCGATTCGCTGGTGGTCGTGGGTCGGCCCGCCGTCGAGGACCCGGCGGGCCGGGGATGCCGCCGTCTCAATCCCCGCGGACGGCGGCGGAGTCCGGGAGGGCATGCGGATGCCCTCCCGGGCCGGACGACGCCTTTCGGCCATCTCGCGATGGCCATGTCAAGGCGGCGGTCCCGGGGCGGTCCGGGCCGAGGAGGGGGAGGCCCGGCCCGCCCCGGCCGGGGAGCGCGCGGGGCCGGCCGGGCAGTGCGCCGGGGCCCCGCAGGGCAGCGCGCCGGAGCCCGCAGCGGGCCGCGCCGGGACCGCCGCCGAGCCGCGCCGGACCGCTGCCGAGCCGCGCCGGACCGCCCCGACGCCGACCGCGGGCGGGGCGGGCCGCCGAGCGGAAACGACAACTCCGGTCCCGGGACGGCCGACCGGTGGCACGATGTCTCCTGACGGTGCGCCGGATCACGTGGGCGGCCGCCGCGGTGCGCCATGGGCCGGCCGGGGCTGCCCGGCGACGGACGCGCCGCGCGGCGGCAGGTCCTCGTCCGGTGGAGGCGCGATGCGGTGGCTGACGGGCTGGAGCACGGGCGCGCCCCGGGCGGGCGCACCGGCGCAGGAGACGCCCGGAGCCGTGGCGCCGATCGCCGCCCGCGCCCTCTGGACCGGACCGAACCCGCTCTGGGCCGTGGGCGACTGGCGCCCCGAGGAGATCCGCCTGGCCACCCTGCGCCCCGGTGCCCCCGCCGCCGTCACCACCGGCCCGGCCGCGCCCGACCCGGTCGAGGACACCCCCGCCACCGTCCGGCTCGCCGTCCTCGGCCACTGCGGCGCCTCCGACGCCGAACTGGCCGCAGGCCTCGCCGCCGCCCGCGGCGGCGCCGTCCGCCACCTCACCGCCTGGCCCGGCAGCTACACCGTGGTGCTGCGCACCGGCACCCGCTCCACCGTGCTGCTCACCGACCTGGCCGGCGCCCGGCCGGTCTTCCACACCCCCTGGGCCGGCGGCACCGCGTACGCCACCGCCGCCCTCCCGCTCGCCGACCTGATCGGCGCGCCGATCGACACCGGCCACCTGGCCGCCCGGCTCGCCTGCCCGGAGTCGCCCGAGGCCCTCGGCACCGGCACCCCGTACCTCGGCGTGCAGCAGGTGCCGCCCGGCCACGCGCTGGCGATCCGCGGCGGGCGCCCCTACCTCGCCGCCTACGACGACACCGGCGACGCGCGGCAGCGGCGCGGCGAGGCCCCGGCCGTCCGCGAACTCACCCGCGCGCTGCTGGAGTCGGTCCGCTCCCGGGTCCGCACCCCGGCCCCGGGCCCCGCCGGCGGCGAGCGGGCCCGGCTCGGCGTCGACCTCTCGTACGGCACCGCCTCCGCCACCGTGGCCCTGCTGGCCGCCGCCGTGCCGCTCGCCCCGGCGCCCGGGCCGGCGCGGGCCGTCCGCGACCGGGCCGCGGCCGACGGGGACGCCGCACCCGGCCCCGGCCCGGCCGGGACCGCGGCCAGGAGCGGCGCGGTCAAGGGCTCCTGGGCCCGCGCCGCCGCCCCCGACCGGGCCGGACCGGAGCAGCTGGCCGCCGTCACCCTCGGCGAGACCGAGGCCCCCGCGACGCTCGCCCCCGACATCCCCCGCCTGCGGCACACCGTGCTCGCCCCCGACCCGGCCACCCTCCCGTACGCGGACCTGCGCGCCGACCCGCAGGACGGCCCGCTCACCGACGAGCCCGGCCCCGAACTGGTCGCCGCCGCCCGCGCCGAGGCCCGCTTCGGCGCCGGCGGCACCGACCACCTCACCGGCTACGGCGCCCGCCAGGTCCTCGACGGGCACCCCGCCCGGCTCGCCGACCTGGTCCGGGCCGGCCGCCCGCGCGAACTGCTGCCACCGGTCGCCGCCCTGGCCGGCGCCGACCGGGCGACGGCCGGAGTCCTCGCGGGCGCGCTGCGCACCCCGCTCACCGTCGTCCGCGCCGCCCACCGGCTCTCCCGGATCCGCTACGCCGACGCGCTCGACGACGCAGCCGTGCGCCTGACCCTGCGCCACGGCCCGGACGGCGGCGGCACGGCGGGCGCACGCTCGGCGGACGACCTGGCCTGGTGCGTCCCCGGACCGGCCGCCCGCTGGCTCTCCGACGAGGCGCTCTCCGCGGTCGCGCTGCGGCTGCGGCTGGCCGCGCGCGAACCGGCGCCCGTCGAGCCGCCCGGCGCGCGCCGGGCCCGGTACGCCCTGTACCGGCACGCGCGCGGCTTCCGCACGCTGGTGCACGCCGCCGAACAGCCCGGCCAGCGGCTGCACGCACCGTTCCTGGACAACCAGGTGGTCCGCGCGGCGCGGCTGTTCCCCGACGACGTCCGGCTCCAGCCCGGCGCCCGGCACGCGCTGCTGCGCGCGGTGCTCACCGGCGCCGGCCGCACCGACCTCCCGCCCGACTGGGGCCGCGGCCCGCGCCCCGACCGCACCGCCCCCGCCCGGGCCGGCCTGCGGCTCGCCGCCGACGGTCTCGCCGAGCTGTTCGACGCCCCGCTGCTCGCCGAGGCCGGCCTGATCGACCTGCCCGCCGTCCGGGCCGGGCTCGCCCGCTCCGCGGACCCGGGCGCCCCGCTGCCGCCCGGCACCCTGGCGGGCCTCGCCGAACTGGCCGCCACCGAGCTCTGGCTGCGCCGCGTCCGGGCCCGCCGCCACGGCGCCTGCTGGACCGGCCTGCCGCCGGCTCACCGCCCCGCGCTGGCCCCGGCCCGCTTCGCCTGAGGCTGCGGCGCGGTCCGGGCGCCACCCCGGCCCGGCCCGAGCGCTGCGACGCCCCGGCGCGGCTCGGCCGCCCCGGCGGTTCCGACGGGCAATCATGGCGCCAACCCGTCCGCTCCGCCCGCGTGGAGGCCTTGGTGACCAGCGCCAGCCCGGATCCGTCCGTCCCCGTCGTCCTGTCGGTGCTCGGCCGGCCGCCGACGGGGCGCCCGCCGGGCGTGCTGGCCGGCTGCGACGGCTCGGACGGCTCGCTCTGGGCGCTGGACCGGGCGATGACCGAGGCCGAGCGGTTCGGACTGCCGCTGTACGTGCTCGCGGTGGTCAACCCGGCCCCGGCCGGCTACCCGCCGGGGATGGCGGAGCTGGTCCAGGAGAGCGTCGAGACGCTGGTCGAGAGCATGGCCGACGGCCTGCGCCGGGCGGTGGCCGCGGTGCAGCGGGCCCGGAGCGGCCCGTACGAGGGGGCGCTCTCGCTGCACGTGGTGCTCGGCAACGTGATCGAGGTGCTGCTGGCCGCCTCGGCCCGGCAGCACACCCTGGTGGTCGGTACCCGGGGCAACGGCGGCTTCGACCGGCTGCTGCTGGGCTCGGTCAGCTCGGCGGCGGTCCACCACGCGGCCTGCCCGGTCCTGGTCGTCCCCGCGCCGCCCTTGCCCCAGCCGGTGGCTTCCTGAGGCGGCGCGCCCCTGAGCCGGCGCACGCCGGCCGGGGTCCGGACGCCGCGCGGTCGGCTGCCGGGAATGTCCCGAGATGGTTGACCGTTCACCCATCCGGAACACCGTCCGCCCCACCCCTGGAGAAACCCCCGCCATGAAGGTCGAGATCTACTCGGACATCGCCTGTCCCTGGTGCTACATCGGCAAGCGCCGCTTCGAGGAGGCGCTGGACGGCTTCGCGGGCAAGGAGGGCGTCGAGGTGGTCTACCGGCCGTACCAGCTGGTGCCGGACGCGCCGGCCACGGCGAGCCCGCACCGCGCGTGGCTGGCCGAGCGGTACGGCCCGCAGTCCGTCGCGATGGACGCCCGGGTGGCCGAGCTGGGCCGCGCCGAGGGGATCACCTACGACTTCGACGCCGCGCTGCACGCCAACACCTTCCTCGGCCACCGGCTGCTCCACCTCGCCGAGACCGAGTACGGCGCCGCCGCCCAGGGCCGGCTGAAGGAGGCGCTGCTCAAGGCGCACTTCACCGACGGTGTGGACGTCGGCGACCGCGCGGCGCTCACCGACGTCGCCGTCTCCGCCGGCCTGGACCGCGACCGGGTGGCCGCCTACCTGGCGGGCGACGAGGGCACCGCCGAGGTGCGGGCGCAGCTGGCCGAGGCCCGGGAGCTGGGCATCACCGCGGTGCCGACCTTCGTCTTCGAGGGCAAGTGGGCCGTGCAGGGCGGCCAGGAGGCCGAGACCTTCCGCAGGGTGCTGGAGCAGGTCGCCGCCGAGATCGGCGAGCGCCGCCCCGCGCCGGTGCCGGTCGCCCCGGCCGGCGAGGCCTGCGCGGACGGCGCCTGCGCGATCTGAGGCCGCACCCGCCGCGGGGCCTCCCGACGGCCCCGACGGCCCCGACGGGCGTTCGGGAAGCCCCCGGGGCCCGCTTCAGACGCACCTGAAGCGGGCCCCGGCCCAGTCCGCGATGTTCGGCGCCGACCAGCCGCCGTGCGCCGGGACGACCACCAGCCGCACCGACTTCTGCCCGTTCAGCGGGACGTGCACCGGCACCGCGTCGTCCCCCGCGGCCAGGACGGGCGACTTCCAGAGCGTGCGGCCGTCGGCGGCCTGCACGGCGAAGACCACGCCACCGGGCCAGGCGGTGATGTCGTCCACCCCGGCGACCGCGTCGAACGACGTGCACGCGCGGTTGAGGTCGACCACGGTGGCGGCCGGTGCGTGCACGGTGATGCCGTGGGCGTACCGGGTGCCGCCGATCCGGACGCTGTCGCGCTGCCAGAACCAGTCGCTGTCCTTCTGCCGGATGCTCGGACCCGGCGGTGGCACCCGGTTCCTGCCGGGCTTGACCACCGGCAGGTCGTCGGCCCAGAAGTCGGTCGGCGCGGGCGGCACGGTCGGCGTCGGCACCGGGGGCGCCGTCGGCGTCGGTACGACCGGCGGCTCCGGGGTGGGCACCGCGGGCACGGTGGGCGTCGGTACCACCGGGACCGGCACCGGGGTCGGCGTCGGTGCGGGCGCCGGCTTCGGCGGCGGGGTGGTGGCAGCCGGCGTCGGGGCCGGCGGGGCCGGCCGCGGGCTGCTCGGCGCGGGCCTCGGCGGCTCGGCCCTCGGGCTCGCCGCTGCCGGCACCGCTGCCGGTGCCGGCGGTGCCGGTGGCTTCGGCGAGGGGGACGGACCCGGCGGGGGCTCCTCGGCGGGCTCCGGCCGGGGGCTGCTCGGCGCGGGGCTCGGCGGCACCGGGGCCGGGACGGCCGCCGGCGGCGGGGCCGGGACGGCCGGGGCGGAGGCCGGGGGAGCGGCCAGCGCCGGCTTCGGGTCGGGCGAGCCGGTCAGCGCGTAGGCGGCGACGGCCGCCGTGGCCACCGCGACGGCGGCGGCGATCCCGGCCTTGGCCGCCACGCCGAGGCCTTCGCCGGCCAGCGCCGCGGCGCCGGCCCCGCCACCGCCCGCGGAGCCCGCCGCACCGCCGGCCGCGGTGGCCGCCGCCGTACCGACCGCCGCACCGCCGACCGCCGCGGCCCCGCCGACGGCGGCCGCGGCGGCGCCGGAGCCGCCCACGCCGACCCAGACCAGCACGCCGCCGGGCAGCAGCGCCCGCAGCCCGTGGTTGATCTCGGACAGCTCCAGGCAGGCGGCCGTGCACCGGTCGCACTCCTTCAGATGGCGCCCGACCTCCGCCGACGCCCGCTTGCGCAGCGAGCCGCGCGCGTACGCACCGAGCCGGTTGGCGTACCCCTCGCAGGTCCGCTCCTGGCTGCCCGAGACGTGCGCCTGGAGGAAGCCGGCGGCCAGCCGGTCGCGCGCCCGGTGCGCCTGCACGGCGGTGGCGTTGGCGGTCTTGCCGAGCATCACCGCGACGGTCTTGGGGGACTCCCGCTCGACCTCGGTGTGCCAGAGCACCACCCGGTCGTCCTCCGGGAGTTCGGCGTAGGCCTGCATCACCATGCGCTGGTCGGCCATCGCCATGGCCCAGGCGTCCGCGCCCGGGTCGGCCAGATCGAGGTCGACGGTGGCCGCCGAGGTCTGTGCGAACGAGCCGAAGTCGTCGACGAGTTGTTCGCGCCGCTCGCTGCGGGTCCAGGCCGCGGCGACGTTGCGCACGGCGGTCAGCAGGTAGGCGCGGACGGCGAACTCCGGCCCCTTGCCGGCCTTCAGCGCCTGCAGGGTACGGGCGAAGACCTCGCCCGCCAGGTCCTCGGCGGTGAAGCTGTCCCGGCAGCAGGTCCGCGCGTAGCGGCGCACCGAGTCGGCGTGCCGGCGGTAGACCTCCTCGTACGCGGTGTCGTCGCCGGCCCGGACCAGCGCCGTCAACTCGGCGTCGGAGGGCGGGCGCTCACCGTCCACCGGGTCGGCGGGGGCGGGCACGGTGGGTCGGGCGGGCCGGCGGCCGCCGACGAAGGCCTCGGGGGTGACGCCGCCCCGGCCGGCCGGCGCCTGGCCGGGGACGCGGCCCTGCGGGAGCGCGGCGGCGGAGGCCGAGAGGGTCTCGCGCCCGGGCATCCCGGCCTGGTCCGGCACCTGCCCGGTGGGCCCCGGGGGCGTCGACGGGGTGGGCAGCCCGCCGGGCACGAGGCCCGGTGAACCGGCGCCCGGACCCTGCGGCCCGCCGTCCGGCCCGCCCTGCCCGGAGCGGCCGAAGTCGAGGCCGTAGCCGTAGTCGTTCTGTTCCTCGGCGCTCACAACGGACCCCAGATTCCACGACAGCCCCCGTAGTGTGGCAGGGCGCGCGGGAGTGCGTAGGCGCACGATTCCCGGCGGTGCGGCGCCGACTGCGCGCGAACGGCGCGCAACGGGACATTGGCTCCAACCACGGGCAAAGGATGGCATAGCGCAGAGTGGGGCGGTAGCCGGACCGCCGTCACCCACTCTTCCGAGGGGCCGTCGGGGATGTGTTCGGCCCGACCGGCGCCCCGGTGGCGCGCAGCCCCGCGCCGGACGCACGACCGAAAGGGCGCATGCCGACGAGGCGCCCAACTCGCCCGCCGGCAGCGGCCGGAGGGAGCGGCCGACGGGAGCACGGCGCGCCGGAGTCAGCGCGCCCGGAGCCCGTCCAACAGGATCCGCAGCAGCCGGTCGGCCGGCGACTCGACGGGTTGACCGTCCGTCTGCCGCGCGCCCACCGAACCGAGTCGGCCACCCGTCGCACCCGCCCCGGCCGTCGCACCCGCCGCGGCCGGTTCGGGTGCGGTCCGTCCGGCGTGCACCGGCACCGAGGCCGTCAGCACCAGCACCACGTCCGACACCGTCACCCCGGTCCGCAGCTCACCGGCGGCACCCGCGCGGGCCACCAGCGCCGCCAGCAGCTGCAGCAGCAGCCGCGGGTCCGCGTCCGCCGCCGCCGGGTCGTCGTCCTGCGGCCCACCGCTGCGTGGCTCGATCCGACCGGCCGGGAGCGCACCGGGGAGTCCGCCCGGGATGCCACCTGCTCCGGCCGGATCGCCCGACCGCTGCTCGGGCACCCGGCCCAGCTCCTCCGCGTACCGGAACGCCTCCGGCGGCAGCAGCCGCCCGGCACCGGTCGACACCGCCCGCGCCAGGTACCCGGCCAGCGCCTCCCAGGCGCCGTCGCCGCCGTACAGCGACTCGCGCGCCTGCGCCGTCAGCCAGGCCACCTCCTCGGCGGCGATCCGCTGGACCAGCACCTCCTTGCTCGGGAAGCGCCGGTACACCGTGCCGACCCCGACCCCGGCCCGGCGCGCGACCTCCTCCATCGGCGCGCCGTAGCCGAACTCGCCGAACACCTCGCGGGCCGCCCGCAGCACGCTCTCCAGGTTCCGCCGGGCGTCCACCCGCAACCGGGAACCCGGCACCGCCGCACCTCCGACCTGCGACCCCTCGGCCCGGTACGGTACCCCGGCGTACGCGACGCCGGACTGCGCCGACGGCTCCGCCGGGCCGCGCTGCTCCGGAACCACGCCCTGGACGGCGCGCGGAGCGTCCGCCCGCCCCAACAGTCGATCCTGCTCCATCATCCCAACTCTCCCCCGCAGGCGCCCGTTCCCGGGCCCTGTCGTCGCCCGCCCCTGCACCCCCCGGTGCAGCTCCGCCTGTCAGAAATGACCCGATGACCCATCACTCGCGCCGGTTGCGCCGTGCCCGCCGGCTCGCCCTGCCCGGGAGACGCCCGGCCGTCCGTGCCCGGCCTACCGCGTCCGACCGGACCCGGCTGACCGCATACGCACGAGGACCGTCCGACCGGGCCTCGTCCGGGACTACCCTTCCCCGGAACACGGTCCCGCAGTCGGGTTCTCCCGCCAACGCTGGAACTGGCCGTAATGGCAGCTCCACGGTGCGTCGCCGCCGATTGACATGGCGGTGGCCGCGCCGAAACACAATCCGACCATAGTTCACCTCGGTTCGAGGCCGAAAGTGCGTCAGAAACCGTCCCCGCAAGCACATTCGGTCCCATCCGTCCACTCCGGCCCCATCCGCCCCGGCACGGACTGTGGACAAGAGGGCCCCCGGCGGTCCTTCATTGAGGGCTAGACGACGGCGGTGCGCCGGCGGCCGATGGCCGGCGGACGGCCAACATCGGCAGGAGGTGCGTCATCAGGATCCTGATCGTCGGGGGCGGCTGCGCCGGGATGTCCGCCGCGCTGCACCTCCAGCGCGGACTGCGGGAGCGGATCCGCAGCGGGGACGCGGAGATCACCGTGGTCGAGCCGCAGCCCTACCTGACGTACCACCCGCTGCTCGCCGAGGTCGCGGCCGGCTCGATCGACCCCCGCCACGTGGTCGTCCCGCTGCGCCGGGCCCTCCCGCACTGCCGGGTCCTCACCGCCAGGATCACCCGGATCGAGCACGCCACCCGCCGGGCCTGGGCCGACGCCGCCGGGCGCGGCGAACCGCCGGCCCCCGTCGAGCTCGACTACGACGTCCTGGTGGTCGCCCCCGGCTCGGTCTCCCGGACGGACCCCGTGCCCGGCCTCGCCGAGCACGGCCTCGGCTTCTCCACCGTCGCCGAGGCGGTCGGCCTGCGCAACCACGTCCTGGAACAGCTCGACCTCGCCTCCGCCACCCGCGACCCCGCCCTCCGCCAGGCCGCGCTGACCTTCGTCTTCGTCGGCGCCGGCTACGCGGGGGTCGGCGCGCTCGCCGAGCTGGAGGACATGGCCCGCCACGCGGTCCGCGGCTACCACAACGTCGGCCAGGACGACCTGCGCTGGGTGCTGGTCGAGGCCACCGACCGGATCCTCGCCGAGGAGTCCCCCGAGCTGGCCGCGCACACCCTGGCCCAACTGCGCGAACGCAGCGTCGACGTCCGACTGCGCACCACCCTTGAGTCGGCCGCCGGCCGGGTGGTGGCGCTCTCCGACGGCAGCCGGTTCGCCGCCCGCACGCTGGTCTGGACGGCCGGGGTGCGCCCGTCCCCGCTCCTGCGCGACACCGACCTGCCGCTGGACACGCTCGGCCGGATCCGCTGCCTGCCCACCCTCCAGGCCGTCGGCCCGGACGGCCGGCCGCTGCCCGGGGTCTGGGCCGCGGGGGACGGCGCCGCCGTGCCCGACCCGCACGCGGGCGGCGCACCCTGCACGCCCAACGCGCAGCACGCCTTCGACCAGGCCGAGCTGCTCGCGGCCAACCTGCTCGTCTCCCTGGACGGCGGCCCCCGGGCGGCCGGCATCGCCGAGTACCGGCCCGGGCGCGCCGCCTGCTCCACCTCGCTCGGCCTGGGCCGCGCGGTCGCCCACACCCGGCGCGGCGGGCGGCTCACCGGCCGGCGCGCCTGGTGGCTGCACCGGGCCCGGCACCTGCGCCGGTTGCCGAGCGGGGACCGGAAGGTGCGGGTGCTGATGGACTGGCTGCTCGGCGGGGTGTTCTCCCGCGAGGTGGTCTCGCTCGGGACGCTGGAGCACCCTCGGGCGGAGTTCGAAGCGGGGTTCGGGACCGGGCCGTCCCCGAGGAGCGGCCGCGGTGCCGGGCCGGAGGCGGGCTCCGGCCGGGGGGCCGCGGACGACCGTCCGACCTGAGGGCGCCCCCGGGCGCCCCACCGTGACCCACCCGACGGCCGCGCCGTGCGCGCGCGACTTCCGGAATCGGGCCTTCGCCTGACAGGATCTGCCCAACCGAATCATTACCCCGTGTGTCAGTGCGCACACAAAAAGTGATGATATGCATGGAACCCGAGGAAGCGGCCGTCGTTTGAACCTCATGCGCTGGAGCGCCCGGCTCACCGGAGTCCCTTGGCGTGCCGCCCCGTCCGGCGGGAGCGGCACCGACCAGGGCGTGCCCTCCGGCGACGTCGTGGTCCCCGGCCCCCGCGACCCCGCCACCCCGGCAGGCCCGACCGAGCTGCTCGACCCGCAGCGCCCCCAGGAGCTGCGCGAGGTGCTCAACCGCATCCCCGCCCCGGTCGCCGTCACCTACGGCCCGCTCCACCAGCTCGGCTACGCCAACCGCGCCTACCGCGAACTCTTCGGCGAGCGCCAGGCCGGCCTGCCCGCCTGCGACGCCCTGCCCGAGCTCGGCACCATGGGCGTGCTGCCGCTGATGGACCAGGTCATCCGCGGCGGCCGTCCGCGCAGCGTCAAGGCCCGCTGCATCCTCGGCCTCACCGGGAACCGCTACTACAACGTCTCCTGCGTCCCGCTCAGCCGACACGACCACCGCGCCGAGCCGGACGACACCGGCGACCACAAGGACGCACCCCCGGCCGGCGTCCTCATCTTCGCCGCCGAGGTCACCGACCAGGTCCTCGCCGCCACCCGCCTGCGCGAGGCCGAACGCCGCCAGCGCGAGGCCGCCGTCACCCTGCAGCGCAGCCTGCTCCCGCAGAAGCTCGACCAGCCCGCGGACCTCCGGGTCGCCGCCACCTACCAGCCCGGTGGCGCCGAGGCCGCCGTCGGCGGCGACTGGTACGACGTCATCGCCATCGACGGCGGCCGGACCGCCCTGGTCATCGGCGACGTCATGGGACGTGGACTGCGCGCCGCCGCGGTCATGGGGCAGCTCCGCACCGCCGTCCGCGCCTACGCCCGACTCGATCTCCCTCCGCACGAGGTGATGCGCTTGCTCGACGGCCTCGCCATGGAGATCGACGCCAACCAGATCGCCACCTGCAGCTACGCCGTCTGGGACCCGAAGCGCCGCACCCTCACGTACGCCTCGGCCGGCCACCTCCCGATGCTGCTGCGCTGCCCGGACGGCACCGTTCTGCGCAGTGAGGAGCAGAACGGGCCGCCGCTGGGCACCGGCGGCGGCGTCCACGTCTCGCACACCCTGCGCCTGCTCCCCGGAACCACCGGCGTCCTCTATACGGACGGCCTGGTGGAGCGGCGGGACGAGGACATCGACCAGGGCCTCGACCTGCTCGCCCGCACCCTCACCGGAGCGGTCGGCGCCCCCGAGGTGGTCTGCGCCCGGCTGCTGCGGGCCATGGGCGTCACCGCGGAGCACGACGACGACGTCGCCGTGCTCGCGTTCCAGCTGCCGGGGGAGCAGGCCGCCGACCCGGAGCAGGGACACCCGGCTCAGGAGCCGGCCGACGAGCCACGGCCGGGGGTTGACTCGCCCTCCCGAGAGGTCTAGTGTTCTTCGAGTTGCCTGACAGGGAGCACCGGACACGCATCTGCGCGGACGGTCCCGGGGCGGCCAATCCCTTGAAACACCACTCCTTCCCCTTCGGGCTGGATTGCGCTTTGTCGCGTTCCTGTTCGGGTCGGGGTCTATTCGGTGTGTGCGTTTATCGGGTTGCGGCCGGATTCGCCTTTCGGGGCGGGGATCGGCTAGAGTTTGAAACGTCGGACAGGGCGTCAAGCCCCAGAAGACACCGGCGAGTTGGATGAACGAAGCCCCGGAAACGGAGCGGAAAACATCTGATAAGCTGGAAACACGAAAGAACGAAGCGCCCGGAGGGCCGGTGTGAAAGCCGCCTGAAGGAAGCGTCCGTTCCTTGAGAACTCAACAGCGTGCCAAAAGTCAACGCCAGATATGTTGACATCCCCGGCCTCAGATTCTCTGGGGTTGGAGATTCCTTTTGAAATAACACAGCGAGGACGCAGTGCGCGGGGCCGCCCTATTCCGGTGGTTGCCGTGCCGCTCAACGCGAGTGTGCCGCCCGATTACGGGCAAGCATTCACGGAGAGTTTGATCCTGGCTCAGGACGAACGCTGGCGGCGTGCTTAACACATGCAAGTCGAACGGTGAAGCCCTTCGGGGTGGATCAGTGGCGAACGGGTGAGTAACACGTGGGCAATCTGCCCTGCACTCTGGGACAAGCCCTGGAAACGGGGTCTAATACCGGATATGACCTTCCTCCGCATGGGGGTTGGTGGAAAGCTCCGGCGGTGCAGGATGAGCCCGCGGCCTATCAGCTTGTTGGTGGGGTAATGGCCTACCAAGGCGACGACGGGTAGCCGGCCTGAGAGGGCGACCGGCCACACTGGGACTGAGACACGGCCCAGACTCCTACGGGAGGCAGCAGTGGGGAATATTGCACAATGGGCGAAAGCCTGATGCAGCGACGCCGCGTGAGGGATGACGGCCTTCGGGTTGTAAACCTCTTTCAGCAGGGAAGAAGCGCAAGTGACGGTACCTGCAGAAGAAGCACCGGCTAACTACGTGCCAGCAGCCGCGGTAATACGTAGGGTGCGAGCGTTGTCCGGAATTATTGGGCGTAAAGAGCTCGTAGGCGGCCTGTCGCGTCGGATGTGAAAGCCCGGGGCTTAACCCCGGGTCTGCATTCGATACGGGCAGGCTAGAGTGTGGTAGGGGAGATCGGAATTCCTGGTGTAGCGGTGAAATGCGCAGATATCAGGAGGAACACCGGTGGCGAAGGCGGATCTCTGGGCCATTACTGACGCTGAGGAGCGAAAGCGTGGGGAGCGAACAGGATTAGATACCCTGGTAGTCCACGCCGTAAACGTTGGGAACTAGGTGTTGGCGACATTCCACGTCGTCGGTGCCGCAGCTAACGCATTAAGTTCCCCGCCTGGGGAGTACGGCCGCAAGGCTAAAACTCAAAGGAATTGACGGGGGCCCGCACAAGCAGCGGAGCATGTGGCTTAATTCGACGCAACGCGAAGAACCTTACCAAGGCTTGACATATGCCGGAAACGTCTAGAGATAGGCGCCCCCTTGTGGTCGGTATACAGGTGGTGCATGGTTGTCGTCAGCTCGTGTCGTGAGATGTTGGGTTAAGTCCCGCAACGAGCGCAACCCTTGTTCTGTGTTGCCAGCATGCCTTTCGGGGTGATGGGGACTCACAGGAGACTGCCGGGGTCAACTCGGAGGAAGGTGGGGACGACGTCAAATCATCATGCCCCTTATGTCTTGGGCTGCACACGTGCTACAATGGTCGGTACAAAGGGCTGCGATGCCGCGAGGCGGAGCGAATCCCAAAAAGCCGGCCTCAGTTCGGATTGGGGTCTGCAACTCGACCCCATGAAGTTGGAGTTGCTAGTAATCGCAGATCAGCATGCTGCGGTGAATACGTTCCCGGGCCTTGTACACACCGCCCGTCACGTCACGAAAGTCGGTAACACCCGAAGCCGGTGGCCTAACCCGTAAGGGGAGGAGCCGTCGAAGGTGGGACCAGCGATTGGGACGAAGTCGTAACAAGGTAGCCGTACCGGAAGGTGCGGCTGGATCACCTCCTTTCTAAGGAGCACATAGCAGCTTCGGGCGAACGTCCCGGAGTGCTCGCTCATGGGTGGAACGTTGACTATTCGGCACATCAGGTAGGGCCTGTTAGTACTGCTTCGGCGTGGAACACAGAGCACCGTCTGGTGTGTCGGGCACGTTGTTGGGTCCTGAGGGAACGGAAGTTGCCTCATGGATGCCGGTCTCACTGAAGAGGTGCCTTCGGGTGTCTTGGAGGTGGGTGACTGGTCGTTGTTTGAGAACTGCACAGTGGACGCGAGCATCTGTGGCCAAGTTTTTAAGGGCGCACGGTGGATGCCTTGGCACCAGGAACCGATGAAGGACGTGGGAGGCCACGATAGGCCCCGGGGAGCTGTCAACCGAGCTTTGATCCGGGGGTGTCCGAATGGGGAAACCCGGCAGTCGTCATGGGCTGTCACCCGCTGCTGAACACATAGGCAGTGTGGAGGGAACGCGGGGAAGTGAAACATCTCAGTACCCGCAGGAAGAGAAAACAACCGTGATTCCGGGAGTAGTGGCGAGCGAAACCGGATGAGGCTAAACCCAAGTGGTGTGAGACCCGGCAGGGGTTGCCGCTTGGGGGTTGTGGGAATGAGCTTCAGTCGTCTGCCGGCGGCTGGGCGAGTCAGAAACCGTATGGATAGTCGAAGGACATGCGAAAGGTCCGGCGTAGAGGGTAAGACCCCGTAGGCGAAATCTGTACGGCTTGCTTGCTCATCTCCCAAGTAGCACGGGGCCCGAGAAATCCCGTGTGAATCTGGCGGGACCACCCGCTAAGCCTAAATATTCCCTGGTGACCGATAGCGGATAGTACCGTGAGGGAATGGTGAAAAGTACCGCGGGAGCGGAGTGAAATAGTACCTGAAACCGTGTGCCTACAAGCCGTGGGAGCGTCGTCAGTGGGCTTGCCTGCTGGCCGTGACTGCGTGCCTTTTGAAGAATGAGCCTGCGAGTTTGCGGTGTGTAGCGAGGTTAACCCGTGTGGGGTAGCCGTAGCGAAAGCGAGTCCGAATAGGGCGTTTGAGTTGCATGCCCAAGACCCGAAGCGGAGTGATCTAGCCATGGGCAGGTTGAAGCGCGGGTAAGACCGTGTGGAGGACCGAACCCACCAGGGTTGAAAACCTGGGGGATGACCTGTGGTTAGGGGTGAAAGGCCAATCAAACTCCGTGATAGCTGGTTCTCCCCGAAATGCATTTAGGTGCAGCGTCACGTGTTTCTTGCCGGAGGTAGAGCACTGGATAGGCGATGGGCCTCACCGGGTTACTGACCTTAGCCAAACTCCGAATGCCGGTAAGTGAGAGCGTGGCAGTGAGACTGTGGGGGATAAGCTCCATGGTCGAGAGGGAAACAGCCCAGAACACCGACTAAGGTCCCTAAGCGTGTGCTAAGTGGGAAAGGATGTGGAGTCGCAGAGACAACCAGGAGGTTGGCTTAGAAGCAGCCACCCTTGAAAGAGTGCGTAATAGCTCACTGGTCAAGTGATTCCGCGCCGACAATGTAGCGGGGCTCAAGCACACCACCGAAGTCGTGTCATTGCAGCATGAAGGGCCAACGCCTGCTGTGATGGGTAGGGGAGCGTCGTGTGCCGGGTGAAGCGGCGGTGGAAACCAGTCGTGGACGGTATACGAGTGAGAATGCAGGCATGAGTAGCGATACAAGAGTGGGAAACTCTTGCGCCGATTGACCAAGGGTTCCTGGGTCAAGCTGATCTGCCCAGGGTAAGTCGGGACCTAAGGCGAGGCCGACAGGCGTAGTCGATGGACAACGGGTTGATATTCCCGTACCCGCTTTGAAGCGCCAACGCTGAACCTCTTGATGCTAAGCCCGTGAAGCCGGCCCGGAGTCTTCGGACAAAGGGACGTGGTGGAGCCGGTGACCCAACGGGGTAGTAGGTGAGCGATGGGGTGACGCAGGAAGGTAGTCCAGCCCGGGCGGTGGTTGTCCCGGGGTAAGGGTGTAGGCCGTGAGGTAGGCAAATCCGCCTCACATTAAGGCTGAGACCTGATGCCGAGCCGATTGTGGTGAAGTGGATGATCCTATGCTGTCGAGAAAAGCCTCTAGCGAGTTTCATGGCGGCCCGTACCCCAAACCGACTCAGGTGGTCAGGTAGAGAATACCGAGGCGTTCGGGTGAACTATGGTTAAGGAACTCGGCAAAATGCCCCCGTAACTTCGGGAGAAGGGGGCCATTCCTGGTGACGAGTCTTGCACTCCGAGCTGGGGGTGGCCGCAGAGACCAGCGAGAAGCGACTGTTTACTAAAAACACAGGTCCGTGCGAAGCCGTAAGGCGATGTATACGGACTGACGCCTGCCCGGTGCTGGAACGTTAAGGGGACCGGTTAGCTCCATTTCGGTGGGGCGAAGCTGAGAACTTAAGCGCCAGTAAACGGCGGTGGTAACTATAACCATCCTAAGGTAGCGAAATTCCTTGTCGGGTAAGTTCCGACCTGCACGAATGGCGTAACGACTTCTCGACTGTCTCAACCATAGGCCCGGTGAAATTGCATTACGAGTAAAGATGCTCGTTTCGCGCAGCAGGACGGAAAGACCCCGGGACCTTTACTATAGCTTGATATTGGTGTTCGGTTCGGCTTGTGTAGGATAGGTGGGAGACTTTGAAGCAGCAACGCCAGTTGTTGTGGAGTCGTCGTTGAAATACCACTCTGGTCGTGCTGGATGTCTAACCTGGGTCCGTGATCCGGATCAGGGACAGTGTCTGGTGGGTAGTTTAACTGGGGCGGTTGCCTCCTAAAGGGTAACGGAGGCGCCCAAAGGTTCCCTCAGCCTGGTTGGCAATCAGGTGTTGAGTGTAAGTGCACAAGGGAGCTTGACTGTGAGACTGACGGGTCGAGCAGGTACGAAAGTAGGGACTAGTGATCCGGCGGTGGCTTGTGGAAGCGCCGTCGCTCAACGGATAAAAGGTACCCCGGGGATAACAGGCTGATCTTCCCCAAGAGTCCATATCGACGGGATGGTTTGGCACCTCGATGTCGGCTCGTCGCATCCTGGGGCTGGAGTAGGTCCCAAGGGTTGGGCTGTTCGCCCATTAAAGCGGTACGCGAGCTGGGTTTAGAACGTCGTGAGACAGTTCGGTCCCTATCCGCTGTGCGCGTAGGAGTGTTGAGAAGGGCTGTCCCTAGTACGAGAGGACCGGGACGGACGAACCTCTGGTGTGCCAGTTGTTCTGCCAAGGGCATGGCTGGTTGGCTACGTTCGGGAGGGATAACCGCTGAAAGCATCTAAGCGGGAAGCCTGCTTCGAGATGAGCACTCCCACCTCCTTGAGAGGGTAAGGCTCCCAGTAGACGACTGGGTTGATAGGCCGGATATGGAAGCCCTGTGAGGGGTGGAGTTGACCGGTACTAATAGGCCGAGGGCTTGTCCTCAGTTGCTCGCGTCCACTGTGTTGTTCTGAAACAACGACCCCCACCGCTCTGCGGGTGGGCGGCAGATAGTTTCATAGTGTTTCGGTGGTCATAGCGTGAGGGAAACGCCCGGTTACATTCCGAACCCGGAAGCTAAGCCTCACAGCGCCGATGGTACTGCAGGGGGGACCCTGTGGGAGAGTAGGACGCCGCCGAACAATTCTTCTGAAGAACCCCCGATCCATTCATGGATCGGGGGTTCTTTGCGTTTCCGGTGACGTATCGTCAGGACATGGACGAACAGCAGGAGCAGCGGTTCTACAACGGCACGCCGGCGACCGACGAGGGGGCCGTGGTCGCGAACGAGGTGCTGCGGCCCGAACAGCGTGACGGTGCGCTGCGCGTGCTGGCCCACGCCCAGGAGACGGACGGCCGGGCGGCGGTCTCCGAGCAGGGACGGCTCAGGCTGCGTTCGGCCGAGGACGGCCGGCCCGGCGTGGTGCACTTCGTGCAGGGCCCGCGGGCCGATGTCGGCTACGGCCAGCTGGAGGTGCCGCAGGGCGCCGCCGCGGGGAACCCCGCCGCCGAACTGGTGGTGGCTCCGGGGGCACGCGGCCGCGGCCACGGCCGTCCCCTGGTCGACGCGGTGCTGGCCGAGGCGCACCGGGCGGGCCGCGACCACGTGGACTTCTGGGTGCACGGCGGTCATCCCGCGGCCCGGCACCTGGCCGAGCAGTACGGCGCCGAGCTGGTCCGCGAACTGCGGCAGATGCGGCGGACCGGACCGCAGACCGAGGAGGTCTCCCTGCCGGACGGCGTCGAGCTGCGGACCTTCCGGCCCGGTGAGGACGACGCCGAGTGGCTGCGGCTGAACGCCCTGGCCTTCGCCCACCACCCCGAGCAGGGGGCCTGGACCGAGCGGGACCTCGCCGACCGGCTGGCCGAGCCGTGGTTCGACCCGGCGGGCTTCTTCCTCGCCACCCGTGACGACAAGGTGGTCGGCTTCCACTGGACGAAGATGCATCCGGCGACCGCCACCGAGCCCGCCCTCGGCGAGGTGTACGTCGTCGGTGTGGACCCGGCGGAGCAGGGCAGTGGCCTCGGCCGTGCGCTCACCGCGGCGGGTCTGCGTCACCTGACCGGCGGCGACCCGGGCGAGCGCGGTCTGGCGACCGTACTTCTGTACGTCGACGCCGACAATGCGGCAGCCGTGCGGGTATATGAACGACTGGGGTTCGCCATCCACGAGGTGGACCTCATGTACCGCGCCGCGTACCGAGGCGGTCGGTAGGCCTGACCGGGCCACGAGCCGGCCACGAGCCGGCCACAGAGCCGCCACGGGCCGGGGCCGGGTCCGAGCCCGCGCCGAGGCCGTGCCAGGACCCGGGTGACAGCCCGGGAGACAGCCGGGCGGGCGCCCGGGGCCATAGCGGAGGAACGGGTCCCGGGCAATTGGTGGGTCGTACGGCCCCGGCCCCGACCGACTCAGCTTTCCTCCTGGCCATGCGGTGTTTACCGTGGATTCAATTGCTGCCGCGAAGATCACAGGATGAAGTCCGTAGTGTCTCGCTCGTGCAGCACCGGCCGACATTCACCGGCCGGTGCTGTAGCGACCGCGCCGGGTGGGTGGGCGCTGGTACCGGGCGAGGGCGACGGCCCGTTGAGTCTTTCGCGACCGGACGCCGTCCCGCTGGAGGAGCTGGAGCCCATGAGCATCCCCCGCCCCGTCCCTGCCCCGCTGTCCCCGCCGGCCCGGATGTCGAGTGCGCTGGGGATACCGCCGGAGCTGCCGGCCGCCGACGGCAAGGACTTCGAGGAGCTGCCCCAGGGCCGCTTCCTGGACCGCGAGCGCAGCTGGCTCGCCTTCAACGAGCGCGTCCTGGAGCTGGCCGAGGACCCGTCCATCCCGCTGCTGGAGCGGGCCAAGTTCCTGGCGATCTTCGCCAGCAACCTGGACGAGTTCTTCATGGTCCGGGTGGCCGGCCTGAAGCGCCGGATCGCCACCGGCGTGGCCCAGCGCAGTGCCTCGGGCCTGCAGCCGCGCGAGGTGCTCGACCTGATCTGGACGAGGTCCCGCGAGCTGATGGCGCGGCACGCCGCCGCCTTCCAGCAGGAGGTCCTGCCGGACCTCGCCGCCGAGGGCATCGAGGTGGCCCGCTGGGCCGAGCTCGCGGAGAAGGAGCAGGCCCGCCTGCACACGCTCTTCCGGCAGAAGATCTTCCCGGTGCTCACCCCGCTCGCGGTGGACCCGGCCCACCCCTTCCCGTACATATCGGGACTCTCCCTCAACCTCGCGGTCGTCGTGCGCAACCCGGTGTCCGGGCACAAGCACTTCGCCCGCGTGAAGGTCCCGCAGTCCCTCGCGCGCTTCCTGGAGGCCTCCCCGCAGCGGTACGTGCCGCTGGAGGACGTCATGGGCGCGCACCTGGAGGAGCTGTTCCCGGGGATGGAGGTGCTCGCCCACCACGCCTTCCGGGTGACCCGCAACGAGGACCTGGAGGTCGAGGAGGACGACACCGAGAACATCCTCAAGGCGCTGGAGAAGGAGCTGATGCGGCGGCGCTTCGGCCCGCCGGTCCGCCTGGAGGTCGAGGAGTCGATCGACCCCTACATCCTGGACCTGCTGGTGCGGGAGCTGAACATCACCGAGGCGGAGGTCTTCCCGCTGCCCGGTCCGCTCGACCTCACCGGTCTGTTCGGCATCGCCGACCTGGACCGGCCGGAGCTGAAGTACCCGAAGTTCGTGGCGGGGACGGCCCGCGGCCTGACCGACGTCGAGTCGGCCTCGCAGCCGGACATCTTCGCCGCGATGCGCGAGCGGGACGTGCTGCTGCACCACCCGTACGACAGCTTCTCCACCTCGGTGCAGGCCTTCCTGGAGCAGGCCGCGGCCGACCCTGACGTGCTGGCGATCAAGCAGACGCTGTACCGGACCTCCGGTGACTCGCCGATCGTGGACGCGCTGATCGACGCGGCGGAGTCCGGCAAGCAGGTGCTCGTCCTGGTCGAGATCAAGGCGCGCTTCGACGAGCAGGCGAACATCAAGTGGGCCCGCAAGCTGGAGGAGGCCGGCTGCCACGTGGTCTACGGCCTGGTGGGCCTGAAGACGCACTGCAAGCTGTCGCTGGTGGTGCGCCAGGAGGGCGACACCCTGCGCCGCTACTCGCACGTGGGCACCGGCAACTACCACCCGAAGACGGCCCGGCTCTACGAGGACCTCGGCCTGCTGACCACGGACCCGCAGGTCGGGGCCGACCTCTCGGACCTCTTCAACCGGCTCTCCGGCTACTCGCGCCGCGAGTCCTACCGCCGCCTGCTGACCGCGCCGCGCGGCCTGCGGGACGGGCTGATCTCGCGGATCCACAACGAGATCGCCCACCACAAGGAGGGCCGCCCGGCCTTCGTGAAGCTCAAGGTCAACTCCATCGTCGACGAGGCGGTCATCGACGCGCTCTACCGGGCCTCCCAGGCGGGGGTGCCGGTGGACGTCTGGGTGCGCGGGATCTGCGCGATCCGCCCGGGCGTGCCGGGGCTCAGCGAGAACGTCCGGGTCCGCAGCATCCTGGGGCGGTTCCTGGAGCACTCGCGGATCTTCGTGTTCGGCAACAACGGCGATCCGGAGGTCTGGATCGGCAGCGCGGACATGATGCACCGGAACCTGGACCGCCGGATCGAGGCGCTGCTGCGGATCACCGACCAGGCACACCGGGCGGAGCTGTCCGGGCTGATCGACCTCGGGGTGTCGGACGAGACCGAGTCCTGGCACCTGGGGCCGGACGGCACCTGGACCCGTCATGCCCAGGACACCGAGGGCAAGCCGCTGCGGCACGTCCAGGACCTGCTCATCGACTCGCGCCAGCGCCGCCGGGCGGCCGCCGCCCGGTGACCGTGCGTCGCCGCCACGACGCACGGACGCGACCCACCGACGTGAGCCACTGATGCCGACGCGAGCCACCGATGCGAGCCGCTGAGCGGTCGGGACCCGCCACAGCGGTCGGCCACCAGCCCCGGGGGACGGCCCCGGGGGAACGGGGATCTACCTAGCCATGACCGATGCGCCGATGACGGCCCAGGCGGCCTCCACCGCGACCGCCGGGGACATCCTCTCCAGCCATCTCACCGCGCAGGCGGGCGCGTTCCTCCGCGCCCTGCCGACGGCGGTGGGCGAGGTCGGCGCGAGACCGGGGACGGCGGCCGTGCCGTCCGCCGGGACGGCCGACCTGCTGCGGGCGGTGCGGCGGATCGGCGGGCTGCTGCACACCTTCGGTGCGACGTTCGAGCAGTCCTGGGCGCAGGAGTCGCGCACCGAGCTGCGCTGGCTGCTGAACCTGCTGGCGCTGGAGCCGGGGTACGTCCGCCGGTCGGCCCGGCTGCTGGGGGCGCTGGACGCGCTCGCCGGCACGGAGGCGGACGGGCCGGGGATGCTGGCCGGGCACGCGGGGGCGCCGAAGGCGCGGGCGCTGCTCGACCGCCAGCTGACCCTGGCCCGGACCAGGGCCCACTCGACCGTCCTGCAGGAGCTCCGCTCCGCGCGGCTGCACGCGCTGGCGGACCGGATGACCCTGCTGGTGGCGGAGGCGCCGCTGCTGGACGCGGCGGCCGGCCGGGCCGGGGCGGTGCTGCTGCCGCAGGCCGCGGCGGCGTTCACCGCGCTGACCGCCAGCACCCAGCAGCTGCCGCTGCAGCGCGCCGCCACGCCGTACGGCGGGGACGGGCTGCGCCGGCTCGGTTCGGTGCCGACGGCCCGCGGCTCGATGGACGCGGACACGGCGCTGGCGGCGGACGACGCCCCGTGGCACCGGGTGCGGATCCTGGTGAAGCGGGCCCGGTACGCGCTGGAGGTGTGCAGCCGGCCGGCCGCCGAGCTGGACGAGCTGGACGAGGTGCTGGCGCGGCACCAGGACGCCTCGGACGCGGCGGTCACCGCGGCCACCGCGGCACGGACGCCCAGGATCACACCCGCGACCGCGTACGTGCTCGGGGTGGTGCATGCTGATCAACGACTGGAGGTGGAGGCGGCCCGGTACGCCTTCGGCCGCCAGTGGCCCGAGCTCCCGCCAGGCCTGGACGGCTGGCTGGAGATCCCCCCGGCCGAGGGCTGGGGGCACACCCCCGCACCCCGGATGGCATGAGTTGCGCAACCGCCTGAGCACCGAGCAGGCCGAGGGTCCCGCCCGGACCCGTTCCACCGCTTCGCGGGACACCCCGGCGTCCGCCGGTCGGGCGCCGGTGATCCTCGCGGCGGGTGCGGTGCTCTGGTTGCCGGGGCGGCCGAAGAAGAGCGGTCGGCTGGGTCGGCCGCGGATCGCGGTGATCCACCGGCCCAAGTACGACGACTGGAGCCTGCCGAAGGGCAAGCTCGACCCGGGGGAGGGCGTGGTCGAGGCGGCGCTGCGCGAGGTGTGGGAGGAGACCGGCTTCTCCTGCGTGCTGGGGGCGGAGCTGCCGACCCAGCACTACCTGGCGCAGGGGCGGCCGAAGGAGGTCCGGTACTGGGCGGCGGTGCCGGGGGCGGGGGCGTTCCGGCCGAGCCGGGAGGTGGACCGGCTGGAGTGGCTGCCGGCAGGCAAGGCCCGGGCCCGGCTGACGCACGAGCGGGACCGGGTGCTGGTGGACGCGCTGCTGGAGCTGTTGGGCGCCCGCCCGGTGCGGTAGCGCCGTGCGGCCGTTGCGCAGTTCCGTCCTTGGGCCGTGCCGTCGTTCGGCCGTGCCACCGCCGCGCCGTGCCGTCGTTGCGCTGTGCCACCGTTGCGGTGGGTGTCCGGTGCGACGGGTGCGGTGTCCCGGTGCCGTTGCGTGTGCCGGGACCGCGGTGACGGCCGGGACGGGGCCCGGGTGGCCGGTGGGTCGGACGAGGTCAGGCCTGTGGAGGAATCATGGTAGTGATCTCCCCGCGCCCTTGCCGTGACGCAACCGTTACTACCTGACGTAGTTTCCTGCCATCCGTTCGAGGTTCACTCTCCGTTCACTTCGGACCGGCTGACGTGTCACTTGCCCGGCCTAACTTCGGGTACACCGGAGGGCCGAACGGGCCCCGGACCACAGCAAAACCCGCGCTCCGCCGCGTTCACGCGGCCCGCGTGCCGGGCAATGCCACAGAAAGGGACACCCCTGTGAAGCTCCAGCGGAACGGCCGCTCCAAGGCCCTCGCCATCGGTGCCATGGCGCTCGTCAGCTCGCTGTCGCTCGCCGCCTGCGGTTCGGACGAGAACAACAACACGACCGCTTCCGGCAGCGGATCGGCCGCCCCGGCCGCCGCGATCAACTGTGGCAGCAAGCCCAGCGCGCTGGTCGCCGCGGGTTCGACCGCCCAGGGCAACGCGATCGACGTCTGGAAGACCAACTTCGGCGCGGCCTGCTCCGGCGCGACCATCAACTACGGTGGTGGCGGCTCCGGCGCCGGTGTCCAGCAGTTCACCCAGGGCAAGGTCCAGTTCGCGGGCTCCGACTCGGCGCTGAAGCCGGCCGAGGTCGACGCCAGCAAGGCGGCCTGCACCGGCGGCCAGGGCATCAACCTGCCGCTCGTCGCGGGTCTGATCTCGATCGTCTACAACGTCGAGGGCGTCGACAACCTGGTCCTGGACGGCCCGACCACCGCCAAGATCTTCGACTCGCAGATCACCAAGTGGAACGACCCGGCGATCGCCGCCCTGAACCCGGGCGCCAAGCTGCCGGACGCCGACATCCAGGCCTTCCACCGCTCGGACGACTCCGGCACCACCGACAACCTGACCAAGTACTTCGCCAAGACCTCCGGTGGCGCCTGGTCCTACCCGGCCAGCAAGACCTGGGCGGGCAAGGGCGGCCAGTCGGCCAACGGCTCCGCCGGCGTCTCGGCCCAGGTGAAGCAGGTCAAGAACTCGATCAGCTACGCCGAGCTGTCGTTCGCCCAGACCAACAACCTGAAGAGCGCCGCGATCGCCACCGGTGCGGCCAAGCCGGTCGAGGCCACCGCCGCGAACGCCGCCAACACCTTCGCCAAGGCCAAGATCGCCGGCACCGGCAGCGACCTGGCGCTGACCCTCGACTACGCGACCAAGGACGAGGGCTCGTACCCGATCGTCCTGGTCACCTACGAGGTCGTCTGCGACAAGGGCAACAAGGCCGACACCCTCGACACCCTGAAGGCGTTCCTGACCTACGGCGCGAGCGATGCCGGTCAGAAGGCCATCGGCGAGAAGGGCTACGTCCCGCTGCCGAAGGAGCTGACGGACAAGGTCAACGCCGTCATCCCGACGCTGGCCTGATCCACGCAGCACCTCCGGTGGAGCGGCCCCGTGAACGAGGGGGGCCGGGGCCGCTCCACCGGACAGCACGACACCCTGCAACACGTCCGGGGCACCGCCGCCAGGGTGCCGCCCCCTCGGGGCAGCACCACCAGACCGGAGTAGACCAATGACTTCATCCACCCCTGCCCCCCCGCGAGGCAGGGAACGCCGCAAGCGCGACAGCCGCGTCGGCGACAAGATCTTCATGAACCTGTCCCGCGGGTCGGGCATCCTGCTGCTGGTCGTCATGGCCGCCATCGCGGGCTTCCTGACCTGGCGCTCGGGCATCGCCCTGAGCAAGAACGAGGGCAACTTCCTCACCACCTTCGAGTGGACGCCGGACGGCGTGAAGCCGGTCTTCGGCATCGCCGTCCTCGCCTTCGGCACCATCGTCAGCGCGGTGATCGCGATGGCGATCGCCGTTCCGGTGGCCATCGGCATCGCGCTGTTCATCTCGCACTACGCGCCGCGCCGGATCGCCCAGCCGTTCGCCTACCTGGTGGACCTGCTCGCGGCCGTCCCCAGCATCATCTACGGCCTCTGGGGCGCGCTCTTCCTCGTCCCGCACCTGGACGGGCTGACCAGCTGGCTGGACCAGTACCTCGGCTGGACGTACATCTTCGACCAGTCCCGGGTCGGCACCACGCCGCGCAACCTGTTCACCGTCGGGATCCTGCTGGCGATCATGGTCCTGCCGATCATCACCGCGGTCTGTCGTGAGGTCTTCCGGCAGGTCCCGCGGATGCACGAGGAGGCGGCGCTCGCCCTCGGCGCGACCCGCTGGGAGATGATCCGCACCGCGGTGCTGCCGTTCGGCCGCCCGGGCATCATCTCGGCCTCGATGCTCGGCCTCGGCCGCGCGCTCGGCGAGACCATCGCGGTCGCGGTGGTGCTCTCCTCCAACAGCGTCCTCTCGCTGCACCTGCTCGACCCGGGCGGCGGCACCTTCGCGCAGAACATCGCGCTGAAGTTCAGCGAGGCCCAGCCCTTCGGCCGGGACGCGCTGATGGCCTCCGGCCTCGTCCTGTTCGTGATCACCCTGCTGGTGAACGGTGCCGCGCGGCTGATCGTCGCCCGCCGCAAGGAGTACTCGGGGGCCAACGCATGAGCGCCGCGACCACTAGCGTTCCGGCTGACGCGCGCCCGCTCGGCCGCCCGCTGACCGCCAACCGGCTCCCGAAGTGGGCGCCGGCCGCGGTGGCCGCAGGCTCGATCGCCCTCGGCTGCGGCATCGGCGTGCTCGGCGGCCTGGAGAGCCACATCCAGTGGGGCCTGATCTCCGCCGTCCTCTTCCTGGCGATCAGCTACCTGCTCGCCGCCCGGGTCGAGGGCCGCCGTCAGGCCAAGGACCGGCTCGCCACCTCGATGGTCTGGGTCGCCTTCATCCTGGCCGTCATCCCGCTGCTCGCGCTGACGATCTACACGATCCAGCAGGGCGCCGAGGTGGTGAACGGGAACTTCCTGACCCACTCCATGAAGGGCGTGCTCAACTCGGGCCCCGGCGGTGGCATCTACCACGCGCTGATCGGCACCCTGGAGCAGGTCCTCCTGGCCTCCCTGATCGCCGCCCCGATCGGTCTGCTGACCGCCGTCTACCTGGTGGAGTACGGTCGCGGCCGGCTCGCCAAGGCGGTCACCTTCTTCGTCGACGTCATGACGGGTGTCCCGTCGATCGTCGCCGGTCTGTTCATCCTCTCCCTCTGGAACCTCGCGCTCGGCTTCAACTACTCCGGCTTCTCGGGCAGCCTCGCGCTGGCGATCCTGATGATGCCGGTGGTGGTCCGCTCCACCGAGGAGATGCTGAAGCTCGTCCCGAACGAGCTGCGCGAGGCGTCGTACGCGCTCGGTGTGCCGAAGTGGAAGACCATCCTGCGGATCGTCATCCCCACCGCCATCGGCGGTATCACCACCGGTGTGATGCTGGCGGTCGCCCGCATCACGGGTGAGACCGCGCCGGTGCTGATGCTGGTGTTCGGTGCCGACTACATCAACAACAACCCGTTCGACGGCCCGCAGCAGTCGCTGCCGATGTACATCTGGCAGCAGTACGCGATGGTGAACAACGACTACGGCTACGCCCGTGCCTGGGGTGCCGCGCTGGTGCTGATCGCCTTCGTGATGGGGCTCAACCTCATCGCCCGGGGCATCGCACGCTGGCGCTCGCCCAAGGCCGGACACTGACCGATCGACTGACGTACGAGTACTGAGAGAAGACGAAGGATCATGGCCAAGCGCATCGACGTCAGCGGACTGTCGGCCTTCTACGGCAACACCAAGGCCATCGAGGACATCTCGATGAGCATCGAACCCCGCTCCGTGACGGCCTTCATCGGCCCCTCCGGCTGCGGCAAGTCCACCTTCCTGCGGACCCTCAACCGCATGCACGAGGTGATCCCCGGCGCCCGCGTCGAGGGCAAGGTCCTCCTGGACGACGAGAACCTGTACGCCTCGAACGTCGACCCGGTGGCCGTCCGCCGCTCGGTCGGCATGGTCTTCCAGCGCCCGAACCCGTTCCCGACCATGTCGATCTACGACAACGTGGTCGCCGGGCTGAAGCTCGCGGGTGTGCGCAAGAAGTCCGTCCTGGACGGCGTGGTGGAGAAGTCCCTCAAGGGCGCCAACCTCTGGAACGAGGTCAAGGACCGGCTGAACAAGCCGGGCGCCGGCCTCTCCGGCGGTCAGCAGCAGCGCCTCTGCATCGCCCGCGCCATCGCGGTCGAGCCGCAGGTCCTGCTGATGGACGAGCCCTGCTCCGCCCTCGACCCGATCTCCACCCTCGCCATCGAGGACCTGATCGGCGAGCTGAAGGAGCAGTTCACGATCGTCATCGTGACGCACAACATGCAGCAGGCGGCCCGCGTCAGCGACCGCACCGCCTTCTTCAACCTGGCCGGTGTCGGCCAGCCGGGCAAGCTGATCGAGCTGGACGACACCCAGCGGATCTTCTCCAACCCGTCGGTCCAGGCCACCGAGGACTACATCTCCGGCCGCTTCGGCTAAGCCGAATCCGGTTGAGCCGTTCCGGCCGAGCCGCTTCGGTTGAGCCGTTCCGGCCGGGCCGATCCGACTGAGGAGTACGCCTCGCGCCACAGGCTGCTTCGCGGTGCTGCATGGCGGTGCCGCCGCGAAGTATGAAGAAGGGCCCGCCCCCGAGATGTGGGGGCGGGCCCTGTTCTTTCCCGGGCCGTCCGCCGGCCGGGCGTTCCGTTCCGCCGGCCCGGGGCCGCGGTCCGGGGCGTGGCCCCGGAGCACGGCCCCCGGGACTCAGCCCCAGAACAGGTGGACGAACCAGTAGATCAGCGCTGCGACCACGGCGGCCGCCGGCATCGTGATGAACCAGCCGAGCACGATGTTCTTCGCGACGCCCCAGCGGACCGCGCGGATCCGCTTGGTGGCCCCGACACCCATGATCGCCGAGGTGATCACGTGGGTGGTGGAGATGGGCGCCTTGTAGACGAACGAGGTGATGTACATGACGATCGAGGCGGTGGTCTCGGCGGCGAAGCCCTGCGGCGGGTCCAGCTCGATGATCTTGCGACCGAGCGTCCGCATGATCCGCCAGCCGCCCGCGTAGGTGCCCAGCGAGAGCATCGTGGCGCAGGAGATCTTCACCCAGACCGGGATGTCGTAGGTGGCCTGGTTGCCGGAGATGACCAGGGCCATCACCACGATGCCCATGGTCTTCTGGGCGTCCTGCAGGCCGTGCGCGAGCGCCATGGCGGCGGCCGAGGCGGTCTGGGCGACGCGGAAGTTGCGCTTGGCGCGGTGCGGGTTGGCCCGGCGGAAGATCCAGAGGATCGCCAGCATCACCAGGTAGCCGCCGACCAGGCCGACCACCGGGGAGACGATCATCGGGATGATGATCTTGTCGATCACACCGCTCCAGATCACCTCGGTGCCGCCGGCCAGCGCCGCGCCCACCATGCCGCCGAAGAGGGCGTGCGAGGAGGAGGACGGGAGGCCGAAGTACCAGGTGACCAGGTTCCAGGCGATCGCCCCGATCAGCGCGGCGAAGAGGATCGTCAGGCCCTGGTTGCCGCTGGGCGTCTCGATGATGCCGCTGGAGACGGTGTGCGCCACGCCGCTGCCGAGGAAGGCGCCGGCCAGGTTCATCACCGCGGCCATCGCGAGCGCGGCCTTCGGGGTCAGCGCCCGGGTGGAGACCGAGGTGGCGATGGCGTTCGCCGAGTCGTGGAAGCCGTTGGTATAGGTGAAGAAGAACGCAACGCCGATGACGGCGATGAGTGCTGCCGTGTCCACGGGGGTCAGGACTCCTTGACGGCGATGGTCTCCACCGTGTTGGCGACGTGCTCGAACGCGTCCGCCGCCTCCTCAAGGACGTCCACGACCTGCTTGAGCTTGAGCACCTCGATGGCGTCGTACTGGCCGGAGAACAGGTGGGCGAGCAGCTTGCGGTGGATCTGGTCCGCCTGGTTCTCCAGTCGGTTGACCTCGATCCAGTACTCGGTGAGGTTCGACATGCTGCGCAGGTTGGGCATCGCCTCGGCGGTGAGCTCGGCGGCGCGCGCCAGCACCTCGATCTGCTGCTCGATGCCCTTCGGCAGGGTCTGGATGTCGTAGAGGACGACCAGGTCGACGGCCTCCTCCATGAAGTCCATGATGTCGTCCAGCGACGAGGCGAGGCTGTAGATGTCCTCGCGGTCGAAGGGCGTGATGAAGGAGGAGTTCAGCTGGTGGAAGACGGCATGGGTGGTGTCGTCCCCGGCGTGCTCGGCGGCGCGCATGCGCTCGACGATCTCCGCGCGGGTCGACACGTCTGATCCCAGCAGTTCCAGCAGGAGCTTCGATCCGACGACGAGGTTCTCCGCGGCTGCGGCGAACATGTCGTAGAAGCTCGTCTCCTTCGGGGTCAGGCTAAAACGCACGGAAATCTCCGATGTGCGGGGTTCGGACTGAACGATGCTAGGTGCAACCGAGCACGATCACGCAAACGGGGTGGTGGAGGAGGAGCCGGAACCTCCCCTTCCGATTGGCCGCCGCAGCGGTGGATCCGGCCCGCACTTACGGGTGCAGACGCGAGCCCCCAGTCTGACGGAACCTCGCTCCGATTGCCCCCGTCCTGCGAACGGAACCCCGCGGTGTCAGCCCTTACGGGGGAACACCACGAGGGGTCCCGGTGTTGGACACTGGAGGTCGACGCAGCCACCAGGCACTGATACGAAGGCGGGCCGATGACCACGACGGAAGCGCGCACCGAGCCGGACCACACGCCCGGGGCCGAGCCGCACGCCCACCACGGCGGGCACGGCCAGGGGCACGGCCAGCACGGCTACAGCGCCCAGAAGGACGCCCACCTGAAGCGGCTGCGCCGGATCGAGGGCCAGATCCGCGGGCTCCAGCGGATGGTCGACGAGGACGTCTACTGCATCGACGTGCTGACCCAGGTCTCGGCCGGCACCAAGGCCCTGCAGTCCTTCGCGCTCTCGCTGCTGGAGGAGCACCTGCGGCACTGCGTCGCCGCGGCCGCCGAGGAGGGCGGCGCCGAACTGGACGCCAAGGTGGCGGAGGCCACCGCCGCGATCGGCCGGCTGCTGCGCAGCTGACCCTCAGCTCCCCGGTTCCGACGGCCCGTCGGCGGACGCCCCGCCGTCGGGCCGGTCCAGCAGCACCTCGTCGATCCGCTCGGTCGGCAGCCGGTCGCCGGTGCTGGCCGTGGCGGCGATCATCAGCTCGCCGGCCAGGTCGATCTCGTCGAGGGCCGCGTCGTCGTGGCCGCCGCTGCGGCCGCCCGTGGACGACACCACCTGCACCACCCCTTCAGTGCCTCGCCAGCCCGGGCGGCAGCCACCCGCCCTCCAGCCTAGGCACTTCGGAGCCCGCCCACATGGCACGGACGGGCCATCTCGGGGCCGCCGAAACGGGTGGGCCGGGCGATCCCGGGTGACCCACCGGCGCCGGCGGCGCCCCTGCGTCCGGTTACTTCGGGCTCTCCGTGGGCTTCATCGCGTAGATGTCCGCAGCCGCGGGCTCGGCCGCCTCCACCGGCTTGCCGAAGTCGGCCAGCGAGGTCGTCGACGTCACCTTCACCTGGTCCTTCGCCTCCTTCGAGCCGGGCACGCCGGCGAAGGTGTAGACCTCGACCACCTTGTGCAGCCGCCCCTGCTCGTCCAGCCAGACGTCGTACGGGACGTCCCGTACGGTGAAGGTCTGAGCCCCCATCCGCAGGCCGTCCCCGCCCCGGCCGCCGGTCGCCTCGGCGGCCTTGGCGAGGTCCAGGGTGCCCCGGTAGTGCTTCAGCGGCACGCCGCCGACCGTCTCGGGGCCGACCAGCTCGGCCTTCTGCGCCCCGCGCAGCGCCCCGGCGGCGGAGGCCGGGTCGGTGGCGCCGCTGCTCACGAGGTTGCCGTCCGGAAGCTGGCGCACGTCCAGCTTGACCCACTTGCCCTCGGGCACCTTGGCGCCGCTGTTCTGCAGGTAGACGGTGCCCGGCAGAACCACCTCGACGATATTCCCGGTGGTCGCCGCGCCGGGCGGCACCGCCACCTCCAGCCGCCCGATCCGCTTCACGTAGTCGTACCCGCCGGTACCGGTGAAGACGGCCTTCTTCTCGGCGGACTCGGTGACCAGCTCGGTGGCCGCGTGGGCGGAGCCGGTCCGGCCGGTGATGTCGGCGGCGCTGCGGACGGCCGTCAGCGGGTCCGCCGAGAGCTGGTCGGGGGCGCCCGTCTTCCGGTCGGCCGAACCGGCGGAGCCGGTGGCACCGCCCGAGCAGCCGGCCAGCCCGGCCAATGCGGCGGCGAGTACGACGGCTCCGGCCGCCGAGCGCAGCTGGTGCAGCGGGCGGCCCGGCCGCCGGCCGTCGCGCTGCTCGTCGGTCACATTCATCCTCGCCACAACCCCCTCGGGCCCGACTGCTCCGCCGACCACCACCGGGTGGGCAGAGCTCTTTCCGGGCAAACGAGTTGGGGTGTCGGGGGTTACGCGGTACCCGGCGCGCACCGGGGCGTCGCGCGCCGGGTCCGGAGCGCGTTACGGTGAGGTACGTGCACAGTGAGCTGCCGGCGGTACCCGGCACCACCCCGATGCCCGAGCACCGTGTCGCGATCAGCGAGCGCGGTTCCTTCTGCCACGCGAGCTGCGTCTGCGGCTGGTTCTCACCGGCCCGCCGCTCCCGGGACCTGGCCAGACGCGAGGCCGCCGACCACCTGGCCGAGAACCACGACCCGGCGTAGCGTCCCTGCTCCGGCCTTCGCGGCCGGGCTCGTGCTGCCCGGGACTGTTCTGCCCGGGCCGGTTCGTGTCAGGGCCGGTCCGCCCGGGCCGGTTCGTGCCCGGCCCCTTCGTGCCCGGCCTCCGGCGAAGCCGCCGGGAGGCCCGGGCCGGGCGCGGTGGCTCAGGCCGCGAGGTCGGACTCCGGCGGCTGCTCGTCGGCCCGGACGGCGCCGCGCCCGCCGCCGCGCTTGCGTCCACCGCGCGGTCGCGGCCCGCCCTGGGGGGCCCGGATCAGCGGGGCGACGGCGGTGCGGCTCAGCGCGTGGCAGAGCGGCACCAGCACGGCCATCGCGATCGGCGCCAGCAGCAGCACGACCGCGGTGGCGAGGGCGAAGCCGCCGATCACGTCGGTGGGGTAGTGGACGCCCATGTACATCCGGCAGAAGCCCTGCAGCAGGGCGAGGCCGCCGGCGATCCAGCCGAGCTTCCGGTTGACCAGGAACAGTCCCACCGCGATGCCCATCGACATGGTCGAGTGGTCGCTGACGAAGGAGTGCGTGCCCGCCTTGCCCTCGACCAGGACGTCCAGCCCGGTGTGGTCGACGAAGGGGCGCGGGCGGTCGACGATGGCGGCGATCGGCAGGTTGGCCAACTCGGCGACGGCGGTGGCCAGCGGGGCCCAGAGCAGCCCGGCGACGGCCACCGGTGCGTCCGGCCGGCGTCTCGCCTGCAGCCAGCCGACCAGGCCCAGCAGGGCCAGGCCGATCAGGATGCCGTACTCGCCGATCCAGGAGACCAGGTGGTCCAGCCACTCCGGGGAGCGCTTGGCCAGGCCGTTGACGGCGTAGAGCAGGCCGAGGTCGGGGTTGGTCGTGTCGGCAAGCGGCGTCGACACGCCGCACCTCCTTCTGGTCCGCTGCACCTGGTCGTTCCGGCCGTGGTCCGCTGCGCCCCGCCCTGTTCAGGCGGGTGACGGCGGACCACCGGACACAACGTCATAACCGGTGCACAGCGTTCCACGGAAACTGGCGGTTATGGAAACTTGACTCAGCGTCCACAGCGCACTCACACCCGGAGGTCCGGGACGGGTCAGCTCTTTGCGCTGTTTTGACCTGGACCTGTCGGGGCGGGTCGGGCCGCCGCGGAGGAGGGGTCGGGGGTGGTCAGGGCGGCCGGCGCCGGTGCGGCCGGGGCGGGGGTGGCGGGGGTGGCGGGGGCGGGCTCGCCGGGGCGGCTCGGTGCGGTGATGCTGCCGTCCGCGTTGCGGCCCGGCAGCGCCTGGGCGCCGTCCGTGGTGACCCGGGTGGCGCCGATGTACTCCTTGGTGTCGATCTTGTCGTAGCGGATCACCGCGCCGGTGTGCGGAGCGTCGATCATGTAGCCGCCGCCGACGTAGATGCCGACGTGGTGGATGCTGCGCGGGTCGCTCAGGTCGGTCGCCCAGAACACCAGGTCCCCCGGGCGCAGCTGGTCCCGCGAGGGGTGCGGGCCGGCGTACCACTGGTCGTTGGCCACCCGGGGCAGCGTGATGCCCACGCTGGCGTACGCGGCCTGGGTGAGCCCCGAGCAGTCGAACCGCCCGTTCTGCGAGGGCAGCCCCTCGCCGCCCCACAGGTACGGCGTGCCGAGCTTCGTCTGCGCGAAGTAGATGGCGCCGGCGGACTGCTGGGAGACCTCCACCGGCGCGGTCGGCGCGGTGAAACTGCGGGCCATGGCCTGGATGTTCCGCACGTAACCCTGGGTCTCCCGGTACGGCGGGATCCCGTTGTACTTCGTCACCGCGTACGGACCGGCGTTGTACGCGGCCAGGACGTTGGCCTGGCGGTCGCCCGGCACACCGGCGACGTCCTTGGCGAGCGCGCAGTCGAACGTCGCCGCCGAGGCGATGGCGTCGAACGGGTCCCAGACGTCCCTGCGGCCGTCATTGTTGCCGTCGGTGCCGTATGTCGCCCAGGTCGCCGGCATGAACTGCGCCATTCCCTGTGCGCCCACGGGCGATCGGGCGCCCGGGTCGAAACCGCTTTCCTGGTAGAGCTGTGCCGCGAGCATCGGCGGGGAGATCTCCGGACAGAGCGAGCCCCACTGCTCGATCGGCCCCTGGTAGGCCGCCGGAACGGTTCCCCGGGAGAGGGCGGCGCGATTGGCCGACTGCTGCGGCGTACCGCTGGCCGCATACGTCCCGACCGTCACCAGACCGACGAAGCCGATCGCGACAACTCCCGCAGCGGCGGCGGCCGTACCGGCCTTCCGGAGTACCATCAGCACCATCCCGACGAATCGTCAGTCGAAGTGTCCCGGAAGGCGTTGCTCACCGCAATCATCAGAGATACAAAGAGTGAGCGCTATCCTTCGTACGGTGGACATCCTCGCGTACGTGTCCGATGCCTCACGACCAATCCGCGAGAAGTAGC
Organism: Kitasatospora sp. CM 4170; assembly: GCF_032110285.1. Taxonomy (NCBI): domain Bacteria; kingdom Bacillati; phylum Actinomycetota; class Actinomycetes; order Kitasatosporales; family Streptomycetaceae; genus Kitasatospora; species Kitasatospora sp. CM 4170. Next base: position 5,114,696 of record NZ_CP134877.1, read on the forward strand.
CAAGTCGACATCAGATCTGGCCAAGAATAGGTTCGGACCCTTCGCGCGGACGGGGTCGTGGCCCTTGAATTTGCCTGATCGGGCGGTGAGATGGAAATGAACCTGAGCAGCGTGGACAGCATCGCGATCGGCCACCTGGCCGAGGAGCCTCCTAAGAAGCCGAATATCGACACCATCATCGGCGGGATCGCCCCGGACTGGGGCCCGTTCGCGAGCCTCGGCTCCGAGGCCCGGGTGATGGTCGAGGTCGTGATGGCCGTGGCCATCCTGGCCTGCCTCGGCATCGCCGTCTGGGGCGCGGCCAAGCAGCGCATCGGCGCCACCGCGATGCGCGACAGCTTCGGCGCCGAGCAGGGCAAGGGACTGATCATCGCCGGTCTGACCGGCGTGTTCATCATTGGATCACTCGGCACTCTGTTCACCATTGTCTACGGCATGGCGATCTGACGATCGGACAGCCGTGACGTCCCCGTGAGGACGTGGCCGACCCCGTCGGGAATCCATCCACCACCCGCCCTCCGCCCCCGTCCACGGGCGGAGGGGCCCCGGAGCCGCCCAGGCTCCCCGCACCAGGAGGGCCGCCGTGCCGTTGTCCGACGACCAGCCGCACACCCGTACGCGGCTGCCGGTCGGTGAACAGCCCTCCTCCCAGCCGAACGGCCGTCAGTCACGTCCGCTGCGCACTCTGGTGACCGTCCTCGTGGTCGTCGCACTGCTGGTCGTCGCGATCTCCATCGCCAACCGCGGCAAGCCCGACCCGGCCCCCGCCGGCCGCTCCGCGGACGGGGCGGCCGCCACCCCCACCGCCCCCTCCGGCGCCGGCCCGGCCCCCAGCGGCGACCAGCCCGTCTCCACCACCGCCAACGGCATCGCCGCCGGCTTCCCGCACACTGAGCAGGGCGCGCAGTCGGCCGCCGCCAACTACGCCGTGGCCATCGGCTCCGCCGAGATGTTCCGCACCGACAGCCGCCACACCATCATCGCCACCATCGCCGACCCGTCCGCCGCCCAGGCCCTCCAGACCCGCCTGGACCAGGGGTTCGGCGGCGACACCGCCACCCGCTACGGCCTCGACGCCCAGGGCCGCGCGCCCAAGGGCCTCACCTTCGTCAGCCGGACCGTCCCGGTGGGCGCCAAGTCGGTCGGCTACGGCGACAGCGAGACCAAGGTCGAGGTCTGGTGCACCGGCCTCACCGGCCTCGCCGGCGAGCGCTCCGTCCAGCCCGTCACGGCGAACTGGTACACGCTCACCCTGGCCCTCCGCTGGACGGGCAGCGACTGGAAGCTCACCGACTACGCAAGCCGGCAGGGCCCGGCCCCGATGCCGGGCGACCAACAGGCCGCCACCGCCGACGAGATCACCGGCGCCGTCCAGCAGTTCGGGGGTTTCCGCTATGCGCGGTGATGGTCCAGCCGTCTGGAAGACGGCCCGCGTCGGTGGTGTAGCCGGGGCAGTGCTCGTGCTTCAGATCGTCGTTCTGGCATTGGCTTCCGAGGCGGCTGCCGAGCCCAGTCCCAGCCCAAGTGCGTCGCCCACCGGCAACGACTGTGATGTCCTCCCCCTGCCCGGCAGCGGCGTCTACTGCGCTTCGAAGCCTGGAGGCGGATCCGTTCCCGGCGGTGGCACCGTCGGGAGTGTCACCGATCCGTTGGGGTCGTTGGCGAAGGGGTGTGCGCAGGCGGCGGCGTGGGTGGTGCGGAACCTGTCGGGGGCGATCGACGGGACGACGCAGGTGGACTTCACCAATGCGTCGTTCCTGCAGCAGTACGCCGTGGTGTTCGCCGCGTCGACGATCATCACGCTGGTGCTCTGGCTGCTGGCGGTGACGAAGCGGGCCGTGCGCGGCGCGCCGCTGACGACGGCGATCTCGGAGGCGATCGGCTTCCTCTGGCTGACCGTGGTGGCCTCGGCGTTCACGCCGCTGATCCTGTACACCGTGGTGAGCGCGACGGACGGGCTGACCAAAGCGGTCGCGGTGGGGACGAAGTCGGACACCGGGACGTACCTGGGCGGGTTCGCGGACACGTTGGAGAAGGGCGGCATGGGCGGTGGCCCGCTGATCCTGATCATCGTGTCGCTGGTGGCCGTGCTGGCCGCGGCGGTGCTCTGGATCGAGCTGCTGATCCGGGCGGCGATGCTGTACGTGGGCGCGCTGCTGGGGACCGCGGTGTACGCGGGGCTGGTGGACAAGCAGTTGTGGAAGCACGTGCGCCGTTGGGCGGGGGTGATGCTGGCGGTGGACCTGGCGAAGCCGATCATCGTGATCATCCTCGGGCTGGCCGGTGCGGTGGCGACCGGCGCCGGGGCGAGCGACGACTTCGCCCGGGTGCTCTCGGGCCTGGCGATCCTGTTCCTGTCGATCTTCGCGAGCGCCTCCGTCTACCGCTTCGTGCCGGGCTTCGGCGACGAGATCATGAGCATGCGGCACGCCCGGGCGAGCGCGGTCTCCGCCGGATCGGCGATGATCAACGGCACCGCGAACCTGGTGAAGCAGGGCATCAGCACGCACGGCGACCGCGGCCCGCAGGGCGTCGGCGGCGGGAGCCCGGGCTCCGGCGGCGGCTCGGTCGCGCCGGGCATCGCGGCCCACGCCACGCGCGCCCCCGCCCCGCCGCCGCAGGCCGCCGCGCCGCAGGCTTCGGTTCCGATCCGCGACAGCAATCCAGCGAAGGGAGGGTGACGGGTAAGTGAGCAGCGAACCGCTCGGCCAGTACGGTGCCCAGTACGCCCAGCCGTACGTGCACCAGCGCCGCACCTACCTGATCGGCAAGGCCCGCCCGAACGCGCCGATCGGCCGCAACCGGGAGTCCGGCGAGATCGTCCTGATCATCTTCGGGGCCTTCCTGGGCATGGTCTGGGGCCTGATGATGCCGATCCTGCCGCTGCGTATCGCGGGCCTGGTCGGCCTGCCCGTGCTGGCCATCGCGGCGGTCTACGTGCCGTACCGGCGGCGGACGTTCTACAAGTGGGTGGAGATCAACCGCACCTACCGCCGGACGGTCCGCAGCGGCCGGGCGGTGTGGCGGTCGGACGCGATGGACGCCGGCACCCGGCTGGACGGGCGCGAGGTCGAGGTCGGGCCGCCGCCCGGGGTCGGGCGGCTGCGCTGGCTGGCGGCGCCGTTCGGGCCGGACGAGGTCGGGGTGCTGATGCACCTGGAGCGGCGGACGGTCACGGCCGCGATCGAGATCGAGGGCCCGGGCGTCGGGCTGCGCGACTCGGAGGACCAGGAGGCGCTGGTCGACCGGTTCGGCACGCTGCTGAAGCACGTCGCCAACGGGGACGGCTTCGTGACCCGGCTGCAGATCCTGGCCCGGACGCTGCCCGCCGACCCGGACGCGCACGCCAAGGACGTGGAGCGGCGCGGCGACGTGGACGCGCCGCGCTGGCTGCAGGACTCGTACGACCAGCTGCAGTCGATGGTGTCGACCTCGTCCGAGCAGCACCGGGCGTACCTGGTGGCCTGCATGCACTACACCCGCGACCTGGCGGCCGAGGCGCACGCGATGGGGCGGACGGCCACCGGCCGGCGGGCCCGGGACGACGAGGGCCTGGCCGCGGTGATGGCACGGGAGCTGACGGACATCTGCGCGCGGCTGGCGGAGGCGGACATCCGGGTGCGCCAGCCGCTCGGCCAGGCGCGGCTCTCCTCGCTGCTGCACTCGATGTACGACCCGGACCACCCGATCGACCACATCCAGGCGATGTCCCGGCGCAACGCCTGGCCGGCCGAGCTGGACGCGACCCACCCGCAGTTCCTGCAGGCGAAGACCCGTGAGTCGGTGACCCGCGAGCCCTGGTGCCACGCCACCGCCTGGATCAAGGAGTGGCCGCTGACCCCGGTCGGCGTCAACTTCCTGGCGCCGCTCCTGGTGCACACCCCGGACGTGATCCGCACGGTCGCGGTGACGATGGACCTGGAGCCGACCGACGTCGCGATCGAGCGGATGCTGACCGAGAAGACCAACGACGAGGCGGAGGCCAGCCGCGCGGCCAAGATGAACCGCACGGTCGACCCGCGCGACCTGGCCCACACCGGCCGGGTCGACCAGCGCGGCGACGACCTGGCCTCCGGCGCGGCCGGGGTCAACCTGGTCGGCTACATCACGGTCTCCTCGCGCAACCCCGACGCGCTGGCCCGCGACAAGCGGACCATCCGCGCCTCGGCGGGCAAGAGCTACCTCAAGCTCGAATGGTGCGACCGCGAGCACCACCGGGCGTTCGTCAACACCCTGCCGTTCGCCACCGGCATCCGCCGCTGATCCTCCTGGAGGCCCCGCATGGCGCTCGGCAACCTCACCGACGCGTTCACCAGCCTGATGTTCGGCAAGGTGGAGACCACCCGGCTGCCGGTGCGCACCTCCACCGGTCAGGCGCAGGCGGTCTACCTGCCCACCGCCGCCCCGGGGCTGGGCGACTCGGGCGTGATCATCGGGCGTGAGGTGTACAGCGGCAAGGGGTACGTGTACGACCCGTTCCAGCTGTACGGCCAGCAGCTCCCGGCCCCGCACTGGCTGGTGCTCGGCGAGTCCGGCAACGGCAAGTCGGCGCTGGAGAAGACCTACGTGCTGCGCCAACTGCGCTTCCGCGACCGGCAGGTGGTGGTGCTGGACGCCCAGGGCGAGGACGGCGTCGGCGAGTGGAACCTGATCGCCGATGCACTGGGCATAAAGTCGATCCGGCTCGACCCGATGGCGGCCAGGGACGGCGGGGTGAAGCTCAACCCGCTGGACCCGGCGATCACCCAGACCGGCCAGCTCTCGCTGCTGCGCACCATCATCGAGGTGGCGATGGGGCGCGGCCTGGAGGAGCGGGCCGGCTTCGCGCTGAAGGCCGCGCACGCCCACGTGGTGGCGACGGTGACCGACCGCCAGCCGGTGCTGGACGACATCATCGACACGCTGCGCAACCCCGAGCTGTCCTCGGTGGAGTCGCTCGGCGTCGCGGTCGACGAGGTGCAGTCCTGGGGCCTGGACGTGGCGCTGGTGCTGGACCGGCTGGTCGACGGCGACCTGCGCGGCATGTTCGACGGGCCGACCACGGACGGCATCGACCTGGACGCGCCGCTGATCGTCTTCGACCTCTCGCACATCGACCGCAACTCCATCGCGATGCCGATCCTGATGGCGATCGTCGGCGTCTGGCTGGAGCACACCTGGATCAGGCCGGACCGGAAGAAGCGGATCTTCCTGGTCGAGGAGGCCTGGCACATCATCAACAGCCCTTTCGTGGCCCAGCTCTTCCAGCGGCTGCTGAAGTTCGGCCGCCGGCTCGGGCTCTCCTTCGTCGCCGTGGTGCACCACCTGTCGGACGTGGTGGACGGCGCGGCGGCCAAGGAGGCGTCGGCGATCCTCAAGATGGCCTCCACCCGGACCATCTACATGCAGAAGGCCGAGGAGGCGAGATCCACCGGCCGGGTGCTGGGTCTGCCGCGCTGGGCGGTGGAGATCATTCCCACACTTTCGCCGGGCATCGCGGTCTGGGACGTGAACGGCAACGTCCAGGTGGTGAAGCACATCATCACCGAGACCGAGCGGCCATTGGTCTATACCGACCGTGCCATGACGGAGGACGCGGTGGCCGAGCGGGCCCGCGCAGAGCGGCAGTTGGCGGCCGAACCGGGCGTCTGACCCCGTCGCGCGCCGCTCGTCGGGCGGATCCGGCCGGGGCCTCCGGGGGTCGGCGGGGGCCGGTCCCGGGGTGGTCCGGGTGGTGCCGGGCGAAGACGATTCGTCAGTAGGTAACCCGGTCGTTACGTTCGGGGTCCTGACAGCTACGCGCGTTGACTCTAGGCTGCACTCGCGCAATTCATGGCCGACGCCCGGACCTTCCCACAACTGGGCGCTCTTCGAGGTGCAGGGGACCTTCATGCTCACCGCCAGATCCCGACGTGCGGCGCTCGCCGTCGTCGCCTCCGCCGGTCTGCTCGGCGCGGTGGTCGTACCGACCGCCGCCCAGGCCGCGGACGCCAAGCGAAACAAGACCGTCAACCTCCAGCTGCTGGCGATCAACGACTTCCACGGCAACCTGGAGCCCCCGGCCGGCTCGTCCGGCACCATCAAGGAGATCGACCCGACGACCGGTCAGGTCGTCTCCACCCCGGCCGGCGGCATCGAGTACCTGGCCACCGCGCTGCGCCAGGCCCGGATCCCGGCCGACGACTCGATCACCGTCGCGGCCGGTGACATCGTCGGCGCCTCCCCGCTGACCTCGGCGCTCTTCCACGACGAGCCCACCATCGAGGCGATGGACAAGCTCGGCCTGGACGTCACCGCGGTCGGCAACCACGAGTTCGACGAGGGCGCCAAGGAGCTGATCCGGCTCCAGGAGGGTGGCTGCCACCCGGTCGACGGCTGCTACGAGGACGGGCGCAAGTTCAAGGGCGCCAACTTCAACTACCTGGCCGCCAACGTCACCAACGAGAAGACCGGCAAGCCGATCCTGGCCCCGTACTGGGTGACCAAGTCGCAGGGCGTGAAGGTCGGCTTCATCGGCGCCACCCTGGAGGGCACGCCGAACATCGTGACCGCCGAGGGCGTCAAGGGCCTGAAGTTCGGCAACGAGGTCGCCACGATCAACAAGTACGCCGCGGAGCTGAAGAAGCAGGGCGTCAACTCGATCGTCGCGCTCGTCCACGAGGGCGGTTACCCGGCCGGCAGCACGTACAACTACGACTGCGGAACCGCCGGCCAGGGCATCTCCGGCCCGATCGTCGACATCGCCAAGAACCTGGACCCGGCGATCGGCGCCATCGTCACCGGCCACACCCACAACGCGTACGCCTGCACCATCCCGGACCCGCAGGGCGTGCCGCGCTCGGTGACCAGCGCCGCCTCCTTCGGCCGGCTCTTCACCGAGATCAACCTGAAGCTCGACAAGACCACCGGCAGCATCGTCCGCCCGTCGGTCAAGGCCGAGAACCACGTCGTGCGCCGGACGGTCGAGAAGGCCCCGGACATGACGGAGCTGATCGCGCACTACTCCAAGCTGGCCGCCCCGATCGCCAACCGTCCGGTGGGCTACGTCGGTTCGGACATCAACGGCCGCGGCAGCAGCGACCTGGAGAAGCCGCTCGGTGACGTGATCGCCGATGCGCAGCTGGAGGGCCTGGCCCCCGCCGACAAGGGCGGCGCCCAGGTCGCGTTCATGAACCCCGGCGGCATCCGCTCCGACCTGGTGTACAAGGCCGGCGGCGCCGAGGGCGACGGCGTGGTGACCTACGGCGAGGCGTTCACCGTCCAGCCGTTCACCAACATGATGCAGGTCAAGACGCTGACCGGCGCCCAGCTGGTCCAGCTGCTCCAGCAGCAGGTGAGCGGCCCGAACGACGCGGCGCCGAAGATCCTGCAGGGCTCCAAGAACCTGGCCTACACGCTGGACATGCGCAAGACCGGCGCGGCCCGCGTGCTGGTGGACTCGATCCGCCTGAACGGCGCTCCGATCGACCCGGCCGGCAAGTACCGGGTCGCGGCCAACGAGTTCCTGGCCGGCGGCGGCGACGGCTTCCCGGCCTTCGCGGCCGGCACCGACAAGCTGGTCGGCGCCTCGGACCTGGACGTCTTCACGGCCTACCTCGGTGCCCACAGCTCGGCGGCCGCGCCGCTGCAGGCCCCGGCGCAGGACCGGATCAAGGTCATCGGCCCGGGCAGCGACATCGACTGACCGTGTGCCGGACATGAGGCGGGCGGGGCGCTGTCGGGGCGCCCCGCCCGTCCGTCTTTCCGCCCCGCCCCGCCCCCGCTCCCGCTCAGGCGGGGGCCGGCCCGCCGGGCAGCCGGACGGTGGCGAGCGCACCCGGGCCGCCGTCCGCGGCCGGGCCCAGCGAGACCTCGCCGCCGGCCTCCCGGACGCTCTGCGCGACGATCGACAGGCCGAGGCCGGAGCCCGGGAGCTGACGCGACGACGGGGAGCGCCAGAACCGGTCGAAGACGTACTGCAGCTCGTCCGGCGGGATGCCGGGGCCGCGGTCGCGCACCGTCAGCACCCCCTGGTCGAGGCGGACGTCGATGGTGCCGCCCGGCGGGCTGTACTTCACCGCGTTGTCCAGCAGGTTGATCACCGCCCGCTCCAGGGCGGCGGCGTCGCCGTGCACGTACCAGGGCTCGACGGCGGTCTCGAAGACCAGCCCCGGACCGCGCAGCTTCGCCCGGGCGACGGCGCGGTCGGCGATCTCGTGCAGGGCGACGACGGCCAGGGTGCGGGCCGGCCGGGGGGAGTCCGGCCGGGAGAGCTGCAGCAGGTCGCCGATCAGGCCGGTGAGCTCCTGCATCTGCGCCTTCATGTTGCCGAGCAGCTTGGTCCGGGTGGCCGGGGGCAGCGGGCGGCCGGTGTCGTCGCTGCGGATCAGCAGGTCGACGTTGGTGCGCAGGGAGGTGAGCGGGGTGCGCAGCTCGTGCCCGGCGTCGGCGATCAGCCGGGTCTGCCGGTCGCGGGAGTTGGCCAGTGCGGTGGACATGGAGTTGAACGAGGTGGCGAGCCGGGCGATCTCGTCGCTGCCCTGCACCGGGATGGTGGTGCCGACCTCCTCGGTGCGGGCGATGTGCTCGACCACGTCGGTGAGCTGGTCGACGGGCTTGAGCGCCGAGCGGGCCACGAACCGGCCCGCCATCCCCGCGAGGACGACGCCGCCGAGCGCCACACCGCCGAGGATGAGGGCGAGGTTCTGGAGGGCGCTCTCCACCGGCTCGGTGGGAGTGGCCACCATCACGAGGACGGGCGGCCCGGTGGGCGAGTTGGCGTGCGTCCAGAAGACCCGGACCATGGCGGACGCGCCGTTGGTGTACTGGCCGCTGCGGAACACCGAGTGGTTCGGCGGGAGCTGGAAGACCTTGGCGTCATCCGCCTCGATCACGACGGCCCGGGTGGTGCCGGGCGGCAGGCAGACCCCGGGCGGGTCGGTCACCACGAACTGGGTGTCCCGGACCGCGGAGCCGGACTGCTCCGGCCCCAGGGTGTCGCGCTGGGCCTGCTTCAGGGCGTCCTCCAGTGTGGTCGGACAGACCGGGGGGAGCCGTACCCGTTGCAACTGGGTGTTGGCCAGGTCGTTCCGCACCTGGCCGTAGAGCTGCTTCTCCACGATGAACCAGCACGCCAGCGCCGACAGGGCGATCGCCACCGCGACCGCCGCCGCCGTGAGGAAGGTGAGCCGGCTGCGCAGGGAGCGGGCGCGGTACCAGGAGAGGAGGCGCCGGCGGCGGGGCACGGTGGGCGGGACCAGCGGGGGCGGGGGGACGGTGTCGCTCACGCCGGGGTGCCGGGAGCCGGGCGGAGGGCGTAGCCGACGCCGCGTACGGTCTGGATGAGCCGGGGCATGCCGCCCTGCTCGGTCTTGCGGCGCAGGTACATCACGTACACGTCCAGGGAGTTGGAGGAGGGCTCGAAGTCGAAGCCCCAGACCGCCTTGAGGATCTGTTCGCGGGTGAGGACCTGGCGCGGGTGGGAGAGGAACATCTCCAGCAGCATGAACTCGGTGCGGGTCAGCTCGACCGGCCGCCCGGCGCGGGTGACCTCGCGGGTGGCGGTGTTCATCCGCAGGTCGGCGAAGGCCAGCACCTCGGTGTCGTCCTCGGCGGCCGCGGCGCGGGCGGCGGCCTCGGTGGCGAGCGCGTTGCGCCGCAGCAGGGCGCGGACCCGGGCGAGCAGTTCGTCCAGCTCGAAGGGCTTGGCGAGGTAGTCGTCCGCGCCGACGTCCAGGCCGGTGACCCGGTCGCCGACGGCGTCGCGTGCGGTGAGCATCAGCACCGGGACGGTGTCGCCGCGCGAGCGCATCCGGCGGACGGTGGTGAGGCCGTCCATCCGGGGCATCATGATGTCCAGCAGGACGAGGTCGGGCTTGTCGCGTTCGACGGCCTCCAGGGCCTCGTAGCCGTCGGTGGCGGTCGCGACCTCGTAGCCCTCGAAGGCGAGGCTGCTCTCCAGGGCGTCCCGGAGGGCGGGTTCGTCGTCGACCACGAGGAGCCGGGCAGTGGCCTGCCCGGGCTCGAAGGGGGTGCGGTCGTCGGCGGACGGGGTCATGGGCGGATGCCCTTTCTCGTCGTCGGTGGGCCTGCTGGGGGGTGTGCCGGGCCGTTGGAGGCGCCCGGCGCGGGGACCTGCTCGGAGTAATTGTCCGTCTAGACGTTCTGGCCGGACTGCAGCTGCGGCAGCACCTGCTTGATGTCGTTGATCGGGATGGCGAAGCCGAGACCGACGCTGCCGGCGCTGCTGCCGCCGGCCGTGGCGCCCACGCCGCTCGGCGAGTACATGGCCGAGTTGATGCCGATGACCTGCCCGTTCGCGTTGATCAGCGGGCCGCCGGAGTTGCCGGGGTTGAGTGCGGCGTCGGTCTGGAAAGCCTTGTACGTGGTGGTCTCGCCGCCGCTCTGCGGGGTGCTGCCGCGCAGGCCGGGCAGGTTGGGGAAGCCGAAGCCGCCGTTGCCGCTGGTGGTGCCCTCGTCGACCTGGACGGTGACGTCGCGGTTCTCGGCGCTGATGATGCCCGAGGTGACGGTGCCGGTCAGGCCCTCCGGGTTGCCGATGGCGACGACCGGGTCGCCGACCGAGACGGCGCCGGAGTCGCCGAGGGTGGCGGGGGTGAGGTTCTTTGCGCCGCTCGCGGTGATCACGGCGACGTCGAGGCCCTTGTCGGTGCCGGTGACGGTGGCCCGGGCGGTGGAGCCGTCCTTGAAGGTGACGGTCATCGGGCCGCCCTCGGCCGCGCCGGCGACGACGTGGTAGTTGGTGAGGATCCGGCCGTCCTTGTCGAGCACGACCCCGGTGCCGGTGGCCGTGCCGTTCGCGGTCTGCACGGTGATCTGGACGACGCTGGGCGAGACGGCGGAGGCGATGGCCGCGACGTCGGCGCTGCCGTCCGAGCGGGCCGCGACCGGGCTGGCGACGGTGCCGGTGCGGCTGCCGGAGGCGTGCTGGTCGGCGGCGACCACCCCGCCGGTGACCCCGCCGAGGACGGCGGCGACCGCGGCGACGGCGGTGACCAGCGCGACCCGGCCGCGCAGGAAGCCCCGCCGCGCCGGGCCGCCGTGGCCGCCGTGGCCGCCGGCGCCGCCGGGGGCGGCCGGGCCGCCGGCCTCGGGCGGTGTCGGCGGCGCGGGCGGCATGGCGGGCGGCGGGGGCGGCGGACCGACCGGCGCGCTGCCGGGGGCCGGGTACCCGCCGGTGGTGCTGCCGAGGACCGTTCCGGGGACGACCCGGCCCGCGGCGCCGTGCGGGTCCGGCTCCGGACGGGCGGCGTCCTGGGCCTGCCCGAACTGCTCGGCGTGACCGGCCTGCCCGTACCCGGCCTGCCCGTGGCCGCCGTACCCGTGGCCGCCCGCGTACCCATGGCCGTACCCGTACGGGTGGCCGACGTCGTACTGCTCGCCGTGCGTGCTGCGGTGCTGCTCGTGATCGCTCATGACGACCAACGTCCGCCCGCCGGATGAGAATCCGGTGAGAGTCCGCTCAGAAGGCCCAGAGAAGCCCGTTGACTTCTCATAAAGCCTGGTCAGACCGGGGTCGGCACCCGGTCCGGGTGGCAGCCGCAGGAACGCCGCACGACCAGGCGCGACGGGAACTTCCGGACCCGTTCGGTGTCCGAGCCGGGCACCATCAGCGAGTCGTCCAGCACCAGGTCCACCGCGGCCCGGGCCATCGCGTCGCGGTCGGAGGCGACGGTGGTCAGCGGCGGGTCGGCGAGGGCGGCCTCGGGCACGTCGTCGAAGCCGGCCACCGCGAGGTCCTCCGGCACCCGCAGGCCGACCTCGCGGGCCGCCCGCAGGACGCCGATCGCCTGGTCGTCGGTGGAGCAGAAGATCGCCGACGGGCGGTCCGCCGAGCGCAGCACGCCGAGCGCGACCTCGTAGGCGCCGTAGCGGTGGAAGGGCGCGTCGATCAGGTGCGGCTCGGTGGGCAGGCCGTGCGCGTCCATGGCGCGCTGCCAGCCCTCGACGTGGTCGATGACCGGGTCGCCGGGGGCGGGGGAGTCGACCGGGCCGCCGAAGCAGGCCACGTACGGGTGCCCGTGCTCCTCCAGCAGGTGGCGGACGACGGCCTCGGCGCCGCCCACGTCGTCGGTGACCACCGCGACGTCGTCGATCGCCTCGGGCCGGCGGTGCAGCAGCACCACCTTGGCCCCCTCCATCGCGGCGAACTCCTCGGCGGCCCGCTGGGAGGGGCCCTGGCTGACCAGGATCAGGCCGGAGACCCGCATGCCGAGGAAGGCGCGGACGTAGTGCACCTCGCGGTCGTCCACGTAGTCGGAGTTGCCGATCAGCACGAGCTTGCCGCGCTCGGAGGCGGCCCGTTCGACGGCGTGCGCCATCTCGGCGAAGAACGGCTGGCGGGCGTCGGGGACGACCATGCCGATGAGGTTGGTGCGGCGGGAGGCCATCGCCTGGGCGACGCTGTTCGGCCGGTAGCCGAGCTGCTCGATCGCCGCGAGCACCTTCTCCTTGGTGGCGGGCGCGACCGGGCGCGGCCCGTTGTTGATGACGTAGCTGACGACCGCGGTCGAGGTACCAGCCAGTCGGGCTACATCGTCGCGCGTCACTTTGGCCACGGGGGGAGTCTACGCGTGTGGCGTCCGCCGGGGCAGTGGGAGCTCGGCCGGCCGCCGGAATCGCCCTGGACAGCCCGGGGCGAATCCGGACAGGCCGGGCGGGTGGGCCCGCCCGGCCTGCGGTCAGGCCTCGTCAGGCCTCGTCAGGCCTCCACCGGGGCCGACGCGCGCTGGGCGGGCTCCGCGCGCTCGCCCTTCTCGGCCTTGTCCGGGACGACGAAGCGGTAGCCGACGTTGCGCACCGTGCCGATCAGCCCCTCGTGCTCGACGCCGAGCTTGGCGCGCAGCCGCCGGACGTGGACGTCGACGGTCCGGGTGCCGCCGAAGTAGTCGTAGCCCCAGACCTCCTGCAGCAGCTGCGCCCGGGTGAAGACCCGGCCGGGGTGCTGGGCGAGGTACTTGAGCAGCTCGAACTCCTTGAAGGTGAGGTCGAGCACGCGGCCCTTGAGCTTGGCGGAGTAGGTGGCCTCGTCGACCGAGAGGTCGCCGTTGCGGATCTCCATCGGGCTGTCGTCGACGGCCTCCTGCAGCCGCCGTCCCAGGGCGAGCCGGAGCCGGGCCTCGACCTCGGCGGGGCCTGCGGTGTCCAGCAGGACGTCGTCGACGCCCCACTCGGCGGTGACCGCCGCCAGGCCGCCCTCGGTGACCACCAGGATCAGCGGGCAGCCGATCCCGGTCGAGCGCAGCAGCTGGCAGAGGCTGCGGATCTGCGGCAGGTCCCGCCGGCCGTCGACCAGGATGACGTCGGCGCTGGGGGTGTCGACCAGGGCCGATCCCTCGGCCGGGGCCACCCGGACGTTGTGCAGCAGCAGGCCCAGGGCCGGCAGGACCTCCGCGGAGGGCTGCAGTGCGTTGGTGAGGAGGAGCAGAGAACTCATACCCGGTAGTCCCCTTTCCGGGTCGTCGCGGTCGCGTTGCGGCTGCCGCCACAGCCGGATGGCGCTCGTGCTGAGGTGAGGGGGAGAGAGGGCGCCTGGTCTCCTCCGGAGGATTCGCCGGCGTGCACGGCGGGACGGCCCGCGCGCCGGGGGTCCCGCAACCCCTGGGGCACCGCTCCTGCCCTGCTCATCCCGCGAACCTTCCGGTCTGTTCCGGTACCGGGCGGCGGCCCGGCGCCGGGTGTCCGAACACCCCTGCCGGGCCCGGGCACGTCGTTGTGCCGCGAATGGCGGGGCGGTTCCTGCGGTGCGCCGGGGGTGGGCCGACGAATCGCAAGAACGTCCGTACTGGCGTCCTGAAAGCACAAAAGGACCCGGGGGCGACTCTGCCCGGATCCCTCAGGGCACGAGAATAGCCGACCGGCTCCCGCACCGGGAGGTCCCGAAAGCGGCGCATCGGGCGAACCAGGCGCATCCGGGGTGAGCCTGACCACAGCCCCGGCGGTCCGCGGGCGGCCTCCGGACCGGGGCGATTGCCGGTCGCGGTGACGGACACGCCATCATGGGACGCACATCGGCGGCACCGCGTGCGTACCCCTTTCGGGTGGTGTTCGGCCGCTCCGATGGCGGCCCGACCGGGCACCGGTCGCGGGCGAGGACGACGAGAAGGGGTTGCCATGGGCGCGACCACGGAGCCGGCGGAAGCCGCCCGGGTGAGCGGGACGATCCGCTACTGGGCGGCGGCGAAGTCGGAGGCCGGGCTGGCCGAGGAGCCGTACGAGGCGGCGACCCTGGCGGAGGCGCTGGCCGGGGCCAAGGAACGGCACGCGGACCGGCCGAAGCTCGTCCGGCTGCTCGGACACTGCTCGTACCTGGTGGACGGCTCGCCGGTCGGCGGCCGCGACCACGCGACCGTGGCCCTCACCGAGGGCGGGACGGTCGAGGTCCTCCCGCCGTTCGCGGGAGGGTGAGCGGCGTGACCGATCCGAACCAGGTGCACGGCGCCCAGGGCGGCTGGCCGCAGCCGCAGTACCCGCAGACCCCGCCGCCGCAGGTGGCCCATTACCCGCAGACCCCGCAGCCGCAGGCCGAGTACCCGCAGACCCCGCAGCCGCAGTCGTACGACGCCCGGCACCCGTACCAGGCGCAGCAGGCGTACGACCCCCAGCAGGCGTACGCGCCGGAGCCGGAAGCACTGCAGGGGCACGCGGCGCACCCGTACGCCCCCGGGCCGGGCCACGCGCCGGCCCCGTACGGCCAGCAGCCGCTTCCGCCGGTCGACGACGCCGCGGCGACCACGCTGCTGCCGCCGGTCCCGGCGATGGACGACGCCGGGGCCACCACGCTGCTGCCGCCGGTCGTGGTGTCGGGCCCGGCGCCCGGCGGCGCCCCGGCGCCCGCCCCCGGCCAGGCCCCGGCCCAGGCCTTCGACCCGCCGACCATGACGCTCAAGCGCCCGGTGCCCGCGGGCGGCCACGCGCCGCAGGCCCCGGCCGCGCCGTACCCGGCCGTGCCGCCGCCCGGCGCCGTCCCGGCGCAGCCCGGCCCGGTCGCCTCGCCCGCACCGGCGGCCCGGACCGGCTCGCCGATCATCGACCCGGGGCTGCAGCCGGCCCTGATCACCGCCGGCGCCGCCGCCCTGCTCGCCGGCGGTGCCGCGCTCGGGCAGGTCGGGCTCGCACTGGCCCTGGCGCCGCTCCAGGCACTGACGGCGGCCGGCTGGTTCCGGCTGAACGGAATGTGGCCGGCCCGCCAGGGCATCGCGCTCGCCGCGCTGGCCGGTCTGACCGCCGACGCGGCGGTGCTGCTGGCCGACGCGAACGGCGGCGCGGCGGCCGTGGTCGGCACCCTCGGCGGGTTCTTCCTGCTGGTGATGGTGCTGCAGACGTTCCGGCCGGCGGACCCGAAGGAGCGGTTCTACGCGCTGACCGTGCTCGGTTCGGCCACCGTGGTGACGGTGCTCTGCACCGCGCTGCTGCTGGCCGACTGGGTGCCGGCGGCGGTCGGCGCGGTCGCGCTGGCCACCGTGCTGGCCGCGGCGCCGCTGCCCGGCCCGAAGCAGTTGGGGCCGGTGCTCGGCCTGGTCGCGGCGGTGGTGCTCGGTCTGGCCGTGGGCGCGCCGCCGGCGCTGGGCGCCCTCGCGGGCCTCGGTGCGCTGGTCGGCCGCCGGGTGGCCGGGTACGACTTCCCGTCCCGCTTCGTGCACATGACGGCGGGCGTGGCGCTGCCGCTGGCGGTGGCCGCGCCGCTGGTCTGGATCGCGACCCGCCTGCTGGCCGGCTGACCCCGGCGCCACACCGGGCACGGGCACGGGCACCGGCCCGGCCCGGTGCCCGCCCGCGGCGCCGCACCCGTACGACGTCCCGCCCCGGAACCATGCTCCGGGGCGGGACGTCGTACGGTCGTGCGGAAGCGGCCGTACCGGATGGCCGCGACCGGGCGGGGGCGACGACCGGCACGACAGCACGGCAGGACGACACCTTCAGGACGACGACGGGCGACGACGGGGGAGAGCGATGCGCGGTTGGCTGAAAGCGACGATCGTGGTGGGGGTGCTCTGCGGTCTGCTGGCGGGCGCCGATCGGATCGCCGTCGGCGTGGCCGAGGACGAGGCCGCCGACCAGCTGCTGAAGAGCGGCCGGATGAGCAAGCGCCCCGACGTGTCGATCGAGGGCTTCCCGTTCCTCACCCAGGCCCTGTCGATGAAGCTGGACGACGTCCGGATCTCGGCGGACGGGCTCACCGTGGGCGACGGCAGCCGCCAGGTGGCCCTGCACTCCTTCAAGGCCGAGCTGTCCGGGGTCGAGGTGAGCGGCAGCATGACGAGCGCCACCGTGGACCACGGCAGCGGCACCGGCCTGATCACGTACGCGGACCTGTCCCAGCTGCTGCCGCCGGCGTCCCAGCTGGTGCCGAGCGCGGGCAAGCTCCCGATCGGGGGCAGCACCCGGTTGAGCCTCTCCTACGGCGGCCCAGGCAAGATCAAGGCCTCGCTCGGCCCGCTCCCGGTGGGCGAGGGCGTGCTGCACAGCCAGGGCAACACCGTCACGGCGGACGGTTTCAAGCTCAGCGGGATGGCCGGGATGCTGGCGGGCCTGTCCAACCAGCAGATCGAGCCGATCAGCTTCACGCTCTCCGCGCTGCCGGCCGGGCTCAACCTGGCCGGGGTGTCGCCGCAGGAGGACGGTCTCCGGCTGAGCTTCGACGGCAAGGGCGTCAAGCTCATCGGCTGACCGCGGGCCGATGACGCCGTCCCCGGGCCCCCGGGCCCCCGGGCCCCCGGGCCGGCGTGGCCCAGCCCACCCGACCGTTCCGCTCCGCGAGACGCGCTGTCCAGCGCCGGCCGCGGAGCGGTGTCGTTCCCACCTCCGTACGGCCCTCGGGGCGGCCCCCGGCCGGTGCCCGCCGCCCGCAGAATGGCCAAATCCCAACATGCGAATGTTCTGGTCTCGCTATTCGATACGCTGATGACAGCGGGCGTCCGGTGTCCCTAGCATCGTCGGCATGAAGCGACAGACGGACCTCACGAAGCGGCGGGCGGTAGACCTGTGCCGCGTGGCCGCCTGTCTGTGTCGAATGCGCTAACTCGGCGTAATGGCAGGGCAGTTGCCGCCCGCCGCCGAATTCCCCGGTGACCAGGGCCGGCGTCCCGGCCGCCCGTCCCGGCTGTACCCCGCAGAGCACCGCCCGGCCGTACCGCGCACCCTCCGTCGTCCCAGTATTCGGACAGGGATTCGGACCGGCCGCCACCGGGCGACCCGCACGACCTCCTCGGCCCCCGGCCGGGGGACCCCCGTAGCAGCACCACCTTCCGCCAACCGCCCCCGGATGGAGACACCACCATGAGCCGCAGCGACGTCCTGGTCGACGCCGACTGGGTCCAGGCCCACCTGGACGACCCGAAGGTCGTCATCGTCGAGGTCGACGAGGACACCTCCGCCTACGACAAGAACCACATCCGCAACGCCGTCCGGATCGACTGGAAGAAGGACCTCCAGGACCCGGTGCGCCGCGACTTCATCGACCAGGCCGGCTTCGAGGCGCTGCTCAGTGCCAAGGGCATCGCCAACGACGACACCGTCGTGCTCTACGGCGGCAACAACAACTGGTTCGCCTCGTACGCCTACTGGTACTTCAAGCTGTACGGCCACGGCGACGTCCGCCTGCTGGACGGCGGCCGCAAGAAGTGGGAGCTCGACTCCCGCGACCTGGTCTCCGAGGTGCCGCAGCGCGCCGCGACCGAGTACAAGGCGCAGGCCGCCGACTCCTCGATCCGCGCCTTCCGCGACGACGTGGTCGCCGCCATCGGCACCCTGAACCTGGTCGACGTCCGCTCGCCCGACGAGTTCTCCGGCAAGCTGCTCGCCCCGGCCCACCTGCCGCAGGAGCAGTCGCAGCGCCCCGGCCACGTGCCGAGCGCCCGGAACATCCCGTGGGCCAAGAACGCCAACGACGACGGCACCTTCAAGAGCGACGCGGAGCTCACGGCGCTGTACGAGGCCGAGGGCATCGACCTGGCGAAGGACACCATCGCCTACTGCCGCATCGGCGAGCGCTCCGCGCTCACCTGGTTCGTGCTGCACGAGCTGCTCGGCCAGCAGAACGTGAAGAACTACGACGGCTCGTGGACCGAGTACGGCAGCCTCGTCGGCGTGCCGATCGAGCTCGGCAACTGAGCCGCCGGCTCCACGCGTAAGTCAGAAGGGAAGACAAGACATGTGCGGTGCGAAGGCCGGTGGCCCGGACCTGGCAGGAGTTGACGTGGCGAACGAGACGATCATCCAGGGTTCCGTGACCCGAGACGGCGAGCCGGTCAACGGCTACGTCCGGCTGCTCGACGAGGGCGGCGAGTTCACGGCCGAGGTGCCCACCTCGGCGACCGGCCAGTTCCGGTTCTTCGCCCGCCCGGGCAAGTGGACCCTGCGCGCGCTGGTGCCGGGCCAGACCGTGGACCGCCAGGTGGTCGCCTCCCAGGGCAACCTGACCGAGGTCGCGATCGCGGTCTGACGACCGCCGGTCCGCCCACGGACACGCACTGAGGGCCCCTGCCGAGCAGGGGCCCTCAGGCATACCGTGGAGGGGTGCAGGCACGCCGGCGACACCGCTACTACTTCGCCATGATGGGCGTCTGCCTCGGGCTGTTCGTCCTGGCCTGGGGCGTGGTGCGGTTCTGGTCCGTACCGGCCGCGATCGGCATGTGCCTGGTCGCGATGGTCATCCCGCCCGCCGCCGCGGTCTTCGCCAACCGGCGGGACCCGGAGGACGACTGGTGGAACGACCCGCGCTGGGACGATCCGAAGTGGGACGATCCCGGCCACGACCGGAACCGGCCCGACCACGAACCGCGCGACCGGTGACGCCCGGCCGGGCGGACCCGCACCGGTGCAGCACCGGCGGCACTGCGCAGCACCGGCGGCACTGCGCAGCACCGGCCGTACCAGCAGTAGCGGCAGTACTAGTAGACGAGCGCCTGCACGCCGTCGGCCATGATCTCGCTGACGAAGACCTGCGCGCCCGCGATCCGGACGCCCTCGACGGTGTCCTTCTCCTCGATCCCGCGCCGGGCGGCGCACTGGGTGCAGAGCGTGATGCCGCCGCCCCCCGCCAGGATCGACTCGATCAGGTCCGGCAGCGGCGCCGCGTGCGGCAGCTCGAACTCCGCCGCGCGGCCCGGGAGGGCGAACCAGGAGGACTCCCCGGTCAGCCAGAGCGAGACCTCGACCCCACTGGCCGCGGCGACCGCCGCCACCGTGAAGGCCTGGGAGCAGCGCTCCGGCGCGTCGGCCCCGGCCGTGACCTTGACTACAAGCTTCTTCGACGACATGACGTCACCCTAGGGCCTCTCGTTCGGATCTTGCCGGGCGCGCGACGTGGTGGGGCTCACCGCGACCCGCCGACACCCGGCGGATAGAGTGAGCGCCAGCAAAATCCACCACACTGTCGCCGCCTGGGAGCACCCCGTGTCCGGTCTGGAAATGTTCTTCGACGGTCTGCTGGCCCTCATGGCCGTGCTGATCACCTGGTTCGCCATCTTCTCCGTGATGAAGCTGTACCAGGGCCAGCGCTGACCCGCTGCCGTACGGTTGAAGCAGTCCCACACCGACGACAGCGACCAGGAACATGATCGAGATCCCCTCTGACCTCCACAAGGACGTCGTCCCGCTCGCCTTCCTCCTCGGCACCTGGGAGGGCGCGGGCGTCTACGCCCCGCTGCCCGGTGAAGAGGGCCTGGGTGCGGAGAAGTGCAACTTCGGCCAGGAGGTCGTCTTCCGGCACGACGGTCGCCCCTTCCTCGAGTTCCGCTCCCGCACCTGGGTGCTGAACGAGGAGGGCGAGAAGGTCCGCCCGCTGGAGAACGAGCACGCCTTCTGGCGCATCACCAGCAACGCCCACGGCACCAGCGGCGCCCGGGGGATCGAGATCTCCTCCGTCCGCGACGACGGCACCGTCGAGGTCTGGTACGGCGAGCTGGCCGACGGCAAGCCGCAGGTCGAGGTCGCCACCGACGCCGTGGCCCGGATCGAGGGCTCGGCGCCGTACTCCGGCGGCAAGCGCCTGTACGGCTTCGTCAACGAGGAGCTGCTCTGGGTCGGCGAGAAGTCGGCGCCCGAGGTGGAGCTGCGCCCGTACATGTCCGCGCAGCTGAAGAAGGTGCTCAGCCCGGCGCAGCTGATCAAGGACATCAACGACCTGCCGGACGACGGCATCGCGTTCTTCCGCTGAGCCGGCTCCGCCCGGAGCCCGCGAAGCGCGCAGGAGGTAGGGACCGGCCGCCGGCCGGTCCCTACACTTGCCTCAGGACCCCCGACCTTGGCAGGGACAGCACCGTGGCGGACACCGGCACCACCGACTGGCAGCTCTCCGGCGACTGGAAGGCGGATCTGCGCGAGCGCGGCTACCGCCTCACGCCCCAGCGCCAGCTCGTCCTGGAGGCGGTCGACGTGCTCGACCACGCGACCCCGGACGACATCCTCGGCCACGTCCGCAAGACCGCCAGCGGCATCAACATCTCCACCGTCTACCGGACGCTGGAGCTGCTGGAGGAGCTCGGCCTGGTCTCGCACGCCCACCTCGGCCACGGCGCCCCGACGTACCACCTGGCCGGCCGCCACCACCACCTGCACCTGGTCTGCCGGGACTGCGAGAAGGTCACCGAGACCGGTACCGAGATCGCCCGGCCGCTGATCGACAGTCTGCGCGAGCAGCACGGCTTCGACACCGACCTGAAGCATTTCGCCATCTTCGGCCGCTGTGCCGACTGCACCGCCAAGCGCGCGGAGGGCGGGTCGTAAGCTGGCCGGTATGAAGAGCCCGCTGCTTGCGCTGCCCGGTGCCGTCCCCGCCGAGGGAACCGACGAGGGCGTGGCCGCCCACTACGGCGACATCTTCCGCGAGCAGCGCAACCTCGCGCAGGGCGCGGGCTTCGTGGACCTCTCGCACCGCGGCGTCGTCACCGTCACCGGCGAGGACCGGCTGAGCTGGCTGCACCTGCTGGTCACCCAGCACGTCAGCGCGCTGCCCCCGCAGCAGGCCACCGAGGCGCTGGTGCTCTCCCCGAACGGGCACGTCGAGCACGCGCTGTACCTCGTCGACGACGGCACCACCACCTGGGCGCACGTCGAGCCGGGCACCGAGCAGGCCCTGGTCGGCTACCTGGAGAGCATGAAGTTCTTCTACCGGGTCGAGGTCGCGGACGCGACCGCCGACTACGCGGTGGTGCACCTGCCGGCCGGCTCCACCGCCCCGGCGGACGGCGCGGCGGCGGTGCGCGAGCTGCCGTACGGGCGGGACTTCTTCCTGCCGCGCGCCGAGCTGGAGGAGCTGACCGCGGGCTACGGCCCGGCGGCCGGGGTCTGGGCGTACGAGGCGCTGCGGATCGAGGGCCACCGGCCGCGGCTGGGCTTCGAGACCGACCACCGGACGATTCCGCACGAGGTGGACTGGCTGACGACCGCCGTTCACCTGCAGAAGGGCTGCTACCGGGGCCAGGAGACGGTCGCCCGGGTGCACAACCTGGGCCGCCCGCCGCGCCGGCTGGTCTTCCTGCACCTGGACGGCACCGAGGAGGTGCTGCCCCCGCACGGGACGGAGGTGCGGCTCGCCTCGGACCCGGAGGGCCGGTCGCTGGGCTTCGTGACGTCCTCGGCGCGCCACCACGAGCTGGGGCCGATCGCGCTGGCGATCGTCAAGCGGAACGTGCCGGTGGACGCGGTGCTGCTGGCTGGCACCGTGCCGGGGACGCAGGACGTGATCGTCCCGCAGTAGCCGGCCCGGCCCCCGGCCGACCGTCCGCGGCCGACCGTGGACGGTCGACCGGGCACCCCGGAGCCCCGGCCGACGGGGCCTCAGACCTCGACGAGCACGGTGAACGGGCCGTCGTTCACCAGGGCCACCTGCATGTCCGCGCCGAACCGGCCGGTCTCCACCTTGGCGCCGAGCGCGCGCAGCTGGGCGACGACCTCGTCGACCAGCGGTTCGGCGACCGGGCCGGGGGCGGCGGCGTTCCAGGTGGGGCGGCGGCCCTTGCGGGCGTCGCCGTAGAGCGTGAACTGGCTGATCACCAGCAACGGCGCGGCCAGGTCGGAGCAGGACTGCTCGACGCCGTTCTCGTCGGCCTCCAGCAGCCGCAGGGTCCAGAGCTTGCGGGCCAGCTGGGCCGCCTTGGCGGGCGTGTCCTCGTGCGTGACGCCGACCAGGACGCAGAGCCCGGGCCCCTCGATCGCACCGACGGTCTCGCCGGCCACCGTCACCCGGGCCTCGGTCACTCGCTGCACCACTGCTCGCATGCGGCCATTGTGCCGGAGCCGGCATCCCCGCCACGCAGCCCCCCGGCCCGCCCGCCACGCAGCCCCCCGGCCCGCCCGCCATGCGGCCCCCGGCCCGCTGCCGCGCGGCCGCCGGCGGTTGTGTGGCAGCCGCGTGCGGCCGTCCGCCGCGCTTCCCGCCCGGCACCGTGAGTGCTCCCCAGGGGGCGCGCAACGGTGAGGCGTGCGCCGGACGGTGTGCGCCCGCGCTCGGCCTGGCGCCGGTCCCGCTGCGGAATGCCCCGGTCATATCAGCCACCCTCGTTCGCCAGGGGGCCGTTCGGGTGCACGGGCGGTGCACGGGCGCCCGGCGGGGTGGCACCCTGGGGCCGTACCAGGGGTCCGGGGCGTCAAGGTCCGCCGCGCCGGGCCCGGTTCGGCCGGGCGGCCGAGTCGGTGGATCGGGTGTTCGGGCGGTGTCGCCCCGGCGGGTGGCACCGGCCGGGGGCGGGAACCATCGGGGGCGCCCGGGCGTGCCATCGGACGACCCGTCCATCGACGGGCGGCCGCGACGGGCGCGCGACGGCCGCCCGGGAACGGGCCGGACCGGCGGCAGGCGACGAGGTGCCGCGAGCGGGCGGGATCGGACGACGGCAGGTGGTTGGTTGATGGACGCGAGCAGCGCGGCACAGGACCGGGACGGGCGGGCCCCCGAGGGCGCGGAGCCGGCGGCGGGCCCCTGCGCCCCGGTCCGGCCGGGAGGCGTCCCCGGCCCGCCCGTCGGCCGGACACCAGGCCGGACACCGACGGACCCCGTGGCGGACGGCCCGGCGGCGGAGCGTGCGGGGGAGCCCGATCTGGGGGGGCTCGGCCTGGACCAGCTGCGGACCCTGCGCCGGGAGACCCTGGAGCAGGAGGCCGACCTCTCCTACCTGCGGCGCCTGCTGCACGGGCGGATGGACATCCTCCGGGCCGAGCTGGACCGCCGTCCCGGCGCCTCGGTCCTGGTGCCGGCGGGGGCCGAGGGCGCCGCCGGGGCGCTGCTGGACCGGCTGCCGGCCATCCTCACCGACGCCCCCTCCACCGTTCGGCGCTCCGCCCGGCACGTCACCCTGGGGCCGCCGCGCGGCCTCCAGTCGCAGGTGGAGGCGGACGCGCTGATGGGCGACGTCCAGCTGGCCGACCTGGCCGCGCACCCGGCGGAGGAGCTGCTCGCGGCGCTGGACCGGCTCCGGGCGCACGAGCGCGAGGTGTCCGGCCGGCGGCAGCTGCTGCTGCGCACGGCGGACGGCTGCAGTGCGGAAATCACCCGCAGGTACCGTGATGGGGAAGCACGGGTCGACGACCTGCTCGCAGGCGGCCCGCTCTGACCGGGTGAGGCACCCTGGGGGCGGGGGCGGGCTCGGCTCGCCCCCGGTCCACCCTCACCCCGGAAGGCCTCCGCCATGACCGACCCCGCCGCCCTGCCCGTCCTCGCCGAGGTCATACGGTCGGGCTTCACCGAGGGCCGGCACCACGGTTCGCTGGTGCTGCTCGCCGCCGACGGCTCGGTGGAGTTCGCGCTCGGTTCGCCGGACGCGCCGGTCTTCCCGCGCTCGTGCGCGAAGCCGTTCCAGGCGGTGGCCACCCTGCGGGCGGGGCTGCAGATCGAGGGCGAGCTGCTGGCACTGGCGGCCTCCAGCCACTCTGCGGAAACGTTCCACCAGGACGGCGTCCGGCGGATCCTGGCCGCCGCCGGGCTGGACGAGTCCGCCCTGCGGACCCCGGCCGACCTTCCGCTGGACGAGGCCGAGGCCGAGCGGCACCTGCGCTCCGGCGGCGAGCGCGCCCCGATCCTGATGGACTGCTCCGGCAAGCACGCCGGCTGGCTGGCCGCCTGCGTCGCCAACGGCTGGCCCACCGACAGCTACCTGGACCCGGCCCACCCGGTCCAGCAGCTGGCCGGCGAGGCCCTGCAGGAGGCCACCGGCGAGCCGGTCGCGCACGCCGGCGTGGACGGCTGCGGCGCGCCGCTGCTGGCCGTCACGCTGACCGGCCTGGCCCGCGGCTACCGCGCGCTGCTGCTGGCCGAGGAGGGCACCCCGCAGCGCCGGGTCGCGGACGCGATGCGGGCGCACCCCGAGTACGTGGCCGGCACCCGCCGGGCCGACACCTGGCTGATGCGCGCGGTGCCGGGCGCGCTCTCCAAGATGGGCGCCGAGGCGGTGCAGGTGGTGGCGCTGCCGGACGGCCGGGCGCTCGCCTTCAAGATCGACGACGGCGCCGAGCGGGCCCGCGGACCGGTCCTGGCGGCCGCGCTGCGCCGGCTGGGCGTGACGGCCGCGGACGGCACGCTGGAGCGGATCGCCGCCGCGCCGCTGCTCGGCGGCGGGGTGCCGGTGGGCGGGGTCCGCGCCGCCTTCTGAGCCGCCCTGGCCGGCTGCCCCCGGCGTGCGGACCGCCCGGACGCGGTGCACGGTGGACCGGGGGCCGTCGCACAGCTGAGGGAGTGGTCATGAGCGAGCACGTGTACCGGGTGACCGAGATCGTCGGGTCCTCGACCGAGTCGATCGACGCGGCCGTCCGCAACGGGGTCGAACGGGCGTCCCGGACGCTGCGCAACCTCGACTGGTTCGAGGTGACGCAGGTCCGGGGCCACCTCGCGGACGGCCGGATCCAGCACTTCCAGGTCGGCCTGAAGATCGGTTTCCGGCTGGACGACGAGGCCTGACCCGCCGCCACCCACACCGCCGCGGCGGCGGGCGCCGGCGCTACCCGCGTTCCGGCAGCACCAGCGGGACGCCGGTGTGCGGGTGCGGCAGCACCTCCACCGGGTGGCCGTACACCTCGCTCAACAGCGGCGCCCGCAACACCTCGGCCACCGGCCCGTCCGCCACGGTCGCGCCGGCCGCCAGCAGCACCACCCGGTCCGCGTAGGCCGCCGCCAGCGAGAGGTCGTGCAGCACCACCACCACGGCGTCGCCGGCGGCGGCGCGTGCCCGGGCGACCCGCAGCACCAGCTCCTGGTGGCGCAGGTCGAGGGCGGCGGTGGGCTCGTCCAGGAGCAGCAGCGGGGCCCGCTGGGCCAGTACCCGGGCGAGTGCGACCCGGGCCCGTTCGCCGCCGGACAGCGCGGTGAACGGGCGGCCGGCGAAGACGGTGGACTCGGTGGCGGCCATCGCCTCGGCGATCACCGCCCCGTCCTCGGCGGCGGCCGGGGTACCGGCCCAGGGGGCGCGGCCCATCCGGACCACCTCGCCGGCCGGGAACGGGAAGGACAGCTCCGCGGACTGCGGCAGCAGCGCCCGGTGCAGGGCGAGCTCGGCGGCCCCGTAGCCGGCCAGCGGGCGGCCGTGCAGCCGGACCTCGCCGGCGGTCGGCGGGACGTCACCGGCCAGGACGGAGAGCAGGGTGGACTTCCCGGCGCCGTTCGGCCCGAGCAGCGCCAGCACCTCGCCGGCCCGGACCCGGACCGAGGCGCCGGCCAGCGGCTCGCGACCGCCGACGGCCAGCCGGACCGCCTCGGCGGTGAGCAGTTCCGCCCCCGGCAGGGGCCGTTCGGGCACCTCGCGGCGGGTGCGCAGCCTCATGCCCAGCCTCACGCCCAGCCTCCCTGCTTGGTCCTGGTACGGCGCAGCAGCCAGAAGAAGAACGGGCTGCCGATCAGTGCCGTGAGCACCCCGAGCGGGAGTTCGGCGGGCTGGGCGAGGGTCCGGGCGGCGAGGTCGCCGGCGACCAGGACGAGTGCCCCGCCGAGGGCCGAGGCGGGCAGCAGGAAGCGGTGGCCGGGGCCGGCGGCCATCCGCAGCAGGTGCGGGACGACCAGCCCGACGAAGCCGATGATGCCGCTGACCGCGACGGCGGCGGCGGTGAGCAGCGCGACGACGGTGATCAGCACCAGCCGCATCCGCTCGACGTCCACGCCGAGGTGGCGGGCCGGGCGCTCGCCGAGGGCCAGCAGGTCCAGCCGGCGCGCGTGGAGCGGGGCCGCCAGGAGCCCGGCGGCGGCGAACGGCAGGACGGCGAGCACCTTGCCCCAGGTCGCCTGGGCGAGCGAGCCGAGCTGCCAGAAGGTGACCTGGCTGATCGCGGCGGAGTCGGCGGTGAACAGGAAGATGCCGATCAGCGCGCCGCAGAAGGCGTTGACGGCGACGCCGGTGAGGATCAGCGTCACCACCTCGGTGCGGCCGCCGGCGCGGGACATCGCGTAGACCGCGAAGACCGTCAGCAGGCCGGTGGCGAAGGCGGAGACGGTCACCGTCCAGCTGCCGAGGGCGTCCAGGCCGAGCACGATGCAGCCGACCGCGCCGACCGCGCCGCCGGAGGAGACGCCGATCACGGCGGGTTCGGCCAGCGGGTTGCCGAACACGCCCTGCATCAGCGCGCCCGCGCAGCCGAGCGAGCCGCCGACCAGCAGGGCCAGCACCACCCGGGGCAGCCGGACGTTCCAGAGCACGGACTCGGGGACGCGGTCCAGGGCGTGTCCGCCGAGGCCGAGCCGGTGGGCGCCGGAGGCGAGGACGTCACCGAGCGGGATGCGGTAGGCGCCCAGGCCGGCCGCGAGCAGGACGCAGAGCAGCAGGGCGGCCGCCAGCCCGGCGGTGAGCAGCGCGGTGCGGCTGCGGACGGCGGGCAGCGGGAGGCCCTTCCCCCGGACGGCGGTGCTCACCGGGCGGCCGCCGGGTGGAGCTGCTCGGCGATCTCGCGCAGGACCTGCGGGGTGCGCGGGCCGTAGCTGAGCAGTTGGCCGTCCTCCACGGAGACGATCCGCCGGTCGAGGCCGGCCGGGGTCTGTGCGACGCCGGGCAGTCGGAGGAGGCCGTCGACACCGCCGACCGACTCCAGGCCCTTGCTCATCACCAGGATCGCGTCGGGGGCGGCCTTGACCAGGGCCTCGCTGGTGAGCGGGGTGAAGTCGCCGGTGAGCCCGGCGGCGGTGCCGGCGTCCTCCCCGCCGACCGCCTCGATCAGCGAGCCGGCGCCGGACTCCGGGCCGCCGAGCAGGTAGACCGAGGCGCTGCCGCGCAGGTAGAGGAAGGCGACCTTGGGCCGGTGCCCGGGAGCGGTGGTGGCGGCCTTCGCCTCGGCGATCCGCTGCTCGGTGCGCTCCTTCAACCGCCTTCCGGCGTCCGGGACTCCGAGCGCCGCGGCGACGGTGTCGATCCGGGGGCCGACGTCGGCGATCCGCTTGGCGTCGTCCAGGACGAGCAGCGGGACGCCGGCCGCGCGGATCTGGGCGACGGCCTCGGCCGGGCCGGTGGAGCGGTCGGCGAGGACGACGGTGGGGCGCAGCGAGAGCACGCCCTCGGCGGAGACGTCGTGGGCCTGGGTGATCACGGGCAGGGCGGCGGCCTGCTGGAAGGTGGTGGAGACGTCCCGGGCGACCACCCTGGGGCCGAGGCCGAGGCTGAACACGATCTCGGCGAGGCTGCCGTTGAGCGGGACGATCCGCTCGGCGCTGGCCACGGTGACCTGGCGGCCGTCGGCGGAGGCGGTGGTGGCGGGCAGCTGCGGGGCGGGTTCGCCGGGCAGCGGTTCGACGGTGTCGGGGGCCTTCGCGGTGCCGGCGCCCGGGGCCGCGCCGGCGGGGCCGGAGGCCGGTCCGCAGGCGGTCGGCATGAGCAGCAGGCCGAGGGCGAGCAGGAGGAGCGCAGGCCCGCGGGCCACCCGGCTTCGGATCATTCGGCTGCTCAACACTCTTCCCTTCGGAGGGAGTTGGCGCCGCTCGGCGGGCCGGTGGCGCGGGCGGGCGGCGGGACTCTTGACTCGTATATTAGGTTAGCCTTACCTGAGTTTCGCAAGGGGGTCGGTGTCGCGCCGGCCCCTTCCCCTGTCGCGCCGAGGAGTGATCCGCCGTGCCTCTGCCCAGACGGTTCCGTCGCCTGGCAGCCACCCTGGTGGCCGCCCTCGCCGCCCTGCTGACGGTGGCGCTGCCGCCGGTCGCGGCGGTGGCGGCGGAGGGCCGGGTCTCCGGCGGGCGGCTGGACTGGGGGATCCGGCAGTCCTTCCTGACGTACGTCACCGGTCCCGTCGCCAAGGGTGGTTGGAGCCTGAGCGGGGGCGCCGCGACGGTCGGCGGGAACACCTTCCGGTTCCACTCGGCCGACGGTGTCTACGACCCGGCGACCGGCGCGCTGAGCGCCGCGTTCTCCGGCGGGGTCCGGTTCACCGGGCACCGGGAGAACGGGGCCGACGCCCTCGACCTGAGCATCGCCCGGCTCACGTTCCGGGCCGCCCCGGGCGGGGCGGCCGGGCTGTACGCGGACGTCAGCAGCAAGTCGCGGGAGACCGGCCGGGTCGACCGCGTGGGCCAGGCCAAGCTGGCCGACCTCTCGCTGGCCGGTGTCGACCTGCGGGGCGCGGCGGGAACGCTGACCCTCACCGGGGTGCCCGCCACGCTGACCGACGCCGGGGCCCGGGCCTTCGGCGGCTTCTACCCGGCCGGCACGGCGCTGGACCCGGTCGCCCTCTCCGTCAACCTCCCCGCCGCACCGTCGAGTCCGCCCCCGGTCACCGCCTCGGGGCCGGCCGCCGAGCCCTCCGCCACCGCTCCTCCCGCCAACGCCTCCGCCACGCCGGTGCCCGACCCGACCGCCGCCCCCGGTGCCCCCGGTGCCCCCGAGCGGACGGCCTTCTCGGCCGGCGCGCTCGACTGGGGCGTGCGCAGGACCTTCCGCGACTACGTCACCGGCGCCGTCGCGCAGGGGCGTTGGGAGCTCGGCGGCGGGGCGGCCGACGGTGGCGCGTACTTCCGCTGGACCCCGGCCGAGGGCCGCTACGAGCCCGCCACCGGCGCGCTGACCGCCGCCTTCACCGGGACCGTCCGCTTCACCGGCATGCGCACGGGCGACGCCTACGGACTCGACCTCACCCTGGCCCGTCCGGCGGTGGAGGTCGCCGACGGCCGGGGCCGGCTGCTCGCCGACGTCTCCGGCCGCACGCCGGACGGCAGCACGCAGCAGCTGAGCGGCGTCGAGCTGGCCGTGTTCGACGCGGCCGGCCTGAAGCCCGAGGGCGGTCTGCTCAAGGCCGCCGAGCTGCCGCTGAGGCTCACCGAGGCGGGCTCCAGGGCCTTCGGCGGGCTCTACCCGCCCGGCACCGAGATGGACCCGCTGAGCTTCGCCGTCGCCCTCGAACCGGGCGCCGCGCTCCCCCCGCTGCCCGACCTCGGCAGCGCCCCGCCCACCGCGCCGAGCCCGGCCGCCACCGCGACGCCCGCCGCCGCACCCGCGGCCGCACCCTCCTCCTCGGACGGCCTCCCCGTCGCGGTGGTGGCCGGCGCCGTGCTGGCGGCCGCCCTGGCCGCGGTCGGCGGCGGCGTGCTCGCCCGCCGCCGGCGCCGGGCCGTCCCGGCCGACCGGGACGCCGCCGCGGCCACCCCCTCCGACGCCACCCCCGCCGATCCGGCCTGACGTCGGCCCGTCCCCCCGCTCACCGAAACGGAGTACCGCCATGTCCCGCAGCACCGCCCTGCCCGCAGGCCGCCGCAACCGCACCCGGCTGGCCGCCCTCGCAGCCGCCACCGCCGGCCTCGGCCTGACCGCCTTCGGCGCCCCCGCACTGGCGTTCGGCGCGGGTGGGCCCGGCAGCATCGACTACGCCACCGGTGCGCTGGACTGGGGGGTCAAGGCCAGCTTCCGCAGCTACGTCACCGGGCCGGTCGGGCAGGGCGCGGTGGAGCTCAGCGGCGGCGCCACCGCCAACGCCGACGGCGGCTTCCACTTCGCGCTGGCGAACGCGCGCTACGACCTGGCCACCCACGCCCTCACCGCGGCGTTCACCGGGGGCGTCCGGTTCACCGCCCACCACGGCGCGCTGGACGTGGCGCTGAGCGACCTGAAGCTCACCACCTCGGGCACGACCGGCACGCTCACCGCCGACACCGCCTCCAAGGAGTCGGTCGGCGCCGCCGAGACCACCCGACGGGACGACGTGCCGCTGGTGACGTTCACCGTCGGCCGGGACACCACGACGGGCGTGCCAACCGCGGCCAAGCTCACCGAGCAGGGGGCGAAGGCCTTCGCGGGCTTCTACCCGGCGGGTACGGAGATGGATCCGCTGGCGCTGCTGCTGCAGCAGCGCCCGGCCGAACCGTCGCCGACCGCCACGGTCACGGGCGCGCCGTCCGCCTCCCCGTCCGCGACGCGGTCCCCGAGCACCACCGCCTCGCCGACGGCGACCGCCACGGCCACGGGTTCGCCGTCCGCGAGCCCGTCCGCGACCTCGACCGCCTCCCCGTCCGCGACGCGGTCCCCGAGCGCCACCGGCTCGCCGTCCGCGTCCGCCTCCCCGACGGCCACCGGCACGCCCGCCCCGACCGGGACCGCCGCCCCGACCGGCACCGGACGGCTCGCCGTCGTGAACGGCACCCTCGACTGGTCGGTGAAGGAGAGCTTCCGCAGCTACCTGGCGAAGCCGATGACCGGCGGCAAGGTGGAGTTCGGCGGCGGCGCGTCCGACTACCGATTCGGCGGTGCCACCGGCAGCTACGACACCGTCAACCACGCGGTGGCGGTCGGCTTCAGCGGCTCGGTCCGCTTCCTCGGCCACCCCGAGGCCGGCGGCGGGTACCAGCTGGACACCACGCTCTCGAAGCTCGGCCTGGCCGTCGACCGGGACGGTGCCTACCTGACCGCCGACGTCCGCGCCAAGTCGCGCGACGGCAAGCCCGATGTCGCGCTGACCGCCGCCAGGATCGCGAAGCTGGACCTCTCCCGGGCGAACCCGGCCCCGGTCGGCGGCGTGGTGGCGCTCTCCGGCGTCCCGGCCACCCTGACGGCCGAGGGGGTGCCCGTCTTCGGCAGCTACCCGGCCGGTGAGGCGCTCGACCCGGTCACCGTCTCGCTGGCCGTCGACCGGGCCGCCGAGCTGCCGGCCGCCCCGGCGGGCGGCCCCGCGGCCGGTACCGGCGCCAGGGCCGCCGCCCTCACCGGTACCGGCGTGGTCGCCGGAGCCTCGCTGACCACCGGCGGCAGTGCCGGCCCCGGCGGCGGCGTGCTGGCCTCGACCGGTTCGTCCACCCCGGTGGTGCCGCTGCTCGCGACGGCGGCCGGGCTGCTGCTGGCCGGCGGCGGTGCCACGGTGCTGGTCCGCCGCCGGAGCCCGCAGTCCTGACCCGGCGGCAGAACGGGCCGGGCCCCGGCGAGCAGTCGCTCGCCGGGGCCCGGCCGTCGGAAGAATCGTTTCTGCGTCCGGCTAGGCACTCAGCGGGTAGCGCGCGTCCAGGGCGCGGAAGACCGCGCCGTTGAGGGCGAAGGCGCGCTTGCACTCCTCGACCACCCGCCGGCGCCCGACCTCGTCGAGGGCGCGTCCGGCCGCGTCCAGCTTGGCCCGGTACTCGCGCTTGAGGGCGGCCGGGTTGGCGACCTCCTCGAAGACGTAGAACCGGACGCCGTCGCCCCTGCGCTCGAAGCCCCAGGTCCGCTCGGCGATCCCGCGGATGATCTGGCCGCCCGACAGGTCACCCAGGTAACGGGTGTAGTGGTGCGCCACGTACCCGGCGGGCCACTCGGCCGCCAGCTCCGCCACCCGGTCCGCGTAGGCGGAGGTGGCCGGCAGCGGCGACAGCCCGGTGCGCCAGTCGGGCCCGCGCAGGTGCGCCAGGTCGCGCTCGATGGCGGCCGTGCGCAGCAGTGCCCGGTCGATGAACGGCCCGGCCACCGGGTGCCCGGCGAGCACGTCGGCCCGCTCCTCCAGGGCGCGGTAGACGTACCAGAGCTGGCCCGTGAGGTCGGCGTAGGCGTCGATCCCGAGCTGCCCGCCGAGCAGGCGGCTCATGAACGGCGACTGCTCCGCGGCCGCGTGCTCCTCGCTGCTGGCGGTGCGGAGCACGGTCGAGAACGGGGCGGGTTGCTCGGGCGCGGTCATGCGGCCTCCAGGGATCGAATCGACCTCGAATTATGGTTAGCCTAACCTAAGTTATCTGGATGCCGACAGGGTGTCGGCACGATGTGGCCGGCTCCGGGAACGGCGAAGGCCGGGGCCGCGGACTGCTCCGCGTACCCCGGCCTCCGACTGCCTCGACCTACCTCGAACGGCCCCGGGCCGACGAGATCGGCACGACGGCTCAGTGACCGCCCTGCTCCGCCAGGCGCTTGATCGACGCGGTGACCTCGGCCTCGGCCTCGGCGCGGCCGACCCAGTTGGCACCCTCGACCGACTTGCCGGGCTCCAGGTCCTTGTAGACCTCGAAGAAGTGCTGGATCTCCAGGCGGTCGAACTCCGACACGTGGTGGATGTCCCGCAGGTGCTCCCAGCGCGGGTCGGTCGCCGGGACGCAGAGCAGCTTGTCGTCGCCGCCGGCCTCGTCCGTCATCTGGAACATGCCGATCGCGCGGCACTTGATCAGGCAGCCGGGGAAGGTCGGCTCGTCCAGGATGACCAGCGCGTCCAGCGGGTCGCCGTCCTCGCCGAGCGTGCCCTCCACGTAGCCGTAGTCGGCCGGGTAGCGGGTCGAGGTGAAGAGCATCCGGTCGAGCCGCAGGCGGCCGGTCTCGTGGTCGACCTCGTACTTGTTACGAGAGCCCTTCGGGATTTCGATAAGGACGTCGAACTCCAACGGTTCCTCCAAGGTAGGGACTGACAGAATCCAAGTGTCTCCTACGGGAGTGAGTGCTCAGGAAAGGGGCCGGTCGGTGGGTGCAGGGGTCGGGGCGGGTCGCCGCCGCAGGGGGACGGCCGCGGGGCTGGTCGGGGCGGCGCTGCTGGTCGCCGGTACGGTCCTGACCTCGGGTGGTGGCGCGTACGCACAGCCCTCCCCGCCGCCCGGCGGGCACAGCGCCGGCCACGACGAGGACGACGGCCGGGACGGCAGGCCCGGCGGCGACAACGACAACAAGGGGGGCAACGGCAAGGGCAAGGGGCGCACGGGCGCCACCGAGACGCCCCGCCCGACCGGGACGGCCTCCGCCACCCGGGCCCCCTCGGCCGGCTCCTCCGCCCCGGCCTCCTCGGCCGCCTCCCCGGGCGCCGCCTCCCCGGGCGCCGCGCGCCCGGCGCCCGCCGCCGGGGCCGTCCTGGCGCTGGCCGAGGCCGGCCCGAGCACCGGGCTGCCGACCGCCAAGGGGCTCCAGCAGGCGCTCGCCGCCGCGCTCGGCGACAAGAACCTGGGCACCGTCAGCTTCGCCGTCGCCGACGCCGCCGGCGGCCAACTCCTCTACGGCTCGGGCGAGAACACCCCGGCGACGCCCGCCTCCACCACCAAGCTGGCGACCTCGGTCGCCGCGCTCTCGCTGATCCCGGCCGACACCCGGCTGACCACCCGGGTCGTCAAGGGCGCGGCTCCCGGCGAGATCACCCTGGTGGGTGGCGGCGACCCGACCCTCACCGCGCTGCCCGCGGACCAGGTGCAGATCGGCGGCCTGCCCGCCGACGCCGACACCGCCCCCGCCTCGCTGGACGCGCTCGCCCGGCAGACCGCGGCGGCGCTCAAGGCCGCCGGCACCACCGCGGTCAAGCTCGACTAC
Source organism: Kitasatospora sp. CM 4170 (assembly GCF_032110285.1). NCBI lineage: Bacteria > Bacillati > Actinomycetota > Actinomycetes > Kitasatosporales > Streptomycetaceae > Kitasatospora > Kitasatospora sp. CM 4170. The sequence goes on from NZ_CP134877.1 coordinate 5,148,298, forward strand.
GACCTCTCGCTCTACTCCGGGAACCCCCAGCACAAGAACCACGACGCCGAGAACATCGCGCTGGTCACCCCGCTGATGGTGGACGAGGGCAAGGTCGACCCGAAGAGCCGGGAGGACGCCCCGCCGCGCGTCGCCGACCCGGCCGGGCAGGCCGCCGAGGCCTTCGCCGCGCTGCTGAAGGCCCAGGGCATCACCGTCGAGGGCAAGGCCAAGCCCGCCGCCGCCCCGGCGGCCGCCACCGCGCCCGTCCTCGGCCGGGTGGACTCGCCGACCGTCGCCAGGCTGGTCGAGCGGCTGCTGACCACCTCGGACAACACCCTCGCCGAGGCGATCGCCCGTCAGGCCGCCCTCGCCGCGCACCAGCCGGCCAGCTTCGAGGGCGCGGCCACCGCCGTCACCCAGGAGCTCGCCCGGCTCGGCGTTCCGATGGCCGGCGTGGTGCTCAACGACGGCAGCGGGCTGCACCCGAACAACGCGATCCCGCCGGCCGTCCTGGTCCACCTGCTGGCGCTGGCCGCCTCCGAGCAGCACCCGGCACTGCGCCCGGTGCTCACCGGCCTGCCGATCGCCGGGTTCACCGGCACCCTCGGCAAGCGGTTCGGCTCCGGGTCGGGCGCGGTCGACGCGGCCGGCCTGGTCCGGGCCAAGACCGGCAGCCTCAGCGGCGTCAACACCCTGGCCGGCACGGTGGTGGACAGTGAGGGCCGGCTGTTGGTGTTCGCCGTGATGACGAAGACCACCGCCCCCGCCGACACCGCCCGCGCCGCCATGGACCGCGTGGTGGCCCGGATCGCCGCCTGCGGCTGCCACTGACCGGCTGTCGCGCCGTCAGCGCCCCGCCGGCCCGCGCAACGGCCTCCGGAGGCCCCCGGCCCCGTCCCGTTCGCGGGCCGTTGCCACGGGTGGCTCCCCTCGATGGGTCCGAGCACGTACGGTGAGGGCATGACGAGCGCGAGCGGTGGTGCCGACATGGTCGACTGGAATCTCGCGGTCGCGACCGCGACCAGGCTGGTGCGGCCGGGGCCGGAGGTGAGCCGCGCCGAGGCGGCGGCGGTGGTCGCCGAGCTGCGCCGGCACGCCCTGGAGGCGGAGGAGCACGTCCGGGAGTTCACCGGCATGCGCTCCAGCAGCCTCGCCGCCGCCGCCGCGACCCCGGTCCTGATCGTGGACCGCCCCGGCTGGGTGCGGGCCAACGTGGCGGGGTTCCGCACGGTCGTCCAGCCGCTGGTGGAGAAGCTGCAGGCCCGCCGGGCCAACAGCGCCACCGCCGGTGTCCTGGGCACGGTGGGGGAGAAGGCCACCGGCATCGAGGTGGGCGCGCTGCTGGCCTTCCTGTCGACCAAGGTGCTCGGCCAGTACGAGACCTTCGCCCCGGCCGAGCCCTCGCTGGAGGCGCCGGACAGCCCGGCCGCGCTCTTCGACAAGCCCCGGCTCGGCCCCGAGGGGCCCGGCCCCGGCCGGCTGCTGCTGGTGGCGCCGAACATCGTGCACGTCGAGCGCGAGCTGGACGTCGACCCGGCCGACTTCCGGCTCTGGGTCTGCCTGCACGAGGAGACCCACCGCACCCAGTTCACCGCGGTGCCCTGGCTGCGCGACCACATCCAGTCCGAGGTGCAGTCCTTCCTCGCCGAGACGGACGTCGACCCGGGCGCCCTGCTGGACCGGCTGCGGGACGCCGCCGGCTCGCTCGGCGGCGGCCTGCCCGGTCTCGGCGGCCGCGGCGAGTCCGGGCAGGCCTCGACCGGCCTGCTGGAGATCGTCCAGTCGCCCGCCCAGCGCGAGATCCTGGGCCGGCTGACGGCCGTGATGTCGCTGCTGGAGGGCCACGCGGACGTGGTGATGGACGGCGTCGGCCCGGCGGTGGTGCCGAGCGTGGCCGAGATCCGGGAGAAGTTCCAGCAGCGCCGGGACCGCGGCGCCAACCGGCTGGACCTGGTGCTGCGCCGGCTGCTCGGCATGGACGCCAAGCTCCGCCAGTACCAGGACGGCGCGGTCTTCGTGCGCGGCGTGGTGGAGCGGGTCGGCATGGAGGGCTTCAACCGGGTCTGGACGTCGCCGAACACGCTGCCGACCAAGGAGGAGATCCACGACCCCGCCGCCTGGGTCGCCCGCGTCGGGAGGTAACCCGCCCGCGGGCCGGGCGATCCGCCCGCTCGGGGCGACGCGCCCGACCGGGTCGGGTCCCGCCCGTCCACCGGTCGGCAGCGGTCAATCCCGTTCGTACGAGTGGTCCAGTCGTGCAGATGGCGGGTGAAGATACGTTTCTCCATTCACCCGAACGTGGGACGGTGGTCGTACCGGTGGCGCGGGTGGCGTAGCGGGTGCCTCCTTTCTGCCACCATCTGTGAGCGCCCGGTAACGCGGCGCTCACGGATGCGCGGTCCCCGCCGCGCCCACCGCCGTCCCGTCCCCTCCGCCAAGGAGCCGTCCGCCGTGGGCCCACACCCCGCTGTCGCCGCGATACGCCTGGCCGTACGCCGCACGCTCACCGACCTCGCCGCAGAGGCCGGTACCACCTTCACCGCGCCCGTGCGCGAGCCCCGCGAGCGCCCGAGCGGGGCGCCGCTGGTGGGCGCCGCCGCCGGCACCACCCTGATCGGCAACGCCCACCGCCACCCCTCCGGGCTCCCGCGCACCCCGGCCGCGCCCGGTTCGCCGCTGGTCCTGGTCGCCGTCAGCGGCGGCGCGGACTCGATGGCGCTGGCCATCGCGGCCGCCTTCGAGGCCCCCAAGATCGGCCTGCGGATCGGCGCCGTCACCGTCGACCACGGGCTCCAGGACGGCTCCGCGGACCGCGCCGCGCAGGTGGCCGAGCGGCTCCGCTCGCTCGGGCTCGACCCGGTCGAGGCGATCCCGGTCCGGGTCGGCCGGGCCGGCGGCCCCGAGGCGGCCGCGCGGGACGCCCGCTACGCGGCGCTGGACGAGGCCGCCGAGCGCCACGGCGCGCTCGCCGTGCTGCTCGGCCACACCCGGGACGACCAGGCCGAGACGGTGCTGCTGGGCCTGGCCCGCGGCTCCGGCTCCCGTTCGCTGGCCGGCATGCCGGCCCAGAAGGGCCGCTACCGGCGCCCGCTGCTGGAGCTGGACCGGGCCGCCACCCGGCAGGCCTGCTCCGCCCAGGCGATCCCGGTCTGGGACGACCCGCACAACTGTGACCCGGCCTACACCCGCTCCCGGGTGCGCCACGAGGTGCTGCCGGTGCTGGAGAAGCACCTCGGCGGCGGCGTGGTGGAGGCGCTGGCCCGCACCGCCCGGCTGTTCCGCGACGACGCCGACGCGCTGGACCAGTGGGCCTCGCTCGCCGAGCGCGACCTCCGGACGGGCGAAGGCACCCTGGACGCCGTGAAACTCGCCGAACTGCCCCCCGCGGTGCGCCGCCGGGTGCTGCGCCGGGCCGCGCTGCGGGCGGGCTGTCCGGCCGGGGACCTCTTCGCGCGCCACCTCGAAACGATCGACCTGCTGGTCACCGGATGGCGCGGCCAGGGGCCTTTGCACCTACCCGGGGGCGTCGAAGCCACCCGCAGGTGTGGCACGCTGGTCTTTCGGCGGCAGGGCGACTGACGGGCAGGCATGTCCGGGGGCGTCGGTCGCCGGCCATCCAGACCCCGAACGTTTGAGGACGTATCCCCGGTGGACCAGAACGACATGGGCGCTGACCTCGCGAAGGTGCTCATCAGCAAGGACGAGATCGACGCCAAGCTCCTGGAGCTGGCCGAGCGCATCGACCGGGACTACGCAGGCAAGGACCTGCTGATCGTCGGCGTCCTCAAGGGGGCCGTGATGGTCATGGCCGACCTCGCCCGTGCCCTGCACTCGCAGGTGACCATGGACTGGATGGCCGTCTCGTCGTACGGGATGGGCACCAAGTCCTCCGGCGTCGTCCGGATCCTCAAGGACCTGGACACCGACATCGCCGGCCGGGACGTCCTGATCGTCGAGGACATCATCGACTCCGGCCTGACGCTCTCCTGGCTGCTCGGCAACCTGGGCTCGCGCGGACCGGCCTCGCTGGAGGTCTGCACCCTGCTGCGCAAGCCGGACGCGGCCAAGGTCGAAATCGACGTCAAGTACGTCGGGTTCGACATCCCCAACGAGTTCGTGGTCGGCTACGGCCTCGACTACGCGGAGAAGCTGCGCAACCTCCCCTTCATCGGGACCCTCGCGCCGCACGTCTACGGCGGCTGAGGCACGGTCCGCGAGCCCCGTTCGGGCTACGGGCGGGAACAGTACGCCGTTCCCGCCCGTTGGACGGGGGGAAATGGAAACACGTCGTGCCGCTGTGCTCCCGCCACTGGTGGGGTGGACTGCGGTACGGTCCAATAAACCGCTCTTCACATGAGCACAGACCGGATGCGCCGGCGGCCAAAGCCCCGCGGCGCCGTTGAGTGGCAGGAGGGACGGGGCGGCAACGCCCCGCATGGATGGACGTCAAGCGATACTTCCGTGCGCCGATCATGTGGATCGTGCTGGCCGTCCTCGCCGTCATCGTGCTGATGCAGGTCGTTTCGGACTCGAACGGCTACAAGACGGTGGACACCGGGCAGGTCGTCGCAGCGATCGACGCCAAGCAGGTCAAGTCGGCGCAGATCACCACTGGTGACTCGAACACGATCAAGATCCAGCTGAAGGACGGCGCCAAGCTGTCCGACGCCGGTACGGGCAAGACCCCGTCCGGCAGCAAGTTCCAGGCCTCGTACATCGGCGACCAGGGTGTCGGCATCGCCGACAAGCTGCAGGCGCAGATCAACGACAACGACCAGAACACGCTTCCCGAGGGCTACACCATCAGCCCGGAGAAGCAGAGCACCTTCGTCAGCCTGCTGCTGTCGATGCTGCCCATCGTGATCATCGTCCTGGTCTTCCTGTTCCTGATGAACCAGATGCAGGGCGGCGGCTCGCGCGTCATGCAGTTCGGCAAGTCCAAGGCCAAGCTGCTCACCAAGGACACCCCGAAGACCACCTTCGCGGACGTCGCCGGTGCGGACGAGGCGGTCGAGGAGCTCCACGAGATCAAGGAGTTCCTGCAGGAGCCGGCCAAGTTCCAGGCCGTCGGCGCCAAGATCCCCAAGGGCGTGCTGCTCTACGGCCCGCCCGGTACCGGCAAGACCCTGCTGGCGCGCGCCGTCGCGGGCGAGGCCGGCGTGCCGTTCTACTCGATCTCCGGCTCGGACTTCGTCGAGATGTTCGTCGGCGTCGGCGCCAGCCGCGTCCGCGACCTCTTCGAGCAGGCCAAGGCGAACGCCCCGGCGATCGTCTTCGTCGACGAGATCGACGCCGTCGGCCGGCACCGCGGTGCGGGCCTCGGCGGTGGCCACGACGAGCGTGAGCAGACCCTCAACCAGCTGCTGGTCGAGATGGACGGCTTCGACGTCAAGGGCGGCGTGATCCTGATCGCCGCGACCAACCGCCCCGACATCCTGGACCCGGCGCTGCTGCGCCCGGGCCGCTTCGACCGTCAGATCGCGGTCGAGCGCCCCGACCTCCAGGGCCGCCTGGACATCCTCAAGGTGCACCAGAAGGGCAAGCCGATCGCGCCGGACGTCGACCTCTCGGCCGTCGCCAAGCGCACCCCCGGCTTCACCGGCGCGGACCTGTCGAACGTCCTCAACGAGGCCGCTCTGCTGACCGCCCGCTCGGACAAGAAGCTGATCGACAACGGCATCCTGGACGAGGCGATCGACCGCGTCGTGGCCGGTCCGCAGAAGCGCACGCGGATCATGTCCGACAAGGAGAAGAAGATCACCGCGTACCACGAGGGCGGCCACGCCCTGGTGGCGGCGGCGTGCCCGAACAGCGACCCGGTGCACAAGATCACCATCCTGTCCCGCGGCCGGGCCCTCGGCTACACCATGGTGCTGCCGGACGAGGACAAGTACTCCACCACCCGCAACGAGATGCTCGACCAGCTGGCGTACATGCTGGGCGGCCGCGCGGCGGAGGAGCTGGTCTTCCACGACCCGACCACGGGCGCCTCGAACGACATCGAGAAGGCCACCGCCACCGCGCGGGCCATGGTCACCCAGTACGGCATGACCGAGCGCCTGGGTGCGATCAAGTTCGGCAGTGACAACTCCGAGCCGTTCCTGGGCCGTGAGATGGGTCACCAGCGCGACTACTCGGAAGAGGTCGCCGGGCTGGTCGACGAAGAGGTCAAGAAGCTCATCGAGAACGCGCACAACGAGGCCTGGGAGATCCTGGTCGAGAACCGCGACGTGCTCGACAACCTGGTCCTGGAGCTCCTGGAGAAGGAGACCCTCAACAAGGAGCAGATCGCCGAGATCTTCGCCCCGATCGTCAAGCGCCCGGCCCGGCCGGCCTGGACGGGATCCGCCCGCCGGACGCCGTCCACCCGCCCGCCGGTCCAGTCGCCGAAGGAGCTGGCGCTGACCAACGGCGCCGCGACCGCCGCCACCGACGCCGCCCAGGTCGACGTGGTGAAGCTCCCGCCGCTCCCGACGGAGCCGCCCACGGAGGGCTGAGCCGCCCACCGTTCGGAACGGAATGGATGCCGCGTCACCGGGGTTTGTACCCTGGAGGCGCGGCATCCGTGCTGTTCAGCCCACGTAGTCCCACAAGTAAGCGAGGCCCGCATGATCGACCCGGTGACGCTCGACGGTCCGCCCGCCGTCGGGACCTTCGACCAGAAGCGGGCCGAGAACGCCATTCGCGAGCTGCTGCTCGCCGTGGGGGAGGACCCGGACCGCGAGGGTCTGCTGGAGACGCCCGCCCGGGTCGCGCGGGCCTACAAGGAGATATTCGCGGGCCTCTGGCAGGAGCCGGAGGACGTCCTCACCACCACCTTCGACCTCGGCCACGACGAGATGGTGCTGGTCAAGGACATCGAGCTGACGTCCGTCTGCGAGCACCACCTGGTGCCGTTCCGCGGCGTCGCGCACGTCGGCTACATCCCGTCCACCAGCGGGAAGATCACCGGCCTGTCCAAGCTGGCCCGGCTGGTCGACGTCTACGCCCGGCGCCCGCAGGTGCAGGAGCGGCTGACCAGCCAGGTCGCGGACGCGCTGATGCGGATCCTGGAGCCGCGCGGGGCGATCGTCGTGGTCGAGTGCGAGCACATGTGCATGTCGATGCGCGGCATCCGCAAGCCGGGCGCCAAGACCATCACGTCCTGCGTGCGCGGCCAGCTGCGCGACCCCGCCACCCGGGCCGAGGCGATGAGCCTCATCATCGGGCGCTGAGGCGCGGGGCGCCGGGCGGCCTGGCTGCTCGGCGCCCGGGGGCTCAGAGCACCTCGTGCTCGGCGTGCGGCGGGGCCGGGGTGCCCAGGGCGTTGCGGCGCTCGGGCATCCGCAGCTTCACCATCCGCCGCCAGCCGATGGCCCGGTCGTACAGGTAGAGCGTGTGGACGCCGGCCGTGACCACGGCCAGCTGCCAGCGCGGCCACCGGAGGATCCGGGCCATCCGGGAGGTCACCGCGAGGCCGACGTCCCGGTGGGTGCGGATCTCGCCGCGGGCGCTGGTCTCCAGGGTGTGCCGGATGTACGGGCCGTGGCCCTCGGCGGTGTAGCGGAGCAGCTCCTCGTGGCAGTAGGCGAGGTGGTTGTCCTCGTCGGCGGAGATCATCCGCATCGCCCGGCCGAGGTCCGGGTTGTCCCCGTAGACCTTGACCAGCTGGCGCATCTGCTCGGCCGCGCGCTGCTCGGTGACCCGGCTGTGGGCCAGATAGGTGATGATCTCGCGCTCGGTCAGCGGCACCTCGCTGTTGAGCCGCTCGTGGGAGAGGCCGACCCCCTGGCGCTCCAGCAGCATGCAGTAGTCGGCGTCGGCGGGGACCGCCACCTTGGGCAGGGCGCGCTTGTGGAGCAGCTGGGTGAAGATCCGGCCGTGCTTGCGCTCGTCGGCGCCGTGCCGGGCGATCTTGGGGGCGAGCACCGGGTCCCGGGTGAGCGCGGTGATCCGCTCGTTCTCCCAGCCGCCCTGGTCCTCGCCGCCGGCCGCGATGCTGCAGAACAGCTGGTAGGCCTCGTCGTTCCGGTAGATCTCGTCGAAGAGCGATCGAGTACTGAGCATGGGGCCTCCTGCTCGGATCCGGGGCGGTGCGGCCGTTCGGCCACGGCCGCGATACGTTCCCCCCGGTGTGCCGGCGGCCCGCCGACCGGCCGGTAATCACCCGACCGGCGGCCCGTCCGGCCGTCGCGCCGCCGCTCAGTTCCAGGTCAGCCGGGCGCTCATCCACTCCAGGGCGGCGGGCAGCTCGCGCACCCAGCTGTCGAAATTGTGGCCCCCGTCGTCCAGGTACAGCGACTCGACCTTGAACTGCGGGTTGGTGGCGGCCACCTTCTCGGCGAGGTCGACGAACTTCACCGTGTCGGGGTAGTCGGTCTCCTTGCGGGTGCTGATCACCATCAGCGAGAGGTTCGGCGCCGGGAGGTTCTGCAGCCGCCAGGAGAGGTCGCTCCGGTCGGCCAGCGCCCGGTCGCCGCCGAAGAGGCTGTCGCCGGTGAACTGGTCCTCGACCACCTTGAAGTCGCCGTGCATGCCCGTCCCGTTGCCGAAGACGTCGGGGAAGCGCATCGCCAGCCGCAGGGCGCAGCTGCCGCCGGTCGAGTAGCCGAGCACGCCCCAGGAGGAGGGCGAGCGGCTGGTCCGGTAGGTCGCGCGCAGTGCGTCGGGGACGTCCTTGGCGAACCAGGTCTCGGTGCGCGGCCCGCCGGGGACGTCCACGCACTCGGTGTTGCGCGGCGCGACGACGGCCGGGCGGGCCATCACGATGATCGAGGGCGTCAGCTTGCCGGCCTTGCGGAGTTCCCAGGCGGTCTGCGGCAGGGCCAGCTCCTTCACCAGGTGCTGGGTGGTGCCGGGGTAGCCGGAGAGCGCCAGCAGCACGGGGAAGCGGACCATGGAGAGCTTCGGGTCGAAGTACTCCGGCGGCAGGTAGACGAACATCTGGTCGGAGAGGCCGGTCTCCTTCCCGGTGACCCGGACCGATTGGATCTTGCCGACCTCCTCCGGGGGACCCTTCGGCAGGTCGGTGATGCTCTCCAGGTCGCCCTCGTCGGTCGGCTGGATCGGCGCGTCGGAGACCGGGGTGCCGCCGTGGTGGTTCTCGTTGCTGGTGAGGGCCAGCTTGGCTCCGCCGGGGCTGAAGAGGTCGTCCCAGGAGGTGTAGAAGCCGAAGGAGTTGTTGACCGACAGCGCGAGGACGGCCAGCACCGAGACCTGGGTCACCGTCAGGAGTCCGATCCGGCCGAGCACCGGCAGGGGGCGCTGGCGGGCCAGCCGCGGCCAGAGCCAGAGTGTTGCGAGCAGGGCCGCCGCGCCGAGCGCGAGCAGCGAGTTCACCAGCGCGTCGCTGGTCAGTTCCATGCCGTCGGCCTTCCGGTGGGACACTGTCGGTGCAGGCTTCATCGTCTGGCGGTCCGTCAGCTGCGGCCATCGCGGCTAGGCTGTCCGGGCGCCGGGGCGGGGCGGGAGGGCGAGGAGGGGTCGGCGCAACCGGCGCCCTAGAATGCGGCGTCCACCGTACGTACCGCGTACGCAGGGGCTCGTCGCGCCACGCGGCACGGGGCTTCGGCTCCCACCCACGGCTCAATCGCAGCGCCCACCCGGGGCCGGTTTACCGACCGTTTCCCGTTCCTTGGTGTGCGCATTGCCTGATGAAGGAAAAGGCATGAAGGTCCCTCACAACTCCTCCTCCGGAGTGGCAGGACTGCACACCGCAGCCTCTACGCTGAGCTTCCATGAGCGTTCCCGTGTCCGTTGAGCCGAGCCCCGAGCAGCCGCCGCGTCGCCGCGGCCTGCAGACGCTTCGTACCCAAGCGGCCGCCGTACCGAGGGCCTGGCTCCCCGGCGCGGTCGGTTACGCCTGTCTGCTGATCGGTCTGGTGGACATCGCCAGCGCGGTGTTCCCCAAGCTCCGGCACACCAAGGTGCACACCTTCGCCGGACAGCTGCCCGGCGGCACCACCACCCTGGCCGCGGCCGGGACCCTGATGGTCGGCCTGCTGCTGGTGCTGCTCGCCCACGCCCTGCGCCGCCGCAAGCGGCGCGCCTGGCGGGCGGTCTGCGTGCTGCTGCCGATCGGCGTGGCGCTGCACGTCCTGCGCTGGCACCAGATCGGCCCGGCGGTCGTCTCGCTGGTGCTCTTCGTGGTGATGCTCGTGCACCGGCGCGAGTTCTACGCCAAGGCCGACCCGCGGACCCGCTGGCGGGCGCTGGTCAACCTGGTCGTGATGGGCACCGTCAGCGTGCTGCTCGGCCTGCTGATCGTCTCCACCCGGACCAAGTACGAGCTCGGCGACCCGAGCCTGCTCCACCGGCTGGAGCACGTCGGGTACGGGTTGTTCGGCTTCGAAGGACCGCTCGGCTACAGCTCGGACCGGGTCTCCGACCTGGTCGCCTACCTGCTCGGCGGGATGGGCCTGATCACCGCGCTCACCACCGCGTACCTGGCGCTGCGCCCGGAGAAGCCCAAGCCGGAGCTGACCGCCGAGGACGAGGAGAAGGTCCGCGGCCTGCTCGACCGCCACGGCGAGCGGGACTCGCTCGGCTACTTCGCGCTGCGCCGCGACAAGAGCGTGCTGTTCTCGCCCTCCGGCAAGGCCGCGATCTCCTACCGGGTGGTCTCCGGCGTGATGCTTGCCTCCGGCGACCCGGTCGGCGACGTCGAGGCCTGGCCCGGTGCGATCAAGACCTTCATGGCCGAGGCCCGCGAGCACGCCTGGGTGCCGGCCGTGATGGGCTGCAGCGAGGTCGGCGGCGAGGTCTGGACCCGCGAGGCGGGCCTGGACGCGCTGGAGCTGGGCGACGAGGCGATCGTCGACACCGCGAGCTTCTCGCTCTCCGGCCGGGCGATGCGCAACGTCCGCCAGATGGTCAAGCGGATCGAGCGCAACGGCTACTCCTGCCAGGTGCGCCGGGTCTCCGAGCTGACCCTGGAGGAGAAGTACCGGATCGCCGACGCGGCCGCCCGCTGGCGCGGCACCGACACCGAGCGCGGCTTCTCGATGGCGCTGGGCCGCTTCGGCGACCCGCTGGACGACGCCTGCGTCGTGGTCACCGCGCACAAGGCCCCGGAGGAGGGCGAGGAGGGCGACGACCTGAAGGCCGTGCTCCACTTCGTCCCCTGGGGGCCGGACGGCATCTCGCTGGAGCTGATGCGCCGCGACCGCGCCGCCGACCCGGGCCTGAACGAGCTGCTGATCGTGGCCGCCCTGCAGGCGGTGCCGGCGATGGGCATCCGCCGGGTGTCGCTCAACTTCGCGATGTTCCGCTCCGCGCTGGCGCGCGGCGAGCGGATCGGCGCCGGCCCGGTGCTGCGCGCCTGGCGCGGGCTCCTGGTCTTCCTCTCGCGCTGGTTCCAGATCGAGTCGCTGTACAAGTTCAACGCGAAGTTCCAGCCGGAGTGGGAGCCGCGCTTCCTGGTCTTCCCGAACACCCGGGACCTGCCCCGGATCGGCTTCGCCGCGATGCAGGCCGAGGCCTTCATCACGCTCGGCATGCCGCGCTTCGGCCGCAAGCCGCAGCGCGAGGGCCTGATGCCGGCCCCGCGCCCGGAGGTCACCGAGGCCGCCTGACCGGCGCGCGGCCACGGCCGCGCGCCGCTCGACCACGCACCGGACCCCGGTCGGAAGTCCTCCGGCCGGGGTCCGGTTCGATAATGGGGTTTATGAGCGATTCGCTGTCCTTCTCCCTGCCGGCCGGGCTGCCGCGGCTCGACCGCTGCGCCGTGATGGGCGTCGTCAACGTGACCCCCGACTCCTTCTCGGACGGCGGGATGTGGCACGACCCCGCCCGCGCCATCGCGCACGGCCTGGCGCTGCGGGCCCGCGGCGCGGACCTGGTGGACGTCGGCGGCGAGTCCACCCGCCCCGGTTCGGCGCGGGTGCCCGAGGAGGAGGAGCTGGGCCGGGTGCTCCCGGTGGTCCGCGAGCTCGCCGACGCGGGGGTGGTGGTCTCCGTCGACACCATGCGCGCCTCGGTCGCCGAGCAGGCGGTGGCGGCCGGCGCCCGGATCGTCAACGACGTCTCGGGCGGGCTGGCCGACCCGGCGATGGCCCGGGTGGTGGCCGAGACCGGCGTCCCCTTCGTGGTGATGCACTGGCGCGGGCAGTCCGCCGACATGGACCGGCTGGCCGTGTACGACGACGTGGTCGCCGACGTGGTCGCCGAGCTGACCGCCCGGGTGGACGCCCTGCTGGCGGCCGGCGTCAAGGAGGAGCAGCTGATCCTGGACCCGGGCCTGGGCTTCGCCAAGACCCCCGCGCACAACTGGGCCCTGCTCGGCCGGCTGGACGCGATCACCGGGCTCGGCCGTCCCGTCCTCGTCGCCGCATCGCGCAAGCGGTTCCTGGGTACGCTGCTCGCCGACCCGGAAACCGGGGAGCTGCGTCCGGCGCGGGAGCGCGACGACGCGACCGCCGCGGTGTCGGTGCTGTCGGCGCAGGCGGGGGCCTGGGCGGTGCGGGTGCACGACGTGTCGGGCACGGCGGACGCCGTGCGGGTGGTCGCGGCCTGGCAGCGCGCGGCCCGGTAGGGACCCTCCGGCCCGACGGCGGGCACGGAGGGCGAGACGGGAGGGTCTGTGGCAGGTGACGGCAGGTTGAGCGGAGAGACCGCGGGACAGCGGGCCCGGGAGGCGGACCTGGAGGCCGTCCTGGAGGCCAACCGGGCGCTCTACGAGGCGCTGGAGAACGGCGATCTGGAGGCGGTCGAGGACGCCTGGCTGGGGGCCGCCGAGGCCGACGACAAGGGCGGCGTGGTGTGCGTGCACCCCGGCTGGCCGGTGCTGCGCGGACGGGCCCAGGTGACCCGCTCGTACATGCTGATCATGGCGAACACCGAGTACATCCAGTTCATCCTGACCGACGTCGAGGCCGAGGTGCACGGTGATGTGGCTCTTGTCACGTGCACGGAGAACATCCTTTCCGGTGGTGAGGCGGAGGAGGAGGGCGAGCTCGGTCCGCTGGTCGGCGGAAAGGTCGTCTCGACCAATCTCTTCCGCCGGACCCCGGCCGGCTGGAAGCTCTGGTCCCACCACGGGTCACCGGTGCTGACCAGCGGCGACGAGGACGACGAGGACTGATCCGGGGACCGTCGGGAAATGGGCTACCGACGGTCGCCCGGGAATTTCCGGACGGTCACCGAACGTTCACGTCAATCGCCATTCCGGTGCGCGTGGCGAAGGTTCGTGCCGGGTAGGACGGTCAGGCGTTGTCCGCGCTCGCAGGTAGATTCGAAACGGAGTGGCGGGCGCGATGCCCGCCTTCGCCCTGCCTGCCCGCTTCGTCCGGGCAGGGTCCGTCCGACTGGGAGCAGTGATTCGTTTGCTGGACCGCGTCACCCTGCGGGGTCTGCGTGCCCGGGGCCACCACGGCGTCTTCGAGCGTGAGCGCGTCGAGGGCCAGACCTTCGTGGTGGACCTCGTGCTGTACCTGGACACCCGCCCCGCCGCGTCCGGCGACGACCTCACCCGCACGGCGCACTACGGCATCGTGGCCGAGGAGGTCACCGCGATCATCGCCGGCGAGCCGGTGGACCTGATCGAGACCCTGGCGCAGCGCATCGCCGACCAGTGCCTGAAGCACGCGGCGGTGGAGGAGGTCGAGGTGACCGTGCACAAGCCGGACGCCCCGATCACCGTGCCGTTCGACGACGTGACCGTGACCATCCACCGGGGCCGCGCATGACCGCTGCCGTGCGCCCCGTTCCCGCCGTCAAGCCCCCCTTCCTGCTGTAGAGGACGCCCGATGAGCACCAGCGACCCGACCGCCTCGCCGAGCACGTTCGACCTGGAGCGCCGGGTGGACTCGGCCGACACCACGCTGCACGGCCAGCGCTGCGCGGTGATCGCCCTCGGCTCCAACCTGGGCAACCGCCTGGACACCCTCCAGGGTGCCGTGGACGCCCTGGCCGACACCCCCGGGCTCCGGATCAAGGCCGTCTCCGCCGTGTACGAGACGGAGGCCGTCGGCGGTCCGGACGAGCAGCCGAACTACTACAACGCGGTGGTGGTGCTGCGCACCTCGCTGCCCCCGCACGACCTGCTGGAGCGCGGCAACGCGATCGAGGACGCGTTCGGCCGCGTCCGCACCGTCCGCTGGGGCCCGCGCACCCTGGACGTCGACATCCTCGCCTACGAGGGCGTCACCAGCGACGACCCGCAGCTGCTGCTGCCGCACCCGCGCTCGCACGAGCGGGCGTTCGTGCTCGCCCCCTGGCTGGACGCCCAGCCGGAGGCCGAGCTGCCCGGCCACGGGCGGGTCGGCGCGCTGCTGGACGCGCTCGGCGGCGCGGACGCCCAGGGCGTCCGCCGGCGCGACGACATCCGGCTGACGCTGCCGGAGTAGGACCGCACGGCCGGGGCCCGCCCGGGGTGAACGGAGCCCGGGAGCGGGCCCCGGGAACTCGGGCGGGGGCCCGGCCGTACGAGTAGGTGTCCGGCCCGCACGAGGGTGCCCGTCGGGGCCGGCCCGGTACGGTGGCCTGGCGCCGTCGTACCCAGCCCCCGCCCGCCGCCGGACCCGGGGCGCCTCCCGCCCGCCGGGCCGGGGAGCGGGCCCCGGCCGCCCGACCCTGGTACCCGGAAGGACCACGTCCGAGTGAAGCTGCTTCGCCTCCGCCTGCTGGTCGGCATCACCGCCGCGATGACGGCGCTGTCCTGGGCCGGCGCCAAGTTGTGGGCCTCCCTGGACACGCTGCCCGCCGTCCCCGGCGCGGCCCCGGTGGTACTGGCGGCGGTGGCGGTGATCCTGCTCGCCACGGCGATCTCGCTGCGCTCCCGGCTGAAGGCGGCGCGCGAGCGGCAGCCCGGCGCCAAGCGGGTCGACCCGATCGGTGCGGCCCGGGCGGTGGTGCTGGGGCAGGCGAGCGCGCTGGTCGCGGCGGTGGTCACCGGCATCTACGCGGGCGCGGGGATCTACCTGCTCGGCGAGCTCGACGTGCCGGCCCGCAAGGACCAGGCCGTCACGGCCGGCTTCGCGGTGCTGGCCGGTGCCGCGGTGATCGCGGCGGCGCTCTGGCTGCAGCACGTCTGCAAGCTGCCGGAGAACCACGACGACCCGAGCGGTCCGGCGGCCACGCACCGCTGAGCGCGTGCGCTCCCCCCGCCGGCCGGCGGGGCCGGCGGTGATCACGGGTGAGGGCCCCGACACGAGCGGTACCGCTTCGGCGGTGTCAAGGGCCAAAGCCGACCCTGGGCTGACACGGCCCCAATTCGCACGCTAGTTTCTTGGCATGTCTCGCGGACGCCACCGTCATTCCTCCTTCCTCGGCCGGGTCCTTCCCCCCACTGCGGCCGGCGTGCTCATCGTCGCCGCGGTGGCCGCGCTGCTGTTCAGTCAGGACACCATCCTGGTCCGCTCGATGGGCGTCGCGGCGGTGCTCGCCGCGCTCGGGATCGCGGTGCTGCTGCGCCAGCGCGACCGGGCCGCCCGGACGGCCGCCGAGGTCTCCGTCGCGCAGCGGCTGCGGGCCGAGGAGCGCTTCGAGGAGCAGCTCGCCGAGGCCGAGTACGCGGCGGAGGTCGCCGAGGAGCGGGCCACCCGTTTCGGGCGCCGGCTGACGGCGGAGAAGTCGCGGCTGGCGAAGGCCGAGACGGAGATCGCCCGGCTGCTGCGCGAGCGTGCCGTGATGGTCGCCGAGCAGGCGCTCAAGGAGGTCGAGGCGGCCCAGCGGACGCTCGCGGCGAGCCGCCCCAAGTACCCGGCCAGCCCGGCCGCGTTCGTGCGGGCCGCGTCCGTGCTGCGGCAGCTGGAGCGGCGGGCCGCGGCGGCCCACGAGCAGCGCCAGCGCGCGGCCGGGGCGGAGCTCGCCCTGCGTGCCCGGACGGCGCCCGTTCCGGCGGCCGCGCCGGCGCCCGTGGCGGTGCCCGCGCCAGCCGTTCCCGCGCCGGCGGCCCTCGCCCCGGCGGCTCCGGCCCCGGCCCCGGCTCCGGTGGCTCCGGCTCCGGTGGCTCCGGCTCCGGCGGCCCCCGCGGTGCCCGTTCCGGCGGCGGCCAAGCCCGCGGTGGCGGCTCCCGCCGCCCCGGTCCGGCCGGCGCTGACGGCGACGGTCGGTCAGCTGGGCGGCACGCCGACCGTGCCCGTGGCGCCGGTCGAGCGGCAGCGGCTGCGTCCGGCGCAGCCCGGGGCGGGCCGCAACTTCAGCTTCTTCGGGCGCACCTCCGGCGCGGCGGCCCGGCCCGCGGCCCCGGCACCGGCCGTCGGCAGCGTCGCCGAGCTCGGCGAGCGCGCCGACCTGGCGGACGTGGTCGGGGACGAGGCGGTCGCCGCGCAGCACCGGGCGAAGGACGGGGACCGGGCCGAGGCGTCGGCCGCGGCCCCGGACCGCGCGACGGAGGAGACCACCCCGGAGGTGGTCGACCTGACGCCGGACGACGAGACCGAGCTGATCCAGCTCCCGGAGCTGCGCGCCTCGCGCTGACCCCGTCCCGCCGGTCCCTCGACCGCCGATCCCGCTGATCCCGCTGATCCCTCACCACCTCGGCGCGGGGAGCCACCAGGCTCCCCGCGCCGTGGCCCTTTCCGGGCCGGGAAACGGCGAAGCGCCCGGCCCCTGGGGCCGGCGCTTCGCGCGGTGGAGCCGCGTCAGAGCTGGACGCCGAAGTCCTGGGCGATGCCGGCGAGGCCGGAGGCGTAGCCCTGGCCGACGGCGCGGAACTTCCACTCGGCGCCGTTGCGGTAGAGCTCGCCGAAGATCATGGCGGTCTCGGTGGCGGCGTCCTCGGAGAGGTCGTAACGGGCGATCTCGGCGCCGCCGGCCGCGTTGATCACGCGGATGTAGGCGTTGCGGACCTGGCCGAAGTTCTGCGACCGGGCCACGGCGTCGTAGATCGAGACCGGGAAGGTGATCTTGACGGCCTCGGCCGGCAGGCCGGCCAGGTTGACGTTGATCGCCTCGTCGTCGCCGGCGCCCTCGCCGGTGCGGTTGTCACCGGTGTGGACGACCGTGTTGTCCGGGGTGCTGGTGTTGTTGAAGAAGACGAAGTGACCGTTGGACAGCACCTTGCCGTCCGCGTTCAGCACGATCGCGCTGGCGTCGAGGTCGAACTCGGCACCGGTCGTGGTGCGGACGTCCCAGCCGAGGCCGACGGTGACCGAGGACAGGCCGGGGGCCTCCTTGGTCAGCGAGACGTTGCCACCCTTGGAGAGGCTCACTGGCATGGTGTGTGCTGTCCCTTCGTTGCTTGTGCCCGGGATAACGCGGGAGAGCCCGGGCTTGGTTCCACGCTCCCCGGCAGATTCTCGGGGTCGCGGCCGGATCGGGCAACGACCGGTGGACGGCGGGTCAGATTCTCCGGAAGCGGCCCTGGAGCGACCAGACGTTGGGATTGTCGGCCAGATCGGGGTGCATGTCGAAGAGGTCGGCCAGGGTGTCCTGCAGGAAGTCGCGGGCCTCGCGCCGCAGGTCGCTGTGGCGGACCACGACCGGCTCCTCGTCCGGCAGCCAGGTGGCACTGACCTCGACCCAGTTGAAGCGGCGGGCGAACCGCAGCAGCTCGGTGTTCTGGGTGAAGTCGAGGTCGGCGGTCTGCACCCGGGCCGAGCGGCTGCCGTCCGGATCCCGGTCGAGCTGCTCGGCGATGTCGCACAGCGCCCAGGCGAAGTCGAGGACCGGCACCCACCCCCAGGCCGTGGACACCTCGGCGCCGTCGGATTCCAGGTAGACGTCGCCGCAGAAGAGGTCGTACCGCAGCGCCTGGACCGAGGCGGTCCGGTAGTCGGTCTGCGGGGGGTCCGGGAAGCGGTTGGAGAGGGAGTAGCCGAGCTCGATCACACAGGCCATTGTCGGGGCTGCGGGCGCCGGGGATAAACCGGGTGACCGGCGCCACCGGGGCACGGGATGATGGACGCATGCCCGAGCCCATCCGCGTACGGGGGTCGGTGGTCGTCCCCGACGCCGAGCTCGTCTGGCGCTTCTCGCGTTCCTCCGGCCCCGGTGGCCAGCACGTCAACACCTCCGACACCCAGGTCGAGCTTCGCTACGACCTGGCGGCCTCCGAGGCGTTGCCCGAGGTGTGGAAGCAGCGCGCCCTGGAGCGGCTGGCCGGGCGCCTGGTCGACGGCCGGGTGCTGGTGGTGCGCGCCTCCGAGCACCGCTCGCAGTGGCGCAACCGCGAGGTCGCCGCGGCCCGGCTGGCGTCGCTGCTGGGCGAGGCCACCGCGCCGCCGCCGAAGGCCCGCAGGGCGACGAAGCCCAGCCGCGGCATGGTCGAGCGGCGGTTGTCCAACAAGCGGCACCGCTCCGAGCTCAAGCAGGGGCGGCGGTCGCCGCGCGGCGGCGAGTAGCCGCCGGCCGGAGCGGCGGGCGGCTCAGCCGAGCTGCCGGTAGCCGCCGCGGAAGTAGAGGAGCGGGCGGCCGCCCGGGTCGGGCACCACGGCCTCCAGGACGCGGCCCAGCAGCAGGGTGTGGTCGCCGGCGGGTATCCGCTGCTCGGTGCGGCACTCGACGGTGGCGAGCGCGCCGTCGATCAGCGGCGCCCCGCTGAACGGGCCGCGGTGGTGCGGTGCGTCGGCGAACAGCAGCCGGTCGCTGAGCCGGCCCTTCATGGCGAACCGCGAGCCGAGCGCCTTCTGCTCCTCGGAGAGCAGCGAGACCGCCCAGGTCTCGGCGCGGGAGAGCACCTCGTCCATCCGGGAGTCCTCGCGGACCGAGATCAGCACCAGCGGCGGCTCCAGCGACACGGACAGGAACGACGTCGCGGTCATGCCGACGTCCTCGCCGTCGTCCGGGTCGTGGACGGTTACCAGGCTCACGCCCGAAGCGAGCTGGGAGAGTGCCGCCCGGAACTCATCGGGCGTGGCTTGGGTGGCAGCTTCCGGCTGCGGGGACGAGTACACGTACCGCACGGTAGTCGGCGCCGGCCGTGAACGGCATCGGGCCGTGGTCGTAGGACCAGCGGCGCAGAAGTTACGGTTCCCGGCCGCGCTCACCCCCAGGAGTGAAGGCAGGGGGCCTGCCGGCCGCCAGGCGGCTTCAGCGCCCGACCAATGCGGCCGACCACCGGAAATGTTCCGATAAAGCCTTGTGTCCCACTCTGGGGCGGATGAGCTGAATAAAGGCGCATAAGTCTCGTGTGATTTAAGTCACAAGTGACGGCCTATTGCTGACCGAGCGTGCCGAACGCTGTGCTCCCTGTGATTCAGTTCTTCTGGCAATCGGACGATAACCATTCAAGAACTATCCGAAGCAGCCGGGGAGCCCCCGCATGGAAGCCGAGTCGGAGCCCTACGTCCGTCTCGCGACCCTCCGCACCTTGCACCGGGTCGTGGCGGACCTCAACGCTGCCCGCAGCCTGGCGGGCACGCTGCAGGCCGTCGTCGAGGGTGCGGTGCACGGGCTCGGATTCGACGCCGCCGCGGTGAGCCTGGTCCGGCCGGACGGCGACCTGGTGGTGGCGGCCGTCTGGGAGCTGGAGGAGAGCGCCATGGGCGGCCCCTCCGTGCTGCTCGGGCAGGTCGGCTCGCGCGAGTCCTGGGACCGGCTGCTCGGCGTCAGCGACCACTGGGGCACGCTCCGCTTCCTCCCCTACGACCGCGGCTGGGCCGTGGCCAGCGACATCCCGCGCTGGATCGGCGACGGTCCGATGCCCGTCTACGCCAACGACTGGCACCCCGCCGACGGCCTGCTCGCCCCGATGTACAGCGCCGGCGGCGACCTGCTCGGGGTCCTCTCGGTGGACCGCCCGCGCAGCGGGAAGCGGCCCGGGGCCTGGACCCGCGAGGCACTGGAGATGTTCTCGCTGCAGGCCTCGATCGCGATCGGCAACGCCCGCCTGCGGGCCGAGATGCAGCGCGCGCTGGCCCGCCTGGAGAAGGAGCAGCAGGCCCTGCGGGCCAGCGAGGAGAGCTTCCGCCAGGCCTTCGAGTACGCGCCCAGCGGGATGGCCATCACCGAACTGCACGGCGCCGGGCGCGGCCAGCTGACCAGGGTCAACGACGCGCTCTGCCGGCTGCTCGGCCGCCCCCGGGCGGTGCTGCGCCAGCAGAGCTTCGCCGACCTCGTCCACCCCGACGACCGGGCCCTGCTGGAGCGCACCAGCGCCGAGAGCGGCCGGGCCGAACTCCGCCTGTCCCGGCGCGACGGCGGCTACCAGTGGGTCTGCCTGCGTAACTCGATCGTCGCCGACGCGGCGGAGGGGCCGAGCTTCCTGCTCACCCACGTCGAGGACATCGAGGACCGCAAGCGGCACGAGCTGCAGCTCGCCCACCGGGCCAGCCACGACGCGCTGACCGGCCTCCCGAACAGCGCCGAGCTGAAGGCTCGGCTGGCCCGGCGGCTCTGTCCCGAGCCGCAGACCGCGGGCGCCGTCGCCGGGCCCGGCGACGGGGCCCACCCGCAGCCGTACGGCGGCTACCAGGCGGACCCGTACGCCGGGTTCGACGGCCCGGACGGTGCGGAGCTGCGCGTCGAGCCCGTGCACCACTACGGCGCGGAGGGCTACCCGCCGCCGGCCGTGACCGACGGCCCGCTCGGCTACGGCGAGCACGTGCACGCGGTGGTCCCGGCCGACCACGCCGCCGCCGGCGACGTCTGGTCCGGCCCCTTCCGCTCGGGCGGGGCAGCACCGGCGGACAAGGGCCTCGCCGTCATTTTTTTGTGACCTGGACGGGTTCAAGTCGATCAACGACCGGTTCGGCCACAACGCCGGTGACGCGGTGCTGGTCGAGGTGGCCCGCCGGCTCAGCCAGGCCGTCCGGGACGGCGACACGGTGGCCCGGCTCGGCGGCGACGAGTTCGTGGTGCTCGCCGACGGCATCGGGCGGGAGGAGGCCAAGGACCTCGCCCACCGGCTGCGCAACGCGATCATCCCGCCGATGCGGATCGACGGCCGGGCGATGCGGGTCGGCGTCAGCCTCGGCATCGGCTGGGCGGGCTGCGGGATGAGCATCGAAGAGGTGCTGCACACCGCCGACGAGCGGATGTACGACGAGAAGCGGGCCCGGGGCGGCGCGGTGCGCGGAGCCCGCGGTGAACGCTCGCACCGGCGGGCCGGATAGGGCACGCTCCGGCGCCGCGCCCGGACAAAGCTACCGGCGAGTTGTCAAGGGTTCTTTTCGAAGGACCCGGGGCGGCAGGTAGGGTGCCCGGGTACGAGCGACACCAGGAGCGCCGCCGGCACGGCTGCCAGGCGGCGCGACCGCGATGGGGGAGTTGACCACCGTGACGACCGCCGGCAGCAACGGAGTGCCCGAGGGCCCGGAGGGCGGTGCCCCGCAGGACGACGACCCCTTCGGCTACCTCTACCGCCCGGCCGACGGCAGCGCCGCGCAGTCGGCCGAGCCGCAGCAGGGCGTGCCGCGTACGCCGTACAGCCGCCCGATGGAGGTCGGCCGGGCGCAGTACGGGCAGCACCCCTACCCGCAGCAACGCCAGCAGCCGTACCCGCCGCAGCAGCCGGGCCACCCGCAGGGCCGCCCCTACCCGCCGCAGGCCGAGTTCGGCGGCGCGCCCACCCAGCAGGCCCGGTACGCCGAGCACTCCCGCCCGCAGCCGGGCGAGGAGCGGCCGAGTAGCGGCCGGAGCAAGGGCGCGGTGATCGGCGCGGTGGCGGTGGTCGCGGCCATCGCGATCGGTGCGGGCATCGCGCTGTCCACCGGGGACCAGGACGGCGGCGAGAAGAGCGCCAAGAACGCCACCCAGACCGCCGCGCCGCCGGCCCCGAGCAGCACGACCGGCGGCACCGCGTCGGCCTCCGGCTCCGCCTCGCCGTCGGCGGGTGCCTCCGGGGCGTCCGCCCTGGGCGCGGTCGACGCGGCGCAGCTGCAGGGCCAGAACGCGCCGTCCGGGAACACCGTCAAGGGTGCCAAGTCGGCGGACGGCGGCTACCTGACGCTCCAGCCGGGCGGGTCGGTCAGCTGGACCGGCGAGGTGGCCGCGGCCGGCACGTACAAGTTCACCGTGCACTTCAACAACCCGGGCGGCGACGTCAAGGCCGCGGCGAGCGTGAACGGCAAGGACTGGCCGAGCGGGCTGTCCTTCCGGAACTACTCGCCGGGCAAGGAGCCCGCCTCCTCCTGGTACACGACGTACATAACGCCGGCGCTGCAGGCGGGGTCGAACACCATCACGATCTCCGGCCCGGCCGGCGGGACGATCCTGATCGACCAGGTGGTGGTGGAGGCGTCCTGATCCGCCCCGCACCCGGCGACGGCCGCCCGGTCCCCACCAGGGGACGGGCGGCCGTCGCCGTCGGGGCGTCAGGCCGCCGCGACCGGGGCGAACGCGTCGCCGCCGACGATCCACTCGCCGCTGCGCATCACGGCCACCAGGTCGTAGCCCGCGGAGTCGAGCACGACCAGGTCGGCCTGCTTGCCGGGCTCCAGCGAGCCGACCCGGTCGGCGAGGCCGAGCAACCGCGCCGGAGTGGCGGAGAGCGATTCGACGGCCTGGCCGAGCGTCAGCCCGTTGACGGTGACCGACCGCTTGAAGGCCACGTCCAGGGTGAGCGTCGAACCGGCGATCGCGCCGCCCTCGACCAGCCGGGCGACGCCGTCCCTGACCTCGACCTGGAGCGGGCCGAGCGGGTACAGCCCGTCACCCATCCCCGCCGCCCCCATCGCGTCCGTGATCAGCGCGACCCGGGCCGCCCCCGCCGTCCCGTACGCCAGATCCAGCACCGACGGATGCAGGTGCACCCCGTCGTTGATCAGCTCCACCGTGACCCGCTCGTCCTCCAACAACGCCACGATCGGCCCCGGCGCCCGGTGCGCGATCCCCGGCATCGCGTTGAACAGGTGCGTCGCCACCGTCGCCCCCGCCTCCACCGCCTCCAACGTCCGCCCGTAGTCCGCATCGGTGTGCCCCACCGCCGCCACCACCCCCAGCTCCGCCAGCATCCGCACCGACTCCAGCCCACCCGGCAGCTCCGGCGCCAACGTCACCATCCGCGCCCGCCCCCGCGCCGCGTCCACCAGCTTGCGCACCAACGCCGGATCCGGATCCCGCAACAGGTCCGGACGATGCGCACCACACCGGTTGTGCGAGATGAACGGCCCCTCGAAGTGGATCCCGGCCAGCACGCCGTCCTCCACCAGCTCCGACAGCACCGCCGCCTGCCGCGCCACCTCGTCGATCTCCCCGGTCACCGTCGAGGCCATCGTCGTCGTCGTACCGTGCTCCAGATGCGTGCGCGCCACCCGCAGCGCCTCCTCCGCCACCCCCGACGCGTACGACGCACCACCACCACCGTGCACGTGCAGGTCCACGAACCCCGGCACCACCGTGAACCCCGACAGATCGAGGTCCCCCGGCACCACCGGACCGCCGACACCCGCCACCACCGCGCCCTCCACCACCAGACGGCCGTCCTCGACCACCCCGGACGGCAGGACCAACCGGGCGCCGGACAGTGCAGTACGATCCGCGGCAATCACGCGGCCACCTCCATCGAGAGCAGGTCCCAGGCGAGCAGTCCGGCGCCCAGGGATGCGGCGGTGTCTTTGAGCATGGCGGGTACGACCTCGGGGGGCATCTGGAAGGTCAGCCGCTCGGCGACGGCCGCGCGCAGGGGGGTGAAGAGGGTGTCGCCGGCCTCGGCCAGCCCGCCGCCGACGATCACGGTGGACGGGTCGAGCAGGCTCTGGGCGAGCACGATCCCGTCCGCGAGGGCGTCCACCGCGTGCTGCCAGACCGCGACCGCGCGGGCGTCCCCGGCGTCCACCGCGACGGCGCAGGATGCCGCGTCGGCGTCGGGGTCCCCGCTGGCCCCGGCCCAGGCGCGGGAGACGGCGGAGGCGGAGGCGAGGGTCTCCAGACAGCCGCGGGCGCCGCAGCCGCACGGCGGTCCGCCCGGGCGGACCACGACGTGGCCGATCTCGCCGCCGTAGCCGTGGGCGCCGGCCTCGATCCGGCCGTCGATGCCGATGGCGCCGGCGATGCCGGTCCCGAGGGCGACGAACAGGAAGCGGTCGACACCGCGCCCGGCCCCGAGGCGGCCCTCGGCCAGGCCGCCCGAGCGCACGTCGTGGCCCAGGGCGACCGGCATCGCCGCGCCGCCCGGCGTGGCCAGGCGCGCGCCCAGCAGCTCGCGCAGCGGGAGGTCCCGCCAGCCGAGATTGGCCGAGAAGACCGCGACGCCGTTCTTCTCGTCGATCGTCCCCGGGACGGCGACCCCCGCCGCCAGCGGCGCGACGCCGAAGCGGCTGCGGCCCTCGTCCGCCAGATCGGCGGCGAAGTCGAGGATGGCGGCGACGACGGCTTCCGTGCCGTGCTCCCGCCCGGTCGGTCGGCGTGCTTCGAACAGCACGGAGCCGTCCTGGGCGAGCAGCGCGGCCTTCATGCCGGTGCCGCCTACATCGAGTGCGATGACGTGCTTCACGGAGGACAGTTTCCCTTGGCCAGGTCGGAGAGGTCTAGTCCAGTTGTCGGATTGGTCTGGTCCAACTGGGGTGAGCTTTGTCGCAGATCCATGTGGTGTGCGGCACTTTGCGCGCGCCCCGCACGGCCGGGTTCGCCCCGGTTCGGAGCCGGGTCGTTGCGCATCGCGCAACGACCCCCGCACTTCGGTAACTACCTGCCGGGTACCGCCCGGAGGTCTGGACCACTGTGCCGGAGGTTTGGCAGGGTGGCGGCCTGCCCGCCGGATTTCCCCCCGTCCGGCCGGTTTCCTCCCCCCGAAGGCGGTACCCGCGTTGAACAGGCGTGCCCAGGCCCCCACCCGGCTGCTCGGCACCGCGCTGGCCGGAGCGCTGCTGCTCACCGGCTGCGGCGGCCAGGGCGACCGGACGGTCACCCTCAAGCTGGTGGCGGCCGACTACGGCGAGGACGCCGCCACCAGCTCCAAGCTCTACTGGGAGGACGTGGCCCGCCGCTTCGAGACCGCCAACCCGGGCATCAGGGTCGACGTCGAGGTGGTCGGCTGGACGGACATCGGCAAGCGGGTCGCCGACCTGGTGGGCAGCGGCAAGTCGCCCGACCTGGTGCAGACCGGCGGCTTCGCCGACCAGGCCGCCGCGAACCGGCTCTACCCGGTCGCCGACGTGCTCTCGCTGGACACCCAGGCCAACATGCTGGAGTCGTTCAGCCACGCCGGGCAGGTGCTCGGCACGCAGTACGGGATCCCGTTCGTCTCCTCCTCGCGGGTGCTCTTCTACAACAAGGCGATCTTCCAGAAGGCCGGCATCACCCAGCCGCCGGCCACCTGGAACGAGCTGCGGCAGGCTGCCGAGAAGATCCGGGCGAAGGTACCCGGGGTCGTGCCGTACGGGCTGCCGCTGGGGCCCGAGGAGGCGCCGGCCGAGTCGATGCTGTGGACGCTGAGCGGCGGCGGGAGCCTCTCCGACGACGTCGGCAACTACACCATCGACAGTGCCCAGAACCAGGCCACGTTCGGATGGCTGCGGACCAACCTGGTCGAGACGAAGCTGACGTACCCCGAGCCGGGCAGGATGAACCGCACCCCGGTGTTCACCGACTTCGCGGCCGGCAAGGTGGCGATGCTCAACGGGCACCCGACGCTGCTGCGGATGGCCGCCAACGCCAAGGTCGACTTCGGCACGGCGCCGATCCCGCGGAAGGACGGCCTGGCGAAGACCGCCAGCCTCGGCGTGGCGGACTGGATGATGGCGTTCAAGGCCAACGGGCACAAGAACGAGATCCGCAGGTTCCTCTCCTTCGTCTACGCCAAGGAGAACCAGCTCAAGTTCGACGAGGCCTACAACCTGCTGCCGGTCACCCAGGACGCCTTCACCGAGATGACCAGGGGCGGCGGCCGGCACGAGGACCTGAAGCAGTTCGCGGCCGGGCTGGCCAGCGCCAGCTTCTACCCGTTCGGGGACCCGGCCTGGGCCGAGGTCAGCAACCGCATCAAGACGGGCATCGGCGGTGCCGTGACCGGCGACCCCAAGCAGGTGCTGGAGGGGCTGCAGGAGGCCGCGGTGAAGGAAGCAGCCCGAGTCCGAAAGTGAGGACCCGAGCTGCCATCGTGGGCTGCGCGGTCAGCGTCAGAGGCTGATCGCGTAGGCCTTGCGGAGGGTCTCGTGGACCGTCCAGGTGGTGCGGTCCCCGGCGCGCAGGACGCCGCAGTCGCCCGGGCCGACGTGGAGCGTCGGGCCGTCCTCGATCTCGATGGTGGCCCGGCCGCTGAGCACCACGAACATCTCGTCGGCCTCCACGTCGGTGACCACGCCCGGGGTGATCTGCCAGATCCCGCGGAGCTGGCGGCCGTCGGCGGACTCGGAGAGCACGCGGCCGGAGACCTCGGGGGTTCCGGAGACGATCTGGGCCGGGTCGAGCGGGTCGGGTTCGAGCTCGGCGGCGGGGATGTGCAGGGCGAAGCTGGGCGTCGTGGCGGTCATGGGGTCGACGCTAGCCGGGGACGGCTCCGGCCGCGGGGCGCAGAGTGTGTCGGGTCCGCGGGGCAGAATGACACTCCGTAGTGGTGGGCGGAGGTGTGGCTCGTGGCCGGCACGGGTGGACTCGGTGAGCGTGACTTGGCGGTACTGGAGCTCGAAGGCCGCCAGTGGCGGACGGCCGGGGCGAAGGAGCGGGCCATCCGGGAGGAGCTGGGCCTCTCCAGCACCCGGTACTACCAGCTGCTGAACGCGCTGCTGGACCGGCCGGAGGCGCTGGCGCACGCTCCGGTCCTGGTGAACCGGCTGCGCCGGATCCGGGACGCCCGCCGGGCCGCCCGCTAGCGGGAGTCCGGGCGCGGCCGCGTGGGTAGGGTCCGGGCATGGGCCTTGAGCAGAGTGTGCTGCCGACCACGGACGCCGGGCGCGCGGGCCTGGCGGAGATCCTCCGGGCGCCTCGGGACGCGGTGGTCGCACTGGACTTCGACGGGACGCTGGCGCCGATCGTGGCCGACCCCGCGTCCGCACGGGCGCACCCGGACGCGGCCGGGGCGCTGACCGCCCTGGCGCCGCGGGTCGGGTCGATCGTGGTGGTGACCGGCCGGCCAGCCGCGCTGGCGGTGGAGTACGGAGGCCTGGACACGCTCACCGGTGTGGTGGTGCTCGGCCACTACGGCGCCGAGCGCTGGGAGTCGGGGGAGCTGACCGCGCCGCCGGTGCACCCGGGGGTCGAGCGGGCACGGGCCGAGCTGGCCGCGGTGCTGGCTGAGTCCGGGGCGCCGGCCGGGACGTGGGTGGAGGACAAGGGGCGGTCGCTGGCGGTGCACACGCGGCGCACCGAGGCACCCGAGGAGACGCTGGCGCTGCTGCGTGCGCCGGTCGGGGCGCTGGCCGAGTCCCACGGACTGGTGGTGGAGCCGGGCCGGCTGGTGCTGGAGCTGCGTCCGCCGGGGGTCGACAAGGGGGCCGCGCTGACCGGCTACCTGCGCGAGCGCGGAGCGCGCGCGGTGCTGTACGCGGGGGACGACCTGGGCGACCTGGCGGCCTTCGACGCGGTGGAGCGGCTGCGCGGCGAGGGCGTCGCGGGGCTGCTGGTCTGCAGCGGCACGGTGGGCGACGCGCCGGTCAAGGAGCTCGCCGACCGGGCCGACCTCGTGGTGGCGGGCCCGGCCGGCGTGGTGGAGCTGCTGACGGCGCTCGGCACGGCGCTCGGCGCGGAGGGCTGAGCGCCGAGCCGTCCGGGCGGTCGGCTCAGCGCGTCCGGGCGGTCAGCGGAGCGCGTCCAGCTGGTCGAGGAACCACTGCTGGGGCGGCAGCGCGGTGGCCGCGGCGGCGAGCCGCTTGGTGCGGTCGGCGCGCTCGTCGGCGGCCATGGTGAGCCCGGTGTGCAGCGCGTCGGCGGTGGCGATCACGTCGTAGGGGTTGACGCTCAGCGCGTCCTCGCCGAGCTCCGCGTGCGCGCCGGCCTCGCGCGAGAGGACGAGCGCGCAGCCCCGGTCGGAGACCACCGGCACCTCCTTGGCGACCAGGTTCATGCCGTCGCGGATCGGGTTGACCAGGGCGACGTCGGCCAGCCGGTAGGCGGCGAGCGAACGCGGGAAGTCGTCGTTGACGTGCAGGATCAGCGGCTGCCAGGAGTCCGTGCCGAACTCGGTGTTGATCTCCGCGGCCAGCTCCCGGACCCGCGCGGTGTAGTCGCGGTACTCGGCGAGGTCGGTCCGCGAGGGGTAGGCGAAGGCGATGTGGACGACGCGGTCGTGCCACTCCGGGCGGGTGCGGAGCAGGTGCCGGTAGGCCTGGAAGCCGCGCACGATGTTCTTGCTCAGCTCGGTGCGGTCGACCCGGACCACGGTGCGGCGGTCGCCGACGGCCTCGCGTAGCGCGGCGAGCCGCTCCTCGACGTCCGGGCGGTGGGCGCGCTCGCGCAGGAAGTCGGCGTCCGCCCCGAGGCCGTGGACGCCGAGGCGGGTGGTGCGGCCCGCGTGGGTGACGGTGAGGGCCTCGCGGTCGACCTCGGCCCCGAGCACCGCGGCGCAGCACTCGGCGAAGGCGAGCGCCCAGCGGCGGGTCAGGAAGGCGGCCCGGTCGGCGCCGAGGATGCCGGTCAGCACGGACTCGGCCACGTCGTCGGGCAGCAGCCGGAAGTACTCGGGCGGGGCCCACGGGGTGTGCGAGAAGTGGCCGATCCGCAGGTCCGGCCGGGCGGCGCGGAGCAGGGCGGGGGCCAGCGAGAGGTGGTAGTCCTGCACCAGGACGGCGGCGCCGGGGGCGGCCTCGGCGGCCAGCGCCTCGGCGAAGGCGGCGTTGTAGGCGGTGTACGCCTGCCACTCGGTGCGGAAGGCGGCGCCGAAGGCGGGGGCGGTGGGGGTGGCGTAGAGCAGGTGGTGGACGAACCAGAGGGTCGAGTTGGCCACGCCGTTGTAGGCGCGGGCGAAGGTCTCCGGGTCGATGTCCAGCATCCGGACGGCCTGCCCGCCGACGTCGTGGCCGGCCCGGTCGAGGCGGCCGTCCGGGGCCTCCCGGGCGGCCCGGCGGTCCGCGTCGCCGAGGGCCGCGCAGACCCAGACGGCGTCGGGGTCGCCGATCGCGGAGAGCCCGGAGACCAGGCCCCCGCCGCCCCGGCGGAGGGCCAGCGTGCCGTCCTCCGCCGTGCTGAACGACACCGGTCCCCGGTTGGAGGCCACCAGGACCGGGGCGGTGCCGGTCGGATTCGAACGCTCGGTCGTGAGATCGCCCATGATGGGTAGGTTGCCGGGGGCCCGGGGCCGCAAACCCCTCAGCGGGGCAGGTGGCGGCCTGCGTACTCGGGGACGGTGTGCATCGGGGGCCGTTCCAGGGCCGTGACCGGGTGGGTGTGGGCGGTGAACTCCCTGGTCTCCGGATCGCGGGTGAACTGGGTGAGCAGCGGGTGCACCAGATCGGCGGAGGCCTTGAGCCGGTGCGTCCGGTCGAGCCGTTCGAGTGCGGTGCGGTAGATGGTGGCGGCCATCCGGCCGAGCGCCTGGCCGTCCTGGTGGCGGTGGTGGCGCACGCCGACGTCCACCTGGGCCAGGGCGTCCAGACCGGCGGTCTCCAGTGCGTCGACCAGCAGCCCGAGCTCGACGCCGTAGCCGGTGGGGAAGGGCAGCCGTTCGAGCAGTGAGCGGCGGGCCGCGTACTCGCCGCCGAGCGGCTGGACGAAACCGGCGAGTTCCGGCCAGTGCAGGTTCAGCAGGGGGCGGGCGACCAGTTCGGTGACCCGGCCGCCGCCGGACGGGACCACCGCGGCGTCGCCCGCGGCGGAGTCGCTCGGCGTCACTTCGAGCGGCCGGTCGTACATGGCCTTGACCAGCTGGATGCCGGGGTCGGTGAGCAGCGGCCCGACGATGCCGGAGACGAAGGCCGGGTCGAACTCGCGCAGGTCGGCGTCGATGAAGCAGACGATCTCGCCGCGGGTGACCAGCAGCGAGCGCCAGAGCACCTCGCCCTTGCCGGGGGCGGCGGGCAGCCGGGGGAGGATCTCGTCCCGGTGGACCACCCGGGCGCCGGCCGCGGCGGCCACGGCGGCGGTGCCGTCGGCGGAGCCGGAGTCGACCACGACGAGCTCGTCGACCAGCGGCAGGCGCTCCATCAGCTCCCGGCGGACCGTCCGGACGATGTCGCCGACCGTGGCCTCCTCGTCGAGTGCGGGCAGGACGACGCTGACGCTGCCCGCGCGGCCGGCGGCCCGCTTGGCCTCCAGCAGGGTGCGCACCGGACGGTCGGCCGCGCTCCACGAGCGGCGGCGCAGCCAGGACGCCGCCTGCGGGACGAGCTCGGGTGTCGGGTCGGCGGGCACGGGTCTCTCCTCGGCGGGATCGGGTGGAGCTGATCGGGGTGGAAGGGGCGGGTGGAACGGGCCATCTCGCGTGGCGGACGGTCCCGTTCAAGCTTCACGCCTTCGGATACAGTCTTCGTACAGCGGTCGGACCTTCGCACGCCGGGGTCGCCGCTGAGCACGACCGACAACTTCACAGAGCTCATCCAGAGGGACTGAGGGAACGGCCCGTTGACGTCCCGGCAACCTTCTCGCGCGGCTGTCGTCACAGGCCCCGGCGGGACAGGTGCCAATTCCGGCCTGTGGCGCGACCGCGCCGCGGGGAAGATGAGGAGAGAGGCCTCCGCCACCATGGCTATCGACACAGCCGCACCCGTCAGCACCGTTGATCTCGGCCCCGCCGCCGCGCTGTCCTGTCGCGAGTGCGGCACCCGCTTCCCGCTCGGCCCCAGCTTCGCCTGCCTGGAGTGCTTCGGGCCGCTGGAGATCGCGTACGACTTCGGGAGCGAGGGCGCCGAGGCGCTGCGCAAGCGGATCGAGTCCGGCCCGGCGTCGATCTGGCGCTACGCCCCGCTGCTGCCGGTGCCGGCCGACGTCGCCACCAAGCCGAACCTGAACCCGGGCTGGACCCCGCTGGTCAAGGCGGACAACCTGGGCCGCGAGCTCGGCTTCACCGCGCAGCTGCACATCAAGGACGACTCCGGCAACCCGACCCACTCCTTCAAGGACCGCGTGGTCGCCTGCGCGATCGAGGCGGCGCGGGCGTTCGGCTTCACCACGCTCTCCTGCTCCTCGACCGGCAACCTGGCCGGCGCGGTGGGCGCCGCGGCCGCCCGGGCCGGCTTCAAGTCCTGCGTGTTCATCCCGCACGACCTGGAGCAGGGCAAGGTCGTCATGGCCGGTGTCTACGGCGGCGAGCTGGTCGGCATCGAGGGCAACTACGACGACGTGAACCGCTTCTGCTCGGAGCTGATCGGCGACCCGGCCGGCGAGGGCTGGGGCTTCGTCAACGTCAACCTGCGCCCGTACTACGGCGAGGGCTCCAAGACGCTGGCGTACGAGATCTGCGAGCAGCTGGGCTGGCGCCTGCCGGAGCAGATCGTCATCCCGATCGCCTCGGGCTCCCAGCTGACGAAGATCGACAAGGGGCTGCGGGAGCTGGTGAAGCTCGGCCTGGTCGAGGACCGGCCGTACAAGATCTTCGGCGCCCAGGCCGAGGGCTGCTCGCCGGTGTCGGCGGCGTTCAAGGCCGGCCACGACGTGATCCGCCCGGTCAAGCCGGACACCATCGCCAAGTCGCTGGCGATCGGCAACCCGGCCGACGGCCCGTACGTGCTGGACATCGCCCGGCGCACCGGCGGTGCGGTCGAGGACGTGACGGACGTCGAGGTGGTGGCCGCGATCAAGCTGCTGGCCCGCACCGAGGGCATCTTCGCGGAGACCGCCGGCGGCGTCACCGTCGGCGTGCTGAAGAAGCTGGTCGAGACCGGACAGCTGGACCCGGCCAAGGAGACCGTCGCGATCAACACCGGCGACGGCCTGAAGACGCTGGACGCCGTCTCCGACGCCGGGATGACCGCCGTCATCCGCCCGACGCTGGCCTCGTTCCGCGACGCCGGCCTCGCCTCCGCCTGACCCACCCGCAGCTAGGAGAAGCCCCCCCATGAGCGCCAACGTCCGCATCCCGACCATCCTGCGCACCTACACCGGCGGCGCCGCCGAGGTGAGCGCCGAGGGCGCCACCCTGGGCGAGGTGATCGCCGACCTGGACCGTAACCACGCCGGGATCGCCGCGCGCGTCCTGGACGACACCGGCAAGCTGCGGCGTTTCGTCAACGTCTACGTCAACGACGACGACGTGCGGTTCGCGGAGGGCCTGGCCACCGAGATCAAGGACGGCGCTAGCGTCTCGATCATTCCGGCGGTGGCCGGCGGCTGCTGAGCCGTCCGACCGCCGAGTCGGCCGCCCCGGGACGGAATTCCGACCCGGGGCGGCCGGTCGTATTTTGGCGGGAATATTTGCGGTCCCAGTCGGAGTAGAGTGTGGCTCGACCGGGAACGGGGCTCCCCTCCCCCTCGCACCGGTGGTCGAATCCGTCCGCGCCCGCACCGCCGTTTCCCGTCCGGCCGCCGAGGCCGTAGACCGCTCCGCGGCCGTGAAACATGTCAGGCCGATGTCAGAATTCTTCAGGGGATTTGGGTAATTCGTCCGCTATGTCCGGCGTGAATTGCGACGTTCCTTCCGATTCCGTCGGATCTGCCCCTTGGCGGGCCCGGTGAATTCACGGCGATTGGGCCTGTTGCAGAGGGCGTCGATCCGGATACATTCAGCCGCGGTCGACGCAATCGCCCGTGCACCGGACGCCGTTCGGTGGTCTCGGCGGGGATTGCGGCGTGCACGGCTGTGCCCAGGGGGGGTTCCCCGGGCCGGCCTCAACCAGACCCGCACCCGCAGACCCGCGGGCGCGTGAAGGGCCAGCACAGCACTAGGGGAGTTCGGAATGGCTCAGGGCACCGTCAAGTGGTTCAACGCGGAGAAGGGTTACGGCTTCATCGCGGTCGACGGTGGTGCGGACGTCTTCGTCCACTACAGCGCGATCCAGATGGACGGCTACCGCACCCTTGAGGAGGGCCAGCGGGTCGAGTTCGAGATCTCTCAGGGGCAGAAGGGCCCGCAGGCGGACATGGTCCGCGCGGCGGTCTGACCTTTCCGACACCCAGGAGTTCGGCTCGGCCCATCGGCTGGTGCACCTCTTGCTTCGCGGCGGGCCCGCACGACACGTGTCGTGCGGGCCCGCCGCCGTGTGCGGGGGCGCGGGTGCGGGCCGGCCGCGGGGCGCGGTCCGGGCCCGTCGGCGGGCCCGGTGCGAGCGCGGCGCGGGGGTGCGGCGCGGCTCGCGGGTTGGCGATTGGGCTTGCACTCGCCTACCCGGAGTGCTAATCATTGGCGTTAGCACTCACAGCGTGAGAGTGACAGCGGACCGGGTCGGTGAGGCCCCCGGGAGCGGTAGGGGAAAGGACCCCCGCACACCAGGGCCGTCCGTCGCGGGCACCCCTTGGTCCGAGCAGTCGACCGTGTCCCGGAGGACCACTTCTGATGGCCAAGATCATCGCCTTTGATGAGGAAGCTCGCCGCGGCCTTGAGCGTGGCATGAACCAGCTCGCCGACGCAGTGAAGGTCACGCTCGGCCCCAAGGGCCGCAACGTCGTGCTGGAGAAGAAGTGGGGCGCCCCCACGATCACCAACGACGGTGTCTCCATCGCCAAGGAGATCGAGCTCGAGGACCCCTACGAGAAGATCGGCGCGGAGCTCGTCAAGGAGGTCGCCAAGAAGACCGACGACGTCGCGGGTGACGGCACCACCACCGCCACCGTGCTGGCCCAGGCGCTCGTCCGCGAGGGTCTGCGCAACGTCGCCGCCGGCGCCAACCCGATGGCCCTGAAGCGCGGTATCGAGAAGGCCGTCGCGGCCGTCTCCGACCAGCTGCTGGCCCAGGCCAAGGACGTGGAGACCAAGGAGCAGATCGCCTCCACCGCCTCCATCTCGGCCGCCGACACCCAGATCGGCGAGCTCATCGCCGAGGCCATGGACAAGGTCGGCAAGGAAGGCGTCATCACCGTCGAGGAGAGCAACACCTTCGGTCTGGAGCTGGAGCTCACCGAGGGCATGCGCTTCGACAAGGGCTACATCTCGGCCTACTTCGCCACCGACCTGGAGCGGATGGAGGCGACCTTCGAGGACCCCTACATCCTCATCGCCAACTCCAAGATCGGCTCGGTCAAGGACCTGCTCCCGCTGCTGGAGAAGGTCATGCAGAGCGGCAAGCCGCTCGTCATCATCGCCGAGGACGTCGAGGGCGAGGCCCTGTCGACCCTGGTCGTGAACAAGATCCGCGGCACCTTCAAGTCCGTCGCCGTCAAGGCCCCGGGCTTCGGCGACCGCCGCAAGGCCATGCTCGGCGACATCGCCATCCTCACCGGTGGCACCGTGATCTCCGAGGAGGTCGGCCTCAAGCTGGAGAACGCCGGCATCGACCTGCTGGGCACCGCCCGCAAGGTGGTCATCACCAAGGACGAGACCACCATCGTCGACGGTGGCGGCGACAGCGAGCAGGTCGCGGGCCGCGTGAACCAGATCCGCGCCGAGATCGAGAACAGCGACTCGGACTACGACCGCGAGAAGCTCCAGGAGCGCCTCGCCAAGCTGGCCGGCGGCGTGGCCGTCATCAAGGCCGGCGCGGCCACCGAGGTGGAGCTCAAGGAGCGCAAGCACCGCATCGAGGACGCCGTCCGCAACGCCAAGGCCGCCGTCGAGGAGGGCATCGTCGCCGGTGGTGGCGTCGCGCTGCTGCAGGCCGGTGTCGCCTTCGACAAGCTGGAGCTGGACGGCGACGAGGCCACCGGTGCCAACATCGTCAAGGTCGCGCTGGAGGCCCCGATCAAGCAGATCGCGACCAACGCCGGCCTGGAGGGTGGCGTCGTGGTGGAGAAGGTGCGCAACCTCCCCGCCGGTCACGGCCTGAACGCCGCCACCAACGAGTACGTCGACCTGGTCGCCGAGGGCATCATCGACCCGGCCAAGGTCACCCGCTCCGCGCTGCAGAACGCCGCCTCCATCGCGGCGCTGTTCCTCACCACCGAGGCCGTCATCGCCGACAAGCCGGAGAAGGCCGCTGCGGCCGCCGGCGGCGGCATGCCGGGCGGTGACATGGACTTCTGATCCCTCGCCGGATCGGTCAAGTCTTCGATCGCACGGGCGGTTCCCCTCGGGGAGCCGCCCGTGCGGCGTTCTCTGGGAGAATGGACGGATGGCTTCCGCAGATGACATCGAGACCGCGCTGCACAGTGCGCGGGCACTGATCCTGGCCGACCTGACCGCCCGGGACGTGGCGGACGCCGCCGTGGTGTCGCTGGTCGAGAAGGCGGTGACGCACCGGCGCTGGTGGCTGGAGCAGTGGCCGGACGGCACCGAGTACGTGCTCGGGCTGGTCGCCCAGGACGTCCAGGACGCGCTGCTGGAGGCGTACGGCCGCTGGCCGCTCTGCGCCGCGTGCGCGGCGGAGGGGGATCCGCACGCGCTCAGCGTGGAGCCCGAGCTGGGGCCGGACCCGCACTGGGTCTGCGGCAAGGAGGGCGCCGTGGTCGCGCCCGTCGGGCAGCTGGCCTGAGGCCGCCCGCCCGGGCCCGTACGCGTGAAGTCGTCCGCGGACGGGCCCGCACGTCCGCGTGAGGCCCGGACGCCCGGGCCCGTCCGCGAGAGACCCTAAGCCTCCAGCGCGCCGAGTTCGGTGGCGAGGTTGGCCCGGGCCCGGGCGTCGAACCGCTCGTGGGCGGCCGGGGTGCGGTAGAGCGCGGGGAGCGCCAGCAGCTGCCGCAGGACCGCGGCCCGCCCGGCCCGGAAGTCCGGCTCGGGGACGAAGGCGTACTCCGCCCGCACGGCCTCCGCGTAGCCGGCGTACGCCTCCGGGGCGCCGCCGAGGACGGCGAGGTCCGCGTCGCAGAGCACCTCCCCGTCGCGGTCCCCCGGCTCGGGCCGGTGGGTGACGGTGAGCCGGACCAGCCGGACCACTTCGGCCACCCGCTCCGCCGACAGGCCCGCCTCGGTGAGGGCCCGGGCGGCGAGGGCGGCGCTGCGCTCCTCGTTCTCGGAGCGGTCCGGCCGGTAGACGGCGTCGTGGAACCAGGCGGCCAGCCGGACGGCGTCCGGGTCCGCGGCGTGCGCGGCCAGCGCGTCCACGTGGTCGAGCACCGCCCGCAGGTGGGCGGTGGTGTGGTAGCGCCGCTGCGGCTCGGCCCAGCGGCGCAGCAGTTCGCGCCCGGAGGGCTCCGGGTCGGCGCTCGCGCCGCAACGGCGGAGCAGGGCGGTCCAGTCGGCGAGCAGGTCTCGGTCGGGCATGGGGGCCATTCTGCTGGGTGCGGGCGGTCGATCCGGCGATTCCTCTGGACTGTATATGTCGCTGACCGGTATATGTAGTCCCATGACAGAACGAGCCATGCAGGAGCCCACGATGCTCCTGCTCACCGCGCTGGCCGATGCGCCCAGGCACGGCTACGCGCTCATCCAGGAGGTCGCCGCGATCTCCGACGGTCGGGTGAAGATGCGTACCGGCACGCTCTACGGTGCCCTGGACCGGCTGCTCCAGCAGGGCCTGATCGAGGTCGCCGCCGAGGAGGTCGTCGACGGCCGGGCCCGCCGCACCTACGCGCTCACCGGTGGTGGCCGCGAGGTGCTGGCCGCCGAGGCCCAGCGGCTGCGCGCCGTCGCCGAGGAGGCCCAGCGGCGGCTGGCCGTCGCCATTGTCCGTCCGAGGGTCAGGGGGGCCTTCGCATGACCGATTTGACCCTGAGGGCCGCCCTGCGGCTCTACCCGGCCCGTTACCGCCGGGAGCGGGCCGACGAGATGGCCGCCGTCTTCGCCGACACCACGGCGGGCTCCGGACGGCTGTCCACCGCGCGGGAGGCCTTCGACCTCGCGGCGTACGGCCTGCGCATCCGGACCGGGTTGACGTCCAGTTCGTCGGGCGGGCGGTTGACGGCGCTGACGGCGCCGCTCGCCGCCGGCGCGTCGGCCGGGCTGGCCGCCGCCTACCATCTCGTCGGGCACTCCTGGCTCCACGTCGAACTCCCCGACGGGGCCAGGGACGTGCCGTTCTTCCTGGTCGTGGCGGCGATGACCACGCTGCCGGTGCTCGGGGCGGTCGCCGCCCTGTTCGGGCGGTGGTCGGCCGCGCGGGTGCTGGCCGGTGGAACGGCGTTCGCGGTGCTGGCGCACCTGGCCCTGCTGGCGGCGGTCACGGCGCCGGGGGACGGGATCTGGGTGGCCATGTACGCGTTCCAGTTCGAGGGCGCCTTCCTGCTCTGGAGTCTGGTGCAGCTCGCCGCTCCCCGGGACGCCCTGCCGTCGCCCGCCTGGCGGGAGTGGTGCCTGGTGCTGGTGTCGGCGGTGGCGGCCCCGGCTGTGGCCGTTTCGATCGACGCCTACGCCTCCTGGAGCACGATCGATCCGCTGTGGCGGGGTCTGATGGTCGGCGTGCCGCTGTTCATGGCGCTGGCGGCACTGCGCCGCTGGTACGTGGTCGCGGTGCCCGGGCTGGCCGCGCTGCCCTGGACGCTCAGCGCCAACCTCCACGGGCTCTGGCAGCAGGCCGGCGGGATCGCCAGGCTGTTGCCGGCGGCCGTGCTGGTGGTGGCCGCGATGGTCGGGCTGCTCATGCTGCGCCGGCCGACCGGCGGGGCGGCTCCGGGTGACGGGGACCGGCAGCTGGTGTGACCCGGCGGCGTGAACCCGGCGGGCCGGCGGGGTGGGTGTCGCCGCGGGCTTCGGGGTGTGGCAGTCTACCGATATGTCTAGACCAATTTTCGAAGTCATCGCGCTGACGCCCCAGGACGCCCAGGCCGCCGAGTCGGGCGGCGCCGACCGGCTCGAACTGGTCACGGACATGGCCGCCGACGGTCTCACCCCGTCCGTCCGGGACTTCGCCGGGATCCGTGCCGCCGTGGAGCTCCCGCTCCGCGTCATGCTCCGCCTGCGGGACGGCTTCGCCCCGGGCGACCTGGACGGGCTCTGCACCCGCGCCGACGCCCTGCGGGCCGAGGGCGCCGACGAGTTCGTCTTCGGCTTCCTCGACGCCGACGGCGGCGTCGACCTGGCCGCCACCGCGGCCGTCGCCGAGGCGGTGGCCGGCTGTCGCTGGACCTTCCACCGGGCGCTCGACCACAGCGCCGACCGGGCCGCCGTCCGCGCCGCCGTCGGCGGGCTGCCCGGCCTCGACACCTTCCTCACCTCCGGTGCGGCCGGTGGGGTGGACGCCGGCCGGGACGTCCTGC
Organism: Kitasatospora sp. CM 4170; assembly: GCF_032110285.1. Lineage (NCBI taxonomy): Bacteria > Bacillati > Actinomycetota > Actinomycetes > Kitasatosporales > Streptomycetaceae > Kitasatospora > Kitasatospora sp. CM 4170. The sequence goes on from NZ_CP134877.1 coordinate 5,186,170, forward strand.
TGGCCGAGCTGGCGCGGGCCGGCGGGCCCGGGTACGGCCAGCGGATCCTGATCGGTGGCGGGCTGCGGGCCGAGCACGTGCCGGGGCTGCGGGCGGCGGGCTTCGACGCCTTCCACGTCGGCGGCGCGGTGCGCCCCGACGGGTGGCGGTCGCCGGTGGACGCCGGCAGGGTCGCCGAGTGGCGGTCGCTGATCGATGGCTGAGCGTGGGAGCGCCGACGGCTGAGCGATCGGCGGCCGGCGGCTCGGTGGGAAGGGGACCGGCGGGCGCCGGTCCCCTTCCCATGTCCGGTGCCGGAACGGCGCGTCCGGTGCCGCAACGGCGGGTCCGGTGCCGCAACGGCGGGTCCGGCGCCGCAACGGCGGGTCCGGTGCCGCAACCGCGGGTCCGGTGCCCGAACCGTGCGCCCGGTGTCAGGCCAGCTGTGCGGGCAGCGGCTCGGCGTGCAGCACCGCGAGCCCGGAGACCGCGCGGGTGAGCGCCACGTACAGCCGGCGCAGCCCGGTCCGCTCGTCCGGCTCGCCGGCGACCACCGCGGCCGGCTCGTCCAGCACCACGTAGTCGTACTCCAGACCCTTGGCCAGCGAGGCCGGGACGAGGGTCAGCCGGGCCTCGGCGCTGGTCTCGGTGCCGGGGGCGAGGTGCGGCAGGCCGGCCGCGGCCAGCGCCTCGGCCAGCAGCGGGATGCGGGCGTCGGCGGCGATCAGGCCGGTCGAGCCCTCGCGCTCCAGCGCCCGGTGGCAGGCCTCGACCACCGCCTTCTCCAGCCCGTCCTCCGGGACCGCGGTGACGGTCAGCGAACCGGGTGCCTCGCGGACCGAGCTCGCCGGGGCGAGGCCGGGGGCGATCGCCGGCAGCAGCCGGGAGGCGTAGGCGATGACCTCCTCCGGGACGCGGAAGCCCTTGGTCAGCTCCTCGACGTGGGCGGCCGGCTTGCCCAGGTGGTGCAGGGCGTCCGGCCAACTCGCGGTCGCCCACGGGGTGGTGCCCTGGGCGAGGTCGCCGAGGACGGTCGCCGAACCGGTGGTGCAGCGGCGGCCGACCGCGCGGTACTGCATGGGGGAGAGGTCCTGCGCCTCGTCCAGCACCACGTGGCCGAGCGAGGGCGTGCGCTGCACCAGGTCGGTCGCCTCGTCGACCAGGACGGCGTCGGCCGCGGTCCAGCGGGCGGTCTTCACCGAGCGGCCGGGCCTGGGCCAGAGCACCACGGCCTGCTCCTCGGGGGTGAGGACGCCCTCCGCGCACGCGGCCAGGAACTCCGGGTCCGAGAGCAGCCGCAGCACCAGCTTGGCCGGCTCGACCAGCGGCCAGCACTCCTTGACCACCGCCTTGACCGCGGCGTTGCGGGCCACCGCGTCCTGCACCCGGTCGTCCGGGGCCTCGCCGCCCTGCTCCATCTTCAGCAGCACGGCGTGCGCGATCCGCTGCGGCAGGGCGTCCCGGGCCGCGCCGTAGCGGATCTCACGCCCCTTCAACTCCTCGATGATCTCGACCAGTTCGTAGGCCGGGACGCGCCAGCGCCGGGAGCCGCGGATCACCACGCAGGGCTCGGTGGGCAGTCCGATGCCGGACCGGACCGCCCGGCGCAGCACCTCGGCCATCCGGGCGTCGCCCTTCAGCCGGGCGGCCTCGGCGGTGTCCTCGCCCCGGACCTCGACGTGCGCGACCAGCTGCTGCACGGTGGCCTGGGCCACGTCCAGCTCGCCGAGGGCGGGCAGCACCTGCTCGATGTAGGAGAGGAAGGCGTTGTTCGGGCCGATCACCAGCGTGCCGGTGCGGGCCAGCCGCTCGCGGTGGGCGTACAGCAGGTACGCCACGCGGTGCAGGCCGACGGCGGTCTTCCCGGTGCCGGGGGCGCCCTGGACGCAGACCGTGCCGCCGATGTCGGCGCGGACGATCTCGTCCTGCTCGGGCTGGATGGTGGCGACGATGTCGCGCATCGGGCCGACGCGGGGCTTCTCGATCTCGGCGGCGAGCAGGGCGGAGGCGGTGTCCGACTCCGCGGGGTCGGTGAGGTGCTCGTCCTCGTACGCGGTGAGATCGCCACCGGTGTAGCCGAAGCGGCGGCGGCGCTCGACGTCCATCGGCTCGTTCCGGCTGGCCCGGTAGAACGGCTGGGAGACCGGCGCGCGCCAGTCGATCACCATCGGGTCGCCGTCGGCGTCGTGGACGTGCCGGCGGCCGATGTAGAAGCTCTCGCCGCCGGAGCCCTCCGAGAGGCCCTCCTTGCCCGCCCTCGGCGAGGAGGGGCCCGGCTCACTGATCGCGTGCAGGTAGTCGAGGCGGCCGAAGAACAGCGGGGTGTGCGAGAGGTCGGCCAGGGCGGCGATCCGGGCCTCGATCTGGTTCTGCAGGACGAGGGCGGTGACCCAGGTGCCGGTCACGTCGCGGATGTCGAGCGACTGCACGTCCTCGCGCATGGCGCGCAGCGCGGCCCGGGAGGCGGCGAGGTGGTCGCGTTCGCGCTGGAGGGGGTCGGTGGTGGGGGTGGCGGGCACGGCGAACCTTCCCGGCTGCGCCGGAAGCGGGCGCAGCGGATCGTAGGAGCTCACGGTGGATACAGCCGGCCGGTTGCCGTGCGGTCGGCGCCTCCCCCGGCTGCCTGCGCGACTCAGCAGGTACCACGGTTCGGGAGGGGGCAGGCGAACGATCTTAGACCCGCGCGCCTCGGGGTTCCAGCCCGTTCCGGCCCCGGGGGGCCTCAGGGGCGCCGTACACCCGGAGGACGACCTACGTCCTGCCGGATACGGCCTTTGGGGCGATGTGCCCGGCGCGTCCGGAACCTACCGTTGGAGTATGAGCACCGTACACGTCACGGCGCCGAGAGTGCCGAACCAGAAGTCCACCCCCGACAGCCCCGCCGGCGCCACGGCGGCGGCCGTCCCCGGCCGCCGCCACAGCCCGCTGAAGACCGCCGTCCGCAACCTCGGCATCGCCCTCGACACCGCCGCGCGCGTGGTGCTCCTCGGGCGCGACGGTGTCAGGTACTGAGCGGTGTCAGGTACTGGGCACCGACGGGTGACTACAGGACGTCGTCCGCGTCGATGATGCGGTAGGCGTAGCCCTGCTCGGCCAGGAAGCGCTGCCGGTGGGCGGCGAAGTCCTGGTCGACGGTGTCGCGGGCCACCACCGAGTAGAAGTGGGCCGCGTGGCCGTCCGCCTTGGGGCGCAGGACGCGCCCGAGCCGCTGGGCCTCCTCCTGGCGGGAGCCGAAGGTCCCGGAGACCTGGATGGCCACGGTGGCCTCCGGCAGATCGATCGAGAAGTTGGCCACCTTGGAGACCACCAGGACGCCGATCTCCTTGTTGCGGAAGGCGTCGAACAGCTTCTCGCGCTGGGCGTTGCTGGTCTCGCCCTTGATCACCGGGGCGTTCAGGGCCTCGCCGAGCTCGTCCAACTGGTCGATGTACTGGCCGATGATCAGCGTCTGGTCGTTCTCGTGCTTCTTGACCAGGGCCTCGACCACCCGCCGCTTGGTGGCGGTGGTCGCGCAGAAGCGGTAGCGCTCCTCGGGCTCGGCGGTCGCGTAGGCGAGCCGCTCGGAGTCGGTCAGGGTGACCCGGACCTCGCAGCAGTCGGCCGGCGCGATGTAGCCCTGGGCCTCGATCTCCTTCCACGGGGCGTCGAAGCGCTTGGGGCCGATGAGCGAGAAGACGTCGCCCTCGCGGCCGTCCTCGCGGACCAGGGTGGCGGTCAGCCCGAGCCGGCGGCGGGCCTGCAGGTCGGCGGTGAACTTGAAGACCGGCGCGGGCAGCAGGTGCACCTCGTCGTAGACCACCAGGCCCCAGTTGCGGGCGTCGAACAGCTCCAGGTGGGCGTAGACGCCCTTCCGCTTGGTCGTCATCACCTGGTAGGTGGCGATGGTGACCGGGCGGATCTCCTTCCGGGTGCCGCTGTACTCGCCGATCTCGTCCTCGGTGAGCGAGGTGCGCTTGACCAGCTCGTGCTTCCACTGCCGGGCCGAGACGGTGTTGGTGACCAGGATCAGCGTGGTCGACTTGGCCTCGGCCATCGCGGCCGCGCCGACCAGCGTCTTGCCGGCGCCGCAGGGCAGCACCACGACGCCGGAGCCGCCGTGCCAGAAGCCCTCGACGGCCTGGGCCTGGTAGGGGCGCAGCTGCCAGCCGTCCTGTTCCAGGTGGATGGGGTGCGCCTCGCCGTCCACGTAGCCGGCGAAGTCCTCGGCGGGCCAGCCGAGCTTGAGCAGCACCTGCTTGATCTGGCCGCGTTCGGACGGGTGGACCACCACGGTGTCCGGGTCCACCCGCGCGCCGACCAGCGGGGCGATCTTCTTGGAGCGCAGCACCTCCTCCAGCACCGGGCGGTCGGTGGTGCTCAGCACCAGGCCGTGGGTGGGGTGCTTGGTGAGCTGCAGGCGGCCGTAGCGGCCCATGGTGTCGGCCACGTCGACCAGCAGCGCGTGCGGGACGGGGTAGCGGGAGTAGGTGACCAGGGCGTCGACCACCTGCTCGGCGTCGTGGCCCGCGGCGCGCGCGTTCCAGAGCCCGAGCGGGGTGACCCGGTAGGTGTGCACGTGCTCCGGCGCGCGCTCCAGCTCGGCGAACGGCGCGATGGCGCGGCGGCAGTCGGCGGCCTTGGGGTGGTCGATCTCCAGGAGGAGAGTTTTGTCGCTCTGGACGATGAGCGGTCCGTCGTTCACGCGGGGAAGCCCTCCACTGGCTGACAGGTCTGTCGGGACTCAGACCCTCCAGTGTCCCGCATCCGCCGCGCGGGCGGGCGGGCTACTTCCACTCGTAGTACTTGCCGGTGGACTTCCCGTCCGGGCTGACCTCGTACTCGAACAGCCCGACGACGTCGTTGAGCCGCTCGAACTGCGGCGAGGCGCTGGAGAAGAAGAGCGAGCCGCGCCAGCTGGTGCCGCCGCCCTCGGTGAAGTGGCCGATGCCGACGCCCTGCCAGCTGAGGGTGCCGCCGTCGGCGGACATGTCGACGCCCTGGCCCTCGCCGCGGAGCGTGCCGTCGGGCCGCAGTTCGGACTCGTAGGTGCCGAAGCCGTTGACCGCGGTGCCGTAGTAGGTGCCGGTGCCCGCGAAGGAGACCTCGACCAGCACGTGGCCGTCACCGGTGGAGATGACGCGCCGACCGGTGTCCTGGCCCTGGAATTCGCCGATGAGATCGCCGAGCATGATGACTCCTTTCGGGATCCCCTCTTCCGGAGTACGCCGGGTGCGACCCGCCGTCAAGGGCGGCCCTCCGCCGTGGAGAAGGGGCGTAGCGGTGGTCACCGCCCGTGGTGGCCGCCCGGCGGCCGGGGCCGCCGTCCAGGGCCGGTGACGTGGCCGGTGAGGTGGTCGGTGAGGTGGTCGGTGACGCGGTCGGCGGGGTGGCCGCGACCGGTCGGTGGCCACAGGCGGTGACCACCGGGTCGGTCGGTCGTTGAGCCGGGCATGAACAAGCCGAAGCGCGCCCTCACCGCTCTCGCCCTCGTCGGTACGGCCTTCGCCGCGACCGCCACGTCCGCCGGTTCCGCCCACGCCCTCGCGGGCATCGGCGAGGGCCCGGGCGGGCTGGTGGGAGCCCCCGCCTTCCTGCTCGCCGACCTGGCCGGCGCCCCCGAGCTGCCGGTCGGCCAGGGCCAGATCGGCACCCTGGCGGACCAGGCGGTCAAGGAGAAGATGAAGGAGGCCCGCGGCCACTGAGCGGGCCGCCGACGGCCTCGGGCCCGGGGCCGCCGGCCGCCCGGGGGTCACTCCTCCAGTTCGGCCACGCCGGTGATCCGGTGCAGGGCGAAGGTCCGGATCTCGTCGGCGTGGTGGTCGAACGCGGTGACGAAGCCGCCCTCCACCTTGACCGGGTCGATGATCCGCTGGCTGGCCAGCCCCTCGGCGTTGAGGTAGCCGATCCACATCCGCTCGCCGAGCAGCACCGCGGTCTGGAGCGCCGCCAGCGTCTCGGCGGCCGGGGTGCGCGGGAGCCGCTGGGCGTCCGGGGCCGGCTCGCGGCGTACGGCGGTGGCGGCGCGGTCGCCGGCCCGGATCGCCTTGATGGCGGCCGCGAGCAGGGTGTCGTCCGGCGTGGGCGGGCCGTCCGGTACCGGGACCGGGGCCGCGCGCGGCGGGGTCCGGTGGCTGTCCGGCCGGGTGATCAGGACGTCGCCCTCGGCGGACTCGGCCGCCGGCGCGTAGCCCATGGTGCGCAGGGTGGCGAGCAGGACGTCGGGCGCGGCCTGGGCGGCCAGCACGGTGGGGGCCAGCAGCCGCAGCCGCAGGTCGGCGGCGCGGCGGTCGGCCAGCACCTCACCCAACAGCGCCGGGTCGTCGCAGCGCAGGTACGAGGAGGCGGCGCCGACCCGCAGGATGCCGTGCCGGCGCGCGACGTCGTCGACCAGGTAGGCGAGCGGCTGCGGGACGGGCGTGCGCGAGTGCTGCTCCAGGAAGGCCTGGAGGTCGGCGGCGGTGCGCCCGGCGTCGAGGGCGCGGCGGACCGACTCGGCGGTGAACCGGTAGACGGTGGCGCCGCCCTTGGACTCGATGTCGGCGCAGAGCGCGAGCGCCTGGGCGAGCGGGGTGAGCAGCGGGCCGGGGGCGATCGCGGTGAGGTCCGGCTGCAGGATGACGTGGTCCAGCGGCTGCGGGAGCAGCGGGGCGAGCACCTCGGCGGGGTCGGCCTCGGCGGTGAGCAGCGCCCGGGCGGGGGCGGCGAGGGCGCCGCGGCCGGTGATGCCGAGCAGTTCGGCCTCGGCGAGCGTCCAGCCGGTGAGGTCGTCGCGCAGCTCGCGGCCCTGGCCGTTGGCGGACGTCTGCTGGGCCGGACCGTGGCCGGCCGGGGCGGGCCCGGCGGTGGGCCCGGCGGCGGGGCCGGGGCCGGTGGCCGGGCCGCCGCGCAGCGGGCGCTGCCAGCGCAGGGTCGGCAGCAGCTCGTCGGCGGTGGCCGGGGTGCCGGGCGGCAGCTCGGCGAGCAGCGCGAGGGCGGCCCGGCGGACGGACGGGGCCAGGGTGCGGTCCAGCTCGGGGCCCAGCGCGGCGCGCTGCTTGCCCTTGCCGTCCGGAGTGCCGGCCAGCGCGGGCACGCGGGTGGCGGCGAGCCAGCTCTCGGCCAGCAGAGTCCAGCGGTCGGCGATGTCCTGCTGCAGCCAGCCGTCGTACGCCGGGGTCGGCGCCCAGCGCTCGTCGGCCTCCGTGTCGGGGGCCAGCAGGCCCGCGGTGTAGGCGAGTTCGAGCCAGAAGGCGGCCTGCTGCTCGGTGGTCTCCAGCGCCTGCGCGGTCCGCTTGAGGTCGCGGACGCCGAGCCCGCCGGCCCGCAGGGTGGGCGGGGGGTTGAGGCCCCAGAGGTCGAGCAGCTCCTCGACGGTGCGCACGGCGGTGTGGGCCTGCCCGGCGGCGGCGCGGTCCACGGTCTGCGGATCACGCGGGGCTCCGGCCGGGGCCGGCTCGGGCTGGACCGGCTCGACCGTGCGGTGGCTGCGGCCGCCGCGCAGGTGCAGGGCGAGTTCGCGGGGCAGCACCACGCTGCCGGGGCCGCTGGGCAGCAGCAGGCCGCGGGCGAGCAGCCATTCCACCGGGCTCTGGGCGTCCTCGGCGGTGACCGGGCGGGTGGCGTCCGGGACGGTGCCCGTCGGCGGGCCCCAGACCAGCCGGTCCAGCAGCCGCAGGGCCGGTTCGGGGGCGGTGGCGAGCAGGGCGTCGCAGCGGGCCCGGTCGGCGAGCAGCGCGGTGAGCGCGGCGACGGCGGTGACCGGGTCCGGGGTGGCGGGCTGCCCGGCGGAGGTGAGGAGCTGCTGCAGCCGGGCCGGGGACATGCCGAGGGTGGCGTCGGCGAGCGTCGGACCGAGGCCGGTGCGGCCGGGGTTGGCGGCCGTCGGCGCGAGCGCCTCGCGGGCCGCGATGACCAGGCGCAGCCCGTTCTCCGGGCCCCAGAGCAGGGCGCGGTCGCGCAGGGTGGCGAGCGCCCGGGGGAGGGCCGCGGCGACGGCGGCCCGGTCGGCGGCGGTCAGCGGCGTGGCGTCGGGGTGCGGCTTGACCTTGGCCGGGCCGGTGAGCAGCGTGCGGACGGTGGCCGGCGAAGCGCCGTCCGGCGCCGCCGCCAGCGCCTCGGCGACCTGCAGGGTGAAGCGGTCGAGGCGTTCCAGCGCGCGCAGCGCGGAGGCGCGGGAGGAGAGCCGGGCGGCGAGCTGGGTGAGGTCGCCCGGAACGGGGTTGAGCAGATCGGGGCGGGACCGGAGCAGGGTGGCGAGGTCGTCGTCCGCGCGGCCGCGGAGCTCCTCCGCGAGGGTGCGGGGGGCGGCGGCCCTGCCGGGGCGTTGCGGGGCGGGGCGTCGGGCCGCGGGGCGTTGCGGGCCCTGCTGTGTGGTCATTCGACCTAGGTTAGTCGGGTGGGGCGACGGTGGGGACCGGTCGGCGTGGGCGCGGTCCGGGTGGGTACCGTCTGACCGGCGGGGACGGGCACGGGCGAGGCGGGGTGTGGGGCGATGGCGGACGGCGGGACGGCCGGCGGCGAGTGGTGGCGCAAGCGGGGGCCGTGGAGTGCTCCGGCGGGCGGCGGCGCGGGGTCGGGCGCGGGCGGCGGCGCGGCCCCGGCGGACGAGGACAGCGTGTACGCCGTGGAGCCGTCGGCCGGCTCGCCGGGGGTTCCGCCGTTGCCGTCCGAGCCGCCGCGGTCGGGGGCGTCGGGTTTCGGGCCGTCGAGTTCCGAACAGCCCGGCCGGTCGGAGTCGGGGCCGTCCGAGTCGTCCGGGGCGACGGGGCCGTCGGAGCCGGGGCCGGCCGGGCCGGTGCGGCGCCCGGCGGCGCGCGCGGCCGACGCGGGCTCGCGGTGGGAGGCGCAGCTGTCCCCGGACCTGGGGGCCGGGGCCGACCAGGACGCCCTGCCGCCGTCCTTCATGGCCGCGCACGCCGACGGCTGGGACTACGTGGAGATCGACTTCTCGGACGGGTCGGGCCGGCCGGTCTCCCCGGTCCCCGAGCAGCGCAGCTCGCCCGAGGAGGCGCCGGCGCAGCAGCCGGCCGCCGGGGAGGCCCCGACCAAGCTCCGGGGCCGGAAGGCGCGGGCGCGGGCGAAGGAACAGGCCGGGGCGACCCCGCCGCCGGCCCCCGGCACCGTGCCGCCCGCCGCTGCGGCCAAGCCGGGCAGGCCCTCCGCCCTGGCCGGGCGCCGGCCGTCACCGCTCCTGCTGCTGGCCGCGGTGGTGCTGGTCGGCGGCGCCGTGACCAGCCAGCTCCTGGTGATGCTGGTGGGCTGGGCCCTCGGCTGGATGTCCCGCCAGCTCTCCGACCTCACGCGGAAGTTCGCCATCCTCGGCATCCCGTTGGCGACGATGAGCGGGACCACGCTCTGGTACTGGGGCCGGGCGCAGGGCCGGTGGGGCGAGGCGCTCCAGCCGGGTCAGCAGGCCGGGCAGGTCGCCTGGTCGGCGGCTCCGGGCGTGCTGCGTCTGGCGGCGGTGCTGTCGGCGCTGTTCCTGCTGGCCGTGGCGCTGAAGCGGCGGGCGCAGCCGGAGGGGTGAGCCGGCGGGCCGGGGGCCGGCGCAGCCATCGGGTGCGGCCCCGGCCCTGCGTGTCGAGTCCGCCGGACCGCCCGTTCGCCGGACCGCCCGCGCGCCGGACCGCCCGTGCGCCGGACCGCCCGTGCACCCCGGGCTCACCCGTCGGCGATGGTGACCCGGCGGCGGAAGGTCTCCGGGGCGCCGAGGTGGTCGACGATCCACGCGGCGATCGTCGCGCGGCTCGCGGTGCCCGCCCGGGCGAGCGGGAGCCCGTACGACACCCGGGGGTTCGCGGAGGCCGGCCCGTCCTTGAGCATCGGCGCCCGGACCACCGTCCAGACCGTGTCGGACTCGGTCAGCACCTCCTCCATCCGGGCCAGGTCCCGGTGGATCTCCCGGTAGAGCCGGTCGACCACCAACCGGGTGACCACTCGCTGGGCGAACGGCAGGTGGTCGGTCTCCAGGCCGGCCGAGGACATCACCACGACGTGCCGGGCGCCGCCCGCCCGCGCGGCGGCCACCAGCTCCCGCGCGCCGTCCGAGAAGACGGTGGTGGCGGCCCGCCCGGACGTGCCGAGCGCCGAGACCACCGCGTCCTGGCCCGCCAGCGGCTCCCGCAGCGAGCCGGGCTCGTGGACGTCCGCCTGTGCGGTGAGCGGGGTGCCGTGCGCGAACTCCGGCAGCCGGGCCGGGGTGCGGGCCACCGCGGTGACGGTGTGCCCGGCGGCCAGGGCGAGGTCGACGACCAGGCGGCCGGTGCGTCCGGCGGCGCCGACGACGGCGATCTTCATCAGGTCCTCCCAGGGGGGTCGGTCCTTGCGATTCATTCAGACAGGCTGTATGACTGAAATCAAGTGAACCACAGATCCGACCCAAAGGAGCGCTGGCACATGGGAGTTCGTTACCCCGACCTGGCCGGGAAGGTCGTCGTGATCGCCGGAGGCAGCCGTGGCATCGGCGCCGAGACCGCCCGCGCGTTCGCCCGGCAGGGGGCCGCGGTCGCCGTCCTCGGCCGCGACGAGGCCGCCCTCGCCACCGTCGCGGAGCAGCTGCGCGACCTCGGTGCCAAGGCGCTCGGCCTGGTCGCCGACTGCACCGACGCCGCCGCGCTCGGGCCGGCGGCCACCCGGATCGAGGCGGAGCTCGGCCCGGTGGACGTCCTCGCGGCGTTCGCCGGCGGCGACGGCTACCCCGTACCGACCGTCCGGGAGACGGAGGAGCACTGGCGGTCGGTCCTGGACGCCAACCTCACGGCCACCTTCCTCACCGTCCAGGCCTTCCTGCCGGGCCTGTCGGAGCGCCGCAGCGGCTCGGTGGTCACCATGGCGTCCACCGCCGGGCGGCTGCCGAGCGGCTCGTCCGCCGCGTACGCCGCCGCGAAGGCGGGCGTCCTGATGTACTCCCGCCACCTCGCCCTGGAGCTCGCCGGCGAGGGCGTGCGGGTCAACGCGATCGCGCCCGGCGCGGTCCGGACCGAGCGGACCGACGCCGTCATGCCGGCGCCGGTCCGGGCGGCGGTCGCGGCGGCCCACCCGCTCGGGCGGCTCGGCGAGCCGGAGGACATCGCGGCGGCCGCGCTCTTCCTGGCCTCCTCGGCGTCCTCGTGGATCACCGGTCAGACGCTGGACGTCAGCGGCGGGCGGGTCATCGTCTGACGCCCGGGTCGAGCGGGAGGCCCCCGGCTGCATCGGCACCGCGACCAGGTGGTCCGCCTGTGCGCTCCGCCCGGGCATCGGGTGATCGGGGATACTGCCTGTTCACGGCGGCCGCGGCAGCGGCGGCGGGACGAGCGAGTGGAGGCGAGCGCGATGAGCCCCCGGTCCTACCGGATGGGACAGCGGCAGGCGGACGTCGACGGGACGCGCGCGCGGATCGTCGAGGCCGCGCGGGCCCAGCTGACCGCGACGGGCGCGCTCTCGCTCGATGCGGTGGCCAAGCGGGCCGACGTCGCCCGGGCCACGGTCTACTACCAGTTCGGCTCCAAGACCGGCCTGCTGGAGGCGGTCTGCGACGCCCTCGCAGAGCAGGGCGGGATGGCGCGCCTGGCCGGGGCGTTCACCCGGCCGGACCCGTGGGCGGCGGTGGACGGCTTCGTCGAGGTGATGGGCGGCTTCTGGGCGGTGGACCGCGTCTGCACCCGGCGGCTGCGGGCACTGGCCGCGCTCGACGAGGAGGTGGGCCGGGTCATCGCCGAGCGCGACGCCCGGCGGCGCGAGGGCACCCGGGTGCTCGCCGCCCGGATCGACGGCGGGCCGCGGGACGCGGCGGCGGTGCTCTTCGTGCTCACCGGCTTCGAGACCTTCGACGCCCTCGCCGGTGAGGAGGTCGGCCCCGACGGCGACCTCCGGGCGGCGGTCCCGGCCGTCACCCGGCTGGTCCGGGCGGCCCTGGGCGGCCCGCCGGCCTGAACCGGCGGGCGTACGGCCGGTCCCCTCGCCCGGGGGAGGAGGGGACCGGCCGTCCGGGGCTCCCCGGTCCGCCCGGACCGGGCGTCCGGCTCGTTCAGTCGGACTCGGCCGGACTCAGGCGGACGCGGCCGGGGCGGTCGGGGCGGTCGGGACGGCCGCCGGGGCCCACCGCGGGTCCCGGCCGGAGGCCCCCAGCGCGCGCTCGAACACCGGGGCACCGACCGGTACCGGCACGGGAGCGGCGAAACCGTCGTACTGCCGGTAGAGCTCCGCGAGGTCCTCGACCACGCCGAGCAGGAGCTCGGCCAGGTCGTCCCCGACCTCGACCCCCTGGCCGGTCGCCCGGGCGACGTCCCACCCGTGCAGCAGCAGCTCCGCCAGCAGCATCCGGGCGATGTCCACCGCGGGCACCGGTGCCCCGCCGAGGTCGACCTCCCCCTCCCAGGCGGCCGGATCGGCCCAGGCCGCAACCGCCCGGTCCAGCTGCCGCGCGAAGTCCCCGGCCCAGCCGGGGTCGGCGGTGAAGTCACGTTCGACCAGCTCCGGGGGCAGCTCGGTCCGGCGGGCGCGGTGCTCCAGGCCGTGCGAGGTGTAGAGCACCCAGTGGTTCACCAGGGTCCGGGTGTCGAAGCCGGGGCACGGGGTGGGGCCGTCCAGCCGCTCCCGGCGGACGCCGCGCGCGACCCGGGCGGCCTCGGCGGCGGCGCGGGCAAGCAGGGGGTGAAGTGCGTGACCGTTCATGGGCCCATCCTCGGCACCGGGCCGGGCGGGGTCTTGAAGAAACGCGACGGCCCCGGCCGGTGTCGGTCGGCCTGGCTACCCTGGCGGCCATGAGCTCCCTCGGCCCCGGGCCCCGCAGCCCCGAACCGCCGGCGTTCGGCCGCGGGGTGCTCCACCCCGGCCTGGCGGCGGGCGTGCTCGGTCTGGAGCGGCACGGTCCCGCGCCCGGCCTGGCGCGCTCGGTCGACTACTACTGGCTGGTGCACTGGGACCGCCGGGGCCTGCCCCCGTACGAGCAGAAGGTGCTCTCCCACCCCAACGTCCACCTGGTCTTCGAGGAGCCGGGGGCCCGCGTCCACGGCGTCGACCGGTCGCTGTTCGTCCGCCGGCTGGAGGGGGCCGGGCACGCGCTCGGTGTCAGGTTCCGGCCCGGCGGATTCCGCGCGTTCACCGGCCGGCCGGTTGCCGAGCTCGCCGACCGGTCGCTGCCGGCGGCCGACTTCTTCGGCCCGGAGGCGGACCGGCTGAACGAGCGGGTCCGCCGCGCCGGCCCGGACGCGGCGGCCCTCACCGCCGCCGTGGACGCCTTCCTCCTGGCCCGGCTGCCCGCGCCGGACCCGGCGGTCGAGCGTCAGGCCGGGACGGCCGCCGCGGTGGTCCGGCGCATCGCCGACGGGCCGGACCTGCACCGGGTCGACCGGCTCGCCGCCGAGTTCGGCCTGACGGTGCGACAGCTCCAGCGCCTCTTCGCCGAGTACGTCGGCGCCCCGCCCAAGTGGGTGCTGCGCCGGGCCCGGCTCCACGAGGCCGCCGAACGGGCCGATCGGGGCGCAACCGTGGACTGGGCCGCGCTCGCCGCCGACCTCGGCTACGCCGACCAGGCCCATTTCACCCGGGACTTCACGGCGGCCGTCGGCATGCCACCCGCCCGCTACGCGGGAGGCGGCCCGCCTGGCCCGGCGTGACCCTCCGCGGCCGACACGGCCTCCGGGCGCCGACCCCGGGCGCCGCCCCGGCCGGGCCGCGCCCGTCACGCGCCCAGGAGGCGCTGCAGCTCGTCCAGGACGAAGTTGGCCCCGGTGTACCCGATGCCCTGGAACCAGAGCTGGTCGTCCACCTCGAAGGCCCGGTGGGCCTTCACGGCGCCGAGCGCCTGCCAGGCCGGGCCCGCCAGGACCGTCGTCGCGCCCGACCGGACCGGATCGCCGTAGGAGGCGTACAGCAGCAGGTCGCCGTCGGCCCTGGCGAGCTGGTCCTCCGGGACGACCACGTCGAACTGGTCGACGTTCTGCGCGTCCGGCCGGCCCAGCTGGACGTCGGCCAGCACCGTGCCCAGGAAGTTCTGCTTCCCGTACATCCGGATCCCGCCGCCCTCGACGAACCGCACCAGGCTGACCCGCCGCCCCGAGGCCCGCGCGTTCGACAGCGCCTGCACCACCTGCGCGACGTGCCGCTGGTAGGAGGCGACGAACGCGGCCGCCGCGGCCTGCCGGCTCAGCGCCTGGGCGTGCACCTGGAAGTCCGCCTTCCACGGCGCGCCGGTGGTTTGGGTCATCACCGTGGGGGCGAGCTCGCGCAGCTGGTCGTACCGGGCGCCGTCGCGGGCCTGGTTGGTGAGGATGAGGTCCGGCCGCAGGGCCCGGATCGTGGCGAGGTCCGGGGCGCCGATCGACCCGACCCGGGTGATCCCGCTGAGCCGGGACGTCGGCCAGTAGTCGGGGAAGCCCGCATCGGCCGGCGCGAGGGCCGCACCGACCGGGGTGATGCCCAGGGTGAGCGCCGAGTCGAGCTCGGCGGTGTCCAGCGTGACGACGCGCATCGGGGCGCCCGGGACCGTCACCGGCCCGTTGGCGGTGTTCACGGTGACCGGCGGCAGCGGGCTCGGGCTCGGCAGCGCGCTCGGGCCCGGCGGCGAGGCGGCGGCGGCCGAAGCGGCGGCGCCGTCCAGCGGCAGGGTGCTCTGCCGTGCGCTGCACCCGGTGAGGGCGGCGGCGCCGAGCGCCGCGAGCAGTGCGCGGCGGGTGATCGGGGGCATCGGCGGTCCTCGGACGGGTCGAACACGGTGGCGGCGCGTCGATTATGTCCGAATTGCCCGCTAGGCGTCCGCCTTCACCGCCCACGGCGCGCCCGGGACGACCAGCGGCGTGCCGGTCACCGGGTCCGGCACGACCACCGACTCCAGGCCGAACACCTCGCGCACCAGCTCCGCGGTCACCACCTCGCCCGGCGCGCCCTGGGCGACGATCCGCCCGTCCCGCATCGCCACCAGGTGGTCCGCGTACCGGGCGGCCTGGTTGAGGTCGTGCAGCACCGCGACCACCGTGCGGCCGCGCTCGACGTTGAGCCGCCGGACCAGGTCCAGCACCTCCACCTGGTGGGCGATGTCCAGGAACGTGGTCGGCTCGTCCAGCAGCAGGATGTCGGTGCCCTGGGCGAGCGCCATGGCGATCCAGGCCCGCTGGCGCTGGCCGCCGGAGAGCTCGTCCACGCTCCGCTCGGCCAGCTCCGCCGTGGACGTGCGCTCCAGCGCCTCCGCGACCGCCGCCTCGTCCTCCGCCGACCACTGCCGCCACCAGCTCTGGTGCGGCTGACGCCCGCGCGAGACCAGGTCGGCCACCGAGATGCCCTCGGGCGCGGTGGGGGACTGCGGCAGCAGCCCGATCCGCTGGGCGATCCGCCTGGTCGGCGTCCGGGCAAGCTCCGCACCGTCCAGCAGCACCGCGCCCCGCACCGGCCTGAGCAGCCGGCCGAGCGCGCGCAGCAGCGTCGACTTGCCGCAGGCGTTCGGGCCGACGATCACCGTCACCCGGCCGTCCGGGACGACGAGGTCCAGCCCCTCCACGACCGTGCGCGCCTCGTAGGCGAGGGTCAGCCCCCGGGCCTCCAGACGGTGAGCGGGCATCAGGAACCTCCACGGCGGGATCGAATCAGCAGCCACATCAGGTACGGCGCACCGACCAGCCCGGTCACCACGCCGACCGGCAACTCGATCGGTGCCAGCAGCCGCCGGGCCAGCAGATCGGCGAGCACGACCACCAGCGCGCCGGTCAGCGCCGAGCCGAGCAGCGGGATCTGCGCCGAGCGGGCCAGCCGCAGCGCGATCTGCGGGGCCATCAGCGCGACGAAGTCCACCGGGCCGGCCGCGCCGGCGGCGCAGGCGGCGAGCACGATGCCAAGCAGCGCCATGCCGAGCCGGATCCGGTCCAGCCGCAGGCCGAGCCCGACGGCGGTGGCGTCGTCGAAGGAGATCGACCGCTGCGCCCGCGCCGCCCAGAGCGCCACCGGCACGGCGGCCGGCAGCACCCAGGCCAGCCAACCGGCCTGGTCGTAGCCGGAGCCGTTGAGGCTGCCGGTCATCCAGACCTTCGCGGCCTGGGCCTGGAAGCCGTCGCCCTTGGTGAGGAAGACCGAGGTGAGCGAGGAGAGCGCGACGCTGATCCCGATGCCGACCAGTACGAAGCGCTGCGCGTGCAGCCCGCGCCGCCAGGCCAGCAGGTAGACCAGCAGGCCGGCCGCCAGACCGCCGGCCACCGCCGCGTACGGCACCTGCCCGGGCGAGTCGACCACGCCGTACGCCATCAGGCCGACCACGGTGGCGGTGGCGCCCCAGGAGACGCCGACCACGTCCGGGCTGGCCAGCGGGTTGCGGGCGACGGTCTGGACCAGTGCGCCGGCCAGGCCGAGCGCGGTGCCCGCCAGCAGCCCCACCACCACCCGGGGCCGCCGGAACTCGCCCACCACCAGCTCGTGCGGGCTCGGCTGCCCGAGCAGCACCTTCAGCACCTCGCCCGGCGCGACGGTGGACTCGCCCAGGCAGAGCGAGGCGACCACGGTGGCGGCCAGCGCCAGCAGCAGGCCGAGCGCGGCCGCGGCCGAGCGGCGGTGCAGCAGGAACGAGGTCCGCCCGGCGCGCAGCACGGTGTACCCCCGCAGGGCCACGGACGTCACGCCGCCACCACCTTCCGGCGGCGGACCAGGGTGACCAGCACCGGCACCCCGACCAGCGCGGTCATCACCCCGGCAGGAACCTCGGAGGGCGGGAAGAGCACCCGGCCGAGCGCGTCGGCGAGCAGCAGCAGCGCCGGCCCGAGGGCGGCCGAGAAGGCGAGCACCCAGCGGTGGTCGGCGCCGGCGACCGCGCGGGCGGCGTGCGGCACGGCGAGGCCGACGAAGGCGATCGGACCGGCCGCCGCGACCGCCGAGCCGGTCAGCACGGTGGCGCCGAGGGCACCGACCGCGCGGACGGCGCCGGTCTTCGCGCCGAGGCCCCGGGCGGTGTCCTCGCCGAGCGCCAGCGCGTCCAGGCCGCGCGCCACCGCGCCCACCAGCACCGCGCCGACCAGCAGGAACGGGATCAGCTGCCAGGCCACATCGGCGGTGCGCCCGGAGAGCGAGCCGACGTGCCAGAACCGGAACCGGTCCATCGCGGCGGCGTCGGTGGTCAGCACCAGGGTGTTGAGCGAGGCGATGAACGCGGACATCGCCGAGCCGGCCAGCGCCAGCTTCACCGGTGTCGCGCCGCCGCGGCCCCGGCCGGCCAGGCCGTGGACCAGTACGGCGGCGATCACCGCGCCGGCGAAGCCGAACCAGACGTAGCCGGTCAGGGTGGAGATCCCGAACGCGGAGATCGCGAGCACCACGCCGGCCGCCGCACCCTGGCTGACGCCGAGGATGCCCGGGTCGGCGATCGGGTTGCGGGTGACGCCCTGCATCACCGCGCCGGCCAGGCCGAGCGCCGCGCCCACCGCCAGCCCGACCACCGTCCGCGGCACCCGCAGCTCCCGGACCACCACGGCGTCGGGGGAGTCCCCGCCGTGCAGCAGGGCGTCCACGGTGTCGCCGAACGGGATGGTGCGGCTGCCGACGGCCAGGCTCAGCAGGACGGAGGCGACCAGGACGGCGAGCGCCGCGGCGAACCAGAGCAGCCGGCGGTGCAGCAGCCGCCGCTTGCCGGGCGCGGTGGTCGGCCCCGCGGGCGGCGCGGTGGTGTCGGTCATGGCTCACTCTCGCAGATAGCTGAGGCAAACCTAAGTTCCCCCGAAAAGCCCGGGCAAATCGTTCCGGCGGCCGTCCCCGGGCCGCCGGGCCGCCGTTGGATAGCCTGGCCGCATGCCCGCGAACCCGGATGCCCTGCCCCCGCTCACCGTCGGCTTCGACCTCGACATGACCCTGCTGGACACCCGGCCCGGCATCAAGGCGACCTACCTGGCGCTCTCCGCCGAGACCGGCACGTTCATCGACGCGGACCTGGCGGTCTCCCGGCTCGGGCCGCCGCTCCTGGACGAGCTGCGCAACTGGTTCCCGGCCGAGCACCTGCCGGAGATCGCCGACCGCTACCGCACGCTCTACCGCGAGTACGCCTTCGAACCCACCGTCGCGCTGCCCGGCGCGCACGCCGCCGTCGAGGCGGTCCGCGCGCACGGCGGCCGGGTCGCGGTGATCACCGGCAAGTACGAGCCGAACGCGCGGCTGCACCTGGACCACGCGGGCCTGCGCGCGGACGCGCTGGTCGGCGACCTCTGGGCGGAGACCAAGGGCGCCGCGCTGCGCGAGCACGGCGCGAGCGTCTACGTCGGCGACCACCTCGGCGACATCCGGGGCGCCCGGCACGCGGAGGCCGTCGCGGTCGGCGTGGCCACCGGCCCGTACCCGGCCGAGGAGCTGCTGGCGGCCGGTGCGGACGTGGTGCTGGCCGACCTCACGGAGTTCCCGGCCTGGCTGGCCGGCCACCTGGCCGCCGCGTCCTGAGGGCCGCCGCGTCCTGAGACCCGAGCCCCGGGGCGGCCGGGCGCCGGGGACCGCGACGGCTCAGCCTTCGGCGTGGACCCGCCGGCGCTGGGCGCGGGCGGAGAGCACCATGCCGGTCAGGGCCAGCAGGAACCCCAGCGGCATCAGCATGCTCAGCCAGTACGCGGCCGTCGGCAGCGGCGTCAGGTGCAGGAACAGCGGCACGAAGGTGGCGAGCGTGGCGAGCGCGCCGAGTCCGAAGACGATCGCTCCGGACTTGACGTAAAGGTCGCCGCGGTCGGCGCTCTTGCTGCTCACGGGGGTGCTCCTCTGCGGGTCGGACTGCCGGACCAGTCTGGCAGAGGCCCGGTGCGGCCCCCGGGCCGGACCGCTCCGCAGCCGGTCCGGTCGGTCACGTTGCGCAGTTTCCCGGGAGCTGGGAGTTTTGATCCCTGCTGAGCGGGGGTATGCAGGCTGTGCCGAGGGGTGCGACAGGTGCGCCCCGTCTCCTCAGACCCGGGGGTGTGAGCCAGTGGAAAGCGCCGAGTCGCGCCCCGGCCGTGCCAGTACCGGGTCGCCCGTGGCCGCGAGAGCCCCGCACGGAACCTTCGCGGAACGCGGATGAGGCAGTAACGGACCGTTAGTCTGCTCCCTGCGCGTACCGACCATGAGCGTCTTGCCGGGCGTCCGCCCGAGGTCGGCCCGCCACCCCCCATCACCCAGTGATCCCCGGCCAGGTCCGGGATCCCTCACACCCACATCGAGGACTGTTCGAGATGCCCACCGGCCAGGTCAAGTGGTTCAACGAGACGAAGGGCTTCGGCTTCCTGTCGCGCGACGACGGCGGCGACGTCTTCGTCCACACCAAGGCGCTGCCCGCCGGTGTCACCGCGCTGAAGCCGGGCCAGCGGGTCGAGTTCGGCGTGGTGGCGGGCCACCGCGGCGACCAGGCGATGGGCGTCCAGTTGCTGGACGCGCTGCCGTCGGTGGCCGCGGCCCAGCGCAAGAGCCCGGACGACATGGCGGCGCTGGTGCAGGACCTCATCACGATGATGGACGCGGTGCTGCCGGGCCTGCAGCACGGCCGGTACCCGGCCAAGCCGACCGGCCAGAAGCTGGCCGGGGTGCTGCGCGCGGTGGCCGACCAGTTCGACATCTGACCGCAGCGGGGCCGACGCGCCCCGGACGGCGCGACCGCCACAGGGCGGCCGCGCCGTCCGGGGCGCGTCGTGCTGTCCGCGGGGTCCCCGCCCGGGGGACCGGGCTCAGAGGTCCAGCGCGCCCGGGGCGAGCGGGGGCACCAGGCCCTTCTCGGCGGCCCGGGTGAGCAGCGCCCGGACGGCGCCGTAGCCCTCCTCGCCGAGGTCCGCGGTGAACTCGTTGACGTACAGCCCGATGTGCTGGTCGGCGACGGCCGGGTCCATCTCCTGGGCGTGCGCCAGCACGTACGCGCGGCTGGCCGACGGGTCCGCCCAGGCCTGCCGGACCGAGTCGCGGATCGTCCCGGCGAGGGCCTGCAGCCGCTCGGCGCCGAGCGAGCGCTTGGCGATGATCGCCCCGAGCGGGATCGGCAGGCCGGTCTCCTGCTCCCAGGCCTCGCCCATGTCGGCGAGGCGGTGCAGCCCGTACTGCTGATAGGTGAAGCGGGCCTCGTGGATCACCAGGCCGGCGTCGACCCGGCCGTCCCGGACGGCGGGCATGATCTCGTGGAACGGGAGGACGACGATCTCGCCGAAGCCGCCGGGCACCGCCTTGGCCGCCCAGAGCCGGAACAGCAGGTAGGCGGTGGAGCGCTCGGAGGGCACCGCGACGGTCCGGCCGGTCAGGTCGCCGGCGCCCGGGCCCGCGGCGAGCTCCGGGCGGGTCAGCACCAGCGGGCCGCAGCCGCGGCCGAGCGCGCCGCCGCAGGGCAGCAGCGCGTACTCGTCCAGCACCCAGGGCAGCGCGGCGTAGCTGACCTTGAGGACGTCCAGCTCGCCGCGCTCGGCCAGCCCGTTGGTGACGTCGATGTCCGCGAAGGTGACCTCGGGGGCGTCCGCGCCGGGCACCAGGCCGTGCGCCCAGGCGTGGAAGACGAAGGTGTCGTTCGGGCAGGGCGAGTAGGCGATGCTCAGCGGTTCAGCCACGGCGGGCCTCCTTCAGGAACTCCGGACAGGGCAGCGCGGCGAACGCCCGCTCCAGCGCGGCCAGCGCCTCGCCGATCCGCCAGGCCGCCCGGTCGCGCGGGCCCACCGGGTTGGAGACGGTGCGCAGCTCGAAGGCCGGTACGCCGTGCCGGGCGGCCGCCTCGGCGACCCCGAACCCCTCCATGGCCTCCGCCGCCGCGCCGGGGTGGCGGGCGGTCAGGGCGGCGGCGCGCTCGGCGCTGCCGGTGACCGTGGAGACGGTGAGCACGGTGCCGGTGACCACCGGCCCGGCGGCCCCGGCGGCCAGCGCCTCCGCGGCCAGCGCCACGGCGGTCGGCGGCGGGGTGTGCCGGACGGTGCCGAAGCCCAGCTCGGTGACGTCGGCGAAGCCCTCCGGGGTCTCGGCGCCGAGGTCGGCGGCGACGATCGCGCCGGCGAGCACGGTCGCGCCGATCGGCGCCCGCGGGGCGAAGCCGCCGGCGATCCCGGCCGAGACGACCGCGTCGTACCGGTGGGCGGCGAGCGCGGCGGACGCGCCCGCGGCGGCGGCGGCCGGGCCGACCCCGGCGGCCAGCACGTCCACCTCCGGACCGGCCGGGTGGCGGGTGCAGTGCAGTCCGCCGCCGGGCAGCGGCACCGGCCCGGCGGAGCCGGGCAGGCCGCGCAGGACCGCCTCCGCCTCGGCGGGCACCGCGACGACGACGAGCAGCCGGCCCCGCTCGGGGGCCGACTGCTCGCCGGGAAGCCGTACGGTCACCGGGACGGCCGTCAGTTGTCCTGGGTGTTCAGCTGGAAGTACCAGACGCCGTAGATCGCGTCCGGCTGCTTCGGGTCGGACTCGACCACGGTGATCAGGGTCTTGCCGGAGGAGTTGAGCGCCTTGGAGGCCTGAACGGTGCCCGAGTAGGTCGAGCCCTTGGCCGCGGAGGCCAGCACGAAGCGGCCGCCCTGGCCCTGGCCGCCGTTGGAGTTGGCCCACCAACCGCGGTCGGCCACGTCCGGGGTCACCCCGAGGCCGATGCCGTCACTGGAGACCACGTCGGACTTGGGGAGCTTGCCCTCGTCCAGGGCCTTGCCCGCCTTCTCCTGGCACTCCTCCTGCTGCTGGTCGGTCAGCGGCTTGCCGTCGTTGAAGCAGAAGGGGTCCTCCTCCATCGAGGAGGTGCCGACGGTGAGGGTGACGCGGTGGTCGCTCGGCTTGTCCTGGTCGCTGGCGTAGGCGATCGACCCGACGACCGTGCCGGCGCCGATCACGACGACGGCGCCGAGGGCGGCGATGACACGGGTGTTGAGGCTCATGCGTCAGAGGCTACCGGGCTTTGCCGATCACGCTACGCGGGGGTCGGCAACCGCGTGTTGCGGCCGGGTCGCCCGCCCGGTCGGTGCTGTCGGGCGCCCGGCAGGACCAGCCGGCCGGTCCTGCCGGTCAGGCGACCCGGGGCGCGGCGGCGCGGTGGCGCAGGCCGATCTTGAAGAGCGAGCGGACCGTCAGGAGCAGCACCACGCCGACCACCGCGGCCGCCACGGAGAGGCCCAGCACGCCGTTCAGCGGCAGCAGGATGCCGACCGCGCCGCCGGCCACCCAGGAGAGCTGGAGCAGGGTCTCCGACCGGGCGAAGGCCGAGGTCCGGACCGCCTCGGGGACGTCGCGCTGGATCAGCGCGTCCAGCGCCAGCTTGCCCAGCGAGGCCGCCACCCCGGCCGCCCCGGCGACCGCGATCACCGTCACCACGCCGTACCAGAGCGCGGCGGCGGCCGTGGCGCAGGTGGCCAGCAGCAGCATCGCGGTGACCGTCGCCTCCGAGCCGCGGGTGCGCAGCCAGGAGCCGAGCACCGAGCCGAGCGCGTTCCCGGTGCCGGCGGCCAGCGCCACCAGCCCGAGCGCCAGGGTCGGCTGCAGCCCGCCGATCGGCTCGGTGCGCAGCAGGAAGGCCAGGAACATCACCAGGAAGCCCACCAGCCAGCGCAGCGCCGACATGGCCCGCAGCGCCAGGATCACCGAGGGGCCGACGGTGCGCAGCGACGCCTTCGGGACGGGGGGCCGGGCGGCCTGCCCGGACGGGCCGACGGCGCCGGCGGCCTCGCCGTGCACCTCCGCGTGCAGGACGGCGCGCTGCTCGCCCTTGGCCGAGTCCACCTTGTGCGGCAGGTGGAAGGCCATCAGGGTGCCGACCACGAAGACCAGGAAGGCGCCGCGCAGCGGCCAGCCCGGCCCGATCAGGTGCAGCAGCCCGCCGACCCCGGCCGCCACCATGGTGGCCAGCAGCCCGGCCAGGGTGACCCGGGAGTTCGCCTTCACGAGCGACAGCCGGCTGGGCAGCAGCCGGGGCACCACCACGCTGCGCACCACGCCGTAGGCCTTGGACGCCACGAGGACGCCGAGCGCCTCCGGATAGAGCGCCAGCCCGCCGCCGGCCACCGTGCTCGCCATCGTCCAGGCCAGCACCGCCCGGGCCAGCATGGACATCGCCATCGCGGCCCGGCGGCCGTGCGGCAGGCGGTCGAGCAGCGGGCCGATCACCGGGGCGAGGACGGCGAACGGCGCCATGGTGATCAGCAGGTAGAGCGCCACCCGGCCGCGGGCCTCGCCGGTGGGGACGGAGAAGAAGATGGTGGAGGCGAGCGCGACGGTGATCAGCATGTCGCCGAAGGAGTTCAGCGCGTGCAGCTCGATCAGCTTGGCGAGGCCGGACTCGCCGGCGCCCTCGGCGGAGGTGGCCCGGCGGATCCGCCGGCCGGTGCCGTGCACGACCTTCCCGGTGCGCGAGCCGGCGGCGGAGGCGGTGCGGATCAGGAAGTGCCGGCGGGGCTCCTCGTGCTCCTCGTCGTCGAGGCCGGTGTGGCCGTCGGAGTCCGCGGGGCCGTCCGGATCATCCGGATCGCCCGGGTCGGGGTGCCCGCCCGTGCCGATGTGCCCGGCGGACACCGCGGTGGCGCCGGCGGGGGCGTGGGGGCCGGCCGCGGCGCCCGGGGGCGCCGGGTGCCCGGCGGGATCCGTGGGCGTCGACGAGGCGTCCGCCGGCTGCGGTTCGCCCGCAGCGAGGACCGGAGGCTGCTGCCGCGGCACGGCGCCCGCCTCGTCGTCGGGACTGCCGGCCTGCGAAGCGTGCAGTGCGTGCTGCGACGGGTTCTCGTCCGCCACATGCCCATCCTGCCCCAGAATCGGTACCGCGACGCGGGATTCCGGTCCGCGCGGCGCGGCCGCCGCGACGGTGGCGTCCGCCCCGGACTGTGCCGGGTGGCCGACCGGCGGGTAGCCTGCCCAGGTCCGACCCACCAGCGGCCGCGGCCGGCCCGACCGGACGAGCGGCGCGGCCGGTACCCCTGGCGGCCCGTGGTCGCGCAGAATGGACGAGGGACACCGAGCCGCGACGGAACGGGCAAAACGCCGCAGGCAACAGAAGAACTGGGAGAGAATCGACGCCGTGAGTGCTGCGATGCGAAGCCGTACCCCCGATCGGCTCTGTGCCGAGGCCGTCGAACTCGCCCGACAGGCAGCGAACGAGGCCGTCGGAGCCGAAGCCGTCGGTGCCCACTCCGGTGCCCAGGCGGACGCCGACCGCGTCGTCACCCACACCTTCGAGTGCCTGGACGCCGCCTACCGGGGCTGGCACTGGGCCGTGACGGTGGCGCGCGCGCCGCGCGCCAAGAACGTCACGCTGGACGAGGTCGTGCTGCTGCCCGGCCCCGACGCCGTCCTCGCCCCGCAGTGGGTGCCGTGGAGCGAGCGGCTGCGCCCCGGCGACATGGGCCCGGGCGACCTGCTGCCCACCGACGCGGACGACCTGCGCCTGGAGCCCGGCTGGACCGGCGAGGACGAGCCGGCGCCGAACTCCGCGATGGCGCTGGCCGCCCCGGAGGACGTGGTCGTCAGCGACTCGGACGTCCAGCCGGCCCCGGCCCGCGCCGAGATCGGCGCCGTCGCCGCGGAGCTCGGCATGGGCCGCAGCCGGGTGCTCTCCCGCCTCGGCCTGCACCTCGCCGCCGACCGCTGGGAGAAGGCCCACGGCCCGCAGACCCCGATGGCGCAGTCCGCCCCGGCCTCCTGCGTCAGCTGCGGCTTCCTGATCCCGATCGGCGGCTCGCTCGGCCAGGCCTTCGGCGTCTGCGGCAACGAGTTCGGCCCGGCCGACGGCCAGATCGTCTCCTTCGCGTACGGCTGCGGCGGCCACTCCGAGGCGGCCGTGATCCCGGCCCCGCCGGCGCCGTCCGAGCTGATCCTGGACGAGCTGGTGGTCGAGCCGATGCAGCTGCACCCCGACCGCACCGCGGGTTCGGTCGAGCCCGACGCCCCCGCCGAGGAGCTCGGCCACTCCTGATCCCGCGCCCCCGGCCGACCGTCCCCGGTCGGCCGGCCACGGCGGATCGATTCCGGCCGGTCCGGACGCCCGCGCGGCCCGCCCACCTGCACGGGTGGGCGGGCCGCGGCCGTTCCGGCGGCGCCGCGGCCCCACCCCGGTCCGCCGGGGGTGCCCGGCCGGGGGAGAATGCCCCCCGTACGAAGTACAGGGCGGCGGAAGGCGGCAGGTCCAGTGGAACCTCGGATCATCGGCAGCGGAACGGACGAGCACCGCGCGGACCCCTTCGGCAGCGCCGCGCTGCGCCGCCGGGTGCTGGACGCCTGGGCCGCCTCCCCGGCCCGGTTCCGGGAGGACGCCAACGCCGAGGAGGAGCTCGCCCTCGGCGGCTACCGGGACCGCCTGGTGGTCGAGTTGGCGCAGAACGCGGCCGACGCGGCGGTCCGCGCGGGCGGCGCCCCCGGCCGGCTCCGGCTCACCCTGGCGGACGGCGTCCTGGCCGCCGCCAACACCGGCGCACCGCTGGACGAGGCCGCCGTCGAGTCGCTCTCCACGCTGCGTGCCTCCTCCAAGCGGGACGCGGCCGCCGGCCGCCCCACCGTGGGCCGGTTCGGCGTCGGCTTCGCCGCCGTCCTCGCGGTCACCGACGAGCCCGCCGTGCTCGGCGCGGCCGGCGGCGTGCGCTGGTCGCTCGGCGAGGCCCGCTCACTGGCCGAGGCGCAGCCCGCGCTCACCGACGAGCTGCGCCGCCGGGACGGCCATGTGCCGCTGCTGCGGCTGCCGTTCGCCGCCGAGGGCCCCGCCCCCGACGGCTACGACACGGTGGTCGTGCTGCCGCTGCGGGACGCCGCCGCCGAGGACCTCACCCGCCGGCTGCTGGCCGGTGTCGACGACGCCCTGCTGCTGACCCTGCCCGGCCTGGCGGAGGTCGTGGTGGAGACCCCGGAGGGCACCCGCACGCTCACCCGGTCGGCCGCCGCGCCGCGGCCGGACGGCGTCACCGGGATCACCGTCACCGACGACGCGGGCGGGCGGCTGCGCCGGACCGTCTGGCAGACCGCCGGGGCCTCCGGCACCCTGGACGCCGCGCTGCTCACCGACCGGCCCACCGAGGAGCGCGCCCGCCCGTACTGGACCGTGACCTGGGCCGTCCCGGTCGGCCCGGCCGGCGCCCCGCAGGTGCCCGGCATCGCGCCCGTGCTGCACGCCCCCACGCCCAGCGACGAGCCGCTCGGTCTGCCCGCGCTGCTGATCGCCTCCTACCCGCTGGACTCCACCCGCCGGCACGTCGCGCCGGGCCCGCTGGCCGACTTCCTCACCGAGCGCGCCGCCGAGGCCTACGCCGACCTGCTGCGCGCCCGCGGCGGCGACCTCGGCTCGCTCGGCCTGGTCCCCGGTCCGCTCGGCGAGGGCGCGCTGGACAACGCGCTGCGCGCCGCGATCCTCTCCCGGCTGCCCGGCACGCCGTTCCTGCCGCACCCGGCTCCGGTCGAGGAGGGCACGCCGGCGCTGCGGCCCCGGGACGCCACGCTGCTGGAGGGTGCGGACGAATCGGTGGTCGAGGCGCTGGCGCCGATCTTCCCCGGGCTGCTGCCGGCCGGCCTGGAGCGCCGCACCGAGCTGCGGGTGCTGCAGGTGCGCCGGGTGCCGCTGGCCGAGGTGGTCGACCAGCTCGGCGGGCTGGACCGCGAGCCGGCCTGGTGGCGCAACCTCTACGCGGCGCTCGGCGCGGCCGACCCGGAGGCGCTCGGCGCGCTGCCCGTCCCGCTGGCCGACGGCCGTACCGTCACCGGCCCGCGCCGGGTGCTGCTGCCCTCCGACGCCGCCGACTGGGCGGCCTACCCCGGCTACCCCGAGGCGCTGGCCGGCGCGCTCGCCCTGCTCGACCTGCGCCTCGCCCACCCGGAGGCCGCGCACCCGCTGCTGGCCAAGCTCGGCGCGGGAACCGCCACCCCGGCCGGGGTGCTGGACACGCCCGAGGTGCGGGCCGCCGTCGCCCGCTCCTACGAGCTGGCCGAGGAGGACCTGGACGCCGCCGCCGACCTCGCCGACTCGGTGCTCGCCCTGGTCAAGGCGGCCGCCCCGGCGGTCGGCGAGCACCCCTGGCTGGCCCGGCTGGCGCTGCTGGACGACGAGGGCGAGCCGGCCCGCGCGGGCGAGCTGATCCTGCCCGGCAGCGCGCTCGCCGCCGTGGCCCGGGAGGACGACGCGGGCTGGGTGGACGACGAGCTGATGGAGCGCTGGGGCCCCGAGGTGCTCGCCGCCGCGGGCGTGCCGGCCGACTTCGTGCTGGTCCGCGCCGAGGACGTGGTGCTCGACCCGGACGACCTGGAGCGGCTCGACCCGACCGCCCCCGCCGACCGCGCGGCCGGCGGCCACCCGACCGGGCTGCTGGACGAGGCGCCGGACGGCCTCGCCGAGTGGGCCGAGGACGCCCTGGAGGCCCTGTACCTCGACGACCGTGGGGGTACCTCCCGGCCGGAGGCTGGGGGAGAGCCGGTGGGCGTGCCGCCCGTCGCCGCCGAGCTGCTGGCCGTGCGCGACCTCGACCTGGTGGACGACGACGCCTGGCCCGAGGCGCTGGCCGCGCTGGCCCGCCCGCCGTACCGGGACGCCGTGGTCAACCCCGTCCGCACCCTGCTGCCGGACGGCTCGTACGCCGACCTGCCGCCGTACACCGCCTGGTGGCTGCGCGACCACCCGGTGCTGGACGGCCGCGAGCCGGCCGGCCTGCGCGCGGCCGGCGCCGACCCGCTGCTGCGCGGCCTCTACGACGAGGCCCGGACCACGCTGGACGAGCAGTTCCTGCACGCGCTCGGGGTGCGCACCACGCTGACCGCGCTGCTCGCCGAGCCGCACGGCCCGGACGAGGTGCTGGACCGGCTCACCGACCCGGCCTCCGAGATCGGCCACCGCCAGCTGCACGGCATCCACAGCGCGTTGGCCCGGGTCGAGGCCGAGCGGATCGAGCCGCTCGACGTGGTGCGGGCGC
The DNA here is from genome assembly GCF_032110285.1 of Kitasatospora sp. CM 4170. Lineage (NCBI taxonomy): Bacteria > Bacillati > Actinomycetota > Actinomycetes > Kitasatosporales > Streptomycetaceae > Kitasatospora > Kitasatospora sp. CM 4170. Next base: position 5,213,883 of record NZ_CP134877.1, read on the forward strand.
TGCCGCCGCTGGACCCGGAGACCGGCCGCCGCCCGGCGCACACGGTGATCGTGGACGCCACCGAGGCGGTCGTCGCCGACGCGCCGGACCTCGTCCAGCTGCTGCACCCGTACCCGCTGCTGCCGGTCGCCCCGGCGCTGGCGGCCGACCTCGCCGAGCGGCTGCACGTCTCGCTGGCCAGCGAGGTGGCCGGCGGCCGGGTGCTCTCCGAGGGGCAGCTGCACCGGGTCCCCGCCGTGGTGCGGGAGCTGCTGCCCGGCTGCCCGCTGGCCTACGAGGAGCACGAGGAGCTGCTGGTGGTCGGCCCGGACGGCAACGAGGCCGCGGTGGACTGGCGTTGGGACAGCGCGGCGGACACCCCGGAGGCGCCGTACGACCCGGACGCGGCCGAGGCGGCCGACGAGGACGACGAGTTCGAGCTGCCGCCGGTGCCGGGGCTGCTGCACGCCGCCACCCCGGAGGGGCTGGCGGCCGGGCTGGCCTGGTCGGTCGGCCAGTGGCACCGCCGGTTCGAGGTGCTGGCCGCGCTCACCGAACCGGACCGCGCCTACGAGCTCTCCGCCGCCCGCGACTTCGAAGGCTGACGGCCACCCCGGCCACCCCGGCCGGGGGCACCCGCTCCACCACGCGAGCGGGTGCCCCCGGGCCGGACGGGCTCAGTCGTCCGACGCGCGCCGCATGACCCGCCAGACCACCTCCAGCACCACCCCGGCGATCAGGGCGATGACGACGCCGAGCCACGGGTCGCGGGTGCCGGCGAGCGAGAGCTCGAAGAAGTCCGACAGCCAGGGCACCGTCAGCACCAGCGCGAACGCCCCGCACATCGTCCCGATCAGCAGCAGCCGCCACCAGTTGTACGGCCGGGCCACGATCGCCAGCACCCAGATCGCCACCAGGAACAGGGTCAGCGTGGCCACGCTGGTGTCGGCTTCGAGGTCGGTCGCGTGGTTGGCCCGGGCCAGCGCGTACGCGGTGAAGGTGGCCGTCCCGGCGATGATGCCGCCGGGGATCGCCAGCCGCAGCACCCGGCTGACGAAGCCGGTGCGGGCCCGCTCGTTGTTGGGCGCCAGGGCGAGGAAGAAGGCCGGGACGCCGATGGTGAGGGTGGAGAGCACCGTCGAGTGCCGGGGCAGGAACGGGTACGGCGAGTGCGTGAAGATCACCAGCAGCGCGAGCAGCACCGAGTAGACCGTCTTCACCAGGAAGAGCCCGGCCACCCGTTCGATGTTGCCGATCACCCGGCGGCCCTCGGCGACCACCGAGGGGAGGGTGGCGAAGGAGTCGTTCAGCAGCACGATCTGCGCGACGGCCTTGGTCGCGTCGCTGCCGGTGCCCATCGCCACGCCGATGTCGGCGTCCTTGAGCGCCAGCACGTCGTTGACGCCGTCGCCGGTCATCGCCACGGTGTGCCCGCGCGACTGCAGCGCACCGACCAGCTCCCGCTTCTGCTGCGGGGTGACCCGGCCGAAGACGGTGGTCCGCTCGGCGGCGTCGGCGAACTCCGTGGGCTCGGCGGACAGGCTGCGGGCGTCCAGCGGCCGGTCGGCGCCGGGCAGGCCGAGGTGCGCGGCGACGGCGCCGACCGAGACGGCCGCGTCACCGGAGATCACCTTGGCCTGGACGCGCTGCCCCTCGAAGTAGCGCAGCGTGTCGGCGGCGTCCTCGCGCAGCCGCTGCTGGAGCACGACCAGGGCGAGCGGCTGCAGGTCGGCGGCCGGGTCCGGGGCGTCGAGCGGGACGGGCGTGCGGCCCAGGAGCAGCACCCGCAGGCCCTTGGTGCCGAGCTCGTCCACGTCGGCGAGCGCCGGGTGCCCGGCGGGCAGCAGCACGTCCGGCGCGCCGAGCAGCCAGCTGGCCTCGGCGCCCTGCGGCTCCAGCAGCTGCACCCCGCTCCACTTGCGGGCGGAGGAGAACGGCATCGCCTCGATCACCCGCCAGCCGCCGCTCGCGCCGTCGCCGTTGCCGCCGTTGCGTCCGTAGGCGTCGATCACCGCCTGCATCGAGGGGTTGGGGCGGGCGTCCGCGCCGGCCATCACGCCGAGCGCCTGCTTGACGACCTCGGGGTCGGCGGGCACCTGCCGGGCCGGCGGGGCGTCCGGGCGCGGGTGGCCGTCGGCCTCGGGGAGGGTGCGCAGCTCGACCACGTCCATGCCGCCCTCGGTGAGCGTGCCGGTCTTGTCCAGGCAGACGGTGTCCACCCGGGCCAGCCCCTCGATCGCGGGCAGCTCCTGCACCAGGCACTGCTTGCGGCCGAGCCGGATCACGCCGATCGCGAAGGCGACCGAGGTCAGCAGTACCAGGCCCTCGGGGACCATCGGCACGATGCCGGCCACCATCCGGCGGACGGCCTCCTGCCAGTCCCGGCCCTCCACCGCGAGCTGGCTGATCACCAGTCCGACGGCGGTGGGCACCAGCAGCCAGGTGATGAACCGCAGGATGCTGTCGATGCCGCTGCGCAGCTCGGACCTGACCAGGGTGAACCGGCTGGCCTCCTCGGCGAGCTGGGCCGCGTACGCCTCGCGGCCGACCTTGGTGGCGGTGAAGGCGCCCGCGCCGGCCACCACGAAGCTGCCGGACATCACCTGGTCGCCGGGCTGTTTGAGGACGGGGTCGGGCTCGCCGGTGAGCAGCGACTCGTCGATCTCCAGCCCGTCGGCCTCGGTCACCTCGCCGTCGACGATCACCTTGTCGCCGATGCCGAGCAGCACGGTGTCGTCGAGGACGATCTCGCCGGTGGCGATCTGCTGGACGGTGCCGTCCCGGCGGACCTGGGGCCTGGCCTCGCCGATCAACGCCAGGCTGTCCAGGGTCTTCTTGGCGCGCAGCTCCTGGACGATGCCGATCGCCGTGTTGGCGACGATGACCAGGCCGAACAGGCCGTCCTGGATCGGGCCGACGATCAGGATGATCCCGAACATCACGCCGATGATCGCGTTGAAGCGGGTGAAGACGTTGGCCCGGACGATCTCCCGGGTGGAGCGGCTGGACCGCACCGGGACGTCGTTGACGTCCCCCCGGGCGACCCGCTCGGCGACCTCCGTGGTGGTGAGGCCGCCGCGCCGGCCAGGCAGCAGGCCGAGCGGGTGGGCGCCGTCGTGACCGTCGCCGGGCGCCTGTTCCGGTTGCTGGGCAGGCTGGGTCATGGCACCGACTCTACGGGTGCCTTATGTCCGATGCGTGCTACTAAAGGACTATTCGGTCCGACCGGGTGGCCGGATCCGGTCAGTCCGACCGGGTGGCCGGGTCCGCGCCGTTCTCGCCGCTCGACCGCTCGTCGGCCGACCGCTCGGCCGTCGCGGCCTCGGCGGCGCGGCTGCGGGCGATCGCGTCCCGGCGGGCGCGGCAGTACCAGAGGCCGATCAGGCCGAGGCCGGCCCCGGCCAGGCAGATCCACGGCCAGTTCCCGTGGCCGTGGTCGGCGAGCGTCCCCCGGAACGGGAGCAGGGCCAGGAAGGCGACGAACCACAGCACCGTGCCGCCGCCGACGATGGCGACGTCGTTGGCCTCCAGCGGCGGGGGCGAGGGGTGCAGCGGGGTCTTCGGCATGGGCTCTAGAGTACGGGGCGACGGCCGCGCGTCCGACTTTCGGCGGCTCCTGATCAGGCCTCCGGCCGCGTTGATCGTTCTACGCGCGAAGATAGCGCGTGTGCGATCGGGGCACCCATACTGGGGCCTTCCGGTTGGCTGCGCCATGCCCCAGGACACCTGGGCCGACGCCGCGCCGCCGGGCCCGCCCGGCCATCGTCGCCCCGGGCGCGGACCCTCTCCTCAGCCCCCACCAGAGGACGCACGCATGCCTGTGGCCCAGCCGACCACCGAGTCGCCCGAGCCCGTCGCCACGGCGCCGAAGCCCCCCGCCGGCGCCCTGGACCGCTACTTCCGGATCTCCGAGCGCGGCTCCACCCTCCCGCGCGAGGTCCGCGGCGGCATCGCCACCTTCTTCACCATGGCGTACATCCTGGTGCTCAACCCGATCATCCTGGCCAACGCCACGGACATGACCGGGGCCCACCTGGACAACGCGCAGCTGGTCACCGCGACCGCCCTCACCGCCGGGCTCACCACCCTGCTGATGGGCGTGATCGGCAACGTCCCGATCGGCCTGGCCGCCGGCCTCGGCGTCAACACCATCGTCGCCCTCCAGCTCGCCCCCAAGATGACCTGGCCGGACGCCATGGGCATGGTCGTACTGGCGGGCTTCGCGATCATGCTCCTGGTCGCCACCGGCCTGCGCGAGCGGGTCATGAACGCCGTCCCGCTCGGCCTGCGCAAGGCGATCGCGATCGGCATCGGCCTCTTCATCGCCCTGGTCGGCCTGGTCGACGCCGGCTTCGTCAGCCGCATCCCGGACGTCGCGCACACCACCGTCCCGCTCCAGCTCGGCGGCAACGGCCACCTGCTCGGCTGGCCCGTCCTGGTCTTCGTGCTCGGCCTGCTGCTCACCCTGGTGCTGATCATCCGCAAGGTGCCCGGCGCGATCCTGGTCTCGATCGCCGTGACGACCGTCGTCGCCGTGGTGATCGACAAGATCGCCGGCGTCCCCGCCGCCGGCTGGGGCCTGACCGTCCCGGCCTGGCCCGGCAACCCGGTCGCCGCCCCCGACTTCGGCCTGGTCGGCCACGTCAGCCTGTTCGGCGGCTTCGAGAAGGTCGGCGCGCTCACCGGCGCCCTCTTCGTCTTCACCGTCCTGATGTCCTGCTTCTTCGACGCGATGGGCACCATCCTCGGCGTCGCCGACGAGGCTCACCTGCTGGACGCGAAGGGCGACCTGCCCGGCATCAACCGGATCCTGATGGTCGACGGCATCGCCACCGCGGCCGGCGGCGCCACCTCCTGCTCGGCCAACACCTGCTACGTCGAGTCCACCGCGGGCGTCGGCGAGGGTGCCCGGACCGGCTTCGCCTCGATCGTCACCGGCCTGCTCTTCGTGGTGGCGCTCTTCTTCGCCCCGCTCGCCGGCATGGTCCCGGCCCAGGCCGCCACCCCCGCGCTGGTGGCCGTCGGCTTCCTGATCCTGGCCAACTCGGTCAAGGAGATCGACTGGGCCGACCACACCATCGCGATCCCGGCCTTCCTGACCATGGTGATGATGCCGTTCACCTACTCCATCACCAACGGCATCGGCTTCGGCTTCGTCGCCTTCTGCGTCCTGCGCCTCGCCGCCGGCCGCGGCCGCGAGGTTCCGGCCGCGATGTACGCGGTGTCCGCGGTCTTCGCCTTCTACTACCTGATGCCGGCCCTCGGCCTGCTCTGACCACGTCGGCCTATCGGGCTTTTCACCACATGGCGCAGGGAGTCGCAGGCGGATGGGGATCCGCCTGCGACTCCCTTTCCGCTTGAATCCTCACTGCGAAGTAACCGTCGATGGAAACCGCGCCCTGCCTCGATCGTCCGTGGCCCGGCCTTCGCCGTGGCTACTGCACGCAGAACTCGTTGCCCTCGGGGTCGGCCATGACGACGTGGTCGGTGCCCGGCTCCTGGACGTGGCGCAGGACGGTGGCGCCGAGGCCGCCGAGGCGGGCCACGGTGGCGTCGCGGGCGTCGGGGCCGGGGTGGAGGTCGAGGTGGAGGCGGTTCTTGACCGTCTTCGGCTCGGGGACCTGCTGGAAGAGGATGCGGCGGCCGAGCCCGGTGCCGGAGGTGGGGTCGTGCGGGTCCTCGGGGTGACGGACGGCGGCCAGGGTGCGCCAGGCCCGGCGGCCGTCGACCTCGGTGAGGAGGGCGGGGGTGATCCGGCCGGCGGCGAGCAGCTGCTCGATGAGGACGCCGTGGTCCTCGACGGTGTAGCCGAGCGCCTCGGCCCAGAAGGCGGCCTGGCGGTGCGGCTCGGCGCAGTCGACGACGACTTTCCAGTGCACGGGGGAGGTCATGTAACCGTTTATATCGGTTACCGCCCTGACGGGCAATCACATGCCGCCGGTGCGTGGCAGGAAGGGGACTGTGTAGCCCAGTTGGTGGTGGGCATACTGCCTGGGCCGGACACGGGGAGGGGGCTCTACCGATGGTGCAACAGGATCCGCCCGGAGGGGTCGAGGCGAAGCTGCTGCCGGAGCTGTTCTGGACGGCGGACAAGGCCTCGCTGGACGGGCAGCGCGAGACGCTGCGCTGGTACCGGGGCCTGATCTCGATGCTGGTGGTCGCGGCGGTGGTGGGCTCGCTGCCCGGGCCCGAGCGCCGCGGCGACGGCGACATCACGCCGCTCTTCTCGGTGGTGGCGTTCCTGGTCGCCGGCTACTTCTGGTCCCGGCTGCGGCGCAGCAACCCGCAGGGGCGCTGGTACGAGGCCCGGGCGGCGGCCGAGTCGGTGAAGACGCTGGCCTGGAAGTACGCCGTGCGCGCCCGCCCGTTCGATGGCGGGGCGGAGTCGGCCGAGGTGGACCGCGGCTACCTGCTCCAGCTGGAGGACGTGCTGCGCGCCTTCGAGGATCCGGAGATCGTGCCGCCCGGCACCGTCCCGGAGATCACCGCGGAGATGCGCCGGGCCCGGGCCGGCAGCCTGACCGAGCGCCGCACGCTCTACCTGCGCACCCGGGTGGAGGGGCAGCGGACGTGGTACCGCTCGCGGGCCGAGGCCTGCGAGACGCAGGCGGTCTCCTGGGGGCTGGGGGTCGCGGCGCTGATCATCATCGGTGCGGCGGCGGCGATCGCGCAGGCGGTCGGGGCGCTGCCGGTGCACATCTTCGGCGCCAGCTCGGCGGCGGCCGCCGCGGTGATCGCCTGGACCCAGCTCAAGCAGCTGCGCCCGCTCGCCGCCGCGTACCAGCTGGCCGCGCGCGAGCTGGAGAACGTCGGCAACCAGCTCTCCGACCTGGACCTCAAGGCCCCGGACGCCGAGCAGCGCTGGGCCCGGCTGGCCGCCGAGGCGGAGGACGCGGTCTCGCGCGAGCACACCACCTGGCGGGCCCGGCGCGCGTTCCCGCGCTGAGCGGCGCGTTCCCGCGCTGACCAGCACGCGTTCCCGCGCCGACCGGCACGCGTTCCCGCGCCGACCGGCGCGGACGCGGCAGGAGCCGCGCGGACGCCACGGCACCGCAGCGTCCGTGCGGCGCTGCGCGTCACCGGGCGGGTCGGGAGGTTCTGGGGAGATCGGGCGAAGCGCGCGCGGTGCCGGGTGCACAGGTGTGCGAGGTGGGTGAGGGTCGGGCGGGGGAGCGCCGACCGTAATCGTTACGTGTCCATGCCCTGGTTTCATCACCTCCGCGCACGACGCCCGTCACCGCCCGGAGGCCCCCCTTGCGCGTACTTCTGATCGCCAGCGCGTTCAACAGCCTGACCCAGCGCGTCCACACCGAACTGCGGGAACGCGGCCACGAGGTGGCCGTGCAACTCGCGCTCGGCGACGAGCAGGTGCGGGCCGCGGTGGCCCGGACCGACCCCGAGCTGATCATCTGCCCGATGCTCACCAGGGCGGTCCCGGAGGACGTCTGGTCCACCCGGACCGTCCTGATCGTCCACCCGGGGCCGAAGGGCGACCGCGGCCCCTCCTCGCTCGACTGGGCGATCACCGAGGGGGCCGAACGCTGGGGCGTGACCGTCCTCCAGGCGGTCGCGGAGCTGGACGCCGGGGACATCTGGGCCTCGGCCGACTTCCCGGTGCCGGCCTGCGGCAAGAGCGAGCTGTACCGGAACGAGCTCGCCGACGCCGCCGTCACGGCCGTGCTGCAGGCGGTCGACCGGTTCCGCGGCGGCCTGTTCACCCCCGAACCGCTGGACTACGACCGGCCGGACGTCCGCGGCCGACTGCGTCCGCTGCTGCGCCAGGAGGACCGCAGGATCGACTGGGCGGCCGACGACACCGCGACCGTGCTGCGCAAGCTCCGCGCGGCCGACTCGCAACCGGGCGTGCTGGACGAGCTGTTCGGGCGCGAGTACTTCCTGCACGGCGGCCACCCGGAGGACGAGCTGCGGGGCCCGGTGCCCGGCGCGGTGCTCGCCACCCGGGACGGCGCGATCTGCCGGGCCACCGTGGACGGCGCGGTCTGGATCCCGCAGCTGCGCCCGCGGCGGACGCCCGGCGGTCCGGCCACCTTCAAGCAGCCGGCGGCGACCGTGCTCGCCGAGCACCTCTACCGGGTCCGCGAGGTGCCGGTGAGCCCGGCCGCGGCAGCGGACCGGGAGACCTGGTCGGAGCTGCGCTACCGCGAGCGGGACGGCGTCGGTTTCCTCGAATTCGCCTTCACGGGCGGGGCGATGAGCACCGATCAGTGCCGCCGCCTGCTGGCCGCCTACCAGGAGGCGGCCGACCGGCCGACCTCGGTGCTGGTGCTCGGCGCGGCCCGCGACTTCTTCTCCAACGGCATCCACCTCAACGTCATCGAGGGTGCGTCCTTCCCGGCGCTGGAGTCCTGGGAGAACATCAACGCGATGGACGACCTGGTCGAGGCGGTCCTCACCACCACCGACAAGGTCACCGTCGCGGCGTTGGCCGGGAACGCGGCCGCCGGCGGGCTGATGCTCGCCCTGGCCGCCGACGAGGTCTGGTGCCGGGAGTCCGCCGTGCTCAACCCGCACTACCGGCTGATGGGCCTGTACGGCTCGGAGTACTGGACGTACACCCTGCCCCGCCGGGTCGGCGCCGAGCAGGCCGAGCGGCTGACCTCGGAGGCCCTGCCGGTGGGGGCGGCCCGGGCGGAGCGGCTGGGCCTGGTGGACCGCACCCGGGGCGGCGACGCGGCGGAGTTCCGCCGCTGGGTGGCCCGGGAGGCGGCCCGGCTGGCCGGGTCGCCGGAGCTGACCGGGCGGCTGGTGGAGAAGAAGCGCCGACTGGCCGAGGACGACGACGTCCGGCCGCCGGCCGACCACCGGGCCGAGGAGCTGCGGCGGATGCACCGCAACTTCTACCGGGACGGCGAGCCGTACCACCGGCTGCGGCGCGCCTTCGTGCACAAGGTCTGCCCGGACGCCACGCCGGAGCACCTGACCGAACTGCTCGGGCGCCCGGAATAGCCCGGCGCCGTCCGGGGGCGTAGAGCCGCCCGGGGCCGCCGGGCCGCCGGGACGGCCGGAGAACGGCCGGAGGGCCCCACCGCGACGCAGCCGCGGCGGGGCCCTCCGGCCGCGGACCTCAGCGTCCGGGCCGGGCCAGCGGGGCCGCCCGGCCCGCCAGGACCGGCTGCGCGTTGAGCGCGCTGCGGCTCGGCGAGACCGCGAAGGCCAGCGAGCCGAAGAAGACGTAGCAGCCCAGCCCGACCACCAGCGGGAAGATGAACTGCAGTGCCATCACCCCGCCCTGGGTGCTCTGCGAGGAGTCCGGCCGGACGGAGACGGCGGCCATCCCGGTGTAGTGCATCGCGCACACCGCGACGCCCATGACCGGGGCCGCGGCCGTGACCGCGAGCGTCCCCCGGATGTTCAGCGCGGCCCAGAGCGCGGCCGTCGCGGCGAACACCGCGATGCCGACCGAGAGCCCCACCATGACGTGGTCGTAGCCGACGTGGCCGGGCAGGACCATCGCGGCCATACCGAGGTAGTGCATCGCCGCCACCCCGAGCCCGGTGGTCAGCCCGGCCGCGAGCAGCGCCGGGACGCGGTGCCGGCTGTAGCCGACGGCGAACATCCCGAGGCCGACGAAGAGGATCGCGACCAGCAGGCTGACCACCGTCAGTGCCGGGCGGTAGCCGATGTCGAGACCGGTGACGGAGAAGCCGAGCATGGCGATGAAGTGCATCGACCAGATGCCCGCGCCGAGCGAGGTCGACGCGAAGAGCAGCCAGTAGACCCGGGTGCGGCCCGGGGACACCAGTGCCCAGCGGGTGGCGCGCAGGGCGACGAAGGCGCCCAGACAGGCGACGAAGTACGAGACCGCGGGCGTCACCCAGCCGTGGTCCGCATGATGGATCTCACCCACGAGGAACTCCTGACGGGTTCGGGGAAGGAGTGGTGCCAGGGGTTCGGGCGGGAGCGGTGGCCGGAGGCGGGCCGGGCGTGCGGGAGCGCGCGCGAAAGGGGGCGCGCAGGGGGCCGCCCGGGGGAGCCTAGCGTGTGGTGCCCCTGACAACCCGGGACAGTAGCCACTACCGGTGAGTCGCTCAATGTTCGCGCTTTTCGTGAAACCGCAGGTCAGGGGCGGTCTTCACGTGATCGGCAAGATCTTGGCACCAAGCCCTGACGCCGCCTGCGCACGGCGTGCCCGCTGCTGCCGAGGGCGTTTGTGGGTCACTCCAAAGGGGCTAGACCGAACGGGTGGCCGGCCGGGTCGATCAGCACCTTGAGCGTGCGGCCGTGCTGGTACTGCGGCTCGGTGGCGCCGAGCGCGAGCGCCTTGGCGGTGGACTCCTCCAGGTCGTCGACGTAGAAGTCCAGGTGGAAGTGCTTGCCGCCGTCCGGCTCGGTCCACGGCTCGGGTCGGTAGCCGTTGACCCGCCCGAAGCCGAGCGGGCTGCCGCCCTCCGGGTTGTCGAGGATCGCGAAGTGCTCGTCCACGTGCCTGGTCTCCCACCCCAGCAGCTCGCCGTAGAAGGCGGCCAGCGCGACCGGGTCGGCGCAGTCGATGGTGACCATGGCGAGGCGGGCGAAGCCGGTGTCGGCCTGCTCGGCCTGTTCGGCGGCGACGTCGGTCATTTCTGGTCGGCCCTTCTCCTGAGAGCGGTGGCGCGGCGCCGGGGCCCGCGTGGATCGGGTCCCAGGACCAGCATCGCACCGGGAGTCATGGAGGGCACGGCCGATGGCGGCGGGGGCTGCCGGCGGGTGCGGAGCGGCACGGATTCGGCACGGATCGGCGTGGATGGCTGCGGATCGGGCCGGATCACGCCGGATCGCCACAGAATCGGCACGCCTCCGGTGCCGGTGGCCGTCGGCCAGATGTATAGACTTTTGATCATATCGGGGGATTGTTGTGTGCGGGGGGGTTTGTCGATGGCGATCGAGCTGCCGGGCGAAGTGGTGACGCTTCTTGAGTTCCTCGGCATCCGCTGGCCGGCGATCAACGAGGACAAGGTCCGCGAATTCGGCGAGCACGTGAAGGAGTTCGCGAAGGGTCTCGAAGACCTCCACACGGACTCGACGGCGACGATCCATCAGCTGGGCGGGGCCTACGAGGGCGCGTCCTACGAGGCGTTGGTCGCCAAGTGGGCGCTGATGTCCGACAAGCACTTCAACGAGGTCGTCCAGGCGGCCCACGTGGTGTCGAAGGCCCTGGACACCGCCGCCGACGTGATCGTCGGCATGAAGCTGGAGGCGCTCGGCGAGCTCGTCGTCCTGGCCGCCACCTTCGTCGCCGCCCAGGCCGCCGCCGTGGCGACCGCCGGCATCTCGGAGGTCGGGGCGGTCGCCGCCCAGCAGGCCGCGCGCAAGCTGATGTCCTACCTGGCGCACCAGTTGGAGGACTACGTCGTCGGCCAGGTGGTCGAGGCCGCGATCACCCCGCTCGTGGAGGTCGTCTCGGAGGCGGTCTCCGGCCTGGTGTTCGAGGCGGCGGAGGCGGCGCTGAACGGCGGCGGCGGTTCGGCCGGCAGCGGATTCAAGATCAACCCCGCGGCCGTGGAGTCGCACGCCCGGGCCCTGCACGAGCAGGCGGAGAAGGTGGCCCAGCACGCGCAGGTCTTCCGCGGCCGAGTCGCAGCGATGAGCTTCGAATGAGCGACCCGATCGTCAAGGCCCTCCAGCACGGGGCCCAGAAGCTCGGCAAGGCCCTCGCCGACGACATGGGCAAGGCCGCCAAGAAGATGTACAAGCAGGCGGGCGACAACCTCAACAAGGCCGCCAAGCACCACAGCGACAACGATGCGCACCACGCCAAGGACCTCAACGGCAAGGGCAAGGACGGCGGCGCCCCGCCGCCGCACGCGGGTGCCGGCGGCGGTGGCGGCGGCTCGAAGCAGCCGGCCCGGAAGTACTTCATCCACGACGACGGCCGGGTCCAGGAGATCAAGGACGGCAAGCTCGTCGACCTGGACGGGAGCGACAAGTCCCTCAAGACCCTGCTGGACGGCGACTCCGACAAGGTCAAGGACGCGGACCCGAAGGACCTGAAGGACAAGTACCACGCGCGGCAGTACAAGAAGACCGACAAGGACGCGGACGGCAAGCAGAAGAAGAACGAGAAGGTCGGCAGCAGCAAGATCAAAGAGCCGTCCCCGCTCTCGCAGGCGGTGGAGGAGGCCCGGCGTGCCCAGGGCGACTACGGCGGCAAGAACTACGCCTCGCTCAGGTACCGCGACGAGAACGGCGAGTTCATCCTCGTCGGCCGGAGCGACTACGTCCGGAGCCACTCGGAGCGGTCGATCGGCAAGCCGTTGCTGGGGGGCAAGGAAGGCAACGTCAGCGACCTCTACACCGAACGGGCGCCCTGCCAGGCGGGCCCGAACTGCGAGCGCTGGCTGGGCCGGCACTTCGAGCCGGCCAATCCCGACCTGAACGTCACCTACGGCGTCGACTACGACAGCAAGGTCAAGACGGCGGACCGCGACTGGGGCCACCGGGCCTATCTGGACCAGCTGGAGAAGGATCACGCCGCGGGCCAGCATGGTGGCACGATGGGGCCGACGGACTTCGACGCACAGGGGCAGCAGGACAAGGCGGCCCACGAGGCCAAGCAGGCCGCGAAGAAGAAGCACAAGGGCCACTGACATGCGAGCTCGAAGGATGGAAGACAGTTGCTGGTAGGGATTGACTGGCCCGCGGTCATGGAAGAGGCGGAGCCCGGCGACCTCCTGAGGTTCCGGCCCGACGTGGCGGCGCGGATCTGGCCGGACGGCGACGGCGCGCGCTTCGTGACGGAGGTCGGGATCCCGTGCTCCAACGGGCTCTTCCGGATCCTGGCGGAGTTCGCGGAGCGGGATCCGGCGAGCCCGGAGAAGGCCTTCGCGACCTGGCCGGACCCGGAGCCGGTGGACACCCCGCACGGCAGGCTGCAGCCGCTGGGGATGCTCTACCAGGCCGTCGTCTTCGTGCACCTCGGCGACGGGACGATCTGGGTCTCCGACCCGGACTCCGAGATCGAGTACGAGCTGGTCCACGGGGACGTCTCCTCGCTCGGTTACCTGGTCTACAAGTTCGAGGTGGAGCGGCCGGGGCCGGACGAGCGCCCGAACCCGTACGACTGGGCCGAGGTGGAGGAGATCGTCCGCGAGGGCATGGAGCGCTGGGACTCGCGGCCCTTCGAGAGCGAGTTCTGGACGGCGTTCCTCGACTCCTACCCCATGCTGTGAGAGGGCGGGTTCGGACGTGAACGCGGACGTGAAGGCGGATGTGAACGCGGACGGGGACGACGAGCTGACGGCGGCACTGCTGGCGCACTTCGGCCCGCGGGGGCTGCGGGCCCTGCCGGTCGCGCCCGCGGGGCCGCTGCGGCACCCGGGGCTGCCACTCCAGGTGGGGCCGTACTTCCGGGCCGCCGAGGAGTCTGACCCGCTCTCGCTGGGCGAGTACGCGGCCGGCTCCGGGCTGGACGCGGGACCGGTGGCGGCCCAGCTGCGGATCGGCACGGACGGCGGGGCGGAGCTCTACTTCGCGCCGGACCGGTCGGTCCGGGCGGTGCTGCTGGGCTCCGAGCCGGTGGACCTGCCGGTGAACTCGGGCGTGGCGGAGTTCGCGGCCGGACTGCTGCTGTTCGACCGGCTGCTGTCCGCGGTCGCCGCGGCGGACCGGCCGGAGGAGGCGTTCGCCGCCTACCGGGAGCTGCGCCAGGGCCTGCTGGCGGCCGATCCCGCCGCGTTCGAGGACCGTGAGGGCTGGTGGCCGCGGGTGCTGGACGACCTGCGGCGCCCGTTGAACGTCGATTCGTCGGCGGCCTTCGAGGTGGTCGACGAGCAGGGCGGGAAGCGGATCGTCACGGAGGTGGGCGGTCCGGGGCTGCTGCATCCGGAGGAGGCGCTCTGGCACCGGCTGCGGGCGGAGGGCGTCGAGCCCGAGCAGGTGGTCCGGGTCTACTGCGAGCTGGAGCCGTGCATGATGCCCGGGCACTACTGCGCCCGCTGGATGGCGCAGGAGTTCCCGGAGGCGGAGTTCACCCACAGCTTCGACTACGGGGAGACGGCCGAGTCCCGCGAGAGCGGGATCAAGGCGTTGATGATCAGCCTGGCCGAGCGGCAGGGCTGAGCCCGGACGGGGCTCGGCCCGAGCAGGGCCGGGGCCGGGCACGGCCGTGAGCCGGCAGGGCCGGGGCCGGGTACGGCAGGGCCGGAGCAGCGGCGGGAACGCGGAGAGGGAAGCAGGGAATGACGCAGGACGGGCGACGGATGCCGCCGCTGGGGGCGGGGCGCAAGCCGGCCGGACTGGCACTGCTCGGCTGGCTGGACGACCCGCGGGCACCGCGGCTGTGCCGGGTGGCGGGGCCGCCCGGGGCCGGCAAGTCGCACCTGCTGGCCTGGCTGGTCCGCGGCTGCACCACGGAGACGGTGCCGGGCGCCCGGCGGATCCACGCCGTGCTGCCCGCCGCCGGGGCCACCGTCCGTACGGCCGTCTGGTCGCTGGGGCGCCAGCTCGACCTGGTCGCGCACGCCCCGGGCCCACTGGTCGAGGCGATCGCGGCCGACGGCCGGCCGGTGCTGATCTGCATACCCGGGCTGGACGAGGCCGTCGACCCGGCCGGTCTGGTGACCGGGCTGCTCGACCCGCTGCTCCGGTTGCCCGGCGTGCGGCTGGTGGTCGGGGCGGCGACCGGTGGCGCGGCGGCCGGGGCGTTCACCGCGGTGCCCGCACCGGCGGTGCTGGACCTCGGCGACCCGCAGTGGACGGACCGGGCGCGGTTCGACCAGTGGGCGGCGGTCCGGGGCGGCGACGCGGCCGCCTACCCGCTGCCCGGCCCGGTCCTCGGGGCACCGGCCGCCCCGCCGGCGCCGTTGCCGCCGGCCGGTGCCGACCTGCGTGCCGCCGGCGAGGAGGCCCTGTCCGCGCTCTGGGCGGCGGCCGCGGCCGGTGGCGACCCCGGCCCGCTGGCCGCCGACCCGCTGCTCTACGCGCTGGCCGACCCCGTCCCGGTGACGGCGGCCGTCGAGCGACGGGACGACGCGCCGGCCCGGGCCTGGCGTGCTGCCGGGCCGGCCGTGATCGACGAGCCCGACCCGGCCGTCCGGGCCGCCGTGCTGCGGACCCGGCTACTGGGTGCGGACCCCGTCGCCGCGGCCGCCGCGGCCGTCCTCGCGCAGCTGCCCGCGCCCTGGTCCGGGCGCTGGGCGCGGTGGGAGGGGGCCGACCCGGACTGGCCGGGACCGGCCGTCGCGATCACCGCCGGGGCGGGACCGTACCTGTCACAGGTGCTGGTGGCCGATCCCACGGGCGCGGTCCGGACCTTCGACGCCGCCACCGGCCGCCGCGCCGGAGCCGTGGTGGTGCCGGCCCCGCGCCCGCTGCGGGGGCTGGCGGTGACGGCCGGCGGATCCGTCGTGCTGCTCGACGCCTGGGGCCGGGCGGAGCTGGTGGCCCCGGCGGAACCGCGGCCGGGCCTGGAGCCGTACGGGCTGATGACGGCGCTGGACGCGGTCCGCTCGGCGGCCGGCGGCCCGACGCCGGCCGAAGGCCCGGGCGGTGGCCTGAGCGCGGTGGCGGCGATCGGCGGGCTGGCCGACTCCGCGCCGGCGTTCGGCGACGCGGCCGGCGCCGTGCACTGGTACGAGGACGGCAAGGTGGTCAGCGAGCGGCTGCACCACGGCCCGGTCACCGCGCTGGCCGGTACCGCGCTGGGCGGCGGGCCGCTGTCCGATCCGGAGATCCCGCTGCTGGCGAGCGGCGGTTTCGACGGCGCCGTCCGGCTCTGGGGCCCGCGCTCGGGGCCGATGCCCGAGCCGTCCGACCGGCGGGGCTGTCCGGTGACGGCGGTGGCCGCCGGGACGACGGCGGCCGGCCCGGTGGTGGCCGCGGCCTGGTCCGACGGGCTGGTCCGGGTCCGCGACCTCGGGACCGGCCGGGTGCTGGACCTGCGGACCGGCTCGGAGGTCTGGTCGCTCGCCCTGGCCGGGACGCTGCTGGTGCTGGGCATGCCGGACGGCCTCGCCGCGGTGGACACCCGGGGCTGAACGCCCGTGCCACCGGGTGCCGCAGACCCGTGCCACCGAGCGCTGAACGCCCGTGCCACTGGCTGCCGCAGGCGCAGGGCACCCGGTGCCGACCGCCGGGCCGCGGGCGTCCGGAAACCAATTTTTCTTTAGCGAGAGTAATGACGTAGGCTAAAGAACATGCCCGAGATGTCCGAGCAGGACCTCGCAGCCGTCAACCAGCTGCGGTCGTCCACCATGCGCCTCTCCCGACGCCTGCGTCACCAGCGGGTCGAGGAGTCGCTCAGCCCCACCGAGATGGGGGTGCTGGGCACCCTCGCGCGCTGCGGGAAGGCCACGCCGGGTGAGCTCGCCCGGAAGGAGCACGTACAGCCGCCCTCGATGACCAGGATCGTCGCGATGCTGGAGGAGAAGGGCCTGGTGCGGCGGGAGCCGCACCCGGAGGACCGCCGGCAGGTGGTCGTCAGCAGTACCGAGCAGGCGGAGGAGATCCTCACGGAGAGCCGCCGCCGGCGCAACGCCTGGCTCGCCGAACTCGCCGAGGGGCTCGACGAGGAGGAGTGGGCCGTCCTGAGGGAGGCCGCGCCGGTGCTCTACAAGCTCGCACACCTCTAGGCACAGCCGTTCCGGTCAGCCGCCGGAAGACGAAGGAGAACCGCATCACCGCAGGACCGACCACTGACACCAGGAGCGCGACGGCCCCCCGACGGGTCGTCGCGCCGCGAGGGGAGACCACCGTGACACCGCCGGCCGCAGCCAGCGCCGCCGCTTTCCGTACCGACGACCCGACCACCGACCCCGCCGCGGCGAGCGCCGCGGCCGCCGAGAGCCAGGCACCCGCCCCGACGGGGCTGCCCGGCAGCGGCGACGACGACCCCGACGAACGCACCGCGGCGGACGACCCCGCCGCTCCAGGCCGCCCCGGCGCGGCCCGCCCGTCGCCCGTCGACGGCCCTCCGCCGGCGCGCCCCCTCCCGACCGCCACGGGGGACCGCTTCACCAGGCCCGGGGGGATGTTCTCCTCCCTGCGCGTGCGCAACTACCGCTACTACTTCGCCGGCCAGGTGGTGTCCAACACCGGTACCTGGATGCAGCGGATCGCCCAGGACTGGCTGGTGCTCAGCCTCACCGGCAGCCCGCTCGCCGTCGGCATCACCACCGCGATGCAGTTCCTGCCGATGCTGCTGCTCGGCCTGTTCGGCGGGGTGCTCGCCGACCGGATGCCCAAGCGCCGGCTGCTGATCTACACCCAGGGCGCCATGGGCCTGCTCGCCGCCGGCCTCGCCGTGCTCACCGTCGGCGGCGTCGTGACGCCGTACTACGTGTACGCGTTCGCGCTGCTGCTGGGCCTGGTCACGGTGGTGGACAACCCGACCCGCCAGGCCTTCGTCTCCGAGATGGTCGGGCCGAAGGACCTCGCGAACGCGGTCAGCCTGAACGCCGCCAACTTCCAGACCGCGCGCCTGGTCGGCCCCGCCGTGGCGGGTCTGCTGATCGCGGCGGTCGGCAGCGGCTGGGCGTTCGCCGTGAACGCGCTCTCCTTCGCCGCCGTGATCGGCGGTCTGCTGGCGATGCGGGAGAGCGAGCTGCGGCCTTCCCCGCCGATCGCCCGCCAGAAGGGGCAGTTGCGCGAGGGCCTGCGCTACGTGAGAGAGCGGCCCGAGCTGCTCTGGCCGATGGTGCTGGCCGGGTTCATCGGCACCTTCGGCTTCAACTTCCCGACCCTGCTCTCCGGTTTCGCCCACGACACCTTCCACGTGGGCGCCGGGCAGTACGGCCTGCTGAACACCGCGATGGCGGTCGGCTCGCTGGCCGGTGCGCTGCTCGCGGCCCGCCGGGGCGCGCCCCGGCTGCGCCGGCTGGTGGGGGCGGCGCTGGCGTTCGGCGCGCTGGAGGTCGTGGCCGCGTTCGCGCCCGGCTACTGGACCTTCGCGGTGCTGCTGACGCTGATCGGGGTCTTCGGGCTGAGCTTCAACACCTCGGTCAACTCGGCGCTGCAGCTGGGCACCGACCCCGAGATGCGGGGCCGGGTGATGGGTCTGCTGGTGCTGGTCTTCACCGGCGGCACGCCGATCGGCGCGCCGGTCGTCGGCTGGGTGACCGCCTCGTACGGCCCCCGACTCGGCCTGCTGGCCTGTGGGTTGGTGTCGGCGGCGGCCGCGGCCGTGGTCGGCCTGGTGCTGGCCCGCAGCGCGGATCTGCGGGTGCGGTTCGACCTGCACCCGGGACGCGGCGGCCGGGTGGTGGCCTTCGTGCCGCGCGCCACCGCTCCGGCCAAGTCGGAGCTGGCCCCGGCCTGCTGACGGACCGCCGGCCCCGGGGGCGGGATCGCCCGCCCCCGGGGCGTCCGGTCAGAGCCTGATCTCCAGCACCTGGCCGTGCCAGACCCCGCCCGGCTGCTCGACCTCGAAGGACTCGGTCTCGGTGAAGCCGAGCGCGCGGTACTGGCCGACCAGCTTGCGGTCGGCGCCCGCGTAGCAGTCCACCCGGACCAGGCCGATGCCGCGCCGGCGGGCTTCGTCGAGCGCGTCGGCGATCAGCGCGGCACCGATGCCCGCACCCTTGCGGGACCGGTCGGTGACCAGGTTGCGGATGTACAGCTCGCGCTCGTCCACCGCCGGGATGTACTGCCCGCGCTCCTCGGAGAGGACGCAGGAGCCGACCGTGCGGCCCTCGTCGTCGACCGCGAGCCGGATCAGGAACGGCGCCGAGGCGTACTTCGTGACGAGCTCGACGCGGGCCGGGGTGCCGCTGAAGGACTGGTCACCCCATTGGCCGGTGCGGCCCTGGGAGGCCAGCCAGGTGACGGCGCCGTCGAGCAGGGCGAGGATGTCGGGGACGGATTCGGGGCCCCCGTTGCGGATCTTCATGGAGACCGTTCTAGCCCGGACGACGCGGTTCGGGAAGTCCGGGGAGCCGCCCGCCGGCCGTACGGGGATGGAGGATGGCTGTATGAGGCTCTTCGTTGCGGTGGTCCCGCCGGTCGAGGCGTTGCAGGGGCTCTCCGACGCGGTCGCGCCGGTGCGCGGACTGCCGGGGGCCGACCGGCTGCGCTGGACGACGGTCGAGGGCTGGCACCTGACGCTGGCCTTCCTCGGCGAGGTGCCGGCCGAGCGGCTGCCCGAGCTGGAGGCCGGCCTGGCCGGGGTGGCCGAGGTGCACGCGGTGCACCGGCTGCGGATCTCCGGGGCGGGCCGGTTCGGCGACCGGGTGCTCTGGGCCGGCGTGGACGGCCAGACCTGGGCGCTGCGGCGGCTCGCCGAGGCGGTCGGCGAGGTCACCGCGGAGGTGGCCGGCGCGACGGACGCGTACAACTTCCACCCGCACCTGACGCTGGCCCGGGCCGGCTCCCACCGGGGCCACCGGCGGGCGGTGCTGCGGGTGGCGGCGGCGGAGCTGGACGGCCTGGCGGCGGCGCTGGCCGACTACCGGGGGCCGGAGTGGGAGGCCGCCGAGCTGCGGCTCATGCAGAGCGAGTCGGACGGCGGCGCCCCGCACTACCGGACCGTCCGGGCCTGGCCGCTCGCCGACTGGAGCTGAGGCCCCGGGGGCCCCACGTCCAGGAGGGCCGGGGGCGCCCGCCCGGCGTCCGGGTGCCCCGGGGGCGCCCGCCCGGCGTCACGGCCAGATCCGCATCGCGTCGTCGGCGACGCGCTCCAGTGCGGCCCGCCCGGCGCCGTCCCGGGCCCGCTGGGACATGCCCTGCAGCACCGTGGCGGTGAACTGCGCCAGGGCGGCCGGGTCGGTCCCGGCGGGCTCGTGGCCGGCCGCGACGTCGGCGCGGATCCGGGACTCCAGCGCGCGGACGTTGGCGTTGCGCAGCTCCCGGACGGCCTCGACGACCTCCGGGGTGGTGCAGTTCACCGTCGAGGTGATCAGCAGGCAGCCCCAGGGGTGGTCCGGGTCGGTGGCCTGGGCGGCGGCCTCGCGCAGCATCCGGGCCACCCCGGCCCGGGCGGTGGGCTCCTCGGCCAGTGCGCGGGTGGCGTACGCGCCGTGGCTCTCCCGGTAGCGGGCCACCACCTCCGCGAACAGCGCCCGCTTGTCGCCGAAGGCTGCGTACAGGGACGGCGGGCGGATGCCCATGGCGGTGGTGAGGTCGGCGACCGAGGTCGCCTCGTAGCCGTGCTCCCAGAACAGCCGCAGGGCCTGCTCCAGGGCGGCGTCGCGGTCGAAGGAGCGCGGTCGCCCGCGCCGGTGTCCGGTCGCCGGGGCGGCCGGGGCGGCCGGGGCTCCTGAGGCCCCCACGGCCGTCGTGGCCCGCGCGGCCGTCGTCGCCGCTCCCGCCGTCGTGGTCTCCGTGCCGGCCCCCGTCGTACCGGGCCCCTTCGTCGTCGCCATGCCGAGATTCTATATCGAGCACTACAGAACGCGTGCTACGGTTCCTTTCATTAGCGACCGCTACATAAATGAGGGGGCGTGGCCATGGGCGCGCTTGCGGGCAGGATGGCACTGGTGACGGGCGGCAGCCGGGGGATCGGGCGGGGCATCGCCGAGCGGCTGGGGCGGGACGGCGCGCTGGTCGCCGTGCACTACGGCGGCAACGCGGCGGCCGCCGACGAGGTGGTGAAGACGATCGAGCAGGCCGGCGGGCGGGCCTTCGCGATCGGTGCCGAGCTGGGCGTGCCCGGCGACGCGCAGGCGCTCTGGGCGGCCTTCGACGAGGGGCTGGCGGCGCACGGCGGCGGCGAGGGCCTCGACATCCTGGTGAACAACGCCGGGATCGGCCAGTTCGGGCGGATCCACGAGGTGGCCGAGGCCGACTTCGACCGGGTGTTCGCGGTGAACGCCAGGGCGCCGTTCTTCGTCGTCCAGCACGGGCTGGGCCGGCTGCGGGACGGCGGCCGCATCGTCAACGTGTCGTCCGGCGTCACCCGGGTGGCCTTCCCGGGCGCCGTTTCGTACGCGATGACGAAGGGCGCCCTGAACACCCTCACCCTGACCCTGGCGGAGGAGCTCGGCCCGCGCGGGATCACGGTCAACTCCGTGCTGCCCGGAGTCGTCGCCACCGACATCAACCCGTGGCTGGCGGATCCGCGGGAGCGGGCCCGGGTGGCCGCCTACTCGGCCTTCGACCGGGTCGGCGAGGCGTCCGACGTGGCGGACATCGTGGCCTTCCTGGCCTCGGACGACGCCCGCTGGGTCACCGGGCAGAACGTGGACGCCAGCGGGGGATCCAGCCTCGGCGTCTGAGCTCCGACCGGCCGGAGGTACCCTCGTTGACCGTGGATCCCAAGACTCGTATGCGTATCGTCACCGGCGCCCTGGTGCTGCTGCTCGTCGTCGTGCTGATCAGCTCGCTGGTCGACCGCTAGACCCTCCGGGCCCTCCGGCCGGTCCGCCCGCCGGCCGTCCGGCGGCGCGACGGCGCGGACGTGAAAGGGCCACCGCCCGCGGGCGGTGGCCCTCACGTGTTGCCCGCGATGCGTCAGAGCTGCTCGACCACGTAGTCGATGCAGGCGGTCAGCGCCTCGACGTCCGCCGGGTCGACGGCCGGGAACATCGCGATGCGCAGCTGGTTGCGGCCGAGCTTGCGGTACGGCTCGGTGTCGACGATGCCGTTGGCACGCAGTGCCTTGGCGACGGCGGCGGCGTCCACCGAGGCGTCGAAGTCGATCGTGCCGACCACCTGCGAGCGCTCGGCCGGGTTCGCCACGAACGGGTTGGCGAACGCGGACTTCTCGGCCCAGCCGTACAGCCGGGACGAGGAATCAGCCGTACGGGCGACGGCCCAGTCGAGCCCGCCGTTGCCGTTCAGCCAGTCGAGCTGGTCGGCGAGGAGGAACAGGGTGGAGATCGCCGGGGTGTTGTACGTCTGGTCCTTCGACGAGTTGTCGATGGCCGTCGGCAGGTCGAAGAACGGCGGGATGTAGCGGCCGGAGCCGGCGATCTCGGCGGCGCGCTCCAGGGCGGCCGGGGAGAAGGTCGCCAGCCAGAGGCCGCCCTCGGCGGCGAAGGACTTCTGCGGGGCGAAGTAGTAGACGTCGGTCTCGGCGATGTCCACCGGCAGGCCGCCGGCGCCGGAGGTGGCGTCCACCAGGACCAGCGAGCCCTGGTCGGCGCCGGCCGGGCGGGCGATCGGCATCGCGACACCGGTCGAGGTCTCGTTGTGGGTGAGCGCGTAGGCGTCCACGCCGGCCTCGGCGACCGGCAGCGGGTGGGTGCCCGGCGCGGTCTTGATCACGGTCGGCTCGGCCAGCCACGGGGCGGCCTTGACCGAGGAGGCGAACTTGGACGAGAACTCGCCGAAGTCGAGGTGCTGGGACTTCTCCCGCACCAGGCCGAATGCCGCGATGTCCCAGAAGGCGGTGGAGCCGCCGTTGCCGAGTACGACCTCGTATCCCTCGGGGAGGGAGAAGAGGCTGCTCACGCCCTCGCGCACGCGCTTGACCAGGTTCTTCACCGGGGCCTGGCGGTGGGAGGTGCCGAGCAGGGAGGTCTCGGTCGCGGCGAGGGCACTCAGGGCCTCGGGGCGCACCTTGGACGGGCCGCAGCCGAATCGGCCGTCGGCGGGCTTGATGTCAGCGGGGATCTGGATCTGAGCCACGGGGCGCAGCCTACCGGTCACCGGCCGTCCGCCGTGACCGCCGTCCGATCGCTGAGATGTCGCCAACCCGGCTGCGAGCTGCGGAAACAGCGGGCCCGGCCGGTGCCGGACCCGCTGGCTCGCAGCTCTTTCGGGTCAGTGCGCGATCGCGTCGTAGCCCTCGATGTCGCGCGGGCTGCGCGGGCCGGGGCCGATGTAGCGGGCGGCCGGGCGGACCAGGCGGCCGGTGCGCTTCTGCTCCAGGATGTGGGCCGACCAGCCGGCGGTGCGGGCGCAGGTGAACATCGAGGTGAACATGTGCGCCGGGACCTCGGCGAAGTCCAGCATGATGGCGGCCCAGAACTCGACGTTGGTGGCCAGCACGCGGTCGGGGCGGCGGTTGTGCAGCTCCTCCAGCGCGGCCTTCTCCAGCGCCTCGGCGACCTCGAAGCGCGGCGCGCCGAGCTCCTTGGCGGTGCGGCGCAGCACGCGGGCGCGCGGGTCCTCGGCGCGGTAGACGCGGTGGCCGAAGCCCATCAGGCGCTCGCCCTT
This sequence comes from Kitasatospora sp. CM 4170, assembly GCF_032110285.1. Classification (NCBI taxonomy): domain Bacteria; kingdom Bacillati; phylum Actinomycetota; class Actinomycetes; order Kitasatosporales; family Streptomycetaceae; genus Kitasatospora; species Kitasatospora sp. CM 4170. The sequence continues at coordinate 5,236,893 of NZ_CP134877.1, forward strand.
GTCCAGCGCGTTCTTGACCCAGGCGGTGGCGTCGCCCGTGCGCTCGATCTCCTCGATCATGCCGAGCACGCGGGACGGCGCACCGCCGTGCAGCGGGCCGGACATCGCGCCGACGGCGCCGGAGAGCGCGGCCGCGACGTCGGCGCCGGTGGAGGCGATGACGCGGGCGGTGAAGGTGGAGGCGTTCATGCCGTGCTCGGCGGCGGAGGTCCAGTAGGCGTCGATGGCCTTGACGTGCTTCGGGTCCGGCTCGCCGCGCCAGCGGATCATGAAGCGCTCGACGACGGTCTCGGCCTTGTCGATCTCGCTCTGCGGGACCATCGGCAGGCCCTGGCCGCGGGCCGACTGGGCGACGTAGGAGAGGGCCATCACGGCGGCGCGGGCGAGGTCGTCGCGGGCCTGCTCGGCGGAGATGTCCAGCAGCGGCCGCAGGCCCCAGACCGGGGCGAGCATGGCGAGGGCGGACTGCACGTCGACGCGGATGTCGCCGGAGTGGACCGGGATCGGGAAGGGCTCGGCGGCCGGCAGGCCGGGGTTGAACTTGCCGTCCACCAGCAGGCCCCAGACGTGGCCGAAGGAGACGTGGCCGACCAGGTCGTCGATGTCGACACCGCGGTACCGGAGGGCGCCGCCTTCACGGTCGGGTTCGGCGATCTCGCTCTCGAACGCGACGACTCCCTCAAGCCCGGGTACGAAGTCGGACATGGACGGCTCCTTCAGTTCTGCGATCGGCGGGCCGCCATGGTGGGGCGGCATACCAGTGACCGATGGTGGTTGGCACTCGGTGCCAGCCTGACAGGCACGGGGTGCATTGCGCCATACACCACCGTGGTGATGTTTCCCCTGGGGCCGCTTGACTTTCGCTCGATGGCCGGTCGTGCCCGGGAAATCTCCGGAACCAAACGCCAGGTTCCGGACAATTCACCGTAGGTCGGGCGGTCAAGCGGTGGCGAGTCACCTTATCTCCCACCGGGGTTTGTCCACAGGTAGCGGTGCCGGTTGCTTGTCGTACGGGATGATGTTGATGTGCAGACCCCGGAACGCGCCCAGTCGACGCCCTCGCAGCCCGCCACCCGGATCCTGGCCGAGGAGGCCCGGCCCGGGCCGGACCTCACCGTGATGCGCAAGCACTACACCCACGAGGGCCTGGTCGAGGAGCAGCTCGCCGCCGAGCCGATCGCCCAGTTCACCCGCTGGTTCCACGAGGCCGACGACGCCGGGGTGGTGGAGCCGAACGCGATGGTGCTCTCCACCGCGGACGCCGAGGGCCGGCCCAGCTCGCGCACCGTGCTGCTGAAGGGCTTCGACAGCCGCGGCTTCGTCTTCTTCACCAACTACGGCTCGCGCAAGGGCGCCGAGCTGGCCGAGAACCCGTATGCGGGGCTGCTGTTCCCGTGGATCGCGCTGGCCCGCCAGGTGATCGTGCAGGGCCGGGTGGAGAAGGTCGGCCGGGACGAGACCGCCGCCTACTTCCGCACCCGTCCGCACGGCTCCCAGCTCGGCGCCTGGGCCAGCGAGCAGTCCAGCCCGGTGGACGGCCGGGAGGTGCTGGAGCAGCGGTACGCGGAGCTGGAACGCCGGTACCCGGAGGGCGAGGGAGTGCCGGTGCCGCCGTTCTGGGGCGGCTACCGGGTGGTCCCGGAGAGCGTGGAGTTCTGGCAGGGGCGGGAGAACCGGCTGCACGACCGGCTGCGCTACCTCGCGGACCCGTCGGCGCCGGGCGGCTGGCGGGTGGAGCGCCTCTGCCCGTGAAGCGGGGCGGGCCCGGTGAGGCGGGATAGCGCGGGAGCCCGGGCGCCCGCGGACCGCCGAGGCGGTGCGCCTGCCGGGATCGGCCGAGCACCGGGACCTCTTCGCCGGGCTGTTCGGCGTGGTCCGGCCCGGGGGCGGCGAACCCCTTCGGTCGGAGGGCGACGGGCTGCGCCGGGAGCCGGTGATCGACCACGTCGGGCCGCGCCGGGTGGACTGCGGCCGGCCGCCGGCCGGCCCGCTGTCCGGCGGCGAACTGTCCGGCCGGCAGTCCGAGTTGGCGGCCGCCTGGCAGATGAGACGACGCTGCTCGCGCTGGCCCTGGTACACGAGTTCCTGCACATCCGACTCGGGGCGCTGCTCGACCTCGTGCCGTTGCATCAGCCGAACGGTGCCGCCGTCCACCATGCCCCCTGGCGGTCCGACCTGCGCCCGATCGGCGCCCTGCTCCAGGGCGCCTACGCACACCTGGGCGTCGCGGACTTCTGGCGCGCCGAACCGGCCACCGGATCGGGGGGCGAGCGGCGGCGGGCCGAGGGGGAGTTCGCCCGCTGGCGAGGCCATGCCCTGTCGGCAGGCAGTACGCTGCTGGACAGCGCGGAGCTCACGGCGCACGGCCGCGAGTTCACCGAGGAACTGGTCTGCGCCGTCCGCGAATTGGGCGGCCCGGAATAGAGTCCGATCGGGCCTCGGCCCGCGCCGGGTCGGTCGGCGGGCGGCGGGGAATTCACTCCCGCATTCCGCGGTCGACGGCCCGCCGGGGCACTACATTGGGGAATGGAAACAAAAGCGCAGTGGGGGAGCCCCATTGACGATCGGTCAGGTGGCCGCCTGGCCGTCATGGGACTCCCCGAGAGCACCGGTCCCGATCAAGGAGGGGTACTCCAATGCACCAGACTACCCAGAACGACGACCCGCCCCCAGCGCCTTCGGGCCCCCGGGCCGGCCGAGCCGCCCCGGGCTGCTGAAGCGGGCCTTCGACGCGATGGTCGTCGCGGCCTGTGCCGGCACCGCCGGGGCGCTCAGCGCCCAGGCCACGGCGGCCCTGTGGGGGTACGCCGCCGGGCGGTAGAGCCTGTCCGCCGGGCCGAGCATTCGGCCCGGCGTCCCCGTTCGGCGCGCGCCACGGCAAAGCGCGCGACCGCTGAACGGGTGAATTCTTGGAGTTCCGGGCGCCGCTGCAGGGCATCGACCGGCGGAGGAGACCAACTTGAGACCGCAACGTGCCGCGCCGGGGTCGCGGGGGCACTACATTGGTCGCAATCGGGTGGTCTACCCGCCCCCGGCAGGTCCTAACCGCGCCTAAGGAAACGAATATGACACCGGTAACCAGCACCAGGCCAGCCGCCAACCTGACGCTCCCTCAGGACGTCACGGAGCGACCCTCACTGGCCGACCTCGCCGCCCTCGGTGCAGAGGAAATCGCCGCCCGACTTCAGCGCGCTCTGCCCGGCGCCGAAGCCGGGCGAGTCGCGGTCGCGGCCTTCAACTCATCGATCTGACCGGCCCGGGAATTCCGGGCGGGATTCACCAGGCCAAGCCCAACTGAATTCAGATCTGCGATGACGCGAATTTCTCTGCCATTCTCGCAATTCGTGGTCAAGGTGCACAGTCGCTGTGATCTCGCTTGCGACCACTGCTATGTCTACGAGCATGCGGACACCAGCTGGCGCGCGCGGCCGAGGGTCATCGGCGACGACGTCCTGGCCAAGACCGCCGAGCGCATTGGCGAGCACGCGTCCGCGCACCGGCTGCCCGCCGTCCGGGCCGTGCTGCACGGGGGAGAACCCCTGCTCGCCGGCCCGGACCGCCTGCGCCGGGTCGCCGAGGCGCTCCGGGCGGCGCTCCCGGCCGACTGTGCCCTCGACCTCCGGATCCATACCAACGGCATCCGCCTCGGGCGCGAATTCTGCGACCTGTTCGCCGAGTTGGACATCAAGGTCGGAATCTCGCTGGACGGTGACAAGGTCGCCAACGACCGCCACCGCCGCTTCGCCGACGGACGCAGCAGCCATCCGCTGGTCCTGCGGGCCGTCGCGCTGCTGCGGGAACCGGAGTACCGCCACCTCTTCGCCGGACTGCTGTGCACGGTCGACGTCGAGAACGATCCGGTGGCCGTCTACCGGGCCGTGGCCGAACTCCACCCGCCGGCGGTGGACTTCCTGCTCCCCCATGCCACCTGGGACGAGCCGCCGAAGCGTCCCTCCGGGCACGGCCCGACGCCCTACGCCGACTGGCTGCTGACCGTCCACGGCCTCTGGGAGGCGGACGGCCGGCCGTTCGCCGTCCGCACCTTCGAATCGGTGCACCGGACGCTGCGCGGATTCACCAGCCTGACCGAGTCGCTGGGCCTGGAACCCTCCGACCTGGTCGTGCTGGAGACGGACGGTGCGTTCGAGCAGGTCGACAGCCTCAAGACGGCCTTCGACGGCGCCCCCGCGACCGGCTTCGACGTGTTCGCACACAGCCTGGACGACGTCGCCCGGCACCCCGGAATGGCCGCCCGGCAGTCGGGCCTCGCGGGGCTCAGCAGCACCTGCCGCAGCTGCCCGGTCGTCCGCACCTGCGGAGGCGGCCTGTACGCCCACCGCTATCGGGGCGACGATGGTGGCGGCGGCTTCGACAACCCCTCCGTCTACTGCGGGGACCTCATGACGCTCATCAACGGCATCACCGCGGCCGGCAACGGTCCGGTCACGTCCGTACCCGCCCAAGGCGCCCCGCCGCAGGTGGTACCGGCCGCTCTCGCTCCGACGCAGATCGACGAACTCGCCCGCGGGTACGGCGGCGCGGACACCGTCCGCGCACTGGCCCGGTCGCAACTCGCCATCACCCGCGCGATGCTGGCCGCCGCCTGGGACGCCTCCGGGCAGGGTCGCCCGGAGGCGTGGTCCCTGCTGTCCGAGCTGGACGGCAGCGCGCCGGCCGTGGTGGACGTCGTCCTCGCCCATCCGTACGCCCGCACCTGGGCGGCCCGGCAGCTGGCGGGCGACCTCGGCGTCGGGCTTGGGCCGCTCGCGGGGCTGGCCGCCGCCGCCGCGGTGCGGGCCGGACGGGGGGACGCCGTCCCGGTCCCGGTGCGCGGGGGGTGGCTGCACCTGCCGACGCTGGGGCGGATCGCGGCGCCGGACGGGGAGGCGGTCGTGACGGGACGGCCGGACGGCTTCACCGTCCGGGCCGCGGACGGGTCGGTGCTCACCGCCCTGACGGAGCCGCTGAGGAGGGTCCGCCCGGGCAGCGACTGGACGGTCGCGTTGGAGGACGTCGATCCGCTGCGAGACAGCCACGACCACGCGGTGGCCGGACGGCTGACCGACGGCGAACTGCTCGACTGGACGGGCGCGTTGCGCGAGGCCTGGGAGCTCCTCGGGCGTGACCTGCCGGGGTACGCGGCAGGAATCGGGGCCGGCCTGGCGGCGGTCACCCCGCTGCGTCCCGGCCCGGCCGGCCGGGAGGTCAGCTCGGCCGCCCGACAGGCGTTCGGAGTGGTCGGCATCGCCCGGCCCGCCACGGCCCCGACCCTCGCGCTGCTGCTGGCGCACGAGTTCCAGCACGTGAAGCTCGGTGCGGTGCTGGACCTGCTGGACCTGTTCGACCCGGCCGACGCGGGGCTCTACTTCGCTCCCTGGCGGCCGGACCCGCGTCCCGTCGAAGGCCTGCTCCAGGGCACCTACGCCCACCTGGCCGTCACCGAGTACTGGGGCGCGCGCTGCCTCGCCTACGACGGCCTGCCCGGAGAGGCCGCCGACCGGGCGCGGGCGGAGTTCGCGCTCTGGCGCCGGTACACCGCCGAGGCGGTCGAGCGGCTCGCCGAGTCCGGCGCGCTGACCGACCTCGGCCTGAGCTTCACCGCCGGCATGCGGGAGACCGTCACCCCGTGGCTCGCCGTACCGCTGCCCGCCGCCGCCGAGCGGGCCGCCGACCGGGCGCGGCAGCAGAGAGCGGAGATCGGGGGCTGATCCGGCCCCCCATCCTGGCCCCGCACCCCACCCCGCCCCGGGCACCCGCGTCCGGAGCCCTCGACCCCGGGAATCCGTCATCCTCACCGAACCCCGCGCCGACAGCGTCGTCGCCCTCGACCGGGACCACCTGGTCCGCAGCTTCACCCGGCTGGGGGTCCGCGCCGGCATGGTGCTCCACGTCCAGGCGTCGCTGCGGGCCCTCGGCCCCGTGGCCGGCGGAGCCGCGGCCGTGGCGGACGTGCTGCTCGACCTCCTGGGCGAGCAGGGCACGCTGGTCGCCTACACCGCGACACCCGAGAACTCGGCCACCTCGCGGATCCACGCGGCCGCCTCGGCCCGGCTCTCACCGGCGGAGGTGGCCGACTTCCACGCCCGGATGCCCCCCTTCGATCCGGCCACCACGCGGTGCTCCCCGACCATGGGGGCCCTCTCCGAACAGATCCGCACACACCGCGGCGCCCTTCGCAGCGCGCACCCGCAGACGTCGTGGGCCGCCGTCGGCCGACTCGCCCGGGAGATCACGGAACCCCACCCGCGCACCTCGCACCTGGGCCCGGAGTCCCCCCTCGGCCGGCTCTACCACCACGACGCCAGGGTGCTGATGCTCGGCGTCCCGATGTCCCGGTTCACCGCCTTCCACCTCGCGGACCTGCGCATGCCCGACGTGCCGCTGCGCGAGTACCGCTGCGTCGGACCGGAGGGCTGGATCTCCTTCAAGGCCCCGGACCTGGACGACCTCCACTTCGGTGAGTTGGGGGAGGAGGTCCTGCGTGCCGCCACCGGCGTCACCACCGGCAGGGTCGGCGCCGCCCACTGCCGCCTCGTGCCGGTCCGGGAGGCCGTGGACCTGGCAGAGCAGATCCTCCTGAGATCCCGGGCCTGAACGCCCCGCTGGCCGAGGTGGTCGATCTCGCCGTCGGCGGCCGTGCGGGGGCGGTCGTTTCAGTCATGTCAATTCGTGCGGCCCGATGTGCTATTCCATTGGGGCGTCAGTCGTTCCTACACTGAAGCCCCGCGTGCGGGGACTCGCGGGAAGGCGGTTGCAGGCGGGCCAGGGGGAGGCGCGTGTGAACGACCATGGCGGGGACGAGGAATCCTCCCGGCCGTACTTCTTCCTCAGCTACGCGCACACCCCGCGGGCCGGTGCGCGCGGTGCCGGCGACCCCAACCACTGGGTGCGGCAGCTGTACCGCGACCTCTGCGAGGCCGTGCTGCAGCTGACCACCGTTCCGGCGGGCGTCCCGGTCGGGTTCATGGACGAGTCCATGCACCAGGGGGAGCTGTGGGCCGAACGGCTCGCGGAGGAGCTGGCCACCTGCCGCGTCTTCGTGCCGCTCTACTCGCCCCGGTACTTCAACAGCGTGCCGTGCGGCCAGGAGTGGTACTCCTTCACCCGGCGGCCGGTCTACCCGGCCAACTTCGACTCGGAGCGGACCAGCGGCATCGTCCCGGTGCTCTGGGCGCCGATGAGCCGCTACCGGCTGCCCGAGGTGGCGAGCGAACTCCAGTTCAACCACGCCAGTTTCGGCCCCGACTACGCGACCGAGGGCCTGTACGCGCTGATGAAGCTGAGCTACTTCCGCGGTGCTTACGAGCTGGCCGTGCACCGGCTGGCCCGGCGGATCGTGGAGGTCGCGGAGGAGACGGTCATCCCGGTCGGGCGCCGGCTGGACTTCAACTCGCAGCCCAGCGCCTTCAACGTCACCGCGCCCACCAAGCGGCTGCGGATCTCCGTCCTCGCCTACCACCGCGGCGACGTGCCGCCGGAGCGCAACCCCGACTACTACGGCGAGAAGCGCACCGACTGGCACCCCTTCCGGCCGGCCGCCCCCCGCCCGCTCGCCGAGCACGCGGTGCGCCTGGCCAGGCAGTTGGGCTTCCAGGCCACCGTGCACGAGTTCGACGGCGAGGCCGAGGAGATCATCGGGGGCGGCGAGCCCACCGCCCCCGGCCTCCTGCTGCTCGACCGCTGGGTGCTGAAGGACGAGCGGTGGCGTGAACTCGTCCGTCGATTCGACCGTGCGGACTGCGGTTGGGTGAGCGTCCTGGAACCATGGAACATGGACGACCCGGACTGCGCCGAGCAGCACCGCGAGATGGGCGATCTCAGCGACCAGGCCCTGCGGTTCACCCACCGGGCGGCCCGGCCCAGCTTCCTCGGCGCCACCGGGGGGCAGCCAGGGCTGGGCAGCCTGGAGGAGTTCGACGACGCGCTGCCCCGGGCCGCGATGAAAGCCAAGTACGCCTTCGAGAGCCGGACCAGGACCGAGCCGGAGGAACCGCCTCCGCCCCGGCCCAACCTGCGGGACGCCTTCCGGCACGGCCGCGGCCGGGACGGGCCCGGCCTCCCCGCCCACGACGACCATCCACGCGAAGCAGGCGATCGCCCGGACGACGGGACGCCGTTTGGGGGAGGAACCACATGAGTGAGAACCGCACCAGGAACCTCCGCCTCGGCGGCCTGAGCGCCGCCGAGCTGGCGGCCCAGCGGGAGGCGGAGCAGGACCGGCAGGGCCGGATCATCACCTTCTACTCCTACAAGGGCGGTACCGGGCGCACCATGGCGCTCGCCAACACCGCGTGGATCCTCGCGGCCAACGGCTTCCGGGTGCTCACCGTGGACTGGGACCTGGAGGCGCCCGGCCTGGCCAAGTTCTTCCACCCGTTCCTCGACCCCACCGTGCTGGCCGGCACCACCGGCATGATGGACCTGATCGCCGAGTACCGCGAGGAGGCGCTGCGGCCGGTCGAGCACGCCGAGGGCTGGCACCTCGACTTCGCCCGGGTGCACCCGCACGCGCTCTCGCTCTCCTGGCCGATGTTCCCCGACGGCGGCAGCCTGGACTTCCTCTCCGCCGGCCAGTTCAACCGCGACTACTCCGAGGCCGTCACCCACCTGGACTGGGACATCTTCTACGACCGCTTCGCCGGCGGGCAGTTCTTCGACGCCCTGCGCGCCGACATGAGCAAGCGCTACGACTACGTCCTGATCGACTCCCGCACCGGCCTCTCCGACATCGCCGAGATCTGCACCGTCCAGATGCCCGACGACCTGGTGGTCTGCTTCACCCTGAGCGACCAGTCGATCGACGGCGCCTCCCGGATCGCCCAGCACATCCACGACCGCTACCGGGAGCGCGGCATCCGCATCCTGCCGGTGCCGATGCGCATCGACGAGGGCGAGAAGGAGAAGGCCGACGCCGGCCGGGCGCTGGCCCGGATCCGCTTCGACGGTCTGCCGGCCGGCCTCGCCGGCGAAGAACTCGCCCACTACTGGGGCTCGGTGGAGATCCCGTACCGGCCGTTCTACGCCTACGAGGAGATCCTGGCGACCTTCGGCGACCAGGGCGGCACCCAGACCTCGATGCTGGCCGCCTGCGAGCGGCTCACCGGCGTGATCACCGAGGGCCGGGTCGGCTCGCTGCCGCCGGTCGACGAGGAGCTCCGGCTGCGCTACGTGGACGCCTTCACCCGGCGCCGCCCGTCCGTCCCGGCCGACCTCTACCTCTCCTACGTCCCCGAGGACCGGATGTGGGCGGACTGGATCGAGTCCGTCCTCACCCGGGCCGGGTTCCGGGTGCTGCCCCGCGACCTCAGCGCCGGCTCCGACCCGCGCCAGGAGACCGAACGCGGCATCGACGCCGCGTACCGGACCGTCGCGGTGCTCTCGCCCGCCTACCAGCGCTCCCCGCAGGCCCGCGCGCTCTGGGAGTCGGTGGTCAGCTCCGACCCGTCCGGCACCCGCCGCCAGCTGGTCCCGGTCCGGGTCGGCGACGTCCGGCTCACCGCGCCGTTCAGCAACCGCAACCCGGTCGACCTGGTCGGCCGCGACGAGGCGCAGTCGGTGCAGACCCTGCTGCGCGCCCTCGGCCGCGGCGACGTGCCGCTCGCCGAGACCACCGGCACCGGCCCGCGCTTCCCCGGCAGCAAGCCGCAGGTGTGGGACGTGCCGCCGCGCAACCCGTCCTTCACCGGCCGCGCCGCGGTGCTGGAGCAGCTGCGCAACCAGCTGCGCGGCGGCATGGCCGCGGTGCTGCCCACCCCGCAGACGCTGTACGGACTCGGCGGCGTCGGCAAGACCCAGGTGGCGCTGGAGTACGCGCACCGCTTCATGTCCGACTACGACCTGGTCTGGTGGATCGACGCCGAGCAGACCGAGCTGGTCGCCCCAGCACTGGCCGACCTGGCCCGCCGGCTCGGCCTGCGGGTCGGCGACTCCGTCACCGAGGCCGCCGAGGCGGCCCGGGAGGCGCTGCGCCGCGGCGTGCCCACCTCGCGCTGGCTGCTGATCTTCGACAACGCCGACGAGCCCGCCGAGATCCGCCGGTTCTTCCCCGGCGGCTCCGGCCACATCCTGGTCACCTCCCGCAACCAGGCCTGGTCCGGGCACGCGGAGGCGCTGGAGGTGGACGTCTTCACCCGCGGCGAGAGCGTGGAGCACCTGTGCCGGCGCGCCCGCGGGCTCTCCCGCGCGGACGCCGACCGGGTCGCCGACGCGGTCGGCGACCTGCCGCTGGCGGTCGAGGTGGCCGCCGCCTGGCTGGACACCACCGGCACCCCGGTCGACACCTACGTCGCCCAGCTGCAGGCGGAGGCCGCTCGCGCGCTGGCCGGCGCCCGCCCGGCCGACTACCCCACGCCGGTCGGCGCGACCTGGAACGTCTCGATCGCCCGGCTGCGCACCCAGTCCCCGGCGGCGGTGCGGCTGCTCCAGCTCTGCGCGTTCTTCGCGCCCGAGCCGATCTCGATGAACCTCTTCTACAGCGACCAGATGATCCGCGCCCTGGTGCAGTACGACGCCGACCTCAGCGACAAGTTCATGCTCGGCAAGGTCATCCAGGCGATCGGCCGGTACGCGCTCGCCAAGGTCGACGCCGGCACCAACAGCTTCCAGGTGCACCGGCTGGTCCAGGCGGTGATCCGGGCCGAGATGACCGAGGACGAGCAGGAGGTCGCCGTCCACGAGGTGCACCGCATCCTCACCGGCGCCCGGCCGGTCCTCGGCGACACCGACGACCCGGCCAACTGGCCCGCGTTCGACGAGATCTGGCCGCACCTGTCGCCGTCCAAGGCGCACAACTGCGACGAGGCCGACACCCGTCAGCTGCTCATCGACCGCGTCCGCTACCTGTGGAAGCGCGGCGAGCTGGACCGCGCCCGCGACCTCGGCCACGCGCTGGACGCGGAGTGGACCAGCAAGCTCGGCGAGGACGACCGGCAGACCCTGCTGCTCCGCTTCCAGCTCGCCAACGTGCTGCGCTCGCAGGGCAACTACGCGGAGGCGCTGGCCCTGGACGAGTCCACCCTGGAGCGCCAGCGGGCGCTGCTCGGCGAGCACCACCCGTACACCCTGATGACCGCGGGCTCGCTCGGCGCCGACCGGCGGGCGCTCGGCCGGTTCCAGGCCGCGCTCGACCTCGACCGGGAGATCCTGGACCAGTTCCGCGAGCTGTTCGGCGACGACAACCCGCGCACCCTCTCGATGGCCAACAACCTGGCGATCGACTACCGGCTGGTCGGCGACAGCGAGGCCGCCCGGGAGCTCGACCAGGAGACCCTGGACCGCCGCACCGCGGTGCTCGGCCCCAAGCACCCCTACACCCTCTCCACCAAGTCCAACCTGGCCCGGGACCTGCGCGAACTCGGCGACTACCGGGGCTCGGTGGAGCTGCTCCAGGAGGTCACCGAAGACCTCGGCGACGTGCTCGACCCGGACCTCCCGGAGAACCTGCGCAACGCCAAGTCGCTGGCCGTCTCGCTGCGCCGGACCGGTCAGCTCGCCGAGGCCCGCCGGATCACCAAGGAGACCTACGAGCGCTACCTGGAGCGGTACGGCGCCGACGCGCCGGACGCGCTGGCCTGCGCGCTCAACCTGGCCGCCGACCACAGCGCCTCCGGCGACAAGGAGGCCGCCCGCGACCTCTGCACGACGGTCTACGAGGGCCACAAGCGGCTGTTCGGCGACGAGCACCCGTTCACCCTGGCCTGCGCCAACAACCTCGGCATCTACCTGCGGGGCAGCGGCGACGTCCGGGGCGCGATCGAGCGCGGACTGGCCACCGTCGAGGGGCTCACCCGGTCGGTGGGGCCGGAGCACCCGTACACCCTCAACGCGTTGATCAACCTGGCCAACGCGTACGGGGACGACGGCCAGATCGACCTCGCCGAGCAGCTCGGCCGCACCGCGCACGCCGGCCTGTGCGAGCGCTACACGCCGCGGCACCCGGACGCGGTGGCCTGCGAGGCCAACCTGGCCGTCACCCTGCGGGCGGCCGGCCGGCACACCCAGGCGGCCGAGCTGCGGGCCCGGGCGATCGCCGAGCTGATCCGCCAGTTCGGCGAGGAGCACCCCAACACCGTCTCGGCCCGCGGCTGGAAGCGGATCAACCGCGACCTGGAGCCGCAGCCGGTGTGACGGCGGGCCGCCCGGGGGCCGGGGCCGGCGGGTAGGCTGCGGGGCCATGAGCCCGCAGCCACCCCCGGTCCTGGTCACCCGCCGCCTCGCGCCCGGGGTGATCGAGCGGCTCACCGCCCACCACGCGGTGACGCAGCACGACTCGGACCTGCCGATGCCGCGTGCCGAGCTGCTGGCGGCCGTCCGCGGCCGGTCCGCGGTGGTCACCACACTGGACGACACGGTGGACGGCGAGTTCCTGGACGCGGCCGGCCCCGGCCTCAGGCTGGTCGCCAACCACGCGGTGGGGCACCACAACGTCGACCTCGCCGCCTGCGCGGAGCGCGGTGTGGCGGTCAGCAACACCCCCGGGGTGCTGACCGCCGCCACCGCCGACATGGCCTGGGCGCTGCTGCTGGCCGCCACCCGCCGACTGGGCGAGGGCGAGCGGTGGCTGCGCTCCGGGCGGCCGTGGGCCTGGGCGCCGAACTTCCTGCTCGGCATGGAGCTGGCCGGCACCCGGCTGGGCGTGCTCGGCATGGGCCGGATCGGTCGGGCGGTGGCCCGCCGGGCCCGTGGCTTCGACATGCCGGTCGGCTACCACAACCGCCGCGAACTGCCGGCCGAGCAGGCCGAGGGGGCCGAGTGGCTGCCGCTGGAGGAGCTGCTGGCCCGCTCCGAGGTGCTGGTGGTGACCTGCCCGCTCAGCGACGCCACCCGCCACCTGCTGGACGCCCGCCGGCTGGCGCTGCTGCCGCCCGGGGCGGTGGTGGTCGCGATGACCGCCGGGGTGGTCGACGAGGAGGCGCTGGCCGCCGCACTGGAGTCGGGCGCGCTGTTCGCCGCGGCCGTGGACAACTTCGAGCGGGAGCCGGAGGTGCCGCCGGCGCTGCTGGCCCAGGAGCGCGCGGTGCTGGCCCCGCACCTGGGCAGCGCCACCGTCCGGACCCGGCAGGCGATGGGCGGCCTCGCGGTGGACAACGTCCTCGCGGTGCTGGCCGGCGGCGATCCGGTCACGCCGGTCGGCGCCTGACACCCGCGGGCCGGTCCACGGCGGCCGGCCCTACCCCGCGGCCCAGCTGAGCGCGGTGGCCATCATCCGGAACGCTCCGAAGTGCGCGGCGCCGGGCTCCAGGTAGAGGGCGGCGCCGGGGATGTGGTCGGCCAGCCAGCGGGAGTGCTCGACCGGTGAGAACTGGTCGTCGGCGCCGTGCCAGAGCCAGCTCGGCACGGCGATGTCCTGGACCTTGAACCCCCAGTCGGCGGTGAAGGCCAGCACGTCGTCGATCCAGCCGTCGGCGCCGTGCCGGAACGCCTCGCGGTAGTTGCTCTGCAGCATCCGGCGCAGCCCGGTGTCGGCGACCACCTCCCGGTCGGTGGGCGGCAGTTCGGGCCGCAGACCCTTGAGCAGCCGGACCGGGTCGGCCTTGATCTGCTCGGAGCGGAACCGCATCGAGGCGGCGATCTGGTCGTGCCCGCGCTCGGCCTCCTGGTAGGCCCGGACGTTGGACGGCGTCATCCCGCCGTACCAGTCCAGACCGGCCGCGTTCCGGGGGGCCAGGCTGACCAGCAGGGCGACCCGGGTGACCCGCTCGGGCAGCAGCGCCGCGCAGGCCAGCGCGTGCGGGCCGCCGCCGGAGCGGCCGAGGACGGCGAAGCGGTCGATGCCGAGCTCGTCGGCGATGGTCCGCACGTCGGCCGCGGCGGCGCTGACCCGGCGGCCGGGCAGCCGGGCCGAGTCGCCGTAGCCGGGCCGGTCGAAGGAGACCAGGCGGATGCCCAGGCGGTACAGGACGCTGGTGCGCGGGTGCGGGCCGACCCGGCTGCCGGGCGTGCCGTGCAGCAGGAACACCGGCCGGCCGCGCGGGTCGCCCACCGTCTCGACGGCGAGGGCGCGGCCGTCCGCCGCCTTGACCATCCGTAACGTCACGCGCGGCCTCCTCAGTACTCCGGGGTGCTCCGGTCGGCGGCCCCGTTCGGTCGGTCCCCCGTCAGTGGTCCCGGTCCGTGGTCCCGCGGACCTCCCGGCGGGCCTGCCAGGTGGTGTGCTCGCGGGAGACGGCGTCCTCGGCGTCCCGGGCCAGCCGGGCCCAGACCTCCTCGGCGTCCGCCGCGCCCAGGTCGAGCCGGGCCAGCTGGTCGCGGATCAGCTCCAGCTCGTCCGCGGCCAGCCCGTAGGCGGCGGCCAGCGGGCGGTACTGGCGCAGCTGGGCCCAGGCGGTGACCGAGGCGGCCACCGCGGAGACGGTGCCGAGCGCGTCGTAGCCGAACTCGCCCATCGCCCGCAGCACCGCGAGCACCAGGCCGAGCCCCGGCAGCACCACGCCGAGCACGCCGGTCCAGAAGCCGGCCCGGGCGCAGTACCGGGCCTTGGCGCGGTACCAGTCGTGCTGCACCAGGATCCGCTCCCGCAGGTACACCTCGCGGCGCACCGCCAGCGGCTGGTCGCGCAGGCCGCGCATCGCCGCGGTGATCGGCGCCTCGGGGCGCTCCGCGGCCGCGCCGACCGCGCGGCTGCCCCGGAAGGCGTTCAGCACCCGGCCGAGCTGGAAGCTGTACAGCCCCTCGGCGTCGGGCAGGGTGCGCGGCGGCGGCTGGAAGGCGTCGGCCCGGACGGCGAACTTCCAGGCGAGCGTCTTGACCGACTCGGCGGCCGCCCGGCCCTCGTACCAGAGGCCCTGCGGGTTCTGCCGGCTGATCACCACCGCCAGGCCGATCGCGCCGAGGTAGGCCACCGCGGCCGACCAGGCCCACGGCTCACCGTCGGCGGAGCCGAACACGGCCGCGGCGACCAGCAGCACCAGCTCCCAGGCCGAGAGGAGGACGGACCGGCGCTGGCCCTGCAGCGAGGCCGAGTCGGCCGTCCAGAACAGCGCGGGCAGCAGCTCGCGCTCCCGCACCCTCCCCATCGGCTCCGCACCCGACGCCATCCTCGGCCCCCACCCGTCGCTCCGGTCGCACCGCTCTCCTGCCCGCCCCGCCGCCGCGGTACGCCTGGTCCGGCCGCGGACCGGCCGCAATGGCCGGGAAGCCGCCGCAGGTTGTCCCATATCGCGGTGCTCGGGCCGTTCGGGCCCGGACCGGTGGGCGCGGACCGTGCGCCGCACGCCCCGGGCCGGAGGGCCCGCCGGGCCTGCGGCGGCCCTCGGCGCGGGCGCGGCCGGTCCGGGGCGCGCGGGCGGGCGCCGCACCCCACCCGGGCCGCGCGCGGATCAGTAGGTGTAGAAGATCCGGTCGGCGTTGTCGGTCATCTGCTTGGCGTTCCACTCCGTGCCGCCGGGCACGTTGCCGGAGCGGAACAGCGGCGGGGCGGCGCCGTCGCCGGCCGCCGCCGCGTCGGCCAGCCGGCCGACCGCCGAGGCCACCACGGCCTGCATCAGGGCGCTGGTGACGACGGTGGAGACCGGGCCGAAGGAGGTCTCGGCCGCCGGGTGGCTCAGCTCGCCGTCGCCGACCGCGATCTTGCTGTCCAGCACGACGTCGCAGTGGTCCTTCAGGTAGGTGCCCGACGGGTGCGCCGACGGGACCTCGCCGGGGTAGGCCAGTGAGGTCACCCCGATCACCTTCAGGCCGCGGTCGCGGGCGTACCGGGCCAGCTCGACCGGCATCACCTGGCGGCCGGAGAGCGAGATGACGAAGAGCAGGTCGCCCGCGGTGGCGGGGGTGAGGTCCAGGGTGGTGGTGGCCAGGCCGGAGACCCGCTCCAGGGCACTGGACAGCGGCGCCGGCATCACCGTCACCCCGGCCACCCCCGGGACGTTCAGCAGGTTGACCGGAACCAGCCCGCCGGCCCGGTAGACCACGTCCTGCGCCGGCAGCGCGGAGTGGCCGGAGCCGAAGGTGAAGATCCTGTGCCCCTGGGTGACCGCCTCGGCCAGCAGCGCGCCCGCGGCCTCGATGGCGTCGGCCTCCTCGGCGCGGACCCGCTGGAGGTGGGCGATCGCGGCGTCGAAGTACCGGCCGACCAGGTCGCTCATCTGTGCCTTCGCTCTCTGCCGGTGGGGGAGCCGGCCGCGCGGGGCGGGCCGGGGTGGTCCAGACCGCCGATGGAGAAAGCTACGGCGAGCACCGTGCTGCCTCACCGGTGCCGCTGTCAACAGGAACGAAAACCCTTCCCGGAAGCCCCTGGGCGGGCCCGGTTGTCGGTGCGGTAGGTCAGAATTGGCGGTGAGGACACCGAAGAACGGAGCCAGCGGCGATGTCTGGGCTGATCGACACCACTGAGATGTACCTTCGCACCATCCTGGAACTGGAGGAGGAGGGCATCGTTCCGATGCGTGCCCGGATCGCCGAGCGCCTGGAACAGAGCGGCCCCACGGTCAGCCAGACGGTCGGCCGGATGGAGCGCGACGGGCTGCTCCAGGTCGCGGGCGACCGCCACCTCGAACTCACCGAGGAGGGCCGCCGGCTCGCGGTGCGGGTGATGCGCAAGCACCGCATCGCCGAGTGCCTGCTGGTCGACGTGATCGGCCTGGAGTGGGAGCAGGTCCACGAGGAGGCCTGCCGCTGGGAGCACGTGATGAGCGAGACGGTGGAGCGCAAGGTGCTCGCCATGCTCGGCCACCCCACCCAGTCGCCGTACGGCAACCCGATCCCGGGCCTGGACGAGCTGGGCGATGCCAAGGCCGAGGGCGAGGGCTTCGACGCCGCGCTCGTCCCGCTGGACTCGGTGAGCCCGGGCGAGGACGGCGCCGACGTGGTGGTCCGCCGGATCGGCGAGCCGATCCAGACCGACGGCGAGCTGATGCGCACGCTGCGCCGGGCCGGGGTCCGGCCGGGTTCGACGGTGCGGGTCGCTCCCGGGGTCGGCGGGGTGCTGGTGGGCACCGGCGACAACGCGGCCGAGCTGGGCAAGGACATCGCCGCGCACGTCTTCGTCGCGCAGGCCTGACCGGCCCGCGCCGGTCGAGCCGGCCTGCGGTCGAGTCGGCCGCCGGTCGCCCGACCGGCCGCGCGGCAGATCCCGTGGCAGCGGGCAGGGCCCGGTGCGTCCCCGCGCACCGGGCCCTGCCCGTTCCCGCCCCGTTCCCTCCCGTCCCTCCCGCCCTCCCTGCTTCCGTGGCACCGGCCTCCCCGAACCCGGCCGGTGCCACGGCCCCTCCGTTCCCCCGTCCCCTCCGTTCCCTCCCGACCGCCCCGCCCGGCTTCCCCGTCCGAGCGTCCCTTCCGGCGTCCCCTCACGGTGGAATTCCTCCCCTCGGCAGATCATGGCAATCCTTGAGCGCTGTCACTCGTACGAGGGGCTTCCGCCGTTGACCAGCGGGTACACCGAAGCCTTATCCGCACATGCGTCTGACGGGCCCCGCCTCCGGTGGGAGGCAAGGCCCGTCAGTCGCGCGCGGGGTGTCGCGCGTCGCCCACCCTCACCCGATCGGCGCAGGGCGGCTGTCCACGGGACGGTGAATCACCGTCGGCTCCCCGGGGCCGGACGGCCGGGGGCGGGGCCCGAATGGCCCCGGGGGCGGCCCGGAAAGGCTCGAAGGGCCGTCAGGGGCGGGTCAGTGCACCGGCGCCGGCTGGGCCGCCTGGGGGCGGGGTGAGGGGGCCT
The DNA here is from genome assembly GCF_032110285.1 of Kitasatospora sp. CM 4170. Taxonomy (NCBI): domain Bacteria; kingdom Bacillati; phylum Actinomycetota; class Actinomycetes; order Kitasatosporales; family Streptomycetaceae; genus Kitasatospora; species Kitasatospora sp. CM 4170. The sequence goes on from NZ_CP134877.1 coordinate 5,254,546, forward strand.
CGCGCCCGCACGCGTAGGCGAGCGGGCTGATCAGCTCGGCGGCGTCCGGCAGCCAGCGGTTCAGCGCCGACGGCGAGCGGGCCCACTGGGCGAAGCCGGACGGGCCGACCCGGGACGGCGGGGCCACCGTCCAGTCGCCCTCGCCGCGGGCCACCAGGTCCAGCCGGCCGGGCGGCCAGCCGAGCTTGCGCAGCATCTCCGGCAGCTTGGCGGCCACGCCCGGCAGCACCAGGAAGTGCAGCCGGCGGCCGGGACGACCGGGCGCGGCCGGGACGGCCACCACCGGGCCGAGCTGGAGGTCCATCCGTTCCATCCGCGCCAGCGCCAGGCAGCCGGCCACCTCAGGGACGTCCAGGACGTCGAAGGAGCGGCCGGTGGGCAGCAGGATCGACGCCTCCGGCCGCTCGGTCCACCAGCGCCGCACCGCGCCGGGGCCGGCGCTCGCCTTGCGCGCCCAGTCCGCGTCGATCGGGTGCGCGCCGGGCAGCGGGCAGCGCAGGTCGCCGCACGAGCAGCGGGCCGGCCCGTCGCCGTCGATCAGCCAGGCACCCGGGGCGACTTCCCAGTGCCGGCTCTCGGCGTAGCTGACGGCTTCGATGAGCAGCGGGGGCGGTCCGGCGTTGCCCTGGTCGGGGGAGTCTGGGATGTCTTCCACGCGCTGCTCAACTACCGTGCGTGAGGCTGGTTACGGGCCGGTGCGGGCCGGTCGGCCGCGTGATGGCAATGTCACCCGAACCGGTGAGGTGATCGAGCCGGTGCGGGGGGTGGCGCGCGGTGGCGGGCGCAGTGGGGGCGCACGGGAGCATTTCCCAGGGCGCGTGGGGGGTGGGGATTGTCACCGTGGGTATCCCGGGGGCGTCGCTGATCGCTAACCTTGTGTCAGATTCCTTGGACGGTCGGACAGTCGGCAACAGATCAGCAGAATCGTCGCCCGCCGGCCGGACCGGAGGGTGTGGGGAGGCGAAGCCCAATGGCCGCGAGACCACTTGTCGCACGACAGCCCAACGAGCGTCTGCAGCAGCTGATCCAGGAGGCCAGCTGCTCCAACGCCGGCCTGGCGCGGAGAGTCAACCTCTGCGGTGCCGAGCACGGTCTGGACCTGCGCTACGACAAGACCTCCGTCGCACGCTGGCTCCGCGGCCAGCAGCCGCGGGGGCAGGCGCCGGCGGTGATCGCGGAGGCGCTGGGCCGCAAGCTCGGCCGGAGCGTGTCGGTCGAGGAGATCGGCATGGCCGACGGCAAGAACCTCAGCTCCGGCATCGGGCTGCAGTTCGCGCCGACCCTGAGCGCCGCCCTGGAGCAGGTCTGCGAGCTCTGGCGCAGCGACGTCGGCCGGCGGGACTTCCTCACCGGGGCGACGGTCGCGGCCTCCGCCCTGGTCGAGCCCAGCCGGGACTGGCTGATCACCCCGCCCGACCCGGTGGTGGCGCGCACCGGAGGTCCGCGGGTCGGGCCGACCGACGTGGCGGCGATCAGGGCGACCACGGCCATGCTGGTCGACCTCGACCACCGCTTCGGCAGTGGCCACGTCCGCCCGGTGGTGGTGCACTACCTGAACAGCGTGGTCTCCGGACTGCTCGGCGGCGCCTACCGGGAGGAGACCGGTCGGCAACTCTTCGCGGCGGTAGCCCGGTTGACCGAGCTGGCGGGCTACATGGCGGTGGACACCGGCCAGCCCGGCCTGGCCCAGCGCTACTACATCCAGGCGCTGCGGCTCGCCCAGGCCGCCGACGACCGCGGCTACGGCGGCTACGTGCTGGCCGCCTCGATGAGCCACCTGGCCGCGACCCTGGGCAACCCGCGGGAGATCGCCCAACTCGCCCGGGCCGCCCAGGAGGGCGCCCGCTCGGTCGCCACCCCGACGGCGATGGCCATGTTCTACGCCGCCGAGGCGCGCGGCCACGCACTGCTGGGCGACGCCCGGTCGTGCGAGGCGGTGGCCGCCAAGGCCCTGGAGGCGATGGAGCGGCGGCGCCCGGAGGACGATCCGAACTGGATCGTCCACTTCGACGACGCCTACCTCGCCGACGAGCTGGCCCACTGCCACCGGGACCTGGAGCAGGCCGGCCCGGCCGAGCACTACGCCCGCCGGGCGCTCGACCTGCACCCGCCGACCAGGGTGCGCCGCCGCGCGGTGGACCTCGTGCTGCTCGCGACGGCGCAGCTGCAGCAGCGCGACCTGGAGCGGGCCTGCGAGACGGGCGCGCAGGCGGTCCGGCTGCTCAGCGGGCTGCGGTCGAACCGGGGGGTGGAGTACCTCGACGAGTTCCGGCGCCGGCTGGAGCCCTACCGGGAGCAGCGGGTGGTCCGTGAGTTCCAGGCCCGGGCGGAGGCGGAGGCCGCCTGACCGGGCGGCCCGAGCGGTCCGCCCGAGCGGGGCGTCGGCGCGCAGGTGAGGGGCCGGTGAGGGATGGACCGCCCACGTGGTCACCCGGTTCGGTGAACCGGTAGCGTGGGCGTGACGTCCAAGGAACTGTGATGCTCCCAAGAACCGACGAGATGTGGTCCGCCGTCAGCGCGCGGTCGTGCACAGGTGAGGAATCGCGTTGAGCCAGCGCCGCTCGTACCCCAACTCGGGTGACTTCAACCTGGACGACCTGTTCCGCCCCGAGCCCGGTCAGCCGCAGGGCCAGCCGGGCCAGCCGCAGGGCCAGGCCGTGCCCGGCCAGCAGCAGCCGACGGGCGGGCCGTCGGTCGGGCAGTCCTACCTGCCCCCGGCCGGACCGCCGTCCGGGCGGCCCGAGTACCTCGGCGAGGGCGCGCACGCCATGCCGACCCAGGCCATGCCGGCCCAGGCCGCGCCGTGGGGCGGGGCCCCGCAGCCCGGTTACCCGCAGGCCGAGCCGGCCCCGGACACCCAGTACCTGCCGCCGTACCCCACCGGGGACCCGGCCGCCGGCGGGTACCCGGCCCAGCCCGGTTACCCGCAGGCCGCACCGGCCGCACCGGTCCCCGGCTTCCCGCAGCAGTCCGGTCAGGGCCACCCGGCCCAGCAGGGCCAGTACGGCCAGCCGGCCGCGCCGGAGTACCCGGGCCGGGACTTCCCGACCCAGGCCGGCTCCGGGCGCGGCGGCCGTTCGTCCAACAAGCTGGTCATCGGCGGCGTGGTGGCGGGCTGCGTGGCGGCCGGCGTCCTGGTCGCCGTCCTGATGAGCGGCGGCGACGACGCGCCCGGCCCGGAGAAGAAGGCCGGCCCGGCGGTCACCGGCAGCGGTACGTCCACCGGCTCGCCGGCCGCGACCGGCTCGGCGGCGCCGTCCGTCAGCCCGGAGGTCAAGGCCCAGGCCCAGGCGCTCTCCGACCTGCTGGGCACCGCCAACGACAGCCGCCAGGCGGTGATCGGCGCGGTGGGCGCGGTGCAGAAGTGCGACAAGCTGCCGGAGTCCCAGCAGGCGCTGACCGACGCCGCGGGCAAGCGCCGGGAGCTGCAGACCAAGCTCGCGGCGCTGAAGACGGACAAGCTGCCGAGCGGCCCGCAGCTGGTCGAGCAGCTCAATGCGGCCTGGCAGGCCTCGGCGACCGCCGACGACGAGTACGCGGCCTGGGCCGGCGACATGCAGGGCGGCTGCGACGCCAAGAAGACCGACAATCAGCACTACAAGAACGCGGTGCAGGCCAGCGGTTCGGCCACCAACGCGAAGAAGCAGGCCTCCGGCCTCTGGAACGCGATCGCCGGCCAGACCGGCCTGCCGAACCGCGGCGACGGCGACCTCTGAGTCGCCGCCCGGGAGGCCGGGAAACGCCGGGGGCCCGGGAAAGCCGGGGGCCGGGAAGGTCGAGAGCCCGGGAACGCCCGGGTCCGGGAACGCCGAACGGGCCGGACCGGTGACCCGGGCCGACCCCTCCGGCGGTGGCGTCAGGCCGGTGGCCGGGCGCCGGTGAGCACCCAGCGCACGTCGACGAAGCCCGGCTGCTGGAGGGCGAGCCGACCGCCCTTGACCACCTGGTACGTGACCCAGGTGTTCACCAGCCGCGGCGACTCGGTGCTCGGCAGCATGTTGGTGGTGCCCCAGTTCAGCGGCGGGGTGAGGCCCACGTCCACCTGCTCGCCGCCGTCCAGCAGCGCGGTGATCGTCTTGGCGGTGACCGGCCGGCCGGCCGAGCTCAGCCGGTCGGACACCTGCCGGAACACCTCGTACCCGACCCAGGTGGTCTGCACCCCGGGGTCGGCCACGTCGATGGCCCGGCCGCCGGCGGCGTCGCTGCGGACCACCGCGCGGAGGGAGTCCCAGATCCTGGCGGACTCCGGCGGGAACCAGCCGGTCACGTAGGCGCCGGAGAGCGGGCCGCCGTCGCCGCCGGTCGAGTCGACCACCGACTGCTGCACGCTGCCGATCACCGAGGCGATCCTGGTGTTCTTCGGCCCCACCCGGCGGTAGGAGTCCAGCAGGTTGCTGGTCGGCTCGGCGGCCAGGGCGGAGGTCATGCAGTTGCCCGCCTCGTCCTTGCCGACCGCCTTGCGGATCACCGCCGAGTAGTCGGAGGACTGCTCCGGCGCCTTGACGTCGAGCAGCTTGATCCCGGCCGGCTTGAGCGCGTTGGCCAGGTAGCCGAGCAGGTTGTCCCCGGCCGGGGTGTCCGGACGGACCAGCGAGACGCTCTTGCAGCCGGCCTCCACCAGCTGGCGGCCGCTGCCCCCGATCAGCGCCGGCATGCCGCCGGCCACCGGGTACGAGAGCGGGCTGCTGAACTCGGGCTGCGAGATCCCGTAGCCGCCGATCAGCGGGATGCCGGCCCGCTCCAGGACCGGCATGAACCGGTCGCCGTACTGGCTGTACGAGCCGATCACGGCGACCGCGTTGGCGTCCACCGCCTGCTGGGCGCAGGCCGTGGCACCGGCCGCGGTGTTGTGCTCGTTGCAGGTGAGCACCCTGATGGTGCGGCCGTTGAGGCCGCCCTTGGTGTTGATGTCCTTGCCGATCGCCTCGGCGAGGGCGGTCATGCCGGGCCGGTCGGCGCTGCCCGTGCCGGACGGTGCCCAGGTCATGACGGTCAGGTCGCCGCTCTTGGTGGCGGCGTCGGCCGGTCCGCCGCACGCGGAGGCCGAGAAGAGGGTCGGGAGCAGGGCCGCGGCGGCGGCGACTGCGGCGATCGGGCGGCGACGCTGCCGCTCGGTGATCGTGCTGTGATCCTGGGACGGGCCCCTTCGGCTGCTCATCGGTCTTCCCTCCTGAGGCGGCTGCGGCGCACCGGCAACAGCCAAGCCCCGGTGCCGCAAGCCGAGAGGACCGGATGGCGAACGGTTCACCAACGGAAGTAGAAATCCAGGCTCGGACGCGTGTAGATGCGGAGTGGAGTACGAACGGTGGGGGAACGTACGATCGTCAGCCATGTCCGCCAGCACAGATTCTTCGTATCGGTCTGCCCGAAACTCTTCTCGTCCGGGCCACCGCTCCAGCACGATGGGCGGCATGCCGCTCAACGACCTGCCCTGGTGGCGCTGGCGAGCCCGACTCCGCTCGGCGCTCCACATGCTGTCCGACCCCGGGTTCCAGCAGGAGACCTGGATGTCCGGCCGTGCGGGCTTCGGTGACGTGACCGACGCCGTCTACCGCCTGGTCGAGGACACCTGGCTGGACCGCTGGTCGGCCGAGAAGTACGTCGGGACGATCTTCCGCGACTCGGCCGAGGCCGCGGTGGTGGACGTCGCGGTGCTCCGGGTGGTCCGGATCCTGCACGAGGTCGGCGCCGACGCCCCGGCCTCCGCCTACCTCGGGCACCACGGCTGGCCGGAAGCGGTCCGGGCGGCCCGCGAGGCGCACGTCAAGCTCGCGGTCAACGACGGCGAGGACCCGGACGCCCCACCGCGCTCGCTGGACGTGCTGCGGATCCTGACCTCGTCCTGAGGTCCCCCCGGGCCCCGGTGGGCCGGGCCGTCCCGCAGTACGGGCAGCGGGACGGCGGCCGTCCAGGATGTGACACGCTGGACCATTCACCGACGGCACGACCTCAGGACGGGATACCCCCCACGTGGAACAGCAGACGGCCAGCGCCCAGTACGTCCTCACGCTGTCCTGCCCCGACAAGCAGGGAATCGTCCACGCGGTCTCCAGTTACCTCTTCATGACCGGCTGCAACATCATCGACAGCCAGCAGTTCGGTGACGGGGACAGCGGGCTGTTCTTCATGCGGGTGCACTTCTCCGCCGCCGAGGGGGTCACCGTCGACAAGCTGCGGGCCAGTTTCGCCGCGATCGGGGCCTCGTTCGGGATGGACTGGCAGATCCACCCGGCCGAGGAGCGGATGCGGATCGTCCTGATGGTCAGCAAGTTCGGGCACTGCCTGAACGACCTGCTGTTCCGCACCCGGATCGGTGCGCTGCCGGTGGAGATCGCCGCGGTGGTCTCCAACCACACCGACTTCCGGGACCTCACCGAGGGCTACGGGATCCCGTTCCACCACATCCCGGTCACCCGGGACACCAAGGCCGAGGCCGAGCAGCAGCTGCTGGACCTGGTCGCCAAGGAGAACGTCGAGCTGGTCGTGCTGGCCCGCTACATGCAGGTGCTCTCGGACGAGCTCTGCACGGCGCTGTCCGGCCGGGTGATCAACATCCACCACTCCTTCCTGCCGAGCTTCAAGGGCGCCAAGCCGTACCACCAGGCGCACGCCCGCGGCGTGAAGCTGATCGGTGCCACGGCGCACTACGTCACCGCCGACCTGGACGAGGGCCCGATCATCGAGCAGGAGGTGGCCCGGGTGACCCACGACGTCACCCCGGACCAGCTGGTCGCGCTCGGACGGGACGTCGAGTGCCAGGCGCTGGCCCGCGCGGTGAAGTGGCACAGCGAGCACCGCGTGCTGCTCAACGGCAGCCGCACGGTCGTCTTCGCCTGACGCCCGGCGCCTGACGCCTGACGCCCGGCGCTCGGGCCTGATGCCCGGCGCCCGGGGCGGCGTTCCGCGGCTACGGGCGCGACAGCAGCGGCGCGGCGTGCAGCACCTCGCGGATCGCGGCCCGGTCGCCGTGCTCGCCCACCGGCAGCCGGTCCGGATCGCGGTGTGCGGCGGCCAGCTGGCAGAACTCCAGCCCGTCCAGGACCATCGAGGCCACCGGCTCGCCGCCGGGCGGCCCGCCGTCCGGGCCGTCCAGGGGTATCAGCCACTCCCCGGCCGCCGGCCCGTCGATCACCAGCCGGAGCTGCCGCCCGGTCCGACGGCCGTCCGGCGCGCCCGTGGGCGCCCCGGCGTGCTCGGGGCGGGCGGCGCGCAGCCCCGCCAGCGCGAGCGGCAGCATCCGGACCGCCAGGTCGACCATCTGCCGCAGGTGCTGCGGGGCCGGCGGGTCGTACGGGTACGCCACGGCGCGGGCCACGTCCTCGCCGTGGACGAAGGTCTCGAAGGCCCGGTCGACGAAGGCGTCGCGCAGCGGCACGGTCGCGAAGCCGTAGTCGACCGGCGTGCTGCCGTGCGGGGCCAGCGCGGCGGTGCGGACCAGCTCGTGGCAGTGCCGGCGCCACCGGGCACGGACCCGCTGCGGCGGCTGCCCGGCCTGCTCGGCGGCGAGCCGGGCGGTGCGCCGGGTGATCGTGGCCCACGGGAGGCCGTCGTCCGCCGGCCCGCCCTGGGCGGGCACCCGCGGCGGGGTCGTTCCCTGGTCCTGCGGCGGCACCCGGCGCCCGCCGGCCGGTGCGGGGCCGCCGGGGACGGGGTCGGGCATGCCGAGCGCGATGGCCAGGAAGCCGTCCACGGCCGCGAGGTGGCAGAGCACCTCGGCCGGGCGCAGGTACTCGGTGCCGCCGTGCCACGGGAGTTCGGCCACCTCCTGCCACTCCTCCGGGCCCAGGTCGCGCAGCAGCGCGTCCAACTTCGCCGTCTCCGCGGCGTAGGGTGCGCCCCAGGCCGGGACGGGCAGCTCGGCGGGGCGCCGGGCCAGGCACCAGTCGAGCACCTGCTGGCGGAGCGGTCCGGGCTGGTCGAGCGGTTCGTCGACGGCGAGCCAGCCGGCCGCCTCGCGCAGCCGCGCGGCCTCGTCGGCGCACTCGGGACAGGCCCGCAGGTGGCGCTCCAGGTCGGCGGCCTCGTGCGGCGGGCAGGCGCCCAGGGCCCAGGCGCCGAGCAGCGAGCGCAGGGCCTCGTGCTGCTCCTCGGTGGTCGTCACGTGCCCCCGTCCTCGTTCCCGTGCCGCTGTCCGCAGCCGCCCTGCCGCCGGTCGTCGCCGTCCGGGCGGGCCCGCCGCTGGCGGGCGCGCTCCGCGGCGAGTTCGGTGGCCAGCAGCTCCAGGCCGAGCCGCATCCGCTGCTTGGCGGTCTGTTCGCTGATGCCGAGCCGGCGGGCCGTCTCCTGGTAGGTGCGGCCGTCGTAGTACGTCACCGTGATGGTCTCACGCAGGGTCTGCGGCAGGGAGTCGACCGCGACCTGGATCCGGGCGGCGGTGGCGACGGCGCGGATCTCCTCCTCGACCCGGTCGCCCCCGCCGGGCCGCCCGCCGCGGCGGGCGCCGTCGCCGGCGGGGCCGTCGTCGGTGGCGCGGCCGTCGCCGGCGGCGCGTCCGTTCCAACCGCCGCCGCGGTCACCGCGGTTGCCGTAGCCGTCACGGCCGTCGTGGCCGTCGAGGCCGCCGTGGCCGGGGACCGCCTCGGCCGCGCGCCGGATCCGGAGCCGGTCCACGGCGCGGCGGTGGGTCAGGGCGCCGATCCAGGAGCGGAGCGAGCCCTCGGCCGGATCGAAGTCCTCGGGGTGCTCCCAGACGTGGGCGAATATCTCCCGGGTGAGCTGGGCGGCGGCGGCCTGGTCGGCCAGTATCCGCCCGGCCAGCCCGTGCACCATCGGCGCGAGCTGGTCGTAGAGCTCGCCGAGGGCCGTCTCCTCGCCGCGGGCGAGGCGGCGCTGGAGCTGCTCGTCCCACCGCGGGGCGCCGCCGGGGGTGGCCACCGTCAACCCACCCTCCTGCCATGGGGTTCCGCCGCGTACCGCCGCCGTTCCGCGGCCTCGCCCCACGGTATCCTCCGCCCTTCGGCGGGTGGGCGGGATTCCGCGAAAGAGGAGGACCCGGGGTTTCGGACCGTCACATCGTGGGATCTGCCGCCGATGCAGCTGTTCGACGGGGCCTGGACATATGTCGCACGGGTGGTTCGCGAGTGGCGGCCCGGGTCCGCGGGGCGTCCGACGGTAGGTTCGCCCTGCGTGTCCGGCCGGTCGGCCCGGTCGGACGAGCGCCGGTGCGAGGCTCGCGAGAGTGAACGGGACAGTATGCCCTGCCCTGTCCCCCGATCGCTGGAATATGCCCGAAGCGCTTGCTGCGGTCCTCCCGCCGACTCATCCTGAGGCGTATTCGTGTCGCGGCCGGTGAGCGACGGACGAGATGGCGCGGGCCGGACGTGCCGGGTGCGACGTGCGGAGGCCCGGAGGCGGTGGCCCGGCGCGCGCCCGGGCCGGTCGGACGGCCGATCCCGATCGAGACGGCGGCCGAACTGCGAGTGCGGGTGGTGGAGCGGTGCAGGTTCTACAGGTACAGCTGGCGGTGCAGGCGGACCCCGCCGAGGTCGGCCGGGCCCGTCGGTGGGTGCGCTCGCGACTGCTCAACCACGGTGTGGACCCGGACGCCCCGATCGCCGAGACGGTCGTGCTGGTCGTCTCCGAGCTGGTGACCAACGCCGTGGTGCACACCGGTAGTCCGGCAGTCCTGCGGCTCTGCTTCCCGATGGACGGTGCCGAGCCGGGGGCCGGCCCCGGCCCGGTCGGCGCCGCCGACGGGGTGCGCGAGTCGGCGACGGTCGGCCCGCTCCGGGTCGAGGTCGCCGACGCCAGCCAGGCGGCCCCCGCCCCTCGGCACGCCGGCCCGGACACCGACGCCACCAACGGCCGCGGCCTGGAACTCGTCGAGCTGCTCTGCGACCGCTGGGGCTGGTACCCGGACGGCTCGGGCAAGCGGGTCTGGTGCGAGATCGGCGCGGACGCCGCCCCGGTGGACCCGCTGGCCGCCGTGGACTGGGCGGCGCTGGCGCAGTGACGGTCCGCCAGGCGAACCCGGTCCGCTCCGGCGGGCGCGTCCGATCCGCTCCGGGCCCGTCCGGCGATCATCGGGCCGAAACCTGACGCAACCATTCCGAATTTCGGACAACCCATTGACGTGATGTATCCGACTGATCACGCTTGGGAGCAGCTCTTCGTTGCGAGGGGACGCCGAGGGAACACCCGAACGCCGCTGCGGTGCTGCTGTCCAGGGGGACCATGTCAGCAGGGGGGCCGTGCGCTGCCGATCGCGTGGTGGCTCCTTGGCGAGTGCGGAGGGCGGTCGTGCGGGTTCAGGGCCCGTGCGCTGCGGTTGGATGGCGGCCGGCCGTGCCGTGCTCGGGGTGCGTGCGGCCTGTCGCCATCCAATCCGTCCGGTCGGGGAGTGGTTCCCGTCGCCCGGGGACTCACTTTCGCGCCATTTCCGGAGGGCGCGCGTCCGCGGCTCGCGGTCGGTCCGCCCGCGGCCCCGCGCCACGGACCCCGCCCCGGCCCCGCCCGCGGATCCGCCCCCGGCCCCGCCCGCCGGGCCGTCAGCCGACCCGTTCGGCCGTCCGGAAGGTCCGCCGGTACGCGCTCGGCGCCACGTCCAGCCGGCCGCGCAGTTGCAGTCGGAGCGAGGCGGCGGTGCCGAAGCCGGACTCCCGGGCCACCTGGTCGATCGTCAGATCGGTGCGTTCCAGCAGCTGCCGGGCCCGCTCGGTGCGCTGCACCGTGAGCCACTGGCCGGGGCTGGCGCCCGTCTCCTCCCGGAACCGCCGGGTGAAGGTCCGCACGCTCATGCCGGCCCGGTCGGCGAGCTGCCGCAGCGACAGTGGCTCCGCGAGGTGCTCCAGCGCCCAGGAGCGGACGGCGGCCGTGCCGCTGCCGGGCTCCGTACTGGGGCGGGGAAGCTCGACGTACTGCTTCTGGCCGCCCTCGCGCCACGGCGGCACCAGGCAGTGGCGGGCCACCGTGTTGGCCACCGCGCTGCCGTGGTCGCGGCGGACGATGTGCAGGCAGAGGTCGACGCCGGCCGCCACCCCGCCGGAGGTGAGCACGTCGCCGTCGTCCGTGAACAGCACGTCCGGGTCGAGGCGGACGGCCGGGAAGAGCGCCGCGAAGCGCTCGGTGTAGCGCCAGTGGGTGGTGGCCGGGCGGCCGTCCAGCAGGCCGGCGGCGGCCAGCACGAAGGAGCCGGTGCAGATCGACACCAGCCGGGTGCCGGGCCGGATCCGGGCCAGTGCGGCGGCGAGCTCGGGGGTGAGCCGGGCGTCCACCTGCATCGGTCCCGGGTCCTTGGAGGCCGGGACGACCACGGTGTCGGCCCATTCCAGGAGTTCGGGCCCGTGGTCGACGGCCACCCGGAAGTCGGTGCTGGTCTCGACCGGCCGGCCGTCCAATGTGCAGGTGGCCACCCGGTAGAGCGGGGCACCCGAGGCGTCCCTGGCCGACTCGAAGATCCTTGCCGGGATGCCCAGTTCGAAGGCGATCACCCCGTTGAGCGCCAGCACCGCGACCTTGTGGGCCACCCCGCTCTCCCTTCGTCCACCGCCGTCGTGTCGGCCCCAGCGTACGCCGGGCCGGTGGCCCGATTCTTACGAAAGCTGGCAGTCAGGCCACTCGTCCGGGTTCCGCCCCTTCGGGAGACTCGGCCGCGTGAACGAACGGAACGCCCCCGCACTCGACGATTCCCCCACACTCCACGACGCCGCCGCTCCCGCCACTGCTCCCACGACCGCTCCCGCCACCGCCGGCCCGCGCGGGCCCCGGGTGCACTACGCCTGGGTGGTGGCGGCGGTCTCCCTGCTGGTGCTGCTCGGCTCGGCCGGCTTCCGCTCCACGCCCGGCCTGATGATGGACGCGCTGCACAACGAGTTCGGCTGGTCGATGGCGACGATCTCCAGCGCCACCTCGGTCAACCTCGCCCTCTACGGCCTCACCGCCCCCTTCGCCGCCGCCCTGATGGACCGCTTCGGCGTGCGGCTGGTGGTGGTCTGCGCGCTGCTCACCATCTCCGTCGGTGCCGGCCTGACCATGCTGATGCGCGAACCCTGGCAACTGGTGCTCTGCTGGGGCGTGCTGGTCGGCCTCGGCAGCGGCTCGATGGCCGGCGCCTTCGCCACCACCGTCACCGGGCGCTGGTTCCGGGCCCGGCAGGGCCTGGTCACCGGCGTGCTCACCGCGGCCGGTGCCGCCGGCAACCTGGTCTTCCTGCCGGTCGGCGCCTGGCTGGTGGAGCAGCACGGCTGGCGCTCCGCGGTCGTGGTCGTCTCGCTGGCCGCCACCGCGGTGGCCGTCCCGGTGCTGCTGCTGATGCGCGAGCGCCCCGCCGACCTCGGCCTGCTCCCGTACGGTGCCACCGAGGCTCCGCCCGCCCCGGTGCCGAGCGGCGGCGCGCTGGCCCGTTCGCTGCGGGTGCTCCGCGACGCGGCCCGCAGCAGGGCGTTCTGGCTGCTGGCCGGCTCCTTCGCGATCTGCGGCGCGACCACGGCCGGCCTGGTCGGCACCCACTTCATCCCGGCCGCCCACGACCACGGCCTGCCAGTCACCACCGCGGCGAGCCTGCTCGCGCTGATCGGCGTCTTCGACGTGGTGGGCACGATCGCCAGCGGCTGGTTCACCGACCGCTTCGACTCCCGGCTGCTGCTGGTCGTCTACTACGCGCTGCGCGGCCTCTCGCTGCTCCTGCTCCCGCAGCTCTTCGCGGGCTCGCTGGAGCCGCCGATCCTGGCCTTCGTGATCTTCTACGGCCTCGACTGGGTGGCCACCGTGCCGCCGACCGTCGCGCTCTGCCGCCGCCACTTCGGCCAGGACGCGCCGATCGTCTTCGGCTGGGTGCTGGCCTGCCACCAGATCGGCGCCGCGGTGGTGGCCGGCCTGGCCGGCCTGGCCCGGGACGCGTTCGGCGACTACGACCTCGCCTGGTACGCGGCCGGCGCCCTCTGCGCGGTGGCCGTCCTGCTCTGCCTGGCCCTGGGGGCGAACCGCGAGGACCGGGCCGACCGCACCGTTCCGGCCCTGTCCTAGGACCCGCCGAAAGGCGTCGTGGAAGGTCGGCGGTCCTCGTGGGGTGTCGTGGGGCACGGATAGGCTCGACGGCCATGGCACTCACCTTCACGCTCGATCCCGACCTCGACACCGAGCTGCGGCAGGACCTCGTCCGGCTCTGGACCGACGCCACCAACGCGGGCGGCGCCGTCGGCTTCGTCGCCCCGGTGACGGAGGACGAGGTCTGGGTCACCGCGGAGAAGCAGTTTGCGGAGGTCGCGCCGTCCGGCCCGGACCGGTTGCTGGTCGCGCACGAGGCGGAGACCGGCCGGGCGGCCGGGATGCTCTTCTTCGAGTCGATGCGGTTCGCGCCGATGGACCACTGGCGGCTGCTCAGCCGGGTGATGGTCCACCCCGAGCTGCAGGGGCGGGGCCACGGCGCGGAGCTGATGGCCGAGGCCGAGCGGCTCGCCCGGGACTGGGGGCTGGCCGGCCTGCGGCTCTACGTCCGCGGCGGGCTCGGCCTGGAGCGGTTCTACGGGCGCTGCGGCTACGTCGAGGTCGGCCGGGTGCCCGGCACCATCCGGGTCGCCCCCGGGGACGACCGGGACGACGTCACCATGTGGCTCGACCTGCGCTGACCGCCCCGGCCGGTGCCGACGCCACGGCCGGACGCGCCGATCGGCCCCGGGCACGGCGGGCCGAGGACGGTGGGTCGCGGGGGACGGGCCACCCGTTCCCCGCGCGGGGCGTCGGGCATGCTTCACTGGGAGACCGGCCCAGCCCCCGCGCAGAGAAGGACGTGTCCCCGGTGAGCAGCAATGTGAGCAACAAGTCGCACGCCACGCTCCGTTACACCTCCCTGCGGGTCAGCATCTTCCTGGGCTGCCTGCTGGTCGCCCTGCTGCTCGGCCACTTCCAGCTGATCCCGGTCCGGGGCGAGCTCGGCGTGGTCTTCCTCTTCCTGCTGGCCGCGGTGGTCTCGGCGCCGCTCAGCTACGTCCTGCTGAGCAAGCAGCGCGACGAGATGTCGGCCCAGATCTCCGGCAAGGTCGACGGCCTGCGCAACCGCACGAAGGACCGGATCGCGGCGCAGAACGCGGAGGAGGACGCCGCCGACGACGCCGCCCGTGCGGCCGCCGCGCAGAACTGAGCCGCGCCGCCGCCGTGCCCGCACCCGACCCCGCCGCCGACACCCCGAGCTCTGGGACTCCGAGCTCCGGGACTCCGAGCTCCGACACCCCGAGCTCCGGGACTCCGCGCGCCGACGGCTTCGACGCCGATGGCGCGGGCGCCGGGCCTCCCGCCGGAGCCGCCCCGCGCGCGCCGCGTGCGTCCGGCGTGCCCGAGGGGCCGGGTGAACCGGCGAGCGGCACCTGGCCGGCCCCCGTCCGCCGCCCCACCGGGCGCGACGTCGCCCGGCTCGCCGGGGTCTCGCAGGCCACCGTCTCCCTGGTGTTCTCCGGCTCCGAGGCCGGCCGCCGGGTCTCCGACGCCACCCGGGAGCGGGTCCGGGAGGCTGCCCGCAGCCTCGGCTACCGCCCGCAGGCCGCCGGCCGGCAGCTGCGCCTCGGCCGCAGCGGCATGATCCTGCTGGCGGTGCCGAACATCCTCGGCCCGTTCTTCGGCCGGGTGCTGGAGGGCGTCCACGAGGAGGCCGGCAAGCACGGCCTCGCGGTCGTGGTCAGCTCGGGCTGGGGGAGCGCCACCCTGGCCGAGGCCGCCACCACCAGCCGGTTCGACGGCCTGCTGATCTGCTCCCCGGACGACAGCCAGCTCGGCGAGTTGCCCGCCGACACCCCCGCGGTCTTCCTGGACGCCGATCCCGGGACGGATCGGGCCCGCCCGACCATCGAGCTGGACGTGGCCGGCGGCATGCGCGCCGCCGTCGAGCACCTGGCCGCGCTCGGCCACCGCCGGATCGGCCGGCTGCGCTCCACCCACTCCGCGTACACCTTCCGGGTCCGTCAGGCCGCGTTCGAGCGGGCGGCCGAGGCGCTCGGCCTGGACGTGGTCGAGTTCGGGGTCAGCCTCAACGAGGGCCAGCCGGCCGCCCACAGCGTCGCCCACCGGCTGCTGGAGCACCCGGACCGCCCGCGCGCGGTGATCTGCGACGACGACGTGGTGGCCTCCGGGGTCTACCAGGCGGCCGTCGAACTCGGGCTGCGCGTCCCCGCCGACCTCTCGGTGGTCGGCATCGACAACGTCCCGGTCGCCGCGCTGCTCGCCCCGCCGCTCACCACCGTCGACCTCCCCGGCGAGGAGCTGGGCCGGGCCGGCGTGGCGGCGCTCGCCGACCTGCTCCGCGGCGAGCCGGTCGCGGCGGTGCCACCGCTGGCCACCTCGCTGGTCCTGCGCTCCTCGACCGCCGCGGCCTGAGCCCGGGGGGCCGCCGGGAGCGTCGGGGGGTGCCGGGATCGCCGGGAGCGTCGGGGTGCCGGGATCGCCGGGACTGCGGGGAGGACGGCCGCAGGGGCGACACGAAAGCGACTGCGCCCGTCGGCCAGACCACCCGGTCCGACGGGCGCAGTCACGACTGCGGGGAGTGCTCCGGCCTCAGGCCGCCGGCACCGGTTCGGCCAGCGTGGTCGCGGCGGTCGCGGCGGGCGCGGCGTCGGCCGGGGCGGGCCGGAACCAGCGGCGTGCGCCGAACAGCAGCAGCGCGCCCAGCCCGATGCCGCCGGCCGCGCAGAGCGCCACCGAGCTCAGCGACCCCTCGGCGAGGTTGCCGGAGACGGCGTAGCCGAGCGAGTTGCCGGTCGCGAACAGCGTCACCAGCCAGGCGAACGCCTCGGTCACCGTGCCGACCGGCGCCAGCTCCGCGACCAGGACGAACGCGGCCGCCAGCAGCGGCGCCAGCCCGATCCCGGAGAGGAACGCCAGCCCCGCCATCGCGAGCGGACCGGGCAGCAGCACCAGCGGGACGTAGCTGACGGCCATCCCGAGCGCCATGATCCACGTCCGGGTGGCGGTGCTGCTGCGCCACTTCACCGCGCCGTAGGCCAGCGCGCCCAGCAGGCCGCCGAGCGCCGCCAGCGCCAGCAGCGTCCCGGCACCGCCGGGCAGGCCGCCCTCGTGGGCCTCGGCGTACGCGATGAACAACACGTTCTGCGCGCCGACCGCCCAGCCCGCGCCGGCCAGGCCGATCAGCAGCAGGACCAGGCCGGGGGAGCGGAGCGGTCCGAGCAGACCGGAGGAGTGCGCGCGCGGCGGCGCCTGCCAGGCCCGGGCCGGTGCGGCGGTGGCCACGATCAGGGCCCCGGCCAGCCCCAGGGCGGCGGCCACCCAGAGCGCCGCCACCGGGCTGACCGCGCCCGCGATGCCGGCCACCGCGAGCGGGCCGGCCACGTAGAGGATCTGCTGCGAGGCGGAGTCGAAGGCGTACGCGGTGTCGAGCTGCTCGTCCTCGACGACGTCGGGCCAGAGCGAGCGCAGGCAGGGTTCGAGCGGCGGCATGGCCAGTCCGGCGACGGCGGCGCCGAGCGGTGCGGCGACCGCCGAGCCGGGTGCGAGTGCCAGCAGCGCGTAGCCGCCGCCGGCGATCACGGCGGAGGCGAGCAGCACCCGCGGCTGCCCGGTGCGGTCCACGATCCGCCCCAGCACCGGTCCGCCGACGGCGGCCGAGATCGCGTAGGCCGCGGTGGCCAGCCCGATCCGGCTGTACGGCGCACCGGCCTCGCGCAGGGCCAGCGCGATCACCAGGGCGGTCATGCCGGCCGGGAGGCGGCCGAGCAGGGTGCCGAAGAGGAGGCGGCTGACGTGCGGGGCGCGGAGCAGGGCGAGATAGCCCATGGACGGCTCTCCGTTCCGGGCAGGGGTGGGCGGGGGTGCCCTCCAAGTTATACGTATAACCAGCGCCGGTCAATCGAGGGCCGAGGTCGAGCTGATGGGGCATCAGCCTCGTTCGTGTCCGGATTTGATCGGTGTGCACCCACATCTCAAACAACAACTTTGAACATCTCAAACCTTTACTGCTAACGTGTCGGCCATGACCACCTCAGGAGCACTCCGGATGCACGGCCTGGGCGCGACGCCCACCGCCGCCCGCCCGTGCTGCCTGCCCGGTGCTGTGGACAGCCCGCGCCGTTGTCGCGCCATGAGCTGTATGCGGGCGGCACGCCCCTGACCGGGGCCCGGCTCCTCCCTGCCCGGCCCGCGCGCCGTGCCGCCTTCCCCGCCCCACCCCACCGTCAGCAACGCCCTCCCCCGGAGCCGCACTGCCATGCCCACAGCGCCCGAGGCGACCACGTCGCCGTCCGTGCTCGCCCGAATCCGCAAGACCCCGTTCTGGGTCCAGATCGTCGCCGGCCTCGTGCTCGGCGCCGGCCTCGGCTACCTGGCCCGCACCGCCGACATCTCCTGGCTGGCCACCACCCTGGAGACCATCGGCAAGATCTTCGTCCAGCTGCTGAAGCTGGCCGTCCCGCCGCTGGTGTTCACCGCGATCGTGGTGTCCGTGGCCAACCTGCGGAACGTGACCAACGCGGCCCGGCTGGCCGTCCGCACCCTGCTCTGGTTCGCGATCACCTCGCTGATCGCGGTCGGGATCGGTCTGGGCCTGGGCCTGCTGACCAACCCGGGTGAGGGCACCGACCTCAAGACCGAGGGCCTCAAGGCGCCGAAGTCCACGGGCAGCTGGATCGACTTCCTGACCGGCATCTTCCCGACCAACATCGTGACGGCCTTCACCGAGGTCGAGGTCCTCCAGATCGTCTTCCTGGCGATCGTGACCGGCGCGGCGATCCTCAAGCTCGGCAGCAAGGCCGAGCCGGTCCTCAAGCTCAGCGAGTCCGTGCTGGAGCTGATCCAGACCGCGCTCTGGTGGGTCATCCGCCTCTCGCCGCTCGGCACCCTCGGCCTGATCGGCAAGTCCGTCGCCAAGTACGGCTGGGACCTGCTGGAGCCCTTCGCGACCCTGACCGTCGACATCTACGTCGGCTGCGCGCTGGTGCTGTTCGGCGTCTACTCCCTGCTGCTGAGGTTCGCCGCGGGCCTCAACCCGCTGAACTTCTTCAAGGGCGCCTGGCCCGCCATCCAGCTGGCCTTCGTATCCCGCTCCTCGGTCGGCACCCTGCCGGTCACCCGCCGCGTCACCGAGCGCCTCGGGGTGCCGGGCGAGTACGCCTCGTTCGCCGTGCCGTTCGGCGCGACGACCAAGATGGACGGTTGCGCCGCGATCTACCCCTCGCTGGCCGCGATCTTCGTCGCCCAGGTCTACGGCATCGACCTCGGCATCAAGGACTACCTGCTGATCGCCTTCGTCTCGGTCATCGGCTCGGCCGCCACGGCCGGTCTCACCGGTGCGATCGTGATGCTGACGCTGACCCTGTCGACGCTCGGTCTGCCGCTGGAGGGCGTCGGCCTGCTGCTCGCGATCGACCCGATCCTCGACATGATGCGCACCGCGACCAACGTCGCCGGCCAGGCCGTCGTGCCGATCCTGGTGGCCGCCCGCGAGAAGACCCTCGACCTGGTCGCGTACAACAACCCGACCGGCGAGCTGCTCGACGGCTCGGCCTCGATCCCGGCCCAGGCCTCGGGCAAGGAGGCGGCCCCGGCGGCCGCCTGACCCGGGTTCACGCAGGCCCGCCCCCGCGCCGTCCGGCGCGGGGGCGGGCCTCTGCGTTGCCGCCGTCCGGCGCGGGGGCGGGCTTTCGCGTTGTCGCCGTGCCCGCCGCTCGGGCGTGCAGGGAGTGCGGCGCGGCGGCGCGGCGGAGCCCGGGTGTGCGGTACGGGAGTGCACGGCCGGCGCGGGTGGTGCGGGCGGTTCGGACGCGCGGAGCCGGTGGGCGGAACGCGTCGCGGACACGCCGTCGAAGTGGGCGGAGCACGGTTCGGGCAGGTGGCGGGCGGTTATATATGACATACCGTCAGATAGTCGGACCGTGAGGTCGCTATCTCGGCGTTCCCCCACGCGCCCCCCACGCCGATCGGTGCACCATGCGACGCATCTCCTCCTGTACGCGAATCCTCGTCGCCGGACTGGGCGGTTGCCTGCTGGCCGCCTGCGCGACCCCCGCCCCTGCGTCCGCCGACTCCTCCGCCCCCACCGCAACCCCGACGCCCGCCGTGACCTCCGCGGGCGCGTCCACATCCCCGTCCGCCCCGTCCCCGTCCATCGCCTCCCCGTCCGCCGATTCCGCGTCCGCCCCGTCCTCGTCCGCCGCGGTTCCCGGCCCCGGGTCGGCATCGGCGGCGTCGTTGGAACAACGGGTCGAGTCGCTGCTCGGGCAGCTGACGACCAACGAGAAGGCGACCCTGCTGCAAGGGATCTGGGCCCCGCAGGACGTGCACTCGGTCGGCTACGTCGAGGGCGTGCCCCGACTGGGCATCCCGCCACTACTGCTGACCGACGGGCCCGCGGGCATCCGGGACGGGCAGCCGGCCACCGCGATGCCGGCCCCGGTCTCGCTGGCCGCCGCCTTCGACCCGGACCTCGCGACCGGCTACGGCTCGGTGCTGGGCCGCGAGGCCAAGGCCCGTGGCTACCACGTGCTGTACGCGCCGATGGTCAACATCGTGCGGGTGCCGCAGGGCGGGCGGAACTTCGAAACGCTGGGCGAGGACCCGTTCCTCGCCGGGCGGATCGCCGCCGCCGAGGTGCGCGGCATCCAGGCGCAGGGCGTCGCGGCGCAGGTCAAGCACTACGCGGCGAACAACCAGGAGGCCAACCGCCAGTCGTACAGCTCCGAGGTGGACGAGCGGACGCTGCAGGAGATCGAGCTGCCGGCCTTCCGGGCGGCCGTCCAGGACGGCCGGGCCTGGTCGGCGATGTGCGGCTACAACCCGGTCGACGGGATCTGGGCCTGCGAGCACTTCCCACTGCTGCGGGACGTGCTGAAGGGCCGGTGGGGCTTCGACGGGGCGGTGGGCTCCGACTACCCCGCCACCCATTCCGCCGTGAACGCCGCCGCGGCCGGGCTGGACCAGGAGTTCGGCGGCTCCACCTACTTCGCGGAGCTGGCCGGTGCGGTGGCCGACGGGCGGCTCGCACCGGCGGTCCTAGACGACCAGGTGCGCCGGGTGCTGCGGCTGATGGTCCGCAGCGGCGCCCTGGACGGCGGCGGGACGGCCGGGGCCGACCCCGGCGCCGGCGCCCGGGACGCCCGCGCGGCCGCCGTCGCCGGCACGGTGCTGCTGAAGAACGACCGGGCCGCGCTGCCGCTGGACGCGGCCCGGCTGAAGTCGATCGCCGTCATCGGCCCCTGGGCCGACCGGGCCTACACCGGCGGCTACGGCTCCTCGCACGTCACCCCGTACCCCGAGTACACCGTCTCGCCGCTCGGCGGGATCACCGCGCGGGCCGGGTCGGGCGTCTCCGTCCGCCACGACGCCGGTGCCGACCCCGCGGCCGCCGCGGCCGTGGCAGCCGCCGCGGACGTCGCGGTGGTCGTGGTCGGCGACGAGGAGCGCGAGGGCGAGGACCGCCCGTCCCTGGACCTGGCCCCGGCCGACGACGCGCTGATCCGGGCCGTCGCCCGGGCCAATCCGCGGACCGTGGTGGTGCTCGACACCGGCGGCCCGGTGGTGATGCCGTGGCTGGACACCGTCCCGGCCGTGCTGGAGGCCTGGTACCCCGGCGAACAGAGCGGCACCGCGCTCGCCGACGTGCTGTTCGGCGACGCCGACCCGGGCGGCCGGCTCCCGGTGACCTTCCCGGTCTCGGCGGCGGCGACGCCGATCCAGGGTGCCGACCAGTACCCCGGCACCGACGGCGCCTACCACTACACCGAGCGGCTGGAGGTCGGCTACCGCTGGTACGACCGGGCCGGGGTGGCGCCGCTGTTCCCCTTCGGCCACGGCCTCTCGTACACCTCCTTCGACTACAGCGGCCTCACCGTGACCGGGCCGGACGCCGCCGGGCTGGTCCAGGTCGGCTTCGACGTCGCCAACCGCGGCACTCGGACGGGCACCGAGGTGCCCCAGCTGTACGTCGCCTTCCCGTCGGCGGCGGGCGAGCCCCCGCAGCAGCTCAAGGCGTTCGGCAAGCTCACCCTCGCCCCCGGCCGCTCCCAGCACGTGACCCTGCGGCTCGACCGGTCCTCCTTCGCCACCTGGGACGCGCAGGTGCACGGCTGGGGGGTGCCCGGCGGGCGGTACGGCATCACGGTCGGGTCGTCCTCCCGGGCACCACGGCTGAGCGGCGCCGTCGAGGTGGCGGCATCGGCCGCCGTCTCCACCTGGTCGGGCCGGATCACCGGCTCCGACGGCTCCTGCCTGGACGCCGGCGCCGCCGCGGCGAACGCCGACGAGGCGGTGCGGACGGCCGGCTGCGAGGGCACGGCGGTCCAGGAGGCGACGGTCGGTTCGGACGGCTCCATCGGGATGGCGGGCGGCTGCCTGCAGCCAGCCGGCACGGCCGACGGCGCCGACGTCCGGCTGCGGCCCTGCACCGGCACCGCGGCCCAGGGGTGGACGGTCCGGCCGGACACCACGATCCTGCACCGGGCCTCGGGCCGCTGCCTGCAACCGTCGGCCGGCCGGCTGCGCCTGCGGGACTGCGGCGGCGCCGCCGAACAGCGCTGGCACACCCCCCGGCCGAGCGGCCCGGTCACCGGACTGGCCGGGAAGTGCGTGGACGTCAACCGGGCGGCGACGGTCGACGGGACCGCCGTGCAGCTGTACCACTGCAACTCCACCGGGGCCCAGGACTGGAGCGTCCAGCAGGACGACACACTGCGGGCCTTCGGCAAGTGCCTGGACGTGACGAACGGTTGGACGGACGGCGGGACCCCGGTCCAGCTCTACGCCTGCAACGGCACCGGCGCCCAGCGCTGGCAGCCCCGCGCGGACGGCACGCTGGTCAACCCGGTCTCCGGCCGCTGCCTGGACGTCCAGTACGGGAGTACCGCCGACTTCAGCCGCCTGATCATCTGGGACTGTCACGCGGGCGCCAACCAGCGCTGGACGCTCCCGGCCTGACCCGGTGGCGCCCCGACCCGGGCGCGCAGAAGCGGAGGACGGAAGCGGAGGACGGAAGCGGAGGACGGAAGCGGAGGACGGAAGCAAACGACAGAAGCAGAAGGCGGAAGCAAAAGGCAGGGGGCCCACCGAACGGCGGGCCCCCTTGGGTACTGCTCTTGTGCTCATGGTGACGGCCGCAAGGCCGCCGGCGGACCCGAGAGGGTCCCGAGCGATCAGGTCATCAGAGGATGATCAGATAGCGGTGACGTTCTCCGCCTGCGGGCCCTTCGGACCCTGGGTGACGTCGAAGGTGACCGCCTGGTTCTCCTCCAGCGAGCGGAAACCGTTCGCGTTGATGGCGGAGTAGTGGACGAAGACGTCGGGGCCGCCGCCCTCCTGGGCGATGAAGCCGAAGCCCTTCTCAGCGTTGAACCACTTGACGGTTCCCTGAGCCATGCCGTTCTCCTTGCGAGGGACGTGTTGGGGACCACACCGTGTGGCGCCCGGTCCGCTGCGCTGATCGCCCTGCCTCCGGACGGGTCCGGAGTTTTTCGATATTGCTGAAAAACTACAAAAAGCCTGCGGTTACATGCTCCGCAGGCTTCAAGTACTGCAAGGGGAATCAAACTGCAACTGAGGGCAACGCTAGCATGCGGTCGCTGTGACGACCAGGGGTGGCTTGCGGGGCGGACAGGGCGTGTCGTAAGGCCCGTGGGCGTGTCGTGAGGCCGGTGAGGGGCGGCCCGATCAGCGGGCTTACGCTGCGGGGGAGGCGCGCACGAACAGCGAGGGAGCGGCGCAGTGTCGGTACCGGATGCGGAAACGCGGGAGCCCGAGGAGAACACCCCGGTCAGGCCGCGGGTAGGGCATATTCAGTTCCTGAACTGCGTCCCTCTCTACTGGGGCCTGGCCAGGACCGGCAATCTGCTCGATCTTGATCTCACCAAGGACACTCCGGAGAAGCTGAGCGACCAACTGGTCGGCGGTTCTCTCGACATCGGTCCGATCACCTGTGTGGAGTACCTGCGGCACGCGGACGAACTGCTCGTCCTGCCGGACATCGCGGTCGGCAGCGACGGCCCGGTGATGTCCTGCGTGATCGTCAGCAAGCTTCCGCTGTCCGAGCTGGACGGCCGCCGGGTCGCCCTCGGCTCGACCAGCCGGACCTCCGTCCGGCTGGCGCGCCTGCTGCTGGAGGAGCGCGAGGGCGTCCGTCCGGAGTACTTCAGCTGCCCGCCCGACCTGGACGCGATGCTCGCCGAGGCGGACGCCGCCGTGCTGATCGGGGACCCGGCGCTGCGCGCCTACCTCGGGCAGGCGGCCGCGCAGGGCCTCGCGGTGCACGACCTCGGCGCGATGTGGAAGGAGTGGACCGGGCTGCCGTTCGTCTTCGCCGTCTGGGCCGCCCGCCGCGACTTCGCCGAGCGCCGCCCGGCCCTGACCGCAGCGGTGCACCGGGCCTTCCTGCAGTCCCGTGACCTCTCGCTGGTGGAGGCCCGCGAGGTGGCCGAACAGGCCGCCCGCTGGGAGGCGTTCGACGCCGGGGTGCTGGAACGGTACTTCAGTGAGGCGCTGGACTTCTCGCTCGGCGAGCGGCAGCTGGCGGGCATGACCGAGTTCGCCCGCCGGGTCGCGCACGACAGCGGCTTCGCGCCGGACGTCCGGGTCCGGCTGCTGGAGCCGAAGGCGGAGCTGGAGCCGGCGTCCGTGGTGGTCTGAGGCGGAGCGCGGGGACCGTCCGGGGTCCGGTCCGGTCCGGGGTTTGGTCCGGGTGGCCGACCCGCACGGGGAGTGCCGCAGGTTGTGGCACTCCGACGCCTTCCCGCCCGGTACGGTCTGCTCGCGGTCCGCTCGCGGATGGTGCGGGCCGGCCGGTCGAGGGGAGCGTGCGGGAATGCAGGCACTGGGGACGGACGACCCGCGCCAGGTGGGCGGCTACCGGTTGCTGCGGCGGCTCGGCGCGGGCGGGATGGGCCGGGTCTACCTCGGCCGGACGGCCGGCGGCCGAACGGTCGCCGTCAAGGTGGTCCGCGGCGAACTGGCCGAGGACGCCGAGTTCCGGGCCCGGTTCCGGCAGGAGGTCGAGGCGGCCCGCCGGGTCGGCGGCACCTGGACCGCGCCGGTGCTGGACGCCGACACCGAGGGCGAGCACCCCTGGGTGGCCACCGGCTACGTCGCCGGCCCCGCACTCGGCGTCGCCGTCCGCGACTTCGGACCGTTGCCCGAGCCCGCCGTCCGGACGCTCGGCGTCGGGCTGGCCGAGGCGCTCGGCCACGTGCACGGGCTCGGGCTGGTGCACCGCGACGTCAAACCGTCCAACGTGCTGCTCACCCTCGACGGGCCGCGTCTGATCGACTTCGGGATCGCCCGCGCGCTCGACGCGACCAGCGGGCTCACCCAGTCCGGCTACGTGGTCGGCTCGCCCGGGTTCATGTCGCCGGAGCAGGCGAACGGCATGCCCGCCGGGCCGGCGAGCGACGTGTTCTCGCTCGGCGCGGTGCTCGCCTTCGCGGCCACCGGGGTGCACCCCTTCGGTGAGGGGGTGAGCGTCGCGGTGCTGCTCTACCGGGTGCTGCACGAGGAACCCGACCTGTCCGGGCTCTCCGGGGCGCTCCACCCGGTGGTGCTGGCCTGCCTGGCCAAGGACCCCGCGGCCCGCCCCACGCCGCAGCAGCTGCGGGAGCGGCTGGACGCCGACGGCGCGGCCGCCTTCCGGCTCGGGCGCGGCGGGTGGCTGCCGCCCGAGCTGGCGGCGGCGGTCGGGCGCAGTGCCGTCGAGCTGCTGGACCTGGAGGGGGAGCAGGGCACGGGGCTCGGTGAGGGGCGTGGGGCGGCCGCTGTCGGCGGCGGCGGCGGTGTCGGCGGAGTTGGCGGTGCCGGTGGCGGCGGTGCGGGGTTCGGACCGGGGCCCGTGCCGGGGCCGGGGTCCTGGCCGGGGTCGGGGGCGGGGGCGTCGTCGGGGGCGTCGTTGGGAGCGTCGTCGGGGGCGAGACCGGGGTCGGCGGACGGATGGGCGGTGCGGACGCCCACGTTCGGGGAGGGCGTGCCGGTCGGGAACGGGGGTCCTGGAGGTGGGTCGCCGGAGAGCGGGCCGGCGCCGACACCGGGGCAGGACCGGCAGGGCCGGCGGGGCGCGGCAGCCCTCGCCGGGGCGGTGGCCGCCGTGCTGGTCCTCGCCGGTGGTGGCTACGGCCTCTACCAGTGGCTGGGGAAGTCCGATCCGGCGAGCACGAAGGCCGCCACGACCGCCTCCGCGTCGACCTCCCCGGCCGGCACCACCCAGCCGCCGCCGTCGCCCCGCGCGGACGTGCCGACGGCGACGACGCCCACCGCCACCGCCGCCACGGCGACGACGCCCGCCCCCACCGCGACGACCACGGGCCCGAGCGTCGTCCCGGCCGCGTTCCTCGGCACCTGGCGCGGCGAGATGACCACCGCCAGGGGCCTGCCGGCCGGCACGACCACCCTGGCGATCGTCCCGGCCGCGATCGGGCAGGACGCCGTCACCAGCCGGAACGAGGTCACCGGCCTGATCTCGGTGAGCTGCGACGGCACCTGGCGGCTCGACTCGGTGTCACCGGACAGGCTCGTCTTCACCTCCCGGCTCGTCCGTTCCTCGTTCCCGGGGGCGTGCAGCGGCGGATCCAGCTCGGAGACGCTCACCCTGCAGAAGGACGGAACGATCCGTTTCACCTCCGTCGACCCCGACGCCGGCAACCCCTCCGGGACCATGCGGAAGGTGCCGTGAGGCCTGGCGCGGGCCGCGCGGGGGGCTGGCGTAGGCTGGTTCGGCCGTACCAGGAACCACCAAAGACCGCCGTGCGAACGCGGTACCGAGAGAGAGAAGGCCGACAGGTGTCCGAGCTCGCAGCGACCACCCTCGATGCGCCCAGCACCGACCTGCAGGCCGTGCTCGACCGGGCCGCGGCCGGCGGCCGGATCACCCCGGAGGAGGCGCTGGAGCTGTACCGCTCGGCGCCGCTGCACGCGCTCGGCTCGGCCGCCGACGCGGTGCGCCGCCGCCGCTACGCCGGTACCGAGCACATCGCGACGTACATCATCGAGCGCAACATCAACTACACCAACGTGTGTGTGACGGCGTGCAAGTTCTGCGCCTTCTACGTGCCGCCGAAGAGTGACAAGGGTTGGTCCCGCGACCTCGACGAGATCCTGCGCCGCTGCGCGGAGACGGTCGAGCTGGGCGGTACCCAGGTCATGTTCCAGGGCGGCCACCACCCGGACTACGGCGTCGAGTACTACGAGCGCGCCTTCTCGGCCATCAAGGCGGAGTTCCCGCAGCTGGTGATCCACTCGTTGGGCGCCTCCGAGGTCGAGCACATGTCGCGGATCTCGGGCGTGTCGATCGAGGAGGCCATCACCCGGATCCACCGGGCCGGCCTGGACTCCTTCGCGGGCGCCGGCGCCGAGCTGCTGCCGGAGCGGCCGCGCAAGGCCATCGCGCCGCTCAAGGAGTCCGGCGAGCGCTGGCTGGAGATCATGGAGGCGGCGCACGGCCTGGGCGTGGAGTCCACCTCCACCATGCTGATGGGCACCGGGGAGACCAACGCCGAGCGCATCGAGCACCTGCGGATGATCCGTGACGTGCAGGACCGCACCGGCGGCTTCCGCGCCTTCATCCCGTACACCTACCAGCCGCAGAACAACCACCTGAAGGGGTCGACCCAGGCGACCGTCTTCGAGTACCTGCGGATGATCTCGATCGCCCGCCTCTTCCTCGACAACGTCGCCCACATCCAGGGCTCCTGGCTGACCACCGGCAAGGAGGCCGGCCAGCTGTCGCTGCACTACGGCGCGGACGACCTGGGCTCGGTCATGCTGGAGGAGAACGTCGTCTCGATGGCCGGCGCGAAGCACCGCTCGAACCTCACCGAGCTGATCCACCTGATCCGGGCCGCCGACCGCGTCCCGGCCCAGCGCTCGACCACCTACGAGCACCTGCGGGTGCTGGACGACCCGGCCAACGACCCGGTCGACCCGCGGATCGCCTCGCACATCGCCTCCACCGCGATCGAGGGCGGCACCGCGCACCCCGAACTGAAGATCCTCGACAACCGCTGAGCGCCTCCTTGGTCCTGACCCTGCACCGGGCGGCCCTCGTGCTGCCCGACCCGGCCGACCCCACCGCCCCGTCCGTCGCCGACGGGGCGGTGCTGGTGCAGGACGGCCGGATCGCGGCCCTGGGCCCCCGCGAGGAGCTCGCGGCCGCCCACCCCGGGGCCAGGTTGCGCGACTGGGGCACGGCGCTGCTCACACCGGGCCTGCGCAACCCGTACGGGCATCGGCTGCTGGAACACGCGTACCACCCGGATCCGCGCGAGGGGGTCGGGGACGCACCGCTGCCCGGGGCGCTCTCCGGCTCGACCGACGAGACGCGCTGCGGTGCGAGCGCCCGGCGCGGGCTGCAGCGGATGCTCGGGTGCGGAGTGACGGCGCTGGCCGGGCCGTTCGACCGCGCCTCGGTGCGGACGGCGGTGACCCGCTCGGGGTTGACCACCCTGGCGGCGCCTCCGGGTGCCGCGGAGGTCGAGGGCCCGTTGGATCCGCTCGCCGTGCTGCCGCTCGCCGAGGCGGCTTACGGGCGGCTGGCGGTGGGTGGCCGGGCGGACTTCGCGGTGTTCGCGGAGTACGTGGCGCCCGCGGACTTCGCGGACTTCGCGGACTTCGCGGCGCCCGCGATCGATGCTGCGGTCGGTGAGGCTGCCGTGGTCGAGCCCGCTGAAGGTGAGGCCGTCGTGGTCGAGCCCGTCGCCGGTGGGGCCGCCGTGGTCGGGACCGTGGTTGTGCGTCCCGGGAGTTGTCTGGCCACCGTACTGGCCGGACGGCTGGTGTACCGGCGGCGCTGACGCCCCGCTACCCGTGGGTAGCCGCATTCCCGTGCTGCGCTTGGGACTTCCTTCGTGTGCACCCGGGAAGTCCTTCGTGTGCCGCCGAACTCCGTTGCCGGCCGTCCTGTCTGATTCCCCCTTCGCCGTGACCTGAGGGCCCGCCAGCGGATACGATCCCGGACAGCTCACTCCGTACCCTCACCACACTCCGCCCGTCACCGCGGGCGGCGGGGCCTCGTCCCAGGCTCCGAAGGCAAGCCAGGACAGGAACCATGCGATCCGCGACCGTCCCCCCGCCGCGCGCTCCGCGGTTGGGCCGTGGCTGGTACCTCACCGCCGTGCTCAGCGCCGTGCTGGCCGTCGGCATGTGCCTGCTCGGTTGGCGTCAGGCCGATCAGGCCGACCGGATCGGCGCCCACCCGGTGAGAGTGGAGGGCGTCGTCACCCAGCTGAACACCGGCGGCGGTTCGTACTCCACCGTCAGCTACCGGGCCTCCGGCCAGCCGCACACCGCCGCCGCGCTGCCGCTGGCGGACGGTACCAAGGTCGGGGACGCGGTCTGCCTGGAGCACGCCGCGGACGATGCGGGCGCGGTCCGGATCTGCGGTGACACCTACCCGCAGCCGGTCGGCGTCGGTCTGGCCCGGTTCAGCGTGCCGGTGGCCGTGATCCTCTTCCTGGCCTGCGTGCTGCGGATCCGCCGCCACCGCAGGGAGGTCGCCGTGCGGGAGGGCGTGGGCAGGTTCGCCAGCACCGTCGCGCTCGCGGCGGGTGCACTGCCCGACGGGATGCCCGCGATAACGCAGGGCAAGCGCTCCCGTCGGAAGCGCCGGAACGGCGGGCGGCGCGGGCTGCACTGAGCGCGCGCCTGTTGGCGCGGGCCTGCTGGGCGCGGGCCTGTTGGGGCCTGTTGGGCCTGGGAGTCCGTTGAGGCCTGCTCGGTGTGGGCCGGCTGAGCGCGGGCCTGGTGGGCGCGGGCCTGGTGGGCGCGGGCCTGTGGGTGTGCGCCTGTGGGGTCGGGTCGGGCCGCGGTTCACGGGCGTCGGGCCGCAGGTGCAGGGGAGCTGCCGGGCCGATCGCGCCCGGCCGGTGTGCCCCCTTGCCCGGGCGGTGCGGGGCAGGGTGAACAATGGGGTGGTGACCCGAGCCTCTCTGGACAAGCAGCCGCACGAAGTCGCCGCCATGTTCGACGACGTCGCGGCAAAGTACGACCGCACCAACGACGTGATCTCCCTCGGCCAGGCCCGCGCCTGGCGCCGGGCGGTGGCCGATGCGGTGGCCGCCGGGCCGGGCGACCTGGTGCTCGACCTCGGAGCCGGGACCGGCACCTCCTCGCTGCCCTTCGTGGAGGCCGGCGCCGACGTCGTCCCGTGCGACTTCTCGGTCGGCATGCTGGCCGAGGGCAAGAGCCGCCACCCCGAGCTGGCGCTCACCGCCGGGGACGCCACCAAGCTACCGTTCGCCGACGGCACCTTCGACTCGGTGACGATCTCCTTCGCGCTGCGCAACGTCCACGAGACCGACACGGCGCTGCGCGAGATGTACCGGGTCACCAAGCCCGGCGGCAAGCTGGTGATCTGCGAGTTCTCGACTCCGACCTGGACGCCGTTCCGGACCGTCTACACCGAGTACCTGATGCGGGCGCTGCCGCCGGTCGCCACCGCGGTCAGCAGCAACCCGGAGGCCTACGTCTACCTCGCCGAGTCGATCCGGTCCTGGCCCGACCAGCCCGCGCTGGCCGCGAAGCTGCAGGAGGCCGGCTGGTCGAAGGTCGCCTGGCGCAACCTCACCGGCGGGATCGTCGCCATGCACCGGGCGTACAAGGTCGGTTAGGGCCCGCCGCTCGGGTCCCGTCGGACTCCCTGCCCGGGGCCGTGTTCGGGGCTGTGCGCGGGGCCGTGCCCGGGGCTGTGCCTGGGGCCGTGCGCGGGCCGTGTGTCGGGCCCCGCTTCGGGCTGCCGGCGGTCCGGTGAGCGGCAAGATGGTGCTGCCGCCCTCGGCTCCGGCTCCGGGGGTGGCAACTAGACTGCCGTGGTCAACGCCTCCGTCCCCCAGCCGCAGCTCCAGGAGAGTGCCCACCGTGTCCGAGACCGCAGCCGATCTGACGAAGCCGGGCAGCCCCGTGGAGAGCACCGCCGATGTCATCGTGGTCGGCGCGGGCCCGGCCGGCTCCACCACGGCGTACTACCTCGCCCAGGCGGGCCTGGACGTCCTGCTGCTGGAGAAGACCTCGTTCCCGCGGGAGAAGGTCTGCGGTGACGGTCTGACGCCGCGCGCCACCAAGCAGCTGGTCGACATGGGCATCGACGTGTCGACCGACAACGGCTGGCTCCACAACAAGGGCCTGAGGATCATCGGCGGCGGTGTTCGGCTGGAGCTGGACTGGCCGGAGCTGTCCGCCTTCCCCGACTACGGTCTGGTGCGCAAGCGGGCCGACTTCGACGAGCTGCTCGCCCGTCAGGCCGAGAAGGCCGGCGCCCGGCTCTACGAGCGGTGCAACGTCGCCGGCCCGGTGCTGGACGACCGGACCGGCCGGATCGTCGGCGTCACCGCCCGACTCGGCGAGGAGAAGCGGGAGGTGACGTTCCGCGCCCCGCTGGTGGTCGCCGCGGACGGCAACTCCACCCGGCTCTCGCTCGCCATGGGCCTGCACCGCCGCGAGGACCGCCCGATGGGCGTCGCCTACCGGACGTACTTCACCTCGCCGCGCCACGACGACGACTACCTGGAGTCCTGGCTGGAGCTGTGGGACACCCGCGGCAGCCAGCGCAAGCTGCTGCCCGGTTACGGCTGGATCTTCGGCATGGGCGACGGCACCTCCAACGTGGGCCTCGGCATCCTCAACTCCTCGCCGGCCTTCGGTGAGCTGGACTGGCGCGAGGTCCTCAAGGCCTGGTGCGCCAGCATGCCGGAGGAGTGGGGTTACACCCCCGAGAACATGACCGACCCGATCCGCGGCGCCGCCCTGCCGATGGCCTTCAACCGGCAGCCGCACTACACCCGCGGCCTGCTGCTGGTCGGCGACGCGGGCGGCATGGTCAACCCGTTCAACGGCGAGGGCATCGCCTATGCGATGGAATCCGGTCAGATCGCGGCCGGGGTCATCGTCCAGGCCAACGCCCGGGTGACGGAGGCCGGTCGCGAGCGCGCCCTCCAGGCCTACCCGCGCATCCTGAAGGACGTCTACGGCGGCTACTACACGCTCGGCCGCGCCTTCGTGAAGCTCATCGGCAACCCCAAGGTCATGCAGCTCGCCACCCAGCGCGGCCTGACCCACCCCATCCTGATGAAGTTCGTCCTCAAGATGCTCGCCAACCTGACGGACCCGCAGGGCGGCGACGCCATGGACCGCATCATCAACGGCCTCGCGAAGGTCGCGCCGAACGCCTGACGGTAGCCGGAGCGGGCTGGCGGCGCCCGGGCCGCCGGGCCCGTCAGGTTCCGGCCGGCCCGTCAGGTTCCGGCGGTCCGGCCTGGTCGGCCTGGTCGGCCGCTGCGCCCGCTGGGCCCGTCTGGCTAGTGTGGTCGGCCGGGCCCGCCGGGTTCGGCGGCGCGGTACGGCTGGCGGCGGAGCGTTGTTCGACGAAGGCGAGACGGTCGGCGAAGACCCGGGCGGCATCCGGGGTCAGCGTGCGGAGGGCGACCAGGGCCGAGAAGACCACGTCGCAGAGCTCGTGCTGGACGTCCTCCCAGGTGTGGGTGACGCCCTTGCGCGGGTTCTGACCGGTGGCTCCGATCACCGCGGCGCCGACCTCGCCCACCTCCTCGGAGAGCTTGAGGATGCGGAGCATGCGCTCCTCCCCGGGCGAGAGCCGGCTCTCGTCGTCCAGCCAGGCGACCACGTGGTCGACGCTCTCCCAGATCCTGCTGTCCATGTGTGCGGCTCCCGTACGGCTTCGCTGACGCAGACCACCGTACGGGAGCCGGCGTGCGGGCTCAGCGGGAGCTGATCTTCACGTTGCGGATGTTCACCGGGAGCGTGGGGAACCCGTCGCCGGGGTTGTTCTGGTCGTCCTCGCCACCGGCAGCGATCTTCTGCAGGACGTCCAGGCCCGCGGTGACCCGCCCGAACGGGGTGTAGGCGGGGGAGAGCTTGGTGTCCTTCCAGACGAAGAAGAACTGGCTGCCGTTGGTGTTCGGCCCCGCGTTGGCCATGGCCACGGTGCCGGCGGGATAGGTGGCGCCGGTCAGGTTCTCGTCCGGGAAGGAGTAGCCGGGACCGCCGCTGCCGGTCCCGGTCGGGTCGCCGCACTGCAGGACGAAGATCCGCTGCGTGGTGAGGCGGTGGCAGTGGCTGCGGTCGAAGTAGTCGTGCTCGGCCAGGAACCGGAACGAGAACGTGGTGCAGGGCGCCTCGGCGGTCAGCGCCTGGAAGGTGATCGCACCCTGGCTGGTCTTCAGGGTGGCGCTGTACGGCTTGGCCGCCTTCTTCGCGTCGAAGACCGGGATGCCCTTGAAATTGTCGGCCGGCACCGCGGGCGTGTAGCTGCAGGTGGCGGACGTGCCCGCGCCGGTGCCGGTGGCCGACGGCGTCTCCGCGACGGCCGTGCCGGTGCTCGCGACGAGCGGCAGGGTGGTGGCAGCGGCGAGCAATGCCCAGTGCTTGCGCTTCACTTGACGGGCCTTCCGTGGGGTGGTGGACGGCTGGATTGTCATGGCGACATCATCCATGCCCGGGCGTGGATGCGGTAGACGTCCGTGGCGTGCGTTGCGGGGCGGGTGGCGTGATGCGGGCGGAGTGGTGCGTCGCTGGGTGGCGGTGGACGGTGGGCGGGGGGCGGGGGGCGGTGGGCGCCTGGCGCTGGGCGGGGGTGGCGGCTGGTGCGGCGGGGCGGTCAGTCGGCCTCGGGGGCGAACAGTCCGGCTCGGGCGGCGAGGGCGGCGGCGTCCGCGGCGCGCTCCGCAGTGCGGGCGTCGAGCGGCTCACCGCTGACGAACAGGCGGTAGTAGAGCGGTGCGGTCGCCGCTCGGACCACCTCGGCGCCGTCGGTGCCCGCCGGTAGCTCGCCTCGCTCGATCGCGCGCTCGGCGACGGTGGCGGCCTGTCGGTGGCGGGCGGTGAAGAAGGCGCGAAGGGCGGTCGCTCCGGTGTCGGAGCGCTGGGCGGCGGCGATGAGTGCGGTCGGCGTCGGACCCAGGTCGGGATCGGTGAAGACGGCGAAGACCTCGCGGGTGATCAGGCGGAGGTCGCCGGCCAGGTCGCCGGTGTCGGGGAGTGGCCATGGCTGGTCGGCGGAGGCGGTCAGTGCCTCCGCGACCAGGCCGTCGACTCCGCCCCAGCGGCGGTACAGGGTGGCCTTGTGGACGCCGGAGCGGGCGGCGACGGCGTCGACCGTCAGTCCGTCGTACCCCTTTTCGGTGACTTCGGCGAGCGTGGCGGTGACGACCTCCGTGCGCACGCGGGCACTGCGCCCGCCGGGGCGGGGGGAAGGGGTTCGGGATTCCTCGCTCAAAGTCGACTCCAGTCGCGTTAAGGCTTGCCGTGTCGGCCCCGCCGTGTCATTCTCATCTTAATGCGACTCGCGTCGCGTTTCGCATCTCATCCTGATCGCCCGAGGAGTTCCATGACCGCTGCCGCCATCCCCGACCCCACCGTCCTCCACCCCCTCGCCGGCCACGACCGCGTCGTCCTGCTGCGTCCGCTGGTCACCGATCCGCGCATCCAGGTCGGCGAGTACACCTACTTCGACGACCCGGACGGTGCCACCCGCTTCGAGGAGCGCAACGTCCTCTACGCCTACGGCCCCGAGCGGTTGGTGATCGGCAAGTACTGCGCCCTCGCCACCGGGACCCGCTTCCTGATGGCCGGCGCCGCCCACCCGACCGTCGGGGTGTCCACCTTCCCGTTCACCATGTTCGGCGGTACCTGGACCGACCGGACCCTGGACATCGTCACCGGCCTCCCCACCAGGGGTGACACCGTCGTCGGCAATGACGTCTGGATCGGGTACGGCGCCACCGTGCTGCCCGGGGTGCGGATCGGGGACGGGGCGATCATCGCGGCCGGTGCCGTGGTCACGGCCGACGTCGAGCCGTACACCGTCGTCGGCGGCAACCCGGCGCGCCCGATCCGCCGCCGCTTCGACGACGCCGACATCGACCGGCTGCTGCGCGCGGCCTGGTGGGACTGGCCGGTCGAGCTGGTCACCGAACACGTACGCGCCATCATGTCCGGCACGCCTGCCGACATCGAGGCCATCGCCGCGGCCCACGGGCTGTTGGCTCCGTGACCCCGCCGGACGCCGGTCCGCTGGCGCTCCGGCTCCCTGCTCCGTCGACCGAAAGCCGTTGATCGCGGCGGTGCGGGTGCGCAATGATGGCGGGCCCCTTGGAAGGCCGTTGTGGTGCCCCGCGCCGGGCGGCCCCTGGTGGCCCGAGATCCGTCCGACGTCGTACGGGAGTCTCCTCGTCGGTTCCGTTCGCTCCGGAGGGGTCCTGTTCATGCGCGGTTCGTCGCCCTTCCTTCGTGATCTGCCGGTGTTGCTGGTGGCCGTGGTCTGGGGGTCGAGCTTCCTGGCCGTACAGCAGGTGGCCGAGCCGGGGACGGTGGTGGCGATGCTGGTGCTGCGGTTCGGGCTGGTGCTGCCGCTGCTGGGGGTCGTCGCCTGGCCGGTACTGCGCGGGATGGGCCGGGCCGAGTGGCTGGGCGGTGGGGTCCTGGGGCTGATTCTCGGCGGGGTCTTCCTCCTGGAGACGTACGGTGCGGTGCACACCTCCGCCACCAACGCGGGTCTGATCATCAGCCTCACCATGGTGTTCACTCCTCTCGCGGAGAGCGCCCTCGCGCGGACGCCGTTGCCGCGGGCGTTCCTCGCCGCGGCAGGGCTGGCGGTGGTCGGTGTGGCCCTGCTCACCGGGGACGGCGGGCTGAAGGCCCCGACGGCAGGGGATCTGCTGGTGCTCGGCGCCGCGGTCGTGCGAACCGTGAACGTGCTGGCGATGTCCCGGATGCGGGCGATCGGGGACACCGATCCGCTGGCCCTCACCTGGGTCCAACTCGCCGCCGCGACCACGGTGTTCGCCGTGGTCGCGCCGTTCGTCGGGCCGCTTCCGTGGACGGTGGCCGCCTCGTACGGGCCGGCCCAGTGGGCCTGGCTGCTGCATCTCTCCCTGCTCTGCACGCTGTTCGCCTTCTTCGTGCAGATGTGGGCCGTCCGCACCACCTCGCCCTCGCGGGTCAGCCTGCTGCTCGGCACCGAACCGCTCTGGGCCGCCGTCTTCGGCATCACCCTCGCCGGCAACCGCCTCGGCCCGGTCGGGCTGCTGGGCGGCGCGCTGGTGCTGGTCGCCACCGAGTGGGGCCGCCGCACCGCCGCCCTGCCGCGACCGGGTGGGGCGCGGACGGTGGACGGTGAACGGGCGGTGGACACGGAGCCCGCCGCGACCGGGTGAGGCGCCGGGGGCGTCGGGGCGGCCGTCATCGGCGTCCCAGGGTCCGGCGGGCGTAGGAGAAGGTCACTGCGGCGACCAGGGGGCCCCAGGCGACCAGCGGGAGGTAGCAGAGGGTCATGACCACCCCTGCGAAGCCGTGGGGGGCGTCCGGGCTGCTCATGTTGGCCGCCCAGCCGCCGAAGAGCGCGGCCGCACCGAGCCAGGTCAGGACGGCGGAGCCGACGGCGGCCGGGACGATCGCGGCGAGCGGGCGGACCCTCCGGCCGCCCAGCAGTGGGATCCGGCGCGGCACCACCTCGCCCCACGGCCGGACCAGGCCGAGGGTGAGGAAGGCGAGGAACTCGGCCAGACCGCTCAGCACCAGGACGTAGACGGTGCCCCAGCCCGGATTGTGGCGGTCGAAGGCCGCGGCCGTCCCGCCGCTGAAGCCGACCGGGATGCCCAGCCCCAGGACGATCCGCCACAGCCCGGACGGCACGGTCGTCCAGACGGTGGCCTTGGCGGCGAGCTCGGCCCAGCGCGGTGCGGGGGCGGCGGTGCGGGCCTCGGCCCTGCTCGTGGCGCGGCGCGCGGTCGTGGTCATCACGGTCTGCTCCTCTCCGGACGGCCCCGGTGGCCGCTCCGACGGGACGAGCGTGCCGCCGGGACGGTGGCCCTCGGCAGTGCCGATCGGCAGGTTCTGTGGGGCTCGGAACGGGATGCAGGAATGTGCCGATCGGCAGAGGCGGAGCGAAGCGGCCCTTCGTATGGTTGCCGCACGAAGGGAGGCGGCGATGAGTCAGATGTTGGCGTTGGCGGTCCCGCTGGTGCTGTTGGTCGGGTGGCTGGTGCGGGCCCGGTGCGGGGTGGTGGCCGTGGCCGGGGCGGCCGGATCGGTGTCGGCGGCGGTCACCGTCGTCGTCTGGGCGGCCGGCCGTTGGCCGGAGGAGGACCGGTGGCCGGGCGCGGTCGGCCTGGCCGAACTCGCCTCCCTGCTCCTGCTCCTGGTGCTCACACTCCGCATCGAAAGCGGTCGGCGCTCGGCCGCCGTGGCCTACACGATCGGCGCTGCGGTGGCGCTCTGGCCGTCCCGGTTCGATGCGATCTCGGGGCCCATGTCCTGGCTGACGCTCTTCGGCTTCGGCTCGACCCTGGCGCTGCCGGCGGTGCTGGTCGGGCTCTACCTGAGGGGGATGGACGACGCCCGGCGGCGCTCGGTTGCGGCGGCGCGTCGCGCTCAGCGACTCGAACTCGCCCACGATCTGCATGACTTCGTGGCGCACGACGTCAGTGGCATGGTGGCCCAGGCGCAGGCGGGGATGGTCCTCGCCGCCTCCGATCCGGTCCGGGCGGCGGCCCTGTTCGAGCGGATAGAGGAGGCCGGGCAGCAGGCGCTGACCTCGCTCGACCGTACCGTCCGCCTGCTGCGCAGCGACGAGGCGGACCTGCCCGAGCGCGCCCCGCGGCCGGGCCTGGCCGAGCTCACCTCCCTGACGGAGAGGTTCGCGGAGTCCGGAGGAGCCGCCGTGCGGCTGGACGCCCCGCCGGACCGGGAGGTGCCCCGTGAGGTGGCGGCGACGGCGTACCGGATCGTGGTCGAGGCACTGACCAACGTCCGGCGGCATGCACCCACGGCACGCGTGATCGATGTCCGGGTGCGACGCGAAGGCCGGCGGTTGGAGGTCGTGGTGCGGGACGACGGAGGCGGGCCGCAGCCGCCCGGCCCACGCGTGGGTGAGGCCCTGCGGGGCGGCAGCGGACTGGCCGGGCTGGGGGCCAGGGTCGAGGCGCTGGGCGGGACCCTCTGCTCGGGACGGGAGCGGGCCGGCGGCTGGCAGGTGAAGGCGACGATTCCCTTGGAAGCGCGATGAGCACGGGAGGGGCGGCGATGAGCATCCGGGTTCTGCTCGCCGACGACGACGAGGCGATCCGCAGCGCGTACGGGATCATCCTGGACGCCCAGCCGGACATCGAGGTCGTGGGTGAGGCCGCGGACGGTGTCGCGGCTGTGGAGGCGGCCCACCGGCTCCGGCCGGACGTGATCCTCGCAGACATCCGCATGCCGAGGATGGACGGACTGGAGCTGACGCGGCAGCTGAGTGAGGAGTTCCGGGTGGTTGTCGTGACCACCTTCGACCTGGACGAGTACGTGCACACCGCGATCCGTTCCGGTGCGGCCGGCTTCCTGCTGAAGCGATCGGGGCCGACGCTGCTGGCGGAGGCGGTTCGGGCGGCGGTCGCGGGCGATGCGCTGATCAGCCCGCAGATCACCGTCAGGCTGTTGCGGGAGCTCTCCGGGCGGGCGCTGGGCGAGGGCCCGGAGCTGCAGCAGCGTCTGAATCCGGGCTCGGAGCAGGGCCGCGACCAGAACGAGGACCGACGGCAGGAGCAGAAGCGGTCGTTGCAGGCCGAGCGGAGGAGGGACGGAGGCGACGAGGGGCGTGCCGGACGGAGTCGGCGTGCCGAGCAGAGCCGGATCGGGTGGCCGCGACCGTTGTTCGTCGAGGAGCTCACCGCCCGCGAGACGGAGGTCGCCCAACTGGTTGCCGACGGTGCGACCAACGCTGAGATCGGGTCGCAGCTGTTCATCACCGCCGGGACGGTGAAGAACCACCTCGCCGCTGTCCAGCGCAAGATCGGTGCTCGGAACCGGGTCGGCATCGCGGCCTGGGTCTGGGAGACCGGCGCCTGATCCTCGGGGGCTTGTGAACGAAGGGTCAAGCGAGCGTTCGTCGGCCCGCCACCCCTGCGAGTGAGCCGCTATAACACGTCAACATGACGCCCGGAAATTTGCGCGGAGCAAGGCATAGTTGATATAGGAGTGCGGCCATGACCAGCCGGTTCGCAGATGAATGCGACTGGTTGTGAGCATTTGACTCCTTTGCGTTGACAACTCTGGGCATGTTCACCTTTGCCACCATTCAAGAGGTGGCGTAGATCACAAAGTTCCCCCTGAACTGCGTGTCGCAGATCACAAGCGGACAGGCATAGGATGCGCTCGTTCCAGGCTTTGTGAACTGCCTCACATGAGGTGGATCTCGGGAACTGGAGCACGGGTTCACCGCAGAGTGACCCGTCGGTTCCGATCTGCAGTCAAGGACGACTGGACGGAGGGAGCGGGGGCTATGAATGCCTACGCGCCGATCCTCGTACTCGGTGCCATCGCGGCGGCGTTCGCGGTCGGCTCCGTCGTGATGGCCTCACTGACCGGCCCCAAGCGCTACAACCGGGCCAAGTTGGAGGCGTACGAGTGCGGCATCGAGCCGACCCCGCAGCCCGTGGGCGGCGGTCGGTTCCCGATCAAGTACTACCTGACGGCGATGCTCTTCATCGTCTTCGACATCGAGATCGTCTTCCTCTACCCGTGGGCGGTGAGCTTCGACGCCCTGGGGATCTTCGGGCTGGTCGAGATGCTCCTGTTCATCGCCACCGTCTTCGTCGCGTACGCCTACGTCTGGCGCCGCGGCGGCCTGGAGTGGGACTGAGCGCCGCGCGGCCACCGACCCGCCGCCGACCTGCCGCCGACCTTGTGAACGGGTGGACAAGCCCGAACGGCCGGAGCAACCACAGGACTTGAGGGCATTGAGAGGGATCTGATGGGAATCGAGGAGAAGCTGCCGAGCGGCTTTCTGCTCACCAGCGTGGAGACGGCCGCCGGCTGGGTGCGCAAGGCGTCCGTCTTCCCGGCCACCTTCGGGCTGGCCTGCTGCGCGATCGAGATGATGACCACCGGGGCCGGCCGCTACGACCTGGCCCGGTTCGGCATGGAGGTCTTCCGGGGATCCCCCCGGCAGGCCGATCTGATGATCGTGGCGGGTCGGGTCAGTCAGAAGATGGCCCCGGTGCTGCGCCAGGTGTAC
This sequence comes from Kitasatospora sp. CM 4170, assembly GCF_032110285.1. Taxonomy (NCBI): domain Bacteria; kingdom Bacillati; phylum Actinomycetota; class Actinomycetes; order Kitasatosporales; family Streptomycetaceae; genus Kitasatospora; species Kitasatospora sp. CM 4170. The sequence goes on from NZ_CP134877.1 coordinate 5,293,451, forward strand.
GACCAGATGCCCAATCCGAAGTGGGTCATCTCGATGGGCGTCTGCGCCTCTTCGGGCGGGATGTTCAACAACTACGCGATCGTGCAGGGCGTGGACCACATCGTCCCGGTGGACATCTACCTGCCCGGTTGTCCGCCCCGGCCGGAGATGCTGATGGACGCCATCCTGAAGCTGCACGACAAGATCCAGCACGAGCCGCTGGGCGTGAACCGGCGCCGGGCCGAGGAGCTGGGCGAGGCGCTGGCGCTGAAGGCCACCCCGGTGAGCGAGATGCGGGGGCAGCTGCGATGAACGACCAGGTACCCGAGACCCGCCGCGAGCAGGCGCACCGCGAGATCCCCGTCGAGGTGGTCGGCCGGCGCCAGGGCATGTTCGGCGCCCAGGGCAGCGGCGACACCTCCGGCTTCGGCGGCCTCGCCGCCCCGATCGTCCTGCCGGCGGCCAGCCCGCGCCCCTACGGCGGCTGGTTCGACGAGGTCGCCGACGAGCTGGAGGGCGCCCTGGAGGAGCAGGGGCTCGACCCGGCGGACGTGATCGAGAAGACCGTCGTCGACCGCTCCGAGCTGACCTTCCAGATCGCCCGCGAGCACCTGCTGAAGACCGTCCGCACCCTGCGCGACGACCCGGCGCTCCGCTTCGAGCTCTGCCTCGGCGTGAGCGGCGTGCACTACCCGGGCGACCAGGGGCGCGAGCTGCACGCGGTCTACCACCTGCGCTCGATCACCCACGGCCGGCTGATCCGGCTGGAGGTGACGGCCCCGGACGCCGACCCGCGGATCCCGTCCGTGGTCAGCGTCTACCCGACCAACGACTGGCACGAGCGCGAGGCCTACGACTTCTTCGGCCTGGTCTTCGAGGACCACCCGGCGCTCACCCGGATCATGATGCCGGACGACTGGGTGGGCCACCCGCAGCGCAAGGACTACCCGCTCGGCGGCATCCCCGTCGAGTACAAGGGCGCCCAGATCCCGGCGCCCGACCAGCGGAGGTCGTACAGCTGATGAGTACTCAGCACTTCGAAGAGGCAGCGGCGGAACAGGCGCAGGCCCGCGAAACCACCGAAGGCCGGGTCTTCACCGTCACCGGCGGCGACTGGGGCGAGGTGGTCGAGGCCATCGGCCGGGCCGACGACGAGCGCATCATCGTCAACATGGGCCCCCAGCACCCGTCCACCCACGGCGTGCTGCGGCTGATCCTGGAGATCGACGGCGAGACGGTGAAGGGGGCCCGCTGCGGCATCGGCTACCTCCACACCGGCATCGAGAAGAACATGGAGTTCCGCAACTGGGTCCAGGGCACCACCTTCGTGACCCGCATGGACTACGTGGCTCCACTGTTCAACGAGGCCGCCTACTGCCTGGCGGTCGAGAAGCTGCTCGGCATCACCGACGACATCCCGGAGCGGGCCAACGTCATCCGGGTCCTGATGATGGAGCTCAACCGGATCTCCTCGCACCTGGTCTGCATGGCCACCGGCGGGATGGAGATCGGCTCGACCACCCTGATGGTCTACGGGTTCCGCGACCGCGAGCTCATCCTGGACATCTTCGAGCTGGTCACCGGCCTGCGGATGAACCACGCGTACATCCGCCCCGGTGGTCTCGCCCAGGACCTCCCGCCCGGCGCCGTCGACCGGATCCGCGAGACGGTCAGGACGCTCCGCTCGCGGATGCACGAGTACGACAAGCTGGCCGCAAGCAACCCGCTGTTCAAGGCCCGCCTGGTCGACGTCGGCTTCCTCGACCTGTCCGGCTGCCTGGCACTGGGCGCCACCGGCCCGGTCCTGCGCGCCACCGGCCTGCCGCACGACCTTCGCAAGTCCGACCCGTACTGCGGCTACGAGGACTACGACTTCGAGGTCGCGATCGCGGACAGCGCCGACTCCTACGGCCGGTTCATGATCCGCCTGGAGGAGATGCGCCAGTCGCTGCGGATCGTCGAGCAGTGCCTGGACCGGCTCCGGCCCGGCCCGGTCATGGTGGCCGACAAGAAGATCGCCTGGCCCGCGCAACTCGCCGTCGGTCCCGACGGCATGGGCAACTCGCTCGACCACATCCGCAAGATCATGGGCACCTCGATGGAGGCCCTGATCCACCACTTCAAGCTGGTCACCGAGGGCTTCCGGGTCCCGGTCGGCCAGGCGTACGCGGCGGTGGAGTCGTCCAAGGGCGAGCTGGGCGTCCACGTGGTCAGCGACGGCGGCACGCGCCCCTACCGGGTCCACTTCCGCGATCCGTCGTTCACCAATCTGCAGACGATGTCGGCGATGTGCGAGGGCGGCCAGGTCGCCGACGTGATCGTCGCGGTGGCCGGGATCGACCCGGTGATGGGAGGCGTGGACCGGTGACAGACGTCCAGTTGGGGATGCCGGCGCTGCCGGCCAAGCCGTACCCCGAGGAGGTGCGCGCCCGGCTCGCCGCCGACGCCGCCGAGCTGATCGGCCGCTACCCGGAGGCCCGGTCCGCGCTGCTGCCGCTGCTGCACCTGGTGCAGTCCGAGGAGGGCTTCGTCAGCCCGTCCGGCATCCGCTTCTGCGCCGAGCAGTTGGACCTCACCACCGCCGAGGTCACCGCGGTCGCGACCTTCTACACCATGTACCGCCGCCGGCCCGCCGGGAAGTACCACGTCGGGGTCTGCACCAACACCCTGTGCGCGGTGCTCGGCGGCGACCAGATCTTCGACGAGCTCCAGCAGCACCTCGGGATCCGCAACAACGAGACCACCGAGGACGGGGAGATCTCGATCGAGCACATCGAGTGCAACGCGGCCTGCGACTACGCCCCCGTGGTGATGGTCAACTGGGAGTTCTTCGACGACCAGACCCCGGAGAGCGCCAAGCGGCTGGTCGACGACCTGCGGGCGGGCCGGCAGGTCCACCCCACCCGGGGCGCCCGGCTCTGCAGCTTCAAGGAGTCCGCCCGCATCCTGGCCGGCTTCCCCGACGAGCGCCCGGGCGTCGTCGACGAGTCCGGCGCCGGCGGTGCGCCCTCGCTGGCCGGCCTGCGCCTGGCCCGGGGCGAGGCCCTGCCCGGAACCGGCGGCACCAGGGTCGTCTCCCCCCGCCACGAGGGGCTCGGCCCCGAGGGCACCGGAACCGGCCACGAAGGGACCGAAGCGTGATGACCTCCGCCGAGCCGGCCGAGAAGCTGCTCACCCCCGTGCTCTCCGCCCCCTGGGACGACACCCGTCCCTGGACGCTCGACACCTACCGCCGCCACGCCGGGTACGAGGGCCTCCGAGCGGCCCTGGCCATGCCCCCGGACGACGTGATCGCCCTGGTCAAGGACGCCGGTCTGCGCGGCCGCGGCGGCGCCGGCTTCCCCACCGGCATGAAGTGGCAGTTCATCCCGCAGAACGACGGCAAGCCGCACTACCTGGTGGTCAACGCGGACGAGTCCGAGCCGGGCACCTGCAAAGACATCCCGCTGTTGTTCGCCAACCCGCACGTGCTGATCGAGGGCATGATCATCGCGTCCTACGCGATCCGCTGCGACCACGCCTTCATCTACCTGCGCGGCGAGGTAGTCCCGGTGCTGCGCCGCCTGCACGCGGCCGTGGCCGAGGCGTACGGGGCCGGACTGCTGGGCCGCGACATCCTCGGCTCCGGCGTCGACCTCGACATCACCGTGCACGCCGGGGCCGGCGCCTACATCTGCGGCGAGGAGACGGCCCTGCTGGACTCGCTGGAGGGGCGCCGCGGCCAGCCCCGGCTGCGCCCGCCGTTCCCGGCCATCGCCGGCCTCTACGCCTGCCCGACCGTGGTCAACAACGTCGAGTCGATCGCCTCGGTACCGCCGATCCTGGCCCGCGGCAAGGAGTGGTTCAAGAGCCTGGGCACCGAGAAGTCGCCCGGCTTCACGCTCTACTCGCTCTCCGGCCACGTCACCAACCCCGGCCAGTACGAGGCCCCGCTCGGCATCACGCTGCGCCAGCTGCTGGACATCAGCGGCGGCATCCGGCCCGGCCACCGGCTCAAGTTCTGGACCCCGGGCGGCTCGTCCACCCCGATGTTCACCGACGAGCACCTCGACGTCCCGCTCGACTACGAGGGCGTCGGCGCGGCCGGCTCGATGCTCGGGACCAAGGCCCTCCAGATCTTCGACGAGACCACCTGCGTGGTCCGGGCCGTCACCCGCTGGACCGAGTTCTACGCCCACGAGTCCTGCGGCAAGTGCACCCCGTGCCGTGAGGGCACCTACTGGCTGGTCCAGCTGCTCAAGCGGATCGAGGCCGGCGAAGGCGTCGACGGCGACCTGGAGAAGCTGCTCGACATCGCCGACAACATCAACGGCAAGTCCTTCTGCGCCCTCGGCGACGGTGCGGCCAGCCCGATCGTCTCCTCGCTCCAGCACTTCCGGGCCGAGTACGAGCAGCACATCGCCGAGCGCCGCTGCCCGCTCGACCCGGCAGCCTCCACCGTCTGGGCCGACGGCCCCCGCCCCGGCCACCAGTCCGCCACCGAAAGGGAGGTGCACGCGTGACGATCACAGAGCCATCCACCTCCAAGGCGGCGGTCGAACTGGTCACGCTCACCATCGACGGCGTCGAAGTGCAGGTCCCCAAGGGGACGCTGGTGATCCGGGCGGCCGAACAGATCGGCACCCAGATCCCGCGCTTCTGCGACCACCCGCTGCTGGACCCGGCCGGCGCCTGCCGGCAGTGCATCGTCGAGATCGAGGGTCAGCGCAAGCCGGTCGCCTCCTGCACCATCCCGGTCGCCGAGGGCATGGTCGTGCGCACCCAGGTCAGCTCGCCGGTGGCCGAGAAGGCCCAGCGCGGCGTGATGGAGCTGCTCCTGATCAACCACCCGCTGGACTGCCCGGTCTGCGACAAGGGCGGCGAGTGCCCGCTGCAGAACCAGGCCATGTCCACCGGCGACGCCGACTCCCGGTTCGAGGGGATGAAGCGCACCTACGAGAAGCCGGTCCCGATCAGCAGCCAGGTGCTGCTGGACCGCGAGCGCTGCGTGCTCTGCGCCCGTTGCACCCGCTTCTCCCAGCAGATCGCCGGGGACCCGTTCATCGACCTGGTCGAGCGCGGCGCCCTCCAGCAGGTCGGCACCGGGCAGGGCGACGACTTCGAGTCCTACTTCTCGGGCAACACCATCCAGATCTGCCCGGTCGGCGCGCTCACCTCCGCGGCTTATCGTTTCCGCTCCCGGCCGTTCGACCTGGTCTCCTCGCCGAGCGTCTGCGAGCACTGCTCCTCCGGCTGCGCCCAGCGCACCGACCACCGCCGCGGCAAGGTGCTGCGCCGGCTGGCGGGGGAGGACCCGGCGGTGAACGAGGAGTGGAACTGCGACAAGGGGCGGTTCGCCTTCCGCTACGCCCAGCAGCGCGACCGGCTCACCACCCCCCTGGTCCGCGACCCCGGCACCGGTGAACTCGTCACCGCCTCCTGGCCGGAGGCGCTCGCCAGGGCGGCCGCGGGCCTGCGCGGCTCCCGCACCGGCGTGTTGACCGGCGGCCGGGTCACCGTCGAGGACGCCTACGCCTACGCCAAGTTCGCCCGGGTGGTGCTCGGCACCAACGACGTGGACTTCCGCTCCCGCCCGCACAGCGGCGAGGAGGCGGACTTCCTGGCCGCCGCCGTCGCCGGCCGCGGGGTCGACCTGGACGGGGCGGGCGTCGCCTACCAGGACCTCGAAGCGGCGCCGGCCGTCCTGCTGGCGGGCCTGGAGCCCGAGGAGGAGTCGCCGATCGTCTTCCTGCGGCTGCGCAAGGCCGCCCGCGCCCACGGCCTCAAGGTCTTCTCGATCGCCGCGTTCGGCTCCCGGGGCCTGACCAAGCTGCGCGGCGCGCTGCTGCCCGCCGCCCCGGGCACCGAGCCCGAGTGGCTGGCCGCCCTGGCCGCCGACGAGCCGCTGAACGACGACGCCGGCCGCGCCGCCGAGCTGTTGCGCAGCCCCGGCGCCGTGATCCTGGCCGGCGAGCGGCTGGCCACCGTCCCCGGCGCGCTCACCGCGGCGCTGCGCCTGGCGCACGCGACCGGTGCCCGGCTCGCCTGGATCCCCCGCCGGGCCGGCGAGCGCGGCGCCGTCGAGGCCGGCGCGCTCCCGGGGCTGCTGCCGGGCGGCCGTCCGGTCGCGGCTCCGGCCGCCCGGGCCGAGGCCGCCGCCTCCTGGGGCGTGGCCGAGCTCCCGGCGCGGCTGGGCCGGGACACCGACCAGATCCTGGCCGCGGCCGCCTCCGGCGACCTGGACGCCCTGCTGGTCGGCGGCGTCGACCCGGACGACCTCCCGGACCCGGAGCTCGCCGACGAGGCCCTGGCCGCCGTGCCGTTCGTGGTCTCGCTGGAGCTGCGCCCGTCCGCGGTCACCGCGCACGCCGACGTGGTGCTGCCGGTCGCCGCGGTGGCCGAGAAGTCCGGCACCTTCCTGGACTGGGAGGGTCGGGTACGGATGTTCGAGGCCGCGCTCAAGCCGGACCAGCTGATGAGCCGCCACCTCCACCCGGACGTCCGGGTGCTGAACATGCTGGCGGACGCGATGGGCCACCGGCTCGGCCTGCCCGACGTCCGGGCGGCCCGACTGGAGCTGGACCGCTTCGCCCCGTGGGCCGGCGACCGGGTCACCGACCCGGCCGCGCACCCCGGGCTGCTGCCCCGGCCGGCCACCGGCCAGGCGGTGCTCGCCGGCTGGCGCCAGCTGCTGGACAACGGCACGCTCCAGCAGGGCGATCCGCACCTGGCGGGTACCCGGCACCGGGCCGTCGCCCGGATCTCGCCGGCGACGGCCGAGGAGATCGGCGTGGCCGAGGGGCCCACGGCGGGGCTCCGGGTGACCGGCCCGGCCGGCTCGCTGACCCTCCCGCTGGAGATCACCAAGGACCTCCCGGACCGCACGGTCTGGATCCCGCTCAACTCCACCCCCGGCGGCGCCCACCGCACCCTCGGCACCACGGTCGGCCACCTGGTCACCGTGGCGCCCGAAGCCGTCGCCGCCGGGTCCGTCGAGCCCGGCGAGTCCGGCGAGGCCGCAGGGTCCGCACCCGACGCGCCACCCGGCCACGCCGCCGAGGCGACCACCGTCGCCGCAGCCACCACAGCCGCAGCCGACACCGCGTCCACCGCCGAGGCGGCCGGCACCACCGACCAGTCCGCCACCACCCCGGAGGAGGAGCAGTGAACCTCGCCGCGTACGAGACCCTGGGCTTCTTCGGCCGTGACCCCTGGTGGCTGGTGCTGCTCAAGGCCGTCTTCTGCTTCGCCTTCCTGGTCGGCACGGTCCTGGTCGCGATCGTCTGGGAGCGCAAGGTCGTCGCCTGGATGCAGCTGCGGATCGGCCCCAACCGGCACGGCCCCTGGGGCCTGCTGCAGTCCCTCGCGGACGGCGTGAAGCTGGCGCTCAAGGAAGACCTGGTGGTCAAGGGCGCCGACAAGGCGGTCTACATCCTGGCCCCGATCGTCTGCGCGATCCCCGCGTTCATGGCCATCGCGGTGATCCCGTTCGGCCCGGCCGACAACGAGGTGTCGATCTTCGGCACCCGGACACCGCTCCAGCTGACCGACTTCCCGGTGGCGCTGCTCTACATCCTGGCCACCGCCGCGGTCGGCATCTACGGCATCGTGCTGGCCGGCTGGTCGTCCGGTTCGACCTACCCGCTGCTCGGCGGGCTGCGCTCGTCCGCCCAGATGATCAGCTACGAGATCGCGATGGGCCTGTCCTTCGCGGCGGTGTTCATCTACTCGGGTTCGATGTCCACCTCGGAGATCGTCGCCTCGCAACAGCCGACCTGGTTCGCGGTGCTGCTACCGGTGTCGTTCATCGTCTACGTCGTCGCGATGGTCGGGGAGACCAACCGGGCCCCGTTCGACCTCCCGGAGGCCGAGGGCGAGCTGGTCGGCGGCTTCAACACCGAGTACTCCTCGCTGAAGTTCGCGATGTTCATGCTGGCCGAGTACGTCAACATGGTCACCGTCTCCGCGGTCGTCTCGACGCTCTTCCTGGGCGGTTGGCGGGCGCCCTGGCCGATCTCGGCCTTCTGGGAGGGCGCGAACCACGGCTGGTGGCCGATGCTCTGGATCATCCTCAAGATCCAGGTGGTGCTCTTCTTCTTCATCTGGCTGCGCGGCACGCTGCCCCGGCTCCGCTACGACCAGTTCATGAAGCTGGGCTGGAAGGTGCTGATCCCGGTCTCGCTGGTCTGGCTGGTCATGGTGGCCGCCGTCCGGGCGCTGCGCAACGAGGGCTACGACTTCGGCGAGGTGGTGCTGTACGTCGGCGCCCCGGTCGGCGCGATCCTGCTGCTCGCCCTGCTGCGCGACTTCCTCAGGCGCAAGCCCGAGGAGCCGACCGAGCCGCCGGCCGCCGAGTTCGACCCGATGGCCGGCGGGTACCCGGTGCCCCCGCTGCCCGGCCAGGAGCTCCCGCCGGTCCCGCGCCGGCGCAGCCGAGCTCCGAAGCAACTCCAGGACGCCCTCAACGGGGCCGACCATTCCGAAGGGAGCTGACCGCGATGTCGTCCGACCAGAACGGCAGCGGCGACCGGCCGGAGCGGCCCGACAGGCCCTCCATCCTCGGGCCCGCCGCGGGTTTCGGCGTGACCTTCAAGGCCATGTTCAAGAAGCGGCTGACCGAGCAGTACCCGGAGGAGAAGAAGCCCACCGCTCCGCGCTTCCACGGCCGCCACCAGCTGAACCGGCACCCCGACGGCCTGGAGAAGTGCGTCGGCTGCGAGCTCTGCGCCTGGGCCTGCCCGGCCGACGCGATCTACGTGGAGGGCGCGGACAACCGGGACGAGGAGCGTTACTCGCCGGGCGAGCGCTACGGCGCGGTGTACCAGATCAACTACGCCCGCTGCATCCTCTGCGGCCTCTGCATCGAGGCCTGTCCGACCCGCGCGCTCACCATGACCAACGAGTACGAGTTGGCCGACTCCTCGCGCAGGGACCTCATCTTCACCAAGGAGCAGCTGCTGGTCGGCCTCTCCGAGGGGATGGTCGACAGCCCGCACGCGATCTTCCCGGGTGCGGACGAGGGCGCGTACTACCGCGGCGAGATCACCGCGGCCGCGCCCGGCACGGTCCAGCAGGAGCGCACCCTGCGGGAGAAGGAGGCGCAGCAGTGACCCCGCTGAACCTGGCCGCCGCCCAGGCGGCCGTCACCGGCGCGACCTCCACCGGCGAGGCCGTCCAGTTCTGGGTGCTCGCGGTGATCGCCGTCGGCGGTGCGCTCGGCATGCTGCTGATGCGGAAGGCCGTGCACAGCGCGCTCTGCCTGGCGGCCACCATGCTCGCCCTGGCGGTCTGTTACATGGCCCAGGGCGCGGTCTTCCTGGGCGTGGTGCAGATCGTCGTCTACACCGGCGCGATCATGATGCTCTTCCTCTTCGTGGTGATGCTGGTCGGTGTCACCACCGCCGACTCGCTGAAGGAGCAGCTGAAGGGCCAGCGGTTCGCCGCGGTGCTCTGCGGTCTCGGCTTCGGCGTCCTGCTGATCGCCGGCATCGCCAACGCCAAGCTGGACACCTTCACCGGCCTGGCCGAGGCCAACGCCGAGGGCAACGTGCAGGGCCTGGCCCGGCTGATCTTCACCAGGTACGTCTGGGCCTTCGAGGTCACCGGTGCGCTGCTGATCACGGCCGCGATCGGCGCCATGGTCCTGACCCACCGCGAGCACGTGAACGCCCCGAAGACCCAGCGCGAGCTGGCCGCCCAGCGGGTCAAGGACAACATCCAGCTCTCGCCGCTGCCCGCGCCCGGCGTCTACGCCCGGCACAACGCGGTGGACATCCCCGCCCTGCTGCCGGACGGCACCGTCGCCGACAGCTCGGTGATGGAGACCCTGCGCGAGCGCGGCCAGGTCCGCGACGTCAGCCAGGAGATGCTGCGGCGGATGGCCGAGCTGGAGGAGACCACCGCCGACTGGCTGGGCCGCCCGCAGTCCGAGCGCCCGCCGGTGGCGGGCCCGCGCAAGCAGGTGGAGGGCGGCGCGGCGCCCGGGCCGCGGGAGCTGGAGCCGGTGGCCCCGAACAACCACGCCGTGCCGAACGGCCAGGACGAGGAGGACGCGGAGTGAATCCGGTCAACTACCTCTATCTCTCCGCCCTGTTGTTCACCATCGGCGCCTCGGGCGTGCTGATCCGGCGCAACGCGATCGTCCTGTTCATGTGCGTGGAGCTGATGCTCAACGCCTCGAACCTGGCGCTGGTCACCTTCTCCCGGCTGCACGGCAACCTGGACGGGCAGATCATCGCGTTCTTCACCATGGTGGTCGCGGCGGCCGAGGTCGTGGTGGGCCTCGCCATCATCGTCTCCATCTTCAGGACCAGGCACTCCGCTTCGGTCGACGACAGCAACCTGATGAAGCTGTAGGCGGAGGGCCTTCGGTGAACTCTCTCATTCCGCTGCTGGTGGCGGCTCCGCTGGCCGGCGCCGTCCTGCTCCTGCTCGGGGGCCGCGCCTTCGACCGGTTCGGCCACTGGCTGGCCACCGGGCTGGCCGCGCTCTCCTTCGGCTTCGGCCTCGCACTCTTCTCCGACATGCTGGGTCGGTCGGCCGACGAACGCGCCGTCACCGAGAGGCTGTTCACCTGGATCCCGGTGAACGGCTTCCAGGCCGACGTCGCGTTCCAGCTCGACCAGCTCTCGATCACCTTCGTCCTACTGATCACCGGCGTCGGCACGCTGATCCACCTCTACTCGGTGGGCTACATGGCGCACGACGAGCGCCGGCGCCGCTTCTTCGCCTACCTGAACCTCTTCCTGGCGGCCATGCTGCTGCTGGTCCTCGCCGACAACTACCTGCTGCTGTACTTCGGTTGGGAGGGCGTCGGCCTCGCCTCGTACCTGCTGATCGGCTTCTGGCAGCACAAGCCGAGCGCCGCGACGGCCGCCAAGAAGGCGTTCATCGTCAACCGGGTCGGCGACATGGGCCTCTCCATCGCGATCATGCTGATGTTCGCCGAGTTCGGCACCTTCGACTTCGGGCCGCTGCTGGGTTCGGAGGGCTCGACCGGTGTGGCCGGCGAGGCGAGCGAGGGCAAGCTGACCGCGATCGCACTGATGCTGCTGCTGGCGGCCTGCGGCAAGTCCGCCCAGGTGCCGCTGCAGTCCTGGCTCGGGGACGCGATGGAGGGCCCGACCCCGGTCTCGGCCCTGATCCACGCGGCCACGATGGTGACCGCCGGCGTCTACCTGATCGTCCGTTCCGGCCCCGTCTTCAACCTGGCGCCGGACGCCCAGACCGCCGTGGTGGTGGTCGGTGCCGTCACGCTGCTCTTCGGTGCGATCGTCGGTTGCGCCAAGGACGACATCAAGAAGGCGCTGGCCGGCTCGACCATGTCGCAGATCGGCTACATGATCCTGGCCGCCGGCCTCGGTCCGATCGGCTACGCCTTCGCGATCATGCACCTGGTGACGCACGGCTTCTTCAAGGCCGGGCTGTTCCTCGGCGCCGGGTCGGTCATGCACGGCATGAACGACGAGGTGAACATGCGTCACTACGGCGGTCTGCGCAAGTACATGCCGATCACCTTCATCACCTTCGGCCTCGGCTACCTGGCCATCATCGGCTTCCCCGGTCTGTCCGGCTTCTTCTCCAAGGACAAGATCATCGACGCGGCCTTCGCCAAGGGCGGGACCGAGGGCTGGATCCTCGGGCTCTGCACCCTGCTCGGCGCGGCCATCACCGCGTTCTACATGACCCGGGTGATGATCCTGACCTTCTTCGGCGAGAAGCGTTGGCAGCCGGACGCCGACGGCCACGACCCGCACCCGCACGAGTCGCCGAAGACCATGACCACCCCGATGATCCTGCTCGCCTTCGGCTCGGTCTTCGCGGGCGGCCTGTTCGTCCTGAACAACTCCTTCGTCAACTGGCTGGAGCCGGTCACCGGCCACGAGGAGGGCAACTCCCCGCTGACCCCGCTGACGGTCTCCGTGCTGGCCACGGTCTGCATGCTGATCGGCGTCGGGATCGCGTACCTGATGTACGGGCGCTCGGCCGTCCCCGTGGTGCCGCCGGTCGGCTCCCCGCTGACCCGGGCCGCCCGGCGCGACCTGCTCCAGGACGACTTCAACCACGCCGTCCTGGTCCGCCCCGGCTCGGCGCTGGCCGCCGCGCTGGTCTACTTCGACAGCCGCGGCCTGGACGGCTTCGTCAACGGCCTGGCCGCCACCATCGGTGGAATCTCCGGCCGGTTGCGCCGGATCCAGAACGGCTACGTCCGCTCGTACGCGCTCTCCATGTTCGGCGGCACGCTGGTGCTGGTCGCCACGACTCTCCTGATGAGGTCCGTCTGATGAATAGGCCCAGTTCATCTCCGGGGGTGCGGCGATGAGTCACCTGCTGACCGCGACCTGCGCCGTCCCGGCCGCGGGCGCGGTGCTCACCGCGGCGCTGCCCGCCGGGTCCACCGAGGCCCGGCGGCGGACCACCAAGGCCGTCGCGCTCGGGACCTCGGCCGTCACCCTGGCCCTGGCGGCCGCCGTGGCCGGGCAGTTCGACCCGGACGGCGCGCGCTACCAGCTGACCGAGTCCCACAGCTGGATCCGCTCCTTCGGCATCAGCTTCTCGCTCGGCGTGGACGGCATCGGCACCGTGCTGGCGCTGCTCACCGCCGTCCTGGTCCCGATCGTGATGCTGGCCTCCTGGCACGACGCCGACCCGCCCGGCCAGGCCCCGCCCGGCCAGGCCCCGTCCGACGGGTCCTTCGAGAACCGGCGGCGGACCCAGGCCTTCTTCGCCCTGATCCTGGCGGTGGAGGCGATGGTGATCGTCTCCTTCTACGCCACCGACGTCTTCCTCTTCTACGTGTTCTTCGAAGCCATGCTGATCCCGATGTACTTCCTGATCGGCGGCTTCGGGGACCGGGCCGGCGGCCCGGAGTCGGCGCGCCAGCGCTCGTACGCGGCCGTGAAGTTCCTGCTCTACAACCTGCTCGGCGGCCTGGTCATGCTGGCCGCCGTGATCGGCTTCTACGTGATCGCGCAGGACCAGGGCTTCGGCACCTTCGACCTGCCCACCCTCACCTCGGCGATCGCCGACGGAAAGCTGGTGCTCAGCGGCACCGCGGAGAAGGCGCTGTTCCTCGGCTTCTTCTTCGCCTTCGCGGTGAAGGCCCCGCTCTGGCCGCTGCACACCTGGCTGCCGAACGCGATGGGCGAGTCCACCGCCGGGACGGCCGTCCTGATCACCGCGGTGGTCGACAAGGTCGGCACCTTCGCGATGCTCCGCTTCTGCCTGGGCCTCTTCCCGGACGCCTCGAAGACCTTCGCCCCGGCGATCCTGGTCCTCTCGCTGATCGGGATCATCTACGGCGCACTGCTGGCGGTCGGTCAGAAGGACATCAAGCGGCTGGTGGCGTACGCCTCCATCTCGCACTTCGGCTTCATCATCATGGGCATCTTCGCGATGACCAGCCAGGGCCAGAGCGGCGCCACCCTCTACATGGTCAACCACGGCATCTCCACCGCCGCGTGGATGCTGGTGGCCGGCTTCCTGATCTCCCGCCGCGGCTCGCGCCTGATCGCCGACTACGGCGGCGTGCAGAAGGTCGCCCCGGTGCTCGCCGGGACGTTCCTGATCGGCGGCCTGGCCACCCTGTCGCTGCCCGGCCTCGCGCCGTTCGTCAGCGAGTTCCTGGTGCTGGTGGGCACCTTCACCCGGTACCCGGCGATCGGTGTCGTCGCCACCTTCGGCATCGTGCTCGCCGCGCTCTACGCGTTGCTGCTCTACCAGCGCACCATGACCGGCCCGGTCAAGGCCGAGGTGAGCGCCATGCCCGACCTCAAGGCGCGCGAACTCGCCGTCGTCGCCCCGCTGGTGGCCCTGACCATCCTGCTCGGCGTCTACCCCAAGCCGCTGACCGACATCGTCAACCCGGCGGTGGACGCGACGCTGACGCAGGTCCACCAGTCCGACCCGGCACCGGCCCACCCGGTGGCCGGACACCCCGGAGCAGCCCCCTCAGGAGGTGAGCACAAGTGAGCACCACCGGATGGCTCGCCGCCGCGGGCGGCAACAGCCCGAGCATCCCGGCGCCGCATGTCGAGTACGGCCAGCTCTCCCCGATGCTGGTGGTGTTCGGCGCCGCCGTCACCGGCATCCTGCTGGAGGCCTTCCTGCCCCGCCGGCACCGGCACTGGGCGCAGGTCTGGCTGGCGCTGATCGGCCTGGTCGGCGCCTTCGCCGCCGTGGTGGTGCTCGCCGCCCAGGGCTACGGCTCGACCAAGGTCGACCTGCTGGCGATGGGCGCGGTCGCGCTGGACGGCCCCGCGCTCTTCCTCCAGGGCGTGATCCTGCTGGTCGCCGTGGTGGCCGTGCTGACCTACGCCGAGCGGCGGCTGGAGCCCAAGGCCGGCGGCGAGCCGGCCGACGCCTTCGCCGCGCAGGCCGCCGCCACCCCCGGCGGCGAGCAGGAGCGGGCGGCCGTCCGGGCCGGCCTCACCACCAGCGAGGTCTTCCCGCTCACCATGTTCGCCGTCGGCGGCATGCTGCTCTTCCCCGCCGCCAACGACCTGCTGACCATGTTCGTGGCGCTGGAGGTGCTCTCCCTCCCGCTCTACCTGCTCTGTGCGCTGGCCCGGCGCCGCCGGCTGCTCTCCCAGGAGGCGGCGGTCAAGTACTTCCTGCTCGGCGCCTTCGCCTCGGCGTTCTTCCTGTTCGGCACCGCCCTGCTCTACGGGTACGCGGGGAGCGTGCGACTCGGGGACATCTCCGACGTGATCTCGGGCAAGGCGTTGGCCACCCCGGCGCTGCTCTCCACCACCCAGAACGACGCGCTGCTGCTGATCGGCCTGGCGATGCTCGCGGTCGGCCTGCTCTTCAAGGTCGGCGCGGTGCCGTTCCACTCCTGGACCCCGGACGTCTACCAGGGAGCGCCGACGCCGGTCACCGGCTTCATGGCGGCCGCGACCAAGGTGGCCGCCTTCGGCGCCCTGCTGCGGCTGTTCTACGTCGCCTTCCCCGGCCTCCGGCTGGACTGGCGACCGGTGATGTGGGGCGTGGCGATCCTGACCATGGTGGTCGGCGCGATCCTCGCCGTCACCCAGCAGGACGTGAAGCGGCTGCTCGCCTACTCCTCGATCGCGCACGCCGGGTTCATCCTGACCGGCGTGATCGCCACCAACAAGCAGGGCCTCAGCTCGGTGCTGTTCTACCTGCTGGCGTACTCCTTCGTGACGCTGGGAGCATTCGCCGTGGTCACCCTGGTCCGCGACTCCAAGGGCGAGGCCACCCACCTGTCCAGCTGGGCGGGGCTGGGCCGGCGTTCCCCGCTGGTCGCCGGGGTCTTCGCGCTGTTCCTGCTGGCCTTCGCGGGCATCCCGCTCACCTCGGGCTTCACCGGGAAGTTCGCGGTCTTCCAGGCCGCGGCGGCCGGTGGCGCGACCCCGCTGGTGATCGTGGGTGTGCTGAGCTCGGCGGTGGCCGCGTTCTTCTACATCCGGGTCATCGTGCTGATGTTCTTCTCCGACCCGCAGCCGGGCGGGCCGACGGTGGTCATCCCGAGCGCCTTCACCGCCACCGCGATCGGCGTGGGCGTGCTGGTCACCCTCGGGCTCGGGCTGCTGCCGCAGTACTTCCTGGACCTCGCGTCGAAGGCCTCGCTCTTCGTCCGCTGAGGCTCCGTCCGGAGCCGGTCGCAGGCCCGTCAGGGGCCTGTCCGGGCCCCGTCCGGAGCCGGTTCGCGGGCCCGTCAGGTGCCCCGTCGGAAGGCTCGGAGGAGGCTCGCCGGGAGGCCCCTCCCGTCCGGGCCGCGCTTTATCCGCGCGGCCCGGACGAGTCGTCTCGGCACCGCGCCTGACCAGCCGATACAGCCCGACCATGACAGGACCCGCACGCCCGTGCAGTGATCCACTCGCGACCGGATACCCTGCCTGTATGGCCAGCGGCGGCACTCAGGGACCAGGCCGCTAGATCGACCAGGGACAGAGGAGTGGTCTTCGTGACCGTCGTGGGACCCTTTGGGCTCAGCGTGCAGGACCGCGATCTGACCCGCGATGTCCAGTACGGGATGGACGCGGTGGAGAACGCGCTCACCGAGGCCGTGAAGAGCGACGTCCCGTTCATCACCCTCACCGCCAGCCACCTGATGGAGGCCGGCGGCAAGCGCTTCCGCCCGCTGCTGGTGCTGCTCTCCGCCCAGTTCGGCGACGCCAACGCCCCGGGCGTGGTCCCGGCCGCCGTGGTGGTCGAGCTGACCCACCTGGCGACCCTGTACCACGACGACGTCATGGACGAGGCCCCGGTGCGCCGCGGCGCCCCCAGCGCCAATTCGCGCTGGGACAACTCGGTCGCCATCCTCACCGGCGACTTCCTCTTCTCCCGCGCCTCCCAGGTGCTCGCCGACCTCGGCCCGGACGCCGTCCGGCTCCAGGCCGACGCCTTCGAGCGGCTGGTCACCGGCCAGATCCTGGAGACCGCCGGCCCCGGCCCGGACGACGACCCGCTGCGCCACTACCTCGACGTGCTGGCCGGCAAGACCGGCTCCCTGATCGCCGTCTCCTGCCGGATAGGAGCACTCCTGGCCGGCGCCGAGCCCTGGGTGGTCGACATCCTCAGCGCCTACGGCGAGCGGATCGGCATCGCCTTCCAGCTGGCCGACGACGTCCTGGACATCGCCAGCGACGGCCACGAGTCCGGCAAGACCCCCGGCACCGACCTGCGCGAGGGCATCCCGACCCTGCCCACCCTGCTGCTCCAGCAGCTGCCGGTGGACGAGTCGGACCCGGCCGACCTGCGGCTGCGCGAGCTGGTCGCCGGCTCCCTCGACGACGACGAGCTGCACGCCGAGGCGCTGCGGCTGCTGCGCCGCCACCCCGCACTGGAGCTCGCCCGCCGGGAGACCCTGCGGCACGCCGAGGAGGCCCGCGCGCTGCTCGCCCCGCTGCCCGAGGGCCCGGCCAAGGAGGCGCTCCAGGGCCTCTGCGACGCGGTGGCCATCCGCACGATGTGACCGACCGGGGGAGCGGACGCGGCGCAGTGGCCCGCCCGGGTCCCGGCCCCCGCGCCGGGTCCTGCCCCCTCGTCCGTGCCGGGCCCGGCCCCCGCGCCCGGTCCCGGCCCCGCCTGCACCCCGGCCGTGGTCCCGCTCCCGGGCCGGTGCGGTTGCGGGCCGTCCGGCCGCCGGACCGCCGGTGTGATTTGTCGCCCGGCGGTGTCGTGAGTAGGGAAGACTGGCCCCGTCAGTCCCGCCCGCAGCCGCGCCAACCCGGAAGGCCACCATGCTTCGCGTCGTCATCGCCGAGGACTCCGTACTGCTCCGGGAGGGCCTGACCCGGCTGCTCACCGACCGGGGTCTTGAGGTCGTGGCGGGTGTCGGCGACGGCGAGGCCCTGCTCAAGGCCGTCCACGACCTGGCCGCCGCCGGCACGCTGCCGGACGTCGTGGTCGCCGACGTCCGGATGCCCCCGACCCACACCGACGAGGGCGTGCGCGCCTGCGTCACCCTGCGCGGCCTCTACCCGGAGCTGGGCGTGCTGGTGCTGTCGCAGTACGTGGAGGAGCGGTACGCCTCCGAGCTGCTGGCGGGCTCCACCCGGGGCGTGGGGTACCTGCTGAAGGACCGGGTCGCCGAGGTGCGCGAGTTCGTCGACGCGGTGGTCCGGGTCGCCGAGGGCGGCACCGCGCTGGACCCGGAGGTCGTCCAGCAGCTGCTCAGCCGCAGCCGCAAGAGCGACGTGCTGGCCGGGCTGACCCCGCGCGAGCGCGAGGTGCTCGGGCTGATGGCCGAGGGCCGGACCAACACGGCGGTGGCCAAGCAGCTGGTGGTCTCGGACGGCGCGGTGGAGAAGCACGTCAGCAACATCTTCCTCAAGCTGGGCCTGGCCCAGAGCCCGGAGGACCACCGCCGGGTGCTGGCCGTGCTCACCTACCTGAACTCCTGATCCTCCCCTTCCGGCGATCTCCCCGTTCACCCGCCTGAGCGCCGCCCCGTCCGTCCGTTCACCCGCCCGAGCGGTCACGAGCGGCCACGCGTCGGTCCGCTCGCCCGTCCGAGCAGCGCCCCGTCCGCCCCTGCGAGGGCCGCCCGCGACCTGTCCGAGGGACCACTCGCGACCCGCCCGGGCGCACGCCCGCACGCCCGTCGCCCGGGCGGCCGCCGGCTTCCGTGCGCACCCGAACAAGCGTTCGCGGGTCCGGTATGGGACGACCCGCCGCGGGCGTTGTACCTGGATACAGCGGCAGTGACATCGGCAGCTTCCTGCCGCATCGGGTAGTTCCGTCCCAGGCAATCCTCACCCGCATAGGATGCGAGAGGTGCACCAGGCGGACGGGGCACACGGCTCACGCCCGCGGCTGGTGCCCACGAGGAGGTCCGCGGCAGTGACCAGTCAGGTCGATCAGTCAGAAGCAGTGGACGGCTCGGGCGGCGACGAGGGCCGCCCCGGGCCCGGTGGCGGCCCATCCGGCCCCGCCGTGCCGGGCAGTCCGCAGCCCAGGCGCGCCAAGCCGATCCGCAGACTCGACCGGGTGATCATCCGGTTCGCCGGGGACTCCGGCGACGGCATGCAGCTCACCGGCGATCGCTTCACCTCGGAGACGGCGTCCTTCGGCAACGACCTCTCCACCCTGCCCAACTTCCCGGCCGAGATCCGGGCCCCCGCCGGCACGCTGCCGGGTGTCTCGTCCTTCCAGCTGCACTTCGCGGACCACGACATCCTGACCCCGGGGGACGCACCCAACGTCCTGGTGGCGATGAACCCGGCCGCCCTCAAGGCCAACCTGCCGGACCTGCCGCGCGGCGCGGAGATCATCGTCAACACCGACGAGTTCACCAAGCGCGCGCTGTCCAAGGTCGGCTACCCGGCGGATCCGCTGGCCGACGGCTCGCTGGAGGCGTACCACCTGCACAAGGTGCCGCTGACCACGCTGACGCTGGAGGCGCTCAAGGACAGCGGGCTGGCGCGCAAGGACGCCGAGCGGGCGAAGAACATGTTCGCGCTGGGTCTGCTCTCCTGGATGTACCACCGGCCCACCCACGGCACCGAGTCCTTCCTGCGCAGCAAGTTCGCCAAGAAGCCGCAGATCGCCGAGGCGAACATCAGCGCCTTCCGGGCGGGCTGGAACTTCGGTGAGACCACCGAGTCCTTCGCGGTCTCCTACGAGGTGCCGCCGGCCAAGCTCCCGGCCGGCCGCTACCGCAACATCTCCGGCAACCTCGCCCTCTCCTACGGCCTGATCGCCGCCGCGGAGCGCGCCGGGCTGCCGCTCTACCTCGGCTCGTACCCGATCACTCCGGCCTCCGACATCCTGCACGAGCTCAGCAAGCACAAGAACTTCGGCGTCCGCACCTTCCAGGCCGAGGACGAGATCGCCGGCATCGGGGCGGCACTCGGCGCGGCCTTCGGCGGCGCGCTCGGCGTGACCACCACCTCCGGCCCCGGCGTGGCGCTCAAGAGCGAGACCATCGGCCTGGCCGTCTCGCTCGAACTGCCGTTGCTGGTGGTCGACATCCAGCGCGGTGGCCCGTCCACCGGACTGCCGACCAAGACCGAGCAGGCGGACCTGCTGCAGGCGATGTTCGGCCGCAACGGCGAGGCGCCGGTGCCGATCGTCGCCCCGGCCACCCCGGCCGAGTGCTTCGACGCGGCGCTGGAGGCGGCCCGGATCGCCGTCACCTACCGGACGCCGGTCTTCCTGCTCTCGGACGGCTACCTGGCCAACGGCTCCGAGCCGTGGCGGATCCCGGAGGTCGACGAACTGCCCGAGATCACCCCGGGATTCGCGACCGGTCCGAACCGCGAGGACGGCTCGTTCTGGCCCTACCTGCGCGATCCGCAGACCCTGGCCCGCCCCTGGGCGGTGCCCGGCACGCCCGGCCTGGAGCACCGGATCGGCGGTATCGAGAAGCAGGACGGCACCGGCAACATCTCCTACGACCCGGCCAACCACGACTTCATGGTCCGCACCCGGCAGGCCAAGGTGGACGGCATCGCCGTCCCGCCGCTGGAGGTCGACGACCCGGACGGCGAGGCGCGGGTGCTGGTCCTCGGCTGGGGGTCGACGTACGGCCCGATCACCGCGGCCGTGCGGCGGGTCCGGGCGGACGGCGGCCGCATCGCCCAGGCCCACCTGCGCAACCTCAACCCCTTCCCGGCCAACCTCGGCGCGGTGCTGAGGGGTTACGAGAAGGTCATCGTCCCCGAGATGAACCTCGGGCAGCTGGCGCTGCTGCTGCGGGCCAAGTACCTGGTGGACGCGCAGTCCTACAACCAGGTGCGCGGACTTCCGTTCAAGGCGGCGCAGTTGGCCGACGTGCTGTGGGCGGCGATCGGGTCGGAGGGCGGTGCGCCCGCCGGCACGACCACCGGCGCGCCCGCCGGGCCGCCCGCCGGCACGACCACCGGGCCGGCCGTCGACACGACCACCGGGGCGACCGCCGGTTCGGCGAGCGAGGAGGACAACCGATGAGCGAGCAGAAGTTCCCCTCGTTGAAGCTGGTGCCGAAGGCCGAAGCGCCGCAGAGTGCCAAGGACTTCAAGACCGACCAGGAGGTGCGCTGGTGCCCGGGATGCGGTGACTACGCGATCCTGGCGGCGGTGCAGGCGTTCATGCCGGAGCTGGGGATCAAGCGGGAGAACACCGTCTTCGTCTCCGGGATCGGTTGCTCGTCGCGGTTCCCGTACTACATGAACACCTACGGGGTGCACTCGATCCACGGGCGCGCGCCGGCCATCGCCACCGGTCTGGCGTCCTCGCGGCAGGACCTCAGCGTCTGGGTGGTGACGGGCGACGGCGACGCGCTGTCCATCGGCGGCAACCACCTGATCCATGCACTGCGCCGCAATGTGAATCTGAAGATCCTGTTGTTCAACAACCGCATCTACGGACTTACCAAGGGCCAGTACTCGCCGACCAGTGAGCTCGGCAAGATCACCAAGTCCACGCCGATGGGCTCGCTGGACGCCCCGTTCAACCCGCTCTCGCTGGCGATCGGCGCGGAGGCCACCTTCGTCGCCCGGACGATCGACTCCGACCGCCAGCACCTGCAGTCCGTGCTGCGGGCGGCGGCGGAGCACAGGGGCACGGCGCTGGTGGAGATCTACCAGAACTGCAACATCTTCAACGACGGCGCCTTCGAGATCCTGAAGGAACCGGGCAGCCGGGACGAGGCACTGATCCGGCTGGAGCACGGGCAGCCGATCCGCTTCGGCGCCGACCACGGCCAGGGAGTCTTCCGGGCTGCGGACGGTGAGCTGTTCGTGGCCGCGGTCACGGCGGAGAACGAGTCGGCCGTACTGGTCCACGACGCCCACGCGGCCGGCCCGGCGGCGGCGTTCGCACTCTCCCGGATCGCGGACGCGGACACCCTGCACCACACGCCGATCGGCGTGCTGCGCAGCGTCGAGCGGCCGGTGTACGACGAGCTGATGGCCGACCAGCTGGCCACGGCGCAGGCCCAGCGCGGCCCGGGCGACCTCGCTTCGCTGCTGTCGGGGAGCGACACCTGGACGGTCGGCTGACCTTCCGGCGGCACAACGGAGCGGAGCCCCCGGCCTCGGCCGGGGGCTCCGCTCGTCTGCGCCGTTCCCTACTGCGTGCTGTTCCTGCTGCGAGGCGCTCGTTCTGCGCGCCAGCTCGGCGCTGTCACTGCTGCGGCTGCGCCCACTCGACGAGCTGGACGATCACGCCGTTCGGGTCGGTGACCTGGAACAGCTTCTCGCCCCAGGGCTCCTCGCGCAGCGGCATGGTGATCGCCACGCCCTCCGCCCGCAGCCTGGCCTCCTCGCCGGCCAGGTCGGCCACGACGAAGGCCAGGATGAGCCCGGCGGCGTGCTGGTCGCGGAACCCCTCGGGCAGGACCTCGGTGCCGCGCTGCAGGTAGACGACGTTCATCCCGGCGTCCTCCCGGCCGAGCGAGGCGAAGCCGTCGGCCGCCATCTGCTCGGCGAACCCGAAGTGCGCCTTCAGGAAGGCGGCGGAGGCGGCGACGTCCTCGACGGTGAGCGATACAGCGGAGCCGGTGATCTGCATGAGTCGTGCCCTCTCGTCGGCGATTACCCCGTACGCCGTACACCGTACAACGTACAGAGAATCTGGCAAGGGGGAATCGTGCGAAGTCCCGGATGCCTCTCGATTCGATCGCCGACCGGGTGCGGCCGCGTCCCTGCCGCTTCCCTTGCGGCTTCGCTGCGGCCGCACCCCGGTGGCCGCCTCCCGGCGGCCACTTCCCCGTGGCTGCTTCTTCGCGGTTCCCTCTCCGCGGCTACTTCCAGTTGACGCCCTTGCCGAGGGTGTAGGGCGAGCCCCAGTACTCGGCGCCGGTGACCTTGGTGGCCGCCGGGGCGACCGCCAGCGAACAGGACTGCGCGGTCTGGCCGTTGGTGAAGCCCTTCGGCAGCGAGGGGCTCGGGCACTTGGCGAAGTTCCCGATGACCATGACCTCCTGGGCCTCGGTGCCGTCCGGCAGCAGGCCCTTCATGTGGTCCACGCTGGTGTGGGACAGGTCGGTGGTGCCGGTGTTCGTGATGCTGTAGTGGATGTAGTACGGCACCAGGCCCTTGACCTTGTCGCCGAGCTTCAGGGGTTCGAGGTCGGCCGGGTCGCCGGCGTCGATCGAGGTCACGGTCAGCGCGACGGTGCCCTTGGTGCTGCCGGAGGTGAACTGGATCTGGGCCGGCTGGCCGATCTTGAAGGTCTGGCCCGGGGTTGCGAACGGCCCGCCGCCCCCGGCCGCGGGCGCGCTGCCGGTCGGGGCGGGAGCGGCCGGGGTGGACGCGGCGGCCGAGCCGGCCGGCGTACTCGGGGCTGCGGAGCCGGCCGGGGTGGTGGGTGCGGTGGCCGGGCTGGAGGCCGGCGCGGCGGCGGCGGCGGCGGTGGGCGGAGCGGTCTGGGTCGAGTCGGCCGAGCTGTCGTCGTTGCAGGCCGTCAGAGCCAGTGCGCCGACCGCGGCGAGGGCGATGAACGCGGGCGCGGTCCTGCCGGTGCGGATCGTGGTCATGTGAGGTCCCCCGGTTGTTCGGGGCCGCCAAGTGGCGGCCCTCCTGCAGACGTTGATAGCGCGGGAGGGCAGCGGCGGGCTACCGGTCGGACGCGGACGTGACAACTCCGCAGCGGAGCTGTCGAGAAGTCGGCGTGTTTGCGCACACTGCACCGAATCCCGCCTGCGGAACAGGAGTTGGGCGGCAAGAGCAGAGCAGGAGCAGAGCAGGAGCAGGGCAGGAGCAGAGCAGGAGCGGAGGCCGGGCGGGGCCCTTCGAGTCGCCCGGCCGATGTCCGAGCCGCCCCGCCGCGGGTCAGGCCAGGCCCGGCAGCGGGTCCTGGTCGACCTCGTGCCGCGGGACGCGTTCGGCCGGGTCGCGGCACTCCGGTCCGAGCCGGAGCATGCGCGACTCCGGGTCGTGCAGCGGGCGGTGGCAGCGACGGCAGGTGACGCGCGGGCGCAGCGGTCGCACGGTCGAGGTGCCCGGAAGCGGTTCGGGCCGGGCGTTCGGGGCGGCGTCGGGGGCGGCGTCGGTCATGGGCAGACGGTAGCCCGGCCGAGCGGGGCGCGGGCGTGAAAGGATCGGTCCATGGCAAGCGATCGCAGCAGCGCGGGAGATCCCGCCCGGACGCTGGCCCTGCTCTGGGGGCTCTCGGCGGAGGAGAAGCCGGGCCGTCGCGGCCCCCGGCAGGCGAAGTCCCCGGCGGAGATCGCCGCCGCGGCGATCGCGCTGGCGGACGCCGAGGGCGTGGACGCCGTGACGATGCGCCGGGTCGCCCAGGAGCTCGGGGTCTCGGCGATGGCGCTCTACACCTACGTGCCGGGCAAGGCCGAGCTGCTGGACCTGATGCTGGACACCGTGTACGCGACCATGCGGCGCGCCGACCCCGCCGAGGACGGCTGGCGGGCCCGGGTGGCCGCGGTGGCGGGCGACAACCGGGCCCTGCACCGGGCCCACCCCTGGGTCGCCGGGATCGCCACCAGCCGGCCGCCGCTCGGGCCGGGGCTGATGGCCAAGTACGAGTACGAGCTCCGCGCCCTGGAGGGCACCGGCTTGCCGGACGTCGAGCTGGACGCGGCCCTCACCCACCTGCTCGGCTTCGTGCAGACCTGTGCCCGGATGGCCGCCGACGAGCGCGGCGCCGAGCAGGACAGCCGGATGAGCGACGAGCAGTGGTGGTCCGCCAACGCCGAGCTGCTCGCCCGGGTGGTGGATCCCGAGCGCTTCCCGGTCGCCACGCGCGTGGGTGCCGCCGCCGGGGAGGCCCACGGCGGCGCGTACAGCCCGGACCACGCGTACGCCTTCGGCCTGGCCCGGGTCCTGGACGGCCTGGCGGCACTGGTCGAGGCGCACCGGGCGCCGTAGCCGGCGCGGCGTAGCCAGGACGCTGCGGCCGGGACGCCGTGGGTCGGCCGCCGGCCGCCGACGCCGGTCGCCGCGGAGCCCCCCGGAACCACTCGCATGCCCCCGGACGCGCCCCCGCGTCGGCGCGACCCCCCGAGTCGGCGCCGGCTCTCGGGGTGGTGCCCGGGACCCCCGTGCCCGGGCACCACCGAGGAGCGCCGCTCTCGGGTGATCCCGCAGGTCAGCCTAGGAGCGGACGGGACGCGCCGGTGTTCGATGCGTGCAGGATTCCTGCGCGATCCGCGCAGCCCACGGCCCGCAGCCCGCAGCCCACGGCCGAAGGCCCAGAGCCCGCAGCCGCGGCCCGACCCGCCGACCCGGTCCTCGCCGAGCCTGCCCCGTCAGCGCGGTCGGGCGTCGTACTCGGCGCGCGCCGAGAGGACGGCCGGGACGCGCTCCTCGGACCAGTGGGCGAGGGCCGCAACCAGCCGGGCGGCCTCACGGCCCAGCGGGGTCAGGCTGTAGTCGACCCGGGGTGGAATGACGGGGTGGGCCTCGCGCAGGACGAAGCCGTCGCGCTCCAGGGTCTGCAGGGTCTGGGCGAGCATCTTCTCGCTCACCCCCGAGACCTTCCGCCGCAGCTCGCTGAAGCGGTAGCCGCGCTCGTCGAGGGCCCCGAGGACGAGCACGCCCCAGCGGCTGGTGACGTGCTCCAGCACCCCTCGCGAGGGGCACATGCGGTCGAAGACGTCCGGCGGGGGCAGCCGGCCGTCGCGGTCCACCTGGGTCATTACCTCCATGTCAGTACCCTACTTTGAAGTGCGTACTTTCCGGAAGTAAGTGCCGTCCCTAGGGTTAGTTGCGAGGTCAACGAGACAGCGAATCGTCGCATCGCCCGAACGAGGGAGCCGCATCATGTACGTCGTCACCGGAGCCACCGGACAGCTCGGCCGCCTGGTCGTCGAGGGCCTGCTGGCCAGGGTGCCCGCGAGCGAGGTGGCCGTGGCCGTCCGCTCCGCCGGGAAGGCCGCCGACCTCGCCGCGCGCGGCGTGACCGTCCGGGAGGTCGACTACGACCGGCCCGAGAGCCTGGCCGGCGCCTTCGGGGCCGGCGACCGGGTGCTGCTGATCTCCGGCAGCGAGGTCGGCCGCCGCATCCCGCAGCACACCGCGGTGGTCGAGGCGGCGCGCGCCGCCGGGGTCGCGCTGCTCGCCTACACCAGTGCGCCCGGCGCGGCCACCTTCCGGCTGGCCGACGAGCACAAGGCGACCGAGGCGGCGATCCGGGAGTCCGGCCTGCGCTACTCCTTCCTCCGCAACGGCTGGTACACCGAGAACTACCTGGGCGACGCCGCCGGGACCGTCGACCGCGGCATCGTGATCGGCAGCGCCGGCGAGGGCCGGATCGCCAGCGCCCCGCGCAAGGACTACGCCGACGCCGCCGTGGCGGTGCTGGTCGGCGAGGGCGACGAGGGCGGCCACGCGGACACCGTCTACGAGCTGAGCGGCGACGTCGCCTGGAGCCTGCCGGAGCTGGCCGCCGAGCTGGCGAAGGCCTCGGGCCGGCCGGTCGGGCACCGCGACGTGACCCCGGCCGAGCACCGCGAGGTGCTGGTCGGCGCCGGCCTGCCGGAGGGCTTCGCCGAGGTCCTGGTGGACGTGGACGCCGGCATCGCGCGCGGTGAGCTGGCCGGCACCCCCGGCGACCTGGCCCGCCTGATCGGGCGTCCGACCGTCCCGCTGGCGGAGAGCGTGCGCACCGCGCTGAAGGGCTGAGGCGGTCGTCCCGCACGCCCTGTCATGACCAAAAACGGAATACGGAGATGACATCCTGCCCCCGCGCCCGCTACCGTCGGCTCGACACAGGCGCGCGCGGAGGGCAGGCGGTCAATGCCGGAGACAGGGCAGCAGGAGGCCGGAAGAGGACTCTGGTACGGCTTCGCCGCGTACGGCATGTGGGGGCTCTTCCCCCTGTTCTGGCCGCTGCTGGAGCCGGGCGCCGCCGACGACATCCTGGCCAACCGGATGGTCTGGTCCCTGGTCGCGGTCGTGCTGCTGCTGGTCGCGCAGCGGCACTGGGGCTGGATACGCCCGCTGCTGCGCCAGCCGCGCCGGCTCGCCATGCTGGGCGCCGCCGCCGCCGTGATCTCGGTCAACTGGGGCGTCTACATCTGGGGCGTCAACGCCGGCCACGTGGTCGAGACCAGTCTCGGCTACTTCATCAACCCGCTGGTGACCATCGCCTTCGGCGTCCTGGTGCTCAAGGAGCGGCTGCGGGCGGCGCAGTGGGCCGCCGTCGGGGTCGGTGCCCTCGCGGTCGCGGTGCTGACGATCGGGTACGGGCGGCTGCCCTGGATCGCGCTGACCCTGGCGCTCTCCTTCGCCACCTACGGCCTGCTGAAGAAGAAGGTCGGGCTGAGCGGCCTGGAGAGCCTGGCGGCCGAGAGCGCCTTCATGTTCCCGTTCGCCCTCGGGTACCTCGTCCACCTGGAGCTCAGCGGGAAGGGCACCTTCGGGCACACCGTGGCCGGCGAGTACGGCTGGGGGCACTCGGGGCTGCTGATGCTCAGCGGGGTGATCACCGCGATCCCGCTGCTCTGCTTCGGCGCGGCCGCGGTCCGGGTGCCGCTCACCATGCTCGGGCTGCTGCAGTACCTGGCGCCGGTGTTCCAGTTCCTGATCGGCGTCGCGGTGTTCCACGAGTCGATGCCGCCCGCCCGCTGGGCCGGGTTCGCCCTGGTCTGGGCCGCGCTCGCGGTGCTCACCTGGGACGCGCTGCGCCGGGTGCGGGCCGACCGGCTGGAGCGCGCGGCCGCCCTGGCCCGGCTGGAGGCCACCACCGCGGCCGACGCGGCCCGGCGCGACGCCGTTCCGGGCGACGCCGTTCCGCGCGACGCCGTTCCGGGCGACGCCTCCCCGGCCGGCAGGGCGTCGACCGGTGGGGCGCCGACGGACACCGCGCCGGCCCCCGCCCGCTGAGGGGCCGCCGCCCCGCCGCCGCCGACGCCCCGCCGGGGCAGGCCAGCGGCCTCGGCGGCCTCGGCGGGGCGTCGGCGGCCGCCCGCCGACCTCACCGCCCCGCTACGCGGTGATGTCCCGGCTGGTGAACCGCGCCCAGGCGGCCGAGCCGAACACCGCGACGTACGCCGCCTGCAGCCCGAGGTTCTTCAGCACGCCGTCCCAGTACATCGGCTCCCGCAGCAGGTCCCCGAAGCTCAGCCAGTGGTGGGTGAAGAGGAACGGCTGGATCGCGTGCAGCTGCGGGAAGCTGTCCAGGATCTGCACGGTGATCATCAGACCGACGGTGGCGGCCATCGCCGCGATGCCGCTGCCGGTGAGCGTCGAGACGAAGAGCCCGATCGAGACCAGCCCGGCCAGCGAGGCCGCCACCACCAGGGCCACCAGCACGGCCCGCAGCAGCGCCGAGCCGAGCCCGATGGTCTCGCCCGAGATCAGCGTGACGTCGCCGAGCGGGAAAAGTGCCGCGCCGGTGGCCAGGGCCGCCAGGGCGACGGTCAGGGTGGCCGCCAGGCAGAACGCCAGTCCGGCGGTGAACTTGGCGGCGAGCAGCCTGGTCCGCCCGGCCGGGGCCACCAGCAGGTAGCGGAGCGTGCCGCTCGCCGCCTCGCCGGCCACCGAATCGCCGGCGACCACGCCCACCGTCATCGGCAGGAAGACCGGCAGCGCCACCGCGAGTGCGGTGAAGACCAGGAAGAGGCCGTTCTGCGTCACCTGCGCGATGAAGGCCGGTCCGTCGCCGCCGCGCGGGCCGTCCGTCTCGATCCGGACCACCACGCCGATCAGGACCGGCAGCACGGCCAGGATGCCCAGCAGCACCATGGTCCGCACCCGGCGGAAGGTCAGCAGCAGCTCGTTGCGGAACAGCGCCAGGAACCCGGCCGCCGTCGGCGGCCGCCGCCCGGCGACGGGGGTCACCAGCAGGTCAGCCCGCGACATCGAAGCCCTCCCCGGTCAGCGCCACGAAGGCGTCCTCCAACGTGCCCCGCTCCACACCGAAGCCGCGCACCCGCACCCCGGCCTCGACCAGTGCCGCGCAGATCGCCGGCAGCACGTCGTCGGCCGGCGCGTCCAGCTCGCCGTCCACCCGGCCCTCGGCGGAGCGCAGGTCGGTGACCTGCCGGGCCGCCAGCACCTCGGCGGCCCGCGCCACGTCCGGGGTGCGGACCACCAGCCGGCCCTGGGCCCGGGCGGCCAGCTCGGCCACCGTGCCCTGCACCAGCAGCCGGCCGCGCGACATCACCGCGGCGTGGGTGCAGACCTGCTCGATCTCGTCCAGCAGGTGGGAGGAGAGGAAGACGGTCGTCCCCTCGGCGGCGACCTCGCGGACCAGCGCCCGGATCTCCCGCATGCCCTGCGGGTCGAGGCCGTTGGTCGGCTCGTCCAGCACCAGCAGTTCGCGCGGCTGGAGCAGTGCCGAGGCCAGCCCGAGCCGCTGCTTCATGCCCAGCGAGTACGCCCGCGCCTTCTTGCCGGCCGCGGCGCTGAGCCCGACCCGGTCCAGCGCCTCGGCGACGCGTCGCTGCCGGGTGCGCGGGTCGGCGGTCGGGTCGGCCGCGTCGAACCGGGCCAGGTTGTCCCGGCCGGAGAGGAAGCCGTAGAGGGCGGGGCCCTCGATCAGCGCGCCGACCCGGGGCAGGACCGAGCCGACCGACTGCGGCATCGACTCGCCGAGCACGGTGGCCACGCCGGAGCTGGGCGCGATCAGGCCCATCAGCATCCGGATGGTGGTGGTCTTGCCGGAGCCGTTGGGGCCGAGGAAGCCGAAGACCGAGCCGCGCGGCACGGTCAGGTCCAGGCCGTCCACGGCGAGCTGGCCGCCGCGGAAGCGCTTGGTCAGCCCCCGGGTTCTGATCACGTCGTCCGACGGAGCCGAGGACGGGGTACGGGAGGGAACGGCCACGGGGGCCGGGCGCCCATCGGCGCCCCGGCCCCCGGCCGGCTCCGTAACGTCCCCCGTTACAGGAGCCTGGGTCACTTACTTCACCCCGGCCGCACTCTGCAGCACCGGCAGCGTCACCGCGCCCGCGAAGACCCGGCCGTCATCGGTGACCAGCACGTTCAGCACCTTGGTGCTGATCAGCGAGCCGCCCTTGACCGGCTTGCCGAGCGACTTCGCCAGCGCCAGCGGGCTCTGCGGCGCGGACTTGCCGGAGCCGCCGTGCCGGCCCTCGGACGGAACCGGGACCTCGCCGGTCGGCAGCTTGGCGGTGAGCACCGCCGTCCAGCCCTCGCCGACCACGTTCAGCCCCTCGGCCGCCTCGCGCACCTCCTGCTCGGACGGGGCCTTCGGCTCGTTCCCGGCCTTGCGCTCCGTCACCTTGGCGCCCTTGGGCACGGTGAAGTCGAAGGTCTTGGCGGCCGGCCGGGCGAACGACACCTCGGTGAAGTGGAGGTCGAACACCTTGCCACCGCCGGTGTCCTTGACCAGGACCGCGAGCGGCACGCCGTTCTCGGCGGCCACCGCGATCCGGACCTCGCCGATGGTCGAGCCGGACCGGGCGGGCTTCACGCTGAGCTGGTACGCCTTCTGCCCGGCGACGGTGGTGGTGCCGTCGACGGTCACGGCGGTGGTGCCCGCACTCGCGGCGAGGAACTGACGGGCCGCCTCCTGCGGGGTGGCCGGCACCCCGGTCAGCGGCGCCTTGCCCTCCGCGCCGCCGAAGCCCTCCGGCAGGCCGCCGTGGGCGCCCTTGCCGGCGCCCTGCGGGGTGGTCAGGTGCACCGCCTCGTTGCTGCTGCTGTCCCAGGCCCAGACCTGGTCACCGTTGTGGATCAGCTCGTACCCGGCCAGCTTCTCGACCAGGCCGACCCGCTGGCGGTCCGGGCCGTCCACGGCGACCCGCAGGGTGTGCTCGCCGCCGAGCAGCGCGGTCAGCTTGGCCTCCGGCGCGGCCGCCGACGGCCCGGTGCCGCCGGTGCGGCCGGTGCCGCCCGAGCCGACGCCGACGCCGCCCGACAGCAGCTGGGCCGGCACCCCGAGGTCGGCGGAGACCGCGACGGTGCCGGAGAGAGTCTGCGTCTGGGAGCCGAGCGCCTTGGCGACCAGCTGCTCCGCCGTCAGCGCCGGGAGGTCCGGCGGTGAGTCGGCCGCGAGGGCCGGGACCAGGCCGACCCCGGCCGCGATCACCGCCGCCACCGCCACCGGGACCGCCACCCGTACCGCGGTGCGCCGCCCCGCGCGGTACGGGACACCCCCGTCGTCCTGCTGCCGCTCAGCCGGCCTTTCGTCCGTCATGGCGTCCAACCCTTCCGTAACCGTGACCGAGTTCGTCTCTGGTCTCCATTACACGGCCGGGGGGCGCCGGAGTCATCGCCCTGCAGGGCCAGATCGGGGTCGACCTCGCGGCGCAGCCGACCCTGATACGTCCTCAGGGTCGGCTACTCCGGACGTACGAGAACTGGCGTAGGGTCGCGCCATGGACGGAACCATCTCCCCGACGTCGAACGCGATGCGGCGGGCCCTGCGCCGCGCCCGGGACGGTGTCGCGCTGGACGCGGCCGAGGCGGCGGTGCTGCTCCAGGCCAGAGGCGAGGACCTGACGGACCTCTGTGCGAGCGCCGCCCGGGTGCGCGACGCGGGCCTCGCCGAGGCCGGGCGCCCCGGCGTCATCACCTACTCCAGGAGCGTGTTCATCCCGCTCACCCGGCTCTGCCGGGACAAGTGCCACTACTGCACCTTCGCCACCGTCCCCGGCAAGCTGCGCCGGGCCGGGCACGGGATGTACATGTCCCCGGACGAGGTGCTGGAGGTGGCCCGGAGGGGCGCCGAACTGGGCTGCAAGGAGGCCCTGATCACGCTCGGGGACAAGCCCGAGGACCGCTGGCCGGAGGCCCGCGAGTGGCTGGACGCCCACGGGTACGACGACACCGTGGCCTACGTCCGGGCGATGTCGATCCGCATCCTGGAGGAGACCGGCCTGTTGCCGCACCTCAACCCCGGGGTGCTGAGCTGGACGGACTTCCAGCGGCTCAAGCCGGTGTCGGCCTCGATGGGCATGATGCTGGAGACCACCGCGACGCGGCTGTGGAGCGAGCCCGGCGGCCCGCACCACGGCTCGCCCGACAAGGAGCCGGCCGTCCGGCTGCGGGTGCTGGAGGACGCCGGGCGCAGCTCCGTCCCCTTCACCAGTGGGCTGCTGATCGGCATCGGCGAGACCTACCAGGAGCGCGCCGAGTCGCTGTTCGCGCTGCGCCGGGTCGCCCGCGCCTACCACGGCATCCAGGAGCTGATCCTGCAGAACTTCCGCGCCAAGCCGGACACGGCGATGCGCGGCATGCCCGACGCCGAGCTGGACGAGCTGGTCGCCACGGTGGCCGTGGCCCGCCACGTCATGGGCCCGTCGGCCTGTCTGCAGGCCCCGCCGAACCTGGTGGACGGCGAGTACGCGCGGCTGATCGGGGCCGGGATCGACGACTGGGGCGGGGTCTCGCCGCTGACGCCCGACCACGTGAACCCGGAGCGCCCCTGGCCGCAGATCGACCGGCTGGCCGAGCACTCGGCGGCGGCCGGCTTCGAGCTGCGCGAGCGCCTGGCCGTCTACCCGGAGTACGTCCGCCGCGGCGAGCCGTGGCTGGACCCGCGGGTGCTGCCGCACGTCCGCGCGCTGGCCGACCCGGAGACCGGTCTGGCCCGCCCGGACGCGGTGGTCCAGGGCCACCCCTGGCAGGAGCCGGAGGACCTGCCGGCCTCGTACGGGCGGACGGACCTGCACACCGCCGTCGACACCGAGGGCCGCACCGGCGACCGGCGCGCCGACTTCGAGGACGTCTACGGCGACTGGGAGGTGCTGCGCGAGCGGGTCCTGGCCGAGGGCGCCCCCGAGCGGCTGGCCGGAGACCTGCGGGCGGCCCTGGCGGCGGCCGCCGACGACCCCGCCCGGCTGACGGACGACCAGGCGCTGGCGCTGTTCCACGCGGACGGCCCGGCCCTGGACGCGCTCTGCCGGATCGCCGACGACGTCCGCCGCGACGCCGTGGGGGAGGACGTCACCTACTGCGTCACCCGGAACATCAACTTCACCAACGTCTGCTACACCGGCTGCCGGTTCTGCGCCTTCGCGCAGCGCCGCACCGACGCCGACGCCTACACCCTCTCCCTGCAGCAGGTGGCCGACCGGGCCGCGCAGGCCTGGGAGGTCGGCGCCACCGAGGTCTGCATGCAGGGCGGCATCCACCCGGACCTGCCCGGGACCGCCTACTTCGACATCGCGCGGGCGGTGAAGGAGCGGGTGCCGGGCATCCACGTGCACGCCTTCTCGCCGATGGAGGTGGTCAACGGCGCGACCCGGACCGGCCTGTCCGTCCGCGAGTGGCTGCAGCGGGCCAGGGAGGCCGGCCTGGACACCATCCCGGGAACGGCCGCCGAGATCCTGGACGACGACGTCCGCTGGGTGCTGACCAAGGGCAAGCTGCCGGCCGCGACCTGGGTGGAGGTCGTCACCACCGCGCACGAGCTGGGCATCCGCTCCTCGTCCACGATGATGTACGGGCACGTGGACACCCCGCGGCACTGGCTGGGCCACCTGCGGCTGCTCGCGGAGATCCAGCAGCGCACCGGCGGCTTCACCGAGTTCGTGACGCTGCCCTTCATCCACACCAACGCTCCGGTCTACCTGGCCGGCATCGCCCGGCCCGGCCCGACCGCCCGGGACAACCGGGCGGTGGTGGCGATGGCACGGCTGCTGCTCCACCCGCACATCCCCAACATCCAGACCAGCTGGGTGAAGCTGGGCGCCGAGGGCGCGGCCGAGATGCTCCGCTCGGGCGCCAACGACCTGGGCGGCACGCTGATGGAGGAGACCATCTCGCGGATGGCCGGCTCGGCGTACGGGAGCTACAAGTCCGTGCGGGACCTCCAGGCGATCGCGGAGGCGGCGGGCCGCCCGCACCGTCAGCGCACCACCACGTACGGGGAGGTGCCGGCCGAGCGCCGGGCCGTGGCGCTGGCCTCGGACGGGCACCTGCCGGAGCTGCTGCCGGTCCTGGACTGACGCCGGTCCTGGACGGGTGCCGGGGATCCGGGCGCGGCAGCGGAGAGCCGGACCGCGCCGGGCCCCGGCCGTCAGCCGGAACCGGAACCCCGGTGTCCGCGTCCACGTCGTGGCAGCCCCGGGAGGGGCCACGACGGAGGGGGACGACGGGTGGAGACGGCAGCGGTCAGGGGCGGCGCCGGCCGGTGGGGTGTGCTCGGGGCGGTGGTCCTCGCAGGCGTCCTGGGCTGGGTGTTCGCGATGTACGCGGCGGACGCGTACCACCGCGACATCTGGGGGCCGCTCCAGCACTGCGCCAAGGTCGGGAAGCTGTCGGGCCCGCCGGTCGCGGCGGCGGTGCTGGCGCCGGCGCTGAGCCTGGCGGCCGGGGTGGCCGCCGGGTGGGTCGCGGTGCGGTCGCACCGGCGGCCGGCCCTGCTCGTGGTCGGGAGCCTGCTGGCCGTGGTGGCCGTGCTGTTGGCCGTCGGCGAGGTGTTCACCGCGGTGGACGTCCTGACCGGCCCGAACACCATGGGGAACAGCTGCGAGTGACGGTCCGCCGGGGCGGATCGGGCCGGTCACCCGCCCCGCCCCAGCCCCGTCACCGGTCGGCGGCAGGTCGGCAGCCGACCGGTGGCCAGCCGACCGGCACCACGGCGGTGACGCCGGCCGGGATACGGTCCGGGGCGGCCTTCTGCTCGGCCGGGGTGCGCAAGTCGAACACGGTGCGGATGCCGAGGCGGCGCAGCTTGGCGAGGTCCTGCCCGGTCAGCCCGGAGAGGCCGCCCGAGCGGTAGACCACGCCCGTCCGCACCCGGTGGCCGCCGCATGGCGGTGCAGCAACATTTTGTTGAAGTGCTGGTGTTCCGGTCCGCCCCTCGACTTGTACGGCCATTCGAATACAGTCGGGGGCGCGCGGCCGGCCCCGTCGCGCGGCCCGCTTCCCGGACGAAAGGCCTCCCGTCGTGATGCCACTCTGGTCACGCGCACAGCAGCAGGACTTCCGCAGCCGGGTGCGGGGCTGTCTGCTGGGCGGCGCGATCGGTGACGCGCTCGGCGCCGGCATCGAGTTCGAGTCGCTGGAGAAGATCCGCGCGGTGCACGGCCCGCAGGGCGTCACCGGCTACGTCCCCGCCTACGGGCGGCTCGGTGCGGTCACGGACGACACCCAGATGGTGCTGTTCACCCTGGACGGGCTGATCCGGGCGCACATCCGCCGGGACACCGGCAGCTGGCACCCGCCGACCGACCTCCACCTCGCCTACCTGCGCTGGGCCGCCACCCAGCGGGACTGGGGCCCGGACGAGCGCCGGGCGGACCTCGGCTGGCTCGGCCGCGAGGAGTGGCTGTACGCCCAGCGGGCGCCCGGCCAGGCCTGCCTCTCCGGCCTCTCCGGGCCGGACGCCGAGCGCCTCGGCACGCTGGAGGCGCCCAAGAACCCGCACTCCAAGGGCTGCGGAACGGTGATGCGGGCGGCCCCGTTCGGGCTGCTCACCACCTGGGACCCGGGCCTGGTCTTCCAGCTGGCCGTGGAGTGCTCGGTGCTGACGCACGGCCACCCCACCGGCTACCTCTCGGCGGGCGCGCTCGCGGTGATCGTCCAGACCGCGGCCCGCGGCGGCACCCTGGAGGAGGGGGTCCACCTGGCGCTGGCGCTGCTCTCCGAGCGGCCCGCGCACGAGGAGACCACGACGGCGCTGCGGGCGGCACTGGACGCGGTCCGCGCGGGGGAACCGTCCGCCGAGCGGGTCGAGGCCCTGGGGGAGGGGTGGGTCGCCGAGGAGGCGCTGGCCATCGGGGTGTACTGCGCGCTGGTCGCCCACGACATCCGCTCGGGCCTGCTGCTGGCGGTGAACCACTCGGGGGACAGCGACTCCACCGGCGCGATCTGCGGCAACCTGCTCGGCGTCCTGCACGGGGACACCGCGCTGCCGCCCGGTCTGGTGGCCGGTCTGGAGGGGCGCGCGGCGCTGCTGGAGCTGGCGGACGACTTCGTGCTGGAGCTGATGCACGGGCCGGAGTTGCACGGCCCCGACGCCGCGGGCGGCGCGGCCTGGGCGGCCCGCTACCCGGTGCTGGGCTGAGCCGCACCGCCGACGGGCGGGCCCTCGCCGAGGCGGGTCTTCGTAGAGGCGGGCCCCCGTCGAGGCGGCCTTCGCCCGGGCCGGGCCCTCGTCCGGGACCCCCCGAACAAAGAGGTGCCCGTAGCGGTGCCCGCCGCCGGGAGGGGCGACGGGCGCCGCTACGGGCACCTGCTCCGAGAACGGTGGACGCGGATCAGAACGCGCCGAACGCCCCTGCTCCGGCGGCCCCGGCGAACGCCTGCCACGCCTCGGCCGAGAAGTGCAGCTGCGGGCCCTGCGGGTCCTTTGAGTCCCGGACCGCCACCGCGCCCCCGACCGGTGTGGCGATCTCCACACACGCGCCGTTGCCGCCGCTGTGGCTGCTCTTCCGCCAGACCGTTCCGCTCTCGAAGGTGGTGCTCATGCGTGGTAGTCCTCCGCAATCGTGGCTATCAGTGACCGACTCTCGGCCACCCCGAGCGCGGCGGCCCGCAGGTGGTCGTAGAGAGAGGTATAGCGGCGGACGTCGGCCTCCTTCTCCAGGTAGAGATCGCTCGTCACCCCTTCGAAGTAGACAACTGTGGAATCGGCTGACTCGGGGAACTCCAGCAGGGAGAATGTCCCGGTCATACCGGGGTGCGCCCCCTGGGAGAACGGGATCACCTGGATGGTGATGTTGGGGCGCTGGCTCAGTTCCAGCATGTGCTTCAGCTGATCGGCCATCACGGCCCGTCCGCCGACCTCCCGGCGCAGCACCGACTCGTCTATGACGGTCCAGAGGCTGCCGAGCTGGTTCTCGCCGTTGACGCGGTCCTGGCGCTTCATCCGGACCTGCACCCGGCGCTGGACGGCGAGCGCGTCGGTGTCCGGCTGGGTGCCCTCCACCACGGCCTGGGCGTACTGCTCGGTCTGCAGCAGGCCGGGGACGAACGAGGACTCGTAGGCGCGGATCGAGGAGGCCTCGGCCTCCAGGCCGATGTAGACGCTGTACGGGGTCGGCATGTCGTTGAAGTCGTGCCACCAGCCGCGCTGCCGGGACTCCCGGGCCATCTCCATCAGACTGGCTCGCATCGCCTCGTCGGTGACGTTGTAGACGTCGCAGAGGTCCCGCACGTCGCGCTGGCTGATGCTGCGGCGGCCGTTCTCCAGCCGGCTGATCTTCGACTGGGACACCATCAGCCGGCCGGCCACCTCTTCGGCCGTCATGGAGAGCCCCTCGCGGAGCTTGCGGAGCTCGGAGCCCAGACGCCTGCGGCGCACGGTGGGATTGATGTTCGCGGACACGTCGACCTCCGGCCGGACCTCTGGTGATCGTTGGAACGGCAGCCCTCGGAACACTGTGGACATTGGGACCAACCCCCCTGGCTCTGAGCAGCATGACACCTGGGATCAGGTCGGCGCCGGGGAATCGCAGGAGCGCGGTAGAACAGATCATCGGAAAAGCGCTTCGGCGAGACAGCGGATGCTACCGAGTGGTAAGGCGGGGTGGCGGCCCGATCCGGGGTGCTGCGGCGGTTCTCTGGCGGTACTGCGGTGGTGCGGTACTGCGCTACTGCGGTGGTGCGGTGACGATGGCGCGGGACGCGCCCGGCGGGCGCGGATGTGCTGGTGGCACGTGCGGGCGGTGCGTGCCGCCGAGGAGCCCCGGGTGTGTCTGCAGGTGTTCTCGGGACGGGCCCGGCCGGGCCCCGAGGGCGGCCGGGCCGCCCTCGGGACGGCGGAGGGGCGGTCGCCCGGCGACTTCCGTCGCGGGCGACCGCCCCTCCGTGCTCCTGGTTGCTCACCGCCGGACGACGGCGCCCACGGCGCGGCGCGCGCCCCCTCCCGCCCGCGTGAGCGGTGCGGCGGTGGCGTACGCCCGTGGTGCCGGTGCCGGTGCCGGTGCCGGTGCCGGTGCTGCCGCGTGCCGTTCCGCCGCTGCGGGTGTGCCCTCGGTGCGGCCGTTGCGACTACCGGCGGTGCGGTGCCTGGTGGTGCTTGGTGCTCGGTGCTTGTGCTTGGTGCTTCGGCTCGGTGCCGCGGTGCCCGGCGGTGCGTTCGGTGCTCCGGTCCGCCGTCTCAGCGGACGCCCACCCGGGGCGCCGCCACCCGGCCGCCGGCGCCGCTGCGACCGGCCCCGCGCTGGACCGGCCGACCCGAGCCCGCCGGGCCGCCCGCGGCCTGGGAGGAACGGTTCTGCTGCGACGGCAGGCCGTTCTGCACGTCCATCACGGCGTGCGCGACCATCCCGCCCAGCGGGTCGTAGCGGATCAGGTCGCGCAGCCGCGACCGTGAGGACCGTCCCTCGTTGCCCGGGTACAGGTGCTTGCCCAGACCCACCGAGTGGGCCAGGGCGGCGAGTGCGGCCGTCCGCGGGTCCGGCGGCACGCCGGTGCGGATCGCGGTGTCCAGCCGCTGCTTGATCGCGGCGTTGGTGCAGTCGTCCGACGCCTGGTAACGCGTCGTCGGCAGCACGCCGCACACCTGGCCCGGCACGGCGGTGACCATGCCGCACCTCTCCAGGTGCGCCAGGTAGGTCTGCCGCAGCCCCAGCCGGGGCCCGCCGATCCAGTGCGCGGCGCGGACCGGACTGCCGCGTCGGCGCAGCAGCTCCAGTGCATGGTCCAGGGTCGGGTCGCCGGTCGGCCGTGGCAGCACCACGGCGATCCGGTCGCCCTCCGGGACGATCCGTCCGGCCAGGGACAGCTCGACGAGCTGTGCCCCGGCGAGTCCGAGGTCGAGGGTCTGCGGCTGCGCCGTGGTACCCGTGGTCGGGTCCAGGGCGAGCAGCAAGAGTTCCTCGGGAACAGTTCTGCGGCTCTTGCCCATCCAAGCCTCCCCGCGTGGATGGGAAACAGCGTGACGCCTCTCACACGGGCTTGTCGAGTACGCCTCCGAATCGTGACCTTGCCACCGGGGCGCGGAACCGGTGGTCTCGGGGGCGGCGTCTGAGCGGTGAACGGGCCGTGGTGCGGCCGTGCGGCGGCAATCGGTGCCGGTCGGGCGGGGTGAGGGCAGCCGGATGGCCGCCGGTGGCGGAGACTGTACAGGTACACGGGGCGGGGCGTCGGCTTCCCGAAATCGGGTCGGCCGGTGCCCCGCCGGGCGTTGAGGAGGCTGGGTTACGTGGGCGAGTCCCCCGACAGGGTGCTGCGGGACGGCGAGCGGGCGCGGGAGCGGGACCGGGAACGCCCGGCCGGCGTCCGGGAGGACGGCACGGACGGTGCGGACACCGCCGGCGTGTCGGACGGCGCCGGTGCCGCGGCCGAGGCGGTGGCGGACTCGGGGCCGGCTTCGGGGGCGGCCGCGGACGGCGCGCCCGCCGGGGCGTCCGCGGCCGACGCGGAGCCCGCGGCCCCCGAGGGGTCCGCGGCGGCGGAGGCCTCGTCGGACGCTCCGTCGGGAACGGCCCGGGCGGGTTCCACCGTGCAGCTCCGCGTCCGGGATGTGGACACCAGGACCACCATGCTGCGACTGCCCGTCGACAACGCCACCACCGCCCTGCGCCTGCCCCCCGAGCTCAGCGAGCCCGCCCCCGGTGCCGGGGAAGCGGCAGCTGACGGCGGTGCGGGCGGCACCGGTGACGCCCCGTCGGCGAAGCGGGCGGCGGCCGCCGCGCCCGCCGGCCGCCCGTCCGGCGTCGACCCGCGTCTTGCCCTCCGGACGTCCGTCGCGGACCGGTCCGAGCGGCCCGGGGCGGGGCCGGCACCCGAGGCGGCGCCTGACGCGGAGTCGGCGCCCGAGGCCGGGTCGGAGCCCGGGGCGGAGTCCGGACCCGAGGCGGAGGCCGCGCCCGCGGCCGCGCCCGAGCCGGTGTCCGGGCGGGGCTCCGTGCGGGACACCGAGCAGGAGGAGACGCGGGACACCGAGCAGGAGGAGAAGGGTGAGCGGGACGCCGGGACCGCCCACGCCCCGGCGCGGTCGGAGCAGGCCGAGAAGCTGGAGAAGCCCAAGGCGTTCCGGGCCCCCGGCTCGGGCACCGTCCCCGAGCCGCCGGCCCCGCGGCCGCTGCCCGAACCGGGCCCCGTCCCCGAGCCGGTGCCCGAGCCGCACCCGGAGCCGAAGCCCGTCCCCGAACCGGAGCCGACGCCCGGTCCGGAGCCGCTGCCGAAGCCCGGGCCGGCCCCGAAGCCCGGTCCCCGCCCGGCCCCCTCGCCGCTGCCCACCCCCGACCCGCGGCCCGTGCCGCCGGTCCCGCCGCTGCCGAAGCCGGAGCCGCTGCCGGCCCCCGAGCCGATGCCCGCCCCCGAACCGCTGCCGGCTCCGGAGAACACGGCCGAGGCGATGGAGGTGCTGGCCGCGCTCAACGCCCGCCCGGTCTCGCCGCTTCGCCGCGCGCTCAAGCGGATCACCATCTGGACCGTCTTCCTCGGCGTGGTGCTCGGCGCCGTCGTCGTCGCCCAGCTGCTCCGGCCGCTGCCGGACGCCAAGGTCAAGCTGACCGCCCCGGGCAGCTTCAGCTTCGGCGGCGACCCGCTCGACCTGGCCTGGCCGGCCAAGGGCCAGTCGGCCGCCGAGGTGGTCGGCGTCGGCAGCCTCGGCAGCTCCGGTACGGAGGCGCCGGCCTCGATCGCCAGCGTCACCAAGGTGATGAACGCCTACCTGATCCTCCAGGCGCACCCGCTCAAGAAGGGCGAGAGCGGCCCGAAGATCACCGTCGACAAGCAGGCCGCCCAGGAGTCCGGCAACGTCGACGAGTCCCGGGTGCCCCTCGTCGAGGGGCAGCAGATCAGCCAGTACCAGGCGCTGGAACTGCTGATGCTGCCCTCGGCCAACAACGTGGCCCGGCTGCTGGCCCGCTGGGACTCCGGCTCGGAGGACGCGTTCGTCAAGAAGATGAACGACGCCGCCGCCAGGTTCGGGATGGCCAACACCACCTACACCGACCCGGCCGGCTTCAGCCCGGACACCAAGAGCACCGCCAAGGACCAGCTGAAGCTGGCCGGCCAGGTGATGCAGGACGAGATCTTCCGGCAGATCGTCTCCACCCCGGACACCACCTTCAACAACCAGAAGATCTCCAACACCAACACCCTGATCTCCCCGAAGAACGGCATCATCGGCGTCAAGACCGGCTCCAGCACCCCGGCCGGCGGCTGCCTGATGTGGGCCGCCTACAAGGAGATCGGCGGGGTGCGGCGGCTGATCCTCGGCGTCACCCTGGGCCAGCCGGCGACCACCGCCGAGCCGAGCATCCTCAAGGTGGTCCAGAACGTCAGCGCCAAGCAGATCCAGGCCGCGCAGAACGGGCTGACCGGGCAGACGCTGGCCAAGCAGGGCGAGGTGGTCGGTCAGGTCGACAACGGCCTGGGCGGCACCGTCCCGGTGGTCGCGGCCAAGGAGCTGACCACGGCCGGCTTCCCCGGCATCTCCGGCACCCTCACCCTCGACCCGGCGAAGCTCGGCCACACGGCCAAGGCCGGCACCCAGGTGGGTGTGCTGCGGGTGGGCGCGGGCGACGGCAAGGTGGAGGTCCCGGTCGTCCTGCAGTCCGACCTGGCGCCGCCGTCCATCCTGTCGCGGCTGACCCGGCTGCTCTGAGCGGAGCGCGCCCACCCGGGGCGTGCGCCGATACGCGTGACGGAGTGGGAAGTCGGCCGGTCCGACTTCCCACTCAGTCGTTCTGCGGGGCCGCCGCGCGGCCGGCACGATCCGGAGGGGCGGGCCTAGAAGCGGGGGCCTCCCCAGACACCGGGCTCGGTCCGACCGCCCAGCCAGTGCGCGATCTGCGGCTCCTCGGCGATCACCCGCCCCATCGCGATCGCCAGCGTCAAACCGGCGAACAGCACGATCAGCCAGGAGAGGCTGGTGAAGACGACCCCGTACGAGCCGAACTGCTGCACGCTGCGCGTCATCGCCCGCGGCAGGTAGATCCGGGCCGCGAGGCCGAGGCCGATCACCGCCACTCCGCAGAGCAGCGAGCCCGGCAGCAGCGGCAGCCAGCGCACCCGGCGGGCCAGCAGCAGGTGCTGGGTCCACCACCAGAGGGCGCACGCCGCGAGGAAGGTCAGCGGGATCCCCAACCAGCCGCCCAGACCGAAGCCGTTCCGCAGCGGGGCCTGGAACACCAGGACGACCAGCCAGACCAGCAACAGGACCAGCCATCGCCAGGCGGCCATCCGGGTCCCGGACTTCGGCAGCTCCCAGCACCGCTCGCAGACCCGCTGCACCGCCCGGCTCAGCGCCGTCGCCGACAGCAGCGTGACCAGGGCACCGACCACGCCGAAGCCGGTCTCCTGGTCCTTGCCGGTCTGCAGCAGTTGCTGCACGGACTCCCCGGCCTGGCCCTGCAGCCCGAGTTCGTGGCGGAGCGAGTGCACCACCCCGTCCCGGATCGAGGACGGGGCGAACACGGCCAGCACGAACAGCGCGGGCAGCGCGCTGAGGAAGGACTGGGCGGCCAATCGGGTGGCGCAGTCCAGCAGTCTCACGTGCAGCAGCTGATGGAGCGCCCGCCCGATCATCGGCACCTGCTCGGGCAGCACCCGCAGGAACTCGGCCACCTCGGCCGACCGCTGCTTCAGCCGGGCCATCCGCCCGGGAGGCGGCTCGCTCACGGGCAACCTCCTGGGGCACGGCGCGGCCGGGGGCGGCTGGGCGACCGTCGACCGGCGGCGGGTGATCGGCGGGCGGGTGGTCCGCGGGTGATCGGCCGGCACGGTCGGCCGGAGGCGCCCGGTCGTCGTGCTCCATGGTCACCCCGCCCCCGGGCCGCCGCATCCGCTGCGGGGCACCGACCGGTCCGGCGCGGCCCGGACGGCGGGCCCGCCGGTAGTGGGCGTCGGTCGCCGGTAGTGGCCGTCGGCCGCCCGCCGCCGGTCGTCGGAGGGGTGTCAGCGGGCCGTCCGGTCCAGCAGGGCGAGCGTCACGCCGCCGAGCGCGGTGACCCGATCCGGCGTGCCGTAGTGGGAGCGGAGGGCGCGGGCCTGATCGTCCGGCAGCTCGGCGAGCGGCTCGGCGGTGTCCCCCAGCACCAGCAGCCATATTCGCTGCCCCTGGCCCACGCACCGCTCCGGCTGCGGGCACTGGGTGGGGAAGAGGTCCTCGGCCTGCTCGGCGC
Source organism: Kitasatospora sp. CM 4170 (assembly GCF_032110285.1). Classification (NCBI taxonomy): domain Bacteria; kingdom Bacillati; phylum Actinomycetota; class Actinomycetes; order Kitasatosporales; family Streptomycetaceae; genus Kitasatospora; species Kitasatospora sp. CM 4170. Next base: position 5,335,755 of record NZ_CP134877.1, read on the forward strand.
TGCGCTCGACGAAGACCGGGTAGGGGCGGACACCGGCCGGCAGGTAGTAGGAGACGCCCGGCCCGAGCATGGCCCAGCTCTGGTCGCCGAGCGGGGCCGCCAGACCGTCCCCCGGCCGGTAGCCGGCGGCTATCAGGTCGGCCGCCGCCCGGTAGGGCTCCTCGGAGTGCGAGTCGGCGTGCCGCACCGAGGACTGCTCGGGCAGCGCGGCCGCGGTCGGGACGGCCAGGAGCCCGACGGCCAGCAGCAGCCCGGCGGCCCGGAGCTGCCGCGGTGTCCGGCTGCGCCGGGCGGCCGCCGCCACCGTCGTGTAGACCGCGCGTATCCCGCCGCCGGCCAGCGACGCCCAGGCCGGCACGGTGAACAGCAGGTACCGGTCGAGGAAGTACGAGGTGCCGCCGCGCGACGCCAGCCAGACGACCAGCACCGGCAGGGTCGCGAGCAGGGCCAGTTGCAGCGCGGACGGCCGCCGCCCGGGCAGGACCAGCGCGAGCAGGGCGAGCAGCAGGAAGACGTGGAAGACGTTGGCCGACCCGAACAGCGACGCGCCCACGCGCCACAGGGAGGAGAGACCGGGCGTCGTTATCCAGCCGAGCTGGCGCCCGGACTGCCGGCTGCCCAGCACCAGGACGGGCACCGCCGGCAGCGCGGCCACGGCCACGGCCAGCGGGTACTGCCAGAGCAGCCGCCGCTGCACCGCGTCGCGGGTCCGCCACAGGTGCAGCAGCACCACCGCCAGCTGCCCGGCGACCGTGCTGAACGAGATCACGTGGCCCGCCCCGGCCACGGCCATCGACGCACAGTACGGCGCCCAGCGCCGCAGCCCCGGCCGTTCCAGCGCGCGCAGCAGGAACCAGGTCGCCGCGGCGACCGCGCAGGTCACCAGGGCGTACGAGCGCGCCTCCTGGGCGTACCGGGAGACCATCGGGACCACGGTGAACAGCAGCCCGCCGCCGATCGCGGCCACCCGGCCGCCGAACAGCCGCTCCGCGGTGAGCGCCACGAACGCCGCCGCGCCGGCCATGGCCAGCACCGAGGGCAGCCGCAGCGCGATCATCGACTCGCCGAAGAGCGCCGTCCAGAAGTGCATCAGCAGGTAGTAGGCGCCGTTGCTGGCGTCGATGTGCTGCAGCAGCCGCAGCAGGTCGCCGAGCGAGCGGGAGGCCGCGCTCCAGGTCGCGACCTCGTCCCGCCAGAGCTCGGGCGTGCCGAGCCGGTACCCGCCGACGCAGAGCATGGCCAGTGCCGGCCACACCCAGACCTGCCCGAGCAGTCGGATCGCCGGGTGCGGGGCGGCGGCTGGTCGCATGCGGGAGGCCTTAGGGGTTCGTGCGGACGCGGTCTTCCTTGGCAGGCTACTGGACGTCTCCTGACGCCCTGTCGGGCCCCTTCCCTTTGGCCGGAGCCGCCTTGACGGTCCACCGCCACTGCGGACCCGGACCGGCGGACCCCGGCCGGGGTCCAGCGCGTCCGGCGTCCCTCCTCCGGCGCCGTCGGCGAGCTCCCGCAACCTCAGCGCCCGCAGCACACCCGATCCGGTACTCTGTGGATCGAGCGTCCAGGCGGGCGTCCACCGCACCCCCACGGGCGCGGGCCGGCGCCCTGCCAACCCGGCGCTCACAGTCTTGTCGGCGTCCGTCCGGCAGACCCCCGCCTCAGTAGCTCAGGGGATAGAGCACGGCTCTCCTAAAGCCGGTGTCGCAGGTTCGAATCCTGCCTGGGGCACGATGAACGTGCAGGTCACAGGCCCTCCGCCCAACCGGGCCGGAGGGCCTGTGGTGTCCCAGTACACATTTGGTACACATGCCCGGGCGGGGGCCGCTCGGGAGGTGCAGTGTGGCGACCAAGGACGAGCTGGCCACGCGCCGTTTTCGGAACCTCGTGCAGCGCCTCGAAGTCGTGATGCAGGACTCCCTCAAGCCAGAGTACGGGGGCTACTACGGGCAGGTCGTGCTGGGGGCCGAGGCGATCGAAGAGCTGGGCGCGCTGAAGGAAGTCCGCCAAGCCGCCCGTGAGGCCGGCAAGAGCCTCGGCTGGAAGACGGTGACCCATGCCGTCGGCGACCGCCTCTTCGTGCTCGACGACCGGGAGCCGCCCGAGCGGATCCGGCAGCTGGCTGACCAGGCAGCGAGCGATGCCATCGAGCGGACCTTCCAGGAGATGACCCGGGCCCGGCTCCGGTTGGTCGCGCCGCCGAATGGCATCGACGAGGACTAGAACTGACCGCTGTGTGTCCCGGCGGGGTCCGCCAGGGCACACAGCGGAGGAGATCAGGCAGAGGAAGCGTCGGGGCACTGCTCCAGGGCCGCGAGGGTGGCGGCAGCCTTGCGGGCCTTCTTCTCGGCCTTCTCCGCCTTGGCCTTCGCCTTCGCCAACTGCTCGGCCCGGGCCTTGTTCATCTTGCGGGAGACCTCGTCGAGCCGGTCCGGCCACAGGTGCCCGTAGACATCGAGTGTCATGGTGGCCGTCTTGTGGCCGAGCATGGTCTGCACGACCTTGACGTCCGCCCCGGCGGCGATGGCCAGCGAGGCCGCCGTGTGCCGCAGCTTGTGCGGCGTGATCCCGAGGTCCGCCAGCCCCGCGGCCGTCACCGCAGGGCCGAACTGCCGGCGCCGGAAGTTGTTGGGGTTCACCGGCCCGCCCTCCGGTGCGGTGAACAGCAGATCGTTGGGCGACAGATCCTTCATGTACTCCCGCAGCTCCTTGACCAGGAAGGCAGGGAGTGGGACCGAACGGCGCTCGTGGTCCTTGGGGGTGTCCAGGTAGATCTGGCCGCTGTTGTACTCCTGCGCGTACGCCTCGACAATGTGCGCCCGACGGGTGTCGAGGTCGACACGGCCGGCCTTGAGGGCGATGGCCTCGCCCAGGCGGAGGCCGGTGTAGGCGAGAACCAGGACCAGAAGGCGGTACTCCTTGGCGGCGTCAGCGAGCTCTTCCACCTGGACGTGCGTCAGATAGACGTGGTCGGCCGGCAGCGCCTTCGGCAACTTCATACCCTGGGCGGGGTTGACCGAGAGGCGCTCGGACCGCAGGGCGAACCCGAGGATCAGGTTGAAGACGTTGTAGATCTTCCGTACGGACCGGGGCTTGAGCTTCCGCCCGCCGGTGGCATCGCCGGACAGCAGGTCCGCCAGCCACTTGGCGACGTCCTCGAACTTGATCTGGTTCAGAGGCGTGGTGCCCCAGCGCGGCAGGATGTGGACCAGGTAGGCGCCGCGGTAGCGGCCGAGCGTTGAGCGTTTGGTGTGGACGAGTGAGCCGAGCCACTCGTCGGCCACCACCGCGAGCTTCACCTTTGCCAGATTGGGGTCGCGGTAGGTGCCGTCCGTGAGCTTGGACTCGATCTTGGTGCGCTCGGCCTCGGCATCCACCTTTCGGGTGACGACCTTCGCCTTGGGCTTGCCGGTCGGGTCGTACCAGCGGACACGGTAGCGGCCCGGCGCGCGTCGCCCAGTGACGCGAGCGCGGGCGACAGCGGCCTTGTAGTCGGCGTGGTCGATGCGGTCCTCGATCCAGACTCGGGACAAAGACATTCCCTTCGGTAGGGGGTGGTGGAGTGGTCGGCGCCCTAGATGAGGGCGGTCGGCGCGCTCAGCGGAGCGGGTGTTGGATGTTTATCGACCTGCGGAAGATTGTCAAGTTGGGGCTACCGGAAAGTCCCGCAGGGGCTCGATCATGCCAAATAGTTCCGGATAGTCTCGGCCGGTCCGGGCGCCCTTCTGGCCATGGGTGCGCATTGGCGCCCATCGGCGTTCACTCGCGCTCACAGTGTGCTGTGATCTGGGAGAACTTGCCCGGCAGCGCGCGCCCGGGAGGGCATCAAGATCTTTTCGGAAAGTTTCCTGAACCGCTAGGTCGATAGATATGCCGGTCCGTATATTTCTCGATCGGGCCGCCCGATGGAATGCATCCGCCTTTCCCTCGGGCGCCCCGCGCGCTGGCCCCGGCGCCGTTTTAGGTCGCGAGCCGGTTCGCGTGGAGACTTCTCTCCACGCGGCGACGCAATGCCCCCTCCCGGGGGCTTCTTCGGCCTGCCCGCAGCCCCTTCCCCCGACCCGATGGAGACCTCTTTGCCCAACACGTCCCGCACCGCCGTCGTCGCCCGCCGCCCGCTGGCCACGGCCGAGGAACTCGCCGCCTACCTCGGCGTGCCGCTCGGCACGGTCTACGCCTGGCGGCACCGGAGCCAGGGGCCGGCCGCGATCAAGGTCGGCCGGCATCTGCGCTACCGGTGGGCGGAGGTGGAAGCCTGGCTGGACGCTCAGAGCGCAGGCCAGGCCGCGTGACACACCGGGCGGACCGACTGTCTGCCGTCGGCGTACCCGCCCCGCACGCAGTGGATCTCCCCGCCTAGCGGTCGTAGGGTCCGTGGTCCCTCGGCCGTCCCCGTCGGCCTCGGCGCCCCCTCCCCTCCCGCCTCTTCCTGTCGTCGTCCGTTGGCGTGGTGGATTGCCCACCGCGCCGCAGTCTGGAGTCCTCCATTACCTCTATGTCCCCCGTGCCCGCCGTGGCCGCCTGGCCTCCGGTCGCCGAGCCGGGCCAGCCCGGCGTCCAGCCCCATGCCGAGCCGCTGCCGGAGTCCACAGCCTGTGGAGAGCCCATCGCCGCCGATCCGGTGGCCGAGGGCCTGCCTGGCGTCGACCCGGTGCCGGACGAGCCGCAGTCGCCGGGCGCGGCGCTGTTGGAGGAGCTGCACGCTCACATCTGCCGGTACGCGGTGCTGCCGTCGCCGGGGGCGGTGGACGCGGTGACGCTGTGGGCTGCCGCGACGCACCTGCAGGCGGTGTGGCACCACGCGCCGCGTCTGGCGATCGTGGCGCCGGCCCGGCGGTGCGGGAAGTCCCGGCTGCTCGACATCCTGGTCGAGACGGTCTACGACCCGCTGATCACGGTCAACACCAGCGCGTCGGCGATCTACCGCACGATCGCCGAGCGGCCCAGGACGCTGCTGATCGATGAGGTCGACACGATCTTCGGCAACCCCAGGGCCGCCGAGAAGTACGAGGACCTGCGCGGCCTGCTGAACGCCGGGCACCAGCGCAACCGACCGGTCACCCGGTCCGCCGGCAACGACCACCAGTCGCGCGAGTTCAGCACCTTCGCCATGGCAGCCCTCGCCGGGATCGGCGACCTGCCCGGCACGATCATGGACCGCTCCATCGTGATCCGCATGCGCCGCCGCGCCGATGGCGAGGTCGTCGCGCCGCTGCGGGACCGCCGCGACGGCGTCCTGCTGCGGGAGACCCGCGACAAGCTCTCCCGGTGGGCCTTGGAGGTCAGCGAGGAGGCCAGGGCGCTTCGGCCGGACATGCCGGTCGAGGACAGGGCCGCCGACACGTGGGAGCCGCTGGTCGCGGTCGCAGACCTCGCGGGCGGCTCCTGGCCGCGCCGGGCCCGGCAGGCGTGCGTGGCGATGGTCGCTGCCGAGGCGGAGATCGAGGAGGACAGCTGCGGCGGGGCGAGGATCCTCGCCGACGTCCGCCGGATCTTCTTCTCGCACGGCGACCCGGCCATCCTGCCCACGACCGCGATCCTCGCGGCGCTGAACGACGATCCCGAGGCGCCGTGGGCCGAGCACGGACGCGGCGGCCTGTCGGCCCGCGCGCTGGCCGGGCTGCTGAAGGACTACCAGATCTCCTCGTCCAACATCCGCCTGCCCGACGGCACCCAGCGCAAGGGCTACACCTTCAACAAGTTCGCCGACTCCTGGCGCCGCTACTGCCCCAAGGTCCACCCGCTCCCGCCCCGCGCGTCTGCGGTCGCTGCCTGACCCCACCCGCCGGATGCGGTAGACGCCGTCCCCGCCGTCGCATCCCTGTGCCCGCACGGCCTGCGCCAGGACGGCCCGCCTCGCCGGCCGTCGCACAGCCCGTCCCGGACCCCTCCTGCCGTCCGGCTCCCCCTTATGCCGCCAGGACGGCGAGCGGGACGGCTTCACCAGCCCGACTGGCCAAGCGCGGCAAGGGCCTGGACGCCCAAGACGGATGCGACGGCCCACCATCCCGAACACCCGACCACCCCCGAGGAGGACCACCACCCGCATGCCCAACGCCACCACGGACCGCTCCGCCCGCACCAGCCGTGTGACCGTCTGGGACTACGCCGCGATCGGCCTGCTCGCCGCCGCCGGCTTCGCCCTGTCCTACGACGCCCTGCGCCAGATGGCCATCGCCATCCACGTACGTGGCCCGCTGACCTACCTGTTCCCGCTCATCATCGACGGGTTCGTCGCCTACAGCGTCCGCGCGCTCCTACTCCTGCGCACCGCGCCGTTGACCGCACGCGCCTACGTCTGGCTGCTGTTCGGCGCCTCGACCGCCGCCAGCATCTGGGCCAACACCCTCCACGCCGTCCGCCTCAACCAGCAGACCCTGGCCACCAGCGGGCACCTGCACCTGAGCGACACAGCGGTCGGCGTCCTGTCCGCCATCTCCCCGCTCGCCCTCGCCGGAGCCGTCCACCTCGGCATCCACACCACCCGCCATACCCAACCGGCCGTCCACGGCATGCCTACGGTGGACGCGGCGCCGCGGGTCAGCGAGCCGTCTGGCAGTCTCCGTCCGCAGGAGAGGGTGGACGATCCCTTGCCGCGCGGTTGGTCTGCTGTGGGCGATGACCTCGGGTGGACGGTTCCGGGCAGCGTGGAGCACGCCTGGGCCACCGACACCGTGGACAACGAAGCCGCAGGTCAGCGGTCGTGCGGTAATACCGCTCAGCCCCCGGCGGCCAAGCCCGCCGGCCGTCCGCCGGGCGTCTCACTGGACGAACTGGCCGACATCGCCGTCCAGGCGTGGACGGACACCGGGAGGCTGAGCCGCTCCGTCGTCCGGGACGCGGTCCGCGCCCAGGGCCTCACGCTCTCCGACGAGCGGCTCACCACGGTCATGAAGATGGTCCGCCCGAACGAGCTGGACGACCACGCTCCAGCCGACGCCTGATCCGCACACCTGTGCTCACCCCGGGTGCCTCGCCCGCCTCGTCCCGCGAGGCACCCGGCTTCCCTCCCCCTGCTCCCGTCGTCCGATCCCCAGGAGTTCCTCTGCCGATCCACCAGCACGACCCCGAGCACGCCGACCGCACCGACAACGGCCTGGAGGCGCTTCTCAACTCGCCTACCCTCACCCGCGATCTGCGGCGAGCGTTCGACCTGGGCACCCCCGGCGGAGCCAGTAGTACCCCGAGTCCGACTCGCGGCCGGACACGGGGAAGCTCCGCCCCAGGGGTGGCGGAGCGGGCCCGGCGCGAGGGCGCGCCGGACGAGAGGTTCGAGGCCGAGGACGGCCCCGAACCGGACGAACTCCACACCGTGCAAAGCGAGATCCTCGCCGACCACCACCAGAGCGCCAACGAGAGCGAGGCCGACGGCGCCGAGCCGAGGAACCGCCGCTTCGAGGGCGTCAAGCGCGAGGAACGCGTCGGCCCGCTGCGGTTCAAGCCCGACGAGCACACGAGGCTGCGGACGGCCGCCCTCGCCCACGGCTACAACGGCGTGTCCGGCTTCGCCGCCGATGTCGTCATGGCGTTCGTCGACGGCCGGTTCTTCATCGACCTGCCCCTCGCCGAACAGCGGCGGGCCACCCACCACTTCCGGTCGGTCTTCCTACGCAAGCACGACCGGCTGGGCAACAACGTCAACCAGATCGCCCGCGCCGACAACGGCGGCTACGACCGCCCAGCCCACAGCCCCCGCACCATCGACCAGCTCCTGCGCCTGCAGACCGAGATCGCCCACGCCCTCCGCCCGTCCGCCACCCAGGAGACCCAGCCCCACCCGTGATCGCCGCCATCAAGGACCCCGGCTCCAACACCCGCGGCCTGCTCGCCTACCTCTACGGCCCCGGCCGCCACGACGAACACGCGGATCCGCACATCGTCGCCGGCTTCGCGATGCTCGCCATGCCCGACCCCGGCCGCGACGAGCAGGCGACCCTCACCCAGCTAGCCCGCTACCTCGACGAGCCCGTCCGCCTGCGCAACAGCGAGGTCGGCACCAAGCTCACCGGCCACGTGTGGCACTGCCCCGTCCGCGCCGCTCCCGAGGACCGCCACCTCTCCGACACCGAGTGGGCCGACATCGCCCGCCGCATCGTCCAGGCCGCCGGCATCGCCCCCGACGGCGACGACCTCGCCTGCCGCTGGATCGCCGTACGCCACGCCGACGACCACGTGCACATCCTGGCCACCACCGTGCGCGAGGACGGCCGCCGCCCCAAGCTCCACGGCAGCGGGCGCCGCCTCGCCACGGCCTGCCGGCAGATCGAGAAGGACTACGGCCTGCGCCAACTCAAGCCCGGAGACGGCACCGCCGCCAAGCGACCCACCCAGGCCGAGATGCACAAGGCCAAGCGCCTCGGCTGGAAGCAGACCAGCCGCACCTGGCTCGAAGAGCGCATCCGCGACGCCATCCCTCACGCCGCCGACATCGAGCAGTTCCTCGCCTACCTCCAGGCCGACGGCATCCAGGTCAAGATCCGCCGCCTCCCGTCGGGTGACCTGAAGGGCTACGCCGTAGCCCGCCCCGGCGACCTCAAGGCCGACGGGACACCCAACTACCTCTCCGGCAGCGACATCGCCCCCGACCTGTCCCTACCCAAGCTCCAAGCCCTCCTCACCGCGAGCGCCCCGGAGGAACACCCCACCGCCCGCCGCTACCGCCACAGCACCAGCTGGCAGCGCACCACCGACACCCTCGACACCCTCCACCACCACCTCACCGACGACACCACCGGCGACACGGACGGGGACGGCGCGCTCGCACAGGCCCAGATCACCGCGCTCGGCGACATCATCAACGCCACCGCCCAGACCGCCCCCGCCGAGCTGCGGGCCGAACTGCGAGCCGCCACCCGGGCGTTCGCCCGCGCCCAGCGCTCCCAGGTCCGCGCCGACCACCAAGCCGCCGCAGACCTTCGCCGAGCCGCCCGCGACATCCTCCACACCGCCAACGGACCCGGCAGCACCCTCGCCGCCCTGATCGCGGCCCTCGTGTGGGCGGCGATCCTCGCCGAACGCTGGCACCACGCCCGAGGCCACCACCAACAGGCCCAAGCCGCCCACACCGCCGTCCAGCACCTCCAAGCCGCCTACGACCAAGCCGTCGCCGACCACCTCGCCGCCCTCACCCACCGCCAACCCACGAAAGAGACGATCAACGACCTTTCCCACGACCTGCGCGCCGCCATCCCCGACCACGCCGCACGCATCCTCACCGACCCCACCTGGCCCGCCCTCGCCACCGTCCTCGCCGACGCCGAAGCCGCCGGCCACCAACCCCGCCAACTCCTCACCGAAGCAGCCGCCCGCCGCGAACTCGGCACAGCCCGCCAACCCGCCAAGGTCCTCCTCGGCCGCATCCAGCACACCAGCCGCAACCCCACACCCAACCGCGCCGCCGACGCCGCCCGCCTGCGCACCACCAGGCTCACCGTCCCCAGCCGCGACACGGCCCAGCCCACGCCCGCGCCTTCGTTGCGGCTCGGCTGGGGCTCGCAGCACCGCAGGCGCTGAAACTCCAGGACCTGCCCGTCCCATCCGCGAAGGAGGAGTCCCCTCAGCCCCTGGCGCCACGCCTTCCCTGGGCACAGCTCGGGCCGTCGTCGAGTGGCCCCACCCGGCCAGGCGCCGGTTCGACCTCCTCTGACGGCGGCCGGCAACCGGTTTCCCGTCCCACCTCCGCCGCCTTCGGCACACCCCATCCCCTTCCACCAGGAGACTCATGACCCAGCCCAGCATCCGCCCCAACGTCATCGACCTGCTGTGCAACGCGGACTTCTCGCAGTACCGCAGCACCAACATCCTGCTCCACCAGGACGGGCGCCCCTTCACCACGGAGGAGCGCGCCCTCGCTGACAGCGCCACCCACGAAGAGCTCGATGCATGTATGACCCGGCACAACCGCGAGGTCGTGCACGCACGCATGACGGACGACGCCACCCAGGCCCTCATCGCCCTCCTGCTCCGGTACTTCGCCAAGCTCCCGGCCGGCAGCGTCGTCGGCGACGCCGTCGATGCCATGTCCGGCCACGACCGGGCCGAGTTCGACCGCCTCTACGGCATCGTCGGTGACAGCGACTGGCTCTTCATCCCCAGCAAGGACTGACCCTCCACCGCACCCCGGCCGGGCAACCGCCCGGCCGGGGTGTCGATTTGATGTCTTCTTGCGCGATCGGGAAGCATCCCAGCCCCTCCGTCGTCGTGTGGTGCTTGAACCCGTCACACCACGGAAGGGCACCGCACTTGACCAACCCCGCTGACGCCAACCGCAACCCCCACCGCAACGTCGTCCTCGCCGTCCCCCACCCCGAACCCCTCAACCCCCGCGGCATCACCATCACCTGCGCCATGTGCGACGCCGCCCGCGACTGGCTCCTGATCCACGTCCAACCCGACCTGGTCTTCGTCCGTTGTCGCTGCGCCCACGAGTGGCGCGAGCACGGCCTGGAGACCGCCGACGTCACCGCAGCCCGAGACGACACCGGAGACGACCGCGAGTGGGAGTCGTTCGACCAGATGTACCGAGGACTCGGCTTCGACGGGCTCTTTCGGTACACCTACCTCGGATAATGCGCGGTGTGCGTCGGATGCGGCGTTCGGCATGACCGGCGCAGGCGACTGGCCTGCTGATTTCCGAGGGTGCCGACTCGGGATCGACCCCCTCTTGGGGCCAGGGCCGAGGTGCGTATCCGATGCGATGATGTTGCGTCAGCTCATGTCGCCGTCACAGCCGCCCAGTGGCCACTCCCATGGTGTCGCCGGCGCCAACGGTGATGGGGGTCACCGCGTCGGTCGCGGTGTTGATCGCGAACACCGTCCCCTGGGCTGTCCCGTGGCCGTAGGAGCCGACCACGTAGGCGCTCTTTCCGTCGGGGGTGAGGGCCACCTCCGAGGGAAGGAAGTACCTGCCCGAGCCGTTGGTCGGCAGGGCGTCGCCGATGGGGATGGTCTTGGTGACCTTGCCGGTGGTGGTGTTGATCACTGACACCTTGCCCTGCTTGGCCTTGTTGTCGACGCCGACCACGTAGGCCCGGTTGCCGTTCGGGCTGATCGCCAGCCCGCCCGTGCCGGCACCGGGGATGGTGCGGACGATCTTCCGCTTGGCGAGGTTGATCACCGAGACGGTCCCGCTGTTCCCGGTCACGTAGAGGCGCTTGCCGTCGGGGGTGACCGCCACGCCGTTGGCCGGCTCGTCGAGGTGGATGGTGGTGATGATCTGGTCGTTGGTGGTGTTGATCACGGACAGGCCGCCCTTGTCGCCGGTCACGTAGAGGCGCTTGCCGTTGGGACTGATCACCACCTGGTGGGGCCTGCTGATCTGGATGGTGGCGGAGACCTGGTTGGTGGCGGTGTCGATCACCGACACCTTGTCCCCGTGGAAGGGGTTCTGGACGGCCACGTAGACGTGCTTGCCGTCGGGGGCGATCGCTTCCCCGTAGAGGATGTCGGGAGAGAGTTCGCTCTTGTCGAAGGGGATGTTCGTGACGCTCTTCTTGGCGATGTTGACCGCCGACACGTACTTGAAGGCGTTGGTCACGTAGAGGCCGGCGCCGTCGGGGGTGACCGCCACCTGGTCGGGGCCGCCGCCGATGGCGGTGGTCCCGAGCCCTTGGACGGCGTTGGTCCTCGTGTCGATCAGGTAGACGTGCCCGTCGGAGCTGGTGACGTAGGCGTAGACCTGCCGGTGCGGCTTCGGCGGGTTCGGGGCGGCCGTGGCAGGCGCGGGTGCCAGGAGCGCCAGCCCTGAAGCGATGGCCACCGCGATGGTTCGCCGTACAGCGGATCGCTGAAAGTACACGTGGACCTCCGGATCGAGGTGATGGTCTCTCGTGCCATCCGGTGTACCGCCGCGGCTGACTGTCCGTCAGCGGATCTGTATGTCAATCACCTGGAAGAGTGCCGGCCTCCGCAGCACGCGACGAGGATGGCACTGGTCCTTCGGCCATCACCTTGATCGCGCGGGCGGCACTCCCGCGCCAGAAAGTGCGTCGGTGTTGGTCTGCCTGGGGCTCAGGTCAGGTGTTCAGGCAGGGTGGTCGATGCGGTCCGGGAGAGGGCTGCCCTCGTCCGGGCCTGGCCAGAAGCGGGGCGTTGATCCGTGCAGGCTGAGGTACCCCTGCACGCTCTGCTGGAGCGCGAGATGGAAACCGTCGATGGTATCGGCGTAGCCGGCGCGCGGGCCGGCATCCCGCGTGGCATTTGTCCGCCAGCCGCTGTCCCGCCAAGCCTCCAGCAGGAGGTCGAAGTTCCGATCGGAGTCGGCGGGGGAGAGGCCGCTCACCCAGTACGCGATGTTGAAGCGCGCGGGGACGATGGTCTCATCAACGTCAGCGAGATCGTGCTCGAACCGCACTGTGGCACCAGCATTGAAGGCCGCCTTCGGAAGGTCGGGGTGCAATCGTACGAGCGCCGACCCGGCCGGCAGGTTCCGGAGTGTCTCGGTGAGGTGCTGCAGCAACTGTGCGCGAGCTGCTGACTCGGTCATGCTCGACACCATGGCGTCCTCCCTTCCTCCCTTCCTCGCTTCGACGCGGCGGGCGCCGAGGCCCGCCGTCGCCGGTGATCATGCCCGCACAGTGGACGGGCCCGCCTCGGCGATCTCAGGCCGCCATGGCCGGCAGCGCGCGCAGGCGCTCGCGGAACTCGGCGACGGCGGGCTCGGCGGCGTACGGCTTGAGGTAGCCGTCGAACTTGGTGAGGCGGTTGACGGCTCGGACGGAGTGGACCTTGGTTTCGAGGAGGCCGAGGCCGCGGCTGGCGGCGTCGAGGGCGCCGTCGAGGTCCTTGCCGGCGAGTCGGGCGGTGGCGAGGCGGCCGGAGCGGACGGCCTGGTCGCGGGGGACGGCGTGGTCGATGGAGGAGGCGAGGGCGCTGGTGGCGCGCTCGACCTGGCCGGCGCGGAGCATGACCTTGCCCTCGGTGGAGCTGAGTTGGGCGTCGCCGTACCAGGACAGCCAGCTCGGGAGCTGGTCGCCGCCGTTCTTCGCCCAGAGGTCGTGGGCGCGGTTGAGGGCGGAGCCGGCCTTCTGGTGCCGGCCGTCGCGGGAGAGGCTCTCGGCGTGGTGGAGTTCGAGGTAGCTGCGGACGCCGGGCTGCATCGTCGTGGGGGTGTTGGCGAGCGCGGTCTCGACCTGGGCCACGCGCTCGGCGGGGTTGCCGTTGTCGGAGAGGTGGACGCCCATCTCGGCGAGCAGGAAGGCGCCGAGGGCGTCGTCGCCGACGGTCTTGGCGGCGCGGAGCGCGCCGAGGTAGTACTGCTGGCCGGCGGACCGGAGGCCGCTGTCGTAGGCCATCCAGCCGGCGATGTAGTTGACCTGGGCGGCCAGACCGTAGAGGCGGGCTTCGACGGCTTCGGTGTGGCGGCCCTGCTTGAGCAGGGTGGTGATGATCGCGAGGTCGCCGCGGGCCTGCTCGATGAGGCGAGCGCCGCCCATCTGGGCGTCCAAGGTCTGGAGGGTGGCGACGCGGGCTTCCAGGGTGTCGACCATGGCGTCGGTCACCTGGTCGCCGTTGAGGGCCGAAGCGAAGGCCGGTGAGGCTGAGGCCCAGCTCGCGGCGACGGTGGCCATGGCGGCCCCGGTGATGGTGAGAAAGCCCCGCCGATCCATATGACCACTCCTGACCAGTTCCACCAGTACGTCCACGGTACCGGCCTTTGTCCACGGCGCCGTGATGCCGGTCACCTCCCAGACGGGGAGCCATCGCGGCCACGGATTGGCCACCAGGCTACGAGGGTTGATGCCCAGAAGGTCTGCCAGGACGTACTGCGCATCCGGCTCGGGTGCCTGGCCCTGCTCCCACTTCCAAACCAGCGTCCGGTTGGTCGCCAGGTGGATCTTCAGCGTGGCGCCGTGAGCGCACATCATTCGCGCGAACTGGATCTTTCCCCATCCGCGTGACCGCAGGAGATAGGTGAGCGGATGGACCGCCAGAACGTCGTCGCTCATCTCAACCCCCGCCGATCAAAGCCCTGTTGGTGAGCGTACTGCTACCCGCCGCGGCGCGGGCGATCTCGGAGAGAAACCCCCTGGAAACGTTCCGCGACGATCGGCCACGCCGCGACGCTGGGCCAGCCGTCGTCCGACGAGAGCGGAGGGGAACCAGCCATGGACGCAGCCGTGATCCCGAAGCGAGGCCGTCACCGCGGGGGACATAGCGACCCGCTGGGTACGGCGCTCGCCGTGCTGTGGAGGCTGGGCCACATCGTCACACTCGCGCTGCTCGGGAGCGTTGCCCAGCACCAGCTCGGTGCCGAGCAGCAGTTCGCGGTGCCGCCGGCGCGCGCCCTCCCGGATGGGGAGTCGGTCGCCTGAGGCTCCAGTCCGCCGCCCGCCTACGAGTTGGAGGAGAAGCACCGTGCCACACCCACCCACACCACAGTCGGTTCCGCGGGATTCGGCAGGAACGGCAATAACCAGCGCCTACGCCGGCCGCACCGCCGTCGTCACCGGGGCCGCCGGGTTCATCGGCTCGCACCTGTGCGAGCGCCTGCTGGACCTCGGCGCGGAGGTGATCGCCGTCGACAACCTGCTGACCGGCCGCCTCGACAACCTGTCGGGCCTGCGCTCGGCCGGAAGGTTCAGCTTCCAGACCGACGACGTGAGCCGGCCCTTCGCCGTGGCCGGGCCGGTGGACTTCGTCTTCCACCTGGCCTCGCCCGCGTCGCCCCTCGACTACGCCCGCCACCCGCTGGCCACCCTGAAGGTCGGTGCGATGGGCACGCTCAACGCTCTGGAGCTGGCCGAGGCCAAGCGCGCCCGGTTCCTGCTCGCGTCGACGTCCGAGGTGTACGGCGACCCGCTCGTGCACCCGCAGCCGGAGCGGTACTGGGGCAACGTGAACCCGGTGGGCCCTCGGAGTGTGTACGACGAGGCCAAGCGGTACGCCGAGGCGCTGACCTCGTGCTTCCAGCGCTCCGGCAACACCCGCACTCGGATCGTGCGGATCTTCAACACCTACGGCCCCAGGATGCGCGCCGACGACGGCCGTGCCGTGCCCGTGTTTATCCAGCAGGCGTTGGCGGGCGATCCGCTCACCGTGGCCGGCGACGGCAGCCAGACGCGCTCGCTGTGCTTCGTGGCCGACACCGTCAATGGCCTCCTCGCCGCCGCCACGACGGAGCACACCGACCCGGTGAACCTGGGCAACCCGCATGAGATCACCATGCTCCAGCTCGCCGAGGAGATCCGGGCGCTGGCCTGTTCCTCGTCCGCGATCACCTTCGTCCCGCTGCCCGCCGACGACCCGAAGCGCCGCTGCCCCGACATCACCGCGGCCCGCGCCCACCTCGGCTGGGAGCCCACCACCCACCTGCGCGACGGCCTGCGCCAGACCCTCGACTGGGCCGAGCAGCACTTCCCTCACCAGGCCACCGCCACCACCGGAAGGAGCGACTCGTGAGCACCGTCCCGCGCCCACTGCCCCCGATCGTCTGCGGCGTCGACGACGGATACGCCCGCCCGCTGAGGACGCTGATGCACTCGATCGCCGCCGCCCACCCTGGTGCCGTCGACGAGTTCCGTCTGATTGTTCTCGACCAGCAGGTCAGCGACGCCAACCGGCAGGCGATCCTGCGGGACGCCGACCGCATGGGCCTGCGGACCGAGCTGCGGCCGGCACCCATGACCGACCCGCGCTACCCGGTCTCCGACTGGGTGAGCGGCGCGGTGTACGTACGCCTGGCCATCCCGGAGGTCATCCCCGACGAACGCCGGGTGCTCTACCTGGACGCCGACACCCTGGTGCTCGGGGACCTGCGCCCGCTGCTGAGGCAGTCCCTCGACGGGCGCCCGATCGGCGCGGTGCGCGACCCACAGAACCCGGTCATCGGCCGAGGCATCCAGCTGCCGGGCTGGGACCAGCTCGGAGTGCCGTACGGCCGGGACTACTTCAACAGCGGCGTGATGCTCATCGACCTCGACCGCTGCCAGCGGCTCGGCGTCTTCGAACGGTCGCGGCAGTTCCTGTCCGAGCACCCGGACAAGGTCCGGTTCTGGGACCAGGACGCGCTGAACTGGGCCGTCGACGACAACTGGCACCGACTGGAACGGCGTTGGAACACCTTCGCCATGTCCCCGCAGGCCGCCCAGCCCGGGTTCATCCACTACGCCGAGGCCGACAGCCCGCTCGCCCAGCTCCTGGAGGACGAACAGACCGCCGCCCTGGTGCACTTCGCCGGTCCCGACAAGCCCTGGCAGGACGGCTACCCGGCCGGACAGCTCCGGGACACCTACCGGCTGTTCCACGACTACGTCGGCTCGGGAGAACCCGAGTGAACGACTACAAGCCGTTCTGGCGGCGCCCCACCTGGTGGATCGCCGCCGCCGTGGCCGCGCGCAACCTGAACGGGCTGAGGCAGGTTCGCCAGACACTGGCCCAGGTAGACCGGCCCGCCCCGCCGCCGTCGGCGGTGGAGCCGATGGTGCTGCACGTCGTCATCCCGGTGCTGCGCGAGCAGCGGCACATCGCCGGTGCGCTGGCGTGGTTCGTGCCGCTCCTGCGCCAGTTCCCGGGGTCGACGCTGACCCTGGTGTCCACGGCGCGCGAGGAGCGCGAGCGCGAACACCTCGTCGGCCGGCTGGCCGGGGCGACGGCGGCCGACCTTACGGTGCAGCGCTTCCCGCAGCTGACCGACGACGAGTTGGCCGCTCTCGCCGAGGCGCTGGCCAGGACCGGCGAGCAGGCGCTCACACCGGCGACGGCCGCCGAGGCCCTGTCGGCCTTCCCCACCACGGCGGACGTCATCGCGAGCGAGATCGCGCACCTCCGTGAGCCGGTGGTCCGGCACGTCCACCACCAAGGCGACGGGCGGAAGGCCGCGCAGGTGAACACCGCTGCCGAGCAGCTCGGAACCGGCTCCGCCGAGGAGTACGTCGCCGTCTACGACATCGATTCCCGTCCGAGCGGTGAGCTGCTGCAGCGCACCGCCGAGTTCCTGGCGCGCCACCGGGCGGAGCACGGCGAGCTGCCCCGCGTCGTCCAGCAGTCCGCTCGCTTCGCCACCCAGGGCGCCGCCGGCACCTCATGGGAGCGGGCCCTGTGCCGAGGCGCCGCCCGAGCCCAGACGTTGTGGACTCTCCGCCGCGAGATTCCCAACCTCCGCCGGTACGCCGACGCCACCCGCCGCCCGGACACCGGCCTTCGCGGCCTGGCCCAGACGGTCGGCCATGGGCTGCTCGTGCGTATGGACGTCTTCCACGAGGTCGGCGGGCTGCCCACCTTCACCGTCCTCGACGACGTCGCCTTCGGCTACCGGCTCACCCTGGACAGCATCCCGGTCGACAGCTTCCCCTTCACCACCACCGTGCCGGCGGCCGAGTACCTGCCGGAGCTGCTGTCCCAGAGCGAGCGCTGGTTCCAGAGCTACCTCGACTACCCGCAGTGCGCCGCCCGCTGGTACGCCCAGGGCCACGGCAGCCGCCTCGATCACGCAGCAGCCCTCACCATCGGCACCTACCGGGGCATGGCCTGGCTGCTGGTCTCGCCCGCGACGGCCGCCTGCCTGGCCCTCGTGCTCGGGCCGCGTACGCGCCTGCCAGTACGGGCAGTGGCCACGACCGCGATCTGGGCAGCCACCGTCGCTCCGGTCCGCTGGCTTGCCAAGGCCGAAGGCCGGTCGCTGACCGTACGGGAGACCGCCGCGCAGAGCGCGGAGACGCTGGCCGGACTGCTGCTCAAGAGCATCGGCCCGCTGACCGCCCTCGGCCGCTGGGCCGTCACCGGCACCAGGTGCTCGGCGCTCGCCCCCAAGAGCAACCGCCGCACGGACCCACCCCTCACCACGGACAGGGAGACACCGTGATCCTCGGCATCGAGGGCGTCAGCTGCGTCGGCAAGACCACGCTGGCCGCCGCACTCGCCACGCACCTCAACCAGCCCGCTGTCATCCCCTGCTACTTCCACGCCAGTCCGGACCCCACCCGGCTGCCGGCCCCCGAACCCTTCACGGCCGAGCACCAACTCGCCAACATCACCCAGTTCCTCGACGTCGAGGACCTCCGGCTCGCCGGGGCCCGACGGGCCCTCGCCGAGGGGCGAGACGTGATCCTCGACCGCACCGTGGACACCCTCCTCGCCCACGCGCACGCCGTCGGCCGGATGAACGGCTTCGACTGCGACGACCAGGCCCAACACGCCGTCACCAGCCGGGCCGTGGCGATGCCCGACCTGACGGTCGTCCTCACCGCAGACCCGGACGTGCTCGCCTGTCGGGCCCGCCTGCGCAAGGGCATGCCGACGATCTTCTACGACCGTCACTTCAGCGAGCATTTCAACGCCTACTTCGACCACCCGCTCGCCCCCGCCGTCGTCCGACTCGACACCACCACCGGCTCGCCCGAGGAACTCGCCGCACGCGCCCTCGACCACATCCACCGCCACCAGGCCGGCGAGCGCCAGGAGGCATCGTGAAGGCCGCACTGATCGGCTGCGGAGCCATCGCAAGCCGCTGGGTTCGCTCCCTGCTCGCAGACCACCGCATCGAGATCGCCGCTCTCGTCGACCCCGACAAGCAGGCGGCGCGCGCTCTCGCCGACCGGTACGAGCTGAGCCCGGCGTTCGCCACGACGCTCGACGAGGCGCGCGCCCTGGCCCCGGTCGACGTCGTCGTCAACCTCACCCCGCCCGACCACCACTACCGCGTCAGCCGTGAAGCCCTCTCCCAGGGACTCCACGTCCTGACCGAGAAGCCCCTGGCCCTGAACCTGCCCGACGCCCTGGACCTCGTCCACCTCGCACGGGACCGCGGCCTGCTGCTGGCCGTCATGCAGAACCGAGGCGCCGACCCTGGCTTCCTCGCCTTCCGTGACACGGTCCGCCTCGGCGGCAGGCCGCCCTTCGTCGTCACCGCCGACACCCTCGTCACCCTGTCCGGACCGGGCTTCCGCAGCGGCCAGCACCTGCCCGTCACCACCGACCTCGCGGTGCACGCCTTCGACCAGGTCCGCGCCCTGATCACTGCACCGCCGACCGAGGTCACCTGCACCGAGACGCCGACCGGCTTCCTCGCACCGCACAGCGCGCTCGCCGCGATCACCGTGCGGTTCGCCGACGGCTCGCTGTTCACCCACCGGGGCGGGTACATCGTGGACCCGTTCCTGCGGACCGACGCCAACGGCACCTGGTGTGTGGAGGCCCGTGGCTTCGCCGCACGCTGGGCCCCAGACCCCGCCAACCGGCAGAAGGCGGCCGAGGCCGGGCCGCCGGCCTACCAGCGGTGCATCACCGCCATGGTGGACGCCCTCCACCAGGCGGACGCCATTCCCGTGCCCGCCGCTGACAACCTCGGCTCGATCGCGCTGCTGGACGCCGCCCTCCAGTCCGCTGTCCGCCGCCGCCCCATCGCGGTGCCGGAGGTGCCCGATGTCCGCCCCTGATGCCGTGATCAACCGCCCGCACCCGCTGCTGCTCGACGTGCTCACCGCAGCGGGCTTCGACGCCACCGACGCGCGCTTCACGCCCCTGCGGTCCGGAACGGACAGCCTTCCCTTCGCCGTCGCCACCCGCAGCGGCCACGACCTGGTCGTCAAAGTCCGCCGTGCGGGCAGCCGTTCGCGATACCCGACCGCCGCCTGGGCCTCCGCCCGGATGCGAGAAATAGGCATCCCTGCCGCCCACGTCCTCTGGCATAGCAGGGAGGCATGCGTCGAGACCCGGTGCCAGGGCCAACCGATCGAAGCGGAGCCGCCACAGCCGCAAGACCTGGACGCCGCCGCCCGAGCCGGAGAGGTCCTCCGCCGACTGCACACCATCGAGGTCAGCAGCTTCGGCCAGCTCGACGGACACGGCATCGGCCAACACTCCACCATCCAAGGCTGGTTCCTCGCCCTGCCCACCCGCAGCGCCCCCAGCCTCGACGGCCTCGACCTGCCCGGACTGCTGGATCGCATCCGGTGCACTCTCGAAGCCGGAGCCGACCGCCTCCCGCCGGCGCCGCCCAAGCTCCTGCACGGCGACTGGGCCGGACGCCACCTCTTCACGGACGGCCGGCACATCACCGGCGTCGTCGACTTGGAGAGCGTCCGAGGCGGTCACCCGCTGGCCGAACTCGCCGGCTGGTCCCTACGCGAACCGGCCCCGATGACCGAGGCCCTCCTCGACGGCTACTTCGACGGACCGTTCCCAGCCGAGAGCCTGCTGCCGCTCGTCCTGTTCCGCCTGCGCATCGCGGTCTCGCTGCTGCGCTTCCACGCTTCCTGCGACGACCACAGCATGCTCCGGCTGCGAGCTGCCCAGATCCAGGCCGACCTCGACGACCTCGACCACGGCCACCTGACCGCCGTCCCCCGCATCACCCCCGACGGCCACTCCTCCGAACGGCGACGCCCGTAGTCGCTCCGCCACCCCCTCACCGCTCCGACTGGAAGGACGCCATGAACGACCCCAAGGTCACGCTCCCGTTCCCCCGCGAGCCCAAGTACGGACAGGCCGAGAAGGACGCCGTCCTCAAGCTCCTCGACGACGGCCACCTCTCCGAGATCAACCGGGGTCCGGCCACCAACGCGCTCGAAGCCGCCTTCACTCGCCTCACCGGCACACGCCACGCGCTGTCGTTGAACTCCGGCACCGCCTCCCTGCACGCCGCGCTCCACGCGGTCGGCGCCAACCCCGAAGCCGGCGTCGCCGTCTCCCCGATGACCTGGATCTCCGCCATCACCGCGGTCTTCCAGGCCGGCAGCTACCCCGTCTTCTGCGACATCGAGCCGGACAGCCCGAACATCGCCGCCACTGCCGTCGCCCAGTCTGCCGACGAGTGCTCCGCCGTCCTCGCCACCCACACCTGGGGCATTCCCGCCCGCATGGACCAGCTCGCCAAGGCCACCGAGCTGCCGATCGTCGAGGACTGCTCGCACGCCCACGGCGCCGTCTACCAGGGCCGGGCCGTCGGCTCCTGGGGAGCCGCCGGGTGCTTCAGCCTCCAGGAATCCAAGGCCGTCTCCGGCGGCGAAGGCGGCGTGCTCACCACCTCCGACCGGGAGATCTACGAGCGCGCCCTCACCCTCGGCCATCACCCTGCCCGGCTGGCCGCCGAACTCACCTTCCCCGAACTCTGGCCACTCACCGGCACCGGAGCCGCCTACAAGTACCGGATGCCGGCTGTCTCCGCCGTCATCGCCCGCCAGCAGCTCCGCTCCCTGCCCACCCGGATGCTCGCCGCGGAACAGAACCTGGCCACCCTCCGCAAAGCCCTGGAGGAGTACGACGCGCCCATCGCTTGGCCCTCGATCGGCGAGCTTTCGGTCCGAGGCTGGTACGGCACCCCGCTGACGATCAGCGCCCGCGTACCCGACCCCAGGGCGCTGTACGAGCAGTGCAAGGCAGCCGGTGTCCCCATCCGCTCGCAGTACGAGGACTGGACCCAGACACCGCTGCTGCAACGTCCCGACCTGGCCGCCCGCTACTGGCCCCACCTCGCCGCCAGCCCGTACCGGCTGCCGACCAGGGATGCGCTGCCGAACTACTACAAGGCCCTGCGGCAGATGATCGTTCTCAAAGTCCCGCAGGTCCCTGCCTCTGACTACATGGAACAGGTGGCCGAGGCCCTCGCCACCGTCCTGGCCCGCGCGGTGCTCACGGCATAGCCGCGAACGCCTCCTGCACGTCCGCACGCCGCTCGGTCCACCAGGCCAGGAAGCGCTCGGCAGGCAGGAACAAGTGGTCGCACGAGTGGTCGGCGCGGTCGTAGTGGAAGACCAGCTGCCAGTAGTCCGACATGCGCTTCCACCACAGCCGCTCCACCGCGTCCGCCAGCGCCGGCACCGGGATCGGCACCACCGACCGGTAGCCGGCCACGAACGCGGAGGTCCGCTCCAGATCGAGGAAGCCGTCCTCACCGCCGAACTGCACCGTGGCGGTGCGGGCGACCTCCTCGCCGAACGGCCGGACCCGGATCCGGTCCCAGTCGATCACCCCGGTGATCTTGCCGTCGAGCCACAGCACGTTCCGGTGCTGCACATCCCCGTGCGTCCACCCCACCGGCCCGACCGCCACCTCGCCGGCCGGGCGCTCGTGCCCGTACTTCTCCAACAGCACCTTGCGCTCGGCCAGCGCCGCGGCCGCCTCGGCGTCGAACGCCGTCCGGCTCTCCAAGGCCGCGACCAACGCGACGAACCGGTCCGCCTCCTGGAGGGCCGCAGCGGGCCTGGTCACCGAGACGGTCATCTGCTCCGGCCCAGGCGGCAGCAGGCCGGCCAGCCGCTCACCGTTCAGGCTCCGATGGATCTGCCCGAGGAGAACGCCGAGGTCAGCAGCCTGGTCGATCGAGAGCGCCGTGCCCGGCTGGTGGCTGCCTTCCATCCATGGAATCAGGCAGTACCCGCGGTCGGCGACCTCGCTCACCGTGTCTCCGATCGAGGAGATCCGGGCCCGGCCCACCGGCAGGCCATCGTCGGCCAGCGCCGTCAGCACAGCCAGATTCCGACGAGCCAACGGCAGCGGCACATCCATGATCCGCTTCAACGCGAACGAGCCCTCGGCCGCATCCAGCCGCCAGTTCCCGTTCATCAGGCCGTCCGACAGGAAGCGGCATCGCCGGACCTCACCCAGCCCGAAAGCCTCGCCGAGTACCGCCAGATCCTCAGTGATCTCGCTGTAGCGCGCGCCGCTCGGGGTGTCGTAAGTCGCTTCCGTCACTCCAAGCAGGCTAGCGGAGCCGGAGCACGAACGCGGCCGGTTCGAGCATCACGAACCATGCCATCGACCAGCATGGAATGTGATCAAGGCCGCTGCGGCAAAAGGCCCTTGCTGCCTGGCGTGACGTGGTACGTTCCGTGATCCAACCGAAAATAGGCGACCCCGGCAGCGCGCCAACGCTCCGGGGTCCGGCAACAGGAGCTGACACTCCAGATGCGCGTCCATCGTAGCGCCCACGTGCGCAACTTCACCGTGCTGCCCAACGCCGTACTCCAGTACCGGCGGCTGAGCTACACCGCCCGCGGCCTGCTCGCGGACCTCCTCTCCCGCCCGGACGGCTGGCGCGAGGACGGCCGGCACATGGCCGACACCAGCCCCCAGGGGCGCGGCGCGATCCGCAAGGCCCTGAAGGAGCTGACCGAGGCCGGCTTCTACCGGGTCGAGAAGATCCGGATGTCCGACGGCACCATCCGCACCGAGACCCACGTCTACGACACCCCGCAGCTCGCGCTGCCGGGTGCCACCCGTCCGGTCTCCGGTGAAGCGACCACCAGTGATGCTGACGCCCCTGTAGTAAAGAACCGGTACCAAGAACCCACCCTCCCTGCCGGCCAGGTCGACGGCCAGCCGGCCGCCGACGAGGCGAGCGAGGAGCCGGGAGGGCGGGAGGAAGACCGCCCGGACGCCGTGGATGCCCCGGCGATGCCGGACGAGCAGGTCTGCGAGGCGGTCGCCACCCTGTTCCGGGTGATCCGCCCCGAACCTCGCCTGCACCTTGGCGAGGCCGAGGCGCGGACGCTCGCCCCGCTGGTCGCCCAGTGGCTGGATCGCGGAGCGACCCAGGCCGACCTCGCGCACGCCCTGCTGCCCGGCCTGCCGACCCCGGTGCATGCGGCGGTGGCGGTGCTCCGATCCCGCCTGGGGCGCAAGATGCCACCACCGGTTCGGCCTGCAAGGCCTGCATACGCAGAGTGCGCCGTGTGCCGCGACCCAGTGCCCCAGCCGGGCATGTGCAGGCCCTGTGCGGGCCACAGCCCCCGCGCGGCCGGACGCGTCAGCGGAGCACGCATCGCCACTCAGGGAGCTGCTCGGGCCAGGGCAGCGATGAACGCGGCAAGGACTGCTCTGGAGGGCAGGAGCCTGGTGCAGGCTGCCACCGTCTGAGGAACACCGAGACCCCCGCTGGTGGCCACCCTCGCCCTGATGGCCCAGTCAACGTCCGTCGTGGCGCAGGCGAGCTCAACCGTGACCAGGCTGAATTCCCGTCATTCCGGGTCCAACCAAAGTGTTCTACGTTGTGGGCGAGCCCGCCCGAGTCCAGAAGGAAGTTCCCATGTCTGATGCAAGCGCCCTCTCGAAGGCCGCACTCTTGGAGCGCCTGGTTGCGGCGGAGGATATGGGCTCCGCGATCCGGTTCCGTGCAGGTCAGACGATCATCCAAGAGGGCGATCTCTCGAACCACGTGGTGATGTTGCGCACCGGATCCGCCAAGGTGGTCACTCGCAACGCAGATGACGTCGAGATCATCTTGGGCCTGCGAGCTGCGCCGGAGATCATCGGCGAGCAGGCCGCCCTCAACGGCACGCCAAGGTCGGCCTCGGTGATTGCCTTGACCGATGTGACAGCCCTCGCAGTCTCGGCTGAGGACTTCCGGACCCTGGTAGCGAAGCACCCTGAAGCTGCAGCCGCCGTGCTCGGGATTGTGACCGAGCGGCTCCGCGAGGCTGACCAAGGTCGGCTGGAGCTGGCGACCCACACCGTTGCCCAGCGTGTCGCCGAGCGGTTGGTAGCCCTGGTGCCGCAGATCGGAGTAGTGGACGAAGCAGCTGGGGTCGTACGGCTACCCCTTTCCCAGCAGGACCTGGCCGGATGGGCCGGCGCCTCCCGCGAGGCGGTCGTGAGGACGCTGCGGTTGCTGCGGGATGAGGGTGTAGTGACCACCGAACGGCGGCAGATCGTCATCCACGACTTGGAGTCCTTGCGGTCCAAGGCTGGTGACTAGCCGTCAGAGTGGTATTCTGACTCAGTCAGAACGCTGAGGAATACCACTCTCGGGGGCGTGACCGCTTGATTGAGCACGTACGCAAGATCTTCTTCGGCCTGGACATCGTCGGCTTCAACCAAACAGGCCGCACGGACATCGCCTGCCTCGATATGCGTCGAGGCCTGTACGACGCGCTTGGTCGAGCGCTGGCCGCTGGCAGTTTGGAGGCGGAGAGTTACGACCTGCTTGACCGTGGTGACGGCATCATGGCTGTGATCGACGAGTCCGTAGAACTCCACACTGTGGCCTCCAGGGTTGTCCCAGCACTGACCTCCGCCATCCACGAGTACAACCACTCAGCCCGGCCGGATGCTCAGATTCGGCTCCGCGCCGCACTGCACAGTGGTGACGTTTTCCGAGACGACCACGGCTACGTCGGCCGACACGTGAGTCATGCGTTCCGTCTGCTCGACGGCCCAGAACTGCGGGGGACTCTGGCCGCGAGCGTCGCTGTCCTGGCGCTGGCTGTGTCCGAGAGCGCGTGGCGCGAGTTGGAGCCTCCTACCCCCGGCGGACCTGAGTTCACCAGCATTCTGATCAGCACCAAGGAGCGCGCCGCCCGAGCTTGGGTAGCCGAGTTCGGGGCAAGCCCCGCCCTGGTCGGGTGAGCGCATGATCGACGCGTCAGCGTTCGCACGCGCCACTCCCTTCGGCTGCCGGCCGACCCGATCGCAGCGCGTGGCGAAGAACGATGCGGTCCAGAGTCGACGCGCTGTCCCTGTGTATGGGCAACCAACGAGCAAGTGCGCGGTCCCGCTGATTGCCGAGGAGGTTGGCAGTTGAACGCCGCTGGATGGGTTGGAACGGTGATCGGAGTGCTTGCTGGCGCAGCCATCGTCGTGAACAAGATCGGCGAGTTGGCGCACGCGGTGCTTGATGTTCGAGACGGCATCCGCGACAGGTTGCACCGCGGTGAGCGCAACCAGGTCGGCCGCCCTGATTCCGAGGTTGTACATCGCCCAGAGGCAGAGTCCGCCGACCGCGCAGCTGTGATGATCAAGGAGCCGTAGCTCCCGCACGGGCTGCAGGAGCCCTGCAGAACCGCGGCCCTGGCAGGCGGACTGTCGGCCAGGGCCGCGGATCCGGCCGTCGAGCCATCCCTGTGCCGCCTAGGATCGCCTGGGCAGAACACAGACCCTGAAAGGAAGTCCGATGGCCGACGCGAGCAGCATCGCGGATGATATCCAGCGTCGCATCGACGAGGCCCAGGCCGCGATGACCGAAGAGGTCTTCGAGGGAATGCTCGCGAAGTCAGGGACCGACCCCGCCGATCTGGCCGCACTGCTGGACGTTCTCGCGATCGGCATCACCAACGGCTCCTGGCGCAACAGTTGCCTCGAGAACTGGCATGCCGAGGGGCGCCTGTCCGACGGCGACATGATGCGGGTTAACAGCCACACCACCCATGGCGTGCGCCAGCGGCTTCGGGGGTGGACGAGGGAGTTCGGCGTCAGCAGCAGTGAAGGATTGGCGGGGCTCACCGTGGACGATGCCGATGCGCTCGGCTACCGGCTCTTCCGGTGGCTGACCAATCCAGAGCGGAAGCTCCAGGCCGGTGCCACGCTTGGCGAGCTTGCGAGGACCGAGGCGGACCTCGACGAGTACGTGGAACACGCCGACCAGAGCCTGCGCGGCTTCGTCGCGCAGATGGAGGACAAGGGCGTTCGCTTCGGGCTGCTCCGCACGGCTTGCCATGGTGCGCTGGCCTGCCAGCAGTGGTGGGGCCACCCTACTTGGCCAGAACGCGTGGACCGGTTCATGGCCATGCTCGACAACCTCGAAGATGACCACTGGGGACCCAGCGCGAAGTACCGCGAGCGACTGCTGCCCGAACCGCTCGGCCTGCGGGACCGCAGCACCGTGCGCGCGACGCTCTTGAAGGCGCCATGGGAACTGGACGGAGCTACCGCCGAGTGGATCACCGACGCTGGCATCGGCTACCTGACGCTTACGACGAACGCGCCCTACACGAGCTGACAGGGCACACCATCGCAGTGCCCCGGGAAGACGCCCGGCCTGCTGTACTCCGAGGTGAGTTTGGAGTGCGCCAGCTCTGGGCCGCACAAGCAAGATCGTCAGCCTGAGCCGTGTCGGCGCGCCGCGAAGCGTGAGCCTGCCAGCTTGCTGACCTGTTGAAAGACGGAGCCGCGTGACGGAAAAGTGGCGGTTCGCGAACCGATTATTACCAAGTCGCTGACAGGAGCAGACAACACGGCTCAAGATATCCGGCATGACTGTGCCGCTGCCGCGCGTGGAACCCGACCTCTCCAGCGTAGTGACCCTAAGTCAGAACGGTGCCAAAGGGCGCTACGGCGTCTCGTATGTGCGTTCGATAGTAAGTCAGGCGGGCGTCGGCTTTACCGAAACCTCGCCGGACGAGGACGTCCTCGCGGTCGATGCCACTGTCGACTTTGCGCTCGCACCGGCACGGATCCAGATCAAGTGCTCGGCTGGCTTCTCCATCGCCGGCAAGAGCGCCACGTGGCAATCCGAACTCTACTGGCGTGAACAGTGGTCCCAGAGCCTCCTGCCGGTCTACTTCGTCCTCGTCATCCTCGATGTGGACGACCGGCATCATTGGATCAATCACCACGACGCCGGCACCGACCATAGAGCGGCCGCCTTCTGGGTAAGGGTGAACCAGAGCGAGATCGGAGACAAGATCCGGATCCCGAAGTCGCAGCGGCTGACCGCTGACGTGTTGAGACTCTGGCACCAGGAGGTGGAGGCATGCTTCAGCCCAGCGGCATAGGCAGCTCTCCGGTGCGGCTCCCAACGCTGCTGCAGCTACGTGCCTACATGAAGCACTCCGGTTGGCTGAGTCAACCTCCAGGCGCGGGAGGTGCCATCTGGATCAAAGGCGATGCCAAGATCGGGATCCCGACGCTGTCAAGGAATGACCCCGTGATCGCGAAGGGCGTTTTGGAGCGCCTTGCGGCGCACGAGCGCACTTCTGCCGCCGCTCTCGCACCCAAGATCAGGTATCACCGCATGGACGTGACGCTACTTCGGGCGGCCAACGACCACCGCATCACGGACACCATTCCGTTCGAGGCCGCAGCCACGGTGATCGGCTCCGCCCGAAAGCTGCTACGAGCTGCTGGCACCACCGCATGGCACGAGCGCGGCGACATCGGCGGGAACTACTCACGCCGCGGGGATGAAGTCCTCAAGAAGGCCCGTATGGACCATACCCAGGAGGGTTCCTTCATCATCCCGGTGCTGGTTCCATTGCCCGAACCGCCCGAGGTTGCGGGCGAGCAGATGACCTTGCCGGACATGGAGCTCTACACCGCCGCCCCTGAGCCGTTCGAAAGGCGCGTCACGCGAACCTTCGCACAATCGATCATGGCCGTGAAGGAGATCATTGTCGATCCCGAGCGGTCGCCCTCGGTAAGCGACCTCCACACCGTCGTCGAACGGGGCGTCAGTAGAGAGTTCTGTGCGGCACTCGCGCAAATCCTTGCCGAACCGGCGGTCGGGGAGTTCGAGACAACCTTCGACTGGGCGGAGTCCCTGCCTGGCCCGGCCACGATGCCCGGCTCCATCTCGATCGAGCACGAGGCTCATCTGAAGATCGAGAACGCCGCTGCGCTGCTCAAGAGAAGCCGCATCGACGCAGGGTCAACCTTCTCGGGGAGCATCATCGAGCTACGCCGGCGCACGGACGACCCCTACGGCTTCGTGACGGTCTCCACCGTCCGCCGGGGGCGAGTGTCCGAGATCCGCGTGCGACTGCCGTTCTCCCATTACCAGGCTGCCGTTTCGTGGCACCGCGCCCAGCGAGCCGTCATCGTTGAGGGAGAAGTGGCTGTCGGCGTGGGCCGACGGCTCGTGGTTGACCATCCTGTCAAGTGTCGACCGATCGACGAGCTTCAACTCGCTCTCCCATGAGCGAAAGGGTCTCCGGCTGCACACACTGGAGTCTCGTGCAAGGACAGGGCAGATTGGGGCACATGAGGTCCAAATATGCCGCTGACCCAGTGCCACTACTGAAGGTAGTTTCGCTTGGTCAGCGGTATATTCCGGGTTGAACCCGCAGGTCATGGCTTGCGATGATCAAGCGATCAATTATCAGACCAGCCCGAGTACCAACCATGACAGGCACAGCACCCGTCTGCTGGCTGTGCCGCCCGGCGGCACAGCCAGCAGACGCTGCGAGGTCGACTGCCCCGCTCGAAGGAACCAGTCCGGATGGTTGGATCAAACCCAGATCGCCTGCCACTGCGAAGACAGCTGCTCGGCACGTCGCGCCGACTCGAAGTTCTCCTCGCCGACCAGCGAGATACGCAGGCCGTTATAGGTCTGCTCCCAGTCCTCCTTTAGCTCAGCGACCGATCCGACCGGCGATCCGTCCTGAACCTTGCTTTGCCAGGGCACCACGAACTGGGCCAGCTCCAGCCCCGCGGTAAGGTAAGCAAATACGGTGACCCTGTTCCCGCTCTCACGCTTCATGGCAGTTTCGAACTCCGTGCGGCCCCTTGCATAGAACTCGTGCCAGGTCGGGTTCTCCAATGACGCGAAGCTCGCAGCCTTGTTGATAAGGATGGTTCCGTAGGTTGTTCGCGTGAAGGCGTCGTCATAGAGCATGACTGCTCGCGCCGCGAACGACTCGGCGGTTGCCCAAATGCCGCGACGCTTCGAGTAGATGGCTCGCTGCTCCCAGTAGCGTCCGTTCCAGTCGCCGAAGAGTGGTCGCATGCGGTCGTAGAAGTCTATGTCGAGGTCGACATTCGGGAAGTTGTTTTGCAGCTGCTTGGCTGTCATCAGGTAGCCGACCAGCTGCACTGGTCGGTTGCGCTGTTGGAGGCTGTTCCTGGTGGCCAGAGGTGCGAGGTTCTCGACCATCTCTCTCACTCGCGCGATAGCCTGGTCTGGGCCGATCTCGTTGACGATTGCCTTGATCGCATACTCGCGCTGCCGTGCGACCAGATGAGATGCAACGTCTTCGATCACGGCGCTGAGATGTTCGTCCTGGAGGATCTCCCGGGATAGGCGGTCGGATGGCTGGCCGACTGCGATTGCAGCCTCCACGATGCCCACCTGGCGGGCGCCTTGTGCGGCGATCGACAGCAGCAGGAGGAGGTCCCTCTTCCAGGGCGTGTCTAGTGCGTGGACCTCACCCTCGAGGCGCTTCCGGAAGCCGATGGCGTGCTCGACCTCCATCAGGGCGGAGAAGACATCGCGCCCCTTGAAGTGCCTGATCTGACTGCTCGAATTCTCTAGCTCCAGCGAGCCCAGCCGAGCAAACTCATCCAGCTTCTTAGCGAGTGCAACAGCCGCGTTGCGGTCGAGGCGGAACGGAATTCGAGTGATGTTCTTCTGGTAGCCGCCCCCAAGCCGCCCCTCTAGCCGGAGGTCATTCTGTGGAGACTCCGTGACTACGACATAGAGGCTGGCATCGCTGGTGGCGGCCTCTCGGAGCAGTTGATCGATGTCGTTCGAAAAATCGGCGCCGGAATCGATGACAATGACCGCTGGGCGCTTGCCACTTCGTGCCCGCAGGACTACAGGGACGCTGAAGCGGGAGGACTTGTCGAATGAGAAGACGTCGACGTGCATGCCGGCAAAGGCTCTCGCCGCCATCAGAAGGCCGCTGGAGACACCTGACATGCGCTGACCGTAGATGACGTGGAGTGTTGGTTCTTTCGCTCCCGCGTCAAGCCACTGCTCCAACTTGTTCACGACTTCGGTCATCCAAGGGAATAGCGCGGGCCGACGATCGATGATGTCTGCCCAGACCGGGGCGTCACCGCCGAAGAAGTCGTGGGACCGGGGAACCGGTGCAACCCGATTAGTTTGGAGCTTCACAAACTGGGGGATCGAGAGAATCTCGGTCTCCTCGAGGCTCCGCACACTCTCCTCGTCTAGTCCCATGGACTCCTGCCAGGCGCGGAGAAACTCCTCTCCCGTCATCCGGAGAACGTGGTAGCCCAGCTGTTCAAGCTCCCATCGGTTTCCGTCCGCGATGAACGGGTCCACCACGAAGGAGGGCGCCAGGGCAGCAGGACGGTTGGCTAGGAGTAGGGCCTCGACATCGGGGTCACCCAGGATGCTGGCACCAAGGACGACAAACGGATCGACACCCAGTGCGCCGGCCAGCACCTGATTCCACACCGGCTTCACGCTTGCCATGGCCTGGTACTCAGAGAAAGAGAAGATCAGCTTTCTGGGCTCGTTCCCGAGGATGTGTCCATGCAGATGGACAACCTCGAGGTCGCCGGTCTGGATATAGGGGTCGTCCCAGCTGATGGGCCGTAGGCTTCGCTTCCCGCTATCAGAACGGCCACGATACGAGTTCTCGAAGGCGTCGTCGACGTTCAGCGTCCAAACGCGCCGCCAAGGAAGTCCGGCCAGCGTTTCGAACCACTCCTGGTGCTTCGCTCCTCCGAAGATCTTGGAGAGGGTGGTCCACACATGATCTGCCGAACTCACCATCAGCGAGCGCTGGTAGGCGCGCGGAAGAGGATCTTCCGCACTGATCGGGGCCTTCGGGTAGCGCTCCTTAAGGATCGTCACGAGCTCCTTCGCCAGTGGAAGCTGGCCGTAGCTGCTGACGGCGCCTACGCTGGCGCCAGCACCCAGCAGCATCTGGTACTGACCACCACGCGCCGCGTTCCGTGCTGCAAAGAGCTTCTTCTTCTCCAAACCGAGCGCGTCACTGTCGTGCACAGCCATAACTGGCTACTCCCGCAATGTTGGTGGGACGGCTTGCGCCGACTGAGCTGTGGGTCGCCATGCTACGTAGGAGGCGGGCAGCCGGTGTGGGATTCGGCCAGCGCGTGACCGTAACAGCACCAGGGCTTTCGATCGGGGGGTGTGCCTCACTGCGGTACGGCGTGCCGTAGCAGTAGTGGCTGCCAGCAATCCGTTAGGGTGGACGGCATCGGCTCGCGGAAGCCGACTCCAGCCGGCGGCCCGCCGACCTTCAGGGCCAGCGTGGCAGGCAAGGAGCTTGGCCCCACCCGTGCCTCCTCCGAGGCGACCATTACACGCGCACGGCCCCTGCGAACTCACACGCGCTCCGTGCTTCGGTCGGCAGCACGGCAGAAGGCGTTCCAGTGGCCCGAAGCGTTCTCAGCGATCTTGCACGTCAGCGCATGACCTACACCAACGAGGGCTATCGCGATGCGCTCGAAGCCCTCCGCTTGCTCCCTCCAGGCAACTCCCCAGTCCCAAATGCAGTCGGTGACCAGGAGCTCTTCGAAGCTGCGATCTTCTCTCGCATTCTCAAGCCCTACCGGTTCGGCCTGCACCCATTGCGCATCGCGAAGACGCGACCGCACCCGGATCACCTTGTCCTTGTGATCGACGGCACCGAAGAGCTGATCTTCGACGTGCTGCGCGACCTCCTGCCCGTGTCGGGTCGTGATGGCGACGATGTCCACGGCGTCGAGGGCCTGCGTATTCGCCGGTGGCGGGATGACGGGCTGGACCTGCACCAGCCTGGCCGACGTACGCTCGTTCGCCTCGCAGGGGCGCCACGTGCGGTCTGGCGTCGAGTCGAACAACAGATCGCGAGTGACCTGGCTGGCTCCGAGTACCTCCCCTGTTGGCGCACCCACCCCGAGGTCTGGACTGACAACGAGCGCTCTCAGCAGGACGACGAGGGGAGTTCGTTCATCCGGCTTGCTCGCAGCGGAGCCTGGCTAGCCAGTGGGTTGTTGCGACGGATCGCCGTCTTCCACACCACGGCTATTCCCTGGGCTGCGGATGGGTGGCGAGGTTTGTCCTCCAGGCTGCTGTGGAAATTCGATCTTGCTTGCTACCCGGACTTGCCCATGCGGATGGAAGAGCTCGCTGCCGTGTTGACCGACCCGCGCTTCGGGCTCCCGTTGCTAGCAAACCCGAGGTCACCGGGGTCGCCGAACATGCTGCGCCTGTCCGCACGGGATGGCGAGGAGGCGCTTGAACTGCACTTCGCTGCCTGGGAAGCGGACGGAGATCAGTGGATGGCTGATCCTGGCCGAGTTCGCTCTGTTCGGGACCGAGCTGAGAGGGTGGCCACCCGTGAGCCACGCCGCTCGACAGCGCCCAGGTGTGGTTCGTGTGGCGCCCGGCAGGCCGCCTCGACGTACGGATTCAGTACACATGAGGGCGAGAAGCGCTGTTGATCAACGCGAACTAGTGAAGGTCGTTCTTGCAGGTCGGGGCGCGTGTGGCTCGCATCGCCGCAGGTCGGAGCGTTGCCCTTGAAGACCTCCTAAAGCCGGTGTCGCAGGTTCGAATCCTGCCTGGGGCACAGCAACGCGGACGCGCGAGAGGCCCGGGTCGGAGGGAGTAGCCCTCCGGCCCGGGCCTCGGTCGTCTCCGCTGCCGGTCGCCCCGGCACCGGCCCGCGCGGGTCAGGCCGGGCCGCGGCCGGCCGCGCCGTCCGGGTGGTCGGGGGCCTCGTCGAAGCCCGGGTCGTGGGAGGCCGGGCGGGGCGTGGAGACCACGATGCGCTGGACCCGGGGGCGGGTCCGCCAGTTGACCCGCCGGATGTCCCGGGCCAGCGCGCCCGGACGCCAGAGCTCGACGGCGACGGTGACCCCGCCCAGCACGACCCCGGCGGCCAGCCAGCCGCCCAGCACGTCGCTCGGCCAGTGCACCCCCAGGGCGGTCCTGGTCCAGCCGATCGCGAGCACCGCCGCCGCGGCGGCCGCGCAGGCGGCGATCCGCCCGCCGCGCCGCAGCTGGGACCAGAAGAGCCCGACCAGCGCGGCGAAGGTGATCGCGGAGGCCATCGCGTGGCCGGACGGGTAGGCCGGGCCGGCGGCGTGCGAGACCGGGTCGGGGAAGGCGGGCCGCTGGCGGTCGAAGGAGAGCTTCAGCACCCAGAGCGCACCCCAGCCGACCAGGGTCTGCGCGACCGCCCAGACCGCCAGCACCCGCGCCCCGATCAGCCAGAGCCAGGCGGCGGCGATGCCCAGCACGGTGCGCATGGTGATCGTGCCGCCGATGTCGGAGAGCGTCTGCACCGAGGCGGTCCAGGCCGTGCGGTCGCGGGCGTAGGAGTGCAGGTGCTCGATCCAGCCCTGGTCGAACCGGGCGAGCGGGCCCCAGCCGCTCTTCACCAGGCCGGCCAGGACGGCGAACAGCGCGGCACAGCAGACCGCGAGCGCCGTCTGCCGGAGCAGATGGCGGCTACGCGGGGTGATGGAGCCCGAGCTGCTCGTCAGGTGCATGGCTGACACCTTCCCAGGGCCGCGCACCGATCGGCCGCCCGCGCGATAGCGATTTGGCATCTTTTGTGCGGAGGTCCTGCGAGCGCCGGGGTGTGAGCACCGGCGGATTCCGGGCGGATTCCGGGTGGTTCGGGAACGTCGGCGGCGGGCCGGGGGTTCACCGAGTACCGGGGCCGTGCGCCGGACGGCGTCCGCTCCGAAGCGGTCGCTGCGCGGGCACCCGACGCACCCGAGCGGTCACCCTCCGTCCAGCTCCGGGGTGAAAACCGGCAGGATACTGCATCGCTGGAAGAATCTGAGCGACTTGGGAATGTTGTCCGGAATCTGTTCGTTGGATCGTTACGTGTGAGCCCCGCGGGGCCCGCACTTCTTGCCCTCTCGGGCAGGCAGGCAGACCTCGGCAACACCAGCAAAGGGAGCAAGCATGGCCACCCGTGCCGTCGTTCGCGACAGGGCCGACCGGACTCGCGCGGCCCGCCCGACCAACCTTGAGGCCGACCGTGACCTGGTCGGCATGTACCTCGACGAGATCGCCAGGACGCCCCTGCTCGATGCCGCCGAGGAGGTCGAGCTCTCGCTGCGGATCGAGGCCGGCGTGTACGCCCAGCACCTGCTGGACGAGGGCGAGCCGCCCAAGGGCGTCGAGCGCGAGGAGCTGGAGGCGATAGCCGACGACGCCGAACGCGCCAAGGACGTCTTCATCCGCTCCAACCTGCGCCTCGTCGTCGCCGTCGCCCGCCGCTACCCGCGCAGCGGTCTGCCGCTGCTGGACCTCATCCAGGAGGGCAACGCCGGCCTGGTGCGGGCGGTCGAGAAGTTCGACTACGCCAAGGGGTTCAAGTTCTCCACCTACGCGACGTGGTGGATCCGCCAGGCGATCACCCGGTCGATCGCCGACCAGTCGCGCACCATCCGCCTGCCCGTCCACCTGGTCGAGGAGCTCGGCCGGATCCGCCGGGTGCAGCGGGAGAAGTCCAAGGAGCTGGGCCGCGAGGCCGAGCCGGCCGAGATCGCGGCCGAGCTGGACACGACCGAGGAGCGCATCAAGGACGTACTGGACTGGGCGCGTGACCCGGTGAGCCTCAACATGTCGGTCGACGACGAGGGCGAGACCCAGTTCGGCGACCTGGTCGAGGACACCGGGGCGACGTCCCCCGAGGACGCCGTGATGGTCATGCTCCGGCGCGAGGAGCTGGACGGCCTGATCGGGCGCCTGGACGACCGGACGGCCTCGATCATCCGCTCCCGGTACGGCATGGAGGACGGCCGCGAGCGCACCCTCACCGAGGTCGGCAAGCAGCACGGCCTGACCCGTGAGCGGATCCGCCAGATCGAGAAGCACGCGCTGGCCGAGCTGAAGAAGATCGCCGACCACGCAGGCTTCGAGGCGGCCTGACGGTCCTCGGGCCGGCGAACGCGGGCCGGTGAACGCGGGCCGGTGAACGCCGGTCGGTGAACCGCGGGCCGGTGAACTCGGTCCGGTCGACCGTACGGGCCCCGGCGCGGAGCACTCCGCGCCGGGGCCCGCGCGCGTTCCGCCCGCCCGCAGGCCCGGGGCGCCGGGGCCGGTGGGCCCGGGGCCGGCGGCCGGTCACACGGGCGGGCGCGAGCTTCTAGGCTGGGAGAACGCCGGGAGGAACGCCGGTACGAGCGCCGGGGGCGCAGGCGAGTGGGGCCGGGGGGCCGAAGGAGTGGACGACGTGCGAGAAGGAGACGGGCCGGTGGACGAGCGGAAGCCCGGGCAGGACGGCGCAGAGGAGAAGGGCGCCGGGCCGGCCGCGAAGGCCCGGCTGGTCTTCCGCGACCCGCTGGACCAGCAGTCCCGGGACGACACCGACTCGGGCTGGGGCGACCGCCCGGGCGGCGGGGAGAGCGGTGGACGGGGGCTGGACTGGTACCTGGGCCAGCGCCCGCCGCACCACGGCGACTGACCGGCACCACCCGGCCGGGGCCGCGGCGCGGCTCGGCGCGCCGCGGCGCGCCCGGCCGCGCGCCGCCCCGGCACCTGGGCCGGCCGCGGCAGGCTCAGCGCTGCTGGGCGACCAGCGCGTCGCGGATCTCGGCGAGCAGGACGACCTCCTTCAGCTCGGTCTCCGTCTGCACCTCGGCGAGGGTCTTGCGCTTCGCGGTGAACCTGTTCATCGGCAGGATCAGGCAGAAGTAGACGACGGCCGCAGTGATCAGGAACTGCAGCACCGCGCTCAGTACGGTGCCCCAGAGGATGAAGATGCCGGACGTGACCTCCCCGGTCGCGCTGACCGCACAGGGGCCCTTGAGACAGGAGCGGTAGGAGTCCAGGTCCTTGGCCCCGAGCGCTCCGACGATCGGGTTGATCACGCCCTTCACGAACGCGTTGACGATGTTGGTGAACGCCGCCCCGATGACGACGGCGACGGCGAGTTCGACGACGTTCCCACGCAGCAGGAATTCCTTGAAGCCCTTCATGCCGCGTGAACGACGACCTCCTCATTCGGTCACGGGTGATCCTCCCGTCGCACCCGACGGACAACCCGTTCGGCCGACGGAGTGCGGGGCGGGTGCGCCGTCGGGCGGGGACAGGCCCGCCCGCCCGGGTCCGAGCGCCAGCGCCGCGGCCACCGCGAGCAGGACGAGCGCCGGCGCCGCGGGCCGCTGCCACAGGACCCGCCGGAGCCGGTGGAGCCGGCCGCCTCCGCGCCGGATCGGCGGGAACGGCGGCACCTCCCGGCGGGGTGGGACGGTCGGCGCCGGGAGCGGCAGCGGGGACCGGCGGGGGACGCTCGCGGCCGTGGTCGTCATGGGGCACCGCCCGGGTGGGTCGCAGGGCGCCGGCCCGGGTTCGCCGGGCCGGCCTCTCGCGCACACTCTGGGCCGCCCGTCGGCGGTCGGGAAGCCTTGTCCCCAGACCTGTGGAAAACCCGGGCCTGTGGACAACCCCGTTCACCCGTGGGGGTGGCTGCCGGCCGGCCCGATTGACGCCGTCGGCCGGCGTAGCACCGTCGGGCCCGGCCGCAGCGCCGCAGGGCTCGTGCAGCGCCGCAAGGCCCCGTGCAGCGCTGCAAGGCCCCGTGCAGCGCCGCAAGGTCCGCGGAACGCCGCAAGGCCCGCCGGTCGCGCGTCTGCGCGGGCCCGGCGGGCCTTGCGGGAAAACGTGTGGGCCGGTCTCGCTCGCTGCCGGCCCTACTCGGCTGCTGCCTACTTGGCGGTCGCCGGAGCGGGGCTCGCCGCGGGGGTCGAACCGCCCGAGGACGAGGCCGAGGAGGTCGACGACGAGCTCGACGAGCTCGACGAGGACGAGGAGCCCCCGCCCACCGTGGAGCTGGAGGAGGAGCGGCTGTCGGTCCGGTAGAAGCCGGAGCCCTTGAAGACCACGCCCACGGCCGAGAAGACCTTGCGGAGCTTCCCCTGGCAGTCGGGGCACGTGGTCAGCGCCTCGTCGGTGAACTTCTGCACCGCCTCCAGGCCGTTGCCGCACTCGGTGCACTGGTACTGGTACGTGGGCACTTGTCTTCCTCCTGGCACTCTCGCCTGATGAGTGCTAACGATGGTCAATGATGCGGCATTCCGCTGGATCAGTCCAGCGACTCCGATGTGAGATGAGTCGGCGGCCGGAACGGCGCCAAGGGCCGCCGGCCGCCGCGTGGCGCCGCTCGCGCCCCGGGTCCGCCCCCGTCTCAGCCCTTGGCCGCACCCACCAGCTGCCGGCTGCCGCCCCGCTCGCCGCTGCTCGCGACCACCGGGCTCGCCGAGCCCGGCGCGATCAGCAGGTGCCGCAGCGCGACCAGCGCGACCAGGCCCAGACCGGCGCCGGCCAGCGGCACCAGGAACCCGGCCGACGGGCCGTGGCCGTCGATCAGCCGGCCGGCCACCGTGGAGCCGATCGCCAGGCCCAGGCCGATGGCGCCGGTCAGCCAGGTGAAGGCCTCGGTCTTGGCGCCCTCCGCGACCAGCGTCTCGACCAGCGTGTAGCCGGTGATCAGGGTCGGCGCGATGGCCAGACCGCAGACCAGCCCGGCGACCGAGAGCGCGACCAGGTTGGGCATCGCCCAGAGCGTCGAGCACCCGAGCACCAGCAGTGCGTAGCTGGCGAGCATCCGGTGCCGGGCGGCCCGCCGCCAGGCGACCATGCCGTACAGCACGCCGGCCAGCATCGAGCCGCCGGCGAAGATCCCGTAGACGGTCCCGTTGGCCCCGGGCTGGCCGACCGACTCGGTGAAGGCGGTCACCGAGACCTGCATCGCGCCGAAGACGGTGCCCACGCCCAGGAAGGCGCCGGCCAGCAGCCGGACACCGGGCGAGGAGAGCGCGGAGACCCGGCGGGCGCCCGGCTGGTGCGGGTGCCGGGCCGGTGCGGTGGCGCGCTGGGCGGCGAAGGCGAGGCCGCCGACGACGGTCAGCGCGGCCTCGGCGATCAGGCCGGCGGAGGGGGTGACCGAGGTGGCGATGGCGCCGGCCAGCACCGGTCCGATCACGAAGGTGAACTCGTCGGTGACCGACTCGAAGGCGAACGCCGTGTTCAGCTTGGCCGGCGAGGCGCCCTCAGCGGAGAGCTTGGCCACCCAGCGGGCGCGGA
Organism: Kitasatospora sp. CM 4170; assembly: GCF_032110285.1. Lineage (NCBI taxonomy): Bacteria > Bacillati > Actinomycetota > Actinomycetes > Kitasatosporales > Streptomycetaceae > Kitasatospora > Kitasatospora sp. CM 4170. The sequence continues at coordinate 5,374,141 of NZ_CP134877.1, forward strand.
CCATCGCGCCGACCTGCGGCACGCTGGCGCCGGCCGGGGCGGCGGCGAGGAACAGGCTCCAGACCGGGGCGTGCCCCAGCGCCAGCGCGATCAGGGCGCCGACCGAGACCGCGTGCACCACCACGCTCGGGACCAGGACGGCCGCCTGGCCGTAGCGGTCGGCGAGCCGGCCGGTCTGCGGGCCGACGAAGGCCTGGGCGACGGCCGAGACCGCCGCGACGCTGCCCGCCGTGCCGTAGGAGCCGTGGGTGTCCAGGACCAGCAGGACGATGCCCAGGCTGAGCATCGCGTACGGGAGCCGCGCGGCGAACGCGGGGGCCAGGAACGTCCAGGCCCCGGGCGTGCGCAGCAGCGCGCCGTAGCCGACGCGCTCGGGGGCGGCCGGGCTGGCCGGGGCGGCCGGGTCGGTGAGGGCGTCCTTGGCGACGCTGCCGTTGTCGACCGTTCGGCGAGCCGTCACGGCCGGTCCTTCCTGCTGCCTGGTAGCGCGGAAGGGGCATGGGGTGGCCCCGACGGCGCCGAGAGTCGTCCTCTCGCGCGTCGACCGGGGTAGATACCGGGCCGGCCGGCATGGGTGCCGAAGGCCGGGCCGCAGCCGCCGAGCGGTCGCGCCAACTCTGCATCAGGCAGATGCTGGGGGTGTAGCAACCAGTATACGTATACGCGCGTAGATGTCGCGCTGGCCTCGACAATACAGGGTACTGGCAAACTTGTCCTGCCGATTGAAGGTGAACCCCGGCTGAAGCCGGTCACCCCAAGGCTCGGCCCGGGTTCCGGGCCCCCTCAGGCCCCGCGCCCGTGCAGCCAGCCGGCCAGCTTGCCGCCCCTGTCCACGGCCCGCAGTCGCCGCTCGGCCGCCTCGCTCACCTCGTCCGTGGTGACCACCAGCAGCTCGTCGCCGCCGCGCAGCACGGTCGCCTTGTCCGGCACGAAGCTGTTCCCCTCGCGCACGACCAGGGTCACCGCCGCGCCGGCCGGCAGCCGGAGCTCGCCGATCTCCACGCCGGACATCTTCGAGGTCGGCGACAGCGCCACCGAGAGCAGGTGTCCGTGCAGCTTCTCCAGCGGGGCGGACTCGATGCCGAGGTCCTGGCCCATCGAGCCCTCGCCGATCCGCAGCCACTTGGCCACCCAGGGCAGGGTCGGCCCCTGGAGCAGGGTGAAGACGACGACCAGGATGAAGACGATGTTGAAGACGTCCTGGGCCAGCGGTGCACCCGACACCATCGGGATGGTCGCCAGCACGATGGGCACGGCCCCGCGCAGCCCGGCCCAGCTGAGCAGCGCCTGCTCGCGCACGGGCAGCCGGAACGGGGTCATGGTCAGCACCACCGAGAGCGGCCGGGCCAGGAAGACCAGCACGGCGCCGATCACCAGCGCGGGCACCACGGCCGAGCCCATCGTCTCGGGCGTGCAGAGCAGGCCGAGCAGGACGAACATGCCGATCTGCCCGATCCAGGCCAGTCCGTCGGCGAAGCCGCGGACGGCCGGCCCGTGCGGCAGCTTGGCGTTGCCCAGGATGACGGCACTGATGTAGACGGCGAGGAAGCCCGAGCCGTGCAGCAGCGCGCCGCCGGCGTAGGCGAGCACGGTGAGCGCCAGGACGGCGATCGGGTAGAGGCCGGAGGACGGCAGTGCCACGTGCTTGACCCCGAACGCGCCGATCTTGCCGACCGCGAGCCCGACCGCGGCGCCGATCGCCAGCTCGGCGGCGATCGTGCCGACCAGCACGTACCAGCTCTCCGTCTCGCCGGTGGTGGCGAAGGCGACGACCAGGATGACCACGGGCGCGTCGTTGAAACCGGACTCCGCCTCCAGCAGGCCGGTCAGCCGGTGCGGCAGCGGCACCATCCGCAGGACGGAGAAGACGGCGGCGGCGTCGGTCGAGGAGACGATCGCGCCGAGCAGCAGGGAGGTGCGCCAGTCCAGCCCGACCAGCCAGTGCGCTCCGGCCGCCGTCACGAAGACGCTGATCCCGACGCCGACCGTGGCGAGCACGGTGGCGGCCGGCATCACCGGTCTCACCTCGCGCCAGCTGGTCTTCAGACCGCCCTCGGCGAGGATCACGACCAGGGCGGCGTAGCCGATCACCTGGGTCAGCGCGGCGTCGTTGAAGGAGACGCCGACGCCGTTCTGTCCGAGCGCGACGCCGAGGCCGAGGTAGATCAGCAGGCTGGGCAGTCCCGACCGGGTCGAGATGCGCACGGCGACCACCGCGACCAGCAGGATCACGGAGAACTCGAGGAGCAGCTGGTTCAGGTGGTCGACATTCACGCAGGGGCACCTCGGGCGAGCTGTGGGCGGGCGGGGTGTCTGCCGGCGGTGGGGCCGGGGAGCCGACCGGAAGGGTCGCGGCGGTCGGCACGGCCGATTGCTCCCCTTGCGGATCGTTACTCAGTCTAACATTTTGCCATATCTTTAGCTTCTCCCGTCCCGCGGGGCCGGCGCCCGCGCCTGCCTGACCTCGTCCGATCCCACCGTGAGCGTCCCCCGTGCACGCCCGCCAGCCGAGTCGGCCTAATGTGGTGCCCTGTCACGGCCGTGTGCCCTGGACATGCCCGCCCGCCCCCCAGTCGAGGACCGCAAGGACCCAGATGCCCCGCTCGAAGAAGTTCCGGCGCGCCCGTCTGATCGTGATCGTGCTGGTCGTGCTGCTGGTGGCCGGCGCCGGCTACGGCGGCTACCGGGGGGTGGCCGCGGTCCGCGCGTCCTTCCCGGAGGTCGACGGCAGCGTCAAGGTGGCGGGCCTGAGCGCGCCGGTCGACGTCAAGCGGGACGCCAACGGCATCCCCCAGCTCTACGCCGACACCTCCGAGGACCTCTTCCGCGCCCAGGGCTACGTCCAGGCGCAGGACCGGTTCTGGGAGATGGACGTCCGGCGGCACATCACCGCCGGCCGGCTCTCCGAGATGTTCGGCGACGGCCAGGTCGAGACCGACTCCTTCATCCGCACCATGGGCTGGCGCCAGGTGGCGCAGAAGGAGTTCGACACCCAGCTGTCCCCCGAGACCAAGAAGTACCTGCAGGCCTACGCCGACGGCGTCAACGCCTGGCTCGGCGAGCACCCCGGCGGGGCGAGCGCCTCGCTGGAGTACACGCTGCTCGGCGTCGTCAACGGCGACTACAAGCCCGAGCAGTGGACGCCGGTCGACTCGGTGGCCTGGCTGAAGGCGATGGCCTGGAACCTCTCCGGGAACCTCCAGGAGGAGATCGACCGCTCGCTGCTCGCCCAGGACTACAGCCCGGAGAAGATCGCCGAGCTGTACCCGGAGTACCCGTACGCGCGCAACGGCACGATCGTGAAGACCGGCACCGTCAGCGGCGACGCCTACCGCCCGGCCGACGGCCAGGCCCCGGCCGGCGCCGGCACCGCGGGCGCCACCACCCAGGGCGCGGCCGCCACCAAGGCGATGCTCAAGGACGTCACCGACCGGATCGACGCGATGCCGCAGCTGCTCGGCCGCCAGGGCCAGGGCATCGGCTCCAACTCCTGGGTCGTCGCCGGCTCCCACACCACGACCAACAAGCCGCTGCTGGCCAACGACCCGCACCTCGGCCCCGGGCTGCCCTCGGTCTGGTACCAGATGGGCCTGCACTGCCGGACCGTCTCGGCCACCTGCGGCTTCGACGTCTCGGGCTTCACCTTCGCCGGCATGCCGGGCGTGGTGATCGGCCACAACAAGGACATCGCCTGGGGCTTCACCAACCTGGGCGCCGACGTCACCGACCTCCTCCTGGAGAAGGTCACCGGCCCGGACACCTACCTGCTGGACGGCAAGGAGACCAAGTTCGAGCTGCGCAAGGAGACCATCAAGGTCGCCGGCGGCGAGGACCGCACCATCACCGTCCGCACCACCAAGGCCGGCGCCCCGCTGATCTCCGACCAGAGCACCGAGCAGCAGAACGTCGGCAAGTACGCGCCCAACGGCACCTCCGCCCCGGACCGCGGCACCGGCGGCTACGGCGTCGCCCTGCAGTGGACGGCGCTCGTCCCGGGCAAGACCATGGACGCCGTCTTCGAGCTGGACCGGGCGAAGGGCTGGGACGAGTTCCGTGCCGCCGCCAAGGACTTCACCGTCCCCGCGCAGAACCTGATCTACGCCGACGCCAAGAACATCGGCTACCAGGCCCCCGGCCTCGTCCCGGTCCGCGCCAAGGGCGACGGCACCTACCCGGCGGCCGGCTGGGACTCCGCCTCCGAGTGGAAGGCCTTCGTGCCCTTCACCGCCATGCCGTTCAGCTTCAACCCGCCGTCCGGGTACATCGTCACCGCCAACCAGGCCGTGGTGGACCCGTCCTACAAGTACGTGCTGACCAAGGACTGGGAGTACGGCACCCGGGCCAAGGAGATCTCCGACCAGATCGACGCCAGGCTCAAGAACAACGGCAGGATCTCGCCGGACGACATGCAGGAGATGCAGCTCGACAACACCAGCATCCTCGCCAGGACGCTGGTCCCGCTGCTGCTCAAGGTCCAGATCGACGACCCGTACGTGCGCGAGGCGCAGGACCTGCTGAAGGACTGGAACTACCACCAGGACGCCGACTCGGCCGCCGCCGCCTTCTACAACGGCGTCTGGCGCCAGCTGCTCAGCCTCTCCTTCGGCCAGAAGTTCCCGGCCGACCTGCGGGCCAAGGACAACTGCCTGCTGGTCCGCCAGCAGGCCGACCCGACCAAGCCGGACAGCAGCACCCAGATCGTCACCGAGTGCGGCACCCGCGACCCAGGCAAGGCCCAGCCGGACGGCGGCGACCGCTGGACCGAGGTGGTGCGCCAGCAGCTGGAGAAGCCCGACAGCAGCTGGTGGACGTACATCGACTCGCAGCACAAGGAGCAGAAGGGCCTCGACAACCTGCTCGCCGAGGCGATGAAGAACGCCCGCCAGGACCTCACCTCGCTGCTCAGCAAGGACGTCTCGACCTGGAGCTGGGGCCGCCTGCACAAGCTGACCCTGCGCGAGCAGACCATGGGCACGGACGAGTCCTCGATCGCCTCCGGCGTCGTCCACAAGCTGCTCAACCGCGGCCCGTACCGCCTCTCCGGCGGCTCGGCGGCGGTGGACGCGGCGGGCTGGAACGCGGCGGCCGGTTACGAGGTGGACTGGATCCCCTCGATGCGGATGGTGGTCGACATGAGCGACCTCGACGCCTCCCGCTGGGTCAACGTCGGCGGAGCCTCCGGGCACGCCTTCCACCCCAACTACAACGACCAGACCGACCTGTGGCTCAAGGGCAAGCTGCTGACCTGGGCCTACTCGCCGGACGCGGTCGAGAAGGCGACCAAGAACAAGCTGATCCTGACCACCGGCTGACGCCCCGCCGGTAGCGGCACCCGCCCGCCGGCACCCGGTCGGAACCGCCCCGCCGGCACCCCGTCGGAACCGGTCCGCCGACGCTCCGTCGGACGGCCCACGGCCCCGCCCCCGCAGCACCGGGGGGCGGGGCCGTTCGTCACCCCAGCCGGTGCAGCCCGGACGGGGTGAGCGCCACGTCCACCGGCAGGTCGTGCGGCTCGGCCGGCACCTCGGCCAGCAGCTCGTGCTCGTACAGCAGCACCGCCAGCAGCGGGCGCACCCCGGCCCGCTCCAGCCGGGCCAGCACCCGGTCGTAGGAGCCGCCGCCCCGGCCCAGCCGCAGCCCGGCGCGGTCCACCGCCAGCCCCGGCAGCAGCACCAGCCCGGCCCCGGTCACGGCCTCCGGCCCGAGCCGCCCGCCGACCGGCTCCAGCAGTCCCCGCCCGGCCGGGGCCAGCGCCGCGGGGCCCGCGTACTCGGCCCAGTCCAGGTCGTTGTCGGCCAGCAGCACGGGCAGCAGCACCCGCACCCCGCGCGCCCGCAGCGCGTCCAGCAGCGGCCGGGTGCCCGGCTCCCCGCCGACCGACACGTACGCGGCCACCGTGGCCCCCGGCGCGGCCAGCTCGCCGGCGTGCGCGGCCAGCGCGTGCGCCGCCTCCTCCCGGGCGTCGGGCGTCAGCGCACGCCGCTGCGCCAGCAGCCGTGTCCTCAGCTCGCTCTTCTCGTTGTGCACGGGATCCTCCACAGCTCTGTGCCGGTGACGCCCAGAGCCTGTCACGCGGAAGGCACCCCCATGTCTACCCCGCTCCTGGTCCAGGCCCTGGCCGCGTTGAGCGTTCCGGCGCTGGCCGGCGCCACCCTGTTCGGGCTGCGCCTGCGCCGCGGCGACGGCGGGGCCGCCGTGCGCGAGGCCGGGCTGCGCGCCCGGGTCGCCGAACTGGAGGCCCGCTGCGCGGAACTGGAGCGCACCGCCTCCTGCGACCCGCTCACCGGCGTCTGGAACTACCGCCACCTGCAGCTCACCCTGGACCGCGAGATCGAGCGCTCCCGGCGCGCCGAGCAGAACGAGCAGCAGGACGGACCGCGCCCGCTGGCCGTCCTGCTGCTGGAGATCGCCGGCTTCGAGGCGGTGGTGGCCGAGCACGGCCGGGGCCGGTCCAACGCGGTGCTGCGCGACCTCGCCCAGCGGCTCGGCATGGAGATCCGCCGCTCCGACACCTTCGGTCGGTACAGCGGCGAGGAGTTCCTGGCGGTGCTGCCGGACACCGGCGCCGAGGGGGCCGCGCAGGTCGCCGAGCGGCTGGTCTGGTCGGTCCGGCGGCACCTGCTGCTGGACTGGTCCTCCGGGCCGCGGGCGGACCGCCGCCCGGCCGGCAACGGGCTGACCGCCGCCGTCGGCGTCGCGGTGCTGCCCGCGGACGGTACGCACGCCGCCGTTCTGCTCCGGGCCGCCGACCGGGCCCTCGCCGAGGCCCGCGCGGCCGGCGGCGACTGCTGGCGCGCGGCGGCCTCCCCCCGGCCGGACAGCGGCTCCGATGCCGAGGGTGACCGTTCGGAAAAGGCGGGTAGTCTGTCGCCCTGTGTCGGAGAGGACCCCCTCTCCTCACCCGTCACACCACCTCTGCCTGCCATTGTGGCCGGGCTCAGCGACGTGCTGTCACAGCCGGTCAGCCGTGCCCGGTCAGGCGAAAACGTGCCTTAGTAAGGTAAAACGCATGACGACGACCAGCTCCCGAATTCCGGTAACCAAGGCCGTGGTACCCGCGGCCGGACTGGGCACCCGCTTCCTTCCGGCCACCAAGGCCACCCCGAAGGAGATGCTGCCCGTCGTCGACAAGCCGGCGATCCAGTACGTCGTCGAGGAGGCCGCCTCGGCGGGCCTCTCCGACATACTGATGGTCACCGGGCGCAACAAGCGCGCCCTGGAGGACCACTTCGACCGTGCCTACGAGCTGGAGGAGCTGCTCGCCCGCAAGGGCGACCAGGACCGCCTGCGCCGGGTCCGCGAGTCCGTCGAGCTGGCGAACATGCACTACGTCCGCCAGGGCGACCCGAAGGGCCTCGGCCACGCCGTCTCGGTCGCCGAGCAGCACGTCGCCGGCCAGCCCTTCGCCGTCCTGCTCGGCGACGACCTGATCGACCCGCGCGACCCGCTGCTCTCCCGGATGATCGAGGTCCAGCAGGAGCTCGGCGGCTCGGTCGTGGCGCTGATGGAGGTCGACCCCTCCCAGATCCACCTCTACGGCTGCGCGGCCGTCAAGGCCAACGGCTTCGGCGAGGACGTCTTCCAGGTCACCGACCTGGTCGAGAAGCCCGACACCGCCGACGCCCCGTCGAACTACGCCGTGATCGGCCGCTACGTCCTCGACCCCTCGGTCTTCGACGTGCTGCGCGAGACCCCGCCCGGCCGCGGCGGCGAGATCCAGCTCACCGACGCGCTGCGCGAGCTGACCACCCGCGACGTGGAGTCCGGCGGCCAGGTGCACGGCGTCCTCTTCAAGGGCCGCCGCTACGACACCGGCGACCGCGCCGACTACCTGCGCGCCATCGTCCGCCTGGCCTCCGAGCGCGAGGACCTGGGCCCGGAGTTCCGCTCCTGGCTCCGTGAGTTCGTCGCCTCCGAGCTGCAGGACTGAGCAACCGACAGAGAGCGAGAGCGCCGATGACCGGGTCCACGGACAGCAGCACCACCCCCGCCGCAGCCTGCTGCGACGGGTCCGCGGACCCGGCACCGGCGCCCCGCCCGCCCCGGATGTGGACCGTCGACGAGCACCTCGCCGACGTCCTCTCCGCGGTCGCCCCGCTGCCCGCGATCGAGCTCCAGCTGCTCGACGCCCGGGGCTGCCGGCTCGACGAGGACGTCCTGGCCGACGTCGACCTGCCGCCCTTCGACAACAGCTCGATGGACGGCTACGCGCTGCGCACCGCCGACACCGTCGGCGCCACCGCCGAGTACCCCTCGGTGCTCTCGGTGGTCGGCGACATCGCCGCCGGCGCCGGGGAGCTGCCGGCGGTCGGCCCCGGCCAGGCCGCCCGGATCATGACCGGCGCGCCCGTGCCGCCCGGCTCCCAGGCCGTCGCCCCGGTCGAGTGGACCGACGGCGGCAGCGGCACCGGCCGGGCCGCCGACGCGATGGGCGCCGCCGTCGAGGACGAGGAGGTCCGGGTCCTGCGCCCGGTCCCCGAGGGCGCCCACATCCGCCGCCGCGGCAGCGACGTCGCCGCCGGCACCCGGGTGCTGGAGGCCGGCACCCGGCTCGGCCCGACCCAGCTCGGCCTGCTCGCCGCGATCGGCCGGGCCACCGTCAAGGTCCGCCCCCGCCCGCGCGTGGTGGTGCTCTCCACCGGCAGCGAGCTGGTCCAGCCCGGCGAGCCGGTCGGCCCCGGCCAGATCGCCGACTCCAACAGCTTCACCCTCACCGCCGCCGCCCTGGACGCCGGCGCCATCGCCTACCGGGTGGGCGGGGTGCCGGACGACGCCGCGCGGCTGCGTGCCGTCCTGGAGGACCAGCTCGGCCGGGCCGACCTGATCGTCACCAGCGGCGGCGTCAGCGTCGGCGCGTACGACGTGGTCAAGGAGGTCTTCGAGTCCTACGGGGGCGTGGACTTCCGCCGGCTGCGGATGCAGCCCGGCAAGCCGCAGGGCTTCGGCCGGATCGGCGCCGGGGACTCCGGACCCGGCGTGCCGCTGCTGGCCCTGCCCGGCAACCCGGTCAGCGCCTACATCTCCTTCGAGCTCTTCGTCCGCCCGGTGATCCGCACCATGCTCGGCGCCGAGGACGTCCACCGCCCGGTGGTGCGCGCGGTCTGCCCGGTCGCGCTGCGCTCCCCGGCCGGCCGGCGCCAGTTCCTGCGCGGCGGGTACCGGGCGGCCGACGGCGTGGTCGAGCCGGTCGGCGGGGCTGAGTCCCACCTGGTCGGCGCGCTCGCCCGGGCGGACTGCCTGATCACCGTCCCCGAGGACGTCACGGAGCTGCCCGCCGGCAGCGAGGTGGACGTCGTTCTGCTCGGCGGCTGAGACCCCCGCTGCGACGGGCCGTCTCACCGGCACGGCCCGTCCCACGCCCCGGCCGGGACGGGGGGTACGGTAGCGCGGTATTCGATCTGCGCGCCCCCTGGAGCCACCCGTGACCACCTCACCCCCCGGCGACCGCCTCACCCACGTCGACGACCAGGGCGCGGCCCAGATGGTCGACGTCTCCGAGAAGGCCGCCACCGCGCGCACCGCCGTCGCGGCCGGCCGGGTCAGGGTCTCCCCGCGCGTGGTGGAGCTGCTGCGCGGCGAGGGCGTGCCCAAGGGCGACGCCCTGGCCGTCGCCCGGATCGCCGGGATCATGGGCGCCAAGAAGACCCCCGACCTGATCCCGCTCTGCCACCCGATCGCGGTCTCCGGGGTCAAGGTCGACCTCGCCGTCGCGGACGACGCGGTCGAGATCACCGCCACCGTGAAGACCGCCGACCGCACCGGCGTCGAGATGGAGGCGCTCACCGCCGTCGCGGTGGCCGGCCTCACCGTGATCGACATGGTCAAGGCCGTCGACAAGGGCGCCGCCATCGAGTCGGTCCGGGTGCTCAGCAAGACCGGCGGCAAGAGCGGCGACTGGTTCGCGCCGGAGGCGGCGCGGTGATCGGCACCGACGAGCGGGGCGGGGTGCACGCATGAGGGCGCTGGCGGTGACCGTCTCCAACCGGGCCTCGGCCGGGGTGTACGAGGACAAGGGCGGCCCGCTGCTGGTCGCCGGCCTGCGGGCGATGGGCTTCGCCGCCGACGGCCCCGAGGTCGTCCCGGACGGCGAACCGGTCGAGGCGGCCCTGCGGGAGGCCGTCGCGGCCGGCTACGACGTGGTGCTGACCACCGGCGGCACCGGCATCTCCCCGATGGACCTCACCCCCGAGATGACCGCCCGGGTCATCGACCGGCAGGTCCCCGGCATCGCCGAGGCCATCCGGGCGCACGGCCGCGGGAAGGTCCCGACCGCCTCGCTCTCCCGCGGGCTGGCCGGCCTCGCCGGACGTACCCTGATCGTCAACCTGCCGGGCTCGACCGGCGGCGTCAAGGACGGCCTGGCCGTCCTCGAACCGCTGCTCGCGCACGCCGTCGACCAGCTCGGCGGCGGGGACCACCCCCGGCCCGACACGCCTGCTTCCGGGAGAGCGCACTGAACGCCGGCTGGCCGGTAGAGCTCCACGAGGGGGACGTCGCGCTGCGCCCGATCCGGGCCCGCGACCAGCGCGAATGGCAGGAGGTCAGCCAGCGGAACCGGGACTGGCTGCGCCGCTGGGAGGCCACCGTGCCGCCCGGCCCGGCCGGCCACAACGCCGGCCCGCGCCCGACCTACCGGCAGATGGTGCGCTTCCTGCGGGGTGAGGCCTCGGCCGGGCGGATGCTGCCGTTCGTGGTGCTCTACAAGGGCCAGCTGGTCGGCCAGCTCACCGTCGGCGGGATCACCTGGGGCTCCATGTGCTCGGCCAACGTCGGGTACTGGATCGACGAGGCGGTGGCCGGCCGGGGCATCATGCCGACCGCGGTGGCGCTTTCGGTGGACCACTGTTTCGGCGCACTCGGACTGCACCGGATCGAGGTCTGCATCCGCCCCGAGAACGGGCCGAGTCGGCGGGTGGTGGAAAAGCTCGGGTTCCGCTCGGAAGGAATGCGCCCGCGCTATCTGCACATCGACGGCGACTGGCGGGACCACCTGGTGTACGCGCTCACCGCCGAGGAGGTCCCCGAGGGGATGCTGGAGCGCTGGCGGATGCTCAGTTCCGGCCGCGGTCCGGGTAATTGAATATATGTTCGAATCAAATATCGATATGGCATCGGCGTGCCGACGGACGGGCACAAATGCCGGCAAAATAGTCGGAGAATCAGCTTGATCACACGACACGCCGAGCCAAATTGCTACCGGGCCTTCCCCGGCGCCCGTACGGTGTGAAACGTGAGCAGTAGCGGCCTTATCTACGCCGTCATCGTAGGGGCCTGGGCCGCCTATCTCGTGCCGATGTGGCTCCGCAGGCAGGACGAGCTCAACGAGGCGCGCCCGACGGAACGCTTCAGCACCGCCATCCGCCTGCTGGCCGGGCGTTCGGCGCTGGAGCGGCGGGCATCCCGGGCCCTGGGCGACGAACCGCGTGACGACGAGCAGAGCAGCGACGACGGCCCTCCCGAACGGGACGAGGCCGTCTCCGGCGACCCCGAGGGCGCCCCGGCGGACCGGACTGACCGGACGGACCGCGCGGACGGGGTGGGTAGGGAGGCCGGGCCCCGGGTCGAGCACCCGGCCGATCCCGATCCCGATCCCGGCCCCGACCCGGCGCCCGCGATCGACCGCCCGATCGACCGCCCGGCCGAGCGCCCGGTGGGCGGCGCCGTCGACCGGCGGGCCGGGAGCGAGCGCCGGGCCCGGCTGCTGGCCCGGCGGCGCCGGATGGTCAGTGCGCTCTTCCTGGCCTTCGCGCTCGGCGCGGTGGTCGCGGCGGTGGCCGGTCTGGCCTTCCTCTGGGTCCCCGCGGTGCCTGCGGTCCTCCTCACCCTCTACATCGGCCACCTGCGCAAGCTGGAGCGCCAGCGGTACGAGGTGAAGCTCGACCGCGCCCGGGCCGCCCAGGCGGCCGAGCGGCTGCGTCAGCGCGAGCGGCAGCGCACCGAGGTCCGCGCGGTCGAGGACGCCCCGGCGGAGGCCGTCGAGGCGCCCGTGGGCGCCCGCCCGCACCTGCGGCTGGCCGCCGACCCGGCGCCGGCCGAGACCGGCCCGGCCGGCTCGGCCTCGGCGGTGGCGGAGGCGACCGAGCACGAGGAGTGGGTCGACGGCATGCGGGAGCGCGCCGCGGCCGGCCCCGACTCCTGGGAGCCGGTGCCGGTCCCGCTGCCGACCTACGTGACCGCCCCGGTGGCCCCCCGGGTCAGCCGCGGTCTCGACCTGTCGGCCCCCGGCACCTGGACCGCCGGCCGCCCGGCGGAGGTCCGCCCGGCGGAGGTCCGGGCGTCGGCGGAGGCCCGCACCACCCCGCTCTTCGACCAGTACGCCGAAGCGCCGGCCGTGGAGAGCCGCCCCCGCGCCGCCAACGAGTGACGGCCCCGGGGGCGCTCCGGCGCCCCCGACCAGGGCCGCACTCGGGGGGTGGTCACGAGCCCCCTCCGAAAGGTGCTAGAGTTTCTTCTCGTTGGGGCTGTGGCGCAGTCCGGTAGCGCACCTCGTTCGCATCGAGGGGGTCAGGGGTTCGAATCCCCTCAGCTCCACCCAACAGGAAGTCCCGCCCGATCATCAGATCGGGCGGGACTTCTGCGTTGTGGGGTTGGTGGCGCCGGAGGGGGCGTCAGGCGTCCGCCGAGGGGGCCGGGTTGGCCGGTGTGACGATGATCACTGCGGCGGGCCGTCACTCCTTCACGAGGACCACGGTGCAGCCGGCGTGGTGCACGCAGTACTGGCTGGTGGTGCCGAGCCGGGCGCCGGGCGGGGCGCAGCGGCCGCGGCGGCCGAGGACGAGGACCGCGGCGTCCGCGGCGGCGGAGACGAGGGCGGGGCCGACCGGGCCGGCCTTGAGCCGGCGGTGGACGGCCGGGCGGCCGGGGTCGGTGGGGTCGGTGGGGGCCGCCGGACCGGCGGGGCCGGGGGAGAGGGCGGCGGCCAGGGTCTCGTCGAGGATGGCGGCGGCGCGGCGTTCGGGCCCGAAGCCGTCCAGGGCGGGCAGGACGAGGCCGTGCGCGCCGTGCAGGGAGGGGAACTCCCAGACGGTCACCGCCTCCAGCGGCCCGCCGGTGAGGGCGGCCAGCCGGGCCGCCCAGCGGACGGCGGCGTGGGAGTGCGGGGAGCCGTCCACCCCGACCACGATCCTGCCGTCCGGCCGCGGAGCCATGGTTCGAGGGTAGGGCGGTCCCGCCGTTTCCGCCGTTTCCGCCGGGAACGGCCGAGGGCCGGCCGGAGCGGTGCTCCGGCCGGCCCTCGGGGCGGCTGCGGCTCCGTGTCGCCTACGGCTGCCCGGAGCCCGCGTACGGGCCCGGCTGCGGGGCGCCGGACTGCGGCGGCACCGCGCCGTAGCGGGCCGGACGGCGGCCGCGCGGGTGGCGGGTGAGGGTGTATCCCGCGACGCCCGCCAGGGCGGCCAGGGCACCCCCGCCGAGCGTCCAGAACCAGCGGCTGTTCCAGCCGGAGAACCAGCCGGTGTACCAGTGCTCCTCGGGCTCCTCCGGCGCGGCCGCCTTGGCGGTGGACGCGCCGCCGCCGGCGGGCGGGACCAGCGGGGCCTTGAGGTCGCCGCCCTCGGGCTGGGCGTTGTCCGCGTCGCCCTTGGCGCTCACGTGCAGCTGGACGGAGGCGGCGAGGCCGAGGTCCGGCTGCGGGGCGTCGGCGACCGAGAGCCGGACGTAGTAGGTGCCCGGCAGCGGGTCGCCGGACCACGGCTCGGCCCAGGAGCGGACCTCGCGCAGGGTGCAGCTCAGCGTGATCGTCGAGGTGCCCTCGCCGGCGGTCGCGTTCTGGGTGCCGCCGGTGCAGGACTGGCGGCGGCGCAGCCCGTCGAACACCTCGACGCTCCAGGTCTGCGGGCCGTGCCGGTCGGCGGCGGCGGCCAGGCCGACGGTCAGGCCGACCGTCGGGGTCTGGCCCTCGGAGGCGCCGAAGGCCCAGTACAGGTAGTCGCCGGTGGAGGCGGCGACCTTGGCGTCCTGGCCGGGGGAGAGGTTGATGGCGGTCAGGAAGGAGGTCCCGGCCTTGGTGGCCGGGGCGGGGGTGCCGCTCGCGGTGGGCGAGGGCGAGGCGGCCGAGGCGGCCGGGGCCGCGAGGGCGAGGGCCGGGAGCAGGGCGAGCCCGGCCAGGGCGCCGCGGATCGTCGGGTTGGGCATGGTCAGTTCTCCTGCCAGACAGCGATCCGCCAGCGCGCGATCCAGCCGAACAGCAGGCCGGTGATCAGGCCGGCCAGGGTCAGTACCAGCAGCAGGATCCAGCCGTGGCCGAGACCCATCGCCGGGCCGTCCGGGGCGGGGGAGGCGGCGGTGAGGTCGACGGTCAGCTCCAGCGGCAGTCCCGGGTCGGCCTGGACGCCGGGCTGGCCGGCCAGCGAGTTGCTGACGACCAGGCAGACGGTGGTCTCCGGCTTGCCGCTCGCGGAGGCGGACGGCGTGGCGGTGGCGTAGCCCTTGGAGTCGTCGGCGGACCAGCGCAGGCCGGCGGAGATCACGTCGGTCCGGCCGCTGCCGGCGTCGGTGCCGCGGACCAGCTCCTGGCCGGTGGCGCTGGTGGCCTGGAGCAGGACGCCGTAGTCGCGGGCCACGGCCCGGTCCAGCGCGACGCTGACCGAGGCGCGCAGCTCCTGCCCGGCCTTGACCGGGACGCGGTAGACGCGGTGCTCGGAGAACTTCTCGCGGTCGCTGTAGACGCCGGGGGTGAGGACGGGCGCGCTCTCGCACTTGTCGGTGCCGGCGGTCTTGACCGGGGTCACCGCGTAGGTGTCGTTGGAGCGGTCGACCAGCTGCTTCACCTTGTCGGTGAGCTGCTCCTGGGTCCGGACGTCGGTGTAGGTGCCGCCGGTGGCGTTGGCGATGCAGAGCAGCTGCTGGCGGGTCTTGTCGTCGTGCGCGAGGCCGAGCGTGTCGACCACCAGGTGGATGCCCTGGGCGGCGAGCTCGCGGGCCACGTCGCACGGGTCCGGCGGGGCGCAGGAGTCCTCGCCGTCGGTGATCAGCACCACCCGGCGGGTGGTCTCGCCCTTGCCGAGGTCCTGGGCGGCGCCGCGCAGGGCCAGGCCGATCGGGGTCCAGCCGGTCGGTCGCAGGGTGGCGACGGCGGTCTTGGCCTCGGTCTTGTTGGTCTTCCCGACCGGGAAGAGCTGCTTGGTGTCCTGGCAGCCCTGGGCCTTGTCGTCGCCCGGGTAGTTGGCGCCGAGGGTGCGGATGCCGAACTCGGTCTCCGCGGGCAGGGCGTCGATCACCTCGTTCAGCGACTGCTGGGCCACCGCGATGCGGCTCTTGCCCTGGATGTCGGTGGCCCGCATGGAGCCGCTGACGTCCAGCACGAGGTCGACCCGGGGGGCTTCCTTGCCGGCGGCTGCTCCGGCTGATGGTTCGTCGGCATGGGCGGGCAGGCCGCTGAGCAGCGCACCGCCGGTTATCGCCAGGGCGGCCAGCAGGCTGCCGAGCCTGGCCTTTGGTCGTCGTCCGGTAATCACGCGCCGATCCTAGGGCGTGCCCGAGGGATCATCAGTTCCCCCCGGCCGCCCGGGCCGGGTGGGCGGAGGGCCGGGCTCCGGCGTGAACTCCCGGGCGCCGGTGGGTGGTCGGGCCGCGGGCGGGGCGGCGTACGCCGGTCGGCCGTGGACGGAGCACCCGGCCGGGCGCGGGCGGGGCGCCGCGCGGCGCCGACGGTCCGTCGGCCAATGCGGGACACACCGTATGGAAGACCACATATATATGGATAGTGCTCGTTAGGGTGACGAAAAGGGGTATCGGCGCCCGCACGGCGTCCGGCACCGGCCGGCCCGTCCGACCGACGGGAGGACCCGTACGGCTCAGCTCCGTGACACCACTGCAGCAGGACACCCAGGACGGTCCGTGGCGACACCCTCCGCCGTGACGAGAACCGCCGGCCGGCCGCGCCGGGCGGTGCCCACCCGGCGCAACACCGAACTCGCGCTGGTCCTGGCCGCCGTGCTGCTCGCCGTGCTCGGCTACGCCGAGGTCGGCGGCAACATCGACGGCACGGTGCCCGCCGACGCGGGCGAGTACGGCGCCGCGCTGGGCGCGCTCGCCCTGCTGGCGCACGCCGTGGTCCGCTGGAAGGCGCCCTACGCGGACCCGCTGCTGCTGCCGATCGGCGTGCTGCTGAACGGGATCGGGCTGGTCGTCATCTACCGGCTGGACCGGGCCGCCCCCCGCGGTGACGCGGCGCCCGCCCAGCTGCTCTGGTCGGCCCTCGGGGTCGGGCTGTTCATCGCCGTGGTCCTGCTGGTGCGCGACCACCGGCGGCTGCAGCGCTACGCCTACCTCGGCGCGCTGGTGGCGCTGGTGCTGCTGGTCCTGCCGGTCCTCTTCCCGCCGGTGTACGGCTCGCGGATCTGGATCACGGTCGGTCCGCTCTCGTTCCAGCCGGGGGAGTTCGCCAAGATCCTGCTGGCGGTCTTCTTCGCGGCGTACCTGGCGGTGCACCGGGACGCCCTGGCGCTCACCGGCCGCCGCGTCTGGCGGTTCCGGCTGCCGCCCGGGCGGGTGCTGGCGCCCGTCCTGGTGATCTGGGCGGCCTTCGTCGGCGTCCTGGTGCTGGAGACCGACCTCGGCACCTCGCTGCTGCTCTTCGGCCTCTTCGTGGTGATGCTCTACGTGGCCACCGCGCGCAGCGGCTGGATCGCCATCGGCCTGTTCCTGGCCGCGGTGGCGGCCGCCGGGGTCGGGCTGCTCTCGCCGCACGTGCAGAGCCGGGTCGACGACTGGCTCGACCCGCTCGGCTCGATCGCGGCCGGCCGGGGCGCCAACCAGATCGCCCAGTCGCTGTTCGCCTTCGCCTGGGGCGGGGAGCTGGGCGCCGGGCTCGGCAACGGGCACTCGATCCTGATCGGCTTCGCCGCCAAGTCGGACTTCATCCTGGCCACCGTCGGCGAGGAGCTGGGCCTGGCGGGGCTCTTCGCGGTGTTCCTGCTGTACGCGCTGCTGGTCTCCCGGGGCTTCCGGACCGGCATCGCCCTGCGGGACCCGTTCGGGCGGCTGCTGGCGATCGGGCTGGCGGCCATCGTCGGCCTCCAGGTGTTCGTGGTGGCCGGCGGGGTGCTGGACCTCATCCCGCTGACCGGGATGACGCTGCCCTTCGTGGCCCAGGGGGGCTCCTCGGTGGTGACCAACTGGATCATCGTCGCGCTGCTGGTCCGGATGAGCGACCTCGCCCGCCGGCCCCCGGAGGAGGGCTGATGGCCCGCGACCACACCGGCGACGGCCCGGTGGGCGGCCCGACGGGGGGCCCGGCGGGCCGCCCGCGGAACGGCCGGGGCGGCGGCTCCCCGCCCCGGCCCCGGCCGCGACCCGGCGGCAGCGGGAACGGGAACGGGCCGCAGGGCCTGCCCGGGATCTCCGTCACCGGCCGCCGGGCCGGCACCTTCTGCCTGCTGCTGATCGTGGCGCTCTGCGCGCAGGCCACCCGGGTGCAGGTGTTCCGGGCCAAGGAGCTGAACCACAACCCGGCCAACCAGCGGCCGGTCATCGAGCGGTACTCCCAGCCGCGCGGGAACATCCGGGTGGGCGCCGACACCGTCACCGGCTCGGCGCCCACCGGGGGCCGGTACGACTACAAGCGCACGTACACCGCGGGGCCGCTCTACGCCGCCGTCACCGGGTACTCCTCGCAGGCCTACGGCAACAGCCAGCTGGAGGGGACGGAGGACGCGCTGCTCTCCGGCATCGACACCCGGCTGGCGAGCTGGGCCGTCTGGGACGCCGTCGCCCGCCGGCAGAACCCGGGCGGGGACGTCTACACCACCATCGACCGGGCCGCGCAGGAGGCCGCGATGCGCGCGCTGGGCGACCAGAAGGGCGCGGTCGTCGCGATCGAGCCCGCCACCGGCCGGATCCTGGCGCTGGCCAGCACCCCCACCTACGACCCGGGGAGCTTCTCCGGTGCCGTCTCCGCCGACCAGGCGGCCTGGAACCGGCTGCAGGCCGACACCGACCAGCCGATGCTCAACCGGGCGCTGCGGCAGACCTACCCGCCCGGTTCGACGTTCAAGGTGGTCACCGCCGCGGCCGCGCTGCAGCACGGGGTGGTCACCGACGTCGACGCGCCGACCGCTGCGCCGTACCCGTACGTGCTGCCGGGCACCACGACGCCGCTGCCCAACGACACCCCGGCGTGCGACCGGCCGGGGCTGTCGCTGGACGCCGCGATGGTGCACAGCTGCAACAGCGTCCTGGGCTACCTCGGGGTGCAGGTCGGGCTGGAGGGCATGGTCGCCATGGCGGAGAACTTCGGGTTCAACGACGCCAGGCTGGACCTGCCGGTCCGGCCGGCCCGCTCGGTCTTCGACACCGAGATGGACCAGGCCCAGCTGGCCCTGTCGTCGATCGGGCAGTACGACACCGCCGCCACCCCGCTGGTGATGGCGATGGTCGCGGCCGGGATCGCCGACAACGGCACCGTGATGCGTCCACAGCTTGTGGACAAGCTGACCCGCAGCGACGGGACCACCGTCCAGCTGATGCAGCCGACCGCCTACCGGCGGGCGGTGACGCCGGCGGTGGCCGGGCAGGTGCAGCGGCTGATGGTCGACGTGGTGGAGACCGGTACCGGCCGCAACGCCCGGATCGCCGGCGCGGTCGTCGGCGGCAAGACCGGCACCGCCCAGCACGGGGCGGACAACAGCGGGACGCCGTACGCGTGGTTCATCTCCTGGGCCAAGCCGGCCGGCTCGGGCGCCGTGCCGCCGGTGGCGGTCGCCGTGGTGATCGCGGACAGTAACGCCACCGATGTGACGGGTGGCGGGCTGGCGGCGCCGGTCGCCCGCGCGGTGATGCAGGCCGTGCTCAGTGGTTGAACCACTTCGGCACCCCTGACCTGGGGCTTAGCCGCTGCCGGAGGGATCTGCCGTTGGCGAAGTGTCCGGTTTGTGTAGGCGGATCTGACAATTCGTACAATGCGCTCGATCGTACTGTTCGTTTGCGACACTGGTGCATTCGCGCGGTACTGTCCCATCTTTGTTCGGTTGGTCCGCGATGACACCACATGGCGCGTCGAGTGACCGGCCGCTAGGACACCCTCCCCGCCTAGAAGGATCGTCGTTTTGGCCAGCAACACCGTTGGTGCGCGTCTGCTGCGACGCAAGCCCGTCTCCGCCCTGATCGCCGAGAGCGAGGGCGCCGACGCCCTGCCCGCCGGTGCGCCCGAAGAGGGCGGTCGCTCCGGCATCCACCTGCGCCGCTCGATCGGCCTCTGGCAGCTGTCCTCCATCGGCATCGGCGCCACCATCGGCACCGGCATCTTCTTCGTGCTGAACAGCGCGGTGCCGTCGGCCGGCCCGGCCGTGATCCTCTCCTTCGTGATCGCCGCGATCACCGCGGGCCTCACCGCGCTCTGCTACGCCGAGATGGCCTCCGCCATCCCGGTCTCCGGCTCCTCGTACTCGTACGCCTACGCCACCCTCGGCGAGGGCGTCGCCTTCGTGGTCGGCATCTGCCTGCTCATGGAGTACGGCGTCTCGGCCTCCGCGATCGCGGTCAGCTGGGCCGAGTACCTGAACAAGTTCCTCGACCTGGCCATCGGCTGGCAGATCCCGGACAAGCTGGCCGGCGCGCCCGGTGACGGCCACTGGTTCAACCTGCCGGCGCTGCTGCTGGTCGCCATGGTCTGCTTCCTGCTGATCCGCGGCGTGAGCGAGTCGGTGAAGGTCAACGCGGCCATGGTCGCCGTGAAGATCCTCATCCTGGTGCTCTTCGTCGGCGTCGCGCTGACCGCATTCCACTCCGGCAACCTGACCCCGTTCATGCCGCTCGGCATCGGCGGCGTCCAGGTCGCGGCCTCCAGCATCTTCTTCTCGTTCATCGGCCTGGACGCCGTGTCCACCGCCGGTGAGGAGGTCAAGAACCCGCGCCGCACCCTGCCGCTGGCGATCATCATCTCGCTGGTCGTGGTCACCCTGCTCTACATCCTGGTGGCCCTGGCCGGCATCGGCGCCCAGCCCTGGGAGAAGTTCGACGGCCAGGAGGCCGGTCTCGCCCAGATCCTGCAGGACATCACCGGCCAGAGCTGGCCCGCGATGATCTTCGCGGTCGGCGCGATCATCTCGATCTTCTCCATCACCCTCGTGGTGATCTACGGCCAGACCCGCATCCTGTACTCGATGGGCCGCGACGGCATGCTGCCCAAGCGCTTCGCCCAGCTCTCGCCGCGCACCGGCACCCCGGTCTGGAACACCATCGTGGTCGGCCTCGGCGTCGGCGCGCTGGCCGCCTTCATCCCGCTGGAGAAGCTGGCCGACATCACCAGCCTCGGCACCCTGATCGCGTTCTCGGTGGTCTCGATCGGCGTGATCGTGCTGCGCCGCACCCAGCCCGACCTGCCGCGCGGCTTCAAGGTCCCCGGCTACCCGGTCGTCCCGCTGGTCAGCGTCGGCTTCTGCATCTACCTGATCACCGGCCTGCACGCGGACACCTTCGAGGCCGGCGCCGTCGCGCTGGTCGTCGCGGTGGCCGTCTACTTCGGCTACAGCATCAAGCACTCCAAGCTGGAGCAGGCCGAGGAGCTCGCCGCCGTCGAGGCCGTCGAGCAGCCGGCCGACAGCAAGACCGGCTGAGCCCGGCGCCCGCAGGGCACCCGCTCACGGGGCCGCCGGTGGTGACCACACCCCGGCGGCCCCGTGCGTAACGCCGGACACTCCCTGGGCCGACATGGCGACAGGGCACCGCCCCCACCCATAACCTTCCACCATGGTGAGCACCCGCACGCCCGGCTTCTCCCGCCCGCGCGGCCGCTTCACCGGCCGTACGAGAGCGCCGGCCCCGGCCGCACCGGCCGGATCGACGACCCGACCCGGACGCCTGATCCGCGGCCTCGGACCCCGACCGTTCCCCCGTCAGCGTGGCGAGAACACGTTTCCGCCCACGCCCGATCGGCTGAATCCCGCCCGGCTCGCCGCGCGGCGCCGCGTCCAGTTCCTCGGCTGCCTGATCGCCGCCGGCTGGGCGGCGGCCTTCCCGATCGTCTCCGACCTGCCCAACCAGCGGCTCTGGGGCGCCATCGCCGCCCCCGCCTACGCCCTGGCCGGGCTCCTCTGCCTGACCCTGCCGCGCCGGATCGCGCCCCGCGCCGCGGCCGCGGCGGCCCTGATCGGGGCCGTCCTGGTACCGCTGGCCCTGCTGGCCCTGGAGGGCCGCCACCAGTCCGAGGTGATGGTGGTCGAACGCTCGGCGCACCTGCTGCTCACCACCGGCAGCCCGTACCTGCCGCACCCGGTGGTCGTCACCGACTACAACCCGTACCTGCCGGCCATGTCCCTGTTCGGGATGCCCCGTGCCCTGGTGGGCAGCGGTGGCCCGGTGGCCCAGCTGGTGGGCGACGCCCGGATCTGGTTCGCGCTGGCCTTCGTCGTCTGCCTGCTGGCGAGCTGGCGGCTGCTGCGGCCGACCCGCGACCGCGCGCCGCTGCTGCCGCTGGCGGTGCTCACCGCCTCGCCCCTGATCGCGCTGGCGCTGGTGGTGGGCGGGGTGGACCTGCCGCTGATCGGGGTCTGCTGCCTGGCCATGGCCCTCGCCGAGCGGGACCGCACGATCGGCGCCGGGCTCGTCCTGGCGATGGCCTGCACGCTGAAGTGGACGGCCTGGCCGGCGCTGCCGGTGGCCGTGCTGCTGCTCTGGCGGCTCTACGGACGGCGCCCCGCCGCCCGGGCCGGGCTCACCGCCCTCGGGGCCAGCCTCGTGGTGATGGTGCCCGCCGCGCTGGCCCGGGCCGACGCGCTGCGCGAGCAGGTGGTGCGGTTCCCGCTGGGCCTGACCGCGATCCAGACGCCGGCCGGCAGCCCGCTGCCGGGCAAGGTGCTGGCCGGCTTCGGGCCGACCGGGCACTCGGTGTCGCTGGCGCTGATGACGATCGGCGGCCTGGGGGTGGCGATCTGGCTGCTGGCCCGGCCGCCGGTCTCCGCGATCGCCGCCGCCGACCTGCTGGCGGCCGGGCTGGCGATCGCGTTCATGCTCGCGCCGGCCGGGCGGTTCGGCTACCTGGCGCTGCCGGCGGTGCTGGTGATCTGGCCCCGGCTGGCGGCCCGGCGGTGGAGCGCGCGGCCGCCCGTCCCGGCCAACTGCCTGCTGGCCCGGCCGGAGCCCGTCCTGCCCCGGAGGTGACCGGGGCAGGACGGGAGCGGGCTCAGCGGTTGCCGGCGGCCTTGATGACGGCGGCGACGGCCGGGCCGGCCGCGTCGGCGCCGTGGCCGCCGCCCTGGACCTCGGCGGCGAGGGCCAGGTTGCCGCGGTAGGCGGTGAACCAGCTGTTGGTGGTGTCGATGCCGGTGGCCTCCGCCGAGCCGGTCTTGGCGCCCGCGTTGTCGGAGATCCCGGCCATCACGGCCTTGGCGGTGCCGTCCTTGGCGGTGGCCGCCATCATCGCGCGCAGCTTGCCGGCGGCGTCCGGGGAGAGGCTGCGGGCGGCCTTCTGCTGCGGCAGGTCGGCGACCAGGACCGGCTGCTTGAACTCGCCGCTCTGCACCGTGGCGGTGATCGAGGCGATGGCCAGCGGGTTCATCTGGATCTTGCCCTGGCCGATCGACTGCATGGCCTGCTCGTCCTTGTTGGCGCCGGCGTCCGGCACCCGGCCGTCGGCGTTCGGCAGGCCGGTCTTCCACTCCAGGCCGATGCCGTACACGTCCTTGGCGGTGGAGGTCAGCGCGCCCGGCTTGAGGCTGGCCAGGCCCTGGTCGATGAAGGCGGTGTTGCAGGAGATCATGAAGTCCTGCTGCAGCGTGTTGTTCGGGTAGGCGTCCGGGAACGAGTTCGGGATCGCCTTCGGGTTGCTGCTCTTCAGCGGGCAGGGCACCACGGTGTCCGGGTTGACGCCGGCCTCCAGCAGCGCCGTCGAGGTGACGATCTTCATGGTGGAGCCGGGGGCGAGCAGGCCGAGGAAGGCCCGGTTCTGGCCGTTGGCGGGCGCGTTGGCGAAGGCCAGCACCTGGCCGGTGCTCGGCTCGATCGCGACGATCGAGCCGGACTTGCCGCCGAGGTCGGCCATCGCCTTCTCGGCGGCGGCCTGCAGCGTGTTGTCGATCGTCACCTTGAACGGCTTGGCCGGCTTCGGCTCGACGATGGTGAACAGCTTGTCGGTGGCGCCCTTGCCGTCCGCGGTGGTGATCACCACACCGCTGCCGGCGTCGCTCTGGTCCTTGCCGGGGTCGGCCGCCTGGATCTTGCGGACGTTGTCCTGCAGCGTGGCGAGCAGCGTCGGGGTGATCGAGGCGCCCTGCAGCGGCTTGTTGTTGCGGTCGACCACGTTCCCGGGCGGGGCGAAGACCGGCTGGGTGGAGATCACCTCGCCCGGGCCGAGGTGGGGGTGGATCACCGTGGGCGCCCAGTGCACGGCCGGGGTGTCGTCGCTCATCTTCACGACGCTCAGGAAGCCGTTGTAGTCCCAGACCCGGTTGGTGCCCTCGAACTCGGCCCGGGCCTTGAAGCCCATCAGCACGCCGGCCGGCGCCGCCGAGGCGGACGGCGAGGCGGACCCGGTGGCCGCGGACGGCGTCGCGGAGGCCGGGGCGGACGGCTTGGCGGTCGGCGACGGCGTCCCGGTCGCGGAGGCGAAGGCGGCCGGCGCGGCCGGGCCGGACGGCGCGAGGGTCAGCCCGCTCGGCTTGACCTGGTCCTTGAAGGCGGTCAGCGCGGCGGTGGCGGCCGCCGGGTCGTCGGTCAGCCCGGCCGCCTTGCCGAGGTCGCCCGCGGCCCAGGCCTCCAGGAAGTCCTTGGCGCCGGCCGCGGCCTGCTCGGCGGTGGGGGGCTCGGCGACCACCGTCCGGGGCTTCTTCGCCTCCGGCGTGCCGGAGTCCGACCCGCCGACGAGGCTGTACGCCCCGTACCCGCCGCCCGCGAGCACGGCGAGGGACACGCCGGTGATGATGCCGATCTTCGCGCCTTTGCGCATGGTGTTGCTCCCCCAAGGGTCTGGCGACTGGACGCAACCGGAGTGGCCGGATACGCGTTCGGTGCTCAGCCTAGGCAGCCGGTCTCCGCGGGCCGGCGACGCGGCCGGGACTTGTGACGGATCTGGTACGTGCCGAGCACCGCGTCCGCAAGGTTCCCGTGCTCGGGACCGTCAGATCCAGCTGTCGAACCACATCCGCCGGCGCCAGTCCTCCATCGGAATCGTCTCCCCCGTGTACAGGGGGTAGAAGAAGAGGAAGTTCCATACGATCAGCAGGACCAGCAGGCCGGCCGCGGTGGAGCCGATGATCCGGCGGTCCCGGCCGGCACCGGCCGGCCCGATCAGGGCGCCGACCAGCATCGTCACGGCGAGGACCACGAACGGGACGAAGGCCACCGCGTAGAAGAGGAAGATCGTCCGCTGCTGGTAGGCGAACCAGGGCAGGTAGCCGGCGGCCAGGCCGCAGAGCACCGCGCCGGCCCGCCAGTCCCGGCGGGCCGCCCAGCGCCAGAGGCAGTACGCCAGCGCCACCACGCCCGCCCACCAGAGCAGCGGGGTGCCGATGCCCAGCACCTCGCGGGCGCACTCGCTCGCGGTGCAGCCCGCCTGGCCCTGCTTGGGGGACTCGTAGAAGAAGGAGACCGGCCGGCCCAGCACCAGCCAGCTCCACGGGTTCGACTGGTAGGTGTGCGGGTCGCTCAGGTGGGTGTGGAAGTCGTAAACCGTCGAGTGGTAGTGCCACAGGGCCCGCAGGCCCTCGGGTATCCACGGGTAGTCGGTGGACCGGCCGACCGCCCAGTCGCGGCCGTAGCCGCCCCGGCCGGGCAGGTTGCTGCTGGCGAACCAGCCCCACCACGAGGTGACGTACACGACCGCGGAGACCACGACGATCGAGACGAAGGCCGGTACGGCGTCCCGCACCAGCGTCCCCAGGTACGGGCGGCCGGCGCCGGCGAGGCGGCGGGCCCCGGCGTCCCAGAGCACCGTCATGAGGCCGAAGGCGGCCGCCACGTAGAGGCCGCTCCACTTGGTCGCGCAGGTCAGGCCGACGCAGACGCCGGCCGCGATCCGGTACGGGCGCCAGCCCAGGTTGAGCCGCTGGGCCGCCGCGGCGTCCGCGACGCCGCCGAGCCGCTCGGCGATCCGCGCCCGGGTGCGGTCGCGGTCCAGCAGCAGGAAGCCGAAGGCGGCGAGGATCCAGAACATCACCACCAGGTCCAGCAGCGCGGAGCGGCTCAGCACGAAGTGCAGGCCGTCCACCGCGAGCAGCAGCCCGGCCACGCAGCCCAGCAGCGTGCTACGGAAGAGCCGGCGGGCGATCCGGGCCACCATCAGGACGGAGAGGGTGCCGAGCAGCGCCACCGCGAAGCGCCAGCCGAAGGGGTTCATGCCGAACAGCTGCTCGCCCGCGCCGATGATCCACTTGCCGACCGGCGGATGGACCACGTAGCTGGCCTCCGGCCGGTAGGGCACCGCCCCGTCGGCCGCCATGATCTGCTCGTTGGCGCCCTCCGGCCAGCTGATCTCGTAGCCGCCGTGCCAGAGCGCGTAGGCGTCCTTGGCGTAGTACGTCTCGTCGAAGATGATCGCGTCCGGCTGCCCGAGGCCGCTGAACCGGAGCGCCCCGGCGAACAGCGCCACCGCGAGCGGGCCGATCCAGCCAGCCCAGCGGCAGAGCCAGGACCAGAGGCCCTGCGGCACGGGCACGCCGAGCCGCAGCAGCAGCGGGGAGGGGGCGACCCGCGCCGGGGTGACCCGGGGGCCGTCCGGCATCGGCGGCGCCAGCCGCTCGGCGAGCGTGGCGGCGCGCGGTGCGGTGTAGCCGTACCGGGCCAGGCGGTGCAGCCAGGCCGGACGCGGCGCCGGGCCGTCGGCGCCGGCGGCGCGCGGGCCCGGGACCGCGGGGGACGGCTGGTCCGTCAGGACCGGCACGCCGACGCCGCCCTGCGCGGGGTGGTCTGTACCCGTGGGCGTCTGCGCCGCCGTGTCGCCGTTCATCCGCCACATCGTAGGGGCGTGTCCGGGAGGGAGGACGGCTCCCTCCGAAGCTGCCCGAATCGTCACCAAAAGCACCCGGACCCGCCAGGCCGCCGATGCTGGGAGGATGGGGCGCGTGACAGGAGTACTCGTTCTCGCAGGCACCCCCATCGGCGACGTCTCGGACGCCCCGCCCCGGCTGCTCACCGAGCTGGCCACCGCGGACGTGATCGCGGCCGAGGACACCCGGCGGCTGCGCCGGCTCACCCAGGCGCTCGGGGTCACCCCGGCCGGGCGGGTGGTCTCCTACTTCGAGGGCAACGAGGTGGGCCGCACCCCCGAGCTGGTCGAGGCGCTGCTCGGCGGCGCCCGGGTGCTGCTGGTGACGGACGCCGGGATGCCCTCCGTCTCCGACCCCGGCTACCGGCTGGTGGCCGCGGCGGTGGCCGCCGACGTCAAGGTCACCGCGGTGCCCGGGCCGTCCGCCGTGCTCACCGCGCTGGCGCTGTCCGGCCTGCCGGTCGACCGCTTCACCTTCGAGGGCTTCCTGCCGCGCAAGACCGGGGACCGGGCGCGCCAGCTCGCCTCGATCGCCGCCGAGCCGCGCACGATGGTGTTCTTCGAGGCTCCGCACCGGATCGCCGAGGCGCTGGCCGCGATGGCCGGGGCCTTCGGCGCCGACCGCCCCGCCGCCGTCTGCCGCGAGCTGACCAAGACCTACGAGGAGGTCAGGCGCGGCCCGCTCGGCGAGCTGGCGGCCTGGGCGGCCGAGGGCGTCAAGGGCGAGATCACCGTGGTGGTCGCCGGCGCCCCGCCGGCCGCCCCGCAGGAGCTGACCCCGGCCGAGCTGGCCCGCCTGGTGGCCGTCCGGGAGGAGGCCGGCGAGCGGCGCAAGGAGGCCATCGCGGCCGTCGCGGCCGAGCTGTCGGTGCCCAAGCGGGAGGTCTTCGACGCGGTGGTCGCGGCCAAGAACGCGGACCGCGGGGAGGCCGGCGCCAAGCCGTGAAATCCGGGGGTGCCGGTCCCGGTGCGGACGCGTACCTTGGAGGGAAGGCCCCTGGTAAACACCCGTCGAGCTGAAGTTTCGGTCGCGATTTCGGGACAGGACCCACCCTTTCGTATAGGGATTCCCAACCCGCTTCCAAGTCTTCACAAGACGGGCATCGGCCGGGGCGTTCCGGGCATTCCCTGGATGGGAAAGACCCAGCCGGGCGAGGGCCCGGCGGGCGCTGGGAGACGGCTATGAGTGAGACGATCGGTAGCCCCCGCGGTGGCAATGCGCTGAGCGACCCCGGCCTGACCGGCCGGCCGCACACTCCCGTCGAGACCGTCCGGGAGGCGTACTCCTTCGCCTGCCTGAGCTGCGGGTACGGCTGGGAGCAGACGTACGACATCGAGCACAAGGTGGGCCGAGACGGGCACGTCGTGTTCGAGTACCGCGCCAACGGCGTCCGGGTGCCGTCCCCGCTGCTCAAGCCGACCTGCCCGGGCTGCGGCGGGCACACCGTCCGGATCATGCGCGAGGGCCGGGTCGCGGAGGCGGACCACCTCTGGCACCACGCCCCCGGGTACTCGGGGTACGCCGAGCCCGCCGGGGCCGCTCCCGCCCCGGCCACGACGACGGCCGAGCCGGCCAGACCGCGCGGACGCTGGGCCCGGTTCTGGTCGCGGCTGACCGGCTGACCGCCGCCCCGCCGCCCCGCCGCCGCCCCCGCGGCGGCGGGGCGGCGGCCGGACCGGCGGTGCCGGGCCGCCACCCCGGGTGATCGGTCGAGGGCGGCCCCCGCACCCGATTAAGCTTGCCGACCATGGCGGCCACTGCAGAGCACAGCACCACCGGGAGCACCACCCCGGCGTACTACGTTTCCACCCCGATCTACTACGTCAACGATCGCCCGCACCTGGGCCACGCCTACACCACGGTGGCCGGCGACGTGCTGACCCGCTGGCACCGCCAGCGCGGTGAGAAGGTCTGGTTCCTGACCGGCACCGACGAGCACGGCCAGAAGATCCTGCGCACCGCCGAGGCCAACGGCGTCAGCCCGCAGGAGTGGTGCGACAAGCTGGTCGAGGAGGAGTGGAAGCCGCTCTGGCAGCACCTGGAGATCGCCAACGACGACTTCATCCGCACCACCCAGGAGCGGCACACCGCCCGGGTGCAGGAGTTCGTCCAGGACCTCTACGACAAGGGCGAGATCTACAAGGGCGGCTACTCCGGCCCGTACTGCGTCGGCTGCGAGGAGTACAAGCTCCCGGCCGAGCTGCTGGACGGCGCCACCGAGGGCGAGAAGCTCTGCGCGGTGCACAAGCGGCCGGTCGAGTGGCTGGAGGAGGAGAACTACTTCTTCCGCCTCTCCGCGTACGGCCCGAAGCTGCTGGAGTTCTACGCCGCCAACCCCGACTTCATCCAGCCCGCCTCGGCCCGCAACGAGGTGCTGCGCTTCGTCGAGCAGGACCTCAAGGACCTCTCGATCTCCCGCTCCACCTTCAACTGGGGCGTGCCGCTGCCCTGGGACGAGAAGCACGTCCTGTACGTGTGGGTGGACGCCCTGCAGAACTACATCACCGCGGCCGGCTACGGCACCGACCCGGAGCGCTTCGCCGAGCTCTGGCCCGCCTCCGTCCACCTGGTCGGCAAGGACATCCTGCGCTTCCACGCGGTGATCTGGCCCGCGATGCTGATGGCCGCCGGGCTGCCGCTGCCCAAGCGGGTCGTGGCCAACGGCTGGCTGATGGTCGGCGGCGAGAAGATGTCCAAGTCCAACCTGACCGGCATCGCCCCGACCGACCTCACCTCGCACTTCGGCGTGGACGCCTACCGCTACTACTTCCTGCGCGCGATCCCGTTCGGCACCGACGGCTCGTTCTCCTGGGAGGACTTCTCCGCCCGGTACACCTCCGAGCTGGCCAACGACTTCGGCAACCTCGCCTCGCGGGTCGCGGCCATGGTCGGCAAGTACTTCGACGGCGTGCTGCCCGCCGCCACCGCCGCGGGCGCGCCCGAGCAGGCGGTCGCCGACGGCCTGACCGCCGCCGTCGCGGCCGCCGACCGGAAGATCGGCGAGGAGCTGGACTTCGCCGGCGGCATCGCCGCGGTCTTCGACTTCGTCAAGCAGGTCAACGGCTACCTCACCGAGCAGGAGCCGTGGAAGGTCGCCAAGGACGACTCGGAGGAGGGCCGGGCGCGCCTGGCCACCATCCTCTACACCGCCGCCGAGGCGCTGCGGGCGACCGCCGTCCTGCTCAACCCGGTGATGCCGGCCACCGCCGAGAAGCTCTGGGCCTCGCTGGGCGCCGACGCGGCCGGGCTCGGCGCGCTGTCCGCGCAGACCGTGGCCACCGCGGCGGACTGGGGCCGGCTGCCCGCCGGCGCCACCGTCACCAAGGGCGAGATCCTGTTCCCCCGCCTGGAAGAGAAGCCGGCCGCCTGATGCCGAAGAAGACGGACGACGACCGGTCGACGCCGCCGCCGCTGCCCGCGCCGCTGGCGGTGGCGGTGGCCGACTCGCACACCCACCTGGACATGCAGTCCGGCACCCCGGAGGAGGGCCTGGCCCGCGCCGCCTCCGTCGGTGTGACCGCCGTCGTCCAGGTCGGCTGCGACGTGCCCGGCTCCCGCTGGGCCGCCGAACTGGCGGCCCGGTTCGAGCAGGTGCACGCGGCCGTCGCCCTGCACCCCAACGAGGCGCCGCGGATCTTCCTCGGCGACCCCGACGGATGGTCCGGGCAGCAGCGCCCGGCCGGCGGGCAGGCCGCGCTCGACGCGGCGCTCGCCGAGATCGACGCGCTCGCCGCACTGCCGCAGGTGGTCGCGGTCGGCGAGACCGGCCTGGACTACTTCCGGACCGGCCCGGAGGGCGTGGAGATCCAGAAGGAGTCGTTCCGCCGCCACATCGAGATGGCCAAGCGGCACGACAAGGCCCTGGTGATCCACGACCGGGACGCCCACGAGGACGTCATCGCCGTCCTGCTGGAGGAGGGCGCCCCCGAGCGGACCGTCTTCCACTGCTACTCCGGCGACGCCGAGATGGCCAAGGTCTGCGCCGAGCACGGCTGGTACCTCTCGTTCGCCGGCCCGGTCACCTTCCGGGCCAACCAGCCGCTGCGCGACGCCCTCGCCGCCACCCCGCTGGACCGCGTCCTGGTCGAGACCGACGCGCCGTTCCTCACCCCGCACCCGTACCGCGGCCGCCCGAACGCGCCCTACCTGATCCCGGTCACGGTGCGTTCGATGGCCGAGACCCTCGGGCTGCACGAGGACGAGCTGTCGGCGGCCATCGCGGCGAACACGGCCCGGGCGTTCGGATACTGAGCCGGCCGCCGCGCGCAGGACGTTCCCCCGGGCCGGGCGGGAACGGTCCGGCGGAGACCGGCCGCGCGGCGGCCGTCGAACGGCGAGGGACCGCCGCGCCCGTATCCTTGGCGCGTGAGCACCACCGATCCCACCCCTGACAGCCGCCCCCAGCCTCCGGCCGGGGGGACCCCCTTGCTGGGCAGCGCGGACATCCGGGCACTGGCGGACGCGTTCGGCGTGAAGCCGACCAAGCAGCGCGGGCAGAACTTCGTCATCGACGGCAACACCGTGCGGCGGATCGTCCGCGCGGGCGGGGTGACCGGCGAGGACGCCGTGGTGGAGGTCGGGCCGGGGCTCGGCTCGCTCACCCTGGCGCTGCTGGAGGTCGCCGAGCACGTCACGGCCGTCGAGATCGACCCGGTGCTGGCCCGCCACCTGCCGGACACCGTCGCCGCCCGGATGCCGGAGAAGGCGGACGCCTTCGACCTGGTGTTCAGCGACGCCATGGAGGTCACCGAGCTGCCCGGGCCGGCGCCGACCGCGCTGGTCGCCAACCTCCCCTACAACGTGGCCGTCCCGGTGCTGCTGCACATGCTGGCGACCTTCCCCAGCATCGAGCGCACCCTGGTGATGGTGCAGAGCGAGGTCGCCGACCGGCTCGCCGCCAAGCCCGGCAACAAGGTGTACGGCGTCCCGTCGGTCAAGGCCAACTGGTACGCGGACGTGAAGCGGGCCGGCGCGATCGGCCGCAACGTCTTCTGGCCCGCCCCGAACGTCGACTCCGGCCTGGTCTCGCTGATCCGCCGGGAGCCGCCGAAGACCACCGCCACCCGCGAGGAGGTGTTCGCGGTCGTGGACGCCGCGTTCGCCCAGCGCCGCAAGACCCTGCGGGCCGCCCTGGCCGGCTGGGCCGGCTCCCCGGCCGGGGCCGAGCAGGCGCTCGCCGCCGCCGGCATCGACCACAAGCTGCGCGGCGAGATGCTGACCGTCGAGCAGTTCGCCGCCATCGCCGAGCACAAGCCAGCGAAGGACTCCGAGTGAGCGTCACCGTCCGCGTCCCCGCCAAGGTCAACGTCCAGCTGGGCGTCGGCGGCCTGCGCGCCGACGGCTTCCACGACCTGGCCAACGTGTTCTTCGCGGTCGCCCTCGGCGACGAGGTCACCGCGACCGCCGGCACCGGGGTCACCCTGAGCTGCTCGGGGCCGGACGCCGCCGTCGTCCCGCTCGACGACAGCAACCTCGCCGCCCGCGCCGCCCGGCTGCTCGCCGCCCACCACGGCATCGCCGACCCGGGCGTCCACCTGCACATCGCCAAGGCCATCCCGGTCGCCGGCGGCATGGCCGGCGGCAGCGCCGACGGCGCGGCGGCCCTGGTGGCCTGCGACGCGCTGTGGGGGCTCGGCACCCCGCTCGACACCCTGCTGGAGCTGGCCGCCGAGCTCGGCTCCGACGTGCCGTTCGCGCTGGTCGGCGGCGTCGCCCTGGGCCGCGGCCGGGGCGAGATCCTGGAGGCCCTGCCGGTCGGCGGGACCTTCCACTGGGTCTTCGCCGTCGCCGACGGCGGGCTCTCCACCCCGGCCGTCTTCCGCGAGTGCGACCGCCTCCGCGACGAGGCCGGCACCGGCTTCGGCGACACCGACGTCGCCACCCCCGACGCCGACCCGGCGCTGCTCGCGGCCCTCGCCGACGGCGACGTCGTCGCCCTGGCCGGCGCGCTCGCCAACGACCTCCAGCCGGCCGCCCTCTCGCTGCGGCCCGCGCTCGCCGACACCCTGCGGGCGGGCACCGAGGCCGGTGCGCTCGGCGCCCTGGTCTCCGGCTCGGGACCGACCTGCGCCTTCCTGGCCAAGGACGCCGACGCGGCCGCGGCGGTCGCCGCGGCGCTGCGGGCGTCCGGCACCTGCCGGGCGGCGCACGCCACGTACGGGCCGGTGCCCGGCGCGGCGGTGTCGGCGCGCGGCTGACCCGCCGCCCCCGGGAGAGCCGGGCCGAGGCTGACGCGGGGTCGAGGGCGGCTCAGGGCCGAGGTGGCGCCGACGCGGGGCCGAGGAGGGCCCGACGCGGGGCCGGGGCGGGGCCGAGGTGGCGCCGACGCGTGGTCGGGACGCGGCCGGGGCGGGATGCTGCCCGGCCGGGGACGGCCGACCGGCCCCCGGGCGGCCGACTAGGCTGGGGAGGATCGCGGCTCCCTCCGAGCCCCGAGCCCGTCGAACCAGGAGCGCAGCACACGTGGCCGTCAACCTCGCCACCATCGAGTCCGTCACGAAGGTCTACGGCACCCGGGCCCTCCTCGACGGGGTCAGCCTCGGCGTCAGTGAGGGGGACCGGATCGGCGTCGTCGGACGCAACGGCGACGGCAAGACCACCCTGATCCGGATGCTCGCCAAGCTGGAGGAGCCGGACAGCGGCCGGATCACCTGGTCCGGCGGCCTGCAGCTGGCCGTCCTCACCCAGCACGACTCGCTCGACCCGAAGGCCACCATCCGGCACGAGGTCATCGCCGACCGCGCCGACCACGAGTGGCTCGGCGACGCCCGGATCCGCGACATCATCGAGGGCCTCTTCGGCGGCCTCGACCTGCCCGGCTTCGCCGACGGCCTGGACACCGTCATCGGCCCGCTCTCCGGTGGCGAGCGCCGCCGGATCGCCCTCGCCAAGCTGCTGCTCGGCTCGCCCGACCTGATCGTCCTGGACGAGCCCACCAACCACCTCGACGTCGAGGGCATCGCCTGGCTCGCCAAGCACCTGCAGGGCCGCCGCTCCGGCCTCGTCTGCGTCACCCACGACCGCTGGTTCCTCGACCAGGTCTGCACCCGGATGTGGGACGTCCAGCACGGCACGGTGCACGAGTACGAGGGCGGCTACTCCGACTACGTCTTCGCCCGTGCCGAGCGCTCCCGGATCGAGGCCGTCGAGGAGCAGAAGCGCCAGAACCTCGCCCGCAAGGAGCTCGCCTGGCTGCGCCGCGGCGCCCCCGCCCGGACCTCCAAGCCGCGCTACCGGATCGAGGCGGCCAACGCCCTGATCGCCGACGTGCCGGACCCGCGGGACAAGAGCGAGCTGATGAAGTTCGCCAACGCCCGGCTCGGACGGACCGTCTTCGACCTGGAGAACGTGACCGTCACGGCCGGCCCCAAGCTGCTGCTGGAGAACCTGACCTGGCAGCTCGGCCCCGGCGACCGGATCGGCCTGCTCGGCGTCAACGGCGCCGGCAAGACCTCGCTGCTGCGCGCCCTGCGCGACGCCTACGCCTCCGAGGGCGACGTGCAGCCCGCCTCCGGCGTCATCAAGGTCGGCAAGACGGTGCGGCTGGCGTACCTCTCGCAGGAGGTCGCCGAGCTGGAGCCGGCCACCCGCGTGCTGCAGGCGGTCGAGCAGGTGCGCTCGCGGGTCGACCTCGGCAAGGGCCGGGAGATGAGCGCGGGCCAGCTCTGCGAGCAGTTCGGCTTCGGCAAGGACAAGCAGTGGACCCCGGTCGGCGACCTGTCGGGCGGTGAGCGCCGCCGGCTCCAGCTGCTCCGGCTGCTGATGGACGAGCCCAACGTCCTGTTCCTGGACGAGCCCACCAACGACCTCGACATCGAGACGCTCAACCAGCTGGAGGACCTGCTCGACGGCTGGCCCGGCTCGATGATCGTGATCAGCCACGACCGCTTCTTCATCGAGCGGACCACGGACGTGGTGCACGCGCTGCTCGGCGACAAGCGGATGCGGATGCTGCCGAACGGCATCGACGAGTACCTGGAGCGGCGCGCCCGGATGGCGGCGACCGCGTCCGCCGCCGCGTCCGCCTCCGCTCCGGCACCGGCCGCGGAGGCCGGGGCGCCCGCGCTGTCGGCCGGCGACGTGCGCGCGGCGAAGAAGGAGATGCAGAAGCTGGAGCGCCAGATCGCCAAGCTGGACGAGAAGGAGTCCAAGCTGCACACCCAACTGGCCGAGCACGCCGCCGACTTCTCCAAGGTCGCGGAGCTGGACGCGCAGCTGCGCACCGTCCGGGACGAGAAGGAGGAGCTGGAGATGAGCTGGCTGGAGCTGGCCGAGCAGGTCTGAGTCCGTTTCGGCGCCGAGCCGAGCCGAGCCGTGCGGCGGGCCTCGGGCCCGGGCGCACGGCTTCGGCGCGTACCCGGGGGCGGGGTGGAGGCGAGCGGGGGGTGGGGCGGTACGGCCCGGGCGACGTACGGGTTTTGGGCGCAGGACGCGAGTTGTACGTGTCAAGTTCGTACCGATCGCGCTCAGTCGTGCCATGGGCCCTGCCGGTCCGACGGAGGCGGTGGCTACGATGACAGCGGTGCCTGTCGTCCCCTCGGGTGGGGCGGTGCACCGGTAGGACTGTAGGACCGAGAAGTTGACGGTGTGTTGCGGGGCGCGGGGGCTTGGAAGCCGCCCGCGCACGGGGGAGAGGTGGATCGCGGTGGCAGACGCGCCTGCAGGCGACGGTACGAGCACGACGAACGGCGCGGCGACGCCGCCCCTGGACGACAAGCCGTTCTCGCTCGGACACGGCAACCACGGTGGCTGGTTCGGCGCCGTGTTCGGTGTTGCCGACAAGATGGTCCGTTCCGCGGAGACCAACACCAGCGCGGCCGCGCTGGTGTCCGCGTTCGGCGGCAAGAACGTCCAGGTCGAGCTGGACACGCTGACCGCCTTCACGAAGAAGGTCAAGGCGCTGCTCGACTCGATGGAGGGCTCGGACGCCGCGCAGGCGAAGCTGCAGG
Organism: Kitasatospora sp. CM 4170; assembly: GCF_032110285.1. Classification (NCBI taxonomy): domain Bacteria; kingdom Bacillati; phylum Actinomycetota; class Actinomycetes; order Kitasatosporales; family Streptomycetaceae; genus Kitasatospora; species Kitasatospora sp. CM 4170. The sequence continues at coordinate 5,409,008 of NZ_CP134877.1, forward strand.
AGCAGCGGCTGCACGGGGACAACTTCGGCAAGGACTTCTCCCAGTCCACCGATGTGTCGTCGGCCTACCAGCGGACCCACAACGAGCTGGTGAGCATGCACCAGACCTTCGTCAAGCAGATCGAGGCCATGCAGGCGGCGGTCTCGAAGGCGGCGGCGAACTACGCGGGCAACGAGGAGCACACGACCGCCGCCCATCAGGCCGTGGCGAAGAACAGCGGCTTCGGCGGGTCGCCGAGCGGCGGCGCGGGCACGCAGGCCGGTGGGCTGTGACGGTGGCACGACGCGACACTTCGACTGACACGGGGAGCATGTGATGGCAGGCGGGACGAACTTCGAGGCCAAGAACCACGAACAGCTCAGGGCCATGGTCGCCAGCACCGACCCGAGCAAGGTGCTGAGCCGGGGCAGCCAGCTGAAGTCGGCCGGCGAGGTACTGAAGGAGCTCAGCGCGGCCCTCAAGTCCCACGTCGACCAGATCAACTGGGAGGGGCCGTCGGCCGAGGCCTTCAAGGCGTGGGCCGGGAACTTCCACAAGTCGGGTGCGGCGCTGGCCGAGTACTCGATCGGCGTCGGCGACGCGATCCACCAGGCCGGTGAGGCGCTGAGCACCGCGAAGACCGCGGTGCCCGAGCTGCCCAAGACGGAGATCGCCACCGTCAGCAAGCACAAGAACCAGTCGGTCCCGTACCTGCCCTCCGACTTCGAGGCCAAGTACGGGGTCGGCTCCACCGTCGACTCGGTCATGAAGCAGGCCAATCCCAACTGGGTGACGGCATCCGAGGCGGCGGCGGCGCAGAAGAAGGTCGAGCTGGAGCACCAGGAAGCCATCAACCAGATGGTGAAGCTCGGGCAGGCCTACGACGCCGTGGCGACGAAGCTGAACGCGCTGGAGACGCCGGCGGAGCTGAAGCCGCCGGGGGAGACCCAGCGCAACGACATCCAGCACATCGGCGACAGCGGTGGCGGTGGTGGCACGGGCTCCGGCGGCACGGTCCGCACCCCGCGCGGTGGGGGCGGTGGTGGTGGCGGCAGCTACAGCCCGCCCGGAAACCACGATGGCGGCGGCTCGGTGACGCCCCGTCCGCACACCCCGGGCCCCGACGGCCCGAACCAGCCGGGACGGATCGACCCGATCCCGCCGCACAACGGGCCGACCCCGCTGCCGCCCACCCCGTCGCCCGGGCCGGCCCCGGTGCCGGTCATTCCGGACCGGCCCGGCACCGATCTCAACAGCCTGCCGCCCCTCACGACCCTGCCCAACCAGACCGGTCCGATCGGCCCGGGCGTCCCGGGCAGCCTGCCGCCGGGCTACCCCGGCGGGCAGCAGCCGGGCTACCCGAACGGCCCCGGCGGCGGTCCGGCCTTCCCGGGCACCGGGCCGCTCCCGTTCGGCCCCAGCGGCGGCTCCGTCCCGCTCAAGGGCACGTCGACGGGTCGGACGAGCACCTTCGGCGGCGGCAACCTGCCGTCGAAGAACGGCACACCGGGAACCCCGGGTGGTGGCGGGCCGGTCTTCGGCCAGCGCGAGGCCCAGGCCGGCCAGGGCGGCCGGAGCACGGCGGGTGGCGGCGGCATGGGCGGCGGCATGCACCCGGGCGGTGCCGGCGGCCACGGCGGTGGTGCCTCCGGCGGCAGCGCGCGCGGTCGCGGGCTGACCTCCTTCGGCGGCGGCACGGTCGGCGGACGCACCGGTCCCAAGGCGGGTGGCGAGTTCACCCCCGGTGGCACGGGTCTGCGGAACCGCTCGGCCGCGGGTGCGGGCGGTGCGGGCGCCGAGGGCGGGGCGCGCTCCGGCCAGAACGGGATGATGGGCGCCCCCGGCACGTCCGGTGGGCCTGGCAAGAACGAGCGTGACCGCCGCAAGCGGGCCGACTACCTGCACGAGGACGAGGAGACCTGGACCAGCGGTACGCCGCGGAGCAACCCGGACGTGATTGAGTAGGTAGTGACGACTGCCCGGCCACTGGGCTCATCCCGGTGGCCGGGCAGGCCTGTCCGGGGGCTGCGGCCCCCGGCCGACGGGGAGACTGACGAGGAGCGTTGATGCGGCGAACTGACATGGGGAGGCGCGGTCGCGGGTTCGCTGCGGCACTCTTGGCCGCCGGTGTGGTCGCGGGGCCGGCCGTGGCGCCGGCGGCTGCGGCGGACTCGATCCGCGCGCAGCAGTGGCACCTGGACGCGATGCACGCGCCGGAGATGTGGAAGACCACCAAGGGCCAGGGCGTCACGGTCGCGGTGGTCGACGGCGGCTTCCAGCTAGACCACCCGGATCTGGTGGGTCAGTTCCTGCCGGGCAAGGACTTCAGCGGCCTGCCCGGTGGTGTCGGTGAGCCAGTCAACGAGCACGGCACCGCGATGGCCAGCCTCATCGCCGGATCCGGCAAGGGCAGGGACGGCAACGGCGCGTACGGCCTCGCTCCCGGTGCCAAGATCCTCCCGCTGAAGATCAAGACAGGGGCCAAGGGGAACGCGGTCAGCTCGGCCGAGTTCTTCGACCAGATCAGCCAGGCCGTCACCTATGCCACTGACCAGGGCGCCAAGGTCATCAGCATCTCGCAGGGCATGGACGCGACCTACGCGTCCTCCGACGATGTGGCCAAGGCGAACAACGCCATTGCCCAGGCGAGGTCGAAGGGCGCGCTGGTGGTCGCCAGCGTGGGCAACTCCGGACAGTCCGGAAACCAGGTCGAGTACCCCGGGGCGCTTCCGTACGTCGTCGGCGTCGGCGCGGTCGACCAGAACAGTACGACCACCGCCGAGTCGGAGCGGGGGCCCCAGGTCGACCTCGTGGCGCCGGGAGCCGACATGATCGACGCCTGTCCGGGCGGGTCCGGCTACTGCAAGAGCCACGGCACCTCGGACGCCACGGCGATCACCTCCGCGTCGGCGGCGCTGGTCTGGTCGGTGCACAAGGACTGGACCGCCAACCAGGTCCTGCGGGTGCTCATGAACACGGCCGGGAAGCCGGTCGACGGGTCGGCCCGCACCGATGCCGTCGGCTACGGCACCGTCCGCCCCCGGATCGCCCTGACGACTCCGGGCGACCCCGGGCCGGCGGACGTCTACCCGATCCAGGAGAAGGCGGCCGAGCCCCCGGCCGCCTCCGCGCCGGCCACGGCGTCCTCGCCGTCGGCCTCGCCGCAGTCGACCGCGCCCTCGGCCGCCGGGAGCCCGGCGCCGGGTGGCGACGGCACCCCGGTGGGCACGCCCGCGGCGCAGCCCAAGGCCGACGCGGCGTCCGACTCCGACAGCGTGGTGCCGGTCGTGGCGGCGGTGGCCGGCGGGCTGGTGCTGGTCGCGGTCGTGGTGTTCCTCGTACTGCGCCGGCGCGGCACGGCGTCGGCGGCCGCCCCGGCCGCCCCGGCCGCGGCCCAGCCCGGTCCGGCCGCGCCGCCGGTGCCCCCGGCCCCGGTCGGGTACCCGCCGCAGCAGGGCGGGCCGGCGACGTCCCCGCCGCCCGCGTACGGTCCGCCGTCCCCGCCGAGCGACAACCCCTACGCGCGGTAGGTCGGGGGAAGGCTCCACCTGCCCGGCCGTCGGGAGTCGATCCCGCGGCCGGGCAGTCGCGTTTCCGGGTGTGAGCACCGTGGCGCGGGGAGCGCACAGCCAGGGCGGGCGGGCGTGGATGTGCGCGGGCTTCACCCGGGTGGGCGCTGTCGCGGGGGGTGAGCCGGTCGCCAGGGTGTCGGTATGGATACGCAGGACGCCCGGCGGGCGGCGCAGTTGCGGAGGGCCGCGGCGGCGGCCCTGATCGGCACGGCGATCGAGTTCTACGACTTCTTTCTGTACGGAACGGCGGCAGCGCTCGTCTTCGGGCCGGTGTTCTTCCCCGAACTGGGCACGGTCGGTGCGCTGTTGGCGGCGTTCTCGGTGTACGCGGTGGCGTTCCTGGCGCGGCCGGTCGGCGCGGTGGTGTTCGGGCACTTCGGGGACCGGCTGGGGCGGAAGGCGACGCTGGTGGTGTCGCTGCTGCTGATGGGGCTGTCGACGGCGGCGGTCGGGCTGCTGCCGGGGTACGGGGCGTGGGGGTGGTGGTCGCCCGTCCTGCTGGTGGTGCTGAGGGTCTGCCAGGGTGTCGGCCTGGGCGGGGAGTGGGGCGGCGCGGCGCTGCTGATCGCGGAGAACGCGCCGGCTGCGCGGCGCGGCCGCTACGGGGCGTACCTGCAGCTCGGGCCGACCACCGGTTTCGTGCTCGCCAACGGGGTGTTCCTGGTGCTGCGGCTGACCCTGGACGAGGGGGCGTTCCACGCCTGGGGCTGGCGGGTGCCGTTCCTGGCCTCGCTGGGGCTGGTGGCGGTGGGGCTCTTCGTCCGGCTGCGGCTGGAGGAGACGCCGCTCTTCCAGGCCGCCAAGGCCCAGGCCCGGTCCGGGGCCGAGGTCGGGGCCGGGGAGGACGAGTCGGGGCGGGCGGGCGCCGTACCGGTGCTGGAGGTGCTGCGCGGGCACTGGCGGACGGTGCTGGTCGGCTGCGGCGCGATCACCGTGGGCTACGCGCTGTTCTACGTGACCACCACCTATGCGCTGGCCTACGCGACGACCGGGCTGGGGGTGTCGAGCACGGTGGTGCTGTCGATGCTGCTGCTGGGCGCGGTGGGGAAGGGCGCGACGGTCTGGGTGAGCGCGCGGCGCAGTGACGGCTGGGGCCGGCGGCGGACGCTGCAGGGGGCCACGGTGCTGGCGGTGCTCTGGTCGCCGGTGCTGTTCCCGCTGCTGGAGACGGTGCGCCGGCCGCTGATGTTCCTGGCCCTGGCGGGCGCCCTGGTGGTGCTCGGGTGCCTGCTCGGACCGGTGGCGGCCTACCTGCCGGAGTTGTTCCCGACCCGGGTGCGGTACACGGGTGCCGCGCTGACGTACAACCTGGGCGGGGTGGTCGGCGGTGCGACCACCCCGCTGGTCGCGACCCGGCTCACCGAGGCGTACGGGACGGCGGTGCCGGTCGGCTGGTACCTGGTGGTGCTGGGCGTGGTGGCGCTGGCCTGCCTGCGGCTGCTGCCGGAGACCAGCGGCGCGGACCTCGCGCAGGCGGGGGCCGCGGACGCCGGACACCGCCGGACGCCCGTGCTGGGGGCCGATCCGGCGGCGTAGCGCGCGAGCGGGTGGCGTCAGGCGGCCAGGGCGGCGCGGCCGGCGAGCAGGACGGCGGTGTGCCGGGTGGCCCGCTCGCCGAGGTGCTCGGCGGTGGCGATGTCGGCCTTGTGCGCGGTGTCGGTGCCGCCGTCGGCGCGGGTGGAGGCACCCGGGCGACTGAGCGGCGGCGGGCCGGCCGTCGTCGGCGACCTCCGGGCCGATTTCCCTTCCCGGTCGTCGGCCGTGTAATGTCTTCCTTGTTCGAGCGAGCGAGTGAGCGAGCGAGAACACCAGGGAACAAGCCCCTATAGCTCAGTCGGTAGAGCGTCTCCATGGTAAGGAGAAGGTCTGCGGTTCGATTCCGCATGGGGGCTCAAGTGAAAGACCCTCGCCCAACGGCGAGGGTCTTTTTCGTGTTCCGCTCAGTGCGCCGCTCCGGAGGCGGCCTAGCGGGTCGGGCACGGAATGCGCTGTGATGGTGCGTCACCGGCCGCCTGCCCCACCGGGTACGGGTGCGGGCCGGACCCCGACCGGGAGGGTGTCATGGGCGTTCGACTCGTGGTGGTCGACGACCACCGGCTGCTCGCCGAGGCCCTGGCCGCCGCGCTCCAGCTGCGCGGCCACCGGGTGCTCGCGGTCGGCTCGCCGGCCGGCGCCGCCGCCGACCTGGTGGCCGGGCGCCGTCCGGAGGTGTGCCTGCTCGGGGTCGCGGCGCCGGCGGATCCGGGGGCGTTCGACGGGGTGCGCCGGATCCGGCGGGAGCGCCCCGAGGTGGCCGTCATCGTGCTCGGACCGGTCGGTGAACTGCGCGGCGTGGCGGGCGCGTTCGCGGCGGGGGCGGCGGGATACGTCCCCAGCGACGAGCGGATCGAGGTGGTCGAGCGGGCCATCGCGAGGGCGCGGGCGGGCGAGGCGGCGGTCGCGGCGGAGGTGCTGCGCGGCGCGTTCGACCAACTGCTGAGCCCGGCACCCGAGTCGGACGACGAGGCCGTCCGCCTGCTGCGGCTGCTGACCCGCCGTGAGGTCGAGGTGCTGGCCCGGATCGCGGAGGGCGAGGACACCGCGGCGATCGCGGCCGGGATGCGGATCGCGGCCAGTACGGCCCGGACGCACGTCCAGCGGGTGCTGATGAAGCTCGGGGCGCGCACCCGGCTGGAGGCGGCGGCGGTGGCCGCCCGGACCGGACTGCTGGACCGGGTGGCCCGCGACTGAGGACCGGCCGCGGAGCGCCGGCCGCCGCGCGCCGGCCGTGGAGCACGGGCCGCCGAGCGCCGGCCGCGGGCGGGGGCGCGCGGGCGCCGCGGCCCGGCCGGACCGCTCGCCGGCGGGTTCGCCGGGCGGTTCCCCGGGCGGCTCCCCGGGCGGTCCGGAGCACCCCCGGCGGCCAGGGACAATAGGCCCCAGTCCTACGTACGTCACCGATGTCCGCCGACCCGGCGGGCATCGCCCGCTGGAGGTCTCATCATGAGTAAGTACCTGGTCACGGGTGGCGCCGGCTATGTCGGCAGTGTGGTCGCCGCCCACCTGCTGGAGGCGGGGCACCAGGTGACCGTCCTGGACGACCTCTCCACCGGCTTCCGCGAGGGCGTGCCGGCCGGCGCCGAGTTCGTCGAGGGCCGGATCCAGGAGGCCGGCAAGGTCCTGGACGGCTCCTTCGACGGCGTGCTGCACTTCGCCGCCTCCTCGCAGGTCGGCGAGTCGGTGGTGGACCCGGAGAAGTACTGGCGCAACAACGTGGCCGGCTCGCTGGAGCTGATCAGCGCGATGCGCGCGGCCGGTGTGCGCAAGCTGGTCTTCTCCTCCACCGCCGCCACCTACGGCGAGCCGGAGGTCGTGCCGATCGCCGAGACCGCCCGTACCGCGCCGACCAACACCTACGGCGCCACCAAGCTGGCCGTCGACCACCTGATCACCAGCGAGGCCGTCGCCCACGGCCTGGCCGCCGTCTCGCTGCGCTACTTCAACGTGGCGGGCGCGTACGGCGCCTACGGCGAGCGGCACGACCCCGAGTCGCACCTGATCCCGCTGGTCTTCCAGGCCGCCCTCGGGCAGCGCCCGCACATCGCGGTGTACGGCGACGACTACCCGACCCCGGACGGCACCTGCATCCGCGACTACATCCACGTCGCGGACCTGGCCGACGCCCACCTGCTGGCGCTGGACGCGGCCAAGCCGGGCGAGCACCTGATCTGCAACCTGGGCAACGGCAGCGGCTTCTCGGTGCGCGAGGTGATCGAGTCGGTCAAGCGCGTCACCGGCCGGGAGATCCCGGTGCAGGTCGCCGGCCGCCGCGCGGGCGACCCGGCCGTGCTGGTCGCCTCCGCCGACCGCGCCCGCGAGGCCCTGGGCTGGACCCCGCGCCGTCCGAACCTGGACGACATCGTCGCCGACGCGTGGAAGTTCACCCTGGAGAAGAACGGCCGCTAGGACGTGCCCCCGAGGGGGCATCCCGAAGCGCCGCCCCGACCGCCGGGGCGGCGCTTCGGCGTTTCCGCGGGCCCGGCGGGCTGCCCCGCCCCGTTGCGCGTCGGCGCCGCGCGCCCCGTTCCGCCCCGCCGCCGCGTGCCCGTGCTACCGCGCCGCCGGTGCGGCGTAGGCGCGCAGGAAGGCCTGCACGCCGCTGGTGATGATCTCCTCGGCCGTCGCCGGGTCGATCGGGTGCGCGCCCCAGTACGTGCGCTGGGTGACGGCGCTGCCGGTGAGCTGCACGAAGTGCTCGGCGGCCCGCACCGGATCGGGCGCCACCAGCAGCCCGCGGTCGGCCAGTTCGCCGAAGCCGGCGGCCAGTTCCCGCAGCGCCCGGCGCGGCCCGGTCTCCTGCCAGGCGTCCAGCAGCTCCTTCGGCAGGTGGCCGGCGTCGGCGTTGATCTGCCGGACCAGCGCGAAGTGGTCGGCGAACCGGCCGAGCACCTCCACCCAGGCCAGGGCGAGCGCGGTGAGGTCCGCCTCCAGGTCGGTGACCTTGGCCAGGTTGCGCTCCACGACGTCCAGGTGGGCGTCGCTGACCTGGGCCGCGCTCTCCAGGACGACGGTCCGGAAGAGCAGCTCCTTCCCGGCGAAGTGGTTGTAGATGGTGCGGGTGGAGACCCCGGCCTCGGAGGCGATGGCGTCGATGCTGGCGCGGGAGTAGCCGTCCCGGCCGAAGACCGTCCGGGCCGCCCCGGTGATGGCCTGCCGCTTCTCGGCCAGTCCGCGGCGGGGCTTGGTGGTGCTCTCGTGCTCACTGGTCACGGACCGGCCTCCTAGAACTTTGCAGTCACCGTTGTACTTATTGCCATGCACGTTGTACTGTACCTGATGCGCCGCCAGATCGGGCGGCAGTGACGAACACTCGATCCGGAGGCTGCTGTGCCCGAGACCCCTTACCGCGTCGCCGTCATCATCGGCAGCAACCGCCGGGGCCGCTTCGCGCCGAACGTCTCCGACTGGTTCCTGCGCACCGCCGCCGACCGGAGCGACCTCGACCTCGACGTGGTCGACCTCGCCGAGCACCCGCTGCCGGACCTCGGCAACGGGCCCACCCCCGAGCAGGCCGAGGTGCTGGCCGCACTCTCGCTCCGGCTGGCCGCCGCCGACGCCTTCGTGGTGGTCACGCCCGAGTACAACCACAGCTTCCCCGCCGTCCTGAAGAACGCCATCGACTGGCACAAGGCCGAGTGGGCGGCCAAGCCGGTCGGCTTCGTCTCCTACGGCGGCATCGGCGGCGGCCTGCGCGCCGTCGAGCAGCTCCGGCTGGTCTTCGCCGAGCTGCACGCCGTCACCGTCCGGGACACCGTCAGCTTCCACAGCGCCTGGGCCGTCTTCGGCGACGACGGCGAGCCGGTCGACCCCGCCGTTCCCACCGGCGCGGCCAAGGGCATGCTCGACCAGCTCACCTGGTGGGCGCGGGCCCTCCGGGACGCCCGCACCGCCCACCCGTACGGCGCCTGAGCCGCACCCGACCGCCGGGGCCGCGCCGCCGCACGCCGCCCCGGCCCACCACCAGGGGGGACCGATGAGCACCACCGCCGCACCCGCCACCACCTCACCCGCACCCGCCGCCGGCCGGGCGGCCGCCGCACCCGCCCCGCGCACCGCGGCCGTCGCCGCCGTCGTGGTCCTCGGCTCGCTGATGACCGTCCTCGACACCACGATCGTCAACGTCGCCCTCAACCGCCTCGCCGAGGACTTCGCCGCCCCGCTGGCCACCATCCAGTGGGTCACCACCGGCTACACCCTCGCCCTCGCCACCGTCACCCCGGTCACCGCCTGGGCGATCGGCCGGTTCGGCACCCGCCGCCTCTACCTCACCGCGCTCGCCCTGTTCGTGCTCGGCTCCGGCCTCGCCGGCACCGCCTGGGACGCCCCCTCGCTGATCGCCTTCCGGGTCCTCCAGGGCCTCGGCGGCGGCATGGTGATGCCGGTCGGGATGACCGTCCTGGTCCGCGCCTCCGACCCGGCCCGCACCGGCCGCACCATGAGCGTGCTCGGCATCCCCGTCCTGATCGGCCCGCTCGCCGGCCCGGTGCTCGGCGGCTGGCTCGTCGACGAGGCCACCTGGCGCTGGGTGTTCCTGGTCAACCTGCCGATCGGCCTGCTCGCCCTGGCCCTCGCCCTCCGGCTGCTGCCCCGCGACACCGGCGACGGCACCCGCCGCCGGCTGGACCTGCCCGGCCTGCTGATGCTCTCCCCGGGCCTGGCCGCCCTGATCTACGGCCTCGCCGCCGGCGCCGAGCGCGGCGGCCTCGGTGCCCCGGACGCCCTGCTGCCGACCCTCGCCGGCGCCGCCCTGGTGGCCGCGTTCGCCGTCCGGGCGCTGACCGCCCGCGACCCGCTGATCGACCTGCGCCTGCTGCGCCGGCGCGCCTTCGCCGGCCCCGCCGCCACCCTCGCGCTCTTCGCCTGCGGCTACTTCGGGTCGATGCTGCTGCTCCCGCTCTACTACCAGCTCGTGCGCGGCCAGAGCGCCACCGACGTCGGCCTGCTCGGCATCCCGCAGGCGCTGGCCACCGGGATCACCATGCAGATCGCCGGCCGGCTGACCGACCGGATCGCCGCCGGCCGGATCGTCCTGACCGGCGCGGCGGTCGCCACCACCGGCTTCCTGGCCTTCACCGTCCAGGTCGCCGCCGGTACGCCGTACTGGCAGCTGATCGCCGCCCTGGTGCTGATGGGGACCGGCGTCGGGATGACCATCATGCCGACCATCGCCGCGGCCACCCGCGGAGTCGCCCCCGCCGACGTCCCGGCCGCGACCACGCTGGTCACCATCGTCCAGCAGGTCGCCGGCTCGACCGGCACCGCGCTGATGTCCGTGCTGCTCACCGGCGCCCTGGCCGGCCACCTGCCGGACGGGGGAGGCCTGGCCGCCCTGCACGGCCTGGACGCCGCCGCCCGCGCCGCGCTCGCCCCCGGCCTCGCCGCCGCCTTCCGGGACACCTACGGGTGGGCCGTCGCGCTGCTCGCCCTGGCCCTCCTGCCGGCCCTGCTGCTGCCCCGCAGGGGTCCCAAGTCACGCCAAGTGCGCACCTCCTGACGAAACTTCACCAAACCCCCACCGAGCCGCCCCCCACCCCGTACGCTGATTCCGGTACCGGTGGGGGTCGGTGCCGTCGGCCTTCGCGGCACCGGGAGGCGGACGGCGGACGAGTGCCCAGGTCACGGCGGTGCAGCCGGGTGGTCGCCCCCGGGCACCGGCCCGGTCCGGGCAGGGGGGAGTGACGATGGGGCGGATCCGCGTCCTGGTGGTCGACGACCACCGCATCTTCGCCGAGGCGCTGGCGGCGGCACTCGCCGCCGAACCCGACGTGGAGGTCGGCGCGGCCGGCAGCGCGGCGGCCGCCGAGCGGGCGCTGGAGCGCGCCGCCGTCGAGGGCCGCGGCTACGACGTGGTGCTGATCGACGCCGACCTCGGCGCCGACACCGCGGCCGCAGGCGCCCGGAAACCCCGCCGGCCCGGCGCCGACCCGCCCGAACCCGCCCGCCGGCGCCCGTCGGCAGCCGTACCCGCACCCCGGCGCCCGGCCATCCCGCCGGCCCACGTCCCACCCGCGCACCCGGCGTCCGCGCACGCCCCGCAGGCACACCTGCCTCCCGCGACGCACCCCGCGGCCACCCCGCACCAGCCCGCGGCCCACTCCGCCGCCACCCCGGCACCCGACGGCATCACCCTGCTCGCCCGGGTCCGCCGAGGCCACCCGGCCCTGCGCGCGATCGTCCTGGCCACCGCCGACGACCCGCACCGCGCCGCCCGCGCCCTGCACGCCGGAGCCACCGGCTGGGTGGCCAAGGAGAGTTCACTCGCCCGCCTGCTGGCGGTGATCCGCGGCGTACTGCGCGACGAGACGCACCTGCCGCCCGCCCTGCTCACCGGCGTGATCCGGGAACTCACCACCGCCCGGCGGGACCGCACCGAGAGCGAGCGCCTGGTCGACACGCTCACCCCGCGGGAGAAGGAGATCCTGCGCTGCATGGTCGCCGGCCTCGGCCGGCAGGCCGTCGCCGAGCGCCTCTACCTCTCCCCGCACACCGTGCGCACCCACATGCAGAACGTCCTCGGCAAGCTCGGGGTGCACTCCACCCTCGCCGCCGTCGCGGTCGCGCGCCGGGCGGGCGTCAGCCCGTCCGAGCCGGCCGCGCCCACAGCCCCGCCGTCCGTCGCCTCGACCACAGCTCCCGGCGCCGGCTGATCCGCCCGTAACACCCAGGTACGGCTCAGGTCCGTCAGGTCCGTCAGGTCAGGGAAATCCGGAGGACAGATGTCGTCGCACAGCACTTCCGCACGCCCGCACACAGCCGGGGAGAACCGAACAGCCGAGGCCGGCCCGCGCGCCGGCGGCCCCGGCCCGGCCCGGAGCGCACCGCCGACGGGCCTGCGCACCCTGGTGGTCGGCGCCGGCGCGGCCGGCACCGCGCTGGTCCGCGACCTCGGCCGGGCGCCCGAGTTCGGCCTCGCCCCGATCGGCCTGCTGGACGACGACCCGGCCAAGGCCGGGCAGTCCGTCGACGCCGTCCCCGTCCTCGGCACGCTCGCGGAGCTCACCGGGCTCGCCGTCCGCCACCGCGCCCAGGTGGTCGCGCTGGCCATCCCCGGCCTCGCCCCGCAGCGGGTCCGCGCACTCGCCACCGCCGCCGCCGCCGCCGGCGCCGCCGTCCGCTACCTGCCGTCCTTCCTCGCCGCGCTCCGCCGCGAGGTGGTCGGCTCGGACATGCGCAGCCTGGACGTCAACCGGCTGATCGGCCGGCACGAGGTGCACGTGGTCTCCGCCGACGTCCGCGACGTCATCGAGGGCCGGCGGGTCCTGGTGACCGGCGCCGGGGGCTCCATCGGCAGCGAACTCTGCCGCCAGGTCCACGCGTTCAACCCGAGCGCGCTCTACATGCTGGACCACGACGAGTCCAACCTGCACCGGCTCCAGCTGGAGATCTGGGGCGAGGCGCTGCTCACCGACGACTCGCTGGTGATCGCCGACATCCGGGACCGCCCGCGGATCCAGCAGATCTTCCGCGACCTCAAGCCGGACGTGGTGTTCCACGCCGCCGCCCACAAGCACCTGCCGCTGCTGGAACGCCACCCCAGCGAGGCGGTCAAGTCCAACGTGCTGGGCACCGACCACCTGGTCGAGGCCGCGCTGGCCACCGGTGTCGAGCGGTTCGTGCTGATCTCCACCGACAAGGCCGCCGACCCGACCTCCGTCCTGGGCGCCAGCAAGCGCCTGGCCGAACTGATCGTGCAGGCCAACGCCCGGGACGCCCGCAACCTCGGCACCGGGGTCTTCTCCGCGGTCCGCTTCGGCAACGTGCTGGGCTCGCGCGGCTCGCTGCTCTCCGTCCTGGCCGAACAGCTGCGCAGCGGCGGCCCGGTGACGATCACGCACCCCGACGTCACCCGGTTCTTCATGACCATCGAGGAGGCCGTCGGCCTGGTGCTGGAGTCCGGCCGGATGGCGCACGGCGGCGAGGTGTTCGTGCTGGACATGGGCGAGCCGGTGCGGATCGTCGACCTGGTGCACAACTTCGCCGAGCAGGTGCAGCTCGGCCGGGACGAGGTGGAGATCCGCTACACCGGCCTGCGGGCGGGCGAGAAGCTGAACGAGGCGCTGTTCTCCGAGGGGGAGGAGCGGCTGCCCACCGCGCACGCCCGGATCTACGCCACGGTGGCGGAGTCCGCCGCCGGCCCGGAGGACCTCGCCGGCGGGCTGACCGGCCTGTACGCGGCGGCGGCGGGCAACAGCGACGAGGAGGTGCGGCGGCGGCTGGCCGCGCTGCTGCCCGGCTACCGGACGGCGGAGGCCGAGCCGGCCCCGGTGCCCGCGCTCAGCACCCCGTACCCGGACGGGTTCTGAGCCCCGCGGGGCCCAGCGGTCGGGGCGGGCGAGGCCCGTGCCCGGTCGCCGGCGCCGCCCGTGCGCGGGCCGGCGCCGTCCCGTCCGGGGCGCCGACGTCCGCGCCCCGGGCGCGGTGGATCAGCCCGGGATGTTGTCGAAGGGGGCGACCAGCAGCCGGAGCAGCCCGGCGAGCTCGCCCTGCTGGACGGCGGTGAGCTGGGCGAGCAGCTCGCGCTCGTGCGCGAGCAGACCGGCGAGTGCCTGGTCCGCCCGGTCACGGCCGTCGTCGGTCAGCCGGACCAGCACGCCGCGCCGGTCGTCCGGGTCGGGCAGGCGCTTGACCAGGCCCTTGCCGGTGAGGCGGTCGATCCGGTTGGTCATCGTGCCGGAGGTGACCAGCGTCTGGGTGAGCAGCTGGCCGGGGGAGAGCTGGTACGGGGTGCCGGCCCGGCGCAGCGCCGTCAGCACGTCGAACTCCCAGGGCTCCAGACCGTGCTCGGCGAAGGCCGTCCGGCGGGCACGGTCGAGGTGCCGGGCGAGTCGGCTGACCCGGCTGAGCACCTCAAGCGGTTCCACGTCGAGGTCGGGGCGCTCTCGGCGCCATGCTGCGACCAGGCGGTCGACCTCGTCCTCCATGGCGATCAGTGTATCGGGGGTTGTGTCGATGTGAAGTCTCTTGACATCGAGAAATGTAACGTGGAAGCTGCGGCCGGATATCTTGATGTCGAGATACATGCGAGGTGGACCATGAACACCCCCGCCTGGGACCCCCACCAGTACCTGCGCTTCGCCGACGAACGCACCCGCCCGCTGCACGACCTGCTCGCCCGCGTCCCCGCCCTCCCCCGTGAACCCGCACCCACCGTCCTCGACATCGGCTGCGGCCCCGGCAACTCCACCGCCGTCCTGCGCGAACGCTGGCCACAGGCCCGCATCACCGGCATCGACAACTCCGCCGAGATGCTCGCCACCGCCCGCTCCACCGGCGAACCCACCGCCGACTACCTGCTCGCCGACGCGACCGACCACGACCCCGCCGACGCCGAACCCGACCTGATCGCCTCCAACGCCACCCTGCAGTGGATCGACGGACACCTCGGCCTGCTGCCCCGCTGGGCAGCCGCGCTCAAGCCCGGCGGCGTGATCGCCTTCCAGGTCCCCGGCAACTTCGACTCACCCAGCCACACCACCCTCGCCGAACTCCGCCGCAGCCCCCGCTGGCGCGACACCCTCGGCGACACCGTCCGCGCCGGAGTCCACGACCCGGCCGACTACCTCCGGGCACTCGCCGACACCGGCTGCACCCCCGACGTCTGGGAAACCACCTACAGCACCCTGCTCACCGGCCCCGACCCGGTGCTGGAGTGGGTCAAGGGCACCGCCCTGCGCCCCGTCCTCACCCGGCTCACCGACCCCGCCGACCGGAACGCCTTCCTCGACCAGTACGGCGCCCTGCTCCGCGAGGCCTACCCGGCCGGACCACACGGCACCGTCTTCCCGTTCCGACGCATCTTCGCGGTAGGCGTCAAACAGGGCTGAGGCCCGCGGCCCCGAAGGCGCTACGACTTCCGATCGCCCACCAGCTTGGGGTGCCGCTCCATCCCCTCCAGGCCGTGCCAGGCCAGGTTCACCAGATGGGCGGCCACCTCGGCCTTCTCCGGCTTGCGCACCTCCAGCCACCACTGACCGGTCAGCGCCACCATCCCCACCAGCATCTGCGAGTACATCGGCGCCAGCCGCGCGTCGAACCCCCGCGCCTTGAACTCCAGCCCCAGGATGTCCTCCACCTGCGTCGCGATGTCACTGATCAGCGACGCGAAGGTGCCCGTCGACTGCGCCACCGGGGAATCCCGCACCAGGATCCGGAAACCGTCCGTCGACGTGTCGATGTAATCCATCAGCGCGAACGCCGCCTGCTCCAGCAGCTCCCGCGAATGCCCCCCGGTCAACGCCCCCGTCACCATGTCCAGCAACAGCTGCATCTCGCGGTCCACCACCACCGCGTACAGCCCCTCCTTGCCCCCGAAGTGCTCGTACACCACCGGCTTCGACACCCCGGCCCGCTCGGCGATCTCCTCCACCGACGTGCCGTCGTAGCCACGCTCCGCGAACACCGTCCGACCGATCTCCAGCAGCTGCTCCCGACGCTGCTTGCCGGTCATCCGCACCCGGCTGCCCCGCCGGCGGCCCCCCGACGCAGCCTCGCCGGCCGCCGTGCCGGCACGCGGACGGTCCGGCGCCGCACCGGGCGCGGCGTCCGTCCGCGTGCTCTCGTGGCCGCCTGTGCTCTCTGCGCTGCTCCCGTTCACCCCTACATCATGCTGCAGGCGCGCCCTCATGCGGCGCGGCGGGCGGCGATCCGCTGCGCGTCCGGCCAGCGGACGTCCCTGGCCCAGCCGGCCAGCTCGAACCAGCGGATCAGCCGGGCCGAGGAGTCGATCTGCCCGCGCAGCACACCGTGCCGGGCCGAGGTCGGGTCGGCGTGGTGCAGGTTGTGCCAGGACTCGCCGCAGGAGAGCACGGCCAGCCACCAGACGTTGCCCGAGCGGTCCCGGGAACGGAACGGGCGCGCGCCCACCGCGTGGCAGATCGAGTTGATCGACCAGGTGACGTGGTGCAGCAGCGCCACCCGGACCAGCGAGCCCCAGAAGAACGCCGACAGCGCACCCTGCCAGGACATCGTCACCAGCCCGCCCACCAGCGGCGGCACCAGCATCGAGATCAGCGTCCAGAGCCAGAACAGCCGGGAGATCATCCTTATGGCCGGGTCGCGCACCAGGTCCGGCGCGTACTTGAGCTGCGGGGTCTGCTCCTCGTCGAAGAGCCAGCCCATGTGCGCCCACCAGAGGCCCTTGAGCAGCGCCGGGACGGTCTCGCCGTAGCGCCAGGGCGAGTGCGGGTCGCCGTCCTTGTCGCTGAACCGGTGGTGCTTGCGGTGGTCGGCCACCCAGCGCACCAGCGGGCCCTCGATGGCGAGGGAGCCGGCCACCGCGAGCGCCAGCCGCAGCGGGCGCTTGGCCTTGAAGGCGCCGTGGGTGAAGTAGCGGTGGTAGCCGATCGTGATGCCGTGGCAGGTGAGGAAGTACATGCCGGTGGCGATCGCGAGGTCCGTCCAGCCCAGCCCCCACCCCCAGGCCACCGGCACGGCGGCGAGCAGGGCGACGAACGGTACGGCGATGAAGAGCGCGAGCGTGATCCGCTCGGCGATCCCCTGCTTCTCCCCACCGCGGGTGGCGGAGAGCAGGGTCGGGGCGGGATCGATGGGGAGCGCGGTGTCGGCGCGCGCCTCGCCGGCCTGGATGGTCATGAGCGTCCCTTGAGGGAGGGGGAGAGAGGTTACGTGAGCGTAACCTACGGCATCGTAGGTTCTGCCCGGCCACCAGGGGAATACGCCGCCGCCCGGCGCTTGAGTGAATTCACCCGACCGGATGGATGAAGGGCGGATGTGCCCCGTGTCGGGACGACCCGCACACAGAATCGCCGCATGCGAGCCAAGACCGAGCAGCGCGAAGCCGCCCGCCGCCTCCGGGCCCAGGGTCGGACATACGACGAGATCCAGGCGGAGCTGGGGGTGTCGAAGAGCTCGATATCCCTGTGGGTGCGGGACCTGCCGGCGCCGAGGCCCAGCCAGGAGCGGATGCGGAAGGCCTCCGAGGCGCGCTGGGGTCCACTGCGGCGCCAGCGGGAGGAGGAACGCCGGGCCACGAAGGCAGCCGCTGCTGCCGAGATCGGCCCGATGAGCGACGATCGTCTGTTCCTCATCGGCGTCGCGCTGTACTGGGCGGAAGGCTGCAAGGACAAGCCGTACGACCGGCGGGAGAAGGCAACCTTCATCAACAGCGATCCGGGGGTCGTGCTGGTCTATCTCGCCTGGCTCCGGATGCTGGGAGTGTCGGAGGAGCGCTGGCGGCTCAGGGTGTCCATTCATGAATCAGCGGACGTGTCCGGGGCCGAGCACTTCTGGTCGGAGGTCGCAGGCGTGCCGGTCGAACGCTTCCAGCGTGCGACGCTCAAGCGGCACAACCCCAAGACGGTGCGGAAGAACGTCGACGAGCGCTACCGCGGGTGCCTGGTTGTCAGCGTGCTGAGCAGTGCCGAGTTGTACCGCCGGATCGAGGGATGGTGGATTGGCATAGTAGATACCCAGCGCAGGCCCCACTCGGGTAGGGTCTGAGCAACAATCCGCCGTGGTGTAATGGCAGCACAGAGTCCTTTGGAGACTCCAGGTCTGGGTTCGAGTCCTAGCGGCGGAGCCGGTCTTTCTGGTGTATCAACCTGCCGCCGGTATTGTCTGTGGCGCTCGGCGGACTGTGCGAAGGCGACCGGCCTGTGTCCCGGCCGGGCTGCTTTCCCTCCCTGTGAACCGACTGAGGAGCCTCCCCCCGTGAGTGCCAATTCCCCTGCTGCCGTTGTCGTGCTTGCCGCCGGTGGCGGGACCAGGATGAAGTCGAACAGCCTGCCCAAGGTGCTGCACGAGGTGTGCGGGCGTTCCCTGGTGGGGCACGCGGTGGCGGCGGCCGAGGAACTGACGCCGGAGCAGCTGGTCGTGGTGGTCGGCCACATGCGGGAGAAGGTGGAGGCGCACCTGGCGGCGCACTACCCGGGCGCCCGCGCCGTGGTGCAGGAGGAGCAGAAGGGCACCGGGCACGCGGTGCGCACCGCGCTGGAGGCGCTGGCCGCCGACGGTGTGGAGCTGGACGGCACGGTGATCGTCACGACCGGGGACGCGCCGCTGCTGACCGGGTCGACGCTGGCCGCGCTGGCGGGGGCGCACACCGGTCAGGGCAACGGTGTGACCGTGCTGACCGCCGTGGTGCCGGACCCGTTCGGCTACGGCCGGATCCTGCGGGACGGCGTGGACGGCGCGGTGTCTGCGATCGTCGAGGAGAAGGACGCCTCGGACGCTCAGCGGGAGATCGCCGAGATCAACTCCGGGGTCTTCGCCTTCGACGCGAAGCTGCTGGCCGAGGCGCTGGCCCGGGTCACCACCGACAACGTGCAGGGTGAGGAGTACCTCACCGACACGCTGGAGATCCTGCGGACGGCCGGCCACCGGGTGGGGGCCGTGGTGGCGGCGGACTACCGGGACATCCTGGGCATCAACGACCGGGTGCAGCTGGCGCAGGCCCGGCGGCTGCTCAACGACCGTCTGCTGGAGCGGGCGATGCGGGCCGGTGTGACCGTGGTGGACCCGGCCACGACCTGGTTCGACGTGCAGGTCTCCTACGAGCCGGACGCGGTCGTGCTGCCGAACACCCAGCTGCAGGGCCTGACCCACCTGGGCGAGGGCTGCGAGGTCGGCCCGAACTCCACCCTCACGGACACCCGGGTGGGTGCCGGCGCGCGTGTGAGCAACACCACGGCGGACCGCGCCGAGGTGGGCGAGCTCGCGACCGCCGGCCCGTACGCGTATCTGCGGCCGGGGGCGAAGCTGGCCCGCAAGGCGAAGGTCGGCACCTACGTCGAGATCAAGAACTCGGAGCTGGGTGAGGGCGCCAAGGTGCCGCACCTCTCCTACATCGGCGACGCGACCATCGGTGAGGGCACCAACGTCGGTGCGGCCTCGGTGACGGTGAACTACGACGGTGTGAACAAGCACCGCACGGTGATCGGGGCCCACTGCCGTACGGGCTCGGACAACATGTTCATCGCGCCGGTGACGGTCGGTGACGGCGCTTACACGGCGGCCGGTTCGGTGATCACCTCCGACGTCGCGCCGGGCGCACTGGGCGTCGCCCGGGCGCAGCAGCGCAACATTCCGGGCTGGGTCGAGCGCAAGCGTCCGGGGACGGCATCGGCGCAGGCCGCGGCTGCTGCTGCGGAGGCGGTCGGGGAGGCCTGAGCGGGCGGGGCGGGAGTCCGAGGGGCGGTACCGGGGCGGACGGTTTCTGCGCGGGCGCGTAACCTTGGGGACATACGTACGCCATAGGGCTCACCGCCCGTGTCCAGGCGTGCGGATATTCCCCGACCCCTATCGCCAGCGGGCTCGTGCCTGTCTGCGGTGCGGACGGGTTCAGCGTCAGCAACGCGAGGAGACGGTGCAGTGAGCGGGATCACGACGTCGGGTGAGAAGAAGCTGAAGCTCTTCTCCGGCCGTGCCCACCCGGAGCTGGCGGGGGAGGTGGCTGCGGCGCTGGAGACCGAGTTGGTCCCGACCAAGGCCCTGGACTTCGCCAACGGTGAGATCTACGTCCGCTTCCTGGAGTCGGCGCGTGGAGCGGACTGCTTCGTGATGCAGAGCCACACGGCTCCCATCAACCAGTGGATCATGGAGCAGCTGATCATGATCGATGCTCTGAAGCGGGCTTCCGCGAGGAGCATCACCGCGATCCTGCCGTTCTACGGCTACGCCCGTCAGGACAAGAAGCACCTGGGCCGCGAGCCGATCTCCGCCCGCCTGGTCGCCGACCTGCTGCGCCAGGCCGGCGCGGACCGGCTGATGGCGGTGGATCTGCACACCGCGCAGATCCAGGGCTTCTTCGACGGCCCGGTGGACCACCTGTTCGCGCTGCCGCTGCTGGCGGACTACGTGGGCGAGAAGGTCGACCGGTCGAAGCTGACGATCGTCTCGCCGGACGCCGGCCGGGTGAAGGTGGCCGACCAGTGGTGCGACCGTCTGGACGCCCCGCTGGCGATCATCCACAAGCGTCGTGACATGACGCAGGCCAACACCATCCTGTCGGCCGAGGTCGTCGGTGACGTCCGGGGCCGGGTCTGTGTCCTGGTCGACGACATGATCGACACCGCCGGCACGATCTGCGCCGCGGCCGACGCGCTGTTCGAGAACGGTGCCGCGGACGTCCTGGTGGCGGCCACCCACGGGGTGCTGTCCGGCCCGGCGGCGGACCGCCTGAAGAACTCGCGGGTGAGCGAGTTCGTGTTCACCAACACGCTGCCGACCCCGGCGCAGCTGCAGCTGGACAAGATCACCACGCTCTCCATCGCCCCGTCGATCGCGGCCGCGATCCGCGAGGTGTTCGAGGAGGGCTCGGTCACCAGCCTGTTCGAGGGCGTGCACTGACGAAGCCCCGCGTCGGCGGCCCCGGTCCTCGGTGGACCGGGGCCGCCGCCGATTTCGCGGGAGGCGGCGGGTGCGGTTAGACTCGTGAAACTGCTCGGCGAGGGATGCCGTGTGCCTGTTCGCGGGTGCGCGCTCCGTGATCGACGCGCTGCCGATGCCGGCCCCCGGTCATCTGCAGAGGTCGTACGCCGCCGAGTGACCCCCGAATGTTCTGAGGGTGTGGTCCCGGCGGTTTTTCGTTGTCTGCACCCCCGCGCCAGTCTTCCGAGGAGTGCAGTCGTGTCCGAGATCCGCCTTGCCGCTGAGACCCGTTCCGAGTTCGGCAAGGGTGCCGCCCGTCGCGCCCGCCGTGCCGGTTTCGTCCCCGGTGTCGTCTACGGCCACGGCCACGCGCCGGTTCACCTGAACCTGCCCGGCCACGACCTGATGATGGCCCTGAAGACCCCGAACGCCCTGCTGGTCGTGCCGATCGACGGCAAGGACGAGTACGTGCTGCCGAAGGCCGTCCAGCGCGAGGCCATCAAGCGCACCATCGAGCACGTCGACCTGCTGCTGGTCAAGCGCGGCGAGAAGGTCACCGTCGAGATCCCGGTCCACACCGAGGGCGAGCTGGCCCCCGGCGGCAACCTGCTGGAGCACGTCCTGCAGGCCCTGCCGATCGAGGCCGAGGCCACCCACCTGCCCGAGGCCGTCACCGTCTCGGTCGAGGGCCTGGAGGCCGGCGCCTCGATCCACGCCAAGGACATCACCCTGCCGTCCGGCGTGACCCTGGCCGTCGAGGCCGACGCCGTCGTGCTGCAGGTCATCGCCGCCCAGGCCGCTCCGGTCGAGGAGGAGGCCGCCGAGGCCGAGGCCGGCGCCGAGGCCTGAGCCTTCCGCACAGCCTGACCGCTGCCCCGGTCGCTCCCGCTGGAGCGCCCGGGGCAGCGGCGTGTCCGGGAAGATGGCGGTGAACGTGACCACGAGGAGCGGCGGGATGAGCGAGAACGCGTACGAGGGCCCCTGGCTGGTGGTGGGCCTGGGCAACCCGGGTGAGCAGTACGCCCGGAACCGGCACAACATCGGGTTCATGGTGGTGGACCTGCTGGCTCAGCGGATGGGCGCGAAGTTCAAGGCGCACAAGAGCCGGGCCCAGGTGGCCGAGGGGCGGCTGTCGGGGCAGCGGGTGGTGCTCGCGAAGCCGATGTCGTTCATGAACCTCTCCGGCGGCCCGGTGACGGCGCTGCGGGACTTCTACAAGGTGCCGGCCTCGGCGGTGGTGGCGGTCCACGACGAGCTGGACATCGACTACGCGGCGCTGCGGCTGAAGCTGGGCGGCGGGGACAACGGCCACAACGGCCTGAAGTCCATCACCAAGTCGCTCGGCCCGGACTACCACCGGGTGCGCTGCGGGATCGGCCGGCCGCCGGGCCGGATGGAGGTCGCGGACTTCGTCCTGAAGGACTTCTCCGGTACCGAGCGCAAGGAGCTGGACTGGTTCGTGGACCGGTCGGCCGATGCGGTGGAGGCGCTGCTGTCGGAGGGGCTGGAGCGGGCGCAGGGGACGTACAACTCCTGACCGTGCCGGCACGGTCGGAGCCGACCCGGCGTCAGTTCCCGGAGCCGGCGCCCGCGGCGGCGGATGCGGGAAGTCCGCCGCGCCGGGGCGGCGGGGCTGCTTCAATCGGGGACGGGGTGCGCACCGGGGGAGTGCGGCCCCGTCGGTCCCGAGGGGAGCAGCCGTGCCGGAGGCCCGGACCCGTCCGAGCGGCGGGGGGAGCGACCGGGCGCCGGTGATCCGGCTGCGCGGGGTCGCGCGGACGTTTCCCGGCCCGCCGCCGGTCACCGCGCTGCACCCGGCGGACCTGGACGTCGCGTCCGGTGAGTACGTGGCGGTGGTCGGCCCGTCGGGGTCCGGCAAGTCCACCTTCCTCAACCTGCTCGGGCTGCTCGACCGGCCCAGTGCCGGGACCTACGAGCTCGACGGCGTCGACACCGGGGCGCTCTCCGAGGCCGACCGCAGCGCGCTGCGCGGCAGCCGGATCGGCTTCGTCTTCCAGTCCTTCCACCTGCTGCCGTACCGCACCGCCGAGGAGAACGTGATGCTCGGTCGGCTCTACCACCGGACCGCGCGGTCCGGGCGGCGCAAGGCCGCCCGGCAGGTCCTGGAGCGGGTCGGGCTGGGGCACCGGATCGGCGCGCTGCCCGCGCGGATGTCCGGGGGCGAGCGGCAGCGGGTGGCGATCGCCCGGGCGCTGGTGAACAGGCCGTCGCTGCTGCTCTGCGACGAGCCGACCGGCAACCTGGACTCGGTGACGGCCGGGCGGGTGCTGGAGCTGTTCGAGGAGCTGAACGCCGGCGGGTTGAGCCTGTTGGTCATCACGCACGACCGCGAGGTCGCGGCCCGGGCCCGGCGTACCGTCGGGATCCGGGACGGGCGCCTGGAGGGCGGGGCGGCGGGCGCCGAGCGGTAGGGCGGCGCGGGGGCGGCGTCGAGGCGGCGTGTCGCACAACAGTCGTACAACGCTTGGTCGGTCAAACCTGAATGAGTGTGAGAAACCTGTGCCGATCCGATAGCGTCGGCCGGGTACGCGAACGGGTCCTGGGGAGTTCTCGATGCGCAGTTTTCGTCCGGTCCGGCGCCTTCGGCGGATCCGGGTGGTTCGGCTGAAGCAGCTCGGCCGGCGGGTCGGCACGGCCGGTGCGTTGGGCACCGCCGGTGCGCTGGGTGCGGCCGGGGTGCTGTTCTCCGGCGGCGGTGTGGCCCATGCGGAGAACGTCGCGGAGCCCGATCCGGGTGTGGTGTCCCCGGAGCCGGCGGCGGCGCAGTTCGGTCCGGTGCTCGGCGGTTCGGTCGGCGGCGACGCCGGTCTGCTGGCCGTCGGCGGCGGCCTGGTCGTGGCGGCGGGCGGTGCGGCCCTGTGGGTGAAGCGCCGCCGCGCGGGCGATCTGGGGGAGTGACGAGGTCCGGAGGGGCCGGGTCCGGGGTTCCGGGCACCGGCCCCTCCGGCATTCTCCGCACGGTGTCATCCGTTTCCGGCGGCCCGTGCGTCCTGGGGGCATGAAGCGCGAATCGATGCGGTCGGAGGGCGCCGACGGCGACCCGTTCGACGAGTTCGTCGCGGCCCGGTACCCGGCACTGCTGCGCGGTGCCTTCCTGATCACGGGGGACGTCCACGACGCCCGGGACCTGCTGCACGACGCCCTGGCGCGGGTCTACCCGAAACGGTCGGTGATCCGGGACCCCGCGGCGACCGAGGGCTACGTACGCCGGGCGATGGTGCGTACCCATGTCTCGCGGTGGCGGCGGACCCGGCGGGAGGTGCTGACCGCGGTGCTCCCGGACGGCCCGGCGGCCGGCCCGGACACCGAGCGGGACGAGCAACTGGCGGTGGCGCTGCGGGTGCTGCCGCCGCGGCAGCGGGCGGCCGTGGTGCTGCGGTACTACGTCGACCTCCCGGTGGCGCGGGTCGCCGAGGAGCTCGGCTGTTCGCAGGCGACGGCGAAGACCCATCTGGCACGTGCGTTGAAGACGCTCCGGCAGGAGCTGGCACCGGCGAGGGAGATGGTGGGCCATGGCGGTTGAGGGGACGGACGGGTTCGAGGAGGAGCTGGTCGTCCGGCTCGGCGAGCAGGCGGAGGCGGTGAACGGCGCCGCCGTGCCGCTGGCCGAGCTGCGGCGGGCCGGTGAGCGGCGTGCCCGGCGGACGGTGGCGCTGCGGGTCGCCGCCGGGGCGGCGGTCCTGGCGGTGGGCGTCGGCGGGCTGACCCAGCTCGGCGGTGGTGGTGGCGGTGGCGGGGGGACGGGTCTGGCTCCGGCCGGTGCGGCGTCCTCCGGCCCGGGTTCGACGGATCCGTTCGGGGCGGAGGAAGGGCCGGTGCTGTCCTGTACGGCGGGGCCGACCGCGCTGCGGACGCCGGGCTGGGGCGGTGCGTCGGGCAGTGCGTCGGGCGGGCCGTCGTCGGGCGGTGCGTCGTCGGGTCCGGGCGGTTCGTCGCCGTCCGGCGGGCCCTTCACCGGGTGGCCGTCCGCGTCGTCGTCGTCCGGCGGACCTTTCACCGGCGGGCCGTCCACCGGGGCGCCGTCCTCCACTGGCGGGCCGTCGTCCGGGGCGCCGTCCTCCACTGGCGGGCCGTCGACCGGGGCGCCGTCCTCCACTGGCGGACCGTCCACCGGGGCGCCGTCGACCTGGACGGGGCTGCCGGTCCCGACGCACTCGTCGGCCTCGTCCGGCCCGACCGGCCGCCCGACGGGCGGCCCGGCCACCGGGAGCGCGACCGGCGGTGCGCCGTCCTCCGGCCGGCCCTCCCCGTCCGCCTCCGCGGGCGGCGGCGGCCTGCTGGACACCCCGGCGGGCCGGGCGGCCCAGGACATCAGGACGCTGGGCGCGCAGCGCTACCCGGACCAGTACTTCGGCGTCTGCGTGGACCTCGGCACCGACACGGTGCACGTGCTCCGCGTGCCGGGCGGCGGCTTCGACCAGGCGGTGCGGGACTCCGTCCGGAACGCGCTGGTGACGGTGGCCTTCCGGGACGCGGCCGGCTCGCGCCGGCAGGCGCAGGAGGTGCTGCTGCGGATCACCGCGGACGCGGAGTACTGGCGGGCGCGCGGGCAGCAGCTGTTCGGCACGCTGGCCGGGGACGGCGCGGGGGTGATGGTGTACGTCACCGACGCGGCGAAGGCCCGGGACGAGGTGGTGGCCCGGTACGGGCCGCTGGTCGCCGAGGTGCGCCAGCTCGGCTGACCGGGACGAACGGGAGGGGCCCCGCGGCACGCGCGTGCCGCGGGGCCCCTGCGGTGTCCGGGCGCCGGTCAGCCGGTGTTGCGCAGGCCGGCCGCGATGCCGTTGACGGTCAGCAGCAGTGCCCGGGCGCGCAGCGGGTCCTCGTGCCGGCCGGCCGCGACCTCCTCGCGCTGGCGGCGCAGCAGCGCCACCTGGAGGTAGGAGATCGGGTCGAGGTAGGCGTCGCGGACGGTGAAGGTCTGCTTGAGCACCGGGTTGTGCTCCAGCAGTTCGCTCTCGCCGGTGAGCCGGAGCACCTCGCGCAGGGTGAGCTCGTGCTCGGCGGTGATCTGGTCGAAGACGTGGTGCAGTTCGGCGGGCACCAGCTGCTCGACGTAGTGGCGGGCGATCCGCAGGTCGGTCTTGGCCAGCGTCATGGCGACGTTGGACAGGAAGTTGCGGAAGAAGTGCCACTGGCCGTACATCTCGTCCAGCACGTCGCCGAGGCCGGCCTCGCGGGCGGCGGCGAGGCCGGAGCCGACGCCGTACCAGCCGGGCACGATCTGGCGCGACTGGGTCCAGCCGAAGACCCACGGGATGGCCCGCAGACCGTCCAGTCCGGCGCCGGAGTCCGGGCGGCGGGACGGGCGGGAGCCCAGGTGCAGCGAGGCGAGCTGGTCGACCGGGGTGGCGGCGAAGAAGTACTTCGGCAGGTCGTCCTGCTCGACCAGGGCGCGGTACGAGTCGTGGGCGGCGGCGGAGACCCGGTCCATCGCGGCGTCCCAGCGGGCCAGCTCCTCGGGGGCCTGGCGCGGGGCGGTGTGCAGCGCGGAGGCGGCCAGGGTGGCCGAGATGGTCAGCTCCAGGTTCTCCCGGGCCAGCGAGGGCAGCAGGTACTTGTCGGAGATGACCTCGCCCTGCTCGGTGACCTTGATCTCGCCCTCCAGGGTGCCCCAGGGCTGGGCCAGGATGGCCTCGTGCGAGGGGCCGCCGCCGCGGCCGACGGTGCCGCCGCGGCCGTGGAAGAGGCGCAGCCGGATGCCGTACCGGTGGGCGACGTCGCGCAGTCGGCGCTGGGCGCGGTGGATCTCCCACTGGGAGGTGGTGATGCCGCCGAACTTGGAGGAGTCCGAGTAGCCGAGCATGACCTCCTGGACGTCGCCGCGCAGCGAGACGAGCAGCCGGTAGGAGGGGTCGGAGAGCATCTCGTCGAGGATGCGGTCGGCCTTCTGGAGCTCCTCGGTGGTCTCCAGCAGCGGCACGATGCCGATCTTGGCGATGCCGGCGTGCAGGTCGACCAGGCCGGCCTCGCGGGCCAGCACGGTGGCGGCGAAGACGTCGTCGGCGCCCTGGCACATGGAGATGATGTAGCTCTCGACGATCTCGTCGCCGAACCGCTCCAGGCCCTCGCGGATGGTGCTGAAGACGCCGAGGGTCTTGGTGCCGGCGGCGTCGAGCGGGGCCGGGGTGGGGGCGAGCGGCCGGCGCGAGCGCAGCTCCTTGGCGAGCAGCCGCTGCCGGTACTCGCGCGGCATGTCGGCGTAGCGCCAGGCCTCCTCGCCGAGGCGGTCGAAGAGCTGGCCGAGGGCGTGGTGGTGGGCCTCGGCGTGCTCGCGGACGTCCATGGTGGCGAGCTGCAGGCCGAACGCCTCGACGGTGCGGATGGCGCGGGCGAGGCGGCCGTCGGCGATCAGCTCGCCGCGGTGGGCGCGCAGCGAGTCCTGGATCAGCCGCAGGTCGGCGATCAGCTCGCGGGTGCCGCGGTAGTCGCGGCCCTCGACGTGCGGGGTGCCGTGGGCGAGGCGCTCGCGGGTGTTCTCCAGCTTGAGCCGGACGCAGGTGGCCTTGAGGCGGTAGGGCTCCTCGGCGTTCATCCGCTTGTAGCGCGGGCTGAGTTCGGGGAGCACGTGCAGGTCGTTGTTGAGCGAGGCGAGCAGTTCGACGGAGGCGCCGGCCAGCCGCTCGGAGGTGGAGAGCGAGTTGCGCAGGTCGTCGACGGCGGCGAGGGCGTCCTTGATGCCGTACTCGTGCTGGAGGTTGAGGACGTCCCAGGTGACCTGCGGGGTGACGTTGGGGTTGCCGTCGCGGTCGCCGCCGATCCAGGTGCCGAAGGTGAGCGGGCGGACGCCGTCGGGCAGGGCGAGGCCGACCCGGGCGAGCTCCTCGTGCAGCTCCTCCAGGACCTCGGGGACGGCTTCGCGGTAGAGCTCGTCGAGGTAGTAGACGGCGTTGCGGGCCTCGTCGGTGGGCTCGGGGCGGGCGATCCGCAGCTCGTCGGTCTGCCAGAGCAGGTCGATCACCTCGGCGAGGCGGCGGTCGGCCTGGCGCTGGAGGGAGGTGCGCCGGGCGGCGGCCCGGTCGCCGGCACCGGGGGTGCCGGCGGCGGCGAGGCCGGAGGCGATCTGCTCGCGGTGGATCCGGTCGAGGAGCTCGCCGACGCGGCGGAGCTTGTTGAGGACGCTGCGGCGGGCGGCCTCGGTGGGGTGGGCGGTGAAGACCGGGCGCACCGAGAGGTGGGCCAGGGTGTCTTCGAGGTGCTTGGGGTCGGCCTCGGCGAGCTGGTCGGCGGTCTGGGCGAGGAGCGAGCCCTCGCGGGCCCGGCGGGTGGCGAACTCGCGGCCGCGGTGCACCTGCTCGGTGACGTTGGCGAGGTGGAAGTAGGTGGAGAAGGCGCGGACCAGCTTGGCGGCGGTCTCCAGGTCGATGTCGGAGAGCAGCTCGGCGGTGGCCTCGCCGTCGGTGCGGCTGAGGAGTCGGACCTGTTCGACCAGGCCCAGCAGCTGGGGGCCCTCCTGACGGACCAGCGTCTCGCCGAGCAGGTCGCCGAGGCGGCGGATGTCCGCACGCAGGGCGGCGTTGTCGGCGACGGGCGTGGGGCTGTCCGCCGGGGTGGGGACCGGAGCGGTCACGGCTGGCTCCCTGTGGTGGTGGGGTTCGGCAACGGCTCATCGCCACAGTTCAGTGCGCGTGTGGCGCCTGTGACGCGTGCGGACCGCGCTGTCCGACGCGACCCAGCATAGGTGTCGGGAGGGGTGGTGTCCGCGAGGTGGCCGGATGCCGGACAAGATCACTGTCAAGCTTTGTGTGGTCTGGACCACTTGCCCGTCCGCCGAGGTGTACGGGGGGAACCGGGTGGGGGAGGGGGAGGGTTCGCGCTTAGGCTGTGGGGCTATGAGCAAGTCGCCTGGGGAGCGCGTGCGGGGTCGGTCGTTCTGGTGGTGGGAGCGTCGGCGCAGCGCTCTCCTGGACATCGGCCTGGCCGCGCTGGCGGCGCTGGAGTGTGCGGCGAGCGGGGTGGCCTTCCTGGCGCCCCGGGTCCACCTCCCCCCGCTCGCGATCGCCGGGGTCGCGCTGTTCGGCGCGCTCGCGGGCGCCAGCCTGGTGCTGCGCCGGCGCTGGCCCGCCGTTCCGGTGCTGGTCGCGCTGGTGGCGATGCCCGGGATGCTCGGGGTGGTGCTGCTGGTGGTCTCGCTCTACACGCTGGCGGAGACCTGGGAGTGGCCGTCCCGGCGGCGCCGGGTGGTGGCGCTCTCGGCGCTGGCCTTCGCCGAGGCGGTCGGCGTGATGATGGTGACGATGCTGGCGCCGGGCGAGGCGTCGGTGGAGCAGCCGCCGCTCTGGGGCCAGATCCTGCTGGCGGTGCTGGTGGCCGTCGGCCTGACCGTGCCGCCGGTGGTGACCGGCCTCTACGTGGGTGCGCGGCGGCGGTTGATCGAGTCGCTCAAGGACCGCGCGCACGGCCTGGAGACCGAGCTGGACCTGCTGGCCGAGCAGGCCCGCGAGCGTGCCCGCCGGGCCCGGCTGGAGGAGCGGACCCGGATCGCCCGGGAGATGCACGACGTGGTGGCGCACCGGGTGTCGCTGATGGTGGTGCACGCCGGGGCGCTGGAGCGGATCGTGGTCAAGGACCCGGAGAAGGCGGCGCAGAGCGCCAAGCTGATGGGCGAGGTCGGCCGGCAGGCGCTGAACGAGCTGCGCGAGATCCTCGGCGTGCTGCGGATGTCGGACGAGACGGCGCCGGAGCCGGACTCGTTGGCCGGCCTGCCCCGGCTGGTGGACCAGTCCCGGGCGGCCGGGATGGCGGTCACTCTCACCGTCAGCGGCAGCCGCCAGGAGTTCACCACCGAGGCCGAGCAGACCGCCTACCGGGTGGTGCAGGAGGGCCTGACCAACGCGCACAAGCACGCCGGCGGCGCGGAGGTCTCCGTCCTGCTGGCCTACGCGCCCAACGGTGTGCGGGTGAGCGTGGTGAACGCCTGCCCGGGCGGCGAGCGGAGTGCGGCGGCGCTGCCCAGCGGGGGCAACGGGCTGGTCGGCATGCGTGAGCGGGTGGTCGCGCTGGGCGGCACCTTCTCGGCCGGGCCGGAGCGGGACGGCGGGTTCCGGGTGGAGGCCGTGCTGCCGTCCCGGCTGGCGGTCCGCGCCGACCGGCTGGTCTGAGCCCGGGGTGCGGCGCCCTCGCCCGCTCCGGCGGGTCGGGGTGGCCGTCAGGCCTCGTCGGCGGTGCGCAGCCGCTTGGGGGCGGTGCCGAGCACGAGCGCGGTGATCGCCTGGTCGATGCCGTGGCCGAGGAACCACTCGCCGGTGTGGTCCAGGCTGTGGACCCGGCCCTCCTCGTCGATGGCGAGCAGTGCCTGCCCGTACGCCTCCTCGCCGAGCGGGGCGAGCCGGGTGTCCAGGGCGCGGCCGAGGTCGGCCAGGGTGCGCGGCTGGTGCAGCCCGCAGAGCGGGTCGATCAGGAACGGGGTGCGGGCGAGCTGGCGCCCCGGGCCGGACAGGTCGAAGGCGAGCCCGCCGAACTCGGCCCAGGCCTCCACCGCCGCCGGGAACACCGAGTGCGCCACACCGGTCGGGCTGCCGTGGCCGGCCAGGGTGTCGGCCCACACCTCGGCCTGCCGGATCTCCCAGCGGCCGGGGTGCCAGCCGGCCGCCTTGAGCTCGGCGGCGACGTCGGCGGGGAAGCGCGGGCGGGTGCGGACGGCCGGGGCGCCGAGCGTGGTCGGAGGCGGCGGCGGGGGAGGGCTGGGCGGATTCAGGACGGGCTCCGGTGGTTCGGGAACAGGGGGGCGTACGGGGCGCGCGGTCAGCGCCCGGTCGGACCGACCGCAACGCTCTGCACGGTGAAGTGCTCCAGCATCGGTATGCAGGAGCGGCAGGGCGGGGCGTGGGTGCCGTGCGCCGGGTCGTGCTCCTCGCGGATCCGAACGGTGGTCAACCGCGAGCCCTTGAGCGCCTTGCGGGCCTCGTTCAGGCTCATCGGCTTGCGGGAGGCGCGCTTCGAGCGTCTGCCGTCGACCGCGGCCAGGTACTGGGAGAGCAGCACGGCCTCCGGGCAGCGGCCGGTGAAGCGCTCGCGGTGCTCCAGCGGCAGCGCGTCCAGGAACCCCCCGACCAGCGGGTGCAGCACCGGCCGGCGGGCGGACTTGTCGCCGGCGAGGGTGTGCACCTCGCCGCCCTTCAGCGACAGGGCGGCGGCGACGGCGGGCAGCAGGCTGTCGCGGTAGTGGTGCAGCAGGGGAGTGCCGGGCTGCTCTTCGGTGGTCATGCGTCGTCCTCCTCCTGTGCCTCTCCGCCGGTGGCGCGGCTGACGGGCGTCAGTCCGGGGCAAGCCTGTCAAATGTCGCCGACATTCGCACAACCGGGGTGCGGCGGTCACCGATCGGCCGGGCGGGCACGCGGTGTTGGCCGGATCCGCACGCCATCGTCACGACTCGTCCCCGGGTTTCCCGAATCGGCCCCCGGTCGGTGGCGGTGGCCGGTAGCGTTCCAGCAGCGGTGCGAGGGGCGGCCGACCGGTCGGGGGGTTTCCGGCGTGGCATGACAACTCCTCTGCCTGCCATGGCCGTTGAGGCTGCCGGGATTTCCTGCGGGGGCTGTTGAGGCCGCCGGGGTGAGGCGCCCGGCGCCGGTCCGGGGTGACCGGAGGCCGAGTCGACGACGAGCAAGGGGGGTCTTGCGATGACGGAGACGGAAACCGCCAACGAGGCGCCCGGCGAGCACGTGCCCACGCCGGGAGCGCCGCCCCAGCCCACGCCCGCGCACCCGATCGGGATCGCCGTGGTCGGGGCCGGTTACTGGGGCCCGAACCTGGTCCGCAACGCGCAACTGACGCCGGCGCTGCGCCTGCACTGGCTCTGCGACCTGGACGAGGGCCGGTCCCGCCGGGTGCTGGGGGAGTACAGCACCGTGCGGTCCACCACCTCCTTCGAGCAGGTGCTGGCCGACGAGCGGGTCGGCGCGGTGGCCGTGGCCACGCCCGCGGCGGCGCACTACCGGCTGGTCCGCGCCGCCCTGGAGGCGGGCAAGCACGTCCTGGTGGAGAAGCCGATCACCACCTCGGCCGAGCAGGCCGCCGACCTGGTGGCGCTCGCCGAGGAGCGCGGGCTGGTGCTGATGTGCGACCACACCTTCTGCTACACGCCGGTGGTGCGCCGGATCCGCGAGCTGGTGCACGGCGGGGAGATCGGCGACGTCCAGTTCTTCGACTCGGTCCGGATCAACCTCGGGCTGGTCCAGCCCGACGTCGACGTGCTCTGGGACCTCGCCCCGCACGACCTGTCGATCCTCGACTTCGTGCTGCCGCCGGGCGTCGAGCCGGTCGGGGTCTCCGCCCAGGGCGCCGACCCGATCGGCGCCGGGCGGGCCTGCGTGGCGTACCTGACGGTCCGGCTGAGCAACGGCGCGCTGGCGCACTGCCACGTCAACTGGCTCTCCCCGACCAAGGTCCGCACCACGCTGATCGGCGGCTCGCGGCGCACGCTGGTCTGGGACGACCTCAACCCGCAGGCCCGGCTGGCGGTGCACGACCGCGGGGTGGACCTCACCCCGCCCGACGAGCTCACCGACGCGATCCGCCACCAGGCACTGATCTCCTACCGGGTCGGCGAGATGGTGGCGCCCGCCCTGGTGGAGCAGGAGGCGCTGCGCAACGTGATGGCCGAGTTCGCCGGCGCGATCACCGAGGGCCGGGCCCCGCTCACCGACGGCCGGGCCGGGCTGCGGGTGCTGCAGCTGCTGGAGGCCGCCTCGCTCAGCCTCGAACTCGGCGGCGCCACCGTCCCGGTGGGCGCCGCTCCGGTCGACGAACTGTCCGAAGCTCAGGAAAGGGCCGCGACGCGGTGAACGCTGTACAGATCGAGGGCTCCCGCTGCCTGGTCACCGGCGGGGCCGGCACCATCGGCTCCACCGTGGTCGACCAGCTGATCCGGGCGGGCGCCCGCGAAGTGGTCGTCCTCGACAACTTCGTCCGCGGGCGGCGGGCCAACCTGGCCCACGCCGAGGAGACCGCCGGGCCCGGCCGGCTGCGGGTGGTCGACGGCGACATCCGCGACCGCGGGCTCCTGCGCGAGCTGCTGGACCCCGGCACCGACCTGCTCTTCCACCTGGCCGCGATCCGGATCACCCAGTGCGCCACCGAACCCCGGCTGGCCCTGGAGGTCCTGGTCGACGGCACCTTCGACGTGGTCGAGGCCGCCGCCGAGACCGGCGTCCGCAAGGTGGTCGCCTCCTCCAGCGCCTCCGTCTACGGCCTCGCCGACGCCTTCCCGACGCCCGAGACCCAGCACCCTTACAACAACGACACCCTCTACGGGGCCGCCAAGGCCTTCAACGAGGGCCTGCTGCGCAGCTTCCACGCCATGTCGGGGCTGGACTACGTCGCGCTGCGGTACTTCAACGTGTACGGGCCCCGGATGGACGTGCACGGCAAGTACACCGAGGTGTTCATCCGCTGGATGGAGCGGATCGCCGCCGGGGAGCCGCCGCTGATCTTCGGCGACGGCGCGCAGACCATGGACTTCGTCTACACCGAGGACATCGCCCGGGCCAACCTGCTGGCCGCCGCCGCGCCCGTCACCGACCGGGTCTACAACATCGCCAGCTCCACCGAGGTCTCGTTGCGCGGCCTGGCCGACGCGCTGCTCTCCGCGATGGACCGCCCCGACCTGGACGTCGAGCACGGCCCGGCCCGGGGCACCGCCGGCGGCGTGGTCCGCCGGGTGGCGGACATCTCCGCCGCCGAGCGCGACCTCGGCTGGAAGCCCGAGCTGGGCCTCGACGAGGGCCTGCGCCGGCTGGTCGCCTGGTGGCGCGAGCAGTGAACCCCCCTTCCCGTCCGGCAGTTCGGAGCAGAGCCGTGTCCAGCACCGCCCCCGCGGCGCCCGCCGTCCCCGTCATGCTGCCCTGGCTCGGCGAGGAGGAGGCCGCGGCCGCCGCCGAGGCCGTCCGCTCCGGCTGGGTGGCCCAGGGCCCCCGGGTGGCCGCGTTCGAGCGGGCCTTCGCCGAGCACCTCGGGGTGCCGCACGCCGTCGCCGTCTCCTCCTGCACCACCGCACTGCACCTGGCGCTGATCGGCGCCGGCGTCGGGCCGGGCGACGAGGTGGTGGTGCCCTCCCTCTCCTTCGTGGCCACCGCCAACGCCGTCACCTACGTCGGCGCCGTCCCGGTCTTCGCCGACGTCGACCCGGTCACCGGCAACCTCACCGCCGCCACCGTCGAACCCCTGCTCACCGCGCGGACGAAGGCCGTCGTCGCCGTCGACCAGGGCGGTGTGCCGGTCGACCTGGACGGCGTCCGGGCGCTGGTCGAACCGCGCGGCGCCACCGTGGTCGAGGACGCCGCGTGCGGCGCCGGCTCGGTGTACCGCGGCCGGCCGGCGGGCGCCACGGCGGAGATCGCCGCCTACTCCTTCCACCCGCGCAAGGTGCTCACCACCGGCGAGGGCGGCATGGTCACCTGCCGGGACGGCGAGCTCGCCGCCCGGCTGCGGCGGCTGCGCGAGCACGGGATGAGCGTCTCGGCCGCGGACCGGCACGCCGCCGCCGGCGGGGCGGGCGTGCTGGAGACGTACGACGAGATCGGCTTCAACTACCGGATGACCGACATCCAGGCCGCCGTCGGCCTGGTGCAGCTGGGCAAGCTGCCGGCCATGGTCGCCCGGCGGCGGGAGCTCGCGGCCCGCTACCGCGAGCTGCTCGCCGGCACCGGCGCCCGCCTGGTCGCCGACCCGGAGCACGGCACCACCAACTACCAGTCCTGCTGGCTGCTGCTGCCGGACGGCGCCCCCGACCGCGGGGCGGTGCTCGCCGCGCTGGCCGAAGCCGGCGTCTCCGCCCGGCGCGGCATCATGGCCGCCCACCTGGAGGCCCCGTACAAGGGCACCGCCCGGGTGCCGCTGCCCGCCACCGAGCTGCTCACCCACCGCTCGCTGATCCTGCCGCTCTACCACGCCCTCACCGAGGAGCAGCAGGACCGCGTGGCCGGCGCCCTGCTCGACGCCCTCCGCCGGAGCTGAAGGGAACCAGGGATGACCACCGACACGACCGTCCCGCTCGTCGACCTCAAGGCCGCGCACGCCGAGGTGGAGGCCGAGGTCCGGGCCGGCTTCGACCGGGTGCTCGCCACCGGCGGCTACATCAGGGGTCCGGAGGCGGCCGGCTTCGAGGAGGAGTACGCCGCCTTCTCCGGCACCCGGCACTGCGTCGGCGCCGCCAACGGGACCGACGCCCTCGAACTGGCCCTGCGCGCCCTGGACCTGCCGCCCGGCGGCGGGGTGGTGCTGCCCGCCAACACCTTCGTCGCCACCGCCGAGGCCGTGGTCCGGGCCGGACTGCGCCCGGTCCTGGTCGACGCCGACGACGACCACCTGCTGATCGACCCGGCCCGGGTGGCGGACGTCCTGCCGCAGGCCGCGGCGCTGCTCCCGGTCCACCTCAACGGCCAGCTCGCCCCGATGGCGGCGCTGCTGGAGCT
The DNA here is from genome assembly GCF_032110285.1 of Kitasatospora sp. CM 4170. NCBI lineage: Bacteria > Bacillati > Actinomycetota > Actinomycetes > Kitasatosporales > Streptomycetaceae > Kitasatospora > Kitasatospora sp. CM 4170. The sequence goes on from NZ_CP134877.1 coordinate 5,443,857, forward strand.
GGCCGGCGACCGGCCCGTGGTGGAGGACGCCGCGCAGTCCCAGGGCGCCCGCCAGGACGGCCGGGCGCTGCACGGCCGGATCGCCGCCACCAGCTTCTACCCCGGCAAGAACCTCGGCGCGTACGGCGACGCGGGCGCCGTCACCACCGACGACGACGGGCTGGCCGCGGCGGTCCGGCTGATCGGCGACCACGGCTCGGACCGCAAGTACGTGCACGAGCGGTTCGGCTTCAACTCGCGGCTGGACGCGCTCCAGGCCGTGGTGCTGCGGGCCAAGCTGCGCCGGCTGCCCGCCTGGAACGCGGCCCGCCGGGCGGCCGCCGAGCGCTACCACCGGCTGCTGGCCGGGTTCGACGGCATCACCCTGCCGCGGACGGCGCCCGGCAACGAGCACGTCTGGCACCTGTACGCGGTGCGGATCGGGCCCGGTCGGGACCGCGACGCCGTCCTGGCCGCGCTCCGGGAGGCCGGCATCGGCGCCGGCGTCCACTACCCCGTGCCGGTCCACCTGCAACCGGCGTTCCGTCACCTCGGCCACGGCGAGGGCGCGTTCCCGGTCGCCGAGCGGGCCGCCCGGGAGCTGCTCACCCTGCCGCTCTTCCCGCAGATCACCGATGCCCAGCAGGAGCGCGTCGCCGAGGCCCTGGCCAAGGCGCTCGTGTCCTGACCCCCGCCGACCCCCACGGTGGTCCCGGTCCCCCGGGCGGGGGTCCGGGTCCGGGGCCGACCCCCTACGCTGGTAGCCAGCAGGCACGGAGAATTTGCAGCAGCCAGTGGGGGCTCCCAGATGACGACAGGTCGGCCCGGCGTCGCCGCCGCACCGAACGCGGCGTACGCAGGTCAGGTGGTGCAGTTCCCGGACCCGGTCCGCGCGGAGCGGCACCCCGCCGGGGTCCGGGTGGACGAGTACGGCTACCCGGACTTCGGCCCCTACGCGGCGGCCGTGGCCGAGGTCGCCGACCCGCCCGCGGGCTTCGGCGTCGACGAGCTGCGGCTGACCGACTACGTCTCGGCCAACGCCGCGCAGTTCACCCAGGGCCACCCGCTCTGGGCCGACCTGGAGACCGCCGTCGCCACCCCGCCCGGCTGGACCTGGCACCACGCGGTGGGCCGGGCCGCGCCCGGCTGGCGCCGGATGGAGCTCGTCCCGGTCGAGGTCAAGGCCCTGCTGCGGCACCACGGCGGCCTGGCCACCTCCTCCGCCGACCACGGCCGCCGCGGCACCCGCCCGCTCCAGGAGCACCGGCCCGTGCACTTCTCGCTCGCCAGGGACGGCGGCGACCCGATCGGCGTCCCGGAGGACCTCGTGCAGCGGGCCGAGGAGCGCCTCGGCTACCGGCTGCCCGGCGCCTACCGGACCTTCCTCAAGCTCGGCGGCGGCCGCGCCCCGGTCGGCGTCGCGCTCGACCCCGAGCTCGGCATGCTGCTCGACCAGCCGTTCCTGACCCTCAGCGAGGAGTACGGGACCGAGGACGTCGTCTACGCCAACAAGTGCCTGCGCGACCACCTCACCAAGGACTACCTCGGCATCGCCTACGTCCAGGGCGGCATCCTGGCGCTCAAGGTGCGCGGCGAGCGGGCCGGCTCGGTCTGGTTCTGCCTGTACGACGACGCCCGCGACAGCGGCGCGCCCGAGGCGCCCGAGGACCGCGTCGCCCGGCTGCTGCTGCCCTGCGGCGAGGACTTCGACGCCTTCCTGCTCCGGCTGGCCGGCAGCCCGCCGGAGCTGGAGACGGTGGCTGAGCTGATGGTGGACGGCGGGTTCGCCCGCGCCGTGCCGGTGGGCTGACGTGGCTCCGTCGGGTGCGGTGGCGCCGGCCGGGCCGCCGGCGGCGCTTGCGGTGATGGTGGAACAAGCGGGGACGAAGGGGACAGGGGTGAACCGGGCGTGGTGACGTACGCGCAGGCGCAGGAGCTCGCCGACGAGTGGATCAACGGCGGGGTGACGCGTTCGCAGCAGCGCGAGGTGCGGGTCCGGGAGTTCGACCTGGGCTTCGTCTGCTGGGCGGTCGGGCCCGCCGACGGCGACCCGGGCGGTGACGACGGCTCGGCCGGCGAGGCCCGGCTGGTGATCGCCCGGGACTCCGGCGCCAGCACGCTCTGGCCCGCACTGCCGGTCAACGAGGTGGTCCGGCAGTTCGAGGAGGTCTACGGCCGCCCGGTCGCGGCCAACCCGGCCGGGGCGGCGCGGCCCGCGCCCGGACCGGTCGAGGCGACGTCCTTCCTGCTCAGCCCGCCGCAGTGGCTCCAGGAGGCCGGCGAGGCGGCGATCGCCGCCGAGGCCGAGCGCCTGGGGGCGCCGGCTCCGGCCGCTGCCGCCGCCGCAGAACCGGCCGTCCCGGTTCAAGCCCCGCCGGCGGCCGTCCCGGCCCAGGCCCCGCCGGCGCCGCCCGCCGTCCCGGCGCCCGCGGTGCTGACCACGCCGCCGGTCTCCGAGCGGCCGGCCGGTGACGCGCCGACCATGCTGGCCCCGCCGCCCGCCCACGACGAGCCGGCCGGCCCGCCGCCGGCGGCGCCGTCCGTGGCCCCGGAGCCCCTGGCCGCCCCGCCGGCGGCGGGCGGAGCGGAGGCGGCGACCGTACTGCTGCCCGACGGCCTGCGGACCAACGGTGCCGGCCTGCCCGGCGCGCCGGGCCCCGGCTCCGAGGCGGCCACCGAGCTGCTGCCGAGCCTGGCCGGACTGCCCGGTGGGTCCGGCCCCGGCACGCCCGTGCCGGGCACGCCGGTCCCCGGCATGCCGCCGGCCCCGCCCGCCGCGGCCGCACCCGCGCCGACGCTGCTGGCGCCGCCGGACGGCCTGCCCGGCCTGGCCGGCCTGCCGGGTGCGCCCGGCCCCGGCACGCCCGTGCCCGGCACGCCGGTCCCCGGGACGCCGCCGTACGGCGTGCCCGCCCCCGGCACGCCCGCGACCCCGCCGCCGGGCGGTCCGGCGGTCGAACACGCCCCGACGATGCTGGCGCCGCCGGACGGTCTGCCGGGTCTGGCCGGCCTGCCCGGCGCCCCCGGGCCCGGCGTCCCGCCGCCGGGTGGTGCGGCCGTCGATCACGCGCCGACGATGCTGGCGCCGCCGGACGGTCTGCCGGGCCTGGCCGGCCTGCCCGGCGCCCCCGGGCCCGGCGCGCCCGGCACGCCGCCCGGCGGGATCCCGGCCGGCGCCCCGGGCGCCGACGCGGCGCAGGGCGTTCGCGGCCGCAACCCCGCCTCCACCCCGCCGCCGCCCCCGCCCGCCGCCCTGCGCGGCGGCGCGTCCGGCCCGGCCGGCTCCCCGGTCTCGCTCGGCCGCAGCCCCGGCTCGGCCCCGCCGCCGCCCCCGCCGGGCGAGCTGCGGCACGCCCCGGGCTCCGGCGGTCCCGCGGCCGGTGCCGGCGGCCGCAACGCCGACAGCACGCCGCCGCCCCCGCCGCCGGCGGGCCTGCGCGGCGCCGACGCCCCGCCGCCGGCCGCCGAGTCCGGCGCGCCCGGCGCCGGCGTGGCGTACGAGCGCACCCAGCTGGCGAGCGCGATCGACCCGGCGCTGCTCGGCGGCGCCCCGGGCGCGCCCGCCGACCCCGGCACCCCGCCGTCAGGCGGGCCCGCCGTCCCGCCGCCGCCCGGTCCGGGCGGCCCGGGTGCGCCCTCGGCCGGCTACGGCTACCCCGGTGCGCCCTCGGCCGGCGCGCCCGCCCCGGCGGCGGCCCCGGCCGTCCCGCCCGCCGCCGTCGCCGGACCGCCGCAGGGCGCCCCGGTGCCGCCCGGCGTGCCCGCCGTCGGCCCGGGCTACTTCGCGGCGCTCAGCTACCGCGGTCCGGACGGCTCCGAGCAGAAGCTGCTGCACCGCAGCGAGCCCGGCACCCCGCACCCGGAGTGGAAGATCCTGCAGGACCTGCGCCGGCTGAACGTCCCGCCGGAGCAGGTGCTGGAGCTCTACACCGAGCTGGAGTCCTGCGACCTGCCGGGCGGCTACTGCAACCGCATGATCGCGGCCTCCTGGCCGAACGTCCGGCTCACCCACACCGCCGACTACGGCCGCGACCACCACTCCCGGCAGGCCGGCATGGCCCAGCTGCTCGACCACCTGGACGAGCTGCACCAGCTGGCCTCCGGCCCCCAGCGGGTCCGGCCGTTCCGGGTGCCGCTGCCCGCGCCGGGCACCGTCCCGCCGCTGCCGCCGATCGCGTCGCAGCAGCTGGCCCAGGAGCTCGGCCAGGCGTTCGGCCAGAACGTGTTCCGCTTCGAGCAGCGTGCCGTCGCCCGCCAGGGCGTCCCGGAGCCGGTGGCGCAGACCCTGATGTGGGCCGGCCTGCCGCGCGAGTTCGGGCCGTTCTTCTGGGCGCAGGCCCAGGAGGGCCGCCCGATCCCGACGCTCGCCGAGCTGGCCGCCGAGCGCGGCCTGACCGGCGGCCCGGACTTCGGCGGCTACCTGGTGCTCGGCAACGACTACGGCCGCCAGCTCTGCGTCCAGTACGGCACCGCGCACGTGGTCGCGGTGGACCTGGAGGGAACCGGCGAGCCGCCCCGCTTCGTCAACAGCGGTGTACCGGAGTTCGTCCGCGCCCTGGCCCTGCTGGGCCGGATGTGGCGGCTGCGGTACGGGCTGACGCCTGACCAGGCCGGTCGCTGGACGACCGACTTCCAGGCCCAGCTCGCCGCGATCGACCCGGCGGCCCTGCAGTCCGCGGACACCTGGTGGGCCGTTCTGCTGGAGCAGTTCTGGGACGGCCTGCTGTAGCGGACCGTCGTGGATCCATGCAGGTGGAAGGGGTCGTTCCGGTGGCCGGGACGACCCCTTCGGCATGCCGCGGCGGCTCTGCCTCGTTGGGGTTTCGCCCCGATCTGCGCAAAATAGGTCAAGAGGATGGGTGTATTCACCCACTCCTCGACATGTTCCGATCCGTGTGACGTGCGAATCCGGACCTGGTTCCGGCATCCGGTTCCGGATCCGTCCGTTCCGTCCGATCATGGGCTCCGCAGCCCGCGACCCGAGGGGAAGAGAGCCCATGAGCGACGCCGTCCCCCAGTACGGCTTCACCGCTGCCCGGCGCGGATACGCGCCCGAGCAGGTCGACCGAGCCCTGGTGGCTCTCACCGCCCAGCGCGACGAGGCGTGGGAGCGGCTGAGCGTGCTGGGCGCCGGAATCCGGGAGATGGAGCGCCGCCTCGCCGAGATCCGGCAGGCCGCCGCCGATGCTCCGGATCCGGACTACCACGTGCTCAGCGACCAGGCCGCAGGTCTGGCCCGGATGGCCGAGAACGAGGCCCGGGCCGTCCGGGAGGCGGCCGAGCGGTTCGCCGAGGACCTCCGCGACGAGGTCTACGAGGCCGGCCAGGACCTCGCCCGGTCCGCCAAGGAGTACGCCGCCACCACCCGGTCCGAGGCCGACCAGGCCGCCCGCCGCACCGACGAGCGGACCAGGGCCGAGGCCGAGACGGTCCGGGCCGACGCCGACCGCGAGTCCCGCTCCGTCCGGGACTCCGCCACCGCGCACGCCGCCAAGGTGCGGGTCGCGGCGGCCGAGGCCTCCGAGCGGGCCGAGGCCAAGCTGGCCGAGCTCCGCCGGGCGGCCGACGAGTCCTTCGCCGCCGCCGAGGCCAAGGCCGACGGCGAGGACTCCGCGGTCTCGGCGACCGCCGAGCGCCGGGTGAAGGAGGCCGAGCAGCACCGCGAGGCCGTGCTCGGCCGGATCAAGCAGTCGGACGCCGAGGCGCAGGCCCGGGCGGACGAGCTGATCGAGCAGGCCCGGCGCGAGGCCGAGCGGATCAACGCGACGAGCGAACGCGAGCAGCGCGAGTTCGCCGCCCGGCAGGAGACGGTGCAGCAGCACCTGGACCACATCAAGGGCACCCTGGCCTCGCTCACCGGCGCGGCCGTGGGCGCGATCGAGCCCGCCGAGCAGGTCGAGGCGGCCGGGGCCGTGGAGACCGCGGCCGTGGAGCCCGGGGCGGTGGAACCCGGTGCCGTGGAGCCCGGGGCGGTGGAGCCTGCGGAGGGTGCGCCGGCGGTGGACTCCGAGGCGGACACCGGCGAGATCCCGGTGGCCGACCTGCGCAAGGACGTCGCCCCCGCCGCCGACGCGGCCACCGCGGTGCTCGCGGCGGTCACCCCCGGCCGGGTCGTCCCCGCCGCGGTCACGCCGGGGCCGGTCACGCCGGGCCCGGTGGCGCCCGCGGGCTCCGTGCCCGCCGCGGCATCCGGGAGCCCCGTGCCCACCGGGAGCTCCGCGGTCTCCGCGATGCCGCCCCGCCCGTCCTCGCCGCCGGGCGCCGCGTCGGCCCCGGGTGCGCCCGCGGACGGCGGGAAGCGGACCGAGGAGGAGACCCGGATCATTCCGAAGATCGTGATCGTCGACGACGGGAGCGACTACGCCACCCCGAACACGGTGAGCTACAAGCGGCGCTGACGGCCCGCCGGGGCCCTGGGCCGGGCGCGCCCGCCGGGCACGTCCGGGACACACCCTAGGAGCCCTCACCCGCGAGCAGTTGTGCCAGCTTCGCCTCCTGGGCCCTGACCGCCTCCTGGTGGGCGGTCAGGGCCTGTGCGTTGCGCTCGATCTGCTGCCGCTGGTAGCCGGCCAGCACGGCGAACCAGATCCCGGCCAGGTTGACGCGGGCGGTGCAGTCCGCGTCGGCGCGGGCCGTCGCCAGCTCGGCGGGGGTGGTCTCCGGGGCGCCGCGGAACCGTTCGGCCAGGGCCGCGGGGTCGTCGGCCCGGAAGCCGGCGGCGGTCATGCAGGCCGACCACTCCTTGGTGGCCGCGACCACCCGGCCGTCCCGGCCGGTCGCCCCGATCGACTCGTCGAAGAGCCGGCCGATCAGCTCCGCCCCCGCCCCGGGCGGCGCGCCGATCCGCTCCGCCGCCTGCCGGTCGCAGTCCACCCGGGTGCCGTCGTACGCCTCGCCGGAGCCGGCGGCCGGCCCGGTCGTGGGCCGAGGCCGCTTCGGTGGGTGGAACCCCTGGGTGGCGGCCGCCTCCGCCCCGAGGTACCCCCAGCCGCCGGCCGGCAGGGCGGTCGCGTCGTCCGGCGCCCGGGCGGCCTGGAGGCCGTCGCCGGTGAACCCGGTGTACCCCGCCCGCCGCATGCACGAGACGATCAGCGCATTTCTCGCCCGAATCTCTTTCACGGCATCCTGGTCATTGGCCTGATAAGCGGAGAGCGGCAGTCCGGTCATTCCGCCGCGCCCCGATTCCGGCGGTTTCGGGTCGGCGATCGGCGGCGGCTTGGCCGGGGAATCCGCCGGGCCCTCGCCGGGCGCGTCGGTGCAAGCCGTGGAAAGGACGGCCAAAAAGCCCGCAAGGGCTATGGCGGTGAATCGTCCGAAATGTGCCGGCAGTGCCAACCCTTTGCTCCGATCCTCAAGCGCGGCAAGCTTGTCCGGACCCTAGCGCATTCCACTTCGGCCCGATCCCGGGGTATCGCGGGCGATGGCGGCTTGGCCGGAAATCAACTGTTCGGGGGTAGGTCTCCATGTAAATCTCTGGAGTCGCAACCGCTGCCGATGGAGGGGTTTCATGATTCACCGCACAAATCCCGCAGCTCCGCGCCTCGAACGCCGCTCAGGAAAAGCCGTGGCACGCCGGATCGGTGTGCTCGCCGGGATCGCCGCCGCCGCGGCCGCACTGCTCCCGGCGACCGCCGCGAACGCGGTGAACCGGGTCGAGTGCGGAAACCGCACCGATTTCGCGAAGGTGTACAACTACGGCTACAGCGGCCGGCTCTGCTTCGCGAACGACGGCTGGACGGCGGTGCGCATCTACAACGTCGACCGGATCGACGCGGGCAACAACAAGGTGATCACCTACCTCGGGGGCGGGATGGGCTCCTGGACCGTCTTCAACTGGGAGCAGTACGACTTCAACGGCAACCAGGGCCACCAGGTGATGATGTACGACATCAACCTCTCCCGCTGGTAGCGGGCGCGGGACGGGCGCGGTGCCGGGCGGGTGCGGACGCCCGGCAGCGCGCCGTTCCCGCGGTCAGAGCACCTCGACGGCCGCGCCCGAGAGCCGGCGGCGGCAGTCCAGCACGTACCGGGCGTGCGTGGTCACGGCCTCGTAGTCGAAGTCGTCGTGGTCGGCCAGCAGCACCACGGCGTCCGCGGCGGCCAACTCCTCCGGCGTGGCCTCGACCCGGCGGACGGCGGCGAACGGATCGCCGTGCGGGTCCTGCTCGGCGGCCCGCTGGCCGGGGATCACCGGCTCCGGGACGTGCACACCGACCACCACGTGCGGGTCGGCGGCCCGGACCTCGGCGCCCATCCTGGTCAGCAGCTCGGCGATCCGGGCGGCCGGCGTCTCGCGGGCGTCGCCGGTGTTCTTCTTGTACGCGAGCCCGAGCAGCAGCACCCGGGAGCCCTTCACCGAGCGCCGGCGCTCGTTCAGCGCCTCGCCGAGCCGGCGCACCACGTAGTCGGGCATGTGGCTGTTCACATCGTTGGCCAGCTCGACGAAGCGGAAGGACTGGCCGAGGGCCCGCTCCACCCGCCAGGAGAGGTAGGACGGGTCGATCGGCAGGCAGTGCCCGCCGACGCCGGGGCCCGGGGTGAAGCGCAGGTAGCCGAACGGCTTGGTGGAGGCGGCGTCGATCGCCTCCCAGACGTCGATGCCGAGGTCGTGCGCGAACATGGCCAGCTCGTTGACCAGCGCGATGTTGACGTGCCGGAAGGTGTTCTCCAGCAGCTTGGTCAACTCGGCCTCCTTGCAGGAGGAGACCGGTACCGTCCGCTCGACCAGCTGCCCGTAGAAGCCCTCGACCGCGGCCAGCGCCGCCGGGTCGATCCCCGACACCACCTTGGGGGTGTTCTCCAACCGCCAGGTCGGATTGCCCGGGTCGATCCGCTCGGGGCTGTAGCCGAGGTGGAAGTCCCGGCCGGCGGTCAGCCCCGACCCCTCCTCCAGCAGCGGCGCGAGCAGTTCCTCGGTGGTGCCCGGGTAGGTGGTCGACTCCAGGACGACGGTCGCCCCCGGCCGCAGGTGCTGGGCGAGCAGCCGGGCCGAGGCCTCGATGAAGGAGAGGTCGGGTGCGCCGTCGCGCAGCGGGGTCGGCACGGTGATCACCGCGATGTCGAAGCCCGCCACGTCGGCTGGCTCGGCCGACGGCAGGTACGTCCCGTTCTCCAGCAGCGGCCGCAGCCGCTCGGCGGGGATGTCCTCGACGTACGACTCGCCGATCGCCAGCCGTTTGATCCGGCGCTCGTCCACGTCGTAGCCGATCACCCGGTGCCCCACCTCGGCGGCCCGGACCGCCAGCGGCAGCCCCACGTAGCCCTGGCCTGCGATGACAACGCGCATGACGAAGAACCCCCTCCATCGCGACGCCCCCTGGCCCCTCCGGGCGTCCCCACACGGTCTTCACAACAGGGTAGGGAGCGGTGGCGGGCCGTGTGCCGGTATGCGCAAAACGGCGCAGTGCGGAACGTGCGGCCCGCAGGGCGGGTGCCCGCGGACCGGGGCGGGCGGTGCGAGAGGTGCGGGAGAGGCGAAAGGGGGGACGGTGGAACGGGGTGGGAGGACGAAAGAGGCCGAGACCCGTGGCGCCCTCCAGGAAAGGGCGCCACGGTTCCCGGCGCTTGGGCGGGCGCCCCCACCCAGGGCCGCCCGGCCTCGCACCCCCGACCCCCATCGGGTGTGCGACTGTGCCACCGCAGCCATCCCCCACGGTTGGGTGCGGCGGGCACGTTCACCATGGTGCGCGATCTCCATGGACGGGCAGTGACAGGAGTATGTCCAGTTCGTGGCAGATCGCGGAGGCGCGGGCCCGGCCCCGGGCCGGTGATTCGTCCGCGACCCGGATTGGTCGTGGACACGTCATTGATTCCCCGGGTTCTCCGGCGCTTCTCCGTGGCGGGGCGCCCACCGGGCCCGCGCCCGGTGGCCGCCCCGGTCGTGCCGGGGTCGCGTGTCGCGTACGTGTCGGCGCCGCGGCGTAGGCTGGAGACCCCCGGCCGCTGGGCGCGCCGGGCCGTTCGCGTTGCCCCGGCGGGCCTCTCCCGCGTCGGGGGCAGCACCAGCCACGGGACGAAGAAGAGACTCCAGATGAGCCTGACCGGACTGCTCGATGTCGTCGCGCGGGACGCGGCGCTCGCCGAGGCGATCGAGGCCGCGACCGCCACCGGGCCGGCGGCGGGCGGCCGCCACCATCTCGACCTGGTCGGCCCGCCCGCCGCCAGGCCGTTCGCCATCGCCGCACTGGCCCGCGCGCTGGCCGGCCAGGCGGCGGGCGAGCGCGGCCGGCCGGTCCTGGCCGTCACCGCGACCGGCCGGGAGGCCGAGGACCTCGCCGCCTCCCTCCGCTCGCTGCTGCCGCCCGACGCCGTGGCCGAGTTCCCGGCCTGGGAGACGCTGCCGCACGAGCGGCTCTCGCCGCGCTCGGACACGGTCGGCCGCCGGCTGGCCGTGCTGCGCCGGATCGTGCACCCGCGGGCGGACGACCTGGCCGCCGGGCCGGTGCAGGTGGTGGTGGCGCCGGTCCGCTCGGTGCTCCAGCCGCAGGTGAAGGGGCTCGCCGAGCTGGAGCCGGTCGCGGTGCAGCGGGGTGAGTCGCACGACCTGGAGGAGGTGGCCCGCCGGCTCGCCGCGGCCGCCTACGCCCGGGTCGAACTGGTCGAGAAGCGCGGCGAGTTCGCGGTGCGCGGCGGAATCCTGGACGTCTTCCCGCCGACCGAGGAGCACCCGCTGCGGGTGGAGTTCTGGGGCGACGACGTCGAGGAGATCCGCTACTTCAAGGTGGCCGACCAGCGGTCGCTGGAGATCGCCGAGCACGGCCTCTGGGCGCCGCCCTGCCGCGAGCTGCTGCTGACCGACGAGGTGCGGGCCCGGGCCGCCGAGCTGTCCGCCGAGCACCCCGGGCTGGCCGAGATCCTGGACCGGATCGCCGAGGGCATCGCGGTCGAGGGCATGGAGTCGCTGGCGCCGGTGCTGGTGGACGACATGGAGCTGCTGCTGGACGTGCTGCCGCTCGGCTCGGTCGCCGTGGTCTGCGACCCGGAGCGGGTCCGCACCCGGGCCGCCGACCTGGTGGCGACCAGTCAGGAGTTCCTGCACGCGTCCTGGGTGGCGGCCGCGGCCGGCGGCGACCGGCCGATCGACCTGGAGGCGATCGACGTCTCCGCCGCCTCGCTCTGGTCGCTGGCGGACGTCCGCGAGCACGCGGCCGAGATCGGCCTGCCCTGGTGGTCGGTCAGCCCGTTCGCGACCAGCGAGTCCAGCGTCAGCGAGGTGCTGGAGTTCGACGCCAACACGCTGACCCTGGGCATGCACGCCGTCGAGGCCTACCGCGGCGACACCGCGCGGGCGATCGCCGACGCCAAGGAGCGGCTGGCCGCCGACTGGCGGGTCGTCATGGTGACGGAGGGCCACGGCCCGGCGAGCCGGCTCGCCGAGGTGCTCGGCAACGAGGGCATCCCGGCGCGGCTGGTGGCCGACCTCGCCGAGGCGCCCACCCGGGACGTCGTCTACGTCTCCTGCGGCTCGATCGAGCACGGCTTCGTCGACGAGGCCCTCAAGCTGACCGTCGTCACCGAGACCGACCTCTCCGGCCAGAAGTCCTCCACCAAGGACATGCGGCGGATGCCGTCCCGCCGCCGCAACGCGATCGACCCGCTGGCCCTGGTGGCCGGCGACTACGTCGTCCACGAGGCGCACGGCGTCGGCCGCTACGTCGAGATGGTGCAGCGCACGGTGCAGGGCGCCACCCGCGAGTACCTGGTGCTGGAGTACGCCCCGGCCAAGCGCGGCCACCCCGGCGACCGGCTCTTCGTGCCGACCGACCAGCTGGACCAGGTCACCAAGTACGTCGGCGGCGAGGCCCCGACGCTGCACCGGCTGGGCGGCGCGGACTGGGCGAAGACCAAGCAGCGCGCCAAGAAGGCGGTCAAGGAGATCGCCGCCGACCTGATCAAGCTGTACTCGGCCCGGATGGCGGCGCCCGGCCACACCTTCGGCCCGGACACCCCGTGGCAGCGCGAGCTGGAGGACGCCTTCCCGTACGCGGAGACGCCGGACCAGCTGACCACCATCGCCGAGGTCAAGTCGGACATGGAGAAGTCCGTCCCGATGGACCGCCTGATCTGCGGCGACGTCGGCTACGGCAAGACCGAGATCGCCGTCCGGGCCGCCTTCAAGGCGGTGCAGGACGGCAAGCAGGTGGCGGTGCTGGTGCCGACCACGCTGCTGGTGCAGCAGCACTTCTCGACCTTCGCCGAGCGGTACGCCAACTTCCCGGTCACGGTGAAGGCGCTGTCCCGGTTCCAGACCGACTCCGAGGCGAAGGCGGTGCTGGAGGGGCTGTTCGAGGGCTCGGTGGACGTCGTGATCGGCACCCACCGGCTGTTCTCCTCCGAGACCCGGTTCAAGGATCTCGGCCTGGTCATCGTCGACGAGGAGCAGCGCTTCGGCGTCGAGCACAAGGAGCAGCTGAAGAAGCTGCGCGCCAACGTCGACGTGCTGACGATGTCGGCGACGCCGATCCCGCGCACCCTGGAGATGGCGGTCACCGGCATCCGCGAGATGTCCACGATCACCACCCCGCCGGAGGAGCGGCACCCGGTGCTGACCTTCGTCGGCCCGTACGACGAGAAGCAGATCTCGGCCGCGATCCGGCGTGAACTCCTGCGCGAGGGCCAGGTGTTCTACATCCACAACCGGGTCGAGTCGATCGACAAGGCGGCGGCCCGGCTGAAGGACCTCGTCCCCGAGGCGCGGGTCGCCACCGCGCACGGGCAGATGGGGGAGACCCAGCTGGAGAAGGTGGTCGTCGACTTCTGGGAGAAGGAGTTCGACGTCCTGGTGTCGACCACCATCGTGGAGTCGGGCATCGACATCTCCAACGCCAACACCCTGATCGTCGAGCGCGGCGACACCTTCGGCCTCTCCCAGCTGCACCAGCTGCGCGGCCGGGTGGGCCGTGGTCGCGAGCGCGGCTACGCCTACATGCTCTACCCGCCGGAGAAGCCGCTGACCGAGACCGCCCACGAGCGCCTCGCCACCATCGCCCAGCACACCGAGATGGGCGCCGGCATGTACGTGGCGATGAAGGACCTGGAGATCCGCGGCGCCGGCAACCTGCTCGGCGGCGAGCAGTCCGGGCACATCGCGGGCGTCGGCTTCGACCTCTACATGCGGATGGTCGGCGAGGCGGTGGCCGAGTTCCGCGAGTCGCTGGCCAACGGCGGCGGCGAGCCGGAGGAGGAGCCGCTGGAGGTGAAGATCGAGCTGCCGGTGGACGCCCACGTGCCGCACGACTACGCCCCCGGCGAGCGGCTGCGGCTCCAGGCCTACCGCTCGATCGCGGCGGTCAACTCGGAGGAGGACATCAAGCACGTCCGGGACGAGCTGGTCGACCGATACGGCAAGCTGCCCGAGCCGGTGGAGAACCTGCTGCTGGTGGCGGCGCTGCGGCTGTACGCCCGCCGCTGCGGGATCGCGGACATCACCCTGCAGGGCACCAGCATCCGGTTCGGCCCGGTGGAGCTGCGGGAGTCGCAGCAGCTGCGGCTGAACCGGCTCTACCCGCGCAGTCAGGTGAAGGCGGCCACCCAGCAGCTGCTGGTGCCCCGGCCGGCCACCGGGCGGATCGGGGGCAAGCCGCTGGTGGGGCGCGAGCTGCTGGCCTGGTGCCGGGAGTTCCTGTCCGCGATGTTCGACGACCTGGCGGGGGCGAAGAAGTAGCGCGCGCGGAGTGAGCGGCCCGCCTCGGTGGAGGCGGGGAGTGAACGGCGGTCTCGGGCCACGGTGCCCGGGACCGCCGTTCTGCATCGGCGGGCTGCAGCGGTGCGGGGCGGGGGGCGGTGCGCGCCGGCCTGACGGCGGGAACGGCCCCGGTCGGGTGTGAACAGGGGCGTCAGCCGATCTTCCACTGGCCGACCTGGTTGGCGAAGCCGTTGTCCAGGGCGAACTGGATCTTGTCGATCTTGGCGTCGGTCGGCACCTCGAAGGTCACGAAGCCCTTGCCGGTCTCGCCGGAGGCGATGTTGGTGGGGGTCTGGAAGTCCGGGCCGGCCTTGGTCTCGGCGAACGTCGGGCCGTACGACTGGCCCTGGGCGTCGACCACCTTGGCGCTGCTCAGCGGGGACTCGCCGTAGGCCTGGGTGCCGGTGGCCTTGATCTGGAACTGCACCGCGACGTACCGCTTGCCGTCGGCGGGCTTGAGGAACTCGTTCGCGCTCTCGGCCGGGTCGACCAGCTTCACCGCGGTGACGTCGGCGGTGTTGCCCTTCTCCATGCCCTTGAGCGCGATGGTGTCGCCCACCTTGGCCGCGGCCTTCGGCGCGTCTGCCGGCTTGGTCCCGGCGGGCGCGGCGGCGGCGCCGGTCGCCGCGCCGGGGGCGGAGGTCGCCGCGGCGGTCTGCTTGGGCTCGGTGGCGACGGTGGAGCCGGCGGTGGAGTTGCAGGCGGTCGCGGTGAGCGCGACCAGCGCGGCGCCCAGCAGCAGGGCGGCGTTGCGGCGGGTGCGGCGCGCGGTGGTGGCGACGGACATCGGTTTCTCCCGGTTCTCGGTCCTGGGCCGCCGGCGCTCGGCTGCGTCGGCGACAGGTAGATCACACCATTCACTGTGAACGATGTCAACGGGCATTCAGGAAACATCTCTGTTCACGTGTGAACGCTCGCGGGGGTGGCGCTGGCTATGCTGTGTGGTCACACCTGCGCCGCCCTGTTCCTGTCCGGCGTTGCTCGGCCCGTCCCGCCCCCAGCCCTGCCCCCAGTCCCGCCCAGTCCCGCCCCGTCCGTGCGTCGCCGAAGGAGCCCCCATGCCGGACCGTCCCGAGGTGACCGCCGTCGAGATCGCCCGGCTGGCCGGGGTCGGCCGGGCCGCCGTGAGCAACTGGCGCCGCCGGCACGCCGACTTCCCCCGCCCGGTCGGCGGTACCGACGCCAGCCCGACCTTCGCGCTGGACGAGGTGGCCGGCTGGCTCCGCGCGCAGGGCAAGCTCGCCGAACTCCCGCTGCTGGAGCGCGTCTGGCAACTGCTGGAGACCCTCCGCGACCCCGACGGCCACCCGGCCGCGCCGCTGGCCGAGGCCGGTGCCGTCCTCCTGCTGCTGCACCGCGAGCCCGAGCGCTGGGCCGCCCTGGCCGCCGAGCCCGACACCCGGCTGGCCACCGCGCTGCCCCGCGCCCTCGCCGAGGCCGCCGCCGCGACGCTCGGTCCGGACGGCGCCGCCGCCCTCCGCCTCCCGGGCCTGCTCGGCAGCACCCAGCTCGACCTGGCCCGGCTGCTCGCCCGACTGGCCGCTGCCGCCGGCGCTCCGGTGGCCGGCGCCTCCACCGTCGCTGCCGCCGGCGCTCCGGCCGGCAGCACCCCCGCCGCCGATGCCGCCGGCGCGTTCGAGCAACTGCTCACCCGGTACGCCGAGGCCAACTCCCGCCAGCTCAGCCCCACCCCGCCCGAGGCCGCCGAACTGCTCGCCGCCGTCGCCGGCGTCCCCGCCACCGTGCTGGACCCGGCCACCGGCCTCGGCCCCCTGCTGCTCGCCCTCCCGCCCACCGCCGGCCGCTACGGCCAGGACGCCGACCGCGTCACCGGGGTGCTCGCCCTCCTGCGGCTCGCCCTGCACACCCCCGCCGGCGACCCCGGGCCGCTCCCGGTCGAGCTGCGGGCCGGCGACGCCCTGCGCGCCGACGGCTACCCCGGCGACACCTTCGAGGCCGTGCTCTGCCAGCCCCCGTACAACGAACGGGAGTGGGGCTACGACGAGTTGCAGTTCGACACGCGCTGGCCGGGCGGCCTCGTCCCGCCGCGCGGCGAGTCCGAGCTCGCCTGGGTGCTGCACTGCCTCGCCCACACCCGCCCCGGCGGACTCGCCGCGCTGCTGCTGCCGCCCACCGTCGCCACCCGCCGGGCCGGCCGCCGGGTCCGCGCCGAGCTGCTGCGCTCCGGCGCCCTGCGCGCCGTCGTCGCCCTCCCCGCCGGCGCCGCCCCGCCGTACGGGGTGCCGCTCCACCTGTGGGTGCTGCGCGCCCCCCGGCCGGGGGACGACTTCCGGCAGGTGCTGCTGCTCGACGCGTCGTCGGCCTCGTTCGCCGTCGCGTCCGACGGGGCGGAGGGCGGCCGGGACAAGGTCCGCTGGCCCGAGCTGCGCCGGACCGTCCTGAACGCCTGGCGCGCGTTCGACCTGGCCGCCCGCGAGGGCCTGCCGCTGCCGCCGGACCGGCCGGGCGTCCACCGGGCGATGGCCGCGATCGACCTGCTCGACGACGAGACCGACCTCTCGCCGACCCGCCACGTCCCGCCCGCCTCGCCGGTCGGCGGCGCGGCCGAACTCTCGCACCTGAGCGGACGCTTGACCGAGCTGCTGGGCGGCCTGGGGGAGCCGTCCGCGCTCCTGCCCGACCCGGCTCCGGGCACCGGCCCGGTCGGTGCGGCCGGACCGACCGGGCCGGTGGTCACGGTGGGGGAGCTGGTCCGCAGCGGTGTGCTGGAGCTGTACTCCTCCGGGGCCGGCGTGCCCGCCCGCCCGGCCGCGGACGCCTCGGGCCAGGGCACCGCCGACTCGGGCACGCCCGTGCTGACCGACCAGGACGTCGTCGCGGGCAACCCGCCCAGCGCCGTCCTCGCCCCTGCCGGCGCCACCGGCGGAACGGCCGGCGCCACCGGCGGTACGGGCGCCGCCGGCCCGGTGGGCGCGGCGGGCGAGCTCCGGACGCGGCCCGGCGACGTCCTCGTCCCCGCGCTCGGCGGGGGAGTGGCCCGGGTCGTCCCGGCCGGCGGCCCGCTCGTGGGCGCGGCGCTCGGCCGCCAGCTCCACCTGCTGCGCCCCGACCCGGCCGCGCTGGACCCGGAGTTCCTGGCCGGTCAGTTCCGCTCCACCGCCTCCACCCGACGGGCCGCCAGCCACGCCTCGACCACCGTCCGCCTGGACATCCGCCGGGTCGAGCTGCCCCGCCTGCCGATCACCGAACAGCGCGCCCTCGGCGCCGCCTTCGCCCGGATCGCGGCCTTCGACGCCACCCTCCAACAGGCCGCCGCCCTCGCCCGTACGCTCACCCAGGCCCTCACCGACGGCCTGGCCACCGGCACCCTGCCCGCGCCGGCCCCGCCCGCCGAGTCCTGAGGCCGGCCGGGCCGGGCCGGACCCGGGCCCGACCGGACCCGGGCCGTCGGCGGCGGCGCCGACCCGGCGTCACATCCACGGCCGCTCCCGGCTCCCCGCGCGACGCCCCCCGCGTGGCGCTCACCGCGCGGTCCGCTGTCCGGGAAGGCCTCCGACCGGTCGGTCGTGGGCGGTACGGTGTGCGGGGATCGTCCGTGGCACGGCCGACCGCCGTTCTCACCGCTCAGGAGCGCAGATGTCAGGGCAGTACCCCGGGCAGTTCGGACCACCGCCCGGCGGCGTGCCCGCCGGCGGCATACCGGCCGGGGCGCACTACCCCGGCCCACCGACCGGACCCGTGCCCCTGCCGGGCCCCGGCACCGGTCCCGCGGCGGGCCCCGGCCCGTACGGGGCGCTCGGCCGGACGCTGTGCATCCTGGCCCCGCTGCTCAGTTTCGGCCTGCTCGGGATGGTCCCCTCGCTGCTGCTGGCGATCCGCCGGCGGCGGGCCTACGACTTCGTCGGGGCGGTGGTCTTCACCGGCCTGTTCCTCGCCTTCCTGGTCAGCGCCGGCATCGCCGGCGGACACAGTGACGGCACCGTGCTCGACAAGGTCGGCACCGTGGCGCTGGTGCTGCTCTGGTTCGGCGCGCCGCTGCACTTCGTGGGGATGGACCTGCGCGCGGTCTGGGACGCCGGCCGCCCCGCACCCACCCCGGCCGCCTACTACCCGGCGCCCGTCCCGCCGCCCGTCTCGCCGTACGCGGCGACCGCGATCACCCCCTACCCCGCCGGTGCGCCGCACCCGGGCGGCACCCCGGTCCGGACGGGCACCCCGCACCCGGCGGGTACGCCGTACCCCACCGGGACGCCGCACCAGCCCCCGCCGGCCACCCGCTTCGACGGCCCCGTCGCGCCGTACGCCACGCCCCCGACCGCCCGGGGCGGCGCCCCCGGGCCGGCCCCCGCCTCCTCGTCCGAGACCGGTGACGAGCTGCGCGAGCTGGGCGAACTGCTGCGCCGTCAGGCCGGCGAGGGCCGCCCGTGAGCGTCGACCGGGTGATCGGCGGCCGCTACCGGCTGGCCGAGAAGATCGGCCACGGCGGAATGGGCCAGGTCTGGGGCGGTTACGACGAACGGCTGGACCGCCCGGTCGCGGTCAAGCTGCTCCGCACCGACCACCTGCTCCCCGCCCACGCGCCCGGTGCCGGGGCGGGCGGCACCGGGCACGACCGCGAGGGCGACCGGCTGCGCCGCCGCTTCCTGCGCGAGTGCCGGATCACCGCCGCCCTCGACCACCCGGGCCTGGTCACCGTCTTCGACGCCGGCGAGGACGCCGGCGAGCTCTACCTGGTCATGCAGCGCGTCCCCGGCGTCAGCCTCGCCGACCTGATCGCGGAGGAGGCGCCCCTCCCGATCGAGCGCGCGGCCGCCGTCGCCGCCCAGCTCTGCGCGGCGCTGGCCGCCGTCCACGCCGTGCCGGTGGTCCACCGCGATCTGAAGCCCAGCAACGTGATGGTCCGCGACGACGGCCGGACCGTCCTGCTCGACCTCGGCATCGCCACCGCGCTCGACACCGATGCCACCCGTCTCACCCTCACCGGCGCCCCGGTCGGCAGCCCGTCCTACATGGCTCCGGAACAGGCGCTCGGCGCCGCGACCGACCCGCGCAGCGACCTGTACGCGCTCGGCTGCCTGCTGCACGCGATGATCGCGGGCGAGGAGCCGTTCCGCGCGCCGACCGCCCTCGGGGTGCTCCGCCGCCACGTCGACGAGGCGCCGGTCCCGCTGCGCGACCTCCGCCCCGACGTGCCGGAGCCGATCGAACGGCTGGTCCTCGACCTGCTCGCCAAGCAGGCCGACGGCCGCCCGGCCGACGCCCAGCAGGTGTACGCCCGGCTGCTCCCGTTCCTCCCGCCGGCCGTGTCGGCCCCGCAGCCCCGCTACGGGCCGCTGCCCGACCCCGCCCGCCCCTACCGCCACCCCCACCAGCCGCAGCCGCGGCCGGTGGAGGCCGCCGACCCGCTGCCGGTGCCGCCCGCGCCGCGGCGGGCCGAGCCGCAGCCGTTCCTGATGGCCGCGGTGCCGTCCGCGGCGGTCGCGCCCCCGGCCGCCACCCCGGCCGCGCCCGCCACTCCGCCCCCGCCCGCCACTCCGCCCGCCGACCTGACGGCCGCCTGCGCCCAGCTCTCCGACCTGGTCGCCGCCGAGCGGCACGCCGAGGTGCTGGACCTCGCGGCCCGGCTGCTGCCCCGGGCCCAGGCCGAACTCGGCGACGGCGCCCCGCTGGTGCGCACCGTCCGGACCATCTACGCCCGCGTCCTGCTGCAGGAGCGCCGCTACCGGCAGGCGCTGCCCGAGTACCGGTTGCTGGTCGCCACCGCCGAGGGCGGGCCGGACGGCCCGCAGGCCCGCGAGCCCCGGTACCGCGCCGCGTTCTGCCTCGAACAGCTCGGCCACGGCCCGGACGCGCTGGACGAGTACCGGGCCCTGCTCTCCGCCGCGTCGGACGCCGAGCCGGAGCGGGCCTTCGACCTGCGGGAGCGGATCGGCCTGCTCCTCGCGGCGGGTGGCGGCACCGAGGCCGCCTGGCAGTGGCTGCTCCAGCTGCTCTTCGACCGCGAGCGCCGCGACGGCCCGCACCACCCGGCCGTCCGCCGGCTCCGCCAGACGCTCGACACCCTCCAGCCCCACCGCACCACCAACCACTCGGCCACGCCGCAGGACCCCCGCGCCACCCCCTGGCCGCCGAGCCGCTGACCGGCCCCCGCCGGTCCCCGCCCGCAGCCGGCCGCCCGCCGGCTACCGGGCGGCGACGGGCCGGCGGTCGGTGACCACGGGGCGGACCTTGGCCAGCATCAGCTCCAGGAACCGGTCGGGGTACCGGAACGCGGCGAAGTGGCCGGCGTCCGGGATCAGCGCGAAGTCCTTCACCGGAGCCTGGACGTCCGCGACGAACCGCCGGGCGAGTGCCGGCGGGGTGTACGGGTCGTGCTCGCCCTGGAAGACGAAGAACGGCAGGTCGAAGACGGTGCCGTCGGCCCAGTCGTCGTAGCCGGCGGTCTCCGGGACGATCTGCGCGGAGAGCTTCATCCCCTCGCCGAGCACGCCGAAGTCGCGCAGCCCGTGCAGCGGGGAGAACCAGAGCGAGGCCAGCACCACGCGCTTCAGGGCGTCGGCGGTGCGCGGCTCGCTGGTCGCGGTGATCCTGGCGTAGGTGCTGTACTGCTCGGCCGTCCAGGTGCCCGGGTCGGTGCCGAGCCGCTCCACGGCGGCGAGGTCCTTCCGCTTTCCGGCGGTGCGCAGCCGGTCCAGCAGGGCGTGGTGGGCGGAACGGTCGCGGCCGCCGTCGAGGAGGTTCTGGTCGGTGCCGACGTAGGCGGAGAAGAGGTCGGGCCGCTGCCGGGCCAGCCGCAGGCCGATCACGCTGCCGAACGAGTGCGCCGTCAGGACGACCCGCTCGACGCCGAGCCGGGTGCGGACGTACTCGGTGACCTCGACGGCGTCCTCGTGGAGGCGGGCGATGCTCAGCTCGCCCTGGCCCTCGGCGCCGGAGCGGGCCAGCGTCTTGCCGGCGCCCCGCTGGTCCCAGCGGACGACGGTGAAGTGCTTCTCCCAGGCGCGGGTGCGAGGCCCGAAGGCCGCGTTGGACGAGCCGGGGCCTCCGTGGATCTCCAGCAGCACCGGGTTGGCCAGGTCCTCGCCGCGGACGGAGATCCACTGCTCGATCCCGCCGATGCGGACGAAGCCCTGCTCGTCGATGCCGTTCGGGCGGTCGATCCGCATCAGCCCGGCGTTGCGGAGCTGCTTGACCCGGCGGTGGCCCAGCAGGCCGGCCACGGGCGCGGCGAGGGCGGCGGAGGCGGCAAGCACGATCCCGATCACAGTTACTCCCCTAAACTGTATATGCCTTACGCGGTTATGTGTATGTTATACACAGTTCTGAGTCGTCGTCAAAGCGCAGCGACGACCGCCGACCGGCGAGCGACGAACGAGGAGTGCGGTATGGCCAGGAGCCCGGAGAAGCAGCGAGACCCGAAGGCGAGCCTCGCGCTGCTGTGGGGGGAGCAGGAGCAGCCCCGGCGCGGGCCGAAGCCCTCCCTGACCCCGGACCGGATCACCGCCACCGCCATCGCGATCGCCGATGCCGAGGGGCTGGACGCGGTCTCCATGCAGCGGGTCGCCGCGGAGCTCGACGTCACCACGATGGCGCTCTACCGCTACGTCCCCGGCAAGACCGACCTGGTCGACCTGATGGTCGACACCGCGCTCGGCACCCCGTCACTCGGCGGGACGGTGGGCGGCTGGCGTCCTCGGCTCACCGAGTGGGCGCGGCAGTGCTGGGCGCTGTACCGCCGCCACCCGTGGATCCTGCCCGCCACCGCGATGCGCCGGCAGCTGATGGGGCCCAACCAGCTGGCCTGGCTCGACGCCGCGCTCGCGGCCCTCGCGGACAGCGGGCTGCCCCCGGCCCGCCGGCACGACACGTTCCTGCTGATCGTCGGGCACATCCGCAGCCTCGCCCAACAGCGGCAGGACGCGAACCAGGAGGGCGACCAGGAGTGGAACCGGCTCACCGGTGAGCTGCTGGAGCGCCACGGCGCACGCTTCCCCGCCCTGACCGCCGCCGTCGCGGCCGGCGCCTTCACGCCGCAGGACGAGGACCCGCTGGACTACGGTCTGGAGTGCATCCTGGACGGCGTCGCCGCCCTGATCGGCCGCACGGCGCCGCAGTCGTAGCCGGCGCCACGGGCCGACGCCTCCGGGCGGGTGACCCGTTCGGCCCGTGGTCCGCGCGGCGGCGGCCTCCCGGACCTACGCTCGGTGGACGCGCGGCGTCCGGTGGGAGCGCCCCTCCGGGCCCGCCGCCAGCTCGCCCCGGAGGCCGCCATGCACCGTCGGACCGCCGCCGTCGGCGCCCTGCTCGCCGCGGTCGCGCCGGCCGCCGCGGTGCTGGCCGCGTGCGGGGGCGGCGGGCTGACGGCCGGGACGGCGGCGGTGCTGGACGGGCGGCGGATCCCGGTGCGCGCGGTCGAGTCCCGGGTCGCGGAGCTGCGGCACGCGGCGGGTGGCGCCTCGGTGGACGCCCGGCAGCAGCCGGACGGACTGGCCCGGCGGGCCGTCGCCGACCTGGTGCTCGACGCGGTGGTGGCCCGTGCGCTGGCCGACCGCGGGCTGGCCGTCGCCGCCGCCGAGGTGGCGGCGGAGCGCGCCGACGCGGCGGAGCGGTCCGGGGGCGCCGATGCGCTGGCCCGGGTGCTGGCCGCCCGGGGCGTTCCGGGCAGCGGGATCGACGACTGGTTCCGGCGCCGGCTCGGCATCCTCCGGCTCGCCGCCGCGGCCGGGGCGGACGCCGGCACCCCGGAGGGCGAGGACGTCGTCCGCATCGCCCTGGCCGACGCGGCCTCCGCGCTCCGGTTGCGGATCAACCCCCGCTACGGCACGTGGGACCCCGCCCAGGCCACCCTCGTCCCCGACCTCACGCCCTGGCTCGCCCCCTGACCGGTGGCGCGCACGGGAAGTCGGCCCCTTCGACCTCTAGGGTCTCTCGTTCGGATCTTGCCGGGCGCGCGACGCCGGAGCACGCACCTCGACGGCTTGTCGTCGGTCGCCGATGCTCCGCATGGACTCCCTCCTCCGCACCGCCGATGCACGCACTCCAACGCCGCGCGCTCATCCGACAAGATCCGAACGAGAGACCCTCGTGCCCCGGCGGTGTGCACCGCCCCGGTGCGGGGAGCGGCCCCGGCAGTGCACGGACCGGGCGGAATGCGGAAGCGGCCGCCGGGGCGGCCCAGGTAGGTTCGAGGTGTGACGAACCTCCCCGGCGCGAAGCTGATCCTGCTCACCACCACCCACCGAGTGGCCCCCGGACTGTTGTCCTGGCCGGCGTGGGAGGCCCTGCGCTCGGCCGGGCGGGTGCTGGCCTCCGACGAGGGGCACCCGCAGGTGGCCGCGGTGCGCCAGGCCGGGGTCGAGGTGGAGATCGTGGCCCCCGCCTCCGCGCCGGCGCTGGCCCGGACGCTGACCGGGCAGCCGGCCGGTGCGGGCACGACGCTCTGGCTGGGCAGCCCCGACGGCGACCCGGGCCTGACCGACGCGCTCGCGCGCCTCGCGGTCGAACACGCGGGCGAGGTGCCGGAGATCGAGGTGCTGCCCGGCTCCTACGACCTGCCGGGCGCCCGGCTGCTGGACCTGGTCTCGGTGATGGACCGCCTCCGCTCGCCCGGGGGCTGCCCGTGGGACGCCGAGCAGACCCACGCCAGCCTGGTGAAGTACCTGGTCGAGGAGGCCTACGAGCTGGTCGAGGCGATCGAGGAGGATGACCGCGAGACGCTCCGCGAGGAGCTCGGCGACGTCCTGCTCCAGGTCTTCTTCCACTCCCGGATCGCCGAGGAGCACCCCACCGACGCCTTCTCCATCGACGACGTCGCGGGCGACCTCGTGGAGAAGCTGATGTACCGGCACCCGCACGTGTTCGGCGACGCGCAGGCCGAGGGCGCCGCCGAGGTCGAGGCGAACTGGGAGGCCCTGAAGGCCGCCGAGAAGTCCGGGCGCGAGTCGGTGCTGGACGGCGTGCCGGCCGGGCTGCCGGCGCTGGCGTACGCGGCGAAGCTGGTCTCCCGGGTCCGCCGGGCCGGGTTCACGGGCGTGCCGGACGCGCCGTACGAGCTGCCGGCGGAGCTGACCGCGGAGTCGGCGGGCGTGCTGCTGCTCGCCGTGGCGCAGCGGGCGCACGACGCGGACGTGGACGTGGACGCGGCGCTGCGGGCGGCCGCGCGCGGCTACCGGGAGGCCGTCCGCACGGCCGAGGGGCTCAAGCCCGAGTAGGCCGGAGCGGCCGGGCTCTGCGGGCGACGCGAGCCCGCCCGCGGAGCCGCCGGCGGGCGCGCTCAGACGCGCGCCGCCTCCTCCACAGGCCGGCGCGGCTGCGGCACGACCACCTCGCCGATGGCCTCGCCGACCAGCTGCAGCAGCTCCGCGAGCCGCTCCAGGTCGAGGTGGTCGGGCAGGTCGGCCAGCGAGACGATCCGCTCGCCGTCCGGGCCGGCGACGCAGAACAGGTCGATCGGCCCGAGGTGCTTCTCGGCGGTGTCGACGAGGGCGGCGACGTCGCTGGGGCGCCGGACGTCACCGCAGACGCCGACGACCGGACAGCCCGGCCGGTCGAGCTCGGTGGCGAGGTCCTCGGCGATGCCGACCTGCTCGTCCGCGATGAGGACGCCGGCGGCGCCGGCCGCGGTGAAACGGCGCGCGAGGTCGGCCCCCGACCCGCCGTCGAGTACCGCGATCACGACGACTGCCCCGGTGACCCGCATGGTGCGCTCCTCCCTGGTGGGCGGCTCCGCACCGGCGCCCACACACGTGCTTTGCGGAGGATCGTAGGCTCGTCCCGATCCTCCGCAACAGGAATTACCCCTCAGGTGACCAGGCTCACGCCTGCCGTACGGGCGATCTCCACCGGATACGGTCGACCCATGCCAGTTCAGCCCGATCCCGCCCGCCCGTCGCTCTTCACCTGGGAGTTCGCCGCCGATCCGTACCCGGCGTACGCGTGGCTGCGGGAGCACGAGCCGGTGCACCGCACGACCCTGCCGAGCGGGGTGGAGGCCTGGCTGGTGACCAGGTACGCGGACGCCCGGCAGGCGCTCGCCGACAGCCGGCTCTCCAAGAACCCGGTCCACCACAGCGCGCACGCGCACCGCACCGGCCGGGTCGGCATCCCGGGCGAGCGGCAGGCCAACCTGATGACGCACCTGCTGAACATCGACCCGCCGGACCACACCCGGCTGCGCCGCCTGGTCTCGAAGGCGTTCACCCCGCGCCGGGTGGCCGCGTTCGAGCCCCGGGTGCAGCAGCTCACCGACCGGCTGATCGACGGCTTCGCGGCCCGCGGCAGCGCCGACCTGATCCACGAGTTCGCCTTCCCACTCCCCATCTACGCGATCTGCGACCTGCTCGGTGTGCCCGCCGAGGACCAGGACGACTTCCGCGACTGGGCGGGCATGATGATCCGCCACGGCGGCGGGCAGCGCGGCGGCGTGGGGCGGGCGGTGAAGCGGATGCGCTCGTACCTGGCGGAGCTGATCCACCGCAAGCGGGCCGACCTCGGCGACGACCTGATCTCGGGGCTGATCCGGGCCAGCGACCACGGCGAGCACCTGACCGAGAACGAGGCCGCGGCGATGGCCTTCATCCTGCTGTTCGCCGGGTTCGAGACGACCGTCAACCTGATCGGCAACGGCACCTACGCGCTGCTGCGCAACCCCGGGCAGCGGGCGCTGCTGCAGGATTCGATCGCCCGCGGCGAGACCGGCCTGCTGGAGACCGGGATCGAGGAACTGCTCCGCTACGACGGGCCGGTGGAACTGGCCACCTGGCGGTTCGCGACCAGCCCGCTGACCATCGGCGGGGTGGAGATCCCGGTGGGCGACCCGGTGCTGGTGGTACTCGCGGCGGCGGACCGGGACCCGGCGCGGTTCGCCGACGAGAACACCCTCGACCTGGCCCGGACGGACAACCCGCACCTCGGCTTCGGGCACGGCATCCACTACTGCATCGGCGCTCCGCTGGCCCGTCTGGAGGGCCGTGCCGCGCTGGCCACGCTGCTCACCCGGCTGCCCGATCTGCAGCTCGCCGAAAGCCCGGAGAATCTGCGGTGGCGCGGTGGTCTGATCATGCGTGGACTTCGTGAACTTCCGGTCGAATTCACTCCGGAGAACGCGGAGAAGAAGCCCGTCTGATCACGGCCGGGAACCGCTCGCAGCGGCCCGCGCGTCCTCCGGCCGGCGGCTCGACACGCTGACGCGGCGTCTCAGAGACGGCCCAACAGGGGGGTTGAACCACCATCAATCCGGACATACCGCCTCCGTTTGTAGGCGATCGACCGTGTGCCGTAATTTCTGTGTGATATCGGCGATATGAGCTTGTGATTGGTGTGAGGATCTGTCTACTCTCCCTGGAGTTCGCAGCTGCGGACCTCGTGCGCGGAACGCCGAATCCTGCCCGCCGCGCCACGGGAAACCGACCAGAACCCTGGGCAGGGGCGGGGGACCCAGGTTTGTTGCCGTCCTCCACGGCTTGGGGTGAAGCCGCAGTCGCGGGCAGAACGCCTCGCGACACGCGGCCGGGCCACCTCCCGGTCCGAACCCGACAGCTCACCTCGCAGGCGTGCGGAGAGGGACGTCTTCATGCTGTTCGTTGGAACTGGCCGCCACCGCCGCCGCACCCAGGCCGAGAAGGCCATCGCCGTCGCCGGTGTGGCCGGCGTCGGACTCGCGATGCCGCTCCTCACCGCCACCGGCGCCTCGGCGGCCCCCGTCTCCACCTGGGACGCGGTCGCCCAGTGCGAGAGCGGCGGCAACTGGAGCATCAACACCGGCAACGGCTTCTACGGCGGCCTGCAGTTCACCTCCAGCACCTGGAAGGCGTACGGCGGCACCGCGTACGCGGCGCAGGCCAACCAGGCCAGCAAGGGGCAGCAGATCGCGGTGGCCGAGAAGGTCCTCGCCTCGCAGGGGCCGGGCGCCTGGCCGGTCTGCTCCAAGCGGGCGGGCCTGAGCAAGGGCGGCGCCGCGGCCGAGGTCGACGCCTCCACGGACGCGAAGCCGGCGGCGCAGCAGCCCGCCGCGCCGAAGCCCGCCCAGCCGAAGCCCGCCGCGCCGAAGCCGGCTCAGAAGCCCGCCCAGCAGCAGGCCCCGAAGCCCGCCGCCCAGCAGCCCGCGCAGCAGGACGCCAAGGCCCCCGGCTTCTCCGGCCAGGGCGGCTGGGACGCCGACGCGAAGGTGTACTGGTACCAGAGCGACGGCGCCTGGTACTGGACCAGCCACGAGAGCGTGTACCGGCAGCACGCCGGTCAGTACACCCCCGAGGTCGCCCTCCAGTACGCCGGTCCGTCCGACGGGTACATCGGTCAGGGCGCCGGCCCGACTCCGACCACCGGCCACGCCGATCCGGCCGGCCACGCCGACCCGGCCCCCCAGCAGCGCACCGGCCACGGCTACACCGTCCAGGCCGGCGACACGCTGGCCGGCATCGCCGCCGCCCAGGGCGTGTCCGGCGGCTGGCAGACGCTGTACGACGGCAACCGCGGCACCGTGGGCGGCGACCCCGACCTGATCATGCCCGGCCAGGTGCTCAACCTCGGCTGAACCACCGGCCGCTGAACCCGGGCCACCGCCCGGCGGCGCGGACGAAGGGGGCCGGATACGTCCCCCTTCGTCCGCATCCGGACCGCTTTCACGGGGCAACCAGGTGAACTACCGGTGGGTAGTGCGGCCACACGCTGAGACGGACCCATGGTCGACGTGGCCCCGGGAGCCCGTGCGGTTAGGCTCTGGTCGTAACGACTCCGCAATCGTCCGGCCGACAGCACCCACCGTCAGCCGGACCTGCTTCCGCTAGGAGATGCTTCGTGCCGTCCATCGATGTCGTCGTAGCCCGTGAGATCCTCGACTCGCGTGGCAACCCCACGGTCGAGGTCGAGGTCGGCCTCGACGACGGCAGCACCGGCCGTGCCGCCGTCCCGTCGGGTGCCTCCACCGGTGCCTTCGAGGCGCTGGAGCTTCGTGACGGCGACAAGAACCGCTACTTCGGCAAGGGCGTGGAGAAGGCCGTCCTGGCCGTCATCGAGCAGATCGGCCCGGAGCTGGTCGGCTACGACGCCACCGAGCAGCGCCTGATCGACCAGGCCATGCTCGACCTGGACGCCACCCCGGACAAGTCCTCGCTCGGCGCCAACGCCATCCTGGGCGTCTCCCTGGCCGTGGCGCACGCCGCCTCCGAGGCCAGCGACCTGCCGCTGTTCCGCTACCTGGGCGGCCCGAACGCGCACGTCCTTCCGGTCCCGATGATGAACATCCTCAACGGCGGCTCGCACGCGGACTCCAACGTCGACATCCAGGAGTTCATGATCGCGCCGATCGGCGCGGAGTCCTTCTCCGAGGCCGTCCGCTGGGGCGTCGAGGTCTACCACACCCTCAAGGGCGTCCTGAAGGAGCGCGGCCTCTCCACCGGCCTCGGCGACGAGGGCGGCTTCGCCCCGAACCTGGACAGCAACCGCGAGGCCCTGGACCTCATCACCGAGGCCATCAAGAAGGCCGGCTACGTGCCCGGCCGCGACATCGCGCTGGCCCTGGACGTCGCCGCCTCCGAGTTCTTCAAGGACGGCGCCTACCAGTTCGAGGGCAAGTCCCTCTCGGCCGCCGAGCTGATCGAGTACTACGCCGAGCTGGTCGCCGCGTACCCGCTGGTCTCCATCGAGGACCCGCTGGACGAGTCGGACTGGGACGGCTGGAAGGCCATGACCGTCAAGCTGGGCGACAAGGTCCAGCTGGTCGGCGACGACCTGTTCGTCACCAACCCGCAGCGCCTGGCCAAGGGCATCGAGACCGGCACCGCCAACGCGCTGCTGGTGAAGGTGAACCAGATCGGCTCGCTCACCGAGACCCTGGACGCCGTCGAGCTGGCCCAGCGCAACGGCTACCGCTGCATGATGTCGCACCGCTCCGGCGAGACCGAGGACGTCACCATCGCCGACCTGGCCGTCGCCACCAACTGCGGCCAGATCAAGACCGGTGCCCCGGCCCGCTCCGAGCGCGTCGCCAAGTACAACCAGCTGCTGCGCATCGAGGAGATCCTCGACGACGCCGCCGAGTACGCCGGCCGCGGCGCGTTCCCGCGGTTCCGCTCCGCGGACCAGTAAGCCCCGTAAGCACGAGGGCTGACACACACTGCTCCCGCCGGTGCCCCGCCTGTTCACCCCGTAGGGTGGACGGCGGGGCACCGTCGCGACCGGGCGGCGCCACCGTCGCGACCAGGAGGGGACACCGGAGATGGCAGGCTGGAGGATCCCGGGCTTGGCGGCCCGGCCCCGCTTCACGAGCCGGGCGACCGTCCTCGTCCTGGTGCTCTGCTCCCTCGTCGCGATCCTGGCCTACCCGACCCGGCAGTTCATCTCCCAGCGCTCCGAGATCTCCGCCCAGCGGGCGAAGGCCGAGCACGCCCGGCAGCAGGTCGAGCAGCTGCGCCGGGAGAAGACGCGCTGGCAGGACCCGGAGTACGTCAGGGCGCAGGCCCGCGCCCGGCTGCACTACGCGATGCCGGGGGAGACCCCGTACATTGCGGTGGACCCGGCCGGCCAGAGCGCCGCCAAGCCCCCCGCGGCTCCGCCCGCGCCGTCCGACGGTGCGGCCGCCGCCCCGGCGAAGGCCGCCAAGCCCTGGTACGCGAGCGTCTGGGACTCCGTGGACGCCGCCGACACCGCCCCGCCCTCTCCACCCGCCACTGCCCCCGCTGGAGCCAGCTCCCCCCATGACCACTGAGAACCACCCCTCCGTTCCCGACGCCGACGTCGCGGCCATCGCCGCCCAGCTCGGCCGGGTCCCGCGCGGTCTGCGCGGCGTGGCGCACCGCTGCCCCTGCGGCAACCCGGACGTCGTGGAGACGGCCCCCCGGCTCGCGGACGGCACGCCGTTCCCGACCCTCTACTACCTGACCTGCCCCAAGGCCGCCTCGCTGATCGGCACCCTGGAGGCGGACGGCGTGATGAAGGAGCAGACCGCCCGGCTCGCCGAGGACCCGGAGCTGGCCGCGGCCTACCAGAAGGCGCACGAGGACTACATCGCCCGCCGTGACGCGATCGAGGTGCTGGAGGGCTTCCCGAGCGCCGGCGGCATGCCGGACCGGGTGAAGTGCCTGCACGTGCTGGTCGGTCACTCGCTGGCGGCCGGCGAGGGCGTCAACCCGCTCGGTGACGAGGCGCTCGGCATGCTGGAGGACTGGTGGGCCAAGGGCCCGTGCGTCTCCCCGGCCGAGGTCGAGGCCGCCGGCGAGCGGGTCCTGCGCAACCGCGCCAAGGACGAGGACCACGCGGCGGTGATCGCCGCCAAGGAGCGGAAGACCGCCGAGCGCGCCGCCAAGCGCGCCGCGCAGGAGCCCGGGGAGGACGGCGAATGACGGTGACCAGGGTGGCCGCTATCGACTGCGGCACCAACTCGATCCGCCTGCTGGTCGCGGACCTCGACCCGGAGACCGGGGCGATCACCGACCTGGACCGCCGGATGATCATCAACCGGCTGGGCCAGGGCGTGGACCGCACCGGCCGGCTCCACCCCGACGCGCTGGCCCGCACCTTCGCGGCCTGCCGCGAGTACGCGGAGATCATCCGCGGCTTCGGCGTCGGCCCGGAGCGGCTGCGCTTCGTCGCCACCAGCGCCTCCCGCGACGCCGAGAACAGCGACGAGTACGTCAAGGGCGTGCGGGACGTCCTGGGCGTCTCGCCCGAGGTGGTCAGCGGCGAGGAGGAGGCCCACCTCTCCTTCGTCGGCGCCACCAAGGAGCTCACCGGCGGTCAGTTCCCGGCGCCGTACCTGGTCTTCGACCTCGGCGGCGGCTCCACCGAGTTCGTGCTGGGCGCGGAGGACGTCCAGGCGGCCCGCTCGGTGGACATCGGCTGCGTCCGGCTCACCGAGCGGCACTTCGGCGGCGCCGAGCTGCCGTCGGCGGAGCAGATCGCCGAGGCCCGCGCGCACGTCCGGGCGGAGCTGGACAAGGCCGAGGAGGTCGTCCCGCTGACCGGCGCCGCGACCCTGGTCGGCCTGGCGGGGACGGTCACCACGGTCTCCGCGATCGTCCAGGACCTGCCCGGGTACGACTCGGCGGCGATCCACCACTCGCGGATCAGCCGCGAGGAGGTGGCCCGGGTCGCCGACGAGCTGCTGGCCGCCACCCACGAGCAGCGGGCGGCCATCCCCTCGATGCACCCCGGCCGGGTGGACGTGATCGCGGCCGGCGCGCTGGAGCTGCTGGAGATCATGGAGCGGACCGGCGCCGCCGAGGTGGTCGTCAGCGAGCACGACATCCTGGACGGGATCGCCTGGAGCATCGCCTCCTGAGCCCTCCCCGGCCGCTGCCGGGCTCCCTGCCGGGCTCGCCCCGGTTCTCCGCGGAACCCCTTGCGGGGTACGGCCCGTCGGCCGTCCGCAGGCCTTACCCGACCGGCCCCGGACCCCTCTCGGGGGCTCCGGGGCCGGGGCGCGCGCGGGGTCGCGCGGCAAAGTTCGTGAATTTCTTCACATGGCGATCCCGTCAATCGTCGTGGTCCCGTGCCCGCAACGTCCGAAATGTGGGACTGAAGGCCTGCCCCGCCCGCCGCCCGCTGGATCGCAGGCTGTGCCCCGCCGAAGGTTTGAAATTCGAAATCATGCACGGGAACCCAGGCCCCACACGGATCGTTGCTGCTCAGCGGGCCCGTTGGTGCGCGGGCGCTCACAGGGGGGTCGAACCGGCCGTGAGCCGGCCCCCGGGGCCGAAAACGGGGGCGCGGAGTGTAGCACGGGGTGTCCAGCACCTTGTGAGCGGGCTCACGAAGAGTGCTCCGGGGCGTGCTGGATACTTTCGGATATGAGCACCACGGAGCGTCCTCGCATCCTCATTGTCGGCGGTGGTTACGTCGGCCTGTATGCCGCGATGCGCATCCTCAAGAAGATGCGCTACGGCGAAGCGACCGTCACGGTCGTGGACCCGCGGTCGTACATGACGTACCTGCCCTTCCTTCCCGAGGCGGCCGGCGGCAACGTCGCGCCTCGCAACCTCGTCGCGCCGCTGCGCAGCGCCCTGAAGAAGGCGGAGGTGCTCACCGGTGCGGTCACCGGTGTGGACCACGCCCGCAAGGTCGCCACCATCCAGCCCGCGGCCGGCGACTCGTACGAGCTGCCCTTCGACTACCTGGTCGTCGCGACCGGCTCGGTCTCCCGCACCTTCCCGATCCCGGGTCTGGCGGAGCACGGCATCGGCATGAAGACGGTCGAGGAGGCGATCAGCCTCCGCAACCACGTCATGGCCCAGCTGGACAAGGCCGAGTCCACCACGGACGAGGCGATCCGCCGCAAGGCCCTGACCTTCGTCGTCGTCGGCGGTGGCTTCGCCGGCGTCGAGACGATCGCCGAGATCGAGGACATGGCGCGCGACGCCGCCAAGATCTACAAGACCGTCAGCCGCGAAGACATGCGCTTCATCATGGTCGAGGCGGCCAACCGCATCCTCCCCGAGGTGGGCCCGGACCTCGGTCTGTGGACCAAGGAGAAGCTCGAGGAGCGCAACATCGAGGTCTTCATCGAGACCTCGATGGACTCCTGCGTCGACCAGCACGTCGTGCTGAAGAACGGCGTCGAGGTCGACGCCTCCACCATCGTGTGGACGGCCGGCGTGAAGCCGAACCCGGTGCTGGCCAACTTCGGCCTGCCGCTCGGCCCGCGCGGCCACGTCGACACCGCGGCGACCCTCCAGGTCCAGGGCTTCGACTACGTCTGGTCCGCCGGCGACAACGCCCAGGTGCCGGACCTCGCCTCCGGCGAGGGCGCCTGGTGCCCGCCGAACGCGCAGCACGCCTGCCGTCAGGCCGTCGTCCTCGGCGACAACGTGATCTCTGGCATGCGGGGCTTCCCGCAGAAGGAGTACAAGCACAAGAACCTCGGTGCGGTCGCCGGTCTCGGTCTGCACAAGGGCGTCGCGATCCTCTTCGGCAAGGTGAAGCTGAAGGGCCGCCTGGCCTGGTGGTTCCACCGTGCCTACCACGGCGCCATGGTCCCGACCGTGAACCGCAAGATCCGCGTCTTCACCGACTGGACGCTGGCGATCTTCCTGAAGCGCGAGACCGTGGGTCTGGCGCAGATGGAGAAGCCGTTCGAGGCGTTCCAGGAGGCCGCGGGCCCCGCGCCCAAGCCCGTCGAGGCCGCCAAGCCGGCCGCCGACAAGGAACTCGCCAGCAGCAAGTAAGCGACTGTGATCCCGGTGTGGGAGCACCGGGGTATGAGTCGGAGGCCCTCCGCCCGGCAGTGTCGCCGGACCACGACCTCCGTGGTGCTCAGCCGGCCGTGCGACCGGGCGGAGTACATCAGCACGAGAAGGCCCCCAGCCGGACCCTCCGGCGGGGGCCTTCCGTCGTTCGCACCACCGTGTCCGGGGCCGGGCGCGCAAGGGCCCGACCCCCGCGTGTCCGGCCCCCGGGCGTCTCACCGGCATCCGGCCCCGGGCGGCCGGAGCCCCGGACGCGTGAAGGCCCGGACGCGGAAGGGCCCGGACGCGCGAAGGCCCCGGCTGCCCGGGGCCTTCGGTGACCTCGCGTCAGTCGGTCTTGATGCTCGCCAGGATGTCGAGCCTGGAGGCCCGGCGGGCGGGCCAGAAGGCGGCCACCAGGCCGACCACACCGGCCAGCGCCAGGAAGAGCAGCAGCTGCCCGTACGGGA
Source organism: Kitasatospora sp. CM 4170 (assembly GCF_032110285.1). NCBI lineage: Bacteria > Bacillati > Actinomycetota > Actinomycetes > Kitasatosporales > Streptomycetaceae > Kitasatospora > Kitasatospora sp. CM 4170. The sequence continues at coordinate 5,477,108 of NZ_CP134877.1, forward strand.
GCACCGTGGTCAGGCCCTGCAGGCTGGACTTCAGCGTGCCGTTGATCGCCCAGGCCACGAAGCAGCCGAGCAGGACGCCGATCCCGGCGCCGAAGACCGAGATCACCACGGACTCCAGACGGACCATCCGCTTGATGCCGCCGCGGTCCAGGCCGATCGCCCGCAGCATCCCGATCTCGCGCTTGCGCTCGAAGACCGACATGGCCAGCGTGTTGACCACCCCGAGGATCGCGACGATCACGGACATCGCCAGCAGGCCGTACATCATGTTCAGCGCGAAGCTGATGGTCTGGCTGAACTCGTCCCGGACGTCCTGCAGCGACTTGACCTCGATCACCGGGTTGGCTCCGGTGGCGTTCTTGAGCGACTGCTTCAGCGTGTCGCTCGCGCCGTCGGTGCCCTTGACCAGGACGTCGCTGATGTACGGCTCGGGCTCGTGCTTGACGATCTCGGTGTTGGCCAGGACGACCGGGCCGAGCATCCCGCCCGCCTGGTAGACGCCGCCGACGGTGACCGTGCCGGTGGACTTGTCCGGGTAGGTGAGCGTGACGGTCGAGCCGGTGTCGAGGCCGTTCTTCTTGGCCACGTCCGCGTCGACCAGGATCCTGCCCTGACCGAGCGCGGCGGCCGAGCCGCTGGTCATCTTCATCGCGACGAGCTTGTCGAAGCCGTCCGCGTTCAGGCCGGTGATCGACCGGGTGCTGCCGTTGAGCTTCCAGTAGACCGTGGTGAGCGGCGAGGAGGCGGCCACGCCGGGGGCCTTCGCGAGCTCGGCCGGGACCTTCTCCGACAGGCCCATGCCGTTCGCCGCCCCGACCACGTAGTCGGCCTTCATCGTGCTGGTGACGGCCTTGTCGATCGCGCCGCCGATCGAGGAGCCGAGCACCGTCAGGCCGCTGACCAGGGTCAGGCCGATGGTGAGCGCGGCCGCGGTGGCGGCGGTGCGGCGCGGGTTGCGGACGGCGTTCTGCCGGGCGAGCTTGCCGGGCGTCCCGAACAGCCGGCCGAGGACCGGGCCGACCAGGGCGATCACCGGGCGGGAGAGCAGCGGCAGCAGGATGAAGACGCCGAGCAGGGCGAGCAGGGCGCCGAGGGCGACCGGCATCCGGCCGTCGCTGTTGCCGGTGGAGGCGCCGAAGGCGATCAGCGCGACACCGCCGGCGGTCAGCACCGAACCGATGGTGTTGCGCACCACCAGGCTCTTCTGGGTGCCGGGCTGGTCACCGCTGCTCATCGCGGCGACCGGGGCGATCCGGGAGGCCCGCATCGCGGGCAGCAGGGCGGAGAGCACCGTGACCAGGACGCCGACCACCAGGGTGACCGCCACCGTCATCGGCTTGACGACCAGGGAGCCGCTGGGCATGCCGCTGTCCAGCGCGCCGACGAGGGACTGCAGACCCGCACCGATCCCGATACCGGCCACCAGGCCGGCCGCGGCGGAGACGGTGCCGATCACCAGGGCCTCGACCAGCACCGAGCCGGTGACCTGCTTGCGGCTGGCGCCGATCGCCCGCAGCAGCGCGAGCTCCTTGGTGCGCTGGGCGACCAGCATGGTGAAGGTGTTGGCGATGATGAAGATGCCGACGAAGAGGGAGATCCCGGCGAAGGCGAGCAGCATGGTCCGCATGGCCTCGGTGCCGGACTCGATCATCTTCTGCTCGTCGTCCTTGAGCTGCCGGCCGGTCTCGGCGTCGATCTGGTCGCCGTCCGGGAGCTTCTGCTGGGCCTGGGCGAGCAGGGCGCTCTCGGTGGTGCCGGGCTTGGCGGTGAGCACGATGCTGCTGTAGCGGCCGGGCTCCAGCAGCAGCTGCTGGGCGGTGGCACGGTCGAACAGGGTGAGCGTGCCGCCGGAGTTCACCACCGGGTCGTCGGTGCTGAAGACACCGGTGAGCTTCGCCTCGACGACCGGGCCGTTGGAGGCGACCCGGACGGTGTCGCCGACCTTGTAGCCGCCCTTGTCGGCGGTCCTGCGGTCGAGCGCGACCTCCTTGCCGGTCTTCGGGCCCTGGCCCTCGACCAGCGGGTAGCGGGCGTCCCGGCCGTCCGCGCCGGGGGAGTAGTTGGCGCCCTTGGCGGCCCAGGCCTTGCCGATCAGGTTGCCGTTCTTGTCGGCGACGCCGGTGAACCCGCTCACCACACCGCGGGCGCTCGCCGTCCCGGGCAGGGCGGCGAGCTGCTGGACGGTGGCGTCGGTCAGGGTGGCGGGGCTCTTCTCGCTCTTCTCCCGGGCGGTCGCGGAGGTGCCCGCGGCCCGGTCGACGATCTGGACCGACACGTCCGAGTAGCTCTTGGAGTTGCTGTCCCGCATGGCCTTGCCGAACGTGTCGGAGAAGACCATGGTGCCGGCGACGAAGGCGGTGCCGAGCATGACGGCCAGGGCCGTCATCAGGAGTCGGCCCTTGTGGGCGAGCACGTTGCGCAGTGCGGTGCGATACATGGGGTGTCCTGTGGTCTGCGGAGGGGCGGGCTGCTGCCGGTGGAGCGTCAGCTCGTCCGGCCCTTGGCGTCGAAGCGGCGCATGCGGTCCAGGACGGTGTCGGCGGTGGGGTGGGTGAGTTCGTCGACGATGCGGCCGTCGGCGAGGAAGACGACGCGGTCGGCGTAGGCGGCGGCGACGGGGTCGTGGGTGACCATGACGACGGTCTGGCCGAGTTCGCGGACGGAGTTGCGGAGGAAGGAGAGGATCTCGGCGCCGGAGCGGGAGTCGAGGTTGCCGGTGGGTTCGTCGGCGAAGACGATGTCGGGCTTGCCGGCGAGGGCGCGGGCGCAGGCGACGCGCTGCTGCTGACCGCCGGAGAGCTGGCTGGGGCGGTGGCTGAGGCGGCCGGAGAGGCCGACGGTGTCGACGACGCGGTCGAGCCAGGCCTTGTCGGCCTTGCGGCCGGCGATGTCCATAGGGAGGGTGATGTTCTCCAGGGCGGTGAGGGTGGGGAGGAGGTTGAAGGCCTGGAAGATGAAGCCGATGTGGTCGCGGCGCAGCTGGGTGAGCTGCTTGTCCTTGAGGCCGACGAGTTCGGTGTCGCCGATGGTGGAGGAGCCGGAGGAGACGGTGTCGAGGCCGGCCATGCAGTGCATGAGGGTGGACTTGCCGGAGCCGGAGGGGCCCATGATGGCGGTGAACTCGCCCTGGGCGAAGGCCACGGTGACGTTGTCGAGGGCGACGACGCGGGTCTCCCCCTCCCCGTAGACCTTGTTCAGGCCGGTGGCGCGGGCGGCCGCCCGGCCGGTGCGGACGGCGGTTGCGGTCGACGTGGTCACGGGGGTGCTCCTTGGGATCGCGGGCTGCGGACGGCGCCGGGGACGGCTGGACGGCCGGGCCCCGAGGGGGGCTTCCGGCCGTACCTCCATGCTCCGACCTGCGACCCCCCTTCTCGTCGCTCCGCCGGACGGTTGGTCCGACCGCCGCTGGGCGTACGCCCAGGTGGGGCCCTCATCCTCCGGTATGACACCGACCCTGACCGGAGTGCGGTGGCCGGATCCCGCGCTTTCCCTGGCCAAATCACGAACTGTTCGTCAGATGGCAAGGAAACATGACAACTTCCCCGGCTGGGAACATGCGAAAGAGCGATGCGGGCGACTAGGCTCAGGGGTGGCCTCGATGGAACGGAGCACCGCCACCGCCGCGGCCGGTCCACAGGACGCCCGGATGGTGGAACGCAGACACGGGCAGCTTAAAACTGCTTGGCCGAAAGGCCGTGCCGGTTCGAGTCCGGCTCCGGGCACCGTTCTCGCGGGGACGCCGATCCGGCGTCCCCGCCGGGTGCTGTTCGGCGGATCCTCCTCGCGGCGTATCCCGATTCCTTTGCCAAGCCATTACCCTTGTGCTTCGGGCGGTGCAGTGCCGCCACGGAGGGAATGAGCAATGAGAAGCAGCAACCCGGTCTTCTCGCGGGAGGGGTCCTTCACCCGCGAGCCCGGCTACGCGGGTTTCGGTACCACGCAGGCCCCGCAGGCCGGGAGCCCCTACGCCACCAACCCCTACGGCCGGAGCGGTCCGTACGACAACAACCCGTACGGCAACAACCCGTACGCCCAGCAGGCCCCGGGGCAGCAGCCGCTGACCGACGACCAGCTGGTGGAGATGTACCGCGCGCCCTCCGCCGGTCCGCTGGCGACGGGTCGGATGACGCTCGACGACGTGGTCGCGCGCACCGCGATGACGCTGCTCACCCTGGTCGCCGCCGGTGGCGTGGCCTGGTTCGCACTGCCCGACCGGAATTTCGGGCTCGCCGGCGGCGCCTCGCTGATCGCCTTCGTGGTCGCCATGGTGATCTCGTTCAAGCGCAGCGTCAGCCCGCCGCTGATCCTGCTCTACGCGGGCCTGGAGGGCTTCGCGCTCGGTGCCGTCACCAAGGTGTTCAACACCATCTGGCCGGGCATCGCGATCCAGGCGGTGCTGGGAACGGCGGCGGTCTTCGCGGCGATGCTGATCGCCTACAAGACCGGCCGGATCCGGGTCACCCCGCGCTACACGCGGATCGGCATCGCGATCGCCATGGGCTTCGTGCTGCTGCTGCTGGTCAACATGGTCGCCGGGATGTTCGGTGCGGACATGGGGCTGCGCTCCGGCCCGCTGGGCATCGTGGTCGGCCTGATCGGCATCGGCCTCGGCGCGTTCTTCCTCTCGCTGGACTTCGCGGCCATCGAGGAGGCCATCGCCCAGGGCGCCCCGCAGAAGGAGGCCTGGCGGGCCGCCTTCGGGCTCACCCTGTCGCTGGTCTGGATCTACATCGAGATGCTGCGGCTGATCGCCATCCTGCGCGGCGACGACTGACCCCGCACCACCTCCGCGCCGCAGGCCCTTCCGGCCGAGGCGCACTCCCACCGGGCCCCGGAGCCGAGCGCTCCGGGGCCCGGTGGGCGTTCGGCCCGGCCCGGCCCGATCCACGGGGCAGGCCTTAGGCTCCCGGTATGCCCGAAACAGCCTCCCTCGTCGAAGCCGTCGACTCCCTGGCGGACCGCTACCGCTCGATGCCGCAGAGCCGTCTGCTGGGCGCGGTGCCCGGCCACCCCTCGCGGGCGGCGGCCGCGCTGGCGCTCGCCCGGTGGCTGGCGGCGGCCGCGCAGAGCGCGGAGGGCGGCCCGGTGCGGGAGTTCCCGGACGCCGGGGCCTTCGTGGTCGGAGACCAGCTTGCGGTGGCCGGGCACGACCTGGCGGCCGCGCTGGCCGCGCTGCCGGCGGAGGCGCCGGTGCCGCTCCCGGAGCCGCTGGGCGGGCCCGCGCCGGCCGCGGCGGTGCTCACCGCGGCCCTGGCCGAGGTGGCGGCCACCACCACCCTCTGCGCCTGATCCTGCTCCCGCGGCACCGACCCGCCCTCCGAGGGCGAGCGGGCGACAACAGAGCGACAACAGAGCGACGACAGAGCCGGCCGGATCGATAACCCCTTCGATCCGGCCGGCTTTCGGGTACGGCGTGTGCGGTCGGCCACGGGCGGCCGCTCGGGTCAGATGCTGGCGACCACCCGGTCGGCGAGTACGTAGACGGCGTCCTCGTCGGTCGAGAAGGTCAGCGAATAGGAGCCGGAGAACCGGGAGCCGCCGAGCAGCCGGACGTCCTCGCCGGCCCGGACGGCGTCGATCAGCCGGTACGCGGCCTCGCGGTCGCCGGGGGCGACGCAGAGCGTGGTGCCGTCGGCGAAGGCGTACACGTCCAGGGTGCCGAGCGGGCCGGGGCGGACGTCCACCAGGGCGATGCGGTCCTCGGCCAGCGCGGTCAGCCGGGTGTCGGTCCACTCGCGGGACGGCGCCTGGCTCGGCACGAAGTCGGGGTGCGAGGGGTGGCGGCGCGGGTCCGGGGCGGCCGCCGGGGCCTCCTCGACGGCGGCGTCGGCGTCCAGCAGACCGGCCTCCAGGCCGGTGGCGAGCAGGTCGGCCTCGCGGCGGGCGCGCGCGTCGCCGCCGGCGTCCGCGGCCGGGTGCCCGGTCGGGTGGCCGGCCGCCGGGTGACCGGGCCGCAGCGGGGCGCCGCCGTCGGTGCCGGGCTCGGTCGGGGCGGCGCCGCCCTCGTTGATCAGGTCCTCCAGCGCGGAGCGCAGCGCCTCGCCGAACTCCGGGTCCATCGTGCCCGCGTTGTCGACGGCCTCCTGCGGCCCGGTCGGGCGGGGGAAGAAGAGCGGCCACTCGTCGGTGGTGCCGAGCACGCTCGCGAACGGGGAGTCGAACAGCGGCGCGTCCTCGGCCGCGCGGGCCTCCTGCTCGGCCCAGAACGCCCGGGCCTCGGTGATCTCCCGCTCGCGGTCGGCGGCGAGCGCCTCGGCGACGGCGCGGCGTATCGCCGCCTCGTCGACCGGCGCGGGTGCGGCGGTGGCCGCGGCCTGCGCGTCCAGCCTGCGGGAGAGTCCCCGGACGTGGAGCAGCACGGCGGTCGACACGGCGATCAGGATCAGCAGCAGGATGGTGTAGACGGCGCTCACGGAACGTACTCCTAGGGAGGAGTGGAACGGGGTTACGTCTCCACACTGCCGCATGCGGGGCTGTTACCGCAGTGGCGAATGTCTAATTTGTCCGTGACTTTCGCTCTTGTCCCCAAATTGTTAGGTAACACCGTTCTACGCTGCGGAGTTGATCCGCTCCGCACCGTCGATTTCCGGTCCGGAATCGAAAGAAGAGAGGGCCGGATCGACCTCGCGGTGTGATCCGGCCCTCAATTACTCTGCGTCACTCCAAACGGGTGGTCTGGACCCCCGGGGGTTGACGCGGGCGTGCGGTGTGCGCTCTGCGGGGCTCAGCTGAGCCGCTCGATGACCATCGCCATGCCCTGACCGCCGCCGACGCACATGGTCTCCAGGCCGAACTGCTTGTCGTGCCACTGCAGCGAGTTGATCAGCGTGGTGGTGATCCGGGCGCCGGTCATGCCGAACGGGTGGCCGACCGCGATGGCGCCGCCGTTGACGTTCAGCTTGTCGAGGTCGATGCCGAGGTCCCGGTAGGACGGGATGACCTGGGCCGCGAAGGCCTCGTTGATCTCGACCAGGTCGATGTCGTCGATGGTCAGCCCGGCGCGCTTGAGCGCCTGCTTCGAGGCCTCGACCGGGCCGTAGCCCATGATCTCGGGGGAGAGCGCGCTGACGCCGGTGGAGACCACCCGGGCGAGCGGGGTGATGCCGAGCTCGCGGGCCTTGGTGTCGGACATGATGACCAGCGCGGCGGCGCCGTCGTTCAGCGGGCAGCAGTTGCCGGCGGTGACGGTGCCGTCCGGGCGGAACACCGGCTTCAGGCCGGAGACGCCCTCCACGGTGACGCCGGCGCGCGGGCCGTCGTCCGTGCTGACCACGGTGCCGTCGGGCAGCGTGACCGGGGTGATCTCGCGCTCCCAGAAGCCGGCCTTGATGGCGGCCTCGGCGAGGTTCTGCGAGCGGACGCCGAACTCGTCCTGCTCGGCGCGGGTGATGCCCTTGAGCGCGGCCAGGTTCTCCGCGGTCTGGCCCATGGCGATGTAGGCGTCGGGCAGCAGGCCGTCCTCACGCGGGTCGTGCCAGCCCGCCCGTCGCCCGCCACCACCCTCGTTCGAGGCGCTTCGCGCGGCCCCCCAGGTGCCCTCCTCGGCGCGCTTGGCGGTGCGGGCCTGGGCCTCGTCGAAGAGCGGGTTCATGGTGCCCGGCATGCCGTCCGAGGTGCCGTGGATGCTGCGCGAGACGGTCTCGACACCGGCCGAGATGAAGACGTCGCCCTCGCCGGCCCTGATCGCGTGCAGTGCCATCCGGGTGGTCTGCAGCGAGGAGGAGCAGTAGCGGGTGATGGTGGCGCCGGGGAGGTAGTCCATCCCCATCTGGACGGCCACGATGCGGGCCAGGTTGTGGCCCTGCTCGCCGCCGGGCAGGCCGCAGCCCAGCATCAGGTCGTCGATCTCGCGCGGGTCGAGCTGCGGCACCTTGGCCAGCGCGGCGCCGATGATGTGCGCGGTCAGGTCGTCCGGGCGGACGTCCTTGAGGGAGCCCTTGAAGGCCCGGCCGATCGGCGAACGGGCGGCGCTGACGATGACGGCTTCGGGCATGGCGGGCTCCTCGCTGAGTGACCTTCGGACTGTCCTTCGGGCAGGGGCGCCCGGGCGACCGGCCGACCCGGGGCCGGGCGGGCGGGGACGTCCGGGAGGAAAGTTACCGCCTGGTAGGTCAGGCGTCACCCGCACCAGCGTGTGAGCTGGCCGACGTATTCCCGTCCGCGGGGCTCCCGTCCGCGGCCGGGGGCCGGCCGGGCTCCCCGGCCGGCTCCGCCGACCCCGCGGCCGGCAGGCCGACCCGCAGCCGCTGCCGCAGCAGTGCCCAGCGCCGGACGGTGCCCTCGGCGCCGACCGCGGCCACCTCGGTGCCCGACCGGCCGGCCGCGGCCGCCGCGGCCACCGCCACCGGCAGCACCGCCTCGCCGGGGACCTGGCCGGCCGGCCGCTCCTCCTCCGGCCAGAGGCCGAGCGCGGCGCAGACCGAGGGCAGGACGGCCATCGCCGCGGTCGCGTAGCCCTGGGCCGAGGGGTGGTAGCGGTCGGCCGCGAACATCTCCGGGCGCGCCGCGAACTCCGGCCCGAGCAGCGAGCCGAGCGAGACCGTGCGCCCGCCCGCCTCCACCACCGCGATGGTCTGCGCGGCCGCCAGCTGCCGGCTGAGCCGCCGGGCCACCCAGCGCAGCGGCGGGCGCACCGGCTTGATGGTGCCGAGATCGGGGCAGGTGCCGACCACCACCTCGCTGCCGTTGGCGCGCAGCGCCGCGACCGCCTCGCCGAGCTGGCGCACCGCGAGCTGGGCGGGGCTGTGCCGGGTGACGTCGTTGGCGCCGATCATGATCACGGTGATGTCGGGGCGGTGCGGCAGGGCCAGCTCCAGCTGCCCGGAGAGGTCGACGGAGCGCCCGCCGGAGAAGGCGACGTTGACCAGCCGGACCGGCCGTTCGGCCACCGAGGCCAGTCCGGCCGCGAGTAGCGCGCCGGGTGTCTCGCGGGCCCGCAGCACGCCGAGGCCGGCGGCGGTGGAGTCGCCGAGGAAGGCCAGGACCAGCGGGGGCTGGGGTTCGGTGCCGTCGGCGAAGGCCTCGCCGTAGACGCCGTTGGCCTTGGGCGGATCGCCCTCCAGCATGCCGATGGCCTGGATGGCCAGCTTGCTCTCGGTCAGCAGCACACCGACCAGGCCGACCCCCAGCAGGCCGAGCCCCCCGCCGCCGTAGGCCGCCGCGGTGGCGATCCGGCGGGCCACCCGGGCCCGCGACTCCTGCGCCCCTGGCATCCGGTGCCCCCTTCACGTCGTCGTGCCGCCCCCGGCGGGGCATCTCCAGTGCACCTGATACACCCCTCCTACCCGCGTTGGCGGCGGCCTACGACGGGGGTGGGCCATTCGTGGCAGGGGTCGTGCGGCGCCGCTGACCGGGGCGGCGGCGGGGCGGCGGCGTGGCGGGGTGCGTGGCGGGTGTGCCGTGGGGGAGGGCTGGGGCCGGTGGCACGCCCTAGGCTTTGCAGTACCGAAAGCACTCGCATGCCCACAACCGGGAGGACCCCCGTGCGGTACCACAACTCGATCATCGACCTGGTCGGCAACACGCCGCTGGTCAAGCTGAACAAGGTCACCGAGGGCATCAGCGCGACCGTGCTGGCGAAGGTCGAGTACTTCAACCCCGGCGGCTCGGTGAAGGACCGGATCGCGATGCGCATGATCGAGGCCGCCGAGGCCTCGGGCGCGCTGAAGCCCGGCGGCACCATCGTCGAGCCGACCTCCGGCAACACCGGCGTCGGCCTGGCGATCGTGGCCCAGCAGAAGGGCTACAAGTGCATCTTCGTCTGCCCCGACAAGGTGTCCACCGACAAGATCAACACGCTGCGCGCGTACGGCGCCGAGGTGGTCGTCTGTCCGACCGCCGTCGCCCCGGAGCACCCGGACTCCTACTACAACGTCTCCGACCGCCTGGTCCGCGAGACGCCCAACGCCTGGAAGCCGGACCAGTACTCCAACCCGGACAACCCGGCCTCGCACTACTACTCCACCGGCCCGGAGCTGTGGGAGCAGACCGAGGGGAAGATCACCCACTTCGTGGCCGGCGTCGGCACCGGCGGCACCATCTCCGGCACCGGCAACTACCTGAAGGAGGTCTCCGGCGGCAAGGTCAAGGTGATCGGCGCCGACCCGGAGGGCTCGGTGTACTCCGGCGGCACCGGCCGGCCGTACCTGGTCGAGGGCGTCGGTGAGGACTTCTGGCCGACCGCCTACGACCGCAACGTCGCGGACGGGATCGTCGCCGTCTCCGACAAGGACTCGTTCCAGATGACCCGCCGCCTCGCCAAGGAGGAGGGCCTGCTGGTCGGCGGCTCCTGCGGCATGGCCGTGGTGGCCGCGCTGGAGGTCGCCCGCGACCTCGGCCCGGACGACGTCGTGGTCGTGCTGCTGCCGGACGGCGGCCGCGGCTACCTGTCGAAGATCTTCAACGACGACTGGATGGCCGACTACGGCTTCCTCCCGTCGGCCACCGACGAGGCGCACATCGGCGAGGTGCTGGCCCGCAAGGACGCCATCGAGCACGAGGGCATCCCGCAGTTCGTCCACATGCACCCGAACGAGACCGTCGCCGAGGCGGTCCGGGTGCTGCGCGAGTACGGCGTCTCGCAGATGCCGGTGGTCTCGCCGGGCGCCGGGCACCCCGACATCATGGCCGGCGAGGTGATCGGCTCGGTGGTGGAGAAGCTGCTGCTGGAGGGCGTCTTCTCGAACGAGATCCAGCTGACCGACACGCTGGACAAGGTGATGTCCAAGCCGCTGCCGGTGGTCGGCTCGGGCGAGACGGTCACCAACCTGATGACCGTGCTGGAGAAGGACGACGCCGCGGTGGTGCTGGTCGAGGGCAAGCCGCAGGGCATCGTCACCCGCCAGGACCTGCTGGGCTTCCTCACCGGCCGGACCGGTCACTGACCCGAGGTCAGTCCCGCCCCGCGCCGCGGCGGATAAGGGTTCGTCCGCGGGTGAAGTGGTACACCGGCGTCACCTGTACGCAGCACGCGCTTAACACGGCTCGTGCATCGTTGGGGTCAACGGCGAGACGCCGAGCGAGACGAGGACGACCGGCCGGGAGCGGCTCCCCGGCGGCCGCGATCGTCTCAGGACACGCAGGTCGGCCCTGATCCGGCCGGCCGTGTCCCCTCCGCGGGAGGCGCCGTCGTCCCGCTCCTGCCCGGCTCCGGCCGGTGACAGGGTGCGGTGGCTCCCGCGGCAACCGCCGCGCCGCTCGGCGCGTCTCCGCGGCTCCCGGGTGGGGGAGCCCCGGCGGAGGCAGCAGGGCCGGCCCTTCTCCGGAGGGGCCGGCCCCGCTGGTTGCCGGGGGTGCCACGGTGCGCGTCCGGGGTGCTGCGGTCCGGTGCCGCGGGCGGTTTCCCGTACGCTCGCACGCATGACCAGCACTGACACGACCGGCCAGGACGCTCCGCGCTACGTCCGGCTCAGCATCGAGCTCATCGCCGAGATCACCGACGAGGGTGCGCTCAAGGCGGCCGCCCTGCAGCAGGTGGCGGACGACGAGTACCTCGACGACGACGAGCGCGCGCAGTCCGTCGAGGCCATCGAGGTGGACCCGTCGGGTTCGCTCGCCCACTTCATCGACCCGGTCGCCCTCCTCGGCGACGTCCCGGGCGTGGAGCTCGCCTCCGCGACCTGGGAGTCCGCCCAGACCGAGTTCGACCCCGAGGGTGAGGGCTGGGACGAGTACACGGTGGAGGAGTCCGCCGAGTAGCCGCCCGCCCGACACGGCTCATGAGCGCCCGACCTGCCGCTGCAGGTCGGGCGCTCTGTCCATATTTGGCACCCTTGGTGGTCAGTTGAGTAGTCTCATACCAATGTTTCCCGTTGGTGATGGAACCGTGAAGGGGTGGATTGCGTTCTTGTATCCGTATTGCCCGGGATGATCGGCAGGGCCGGGATGATCAGCAGGGAGAGCGCGACGTGACAGCACGGGACGGGCGGGGCCGGGCGGCCGGCGGGCACTGGAGCCGGCGCGGCGTGCTGGCCGGGCTGATCGGCGCACCGGTGCTGCTGCTGGCGGCCTGCAACGACAGCAAGGGCGACGAGGGCGGCAACGCGGCCGGCGGGTCCGGCTCCTCCGGCGGGTCCGGCTCCTCGGGGGCCGACGGGACCGGGACGGCCTCAGGAGCGAGCAGTCCGCCGAAGACCTCGGCGGCCGTGATCACCGTGACGCCCGCCGACGGTGCCACCGCCGCCAGCTTCAGCGATCCGGTCAGGGTCGCCGTCGCCGGCGGCACGCTGGGCACGGTCGAGGTCGTCGACTCGGCCGGCAGGGCGCTGGCCGGCGAACTCTCCGCGGACGGCACCGTCTGGACCTCGGCCACCGCGCCGGTCAGCGGCACCAAGTACACCGTCACCGCCACGGCCGCCGACCGGGACCGGCTGGAGGCCAACGCCAACGCCACCTTCACCACGGCCACCCCGGCCAACACCTTCGTCGGCTACTTCACCCCCGAGGACGGCTCCGTCGTCGGCGTCGGCATGCCGGTCTCGATCAACTTCAGCAAGCCGGTCACCGACCGCCGGGCCGTCCAGCAGGCGATCACCGTCATAGCCGAGCCGGGCGTCGAGATCGTCGGGCACTGGTTCTCCAGCACCCGCCTCGACTTCCGGCCGCAGGAGTACTGGGCCAAGGGCACCCGGGTCACCCTCAAGCTCCGGCTCAAGGACGTGCAGGGCGCCAAGGGCGTCTACGGCACCCAGTCCAAGGACGTCCGCTTCACCGTCGGCCGTGCGCAGACCAGCGTCGCCGACCTCGCCGCCAAGAAGCTCACCGTCACCACCGACGGCCGGGTCAGCGCGGTCTACGCGATCTCCGGGGGCTCGCCCGAGTACCGCACCTGGGGCGGCAGGATGGTCATCTCCGAGCAGTTCCAGCAGACCCGGATGAACTCGCAGACCGTCGGCCTGGGCAGCGAGTACGACATCTCCGACGTGCCGCACGCCCAGCGCCTCACCACCTCCGGCACCTTCATCCACGGCAACTACTGGTCCTCGCCGTCGATCTTCGGCGGCCAGAACACCAGCCACGGCTGCGTCGGCCTGCAGGACGTCAAGGGCGCGCAGGACCAGGGCGCGGACGGCGCCAGGTTCTACAAGAGCTCGATGGTCGGCGACGTGGTCGAGGTGGTGAACTCCGGCGACAGGACCGTCGAGCCGTCCAACGGGCTGAACGGCTGGAACATGGGCTGGGCCGCCTGGAAGGCCGGCAGCGCGGTCTGAGCCGAGCGCAGGGCCGGCCCTCACGACCGGTGGACACGCCACCGCCCCGCCGGGGCGGGCGCCCGGCGGGGCGGTGGCGGCGGACCCGGGCGGGTCAGCGCTTGGCGTAGTCGACGAAGCCCTGCCAGTCGAGCGCGACGCACGGCTCGTCCCCGAGCACCCAGGCGTCGTGGCCGGGCGGGCAGATCATGAAGTCGCCGGGGCCGAACTCGGCCTCCTCGCCGTCGTCCATCACGATCTTCATCCGGCCGGAGAGCACGTACCCCATGTGCGAGGCCTGGCAGCTCTCGGTGCCCGCGATCGGCTTGACGTGCTCGGACCACTTCCAGCCGGGCTGGAACACCGCCCGTCCGACCCCGCCGCCTTCCTGGTTGACCAGGCGGAGTTCCCCCATGCCCGCCTCGAAGGGGCGGACCTCCTCGGGTTCGTCGAAGCTCTTGCGGATGAGACCGGCCATCGGTTCCTCCTCGGGACGGCGGCAGGCCCCGCCACCGGCAATCGGTCAACGGAGCCGACCGGCTGGTCCTTCCAGCATGCGCCCCGGAGGCTGCCGCCGCCCGCCGCTCAGCCCCCGGTGCGGGCGACCCCGATCGGGCAGCTGGCACCGGTGCCGCCGAGGCCGCAGTAGCCGTTCGGGTTCTTGGCGTCGGACAGGTACTGCTGGTGGTACGGCTCGGCCGGGTAGAACGGGCCGGCCGGGGCGATCTCGGTGGTGATCGGGCCCAGGCCGATGGCGGTCAGCGCGGGCTGGAAGGCGTCCCGGGTGGCCGCCGCGGCCGCCGCCTGGGCCGGCGAGTGGGTGTAGACGGCGGACCGGTACTGGGTGCCGACGTCGTTGCCCTGCCGGTTGCCCTGGGTCGGGTCGTGCGCCTCCCAGAAGGTCTTCAGCAGCCGCTCGTACGGGATCACCGCCGGGTCGAAGACGACCCGGACCGCCTCGGTGTGCCCGGTCAGCCCGCTGCACACCTCGTCGTACGTCGGGTTGGGGGTGAATCCGCCCTGGTAGCCCACCAGCGTCGTCCAGACGCCGGGCAGGCGCCAGAACGTGCGCTCGGCACCCCAGAAGCAGCCGAGGCCGAAATCGGCCACTTCGAGCCCCTCCGGGTACGGGCCGGTGAGCGGGTTGCCGAGCACGGTGTGCGGCTCGCGCAGGGTGAAGGCCGGCAACTCCCGGCCGGGCAGTGCCTGGTCGGCGGGGACGAGCGAGGTCTTGACGCGGTTGAACAGCACGGCCTGCTCCAGCGGGTCGGGAAGGGTGGTGGAGGTTTCAACGCGGACGGCCGCCCGCGGATTCCGGGCACTCCCGGCCTTCCGGGAGGCGGCCCGGCGTTCGGCCACTACGCTCGGACACATGACCGAGCACCAGCTTCCCCAGGGCTTCGAGACCCTCGCCATCCACGCGGGTCAGGAAGCAGACCCCCAGACCGGGGCCGTCGTCACGCCGATCTACCAGGTGTCCACCTACAAGCAGGACGGGGTGGGCGGCCTGCGGGGCGGCTACGAGTACAGCCGCAGCGCCAACCCGACCCGCACCGCGCTGGAGGAGTGCCTCGCGGCGCTGGAGGGCGGCGCCCGCGGCCTCGCCTTCGCCTCCGGCCTCGCGGCCGAGGACACCCTGCTGCGCACCATCCTCAAGCCGGGCGACCACATCGTGATCCCCAACGACGCCTACGGCGGCACCTTCCGGCTGTTCGCCAAGGTCCTGACCCGCTGGGGCGTCGAGTTCTCCGTCGCCAACACCCAGGACCTCGCCACCGTCCGCGAGGCGCTGCGCCCGAACACCCGCGCGGTCTGGGTGGAGACCCCGTCCAACCCGCTGCTGGGCATCACCGACCTGACCGCGCTCGCCGAGATCGCGCACGGCGCCGGCGCGCTGCTGGTCGTCGACAACACCTTCGCCAGCCCGTACCTGCAGCAGCCGATCGCGCTCGGCGCCGACGCGGTCGTGCACTCCACGACCAAGTACATGGGCGGGCACTCGGACGTCGTCGGCGGCGCCCTGGTGCTGGCCGACGCCGCCCTCGGCGAGGAGGTCGCGTACCACCAGAACGCGATGGGCGCCGTCTCCGGCCCGTTCGACGCCTGGCTGGTGCTGCGCGGCATCAAGACCCTCGGCGTCCGCATGGACCGGCACAGCTCCAACGCCGAGAAGGTCGCCGAGCTGCTGGCCGGCCACCCCAAGGTCAGCCAGGTGCTGTACCCGGGTCTGCCGGAGCACCCCGGCCACGACATCGCCGCCAAGCAGATGAAGGCCTTCGGCGGCATGGTCTCCTTCCGCGTCAACGGCGGCGAGGAGGCGGCGGTCGAGGTCTGCAACCGCGCGCAGCTCTTCACCCTCGGCGAGTCGCTGGGCGGTGTCGAGTCGCTGATCGAGCACCCCGGCCGGATGACCCACGCCTCGGTGGCCGGCTCGGCCCTGGAGGTCCCCGCGGACCTGGTCCGGGTCTCGGTCGGCATCGAGTCGATCGACGACCTGCTGGCCGACCTTCAGCAGGCCCTCGGCTGACATGGCCGGACAGGCCTAGGCGCCCTGCCGGCCCGCCGTGTACGACTCCATGGAGTGGTTGAAGCGGGCCAGCAGGGCGCAGAACGCGCGCTGCTCCTCGGGCGGCCAGTCGGCCAGCAGCCGGCGGGCCAGCTCGGCCCGCCCGGCCAGCACCTCGGCCAGCCGGCCGGCGCCGAGCGGGGTCAGCGCGAGCCGGACGGCGCGGCGGTCGGCCGGGTCCTGGACCCGGCCGACCAGGCCGGCCGCGACCAGCGGGGCGACCTGCCGGGTGACGGTGGAGGAGTCGACGCCGAGCGCGTCGGCCAGGGCCTTGACGTTGGCGGGCCCGTGCCGCTCCAGCCGGTCGAGCAGCAGGTAGGCGGCCCGGTCCAGGGCGCCCAACCCGCCGGAGCTGCGGACCTGTTCCATCCGCCGGGCGAGCACCGCGAGCTGGTACTGGAGTTGGGTGTGCACGGGGTCGGTGCGGTCGGTGGCCTGGGGCGAGGGCGTCGTCATCGCGGCTCACGATCGTCGTGCGGTGAGAGAGGCTCAGAAGCAGCAGCGTACGCGGCGGGGACGGGCCCGGGAACAGTGCCGACATCCCCGGTCGGCGGTGCCGCCGGCCTTTGGGCGTGTCTGACAATCCCCGCCGGGCGTGCGACGCCGGGGCACGCACGCCCCCAGCCTTCGGCCGGGAGGTACCCCCACGCCGCGTTGTCGTCGGTCGCCGATGGCCCCCAGCCTCCGGCCGGGAGGTGCCCCCACCGCATGGACTCTCTCCTCCGCCTTGCGATGCACGCACCCCGACGCCGCACGCTGATCCGACGCGAATTGTCAGACACGCCCTACGCTGGCGCCATGCACAGCTGGCCGATCACCATCGACGACGTCCGCGGCGCCCAGAAGATGCTCGCCGGGGTCGCCCGGGTGACGCCGATGGAGGGCAGCCGCCACCTCTCCGCGCTGATCGGCTCGCCGGTCCACCTGAAGTGCGAGAACCTGCAGCGCACCGGCTCGTTCAAACTGCGCGGGGCGTACGTGCGGATCGCGGGGCTCTCGCCGGTGCAGCGGGCCGGCGGTGTGGTCGCGGCGAGCGCCGGCAACCACGCCCAGGGGGTGGCGCTGGCGGCCTCGCTGCTCGGGGTGCGCTCGACGGTTTTCATGCCGGTGGCCGCGCCGCTGCCCAAGGTGGCGGCGACCCGCGAGTACGGCGCCGAGGTCCGGCTGCACGGTGCCACGGTGGACGAGGCGCTGCTGGCCGCGCAGAGGTACTCGGAGGCGACCGGCGCGGTGTTCATCCACCCCTTCGACCACTGGGACGTGGTCACCGGCCAGGCCACCGTCGGCCTGGAGATCCTGGAGCAGTGCCCGGAGGTGCGCACGATCCTGGTCGGGGTGGGCGGCGGCGGGCTGCTGGCCGGGATCGCGGCGGCGGTGAAGCCGCTGCGCCCGGACGTGCGGGTGATCGGGGTGCAGGCGGCGGGCGCGGCCGCGTACCCGCCCTCGCTGGCGGCGGGGCGCCCGGTCTCGCTGGAGCACTTCGCCACCATGGCGGACGGGATCATGGTCGGCCGGCCCGGGGACATCCCGTTCGAGGTGGTCAACACGCTGGCGGACGGGGTCCGGACGGTCTCCGAGGACTCGCTCTCGCGGGCCCTGCTGCTCGGCCTGGAGCGGCTGAAGCTGGTGGTGGAGCCGGCCGGGGCCAGCCCGGTGGCGGCGCTGCTGGAGCACCCGGACGCCTTCGAGGGCCCGGTGGTGGCGGTGCTCTCCGGCGGCAACATCGACCCGCAGCTGATGCAGCGGGTGCTCCGGCACGGCCTGGCGGCGGCCGGCCGCTACCTGTCGCTGCGGGTGCGGCTGGCGGACAAGCCCGGCTCGCTGGCCGACCTGCTCGGGGTGCTGACCCGGCTGGACGCGAACGTGCTGGACGTGGCGCACGTGCGGATCGACCCGCGGCTGGGGCTGGCCGAGGTCGAGGTGGACCTCCACCTGGAGACCAAGGGGCCGGAGCACTGCGCGGCGGTGGTCGGCGAGCTGCGCGACGCGGGGTACGTCGTCTCCCGGTAGGCCCCCCGTTCCCCGCCCGTCCCCCGGTTGTCAGTGGTCCCTGTCACGATGGCGGAGCCTCGACCCTTGACGCGATATATCGCGTGCTGCCAAACTCGCGATACATCGCGTTCTGTGGCGGCACGGTGAAAACCGGTTCGCTCGCTCGCCCCGATCCGGGGCAGAGTGGGACAGATCGCTCATATCGTCCGAGGAGATGAGGCAGGCCCATGGCGCCAGCCATCCAAGCCGAGAACCTGGTGAAGACCTTCGGCGACGTACGAGCCCTGGACGGCGTCAGCCTGGACGTCCCCGAGGGCACGGTGCTCGGGCTGCTCGGCCCGAACGGCGCCGGCAAGACCACCACCGTGCGCGTCCTCACCACCCTGCTCCGCCCCGACTCCGGCCGCGCCACGGTGGCCGGCGTCGACGTGCTCAAGCACCCGAACCGGGTCCGCAGCCTGATCGGGCTCTCCGGCCAGTACGCCGCGGTCGACGAGTACCTGACCGGGTTCGAGAACCTCCAGATGGTCGGCGAGCTCTACCAGATGAGCGCCCGCGACGCGAAGGCGCGGGCGCTGGAGCTGCTGGAGTGGTTCAACCTCACCGAGGCCAAGGACCGCACCGCCAAGACCTACTCCGGCGGTATGCGCCGCCGGCTCGACCTCGCCGCCGCGCTGGTCGTCCGGCCGCCGGTGATGTTCCTGGACGAGCCGACCACCGGCCTCGACCCGCGCAACCGGCTCGCCCTCTGGGAGGTCATCGAGACCCTGGTCGAGCAGGGCACCACGCTGCTGCTCACCACCCAGTACCTGGAGGAGGCCGACCGGCTCGCCCACGACATCGCCGTGGTCGACCACGGCCGGGTGATCGCCCGCGGGACGGCCGACCAGCTGAAGGCGCAGATCGGCGGCGAGCGGATCGAGGTCGTGGTGCACCGCGCCGACCTGGTCGCCGACGCGCTCTCGGCGCTCTCCGCGTACGCCCTCGGCGAGCCCGCGGTGGAGAAGAACACCCGCAGGATCACCGTGCCGGTCAGCGGCGGCGCCAAGGTGCTCGCGGACGCCATCCGGGAGCTGGACGCGCGCTCGATCGAGATCGACGACATCGGTCTGCGCCGGCCCACCCTGGACGACGTCTTCCTCTCCCTCACCGGCCACGTCACCGAGGCCGAGGAGGAGGGCGCCGCCGCCGGCAAGGACGGCCGGGGCCGTGGGCACGGCAAGGGCCGCGGCCACGGCGACGACGACGGCCAGGGCCCCGACAAGCAGGCCGTCGCGGCCGGCAAGGAGCTGTGAGATGACGACCGCCACCGAGCACGCCATCGGCGGGGCGATGCCCAAGCAGCGCCGGGGCGCGGCCGCCACCCTGCACGACTCCTGGGTGGTCGCCAAGCGGAACCTGCGCCGGATGACCAGGATCCCCGAGATCGTGGTGTTCGGGCTCATGCAGCCGGTGATGTTCGTGCTGCTGTTCTCCTACGTCATGGGCGGGGCCATCCAGATCCCCGGGACGCAGGCCAGCTCCGACACGTACATCCAGTTCCTGATGGCGGGCATCTTCGCCCAGACCGTCACCTTCGCCACCGCCGGGGCCTCGGCGGGCATCGCGGAGGACATGACCAAGGGCCTGGTGGACCGGTTCCGCTCCCTGCCGATGGCCCGCTCCGCGGTGCTGGTCGGCCGCACCCTGGCGGACCTCTGCCAGACCGCGTTCACCCTGGTGGTGCTCGCCGTGGTGGCGCTGGCGGTCGGCTGGCGGATCCACGACGGCGTGCTGTCGGCGCTGGGCGCGTTCGGGCTGCTGCTCCTGCTCGGCTACGCCTTCTCCTGGATCGGCGCCCTGATCGGCCTCTCGGTGCGCAGCCCCGAGGCGGCCACCTCGGCCGGGCTGATCTGGCTCTTCCCGCTGACGTTCATCTCCAACGCCTTCGTGCCGATCAGCTCGATGCCGGGCTGGCTGCAGCCGATCGCCTACTGGAACCCGTTCAGCGCCACCGTGCAGGCCTGCCGCGACCTCTTCGGCAACCAGGTCGGCCCGGTGGACTCCGCCTGGCCGATGCAGCACGCCGCGCTGGTGTCGGTGCTCTGGTCGGTGCTGATCACCGTCGTCTTCTCCTGGCTGTCGGTGCGCAAGTACCGCTCGGCCGCGGGCTGAGGCCCGGCGCCGCCGCGCGGGCGGACGCACGGGGGCCGGACGCACGAGGGCGGCCGCGGAGCCGGGCTCCGCGGCCGCCCTCGACGGCGTGGGGGGGTCAGCCGTTGTGCGGCTTCACGTCGGTGATCTTGACCGAGGCCTGCTTGCCGTTGGGCAGCTCGTAGGCGGCCTCGTCGCCCACCTTCTTGCCGTCGATGGCGCGGCCCAGCGGGGACTGCGGGGAGTAGATGTCCAGGTCGTCGGTGCCGGCCATCTCGCGCGAGCCCAGCAGGAAGGTCATCGTGTCGTCCTCGTCGCCGTCGAAGGCGACCGTGACGACCATGCCCGGGGCCACCACGCCCGAGTCCGCGGGGGCCTCGCCGACCTTGGCGCGCTCCAGGAGCTGGGTGAGCTGGCGGATGCGCAGCTCGTACTTGCCCTGCTCCTCCTTGGCGGCGTGGTAGCCGGCGTTTTCCTTGAGGTCACCCTCTTCGCGCGCCGCCTCGATCTTCTGGGCGATCTCGATGCGCCAGGTGCCGGTCAGGTGGTCCAGCTCGGCCTTGAGCTGGTCGTAGCCGGCCTGAGTGAGCCAGGTCACGTGGTCGCTGGTCTGGGTCACAGGTGCTCCTCGTAGGTGCTGGGGCTGTGCTGAGGGTGTGAGTCGTCAGCAGGTCGGTGGTGGAGATATCGGTGGTGGAGATATCGGTCGTAACTACAAAGCAACGCCCGCTCCCGTACCTCTTGGTGCGGAAGGGGCGAAACCACGAGCCTAACAACTCCCGCCGACAAGCGGGAGGGCCGTTGGCGTGCCGTTGACGGTGGCGTTGCGCCGAGATGTACAGGAGCCGGTCCGCAGGACTCCTCTACGGATTCCCGCTCCCCAGATCGAATATGCGCCCGCCCGGGGGGCGGGCGCCGGCGATCACCCCGGCCGGGAGGCCGGTGGCCGTGCCGTCGGGTCCCCGGCCGTCGGGTGCCCGGCCGCTCCGCCCGAGGCCACTCGTCAGGGTCACTTGGCCGGGGTGCAGCCCAGCAGCTCGGCGGTGGTGCCGCGGGCGGTCGTCCGCAGACTCACCCACGCGTCGTAGCTGGAGCCGCCGGCCGGAACGGGGAAGTCCGCCACGCCGACCACCGCGCCGTCCTCGCCCTGCGAGCGGACGGTGCAGCTGCCGGAGGTGCCGTCGCTCTTGCTCACGGCCAGGTGCAGCTTCATCTCGCCGTCCGAGACCGCCTCGAAGGTCGGGACGAGCCCGTTCATCGTGGTCTCGCGGATCAGGTAGGAGCCGCCGAGCCAGGCCACCAGGCCCAGCGCGACCACGGCGCAGACCGCGCCCACCGCCTTGAGGCGGCGGTCCGTCTCGCGGTCGTCGCGTCGGCCGTAGCGCCCCTCGGGCAGCTGCGGGGTGGTGGTGCCTGCGGTCATCGGGCTCGTTCCTCTCCTGCGAGGGCCTGCTCCCGGCCCGGGGCCGGGTGGCGCCCCGGTGATGCCGGGGGAATGCGACGCTCCTCCAGTCCGTCACTATAGGAGGGGCACGCCCGCGGCCGGTCCGGCGGGGGCGGGGCTCGGCCGTGTCGGCGGCGCGGCGGCTCGATGCCGCGGCGCACTCTCCGGCCGGTCCCGCGGTGACGCGGCCCCGAACCGAGCGGCTCAGACCGATGGGCGGACCGGCCTTGCGGGCGGGACGCCCGGACATTGTGGAAGGAACGCACGCGTTGACTGAGCAGTTGCGACTGATGGCGGTGCACGCCCACCCGGACGACGAGTCCAGCAAGGGCGCGGCCACCATGGCCATGTACGTCGACCAGGGGGTGGACGTGCTGGTGGCCACCTGCACCGGGGGGGAACGCGGGTCGGTCCTCAACCCCAAGCTGCAGGGGCGGCCGGAGATCGAGGAGAACATCCACGAGGTCCGGCGCAAGGAGATGGACGAGGCCCGCGCGATCCTCGGGATCAAGCAGGCCTGGCTGGGCTTCGTCGACTCGGGCCTGCCCGAGGGCGACCCGCTGCCTCCGCTGCCGGAGGGCTGCTTCGCCCTGCAGGACGTCAAGGAGGCGGCCGAGCCGCTGGTGCGGCTGATCCGCGAGTTCAAGCCGCAGGTCATCACGACCTACGACGAGAACGGCGGGTACCCGCACCCGGACCACATCATGACCCACAAGATCACCATGGTGGCCTTCGAGGCCGCCGGTGACCCGGACGCCTACCCGGACGCCGGCGATCCCTGGCAGCCGCTGAAGCTCTACTACAACCACGGCTTCCCGATGGGCCGGATCCGCGCCCTGCACGCCTACCTCACCGAGCACGGCCTGGAGTCGCCCTACGGCGAGTGGATCGCGGGCTGGGAGAAGAGCGGCCGCAAGGAGCGCGAGATCACCACCCGGGTCCGCTGCGAGGACTGGTTCGAGACCCGGGACCGCGCGCTGATCGCGCACGCCACCCAGATCGACCCGGATGGCCCGTGGTTCCGCGTCCCGCTCGACGTCCAGCGCGAGGTCTGGCCCACCGAGGACTACGAGCTGGCCCGCACCCTGATCGACGTCGACCTGCCGGAGGACGACCTGTTCGCCGGCCTGCGCACCCCCAGCCTGGCGGCCGAGGCCGCCGACACGCGCGACTGAACCGCCCCCCGGTGGCCCGGCTCCCCGTGAGCCGGGCCACCATAGAGATATGAGTGCCCCCGTGAACCTCACCCACCTCGCCGCCGAGCTCGCCCTCGACGAGACCAAGGTGACCCCCGGCCTGCTGGGCTTCGTGGTCTTCGCCGCCCTCGGCGTGGCCACCTGGTTCCTGGCGAAGTCGATGAACAAGCAGTTCAAGCGCGTCGACTTCGTCGAGGAACCCGAGGCGCCGAAGGAGTGAGACCGCGCCCCCGTCCGCGCACCGATGCGCAAGGATGGGGGCATGCCGAACCGTCTCGCGGACGCGACCTCGCCCTACCTCCTGCAGCATGCCGACAACCCGGTGGACTGGTGGCCCTGGGGGCCGGAGGCCTTCGAGGAGGCACGGCGGCGTGGGGTGCCGGTGCTGCTGAGCGTCGGCTACGCCGCCTGCCACTGGTGCCAGTGAACTCATAAACCCAGTAGTCGGCGATGCTTATACCTCTCTGATGATCACGCGCTTCCCGCAGAGCTTCGACCTGTCGTCCCGGTCGGAGGTCACAGCTTCGACGACGGTCAGCGCAGACACGAGTACGGGGACCCGGCCTGCCGGGACGCCTCGATACGAGCCGCCATCCTGCGGTCGTTCCGCAGGACCAGGGAGACAGCTCGCGACGAGCGGCTTCGATCTCCTGCGCTGACGAACTCGCGCGCCGCATCGCCACGGAGGACGGCGCCGCCGCGGTACTGGCCCGCATCGGCGTCGCGTCCGACGGATGAAACCGCGAACGCCGGTTGTCACATGCGCGGGCCCGCCGGTGTCTTCATGTCGAACAGCCCCGTAGGGGGACACACGGCAAGGAGAGACACCATGACGCTGCGCCTGCCGAAGGCCGAGCTCCCCGCCGAGCTGAAGGAGAATATGATCAAGCAGCTGGGCGTCGTGCCCGAGAACGTCGAGGTGCTGTGGCACAGCCCCCGAGTGACCCAGGACAACCTGGAGTTCGGAGCCAAGGTGGGGGCGTGGGACGCGGTTGCCCCGGGCCTGAAGTCGTTCGCGCACATGGCCATCGCGTCGCAGGTCGGCTGCAGTTGGTGCCTGGACGTCGGCTACTTCCAGGCGCAGAACGAGAACCTGGACCTCGCCAAGGCGAGTCAGGTGCCGCGGTGGCGGGAGGCGGACGTGTTCACCGGGCTGGAGCGCGACGTCATGGGGTACGCCGAGGCGCTGACGAACACCCCGCCGACCGTCACCGACGAACAGTACGCCGTCCTGCTTGAGCGGCTCGGGGCGCCGGCCATGGTGGAGCTCACCGCGTTCATCGCCTACGTCAACCTGGCGACCAGGGCCAACGTGGCGAACGGGGTCACCTCGCAGGGCTTCTCCGACGCCTGCGAGATCCCGCTGGCCAACCGCCCGGCGACATCCCGCCCCGGGTCCACGGCATGATCGCGGACCCGTTCGTCGCCCACCGCAGCCTGCTGTTCACCGTCGCTTACGAGATGCTCGGCTCCGCGGCCGATGCGGAGGACGTACTGCAGGAGACCTGGCTGAGGTGGGCCGACGTCGACCGATCACAGATCCACGACCCGCGGGCGTACCTCGTCCGGTCCGTCACCCGGCAGGCACTCAACCGCATCCGCACGCTCTCCCGCCGCCGCGAGGAATACGTGGGCCAGTGGCTGCCGGAACCCCTGCTGACCCACCCCGATGTCGCCGAGGACGTCGAGCTCGCGGAAAGCGTCTCCATCGCGATGCTGACCGTCCTGGAAACGCTCGGCCCCACAGAGCGGGCCGTGTTCGTGCTCCGCGAGGTCTTCGACGTCCCGTACGAGGAAGTCGCCGAGGCCGTGGGCAAGACCCCCGCTGCGGTTCGACAGATCGCCCGGCGGGCCCGGAGCCACATCGCCGCCCGGCAGTCACGCGTCAGCGTGAGTCGGTCGGAGCACCAGGCCGTGGTGGCCCGGTTCGTCACCGCGCTGCACAGCGGGCGCATCCAGGACCTGATGGAGATCATGGCGCCGGATGTGGTCTTCATCGCCGACGGCGGCGGGCTCGCCAACGCCGCACTGGCCCCCGTCCACGGGGCCGACCTCGTGTCGGCGATGCTCACCGGCACCGACCGGGCCGCCTTCGAGACCACCGCGGTGTGGCTCAACGGAGCACCGGCGATCCGGATCGAATCCGACAACGGGCGGGCCGCGGTCAGCCTCGTGGTCGAGAACGGGCATATCACCCGGATCTACGCGACATCCAACCCGGAGAAGCTGACGCGGCTCGACGAGCCGGCCGACCTCACCAGGTAGACCGCGGCGCGCGTTCCGGGCATGACCTGCCAGGAACGCGCGCGCCGCGGCGGCATCAGACCCGATCGTCCACCTCGGCGACACCCTGGACGACGCGGCCGGTGGGTGTTCCGGCAAGGTCGCCCGCATCCTCGGCCGCCCCACCCCGCTGGTGCTCCCGCGGTGAAGACGCCCGGAGCGTCGATGGCTCACACGAAGACCTCCGGCGTGTTCGATGGGACTGTCCGTATCGCAGGCTCCACGGACTGGGATACTGCCCTCATGGTGAATCGACTGGTCCGTGCCCAGTCGTCTTACCATCGGTTACCGATTCTGACGATAGTCAACTGGTGCCGGTGAACTCGCAGGCCCAGTAGTCGGCGGTGCTCACACCTCTCTGATGATCACGCGCTTCCCGCAGAGCTTCGACCAGTCGTCCCGGTCGGAGGTCAGGACGATCACGGGGGCCGGGACGCGGAGCGCGAGCGCGGCAACGAGGGCGTCGATCGCGTACTTGTGTCCGTGCAGCCCGCCTGCGTCCTGAAGCAACGCCACCGCGGTCAAGGAGTCCTCCTGGCTGACCGGTTCCACTCGTAGCCGGGAGAGCACCCACTTCAAGCGCGCAAGATCGGTCCTCCCCTGTACGGCTTCAACGATGGTCAGCGCAGACACGAGGACGGGAACCCCGATCTGCCGGGCCGCCTCGATGCGAGCCGCCATGCCGCGGTCGTTGTGTAGGAGCAGAGAGAACGCCTCGGAGTCGAGCACCAGCGAGCGGGCCGGCTGCTCCTTCACGCGGCGCCCCGCTCGACATCCTCGGCGGTCACATCTCCGAACAGCTCGCGGCGAGCGGCTTCGATCTCCTGCTCTGTGAGCGCGCCGTGCTCTTCCTCGTGGGCCGCGACGATCTCGGCGAGCCCGTCCATGGCGAGCTGGTGCCTGACAGCTTCGGTGATGTAGCTGGACAGGCCGCGGCGGCCGGTTCGAGAGCGGAGCTCGCTGACCAGCTCGGTGGGCATGGACACGGAGATGTTCTCGGTGGTCCCGGCTCGGATCGGCTTCATAGCCTCAGTGTAAGACAGTATCTATTACAGGATGTGGGCTTTCAGTACTCCGCGCCTGTTCGCGGGAGGCAGTTCTGTCGCAGCGCTTGCCCGATCGGGGTCGGGCAAGCGCTGCGCATCAGCCGCCGTGCTCGCATAGTAGTTCGATCATGTTTCGGAGCATCGGTATCGCCGAATCGCCGGCCTTGTCCTTGTCCTTGTCCTTGTCCTTGTCCTTGTCGTTGAAGTGCATCAGCTCGTTGCGGATCTCCCGGAGTTCGTCGAGGCGGGCCGTGAAGGACTTGCGGTCCAACGGCCAGTTCAGCCTGTCCCACTGTTTCTGATTACTTAGGACCTGTTGGTAATCCCCGTAGGACAACTGGTCGAAGGCGGTGAGTTTCCGGAGTCCGTCCGGATCGCAGAGCGCGATCACCTCTGAAAGGTCCAGACCTTCCGAGATGACCCGGCGTAGTTGTCGGTCAAGGTCACCTATGAGCAGGAACGGCCGGGCCGTGGCGCCGTACTCGACTGCCACGTCGGCGACGGTGATGATTCCGGCGATCTGATTCGTCTGGTCCTTGACCAGGAGGAAGCCGAACCGTTCCAGATCGGGCAGGACGTCGATCAGGTGGTCGGCGTAGCTGACCGCGTGAGCATCGACGATGGCATCGGCAAAAGGCGCCGCAACGTCCGCGTAGCGCGCTCGTTCGATGGATTCCCAGATGACCGCCCCCCCCGCAGATTTCGAGGTCCGTTCAGCACCGGAAGTTGCGAGTACCCGTTGAGCCGCATCTTGGTGAACACCTCCTCGAAGCTCGCCGAGGAGGGCACCGATACCACTCCGCCGAGCAGTGGGAGAACATCATCGGCCACCTGAGCCAAGAGGGGGAGAAGTAGGTCTGGTTGTCGGGCGCTGTCCTGGTCCCCGAAGAACCCGCTGGCTAGGGTCCAGGCCGGTTCCTCACGTGCTCCGTCGCGGCTGGGTGCCCGGCACTAGCCGCGAGCGCGATGAGCTGGAGCGATTCACGCCCCCTCTTCTGCATCCCGAGGTTCATCCCGAGCCAGTAGGTGGCCTCGATGCTCCCAGCGTTCGCCGCCAGGCGCAGCCAGGGCTCCCCGCCCTCGTGGTCGCCGTGGACGACGGACAGGACGAACCCGTACCTCAACGTCGCCTCGGGATGTCCGGCGTACGCGGCCCGGTGCAACCAGTGCTCCGCCTCGTTTAGATCGTCTAGGCATCTGAGGCGCTCAGCGAGGGCGAAGGCCGCGTTCCAGTCCCCGTTCCGCGCCTCGTTCCTCAACTCCTCGACGTCCTGGGCGGTCTCGCGGAGCCAGATCACGGCCTCCAGGAATTCCTCTGCCTCGTCGACGCGCTGATGGACAGCCTCCCAGAGCCAGCGTTCGGCTTCCCGGTACTGCTTCCGTTGTGCCAGCAGTACGCCGAGCGTGTAGAGGGCTTCGCCGTGACCGTGTTCGGCGGCCGTGCGGAGCCACATTTCCGCTTCCACGTCCCGGGCCTGGTCATGCATGAGCTTGCTGAGGTCGTACGCGGCCTCTGCGTTGCCGTCGACCGCGGCGCGCTGCCACTGGATCTCGCACTCCTGTAGCCGTCCTTGGTCGCGCAGCAGCAGGCCTAATCCGTAAGGGGCGTCCTCGTGCCCGAGATCTGCGGCGCGGTACAGCAGACCTTCGGACTCCACCGGATTCCCTTGTCGGAACCGTAGGAGAGCGAGGCGGAACAGGGCGTCCGCGTTCCCGGAGTCGGCCAGTGGGCGCCAGATGGAGTCGGCGACGTCGTCCTCTCCGAACGCTGCCGCGAGCATGCCGACGAGGTACAGATGGAAGTCGTGCCGGACGTACCTGCGGGCGATGTCCCAGGTGCCTCGGTGGACAGGCTGCTCGCCCCGGGAGAAGTGCTCCACGAGGTAGTCGAAGGGCTTCCACGCGACGGAGTCGACGCCTACCGGGTTGATCATTCCTGTCGCCCCGTAGTGGACCCGGGTCGCCCAGGTGAACGCCTCTGCGGCCGGTTCCGGTCGTGAGCCCGGGATTCCGTCCAGATAGGTGAGGTGCAGCTCCTCGATGGCGGCAAAGGGAATCTCCGTCAGACCCGCACGGTACAGGTCGATCGCGGCCCTGACATAGGCGTATCCTCGCGGACTTCCGCCTGCTCGGCAGGCCCGGTTCATCTCGTCCAGTAGAGCCGGACCTGCGCCCAGGTACTCAGCGATCCCGTATCCGCCCCGATGTCTCAGGGCCTCCTCCAGCCCGGGATCATCCACTTCCTCGGCGCGGCCCAGCTCGGCTCGGCTCCACATGCGGTCGAGACGGATCTGCTCGGCCATGTTGAGCACACGCGCGCCGAGGTTGGCTAGGAAGGCGTACGGCGCTTCAAGGGGGACCTGGCTGGAACTCCGGCGCTGGAAGCGGTCGACCTGCTCGTCCCGCAGGGTCGCGAGCACGACGACCCCTCGGTGAACGAGGCCGGACAGGAGCGCGGGCTCCAGTCCGTCGTCCCGGATGTAGTCCTCGACATCGTCCAGCCAAAGCACCCAGCCTTCCGCCGAGGACAGGTCCAGGCTCGTGAGCAGTCGCAGGTCGGCAGTGCGAGGGGGTGCCCACACTCGGCACCCGGCCAGTTCAGCACGCATGGCTTCGAAGGCGCAGCGGGTCTTCCCCGCAGTTGAATCGCCGGTGAGGACCAAGAAGCCGCCCGTGTGTCTGAGCCGGGCGATCAGGGGACGCATGCGGACATCGACGTCCCGGGTCACATAGGGGTGCAGGAAGTTTTGGCCTTGCTGCCGGCGGGGGCGGTGCACGCCGAAGGCGAGTGGGTCCGCCCGTTCCACTGTCGTCCAGGTGCCGGGCGGCGGTGGGCCGTCAGGACCGGCGAAGAAGTAGTTGTTCTGCGTCCCCGCGACCTGTGTCGGCCCGTCGATGCGATTGCCGTGCACATCGAGGAAGGTGTGCTCGTTGTCCATTCCCGTGTCTCAACCGCGGTTGTTCTGGACACCCTTCAGCTGGACCGGTCCGTGGAAGGTGTTGTGGTGGACCTCCAGATGGTCCCGATCGCGAGCGGCGCTGTTGCTCCGGGCCCGCTCGAAGTCATCCAGGATGAGCCGTAGTTCGGCCTCGGCGGCCGGGTCCTCCGCGAGAAGGAGTCGGAGGCGGTCCCGCCAGGCCTGCTCCACCTGCGCCACGCGGTCGAGGTCGCCCGTCGCGTCGGCGGCGGCCAGCTCGGTCTGCGTGGTGGCGAGGTCCGCCGCCACCACGGCGGCCCGGTGGTCGTTGCCCCGGCCGATCAGACGCCCGAGCCCCTGCTTGAGGCCAGTCCACGCGTCGGTCGTCCACGCGGTGACCAGTGCCGTGGCCGCCGTGGATGCCAAGGCTGCCAGTTCCGGATCCATCTGCCCTCCTGGAGTGCATGATTGGGACAGTCACGCTACAGGTATGAGAAGCTCGACGTGGTGTGAGTGGGCAGAAGCCGCGAGCGTTGCCACGCGGCCGCTGTCGCTGCGGCGCGGCTGTGAGGCCGGGGCGACGGCGGCGGTCGGTGGCCTGCGCCCCAGGGTGGCGTTGGGCCCGTCTAGATCTATACCGTGCTCTTCCGGGAGGTGCCCGAGCTCATGGCATCTCAGATTGCTGGCCACAGCCGTCCCCAACCCTTCTGAGGCGTCTACAGCCGGGGTTGCCACGGCAATTGGGCACTGCAGGGGAGTGCATGGTAGGCGGCGACATTCCCAACGTGTGTGTAGCGGGCCGATCAATCGCAGGGGACGCCGTCTGTAGTCCAGCCCAGGCGCAGATCGGGACGATCCTCGTCCACCACGTGATGGCGCATGAGTGCAAATCGGCCAAGCGGACGGAGGTGCGCGGGTCCCACAGCCGGGGCCGGAACGCTGTGAGAGGCTGGGGTGTATGAACCGGTTGGCTGGTGTGACCTCGCCTTATCTGCTTCAGCACGCTGACAATCCGGTCGACTGGTGGCCCTGGGGGCCGGAGGCTTTCGAGGAAGCGCGACGGCGAAATGTACCCGTTCTGCTATCAGTTGGCTACGCAGCGTGCCACTGGTGCCACGTGATGGCGCACGAGTCCTTCGAGGACGACGGCGTGGCCGCGTACGCCAACGAGCGGTTCGTCGCGGTCAAGGTCGACCGGGAGGAGCGCCCGGACGTCGACGCCGTCTACATGGAGGCCGTGCAGGCGGCGACCGGGCAGGGCGGCTGGCCCATGACGGTCTTCCTCACCCCCGACAAGGACCCGTTCTACTTCGGGACGTACTTCCCGCCCGAGCCCCGGCACGGGATGCCGTCCTTCCGGCAGGTGCTGGAGGGCGTGGACGCGGCCTGGCGGGACCGGCGCGACGAGGTCGGCGAGGTCGCCGCCCGGATCCGGGCCGACCTGGCCGAGCGCGCCTCGGTCTACGCGGTGGGCGCCGGCGTGCACCAGCCCCCCGGCGAGGCCGACCTGCACCAGGCGCTGGTCGCGCTCAGCCGGGAGTTCGACACCCGGCGCGGCGGCTTCGGCGGCGCGCCCAAGTTCCCGCCGGCCATGGTGATCGAGTACCTGCTCCGCCACCACGCCCGGACCGGCTCCGAGGCGGCGCTGGAGATGGCCGGGCGGACCGCCGAGGCGATGGCCCGCGGCGGCATCCACGACCAGCTCGGCGGCGGCTTCGCCCGCTACGCGGTGGACGCCGGCTGGGTGGTCCCGCACTTCGAGAAGATGCTCTACGACAACGCGCTGCTGCTCCGCGCGTACCTGCACCTGTGGCGGTCCACCGGCTCCCCGCTCGCCCGCCGGGTGGCGCTCTCCACCGCCGACTTCCTGCTGCGCGAACTGCGCACCCCCGAGGGGGCGTTCGCCTCGGCCCTGGACGCGGACAGCCTGGACCCGGAGAGCGGCGAACAGGCCGAGGGCGCGTACTACGCCTGGACGCCCGGGCAGCTGGCCGAGGTGCTGGGGGAGGAGGACGGCCGGTACGCCGCCGAGCTGTTCGAGGTGACCGCGGCCGGGACGTTCGAGCACGGCGCCTCGGTGCTGCAGCTGCCGGCCGACCCCGAGGACCCGGAAGCCCACGAGCGCGTCCGGGCCCGGCTGTTCGAGGCGCGGGCCGCCCGCCCCGCGCCCGCGCGCGACGACAAGGTGGTGGCCGCCTGGAACGGGCTCGCCATCGCCGCGCTCGCCGAGACCGGCGCGCTGCTCGACCAGCCCGACCTGGTCGAGGCCGCCGAGCGCGCCGCCGACCTGCTGCTCGCCGTCCACCTCACCCCCGACGGCCGGCTGCTGCGCACCTCCCGGGACGGCCGGGCCGGTGCGAACGCCGGCGTCCTGGAGGACTACGCCGACACCGCCGAGGGGTTCCTCGCGCTCTTCGCCGTCACCGGCGAGGCCGAGTGGCTGCAGCTCGCCGGCGGGCTGCTCGACACGGTGCTCAAGCACTTCGCCGACGAGGCCTCCGGCGCGCTGTACGACACCGCGGACGACGCCGAGGAGCTGATCCGGCGCCCGCAGGACCCGACCGACAACGCGACCCCCTCCGGCTGGACGGCCGCCGCCGGGGCCCTGCTCACCTACGCCGCGTACACCGGCTCGGCGCGCCACCGCACCGCCGCCGAGCGGGCGCTCGGCATCGTCGGGGCGCTGGCCGGCCGGGCGCCGCGGTTCATCGGCTGGGGCCTGGCCGTGGCCGAGGCGCTGGCCGACGGGCCGCGCGAGGTCGCGGTGATCGGCCCGGCCGGGACGCCGGCCACGGCCGCGCTGCACCGCGCCGCGCTGCTGGGCACCGCGCCCGGCGCGGTGGTCGCGGTCGGCGGGCCGGGTGCCGCGTCGGACGAGGTGCCGCTGCTGGCCGGCCGGCCGCTGGTCGACGACGCGCCCGCCGCGTACGTCTGCCGGCACTTCGCCTGCGACGCGCCGACCACCGATCCGGCGGCGCTGGCCGAACGGCTCGGCGCGCGGACGGACCCGGGCGGGGCAGGGCCTGGCGGCGAGCGGTAGCGGGTCGGGCAGGGCCGGGCCGCACCTGCGCGGAGCGGGGGCGGTAGCGGGGGCGGTAACGGGCCGGGGCGGCAGAGCTGCTTCCGGCCGGTGGGGGGCTGCCCCATCCTGGACTTGCGTGGTCGAGGGCGGCCCGCCTCCGGGCACGCCCGGGGCGGCCGCGGAGTGGGGGGCACGGTGATGGACGGACTGCTGGCCTGGGCGGGCGGGCTGAGCCCGGTCGCGGTGGTGGCGGGCGCGCTGCTCGCCAACATCGGGCTGTTCGTGGTGGCACTGGTCGGCGGCGGACTGCTGGTCCGGCGCTTCGGCGACCGGAGGGTGACGCCGGTCCCGCCGCCGCCCGACCGGCGGGAGCGGCTCCTCACGGTGACCGCCGTCCTGCTCAACGCCGGCCTCGGGGTGGCTGGTTGGGCGCTATGGCGGGCCGGCTGGATCCGGCTCTCGGCGGACACCGGACTCCGTGCGGCGGTCGAACTGCTGCTGTTCGCCCTGGTGATGGACGGCCTGATGTACGGCGGCCACTGGCTGGCCCACCGCCGGCGGCTCTACCGGCTGGCGCACGAGATCCACCACGGCTACCCGGATCCGCGGCCGTCCACCCTCTTCGTGCTGCACCCGCTGGAGGTGCTCGGCTTCGGCGGCACCTGGATCGCGGTGCTCTGCCTGCGCGAGATCTCCGCCGCGGCGCTCTTCGGGTACATCGGCCTCAACCTGGTCTTCGGCCTGCTCGGGCACCTCGGCGTCGAGCCGTTCCCGGCCGGCGTCCGGCGGCGCGCGGTGTTCCGCTGGGTGGCGCTGCCGATGTTCCACGCGGCCCACCACGCCGACCCCGCGGTCAACCTGGGGTTCTACACCACGGTGTGGGACCGCCTGTTCGGCACCATCGACCCCGGGTACGACGCCCTGCGCCGGGCCGAGCGGCCGGAGTTGAAGGTGACAGCGCAGAGTCAGGCGGGGCAGGCGGGGCAGGCGGGGCAGGCGGGTCCGGGTCGGGCGGATCGGGCGGGTCGGTCGATCGCGTGAACCCGCTCGGCCGGCGGATCCGGGGGCCGACCGGGCCGGTGCCGCCGCGCTGCGCCACCGGAGTGCCGCCGTCGTGGGAATCACCGGCCACCGGGCGGGGTCCGGCGCGGCGGCCGGGCTCCGCCCTGCGCGTCCAGGGCCTACACGCCGGTGAAGCCCTGCTCCAGCAGGGCGAAGGTGTGGTCCACCAGGTCCGCGATGTCCTGCGCGCCGCCGCCGTCCGCCCACCGCAGCACCGTCTCGGTGGTGGCCGCGCCGATCGCGGCGGCGGTGATCCGCATCTCGAAGGTCGGCTCCTCGACGCCGGCCCGCCGGGTCAGCACGGTGAGGTAGAGCTGTTGCGGGTCGTTGGCGGTCTCGTGCAGGCGGGCGCGCAGTGCCGGGACGTCGTTGACCAGCCGCATCCGGGTCAGCAGTTCGTCGCGCTCGTGCTGGAGCAGCTCGCGCATCAGGCCGATGATCGCCTCGCGGCAGGAGCGCAGAAACGGTTCATCCGTCGGGCGGGCCAGCAGCGCGGCGACCATCGCCGGGTCGTACTCGTCGGTGAGGACCAAGTCCTCCTTGGTGGCGAAGTACCGGAAGAAGGTGGACTGCGAGACCTCGGCCGCGGCGGCGATCTGCTCCACGGTGGTGTTCTCGTAGCCCTGCTCGGCGATCAGCCGGTACGCCTCGCGGCGGATCGCCTGGCGGGTCTTCAGCTTCTTCCGCTCGCGCAGCGACAGCGGCTCCTCCAGCATCGCCTGGACCGGATTGGCCGTCGGCCCTGCCGCGGATGCCGGGGGTGCCGCTGTCGGCCGCGCTGCGCTCATACCTTCGATTATCGGTGATCGGCCGCAGGCGCGGCGGCGTTCCCCGACAGCCGGCCGGCAGCGCTCCCGGCACCGCCCCCGACGGTGTCCGCTGCGCCCGCTTCGACCCCGGTGCCCGCCCCGTCTTCGGGGCCCGCACCGCCGGCGGCGGCCGGGTGGGCTTCCGCGGCGGGCATCCGCAGCGCGACCAGGACCGCCGACAGCGCCGCGATCACCCCGGCGGCCAGCAGCACCACCGTCATCCCGTGCACGTAGGCGGTGTGGGCGGCGGTGGCCAGTGCCTGGTCACCGGTGGTGGCGGCCACCGCGTCGGCGGCGACCACCGACTGCTCGGCCTGGTGCACCGCGTCCGCGGGGAACGCCGAGATCTCCAGCGCGCCCCGGTAGGAGCCGGACAGCAGGCTGCCGAAGACGGCCACCCCGATCGCGCCGCCGACCTGGCGGAGCGTCTGGAGCAGCCCGGAGCCGACGCCGGCCCGGGCGGGCGGCAGGGTCAGCATGGCGGAGGCCTGGGCGGTGATCAGCGCCAGTCCCATGCCCAGGCCGAGCAGGACGAGCCAGACCGCCGCCAGGCCGTAGCCGTCGGAGACCCCGGTCCGGCTGCCGAGCAGCAGGGCCGCGGCCAGCAGCGCCAGCCCGAGGGTGATCACGGTGCGCGGGCCGGTCCGGGCGACCAGGCGGTCGCTGAGTTTCGCGGCCACCATCAGTCCGAGCATCATCGGCATCATCCGCAGGCCGGTGCCGAAGGCGTCGGCGCCGAGCACGCTCTGGAAGTAGAGCGGCAGGACGAAGAACGCGCCGAACAGCACCAGCGAGACGAGCGTCGCGGCCACCGCCGACCAGCGGAAGGCCGGGTCGGCGAGCAGGGCGAGGTCGAGCATCGGGTCCCGCTGCCGGCGGCTGCGCAGTACCAGGGCGGTGAGGGCGGCCAGCGAGCCACCGAGCATCCCGAGCACCAGCGGATCGGCCCAGCCGCGCTCGGGGACCTCGATGATGCCGAAGGTGAGCGCCGCCAGTCCGCCCGCGCCGAGCGCGGCGCCGAGCAGGTCGAGCCGGGGTGCGGCGGGGTTGCGGGTCTCGGGAAGCAGCAGCACGCAGGCGACGATGCCGACGAGGGTCAGCGGGATGTTGATCGCGAAGACGGAGCCCCACCAGAGGTGCTGGAGCAGGAAGCCGCCGATCAGCGGTCCGAGCGGGGCGCCGGCGGCGAGCGCCGTGGACAGGACGGCGGTCGCGCGGCGCTGCTCCGCGGCGGGGAAGAGCCCGGGGATCACCGCCAGGGACATCGGCATCACCAGGGCGCCGGCCAGGCCCATCGCGCCCCGGGCGGCGACCACGGTGCCGGGGCTGTCGGCCAGCATGCCGACGGCGGAGGCGAGGGCGAACAGGCCGAGGCCGGCGGTGAGCGTCCGGCGGCGGCCG
Source organism: Kitasatospora sp. CM 4170 (assembly GCF_032110285.1). Taxonomy (NCBI): domain Bacteria; kingdom Bacillati; phylum Actinomycetota; class Actinomycetes; order Kitasatosporales; family Streptomycetaceae; genus Kitasatospora; species Kitasatospora sp. CM 4170. The sequence continues at coordinate 5,512,167 of NZ_CP134877.1, forward strand.
AACCGGTCGCCGATCAGGCCGGCGGGCAGCATCGCGGCGGCGAAGACGACGGTGTACGAGTCGACGATCCACTGCTGCTGGCCGGTGGTGGCCCGCAGCTGGGAGGCCAGGGTGGGCAGGGCGACGTTCAGGATCGTCATGTCGAAGCTGATCACCAGGGCGCTGAGTGCGACGGCGACCAGCGCCAGCCAGCGTCGTGGGTCCGGTCCGGACGGGGCTTGGGCAGGGGTGGTCGGCACGGCAACCTCCGAGAAGCCGGAATGTGGGTGGGAAGTTCCTCTCAAATGACAGTAACTCTCAAAAGAAGGTCGCCGTCAACGTGCGGAGTGGTGGCGTTGTGGTCACGCTCGGTGACGTGTGCTGGAAGTGAGGGTTCCGCACGGGGAATTGACGCAACGTTGATCTGTCGTTCGCCGCTCCGGGGCGGCTCCGGGTGACTGTCGGTAGATACGATGTGGCAATCGGTCAGTTGCAGGCCGACGCGTGCCGAGAGCGGAGAAGGGGTGGGGCGGCAGGAGCCGACCACGAGCCCGGCGCAGGAAGGGGATACCGAATGGCCGACAGGGAGTCGACCGCCCAGATCTGGGGCGCGGCAGTGGTGGTGGCCTCGGCGCTGGCCGTGGTCGCGGCCTATCTGATCAACGGCGCCGTGCTGGTGCTGGTGGTCGCCGGGGTCGAGGTGCTGCTGCTGATGGTCCACGTCGGCCGGCGCTGGCGACGGCTCCGTCAACCGGCCGCGCCGTCCGGTCACCAGGGGCCGGGGGGTGCGCCGGACGCGGCGCACTGCGAGCGCTGCCGTCGGGCGCGCGAGGCGCTGGACGCGCGGCGGGCGCGTTCCCTCCCGCGGCCGGGATCCCGGGCGGAGCGCCGGGAGGCGCGCCGGTCCGGGGGGCTCGCGGGTCACGACCACGCGGGCCGCGACCCCCACTCCCAGGAGCACTCCGGCTGTGACGCCTCCGGCCGTGACGCCTCCCCTGAGATCCCCTCCCACGACCGCGCCGGCCGCGACCACGCCGGCCACGACCGCTCCGGCCAGGCGTGCCGTCCCGCCCGGGAATGGACAGCGGAACGGGCGGCCGCCCGGTCACTGGACCGGCCGACCGCCCGTCGCGGGGCGCAGGGCTCAGTTGGCCGCGCTGTACGCCACCAGTGAGACGCCGACGTACTGCACGATGAAGGCCCCGAGGGTGAAGGCGTGGAACACCTCGTGGAAGCCGAACCAGCGCGGTGACGGGTTGGGCCGCTTGAGCCCGTACACCACTCCGCCGACGCTGTAGAGCACGCCGCCCACGATCATCAGCACCAGGACCGCGACGCCGCCGGTGCGCAGGAAGTCCGGCAGGAAGAACGCGGCGGCCCAGCCCAGCGCTATGTACACCGGCGTGTACAGCCAGCGCGGCGCCCCGACCCAGAACACCCGGAACGCGATCCCGGCCAGTGCGCCGCCCCAGACCGCCCAGAGCAGCACCTGCTGCGCGGCGCCGTCCAGCAGCAGGATGGTGAACGGGGTGTAGGTGCCCGCGATGATCAGGAAGATGTTCGCGTGGTCGAGCCGGCGCAGCACCGCGTCGCCGCGCGGACCCCAGGTGAAGCGGTGGTAGACCGCACTGACCCCGAACAGCAGCCAGGCGCTGGCGGAGTAGATCGCGCAGGCGATCTTGGCGGGGGTTGAGTCGGCCAGGCAGATCAGCACGATCCCGGCGGCCACCGTGGCGGGGAACATCCCGGCGTGCAGCCAGCCGCGCCACTTCGGCTTGCCTTCGGCACTCTCCGTGCTCTCCGCGCTCTCCAGGAGCTCAGCAGTCATGCGGAGCATGCTATCCGCTACCTACGGCTCCGTAGGTTACCGGCTCGTAGGAAGTGGCGATCATCACTACTTGGACGTTTTGGAGTAATCGAAGCCGGGGTTGGCGGGGTCCGGCCCGGCCGAAAGTGCCCGGTTACCAACCAGTAATCAGACGGCTTGTAGTAAAAGATGCGTCAATTTCACCGATGCGCCGTATTCGGGGCCCGAGGCCGGAGCTACGCTGCAAGCACCCTCAAACCCCCGCTACGCCGTCTCCTCGCCGAGATGGCGTGAAGGAGCGATCGTGTCGAACGAGAACCTCGCGCCCACCCGCCACAAGCGTCTGCTTGCCTGGGTGAGCGAGATCGCGGAGCTCACCCAGCCCGACCGCATCGAGTGGTGCGACGGGTCCGAGGAGGAGTACCAGCGCCTCGCGGACCTGCTGGTGGCTCAGGGCACCTTCAAGAAGCTGAACGAGGAGAAGCGCCCCAACTCCTACTACGCCGCCTCGGACCCCACGGACGTGGCGCGCGTGGAGGACCGCACGTACATCTGCTCCGAGCAGGAGAAGGACGCCGGCCCGACCAACAACTGGAAGGCCCCCGCCGAGATGCGGGAGATCTTCCAGGGCGAGAAGGGCCTGTTCCGCGGCGCGATGAAGGGACGCACCATGTACGTGGTGCCGTTCTCGATGGGCCCGGTGGGCTCCCCGCTGGCCGCGTACGGCGTCGAGATCACCGACTCCGCCTACGTCGCCGTGTCGATGCGGGTGATGACCCGCATGGGCCGGGCCGTGCTGGACCAGCTCGGCGAGGACGGCGACTTCGTCAAGGCCGTGCACACCGTCGGCGCTCCGCTCGCCGAGGGTCAGGCGGACGTGCCGTGGCCGTGCAACAGCACCAAGTACATCTCGCACTTCCCGGAGACCCGGGAGATCTGGTCCTTCGGCTCGGGCTACGGCGGCAACGCCCTGCTCGGCAAGAAGTGCTACGCGCTGCGCATCGCCTCGACCATGGCCCGGGACGAGGGCTGGCTGGCCGAGCACATGCTCATCCTGAAGCTCACCCCGCCGTCCGGCGAGGCCAAGTACGTCGCGGCCGCCTTCCCGTCGGCCTGCGGCAAGACCAACCTGGCCATGCTCCAGCCGACCATCCCGGGCTGGAAGGTCGAGACGATCGGCGACGACATCGCCTGGATGCGCTTCGGCGCCGACGGCCGCCTGTACGCCATCAACCCCGAGGCCGGCTTCTTCGGCGTCGCCCCCGGCACCGGCGTGGACACCAACGCCAACGCCATCGACACCCTCTGGGGCAACACGGTCTTCACCAACGTCGCCCTGACCGACGACGGCGACGTCTGGTGGGAGGGCCTCACCGACGAGCCGCCGGCCCACCTCACCGACTGGCGCGGCAACGACTGGACCCCGGAGTCCGGCACCCCCGCCGCCCACCCGAACGCCCGCTTCGCCGTCCCGGCGGCGCAGTGCCCGACCATCGCCCCCGAGTGGGAGGACCAGGCGGGTGTGCCGATCTCGGCGATCCTGTTCGGCGGCCGCCGCGCCACCGCCGTCCCGCTGGTGACGGAGTCCTTCGACTGGCAGCACGGTGTCTTCCTGGGCGCGAACATCGCCTCCGAGAAGACCGCGGCCGCCGAGGGCACCGTCGGCGAGCTGCGCCGCGACCCGTTCGCGATGCTGCCCTTCTGCGGCTACAACATGGGCGACTACTTCGCCCACTGGCTGAAGGTCGGCGCCCAGGCGGACACCGGCAAGCTGCCGAAGATCTACTACGTGAACTGGTTCCGCAAGAACGCCGAGGGCAAGTTCGTCTGGCCCGGCTACGGCGAGAACAGCCGCGTGCTGAAGTGGATCGTCGAGCGCCTGGAGGGCAACGGCAAGGGCGTCGAGACCCCGATCGGCGTGCTGCCGTCCGTCGACGGCTTCGACCTGGAGGGCCTGGAGCTCTCCGAGGCCGACCGTGAGCTGCTCTTCACCGTGGACGCCGACATCTGGCGTCAGGAAGCCGCACTCGTCCCCGCCCACCTGGAGCTCTTCGGCGACCACACGCCGACCGAGCTGTGGGACGAGTACCGAAACCTCGTCGCCCGCCTCGGCTGAGCCTGAGCCTCAGCCGGCGAACGGTCGGCGCGTGGCACGAATCGCGCGTCGACCGAGCGACAGGACGGCCGGAGCCCCTGCTGGACGATCTTTCCCCGACCAAGGAGATCGTCCGGCGCCCGGGGCTCCGGCCGTAGTCGTCTTTCCGGGGGCGTCCGGACAGCTCCGGACGCCCCCGCGTGTCCGCGTCCGCCCCACCCGCCGTCAGGGCTGGGTGTAGCCGCCGAGGAAGGCGCCGATCCGGGTCACGGCGTCGGTGATGTCCTCGGCCCGGGGCAGGGTGACCAGCCGGAAGTGGTCCGGCTCGGGCCAGTTGAAGCCGGTGCCCTGGACCAGCAGGATCCGCTCGGCCCGCAGCAGGTCGAGCACCATCCGGGCGTCGTCCTTGATCTTGTAGACCTTCGGGTCCAGCCGGGGGAAGGCGTAGAGCGCGCCCTTGGGCTTCACGCAGCTCACGCCCGGGATCTCGTTGAGCAGCCGGTAGGCGGCGTCCCGGGACTCCAGCAGCCGGCCGCCGGGCAGCACCAGGTCCCGGATCGACTGCCGGCCGCCGAGCGCCGCGGCCACCGCGTGCTGGGCCGGCATGTTGGCGCACAGGCGCATCGAGGCGAGCACGGTCAGGCCCTCGATGTAGCTGCGGGCCCGGTTCCGGTCGCCGGAGAGCACCATCCAGCCGGAGCGGAAGCCCGCGACCCGGTAGGCCTTGGAGAGGCCGTTGAAGGTGACGCAGAAGAGGTCCGGCGCCAGGGTGGCCAGCGGGACGTGCTCGGCGTCGTCGTAGAGGATCTTGTCGTAGATCTCGTCCGCGTAGACCACCAGCTTGTGCCGGCGGGCGATCTCGACCAGGCCCTCCAGGACCTCGCGCGGGTAGACCGCGCCGGTCGGGTTGTTCGGGTTGATCACCACGATCGCCCTGGTCCGGTCGGTGACCTTGGCCTCGATGTCGGCGAGGTCCGGGTACCACTCGGACTGCTCGTCGCAGCGGTAGTGCACGGCCGTGCCGCCGGCCAGCGAGACGGAGGCGGTCCAGAGCGGGTAGTCCGGCGCGGGGACGAGCACCTCGTCGCCGTCGTCCAGCAGCGCCGTCATGGCCAGCTGGATCAGCTCGGAGACGCCGTTGCCGAGGAAGACGTCCTCGACGGTGAGGCCGTGCAGCCCGCGCTCCTCGTAGTGCATCACCACCGCGCGGCGGGCGGAGAGCAGGCCCTTGGAGTCGCCGTAGCCGTGCGCGGACGCGAGGTTGCGCAGGATGTCCTGGAGGATCTCCGGCGGCGCGTCGAAGCCGAACACGGCGGGGTTGCCGGTGTTGAGCTTCAGGATGCGGTGGCCCTGCTCCTCCAGCCGCATCGCCTCGTCGAGCACCGGGCCGCGGATGTCGTAGCAGACGTTGGCGAGCTTGCTGGACTGGATGACCTGCATGCCTGCCTACTTTAGGGGCAGATCGGGGCGGTTCGGCGCGCGCACCGGGGCACGCGTCGGACCGCCCCGAGGGCCTGCCTTCGATCGGCAGGCGGGGCCGTCAGCCGACCTTCCAGACCAGCGGCTCGGTGTCCAGAACGCTGCCGAAGGTGAGGAACTGCGGCGGGGTGGCGGTCGGAACGAGATAGACAGCACACTGCTGCTGGCTCTGGCCGTCCGCCAGGGTGCCGGGCTTCTTGCCGGCGTCGCACTGCGGGATCGACTTCATGATCGTCGGGGCCGGGAGGACGCCGGTCGCCCTGGCGTCCGTGTTCACCTTGAACCGCATCATGAAGTACTCGTCGGTCAGCGGGGCGCCGGTGCGGTTGGTGAACGACACCGTGACGTAGTACGGCGTCCTCCCGTCGAGGTCGGCGGGCTTGAAGTTGAACGGCGCGATCTCGGCCGCGGTGCCCTTGACCACCGAGACCGGGGTGACGTCGGCCTTGGTCTTGCCCTGGTAGCTGCCGGTGGCGGTGAGCGCCAGCGGGTTGCCGTAGCCGACCTTGCCGCTGCCGCCGCTCGCCCCGCCGACCGGGTTGCCGCTGGTGGTGGCAGAGGGGGCACCGCCGGTGCCGCCGGTGCCCGCGCCCGTGCCGCCGGCGGCCGTACCGCCGGTACCGGCCGTCGCGCCGGCGCCGCCCGTGCCCGCACCCGCGCCGCCCGTGGCACCCGCGGCCGGGGGTGCCGTGGTGGCCGGGGCCGTGGCGGCGGTCGGGTCCCCGGCGCCCGCCGCGCCCGGGGCGACCGGGGTTTCGTTCTCCGGCCCGCAGGCCGTCAGCAGCATGGCCAGCGCCGCGGCCGGGACAGCGGCGCGCAGAACCGTCTGGGTCTTCGTCAAGATGTGTTCCCCGTGGATGATGTGGTCGGTGCGGCACCCGGGTCGCCGGGCGCCGTCCGGGTCCTGTCCGGCCGGTACCGCCGGGCGCACGATGCCGCGCTGATCCGACGGGCGCGACCGGACGGGCCCCAAGGCTCGGACGAGGACGACATCGGGCCGGTTCCCTCGCGGACGGTCCGTGGTGGCGGGAGGGTTGCTGTGATCGTCGCCGTACTCGGGGCGGTGCTGGCCGGAGCGCTGGTGGCACCGGCCCTGCGCGGGCTGGTGGTGCGGTACGCCGTGCCCGAGGGGCAGCCCTGGTGCACCCGCTGCCCGGCCTGCGACCGGGAGCTGCGCGGGCTGCCGCCGACCGGCCGTTGCCCGGGCTGCCGGGAGCGGCTGGGGCCGGGCGCCGGGCAGGTGGAGGCGGTCACCGCGCTGGCGGTGGCGGCCGCACTCTCGGCGGCGCACCCGGCCGACGCGGCCCTGCTGCTCTGGGCGGCCGGGCCGGGCGTGGTGCTCGGCTTCACCGACGCCCGGGTGCGCCGGCTGCCGTACGCGCTGAGCTGGACGCTGGCGGCGGGGCTGGCGCTGCTGCTGGTGGCCCTGGAGCTGGCCGACGGCAGCCCCGGCGTCCTGCTGCGCTGCCTGCTGGTGGCGCTCGCCGCCGCGGCGCTGTTCGAACTGCCGGCCTGGTTCGGGCTGATGGGCCCCGGGGACACCGTGCTGGCGCTCGGCCTCGGCGCGCTGCTCGGCCGCTACGGCTGGTCGGCCGCGTTCGGCGGGCTGTTCGCGGCCGCGGTGCTGGCCGGGCTCTGGTCGGTCGGACTGGCCGTCGCGGCCGTGCTGCGCCGCCGGCCGGTGCGCGGGCTCGACCTGCCGATGGGCCCGTTCCTGCTGCTCGGCGCGGCCGCCGCGGTGCTGCTGCAGTAGCGTCGCCGCGGCCGGGGCGGAGCCTGCGCCGCAGGACCTAGGGACGCGGACGGGCCCGCCGTACCGGTCGGGTACGGCGGGCCCGCCGCCGGTGCGCCGGACCCACCCTCAAGGGGCCGCGCGCCGCGGGGAGTTACGGCATCTGGTGGACGAACGGGCCGACCGCGTTGGAGAACGCGTTCCCGTTGTTGGCGTCCCAGTTGGTCGACCAGGTCATCGCGCCGCGGATGGTCGGCCACTTGGCCGGCGGGACGAAGCTGCCGCAGTTGCGGCCGGTGGCCAGGCAGTCCAGCGCGTTGTTCACCACGGACGGCGAGACGTAGCCGCCGCCGGCCGCCCGGCTGGAGGCCGGGACGCCGATGCCGACCTGGTCGGGCCGCAGGCCGCCCTGGATGTGGGTGCAGACCTGCGAGGTGATGAAGTCGATGGTGCCCTGGTTGTAGACCTTGCCGTCGCAGCCGTTCATGCCGCCCGAGTTGTAGAACTGGGTGTTGACGACGGTCAGGATGTCCTTGGTGTTCAGCGCGAGCTGGAAGTAGGCGCCGGCCGTGCTGTACATCCCGATGGTCTCCGGGGCCATCGTCAGGATGAAGCCCGGGCCGACCTTGGCCTGGAGGCCGTGCAGCGCGTTGCCGAGGTGGGTCGGGTTGACGCCGTTCTCCAGGTCGACGTCGATGCCGTCGAAGCCGTAGTCCCTGATGATCGCGTAGGCGCTGTCCACGAACGCGGCGGCCGCGGTGGCGTCGCCGACGGTGATCGCGCCGTTCTGGCCGCCGATCGACAGGACGACCTTCTTGCCGGCCGCCTGCTTGGCCTTCACGTCGGCGCGGAACTGCGCGTCGGTGTAGCCGCCGAGGGCCTTGGAGAGCGCCGGGTCGAGGGTGAAGCTGATCGCGCCCGTCCTGGTGGGCACCGCGTCGGCGAAGGAGACCGCGATGACGTCGTAGGCGCTCTGGACGTCGCCGAGCTTCTGGACGGTCGCGCCGTTGTCGAAGTTGTGCCAGTAGCCGGTGACCACGTGCTTGGGCAGGCCGGTGGCCGGCGGGGTGGTGCTGGTGGCGGTCGCCGTGGGCGTGGGGGTGGCGGTCTGGGTGGGCGTCGCGGTCGGAGTCGGGGTCGCGGTGGCCGTGGGGGTGGCGGTCGCGGTGGCCGTCGCGGTCGGGGTGGGCGTCGTGGTGGGGCTCGGGGTGGAGGTGCCGCCGGGGCCGCTCAGGGTGACGTCGTCGGCGAGGTAGGCGCTCTGGCCGTACCAGCCGTGCAGGTACACCGTGATGCTGGTGGTGCTCGCGCCGGTGGTGAAGGTCGAGGAGAGCTGGTTCCAGTCGGTCTGGTTCGACCAGGTGCTCGGCTCGGTGCCGCCGGTGCCCCGCGCGCCGAGGTAGACGTACGGGCCCTGGACCCAGGCGCTCAGCGAGTAGGCGGTGTTGGGCAGCACGCTGATGGTCTGGGTGCACTCGGCGGTGTCGCCGGCGCCCGGCGTGGCCCGGAGCGCGCCGGTGCCGGAGTGGACCGGGGCCGCGACGGTGGTCGCGGCGCCGGTGCAGGACCAGCCGGCGAGCGAGCCGCCGTCGAATCCGCCGTTGGTGACCAGGTTGCCGGCGGCCGCGTTGGCGCCGCCGGCGAGGAGGGCCAGACCGCTGCCGGCGAGGGCGAGAGCGGTGGCGCCGGCGGCGAGGGCCGGCAGGGGGCTGCGCCGGCGCCGGTGCGCGGGCTGGTTCGGCGTACGGGCCATGGGCGTGGGCTCCTGGGGAAGGAGCGGCCGCCGCGGTGGGGGGCGCGGCGGCCGCGTGTGGGGGAGGGCATGCATCCGCAGTGGTGCCTTGGCGGGGCGGGAGTCCGGTGCTCGTTCCGCCTCGGTCACAAGCTGGACTAGACCATTGCCGGCCGTCAAGGACGGGGCGGTCGGCTTACGGATTCCTTAAGGAACCGGATACCGTTCCGTAGCCGTCTCCCCCGGAGGCGGCCGGCTGCCCGACGGGTGTCTTCCGGCCAGGGCCGCCGCACCGGTCGCGACAGAGTCCGCACAGGACCGTGACCTGACCGCTACCTGCGGCTTTACCCAGCACGTCCGGGCGGGAGTAGGCTGCGCCCGGGGTTGTGACGCACCCCGGTGAAGAGTTACGGAGGGGCCGAAAACCATGGGTCTGCGCGATGTCGTCGAACGCACGCCGGGGCTGCGCACCCTGCTGGACGGTATGTACGGCCTCTACGGTCGCCGGGTCGAGGTGCACCTGGCCCGCACCCCGCACCACATCGGCGTGATCCTCGACGGGAACCGCCGCTGGGCGAAGGCCACCGGCGGCTCCACCGCGTACGGCCACCAGCGCGGCGCCGACAAGATCAGCGAGTTCCTCGGCTGGTGCGACGAGACGCACGTCAAGGTCGTCACCCTGTGGATGCTCTCCACCGACAACCTCTCCCGGCCCGCGGACGAGCTGGTCCCGCTGCTCGGGATCATCGAGGACGCCGTCACCGGCCTGGCCGCCGCCCGCCGCTGGCGGGTCAACCCGGTCGGCGCGCTGGACCTGCTGCCGCAGCACACCGCCGACGTGCTCAAGCGGGCCGCCGAGGAGACCGCGGGGATCGACGGGATCACGGTCAACGTCGCCGTCGGCTACGGCGGCCGGCACGAGATCGCGGACGCCGTCCGCTCGCTGCTCCAGGAGCACGCCGGGCGCGGCACCTCGATCGAGGAGCTGGCCGAGATCCTCGACGTCGAGCACATCGCCGAGCACCTCTACACCAAGGGCCAGCCCGACCCGGACCTGGTCATCCGCACCTCGGGCGAGCAGCGGCTCTCGGGCTTCCTGCTCTGGCAGAGCGCGCACAGCGAGTTCTACTTCTGCGAGGCGTACTGGCCGGCCTTCCGGAAGGTCGACTTCCTGCGCGCCCTGCGCGCGTACGAGCAGCGGAACCGGCGGATGGGTCTCTGAGGCCCCTTCCGCCCCACCGGGAGACCACTCCCGCCCCACCGGCCCCGCGGCGCACTGCGCCCGTGGGGCCGATCCGTCTCCAGTAGAGCTGGCGTACCCGGGCGGGGCGCGAGGCCAAACGTTCACCGGCAATGATCCGTCAGTTCGCCGGGGACGCGAATGCACCGCCCCTCGCCTGGGAATACTCCGATCAGACCGGCCCCGAGGCCACCGGGGCAGCGGGGGCCGGCTTGCCGCGGATGACGCAGGGTCATCCGCTCTGGAGGCCTAGTGGTCAGTTCCAAGAGCCGCCGGACACCAGACCGGCGCACGTACGTTCTCGACACCAGCGTGCTCCTGGCGGACCCGCTCGCCATGACCCGCTTCGAGGAGCACGAGGTCGTCCTTCCGGTGGTGGTCGTCACCGAGCTGGAGGCCAAGCGGCACCACCCGGAGCTGGGCTACTTCGCCCGCCAGGCGCTGCGACTCCTCGACGACTACCGCATCCGCTTCGGCCGGCTCGACGAGCCGATCCCGGTCGGCGAGCTCGGCGGGACCATCCGGGTCGAGCTCAACCACTCCGACCTGTCGATACTGCCGGTCGGCTACCGGGCCGGCGGGGGCGAGGCGGACGCCAGGATCCTGGCGGTCGCCCGGAACCTGCAGGCGGAGGGATACGACGTCACGGTCGTCTCCAAGGACCTCCCGCTGCGGATCAAGGCCAGCTCGGTCGGGCTCCTCGCCGAGGAGTACCGGGCCGAGCTGGCGGTCACCTCGGGCTGGACGGGTATGTCCGAGCTGCACGTCCCGGCGGACGACGTGGACGCGCTGTTCGCGGCCGGCCACGACGCCACGGTGGCGGTCGAGGGCGCCTCCGAGCTGCCCGTCCACACCGGACTGGTGCTCAGCTCCGAGCGCGGCCGGGCACTCGGCCGGGTCACCGGCGACGGCCGGGTCCGGCTGGTGCGCGGGGAACGCGAGGCCTTCGGGCTCCGCGGGCGCAGCGCCGAGCAGCGGGTCGCGCTGGACCTGCTGCTCGACCCGGAGGTGGGCATCGTCTCGATGGGCGGCCGGGCCGGCACCGGGAAGTCCGCGCTGGCCCTGTGCGCAGGCCTGGAGGCCGTGCTGGAGCGGCGGCAGCACCGCAAGGTGATGGTCTTCCGGCCGCTGTACGCGGTCGGCGGCCAGGAGCTCGGCTATTTGCCGGGCTCCGAGACGGAGAAGATGAGCCCCTGGGCGCAGGCGGTCTTCGACACCCTCTCCGCCGTCACCACCCCGGACGTGATCGAGGAGGTCATCTCCCGGGGCATGCTGGAGGTCCTGCCGCTGACCCACATCCGCGGGCGCTCCCTGCACGACGCCTTCGTGATCGTGGACGAGGCGCAGTCGCTGGAGCGGAACGTCCTGCTGACGGTGCTGTCCCGGATCGGGCAGGGCTCCCGGGTGGTGCTCACCCACGACGTGGCGCAGCGGGACAACCTGCGGGTCGGCCGGTACGACGGCGTGGTGGCGGTGGTGGAGAAGCTGAAGGGGCATCCGCTGTTCGCGCACATCACGCTCACCCGCTCCGAGCGTTCGCCGATCGCGGCGCTGGTCACGGAGATGCTGGAGGACATCCACCCGTGATCGGAGCGTTCCGGGCATAGTCGGACAATATGGTCAATTCCGGGCGTGGGGCCCGCTCCTGACGGAGCGGGCCTCCGCCCGTTTCATCACATCGAGTGCTTTCTGTCCGGAGAACCCCGGTGCGGTGAATGTGACATCCGCCACGCAACGGGGAATTGCGTCGACAGTGTCCGGTGCGGCATGGTGAGGGTTCTGTCAGGCCCCGCGTACGGCATGACAGGGCCCCGGGCGACCGGTGGCCCGGTCCGGACGGTCCGCCAACTCCGGTAGGTGGACGCACAATTGAACACCGATGAGCCGTACGCCGCCCGATCTCAACGCCCGGTCGCTCACCGCGGCCGGACGCCGGGTCAGTACCTCCCGTGACCAGTACCGTACGGAGGGCAGCGCCAAGGGGCATGTTGCGCCCGTACGGTCACGCGTGGGCGATGCTGGAAGGAATCCATGTGACTCGGATCTCGGTCCGGGGAGTTGCTGTGGCCTCCGCCACCGCCGTCACCGCCGTCGGTGCCGTCGTTGGTATGGCCTCGGGCAGCGAGGTCAAGACGACGCAGACGGTCGACGTCGCCGGCGCGACCCTGCTTGCCGAAGTCCCCTCTGGCGCCCAGGCGCAGACCATCAGCGACAACATCGGCACGCAGGCCTCCGCCCAGCAGGCCGCCGCCGAGGCGACCGCCAAGGCCGCGGCCGAGCAGAAGGCCGCCGAGGAGGCCGCGCGCCAGAAGGCCGCCGCCGACGCGCAGGCCAAGGCCGACGCGGAGAAGGCCGCCAAGGCGGCCGAGGAGAAGCGCAAGGCCGACGAGGCCGCCGCCAACCGCTCCAAGGCCCGTTCGGCGATGGCCGCCACCGACACCTCGGCCCCGCCGGTCTCGGTCAGCCCGGGCTCCGTCCAGGAGATCGCCCAGCAGATCGTCGGCAACGACGCGCAGTTCCAGTGCTTCAGCCAGATCGTGAAGCGCGAGAGCGGCTGGGACTACACCGCCACCAACAAGAGCTCCGGCGCCTACGGCCTCGTCCAGGCGCTCCCCGGCTCCAAGATGGCCTCGGCCGGCGCCGACTGGCGCACCAACCCGGCCACCCAGATCAAGTGGGGCCTGAACTACATGAACAGCCGCTACGGCAGCCCCTGTGGCGCCTGGTCGTTCTGGCAGTCCCACCACTGGTACTAGAGACGACCGGTACCCGGGAAGTCCGACGCAGCCCCCGACCGCCCTGAGCGGGGTCGGGGGCTGCGTCGTGCCGGGCGGGCCGCGCCGCCCGGGCTGCGCTGACCAGTGCGCTCACGGGCGGTGCGGTCCTGGGTGCGGACGCGGGGCGCGGGAAGGGGTCCTGGTTGCTCCCTGCACCGGCCGGTCCGCCGACAGATGGCCTGTGTTCTCGTCCGACTCCTCCCCGTTGTCACGGGCCTGAAACCCGCCGGTCCGGGTGGTTTTGCCCCGGTTCGCCGCGCCCGCCGGGCGCGGCTCGGGCCGCTCGCGCCGGCTCCGGGCGCGGCCAACCCACCCGCCCGCCGGACTCGCCGCGCACCGGGCGGGTAGTTTCATCCCTGACGGCCGTGGCACGACCCACGGCGTACCCGCCGGGCACGGCGGGCCCAGCGGGGAGCGGTGGTAGCGAGGATGGCGTGGGGCGGGAAGGCCTTCAAGACCGTGGCCAAGGGGGCGGCCGTGGTGGCGAGCGCGGCCGCGGTGATCGAGCGGCGCCGGCGCGCCGCGATCGCGGCAGAGGCCTACGAGCCCCCGCTCGCGGTGGAGCCGCCGCCGGTGGCGGTGCCGGCACCGCTCACCCCGCCACCGCTCGCTCCGGCACCGGTCTCCGCACCGCTGCCGGGGCCCCGTGAGGAGACGGTCCGCGCCGTTGCGCCGGCTCCGGCGCCCGCGAGCCCGACCGGCCACGCCGCGTTCGGCCGGGAGTACCACCCCGGCCGGCCCGCCACCCCGGCCGAGGCCGTGCCCTGGGGCCTGCGGGTGGCCGCCGAGTCCACCTGGCGGCTGCTGCTGCTCGGCGCCGCGCTCTACGTCGTCTTCTACATCGTCGACATGCTGCGGCTGGTGGCCTTCGCGGTCCTCGCCTCGCTGCTGATCTCGGCGCTGCTGGAGCCCACCGTCTCCTGGCTGCGCCGGCACGGCGTGCCGCGCTCGCTGGCCGCGGGCGGGGTGTTCATGAGCGGCCTGGCCGGGATCGGGCTGGTCGGCTGGTTCGTGGTCTGGCAGGTGACCACCAACCTGAACACGGTCACCACCAAGGTCCAGGACGGTGTCGCCACACTTCGGGACTGGCTGATCACCGGCCCGCTGCACCTGACCCAGCAGCAGATCACCGACTTCGCCAACCAGATCACCAAGGCGATCAGCACCAACACCGAGCAGCTCACCTCGGCCGGCCTCACCGGCGCGCAGATCGCCGTCGAGGTGCTGACCGCCGTCCTGCTCGCCTTCTTCACCACCTTCTTCCTGCTCTACGACGGTGAGCGGATCTGGAACTGGGCGCTGCGCGGCCTGCCCCGGCACTCCCGGTACGCGATGGCCGGCGCCGGCCCGAAGGCCTGGGCCACGCTCACCGCCTACGTCCGCGGCACCGTCTGCGTGGCGTTCATCGACGCGGTCTGCATCGGAGTCGGGATCCAGCTGCTCGGGGTGCCGATGGCGCTGCCGCTCGCGGTGATCATCTTCCTCGGGGCCTTCGTCCCGCTGGTCGGCGCGCTCGTCACCGGGACCGTCGCGGTGCTGATCGCGCTGGTCACCACGACGCCGTTCACCGCGCTGATGGTGCTGGTGGTGCTGATCGCCGTGCAGCAGATCGAGGGCCACGTGCTCCAGCCGCTGATCCTCGGCCGGGCGGTGCGCGTCCACCCGCTCGGCGTGGTCCTCGGGGTGGCGGCCGGCTCGATCATCGGCGGCATCGGCGGCGCCGTCGTCTCCGTCCCGCTGATCGCGGTCACCAACACCGTGGTCACCCACCTCCGCCGCCGCAACGAGGCCGGCCAGGCCGTCTTCACCGCCCTGGAGGCGGCCCGCGAGGCCGCCGCCACCCGCAGCCACGCCCAACCCGCCCCGGCGGACCGGCCGGCTCCGGCCGCCGCTGCGCCCGCGCCCGCGCCCGCGGCTGCTCCCGACCGGCCCGCCGCGGTCCGGCCCGCCGTCGACTGAGCGCCTCCCGGGCGCACCGGCGCACGAAGGCGCCGATGCGCGAACGCGCCGAAGGCCCGCCGGACACGGTGTCCGGCGGGCCTTCGTGCGTCTGTCGTGCGCCCGGTGTGCGTCAGGCGTCGACGGTGGCCAGGGCCGCCTCGGCGTCGAGGACGCCGGCCACGGCCTGGAGGATCGCGGCGATCTTCACCGAGGCCTGGATGACCTCGCGCTCGACGCCGGCCTTGCGGAGCACGCCCTCGTGCGAGTCGAGGCACTGGCCGCAGCCGTTGATGGCGGAGACCGCGAAGCACCAGAGCTCGAAGTCGGCCTTCTCGACGCCCGGGGTGCCGATGATGTTCATCCGCAGACCGGCCCGCATGCTGCTGTACTCCTTGTCGGAGAGCAGGTGCGTGGTCCGGTAGTAGACGTTGTTCATCCCCATGATCGCGGCCGCGCCCTTGGCGGCGTTGTACGCCTCCGGGGAGAGGTTGGCCTTGGCCTCGGGCTCCAGCTGGCGCAGCACCTCGGCGCTGCGGGTGGCCATCGCGCAGGAGAGCACGGTGCCCCAGAGCTGCTGGGCGGGGAGGTCGGAGTTGCCGATGACCGCGCTCAGGTTGAGCTTGAGGTCCTTGGCGTAGTCCGGCAGCGCGGACTTCAGGTCGTCGAGAGCCATGGTGGTCAGCCCGCCAGCAGGGCCTGGGCGTCGAGGGTGTCCTCGCCCTTGTTCCAGTTGCACGGGCACAGCTCGTCGGTCTGCAGGGCGTCCAGCACGCGCAGGACCTCCTTGGGGTTACGGCCGACGGAGCCGGCGGTCACCATGACGAACTGGATCTCGTTGTTCGGGTCGACGATGAACACCGCGCGCTGGGCGGTGCCGTCGGCGGCCTCGACGCCGCAGGCGCGCATCAGGTCGTGCTTGACGTCGGCCAGCATCGGGAACGGCAGGTCGCGCAGGTCCTTGTGGTCCTTGCGCCAGGCGTGGTGCACGAACTCCGAGTCGCCGGAGACGCCGAGGATCTGGGCGTCGCGGTCGGCGAACTCCTCGTTCAGCTTGCCGAACGCGGCGATCTCGGTCGGGCAGACGAAGGTGAAGTCCATCGGCCAGAAGAAGACGATCTTCCACTTGCCCTCGTAGGACTTGTGGTTGATCTCGGCGAAGGCGTTCGCGGCGTCCAGGTCGACGCAGGCGTTGAGTTCGAACTCGGGGAACTTGTCACCGATCGTGAGCACGTTCGCTTCTCCTGAAGTGAGATGAGGGGAGTTTGTCCGGATTGCGGAACGCTCTCCACCATTCCACATCGTGGACTGATCAGGGAAATAGCTACACTCGATGTGTCTGATCGGAGAGAGCTATCAATACCCCGACTTCCCGGCCCGGCCCCAAGGGGCGCAAGGCGGACGCCCGCAAACCCGACGGCGCTGTGGCGAGTGCCACATCCCGCGGCACCCGGACGCCCACCGTCGCCCAGCTGCGCGCCTTCGCCGCGGTGGCCGAGCACCGGCACTTCCGGGAGGCCGCGGCCGCGACCGGAACCAGCCAGCCGGCCCTGTCGGGCGCGGTCGCCGCGCTGGAGGAGGCGCTCGGTGCGCAGCTGATCGAGCGTACGACGCGGAAGGTGATCGTGACCCCCCTGGGGGAGCGGGTGGTCGAGCACGCGCACCGGGTGCTCGCCGCGCTGCAGGCGCTCACCGAGGAGGTCGAGGCGGCCCGTCGCCCGTTCACCGGCCCGCTGCACCTCGGGGTCATCCCGACCGTGGCGCCGTACCTGCTGCCGACCGTGCTGCGGCTGGTCCGCGACCGCTACCCGGAGCTGGAGCTGCACGTCCACGAGGAGCGGACGCCGTCGCTGCTGGACGGGTTGGCCGCCGGCCGGCTGGACGTCCTGCTGCTGGCGCTGCCGGCCGGGGGCGGCGCGCCGACCCGGGACATCCCGCTGTTCGACGAGGACTTCGTCCTGGTGACGCCGCCCGGGCACCCGCTGGCCGGCCGGATCGACGCCCCGCGCGACGTGCTGCTCGACCTGGACGTGCTGCTGCTGGAGGAGGGCCACTGCCTGCGCGACCAGGCCCTCGACATCTGCCGCGAGGTCGGCGCCGATCCTTCCCCGGCCTCCGGCCGGGGGTACCCCCATGGGTCCACCACCCGGGCGGCCGGCCTCTCCACCCTGGTCCAGCTGGTGGCCGGCGGGCTCGGCGTCACGCTGTTGCCCGCCACCGCGCTGGACGTCGAGGCGGGCCGCACCGACCGGCTGGCGGCCGTCCGGTTCGCCGCCCCCGCGCCGGGGCGCCGGATCGGGCTCGCCACCCGCCCCGGCTCGGCCCGCAGCGCCGAGTACGACCGGTTCGCCGCGAGCCTGCGCGAGGTGCTGGCCGAGCTGCCGGTGCGGATCGTCTGCTGACGGGTCGTCGGCCGCCGAGCGTTGGCGCCGTGAGCCGCTGAGCCGCTGAGCCGCTGGGTCGCTGAGCCCTGGCCGGACCCGGGCTCAGGGCAGCCGGGCGGGTGCGCCCAGGCAGAGCCCGACGGTGGTGGCGACCAGCAGGTCCAGGGCCCGGCGCGACCCCTGGTCGGGCTCCTCGCCGGCCGCCCGGAGCACCAGGTAGCGGTCGGTCAGGCCGTGGAAGCCGGCCAGGAAGTGGACGGCGACGTCGGCCGCGGGCGCCGCCAGCGGCTGCTCGTGCGCGGCGGCGAGCGCGGTCAGCAGCTCGGCCGCGGTCTCCTCGATCTCGTACTGGAGCGCGCGCATGATCTCCTGCAGGTCCGGGTCGCGCATCGCCAGTGCGGAGAACTCGGACATCAGGGCGCACTTGCCGCCCTCCCCGACCGCGCTGTCCCAGAGTGCGTAGACCATCGCGCGGACCTGGTCGCCGAACGCGCCGGCGCCCGGCGCGGCCGCGCGGACGTGGCCGATGAACTCGGCGGTCAGCTGCTCGACCACGGCGCGGTAGAGGTCCTTCTTGGTGCCGAAGGTGTAGTGCACCGTCGCCTGGGCCACCCCGAGCTCGGCCGCGATCGCCCGGGTGCTGCCGGCGGCGACACCCTCGCGGCTCATCAGGTCGATGGCGGCCTGGATCAGCTGGGGGCGTCGTTCGGAGGCGGGGACATGGGCCATTGGATCAGCGTATCGCCATGGTCGGGCAACCGTGTCGGCTGAACTTGTCATGAGCTCATGTCGGCCGACTTTGTCACGCGAACAAGTCGAGCGTACGGTGGATCACGACCCGTTCAGGCACCCGCCTGCCCGACCGACCTGATCGAAGGTTCTCCATGGCCACGTACCTGTACCGACTCGGCCGGTTCTGCTTCCGCCGAAGGCGCGCCGTGCTCGCGGTCTGGCTCGCCGTCCTGATCGCCGTGGGCGGCGCCGCGGGGGCGTTCGCCGGCAGGACCAGCGACGAGTTCAAGGTCCCGGGCACCGAGGCGCAGGCCACCCTGGACCGGATCAAGGACACCTTCCCCGCGCAGGGCCACGGCTCCGCGCAGGTCGTCTTCGCCGCTCCGCAGCCCGGCGGCATCACCGCGCCGGAGTCCGCCAAGGCCGTCACCGAGGCGGTCGGCCGGATCGCCGCCGTCCCCGGGGTGGCGGGCGCCCCCGACCCGTACGCCACCGGGGCGGTCTCCCCGGACGGCCGGGTCGCCATCGCCCTGGTCTCCTTCGACCGGAAGCTCGGCGACATCACCGACGGGCAGCGCGACGCCGTGCGCGCGGCCGCCGACCCGGCCGGCGCGGCCGGGCTGACGGTGGCCTACGGCGGCGACGCCTACAACCGGATGGCCCAGGTCGACGGCGGCGAGGCGGTCGGCCTGGTGGTGGCCGGAGTGGTCCTGGTGATCACCCTGGGCTCGCTGGTCGCCGCCGGCCTCCCGCTGCTGACCGCCCTGGTCGGCATCGGGGTGGCGCTCGCCGGGCTGCTCGCCCTCTCCGGCTCGTTCGAGGTCATCAGCACCGCGCCGGTGCTGGCCCTGATGATCGGGCTGGCGGTCGGCGTCGACTACGCGCTGTTCATCCTGTCCCGCCACCGCCGCCACCTCGCCGAGGGCCTGGAGCCGGAGGAGGCCGCGGCCCGCGCCAACGCGACGGCCGGCAGCGCGGTCGTCTTCGCCGGCCTGACCGTGGTGGTCGCGCTGGCCGGGCTCTCCGTCGCCGGGGTGCCGTTCCTGACCGTGATGGGCCTGGCGGCCTCCGGCGCCGTCGTGGTGGCGGTGCTCGTCGCGATCACCCTGCTGCCCGCGCTGCTCGGTTTCGCCGGCCGCGCCATCGACCGCCTGCCGGTCTGGCGGCGCGCGCTGCGGACCTCGGACCGGACCACCCTGGGCCTGCGCTGGGCGACCTTCGTGGTCCGTCGGCCGGTCGCCGTGCTGCTGGCCGGCCTGGCCGCGCTGGGTGCGCTCGCGGTGCCGGCCGCCAGTCTCACCCTCGGCCTGCCCGGCGGCGGCTCGCAGGCCGCCGGGACCGACGCCCGCAAGGCGTACGACCTGGTCAGCGAGGGTTTCGGCCCCGGCTTCAACGCGCCGCTCGTGGTGGTCGTCGACGCCGACGGCGCGGCGCAGCCGGAGCAGGCGGTACAGGACGTGGCGCAGCGGCTGTCCACGCTCAAGGGCGTGCAGACGCTGCTGCCGCCGGCCGTGGACGCACCCGGCCGCACCGCCCTGCTCACCGTGATCCCGCACACCGGCCCGGACCACGCCGACACCAGGACGCTGGTCAACGAGATCCGCGACCAGCGGGACGGCCTCAAGGCCGCCACCGGCGCCCGGATCGACGTCACCGGCACCACGGCCGCCAACATCGACGTCTCGGCCAAGCTGGGCGACGCGCTGCCGCCGTTCGTCGCGGTGATCGTGGGCATCGCGCTGGTGCTGCTGGCGCTGGCCTTCCGTTCCGTCCTGGTGCCGCTGAAGGCGGTGGCCGGTTTCCTGCTCAGCATCACCGCCTCGCTCGGCGCCGTGGTCGCCGTCTACCAGTGGGGCTGGCTGGACGGCCTGGTCGACGTGCCCAAGGTGGGGCCGGTGGTGAGCTTCGTGCCGATCCTGCTGATCGGGGTGCTGTTCGGGCTGGCGATGGACTACGAGCTGTTCCTGGTCTCCGGGATGAAGGAGCACCACGTCCACGGCATGGCGCCGCGGGAGGCGGTGGTCGCCGGGGTGAAGAACGGCGCGCGGGTGGTCACCGCGGCTGCGCTGATCATGGTCTCGGTCTTCGGCAGCTTCGTCTTCGGCCACGACCCGATCGTCCAGCCGATCGGCTTCGCACTGGCGGTGGGCGTACTGGTGGACGCCTTCGTGGTGCGGATGGCGCTGGTGCCGGCGGCGATGGCGCTGTTCGGCAGCGCGGCCTGGTGGTTCCCGAAGAGCCTGGAGAAGGTCGTCCCGCGGGTCGACATGGAGGGCGAGCAGCTGATGGCGCGGCTGGAGGGCGCGGAGGCCGAGCCGGCGAAGGTCCTGGAGCGGGTCTGACGCCGACGGGCGCCGTCGGGCACGAGCGGGATCACCCGGGCGCGGGCCCGGCGGTGCACGGCCGCCGGGGCTCGCGCCCGTTACGGGAGGCGCTGCTCGAACCAGACCACCTTGCCGGTGCCCAGCCGGGTGGCGCCCCAGCGCTCCGCGCACCGGGCCACTATCTGCAGCCCGCGCCCGCGTTCGTCGTCCGGACCGGCGCGGCGCGGCCGGGGCAGCAGCGGGCTGTCGTCGCCGACCTCGCAGCGCAGCCGGGTGGTGCGCACCAGGCTCAGGGTGACCGGCCGGGTGGCGTGCTGGACGGCGTTGGTGACCAGCTCGCTGACCATCAGCTCGGTGGCCTCGGTGAGCTCCTCCAGCCCCCAGCGGCGCAGCGTGTGCGCGGCCAGCCGGCGCGCCCTGCCCGGTGTCTCGTTGCGCGGCTGGAGGTACCAGTGCGCGACGTCCCCGGCCGGGATGCCGTCGAAGCAGGCGGCCAGCAGCGCGATGTCGTCGCCCCGGTCGCCGGGCGGCAGGATCCGCAGCGCCTCGTGGCAGAGGTGCTCGGGGGCCTGGAGCCGTGCGCCCGCGAGCCGGGCGCGCAGCAGCTCCAGCCCGTCGCTGATCGGGCGGTTGCGGGTCTCCACCAGGCCGTCGGTGAAGAGCAGCAGGGCGGAGCCGGGCGGGGCCGGAAGCTCGACGGAGTTGAAGTCGACCCCGCCGACGCCGATCGGCGCGCCCGCGTCCAGCTCCAGCAGCTCGGCGCTGCCGTCGGGCTGGACCAGGACGGGCGGTACGTGGCCGGCGTTGGCGAGCACCACCCGGTTGGCGATCGGGTCGTAGACCGCGTAGACGCAGGTGGCCAGGTGCTGTTCCCGGCCGAGCCGCTGGGCCTGTTCGTCCAGGTGGTAGAGGACTTCGTGGGGCGGCAGGTCGAGGGCGGCCAGGGTCTGCGCACTGGTGCGGAGCTGGCCCATGATGGCGGCCGAGGTGAGCGAGTGGCCCATCACGTCCCCGACGATCAGCGCGATCCGGTTGCCGGGCAGCGGCACCGCGTCGTACCAGTCGCCGCCGACCTGGGCGCCGCGCTCGCCGGGCAGGTAGCGCTGGGAGAGCCGGACGCCGTGCGGCTGCGGGAGGCGCAACGGCAGCATGCTGCGCTGGAGTTCGTTCGCTATCTCCCACTCGCGGGCGTAGCGCAGGGCGGTGTCGACGGCGAGCCCGGCCTGGGTGGCGAGGTGGGCGGCGGTCGCGGTGTCGGTGGCGTCGAAGGCGGGCCGGCCGGTCTTGCCGGGCGGTCGGCGGATCAGCACCAGCAGGCCGAGGACGGCCTTGCGCCCGCGCAGCGGCAGCGCGAGCACCGAGCTGCCGGCGCCGAGCCGGGCCAGCCCGCGGGCGCCGTACAGCTCGCGCAGCAGCTCGGTGGACCGCTCGGTGGCGCGCGAGTCCCCCTCGGCGCAGCCGTCCGCCCCGAGGACGGCCGGCTCGGCGGGCCGGCGGCTGAGCAGGGTGTGGGCCAGCGCGCCGCCCCGGGTGACCGGGGTGGCCGGCCCGGTGTCGGCGCTGGAGCGGGCGCCGTAGCGGGGGCCGTACCGGCCGTCGTGGCGGGAGCCGCGCTGCTCACCCCCGGCGGTGGAGCGGCCGCGGCGGCCGAGCCGGGTGCCCAGGCTGTGGTGGATCCGCAGCTCGTCCGGGAAGCCGGGTTCGCGCTCGACGTTGGGCAGCGGGTCGCGCAGGTGGACGACGGCGGCGTCGGCGAGGGTGGGCACCAGGACCCGGCAGATGTTGCGCAGCGTCGCGGCCAGGTCGAGGGCGCTGTTGATCCGGCGGGTGGCGGAGTCGAGGTAGGCGAGCCGTTCGGCGAGCCGGTCGTGGGCGCCCTCGGCCGGGCCCGGCTGCGCGGGGAGCGGCGCGGCGGGACCGGACGGGTGGGGCGGCGGGTGCGGAGGGCGGCGTTGGTCCGGGAGGGCAGGCGGCTGTCCGGCCTCGGGGTTGAGCTGGTCGCGCACGGCTGCCTGTCCTGGGGAGTGGTGTGGTCTTGGTGGTCTTCCGGGTTGGTCCGGGCTCAGCCGACGCGTCGACAGCACAGGAACAGTTGCTCCTCCGGCGGCAGCGAGGTGCTGGCCGGAGCGTACGAGTGCCCCGACTGCTCCTCGACGGCGAACCCGGACTCCACCAGAACCCGTTCCAGATCCTCCCTCAGATACCCGCTGATGCGAAGCTCGCGTCCGAGGAACGGGAGCGGAACGTGATCCAGGTCGGCCTCGACCGTGCCGAGCGCCAGCACCCCGCCGGGCCGCAGGAGTTCGCGCAGCCGCCCGAGCACGGTTGGGATCTCGTCCTGGGGGAGGAGCATCAGGGAGAAGAAGGCGGTGACGGCGGCGAAGGTGCCTCTCCCGCGCGGGCCGAGGGCGGGGACGTTCCACGCCCGGTCGGCGCGTTCGGTGGCCAGGTCGTACATGTCGATGCGGTGGAGGACGGGGGTGTGCGGGCCCTGGTGACGCGCCGCCCGGGCCCGGGTGAGCATGCCGTCCGAGAGGTCGATCCCGGTCACCCGCATCCCGGCGGCGGTCAGCTGCCCGACGGTCGGGTCGCCGGTGCCGCAGCCGACGTCGAGGACGGAGTCGCCCGGTTCGAGCCGGTCCAGCAGCCGGCGCCCGCAGGCGAGCTGGCCGTCCTTGACCGGGAAGGCCTCGGCGTAGCCGGCGCCGATGGTGTCGAAGGCGACGGCCTGGAGGGCCCGTTCGGCCCGCCGTCGCAGCACGTGGGGACCGTCGTCGCCGTCCGCGTCTTCGTCGAGGGGGAACGGGTCCGATATCTGTCCGGTCGTCACGATTGAGAGGCACCTTTCCACCCGGGCCTCCGGTCGGCCGGACGAGGCCGGGCCGCCGTCCGCCCGGCGCCCAGTGCTGCCCCGCTGCCGGTGGCGGTACGTCACGCTCCCCGCGTCACACTGACTGCACGCTGACACAGTGCACGGAATCTCCGTGCAGGGACACTCTGCACCGTGGGAGCGCCGCCGCGCTGCCCTTTCCGGATGCTCTGCCCGGAAGATGCACTCATGTGTACTGGCATCTGAGAATATGCGTGATCACTCCGCCATGGGGTCCGTTTCCAGCCAACTCGTGACGGTTGGGTGCGCCGGCCCGGGTTGCGGAAGCACATCGGTGCGGGGCGGGGTGGTGCGGCATCGGTCCGCACGCCGCCCGACTGCCCGGAAGGCGGCGCCGACCTGCGCTTTCGTCCCGGACCGAGCTGACAAGCCGCCGTTTATCGAACGTCAATCGGCCCGGTGCACAGTGGAGTCCAGCGCCGGGGAAGCGTTGAGGGTGCTCCCGCAGCCGGGGGGCTGCGGGAGCACCGAACGCACGGGGGAGGCTGCCGACCGGGGGGACGGCGGCCTACGGCGCAGGGGGAGAGAGGGGCTCGGTGTGCTGCCGGGAGATGAGGTCCGCCACGGGGGAGGCCTCCGGCACACCGAGCCGCGTGAAGATGGCGTGGGCCTCCTGCAGACACGCCAGCCCGCGCGCCGGCTGGGCTAGTCCGAGCAGGGCCTCGCCGAGCGCGGCGTTGGCCAGCCCCTGGCAGTAGGCCGAGTCCAGCTCCCGCCCGATGGCCAGCGACTCCTCGGCGGACTCGGCCGCCTCGGCGTGCTGCCCGGCGGAGAGCAGCGACGAGGAGAGCCGGGCCAGGGTGTAGCCCTGCCAGAGCGGGTTCTGCTGTGACTGGTAGAGCTCGTGGGCCTCGCGCAGGTGCGCCACGGCGGCGCCCGAGGAGAGCACCACGCCGAGCTGGTACAGCGTGTCGGCGAGGCAGGGCCCGTTCTTCGACGTGCGCGCCGCGGCCACCGCGTCGGTGGCGGACTGGACGGCCGTCTCCGTCATGCCGAGCCGCTGCTGGACGCGGGCGATGTTGCTGATCAGCCGGGCCTCGCCGATCGGCACGCCGACCACCCGGCTGATGGCGAGGGCCTGTTCCAGGAACGGCAGTGCCTCGGCCGGGCGGTTGCCGACGCTGAGGATCCAGCCCAGGGTGTTGGCCGTGGCCGAGCGGAACACCGTGGTGTCGTCTGGGGACTGGAAGTCGAGGCTCCTGCGCAGCGAGAGCTCCGCCCCCTGGAAGTCGCTGGCGACCGACTGCAGGGTGCCGAGGGCGAAGTGCACCCGGGCAAGCACGGCCGCGTCGTGACGCTCCTCGGCGTTGCGACCCGCGGTCTCCAGGATCCGACGGACCCGCGGCCCCTGGGTCGGGTCGGGGCCGAGGCTGTACAGCAGGATCAGCAGGTCGATGGCCGAGCGCTGCAGGGAGCTGGGCCCCTCCAGCGCGGCCTCGATCGCGCTGAGCAGCAGCGCGCCCTCGGTGCGGAGCCAGTCCCGCGCGGACTGGCTCGTGTGCAGACTCAGTCCCGCCGAGGTGAGCGTGCCCAACAGCTCCGGCAGCGAGTCGTCCGGTTCGATGGTCTGCGCCGCGCTGTAGACGGTCGGCACCAGCAGGTTGAGCAGCCGCTGGACCGCCAGTTGCTGGGTCTCGGCGTCCCCGATCCGCTCGTTCCGGCGCTGGGCGTAGAGCCGGAGCAGATCGTGGTACCGGTAGCGGCCGGGCGTGAAGCACTCCAGCATGTTCGCCTCGACCAGGGCCTCGGCGAGCTCCTCGGCGGTGTCCTCGTCGACGTCGAGCAGCGCGGCGGCCGCCGCCAGCGGAACGTCGGGGGCATCGATCAGGGCGAGCAGCCGAAAGGCCCGGGCCTCGGCCACGGAGAGCTGCCCGTAGCCGAGCCCGATGGTGGTCTCCACCGCGAGGTTGCCCAGTTGGAGTTCGTCCAGCCGGCGTCGCTGGTCGGCTAACCGACGGGCCAGGTCCGAGACGCTCCACCGCGGGCGGCTGGCCAGCCGTGCGGCGGCGATCCGGACCGCGAGGGGCAGGAAGCCGCAGGAGGTGACGACCGCCATGGCCGCCTCGGGCTCGGCGGCGACCCGGTCCTCGCCGACGATGGCGGAGAAGAGCGCCAGCGCCTCGGCCGGCGTCAACTCCTCGACGTCGAAGAGCTGCGCGCCGGGGATGCCGGCCAGCCGGGACCGGCTGGTGGCGAGCACGGCGCAGCTGGAGACCCCGGGGATGAGCGGTCGGATCTGCTCGGCGTCCCGGGCGTTGTCCAGCAGGATGAGCATCCGCCGACTGGCGAGCAGCGAGCGGTAGAGGGCGGCGCGCTGCTCCAGCGAGTCGGGGTTCTCCGTCACGCCGAGCGAGTGCAGGAAGTCACCGAGCACGGTCGCGGGGTCGGCGGGCGACGCGCCCGCCCCGCGCAGGTCGACGTAGAGCTGGCCGTCCGGGAACTCGGCCCGGACCCGGTGCGCGACGTGGACGGCGAGGGTGGTCTTGCCCACCCCACCGATGCCGGCCAGGGAGGTCACCACCACCGCCTGCCCGGTGGCGTTCATCAGAACGGAGGAGAGGTCGGCGACCAGTCCGGTCCGTCCGCTGAAGTCCGAGACGTCGGCCGGCAGTTGGGCCGGCGGCGGCGGTGTGGCCGGGCCCTCCTCGCGAACGGGGCCGGCCGTGGTCGCCAGGGGCAGGGCCAGCGACGGGTCCGCGGCGAGGATCCGCGCGTGCATGGCCGACAGGCCGGCGCCGGGCTCGACGCCGAGCTCGTCGATCAGCAGCTTCCGGGTGTCGGTGTAGACGCCGAGGGCCTCGGCCTGGCGCCCGCAGCGGTACAGCGCGAGCATCAGCAGTTCGCGCAGCCGCTCGCGCAGCGGGTGTTCGGCGGTGAGCGAGTTCAGCTCGCCGACCACCTCGGCGTGCAGGCCGATGTCGAGGGCGGCGGTGCACCGCTCCTCGGCGACGGCGATCTGGCGCTCGGACAGGCGGAGCCGCTGCACCTCGGCGTACGGCCCGGGGACGCCGGTCAGCGGGCGCCCGCTGAAGAGGCCGAGCGCCTGCAGCAGCAGCTCGTGCGCGTCCTGCACCTCCCCGGCCGCCCGGGCCGTGGCGGCCTCGGCGGCGAGCTTCTCGAAGACCGTCACGTCGACTGCGTCGCGGGGGACGTGGAGGGCGTAGCCGTCGGCCACCGAGACCAGGAGTTCGGCCGGTGCGCGGACCTCGCGCCTGGGCTCGATGACGGAGCGCAGACGGGAGACGTAGGTGCGCAGGGCGGCGACGGCCTGGGCCGGCGGCCGGTCGCCCCAGAGGCCGTCGACGAGGTCCTGGGTGGTGACGGGGCGTCCCGCGTGCAGCAGGAGGGTGGTCAGGACGGCCTGCTGCTGGGGCGAGCCGAGCGCGAGGGGCTTGCCGTCGAGCCATGCCTGGACAGGACCGAGTACCTGGAAGCGCAGCGCCGGTGCGGGCGGCGTTTCCCGAAACTCCATGAAGTCCCCCGATGGCCTGTGGTGTCGATTCCGCGAAGGGCGCTCGGCGGTCCGCCGTGTGGTGGCTTCAGCTTAGGCGGAGGGCCGACTCTGCCGGACAACACGGCAAGCCGCACGATGTTTATCGGACATTTAATCAACCCTACGATACTGGCGACGTGCCCGCGCCGTGCCGGTGGGGCTGAAGACATTTGATGACTGAAAGGCGGCCGCCCATGGCCAACGACCAGAGCGAGACCCGCGAGCCGACCAAGACGGCCGAGGAAGCCGCTGTGGCGGCGGGCAAGGCGGTCGAGGGCGCGGTGGCCGCGTCCTCGAACCCGACCGAGTACGCCGAGCCGACCGCCGCTCAGAAGGCGGACCTTGAGGACGACCTGTTCGGCGATGAGTCCGAGCACGTGATCGAGCCGGCGGCTCCGGTCGTCGGTGAGCCGGACGAGGTCTACGAGCCGCAGAACATCATCTCGGCCCACCCGTAACGGTGCGCCCGGTCCGTGCCCCGAGCTCCGCGTGATGCGGGGCTCGGGGCACTCGCCATTTCCGGCTATCGATTACGCGCCCGGAGAGGGGGCTTCGGGCGTACCGGAATTCCGGATTCGCCATGAACCCTGCAAGATCCCCCGCAGCGCTTCCTGGGCGGATTTCCGCTTGATTGCCACAAGTGCTGACTTTTCGGGCGAGTGATCCGATTCCCTGCGAAAGCCGCGATCCTCTGCCGGGCCCGGGCCCGGGGCTCGATCCGGCTCGGTGGCCGCGTCGAGGGCCGGAGCCGCACCCGGGGCCGGGGCCGTTCCCGGCGCGTGGTCCGGCGCCGGCCCGACCCGGCCCGGGAGGGCCGTCCACTCGCGGCCGCCGGCCTCGGGACGCAGGTAGTGCTCCCCGCCGATGGTGTCCATGTAGATGCCGGTGCGTCCGGTCCTGCTGTCGAGGACGAGTTCACCCACTCGCGGTCGGTAGGCCGCGGCGTCGCGCTTACGGGTGCTCACCGCAGTGCTCCTTGCTCTGGTACTACCCAGCATCTCTAGAGAAGCTAATATCTCTAGAGATGTCAACGGCCCTGACCGGTCCTATCGGCTTACCGACGGCCGCGGGCGCGCCTACGATTTCCGGGCGAGGACGAGGAGAAGGCGATGGTCGGCAGCAGTGGCGAGAAACAGCCCAAGTACCAGCGGATCGCCGACACCCTGAAGGCGGCCATCGACGCCGGCGAGTACCGCGCCGGCGACCGGCTGCCCGGCGAGAACGACCTCATGGACGAGTACGGCGTGGCCCGGATGACCGCCCGCCAGGCGCTCGGCGTGCTGCAGAGCGAGGGCATCGCCGAGGCGCGCCGGGGCGCCGGGGTCTTCGTCCGGGACTTCCGGCCGCTGCGGCGGCGCGGGATCCAGCGGCTCGCCCAGGGGCAGTGGGGCTCGGGCCGGTCGATATGGTCGGCGGACATCGACCGGCGCAACCTGGTCGTCGACCAGGTGTCGGTCACCGAGCAGGGGGCGCCGGACCACGTGGCCCGGGTGCTCGGCGTCGACCCGGGCGCACCGATGTGCGTCCGGCACCGGCGGTTCGTCCTGGACGGCAAGCCGGTGCTGCTCTCCACCTCGTACCTGCCGGCCGGCCTGGTCGCGGGGACGGCGATCACCCGTGAGGACACCGGGCCCGGCGGCACCTACGCACGGCTGGCGGAGATCGGTGCGAAGCCGGTCCACTTCCGCGAGGAGGTCCGCTCGCGGATGCCCGGCGCGGAGGAGAGCGCCCGCCTGGGGCTGTCGGCCGGCACGCCGGTCATCCTGATCTGCCGCACGGCCTTCGCGGACGAGGGGCAGGTGGTCGAGCTGAACGAGATGACCCTCGACGCGGCCTCCTACGTCCTGGAGTACGACTTCGACGCCTGAGCCCTCCGCACGCCGAGCCTCCGCACCCTGAGCCCTCCGCGCCGGGGACGCCCCGGGCCGCGATGCCGGACCGCCCCGGTCGCGAGGTCGCGGCCGGGGCGGTCCGGGGTGCCGGAGGGGTGCGAGCGGCTACTCCTTGGAGCGGACGCGCAGGTTGGTGATCAGCGGGCCCTCGGTGGTCTCGCGGAAGAAGTCGTTGCCCTTGTCGTCGACCACGATGAAGGCCGGGAAGTCCTCGACCTCGATCCGCCAGACGGCCTCCATGCCGAGCTCGGCGTACTCCAGGACCTCGACCTTCTTGATGCAGTCCTGGGCGAGCCGCGCCGCCGGGCCGCCGATGGAGCCGAGGTAGAAGCCGCCGTGCTGGGCGCACGCGTCGGTGACCTGCTTGCTGCGGTTGCCCTTGGCGAGCATGACCATCGAGCCGCCGGCCGCCTGGAACTGGTCGACGTAGGAGTCCATCCGGCCGGCCGTGGTCGGGCCGAAGGAGCCGGAGGCGTAGCCCTCGGGGGTCTTGGCCGGGCCTGCGTAGTAGACCGGGTGGTCCTGGAGGTACTTGGGCATGCCCTCGCCGGCGTCGAGGCGCTCCTTGATCTTGGCGTGCGCGATGTCGCGGGCCACGACCAGCGTGCCGGTCAGCGAGAGGCGGGTCTTCACGGGGTACTTGGAGAGCTCGCTGCGGATGGCGGACATCGGCTGGTCGAGGTCGATGCGCACCACGTCGTCGTCGAGGTGGTCGTCCGTGGTGTCCGGCAGGTACTTGGCCGGGTCGGTCTCCAGCTGCTCCAGGAAGACGCCCTCGGCGGTGATCTTGCCCAGCGCCTGACGGTCCGCCGAGCAGGAGACGGCCATCGCGACCGGCAGCGAGGCGCCGTGGCGCGGCAGGCGGACCACGCGCACGTCGTGGCAGAAGTACTTGCCGCCGAACTGCGCGCCGATGCCGATCTTCTGGGTCAGCTCGGTGACCTTGGCCTCCAGCTCCAGGTCCCGGAAGCCGTGCCCGGTCTTCGCGTTGCCCTCGGTCGGCAGGTGGTCGAGGTAGTGCGCGGAGGCGTACTTGGCGGTCTTGAGCGCGAACTCCGCGCTGGTGCCGCCGATCACGATCGCCAGGTGGTACGGCGGGCAGGCGGCGGTGCCGAGCGAACGGATCTTCTGCTCCAGGAACGAGAGCATGCTCGCCTCGTTCAGGATCGCCTTGGTCTCCTGGTACAGGTACGACTTGTTGGCCGAGCCACCGCCCTTGGCCATGAAGAGGAACTTGTACGCGTCGCCGTCGGTCGCGTACAGCTCGATCTGCGCCGGCAGGTTGTTGCCGGTGTTCTTCTCGTCCCACATGGTCACCGGGGCCATCTGGGAGTAGCGCAGGTTGAGCTTGGTGTACGCGTCGTAGACGCCGCGCGCGATGGCGGTCTCGTCGCCGCCCTCGGTCAGCACGTTCTGGCCGCGCTTGCCCATGACGATCGCGGTGCCGGTGTCCTGGCACATCGGCAGGATGCCGCCGGCCGAGATGTTGACGTTCTTCAGCAGGTCCAGCGCCACGAAGCGGTCGTTGGGGCTGGCCTCCGGGTCGTCCAGGATGCGGCGCAGCTGGGCGAGGTGGGCGGGGCGCAGGTAGTGCGAGATGTCGTGCATCGCCTCGGCGGTGAGCAGCCGCAGGGCCTCGGGCTCGACCTGGAGGAAGGTGCGGCCGCCGGCCTCGAAGGTGGAGACACCCTCGGAGGTCAGCTTGCGGTACGGGGTCGGGTCGGCGCCCAGGGGGAGCAGGTCGCTGTACTCGAAGTCTGGCGTGGGAGCCATGGGGGAGGTCCTTAGTGTTCCGTGTTCCGGCTGCGTCGGCGAAGCACCCTCAAGGGTAGGACCCGCCGGAGCGCCGTACGCGGACAGGTCCGCCTGCGTGACCGGGCTCACTCGGACATGCGTACGGGGCTTGCCCCGGTGGCTAGTCTTGACCCCGTGGACAACTCGCCGTCGAGGGACGACCAGGGCCAGCCGCCCGTACCGATGACCAAGCCGGAGACGAAGCCGCCGGTTCGCGCCGACCACGCCCCGGTGGCGGAGGCCGAGATGAGGGCCTCCGACGCGGACCGCGAACGGGTGGCCGAGCTCCTGCGGGACGCCTACGCCGAGGGCCGGCTGGACGTCGAGGAGCACGCCGAGCGGATCGAAGCCGCCTACGCCGCCAAGACGTTGGGCGACCTGGTGCCGCTGACCAGGGACCTCCCGGTGCACCGCGCGATCTCGTTCGAGAAGCCCCCGCTGGGCGCCCCGGAGCAGGGTCCGCGCCCGGACGGGCCGGTGCGGCTGCCGGCCCGGCAGGAGGCACCGACCATGGTCGCGATCTTCGGCGGCGCGTCCCGCAAGGGCCGTTGGCGGGTCGGCTCGCACCTGCGGGCGGTCGCGGCGTTCGGCGGGGTCGAGATCGACCTGACCGACGCCGTCTTCGAGTCGCCCGAGGTGGTCATCGAGGTGGTGGCCGTCTTCGGCGGGGTCGAGATCAAGGTGCCGGAGAACGTCAGCCTGCACGGCAGCGGGGTCGGGATCTTCGGCGGCTTCGACGTCAAGGAGCAGACGGCGGCGGACCCCTACGCGCCGGTGGTCCGGGTCAAGGGTGTGGCGGTGTTCGGCGGTTGCGAGGCCAAGCCGCGCAAGGGCAAGAAGCTCAAGGAGTGGGTGCGCAAGCAACTCGGTGCCGACTGAGCCGTGTCCGGCCGCCGTCGAGGCCGGCCGGAGCGGGACGGAAGGGCCTGGTCAGCGGCCCCGCCGCCGGCCGCGGCCGGCGACCCGAGTGCCCGGGTGGGAGCAACTCCCGCCCGGGCACTCGCCGTTGCGGCGAGTGCAGGCTGTAGTCGATTGCATGCAGTGTGCATGAATCGTGGCGCGGCGGGGTAGTTCCTCTCGCACATCGCTTCTTGTACGGCTGCGCACCGGAGGCGGCCTGAGGCCGGCCCGGGGGGTGGAGAGCGGGGGCTCGCAGCCGGGCAGGGGTGCGAGCTTCCCCGTGTCCGAGAGCCTCGTCAGGAGTACGGCCGTGCTGCATCCGATCGAGTCCCGCCCCACCGCGCCAGTCGCGTCGCCCGCCACCCCGCCCGTCGTGTCGCCGGTTGCGACCGCCCGGGTGCTGGAGCACCGGCCCGCGCCGCAGCCGCAGGGCGACGACGACCCCTGGCACACCGGTGCGGCCTGCCGGCGGGACGAGGTGGGGCTGTTCTTCGCGCCCTCCAAGGAGCCGACGGCGGCCCGGCTCTCGCGTGAGGAGCAGGCGAAGCAGGTCTGTGCCCGCTGCCCGGTGCTGCTGGAGTGCCGCGAGCACGCGCTGGCCCAGCCGGAGCCGTACGGCGTCTGGGGCGGGCTGACGGCCGCCGAGCGCCGGGTGGTGCTGGCCCGGCGGCGGCGCCGGGACACCGAGCTGCGCGAGGCGGCCCGGGTGCCGGCCCGCCGGCGGATAGCGGGCTGAGCGCGGGCCCGGACGGCAGGAACGCCCGCGGCCTCGGCGGAGGGGGATTCCGCCGAGGCCGCGGGCGTCGTCGACGCGGGTGCGTCCGGGATCAGGCCCTGTCCGGCCCTAGTTGGCGCGGTCGAAGTCGATCGCGCTGTAGGCCCGCAGCTTGGACAGCTTGTGGGTGGAGTGGATCTCCCGGATGGTGCCGCTCTTGGAGCGCATCACCAGCGAGCTGGTGGTGGCGGTCTCCTGGCGGTAGTGGACGCCGCGCAGCAGCTCGCCGTCGGTGATGCCGGTGGCGACGAAGAACACGTTCTCGCCGCTGACCAGGTCGTTGGTGGTGAGGACGCGGTCCAGGTCGTGGCCGGCGTCGAGGGCCTTCTGGCGCTCGGCGTCGTCCTTCGGCCAGAGCCGGCCCTGGATCACGCCGCCCATGCACTTCATGGCGCAGGCCGCGATGATGCCCTCGGGGGTGCCGCCGACGCCCATCAGCAGGTCGACGCCGGTGCCCTCGCGGGCGGCCATGATGGCGCCGGCCACGTCGCCGTCGGAGATGAACTTGATCCGGGCGCCGGCCTCGCGGATCTCCTGGACCAGGCCCTGGTGGCGCGGCCGGTCGAGGATGACCACGGTGACGTCCTCGACGGCGGAGCCCTTGGCCTTGGCGACCCGGCGGATGTTGACGGCCGGCGGCGCGGTGATGTCGACGAACTCGGCGGCCTCGGGGCCGGCGACGAGCTTGTCCATGTAGAAGACCGCGCTGGGGTCGAACATGGTGCCGCGGTCGGCGACGGCCAGCACCGCGACGGCGTTGTTCATGCCCTTGGCGGTGAGCGTGGTCCCGTCGACCGGGTCCACCGCGACGTCGCACTCGGCGCCGGTGCCGTCGCCGACCCGCTCGCCGTTGTAGAGCATCGGCGCCTCGTCCTTCTCGCCCTCGCCGATGACGACGACGCCGTTCATCGAGACGGTGGAGACGAGCGTGCGCATGGCCTTGACGGCGGCGCCGTCGGCGCCGTTCTTGTCGCCGCGGCCGACCCAGCGCCCGGCGGCCATCGCGGCCGCCTCGGTGACCCGGACGAGTTCGAGCGCGAGGTTCCGATCGGGAGCCTCCGGCGCGACCTCCAGGGCCCGGGGGAGGGTGTGCGGGTACTGCGTGGTCATCGTCGTTACCTCTCTGTACGCGACGGCCAGTGAGCGCCCGACTACTGCCAGGTCGAACGCCGTGGTGAGGGTCCTGCGATCGTATCTGCCCACGACATGACTGTCTGTGGCGCGGGTCGCCACCCCGGGGCGGAAACGGTCGGTTTGCCCCTGTTCACCCGTACGAGGGCACCCCGGGTGCCGGTCTCCGGGACCGGATGAGTCACCATGTGGGGGTGGCTGGAGAGAGCAGAGGCATGAGGGGCCGGCAGACGGTACGGGACATGGTCCTGTCGATGCTGGCGGTCGGCGTCGTGGTCTGGATCGGGTACCTGTTCCTGCCGCACGACGCGAGCGGTGACGGGGTCCACGCGAAGGAGTACAAGGTGGCCGCGGCCTCGGCGAAGCGCGCCGCGCCGTACCCGCTGCTCTCCCCGGAGGGGCTGCCCGACCGGTGGCGGGCCACCTCGGTGAGCTACGAGCCCGCCTCGCTGGGCAAGGGCAAGGGCAACGCCTGGCACCTGGGCTTCGTGACCCCCTCGGGCCAGTACGCGGCCCTCGAACAGAGCGACCTCGACCGCGACGCGCTGCTCTCCTCGGTCCTGGCCGGCGCCAAGCCGGACGGCACCGCCGAGGTGGCCGGGAAGGCCTGGGAGCGGCTGCAGGGCGCCAAGGACCGCGCGCTGACCAGCCAGAGCGGCACCGCCACCACCGTGGTCACCGGCACCGCCTCGTACGAGGAGCTGGCCGAGCTGGCGCAGGCGCTGAAGTAGTCCCGCGTGCCCGGCCCGCCGCGCGCCCCGCGGCGCGCCGGGCCCATGCGGAGAGGCAGATGCGGAAGGGCCCCGCACCGGTCGGAACCGGTGCGGGGCCCTTCGCCGTGCCGGGAGGCTCAGACGGTGGTGACGACCTCGTCGTAGGCCAGGCGCGGCGAACGCGGGAACCAGGCGTCCTCGCCCGGCTTGCCGATGTTCACCACGGCCAGCACCGAGTGCTCGCCGTCGGCGAAGAACTCCTTGTTGATGCCCGCGGCGTTGAAGCCGGTCATCGGGCCGGCGGCCAGGCCGGCGGCGCGGACGCCGACGATGAAGTAGCCGGCCTGCAGGGCGCCGTTCAGGGTCGCGGTGGACTCGCGGACCGGGCGCTCGGTGAAGAAGAGGTCCTTGGCCTGCGGGAAGTGCGGCAGCTGGGTCGGCAGCTCCTCGTGGAACTCGTTGTCCACGGCCAGGATGGCGACCAGCGGGGCCGAGAGGGTCTTGGCCTTGTTGCCGTCCATCATGTGCTCGACGAGGCGCCCGCGGGCCTCGTCGGAACGGACGAGGACGACGCGCATCGGCTGCGCGTTGAACGCGGTCGGGCCGTACTTCACCAGCTCGTAGATGGCCTGGATCTGCTCCTCGGTCACCGGCTCGTCGGAGAAGGTGTTGGCGGTACGGGCCTCGCGGAAGAGGAGGTCCTGAGCGGCGGCGTCCAGTACCAGAGCGTCGGTGGTCATGCTTCTCTACACCTCAAGAGTGACGGGGACGGGATTCGTCGGTCCGACCGGCGGGCGCCGATCACACGTTCACAACATGAGTGAAGATTCAACTGTTCCCGGGCGTCAATGTGAGCTGCGTCACGGGCCCTGACCTGGGCTGACGCGCCGTCAGCCGCTCTCGGGGGCGCCTTCCTCGGCGGCCAGCGCCGCGTCCAGCCGGGCCCGGGCGCCGTCCAGCCACCGCTGGCAGACCTTCGCCAACTGCTCGCCGCGCTCCCACAGCGCCAGCGACTCCTCCAGCGAGGTGCCGCCGTTCTCCAGCTGCCGCACCACCTCCAGCAGCGCGTCCCGGGCGTGCTCGTACCCGAGCGCGTCGTCCGGCGTCCGCGGCGCCGCCTCCACCTGCTCCTGCTCTGCCATGGGTGCCAGCGTAGGGGCTGGCACCGACAGCGCGCCCCCCGTTCCGCCCGGCTACTCCGGGTCGTCGGCCACCGTGACGGAGAAGCCGCCGCCCGCCACCCGGGCGTGCAGCGCGTCGCCCGCCGCGACCTGGGCCGGGTCGGTCACCACCGCGCCGTCGGCCCGCTGGAGCACCGCGTAGCCGCGCTCCAGGGTCGCCGCGGGGGAGAGCGCGACCACCCGCGCCAGCGTGTGCCCGAGGTCGCTCTGCGCGTGGTCCAGCCGGTGCCCGAGGGTCCGGCGCGCCCGCTCCAGCAGGGCCGCGACCTCCTGGCCGCGCCCGTCCAGCATCCGGTGCGGCACGGCCAGCGCCGGGCGGCTGCGCACGCCGTCCAGCCCGTGCTGCTCCCGGTCCACCCGGCCGAGGACGTGCCGGCGGGCCCGGTCGCGCAGGTTCCGCACCTTCGCCAGCTCCTCGCCGACGTCCGGCACCACCCGTTTGGCGGCATCGGTCGGGGTGGAGGCGCGCAGGTCGGCGACGAAGTCGAGCAGCGGCTGGTCCGGCTCGTGCCCGATCGCGCTGACCACCGGCGTCCGCGCCGCCGCGACCAGCCGGACGAGGCCCTCGTCCGAGAACGGCAGCAGGTCCTCCACGCTGCCGCCGCCCCGGGCGACGACGATCACGTCCACCTCCGGGTGCTCGTCCAGCTCCTGTACGGCCGCGCTCACCCGCTCCACCGCGCTGAGGCCCTGCACCGGGACGTTGCGCACCTCGAAGCGGACCGCCGGCCAGCGCCGCCGGGCGTTCTCCAGCACGTCCCGCTCGGCCGCCGAGCCGCGCCCGGTGACCAGGCCGATGCACTGCGGCAGGAACGGCAGCGGCTTCTTCCGCTCGGCCGCGAACAGCCCCTCGCCGGCCAGCCGCCGCTTCAGCTGCTCCAGCCTGGCCAGCAGCTCGCCCAGCCCGACCATCCGGATCTCCGCCGCCCGGAGCGAGAGCTGCCCGCGCGCCGCGTACCACTCCGGCTTGGCGTGCACGACGACCCGCGAGCCCTCCTGCACCACGTCCGCGACCCGGTCGAAGACCGAGCGGAAGCAGGTCACCGTCAGCGAGACGTCCGCCTGCGGGTCGCGCAGCGTCAGGAAGACCACGCCCGCCCCCGGGCGCCGGCTGAGCTGGGTGATCTGCCCCTCCACCCAGACCGCGCCGAGCCGGTCGATCCAGCCGCCGATCAGCGCGGAGACCTTGCCGACCGGGAGCGGGGCTTCGGGGGAGCTGGTGTTGGCCATGCGTACGAGGCTATCGGCGGATGCCGACAGCGGAGGCCCCCTGGACGAGGAGGACGACCACTCCCACCGCCAACCAGACCAGCCCGGCGATCTGCGCCGTGTGCGAGGCCTCGTAGACCACCGCCCCGATCACCGCGATGCCCAGCACCGGCACCACCACGTGCCCCAGCCAGTTGCGGGAGTGGTGCTTGACCGCGTACCAGCCCACCACCGAGGCGTGCAGCAGTGCGAAGGCGGTCAGCGCGCCGATGTTGACCACCGAGGTCAGCCGGTCCAGCCCGTCGTCCCGCTCGGCCGCCCAGACCGCCGCGGCCATCGTGATCACCGCCGCCGCCAGCAGTGCCCGGCGCGGCACCGCCGAGGCCGGGTCGACGGTGCCGAGGACCCGCGGCAGCCGCCCGTCCCGGGCCATCGCGTACAGCAGCCGCCCGGCCGCGGCCTGGCCGGCGAGCGCGGCGAAGGCGGCGCCGATCGCCTTGCTCGCCGCCACCAGCACGTGCAGCCAGTGCCCGACGGAGCCCTCCACCGTGTCGTAGAACGCCGAGCCCTGGGCGGCCGGGTCGGCGGCCAGCTCCTGCGGGGTCACCGGCTCCAGCAGCGCCGCCAGGTAGGTCTGGGTCACGAAGAGCACCCCGGCCAGCACCAGGCACCAGAGGACCGCCCGCGCCACCGCCGCCGACGCGCCGACCGCCTCCTCGACGAAGGTGGCGATCGCGTCGAAGCCCAGGTAGGAGAGGACGGCCACGGAGACCGCCGAGACCACCGCGGTAGCGGAGAAGCCGCCGACGGCGGTCAGCGGCGTGTCCCAGCCGCGCTGCGCGCCGTCCCGCACCAGCACCACCACCGCCGCCACCGTGAACACCGCCAGCACCGCGAGTTCCATCGCCAGCACGGCGAAGCCGACCGCGGCCGCCGTCCGCACCCCGGCGAGGTTGAGCGCGGTGGTCACCAGCACGGCCAGGGCCGTCCAGAGCCAGCGCGACACGCCCGGGACCAGCGAGTGCAGCGCGATGCCCGAGAAGAGGTACGCCACCGCCGGGATCAGCAGGTAGTCGAGCATCGCCATCCAGCCGGCGATGAACCCGGGCCCCTCGCCCAGGCCGGCCCGCGCGTAGGCGAACACCGAGCCGGTCTGCGGCACCGCCCGCACCATCTGGGTGTACGACCAGGCGGTGAACCCCATCGCGACGGTCGCCGCCAGGTAGACCGAGGCCACCGCGCCGTGGCTCTTCGCGTCCAGCACGCCGAACACGCCGACCGGCGCCATCGGGGCGATGAACAGCAGCCCGTAGACCATCAGGTCGCGCACGCCCAGGCTGCGCCGCAGGCCGCCGGTTCCGACTCGCTCGCTCATGGGGACCACGATCGGGCATCGACGGTCGAAACCGGGCCGACGGCGCCGCGCGTCGGCGCGGCCCGCCGCCGCCCGTACGATGGAGCCATGTCCAACACCGCGCAGCGCCGTGTCCTGCTCGCCGCCCCCCGGGGCTACTGCGCGGGCGTCGACCGCGCCGTGATCGCCGTGGAGAAGGCCCTGGAGCAGTACGGGGCGCCGATCTACGTCCGCAAGCAGATCGTCCACAACAAGTACGTGGTGCAGACCCTGGAGAAGAAGGGCGCGATCTTCGTCGACGAGACGGAGGAGGTGCCCGAGGGTTCGATCGTGGTGTTCTCGGCCCACGGCGTCGCGCCCTCCGTCCACGACGAGGCCAAGGCCGGCAGGCTCGCCACCATCGACGCCACCTGCCCGCTGGTGACCAAGGTGCACAAGGAGGCCGTGCGCTTCGCCGACGAGGGCTTCGACATCCTGCTGGTCGGCCACGAGGGCCACGAGGAGGTCATCGGCACCATGGGCGAGGCCCCGGACCGGATCCACCTGGTGGACGGGGCCGAGGACGTCGCCCAGGTGCAGGTCCGCGACGAGTCCAAGGTCGTCTGGCTCTCCCAGACCACGCTCTCGGTGGACGAGACCATGGCCACCGTCGGCGAGCTGAAGAAGCGCTTCCCGCTGCTGGTCAGCCCGCCCAGCGACGACATCTGCTACGCCACCCAGAACCGCCAGGTCGCCGTCAAGCAGATGGCGCCCGAGACGGACCTGCTGATCGTGGTCGGCTCCAAGAACTCCTCCAACTCCGTCCGCCTGGTCGAGGTCGGCCTGGAGTACGGCGCCAAGGCCGCCCACCTGGTGGACTTCGCCGAGGAGATCCAGGAGTCCTGGCTGGAGGGCGTCACCACGGTCGGCCTGACCAGCGGCGCCTCGGTGCCGGAGATCCTGGTCGAGGGCGTCCTGGAGTGGCTGGCCGCGCGCGGCTACGACGACGTGTCGACGGTGAAGACCGCCGAGGAGCACCTGACCTTCTCGCTGCCCAAGGAGCTCCGCCGCGACCTGCGCGCCGAGGCCGCCGGCAAGCTCTGATCCCTCCCGGGCCCCGTCCCGCGAAGACCCGGCACCCCGCCACGGGGTGCCGGGTCTTCCGCTGTGCGCGCCCGGGCGGGCTCTCGTAGCTTGGTGCAGAGGTATGCACAGGCTGTGGACAACCCGGCCTGCGGTCGTGGACAACGGAGTCGGCGGAGGGCGGTCGTCATGACGGCGGTATTCGGTGTGGACATCGGCGGGTCGGGCATCAAGGGTGCCCCCGTCGACCTCGGCCGGGGCGTGCTCGCCCAGGAGCGGCACAAGGTCCTCACCCCGCAGCCCTCCGCACCGGAGGCCGTCGTCGCCGTCGTCCGCGAGGTGGTCCGGCACTTCGACCACCAGGGCCCGGTGGGGCTGACCTTCCCCGGTGTGGTGGTGAACGGCCGGACCAGGACCGCCGCCAACGTCGACAAGGGCTGGATCGGCCTGGACGCGGAGGGGCTGTTCCGCGAGGCACTCGATCTGCCGGCCACCGTGCTCAACGACGCCGACGCCGCCGGGCTGGCCGAGCTCACCCACGGCGCCGGCCGCGACCGGCCGGGCGTGGTGCTGGTCCTCACCTTCGGCACCGGCATCGGCAGCGCCCTGTTCGTGGACGGCGCGCTGGTGCCCAACACCGAGCTGGGCCACCTGGAGCTGCGCGGCAAGGACGCCGAGCGGCGGGCCTCCTCGGCGGCCAGGGAGCGGCACGGGCTGAACTGGGCGGAGTGGGCCGGGCGGGTCGACGAGTACCTCGACCTGGTGGAGATGCTCTTCTCGCCGCAACTGATCGTGATCGGCGGCGGGGTGAGCCGCAAGCACGAGAAGTTCCTGCCGCTGCTGCGCGAGCGCGAGGCGCAGGTCGTCCCGGCGGAGCTGCGCAACGACGCCGGGATCGTCGGGGCGGCGATGGCGGCGGCCCGCGACGCCGGCTGATCCGGTCACCGGGAGGGGGTGCGCCGGGAGGGGCGGGCAGGTGTGTCCCGGGAGGGGCGGGCAGGGGGTGCGCCGGGACGGGGCGGCCGGTCGGCCGCCCCTCAGCGCGTCCGGTGGATCCGCTTCTGGGCGACGAACCGGGCCAGCACGATCACCGCGGCCAGGCCGGTGCCGGAGAACAGCCAGCCGGCCCGCAGCGCCAGGCCGGTCGCCAGCGCCACCACCTGGGCGGTCACCCCGGAGGAGGCGACCGGGCCGAGCAGCAGCAGCGCGGCGGCGAACGCGATCGGCCCGCTGATCGGCGCGGCCAGCAGGTCGGCGAAGCGCACCCGGACGGCCAGCTGGAAGCAGACCACCAGGTAGCCGACGCCGAACAGCACCCCGAGCCCGCCGAAGAGCAGCCGGTCCAGGCCGGCCGCCGCGACGGTCGCGGCCACCGCGGCCACGCCGGTGCCGACCGCGGTCAGCCGGGTCGGCCGCCCGGTGCGCCGGCGCCCGTAGAGGCGGCCGTTCGGGCGGCCGTCACCGCGTTCGCCGGTGCGCTCGGGGGACCGCCCGTCGGACCGCCCGTCGGGCCGCCCGTCGGAGCGCTCGCCGAACGGCAGGTGCAGCCGCGGCCGGGCGCCGCCGGAGCGGCCGCGGTCGGTGGCGCCGGCCACCGGGCGCAGCCGGGAGGCGGGGGCGGCCGCCCCGACCGGCCCGGCGGTCTCGGGGGCCCGCCCGGGGCCGGGGACGGCGGCCCCGGCCGCGCCGTTCGGCGGTCGGCGTCTGGGCCCTGGCGGCTGGGTTCGGATGCTCTGCTCCACCCACCCAACGTACGGTCCGATCATCGCCACACTGTGTAATGGCCGTTCGGGAGCTTGCTCCGTGTCTTCGAACGGAGTACTGATGTGATCGTCGATCAACTCGTCCGGGGGGATGCATGACCGCGGGATTCACCTTCGAACGGCTGCACCACGTGCAGCTGGACATCCCGGCCGGGGCCGAGGACGAGTGCCGCGCCTTCTGGCACGGCGTGCTCGGGATGACCGAGCTGCCCAAGCCCCCGGTGCTGGCGGCGCGCGGCGGCTGCTGGTTCCGCGGCGGCGGGGTGGAGGTGCACCTCGGCGTGGTGGCGGACTTCCGTCCCTCCGGCAAGGGCCACCCGGGTATCCAGGTGAACGACCTGGACGCGCTCGCCGACCACCTGGCCGCCCACGGCCACGAGGTGGTCCGGGACGGCGAGCTGCCCGGCCACCGCCGCTTCCACAGCCACGACCGGCTGGGCAACCGGCTGGAGTTCCTGGAGCCGCTACCGCGGGCGGCCGGCGCCTGACCGGCTGCCCGTAGACTGGGGGATCGGCCCGTACGGTGCCGACCCAACTCCTCCAAGCCCACGGGACTGCGCTTCATGTCGCTCACGATCGGAATCGTCGGCCTGCCGAACGTCGGCAAGTCGACCCTGTTCAACGCCCTGACCAAGAACGACGTGCTGGCGGCCAACTACCCGTTCGCCACCATCGAGCCCAACGTCGGCGTCGTCGGCGTCCCGGACGAGCGCCTCGCCAAGCTCGCCGAGATCTTCGGCTCGCAGCGCATCCTCCCGGCCACCGTCGACTTCGTCGACATCGCGGGCATCGTGCGCGGCGCCAGCGAGGGCGAGGGCCTGGGCAACAAGTTCCTGGCCAACATCCGCGAGTCGGACGCGATCTGCCAGGTCGTGCGCGCCTTCACCGACCCGGACGTGGTGCACGTGGACGGCAAGGTGTCGCCCAAGGACGACATCGAGACCATCCACACCGAGCTGATCCTGGCCGACCTCCAGACCATCGAGAAGGTGCTGCCCCGGCTCCAGAAGGAGGCGCGCCTGAAGAAGGACACCGCCCCCGTCCTGGCCGCCGCCGAGGCCGCCCAGGCGATCCTGGAGACCGGCAAGACGCTCTTCGAGGCCGGCTTCGACACCGCCCCGATCCGTGAGCTGCACCTGCTGACCGCCAAGCCCTTCCTCTACGTCTTCAACGTGGACGAGGACGAGCTGGCCGACGAGGACTTCAAGAACGCCCAGCGCGAGCTGGTCGCCCCCGCCGAGGCGATCTTCCTCAACGCCAAGATCGAGTCCGAGCTGATCGAGCTGGACGACGCCGAGGCGCTCGAACTGCTCCAGTCGATGGGCCAGGAGGAGCCCGGCCTCGCCACCCTGGCCCGGGTCGGCTTCGACACCCTGGGCCTGCAGACCTACCTCACGGCCGGCCCCAAGGAGACCCGCGCCTGGACGATCAAGAAGGGCGCCACCGCCCCCGAGGCCGCCGGCGTGATCCACACCGACTTCCAGAAGGGCTTCATCAAGGCCGAGGTCATCTCCTTCCACGACCTGGTCGAGACCGGCTCCATCGCCGAGGCCCGCAGCAAGGGCAAGGCCCGCATCGAGGGCAAGGAGTACATCATGCAGGACGGCGACGTGGTGGAGTTCCGCTTCAACGTCTGATCCCCTGCACGGATCCGGGAGCGCCCGGCCGCTGTCCTCGGACGGTGGCCGGGCGCTCCCGTTCCGAGACGGCGGGACATTGACTTCCCCCGGCGGTCGCTTGGTTGACTGTCGATCAGATGTGAGTTGATCACGCGATGGGGGAATCATGACTCGTTCGAACCGGCCTGCCCTGAGCCGCCGTGCGCTGCTGGGCGGGACCGCGGCCGCGGGGGTGGGCGCCGTGCTGGCGTCCGGGACGGCGACGGCCGCGGCGGACTCCGCGCACCGGCGCAACCCGATCGACCAGGCCGCGGTCGACGCCGTGGCCGCGCGGCTCGACGGCGACCTGCTCGCCCTGCGGCGGCAGCTGCACGCGAACCCCGAGACGGCCGGCCAGGAGACGCACACCGCCGCGGCGGTGGCGCAGCGGCTCCGGGCCGCCGGACTGGAGGTCACCACCGGGGTGGGGGCCACCGTGGACAAGGACGGCAAGCCGGTGCCCGGGACCGGCGTGGTGGCCGTCCTGCGGGGCGCCCGCCCCGGGCGCACGGTGGCGTACCGCGCCGACATGGACGCCGTGCCGGGCGACGGCATCATGCCGCGGCAGCCGGACCGCCCGGCGGCGCACGCCTGCGGGCACGACATCCACACCACCGTGGGGGTCGGCGTCGC
Organism: Kitasatospora sp. CM 4170; assembly: GCF_032110285.1. Taxonomy (NCBI): domain Bacteria; kingdom Bacillati; phylum Actinomycetota; class Actinomycetes; order Kitasatosporales; family Streptomycetaceae; genus Kitasatospora; species Kitasatospora sp. CM 4170. The sequence goes on from NZ_CP134877.1 coordinate 5,554,834, forward strand.
GCAGGTGCTGGCGCAACTGCGGCACCGGCTCAGCGGCACGGTCGCGTTCTTCTTCCAGCCCGGCGAGGAGAGCCTGCGCGGGGCCGAGGCGATGATCGGCGAGCGGGTGCTGGAGCGCACCGGCGCCGAGGAGATCCACGCCCTGCACTGCGGGCCGTACCCGGTGGGGCAGTTCGCGGTGACCCCGGGCACCGGGCTGCCGGGCCAGGACCAGGCGCTGATCGCGCTCACCGGTCCGGACGCGGTCGGGGCGGCCGCCCGGCTGGCGGCCGGGATCACCGCGCTCGGCACGGTGGCGCTGCCGCAGACACCGGCGGACCTGGAGCGGATGGTCGCGGACGTGCAGACGCCGGACGGGCCGCTCGCCCGGTTCCTGGTGACCCAGGCCAGGGCCGCGGACACGCCGGACGCCGAGGGCCGGGTCACGGTCGCGGTGAAGTTCCGCTGCTGGCCCGAGGAGCGCACCCCGGAGATCCGCGAGGAGATCCGCCGGCTGGCGCAGCCGTACGCGGGGGCGGTCGCCTTCCCGAAGCCGCCGTTCCCGGCGCTGGTCTGCCCCGAGGAGGAGACCGACGCACTGGCCCGGCACCTGCGCCGGGTGCTCGGTCCGGGCGGGGTGACGGTGAACCACACGGCCTACCCCTTCAACGGGGAGGACTACGCGCTGTTCCTGCAGCGGATCCCCGGCACCTACACCTTCCTCGGGGTCCGCACGCCCGGGTCCGGGATCGAGACGAGCTACCCGCACTACGAGACCTTCGTCCCGGACGAGCGGGCGATCGGCGTCGGCGTCCGGGCGATGGCCGGCTGGCTGGCCACCCGCGCCCACTGCTGAGCCACCGGCGCCGGGACCGGCCGCACCCGCGGCCGGTCCCGGCGGCCGGCCTCAGCCCAGCAGGTGGGCGTTGACCGCGCGGGCCTCCTCGGCCAGCTCCGGCAGCTCCACCAGCTCGATCCCGGCCGCCTCCAGGAGCGCCGCGCCCTGGGTGTCCGCGACGAAGGTGGCCGGCTCGCGCCAGGCCACCACCACCCGCGGGACGCCCGCCGCGATCAGCAGCCGGGCGCACGGCCGCGGCCGCGAGGCACGCCGCCCGCACGGCTCCAGCGAGCTGTAGACGGTGGCGCCGCGCAGCCGGGGGTCGTCGGCCGGGAGCTTGGCCAGGGCCGCCTCCTCGGCGTGGTCGTGCGGGTCGGACTCGCGGCTGTAGCCCTCCGCGAGCACCTCGCCGCCCGCGCCGACGATCACCGCGCCGACCGAGAACGCCGTCCCGGACGGCGGGCACCGGCGGGAGAGCTCGACGGCCCTCCGGAGGAAGTCGAGGTCGGCGGTCACGGGGCGGGCTCCTTCGGGGCGTACCTGAGCAGGACGACGTCGCCCACGGTACGTGCCTCCAGCAGCCGCATCCGGCGGGCCGGGCCGCCGGGGAAGGCCGCGGGGTGGACGAAGCGCGGCGCGTCCGCCTGCCCGACCAGCAACGGGGCGACGGCCAGCTGGAGTTCGTCGGCCAGGCCCCGGGCCAGGAACTGGGTGTGCACACTGCCGCCGCCCTCGACCATCAGCCGGCGCACCCCGCGCGCCCCGAGGTCGTCCAGCACCGCGCCGAGGTCCACGGTGCCGCCGAGGGACACCACCTCGGCCAGCCCGTCCAGCGCGGGGCGCAGTACGGCCGCCCCGGTGTCGGTGGTGTACGCCAGCCGGGCGCCGCCGGTGTGCCAGAACCGCAGCGACGGGTCGAGCGCGCCGCTCGCGCTGAGGGTGACCTTCAGCGGGTACTCGGGGCGGCCGGCCGCGAGCCGGGCGGCCCGCCGGGCGGGGTCGTTGACCAGCAGCCGGGGGTTGTCCGCGCGGAGCGTGTTGCCGCCGACCAGGATCGCGTCGCTGGCGGCGCGCTCCTCGTCCACCCGGTCGAAGTCGGCCGGGTTGGAGAGCAACAGCCGCTCGGGGCCGGCGTCGTCGAGGTGTCCGTCGAGCGACACTGCGGCGCTCAGCAGGACGAAGGGGCGCGGGGCGGTCATGGTGGAACCGTTCTGTCGGGTGCCGCTCCACGGTACGGCCCGCCGGCCGCGGGGAGCCGCGCGAGGGTTGCTGTTCGTCCGGCGGCCCGCTGTCGGAGGGGCGGCGTTCGCCGAGGGGCCCCACCCTGGTCCGGACCTCGCACCGCCCCCACGTCGAAGGGCTGTCCCCGTGTCCCGTCTCTCCCGCGGCCTGCTGCCGCTGGCCGTCGCCGTCGCCGCCCTGCCGGTGCTCGCGCTGCCCGCCGGATCCGCCGCCGCCGTGACGTACGGCACCCCCACGATCACGCTCTCGGCCGGCTACCTCTCCGGCGCGGTCGGCGCCACCGGCGACCCGACGGTCACCGTCACCGTCGCCCAGAGCGGCGCCTCGGCCTCGGCGCTCACCGTCGCCGCCTCCGCCACCACCCGCAGCTCGGTCGCCCGGACCGGCGACGTGACCGTCACCGGCACCACCGGGACCCGCTCCCTCGCGGTGGCCGCCCAGGGCGTCGGCTACACCGACCTCACCGTCAAGGTCACCGGTCTCGGCGGCAGGACCGCGACGAAGACGCTGCACTACGCGGCCTCGGCCGCCGTGCAGCACTCGGCCGACAGCCGCTACCTGACCGGCTCCAGCGACGCCTCGGCGGCGGTGGACGCGGGCGGCGGCTACATCGTGGTGGCCGACGACGAGTCCAACGTGCTGCGGCTCTACGACCGCAACGCCTCCGGCGCGCCGGTGCGCACCTGGGACTTCGGCTCGGCGCTCGGCGTCTCCAAGGAGATCGACATCGAGGGCGCCACCAGGGTCGGCAACACGATCTACTGGACCGGCTCGCTGGGCAACAACAAGGACGGCGTCATCAAGACGGATCGGCACACCGTCTTCGCCACCACCGTCACCGGCTCGGGCGCGAGCACCCAGCTGGCGCTCGCGGGCAAGTACACCGGCCTGCGCGCCGACCTGATCGCCTGGGACAAGGCCAACGGCAACCGCTACGGCTTCGCGGCGGGCGCGGCGGACGGCCAGATGCCCAAGCAGGTCGACGGCTTCAACGTCGAGGGCCTGGAGTTCGCGCCGGGCAGCACCACCACCGCCTACGTGGGCTTCCGCGCGCCGCTGACCCCGGCGGTCACCGGCGGCCGGGCACTGATCGTGCCGGTCACCAACTTCTCGTCGCTGCCGGGCGGTTCGACGCACGCCACGTTCGGCGCCGCGATCGAGCTCGACCTCGGCGGGCTCTCCGTCCGGGACATCCGGCGCAACGCGCTCGGCCAGTACGTCATCGTGGCCGGCTCGTGGGCGGCGGACGACAACTCCGACCCGTACGCGCTCTACCGCTGGGACGGTCAGCCCGGTTCGCAGCCGGTCAAGCTGCTGGACCTGCCGACCTCCGACGCGGGCGGCTGGGAGGCGGTGCCGGACGTGCCGGACCTCACCGTCCCGGGCGCCCGGGTGCAGCTGATCACCGACGACGGCTCGGCCGACCTCTACGGTGACGGTGTCGAGGCCAAGGACCTCACGCACCCGGAGTGGAAGAAGTCGCGGAGCACCTGGTTCACCGTCAACTGACGTGCGGCGTAGACCGCGAGCCCCCGCCCGTTCCCGGGCGGGGGCTTTCGCGTGCCGCATTCCGATCGCCATATGAGACGAATCTTCTCGTCATGCGGGATGGGGAGTAGCGTCGGAGGCGTCGGAGATCGACCGCACCCGAGGGGGACCCACCATGACCGGACAGCAGCGCGACGCCGTCTACACCCACGGCCACCAGGAGCCGGTGCTGCGCTCGCACAGCTCGCGCACCGTCGACGACTCGGCGGCCTACCTGAAGCCCGAACTGCGGCCCGGGCAGGCCGTGCTGGACGTCGGCTGCGGTCCCGGCACGATTACCGCGGACCTGGCCGGGCTGGTCGGCCCCACCGGGCGGGTGGTGGCCGTGGACACCTCGGCCGAGGTGCTGGAGGCGGCGGCCCGGTTCGCCGCCGGGCGCGGGCTGACCAACGTGGTCTTCGAGGTCGCGGACGTCCACGCGCTGCCCTACGCCGACGGCGAGTTCGACGTGGTGCACGCCCACCAGGTGCTGCAGCACGTGGCCGACCCGGTGGCCGCCCTGCGCGAGATGCGCCGGGTGACGGCGGCGGGCGGCGTGGTCGCGGCCCGGGACGTCGACTACGCGAGCATGACCTGGTACCCGGAGGCGCCGGCGGTGGAGCGCTGGCTGGAGCTGTACCGGGACGTCGCGCGGGCCAACGGCGGCGAGCCGGACGCCGGCCGGCGGCTGCTGTCCTGGGCCCGCGCGGCGGGCTTCACCGAGGTGACCGCCTCGTCCAGCAGCTGGACCTTCGCGACGCCGGAGCAGCGCGCGTGGTGGGGCGGGATGTGGGCCGACCGGATCGTGGGCACCGGCATCGCCAGGACGGCGGTGGCCGAGGGCTTCGCGGACCGCGCGGAGCTGGAGCGGATCGCGGCCGGCTGGCGCGCCTGGGCCGCGGACGGGGACGGCTGGTTCGCGATGCTGCACGGGGAGGTGCTGGCGCGCGGTTAGCCGTTCCGGGGGCGGCGTGGTGGGCCGGGGAAACGCACGGAGGGCCCTTCGCAAGATCGGGTAGAGTCGCGCGTCCGTTCCCATGATCGCCCGCCGCCCGGCGGTCGGTCGGTCCACGGAGCGTTCGATTCGAACTGCCGAGCTGATGCCCGCGAGCGGCGGGCCGGGGAGTCCAACGTGTCCAAGCCCGAGCCCGATGCGTCCGCGCCCGCGCCGGCGGCCGCGCCGGTACCCGTGCCCGACGGGGTCGGGCCGGATGCGGCGGTGACGGCGGCGGCCGGGCCGGATTCGGACCCGGACCCGGACTCGGACGTGGGCACGGCCCCGGCCCCGGCCGCCTCGGCGGCGCCCGTCGACCGGGTGGAGCTGACCAAGCCGGCTCCGGCGGCCGCGGAGGAGCCGGTCACACCCGTCGGCCCCGCACCCGTCGGCCCCGCACCCGTCGGCCCCGCGCCCGCCGGGCCCGACGACCCCTGGGCGGCTCCCGCGCCGGGCGCCACCCCGTCCACCCCGCCGCCCGGCGGGCCGGTCCCTCCGCCCGCCGCCACCGGCTGGGCCGCCGTCCCGCCCGGCGCGCTGTCCGGCTACCGCCCCGGCTACGCCTATCCGCAGGAGCCCGGCGCCACCAACGGCTTCGCCGTCGCCGCGCTGATCACCGGCCTGCTCTGTCTGTGGCCGCTCCCGCTCGTCTTCGGCATCGTCGCCCTGATCCAGCTCCACCGGCGCAACGAGCGCGGCCGCGGCATGGCCGTGACCGGCGTGGTCCTCGGCGCACTCGGCACGCTGGGCCTCCTGGTGGGGCTCTTCGGCGTGGTCGTCGCCGGCGTCGACGCCACCGAGGACGCCGACCGCCCCGCCCGTGTCCCCAAGGCCCCGCCGGGGGCGGTGGTCTGGTCCTCGCTCAAGGCCGGCGACTGCTACAACCTGCCCGGCGACCACTCCGGCACCGGCACCGGGGCCGGCACCGCGGACCAGTCGGTCTTCTGGGTGAGCCGGGTGCCCTGCACGCTCCCGCACCAGGGCGAGGTGGCCGGCACCGCCCGCATCCCCGACAGCGACGGCCCGGGCTACCCGGGCGAGACCAGGGTCCGCGAGCGCGCCGCCGCGCTCTGCGGCCCGGTGCTCGACGAGTACGCCCTCGACTACTGGGCCGTGCCGGACGGCATGGACGAGGTCTACCTCTACCCGAGCCGGGGCAACTGGAAGTCCGGCGAGCGCGACGTCACCTGCGCCTACGAGGACCGCGACGGCCTGCACCGGGGGAGCGTCCGCACCGACCGGGCCGCCCTGAACCCGGCCCAGCTCGCCTATCTGGAGGCCGCCCGGGCCTTCAACAGCGCCTACTGGGAGGAGCCGGACGCCGAGATCGCCGAGGCGCGCTCCGAGTACTCGGCGTGGGCCCGGAAGATGGCCGAGGCCTCCCGCAAGGAGGCCGAGGACCTCTCCAGGACGTCGACGAACTGGCCGGAGGGCGCCCGGCCGAAGGTCGCCGAGCTGGCGGCCGCCCAGCGGGAGGCGGCGACCGCCTGGGACACCGCCGCGAAGACCACCGACGGGACGGCGCTCGAACGCGAGGTGCGGCGGGCGAAGTCGCTGGTGGCGAAGTCGACCGGGCTGACCACCGAAATCCGGCGCGAGCTCGGGCTCTCGACCGGCGAGCAGGTCGGCGACATCCAGGTCTGACGGGTCCGGCGGACCCGGGGCACAGGGGGCGCAGGGGGCCGGTGGGCCCGACCGGTGCCGGCCGGCCCGGCCGTACCGACCCGGCCTTCGGCGCACCGGTTACCCGGCATTAACAGGGACCGTACGCGCCGGTAGCGCGGTGCGCGTAGCGTCCGGTGGACGCGGCCCCGGCCCGAGCCCCCACGCGGGCCGGGGCCCGGGCCGTCACGCCGGGGTCCGGGCGGTGGTCCGGCACGTCCTAAGCTCACCGCCATGGACACCTTTCGGGTGATGCGGCAGGACGACAACGGCAACCGCTTCCCGGTCGCCGACGGCCTGGCCCGGGACGAGGCGGAGCGGCTGGCGGCCGAGTTCGAGGCGCGCGGCCACAAGCAGCTGTACTGGGTGGAGCCCACGGCCCGGCCGATGGAGGCCACCGGGTCGGTCGGCGGCATCGGCGCCGCCGCAGATGGGCAGGACGCCACCGCTCTCGGCGACCCCGCGGACCCCGGCGCCACCGGCGCGAGCGGCACGGCGAACCGGATCGTGGTCGGCGGCGCGCTGATCCACGGCGGCCGGGTGCTGGCCGCCCGCCGCAGCGCGCCGGCCGAGGTGGCCGGGCGCTGGGAGTTCCCCGGCGGCAAGGCGGAGCCCGGTGAGACCGAGCCGCAGGCGCTCGAACGCGAGCTGCTGGAGGAGCTGGGCGTCCGGGCGAGGGCACTGCAGCGGCTGCCGGGGGCCTGGCTGGTCCGGCCGGGTCTGGAGTTGCGGCTCTGGGTGGCCGAGCTGCTCTCCGGCGAGCCCCGGCCGCTGGAGGACCACGACGAGCTGCGCTGGCTCGGCCCGGGCGAACTGGCCGACGTCGACTGGATCGACCACGACCGGGCCGTCCTCCCCGACCTCGCCCGGCTGCTCGACCCGGCGCGGCAGTCGCCGGCCTGAGCGACCGTCCGCCCGAGCGACCGTCCGCCCGAGACCACCCGCCCGAGACCACCCGCCCGGGCGGCCGTCCGCCCCGGGCATCCGACCAGCGGAGCAGCTGGGCCCGCCGCGCGCAATACGCCAGGTAGGTCAATCGGACAAGAAGCCCCAGAAGCCGGGATAGCCTGGGTTCTGCTGGGTATGTCACTTTTCGGCACTATTCGTCACCATCGGTGAGCCGTTCCAGCCGGCGACGCCGATCCCGACCAGAGCCGGAGGCCCCGTCGGTGTCGAGTACCGGTAGCGGCGGCGGGGGAGCGCGACGCGCGGGCGCCCGGGGGAGCGCGGCCGCCCGCGCGCGGCTGCGCCGCGGTATGCGCCCGGCGCCGCCCCAGCCGCCGGCCGGCCGCCGCCGTCGGAACACCACCGCTCCGGCCGGCACCCCGGCGGCCGCCGACCCCGCTGCCGCGGCCCCCGCCGAGCCTCCGGCCCGGCCCGCGCCCTCCCTGGTGGTGGCCGACCCGACCCCGCCCACCGCCGTCCGCACCCGGCCCGGCCGGCCGTTCCCCGGAGCCGCCGCCGCCGAGCCGGGCGGCTCCGGCGCGCACGCCGAGGGCAACCTGCTCGACGTGGTCAAGGTGGCCATCGCGATCCTGGACACCGCCGGCCGGGTGGTCCTCTGGAGCCCGGCCGCCGAGGAGCTGCTCGGCTGGCCGAGCGAGCTGCTGGTCGGCCGCCGGATCGACGAGCTGATCCCGGACGAGGACCAGGTGGCCCGGATCCGGATCGCGATCCAGGCCACCCTGCGGCACGGCCGCTGGGCCGGCCCGGCCGAGCTGCGCGACCGGGAGGGCGTCCCGGTGGCCGTCGACGCCCGGATCGCGCTCCTGGTGGACGGCGACGGTACCCCGTTCCTGCAGGCCAACCTGGCCGAGGCGGCCGCCGTCCGGGCGGTCGAGCGCGACCTCGCGGTCCGCGACGCGCTGTTCGAGCAGTCCCCGCTCGGGATCGCGATCCTGGACACCGACCTGCGCTACACCGCCGTGAACCGCACCCTGGCCGCGATGAACGGCATGGCCACCGAGGACCACGTCGGCCGCACCACCGGTGAGACCCTGCCCGAGCGGGCCGCCGACGAGATCACCGCCATCCAGCGCCAGGTCCTGGCCACCGGCGAGCCCGTCATCGACGTCACCCTCGCCTCGCCGGTCACCGCGCGCTCCGGCTACCGCTCGATCTCCTACAGCCGGATGACCGACCGGGCCGGCCGGGTCCTCGGCATCTCCGGCACCGTGATGGACGTGACCGAGCGTTACCGGGCGGTGGCCAAGGTCGAGCACGCCCGGCGCCGGCTCTCCCTGCTGAACGAGTTCGGCTCCCGGGTCGGCGACCTGCTGGACGCCTCGCGGATCGCCCAGGAGCTGGCCGGCGCCGTCGTCCCCCGGCTCACCGACCACTCCGCGGTCATCCTGCTGCAGGCCGTCGCGCACGGTGACGACCTGCCCCGGCACGGCCACGACCGCCGCACCTCGCTGCTCCAGCTCGGCACCGCCTCCGTCCAGGACGGCCCCGAGGTCGAGGTGATGCTGCGCCGCGGAGCCCGGATCACCTTCGCCGAGGACTCCGCCTGCGGCCGGGTGCTGCGCACCGGCGTCCCCGAGCTGCTCTCCGGCGCCGACCAGCTCAGCGACGTCACCTACCCCGGCGACCCGAAGATGCAGGCCGCCCACGACCTGGGCGTGCACTCGATGCTGGTGGTGCCGCTGCGCGCCCGGGGCATCGTGATCGGCCTGCTGCTGGTCAGCCGGGCCGGCTACCGCGAGGGCTTCGACCGCGACGACCTCGCCTTCACCGTCGAACTGGCCGACCGGGCCGGCAGCTCGCTCGACAACGCCCGGCTCTACGCCCGCGAGCGCACCGCCGCGCTCACCCTGCAGCGCACCCTGCTGCCGCAGCAGGTCCCGCAGCCCACCGGCGTCGAGGTCGCCTACCGGTACGTGCCCGGGAGCAGCGGCACCGAGGTCGGCGGCGACTGGTTCGACGTCATCCCGCTGCCCGGGGACCGCACCGCCCTGGTGGTCGGCGACGTGATGGGACACGGCCTGCGTGCCGCCGCCACCATGGGCCGGCTGCGCACCGCCGTCCGCGTGCTGGCCGCCCTCGACCTGCCGCCGGACGTGCTGCTGCGGCACGTCCACGAGCTCGCCGACGACCTCGCCCAGGGGCCGGACGAGGCGCTGCTGGCCACCTGCGTCTACGCGGTGTTCGACCCGGCCACCGCCCGCCTGACGGTCGCCAAGGCCGGCCACATCCCGCCGGTGCTGGTCGTCCCGGCCGACGAGACCGAGGAGCCCACCCGGACCGGCGGCCCGCTGCCCGGCGGCACCGGCCGGATCCTCGACCTGCCCTCCGGCGCCCCGCTGGGCGTCGGCGGCGTCCCGTTCGAGGCGGTCGAGCTGAAGATCCCCGAGGGCAGCCTGCTCGCGCTCTGCACCGACGGCCTGGTGGAGTCCCGGGACAAGGACCTCGACGTCGGCCTGGGCCGGCTGATCACCGTCCTCCAGCAGCCCTACGCGTCGATCCAGGCGGCCTGCGAGGCGGTGCTGGGCACCATGGAGCAGGGCCGCGAGCCGGACGACGTGGCGCTGCTGCTGGCGCGGCTGGGCCACGGCCAGGCCGGGACCCCGACGGCCGGCTGGACGCTGCCCGCCGAGCCGACCGCCGTCTCCCGGGCCCGCCGGCTGGTCCGGGCCACGCTCGCCGAGTGGGGCGTCGAGGAGCTGACCGACACCGCCGAGCTGCTGGTCAGCGAGCTGGTCACCAATTCCGTCCGCTATGCCAGCGCACCCATCGGAGTACGGTTGACGCTGGGCGAGACGCTGCTCGTGGAGATCTCCGACCCGCTGCCCGACCCGCCCCGCGAGCGCCACGCGGCGGAGGCCGACGAGGGCGGCCGGGGCCTGGAGCTCGTGCGCCGGCTCGCGCTCCGGTGGGGCGCGCGGGCGGAGGGCATGGGCAAGGTCGTCTGGTTCGAGCAGGCGCTGCCGGGTAATGAGCCCGACGAGTCGGGAGCCGAGTAGGACGCGAGTAGAACGGGGCTGCATATGCCATCGGTCGGCCGGGGGGAGCGCGCACTCCGGCAGGGGGCGCGAGCGTGGCATTGTGGTTGCGCGGGCGGTAGGACAAAAACCTTCGCCCGATCTGATGTTGTGATGTTGAGGGCGTGTGAACGTACCCCTCGATGATGAATACTCGGTCTTCTCGGCATCCGGACGGTCGCGGGTTTGGAGGGGTCGGTCCGTTGAACAGCACCCCGGCGCGTAACGCGCCGAGCAGCAGCGGTCATGCCGCTGTGCCCGGGCAGGCCGGCTCGCCGCACCTGCCCGCCCACGCGGCCGCGACGGCCGCCGCGCACCGCCACGGCGGCGCCGCCCGCAGCGCGGTCGGCACCGACCAGTGGGGCGCCGGGGACCCGGGCTCGATCTACGAGTACATCCGGGTGGCGACCTTCGCGATCGGCCCCGACGGCCGGATCAGCCAGTGGAGCGAGCGCGCCGCCGAGTTCTTCGGCCTGCCCGCCGCCGAGGCGGTCGGCGCCGACCCGATCAGCACCTTCGTCCCGCGCGAGCTCTGGCAGCGCGGCCGCGCCCGGCTGGAGCGCACGCTGGCCGGCGAGGAGTGGGTCGGCACCGCGCCGTACCGCGACGCCACCGGCGGCGAGGGGCTCGCCGAGCTCTACCTGATGCCCGACAGCGCGCTGCCCACCGCCGGCGCCACCTGCCTCGCCGTCGACCTCGGCCGCCTGCGCCGGATCGAGACCGACCTCGCCGCCTCGGTGGCCGTCTTCGGCCAGACCCCGACCGGCTTCGTCCTCTTCGACGAGCGGCTGCGGCTGCAGCGCGTCAACGACGCCTTCGCCTCCGGGATGGGCCTGGCACCCACCGACCTCGAAGGCCTCACCGCCCACGACATCTTCCCGACCTCGGAGGCCGACCGGCTCACCGCCGCCCTCCGCAAGGTGCTCGCCACCGGCGAGCCCGTCTTCGACCTGCGCTTCCACTCCGCCGTCCCGACCCGGGACGGCAACCGGCTCTGGGCCGTCTCGCTCTACCGCCTCAACGGCTCGGCCGGCCAGCCGATGGGCGTCGCCGGGCAGGTCTCCGACGTCACCAGCCGGCACGTCGCCGAGCGCGAGGCCGACGGCGTCCGCCGCAACCTCGCCCTGCTGAACGAGGCGAGCGCCCACATCGGCTCCACCCTCGACCTGGAGACCACCGCCAAGGAGCTGCTGGACGTCGTCGTCCCGCCGTTCTGCGACCTCGCCACCGTCGACCTCTACACGGCACTGCTCTCCGGGGAGACCGTGCCCAGCGCCGGCCGGCTCGGCGACACCGTGCTCACCGACGGCAGCGGCGAACTGCGCCGGGTCGCCGTCTCCAGCGTGGTCGGCGGCGCCTCGTCGGTGCTCGGCTCGGTCACCGGCCTGCCGATCGCCGAGGCGGGCGGCACCCTCTGCTACCCGCGCCGCTCCCCGCACGCCCGGGCGCTGCGCACCGGCCGCAGCGTCGTGCCCGAGCCGGGGCCCGACCCGCTGCTGCGCTCCACGCTGATCGTCCCGCTGGTCGCCCGCGACCAGGTGCTCGGCCTGGTCCAGCTCTCCCGCGCGATCGGCAGCGAGCCCTTCGACGCCCGCGACGTCGCCATCGCCGAGGAGCTGGTCGCCCGGGCCGCGGTCTGCATCGACAACGCCCGGCTCTACCGCCGCGAGCACGAGCGCGCGCTGATCCTCCAGCGCAGCCTGCTGCCCCCGGGCAACCCGGCCGCCAGCGGCCTGGAGATCGCCTGCCGCTACCTGCCCAGCAACAACAACACCGAGGTCGGCGGCGACTGGTTCGACGTCATCCAGCTGCCCGGCAACCGCACCGCGCTGGTCATCGGCGACGTCATGGGCCGCGGCCTGCGGGCCGCCGTCGCGATGGGGCAGCTGCGCACCGCCGTCCGCACCCTGGCCATGCTCGACCTCGACCCGGCCGAGGTGCTCTCCGCCCTCGACGAGATCGCCCGCGGCCTCGGCGACGACACCGCGCCCGCGGTGACGCCCACCCCGTACGGGCGGCTCACGTCGAGCGCCGACGAGGAGGCCCGCGAGGTCTACCTGGCGACGTGCGTCTACGCGGTCTACGACGCTGTGACCCGGCGCTGCACCTTCGCCAACGCCGGCCACCTGCCGCCCGTCCTGCTCAGCCCCGGCGAGCCGGCCCGGATGCTCGACGTCCCGCCGGGCCTGCCGCTCGGCGTCGGCGGCGAACCGTTCGAGGAGGTCGAGCTGACCCTGCCGGACGGCGCCGTGCTCGGCCTCTACACCGACGGCCTGGTGGAGAGCCGCAAGCACCAGCTGGACGAGGGCCTGCGCGCCTTCCGCACCGCACTGTCCGCCGAGGGCAGGGGTCTGGAGGACCTCTGCGACCACGTCCTCGGCGAGCTCATCCCGCACCACGGCGAGGACGACATCGCCCTGCTGATGGCCAAGGTGCACGCCTTCCCCGAGGACGCCGTCGGCAACTGGTTCCTGCCGCCGGAGCCGACCTCGGTGGCCAAGGCCCGCGAGCTGGCCTGCAGCTGGCTGCTGGCGCGCGGCCTGGACGAGCTGGTCGACACCACCGAGCTGTTGGTCAGCGAGCTGGTCACCAACGCGCTCCGGCACGGCCGGGGTGAGATCCGGCTCCGGCTGCTGCGCGACCGGACCATGGTCTGCGAGGTCTGGGACGACGGCTACGCCCAGCCGCGCCAGCGCCGGGCCCAGGAGACCGACGAGGGCGGGCGCGGGCTCCAGCTGGTCAGCCTGCTGGCGGAACGCTGGGGCAGCCGGCGCACGCCCAAGGGCAAGATCGTCTGGTTCGAGCTCTCCCTGTAGCGGGGCCGGGCCGGAGCGCCCCGGCGGCGAGCGGGCGAGGCGCAGCTCCGCCGACCGGGTGCAGTCGCCGGGCGGCCGACGTGTCGGCGGGCCCGGCCGCAGCCGGGCGGCGTTCGATGGCCGCCATGCGCGTCCGCCAGCTCACCACCGCAGCCGCCGCGCTGCTGCTCGCCGCCGGCCCCCTGGCCGGCTGCTCCGGCGCCCCGGCCCCGGCCCGCACCCCGGCGCCCGTCCCCTCCTCCGCGGACCCGGTCGCGGTCACCGGCGACGTCCGCCCCTACGAGCGGGACGCCGTCCGGGACGGCGGCACGCTGCGCTGGGCGCTGGACGCCGTCCCGGCCACGCTGAACGTCTACCAGGGCGCCGCGACCGCCGACTCGGCGCTGCTCGCGCACGCCCTCTACCCCGCACTGTTCCGGCCGGACGAGCACGGCCGGCTCGTCGCCGACCCGGACTACCTGGAGTCCGCCGAGTCCACCCCGCCCGGGCAGCTGCCGCAGGTGGTCACCTACCGGCTCAACCCGCACGCCGTCTGGAGCGACGGCACCCCGCTCTCGGCGGCCGACTTCGCCGCCCAACGGGCCGCGCTCTCCGGCCTCGACCCCGCCTACGGGGCCGCCCGCCCGGCCGGGTACGGCGCGGTCGACTCGATCACCCCGGGCGCCGGCCCGCACGAGGTGCGGGTCGCCTTCCGGCAGCCGTACGCCGAGTGGCGCTCGCTGTTCGGCCCGCTCTACCCCGCCGCCGAGACCGCGACCCCGGCCGCGTTCAACCGCCCGCTGGCCGGCGGTCCGCACCTGACGGCGGGGCCGTTCCGGCTCACCGGGTACGACCCGGCGGGCGGCCTGGCCACCGCGGAGCGCAATCCGCTCTGGTGGGCGGAGCGGCCCAAGGCCGACCGGATCGACTTCCTGGCCGTCCCGGCCGGGCAGCGGCTGGACGCGCTCGACCAGGACCGGCTCGACATCGCGCCGGTGACGGCGGCGGTCGACCGGGCCCCGGCCGCCCCCGGCACCTCGGCCGACCGGGCCCGGGCCGCCGACGAGGCGCTGCGGCGCGTCGAATCGCTCCCCGGCGTCACCGTGCACCGGGCGTCCGCGCCCTCGCTCACCCAGCTCACCCTCAACGCCGCCCGCGAACCGCTCACCGACCCGTCCGTACGGCTCGCCCTCACCCGGGCCGTCGACCGGCGGCGGATCGCCGAGGCCGCGCTCGCCCCGCTCGGCCTCGCCGGCGCGCCACTCGGCAGCCACCTGCTCGCCGGCGACCAGGACGGCTACCGGGACAACGCCGACGCCATCGACCGCGCCGACCCGGGCCGGCTGCTGGACGCGGCCGGCTGGAAGCGGCCCGCCCACGGCGGCACCCGGACCAGGGACGGCCGGGAGCTCGCCCTGTCGCTGCTGCTCCCGGCCGACTCCGCGATCGCCCGGCGCACCGCCGACGCCCTGACCGCCGACCTCGCCGGGGCCGGGATCGCCGTCCGGGCCACGGCCGTCCCGGCCGACACCTTCGTCCCCGGGCACCTGGCCGCCGGCGACTACGACCTCGCCCTGTTCTCCTGGCCCGCCGGACCGTCCCCGGCGGTCGACCAGCGCCCGGTCTACGCCAAGCCCAGGCCGGGCGCGGACGGCTCGCCGGAGGCCGGCAGCAACTACGGCCGCGCGGGGACGGAGGAGATCGACCGCCTCTTCGACCGGGCGGCGGCCGAACTCGACCCCGCCGCCCACCTCGCCCTGCTCCAGGAGGCGGACACCCGGATCTGGCAGCTCGGCCACTCGGTGCCGCTCTACCAGCGCCCCGACCTGGTCGCCGTCCGCGACGGCATCGCGGCCGCGGGCGCCTGGGGCTACGGCTGGCCCCGCTTCCAGGACATCGGCCGGCTCACCCCCTGACGGGGCGGGCTCCGACGGGCTGCTCCAGCATGCGTTCAACGTCGGAGATCCGGACCATCCCGGGGCACTGCTTCCTTGCCCGGGCGAGGGCCTTCCCGGCTTCGTCCGGACGCCTGGTGGCGATGAGGGCGGCGGCGAGCGAGCAGCAGGCCTGGGCCCGCCACATGCGGGAGCCGGCCATGGTGGAGAGGCGCCGGGCCACGCGGACGGCGGTCTCCGGATCGTTCTGGAAGCGGGCGACGTCGGCTGTCGGGAGGAAGTCCCGGTAGAGCTTCCGGTCGTCTATGCCCAGCCGGACGAGGAACGGATCCAGCAGCGCCCCTGCGCGCTCGGGGGAGAACTCCCCGCTGTCGGCACGGCCGATGAACGCCATACCGATGAGCAAGTGCGCCGTGTGGAACGCATATCCGCGGTCCGCCACGTCGGCGGCGATCTGCTCGGCCTCCTCGTAGCGGCCCTCGACGAGCGCGAGCCCGGCCGGAGTGAGATGGGCCAGCGGGTACTCGCCTGGTTCGAGGCCCTCCAGAAGCGCGCGGGCCTCGGCGATCCGACCGGTGCTCAGCAGCCGGTCGGCCTGCACGGCCTCGGGCTTCCAGAGGTGCTGCCCCAGCCAGTCCGCGCGAAAAGGCATGACGAGCAGGGCCCAGCCGGACACGAGGGGCGAGGTGTCCGGTCTCGGCAGGCGGAGGACGACGGTGAGCAGCAGGCCGATGCCCACGCCCCGGCCCAGTCCGTCTGCGGACAGCGCCAGCCAGCCGCCCAGCCCCGCGTGGACGCCGAAGTAGCAGGCCGAGGAGAGCCAGAGCCGCAGGCGAAGGGCCGGGCCCGGGACCAGCGCGAAGTAGAGGTACAGCGAGTTCGGCCACAGGCCGATCTCGACCGGGACCCCGGCGATCCGTCCGTCCCAGAGCAGCCGCCCCCGGCCGTAGCGGACGATGAGGAACCGGACCCCGGCAAGCCGGCCGGTGAGCAGGAGCCAGGTGTCCGCGAGGCGCTCCCTGCCCAGCAGCGCGCCGAGGAGGAAGCCGAGGGTTGCCCAGGGCGCGTGCAGCCGGTCGACGAGGACGAGGACCAGGAGCACGCCGGTACAGAGAGAGGCAGCGGTGAGGCGCCGATAGAGGAGTTGGATCACAGCCGGACAGGGTGGCGGAAGGAGGCCTGCGGGTGAAAGGTGTGTGATCCACCTGTGATCTTGGTCCCGCCCGAGGCCGCCGTTTCGGCCCACCTGGGTGGTTCCCCGTACGATAGGAGGAAGCCGTGGCATGTCCTGCCCGGCGGGTGGACCGGTAGTAGCAGGCGGAACGGGCGGCGGCGATCAACAGGGATCGCCGGTCGGCGTCTCGCGGGCCGGGCGCCGAAACCCACGATTCCGGGAGAATCCGCTAGGCATGCCCACGCGCAACGACATCCGTAACGTCGCCATCGTCGCCCACGTCGACCACGGCAAGACCACCCTGGTCGACGCCATGCTGAAGCAGGCCGGCGCCTTCGCCGCCCACCAGCAGCTCGACGACCGCATGATGGACTCGAACGACCTGGAGCGCGAGAAGGGCATCACCATTCTCGCGAAGAACACCGCGGTCAAGTACCACCCCAAGGACGGCGGCGCGCCGATCACCATCAACATCATCGACACCCCGGGCCACGCCGACTTCGGCGGCGAGGTCGAGCGCGGTCTGTCGATGGTGGACGCGGTCGTCCTGCTGGTCGACGCCTCCGAGGGCCCGCTGCCGCAGACCCGCTTCGTGCTCCGCAAGGCGCTCACCGCCCGTCTGCCCGTCATCCTCTGCATCAACAAGACGGACCGCCCGGACGCCCGGATCGACGAGGTCATCAACGAGACCTACGACCTCTTCCTGGACCTGGACGCGGACGAGGACCAGATCGAGTTCCCGATCGTCTACGCCTGCGCCCGTGACGGCGTCGCCTCGCTGACCAAGCCGGAGAACGGCACCGTCCCGGCCGACAGCACCAGCCTGGAGCCGTTCTTCTCCACCATCCTGGAGCACGTCCCGGCCCCGACGTTCGAGGAGGACGCGCCGCTCCAGGCCCACGTCACCAACCTCGACGCCGACAACTTCCTCGGCCGCATCGCGCTGCTCCGCGTCGAGCAGGGCGAGCTGCGCAAGGGCCAGACCGTGGCCTGGATCAAGCGTGACGGCACCATCTCCAACGTCCGCATCTCCGAGCTGCTGATGACCGAGGCGCTCACCCGCAAGCCGGCCGAGGTGGCGGGCCCCGGTGACATCTGCGCCGTCGCCGGCATCTCCGAGATCATGATCGGCGAGACCCTGGCCGACCCGGAGAACCCGATCGCGCTGCCGCTGATCACGGTGGACGAGCCGGCCATCTCGATGACCATCGGCACCAACACCTCGCCGCTGGTCGGCCGGGGCGGCAGCGGCAAGGGCGCGGACGCCAAGTCCGGCGCCAGGGTCGACCGCAAGGTCACCGCCCGCCAGGTGAAGGACCGCCTGGACCGCGAGCTGATCGGTAACGTCTCGCTGCGCGTCCTGGACACCGAGCGCCCGGACGCCTGGGAGGTGCAGGGCCGCGGTGAGCTGGCGCTGGCCATCCTCATCGAGACCATGCGCCGCGAGGGCTTCGAGCTGACCGTCGGCAAGCCGCAGGTGGTCACCAAGGAGGTCAACGGCAAGACCCACGAGCCCGTGGAGCGTCTGACCGTGGACGTCCCCGAGGAGCACATGGGCGCCGTCACCCAGCTGATGGGTGTCCGCAAGGGCCGGATGGACAACATGTCCAACCACGGCTCGGGCTGGGTCCGGATGGAGTTCGTCGTCCCGTCCCGCGGCCTGATCGGCTTCCGCACCGAGTTCCTCACCAGCACCCGCGGCACCGGCATCGCGCACTCGATCCACGAGGGCCACGAGCCGTGGTTCGGCACCCTGACCACGCGCAACAACGGTTCGCTGGTCGCCGACCGGGCCGGCGTCGTCACCGCCTTCGCGATGACCAACCTGCAGGAGCGCGGCGTGCTCTTCTGCGAGCCGGGCACCGAGGTGTACGAGGGCATGATCGTCGGCGAGAACTCGCGCTCCGACGACATGGACGTGAACATCACCAAGGAGAAGAAGCTCACCAACATGCGGTCCTCGAACGCCGACGTGGCCGAGTCGATCGTTCCCCCGCGCAAGCTCTCGCTGGAGCAGTCGCTGGAGTTCTGCCGCGAGGACGAGTGCATCGAGGTGACCCCGGAGACTGTTCGCATCCGTAAGGTCGTCCTCGACCAGAAGGACCGCGGCCGTACCGCCTCGCGCGCGAAGAAGGCGTGATCTCCCCCCTCAGAGGTCCTTTGGCCTGAAACGATCGCCCCCCTTTCCAATGGGAAGGGGGGCGATCTTTTTCAACTACTCCAAGTTGTCGACGCGCGTATAAACGGAATAGCGCTAACCGCGGCGGGGTGTCCGCTGAGCGAACACGGCAGTCCGTCATCCATGACGACTGTCCGTTTGGTACCTGTCTGGGTATGTCTTATATGTCCGATTTTCGAAACTTACCGACCGTTCATGTGACCTAATTGAGATCGCCAGTGTTCACTTTCGTGTCCGTGCGTGACGGATAGTGGGTGCAGTCAGGCTCGGGTCAAGGGTTAACGCGCAGGGGTGCGCGCCGAAACCACGAGCGCGGACGGCACAACGGAAGCGGCGTCAGCCGCCCGAGGTGCTCTCCTCGTTGAAAAGTCGATTTCAGGAGGCATCCCCCATGCGCGGTGCAACCCAGACCAAGTGGCTCGTCGCGGCGACCGCGATCGCCCTCGCGGCGACCGCTTGCAGCACCAGCTCGAAGAGCAACGACAAGGCTTCCTCCGGCGGCGGCACCATCGCCGTCCAGCTGGGTGAGCCGCAGCACGGTCTGGTTCCGCAGAACACCGCGGAGTCCGAGGGCACCGAGGTCGAGAACGCCCTCTTCGCCGGCCTGGTCGACTACGACTTCAAGACCAACGCCCCGAAGCTGCGCGTGGCCGAGTCGATCGAGACCACGGACAGCAAGGTCTGGACGATCAAGATCAAGGACGGCTACACCTTCCACAACGGCGAGAAGGTCACCGCCAAGTCCTTCGTGGACGCGTGGAACTGGGGCGCCAACCAGGACAACGCCGCCGAGGGCCTGCCGTTCTACGCGAAGATCGAGGGCTCCGAGGAGCTGGCCCCGGGCAAGGACAAGAAGCCCACCGCCAAGGAGCTCAAGGGCCTGAAGGTCGTCGACGACAAGACCTTCACCGTCACCCTCGCCGCGCCGTTCTCGCAGTTCAAGACCATGCTCGGGTACAACCCGTTCTACCCGCTGCCGCAGGCGTTCTTCGCCGACCCGAAGGCCTTCGGCGACAAGCCGATCGGCAACGGCCCGTTCGAGATGGACGGCTCCTGGGAGCACAACAAGCAGATCAAGGTCAAGCGCTACGAGAACTTCCCGGCCTCGGACGGCAAGGCGAAGCTCCAGGGCGTCACCTTCAAGATCTACGACAACCTGGACACCGCGTACAACGACCTGCGCGCCGACAACATCCAGGCCACCGACAAGCTCCCGATCTCGGCGATGGCGGGCGTCAAGGCCGAGTTCGGTGACCGCTACATCTACAAGCCGGAGTCCGGCGTCGGCTACATCGGCTTCCCGATCGCCACCAACCCGGCCGCCTACGGCAAGCCGGAGATCCGCAAGGCGATCTCGATGGCGATCGACCGCGAGGCGATCACCAAGACCATCTTCTCGGGCACCCGCGTCCCGGCCGACGACTTCGTCAACCCGCTGATCCCGGGCTACCGCAAGGGCGCCATGGGCGACGCGGCCAAGTACGACCCGGCCAAGGCCAAGGAGCTCTTCACCACGGCCGGCGGTGTTCCGAACAACACCATCGAGCTGGGCTACAACGCCGACGGTGGCCACAAGGAGTGGATCGAGGCCGTCGGTAACCAGCTGAAGAAGAACCTCGGCGTCGAGGTCACCTTCAAGCCGTTCGAGAAGTTCGGCAAGATCCTGGACGCGCTGGGCGACAAGCAGTACTCGGGCGCCTTCCGCATGGCCTGGTCGATGGACTACCCGTCGATCGAGGACTACCTGCGTCCGATCTTCTCCAAGATCGCCATCGACAACGGCTCCAACTACGGTGGCTACGTCAACGAGAAGTTCGAGACCCTGCTCGACCAGGCCGACCAGGCCAAGACCGACGACGAGGCCCTGAAGCTCTACCAGCAGGCTGACGACGTCCTGGTCCAGGACCTGCCGTACATCCCGGTGTACACCTACATGTCCTCCGCGGCGTACAGCAAGAAGATCAAGAACTTCGACACCGATGCCCAGGGTCGCATGAACCTGGCTCAGGTCGAGCTCGCCGGCTGATCTGGTAGTCAGACGAACGGGGGCGGGCGGACCGGACTACAGTCCGTGTCCTCCCGCCTCCCTTCCTTGTCCGAAAGTATGGAGGTCTGATGGGCCGCTATGTGATCCGCCGACTGATACAGGCGATCCCTGTCCTCATCGGTGCGACGTTGCTGATCTACGCCCTGGTCCACTACCTGCCGGGTGACCCGGTGCAGGCGCTGGCCGGCGAGAAGCGAGCCGACCCGATCGTGGCGGACATGATCCGCCAGAAGTACCACCTGAACGACCCGTTCATCGTTCAGTACTGGAACTACATCTCGGGCGTCTTCCAGGGTGACCTGGGTGAGAGCCTGACCGGTCGCTCGGTGAGCGAAATGATCGGCGACGCCTTCCCGTACACCGTGAACCTCGCCCTGGTGGCCTTCGTCATCGAGGCGATCATCGGTGTCGCGGCCGGTGTCATGGCGGCCCTGCGCAAGGGCAAGTTCCTGGACCAGCTGGTCCTCATCAGCACGCTGCTGGTGATCTCGATCCCGGTGTTCGTCACCGGCTTCATGCTCCAGCTGCTGCTCGGCGTCAAGCTGAAGAACGACTACGGTTTCGACTTCTTCTCGGTCTCGTTCAACGAGGACGACGGCATCCGTGCGTACCTGCTGCCGGCCTTCGTGCTGGCCTCGATGTCGCTGGCGTACGTCGCCCGCCTGACCCGCACCAGCCTGATGGAGACCATGCGCGCGGACTACGTCCGCACCGCGGTCGCCAAGGGTCTGAAGCGCCGTCGGGTGATCGGCCGTCACGCGCTGCGCAACGCGCTGATCCCGATCGTCACCTTCCTCGGCGCCGACCTCGGTGGCCTGATGGGTGGCGCGGTGATCACCGAGAGGATCTTCAACATGCACGGCATCGGCGGTCTGCTCGCCCAGTCCGTGTACCAGAAGCAGGGCACGGTCATCGTCGGCGTCGTCACGCTGCTCGTGATGATCTACCTGGTCACCACCCTGCTCGTGGACCTGCTGTACGCCGTGCTCGACCCGAGGATCCGCTATGAGTGACACCATCACCAAGGGCCCCGAGGCCCAGCCCGAGGACAACACCCCGAAGGCCGCTCCGGAGAAGAAGCAGAAGCCCGAGCGCGTCGCGAGCCTCTGGTCGGACGCGCTGTACGACCTGCGCCGCAACCCGATCTTCGTCATCGGTGCCGTGCTGGTCACCTTCCTGGTGGTCCTGTCGATCGTGCCGCAGTGGTTCACCGACGGCAGCCCGTTCGACGGCGGCGCCTGCGACCTGGCCAACTCGCTGAAGCGGCC
Source organism: Kitasatospora sp. CM 4170 (assembly GCF_032110285.1). NCBI lineage: Bacteria > Bacillati > Actinomycetota > Actinomycetes > Kitasatosporales > Streptomycetaceae > Kitasatospora > Kitasatospora sp. CM 4170. The sequence goes on from NZ_CP134877.1 coordinate 5,576,414, forward strand.
GGACGCCGAGCACTGGTTCGGCTACGACGTCCAGGGCTGCGACATCTACACCCGTACGGTGTGGGGTGCCCGCAACTCGATCATCGTCGGCATCCTGACCACCGTGATGGTCACCGTGGTCGGCTCCCTGCTCGGCCTGCTGGCCGGCTGGAAGGGCGGGATCATCGACTCGATCCTGTCCCGCTTCACCGAGATCTTCTTCTCGATCCCGCTGCTCCTCGGCGGCATGCTGATCATGTCGATGTGGGGCGAGGGCAACGCCGTCTCCGTGTCGGTCGTCATGGCCGTTCTCGGCTGGCCGCAGATCTTCCGCATCATGCGTGCCTCCGTGCTGGCCAACAAGAACAACGACTACGTGATGGCGGCCCGTGCGCTCGGCGCCGGCAGCGGCCGGATCACCTTCCGGCACATCCTGCCGAACGCCATCGCGCCGGTCATCGTCGTGGCCGCGATCTCCCTGGGTGTCTACATCGGCGCCGAGGCCGCCCTGTCGTACCTCGGCATCGGTGTGCAGCCGCCGCAGATCTCCTGGGGCCTGATGATCAGCGACGCGTCGGTCCGCTTCCTGAACGCGCCGCACGTGCTGCTCTTCCCGTCGGCCGCGCTGAGCGTCACCGTGCTGGCCTTCATCATGCTCGGCGACGCGGTCCGCGACGCCCTCGACCCGAAGCTCCGCTGAGAGAAGAGGTGACGACCCGATGACCACCGTGATCGAGAAGAACCAGAAGAGCGGCCGCCTTGAGGTTGGCACCCCGCTGCTGGAGGTCCGCGACCTCCACGTGGAGTTCCACACCCGGGACGGCGTCGCGAAGGCCGTGAACGGCGTCAACTACTCCGTGGCCGCCGGTGAGACCCTTGCGGTGCTCGGCGAGTCCGGCTCCGGCAAGTCGGTGACCGCCCAGACCATCATGGGCATCCTCGACATGCCGCCCGGCAGGATCAGCCAGGGCCAGATCCTCTTCCGCGGCGAGGACATGCTCGCCATGAAGGAGGAGCAGCGCCGGCAGATCCGCGGCCAGAAGATCGCGATGATCTTCCAGGACGCGCTCTCCTCGCTGAACCCGGTGATGACCGTCGGCGCCCAGCTCGGCGAGATGTTCCGGGTGCACCGCGGCGCCTCCCGCAAGGAGGCGCGGGAGAAGGCCATCGAGCTGATGGAGCGGGTGCGCATCCCGGCCGCGCGGCAGCGCGTCGGCGACTACCCGCACCAGTTCTCCGGCGGTATGCGCCAGCGCATCATGATCGCGATGGCGCTCTCCATGGAGCCCGACCTGATCATCGCCGACGAGCCCACCACCGCCCTGGACGTCACCGTCCAGGCCCAGGTGATGGACCTGCTGGCGGAGCTGCAGGCCGAGTACAACATGGGCCTGATCCTGATCACCCACGACCTCGGCGTGGTCGCCGACGTCGCGGACAAGATCGCCGTCATGTACGCGGGCCGGATCGTCGAGACCGCCCCGGTGCACGAGCTGTACTCCAACCCCGCGCACCCGTACACCAAGGGCCTGCTCCGCTCCATCCCGCGCCTGGACCAGAAGGGCCAGGAGCTGTACGCGATCAAGGGCCTGCCCCCGAACCTGCTGAAGGTCCCGGCCGGCTGCGCGTTCAACCCCCGCTGTGACGTCGCCACCGACCTGTGCCGCTCGGAGATTCCGAAGCTGCACCAGGTGACCGACAAGGACGGCAAGGAGCTCACCGGCCGCCGCAGCGCGTGCCACCTCTGGAAGGAGACCCTCCATGGCTGAGCCCATCCTGGAGGTCAAGGACCTGGTCAAGCACTACCCGCTGACCCAGGGCATCCTCTTCAAGAAGCAGGTCGGCGCGGTCAAGGCGGTCGACGGCGTCTCGTTCGACCTGATGAAGGGCGAGACGCTCGGCATCGTGGGTGAGTCCGGCTGTGGCAAGTCCACGCTGGCCAAGGTCCTGATGAACCTGGAGCGGGCCACCTCCGGCCAGGTCCTGTTCAAGGGCGAGGACATCTCCAAGCTGTCCGGCGCGGCCCTCAAGGCCGTCCGCCGGAACATCCAGATGGTGTTCCAGGACCCGTACACCTCGCTGAACCCGCGCATGACGGTCGGCGACATCATCGGCGAGCCGTTCGAGATCCACCCCGAGGTGGCGCCGAAGGGCGACCGCCGCAAGGCGGTCCAGGACCTGCTGGACGTCGTCGGCCTGAACCCGGAGTACATCAACCGGTACCCGCACCAGTTCTCCGGCGGCCAGCGCCAGCGCATCGGCATCGCCCGCGGTCTCGCGCTGAAGCCCGAGATCATCATCTGCGACGAGCCGGTCTCCGCCCTGGACGTCTCCGTCCAGGCGCAGGTGATCAACCTGCTGGAGCAGCTGCAGAGCGAGTTCGAGCTCTCCTACATGTTCATCGCGCACGACCTCTCCATCGTCCGGCACATCTCCGACCGCGTCGGCGTGATGTACCTCGGCAAGATGGTCGAGATCGGCAGCGACGAGGAGATCTACGACAACGCCACCCACCCGTACACCCAGGCGCTGCTCTCCGCGGTGCCGGTGCCGGACCCGGGTGCGCGCGAGAGCCGCGACCGGATCATCCTGACCGGCGACATCCCCTCGCCGGCCAACCCGCCGTCCGGCTGCCGCTTCCGCACCCGCTGCTGGAAGGCGGAGGAGCGCTGCAGCACCGAGGTCCCGCTGCTCGCGGTGCCCGAGGTGCTGACCGGTGCGGCCAAGCACCAGTCGGCGTGCCACTTCGCCGAGGTCCGGGAGACGGCCGCCGCCGTCTGATCCCGAGACGTCACCCGGAAGGGCCCGCGGCTTTCGAGCCGTGGGCCCTTCCGGCGTTCCGTCAACCCGGGAGGGCAGGCACCTGCACCCGTCCGGGGGTACCCGGCTCGCGCCGCCGCACGGCCGCGCTTCTCATGGGGTGTGATGCGACACACACCTTGAGGAGGGACCTCCATGCCCGCAGCCACCCGCGCTCGATGGGTCCTCGCCGGTGCGACATCCGTGGCCCTGGTGGCCAGCGGGTGCAGCAGCGGCGGCGGCGGCAGCAGCTCGTCGGACAGCAACAAGACCTTCAGCTACCAGAGCAGTGAGCCGCAGAACCCGCTGCAGCCGGCCAACGCGAACGAGACCGGTGGCGGTCGCATCATCCAGAACCTCTTCAAGGGCCTGGTCGACTACGACCCGAGCAACGCCAAGCTGCGCATGCAGGTCGCGGAGAGCATCGACACCAGTGACTCGCAGACCTTCAACGTCACGCTGAAGTCCGGCTGGACCTTCCACGACGGCACCCCGGTCCAGAGCAGCAGCTTCGTGGACGCCTGGAACTGGGCCGCGACGACCAGCAACAACCAGATCAACAGCTCCTGGTTCTCGGACATCGAGGGCTACAAGGACGTCCACCCGGAGAGCGGCCAGCCGACCGCGACCAAGATGTCCGGGCTGACCGTCGTCGACGACACGCACTTCACCATCAAGCTGAGCGGCAAGGTCTCGTACTTCGAGTACAAGCTCGGCTACATCGCCTTCTCCCCGCTGCCGGCCGGCTTCTTCAACGACCCGGCCGGGTACGGGCAGAAGCCGGTGGGCAACGGCCCGTACCAGTTCGTCAGCTGGGACCACAACCAGCAGGTGGTCACCAAGACCTTCCCGAACTACCAGGGCGTGGACAAGCCGAAGAACGGCGGCGTCGTCTTCAAGATGTACAACACCGCCGAGGCCGCCTACGCGGACCTGCAGTCCAACAACCTGGACGTGATCGACCAGGTGCCGCCCTCCGCGCTGGCCACGTACAAGAGCGACCTGGGCGACCGCGCGATCGACTCCCCGCAGGGCGCCATCCAGAACCTCGGCTTCACGCTGTACCAGTCGGACTGGGCCCCGCCGGAGAAGGCCCTGGTCCGCCAGGGCATCTCGATGGCCATCGACCGCGACACCATCACCAAGACGGTGCTCCAGGGCTCGCGCGCGCCCGCCAGCGCCTGGGTCGCGGACGGCGTCGAGGGCTACAAGTCGGGCCAGTGCGGGGACTTCTGCACGTTCAACCCGGACAAGGCGAAGCAGCTGATCGCCCAGGGCGGCGGCGTCCCGAACAACAAGCTGACGATCACCTACAACGCCGACGGCGGCCACAAGGAGTGGGTCGACGCGGTCTGCAACTCGATCCGGCAGAGCACCGGCGTGGAGTGCGTCGGCGACCCGAAGCCCGACTTCAAGACCGCCCGCGCGGCGATCACCGGGCACCAGATCGACGGCATGTTCCGCACCGGCTGGGTGCAGGACTACCCGCTGAACGCCAACTTCCTCGCCGACGTCTACCGCACCGGCGCCGCGTCCAACGACTTCGGCTACAGCAACCCGCAGTTCGACCAGCTGTCCACCCAGGCGGACCAGGCGGACAGCATCCAGGGCTCGGTGACCGGCTACCAGCAGGCGGAGGCGGTGCTGGGCAGCGGCATGCCGGCCATCCCGCTCTGGTACTACCGCACCAACTCGGGCTACTCCACCAACGTCCAGAACGTCACCTTCGACTCCTTCGGGAACCCGGCCTGGACCCAGGTCGAGGTCAAGGGCTGACCTTTCCCTCCTCGCCCGCCATCGGGCAGGAGGGGCCCACTCCTCGCCCGCCCTCGGGCCGGCGGGTCCCAACCCGGCCCGCCCACGGGCAGGAGGGCCCAACCCCGGCCGGCCCCGTCCTCCCCGCACGGGGGGCGGGGCCCGGGCACTCGGCCCCATCGGCCGGCCGGCCGATCGGTCACCTAGGAAGGAGGCTCGGATGGGCAGTTACGTGCTGCGGCGGGTGCTGCAGATGATCCCGGTGTTCTTCGGCGCCACGTTGCTGATCTTCCTGTTGGTCTACGCGCTGCCGGGCGACCCGGTCTCGGCGCTGTTCGGGCAGAAGGCCGCCGACCCCGCGGTGGTGGCCAACCTCAAGCACAAGTACTACCTCGACCAGCCGGTCTGGAAGCAGTACCTGCACTACATGGGGAACCTCTTCCAGGGTGACTTCGGCACCAGCTTCACCGGCCGCTCGGTCACCGACATCATGGCGGACGCCTTCCCGGTGACGATCAGGCTCGCGCTGCTCGCCTTCGGGTTCGAGCTGATCTTCGGTCTGGCGCTCGGCCTGATCTCCGGCCTGCGCCGCGGCAGCGTCGAGGACACGGTGGTCCTCTTCCTCACCCTGGTGGTGATCTCGATCCCGGTCTTCGTCCTGGCGTACATCGCCCAGACGATCTTCGCGACCAATCTGGGCTGGGTCACGCCGACGGTGCAGGACTCCACCGACATCTCCCAGCTGATCCTGCCCGCGATCGTGCTCGGCTCGCTCTCGCTCGCGTTCGTGGCCCGGCTCACCCGCACCTCCATCGGCGAGAACCTGCGGGCCGACTACATGCGCACGGCGGTCGCCAAGGGCCTGCCGCGGCGGACCATCGTGAGCCGGCACCTGCTGCGCAACTCGCTGATCCCGGTGGTCACCTTCCTCGGCACCGACCTCGGCGCGCTGATGGGCGGCGCCATCGTCACCGAGGGCATCTTCAACGTGCAGGGCATCGGCAACGTCCTGTACCGGGCGATCAACCAGAAGGAGGGCCCCACCGTGGTCGGCATCGTGACCGTCCTGGTGATCGTCTACCTGGTCGCCTCCCTGATCGTCGACCTGCTCTACGCGGTCCTGGACCCGAGGATCCGCTATGCCTGACCTGCACGACGAGGGCGACTTCGAGCCACACCCGAAGCCGGGCGTCGACCACCTGGACTTCGCCGGCGAACAGGGGATGGCGGTCGAGCAGGAGACCCTGGTCGAGGAGAACGTCACCAAGCGGGAGGAGGCGCGCAGCCTCTGGGGCGACGCCTGGCGCGACCTCCGGCGGCGGCCGATCTTCCTGATCTCGGCGCTGCTGATCCTGCTGCTGATCGTGATGTCGATCTTCCCCTGGGCCTTCACCGACGCCAACCCGCGCAAGGCCGACCTGGTCCACGACTACCTCAAGCGGCCGGACTGGACGGACTTCTTCGGCGCCGGCTGGTTCGGCTACGACGCCCAGGGCCGCTCCATCTACGCCCGGGTGGTGTACGGCGCGCGGGCGTCGATCACCGTCGGCATCTTCGTCACCGCCGGGGTCACCCTGCTCGGCGGGCTGACCGGCATGGTGGCCGGCTACTTCGGCGGCGCCGTGGACGCGGTGCTCTCCCGGATCATCGACATCTTCTTCGGCGTCCCGCTGCTGCTCGGCGCGCTGGTGCTGCTGAACGGCTTCTCCAGCCGCACGGTGTGGGCCGTGGTCCTCGCGCTCGTCGTCCTCGGCTGGACACAGATCGCCCGGGTCATGCGCGGCGCCGTCCTGACCGTCAAACAGGCCGACTACGTGATGGCCGGACGAGCGCTCGGCGCCGGTACGGGGCGGCTGATGGTCCGGCACATCCTGCCGAACGCGGTGGCACCGGTGATCGTGGTGGCCACCATCGCGCTCGGCGGCTACATCGCCACCGAGGCCACGCTGAGCTTCCTCGGCATCGGCCTGCAGGACCCGACCATCTCCTGGGGCATCGACATCGCCTCGGCCCAGAAGGTGATCCGGACGGCGCCGTACGTGATGTTCTTCCCGGCTGCGGCGCTCTCCGTCACCGTGCTGGCCTTCATCATGATGGGCGACGCGGTCCGCGACGCCCTCGACCCGAAGCTGCGCTGAGCGAAGGGGAGCGATCGTGACCACAGAGGTCGACACCGGGAAGCCGAAGCGGGAGGCGCCCTACGAGGGGCCGCTGCTCGACGTCCGGGACCTGCACGTCGAGTTCGTCACCCGGGACGGCGTGGCCAGGGCGGTCAACGGCGTCAACTACAGCGTGCGGGCCGGGGAGACGCTCGCGGTGCTCGGTGAGTCCGGCTCCGGCAAGTCGGTGACCGCGCAGGCGATCATGGGCATCCTCGACATGCCGCCGGCCCGCATCCCGAAGGGCGAGATCCGCTTCCGGGGCCAGGACATGCTGGCGATGGGCAAGGAGGAGCGGCGGAGGATCCGCGGCCAGAAGATCGCGATGATCTTCCAGGACGCGCTCTCCTCGCTGAACCCGGTGCTCACCGTGGGCTTCCAGCTCGGCGAGATGTTCCGCGCGCACCGGGGCACCTCGCGCAAGGAGGCCAGGGAGAAGGCCGTCGAGCTGATGGACCGGGTGCGCATCCCCGCGGCCAAGCAGCGCGTCGGCGACTACCCGCACCAGTTCTCCGGCGGTATGCGCCAGCGCATCATGATCGCGATGGCCCTGGCGCTGGAGCCGGACCTGATCATCGCGGACGAGCCCACCACCGCGCTGGACGTGACCGTCCAGGCCCAGGTGATGGACCTGCTGGCCGAGCTCCAGGCCGAGTACCACATGGGCCTGATCCTGATCACCCACGACCTCGGCGTGGTCGCCGACGTCGCGGACAAGATCGCCGTCATGTACGCGGGCCGGATCGTCGAGACCGCCCCGGTGCACGAGCTCTACGCCCGGCCGGCCCACCCGTACACCAGGGGCCTGCTGGACTCCATCCCGCGCCTGGACCAGAAGGGCCAGGAGCTGTACGCGATCAAGGGCCTGCCGCCCAACCTGCTGCGGATCCCGGCGGGCTGCGCCTTCAACCCGCGCTGCCCGCGGGCCCAGGCCATCTGCCGGAGCGAGGTGCCGGAGCTCTTCCCGGTGACCGAGGACGACGGCACCGAGCTGGCCGGGCGGGGCAGCGCCTGCTTCTTCTGGAAGGAGACCCTCCATGACCGCTGACGGGGCGACCGCGATGGGGGCGGCGGTGCCGGAGGAGGTGGCCTTCGACCACGCGGTGCCGCGCGGCGAGCCGATCCTGGAGGTGCGGGAGCTGGTCAAGCACTTCCCGCTCACCAAGGGCGTCGTGTTCAAGAAGCAGGTCGGGGCGGTCAAGGCGGTGGACGGCGTCTCGTTCGACCTGATGCAGGGTGAGACGCTCGGCATCGTGGGGGAGTCGGGCTGTGGCAAGTCCACGCTGGCCAAGGTGCTGATGAACCTGGAGCCGGCCACCAGCGGGTCGGTCCGCTACAAGGGCGAGGAGATCTCCCGGCTCTCCGGCGCCGGGCTGAAGGCGGTGCGCCGGAACATCCAGATGGTGTTCCAGGACCCGTACACCTCGCTGAACCCGCGGATGACGGTCGGCGACATCATCGGGGAGCCGTTCGAGATCCACCCCGAGGTGGCGCCGAGGGGCGAGCGGCGCAAGGCGGTCCAGGACCTGCTGGACGTGGTCGGTCTGAACCCGGAGTACATCAACCGCTACCCGCACCAGTTCTCCGGCGGTCAGCGCCAGCGCATCGGCATCGCCCGCGGTCTCGCGCTCAAGCCGGAGGTGATCATCTGTGACGAGCCGGTCTCCGCGCTCGACGTGTCCGTCCAGGCGCAGGTGATCAACCTGCTGGAGCAGCTCCAGGGGGAGTTCAACCTCTCCTACATGTTCATCGCGCACGACCTCTCGATCGTCCGGCACATCTCCGACCGGGTCGGTGTGATGTACCTGGGCAAGGTGGTCGAGATCGGCAGCGACGCGGAGATCTACGACCACGCGACCCACCCGTACACCCAGGCGCTGCTCTCCGCGGTGCCGGTGCCGGACCCGCGGGCGCGCGAGACCCGTGACCGGATCGTGCTCACCGGGGACGTGCCGTCGCCGGCCAACCCGCCGTCCGGCTGCCGGTTCCGCACCCGCTGCTGGAAGGCGCAGGAGAAGTGCGCCCTGGAGGTCCCGCTGCTGGCCTCGCCCGCCTGGCTGGACGGGCTCGCGCTGCACGACTCGGCCTGTCACTTCGCGGCCGAGCGCGGGGCGGATCCGGGGGGTGCGGCCGGTCCGCCGGAAACCGTTTGACAGCGCCGGTCCAGCCGGCGAACCAGGGCGCGCCCTCCCTCCGGAGGGCGCGCCCTGCCGTTGTCCTGCGGAAACTCCGGAATTCCCCGCCGGAATTGATCATTACGCTCCGTAAAGCATCGGATACCGATGCCTGTCGTCCGTTATCCGGAATCCGGAGCGGAGCCCTCCGGGCGCGATATGCAGGAATTGGCGGACATTGTCACGACTTGGTCTGAGCATGTAATTGAAAAGAGATGTGACGGCGATTCCGTGGAAGGGGTCGGGTGATCGATAGTTGCTCTGCGCATATCAGCGGTCACCTCGCCAACTGCGTGGATCGGCCCTGCGATGTCGTCCTCCGCCATGTCCGGCACACCGAGTGGCGGGCCCTGCCGTTCGTTCGTAAGCCCCTAAATCGAGGAGCAGTTGAATGAGGCTCACCAAGACGATGCGTTGGACCGCGCTGGCGGCGTGCACCGCGCTGGCGATCTCCGCCTGCAGCACCGGCGGCGACAAGAAGTCGTCGGACCAGGGGAGCAGCGGGTCCGGCAAGAAGGGCGGCTCGATCAGCATCGAGTCGGGTGAGCCGCAGCACGGCCTGGTGCCGCAGAACACCGCCGAGTCCGAGGGCGCGCAGGTCCTCGCCCAGCTCTTCGCCGGCCTGGTCGAGTACGACCGCAAGACCAACGCCCCGACGCTGCGGGTCGCCCAGTCGATCGAGACCACCGACGCGACCACCTGGACGATCAAGCTCAAGGACGGCTACACCTTCCACAACGGTGAGAAGGTCGTCGCGCAGAACTTCGTCGACGCCTGGAACTACGGGGCCAACCAGGACAACGCGCAGGAGGGCCTGCCCTTCTACGACAAGATCCTCGGCGCCGACGAGCTGGCGCCGGGCAAGGACAAGAAGCCGGCCGCCAAGGAGCTCAAGGGCCTCAAGGTGGTCGACGACAAGACCTTCACGGTGACCCTCAAGGCGCCGTTCTCGCAGTTCAAGACCATGCTCGGCTACACCGCGTTCTACCCGCTGCCGAAGGCCTTCTTCACCGACCCGAAGGCCTTCGAGGAGGCGCCGATCGGCAACGGGCCGTTCCAGATGGACGGCAAGTGGGAGCACAACAAGCAGATCAAGGTGAAGCGGTACGAGAACTTCCCGGCGGCGGACGGAAAGGCGAAGCTGGATTCCGTCACCTTCAAGATTTACGACAAGCTGGACACCGCGTACAACGACCTGCGCGCGGACAACATCCAGATCACCAACAAGCTGCCGATCTCGGCGATGTCGACCGTCGCGCAGGAGTTCGGTGACCGCTACATCTACAAGCCGGAATCCGGGGTCGGCTTCCTCGGATTCCCGATCTCGACGAATCCGGCGTTCGGAAAGCCGGAGATCCGCAAGGCGATCTCGATGGCGATCGACCGGGAGTCGATCACCAAGACGATCTTCTCCGGCACCCGCAAGCCGGCCGACGACTTCATCAGCCCGATCATTCCGGGCTACCGCCAGGGCGCGCTCGGCGACGCCGCCAAGTACAACCCGGCGAAGGCGAAGGAGCTCTTCACCCAGGCCGGCGGCCTGCCCGGCAACACGCTGGAGATCGGCTACAACGCGGACGGCGGCCACAAGGAGTGGATCGAGGCCGTCGGCAACCAGCTGAAGAGCAACCTCGGCATCGAGGTCACCTTCAAGCCGTTCGAGAAGTTCGGCGCGATCCTCACCGCGCTCGGCGAGCACAAGTACTCCGGTGCGTTCCGGATGGCCTGGCAGATGGACTACCCGTCGATCGAGAACTACCTGCGGCCGATCTTCTCCAAGATCGCCATCGAGAACGGGTCCAACTACGGCGGCTACGTCAACGAGGACTTCGAGGCCCTGCTCGCCAAGGCCGACGCGGCCACCTCCGACGCCGAGGGCATCAAGCTCTACCAGCAGGCCGACGACATCCTGATCAAGGAGCTGCCGTACATCCCGGTGTACACGTACATGACCTCCGGCGCCTACACCAAGGCCGTGAAGAACGTGGTGATCGACGCCCAGAACCGGATAGACCTCGCCAACGTCGAGCTGGCCTGACCTCGAACCCGCTGACCGGTACGCCCTGACGGGCGGGGCGGGTGACCCCCGCGCCGCCCGGCGCCGGCGTGCCCCGAACCACGAGGAGGCCGCATGGGCCGCTATGTGGTCCGCCGGATGATCCAGGCCATACCTGTGATCCTCGGCGCGACGTTCCTGATCTACGCACTGGTCTTCCTGCTGCCTGGCGACCCCATCACGGCACTGGCCGGTGAGAAGCGGCAGGACCCCGCCGTGGTCGCGGTCCTGCGGGACCGCTACCACCTGGACGACCCGTTCTTCGTCCAGTACTGGGACTACCTGGTCGGACTGTTCAAGGGCGACTTCGGCGAGGACTACCGGGGCAACGAGGTCGTCGACGTGATGACCCGCGCCTTCCCGTACACCATCAACCTCGCACTGGCCGCGGTGGCGCTCGAAATGGCGGTGGGCGTCGCCGCCGGTGTGCTGGCCGCCCTCCGGCGCGGCCGGTTCCTCGACAACCTGGTGCTGATCTCCACCCTGATGGTCATCTCCATCCCGACCTTCGTGATCGGCTTCGTGCTCCAGCTGCTCCTGGGCGTGAAGCTGAAGAACGACTGGGGCATCGACTTCTTCACCGTCTCCTTCAACGAGGAGGCGGGCTTCCGCTCCTACCTGCTGCCGGCGTACGTGCTGGCCGCGACCTCACTGGCGTACGTCGCCCGGCTGACCCGGACCAGCCTGATCGAGGTGATGCGGGCGGACTACGTCCGGACGGCGGTCGCCAAGGGCCTCAGCCCGTTCCGGGTGGTGATCCGGCACGGCCTGAGGAACGCGCTGATCCCGATCGTCACCTTCATCGGCATGGACCTCGGCGGGCTGATGGGCGGCGCGGTGATCACCGAGGGCATCTTCAACATCCCCGGGGTCGGACACCAGCTCTTCCAGTCCGTCTACCTGCGGGAACGCACCATCGTGGTGGGCATCGTCAGCGCCCTGGTGCTGGTCTACCTGTTCGCCAACCTGGTGGTCGACCTGCTGTACGCCGTCCTTGACCCGAGGATCCGCTATGAGTGAGCCGACGAAGAGCGAGAACACGAAGGCGGGGATCCCGGGCCAGGCCGGCTCCGGACCGTCGGGGGACGGGGCGTCCGGGGGCGGGCCGGCCGGGAACGGGCCGGCCGCCCGGGCCGCGGGTGCGGTCGCGGACGCCGCCACCGCCAAGGGCGGCACTGCGGGCACCGAGCGGGTGGCCAGCCTCTGGACCGACGCCTGGTACGACCTGCGCCGCAACCCGCTGTTCCTGATCGGCGCCTTCCTGGTGGTGCTCATGGTGGCGCTGTCCGTCGCCCCGCAGCTGTTCACCGACCGGGACCCGACCGAGGGCGGCTTCTGCAACCTCGCCGACTCGCTGAAGCGCCCCAGTGCGGACCACTGGTTCGGCTTCGACGTCCAGGGCTGCGACATCTACACCCGTACGGTGTGGGGCGCCCGCAACTCGATCATCGTCGGCATCCTGACCACCTCGCTGGTGGTCGCCATCGGCGGCACGCTCGGGCTCTGGGCCGGCTGGGTGGGCCGGCTCTGGGACAGCACGCTCTCCCGGATCACCGAGATCTTCTTCGCCATCCCGCTGCTGCTCGGCGGCATGCTGATCATGTCGACCTGGGGCAAGGGCAACGCCTGGACGGTCTCCGCGGTGATGGCCGTGCTCGGCTGGCCGCAGATCTACCGGCTGATGCGCTCGGCGGTGCTCTCCAACAAGCACAACGACTACGTGGTCGCCGCCCGGGCGCTCGGCGCGGGCACCGGACGGATCGTCACCCGGCACATCCTGCCGAACGCCGTCGCCCCGGTGATCGTGGTGTCGACCATCAACCTGGGCGTCTACATCGGTGCCGAGGCGGCGCTCTCGTACCTCGGGATCGGCATCCAGTCCCCGGCGATCTCCTGGGGCCTGATGATCAGTGACGCGCAGTCCCGCTTCCTGACCGCCCCGCACGTGCTGCTCTTCCCGGCCATCGTGCTGAGCATCACCGTGCTGGCGTTCATCATGCTCGGCGACGCGGTCCGCGACGCCCTCGATCCGAAGCTGCGATAGGAGGGCCGCGGACGATGAGTGACACGACGAAGCCGGCGAAGCCGTCCCGGGACGGCGCGCCGCGCCCGGACGCGGTGGAGCTGCTCGGCGGCGGCCGGGAGAGCCTGGAGCCCGGCACCCCGCTGCTGGAGGTCGACGACCTGCACATCGAGTTCCACACCCGGGACGGCGTGGCCAAGGCCGTGAACGGCGTGAGCTACGCGGTGTCGGCCGGTGAGACCCTGGCGGTGCTCGGCGAGTCCGGTTCGGGCAAGTCGGTGACCGCGCAGGCGATCATGGGCATCCTCGACATGCCGCCCGGGAAGATCACCGCAGGTGCGATCCGCTTCCGCGGCGAGGACCTGCTCACCATGGCCCCCAAGGCCCGGCGGGCGGTCCGCGGCCGGAAGATCGCGATGATCTTCCAGGACGCGCTCTCCTCGCTCAACCCGGTTCTCACGGTGGGCTACCAGCTCGGCGAGATGTTCCGGGTGCACCAGGGAGCCTCGCGCCGGGACGCCCAGGCCAAGGCGATCGAGCTGATGGAGCGGGTGCGCATCCCCGCGGCCAAACAGCGCGTCGGCGACTACCCGCACCAGTTCTCCGGCGGTATGCGCCAGCGCATCATGATCGCGATGGCGCTCTCCATGGAGCCCGACCTGATCATCGCGGACGAGCCCACCACCGCGCTGGACGTGACCGTCCAGGCGCAGGTGATGGACCTGCTGGCGGAGCTGCAGGCCGAGTTCAACATGGGCCTGATCCTGATCACCCACGACCTCGGCGTGGTCGCCGACGTCGCGGACAAGATCGCCGTGATGTACGCGGGCCGGATCGTCGAGACCGCCCCGGTGCACGAGCTCTACGCCCGGCCGGCCCACCCGTACACCAAGGGCCTGCTCAACTCGATCCCCCGGCTGGACCAGAAGGGGCAGAACCTCTACGCGATCCAGGGCCTGCCGCCGAGCCTGCTGCGGATCCCCGAGGGCTGCGCCTTCAACCCGCGCTGCGACCGGGCGGCGGACCGCTGCCGCACCCAGCTCCCGCGGCTGTCCCCGGTGCTGGACGCCGAGGGCGCCGACCTGCCGGGCCGTCGCAGCGCCTGCCACTTCTGGAAGGAGACGCTCCATGGCTGAGCCCATCCTCGCGGTCGAGGACCTGGTCAAGCACTACCCGCTGACCCAGGGCATCGTCTTCAAGCGGCAGGTCGGCGCGGTGAAGGCGGTGGACGGGGTCTCCTTCGAGCTGCGCAGGGGGGAGACGCTCGGCATCGTCGGTGAGTCGGGCTGCGGCAAGTCCACGCTGGCCAAGGTGCTGATGAACCTGGAGCGGGCCACCTCGGGCCGGGTGCTGTTCAAGGGCGAGGAGATCACCCGGCTCTCCGGCGCCGGGCTGAAGGCGGTGCGCCGGAACATCCAGATGGTGTTCCAGGACCCGTACACCTCGCTGAACCCGCGCATGACGGTCGGCGACATCATCGGCGAACCGTTCGAGATCCACCCCGAGGTGGCGCCGAAGGGCGACCGCCGCAAGGCCGTTCAGGACCTGCTGGACGTCGTCGGCCTGAACCCGGAGTACATCAACCGGTACCCGCACCAGTTCTCCGGCGGTCAGCGCCAGCGCATCGGCATCGCCCGGGGGCTGGCGCTCAAGCCGGAGGTGATCATCTGCGACGAGCCGGTCTCCGCCCTGGACGTCTCCGTCCAGGCGCAGGTGATCAACCTGCTGGAGCAGTTGCAGAGCGAGTTCGAGCTCTCGTACATGTTCATCGCGCACGACCTCTCGATCGTCCGGCACATCTCCGACCGGGTCGGCGTGATGTACCTCGGCAAGATGGTCGAGATCGGGACGGAGGACGAGATCTACTCCCACCCGACCCACCCGTACACCCAGGCGCTGCTCTCCGCGGTGCCGGTGCCCGACCCGACCGGCCGGGAGCAGCGCGAGCGCATCCTGCTCAGCGGCGACCTGCCGTCCCCGGCCAACCCGCCGTCCGGCTGCCGGTTCCGCACCCGCTGCTGGAAGGCGCAGGAGCGGTGCAGCACCGAGGTCCCGCTGCTCGCGGTGCCGTCCGGGTTGAGCGGTCCGGCGGCGCACGAGTCGGCGTGCCACTTCGCCGAGGTCCGGGACGTGATCGGCACGGCCTGAGCACGCGGCGGTCCGGTCCCCGGGGTCACGCCGGCCCCGGGGACCGGACCGTTCGGCGCCGGGCGCTACTTGGTGAAGCCGACGTTCTCCCAGACGATGTCGGAGAGGCCGTGCGCCCCGAGGTTGGCGAGGTTGGCGCGGGCACCGAACAGCTGCGGGCGCTGGTAGAGCGGCAGCACGCCGGCCACCTTCCACAGCTCGCCGTCCGCCTGGTTGATGGCTTCGAAGACGGTGGCCGCGTCCGTCGCGGCGGCGGCCCGGTCGAGGGCGGCGTCGGCTGCCGGGCTGCCGGCCTGGGAGGTGTTGGTGCCGCCGTTCTGGACGAAGTTGGCCCGGCTGCCGCTGGCCGGGAACGGCGTGCCGATCAGCGAGTAGGCGGCGATGTCGAAGTCGTGCCGGTTGACGTACTTGTCGAAGAACTCGTTGGCGGCGACGGTGACGGTGGTGACCTTGATCCCGACGTCCTTGAGCATCTTCGTGGTGGCGGCGGCCTCGCTCTGGCCCTGGGTGACGCCGGCCGGGACGACCATCCGCAGGTTCAGGTCCTTGCCGTCCTTGCGGCGGACGTCGCCGTCGAGCTTCCAGCCGGCCGCGTCCAGCTTCCGGGCGGCCTCGGCCGGGTCGTAGCGGCTGAGGCCGAGCGAGTTGTCCCGGTAGGCGTTCTGGTTGGACACCAGCAGGTGGTTGTTGAGGGTGACGGTGGGCCAGTCCAGGCCGCTGAGGTCGGTGCGGGTGATGGCGTCCCGGTTGATCGCCTGGAACACGGCCTGGCGGACGGTCGGGTCGGTCAGCAGCGGGCTCCTGCTGTTCAGCGTGAACTGGCGGAAGTCCGGCCCGCCGGCGCGGCGGACGGCGGCGCCCTTGGTGTTCTTGACCAGCTGGTAGCCGGCCACGTCCGGGCCGTTGTCGAAGAAGTCGACCTCGCCCTTGGCGAAGGCCGCGGCCATCCCGTTCGGCAGCACGGCGCGGAAGACGATCCGGTCGAGCATCGGCTTCTCGCCCCACCAGGCCGGGTCGGCGACCAGGGTGACGGTCTGGGCCGCCGGGTCCAGCTTCTCGACCTTGAACGGGCCGGCGGTGACCGGGATCGTGTCCAGGTAGGAGGTGTTGAACAGCTCCGGGGTCGCGATCCGGCTCGCGGGCAGCAGCGGGGCGTTCGCGGCGCCGTTGAACATCGACTGCCACTCGGAGAACGGCCGCTCGAAGGTCATCACCGCCTGGAAGTCGTCCTTGCCCCGCTCGACCGCCGTGACCAGCTCGAACCCGGTGCTGCTGGACGCCTTCCAGGCCGGGTCGGTGCCCTTGAGCGCCCGCCAGTTGGCCTCGATGTCGCGCCAGGTGATCGGCGTGCCGTCGGACCACTTCGCCTTCGGGTTGAGCGTCCAGGTGACGACCTGGCGGCCGTTCACGACCTCGGCGTGGGCGTCCTGCAGGTAGGCCGGGTTGGCGGTCTGGGTGCCGGCCGCGTCGGAGCGGAAGAAGGTCGGCAGCAGCGGCTTGGTGACGGTCATCGTGGAGGACTCGTTGCCGTCCGCGTGGATCGGCGACCACTGGTTGGAGAACTGGGCGATCGCGACGTTCAGGGTGCCGCCCTGGCGCAGCTCGGCGCGGTCGTGCGCGTTGATGTCGACGGCGGTGAGCTTGGGCGTCTCGACACCGCTCGGCACGGCCTGGGCGGCGTCCGGGCCGCCGGAGCCGCAGGAGCAGAGCACCAGCGAGAGCGGGACCGCGGCGAGGCAGGCGATCAGGGCCGTGCGGCGGGGCAGGGGGCGGCGGCCCATGGCGGTACTCCTGGTGCGGGTGCGGTGGACGGTACGGGTGATGGTACGGCGTCACATCTTGCTGACCAGGGAGGTGAGTTGTCGAGGGGCGGGCCCGGATCCGGGCCCGCCCTCGACGGCGCCGCCCCGTCGGCGGCTCGGCCGACCGGGCTGGCGGTGGCTCAGGCGACGGTGAACTTGAAGGTGCGGTCCTTGTCGCCGGTCTTGTCCAGCAGCGGGGTGATGGCGTCGGCGACGTCCTGCGGGGTGATCAGGGCGGTCTGGCCGCCCTTCTTCACCTTGACCTTGTCGAACACACCGCCCAGCTGGCCGTTGAGCGCGTCCAGGTCCCACTTGGGCACGAGCTTGCCGGAGGCGTCGGGCACCAGGGTGAGCGCCTTGGCGGCGGTCTTCGGGCCGAAGTCCCACTTCTTGGTGCCGGCCAGGACGTGGATGGGCCCGTTGACCGCGGACTTGCCCAGGCTGTCCGCGGCGGCCTGCAGGGCCTGCGGGGAGATCTTGGGCTGGGCGGCGTTCATGGTGACCGCGACGGGCTGCTCCGGCTTGCCGGCGGCGCGGTCACGGTAGGCCTGCTCGACCAGGTCGACGGCGGCGGCGGAGTCCACCGCCTGGCCGGCCTTGCCGGGCACCACGACCGGCTCGCCGGTCTCGGCGAACTTCACGTAGCCCTCGGCGAGGTTCTGGCCGGAGCCGGAGCCGAGCGCGTCCAGGGCGGCCTTGAGCTTGGCCCGGTCGACCTTGACCTCCGGCGGCACGGCCTTCTCGTCGCCCTTGAGCGAGGTGATCACGTCGACCGGGTTGTACGAGTGCTGGGTCAGCTTGTCCACGGTGGCCGTGGTGTCGAAGCCGAGCCCGGCGACGGCCGGGTCGAGGTCCACCGTCTTGTCGCCGATCTTCAGCTTGACCGGCAGCTGGCCGGCCTTGCCGACGCTCTCGTCGAGCTGGTGGATCGCCTGGTCGCGGTTGCTGCCGCCGATGTCCGTGCCGAGCACCACGGTGCCCTTGGGGATGTCGGACTGGTTGAGCATCAGGCCGGTGCCGTACGCGGCCGCGCCCAGGAAGAGGACGCCGCCGACGGCGTAGGTTCCGAGCTTGACGAGCTTCTTTCCGGCGCCGCCGCGCTTGGCCTTGGCCGGTTCGGCCTTGGCGGGCGCCGGGGCGGGAGCGGGAGCCGGGGCCGGGGCGGCCTCGCCGTCCGGGCCGGGCTGCGGGCGGCCGGGACCGGTGCCGAAGGGGTCGGTCGGTGCGCCGGGCTCGCCCGGGCGGCCGGGGGCGCCGGGGGCACCGGGGAAGAGCCCGCCCGGGGCGCCGGCGCCGTACGGCTCGGCGCCGGCCGGCGGGCGCTGGGCGGCGAAGGCGTCGCTGCCGGCGGGGGCCGAGGCGAACAGGCCGGGCTGCGGGTGGCCGTTCGGGGCGGCGCCGTTCTGCGGCAGGCCGGATATGGCGGACGGCGGCGGGGTGTTCTCGCGGATCGGCTCGAAGCCGTCCACCGAGGTGTCCTCCGGGTTCGCCCGGTCGGGCGCACCGCCGGCCGGTCGGGCCGGGCCCTGCGGCTGCGGGCGGCCGGCGCCCTGCGGGCCGCGGTGCGGCGCGGCGGCACCGGGACCGAACGGGTCCGCGGGCGCACCGGGGCCGAACGGGTCGGCCGGGGCGTCCTCGTACACGCCGGCCTCGTCGGCCGGGGTGCCCGGGGCGAACGGCGAGGCGGGGGCGCCGCCGGGGCGCGGCGCGGGGGCGGCGGCCTGGGGCGGGACCGGGCGGCCGTTCGGGCGGGACGCGCCCGGGCCCTGCTGCTGCGGGCGGCCGGCACCGTTGGGCTGGGTGCCGTTGGGCTGGGCGCCGTTCGGACGGGCCCCCTTCGGCTGGGCGCCGTTCGGGCGCGCCTCGGCGGCCGACGGGGCCGCGCCCGCGGTCGGCGCCGCGCCCGGGCCGCCGGCCGGGACCGCCGCGGGGGCGGGCTCGGCGGCCGGGCCCTTCTTCTGGCGCGGCCGGAACCAGGCTCCGGTGGACTCGGACTCGGAGGTGGCCGGCGGGATCTCCCACTCGGGCGGCAGGTTCGGCGGGGTGGCCGTCCGGGCACCGCCCTCCATCACCCCGAGCACGGGGGAGGAGGCGGACGCGGAACGGTGCCGGGGAGCGGCCGCGTCGGCCGCGTCCTCCTCGCCGGCGGCCTCGTCGTTCTTGACGCTGGTACGGACCACCACCGGCGGGATCGGGCGCGAGCCGGGGATGTTGATCCGGACCCGCGTGGTCAGCGTGGTCTCGGTCTTCGGGCCCTCGTCCTCGCCCGGCCCCGAGCCCTGGGCGGCACCGGCACCCGCACGGTCGCCGCCGGGGAAACCCGGTGTGCCGTAGGGCGGCGTGCCCGACGGGTAGGCGTCCGGCCCCGTGCGCCGAGGCGTCGGGTGGGCGTTCTCAGATTCGCGGCTGCTCAATGCTGCTCTGCTCCGGGTTCGCGGGCCGGGCCGTGCGGCGCGACCGCGGTTCGTGGGCGCCGGGCCTGGCGGGCGGCGTCGGGTACGGCGTTCTGCGGCACCACCATACTGGGAAGAACTGAGCGGTGAACTGGTTCGGATAGAACCTGATACGTCCGGTTCCTCCGGTATGAGAGTACGGCCGCGTGGCCCTGACTGCGCGTCGTACGGGCCGCGGTGCGAGGCCGTGCGGGGCGGTCAGCGCGGCGGGCCGGGGACCCCGGGGAACCAGCTGGTGCGGGTCGGCAGGGTGGCGCAGATCACGCCCAGGATCGATCCGACGAACAGCCAGGAGAGCGACGTGGCATTGGTCCAGAGGACATTGTCCCCCTCGGGCCGAGGGACCATCAGCAACAGCAGGGCCAGGAACCAGCCGGCCGCCGGGGCCGCCGCGCCGAGCCTGGTCCCGGTGATCCGCAGGCCGGCGTAGAAGGTGGCGCCGGTCGCCGCGAGTGCCAGCAGCACTCCCACGGGCGGCCACAAGGCCTGCACAAATGCTCCGCAGACGGAGACTGCGAAGCCCAGCAGGAAGAACAGGACATAAGCCGCGATCCGCCCGGCCCGCGGGGGCTGGGACTCCTTCAGGCGCTCGTCCCGGGTGCCCAGGACGGCCGCCGGGATCGAGCGGCGCGGCGGCCGGGCGTCGGCGGGCTCGGTCATCGGGCGCTCTCCTCGACGGGGCGGTCGGTGGCGGTGGGGTCGGCGGCGTCACCGGGGTCGGCGGCGTGGTCGGCGGCGCCCAGGCCGGCGAAGAGGTCGTCCTCCGGCAGCCGGGGCCCGGCCTGGCCGCGCACCAGCTGGTAGTACTCGGTGGCGATCAGCGGCTGTCCGAGGTCGTTGGAGAGTGCGAAGAAGGCCCCGGCCATGGTGATCTGGGTGGAGTGCGCGGCCATCGCGGCCGCCTTGCGGCCGGCGTACGCGGCCCCGTCCAGGACGGTGGTGACCGCGGCGTCGTCCACCACGCCCGGGACGTCCGCCGGCCCGGCGGTGCCGGGGAACGGCGCCGCGGCGGCGGTCTCGGCCAGGCCCCGCTCGATCACCGAGCGGGGCATCCGGTTCCAGTACACCTTGGCGATCCGCCAGGCCGGCCCCAGCTCGGGGCGGTAGGCCGGATCGGCGGCCAGCTCGTGCGCGCGCATGGCCACCCGGTGCGCCTGGATGTGGTCGGGGTGCCCGTAACCGCCGTTCTCGTCGTAGGTGACCAGCACCTGCGGCCGCACCTCGCGGACCACCGCGACCAGGTGGCCGGCCGCCTCGTCAACGTCCGCCCGCCAGAAGCAGCCGGGCACGTCGTTGTCGGGCACGCCCATCATGCCGGAGTCGCGGTAGCGCCCCGGGCCGCCGAGGAAGCGGACGTCGGTGACGCCGACCTCGCGCATCGCGGCGGTCAGCTCGCCGATCCGGTGGGCGCCGAGGGTGTCGTCCCGGTCCGCCGTCAGACGGGCCAGCTCGGGCGGGATCACCTCGCCGCCCTCGCCGAGGGTGCACGTCACCAGGGTGACGCGGGCGCCCTCGGCGGCGTACCGGGCCATGGTGGCGCCGTTGCCGATCGACTCGTCGTCGGGGTGGGCGTGCACCAGGAGCAGGCTGCGGCCGCTAGTCGGGGTCATGGGAGGAAGCCTAACCAGCGGCCGCGCGGGGTCAGAGCTTCAGGCCGTTGATCATCCCAGCGAGGTTGCTGGTGACCTCGCTGATCGAGGGGGCGATGGAGCTGGACGCCAGGTAGAAGCCGAGCAGCGCGCAGATGATCGCGTGTGCGAGCTTCAGTCCGGAGCGGCGGATCAGCACCACCACGATGACCAGCATCAGCATGGCTGCGGAGATGGACAAAGCCATGGCGGCTCACACCCCTTCTCGGGTGCGCCGCCCCCTGGCGGGGGCGACGGTCGGGACCGTGCGGGACTTGCGGTCGGGTGACCGGGGCCCGGGACGGGGCCCGACGATCACTCCTGGGACCAGTCATACCCGATGGGTGAGGGGCGCGTTACGCACCGTGAGTCTGCACACGCCGGGGCATCGTGGCACAAATGGGGCGCATGGGCCGGTCGGAAGGGGTGTGGACCCCTTCGGCGGGCACCCGGGGCCGATGCTCCGAACGAGTGATCACGATCCACCGGGCAGCGGCGCCCTGACGTCATAAGGTCGGTCCCATGACCTCCCACACCCCTGCGGACACCTTCCCGAGGCAGTACGCGCGCACCCTGCGCTACACCGTCGGCGCGCCCCGGTCCTTCGCCGTCGCATCCGACGGCTCCCGGGTCGTCTTCCTGCGCTCCCGGTCCGGCAGCGACCGGGCGAACCTGCTCTGGACCCTCGACACCGCCACCGGCGAGGAGCGGGTCGCGGCCGACCCGGCGGCCCTGCTCGGCGGCGGCGAGGAGGACCTCTCGCCGGCCGAGAAGGCCCGCCGCGAGCGCAGCCGCGAGGGCTCGGCCGGCATCGTCGGCTACGCCCTGGACGGCGCCGGCAAGGTCGCCGCCTTCGCCCTCTCCGGCCGGCTCTTCCTCGCCGACCTGGTGGCCGGCAGCAGCACCGAGCTGCCCGCCGAGGGCCCGCTGCTGGACCCGCGCCCCTCCCCGGACGGCGCCTTCGTCGCGTACGCCAACACCGCCGGCGAGCTGCGGCTCACCCGCACCGACGGCACCGCCGACTGGGCCTTCGCCCAGCCCGACGGCCCGAACGTGACCTGGGGCCAGGCCGAGTTCATCGCCCAGGAGGAGATGGACCGCGACCGCGGCTTCTGGTGGTCCCCGCAGAGCGACCGGCTGCTGGTCGAGCGGGCCGACGACAGCCCGGTCGGCCGCTGGTGGATCGCCGACCCGGCCAACCCGGGCAGCGAGCCGGCCGAGGTCGCCTACCCCGCCGCCGGCACCGCCAACGCCGAGACCGGCCTCTGGCTCCTCGGCCTGGACGGCAGCCGGACCGAGGTCGTCTGGGACCGCGAGGCCTTCCCGTACCTGGGCCGGGTGCACTGGTCCACCGGCGGGGTGCCGCTGCTCCTGGTCCAGGCCCGCGACCAGCGCAGCCAGCGGATCCTGGGTGTGGACGTGGAGACCGGTGCCACCGAGGTGCTGCACGAGGAGCGCGACGACGTCTGGCTGGAGCTGTTCACCGGCGTCCCGGCCTGGACGCCGGACGGCAAGCTGGTGCGGATCTCGGACACCGCGGGGGAGGACGGGGTGCGGGCGCTGGTGGTCGGCGACCACGCCGTCACGGGGGCGGACCTGCACCTGCGCGCCGTGCTCGCGGTGACCGCGGAGGAGGTCTTCTTCACCGCCTCCGGCGGCGCCGCGGAGACCGACCCCGAGCCCGGCTGGATCGGGGTCGGCCGGATCGGCCACGACGGCAAGCGGCTCTCCTGGGAGGCCGCCAACGGCCGGCCGTTCACCTCCGTCAGCACCGCGGTGCACGCGGCCGGGATCACCGTCCGGGCCACCGCCGAGCCCGACCTGCCCGGCACGCTGGTGCAGGTCGCCCGCGACCTGCCGGACGGCGTGGTGGTGGACGACGTCGCCACCATCGAGTCCTACGCCGAGACCCCGGTGATCACCGCCCGGCCGGTCTTCCGCTTCGCCGGCGAGCGTCGCATCCCCGCCGCGGTCTTCCTGCCCACCGGCTACGACCGCGAGCGGGACGGCCTGCTGCCGGTCCTGATGGACCCGTACGGCGGCCCGCACGGCCAGCGCGTCGTCCAGGCGCACAACCCGCACCTGAACTCGCAGTGGTTCGCCGACCAGGGCTTCGCGGTGGTCGTCGCCGACGGGCGCGGCACCCCCGGGCGCGGGCCCGCGTGGGAGAAGTCGATCGCCTTCGACTTCGCCGGCGCCACCCTGGACGACCAGGTGGACGCGCTGCAGGCGCTCGCCGGGGAGTTCCCGCTCGACCTCGGCCGGGTGGCGATCCGCGGCTGGTCGTACGGCGGCTACCTCGCGGCCCTCGCCGTGCTGCGCCGCCCGGACGTCTTCCACGTGGGCGTGGCCGGCGCCCCGGTGACGGACTGGGAGCTGTACGACACCCACTACACCGAGCGCTACCTGGGCCACCCGGCCGAGCGGCCCGAGGTGTACGCGGCCAACTCGCTCGGCGGTTACGCGGCCGGGCTGGAGCGGCCGCTGATGATCATTCACGGTCTGGCGGACGACAACGTGGTGGCCGCGCACACCCTGCGGCTCTCCTCGGCCCTGCTGGCCGCCGGACGGCCGCACACCGTGCTGCCGCTCTCCGGCGTCACCCACATGACCCCGCAGGAGGAGGTCGCCGAGAACCTGCTGCTGCTCCAGGTCGACTTCGTGAAGAAGTCGCTCGGGATCTGAGCGGGTGCGCGGCCCGGGCCCGATCCGGGCCCGGGCCGCGCACCGACCTGCGGCTCCGGCGGCCGGTGCCCGGCGGTCCGGGCCCCGGCCGCCGGTATGACATCCGTCATGCCGAAGGCACGACGGCGGGCACTGACGCCGCGGCCCCCGCGCGCGGGACTCTGAGGTGGTGCGAAGGACACCACCAGGGGAGAGGACCGGGACGATGGGCACCGAGGTAGCCGCCTTCCGGAACGTCAGCAAGAGCTACGGGCGGGTGCGCGCGGTCGACGGCCTCGACCTCGTCCTGCGGCCGGGCGAGACGGTGGCCCTGCTGGGCCCCAACGGCGCCGGCAAGTCCAGCAGCCTGGACCTGCTGCTCGGGCTGCGCGAGCCCGACCACGGCACCGTCGAGCTGTTCGGCGGGGCCCCGCGGGCCGCGATCGCGGCCGGCCGGGTCGGCGCGATGCTGCAGAGCGGCGGGCTGATGGCCGACGTCAAGGTCCGCGAACTGGTCCGGCTGGCCTGCGACGTGCACCCGCGCGGCCGGGCGGTCGGCGAGGTGCTCGCCGACGCCGGGATCACCGAGCTGGCCGAGCGCCGGGTCGACCGGCTCTCCGGCGGCCAGGAGCAGCGGGTGCGGTTCGCCCTGGCGATCGCCGGCGCCAACGACCTGATCGTCCTCGACGAGCCCACCACCGGCATGGACGTCTCCGTCCGCAAGGCGTTCTGGGCGAGCATGCGGGCCCAGGCCGACGTCGGGCGCACGGTGCTGTTCGCCACCCACTACCTGGAGGAGGCGGACTCGATCGCCGACCGGGTGCTGGTGCTGCACCGGGGCCGGCTGATCGCCGACGGCTCCTCGGCCGAGATCAAGGCGAAGGCCGGGGCGCGCCGGATCACCTTCGAACTGCACGACGCCGACGGCCCGTTCGACGACTCCGCGCTGCGGGCCCTGCCCGGTGTGCTGGCCCTCGACGTCACCGCCCGGGTGCCCGGGGTGCGGACGGTCCGGATCCGGACCGCGGACGCCGACGCGGGCGTCGCCGGGCTCTACCGCGCGGGCCTGTACCCGCGCGGTCTGGAGGTCACCGGCCTCGGCCTGGAGCAGGCCTTCCTGACCATCACCGGCGAGCAGGACGCCGCCGACAGCAGCGAGTTCGCGACGGAGGCCGCGCGATGACCACCCTGATCCGCCTGGAGATCCTGCGCACCCTGCGCAACAGGAAGTACCTGCTCTTCACGGTCCTCTACCCGGCGCTGATGTACGTCTTCTTCATCAACGCCTACGGCGCCCGAGGGCTGGCCGGCGGTCTCCCGGTGAAGACCTACTTCATGGTCTCGATGGCCACCTTCGGCGCCGTCGGGTCGGTGCTGACCGGCAGCGCGCAGCGGATCTCGCTGGAGCGCAAGAGCGGGTGGACCCGCCAGCTGCGGCTGACCGCGCTGCCCGGCCGGGCGTACACCGTGGCGAAGATCGCCGCCAGCGCGGTGACCACGCTGCCCGCGATCCTGGTGGTCTTCGCCGTCGGCGCCTCCCAGGGGGTGGAGCTGGGGGCGGGCCGGTGGGTCGGCCTGGTGGCCGCGCTCTGGCTGGGCAGCTTCGTCTTCGCGGCGCTCGGGGTGGCGCTCGGCTACGCGGCGGCGCCGGACTCGGTGCAGACCATCGTGATGATCACCTACATGGCGCTGGCGCTGTTCGGCGGGACGTGGTTCCCGGTGAGCGGCACGCTGGAGACCTTCGCCCGGTTCAACCCGGTGTACCTCTACAACAAGCTGGCCACCTTCACCCAGCCCGGGCACGCGCTCGACCTGGGCGCCGTCGCGGGTCTGGCCGGCTTCCTGGTGGTCTTCGTCGCGGCCGCCGCCGCGCTGTACCGCCGGGACACCCGGCGGGCATGATGGCCAGCATGCCCGAAACGCCCCACGCCCACCCGTCCGACGAACATCCGGAGGTGGGCGTGGCGCGTACCTCGTTCATGACCATCCCGGGCTCCCCGGTGGAGACCAGGCGCCAACTGCTGGTCAAGGTCAGCTGGATGCTGCTCTGGATGGTCTACCTGCTCTACCCGGTGGGCGACCTGCTGCACGGCGGCCACGGCACCGCCGCCACGGTGGTCGGCTGGATCGCGCTCACCGGGTTCGTGACCGGCTACGCCAGCCTGGTCGTGATCCGCTCCCAGGCCGCGGCGGCGCCGATGGCGGGCCGGGCCGTCGTCGCGGGGCTGGTGCTGACCGCGGTGGTCGCCGCCTTCACCCTGGGAACGGCCTGGCTCACGCTGTTCACCTACGCCTCGGTGGCCGTCGCGATCATCGCGCCGGTGCGCTACGCGCTCGCCGGGGTGGGCGGCATGGCCGGCCTCACCGTCGTGGTCGGGCTGCTCAGCCACGCCGACCGCGGCGACATCCCCACCATCGCGCTCACCGCCTTCCTGTCCGGCGTCGCGATGACCGGGCTGCAGCGGCTGGTCGCCACCATGCGGGAGCTGCGCGAGGCCCGGGCCGCCGTCGCCCACCTCGCCGCCTCCGAGGAGCGGCTGCGGCTCGCCCGGGACCTGCACGACCTGCTCGGGCACTCGCTGTCGCTGATCACCCTGAAGAGCGAGCTCGCCGGGCGGTTCATGGACGCCGGCAAGGACGAGGCGGCCCGGGCGCAGGTGGCCGACATCGAGAACGTGGCCCGGCAGTCGCTGATCGACGTGCGGGAGGCCGTGACCGGGTTCCGCCGGCCCACCCTGCCGGTCGAACTGGCCGCCGCCCGGACGGCGTTGGCGGCCGCGCAGGTCGGCCTGGAGGCGGCGCCGGAGCTGGTCGAGGCCTGGCCGGGGCTGGCCACCGAGGAGGCGGGCGCGCTGGCCTGGGCGCTGCGCGAGGCCGTCACCAACATCGTCCGGCACGGCGAGGGCGCCACCCTCTGCACGGTGCGGGCGGACGAGGCCTGGGAGGGCGACGGCGAGCGGTTCGCCGTCCTGGAGATCACCGACAACGGCAAGGGGCCGGGCAAGTCCGCCCCGGGGAACGGGCTCTCCGGCCTGGACGAGCGGCTGGCGCTGGTCGGCGGCCGGCTGGAGACCGGGCCCGGGGAGCGCGGGAAGGGCTTCCGGCTGCGGGCGCTGGTCCCGCTGCGGACCGTCCCGGCCCCGGCGGCCCCGGCCGGCTGAGGCCGCCGGGGCGTCCCTCCGGGCCGGCCCGGGCCCCACCGGGCGGACACGCCTTAGGGTCTGACCCCATGAGTGAGATTCGGAACGACGGTGCCCCGGCCTCCGTGCGCGTGCTGCTCGCGGAGGACCAGGGGATGGTCCGGGAGGCGCTGGCCGCGCTGCTCGGGCTGGAGGGGGACATCGACGTCGTCGCGCAGGTCGGCCGGGGCGACGAGGTGGTCGCGGCGGCGGTCGCCCACGACGTGCAGGTCGCCGTGCTCGACATCGAGATGCCCGGGATGACCGGCATCGAGGCGGCGGCGCTGCTGCGCAAGGAGCGGCCGCAGACCAGGGTGGTGATCGCGACCACCTTCGGCCGCCCCGGCTACCTGCGGCGGGCGATGGAGTCCGGCGCGGACGCGTTCCTGGTGAAGGACGCCCCGGCCGCCGAACTGGCCGAGGCGATCCGCCGGGTGCTGCGCGGCGAGCGGGTGATCGACCCGGCGCTGGCCGCAGCGGCGCTCGCCGAGGGCGCCAACCCGCTGACCGCCCGGGAGCGGGACGTGCTGGCGGCCGCCGCGGACGGCGCGGTGAACGCGGACATCGCCCGCCGGCTGCACCTCTCCGAGGGGACGGTGCGCAACTACCTCTCGATGGCGATCCAGAAGACCGAGGCCCGCAACCGCACCGAGGCGGTCCGGATCGCCCGGGAGAAGGGCTGGTTGTGAGCCGGCGGGTCAGTTGAGCCGGTGCCGCGCCGCCCGGGCGTCCAGCCGGACCCTGGCCGCGGCGTCCGGGTCGAAGGCGTCCAGGATCTCCGCGTAGGCGTCCATCTCGGCCGAGCCGCCCAGGAAGTCCCCGGTGCGCACCAGCAGTTCGGCGCGCTCCAGCCGCAGCTGGGCGGGGTGACGGGGGAGCAGCAGGGCGAGCTCGGCGGCCCAGAGCTGGGTGCGGGCGTGCTCGGGGCGATCGGCTGCCCAGGCGCGGATGTTGCCGAGCACCCGCAGCACGACGTCCAGCGGCTGGGCGGGGGTGAGCAGCTCGGGGGCGAACTCCCGCCCGGCGGAGTGGACCAGGCGGGCCGCGTCCTCGGGGTCGAGCAGCCGCCCGCCGTGGAACGGGTCGGCCAGGACGTACTCGTCGCCGCCGCCCGGGCCGCCGATCGCGACGATGAAGTGGCCGGGCAGGGCGATGCCGTGCACCGTGAGCCCGGCCCGGCGGCCGACGGCCATCCAGACCAGCGACAGCATGATCGGCAGCCCGCGCCGCCGCCGCAGCACCTCCGGCAGCAGCGAGGACTCCAGCCGCCGGTAGTCGGACTGCCGCCCGTGGAACCGCTCCCGCCCGCCCAGGACGGCGGCCAGCAGCGCGGCGGTCTCCTCCGGACCGGCCGGCGCGCGCTCGGCGACCGCCCGCCGGACGGCGGCGGCGTGACGTTCCAGGGCGGCCTCGCAGGCGGCCAGCAGGGCCTCCGGGGTGGGCGCCTCGCCGAGGTCGTCCGGCTCCGGGAGGGTGGGGTGCTCGGCGGCGGCGAGTAGGCAGAGCAGCACCGGATCGGGGTGCTCGGCCCGGGCCTCGGTCCGGAAGCGTGCTCTGCTCTGCTCGGTCACGGTGGCTGCGACGGCTTTCGTACGGGCGGACGGAGGGGGCTGCTGGGCGGGTGCGGGTGCGGGTGCGGGCTAGGCCTCGGGGAGGCGGGCGTAGTGGTAAGTGTGACTGGTCTCGAAGCCCATTCCGTCATAGAGCGCGATCGCACCGTCGTTCTCCGCCTCGACCTGCAGGTAGCCGGCGGTCGCGCCCTCCTCGGCGGCCCGGGCGGCGAGCACCGCCATCACCGCGGTGGCCAGGCCCCGGCGGCGGGCCCACGGCGCCACCTCGACGGCGCCGAAGCAGGCCCAGGGGCCGTCGATGACACAGCGTCCGATGGCGAGGACGGGCGGGGTGTCGTCGCCCTCGGTCCCGCAGCCCCAGGTGTCGTGGACGGTGGCGAACCAGACCGAGGGGCCGCCGTGGAGCACCGCGCGGGCGGCCTCCTCGACCGCCGGCTCGCCGGTGACCCGCCGGTACAGTGACGTCCAGTCGGGCCCGGCGGTCCGCGCCAGCCGCACCCGGTCCCGGGCGGCCTTGTCCCCGGTCCTGCTCAGCGGCGCCAGTTCGGCCACCCGGACCAGGGTCGGCGCGTACGCGGCGCCCAGCCGGTCCAGCTCGGCCCGCAGGTCCTCCGGCGCGCCTGGCGTGACGACCTCGACCCAGGCCGGCAGGCCGCGCGCCGCGTACCACCGCCGTACGGCGGCCAGCGCCTCGGGCAGCGGCACCCCGGGGTCGCCCAGTGCCTGCACCGAGTTGGCCCGCCGGGTGAAGCCGGCCGAGGCGCGCAGCGTCCACTCGCCGAGCGGCTCCTGCTCGACGGCGGGCCAGCCGCGCGCGGCGATCCGCTGCAGCTCCACCGGCGACACGCCCGGGAGCGGGGCACGCCGCGCAGGGAAGAGCGGCACCACCTTGCCCGCGACCAGCAGCCTTTCGTCGAAGGAGACCGGACCGCCGCTGCGCGGCTCGACGGTCAGCCCACGATCGTCCCACGATGTGAGTACGCCGATCACATCGCGGAACACGGGGCGGCCGTCCGCGAACTCCGCGACACGCCGAACGGACACGCGTCGTCCCACGTCAGAGCGGTCTATCCGGACCTCGGGGCGGTCCTGGACCGGTCCGTCGACGACCATCTGGCCACCTCCTGTGCATTTGCGGTCTCCGACCCGCGATACTAGGGGCGGGCATCGACGACGCCGCGCTCACCCGCGCACGCGAGCAAAACAGAATGGGCCGCCGAGCCCTTCCGAGGAGGAACGACAGCGTGACCTACGTCATCGCGCAGCCTTGTGTCGACGTCAAGGACAAGGCGTGCATCGAAGAGTGCCCGGTTGACTGCATCTACGAGGGCGAGCGATCGCTCTACATCCACCCGGATGAGTGTGTCGACTGTGGCGCTTGCGAGCCGGTCTGCCCGGTCGAGGCGATCTTCTACGAGGACGACACTCCCGAGGAGTGGAAGGACTACTACAAGGCGAACGTCGAGTTCTTCGACGACCTCGGTTCGCCCGGTGGTGCCTCGAAGCTCGGCCTGATCGAGCGCGACCACCCGTTCATCGCCGCTCTGCCGCCGCAGAACGCCGGCCACTGACCCGATCGGTGGCAACTGAGCTGTGAGCACCAAGAACAGCACGCACGCGCCGTTCCCGGGCCATCCGGGAGCGGCGCGCCGCGTTTCCGACGTCCTGCCGGTCTTCCCCTGGGACAAGCTGGAGCCGTACAAGCGCACCGCCCTCGCCCACCCGGGCGGGCTCTGCGACTTCTCCGTGGGCACCCCCGTCGACCCGGTGCCGGAGGTGATCCAGAAGGCGCTGTCCGCCGCCACCGACACGCCCGGCTACCCGACGGTCTGGGGCCCGGTGGAGCTGCGCGAGGCGGTCGCCGGCTGGCTGCGCCGCCGGGTCGGCGCCGAGATCGGCCCGCAGGCCGTCCTGCCGACCGTCGGCTCCAAGGAGCTGGTGGCCTGGCTGCCGACCCAGCTCGGCCTCGGCCCCGGTGACCAGGTGGCCTACCCGCGCCTGGCCTACCCGACCTACGAGGTGGGCGCCCGGCTCTGCGGCGCCGAGCCGGTCGAGTACGACTCGGTGGACGAGCTGGACGGCTCCCGGGTCCGCCTGCTCTGGGTCAACTCGCCGTCCAACCCCACCGGCCGGGTGCTCGGCAAGGACGAGCTGCGCCGCGCGGTGGCGTGGGCGCGGGAGCACCGGGTGCTGCTGGTCAGCGACGAGTGCTACCTGGAGCTGGGCTGGGAGGCCGACCCGGTCTCCGTCCTGCACCCGGACGTCTGCGGGTCCGCCGCCGACGGTGGGTCGCACGAGGGCCTGCTGGCCGTCCACTCGCTCTCCAAGCGCTCCAACCTGGCCGGCTACCGCGCCTCCTTCGTGGCCGGCGACCCGGTGGTGGTCAGGGAGCTGCTGGAGGTGCGCAAGCACAGCGGCATGATCGTCCCGGCGCCGGTCCAGGCGGCGACGGTCGCGGCGCTCGGGGACGACGCGCACGTGGCCGAGCAGCGGACGCGCTACGCGGCCCGGCGTTCGGCGCTGCGGGCGGCGCTGGAGGCGTACGGCTTCCGGGTCGAGCACTCGGAGGCGAGCCTCTACCTGTGGGCGACCCAGGACCGGCCGTGCTGGGAGACCGTCGCCGAACTGGCGGAGCTGGGCATCCTGGTGGCGCCCGGTGACTTCTACGGTCCGGCCGGCGGTCGCTTCGTCCGGGTCGCGTTCACCGCGACCGACGAGCGGGTCGCGGCGGCCGTGGAGCGGCTGCGCGGCTGAACACGCACGAACGGGAGGGGCCGGTGTCCAGCAGGACACCGACCCCTCCCGTCGTCACCGGGCTCCGCCGCGATCAGTGCGGATCGGTGCGGGTCAGAGCGGACCGGCGTGGATCAGTGCGGATCAGAGCGGATCGGCGTGGATCAGCCGATCGGCAGGCCGCCCAGGCCGCCGCCGCCGATGGCGCCGAGCAGGCCGGTGATCGGGCTGAGGCCGGAGAGCGGGGAGTTCGGTCCGAGGTCCGCGCCGCCGAGGCGGTTGGCCGAGCCGTGCTCGGCGAGGCCCAGCACGTCGGCGCCGGGCACCGCGGAGGTGGCCTCGGCGGGCAGCGCACGCTGCAGCGCGCCGAGCGGCAGGGCGTCGGTCAGGGCGTTGGCACCGGGGACGGCGCCGGTGAGCGAGCCGGTGCCGGGCAGGCCCTGGGTCAGTCCGGCGGTCTGGGAGAGCCCGCCGACCGGGTTGGCGCCCGCGCCCGCGCTGCGGCCGGCCGGGGCCTGGGCGCCGGTGACGGCCTCGCCGGCCTTGTCGGCCAGCGCGGTGGCGACCTTCGGGGTGAGCGCGGAGAGCTGGCCGGTGGTGGCGGCGGTCTTGTCGACCGGCGCGGTCAGCGAGCCGGCCTTCTCGTTCGCCTCGGGGAGCTGGTGGGCGACGATGTTGCCGGTGGCGTCGGCGGTGGCCGGCACGCCCGCGGCGACGGTGGCCGCACCGGTGTCACCGGCGGCCCGGCCCAGCTCGTGGGTGGTGTGCTGGAGGGTGGAACCCGCGTCGGTGTTGGTCAGCTGGCCCAGCGGGGCAGCCAGGTCGGACTTGGGCAGCAGGGCGTCGGCGGCGGACGCGGAGCCGGCCGCGACCAGCGGGGTCGCGCCGGCCGCCACGAGCAGCGCGGCCTGGGCGATCCGGCGCGTGAGGGGGTGAGACATGGGGCTCCTCGAAGGGTCTTGGGTCCGTCCCGTCCGCCGGGCGGACGACGTCATTACCGCTTGAGAAGCCAGAAGGTTTCGGCCGGTGCAAGGAACAGACCTGACCGACGATCGGATCGTATGGCCGCTGCCACCGGACCGGAGATGTCCCGACGGACCGGCCGGACACCGGGTGCGCCAAGGGCAGTGACGGTTCTGCACCAGGTCGGCCCCGGCCGGTCCGGCGTCCACCGCGGTTGACCGGTTTCACCCGTTCAGCGGCAACCCGGACACCAGTGCGTCAGCTCTTGCCGGGCGCGGCCAGGGTGACCAGCACCAGCTTGGTCGAGGTCCCGGTCGGCTGCGGCTTCCAGCCGTCCTCGGACTTGCCCTTCCGCCAGATCTTCCCGTCGTAGGCGACCGTCTCGATGCCGAGCTTCTGGGCCTGCGTCACCGCCCAGTGCGCCACCTCCCAGCCGTTCTGACGCTCCGCCTCCGGGCCGGCGTCGGTGCTGGCGGCCGGGTCCGGGGTCAGCGAGACGGCGTTCTCGGCGCCCTTGATGGTGGAGCTGTAGCCGGCGGCCGGGGTGACCGTCCGCCCGAACTCGCGGCGCACCCGGTCGGTCAGCGCCTGCGTCCGGTCCGGCCGGGCGGCGGGGGAGGCGGAGGGCGCCCCGGAGGCGCCGGGCGAGGCGGTGTCCTCGTCCGACTCGGGGGCGGCGAAGTCGTGCACCACGCAGTTGAGCGAGGCGGCCTCGCGGCCGGTGAGGGCGGAGGCGAGCAGCGTCGCCTTGGTCTCGTGCTTGGCGTACGCCTGCGGGTAGCCGCTCTTCTGCACCTGCTGGGCGGCGTCGGTCAGCGGCAGCCGGGTGTAGCCGGGCACCTTGACCAGGCCGTCCAGGAACTTGTTGGTCGCGTAGACCGGGTCCGAGATCTGCTCCACCGTGCCCCAGCCCTGCGAGGGCCGCTGCTGGAACAGCCCGACCGAGTCGCGGTCGCCGCCCGTCAGGTTGCGGATCTTGGACTCCTGCATCGCCGTCGCCAGCGAGATCGTCACCGCCCGGTCGGGCAGGCCGCGCGCGTGCGCCACGGCGGCGATCGTCGCGGCGTTGGCCGCCTGCGGGACCTCCAGCGTCCCCTCGCCGGCCGGGGTCTTCACCGAGCACCCCTCCGGCGTCAGCTTCTGGTCGCGCAGCCAGAACAGGCCGACCGCGACCGCCGCGAGCACCAGCAGGCCGATCAGCACCACGCGCAGTGGCCGACGGCGCCGCCGGGGCGCCGCGTCGCCGTTCCGCCTGCCGCTCTTCCTCCTGGCCACCGCCGCCCCTCTCCACCGAGCACTTGATCCACCGTGCACCTGAACCGACACCGTACCCACTCGGACGGGTGTGCGGGGCCCGCAGGTTGCCGTCCCGGTGTCACAGCGCTGCCACAGCGGGGTCGCGGCGGGCCGGGGCACCGGGACTACGCTGGCGACCATGAGCAGCCCGAAGACGCCCCTGGACCTCACCCTCGACGGCGGTGCGCTGACCGCCGCCCTGGTCGACTTCCCGTCGGTCAGCGGCGACGAGCAGGCGCTGGCCGACGCCGTGGAGGCCGCCCTGCGCGGCTACCCGCACCTCACCGTGGACCGGTACGGCAACAACGTGGTCGCCCGGACCGGTCTCGGTCGCGGCGAGCGCGTCCTGCTCGCCGGGCACCTGGACACCGTGCCGATCGCCGACAACCTGCCCTCCTACGTCGAGGGCGACCTGCTCTACGGTTGCGGCACCTCCGACATGAAGTCCGGCGTCGCCGTGCAGCTGCGGCTGGCCGCCACCCTGACCGAGCCCAACCGCGACCTCACCTTCGTCTTCTACGACTGCGAGGAGGTGGAGGCCCACCGCAACGGCCTCGGCCACCTCGCCGCCGCGCACCCGGACTGGCTGACCGCCGACTTCGCGGTGCTGATGGAGCCCAGCGGCGCCGCCGTCGAGGGCGGCTGCCAGGGCACCATGCGGGTGCAGGTCCGGCTGACCGGCGTGCGCGCCCACGCGGCCCGCAGCTGGCTCGGCGACAACGCCATCCACCACGCCGCCGAGGTGCTCACCCGGCTCGCCGACTACCGGCCGCGCCGGGTGGAGATCGACGGCCTGGAGTACCGCGAGGGCCTCAACGCGGTCCGGATCGACGGCGGCGTGGCCGGCAACGTCATCCCCGACGAGTGCGTGGTGACGGTCAACTTCCGCTACGCGCCCGACCGCAGCGAGGCGGACGCGGAGAAGCACCTGCGCGAGGTCTTCGACGGCTTCGACGTGACCGTCACCGACTCCGCCCCGGGGGCGCTGCCCGGCCTCGGGCAGCCCGCCGCGCAGGCCTTCCTGGCCGCCACCGGCGGCGTCGCCCGGGCCAAGTTCGGCTGGACGGACGTGGCCCGGTTCAGCGCGCTCGGCGTCCCGGCGGTCAACTACGGCCCGGGCGATCCGAACCTCGCGCACAAGCGGGAGGAACACTGCTCGCTCAGCGCGATCGCGGAGACCGAGGAGCGGCTGCGGGCCTGGCTCACCGCCTGACCTCCGGCCGGCGGGCGACCGGGAGGGCGGCGGCCGAACGCCACCTTCCGGTTGCCCAACCGACCTCCCACCGTTGCCTGAAAACGGGGATCAACGGGCGTAGGGTTTCGTCATGACAGGCACTGGAGACGAGAAGCACTACGGTCACGGTCCCGAGCGGGTGGGCGAGCCGCGCCCGAAGAAGGCGTGGCCCGAGAAGCAGAAGGGCCCGGTGCTGGTGCGCCGGGACCAGGTCGGCGAGAGCACGACGGACCAGCGCCTGCTGGACACCACCGGCCCGACCGACTGGCTGCACACCGACCCGTGGCGGGTGCTGCGGATCACCTCCGAGTTCGTCGAGGGATTCGGCGCGCTCGCCGAACTCCCGCCCGCGATCAGCGTCTTCGGCTCCGCCCGGACGCCGGTCGACTCGCCCGAGTACGCGGCCGGCGTGGCCATCGGCCGTGCGCTGGCCGAGGCCGGCTACGCGGTGATCACCGGGGGCGGCCCCGGCGCGATGGAGGCCGCCAACCGCGGCGCCTCGGACGCCGGGGGCCTCAGCGTCGGCCTCGGCATCGAGCTGCCCTTCGAACAGGGGCTCAACGAGTTCGTCGACCTCGGGCTGAACTTCCGTTACTTCTTCGTCCGCAAGACGATGTTCGTGAAGTACGCGCAGGGCTTCGTGGTGCTGCCCGGCGGCCTCGGGACGCTGGACGAGCTGTTCGAGGCGCTCACCCTGGTGCAGACGAAGAAGGTCACCCGGTTCCCGGTGATCCTCTTCGGCAGCGAGTACTGGGGCGGGCTCTTCGACTGGCTGAAGAACACGCTCGTCGCGCAGGGCAAGGCCGCCCCGCACGACCTGGAGCTCTTCCACATCACCGACGAGATCGACGAGGTCATGAAGATCCTCGCCGACGCCCGCCGCCCGGTGAACGAGATCTAGGGACCCCGGGGCCGGGGGATCCGCCCGGGTCTCAGGCCAGCCCCCGGCGGGCGACCGCCGGGGGGCGGGTGCCCCGGATCGAGGCGACCATGTCCAGCACCTGCCGGGTCTCCGCCACCTGGTGCACGCGGTACACCTGCGCGCCCAGCCAGGCCGAGACGGCGGTGGTCGCCAGCGTGCCCAGCAGCCGCTCGTCGACCGGCTTGTCGAGCGTCTCGCCGACGAAGTCCTTGTTGGAGAGCGAGACCAGCACCGGGAAGCCGGTCGCGGTCATCTCCGGCAGCCGCCGGGTCGCCTCCAGCGAGTGCCGGGTGTTCTTGCCGAAGTCGTGTCCCGGGTCGATGATCACCGAGTCCCGCCGCACGCCCAGCTCCACCGCGCGCTCGGCCAGCCCGACGGTCACCCGCAGGATGTCCGCCATCACGTCCTCGTAGCCGACCCGGTGCGGGCGGGTGCGCGGCTCGGCGCCGCCCGCGTGCGTGCAGACCAGGCCGGCGCCGTACCGGGCGGCGACCTCGGCGAGCTTCGGGTCCACCCCGCCCCAGGCGTCGTTCAGCAGGTCCGCGCCCACCTCGCAGACCGCCTCGCCGACCTCGTGCCGCCAGGTGTCCACGCTGATCACGGCCTCGGGGTGGCGCTTGCGCAGCTCCGCCACGAACGGCACCGTGCGCCGCAGCTCCTCCTCGACCGTGACCTCGTCGCCCGGCCCGGCCTTAACCCCGCCGATGTCCAGGATCGCGGCGCCCTCGGCCATCGCGCGGTCGGCGGCGGCGAACGCGGCCTCGTCGGCGAACGTGGCGCCCTTGTCGAAGAACGAGTCCGGGGTGCGGTTGACGATCGCCATGATCACCAGCTCGTCGTCACCGAATTCCCGTGGTCCCAGGCGCAGTGCCACCGATGTCTCCTCCACAGCTGCTGCGGGTGCGATGATGGCCCCCGGCCTCTCGGGAACCATGATCCCACCAGGACGGGGGCCGGCCGGGAGTTCGGGAGGACCGCACGTGTTCTGGGTGATCGTGGTGGCGATGGCCGTGGTGGTCGGCGGCGCCGCACTGGTGGCGCTCGGCGGGGGCGGATCGCTGCCGGAGGCGGAGCAGGACCGGATCGCCGTACGGCTGCCGCAGGACCGTCCGCTGAGCCACGACGACGTCGCCGACATCCGGCTGCCGATGGCCCTGCGCGGCTACCGGATGGAAGAGGTGGACGACGTCCTCGACCGGCTGGGCGCGGAGCTGGCCTACCGGGACGCCCGGATCGCCGAGCTGGAGGCCCTCGCCGCGGTGCGCGGCGCCGTCGAGGCCACCGACCGTCCGGACGCCGGCGCCGAACCGCTGCCCGGTCTGGAGGAGTTCGCCAAGGTGGTCGAGCCCGCCGTCAACCTGGCCAAGGGCGCCGAGCCGGCCGCCGGCCCGGAGGACGCCAAGCCGGGCGAGGGCCGGTGAGCGCGGGCGGGGCCGTGGTCGGCCCGGACGGCCTGCGCCGCTGCGCCTGGGGCGACTCGACGGACGACTACCGGGTCTACCACGACACCGAGTGGGGCCGCCCGGTGCACGGGGACGACGCGCTGTTCGAGCGGGTCTGCCTGGAGGCCTTCCAGTCCGGGCTGTCCTGGATCACCATCCTGCGCCGCCGTGAGGGCTTCCGGTCCGCGTTCGCCGGCTTCGAGATCGCGAAGGTCGCCGAGTTCGGCCCGGACGACGTCGAGCGGCTGCTCGGCGACACCGGCATCATCCGCAACCGGGCCAAGATCGAGGCCGCGATCGCCAACGCCAGGGTCGCGCGCGACCTGGACGGCGGCCTGGACACCCTGATCTGGCAGTTCGCCGGTGACCCGGACCGGCCGGCCCCCCGCAGCCTGGAGGAGGTGCCGGCCGTCACGCCCGAGTCGACGGCGCTGGCGAAGGCGCTGAAGAAGGCGGGCTTCCGCTTCGTCGGCCCGACCACCGCCTACGCGCTGATGCAGGCCTGCGGACTGGTCGACGACCACCTCGCCGACTGCCACGCCCGCGGCCCGCAGGGACGCTAGGCCCGAAGGCGCCCGCAGGCCCGCTAGCGGCCCAGGTACTTCGGCTTCTCCTTGGCGATGAAGGCGCGGACCGCGATCCGGTGGTCCTCGCTCGCGCCGGCCAGGGTCTGCAGCTCGTCCTCCTTGTCGAGCAGCTCGTCCAGCGTGTGCGCGGCGCCGTACGCCAGCGACTCCTTGATCGCCCCGTACGCCACCGTCGGGCCCTCGGCCAGCTCCTTGGCGAAGACCCGCGCGGTGGCGGCGAGCTCGGCCGCCGGGACCACCTTGGTGGCCAGGCCCAGCTCCATCGCCTCGGTCGACTTCACCGTGCGCGGCAGCATCAGCAGCTCGGTCGCCTTGGCGTGCCCGACCAGCCGGGGCAGCGTCCAGGAGGCGCCCGAGTCGGTGGTCAGCGCGATCCCGGCGAACGCGGTGTTGAAGCCGGCCGTGTCGGCGATGATCCGGAAGTCGCAGGCGAAGGCCAGCGAGGCGCCCGCACCGGCCGCCACGCCGCCGACCGCGGCCACCGTCGGCTTGCGCATCCCGGCCAGGGCGCGCAGCAGCGGGTTGTAGTGCTCGGCGACGGTCTTCAGCGCGCCCTCGCCGGTCTCCTCGGCCCGCTTGAGCATGCCGAGGTGCTCCTTGAGGTCCTGTCCGACGCAGAACGCCCGGTCGCCGGCGCCGGTCAGCAGCACCGCCCGCACCGCCCGGTCCTCGGCCGCCGCGGCCACGGTGTCCCGCAGCGCCACCTTGGTCGCGGTGTCCAGCGCGTTCATCGCCTCCGGACGGTTGATGGTGATGACGGCCAGGCCGCCGTCCAGCTCGTACAGCACGGAATCGGACATGGGCGAGGGGACTCCCTTTGTGATCGTCGACGGGTCGGTCGTGTGTCAGGATGCCGGAGCGCGCGGCCGCGTGGGGAGTGTGAGGTATCGCACCTTTCGGTGGCGTACGGATCGCCGCCGCGCCGGGGCTTATGCCGGGAAATGCCCCGCTTGGGGTGGGTCCGGCCCTGGTTGCACCGAGAGTGATGTTGGTCATCAGGCCGTGGCATGCGGGATAATGGCTTCCGATCAATGCGTTCGATACCGGCGGTGGACGGACTGCCGGTGCGTAGCTGAGCGGTTGCAGGAAGGGGAACGAGCATGGCGGCCATGAAGCCGCGGACGGGTGACGGCCCGCTCGAAGTCACCAAAGAGGGGCGGGGCATCATCATGCGCGTTCCGCTCGAAGGCGGCGGACGCCTCGTGGTGGAGCTCACGCCTGACGAGGCCGACGCCCTCGGCGAGGCCCTGAAGAAGGCCTGCGGCTGACCGCAGCGGGTGCTCGCCATCTCCTGGAGATGTGCTGCCGGGCCCGGGTACGACGATTCGTCGGCCCGGGCTCTGTGGTTCCCGGGGCGTTCGGCCCGCGCCGGCCGCCCCGCCCGCGCCGGCCCGGTGCCGGCCGCCCGGCCTGTGCGGGCCCGGTGCCGGCCGTCACACCCGCGCGGGCGCCTTACCGGCCGCCCGCCCGCGTCGCGGCGGACCGGTCAGCGCTTGACCGCGCAGAGCAGCCCGTCCGAGACCGGCAGCAGGGCCGGCAGCAGGGCCTCGCTCTCCCGGACGTCCCGGACCAGGTCGCGCACCGCGTGCGTCTGCGGGTCCTGCAGCTCGGGCTCGGCCAGCCGGCCCTCCTGGAAGACCCCCTCGAAGCAGACCATCCCGCCCGGCCGCAGCAGCCGCAGCGACTCCGCCAGGTACTCCCGGGACTCCGCCGGATCGCCGTCGCAGAACACCAGGTCGTACTGGCCGTCCGCGAGCCGGGGCAGCACCTCCAGCGCCCGGCCCGGTATGAACCGTGAGCGGTTGGCCGCGAACCCGGCCGCCTGGTAGGCCTCCCGCGCCAGCTGCTGGCGCACCGGCTCGGAGTCCACGGTGGTGAGCACGCCGTCCGGCCGCATCCCGCGCAGCAGGTAGACGCCGGAGACGCCCGTGCCGGTGCCGATCTCGGCGACCGCCTTGGCGTCCAGCGCCGCCGCGAGCAGCCGCAGGCAGGCGCCGCCGCTCGGCCCGATCGCCCTTAT
This sequence comes from Kitasatospora sp. CM 4170, assembly GCF_032110285.1. Lineage (NCBI taxonomy): Bacteria > Bacillati > Actinomycetota > Actinomycetes > Kitasatosporales > Streptomycetaceae > Kitasatospora > Kitasatospora sp. CM 4170. Next base: position 5,616,001 of record NZ_CP134877.1, read on the forward strand.
GCCGGTCCGCGCGGACTGCGCCCGGGCGTAGGTCAGCACCGCGTCCTCCCCGACGTAGGTGTCGGCGAGGGCCGCGCGTGCGGGCCCGAACTCGCTGATGGCTGCCTCTTTCGGAGCCCCGGGTGGCGGCCCGGCGCGGAGCGTGGTCGATGCGGATGTCGATATTTCCTGCCACAGATTACTGGCCGCCCGGGAACCGCGTACGGCGGCGGGCCGTTGCTGGAGAAGGGACCCGGTGAAGGCGACGCCTCCCGGGCCGGACCCCGGGGCTTGACAACCGGGGCACTTTTATCCGGGCTTGACGGGTGAGGTGGATATGGTGGTGGCCCTGCTGGGCAGAAGAGCCGACCGAGGAGGTGTGGCCGAGGGCGACGTCCCCGTGCGGCGGCATCCCCGCGGCACCGCGTCGGCCCGTACGCCGAAGCCCGTGATGAACCAGCCTGCGCACTCCCCCCTGGACCTGCCGGCCGCCGAGACGCCGGCCGCCGGTACCGCCGAGGCCCCCGCCGCTCTCGCGAGCTTCGCCGAGGGCCCCGACGCGCAGACCTGGACTCCGCCCACCTGGGAGGAGATCGTCGAGGCTCACAGCGCCCGCGTCTACCGCCTGGCCTACCGCCTGACGGGCAACCAGCACGACGCCGAGGACCTCACCCAGGAGGTCTTCGTCCGGGTGTTCCGCTCGCTGTCCACCTACACCCCCGGCACGTTCGAGGGCTGGCTGCACCGGATCACCACCAACCTCTTCCTGGACATGGTCCGCCGACGCCAGCGCATCCGCTTCGACGCGCTCGGCGAGGACGCGGCCGAGCGCCTGGCCAGCCGCGAGCCCAGCCCGGCCCAGCACTTCAGCGACACCCACTTCGACGCCGACGTCCAGCAGGCGCTGGACACCCTCGCTCCCGAGTTCCGGGCCGCCGTGGTGCTCTGCGACATCGAGGGCCTCTCCTACGAGGAGATCGCCGCCACGCTCGGCGTGAAGCTCGGCACCGTCCGCAGCCGGATCCACCGCGGCCGCTCGCACCTGCGCGCCGCGCTCAAGCACCGCGCGCCCGGTGCGGCCCCCGGCCGTGAGCGCCGGGGCGGCTCCGCGGAGCCGGTTCCGGTGCCGGTCGGCGCCGTGGCCGGGGAGGCCCCGGGCTCCCCGGGCGGGCGCGGACGGAGGCGATCGTGAGCGGAACCGGCCGATCGGGGCCGGGCGGGCCGGAGGCGGGCGGCCGGGCCGCCACCCGCCGGAGCGGCTGGGCCCAGCTGGGCCGCCGCAACCAGGACGGTCCCGAGACGCCCGTACCACCCGCCGGCGCGCTGCCGGGCACGCCCGCCCTGCGTGCGGTCGCCGTACGCCCCACCGAGCCCGCCGAGGAGCACCACCTGGGTGAGCGGCTCTCCGCCTTCGTCGACGGCGAGCTCGGCCACGACTCGCGCGACCGCGTCCAGGCGCACCTGGCCACCTGTCCCCAGTGCCTCGCCGAGGCCGACGAGGGCCGCGCCGTCAAGCACCTGCTGACCCGGACCGACACGCCCGGCCCGTCCTCGGCGCTGATGGCCCGGCTGATGGCCGTCGGCGCCCTGGAGGAGGACGAGCGGCCGGGGGCCGCCGACCGCCCCCGCCGTGACGACGACGACCTGCCAGGCGGCGGCCTCCCCACCGCCTGGGGCTCCCCCCGGCCGGAGGCCGGCGGAGGCACGCTCGGGGGCAGCCGGCTGAACGGCGGCTCGTTCGGCCGCGGCGCCGGCGCCTCCTTCGGCGGCGGGGCGCTCGGCGCCGACGCGCCGTTGCCGGGCGTCGACCCGCGTGCCTTCGGGCGCGGCGGGTCCGTGCTGCGTCCGCTGATGGGACGGCGTGCCGCGCGCCCCGAGCAGTCCGCCCGCCCGGAGGAGTCCGTGCGGCCCCAGCCCGCGGCGGCCTCCGCCGGTCCCGCGGTCCTGCGCCCCGCGCCGCCGCGCGGCCGCCGGTTCGTCTTCGCCGCCGCCGGGGCCTTCTCGGTGGCCGCGGTGACGCTGGGCGGGGTCGGCGGCCTCAGCGCGCAGAGCGAGGACCAGCACGGTGGCACCTCGGTGAGCCCGGTCGGTGACACCGGCCGCAGCGGCGGCGGGCCGGTCCCGATGACCGCGAAGGTCCCGGTGGACCTCCCGGTCCGCCCGGTGTCGGCCAACCGCGAGGCGACCCCGCCGTACGCGCTGCCGGACCGCACCCCCAGCTCCGGCCTCGCCGGACTGCACCACGAGAACCGCTAGCGCAGTCGGGCCTCCCAGGGCGCGGCCATCGGCGGGTCTTCACCACGGCTTCATCACAGTGTGGGCCGCAGACCCGCCGGTGGCCATTACGCTGGTAGGAACTGTTGCCCGACGAGCTTAGGGAGCTTAGTTGTTCAGCGACGTAGGCTCACTGGAGATCCTGACCCTGGTCATCATGGCCATCGTGATCTTCGGTCCGGACAAGCTGCCGAAGCTGATCCAGGACACCATGGGCTTCATCCGGAAGATCCGGTCCTTCGCCGACAACGCGAAGGAGGACATCCGCAGCGAGCTGGGCCCCGAGTTCAAGGACTTCGAGTTCGAGGACCTCCACCCCAAGACCTTCGTCCGCAAGCAGCTCCTGGGCGACAACGAGGACCCGCTGGGCCTCAAGGAGATGCGGGAGGGCCTGGACATCCGCTCGGTGCTGGACGACAAGCCGGCCCCGGCGGTGAACGGCCACGGCCGCGCCGGCACGGTCAGCATGGACAAGTCCGCCGTCGCCGCTCCGGCCGCGGCCGGAGCCGGTGGCCCGCTCGCCCCGGGTGAGCGCCCCCCGTTCGACCCCGACGCGACGTAGGTCGCGGCGACACCACCGCCCCGCTCGGCCGCACGGCTGAGCGGGGCGGTGGCGTGTGCGCCGCTATTGTGCTGATTGTTCCCGCTGTGCCGTCTGTCACTTCCGGCCCGTTCCGGACCGAAGACGCCGCCGGGGACGCCGCGGTACGCCACCATGGGAGCGCGCCGCGGCAGGATACGTGCGTTGAGGAGGCCCGGGGATGGACGCGACGAGTCATGCGGTGGGGACGGCGACGGCCGGTGGCCGGGTGGTCGGCGGCCAGGCCGGTCCGGCGGACCCGCTGGTGCCCTACCTGACCGCGGACTTCCCCTGGTACGGCCTGGACGACGGCTGGACCGGCCGCCGCTACCTGATGCAGGCGGGCGCCGGCGGCCCGCGCGCCGGGGAGTCCGGCAGCGTCGACTACGGCACGCTGGGCCACGGCGAGGAGCCGGCCAGGCAGTACGAGCCGCGCGACACGCGGAAGTTCGCCGTGGTCGTCACGGTCGCCCGCCGGGACAGCCGCCGCAGCGCCGACAACACCGGCACCCTGGAGGCGACCTCCGCCTCCTCCGCGGCCTGGCTGGCCGGCTCCGGCCTGCTCGCCGCGACCTGGCCGGGCCAGCTGGACCGCGCGCTGCGCCAGGACTGGCTGGACCAGCAGAGCTCCCTCGCCTGGGACCTCGCCGACGACCTGGCCGGCCCCGGCTGGTCCACCCTCAGCCTCCCGGTGAACGGGCTGCCGCAGCCCTTCCGCTACCGCGAGTCCGAGTACGGCTGGGTGCTCGCCGGCGAGGCCCCGGGCGTCCTGCTCGGCGCCTTCGGCCGCGGCGTCAGCGCCTACGGCACCGGCTTCGCCACCGTCCCCGACCTCACCGCCTACACCCGCCCGTAGGGCCTTCCCGCCCGGCAGCGCCGCGGCGCCGCCCCGGGCAGCCGGAAGGGGCCGGACGCCGACCGCGTCCGGCCCCTTCCGCCGTCCTCAGAACTTGTTCTTCGGGGTGAGCCCCAGCGAGAGGCCGGAGAGGCCGCGCTGGCGGCCGCCGAGCTTGCCGGCGACGGCGCGCAGGGCGGCGCCGGCCGGGGAGTCGGGGGCGGCGAGCACGACCGGGCGGCCGTCGTCGCCGCCCTCGCGCAGGCGGACGTCGATCGGGATCGAGCCGAGCACCGGCACGGTGGCGCCGACGGTCCGGGTGAGCGCGTCCGCGACGGTCTGGCCGCCGCCGGTGCCGAACACGTCGATCATCTCGTCGCAGTGCGGGCAGGGCATGCCGGACATGTTCTCGATCACGCCGACGATCTTCTGGTGGGTCTGCACCGCGATGGTGCCGGCCCGCTCGGCCACCTCGGCGGCGGCCATCTGCGGGGTGGTGACGATCAGGATCTCCGCGTTGGGGACCAGCTGGGCCACCGAGATGGCGATGTCGCCGGTGCCGGGCGGCAGGTCCAGCAGCAGGACGTCCAGGTCGCCCCACCAGACGTCGGCCAGGAACTGCTGCAGCGCGCGGTGCAGCATCGGGCCGCGCCAGACCACCGGGGCGTTGCCCGGGGTGAACATACCGATCGAGATGACCTTCACGCCGTTCGCCTGCGGCGGCATGATCATGTCCTGGACCTGGGTGGGCCGGCCCTCGACGCCCAGCATCCGGGGCACGCTGTGGCCGTAGATGTCGGCGTCCACCACGGCCACCTTCAGGCCGTCCGCGGCCATCGCGGCCGCCAGGTTCACCGTCACCGAGGACTTGCCGACGCCGCCCTTGCCGGAGGCGACCGCGTAGACGCGGGTCAGCGTGCCGGGCTTGGCGAACGGGATCTCCCGCTCGGGGGCGCCGCCGCGCAGCAGCTGGGAGAGCTCCTTGCGCTGCTCGTCGCTCATCACGTCGAGCTCCACCTCGACCCCGGTCACGCCCGGCACCCGGCCGACCGCCTCGCGGACCCGGGTGACGATGGTGTCGCGCATCGGGCAGCCGGAGACGGTCAGGTAGACCGCGACGCGCACCGCGCCGTCCTCGGCGATCTCGACCGATTTCACCATGCCGATCTCGGTGATCGGGCGGTTGATCTCCGGGTCGTTGACGGTCGCCAGCGCCTGGCGTACGGACTCCTCCGTGACGCCGGCCGCAACCTCTGTCTCGTTGGCCATGCCTTGATGGTACGGCTCCGGACGGACCGCTTAACCGGTCGGTAGCGTGCTGCCGGTCACAGCAACTCGGAGGACTCCCGGCGGTCCTCGATCTCCTTGAGCAGTGACTGCAGTTCCGCGCGGACGCCGGCCAGCTCGGATGTGATGAAGGCCCGGGTGGCGACCTCGCCGAGGCCCTGCCGCAGGGCGGCCACCTCGCGGGTCAGGTACTCGGTGTCGGCGATGTTCCGGTCGCTGCGGGCGCGGTCCTGCTCCATGTTGACGCGGTCCCGGTTGTCCTGGCGGTTTTGCGCCAGCAGGATCAGCGGCGCCGCGTACGAGGCCTGCAGCGAGAGCATCAGGGTGAGGAAGATGAACGGGTAGTCGTCGAAGCGGACGGTGTCCGGCAGCAGGGTGTTCCACCCCACCCAGACGATGACCACCACCGTCATCCAGACGATGAACCGCCCGGTGCCGAGGAAGCGCGCGATCCGCTCGGAGAGCTGGCCGAAGGCCTCCGGGTCGTACGTGGGCAGCGTGATCAGGCCCGGGCGGGTGGTGCGCGGCTGGTCGAGCCGGGCCCGGCCGGGCCCGCCGGCGGGCGTCTCGGACCGCCGTTCGCGCACGCCCTCGCGCGAGCGCAGCTCGCGCAGCTGCCGCAGCTCCCGGAGTTCGCCGTGCAGGCGCTGGCGGAGGCTGTCGTCGCGGCGGCCCTTGCGGTCAGCGTCCACCGGCGGTCTCCCTCTCCTCGGAGAGCCCGTGCAGGGCGGCCTCGCGCCAGTCGTCGGGCAGCAGGTGGTCGAGCACGTCGTCGACGGTGACCGCGCCGACCAGGTGGTCGGCCTCGTCCACGACCGGGGCGGCGACCATGTTGTAGGTCGCCAGGTAGCTGGTGATCAGCGGCAGCGGGGTGTTCGGCGGCAGCGGGTCGAGGTCGTCGTCGACCAGCGAGCCGACCAGGGTGTAGGGCGGCTCCCGCAGCAACCGCTGGAAGTGCACGGTGCCCAGGTACTTGCCGGTCGGGGTCTCGTTCGGCGGGCGGCAGACGTAGACCTGCGCGGCCAGCGCCGGCTTGTTGTCGGAGATCCGCACCCGGGCCAGGGCCTCGGCCACCGTGGCGTCCGGCTCCAGCACGATCGGCTCGGTCGTCATCAGACCGCCGGCGGTGTTCTCCTCGTACTTCAGCAGCCGGCGGACCGGCGCGGCCTCGTCCGGCTCCATCAGCTGGAGCAGCCGCTCGGCCTCGTCGCCGGGCAGCTCGGAGAGCAGGTCGGCGGCGTCGTCCGGATCCATCGCCTCCAGGACGTCGGCGGCCCGCTCGTCCTTCAGCTTGCCGATGATCTCGACCTGGTCGTCCTCGGGCAGCTCCTCCAGGACGTCGGCCAGCCGCTCGTCGTCCAGCGCGGCGGCGACCTCGGCGCGGCGCTTGGCGGAGAGGTGGTGCATGACGTTGGCGAGGTCGGCGGCGCGCAGCTGGTCGAAGGTGGCGAGCAGGTTGGCGGCACCCTGGCCCTCCTCCGGCAGGGCGAAGCCGGTGACGTCCCGCCACTCCACGGTGAGCGTCTCGCCCCGGGCCTTGCGCAGCCGGCCGACCCGGCCGACCTGCACGAAGACCTTGCCGATCTCCCACTCGCGCAGCCGGGTCTGCACCATGGCCACGTCCAGGACGGTGACCTCCTGGCCGGTCTTGCTCCAGGTGACGGTGCGGTCCAGCAGCTCGCCGAGGACGAGCGTCTCGGAGGAGCGCTGCTCGAACCGGCGCATGTTGATGACGCCGGTGGTGAGCACCTGGCCGGTCTCCAGGCTGGTGACCCGGGTCATCGGCAGGAAGGTCCGGCGCCGGCCGATCACCTCGACCACCAGCCCGAGCACCCGGGGCGGCCGCCCGCCCAGGCGGAGCGTGACGACGACGTCGCGGACCCGGCCGACCTGGTCGCCGTTCGGGTCGAACACGGCGATGCCGGAGAGGTGCGAGATGAAGACCCGGCTGCCTGGCCCTGCCATGGACTCCCTCGACTCGCTCGACGCGCTGAGGGGGCGCGAGGCAGCGCCCCGCGGCCAATCTACCCGGGGTCCCCGGGCTCGGCCCGGCGAGGCCCCGCCCCGCGCGGTCCGCCGGGTCGGGCAGCGGACGGGCAGGCGGCGCGGGAGCCACCGGGCGGGCGGCGCGAGGGCCACCGGGCGGGCAGCGGGCGGTTCAGCCCCGGCGGCGCTTGAACAGCAGCTTGGGCAGGCCGGACGGGATCGGCATCCGGGTGGTGGCGGGGGTGGGCATCGGGACGGCGGCGTGCGAGGCGTCCGGCATCTCCCCGGGGCGCTCGGTCAGCCCGGCGACCGGCTCCAGCCGGAGCACCCGGCACTCCCGGGCCCAGCGGTCGGTGATGGTGTCGGTGTCGGGCGCGTTCAGCCGCTTGCCCTTGAGCTCCTCGACGGCGCCCAGCCAGGCCTCGCTCCCCGGCTCCAGCACGGAGACCCGGGCCGGCCAGCCGGTCAGCCGGCCGCCCTTGTCCTTGCTGCGGACCGTGACCAGCGCGCCGGACCCGGCGGTGAGCCCGTGCAGCGGCTGCTCGCCGCCGTCGCCGACCACCACCACGGCGCCGTCGTACCACGCGTGCCAGAGCGCCCGGCTCTGCTCCTCGCCGTCGGCACGGACCCAGAGCAGCCCGGACTTCTTCGCGGCCTCCTCCAACAGGGCCCGGTCGAGGAAGGCGTCGGCGTTCGCGGCGGCGGCAGGCGTGCGGTCCATGGCGCACAGCGTACGGCCTGCGCGTCCACGGGGTGTCTCAACCGTCGGGCGACAGTTCCGTGATGGCCACACGGGCCTTACCTTAGGAGGTCGACAACCGGCCGCCCGGCCGCAGCACCACGAACCGGAGGAGCTCCGTGCCCGCCGCCCGGCCCGCGACCGCAGCGTCCGCCAGCACCGCACCCCGCCCCGCCGACCCGGGGGTCCCGGCGCGCCCGCTCCCCAGGATCGACCTGCTGCTGCTCGCCGTCTCGGTCTCCGGCATCTCGCTGTCGGCGCCGCTGATCAGCGCCACCGCCGCACCCGCCCTGGCGATCGCGTTCTGGCGCAACGTCATGTCGGTCGGCGTGCTCGGCCCGTACGCGCTGCTGCGCCACCGCGCCGAGCTGCGCGGGATCGGCCGCCGGCAGCTGCTGCTGGCGGCGGCGGCCGGCGCGCTGCTGGCCGTCCACTTCGCGCTCTGGATGCCGAGCCTGCGGATGACCTCGGTGGCCTCGGCGACCGCACTGGTCACCACCACCCCGCTCTGGACCATCCTGCTGATGCGGCTGTTCGGCGTCCGGGCGCCCCGGGCGGTCTGGATCGGGACGGCGGTGGCGTTCGCGGGCGTGCTGGTGCTCACCGGGGTCGACCTGTCGCTGTCGCCGCGCGCCCTGCTGGGCGATGCGCTGGCGCTCGGCGCCGGCCTCGCGGCGGCCGGCTACATGCTGATCGGCGCCGAGGTCCGCAAGACGGTCAGCACCACCGCGTACACCCTGGTCTGCTACGCGACCACGGCGGTGGTGCTGCTGGCGGTCTGCCTGGTCGCCGGGACGCCGATGAGCGGCTGGCCGGCCGGCGTCTGGTGGCAGATCGCGCTGCTGATGGTCACGGCCCAGCTGCTCGGCCACTCGCTGAGCAACCGGGTGGTGCGCACCCTCGGCCCGTCCGTCACCTCGACCGCGATCCTGCTGGAGACCCCGGGCGCCGCGCTGATCGCGGCGCTCTGGCTCGGCCAGTGGCCGCCGGTGGCGGCCTACCCGGCCGTGCTGCTGATCCTCCTCGGGCTGGTCCTGGTGGCCCGCGGCGGCCGCCGGTAACGGCCGGGGGGTCGCTAGAGCCAGCCGTTGCGGCGGAATCCGCGGTACATCCCGATGCAGATCAGGACGACGCTTCCGAGCACCATCGGGTAGCCGTACTTGTGGTGGAGCTCCGGCATGTAGTCGAAGTTCATCCCGTAGACGCCGGTGATCATGGTGGGCACGGCGAAGATCGCCGCCCACGCGGTGATCTTGCGCATGTCCTCGTTCTGCGCCACCGAGACCTGCGCCAGGTTGGCCTGGAGCAGCGAGTTCAGCAGCTCGTCGAAGCCGTGCACCTGCTCGGTGACCCGGGCGAGGTGGTCGGCGACGTCCCGGAAGTACTTCTGGATGTCCGGGTCGACCAGCCGCTGCAGCGGCTCGGAGAGCTGCTGCATGGGTCGCAGCAGCGGCGCCACGGCCCGCTTGAACTCCAGCACCTCGCGCTTGAGCTGGTAGACCCGGCCGACGTCGGTGCCACGGCCGCCCCGGTTGGAGAAGACGTCGAACTCGATCTCGTCCACGTCGGTCTGCAGCCGGTCGGCGACCAGCAGGTAGTTGTCCACCACCTGGTCGGCGATCGCGTGCAGCACCGCGGACGGGCCCTTGGCCAGCAGCCCGGTGCCGTCGGCGTCGGCCTCCAGCCGGTGCCGCAGCTCCTGCAGCGAGCTGTGCCCGCCGTGCCGGACGGTGATCACGAAGTCCCGCCCGGCGAAGACCATCAGCTCACCGGTCTCGACCACCTCGCTGGTCGGGGTCAGCTGGTCGTGCTCGACGTAGCGGATCGTCTTGAAGACGGCGAACAGCACGTCGTCGTACCGCTCGACCTTGGGCCGCTGGTGCGCGTGCACCGCGTCCTCGACCGCCAGCGGGTGCAGGCCGAAGCGCTGGGCGATGCCCTCGAACTCGGCCTCGGTCGGCTCGTGCAGCCCGATCCAGCTGAACGATCCTGCACCGTCCGGCAGTTGCTGCGAGGCCTTGACCCGGCGGACGGCCTCGCGCGGGGTGCAGCTGTCGCCGCTGCGCTTGCCGTGCTGGTACACCGCGCAGTCCACCACGGCGGACGTCGACGCGCCGGGGTGGATCGAGTCGAACAGGCCGGCCGCCGAGCGGCGGCGGTTGGTGCGGACGGCGGCGCGCAGGCTGTTGATCATCGACATGGCAGGCTCCCTGGGGCAGGAGCCGCCGCACGGCGGCGCGGTGGTGCAGGCCGTGGTGCGACGGCGGAGGAACACCGGTGTGGGGGGCGTCCGCGGTCGGTCCTCGGCCTTGCTGGGGCACGCGCTGGAACGGCCGGACGCCGGTGGGGTGCTCTCCCGGCCGGTCCGACGCCGCCTCGGCGATCCGCGAACGCGGCGATCACAGCTCTCGTGGGTGCTGTTTCAGCCTGCGTGGCGGGGGGTACGGGGAAGGCGTCCGGGCCGGGTAGAGCTGCCGGTACTGCATGGTCGGCTGGTATCCACCGCAACCACCTCCTTCGCGCCGCTGCCCCGATGGAAGGATCCCCGGTGGCCAGTCGCTCACACTAACATCTGACCGGCCATTGCCGCTGCGGTGTTCCGCCGGCGGTCGTGCCGGCCCGGCGGGCGGCCCGGGTTACGCTCACGGGCATGGCGCACGACTTCCCGCTCTTCGGCGATCCCTCGGGCACGTCCGGCCACTCCGGCGGCCACGATTCCTCCGGCCTCACCCGGGAGGCGGTGCTGGCCGCCGTCGAGGCCCGGCTGCTGACCACCTTCGGCGAGCCGAGCGGCCGCGCCGCGGTCACCTTCCTCGGGACGGACCGGATCGAGGTGCTGCGCTTCGGCCCCGACGCGGAGGGCCTGGTCCGCTACGCGACGCTCGGGATGTCCGCGGCCCCGATGGCCGACCCGACCTCGCCGGTCGCCGACCAGGTCCGCGGCCCGCGCGTCGAACTGGTCCTGACGGTCCGTGGGGGCCGCGACGGCGTGCTCCGCGCGCTGGCCACCTTCGCCGCGACGCCGCAGGTGGAGGGCCTGGTGGTGGCGCCGGGTGGCTCGCTGGACCTCGGCTCCCCGCTCTGGGAGGGCGCGCCGTTCACCTCGGTGCTGACCGCCGAGCCGGGCGGCCTGGTGCCCGATCTGGAGCTGGACGAGCCCGCAGATCCGGTCCGCTTCCTGCCGCTGCTGCCGATGACCCCCAACGAGGCCGGCTGGAAGCGGGTGCACGGGGCCGCGGCGCTGGAGGAGCGCTGGCTCAAGCACGGCACCGATCTGCGCGACCCGGAGCGCCGTGCGGTGCCGCTGGACTGACCGCGGCTCAGCAGATGCGGCGTCAACCCCGCGGCGGGCCGGGCCTGACGCGTCGGCGCCGGACCGCGCCGCCGGGAACGGAACCGGGCCCGGCGCCGCGTCGGTGCCGCACCACGACGGACGCTCCCGCGCCCCGGCGCACGCGCCGGGGCCGTGCTCAGCTCCCGATCGGCTTCGCGCCGGGCCGCGCTCAGCTCCCGATCGGCTTCGCGCCGGTCGCCTGGGCCACCAGCGCCTCGTAGACGGCGGGATCGGTGGTGTGCTCGCCGAGCCGGACGGTCTTGCGGGTGCCGTGGTAGTCGCTGGACCCGGTGGTCAGCAGGCCGAGGTCGCCGGCCAGCGCGCGCAGGTGCTCCCGGGCGGCCTCGTCGTGGTCCGTGTGGTCGACCTCCAGCGCCGCCAGACCGGCCGCCGCGAGGTCCGCGATCACCTGGTCGGAGACGGTGCGCCCGCGCTTGACCGCGCCGGGGTGGGCGAAGACCGGCACCCCGCCGGCCGCCCTGACCAGCCGGACCGCCTCGACCGGGTCGGTCTCGTGCTTGCGGACGTCCGCCCGCCCGCCGTTGGCCAGCCACTCCGCGGTGAACGCGTCCGAGACGGTGGCCACCACGCCGGCCTCGACCAGCGCGCTGGCGATGTGCGGGCGGCCCACCGAGCCCGCGCCCGCGATCCGCTCGACCTGCTCCCAGCTGATGTCCGCGCCCAGTGCCCGGCACCGCTCGACGATGGCCCGCCCGCGCCGGAACCGGTCGGTGCGCACCAGCTCGCGCTCCTGCGCGAAGGCCGGCTCGGCCGGGTCGAACAGGTAGGCCAGCAGGTGCATGCTGATGCCCTCGACGACGCAGGACAGCTCGGCGCCCGGGACCAGGGTCAGCCGGGTGCCCGCGGGCAGCGCGTGCACCGCCTCGGCGGCCTCGGCGTGGCCGGCCACCGTGTCGTGGTCGGTCAGCGCCACCACGTCCAGGCCCGCGGCGACCGCCGCCGCGACCAGCTCGGCCGGGCTGTCGGTGCCGTCGGACGCGTTGCTGTGGGCGTGCAGGTCGATGCGCACGGGCGGGGCTCCCTGGGGTCGGCTGGCGCCCAGGATAGTGCGGCGGTCAGCCGAGGAGGCGGGGGGAGAGCGCCCCGCAGGGCAGCAGGTCCAGCTCGGCGCCGGCCTCGCGCAGGTCGGTGAGGACCAGCTCGTCGTACATCACCAGGGCCGACTGCTCCGGCCAGGCCACCGCCCAGAGCCAGAGTCCGCGGGCCTCGCCGACGAAGACCGCGCGGTCGGCGGGGGCGTCCGGGACGTGGAACATCGGGGTCGGCCGCCCGGCCGCCATCAGCTTGGCGTCGGCGGGCTTGTAGAGGGCGACGGACTCGCCCGGGTCCGGTCCGGCCAGCCCCGCGTACCGGGCGCCGAGGCCGACGCCGAGCTCCTCCGCGACCAGGACCAGCTCCCCGAAGCCGCCGAGCGGCGCCGGGCCGGAGCAGGCGACGGCGGTGGCCCGGGCGCCCGAGACGTCGTCGCCGACGTGCGCGATGCCGGTGAACAGCCACCCGACCGGGAGCGGCCAGGGCAGCCAGACGGGGACCTGCGAGCGGGCGACGGCCACACCGAGCGCCTCCACGCTCGGGGGCAGCACCGGCTGCATCGGGTGCACGGCGCCGTGCCGGTCGCACTGCCAGGTGTCTGAGAACAGACCGGGGGCGCGGACCCGACCGGCGCACCTCGGGCAGCTTGGCTCGCCCCTCATAGCCGACAACGCTCCTCCCTCCGGACCGCCGCGTCAAGGACGATCACCCGTACGGAGGGCTCGGCGGCACCTGTCGGTGGCGGGCGCCCGGCCCGCGCAGGGTGGGCGCGAAAACGGGCGGTTCCCGGTAGGGGATGTCCAGCGGCGGGCGGCGGCAAACGTCGGCCCGCTCGGGCGGCGACGGGGCCGGACGCACTGACGCCCCGTCATCGCTGGTGCGGCGACGGGGCGTCAGTCGGGTATCGGAACGTCGGAGTCGGACGCTCCCGGCTCTTCGGCGGCGGGTGAGGTCCCCGGGGCTGGGGCGCCGCGCCGGGTCAGACGGTCGGGCACGGACGGATGAGCAGGCGTTCGCCGGTGCTGGCGGCGGCCTGGACCAGTTCGCGGACGGTCTCGGCGTCGGCGATCAGGCGGTCGGTGGCGGTGCCGTGGGCGTCGTCCAGGCGGAGGATCTCGAAGCGCATGGGCGTCTCCTTTCCCGGCCCCGTCGGGCGGGGCGGTCGTGGCTGAGTCGGTATCAGCCCTTTCTCGGTCTGTCGGGTCGAACGGTCGACGGGGTCGACGGTCTGCTGCGGCAAAGGGCTCCCCCTGCTTGCCGGGCACGCCTGGTCCCTCGTGAACCACTGTCGCGTGGTGCTGCTACCGGGCCGTTGCCCGTCCGTGACATCCGGGTTTCGGCTGATTCGCGCCGACGTCGATGGCGACGATGATTCCCGGACAGAATCAAATATTACCGCAACTAACGAATTTTGTCCCGTGGTTTGCCCCGCGGTTCGGCCCGCAGGTCGCTCTGCGGACCGCCGCGCGGGGTGGGGCTTCGGCGGGCCGGGGCCCGGCCGGACGGGGTAGGTCCGCCAGGTTCGCTAGGCCCAGAAACCGGTCAGGGCCTCGGCGGTCGCGGCGGGCTGTTCCGCGTTGGGGGAGTGACCGGCGTCCTCGACCACCACGCGGCGGGCGCCCAGCCGCTCGGCCATCGCCGTCTGCTCCGGCACCGGCCAGGCGTAGTCCCGGACGCCGGAGAGCACAAGGAGGGGCAGCCCGGCCGCGGTCGCCGCCGCCGCGAGCCCGTCCACCCGGTCCGGCGCGGCGACCAGGTGCCCACCGGTGGTGGCGAGCGCCTGCGGCACGTTGGCCACCCAGCGGCGGTGCAGGAAGTCCGTCACCTCGGGGGCCGGGCGGCGCGCCGGGTCGCCGGAACCCTCCTCCATCTGCTGGAGCACCTGCCAGATCTCCTCCAGGCTCATCGTCGGCAGCACCGACAGCAGCAGCTTGGTCCGTTCCGCCTCCGCCGGGTCGATCGCGCCCGGGCCGGTGGACATCAGGGTCAGCGACCGCCAGGGCAGCGGGCCCTCGGCCGCGGCCGCGAGGACCGCCTCGCGGACCACCTGGCCGCCGAAGGAGTGGCCCAGCAGGTGCAGCGGGCCGGCGTCGCCGCCGGGCTCGGTCAGCAGTGCGGCGGAGAGCGCCCGGACGTCCGCGCCCAGCGCGTCGACGGCGTACTCGGCCGGGTCGTCCGAGCCGCCGGTCTCGTACTGCCCGCGCTGGTCGATCGCGGTCACCCGGTAGCCGGCCGCCGCGAGCGGCTCCAGCAGCGCGATGAAGTCCTCCTTGCTGCCGGTGAAGCCGGGCACCAGCAGCGCCGACCCGCGGACCGCGCCGGCCGGCTCGGCCCGCAGCGCGGCGAACTCCCCGCGCGCGGTGGCCAGCCGCAGCGGGCGCGCGCAGTGCGGGAGGGTGAGGAACGGCGGGGTGCTCATGGGCGGATCTCCTGGGGCTCCTGCGTGCGGCCGGCGGCCGGGGTGACCGGTCGGTAACCCCCGAGGGTAGCCGGGCGGGTGCTCCGGGGGCCGGGGTGGCCGCCCCGGGGCGCCCGCCGCGCCGGGCCCCGAAACGCCGGAGGGGGCGGCCCGGTCCCGACGGGGATCCGGACCGCCCCTCCGGGCGGTGCGTCGGCGGTCAGCCCTCCGGCGTCGCCTCGGGCGCCGCGGCGGCGGCCGGACGGCGGGTCCGGGTGCGCCGGCGCGGAGCCGCGGCCTCGGCCTCGGCCGGGGCGTCGCCGCCGGCCTCCGGGGCGGCAGCGGCCTCGGTGGCCGGCTCGGCCTTCGCCTTGGCCCGGCTGCGGGTCCGCTTGGCGGCCGGCTTCTCCGCGGGCGCGTCGGCGGCCGGGGCGGCCGTCGCCGCGGCGGCCTCGGCGACCGCGGCCGGAGCCTCGGCCACCGCGGCGACGGCGGTCTCGCCCGCGCCGGTGCTGCGCGGACGGCGACGGCGGCGGCGCGGGGCCGCACCCTCGGCGCCCTCGGCGGCCGGCACGGCCGGAGCCTCGACGGCGACGGCCTCGACGGCCTCGGCGACCGGCGTGGTGGCCGCGTCGCCCGCGACCGCGGAGCCACCGCGGGTGCGGCGGCGCTCACGGGTCCGGCGGGCAGGCTTCTCCTCGGTGGTCGCGGCGGCGTCGGAGCGGCCGGAGCCGCCCCGCGAACCGTTCCGGCCGCGGCCGCCGGCCGAACGCGAACCGCGCCCGCCGGTCTCGCCGAGGTCCTCGACCTCTTCGGCGTTCAGGCCGGCCCGGGTGCGCTCGGAACGCGGCAGCACACCGGTGGTGCCCTTGGCGATCTTCAGCAGCTCGTACAGGTGCGGCGAGGTGGAGTAGGTCTCCTCCGGCTCGTTGAACGGAAGGTCCAGCGCCTTGTTGATCAGCTGCCAGCGCGGGATGTCGTCCCAGTCGACCAGCGTGACGGCGGTGCCGGACGCGCCGGCCCGGCCGGTGCGGCCGATCCGGTGCAGGTAGGTCTTCTCGTCCTCGGGGCACTGGTAGTTGATGACGTGCGTGACGCCCTCGACGTCGATGCCGCGGGCCGCGACGTCGGTGCAGACCAGCACGTCGACCTTGCCGTTGCGGAACGCCCGCAGCGCCTGCTCGCGCGCGCCCTGGCCGAGGTCGCCGTGGACGGCGCCGGCCGCGAAGCCGCGCTGGGTCAGCTGGTCGGAGACGTCGGCGGCGGTGCGCTTGGTCCGGCAGAAGATCATGCACAGCCCGCGGCCGTCGGCCTGCAGGATGCGCGAGACCATCTCCACCTTGTCCAGCGAGTGCGCACGGAAGATGTGCTGCTCGATGTTGGCGACGGTGGTGCCGGTGTCGTCCGGAGCGGTGGCCCGGATGTGGGTCGGCTGGCTCATGTAGCGGCGGGCGAGGCTGATGACCTGGCCCGGCATGGTGGCCGAGAACAGCAGGGTCTGCCGCTTGGCCGGCAGCATGGTGAGGATCTTCTCGACGTCCGGCAGGAAGCCCAGGTCGAGCATCTCGTCGGCCTCGTCCAGGACGAGCGAGCGGACCTTCGACAGGTTCAGCTTCTTCTGGCCGGCCAGGTCGAGCAGGCGGCCCGGGGTGCCGACGACGATGTCGACGCCCTTGTTCAGCGCCTCGACCTGCGGCTCGTACGCCCGGCCGCCGTAGACGGCGAGCACGCGCACGTTGCGGACCTTGCCGGCGGTCTGCAGGTCGTTGGTGACCTGGGTGCAGAGCTCGCGGGTCGGGACGACGATCAGCGCCTGCGGGAACTCGGAGAGCTGCTCCTCCTCGGCCCGGCCGGCGTCGACGTCGGCGCGGACGATGACGCGCTCGATCAGCGGGAGGCCGAAGCCGAGCGTCTTGCCGGTGCCGGTCTTGGCCTGGCCGATGACGTCGTGGCCGGTCAGCGCGACCGGGAGGGTCATCTCCTGGATGGGGAAGGGGTGGACGATGCCGACGGACTCCAGGGCCTCGGCGGTCTCCGGCAGGATCCCCAGGTCCCGGAAGGTGGTCTTGGTCGGTTCAGCGGTGGTGGACAGGATGCTGCCTCTTCCGTGTGGAGGGGCCGAGAGCGAGCGGCGGGCGGGCAGCCGCGCGGCTGTGTACGGGCCTGGACGGCCCTGAATACAGCTGCGCGGACGCACAACCGCGCCGGTCCCTGCGGCCGGCCGGTCCGCGCGGCCCGGTGAGGGGCGCGGTCTCGGCGGCGTCGGGGAGGATTCCCGTGAGGGACCTGCGCGGGACCTGCGCCGGGCTGGCGCGGTCTCGGCGGCCCTCGCTCGGCCACTGATGCGGTGCCAAGGCTTGAAGTCCAAGCCAAGGTCGGAGCCGATCGGCTCTCCGACCGGGCATCCGCGTACGTGAGTACCCGGCTTCCGGTGCGGGCACGTCCGTCGGACGGCCCCGCTTCGGAGCGGACTCGCCGGGGTCACCGAGACGGCGGTGACACCGTGCAAGCACTACGGGTCTCCCTACCACCATACAGTCACGCGACGACTCGAACACGTGACGCCGGTGACATCCCAGGTGACGGGGCCCGGCGGCGGTGCGCCGGGGCGGGGTCGGCGGGCGCCGTCCCGGGTGCTGCGGACGGGCCCGGGAGGCCGGGCCCGCCGCCCCGGGCCGGGCGGCGGCGTGCGTGTGCGGCGGCCCCGCCCGGACTAAGGTGGCGGGTCATGGAGACCCATGGTGAGACGCAGGACATCGCGGCCGGCTCGATCGGGGACTGGGCGAGCTGCTCGGCCGACCCGGGGTACCGCGCGGCCGTGCTGGACCTGCTCGGAGCCCTCGCGTACGGCGAGCTGAGCGCGTTCGAGCGGCTCGCCGAGGACGCCAAGCTCGCACCGGACCTCGCCGACAAGGCGGCGCTGGCGCGGATGGCCTCCGCCGAGTTCCAGCACTACCAGCGGCTGCACGACCGCCTCGCCGAGGTGGGCGCGGACCCGCAGGAGGCGATGCGCCCGTTCGTCGAGCCGCTGGAGCTGTTCCACCGGATGACCGCGCCCTCGGACTGGCTGGAGGGCCTGGTCAAGGCCTACGTCGGCGACGCGATCGCCACCGACTTCTACCGCGAGGTGGCCGTCCGCCTGGACGACGACACCCGGGAGCTGGTCCTCGGCGTGATGTCGGACACCGGCCACGCCCAGTTCGCCGTCGACAAGGTCCGGCAGGCGATCGAGGCCGACCCGCGGGCCGGTGGCCGGCTCGCGCTCTGGGGCCGCCGGCTGATGGGCGAGGCGCTCAGCCAGGCCCAGCGGGTGGTCGCCGAGCGGGACGCGCTCTCCAACCTGCTGGTCGGCGGCGTGCAGGTGCAGGGCTTCGACCTGGTCGAGGTCGGCAAGATGTTCAACCGGATCACCGAGGCGCACACCAAGCGGATGGCCGCCCTGGGCCTCGCCTCCTGACGGCTGCGGGCGGCGCCGGGCCGTGCCGGTCCGGCGTCGGCCGGCGCGGGCTCCGGTCAGGCGTGCCGGTGGCGCCGGTGCGCGCCGCCGGCCCGGTGCGGGTGACGCTCGCCGCCGACCCGGTGCGGGTGGTGCCGGTGTGCGGGCAGCCGCCCGGCCGCCAGGTCCGGCCGGGCCAGGACCGAGGTGAGCAGGCCCGAGACGATCGCCGAGACGGCGATGCTGACCCCCGGGAACGCGCCGTCCAGGGTGAAGTGCATGATCACCCCGCCGAGCAGCGCGGCCACCAGGGCCGTCCCCGCCGTGAGCGCCCGGCCGCCCGGGAAGTAGGCGGGCAGCGACACCAGCGCGGCCGCGCCGACGATCAGGCCGATGAGGGCGAAGGCGAGCGTCTCGACCAGCAAGGGTGCCTCCCCTGGGTGCGGGCGTGCGGCGCGGGGCGTCCGCACCCCAGGCCGTACCCCGGTGCCCCCGGCCGTACACGCGACGGTGCCCCGCCCCCCCGGGTGGGGGGGCGGGGCACCGTGAAACGGCTCAGAGCGTGCCGAAACCGACCTTGCGGGCGGCCTGCTCGCCGATCTCCACGTACGCCAGGCGCTCGGCCGGGACGATGACGCGGCGGCCGTGCTCGTCGGTCAGCGTGAAGAGCTTCTCGGTGCCCTCCAGCGCCTTGGCGACCGCGCTCTGGACCTCATCGGCAGTCTGCGAGCTCTCGATCACGATCTCGCGCGGCGCGTTCTGCACGCCGATCTTGACCTCCACGGCTTCCGTCCCTCCGGGGTTGCAGCCATCCACGCGCGGTACCGGACCACCTGGGACAGGCGATCGCGGCGACCGCGCCGTACGGCTTCACCATAGAGCACGGGATCAAGGCCGAGGCGAAGGTCGGCCGATCACCCCGCGGCTCACTACTCCGCGGCCGGGGCCTCGGGGGACTCGGCGCCGGGGTGCATCGGGAAGCCCTTCAGACCGCGCCAGGCCAGGCTCGCGACCAGCCGGACCGCCTCGTCGCGCGGGATCTCCAGGCCCTGCGAGAGCCAGTAGCGCGCGGTGATCTGGGCCAGGCCGCAGACGCCGGCGGCGAGCAGCTTGGACTCGGCCTCGGGGAGGTCGGTGTCCTCCTGGATGACCTGGCTGACCAGGGTCGCACTGGCCTCCGAGGCCCGCTCGACGCGCTCGCGCACGGCCGGCTCGTTGGTCAGGTCGGACTCGAAGACCAGGCGGAAGGCGCCGGACTCGCTGGAGACGTAGTTGAAGTACGCCTCCATCGTCGCCGCGACCCGCAGCTTGTTGTCGGTGGTCGTCGAGAGGGCCTCGCGGGTCGACTCGACCAAGGCGTCGCAGTGCTTGTCGAGCAGCGCCAGGTAGAGCTCCAGCTTCCCGGGGAAGTGCTGGTACAGCACCGGCTTGCTGACCCCGGCGCGGTCGGCGATGTCGTCCATGGCGGCCGCGTGGTAACCCTGCGCGACGAACACCTCCTGGGCGGCACCGAGCAGTTGTTCACGGCGGGCGCTTCGCGGCAGGCGGGCACCGCGCGGGCGCTCCTGCGCCTCCTGGATGGCCGTCACGGCGCTCCTCACTTCACGGGTTGTTCGGGGCTGGCAAGGTGACCGATTCTACTTTTCGGTAACCGCGTTCGCGCTTGGCGAGCGTGAGAAAAGCACGGAGCCCCCTTGTCAGGAGCCCACAATACGGCGCTGACCACGGGCAACGGCAGTGGTGCGACAAGGTGTGAGACGGCGGTCCCGATCGAGGCCGGTCGGCCCGGGGCTCACTACCATCGTCCATCATGAGCAGCGCTGAGCAGCAGATACGCCCGGAGGCGGGCCGGCCCGCACCGTTCCGTACGGTCGAGGTGCCCGGGGCGGTGCTCGCGGTGCACCGTTCCGGAGCGGACGGCGGGCCCGTCGACGGGCGTACGCCGGCCCTCTTCGTGCACGGCCTCGGCGGCTCGGCCGCCAACTGGACGGCGCTGATGGCGCGGCTGGACGGCCTGGTCGACGGCGAGGCGGTGGACCTGCCCGGCTTCGGCCGCTCCGCGCCGCCGGCCGACGGCAACCTCACCGTCAACGGCCACGTCCGTGCGGTGATCGGCTACCTGGAGGCGACCGGGCGCGGCCCGGTGCACCTCTTCGGCAACTCGCTCGGCGGAGCGGTCTCGGTCCGGCTCGCCGCCCTCCGGCCGGACCTGGTGCGCAGCCTCACGCTGATCTCGCCCGCGCTGCCCGAGCTGCCCCCGCAGCGGTACGCCTGGCCGACCGGCCTGCTCGCGGTGCCCGGCGTCCCGGCCCTGCTGCGCCGGCTGCCGGCCAACGGCCGCACCCCCGAGGAGGCCACCGAGGGGCTGCTGCGGCTGGTCTACGGCGACCCGGCCGCGCTGCCCCCGGCCACCCGGGCCGAGGCGGTGGCCGAGTACCGGCGGCGGATCGAGGTGCCGTACGCGATGCAGGCGCTGGTCGGCTCGGCGCGCGGGATCGTCACGGCGTACACCGAGCGCGGCGACCAGGCGCTCTGGCGGCAGGCCCGCCAGGTGAACGTGCCGACGCTGCTGGTCTACGGGCTGCGCGACAAGCTGGTCTCCTACCGGTCGGCGCGGCGGGCCTGCGCGGCCTTCGAGGACTCCCGGCTGCTGGTGCTGCCGGACTCCGGGCACGTGGCGATGATGGAGCACCCCGACGAGGTGGCCCGCGCGGTGCGGGAGCTGCTCGGCCGGGCCTGAGCGGATCGGGGACCGCGCGTCCGCGCGGAGCGGATCGGGAACCGCCCGCACGGGCGGGAGCGGATCGGGAGCCGTTCGTACGGGCCGGGCGGCCCGGAAGCCGCGGGAGCGGGCCTGAGCTGCGCGGGAGCCGCCGGCACGGGGCCGGCCGGTCCGGCGCGCCCGGAGGGGCGGCGGACCGCCCGCCGACCGGGTGGCGGTAACGCCCCCGTTCGGGGCGAGGTCACGCCGGTTCACTCGTTCAGGTGGCAGCCAGGCATGTGACCGATGGATTGCCGGGGGCCGGTCCTACCTTTCTGCTGTCGGACCGAACTGGTGTGGGGGAGTCGCGGCCACCGGAGTACCCCCGGAATGTCCGGAGAGCGTGGCCGCAGGCAGACGGGTCGGCAGGGCCGGTACGACCGCCGGCCCGGGCCGCCGTGTGCCCGGCCGACCGGGCTCCACCACCCCCGGGCCCCTCCCCGCGCCGTCCCGCGGGGCCCCGGGCGCCGGCCGTGGCCGCTCAGCAATCCGTCGATCCGCTCCCGATCCGCTCTGCCCTGGAGGTCTCCCGTGCGCGTTGCTCTGCTCACCGAGGGTGCGCGGCCGCACTCCCAGCGTGGCCTCGGCGGCTGGTGCGCCCGCCTGGTCGAGGGCCTGCGCGAGCACGACTTCGAGCTGTACGTCCTGGCCGGACGGGACGCGTCCGGGATCGCCGGGAGCCCGCGCGGCCGGTGGCTCGGCGTGCACGAGCTGGCGCTCTGGGGGCGCCGCCCGGCCGGCCGGGCACCCGGGGCGCTGCGCAGACGCCAGTACGCACGGGCGTACGAGCAACTGGTCCGGGCCCTGGTGGTACCGGGCGAGCGGGCCGCCTTCGGCGCCGGGCTGTACCGCCTGGCCGTGCTGGCCGCAGAGGACGGCGGGCTGCCCGCCTTCCTGGCCTCCGCACACGCCCGCCGCACCCTGGAGCGGGTCTGGCGCGGCCCGGGCGCCGACACCTCGGCCGGCGAGCCGCTGGTCTGCGACGTGCTGGTGGCCGCGGACCTGCTGGAGCAGTGCCTGCGCCCGCTCTCCGCGCCCTGGTACGGCGCCGGGCCCGGCGGGCTCGGTGCGGCGGACCTCTGCCACGTGGTCGGCGGCGGTCCGGCGGCCTTGCCGGCCCTGGTGGCCAAGCGGTTGCACGGGGTGCCGTTCGTGGTCACCGAGCACGGCCTGCACCTGCGCGAGCAGTACCTCGGCTACCGCGAGGCGCCGTACCGGTGGCCGGTCCGGGCGCTGCTGCTCTCCTTCTTCCGGGCGCTCACCGAGGAGACCTACCGGCAGGCCGCGATACTCACCCCCGGCAGCGCCCACGACCAGGAGTGGCAGCAGCGCTGCGGCGCCGATCCGGCGCGGACCCGGGTGGTCCACGAGGGCACCCCGGCGGTGTCCCGGGCGGCGGCCGGTCCGGAGCCGGCCGCCCCGACCCTGGTCTGGGCGGGGGCGCTGGAGCCGGGACGTGACACCGAGCTGGCGCTGCACGCCTTCGCGCGGGTCCGGGCGGAGCTGCCCGGGGCGCGGCTGGTGATCCACGGCGAGGAGGCCGCCCGCGGCTACCGGGCGCACTGCGAGGCGGTGGCCGAGCGGCTGGGGGTGGCCGGGGCGGTGGAGTTCGCCGGGCGGCCGGAGTCGCCGGCGCGGGCCTGGGAGGGCGGCACGGTGATCGTCTTCTCGGCCCTCTCCCACCGCGGCCCCCGGCTGCTGGCGGACGCGATGCTGAGCGGGCGCGCGGTGGTCTCGACCGACGTCGGGGTGGCCCGGGAGGTGGTCGGCCCGACCGGGCTGCTCGTCCCGCCCCGCGATCCGCAGGCGCTGGCCGGGGCCTGCCTCGCGCTGCTGCGCGACGAGGAGCGGCGGGCCCGGCTCGGGCTGGCCGGGCGGCTGCGGGCGCAGGAACGCTTCGCCGTGGAGCCGGTGATCGGCGCCTTCCGGGAGATCTACCTGGAGCTGGTCTCGCAGTGGCCGGCCTTCCCGGCGGCCGGGGCCGGCGGTGCGGTGGCCGCACCGCCGCGCCCGTTCGCCCGGCCCGCCGAGTACTGGCTGGCCGACCGCCGGGGCGCGGGGAGCGCCGGGGACGGCGGCGCCACGGCCGGTGCGGGGCGTGCGGCCGTCACGGTCGGTGCGGGTGCGGGTGCGGGTGCGGGTGCGGGTGCGGCGGACGGCGAGGCCGCGGACGGCGGCGCCGGTGCGGTGGCCGACCGGGCGGGCGCCCTCGCGGAGGCGGTCTGATGGCCGGCCCGCGGGCGGCCCGGGAGGGGGCGGCGGCCGGGGCCCCCGGGGCCGATCCGGTCCGGGAGGTGATGGCGGAGCACCGCGCGCTCTGCGAGCGCGCCGTCGACCCGCTGGAGATCGCCGCCGGGCTGGAGGAGGCCGGGCTGGGCCCGGCGGAGGCCGCGCGCTGCCGGCACGCCGACCTGTTCTCGCTCGCCGAGGAGCTGTACGCCAGGGTGCCGCGCCGTCCTCCCGCGCCGCGGGACGCCGGGCCGCCGGAGATCCGGCACCGGCGGTGCGGCGGGGTGCTGCGGACGGCGGTGCTGGCGGCCCTGCCGGTCGCGGCGGCAGCCGGACTCGGTGGCCGGTGGCCGGCGCTGCTGCCGGCCGCGGTCCCGCTCGTACTGCTGCCGGCCGGGGCTGCCGGGGAGGCCCGGCCGGCCCGGGTGGCGGTGGGCAGGGTCGATTCCGGGACGGCCGCCGGCACCGCCGGCACCGCCACCACCGCCTCCGCCGACTGCGCCGCCTCCGCCGCCGAGGGCGAGCTCGGCCCGCAGGCCGCGCCCTGGCCGGCCGGAGCGCCGCCGGGGGCGCCGCCGCGCCGGTGGCGGCCGGCCGCGCTCGGCCACGGCGCCGGGGTCGCCGGGCTGTTGCTGCTCCCGCTCGCCGCGTCCGGTGCCGGGGCGGCGGACGGCCGGGTGACGGCCGCGCTGGTGCTGGCGGCCGCGCTGTCGGCAGGCTCGGCCGAGTGGGCCGCCCGCTGGTTCCGGCACGTCGGCCGGGGCCACCTGCGGGCCGCCGGCACCCTCGCCGAGTTCCGGGCCCGGATGCGGCCGGTGCTGCCGGTGGCGGTCGCCCTGCACCTAGCGGTGCTGGCGGTGCTCAGCTTCGCCGCGCTCGCCGTGCTGACCGCCGTCGCGCCGCGCCCGGGGCCGGGCCACGGCGGCGGGCTGCTGCACCTGGCGGTCGAGCGCGCCGAGCCCGCCCAGTGGGCGGCGCAGGGCGTGCTCGGGCTGCTGCTGGTGCTGCCGGCGATGCTGGCGCGTTGCGGCCGCAGCGGTGCCGCGGCACTGGGCGCACTGGCCGGGGCGGCCGCCGTCGCGCTGCCGCCGGCCCTGGGCCGGCCCGCGTCGGCGGCCGGGCTGCTCGGCGGCGGGGCCGTCGCGCTGGCGGTGCTGGCGTACGCGTGGCCGGTGCTCGGCCGGGCCGGTGCGCACCGCTGAGCGCCGCCCCCGACCGGTCACCGGCCCGTCGACGCCGTTCCCGCGGGCGCCGGCCACGATCCTCCGGGCCCGCTGTTCTCGAACCTGTCTCACCATCCGTCTCACACTCTGTCCGCCAGGTCGTACCCGACCTCGCTTCGTGGAAGGACGCCCCCGATGAGGGTGCTGCTGCTGGGCGCCGACGGCTTCATCGGCCGCCGGGTCACCGATCGTCTGCTCGTGGACCAGGAGTTGCAGGTGACGGTGCTCGGCCGGCGTGACTCGGCCGACATCCGCTTCGACCTGACCACCGGCAGCCCGGGCGCGCTGGCCCGGTTCCTGGACGCGGTCGCGCCGCAGGTGGTGATCAACTGCGCGGGCGCCACCTACGGCAGCTCGCGCACCCTGATCCGGGCCAACACGCTGGCCGTCGCCACCGTCTGCGAGGCGATCCGGCGCAGCCGCGAGCCGGCCCGGCTGGTGCACGTCGGCTCGGCGGCCGAGTACGGGCCGGTGCCGGGCGGGGTGCCCGTCTCGGAGAGCGCGGAGCCGCGCCCGGTCGGCCCGTACGGGGTGTCGAAGCTCGCCGGGACGGAGCTGGTGCTGGCCTCCGGGCTCGACGCCGCGGTGCTGCGGGTGTTCGACGTGGTCGGCCCGGGCGCGCCGACCGCCTCGCTGTTCGGCCGGCTGGCCGAGGGGCTGCGGCGGGCGCTGGAGCGGGACGAGGCGCAGGTGCGGATGCCCGACCTGTCCGGATACCGGGATTTCGTGGACGTCCGGGACGTCGCGCGGGCGATCCGGGCGGCCGCCGTGTCGGCGGCCACCGGGGTGATCAACATCGGCAGCGGGCACGCCGTCCGGGCCCGGGAGGCGGCCCAGCTGCTGGTCCGGGCGTCGGGCTTCGAGGGGGCCGTGGTCGAGGAGAACCGGCAGGTCGTGCTGCCCGCGCAGGCCGGCGGGCCGGCCGAGCACGGCGTCCCGCACCTGGGCCACCACGTGCCGGGCCACCGGGGGCCGGAGCCGCGGCCGGGCGAGGGGCGGGTCGCGGCGGGCGAGCCGGTGCCGTGGCGGCAGGCGGACGTGCGGACCGCCCGGGACCGTCTCGGCTGGCGGACGCAGGTGCCGCTGGAGGAGTCGCTCGGGGACGTCTGGCTGGAGACGGCCTGCCGGGTCTGAGCGGCGCCGGGCGGCAGGCGCCTCCGGTGTCCGAGGGCGCAACGGCCCCGGCGGGGCGGGCCGGCGCGCCCTCGGGCGGCCCGCGGCCGGGGGTGCCCCCGGGGGATTCCGCGGTCCCAGCATCCGAGGGCGCCTGTCTCGCCCATCGGACGGGCTGTCTCGGAATACCGGGGCGGCGTGACACTGTTGGCGTAGCAGAGCCACCCGCCGGTGGCGTCGTGCAAGTCCGAAGAGGTTGGCCCAGGCCACCTGAACCGACGACCATCGGAGTCCCCGTGTCGCTGCCACCCCTGGTCGAGCCGGCCGCCGAGCTCACCGTTGACGAGGTCCGCAGGTACTCCCGCCACCTGATCATCCCCGACGTGGGGATGGCCGGGCAGAAGCGGCTGAAGAACGCCAAGGTGCTCTGTGTCGGCGCCGGCGGCCTGGGCTCGCCCGCGCTGATGTACCTGGCCGCCGCGGGCGTGGGCACGCTGGGGATCGTCGAGTTCGACGTGGTGGACGAGTCCAACCTGCAGCGGCAGATCATCCACGGTCAGTCGGACGTGGGCCGCTCCAAGGGCGAGTCGGCGCGGGACTCCGTCAAGGAGATCAACCCCTACGTCAACGTGATCCTCCACGAGGAGCGCCTCGACAACTCCAACGTCATGGAGATCTTCTCCGGATACGACCTGATCGTGGACGGCACCGACAACTTCGCCACCCGCTACCTGGTGAACGACGCCGCGGTGCTGCTCGGCAAGCCGTACGTGTGGGGCTCGATCTACCGCTTCGACGGTCAGGCGAGCGTCTTCTGGGCCGAGCACGGCCCCTGCTACCGCTGCCTCTACCCGGAGGCCCCGCCGCCGGGCATGGTCCCGTCCTGCGCCGAGGGCGGCGTGCTGGGCGTGCTCTGCGCGTCCATCGGGTCGATCCAGGTCACCGAGGCGATCAAGCTGCTGGCCGGCGTCGGCGAGCCCCTGGTCGGCCGACTGATGATCTACGACGCCCTGGAGATGACCTACCGCCAGGTGAAGGTCCGCAAGGACCCGAACTGCGCGCTCTGCGGCGAGAACCCGACCGTCACCGAGCTGATCGACTACGAGGCCTTCTGCGGCGTCGTGTCGGAGGAGGCGCAGGCCGCCGCCGCTGGTTCGACGATCACCTCGAAGCAGCTCAAGCAGTGGCAGGACGACAAGGAGGACATCTTCCTGGTCGACGTCCGCGAGCCCGGTGAGTACGAGATCGTCAACATCCCCGGTGCCGTGCTGATCCCGAAGAACGAGTTCCTGATGGGCAACGCGCTGGAGTCGCTGCCGCAGGACCGGAAGATCGTCCTGCACTGCAAGTCGGGCGTGCGCTCGGCCGAGGTGCTGGCCGTGGTGAAGTCGGCCGGCTTCGCCAACGCCGTCCACCTCGGCGGCGGCGTGCTCGGCTGGGTGAACCAGATCGAGCCGCACAAGCCGGTCTACTGACGGGCGTCCGTCGCAGACGGGAAGGGCCCGCCGGAGCGATCCGGCGGGCCCTTCGGCGTGTTCGGGGGAGCGGCGCCCGGGGGACGGCACCGCCGGCGGACGACGCCGCCGTTCCCCGGCGGGTTCTACAGCGCGCCCTTGCGCTGCAGCACGTTGTAGGAGATCCAGCCGGGCAGCACCGGCAGCCAGAAGGTGAGCGCCCGGTAGAGGAAGACCGCCGGGGTGGCGACCGCCGGGGGCACGTCGGCGACCGTGAGCGCACCGATCAGGGCGACCTCGACCGGGCCGATGCCGCCGGGCGTGGGGATGGCGGAGCCCGCGGCGTTGGCGGTCAGGAAGACCACCGCGACCGCCGAGAAGCTGATCGAGCCGCCGAAGGCCTGCACCGAGGCGTCCAGGCAGGCGGTGAAGGAGAGGGTCAGCAGCAGGATGCCGCCGAAGCCGGTGACCAGCTTGCTCGGCGTCTGCATCAGGTCGAGCATCCGCGGCACCACGCCGAAGAACAGCGAGCGCAGCCGGTTCAGCACGAACCGCCGCAGCGGGGCGACGGCCGCGATCACCAGGGAGAGCACGGCGGCGGTCAGCACGCCGATGATCACCGCACGGGAGGCCGAGAGGTCCCCGTTGTTCTGGCTGCCGGTGATCAGGCCGAAGCTGAACAGCAGCAGCAGGTGCCCGGCCAGGCCGGCCAGCTGGGAGGCGCCGACCGAGGCCACCGCCTGGCCGGAGCGGATCCCGGCCTTCTGCAGGTAGCGGGTGTTCAGCGCGATGCCGCCGATCGCCGCCGGGGCGACCAGCTTGACGAACGACCCGGCCAGCTGGGCCGCCACCGTCCGCCGGAAGGGCAGCTTCTCCGGCACGAAGCCGGTCAGGCTCATCGACGCGGCCACGTAGCTGAAGGCGGCCGCGGCGAGGGCCACCGCCGCCCAGGCCCAGTTCATCTGGGAGAGCTTGAGCTGGGCCGGCTTGATGGTGGTCAGCGCCAGGTAGGCGGCGAAGGTGAGCGCGATCACCATGATCAGGCTCTTCGGCTTGAGCCGCTCCAGCTTGGCCGGCTCCATCGGCGCCTCGGGGGCGATCTGGAGGATCTGGCCGCGGATCCGGCTGAGCAGGTCCTCGCCGGCCGCCGCGATGTCCTCCTCGGCCTGCTGCTGGGTGCGCTCGCCGGCGGCGACCTGCTCCAGCGCCCGGGCCTGGGCCGCGGCCTTCCGCTCCTTGCTCAGCTTCTTCAGGTCGACCCTGGTGGAGCGGCTCATCCCGACCGGCTGGAGCAGCGGCAGCGCCTGGGCGACCCGGTCCGGTCCGAGCACCGCGTTGGCGGTGGAGACCGCCCGCTCCGGGCCGATCCGCAGCGCGAAGGTGGTGAGCAGCTGGGCGACGTCGATGCGCAGCGTCAGGTCGGTGGCGGCGATGTCGCCGCCGGAGAGGTTGACCAGGCAGGCCGTCTTCTCGTCGACGACCAGCAGCGACTCGCCGGTGAGCCGGCGGTGGGCGATCCGGCGCTCGTGCAGGGCGGCGACGGACTCCCAGAGCGAGGCCATCACCTGGTCGGTGACCTCCTCGGCGGAGAGCTCGTCCAGGGTGCGGCCCTCGACGTTCTCGTAGACCAGGATCGCGGCGTCCGGCCCCAGCTCGGAGGTGGCGACCAGCTGCGGGGCGCGGGCGCCGGAGGCGGCGGCCGCGTAGGCGATCAGCGCCTCCTGCTCCAGCGCCTGGCGCAGCGACTGCGGGCTGCGCCGGACGGCCACCGAGCGCAGCCGCAGCCGCCGCCAGGCGCGGTAGAAGAAGCCGGAGGCCTGCTGCTCGCGGTCGATGATGTGGACGTCCAGCGGCGGGCCGCTCTGCTGGGCGACGAAGTAGCGGCGGGTGCCGCCGGGCGCGTCCTGGGCGCGGTGGGCGCTGGCCGGGGTGAAGCCGACCTTGCGCAGGCCGATCATGAGGTGCTGCCCGGTGGGCCGGATGTTCGGGGAGCCGATCGCGTACAGCGTGCCGTAGGCGACGGACCAGCCGATCAGGACGGTGAGCACCAGCGACAGCGGGGTGGTGTAGCCGCCGAGCAGCTCGGTGATCCCGCTGAAGACGACCACCACCCAGAGGGCGACCCGCCAGCGGGGCCGGCTCGACATGCCGACCGCGGTCATGTAGGCGATCACCGGTGCCAGGTAGCCGTGCACCGGGTCGGTCAGGGTGCTGGTGCTGTCCAGCGGGAACCGGGTGAGGGCCTCCCGGATGTGCTCGGAGGCGCCCTCGGCGACCCACCAGTCGATGCCCAGCGAGACCCCGTAGGCGAGTACCGAGGCGAGCACGCCGTCGGCGACCCGCAGGCCGTCGCGTTTGATCAGCCGCTCGACCGCGAAGGCGAGCGGGACGGCGAGGACGGCGACGCTGGAGACCAGGCCGGTGATGGTGGAGAGCACCGGGGAGAACCGCGGTGCGTTGGAGGCGATGTCTATCTCGATGCCGGTGGTGGTCGAGGTCGCCACGCCGGCCAGGACGAAGACGGCGACGATGCCGAGGACGCCGGCCAGGAAGCGGATCAGGTCGGACGGCCGGTGCGCGCGGGCGGCGAGCAGGGGCTCGTCGACGTCCAGGTGCGGGGTGTCGTCGTGCGCCTCGCCGGGCTCGCCGGGTTCGTCCGGCTCGGCGGCCGCCGTGTCCGCGGGACCGGCCGGCGCCTGCGGCTCTTCCGGCTCTTCCGGTCCGGCCGGGGGCGGCGGCTGGTGCGCCGCGGCGGCCCCGTGGCCGTTGACCGGTGCGGGTGGCTGGGCCGGTACGGCGGACTGCGCCGCCTCGGCCGCGGGTACGGGTGCGGGGCCGGGCGCCGCTGCGGCCCCGGCGTCGGTCTGCTGCGGGGTCTTGATCGTCCGGTCCTTGATCAGGGAGACTGCCGGCGACGGCTCGGTGCCGGGTGCGCCCGAGGGTGCCGCGGACCGCGCGTCGGCGGACTCGTCGGAGTCCTCGTCCACGCCCACGTCAGCCGTCCCGGTCATCTGGTCTTGTCCTCGTATCACCACTCACCGCCCCGAAGATGGTGGCATGCCTCGGCGCCCCGTGCTGGACAGGGGGCGGATCGGGCGCGGCGGATCGTTCGTACCGGACCGCCGCTCCGCCCCTATGAGGAAGAATGCCGCAGGTGACGGACGCTGACGACGACGGTGGCCGGGTCGGACTGCCGCCCTTCGCCGAACTGGTGCTCGACCTGACCGAGCGGATTCCACCCGGCCGGGTGATGACCTACGGGGACGTTGCCGAGTACCTCGGCCAGGGCGGTCCCCGGCAGGTCGGCCGGGTGATGGCCCTCTACGGGGGCGCCGTGCCGTGGTGGCGGGTGATCCGGGCCGACGGCCGGCTGCTGCCCGGCCACGAGCACCGCGCCCTCTCCCACTACGGCGACGAGGGTACCCCGATGCGCGAGCTCGCGGACCCGCCCCGGGTCGACCTCGCCCGGGCCCGCTGGGACGGCCGCTCCGCGGGGGATTGAGTCGAAGCGGGTGCGCGGACGGGAATGACGGGG
Source organism: Kitasatospora sp. CM 4170 (assembly GCF_032110285.1). NCBI lineage: Bacteria > Bacillati > Actinomycetota > Actinomycetes > Kitasatosporales > Streptomycetaceae > Kitasatospora > Kitasatospora sp. CM 4170. The sequence continues at coordinate 5,646,217 of NZ_CP134877.1, forward strand.
CAGGATCGTAGGCTCGATACGGCGGGCCCCCGGCGGGGGCCCGCCGTCCGCGGCCCGCAGCACAACCCCCCAGGACATTCGTGAGCTCCCCCTACCGTCTGGTGCGCAGCCCCCTCGCACAGCCCGACCCGCCCGTGCTGGACGACTACCAGCGCGCCGTGGTCGAGCACGCGGGCGGCCCGCTGCTGGTGCTCGCCGGGCCCGGCACCGGCAAGACCACGACGTTGGTGGAGGCCGTCGCCCGGCGGATCGAGCGCGGCACCGACCCCGAGCGGATCCTGGTGCTGACCTTCAGCCGCAAGGCCGCGATGGAGCTGCGCGACCGGATGTCCGGCCGGCTCGGGGCCTCGGCCGCCGCCCCGCAGGCCACCACCTTCCACTCCTTCTGCTACGCCCTGCTCCGCGCCCACCAGGACCCGCACGACTACGCCGAGCCGCTGCGGCTGCTCTCCGGGCCGGAGCAGGACGTGATGGTCCGCGAGCTGCTGGCCGGCGGTGCCGAGGACGCCAGGCTCGGCAGCCCCCGCATCGCCTGGCCGCTCGACCTGCGGGCCTGCCTGACCACCCGCGGCTTCGCCGACGAGGTCCGCGCCGTGCTCGCCCGCAGCCGCGAGCTGGGCCTCGGCGAGGCCGAGCTGGCGCGCTTCGCCGAAGGCGTCCGGCGCCCCGACTGGGCCGCCGCCGCGCACTTCCTCGCCGACTACCTGGACGTGCTGGACCTGCGCGGGGTCCTGGACTACGCGGAGCTGGTCCACCGCGCGGTGCTGCTCGCCGAGCGCCCCGAGGTCGGCGAGCAGCTGCGCGGGCGGTACGACGTGGTCTTCGTCGACGAGTACCAGGACACCGACCCCTCCCAGGTCCGGCTGCTGCGCCGGCTGGCCGGCGGCGGGCGCGACCTGGTCGCGGTCGGCGACCCGGACCAGTCGATCTACGCGTTCCGGGGCGCCGACATCAACGGCATCCTGGAGTTCCCCCAGGCCTTCCCGCAGGCCGACGGCGCCCCCGCCGACGTCCGGGTGCTGCGGGTCTCCCGGCGCTCCGGCGCCGTCCTGCTGGCCGCCTCCCGGGAGCTGGCCCGGCGGATGCCGATGGGCCGGCTGCCCGCGGAGAAGCTCGCCCAGCACCGCGCCCTGCTGCCCTCCCGCGAGGGCGGCCGGGTCGAGGTGTACACCTACCCCACCCCCGGGACCGAACTGGACTCGATCGCCGACCTGCTGCGCCGCGCCCACCTGGAGGAGGGCGTGCCGTGGGGGGAGATGGCCGTCCTGGTCCGGGCCGGGGGCCGCTCGATCCCCGGCGTGCGGCGGGCGCTCGGCGCGGCCGGCGTCCCGCTGGAGATAGACGGCGACGACCTGCCGCTGCGCGAGGAGCCCGCCGTCGCACAGCTGCTGCTCGCCCTGCGGGTCTGCGCCGAGCAGGCCGCCCGGGACCGGCACGCCGGCATCGACGCCCCCGACCCGCTCACCACCGAGCTGGCCCACACCCTGCTCACCGGCCCGCTCGGCGGTATGGACGGCTCCGACCTGCGGCGCCTGGGCCGGGCCCTGCGCGAGGAGGAGCGGGCCGTGCTGCGCGCCGACGGCCGGCCCGCCGCCGTGCCGCGCCCGGCCGGGGAGCTGATCCGGGAGGCCCTGGGCGAGCCGGAGCGGCTGATCGCGCTCGACCCCGGGTACGCCCGGCGCGCCCGGGACCTCGGCATGCTGCTGCGCAAGGTCCGCGAGCGGCTGGCCGGCGGCTGCACCGCCGAGGACGCGCTCTGGGAGCTCTGGGACGGCAGCCGCCGCTGGCGCGAGCGCCTGGAGCGGGCCGCGCTGCGCGGCGGCGCGGCCGGCCGCAACGCGGACCGGGACCTCGACGCGCTCTGCGCCCTGTTCGAGACCGCCGCCCGCGCCGAGGAGCAGGTCACCGGCCACCGCAGCGCCCTCGACCTGCTCGCCGAGCTGGAGGCGCAGGACATCGCCGCCGACACCCTCACCGTGCGGGCGGTCCGCCCGGAGGCCGTCCGGCTGATGACCGCGCACCGCTCCAAGGGCCTGGAGTGGCGCCTGGTCGTGGTGGCCGGCGTCCAGGAGGGCCTATGGCCGGACCTGCGCCGCCGCGGCTCGCTGCTGGAGGCGGACCGGATCGGCCGCGACGGCCTCGCCGAGCCGCTCTCCCCGGCCGCGCTGCTCGGCGAGGAGCGCCGGCTCTTCTACGTCGCCGCCACCCGGGCCAAGGAACGGCTGATCGTGACCGCCGTCAAGGCGCCCGCCGAGGACGGCGACGAGCCCTCCCGCTTCCTGCGCGAGCTCTACCGCGAGGACGTCGACCCCAGGACCGGCCGGGTGCTGCGCCGCACCCCGCCGGCCACCGTCGAGGACGTCACCCACCGCCCGCGCCGCCCGCTCTCGGTCGCCGCCCTGGTCGCCGAGCTGCGCGCGGTCACCGTCGACCCGGCCCGCTCGCCCGAGCTGCGCCGCGCCGCCGCCGAGCGCCTCGCCACCCTGGCGCTGGCCGCCGACGAGGACGGGCTGCCGCTGGTGCCGGCCGCCCACCCCGAGCGCTGGTGGGGCCTGGACGACGCCACCGCCGCCCCGGAGCCGCTGCGCAGCGCCGACCTGCCGGTCCGGCTCTCCGGCAGCGGCCTGGAGCAGCTGGAGAACTGCTCGCTGCAGTGGTTCCTGGACAAGGAGGTCAAGGCGCGCGCCGTGGGCTCCGCGGCCCAGGGCTTCGGCAACGTGGTGCACGCCCTCGCCGACGAGGTCGGCTCCGGCCGCACCCCGGCCGACCTCGCCGTCCTGATGGAGCGGCTGGACACGGTCTGGGACGCGCTGGCCTTCGACGCGCCCTGGAAGTCCCAGCAGGAGAAGACCGAGGCGCGGTCGGCGCTGGAGCGCTTCCTCAACTGGCACGTGCTGGAGCGCGGCCGGGACGTGGTCGCCACCGAGCACGGGTTCGACGTCACCCTGGACGCGGGCGGGGTCCGGGTGCGGATCCGCGGCTCGATGGACCGGGTCGAGAAGGACGAGGCCGGGCGCGCCTACGTGGTCGACTTCAAGACCGGCAAGGAGGTGCCGACCGACAAGTCGCTGCCCGACCACAAGCAGCTCGCCGTCTACCAGCTGGCCGTCCGGGCGGGCGCGCTGAACGAGCTGCCGGGCTTCGACGGCGGGGCGCCCGAGTCGGGCGGTGCCGAGCTGGTCCAGCTCCGCAAGCCGGACAAGTCCGGCCCGGACGTGCCGAAGGTGCAGCGCCAGGAGCCGCCCGAGGGCGAGCCGTGGATCGAGAACCTGCTCGCCGAGGCGGCCGGGAAGGTGCTCGCCGAGCGCTTCGTGCCGCAGACCGGCGGCGGCTGCGACCGCTGCTCGTTCCGCCGCAGCTGCTCGGCGCAGCGGGACGGCGCCCAGCTCGTCGAGTAGACGTCGCGGAGGGGGCGCGGAGTAGCGAGGGTCACCCCCGCCGTCGGTCCGGCCTGTCGGTGCACCCCGTTAACGTTGCGGGGTGACCGCCGTGCTCAGCCATCCCGACCAGCTCAAGGAGCTGCTCGGCATCCCCTTCAACCGGGAGCAGATGGCGGCCATCGGCGCCCCGCTGGAGCCGGCCGTGATCGTGGCCGGCGCCGGCTCCGGCAAGACCACCGTGATGGCCGCCCGGGTGGTCTGGCTGGTCGGTTCCGGCGCGGTGGCCCCCGCGGAGGTGCTCGGCCTCACCTTCACCAACAAGGCCGCCGCCGAGCTCGCCGAACGCGTCCGCTCGGCCCTGCTGCGAGCGGGAGTCGCGGAGGCGGACGGGGAGCCGCTCGGCGAGCCGGAGATCTCCACCTACCACGCCTTCGCCGGCCGCCTGCTCAAGGAGCACGGCCTGCGGATCGGCATCGAGCCGGACGTGCGGCTGCTCGCCGACGCCACCCGGTTCCAGCTCGCCGCCAAGGTGCTGCGCACCGCCCGCGGCCCGTTCCCGGCCCTCACCGGGACCTTCGCCAACCTGGTCGCCGACCTGACGGCGCTGGACGGCGAGCTCGCCGAGCACCTGGTCGAGCCGGCCGCGCTGCGCGCCTTCGACGAGGAGCTGCTCGACACCCTGGCCACCGCCAGGCTCACCAACGAGGACCTGCGGGCCGTCCCCGGTGCCGCCCGGGCCCGGCTGGAGCTGCTCCGCCTGGTCGAGGAGTACCGGCGCCGCAAGGCCGCGGCCGGGCTGATGGACTTCGGCGACCAGATAGCCGCCGCCGCCCGGCTCGCCCAGCAGCGCCCCGAGGTCGGCGAGCTGTTGCGCGGCCAGTTCAGGGTGGTGCTGCTCGACGAGTACCAGGACACCTCGGTCGCCCAGCGGCTGATGCTGGCCGGGCTGTTCGGCGCCGGCCCCGACGGGCGGGGGAGCGGCCACCCGGTGACCGCCGTCGGCGACCCGTGCCAGGCGATCTACGGTTGGCGCGGCGCCTCGGTGGCCAACCTGGACGAGTTCCCCCGGCACTTCCCGCGGGCCGGCGGCGGCCCCGCCGCCCGGTACGCGCTGAGCGAGAACCGCCGCAGCGGCGGGCGGCTGCTCGCCTTCGCCAACGAGCTGGCCGCGCCGCTGCGCGCGATGCACGAGGGCGTCGAGGCGCTGCGCCCGGCCCCGGGGGCCGAGCAGGACGGCTACGTCCGGGCGGCGCTGCTGCCCACCCACGCCGAGGAGGTCGACTGGCTGGCCGACTCGATCGCCCACCTGGTCGCCACCGGCACCGCCCCCGGCCGGATCGCCGTGCTCTGCCGCGGCGGCGCGGCCTTCCCCGACATCCACGCGGCGCTGGTCGCCCGGGAGGTGCCGGTCGAGGTGGTCGGCCTCGGCGGGCTGCTCCAGCTGCCCGAGGTGGCGGACCTGGTGGCGGTCTGCGAGGTGCTCCAGGACCCGACCGCCAACGCCGCGCTGGTCCGGCTGCTGATCGGTCCGCGCTGGCGGATCGGCCCGCGCGACCTGGCCCTGCTCGGCCGCCGCGCCGCCGAACTCGTCCGCACCGACCGGCCGGAGGGCGTCGAGGCGCTGGCCGCCGCCGTCGCCGAGACCGACCCGACCGAGGTGGTCTCGCTGGCCGACGCGCTGGAGACCTTCCTGACCGCCCCGACCGCCCCGACCGGACCGGACGGGGCACCCGACGACCTGCCGTTCTCGCCCGAGGCCCGGTCGCGCTTCGCCCGGCTCGCCCAGGAGCTGCGCGAGCTGCGCCGTTCGCTCGCCGAGCCGCTGATGGACGTGCTGCACCGGGTGCTCGCCGTCACCGGCCTGGAGGTCGAACTCGCAGCCTCCCCGCAGGCGTTGGCCGCCCGCCGACGGGAGACCCTGTACGCCTTCCTGGACGTCGCGGCCGGCTTCGCCGACCTGGACGGCGATCCGGGCCTGCCGGCCTTCCTCGGCTTCCTGCGGGCCGCCCAGGAGTACGAGCGCGGCCTGGACAGCAGCCTGCCCGGCGGGGAGGACACCGTGAAGGTGCTCACCGCGCACAAGTCCAAGGGCCTGGAGTGGGACGTGGTCGCCGTTCCCGGCCTGGTGCGGGGCGCGTTCCCGTCCTCGACCGCGCGCGAGCGCTGGACCAGCACCAAGCGGGTGCTCCCGCACGCCCTGCGCGGCGACGCGGCCACCCTGCCCGACGTCCGCGGCGGCTGGAACGCCAAGTCGATGGCGGCCTTCAAGCAGGAGCTCGCCGAGCACTCCGGCACCGAGGAGCTGCGGCTCGGCTACGTCGCCTTCACCCGGCCGCGCTCGCTGCTGCTCGCCTCCGGGCACTGGTGGGGCCCGAGCCAGAAGACCCCGCGCGGCCCGTCCGCCTTCCTGGAGCAGCTGCGGGAGCACTGCGAGCAGCCCGGCGCCGGCGAGATTGAGCAGTGGGCCGAGCCGCCGGAGAAGGGCGCCGGGAACCCGGCCCTGGCCGCGCCGGTGGAGCGGCCGTGGCCGCTGCCGCTGGACCCGGCGGCCCAGCACGCCCGCCGCCGGGTCGCCGAGGTGGTGCACCGGCGTCTCGCCGGGCGGCCCGCGCCCGAGCCGGAGCCGATGGCCGCCGAGGACCGCCGCCTGGTGGAGTCCTGGGACCGCGACCTGACGGCGCTGCTCGGCGAGCTCGCACGCTCCCGGCGCAGCGTCCGGGACGTGCCGCTGCCGGCGACGCTCTCCGCCACCCAGCTGATGCGGCTGGCCGCCGACCCGGACGGCTTCGCGCACGACCTCGCCCGCCCGATGCCGCGCCCGCCGCAGCCCGCGGCCCGCCGGGGAACGCGCTTCCACGCGTGGGTGCAGTCCCGGATCGAGCCGCTGCTGCTGGTCGAGCCGGGTGCGCTGCCCGGCGCCGACGACGACGGCATCGAGGACGAGCAGGACCTGGAGCGGCTCAAGGAGGCGTTCCTGCGCACCCCGTACGCGAACCGGACGCCCTACCGGGTCGAGGCGCCGTTCCAGCTGGTGCTGGCGGGTCGGGTGGTGCGCGGCCGGATCGACGCGGTCTACCGGGACGGTGACGGCGGGTCAGAATTCGGCGGCGCGTCACGCTACGAAGTGGTGGACTGGAAGACGCACCGCGAGGAGACCGCGGATCCGCTCCAGCTCGCGGTCTACCGGGTCGCCTGGGCCGAACAGTTGGGCGTTCCGCTGGAGCAGGTCACCGCGTCGTTCCTGTACGTCCGCAGCGGTCGGATCGAACAACCCGCAGGACTTCCCGACCGAAAGAAGTTGGAACGGCTCCTGATCGGGAACAGTGAAGAATGAGTCACGGAGAGCATCCAACTCATCATGGCATCGGGCGAAACCAGTGCGTAGTGCACGTTTCGCGCCTATTGTGGGGTCGGTAACCGGTCAACCCCCGTGCTCCGGCCGCCAGCGAGGACCGTATCCCCTAACCCTCAGTCATCACCGCAGGTGCCCAAGGGCATCGGCGTCTTCTGCTGGAGAGTCCGAAGTTGAGCGCGACCGGATGGATCAGAGAGCGGTTCGCCGGGCCGACCCCGGGGGCCGCTCCGGGCGCGACCGGTACCTGGCCGAGGACGGCGCTGTCGCTGCCGTTCATCGGCATGGCGCTGGTCGCCGTCCTCGACTACTTCACTGATGCCGCGGTGACCGTCGAACCGGCCCTCACCGCCGTCCCCGCGCTGGCCGCCGTGGTCAGCCGCCGAACCTGGTACCCGCTCGCGATCGGCCTCTGCACCGAGGCCGCCGCCTTCCTGATGGCCTTCCACAACGAGGTGCTCGGCGAGTCGGTGCACGGCGCCACCGTCTTCGCCATCGTGCTGGTCGCCGTGATCGGCTGGGTCAGCGCCACCCTGCGGCTGCGCCAGGAGAAGGCGCTCGCCGACGCCCAGCTGGTCGCCTCGATCGCCCGCCGGGTGCTGCTGCGGCCGGTCCCCGAGCGGGTCGGCACCGTCCGCGCCGCCGTCCACTACGAGGCCGCCGCCGCGCACGCCAGGATCGGCGGGGACCTCTACGAGGTGGTCAACACCCGGCACGGCGTCCGGGCCGTGGTCGGCGACGTCCGGGGCAAGGGGCTCGGCGCGGTGGAGACCGCCGCCGCCGTGCTCGGCGCCTTCCGCGAGGCCGCCCACCAGGAGCCCGCGCTGGACCGGGTGGCCGGCTGGCTCGCCGTCAGCCTCGACCGCGCGCTGCACGAGAACGACCACCCCGGGGTGGAGGAGGAGTTCGTCACCCTGGTGCTGATCGGGGTCCGCCCCGACGGCACCGCCGAGATCGTCAACTGCGGCCACCCCGCGCCGCTGCTGCTGCGCGGCGGCGAGCCGGTCCGGCAGCTGGAGCTCGCCGAGACGGTGCCCCCGCTCGGCGTGCTCGACCCGGCCGACGTCCGGCCGCCGGTGCACCGGATCCCGCTGCGCCGGGGCGATCGGGTGCTGCTCTTCACCGACGGCGTGATCGAGGCCCGCGACCGGGCCGGTGCCTTCTACCCGCTCGCCGACCGGCTGCCCCGGTGCGCGGACGGGAGCCCGGTGGACGTCCTGCAGCGGTTGCACGAGGACGTGGTGCGCCACGTCGGCCGTCAGCTCGGCGACGACGCGGCGATGCTGCTGCTCCAGTACGACCCCCCGGTGCCGCCGGGCGCCCACCTGCCGCACCAGAACGGGCTGGCGGCGCAGCCCAGGTCCTGAGCCGGCCGGCGTCCGGGCCGGTCAGAGGCTGACCCGCACCACCAGCGGGCGGTGGTCCGAGACCGCCGTCCGCGGTGCGGCCGCCGGGCCGACGGCGGCCCTCGGCACGCCCACCGCCAGCACGTGGTCGAACTGCACGGCCGGCCGGTGCGAGGGGTACGTGGGCGTGCGGGCCAGGTCGTGCCAGCCCTGCAGCCGGGCCCGCGGCTCGCGCACCCGCCGCCGGCGCGGTTCCACCAGCGCCGGCCGGGCCCGCCGGGCCTCCCGCAGTTCGCGGACCCGGACCCGGGCCCGCGGCGCGGTGCGCTCCAGCGCGGCCGCCCCGCCCAGGACCGTCCGCGGCACCGCGCCGACCAGGTTGAAGTCCCCCAGCACCAGGTAGGGCCGGGGCAGGTCGGCGATCCACCGCCGGATCGCGGCGAGCTGCGCCATGTTCCAGCCCGGCACGAAGGACAGGTGGGCGGCCACCACCGTGAACGGCCCCTGCCCGCCCTCCAGGACGGCCGCGAGCGCCGCCCGCGGCTCGTCGGGGACCGGCGTCAGCCCGCGCCGCCCGGCCACCCGCAGCGGCAGCCCGAACGGCGCGGGGGCGAACCGCCGGGCCCGCCAGTGCCGGACCGGCAGCCTGGTCAGCAACGCGGTGCCGTACGAGGGCGGGGCGTCGTCGCCGACCTCGCCCGGCCCGTACACCCGGATCCCGGGCGGCGCCGCGGGGTCGGGCAGCCAGCCGGCCACCGGGGCCGGGCGGCCGTGCAGTGCGGCGGCGAACCGCCAGTCCGCGGCGCCCATCGCCTTGGCGGCGGCCGCCGCCTGGTCGGTGCCGCCGGAGCGGGCCTGGTACCGGTCGACCTCCTGGAGTGCCAGGACGTCGGCGTCCAGCGCGGCCACCGCCTCGGCCAGCGGCGCGCCCGGATCGGCCGGGAAGGGCCGCGGACCGCCGTCCGGGGCGAGCGGCTGACCGTGCAACAGGTTGAAGGTGGCGATGCGCAACTGGCTCACACCGGACGACGGTACCCGCTCGCCGCCGGCGGGGGTGCCGCTTGAGCCGGCAGGGCATACCGGGTATACATACTCGGTATGTCCATCCGTCACGGTCTCCTCGCCCTGCTCGACCAGGGCCCGCGCTACGGCTACCAGCTGCGCACCGAGTTCGAGGCGCGCACCGGCGCCACCTGGCCGCTCAACGTCGGCCAGGTCTACACCACGCTGTCCCGGCTGGAGCGCGACGGCCTGGTCGAGCCGGCGGGGGAGGACGAGGAGGGGCACCAGTTCTACGCGATCACCGCGTCCGGCCGGGACGAGCTGCGCGCCTGGTTCGACACCCCGGTGCCCCGGACCAACCCGCCGCGCGACGAGCTGGCGATCAAGCTCGCCATGGCGGTGACCGTCCCCGGGGTGGACGTGCCCGCCGTGGTCCAGGGCCAGCGCCGCCACAGCATCAAGGCGCTCCAGGACTACACCCGGCTCAAGGGCCGGGCGCTGGCCGGGGAGGCCCGGCCCGCCGCCGGCCAGTCGGCCGGGCCCGGCGCCGACCTCGCCTGGCTGCTCGTCCTGGAGCAGCTCATCTTCCAGACCGAGGCCGAGATCCGCTGGCTCGACCACTGCGAGACCAGGCTGGCGCAGCAGGCCGAGGTCGAGCAGGCCAGGGCCGCCGAGGCCGCCGCCGCGCCCGAGGCCGGCACCCGCCGGATCGGCCGCCGCCGGACGAGGGCCTGAACCCCGTCCGGACCACAGGAACCACCCGGTCCGGCCGGTCACCAGGCCCGGGCCCACGAACAGCAGGGGGAAGCGTGTCCCACACCGATCCGACCAGGGGCGCCGCCGAGCCGGTGCTGCACCTGGAGAACGTCACCCGGGTGCACGGCCAGGGCGCGGCCGAGGTGCAGGCGCTGCGCGGCATCGACCTGAAGGTGCACCCGGGCGAGTTCGTCGCCGTGATGGGCCCGTCCGGCTCCGGCAAGTCGACCCTGCTGACCCTCGCGGGCGGCCTGGACAGCCCCACCGACGGCCGGGTGCTGGTCGAGGGCGTCGCGCTCGGCGGACTCAGCCGCAAGCGGCTCGCCGAGGTCCGCCGCCGCTCGGTCGGCTACGTCTTCCAGGACTACAACCTGATACCCGCCCTCACCGCCGCCGAGAACATCGCCCTGCCCCGCGAGCTCGACGGCCTCTCCGCCCGTGCCGCCCGCCGCGAGGCGCTCGCCGCGCTGGCCGAGCTCGGCATCCCCGAGCTCGCCGACCGGTTCCCGGACGACATGTCCGGCGGCCAGCAGCAGCGCGTCGCCATCGCCCGCGCCCTGATCGGCGACCGCCGCCTCGTCCTCGCCGACGAGCCCACCGGCGCCCTCGACTCCACCACCGGCGAGGCCGTCCTCGCCGTGCTGCGCGCCCGCTGCGACGACGGCGCCGCCGCCATGATGGTCACCCACGAACCGCGCCACGCCGCCTGGGCCGACCGCGTCGTCTTCCTGCGCGACGGCCGGATGGTCGACGAGAGCATCAGCCAGGACGCCGGCAGTCTGCTCGTCTCCGCGGCCACCAACGCGAAGGGCCCGGTGGCGGAGTGAGGCTCACTGCCTGGCGGGTCGCCCTGCGCATCGCCCGCCGCGACGCCCTGCGCGCCAAGGGCCGCAGCGCCCTCGTGGTCGCCATGGTCGCGCTGCCGGTCCTCGGCGTCACCGGTGCCGACGTGGTCTTCCGCAGCGCCGAACTCGACCCCGTCGAGCGGGTCGTCCGCACCATGGGCCAGTCCGACGCCGAACTGCGTCTGATGGAGCGCGGCGCGATCGTGCTCCAGGCGCCCGATCCGGACACCGACTACTCGCACGAGAGCCCCTCCGAGGCCAAGACGGAGAACGGGCAGCCCAAGTACACCCCCGAGCAGCGCCGCAGCCTCGACACCGAGCCCGGCGTGCTCGCCCGCCAGCTGCTCCCGGCCGGCACCGTGTTCGTCCCGCTCCGTCAGGGCCCGTACACCCCCACCAGCAGCGCCGAGGGCCTGCTCAGCGTGCAGACCGTCGAGGCCGACCTCACCGACCCGGTCTGGCGTGGCAAGTTCGACCTGGTCAAGGGCCGGGCGCCCGGCGCCGACCACGAGGTCGCCGCCACCCGGGACTTCCTCGACCGGTCCGGGCTGAAGCTCGGCGACCGCACCGCCCCGCGCGGCCTGGAGGCCACGCCCTACACCATCACCGGCGTCGTCGAGTACCCCGGCGAACTCCGGACCACCGGCCTGGTCGCCCGGCCCGGCGCCCTGATCGACCAGCTGGCCAAGCTGCCCGGCGCCGAGCAGTCCCGCGGCGGCCGCGGCCCCGCGCTCGGCGAGACCACCACCTGGCTCCTCAAGCTCCCCGCCGGCGCCGCGCTCGACTGGCCGAAGGTGACGGAGCTCAACAAGTACGGCTTCACCGCGGCCTCGCGCAGCGTCCTGCTCGACCCGCCGGCCCGCGCCGACGTGCCGCTCTACGTCCAGCAGGACGAGAAGGGCGGCGGCCGGTCCGGCAGCTACCTCGACAAGACCTCGGTCGTGATCGTCGCCACCGTGATGGGCATGGCGCTGCTGGAGATCGTGCTCCTGGCGGGCCCCGCCTTCGCCGTCGGGGCCAGGCGCTCCCGGCGGCAGCTCGGCCTGCTCGCGGCCGGCGGCGGTGACCGGGCCCACGTCCGGGCGGTCGTCCTCGGCGGCGGCGTCGTCCTCGGCGTCACCGGCGCCGCGCTGGGCCTCGGCCTCGGCGTCGGCCTGGTCGCGCTGCTGCGCACCCGCGCCGAGGACGCCGCCGGCGAGCGGTTCGGCCACTTCGACCTGCAGCCGCTCGACCTGCTCGGCGTCCTGGCCATCGGTCTGGTCACCGGTCTGCTCGCGGCCGTCGTCCCGGCCGTGCAGGCCTCCCGGCAGGACGTCGTCGCCGCGCTGACCGGCCGCGACTCGCTCAAGCCGCCGAGCCGCCGGCTGGCCGTCCTCGGCCTGGTGATGCTCGGTGGCGGGGCCGCCCTGGCCCTGCTCGGCGGGACCAGCGGCTTCGGCGGCCGCAGCCTGGCCGTCCTCGGCGGCTCGGTGATCGCCGAGCTCGGCATGGTCGCCCTGACGCCCTTCCTGGTCGGTCTCTTCGGCCGGCTCGGCCGCTGGCTGCCGCTCGGCCCCCGGCTCGCCCTGCGCGACTCCGTCCGCCACCGCGGCCGCACCGCGCCCGCCGTCGCCGCGGTGATGGCGGCCGTCGCCGGCTCGGTCGCGATCGGCATCTACACCACCAGCAGCGACGAGGAGCTGCGCCGCGGTTACACGGCCACCGGCCCCGCCGGCGCGGTCGTGCTCAGCAACGGCTGGGGCTCCGCCGCCGACGGCGCGCTGCTGCCCAAGCTGCGCGGCGCGGTCGAGAACAACATCCCCGGCCTCGGCACCAGGGCCGACGTCCAGAAGGTCAACTACAAGGGCGACTGCGCCGCGACCCGCGGCAACTGCGGCTACGCCACCGTCGAGATGCCCGAGGAGCGCCAGTGCCCGCTGCACTCCCGGGACACGCGGCCCGTCTCGGACCAGGAGATCGAGCGGATCCGCCACGACGACCCGCGCTGCAAGGAGCGCCCCGGCTACCGGGTCAACCCCTTCGGTGACCTCGCCGTCGGCGACGCCGCCCTGCTGCGCAACCTCTTCGGCGTGACCGATCCGACCGCGGCCCGGGCGGTGGCCGAGGGCCGGGCCGTGGTCTTCGACCCCAAGTACCTCAAGGACGGCAAGATCATCGTCCGGCTGGCCGAGCCCCGGGACGAGAACGCCGCCCCGACCGCGAACGGGGACTTCAAGGAGGTCACCCACGACGTCCAGGTGGACGCCGTGCTGGCCACCGCGGTCGCCCCGACCGGCGGCCAGGCCGTGGTCGGTCCGGAGACCGCTCGCAAGATCGGTCTGACCACCAGCGACGCGGGCTCGGTCTGGCTGCCCGAGACCGCACCGTCCGACGGCGCCGAGCAGAAGGCCACGGGAGCGATCAGCAAGCTCTCCGACGGCACCCACTTCGAGATCGAGCGCGGCTACCACTCCGACCGCGGCCTGATCAGCCTCGGCCTGGCCGGCTTCGCCGGCCTGGTCGCCCTCGGTGCCGCCGGCATCGCCACCGGCCTGGCCGCGGCCGACTCCCAGCGCGACCTGACCACGCTCGCCGCGGTCGGCGCCGCGCCCCGGATCCGCCGCACCCTGTCCGGCTTCCAGTGCGGGGTGATCGCCGCGATGGGCGCCCTGCTCGGCGTCGTCGCCGGCGTCGTCCCGGCGGTGGCGCTGCGCAAGGTGGAGGCCGCCGCCGAAACCTTCCCGGGGATGACCGCCGACGAGGCCGCCGACAAGGGCCTGGTGGTCTTCCCGTGGCTGCAGGTCGGGCTGACCGCCGTCGTCCTGCCCCTGATCGCGGTGGCGCTGGCCGCGCTGCTCACCCGCTCGCGCATCTCGCTGCTGCGCCGCAGCGGCTGAGCCGGCCATCCGTCCGCACCACCGCCCCGTCACCCCCGGTCGCCGCCCCCGTGCGGCCGGGGGTGACGGAGGTTACAGCCGCTGCCGTGACCGCTGGCCGGACGGCCGGGGCGGGCACCCTCACGGGCGAACTAAAGTCGTCCGTATGACGAGAACCCCGGACAGCGTCGTCCGCTCCTTCATCGACCAGCACCAGCCCGCCTTCCTCGCCGACCTCGCCGAGTGGCTGGGCATCCCCTCGGTCTCCGCCGACCCCGACCGGGCCGGTGACGTGCGCCGCTCCGCCGAGTGGCTGGCCGCGAAGCTGCGGGACACCGGCTTCCCGGTGGCCGAGGTCTGGGAGACGGACGGCCTGCCGGCGGTGTTCGCCGAGTGGCCCTCGGGGGACTCGTCGGCCCCGACCGTGCTGGTCTACGGGCACCACGACGTGCAGCCCGCCGCCAAGGAGGACGGCTGGGCCACCGAGCCCTTCGAGCCGACCGTGATCGGCAAGCAGCTGTTCGCCCGCGGCGCCGCCGACGACAAGGGGCAGGTGTTCTTCCACACCCTGGGCGTCCGGGCCCACCTGGCCGCCACCGGGCGCACCGCGCCGGCCGTCAACCTCAAGCTGCTGATCGAGGGCGAGGAGGAGTCCGGCTCGCCGCACTTCGCCGACCTGGTCCGCCGGGAGGCCGCCCGGCTGGCCGCCGACGTGGTGATCATCTCGGACACCGGCATGTGGTCCGAGACCACGCCGACCGTCTGCACCGGCATGCGCGGTCTGGCCGACGCCCAGATCGACCTGTTCGGCCCGGACACCGACATCCACTCCGGCTCCTTCGGCGGGGCCGTCCCCAACCCGGCCGCGGTCGCCGCGGAGCTGGCCGCCGGGCTGCACGACGCGGACCGGCGGGTGGACATCCCCGGCTTCTACGACGGCGTGATCGAGCTGACCGAGCGCGAGCGCGAGCTCTTCGCCGAGCTGCCATTCGACGAGGAGCAGTGGCTGCGGGTCGCCAAGTCGTACGGCACCCGGGGCGAGGCGGGATACTCGACCCTGGAGCGGATCTGGGCCCGGCCGACCGCCGAGGTCAACGGCATCTGGGGCGGCTACACCGGCCCCGGCGGCAAGACCATCGTCCCGGCCTCGGCGCACCTGAAGCTCTCCTTCCGGCTGGTCGCCGGGCAGGAGGTGGAGAAGGTCCGGGAGGCCGTCCGGGCGTGGGTGGCCGCGCGGGTGCCGGAGGGCATCCGGTACGAGCTGGTGTTCCCGGGGGCGACCCGGCCCTGCCTGACCCCGCTGGACCACCCGGCGCTGCAGTCCACCGTGCGGGCGATGGGGCGGGCGTTCGAGCAGCGGATCCTGTTCACCCGGGAGGGCGGCTCCGGCCCGGCCGCCGACCTGCAGGACGTGCTGGGCGCGCCGGTGCTGTTCCTCGGCATCTCGGTGCCCTCCGACGGCTGGCACTCGGTCGACGAGAAGGTCGAGCTGGACCTGCTGGCGAAGGGCGTGGAGACGGCCGCGTACCTCTGGGCCGACCTGGCCGAGAACTGGCGGCCGGGAGGCGGCGACGGTGCCTGAGGGCACCGACGCCCGCCCGCCGGGCGGACCACTCATCCGGATGACGCATTTCACGTGGGGATGGAACAGAGTTGAGCACCGTGCCTGAGACCGATCGCCCGCTGCACCTGGCGCTGGCCCGGGCCGGGGTGGACCGGGCGGCGCAGCACCGGTTCGACGAGCCCTGGCTGGCGGCCGCGTGGAGCCACCCGACCACCAAGGTGCTGCCGATCGCGGGCGGCGAGGCTTTCGTGGTGGACACCGGAGCGGGCACCGAGCTGGTCCTGCTGCCCTCCTTCGAGGCGCCGCAGACCGGGGACCGCTACTTTCTCGGCACCGACGAGGACGGCGTCTCGTACTTCGCGCTGGCCGGCGAGTCGCTGCCCGGCCGGCTGGACGGCGACGCCCGCCCGGCCGGGCTGCGCGAGGTGGGCGGGCTGCTCTCGGACCGGGACGCCGGGCTGCTGGTGCACGCCGTCGCGCTGGAGCACTGGCACCGGCTGCACAGCTTCTGCTCGCGCTGCGGCCACCCGACCGAGAAGGCCGGCGCCGGGCACGTGCGGCGCTGCACCTCGTGCGCGGCGGAGCACTACCCGCGGACCGACCCGGCGGTGATCATGATGATCACCGACGAGGAGGACCGCTGCCTGCTCGGCCGCCAGGCGCTCTGGCCGGAGGGCCGCTGGTCGACCCTGGCGGGCTTCGTCGAGCCCGGCGAGTCGATCGAGCAGGCGGTGGTCCGGGAGGTCTTCGAGGAGGCCGGGGTCCGGGTGGCCGAGGTCTCGTACGTGGCGAGCCAGCCGTGGCCGTTCCCGTCCAGCCTGATGCTCGGCTTCATGGGCAAGGCCGACCCGGCGGGGACGGAGATCACCGTGGACGGCGAGGAGCTGGCCGAGGCGCGCTGGTTCTCCCGCGAGGAGCTGAAGGCCGGCATGGCGGCCGGCGAGATCCTGCCGCCGTCCGGGATTTCGATCGCGCGTCACCTGGTCGAACTCTGGTACGGCGGGCCGCTGCCCTCGGCGGCGCGCTGGTAATTCCCCGGATTGGGGGCGCGCGGCCAATGCCACGCGCCCCCATTTCCGTTCTGCGCCTGCTTTCAAGCCTGACGATCGGGCGCCCGATGCGGCCGAACGGGTGATCCTGGTGGATATTCCGAGGCCGTGGCGGCCAGATGTTCGTATCCGGAGGGGCCGGTTCCTGCCGCTCGTCCGGCGCCCCGGCCGGTCGCTCCGGGCGGACCGGCGGCGATCCTGGCCGACATTGCCCGAATCGGCTGAAACGATGTCACCGCCCTCGCTACATTCACTCGGGTGACAATCCCACGGGGCACCGCCCAATCCCCCAAATACCAGCGCCTCGCCGCCGATCTGCGCCGCCGGATCGCCGAGGGCGAGTTCACCGCCCAGGCCGCCCTGCCGGTCGAGAGCGAACTGGAGCGCCAGTACGGAGTTGCCCGCAACACCGTCCGGCTGGCCGTCGACGTCCTGGTCAACGAGGGCCGGCTGGTCCGCCTCCAGGGCAAGGGCACGTATCTGCGGGAGCACCCCGTCCTGGACCACCGGGCGTACGGCCCCGCGCTGCGGTCGGCGCCGCGGGACCCGCTGGTCGGGCTGCGGGACTGCCTGGCGTTGCCCTCCGCCGTCTACCGGGGCGAGGCGGCCGAGGCCGGACGGGAGCTCACCGTCGACTTCGAGATGATGATCGTCCGGGCCCGGGGCGACATCGCCGAGCGGCTCGGGCTGCGGGCCGGCGAGGCCATCGTGGTCCGGCGCCAGCTGCGGCTGCTGGACCGCGAGCCCTACTCCATCGAGGAGAGCCACTACCGGGCCGGCCTCGCCGCCGGCACCCCGCTGATGGAGCCGGACCAGATCGAGGGCGGCGACGAGTCGGTGCTCGCCGCGCTCGGCCGCACCGAGATCGGCGCCGTCGACCACCTGGTGGCGCGGATGCCCGGACCGGAGGAGGCGCAGTGGTTCCAGGGCGGCCCCGGGGTGCCGCTGGTGGTCCAGACCCGGGTGACGTACGACCGGCGCGGGCCGGTCCGGGTGATCGAGACGCGCTACTCCGCCGACCGCAGCCGGCTCGTCTACGGCGTCGGCGACCTCGCCGCCCGCGCCCAGCTGCCGGCGCCCGCCGCCCCGGTCGACCCGGCCCGGGCCGACGCGCCGTGACGCGCCGGACCGGGCCGTCGTACCCGGGGGCGGGTCAGGCCGCGAGGGCCTTCTTCACCTGCAGCAGGCTCGGGTTGGTCATGACGACCTGCTCGCCGCCGCCCTCCGGCACCACCAGCACGGTCGGCACGGTCTGGTTGCCGTTGTTCACGGACTCGACGAAGGACGCCGACGCCGGGTCCTCCTCGATGTTGATCTCGGTGTAGCCGATGCCTTCACGGTCCAGCTGGCTCTTGAGTCGGTTGCAGTAGCCGCACCAGGTCGTGCTGTACATCGTGACGCTGCCGGACATCGAGGGGACTCCTTCGGAGAGGGGGCGTGCGATCTCGCAGGAGAACGCTCGCCGGACATCGGTCATTCCGCGTGCTGCTCGTTCGGGCCTCGGCTCGCCTCCGGGGCGCTCCGACCCGGTGCCGACGGTCGGCGCTCCAAGGCCCCTCGTACCTCGGGGCCTCCTCGCTTCTCCCTTTCGGCACCGGCGCGCCCCTTCGGCTCGCTCGTTCGGGCCTCGGCTCGCCTCCGGGGCGCTCCGACCCGGTGCCGACGGTCGGCGCTCCAAGGCCCCTCGTACCTCGGGGCCTCCTCGCTTCTCCCTTTCGGCACCGGCGCGCCCCTTCGGCTCGCTCGGCCGGGTGCGCAGCGATCATCCTGCGATCACACCGCTCCTGTGGACAACTCCTCCCGGGTTGTCCCACCCGGCTGAGAGGATGGAACGCATGCAGGAAGACCTCTTGAGCGGCAGCCCGTTCGACTTCGGCGGTGCCGGGCCCGCCACCGGCCCCGACGCGGTGCTCGCCGGGCTCGACCCCGAGCAGCGGGCCGTCGCCACCGCCCTGCACGGGCCCGTCTGCGTCCTGGCCGGCGCCGGGACGGGCAAGACGCGCGCAATCACCCACCGGATCGCCTACGGCGTGCGCAGCGGCGTCTACCAGCCCGCGCAGGTCCTCGCCGTCACCTTCACCGCCCGCGCGGCGGGCGAGATGCGCGGCCGGCTGCGCCAGCTCGGCGCCGAGGGCGTCCAGGCCCGCACCTTCCACGCCGCCGCCCTGCGCCAGCTCCAGTACTTCTGGCCGCGCGCCGTCGGCGGGCCGGTGCCGCAGCTGCTGGAGCGCAAGGTCCAGCTGGTCGCCGAGGCCGCCGCGCGCTGCGGGCTGCGGGTCCAGCGCACCGAGCTGCGCGACCTCACCGCCGAGGTCGAGTGGGCCAAGGTCACCCAGATCGGGCCCGAGGACTACCCCACCGCGGTGCAGAAGTCGGGCCGCGAGGCCCCGCGCGACCCGGCCGAGACCGCCCAGGTCTACCGCGTCTACGAGGAGACGAAGACCCGCCGCGGCGTCATCGACTTCGAGGACGTCCTGCTGCTGACCGCCGCCATCCTGGAGGACCGGCCGGACATCGCCGACCAGGTCCGCGCCCAGTACCGGCACTTCACCGTCGACGAGTACCAGGACGTCTCCCCGCTCCAGCAGCGGCTGCTCGACCAGTGGACCGGCCCCGACGGCGGGGCCAGCCTCTGCGTGGTCGGCGACGCCAGCCAGACGATCTACTCGTTCACCGGCGCCACCCCCGACTACCTGCTGAACTTCCGCACCCGCCACCCCGAGGCGACGGTGGTCAAGCTGGTCCGCGACTACCGCTCCACCCCCCAGGTCGTTCACCTGGCCAACGGGCTGCTCGCCCAGGCCCGCGGGCAGGCCGCCCGGCACCGGCTGGAGCTGGTCTCGCAGCGCGAGGCCGGCCCCGAGCCGGTGTACACCGAGTACGAGGACGAGCCGACCGAGGCCGAGACCACCGGCCGCCGGATCCAGGAGCTGCTGGCGGCCGGCGTGCGGGCCAGCGAGGTCGCGGTGCTCTTCCGCACCAACGGGCAGTCCGAGGTCTACGAGCAGGCGCTCTCCGACCTCGGCGTCCCCTACCAGCTCAAGGGCGCCGAGCGGTTCTTCGAGCGGCCCGAGGTTCGCGACGCCGGGGTGCTGCTGCGCGGCGCCGCCCGGGCCGGCTCCGACCCGCTCACCGACGGCGCGCCGGGCCTCGCCGCCCAGGTCCGCGCGGTGCTCGCCACCCGCGGCTTCACCGCCGAGCCGCCGGCCGGCTCCGGCGCGGTGCGCGAGCGCTGGGAGTCGCTGGCCGCGCTGGTCCGGCTGGCCGAGGAGTTCGAGCGGGCGCAGACCGCCGCCGGGGGGCCCGCCGACCTCGCCGCCTACGTCGCCGAGCTGGACGCCCGTGCCGCCGCGCAGCACGCGCCGGCCGTCGAGGGCGTCACGCTGGCCTCGCTGCACGCGGCCAAGGGTCTGGAGTGGGACGCCGTCTTCCTGGTCGGCCTCACCGAGGGCACCCTGCCGATCATCTACGCCAAGACCGACGAGCAGGTCGAGGAGGAGCGCCGGCTGCTCTACGTCGGCGTCACCCGGGCCCGCAAGCACCTCTCGCTCTCCTGGGCGCTCTCGCGCTCCCCGGGCGGCCGGGCGAGCCGGAAGCCGACCCGCTTCCTGGACGGGCTGCGCCCGGGGTCCGGCGCACCGGGTGCACGCTCCGGGGGCCGGGGCGGGCGCGGCGGGGTCGAGCCGGGCGAGCGCCAGGCCGGCCGCCGGGTGCGCGGCCCGGTCACCTGCCGGGTCTGCGAGCGGGTGCTCACCGAGGCGGTCGAGCGCAAGCTGCGCCGCTGCGAGAGCTGCCCCTCGACGATGGACGAGGCGCTGTACGAGCGGCTGCGCGAGTGGCGGGCCGGGCAGGCCCGGAAGCAGGGCGCGCCGGCCTACGTCGTCTTCACCGACGCGACGCTGATGGCGATCGCCGAGGACGTCCCCGCGAGCCGGCAGGAGCTGGCGGTGATCTCGGGGGTCGGCGCGATGAAGCTGGACAAGTACGGGGCAGCCGTGCTCTCGTTGTGTGCGGGGGAGGAGCCCGAGGAGGATCCGGTCGACGTCGTGGACGGCGATCCGGGCGAACCGGCCTGAGCCGGTCCTGGGCGATGCGAGTCGGTGCCGTGTGGCGTCCGGGAACTCATCGGGAAACTCGCCGGAAAAATAGTTTGCGCGCCGTACCGGGAGCGCAATAGCCTGCCGGAGCGGTCAAGGGGACGCGATCGCACGGGGTGACGCCCGTGCCATGTCCTCGTGCGCCCGCCGACTTCACTTGCATCACAGAGCTTCACCTGCACCACCGAGACAGACATCCGAACAGTTCGGAGCCCGGGAGACCAGGCTCCGCGAGACGCCGAGAGGAGGCGAAGGCAGTGGAAACCACCATGATCACCAAAATGACTGGCCAGACCGCCGTCGCTGCCTCCCTGCGTGCCGCCCGCCTGCGGGCTCTCGCCGTGCTGGGCGGAACCGGTCTGGGTCTCGACGCCACCGGTGTCTCCGTCGTCCCCGCCTCCCTCGCCTCCGCTGTCAGTGGTCTCGGACACACTGATCTGTGCGGCACGGGCATGGAGCGTGGCATCGGCGGCACCTCTGTCGAGACCGGTCTGTCCCGTGACTGGGCCTCGGTCGAGCTGTCGCGCTCCCTGCGTGATGAGCGACCGACCCAGGCACCGAAGGCGGCCGTAGCCGCCGCCAAGCATGGCGGCTATGCGCAGGTCATCGGTGCCGGAAACGCCCAGAAGCAGAACAAGCAGCAGATCATTACGGCCACGGCCGCCTTTATGGGCGCCACGGCCGTCCGGATGCGGGCCTTCCGCGGGCCTGAACCCTGGAGAGAACGAACCTGAGTCAGCCTCAGGTCGGCACCTCCAGGGCCGCGGAACCCGTCACACCGGGATCCGCGGCCCTTCTGTTTTGTCCGGTACGCAAGACCCCCCAGGCCCCCCGGGGCCTCCGGCCCAGCCCCACCAGTCAGCTGGCCGGACCCACTGAGAAGACGAGGAAGACGCCCACAGTGTCCACGGTCATCACGCCGCCCACCCCGTCCGTACCGACGACAAGTCAGATCACCAAGGCCGACCAGGCCGACCCCCCGGAGGTTTCCCTGATGCAGCTCACCTCGATCGAGCAGGCCGAGGCGCTCGGTCTCCCCATCCCCTGCCGCGCCTTCGACCCGGAGGTCTTCTTCGCGGAGACGCCGGCCGACGTCGAGTACGCGAAGTCCCTCTGCGGCACCTGCCCGGTCAAGGAGGCCTGTCTGGCCGGCGCCCTGGAGCGGCGCGAGCCGTGGGGCGTCTGGGGTGGCGAGCTCTTCGTCCAGGGTGTCGTCGTGGCCCGCAAGCGGCCGCGTGGCCGTCCGCGCAAGACCGAGGTCGCGGCGTGAACCCCGCGCTCGGAGCCGAGGCCGTCCGCCGGGGAGAGCAGCCCCCGCTGGACACCGCCCTCCGCCGCTCCGTGCGAATCGCAGCCGCCAAGGCCGACGCAGCCCGCACCGTCCACTTCCCAGCGCATCACCACGAGCAGGACCACCACATGACCGCCGCCGCCATCGATCCGACCGTCCGCGCCGAGCAGACCACCGAACTTCAGATCCAGAACAGGACCCTCGAAATGCAACTCCTCCACGAATCCCTGGCCCGGGCCCATATGCAAGAGCGCCTCCAGGAGGCCGAGCACGAACGGCTCGTCTCCCGGGTCGTCCGGGCCCGGCGGCTCAAGCAGAAGGCCGAGCGGGCCTCGCTGCGGGCCCGCAAGGCCATCGCCGTCGCGCTGATGTAGCGCCCGGAGCCGGACAGCTCCACCCCCGTCGTGCCGCAGGCCGCCCCCCTCAGTGGGGAGCGGCCTGCGGCCGTGTTTTCGCCCCTCGCCTCAGACGTTCGGGGCGGGCAGTGTGCTCGTCCCTCGGCTCAGACCTTCCGGGCCGGCTCGAACTCGGGGAGCCAGCGCAGCATCTCCGCCCGGAACGGTGCGTTGGCGCCCAGCTGGCAGAGCACCCCGATGGTGCTCAGGGTGACCCGGTGGATCAGCAGGTAGGCCGGGGGCAGGTTGAGCTGCTTGCCCAGGTTGTACGCGGGCGAGCGCGGATCGGCGATCCGGGCCGCCTGGGCCCGCATCCAGGCTCTGGTGAAGTGGAAGGTGTCCACCGTGGCCGGCTCGATGATCGGCAGCAGGTAGTCCAGCACCGCGTCCGGGTCCAGCTCGATCGAGGGCTTGACGAAGCCCTCCTCGCGCAGCATCTCCAGGACGCCCGCCGCGTCGCCGTCCAGCGCCATCCGCAGCGAGGCCCCGATCGGGGCGGGCAGTCCGCCCGGCAGCCGGTCCACGGTGCCGAAGTCCAGCACGCCCAGCCGCCAGCCGGTGGCCGGCCCGGCGTCCTTCAGCAGCCGGAAGTTGCCCGGGTGCGGGTCGGCGTGCAGCAGTCCGGTCCGGGACGGGCCGGCGAACAGGAACCGGGCCAGCAGGTGCCCGGCCCGGTCGCGCTCCTCCTGGGTGCCGCCGGCGATCACCTCGGCCAGCGGGGTGCCGTCCATCCACTCGGTGACCAGCACCTGGTCGGCCTGTGCCACCACCTCGGGCACGACGATGTCCGGGTCCCCGGCGAACTCCTCGGCGTGCCGGCGCTGGGCCTGCGCCTCCAGCTCGTAGTCCAGCTCCTCGGCGACCCGCTCGCGCAACTCGGTGATCAGCGGCTTGATGTCGAGGCCGGGGATCAGCGGCCCGAGCAGCCAGGCCACCCGGCTCAGCTGCGAGAGGTCCGCCAGCAGGGCGTCGCCCGCTCCCGGGTACTGGACCTTGACCGCGACCGTGCGGCCGTCGTGCCAGACGGCCTTGTGCACCTGGCCGATCGACGCGGCGGCGGCCGGCCGGTCGTCGAACTCGATGAAGAGCTTCCGCCAGTCCTTGCCGAGCCGCTCGGCGAGCGCCGCGTGCACCTTGGCCGCGGGCATCGGGGGAGCGGCGTCCTGCAGCTTGGTCAGGGCCGCCCGGTAGGGGCCGGCGACCTCCTCCGGCAGTGCCGCCTCGAAGACGGACAGCACCTGCCCGAACTTCATCGCCCCGCCCTTGAGCTCGCCCAGGACCTTGAACAGCTGGTCGGCGGTGGCCTGCTGGAGCTCGGCCGTCACCACGTCGGCCGACCGGCCGCCGATCCGCTTGCCCAGGCCGAGCGTGGCTCGACCCGCGATCCCCAGGGGCAGGGCGGCGAGCCGTGCCGTGCGGGTCACTGCCTTGCGCGGAAGATCGCTCACCCGGGCCTCCATTCACACGCCCACGGCACCCCGTCGTCGGGGGCCGACCATCACTACGCCATTGTGCCCGCTCACCTCCCCGGCCCCGGCCCGGATCTCCGGACCCGCCGAGCCGGGTGCCGCTCAGCCGAAGCCGGCGACCGCCCGGGTGATCTGGTGCCGGGTGGCGGCGGCCACCCGCGGGTCGGTCGCCGCGTAGTGCTTGTACGCGTTCAGACCGGTGGTCAGCGCCCAGCCGCGGCCGCGCAGCCAGGTGGCGTCGTCGACGCCCAGCGCCGCGCGGAAGGTCTCCCGGGTCGGCGCGTCCAGCAGCGTCCAGGCGATCACCAGGTCGCAGGCCGGGTCGCCGACGCCCAGCCCGCCGAAGTCGATGACCGCCGAGAGCCGCCCGTCGACGGCCAGCAGGTTGCCGGTGTGCAGGTCGCCGTGCACCCAGACCGGCGGCCGGTCCCAGGCGGGCGCCGCGAGGGCGGCCTCCCACACGGCGGTGAGCAGGCCCGCGTCGAAGTCCCCGGCGACGGCGGCGACGGCGTCCCGGGTCAGCACGTCCCGGGTGGCCAGCGGGGCCCCGACGGAGCCGTTGTGCGGCCCGGCGGCCAGGTCGTCGGCCGTCGGGACGGCCTGAAGGGCGGTCAGGAACCCGGCCAGCTGGGCGGCCGTCACCTGCGGGTCGGTGAGGTCCGCCGCGGTCGGCGTGGCGCCGTCCAGCCACCGGGCGACGCACCAGTGCCAGGGGTAGCCGAAGGCCGGGGTGCCCACCGCGAGCGGGACCGGGACCGCCAGCGGCAGCCGCGGCGCGAGCCGGGGCAGCCAGACGTGCTCCTTCTCGGCCTGTCCGGCCGCCCAGTCGCCGCGCGGCAGGCGGACCGCCATGGTGTCGCCGAGCCGGTGGATCACGTGGTCCGAGCCGCCGGGCTCGACACGCCGCAGGGGCAGGTCCGCCCAGTGCGGGAACTGCGCCTGCAGCAGTCGCCGCACGAGTGCGGTGTCGGTCTCGGGGGTGTCGGGCGCGGCCTCGGCCGGCATCGGGCGGTCCTCCCTGGTTCTCTCCGGTCCTCCCTGGTCCCCCTGGCACCATCCGGCCGTCCGACCGTCCTGGCCGACCCGGGCCTGTCCTGGCGCACGGCCCCGGTCGGCCGCGGAAGGTCGTCCCATGGTGGGCGATCCACCCCGGCCCGCGCGACTGTGATTCGCGTCACGGATCCGACGGTGGTCGGGCGAGGGCCTCAGCCCGGCGGCATGGGCTGCCAGAGGCAGCCGCAGTCCGGATGCCCCTTCAGTCGCAGTCGGCGGGCCATGCCGTCCGCCGCCGAGACCTCGCACCAGCCGTTCACGCTGGGCGCGCGGAGGCCGTCGAGGTGGAGCCCGACGTGCAGGGCGGCGATCCCGGCCACCGCGGTGGCGAGCGCCGTGTCGCAGGCCGGGGTGCGGGCCCGGCCGGGGCCCTCGTCGGCGAGCTGGGCGAGCAGTCGCGGCCAGGCCGCGTCCTCGTCCTCGCGGGCGAGCACCAGGCAGTGGCCGCAGGCCGAGCGGCCCGGAACCACCAGCGGGCCGACCACGCCGATCTCCTCGACCACCCCGACGTACAGGTGGGGGACGCCGCCGCGCAGCAGCTGCCGGGCGGCGTGCGTGCCGCCGGCGAAGGCGCCGCTGCCGTCCCGGGGCGCCAGCACCACCAGGTCGGGCGGGCGCCGGTCGGGGGCGCGCCGCGGGCCCGCCGGCGCCCGCCGGGCCGAGGCCCGGTCGACGGCCTCGCGGGCGGCGGTGACGCGCAGCCGCCCGGTGTCGGACGGCGGCAGCCCGGCGGGGGAACAGTCCCCGGGCCGGACCCGGCCGTGGTCCGCCACGGTGACCGTGCCGGTGCCGCCCGCCGCGAGGACGGCGGCGATCGCCGCGCCGACCCGCCCGGCGCCGCGGACCTCCACCCGCCGCTCGGCGCGCCGGGCCAGGACGGCCGGCCCGGCGCCCGGGCCGGAGTGGACGAGCGAGAGGGAGGCGAGGTCGGGGCCGAGCAGCTCCCGGAGCGGCTGCGGGAAGCAGGCCAGCGCGGCGCCCGCGGCGTCCGCGTCGTCGAGCAGCCCGGTCCGCTCCAGGCGGTCGAGCAGGGCGCCGGCCGGCTCCCGCCCGAGGCCCACCCGCTCGCCGGCCTCCAGCAGGGCGGCCCGGTCGCGCGTCCCGTCGAGCAGTTCCAGGAAGTCGCGCAGGGCCGCGTCCACGTTGTCGAGCACCCCGGCGTAGCGCTGGACGGTCCCGAACTGCAGGGTCTCGGAGTCCCGCCAGCCGCGGGAGAGGGCGGGCTTCAGGGTGAGGCGCACGGCGGCCTCCCTTCCGATCGTTTCCGGACGGCTGCCGGCAGCATGCCGGATCGGCCGGGCCCCGTGCGCCGGGTTGTCCACAGGCCCGGCCTCATGATCACAACATCCGTTCGCACGCCCTGTGGATAACCCGCCGGTCGGCCCGGGGTCGGGTTCCGGACACCTGCTGTCGGCTTTTCGTTCCCGATCACTCCACGAAAGATTTCGGCCACGGCAGCGGACTTCTGTCAGTGATACCGGGTAACGTCGTGTGCCATGGCAGCCGAACGGGACTCCCATCCCCCGGCGTCGCGGCGGCGTGCCCGTGCAGCGTCCGGGTCGCAGGTGGCGGCGCCGAGCACGCGCGGGCGCCCGGATCAGCGGCCGAGCTCCGCGGACGCCCCGTCGTCCGCCCCGCACGCGGACGTCCACGCCGACCGGCACCCCGACCGCTCCCGGGTCGAGGTCCGCCGCAGCGCCCGCCGTAGCCGCACCGTCTCCGCGTACCGCGAGGGCGACCGCACCATCGTGCTGATCCCCGCCCGGATGTCGCACGCCGAGGAGCAGCGCTGGGTCGCCCAGATGCTGGAGAAGCTGGCCGCCCAGGAGAGCCGCCGGGTACTCGGCGACGACGCCCTGGCGGCCCGGGCGCGCGAGCTGTCCGCCGGGTACCTCGGCGGCCGGGCCCGGCCGCTGCAGGTCCGCTGGGTCACCAACCAGAACTCGCGCTGGGGCTCCTGCACGCCCAGCGAGCGGACCATCCGGCTCTCCCACCGGCTGCAGGGCATGCCGGAGTACGTCGTCGACTACGTGCTGCTGCACGAGCTGGCCCACCTGCTGGTGCCGGACCACGGGCCCGCCTTCTGGGCGCTGCTGGAGGCCTACCCGCGCACCGAGCGGGCCCGCGGCTACCTGGAGGGCGTGGTGTCGGCGGCACGGCTGCCGCACATCCCCGGGGCCCGGCACGCCGGTCCGCAGGACCCGGATCCCGCCGCCTCCTGCGGCTGACGCGGGCCGGCCCGGCTGAGCCGCCCGGGCCGACTGAGCCGGGGCCGACCGCCCGAACACGCGGAAGGGGCGCGGACCGTACAGTCCGCGCCCCTTCGCCGTGTCGCGCCCCGGCGTCAGCCGGTCAGCTTCCGGGCCCGCGCCACCAGGTCACGCACCGAGTGGTCGGTCAGCTCGGGCAGGCGGTCGTAGTCGAACCAGCGCAGGTCCAGCGACTCCTCGCTGATCAGCGCCTGCGCCCCGGGCGGGGCGACCGCGATGTACTGGACGTCCAGGTGGGTGTTCTCCGGCTGGTCCTTGCCGGTGCAGCGGACCTGGTGCCGGTCGAGCTTGGCCGGCACCGGCAGGCCGTCCACGGCCAGCAGCACCAGGTCCGGGATGCCCGACTCCTCGGTGGCCTCGCGCAGCGCGGCCGAGGCCAGGTCGCGGTCGCCCGGCTCGCAGTGGCCGCCCATCTGCAGCCACCGGCCGACCTTGGGGTGCAGCGTGAGCAGCACCCGCCCGGCGGCCGGGTCGATGACCGCGGCGCTCGCGGTGACGTGCGCGGGCAGGCAGGAGCGGAACAGGCCCTCGGGCTGCTCGGCGAGGTGGGCGAGGTAGTCCCGGCGCAGCAGCTCCTGCTCCGGGTCGGCCGGGCGCCAGCGGCCCAGGGTGTCGACGGCGTCCGCGTGCAGGGCGGAGGAGCCCGTCTCGGTGAGCGTCATGCGGTGGGCTCGCCCTTTCCGTCCTCGTCGTCCTTCTTCTGCAGGTCCGGCTTCCCGGTGCCCGGCTCGGCCGGCTTCGAGGTGCCGGACGCGCCGCCCGCGGCGGCCTCGCCGAGAAGCTTGTCGATCGCGGCGAAGTCGATGCCGCCCTCCAGGCCGTCGGCCGAGTCCCGGTGCACGAAGGCGTCCGGGTCGTCCAGGTCGGCCGCGGTGGGGAGCATGTCGGGGTGCTGCCAGAGGTCGTCGCGGCCCTCGATGCCCCGGGCGTCGGCGAGCAGCGCCCAGAGCCGGGAGGCGTCGCGCAGCCGGCGCGGGCGCAGCTCCAGGCCGACCAGGGTGGCGAAGGTCTGCTCGGCGGGCCCGCCGGCCGCACGGCGGCGGCGGACGGTCTCGCGCAGCGCCGCGGCCTGCGGCAGGTGCGGCTCGGCGGCGGCGTGGACGACCGCGTCGACCCAGCCCTCGACCAGCGCCAGGGCGGTCTCCAGCCGGGCGAGCGCGGCCTTCTGCTCGGGGGTGTCCTCGGGCTGGAGCAGGCCGCCGGCCAGGGCCTCCTGGAGCGCCTCGGGGTTGCTCGGGTCGAGCTGGCCGACCAGCTCCTCCATCCGGGAGGTGTCGACCTTGATGCCGCGGGCGTAGGCCTCGACGGCGCCGAACAGGTGGGCGCGCAGCCACGGCACGTGGGCGAAGAGGCGCTGGTGGGCGGCCTCGCGCAGGGCGAGGTAGAGGCGGACCTCGTCGGCGGGGACGTTCAGGCCCTCGCCGAACTCGGCGATGTTCTGCGGCAGCAGCGCGGCCCGGCCGGCCGGGGCGAGCGGGAGGCCCACGTCGGTCGAGCCGACCACCTCGGCGGCCAGCGCGCCGAGCGCCTGGCCGATCTGGGTCCCGAACATGGCGCCGCCCATGGAGCGCATCACGCCCATCAGCGGGCCGGCCACGGCCTGCATCTCCTCGGGCAGCACGCCGCCCATGGCGTTGCCGACGCGCTCGGCGACCGGGTCGACGAGGTCCTTCCAGACCGGGAGGGTGGCCTCGATCCACTCGGCGCGGCTCCAGGCGACGGCGGTGCCGGCGCCGGAGGGGAACTCGGTGGCGCCGTCGAGCCAGAGGTCGGCGAGGCGCAGGGACTCGTCGACGGCGGAGCGCTCGGCCGCGCTCACCGACCGGTCCTTGCTCTTGCCCTCGGCGGGCTCGGCCACCACGGTCTGCCGGGCGATGTCCTTGGCGAGGTCCCAGTTCACCGGGCCGCCCTCGAACGAGAGCATCTGCCCGAGCTGCTGGAACGCGGCGCCGAGGTCGTTGGGGTTGAGGCCGCCGAACATCGCCGCGAACGGGTTGTCGGCGCCGCCGGGCGTGCCGGGGGCACCGGGGCCGCCGGGCATGCCCATCCCGAACAGCGCGCCGAACGGGTTCCCGCCGGCGAAGCCGAACGACTGCGGGCCGCCCTGCTCCTTCTTCTGCTCGTCGCCGGGCCCGCCCTTGGCGTCCTCGGGCTTGGCCTTTCCGTCCTCGGGCTCCTCTGGCGGAACGCCGAATCCGAAGGGAAGGTCGCTCACGGGGTCCTCGATCCGGTCGGCCGTCATGCGGGTGGTGGCGGTAGGTCTGCGGGCCCGGGGCGGTCGGCGGAGCGGGGGGACTCGCGGCCGGTGGGCGGCTCCCGCGCGGCTGGTCCGCGCCGGGTGCACCGCCGGGCCTCCGCCTCGGGCAGGATGGACGTACGTGACACACGTACGTACGCACATAAGCTAACCGTGGAGGATGGCCGGTGAGTTCCCCGCCTTCGGACGTTCGCTCTGGGCTGACCGGAGGAGAGGACGCCCCGGACACCACGGCGTCGCCGCCTCCAGCCTACGGCGGAAGGCCGCTGACCGTGGCCGTCACGGGTGCCGCAGGGGTGCTCGGCGAGCGCGTCGCGGCCCGCCTGGTGGCCTCGCCCGGGGTCAAGAAGGTCCTCGCGGTCGACGACCGCCGGGGCGAGGTGCCGGGTGTGCAGTGGCGCATTCTCGACGTTCGCGACCCCGCGGTGGCCGAGCGGCTGTCCGGCGTGGACGTGGTGGTCCACCTGGCGATGGACCTCGGGATGGAGTCCGACCCGCGCGCCCGCAGCGCCTACAACGTGCGCGGCGCGCAGACCGTGCTGACCGCCGCCGCGGCGGCCGGCGTGCACCGGGTCGTGCTCTGCACCTCGGCGATGGTCTACGGCGCGCTGGCCGACAACGAGGTGCCGCTGGCCGAGGACTCCGAGCTGCGGGCCACCGAGGAGGCCTCGCTGGTCGGGGACCTGCTGGAGATCGAGCGGCTGGCCCGGCGGGCCCCGCGCGCCCACCCGGGCCTGCAGGTGACGGTGCTGCGGCCGGCCGTGGTGGTCGGGCCGGGCGTCGACACCGTGCTGACCCGGCACTTCGAGGCGCCGAGGCTGCTGGTGGTGGCCGGTTCGCGGCCGTGCTGGCAGTTCTGCCACGTGGACGACCTGGCGGCGGCGCTGGAGTACGCGGCGCTCGGGCTGGTCGAGGGGGAGGTGACGGTCGGCTGCGACGGCTGGCTGGAGCAGGAGGACGTGGAGCGGCTGTCGGGCATCCGGCGGATGGAGCTGCCGGCCTCGCTGGCGCTCGGCACCGCGGCCCGGCTGCACCGGCTCGGCCTGACCCCCGCACCGGCGGGGGACCTCGCCTACACCATGTACCCGTGGGTGGTCTCCGGCAGCCGGCTGCACGAGGCGGGCTGGCGGCCGCTCTACAGCAACGAGCAGGTGCTGGCCGAACTGCTGGCCCAGGTGTCGGGCAAGCACGCGGTGGCCGGGCGCCGGCTGGGCGGCAAGGAGGCCGCCACCAGTCTGGGTGCGGCCGGGGCGACGGTGGCGCTGGTCGGTACGGCGGCGCTGGTCCGGCGGGCGCGCAAGCGGCGCCGCTTCTGAGCCGGCCCGCCGGGGCCCGGCGGGCCGGGCCCGCCCGCCGGTTCCCGCCCGCCTGAGCCTCCCGCCGGAGCTCCCCCGCTGCCCCGGACCGCGGGGCCCCACGGTCCCGCGGCCCCCACGGCCCCGCGGTGCATTTCGCGCGCGCTCCGGGCCCCGGCGCGCGCCCGAAAACCGCTCCCGCTTCTCACGATGCGAAATTTCGCAATCGTGATACGGAAGCCCCTTGCCCGAACCCGCTCGGGATGGGGAATCATGGGGGCATGTCCGAGAACCACGACCCCATCCGCCTGCTCGCCGTCCGCGACACCCCGCTCTCGCTCGACGAGGTGTACGAGGCGGTTGGCGACGACGCGGCCGGCGGCACGACCGTCTTCGTCGGGACGGTCCGTGACCACGACGGCGGCAAGTCGGTGGCCGCGCTGGAGTACAGCTGCCACCCCACGGCCGAGCAGGAGATGCGCCGGATCGCCGAGAAGGTCGTCGCCGACTTCCCGGTCAAGGCGCTCGCCGCGGTGCACCGCATCGGACGGCTGGAGATCACGGACAAGGCCGTGATCGTCGCCGTCTCCTGCGCCCACCGGGGTGAGGCCTTCGCCGCCGCCCGCCGGCTGATCGACGACCTCAAGCACGAGGTGCCGATCTGGAAGCACCAGGTCTTCTCCGACGGCGAGGAGGAGTGGGTCGGCGCCGGAAGCTGCTGACCTGCCCGAACACCGTCGGCACGCAGGCGCGCCGGGCGCTCACTCGAACGGGTGTGGGCCGCTGCGCCGAATACTCCTTGGCAGTGAGCCGATCGGCTGTCCCGTAACCCGGACGGCGCCGTCCGCGTTGTCCGGCGGGGTGGTTAATCTGCTCATAGACACGACGAGCTGGGAGTACTGACATGGCTGTGCTCGCCTGGTTGATCATTCCGGTTGTCGCCGCGCTGCT
The DNA here is from genome assembly GCF_032110285.1 of Kitasatospora sp. CM 4170. Classification (NCBI taxonomy): domain Bacteria; kingdom Bacillati; phylum Actinomycetota; class Actinomycetes; order Kitasatosporales; family Streptomycetaceae; genus Kitasatospora; species Kitasatospora sp. CM 4170. The sequence continues at coordinate 5,677,444 of NZ_CP134877.1, forward strand.
CGCCACCGTCTGGGCTGGCTGGGCCCAGCGGGCTCCGCGGGCCACCGGGGACCCCGCCTCCCTCGCCGAACACCGGCGCTTCATGGCCGCGATGGAACGCACCACCGCCGACGCCGGGCGGGGCGAGGGCTCGGGCCGGTAGCCCGGGGGGCGCCGCGTCACCCGCGTCCCGTACTGTCGAGGCATGCCACGCCGCTCTGCGACGATGCTCGCCGCCACCCTGCTGCTCATAGCGCTGCTCTGCGTCTCGGTGCTGATGAAGGTGCCGTACACCGAGATGAGCCCGGGGCCGACGTACAACACGCTCGGCGTGCAGGAGAAGACGGGCACACCGGTGATCACCGTCACCGGCCACGAGTCCTACCCGGTGAGCGGGCACCTCAACATGACCACCGTCCAGGTCACCGGGGCCAAGTACGAGCCCAGCCTGGTCAACGCGGTGGTCGGGTGGCTGCGGGACGACGTCCTGGTGGTGCCGCACGACAACGTCTACCCGAAGGGGCAGACGGACGCGGACGCGAAGAAGCAGAACGCCGAGGAGTTCGCGCTCTCCGAGGACCACGCGCGCACGGCGGCGCTCACCCAGCTCGGCATCCCGGTCGGCAACGAGCTGATCGTCCAGTCGGTCACCGCCGGTGCCCCGGCCGAGGGCCGGCTGCACGCCGGCGACCGGATCGTCGCCGTCGACGGCGCGCCGGTGACCGACGCGGAGGGCGTGGCCAAGGCCGTCACCAAGCACCAGCCCGGCGAGTCGGTGGTCTTCACCGTGGTGCCGATGGCCAAGGACGCCGCCAAGACCGATCCGTCGGCGGCCCGCACCGACATCACCGTGCCGACCGTGAAGTCCCCGGACACCGGCAGCGCGATGGTCGGCATCCGCCCCGGCGTGCGGCACACCTACCCGTTCCAGATCGACATCGGCCTGCAGGACGTGGGCGGGCCCAGCGCCGGGCTCATGTTCTCGCTCGGCATCATCGACAAGCTGACGCCCGAGGACCTCACCGGCGGCCGGTTCGTCGCGGGCACCGGCACCATCGACGACGCCGGCAAGGTGGGCCCGATCGGCGGGATATCGATGAAGCTGATCGCCGCCCGGGACGCCGGGGCCGAGTACTTCTTCACCCCGGCCGCGAACTGTGCCGAGGCCGGCAAGAACACCCCGTCCGGGCTGACCCTGGTCAAGGCCGAGACGCTGGACGGCGCGCTGAAGTCGCTGGAGCAGATCCGCTCCGGCCAGACCTCCGCGCTGCCGTCCTGCGCCAAGTAGCCGGGCGGCCCCGGCCGTCCGGGATCAGGCGAAGGTCGCCAGCAGGGCCTCGGTCAGGCCCGGCACCAGGTCGGGGCCGGTCAGCACCTCGCGGGCGGCATCCTTCGACCGCAGCCGCAGGGCGATCTCCTTCTTGCCGTCGCGCAGCACGGCGGCGGTGATCCGCACCTCCTCGCGCTTGGGGTGGTTGGCCACCCACTCGGCGAGCTGGGCGTCGCTGGCGTTGCGCGGGCGGGACTGCTCGGAGCCCGGCGGCAGCATGAGCCGCTCGACCACCAGGGCGCAGCCGGCCACGGCGTCGGGCCAGGCGATGGTGCCGAGGAACTTGTCGAGCTCCATGCCGGCCGGCAGCTCGTCCTGCTCGACCGGGGTGAGGCCGGCCTCGTCGCTCTCGCCGAGGCCGAGCTGCTTCGCGATCCGGGGGTCGGCCTTGCGCAGCGCGGCGCTGTCCACCAGGGCGAACAGGCGGGCCGGGAGGTCCCAGCCGAGGGTGGCGGCGTACTCGTCGATCTCCAGGGCGGCCCGGGTCAGCGGGCTGGCGGCCGGGAGCTTGGAGACGTCGTCGGGGGAATTGGAGACATCGGACATGCCTCAATCCTCACACGCCGGTGCCCCCGGGCGGCGCCACGGCGCCCGCGGGGGCGGAGTAACCGTCTGCTAACGGTGGGAACTCGGCCAAAGCCTGGTTTAGTTTCACTGACGACCGACTCCAGACGACACAGCCGAGGTGCCACCGTGGTCTTCCAGATGCCGGAACGCTCAGGGCCGGGATTCCGGCGAAGGGTAGGCCCGCCCTCCCGGCGTGCGCGGGTGCTCCTGCTGACCCTGGGCGTACTCGCGGTGCTGTTCCTGCTGTTCGTCATGTTCTCCGGGTTCTGGACGGACTGGCTCTGGTTCAAGTCGGTCCACTACTCCTCGGTGTTCACCACCCAGCTGTGGACGAAGATCGGCCTGTTCGCCGTCTTCGGCCTGTTCATGGCGGTGATCGTCGGCTTCAACCTCTGGCTGGCGCACCGGCTGCGGCCGCCGCTGTCGGCGATGTCGGTGGAGCAGCAGAGCCTGGACCGCTACCGGTCCGGGCTGGCGCCGTTCAAGCGCTGGACGCTGATCGGGATCTCGCTGGTGATCGGTCTGGTGGCCGGCGCCGCGGCCTCCGGCCAGTGGCGGACCTGGCTGCTCTGGACCAACGGGACGTCCTTCGGCGTGAAGGACGCGCAGTTCGGCATGGACGTCTCCTTCTACGCCTTCGAGCTGCCGTTCTACGAGTTCGTGCTCGGCTTCGCGTTCAGCGCGGTGATCGTCTCGCTGCTGGCCTCGGTGCTGGTGCACTACCTGTACGGCGGCCTGCGGCTGCAGGGCCCGGGCCGCCGGGCCAGCGCCGGTGCGCAGGGCCACCTCGCGGTGCTGCTCGGCGTCTTCGTGCTGCTGAAGGCGGCGGCGTACTGGCTGGACCGGTACGCGCTGGCGGTGAAGACCGGCTCGTACAAGGGCGTCGGCGGCTGGACCGGTCTGCGCTACGTGGACGCCAACGCGTTCCTGCCGGCCAAGACCATCCTCTTCTTCGTCGCGATCATCTGCGCGGTGCTCTTCTTCCTGACCCCGATCCGCCGCACCTGGGCCCCGGCCCTGATCGGCCTCGGGCTGATGGTGCTGTCGGCGGTGCTGATCGGCGGGGTGTACCCGGCGATCGTGCAGCAGTTCCAGGTCAAGCCGAACGAGCAGGCCAAGGAGACGCCGTACATCCAGAAGAACATCGACGCGACGCGGCAGGCGTACGGGATCGCGGACAGCCAGGTCAGCACGTACAACCCGGCGAACGCGACCAACGCGGACGCGCTGAAGCCGGACGCCCAGACCATCACGGACATCCGGCTGCTCGACCCGAACGTGGTCGGCCCGACGTTCCAGCAGAACGAGGCGAAGCGGAAGTACTACGCCTTCCCCAAGTCGCTGGACGTGGACCGGTACGGCGCCCAGGACACCGTGCTGGGCGTGCGCGAGCTGGACCTCAACGGCATCCAGCGGAACTGGATCAACGACCACTTCAACTACACCCACGGCTACGGCGTGATCGCTGCCAAGGGCAACCAGGTGGACTCCAACGGCAACCCGGTCTACACCGAGTCCGCGCTGCCCACCAAGGGCGCGTTCGGCCCGTACCAGCAGCGGGTCTACTACGGCGAGAAGACCACGACGTACTCGATCGTCGGCGGCGGTTACCAGGACATCGACTACACCGCCGAGGACGGCACCCCGGTGCACTCCACCTACGACGGCGGCAGCGGCGTCTCGCTGTCCAACCCGCTCACCCGGGCCGCGTACGCGGTGAAGTTCGCCGAGCCGCAGATCCTCTACTCCAGCGCGATCAAGGACGGCGCGAAGGTCATCTACGACCGCACCCCCAAGGAGCGGGTCGAGAAGGTCGCGCCCTGGCTGTCGATCGACGCCGACCCGTACCCGGTGGTGCAGGCGGGCCCCGACGGCCAGCCGGGCAAGGTGGTCTGGGTGCTGGACGGCTACACCACCTCGGACGGCTACCCGTTCTCCTCCAAGACGACGCTGGGCGACGTCACCAAGGACTCGCTGACCAACCAGCGCGGTGAGCTGCTGACCGCCGCCAACCAGGTCAACTACATCCGCAACTCGGTCAAGGCCACCGTGGACGCGTACACCGGCGAGGTGACGCTCTACCAGTGGGACGAGAACGACCCGGTGCTGAAGACCTGGATGAAGGCGTTCCCGGACACCGTCAAGGCGAAGGCCGAGATCCCGGACACGCTGATGCCGCACCTGCGCTACCCGCAGGACATGTTCAAGGTGCAGCGCGACCTGCTCGCCGAGTACCACATGACCGACGCGGGCGGCTTCTTCAACGGCACCGACATCTGGCAGGTGCCGGCGGACCCGACCACCAACTCCAACGAGGTCCAGCCGCCGTACTACCTGACGGTCCGGATGCCCGACGCCAAGGCCGCGAGCTTCTCGCTCACCACGTCGTTCACGCCGAGCGGGCGCGACAACCTGGCCGCCTTCATGTCGGTCAGCGCCGACCCGGGCCCGGACTACGGGAAGATCCGGATCGCCAAGATGGAGACCGACTCCCGGGCGCTCGGGGCGAAGCAGGTGCAGGCGAAGTTCAACTCGGACCCGCTGGTGGCCAACCAGCTCACCCTGCTGAAGACCGGCACCGACTCCGACATCGAGTACGGCAACCTGCTGACCCTGCCGGTCGGCGGCGGCCTGCTCAACGTCGAGCCGGTCTACCTGATCGGCCGCAGCGCCAAGGTGCCGGTGCTGAAGAAGGTGCTGGCGACCTACGGCAACGAGAACGCGGTGGTCGCGGTCGAGGACAACCTGGAGAAGGCGCTGGCCAAGGTGCTGGGCGGTGCGGTGACCGGGGCTTCGGTCACGCCCACCGCGCCCGGCACCACCACGCCGACCACGCCCACCACCCCGACCACGCCCACCACCCCGACCACGCCCACCACTCCGACCACCCCGACCCCCGGGGCCCCGGTCACGCCCGAGCTGCAGAAGGCGATCGTGGACGTGCTGAAGGCGCAGAACGACGCCGACAACGCCGCCAAGGCGGGGGACTGGGTGGCCCTCGGCCAGGCGCAGAAGGCGCAGAGCGAGGCGGCCAAGGCGCTGGCCGCGGCCCAGCAGAAGGCCGGCCTCGCCCCCTCGGCGACGCCGTCCGCGGCGGCGACCCCGACGGGCACGCCGAGCGCCGCGCCGAGCACCGCCCCGACGGGCACGCCGACCGCGAGCCCCTGAGCAGCGACAACCGATTCCTGTTCCACCTCGCACCCGTGCTATGGTTTAACCACCGACGCGGGGTGGAGCAGCTCGGTAGCTCGCTGGGCTCATAACCCAGAGGTCGCAGGTTCAAATCCTGTCCCCGCTACTCAGTAGCACGAAGGCCCGGAGGATCTCCTCCGGGCCTTCGTCGTTCCCCCGTGTCGTCACCGGGGGGAGTGTGGGCCCGCTCCGGTACTATCGACCGTCGCCAACGACGCCGGCATCGGGGTTTGTGGGACCGAACTGTCGGGAAATCGACAAAGCGCCGAAGCAATTCCGTCGGCTTCGGGTCCGCCCCGCCGAATTCGGCCGGGGCAGGTGTACGCGGGTTGCGGGTGATGCGACGATGGGACACGTGGGGGACGTTGCGCGGCCGCTGACCGGCCGTCGGTTCGGGCACGTCGCCTCGGGGTCCCGCCGGCCGCAGGCTGGGGGATGCTGCCGCGACACTCTGGGGGAGCGGGAGTCGGCATGAGGCTGATCGGCAGGAACGGACCAGGAGCCAAGCCCGCTGCGGCCACCGAGGCGGACACCGACGCCTGGGCGGAGAGCCCCGAGAACCACCCCGGCGCCCTGCCCGCGCAGCGCACCAGCGGACTGTCCGAGCGCCGGCCGAGCGGCTACGGCCCCGACAGCCTGGTGCACGTCTCCGCCCGTCACTTCACCGCCGCCATCGGCCCGTACGGTGCGATGACCGAGCCGGCCGACGGCGCGGACGCGGCCGGCTCGGACGGGATCGACTCCACCAGCTTCGAGACCGCGCTGGCCGCGCGCGAGCAGGCCGCCCTGGAGGCCCGGCACCGTCAGGCCGCCGACGACGGCGACCCGGAGGCCGCCAGCCGGCTGGGCACCCTGCTGCTGCGCCGCGGCGACCTGGAGGACGCCGAGCCGTACCTGCGCAGCGCCGCCGCGGCCGGGCTGCGTGCCGCCGCCAACAACCTCGGGGTGCTGCTGCACCAGCAGGGCCACCGGGCCGAGGCCGCGCAGTGGTGGCGGCAGGCCGCGGTGGCCGGCAGCGCGCCCGCCGCGCACGCGCTCGGCCTGCAACTGCGGGACCAGGGCGAGGAGGAGGCCGCCGAGTACTGGCTGCACTTCGCCGCCGACCACGGCCACCCGCTGGGCGCCTACGCCCTGGGCGACCTGATGGAGCACCGGCGGGACGTGCGCGCCGAGCGCTGGTTCAAGGTGTCCGCGGACGCCGGGCACCGGGAGGCCGCCTACCGGCTGGCCCGGATGCGCGAGGCCGCCGGGGACAAGGAGACCGCCGAGACCTGGTACCGCACCGCCGCCGCGCGCAGCCACGCCCGCGCCGCGCTGCGGCTCGGCGTGCTGCTGGAGGAGCGCGCCCGGACCGACGAGTCGCTGCTCGACGAGGCCGCCCGCTGGTACCGGCAGTCGGCGCAGAACGGCGAGCCGCGCGCGGCCTGCGCGCTGGGCTTCCTGCTGCGCGACGCCGGCGACCTCGCCACCGCCGCCGAGTGGTGGCAGGAGGCCGCCGAGGCCGGCGACGGCAACGCGGCCAACGCGCTGGGGGCGTTGCACGCCTCCCGCGGCGAGGACGCCGAGGCCGAGCGCTGGTACCGCAGCGCGCTGGACGCCGGCGACCAGAACGGCGCCTTCAACCTGGGCCTGCTCTGCGCCGGCGCCGGGCGCGACCAGCAGGCCGAGCAGTGGTACCGCCGCGCCGCGTACGCCGGGCACCGGGAGGCCTGCAACGCGCTGGCCGTGGTGCTGCTCCAGCGCGGGGACGAGTCCGGCGCGGAGCCGTGGTTCTCCAAGGCCGCCGAGGCGGGCAGCGTGGACGGCGCGTTCAACCTCGGCGTCCTGCACGCCGGGCGGGGCGAGCACCGGCAGGCGCAGGAGTGGTACGCGCGGGCCGCGGCCGAGGGCCACGGCGAGGCGGCGCTGCAGCTCGCGGTAGTCCAGGAGCAGCGCGGCAACCTGACGGGGGCGCTGGACCGCTACCGGCAGGCGGCGGCCGGCGGTTCGGCCGAGGGCGCGTTCCGGCTGGCCTCGGTGCTGGACCGGCGCGGCGACGCGGACGAGGAGGCCGAGCACTGGTACGCGGTGGCGGCCGACGCCGGCCACCGCCGGGCGCAGGTGCGGATGGGCGTACGGGCGGCGGAGCGCGGCGCGCTGGAGATCGCGGAGAGCTGGTACCGGCGGGCCGCCGAGGCGGGCAGCCGCAGCGCGGCGTTCAACCTGGGCCTGCTGCTGGCCCGACAGGACAGCGAGCCCGAGGCGATGCTCTGGTACACCCGGGCCGCCGACGCCGGCCACGGCCGGGCGGCGCTGCGGCTCGCCCTGCTGGCGCTGCGCCGGGGCGAGCCGGTGCAGGCGGAGAACTGGTGCCGCCGGGCCGCGGACTACGGGCCGGCGGAGGTCGCCGAGCGCGCCGGCCGGCTGCTGGGCGCGCTGCACGCCGAGCTGAGCGCCTGACGGGCGGTCGGGGCGCGGGCCGTCAGGGCCGGGGCGACGTCCGTCCGGTCGCGGCGCAGGCCGCCCGAGGTCGGCGCGTGGGCCGCCAGGGACGGCGCGTGGGCGGTCAGGGTCTGTTCGTACAATCCGGGCAGAGCCCGCGGTAGGTGATCTCGGCTCCGGAGAGGGCGAAGCCGAACCGCTCGGAGTCGGGCAGCGCGGCCAGCGGGTCGCCCTGTGGGTGGACGTCGCGGATCGCGCCGCAGCCGGAGCAGACCAGGTGCTGGTGGGCGTGGTGCGCGTTGGGGTCGTACCGCTTGGCCCGGCCGTCCGTGGCGACCTCCAGGACCTCGCCGAGGCAGACCAGCTCGCCAAGCGTGTTGTAGACCGTCGCGCGGCTGATCTCGGGCAGCCGCTCCACGGCGCGGGCGTGCACCTCGTCCGCGGTGAGGTGCACGTGTTCACCGTTCAGGACCTCGGCCACGACCCGGCGCTGCGAGGTCAGCCGCCACCCACGTCCGCGAAGTCGTTCCAGCAGGTCAGTCATGGCTACAGGGTAAGTGAAGCTCCGAGATTGGTTCCAGTGTTGACTTAGACAAAGTCCAAGTTAGGATCGAGTCTGTCACGACCGGATCACGCGGATCACGCGGAGGCACCCTCTTATGACCACCCAGGACGAGCTGCGCCCCATCCTCACCACGGAGGCGGGTGCCCCCGTCGCCGACAACCAGAACACCGAGACCGCGGGGATCGGCGGCCCGGCGCTCATCCAGGACCAGCAGCTGTTCGAGAAGCTGGCGCACTTCAACCGCGAGCGCATCCCGGAGCGCGTCGTGCACGCCCGCGGCGCCGCGGCGTACGGCACCTTCACGGTGACCGCCGACGTCACCGCCTACACCCGGGCCGCGTTCCTCTCCGAGGTCGGCAAGGAGACCGAGACCTTCCTGCGGTTCTCCACCGTGGCCGGCAACCTCGGCTCGGCCGACGCCGTCCGCGACCCGCGCGGCTTCGCGCTGAAGTTCTACACCGAGGAGGGCAACTACGACCTCGTCGGCAACAACACCCCGGTGTTCTTCATCAAGGACGCCACCAAGTTCCCGGACTTCATCCACACCCAGAAGCGGGACCCGTACACCGGCTCGCAGGAGGCGGACAACGTCTGGGACTTCTGGGGCCTGTCGCCCGAGTCCACCCACCAGGTGACCTGGCTCTTCGGCGACCGCGGCATCCCGGCCAGCTACCGCCACCTCAACGGGTACGGCTCGCACACCTACCAGTGGCAGAACGAGGCCGGCGAGTACTTCTGGGTGAAGTACCACTTCAAGACCGACCAGGGCATCAAGAACCTGACCCAGGACGAGGCCAACAAGCTCGCCGGCGAGGACCCGGACAGCCACCAGCGCGACCTGCGCGAGGCGATCGAGCGCGGCGAGTTCCCGACCTGGACGGTGCAGGTCCAGATCATGCCGGCGGCGGACGCGGCGAACTACCGCTTCAACCCGTTCGACCTGACCAAGGTCTGGCCGCACGAGGACTACCCGCCGATCGAGATCGGCAAGCTGGAGCTGAACCGCAACCCCGACAACGTCTTCGCCGAGGTCGAGCAGTCGATCTTCTCCCCGGCGCACTTCGTGCCCGGCATCGGCCCGTCCCCGGACAAGATGCTGCAGGGCCGCCTGTTCGCGTACGCGGACGCCCACCGCTACCGCGTCGGCATCAACGCCGACCACCTGCCGGTGAACCGCCCGCACGCCACCGAGGCGCGCAACAACAGCCGCGACGGCTACCTGTACGACGGCCGCCACGGCCGCCGGAAGAACTACGAGCCGAACAGCTTCGGCGGCCCGGTGCAGACCGGCCGTCCGCTCTGGGCCGCCGTCCCGGTCACCGGCGCCACCGGCAACCACGAGGCCCCCTCGCACGCCGAGGACGACGACTTCGTGCAGGCCGGCAACCTCTACCGGCTGTTCTCCGAGGACGAGAAGCAGCGGCTGATCGCCAACCTGGCCGGCTTCATCTCCAAGGTCTCGGCCGACCGCGACGACATCGTCGAGCGCGCGATCGGGAACTTCCGCAAGGCGGACGCCGACTACGGGCAGCGCCTGGAGGCGGCGGTGCGGGAGCTGCGCAAGCAGCAGTAGCACCCCGATGAGCAGCGGGCCCGTTCCGACCAGAAAGCTGGCCGGAACGGGCCCGCACCACTATTCGCCCGCTCGCCTCCGGGGCGCTCGGACCCGGTGCCGACGGTCGTCGCTCCGGCGCTCGTGCCTCGCTTGTCGCTCCTCGCTTTCGGCACCGGCGCGCCCCTTCGGCTCGGGGCGGGGTTCGCCCGCTCGCCTTGAGGGGGCTCGGGGCGGGGGTTCGCCCGCTCGGCTCAGACGCTGAGGCGGCGTAGGGCCTCGTCGTGCAGCAGGCCGTTGGTGGCGACCGCGTCGGCGCCGCCCGGGCCCGGGACGCCGTCCAGGCCGGTGAACCGGCCGCCCGCCTCCTCGACGATGATGCAGTTGGCGGCCATGTCCCAGAGCGAGAGCTCGGGCTCGGCGGCGATGTCCACCGCGCCTTCGGCGACCATCATGTAGGACCAGAAGTCGCCGTACGCCCGGGTGCGCCAGCAGGCCCGGGTGAGGTCCAGGAAGGGGTCGAGCCGGCCCCGCTCCTCCCAGCCGGAGAGCGAGGAGTAGGAGAACGAGGCGTCCTCCACCCGGGAGACGCCGGAGACCCGGATCCGGCCGGCCTTGGCCAGGCTGCGGCCGGCGAAGGCGCCGAGGTCCTTGGCCGCCCACCAGCGACGGTTCAGCGCCGGGGCGGAGACGATGCCGACCACCGGGCGCTCCACGCCGTCCGGGCCGTCCTCCAGCAGGGCGATCAGGGTGGCCCAGACCGGCACGCCGCGGATGTAGTTCTTGGTGCCGTCGATGGGGTCGATCACCCAGCGGCGCGGGCCCGAGCCCTGCAGGCCGAACTCCTCGCCGAGCACCGCGTCGCGCGGTCGGGCGCGCTGCAGGACTCCGCGGACCAGCTCCTCGGCGGCCTTGTCCGCGTCGCTGACGGGGGTGAGGTCGGGCTTGGTCTCGACCTTCAGGTCGAGTGCCCGGAATCGCTCCAGGGTGACCGAGTCCGCCGAGTCGGCGAGGACGTGGGCGAGTCGGAGGTCGTCGTGGTAGTCGGCCATGTCCAAGACCCTAGCGAGCCCACCCGGATCGGGACAGTCGGGCTCGCGGAGCGGACGGTCCCGGTTCCGGGCGGGGCGGCGATCAGTGCGAGCCGCTGAGCTGGAGGCCGATCACGCCGGCGATCACCAGGGAGATCGAGACCAGTTTCAGCACGGAGGTGGACTCGTCCAGGAAGAGCATGCCGTAGATCGCGGTGCCGGCGGCGCCGATGCCGGTCCAGACCGCGTAGGCCGGTCCGACCGGCAGGCTCTTCAGGGAGAGGGTCAGCAGGCCGAAGCTGCTGAGGGCGAAGACGCAGAAGCTGACGGTGGGCCAGAGCTTGGTGAAGCCCTCGCTGAGCTTGAGGTTGATCGCGAAGCCGGTCTCCAGCAGGCCGGCCAGGATCACCAGGGCCCATGCCATCGCGTCTCTCCCTGTCGATCGACGGGCCGGACCGCGATCCGGCCCGACTTTCCTATGATCGCCAGGCCGGGGCGGTCCGACACCTCGAACACGCGAAAACGCGGGTGCCGACGGGCGGTCAGTCGCCCTCGCGGGTCTCCTTGCTGGCCAGCAGCCGGCGCAGCGAGTACAACCGGGCCGGCTCGGCGTGCCCGCCCGCGACCCAGGCGTCCAGCGCGCAGTCCGGCTCGTCGTGGCTGCACGCGCGCGGGCAGTCGACGGTGCCGGGCTCCAGGTCGGGGAAGGCGTGGATGACCCGGGACGGGTCGATGTGCGACAGGCCGAAGGAGCGGAAGCCCGGGGTGTCGATCACCCAGCCCGGGTCGAGCGCCTTCTTCGAGCCCGGCCTGGCGCCCGGGGGCGGGGGCAGCCGCAGCGCCAGCGCCGAGACGGTGGTGTGCCGGCCGCGGCCGGTCACCGCGTTGACGTGCCCGGTGGTCCGCTGCCGCTCCGGCACCAGCGCGTTGACCAGGGTGGTCTTTCCGACGCCGGAGTGCCCGATGAACACCGTGGAGCGGCCGCGCAGGTACGCGCGCACCGCCTCCGCCCCGGTGGTGGCGAGCTCGTCCCGCCGGGTCACCACGTAGGTGATGCCCAGCGGCGCGTACGCCTCCAGCATCGGGGCGGCCGGTGCGAGGTCCGACTTGGTGAGGACCAGCAGCGGCTCCATCCCGGCGTCGTACGCGGCCACCAGGCACCGGTCGATCAGCCGGGGCCGGGGCTCCGGGTCCGCCAGGGCGGTGACGATGGCCAGCTGCTCGGCGTTGGCGACGACGATCCGCTCGTACGGGTCGTCGTCGTCCGCGGTGCGCCGCAGGACGGAGCTGCGCTCCTCGACCCGGACGATCCGGGCCAGCGTGTCGGCGTCCCCGGAGAGGTCGCCGACGATGTTGACGACGTCACCCACCACGACGCCCTTGCGGCCCAGCTCGCGGGCCTTCATGGCGACGATCTCGCGCTCCTGCTTCGTCCCGGCGTCCACCAGGCACGTCAGCCGGCCGCGGTCGACGGTGAGCACCATCGCCTCGGCCGCGTCCTCGTGCTTGGGGCGGATCCGGGTCCGCGGCCGGGAGCCCCGGCGCGCGGGGCGGTTGCGGATGTCGTCCTCGTCGGCGTCCTTGCCGTAGCGGCGCATGTACCCAGTCTCCCGCTCAGCCGCCCGCCACTGCCCCGGTGAGCAGCTCGTCCCACATCTTGGGGAAGTCCGGCAGGGTCTTGGCGGTGGTCGCGACGTTCTCGACCTGGACGCCCTCGACGGCCAGGCCGACCACGGCGGCCGCGGTGGCCAGCCGGTGGTCCTCGTAGGTGTGGAAGACGCCGCCGTGCAGCGGGCGCGGGCGGATCCGCAGACCGTCCTCGGTCTCGGTGACGTCACCGCCCAGGTCGTTGATCTCCTTGGCGAGCGCCGCGAGCCGGTCCGTCTCGTGCAGCCGCAGGTGGGCGATGCCGTAGAGGTGGGACTCGGAGTCGGCCAGCGCCGCGACCGCGGCGATCACCGGGGTCAGCTCGCCGACGTCGTGCAGGTCGGCCTCGATGCCGTGGATCCGGCCGGTTCCGGTGAACTGCAGGCCCTCGTCGGTGAACTCGCAGACGCCGCCCATCCGGGTGTAGATCTCGCGCAGCTGGTCGCCGGGCTGGGTGGTGTGCTTCGGCCAGTCGCGGACAGTGACCCGGCCGCCGGTGACCAGGGCGGCGGCGAAGAACGGCGCGGCGTTGGAGAGGTCGGGCTCGACCACCATGTCGCGGCCGATCAGGGCGCCGGGGGTGACCCGCCAGACGTCCTTCTCGCCGCCGTCCTCGGGCGCGTCGACCTGGACGCCGGCCAGGCGCAGCATCTCGACGGTCATCCGGATGTGCGGCAGCGAGGGGACCGGCCCGCCGACGTGGCGGACCTCGACGCCGTTGTTGTAGCGGGCGCCGGAGAGCAGCAGCGCCGAGACGAACTGCGAGGAGGACGAGGCGTCCAGCTCGACCGGACCGCCGTCCAGCGCGCCGGAGCCGTGCACGGTGAGCGGGAACGCGCCGCGGCCGCCGTCGTCGATCCGGGCGCCGAGCGCGCGCAGGGCGTTGATCACGCCGTGCTGGGGGCGCTCGTAGCTGCGCGGGTCGCCGTCGAAGTGCACCGGGCCGTCGGCGAGGACGGCGAGCGGCGGGAGGAAGCGCATCACGGTGCCGGCGTTGCCGACGTCGATCGAGGCCGGGCCGCGCAGCGCGGGGGCGGGGATGACCCGCCAGGCCTCGCCGCCGCCGGTGCCGCCGGTGTCGTTGTTGACCTGCTCCTCGATGCCGACGCCGAGGGCGCGCAGGCCGTCGGCCATCAGCTGGGAGTCGCGGCTGCGCAGCGGGCGCCGCACCCAGCCGGGCTCGTCGGCGAGCGCCGCCAGCACCAGGGCCCGGTTGGTGACCGACTTGGAGCCGGGGATGGTGACGGTGGCGTCAACGGGGGCGGTCGCGACGGGGGCGGGCCACAGGGTCTCGGTCATGGGGCAAGTTTAGGGGCCGTACCGGAACTGTCCCCTCGGCGGCCGGATGGCGGAACGGGGGGATGTGTCTGCGCCCGCTCGGTTCTCGCCCGCTCGCCTCCGGGAAGCGCCGGGGCGGGCGGGCGCTCAGAACGACGCAGGGTCCTCGGGGAGGAGCCAGTGCGCGCCGACGGCCAGGCAGACGAGCGCGGTGACCAGGAAGAGCGTGACCCAGGCGAGGCCCGGGACGCCGGTGAGCCGGGCCAGCTGGTCGGCGTCGGAGTCGCCGCCCTCGCCGCGGCGGCGCTGGTACTGCAGCTCCAGTACCGGCCGGACGGAGCCGAACAGCAGGAACCAGCTGCCGAGGTAGGCGAAGCCGGCCTGGACCTCGGCGGTGCCGTACCAGGAGACCAGGAAGAACGCGGCCCCGGCCAGGATGACGGAGAGGAAGCCGAAGGCGTTGCGGATCCGGACCAGCAGGGCCAGCAGCAGGGCGATGGTCAGCCAGAGCAGCAGGGTGATCCGGTCGGCGGCGAGCAGGGCGGCGCAGCCGAGCCCGAGCAGGGGCGGGGCGATGTAGCCGGCGGCGGCGGTCAGCACCATGCCGGGGCCGGTGGGCTGGCCGTAGGAGAGGGTGAGGCCGGACGTGTCCGAGTGGAGCCGGATGCCGGTCAGCGTGCGCCCGGTGAGGAGGGCGGCGAGGCCGTGGCCGCCCTCGTGGGCGATGGTGACCGCGTTGCGGGTCACCCGCCAGAGCGGTCGGGCGACCACCGCGAGCAGGGCGGCGGCGCCGGTGGCGAGGACGAGCCAGCCGTGCGGGGCGGGCTGGGCACCGGTGACCCGGTCCCACAGCGCGCCGATGCTCTGTCCGTCCATGTCCGCTCTCCGCCTCCGTTCGCCCGGGCCGGGGGTCGGCGGCCGGGGTGGCAGCCTCCCATGCGGGGACGGCCGGGCGGGAGACGGTGGTTCGTTCTGCGGAATGAGGAATCGGTGAGAGCGGTGGGCGTGGCAAGCTGACGCCATGTGCGGTCGCTTCGCCTCCAGCAGCAAGCCCGAGGACATCGTCGAGCTCTTCGGCGTCCGGCAGTGGGACCCGGCCGAGACGCTGGCCCCCAGCTGGAACGTCGCCCCCACCGAGAGCGCCTTCGTGGTGCTGGACCGGGTGCCCAAGGGGGAGCCGGCGCCGGTGCGGCAGCTGCGGGTGCTGCGCTGGGGCCTGGTGCCGGCCTGGGCGAAGTCGCCCGAGACCGCGGTGAAGATGATCAACGCCCGCGCGGACACGGTGCACGAGAAGCCCTCGTACCGGCAGGCCTTCGCCTCCCGGCGGTGCATCGTCCCGGTCGACGGCTACTACGAGTGGCAGACGGTGCCGGGCGAGCGCGGCAAGCCGAAGAAGAAGCCGTTCTTCGTCTCCCGGGCCGACGGCAGCCCGCTGGCGCTGGCCGGGCTGTACGAGTTCTGGCGCAACCGGGCGGTGCCGGCCGGCCACCCGGAGGCCTGGCTGGTGACGTTCACCGTGGTCACCACCGAGGCGGAGGAGCTGCTCGCCCCGATCCACGAGCGGATGCCGCTCTTCCTGGACCGCGAGTCGTTCGACGACTGGCTGGACCCGGGGCTGAGCGACCCGGACGAGCTGCGCCGGCTGCTGATACCCCCGCCGCCCGGCGCCCTGCTGGCCACCCCGGTCTCGCCGGCGGTCGGCAGCATCCGCAACAACGGCCCCGAACTGACCCGGCCCTGGGACGAGGCCGAGTTCGAGACGACGCTCTTCTGACCCTCCGTCCTTCTCCCCCCTTCTCCTGGAGCCCGCGCGCGATGACCACCGAACTCGTTCCGACCCCGGCCGGGGACGCCCGGATCACCCACCGTCCGGCGGCCGCCCCGAAGGCGCTGCTGGCGCTCGGGCACGGCGCCGGCGGCGGGATCGGGGCGCGCGACCTGGTCGCACTGGCCGAGGCGCTGCCGCCGCGGGGGATCTCGGTGGCGCTGGTCGAGCAGCCCTGGCGGGTGGCCGGGAAGCGGCTCGGGCCGGCGCCGAAGACGCTGGACACCGGCTGGACCCCGGTCGCCGAGCGGCTGTCCGGGCCGGGCCTGCCGCTGGTGGTCGGCGGGCGCAGCGCCGGCGCCCGGGTGGCCTGTCGGACCGGTGCGGCCACCGGTGCGGTCGGCGTGGTGGCGCTGGCGTTCCCGCTGCACCCGCCGGGCAAGCCCGAGAAGAGCCGGGCCGAGGAGCTGCTGGAGTCGGGCCTGCCGACGCTGGTGGTACAGAGCGCGGCGGACCCGTTCGGCGGCCCGGCGGAGTTCCCGGCGCTGCCGGCCGGGCACGAGCTGGTGGCGGTGCCGTACGGCAACCACGGCTTCGAGGTGCCGAAGCGGGCGCCGGTGGGGCAGGACGCCGTGCTGGAGCTGATCACCGCGGCGGTCGGCGACTGGGTGCTCGGCCTGCTCTGAGCACCGGCCCTGCTCCGACCGGCGCGCTGCTCCGACGGGCGCGCTGCTTCGCCGGGCCTGCCTGTTCCGAGCGCCGCCCCTGTTCCGAGCACCGCTGATGCTTCGAGCGCCGGAGCGCGCCGACCGGGCCCGCGCCGGCCGGTGGGAACGGGCCGTCGCCGCACGCTCACCCACCCGGATGAACACCTGGCCGGGGGCGGGAATGCGGGGGCGGTCCGCATGGTTGACAAGCTCGTCAGCTTGAGTCCCGGTGGAAGGCAGCACAGATGGGTTCGATCGCGTGCCCCGAGCGGCCGGAGGAGCGCGAGGCCGCCACGGCCTTCGCCCCCTCGTGGTCGGAGTGGCTTGTCGCGGGCGAGAAGCCCGTGAGCCCGATATCCTCCCTCTCGGGGCAGCCTGCAGTGGGCGGTCTGCGCCATGCCGAGGAGGTGGGTCCGGTCGTCGGGACCGAGCACGAGACCGAGCCGGGCCGGGGCCCGGAGGAGGGCCTGCCCACGGGCGAGGCGCTCACCGGTGAGGAGCTGGCCGAGGCGATCGGTGAGGACACCTTCCGGGTGTCGGCGGAGGAGAGCGAGGAGGCCCGGCGGGAGCGCTTCGAGCGCGACGCCCTGGGCTACCTCGACCCGATGTACTCGGCCGCGCTGCGGATGACCCGTAACCCGGCCGACGCGGAGGACCTCCTCCAGGAGGCGTTCGCGAAGGCGTACGCGTCGTTCCACCAGTTCCGCGAGGGCACCAACCTCAAGGCCTGGCTGTACCGCATCCTCACCAACACGTTCATCAACTCGTACCGCAAGAAGCAGCGGGAGCCCCAGCGCACCGCCGCCGAGGAGATCGAGGACTGGCAGCTGGCCCGGGCCGAGTCGCACATGTCGACCGGCCTGCGCTCGGCGGAGACCCAGGCGCTCGAACACCTCCCGGACAGCGACGTGAAGGACGCCCTCCAGGCCATCCCGGAGGAGTTCCGCATCGCCGTGTATCTCGCGGACGTAGAGGGCTTTGCGTACAAGGAGATCGCGGACATCATGGGTACTCCCATCGGTACGGTGATGTCCCGACTGCACCGCGGCCGCCGTCAGCTGCGCGGCATGTTGGAGGATTACGCCCGCGAGCGCGGGCTGGTCCCGGCCGGCAGCGGGGCAGGGCAGGAAGCGAAGGGCTCGGGCTCATGAGCTGCGGCGATCCGCACGACACCGAGTGTGGCGAGGTCCTCGACCACCTCTATGAATTCCTCGACAACGAGATGGCCGAGGGCGACTACGCCAAGTTGCGCGTGCACTTCGAGGAGTGCTCGCCATGCCTGGAGAAGTACGGCCTGGAGCAGGCGATCAAGGCGCTGATCAAGCGCTGCTGCGGGTGCGACGACACCCCGGCCGACCTGCGCGGCAAGGTGCTGGCCAGGATCGACTCGATCCGGGCCGGGCAGCGCACCGGCGAGGCGGTGGTGGTCTCCGTCGAGTCGACGGCAGAGCTCCACGGCGAGGCCGGTCCGCGCCGCGAGGCCCGGGACGCCACGGCCGAGCCGGCCGACGACCAGGCCCGACCGGGCACCCCCGTCGAGGCGGGCGCCCCGGCGGAGTGAGCCCGCGCCGCCCGCGTGCGCGGGCGGCCGGAGGAACGGATCAGGCGGCCCCGGAGCGTGTGCTCCGGGGCCGCCCCCGTGCTCCTTGCGTGCGCCGTCACTCGTTCGAGTGAGTTGGCGGTGCGCCAACTGCGGCATTCCGCGATCATGCGTCCCCACGCCGGAACGGCGGCCTATCCTCCTGACGGACACTCACCGCCGGGGCCCCCGGTGGGCCGAGTGCTGAGCGGGCCAGGACGCGGGGAGGTCGAGATCGCTACCGACAGGGGAGAGGCGGACCTGCCGCCGGGCGCGGTGGGCTACCTGCTGGCCGTGCCGGTCGCGGCGCTCTGCTGCCTGCTGCCGCTGCTGCCGGTGCCGGGACCGCTCGGCGTGCCGCGCTGGCTCGGCGCCCCCGTCGACTGGCCCAAGGTCGGGCTGCTGTCCTTCCTGCACGGCTGCTGGGAGTCGCTCGCCCAGGGGCTGACCACACCCTGCCTGCGACTGGTCAGGGTGCTGCTGCGCCGGGCGCCGCTGGCCGACCGGCCACCGGCCCGGCCCTGCGCCAACGCCTTCTTCCCGGTGCTGTTCGCCGGGGTGCTGATGCTGCCGCCGGCCGCCGCCGCGCTGGTCGCGGTGCCGCCCGCGCTGCTCGGCTACGCCGAGTCGAACCGCGGGCGGCGGGTCTGGAACGGTGCACAGCTCGGGCTCTCCGCCTTCGCCTCCTCGGCGGTCTTCCACCTGCTCTCCGGGCCGCAGCTGCTGCTCGGCTCCCGGTTCCCCGCCGCGCTGCTCCCGGGGTGCGCCGCGCTGGGCGCGTTCTGCCTGGTCAACAGCGTCCTGGTGAGCGGCATGCTGGTGCTCGCCGAGGGCCGGCCGGCGACCGTGCTGCTGCGCGGACCGGCCACCGCGATCGGCCTGCCGGTGCTGGTCCACGCGGCCGGCGGGCTGATGGTCGCGGTGCTCTGGCAGGGCCCGTACGGCGCGTTCGCGGCGCTGCTGGCGCTGCTGCCGCTCTCCATCTCGGCCTGGGTGTTCGCCCAGGGCCACCGCGAGCGCGACGCCCACCAGGCCACCGTCCAGGCGCTGGTGCAGGCCGTCGAGATCAAGGACGCCTACACCCGCGGGCACAGCGAGCGGGTCGGCAAGGCGGCCGTGCTGATCGCCGATCAGCTCGGCATGGAGGCCGAGCGGCTGCGCACCCTGCGCTACGCCGGGATCCTGCACGACGTCGGCAAGCTGGGCGTCGCCACCGAGCTGCTGCGCAGAAACGGTCCCCTCAACGACGCCGAGCGGCGGGCGGTGGAGGTGCACCCGGTGCACGGGTACGAGCTGGTCCGCGGGATCGCCTTCCTCGGCGAGGCGCACGCCGGAATCCTGCACCACCACGAGCGGGTGGACGGCCGGGGCTACCCGAGCGGGCTGGTGGGGGAGCAGATCCCGGAGTTCGCCCGGATCATCTCGGTCGCCGACGCCTTCGACTCGATGACCTCCACCCGCTCCTACCGCCGCGGCCGGCCGGTGGCGGAGGCGGTGACCGAGCTGGAGCGCTGCGCGGGCAGCCAGTTCGACCCGGTGATGGTCCGGGCGCTGGTCGACGCGCTCGCGGTGCACGACTGGCAGCCGGTGCTGCCGCCGTCCGGCGACTGCATCGCGGCGGTGCCGGACATCCCGCTCGGCGTCCCCGAGCCGGCCCGGGCGGCCCCGCGTCGGGTGCCCGCGCAGGGCGGCAGCGTCCCGACGGCCGGGCCGTCGTGATCGCGGCGACCGGGGGTGCCCGGAGGCCGTCCCGGCGGGCCGCGGGCGGGCCGCTCCCCGGGGCGGTGTACGGCGGGGTGGCGATGGTGCACGGCGCCGCGCTCGCGCTGCTGGCCATGGCCTTCGGGGTGGTCGCGGTGCGCGGGGTGGCCGAGCCGGGTGTGGCGTTGGCCTTCACGGTGCTGATCGCGCTCGGCGAGTGCGTCCGGATCACCCTGCCGGGCGACCGGGAGCAGGCGCCGATCGGGGCGGCCGGCGCGCTGGCGTACGCGCTGCTGGGCCCGCTGCGCGGGCTGCCGACCGGGCACGGGGTGTTCCAGGCGGCCGCGGTGACCGGCGCGGGCCTGCTGCTCGCGCTGCTGCCGGCCCTGCTGCTGCCGCACGGCGCCCGCCGGCACCGGCAGGCGCCCTGGCGGGACCCGGTCCGCCTGGACGGCGCGGCCCGGCGGCTGCTCGGGGCGGGCTTCGCGGCGGCGATCTTCCAGCCGCTCTACACCAGCGGTGCGGTGGACCGGTTCTCCGCGGACGGGCCGGTGTACGGGGTGTTCCTGACCCTGGTGGCCGCGCTCGCCGCGCTCTGCGACGCCAGCCTCGCGGCGGTGCTGCGGCGGGCCCGGAGCGGGCTGCGGTTCCCGGCGGCGCTGGAGGACGAGCTGCGCTCGCTGTTCGGGATCGGGTCCGCGATCGCCGCGACCGGGCTGCTGGTCAGCCTGGCGGCCGGCGAGGTGGGGCTCTGGGCGCTGCCGCTGTTCTGCGCACCGCTGCTGCTGGCCCAGGTGTCGTTCCGCCGGGCCGCCGCCGTCCGGGCCACCACCGGGCAGACCATCGCCAGCCTGGCCCGGGCCACCGAGGTGGCCGGCTACACCCCGCCCGGCCACGCCCGCCGGGTGGCCGACACGGCGTGCGCGGTCGGGCGCGAGCTGGGGTTGGGCACCCGTGAGCTCGCCCTGTTGGAGTACGCGGCGCTGATGCACGACGTCGGGCAGCTGTCGCTGGTCGAGCCGGTGCCGGACGGGGCGACGGCCCTGCTCCCGGACGAGGAGCAGCGGCGGATCGCCAGGCTCGGCAGCGAGGTGATCATGCGGACCGGGGTGCCGCGGAAGGTGGCCGAGCAGGTGGCCCGGCTGGCCGACCCGTGGCAGGGCGGTCCCTCCGGAGCGGACGGCGAGGTGCCGCTGGCGGCCCGGATCATCCGGGTGGCCAACGCGCACGACGACCTGCTGACGGCGGCGCGCCGGCGCGGGGTGGGCGAGGCGGTGGGGCGGCTGGAGGTGCTGGAGGCGCTGCGGCTGGGCCGGGGGCGGGTCTACGACGCACGGGTGGTGGACGCCCTCGTCCGGGTCCGCGGCTGACGGTCCCGGCGGTGTCCGGGGGTCCGTTCGGAACGCTGGCCTGCTGGGGTTGAGGCACGGCGGCGGGGCGGGCAGGCTGGGTAGGGGCGGGCGCCGGCCGCGGGGGCAACCACGGCGGTGGGGAGCGCGGGCGGCGGCGGGCGTGGTTGGATGCGGTCGTAGCGTGGAACACCGACCCGGGGAACCGGGCCCGTGACGCGGGAGCGGATACGGGACTTGAGCGGACGACGACGGCAGGGACGAACGTGAGGATCTTCCACCGGGCACGGCACCGGCCGTCCGCCACCTGGCGGCAGACGACCGACCGGGCTTTCACGCTGATCGGCGACGGCCGGTACGAGGACGCGGGTGCGCTGCTGGTGATGGCGGCCGACCTGGAGCCGTGGCTGTCGGACTCCTGGTTCAACCTCGCGCTGCTGCACAAGTTCCGCCGGGACTGGGAGCAGGCGCGGGCGGCCGGCCTGCGGGCGGTGGCGCTGCTGGACCGCGAGCAGGGCGCCCCCGACTGGTGGAACCTGGGGATCACGGCGACGGCGCTGCAGGACTGGCCGCTGGCGCGGCGGGCCTGGCAGGCGTACGGCCTGCGGCTGCCGGGCGGCCCCGGTGCGCAGCCGGACGGGCCGGTGAGCCTGGACCTCGGGACGACGCCGGTGCGGCTCTCCCCGGACGGCGAGTCCGAGGTGGTCTGGGGCCGGCGGCTGGACCCGGCCCGGATCGAGGTGCTGTCGATCCCGCTGCCGTCCTCCGGCAGACGCTGGGGGGAGGTCGTGCTGCACGACGGTGCCCCGCACGGCGAGCGGGTCACCGACGGTGTGGCCTACCCGGTGTTCGACGAGATCGAGCTGTGGGCGCCGTCCCCGGTGCCGACGTACGTGGTGCTGCTGCAGGCCGCGACGGCGGCGGACCGGGACGCGCTGGAGCGGCTGGTCGCGGAGGCCGGCTACGCGGCGGAGGACTGGACGTCGTCGGTGCGGCTGCTCTGCCGGGCCTGCTCGGAGAGCCGGATGGCCGCCGACGACGGGCACACCGCCCACCACGATCCGCACGACGACGGCGACGCCGCCCACCCGGGCCACCTGAGCCACCTCAGCCAGGGCGGCGCGGCCGGGATGTCCTGGCTGGTGGAGCGGGAGTGCGGGATCGCGGCGCCGGCGCACCTGGTGCGGACGCTGCTGGACCGCTGGGCCGCGGCCTCCCCGGGGTCGAGGGCGTACCGGGATCTCGAAGAAGTCTGCTGAGTACCCTGGTGAGGTACGCGTAGCCCTATGGAAGCGGAAGACATGGCGGAGCAGACCGAGCAGCACGAGCACGACGAGAACCCGAACCCGAAGGTGGTCGGAGAGGAGCCGGACCTCACCAAGGGCACCGCGCGCCCGATCACCGTGGTCGGCAACCCCGTCCTGCACCGCGAGGTCAAGGACGTCACCGCGTTCGACGGCGAGCTGTCCGCACTGATCGACGACATGTTCCAGTCGATGTACGCGGCCGAGGGCGTGGGCCTCGCGGCCAACCAGATCGGTGTGGACCTCAAGGTCTTCGTCTACGACTGCCCGGACGACGAGGGCGTGCGCCACATCGGCCACGTGATCAACCCGAAGCTGGAGGAGTACCCGGCCGACCGCCGCCGGGAGCTGGACGACAGCAACGAGGGCTGCCTGTCGGTGCCCACCGCCTACGCCGAGCTGCCGCGCCCGGACTTCGCGGCGGTGACCGGTGTGGACAAGGACGGCGAGCCGATCCGGGTCGAGGGCACCGGCTTCTTCGCCCGCTGCCTGCTGCACGAGACGGACCACCTGTACGGCACCCTCTACATCGACAAGCTGTCGAAGCGGGACCGCAAGGACGCCCTGCGGCAGATGGCCGAGGGGACGCCGCGGTACGCGACCGTGCCGAACGAGTAACGGCCGAAGGCCTGTTGAAGGCGTGTTGAAGGCCGGTGCGGAGGCTCCGCACCGGCCTTCGGGCTGTCCGGGGCCAGGGGCTCGGGGGCCCAGGGGCTGCGGGCTACGGGAGGAAGAGCCACTCCGGGCCGTAGGTGAAGCGGGGGTCGAGGGGGAGCTTGATGCCGTTGATCTGCTGGGCGGTGAGACGCATCTGCCGCATGTGTCCGATGGCCTGGCCGAGCGAACCGCTTCCGGCGTCGCCCCAGGCGGCCTTGAGGGCGCGCAGCATGTCGCTGTAGTGCTGGTTGAAGGTGTGCAGCCGCTCGGCGGTGGTGGCGTCGGGCTCGTTGCCGGGGGAGTTGATCCAGCCGCCCTGGGGGACCCGGGCGACCGGTGAGGTGTCGGGCAGCGGGACGTCGGCGCCGTTGAAGTCGTACTTCCCCGTCTGCTCGTCGCGGACGAGCTTCTTGCCGACCGCGATCTCCTTGAAGGCGTAGTAGTGGGCGAGTTCGCCCGGGTCGCCGGGGAAGGGGTTCTCCGGGGAGGCGTCGGTGCCCTCGCCCTGGGTCTGGATGATGTGGATGGCGGCGAGCACGTCGTCGATGCGGTTCATCGGGACGATGTCGTTGCCGGCGCCGTGGCTCGTGAGCGGGAACTCCACCTGCCGATGCCCGGTGATGAGGTCGGCGAACTTGGGGAAGACATTGGCGATGCGCTGGTAGAACGCGCCGATGGTGTTGCCGTCGGGCGCGAAGGCGAGCGGGTGCTCGGGCTTCTCGATCTCGGAGAACAGACAGGCCGAATCGCGGGTGAGTCCGCTGAGGTACACCTCCAGGCCGGGGTTGACGCCGCCGGGCAGCTGACCCGGGTACTTCGGCACGGTGGCGGGGTCGGTGAGCTCGACCGTGCCGCCGATGGTGGTGAGCATGTTGCAGACCAGCCCGAAGTGCGACATCTCGTCGAAGATGATCTCGCGGATGGTGTGGCGGACCGGCTTGTTGTTGTCCGGGTCGGTGATCGACCAGAGGGCGGTGGCGTAGGGCGGGATGGTGGAGAGTTCCAGCATGATCGCCCGCTGGAGCGCGTCCTTGAGCTCCTGCTCGGTCCAGTCCTCCTCCGCGACGTTCATGAGCTGGACGATCGCGTCGCTTCCGTAATCGAGGATTCCGGTCGCCATGGTGGGCCCCTTTCGTTCGGCTGTCGGCCGGACCGTAGCCGGGGGCGGATCGTGCACGGAGGCATGGCACCGGTGTGGCTCGGGAGTTCATCCGGACGGGCGGCGCGCGGAGGGGGCACCGTCCCTGCCCGGCGCCGGGCAGGGGATGTTCGGATGTGTCCTGTTGGGGCAGGCGATCACGTAGTGGCCCGACCATCGGACGTCGGACACCCAGCGGGCCCACACGACGTCCGAGGCGTTGGCCAGTTGGTCGACCGCTCGGCGGCGCCGGGCTTCGAGCGGCAGCCAGGGATCGCCGGCGGGCGTGTGCTCCGCGTATCGCTCCGCGAGCCAGTCGGCCGCAGCGGTGGGCGTTTCCCAGGTGCCACGGATCTGAGCGGCCGGGCGCAGCAGCCACCAGCCGGTCATCAGGGGTGGTAGCTCGGAGAGGCGGAACCCTGCGCCCTCGACCGGCCGCCGCTCCGACTCCTTCGCCAACAGCCGGCCGTCACCGGCCCATTCGTAGCCGTGGAAGTGCAACTGCGCTTCTCCTCCGGGCATTCGCACCCCGCCCGGCCGCCCGCACGGGACTGCGGGCGGTCGGGGCGGTCGGGCCGGCGTCAGACGGACAGGCCGAACCGCGCGGGGTCGATCCCGGCGGTGGTCAGCTCCTCGGCGGTGAACAGCAGCGGCTCGCGGTCGGGGCGCTTGCTGTCGCCCAGGGCGAAGACGCCGGGGGCGTGCGGCACCGCACCGAGGGTCACGCACGACTCGCCGTCGTCGCCCCCGCCCTGGTTGCCGCCGCACGCGCGGTTGAACTGGATGCGGGAGAAATCGAGTTCGTAGAGGTTGTGATCGGTCATCGCCTGCACCTTCCGGTGTTGGGAGAGTGGATCCGCGGGAGGTCGGTCAGCCCCACAGGCTGATGCGCGTGGTGAGCTGGTCGACGGGCACCTGCCGCGGCGGGGCGGCCGGCTCGAACAGCGGCCGGACCAGTGCCCGGCCGTCCCGGAGGCCCACCACTTCGACAAGGCCCCCGGTGGTGAGGTCCTTCCGAACCGGGTTGTTGTCGACCCGCTCCATGAGCTCTGCCTGCGTCCGGCGACTCTTCGGCTCGGTCGGCTGTGCGGAACCCGCAGCGGACATCGAGGACTCCCGTAACTCGCGGATCGTTTCGGTGAGTCACCAAGTTAGGGGCGAGCGGGGGTCGGTCCGGCGCACTTTCCTGTTCCCGAAAGAACTCCTCTCGGGATCCTTGGAATGGCGCGCATATTCATCTCCTGCGACCCCTTGTGCGGGCGAGTGGCGGGGTCGCAGTGCCCGGGCGGTTCGTCGAACTCGTGCGCAGGAGGTCGGACCGGCCGACTTCCTGCGTCACCAAGGCTCCGGTGGAGTCGGTGCCGGTCAAGAAGTCCGGCCCGCCCTGTCCGATGGGATATCGGGCAGGGCGGGAAGAGTAGGAATCAGAACGCCTGACGGCCACGCTGATGGCGGCCCCCGCGGAGGCTCCGCTGGGGCCGCCATCAGCGTGTTCCGGTTCCCCCTGGCTGGATTCCTTTGTGTTCCCGCAGGAACTCGTCACGGATGCTTCCGACCATCTCCCGCATTGCGTCACCGGTCAGGGCCTGGAGCTCGAACCGACTGAACCGTTCCAGGTACAGCTCCACATCTTTCGGCTCGCTGGTGGTGATTTCTGCATGGGGGATCTCCACGATGACCATCCGATTGTCGTAGACGACGAACGATGAGGATGGCGCTTCCGTCATGGGGGTCGAGAGTGGCACGATGCCGAACGAGATGTTGGGGAGGCGAGAGAGAGTGATGAGCCGGTCCAGTTGGACGGCCATCTCGGGCGGCGATACAAGCCGCCAGCGCAGCACCGATTCCGTGATCAGGTAGCGGAAGGACTTGGTGGGCTCGAAGAGTACGGCCTGGCGTTGGAGCCGGGCACCGATGGTCCGTGACAGCATCTCCGCTGTCAGGCCCTTGGCGCCGAGGATTGCCCGAACGTACTCCGGTGTCTGGCACAGGCCAGGGATGCAGGACGGTTGGAAGACCCGTTGAATCGCAGTCTCGGCTTCAACGGAGCGGATGGCGTCCTGGTGCAAGTGAAATCCGCTGCGCCGGTAGAGGCGCCATGCCGTGGCCTCGGTGGCTTCTCGACGGGCTGTCTCCACCAATCCGGCCCGAACTTCATCGGACACCCCGATGGCCGCGAGGATGCGGTCGACATCCATCGCTGTC
Source organism: Kitasatospora sp. CM 4170 (assembly GCF_032110285.1). Lineage (NCBI taxonomy): Bacteria > Bacillati > Actinomycetota > Actinomycetes > Kitasatosporales > Streptomycetaceae > Kitasatospora > Kitasatospora sp. CM 4170. Next base: position 5,703,411 of record NZ_CP134877.1, read on the forward strand.
GGTGCGAGCTTTCCCGTCTCGATGCGGCTCAACTTGGACGGAGACATGGCAGCGCTGCGGGCGACTGCTTTGGCCTCTTTACCGCTGGCCTTCCGCAGTTCCCGCAGCGTGCTACCGATGTGTCCTCTCACTAGCTGCCGTGCCGCTCCCACCAGTCGGCGAACGGCTCGGCATGGCTCAGAGCCGTGTCTCGCCAGTGAATCCACTTCTGCACGTCGGGCTCCTCCTCCGCTCCGAGGAATCCACCTTCGTCGTCGTAGGTCATGGAGACGGTTGCGGACTCGTCGAACATCCAGAAGTCGGGAACGCCGTCGAGAGGGTTCGACTTCTCCGTGATGTCGAGGATGAAGAACTCCTCGCCGGCCGTGGCGTTCGTCCGGTATCCCCAGCCGAGTTCGAACTGGAGGTACCGGGTGAGAGGTCGGGTCAGGATGTGAACCCGGTACATGCGGCGGCCGGCGTCGGTGTTCCGGTGGACCTGTGCCAGCCACCTGGCGTTGTAGTCGGCAGGCTTAGACTCTCCGGCCAGGAATGCCTGATAGGCGTCGACGCTGCCGGACTTGCTGTAGTCGTCCAGCGTCTCCAGTCGGAACGCTTCCTGCTGGAAGTCGTCGAAGAGTCGGCCGAAGGCGTCAGGAGAGATGGTCACGGGCAACCCTCGTCAGGAGGTCGATCGGGATGCGTACGGCGGTCTCGGTGTCAGGAAGCTGCATCATGGCCAGCGCTTCCGGGTCGTCCACCTTGAAGCCCTGTACGACCAGTTCCCCGGTGTCAGTGGCGTAGATCGTCGGGCATGGCCCGTTGTCGCAGGAGCTGTCTAGTTCGGTCAGCTTCACGACTGCTTCCTCCCCTTGGCTTCTCGTTCGATGTTCCCGACTGCCCGGGTGCGGGGTCAAGAACTCGATCTTTCGAGAACGAGAAATCGGTCTGGTGGGTTGGTTGCTCCTGCCCGGCGCTCGCGCCGGGCAGGAGCAACGGGAGTTCAGGGGTGATGGGTGGTGATGGTGATGGGGTGGGCGGTCCAGCGGGTGAGGGAGCCGACGTAGAGGGTGGTGCTCCAGAGGCCGCCGCGGTCGAGACAGCGGGCGACGCCGTCGCCGCGGCCGGGCCCGATGCACACGCGGATGAAGTCGCGGTGGGCCTCGCGGACGGGGCGCGCTCGGACGTGGTCCCAGAGGACGGGGAGCGCGTGGTCGAGGGTCGGGAAGACGGCGGGCAGCATGATGCCCGCGATCCCGGCCCGGACGGCGCTCACGCGGCGGCCGTCTCGGGAGCGACGTGGCACCAGACGAACTTGCCGATGCCGCCGGCGCGGGGGCAACAGCCCCACTGGGTGGCCAACTCGTGGACGAGGAGCAGGCCTCGGCCGGCTTCGTCGGAGTCCGAGGCGTCGCGGAGTGCGGGCTCGGCGCTGTCGGCGTCGTGCACCTCGATGCGGAGCAGGTCGTCCGCGAGCCTGAAGCGGATCTGGATCAGGCGCCCGCGCGGCGTGCGGGCGTGCCGGATGGAGTTGGTGACCAGCTCGGAGAGCAGCAACTCGCCGGTGGAGAGCAGGCCTTCGGTGCCGGGGTGGTCGGCGAGGAAGCGGCGGAGTTCGCGCCGTGCCGCACCGGCGGACCTCAGGTGCCGGGGCAGCCAGCAGGCGTGTTCGGTGGGGGCGGTGTGGGAAGGGGAGACGGTTTCGGGCATGGCAGGGCCACCTCCGAGGGGTGCGGGGTGAAGAGCGCTGAAGAAGGCATAGGAATGCCCGGTGATGGGCCCACCATGATCACTCTGTGTGGTGTGGCCCACTACTCCAGGTAGCATGCACCCGTATCGGCGAGATCTGCAAGCGCTACGAATGCAACGTTGCAGATATGCCTTCGCTGGATTGACGCATCGTCACGAGGCAGACTGGCATCGTCAGGGAGAGGATCCGCGCATGGCTGATGAACCGAGGCCGACCGTCCGTGCCCGTCGACTTGGCTCGGAGCTTCGCCGGCTACGGGAGGCTGCGGGTAAGGGCACCGATGACGCGGCGCAGGCGCTTGCCTGCTCCCGCGCCAAGATCAGCCGCATAGAGACCGGGGCGTCGGGTGTTCGACGGCTGGACCTCGGCATCCTTCTGGATCTGTACGGGGTGCGCGACAGGGAGCGCGAAGCTCTCGAAGCGCTGTCCAGGGAGAGCAAGAAGCGCGGCTGGTGGCACGACTACGGTGACACGATCCCGTCGGCCTACGTCGACGTACTCGGGCTCGAAGACGATGCTCGGTACATCCGGATGTGGCAGACCATGGTTGTGCCGGGATTGCTGCAGACGAGGCGCTATGCCCGGGCCCTGCTCGAAGCGAATCCTGCAGCCGTGCGGCCGGAGCGCATCGACCAGCTGGTCGAGATCCGGATGGAGCGGAAGGAAGTCCTCGCGAAGCCGGATCCGGCCCGATTCTGGGCGATCATCTGGGAGCCTGCGCTCAGGTGCCCGGTGGGAGGACCGGATGTCCACAGGGAGCAGTTGGCGCACCTGGCGGAGATGGCGCAGCTTCCCAACGTCACGCTGCAGGTGGTGCCACTGGATGTCGGCGCGACCGCGGGTGCGTGCGGCGCCTTCGTGATGTACGGCTTCTCGGACTCGCCGACTCCCGGTGCGGTGTTTCTGGAGACGCTGACGAGCAGCCATTACCTGGAGCAGCAGGGCGAGCTGGACGGCTACGGCCTGGTCTTCGAGTACCTGCGATCGGCTGCTCTGGACCCGATGAAGTCGCTGGATATGATCGCGGCCATTGCGGCGGAGACGTGACGACGAGATCGGACAGGGGTGTGAGCGCATGACCGTGCCGGAGATCGCCGCTCGGGGTTGGTACAAGAGCAGCTACAGCGCCCAGGCGAACGAGTGTGTGGAGACCCGGCGGGCGGTGCCGGCGGGTATGGCCGTCCGAGACTCGAAGGATCCGGACGGGCCGGCGCTGCTCTTCGCCGGTGAGGCTTGGGCCTCCTTCATCGCCGGGGTCAAGGTCGGCGACTTTCCGACCGACTGAAACAACAGAGGTGCCCCGCACGGGCTGTGGCCGTGCGGGGCACCTCTTTCGTTTCGCTGCTTCTCCGACGACCTAGAAGTCGTCGTCGAAGGAGACGGAGCCCTCTACCGCGACCTGGTAGGCAGACACCCGGCGCTCGAAGAAGTTCGTCAGCTCCTGGACGTTCTGCAGCTCCATGAACCCGAACGGGTTGCTGGACCCGTACCGGATCGGCAGGCCGAGGCGGGCCAGCCGCTGGTCGGCGACGGCCTCCAGGTACTGGCGCATCGACGCGGTGTTCATGCCCGGCAGGCCGTCACCGCACAGGTCCTGGGCGAACTGGAGCTCGGCCTCGACGGCCTCCTCCAGCATCTCCGTCACCTGCTTGGCCATCTCCTCGTCGAAGAGGTCGGGCTCCTCCTCGCGAACCGTGTCCACCACGGAGAACGCGAAGTCCATGTGCATGGACTCGTCGCGGAACACCCAGTTGGTGCCGGTCGCCAGACCGTGCAGCAGACCCCGGCTCCGGAACCAGTACACGTACGCGAAGGCCCCGTAGAAGAACAGGCCCTCCACACACGCGGCGAAGCAGATCAGGTTGAGCAGGAACGCCCGCCTGTCCTCCTTCGTCTTCAGCGAGTCGATGTGGTCGACCGCGTTCATGTACTTGAAGCAGAACTGGGCCTTCTGGTGGATGGAGGGGATGTTCTCCACCGCGGCGAAGGCCGCGTTGCGGTCCTCCGGGTCGGGCAGGTAGGTGTCCAGCAGCGTCAGGTAGAACTGGACGTGCACGGCCTCCTCGAACAGCTGCCGGCTCAGGTAGAGCCGCGCCTCCGGGGAGTTGATGTGCTTGTAGAGGCTCAGCACCACGTTGTTCGCGACGATCGAGTCACCGGTCGCGAAGAAGGCGACCAGCCGGCCGATCATGTGCCGCTCGCCCTCGCTCAGCTTGGCGAGGTCGGCGACGTCGGAGTGCAGGTCCACCTCCTCCACCGTCCAGGTGTTCTTGATCGCGTCCCGGTACCGGTCGTAGAACGACGGGTAGCGCATCGGGCGCAGGGTCAGCTCGAACCCGGGGTCGAGCAGCATCTTGCGGTCTTCGGGGGTGCTCACTGGCAGGCCTCGCAGGACTCGGGGTTCTCCAGGGAGCAGGCGATGGCGTCCTGCTCCTCCTGGGTCATGGTCGGGGTGGGCACGGGCACGGCCGTGCGGGCGGTCCCGGACGCGGCCTGGGCGATCCGGGTCGCCGGGCGCGAGCGCAGGTAGTAGGTGGTCTTCAGACCGACCTTCCACGCGTACGCATACATCGAGCTGAGCTTGCCGATGGTCGGCGCCGCCATGAAGAGGTTCAGCGACTGGCTCTGGTCGAGGTACGGCATGCGCGCCGCGGCCAGGTCGATCAGCGCGCGCTGCGGCAGCTCCCAGGCCGTCCGGTACAGCGAACGGATCTCGGCCGGCAGCCAGTTGAGCTCCTGGACCGAGCCGTTGGCGTCGCGCAGCGCGTCGCGGGTCTGCTGGTCCCAGACGCCCAGCTCCTTGAGCTCGCGCACCAGGTAGGGGTTGACCTGCAGGAACTCGCCCGACAGCGTCTCGCGCTTGAACAGGTTGGACACCTGCGGCTCGATGCACTCGTACACACCGGCGATCGAGGCGATCGTGGCGGTCGGCGCGATGGCCAGCAGCAGCGAGTTGCGCAGGCCGGTCTCGGCGATCCGGGTGCGCAGCGCGGCCCAGCGGTCGGCCCACTGCGGGGCGGCCGACGGGAAGTGGTCGATGTGCAGCTCGCCGCGGGCGGCGCGGGTCTCGCCGTACGCCTCGTGGCGGCCCAGCTGCTCGGCCAGGTCGGCGGAGCGCTCGTACGCGGTGAGCATGATCCGCTCGGCGATCAGCGTGGAGAGGGCCTTCGCCTCGGCGGAGTCGAAGTCGATCCGCAGCTTGAAGAAGACGTCCTGGAGGCCCATCACGCCGAGGCCGACCGGCCGCCAGCGGGAGTTCGACGTCCCGGCCTCGACGGTCGGGTAGAAGTTGATGTCCACCACGCGGTCGAGGAAGGTCACGGCGGTGCGCACGGTGGCGTCCAGCCGCTCCCAGTCCATCGCGCCGATCAGGTCGGCGGTCGACGCACCCTCGGCCACGTGGGCGCCGAGGTTGACCGAGCCGAGGTTGCAGACGGCGGTCTCGGAGTCGTCCGTGACCTCCAGGATCTCCGTGCACAGGTTGGACGAGTGGACCGTCCGGCCCGGCAGCGCGGTCTGGTTGGCGGCGCGGTTGGAGGCGTCCTTGAAGGTCATCCAGCCGTTGCCGGTCTGCGCCAGGGTGCGCATCATCCGGGCGTAGAGGGTCTGCGCGGGGATGGTGCGGACGGCCTTGCCGGCCAGCTCGGCCTTGCGGTAGGCCTCGTCGAAGTCCTCGCCCCAGAGGTCGACCAGCTCCGGCACGTCGGCCGGGGAGAACAGCGACCAGTCCTCGTTCGCGTTGACCCGGCGCATGAACTCGTCCGGGATCCAGTGCGCCAGGTTCAGGTTGTGGGTCCGGCGCGCCTCCTCACCGGTGTTGTCGCGCAGCTCCAGGAACTCCTCGATGTCCGCGTGCCAGGTCTCCAGGTAGACGCAGGCCGCGCCCTTGCGACGGCCGCCCTGGTTGACGGCGGCGACCGAGGAGTCGAGGGTGCGCAGGAACGGGACGATGCCGTTGGACTTGCCGTTGGTGCCCCGGATCAGGCTGCCGCGCGAGCGGATCCGCGAGTAGGAGAGGCCGATGCCGCCGGCGTGCTTGGAGAGGCGGGCGATCTGGGCGTACCGGGAGTAGATCGAGTCCAGGTTGTCGAGCGGCGAGTCCAGCAGGTAGCAGCTCGACATCTGCGGGTGCCGGGTGCCCGAGTTGAAGAGGGTCGGCGAGGAGGTCAGGTACTCCAGCCGGCTCATCAGGCGGTACAGCTCGGCCACCTCGCGCACCGACTGCTCGTTGTCGCCGACCGCCAGGCCACAGGCGACGCGGAGCAGGAAGTGCTGCGGGGTCTCGACGACCTTGCGGGTGATCGGGTGGCGCAGCAGGTAGCGGGACTGCACGGTGCGCAGGCCGAAGTACTCGAAGCGGTCGTCGCCCTGCGGGTCGATCAGGCCGTCGAGGACGGCGGCGTGCTTCGCCACGAGGGCGGCGGTGGTGTCGCCGATCAGACCCTCGGCGTGGCCGACCGCGATCGAGGTGGAGAAGGAGACCACGCCCTGGGTCGCGGCCTCGTCGACGATCTCCAGCGCGAGCAGCCGGGCGGCCAGCTTCGAGTACTGCGGGTCCTCGGCGATCATCGACGCTGCGGCGTCCACGGCCAGCCCGCGCAGCTCGGCGAAGTCCGAGCCGGCGTGGCGGCCGCGCAGCGCGGCGGCGGCGACATGGCCGGGGTCCACCTGCGGAAGGTCGGCGCTGCGGTCGGTCAGCACCCGCAGCAGAGCGCCGCCCGGGTCGGTGACCGTCGGGTCGGCGGTGGCGGAGCTGGTCCCCTGGGTGGGCAGGGTGGCTGAGGCAGCGGTGGTCAAGGCGCTCTCTCCTGGCGGCGATCGGCGGCGGTGGATCGAATCACCGGGCCGTTCGGGGCAGGGGAGCACGGCGCGGCAGCCGGACGGCGTCGCGCGACGGTGTCATCCCCGGCCCGCCCGCGAGGCCCGGAAGTACTGCTGGTGCTGAAGGCCTCTGCGGGGAGGTCGACCGGCACACCGTCGGCAGGTACTCGGACTCGCGGGCTCTGCATGGGAGCCGCCCGCACACCGCTGCGGGGCAGTCCCGGATTCCCACCGGGTTCCCCTGCGTCGACAGCAGGGACGAGCATACATCTAGTGGCGGCTGAGTATGACGGCCCCATATGTAGTGGCGGGCGTGTCGCGGGGCCCGAGTTGCGGGCCCGTCGCGCTCAGTACCGGAGGAACACTTTGTACGTGCCGGAATCGCCGGTCGGGGAGCTGAACTGAGCGATCAGGCGGTAGTGCCCGCCGGCCCCGAGAGCGTCCGCGAGAGCCCGGTTCATGGCGCTCGGCGCGGTGCTGTCGAGGACGACCAGGTTGAACCAGCCGTCCCGGACGGCGGTGACCGTGCCGTCGTCGCCGCGGTGCACCACGCCGGCCCGGTCCTGGTACTCGGTGCCCCGGCGGGCCGAGAACCACTGGTCGGGCTTGCTGACGCTGCCCAGGTAGTACTCCGGCAGCCCCTCCACCTCGGTGAGGTAGCGGCCGCCGTGCGGCTGGGCGTGCAGGCGCAGCACGCTGAGCAGCCGGCCGGAGTCGGGGCCGTCCTGGTACCGCAGGGACGCCTGCTCCAGCCCGAGGGCGAGCAGCACCACCCACGCCAGGATGCCCAGCTGGGGGTTGCGGAAGTGCGCGCCGACCAGCCTGGTGATGCCCACGCCGGCCAGCGGCGCGGCGAAGAGCATGCCGAACCCGAGGTGCCGGAACATCACGCCGGAGGTGCCCAGGCAGGCGTACAGGACCGGGATCAGCAGCGCCGTCCCGCACAGGGTGATGCTCAGCGCGGCGCGGCGCAGCCGGGTGGCCGTGATCTCGTCGTCCTCGGGCGACTCGTACATCCGCTCGCGCCGCACGTAGGCGGCCGCCCCGGCGCAGGCGAGCAGCGTGAACAGGCCGCTCCACTGGGCCGCGGAGAGCAGGACGGAGCCGGCCGACCGGGCCTCGTGGCCCTGGGTGGGCGACCAGGCCGCGACGTCGTCCAGCAGGCCGAACGGCAGCAGCAGCCCGACGGTGCCCACGGCCAGGAGCAGCGCCCGCAGGGCGGCCGGGCCGCGGCCCTTCCGGGCCGAGGCGGAGAGCACCGCGAGGGCGAGCACGGCGGGGAGGGCGACCACCGCGGCGTACTCCGCGGCGACCGCGAGGGCCGCCACCGGCGCGGCCAGCAGCACCAGGGCCACCGGGGCGCGGGCGGTGCGGACGACGATCCAGGCGGTGACCGCGACCAGGGCGATCGCGAGGGCGTCCGGGGCCGCGTAGAAGCCGACCACCACGGTGGACTGCACGACGGCGTACGCGGCGGCGCCGCAGATGGCCACGCGCTCGTTGAAGAGCCGGCGGGTCAGCGAGTAGGCCAGGACGGTGGTGACCAGCGCCAGGACCAGGCTGACCACCCGGGCCCCGAAGATCCCGCTCGCGTTCGCGGCGGCGCCGGCCAGCGGCGGGTAGAGCCACGGCGCGCCGGGGATGCGCTCGACCAGGTCGGTCGTCATCGGGGTGCCGTCGAACAGGTGGTTCAGCTCCTGGCGGCCGACGATCATGGCGATGGCCTCGTCGGGGTGCGCGGCGCCGAGCAGGCGCAGCGAGAGCGCCGCCTGGACGGCCAGCACGGCGAACAGCAGGGCGCGGCCGATCCAGCGTCGCCGGGGGCTGGACGCCGGGTCCCAGCCGGTCGCGGGGACGGCCGGGATGGTGTACGGGGCCAGCTCCACGGGCGGGCCGTCGGAGGGGTGGAACCGGGGGTCGGCGGGAGCCGGGCCGTCGCCGGGGTGCGCGGGCTCGTCCCGGTACGCGGGGCCGTCCGGGTGGGCCTCCTCCTCCGGGTACTCGGTGTCCACCGGGTGGGTCTGCTCCTCCGGGTACGCGGGGCCGTCCGGGTACGCGGTGTCCTGCCGGTACTCCGCGGCCCCCGGGTGCTCCGGCGCGTCCGGCTGCTCCGGCGCGTCGGGGTACGCCGCGCCGTCGGGGTGCGCCGCGCCGTCCGGGTACGTGGGGCCGTCCGCGTACGCCGGGTCGGGCAGCCGGGCCGGCTCGTCCGGCTGCCCGGGGCCGTGCGCTCCGCTCCCGGCCTGCGCGGTGTCCTCGGCGTTCGCCGTCCGGATCGGGGTGTGCGGGGTGAACCAGGGGGAGTCGGTCTCTGAGGGCATCATGGGTTCCGGATGTCGAAGCCGTAGCGAGGGTCGGACACGCGCTGCTTGTAGTCCGCGAGCGACGGCGGGGAGGTCTCGATGCGCCAGTCCGCCCGTTTCACCATGTTGAACCAGACGAACCCGACGATGTCGTCGTGCGTCTCGATCCCGGTGAAGAGCTGGTCGATGTCGGCGCGCTGGCGCTTCCCCTGCTGGGAGGCCGTCTCGCTGATGAAGAACGGCTTCTTGCAGAAGGCGCGGATCTCCGCCATGGTCGCGCCGTAGAGCGTGTCGAAGGTCTTCGGGCCGGTGAGGGTGAAGTAGCCGGTCATGCCGGCCCAGTCCACGTAGGCGTCCCCGGGGTAGTACGGCGCGAGCCGGGTGTTGGGCGCCGGGACGGTGATGTTCGGGCTCCAGACCCAGATCACGTTGGTGGCGCCGGCCCGGTCGAAGATGTCGTGGATCCGGCGCCAGGCACCGACGAAGTCGGCGGCGCTGGCGGCCTGCCGGCCCCACGGGTACCAGTCGCCGTTCATCTCGTGCGCGATGCTGATGGCGATGGGCAGGTTGAGCTTGGCGGCCGCCTTGGCCACGCCCTTGACGTAGTCGTCGGTCTCGCCGGCCGCGATCGCCGCCATCGAGGGGGAGTGCGGCTCCCAGGCCATGAACGGCAGCGCCCCGGCCTCGTAGATCCGGCGGACGCCGGCGGTGTCGAAGCCGTCACCCCAGCTCGCGTAGTACTCCACGACGTTCGGCTGCTTGCCGATCATCGCGGTGAAGCTGCTCAGCGGGTCCATCTTCGCGGGGACGTCGTCCAGCGCCGTCCCCAGGTACTTGCGGCTCGGCTTGAGCAGCGGCGTGACGTCGTACGGGACGTCGCCGGCGGCCGGCTTCCGGTGGCCCGGGGCGGCCGCGGCGGCGGTCCCGGTGCCGGTCGCCTCCGCGGCGACGGACTCGGGGACGGCGAAGCCCGGGTCCTCGGGGCCGCAGGCCGTGGTCAGCAGCAGGCCGGCGGTCAGCACGGCGATCAGGGCGAGCGGGCGGCGGCCGGCCCGGCGGCGGTGGGCGGACACGGTGATCACACAGCTTCCGTGGGACGCGGCTGGACCAGGACGCGGCCCACGATGACGGCGTAGAAGAGGCCGGACGCGAGCACCAGCGCGAAGTTGAGCGCGCCCATGGTGAGCATGCGCCAGATCCCGAAGCCGACCCAGGCCAGGGCGGTCCCGCCGCCCCAGGCGATCACGCCGATCCAGAACCGGCGGGTCTTGTTCTTCCGGGCGCCGCTGGAGCCGGTCGGCTGCCAGGCCATCCGGTTGCGGCGCAGGATGTCCCAGATGGCGAAGACGTGGGCCCAGCCGTACATCATCCGGGCGGCCCAGGCCTCCAGCCGGTAGGGGTTGCGGTGCCAGAGCGGGAAGATGAGCGTCGCGTACACCAGGCCCGGGATCACCAGCATCGTGTTCTCCCACCGGATCAGGTCGGGCCGCGTGATCAGCAGCACGATCGGCACCAGCGGGGAGATGACGGTGAACAGCGCGGTGTGGATGTAGTAGAAGAATCCGGACATGTAGCACATCCGGGTGATCGGGCGGAGCTTGGTGCTCCAGAACTTCCGGCTGCCCAGCAGGCTCATCGAGCCGGTGCACCAGCGGTACTGCTGGTTGAAGAAGCCGCCCACGTTGTCGGGGCAGACCCCGGCCGCCAGGGCGATCGGCACGTAGTGCAGGTTCCAGCCGAGCCGGCGCAGGTCGAAGCCGGTGTGGACGTCCTCGGAGTGCTCGATCAGCGTGGTGCCGCCGTTCTGCTCCAGGGCGGCCCGCCGGTAGACGGCGCAGCTCCCGACGCAGATCGCGCCGTCGTTGCGCTGCCGGGAGACCTGGACCGTCCGGTAGAAGAGCTCCTGGACGGCCCCGGCGCCGCGCTCGATCCAGTTCTGGGAGTCGAGGATGCGGAAGTACTGCGGGGACTGGACGATTCCGAGCTCGGGATCGTTCTCCATGTAGGGGAGGAGCTCGTCGAGCAGATCGGCCCGGGGCGCGAAGTCGGCGTCGAGGATGAGGATGTAGTCGCTGTCGGAGTTGCGGAAGCCGAACTGGAGGTTGCCGGCCTTCTTGAACCACCCGCGGTTGTTCCGGGTGCCGTAGACGAACTCGAAGTCGACGGCCATCTGCGCGAGTTCGGGGCTGTCGCTGTCGTCGAGGACGTACGGGGTGACCTCGCCGGGGTACTGGTCGCGCAGCCTGGCGACGTGGGTCCAGGTGTTGTGCAGCACCTCGATCGGTTCGCCCGCGACCGGGAGGAAGACGTCGACCGTGGGGTACCGCTCCGGGCGCCAGGCCTTCACCAGCGCGCGGTGCGCCTTGAGGTCGAAGCTCTCGTTGAAGCCGTGCACCCAACGGGATATCAGGTAGTAGACGATCGTGAAGGCCAGGAACGGGACGAACACCCAGAACCACGGGGTGGCGCCGACCAGGCCGATCTCGCTGGCCACCATGGAGCCGAAGCTGACGAGGGAGAAGCAGGTGAGCACCCAGAGGTGGCTGCGGGTGTAGGAGTACTTCTCCACACCGTCCGGCGGCTGCGGCAGCAGTCCGCGCTGGACCCGGGCGCTCGCGTCCGGCCGGCTCCTGCGGCGTGAGGCGGCCGCCCTCCTACTGCCCGCGAGCTGTGCACTCTCGGTGACAGTCACGTCGCTCTCCCCCGGAAACCGTATTGAAGTGGTCCAAATCCACCCAAGGCCGTTCAGCATGCGGCCACTGGGACGTCAGGATCGTACGGGACCGGCTCCCGCGGCATCCCACCCTCCTCGCCGGCCGGGCGCCCGGAACCGGGATCGATCTCCGATCGTGATGTGGGGGCAGACGTATACGGTTGGCGGCCGCTGGGCCGTTCACCAGGAGAGGGAGGACATCGTGGAGGGCACTGCCGCACGGTTGGCGCGGGGGGCGCGGGCGCTGCTCGCCCACGGCACGGTGGCCGTGCTGCTCCTGGGCTGCACGGCCGAGGCGACCCCGGCACCCGCGCGGAGCACCGCGGCGGCCGGCGCCGACGACCCGGTGGACAGCGGCTCCGGCAGGCTCTGCTCGACCCCCGAGGTCCGCTTCCCCAAGCGGCTGGTCGACGGCGGCACGAAGGTGATCGAGACCAACCCCTGGAACTCCTCCGGCACGCTGTGCCTGGACACCCAGGGGACCGGCTTCACGGTGACGGAGCTGCGCGACTTCGTCCCCAAGGCGCCGCTCGCCCCCGGCGGCTACCCCAACATCTCCACCGCCCCGGGCGCGAGCGGACTGCCCGTCCCGGTCAGCGCGTTGGGTGACGCGACCAGCGACTGGGACGCCACGGCCCAGGCGACCGGCTCCTACAACGTCTCCTACGACCTCTGGTACGGGCCCAACCCCGACAACTGCGCCCCGGGCGAGAGCGCCGAGGTGATGATCTGGCTGGACTCCACCGACAGCGTCAAGCCGGCCGGGAGCAAGGTGACGGACGCCCAGACGCTGGGCGACGCCACCTACGACGTCTTCCAGGCGCCGATCACCGGCCCGCACAGCGTCATCAGCTACGTGCGGACGGCGAACACGCACAGCGCCCACGGGCTGAACCTGCGGCTGTTCACGGCCGACGCCCTGATCCGCGGTTACGTCCCGCCGGGGTCGTACCTGTGCCGGGTGCAGGCGGGCTTCGAGATCTGGAGCGGCGGCACCGGCCTGAAGAGCTGGGCGTTCGCCTTCCACAACAGAGTCGGCCTGCCGGCCGGCGAGGTGCCGGCCGGCGCGCCCGGGATCTGCCTGCGGCACGGCGGCGGGGGCCTGGCCGGGACGCCGGTGACGGTCGGCTCCTGCGGCGACCAGGCGGTGTCGACGGGCTGGACGGTCGGCAACGACGGCTCGCTGCGCGGCGGCGCGGCCTGTCTGGCACCGGCCGAGGACGGCCGGACCGTGGCGCTGGCCCGCTGCACCGGCGGGGCACCGCAGCGCTGGGCGGCCGGGCCCGGCCAGAGCCTGCTGCACATGGAGTCGGGCCAGTGCCTCAGCACCGTCGGCGGTGTCCTCGCGGACGGGACGGCGGTGACCCTCAAGCCGTGCGCGGGCGCGGTCGGGCAGAAGTGGAAGCTTCCGTACAACGGACTGGCGTAGCGTCGGGCCGCCCCGTCAGCCGCAACACCCTCCATGGGCGTTGAGGCACTGATGCCCTACCATTCCGACACATGAGCGATCGACCGGTACCGACTGGCGAGCCGGAGCAGACCCCGGGGTGGTCCCCGCAGCAGCCGCCGGCCGGCGCCTTCGGCCCGCCTGCGCCGGACGCCGCGCAGCCCGCGGCCGGTCCGGTGCCGCCGGCCGCCGGGCAGCCGCCGGCCGTTCCGGCGCCCGCGCCCGGTCAGTTTCCCGCGCCCGGTCCGGCGCCGGTTCCGGCGCCCGCGCCCGCACCGGTGCCGCCGGTGTCGGTGCAGCCGCCGGCCGGTCCGATGCCCCCGGCCGCGGTGCAGCCGCCCGCCGGTGTGCCGCAGCCGCCGCCGGTCGGCGCGTTCGGCCCGCCGCCCGGCGTGCCCGTGCAGCCGGGTCCGCCCGTTCAGCCCGGCGCGCCCGTGCAGCCCGGTCCGCCCGTGCAGCCCGGTCCGCCCGTGCAGCCCGGTGCGCCCGTGCAGCCCGGTGCGCCCGTGCCGCCTGCCGTGCCCGTGCAGCCCGGTCCGCCCGTCCAGCCCGGCGCGCCCGTGCAGCCGGTCGGCCTGATGCCGCCCGCGCCCGTGCCGTCCGCCGCGCCCGCGGCCCCCGCGCCGCAGTGGCCGCAGCAGAACGGCTTCCCGCCGCAGACCGCCGCCACCCCGGACTGGGAGGCGCTGGCCGCCGCCAACGAGGAGCAGGCCAAGCGCAAGCGCCGGTTCCGGATCATCATGGCCGCGGTGGTCGTGCTGGTGGTCGGTGCCGCGGCCGCCGGCGGTGTGGTGCTGCTCAAGGACGACAAGAAGGACGACCCGGCAGCCCAGCCGACCGCGGCCCCGACCGCCGAGGCGACGAGCAAGGGCCCGAGTGCGACGCCGACCGCGGCCCCGAAGCCCATCGCCGGCCCGCCGACCGTCGGCTCGCTGCCGGCGAGCAAGGGCGGCCCCGCGCTGGGCCTGGGCGCCGACGCCAAGACGGGCTCGGTGGCCGGGTTCCCCTCGCAGGTCCTCAAGCTGCCCAGCGGGCAGAACTCCTTCGCCCAGAGCGCCCAGCCGGTCGTCGACGTCAACAAGAGCTTCACCGTGTCCGCCCGGGTGTTCGTCGACGTGCCGAACGGGGTCCGCTCCGCGGTCAGCCAGGGCGACGGCCCGTACTACTCCTTCTCGCTCGGCCGTGGCACGAACAACGGCCACGAGCTCTGGTACTTCAAGGTGCAGCTCCAGGGCGGCGGTTCGGCGATCGCCTGGGCCAAGGGCGACGCGACGGTCAACCAGTGGGCCCTGCTGACCGGCGTCTACGACTCCGCGGCCAAGCAGATCACCCTCTACGTCAACGGCGCCGCGCAGTCCTCGGCCCCGGCGGCCGCCGTGCAGAGCAGCGGTACCAACGCCCTCCAGCTGGGCCGGCTCAGCTCGAACGGGCAGTGGAGCGACCCCTGGCACGGGGCCGTCGCGGACATCCAGACCTGGGACCAGGTACTGCCGGAGGCCGACATCGTGAAGATCGTCGCGGGCCCCAGCTCGCCGCCGGCGATCCCGCCCACGGCCGGCTGGCTCACCGGCTGAACCGGTCCCGCGGCGGGCCGTCGCCCGCCGCGGACATCCACGGCGCCGGGGCTGCGGGCTGCCCCCGGCGCCACTCGTCGTCCCGAGCCCGAGGCGTGCCGCACCGGGCGCGCGGTCCTGAGTTGAGGAGCAGTACCTGATGAGCGCCGACGGCCGTTGGATCCGGCCCGCGTCCACCCGGCGGCCCGTGCTCACCTCCGCGGGCGTCCGCCCGCCCGGTGCGGCCGGCCCGGGGGCGGGACCGGGAGGCGGCGGACCCTCCGGGCGGTCCGGCGGCGAGCAGCCGTCCCCGCGCGGACGCCGGCGGCGGGCGGCGGAGCCGGCGCTCCGGATACCCCGGCCCGGGCTCAAGCCGGACCTGCTGCCGCTGCTGGCCGTGCTGCTCGCCCAGGGCGCGCTCTCGTTCCACCTGCTCGGCAGCAACACCGCCTTCGTTGACGAGGGCACCTACATCTACGCGGGCTACCAGGAGATCGCCAACCTCGCGCACGGCACCCCGGTGGCGACGTACGAGACCTTCTTCTCCGGCTCGCCGCTGATCTACCCGGTGGTCGTGGCCCTGGCCGACATGCTCGGCGGCCTGACCACCGCACGACTGCTGAGCATGGCGTTCATGCTCTCCGCCACGGTGGCGGTCCACCTGGCGACCCGTCGGCTGCACGGCTCCCTCGCCGCCTTCTGCGCGGCGGCGGCCTTCGCCGCGCTCGGGCCCACCCAGTTCCTGGGCGGCCTGGCCACCTACGACTCGATGGCCCTGGCCCTGCTGGCCTGGGCCGGCTACCTCGCGGTGCGGCTGACCACCGGCGGCGGCTACCCCAGCCTGGTCCTGTCCGGCCTGCTGCTGGCCCTGGCCGGCTGCACCAAGTACGCCGCGCTGCTCTGGGTGCCCGTGGTGTGCGGCGTCGCGGTCTTCGCCGGTGCGGGCGGGGCGCCCGGTGCGTGGGTGCGGTGGAAGCGCGGGCTGCAGCTCCTGCTGGTCTTCGTGGCCGGGGTCGGCGTCGCGGCCCTGCTGGCGGGCGAGCGCTACGTCAACGGCTTCAACCACACCACGCTCAAGCGCGCTCCGGGGCACGACGCCTACTCGTACGTGGCCTCCGAGGCCGCCAAGTGGGTGGGTGCCCTGGTGGTGCTGGCGCTGGTCGGAGCGGTGGTGCAGTTGCTGGCCGCGCGCCGGCGCGGCGGCGCCGCGTGGTCCGAGGCCTGCCTCGCCGCCGTGCTGCTGACCGCCGGCGTGCTCGCGCCGGCGAACCAGA
The DNA here is from genome assembly GCF_032110285.1 of Kitasatospora sp. CM 4170. Taxonomy (NCBI): domain Bacteria; kingdom Bacillati; phylum Actinomycetota; class Actinomycetes; order Kitasatosporales; family Streptomycetaceae; genus Kitasatospora; species Kitasatospora sp. CM 4170. The sequence continues at coordinate 5,719,251 of NZ_CP134877.1, forward strand.
TCCGCATCCACACCTGGCTCTCGCTGCAGAAGCACGTCGACTTCGGCGCCTGGTTCTCCTGCATCGTGGTGGGCGCCCTGCTGGCCCGGGTGGTCGTCCTGCTGAAGGACCGGATCCACGTAACGGCCGGGATCGTGGTCGCCGCCCTGGTGATCGGCCCGCTCGGCTGGGCGGGGGCGGCCCAGGGCCGGGAGATGTTCGGCGAGTGGTCGAACACCGAGTCCTTCGTGGCGGCGCTGGAGCCGTACGTCTCCAAGGGCACGGACCGGTACCTGGTCGAGAACTACAACGTGCCCGCCTACTACCTGCGCGAGTCGAGCAACTGGCAGCAGTGGCACGACCTGGTGGCGGTCTACCGCAAGGACCCGGCCACCGGCAAGCAGCAGGTCGGGGTGCCCGCGATCCAGGCCGGTATCGAGGCGCACGAGTGGAAGGTCGTGGTGCTGGACTTCACGCAGACCGGCGACACCGACCGCGCGATCCAGCCCACCCTCAAGAACGCCGGGTACAAGGTGGTCACGGTGGTCAAGAGCGGTGAGCACGGCCGGTACACCATCTACGTCGCGCCGGGGCACGAGAAGAAGAAGTGACCCGGCCCGGCGCCGCGCAGGTCCCGGGCGGCCGACCGACCGGCCCCGGGGCCGACGCGGTCCCGGGGTCGACGCTCTCCCGGGGCCGACGTGGCCGGGTGCCGGCGGGTCAGAAGGCCATCGTGTAGACCATCAGGTCCATGCCCGGGTACGGCGCCCAGTCCCGCTCCGGTGCGCGCCGGAACCCGAGCCGCTCGTAGATCCGGTGGGCGGTAGTCATGTCGGGCCGGGTGGAGAACGCCATCCCGGCCAGGCCGAGTTCGCGGCTGCGGGCGATGCCGGCGCGGACCAGCGCCTCGCCGACGCCCCGGCCGCGGGCGGCCGCGGCGGTGGCCAGCATCCGGATCTCGCCCTCGTGCGGGTCGGCGATGTCGGCCCACTCGGTGCCGCCCACGGCGAAGGTCACGCAGCCGAGGACGCCCCCCTCGACCGCGTCGACCGCGACGAGGAGTTCGGCCTCCCGGGACCGGCGGGCGGTGTCGCGCAGGAGGTCGACGTAGCCGCTCCCGGGCGAGGTGTAGCCGTCGCCGACGAAGGCCTCGACGGAGACCCGGCCGGCTGCTTCGAGGTCCTCTTCACGGGCGTGGCGGATGACGATGTCCATGCGGTCAGTGTGCCGGAGTCGTCGCGGCCGCCCGGGGCCGGGTCGGCGGCCCGGTCCCGAGCGGACGGGACGGCGGACGGGCCGGTCGCCGGATCGGTGGCCGGATCGGCGGAGGGCCGCAGCGAGGCGGCCGGCATGGTGCCGTACAGCCGGTCGGGCAGGGCGGGGTCGACGGGGTAGCCGCCGGGGCGGTGCCAGTTGTCGCGGCCGGCGGCGGCGCCCCGGGCGACCTCGCGCCCGATCAGGCCGCCGAGCAGTCCGAAGCCGCCGACGACCCCGGCGAGGGCGAGTGTGCTGGCGATCGTGTCGGAGTCCATGGCTCCCACTCTTCCGCCGCGGCGGCCCGCCGACGAGTGGCAGGAATGCCCGATCACATCGAAAAACTGCCAACCGACCCCTTCCCCGCGGCGCCGGCCCCGGGGCATCCTGACGGCATGCTGAAGAACGTGGTCGCGGTGGTGCTGGAGGAGGTTCACCCCTTCGAACTCGGGGTGGCCGCAGAGGTGTTCGGCCTGGACCGGAGCGACGACGGCCTGCCCGCCTACGAATTCGCCATCGCCGGCGCCCACACCGGCCCGCACCGGACCCACGCCGGCTTCACGATCGACGTCCCGCACGGCCCGGAGCGCCTGGCCGAGGCCGACCTGGTGGTGGTCACCGCCACCAGCGTCCGCGAGGACTACCCGGAGCCGCTGCTGGACGCCCTCCGGACGGCCGTGGACGGCGGCGCCCGGGCGCTCTCGATCTGCAGCGGAGCCTTCCTGCTCGGCGCCGCCGGGCTGCTCGACGGCCGCCGCTCCACCACGCACTGGCGGTACACCGGCGAGCTGGCCGCCCGCCACCCGCTGACCACCGTCGAGCCGGACGTGCTCTACGTCGACGACGACCCGGTGATCACCTCGGCCGGCACCGCGGCCGGCATCGACGCCTGCCTGCACCTGGTGCGCCGGCTCCAGGGAGCCGAGGTGGCCCGGGCGATCGCCCGCCGGATGGTGGTGGCCCCGCACCGGGAGGGCGGGCAGGCGCAGTTCGTCACCCGCCCGCTGCCCGAGGGGGACGGCGAGTCCCTCGCCCCGGTGCTGGACTGGATGCGCCACCACCTGGACCAGGAGTCGACCGTCGAGCAGTTGGCGGCCCGGGCGCACATGTCGCCGCGCACCTTCGCCCGCCGCTTCCAGCAGGAGACCGGGACCACCCCGCACCGCTGGCTGGTCGGGCAGCGCCTGCTGCTGGCCCAGCGGTTGCTGGAGTCGACCGCCGAGCCGGTGGACGCGATCGCCGCCCGCTGCGGCTTCGGCAACGCGGCGACGCTGCGCCACCACTTCGGCCGCAGGCTGGGCACGACCCCGCTGGCGTACCGCCGCTGCTTCGCCGAGCCGGCGGTCGGCTGACGCCCGGGCTGCCCGCCGCCGGCGCCCGGCTGCCAGCCGTCCGACCACCCGTCAGTCGGCGGCCAGGTGCCCGGTCTGGTTCCAGTGCTCCGGCCGCAGCCGCCCGCCCTCCGCGCGCCAGAGGCTGGTCGAGCAGTTGTTGACCGGCCCGAGCCCGGTCAGCTGCGCCTCGGTGAGCCGGTCCAGCGCGTAGCGGAGCATCAGCACCGTGCAGTCGTGCGCCACCAGCAGCACCGGCCGGCCGGCCTCCTCGGCGCAGACGTCGCGCAGCAGGCTGCGTACCCGCAGGGCGACGTCGGCCCAGGACTCGCCGCCCGGCGGGCGGTAGTACAGCTCGCCCATCTTGCGGCGTCTGGCCGCCTCCTCCGGGTACTTGGCCTCGATGGCGGCCTTCGGCAGCATCTCCAGGATGCCGAGCTCGCGGTCGCGCAGCCGCTCGTCGTAGCGGATGCCCAGCGAGACCGGCACCGCGCCCAGCCCGGCGGCCTGCGCCAGCGCGAACCGGGCGGTCTCGGCGGTGCGCACGTACGGCGAGCACCAGACGCTGCGCGGCCGGTCGGCGCTGGGCAGGCCGGCCCACCAGCGCCCGAGCGCCTGGGCCTGCTGCTGGCCCTGCAGCGAGAGCGGGATGTCGGCGTCCCGGCAGCTGATCGGCACGCTCAGCGCACCGGCCGCCTCGGCCAGCTGGAACTCCACGTTGGCGGTGGACTCGCCGTGCCGGGTGGCGATCAGGACGGACGGCAGCGGGGTGGCCGCCGCGGTCCCGTCGGCGCCGGGGCCGGGGCCGACGCCGGTGGCGGCCGGGGCGGGCGGCCCGCCGGCCGCGTGGGCGGAGTGGTGCTGGCCGTTGAGTGTGGTGCGGAGGTCTGCCATCGCCGCTGCTCCCCGTGGGTCGATCAGTTGCCGGCCGGCTGTCGGTCCGGTCTGGTGGTGCCCTGTGTGTGCGGCCGTTCATACATATGATCGCGCCGTCTCCTCCAGTGTTCACGGAGGAGACGGCACGATCACAGGGCGCGCGCAGGGGTTGTCAGTGCGCCGATACGGGCTCCGGCGCGTTCTTCAGCTCGTCGTCGCCGGTTTCGGCGCTGTAGTCGCCGGGGCGGGTCTCGTCCGGGCCCTCGGGCGCCTTGACCGCCTTCAGTACCAGCGTGAGCACCACCGCGACCAGCAGGTTGATCACGAACGCGGTCAGGCCGATGTAGCCGAGCTCGCCGATGCCGGGGATCTCGGCCGCGTTGCCGCCGAAGTGCTTGGTGGCGGGGCTGGCGATGTCGTAGGCCTCCCAGGTGCCGTAGATCATGCCGACGGCCCAGCCGGCGAACAGCGCCCAGTGGTGGAACCAGCGGGTGAAGAGCCCGCCGACGATCGAGACGAAGGTCTGCAGGATCCACAGGCCGCCGAGCAGCTGCAGGTTGATCGCCGCCTGCTTGTCCATGGTGAGCACGAAGACCAGCGCGCCGACCTTCACCAGCAGCGAGGCGATCTTGGCGACCCTGGTCTCGTCGGCCGGGGTGGCGGCCGGCTTCAGGAACTCCTTGTAGACGTTGCGGGTGAACAGGTTGGCCGCCGCGATCGACATGATGGCCGCCGGCACCAGTGCGCCGATCCCGATCGCCGCGAAGGCGACGCCGGTGAACCAGTCCGGGAACATGTCCTCGAACAGCTGCGGCACCGAGAGCTGGGCGTTGAACTTCTTGTCGCCCTTGCCGATCCCGGCCGCGATCGCCATGAAGCCGAGCAGCGCCAGCAGGCCCAGCATCAGGGAGTACGCCGGCATGATCGCCATGTTCCGGCGCACGGTGTTGCGGGACTTCGAGGCCAGGACGCCGGTCACCGAGTGCGGGTACATGAACAGCGCCATCGCCGAGCCGAGCGCCAGCGTGGCGTACGTCCACTGCTTGTTCTCCGGCACGGTGAGCGAGCCGGCCGCCTTGGGGGCGCTGAACTTCTGGCCGACCGCGTCGAAGATGTGGCCGTAGCCGCCGAGCCGCAGCGGGATGTAGATCACCGCGACGATGATCACGATGTAGATCAGGGTGTCCTTGACGAAGGCGATCAGCGCCGGCGCCCGCAGCCCCGAGGAGTAGGTGTACGCGGCCAGCACGCCGAAGGCGATGAACAGCGGCAGGTCCTTGACGAACCAGTTGGCGTTCTCGCCGCCGCCCACGCCCAGCACGTCCAGCACCGCCTGGATGCCGACCAGCTGCAGCGCGATGTACGGCATGGTGGCCAGGATGCCGGTCAGCGCGACCACCAGGGCGAGCGGCTTGGAGCCGTACCGCCCGCGCACGAAGTCGGCCGGGGTGACGTACCCGTGCACCCGGGAGACCGACCAGAGCCGGGGCAGGAAGAGGAAGACCAGCGGGTAGGCGATGATCGTGTACGGGACGGCGAAGAAGCCCGCCGCGCCGGTCGCGTAGACGGCGGCCGGGACGGCCACGAAGGTGTACGCGGTGTAGAGGTCGCCGCCGAGCAGGAACCAGGTGACCCAGGTCCCGAAGCTGCGGCCGCCGAGGCCCCACTCGTCCAGGTGCAGGGCGTCGTCGGCCTTGCGCCAGCGCGAGGCGAGGAAGCCCATCACGGTGACCAGCAGGAAGAAGAGCACGAACACCGCCAGGGCGGGCACGTTGACGTCCTTCATCGCGCGCCACCCGCCTTCCGGACGGCCTTGCGGGCCTTCTCGTCCCGGTTGATCAGCAGGTAGGCGGCCACCGTGAAGACGGCCGAGACCGGCACCCAGAGCAGCTGGTACCAGTAGAAGAACGGCACCCCGCCCACCTCGGGGCCGGTCTTGTCGTACGAGGTCACCCAGAGCATCGCGACGATGGGCACGAGCAGGGCGAGGGCGGCCAGCACCCGCTCCGGCGTCACCGCCGGCACGGAGTCGGGACCGGGTGGCTCGGGCATGACAGGTTCGGTGGCAGCGCGGTCTGTCGGCATGGTTCGGCTCCGCTCCGGAGGAGGGCTCACCCGGTCGGCGCCGCAGCCCCGCGGGGCCGCACAACCCCCCGGAGCCCGCCGAGCAGCACCACTGGTGATCGGCAGTCAATACGGGTGCGAAATCTAGAGCATGGCGTGATCTCTGTCACCGGATTCGACGGAACTTCCCGCCATCCGGACGCACCGCGCGCCGCGGCGCTGAACTTCCCGCCATCCGGACGCGCCGCGCGCCGGGGCGGTGCCCCGCGCGCCGCCCGGATGCGCGAAGGCACCGGCGTGCGCGGGCGCGCAGGCCGGTGCCCGGGAGCGGGACGGGGAGTGGCGGCCTACTCGGGGCGCTTGAGCCGGGTGATGAACTTGTAGCGGTCGCCGCGGTAGATCGAGCGCACCCACTCGACCGGGGCGCCCTCCGCGTCGAAGGAGTGCCGGGAGAGCTGGAGCATCGGCAGGCCGAGGTCGGAGCCGAGCAGCCCGGCCTCGCGCGGGGTGGCCAGCGTGGTCTCGATGGTCTCCTCGGCCTCGGCCACGGTGACCCCGTACACCTCGCGCAGCGCGGCGTAGAGCGAGTTGTGCTTGGCCAGGTTGCGGCGCAGCGCGGGGAAGCGCTTGGCGGACAGGTGGGCGACCTCGATGGCCATCGGGTCGCCGTTGGCCAGCCGCAGGCGCTCGATCCGCAGCACCCGGCCGCCGGGCTTGATGTCCAGCAGCGGCGCCAGCCGGTCGTCGGCGGTGATGTAGCCGATCTCGATCAGCCGGGAGGTGGGCTCCAGGCCCTGGGCGCGCATGTCCTCGGTGTAGGAGGTCAGCTGGAGGGCCTGGGCGACCTTGGGCTTGGCGACGAAGGTGCCCTTGCCCTGGATGCGCTCCAGCCGGCCCTCGACCACCAGCTCCTGCAGGGCCTGCCGGACGGTGGTGCGCGAGGTGTCGAACTGTGCGGCCAGCGCGCGCTCGGGCGGCACCGGGGTGCCCGCGGGCTGGGTCTCGGTGAGCTGGAGCAGGTGGCGCTTGAGTCCGTAGTACTTCGGGACCCGGGCGGTCTGGTCCGTGCCGGTCTGCGTCGGGAGGCTCTTCGCCTGGGGGTCGTTCACCTGGGCCGTGCTGCCCCCGTCGCTGCTCATCGGACCTGTCTCCCGCTTCTCGCACGGCTCCTGGGGGCCGCGCCACATCGTTAACAGCTCACATCGTTGCATGTATGGCTACGGAACGAATACCTCATCACGCGATGAACGATGCGCGGTGTCGGCTTGATAACGGGTGGTCCTGATCGCATGAACAGCCGTTGACAGGCCCATTGGTCTAGGCCAAGCTCCAGGCATCTGGTCTACACCACTAGGCCGGTCACTATGAATCCCCCCACCCGTTCGCTGGGGTCCGCGGCACCTTTTCTCCCGCCTTGCGTGGGTCTGCCGCAGCCACCCGACGGGGGCAACCCAGGCATCCCTCAGGAGGATGGCGTGAAGCGTCAGCTCATCGCGGCGGTCGGCGTCGCAGCAATGGTCGTCGGCGTGGCGGCTTGTGGTTCGGACGCCAAGTCCAGCGACGAGGGCAAGGGCGGCTCGTCCTCGACCTCCGCGGCCGGCAAGAACTACAGCGGCAAGACCCTGACCGTGTGGCTGATGGACGGCTCCGCCCCGAAGGGCTGGACGGAGTCGGTCAAGTCCGAGTTCGAGTCCACCTACCCGGGCGCCAAGGTCGACTTCCAGATCCAGAAGTGGAACGGCATCGGCGCGAAGATCACCACCGCGCTCTCCGAGGGCTCCGTCGACGTCCTGGAGCTCGGCAACACCCAGACCGCGGGCTACGCGGCCAGCGGCGGCCTGCTCGACATCACCAAGGACAAGGCCGCCCTGGGCGGTGCCGACTGGGCCGCCAACCAGAACGAGGCCGCCACCCTGGAGGGCAAGCAGTACGCCGCCCCGTGGTGGGTCTCCAACCGCGTGGTCACCTACAACAAGGACCTCTGGGCCAAGGCGGGCCTGAGCGCCGCCCCGAAGACCCTGGACGAGTTCTACGCCGACCTCGACAAGCTGAAGGCGACCGCGGGCGTCACCGACCCGATCTACATGCCGGGCCAGGAGTGGTACGTCTACTTCGGCCTCCTCTCCAGCGAGGGCGGCAAGCTGGCGAAGAAGGACGGCGACAAGTGGGTCGGCGGCCTGTCCACCCCCGAGGCGCAGAAGGCCTTCGAGACCTACAAGAAGCTGCAGAGCTACTCGGCCACCGGTCCGAAGGACAAGGACGAGGCCACTCCGCAGCAGAAGGAGGTCTTCGGCAAGGGTGACATCGGCACGATGATCAGCCTCGGCTGGGAGCTGCCGGAGGAGAAGGTCATGCCGAAGGACAAGATCGGCTTCTTCCCGCTCCCGGGCAAGACCGCCGACAAGTCCTCGGGCGTCTTCCTCGGCGGCTCGAACCTGGCCGTCGCCCAGGCCAGCAAGAACTCCGAGATGGCCAAGGACTTCCTGAAGGTCGCCCTCAACGACAAGAACGAGGGCCTGGTCGCCGCCGCCGGCTCCATCCCGAACAAGACCTCGCTGAACAGCCAGGTCGCCGGCGAGTTCGCCAAGGCCGCGCTCCCGGCGTCCGCCAACGGTGCGATCACCCCGAACACCCCCACCTGGGCGAACGTGGAGAACGAGCCGAACCCGATCAAGGAGTTCCTGACCGGCGCCCTGACCGGCGACTACGCGGCCGCTGCCAAGAAGGCCGACGACGAGATCGCGAAGCGTCTCAACCAGAAGCAGTAAGCAGGTGAGCGGCGTCGCCCACCGGCTCCCGGCGGGGAGCCGGTGGGCGGCGCCTGTCCGTCGTGGTCGGTTGCTAGGAAGAGAGAACGATGGCTGTGCATTCGGAGCGGGTGCAGACGCAGTCCCCGGAATCAGGGAAGGCTGCTGTGGCCAGTACTGACGAGACCGACGTCATCGTCGTCGGTGCCACCCCGAAGAGGAGCGGCAGACCGGTCAACCGGCGGGTCGGGCAGTCCGCCACCCCGTACCTGCTGCTGCTGCCGGCCATCGCGGCGACGCTGCTCCTGCTGGGGTGGCCGCTGCTCAAGACCGTGCTGGTGTCGTTCCAGAACCTCAACCGGCGGCAGCTGATCCAGCACCTCACCGAGTGGAACGGCTTCGAGAACTACACCGACCAGCTGACCAGCTCGGAGTTCTGGTCGGTCACCGGCCGCACGGTGGCGTTCACCGTGGTCAACGTCGTCCTGATCATGGTGTTCGGCACCCTGGTCGGCCTGCTGCTGGACCGGCTCGGCAAGCGGATGCGGCTGGCGCTCTCGCTCGCGCTGATCCTGGCCTGGGCGATGCCCGTGGTGGCCGCGACCACCGTCTACCAGTGGCTCTTCGACTCGCAGTTCGGCGTCGTCAACTGGCTCCTGGACGGGCTGGGCTGGCACGGGATGGCCCACTACAACTGGACCAGCGGCCAGTACTCGACCTTCTTCGTGATCGTCCTGCTGATCGTCTGGGGCTCGATCCCGTTCGTGGCGTTCAACATGTACGCGGGCCTGACCACCATCCCGAAGGAGCTCTACGAGGCGGCCCGGATGGACGGCGCCGGCTCCTTCAAGATCTTCGGCGCGGTGATCTACCCGATCATGAAGCCGTTCTTCCTGGCGACCACGTTCCTCGAGGTCATCTGGGTCTTCAAGGCCTTCACGCAGGTCTACCTGATCAACAAGGGCGGCCCGGACGGGCTCACCCGGACCCTCCCGGTCCACGCCTTCCTGGAGGGCTTCGGATCCCAGCGCTTCGGCGTCGGCTCCGCGATCGCGGTGCTCACCATCCTGATGCTGGGCGCGCTGATGGCGTACTACTTCCGGATCATTCTGAAGCAGGAGGACGAGCTGTGAGGCGCTCGCTCATCGGACGCACCTGGCCGAACGCGATCGCGGTCGTCCTCTTCGTCTTCTTCATCTTCCCCGTCTACTGGATGATCTCGACGGCGTTCAAGCAGGACAAGGACATCATCAGCCGGACCCCGGTGTTCCTCCCGCTGGACGCGACCTTCGAGCACTTCGACAAGGCCGTCCACGCCCCCAACTTCTGGACGTACGTCACCAACAGCCTCGTCGTCACGGTCGGCGCCGTGCTCGGCTCGCTGGTGATCGCCACCCTGGCCTCCTTCGCCATCGCGCGGATGCGCTTCCGCGGCCGCAAGAGCTTCGTCCTGGTCGTCATGGCGGCCCAGATGGCGCCCTGGGAGGTCATGATCATCGCGGCCTACCTGCTGGTCCGCGACAACGACATGCTCAACAGCCTCGTGCCGCTGACCGCGCTCTACCTGATGATGGTGCTGCCCTTCACGATCTGGACGCTGCGCGGCTTCATCGCCGCCGTGCCCAAGGAGCTGGAGGAGTCGGCCATGGTGGACGGCTGCACCCGCACCCAGGCCTTCCTGAAGGTGATCTTCCCGCTGCTGGCCCCCGGTCTGATGTCGACCTCGCTGTTCGGCTTCATCACCGCGTGGAACGAGTTCCCGCTGGTCAACATCCTGAACAAGAAGGAGGAGTTCCAGACCCTCCCGCTCTGGCTCTCCTCGTTCCAGACCAACTTCGGCACCGACTGGGGCGCCACCATGGCCGCGTCCACCATGTTCGCGATCCCGATCCTGATCCTCTTCATCTTCCTGCAGCGCAAGGCCGTGGGCGGACTGACCGACGGCGCCGTGAAGGGCTGATCCCACGTGAGCATCCTCATCCCCACCCTCCCGGCCAGCGACCAGCTGCACCGGGACGCGCTGACCGTCCTGCAGCCCGGCTTCGTCGGCACCGAGCCCCCGGAGTGGGTCCGCCGCCACCTGGCCGCCGGCCTCGGCTCGGTCGCCCTGTTCGACCGCAACGTGACCGACCTGGAGCAGCTCTCCGCGCTCACCAGGGCGCTGCGCGAGGAGAACCCCGACCTCCTGATCGCGATCGACGAGGAGAGCGGCGACGTCACCCGGCTGGAGGCCGGCTCGGGCTCGTCCTGGCCGGGCAACTTCGCCCTCGGCGCGATCGACGACCCGGCGCTGACCCGGGACGTCGCCCGCGAGCTGGGCCGGGCACTGGCCGCCGCCGGCGTGAACTACAACTGGGCGCCCACCGCGGACGTCAACTCCAACCCGCGCAACCCGGTGATCGGCGTCCGCTCCTTCGGCGCCGACCCGGAGCTGTGCGCCCGGCACACCGCCGCCTGGGTGGAGGGCCTGCAGTCGGCCGGCGTGGCGGCATGCTCCAAGCACTTCCCGGGGCACGGCGACACCGCCGTCGACTCGCACCACGGCCTGCCGGTGATCGACGTCGACCTGGACGTGCTGCGCGCCCGCGACCTGATCCCGTTCCAGGCCGCGATCGCCGCCGGGACCAAGGCCGTGATGACGGCCCACATCATGATCCCGGCGCTCGACCCGAAGCTGCCGGCCACGCTCAGCCCGCTGGTGCTGCGCGACCTGCTGCGGGCGGCCCCGGCGGACGGCGGCCTCGGGTACCAGGGCCTGATCGTCAGCGACGCGATCGAGATGGGCGCCATCGCCGACACCTTCGGCATGGGCGAGGGCACCGTGCTGGCCCTGGCGGCCGGCGCGGACGCGATCTGCGTCGGCGGCGGCCTGGCCGACGAGGAGACCGTCCTGATGCTGCGCGACGCCATCGTGGCGGGCGTGCAGTCCGGCCGGCTCCCCGAGGAGCGCCTCGCCGACGCCGCCGCCCGGGTACGCGCGCTCGGCAGCTGGGGCCGGATCGCGGCCCAGGCCGAGCGGCCGGAGCCGGACCTGGCGGTCGGCCTGCGGGCGGCCCGTCGCGCGCTGCGGGTGGTCCGGGCGCCGGGCCGGGTGGTCCGGCCGGTGACCGAGCGCCCGTACGTGGCCTCGTTCGCCGACGAGCCGAACATCGCCGTCGGCGACGTCACCCCCTGGGGCGTGGCCGACATGCTGGCCGACCGCTTCCCCGGCACCCGTACCCGCGCGGTCCGGCCGCAGGACGCCGCCCCGGAGCAGCTGGACGCGCTGGTGGCCGAGGTGCTGGCCGGTGCCGAGGACCGCAGCCTGGTGCTGGTGGTCCGGGACGCCCACCGGCACGAGTGGATGGCCGCCGCGCTGGCCCGCCTGGTGGCGGCCCGGCCGGACGCCGCGGTGGTCGAGATGGGGCTGCCGCAGTCCGAGCCGGTCGGCGCCCTCCACGTCGCCACCCACGGCGCCGCCCGCGTCTGCGGTCTGGCGGCCGTGGAGGTGCTCACCGGGCAGCCGGGAGCGATCGGCTGAGCCGTCGTCGGACCGTGTGCCGCGGTGCCGCCGGGGCGCCTTGCAGCGGGCCCGCCATGCGCATGTCGCATGGCGGGCCCGTTCCCGTTCCACCCCGGTTGACCTGCGGTTTCCCTCCTGTCGGTGCTCCCTCAAATCGCCCTTAAGGCAGCCTTAAATTCCACTTAGGGTAGTGAACCGGCAACGCATCGCCACGCGGTACAACAGGTTGGCAACGCCCTTGGCGGGCAGGCCATTTGGCGTTGACACCGCGAGTGGTCTAGGCCAGGCTCCACTGCATCCGGTTCGAACTCAAACATCGCCGGATGTGGTATCAGCCCCTCCCGCACTACGCCGCCCCTTCCCGGAGACCACTCCCGGCGGGCGCCCACGCTGCCGGCGGGCACCCAGCTCTAGCACCCTCGGAGGGATGGCGTGAAGAAGCGTCAGCTCGTGTCCGCGTTCGGGACCATGGCGCTGGCCGTCGGACTGACGGCCTGTTCCTCGGGCGGCTCGCCGTCGGGCGACGCCAGGAGCGGTTCGGCGGACCCGAAGTCAGCGACCGGAACGGTCACCGTCTGGCTGATGGAGGACGCCCAGAAGAACTGGCCCGACCTCGTCCAGCGGGTCAACGACCAGTTCGCCGCGAAGTACCCGAACGTCACGCTGAAGCTGGCGTACCAGGGTTGGGCCGACAAGGTCACCAGGTTCGACAAGGCGCTCGCCGAGGGCTTCGCCCCGGACGTGGTGGAGCTCGGCAACACCGAGACGATGAAGTACATCCTGTCCGGCGCCCTGGCCCCGGTGGAGCGCAGCAGCTTCGACAACTCCGACGCCTGGATCAAGGCGCTCGCCAACACCTGCACCTACCAGGACAAGCTCTGGTGCGTGCCGTACTACGCGGGCGCCCGGGTCGCCATCTACAACGCGACGGCCTTCCAGGCCGCCACCGGGAACCCGGAGTTCCCCAAGACCGAGGACGAGCTGAAGGCGGCGCTCGACCGGGTCGCGGACAAGAACAAGTCCGACAAGACCTACTCGGCCCTCTACCTGCCCGGCCCGTACTGGTACGCCGCGATGAGCTACGTCTCCGCGTACGGCGGCTCGATCGCCCGCTTCGACAGCAGCGGCAACTGGCACGGCACCCTCAACGACCCGAAGTCCCAGCAGGGCATCGCCCACTTCGTCGACCTGGTGCGCAAGTACAACAAGGGCGACCTCGCGGTCAACGAGCTCAACCAGTTCGAGGCGATGGCGCGCGGCCACGCCGGCGCGTTCTACGGCAACCCCTTCGAGGCGGCCAGCGTCACGGCGCCGGTGACCGGCGACCCGAACCTCAAGGACGCGGTCAGGATGGCCACCATGCCCGGCCCGGGCGGCAAGCCGCTGCCGACCTTCATCGGCGGCTCGGACCTCGCCGTCACCGCGAAGTCCCCCGTGGCCGCGCTGGCGGCGGACTGGATCCGGATGTTCACCGGCACCAAGTCCCAGCAGGCGCTGGCGGACCGGGACATCCTGCCGAACAACCTGACCCAGCTGGGTCCGCTGAAGAGCAAGCCGGCCACCGCCGCCGCGGCCAACGCGGTGCCGGACGCCTGGTTCACCCCGCTGGCACCGGGCTGGGGCGCGATCGAGAAGCAGAAGATCCTGCCGGACATGCTCACCGCGATCCTCAAGAACGGCAAGCCGATCGACCAGGCCACCAAGGACGCGGACGCCGCGATCGACCAGCTGATCAACAAGGCGGGCTGACCCGCCGCCGCGGAGCCGCGGGGCCCGCCCGGGCCCCTTCCCGCCAGTGGGGGAGGGGCCCGGGCCGGCGCCTCGACTGTGCTCCCGGGTGGCGGTCCCCGTAGGATTGCCGCAGGAATCACCGCAGCGAGTGTGCGGACTCGCCGCCGTAGAGGTCCCCACCGGGCATCCCCGCCCGCGTGGGGTCGAACCATCTCATCGGAGGCACACCCAAGATGTCCGACACGCAGACTGTCCCCGTCCCCGGCCGGATCATGGCGGCGGAGATGGCCGAGCAGCCGGCCGTCCTCCAGCGCATCCTCGACGAGGGCGCGCCGAAGATCTTCGACATCGCGGCCGAGATCGCCGCCCGCAACCCGCGCTTCGTCCTGCTGACCGCCCGCGGCACGTCCGACAACGCGGCGCTCTACGCGAAGTACCTGATCGAGATCCTGCTCGGCAAGCCGGCCGGCCTGACCTCGATGTCGACCACGACCGCGTACGGCGCCAAGCCGGACCTCACCGACGTGCTGGTGATCACCGTCAGCCAGTCCGGCGGTTCGCCGGACCTGGTGGCCTCCACCAAGGCGGCCCGCGAGGCCGGCGCCATCACCCTGGCGGTCACCAACAACGCGTCCTCGCCGCTGGCCGAGGTCTCCGAGTTCCACATCGACGTGCTGGCCGGCCCGGAGAAGGCGCTGCCCGCCACCAAGACCTACACCGCCGAGCTGCTGGCGCTCTACCTGTTGGTCGAGGGCCTGCGCGGCGGCGACGGCGCGGCCGCCAAGGAGCTGCCGTCGCTGGCCGCCGGCATCCTGGCCCGCCAGGCCGAGGTGAAGGCCCTGGCCGAGCGCTACCGCTTCGCCCAGCGCCTGGTCATCACCTCGCGCGGCTACGGCTACCCGACCGCCCGCGAGGCGGCGCTGAAGCTGATGGAGACGACCTACATCCCGGCCTCCCCGTTCTCCGGCGCCGACCTGCTGCACGGCCCGCTGGCCATGGTGGACAACGTCTCCCCGGTCATCGCGATCGTGCCGGACGGCAAGGGCGGCGAGGCCCTGCAGCCGGTCCTGGACCGCCTGCGCGGCCGCGGCGCGGACCTGGTCGTCATCGGCCAGCAGGCCCAGGTGGACGTCGCCTCGGCGGGCTTCGCGCTGCCGGCCGGCGTGCCCGAGGAGGTGCAGACGATCCTGGAGATCCTGCCGCTGCAGCAGCTGGCCTACGAGGTCACCATCGCCCGCGGTCAGGACCCGGACGCCCCCCGCGCCCTCGCCAAGGTCACCGAAACGCACTGATTGTCGCCCGCTCGCCCCGGACGCGGCTCGGGGCGAGCGGGAAAGGCCGAGCCCCCGTCCACAGGCTGTGGACGGGGGCTCGGCCTTTGAGCGGCTGGGGAAGCCTGGATGCGCACCCCGCCGGGAGGCGGACAGCACTACGGGCCACGGCGCCGACACGGGACCCTCAACCCGTGCGGCACCGCAGCCCGGAGCTGTCGTCGGGCGCCGGAGCCGATCGAGGACTGTGCGGGGTCCTCGCTCGGTGGCGTCCGACCGAGGAGAAGCCGTGCGCGGGTCAGGGCAGTTGCGCGGTGGGCTTCTCCTTGGTGCCCTTCCATTGTGGACTAGACCAATCTGGCTTGTCCAGGCATCCCCGGAAATTGGTCTGGACAACTCGACGCCCCGCCCGGGGCCCCGTCGCACCCGCCCGCAGCCCGCCCGCAGCCCGCCCGCGGGCGGGTGCGACGGGCCTGCCGGCCCGGCCTGGAGCTACGCTCGCCATGTGCCCTCGCTGAACGAACTCGTCCGCCGCCACACCACCCTGACCGGTGCCGATGTGGAGTGGCTCCACATGCTGGTCTCGGAGTGGCAGCTGCTCTCCGACCTCTCCTTCGCCGACCTCGTCCTGTGGATCCCCACCTGGGACGGCATCCGCTACGTCTCGGTGGCCCAGATGCGGCCCAACACCGGGCCCACGTCCTACCAGGACGACATGGTCGGCCACCTCGTCCCGCGCGGCCGCCGCCCGCTGTTGGACGCCGCCTTCGACGAGGGGCGGATCGTGCGCGAGGGCGACCCGGAGTGGCGCGAGGAGGTGCCGGTGCGGGTCGAGTCGATCCCGGTCCGGCGGGAGGGCAAGGTGCTCGGGGTGATCGCCCGGAACACCAACCTGCTGACCGTCCGCACCCCCAGCCGGCTGGAGCTCACCTACCTGCAGAGCGCCTCCGACCTGGCCCAGATGATCGCCGCCGGGGCGTTCCCGTTCCCCGGTGTCGAGCAGGCCGACATGGACGCCGCCCCCCGGGTGGGCGACGGCCTGATCCGGCTGGACGCCGACGGCATCGTCACCTACGCCAGCCCCAACGCGCTCTCCGCGTACCACCGGCTCGGCCTCACCACCGATCTGGTCGGCAGCCACCTCGGCCGCGCCACCGCCGAGCTGGCCCCGCCCTCCCGCGCGGCCGTGCACGAGGCGCTGGTGAAGCTGGCGAGCGGCTGGGCTCCGCGGCAGACCGAGGTGGAGGCCCAGGGCGGCGTGGTCACGCTGCGGGCCATCCCGCTCAAGCCCAAGGGCGCCCTGACCGGTTCGCTGGTGCTCTGCCGCGACGTCACCGAGCTGCGGCGGCGCGACCGCGAGCTGATGACCAAGGACGCCACCATCCGGGAGATCCACCACCGGGTGAAGAACAACCTGCAGACGGTGGCCGCGCTGCTGCGGCTGCAGTCCCGCCGGATGGACTCGGAGTCCGGCCGGGCCGCGCTCGACGAGGCGGTCCGCCGGGTCGGCTCGATCGCGATCGTCCACGAGACGCTCTCCCAGGCGCTGGACGAGCAGGTCGCCTTCGACGAGATCGCCGACCGGGTGCTGGCGATGGTGATGGAGCTCTCCCAGGACGGCCGGGTGACCACCCGCCGCAGCGGCAGCTTCGGGATCCTCTCCGCCGAGGTGGCCACCCCGCTGGCGATGGTGCTGACCGAGCTGCTGCAGAACGCGCTGGAGCACGCCTTCGGCCCGTCCGCCTCCGGCCACGTGGAGGTCGGCGCGCTGCGCGGGCGTGCGCCGGCCACCGGCATGGGCTGGTCGGACAGCTGGAACGGCGGGGCCAGGCCGGAGGAGTACCTGCTGATCACGGTGCAGGACGACGGCAAGGGCATGCCGGAGGGGTTCGACCCGCAGCAGGCGGGCAACCTCGGTCTGCAGATCGTCCGCACCCTGGCCACCGGGGAGCTCGGCGGCACCTTCGACATGGTGGCCGGTCCGAACGGCGGCACCAAGGTGGTCCTGGAGATCCCGGTGCGCTGAGGCGGGGAAGGGGCGCGCGCCGGGCGGGGGAGCCGGGTGCGCGCTTCCGCGCAACCGCCCGAGACGGAGCGGACGCAGGGACAGGGCGGACGCAGAGACAGAAACGAGGCCCTGTCGACCGGGGGGGGTGGGTCGACAGGGCCTCTCAACCCGTTCCGGCCGTCGGGGGGAGTCGGCCGGAACGGGGGCTCTGGGTGGGGCGACACCCCACCGGTGCGTTGCACACGGTGAGCGCCACAGCTCCACGATATTGCTCTAAGTGAACAGTATCAAGTGGCTGGGCGGCCCGGTGTCGAAGGACCTCGTCGAGCAAGGTCCTTTGTACGGAAGGCTTCGCCAGGAAGTGCAGGGAAGCCCTTGATCATGTGTTGATCGGTCCTGCGGTCACTGCTGGTGCTACGGCGTGTGATCAGGCGGTGCGGGCGCGGTTGCGGGCAGCACGGCGCTTCATCGCGCGACGCTCGTCCTCGCTCATACCGCCCCAGACGCCGGCGTCCTGGCCGGTCTCGAGCGCCCACTGGAGGCACTGCTCCATGACCGGACAGCGGCGGCACACGGCCTTGGCTTCCTCGATCTGCAGCAGAGCAGGACCGGTGTTCCCGATCGGGAAGAACAGCTCCGGGTCCTCTTCGCGGCAGACAGCGCGGTGGCGCCAGTCCATGGTCGTCCAACTCCTCCTGCCGACGGGGGTGGCCCGGCGGCATAATCGATGGCTTTGTGAATGTGAACGCTTTCACGAATCCCGCAACAGCAAAAGAGACCAAAGGCCCACCGGGCCCGGGAGGTCTGTGCTGGGGAGGGATTCGGCGATTCGAGGGACACTCCGCGGTCGGCCTCCGTCGGTCTGAGGTTGCCGTCGCTGCGATGTGTCCCGATCGCCATGTAGAGGTTCGCAAACCTCGGGCCCGGATACAACCCCCTTCAGGCAGGAATTTTTGATTCTTCGGTGTCGCCTAGCTCACAGCCAGTACTTCTATGGAGTGAAGGGGGCTTGTGCGTTCGAGAAGAAGGGCGAACCCCCCTTCCGGTCACACAATCACACGCAGTGCCCGCCGTACGCCTGTGAAACTGACGCGACTCCTGTCTCCAAGGTGGTCCCCATCGACCTGAAACGGGGCCGGTTCCTGTGAAACCAAGGTGAAGTGCCGGGCGTCGTGGTAGGAGACGACGTGCTTGCCCGACGGGCCGACCGGGGTGGCGTCGTCGCTCGAAGCACTGTGCGACCGCAGGATCTGACGGACCGTTCGAGCCGTGCCGAACGCCGTCATCCGGGTGATCCCGAAGACGTCGAGATCCGTGTCGAAGGAGGCGAGCGGGGAGGGGTAGACCGGCCGGTTGCCCAGGAACGTCCAGGGCGACGTGTTGCTGACTATGGCCAGCACCAGGCCCGGGACCGGCTCGTGGCCCGGCATTTCCAGGGCGACCGGGCCCGATCGACGCTGCTCACGCTGGGTGACGTAGTGCCGGAGCGCCTGCCCCACGTAGAGCGCGTGGGTGGACTTGCGCCCCGCCCGGCGCTGCTCCTCCACCCGGCCGACCACGCCGGCGTCGAAGCCCAGGCCGGCCGTGAACGTGAACCAGCGGTCCGGCAGTCCTTCGGTCATCGCCTTGCCCAGGCCGATCGGCCGCTCCCGGCGGGCCTCCAGGGCGTTCAGCAGGGCCCCGGTCGCCTCCACGGGGTCGTTGGGCAGGCCCAGCGCGCGGGCGAACACATTGGTCGAACCACCGGGCACCACGGCCAGCCGGGGGACCTTCTCGCCGGGGCCGTGCGAGAGCAGACCGTTGACCGTCTCGTTGACCGTGCCGTCGCCGCCCAGCGCCACCACCAGGTCGACCGTGCCGTCCTCCGCCGCCTCCCGGGCCAGGTCGCGCGCGTGGCCCCGGTACTCGGTCTGCGCCACCTCCAGCTTGAGGTCGCTGCGCAGGGCGTGGATCAGGACATCCCTGGTGCGGCCACTGGTGGTGGTCGCCTTCGGGTTGACGACCAGGAGAGCGCGCATGTGCTCAGCCTACGGGTCGGTACGGAGCGGGCGGCGGCTACCCTGCTGGAGTGACCGCAGAATCCTCCGCACCCGTACCCGCGCCCGGCGGCGACCGCCCGGCCGCCCTGGTCGTGGGCGCCGCCATCACCGCCCTGGCGGGCGCCGCGCTGGCCGTCGTCGGCGTCTGGGACATGGTGTCCGCACTGTCCGGCCAGGAGAAGCAGCTCGCCCTGAACGAGTTCGGCGGCCTGGTGATCGTGCTGCTCGGCGCACTGCCGATACTGGCCGCCCGAGCACTGCTGAAGGGCCGGCGCTGGGGCCGCAGCCCGGCCGTGCTGACCAACTCGATCTGCCTGCCCGTGGCGTACTACATGTGGCAGAGCGGCGGCGTCATGGCGGCCGTCGGGATCGGCGTCGGCCTGCTCGGCGCGGTCGGCATCGGCGCCCTGCTCAGCCCGAAGTCGACGGCGGCCCTCTACGCTCCGCACGAGGGCTGAGCACAGAGGGCCGCACGGCCGTTCACGACCGCTGGGCGGCCGTCAGTCCTACTCCTCCACCAGGAGCTTCTCCCGCAGCTGCGCCAGCGTGCGGGCGAGCAGCCGGGAGACGTGCATCTGCGAGATGCCCACCTCGGCGGCGATCTGCGACTGCGTCATGTTCCGGAAGAACCGCAGCACCAGGATCTTCTGCTCCCGGGGCGGCAGTTGGGCCAGCAGCGGCTTGAGCGACTCGCGGTACTCGACGCCCTCCAGCGCCTCGTCGGTGGCGCCCAGGGTGTCCGCGACGGCCGGCGACTCGTCGTCGCTGTCCGGCACGTCCAGCGACAGCGTGGAGTACGCGTTGGCGGACTCCAGGCCCTCCAGGACGTCCTCCTCGGAGATCCCCAGGTGCTCCGCCAGCTCGTGCACGGTGGGGGAGCGGCCGTGCCGCTGGGAGAGCTCGCTGGTCGCCGTGGTCAGCGACAGCCGCAGCTCCTGGAGCCGGCGCGGCACCCGGACCGCCCAGCCCTTGTCCCGGAAGTGCCGCTTGATCTCGCCGACGATGGTCGGCGTCGCGTAGGTGGAGAACTCGACCCCGCGCTCGTGGTCGAACCGGTCCACCGACTTGATCAGCCCGATGGTGGCGACCTGGGTCAGGTCGTCCAGCGGCTCGCCCCGGTTGCGGAACCGCCGGGCCAGGTGCTCCACCAGCGGGATGTGCATGCGCACCAGCTGGTTGCGCAGTTCCACGCGCTCCGGCGAGCCCTCGGGCAGCGCGGACAGCCGGACGAACAGCGCACGGGCCGCCTCCCGGTCCGGCGCGCCCGAGCGGTGCGGGCCCTGGGCGGGCACCGCGCCGCGCAGCGCCTCGGCCGCCGGTTCCTCCGGGGAGGGCGGGGGCGAAGGTGTCTGCGACGGGTCGGTCGGCTCGGTCGGCTGGCTCATCCGGTGGGCGTCCTTCGGGTGCGCGTCGTCGTCGTTGGCGGCGAGGCCGGGAACGCTCGCCTGGGTCGGTACGGCAGGGCCCGCCGTCGCGAGGCCGGTACGGTCCAGATCACTCACGGCCATTCCCCCGTTCCGTTCCGGGAGCACCGGGACCGTGGCGGTCCCGGATTCGTCTTGTGGGTCGTACCGCGTGAAGGGCGGTACCGGGAGCCGCCCGCCGGCCCGGGTGGGGAACCGGGCGGACGGCCCTTGTTCGGTGCTGCTGCGGTGGCGCTGGCTCTAGTGCGCGGCTGGTCCGCCGCGCTTCTTGTGCAGGCTGATCGACACGGTGTTGTCCTCGCCGACCGAGGACTCCACCTCGCCGGCCAGCGCGGAGAGCACCGTCCAGGCGAAGGTGTCCCGCTCCGGGGCCCGGCCGTCCGTGGTCGGGGCGGAGACGATGACCTTCAGCGAGTCGCCGACCAACCGGAACTCGCAGGAGAGGACCGAGCCGGGCACCGCCTGCTGGAGCAGGATGGCGCAGGCCTCGTCCACCGCGATGCGAAGGTCCTCGATCTCGTCCAGCGTGAAGTCCAGCCGGGCCGCGAGCCCGGCCGTCGCTGTTCGCAGCACGGAGAGGTAGGCCCCCGCCGCGGGCAGCCGGACCTCCACGAAGTCCTGCACTCCGGGCTCGCCGTCGATCTGGGACACCCTCACCTCCTGGGTGACGCGCTGTGCTTCCGGGCCGGTGGCCGCGGCACTGTCTGTTGCTTGGCTCAACTGCTTCGCCCCAACTGTCCAGAGGGGTGGTGCGGTACGTACCGGTCATACCCCTCGAAGAGTGGCCGGACGCCGCGCCCGCACGAGACGTTACCGCTTTTGATCCCCGTGCGGGAGTCACTCATGGTAAGCCCTTGTGACACAGGGCGTCAGCGGTCGGACGGCGCCTTCCGCGATCCCCCGGGAGCGGGCTCCCGGGGAGGGGTCAGCGGGCGCCGGCCGCGGTGAGCGCCTCGCCGGTGAGCCGGTAGACGGTCCAGCCGTCCATCGGCACCGCGCCGAGCGACTTGTAGAAGTTGATCGAAGGCTCGTTCCAGTCCAGCACCGACCACTCCATCCGCGAGTAGCCGCGGTCCACGGCGATCCGGGCCAGCTCCAGCAGCAGCGCCTTGCCGTGGCCGCCGCCGCGCGCCTCCGGGCGGACGTAGAGGTCCTCCAGGTAGATCCCGTGCGTCCCGCGCCAGGTGGAGAAGTTGAGGAACCAGACCGCGAAGCCGACCGGCTCGCCGGTGGCGTCGTCCTCGGCGATCAGCCCGAACAGCGCCGGGTTGGCGCCGAACAGCGCGTCCCGCAGCTGCTCCTCGGTGGCCACCGCCTCGTGCGGGGCCTTCTCGTACTCCGCGAGCTCGCGGATCATGGCGTGGATGACCGGGACATCGGTGGCAACGGCGGTACGGATCATGCGACGAGCCTACTTGGCCTGCTCGTTCTCGTCCCAGGCCTGGATCGAGGTCTGGTCGACGATCCGGCCGTCCCGCAGGTCGGCCATCGAGCTCATGAGGACCCGGATCCCGTCGGGGTACAGGCAGGACTCCAGGAAGGCGAGGTGGTCGTCCTGGACCACCGCCCGCTCCAGCTTGTGGGTCATCTCCCGGCCGTAGAGGTCGTCCAGCATCGCGGCGATCTCCTCCCGGCCGTGCATCACCAGCGGGTGGCTCGGCTGGGTCTTGCGGTCGACGACGCGCAGTTCGGCGTCGTCCGCGTACAGCGCCAGCAGGGCCTCGGCGTCGCTGCGCTCGATGCCCTCGCGGAGTGCGTCGGTGTCGAAGGCGGTCGGCGCGGCCATCGTGCTCATGCTCTCGCTCCTCCGGTCGGTTCCGTCGGCTCGTACCTCCGAGCCTACGCCCGCGGGGCCGCCCCCCACCCGGTGGTTCAGCCCGCCGCCGCACCGCGCAGGTACGCCGCGAGCGCGGTGATCGCGGCCGGGTTGCGCGGGCTCTCGACCAGGTCGGCGTAGTCCAGGACGAAGATCCGGTCGTTCTTGATCGCGGAGACGCCGGCCAGCGGCGGGAAGGACTTCAGGAAGCTCCGCTTGGCCCCGGCGTCGGTGTCGCCGTAGTCGTTGATCAGGATCACCTCGGGGTCGCGCCGGACCACGCTCTCCCAGCCGACGGTGGTCCACGAGTCGGCGACGTCGCCCGTCACGTTCTCCCCGCCGGCCCGGGTGATGATCTCCTGCGGTGCGGCGAACCTCCCCGCGGTGTAGGGCTTGTCCTCGCCGCTGTCGTAGAGGAAGACGCGCGGCCGGCGCTCGGGCTGCGGCACGGCGGCGATCTGCGCCCTGAAGTCGGCGATCAGCCGGTCGGCCCGGTCGCGGACGTCGAAGATCTCGCCCAGGTTGGCCAGGTCGGTGTAGAGCGCGTCCAGCGGGGACATCACCCCGCGCTCCGGGCCCGAGCCGCTGCGGCAGGACTCGCTCAGCACGTAGGAGTCGATGCCGAGGCCGGCCAGCGCCTTCGGGGTGAAGCCGTCGGCCTCGCTGAAGCCGTAGTGCCAGCCTGCGAAGACCAGGTCGGCCCCGGCCTCCAGCACGAGCTCCTTGGTGATCCGCTGCTTGGAGAGCCAGGGCGTCCGCCGGTAGCCGTCCTTCCAGGCCACCTCGTCCACCCCGCCCTTGTCGTCCGGCATCACGTAGCCGGCCATCCGGTCGGCGACGCCGAGCGAGAACAGCAGCTCGGTGATGCCGATGTCATTGCTCACCGCCCGGGCGGGCTTGCGCTGGTAGGTGGTCCTGGTCCCGCAGTTGTCGACGGTCACCGGGTAGTGGGCGGCGGCGCCGGAGGGGGCGCCGGCGTCCCCGGCGGGGGCGATGTCGGCGCCACACGCGGTCAGGGCGAGGGAGAGCAGGGCGGCGGAGGCGGCGGCCTTGGTGCGCACGGGTGGTCCTCGGGGTCAGTGGAGTCGGTCGAAGAGCAGCTGGACGGCGCCCGTCACCGGGTGCCGGACGGGGGTCGCGCGGACGCCGAACACCTCGGCCAGCAGGGCGGGTTCGAGCACCTCGGCGGGTGCCCCGGAAGCGACGATCCGCCCGGCCGCGATGACGTACAGCAGATCGCAGTGGGCGGCCGCCAGGTTGAGGTCGTGCAGAGCGGTGAGCACCGTGGGGCCGGCCTCCCGGACCAGCGCCAGGACCTCCAGCTGGTGGGCGATGTCCAGGTGGTTGGTGGGCTCGTCGAGCACCAGCACGCGCGGCTCCTGGACCAGCGCGCGGGCGATCAGCACGCGCTGCTTCTCCCCGCCGGACAGGCTCAGGAAGCCGCGCCCGGCCAGGTGCCCGGCGCCCACCCGCCGCAGCGCGGCGGCGCACTTCCCGTCGTCGCCGGCGCTCGGCCGGGCGAAGCCGCCCCGGTGCGGCAGCCGGCCCATCCCGACCACCTCGGCGGCCGTGAAGTCGAACTCGGCGGAGTGCTCCTGCGGCAGCGCGGACACCCGCCGGGCGGCCTCGCGCGCGGGCAGCGCGTGCAGGTCCTCGCCGTCCAGCCGGACGGCGCCGGCGGCCGGCCGCAGCGCCCGGTAGACGCAGCGCAGCAGGGTGGACTTGCCGCTGCCGTTCGGCCCGACCAGGCCGACCAGCCGGCCGCCGGGGGCGGCCAGGGTGACGTCGTGGACCAGCCGCGTGCCGGCCAGGTCGACCGAGAGGCCGTCGAGGGAGACGTCCATCAGCGGCCTCCGAGGGCGTGGCCGCGACGGCGCATCAGCAGCAGGAAGCAGGGCACCCCGAGCACCGCCGTGACCACGCCGACCGGCAGCTCGGCCGGGGCCAGCAGGGTGCGCGAGACGATGTCCACCCAGACCAGCAGCAGCGCGCCCGCGAGGGGGGCGACCAGCAGCACCCGGCGGTGGCCGGCGCCGACCAGCATCCGGGTCAGGTGAGGCACCATCAGGCCGACGAAGCCGATCGCGCCGCTGACCGCCACCACGGTGCCGGTGACGGCCGCGGTCACGGCGAACAGTTCCCGGCGCAGCCGGTCGCCGTCCACGCCGAGCGAGGCGGCGGTCTCGTCGCCCATCGCCAGCGCGTCCAGCCGCCCGGCGGCGCAGGCCAGGTGGGCGAGGCCGGCCAGCACGGTGGCGGCGGCGATCGGAACCGAGCCCCAGGTCGCCCCGCCGAGGCTGCCGAGCAGCCACATCATGGCGCTGCGGGCCGCCTCGCCGCGCGCGGCCGCGAACACCATCAGCGCCGTCACCGCCGAGAAGCCGTAGGACATCGCCGTGCCGGTGAGGACCAGCCGCAGCGGGGTGAGACCGGCCGCGGTCCGTGCGGCGGCGTACACCAGCACCATGGCGAGCAGCGCCGCGCCGAACGCGGAGACCGAGATCGCCCAGACCCCGAGCGAGGCGAAGGCGCCGAGCAGGAGCACCGCGTTGGCGCCGACCGCGGCGCCGGAGGAGATGCCGAGGACGAACGGGTCGGCGAGCGCGTTGCGGACCATCGCCTGCACGGCGACCCCGGTGGCCGCGAGCCCGGCGCCGACCACGGCGGCCAGCACGGTGCGCGGCAGCCGGATCTCCCAGACGATGGCGTACGCGGCGGCCTCCTCGGCCGGCAGCCGACCGCCCGTCAGTCCGGCTCCCAGCAAGCGCAGCACGTGCGACCAGCCGAGTCCGGTGGAGCCCAGGGCCACCCCGCAGACCAGCGAGAGCAGCAGCGCCGACGCCAGGCCGGCGGCCAGCGGGCCGGTGGGCAGGCGGCGGGCCGCTGCGGGCACGGGCGTGGGCGCCGTCGGGGGCGGTGCGGTCGCTGCGGTGGTCACGGGTGGCGCGCCTTCGCCTCTGGCCGCGGCCGGCGACGGGCGATCGCGCCCGGGCCGCAGGCGTGCCGGGGCGCCATCCCCTCGCAGTCCGCGGCGAGTTGTCGGGAGGTCGGCACCCCGGGGCGATCGGGCTCGCGGGGCACGGGGCACCGCTTACCGTTGCGGGTCAGCGCCGGATTCGCACCGGCTTCCCCCGCGGGGCACCCTGGCAGCATAACAAGTGATCAGGCCCTTTGACCCTTACCGGGTGCGCCGGGCCCGCGGAGAACGCGACCGCCCCCGTCCGGCGGGCCGGACGGGGGCGGTCGGTGCGGGCTGATCGGGGATCAGGCCTGCTTGGTCTCCCAGAAGATCTTGTCGACCTCGGCGATCAGGTCGAGCAGGGCCTGGCCGGTGGCCGGGTCGGTCGACGCCTTGGTGGCCGAGGCGGCCTTCAGGGTGTCGTTGATCAGCTGGTGCAGCTGCGGGTACTTCTCGAAGTGCGGGGCCTTGAAGTAGTCGCTCCACAGCACCGAGATGTGGTGCTTGACGGCCTCGGCGCGCTGCTCCTTGATGATGATGGCGCGGGCGCGGAAGTGCGGGTCCTCGTTGGCCTGGTACTTCTCCTGGGTGGCCTTGACCGACTCGGCCTCGATCCGGGCCTGCGCCGGGTCGTACACGCCGCAGGGGAGGTCGCAGTGGGCGTGGGCGGTGGCGCGAGGTGCAAACAGACGAGAGAACATGGGAGTCCTTCCTTAGATCGTCTTCCCGCGCCCGAGATTACCCTTCCGGCCCGTGGGTTTCGCGATCGGGCGGTGGGCCTCGGTCAAAAGGCGGAGTCGGAACCGGGCCAATCCGGACACCGGCCGGGAGGCCGCCGGTGCGGCAGACTTGGACGCGGCCGGCCGGGAGGAGGAGTCGTGGCGCGGATGGCGGAACCGGAGGGCGGCACCCCGGGGGGTGGCGCGCCGTTCGGACTGATCGACGTGGCGGGCCCCTCGATGGTGCCGACCCTGCGCGAGGGCGACCAGCTGCTGGTCCGCTACGGCGCGCGGATCCGGCCGGGCGCGGTGGTGGTCTTCCGCCACCCGTTCCAGCAGGACCTGCTGGTGGTGAAGCGGGCGGCCGAGCGCCGGGCCAAGGGCTGGTGGCTGCTCTCCGACAACCGGCCGATCGACAGCGACAGCCGCAGCTACGGCGCCGTCCCGGACGAGCTCGTGCTCGGCCGGGTGCTGCTGCGGCTGCGGCCGCGGCCGGCCTGGCTGGCGCCGGGCCGGGGGCTGGAGCGTCTGCTGCTCTCCGGCCCGCTCGCCCGGGTGCCGGGCCTGGCCCGCCGCTGCGGCGTCTGGGTCGACCCGGACTCCCTCTAGAGCTGTCAGGCCTGCCCGTCGAGGGCGGCCGCGTCCTGGGCCTCCTGCCGCTTGCGGGCCCGGTACGCGGCGACGTTGGCCCGGGTGGCACAGCGGTCCGAGCAGTACCGCCGGGACCGGTTGGTGGAGGTGTCGAGGTAGGCGTTGCGGCAGGGCGCGGCCTGGCAGATGCCCAGCCGGTCGGCGCCCAGCTCGGTCAGGTGCACCGCCAGCCCCATGCACGCGACGGCGCTGAAGTGGGCGGTGGCGGTCGGCGAGTTGTCGGCCAGGTGCAGGTGCCAGCGCGGGCGCCCGGCGTCGTCCAGGTGCTCGTGGCCGGAGACCAGCGGGCTGACCGGGAACTCCATGAGCAGGCTGTTCAACAGGTCGACGCCGCGGACCTCGTCGCCCTCGGCGGCGGCCTCGAACACCCCGCGCAGCCGGGTCCGGACGGTCCGCAGCCGCGGCAGGTCCGACTCGTCGGCGAGCGCGGCGGCGCGCGAGGACTCGGAGAACAGGGCGCGCACCGCCTCCACCGAGGTCAGCGAATCGGTGCCGCGCTCGGGCTCCTCGGTGTTCACCAGCCGGACGGCCAGATCGGCGTACGAGGCGAGCTCCACGGTGGTCCTTCCAGAATTCGGTAACGGGCTGAATGCTCCCAGCCTATTACCCGGGCGGGGAAAACGTCGGCGCCCGGCAGGACCGGCCTGCCGGGCGCCGAGGGGTGCGGCGGGCGCACCCCGGTGAGCTCAGAGCACTTCGGGTCAGAGCACCTTGGAGAGGAAGGCGCGGGTGCGCTCGTGCTGCGGGTCGGTGAGGACGTCGCGCGGGTTGCCCGACTCGACGACCACACCGCCGTCCATGAAGACCAGGGCGTCGCCGACCTCGCGGGCGAAGCCCATCTCGTGGGTGACGACGACCATGGTCATCCCCTCCTCGGCCAGTCCGCGCATGACGTCGAGGACGTCGCCGACCAGCTCGGGGTCGAGCGCCGAGGTGGGCTCGTCGAAGAGCATCAGCTTGGGCTTCATGGCGAGCGCACGGGCGATGGCGACACGCTGCTGCTGGCCGCCGGAGAGCTGGGACGGGTAGTTCTTGGCCTTGTCGGACAGGCCGACCCGCTCCAGCAGGGCCATCGCGCGCTCCCGGGCGTCCGACTTGGACTCGCCCTTGACCTGCACCGGCGCCTCGATGACGTTCTCTATGGCGGTCATGTGCGGGAACAGGTTGAAGCGCTGGAAGACCATGCCGATGTCCCGCCGCTTGAGCGCGACCTCGCGGTCCTTGAGCTCGTAGAGCTTGTCGCCCTTCTGCCGGTAGCCGACGAGCTCGCCGTCGACCCAGAGCCGGCCGCCGTTGATCTTCTCCAGGTGGTTGATGCACCGCAGGAAGGTCGACTTGCCGGAGCCGGAGGGGCCGATCAGGCAGAACACCTCGCCCTGCTTGACCTCCAGGTCGATGCCCTTGAGCACCTCGACCGGGCCGAAGGACTTGTGGACGTTCTCGGAGCGGACCATCGGGCCGGTGGCGGCGTCGACGGGCGGCTTGGTCAGATCGGTCATACGTGACCACCTCCCTCAAGCCCCGGGACCACGTCGGTGGTCTTCTTCGGGGTGGGCTTCCCACGGAACAGGCCCCGGACCCGCTGCAGCGGGGTCGGCGGGAGCGTCCGGTTGGAGCCGCGGGCGTAGTGCCGTTCGATGTAGTACTGGCCGATGGTCAGCACGGAGGTGAAGAACAGGTACCAGAGGCTGACCACGATCAGGATCGGGATGTTCTGGTAGTTCCGAGAGTAGATCACCTGGCCGGCCCGGAAGATCTCCTCCAGGGAGATCACCGAGACCAGCGAGGTGGTCTTGAGCATCGAGATGGTCTCGTTGCCGGTCGGCGGGATGATCACCCGCATGGCCTGCGGCAGGACGATCCGCCGCATGGTCTGGAACTGGCTCATGCCGAGCGCGTGCGAGGCCTCGGTCTGTCCCAGGTCGACCGACTGGATGCCGCCGCGGACGATCTCCGCCATGTAGGCGGCCTCGTTGAGGCCCAGGCCCAGCAGGGCGGCGACGAAGGTCGGGATCAGGACGTTGGTGGACTCGGACCAGAACTCCGGCCCCCACGGCACACCGATCGAGAGCTTGGCCCAGATCAGGCCGAGGAAGTTCCAGAACACCAGCTGCACCAGGACCGGCGTACCGCGGAAGACCCAGATGTAGACCCAGGCGGTGGCCGAGAGCAGCGGGTTCGCGGAGAGCCGCATCACCGCGAGGATGATGCCGCCGACCACACCCATGAGCATGGAGAGCGCGGTCAGCTCCAACGTGACGAGCATGCCGTGCACGATGCTGTCGTGGAAGAGGTACTTCCCGACGATGTCCCACTTGAAGGCGGGGTTGGTGAAGAGGGCGCTCACGAGCATTGCAGCCAGTACGGCGATGACTGCGGCGCCCGCCCAGCGTCCGGGGTGGCGGACCGGGACGGCCTTGATGGTCTCAGGCCGTCCCTTCTCCGCGTGCCCCTTGTCCAGAGAGTTCACGGTGTGGGCCTCGGGGGAGAGATGTGCCGGCGGAGGGTCAGCTGACGGCGCCGTTGAGGGTGGACTTGTCGAGGGCACCGGCCTCGACGCCCCACTTGGTGAGGATCTGCTTGTAGGTGCCGTCGTCGATCAGCGACTGGACGGCGCCCTGGATCGCCGGGGCGATCGCGGCGCCCTTGGCGAGGGCGATGCCGTACGGCGCGGAGTCGTAGGTGGTGCCGATCTTCTCCAGCTGGCCGCCGGACTGCTTGACGGCGTAGTCGACGACCGGGGAGTCGGCCATCATCGCCTGGTCGCGGCCGGAGACCACGGCGTTGGTGACGTCGGTCTGCAGGTCGAACTTGTCACCGTCGTTGACGACGCCCGGCTTGCCGGCCTTGGCGCAGGCGGGGTTGCGGACGTCGACGATCTCCTGGGCCTGGGTGGTGCCGGTCTGGACGGCCACCTTCTTGCCGCAGAGGTCGTCGGCGCTGATCTTGTCCGGGTTGCCCTTCTTGACCGCGATCGCGCTGCCGGCGTTGAAGTAGGTGACCATGTCGACGGTCTGCTCGCGCTCCTTGTTGTCCGTGAGGGACGACATGCCGAGCTGGAACTTGTTCGACTGGATACCGGGGATGATCGCGGTGAACTGCGAGTCCTGGACGTCGGCCTTGAGCCCGAGCCGGGCCGCGATGGCGTTGGCCAGGTCGACGTCCATGCCGATGATCTTGCCGCTGTCGTCCTTGAACTCGTTCGGCGCGTAGGAGGCGTCCGAACCGACGATGATCTTGCCGGAGGACTTGATGTCGGCGGGGACGAGCGCGGCGAGCTTGTCGTCGGCCTTGACCTCGCTGACGGTCGCGGTGGCGTTGGGAGCGCCGCCGCCCTCTTCCTTGCTGCTGCTGCAGGCGGTCAGCGCGAGCGAGAGGGACGCGGCTGCCACGCCGGCGGCGAGGAGGCGGGTGCGCTGGGTACGGGCGGTCATGGGGGATCTCCTCCTGAGGGAGAGGTCGGGCGGAGCGCGCCGCGGGGGAGCGGCACACCGGGGCAGCAGGCCGTACGGCGCTGTACGGGTACGGGTGGTATTTCGCTGTACTGCGTACGGGCAAAGCCGGTGGTGCAGGGCCTGGGCAATGGTCTGCGCAGGGTGGTGCGAGGTACTGCTTCCGCCACCCTCCGCCGAGGTGGAAGTTGATCGAACCGCCTCGACCAGTGGTCGGCTCGATCCGAGATGGGGGGAATCCTGCCACCTGATGACGGTCGGATGGCCCTCATTCAGATCAAAATCGGATAACGAGGGGCCTTGCTGTCCGCTATACGGACGAATACCGCGCTCCTGTCACCCTGCGTATAAGTATGCGGATCCCCCTGCGCTCCGCCCGGGAGGCCCGCCCGCGCGCCCGGGGGATTGCGGACGCACGGAGGCCGGGTCGGATCCCCCGGATCCGACCCGGCCTCCTCGTCCGGTCGTGCTGGTTCAGATGCCGCCGTTGACCACCGCGTTCTGCGCCGCTCCCGCGGAGACGTTCCACTTGGAGAGGATCTTGTCGTACTCGCCGCTGCGGATCAGCTGGTCCACCGCCTTGGAGAGCGAGTCGCGCAGCGCGGTGTCGTCCTTGCGCACGGCGATGCCGTACGGGTTGGACTTGGACTGTGCGCCGGTGACCTCGAAGCGGTTGCCGTTGTCGGTGGTCTTCGCGGCGTAGGCGGCGACCGGGAAGTCGTTCAGACCGGCCACCGACACGCCGGAGGCGACCTCGGCCAGCGCCTTGGCGTCGCTGTCGAACTTGTGCACGGTGAGCGGCTTGCCGGCCCGGCTGCAGGCGGTCACCTGGCGGCCGATGATCTCGTCCTGCGTGGTGCCCTGCTGCACCGCGACGACCCGGCCGCAGAGGTCGTCCAGGGTGTGGATGCCCTTGGGGTTGCCCTTCGGGACGGTGATCGAGCTGCCGGCGATGAAGTAGTCCACGAAGTCGACGCCGGGGTTGATCTGCTTGCCGGCGTCGTCGACGCCCTCGCGGCGCTGGCGGATGTCGCTGAGCGCGGACATCACCACGTCGTACTGCTTGGCGTGAAGGTTCGGTATCAACTTGTCGAACGGGGTGTCGACGATCTCGATCCGCACGTTGAGGACCTTGCCGAGGGCCTCGGCGATGTCCGGGTCGAGGCCGGCGGGCTTGCCGTCGGTGCCGCGGAAGTCCACCGGGGCGTAGTTCAGGTCCGAGCCGACCCGGAGCACGCCGGCACTGCGCTGGGCCTTGGGGAGCTTGGCGCGCGCCACCTCACCCGCGTCCTTCGCGGTCTCCTCGTCGCCGCCGCCGCAACCGGTCAGCAGGAGGGCTCCGGCGGACACCAGCGCGAGGGCGGCGGCGGCCGTACGTCGGGGGTGGGGGCGGTGGTGCATGAGCGTGCTCCTGTGGGAGGGACGTGGAGGCTTCGCGGCGTCGCGGGGGTGTACGCGAGATGGCGGCCAAGGGATCCTCCCATCCCGCCCTCCGGGGCCCGGCGGCGGGTGTGTCAGAATTCGGTACCGGGTGACCCCCGACGCTCGAACCCAGACCGCCGAGTCGAGACAGACTCGGGGTGCAGAGGAACGGAAGTCATCGACGCCGACTCCGTATCCGTGGCACCGGCTCCCCTCGTGTCTGCGTTCACTCCTACGGGTGTTCGTGCACGTTCGCCGTTGCCGCCACCGGGTCCGGGCGCTTCCGACGCCCGGCGCCGTCAAGTGGCCGAGATGCGGATGAAATGCACGTAACGAGGACGAAAAGGCATAGGTGCGATGCCGCCGTCCGACCTACGCTCGGCCCGGTAGCACAGAGCAGACAACTGGAAACAACCCTCACCCGAGGGCGCAGGCCCCGACGGCAGCGCCCCGACCCCGCCACCCCCCGGGTCCGCTTCGGCGTACCCGGTTTCGGGTTTCCGGCAGGGTCGCCCCAGCTCCGTCGGCCGTGCCCTCGCTATCAATGACGAAGAGGTCATCGTGGCAGCGGAGATCATCCACACCAGCACGCAGGACACCGACGATCCGGTCGACGCCGTTTTCGCGCTCCACCGCGGCGGCAAGATGGAGGTTCGGGCCACCGTCCCGGTGCGCGACGCGGACGACCTGTCCCTCGCCTACACCCCCGGTGTCGCCCGGGTCTGCACGGCCATCGCCGAGCAGCCGGAGCTGGTGAACGACTACACCTGGAAGGCCAACACGGTGGCGGTCGTCACCGACGGCACCGCCGTGCTGGGCCTCGGCGACATCGGCCCGGAGGCCTCGCTGCCCGTCATGGAGGGCAAGGCCATCCTGTTCAAGCAGTTCGGCGGCGTGGACGCGGTCCCGATCGCGCTGGCCTGCACCGATGTGGACGAGATCGTCGAGACGGTCGTCCGGCTCGCGCCCTCCTTCGGCGGCGTGAACCTGGAGGACATCTCCGCCCCGCGTTGCTTCGAGATCGAGCGCCGGCTCCAGGAGGCCCTGGACATCCCGATCTTCCACGACGACCAGCACGGCACCGCGATCGTCACCACCGCGGCCCTGTGGAACGCGGCCAAGGTGACCGGCCGGGAGATCGGCTCGCTGCGCGCGGTCATCTCCGGCGCCGGCGCGGCCGGCATCGCCATCGCCAAGATGCTGGTGGCCGCCGGCATCGGCGACGTCTCGGTCTGCGACCGCAAGGGCGTGGTCTACGACGGCCGTGGCGACCTCACCGACGTCAAGGCCGAGATCGCCGCGCAGACCAACAAGTCCGGCATCAAGGGCTCGCTGGCCGACGCTCTGGCCGGCGCCGACGTCTTCATCGGCGTCTCCGGCGGCACCGTGCCGGAGGAGGTCGTGGCGACCATGGCCGAGGGTGCCTTCGTCTTCGCGATGGCCAACCCCAACCCGGAGATCCACCCCGAGGTCGCGCACAAGTACGCGGCAGTCGTCGCCACCGGGCGCAGCGACTTCCCGAACCAGATCAACAACGTGCTGGCCTTCCCCGGCATCTTCGCCGGCGCCCTGCAGGTCCGGGCCAGCCGGATCACCGAGGGCATGAAGCTGGCCGCCGCCAAGGCGCTGGCCGGCGTGGTCGCCGACGAGCTGACGCCGCAGAAGGTCATCCCCTCGCCGTTCGACGAGCGGGTCGCCCCGGCGGTCACCAAGGCCGTCGCCGACGCCGCCCGCGCCGAGGGCGTGGCGCGGATCTGACGCGAACGGGGGAGCGCTCCCGCCACGAGGAGCGCTCCCCCGGCCGCTCACACTCCCCCCGAGCCAAAGGGCGCCGGCGCTGCCGAGAGCGACGAGCGACCAGCGAGGAACGAGCGCCGGAGCGTGGGGGCACCCCCCGGCCGCCAGGCCGGGGGCGAGTGTCGGCAGCGGGTCCAGGCGCCCGGCGGCGAGCGGGGGACTGGCAGGAGATGCGTCACACCGACGCGTGGTTCCGGGCCCGGCCCTCCGCCGTTATCGTCCGGATCATGTTTGCTGCCTACGCCGCACGAATCGACGCCGACGACCCGCTGAGCGCCCTGGAGTTGGGCGAGCTCCCCGAACCGCAGGCGCGGCCCGGGTGGAGCGTGGTCACGGTCAAGGCCGCCAGCCTCAACCACCACGACCTCTGGTCGCTGCGCGGGGTCGGCCTGCCCGCCGAGAAGCTGCCGATGATCCTCGGCTGCGACGCCGCCGGCGTCGACGAGCACGGCAACGAGGTGGTCATCCACTCGGTGATCGGCCAGAGCGGCCACGGCGTGGGCCCGGACGAGCCGCGCTCGATCCTGACCGAGCGCTACCAGGGCACCTTCGCCACCCGGGTGGCCGTGCCCACCTGGAACCTGCTGCCCAAGCCCGCCGAGCTCTCCTTCGAGCAGGCCGCCTGCCTGCCCACCGCCTGGCTGACGGCCTACCGGATGCTGTTCACCAACGCCGGCGTGAAGCCGGGCGACACCGTGCTGGTGCAGGGGGCCGGCGGCGGCGTCTCCACCGCGCTGGTGGTCCTGGGCAAGGCCGCCGGCCTGCGGGTCTGGGTCACCGGCCGGGACGAGGCCAAGCGCGCCCGGGCCGTCGAACTCGGCGCCGACGCCGCCTTCGAGAGCGGCGCGCGGCTGCCCGAGCGGGTGGACGCGGTGATGGAGACGGTCGGCGCGGCCACCTGGTCGCACTCGGTGAAGTCGCTGCGCCCCGGCGGCACCATCGTCATCTCGGGTGCCACCTCCGGCCCCAGCCCGAAGGCCGCCGAGCTGAACCGGATCTTCTTCCTGGAGCTCAAGGTGGTCGGCTCGACGATGGGCAGCAAGGAGGAGCTGGCCGGGCTGCTCTCGCTCTGCGCGACGGCCGGCGTCCGGCCGGTGATCGACTCGGTGCTGCCGCTGGCCGAGGCCCGGGAGGGCTTCGCCCGGCTCGCCAAGGGCGACGTCTTCGGGAAGATCGTCCTCAACCCGTGAACGCACGGGTGTCCGGTGCTCCCCCCCCGAGGGACACCGGACACCCGCACGCCGGCTCAGCCGAGCAGGCGCTTCAGCCGCTCGCCGGCCTGGCCCAGCACCGTCCGGGCCTCGTTGAGCCGGTCGGCCGTCACCCGGCCGTCCCGGGCCGCGTCGCGGACCTGGTCGCGGAAGCGGTCGAGCAGGCGCTCCAGCTCCCGGGCCGGGTCGCCGGCCGGGTCGGTGGCCGTCCACGCCGGCGGGTCGGCCGGGGCGGAGCCCGCCGACCCGTCCTTGTCCAGGTCGATCCGGGTGACGGTGATCCGCTCGGCGGCCGGCCCGGCCTCCTCGGTCGGGTGGCCCCAGCGGGCCGCGTCGGCCAGCCCGGCCAGGCCCTTGGTCAGCTCGGAGAGTCCCTCGGCCAGGCCGGTGGGCCAGTCGCCCTTGGCGGCGTGCTCACGCACCTGCTGCTCGACCCGGCGCTTGATCCGCAGCGCCTCCTGCTGCGCCGCCGTCCGCGCCGCCCTGGACTGCTCGCGGAGCCGGCGGGCCTCCTCCTCGGCGGCCTTCGCCTTGGCCTTGGCCGCCTTCTCCTGCTCCTTGGCGCGCTTGGCCTGCTCCTTGGCCTGCCGCTTGAACTGGGTGAACTCCTCCTTGGCACGCTGCCAGGCGTCCTTGTCCCCCCAGGGGCCGGCCCACGGGTCCCCGTCCTCGGCGGGCTCGGGCCGGGGGGCCTGCTTGGCGGCGCCCCACAGTTCCTCGCGGAGGTCCTTGGCGCTGTCCCGGACGTCCTCGCGGATCGCCCCGGCGAGCTGGGCCACCGAGTCGCGGATCTCCAGCTCCAGCTCGTCCAGCTCGCCCTGGCGGGCCGCCAGTTCGGTGCGGCCGGCGTCGGTGAGCCGGTAGACCTTGCGGCCGCCCTCGGT
Source organism: Kitasatospora sp. CM 4170 (assembly GCF_032110285.1). Lineage (NCBI taxonomy): Bacteria > Bacillati > Actinomycetota > Actinomycetes > Kitasatosporales > Streptomycetaceae > Kitasatospora > Kitasatospora sp. CM 4170. Next base: position 5,754,388 of record NZ_CP134877.1, read on the forward strand.
GCTGTGGGCGACCAGGCCCTCCTGCTCCAGCTTGGCGAGGCGCGGGTAGACGGTGCCGGCGGACGGGGCGTACAGGCCCTGGAACCGCTCCTCCAGGAGGCGGATGACCTCGTAGCCGTGCCGCGGCGACTCGTCGAGCAGCTTCAGCAGGTAGAGCCGGAGCCGGCCGTGGCCGAAGACGGGGCTCATATCAGGCCTCCTTGGTGAGGTCGGGGCCGTTGCCGGCGTCCTTCTCCGGCTTCGGGCCGGCCGGGAGCTCCTTGACGAGCACCGGGCCGTCGTCCTCGGCCTCGGGGCGGCGCAGCACGGTGACGGCGCCGGAGACGGTGGTCACCGAGAGGCTGCCCTGGCCGTCCCCGAGCTGGCCGGAGAGCCGCTTGGCGCCCCAGGTGCCGCCGACCTTGAGCTGGTCGAAGGTGCTGGAGATGTCCCCGCTGTTGGTGCCGGCCTCGACCTTGGTGTCGGCCAGCGAGGGGAGCCGGATGCCGACCGGGCCGCTGACCGTGGTGACCTTGATGTCGGTCGGGTTGACCACGTCGAGGTCCAGGGTGACCGCGCCGGTGACGGCGTTGGCCAGCACCTTGTCGGCCGTGCCGGCGACCACGGTGAGCTGGCCGGAGACGGTGTTCAGCCTGAGCTGGCCGGCCACCGACTGGACGTCGACGTCACCGGAGACGGTGTTGGCGGAGGTCCGCCCGGCCAGTCCGACCAGGGTGACGTCGCCGTTGGCGGACTGGGCCGAGACGTGCTCGGCGAAGCCGGAGACGGTGGTGTCGGCCGAGACGGTGCCGACCTTGACCTCGGTGCCGGCCGGCGCGGTCAGGGTGACCGAGGCGCTCCGGCGGCGCTTCAGCGAGGAGAAGAAGCCCTTCACGGAGTCGACCGACTTGAGCACGTCGCCGAAGTCGCTCCAGCTGTTGAGGTCCTTGTAGGTGACCGTCAGGACGCCGTCCACCAGGGTGACGTGGAGCGGCTCGCCCTTGAGCTCGCCGACCTCCAGACGGGCCGGTCCCTCGGCGGCGACCACGTTCACGGCGCCGTCGATGATCCGGACGTGGACCGTCCGGACGTCCTCGTCGACGGTGATCCTGTCGGGGCCCTCGATCGTCCACTGGCTCATCTCTGCCGCCTCCCGTTGCGACTCGCGATGTATCGCGTTCTCTTTTAAAGACGATATATCGCGTAACGCCGAAGTCAAGGGAGCCCGCCCCCGAGGCCGACCCGGAGCCGTCCCCGATCCACCCCCTACGGGAGGCACGCGAAAGGCCCGGGAGGCGGTTGCCTCCCGGGCCCTTCGGCGGCGTCTCACCGGGTCGCTCGTCGTCCCCGGGTCAGTCGTCGTCCTCGTCGTCGAGCCGCGCCAGCCAGGTGGCCAGCCGCTCGACCGGGATCTCGAAGTCCGGGTTCAGGTCGACGAACTCGCGCAGGCGCTCGGCCAGCCACTCGAAGGTGACCTCCTCGTCGCCGCGCCGGCTCTCCAGCTCCTCGATGCCGCGGTCGGTGAAGTACACGGTTCGCTCCGGTCCGATGGGGATAAGACCTGGTCAGGATAGACCGGGCTGGCCGTTGGCCCGCCAGGTGCTGACGACCACCTTGGCCGCCCCGGAGGTGGCGTCGGCGATCTCCACCGCGGCGATCGCGATGTTCTGGCTGGTGCGGTCCCGGATGCAGAGCAGCCGGCCCGCGGTGACCCGGTTGAAGCTCAGGTCGGTGTCCGGCCGGGAGTCGATCGCGGCGGCGCACTGCTCGGGGGTGACGGCGGTGTCGCTGATCACCGCGAAGTCGGACTCGCCGTCGCCGACCGAGTCGAAGGAGTCGGCCCTGCCACCGCAGCAGACCGCCTTCTTGACGCCGAGGCCCCACTTCAGGCCGTTGGTGTTGCGGGGCACCACCTTGCCGGAGTTCAGGTCGATCCGGTACGCGTCGCTGGCGTACTCCGTCCCCGGGATGGCGAGCGAGACCTTTTCGAGCGCCGGGGTGTAGCCGCTCGGCCGGGCCGGCGCGGAGACGCCGCCCGAGCTCGGCGAGGCCGACTTCGAGGGCGAGGCCGAGGGGGCCTTGCTGGCCGTCGGGCTCGGCGCCGCAGCCGGGGAGTCCGCGCTCTGGGCGGGCGTGCTCTGGGCCGGCGCGGGCAGGCCGCCCGGCGTCTGCGGGGCGGAGGCCGAGTTGTCGGCCTTCTTGTCGTCGTTCCCGAGCTTCTTCATCAGCACCACGCCGCCCGCGGTGCCGCCGAGCGCCATCACCAGGGCGACCACCAGCAGCGCCTTCCAGGAGACGCCCTTGCGCTTGGGCTCCGGCGCGGGGGCCGGGGTGTCGGTCACCACCGGGCCGGGCGGCGGGGTGTCGTAGGAGGGCGGCTCGTGGCGCAGCTGCATGGTCGGCGGGGAGGAGAGCACCGGCCCGGTCGGGGACTCCGCGGTCGGCTGCGGGGCGCCGTACGCGCCCAGCGGCGGCGGGCTGAAGCCGGGCGGCGGGGTGACCGGCGGCTGCTGCGGGGTGGCGTACGACACGGCCGTCGCCGGGTGGGTCGGCTGCGGCGGGGCCGCCGCGGCGGTGGCGGCGGTGGGCGCGGTCGGCGGCACGGCCGGGGCCGGCGGCGGGGTGGCCGGCGCGGCCGGCAGCGGGGTCGGCGGGGTCTTCGGCAGGTCCGAGCGCCGGGTGATCTCGGTGTTGACCTGCTTGGGCAGCCAGTCGTCGGCGAACCGCAGCTGCCCGCCGACCGACGGGTGGTTGCGGGCGATCTCGATGATCTCGGCCGGCTTCGGCCGGTCCTCGGGGGACTTGGCCAGGCAGCGCAGGACCAGCTCGCGCAGGTCGGCCGGGACGCCCTCCAGCTCGGGCTGCTCGTGCACCACGCGGTAGAGCACCGCGGTGTCCGGGCCGTCGCCGAACGGGGCGGTGCCGCCGGCCACGTACGCGGCCAGCGCGCCGAGCGCGAAGACGTCGGTGGCCGGGGTGACCGGGCGGCCCTGGGCCTGCTCGGGGGACATGAAGGCGGGCGAGCCGATCCGGTAGCCGGTGCCGGTGAGGGCGGTGGCGTCGGCGGCCCGGGCGATGCCGAAGTCGATCACGCGCGGGCCGTCGCCGGCCACCAGCACGTTGGCGGGCTTGAGGTCGCGGTGCACCACCTCGACGCTGTGGATCGCCTGCAGTGCCTCGGCGATGCCGCCCATCAGCAGCAGCACGGTGCGGACCGGCAGCGGACCGTTCTCCCGGACCACCTGCTGCAGCGACGGGCCCGGCACGTAGGCGGTGACCAGCCAGGGCGCCTCGGCGTCGACGCCGGAGTCGATCACCTGGGCGGTGTACAGCCCGTGGATGCGCTGGGCGTTGGTGACCTCCTGGGCGAAGCGGCGGCGGAACTCGCCGTCCTCGGCGAACTCCGGGCGGACCACCTTGAGGGCGACCGGGCGGCCGCCCGGCGTGTAGGACAGGTAGACGCGGCCCATGCCGCCCGCGCCGAGCCGGGCGAACAACCGGTATCCGCCCACCTCCCGGGGGTCGTCCGGGTGCAGCGGTTGGAACACCGGGGGCATCGGGGAGGCGACGGCGTCCCGTGGTGCGTCGGCAGTCATGCGGTGGGTCCCCCTGGGAGAGCGTGAGGTCATCGGCCGGCCGCGGGCGATGACGGGCGCCCGGACGGCGGTCTGGCGAGGCATAACCTATCGACCCGTCAGCTCGCTTCGCAGGTCGGTGCCGGTTTGGTTGCAGAGCTGGGACCTTGGCGCGGCGCGTCCGTGCCGTTCCCGGGCCGCGAAAGGCCCCGGCCCCCGCGCGTGTGCACGGGGGCCGGGGCCTTCGTTCGACTGCCGCCCGACCGGGTCGGGCCGGGGCCGGAGCGGGATCAGAGCGAGAAGATCTCCTCCAGCAGCGCCTGCTGCTCGGCGGCGTGGCGCTTGGCCGAGCCGACCGCGGGGGCCGAGGAGGCCGTGCGGGCGACGCGGCGCAGGCGCGAGCCGTTGGCGCTGCGGCCGATGACGACCTGCAGGTGGTCGACCAGGTTCATCGCGATGAACGGCCAGCCGCCCTGGTTGGCCGGCTCCTCCTGGGCCCAGATGAACTGGACGTCGTCGCCGTAGCGGGCCAGCTCCTCCTGGAGCTCGGCCACCGGCAGCGGGTAGAGCCGCTCGACCCGGACGATCGCGGTGTCGGTGACCCCGCGCTCGGCGCGCGCCGCCTCGACGTCGTAGTAGAACTTGCCCGCGGTGATGACCACCTTGCGGACCTGCGACGGGTCGACGGTGCTGTCGCCGATGACCGGGCGGAACGAGCCGGACAGGAACTCCTCGGTCGCACTCGCCGCGGCCTTGAGACGCAGCATCGACTTCGGGGTGAAGACGACCAGCGGCTTGTGGTGCGGGTTGTGCGCCTGCCAGCGCAGCAGGTGGAAGTAGTTCGACGGCAGGGTCGGCATGGCGACCGTCATGTTGTTCTGCGCGCACAGCTGCAGGAAGCGCTCCGGGCGGGCGGACGAGTGGTCCGGGCCCTGGCCCTCGTAGCCGTGCGGCAGCAGCAGGACGACGCCCGAGTGCTGGCCCCACTTCTGCTCGGCGGACGCGATGTACTCGTCCACCATGGTCTGCGCGCCGTTGACGAAGTCGCCGAACTGCGCCTCCCACATGACCAGCGCGTTCGGGCGGGTCAGCGAGTAGCCGTACTCGAAGCCCATGGCCGCGTACTCGGACAGCAGGCTGTCGTACACGGTGTAGCGGGCCTGGTCCTCGGTCAGGTACAGCAGCGGGGTGTAGTCCTCGCCGGTGTTCCGGTCGATCAGGACGGCGTGGCGCTGGCCGAAGGTGCCGCGGCGGCTGTCCTGGCCGGCCAGGCGGACCGGGTGGCCCTCCATCAGCAGCGAGCCGATGGCGAGGGTCTCGCCCATCGCCCAGTCGATGGTGTTGTCCTCGACCGAGCCGGCGCGGCGCTGCAGCTGCGGCAGCAGGCGCGGGTGGACGGTCAGCCAGTCCGGCAGGTTGACCTGCGAGGCGGCGATCCGCTTGACCATCTCCTGGGAGATGCCGGTCTGGATGGAGACCGGGAAGTCGGCGACCGGCTTGCCGTTGGCGGCCGGGGCCGGCGCCTGGGCGGCGTCGCGGACCTCGGCGAAGACCTTCTCCAGCTGGCCCTGGAAGTCCTGGAGCGCCTGCTCCGCCTCTTCCATGGTGATGTCGCCGCGACCGATCAGGCCCTCGGTGTAGAGCTTGCGCACCGAGCGCTTCTTGTCGATCAGGTCGTACATCAGCGGCTGGGTGAACGACGGGTTGTCGGCCTCGTTGTGACCGCGGCGGCGGTAGCAGATGAGGTCGATCACCACGTCCTTGTGGAACTCCTGGCGGAACTCGAAGGCGAGCCGCGCGACGCGGACCACGGCCTCCGGGTCGTCGCCGTTCACGTGGAAGATCGGGGCCTCGATCATGCGGGCCACGTCGGTGCAGTACATCGAGGAGCGCGAGGACGCCGGGGCGGCGGTGAAGCCGACCTGGTTGTTCACCACGACGTGCACGGTGCCGCCGGTGCGGTAGCCGCGCAGCTGCGACATGTTCAGGGTCTCCGCGACGACGCCCTGGCCGGCGAAGGCCGCGTCGCCGTGGATCTGGATCGGCAGCACCGGGAAGGTGGTGCCGCCCTGGTCCAGGATGTCCTGCTTGGCGCGGGCGATGCCCTCGACGACCGGGTCCACGGCCTCCAGGTGGGAGGGGTTCGCGGCGAGCGAGACCTTGATGGTCTCGCCGTCCAGGCCGGTGAAGGTGCCCTCGGAGCCGAGGTGGTACTTCACGTCGCCGGAGCCGTGCATCGACTTCGGGTCGAGGTTGCCCTCGAACTCGCCGAAGATCTTGCCGTACGGCTTGCCGACGATGTTGGCCAGCACGTTGAGGCGGCCGCGGTGGGCCATGCCGATGACGGCCTCGTCGAGGCGGTGCTCGGCGGCGGCGTCGATGGTGGCGTCCAGCAGCGGGATGAGCGACTCGCCGCCCTCCAGCGAGAAGCGCTTCTGGCCGACGTACTTGGTCTGCAGGAACGTCTCGAAGGCCTCGGCCGAGTTCAGCCGGCGCAGGATGCGCAGCTGCTCCTCGCGCTCGGGCTTGGTGTACGGCTTCTCCAGGCGCTCCTGCAGCCACTTGCGCTGCTTCGGGTCCTGGATGTGCATGTACTCGATGCCGACGGTGCGGCAGTAGGTGTTGCGCAGCAGGCCGAGGATGTCGCGGAGCTTCATCATCCGCTGGCCGCCGAAGCCGCCGACCGCGAACTCGCGCTCCAGGTCCCACAGGGTGAGGCCGTGGGTGGTGACGTCCAGGTCGGGGTGCTTGCGCTGCTTGTACTCCAGCGGGTCGGTGTCGGCCATCAGGTGGCCGCGGACCCGGTAGGAGTGGATCAGCTCGATGACGCGGGCGGTCTTGTTGACCTCGTCGTCGTGGGTGGTGGCGACGTCGGTGGCCCAGCGGACCGGCTCGTACGGGATCCGCAGCGACTCGAAGATCTCGTCGTAGAAGCCGTTCTGCCCGAGCAGCAGCTGGTGGATCGTGCGCAGGAACTCGCCCGACGCCGCGCCCTGGATGACGCGGTGGTCGTAGGTCGAGGTCAGCGTCATGATCTTGGAGACGCCGAGCCGGGCCAGGGTCTCCGGGGCGGAGCCCTGGAACTCGGCCGGGTACTCCATGGCGCCGACGCCGACGATGGTGCCCTGGTTCTGCATCAGGCGCGGCACGGAGTGCACGGTGCCGATGCCGCCGGGGTTGGTCAGCGAGACCGTGACGCCGGTGAAGTCGTCCATGGTCAGCTTGTTGGCGCGGGCCCGGCGGACGATGTCCTCGTAGGCCTGCCAGAAGCCGAAGAAGTCGAGGGTCTCGGCCTTCTTGATGGCCGCGACGACGAGCTGGCGGTCGCCGTTGGGCTTCACCAGGTCGATGGCCAGGCCCAGGTTCACGTGGTCGGGCTTGACCAGGAAGGACTTGCCGTCCTCCACCTTGTAGCTGTGGTTCATGCCCGGGGAGGCCTTGACGGCCTGGACCAGGGCGTAGCCGATCAGGTGGGTGAAGGAGACCTTGCCGCCGCGGGCGCGCTGCAGGTGGTTGTTGATGACGATGCGGTTGTCGATCAACAGCTTGGCCGGGACGGCGCGGACCGAGGTCGCGGTCGGCACCTCCAGCGAGGCGTCCATGTTGGTCGCGACGGCCTTGGCCGGGCCGCGGAGCTGGACCAGCTCGGGGCCGGTCACGGCGTCGGCCGCGGCCGGAGCCGGGGCCGGGGCGGCGGCCTTGGGGGCCGGCGGCGCGGCGGGCGCTGCGGCGAGCGGCGCGGGAGCCGGGGCCGCGGCGGCCGGCGCGGGCGCGACCGGTGCGGCGGGGGCCGGCGCGGCCGGAGCAGCGGCGGGCGCGGGGGCAGCGGCAGGGGTCGGCGTGGGGCCGGCCTGGGTCGCGGCCTGGGTCACTGGGGTCACCTCGGTACCGGGCTTGTAGTCGGCGAAAAAGTCCCACCAGGCTCGGTCGACCGAGTTCGGGTCCTGGAGGTACTGCTGGTAGATCTCGTCGACGAGCCACTCATTGGGGCCGAAGCCAGTGGAGCTTGCCGAGCTGTTTGGGGGTTCTGGGGACTGTGGCGACACGGCGGCAACCGCCCTCTTCCGCTTCCTTTTGGGATGTTTGGACAGCGGGGATTAAGGCTACGCCCCTGACCAGTGATCGCGCAGTCCCCAGGGCGCAGGCGTCGCCCAGATCACAGTCCTGACCTGCGGTTTGGCTGAAAATGTGCGTTAGAAACTGGCTAGGGATGGGAACCGATCGCGCCTGATCGGGCACCATACCCGGACAGAACCGGACAAAACCTTGGACGGTCTGCGGACGATCCTCCGTCCGCGTCTGTGTCGCTTCTGTGACATGGGCGGTGCCCGAATCGTTGCTCCCGGTCACCGGGGGCCGGGCAGCCGGACCTCGATCCGGCAGCCGCGGGCGGCCTCGGCCACCTCGATCCGCCCGCCGTGCAGGTCCACCGCCCAGCGGGCGATGGCCAGCCCCAGGCCGGTGCCGCCGTCGGAGCCCGGCCCCTGGGCGGTGGCGGTGCCGCTGCGGCTGAACCGCTCGAAGACCCGGCCGCGGTCGGCCGCCGGGATGCCCGGACCCTCGTCCTCGACCTCCAGCAGCAGGGCGCCGGGCCCGTCGCCGGGCCGGGCGCGGACCGTCACGGTGCCGCCGGGCGGGGAGTGCTTGCAGGCGTTGTCGACCAGGTTGGCGACCACCTGGTGGAGCCGCTCCGGGTCCGCCACGCCGGTCAGCCCGGCCGGGCTGACCTCCAGGGCGAGCCGGACGTCGCCGCGCCGGGAGAACGCCCCGCCGGCCGTCGCGCCGTCCACGGTGACCCCGCGCAGCACGCCGTCCAGGAACTCGCGGACCTCGAACGGACGGGCGTCCAGGTCGACCACGCCGTCGTCGATCTTGGAGAGGTCCAGGAGGTGGGTGACCAGCCGGCCGAGCCGTTCGGTCTGTTCCAGCGCTGCGCCCAGGGTCGCCGGATTCGGCTGGACCACGCCGTCGACCACGTTCTCCAGCACGGCGCGCAGCGCGGCGATGGGCGTGCGCAGCTCGTGCGAGACGTTGGCGACCAGTTCGCGGCGGTGCCGGTCGGCGGCCTCCAGATCGGCCGCCATCTGGTTGAAGGTGGCCGCCAGCTCGCCGATCTCGTCGCGCGAGTTCACCTCGACCCGGCGGCTGTAGTCGCCGGAGGCCATCGCGCGGGCGGCGGCGGTCATGTCGCGCAGCGGGGCGGTCAGCCCGTGCGCGAGGAACTGCATGAAGAGCAGCGAGGCGATCATGGAGAAGACCATGATGATCCGGATCTGCGTCTCGGACCGGATCGCCACGACGACCATCCCGGTGGCCAGGAAGACCGAGACGATCACCAGGAGGGCGAGCTTGCCCTTGATCGAGCGGACCGGGTCGAGCGGCCGGATGTCGGCCCAGACCCGGCGGGCGGCGCGGGCGGCCAGGGTCGGCCGCCGGGTGCCGTCGGCGGCCCCGTTGCGTTGCTGTGGAAAGGTCATTGGTCCCTGTGATCCCCCGCGTGCGGTGGTCCCCCGCATGGTGTGCACGGCGGTTCGGGACACGGGCCCCCCGGAGGCCCGGTGCCCGAGGCGCCGCTTAGGAGAGCGGAGCCTCCAGCGCGTACCCGACACCGTGGACGGTGCGGATCCAGCTGGCGCCGATCTTGCGGCGCAGCGCCTTGACGTGGCTGTCGACGGTGCGGGTGCCGGACGCGTCCGTCCAGTCCCAGACCTCGGCCAGCAGCTGCTCGCGGGTCAGCACGGCGCGCGGCTGCGCGGCCAGGCAGGCGAGCAGGTCGAACTCGGTCGGCGTCAGGTGGACGTCGCCCGAGGCCAGCCGGACCCGCCGCTGCACGTGGTCGATCTCCAGCTCGCCGAAGCGCAGGCTGCCGAGCGCGGGCGTGCGGGCCGCCTGCTGGGCGCGCTCGACGCGGCGCAGCAGCACGTTGACCCGGGCCGCCAGCTCCCGCATGGAGAACGGCTTGGTCATGTAGTCGTCCGCCCCGACGCCGAGGCCGACCAGCAGGTCCGTCTCGTCGTCGCGCGCGGTCAGCATCAGGACCGGCACCGGGCGCTGGGCCTGGATCCGGCGGCACACTTCCAGGCCGTCGAAGCCGGGCAGCATGATGTCGAGGACGACCAGGTCCGGCTGCCAGGTGTGGAAGCCGTCGACCGCGCCCGGCCCGTCGTGGGCCACGGCGACCTTGAAGCCCTCCGCACCCAGCCGGGCCGCGATCGACTCCGCGATCGTGGGCTCGTCCTCCACCACCAGCACTCTGCGCTGGCTGCTCACCGTGCCGCCGCTGTTGTGGTTGTCCTGCTGAATTTCTGTCACGGTCACGCCACCGCCCCCAGGGCTGCGGGCCGGCCACCTGTGGGGATGGCGGGGCTCCGCTCGTAGTCTTGTTCCGTCGTGGACTGTGCCGGGTCCGCCGTCCCGTACGAATGCGCGTGGATCGGTGGGCAGGTGTGGACTGCCCACGTCTCCCGCGCACTCCGCAGCGTACGGACAACGGGTGCCTCCCGGCAGGTGGACCGGATGTTTCCGGCCCGCGGGCCGGCTTGTCGGGCCGCCCTCGGACCCACTCGGAAGTGGGCACGGGCCGATACCTTACCCGGCGAATTTTCACTGCGTAACGGTATGTATGCAGTCCAGTTGACGCCGAGCCGCCGGTCAGAGCCGCTACTCGTGCGTAAACAGAGGGATGGTCCGGACCAAATGCCGGGGTTCCGGCCGCCGGCGGTCCGCCGATCTTCACGGGGAACTCCCAGCGGACTCCCAGGACCCGGACGTAACGTGGCCACGACAAAGATCGGGGGGCGGGATTTCCGGCGTTCGCCGGTACGTTGGGCACCGGACGGGGAGCCGAGGGCTGCGGGGTCTGGAGCGGAGGCGGCATGGCGGGGCTGCGGATCGGCGCCGAGCGGAGCGGACCGCGCCGAGGGCCCGGTGCGGTCGCCGGTTCCGGGCCGCCGTACGGGATGCTGCGGCTCGGGCTCCGGTCGACACTGCTCGGCTGGCTGCTGGCCCGGGTGCCGACCCCCCGGCGCAACCCCTTCGCGCTCGGGTACGTCGCCGTGGTCGGCGCCACCACCACCTTCGCCATGCTCGCCGACCCGGACCTGGTGCTCCGCCTGCAGGAGGCGTCCAGCTCGGACGGGGACAACCTGGTGCACCACCCGCTGCGCGCGCTGCTGCTCAGCGGCTTCTGGGTGGCCGGGACGGTCTGGATGCCGTACCTCTGGGCCTTCGCCTTCACCGTCGCGCCACTGGAGCGCCGGGTCGGCGCGGCGCGGGCGGCGGCGGTGTTCGGGATCGGCCACATCACCGCGACGGTGCTCTCCCAGGGCGTGGTGATCGCCGCCGTGTTGGCGGGGCGGCTGGACGCCGCCGAGCTCGACCGCCTCGACATCGGTGTCAGCTACGGCGTGCTCACCAGCCTCGCCGCCCTGGCCGGACTGCTCCGGCCGCGCGGCCGGCTGCTCGCGCTGGCCGGCGCCGCGCTGCTGCTCGCCGAGCAGTACGCCACCGACCGGGACCTGGTGACCGGGATCGGCCACCCGGCCGCGCTGCTGGTCGGGGTGGCGCTCTGGCGCTGGCTGCGCCGCGTCCCCGACCGGCGTGCGCACCGCCCCGGGGAGGCCGCCCAGGCTCCGGCGCCGGCGGCCGCCCCCACCGCGTCGGGCGCGCCCTCGGCGTCCGGCGGGGCCGCGGTGCTCGACCGGATGTGACCCTCCGCAGGTGCTTTTGACGGGCCCTCCGGCGCCCTTCCCTGTTCGCTCACGGCGAACGCGGGGTGGGGAACATCCGGGGCTCGCCAAACCTTAGTCAGGTCAGCTCAAGTTCACTGACTGGGGAGAGATCATGGCATCGACGTCCACACCGCTCACCCTGCCCGTGCTGCCGCTCGACGACGAGGTCGTGCTCCCGGGCATGGTCGTCCCGCTGGACCTGAAGGACACCGAGGTGCGTGCCGCGGTGGAGGCCGCGCGCGCCGCGGCCACCGGCACCGGCAAGCCCCAGGTCCTGCTGGTCCCGCGGGTGGACGGCTCGTACGCGGCGGCCGGCACCCTCGCCACGGTCGAACAGGTCGGCCGGCTGGCCGACGGCGACCCGGCCGCGCTGGTCCGCGCCGTGCGCCGGGTCCGGATCGGCGTCGGCACCACCGGGCCCGGCGCGGCCCTCTGGGTGGAGACCACGCCCTTCCGGGAGTCCTCGGTCGGCACCCCGGTGGCCGGGCGCGCCGCCGAGCTGGTGAAGGAGTACAAGGCGCTCTCCACCCAGTGGCTGCGCCGGCGCGGCGCCTGGCAGATCGTCGACCGGGTGGCCCAGATCGAGGGCGTCGGCGAGCTGGCCGACAACATCGGCTACGCGCCCTTCGTCACCGCCGAGCAGAAGCTCAAGGTGCTGCTGGAGGCCGACCAGGTGGCCCGGCTGGAGTACGCGCTCACACTGCTGCGCGACCACCTCGCCGAGGAGGAGGTCAACGACACCATCCGCAAGGACGTCGAGGAGGGCGTGGCCAAGCAGCAGAAGGAGTTCCTGCTCCGCCGGCAGCTGGAGGCCGTCCGCAAGGAGCTGGCCGAGCTGAACGGCGACCCGGCCGACGAGGAGGGCGACTACCGCGCCCGGGTCGAGGCCGCGGACCTGCCGGAGAAGGTCCGCGAGGCCGCGCTCAAGGAGGTCGACAAGCTGGAGCGGGCCTCCGACCAGTCGCCGGAGGGCTCCTGGATCCGCACCTGGCTGGACACCGTCCTGGAGCTGCCCTGGAACGAGCGCACCGAGGACGCCTACGACATCGCCGGTGCCCGCGCTGTGCTGGACGCCGACCACTCCGGCCTGGCCGACGTGAAGGACCGGATCGTCGAGTACCTGGCGGTCCGCAAGCGCCGGGCCGACCAGGGCCTCGGGCTGGTCGGCGGGCGCCGCGGCGGCGCGGTGCTCGCGCTGGTCGGCCCGCCCGGCGTCGGCAAGACCTCGCTCGGCGAGTCGGTGGCCCGCGCCATGGGCCGCAACTTCGTCCGGGTGGCGCTCGGCGGCGTCCGGGACGAGGCCGAGATCCGCGGCCACCGGCGCACCTACGTCGGCGCGCTGCCCGGCCGCCTGGTGCGCGCCGTCAAGGAGGCCGGCTCGATGAACCCGGTGGTCCTGCTGGACGAGATCGACAAGGTCGGCTCCGACTACCGCGGAGACCCGGCGGCCGCCCTGCTGGAGGTGCTGGACCCGGCGCAGAACCACACCTTCCGGGACCACTACCTGGAGGTCGAGCTGGACCTCTCCGACGTCGTCTTCCTCGCCACCGCCAACGTGCTGGAGGCCATCCCCGAGCCGCTGCTCGACCGGATGGAGCTGGTCCGGCTGGACGGCTACACCGAGGACGAGAAGGTCGTCATCGCCCGTGACCACCTGCTCCCGCGCCAGCTGGAGAAGGCCGGCCTGAAGACCGGCGAGGTCGCGGTCGACGAGGAGGCGCTGCGCCGGCTGGCCGGCGAGTACACCCGCGAGGCCGGCGTGCGGAACCTCGAACGCTCGATCGCCCGGGTGCTGCGCAAGATCGCCGCGCAGAGCGAGCTGGGCGAGCGCGAGCTGCCCGCCGCGATCGGCGCCGAGGACCTGCGCGCCCTGATCGGCCGGCCGCACCACGTCCCCGAGTCGGCCCAGGAGCCGGCCGAGCGGCGCACCGCCGTCCCCGGCGTGGCCACCGGCCTCGCGGTGACCGGCGCCGGCGGCGACGTCCTCTACATCGAGGCCTCGCTCGCCGACGCCGAGACCGGCGGCACCGGGCTCACCCTGACCGGGCAGCTGGGCGACGTGATGAAGGAGTCGGCGCACATCGCGCTCTCCTTCCTGCGCTCGCGCGGCGCCGAGCTCGAACTGCCGGTCACCTCGCTGCGGGACCGCGGCGTGCACCTGCACGTCCCCGCCGGGGCCGTCCCCAAGGACGGGCCGAGCGCCGGCATCACCATGACCACCGCGCTGGCCTCGCTGCTCTCCGGCCGCAAGGTGCGCACCGACGTGGCGATGACCGGTGAGGTGTCGCTGACCGGGCGGGTACTGCCGATCGGCGGGGTGAAGCAGAAGCTGCTCGCCGCCGACCGGGCCGGTGTCACCACGGTGATCATCCCCAAGCGGAACGAGGCCGACCTGGACGACGTCCCGGCCGAGGTGCTGGAGCGGCTCACCGTCCACCCGGTCTCGGACGTGCGGGAGGTGCTCAGCCTGGCCCTGGAGCCGGCCGAGGTGCTGGTCGCCGCCGCCTGAGGACGGTTCACCCGAAGGGGTGCGGAGAACCCGGCGCGGTTCCCCGCACCCCTTCGGGGTCGGTACGGCGCCCCCGGCCCGCCCCGCCCGGGTGACGGCGCCGGTCCCCGGCGGCCCGCCGCCGAGTAGCGGGCGGCGGCGGGCGTGGCCACACTGCGAAGATGCCGTCCCCCACGCAGCGGGCCCTGGCCAGGGTGCCGGCCGGGCTGCGCCCGTTCCTGGTCAGGCACCGCCGGCTGGTGAAGTTCCTGATGGTCGGCGGCCTCTGCTTCACGCTGACCACGGTGCTCGACTTCACCCTGAAGTTCACCGTGCTGGAGCGGAAGCCGGTGGTCGCGCTCACCGTCGCGACCGTCGCCGGCACCGCGGTCTCCTACGTGCTGAACCGCCAGTGGTCCTTCCGGGCGACCGGGCGGCGGCGCGAGGCGCTGCTGTTCGTGCTGGTCAGCGTGGTGGCGATCGCCGTCAACGACCTGCCGCTGATCGCCTCGCGGTACCTGCTGGAAATGCGCGAGCCGCAGGTGACGGCCCTCACCCAGGAGGTGGCCGACTTCCTCAGCGGGATGGTGGTGGGCACCTTCATCGCCATGCTGTTCCGCTTCTGGGCGATGCAGCGCTGGGTCTTCACCCGGACCGCCGAACCGGCCGCCGAACCGGCCGCCGCTCCGGCCGAGCAGCCGCAGTGGATCCGCTGACCCGGACTGCGGAGCGGGAGGTCGGACCGGCCGACTTCCCGCTCCGGCCCCACCGGGAGCGGGCGCCCGAACGCGGTTACGCTGCAAACGACCGGCCCGACGGCCGGGGAGCGGCAGCCGAGCGCGGCGAGCGGGGTGAAGGGCGATGCGCGACACGGACGGCCTCCGGGCCGGTCCCGCCAGCCAGCAGGGCATGCGCCGGTCCAACCTGGCGCTGGTGCTCGGTGTGATCGCCCGCGCCCCGCGCTCCCGGGCCGAGGTGGCCGCCGAGACCGGGCTGACCAGGGCGGCCGTCTCCTCGCTGGCCGAGGAGCTGATCGCCGCCGGCCTGCTGGTCGAGGAGGGCCCGGCCGCGCCCAGCGGCAAGGTCGGCCGGCCGGGCACCGCGCTCGGGCTCAACCCCGAGGGGCCGGGCGGCCTCGGCGCCGAGATCGGCGTGGAGCACCTCGGCGCCTGCGTGGTCGACCTGCGCGGCGAGGTCCGCGCCTGGCGCCGCCAGGAGATCCGCAACCGGGACCGGCGGCCGGCCGCCGTCATGGCCGACCTCGCCGAGCTGCTGCGCCGGGCCACCGCCGAGGCGCGGCTACGCCCGGCCGGGCTGGCGCTGGCCGTCCCCGGACTGGTCGGCGACGGCGGCGGGGTGCTGCAGCGGGCCGCCAACCTGGGCTGGCGGGACGTGTCGCTCGCCGCGGAGCTGCGGCTCGCCCTGCGGGCCGCGGGCGCGGAGACGCTGGCGGAGCTGGCGGTGGAGGCCGACAACGAGGCCAACCTCGGCGGGCTCGCCGAGCTCTGGCTGGGCGGCGGGCCGGACCACTTCCTGCACGTCTCGGCGGAGGCCGGGGTGGGCGGGGCGATCGTGGTCGGCGGCCGGCTCCTGCGCGGGGCCCGCGGCTACGCGGGCGAGCTGGGCCACGTGCCGGTCCACCCGGACGGGCCGCCCTGCGCCTGCGGGGCGCGCGGCTGCCTGGAGCAGTACGCGGGGGAGGCCGCGGTGCTGCGGGCGGCCGGGCTGGAGGGGATCCGCGGCGACTGGGTGGCGATGCTGGCGGAGCGGGCCGAGGCCGGCGACGAGGAGGTGCGCGCGGCGCTGGCCGGCGCCGGTGAGGCGCTGGGCACCGCCGCGGCCGGGGCGGTCAACCTGCTCGACCCGGCCGAGGTGGTGCTGGGCGGCGGCTACGCCCAGCTGGCGCCCTGGCTGCTGCCGGCGATGCGGGCCGAGCTGGCGGCCCGGGTGACCGTCCGCCCCTGGTCGGGCGAGCGGCTGAGGGTCTCCCGGCTGGGCCGCCGCGGCCCCCTGCTGGGAGCCGCGGTCGGCGTGGTCCGGGCGATCGTCGCCGACCCGGGCCGGTTGGAGGGGTGACCCGGGTTCGGGCGGTCAGGCGGTCTCCGGCCGGTTCTCCAGCAGCTCGCGGCTGCGGCGCGGAGGGCGGCGGAGGACGGCGGCGAAGGTGATGCCGACGCCCACCAGCGCCCAGACCACCAGCACCGCGAGCGGCTGGGCGAGCTCGGTGGCGTCGAAGTAGACGATCGAGCGGGCGGCGTTGGTCCCGGCGCCGTTCGGGATCCAGGCGCCGATCGCCCGCCAGAACGCCGGCATCATCGGCGGCGGGAAGACCCCGCCCGCGCTCGGGTTGCCGAGCACCACGAAGACCAGCACCGCGATGCCGATCCCGATGATGTCGAACAGGCACTGCAGCGCCATGGTGAACGCGCCGACCGCGAAGACCACCAGGGCTCCGACGCCGACCAGGCCCCAGAACCCGCCGGACAGCGCGCCCAGCACCGGTCCGACGATGACCGCGCCGCCGATGCCGGCCGCGATGGAGTACAGCGCCAGGGTGCCGAGCCGGATCAGCGCGCGGTGGACGTTGGCGGGCTTGGCGCCCGCGCTGACGCCGAGGATCGAGGCGACCAGGTAGCCGCCGACGCACCAGCCGATCACCAGGTAGAAGGAGGACAGGCCGTTGGTGTCGGACCGGGGCAGCGGCACCACGTCCTGGGTCTTCACCGTCCGGCCCTGGCTCCTCTCCAGGCCGGTGACGACGGCCTCGGCGGCCTTGGCGGCGGACGGGCCGCGGGCGCCGCCGACCAGCAGGGTGTCCTCGGTGCCGGCCGGGTTCACGACCAGCGCGGCGTAGATCTTCTGGTCCTTGATCCGCGCGGTGGCGGTCTCCGCGTCCGGCGCGGTCACCGCCTTCACGGCCTCGTCCGGCACCGACTCCAGTGCCGCGACCAGCTTGGGGGAGACCTGCGGCGGGGCGACCACCGCGATCGACAGCTCGTGCGGCCTGGGCTCGTGGAGCGCGCCGACGTACGAGGTGATGAAGCCGAGCTGGAGCAGGAGTACGGCGATCACCAGCAGCGCGGCGCGCGGAGTGACCGCTCCCTTCAGTTCGGCGAGGAGACCCTGCCTCGGTACCTGCCCGGCGGCGGTCATCAGACGACTCCTTGTCCATGGGTCCGGAGGGGAAGAGCAAATACTTCATACCATGAAATAGTTTCGCCGCCCGGTGCACCCCTCCGCCCCCGGGGTCCGGCGGCGCCGGTGCCGGACTCTGTCCGGGCTCGAAGAAGGTTGCCTAAGCCAACCATTAATCCTATGGTTGTGTAAGGCAACTGTTTACCCCTGCCGTCCGGCGTTCCCGCCTCCGCCCGCACCCCGCCGAAGGACCCCGATGACGACCACCGTCCGAGCCGCGGCCGGAGCCGCCGCCACCGACGACCGACCCATGACCCACCGGCAGGTGATGGAGGCGCTCTCCGGCCTGCTGCTCGGCCTCTTCGTGGCCGTCCTCTCCTCCACCGTCGTCTCGAACGCGCTGCCCCGGATCCTCACCGACCTGCACGGCGGCCAGTCCGCCTACACCTGGGTGATCACCGCGACGCTGCTCACCCTCACCGCCTCCACCCCGATCTGGGGCAAGCTCGCCGACCTCGCCAGCAAGAAGCTGCTGCTGCAGATCGCGCTGGTCATCTACATCGCCTCCTCCGCACTGGCCGGCCTCTCGCAGAACACGGGCCAGCTGATCGCCTGCCGCGCCCTGCAGGGCATCGGCGCCGGCGGGGTGACGGCGCTGGCCCAGATCTGCCTGGCGGCGATGGTCCCGCCGCGCGAGCGCGGCCGGTACGGCGGGTACTTCGGCGCCGTCTTCGCCCTGGCCACCATCGGCGGGCCGCTGATCGGCGGCGTCATCGTGGACACCTCCTGGCTGGGCTGGCGCTGGTGCTTCTACGTCGGCATCCCGTTCGCGCTGGCCGCGATCGCGGTGCTGCAGCGCACCCTGGAGCTGCCGGTGGTCAGGCGCCGGGTGCGGATCGACCACCTGGGCGCCCTGGTCATCACCGGCGCGGTGAGCCTGCTGATGATCTGGATCACGCTGGCCGGCAAGGACTACGCCTGGCTCTCCTGGCAGAGCGCGGCCATGGTCGGCGGCGGCCTGGCGCTGGGCGCCCTCGCCGTGGCGGTGGAGCGGCGCGCCGCCGAGCCGATCGTCCCGCCGCACCTGTTCCGCCACCGCACCGTCACGCTGGCCGCGATCGCCAGTGTCCTGGTCGGCGTCGGGATGTACGGCGCGACGACCTTCCTCAGCCAGTACTTCCAGCTCGCCCGGGAGAAGTCCCCGACGATCGCCGGCCTGATGACCCTGCCGATGATCCTCGGCCTGGCCGTCGCCTCCACCGTGGCCGGCAGGCTGATCACCAAGTACGGCCGCTGGAAGGCCTTCCTGGTGGCCGGCACGCTGCTGCTCGCGGTCGGCTTCGCCCTGCTCGGCACGGCCCGGGCGGACACCCCCTACGGGATGCTCGCCGTCTCCATGGCGGTCACCGGGACCGGCCTCGGCCTGACCATGCAGAACCTCGTCCTCGCGGTGCAGAACACCGTGCCGCGCGGCGAGCTCGGCGCGGCCAGCTCGGTGGTCACCTTCTTCCGCACCATGGGCGGTGCGATGGGCGTCTCCGCGCTCGGCGCGCTGATGAACGACCGGGTCGGCCACTACCTCGCAGAGAACCTGGCGGCCGCGCACCTGCCGGCCGGCGGCGGTGCGGCCGGCGGCGGCATCCCGGACCTGCACCGGCTCCCGGCCCAGGTCGTCCCGCTGGTGACCGACGCCTTCGGGCACGGGGTGGGCGTGGTCTTCCTGGTCGCGGCGCCGTTCGCGCTGCTGGCCTTCGTGACGGTGCTCTTCATCCGCGAGACCGCGCTGCGCACCTCCCGGCAGGACTGACCGCGGGCCGGGGCCGGACACGCCGAAGGGGCCGGGGCCGGCAGTACTCGTCGGAGTACTGCCGGCCCCGGCCCCTTCGGCGTCGTGCTCAGTGGCCGGCGATCAGCGACAGCCCGTAGAGGACGGCCGCCCCGCAGACCGCGAAGCAGGCGTACGCGCCGGCCAGGGCCAGCTTGCCGGAGCCCCCGGCCGGAGCCGCGGCGCCGGCGGCCGAGCGCCGGGCGGACAGCGCGGCCTCGCGGCGGGAGAGCGCCAGGATGCCCAGCGCGAAGACGGCGACCACGGCGACGGTGATGCCGAAGCTGAATCCGGCGGTCTGCGCCAGGGCGTTCCACTTGATGTGCATGGTGTGTGCTCCTCGGCCGGCGGCGCTCAGGCCGCGACCGTGGTCGAGGCGGTGGTGGGGACGGCGGCCGGGCCTGCCGCGACGGGGGTGACGGCGTCGGCCGGGGCGGCCTCGGAGACCTCGTTGACGTTGTCCGCGCCGACCGGCTGGCGGCGGGAGAGGACCCACATCGCACCGGAGCCGGCCACCAGGGCGACGCCGACCACGGCCACGCCCCAGTTGCCCTGCTCGGCGACGAAGGCCGCGGCGCCGGACACCGTGGCGGCGGCGGGCAGGGTCAGACCCCAGGTGTAGACCATGCGGCGGACCAGGCTCCAGCGCAGCTTGCCGTTCGGGCCGCCGAGGCCGGCGCCCATGATGCCGCCGGAGCAGACCTGGGTGGTGGAGAGGCCGAAGCCCATGTGCGAGGAGGTCAGGATGACGGTCGCGGCGGCCGACTCGGAGGCGAAGCCCTGCGGCGCCTTGATGTCCGCCAGGCCCTTGCCCATCGAGCGGATGATCCGCCAGCCGCCCATGTAGGTGCCGATCGCGATCGCGGCACCGGCCGAGACGATCACCCAGGTGGGGGGCAGCGCGCCCTTCGGCAGGGCGCCGACCGAGACCAGGGTCAGGGTGATGATGCCCATCGTCTTCTGGGCGTCGTTGGTGCCGTGGGCCAGCGAGATCAGCGAGGAGGAGAACACCTGGCCGGTCTTGAAGCCCTTGGTGACGGTCTCGCCGTTGCTCTTGCGGGTGATCGCGTAGGCCAGCTTGGTGGCGCCCCAGGAGGCCAGGCCCGCGACCAGCGGGGAGGCGATCGCCGGGATGAGGATCTTGGTGACCACGGTGTCGAAGTTGACACCGTTGACGCCGACGCCGACCACGGTGGCGCCGATCAGGCCGCCGTAGAGCGCGTGCGAGGAACTGGACGGCAGGCCCCTCAGCCAGGTGAGGAGGTTCCACAGGATCGCGCCGACCAGGGCGGCGAAGATGATCTCCGGGTGGATGCCGGTCTTCTCGTTGACGATGCCGCCGGAGATGGTGGTGGCGACCTTCACGGACAGGAACGCGCCCGCGAAGTTGAGGACGGCCGCGATGGTGACCGCGACCTTCGGCCGAAGGGCTCCCGTCGCGATGGAGGTGGCCATCGCGTTGGCGGTGTCGTGGAACCCGTTGGTGAAGTCGAAGGCGAGCGCCGTGATGATCACAACGGCTACCAGGAACGAGATGTGTTCCATACCCAAACAATCGTCGTAGTTGTCGCACTGACGTTGGTGTCGCTCGCGACGGTAGGGAGGCTCGGTGAACGGAAGGTGAACTGAGCCGGGATTTACGGTTCCGCCAGTGTCTGTAGGGTGTCTGACAGCTTGACGGAACATGTCCGCAACTGCGCTGAGCTGGACATTAGCGGAGATCGTCCCGGTTCGTACAAGTTTGCTGAGAGCTGCCTCACACCGGAGTGGAGATTTCACCGACCCGCCCTGGTGCGGTCTGTTTCCGGCGGGTAACCCATGGCAGGATCAGCGGGGATTCCGGGGACCCCGGAGCGGACAGGTCGGGGAGGACACACCCATGGGCGGGGCTGCCAAGCACACGGAATCGGCCGGAACGAGACCGTGGGTGCGGGCCGCGCTGCGCTGCGGGGCCCTGCTCGCCGCCGCCGCGCTCGCGCTGCCGATCGGAACCCAGGCCGCGTACGCCGCGCCCGACCCCGGCACTCCGGGCGTCACCGCCCCGACCGTCGCCCCCGGTGCCGACCCGCTCGCCGACGCCAAGGCCACCCTCGGCCCGATGCTCGACAGGCTGCACGAGCTCTACACGAGCGCCGAGGCCGCCACCGAGCAGTACAACGCCGCCGTCACCAAGGTGGCCGAGCAGCAGGCCGCGGCCGCCGACCTCAAGGACCGGCTGGATCGCCAGCAGAAGCAGGTGGACGCCGGCACCGACGTCGCCGCCCAGCTCGCCGCCGCCCAGTACCGCAACGGCGCCGCCTCCGCCTACGCCGAGCTGCTGCTCTCCAAGGACCCGTACGAGGCGGTCACCATCGCCGAACTGCTCGCCGCCGCCAGCCGCTCGCAGTCCGAGTTCCTGGACCGGCTCAAGAGCGACCGGGACGCGCTGACCGAGCTGCGGCGCAAGAACGACGAGGCGCTCAAGGCCTCGCAGGCGCTGGTCGCCGAACAGGACACCGCCAAGGCCAAGGTCGCCACCGACCTCGCCGCCCTCGAACAGCTGGTCTCCTCGCTCACCGGCGCGCAGCGCACCGAGCTGGAGAAGCTGGAGAAGGCGAAGGCCGACGAGGCCCAGCTGGCCTTCCTCGCCACCGGCGTGCTCGGCAAGGGCGAGCGGACGCCGTCGCTGGCCGGCCGCGGCGCCGTCGCCTACGCGCTGGCGCAGCTGGGCAAGCCGTACGTGTGGGGCGGCGCCGGGCCGGACGTGTTCGACTGCTCCGGCCTCACCTCGCAGGCCTGGCTGCACGCCGGCAAGCCGATCCCGCGGACCAGCCAGGAGCAGTGGGCCCAGCTGCAGCACGTGCCGCTGAACCAGCTGCGCCCCGGCGACCTGGTCGTCTACTACGAGGGCGCCACCCACGTCGGGCTGTACATCGGCGGCGGGCTGATCGTCCAGGCGCCCCGGCCGGGTGCGGTGATCAAGGTGTCGCCGATCGGCTCGATGCCGATCCTGGGCGCCGTCCGGCCCGACCCGGAGACCGCGTCGGACGAGGCGGGCGGCGCCTGGAAGGTGCCGGACCTCCCGGCCGGCTGGGACTCCGTCACCCCGATCGCGCCGGTGCCGGCCGCCCAGCTGCCGGCCGTCCCGAACCAGCCGGCGCCCGCGCCCGGCACGCCGACCGACCCCGGCACCCCCGCCCCGGGGACGCCCACGCCGACCACCCCGGCTCCGGGCACCGGCACGCCGACCGACCCGGGGACGCCGTCCGGCACGCCCACCGGGACGCCGACGACCACGCCCACCGGCACCCCGACCGGGACGCCCACCGGCACCCCGACCACCACGCCCACCGGGACGCCGACGACCACGCCGACCGGTACCCCGACCGGGACGCCCACCGGCACCCCGACCGGCACCGGCTCGCCCAGCGGCACCGGTTCGCCGAGCGGGACGGGCGCGCCCTCGACCGGCTCGCCGAGCGCGACCACCACGGCCGGCGGCACCGGCTCGGCCCCGGCGTCCGCCCCGGCCTCGGGGAGCGCCCCGGCGACGCCGCTGCCGTCCACGCAGAACTGACCCGCCGAACGCCCGAGGGGCCGGCGGACCCGTCACGGGTCCGCCGGCCCCTCGGCGTTACGACGGCTCAGCGCGCGCCGCTGTCCGGCTCGAAGCGGATGACCACGGCCTTGGAGGTCGGGGTGTTGCTGATGTCGGCGGTGGAGTCCAGCGGCACCAGCACGTTGGTCTCGGGGTAGTACGCCGCCGCGCCGCCGCGGGCGACCGGGTAGTGCACCACCTTGAAGTGCGGGGCCCGGCGCTCCACGCCGTCCTTCCACTCGCCCACCAGGTCGACGTACGCGCCCTCGGCCAGGCCGAGCTCGGCGGCGTCGGCGGGGTTGACCAGCACCACCCGGCGGCCGCCGGTGATGCCGCGGTAGCGGTCGTCCAGGCCGTAGATCGTGGTGTTGTACTGGTCGTGCGAGCGGAGCGTCTGCAGCAGCAGCCGGCCGGCCGGCACCTCGGGCGCGGTCAGCGGGTTGACCGTGAAGTTCGCCTTGCCGGTCGCGGTCGGGAAGGTCCGGGAGTCGCGCGGCCCGTGCGGCAGCGTGAAGCCGCCGGGGCGGCGGACCTTCTCGTTGAAGTCCGCGAAGCCGGGCACCACGCGGGCGATCCGGTCCCGCAGGGTGTCGTAGTCGGCGGCGAAGTCCTCCCACGGCACGTCGTCCTGCGGGCCGAGCGCGGCGCGGGCCAGCCGGCAGACGATCGCGACCTCGGAGAGCAGCCCCGGGGCCGGCGGGCGCAGGCCGCCGCGCGAGGAGTGCACCTGGCCCATCGAGTCCTCGACGGAGACGAACTGGGCGCCCCTGGCGGTGACGTCCCGGTCGGTGCGGCCGAGGGTGGGCAGGATCAGCGCCCGCGCACCGGTCACCACGTGCGAGCGGTTGAGCTTGGTGGAGACGTGCACGGTGAGCCGGCAGCGGCGCATCGCGGCCTCGGTGACCTCGGTGTCCGGGGTGGCCGCGACGAAGTTGCCGCCCATCGCGAAGAACACCTTGACCCGGCCGTCGCGCATCCCGCGGATGGTGTCGACCGAGTCGAGGCCGTGGGCGCGCGGCGGCTCGAAGCCGAACTCGTCGGCCAGCGCGTCCAGGAAGGCCTTCGACGGGCGCTCGAAGATGCCCATCGTCCGGTCGCCCTGCACGTTGCTGTGCCCGCGCACCGGGCAGACGCCGGCCCCCGGGCGGCCCACGTTGCCCCGCAGCAGCAGGAAGTTGACCACCTCGCGGATGGTCGGCACGGCGTGCTTGTGCTGGGTGAGGCCCATCGCCCAGCAGACGATGATCCTGCGGGAGCCGAGCACCAGCCGGGCCAGCTCCTCGATCTGCTCCCAGGGCAGGCCGGTGGCGGCGAGCACCTCGTCACGGCCGGTGGTGCGGGCCTCGGCGGCGAACTCCTCGAAGCCGTGGCAGTGCTCCTCGACGAACGCCCGGTCGACGCCGCCGTCGGCGTCCAGGATCAGCTGGTTCAGCGCGCGGAACAGGGAGAGGTCGCCGCCGAGGCGGATCTGCAGGAAGAGGTCGGTCAGCTTGGTGCCGTGGCCGACCAGGCCGCGGGCGTGCTGCGGGTTCTTGAACCGCTCCAGGCCGGCCTCGGGCAGCGGGTTGACGCTGACGACGGTGGCACCGGCGCGCTTGGCCCGCTCCAGGGCGGAGAGCATCCGCGGGTGGTTGGTGCCCGGGTTCTGGCCGGCCACGATGATCAGGTCGGCCTGGTAGAGGTCCTTGAGCGAGACGCTGCCCTTGCCGATGCCGAGCGTCTCGGTGAGCGCCGAGCCGGACGACTCGTGGCACATGTTGGAGCAGTCGGGCAGGTTGTTGGTGCCCAGCCGGCGGGCGAACAGCTGGTAGGCGAAGGCGGCCTCGTTGCTGGTCCGGCCGGAGGTGTAGAAGGCGGCGCCGTCCGGGGTGTCCAGCGCCCGCAGCTCCTCGGCGATCAGCGCGAAGGCGTCGTCCCAGGAGATCGGCGCGTAGTGGGTGGCCCCCTCGTCCAGCAGCATCGGCTGGGTGAGCCGGCCCTGCTGGCCGAGCCAGTAGCCGGAGCGCCCGGCCAGCTCGGCCACCGAGTGCGCGGCGAAGAACTCGGCGCGGATCCGGCGCTCGGTGGCCTCCTCGGCCACGGCCTTGGCGCCGTTCTCGCAGAACTCCGCGGTGTGCGTCTTGTCCGGCTCCGGCCAGGCGCAGCCCGGGCAGTCGAAGCCGTTCGGCTGGTTCACCTTGAGAAGGGTGGCCAGGGTGCGGCGCGGGCCCATCTGCTCGGCGGCCATCCGCAGGCTGTGGCCGACCGCGGGCAGCCCGGCCGCCGCGTGCTGGGGCGCCGACACCTCGGGGGCGTCCTGCGCCGGGTCGCTCTGCGGGGCCTGCTTGGCCATGACTGCGCTCCTCGACTGCCGGGTCGGCCCACCGCGTCGTTGCGGGGGCCTCGGTCCCGCGCTGCGGGGACTCGGCCCCATCCTCGCACCTGGACGGCGGTGCCGGGAGGCCCGCCGATCCCGGCGGCGGGCGTCGATAGAGTGTGAGCGCTTGCGAGAGGCGGGGGTGGGACGGGTGAGGGTCGGCGACGTGCTCGACGGCCGGTACGAGCTGGTCGAGCGGCTCGGCCAGGGCGGCTTCGGCGTGGTCTGGCGGGCCTTCGACACCCGGATGCGGCGCCAGGTGGCCGTCAAGGTCATCGGCCACCACGGCGAGGACCAGCAGAAGGCGGCGCTCCGTTTCGTCCGGGAGGCCTGCGCGGCCGGGAACCTCTCGCACCCGCACATCGTCACCGTTCACGACCTCGGCGAGGGCGAGCTCGCCGGCCGGCAGGTCACGTTCCTGGTGATGGAGCTGCTCACCGGCCGCACCCTGACCGCGGTGCTCCGGGCCGGCCTGCCCGACCCGGTGCGGAGCCTGACCTGGGGGCGGCAGATCTGCGACGCGCTGGCCGCCGCCCACGACGCCGGGATGGTGCACCGGGACATCAAGCCCGACAACATCATGGTCACCGGGGCCGGAGTGGTGAAGGTGCTGGACTTCGGCATCGCCCAGCTGGACACCGGGGCCGGCGGGCTGACCACCACCGGGACGGTGATCGGCAGCCCGGCGTACATGGCGCCCGAGCGCTGGACCGGCGGTCGGGTGGACGGCCGGGCCGACCTCTACGCCTTCGGCTGCGTCCTGGTCGAGCTCTGCACCGGGGCCCGGCCCTTCGCCGGGGACTCGACGCCGGTGCTGATGTACCAGCACCTCAACGAGCCGCCGCCGGCGCTGGACCCGGCGCAGTTCGGGCTGCCCGCGGAGGTGGCCGGGCTGGTCGCCGAGCTGCTGGCCAAGGACCCGGCGGACCGGCCGGCCGACGCCCGGGCGGTGGAGCGGCGGCTCGCCGTACTGGCGGAGCGGTACGCGGCGCAGGCGCCGGAGGCGGGGCCGGCCGGGCCGGTGCCGACCGCCACCGTGCTGGACCGGCCGGGGCCGGCGGTGGCGCCCCCGGTGGTCCCGCCGCCCGCCGAGCCGCCGGTGGCGGTGCCGATGCCGGCGCCGGTGCCGCTCCCGCCGCAGTCGGGGCCGTCCGTGCCTGCCGTGCCGTCGTCCGTGCCTGCCGCGCCGTCGTCCGTGCCGTCGTCCGTGCCCGTTCCGCCGGCGGGCCCGCCGGCGCCGGCCGCCCCGCCCCCGGCCGGGCCGGTGCTCCCGCCGCTGACCACCCCGCCGGTCACCGCACCGCCCGCGGCGGCCGACGCCGTCCGCGCGGCACTGCGCGAGCGCCGGAGCGCGGCCTTCCGGGCGGCGACGGCCGGCGAGTCCGCCGCGGCGCTGCAGTCGGTGGCCCAGGACGCCGTCCTCGCACTCGGCGCCACCGACCGCGACACCCTGGCCACCTGGCGGGACTTCACCTGGTACCTGAGCCGGGCCGGCGACCTCGACGGTGCGATCCGGCTGCTCACCGCCGTGGTCGAGGACATGCGGCTGGCCCTCGGCCCGGCCGATCCGGACACCCTGAGCGCCCGCTACCACCTGACCTGGTGCATCGGCGAGAGCGGCGAGACGGTCACGGCGGTCCGCCAGCTCACCCAGCTGCTGCCCGACCTGCACGCCGTCTGGGGCGGCCACGACGCCCGGGTGCTCAAGGCACGGCACGACCTGGCGGTGTACGCGGCCAACCGCGGCGACCTCGACGGCGCCGTGCTGCAACTGCGCACGCTGCTGCCCGACCTCGCCCGCTCGCTCGGCGAGCAGCACCCGACCACCGTCCAGGCCTGGCACGACCTGGCCGGCTACCAGCAGCGGCTCGCCCAGCCGGCCCGGCGCTCCCGGACGGTGCGCCGGGCGCGGATCGGCCGGGAGGAGGCCGTGGTCCTGGTCCGGCGCCTGCTGGCCTGGGACTTCGCCTCGGACCAGGAGGCCAACGCCTGCCTGAACGCGCTGGAGCGCGGCACCGGGATCAAGGGCGTCGGGGACTGGATCCTGTCCGCGCCCGACCACGTGACCGCCGAGGACCTGGTGGAGGAGCTGCTCAACCCCTGAGCCCCGGCCGGGCGCCCAGGACAGGTCCGGGCCCCGGCTGGGGCCCGGAACCCCCGGCCGGGTGCCGGCCGGCCGCGGGCTCAGCGGCCGGCCAGGGCCGCCGGGGTGCCGGCCAGGGCGCGCAGCAGCGCCCGGGCGGCCGCGTCGTTCTGGCGGAACCCGGGGGCGTCGGTGCGCGGACGGGCGAAGGCGGCCGCGGACCGGTGGGTGGTGTGCGGGCCGAGGGCGGTGCGCCGCGGGTGCGCCCCGCCGTCCAGCGCCGGATCCAGCACCCGGCTGTCGCCCGGGCGGACGGTGACCAGCCCGGAGCGGTGGGTGTGCTCCGCGTCGGCGACCACCTCTTCCACGATCCGGCCGGCGCCGTGCAGGTCGCGCAGCAGCGGGTCGCCGGTGCGGGTGAGGTCGTGCCTGGGCAGGTACGCCTCGACCAGTGCGGTGGCGGTCACGGTGTGCCCGGGCACGGTGCTGCCGGAGGCCCGCCAGGTGCCGGTGGACTCGTCCCGTTCGACCCGGACGCCGGCGCCGAGGAAGCGCACCACCCCGGCCTCGGAGAGCGCGAGCAGCTGGCGCAGCCGGAAGCCGGGCGGCCCGGAGGCGAGGTAGCTGAAGAAGCCGAAGAACCACTCGTCCACCTCCTCGCCGACGGATCGCGCGGTGAGCCGGCCGGAGGAGAGGACGCGCGGCAGCTCGACGAAGAGCGAGAGGACGGCGAGGAAGGCTCCGAGGTCGGCACTGTGCGCGGGGTCGGCGCGGCGGTCGGCGTCGGCGGCGATGTACCGGCGCAGGTGGTGCTGGAGCTCGTCGGCGGAGCCGAGTTCGAGGCCGGCGAGCGGATGGTCGAGCCGCTCGAAGTCCAGCCGGTCGGCCGGGTCGGGGACGGCCCGGTCGATCAGCCCGGCGAGTTCGGGGGAGTACCAGTCGTACGCGTCGTAGCCCGCCAGGAACTCCGCCCAGGGCAGTGCGGTCCGCTCCGGATGGCCGTGGAAGAGCTCGTGGTAGTGCCCGAAGCCGATCTCCTTGGCCATCAACGGCCAGAAGTCGCGGCGCAGTTCGAGCGGTCCGGGCCGCTCCAGCACGGCGTCGACGGCGGCCGCGTCGAAGTACCGGGGGAGCGGGGCGCGGGGGCCCTGCAGGGCGTAGCCGGTCTTGGAGTGGTACGGCACCCCGCGCCGGGAGCCGACGTGGATCACCGGTTCGCGGCCGGACGCACGGTACACCGGGCCCGTGGGCGTCTCCTCGAACCGGCCGCCGCGGCCCTCGGTGAGCAGCGCGACGAGGTCGACGAAGGCGAGGCCGAACCCGCGCAGCACGGTGTGCTCGCCGGGGGCGATGCCGTCGAGGTCGGCGTCGGCGGAGAAGGCGGGCGGCAGGTGGAAGCGGCCGTGCCGGGCGGCGAACCCGGCGTCGGCGGCGTACCGGGGGTGCGGGGCGGAGTCCAGGTGGCCGAGGGTGAGGGCGACGTGGTCGGCGGTGAGCACCCGGTCGCCGAGGTGGACCAGCTGCGGTCCGTCGGCCGGCCCTTCGATCCGCCGGGCGGTGTCGCGGTGCACGGTGACGGTGACGTGCGGCGGCAGGTCGGCGACGGCGCGGCGGAACACCCAGTCCAGGTAGGCGCTCTGGGCCCGGCGGGTCGGGAAGTCGGTGGGCGCGAGGGCGCGCAGCTCCGCCCGGATCGCCGGGTCGGCCGTCTCCCGGTAGGGCTCGAACTCCTCGGGCCGGGCGGCCCATTCGGCCATCGAGGGGCCGGGACGGACCGGTCCGTCGATGGCCGAGCGTTCGTCGGTGAACATCGTGACGTCCTCGGCCATCGAGTTCATCCGCAGCAGGGCGGACTGGTCGCGGCGCCAGATCCGGCCCGCGCCGGGCGGGTACGGGTCGACCACGTGGATCTCCAACGGCCGGTCGGAGGGGAGGAGTTCGGCGGCGTTGGCGGCGATCCGCTCCAGCAGGCCGGTCCCGCGTGGGCCGGCTCCGACGATCACCAGCGTGCTCATGCCCGCACCTCGCGGGCCGGGGCCGCGTCGGCCGGGTCGGCCGGGTGGACCGCGTCGGCAGGTTGGACCGCGTCGGCCGCGTCGGCGGCGGCGCGCAGCCGGCGCAGGGCGGCCCGGGCGCGCTGCAGCGGGGTGGGCGGCAGTCCCTCGCGGGTGGCGCCCTTGGCGTAGTGCCGTTCGACGTAGTACTGGCCGATCGACAGCACGGTGGTGATCACGACGTACCAGATGGTGGCCACCATCAGCATCGGGATGACCTGGTAGGACTGCAGGTAGACCAGCTGCACCGAGTAGAGCAGGTCGGAGACGGCCAGCACGCTGATGATGCTGGTGCCCTTGAGCGCGCTGATCAGCATGTTGCCGGCGGTCGGCACGATGGTGCGCATCGCCTGCGGGACGACGATCCGGCGCAGCACCCGCCACCGGCCCAGCCCGAGCGCGGCGGCGGCCTCCAGCTGGCCCCGGTCGACGGAGAGGATGCCGCCGCGGACCACCTCGGCGGCGTACGCGGCCTCCAGCAGGGTCAGGCCGACCAGGGCGGTGAAGGTGGGGCCGAACAGGTTGACCGTCCGGACGGTCAGGAACTCGGGGCCGAAGGGGATGCCGAGGCCGAGGGTCGGGTAGAGCGCGCCGATGTTGAAGAAGAGCAGCAGCTGCACCAGGGCCGGGGTGGAGCGGAAGATCCAGATGTAGACCCAGCTGAGCGTGCGCAGCACCGGGTTGGTGGAGAGCCGCATCACGGCCAGCACGGTGCCCAGGGCGAAGCCGAGGGTCAGGGTGGCGGCGGTCAGCCAGAGGGTGAGGGTGAGGCCGTTCAGGACGGAGGGCGCGGTGAACCAGGCCGCCACCACGTCCCACTGGAAGGCCTCGTTGCGGATCACCGAGTTGAGCACCATCGCGAAGAGCAGCAGGGCGACGGCGGCGGAGACCCACTGGCCGGTGCGGCGGCGGCCGACGATCCTGGCCCCTGGGTCGGTGGCGGCGGCCGGGTCCGTGGCCGTGGCGGCGGGTGGTGGGCCGGGCTGCTTGCGGACGGGGGCCGGCGGGGGAAGGACGTCCTGCGGGGTGGCCATGAGGAGGGCTCCAGGGTGTGGCGCGGGTGCGGGGCGGGTGGTACGGAAGCGGTCACGTACGGGCCGTCACACCGGTCCGCGTCCCTCAACACGGCCGGCTTGCACTTGCACTCCGGCCCGATCGTACGCATCCGCGAACGGCGGCTGTCAAGGGTCGGCGGAGCGGGTCGCAGGGCGACAGATGATCGCAACAGAGCGGTAATGGACGGTGGTTGACGCCGCGCGGGCTTCACTGCTCAACTAAGGGCCATGTACGCCGAGCAGCTCCTGGTCACCCGCGACCACATCGACTTCGGTCGAGTGTGGTCCGCGGCGTGTCTCGGCTGACCCGGCAGCGGGCCGCCCAGCCGGCCCTGTCCTCCTCCGGAGGCCCCTCCCTCGGTGCCCCGTCGCGGGCCGGGAGAGCCGTCGTCGACTGACGGCTCGTCAGGCGCACGCTGCCGCCGCTCCTTTCAGCACCGCACTGCGCTCCGGCAGTCCACCGGCATCGCCGCCGTCACCGCCCCGGTCACCGTCACCGCTCGCTTCAGCTCCCCGTTCCCCGCTCGCTGTTCGCCGCTCGCCGCTCGCCGCTCGCCGCTCCGTCCAGCGCTCCGCTCACCGCTCCCGTCACCGCCACCGGCACGTACTGGTGGCGGCGCACCGCGCCCGGCCGTGCCACGGCCTCCTCCGCCCTGCCCGCGCGCAGTCCGCCGGAGCCGTCCGACCCGAAAGGTCCGCCACCATGCCCGTCGAATCCCCCGGAATCGCCGACACCGGCGAGGGCGCAGCCGCGAGACCCGCGCCCGGCGCCGGCCCGGTGGTGGAGGTCCGCCGGGTCGCGCTGGGCGACCGGCTGGTCGAGCCGCTGCTGCGCGAGCTCACCCACGAGTACGTCACCCGGTACGGGCCGCAGGCGCGCGAGGAGATGAGCCGGTACCCGGCGGAGGCCTTCGCCGAGCCGGCCGGCGGCCTGCTGCTGCTCCTGCTGGTGGACGGCGTCCCGGTGGCCGGCGGCGCGTACAAGCGGTACGACGAGCGGACAGCCGAGCTGAAACGGATGTGGACGCACTCGGCGCACCGCCGCCGCGGCCTGGCCGGCCGGGTGCTGGCCGAGCTCGAACGGGCGGCCGCCGCGGCCGGGTACACCCGGATCTACCTCACCACCGGCCCGCTCCAGCCCGAGGCCAAGGGCCTCTACCTGGCGCACGGCTACACCCCGCTGTTCGACGTGGACGCGGACCCCCTCGCCCCGCGCGGCCAGGGGGAGGACGGGCCGCCCGGCGGCCACCGCCCGCTGCCCTTCGAGAAGCACCTGCCGAGCGGCGCACCCGCCGCCCACCCGTCCTGATCCCCCCGCCCGTCCTGATCCCCCCGCCCGTCCTGATCCCGGCACCTTCTGGCCCCGGCCCGTCCCGACCTCCGCACCTCCCGAGACCGACTCCCGAAAGGCACCGCCCCGTGAGAACGACCACCGTCCGCCGCCGCCTGTTCGCGGCCACCGCCCTGCTGCCGGTCCTGGCGCTGGCGGCCTGCGGATCGGACCCGAAGACCGCCGCCCCGCCCGGCGCCGGCAAGGCCGCGGTCGACGCCGCCGCGCAGGACATCGTCTCCGCCGTCCCCAGGTCGGACGCCGCGGCGGCGCTGCTGCCGGAGGACGTCCGCAAGGCGGGGACGGTGAAGTTCGGTTCCTCGCTGGGCTACCCGCCGTCGGCCTTCTACGCCGACCAGGCCACCAAGAAGCCGGCCGGTGTGGACATCGACCTCACCGACGCGGTGGCCAGGGTGCTCGGCCTGACCGTGCAGCGCGAGGAGGCCGCCTTCGAGACCATCCTGCCCGCCCTCGGCAGCGGCAAGTACGACGTCGGCACCGGCAACTTCGGGGTCACCACGGCCCGGCTGAAGACCATCGACTTCGTGACCTACGTCGACGACGGCCAGGGCTTCGCGGTCCGCAAGGACGACACCGCGATCCAGCCGGTCACCGAGCTGGTCCAGCTCTGCGGGCTGACCATCGGCACCGGAGCCGGCACCACCTTCGAGACCACGCTCAACAGCAAGAAGAGCGCCTGCTCCGACGCGGGCAGGAAGCCCTACGAGGTCAAGGCGTTCAGCGACAACGGCGCCGTCCTGACCAGCCTCCAGCAGGGGCGGGTGGACATCGTGATGTCCACCATCAACGGCCTGCGCTACCAGGCCTCCCAGGAGGCGTCCGGCACGAGGTTCCTGGGCGAGTTCCACCGGCTGGACGTCGGCTTCGCGTTCAAGAAGGGCTCCCCGCTGACCCCGGCGTTCCAGGCGGCCGTCAACCAGCTGATCAAGGACGGGACGTACGACCGGATCCTGAAGAAGTGGGGGGTCTCCGACTCGGCGATCAAGGAGTCCCTGATCAGCCCGCCCGAGCACGCGTGACCCCCTGTCCGGGCTCCGTGCCTGTTGGAGGAATCCCCCCCATGACCATCACCACCGCCAACGCGACCACCACCGCGACCACCGCCGCGACCGGCCCCGCCGGGTCGTCGGCGAAGACGGCCGCCGGACCCGCCGGGCGGGTCGACCTCGCCGAGCTGTCCGGGCTGCGCACCGTCCCCGCCCGCCACCCCTGGCGCTGGGCGGCCGCGGCCGCCGCCCTCGTCGTGCTCGCCCAGTTCGCCCACGGGCTGGCCACCAATCCCGGCTGGGACTGGGCGACCTTCCGGATCTACTTCTCCACCGACACCATCCTGCGGGCGGTCGGCCGGACCATCGAGCTCACCTTCTACGGCACCGTGCTGGGCTTCCTGCTCGGTACGGTGGTGGCCGCCATGCGGCTGTCCCGCAGCGCCGTGCTGCAGTCCATCGCCTGGGCCTACGTCTGGGCGTTCCGCTCGATCCCGCTGATCGTCCAGCTGGTCTTCTGGTTCAACCTGTCCTACCTCTACAAGCGGTTCGGCATCGGGATCCCGTTCGGCCCGACCTTCGCGGACTTCGAGACGGTGGGCGTGCTGGGCGCGCTCGGCGCCGCCGTGCTGGGCCTCGGGCTGCACCAGGCCGCGTTCGCCGCCGAGATCATCCGCGGCGGCGTGATCGCCGTGGACGCCGGTCAGCGGGAGGCCGCCGCCGCACTGGGCGTGCCCCGTTGGCGCCAGGCCTGGCGGATCGTCCTGCCGCAGGCGATGCGCGGCATCCTGCCCGCCGCCGCCAACGAGGTCATCTCGCTCTTCAAGGGCACGTCGGTGGTCTACGTGATGGCCATCGGCGAGCTCTTCTACCAGGTGCAGGTCGTCTACGGCCGCACCGGCCGGGTGGTGCCGCTGCTGATGGTGGCCACCGTCTGGTACGTGCTGCTGACCACCGTGCTGTCGATCGCCCAGTACTACGTCGAGCGCCACTTCGCCCGGGGCTCCAGCCGGACCCCGCCGCCCACCCCGCTGCAGCGGGCCCGGACCTTCGCCCGGGGCCTGCGGGCCGCCCGCACCGCCGCCGGCACCGCCGCTCCCGCCACCCCCGCCCCGACCGCCTCCGGAGGACGCTCGTGACCACCACCACCCTGGAACCCATGGTGCAGGTCAGGGGCCTGCACAAGAGCTTCGGGCAGCTGGCCGTGCTGCGCGGGGTCGACCTCGACGTGCCGGCCGGTTCGGTGACGGTGGTGCTCGGCCCGTCCGGCTCCGGCAAGTCCACCCTGCTGCGCTCGATCAACCACCTGGAGAAGCTGGACCGCGGCTTCGTCGCGATCGACGGCGAGCTGATCGGCTACCGCCGCTCCGGCGACCGGCTGTACGAGCTCAAGGAGCGCGAGGTCCTGCGCCAGCGGACCAACATCGGCTTCGTCTTCCAGAACTTCAACCTCTTCCCGCACCTCACCGTGGTGGAGAACATCGTCGAGGCGCCGATCAGCGCGCTCGGGCGGCGCAAGGCCGAGGCGCGGGCTGCCGCGCTGGAGCTGCTGGCACGGGTCGGGCTGGCCGACAAGGCGGACGCCTACCCGCGGCAGCTCTCCGGCGGTCAGCAGCAGCGGGTGGCGATCGCCCGTGCACTGGCGCTGGAGCCGAAGGTGCTGCTGTTCGACGAGCCGACCTCGGCGCTCGACCCGGAGCTGGTCGGTGAGGTGCTGGACGTCATCAAGGACCTCGCCCGGGGCGGCACCACCATGATCGTGGTGACCCACGAGATCGGCTTCGCCCGCGAGGTCGCCGACACCGTCGTGTTCATGGACGGCGGCGTGGTGGTCGAGCAGGGCCCGCCGGAGGCCGTTCTGGACGACCCGCAGCACGAGCGCACCCGCGCCTTCCTGGCCAAGGTGCTCTGACCCCAGGGCTCCAGCCCGGCCCCGGGCCCGCCGGGCGCGGCCCCCCGGCTCTCCCCGTTCCCTCTCCCGTTCCCTCTCCCTCTCCCCTCGCAAGCCCCCTTCACCCCGCAGGAGTTCCGCCATGTCCCTACCCCGTCGCGCCCTCGTGACCGCCGCCGCCGCGCTCGCCGCCACCCTCACCCTGGCCGCCTGCGGCAGCTCCACGGACGCCTCGGCGGAACTCGCGCCCGCCAAGGGCAGCGTGGCGCCGGACGGCACCGAGGTGAACCTGACGCCGAATCAGAACAGAGTCACCACGCCCAAGGTGGACGCCGTCGCGGCGCTGGTCCCGGAGGAGATCCGCAAGAGAGGCACGCTGACCGTCACCGACTCCATCGGCACCACGCCGCCGCTGGACTTCTACGCCGACGACGACAAGACGATCATCGGGGTCGAACCGGACATCGCCTCGCTGATCGGCAACGTGCTCGGCCTCAAGGTCGAGTTCAACCCGGTCTCCTGGGAGAACATCTTCGTCGGGCTGGACAGCGGCAAGTACGACGTCGGCATCTCCAACATCACCGTCACCGAGGCCCGCAAGGAGAAGTACGACTTCGCCACCTACCGCCTGGACGTCCTCGGGTTCGAGGCCAGGAAGGGCGCCGGCTTCAAGATCGCCGGGGCCAAGGACGTCGCCGGCCGCTCGATCGGCGTCGCCTCCGGCACCAACCAGGAGAAGCTGCTGATCGGCTGGAGCGAGGAGAACGTCCGGAACGGGCTCAAGCCGACCGACATCAAGTACTTCCAGAACAGCTCGGACTACTACCTCGCGCTCTCCTCCGGCCGGATCGACGCCTACGTCGGCCCCAACCCCAGCCTGGCCTTCCACGCCGTGCAGACGGGCGAGAGCGAGGTGGTCGGCACCTATTCGGGCGGCGGCGCCGACGTCCTCGGGAAGATCGCGGCGACGACCAGGAAGGACGGCGGGCTGGTCCGGGCGCTCGACGGGGCCATCGACGAGATCATCAGGAACGGCACCTACGCCCAGGTCCTCAAGCGCTGGGGCCTGGAGGGCGAGGCCGTGCAGGCCTCCGAGATCAACCCGCCGGGCCTGCCCAAGCCGAAGCCGTAGTCCGTTCACCTCGATGTGCTCCCCCGCCGCTATGGTGGCCCGGTCACGGTGAACGCCGTTCGGATCCGCGGGACTTGGTGATCGGGGGAGCAATGGAGGCTGGGGAGGTGCTGGACGGCCGGTACCTGCTGGAGGCCAAGCTCGGCGAGGGCGGCTTCGGCGTGGTCTGGCAGGCCCGCGACAGCAACATCGGCCGGCGGGTCGCGGTGAAGGTGCTGTCCGAGGAGAAGGCCCGCGACGAGGAGGCCGTCCAGCGCTTCGTCCGGGAGGCCAAGACCGCAGGCAGCCTCTCCCACCCGAACATCGTCACCCTGTACGACTACGGCACGGTGCGCGAGGGCGGCTGGTCCACCCACTACCTGGTGATGGAGCTGGTGCCCGGCCGCCCGCTCTCCGCGCTGCTCCGCGAGGGCGTCCCGGAGCTGGAGGTCTCGCTCAGGTGGGTCCGGCAGGTGTGCAAGGCGCTGGCCGCCGCGCACGCCTCGGGCGTGGTCCACCGGGACATCAAGCCGGAGAACATCATGATCACCGACGCCGGTGAGGCCAAGGTGCTGGACTTCGGCATCGCCCGGCTGCTCACCCAGTCCGGCGGGGCGCTCACCTCCACCGGCGTGGTGATCGGCACCCCGCCCTACCTGGCCCCGGAGTGCTGGGCCGGCGACCCGATCGACGGCCGGGCCGACCTCTACGCGCTCGGCGTGGTGCTCTTCCAGCTCTGCACCGGCCAGCGCCCGTTCAACGCGGGCTCGGCGGTCACCATGATGTACCAGCACCTGAACGAGCCGCCGCCGCCCGTCCGCACCCCCTACCCGGCGCTCGCCGCGCTGGTCCGCGAGCTGCTCGCCAAGAGCCCGGCGGACCGGCCCGCGGACGCGGCCGAGGTCCGCCGCCGGCTGCGCGAGATCCGGCTCGGACGAGCCGGGGAACCCACCCCCGAGGCGCTGCGCAAGCGGGCCGACCGGGCCTGGGAGCACGGGGCGGAGGGCCGGCCTGGGGAGGCCGTCGCGATGCTGATCCCGCTGATCCCGCAGCTCGCCCGGGTCTGCGGTCCGCGTGACCTCCGGACCCTGCGCACCTGCCACGACCTCGCCCTCTGGCTGGCCCGGGACGGCAGTCCGGGGGCCGCCGTCGCGCTGCTGCGCGAGCTGGAGGCGGCACTGGCCGCGGAGCCGCAGGCCCGGGCCGACGTGGCGCGCGACCTCGACCGCTGGCAGCGCGTCTGCGACCGCGGCGGCCCCGGCACCCCGCGCCCGCTGGCCCTGGACCGGCTCCTCGACGGTGGCCCGCAGCACCCCTGACGCCCGGCGGTGATCGGGCCGGAGCGGCCGGGGACCGCCGTCCCCGCCGGCCGGCCCGGGCCCCGGCCGGGGCGAGGGCTGTCAACCGTACGGGCACCCGATTCAGCGGCCTGCGCGCTTGTGTGAATTGATAGGAATTCGCCCAGCGGAACCGTCTGGTGACCGGGCGGGACGCGTTGATATACCTCGCAGGCAAGAGTCCGGGTGCGGTGTGCGGCCGCCCCGGCCAGCTGCGACGAAACTGGTGGTGACGCTCAGATGAAGCTCCTCCGTGTCGGACCGCCGGGCGCCGAGCGTCCGGTCGTGCAGGGCCAGGACGGCACCGCGTACGAGCTCTCCGGCCGGGCCCGGGACATCGACGGCGCGTTCCTCGCCGAGCTCGACCCGCAGGCGCTGGCCCGCGACGTGGCCGCCGGCCTGCTGCCGGTGGCCGACATCGCCGGGCAGCGGGTCGGCGCCCCGGTCGCCCGGCCGGGCAAGGTGGTCGGGATCGGGCTCAACTACCGCGACCACGCGGCCGAGGCCGGGGCACCGATCCCGGACGAGCCGGTGATCTTCCTCAAGCCCAGCTCCACCGTGGTCGGCCCGTACGACGAGGTGCTGGTGCCGCGCGGCGGCGAGAAGACCGACTACGAGGCCGAGCTGGCGATCGTGATCGGCCGCACCGCCCGCTACCTGGAGGACCACCGGGCGGCGGCGGGGGTCATCGCCGGCTACACCATCGCCAACGACGTGACCGAGCGGGCCTTCCAGTTCGAGCGCGGCGGCCAGTGGGACAAGGGCAAGTCCGCGGAGACCTTCACCCCGCTCGGGCCCTGGCTGGTCACCGCGGACGAGGTGGCGGACCCGCAGCGGCTGTCGCTGCGGCTCTGGGTCAACGGCGAGCTCCGGCAGGACGGCTCCACCGCCGAGATGGTCTTCCCGGTGCTGGAGATCGTCCGCTACGCCAGCCAGTTCATGGTGCTGGAGCCCGGGGACGTGATCGTCACCGGCACCCCGGCCGGCGTCACCCTCGGCCGCCCGGGCACGCCGTTCCTGGCCCCGGGCGACATCGTCGAGATCGAGGTCGACGGGCTCGGCCGCCAGCGTCAGGTGCTCGGCAAGGCGTAGGGCGCGTCCGGGGGCCGCCCGGCGCCCGCTCGTGCGGGTCCCGGTGCCCGCAGCTCCCGAAGGCCCGGCGTCCACGCGGCGCGGCCGTGACCCCGGGCACGGGGGTCAGGGCCGCGGCGTCAGCAGCTCGCGCAGGCGGCGCACCCGCGGGTCGTCCGGCCGCTCCAGCGCCAGCAGCCCGGCCAGCACCTCCGCGGTCTGCGGATCGCGCAGCGCCGTGGCTGCCGCCATCGCCACGAACTGGTCCACCAGCCAGTCCCGCAGCTCCTCCACCGGCACCGTCCGGCCCTCGTCCAGCCAGGTCAGCGAGGCGCCCTCGATCACCGCGATCCACGAGCGGACCAGCAGGGCCAGCCGCGGCCCGGCCTCCCGGACGCCGAGGTGGCGCAGCGTCCGCTTGAGCGCGGCCCGCCGCACGTCGTCCACGATGGCCGAGGTCCGCGCCGTCTCCACCACCGAACCGCCGCGCAGCAGCGCCGAGTAGCCGGCGTCGTGCTCGGCCACGAAGGCGAAGTAGCGGTCCAGCACCGCCGCCAGCTGCTCGGTCGGGGTCCCGGTGAGCGGCACCGTGAACCGGCTGCTCAGCTCGTCCGCCGCGGTGCGCAGTGCGGCCTCGTACAGCTGCTGCTTGCCGCCGGCGAAGTAGCGGTAGACCAGTGGCCGGGACGCCCCCGCGGCGGCCGCCACGTCGTCCAGGCCGACCTCCTCGGGCGGGCGGGAGGCGAACAGCTCCAGCGCGACCGCGATCAGCTGCTCCCGCCGCTGCTGCACGGGCAGCCGCCGGTAGCCGGCGCGTCGCGGGCGTGCCTGGGGGGACGGTACGGGCGCTGAGCTGGCTTCCATGGCGGTCAGCGTAATGGCCGATCGACCTTTCCGGCCCGTTCCTGCGTGGTACTTCTCGAACGGCCGTCCGTACCGCCCGGCAGTCGTGTCGCGGCCGGTCGCGGGCCCGGCGGCCGGGCGGCGCCGGGCCTTCCCGGTCGTGGCGGGGGAGCGCCACCGCGCCGCTGCCGCCAGCCGGCTCGCACGGCTTCACGGGCCTCGGACACTCCTGCCCCGCGCCGATCGGCTTCCACCGCTTCTGCTCTGTATGCATACGGACCTTTCGCCGGAAGGGTCTCCTGTCGCGCGGACGGCGGAAGCGCCGGGCCGGTGTCCGAGCCGACCGGATTGGCCGGAGCATGCCATGGGAGGGGGGCTTGCAATCGGCCCGGGCCGCGAAATGATGTCCGAATGGTTGAAGAACTGATCACCTCCGACGGCACCACCCCGCGCCGTGTCGCCGACGCCTACGTCCAGGCGCTCGCCCAGCTGGACCCGCTGACCGCGGTGTATCTGGGCCTCAACCCCGAGGACGACCGCCTCCCCGACCTCTCCCCGGCCGGCGCCGAGGCGGTCGCCGAACTGGCCCGGCACACCCTGGCCGTGCTGGAGGAGGTCGAGCAGGCCGGCGCCGCCGAGGACGAGGCGGAGCGCCGCTGCGCCCGGCTGCTGCGCGAGCGGCTCACCGCCGAGCTCGCCGTCCACGCCGCAGGGGAGGGCTACCGGGCGATCCGCAACCTGGGCTCCCCGG
Source organism: Kitasatospora sp. CM 4170 (assembly GCF_032110285.1). Taxonomy (NCBI): domain Bacteria; kingdom Bacillati; phylum Actinomycetota; class Actinomycetes; order Kitasatosporales; family Streptomycetaceae; genus Kitasatospora; species Kitasatospora sp. CM 4170. The sequence continues at coordinate 5,793,586 of NZ_CP134877.1, forward strand.
TGCACAACGTCCGCGACATCTTCACCCTGATGGCCACCGAGACCGAGCAGCAGTGGGAGGTGGTCGGCCGCCGGATGGCCCGGGTGCCCGTCGCGCTGGCGCAGTTCCGCGAGACGCTGGCGGAGGGCGTCGAGCGCGGCCTGCTCTCCGGCCCCCGTCAGGTCACCACCATGGTCGAGCAGCTCGGTGAGTGGCTGGAGGGCGAGGTGCCCGGCGGCTGGTTCGGCGGGTTCGTCGGCAAGGCCCCCGAGTCGCTCCGCCCGGGCCTGACCGAGCACGCCGAGGCCGCCATCGCGGCCGTCGCCGAACTGCGCGACTGGATGCGCGACGTCTACGGCCCGGCCGCCGCCGACGCCCCCGACACCGCCGGGCGCGAGCGCTACGGCCGTTGGGTCCGCTACTGGACCGGCGCCGACCTCGACCTCGACGAGGCGTACGCCTGGGCCTGGCAGGAGTTCCACGACCTGCTCGCCCAGATGCGGGCGGAGGCCGAGAAGGTGCGTCCGGGCGCCGACCCGATGGAGGCGATGAAGTGGCTGGAGACCGACGGTCCGGCCATCGCCGGGGCCGAGCCCGCCCGTGAGTTCCTCCAGGGCCTGATGGACCAGGCGATCAACGACCTCCAGGGCACCCACTTCGACCTCGCCGAGCCGGTCACCCGGGTCGAGTCGATGATCGCCCCGCCCGGCAGCGCCGCCGCCCCGTACTACACCGCGCCGTCGCTGGACTTCACCCGCCCCGGGCGGACCTGGCTGCCGACCCTCGGCCGGGAGGGCTTCCCGGTCTGGGACCTCGTCTCGACCTGGTACCACGAGGGCGTTCCCGGCCACCACCTCCAGCTGGCGCAGTGGAACTACGTCGCCGACCGGCTCTCCACCTACCAGGTCAGCATCGGCGGGGTGAGCGCCAACCTGGAGGGCTGGGCGCTGTACGCCGAGCGCCTGATGGACGAGCTGGGCTACCTCACCGATCCCGGCCACCGGCTCGGCTACCTCAACGCCCAGATGATGCGGGCGCTGCGGGTGATCGTCGACATCGGCATGCACGTCGGCCTGGACTTCCCGGCGGACTCGCCGTACCGCCCGGGCGAGCCGGTGCTGCCGGACTCCGCGCGGGAGTTCTTCGGCCTGTACTGCGGGCTCTCGGCCGAGTTCCTGGACAGCGAGCTGGTCCGCTACCTGGGCATGCCCGGCCAGGCGATCGGCTACAAGCTGGGCGAGCGGGCCTGGCTGCGCGGCCGGGCGGCGGCGCGGGCGGCGCACGAGGCGCGCGGGGAGGTCTTCGACCTCAAGGCCTGGCACATGGCGGCCCTGTCGCAGGGCTCGCTCGGACTGGACGACCTGGTCGCCGAGCTGGCCGCGCTCTAGGCGGCAGCCGGCGGTGACCCCGCGGTCCCCGGGTGCTCCGGCACCCGGGGACCGCGTGCGTCCGGAGCCCCGTCCCCTCTTCTTCTGCGCGCTCACGTCCCCGCCACGTCCCTGCGCGCACGAACCTCCGTCGCTGGTCCCAGGACCCTGGTTCTTTTGTCCCAAATAGCCATATTTGGTGAGGTTTTTCCTTGCCATCCGACACCCCGGGCGTTTGGCTGGAAAGCGACTACGTGTCCTCTCCGACCCGACGGAAGGCTCCCCAGTGTCTGCGCAACCTGCCACCGGTCCTCAGACCGAAGCGGCGGCGGACAGTCGCCGCTGGTGGGCGCTGGCGGTCATCGCCATCGCCCAGCTGATGATCGTGCTCGACATCACCATCGTGAACATCGCACTGCCGTCGGCCCAGAAGGACCTCGGGATATCCGACGCGAACCGCCAGTGGGTGATCACCGCCTACACGCTGGCCTTCGGCGGCCTGCTGCTCCTGGGCGGCCGGCTCGGCGACCTCTTCGGCCGCAAACGCGTCTTCACCGTCGGCCTGCTCGGCTTCGCCCTCGCCTCCGCGCTCGGCGGCGCCGCGGCCGGGCCGGCCATGCTGTTCGGGGCCCGCGCCCTCCAGGGCGCCTTCGGCGCACTGCTCGCCCCGTCCGCGCTGGGCCTGCTCTCGACCACGTTCACCAATCCCCGCGAACGCAGCACCGCGTTCGGCATCTTCGGTGCCATCGCCGGCGGCGGCGCCGCGATCGGCCTGCTCCTCGGCGGCGTGCTGACCGAGTACCTGAACTGGCGCTGGTGCCTGTTCGTCAACACCCCGATCGCGATCGTGACCGCCTTCGCCGCCTACTACGTGCTCACCCGCGACCACATCGAGAAGGGGCGGCGGGTCAAGCTCGACCTGCCGGGCGCACTGCTCGGCTGCGGCGGCCTGCTCGCCATCGTCTTCGGCATGTCCGAGGCCGTGTCGCGGGGCTGGGGCGACTGGCTGGTGCTGGGCTCGCTGGCCCTCGGCGTCGCGCTGCTGGCGGTGTTCGTTCTGGTCGAGAAGCGCACCGAGCACGCCCTGCTGCCGCTGCACATCGTCGGCGAGCGCAACCGCGGCGGCGGCGCGCTCTCGGTGGGTCTGGCGATGGTCGGCATGTTCGGCCTGTTCCTGTTCCTGACCTACTACCTGCAGGTGATCAAGCACTTCTCGCCGGTGATGTCCGGGGTCTCCTTCCTGCCGATGACGGCCGCCATCGTCATCAGTTCCACCGGCTTCGCCGCCCGGCTGATGACCAGGGTGCCCTCGCGCAACCTGATCGGCCCGGGTCTGCTGCTCGCCGCGGCGGGCATGGCCTGGCTGACCCAGATGAAGGTGGACAGCCCCTGGGCGGGCATGGTCCTGCCCGCCGAGCTGCTGCTCGGCTTCGGGATGGGCCTGGTGTTCATGCCGTCGATGAGCCTGGCCACGCTGGGCGTCGCCCCGGCCGAGACCGGCGCGGCGTCGGCGACCATCAACTCGGCCCAGCAGGTGGGCGGGTCCTTCGGCACGGCGCTGCTGAACACCATCGCGGCCAGCGCCACCGCGAGCTACCTGGCCACCAGGATCGCCTCCGACCCCGCGGTCCAGGCCCAGGGGGCGGTGCACGGGTACGTGGTCGCGACCTGGGTGGCGATGGGCATCCTGATCCTCGCGGCGCTGATCGCCTTCCTGATGATCAACCACCGGCCGGCGCCGGGAGAGGCCACCGGCGAGGTGGGCGCCCCGGCGGTCGAGGCCGCGACGACCCGCGCGGGCTCCACGGCCGCCAGTGCCCGCCAGCAGGCCAAGTGAAACTTGCTGCAAGGTCTTGCAGTCAACCTCCGGCGCCTGCTTGACTCCTGGCCACCACCAGGGATCAAGGAGGCGCCGCCATGCCGCAGTTCGAGTCCTCGCCCGGAGCCCCGGACACCGCCCCCGACCTCGACCTGCTGGTGGTCGGCGGGGCCGGCGTGGACACCATCGTCCGGGTCGAGCGGTTCGAAGTCCCGGACGGCGACTCGCAGTACGTGCCGCCGGTGCGCGACTACGTGGCCCACACCGGCAACGGCGTCGCCCTCGGCGCCCACCACCTGGGCCTGCGCACCGCCTTCATCGACCACCTCGGCGACGACCCGCAGGGCGAGCTGATCCGCGCCGAGTACGCCCGCCAGGGCCTGCCGTTCGCGCACCTCGTCTCGCCGCACGGCACCCCCCGCGCGGTCAACCTGGTCGACGCGGCCGGCCGCCGGTTCTCCTTCTACGACGGCCGCCACCCCGCCGACCTGCGCCTCCCGCGCGAGTTCTACCTGCCGTACGTGGAGCGCAGCCGGCACGTCCACCTGTCGATCACCGGCACCAACCGCGACATGTACCCGGACCTGCACCGGCTCGGCCGCACCAGCTCCACCGACCTGCACGACTGGGACGGCCGCAACCCCCACCACCGGGACTACGCGGTCAACTCCGACCTGGTCTTCCTCTCGGTGGCCGGCTGCCGGGGCCGCCACGAGGAGGTGATGCGGGCGGTCCTCGCCGAGGGCCGGGCCGCCGTCGTGGTCGCCACGGCCGGGGCCGGGGGCGCCTTCCTGCTCTCCCGCGACGCCGCGGACGCCCCGCCGCTGCACGTCCCGGCCGTCGACCCGGGCCGCCCGGTGGTCGACACCAACGGCGCCGGGGACGCCTTCGTGACCGGCTTCCTGCACGCCTGGCTGCGCGGCCGCGCGCTGCCCGAGTGCGCCCGCGCGGGCGCGGTGGCCGGGGCGTTCGCCTGCACCGAGGCGGGGACGCACACCGCGTTCATCACCGCGGACGCCCTGGCCGCCGGCCTGGGGCGCGCCGCTGCGCAGGCGTGACGGTCACGCGTTCTCATCAAGCTCCCAGCCGGGGATCACGGCCCTCCAAGCCTGCTTCGCCATAGTCGGAGCCGTACCCGGACCGACACCAGGGCAGGAGCAGACCAGGTATGGGCCAGCACCGCCGCAAGCCCCGACGCCGCCTGCTGGGCCCGACCTTCCTGACCGGCCTGTCGGCCCTCACGGTCGCGGCCCTGGTGGTGGGCTCGCACAGCCTGACCTCGCGCGTGACGGCGGTCGGCAGCCCCTCGGCGGGGCACGCGGCGGCGGCCGGGACCCCCGCGTCGGCCGCCGCCGACCCGTCCGCGTCCGCCTCACCGTCCCCGCTCGGGTCCTCGGCCGAACGCTCACCCGGGCCCCCGGCCGACCCGGCGGCGACGGCCACACCGACGGCCGGCGGGACGTCCACCCCTGCCACCGCCACCACCAGCACCGCCGCCACCGCCGCCGCCACCGCCACCGCCGAGCCGGGCACCACCGCGGTGGCCCCGGCCACCGCCGAGGCGGCCACCGTCGGGGCCCTCTTCGCCGGCACGGTCGCGGCGGGGAACCACTTCTGCACCGCCAGCGTGCTGGACAGCCCGACCGGGAACCTGCTGCTCACCGCCGCCCACTGCCTGGACAGCACGGCCGGCGTCACCTTCGCCCCCGGCTACCGCGACGGCCGCGCCCCGTACGGCACCTGGCGGGTCACCGCGATCCACACCACCGACGGCTGGGCCCGGGACGGCGACCAGGACGAGGACTTCGCCATCCTGGAGACCGCCGCCGCGGACGGCCGCCGGATCGAGGACGTGGTCGGCGCCAACCGGCTCGGCACCGACGAGCCCTTCGGCGCCACCGTCCGCCTCTACGGCTACCCCGGCGACTCCGAGTCGCCGCTGCTGTGCACCAACACCACGAGCCGCCACAGCACGTACCAGCGCACCATCGACTGCCCCGGCTATCCCGGCGGCACCAGCGGCGGACCCTGGATCAACACCGCGACCGGGCACGTGATCGGCACCATCGGCGGCTACCAGGAGGGCGGCGACACCGAGGACACCTCGTACGACGCGTACTTCGACCACACCATCGCGACCCTCTACACCGAAGCGGTCGCCGCGGCCTCCTGACGGCGCGCCAGGAACCGCGGCGGGAGCGGGCGAGAGCGGGCGGGAACGGCGGCGAGAACAGCCGGGAGAACGGCGCCCGGAACAGCAGAAGGCCCAGGCTGGTGGCAACTCGCCACTGACCTGGGCCTGTTCAGCACTTCTTGCGAAGTGCCCCCGGCAGGATTCGAACCTGCGCACCCGCCTCCGGAGGGCGGTGCTCTATCCCCTGAGCTACGGGGGCCTGCTTGGTGTCTCGGCGCTGTGCGCTCCGACGTGGAGAACATTACCAGGCCCGGGGCGCGCTCCGTGCACGGGTTTCGATCGACCGCTCCGCGCGGTCGCGGCGGCGGGTCGCGCGGCGGCTCCGCGGCGGGGGAGCACAGGGGAGCGGAAGTGCGGAAAGGCCGGACGGGGCGGTGGGCGCGCCGATACCCTCGGTGAGGTGTCGGGAGTGTCCGGGCGGGTCCTCGTGGTGGACGACAGCGAGGTGATCCGCCAGCTGATCAGGGTCAACCTGGAGCTTGAGGGCTTCGAGGTGGTGACCGCAGCCGACGGCGCCGAGTGCCTGGAGGTGGTCCGCCGGGTGAAGCCCGACGTGGTGACGCTGGACGTGGTGATGCCGCGACTGGACGGTCTGCGGACGGCGGCCCGGCTGCGGGCGGCGCCCGGGACGAGCTCCCTGCCGATCGCGATCGTCTCGGCCTGCTCCCCGGCCGACCTCGACCTCGGCGAGACGGTCGGCGTGGACGGCTACCTGGGTAAGCCCTTCGACCCCGCCGATCTGGTGGCGCTGGTCCGGCGGTTGATGGGCCTCGGCGGGAAGCCCGCCGGATTTCGCCCTGAGCGAACGAACCGGACCGATCGCGGCTGAGACCCGCGCGGACGGGGCGCCCCGGCGTCTCAACCGGCAAACCGAGTGGCGGGCGGGCACCCCCTCTCGCCTACGCTTGGCGTCGTGACCCCCGCAGAGCTTTCCCAGGCAGTCCAGGCCGCAGTGAGCGCCGCCGTCGAGGCGGGCGAGCTGGCCGTCGCCGTGCCCGAGCACGTGACGATCGAGCGGCCCAAGAACAGGGACCACGGCGACTACGCGACGAACGTGGCCCTCCAGCTCGCGAAGCCGGCCGGTCGGCCGCCGCGAGCCGTCGCCGAGCTGCTGGCGGACCGTCTGCGAGGGATCACCGGCGTCGCCAAGGTCGACATCGCCGGTCCGGGCTTCCTGAACATCACCCTGGACACCGCCACCCAGGGCGAGCTGGCCCGCACCATCGTCGAGGCGGGCGAGGCCTACGGCCGCAACGAGGCGCTCAAGGGCCTGAAGATCAACCTGGAGTTCGTCTCCGCCAACCCGACCGGCCCGATCCACATCGGCGGCGTCCGCTGGGCCGCCGTCGGCGACTCGCTGGCGCGCGTGCTGCGGGCCTCCGGCGCCGACGTCACCACCGAGTACTACCTGAACGACGCCGGCGTGCAGATCTCCAAGTTCGCCGCCTCGCTGCAGGCCGCCGCGAACGGCCGCGAGGTGCCCGAGGGCGGGTACGTCGGCGAGTACATCGTCGACATCGCCAAGGCGATCACCGACGGCGTCCCGGGCGTGCTCGACCTGCCCGAGGACGAGCAGCTGCAGGCCTTCCGCACCGAGGGCCTCAAGCTCATGGTGGCCGAGATCAAGCGGTCGATGGACGAGTTCGGCGTGGACTTCGACGTCTGGTTCTCGGAGAAGTCGCTGCACGACTCCGGTGCCGTCGAGAAGGCGATGGGCCGGCTGCGCGAGCAGGGCCACGTCTTCGACCGGGACGGCGCCGTCTGGCTGCGCACCACCGACTTCGGCGACGACAAGGACCGCGTCCTGGTCAAGGCCGACGGCGAGACCACCTACTTCGCCGCCGACGCCGCGTACTACCTGTCCAAGCGCGACCGCGGCGCCGAGGTCTCGGTCTACATGCTGGGCGCGGACCACCACGGCTACGTCAACCGCCTCAAGGCCATCGCGGCCTGCGCCGGTGACGACATGGACCGCAACATCGAGGTCAAGATCGGCCAGTTCGTGAAGATGCTTCGCGACGGCGAAGAGGTCCGCATGTCCAAGCGGGCCGGCAACATCATCACGATCGACGACGTGGTCGACTGGATCGGCGTGGACGCCGCCCGCTACACCCTGGCGCGCTCCTCCACCGACTCCACCATCACGCTCGACATCAACGTGCTGACCAGCCAGACCAACGAGAACCCGGTCTTCTACGTCCAGTACGCGCACGCCCGGATGTGCTCGGTCCAGCGCAAGGCCGGCGAGCTGGGCATCTCCCGCAGCGCCGACTTCAAACCCGAGCTGCTCGCCACCGAGTGGGAGTCCGACCTGCTCGGCCAGCTCGGCGAGTTCCCGCGCGTCCTGGCCACGGCCGGCGAGCTGCGCGAGCCGCACCGGGTCGCGCGCTACCTGGAGGAGCTGGCGGGCAAGTACCACCGCTTCTACGACAACTGCCAGATCCTGCCGAAGGGCGACGACGAGGCCACCGACCTCACGCACGCCCGCCTCTGGCTCGCCGACGCCACCCGTACGGTGATCGCCAACGGCCTGACGCTCCTGGGCGTGACGGCGCCCGAGCGGATGTAGTACCACCCCCAAGCGCACGGCGGGGGCGGCGGACGGTCAACGGGGACCGTCGCCGCCCCTCGCCATAGGTCAAGGACGAGAGAGCCAGATGAGCCGCTCCGCACACCCCGCAGGCCCCCGTCACGGCGACGTGCTGCCCGAGGGCCACTACCAGGCGCCGCCGAGCGACCTGAACGCGCTCGACCCCAAGGTGTGGTCGAAGACCGTCACCCGCGGCGCCGACGGCGTCGTCACCGTCGGCGGTGTCGACGTGCAGCGGATCGCCGCCGAGTTCGGCACCCCGGCCTACGTGATGGACGAGGAGGACTTCCGCGCCCGCGCCCGCGCCTGGCGGGACGCCTTCGGCGGCGACGCCGACGTCTACTACGCGGGCAAGGCCTTCCTCTCCAAGGCCGTGGTCCGCTGGCTGCACGAGGAGGGCCTGAACGTCGACGTGTGCAGCGGTGGCGAGCTGCACGTGGCGCTGGCCGCCGGGATGCCCGCCGAGCGGATCGCGCTGCACGGCAACAACAAGTCGGTCGACGAGCTGGAGCAGGCCGTGAAGGCCGGCGTCGGGCACATCGTGGTCGACAGCTACCCGGAGATCGAGCGGCTCGCCGCGATCGCCGCCCGGCAGGGCGTCCGGCAGCAGGTGCTGATCCGGATCACCGTCGGCGTCGAGGCGCACACCCACGAGTTCATCGCCACCGCGCACGAGGACCAGAAGTTCGGCCTCTCGCTCACCGGGGGAGCGGCCGCCGAGGCGGTCCGCCGGGTGCTCGCCCACCCCGACAGCCTGGAGCTGCGCGGCATCCACTCGCACATCGGCTCGCAGATCTTCGACACCGCCGGCTTCGAGGTCGCCGCCCGCCGGGTGGTCGGCCTGCTGGCCGAGATCCGCGACGAGCACGGTGTCGAGCTGCCCGAGATCGACCTGGGCGGCGGTCTGGGCATCGCGTACACCAGCGACGACGACCCGCGCGAGCCGGCCGAGATCGCCGAGGCGCTGGCCGGGATCGTCCGCCGCGAGTGCGCCGCCGCGAACCTGCGCGCCCCGCGGCTGTCCGTCGAGCCGGGCCGCGCGATCGTCGGCCCGACGGCGTTCACGCTGTACGAGGTCGGCACCGTCAAGCCGCTGGAGGGCCTGCGCACCTACGTCAGCGTGGACGGCGGCATGTCCGACAACATCCGTACCGCGCTCTACGACGCCGAGTACTCGGTGGCGCTGGTCTCGCGCACCAGCGACGCCGAGCCGATGCTCTCCCGCGTGGTCGGCAAGCACTGCGAGTCCGGCGACATCGTCGTCCGCGACGCCTTCCTGCCGGCCGACCTGGCCCCGGGGGACCTGATCGCGGTGCCCGCCACCGGCGCCTACTGCCGCTCGATGGCGAGCAACTACAACCACGCGCTGAAGCCCCCGGTGTTGGCCGTCAAGGGCGGCGCGGCCCGGGTGATCGTCCGGCGCGAGACGGAGGAGGATCTCCTGCGTCTCGATATCGGATGACGAAATCCTTGTCTCAGATCATGGAACGACCGTAGATCCGTGCGGAAAGTCCCGGAGACTGGTACAGACCGAAGTTCCGGCGGTCCCCGAAATCCCGCCGGAAATACCGAAGCACGATGAATGCAGAGCGGAGTCGGATGATGCGTACGCGGCCGCTGAAGGTGGCGTTGCTGGGCTGTGGTGTGGTGGGCTCCGAGGTGGCGCGCATCATGACGACGGACGCCGCCGACCTCGCCGCGCGCATCGGCGCGCCGGTCGAGCTCGCCGGCATCGCGGTCCGGCGGGCCGGCCGGACCCGCCCGGGCGTGCCCGAGCACCTGATCACCACCGATGCCGAGGCCCTGGTGAACCGGGGCGACATCGACGTGGTGGTCGAGGTGGTGGGCGGCATCGAGCCGTCCAAACACCTCATCCTGTCGGCGTTCGAGCAGGGTGCCTCGGTGGTCAGCGCCAACAAGGCGCTGCTCGCCAAGGACGGCACCGAGCTGCACGCGGCGGCCGCCGAGGCCGGCGTGGACCTGTACTACGAGGCCGCGGTGGCGGGCGCCATCCCGCTGCTGCGCCCGCTGCGCGAGTCCCTCGCCGGCGACAAGGTCAACCGGGTGCTCGGGATCGTCAACGGCACCACCAACTTCATCCTCGACAAGATGGACACCACCGGCGCCGGCTACTCGGAGGCGCTGGAGGAGGCCACCGCGCTCGGCTACGCCGAGGCCGACCCGACGGCCGACGTCGAGGGCTTCGACGCCGCCGCCAAGGCCGCGATCCTGGCCGGCATCGCCTTCCACACCGAGGTGACCGCGGCGGACGTCTACCGCGAGGGCATCACCGAGGTGACCGCCGCCGACATCGCCTCCGCCAAGGAGATGGGCTGCGTCGTCAAGCTGCTCGCGATCTGTGAGCGGGCGGCCGACGGCGCGTCCGTCACCGCGCGCGTCCACCCGGCGATGATCCCGCTCTCGCACCCGCTGGCGTCCGTCCGCGAGGCCTACAACGCGGTGTTCGTCGAGGCGGAGGCGGCCGGCCGCCTGATGTTCTACGGCCCGGGCGCCGGCGGTTCGCCGACCGCCTCGGCGGTCCTCGGCGACCTGGTCGCGGTCTGCCGCAACAAGCTCGCCGGCTCCACCGGCCCCGGCGACTCGGTGTACACCCAGCTGCCGGCCAAGCCGATGGACCAGGTGGTCACCCGGTACCACGTCAGCCTGGACGTGGACGACCGCGCGGGCGTGCTCGCCCAGGTGGCGTCCGTCTTCGCCGAGCACGGCGTCTCCATCGACACCGTGCGCCAGCAGGGCCGCGACGGCGACGCCTCGCTCGTCGTGGTCACCCACCGTGCCACCGACGCCGCGCTGTCGGCGACGGTCGACAAGCTCCGTGCACTCGACAGCGTGCGCGACGTGGCCAGCATCATGCGGGTCGAAGGGGAGTAGGAACAGCCATGAACGCCGTCATCGCCCGAGGCGCCCACACCCACCAGTGGCGTGGCCTGATCGAGGAGTACCGCGACCGGCTGCCGGTCACGGACTCCACCCCCGTGGTCACCCTGCTGGAGGGCGGCACGCCGCTCGTCCCCGCCCAGGTGCTCTCCGAGCGCACCGGCTGCGAGGTCTACCTCAAGGTCGAGGGCGCCAACCCGACCGGCTCCTTCAAGGACCGCGGGATGACGATGGCCATCTCCAAGGCCAAGGAGGAGGGCGCCCAGGCGGTCATCTGCGCCTCCACCGGCAACACCTCGGCCTCCGCCGCCGCGTACGCGGTGCGCGCCGGGATGGTCTCCGCGGTGCTGGTGCCGCAGGGCAAGATCGCGCTCGGCAAGATGGGCCAGGCGCTGGTCCACGGCGCCAAGATCCTTCAGGTGGACGGGAACTTCGACGACTGCCTCACCCTTGCGCGTGAACTGTCCGAGAAGTACCCGGTGGCGCTGGTCAACTCGGTGAACCCGGTCCGGATCGAGGGTCAGAAGACCGCCGCCTTCGAGATCGTGGACATGCTCGGCGACGCGCCGGACATCCACGTGCTGCCGGTCGGCAACGCGGGCAACATCACCGCGTACTGGAGGGGTTACCGCGAATACGCGACCGACGGCCTGGCCGCCCGCACCCCGCGGATGTGGGGCTTCCAGGCCTCCGGCTCGGCCCCGATCGTGGACGGCGCCCCGGTGCTCAAGCCGCAGACCATCGCCACCGCGATCCGGATCGGCAACCCGGCCTCCTGGGACTACGCGCTCGCCGCGCGGGACGAGTCGGGCGGCCTCATCGACAAGGTGACCGACCGTCAGATCCTGGCCGCATACCGGCTGTTGGCCGCGCAGGAGGGCGTCTTCGTGGAGCCCGCCTCGGCCGCCTCGGTGGCCGGCCTGCTGGCCAAGGCGGAGGCCGGACTGGTCGACCCGGGCCAGCGGATCGTCTGCACGGTGACCGGCAACGGCCTCAAGGACCCGGACTGGGCGGTGGCGGGCGCGCCGCAGCCGCAGGTCGTCCCGATCGACGCGGAGGCCGCCGCGCAGCGCCTCGGCCTGCTGGACTGACCGATCGCACGGCGGGCCGACCCTTTCGGGGGTCGGCCCGCCGCCGTTCTCGGCTGACACTTTTGTGTCAATTCCACCGCGTATTCCGATGCCATTCCGGCACGCATTCCGGCCAGAAACGGCAACACACCAGATCGAAGGCCCACGGGGTGTACCACTGTGGAACCTGTCTTCGATACTCTGGGTTCGGCCGTGTGGCACATGCCCCGGGTCCGGTCCGTCTGCGGACCGCGCCGACGACTGTGACCGCCCGCCCCGGCCGGGGCCCGCGGCCCCCTCCCCACCCTCGCACCGACGCGCTTCGCGCCGCCCGATTTCCCCAGGAGAGTCCACCGCATGGCCGGTCCTGCGTTCCGTGCCGCCGCCGTCCGGGTCCGGGTTCCCGCGACCAGCGCCAACCTCGGCCCCGGCTTCGACGCCTTCGGACTCGCGCTGGGTCTGTACGACGACGTGGTCGTCCGGGTCGCCGACTCCGGGCTCTCCGTCGACATCGCCGGCGAGGGCGCCGACACGCTTCCGCGCGACGAGCGCCACCTGCTGGTCCGCTCGATGCGCGCGGCCTTCGACCGCCTCGGCGGCCAGCCGCGCGGCCTCGAAGTGGTCTGCGCCAACCGGATACCGCACGGCCGCGGCCTGGGCTCCTCCTCCGCCGCGATCTGCGCCGGAATCGTGGCCGCCCGCGCCGTCACCATCGGCGGCCCGTCCGCCCTGGACGACGACGCGCTGCTGGCCCTGGCCTCCGAGTTGGAGGGCCACCCGGACAACGTCGCGGCCTGCCTGCGCGGCAACTTCACGGTGGCCTGGACGGAGGAGGACGCCGCCCGGGCGATCGCCCTGGAGCCGTCCGACCGGGTCGTCCCGGTGGTCTTCGTACCGGCCACCGAGGTGCTCACCGAGACCGCCCGCGGCCTGCTGCCCAGGACCGTGCCGCTGGCCGACGCGGCCGTCAACGCGGGCCGCGCCGCACTGCTGGTCGAGGCCCTGACCCGGCGCCCCGAGCTGCTGTTCGCGGCCACCGAGGACCGCCTGCACCAGGACTACCGCGCCTCCGCGATGCCGGACAGCGCCGCGCTGGTGGGGGCGCTGCGGGCCGAGGGCATCCCCGCGGTCATCTCGGGAGCCGGCCCGACCGTGCTTGCGCTCACCGACGAGGCGGGCGCGGACAAGGTCCTGGCCTTCGCCGGCGACCACGGCGGCAACGGCCCGCTGTTCGCCGCGCACCGGCTGGAGCTCGACCGGGCCGGGGCCTCGGTGCTCCCGCTCGACGTCTGAGCACCCCGTCCGAGGGGGGCCGGCTCCGGCGCGTCCGGAGCCGGGTCGTCCGGACACGATTGGCAAGCGCAAGGCTGGGGAATGTCTGAGGGGGTCGGTAGTGTTAACCTCATTGCTGCACCAGGTGCCCTCCGGGGCTCGGTGCGCCGCGTCCCGATCCCAGCACTCCGCACCAGCGGAGTCCCGGCGATGCACGGGGCGACGATTCTCCGGGAGCCCACCGCAGCGCGTACGCAGCCTGCCTGCGCGACTTGCGGCCGCATCCCGAAGCCGTGACGGCACCTGACTCCCACCCGCGGCCTCCCACCTGAGGCCAGGACGGGCGGAGCACGGGCCACCGTCACGCGACGGGGGCCCGGGATTCGCAGGCAGCGTGGGGGTACGCCCCCTCCCGGCCGGAGGCCGGGGGGAGGGTCGGCACGCGACCGACCCGCCGCGCCACTCAGCACCACCGTGCTTCATGCACCGCACCTCGCAGCTCTCCCCCGACGGGCTACCCGCCATTCGGGGGATCACCGCCTCGGACCGACGCAGTCGAGCGTTGGTCAGGACAGCACAACCGGTCGCCGAGCCAGACAGGCCGACGTCCGCTCCAGGGAAGGACCCTTAGTGAGCGACACCACCGATCTGATGGGCGCGCGCCCGGACGCCGAGGCGTCGGACGCAGCCGCCGCCCCCGCGGCCCCGGCCCGGCGCCGTCGCACCGCCGCCGCGGGCCTGGACGGCCTCGTCCTGGCCGAGCTGCAGAAGCTCGCCTCGACGCTCGGGATCAGCGGCACGGGACGCCTGCGCAAGAGCCAGCTGATCGAGGCCATCAAGGAGAAGAGCGGCGGGGACCCGCTGCTCGCCGCGGGCGGCGCCACCGCCGCCCCGGCCGCCAAGCGCACCGCCGCCAAGGCGGACAGCGCCGAGCCGGCCGCCGAGAAGCCGGCCCGCCGGACCAAGGCCGCGCAGGCCGAGGCCCCGGCCGCCGAGGCGCAGGCCCAGATCGAGATCCCGGTCCAGGCCGCCGCCGAGACCACCGCGCCCGCCCGCACCGAGCGCACCCGCCGCCGCGCCACCTCGGCCGCCGGCGCCCCGACCGCCGAGGCCGCCGCCGAGGCGCCCGCCGCGGTCGCCACCGAGGCCAAGCAGGCCGAGACCCGCGGCTCCGAGACCCGCGAGGAGGGCCGCACCGAGACCCGCCGCGACCGCCGGGACCGTCGCGACCGCCGCGAGGGCGGCGAGCGCGAGGGCCGCCCGGAGGGTGGCGAGGCGCAGGCCGGCCAGGACGGCGAGGGCCGCGAGTCCCGCCGTGACCGCCGCAACCGCCGTGAGCGCACCGAGCGCACCGAGCGCACCGAGCGCACCGAGCGCCAGGGCCAGCAGCAGGGCGGCCAGGCCGAGGGCGGCCAGGCCCGCCAGGGCCAGCAGCAGGCCCAGCCGCAGGCGCAGCAGCAGGGCGGCTACGAGGACGACGAGTTCGGCGACGGCCGGCGCGGCCGCCGCGGGCGCTACCGCGACCGCCGTGGCCGCGGCCGCCGCGAGGGCTTCGAGGCCGGCGTGGCCGAGCCGCAGGTCGGCGAGGACGACGTCCTGATCCCGGTCGCGGGCATCCTCGACATCCTCGACAACTACGCCTTCGTGCGCACCTCCGGCTACCTGCCGGGCCAGAACGACGTCTACGTCTCGCTCGCCCAGGTCCGCAAGAACGGCCTGCGCAAGGGTGACGCCATCACCGGCGCGGTGCGCCAGCCGCGCGACGGCGAGCGCCGCGAGAAGTTCAACGCCATGGTGCGGCTGGACTCGGTCAACGGCATGGACCCGGAGAGCGGCCGCGGCCGCCCCGAGTTCAACAAGCTGACCCCGCTCTACCCGCAGGAGCGGCTGCGCCTGGAGACCGACCCGGGCGTGCTGACCACCCGGATCATCGACCTCGTGTCGCCGATCGGCAAGGGCCAGCGCGGTCTGATCGTCGCGCCGCCGAAGACCGGCAAGACGATGGTGCTGCAGGCGGTCGCCAACGCGATCACCCACAACAACCCCGAGTGCCACCTGATGGTCGTCCTGGTCGACGAGCGTCCGGAGGAGGTCACCGACATGCAGCGGTCGGTGAAGGGCGAGGTCATCTCCTCGACCTTCGACCGCCCGGCGGAGGACCACACCACCGTCGCCGAGCTGGCCATCGAGCGCGCCAAGCGCCTGGTGGAGCTGGGTCACGACGTGGTGATCCTGCTGGACTCGATCACCCGCCTCGGCCGCGCCTACAACCTGGCGGCGCCGGCCTCCGGCCGCATCCTGTCCGGTGGTGTCGACTCGACCGCGCTCTACCCGCCGAAGAAGTTCTTCGGTGCCGCGCGCAACATCGAGAACGGCGGCTCGCTGACCATCCTGGCCACCGCGCTGGTCGAGACCGGCTCGCGGATGGACGAGGTGATCTTCGAGGAGTTCAAGGGCACCGGCAACATGGAGCTCAAGCTCGACCGGAAGCTCTCGGACAAGCGCATCTTCCCGGCCGTCGACGTCGACGCCTCCAGCACCCGCAAGGAGGAGATCCTGCTGGGCAGCGAGGAGTTGGCCATCGTCTGGAAGCTCCGCCGGGTGCTGCACGCGCTCGACTCGCAGCAGGCGATCGAGCTGCTGCTGGACAAGATGAAGCAGACCAAGTCCAACGCCGAGTTCCTGATGCAGATCGCCAAGACGACCCCCGGGTCCGGCGACTGACCGTAGATAAGCAGTTCCTGAGCACAGAACCCTGGTCCGCGCGAGCGGGCCAGGGTTCCGTGTTTGTTCCGGAGTTGGGACAGATCGAGCCCTTTTGATCATGTTGTCCGATTTACCCTGGAACGTATGGCCGAGCAGAAGAGGGTGACGACGCGCCGCCGCAGGGTCCTGCTGGCGGTCGCCTGCGCGGCCGCCGCACTCGTCGTCCTCGGGGCCGGGGCGGCCGGTTACGCGTACTTCAAGCTGAACGGCAACATCAAGAGCGTCGACATCGACGCCCGGCTGGGCACCGCCCGGCCGCCGTCCGCCACCGACGGGTCGTTCAACGTCCTGGTGCTGGGCTCGGATTCGCGGGCCGGCGGGAACGGCGACCTGGCCGGCGGGGACACCGGCGGCACCGCGCGCTCGGACACCGCCATGGTGGTCCACGTCAACCAGGACCACTCGCGGGCCGAGGTGGTCTCGATCCCGCGCGACACCCTGGTCGCCCGCCCGGACTGCACCGACGGCAGCGGCCGGACCGTGTCCGGGGCCAAGCGGGCCATGTACAACAGCGCCTACGAGACCGGTGGGGCCGCGTGCGCGGTCAAGACCACGGAGCAGCTCACCGGGCTGCGGATGGACCACTACGTCGAGATCGACTTCGCCGGCTTCGCCCGGGTCGTGGACGCGATAGGCGGGGTCACCGTGACCACCACGGTGGCCATCCACGACAAGGACAGCGGGCTGGACCTCCCGCCCGGCGAGCACCACCTCGACGGCCGGCAGGCGCTGGCCTTCGTCCGCACCCGGCACGGCGTCGGCGACGGCAGCGACCTCGGCCGGATCGAGCTGCAGAAGCAGATGGTGAGGTCGCTGCTCCGGCAGACCGGCGGGGCGGGCCTGCTCACCGATCCGGTCAGGCTCTGGTCGGTCGGCGACACCCTGACCCGCAGCATCACCACCGACTCGGCGCTGGCCTCGGTGAACTCCCTGGTGGGGCTGGCCCAGGAGCTCAAGGGGATCGGCCCGGACCAGCTCGCCATGGTCACCCTGCCGGTGGTGGCGGCCCCCGGTGACCCCAACCGCGTGGTCGCCGAGCAGCCGCAGGCGGACCAGCTCTGGGCGGCCCTGAAGGCCGACCGGGAGCTCCCGCGGACGGTGCTGGGGGAGCAGCCGGAGAACCCCGCCCTGGCGACCCCCACGGCCCCGGCCAAGGCCTCGCCCGCGGCGGGCGCGAGGACGGGCGCGGGGACGGGCGCGGGGACGGGTGCGGGGGCGGGCGCCACCCGCTGATCCGGCGCCGATCCGGCGCGGAATATCCCGGAACGCTCCCCGGTTTGGGAAGAAGCGGCCGGTCCTGGCAGACTGGTCCGTCGGTCCCGGTTCACGTGCGGCACTCCAGCCGCCGACCCGGTGCCCTCCCGATCACTAGGAGATCCCCTTGAAGTCCAACGTTCACCCCGAGTACGTGGTCACCCGTGTGACCTGCACCTGCGGCAACGAGTTCACCACCCGCTCGACCGAGACCAGCGGCGAGATCCGCGCCGAGGTCTGCTCGCAGTGCCACCCGTTCTACACCGGCAAGCAGAAGATCCTCGACACCGGTGGCCGCGTGGCCCGCTTCGAGGCCCGCTTCGGCAAGCAGCACAGCGCGAAGGCCTAGCGCTCCCGCGGCGCCGGTTCCCGGTGCCCCCGTACTCGTTCCGGGGGCGCTGGGGGCCGGCGCCGTTCGCGTCCCCCGGCGCACGAGCGCCCCGCGACCCCCACCACCACCCCATCTCACGGGAAGAAGGCCACCCATGTTCGAGGCAGTCGAAGAGCTCCTCGTCGAGCACGCCGACCTCGAAACGAGGCTGGCCGACCCGTCCGTCCACGCCGACCAGGCCAACGCCCGCAAGCTGGCCAAGCGCTACGCGGAGCTGACCCCGATCACCCGGGTCTACCGGGAGTGGCGGCAGGCCGGCGAGGACATCGAGGCCGCGCGTGAACTCGCCGCCGAGGACCCGGACTTCATCTCCGAGGTGAAGGACTCCGAGGCCCGCCGGGAGGAGCTGACCGAGGAGCTCCGGATGCTGCTCGTGCCGCGCGACCCGAGCGACGACAAGGACGTCATCCTGGAGATCAAGGCGGGCGAGGGCGGCGAGGAGTCCGCGCTGTTCGCCGGCGACCTGCTGCGGATGTACCTGCGCTACGCCGAGCGGATCGGCTGGAAGACCGAGATCATCGACTCCAACGAGTCCGACCTCGGCGGCTACAAGGACGTCTCGGTGGCCGTGAAGACCAAGGGCAGCTCCGAGCCCGGCCAGGGCGTCTGGGCCCGGCTGAAGTACGAGGGCGGCGTGCACCGCGTGCAGCGCGTCCCCGCCACCGAGTCGCAGGGCCGCATCCACACCTCCGCGGCGGGCGTGCTGGTCACCCCCGAGGCGGAGGAGGTCGAGGTCGAGATCCACGCCAACGACCTGCGGATCGACGTCTACCGCTCGTCCGGCCCCGGCGGCCAGTCGGTCAACACCACCGACTCGGCGGTCCGGATCACCCACCTGCCGACCGGTATCGTGGCGTCCTGCCAGAACGAGAAGAGCCAGCTGCAGAACAAGGAGCAGGCGATGCGCATCCTGCGGTCGCGGCTCCTGGCCGCCGCCCAGGAGGAGGCCGAGCGGGAGGCCTCGGACGCGCGCCGGAGCCAGGTCCGCACCGTGGACCGCTCCGAGCGGATCCGCACCTACAACTACCCCGAGAACCGCATCTCGGACCACCGCACGGGCTTCAAGTCGTACAACCTGGACCAGGTCCTGGACGGCGACCTGAACGCGGTGATCCAGTCCTGCGTGGACGCGGACGCGGCGGCCAAGCTCGCCGCGGCCCAACAGAACTGAGACCGGCGTCCGGGCACCACTGCCGTCAGTAGCCGGAGCGCAGAAACAAGAGGTCGTACGGATGAACCTGCTGCTCGCCGAGGTGGCCCAGGCCACCCAGCGGTTGGCCGCGGCCGGCGTGCCGTCGCCGCGCTTCGACGCGGAGGAGCTCGCCGCCCACGTCCACAACGTCAAGCGCAGCCAGCTGCACACGGTGAAGGACGCGGACTTCGACGCCCGCTACTGGGAGGCCGTCTCCCGGCGCGAGGCGCGCGAGCCGCTGCAGCACATCACCGGCCGGGCGTTCTTCCGCTACCTGGAGCTGGAGGTCGGCCCCGGCGTCTTCGTGCCCCGCCCCGAGACCGAGTCGGTCGTCGAGTGGGCCATAGACGCGGTGCGCGACATGGACGTCGCCGAGCCGCTGGTCGTCGACCTCTGCTCCGGCTCCGGCGCCATCGCGCTGGCCCTGGCCCAGGAGCTGCCGCGCTCCAGCGTGCACGCCTTCGAGCTGGACGAGGGCGCGCTGCGCTACACCCGGCGCAACATCGAGGCGAGCTCCGACCGGGCCCGGGTCACCCTGCACGCCGGCGACGCCACCCGCGCCTTCGAGGACGACCGCTCCTGGGACGGCCGCTTCGACCTGGTGATCTCCAACCCGCCGTACATCCCGCTCACCGAGTGGGAGTACGTGGCGCCCGAGGCACGCGACCACGACCCGCAGATGTCGCTGTTCTCGGGCGAGGACGGCCTGGACACCATCCGGGGCATCGAGCGGGTCGCCGCCCGCCTGCTGCGCCCGGGCGGCGCCGTGGTGATCGAGCACGCCGACACCCAGGGCGGCCAGGTGCCGTGGATCTTCAACGAGGACGGCGGCTGGACGGACACCGCCGACCACCGCGACCTGAACAACCGCCCGCGCTTCACGACGGCCCGGAAGGCCTCGTTGTGACCGGCCGGCGCCGTACCACCGCGGGCAGGGCGGCGCCGTCGAGCGCGACCGCCCACGTGATCAGCCATCTCGGAAGGGGACCGCACCGATGAGCCGCCGCTACGACTGTGCCGACGCCGGGGACCGTGCCACCGGCCTGCGCGAGGCCGCCTCGGCCATCCGCCGCGGCGAACTCGTCGTGCTGCCGACCGACACCCTGTACGGGGTCGGCGCGGACGCCTTCTCACCCGATGCCGTCGCCGCCCTGCTGGCCGCCAAGGGCCGCGGCCGCAACATGCCCTCGCCGGTCCTGGTCGGCTCGCCGACCACCCTGCACGGCCTGGTCACGGACTTCTCCGAGCAGGCCTGGGAGCTGGTCGACGCCTTCTGGCCCGGCGGTCTCACCCTCGTCGCCCGGCACCAGCCCTCGCTGCGCTGGGACCTCGGCGAGACCCGGGGCACCGTCGCGGTGCGGATGCCGCTGCACCCGGTCGCGATCGAGCTGCTGAACACCACCGGCCCGCTGGCCGTCTCCAGCGCCAACAAGACCGGCGGCCCGTCCCCGTCCACCTGCGACGAGGCCGAGCAGCAGCTCGGCGACGCCATCTCGGTCTACCTGGACGGCGGCACGGCGGACCACGCCACCGCGTCCTCCATCGTCGACGTCACGGGCAAGGTCCCGGTCCTGCTGCGGGCCGGCGCGATCAGCGCCGAGCAGCTGAGGGAGGTCGTCCCCGACCTGGAGGCCGGCAGTTGACGGCCGCCTCCCTCCATGCCGGGCCCGGCATATCGCCGTACCTGAGCGTGGGCCCCAGGCCGCTGGACCACTTCCGGATCCTGTTCGTCTGCACCGGGAACATCTGCCGCTCGCCGATCGCCGAGCGGCTCACCCGGCGTGAGCTGGACACCCGGCTCAGCCCGCGGGTGGCCGGCCGGATCCTGGTGGAGAGCGCCGGCACCTGGGGCCACGAGGGCGCGCCGATGGAGGAGCACGCCGCCACGGTGCTGGACGAGTACGGCGCCGACAGCGGCGGCTTCACCGGCCGCGAGCTGCTGGACGAGCACGTGGTCGAGGCCGACCTCGTGCTCACCGCGACCCTGGACCACCGCGCCCAGGTGATCTCCATGGGCCACGAGGCCGGGCTGCGCACCTTCACCCTGAAGGAGTTCACCCGCCTGGTGCGGACGATAGACCCGGGCACCCTGCCCGACCCGCGCCGCGGCGCCGACGTCACCGAGCGGGCCCGCGCGCTGGTGCGGGCCGCGGCCGCGCTGCGCGGCTGGCTGCTCGCCGCCAGCCCGGAGTCGGACGAGGTGCACGACCCGTACGGCGCGCCGATCGGCATGTTCCGCAACTGCGGCGAGGAGATATTCCACGCGGTGGACCCGGTGGTCACGGCCCTGACAGGCATCCCCGCCCCGCGCTAGGGCTGGGACACTGCGGCACCGTGACACTGCGGCACCGGGCGCCGCCCCCGGTGCCCTGCCGCCGGGTGGGTGCACCGGGTACGCGTCGGCAGGACGGCCGGGAGTGCCGGTCCTACGCTGGAGGAACCCTCACCCCAGCCTCCGGCCGGGAGGCGCCCCGATGCAGCCCGGGAGCCCCGCCATGACCGTCACCGATGCCGCGACCGGATCCGCCGGAACCACCGAGACGACCGGGACGGCCGGCCCGACGGGCGGCCGCTGGGCCTCCGAGACGCTGCGCCTGGCCGATCCGCAGCTGGCCGACCTGCTCGCCGCCGAGGCCGAGCGACGCGCCGAGAGCATCCAGCTGCTCGCGGGGGAGAACCTCACCAGCCCGGCCGTGCTGGCCGCGCTCACCGGCCCCCTGATCGACAAGTACGCCGAGGGCTACCCGGGCCGCCGCCACCACACCGGCTGCGCGCTGGCGGACGCCGCCGAGCTGCTGGCGATCGACCGGGCCCGCGCGCTGTTCGCCGCCCCGCACGCCAACGTCCAGCCCCGGTCGGCCACTTCGGCGATGCTCGCGGCCTACGCGGCGCTGCTGCGGCCGGGCGACACGGTGCTGGCGATGTCGCTGGAGCACGGCGGCCACCTGAGCTGCGGCTCACGCGCCAACTTCTCCGGACGCTGGTTCGAGTTCGTCGGCTACGGCGTGCGCCGCGAGGACGGCCTGGTCGACCTCGACGAGGTCCGCGCGCTGGCCCGGCGGCACCGGCCCAAGGCCATCGTGGCCGGCTCCATCTCGCACCCCCGGCACCCCGACTGGGCGGCCTTCCGGGAGATCGCCGACGAGGCGGACGCCTTCCTGATCGCCTCCGCCGCGCAGACCACCGGCCTGGTCGCGGCGGGCCTGGCACCCTCCCCGGTGCCCTACGCGGACGTCACCGTGGCCGCCACCCACAAGCTGCTCCGCGGCCCGCGCGGTGGCCTGCTGCTCTCCACCGCGGAGCTGGCCGAGCGGATCGACCGGGCGGTCTTCCCGTTCAGCCAGGGCGGCGCCGCGATGAACGAGGTGGCCGGCAAGGCCGTCGCGCTGGCGGAGGCCGCCACGCCCGCGTACCGGGCCTACGCGGAGCGGACGGTGGCCGGGGCGCGGGTCCTCGCCGAGGGGCTCGCGGAGGCCGGAATGCGCCCGTTGACGGGCGGTACCGACACCCACCTGGTGGCCGCGGACGTCTCCCCGCTCGGTCTCAGCGGCGCCGAGGCCGAGCGCCGCTGCGCCGCGGCCGGCGTGCTGCTCGGCAAGTGCGCCGTCCCGTACGATCCCGCGCCGCCCGCCGAGACCTCGGGGATCCGGCTCGGGACCGGTACCGTGACCTCGCAGGGCATGGGCGAGGCCGAGCTCGCCGAGATCGCCGGGCTGGTCGGACGGCTGCTCACCGGGGGCACGGACGTGCGGATCGGGGCCCGCGTCCGGGAGCTCGCACGGGTCTTCGCCGGCCGGCGATGAGCGGGCAACCCCATCTCCTACCCGGTAGGGCGAACCGCGATGCGTGCCCCGGGCGTCCGACTCAATAAGGTGTGTGCCGTGGCGACGCACCTCGAACCCCGGACAGGCACGGGAGTACCTTCGGTACCCACCCGTCGGACAGTGATGCAGGAGGCCAGTGGTGCGTGAGTATCTGCTGGTGCTGTTCTGCACCGCGGCCGTCACCTACCTGCTGACCGGGCCGGTCCGCAAGTTCGCGATCGCGGCCGGCGCGATGCCGCCACTGCGCGCCCGTGACGTGCACCGGGAGCCCACGCCGCGGCTCGGTGGCATCGCCATGTTCGGCGGCCTCTGCGCCGGCATCCTGGTCGCCTCGCAGCTGGACAACCTGTCCAAGGTCTTCTCCCAGGGCACCGACATCCGCGCGCTGCTCTCCGGCGCCGGGATCATGTGGGTGCTCGGCGTGCTCGACGACAAGTGGGGCGTGGACGCGCTGGTCAAGCTCGGCGGCCAGATGATCGCCGCCGGTGTGATGGTCTGGCAGGGGGTCACGGTGATCACCCTGCCGGTGCCCGGCGTG
This sequence comes from Kitasatospora sp. CM 4170, assembly GCF_032110285.1. Taxonomy (NCBI): domain Bacteria; kingdom Bacillati; phylum Actinomycetota; class Actinomycetes; order Kitasatosporales; family Streptomycetaceae; genus Kitasatospora; species Kitasatospora sp. CM 4170. The sequence goes on from NZ_CP134877.1 coordinate 5,816,740, forward strand.
GGCGCGGTCGCGGTGAGCCCCACCCAGGGCATGGTCATCTCGGTCACCCTGGTGGTCGTCATGGTCAACGCGGTGAACTTCATCGACGGCCTGGACGGCCTGGCAGGCGGCATGGTCTGCATCGCCGCGATGGCGTTCTTCCTGTACTCCTACCGGCTCTGGTACGGCTACACGATCATGGACGCGGCCCCCGCCGTGCTCTTCAGCGTGCTGCTGATCGGCATGTGCCTGGGCTTCCTGGCGCACAACCTGCACCCGGCCCGGATCTTCATGGGCGACTCCGGCTCGATGATGCTCGGCCTGATGCTCGCCGTCGCCGCGATCTCCATCACCGGCCGCGTCGACCCCGACCTGATCACCAGCGAGACCGGTTCGCAGACCGCCACCGTCCACGCCCTCGTGCCGATCTACATCCCGCTGCTGCTGCCGCTGACCGTCATCGCACTGCCGCTGGCCGACCTGCTGCTCGCGGTGGTCCGCCGCACCTGGGCCGGCCAGTCGCCGTTCGCCGCCGACAAGCGCCACCTGCACCACCGCCTGCTGCAGGTCGGCCACTCGCACAGCCGGGCCGTGCTGATCATGTACTTCTGGGCCGCGCTGATCGCCTTCGGCACGGTCGCCTTCTCGGTCACCAACACCGGCCGCACGGTCGTGCTGACGCTGGCCGGGCTCTGCCTGGTCGGCCTGGTCGTGCTGCTGACCCCGCGGTTCCGCCCGCGGGCCCCGCGGGCCGTGCAGTCCTTCGTCCCGCCGCGCTACCGCCGTCGCCCCGCCGCCGGCCGTGCCGCCGCGGCGCCGGTCACCGGGAGCGAGGCCGCCGCGGTCGCGCCGGCCTCCGCACCGATGGCGGAACTGTCGGCGAAGGACAAGGAACTGCTCGGTGAACTCGGCAAGGGTTCGTCCGCGGTCTCCGGCCGGGGGCACGGCAGCGGCCGTGGCCGCTAGGTGAATTGACGTACCGTCATTCGGGTTCATCCAAACGGCGGCACTCTTGGTCCGCTGGTGTGACAGGTACCACACATTCATGGTAAAGCTCTCATCAAATAGTTTGTGATACCGTTCACGAGTACCGAGAACACGCCGAAAGACCTCACAGGTGGATGACTTCCGTCCCTGGCCGGTCTCCCTCGACGGGCTCGCCGTTGAGCGGCCGGCCTGCGGCGCCCCCTCGGTCCGGTGTCACCCACCACGTTCTGTGCCCGTCCCCCTGCCACATCGACATGCCGCCGGAGTTGCCGACATGCCGTCCAACGACGCCCGGATCCTCCGAGGCGCCGCGATCCCCACTGCGGTCGCCGGCGTCATCGCCATGGTGATCTCGTTCGCCGTCGCGGGTGGCAAGGGACTGCTCGGCGCCCTCTTCGGAACGCTGCTGGTGATGGCGTTCTTCAGCTCGGGCCAGGTCGCACTCGACCGGCTGACCAGGTCGAACCCGCACATCATGATGGCCGCGGCGCTCCTGGTCTACACCACTCAGATCTTGCTGGTCGGCATCGTCCTCGCGGTCTTCAAGGACACCGACCTCTTCAACCGGCAGGCGTTCGCCTTCACGCTGCTGGGCTGCGCCCTGATCTGGACGGGCTTCCAGGTGCGCGGCGCACTCAAGGCCAAGACCTTCTACGTCGACCCCGACGCCTCCGAAAACAAGGCCGACAAGCCTTCAGACTCGGGGCGTCAACAGTGACGAGGCCGGGCTGTCCCCCCAACGAGGGGGGCGGTGTTTATGCCGCACTGACGGGCTGCTATCGTCCGTCGCAACAACGGAGTACGGGAAGAGGCCTGGTCTGTCCGATCGATGGACGGATCGCCCCCCGGACCCGCGCAGTCTTCGATGATCCCGCGGCGGTGCGACGCACTGCCGTGCAGGGTCCGCGAGAAACCCATCAAGTACCAGTGCCGCTCCGTGGTCGCAGGCCACGCCGACACACCGAGGTTGCCGTAACCATGCGTCACGACGAAGGAGTCCGTGGTGAGTGCTGAACTCACGAAGCTCGCCTCAGGCAGTTGCCACTTCGGGGACGCAGGCTGCGGCTTCCCGGCCCCGGGTCTGAACGAGTTCCAGTTCAAGCCGATCTTCACGATCGGCAGCGTCGAGTTCAACAAGCCGATGCTGCTGTCGATGATCGTCGCGCTGCTGGTCGTCGTCTTCTTCTGGTCCGCCTTCGCCAAGCCGCGCCTCGTACCGGGCAAGCTGCAGCTGGTCGCCGAGATCGGCTACGACTTCGTCAAGCGGTCCATCGTGCTGGAGACGATCGGCAAGAAGGGCGAGAAGTACGTCCCGATGCTCGTCTCGATGTTCTTCTTCATCTGGCTGATGAACATCATGTCGATCATCCCGTTCGCCCAGTTCCCGGTCACCGCGGCGATCGCGTTCCCGGCCGGCCTCGCGGCCGTCGTCTGGGTCACCTACATGACGCTGACCTTCAAGAAGCACGGCTTCGTCGGCGGCTTCAAGAACCTCTGCTGGCCCTCGGGCATCCCCGGCTGGGTCATGTTCATCCTGGTGCCGATCGAGTTCTTCTCGAACATCTTCGTGCGCCCCTTCACGCTCGCGGTCCGAGCCTTCGCGAACATGTTCGCCGGCCACCTGCTGATCGTGATGTTCTCCATCGCCTCCTGGTACCTGCTCAGCCCGACCCTGGGTGCGCTCTACGGCTCGGCCTCGTTCATCGTCGCCGTCGCCCTGACCGCCTTCGAGCTGCTGGTCCAGTTCCTGCAGGCCTACATCTTCGTGATGCTGGCCAGCAGCTACATCGCCGGTGCCCTCGAAGAGGCGCACTGAGCCAGGGGGCCTCGGCCCTCCCTGAACCAACCTCCCGGATCGCCCGGTGGCCAATCACCACCGGTTCACCACCCTGCAAAGGACAACTGCAATGAGCTTCCTCGCTGAGGGCACTGTCTACGGTTCCGTCGCTTCCATCGGCTACGGCCTCGCTGCGATCGGCCCCGGCATCGGCGTCGGTCTCATCTTCGGTAACGGTGTCCAGGCCATGGCCCGTCAGCCCGAGGCTGCCGGTCTCATCCGTTCCAACATGTTCATCGGCTTCGCGCTGACCGAGGCGCTGGCCCTCATCGGCATCGTCATGCCGTTCGTCTTCGGCAACAAGTAATCCCGCCGCAGACCCTTTCGAGGAAGGTCCAGATATGAGCATGGGCATCGTGGCTCAGCTTGCGCAGGAAGAGGAGAAGATGAACCCTCTCCTCCCCGCGTGGCCCGAGATCATCATCGGCCTGCTCTGCTTCTTCATCGTCTTCGGCCTGCTCGGCAAGAAGCTCCTCCCCAGCATCGAGAAGGTGCTGTCGGAGCGCCGGGACGCCATCGAGGGCGGGATGGAGCGGGCCGAGGCCGCTCAGGCTGAGGCCCAGGCCCTGCTTGAGCAGTACCGTGCCGAGCTCGCCGAGGCGCGTCACGAGGCTGCCCGCATCGTCGAGCAGGCTCGCGAGCAGGGCGCGGCCCAGCTCGGCGAGATGCGCGAGGAGGGCCAGCGCCAGCGCGAGGCCATCGTCGCCGCCGGCCACGCCCAGATCGAGGCCGACAAGAAGCAGGCGACTGCCGCCCTGCGCCAGGACGTGGGTTCGCTGGCCTCGCAGCTGGCCTCCCGCATCGTGGGCGAGTCCCTTGAGGACCACGCGCGGCAGAGCGGCGTCATCGACCGCTTCCTGGACGAGCTGGAGGCCAAGGCCGCCGTTGCTCAGGGTGCGGCCAAGTGATCGGCGCTAGCCGCGAGGCCCTCGCCGCCGGGCGGCAGAACCTGGAGGGTCTGACCGACTCCACTTCGGTGGACGCGGCCAAGCTCGCCGAGGAGCTCACCGCCGTCACGGTCCTGCTGGACCGCGAGGTGTCGCTGCGCCGCGTCCTGACCGACCCGTCCCGGTCGGGTCAGGACAAGGCCCAGCTGGTCTCCTCGCTGCTGGCCGGCCAGGTCTCCGGCGAGACGGTCGACCTGGTCTCCGGCCTGGTCCGCTCCCGCTGGTCGGGTGGGCGTGACCTGGTCGACGCCACCGAGGAGCTGGCCGCGTACGCCGAGGTCATCGCCGCCGACAAGGCCGGTGTCCTGGACGACGTCGAGGACGAGCTGTTCCGGTTCGGCCGGGTGGTGAGCGGCTCGCACGAGCTGCGCAACGCGCTGACCGAGCCGAAGGCCGGTGCCGCCGCCAAGGCGGAGCTGATCAAGAAGCTGCTCGGCGGCCGCGCCAACGCGGGCACCGTGCGGCTGGTGATCGCCCTGGTCAACCACCCGCGTGGCCGTAGCCTTGAGCAGGGCCTCGAGTCCTACTCGAAGCTCGCCGCCGCTCGGCGCGGTCGTGTGGTGGCCCTGGTCACCACCGCGGTGCCGCTGTCGGACGTCCAGAAGGAGCGCCTGTCGGGCGCTCTGGGCCGGATGCAGGGCCGCCAGGTCCACCTGAACATCGACGTCGACCCCACGGTCGTCGGCGGTGTCCGGGTCCAGATCGGCGACGAGATCATCGACGGCACCGTGTCGAGCCGCCTCGAAGGCGCTCGCCAGTCGCTCGAAGGCTGAGCACCGAAGCACATCCGACCCTCGGTCGGGACCCGGCTCCACCGGAGCCGGCAAATCGTACGGCCGGTTCGAGAGACCCGGCCGAGAGTCGAATACTTGCGGCCCTCAATGGCGGGCCGAGGATCGCAAACTAGGAGAGCAGGGAAGCCTGATGGCGGAGCTTACGATCCGTCCGGAGGAGATCCGGGACGCGCTGGCCGACTTTGTCCAGTCGTACCAGCCGGACGCCGCCTCTGTTGAAGAGGTCGGCACGGTCACCGAGGCCATGGACGGTATTGCCAAGGTCGAGGGTCTGCCCTCGGTCATGGCCAACGAGCTGCTGAAGTTCGAGGACGGCACGCTCGGCCTCGCGCTGAACCTCGACACCCGCGAGATCGGTGTCGTCGTCCTCGGCGAGTTCAGCGGCATCGAGGAGGGCCAGACGGTGCGCCGCACCGGCGAGGTCCTCTCCGTGCCGGTCGGCGACGGCTACCTCGGCCGCGTCGTGGACCCGCTGGGCAACCCGATCGACGGTCTGGGCGAGATCGCCTCCACCGGCCGCCGCGCCCTGGAGCTGCAGGCCCCCGGCGTCATGGTCCGCAAGTCGGTCCACGAGCCGATGCAGACCGGTATCAAGGCCATCGACGCGATGACCCCGATCGGCCGCGGCCAGCGTCAGCTGATCATCGGCGACCGCCAGACCGGCAAGACCGCGGTGGCGATCGACACGATCATCAACCAGCGCGACAACTGGCGCTCGGGCGACCCGAAGAAGCAGGTTCGCTGCATCTACGTCGCCGTCGGCCAGAAGGGCTCCACCATCGCGTCCGTCCGCGGCGCCCTGGAGGAGGCCGGCGCGCTGGAGTACACCACGATCGTGGCTGCTCCCGCCTCCGACCCGGCCGGCTTCAAGTACCTCGCCCCGTACACCGGCTCGGCCATCGGCCAGGAGTGGATGTACGACGGCAAGCACGTCCTGATCATCTTCGACGACCTGTCGAAGCAGGCCGAGGCCTACCGCTCCGTCTCCCTGCTGCTGCGCCGTCCGCCGGGCCGCGAGGCCTACCCGGGTGACGTCTTCTACCTGCACTCCCGCCTGCTGGAGCGCTGCGCCAAGCTCTCCGACGAGCTGGGTGCCGGCTCGATGACCGGTCTGCCGATCATCGAGACCAAGGCCAACGACGTCTCGGCGTACATCCCGACCAACGTCATCTCCATCACCGACGGCCAGTGCTTCCTGGAGTCCGACCTGTTCAACGCCGGCATCCGCCCGGCCGTGAACGTCGGTATCTCGGTCTCCCGCGTCGGTGGCTCCGCCCAGATCAAGGCCATGAAGTCGGTCGCCGGCCGCCTTCGCCTGGACCTGGCGCAGTACCGCGAGCTGGAGGCGTTCGCCGCCTTCGGCTCCGACCTGGACGCGGCCTCCAAGGCGCAGCTGGAGCGCGGTGCGCGCATGGTCGAGCTGCTGAAGCAGGGCCAGTACCAGCCGTTCCCGGTCGAGGAGCAGGTCGTCTCCATCTGGGCCGGCACCACCGGCAAGCTGGACGAGGTCCCGGTCGCGGAGATCCGCCGCTTCGAGCGCGAGTTCCTTGAGAACCTGCGCCTGCAGCACAAGGACCTGCTGGCCGGCATCGTCGAGACCGGCAAGCTGGAGGACGGCACCATCGACGCGCTCACCACCGCGATCGAGGCCTTCAAGCAGGGTTACCAGACCGCTGACGGCAAGCTGCTCTCCGAGCAGGCCTGAGTCCGGTAGCGAGGGAAAGGACGTAACGACCCATGGGAGCACAGCTTCGGGTCTACAAGCGCCGGATCCGCTCTGTCACCGCGACGAAGAAGATCACCAAGGCGATGGAGATGATCTCCGCGTCGCGCATCGTCAAGGCGCAGCGCGCGGTGGCCGCCTCCACTCCGTACGCCGATGAGCTCACCCGGGCGGTGACGGCGGTGGCCACCCGGTCCAACGCCAAGCACCCGCTCACCACCGAGAACCCGAACGCCACGCGCGCCGCGGTCCTGCTGATCACGGCGGACCGCGGGCTGGCGGGCGGCTACTCGACCAACGCCATCAAGCAGGCTGTCGCGCTCAGCGCGAAGCTCCGCGAAGAGGGCAAGGACGTGGTGACGTACATCGTCGGTCGCAAGGGCGTCTCGTACTACACCTTCCGTGACCTGGCGGTCGAGAAGTCGTGGACCGGCTTCTCCGACAAGCCGACCTACGGTGACGCGAAGGTCGTGGCGGTCGACCTGATCGAGGCCTTCACGGCCGAGACCGGTGGCGTGGACGAGCTGCACCTGGTCTCGACGAAGTTCGAGTCGATGCTGACGCAGACCGCGGTGGATGCCCGGCTGCTGCCGCTGAAGCTCGACGAGGTCGAGCTCAGCGACGAGTCGAAGGCCAAGCACGAGATCTTCCCGCTGTACGACTTCGAGCCGTCGGCCGAGGGCGTCCTCGACGCCCTGCTGCCGCGGTACGTCGAGAGCCGGATCTACAACGCGCTGCTGCAGTCGGCCGCTTCCGAGCACGCCGCCCGCCGCCGCGCGATGAAGAGCGCGACGGACAACGCCGGCGAGCTCATCAAGTCGCTCACGCGGCTTGCCAACTCGGCCCGTCAGGCCGAGATCACCCAGGAAATCAGCGAGATCGTCGGTGGCGCCAACGCGCTCGCTGACGCGAGCCGCGGGAGCGAATGAGTATGACCACCACTGTTGAGCCGACCACGGCGACGGGCCGCGTCGCGCGGGTCATCGGCCCGGTCGTCGACGTGGAGTTCCCCGTCGACGCGATCCCGGACATGTTCAACGCCCTGCACGTCGAGGTGGACAACCCCGACGGCACGGGCAAGAAGACCCTGACCCTCGAGGTCGCCCAGCACCTCGGCGACGGCCTGGTCCGCGGCATCTCGATGCAGCCGACCGACGGCCTGGTCCGCGGTTCGCAGGTCACCGACACCGGTGCCGCCATCTCGGTGCCGGTCGGCCAGATCACCAAGGGCAAGGTGTTCAACGCCCTCGGTGAGGTGCTGAACGTCGACAAGGCGGAGTTCGAGTCGCAGGTCGAGGTCCGGTGGCCGATCCACCGCAAGGCCCCGAACTTCTCCGAGCTCGAGTCGAAGACCGAGATGTTCGAGACCGGCATCAAGGTCATCGACCTGCTCACCCCGTACGTCCAGGGTGGCAAGATCGGTCTGTTCGGTGGTGCCGGTGTCGGCAAGACCGTTCTGATCCAGGAGATGATCTACCGCGTCGCCGAGAACTTCGGTGGTGTGTCGGTGTTCGCCGGTGTCGGCGAGCGCACCCGTGAGGGCAACGACCTGATCCACGAGATGGTCGACTCGGGCGTTCTGGACAAGACCGCGCTGGTCTTCGGCCAGATGGACGAGCCGCCGGGCACCCGTCTGCGCGTGGCCCTGTCCGCGCTGACCATGGCGGAGTACTTCCGTGACGTCGAGAAGCAGGACGTGCTCCTCTTCATCGACAACATCTTCCGGTTCACCCAGGCCGGTTCCGAGGTGTCGACCCTGCTCGGCCGTATGCCCTCCGCGGTGGGTTACCAGCCGAACCTGGCCGACGAGATGGGCCTCCTGCAGGAGCGCATCACCTCGACCCGCGGTCACTCGATCACCTCGATGCAGGCGATCTACGTCCCCGCGGACGACCTGACCGACCCGGCGCCGGCCACCACCTTCGCCCACCTGGACGCGACCACCGTTCTCTCGCGTCCGATCTCGGAGAAGGGCATCTACCCGGCCGTCGACCCGCTGGACTCCACGTCCCGCATCCTCGACCCGCGGTACATCGCGCAGAACCACTACGACACGGCCGTCCGTATCAAGGGGATCCTGCAGAAGTACAAGGACCTCCAGGACATCATCGCGATCCTCGGTATCGACGAGCTGTCCGAGGAGGACAAGGTCACGGTTCACCGTGCCCGCCGCATCGAGCGCTTCCTCTCGCAGAACACCTACGTGGCGAAGCAGTTCACCGGTGTCGACGGCTCGACCGTTCCGCTGTCGGAGACCATCGAGGCCTTCAACGCGATCGCGGACGGCAAGTACGACGCCGTGCCGGAGCAGGCCTTCTTCATGTGCGGTGGCATCGAGGACCTCGAGAAGAACGCCGCCGAGCTCGCGAAGAAGTAGTCGCGGCCGGTAGCAGCTGAGTGACCGTGAGGGGTGGCCCCAGGCCCTGGGTGCCACCCCTCGCGTCGCATCGGCTGTGATTCCGGTCAAATCCGTGCCGCCGGTTTCATGCCGGGGGCGCGGGCCCGTTATTCTTACCGAAACTCCCGAGTAATCGGGTGTTGCATGAGCCTAGGAGCCCACGTTGGCTGAGCTGCACGTCGAGCTGGTCGCAGCCGACCGCAAGGTGTGGTCCGGTGCGGCCACCATCGTCGTCGCCCGTACGGCCTCCGGTGACACCGGCATCATGCCGGGTCACACCCCGGTGCTGAGCGTGCTGGAGACCGGCCCGGTCACCATCCGCACCACGGACGGCGGCACCGTGATCGCCGCGGTGCACGGCGGCTTCATCTCCTTCGCCGACAACAAGCTGTCTCTGCTCGCGGAGATCGCCGAGCTGGCGGACGAGATCGATGTCGCCCGTGCCGAGCGCGCGCTGGACAAGGCCAAGTCGGGCCTGGACGAGCACGCCGAGCGCCGCGCCGAGGTGCGGCTGTTCGCGGCGCGCGGTCTCAAGGCCCACGCCTGAGTGCGCCGGACCCTGGCTTAGCGGGGTCGACCGACGGTCCCGGGGACGCGTGAGCGTGACCCCGGGACTGTCGTCTCAGTTGGTAGGTCAACGCGGTCGCCTGATACGACCGGTACGGGGAACGCGGGTAGCGAGGAGGTAGGTGAGCATGGTCCTCGCCCTTGTGGTGTGTGCGGCGGTCGTGGCGCTGGGTGTGATCGGCCTGGTCGCGTTCGCGGTACGCCGCCGTGTGATCCAGCGGGCGGGCGGTACCTTCGACTGCAGCTACCGGCTCAAAATGCCCGCCGACGCCTCCACGCAGCCCGACCTCGACGAGAACGGCAAGCCCACCTCAGCCCCGGTCCCCCAGACCGACGGCAAGGGGTGGGTTTTTGGTATCGGCCGCTACAGCGGGGACTCGATCGAGTGGTTCCGGGTCTTCTCGTACGCCCCGCGCCCGCGCAAGGTGCTGCCGCGCCGGGAGATCGAGGTGCTCGGCCGGCGCTACCCGGAGGGTCAGGAGGAGCTGGCCCTGCTCTCCGGCTCGGTGGTGCTGCGCTGCCTGCACAACGGCGCGCCGCTGGAGCTGGCGATGAGCGAGGACGCGCTCACCGGCTTCCTGGCCTGGCTGGAAGCCGCCCCACCCGGGCAGAGGGTGAACGTCGCGTAGCGACGGCACCCTCGGGGTGGGGGTACCCCCGGCCGGAGGCTGGGGGCGGGTGAACGTCGCGTAGCGACGACACCCTCGGGGTGGGGGTACCCCCGGCCGGAGGCTGGGGGCGGGTGAACGTCGCGTAGCGACGACACCCTCGGGGTGGGGGTACCCCCGGCCGGAGGCTGGGGGCGGGTGAACGTCGCGTAGCGACGACACCCTCGGGGTGGGGGTTAACGGCGCTTAACCGGCCCGGCTACGCTGGCCGCATGGTCAATCTGACGCGCATCTACACCCGTACCGGCGACGACGGCACCACCGCGCTCGGCGACATGAGCCGGACCACCAAGACCGACCCGCGCCTGGTCGCGTACGCCGACACCAACGAGGCGAACGCCGCGATCGGGGTCGCCATCGCCGCCGGCGGGCTCGGCGAGGACGTCGCCGCGGTGCTCACCCGGGTGCAGAACGACCTCTTCGACGTCGGCGCCGACCTGGCCACCCCGGTCGTGGAGGACCCGAAGTACCCGCCGCTGCGGGTCCTGCAGACCTACATCGACCGGCTGGAGGCGGACTGCGACCACTTCCTGGAGCCGCTGGAGAAGCTGCGCAGCTTCATCCTCCCCGGCGGCACCGCCGGCGCGGCCTACCTGCACCTGGCCTGCACGGTGGTGCGCCGGGCCGAGCGGGCCACCTGGGCCGCGATCGAGGAGCACGGGGACACCGTGAACCCGCTCACCGCCAAGTACCTCAACCGGCTCTCCGACCTGCTGTTCATCCTCGCCCGGACGGCCAACAAGGAGCAGGGCGACGTGCTCTGGGTGCCGGGGGAGAACCGCTGAGCCGCCGCCGCGGCCGGTGAGCGGGCCGCGGCCCGCTCACCGGCCCTGCGGGACCTTCCAGCCGACCAGGTGGCCGTTCTCGACGATCGCGCCGGCCGGTGCCTCCTTGGGCCAGAGCGAGTAGCAGCCGGCCACGATCGCGTTGATCACGGCCGCCATGCCGAGCCTCACGTACCAGCCGGTGAAGTCGGAGAATTGGGCGGCGCCGGCGGAGAGCGGCACCAGCAGGGTGATCAGGGAGAGCGTGACGCCGGCCGAGACCGCCGTCCGGCCGGCGATCCGCCACTCGTGGCGGGTCCGCTCCGGGCCGTACTTGGGGGAGCGCGGGGGCTTGGGCCCGCCGGCGAAGCGGTGCTGGAACTGCCCGTCGGCCCAGCGGACGATGGACGGCCCGTAGCCGATCGAGAAGCCCGCGTAGCTCGCGGCCAGGGCGTGCGTCCAGCTCACGGCGGAGCCGCCGCGCAGGTCGACGACGGTGAGGGCGAACAGCGTCAGGTCCACCACCGGCAGGCCGACCAGCAGCACGGTGCTCAGGGCCCGCAGGCGCAGCAGGTAGCGGGTGGCCAGACCGAGGCCGAGCAGCACCCAGAAGGCGACCTCGGCCGCGACGATCAGTGTGACGATCATGATGTGCACCCCGTTTCCACGATGCCTCCAGCCTCCCGGGCGCGGGCGCGCCCGGCGTCGTCGCCGGAGCCGAACCGGGCCTGCATCTTTCGATGTACCGCGGCTCCTCCGCGCACCCGAGCCGGGGGCCGGTCCGGGGATGATCTGATGGGGCCGTGCGCAGACCGACACTCACCCCGCGGCAGGAGGACCGGGCGATCGCGCTCTTCGGGTTGCTCGGGGGGCTGCTGCTGATCGCTCTGAAGGTGTACGACCACTCCTCGGCGATCCCGCGCTGGGCGACCGTCCCGGCGCTGCTGGTGATGGCGGCGCTGGAGCTGGTCCGGCGCACCCGTCCGGTGCTCACCGTGACGGTCGGCGGGTTCGCCTTCGCGGTGAGCATCTTCACCGGCGCCCTGCTGGCGACCAGCCTGATGTACACCGACCTGCTGTACGCCGCGGTGCTGTACGGCACCCCGAAGATGTCGCGGATCCTGCACCTCACCGGTGCGGCCTCGGTACTGGTGCTCTCCACGCTGGTGCTGGTCTACAGCGACGCCTCCAACGCGGTGGCCGTCGTGGTGCTGGCCACGCTGATCTACCTGGCGCCGGTCTGGACCGGCGACCTGGTGCGCAAGCACCGCGAGGAGGCGGACACCCAACGGCTGCGCGCCGAACAGACCGCGCTGCTCTCCGAGATGGACCGGCGCGAGGCGGTGAGCGCCGAACGGGCCCGGATGGCCCGCGAGTTGCACGACGTGGTGGCCAACCACCTGTCGGCGATCGCGATCCACGCCACCGGCGCGCAGTCGGTGGCCCGGCGCCGCCAACGGCCCGAGGACGACCCGCTGGTGGAGGCGCTGGGGGTGATCCGGGAGAACAGCGTCCAGGGTTTGGCCGAAATGCGCCGCATGATCGGGCTGCTGCGGGACAGCGGCGGGGGCGAGGCCGACGAGTCCTACGCCGCGCCCGACCTCCGGGCCGTCGACGCGCTGCTGGCCAAGGCCCAGGCGGCCGGCCAGGACGTCGGGCTGGACTTCGAGCTCACGGAGAGTGGCGAGCGGGGTGAGCTGGCCGTGCCGGTCGGGCTGGCGGCGTACCGGATCGTGCAGGAGTCGCTGACCAACGCGCTCAAGCACGCCGGGCCGGGCCGGGTCCTGGTGCGGCTCGACTACCGGCCGGAGGAGCTGCGGATCGCCGTCGACAGCCCGTACCGCAGGGGCGCGGGCCAGGAGCTGCCCGGGGCCCGGGCGGGCATGGTGGGGATGCGGGAGCGGGCCGGGCTGCTCGGCGGCAGTTTCGCGGCCGGCCCGGAGGGCGACTGCTGGGAGGTGCGCGCGGTGCTGCCGCGCGCCCTGGTGACCGAGACCAAGGAGGGGCGGGCATGACGATCCGGGTGCTGGTGGCGGAGGACCAGGCGGCGGTGCGGACCGCGCTGGTGATGATCCTGCGGGCCGAGCCGGACCTGGAGGTGGTCGGGCAGGCCGCGGACGGCGAGGAGGCGGTGCGGCTCGCGCTGGAGCTCAAGCCCGACGTGGTCCTGATGGACGTGCAGATGCCCCGCCTGGACGGGGTCTCGGCGACCCGCCAGGTGGTCTCCGCCGGGGCGGCCCAGGTGCTGGTGCTGACCACCTTCGACCTGGACGAGTACGTCTACGGCGCACTGCGGGCCGGAGCGGCCGGGTTCCTGCTCAAGGACCTGGAGGCGGACACCCTGGTGGAGGGCATCCGGACGGTGGCGCGCGGGGACGGCATGCTGGCCCCGTCCGTGACCAGGCGGCTGATCGGCACCTTCGCCCGCCCGGAGCGCACGGTCGGACCGGCGGTGCGGGATGCCGTGTCCGGCCTCACACCGCGCGAGCGGGAGGTGCTGGCCTGCATCGGCGCCGGGCTCTCCAACGGCGAGATCGCCGGGCGGCTGGCGATGGCGGAGGCGACCACCAAGACGCACGTCAGCCGGATCCTGGCCAAGCTGCAGCTGCGCAGCCGGGTGCAGGCGGCGATCCTGGCGCAGGACATCGGTCTGACCATCTGATCGACCGACCTGCTCGTCCGACCGGGTCGGTCACAGATCACACTCCCGGTTGCCACCACGGCGCGCCGATCGGCACTAAAGTCGCGCGGTGAGCGATGCGGCTCGCGGTGGGTGACCCCTGCGCTGAGCCGCCTTCAGGGCCCGCCCGCAGGGCGGCGACGGCATCGGGAGACCCAGCCATGAGCAATGCGTCCAGCCAGCAGATCGCCGTGATCGGCGCCGGCCTCATGGGAGCCGGCATCGCCCAGGTCTCCGCCCAGGCCGGCCACCCGGTGGTGCTGCGGGACGTGACCGAGGAGGCGCTGCAGCGCGGCCTCGCGGGCATCCGCGCCTCGTACGAGAAGTTCGTCGCCAAGGGCAGGCTGTCGGCCGAGGACGCCGAGGCGGCGCTGGGCCGGATCACCACCACCACCGACCTGGGCGCGGTCGCCGAGGCCGACATCGTGGTCGAGGCGGTCTTCGAGCAGCTGGAGGTCAAGGAGGGCGTCTTCCGGGAGCTCGACAAGCTGGCCAAGGACGGCGCGGTGCTGGCCTCCAACACCTCGGCCATCCCGATCACCCGGATCGCCGCCGCCACCCAGCGCCCCGAGTCGGTCGTCGGCGTGCACTTCTTCTCCCCGGTGCCGATGATGAAGCTGGTCGAGCTGGTCCGCGGCTACAAGACCAGCGACGAGACGCTGGCCACCGTCCGCGCCTTCGCCGAGGGCGTCGGCAAGGAGGTCGTGGTGGTCAACCGCGACGTCGCCGGCTTCGTCACCACCCGCCTGATCACCGCGCTGGTCGTCGAGGCCGCCAAGCTCTACGAGTCGGGCGTGGCGACCGCCGAGGACATCGACACCGCCTGCCGGCTCGGTTTCGGCCACGCGATGGGCCCGCTGGAGACCGCCGACCTGACCGGCGTCGACATCCTGCTGCACGCCGCCCGGAACATCTACGCCGAGACCCAGGACGAGAAGTTCGCCGCGCCGGAGATCATGGCGCGCATGGTCACCGCCGGTGACCTGGGCCGCAAGAGCGGCCGGGGCTTCTACCCGCACCCGGCCAAGTGACCCGCCCGGACGCGTGACGCGGCGGGTCGCGCGGTCGCAGGACCGTACGGCCCGCCCCCCGAGGGCGGGTGAGTTTCCTCACGCCGGGTGCCGCAGACGGGTGATTTGGGCGGTAATCGAGCGTAGGTGTGGAGAGTACCTGCGTATATTCCCTCGGACGAGTGAAGTTGCTTCAGATCTGGCCGGAACCAGCAACCTGCGGACCTGGTTCCCCGTCAGATGAGGGGGAACCCGGCCCAGCCGACGACGCTGCGGCCGGGCCCGGGCGCGGGGCTTCAGGCCCGCCCGGACGGACACCGCCCGACCCCGGACCCGGCACGGCCGGGGCGGGCCGACCTGTACCAGTGACCCGCCAGGCGGAGGAGGAGACCATGCGCATCACGGGCGACCACGCGGCGCTGGCCATCGAAGGCCGCCTCGACGTGCGCACCGCCGCCGACGCGCGGGTCCGGCTGCACCAGGCCGTCGACGGCGGGCTGGGGGACCTCGTCCTGGACCTCGCCCGGCTGGAGTTCTGGGACGCCACCGGTCTCGGCGTGATCATGGGCACCCACCGGCGGGCCGGCCGGATCGGCCGGCGGCTGGTGCTGCGCTCCGTCCCGGCCCAGCTCCAGCGGCTGCTGGTCGCCACCCGGCTGCACCGCATCCTCGCCGTCGAGGGCGTGGTCGCCGAGGCCCGCGGTGCGACCCTGCCTGCACTGGGACCGGCCCTCTAGACCTTCTCCGCTCCGCCGCGGACCCTCCGTACGCTGCCGAAAGGCCCTCCGTCGGCCCCGGACCGCCTTCGGGGCGGGACCGCCCTGCACGCGCGCGGGCGGATGTGCAAGAGTCTGCCGTCAGATAACACGGCCGCCGGGCCCGGGAGCGGCTCCCCGGCCCGCCGCCGGGCGGGGTGCCCGGCCCGGACGCGGCCGTACGCAGTCGTCGGCAGGACAAAGGGGCGGAGCAGATCGTGGGACAGCCAACCGGTGAGTTCCGGCAGGAGGCCGTGCGCACCCGGGGCGGTGAGCTGGTCTCCGGCGGCCTGCTCGTGACGGTCGGCACCCCGGACGGCTCCGAGGTCCGCCCCTGCCCCGAGGAGTGGCGCCCGCAGCCGCGCCGGATCGGGCGCAGCGAGCCCGCCCGCGGCCCGGTCGGCGGCCCCGGCCGCGCGGTCGGCCCGCTCGCCCTCGGCGCCGGCCCCGCCGACCTGCCGCTGCTCGACCGCGAGGCGGACGTCGCCCAGCTGCTCGGCCTGCTCGCCGAGGGCCGCTCGATACGCCTGGTCGGCCAGGCCGGCTCGGGCCGCAGCGCCCTGCTCTCCGCCGTGGCCGAGGCGGCCGGCGACCTCGCGCCGGGCGGCGTCGTCCAGCTCTGCGGGCACCACCGCACCGCCGCCGACCTGCTCCAGGACCTCTTCGCCGCCACCCACCACGCCCCCGGCTTCCGCCCCGACCCCGGGCAGCTCGCCGCGCACCTCGCCCGGGTCGGCGCCGTCGTGGTGATCGACGAGGTCGAGCCCACCGGCGCCGAACTGGAGCAGCTGCTCGCGGCCGCTCCCGACTGCGCCTTCCTGATCTCCGCCGCGCCCGACAGCCCGCTGCTGCCGGCCGACTCCCGGCTCCAGGACCACCCCGTCGCCGGCCTCTCCCGGGCCGCGTGTCTCGCGCTCGCCGCCCGGCTGGCCGGGCGGCCCCTGGACGCGGCCGAGAAGGCCTGGGCGGTCGACCTCTGGTTCGAGTCCGAGGGGCTTCCGCTGCGCTTCGTCCAGGCCGCCGCACTGCTGCGGCAGCGGGACGTCGCGGTCGACGCGCTGGTGGCGGCGGAGGAGGACCGGCTGGACGTCTTCGGTGCGGTCCGGGCGCCCGTCCACGACCCCGATCCGGCGGTCCGCGAGGGCGAGCTGCGCGGCAGGGTCCCGCTGCCGTCGGTGGCCGAGACCGCCTCGCCGGCGGTCCGGCTCGCAGAGGGGCTGAGCGAGCCGGCCCAGGCCGTGCTGCGCCTCGCGGTGGCGCTCGGCGGCGAGTGCCCGACCGCCCCGCACCTGCCCGCGCTGATCGACGTCGGCCAGGGCGAGAGCGCGCTGCACGAACTCGCCGACGCCGGGCTGGCGGTGTCCATCGGCGGCCACCACCGGCTGACCGCCGGCGCGCTCGAACTGCTCGCCCCGCAGTGGCCGGCCCGCGGCTGCACCGACGGTGCGGCCCAGCACTTCGCCTGGTGGGTCGGGCACAGCTCGGTCTCGCTGGAGCAGATCGCGGCCGAGGCGGAGGTGGTGATCGGCGTCCTGCTGGCCGACCGGACCGCCGGCCGGCACGCCTCCGTCGTCCGGCTGGCCCGCGCGGCGGCCCCCGCGCTGGCGCTGGCGCTGCGCTGGGGCGCCTGGGAGCGGGTGCTGGATCTGGGCCTGGAGGCGGCCCGCGCGACCGGTTCCAAGGCTGACGAGGCCTGGTTCCACCACGAGCTGGGCGTGTTCGCGGTTTGCGTCCAGGAGCCCGGGCGGGCGACGGCAGAGCTGGAGACCGCACTGACGCTGCGGGCCGCCGTGGGCGAGCCGCGCGGGGCCGCGGCCGCCCGCCGGATGCTCGACCTGCTGCGCGCCGAGGGGCGGCAGCTCCCGTCCGGCGGGCCGGCCGCCCCGGCGCCGCCCCGGCGGCCCGTCATCCGGGCGATCGCGCAGGTGCCGTGGCGCTTCAAGACGACCCCGGGCACGGCCGGGCGCACCCGGCGGACGGCGATCGCCGCCTCGGCGGCGGTGCTGGCGATCGGGGTGCTCGGCACCGCGGTGGCGCTGACCGTGGCCGGCCCGGAGGAGCACCGGGGGAACGATCCGCACAGCAGCTCGGACGACGGCACCGGCGTGCCCGCCGGGCGGCCCTCGCCGCGGCCGAGCCTCAGCCCGGCGGCGGGCGCGGCGTCCCCGGAGAGCCCGGGCGAGTCGCCGACCGCGGACGAGACCGAGCCGGAGCCCTCGGCGAGCACGAGCGGGCCGTCGCACTCGCCGTCGGCGTCGAAGAAGCCGAGCAAGTCGCCGACCGCGGGCGAGACCGCGACCCCGCAGCCGTCCACCCCGGGTCAGCCGGCCCAACCGCCGGTCGTGCCGCCCGTGCAGACCCCGGTCCAGCCGGGCCCGCCGTCCGTGACGCACGGGCCGGCCCCGAGCCCGAGCTCCTCGCCGACCACGCCGTCCACCTCGCCGTCGGCGAGCAGCAGCCCCCCGGGTACGCCGACGCCGACGGGCTCGGCGAGCCCGTCGGCGTCACCGACCACCTCCCCGTGACGGATCAGGGGGAGGCCCCGGTCAGAACAGCTTCAGCTTGTCGTCGTCGATGCCGCGCAGCCCGTCGTAGTCCAGCACCACGCAGCCGATGCCGCGGTCGGTGGCCAGCACGCGGGCCTGCGGCTTGATCTCCTGCGCGGCGAAGACGCCCTTCACCGGGGCGAGCAGCGGGTCGCGGTTGAGCAGCTCCAGGTAGCGGGTCAGCTGCTCGACGCCGTCGATCTCGCCGCGCCGCTTGATCTCCACGGCGACCGTGGTGCCGTCCGAGTCGCGGCAGAGGATGTCGACCGGGCCGATGGCGGTGGGGTACTCGCGGCGGATCAGCGACCAGCCGACGCCCAGCACCTCCATCCGGTCCGCCAGCAGCTCCTGCAGGTGCGCCTCGACGCCGTCCTTGATCAGGCCCGGGTCCACCCCGAGCTCGTGGGAGGAGTCGTGCAACACCTCCTCCAGCGTGATGATGAGCTTCTCGCCGGCCTTGTTCTCCACCGTCCAGACCCCGTCGGCCTCCTTGAGGGCGCACGGCGGGGACATCCAGTTGAGCGGCTTGTAGGCGCGGTCGTCGGCGTGGATGCTGACGCTGCCGTCGGCCTTGACCAGGATGAGCCTGGTGGCGGAGGGCAGGTGGGCGGAGAGCCGACCGGCATAGTCGACTGAGCAGCGGGCAATTACGAGACGCACGGTCGACCACGCTAGCTCACCGGGGCCACTTGATGCGAT
This sequence comes from Kitasatospora sp. CM 4170, assembly GCF_032110285.1. NCBI lineage: Bacteria > Bacillati > Actinomycetota > Actinomycetes > Kitasatosporales > Streptomycetaceae > Kitasatospora > Kitasatospora sp. CM 4170. The sequence continues at coordinate 5,835,094 of NZ_CP134877.1, forward strand.
TCCGCGACGACCGGGTGAAGAATCCGCGAACCCCGCGACCATGGGAGCCTCGGCGATCCGGCGAACGTGCGTCGGCACCCTGGCGCGCACACCCATGGACGGCTACGGTGTGTGACGGCATGCTCGCAGGTGCGCTGTCTACGGGGATGGAGACTTCAGATGAACGATCCGACGGTATCCGGCCAATCTGGTGCACCGAGGCGTATTTGCGGAGCAATCCGAAGGAACCACCGGCCTGGTCCGCCGCCGACTGCCACGCTGTTCTGAGCGGCCGGCGCTCCCGACACGTCCCCGGACACGTCCTGGGCGCGGCCGCCTTCGCACGGTGCCGGAAACAGCCGCCCGACGGCGTTCCGGACACCACGCGCGATGACGCCCACCACCCTCAGCTGGACTTACGCATCACCACCCGGGCGCCGCGCGGGTGGACCGTGAGAGGAGAACCCATGTCGCTCGACGTCTCACCGGCCCTGCTGGAGAAGGCCGAGCAGGGCGAGGTCGACGAGCGGGAATTCGTCGACTGCGTCCGCGTCTCCCTGCCGTACGCCTGGGAGCTGATCAGCTCGCTGGTCGCGCAGGCGAAGGTCGACGGCACCGACTTCGCCGACAACCATGTACCGCCGCCCAGCGAGCAGGCCCGCGGCCAGCTCCTCCGGGCCCTCGCCAGCGACGCGATCCGGGGCGCCCTGCAGCGCCACTTCGGCGTCCAGCTGGCCTTCCAGAACTGTCACCGGGTGGCGGTGTTCCTGCCGTCGAACGCCAACCGGGCGCGGTTCGAGCGCTTCACGTCCGTCCGGGAGCAGCTGCTGAACCAGTCCGAGGAGCTCCGGGACTGCTGACCGGCCGCCGGGCCCGCCGCGCAGCGGGCCGGACCGCCGAGGGCCGCCCCGCTCCCCGCGACGGGGGCGGGGCGCCGGAGTCAGCCCAGCTGCGGCAGGACCTCGGAGCCGAGCCGGGCGATGTTGTGCAGGGTCGCCTCGCGGTCGCCGCTGCCCTCGGCGAGCAGCGCGAAGCGGCGGATGCCGGTCCGCTCGGCGGTGGCCAGCAGCCGGTCGGCGCACTGCTTCGGGGTGCCGACCGCGTGCAGGTCGCAGAGGAGCTCGGTGTACTGGTGCGGGTCGCGCATCTTGCGCTCCCGGCCGTCCACGGTGCGGTGGGCGCCGAGCCCGTACTCGAACCAGCCCGGCATCGACCGCAGCAGGGTGTCCCGGGCCGTCGCCGTGCGGTCGTCCACCTGGGCCACGCCGGCGGCGACGTGCTGGCGCTCGACCCGGCGCAGCTGCTCCTCGCCGCGCCCGGCGGCCCGCCAGGACTCCCGGTACAGCTCCAGCATCTGCAGCTTGTCCTCGTCGCCGGAGTGCATGCCGAGCAGCATCGGCAGCCCGCGCTCGGCGGCCAGCCGGACCCCGCCGGGGGAGGTGCAGGCGACCACCACCGGCGGTCCGGCCACCGGGCGCCCCGTGGCGGTGAGTTCCCCGCCGGCGTCGTCCGCGTCGGCGTCCTTGCGCTGGCGGGGGAACCGCAGCAGGCCGGACTGGTCGCCGAGGCCGAGCCAGGTGCCGAGGTCCGGCCGCCGCGGCGGTTCGGCGGCCCGCGGCACCACGGCCACCTCGGGGAAGTCGAACTGCGGGCCGTCCGCGCCCACCCGGGAGCCGCGCAGCCACCGCAGCAGCAGGTCGAGCCGCTCCGGGAAGCCCCGTTCGAAGGCGTCCACACCGCTGCCGAAGACGTCCAGGTCGATCCACGGGCCGCCGCGGCCCACGCCGAGGGTGAACCGGCCGCCGGAGGTGAGGTGCAGCAGGGCGGCTTGCTCGCCGAGTGCGACCGGATGGGCGGTGGAGAGCACGCTGACCGCCGTGCCGACGCCGATCCGGCGGGTGCGGCCGAGCAGCAGTGCGGCGAGCGTGGCGGCGTTCGGGCAGACCCCGTACGGGACGAAGTGGTGTTCGGCCAGCCAGACGCTGTCCAGGCCCGCGTGCTCGGCCTCCACGGCGGCCCGGACGGTGCGGTCCAGCGCCTCGCCGTGGGTCTGGCCGGGGAACTGTGCCGAGAGCAGGAAGACGCCGACGCGTACCGGCGCGGTGTCCGCGGGCAGGGCGGCGGCGCGCTGCGGCGCGGGCGCCGGGGTGCCCGGGGCGGCGGTCACCGGGCCGCCGGGCGCCAGCGCGGGGCCGGCGGGCGGTCGGGCCCCGACGGGCCGACGGGTCTGGGCACGGGCGCTGGTCTTCGTCATGGGGTGGCCTCCTCGGGTGCGCGCAGGGTCTGCGGTCCCCGCCTGTCCCCTTGTGAGTAACCGATGTCATGTGCCAATGGCACGCGGAACCACGAATTTCACAGAAGAACGGGTGGATATCACCGGAAACACCGGAGTGTCGGGTGATGCCGTGATAGTGGCCCTGGGGAGGAGTCAGCGGCCGTAGGCTGGAACGGTTCCGAGCCCCCCGAGAGAGGTAGCACCGACGTGTCGCCCCGCCGCAACCGGATCAAGAGCGCCGCCGATCGCGACCCGGCGGAGCAGGCCGCCCCGCTGGGCGGCTCACTGCGCCGCACCGAGAACTACCTCGGCGAGGACTGGGTGGTGCAGACGGTGGCCGGCACGGCCGGACGGCACTACCGCTGCCCGGGCTGCGACCAGGAGATCCCGCCCGGCGTCGGCCACGTGGTGGCCTGGCCGATGCACGGCGCCGGGGTGGACGACCGCCGGCACTGGCACCGGGCCTGCTGGGGCGCCCGCGAGCGCCGGGCCTCCAACCTGCAACGCGGACGCGGCGCCCCCCGCTACTGAGGGCGCCGCGTCCGGGGGGCCGGTCAGGCGTCGCGCTTCTTCAGCACCAGCGCGCCGCCCACCAGGGCGGCCAGCGTCCAGGTCAGGCAGATCGCGAACCCGGCCCACGGGCCGTACGGCTGGCCGTGCTGCTCGTAGACCAGCAGCATCCGCGAGCCCGCGTAGTCCGGGAAGTAGTGGGCGAGCGTCTTGACCTTCGGCACCGCCGAGAGGATCGGCGAGAGCAGGAAGAAGAACGGCACCAGCACGCCCAGGGCCAGCGTCTGGTTGTGCAGCATCGCGGTGACGCCGGCCGAGAAGAGGCAGAGCATCGTCAGGTAGAGCGCGGCGCCGAACACCGCGCGCAGCACGTGCGGCTCGGTGAGGCTGGTGGAGTGCTCGCCCAGCAGCGCCTGGCCGACGAAGAACGTGATGAACGCGGTGACCAGGGCGACGGCGAAGGCCAGGGCGCCGAGCACCACGGCCTTGCCGGTCAGCAGCGTGCCGCGCTGCGGGACGGCGGCCAGGGTGACCCGGATCATCCCGCTGCTGTACTCGTTGCCGATCGCCAGTACGCCGAAGACGATGATGGCCAGTTCGCCGAGCATGATGCCGGAGAAGGCCGTCCCGGTGGCGTCGAACGGGGTCTCCTCGCCGCGCCGGAACTCCGCGAAGTTGTTGTTGGTCAGCAGGGACAGCAGCGCGCCCAGGCCGACGGTGACGACGAAGGCGAGGGCGAGCGTCCAGACCGTCGAGCGGACGCTGCGGATCTTGGTCCACTCGGAGCGCAGGATCGCCGGGAAGGACGCCATCTCAGTTCTCCTCCGTGCCGCGGGCGGCCGGCTGCCGCGCCGCACCGCCCTGCCAGTTGGCGCCCCAGGCACCGGCCGCGCCGGCCGCGTCGCGGCCCTCGCCGGCCCCGGCGTGGTACTCCACCGAGTCGGCCGTCATCTGCATGAACGCCTCCTCCAGGGAGGCCTGTTGGGGGCTGAGCTCGTGCAGCACCACCCCGTGGGTGGCGGCCAGCTCGCCGAGCTCGGCGAGGTCGCCGTCGACGACCTCGTACGAGCCGCCCAGGCCGGGCTCGTGCCGGATCCCGGCCCCGGCCAGCACGTCCAGCAGCCGCTCGGGCTGCGGGGTGCGCAGCCGGACCGCGGAGCGGGAGTTGTGCCGGATGAACTCGGCCATCGGCATGTCGGCGAGCAGCCGCCCCTTGCCGATGACGACCAGGTGGTCGGCGGTGACGGCCATCTCGCTCATCAGGTGCGAGGAGACGAAGACGGTGCGGCCCTCGCCGGCGAGCCGCTTCATGAGGTTGCGGATCCAGAGGATGCCCTCCGGGTCGAGCCCGTTGACCGGTTCGTCGAACATCACGATCTCGGGGTCGCCGAGCAGCGCCGAGGCGATGCCCAGGCGCTGGCCCATGCCGAGCGAGAAGCCCCGGGCGCGCTTGCGCGCCACCGAGGTGAGGCCGACCAGGGAGAGCACCTCGTCGACCCGGGCGGCCGGGATGCGGTTGCTCTGGGCCAGCCAGAGCAGGTGGTCGCGGGCGGTGCGGCCCGGGTGGACCGCCTTCGCCTCCAGCAGCGCTCCGATGTACTTCAGGGGCTCGCTGAGCTGTCCGTATCTCCTGCCGTCGATGGTGACCCGGCCGGCCGTGGGCCGGTCCAGGTCGAGGATCATCCGCATCGTGGTGGACTTGCCCGCGCCGTTGGGCCCGAGGAAGCCGGTGACCACCCCCTGCGGTACCCGGAAGCTCAGCCGGTCCACGGCGAGGGTCTTCCCGTAGCGTTTCGTCAGGTCGTGCAACTCGATCATCCGCGCTCCCTTACTCTCCGTCAGGCTATGACAAACCGGACGGGGTGGCCCGCTGAGTGGGCCCGCCGGGCGCACCGGAATACGGTGGGCCCCATGACCCAGCTCCCCTCCGCAGTGTCCGTCCGCGAGAGCGGTTCCGGAACACCCCTCGTGCTGCTGCACGCCTTCCCGCTCGACGCATCGATGTGGTCCGCCCAACTGGACGCCCTGCCCGGACCGACCGGCCACCGGGCCCGGGTGCTCGCCCCCGACCAGCGCGGCTTCGGCGGCACCGAGCTGGGCACCGGCGAGCCCTCGCTGGACGCGGTCGCCGACGACGTCGCCCTGCTGCTGGACGCGGCCGGGATCGAGCGGGCCGTGGTCGGCGGCCTCTCGATGGGCGGGTACGTCGCGCTGGCCTTCGCCCGCCGCCACCCGGACCGGCTGGCCGGCCTGCTGCTGGCCAACACCAGGGCCACCGCCGACGCCGAGGCGGTCCGTGCCAACCGGGAGCGGATCGCCGCCGCGGTGCTGGCCCGCGACAGCGTCCAGCTGCTGCTGGACGAGAAGACGGCGGCGAACCAGCTCGGCCCGGACTCCGGCCACCTGGTCGAGCGGGTGCAGAAGATGGTCGCCGGGGCGGCGCCGGCCGCGGTCGCCTGGGCGCAGCGGGCGATGGCGGCCCGGCTGGAGGCCCTGGACGTGCTGGCCGGTCTCCGGGTGCCGACCGCGGTGGTGGCGGGGGAGCAGGACGGCCTGGTGCCGCTCTCCGAGGCCGATCTGATGGTCCGGGCGCTGCCGGCCGCCGAGCTGACCGTCATCCCCGGCGTGGGCCACCTGAGCGCGCTGGAGGCGCCCGAGGAGTTCAACGCCGCCGTGTGCCGACTGCTGGAGCGGGTGGCGGGATGAGCGGGCGCAGCGGGGAGCGGGGCGACGGGACGAACGAGCCCGCCGGGGAGCCGGGTGCCTGGGACTTCTCGGCACTGGAGGTCACCGGCCGGATGCCCGTCACCAACCGCGGGGAGAGCCTGGTCGAGCTGACCCTGGAGCCGCTCGGCGAGGACTACTGGCTCCGCCCGGGGGAGACGTTCATCGTCACCTCGTACGGGGACTACGGCTCGGGGCACCCCTTCGAGGTGCAGTACTGGCCGGACTCGGTGTCGGTCTGGTGCACCTCGTGGTTCGGCACCGTCTCGGACGACGACGGCAACCAGCTCAGCTGCGGCCACCAGCGGCCGGACGGGGCCTACCCGCGCTGAGGCGCGGCTGCCGGCCGGCAGCGGACAGCGGAACGGGCCCCCGCCCCGGGAGGGGTGGGGGCCCGTTCGGCCGGAGCGTCAGCGCGACTGCTGGGCGGGCACGCCCATGGTGTCGTCGTTCGGCAGCGAGGCGGCGGCCACGGCCGCGCCGGTCAGCGTCGCCAGCATCTCGCGGACGTTGGTCAGCTGGGCGTTGATGCTGTCGCGGCGGTTGGTGAGCGCCGCCAGCTCGCGCTCGGATTCGCTGCGGATCCGGTCAGCCTTGGCGTTGGCGTCGGCCACGATGTCCTCGGACTGGCGCTGGGCCGTCTCGACGGTCTGGCGGGCCCGGCGCTCGGCGTCGGTGCGCAGCTTCTCGGCCTCCAGGCGCAGCTGCTCGGCCCGGTGCTCGATCTCGGCGAGGCGCTTCTCGGCCTTGGCCTGACGGGCGGCCAGGTCGCGCTCGGACTGCTCCCGGCGCTTGGCCAGGTTGGTCTCGAACTCCAGCGCGGCCTGGGCGGCCTTGGTGCGGGTCTCCTCGAAGAGGGCGTCCGCCTCCTCGCGCTTGTTCTGCGCGTCCTTGTTGGCCTCGGCACGCAGCTGGGCGGCGTCGCTCTTGGCCTTGTCGACGATCCGCAGGCCCTCGTCCTCGGCCTTGGCCTTGCGGTCCTTGGCGTAGTTCTCGGCCTCGGTGCGGACCTGCTGCGCAGCGGCCTCGGCGAGCTCGCGGTGCTGCTCGGAGGCGCGGTGCGCCTCGTCGCGCAGGTCCTTGGCCTCCTCCTCGGCGAGACGCAGGATCTTCTCGACCCGGGCACCGAGACCGGCGTACGACGGCTCCTGCTCGGCGACCGCCGCCTGGGCGGTCTGGGTCTCCAGGTGGAGCTCCTCGATGCGCTTCTCCAGCGCGCTGATCCGGGTCAGCGCACTGTCACGGTCGGCCACCAGCTTGGTGATCCGCTCGTCGACCTGGGCACGCTCGTACCCACGGCGCACCAGGTCGAAGCCGTGAGGGGAGTGACTGTCGCTCATGGGGTTCTGGGCTTCCTGTCGTCAAACCGCTGAGGTGGTTGAGGGAATCCTGACACGGTACCGGAGTGTCGACGGCGAAATGCCGTTGTCTCGCGGACAATGTCCGCTCAATCGGGTGGTGCGCTCTTGGAGCGATTGCCACCCGACCGGGGGGCGCCAACTCCGGCACCCGCCTTGGCACCCCCGTCCTTCCTGCCGCTGCTTCCCCCGTTGGCCTGGGCGACCGGTGACGGTGCCTCGAATGCCTCCAGGGCGGACAGGACGTCCTGCACCCTGGAGATCTCGGTGTTGATGTCCTTCCGACGGCGCACCAGTTCGTCCAGCTCGCGGCGGCCCTCGTCGGTGACCCGCTTCGCCTCGGCCCGCGCCTCGGAGAGCACGCGCTCCGCCTCGGCCTTCGCCAGCTCGATCTGCTCGTCCGCGGCCTCGTCGGCGGTGCGCAGCCGCTTCTCGGCCTCGGTCGACGCGGACTCCAGCTTCTCCTCGGCCTCGTCCTGCGCCGACTTGAGCTTGGCCTCGGCCTTGACGATCAGGGCCTCGGCGCGGTCGGTCGAGTCGGCGAGCTTGGTCTCGGCCTCCTTCAGCAGGCTCTCCGCCTTGCGGACCGCGGAGATCCGGACCTTGCTGGCCTCGGCGGACGCCTCCGAGGTCAGCTCGTTGGCGCGGTCCTCGGCGGCCGCGACCAGCGCCGCCGCCCGCTCCTCGGCCTCGGCGACGGTGGCCACCGCCTGCTCCTCGGCCTCGGTCAGCTGGTCCTGGGCGGCCGTCACCAGCGCGTCCACCCGCTCGCCGGCCGACTTCATGGCCTGCGCGTTCTCCTTGCGGGCGCGCTCGTGCAGGGCCTCCACCTCGGCGTCGGTGCGCTCGCGCAGCTCCTCGGCGCGCTCGCGGATCGCGGTGGCGTCCCGGCGGGCCTCGGAGAGCAGCGCGTCGGCGTCGGACCGGCCCTTCTCGACCTCGGCCTGCCCGGCGGCCTCGCCGGCGGCGACCAGCCGGTCGGCCTCCTTACGGGCGGCCGCGACCATCGCGTCGGCCTGCTCCTCGGCGGCGGCGGTGGTCGCCAGCGCGGTGGTCTGGGCGTCCTCGCCCAGCGCCTCGGCGTCGGCGAAGGCCTTCTCCAGCACGGACTTGGCGTGCTCACGGGTGGCCTTGTCGAACTGCTCGGCGGCCTCGCGGGTGTCGGCGTCGTAGGCGTCGGCACGGGCGCGGGTGGCCGAGTCGTACTCGTCCGCGAGGGTGCGGGTGGCGAGTGCGTACTCCTCGGCCTCGCCGCGCAGCGTGGCGGCGAACTCCTCGGCCTCGGCGACCGTGGCGGCGGCCCGCTCCTCGCCGGCGGCGACCGTCCGGGCGGCCTGCTCCCCGGCCTCGGCGCGGTGCTGCTCGGCGGCCTCCTGGGCGGCCTGCAGCTCGGCCTCGGCCTCGGTGCGCAGCCGCTCGTCGTAGGCCTGCGCCTCGGCGCGCCGGTGGGCCAGCTCGGCCTCGGCGGCCTCGCGTTCGGCGGTCAGCTCCTGCTCGGTCTGCTCGCGCAGGGCGGTCGTCTCGGCGGCGGTCCGGGCCCGCAGGTCGTCCGTCTCGCGCTCGGCCTCGGCGCGCTGCTCGGCGGTCTCGCGGTCGGCCAGGGCCCGCAGCTCGGCGGTCTCGCGCTCGGCGGTGTCGCGCAGCTCGGCCACGGCGCGGTCGGTCCGCTCGCGCAGCTCGGTGGTCTCACGCTCGGCCAGCTCGCGCAGCTCCGCGCTCTCCCGCTCGGCGGTGTCGCGCAACTCGCCGGCGGCCTGTTCGGCCTCGCGGCGGGTCTCGGCGGCCTCCGCCTCCGCGGTGGCCCGGAGTTCGGCGATCTGCTGCGAGGCGGCCTCGTGCATGCCGGCCACCGACTGACGGACCTCGGCGGCCTCGTCCTCGGCGACGGCGACCAGGCGGGCGGCCTCGGCCTTGCCGGCCTCGACCAGCTCCTCGCCCTCGGCGCGGGCCCGGTCGAGCTCGGCCTCGGCCTCGGCGCGGAGGGAGTCGGCGGTGGCGCGGGCCTGGGACAACTCCCGGCCGGCCTCGGCGCGGACCGTCTCGGCCTGTTCGGCGGCCAGCGCGAGGTCGGCCTCGGCACGCTCGCGCAGCGTTCCGGCGGTCTCCTCGGCCTCGGCCAGCCGCTGCTCGGCGGTGGCCCGGGCGCTCTCCAGCGCCTCCTCGGCCTCGGTGCGCAGCCGGGAGGTCTCGGCGGCGGTCTGCTCGGAGAGCTCGGCGGCGGTCCGCTCGGCCTCGGTGCGGACCCGGTCGGCGTACGCCTCGGCGCTCTCGCGCCGGGCCGCGGTGTCGGCCGTGGTGCGCTCGGTCAGCTCGGCGGCGGCCTGCTCGGACTGCTCGCGGGCGGTCCGGGCGGCGGCCAGCTGCTCGGCGGTCTCCTCGCGCTCGCGGAGCAGCCCGGCGGCGGCCTCCTCGCGCTCGCGTCGGCTCTCCTCGCGCAGGGCCTCGGCGGCCGCTTCGGCCTCGCCCCGGAGGCGGGCCGCCTCGGTGTCGGCCTCGGTGCGCAGCCGCTCGGCGTCGGCGATCGCGGCGTCCCGGACGGCGGTGGCCTCGGCCTGGGCGTCGGTCCGCAGCGCCTCCGCCGCGGCGCCCGCCTCGGCCCGCACCCGCTGGTCGAACTCGGTTGCCTCGCGGCGCAGTTCGGCGGTCTCCCGCTCGGCGGCGGCGCGGTTCTCGGCGGCCGCGGCCTTGGCGGCGGCGAGCGCGTCCTGGCCCTGCTGCTCGGCGGCGGCGACGGTCTTGGCGGCCTCGGCGCGGGCCCGCTCCAGGGTCTGCTCGGCGCGCCCCTGGGTCTCGGCGGCCTGCTCCTGGGCCTGGGCGCGCTGCCGCTCGATCTCGGCGGCCGCGCCGGCGCGCAGCTCGTCCGCGTCGGTCTTGGCCTTGGTGAGCAGCTCCTCGGCGCTCTTCGCCGACTCCTCGATCTGGACGACGGCCTGACGGCGGGCCTCGCCCCGGGTCCGGTCGGCCTCGGCGGCGGCCTGGGCGCGCAGCTCCTCCGCCTCGGCCCGCAGCCGGGCGGCCTCGTCCTGCATCTCCTGGATGCGCTCGCGGACGGCCGCGGCGTCGTCGAGGGCGGCGTTCTGCGCCTGCTCGACGGCGGCCCGCGCCTGCTCGCGCAGCCGCTCGGCCTCGGCGGCGGCCTCGGCCCGGATCCGCTCGGCCTCCGCGGCGGCCTCGGCCCGGGTGGTCGCGGCGTCCTGGTCGGCCCGGCCGAGCACCTCCTCGGCGGTCCTGGCGGCCTTGGCGAGGTGGACGGTGGCGTCCTTGGCGCCGGCCGCGCGGCCGGCCTCCTCGGCCTCGCTGCGCAGCCGCTCGGCGGCGGCCTCGGCCTGCGCCCGCAGCTCGGCGACGTCGCGCTCGGCCTGGGCCCGCATCTCGGCGATCGCGGCCTCGGCCTCGGTACGCAGCTCCCCGGCCACCGACTCGGCGGTGGCGCGCAGCCGCTCGCCCTCCTCGGCGGCGGCGGCCTTGGCGGCGTCGGCCTCGGCCTGCTTGGTGGCGGCCTCGGCCTTGATGGCCTCGGCCTCCTTGGTGGCCTGGGCGACCATCCGGGCCACCTCGGCCCGGGCGGTCTGCGAGCGCTGCTCGCTGGCGGCCTCGCCGTCCGCGACCTTGCGCACGGCGGCGGCCTCGGCGTCGGCCTGCAGCTGCTCGGCGGCGGCCTCGGCCTGGGCGCGCAGCTCGGCGGCCTCCCGCCTGGTCCGCTCGGCCTCGGCGATCGCCTCGGCGCGCAGCCGCTCTATCTCGGCCTGGGCGTGGCCGAGGGCTTCCTGGGCGCGCTGCTGCTCGGCGGCGGCGGCCTCCTTGAGCCGGCCGATCTCGGCCTGCGCGGCGGCGAGCTGGTGCTCGGCGGCGGCGTGGGCGGCGGCGAGCTGCTGCTGGGCCTCACCGCGGGCGGCGGCCAGCTGCTGCTGGGCCGCGCCACGGGCGGCGTCGACGTCGGCGGCGGCCTGGGCGCCGGCCTGCTGGGCCTGCTCGGAGGCGGCGCGCAGCAGCCGCTCGGCGTCGGTCTGGGCGCGCTGGAGGGCGGCCTCGGCGGCGGCCTGGGCCTCACCGCGGGCGGCGTCGACGTCGGCGGCGGTCTGCGCGCGGGCCTGGTCGGCCAGGGCGGCGGCCTCGGCGCGGGCCGCGGCCATCAACCGGTCGGCCTCGCCGCGGGCCTCCTGGAGCAGGCGCTGGGCCTCCTGCTCGTGGCCGGCCCGGGTCTGTTCGGCCCAGCTGACGTTCTCCTTGACGTGCTGCTCGGCGCTGCGCCGCAGCTCGGTGAGCTCGTCCTCCAGCTGGCGGCGGCGGGCGGCCAGCTCGGCCTCCAGCCGGGCGGTGCGCTCGGCGGCCTCCGCCATGATCCGCTGGGTGGCGGCCTGGGAGTCGCGCAGCTGACGCTCGGCGTCGGCGCGCAGCTGCTGCGCCTGCATCTCGGCGGTGCGGAGCATCTGCTCGGCCTGGCCGGAGACGGCGTCGAAGGCACGCGGCTGGGCGAGCATGCGGCGGGACTCGTGCAGCTTGGCCCGGAGCACCTCCACCTGGTAGGCGAGGTCCTCGGCATGCTCGGCGGTCTTGTCCCGCTCCTTTCGAGTCCGATCCATCTCGGCCTCGAACTGGGAGAGGTGATCATCAACCTCGTAGCGGTCGTAGCCCCGCACTCCGCGGTCCCATCCATCTCCTGGTCGCGTCCTCGACCCGGCCGTTCCCGGGCACCCGTTTGTCCGGGGCCCCGGTCCGACTGGTCCTTGCATCCGCAGCCGGTGGACGACCCCTCGCAGGGGCGTCCGCCGCGGTTGTCGGAGTCCTGGCGGGCGACGGAGCGCGGTCGTGCCGCGTTCCCCCGTCCGAGTGGACTCCTGGGCGAACTCTTGCCTTGTGGAGAATGGTGACAGATCCGAACTGCGACTGTTCAGCCGTGCCCGCGTAATGGACTCCCCTGCGACGGGCCGACCACCGGAGGGCGGACAGGCCTGTCATCGGCCGTGCCCGACGTCTCCGTCCCCCGGAGCCTTCGCGCACCTGGGCATTGTAGTGGGAGTGTTCGGCCGGGGAATGGCCGCGTGGGAGTTTTCCGGGCATTGGCCGACATTACTGACGGGTCACCGGCGGGTGCCGCCCGGGAGCGGCACCCGCCGGGCGGCTCAGTGGGCCTCGTGCGCGCCCGGTTCGGCCGAGGTGACCAGCTCGGTCAGCACGCCGCCGCAGTCCTTGGGGTGCAGGAACGTGATCCGCGAGCCCATCGAGCCGATCCGGGGCTCGTCGTAGAGGACCCGGACGCCCTTGCCGCGGATCGCCTCGGCGTCGCCGTCGACGTCGGCGGTGCCGAAGGCGATGTGGTGGACGCCCTCGCCGTTCTTCTCCAGCCACTTGGCGACGGTGGAGTCGGGCCGGGTGGGCTCCAGCAGCTGGAGGTAGGAGGCGCCGCCGTCGCCGGTGTCGTTGATCTTGAGCATGGCCTCGCGCACCCCCTGCTCCTCGTTGACCTCGCTGTGGAAGACCTCGAAGCCGTAGGTGGCGCGGTAGAACTCGACGGTCTTGTCGAGGTCGCGGCAGGCGATGCCGATGTGGTCGATGCGGGTCAGCACGATGGCCTCCGGTTCTGGGCGGGCGACGGGACGCCAACAGTGCAGCGCATGCGACCTGTCCGCGCCAGTGATGGAGGTGCGAGCCTGCTCACACGGCCGGCCGCACGGCGGGGTTCACCCGGATCGGCTTGACACGGTGTTGACTGGACAGTGCCAGTGCGCTCGATCACACCGTCGGTCCGGTGACGGGCGGGTTACAGGTCAGTACATTGAGCGCATCCTCACCTGGCCACGACGTGCGAAGGGGCCCGTCCCATGACCAACACCACCTCTGTGATCGTTGCCGGTGCGCGGACCCCGATGGGTCGCCTGCTCGGCTCGCTCAAGGGCTTCTCCGGCGCCGAGCTCGGCGCCGTCGCGATCAAGGGTGCCCTGGAGCGGGCCGGCGTCTCGGGCGACCAGGTCCAGTACGTGATCATGGGCCAGGTGCTGCAGGCCGGTGCCGGCCAGATCCCGGCCCGCCAGGCCGCCGTCAAGGCCGGCATCCCGATGAACGTCCCGGCGCTCAGCATCAACAAGGTCTGCCTCTCCGGCCTGGACGCCATCGCGCTCGCCGACCAGCTGATCCGCGCCGGCGAGTTCGACATCGTGGTGGCCGGCGGCCAGGAGTCGATGACCAACGCGCCGCACCTGCTGCCGAAGTCCCGCGAGGGCTTCAAGTACGGCGCGATCGAGATGCTCGACGCGATGGCCTACGACGGCCTGACCGACGCCTACGAGAACATCCCGATGGGCGAGTCGACCGAGAAGCACAACGCCCGCCTCGGCATCCCGCGCGACGTGCAGGACGAGATCGCCGCCGCCTCGCACCAGCGGGCCGCCAAGGCGCAGCAGAACGGCCTCTTCGAGGCCGAGATCGTCCCCGTCGAGATCCCGCAGCGCAAGGGCGAGCCGGTCGTCTTCAGTCAGGACGAGGGCATCCGCGCGGACACCACCGTCGAGGGCCTGGGCAAGCTGCGCCCGGCCTTCGCCAAGGACGGCACGATCACCGCCGGCACCTCCTCGCAGATCTCCGACGGCGCCGCCGCCGTGGTCGTGATGAGCAAGGCCAAGGCCGAGGAGCTGGGCCTGACCTGGATCGCCGAGATCGGCGCCCACGGCAACGTGGCCGGCCCGGACAACTCGCTGCAGTCGCAGCCGTCCAACGCGATCAAGCACGCGCTGGCCAAGGAGGGCCTGGAGGTCGGCGACCTCGACCTGATCGAGATCAACGAGGCCTTCGCGGCCGTCGCCCACCAGTCCATGAAGGACCTCGGCGTCTCCGCGGACATCGTCAACGTCAACGGCGGCGCGATCGCGCTCGGCCACCCGATCGGCATGTCCGGCGCCCGCGTGGTGCTGCACCTGGCGCTGGAGCTGCAGCGCCGCGGCGGCGGCGTCGGCGCGGCCGCGCTGTGCGGCGGCGGTGGCCAGGGCGACGCGCTGATCGTCCGGGTCCCGAAGGCCTGACGGGTCGACTCACTTCTCGGGCTGCGGACCGCCACAAGCGGTCCGCAGCCCTTTGGCGGTAGGAGCTGCTGATGATCGATGTCGCGACGCTGGTCGAGCAGGCCCGACAGGGCCGTCCGCGCGCCGTGGCCCGGCTGATCTCGCTGGTCGAGAACGCCGCCCCCGAACTGCGCGAGGTGATGGCGGCGCTCGCGCCGTACACCGGCCGCGCCTACACCGTCGGCCTGACCGGCTCGCCGGGCGTGGGCAAGTCGACCTCCACCTCCGCCCTGGTCTCCGCGTACCGGCGGCTCGGCAAGCGGGTCGGCGTGCTGGCCGTCGACCCCTCCTCGCCGTTCTCCGGCGGCGCGCTGCTCGGCGACCGGGTCCGGATGCAGGACCACGCCACCGACCCCGAGGTCTTCATCCGCTCGATGGCCACCCGCGGCCACCTCGGCGGCCTCTCCTGGGCGGCCCCGCAGGCGCTGCGGGTACTGGACGGGGCGGGCTGCGACGTGATCCTGGTCGAGACCGTCGGCGTCGGTCAGTCCGAGGTGGAGATCGCCGCCCAGGCGGACACCACCGTGGTGCTGCTGGCCCCCGGCATGGGGGACGGGATCCAGGCCGCCAAGGCCGGGATCCTGGAGATCGGCGACGTCTTCGTGGTGAACAAGGCCGACCGGGACGGCGCCGACGCCACCGCCCGGGAGCTGAACCACATGCTCGGCCTCGGCGAGGCCCGCGACGCGGGGGACTGGCGCCCGCCGATCGTGAAGACCGTCGCCGCCCGCGGCGAGGGCCTGGACGAGGTGGTCGAGGCGCTGGAGAAGCACCGCGCCTGGCTGGAGGAGCACGGCGAGCTGGCCACGCGCCGGCGCCGCCGGGCCGCCGACGAGGTCGAGGCGATCGCCCTGGCCGCGCTGCGGGCCCGGATCGGCGACCTGCACGGCGACCGCCACCTGGCCAACCTGGCCGAGCGGGTGGTGGCCGGCGAGCTGGACCCGTACCGCGCGGCCGACGAGCTGGTCGCCGGGCTCACCCGGGGCTGACCCCGGGACGGCAGTACGCCGGAGGGCCGGCTCCCGTGGTGGGAGCCGGCCCTCCGGCGTCGGGGCTCGGTGGCCGGGGCCGGCGCCTCGTCCATCGCGGGCGTTTCGCGCCGGGGCGGCCGCTCAGGCGCGACCGCGCAGCCCGCGCAGGTGCTCGGCGACCGGGGCCAGCGCCTCGTACATCGCGTCCAGCTGCTCGGGCGTGAACCGGTCGATGAAGTGCGCGCGGACGCTGCGCACGTGATCGGGTGCGACCCGCTGCATGGTCGCCCAGCCGTGCTCGGTGAGGTGGGCGTACAGGCCGCGCCGGTCGCCCGGGCACTCCTGCCGCAGCACCAGCCCGGCCGTTTCCATCCGGGTGATCTGGTGCGAGAGCCGGCTCTTGGACTGCAGGGTCGCGGTGGCCAGGTCCGTCATCCGCATCCGCCGCTCGGGCGCCTCGGAGAGCACGACCAGGATCTCGTAGTCGTTGATCGCCAGGTTGTGCGGCTGGAGCTCGCGGCCGAGCTGGTAGTCCAGCAGCTTGGCGACCTCCAGATGGGCGCGCCACATCCGCTGCTCCCTGGCGGTCAGCCAGGGAGTCTCCTCCTCGGGTTCCGAGGGGGAGACGTCCGCGGCGTCGATGGTGTGCGTATCCATGCGCCCAGCATACCGCATTTAGTTCAATCTTGTACGAGTTTACAGGCCGAAGCGCCGCCCGAGATCGCCCAGGTTACCGAGCCCGGGGACGTTGACGTTGGGCAGCTGGCTGCCGTGGCCCGAAGCGTGCTGCGGGGGCACCCCGCCCATCGGCACGCCCGCCTCGGCGTGCACCTGGCCGACCGCGCGCTCGGCCATCAGCACCTCGGTCGACTGCAGCAGCACCTGGCCGGCGCCGATGAACTCGAACTGGTGCTCCTCGCCGGAGGCGCCGCCCAGTCCGGTGAGCCGGCGGATGCCGCCGATCACCCCGTGCATGTAGTCGTGGTCGTAGTGGTGGCAGGGCGCCGGGCAGTCCGCCCAGCCGACCAGGGCCTGCGGGTCCACCCGGATCGGCGGCTCGACGAAGTGCACCGGGCCGTTGGAGGCGGCGACGAACTTGCCGGTGCCGATCAGGGTGAGGAACCCGGGGATGATCGACTGCTTGAGCTTCAGCGTCGGCTCGAAGGCCAGCAGGTTGCCCGAACGGACGGTGAGGTTGCCGTCCTCCAGGTCGTAGGAGTTGAGGTCGAAGGCGCGGTCGGCGAGCAGCAGCTTGCCCCGGCCCTCGGCGACCACCCAGTCCGCCGCGTGCATCGGCGAGTTGAAGTGCATGCCGAGCATCCGGTCGATCGCGCCGGCGCCCACGCCCTTGAAGGAGATGTCGCCGTAGTAGGCGATCATCTTGCCCTTCTGCAGGAAGTACGAGCCGTTCAGGTCGACCGAGAAGGCGTACGGGTTGACGTTGTCGTTGGCCGGCAGGCTGTGCACGTCGTGCACCACCGGGCCCGAGCCGTCCTGCGCCTTGGGCAGCGGGGCCTGGGCGCCGCCGTACTGCTCCTGGGCGTACTGCTGCGGCGGCTGGGCAGGGTAGCCCTGCGGCGGCGGGGGCGGGTACCCCTGGCCGGGCGGCGGGCCGTAGCCGGGCGGCGGCGGGGCGGCCGGGAAGCCCGGCTGGGTGGGCTGGTTGTACGGCGAGGGCTGGCCGTACGGCGACGGCTGGCCGTACGGGTCGTGCGGCTGTCCGTACGGGGGCTGCGGCGGGTAGGACATCAGAGCTTCTCCTCGCTCGCCTGCACGAACACCGTGCCGTTGCCGGACAGCTCCAGCTGGAACGCCTCGCCGGAGCCGCGGCCGATCATGTCGCGCCAACCCAGCGCGGTGGACAGCTTGTTCTGGACCTGGCCGCGGTGGGCGACGTAGGCCTGGGGGTCGACGTGCACCGGCTGGTGCGGGGTGATCGGCAGCTCGAAGACGCCGCCGTGCGCCATCACCGCGACCGCGCCGTGGCCCTCCAGCTTGGTGGTGAACAGGCCCTGGCCGGTCACCTGGCCGCGGACCATGCCCATCACGCCGCCCTGCGAGCCCATGAACATGGTGGACTGCTGCAGCGTGCCCTCGAAGGCCAGCAGCCGGTCCGCCTCGACGTACAGGGTGTCGCCGTTCAGGTCGATCACGTGGACGTGGTGGCCGCCGTGGCCGAACATCACGCTGCCCTGGCCCTCGACCGTCATCAGCGGGGTGTCCTCGTTGGCCACCCGGCGGCCGATCATCGACATGACCCCGCCCTGCCCGCCGGTGATGTTCGGGGTGAACCGCACCTCGCCGGTGTACGCGAGCATCGCGCCGCGCTGGCTGAACAGCCGCTGCCCGGGGACGACCCGGGCCTCGATCATCTTGTTGTTGATCCTGGTGAACGGCATCAGACGTCGCCCCCGACGGTCAGCTTCTCGGACGGCTGCACGTACACCAGGCCCTCGCCGGTGAACTCCACCTGGACGGCCTCGCCGCCGCCCTCGCCGATGAAGGTGGACCAGCCGGCGCCCGACTTCAGGCTGCGGCTCAGGTTGCCGGTGTGCGCCACGTACGCCCCCGGGTCGACCCGCAGGGGCATGCCCTGGGTGACCCGCAGGATGATGGCCGGCCCCTTGGAGGTGACGGCGGCCCAGCCGTGGCCCTCCACCTTGGTGGTGAAGAGGCCGTTGCCGGAGGAGATGCCGTTGAGCCCGGTGAAGGTGGTGCCGGTCTTCAGCGTGCCCTCGGTGCAGAGCAGGTTGTCCGACTCGACGTAGAGCGTCTCGCCGTTCAGCCTGACCAGGTTGATCTCGGTCGCCCGGTCGGCGAAGTAGCAGGTGCCCTGCCCCTTCACCTCCATGACGACCATCTGTTCGCCGGTCAGGCGCCGGGTCACCATGCCGCGCAGGCCGTCGCCGCCGCCGGTGAGCTTCTTGAAGCTCATCTGGCCGGTGTAAGCGACCATCGAGCCGTTTCTGGCTTTGACGCCGTCGCCCGTCATGTCGACGGCGAGCGTCTTGGACCCTTGGAGTCGAAACTGTGCCACGGGCGAAATGTAGCGGGCCCCGGCCCGGCCCGGGGAGGGGGCGTCGGCGTTCTGGTACCGGCCTGCGACAAATGGGGCGGTCCCGGTCGGGGCGGCCGGTCGGGGAGGGCGGCCGGTCGGGCGGCCGGTCCGGGGCGGGCGACGGGTCGGGGGCGGACCCCGGCCGCAGGCCCGGACGTGTGCTCGGTGATAATGGCGGGGATGCTTGTGCGCCGGTTCACAAGCGATCTCCGACCCCCCATACGAGGTACCCATCGTGAACAGCAGCGCCGTCCACCGCCTGCGCCTGGTCTCCGGCCCCGAGGGCCTCTCCTTCCTCCTGCTCCTGGTCTGCTCGGTGCTCAAGCGCACCACCAGCTTCGACGCGGTGCCGGTGATGGGCATGGTCCACGGGATCCTGTTCATCCTGTACGTGGTCTTCTGGATCATGGCGTGGCAGACGCAGAAGTGGGACGCCAAGCGCGGCATCCTGCTGTTCGTCCTCTCGGTGCTGCCCACCGGCGGCTTCTTCGCCGAGCGCACCCTGAAGAAGGAGGAGCGCGGCGAGCTCGCGCCGGTGCGCGAGCCCGCCGCCGCCTGACCCTCCCGCCGGCGAGCAGACAGGCTGCCGGGGCCCCTCTCCCAGTGGCCCCGGCAGCCTGCTGCCGTTTCGGAGGCGGTCGGGGCGTCCGTCGCCGGGCCCCGGCCTCATCGCCGCACTAGTTGACGCTCACCGCGCTCCAGGCCGCGGCGACCGCCTTGTACTCGGTGCTGTTGGTGCCGCCGTAGAGGTCCGACGCCGCCTTCAGGGTCGCCGTGCGGGCGGCCTTGTAGTTGGTGGTCGAGGTGAAGTAGGTGGTCAGCGCCCGGTACCAGATCGCGGCGGCCTTGTTCCGGCCGATGCCCGTGACGGTGGAGCCGTTGGAGGTCGGGCTGTTGTAGCTGACCCCGTTGATGGTCTTGGCGCCGCTGCCCTCGGCCAGCAGGTAGAAGAAGTGGTTGGCCACGCCCGAGGAGTAGTGGACGTCGATGTTGCCGACCCCGGAGTACCAGGCGTCCTTGGACTTGCCGTCCTTGGAGGGCTGGTCCATGTAGCGCAGCGGCTTGCCGTTGCCGAAGATGTTGATCTTCTCGCCGATCAGGTAGTCCGGCACGTCGCCCGGCAGGTTGGCGTACCACTCGACCATCGTGCCGAAGATGTCCGAGGTGGCCTCGTTGAGGCCGCCGGACTCCCCGGAGTAGACCAGCCCGGCGGTGGCGGAGGTGACGCCGTGGGTCATCTCGTGGCCGGCCACGTCGATCGCGGTCAGCGGGTTGGCGTTGCCGGTGCCGTCGCCGTACGTCATGCAGAAGCACGAGTCGTTCCAGAACGCGTTCACGTAGGCGTTGCCGTAGTGCACCCGGCTGCTCGCGCCGACGCCGTTGTTCTTGATGCCGCTACGGCCGAAGGTGTTCTTGTAGTAGTCCCAGGTGGCCGCCGCGCCGAACTGGGCGTCCACGGCGGCGGACTGGGTGTTGGAGGCCAGGCCGTTGCCCCAGACGTTGTCCGCGTCGGTGTACAGGGCGTTGCCGCTGGCCGCGTTGCCGGTCCACTGGTTGCCCCGGGAGGCGTCCTTGAGCTGGTAGGTCGAGCCGCTCTGGGTGGTGGTCAGCGTGACCGAACCGACGTGGACGCCCTTGCCGCTGCCGGTCGCGGTCTGGAACTCCTCGTGGCTGGAGAGCAGGGCCCCGGTGGCGGCGTCGGTGACCAGTCGCTGGCTGCTCGGGGTGCCGTCGGCCCGCTGCCCGTGGACCACGGTCTGGTAGGCGAGCCGCGGGTTGCCGTCGGCGGCCCAGACCACCAGCTGCGCCGCGCCGGCGCCGTCGACCCGGCTGATCGCCGCCTCGTCCGCGTCGGGGGCGATGCCGACGGTGGCGCGGACCGCGCCGAGCGCCTGCGCGGAGGCCTTGTCGGCCGACAGCGCCGGGGTGAGGCTCGCCAGCGCGAGCCGGCCCTCGTAGGCCCGGTCCACCGAGGTGATCGTGCCGTTGGCCTTCTGGTGCACCACCAGGTCGCCGCCGAGCACCGGCAGGCCGCCCAGGGTCCGCTCGTACCGCAGGTGCCGGTCGCCGTTGGTGTCCAGCACCGCGTCCTTGACCACCAGCTTCTCCTGGCCACCGAGCGCGAGCGCCCGCGCCACCGGGGCGGCCTCGCCGCCGGCCAGGGCGATCAGCGCCTCGCGCTGCTGGACGGGCGAGGGGGCGGCGGCCTGGGCGGGGGCGGCGGCGACCTGGATGGCGCCGGCCAGCAGGGCGGTGGCGGAGAGTACGGCTCCGGCTGTCAGCTTTCGCTTCACGTACGGGGTTCCTTCCGGGAAACCGCGTGTGCGCGGTCGCGCCGCATACCGGGGTGCCGGGGTTGGCGCCGTGGGGCGGTAGGGCGCTGACGTGCTGCTCCCGTGCGGTCCTTGACGGCCCGTCGGTGGGTGGGGGTGACGGCCGTCGAACGGGGCTTGGTCAGAAGCATGACAAGTTCGGTGCGGGAAAGGACAGGGCGGCGGCCGGTATTGGCCAGGTCTCGCCAGTCGCCGGTACGGGTGGTTCGGGTGGGTCGGGTGCCCGGTTCGCGGGGTTTGCCCGCTGGCGGGATCCCGCCAGCGGGCGGGCTTGCCGGGGGCTGTGCCGCTTGCTACCCGGCGGGCCCCGGGGTCTGCTCGGGCGCGGGAACGCCGGTCGGCCGCGGGGTCCCGCCGTCCGGTCGGCCCCGGGAGCGCCGGAGCGCCCGGGGCCTCCCCTCCCAGTGAGGACCCCGGGCGCCCCTTCGGCGCCGGCGTCAGTTGACGTTGACGCCGCTCCACGCGGCCGCCACCGCGTTGTACTCGGCGCTGCCCGCGCCGTAGAGGTCGGCCGCCGCGCTCAGGGTGCCGGTGCGGGCGCCCTTGTAGTTGGTGGTGGAGGTCCAGTACACGGTCAGGGCGCGGTACCAGATGGCCGCGGCCTTGGTCCGGCCGATGCCCGTGACGGTGGAGCCGTTCGAGGTCGGGCTGTTGTAGGCGACGCCGTTGATGGTCTTGGCGCCGCTGCCCTCGGCCAGCAGGTAGAAGAAGTGGTTGGCCACGCCGGACGAGTAGTGGACGTCCAGGTTGCCGACGCCGGAGGACCAGGAGTCGGCGGAGCCGCCGTCCTTGGAGGGCTTGTCCATGTAGCGCAGCGGCGTGCCGTCGCCGTTGATGTCGATCAGCTCGCCGATCAGGTAGTCCGGGGTGTCGGACGCCAGGTTGGCGGAGAACTCGACCATGGTCCCGAAGATGTCCGAGGTGGCCTCGTTGAGGCCGCCGGACTCGCCCGAGTAGTTGAGGCCCGCGGTGGCCGAGGTGACGCCGTGGGTCATCTCGTGGCCGGCCACGTCGAGCTCGGTCAGCGGGTGGGTGTTGCCGTCGCCGTCACCGTAGGTCATGCAGAAGCAGGAGTCGTTCCAGAACGCGTTCACGTAGTTCCGGCCGTAGTGCACGCGGCTGGTGGCGCCGACCCCGTTGTTCTTGATGCCGAGACGGCCGAAGGAGTTCTTGTAGTAGTCCCAGGTGGCCGCCGCGCCGAACTGCGCGTCCACCGCGGCCGACTGGCCGCTGGAGACGGTGCCGGTGCCCCAGGTGTTGTCGGCGTCGGTGTACAGGGTGCCCGAGCCGGAGGTCCGGTTCTTGAGGTCGCTGGTGGACTGGCCGCCGCGGGTGGTGTCCTTGAGCTGGTAGGTCGAGCCGCTCTGGGTGGTGGTCAGCGGGACGGTGCCGACGAAGACGCCCTTGCCGGTGCCGGTCGCGGTCTGCACCTGCTCGTGGGTGGAGAGCACCTCGCCGGTGGCGGCGTCGGTGACCAGCAGCTGGCTCGACGGGGTGCCGTCGGCGCGCAGGCCCTCGACGGTCGTCCGGTACGCCAGACGCGGGTTGCCGTCGGCGGCCCAGACCACCAGCTGGGCGGCGCCGGCCTGGTGGACCTCCTTCAGCGGGGACTCGTCCTTGTCGGCGGTGATGCCGACGGTCGCCTGGACCGCGCCCGAGGCCTGGGCGGAGGCCTGGTCGGCGGGGATCTTCGGGGTCAGGCTCGGCAGGGCGATCTGCTCGGTGACGGCCTTGTCCACGGACTTCACGGCGCCGTCGGCGGCCTGGTGCACGACCAGGTCGCCGCCGAGGACGGGCAGGCCGGCGAAGGTGCGCTCGAAGCGGAGGTGGCGGGTCCCGTTGGCGTCCACCACGGCGTCCTTGGCGACCAGCTTCTCCTGGCCGCCCAGCGCCAGCGCCTTGGCCAGCGGGTCGGCCTGACCCTTCGCCACCGAGAGGACGGCCTCGCGCTGCTGCGCGGCCTGGGCCGCGGCCGACGGGGTCGGGGCGGCCTGGGCGGCGGTGCTCACCTGGATGACGCCGGTGAGGAGGGCGGTGGCGGAGAGTACGGCGCCGGCTGCGAGCTTTCGCTTCACGTACAGGTCCTTCCGGGAAACCGCGTGTGCGCGGTCGCACCGCGTTCCGGGGTGCCGGGGTTGGCACCTGAGGGGCGGAACGGGCGCTGACGTGCTGCTCCGTGCGGTCGAGCGGCGGGCCGCCGATGAGTGGGGTGACGGCCTGCCGGACGGGGCTGGCCGAAAGCATGACAATCCAACAAGTGAAATGACAGGTCTGGTTCACCAATTGGCCAGGTCTCGCCAGTCCGGCGGATTGTGAACAGAACGACAAAAGCGGTCAAAGCGCCCCGTCTTTCAGCGGGTTACCGCCCGAACCGACGCCTGATCGCGGGCCGAGCGCCCGTCCCGGCGTCAACCGTCCGCCCGTCGGCGGCGGTTGGCGTCCGTTCACACGTGTGCAACGTGCTGGTACGGACCAGCGCGCCCCACTGGCGGGATCCCGCCACGCGTCGCGCTTGTCCACCATCAGGACGCCTGGTAACACCCGTCCCGCCCGCCGGTACGGTAAGGAGGTGCCCAAGCCCCTCGCACTCGACTTCGACCCGATCGCCCGCGCCGACGAGCTCTGGACCCGCCGCTGGGGCTCCGTGCCCTCGATGGCGGCGATCACCTCGATCATGCGCGCCCACCAGATCCTGCTCTCGCGGGTGGACGCGGTGCTCAAGCCGTACGGGCTGACCTTCGCCCGCTACGAGGCGCTGGTGCTGCTGACCTTCAGCCGGACCGGCGAACTCTCGCTGTCCAAGATCGGCGAGCGGCTCATGGTCCACCCGACCAGCGTCACCAACACCGTCGACCGCCTGGAGCGGGCCGGCCTGGTCGCCCGCCGCCCCAACCCGCTGGACGGCCGGGGCGTGCTCGCCTCGATCACCGCACGCGGCCGCGAGGCGGTGGAGGACGCCACCCGGGAGCTGATGGCGATGGAGTTCGGCCTGGAGGAGTACGGCGCCGACCAGTGCCGGCAGGTCTTCGAGCTGCTCAGGCCGCTGCGGGTCGCCGCCGGCGACTTCGAGGAGGAGGGCGGCACCCCGGCCGGGTAGGGATCGGCGCCGGCCGGGTGGGGATCGGCGCGGGGCCGCCGTGATCCACCGGGCGGGCCCGAGGCCGCTGCACGGCGCACCCGTAAGCGGCGGCTACCCTCGTTCGGAGCGGTGCGCGGATCGGGGCGTACCGGCCGATCCTGCCGAGCGAGGCGATGTGAGTATGAAGGCGACCCCCCTGCTGGGCTGGTACCGGGCCCTGGCCGTGGCGACCGGCGTGGCGCTGCTGGTGTTCTGCGGCTTCATGGTGGCGAAGTACGGCTTCGACACCGCCGAGGACCTGACCACGTACGTGGCGATGCTGCACGGCTACCTCTACATCGGGTACTTCGTGGTGACCTTCCTGCTCGGCCAGAAGCTCAAGTGGCCGCTCGGCCGGATGGTCTTCACCCTGGCCGCCGGCTGCATCCCGCTCGCCTCCTTCTTCGCCGAGCGCCGGGTGGCCGCGGAGGCCGCCGCCAAGCTGCCGGCCGGCGGGGCCGCCCGCCAGACCGCCGGCGTCTGACCCGCCGCGCCTGCGAGGGCGCCCCTTCCCCGCCCGGGGGAGGGGCGCCCTTTCGCATGTCCGCGCCCGTCCGCGGGTCCGGGGGCGTGTTGCCGTCGACAAGTACTAGGACGTCCGAGTAAATTAGTAGGACGTCCTAATAGCTGTGCCGCCCGGTGCCGTGGCGGCCGTACGGAGCGGAGTTCTTGGCCATGGACGCCGAGGAGATCGAGCGCGGGCGGCAGCGCTGGCAGCAGCGGTACGACAGCGCCCGCAAGCGGGACGCGGACTTCACCACCCTCTCCGGCGACGAGGTCGAGCCGGTCTACGGGCCGGCCCCCGGACAGGCCGTGCCGGGCTTCGAGCGGATCGGCTGGCCGGGCGAGTACCCCTTCACCCGCGGCCTGCACCCGACCGGCTACCGCGGGCGGACGTGGACCATCCGCCAGTTCGCCGGCTTCGGCAACGCCCAGCAGACCAACGAGCGCTACCGGATGATCCTGGAGGCGGGCGGCGGCGGCCTCTCGGTGGCCTTCGACATGCCCACCCTGATGGGCTACGACTCCGACGACCCGAAGTCGCTCGGCGAGGTCGGCCACTGCGGTGTGGCGATCGACTCGGCCGCCGACATGGAGGTCCTGTTCCAGGGCATCCCGCTCGGCGACGTCACCACCTCGATGACGATCAGCGGCCCGGCCGTCCCGATCTTCTGCATGTACCTGGTCGCCGCCGAGCGCCAGGGCGTCGACCCGGCGGTGCTCAACGGCACCCTGCAGACGGACATCTTCAAGGAGTACATCGCCCAGAAGGAGTGGCTCTTCGCCCCCGAGCCGCACCTGCGCCTGATCGGCGACCTGATGGCGTACTGCGCCGAGGGCATCCCGGCGTACAAGCCGCTCTCGGTCTCCGGCTACCACATCCGCGAGGCCGGGGCGACGGCCGCGCAGGAGCTGGCGTACACGCTGGCGGACGGCTTCGCCTACGTCGAGCTGGGCCTCTCCCGCGGCCTGGACGTGGACGTCTTCGCGCCCGGCCTCTCGTTCTTCTTCGACGCGCACCTCGACTTCTTCGAGGAGATCGCCAAGTTCCGCGCCGCCCGACGGATCTGGGCCCGCTGGATGCGCGACCGCTTCGGCGCCACGACCGACAAGGCGCAGTGGCTGCGCTTCCACACCCAGACCGCCGGCGTCTCGCTGACCGCGCAGCAGCCGTACAACAACGTGGTCCGCACCGCCGTCGAGGCGCTCTCGGCGGTGCTCGGCGGCACCAACTCGCTGCACACCAACGCCCTGGACGAGACCCTCGCGCTCCCCTCGGAGCAGGCCGCCGAGATCGCCCTGCGCACCCAGCAGGTGCTGATGGAGGAGACCGGCATCACCAACGTGGCCGACCCGCTGGGCGGCTCCTGGTACGTCGAGGCGCTCACCGACCGGATCGAGCAGCAGGCCGAGGCGATCTTCCAGCGGATCCTGGACAAGGGCCGCGAGGACCACGAGATCGGCCCGATCACCTCCGGCATCCTGCGCGGGATCGAGGAGGGCTGGTTCACCGGCGAGATCGCCGAGGCGGCCTTCCAGTACCAGCAGGGGGTGGAGAAGGGCGAGAAGCGCGTCGTCGGCGTCAACTGCCACCCGCGCAGCGTCACCCCCGAGCTGGAGATCCTGCGGGTCAGCCACGAGGTCGAGCGCGAGCAGGTGCGCGTGCTGCGCGAGCGCAAGGCCGGCCGGGACGAGGCGGCGGTGCGGGCCGGACTGGACGCCATGCTGGCGGCGGCGCGCTCCGGCGAGTCGATGATCCCGCCGATGCTGGACGCCGTCCGGGCGGAGGCGACCCTCGGCGAGATCTGCAACGCCCTGCGCGAGGAGTGGGGGATCTACCGGGAGCCCGCCGCGTTCTGACGCCTCCCGGCCCCGTACGCCGAAGCCGCCCCCGCACATTCCGTGCGGGGGCGGCTTCGGCGTGTCCGGGCGCGGGGCCGCGTCCGGTCAGGGCACCAGACTGGGGAACGGCCCGAGCAGCAGGGTGGTGAACCGCCTGGTCCACTCGGCGGTGATCGGTTCGCCGCTCACCAGCACCCGGTGCTCCACCGTCCCGGCGATGGTGTCGAAGATGATGTCCACCTCCTCGCAGGCCGCCGTCTCGTCGCAGTCCGGGGCCAGCTCGCCGCGCGCCTGCGCGGCCGCCCGGCCCTGCCGGACGAGGCGCTTCTGCGGGTCGACGATCGCCTCCCGGATCCGCCGCCGCAGCTGCGGGTCGCGGGTGCCCTCGGCGAACAGGGCGAGCAGCGCCGCCTGGGTCTCCGGCCGGGCCAGCAGGGCGGCGAACTGGGACACCACCGCCTCGATGTCCGCCCGCAGGCTGCCGAGGTCGGGCATCACCAGCTCGTCGAAGAGGCTGGCGACGGCGTCCACCACCAGCTCGTTCTTGGACGGCCAGCGGCGGTACAGGGTGGTCTTGGCGACCTTGGCCCGGGTGGCCACGTGGCCCATGGTCAGGCCGCCCCAGCCCAGCTCGGCCAGGGCCTCGCGGGTGGCGTCCAGGATGGCGCGGTCGGCGGCGGCGCTGCGCGGCCTGCCCTTGGCCCGGGCGGTGGTGCTGTCGGGGCTCTCCGGGGCTGCCGGGAGGCCGTCCTGGTGGGCCGGCCGGTCCGGGGTCACGGGGGGCTGGGGGGCCGGCACCGCGCCTCCTTGCGATTTACTGGTAAGTAACATGGGTGGGACCGGTAACGGTAGCGACTCCCCGCACTCCAGGTCAGCCTGGCCGCCCGGGAAAGTGGGGCAGCTCACGTCCCGGGAACGGTGGATGGGGTTGCGGCGGGGGCCCTCGATCCAGTTACGCTACGAGTCGTAGCGAAAGCAGTGACAACCAGGCGCCGCAACCCCGTGGGACGGGGGCGGCGCGGGCGCGGGTGGGGATCCGCGCCGAACGGTTCAGGTTTCGGGGGTGGGCGAAGGCCCGGGAGCCGGTGCCGCGCAGCCCGCGCGGGGCGGTTTTCCCAGGTTGGTGCCCGGGAGCGGCGCGGACGGGGGAGGATGGTGCCATGCAGCCACGGAATTCGCGTCCCAACAGCTCCGCCCTGCGCGGTGCGGTCGATCTCGCCGCAGTGAAGGCAGCCGGCGAGGCTGCCCAGAAGGCCGAGCAGGCCCGGGCCGAGCGGGCCCGTCAGGCGGCCGCCGCCGAGGCGGCCGGGGTGGCGACCCCCCAGTCCGCGTACGAGCTCGTCATCGACGTCACCGAGGACACCTTCGAGTCCGAGGTCGTCCAGCGCTCCACCGAAGTTCCGGTGGTCATCGACTTCTGGGCCGAGTGGTGCGGCCCGTGCAAGCAGCTCAGCCCGATCCTGGAGCGGCTGGCCGAGGAGTACGCCGGCCGGATCGTCCTCGCCAAGATCGACGTCGAGGCCAACCAGCTGCTCGCCCAGCAGTTCGGCATCCAGGGCATCCCGGCCGTGATGGCCGTGGTGGCCGGCCAGCTGGTCCCGCTGTTCCAGGGGGCCGAGAGCGAGGCCAACGTCCGCAAGGTGCTGGACCAGCTGATCCTGGTCGCCGAGCAGCGGTTCGGCGTGGTCGGCGGCTCCGCGGAGCCCGGTGCGGCCGGCGAGGCCGCGCCCGTGGTCCCGGAGGACCCGGCGCTGGCGGCCGCGCACGACGCGCTGGACCGGGGCGACCTGGGCGGCGCGGTCCAGGCGTACCGGAACGTCCTGGCCGACCAGCCGGGCAACACCGAGGCCAGGCTGGGCCTGGCCCAGGCGGAGCTGCTCCACCGGGTCGAGGCGCTCGACCCGCAGGCCGTCCGGGCGGCGGCCGCGGCCGACCCCAAGGACGTCGAGGCCCAGCTGCGGGCGGCCGACCTGGACCTGGTCGGCGGGCACGTCGAGGACGCCTTCGGCCGGCTGGTGGACACCGTCGGCAAGACCTTCGGCGAGGACCGGGACACCGCCCGGCTCCGTCTGCTGGAGCTGTTCGAGGTGATCGGCCCGGAGGACCCGCGGGTGACGGCGGCGCGGACGGCACTGGCCCGCGTGCTGTTCTGAGCCGGCCGCGCCGGGCCCGGCCGGACGCCCCCTGCGGGCGCGTTCTGGCACGGCGGATGACCTGCGGTGTCGCTGGTGATTTGGCGACAATACGGTCATCGCGTGAGAGGTTTACCAAATCTTGACAACACCCGTGGGTGGTCACTTCAGGTGATCACCCACGGGTGTTTCGCAGGTGTTTCCGGCGGATTTCGCCGTCACGTTTCCTCCATTTCGTCACGCTGGGTGAGCGGTCTGCCGATTCCATGATCGTCGACATGTGATGTTGGATTACCCGTCAGTAATGAACCCCTTGTGCTTCGCCCGGGATTCAAGCAGCATCGGCGACGCCCGGTCCCAGACTCCACACCCCCGACAGCCGGTCGGCGGACGGAGCGAGGGATCCCCACCGGGCAAGCCGTCGGTCACGGCCGGCGGCAGGGAGGGCAGGGGGGTATCCGCGGTCCCACGGCGGTTCCTGTCCTTCGACCGGCCGCGCGGCCCGCGCGGTCGCTGGTTGTCGCTCGGGGGTGATCGCCGATGTCGTCGGTCCTGCCCGCCGCCCCGCAGGGGTGGTCGGTGAAGGGACGGGAGTGCCGCTGTGTGCCGGCCGCTCCCGCGTCCGACGACGCTCACGGCGCTCTCCGCTACCGAGGACGTAGCTCTCTCCCATCCCAGGCCCCCACCGGTGCGGGACGCACCGCCGGGCGCCGGAGATGTACGTCCTAGAAGGAGGACTCGCATGTCCCAGACCTACGGCAAGACCCGCTGGAAGCGCTTCGCCCTCGTGATGGTGCCGGGCATCGCCGCCACCGCCGCGGTCGGCGTCGCGATGGCCAACAACGCGCTCGCGGCGTCGTTCAGCGTCTCCGGCCAGAGCTTCAAGGTCACCACGCAGGAGCTGCACGGCAAGAACTTCGCGCAGTTCGGCTCGATCGACGCCGAGGCCAACGGCACGCCGCACCCGATCGCCGTCTCGGCGTTCGACTCGGCCACCATCAAGGGCCTCTGCCAGTCGGTGGTGACCGACCCGAACATCATCCCCGGCCTGCCGTGGAAGCTGCCCAAGATCACCCTGCGTCTGGAGGCCGGCTACTCCGACGACGTGGCGAAGCAGGTCTCCGCCAAGAACCTGCTGATCGACCTGGACCAGCTGAACGCGGACGCCGAGTTCACCAACATCAACATCGGCCAGGACGCCGCGACCCTCAAGGGCACCGCGACCGAGAACTGGAAGGGCGCGCTGCCCGGCAGCACCAAGCCCACCGGCAAGGTCGGCTTCGCCCAGGCGGCCGAGAAGGCCGACCTGTACAACGTTCAGCAGACTGCGTGGGCCACCTCGGCCGGCACCTTCACGCTGAACGGCCTGAAGCTCAACCTGCACACCGACGGCGGGCACGAGTGCTACTAGGCCGCTGACCGGCGGCGGGTCCCTCGATCCGCCGCCGACCACGGCACCCGGGGGGCCGGGGACGGTGTGTGCGCCGTCCCCGGGCCTCCCCCTCCCGTTTCTCCCCTCGTTCACACCATCGAGGAGCTGCACCGTGTCCAGCGCCCTTGCCGAGCTGCGGCCCGCCGACCACGAGAACCCCGTCCAGTGGGTGCGCCGGGTGTTCCGTAATTTCCGCCGGTCCCGGCCGTTCTACGGCGGTCTGCTGGCCATGTTCGCCGGCGTCCCGATCATGTACTTCCCCTATGCCAAGCTCTCGCTGAACGGCATGACGGTGGCCATGGCCACCACGGCCGGCGCCGGGTCGCTGATCATCGGCATCCTGTTGATCGTGCTCGGGCTGACCGCCTGGTTCCAGTCGGCCGTGCGGATCTTCGCCGGTGTCGCCACCATGCTGCTCACCCTGGTGTCGATCCCGGTCTCCAACCTCTCCGGCTTCGGCATGTCATTGCTGCCGGGCCTGATCGGCGGCGGGCTGATGGTCGCCTGGGCGCCGAACCCGGTCGCGGCCGAGCCGGCCGCCGCCACCGCAGCCGAGGCCGTTGCCGTCGACGCCGCGACCGCCGAGACCGTTGCCGCCGCGCCCGTCGCGGAGGCCACCGCGGCCCGGGCCGCGACCGCCGGGGCCGCCCCCGCCGAGGCCGCCACCGCGCAGCTGCCGGCCGTGCCCGGCCAGGGCGAGCGGCCGGTCCTCGACAAGGCCCCGACCGCCGAGGGCACCGTCCCGCGGCAGCAGGGCGGCGACGTCGAGGAGGCACGGTGACCGCCCCGGAGGAGCAGCAGGGCCGGCCCGCGCAGCCGGAGCAGCGCTCCGGGCGGCACGCCGCCCGCCGGACGCCGGTCCGGATCAGACTGCGAGGGCGGGCGCTGGCCATGGCCGCGGTGCCGACCGCACTGCTGATGGCCGCCACCTACACGCCGAACGCGGCCGTCGCCGAGCCGGCCGCCGGGAAGACCTGCGCCAGCGCGCCGGACACCCCGGTGCAGCCGCCCACGGTGGCCGAGACGCCCGTTCCGAAGAGCGAGCTGCCCCCGCCGCTGCCCGGCCCGTCCGTGCCGCTCCCGGCGGACCCGACCACCGCGCCGGCCGCGCCCTCGACGGCGCCCGCGCCGACGGCGGCCCCCACGACGCCGGCGGCCCCGACGGCTCCGACGTCCGCGCCGAGCAGCCAGGCCCCGGCGCCCGCGTCGAGCCCGGCCGCGGCGCCGGTCCGGTCCGCGACCGCCGGCGGCTCCGGCGGGGTGGTCCAGGCCGGGCTGATCGACGACGTCGTCGGCGGCATCACCAACCTGCTCAACCCGAGCGCCTCGCCCAGCCCGTCGGCCTCCGCCGGCGGCGCGAAGGCGGCGCCCGCCGCGCCGTCCGCGGCGACGGCGCCCGCCGCCGGCAACCGCGCGGTGGCGGCCCCGGCCGCCCCGGCCGCGGGCACCCAGGAGCCCGCCGCACCCGCGCCGTCCTCCGCCGCCGGCCCGGCCCCCGTGGCCGCGCCGTCCGGCGCCCCGTCCGGCGCGCCGCGCCCGGCGGCGTCCGCCTCGACGGGCAGTGGCAAGACCACCGTGAAGCCGTCCGCCGGCGCGAAGGCCACCGGCTCGGCGGCGCCGTCGGCCGGGGCCCGGACGCCGTCCGCCTCCGCCTCCGCCTCACCGAGCGCCGACCCGAACTGCCTCGTCCCGCTGAAGGGCCTCTCGGCCGGCGACAAGCCGGACAACCCGATCCTCGTCCCGGACCAGAACTGGACCCTGCAGACCAGCCGGCTGACGCTGAACCACGCCGTGCTGATGGGCGTGGTCAAGGTCCAGACGCCCACCGGCACCAAGCGGGTGCTGAAGTTCGTGGTCGACAGCGTGGACATCGAGAACCTCGACATGTCGACACTGGAGGGCAACGGCAAGACCTTCCACGTCAAGGGCGCGCCGGGCTCGGTCTCCACCATGCGCAAGGGCCCGGTCACCATGTACGTGGAGCGGATGTCGGGCCACCTCTCCAAGGTGCTCGGCCTGCCGGTCCCGATCGACCTGGGCGAGCTCACGCTCACCCCGGACGGTCCGCTGCCGCAGTGGCTGTACGACCTGATCGGCAAGCTGGAGATCCCGCTCTGGCTGGAGATGACCGGCGTCACGGCGGTCCAGTCCGGTCAGTTCGGCGGCACGCTGAAGATCCCCGGCATGCGGCTCTACAACGACGACACGCCGTACGTCGGCAACCTCTAGGCGAACGCCCGTGGGGCGGTCCCCTCCACTGCGGAGGGGACCGCCCCACGGGCGTTTCCGGGTTCCGGGCGACTACTCGCCGCGGGTGCCCAGGTGGTGCACCTGGACCATGTTGGTGTTGCCGGGGACGCCGGGCGGCGAGCCGGCGGTGACGATGACGGTGTCGCCCTCGCCCAGCTCGCCGATGCGCAGCAGCTCGCGGTCGACCTGGGCGACCATCTCGTCGGTCGAGCCGACCTGCTCGGTGACGTGCGCCTCGACTCCCCAGCTCAGCGAGAGCTGGTTGCGGGTGGCGACGTCCGGGGTGAACGCGATGACCGGGATCGGCGAGCGGTAGCGGGAGAGCCGGCGCGCGGTGTCACCGGACTTGGTGAACGCGACCAGCGCCCTGCCGTTGAGGAAGTCGCCCAGCTCGCAGGCGGCGCGGGCGATCGAGCCGCCCTGGGTGCGCGGCTTGCGGCCCGGGTTCAGCGGCTGCAGGCCCTGGGCGAGCAGCTCCTCCTCGGCCTTCTCGCAGATCCGGCTCATGGTGCGGACCGTCTCGACCGGGTACTTGCCGACGCTGGACTCGGCGGAGAGCATCACCGCGTCGGTGCCGTCCAGGATGGCGTTGGCGACGTCGGAGACCTCGGCGCGGGTCGGGCGCGAGGCGTGGATCATCGACTCCATCATCTGGGTGGCGACGATGACCGGCTTGGCGTTCCGGCGGGCCAGGGTGATCAGCTGCTTCTGGACCAGCGGCACCCGCTCCAGCGGGTACTCGACGGCCAGGTCGCCACGGGCCACCATGATGGCGTCGAAGGCGAGGACGATCTCCTCCATGGCCTCGACGGCCTGCGGCTTCTCGATCTTGGCGATGACCGGCACGCGGATGCCGACCTCGTCCATGACCTCGTGGACGTCCTTGATGTCGGCCGCGTTCCGGACGAAGGAGAGGGCGACCATGTCGACGCCCAGCTCCAGGGCGAAGCGCAGGTCGTCCTTGTCCTTCTCGGACAGGGCGGGCACGTTCACGGCCGCGCCGGGCAGGTTGATGCCCTTGTTGTTCGAGAGCACGCCGCCCTCGACCACCACGGTCTTCACCCGCGGGCCGTCGACGCTGACGACCTCCAGGGCGATGACGCCGTCGTTGATCAGGATCGGGTCGCCGGGCTTCACGTCGCCGGGCAGGCCCTTGTAGGTGGTCCCGCAGATGTGCTGGTCACCGGGGACGTCCTCGGTGGTGATGGTGAACTCGTCGCCGTTGTCGACGGTCACCGGGCCGTTGGCGAAGGTCGCCAGACGGATCTTGGGACCCTGGAGGTCGGCAAGGACGCCGATGGCCTTGCCGGTGTCCTCCGAGACCTGGCGGACCTTTCGGTACCGCTCCTCGTGGTCCGCGTGGGTGCCGTGGCTCATGTTCAGTCGGGCGACGTTCATGCCCGCCTCGACGATGGCCTTCAGCTGTTCGTAGGAGTCCGTGGCCGGACCCAGGGTGCAGACAATTTTCGCTCGGCGCATATCGGTCAGTCTATCCGTTCGTGTTATAGGTGCATTCGGCGCGAATCGCGAGGAATCGCCGACGAAGGATTTCGCGGACCGAGACGACGGGGTGTCAGTCCGCGGACTCCCGGTGGACCAGGGCGAACGCCTGCCGCGCGATCTCCAGCTCCTCGTCGGTGGGCACCACGGCGACGGCGACCCGGGAGTAGGCGGAGGAGATGATCCGCGGTTCGCCGGAGCGCACCGAGTTCAGCTCCGGGTCGATGGCGATCCCCAGCTCCTCCAGCCCGGCGGCGGCCGCCGCCCGCACCGGGGCCGCGTTCTCGCCGACGCCGGCGGTGAAGGCGATCGCGTCCACCCGGCCGAGCACCGCGTAGTAGCCGCCGATGTACTTGCGCAGCCGGTGGACGTACGCGTCGAAGGCCAGCCGGGCGTCCGCGTCGCCCTCCTCCGCGCGGCGCATGATCTCGCGCATGTCGTTGTCCCCGCAGAGGCCGAGCAGGCCGCTGCGGCGGTTGAGCAGGGCGTCGATCTCGTCCACGGACAGGCCGCCGACCCGGTGCAGGTGGAACACCACGCCCGCGTCGATGTCACCCGAACGAGTGCCCATCACCAGGCCCTCCAGCGGGGTGAGGCCCATCGAGGTGTCCACGCAGCGCCCGCCGGATACCGCCGAGGCGGAGGCGCCGTTGCCCAGGTGGAGCACGATCACGTTGACCTCGGCCGGGTCCTTGCCGAGCAGCCGGGCGGTGGCCCGCGAGACGTACTGGTGCGAGGTGCCGTGGAAGCCGTACCGGCGCACCCGGTGCTCGTCCGCGACCGCCCGGTCGATCGCGTACCGGGCCGCGTGCTCGGGCATCGAGGCGTGGAAGGCGGTGTCGAAGACGGCCACCTGCGGCAGGTCCGGGCGCAGCGCGCGGGCCACCTCGATGCCGGTGATGTTGGCCGGGTTGTGCAGCGGGGCCACCGGGACGAGCCGGCGGATCTCCCGGAGCACCTCGTCGGTGATCACGGTCGGCTCGGTGAACCGCAGGCCGCCGTGGACCACCCGGTGGCCGATCGCGGCCAGCTCGGGGGAGTCCAGCCCGACGCCGTCGGCGGCCAGCTCCTCGGCGACGGCCTTCAGGGCGGCGCCGTGGTCGGCGAAGACCTGCACCGCCTCGCGCCTCCCACCGGTGCGCGGGGTGTGCACCAGCCGGCCGCCGGCCTCGCCGATCCGCTCGACCAGGCCGGCCGCCAGGCGCGAGCCGTCCAGCATGTCGATCAGCTGGTACTTCACCGACGAGGAGCCGGCGTTCAGGACCAGGACCCGGGTGCCTTCACTCACTGCTGTGCCTCCTGCGACGGACCGTGCTCCCGCGGTCGGCCGTGCTCCTGCGACTGGATGGCGGTGATCGCGACGGTGTTGACGATGTCCTCGACCAGCGCCCCGCGCGAGAGGTCGTTGACGGGCTTGCGCAGACCCTGCAGGACCGGGCCGACCGCCACCGCGCCGGCCGAGCGCTGGACCGCCTTGTAGGTGTTGTTGCCGGTGTTGAGGTCCGGGAAGATCAGCACGGTGGCCCGGCCGGCCACCGGCGAACCGGGCAGCTTGGTGGCCGCGACGTGCTCGTCCACCGCCGCGTCGTACTGGATCGGCCCCTCGACCAGGATGTCCGGGCGCAGCCGGCGGACCAGCTCGGTGGCCTTGCGGACCTTGTCGACGTCGGCGCCGGAGCCGGAGGTGCCGGTGGAGTAGGAGAGCATCGCGACCCGCGGCTCGACACCGAACTGGGCGGCGGTG
This sequence comes from Kitasatospora sp. CM 4170, assembly GCF_032110285.1. Lineage (NCBI taxonomy): Bacteria > Bacillati > Actinomycetota > Actinomycetes > Kitasatosporales > Streptomycetaceae > Kitasatospora > Kitasatospora sp. CM 4170. The sequence continues at coordinate 5,869,876 of NZ_CP134877.1, forward strand.
GCGGCGGACTGGATGGCGATGTCGGCCAGCTGCTGGGCGTCCGGGTCCGGGTTGACCGCGCAGTCGCCGTAGACCAGCACCTTGTCGGCCAGGCACATGAAGAAGACGCTCGACACGATGGCGGCGCCCGGCGAGGTCTTGATCACCTCGAAGGCGGGCCGGATGGTGGCGGCGGTGGAGTGCACCGCGCCGGAGACCATGCCGTCGGCTATGCCCTCCTGGACCATCAGGGTGCCGAAGTAGGAGACGTCGGTGACCACGTCCAGGGCCCGCTCGACGGTCATCCCCTTGTGCGCGCGCAGCTTCGCGTAGAGCTCGGCGAACTGGCGGCGCAGCGGGCTGGTGGCCGGGTCGACGATCCGGACCTGGGCGCGGTCGGCCGCGGGGGCCTCGGCGGGCAGGGCGATGCCGAGCGCGGCGGCCTTGCGGCGGACGGCGTCGGGCTCGCCGAGCAGGGTGAGGTCGCAGATGTTGCGGCGGAGCAGGATCTCGGCGGCCCGCAGCACCCGCTCCTCGGCGCCTTCGGGGAGGACGACGTGCCGGCGGCCTGAGCGGGCCCGCTCCAGCAGCTCGTGCTCGAACATCATCGGGGTCACCCGCTCCGACCGGCCGACCTCGATCCGGTTGGTCAACTCGACGGTGTCCACGTGCAGTTCGAAGAGCCCGAGGGCGATCTCGGCCTTCCGCGGGCTGGTCGCCGAGAGCTTGCCCTCCAGGTGGGTGAGGGTGGCGGCGGTGGGCCAGCTGCCCTCGGGAACGACCGCGACCGGGGTGCCGGGGGCCAGCCGGGCGGCCAGCGCCATGACGTTCGGGCCGGGGTGCTGGCCGAGCGTCAGCAGCACGCCGGCGATCGGCGGGGCGCCGGCGGCGTGCGCGGCCAGCGAGCCGATCACCAGGTCGGCGCGGTCCCCGGGGGTGACCACCAGGGCGCCCTCGGTCAGCGCGTCCAGGAAGGTGGGCAGCATGGCGCCGCCGAAGACGAAGCCGCGGACGTCCCTGGCCAGGCCCGCCGCGTCGCCGGTGAGCACCTCGGCGCCGGTGGCCTCGACCAGCTGTGCGACGGTCGGTGCGGCGAGCGCCGGCTCCTCCGGGATGACGTACGCGGGGATCGCCAGCTTCTCGGTGAGTTTGCGCTGGATCCGCTGCTTGGCGGAGGGGGCGACCCGGTTGGCGATCATCGCGAGCGTCGCGCAGCCGAGGTCGGTGTAGGCGCGGTGGGCGTTGCGGACCTCGGCGATCACCGCCTCGGCGTCCTGGGTGTGGCCGCCGACCACCGGCAGCACGGCGGCGCCGAACTCGTTGGCGAGCCGGGCGTTGAAGGCCAGCTCGTCCGGGATGTTGGTGTCCGCGAAGTCGGTGCCCAGCACCAGCACGGCCTGGCAGCGCCGCTCCACCGCGCGGAAGCGGTCGACCAGGACGGAGACCAGCTCGTCCTGCCCCTGGGCGGCCTGCAGGGCGGCGGCCTCCTCGTAGGTGAGGCCGTACAGCTCGGCGGCCGGCAGGTCCAGCCGGTAGCGGGCCCGCAGCAGCTCCACCACGTGGTCGGAGCCGGCCTCTCCGGGCGCGTGCGCGTGCACCAGCGGCCGGAACACCCCCACCCGGTCCACCTGGCGGGTGAGCAGTTCCATGACCCCGAGTTCGACCGCCTGGCGGCCGTCCCCCCGGTCGATCCCGGTCACGTACACGCTGCGCGCCACGGCGGCTGTCTCCGTCCCGTCGTCTCAGAGAGTGGTCGTCTCGACCATACCTTCGCACCACGAACACACGTCCGCGAGCAGAGCCCTGCCCGGCGGGCAAGGGACGAAGGTCACGTCGGAGGGGGGCGGTCAGGGCCGGGCGAGCGTGTCGGAGAGATCGGATCCGGACAGCTCCAGTTCGACCCCGTGCGTGGTCTCGGTGAGCCCGAGCTCGGCCACGCGCCGGTCCAGCAGCCACCCGTGCCGGCGGTGCAGGAGGTTGCGGCGCCCGGGGGACCAGCCGTCCTCGGCGAGCGCGGCCCGCAGCCGGGCGGCCACCTCGGCGGGCGGCAGGCCGGTGGTGCTGCCGACGGTCAGGGTTCGGGCACAGAAGTTGGAGCCGCAGTAGCCGTCGTCGTCGTGCTCGACGGTCAGCCCGGGCGGCAGCGACACCTCGGTGGCGCTGGGGAGGAAGGCATCGTAGGCGAGTCCCCGGTAGGCGAAGCCGATGGCGACGCCGACCAGGGCGTGCACGGTGAGCGCGACCGCGGCCCCGCCGACCGGGGTGCCGGACTCCTTCTTCGGCCGGGGGCCGCGCAGCCGCCGCTCGGTCAGTGCTCCCGCCAGGACCACCAGGCCGGACAGGAGCGGGTAGCCGGCTTCGAACTCGGCGGCGGCGCGGGTGGAGTACCACTCCTGCTGCAGGCCGACGAGGGCGACGGCCAGGCCGGCGAGGAGCGCGAGGACGGCCGCCCCGACCACCCGGGTACGGACCAGGAACGCCCAGCAGAGGAGCGGCAGCAGGACGTACAGCAGTCTCAGCACGAACAACACGAAGCAAGCCCCCCGCCTGCTGACGATCAGTCCCAGGCGGGGAGCCTAGACCCTCAGGCCGGGCGGAGCCAGACGGTTGCGAGCGGGGGGAGGACCAGCTCGGCGCTGCGCGGCTGGCCGTTCCACCCGGTGGCCTCGGCCTTGACCGGGCGGGAGTTGCCGACGCCGCTGCCCCCGTACGCCTCGGCGTCGGTGTTCAGCACCTCCTCCCAGAGCTGCTCGCGGCCGTCGAGCGCCGGCAGGCCGACCCGGTGGCCGTGTCGGACGACGGGGGAGAAGTTGCAGACGGCGACCAGCGGCGTGCCGTCGGCCGCGTAGCGGACGAAGGAGAGCAGGTTGTCGTCGGCGGCCCCGCCGTCGAGCCAGCGGAAGCCGTCCGGGGTGGTGTCCTGCTCCCACAGGGCCGGGGCGTCCAGGTACTGCCGGTTGAGGTCGCCGACCAGGCGGCGCACCCCGAGGTGCTCCTCGGCGGCCGGCCACGCCTCGTCGAGCACCCACCACTGCGGGCCGTGCTCGTGGTCCCACTCCGCGCCCTGGGCGAACTCCTGGCCCATGAAGAGCAGCTGCTTGCCCGGGTGGGCCCACATGAAGCCCAGGTAGGCGCGGTGGTTGGCGCGCTGCTGCCACCAGTCGCCGGGCATCTTGGCGACCAGCGCCTGCTTGCCGTGCACCACCTCGTCGTGCGAGATCGGCAGGATGTAGTTCTCCGAGTAGGCGTACACCATCGAGAAGGTCATCTCGTTGTGGTGGTACTTGCGGTGCACCGGCTCCTTGGACATGTACACCAGCGAGTCGTGCATCCAGCCCATGTTCCACTTCAGCCCGAAGCCGAGGCCGCCGCTGTCGGTGGGCCGGGTGACGCCGTCCCAGGCGGTGGACTCCTCGGCGACGGTGACCACGCCGGGGCAGCGGCGGTAGACGGTGGCGTTCATCTCCTGGAGGAACGCGGCCGCGTCCAGGTTCTCCCGTCCGCCGTGCCGGTTGGGCGTCCAGGCGCCGCCCTCGCGGGAGTAGTCGAGGTAGAGCATCGAGGCGACGGCGTCCACCCGCAGGCCGTCGATGTGGAACTCCTCGCACCAGTACACCGCGTTGGCGACCAGGAAGTTGCGCACCTCGGTGCGGCCGTAGTCGAACTCCAGCGTGCCCCAGTCCGGGTGCTCGGCCCGGAGCGGGTCGGCCGGCTCGTACAGCGGCTCGCCGTCGAAGCGGGCCAGCGCGAAGTCGTCCTTGGGGAAGTGCGCGGGCACCCAGTCGACGATCACGCCGATGCCGTGCCGGTGCAGGGTGTCGACCAGGTGGCGGAAGTCGTCGGGGGTGCCGAGCCGGGCGGTGGGGGCGTAGTAGCCGGAGACCTGGTAGCCCCAGGAGCCGCCGAACGGGTGCTCCATCACCGGCATGAACTCCACGTGGGTGAAGTTCAACTCCTTGAGGTAGCGCGGGAGTTCCTCGGCGATCTCACGGTAGGTGGTGAGGTCGGGCCGCCAGGACGGCAGGTGCAGCTCGTACACCGACATCGGCGCCCGGTGGTGCGCGGCGCGGGCCCGCCGGGCCATCCACTCGCCGTCCTCCCACCGGTACGAGGAGGAGGTGACCACCGAGGCGGTGCCGGGCGGGCACTGGGCGGCCCGGGCCAGCGGGTCGGCCTTGTCGAGCACCCAGCCCTGCCGGGTGTGGATCTCGTACTTGTACTCGGTGCCCTCGGCCAGGCCCGGCACGAACAGCTCCCAGATGCCGGAGGATCCGAGCGAGCGCATCGGGTGCCCGGTGCCGTCCCAGTGGTTGAAGTCGCCGATCAGCCGGACGCCGGCCGCGTTGGGCGCCCAGACCGCGAACGCGGTGCCGTGCACCCCGCCGACGGTGCGCACGTGCGAGCCGAGCGCCTTCCAGAGCTGCTCGTGCCGGCCCTCGGAGATCAGGTGCAGGTCCAGCTCGCCGAGGGTCGGCGGGGTGCGGTAGCCGTCGTGCTGGCGCAGCGGCGCGCCGCCGGGATAGGTCACCAGCAGCCGGTAGTCGGGCACCTCGCTCCCGGCCAGCAGGCCGGTGAACAGGCCGCCCTGCTGGTGGGTGAGCTCCGCCGGGCCGTGCGCGGTCTCCACCACCACCCGCTCGGCGAAGGGGCGCAGCACCCGGATCGCGGTGCCGCCGTGCACCGGGTGGGCGCCGAGCAGGGCGTGCGGGTCGTGGTGCTGCCCGCCGACCAGCCGGTCCACCTCGGCGGGCGGCAGCGGCGCCTCGGGCAGGCGCAGCGCGCCCACCGGCGCGGCGGGGCCGTCGTCCGCCACCGGCGGCCGCGGTTCGGCGCGCCGGGGGGCGGCCGGTGCCGCGGGCGCCTCGGCCGCCGCGGGCTCGCGCCGGGGGGAGTCCGCGGACGCCAGGAAGGTGGCGGGGACGGTACGGGTGGTGCGGCCGGGCGGGTCGAGCGGCGTCACGGCGTGGTCCTCCTGCGGAATCGGGGTGGCCGCGGGAACGTCGGCGGCAAGGTGGGCCTGCTCCGGGGGCGGGAGCGGGGGTGGAGCCGGGGGAGCGCGGGCGGGGCTGGGCGAGGACGGGCTGGGCTGGGTGAGGACGGGCGGTCGGGGACGGGGACGGGACGGGACGGGACGGGGACGGACCGCCGGAGCGGCGCGGCCCGGGTGCGGCCGGCCCCGGTGCGGCCGGCCGTGGTTCAGACGGTCAGGGCGAGCCGGTTGATCGCGGCCAGCGGGATCGGCAGCCAGCTGGGCCGGTGCCGGGCCTCGTAGACCACCTCGTACACCGCCTTGTCGATCTCCAGCGCGCGCATCAGCTCCGGCGAGGCGGCCGGGTCGGTGCCGCCGCCGGCGGTGTAGCCGGCGCAGAACGCGGTGCGGTTGCGCTGCGCCCAGGCGGCGGCCAGGTGGGCCAGCTCCGGGTCGGGCGGGCCGCCGGCCAGCAGGTGGGCGGCCGCGTAGTCGAAGGAGCGGAGCATCGCGGCGACGTCCCGCAGCGCGGTCTGCGGCTCGCGCCGCTCGGCCACCGACTTGGCCGGCTCGCCCTCGAAGTCCAGCAGGACCCAGCCGTGCGGGGTGCGCATGGCCTGGCCGAGGTGCAGGTCGCCGTGGATCCGCTGGACCGGCATCCCGTCCGGGTGGGCGTCGGCCAGCTGCTGGAAGGCGCTGCGCAGCGCGGCCCGGTAGCGCATCAGCCCGGGGACGGCGGCCACCGCGCTGTCCAGGCGGTCGGCCATCGCAGTGGCCAGCTGCCGGGTCTGGGCGCGGTCCAGCCGGGCCACCGGCATCGAGCGGGCCAGCACCCGGTGCACCTCCGCGGTGGCCCGGCCGAGCCGGTGCGCCTCGATCGCGAAGTTGCCGGGCGAGGGGTCCCCCTTGAGCCGGCCGACCTGGTCCAGCGCCAGCTCCCAGCCGTCCTCGGCCTCCGGCAGGTAGCGCTGGAGCAGGCCGAGGGTGGCCGGTTCGGCCCGCTCCAGGCGGCTCTCGAACCAGGCGGCGACCCGGGGGATCCGGGTGGAGCCGGCCCGCGAGAGGGCCAGCGAGAGTTCCAGGTCCGGGTTGGTGCCGGGGTGGATGCGCCGGAACAGCTTGAGGATGTACGAGGTGCCGTAGATGACCGAGCTGTTGGACTGCTCGGCGGTGGAGGCGCGCCCGGGGAGGTTGGCGGGCAGGCCGGAACCGGGGGTGCGGCGGAACGACAGCGAGCCGAACCGGTCGCCGGTGGCCAGGTGTTCCAGCAGCCGCCCGGTCAGCTCCGGGTCGTGCACCGCGTCGTAGAGCGCGGCGCCGTCGTACGGGCCCTGGCTGAGCCGGCCGAGCACCGCGGTCGGCTCGATGTCCGCGGGGCCCTGCGAGCGGATGCCGAGCAGCAGCTGGTAGAGGTCCCCGTGCGGGGCGCCGGCGGTGGCGGCGTGCTCGACCCGCAGCAGCAGGTGCAGCAGGGCGGGGTCGCCGACCTGGAGCGGGGTGCCGACCACCGGGGTCAGGCCGGTGATGGGCCGTCCCTTGCCGGCGTACCAGCGCTGGGTGGGGAGCCACTCGGCGATCAGCGGCAGCGCCGCCTGGACGAGTTCGCTGACCCCCAGTGCGGTTCTCCGGGCCCCGAAGCCCCGCTGGCCCGCCGGCGCGGCGGTGCCGGCGGGGGTGTCGCGGTGCAGGTGGGCCTGAGAACGGGAGGTTTCGGACATGACTCCCTTTCCCCGGAAGCGGGCGGACTGCCCGACGGACCTGGCCGGGTCCGTCAGTCTTCCGGATTTCGGCGGCGCGGCGGCGGCGGCACGCGAGCGGGGGGCTCGGGTGTCACGCCTTCGTGTGGGTGGCCGTTGGGCTGTTCTCCGTACGCGGTGGTGCAGAGAACTCCGGGGGCGCGGGGATTTCAACTCGCGCCCCCGGAGGGTCAGGTGGTGCTCGCGGTGCTGCTCGCGATGCGGCTCGCGGTGGTGCTCACGGTGCTGCTCGCGATGGTGCAGTGGTGCGACCGCCGGCGGATCGTTACTTCGATCGCCTGGTCCCGCTCAGCCGCGGGGGCCGGCGGAGCTGGAACCAGTAGAAGCCGTGGCCGGCGAGGGTGAGCAGGTACGGCCACTCGCCGATCGAGGGGAAGCGCACCCCGCCGATCAGCTCCACCGGGTACCGCCCGCCGTACTGCCGCAGGTCCAGTTCGGTCGGCTGCGCGAACCGCGAGAAGTTGTTCACGCACATGACCAGGTCCCCCTCGTGCTCGCGCACGAAGGCCAGCACCGCGGGGTTGCTGGAGGGCAGCTCGGTGTACGTCCCGAGACCGAACGCCGGGTTGAGCTTGCGGATCTCGATCATGCGACGCGTCCAGTGCAGCAGTGAACTCGAACTGCTTTGCTGCGCCTCGACGTTGGTCACCTGGTAGCCGTACACCGGATCCATGATGGGCGGCAGACTGAGCCTGCCCGGGTCGGCGGAGGAGAAACCCGCGTTGCGGTCCGGGGTCCACTGCATCGGCGTGCGCACGCCGTCCCGGTCGCCCAGCCAGATGTTGTCGCCCATGCCGATCTCGTCCCCGTAGTACAGCACCGGCGAGCCGGGCAGGGAGAGCAGCAGGGCGGTGAACAGCTCGATCTGGTTGCGGTCGTTCTCCAGCAGCGGAGCGAGCCGGCGGCGGATGCCCACGTTGGCGCGCATCCGCGGGTCCTTGGCGTACTCCGCGTACATGTAGTCGCGCTCCTCGTCGGTGACCATCTCCAGGGTCAGCTCGTCGTGGTTGCGCAGGAAGATGCCCCACTGGCAGCCGTGCGGGATGCGCGGGGTCTTGGCCAGGATCTCCGAAACGGGGTAGCGGGACTCCCGGCGGACCGCCATGAAGATGCGCGGCATCACCGGGAAGTGGAACGCCATGTGGCACTCGTCGCCGCCGGAGGCGAAGTCGCCGAAGTAGTCGACGACGTCCTCCGGCCACTGGTTGGCCTCGGCCAGCAGCACGGTGTCCGGGTAGTCGGCGTCGATCTCCTTGCGGACCCGCTGGAGAAACTCGTGGGTCTCCGGAAGGTTCTCGCAGTTGGTGCCCTCGCGGGCGAACAGGTACGGCACGGCGTCCAGCCGGAAGCCGTCGATGCCCAGGTCGAGCCAGAACCGGAGCGCGGCGATCATCTCGTCCTGGACCCGGGGGTTGTCGTAGTTGAGGTCCGGTTGGTGGGAGAAGAAGCGGTGCCAGAAGTACTGCTTGCGCACCGGGTCGTAGGTCCAGTTGGAGGTCTCGGTGTCGACGAAGATGATCCGGGCGTCCGGGTACTGCTTGTCGTCGTCGGCCCACATGTAGAAGTCGCCGTACGGGCCGTCCGGGTCCTCCCGGGAGGCCTGGAACCACGGGTGCTGGTCGCTGGTGTGGTTCATGACGAAGTCGATGACCACGCGCATGCCGCGGGCGTGCGCGGCGTCCACGAACTCCATGAAGTCGGCGAGGTCGCCGAACTCCGGCAGGACCGACTTGTAGTCGGCGACGTCGTACCCGCCGTCGCGCAGCGGCGAGGCGAAGAACGGCGGCAGCCAGAGGCAGTCGACCCCGAGCCACTGCAGGTAGTCGAGCTTGGACGTGAGCCCCTTGAGGTCCCCGACCCCGTCGCCGTTGCTGTCCTGGAAGGACCGCACCAGCACCTCGTAGAAGACCGCACGCTTGAACCACTCGGGGTCCAGGTTCTTCTTCGAGGTCTCGGGGAAGGTGTCGGGGACGGGCTCGTTCACTGTCACGCTGGGTTCCTCCGAACCGTGAGGAGGTGAGCCGGCTCGGCTGAGGGATCGAGCCGGACGTAGTTGTGCCGGCCCCAGCCGTAGGCGGCGCCGGTGAGCTCGTCGTGCACCACGAAGGGCCCGTCCCCGTCGAGGGTGACGGTGGCCTCCTGGGCGTGGTGCGGGTCCAGGTTGACCACGGTGATGACGTGGTCGGTGAGGCCGTCCGGGGTGGTCGCGGTCTTGGAGTAGGCGAGCACCTGGTCGTTGTCGGTGGGGTGGAACCGCAGGCCGCGCAGCTGCTGGAGGGCGGGGTGGCGGCGGCGCAGCCGGTTCAGCACGGTGAGCAGCGGGGCCAGGGTGTCGGTGCGGCCCCAGTCGCGCGGACGGAGCTCGTACTTCTCCGAGTGCAGGTACTCCTCGGAGCCGGGGTGGGCCGGGTCGTTCTCGTACAGCTCGTAGCCGGCGTAGACGCCGTAGCTGGGGGAGAGGGTGGCGGCCAGGACGGCGCGGATCGCGAACGCCGCCCGGCCGCCGGTCTGGAGGTACGCGTGCAGGATGTCCGGCGTGTTGGTGAAGAAGTTGGGCCGCATGTAGGCGGCCGCGTCACCGGAGAGCTCGGTGAGGTAGTCGGTGAGTTCCTGCTTGGTGTTGCGCCAGGTGAAGTACGTGTACGACTGGTGGAATCCGATCTTCCCGAGGGTGTGCATCATCGCGGGCCGGGTGAAGGCCTCCGCCAGGAACACGACATCCGGGTCGGTGCGGGCGATGTCGCCGAGCACGCGTTCCCAGAACACCACGGGCTTGGTGTGCGGGTTGTCGACCCGGAAGATCCGCACTCCGTGGGACATCCAGAACCGGAGGATTCGAATCGTCTCCTTGACGATTCCGTCCATGTCCTGGTCGAAGTTGATCGGATAGATGTCCTGGTACTTCTTGGGCGGGTTCTCCGCGTAGGCGATGGTGCCGTCGGCGCGGTGGCTGAACCATTCCGGGTGCTTGTTCACCCACGGGTGGTCCGGCGAGCACTGCAGCGCGAAGTCCAGCGCCACCTCCAGGTGCAGCGCCGCGGCCTCGGCGACGAAGTGGTCGAAGTCCCCGATGGTGCCGAGGTCCGGGTGGACGGCGTCGTGCCCGCCCTCCGGCGAGCCGATCGCCCACGGGGAGCCGACGTCGTGCGGACCGGCCGTCAGGGTGTTGTCCGGGCCCTTGCGGAAGGCCCGGCCGATCGGGTGGACCGGCGGCAGGTAGACCACGTCGAAGCCCATCGCGGCGACCGCCGGCAGCCGCTCGGCGGCGCTGCGCAGGGTGCCCGAGCGCGGCGGTTCGACGCCCGCCGGATCCACCACCGCGCCCTCCGAACGCGGGAAGAACTCGTACCAGGACCCGAACAGCGCCCGCTCGCGGTCCACCTGCAGTGGCAGCGGGCGGGAGGCGCTCACCAGTTCGCGCAGCGGGTAGCGGGCCAGCAGGTCCAGCACCTCGGGGGCGAGCGCGGCGGCCAGCCGGGAGAGCGGCGGCATGCCGCCGTCGCGCAGCGCGTCCACCGCGGACAGCACGTGGGCCCGGCCCTCCTTCTTCGGCACCCCGCCCGCGGCCCGCTCCAGCAGCAGCGCGCCCTCCTCCAGCACCAGCGCGGTGTCGATCCCGGCGGGCAGCTTCACGGCGGCGGTCCGGCGCCAGGTGGCGACCGGGTCGCTCCACGCCTCCACCAGGTAGGACCAGCGGCCGGGCGTGGTCGGCGTGACGTGGGCACCCCAGCGGTCGGTGCCCTCGGCGATTTCGCGCATCGGCGTCCAGGGGCCGCTGCGGCCGCGCGGGTCGCGCAGGACCACGTTGGCGTTCACCGCGTCGTGGCCCTCGCGGAACACGGTGGCGGTGACCAGGAAGGTCTCGCCGACCACGGCCTTGGCCGGGCGGCGGCCGGCGTCCACCAGGGGGTTGACGTCCAGGACGGGGATGCGGCCGATCACGGTGTCGCTCTCTGTCGTCTTGCGGGCGGCGGTCTTGCGGGCGGGGGAGGTCCGAGCGGCCGCGGCCCGGGCGGGGGCCTTGCGGGGCGCGCCGGCGGCCTTCGCGGTGGCGGTGCCGGCTCCGGCGGTGGTCTCGGCGGTGGACGTGGCGGCGGTGGCGCTGCGCCGGGTGGTGGTGCGCTTGCGCGGTGCCGCGGGTCGGCTCTCCTCGGCCCCGGGTTGTCGGGCCGGCTCTGCCTGCTGCTCCGTACGGATAGCCCCGGCGCCCCGGGGTCCCGGCATCGGCGCGTCTGTCCGAGTGTCAGAATCCATCCGTCCGGCGGATTCCGCGACCGCTGTGTCGAGGGTGTCGGCCACCGGTGTGGACTGGTCCCGCGTGTCGCCGTGCATGCCAAACTCCTGCCCGAGATCGGCGGCAGCTCCCGCGGGCCGCACGGGCCGGGGGGAGTACCGGGAGGACTGCTGGGTGGGGGAGGCCGTGCGACCGGAAGCCTGCCCGCGCCGCCGTCCCCGGCAACCTGCCCCGCTCCCGCCAAGCCCGTGACGGGGAGCCCGAGAGCCCGCGCGCGTCCCGGCGCACGCCTCTCGGGGCACGCCCCTGGGCGACCCAACCCACCCGTGAACGAGCAGGCCGAGGACGAGGACACGCACCGGTGCGCGGTGAGCGCCGAATGGGCTAAGGAGGATGAGGAACGATCAACGCGAAAAGGATTCGGACGTGCTGCTTCAAGGGGGGCGCCACCCGTCGCCGCACTCCCCACAGCATCAACGACCTTGGTTCATAGTCGCATCGGGGACACGACTTTCGCAGCGGTACGACAGTAGTTTCGGCCCTTCCCCGGGCGGATGGGCCCGGCGGAAATGGATCTGTTCCACGGTGTTCATGCATTGGTAGCGCGAACCGCCGGAATGTGCGCCTCGCGCGCCCCCCGTGCAGTCCAATGCGCCGAATGCGATCTCATCAATAGGCCGAACGGAGGCGCAATAGCCCACTTGACGCACCATCACGGCGGTGGCCGCGGCTACGCTTCACGCCGTGAAGGCAATCCGCAGATTCACCGTCCGCACCGTCCTGCCCGAACAACTCCAGCCGCTGCACGAGCTGGCCCTCAATCTGCGCTGGTCGTGGCACCCCGAGACCAGGGACCTCTTCCGGTCCGTGGACCCGGAGGTCTGGGCCGCGACGGGTGAGGACCCGGTGCGCCTGCTCGGGGAGGTCCCGGCCGCCCGGCTCGCCGCGCTGGCCGCCGACCGGCGGTTCCTGCGCAGACTCGGCGACCTCGCCGACGACCTGCGGGAGTACCTGGCCGGCCCGCGCTGGTACCAGGCCGCAGAGCAGGCGGCCGGCGCCGCGCAGCCCGCCGCCGTCGCCTACTTCTCGCCCGAGTACGGCATCGCCGCCGCCCTGCCCCAGTACTCCGGCGGCCTCGGCATCCTGGCCGGCGACCACCTCAAGGCCGCCAGCGACCTCGGCGTCCCGATCATCGGCGTGGGGCTCTTCTACCGGCACGGCTACTTCCGCCAGTCCCTCGACCGGGACGGCTGGCAGCAGGAGCGCTACCCCCTGCTCGATCCGGACGAACTGGCCGTCACCCTGCTCCGGGAGACCGACGGCGCCCCCTGCCGGGTCGACCTCGCCCTGCCCGGCGGCCGGACCCTCGCGGCGCACGTCTGGAAGGCCCAGGTCGGCCGCGTCCCGCTGTTGCTGCTCGACTCCGACATCGAGGCCAACTCGCCCGCCGAGCGCGACGTCACCGACCGCCTCTACGGCGGCGGCAGCGAGCACCGGCTGCTCCAGGAGATGCTGCTCGGCATCGGCGGCGTCCGCGCGGTCCGCTCCTACTGCCGGCTCACCGGCCACCCCGCCCCCGAGGTGTTCCACACCAACGAGGGGCACGCCGGCTTCCTCGGCGTCGAGCGGATCCGCGAGCTGATCGCCGACGGCGCGGCCGGACCCGGCCTCGACTTCGCCGCCGCCCTGGAGGCCGTCCGGGCCGGCACCCTGTTCACCACCCACACCCCCGTACCGGCCGGCATCGACCGGTTCGACCGCGACCTGGTCGCCCGCCACTTCGGCGGCGACGCCGCGCTGCCGGGCGTCCCGGTCGACCAGGTGCTCGCGCTCGGCGCCGAGTCCTGGCGCGGCGGGGACCCGAAGCTGTTCAACATGGCCGCCATGGGCCTGCGGCTCGCCCAGCGCGCCAACGGCGTCTCCACCCTGCACGGCGAGGTCAGCCGGTCGATGTTCAACGGCCTCTGGCCGGGCTTCGACCCCGCCGAGGTGCCGATCACCTCGGTCACCAACGGCGTGCACGCCGCCACCTGGATCGACCCGGCGGTGGTCCGGCTCGGCGCCGCCGAGATCGGTGCCGAGCGCGCCGAGTCCGCCATGACCACCGGCGACGCCCAGCGCTGGACCGGGCTGGAGAAGATCGCCAACACCGACGTCTGGGAGCTGCGCCGGACCCTGCGCTCCCAGCTGGTCGACGAGGCCCGCAGCCGGCTGCGCGCCTCCTGGCGCCAGCGCGGTGCCGGCGAGGCCGAGCTCGGCTGGGTCGCCTCCGCGCTCGACCCCGACGTGCTGACCATCGGCTTCGCCCGCCGGGTGCCCTCCTACAAGCGGCTCACCCTGATGCTGCGCGACCAGGACCGGCTGCGGGCGCTGCTGCTGCACCCCACCCGGCCGGTGCAGATCGTGGTCGCCGGGAAGGCCCACCCGGCCGACGACGGCGGCAAGCGGCTGATCCAGCAGATGGTGGCCTTCGCCGACGACCCGGCGGTCCGCCACCGGATCGTCTTCCTGCCGGACTACGACATGGCGATGGCCCGGCACCTCTACCCCGGCTGCGACGTCTGGCTGAACAACCCGCTGCGCCCGCTGGAGGCCTGCGGCACCTCCGGGATGAAGGCGGCGCTGAACGGCTGCCTCAACCTGTCCGTCCTGGACGGCTGGTGGGACGAGTGGTACGACGGCCAGAACGGCTGGGCGATCCCCACCGCCGACGAGGCCGGCGGCGTCCTCGACCCGGACAGCGGCGAGGCCGAGCGGCGGGACGACATCGAGGCCGCCGCGCTGTACGACCTGATCGAGCACCAGGTGGCCGCCCGCTTCTACGACCGGGGCGCCGACGGGCTGCCGCACCGCTGGATCGCGATGGTCCGGCACACCCTGGTCACCCTCGGGCCCAAGGTGCTGGCCGGGCGGATGGTCCGCGAGTACGTCGACCGGCTGTACACCCCGGCCGCCCTCGCCCAGCGGGAGCTGGCCGCCGCCGACCACGCCGGCGCGCGGGAGCTGGCCGACTGGAAGGCGCGGGTCCGGGAGGCCTGGCCGGCCGTCCGGGTCGAGCACGTCGAGGCGGAGTGCCCCGACGAGGCGCAGGAGCTGGGCAGCTCGCTGGCGCTGCGGGTGCAGGTCGCGCTCGGCACGCTGGAGCCCGGGGACGTCGAGGTGCAGGTGGTCTCCGGGCGGGTCGACGAGTCGGACGGCATCTCGGACGCCCGGGTGCTCGCGCTGAAGCCGGTCGGCGGGCCGGACCTCGACGGCCGCACCCGCTACGAGGGCTCGCTGGAGCTCTCCCGGACCGGCCCGTTCGGGTACACCGTCCGGGTGCTGCCCGCGCACCCGCGGTTGGCCTCGCCGGCCGAGCTGGGCCTGGTCGCGCTGCCCGCCGAGTCGACCGGGATGGACGCGGGGCTGCTGCGCTGAGAACGGGGGCGGGGGCCGCGGTGATCCGCGGCCCCCGCCCCGTCCTGCCCCGTCCGCAGGGGCGCGGCTCAGACCAGGCTGTCCCGCCAGGCCCGGTGCAGCTCGGCGAACCGGCCGGCGCCGCCGATCAGCTCCTCCGGGGTGCCGTCCTCGACGATCCGCCCCTGGTCCATCACCAGGACGCGGTCGGCGATCTCGACCGTGGAGAGCCGGTGGGCGATGATCACCGCCGTCCGCCCGGCCAGCACCGTGCGCATCGCCCGCTGGACGGCCTGCTCGCCCGGCACGTCGAGGGAGCTGGTCGCCTCGTCCAGGATCAGCACCGCCGGGTCGGCCAGCAGCGCGCGGGCGAAGGCGACCAGCTGGCGCTGGCCGGCCGAGATCCGCCCGCCGCGCTTGCGCACGTCGGTGTCGAAGCCGTCCGGCAGGGCGGCGATGAACTCGTACGCGCCGATGTCCCGGGCGGCCTGCTCGACCTCCTCGCGGGTGGCGCCGGGGCGGCCGATCGCGATGTTCTCGGCGACGGTTCCGGAGAACAGGAAGGACTCCTGGGTCACCATCACCACCCCGCGCCGCAGGTCGGCGGTGGCGAGGTCGCGCAGGTCCACCCCGTCCAGGGTGATCCGGCCGCCGGTCGGGTCGTAGAAGCGGGCCAGCAGCTTGGCGACGGTCGACTTGCCCGCGCCGGTGGCGCCGACCACGGCCACCGTCCGGCCGGCCGGTAGCACCAGGTCGAAGGCGGGCAGCACCTCCTTGCCGGTGCGGTAGCCGAAACGGGCCTTCTCGAAGCGCACCTCCCGGCCGACCACCCGCTCGCCCGCCGCGCCGCGCGGCTCCGGCAGCTCCGCGGGCTCTGCCGGCTCGACCACGGTCGGCTCGTGGGCGAGCAGGCCGGCGATCTTCTCCAGGGCGGCGGCGGCCGACTGGTAGCTGTTCAGGAACATCGCCAGGTGGTCGATCGGGTCGAAGAGCCGGCGCAGGTAGAGGACGAAGCCGGTGAGCACGCCCAGCTCCACGGTGCCGTCGGTGACCAGGAAGGCGCCGAGCAGCACCACCCCGGTGATCCAGACGTTGGCGGTGGTGCGGGAGAGGCCGACGTACCGGGCGATCTCCAGCAGGCCGTCCGCGGTGGCGGTGGCCGACTGCCGGTTGACCACGTCGAACGCGGCGTCGTTGGCCTGCTCGCGGCGGAACGCCTGCACCGGGCGGATGCCGTTCATGGTCTCGGTGAACCGGACGATCAGCGAGGCGGCCGAGGTGCGCGAGCGGCGGTAGACCCGGCGCGAGCGGCTCCGGAACGAACGGGCGATCAGGAACAGCGGCACGAAGGAGGCCAGCGAGACCAGGCCGAGCCGCCAGTCCATCACCAGCAGCAGGACCGAGATGTAGCAGACCGAGAGGAAGACGGTCAGCAGCTCCTGGAGGCCCTCGGAGAGCAGCTCGCGCAGCGCGTCCACGTCGCTGGTGGCGCGGGAGATGATCCGCCCGGAGGTGTACCGCTCGTGGAAGTCCAGGCTGAGCCGTTGGGCGTGCCGGAAGATCCGGCCGCGCAGCTCCAGCAGGATGTCCTGGTTGATCCGGGCGCTGATCTTGATGAACGCCCACTGCAGGACGGTGCTCAGCAGGGCGAAGGAGAGGTACGCGGAGATCACCGCGATCAGCGGGCCGGCGTCGTGCTCGCGCAGCGCCGGGATGCCGCGGTCCATCGCGATCGCCACCAGCAGCGGGCCGGACTGCAGCGCGGCCTGCTGGAGCAGGATCACCGCCGTCGCGACGGCGATCCGGGCCCGGTGCGGGCCGAGCAGCGCGCGCAGCAGCGCCCGGGGCGCGCCCGGTGGGACGGGGATGTCCTCCTCGTCGGCGGGCGGCGGCGGGAGCTCCTCCGCCGGTACGGGCTCGGCGCCCGCGCCGTCCCGCACGTCCTTCGCGGTCCTCCGGTCGGGTTCGACGGTGGTGGTCATCGGGTGGGACTCCCCTCCGGTACGAGGGCGGCCTCCGGTACGAGGGCGGCCTCGCCCGACATCAGTTCGCGGTAGCGCGCCGAGCTGTGCAGCAACTCCTGGTGGGTGCCGACGGCCTCGATCCGGCCGTCCGCGAGCACCGCGACCCGGTCGGCGAGCAGCACGGTGCTCGGCCGGTGGGCCACCACCAGGGCGGTGGTGGAGCCGAGGACCTGCCGCAGCGCCTGTTCGACCAGCGCCTCGGTGTGCACGTCCAGCGCCGAGAGCGGGTCGTCCAGGACGAGGAACTCCGGGTCGCCGACCACCGCGCGGGCCAGCGCGAGCCGCTGGCGCTGGCCACCGGAGAGGCTGAGCCCCTGCTCGCCGACCTCGGTCTCCACCCCCTCGGGCAGCTTCTCGACGAAGCCGGCCTGGGCGGTGGCGAGTGCCGCGGTCAGCCGCTCGGGGCCGGCGCCGGGCGCGCCCATCAGCACGTTCTCCCGGACGGTGGCCGAGAACAGGGTGGGCTCCTCGAAGGCCACCGAGACGAGCTCGCGCAGCCGCTCCCGGGAGACCTCGCGGACGTCCCGGCCGTCCAGGGTGATGGCGCCGGCGGTGGCCTCGTAGAGGCGGGGGAGCAGGGCGGTGAGCGTGGTCTTGCCGCTGCCGGTGGCGCCGACCAGGGCCATCGTCTCGCCGCTGCGGATGTGCAGGTCGATGCCGCGGAGCAGGTCGGGCCCGTCCGGCGGGGCGTCCGGGTAGCGGAAGCGGACGCCGGTGAGGCGGATGCCGTCGCGCGCTCCGGCGTCCGGTCCGGGGGTGGGGGCGGCCGCCGCGGCCCCGGTGGTCCCGGCGGTACCCGCCGTTCCGGTGGCCCCGGTGGTTTCCCCGGGCAGCGGCTCGTCCAGGACCTCGAAGAACCGGTCGGTCGCGGTGGCCGCCTCGTTGGCGTAGGCGAGCAGCCAGCCCAGCGACTCGACCGGCCAGCGCAGCGCCAGCGCGGTGGAGAGGAAGGCGACCAGCGTGCCGGTGCTCAGCTCGTCGTGCGCGACCAGGTAGCAGCCGGCCGCCAGCGCGCAGCCGAGCGCCAGCTCGGGCAGGCCGACGATGACCGCCCAGAGGTTGGCGAGCAGGCCGGCCTTGCGCAGCTCGGTGCGGCGCAGCGCGTGGGTCTGCCCGCGGAAGCGCTCGGCCATCGCACGGTGGCGGCCGAAGGCCTTGAGGATGCGGATGCCGAGGACGGACTCCTCGATCACGGTGGCGAGGTCGCCGTTCTGGTCCTGGGCGCGGCGGGCGGCGCCGGAGTAGCCGACCTCGAACCGCCGGGTCAGCAGCATCAGCGGGGCGGCGGGCAGCAGCGCGATCAGCGCGAGCCGCCAGTCCTGGGTGAACATCAGCGCGGTGCCGGCCAGGAAGGTCAGCGAGTTCACGATCAGGAAGACCAGCGGGAAGGTCAGGAACAGCCGCATGGTGTACATGTCGGCGGTGGCCCGGGAGAGCAGCTGGCCGGAGCCCCAGCGGTCGTGGAAGGCGATCGGCAGGCGCTGGAGCCGGGCGAAGAGGTCCCCGCGCATCGCGGTCTCCACCCCGGCCAGCGGCCGGGCCAGGATGACCCGCCGGGCGTAGAAGAGGCCCGCCTCCAGCAGTCCGAGCACCAGCAACAGCGCGATCAGCGGGGGGAGCGCGCCGAGGTCGTGGTCGGCGATGGGCCCGTCGACGATCCGGCCGAGCACCATCGGGACGAGCAGCAGGGCGAACGACGCGAGCAGGGCGGCCCCGACCGAGACGGCCAGCCGCAGGCGGATCGGCCGGGCGTAGGGCCACAGCCGGAGCAGCGAGCGGACCGTCGACCGGCGGGCGGGCGCGGGTGTGGGGGTTCGGTTCTCGGGCATCGCCGCGAGGGTAGGTCGTGACCGCGTCATTTCTCATCCGGTTTTTCGGACCTGTCGACGAGAACCGGCCACCTGCGCGGAGGTGCCGGCCGGCTCACTCCGGCGCGGGGGTGCGCAGCAGTCGCAAGGAGCGCCCGAGCAGGGTGACGGCGTCCTGCGGCCGGTGCGCGTGGCTGCCGTTGCCGGTCTCCTCGGCCGCGGTGTCCAGAATCGTTCGGTACGCGGCGTCCGGCGCGGCCCAGGGTTCGCCCGGGAGGGTGAACGCGACCGGGCCGGGGCCGGCGTTCAGCAGCAGCAGGAAGCTGTCGTCGCGCAGCGGGCGGCCGTACTGGTCGCGCTCCGACATCGCGGAGCCGGAGAGCAGCATGCCCAGACAGGCGGTCGGGGCGAACCAGTCGGCCTCGGTCATCTCCTTGCCGCGCGGGGTGAACCAGGCCAGGTCGGGCTGGCCGCCGGGGGTGGCGGCCCGGCCGGAGAAGAAGGCCCGCTGCCGCAGCACCGGGTGGGCGCGGCGGAGCCGGACCAGCAGGGCGGTGAGGTCGCGCAGCCCGGCCCAGCGGCGGTCCGCCAGCAGCGACCAGTCCAGCCAGCTGACCTCGTTGTCCTGGCAGTAGGCGTTGTTGTTGCCGCCCTGGGTGCGGCCGAACTCGTCCCCCGCGGTGATCATCGGGACGCCGGTGGAGAGCAGCAGGGTGGCCATCAGGTTGCGCAGCTGGCGCAGCCGCAGGGCGTTGACGGCCGGGTCGGCGGTCTCGCCCTCGGCGCCGTGGTTCCAGGAGCGGTTGTCGTCGGTGCCGTCCCGGTTGGCCTCGCCGTTGGCCTCGTTGTGCTTGCGGTCGTAGGAGACCAGGTCGCGCAGGGTGAAGCCGTCGTGCGCGGTGACGAAGTTGACCGAGGCGTACGGGCGGCGGCCGCCGCGCTGGTAGAGGTCGGAGGAGCCGGAGAGCCGGTAGCCGAGCTCGCGCACGTCCGGGCGGGCGCCGCGCCAGAAGTCCCGGACGGTGTCGCGGTACTTGTCGTTCCACTCGGCCCACAGCGGCGGGAAGCCGCCCACCCGGTAGCCGCCCGCACCGACGTCCCACGGCTCGGCGATCAGCTTGACCCGGCTGAGCACCGGGTCCTGCGACACGGCGGCGAGGAAGGGGTGGTCCATGTCGACGGCGTCGCTGCCGCGGGCGAGCGCGGCCGCGAGGTCGAAGCGGAAGCCGTCCACGCCCATCTCGGTGACCCAGTACCGCAGCGAGTCGGTGATCAGCCGGACGACCTGCGGGCGGCGGGTGTCCAGGGTGTTGCCGCAGCCGGTGTAGTCGGCGTAGCCGCGCGGGCGGTTGAGCGGCAGCCGGTAGTAGCCCGCGTTGTCGATGCCGCGCAGCGAGAGGCTGGGGCCGAGTTCGCCGGCCTCGGCGGTGTGGTTGTAGACCACGTCGAGGACCACCTCGATCCCCGCGGCGTGCAGCGCGCGGACCATCCGCTTGAACTCGCCGACCTGGCCGCCGCGGCTGCCCGAGGCCGAGTAGCCGGCGTGCGGGGCGAAGTAGCCGACGGTGTTGTAGCCCCAGTAGTTCGCCAGCCCGCGGGACTGCAGGTGGTCCTCGCTGGCGTACTGGTGGACCGGCAGCAGCTCGACGGCGGTGACGCCGAGTCCGGTGAGGTGCTCGACGGCGGCCGGATGGGCGAGGCCCGCGTAGGTGCCGCGCAGCTCGGGCGGGACGCCGGGGTGGCGCATGGTGAAGCCGCGCACGTGCAGCTCGTACAGGACGGTCTCGGCCCACGGGGTCTTGGGGCGCTGGTCGTCGTACCAGTCGTCGTCGTCGTGGACCACCACCGATCTGGGCACGTACCGGGCCGAGTCGCGGTTGTCCCGGACGGTGTCGGCGACGCCGGCCTCGGGCCAGTTGCGGACGGCGGCGCAGACCGCGTCGTGCGCGGTGTAGCAGCCGTCGACGGCGCGGGCGTAGGGGTCGAGCAGCAGTTTGGCCGGGTTCCAGCGGGCGCCGGTCCACGGGTCCCAGCGGCCGTGGACGCGGAAGCCGTACCGGGTGCCGGGCAGCACGCCGGGCAGGAAGCCGTGCCAGGTCTGGAAGTCCTGTTCGGTGAGCCGGTGCCTGGTCTCCCCGCCGTCCTCGTCGAACAGGCAGAGGTCGACGGCCTCGGCGCCGGCCGCCCAGAGCGCGAAGTTGGTGCCCTGCCGCCCGCGGGCGTCGGTCCGGAACCTTGCGCCGAGCGGTTGCCAGCTGCCGGGCCACGGCGGCTCGGCGGCGGGCCCGCCGTGCGACCGCACCCCGGCTTCCAGCTCCTGCCCTGACGCCATGGCCGTGCCCTCCCTGCATCGGGGTGTCCCGGACCCCGTTCACCTTCTCCTTCCCTGATCCCGCTGACCGGAAGCCCGCTGAACGGAGGCTTACCGGCGGATGGCCCCGAGGAGGAGTGACCCGGAGGGCGCGGGCGGCGCGGGCGCGGGGCGTCCCGTACCACCGGGGGCCGCGGGGCCGGGCCCCGCGGCGTGTCCTGCCGGGATCGTCCTCGTTGTCCGGGGTATCGGACGGAAACGGCGGGAGGCCCCGGAATGCGGCCCCGAGGACGGGTTTGGGCACGGCGTGCGGGGGCGCTGGCCTGGTGCCTGGCGGTGCTGACCGGCTGTACCGCCGGGGGCGGCGAACCCCGGGGCGGTGGCGCGCCCGCTCCGGGCCGCACGGAGCCGCCGCCGGCCTCCCGGGCGGCCGTCACCGCGCTGCCGGCCGACGGTGCCCGGGACGTCCCGCCCGAGGGACCGGTCCGGGTCACCGCCGCCGGGGGCCGGCTGGTCTCGGTCCGGCTGGCGGACGCCAGGGGCGCCGAGGTGGCCGGGACGATCTCCGAGGACGGCTCGACCTGGATGCCGGACGGTCTGCTCCCGCTCGGGTCCGCCCTCACCCTGGACGCGGAGGCCGAGGACGACCGGGGCCGCAGGGCGGTGCGGCACAGCGCGTTCTCGACGGTCCCCCGCGCCCGCACCTTCGTCGCCTTCTTCACCCCGGACGACGGCTCCACGGTCGGCGTCGGCATGCCCGTCTCGCTGCGCTTCAGCCGCCCGATCGCCAACCGCGCGGCGGTCGAGCGGGCGATCGCGGTGACCGCCGACCCGCCGGTGGAGGTGGCCGGGCACTGGTTCGGCAACGACCGGCTGGACTTCCGTCCGCAGAAGTACTGGGCGCCCGGTACCAGGGTCGTGGTCGCGCTGCGGCTGAAGGGCGTGCAGGGCGCACCGGGCGAGTTCGGCACCCAGGCCAAGGAGGTCCGCTTCACCGTCGGCCGGGCACAGGTCTCCACCGTGGACCTGGACGCCCACACCCTGACCGTCCGGGCCGGCGAGGGCGGCAAGGTGGTGCGCACGCTCAAGGTCTCCGGGGGTGACCCGAACCACACCACCTACCGGGGCGTCCTGGTGGTCTCCGAGAAGCACAAGGTGACCAGGATGAACTCGCAGACCGTCGGCCTGGGTGACGAGTACGACATCAAGGACGTCCCGCACGCGATGCGGCTGACCGCCTCCGGCACGTTCATCCACGGCAACTACTGGGCCGACCCGGAGGTGTTCGGCACCGCCAACACCAGCCACGGCTGCATCGGCCTGGCCGACTCCAAGGGCGGGACGGGCCAGGACACCCCGGCGGGCTGGCTGTTCGAGCACACCATCGCGGGGGACGTGCTGGAGGTGAAGGCCTCCGCGGGGGAGGTCGTCCCGCCGCAGAACGGGCTCAACGGCTGGAACCTGCCCTGGGACCGGTGGGTGGCGGGCAGCGTGCTCGACAGGCCGTAGAACCGGTGCCACCCCCGGTAGCGCGCCGCCCCGGGCGCACCCGCCTTCACGCCGGGTCCATGCCGGGTTCACCTACCTCCCCCCAGGTTTCACTCATTCGGCTTAGTTATCCTGCATTTTGCGCCGAAGCCCGGCGCAGGTAGATCGCCGGTTCGGTGCAACCCGTCCGGGCACACGCGCGTCCATCAGGATGGACACCGGGAGGGGAGAGACCGTGAAGCCGGTTAGGGCGGCCGACGCCGCGATACACACCACCACCAACCGCCGCAGCGGCCGGATGCGCCGCGGAGCGGTGGCACTGGCGATGGGCGGCGTGCTGCTGCTCACAGCGGCCTGCAACGACGGCGGGGACGGCAACAAGGGCGGTGGCGACGCCGCCGCGACCGCGGGGGCGGGCGGCACCGACGCCCCGGCGCCGGGCCAGAGCTCGGCCGCGCCGAAGACCTCGGCCGCCGTGCTGACCGTCGAGCCGAAGGACGGCGCGCAGGACGTCGCGCCGACCAACGCGCTGAACGTGTCGGTGGCGGGCGGCACGCTCACCACGGTCGAGGTGACCGACAAGGAGGGCAAGCCGGTCGCCGGGGCGATCTCCGCGGACGGCACCGGCTGGAAGCCCAGCGCGCCGCTCACCGTCGGCATGGCCTACAAGGTGAACGCGCAGGCCAAGGACGCCGAGGGCCTGGTGGCCGCGTCCACGACCTCGTTCACCACGCTGACGCCCGAGAAGAAGGTCTCCACCAACGACAACATCACCGACAACGCCACCTACGGCGTCGGCATGATCGTCTCGGTGGTCTTCAACAAGGACGTCAAGAACAAGGACGCCGTGGTCAAGGGGATCTCCTTCGAGACCAGCAACGGCACCGAGGTGAAGGGCCACTGGTTCGGCAGCCGCCGGCTGGACTTCCGTCCGTCCGAGTACTGGAAGCCGGGCACCAAGGTCACCATCAAGTACCGCCTGAAGAACGTCGAGGTCGCCCCCGGCGTCTACGGCGACGTGGACAAGGACGAGCCGTTCACCATCGGCCGCTCGCAGGTCTCCACCGCCGACTCGGCCAGCCACCAGATGACGGTGGTCCGGGACGGCCAGAGCCACACCGTGCCGGTGACCCTCGGCGACGAGAAGAACCCGTCCTGGAACGGCGTGATGGTGATCTCCAGCAAGGAGAAGGTCACCCGGATGAACTCGCAGACCGTCGGCCTCGGCGGCGAGTACGACATCCCGGACGTTCCGCACGCGATGCGTCTCACCACCTCCGGCACGTTCGTGCACGGCAATTACTGGGCGAACCCGTTCGGCAAGACCAACGCCAGCCACGGCTGCATCTCGATGCAGGACACCAAGGAGGGCAGCGACGCCTCGGTGGCGGGCAAGTTCTTCAACGACTCGATGATCGGCGACGTGGTCAAGGTCGTGAACTCGAAGGAGAAGACGGTCTCCCCGGACAACGGGCTGAGCGGCTGGAACATCAACTGGGCCAACTGGTAGGCCCTACCCGGCGCGGCCCCCGGCCAGTCCCGGTTCGGTAACGACCGGCCCGATCCTCACTCGTTGGGGTCGGGCCGGTCGTCATTCATGGGGTAATTACCGCTCGAATGGCGCAACCTTTCCGTTGGCCGCGGCGTGTATCTGTCGGACCCCGCCGGGACCACGGGCGGGATCGAGGGAGGGAGTCGACGTGAGGTCGATACGCAAGGTCATGGCCGCCGGCATTGTCGGCGGTGCGCTGGTGCTGACCAGCGCCTGTAGCGGCGGCGGCAGCGGGAGCGCGGCCAAGGCCGAACTGGGGGGTGGCGCGGCCGCGGGGGCCGCGTCGACCGCATCGGCGTCCGCCGCGGGCGGATCGGCCGCACCGTCCGCCGCCGCCACGCCGAAGGCGTCGGCCGCGGTGGTGGACATCCAGCCGAAGAGCGGCTCGGTGGACGTCGCCCCGAACGGCGCGCTGAAGGTCGCCGTCGCGGGCGGCAAGCTCACCACCGTCAAGGTGAGCGACAAGACCGGCAAGGAGGTCGCCGGCACCATCGCCGCCGACGGGGGCAGCTGGACCCCGTCCGCCGGCCTCGCGGTCGGCACCGCCTACCAGGTGAGCGCCATGGCGGCGGACGCCAACGGCGTGGTCGCCACGGCGGACAGCAGCTTCACCACGCTCACGCCGGAGCGGGAGGCGAAGGCCAGCGACAACGTCGAGGACAACGCCACCTACGGCGTCGGCATGATCGTCTCGGTGGACTTCGACCGGGACGTCAAGAACAAGGACGCCGTCGCCAAGGGCATCACCTTCGAGACCGACAACGGCACCGTGGTGAAGGGCCACTGGTTCGGCGACCGCCGGCTGGACTTCCGTCCGTCCGAGTACTGGAAGCCGGGCACCAAGGTGACCGTGCACTACCGGCTGAAGAGCGTGGAGATCGCGCCGGGGGTCTACGGGGGCGTGGACCGGGACGAGCCCTTCACGATCGGGCGATCCCAGGTCTCGACGGTTGACGCCAAGACCCACCAGATGACGGTGGTGCGCGACGGGCAGTCCTCCGTCATCGACATCACCTCCGGCGCGCCGGACCACCCGACCTGGAACGGCACCATGGTGATCATGTCGAAGGAGGGGGTGGTGCGCATGCAGTCCAGCACCCTGCCCGGCATGACCGGCGCCCCGTACGACCTGCAGGTGCCGCACTCGATGCGGCTGACCACCTCCGGCACGTACATCCACGGCAACTACTGGAGCGACGTGTTCGGCGAGGACAACGTCAGCCACGGCTGCGTCGGTCTGAAGGACGTCAAGGGCGGCGGCGACTCGACGTCGATGGGCAAGTTCTACGACGGTTCGATCGTCGGGGACGTGGTGAAGGTGCAGAATTCCACGCGCGGCCAGGTCGAGCCGGACAACGGTCTGAGCGGTTGGAACCTGGGCTGGAGTGCCTGGTAGGAGGCCGTTCGCGGCAACCCGGGCTTGACGGCCTCCGGGCCCGGGTTGCACGCGGCATATGCCGTTCGAACGGTGATCGTTTGCTCATTGTCCGTACGCGGCTGCTTGCGTTCCGCAATGATGGGTCGCATGGCGGGTTGGGGCGAAACAGATCAGTCATCACTTCCCGGGGCGAGCCTGGTCGCCGACGCGTCGCCGGCGTGCTTCCCGGGCGCGCTGGAGGCCCTGGAGCGACTCAGCTCGGAGGAGCTGGAGCAGATGTATTCCGGCAGGCTGTGCGACCAGTCCGAGGCGGGCGAGGTGCGGTTGCCGTCGCGGCCGGAGTCCGGTCCGGTGGCCCGCCGGCTGGTGCTCTCGGTGCTGGAGTCCTGGGAGCTGCACCAGCAGTTGGAGGTCGGCGAGCTCCTCACCGGGGAGCTGGTCGCCAACGCGGTGCGGCACGCCGCCGGGCGGACCATCGGCCTCCAGGTGACCCGGAAGCCCGGCTGGCTGCGGGTGGAGGTGCGGGACTCCTCGCGGGCGCTGCCCTGTCTGATCCTGGCCGAGCCGCTGCCGCCGACCGACGGCGGGCGGGGGCTCCGGATCGTCGACGACCTCGCGGACCGCTGGGGCGCCGACCTGCTGCCGCGCGGCAAGGGTGTCTGGTTCGAGCTGAAGGTGCGCGAGCGGTCCTGACCGGCGCGGGGCCGCCGAGGGCGCCGGGCCCGGGGAGTGCGGCCGCCGAGGGCGCCGGGCCCGGGAAACGCGCAGGGCCCCCGATGCGCCGTGGTGTCGGCGGCTGGGGGCCCCTGCAAGTCATCGCGCCGGCCAAGGGGGTGCGTGCCGCGCGATGGGCGACGGCCGTGCCAGGTCGGGCCAGCCGTAGTCGGTGCGCCTGCGGCGGGGGCGCGAGGACGTCTCGCGGGCGCCCACCGTCGGGCTGCCTCGACTATCGCACGGATCTCAGCATGTGGGCAAACCGGGAAGCTTGGATTGCAAGGCTCGTAACCTTGTTCACCTTTGGAATTTGCATAGGCTAACGCCCGAACCTGAGATTATTCATGATCGATGTAAACTCGGCCGGCCAGCCGGTCGGGCTGCGGGATGGCGGACGCACTCTCAGGCGAGGCGGCCGCCGACGTTCCGGATCAGTTGGTGCAGCACTCTCACGGTGGTGGACCAGTCGGCGTCGTCGATGCCCCGGAGGATCCGTTCGCGGACGGCCGGGGCGTGTTCGACGAGGTCGGCGCGGGCGGCCTCGCCCGCCTCGGTGATCCACAGCCGACCCGCGTCGTCGCTCCTGAGCCAGCCGAGCTCCACCAGGGGCGCCGCCTCCGCTCCCGGCTCGACCCCGGGGCCGAGGTGGGCGCGCAGCGCCTTCCGGAGCTCGGGGACGGTAAGGCCACGGCCGTCGGGTGAGAGGTCCTGTGCCGACAGGAGGCGCAGCAGCCAGAACTGCGGTTCGGTGAAGCCGAGGTCGGCCCGCCGGGCCCGGATGAACGCCATGAGGGCCGCGTGGGCCGCTCCCGTCCAGTAGGCGGCGGACTGCGTTGCCGGCTCCGGGTCGGAGACCTGCTGGTTCGTCATCTGTTCCCCCTGGATGATCGCCTGCTGCATGGCACGTTAAGACGAGGGGCTCACTCGGAGTCAAGGACTTTACGGACGGTCACCAGGCGGGTACGGCGACCGCCACCCCTGGCGGGCGGTCGGTCAGAGGGTGGCGAGGAAGGCGCGGACGGCCTCGGCGAAGGCCCCGGGGGCGGTGGTGTACACGAGGTGGTCGGCGTCCAGCTCGACGGCCGTGGTGCCCGGGCGGCGCTCGACCATGGCGCGGACCTGCTCGGCCGGGATGACGCCCCTGGTCCCGTGGACCAGCAGGGCGGGGCAGTCGGTGGCCGTCCAGTCGGCCCAGTGGTCGCCGTGCACCGCGTCCTCGGACCGGTACATCTCCTGGGGGTGGAAGGGCAGCCGCCAGCTGCCGTCGGCGTTCTGCCGCAGGCGGTCGGCGAAGTAGGGCGCGGCCGGGCCGAGGCCGGCGACGAGCGCCTCGCGGGTGGGGGCGTCGTACGGGAGGTTCAGCAGGAAGCCGAACGGGTTCGAGCCGTCCAGGCCGAGCGCGGCCGGACCCTCGGCGTTGACGAGGGCGTCGACCCGCTCGGGGTGGCGGGCGGCGAACTGGTAGGCGTTGACGGCGCCGAGCGAGTGGCCGAGCAGGACGGTCCGGTCCAGGCCCAGGTGGTCCAGGAGGGTGGCCAGGTCGGCGAGGTAGCCCTCGCGGTCGTAGTCGGCGGTGCGGTCGGACTCGCCCTGGCCGCGCTGGTCCGGGGCGATGACCCGCCACTCGGGGCCGAGAGCCCGGGCGAGGTCGGCGAAGGTGGCGCCCTCGGAGAGGTGGCCGTGCAGCGCGACCAGCGGGCGGCCAGTGCCCCCGAAGTCCAGGTAGGAGAGCCGGCGGCCGTCGATCAGCAGCTCGGAGCGGACGGCGGTCGCGGTGGTCGGCTCGGCGGTGGTGTTCATGGTGGTTCCCCCTCGTGTGGTTGACGAGTAGAACCATAGCCCGGAGTTGTACGTTTGTGCAAGACATTCGTATGAGACATCTGTACTACCCCTGGCGTGGTGGCGGGCTAGCATGCGGCCGTGGGGATCACTGAGCAGGAGCTGTCGCCCGAGGGGCTCGCCGACGCCGAACTGGCCGCCTTCGTCGAGGCCGTCCGCCGTGACACCGGGCCGACGGCGCGGGAGTCGGGCGCGGAGGCGGTGCGCGCGGCCCAGCGGCTCCGGGTGCGGAGCCGCCCGGTGGGGCCCGAGGTCGCGGAGGTCCGGGAGGCGGCGGTGGGTCGGCGCGGGCTGCCCGTCCGCCTGTACCGGCCCGCGCCCCGCCCGCACGGGGTGGTGGTGTTCCTGCACGGGGGCATGTGGACCATCGGTGACCTGGACTCGCACGACCGGCTCTGCCGCCGGCTGGCCCTGGCCACCGGTGCGGTGGTGGTGGCCGTCGACTACCGCCGCGCGCCGGAGCACCCCGCGCCGGCCGCGGTCGACGACGCGGTGGACGCCGTCCGGTGGGCCGCCGCCGAGCAGGTCCGGGGCGGCGAGCCGCTGATCGTCATGGGCGACAGCGCCGGTGGCCACCTCGCCGCGTTGGCCTGCCTGCGGCTGCGGGACGAGGGCGGCCCGCTCCCGCAGGGCCAGGTGCTCGCCTACCCCAACACCGACCTGACCCTCTCCCACCCCAGCGTGCGGGAGAAGGGCACCGGCTGGGGGCTCTCCGCCGACGACCTGGCCTGGGGCGTCGAGGGGTGGGTGCCGGACCCGGCGCTGCGCGCCGACCCGGCGGTCAGCCCGCTGCGCGCCGCCGACCACACGGGGCTGCCGCCCGCGGTCGTGGTCACCGCCGAGCACGACCCGCTGCGCGACGAGGGCGACGCCTACGCCGCGGTGCTGGCGGCCGCCGGCGTGCCGGTCCGGCACCGCCGGGAGCCGGGCGTGGTGCACGGCTTCCTCACCATGGACACCCTCTCCCCGGCGGCCGCCGCCCTGGGGGACCGCCTGTTCGCCGACGTGGCCGAGCTGATCACCGGAGCCGGAGCCGGACC
Source organism: Kitasatospora sp. CM 4170 (assembly GCF_032110285.1). Taxonomy (NCBI): domain Bacteria; kingdom Bacillati; phylum Actinomycetota; class Actinomycetes; order Kitasatosporales; family Streptomycetaceae; genus Kitasatospora; species Kitasatospora sp. CM 4170. The sequence goes on from NZ_CP134877.1 coordinate 5,898,365, forward strand.
CGGACCCGGGGCCGGGGCGTAGACCGGCGCCCGGTGCGAGCGGCCGACCGCACGCCCGAGCCCCCGGGCGCGTGGGCGCTCCGGGGGCTCGGGTCGAGGGGTACGGGTGCGAGAACGGCCGGGTAAGGCCGCCGGCGTCAGCACTCGATGACGTTCACGGCGAGGCCGCCGCGCGAGGTCTCCTTGTACTTGATCTTCATGTCCGCACCGGTCTCCTTCATGGTCTTGATCGCCTTGTCGAGGGAGACGTGGTGCCGGCCGTCGCCGCGCAGCGCCATCCGGGCCGCGGTGACGGCCTTCACGGAGGCCATGCCGTTGCGCTCGATGCAGGGGATCTGGACCAGGCCGCCGACCGGGTCGCAGGTGAGGCCGAGGTTGTGCTCGATGCCGATCTCGGCGGCGTTCTCGACCTGCTCGGGGCTGCCGCCGAGGACCTCGGCGAGGCCGCCGGCCGCCATCGAGCAGGCGGAGCCCACCTCGCCCTGGCAGCCGACCTCGGCGCCGGAGATGGAGGCGTTCTCCTTGAAGAGCATGCCGATCGCACCGGCCGCGAGGAGGAAGCGGACGATGCCGTCCTCGTCGGCGCCCGGGATGAAGTTCAGGTAGTAGTGCAGAACGGCGGGGATGATGCCGGCCGCGCCGTTGGTGGGCGCGGTGACCACCCGGCGGCCGGAGGCGTTCTCCTCGTTGACCGCCATCGCGTAGAGGGTCACCCACTCCATCGCGTTGGCCGGGCCGATGCCCTCGGCGCGCAGCGCGCGGGCGCCCGTGGCGGCGCGGCGGCGGACCTTGAGGCCGCCGGGCAGGATGCCCTCGCGGGACATGCCGGCGCGGACGCACTCCTGCATCACGCGCCAGATCTCCAGCAGGCCGGCCCGGATCTCCTCCTCGGTGCGCCAGGCCTTCTCGTTCTCCAGCATCAGGCCGGAGATGGACAGGCCGGTCTCCCTGGTGAGGCGCAGCAGCTCCTCGCCGGTGCGGAAGGGGTAGCGGAGCGCCGTGTCGTCGGGCTTGACCCGCTCGGCGCCGATGGCGTCCTCGTCGACCACGAAACCGCCGCCGACCGAGTAGTAGGTCTTCTCCAGCAGGGTGGAGCCGTCGGTGGCGAAGGCCCACAGGGTCATGCCGTTGGCGTGGTACGGGAGCGAGCGGCGCCGGTGCAGGATCAGCTGGGTGTCGGGGTCGAAGTCGATGGCGTGGCTGCCGAGCAGGTGGATCCGCTTCTCGGCGGTGATCCGCTCGACGTCCAGGTCGGCCTGGTCGACGTCGACGGTGCGCGGGGAGTTGTTCTCCAGGCCCAGCAGCACCGCCTTGGGGGTGCCGTGGCCGTGGCCGGTGGCGCCGAGCGAGCCGAACAGCTCGGCGCGCACGCCCGCCACGTCCGTCAGCAGGCCCTCCGACTTCAGGCGGCGGGCGAACATCCGGGCGGCGCGCATCGGGCCGACGGTGTGGGAGCTCGACGGGCCGATGCCGATGGAGAAGAGGTCGAAGACGCTGATGGCCACGGAGGACGTCCTTGTCTGGTCTCGTGGAAGGACAGGCAGGCGGGGGGCTGGCGGGCAGGGGACCGACACGGGACGGGGCACCGCGCGCACTGTCCAGTGTGCGCGGTGCCCCGGAAACTGCGGGTGGCGCGGCGGGGTGAGGCCGGTCACCTGGGCCCGAACGGTCGGGTCAGAGGTTCGGGTACAGCGGGTACTTCTCGGCGAGGGCGGTGACCCGGGCCTTCAGCGCGGCGGCGACGGTCTCGTCGAAGGCCGGCTTCAGGGCCTCGGCGATGATGTCGGCGACCTCGCGGAAGTCCTCCGCCTGGAAGCCGCGGGTGGCCAGCGCCGGGGTGCCGATCCGCAGGCCGGAGGTGACCATCGGCGGGCGCGGGTCGTTCGGGATGGCGTTGCGGTTGACCGTGATGCCGACCTCGTGCAGGCGGTCCTCGGCCTGCTGGCCGTCGAGCTGGCTGTTGCGCAGGTCGACCAGGACCAGGTGCACGTCGGTGCCGCCGGAGAGCACGGAGGCACCGGCCTCGGCGACGTCCGCCCGGAGCAGGCGCTCGGCGAGGATGCGGGCACCGTCCAGGGTGCGCTGCTGGCGCTCCTTGAACTCCTCCGAGGCCGCGACCTTGAAGGCGACCGCCTTGCCGGCGATCACGTGCTCCAGCGGACCGCCCTGCTGGCCGGGGAAGACCGCGGAGTTGATCTTCTTGGCCCACTCGGCCTTGGAGAGGATGACGCCGCCGCGCGGGCCGCCCAGGGTCTTGTGGGTGGTGGTGGTGACCACGTCCGCGAACGGCACCGGGTTGGGGTGCAGGCCCGCGGCGACCAGGCCGGCGAAGTGCGCCATGTCGACCATCAGCAGGGCGCCGACCTCGTCCGCGATGCGGCGGAACTCGGCGAAGTCCAGCTGGCGCGGGTAGGCGGACCAGCCGGCGATGATCAGCTTCGGCTGGTGCTCCTTGGCGAGGCGCTCGACCTCGGCCATGTCGACCTGGCCGGACTTCTCGTCCACGTGGTACGCGGCCACGTTGTAGAGCTTGCCGGAGAAGTTGATCTTCATGCCGTGGGTCAGGTGGCCGCCGTGGGCCAGGCTCAGGCCCAGGATGGTGTCGCCCGGCTGGATCAGGGCGAACATGGCGGCGGCGTTGGCCTGCGCGCCGGAGTGCGGCTGGACGTTGGCGTGCTCGGCGCCGAACAGGGCCTTGATCCGGTCGATCGCGATCTGCTCGACGACGTCGACGTGCTCGCAGCCGCCGTAGTAGCGGCGGCCGGGGTAGCCCTCGGCGTACTTGTTGGTCAGCACCGAACCCTGGGCCTCCATGACCGCCACCGGGGCGAAGTTCTCGGAGGCGATCATTTCCAGGGTGGTCTGCTGGCGGTGCAGCTCGGCGTCGACCGCGGCGGCGATCTCCGGGTCGAGGGCGTGCAGGGACTGGTTGAGAACCGTCATGGTGTGGTCTTCCCGGGAGGAGGGAGTACGGGAGGGCGGGGCCGGCGCCGGGGCGGCCGCGGTGCGGCGGCCGCCCCGGCGGGGGCTCAGGCCTGCGGGTTGGTCAGCGCGTCGTACTCGGCGGCGCTCAGCAGCTCGTCGGTGGCCTCGACGCGCACCTTGAACAGCCAGCCGCCCTCGAACGGGGCGCTGTTGACCAGCGAGTTGTCGTCCAGGACGTCCTGGTTGACCTCGGTGACCTCACCGGTGACCGGGGAGTACAGGTCGCTGACCGACTTGGTCGACTCCAGCTCGCCACAGGTCTCACCGGCGGTCACGGTGTCGCCGACCTCGGGCAGCTGCACGTAGACGATGTCACCGAGCGCGTCGGCCGCGTGGGCGGTGATGCCGACCGTGGAGACACCGTCCTCGGCGGCGGTCAGCCACTCGTGCTCCTTGGTGTACTGCAGGTGCTGGGGGTTGCTCATGGCGTCATTCTCCAGGATGGGAAGCGGGTACGACGAAGCGGCCCGTCGGCCGGACACGCCTCGGGAAGGGGGAAGGGGTCAGCGGGCGCGCTTGTAGAACGGCAGCGCCACGACCTGGACCGGCTCGTGCTTGCCGCGCACGTCCACCGCGACGGTGGTGCCGGGGGCGGCGTGCGCCGCGTCCACGTACGCGATCGCGATCGGCTTGCCCAGCGTGGGGGAGGGGGCGCCGGAGGTGATCCGGCCGATCGGCTCGCCCTCGGTGGAGACCACGGTGTACTCGGCGCGCGGCACCCGCTTGCCCTCGGAGACCAGGCCGACCAGCACCCGCGGCGGGTTGGCCTCGGCCTCGGCGGCGGCCTTCTCCAGCGCCTTCCGGCCGACGAACGCGCCGTCGTTGGTGGTCTTGTCGAAGCGGACCACCCGGCCGAGGCCGGCGTCGAACGGGGTCAGCTCGGTGGAGAGCTCGTGCCCGTACAGCGGCATGCCGGCCTCCAGGCGCAGCGTGTCGCGGCAGGACAGGCCGCAGGGGACGAGGCCGCGCTCGGCGCCGGCCTCGGTCAGGGCGTTCCAGACCTGCTCGGCGTCGCCCGGGTTGCAGAAGATCTCGAAGCCGTCCTCGCCGGTGTAGCCGGTGCGGGCGAGCAGCACGTCGCGGCCGGCCACCTGGGCCGGGAGGATGGCGTAGTACTTGAGGCCGGGCAGGTCGGCCTCGGTGGTGGCGGCCAGGATGCCGGTGGCCTCCGGGCCCTGGACGGCGATCAGCGCGTAGGTGTCGCGGTCGTCGGTGACGACGGCGTCGTAGCCCTTGGCGCGGGCGATCAGCTCGTCGAGCACCAGCTGGGCGTTGGAGGCGTTGGCGACGACCAGGAAGGCGTCCTCGCGCAGGCGGTAGACGATCAGGTCGTCCAGGATGCCGCCGTCCTCGGCGCAGATCATGGTGTAGCGGGCGCGGAGCACGCCGAGCGCGGAGACGAAGCCGACCAGCGCGTGGTCCAGCATCTCGCCGGCCTGCGGGCCGGTGACGGTGATCTCGCCCATGTGGGAGAGGTCGAACAGACCGGCCTTGGTGCGGACGGCGAGGTGCTCCTCGCGCTCGCTGCCGTAACGCAGCGGCATGTCCCAGCCGGCGAAGTCGGTCATGGTGGCGCCGAGACGGCGGTGCAGCGCGTCGAGCGCGGTGAGGCGGAGGGACGACATGGCCTGGAACTCCTCGGTCTGGGCACTCAGGGGTGCGCACGCCGGACCGGCCCCCGCTCGGGGAGGGACCTGGCCTGCGCGCGGGCATGCGGCGGCTGGGTCTCCCCATCTGTCGTCGAACCTGAGAGCTTCACCGCAACACGGGCCCGCAGCTGTTTCCAGCTAACAGGACAGCATGGCGGCTTGCACCGTGGGTGGGCGCGCGACATGGCCGTGCGCCGCTTTCCAGATCTGCCTAACCCGTGCGGTAGGGGGGCCTGAGAGATTCCGGGGAGGACTTGCTCCTTCGGCGCCGGCTGTGCCGCCCGTCGGGGGCACTCCGGACTCTCCCGCGCGGGTTCGAGCGGCCGGTATGGAGTTTGGGAGCGGCCGCCGCGGGAACGCGTGGCCGCGCACATCATGGCACGTCCGGCGCCCGGGCGGGAGAGGGGCCCCGGTCGGCCCGCTAGGCTGCACGCGTCGACGAGCCAGTGAGGCGGTACTAGGGGCACATGGGGTACCCGGTGGAGCAGCAGCAGGGGTGGGGCGGCCCGGAGTCGGCGCCGCCGGGCGGCGGGTGGCCCGCCAACGAGCTGGAGCAGGTGCTCACCGCCGCGCTCGGCGATCCGGGCGCGACCCCGCGGGTGATCGAGGTGCTGGCCCGCAGCCAGGTGTGGATCCCGCTGCCGGCCGGGGCCGACCCGCAGGGCCAGGCACTGGACCTGCCGACCATCGAGCTGGCCGGTGACCCGTACGTGCCGGTCTTCTCCTCGCAGGAGGTGTTCCTGCAGCAGGCCCCGGGGATGCCCTTCGCGATCGCGCCGGTCTGGGAGTTCGCCCGCGGACTGCCGCTGGGCGTGGGCATCGCGGTGAACCCGGAGGCGGCGGTCGGCATCCCGGTGCCGCCGCAGGGCGTGGCCGAGCTGCGGCGCGGGCCCCGTGACGACCGCTGGGAGGCCCCGGACGCGCCGACCGGCGGGCGGGTGGCGCTGCGCGAGCCGGTGCCCGGCGAGGACCCGGAGGCCTTCCTGGCCGCCTGCCGCTCGGAGCTCTCGGCGCTGCCGGGCGTGCTGACCGCCCGGCGGGCGCTGGCCAGTGTCGAGGGCGAGCCCACCGTGATGTTCGTCGGCGTCCAGCTGGACCCGGCGGCCCCGGCCGACCCGGCCGCGGTGAACGGGGCGCTGGGCCGGGCCCTGGGAACCGCGCCGCTGCCGGGCGGCGTCCACCTCGTGCTGCTCGACCTCGCGGAGGACCCCGTGGTCGAGTGGTTGCTCAACCGGGTCCAGCCGTTCTACACACGGATGTGACGCACCCCTCCCCGCCCGCGGTCGGGCGGCCCGCGCAAGGGTCGGAGGGGCCAGGCAGGCACGTCGGCATGGCGGTGGTCGGTGGCGCCCCATAGGGTGCGTGCAGACACTCCGCCGCGGCCGGCGGCCAGGTGAGGGAAGAAGAGGCGCAGCGAGGTGGGCGCATGAGTGCGGGAGCGGTAGCGGGCGGTGCACCGGGGCCCTGGGGCCAGGCACCCGCCGGGCGCCCCGGCGCGGATCCGAGGGCCCTGGAGCACGCCCTGCGCGAGGTCGCGCCGGAACGCTGGGAGGCGTACGAGGCGCTGCTGCAGGCGCTGGCCGACGGCCAGGTCTGGATGCTGCTCTGGCACGGGACGCCGGGGAGCCCGGACGCCCAGTACGGGAACATGGAGATCAGCGGCCACGGCTACGCGCCGGCGGTCACCTCGCCCGAGCAGCTCGCGGCCTCCGGCTGGACGCGGGCGCACGAAGTGATCTCCGGGCGCGAGATCGCCGCCTCGCTCTACCGGACCCGCTGGGGCCTCTGGCTGAATCCGCACGCCCCGGGCGGCGGCGTCGGGGTGCCCTGGGCGGACCTGCGGCGGATCGCGGCCGGACTGGACCGGCTGCCGGCCGGGCCGCTGAAGCTGAGTGAGCCCCAGGTGCCGGCGCAGCAGTTCTTCGCGCTGCTGGAGCGGCAGGCGGTCGAGGTGCGAGCGGTCCGCTCGCTCCGCCGGGCCTGGGTGCAGCCCTCGGTGGGGGAGCCCTACCTGGCCATCGGGCTGGACCTGTACGAGAGTTCGCCGCCGACCGTGGAGGCCGTCCGGGCGCTGATGCAGCGGGCGATCGCGGTCGCGCCGGAGGGGCTGGCCGTCTCCACGGTGGCGATGGGGGACGAGTACGACCCGGTGGCGCTCTGGATGCGCGCCAACGCACGGCCGTTCTACGACCGCGAGGCGGGCGGCCAGGGCCGGCCGGCGACCGGGCCGTACCCGCCGGTGCCCCCGCCGCCGTACCCCTCGCAGGCCGGTCCGGGCTACGCCTACGGGACGCAGCCGCCCGCGCAGGGCTGGCAGGGGCAGCCGCCGCCGCAGCAGCCGTGGCCCGGCTACCCCGGGCGCTGATCCGCAAAACCCGCCGACGAAGGCCGGTCTGACGTGATGTCAGACCGGCCTTCGCGCATATCCGGACGATTTCCGGGAAAGTCCTGGCAGGCATCTTGACATGCCTGGTACAGCTGTGTGAAGAGGGATATGCCGGTGATTCGGGAGGTGCATCTCGACAGATCACAGTTGGGCATCTGTCGGTTGGCAGGGCTGGCGCAAGCCAGTTCGGATGGCAGAGAGTTCTGCAACAACGCACCGCGCGTGGTTGGCGCCTCACAAAGGCGAACGCGCAGGCGGACAGCTTGATCCACGCGATGCCCATCCCGCGTGGCGGCAGTACCCGCGCACGCAGCACCGCACGACGTACCGCCGAGATCCACCGCACCCGTACCTCCGCATGTCCGTACCTCCGCACGTCCGCACCAGCCGTACCGCCGATCCGGCGACCGGCACCCGTGGGCCGGCCACCGTCGGCGAGGGGACCGAACTGACCATGACCGCACTCACCAAGACCGCCGGGAACGAGCCGGAGGCAGACGCCGCCGCCAGCCCGGCCAAGAAGATCGAGGGCCGCTCGCTCGGCCAGATCGCCTGGACCCGCTTCAAGCGGGACAAGGCCGCCGTCGCCGGCGGCGTCGTGGTGATCCTGCTGATCCTGCTCGCCGTGCTGGCCAAGCCGATCGAGTCGGTCTTCGGCCTGGACCCCGACGCGCTCAACCAGGACCTGCTGGACGCCAACCTCGGCGGCCTGCCGATGGGCGACTGGGGCGGCATGAGCGCCGACCACCCGCTGGGCATCGACCCGCTGCAGGGCCGCGACCTGCTCTCCCGCATCATCGAGGGCTCCTGGGTCTCCCTGCTGGTCGCCTTCGGCGCGACCCTGCTCTCCAACACCATCGGCACCGTGCTCGGCGTGATGGCCGGTTACTACGGCGGCTGGGTGGACACCCTGATCAGCCGGGTGATGGACGTGTTCCTCGCCTTCCCGCTGCTGCTCTTCGCCATCGCGATCTCCGCCTCGCTCCAGGGCGGCGCGTTCGGCCTGCACGGCCTCCCGCTGCACATCATGGTGCTGATCTTCGTGATCGGCTTCTTCAACTGGCCCTACATGGGCCGGATCGTGCGCGGCCAGACCCTCTCGCTGCGCGAGCGCGAGTTCGTCTACGCCGCCCGCAGCCTGGGCGCCCGCGGGCCGTTCATCCTGTTCAAGGAGCTGCTGCCGAACCTGGTCGGTCCGATCCTGGTCTACTCGACCCTGCTGATCCCGACCAACATCCTCTTCGAGGCGGGGCTCAGCTTCCTCGGTGTCGGCATCCAGGCCCCGCAGGCCTCCTGGGGCGGGATGCTCAACGACGCGATCAAGTACTACCAGGTGGACCCCCAGTACATGGTGGTCCCCGGTCTGGCGATCTTCCTCACCGTGCTCGCCTTCAACCTGCTCGGCGACGGGCTGCGTGACGCCCTCGATCCCAAGAGCAACTGACCAAGCGTCAGGACCCTTCGTTTCGCCTCCACTTCCTCAAGGGGTTGATCTCACCCATGCGTAGGTCCCGTACCGTCGCGCTGACCGCCGCGGCCGCTGCCGCGGTCCTGGTCGTCACCGGCTGCTCCTCCAGCTCGAAGAGCGGCGACAGCTCCTCCTCCGCGTCCGGCAGCAGTGCCGGCGCCGGTGCCGACGCGGCCACCAAGGGCATCGTCAACGCCTCCGACAAGAAGGGCGGCACCGTCACCTTCGAGATGCGCGGTACGCCGGACTCCCTCGACCCCGGCAACACGTACTACGCGTACATCTACAACTTCTCCCGCCTGTACGCCCGTCCGCTGACCACCTTCCAGCCGGCCGCCGGCGAGGAGGGCAACAAGCTGGTCCCGGACCTCGCCGAGTCCCTGGGCAAGCCCAGCGCGGACGGCCTGTCCTGGACGTACAAGCTGCGCGCGGGCCTGAAGTACGACGACGGCACCCCGATCACCTCCAAGGACGTCAAGTACGCCGTGGAGCGCTCCAACTTCGCGCCGGACGTGAACTCCAACGGCCCGACGTACTTCAAGGAGCTGCTGGTCGACAACGAGACCCCGTACGAGGGTCCGTACAAGGACAAGACCGGCGACCTGAAGTCGATCGAGACGCCGGACGACCTGACCATCGTCTTCCACCTGAAGCACGCCTTCGCGGACTTCGACTACCTGGTGAGCGCCCCGCAGACCGCGCCCGTCCCGCAGGCCAAGGACACCGGCGCCGACTACGTCAAGCACGTGGTCTCCTCGGGCACCTACAAGTTCGAGAGCTACGAGGACGGCAAGCAGGCCGTCCTGGTGCCGAACACCAACTGGGACAAGGGCAGCGACCCGATCCGCAAGCAGCTCGCGGACAAGCTCGTGCTCAAGATGAACATCGACCAGGCCACCGTCGACAAGGACCTGCTGGCGGGCAACGCCCAGGTGGACCTCGTCGGTGCCGGTGTCGACCCGCAGACCCAGGCGCAGATCCTGCGCGACCCGAAGCTCAAGGCCAAGACCGACAACGCCTACGGCGGCCGCCTGGTCTACACCGCGATCAACACCAAGGTCGCGCCGTTCGACAACCTCGACTGCCGCAAGGCCGTCCAGTACGCGATCGACAAGGTGTCGGTGCAGACCGCGCTCGGCGGCCCGATCCGCGGCTCGGTCGCCAACACGGTGCTCCCGCCGGACATCCCGGGCCACCAGGACTTCAACCTCTACGAGTCCAAGGACAACAAGGGCGACGAGGCCAAGGCCAAGGAGGCCCTCAAGGCCTGTGGCAAGCCCGACGGCTTCAGCACCGTCCTGACCGCCCGCACCGAGCGCGCCACCGAGGTCGCCGCGGCGACCTCGATCCAGGCCGCGCTGAAGAAGGTCGGCATCAACGCCGAGATCCAGCAGTTCCCGCAGGGCAAGTACCTCACCGACAGCGCCGGTGCCCCGCAGTTCACCCAGGACCACAACATCGGTCTGATGATGATGCAGTGGGGTGCCGACTGGCCGACCGGCTACGGCTTCCTGCAGCAGATCGTCGACGGCCGCGCGATCAAGGCCTCCGGCAACAGCAACCTCGCCCAGCTGAACGACCCCGAGGTCAACAAGCTGCTCGACGAGGCCGCGGTCAACCCGGACCGGGCGGCCCGCGAGAAGATCTACGCCCAGATCGACAAGAAGGTCATGGAGCAGGCCGTCTACGTCCCGCTGACCGACTTCAAGGTCTTCCTGTACCGCCCGGACAGCGCCACCAACCTCGCTTCGACGCCGGCCTTCTCGGGTGAGTACGACTACCTGAACATCGGCACCACCAAGTAAGAGCCTGGCTCCGCAATCCCTGAAGGCAGGTGAAGGCAGCGGCGCCCGCCGCCGTCCGGAGGATCCCGGACGGCGGCGGGCCGCCGGAGCCGCCCAACTGTGTTTGCCTACATCATCCGCAGGATCCTCGCGGCCGCGGTGCTGCTGCTGGTGGTCAGCGCGGTCACCTTCGCGATCTTCTTCCTGCTCCCGCGCCTGGCCGGTGAGACGACCGACCAGCTGGCCGCGCAGTACATCGGGAAGAACCCCTCGCCCGACGCGATCGCCGCGGTCAAGAAGAACCTCGGTTTCGACCAGCCGCTGTACGCCCAGTACTGGCACTTCCTGAAGTCCCTGGTCAGCGGCGCAGAGTACAAGTTCGGCCCGGAACCGGCCACCTGCCACGTGCCGTGCTTCGGCTACTCGTTCAAGAACCACCTGGAGGTGTGGCCGGAGCTGACCAAGCGCGTCCCGGTCACCATCTCCCTCGCCATCGGCGCGGCGGTGCTCTGGCTGCTCTCCGGCGTCACCACCGGTGTCATCTCGGCGCTCAAGCCGAAGTCGATCTTCGACCGGCTCTCCATGGGCGTCGCGCTGGCCGGCGTCTCGCTGCCGGTCTTCTTCACCGGCGCGCTGCTGCTCACGCTCTTCAGCTACGAGTGGCCGATCCTGGACAACCTGCAGTACGTCAACTTCACCGACGACCCGCTGATGTGGGCCCGCAACCTGATCCTCCCGTGGATCTCGCTGGCCTTCCTCTACTCCGCGCTCTACGCCCGGCTCACCCGGGCCGGAATGCTGGAGACGATGAGCGAGGACTACATCCGCACCGCCCGGGCCAAGGGCCTGATCGAGCGCAAGGTGGTCGTCAGGCACGGGCTGCGCTCCGCGCTCACCCCGATCGTCACCATCTTCGGCATGGACCTCGGTCTGCTGCTCGGCGGGGCGATGATCACCGAGCAGGTCTTCTCGCTCCAGGGCGTCGGCTTCTTCGCGGTCTCCGCGATCACCGACAACGACCTGCCGAAGATCCTCGGCGTGACGCTGCTCGCCGCCTTCTTCATCGTCCTCTGCAACCTCGTGGTTGACCTCCTGTACGCCGCTGTCGACCCCCGGGTGAGGCTGTCGTGACCGAGCTCCAGAAGACCCCGGCGGACGCCGCGCAGGCCCCGGCCGGCGCGGCGCAGGCCCCGACCGGCGACGCGTTCCTCTCCGTCCGGGACCTGCGGATCCACTTCGACACCGACGACGGCCTGGTCCGCTCGGTCGACGGCGTCAGCTTCGACCTGCACAAGGGCCGAACCCTCGGCATCGTCGGCGAGTCCGGCTCCGGCAAGTCCGTGACCTCGCTCGGCATCATGGGCCTGCACCGCTCCAAGCGGGCCCGGATCAGCGGCGAGATCCACCTGGACGGCGAGGAGCTGATCGCGGCCGGCCCCGACCGGGTCCGCCAGCTGCGCGGCCGCTCGATGGCGATGATCTTCCAGGACCCGCTGACCGCGATGCACCCCTACTACACGGTCGGGGCGCAGATCGTCGAGGCCTACCGGGTGCACCACCCCGAGGCGAGCAAGAAGCAGGCCCGGGCCCGCGCGATCGAGATGCTCGACCGGGTCGGCATCCCGCAGCCCGACCGCCGGGTGGACGACTACCCGCACCAGTTCTCCGGCGGCATGCGCCAGCGCGCCATGATCGCCATGGCCCTGGTCAACGACCCCTCCCTGCTGATCGCCGACGAGCCCACCACCGCCCTGGACGTCACCGTCCAGGCGCAGATCCTGGACCTCATCCGCGACCTCCAGCAGGAGTTCGGCTCGGCCGTCATCATCATCACCCACGACCTCGGGGTGGTCGCCGAACTCGCCGACGACATCCTGGTCATGTACGGCGGCAAGTGCATCGAGCGCGGCCCCGCCGACACCCTCTTCGACGCGCCCGAGCACCCCTACACCTGGGGCCTGCTGGGCTCGATGCCGCGGCTCGACCGCGAGCTCCAGGACCGGCTCGTCCCGGTCAAGGGCACCCCGCCCAGCCTGATCAACGTGCCGTCCGGCTGCGCGTTCCACCCGCGCTGCCCGTACGCGGAGCTGACCGGCGGGCGCTCGACCACCGAGGTCCCGGTCCTGACCGAGGCCGCCCCCGGGCACCACGCGGCCTGCCACCTCAAGGCCGCCGACCGGCACCGCATCTTCACCGAAGAGATCGCGCCCCGGCTGTGAACCCGGCTGTGACCCCGGATTCGTACCACCATTCTGGAGAGAACCGATGACGGACACCCAGGCGGCCGTGATCCCCACGCCCGCGCCCGCCTCCGACCGTGAGCCCCTGCTCCGGGTCAGCGGTCTGACGCGGCACTTCCCGATCCGCGGCGGGCTGCTGCGGCGCCAGACCGGTGCGGTGCGGGCCGTCGACGGCATCGACTTCACGGTCAACGCGGGGGAGACCCTGGGCGTCGTCGGCGAGTCCGGCTGCGGCAAGTCGACCATGGGCCGGCTGGTCACCCGCCTCGACGAGCCGACCGGCGGGAAGATCGAGTTCGACGGCCGCGACATCAGCCACCTGGGCGTCGGCGCGATGCGGCCGCTGCGCCGCGACCTCCAGATGATCTTCCAGGACCCGTACTCCTCGCTGAACCCCCGGCACACCGTCGGCACCATCGTCGGCGCGCCGTTCAAGCTGCAGAAGGCGGAGCCGGCCGGCGGGGTCAAGAAGGCCGTCCAGGAGCTGCTGGAGCTCTGCGGGCTCAGCCCCGAGCACTACAACCGCTACCCGCACGAGTTCTCCGGCGGCCAGCGCCAGCGCATCGGCATCGCCCGGGCGCTCGCCCTGCGGCCGAAGATGATCATCGCGGACGAGCCGGTCTCCGCGCTCGACGTCTCCATCCAGGCGCAGGTCGTCAACCTGCTGGACGACCTCCAGCAGGAGCTCGGCCTCACCTACCTGATCATCGCGCACGACCTCTCGGTGGTCCGGCACGTCTCGGACCGGGTGGCGGTGATGTACCTCGGCAAGGTCGTCGAGATCGCCGACCGGGACTCGCTCTACGCGAGCCCGATGCACCCGTACACCAACGCGCTGATGTCCGCGGTGCCGGTGCCCGACCCTCGCCGCCGGCACAGCGGCGGGCGTGAGCGCATCCTGCTCAAGGGCGACGTGCCCTCGCCGATCAACCCGCCCTCCGGCTGCCGGTTCCGCACGCGGTGCTGGAAGGCGCAGGAGATCTGCGCCACCCAGGAGCCGCCGCTCGCGGCGCGGAAGACGGGGCACCAGGTGGCGTGCCACTTCCCCGAGCTCGGCGAGGGGAACGAAGAGTAGAGCCCCGAGCTCGGCGAGGGCGGCGAGGAGAAGACGCTCGCCTCGGCGTGAGGCCCGCCCGACGAGGAAGCCACCGGCCGGGGACCGTGACACTGCGGCACCGGGCGCTGGTCCCGGTGCCGACGGTCGTCGCTCCGATGCCCTCCTCCGTCGGGTCTCCTCGCTCCTCCCTCTCGGCACCGGCGCGCCCTCCTGCCGCGGGGACCGTGACACTGCGGCACCGGGCGCTGGTCCCGGTGCCGACGGTCGTCGCTCCGATGCCCTCCTCCGTCGGGTCTCCTCGCTCCTCCCTCTCGGCACCGGCGCGCCCTCCTGCCGCGGGGACCGTGCACCGACACGGCCCCCGCGGCGGCCCGCTGTTGAGGGCTACCGGGGCCCGGTGCAGTACAAGCCGGACAAGCGGTACATAGTTGTGCGGTGAGCTCGCAGATCTTCCCGTCCGATGTCCAGCAGTCCCTCGACCTGGTCGGCATCTTCGTCTTCGCCCTCTCCGGGGGCCTCCTCGCCGTCCGCAAGAACATGGACATCTTCGGGATCTGTGTGCTCGCCGAGGTCACCGCGCTGGGCGGCGGCGTGATGCGCGACCTCGTGATCGGGGCCACCCCGGTGGCGGCCTTCACCAACCTCGGGTACTTCCTCACCCCGCTGGTGGCCGGCCTGGTGGTCTTCTTCCTGCACCCCGAGGTCGAGCGGATCAACCGCGCCGTGCAGACCCTGGACGCGCTCGGCCTCGGCCTGTTCTGCGTCACCGGGACGGCCAAGGCGCACGACTACGGCCTCGGTGCCGTGGCCGCGATCGCGCTCGGCATGGTGACCGCGGCCGGCGGCGGCGTGATGCGCGACGTCCTGGCCGGCGAGATCCCCTCGCTGCTCCGCTGGGACCGGGAGATCTACGCCGTGCCCGCCCTGGTCGGCTCGGCCCTGGTGGTGGTGCTGATCGGCCTCGACCGGCTGACCGCCGCCACCGGTACGGCCGCCGCGCTGACCGCGTTCGTGCTGCGGATGCTCGCCCTCAAGTACGGCTGGCGCGCTCCGCGGGCGTGGCACCGCAACGGTTCTCGCACCAGCGAGGAGTAGGCGAGCCACCGTACGCGAGGGAGATCGCCTCGGCGGTGCAGAGCAGTTCGGGCAGCATCCGGAACAGCTCGACCGGCGCCACCCGGTCGGTCGGGGCGCTCACCGCGCAGGCGGCGATCGGCCGCCCGGCGCTGCCGGCCACCGGGGCGGCCACGCAGGCCACCGCCTCCCGGTGCTCGGCCGACTCCGCCGCCCAGCCCTGGCGGCGGACCCTGGCCAGATCGGCGGGCAGTTCGTCCTCGGGCAGTCCGGCCAGCAGTACCCGGCCGATCGCGGTGCCGGACGCGGGGGCCCGGCGTCCGATCCGGGACGGCCGGGCGGTGGAGCCGGGCCCGGACCGGCGGCCGGCCAGCTCGTCCAGGTAGAGCACCTCGCCGTCCTGCAGCACCGCGAGCTGGACGGTCAGGCCGGAGCGCCGGTTGAGCGCGGACAGGTAGGGCGCGGCGATCTGCCGGACGTCGGTCTCCTCCAGCGCCCGGTGGGCGAGCGACAGGAGCCGGCCGCCGAGCCGGTAGCGCCGGTCGGACTGACGGTGGACGAAGCCGTGCTCCTCCAGCGTGCGGAGCAGGCGCAGGGCGGTGGACTTGTGGACGCCGATGCCGGTGGCGGCCTGTTCGAGGGTCACCGGGCCGTCGCCGAGGGAGCCGAGCAGGGTGAGGGCGCGGTCGACCGACTGCGGCATTCCGTTCCCCCTCTGCTCTCGCTGCTCCCGGCCGTGGCACGAGCGGCCGCCAGGCTAACCGCCGGCCCCGACGGTGGCGCAAACCGCCCCCGGACGCCGGCGTCCGCCCAACGGAGCGGCGCCGGTGGGGTGTCGGGGAGGCGGGCGGTGTACGCGTGGGGCGCGGGTGGCGAAGGTGACGGCAGGTTCGTTCGCGCGGCCCCGGACGCGGCGCCGTCCCGAGCGCGGTCCGGCGGCCCTCTACAATCGGATGGTTATGCCATACCTGGACCATGCGGCGACCACGCCGATGCTGCCCGAGGCGATCGCCGCGATGACGGCGCACCTGGGGGTCGTCGGCAACGCCTCCTCCCTGCACGCGGCCGGCCGCCGGGCCCGCCGCGTGGTCGAGGAGGCCCGTGAGTCGCTGGCGGAGTCGCTGGGCGCCCGCCCCAGCGAGATCGTCCTCACCGGCGGCGGCACCGAGTCCGACAACCTGGCCGTGAAGGGCCTGTACTGGGCCCGGCGGGCCGCCGATCCGACCCGGACCAGGGTGCTCAGCAGCCCGGTCGAGCACCACGCGGTGCTGGACGCGGTGCACTGGCTCTCCGAGCACGAGGGCGCGACGGTCGAGTACCTGCCGGTCGACGGCCTCGGCCGGGTCCACCCGACGGCGCTGCGCGAGGCGATCGAGCGCGACCCGGCGTCGGTCGCGCTGGTCACCGTGATGTGGGCCAACAACGAGGTCGGCACCGTCCAGCCGGTCGTCGAACTGGCCGCCGTAGCCGCCGAGTTCGGCATCCCGATGCACGCCGACGCGGTTCAGGCGCTCGGTCAGGTGCCGGTCTCCTTCGCCGATTCGGGGCTCACCGCGCTCACCGTCACCGGTCACAAGATCGGCGGCCCGTTCGGCATCGGCGCGCTGCTGCTGTCGCGCGGCGCCGCGCCCGTTCCGCTGCTGCACGGCGGCGGCCAGGAGCGCGACGTCCGCTCCGGCACGCTGGACGCCCCGGCGTCCGCCGGCTTCGCGGCCGCGGCGGCGCTGGCCGTCGAGCGGCGGGCGGAGCACGCGGCGGTGCTCGGCGGGCTGCGGGACGAACTGGTCGCCGCGGTGCTGGCCGCCGTCCCGGACGCGGTGCTCAACGGCGACCCGGCGGCCGAGGGGCGGCTGCCCGCCAACGCGCACTTCTCCTTCCCCGGCTGCGAGGGCGACGCGCTGCTGATGCTGCTCGACGCCCAGGGCATCGAGTGCTCCACCGGCTCGGCCTGCTCGGCCGGGGTGCCGCAGCCCAGCCACGTCCTGCTGGCGATGGGCGTCGACCCGGTGCTGGCCCGCGCCTCGCTGCGCTTCTCGCTCGGCCACACCTCCACCCGCGAGGACGTGGAGGCGCTCGCCGCGGCGATCGCCCCGGCCGTCCAGCGGGCCCGCAACGCCGGTCTGGCGGCGGCCGCGCGCGCCCGGTAATCCCGGCGGGGCGGCCGCGCCGAGCACGTACTCTTGGAGGCATCATGACTGACTTCCCCGGTGCCCCGACCGCCCCGTCCACAGGCCGCCTGCGCGTGCTGGCCGCGATGTCCGGCGGGGTGGACTCCGCCGTCGCCGCCGCCCGCGCGGTCGAAGCCGGGCACGAGGTCACCGGCGTGCACCTGGCGCTGTCGGCCAACCCGCAGTCCTTCCGCACCGGCGCCCGCGGTTGCTGCACCATCGAGGACTCCCGCGACGCCCGTCGGGCCGCCGACGTGATCGGCATCCCGTTCTACGTCTGGGACCTCGCGGAGCGGTTCCGCGAGGACGTCATCGACGACTTCGTCGCCGAGTACGCGGCCGGCCGCACGCCCAACCCGTGCCTGCGCTGCAACGAGAAGATCAAGTTCGCGGCCCTGCTGGACAAGGCGATCGCGCTCGGCTTCGACGCCGTCTGCACCGGCCACTACGCCCGGATCGTCGACCTGCCCTCCGGGGAGCGGCAGCTGCACCGTGCCGCGGACGCCGCCAAGGACCAGTCCTACGTGCTCGGGGTGCTCGACGCCGACCAGCTGGCCCACTCGCTCTTCCCGCTCGGCGACACCACCAAGGACGTCATCCGCGAGGAGGCCGAGCGCCGGGGCCTGGCCGTCGCGAAGAAGCCGGACAGCCACGACATCTGCTTCATCGCGGACGGCGACACCCAGGGCTTCCTGGCCAAGCACCTCGGCTCCGCGACCGGCGACATCCTCGACGTGGACGGCACCAAGCTCGGTGAGCACGACGGCGCGTACGGCTTCACCATCGGCCAGCGCAAGGGCCTGCGGATCGGCCGCCCGGCGGCCGACGGCAAGCCGCGGTACGTGCTCGACATCTCGCCGGTGAACAACACCGTCACGGTCGGACCGGTCGAGGGGCTGGACGTGACGGCGCTGACCGCCATCCGCCCGCGCTGGTGCGGCACCGAGCCGCTGGCCGACGGCCGCTACACGGCGCAGCTGCGCGCCCACGGCGGCGAGGTGCCGGTCGAGGCCTCGGTCGTCGACGGCGAACTGCACGTCCGGCTGGACACCCCGGTCCGCGGCATCGCCGCCGGCCAGGCCGTGGTCCTGTACGACGGCACCCGCGTGGTCGGCTCCGCCACCATCGCGACGACCGAGCGCCCCGCGGTCAACGCCTGACGGCTCCGGCCACCTGTGCGGGGTGGTCCAGCCAGGTCCACTGCCGTCTGCCGGTGACGGTCAGGCCGAACCGTGCGGGGCCCGGCCTGCCGTGCTCCTCCCACCAGCGGTGGGCGGTCTCGACCTCGTCCCAGAGTCGGCGCGGGCCGTGCTGCCAGACGGTGAATCCGGGGTCGTCCCGGTCGACGGCCGCCCAGGAGCGGGCGTCCGTCGTCGCGACCCAGAGCCGCTCCTCGTCGTCCTCCCAGGCGGTCCACACGTCGCCGAGGCGCAGTCCGACGGCGAAACGGGCCTCCCAGTGGTCGCCGGTGATCTTCGACGGTGGCAGCGCCGTCCTGGACTCGTCGGGGACGTGGTCGTCCCGGACCACATCGCGGAAGATCCGCAGGTCCTGCCGCTGGCTGCGCATGAGCATGAACGCCGAGTGCGGGCTGAACCGGCCCTGGGCTCGGTCCTGGTCGACGGTGAGGCGGAGCAGGCCCCAGCAGATCATCGGGTTGTCCCATGGGGTGAGGATGACGCCTCCGGGCCTGGTCTGGTCGATCCAGGGCCAGGGCACGCGGCGGACCGAGCAGGTGGAGATGATGCGGTCGTACGGCTGCCGGTGGCCCCAGCCGAGGGAGCCGTCCCCGCAGAGGACGTCCACATCCAGGCCTGCCGCGTTCAGCGACGCCCAGGCCCGCCGTGCGACCTCGGGGTCGATCTCGACCGAGGCGACGCTCCCGGTGCCGAGGCGGTGGGCGAGGAGTGCGGCGTTCCAGCCCGTACCGGTGCCGATCTCCAGCACCTTCATGCCGGGCCGGACATCGAGGTCGTGGAGCATCCGGACGACGATCGAGGGAGCCGAGGCGGAGGAGGACGGCCAGGCATCGGCCGGGTCGTCCGATACCTGGCCGTCATTGACCTGGGTGACGATCGGCAGGTCCGAGTAGGCCGCGTCGAACCACCGCTCGTGATCGGCTTCGAGGTCGCACGGCTCATAGCCGCCGTGGCCGTCCTCCAGCCAGATCCGCTCGGGGAGGAAGCGATGGCGCGGGACAGCCGTGATCGCTTCCTTCCACTCGTTGGGAACCGGGCCGCCGAGTGCTTCGCCGACGGCCCGGAGCAGGCCGCGGGTGGCGGCCTGCTCCGGTCGATGCGCGGGGTTCGTCACTTCTTGCCGTCTTCCTTCTTGTGCTTGGGCTCGGGCGCCGGCCGCGCGCCGTCGGGGGACGGCTTGCTCGTGCCGGGGTCCTTCTTGCCCCCGTGCTTGCCGCCGCTCTTCTTGTCGGTTCCCCAGGTCATGCATCCTCCGGGTTCTTCGTTGCTGGTTGTCGGGTGGTGGTGTGACGCGCCGCTACCGGTCCGGCGGCCGGGGCGTGGGCGGCCTGGACGGCTTGGGGCGGGCCGGTTTCGGTTCGGATTTGGGCATGAAGGTGCTCCTTGTTGGAGGGGACGTGCGTGGTGATCCCGCCCGCGCCGCCGACCCGGCGGCGCGGGCGGGGGCTTCAGTGGGTGCGGTTGATCAGCACCAGGGCCGCGACGACAAGGTGGAGTCCGGCCGCCGCGGACACTCCGTAAGCAGCCCAGACCTGAACGGGCTCGGGGACGGAGGGCGGCGGATCGTCGGAGCCGGGACGGCCGTCCGGCGGCTTCACGCTCACCGGGAAGCCGGCGCGGAGGCCGTGAGGTCGGCGTGAATGACCTTCCCGAGGGGAAGCGGAGTGACGCCCCAGCGGCCGTCCGTGAGTTTGTGGACCATCGCCAGGCCTCGGCCGGAGGTGTGGCCGGGCCCGGTCTCGACCATCACGGGCATCGAACGGGAGCCGTCGCCGACGAGGATGCGGACGACCCGGTCGCTCGGCCGCCGCACGCCGACGAGCATGCGGGTCAAGCACCCTGTCTTCACGGCGTTGGTGGCCAGCTCACTGACGATCACGGTGGCGTCGTCCATCAAGTCGTCCAGACTCCACTCCCTGAACTTCGCCGTGACGAAGCGACGCGCAGCGGCGACGGACTCGGGCCGGTACGGCAGGCGGACGGTTGCCGGTGCAAGGAATCGAGCGACAGGCCGGTCGGCGTCGGTGGCCACTGAGGCTTCCCCGGGGTCGTTGACAGCGCTGGTCTGCAACCTGGTGAGTGGAGACATGAAGGTTCGCTCCCGTTGAGGATCAGGGTGGCGACGCTCATTCAACGGCCGCGGTACTGCCGCAGGAGACTCCGACCCAGTGACTCCGAAACGGAGTCAGTTCCAGCACCATGGGCCTACGATCGACACAACCTGTAAGGGGAGCCAAACTGTGGGTGTTCAACCGGGCTTACGCGAGGTGGCCGCCGGACTGCTCCAGGACGAGCGTCTGCTGCGCGCGTGTGCGGCCCGCGACATGGGTGCCGTGTTCCGGCTCCTCAATGCGCGAGGGCTCAGCACCCGGCGAATTGCCGCCGCCGTCGAGATCGGCCAGGGACGGCTCTACGACTACATGAACGGCAAGACCAGAGTCGAGAAACTGGCGCTGTTCGAGCAGATCGCCGATGCCTTCCACATTCCGGGGGAGTTGCTGGGCCTCGCCCGTAGGCCGTGGGAGCCCGACGCCACTCCTGAACCCCCGACCTCTGCGCAAGCTTTGTCAGAGGCTGACGGCGACGACCTGGTCACCGTGGATGCCTTTCGTCGGGCAGATCGGCAGGCGGGAGGTGGGCGCCTGTACTCGGCCGTGGTTCACCACCTCTCTGGCAAGGTGGCGCCGCGCCTGGTCGATGTTGCAAGCAGCCCGCAGGTGTTCGCTGCCGCCGCTGCGCTCACTGAGACGGCCGGCTGGATGGCTCATGACTCCGGCCGTGACGACTTGGCCGCCCGACACTTCGCTCGCGCGCTCCCTCTCGCCCGTGCCGCCGGCGATCTGCCACTTGCGGCGCACGTAGCAGCCAGCACCAGCCACCTCTCCCTCCAAGCCGGTGATCCGGTGAAGGCGGCGCACTGGGCTGCTGTCGGTATCGAACTGGCTCGTCGGGGGCCGCGCTTGCCGGGCCTCATGGCTCGGTTGAACACCATGCTGGCACGGGCGATGGCGTCCTCCCGGCAGTATGGTCCGGCAGTGCAGGCACTCGACCGTGCCCATGCCGCACTTGCGGTCGGAGCCGACGATGAGAATCCGTGGCTGAGCCCGTTCGACGACGCCACCCTCGCCGGTGAGTCCGCCTTGGCACTCCGCGACCTGGGCCAATCCGAGCAAGCCCTTCGACACGGCGAGCAGGCTGTGGCCCTGCGGGAGGAAGGCCGCACCCGCTCACTCACGCTC
Source organism: Kitasatospora sp. CM 4170 (assembly GCF_032110285.1). Classification (NCBI taxonomy): domain Bacteria; kingdom Bacillati; phylum Actinomycetota; class Actinomycetes; order Kitasatosporales; family Streptomycetaceae; genus Kitasatospora; species Kitasatospora sp. CM 4170. Next base: position 5,919,614 of record NZ_CP134877.1, read on the forward strand.
AGCCGCATTGCCCTCGCGCGTATCCATGTCGACTGCGGTGACCTGGACGCCGCAGTCGGTGTCGGAACCGAGCTGCTGAACACCAGCCCGACCCTCGGCTCGGTTCGGGTTGTCCACCAACTGGACGAGCTCGGTCAACTCTTCCGGCAGTACCGCGAGTACAGTCCGGTGCGTGACTACCTGGCACGATTCGATGAGGCGTGCAAGGCTCGCATGCTCTTGCTCGCCGACATCGTCTCGTCGTCTCGGGGAGGCTCAAGGTGAGGCCCGCGCCCACTGACACCGACGCCTGGAACGCCTACCTCGCCGAGGGCAATGCCCGGCAGGCCCGCAAGCGCGTCGCAGCGGACGTGATCCTGCGTGACCAGGCTGGTCGCGTCCTGACCGTCAACCCAACCTACAAGGAGGGTTGGGACCTCCCGGGTGGCATGGCGGAGGCCAACGAGCCGCCGGACGAGGCCGCAGTACGCGAACTGCGTGAAGAGCTGGGCCTGGAGATCACCATCCATCGCCTGCTTGTCGTGGACTGGGTGGCGCCGCACGGGCCGTGGGACGACCAGATCGCGTTCATCTTCGACGCGGGCATCCTCGGGCCGGACCTGGCAGCCGGGGTGCGCCCATACGACGACGAGTTGTCCGAGGCAGTGTTCCTTCCCTCGGCTGAGGTGGCCGATCGCCTGCAAGCCCGCCAACGGAACCGGCTGAACGCCGCCGTCCGGGCGATCGCAGACGGCAGCATCCGGTATCTACGTGACGGGGTGGAGGCGTGGTGAAGGGAACGCTTGGCCGGGGCGCACGCGGAATGTCCACCGGAGCCCGGTGGCTGCCCCGCCGGGCGGGTCGTGCGAACGCCGCTCGACCCGCCCGGTTCGATGGCCGTTCTGCCAGGAGTTGGGATGTCGAGGTTTGATCGAGCACCGTGACGCGTTCCTTTATGTCGTCGTCTGCGCTTCGGGTGTTGCCGACGGCGTGGGCGAGCTGATCGCAGCCGCCCACGCCGAGGGTTGGAAGGTCGGCGTGATCGCCACCCCCAGTGCCCTCGACTTCGTGGACCAGAAGACCATCGAGGCCCAGACCGGCTACCCGATCCGCTCGGCTTGGCGGACGCCGAGCACCCTGCAGCCGCTGCCCCCGGCCGACGCCATCGCGGTCGCCCCTGCCACGTTCAACACCATCAACAAGTGGGCCGCCGGGATCTCTGACACGCTCGCGCTCGGCATCCTCTGCGAGGCATACGGACTGGGCATTCCGGTGGCCGTCCAGCCCTACGTGAACTCCGCCCAGGCCGCTCACCCGGCGTACGGGGAGAGCTTGGCGCGCCTCCGGTCGATGGGTGTCCTGATCGGCGACTACGTGCCCCACAAGCCCAAGTCAGGTGGAGGGCGTGAAAGGTACAGCTGGACCAACGTCCTGGACCTGCTTCGCCCGCCGAGGCGCTCGATCACACCTGGGTCGTAGTCGCCCGGCGGCTGCTCGCCGAGTAGCCGCCGGCCATCGGGCGAACAAGGTACTCGACGTATTTGGAAGAGATTCTGCGACGTAGGACCGGGTGGGTAGCTGTGACAGAGGTCGGGCAGGCGAAGGGTACGGCGGGCTACCTCTTCGAGGCGGGGATGCTCAAGCGGGCGAAGCGGTCGGGCTGGTGGATCGCCGGGGTGAAGGATCCCGAGACGATCGCCGAACACTCCTTCCGTACCGGTGTCGTCGGTGCGGTTCTCGCGATGATGGAGGGTGCCGACCCGGCGAAGGTCGCGCTGCTCTGCCTCTTCCATGACTCGCAGGAGACCCGCGTCGGCGACATCCCACACATCGGGCGGCGGTACCTGACCGCCGCCTCCAATGAGCGGGTTACCGCCGATCAGGTCAGTGCCGCCCACCCGGCCGTAGTGGCCGGTGTCCGGGCGATCGTCGAGGAGTACGAGAACGGCGAGAGCCTGGAGGTGGTCGTCGCGCACGACGCCGACAAGCTGGAATGCCTGATCCAGGCCGTCGAGTACCGCGAGCAGGGCTATCGGAACGTGCAGCCCTGGATCGACAGCAGTCTCGGCAGCCTGAAGACCGACTCGGCTCGGCAACTCGCCGAGGCGGCGCTCTCGATGACCTCGCTGGAGTGGCAGAAGGTCTACCTCGGGTAGTCCCGCACCTATGCTCATGGCCATGACCGACACCGCCCCGGACGCGTTGCCGCTCCACTCGGTTTCCGTCGCGGGTGTGGTGGTGCGCGAGGACGGCCGGGTGCTGGCGATTCGGCGCGCGGACAACGGTACTTGGGAGCCTCCGGGTGGGGTCCTGGAGCTCGCGGAGGCGCCGGAGGAGGGGGTGCGGCGTGAGGTGTTCGAGGAGACCGGGATCAAGGTCCGGGTGGAGCGGTTGACCGGGGTCTACAAGAACGTGGCCCGCGGCATCGTCGCGTTGGTGTTCCGCTGCCGCCCCGAGGGGGGCGTCGAGCACCTCTCGGACGAGTCGATCGGCGTCGACTGGCTCCTGCCGGCCGAGGTGTCGGAGCGCATGGCCGAGGTCTACGCCGTACGGATGCTGGATGCTCTCCGGGTGGACGACGCCGCACCGAGCATCCGGACGCATGATGGCCGGCGCCTGCTCGGGGGGCAGGCGCCGGCCATCGGGTAGCCGCCCGTCACGGGTCGAGGCGGATGGAGTGGATCGGGCCGAGGTCGGCCGCGACCCAGCTGCCGGTGGGGACGGTGGCGCCGGTGCAGTCGCCGCCGTCGAACCGGTGGCAGAGCGTCGCGCCGGCGCCGCCGCGCCGGTTGTTGACCACCCAGTGCCAGCCGTAGTGGTCCGACAGGTTGTGGGCGCCGGACGACCAGTAGGTGTCGGTCAGGGTGCTGCTGCCGGCGGGCTGGTCCCGGGCGTAGATGCAGACGGCGCCGGACGGGCAGCCGTACAGGTCGGCGGGGTGGGCGCGTTCGGCCCCGGGCAGCAGGGTCATCGGGGTCCCCTTCGCGGGTGCGTGCGCGGCGAACCGGCGTTCACCAGCCACGTGGATGGCGTGAATATGACAACTACCACGCCCGTGACGCCACCGGGTAGTGGGCGAACCACTCCCGGTGCGGGGGAGGACCGGTGGGGCGGAAAAGGCCGCGAGTGGGCGCCGGGCACGTGATAGACCGAGTAGCACTATGAACATCACTGTCTTCTGCTCCGCGTACTCCCTCGACGACCGCTACACCGCCCCCGCCGCCGAGTTCGCCCGGCTCCTCGGCGAGGGCGGGCACACCCTGGTGTGGGGCGGCTCCAACGCCGGGCTGATGGGCCTGCTCGCCGACGGGGTGAAGGCGGCCGGCGGGCGGCTCGTCGGCGTGCAGGTCGAACTGCTCAAGCACAAGGGCTACGACGGCGCCGACGAGTTCGTCGTCACCCGCGACCTGGCCGAGCGGAAGGCGCAGCTGCTGATGCGCGCCGACGCCGTCGTCGTCCTGGTCGGCGGCCTCGGCACCCTCGACGAGGTCACCGAGGTGCTGGAGCTGAAGAAGCACGCGCTGCACGAGAAGCCGGTGGTCGTGCTGGACACCGAGGGCTTCTACGCCGGCCTGCGGACCCAGCTGGAGCGGATGGACGCCGAGGGCTTCCTGCCCCGCCCGCTCGGCGAGCTGATCACCTTCGCCGACACCCCCGCCGAGGTCTTCGAGCAGCTCAAGGCCTGAGAGGATCGACGCCATGGCTGCACATCTGATCACCGGCGCGGGCTCCGGCATCGGCGCCGTCCTGGCCGAGCGCCTCGCCGAGCGCGGGGACGACCTCTGGCTGCTGGCCCGCGACGCCCGCCGGGCCGCCGAGCTGCGCGAGCGCTTCCCCGGGGCGAAGACCCTGGTCGGCGACCTCGCCGACCCGGCCAAGCTCTCCTGGGCCCTCGGCCACCAGGCGCTGCCCGTCGAGCTGGACTCGCTGCTGCACGTCGCCGGCGTGGTCGAGCTGGGCCCGGTCGGCGACCTGCCGGTCAAGGCCTGGCAGCAGACCCTGAACGTCAACCTGGTCGCCCCCGCGGAGCTGACCCGGCTGCTGCTGCCCTCGCTGCGGCTGACCAGGGGCCACGTGGTCTTCGTCAACTCCGGCGCCGGGCTCAACGCCCACGCCGACTGGTCGGCGTACGCGGCCAGCAAGCACGGGCTGAAGGCGCTCGCCGACTCGCTGCGACTGGAGGAGTCGGCCGCCGGCATCCGGGTCACCTCGGTCTACCCCGGCCGCACCGCCACCCCGATGCAGGTCAAGGTGCACCAGCAGGAGGGCCGGGAGTACGACGCCGAGCGCTGGATCGCGCCCGAGTCGGTGGCCAGGGCCGTGATCGCCGCGCTGGAGGCCTCCCGCGACGCGCACGTCACCGAGATCACCGTCCGCCCGGGGAACTGAACCCGCGGTGCCGCGGCCCGGCCCGCGGCACCGGGCCCGGAGCGGGAGGTCGGCCGGTCCGACTTCCCGCTCCCGCGCACTAGGCTCGGTCGGGTGAGCAACGGACACCCCTTCCCCGATCTGCACGGCGCCGCCACCGGAGTCGGCTCGCTGCCCGGCACCGATGCGCGGGAGGCCGCCAAGACCTCCACCGGGGCCCTGGAGCACCTGCCGTTCCTCCCCGAGCTGCCCGCCCGCGGGCCGGGGGCGGACATGATCGGGCGCAGCGCCGGCCTGCTGGTCGAGCTGTTCGCGCAGACCGAGCCCAGCGGCTGGCGCTTCACCGATCGCCCCGGCCGCGACACCCGGCGCGCCCACTCCTGGCTCGGTGAGGACCTGGACGCGCTGGAGGAGTTCACCCAGGGCTACCAGGGGGCGCTGAAGGTCCAGGCCGTCGGCCCGTGGACGCTGGCCGCCTCGATCGAGCTCAAGCACGGGGAGAAGGCGCTCGCCGACCCCGGCGCCTGCCGCGACCTCGCCGGCTCGCTCGCCGAGGGCCTGCGCCGCCACCTCGCCGACGTCCGCAAGCGGATCCCCGGCGCCGAGGTGGTGCTCCAGCTCGACGAGCCCTCGCTGCCCGCCGTGCTGGCCGGCTCGGTGAAGACCGCCAGCGGCTTCCAGCGGCTGCGCGCGGTCGACCGGCAGATCGCCGAGGAGAACCTGCGCGAACTGATCCGCGGCCTCGACGCCCCGGTGGTGGTGCACAGCTGCGCGCCGCAGGTGCCGATCCCGCTGCTGCGCCGGGCCGGGGTCGCCGGGATCTCGCTCGACTTCTCGCTGTTGACGGAGCGTGAGGACGACGACCTCGGCGAGGCGGTCGAGGGCGGCACCGCGATCCTCGCCGGGGTGGTCCCGGCCACCGACCGGGCCGCCGCTCAATCAAAGGCGGTGTCGGACCCTGCCGGTAGTGTCCAGGGTGTCAGGACGTTGTGGCGCAGGCTCGGGTTCGCCCCGGAGCTGCTGGGCCGCCGCGTGCTGGTGACGCCTGCGTGCGGGCTGGCCGGGGCCTCCCCGTCCTACGCGCGCCAGGCGCTGTCACTCAGCGTGCGGGCGGCGCAGAGCCTGGTGGACAACCCGGAATGAGACGTTGACGGAGGGCTTGCGGTGGTGGCTGTGGAGGGCTGGGAGGACGTCCCGGCGGAGGTGCGCAGGCGGCACGCCGAGCTGGCGGCCGAGATCGAGGACCACCGTGCCCGCTACTACGAGCAGGACGCGCCGATCGTCAGCGACGCCGAGTTCGACGCGCTGATGCGCGAGTTGGAGGGGCTGGAGAGCGAGCACCCGGCACTGCGCACGCCGGACTCGCCGAGCCGGAAGGTCGGCGGCGGGGTCGTCGCCGACCTCTTCGCCGCGGTCGAGCACCGCGAGCGGCTGCTCAGCCTGGACAACGCGATGGACGACGACGAGCTCGCCGCCTGGGCCGAGCGGGTCGCCACCGAGCTGGCCGGCATCGAGTACCACTACCTCTGCGAGCTCAAGGTGGACGGCCTGGCCGTCAACCTCACCTACGAGAACGGGACGTTGGTGCAGGCCGCGACCCGCGGCGACGGCCGGGTCGGTGAGGACATCACGGCCAACGTCCGCACCATCAAGGAGATCCCGCACCAGCTCAAGGGGGAGAACATCCCCGAGCTGGTCGAGATCCGCGGCGAGGTCTACTTCCCGACCGACGCCTTCGAGGCGCTCAACGCCTCGTTCTCGGAGGAGAACGAGCGCCGCCGGCAGGAGAACGAGGAGCGCGCGAAGGAGGGCAAGCGGCCCCGGGCGATGATCCGGCTGTTCATGAACCCGCGCAACGCCGCCGCCGGCTCGCTGCGGCAGAAGGACCCGCACGTCACCGCGTCCCGTCCGCTGCACATGGTGGTGCACGGCATCGGCGCCCGGGTCGGCCTCGACATCGACAACCAGTCGCACGCCTACCGGCTGCTGCACGACTGGGGGCTGCCGACCGCCCGGCACAACGAGGTGGTGGGGACGCTCGACGAGGTCCGCGCCTTCATCAAGCGCTTCGGCGAGCAGCGGCACTCGGTCGAGCACGAGATCGACGGCGTCGTGGTCAAGGTGGACGAGATCGCCCTCCAGGGCCGGCTCGGCGCCACCTCCAAGTCCCCGCGCTGGGCGATCGCCTGGAAGTACCCGCCGGAGGAGGTCACCGGCAAGCTGGCCGCGATCAAGGTCGGCATCGGCCGCACCGGCCGGGCCACCCCGTACGCGGTGCTGGCCGAGCCGGTGAAGGTGGCCGGCTCGATGGTCCAGTACGCGACGCTGCACAACCAGCAGATCGTCAAGGCCAAGGACGTGCTGCTCGGCGACACCGTGGTGCTGCGCAAGGCCGGCGACGTCATCCCGGAGATCCTCGGCCCGGTCTACGACCTGCGGGACGGCACCGAGCAGGAGTTCGTGATGCCCTCGCACTGCCACGAGTGCGGGGCCGAGCTGCGCCCGATGGCCGAGGGCGACATCGACCTGCGGTGCCCGAACGCCCAGTTCTGCCCGGCCCAGATCCGCGAGCGGATCGCCTTCCTCGGCGGCCGCTCGGCGCTGGACATCGAGGGCCTCGGCTACGTCGCGGCCACCGCGCTGACCCAGCCGCTGGAGCCGGCCGAGGCTCCGGTCAGGGACGAGGGGGACATCTTCGGCCTGACCGACGAGCAGCTGCTGCCGATCAAGGTACTGGTCCGCGACCCGAAGACCGGCATGCCCAAGCTGGACGACAAGACCGCCGAGGAGAAGAAGGTCTCCTTCTTCGCCACCACCACCGGCACGCCGAAGAAGTCGCTCCAGACGCTCCTGGACAATCTGGAGAAGGCCAAGGACCGGCCGCTGGCGCGATTCCTCAACGGGCTGTCGATCCGTCACGTCGGCCCGGTCGCCGCACAGGAGCTGGCCCGGGAGTTCCGCGACCTGGACCGCATCTTCGGGGCGAGCGAGGAGGAGTTGGCCGCGGTCGAGGGCGTCGGGCCGATCATCGCCCGCTCGATCAAGGAGTGGTACCAGGTGGACTGGCACCGCGAGATCCTGGAGAAGTGGCGCGCCGCCGGCGTCCGCTTCACCGAGGAGGCGGGCGACGAGGAGCAGGGCGAGCGCCCGCTGGAGGGGCTGACCGTGGTGGTCACGGGGACGCTCGCCGGGCACACCCGGGACGGTGCCAAGGAGGCGCTGACCGCGCGCGGGGCCAAGGTCACCGGCTCGGTGTCGAAGAAGACCCACTTCGTGGTGGCCGGCGACAACCCCGGCTCCAAGTACGACAAGGCCGTCCAGCTCGGGCTGCCGATTCTGGACGACGCCGGCTTCGCCGTGCTGCTGGAGCAGGGTGCGGCGGCGGCCCGGGTCCATCTCGGCCTCCCGCCGGAACCCGAGGAGCCGGAGCCGACGAAGAAGGCACCGGCGAAGAAGGCCGCCCGCAAGGCTCCCGAGCAGCCCGCCGCCGAGGCCGTCGAGGAGGCCGCCGCCGAGGCCCCCGCGGAGGACTGACCCGCGCGCGGAGCCGTCGAATCCGTCTTGTTATCGTCCTGATGCAACGTCATCGGGTGCCGCACAGTGGGAGCGGGCATGGTGCCACTGTGCGGCACCCGGCGCGGTGGCGCGTTTCCGGTTGTCCGAAAGTCTGCCCGCCGGGTGGACCCGGGAATACCCTGGAGCGCAACAGAGTGTCAGCAGGGGTGGGGGCACCGGCTGAGCCGGTCTCCGCGGGGTCACTCATGCCCGGCAGCTGCCGGCACCGGCACGGTGCCTCACCGTAAGGCGGCCTGACGGGGCGGGCCCGACGGAGGACAGGGCTTATGGATCGTACGACCGGCGGCGCGCCCACACGCCCGCCGCAGGGAGTGGCGGGTGCGGTCCTGCTGCTCGGCGTACTGCTGGCCGGCGCCGCACCGCTCATCCCGCTGGCCGTCCTGGTGTACCGGTACGAGCCCGAGCTGCTCCCGCTGTTCGCGGTGCCGCTGGCGGTGCTGGTCGCCGCCTGGCGGATCGCCCGCGACCGGGCCCGGGACCAGCTCACCGACGCTCTGACCGACCTGCCCAACCGCCAGGCGTTACTCCTGGCCGCCCAGGAGGCGATCGCCGAGCACGAGCAGGGCTACAGCGTGGGCCTGATCCTGCTCGACCTGGACCGGTTCCGGTCGCTCAACGACACCCTCGGGCACACCGCCGGGGACCGGCTGCTGGTGCACATCGCCCGCCGGCTGCACCGGGCGCTGCGCTCGGGCGGCCCGGCCGGCAGTGCCACCCGCGAGTCGATCGACGACGTCTTCGCCGGGCTGCCCCGGCACTACCGGGGCGGGCGGCCGCTGGTGGCCCGGATGGGCGGCGACGAGTTCGCCGTCCTGCTGCCCGGCGTCGGCTGCCCCGGCACCCTGGAGCGGGTCGCCAAGGCCCTGATCGCCGAGCTGGCCGCACCGATCCGCCTGGACGGGCTGCTGCTCGTCCTGGAGGCGAGCGCCGGGGTCTGCGTCTACCCGCAGAACGCCCAGGACGCCGAGTCGCTGCTGCGCCGCGCCGACGTCGCGATGGGCCACGCCCAGCGCGGCCGGACGTCGGTCGAGTGCTACGACGAGGCCCAGGACGCCGACACCCCGTACCGGATCGGGCTGCTCGGGGACCTCCGGCGGGCGCTGGAGACCGGCGAGGTGCAACTGCACTACCAGCCGAAGGTGGCCTTCGACGGCCGGGTGGTCGGGCTGGAGGCGCTGCTGCGCTGGGAGCGGCCCGGCCAGGGCAAGGTGTCGCCGGACGAGTTCGTCGGGCTGGCCGAGTCCAGCGGGCTGATGCCCCGGCTGACCGACTACGTGCTGGAGGCGGCGGTCGGCCAGCTCGCCCACTGGCGGGAGCAGGGCCTCCAGGTGCAGGTCGCGGTCAACGTCTCGCCGCGGGACGTGCTCAACCCCGGCTTCGCCCAGCGGGTCGCCGGCCACCTGGTCCGCCACCAGGTGCCGGCCCACGCACTGCAGCTGGAGATCACCGAGCGGCTGCTGCTGGACGACTCCAGGCGGGCCGCCGACACCCTGGCCGAGCTGCGCGGCTACGGCGTCGGGATGTCCCTGGACGATTTCGGCACCGGCCACTCCTCGCTGGTGCGGCTGCGCAGCCTGCCGGTCGGCGAGCTGAAGATCGACCGCTCCTTCGTCTCCCGGATGGTCGCCGACGACCACGACGCGGCGGTGGTCCGCTGCTCGGTGGAGCTGGCGCACTCGCTGGGCCTGACCGTGGTCGCCGAGGGCGTCGAGGACGACGAGACCTGGGAGCGGCTGCAGGGGCTGGGCGTGGACGCCGTCCAGGGCTGGCTGGTGTCGGCGGCGCTGCCGGCCGAGCAGGCCACCGCCTGGCTGCGGGTGCACCGCACGGGTGCCCCGCCGGTGGAGCGGATGGCCGCGCCGACGCTGCCGCCGGCCGCGCAGCCGGTGCTCCCGCCGTCCCGGCACGCCCAGCTCCCGGCGCCGTTGCAGCCGTTGCAGCCGCTGTCGCAGCCCGTCCCCGCGCCGGTCGCCTCGGCCGCCCAGCCGGTCGCGTCCGCCTTCCCGGCGTCCACGTTCCCGAAGTCCTCCGCCCCGGCGACGCCCGTGTCGGCCACGCCCGTGCCGGCGGCCTCGGTCCCGGTATCCGTCCAGGCATCCGTCCAGGCCGCCGGGCTCCCGTCCTCCTCGCTCCCGGCGTCCGTGCCGGTGCCCCGCGCGGCGTCCGTACCGGCGGCCGCCACGCCGGCCGTCCCGCAGGCGCGACCGCCGGTGCTGCCGCCGGTGGTCCAGGCGGTGCAGGCCGCGCAGCTGGAGATCCAGGCCCCGGCCGCCCCGAACTGGGCTCCCACCGGGCCGCAGTAGCGCCCGCCGGCGCCGGGGTGACCGGACCCGCCCGTTACTCGTTGGCCGGTGGCCGGGCCGTGCCCCATAGGATGGGGGCCACAGACCAAGAGGACGGGAGCGCCGAGCCGGCTGCTCCTGCCCGGGCCCGGTACCGCCTCACGGCACCGCCGGGCCTCACCAGAACTCACCCTGAGGATCGCTGCATGCCTGGCATCACGCGCGAGGAGGTCGCCCACCTCGCTCGGCTGTCGCGTCTTGAGTTGCAGGCCGAAGAGCTGGACCACTTCGCCGAGCAGCTCGACGTGATCATCGGCGCGGTCGCCCGCGTTTCCGAGGTCGCCGGACAGGACGTCCCGCCGACCTCCCACCCGCTGCCGCTGACCAACGTCATGCGCGCGGACGAGGTGCGGCCGTCGCTCACCCCGGAGCAGGCGCTGGCCGGCGCCCCGGCCGCCGAGGAGCAGCGTTTCCGCGTTCCCCAGATCCTCGGGGAGGACTGACCGAGATGACCGAGCTGATCCGTTACACCGCAGCCGAGACCGCGGGCGCCATCGCCAAGGGCGAGGTCTCCGCCGTCGAGGTCGCCCAGGCCCACCTGGACCGCATCGAGGCCGTCGACAAGAAGGTCAACGCCTTCCTGCACGTCGACACCGAGGGTGCGCTGAAGGCGGCCAAGGCCGTCGACGAGAAGCGCGCCCGCGGCGAGGAGCTGGGCCCGCTGGCCGGCGTCCCGCTCGCGCTCAAGGACGTCTTCACCACCAAGGGCGTGCCGACCACCTGCGGCTCCAAGATCCTCGAAGGCTGGATCCCGCCGTACGACGCCACCCTGACCTCGCGTCTCAAGGACGCCGGCGTGGTCATCCTCGGCAAGACCAACATGGACGAGTTCGCGATGGGCTCCTCCACCGAGAACTCCGCCTTCGGCACCACCGGGAACCCGTGGGACCTCTCCCGCATCCCCGGCGGCTCCGGCGGCGGCTCGGCCGCCGCGCTGGCCGCCTTCGAGGCCCCGCTGGCGATCGGCACCGACACCGGCGGCTCGATCCGCCAGCCCGGCGCCGTCACCGGCACCGTCGGCGTGAAGCCGACCTACGGCTCGGTCTCCCGCTACGGCCTGGTGGCCTTCTCCAGCAGCCTGGACCAGGGCGGCCCGTGCGCGCGGACCGTGCTGGACGCGGCGCTGCTGCACGAGGCCATCGCCGGCCACGACCCGCTGGACTCCACCTCGATCGCCGCGCCGGTCCCGGCCGTGGTCGAGGCCGCGAAGATGCGCGACATCCGCGGCATGCGGATCGGTGTCGTCAAGGAGTTCGCCGGCGAGGGCTACCAGGCCGGCGTGATGCAGCGGTTCCACGAGTCCGTGGAGCTGCTGCGCGAGCTGGGCGCCGAGGTCGTCGAGGTCTCCTGCCCGTCGTTCACCCTGGCGCTGCCCGCGTACTACCTGATCGCGCCCAGCGAGGCCTCGTCCAACCTGGCCCGCTTCGACGCGATGCGCTACGGCCTGCGGGTCGGCGACGACGGCACCCGCTCGGCCGAGGACGTCACCGCGCTGACCCGCGAGGCCGGCTTCGGCCCCGAGGTGAAGCGCCGCATCATCCTCGGCACCTACGCCCTCTCCTCGGGCTACTACGACGCCTACTACGGCTCGGCCCAGAAGGTGCGCACGCTCATCTCGCGCGACTTCGACGCGGCCTTCGCCGGTGTGGACGTGCTGGTCTCCCCGACCACCCCGACCACCGCCTTCCCGATCGGCGAGCGCGCCGACGACCCGATGGCGATGTACCTGGCCGACCTCTGCACGATTCCGTCGAACCTCGCGGGCAACGCGGCCATGTCGCTGCCCTGCGGGCTGGCCCCGGAGGACAATCTCCCGGTCGGCCTGCAGATCATCGCACCCGCGATGGCGGACGACCGCCTGTACCGCGTGGGCGGCGCCGTCGAGGCCGCACTCAACGACAAGTGGGGGCACCCCCTGCTGGAGGAGGCACCGGCACTGTGAGCAAGATCGAGAAGGCCAAGGGCTTCAAGCACTCCAAGCCCGGTCTCTGGCTGTCCATCGGCACCAGCGCCTTCGGCGCGATCTCGGTGGCCAAGGACGTCCGGAAGGCCCGCGCGGAGAGCGACACCCTCAAGCTGATCAACGCCCTGGTCGGCGCCGCGGCCCTGGTCACCGGCACCGCCCTGCTGGTGCGCGAGCTGCGCCGCCTCGGCGACGACGACGTGCTGCTGGGCTGAGCAAGCCCTCGGCCCGGCCCGCACCCACCGTGCGCGGCCGGGCCCGTACCTCCACAGACTTTTAGCGAAGGGGACGCTGTGAGCGTCATGAACCTGGTCTCCTACGAGGACGCTCTCGCGTCGTACGACCCGGTGATGGGCCTTGAGGTCCACGTCGAGCTGGGCACCAAGACCAAGATGTTCTGCGGTTGCTCGACCGAGCTGGGTGCCGAGCCGAACAGCCAGGTCTGCCCGACCTGTCTGGGCCTGCCCGGCTCGCTGCCCGTGGTCAACGCGGTCGGCGTGGAGTCGGCCGTCAAGATCGGCCTGGCGCTGAACTGCGAGATCGCCGAGTGGTGCCGGTTCGCCCGGAAGAACTACTTCTATCCGGACATGCCGAAGAACTTCCAGACCTCGCAGTACGACGAGCCGATCGCCTTCAACGGCTACCTCGACGTGCAGCTGGAGGACGGCTCGACCTTCCGCGTGGAGATCGAGCGCGCCCACATGGAGGAGGACACCGGCAAGTCCAGCCACGTCGGCGGCGCGACCGGTCGCATCCACGGCGCCACCCACTCGCTGCTGGACTACAACCGGGCCGGCATCCCGCTGATCGAGATCGTCACCAAGCCGATCGTCGGCGCCGGCGAGCGCGCCCCCGAGGTGGCCCGTGCGTACGTGGCCGAGCTGCGTGAGCTGATCAAGGCGCTGGGCGTCTCCGAGGCCCGGATGGACAAGGGCCAGATGCGCTGCGACGTCAACCTGTCGCTGCGCCCGAACGGCACCGAGACCTTCGGCACCCGCTCCGAGACCAAGAACGTCAACTCGCTGCGCAGCGTCGAGCGGGCGGCCCGGTTCGAGATCCAGCGGCACGCCGCCGTGCTGATGGACGGCGGCACCATCGTCCAGGAGACCCGGCACTTCCACGAGGAGGACGGCAGCACCACCTCGGGCCGGATCAAGGACAACGCCGAGGACTACCGCTACTTCCCCGAGCCGGACCTCGTGCCGATCGCGCCCGCGCGCGAATGGGTCGAGGAGCTGCGCGCCGCGCTGCCGGAGCTTCCGCGCGTGCGCCGGGCCCGGCTGCAGTCCGAGTGGGGCCTGTCCGACAAGGACATGCAGGCGGTGCTGAACGCCGGTGCGGTCGAGCCGATCCAGGAGACCATCGCCGCCGGCGCCCCGGCCGACCAGGCCCGCAAGTGGTGGATGGGCGAGCTGGCCCGCCGCGCCAACGAGACCGGCACCGAGCTGAGCGAGCAGCCGATCACCCCGGCGCAGGTCGCCCGGGTCACCGCGCTGGTCGCCGAGGGCAAGCTGAACGACAAGCTGGCCCGCCAGGTCATCGAGGCCGTGCTGGCCGGCGAGGGCGAGCCGGACGAGGTCGTCGAGAAGCGCGGCCTGGCCGTCGTCTCGGACGACTCCGCGCTCGGCGCCGCCGTCGACCAGGCCATCGCCGAGAACGAGGCGATCGCCGCCAAGATCCGCGACGGCAAGGTCGCCGCGGTGGGCGCGCTGGTCGGCGCGGTCATGAAGGCCACCCGCGGCCAGGCCGACGCGGCCCGCGTGAAGGACCTGATCCTGGAGCGCCTCGGCGCGGCAGGGCAGTAGGCACAGCCTGGAGAAGTTCGGCCTCGCTGCCTGAGCTTCCTAAGGCGCCTAAGGCGTCTAAGGCCTCCTAAGTAGGGCCTAAGGCCCGGTCCCACCTCCGAATCGGAGTGGGACCGGGCCTTTGCTGTTCCCTGAGGCCCCGTCTAAGGCTTCCGGGGCCCGGAAGATCGGTCAGGCTTCCGATGTGGCGGCCCCACCTGGGGGAGGAAGCTCTTACTCGACAGCGAAACGCAGTGAAACCCACAAGGGGAACCGAAGTGATCGAGTACGAGCTCATCCAGCAGCAGGCACGCGAGCTGCACGCCCGCGCCGAGCACCAGCGCCTGGTCCGCGAGGCCAAGGAGGGCCGCCGCGGATGGCGTCGGCAGCCGGCCGCCCGTGCCGTGCGGCGCACCCAGCGCCTGCAGGAATGCTGACGGACCGGCACCCCCGGGGTGCCGAAGGAACTCCGGAAGGGGAGGCGCTGCAGGGGAGCGCCTCCCCTTCCGGGCGTTCGGGTACCGGGATAACCGCTCGGCCGGGCGGATCGGCTTATGGCATGCTCGCCTCCATGCAGCAGATATCGGTGAGTCCCGTCTTCGTCGGCCGCGGCAGCGAGATCACCGAACTGACCGACGCGCTGCGGCGGGCCGGGGCGGGGAGCCCGCAGACCGTGCTGATCGGCGGCGAGGCGGGCGTCGGCAAGACCAGGCTGCTGGAGGAGTTCCTCGACCGGGCCCGCGCCACGGGCGGGGGAGTGGCGGCCACCGTCGGCGGCTGTCCGGAGGTCGGCGCCGAGGGCCTGCCGTACGCGCCGCTGGCCACCGCGCTGCGCCGGCTGCACCGGAGTCTGGGCGCCGAACTGGAGACCGCGGCCGCCGGCCTGGAAGGCCATCTGGCCCGGCTGCTGCCCGACTTCGGCGAGGACGACGGCGGACCCAACGACGAGTACGGCCGGGCCCGGCTGTTCGAGCACACCGCGAGGCTGTTCGAGCGGCTCGGCGCGGACCGTACCCTCGTACTCGCCGTCGAGGACCTGCACTGGGCCGACCGCTCCACCCGGGAGCTGCTCGCCTACCTGGTCCGCACCCTCCACCGCGCCCGGGTCGTGCTGGTCGCCACCTACCGCACCGACGACCTGCACCGCCGCCACCCGCTGCGGCCCTTCCTCGCCGAGCTGGAACGGCTGCGCACCGTCCGGCGGTTGGAGCTGGAGCGGTTCGGTCCGGGCGAGGTCGCCGCGCAACTCGCCGGCATCCTCGGCACCGCCGCCCCCGACCGGCAGCTGGTCGACCGGATCCACCGCCGCTCCGAGGGCAACCCGTTCTTCGTCGAGGAACTCGCCACCTCCTACCGGGAGGGCTGCTCCGCCGGGCTCACCGACTCGCTCCGGGACATCCTGCTGGTCCGGGTCGAGGCGCTGGACGAGGAGACCCAGCGGGTGCTGCGGATCGCCGCCGAGGGCGGCTCCTACGTCGAACACGCCCTGCTGGCCGCGGTGCTGGAGGACGAGGAGGCGCTGATCGAGTCGCTGCGCACGGCCGTCGGCGCCAGCATCCTGCGCCCGGACACCGACGGCGACGGCTACCGGTTCCGGCACGCGCTGGTCCGCGAGGCCGTCTCGGACGACCTGCTGCCCGGGGAGCGGCACCGGATCAACCGCCGCTTCGCCACCGCCCTGGAGGAGCAGCCGCACCTGGTCGGCGCCGACGTCCGCCCGGCCCGGCTGGCCAACTACTGGTACCACGCCCACGATCCGGCCCGGGCCCTGCCGACCGCGCTGGACGCGGCCCGGGCCGCCCGCCGGCGCAACGCCTTCGCCGAGCAGCTGCGGATGCTGGAGCGGGCCCTGGAGCTGTGGGACGAGGTCTCCGAGGACGTCCTGGCGCACACCCTGCGCCCGTACGACTGGGCCGAGACCTACCCGCCCGGCTCCTGCGACCACAGCGCCGAGGACCAGGACTGCGGCCGGATCCAGCTGATCGACGTGCTGGCCGAGGCGGTGGTCGCGGCCCGGCGCAGCGGCGACCGGGAGCGCGGGCTGAGCCTGGCCAAGCGCGGGCTGAAGCTGGTCGACGAGACGGAGCACCCGGTGCGCGCGGCCTGGTTCCGGATGAACCGGGCCCGGATGCTCGGCCACCTCAACCGGGCCGGCAACCACGACGAGGCGGCGCACGCCCGGCGGCTGGTGGAGAACCTGCCGCCGTCCGCGGTGCAGGCCGAGGTACTGGCGCTGAGCGCGGGCATCGCGATGCTCACCGACCCGACCGAGGAGGACGTGCGGCTCGCCGAGCGGGCCGCCGAGATCGCCCGCGAGGTGGGGGCGCACGCGATCGAGCAGCACGCCCGGATGACGCTCGGCTCGCTCCGCAGCGACCTGCACCACGACCCGGAGCGGGGCATCGCCGAGCTGGCCGAGGCGGTCGCCGCCACCCGCGGACTCGGCGTCCCGGACGTCCTGCTGCGCGGCATCAACAACCTCGCCAGCATGCTGCAGTCGCTCGGCCGCGCCGAGGAGGCGGTGGCGCTGGCCCGGGAGGGGCTGGAGGCGGCCGACGGCAACGGGCTGCTGCGCAACGTCGGCACGATCCTGACCGGCAACCTCGCCGAGGCGCTGCTGGACCTCGGCCGGGTCGACGAGGCGACCGAGCTGCTGGCCGACTCCGAGCGGGTCGACCCGCCGGGCACCCACGCCGAGTTCCTGGACCGGCTGCGCGGCGACCTCGCCGTGCGACGCGGGGACCTCACCACCGCGGCCGGCATGCTGGCCCAGGCCCGGGCGTCCAAGCACAACTGCCAGTTCCAGCACGGCGTCCCGATCTCCCGGTTGGCGATGGTGCTCGCGGCCCGTGCGGGACGGCCGGCGGAGGCCCGGGCCGAACTGCTCGCCGTCGTCGAGGGCCACCTCCCGGCCGGGAACGAGTCCTCGCTGTTCCCGCTGCTGGCGCTCGGCGCGGGCATGGAGGCGGACCACCGCGGCCTGCCCGAGCTGGACCGGGACCGCGCCGCGGTCCTCGCGCGGATCGCCGCGGCGGCGGCCGGGCTGACCCCGAAGGCGCCGCTGCACGAGGGCTGGGCCCGGCTGGTGGCGGCCGAGCTGGCCCGCGCCGAGGGGGCGGACACCCCGGAGCACTGGGAGGCCGCCGCCGCGGTGCTGCGGTCGACCGGGCTGCCGTACCCGCTGGCGCTGGTGCTGCTGCGGGCGGGCGAGGCCGAGGTGCTGGCCGGGCGGCGCGAGGCCGGTGCGGAGCGGCTGCGCGAGGCCCGGGAGCTGGCCGGGGTGCGGGGCGACAGCTGGCTGCTGGCGGAGATCGACGCGCTGGCCGAGCGGGCCGGGCTGGCGCTCGCCGCGCGCCCGTCGGCCGCCCCCGCGCGGCCGGCGCCGGCCGGGGACTCCTTCGGCCTCACCCCCCGTGAGCGGGACGTGCTCCGGTTGCTCGCGCGGGGCCGGACCAACCGGCAGATCGCGGAGGAGCTGTACATCTCGCCGAAGACCGCCAGCGTGCACGTCTCCAACATCCTCGGCAAGCTCGGGGTGGCCGGCCGGGGCGAGGCCGCCGCGCTGGCCCACCGGTTGCGGCTGTTCCCGGAGGAGTTGGTGCCGGCCGGGCGGTGACGCGGGCGCAGTCGCCGGCCGGGGCCGAACGGGCCCCGGACGGCCCGGCGGCCGGAGGGCGCTGACCCGTGCTCCCGTGCGCGCCGCGTGAGCCCCCTCGTGCGCGCCCCCGCCAACCGGCCCGTTCTGGCGGAATCAGGTGCAATTCCCCACCCCGGCACCATTACTCTAAGTTGAGTGTGCGTGTCATTGAGTGACCGAAGTGGTGTAGGGTCCGGAGTGGGAACATCGGTGCGGTGTGTCGGCCGGCAGGCCGTCCACCCCCTGGGCCGCCGCCCTGACGGGGCGACAGGTCACCGCGTACGGCCACCAGCTGCGCGGCCGGTGGTCCGTGGCCGGGGCGCCGGGTCCCGCGCCGGAGGGGGAGAGGCCGAGTGAGCTCCACCGATGCGGTGCTGCCCGGAACCGGACGGCCGGGCGTGTCGGACGCCGACGTGGGCCCGGCCGTCGACCGCCGCGGCCCGGTCCGCCGGCTGCTGGACAGCCGCAGCCTGCCCGGCGCCGTCCTCGGCGGTCTCTGCCTGGCCTACGCGCTGGGCGCGGCCATCGGTTGGGGCTCCCGCCAACTCGCCGTCTTCATGGGGGACTTCGGGCTGGCGGCGGCGGCCCTCGCGGCGGCGCTCTCCTGCCTCGCCTACGGCTGTACGGTCGGCGGCCACGCCCGCCCGGCCTGGCTGCTGTTCGGCCTCTCCTCGCTCATGGTCGCCTTCGGGAACGGCACCTGGGGCTGGTACGAGCTGGTCGAGCGCACCCCGCTCCCGCAGGACACCCTGGCCGAGTACGCGTTCCTGCTCTTCGCCCCGCTCGCCATCACCGGCGTGCTGGTGCTCGCCCAGCGCCCGCGCAGCGCGGCCGGCTGGCTCTGCCTGATGCTGGACGGCTGGCTGGTCGCCGGTTCGCTGTTCACGCTCAGCTGGAGCCTGGCGCTGGGCCGGATCGCCGCCGGCGAGGACGGCTCCCCGCTGCGGCTGGCGCTCAACCTGGCCTACCCGGTGCTGGACATCCTGCTGGTCAGCCTGGTGGTCGGGCTGCGCTTCGGCGGCCGGGACGGCAACCGGGCCGCGGTGCACACCGCCATGATCGGCCTGGCCGTCACGGTGCTCTGCGACGCCCTGTTCACCTCGCCCGAGCTGCGCAACAGCTACCACTCGGGGGAACTGCTGGACGCCGGCTGGTTCGCCGGCAGCCTGCTGCTGGCCTGGGCGCCGTGGTCGCCGCGCTGGCGCCGGCCGCTGCGCGAGCACCCCTCGGCCGGCGGCCTGCCCCGCCGCCGGGTGGCCACCACCTTCAGCGCCCTCACCCCGTACGCGGCGGCCGCCGTCTGCACCGCCGGCATCCTCTACAACGCCCTCGGCGGGCGCCCGCTGGACCGGGTGGTGGCCGCGGCCGCCTGCACGGTCGGGCTGGCGCTGATCCTGCGCCAGGGCGTGATGCTGCTGGACAACCTCTCGCTCGCCCAGGAACTCGCCCACAAGGAGGCGCACTTCCGCTCCCTGGTGCAGGGCTCCAGCGACGTCATCATGATCGCCGGCGCCAACGGCGTGCTCTCCTACGTCTCCCCGGCCGCGCTCGGCGTCTACGGCCGCGACCCGGAGGAGCTGGTCGGCGGCAACCTGCTCGACCTCGTCCACCCCGAGGACGTGGACCGCGTGCTGATGGAGGTCCGCCGCTTCCTGGCGCGCGGCCGGCTGCTGGCCCACCGGTCGCCGGGGGCCACCGGTGAGGCCTCCCCGGCCCGGGTGGAGTGCCGGATCAGCTCCGGCTCCGGCGAGTGGCTGCACGTCGAGTCGACCGTCGACCGGTACCGCGACGGCCTGATCCTGAACAGCCGTGACGTCACCGAACGCGTCATGCTGCAGGCCCAGTTGCAGCACAACGCCTCCCACGACCCGCTCACCGACCTGCCCAACCGGGCGCTCTTCGCCCAGCGGCTCCGGGCCGCCCTCACGACCCGCGGGCCGCAGGAGGGGGCGGGCGCCGGCATCGCGGTGCTCTTCCTCGACCTCGACGGCTTCAAGGCGGTCAACGACAGCGCCGGCCACCAGGTCGGCGACGAGCTGCTGGTGCAGGCCGCCCGCCGGCTGCAGGGCGCGGTGCGCAGCGGGGACACCGTCGCCCGGTTCGGCGGCGACGAGTTCGCCGCGCTGGTCTGCGGACCGCTCGGCCGGCTCCAGGTGCAGGAGCTCGCCGAGCGGCTGCGGGTGGCGCTCTCCGAGCCGTACTGGATCGGCGGGGCCGAGCTGAGCGTCGCGGCCAGCATCGGCATCGCCTTCGGCACCCCCGAGCGCGGCCCGGCCGCCGACCCGAGAGCCGCCACCGACGAGCTGATGCGCAACGCCGACCTCGCGATGTACCGGGCCAAGTCCGAGGGCAAGGGCCGGGTGGTGCTCTACACCCCGGCCATGCGGGCCGACCTGGAGCGCCGCACCGAGCTGGACGAGCGGCTGCGGGTCGCCGTCCGCGAGGGCGGCTTCACGCTGCTGCACCAGCCCGTGGTCGACCTCGCCACCGGAACCGTCACCGGCGTCGAGGCGCAGGCCCGCTGGCGCTCGGCGCACGGCCTGCTGCTCACCCCCGCCGAGTTCCTGCGCTCCGCCGAGCACGGTGACGCGGCCGCCAGGTTCTCCCGCTGGCTGATCCACGAGGCGGTGGGCGCCGCCGCGCAGCGGTGCGGGCCGGCGGGCCGGGCCCGCTCGGGGTCGGCGCCGGTCCCGGTCTCGGTCCGCCTCTCGGCCGAGCGGCTCTGCTCGCCCGGCACCTACGAGGCGGTGGTCGCGGCCCTGCGCGACAGCGGGCTGCCGGCCGGCCAGCTGGTCGTCGAGGTGGCCCGGATGGGTTCGGACGCACTCGCCGACGAGCTCGGCAGACGGCTGGCCGCGCTGCGCCGGCTGGGCGTCTCCACCGCGCTGGCCGGCCTCGGGGCCGGAAACGGCTCGCTCGGCGCGCTGGCCCGGCTGCCCTTCGACTCGCTCAAGCTGGACCGCACGCTGGTCCAGGACCTGGGCGAGTCCGGGCTCGGCAGAACCCTGGCCGGGCACGCCCTGCGGCTCGGCCGGGACCTCGGGCTGGGCACCGCCGCCGAGGGGGTGGACCTGCCGCGCCAGGTCGCCGTGCTGCAGGAGCTGGGCTGCCGGCAGGGGCAGGGCTCGGCCTTCGCCCCGCCGCTGGAGGAGACCAGACTGCGCCGCGCGCTGGCCCGGCGGGTGTACCCGCTGCCGAGACCGCTCGGCCCGCTCACGGCCCGCCGCGGCTTCCTGGCCCCCGACACCCGTCCGGGTGGCCGGGGGGAGTCCGGCGCAGGGCGTGTCGAACATCACCACGGCGCCTCCGACCTGCCCGAACACCGTGCGGTGGCGGGTCCAGGACGGGGTCCGCATGGCGAGACTGTCGTCCCACCTGCTTGACAGTCGGCCCCGCACGGGAGGAAGGTCGTTGCCATGCGCACCCGAATTCTCGTACTTGGCGGGCGCGTCGGCTGAGCGGGCCATGCCCTGCTCGTGAGAGACCGACGCGCCACCCCTCGCATGCCCTTGGCACGAGGGGTTTTTTGTTGCACTGACGCTGTTCCACCAGGCAAGACCTCCTGGCCCCGATCGCCCGAACTGCTCCGATTTACCAGGAAAAAGCGGGACGATTGGGGCAGAGCCGGCGATCGGCCCGACCAGCGGTACCCCACCCTCGACAACGGGGGCCGCAGCCACCAGGGCCGGCAGAAACCGAGAAGAGACAGGCAGATGACTGAGCACGCCGCATCCCCCCGCCGCGGGGACACCCCGGCCGCCCACGCTCCCGCTCCCCAGCACGTCGTCGAGACCATGACCGGCGCCCAGTCGCTCATCCGCTCGCTCGAGGCCGTGGGCGCGGACACCGTCTTCGGCATCCCGGGCGGGGCCATCCTTCCCGCGTACGACCCGCTGATGGACTCGTCCAAGGTGCGCCACATCCTGGTCCGCCACGAGCAGGGCGCCGGCCACGCCGCCACCGGGTACGCCCAGGCGACCGGCAAGGTCGGCGTCTGCATGGCCACCTCCGGCCCGGGCGCGACCAACCTGGTGACCCCGATCGCCGACGCCTACATGGACTCGGTGCCGGTCGTCGCCATCACCGGCCAGGTCGCCTCCAAGGCGATCGGCACGGACGCCTTCCAGGAGGCGGACATCTGCGGCATCACGATGCCGATCACCAAGCACAACTTCCTGGTCACCGACCCGGCCGAGATCCCGCGCGTGATCACCGAGGCCTTCCACATCGCCGCCACCGGCCGCCCCGGCCCGGTCCTGGTGGACATCGCCAAGGACGCCCTGCAGGCCACCACCACCTTCCGCTGGCCGGCCGAGACCTCGCTGCCCGGCTACCGCCCGGTCACCAAGCCGCACGCCAAGCAGATCCGCGAGGCCGCGAAGATGCTGGTGAGCGCCAAGCGCCCGGTGCTGTACGTCGGCGGCGGCGTGATCAAGGCGCACGCCACGGCCGAGCTGCGGATCCTCGCCGAGCTGACCGGCGCCCCGGTGGTCACCACCCTGATGGCGCTCGGCGCCTTCCCGGACAGCCACCCGCAGCACCTGGGCATGCCCGGCATGCACGGCACCGTCCCCGCGGTCACCGCGCTGCAGAAGTCGGACCTGCTGTTCACCCTGGGCGCCCGCTTCGACGACCGCGTCACCGGCAAGCTGGACAGCTTCGCCCCGTACGCCAAGATCGTCCACGCGGACATCGACCCGGCCGAGATCGGCAAGAACCGCCCGGCCGACGTGCCGATCGTCGGCGACGCCCGCGAGGTCCTGGCGGACCTGATCGTCGCCGTCCAGGCCGAGTTCGACGCCGGCCACAAGGCCGACTACGCCGACTGGTGGACCAAGCTCAACGAGTGGAAGAAGACCTACCCGCTGGGCTACGAGCCGGCCCCGTCCGGGCAGCTCTCCCCGCAGCAGGTCATCGAGCGGATCGGCAAGCTGGTCGGCCCGGACGCGATCTACGCCGCGGGCGTCGGCCAGCACCAGATGTGGAGCTCGCAGTTCATCCAGTTCGAGAAGCCGGGCACCTGGCTCAACTCGGGCGGCGCGGGCACCATGGGCTACGCCGTCCCGGCCGCGATGGGCGCCAAGGCGGGCCTGCCGGACACGGCGGTCTGGGCGATCGACGGCGACGGCTGCTTCCAGATGACCAACCAGGAGCTGGTCACCTGCGCGCTGAACGGCATCCCGATCAAGGTCGCGGTCATCAACAACGGCTCGCTGGGCATGGTCCGCCAGTGGCAGACCCTCTTCTACAACCAGCGCTACTCCAACACCGTGCTGCACGCCGGCCCGGACCACGACGGCGTCGAGCCGCCGGTCCAGGGCGGCACCAGGATCCCGGACTTCGTGATGCTCTCGGAGGCGATGGGCTGCGTCGGCCTGCGCTGCGAGCGCCCCGAGGACCTCGACGCGGTCATCAAGCAGGCGATGGAGATCGAGGACCGCCCGGTGGTCATCGACTTCATCGTCCACCAGGACGCCATGGTCTGGCCGATGGTCGCGGCCGGCACCAGCAACGACGAGATCCAGTTCGCCAAGGGCGTCCGGCCCGACTTCGGCGACGACACCGACTGACGGCCCGCCCGCCGCCCGTCGCCCCCCTTCTTTCGACCGGCTCGCCGGACACCCCTAGCGACCGAGGAAACCGAGACACATGTCCAAGCACACCCTCTCCGTCCTGGTCGAGAACAAGCCCGGCGTGCTCGCCCGCATCGCCTCGCTGTTCTCCCGTCGGGGCTTCAACATCGACTCCCTCGCCGTCGGCCCGACGGAGCACCCGGACGTGTCCCGGATGACCATCGTGGTCAACGTCGAGGACCTCCCGCTGGAGCAGGTCACGAAGCAGCTCAACAAGCTCGTCAACGTGATAAAGATCGTCGAGCTCGACCAGGCCGCTGCGATCCAGCGGGAACTGGTCCTGGTGAAGGTCCGCGCCGACAACGAGACCCGGTCGCAGATCGTCGAGATCGTCCAGCTGTTCCGCGCCAAGACGGTCGACGTGTCCCCGGACGCGGTGACCATCGAGGCCACCGGCAGCTCGGACAAGCTGGAGGCGATGCTCCGGATGCTGGAGCCGTACGGCATCAAGGAGCTGGTCCAGTCCGGCCTGGTCGCCATCGGGCGCGGCGCCCGGTCGATCACCGACCGCTCGCTGCGCGCCCTCGACCGCAGCGCGTGACCCCCGGGGACGGCGCGCCCGCCACCGGCGTGACCAGCGCCGACGCGCGCCGTCTCACCCCCTGAAGCACCGCCCCACACCCCCGCCGGGTCCACGTACCGTAGGAAACGCAGTACCCGGCAAGACCATCACGCAAGGAGATGTGCCCCCGTGGCCGAGCTGTTCTACGAAGACGACGCCGACCTGTCCATCATCCAGGGCCGCAAGGTCGCGGTCATCGGCTACGGCAGCCAGGGCCACGCCCACGCGCTGTCCCTGCGCGACTCCGGTGCGGACGTCCGGGTCGGGCTGAAGCCGGAGTCCAAGTCCCGCCAGAAGGCCGAGGAGGCCGGCCTGCGCGTGGTCACCCCCGCCGAGGCCGCGGCCGAGGCCGACGTCATCATGATCCTGGTCCCGGACCCGATCCAGGCCGACGTCTACGCCCAGGACATCGCGCCGCACCTGAAGGCCGGCGACGCCCTGTTCTTCGGCCACGGCCTGAACATCCGCTACGGCTTCATCAAGCCGCCGGCCGACGTCGACGTCTGCATGGTCGCCCCGAAGGGCCCGGGCCACCTGGTCCGCCGCCAGTACGAGGAGGGCCGCGGCGTCCCCGCGATCGTCGCCGTCGAGCAGGACGCCACCGGCAACGCGTTCGCCCTGGCGCTCTCGTACGCCAAGGGCCTGGGCGCCACCAAGGCCGGCGTCATCAAGACCACCTTCACCGAGGAGACCGAGACCGACCTGTTCGGTGAGCAGGCCGTCCTCTGCGGTGGCACCGCCGCCCTGGTGAAGGCCGGGTTCGAGACCCTGGTCGAGGCCGGCTACCAGCCGGAGATCGCGTACTTCGAGTGCCTGCACGAGCTGAAGCTCATCGTCGACCTGATGTACGAGGGCGGCCTGGAGAAGATGCGCTGGTCGGTCTCCGAGACCGCCGAGTGGGGCGACTACGTCACCGGCCCGCGCATCATCACCGACGCCACCAAGGCCGAGATGAAGAAGGTCCTGGAGGAGATCCAGGACGGCACCTTCGCCAACACCTGGATCGCCGAGTACAAGGCCGGTCTGCCGAAGTACAACGAGTACAAGAAGGCCGACGAGGACCACCTGCTGGAGACCACCGGCAAGAAGCTCCGCTCGCTGATGAGCTGGGTGAACGACAAGGCCTGAGCCCGCTCGGACTCCGGTCCGACCGCGGTCCTGCCGCATTCCGCAGGAGCCTTGTACAACTAGGCTGCTCCCGTCCGGGTGATTTCGCCGGACGGGAGCAGCCTGGCACCCAGCCCGTCGATACACTTCCGAGTGCGCGTCAGGCCCACAGCGTCGTGCGTCTACCTACGCGGCATGCCACCTTCCCCCCGCGTTCCACGCCACCTACGTGCCGGGGGAACCGGACAGTTAAGGACACACTGTCGTGAGCACTGCTAACACTGTGACAACCGGCGTTGTGCTGATCGCCGAGGAGCTGTCGCCCGCCACCGTCGACGCCCTCGGCCCCGACTTCGAGATCCGCCACTGCAACGGTGCGGACCGTACCGAGCTGCTGACCGCGATCGCCGACGTCGACGCCATCCTGATCCGCTCCGCCACCAAGGTGGACGCCGAGGCGCTGGCCGCCGCCCGCAAGCTCAAGGTGGTCGCCCGGGCCGGCGTCGGCCTGGACAACGTGGACGTCTCGGCCGCCACCAAGGCCGGCGTGATGGTCGTCAACGCACCGACCTCCAACATCGTCACCGCCGCCGAGCTCGCCTGCGGCCTGCTGATCTCCGTCGCCCGCAACATCGCGCCGGCCAACGCCGCGCTCAAGCAGGGCGAGTGGAAGCGCAACAAGTACACCGGCGTCGAGCTCAGCGAGAAGGTCCTCGGCGTCGTCGGCCTCGGCCGGATCGGCGTTCTGGTCGCCCAGCGGATGTCCGCGTTCGGCATGAAGATCGTCGCGTACGACCCCTACATCCAGGCCGCCCGCGCCGCGCAGATGGGCGTCAAGCTGGTCTCGCTGGAGGAGCTGCTGGAGGTCTCGGACTTCATCACCGTCCACCTCCCGAAGACGCCGGAGACCATCGGCCTGATCGGCGACGAGGCGCTGCACAAGGTCAAGCCGACCGTCCGCATCGTCAACGCCGCCCGCGGCGGCATCGTGGACGAGGAGGCGCTCGCCAGCGCCCTGCGCGACGGCCGGGTGGCCGGCGCCGGCCTGGACGTCTACGCCAAGGAGCCGTGCACCGACTCCCCGCTGTTCGCCTTCGACAACGTGGTCGCCACCCCGCACCTCGGCGCCTCCACCGACGAGGCGCAGGAGAAGGCCGGCATCGCGGTCGCCAGGTCGGTGCGCCTGGCGCTGGCCGGCGAGCTGGTACCGGACGCGGTCAACGTCCAGGGCGGTGTGATCGCCGAGGACGTCCGCCCGGGCCTGCCGCTGGCCGAGAAGCTCGGCCGGATCTTCACCGCGCTGGCCGGCGAGGTGGCCGTCCGCCTCGACGTCGAGGTCCGCGGCGAGATCACCCAGCACGACGTCAAGGTGCTCGAACTCTCCGCTCTCAAGGGCGTGTTCGAGGACGTCGTGGCGGAGACGGTGTCCTACGTCAACGCCCCGCTGTTCGCCCAGGAGCGCGGTGTCGAGGTGCGCCTGACCACCTCCAGCGAGAGCCCCGAGCACCGCAACGTGATCACCGTCCGCGGCACCCTGGCCGACGGCGGCGAGATCGCCATCTCCGGCACCCTGGCCGGCCCGAAGCAGACCCAGAAGATCGTCGGCGTGGACGCCTTCGACGTGGACGTGGCGCTCACCGACCACATGGCGTTCTTCAAGTACGAGGACCGCCCCGGCGTGGTCGGCGTCCTCGGCCGCCACCTCGGCGACGCCGGCATCAACATCGCCGGCATGCAGGTGGCGCGCGACGGCGGTGGCGCGCTGGCGTCCATCACCGTGGACAGCCAGATCCCGCAGGAGGTGCTGTCGGCCATCGCCGCCGAGATCGGCGCGCGCTTCGCCCGCTCCGTCGACCTGGGCGCCTGAGCACGCCCCGGGCCTGCCCGGGAGCCACGCAGGGCCCGTACCGCCGCCGGCGGTACGGGCCCTGCGGCGTTCGGGGGCGGCGGATTCGAGGGCGTGCTCGGCGCTCCGGGTGACACCCGTCTCAGATACTAGGAAATCCAAGTATTCGTGCAGACACGGCAGGGGCATGGCCGTACCTTGGAAGAGCCATACGGTGTGCCGCCCCTGTAGCCAGGGCCCGCGGCCCGTGTGTGCCCGTGCGCCCCGAGGGCAGGCGACCCCTGCTCCGCGTACCTCCCTCCTTACGTAACCCCCTCCGCGCGCCCTCGCGTGCCCCTCTTCGCCAAGGAGCCCGGTATGCCCCCCACCGCAGACCGCCACGCCGCCCCCGCCCCCGCCGCCACCACCGCCCGCGCCCCGCGCCGCCGCCGCGAGACCGAGCGGACCCCGTTCGCCGCCGCCGCGCTGCAGCGCGCGCTGGACCGCCGCGACAACGGCGGCGTCACCGGCCACCTCTGAGCGGCCCTCGCGTCCGGGCGGTTCTCGCGTCCGGGCGGCCCTCGCGTCCGGGCGGCCCTCGCGGCCCGGCGCGTCCGCCGTGGCGTTCATCCGCCCATTGGCCCGTCCGGGCTGACGCGGAGTCACCCGGGAGAGTGCAAGTGGCGCCCGTTGGAGGGATGTTGCTCGCACTCCCCGGCGCGGGCCTCCTATATGTGGGGCCCGGGAAGGGTGATCGGCGTCCGCGCGGGCGGGCGTCAGCGACACGGCGTGCGGATCAGTCCCCCTTGCCGGGGGAGAGGGCCCAGTGCGTCAGCCACCCGTCCGTCGTCCGATCGTCCGGATCGGCCTCACCCTGGCCCTGCTGACGGGGCCGGCGCTGTTCACCGCCGCCCCGGCGGCCGGCAGCCCGCCGACGGCCGCACCGCCGGGCGAGCGGGAGGCCTCCGTCCTGCTGGAGCTCGGCACCGAGGCCGCCGGCCCCGCCTGGCGCCGGGCCGCCGCCGAGGCCAGGAGGGCCCAGCGCTCCCCGGAGGCCGTGCGCCGCGAGGCCGCCGCGGCCGGGGCCGGGCAGCGGTCCCGCGCCCAGGGCGCGCTCGACCGGCTGGCCGCGGCCGTGCACGGTGCGGCGCCCACCGCCCGTGAGCTCTACCGCACCCGTACCCTGCTCACCGGCCTCGCCGTCACGGTGCCGGCCGACCGGTTGCCCGCCCTGCGCGCGCTGCCCGGGGTCGAGGCCGTCCACCCGATCGTCCGCAAGCAGCGGGACAACGCGCACTCCGTGCCGCTGACCGGTGCGCCGGGCGTCTGGGCCGGGCCGTCCGGCGAGGCCGGCGCCGACGGGAACACGGGGCAGGGGGTGCGGATCGGCATCGTCGACAGCGGCATCGACTACACCCACGCGGACTTCGGCGGCCCCGGCACCGAGGAGGCGTTCAAGGCGGTCGACGGAGCCCGGCCGGCCCCGCCCGGCCTCTTCCCGAGCGCCAAGGTGGTCGGCGGCCGCGACCTGGTCGGCGACGACTACAACCCGGACCCGTCCTCCCCTGCCTACCAGCCCGAACCGCACCCCGACGGCAACCCGATCGACTGCGCGCTCAACGGGCACGGCACCCACGTGGCCGGCACCGCCGCCGGCCTCGGCGTCACCGCCGACGGCAAGCCGTACGCCGGGCCCTACCGGCCCGGGCTCGACCCGGCCGGATTCCGGGTCGGCCCCGGCGCCGCCCCCGGCGCGCAGCTCTACGCGATCCGGGTCTTCGGCTGCGACGGCGCCACCGACCAGCTCGCCCAGGCGCTCGACGTCGCCGCCGACCCGGACGGCGACGGCGACCTGGGCGACCGGCTGGACGTGGTCAACCTCTCCCTCGGCAGCCGCTTCGGCTCGCCCGACGACGCCGACGCGATCGCCGTCGACCACCTCGCCGAGCTGGGCACCGTGGTGGTCGCCGCGGCCGGCAACGAGGGCGACGTCCACGGCATCGGCGGCAGCCCCGGCACCGCACCCCGGGCGATCGCCGTCGCCGCCTCCGTCGACCCGCACAGCGACGCCGACGGCATCACCGTGCTCGCCCCGGACCCGCTGGCCGCGGTCGTCCCGTCCCACTGGAGCGGCCGCTACCAGGACTGGGCCACCGCCGACGTCAGCGGCCTGCTCGCCGTGCCCGTCGACCAGCCCGACGGCTGCGCGGCCTTCACCGAGGCGGACCGGCAGCGGCTCGCCGGGAAGATCGCCGTGCTCGCCTGGAGCACCCGCGAGTCCGAGCGCGCCTGCGGCTCCGGCCCGCGGGCCGACCACGCGGCCGACGCCGGCGCGATCGGCGCCCTGCTGGCCGCCGACGACGACCACCTCGCCGAGATCGCCGGCAACGACCGCATCCCGGTCGCCCTGCTCGGCCACGCCGACGGCGAGCGGCTGCGCACCGGTGCGGCCGACGGCCCGGTGCAGGTCCGGCTCGCCGCCCCCGGCAACACGCTGCACGGCGTCGTCCCGCAGGACCAGCCGCAACGCACCGACACCCTCACCGACTTCACCTCGCGCGGGATCGGCGTGCCGGGCGTGGTCAAGCCCGACCTCGCCGCGCCCGGCGAGACCATCTGGTCCGCCAAGGCCGGCAGCGGCACCGGGGGCCAGCGCGAGGACGGCACCTCGATGGCCACCCCGCTGGTGGCCGGTCTGGCCGCGCTGGTCCGCGCCGCCCACCCCGACCGGACGGTCGAGCAGGTCAAGGCCGCGCTGATGAACACCGCCGGGGACACCTGGCTCGGCGACGGTGGCACCGGCCCGGTCTACGGCCCCGAGCGCACCGGCGCCGGCCGGGTCAGGGTGGACGGAGCCGTCCGCACCCCCGCGGTGGCCTACGCGGCCGGCGAGGGCGCGGTCGAGGGCGCCGTCGGCGTCTCCTTCGGCCCGGTCCCGGTCGGCGGCGCGTACCGCGACGTGCGCGAGGTGGAGGTCCGCAACCTCTCCGGCACGGCCGCGTCGTACCGCACCGGCTACGCGGCCGCCACCGAACTGCCGGGCGCCGCCTTCGTGGTGACGCCCGAACGGATCGACGTCCCGGCCGGCGGCACCGCCCGGGTCCGGGTCACGCTGACCGTCCCCGGGCGGCTCGGCCGGACCCCCGACCCCACCATCGCCACCTTCCAGGGCGGCAGGGCCCGCAGCTACCGGGGCGAGCTCTCCGGCCGGCTGCTGCTCACCCCCGAGTCCGACCCGGCGCTGCCCGGGCTGCGGGTGCCGGTCTTCGCCGCTCCGCGGCCGGCCTCCGACCTGACCGCGGCGGCGCCGACCCGGCTGACCCGCTCCGGCGCGCTGGCCGCCCTCGTCGGCACCCCGGCCCCGGCCGAACAGCCCGGACTGCTCAGCGCGTTCGCGCTCGGCGGCGAGGGCGCCCGCTGGCCCGACTGCCCGCCCGCCAGCGGCGCCGCCGTCGGCCCGGGCGCCGGAATCGTCCCGGAGGACAGCACCGAGGCGCAGGCCCCGGACGCCGTCTGCGTCGAACGCCCCGGCGACCGGGCGGCCAACCTGCGCGCGGTGGGCGCCGCCTCCGACGCGCCGGCCGTGCCGGACGGCCAGGGCACGCTCTACCTCGGCGCCCAGGTCTGGGCGCCGGCCGCCACGCCGGTCGGGGTGTTCGCCGTCCGGGCCTCGCTGGACACCGACGGCGACGGCGTCACGGACGCGGTGGTCAAGGCCGACCGGCAGCGCGGAAGTGACGTCCTGGTGGCGCGGACCCTGGACGCCCGAACCGGCGCCGAGTTGGACGTCCAGCCACTGAACGCCCGCTGGGGCGACACCGACACCGCACTGCTGGACAGCGACGTGCTGGTGCTCCCCGTCCGGCTGAGCGCCCTCCCCGGTGTGAAGCCCGGCCACAGCACCGTCCGCTACGGCCTCTGGACCGGCGCCGCCACGGCCGGCAAGCCGGACCCGGCGGAGGCCTTCTCGGCGATCGGCCTGCGCGGCACCCGGCCGACGCTCACGATCGACGTGCTGCACCCCGCCGTGGACGTCCGCACCGGACCGGGCGGGCCCGCCGCGGTGGCCGCCGCGCTGCCGCCGGGCACCGTCCTCGACATCCACCGGGCCGACGGCGACCCGTCGCGCGTCCTCCTGCTCCACCACTTCAACCGGGACGGGCGGCGCGGCCAGATCCTCGCCCTGCCCTGAGCCACCCGCTCCCGAACGATCCGCCGGAGCCCCTGCCCGCCCTGCGGGTGGGGGCTCCGGGGTGTCCTCCGGGGAGCTCAGCCGGACCGCGGGCCCGACACGCCCTCGTGCCGGGACCGCTCGGCCGGGCGGCGGCGCACGCGCCGCGGCGGGCGGGTGGGGCGGTGACGAAGGCGGCCGAGGACGCCGGCGAGCGCCGTGACGGCGGCCGCGGCCAGGGCCACCGTCAGCCCCTCGTCGAGGCCCGGCGGGCGGAACGAGCAGCCGATCCGGTCCGCACCGGCGCCCAGCGGCACGCCCACCATGCCGAGGACCGCAACAGGCGCCCGGGACGTGCCGCCGTCCGCCGCGCAGGTCCACCCGGTGGCGGCCGGGACGGAGAGCAGGGCCGTCCCGGTGCTGCCGGGCGGCAGCGCGGCCGTGACGGTG
Organism: Kitasatospora sp. CM 4170; assembly: GCF_032110285.1. Taxonomy (NCBI): domain Bacteria; kingdom Bacillati; phylum Actinomycetota; class Actinomycetes; order Kitasatosporales; family Streptomycetaceae; genus Kitasatospora; species Kitasatospora sp. CM 4170. The sequence continues at coordinate 5,951,011 of NZ_CP134877.1, forward strand.
TGGCCGCCGGCGGCCACCCGGGTCGCGCCGGTCCGGGTCAGCCGGGCCACGGCCGCCTCCAGCGCGCCGGGCCGCAGACAGCCGATCGGCCGAGCCGGGACCTGGGTGACGGCGTCCGCGTGCAGGACGACCCGGACGCGGCCGTCCGCGGGCACCGGTCCGAGCTCGTGGATCGGCACGGCGGTGGTCGGCTGCTCGCCGTCGCTGCGGTAGGCCGTCCCGAGGGCGCTCACCGTGCCGGCGAACCAGACCCCGTGGAAGTACGCCGTACCGCCCGGCGTGCAGACCGCCGCGAACGCGGTGCCGTCCGCCCCGGCCGGCGTCGCGGGGACGGACCAGCCGCTCGTGCCGTGCGCGGTCGGGGCCGGCCCGCCGTCCGGGACCGGTTCGGGGACGTCGTAGACGGGGGAGCCGAGCAGCGACTCCTGCCGGGACCAGACCGAGGAGGTGTCCGGTGCGCGGCCCGGTGGCACCACGGTGACCAGCGGGGGAGCGGCCGCGGCCCGGACGACCGTGAAGCCGGCCGGCGTCGGCCCGTCGGCCAGCTGGGTACGGACGGCGAACAGCGCCCGCCCGACCGGGTCGGTGACGCTCGCGGTCTGCCGCCCGCCGGCCGCCCAGCCCGCGCCGAGGTCGTGCAGCAGCAGGGCTGTCACGGTGGGCAGGTAGCCGCTGGCGTAGCCGCCGCCCTGGCCGTCCAGCAGCAGCGGGTCGTTCGGGGTGAAGGAGTGCGGTCCGGGATCGGTCCGGGCGCGCGGCCAGTCGGCGGACTGCCGCACCGCCGCGTACGCCGCCCGGACGGACGCCCCGGTGGCGGTCGCTCCCGCCGGGCCGCCCAGCGCCGCGTACGCCGACCAGACCAGGCCGCCGAGGACCGCGCAGCCCAGGACCGCGGTGGCGGTCGCGCCCGCCCGCCGGTCGGTGTGCCGCAGCTCCAGCGTCCCGAGCGCGCCGAGCAGGACGGCGCCGCCGACCGCCAGCAGCAGCCAGGTGGAGACCGGCACCGTGTGCCGGGCGGCGGCGATCGCGGCCACCAGCAGGACGACCGCGGCGCCGCCGAGCAGCGTCCACCGGTCCGGCCGGTGCGCGAGCGAGACCCACCCGGCCAGCACCAGCAGGCCGCTGAGCACGAAGGCCACCCGGTAGGGGCCGCCGGCCGGGATGGCCAGCCCGTGCCAGACCAGCACGGTGGGCGTCCAGACGAAGCTCAGCACCACCAGCGCCAGCAGCCCGCACCAGACGGCCCGCTCCCGGGGCCGGACCCTGCGGTTGAACGGCAGTCCGGCCACCAGCAGCAGGCCCAACAGGCCGACCGAGACGTCCGGGACCGGCGGGCCACCGCCCGTACCCGGCAGCAGCTGCGCCAGGTGCCCGCCGAGGCCGGACGGGCCGAGCGGTTGCACCGGGGACTCCGGCTGCGCCTCCTGCGCGGCCCGGACGGCGGTGAACAGCACCGGCGCGGCGAGCGCGATCCCCGCGGCGGCCATGGTGACCGCCCGGCCGGTGGTCCGGACCGCGGCCTTGAACGGCCGCCGCACCGCGAGCAGCCGCACCGCCAGGACCAGTCCGGCCGTGAGGGTGGCCATGGCGGCGGTGTAGAGGTTGCCCGCCCAGGCCAGCGCGACGCAGAGCGAGCCGGCCACCCAGCGCCGCTCGTGCAGGCACCAGTCCCCGGCCAGCACCAGCAGGGGCAGCGAGACCAGGCCCCAGAGCCACATCGGTGCCGCCCCGCCGACCGTCGGCACCCAGGCGCAGAGCCCGTAGCCGAGCGCGGCCACCGCGCGCAGCCAGTGCGGCCCGGCGTGCAGCCGGCCCAGCACGTGGGCCATCAGGGCGGTGCCGAGCCCGATGCTGAGCAGGGCGGTCAGGAACACCGCGAGCTGCCCCTGGCCGCGCGGCAGCAGGACGGCGGGCCAGGAGAACGGGTTCATCAGGTTGGCGAAGAAGTCGGCCAGGAAGGGCGCCCCGTAGCCGCTGTTCCAGGTGAACAGCAGATCGCCGGGGGCCCGCCCGTGCGCGAGGTCCCAGAGCTGGGCGTGGAACGGCACCGCGACCTCCGCCGCCCCCGGCGGCCAGGCCCCGTGCAGCGCCGCCGCGAGCGCGTACCCCGCCGTCGCCGCGCCGCCCGCCACCCCGCAGACCCGTGCCTCCCGCCACCGCGCGCCCATGGTGTTCTGCCCCGTTCTGCGAGCAATGCCGGATCCGGATGCCCGCGAGCATAGGCGCGCCCCCGGCGCGGACACCGCATCACGCGCTCCCTCGCGGGAGGGACGGCAGGGGGAACTCCGGCGAGTAGCCTGAGAGCGCCCGTCAGGATGCCCGCATGGGAGGAATCATGACCATCGAGCCGTACCCGGACTGGCTCCGGCCCCCGGCTGAGGGGTACACCGCCGAGGACCTCGACCGGCTGCCCGATCTCCCGCCGCACACCGAGCTGCTCGACGGGAGCCTGATCTTCGTGAGTCCGCAGACGCTGTTCCACATGTCGACGCTCAAGCGGTTGGAGCGGGCCCTCGACGACGCGGTGCCGGCCGGGTGGCGGGTGTGGCGCGAGATCACGGTGCGGCTGAACGTGCGGAACCGGCCGGAGCCCGACCTGCTCGTGGTCGACGAGCGCGCGCACTCCGACTCCAGGCGCACGTCCTGCGAGCCCGGGGACGTCCTGCTCGTGATCGAGGTCGTCTCCGAGGAGTCCCGGGAGCGCGACCGCCAGGTGAAGCCGCGCAAGTACGCCGCCGCCGGCATCCCGCACTTCTGGCGGGTCGAGGGCGACGAGGAGGGGCGTCCGGTCGTCCACACCTACGAGCTGGACCCGGCCACCCAGTCGTACGGGCTGACCGGCATCCACCACAAGCAGCTGAAGCTCGAACGGCCGTTCCCGGTCGACATCGACCTCACCTGACGTTCGTCCGGATAGTGGACACCAGGTGTCAGTGACTGGGACGGCGGAGTAGGGTCCGAGCATGTCTCGCACCATTCGTCTCGCAGTTGTCCCCGGTGACGGCATCGGCCAGGAAGTGGTGGCCGAAGGCCTCAAGGTCCTCGAAGCCGCACTGCCCGCCGACGTCAAGCTGGAGACCACCGAGTACGACCTCGGCGCCCGGCGCTACCACCGCACCGGCGAGACGCTGCCGGACAGCGTGCTGGCGGAGCTGAAGACCCACGACGCCATCCTGCTCGGCGCGATCGGCGACCCGAGCGTGCCGTCCGGTGTGCTGGAGCGCGGGCTGCTGCTGAAGCTGCGGTTCGCCTTCGACCACCACATCAACCTCCGCCCCGGCCGGCTCTTCCCCGGGGTGAAGTCCCCGCTGGCCGGCGAGCCGGAGATCGATTTCGTGGTCGTCCGCGAGGGCACCGAGGGCCCGTACGTCGGCAACGGCGGCACGCTGCGCACCGGGACCGAGCACGAGGTGGCCACCGAGGTCAGCCTCAACACCGCGTACGGCATCGAGCGGGTCGTCCGGGACGCCTACCGGCGGGCCCAGGCGCGGCCGCGCAAGAAGCTCACCCTGGTTCACAAGAACAACGTGCTGGTCCACGCCGGCCACCTGTGGACGCGGATCTTCGAGCAGGTCGGCCGGGAGTTCCCCGAGGTCACCACCGACTACCTGCACGTCGACGCGGCGACCATCTTCTTCGTCACCCAGCCCGAGCGGTTCGACGTCATCGTCACCGACAACCTGTTCGGCGACATCCTGACCGACCTGGCCGCCGCCGTCACCGGCGGTATCGGCCTGGCCGCCAGCGGCAACATCAACCCCGGCGGGGAGTTCCCGTCGATGTTCGAGCCCGTGCACGGCTCGGCCCCGGACATCGCCGGCCAGGGCAAGGCCGACCCGACCGCCACCGTGCTCTCGGTCGCCATGCTCCTGGACCACCTCGGCTTCGCCGCCGAGGCCGCCGCGGTGGAGGCCGCGGTCGCCGCGGACCTCGCCGAGCGCACCGGCACCCGGACGACGTCCCAGGTCGGCGACGCGCTCGCCGCCCGAGTATCCGGCTGACCGGCCGGAACCGACATGTGCCGTTCCGGCTGACACGGGCCGGAACCGACAAGCGGTGTTCCGGCTGACAGGGCCGGAGCGCACACGCGCATAACCGCAGCTTGCAGCTTCCCAAGGAGCTCGCAACTGTTCGGCACGGCCCTCTGGATGCGAGTATCGACAGTGGGCCGTGCCGTTGTGCGTCCGTTTCGGGGCCGTTGTGCCGAAACGTTCACCTGCGGAGGCGGCCCGGACCAACCCCACGGTGAAGGACACACAGCCATGAGCACGCCCACCCAGGCGCCCATCACGTTCGATCTCAAGCCCTCCGCCCACCCGCTGTCCGTCGCGGAGCGCGAGGCCCGGCTGGTCAACCCCGGCTTCGGACGCATCTTCACCGACCACATGGTCACCATCCGCTGGACCGAGGGCCGGGGCTGGCACGACGCGCAGCTGCAGCCGTACGCGCCGATCGAGATCGACCCGGCCAACATGACGCTCCACTACGGTCAGGCGATCTTCGAGGGCCTCAAGGCCTACCGCCAGACCGACGGCTCGATCGCGACCTTCCGCCCGGAGGCCAACGCCGAGCGCTTCCAGGCCTCCGCCCGCCGCCTGGCGATGCCGGAGCTGCCGGTCGAGACCTTCGTCGAGGCCGTCGAGCTGCTGGTCCAGCAGGAGCAGAACTGGGTGCCGAACGAGCCGGAGCAGAGCCTCTACCTGCGCCCGTTCATGTTCGCGACCGAGGTCGGCCTGGGTGTCCGCCCGTCCAACTCCTACCTCTTCATGCTGATCGCCTCGCCGGCCGGCGCCTACTTCCCCGGTGGCGTCAAGCCGGTCTCGGTCTGGCTGTCCGAGGACTACGTCCGGGCCGCGCCGGGCGGCACCGGTGCCGCCAAGTGCGCCGGCAACTACGCCGCCTCGCTGGTCGCCCAGGCCGAGGCCGCCGCCAAGGGCTGCGACCAGGTGGTCTGGCTCGACGCCGCCGAGCACCGGTGGGTCGAGGAGATGGGCGGCATGAACCTCTACTTCGTCTTCGGCGAGGGCAAGGACGCGAAGATCGTCACCCCCGCGCTCTCCGGCGCGCTGCTGCCCGGCATCACCCGCGCCTCGCTGCTGCAGCTCGCCACTGACCTCGGCTACGCGGTCGAGGAGCGGAAGATCTCCACCGAGGAGTGGAAGCAGGGCAACGCGGACGGCACCCTCACCGAGGTCTTCGCCTGCGGCACCGCCGCCGTCATCACCCCGGTCGGCTCGGTCAAGTCCCAGGGCGGCGACTGGACCGTCGGCGCCGGCGAGCCCGGCCCGGTCACCACGGAGCTGCGGAAGGCGCTGCTCGCCATCCAGGGCGGCCAGGCCCCCGACACCCACGGCTGGCTGCACAAGATCGTCTGATCTCGAAGGACCGTCCGGCACCGGACCCCCTCCGGCCCGCGCCGTTTCGGATACCGAGACGGCCGGGCCGGATCGCGGATCGCTGTGCCAGACTGCGAGCGTGTCCTCGCTTTCGCTGATTATTAGCAGCAGGCGCGCCGGTCCGCAGTGACCGCTCCGCACTACCCGATGCGGAGCGACCACCAGCGTCCAGACCCGCGCGCAGACCTCTCGCACCCGCGAGGGGTCTTTTTGTTTCCCCGGACCGGCCGGGAGCCCCCACAAGGGGCCCAGGGACACCGGGACCGCGCGCGGGATGCTGGACAGTGGAGCCGGGACTTGCAATCCGGCAGAGCAGTACGAACCTCCCCGAACGGAGAACCAAGGGCCATGACCGAGGTCAGCCGTACCGACGACGGCTTCCACGTGTTCGACACCACCCTGCGCGACGGCGCGCAGCGGGAGGGCATCAACCTGACGGTGGCCGACAAGCTGGCCATCGCCCGGCACCTGGACGAGTTCGGGGTCGGCTTCATCGAGGGCGGCTGGCCCGGGGCCAACCCCCGCGACACCGAGTTCTTCGCCCGGGCCGCGGAGGAGCTGGACCTCAGGCACGCCCAGCTGGTCGCCTTCGGCGCCACCCGCCGGGCGGGCGGCCGGGCGGCCGACGACCCGCAGCTGGCCGCCCTGGTCAACTCCGGCGCACCGGTCGTCACCCTGGTCGCCAAGTCCCACGACCGGCACGTCGAACTGGCGCTGCGCACCACGCTGGACGAGAACCTGGAGATGGTCCGGGACAGCGTGGCGTACCTGCGTGAACGGGGCCGCCGGGTCTTCATCGACTGCGAGCACTTCTTCGACGGCTACAAGGCCAACCGCGACTACGCCCTCGCGGTGGTCCGCGCCGCGCACGAGGCCGGCGCGGACGTCGTCGTGCTCTGCGACACCAACGGCGGCATGCTGCCGGCCGGCGTGCGCGACATCGTCGCCGACGTCCTGGCCGCGACCGGCGCCCGGCTCGGCATCCACGCCCAGGACGACACCGGCTGCGCGGTGGCCAACACCCTGGCCGCGGTGGACGCCGGCGCGACGCACGTCCAGTGCACCGCCAACGGCTACGGCGAGCGGGTCGGCAACGCCAACCTCTTCCCGGTGGTCGGCGCGCTGGAGATCAAGTACGACCGCAGGGTGCTGCCGGCCGGCAGCCTCGCCGAGATGACCCGGATCTCGCACGCCATCGCCGAGGTGGTCAACCTGACCCCCTCCACCCACCAGCCGTACGTCGGCCACTCCGCCTTCGCCCACAAGGCCGGCCTGCACGCCTCCGCGATCAAGGTCGACCCGGACCTCTACCAGCACATCGACCCGGAGACGGTCGGCAACACCATGCGGATGCTGGTCTCCGACATGGCGGGCCGCGCCTCGGTCGAGCTCAAGGGCAAGGAGCTCGGCTACGACCTCTCCACCGACCGGGACCTGGCCGGCCGGGTGGTCGCCAAGGTCAAGGAGCAGGAGAACCTCGGCTACACCTACGAGTCCGCCGACGCCTCCTTCGAGCTGCTGCTCCGCGACGAGGTGCGCGGCAGCCGCGAGCGCTTCTACACCCTGGAGTCCTGGCGGACCATCAGCGAGCAGGGACCCAACGGCTTTGCCGGCAACGAGGCCACCGTCAAGCTCTGGGCCAAGGGCGAGCGGCGGATCGCCACCGGCGAGGGCAACGGCCCGGTCGACGCCCTGGACAAGGCGCTTCGCACCGCGCTGGACCGGATCTACCCGCAGCTGGCCAAGCTGGAGCTGGTGGACTACAAGGTCCGCATCCTGGAGGGCCAGCACGGCACCGGCTCCAAGACCCGGGTCCTGATCGAGTCCACCGACGGCACCGCCGCCTGGTCCACCGTCGGGGTGGCCGACAACGTGGTCGCCGCCTCCTGGCTGGCCCTGGAGGACGCCTACACCTACGGCCTGCTGCGGGCCGGGCTGGAGCCCTCCGAGTAGGCCGCCGAACGCGGGCGGCCCACGGACTCCCGGACGGGGGCCGTGGGCCGCATCGCTTGCGCGAAGCCCCGAGGTTCCGCCTGGGCCCTAGCGCAGGCGGGCGAGGAGGGCGTGTTCGACGAGGGTGATGAGGGCGCTCTTGGCGCTGTCCCGTCGGCGGGCGTCGAGGGTGACGATGGGGGTGTCGGGGCCGAGTTGGAGGGCTTCCCGGACTTCGTCGGCGGTGTGGGGCTGGTGGCCGTCGAAGCCGTTGAGGGCGACGACGAAGGGGAGTCCGCTGTTCTCGAAGTAGTCGAGGGCGGGGAAGCAGTCGGCGAGGCGTCGGGTGTCGACGAGGACGACGGCTCCGATGGCGCCTCGGACGAGGTCGTCCCACATGAACCAGAAGCGGTCCTGTCCGGGGGTGCCGAACAGGTAGAGGATGAGGTCCTCGTCGAGGGTGATGCGGCCGAAGTCCATGGCGACGGTGGTGGTCGTCTTGCCGGAGACGTGGCTGATGTCGTCGATGCCGGCGGAGGCGCTGGTCATGACGGCTTCGGTGCGCAGCGGGTTGATCTCGGAGACGGCGCCGACGAGCGTGGTCTTGCCGACGCCGAAGCCGCCGGCGACGACGATCTTCGCCGAGGTGGTTGCGCGGGTGGGGGCGGCCGCGTTAGAGCTTGCGAAGTCCACTGAGGACCCTTTCGAGCAGCGTGACGTCGGGCTGGTTTCCGGATTCGCCCCCGGAAGCGGGCTGGTGGATGGCGACCAGGCCGGCCTCGGCCAGGTCGGCCACGAGGATGCGGGCCACTCCCAGCGGAAGCGAGAGCAGCGCCGACACCTCGGCGACGGACTTGACCTCCGTGCACAGGGTGCAGATGCGCTGGTGCTCCGGGAGCAGGGTGGCCAGGCGCTGCGGATCGACGCTGGCCGAGACCAGTGCCTCCAGGGCCAGCTCGTACCGGGGCCGGGTGCGCCCGCCGGTCATCGCGAACGGTCGGATCAGCGGGCCGGAGTCGTAGTCGTCCTCGAACTCCTCGACGTGGCCGGGCTCCTGGGCCGGTGCGTAGCCGGGGCCGGGCGCGGGGCCGCGCTGCGGCGCGGGCCCCTGTCCCGGCACGCCGTGGCCGGCGTGCCGGCCGGGCAGGTGGTCCTGCGCCGGGTAGCCGGACGCGTGCGGGTCGTACGGGGGCTGCGGCTGGGCGTACTGGCCGTACTGCTCCTGCGCGTACGGCTGGCCGAACTGCTCCTGGCCGTACTGCTCCTGGCCGTACTGCTGGCCGTACTGCTGACCGTGGCCGACGACGCCGGGTGCTCCGAAGGCGTCATGGCCTGTGCCAGGGTACGGAACGCCGTACTGGCCGCTGCGGTCGTCGGGCGGTGTCACGGTTCCTCTCCTCACAGGGTGCGGCGGTGCGGTGCGAGCTCGGGCCGGGGTCCGGAGCCGGTGGTGCGAAGGCCGTACAACGTCCGAACCCGAGCCCGCCGAAGCGGGCCCGGGACGGGCGCGGAGGTGCTTCGGATACCAGGACGGTATCCGACGAACCGTCAGTGCAGGAGACTGCCCTGGAGTTCTGCGCGGAGTGCGGGGGTGAGGACGGCGCCGGCGCGGTCGACGAGCAGGGCCATCTCGTAGCCGACGAGGCCGATGTCGCTGTCCGGGGAGGCCAGTACGGCGAGGGCGGAGCCGTCGCTGACGGCCATCAGGAACAGGAAGCCGCGCTCCATTTCGACGACGGTCTGGTTGACCTCGCCGCCCTCGAAGATCCGGCTGGCGCCGGAGGTGAGGGAGGTGAGGCCGGAGGCGACCGCGGCGAGCTGGTCGGCGCGGTCACGCGGGAAGCCTTCGGACATGCACAACAGGAGGCCGTCCGCGGAGACCACCACCGTGTGCGACACCCCGGGGGTGTTGTCCACGAAATTGGTGATCAGCCAGTTCAGGTTCTGTGCGGCCTGGCTCATCTGAGTCAACTCAACGCTCCTGGTGGTTCGAGCCGCCGAAGAGATCGGTGCTGCGGTTCTGCTGTCCGTTGCCGGACTGGTCTACCTGATCGGGGTCGATCCGGAAACTTCCGGTGCCGCCGGCGCTGCGGCCCTGCTCCACACCGCGGCGCAGGTTGGTGAGGCGGCCACGGACCTCCTCGGGGCTGCGGGAGACCTGCGGCCCGTCCTGCGGGGTGGGCTTGGCGTTGCCGGCCACCAGGTTCTGCTTGGGCACCCGGCGGGGGAGCCCGGACGGGGTGGTACCGCCGGACGCGGGCTCACGGAGCTGTTCGGCACGCTGCCAGGCGCCGTCGTTGGGCGACTGCCAGGCGCCGGCGGAGCCGGTCGGTCCGGTGGGACCGTACCCGCCCAGCGAGGACACCTCGTGGCCGCGCGGCTCGCTCGGTGCCGAGGTGTCCTTGGCGCCGGCGAACCAGTTCGGGGTCTCGCCGCTGTCCTGCAGCGGGTTGGTACCCGGTCCGCCGCCGGCCAGCTGCTGGCCGGGGCGGCGCTGCGGCAGCCCGGACGCCAGGGTGGAGGAGTCGGCGGTCGGCAGCGCGGGCTGCTCCGGGCTGTACGGGTGGCCGGCCGGGGCCTCCTCGGCCTGCTGGCCGTACTGGTCGTCGCCGTAGCCGTCGTAGTCCTGGTACTGGCCGCCGTACTGGCCGCCGCCCTGGCCCTGGCCGTACTGGTCGTCGGCGTAGCCCTGCTGCGGGAACCGGCCGTAGGCGTCCTGCCCGTAGTCGTTCCCGGCGTACTCGCCGTCGGCGTACCCGTTGCCGTCGTAGCCGTACTGGTCGTCGGCGTAGCCGTTCTGGTCGTAGCCCTGCTGGCCGTACTGGCCGTCCTGGGCGAAGGCCTCGTCGTTGCGCCGGCCGTACGCCGGGTACTCGTCCTCGACCTCGGCGTCGACCACGGGCTGCTGCTGGGTGGCCTCCGGACCGGCCTCCAGGGCCGCGCGGCGGACCTGGTCGAGCCGCTGCGAGCGCTGGACGGAGTCCAGGGCCGGGCTGAAGCCGGTGGAGCCGTGGCCCGTGCCGGTCAGGTGGTCGTCGAAGCCCAGCTCGGCGGCGCTGCGCGGCTGGCCGAGGCCGTCCACGGACCACTCGGCGGTCGGCTCCTGGTCGGCGAAGATCCGGGAGACGGTGAACTGCTCCTCCGGCTCCGGCGCCGCACCCATCTGGGTCAGGAACGGCGGGAGCATGACCAGCGAGGTGGTGCCCGCGGACTCGCCCGAGGGACGGAGCTGGACGCGGACGTCGTGCCGCTGGGAGAGCCGGCCGACCACGAAGAGGCCCATGCGGCGGGAGATGGTGGCGTCGACCGTCGGCGGCTCGGCGAGCTTCTCGTTGATCTCGGCGAAGTCGTCGGCGGTGAGGCCGATGCCCTTGTCGTGGATCTCGACCAGCACGCGGCCGTCCGGCAGGCGGGTGGCGTTGACCAGGACCCGGGTCTGCGGGCTGGAGAACGAGGTGGCGTTCTCCAGCAGCTCGGCGAGCAGGTGGACGAGGTCGGTCACGGCGGCGCCGACGACCTCGACCTCCGGGATGCCGGCGAGCTCGACGCGCTCGTACTGCTCCACCTCGGAGGCGGCGGCGCGGAGCACGTCGACCAGCGGGACGGGGGTGTTCCAGCGGCGGCCGGCTTCCTCACCCGCGAGGACGAGGAGGTTCTCACCGTTGCGGCGCATACGGGTGGCCAGGTGGTCCAGCTTGAAGAGGTTCTCCAGCTGGTCCGGGTCGGCCTCGTTGTTCTCCAGGTCGGTGATCAGCGCCAGCTGGCGCTGGATGAGGCCCTGGCTGCGGCGCGACAGGTTGGTGAAGATCGCGTTGACGTTCCCTCGCAGCAGCGCCTGCTCGGCGGCGAGCTCGACCGCCTGGCGGTGGACCTGGTCGAAGGCCCGGGCGACCTCGCCGATCTCGTCCTTGCCGTGCAGCGGGATCGGGGTGACCGAGGTGTCCACCCGGTCCGGGTCGGTCTTGGAGAGCTTCTCGACCAGGTCCGGCAGGCGGCGGTCGGCGATCTCCAGGGCGGCGTTGCGCAGGGTACGCATACCGAGAATCATCGAGCGCGCCACGTAGCCGGTGAGCACACCGGCGAGGATCAGCGCGGCGAGCACGATCGCCGAGTTGAGGATGGCGTCGTAGAGCGCGTTGTCCCGCAGGTCGGCGGCGTCGTGGAGCACGTCGTCCAGCAGCGCGACCTCGGTGGTGCGCAGCGTGGAGATGTGGGTGTTGGCGGCCTGCTCCCAGTTCTCCTTGGTCAGACCGGCGTCCTTGGCCTCCTTGTAGGCGGCGTCGGCGGCGGCCTTGCCCCTGGACTGGCCCTCCGCGGCGGCCTGGCTGTAGGCGGCGCCGAGGGCCATCAGGCCCTGCATGGTGGGCACGCTGCCGTTGGGCATCCGGAAGGCGGCGCGCTGGTCGGCGGCGGCCTGGGCGACCTGGGCGTCGGCGTACTTCCGGGCGTCCTCGGGGGCGCTGCCGGTGTTGAACTCGGAGAGGGAGACCTGCTCCAGCTTCTGCGAGACCAGCAGCTGCTGGATCAGGTCGACGTTCTCGTACCGGGTGGTGGACTGGGCCGAGATGCCGACCAGCAGGTGGAGCATCAGCGCGCGCTGGGTCGAGGCCGAGGCCTTGGCCAGCGACATGGCGTAGATCGCGCGGCCCTTGCTGGTGATGTTGGTGCTGCCGAGGCCGACCGAGTTGTCGTAGGCGAGCAGCGGCGCGAGCATCACCGAGTAGGCCGACTGCGTCGCGGTCGCGAACAGCTCGGGCTTGTAGGCGTTGTCGCGCAGGTGCGGCAGGAAGGCGACGAGCTGCTGGAAGGCCGTGTGGCGGTGGGGGAGCTCGCCGGACTTGTCGGTGGCCTCGTAGGCCGCGTTGTACGCCTTGAGGGCGGCGTCGGTGGTCCCGCGGGTCTTGTTGAGGTCGCCGTTCGGGTCCTGGCCGGTGAGGATCGGCGCGAGCGACTTGTCGCGCTCGTTCTCCAGCGCTTCGGCGAGTTCGGTGGCGGCCTTGGCCAGGCGCGCGGTCTTCTCGGCGCGGGAGGCCTTGACGTAGCCGTCGACCGAGGTGTTGACGCGCAGACCGCCGAAGATCAGGCCGATGACGACCGGGATGAGGAGGATGGCTATCAGACGCGCCGGAACGCGCCAGTTGCGCGGCCGGAGGAAGTCGTAGCGGCTGTTGCCGTCCTGGGCGTCCTTGCCGCCCTTCCCGTCGCCGGCGCCGTCCGCGGGACCGGCGCTGCGGCGCTCGGTGGAGGCGGTCGGCGGCTTCGGCGCGACGGCCGGGCGCTCCTCGGTGGGTGTGAACGCGGAGAATCCGGCCGGGCCGGTTGCGTTACCGTTCGGCTCGCTCTGGCGGGGCTCGGAGCGCCGCTGCGGGGCGACTTGCTGCTTACGCCTCACTCGACAACTACCTCTCGGCCGATCGCGGCCATGGATCAATCCAGCGCTACCCCTGAGAGCGGCCCGCTGGTGGGTGGTGGGACTGCCGTACGGGATTCAGGGGTAGCTGGAATTTCAGCACGTGCAGGGATGGGGGACAAACAGCCGCCGAGGGCGGCCAGCGGTGGAGCAATTAGGACATTTACCGACATCAGCCCGCAAAACCGTGGTCATCTGGCGCTGAGTGACGCTGATTCGCTACAGACAGCCACTGTTGATCACAAAATGCCTACCGAACTGTTATCCGCCGCTTATCCGGGGGTCTTGCGCGGTCCTCACCGGCGACACCCGTCCGTAAGCCGAGGTGCCCCGGCACCCCGTCGCCGGGACGGGGTGCCGGGGCTGCCGACCTGCGGTTCCGCCTAGCGCAGGCGGGCGAGGAGGGCGTGTTCGACGAGGGTGATGAGGGCGCTCTTGGCGCTGTCCCGTCGGCGGGCGTCGAGGGTGACGATGGGGGTGTCGGGGCCGAGTTGGAGGGCTTCCCGGACTTCGTCGGCGGTGTGGGGCTGGTGGCCGTCGAAGCCGTTGAGGGCGACGACGAAGGGGAGTCCGCTGTTCTCGAAGTAGTCGAGGGCGGGGAAGCAGTCGGCGAGGCGTCGGGTGTCGACGAGGACGACGGCTCCGATGGCGCCTCGGACGAGGTCGTCCCACATGAACCAGAAGCGGTCCTGTCCGGGGGTGCCGAACAGGTAGAGGATGAGGTCCTCGTCGAGGGTGATGCGGCCGAAGTCCATGGCGACGGTGGTGGTCGTCTTGCCGGAGACGTGGCTGATGTCGTCGATGCCGGCGGAGGCGCTGGTCATGACGGCTTCGGTGCGCAGCGGGTTGATCTCGGAGACGGCGCCGACGAGCGTGGTCTTGCCGACGCCGAAGCCGCCGGCGACGACGATCTTCGCCGAGGTCGTGGCGCGGGTGGCTCCGTTAGAGCTTGCGAAGTCCACTGAGGACCCTTTCGAGCAGCGTGACGTCGGGCGTTCCGCCCGACTCGCCCGCGGCGGCGGGCTGGTGGATGGCGACGAGACCGGCCTCGGCAAGGTCGGCGACGAGGATGCGGGCCACACCGAGCGGCACGCCGGCCAGTGCGGAGATCTCCGCGATGGACTTGACCTCACGGCAGAGGTTCACGATCCGGGCGTGCTCGGGCAGCAGGCCGCCGGACCGCTCGGCCGAGCCGGTCGTCGAGATCAGCGCCTCGATGGCGAGCTGGTACCGGGGCCGCGTGCGGCCTCCGGTCATCGCGTACGGGCGGACCAGCGGCTGCTGCTCGTAGCCGTCGGACTGCTGCCCGCCGTAGCCGCTGCCGTACCCGTTGCCGTAGCCGGCGGGTGTCGAAGGCGGGGTCATGGGTCCTCCTAGTGCTGCAGCCTTGGGCAGCCGGTTCCAGCTGGGTGGTGCCAGCTGAGGCGAAATCAGCTGCCTGAGGGTAGCTGAGGGTGAGGCGCCGGGTCTGGTCGGGTCAGACCCGGCGGGGAGGTGGGACGGGTGGTGTCGCCGCGCAGGGGGCCTCAGTGCAGGAGACTGCCCTGGAGTTCTGCGCGGAGTGCGGGGGTGAGGACGGCGCCGGCGCGGTCGACGAGCAGGGCCATCTCGTAGCCGACGAGGCCGATGTCGCTGTCCGGGGAGGCCAGTACGGCGAGGGCGGAGCCGTCGCTGATGGCCATCAGGAACAGGAAGCCGCGCTCCATTTCGACGACGGTCTGGTTGACCTCGCCGCCCTCGAAGATCCGGCTGGCGCCGGAGGTGAGGGAGGTGAGGCCGGAGGCGACCGCGGCGAGCTGGTCGGCGCGGTCACGCGGGAAGCCCTCGGACATGCACAACAGGAGGCCGTCCGCGGAGACCACCACCGTGTGCGACACCCCGGGGGTGTTGTCCACGAAATTGGTGATCAGCCAGTTCAGGTTCTGTGCGGCCTGGCTCATCTGATTCAACTTCAACGCTCCTGATGATCTGCGCCGTTGCCGTCGGTCCGGCCACCGAAACTATCGAACCCGGGCTGCTGGGCACCATGGTGGGAGCCAGGATTTCCCTGGCCCGAGGCCTGCTCGGCACCGGCCCGGCGGCCCTGCTGGATGCCGCGGCGCAGGTTGGTGAGCCGGCCGCGCACCTCCTCGGGCGCACGGGACACCTGCGGACCGGTCATCGGCGACGCCTCGGCGGTCCCGGAGACCAGGTTGGCCTGCGGGGTCCGCCGCGGGAGGCCGGACATGGTGACCCCGCTGGTCGAGGGCTCGCGGACCTGCTCGGCCCGGCGCCAGCGCTCGTCGTTGGCGGACGGGCGCCACGGGGCCTCGCCGGCCGGGCCCTGCTGGGCCTGAGCCTGCTGGGCGTGAGCCTGGGCCTGGGCCTGGGCCTGCTGGGCCTGAGCCTGCTGGGCGTGAGCCTGGGCCTGGGCCTGGGCCTGCTGAGCCTGAGCGTGCTGAGCCTGAGCGTGCTGGGCCTGGGGGGTCTGCGGCTCCTGGAAGCCCGGAGCGCTCGTCCCCGGTCGGCGCGGCTGGTACTGCGGGCCACGGCCCTGCGCGGCCTCGGCCGGATGGCCCTGCTGCAGCTGGGGCCGGGTCTGCTCCGGCGACTCGAAGCCCGGGGCACCGCCCTGCGAGGGGCCGGTCGGCAGTGCCATCGGCTCCTGACGGACCGGCTCCTGGCGGACCGGCTCCGGACGGGCCGGGTTCGGCACGTCCGGCAGCACCGGCTCGACCAGGCCGAGGCCCAGCGGGTCACGCGGGTCGATCTCGCTGGCCTCGAAGCGCGGCCGGGCGAACTGCGCGGTGCTCTCCATCGCGGACTCGGCCGCCGGCAGCGGCTGGGGCTGGGCCTGCTGGGCCGGGAGCTGCGGCGGCTGGGCCTGCTGGGGCTGGGCCTGCTGCGGCGGGGCCTGATGGGCCTGCTGGGCCGGGAGCTGCTGGGGACGTCCCTGCTGCGGACCCGGGCGCTGCGGCCGGCGCGGACCCTGCGGGCCCTGCGGCCCCTGACCGCCCGGGCCCTGACCACCCGGGCCCTGCGGGGCCTGGCCGGGACGGCCGCGCTGCGGCAGGCCGTCCTGCGGACGGTTGCCCGGACGGGCGCCCTGCGGCGCACCCGGACGACCCGACTGGTCGGCCCAGCCGTGCTGCGGCTGCTCGCCGGTCCGGGGGCCCGGACCGGGCTGCGGCGCGCCGGGCTGCTGCTGGCCCCGGCGGGGCAGGCCGCCGGGCGCACCCGGCGCACCGGGGCCGCCCTGCGGCGGGCCCTGGCGGCCCGGGGCGCGCTGCGGCAGGCCGCCCTGCTGGTTCTGCTGCGGGCCCTGCTGCTGGTTCTGCTGCTGGTTCTGCTGGGGGGCCCGGCCGGGCGGGACCATCGGGTTCTCGCGCAGTGCCTTGCCGACCTGCCGGGTCGGCAGACCGCCGTTGCGGCCGCCCTGGCCCGCACCCGGGCCGCCCGGCGCACCGGGACCGCCCTGGCCGAGCTGCGGACGGCCCTGCGGGGCACCGCCCGCCGGACCCTGGCCGAGCGCGGCCGGGCCGCCGCCCGGTCCACCGGGCATCTGGCGCTGCTGGCGCGGCGTCGGGGCGGCCCCGCGCTGCTGCTTGGCCTGCGCCGGGCCGGGGCGGCCGGGGGCGCGGCGGTCGGCGGAGTTGGTGACGTCCACCGGGAGCATGACCAGCGCGGTGGTGCCGCCGGAGTCGCTGGGGCGCAGCTGGATCCGGATGCCGTGGCGGAGCGAGAGGCGACCGACCACGAAGAGGCCCATGCGGCGGGAGACGGAGACGTCCACCGTCGGCGGGTTGGCCAGGCGCTCGTTGATGTCGGCGAGGTCGTCGGGGCTGAGGCCGATGCCGGTGTCGTGGATCTCGACCAGCACCCGGCCGTCCGGCAGGGCGTGGCCGGTGACCCGGACGCGGGTCTGCGGGCTGGAGAACGAGGTCGCGTTCTCCAGCAGCTCGGCGAGCAGGTGGACGAGGTCGTTGACGACGCGGCCGGCGACCTCGGCCGACGGCACCGAGGCGAGCTCGATGCGCTCGTACTGCTCCACCTCGGAGGCGGCGGCGCGGAGCACGTCGACCAGCGGGACGGGGCGGGTCCAGCGGCGGCCCGGGTCCTCACCGGCGAGGACGAGGAGGTTTTCGCCGTTGCGGCGCATGCGGGTCGCGAGGTGGTCCAGCTTGAAGAGGTTGGCCAGCTGGTCCGGGTCGGCCTCGCGGCTCTCCAGCTCGGAGATGAGCGACAGCTGGCGCTGGATGAGGCCCTGGCTGCGGCGCGACAGGTTGGTGAACATCGCGTTGATGTTGCCGCGGAGGAGGGCCTGCTCGGCCGCGAGGCGGACGGCCTCGCTGTGCACCATGTCGAACGCGTGCGCCACGTGGCCGATCTCGTCCGTGGAGTCGACGGCCACGGGTTCGACGGTGACGTCGACGTCGTGCGGGTCGCTCTCGGAGAGCGTCTTGACCAGCTCGGGCAGTCGCCGCTCGGCGACGTCCTCGGCCGCGGCCTGGAGGCGGGTCAGCGAGCGCACCATCGAGCGGGCGATGACGGCGGCGCCACCGAGGGCGACGAGCAGCACCAGGGCGACGGCGGCACCGGTGATCAGGGCCTCGGTGTCGGCCGCGGCCTGCAGGTCCTGGGCCTTACCGTCGAGGTCCTCGATCAGCTTCGCCTCGATCCGGCGCTCGGCCGTGATCTTGGCGGTGATCTTCTCGTACCAGTCCTTGTAGCTGACCGGCTCGGTCTGGTGGATACCGCTCTGCTGGAGGATCGAGCGCGCGTAGCGGTCGGCGTCGGCGACCACGTTGTTGTAGCTGAGCTGGCCGCGCAGGTTGTCCAGGTCGTGCGAGGTGTAGATGTTGTTGAACCCGGTGAGCGCGTTGTCGTAGGACGTGCGCAGGCGGATACCGAACGACTCGTCGCTCAGGCTGAGGTCCGGGCTCTTGGGGTTGGCGAGCGCGGCGCTGATCAGCGCGCGCTGCTGCGAGGTGACGTTCTTGGCCAGCGAGAACTGCTGGAGCGCGCGGGTGGCACGCACCAGGTCGCGGTTGTTGGACGCGAGCGCGATGTCCTGGGAGATCGCCAGCAGGTCGCGGATGATCACGTCGTAGGCGGTGATCGTGGCCTGGATGTTCTGGTTGTTCTGGTACGGGTTGCCGCGCGCGTCGGAGATCGAGTTCAGGTCACGGCGGATCTGGAACAGCAGCGCCTTACCGCCCGAGAGTTCGAGGTTCTCGAACTTGTCCGAGGAGGCCGTGAAGGTGCGGTTCAGGTCGTCGGTGATCTTGCGGGCGTTGACGATGTCGTCGTCGAGCGGCGCGTTCGGGTCGTGGGTGATCGGCCCGGCGCTGACGTCGCGCTCGTTCTGCAGGGCGTCGGCGAGGTTGGTCGCCTTCTTGGCCAGGTCGGAGAGGTTGGCCATCTGGGCGAGCTGCTGCGAGGCCTCGAGCGAGGTCTGGATGCGCAGGCCACCGAGGACGAGCGCGACCAGCACGGGGAGGGTGAGCAGGGCGATCAGGCGGGTACGGATCCGCCAGTTGCGCATCGCGAGTCGGCTCACACCGGTGGCGCGCCGCCGGGTGAGGGTCTTGCGCAGCTTGTCCCGGGTCGACTTCCGGTCGTCCCGGCCGTCGTCGTCGGGGCGGCCGCCCACTTCGGGCGCCGGCTCGGCCGGGCCACCGAGCGCCGCCGCCTGCTGGGGGGCTGCCACAGGCTCACGCGACTCCGGGTCACCCGCGGCGCCGCTACCCCTTTTGAAACGTCCCTGCACTGGCGTCGCAACCTCTGGACCGGGCGTCCCGCCGCGTCGCCGCGGCCTGGACGGTGTGGAATTTCCATCCGCTCCCCGGCCGGTCCGGGAGAGCGGGTCACCGGGGTGGACTGCTCCCTACCCACGGTCCGTGGCATTCCAGCACAGCCGGGGAATCCCAACAAGGGCCGCCAGGGCGCGCGGGGTGGCGCTACCGACCGCGCGCGCGATTTCACAGACTGTGCGGTAACCGGACCGGAATACCGCCTTTTTCGGACACTCGACGCATACATGCCAAGTTGGCCCTAGATCAACAGGGCGAGCGGACCTTCCCTAATGTCCGAAAAGGGAGTTATGTCGGTGAAACCTGATGCGGCGACATGTCGGATATTTGAGAATTGATTTCCAATTTGTGAGCAAAATCACAGGCCAATGTGTAGCTTTGGTCACGGTGGCTGTGGAATGAGATCCGTAACCTGGCTGTATCCGGAGCACGGCCTCGATTCAGCCTGCCCGCAATCCCCCCGAACCACTCAGGCCGGTGCCGATCCGTAGCGGTGCGCCGGTCGCGACCCCGAGGTGCTGACGCGATGTCCCAGGCGAAGAAGGCCGCCACCAAGTCCACGCTGTCCTGCCGCTCGACGGCGAACCCGCGCCGGACCACGCTGGCCTCGGTCGAGGACTTCAGCAAGATCCCGGGCGCCCGCAAGCCCGAGGACGTCGTGGCCTACGGCACCGAGCTGCCCTCCAGCACGGCCAACCCGCGCCGCACCAAGCTGATGGTCGCCCCGGTCGTCGCCGTCCCGCAGGACTGACCCGGCCGGCCCGCGAGGGCCGAACCCGCCCGCTCCCCAGGGCGCCGTGGCCGCACCGGAAGGTGCGTCCCACGGCGCCCTGTTGTTCGCCCGCTCGCCTCCGGGGCGCTTCGACCCGGTGCCGACGGTCGTCGCTCCGGCGCTCGTGCCTCGCTTGTCGCTCCTCGCTTTCGGCACCGGCGCGCCCCTTCGGCTCGGGGCGGGGTTCGCCCGCTCGTGCCGTGTTCGGCCGCAACCCGCGCCGAACAGGGGCAAAGCGGACGGGGAAGGGCCCGCGCGATAGCCTGGACGACGATTGACGGGGCCGCGCCCACCGAGGGCGGGGCGCCCACCAGCGCCCGGGCGCGCCCCGGGCGGCCGACGAAGCGAGGGGTAGCCCAGCCGTGCGCATTGCCAGGTTTTCCGTCCGGGAAGGGAGCCCTGCCGCCGGCAGCGTCTCCTTCGGCGTGGTCGAGGGCGATCCCGTCCGGCCCGAGTCTCTGGTCGTCCACGCGCTGGCCGGCCACCCGTTCGGTCAGCCCCAGCCGACCGGCGAGAGCTACCGCCTCCAGGACGTCCGGCTGCTCAGCCCGATGCTGCCCAACAAGATCGTGGCGGTGGGCCGAAACTACGCGGCGCACGCGGCGGAGCTCGGCAACGACGTCCCCGACGTCCCGCCGACCTTCTTCAAGCCGTCCACCGCGGTGATCGGCCCGACCGAGTCGATCGCCTACCCGCCGTTCTCCTCGGACGTCCACCACGAGGCGGAACTGGCCGTGGTGATCGGCCGGATGTGCCGCGAGGTGCCGCTGGACCGGGTGCCCGAGGTGATCCTCGGCTACACCTGCGCCAACGACCTCACCGCGCGCGACGTCCAGCAGCGCGAGGGCCAGTGGGCCCGGGCCAAGGGCTTCGACACGGCGTGCCCGCTCGGCCCGTGGATCGAGACCGACCTCGACCCGGCCGACCTCGCCGTCACCTGCACCGTCAACGGCGAGCTGCGGCAGACCGGGCGCACCTCCCAGATGATCCGCTCGGTGGCCGAGCTGATCGTCCACATCTCCGAGGCCATGACGCTGCTGCCCGGCGACGTCATCCTCACCGGCACACCCGCTGGGGTGGGCCCGCTCAACGTCGGCGACGAGGTCGCCGTCTCCATCGAAGGCATCGGCACTCTCACCAACAAGGTGATCAAGCGTGGCTAACACTGACCCGAGCGTTCGGGTTCGCTTCTGTCCCTCCCCGACCGGGAACCCGCACGTGGGCCTGGTCCGCACCGCCCTCTTCAACTGGGCCTTCGCCCGCCACAACGGCGGCACGCTGGTCTTCCGGATCGAGGACACGGACTCCGCCCGCGACTCCGAGGAGTCGTACGACCAGCTGCTCGACGCGATGCGCTGGCTCGGCTTCGACTGGGACGAGGGCCCGGAGATCGGCGGCCCGCACGCGCCGTACCGGCAGTCGCAGCGGATGGACATCTACGCGGACGTCGCGCGCCGTCTGCACGAGGCCGGCCACGCCTACCACTGCTACTGCTCCACCGAGGAGCTGGACGCCCGCCGCGAGGCCGCCCGCGCGGCCGGCAAGCCGTCCGGCTACGACGGCCACTGCCGGAACCTGACGGACGACCAGATCGCCGTCTACAAGCTGGAGAAGCGCGAGCCGATCCTGCGCTTCCGGATGCCCGACCGCACCATCGCCTTCGACGACCTGGTGCGCGGCACGCTCACCTTCGAGCCGGAGAACGTGCCCGACTACGGCATCGTCCGGGCCAACGGCGCACCGCTCTACACCCTGGTCAACCCGGTGGACGACGCCCTGATGGGCATCACCCACGTGCTCCGCGGCGAGGACCTGCTCTCCTCCACCCCGCGCCAGATCGCGCTCTACGCGGCGCTCGCCGAGATCGGCGTCGGCAACGGCACCACCCCGCGCTTCGGCCACCTGCCGTACGTGATGGGCGAGGGCAACAAGAAGCTCTCCAAGCGCGACCCGCAGGCCTCGCTCAACCTCTACCGCGAGCGCGGCTTCATCCCCGAGGGCCTGCTCAACTACCTGTCGCTGCTGGGCTGGTCGCTCTCCGCCGACGACGACCTCTTCAGCACCGAGCAGCTGGTCGCGGCGTTCGACATCGCCGACGTGAACGCCAACCCGGCCCGCTTCGACCTGAAGAAGTGCGAGCACATCAACGCCGAGCACCTGCGCAGGCTCGCGCCGGAGGAGTTCGTCCGCCGCCTGGTGCCGTACCTGCAGGCCCCCGGTCTGCTGCCGGCCGAGCCGAGCGCCGAGCAGCTGGAGCTGCTGGCCAAGGTGGCGCCGCTCACCCAGGAGCGGATGGTCGTGCTCAGCGAGATCGTGAACATGGCCGGCTTCCTCTTCGTCGACCCGGCCGGCTTCGCGGTCGACCCGGACGACGCGGCCAAGGTCCTCACCGCCGACG
Source organism: Kitasatospora sp. CM 4170 (assembly GCF_032110285.1). Classification (NCBI taxonomy): domain Bacteria; kingdom Bacillati; phylum Actinomycetota; class Actinomycetes; order Kitasatosporales; family Streptomycetaceae; genus Kitasatospora; species Kitasatospora sp. CM 4170. The sequence goes on from NZ_CP134877.1 coordinate 5,972,711, forward strand.
CCCGGCCGGTGCTGGAGGCCAGCATCAAGGCGCTGGAGGCGCTGGCGGACTTCACCCCGGAGCCGATCCAGGCCGCGCTGCGCGAGGCCCTGGTGGACGGTCTGGGCATCAAGCCCAAGTTCGCCTTCACGCCGCTGCGGGTGGCCGTCACCGGCCGCCGGGTCTCGCCGCCGCTGTTCGAGTCGATGGAGCTGCTCGGGCGCCCCGAGACGCTGCGCCGGCTGAGCGCCGCCCTGGCGGCCCTCCCGGCCGCCTGAGGCCCCTCCGCGGGCGGCTGCGGACCCGGTTCCGACCTGGTCCGCAGCCGCCCCGGCCACGGCCTGGGGTTATCGATTTTGGAGCCAGGCCAGACGTCGGGTAATGTTCTTTCTGCGCCGCCCGGGAGGGAACGGACGAGGGAGCGAAACCCCCGCCGGTTCCGAACGAGAGGCGCAACGCCTGAGCGGGGCCCGACGAGGGTTCAACTCTGGTGGGGTATGGTGTAATTGGCAGCACGAGTGATTCTGGTTCATTTAGTCTAGGTTCGAGTCCTGGTACCCCAGCGCAGTACCCAGCAGTACAGGCAGTACAATTGAAGATCCAAGCCCCCGTTGTGTAGCGGCCTAGCACGCTGCCCTCTCACGGCAGTAGCGCCGGTTCGAATCCGGTCGGGGGTACTGATCCCGCAAGGGATCGCCTGGAAAGCCCCCGTTGTGTAGCGGCCTAGCACGCTGCCCTCTCACGGCAGTAGCGCCGGTTCGAATCCGGTCGGGGGTACTGATCCCGCAAGGGATCGCCAGGAAGCCCCCGTTGTGTAGCGGCCTAGCACGCTGCCCTCTCACGGCAGTAGCGCCGGTTCGAATCCGGTCGGGGGTACCAGAGCGGAAGCCGGTGGTTGTCGTCTTCTAGGAGACGCGCCCATCGGCTGAATGCTTTGTTGGGGTATGGTGTAATTGGCAGCACGAGTGATTCTGGTTCATTTAGTCTAGGTTCGAGTCCTGGTACCCCAGCCAGAGAAATGCAGGCCCCGGTGATCCGGGGCCTTTCGCATTTCCGGGTATTTCCGTGGAAAGGGCCCGCGCACGGTGTGCGCGGGCCCTTTCGGTTCGGTTCGGCGGTTCAGCCGCGGCGCAGGGCCTCGGTGAGCCGGTTGGCGGCCTCGATGATGGCCTGGGCGTGCAGCCGGCCCGGGTGGCGGGTCAGGCGCTCGATCGGGCCGGAGACGGAGACGGCGGCCACCACCCGGTTGGAGGGGCCGCGCACGGGCGCGGAGACGGACGCGACGCCCGGCTCGCGCTCCCCGATGGATTGGGCCCAGCCGCGCCGCCGGACGCCGCTCAGCGCGGTGGCGGTGAAGCGGGCGCCCTGGAGGCCGCGGTGGAGCCGCTCGGGCTCCTCCCAGGCGAGCAGGACCTGGGCGGCCGAGCCGGCCTTCATCGGCAGGGTGCTGCCGACCGGGACGGTGTCCCGCAGGCCGGAGAGCCGCTCGGCGGCGGCTACGCAGATCCGCATCTCGCCCTGCCGGCGGTAGAGCTGTGCGCTCTCGCCGGTGACGTCGCGCAGGTGGGTCAGGACCGGGCCCGCGGTGGCGAGCAGCCGGTCCTCACCCGCCGCGGCGGAGAGTTCGGAGAGACGGGGGCCGAGGATGAACCGGCCCTGCATGTCCCTGGTGACCAGTCGGTGGTGTTCGAGTGCGACGGCGAGTCTGTGGGCCGTGGGCCGCGCCAGACCGGTGGCGGCGACCAGCCCCGCCAACGTGGCGGGGCCCGACTCCAGTGCGCTCAGCACCAGAGCGGCCTTGTCGAGAACGCCGACGCCGCTAGAGTTGTCCATGCCCTAAGACTGCAGTCTCATTCCGCGAGACGCAAGTTCAATCTTCCGCGAAAAGCGCCACTCTGGATGCAGCAGCCCGGGAGACATCCAGGATGCGACCTCAACAGAGTGTCCGCATCGTGGACACCGATCCGGCGTGCAGGTCGCGCGACGCGAGCCTCACAGGGCGGCGAAAGCACTGACCCCGACGACACGAGAAGGCCGGCAACGCGGCCGGCTGGAGGGAATCCGATGGGACGGACACTCGCAGAGAAGGTCTGGGACGACCACGTCGTGCGGCGCGCCGAGGGCGAGCCCGACCTGCTCTTCATCGACCTGCACCTGCTCCACGAGGTGACCAGCCCGCAGGCCTTCGACGGCCTCCGGTTGGCCGGGCGAAAGGTCCGCCGCACCGACCTCACCATCGCCACCGAGGACCACAACACCCCGACCCTCGACATCGACAAGCCGATCGCCGACCCGGTCTCCAAGGTCCAGCTGGAGACGCTGCGTCGCAACGCCGCCGAGTTCGGCGTCCGGATCCACTCGCTGGGCGACGTCGAGCAGGGCGTCGTGCACGTGGTCGGTCCGCAGCTCGGCCTGACCCAGCCCGGTACGACCGTGGTCTGCGGCGACTCCCACACCTCCACCCACGGCGCCTTCGGAGCCCTCGCGTTCGGCATCGGCACCAGCCAGGTCGAGCACGTGCTGGCCACCCAGACGCTGCCGCTCGCGCCGTTCAGGACGATGGCGATCACCGTCGAGGGCGAGCTGCCCGAGGGCGTGACCGCCAAGGACCTGATCCTGGCGATCATCGCGCGGATCGGCACCGGCGGCGGCCAGGGCTACGTCCTGGAGTACCGCGGCTCGGCCATCCGCAGCCTCTCCATGGAGGCCCGGATGACCGTCTGCAACATGTCGATCGAGGCGGGCGCCCGGGCCGGCATGATCGCCCCCGACCAGACCACCTTCGACTACCTGGAGGGCCGTCCGCACGCCCCGAAGGGCGAGGACTGGGACGCCGCGGTGGCGTACTGGAAGACCCTGGTCACCGACGAGGACGCGGTCTTCGACCACGAGATCTTCATCGACGCGAACGAGCTGACGCCGTTCGTCACCTGGGGCACCAACCCGGGCCAGGGCGCGCCGCTCGGCTCGTCGGTGCCGGACCCGGCCTCCTTCGCCGACCCGCAGGAGCGGATCGCGGCCGAGAACGCCCTGGCGTACATGGGCCTGGAGGCCGGCACCCCGCTGCGCGAGGTCGCGGTCGACGCCGTCTTCGTCGGCTCCTGCACCAACGGCCGGATCGAGGACCTGCGCGCCGCCGCGGCGATCCTGGAAGGCCGCCGGATCGCTGACGGCGTGCGGATGCTGGTCGTGCCGGGCTCGGTGCGGGTCGCCCTGCAGGCCGTCGAGGAGGGCCTGGACAAGGTCTTCACCGCCGCCGGCGCCGAGTGGCGCCACGCGGGCTGCTCGATGTGCCTGGGCATGAACCCCGACCAGCTGGCCCCGGGCGAGCGCTGCGCCTCCACATCGAACCGCAACTTCGAGGGCCGCCAGGGCAAGGGCGGCCGCACCCACCTGGTCTCCCCGCAGGTCGCCGCCGCGACCGCCGTCCTGGGCCGACTGGCCGCGCCCGCCGATCTCTCGTCCGACGTCGCTGTGGAGGCCTGAGCAGCATGGAGAAGTTCACCACCCACACGGGTCGCGCCGTTCCGCTGCGCCGCAGCAACGTCGACACCGACCAGATCATCCCGGCCCACTGGCTGAAGAAGGTCACCCGTTCCGGTTTCGAGGACGGCCTGTTCGAGGCCTGGCGCAAGGACGAGTCGTTCATCCTCAACCGGCCCGAGCGGCAGGGCGCCACGGTGCTGGTGGCCGGGCCCGAGTTCGGCACCGGCTCCTCCCGCGAGCACGCCGTCTGGGCGCTGCAGAACTACGGCTTCCACGCCGTGATCTCGACCCGGTTCGCCGACATCTTCCGCGGCAACTCCCTGAAGAACGGCCTGCTCACGGTGGTTCTGCCGCAGGACGTCGTGGAGCGGCTCTGGGAGCTCACCGAGGCCGACCCGACCGCCGAGATCACCGTGGACCTGGAGGCCCGCGAGGTGCGTGCGGAGGGCGTCACGGCCTCGTTCGAGCTGGATGACAACGTCCGCTGGCGGTTGCTGAACGGCCTGGACGACATCAGCATCACCCTCCAGAACGAGGCCGACATCGCCGCCTTCGAGGCGACCCGGCCGGCCTTCAAGCCGCGTACTCTGCCGGCCGCCTGAGCCGCGTCGGAGAACAGGCATTCTGACGTTCCGCCGGATGGCCCGCCTCCCCTCGGGGGGGCGGGCCATCCGCCGTTCCGGCCCCGGAGTTAGCCGCCCCGGCCCACTGCCGATTGCCGATTTGGCAATGGCGCACAGGGGCCCGCGCAAGCACAAGTGCGGGTAGATGGCACAATCAGTACATGCACCGGCACCATGAACCTCCGTACGCGGGCGGCGAACCCGCGTCACCGGAGTCCACGGGCCGGGGAGCCGAACGCCGAATTGACGATCGGCCGGACGCCACCGCCTCACCTGCTGAGGGGCTGGACGACCCGGAAGTCGCAGCGCTCTACGCGCTTGTGGCCGAGCGGTTGAAGCAAGCTCACGCCCGCGTGCATGCGCTGAACGTGTCTGCCGATGCAAAGACCGCTCTCACCCGACAACTCCTGATCGTCACCGAGACCGCCAAGCGCGATCTTCCGGAGGCGGCAAGGCGGTTGAGTCGCTTTGTCCAGGACCTCGACGAGGGGCGCCCGCCCGTCGTCTGAGGTCGCCGACGCGCAAATCCATTGCGACACTAGGGTGATTCGCGCGTTTGGTAATTGAAAGTCCGCAGATACATACCTAACGTGCGAAATGAACGGATGGAATCATCCGGCGCCCGTTTCCGAAGGGGAAGACGTGAACAAGGCTCAGCTTGTCGAAGCGGTGGCCGAGCAGCTGGGCGGTCGCAAGGCTGCCGCAGAGGCCGTCGACGCAGTGCTCGACACCATGGTCCGCGCCGTCGTGGCCGGCGACCGGGTGTCGGTCACCGGTTTTGGCACCTTTGAGAAGGTGGAGCGCTCCGCGCGCTTCGCCCGCAACCCGCAGACCGGCGAGAAGGTCAAGGTCAAGAAGACCTCGGTGCCCCGCTTCCGTCCCGGCCAGGGCTTCAAGGACCTGGTCAGCGGCAGCAAGAAGCTGCCGAAGGAGGGCCCCTCGGTGAAGAAGGCCCCCAAGGGCTCCCTCACCCCGGGCAAGAGCGGCGTCGCCGCGACCCCGGCCGCCAAGCGCGCCGCCACCAAGCGTGCCGCCGCCGCGGCCCCGGCCGCCGCCAAGAAGACCGCGGCCGCCGCCAAGAAGACGGCGACCACCGCCGCGGCGAAGAAGACCACGGCGACCGCCGCCAAGAAGGCGACCGCCACCAAGAAGGCCACCACGGCCGCGGCGAAGAAGACCACCGCGACCGCCGCCAAGAAGACCACGGCCGCCGCCAAGAAGACGGCGACCACCGCCGCCGCCAAGAAGACCACCGCGGCCGCCGCCAAGAAGGCGACCGCCACGGCCAAGAAGACGGCTCCGGCGAAGAAGACCGCCACCCGCAAGACCACCGCGCGCAAGACCACCGCGAAGTAATTCCGCGAACGGCCTGCCTGAGCCGTGGCGCACCCCTCCCGGGGCTCCGGGGGCGGGCCGCCACGGCTCTTCGCTTTCCGGGCGAGGTCCGGTCACGGACGGGCGGGGCCGTGCCCGGCCGGGCGTGGCGGGGGTGTTGGGCGTTACGGCGGCGCGAACGCGCCCGGCCTGGGCCGGCCCGGTGCGGGGGTGCGGCGGCTGCGGCGGGCGTGATGAGCCGCAGAAGGGGCGCGCGACGTCGCTGATGCGCCTGCTCGGTGGGTGGCCCCCCACCGGTGGCCGCTGGCCGGTGCACGGCCTCGGGTCGGACGGCCCGGGGCGTCAGGCCCCGGCCGGGTCGGGGAAGGTCTGCAGCGTCACGAAGACGACCCGGCGGGCCTCGCCGGTGCCCTCGGTGCGGATCCGCACCCGCTGACCGGGGCGCAGCAGCCGCAGGCCGCCGGCGTCGAAGGCGGCCGCGTCGAACGGCACCGGGGTCCCGTCGTCGAGCAGCACGGAGCCGGCCCGGGTGGCGGGGTCGAAGGTGAACGCGGTGGCCTGCATGGCAGCAGCATAGCGAGCGCGGACGCCAGGCCCCGGAGCCGTCTCAGCGCCGCCCGGACGGCGGGGCGGGGGAGTAGCCGAGCCGGGCCGACAGGGCGGCGGTGTGCGGACCGACGCCGAGCGCGAGGGCCTCGCCGAGGTCGGCCCCGGTGTCGACGTCCCGGCGCACCGAATCCACGCCGGCCAGGCGGAGTTCACGGGCGCCGCCGGCGGCGTGGCGCTCCCGGGAGCCGTCGCCGAAGGCGGGCGCGAGCGGGTTGCCCGGGGTGCAGGCCAGCAGGGTGGTGCCCAGGCCGGGGGTGTCCGCGAGGAAGGCCCGGCCGGTCGGCGGCACGGCGGCCAGCACCCGGGCCAGTTCGGCCGGGCGCAGGGCCGGGAGGTCGGCCGAGAGCGTGGCCAACGGCGCGTGCGGGGCGAGCGCCAGCGCGGCCGCCGCGCCGTGCGCCAGCGCGTGGTTGAGGCCGCCCCCGGGTTCGTCGCCGACCACCGTGGCACCGAGTGCGGTGAGCCGGGCGCCGGCCGCCGCGTCCCGGGTGACGACCAGGACCCGGGCCACCCCGGGCGTGGCCAGCGCGGCCGCGACGGTGTCCAGGGCGAAGCAGAGCGCGAGGTCCGCGCGGTGCGCTCCGGCGAAGGGCGCGAGCCGGGTCTTCGCCAGGGCCGGCGGCTTGAGCGGCAGCACCAGCGACCAGTCGGAGGCGGGTGCGGGGGGCGCGACGGCCCCGCTGGGGCGTACGGTGTCCTGGGTCATCGGCGCCATTGTGGCGCCGGTCCCGGAACCCTCGCCACGCCGTCCGAGCTGTGCGGACGTGCGTTTGGTCACGCCCGCCGGAGGTGCTGGCGGGGTTGCTCGACAGCCGGTCGGCGGTGGGGCGAGACTGTTCCGCGCCCGCGCCCCGCACCGGGGCCCGCGGGCGGCGAGAGAACCTGCGGCACCCGGGGTGCCGCACCGGATGAGGAGGACCTGGGGTGGCCCGCCGCTCGTACGCCAGCTTCGGCAACGCCGACTACGGCATCTGGTACCGCTTTGCGGCCGTGCTGGTGAAGCCGGTGACGACCGCGCTGGTGAAGCCCGACTGGCGGGGCTGGGAGCACCTCCCGAAGGAGGGCGGCTTCATCGCCGCGGTCAACCACAACTCGATCATCGACCCGGTGGTGTACGCGCACTGGCAGTACAACAGCGGGCGCCCGCCGCGGATCCTCGGCAAGTCCTCGCTGTTCTCGATCCCGTTCATCGGCTTCATGCTGCGCAAGACCGGCCAAATCCCGGTGTTCCGCGAGTCGACCGACGCCGCGCAGGCGTTCCGGGCCGCGATCGACGCGGTGAACGGCGGCCAGTGCGTGCAGTTCTACCCGGAGGGAACGCTCACCCGGGACCCGGACCTGTGGCCGATGACCGGCAAGAGCGGCGTCGCCCGGGTCGCGCTGATGACCGGTGCGCCGGTGATCCCGGTGGCGCACTGGGGTGCGCACGAGATCATCCCGCCGTACGGCAGGGGCGCCTCCGGCAAGGGGAAGTTCAACCTCTTCCCGCGCCACCGGGTGACCGTGGCGGCCGGGCCGGCGGTGGACCTGAGCAAGTACCAGGACCAGGAGCTGACCCCGCAGGTGCTCAAGGACGCCACCGAGGACATCATGGAGGCCATCACCGCCGTCCTCGCCGGCATCCGCGGCGAGGAGCCGCCGGCCGAGCGCTACGACATGCGTGCGGCGGCCCGGCACCGGGCCGAGGCGGCCGCGGCCGAGCGGCAGCGCGCGGCCGGCAAGCGCTACAACGGTGACGAGGAGGCCGGCAAGTGACCCGCTGTGCCGTGTTCGGGACGGGTTCCTGGGGGACGGCGTTCGCGCTGGTCCTCGCCGACGCCGGCTGCGAGGTGGTGCTCTGGGGCCGCCGCAAGGAGCTGGTCGACGCCGTCAACACCACCCGGGTGAACCCGGACTACCTGCCGCAGGTGTCGCTGCCGGACTCGGTCCGGGCCACCACGGACGCCGCCGAGGCGCTGGCCGGCGCGGACTTCGCGGTGCTCGCGGTGCCCTCGCAGACGCTGCGCGAGAACCTGGGCGCCTGGGCTCCGCTGATCGAGCCGCAGACCGTGCTGGTGAGCCTGATGAAGGGCATCGAACTCGGCACCGCCAAGCGGATGAGCGAGGTCATCGCCGAGGTCGCCGGGGTCGGGCCGGAGCGGGTCGCGGTGGTCAGCGGCCCCAACCTGGCCCGCGAGATCGCCAACCGGCAGCCCGCGGCGAGCGTGGTGGCCTGCGCCGACGAGGCAGTCGCCAAGCGGCTCCAGGCCGCCTGCCACACGCCGTACTTCCGCCCGTACACCAACACCGACGTGATCGGCTGCGAGCTGGGCGGTGCGGTGAAGAACGTGATCGGCCTGGCGGTCGGCATGGCCGACGGCATGGGCCTGGGCGACAACACCAAGGCGACGCTGATCACCCGCGGCCTGGCCGAGACCACCCGGCTGGGGCTGGCGCTGGGCGCGGACCCGTACACCTTCGCCGGGCTCGCCGGCATGGGCGACCTGGTGGCGACCTGTTCCTCGCCGCTCTCCCGCAACCACACCTTCGGCACCAACCTGGGCCGGGGGATGTCGCTGGCGGAGACCATCGCCGCCACCCGGCAGACCGCGGAGGGCGTGAAGTCCTGCGAGTCGGTGCTCGACCTGGCCCGGCGCAACGGCGTCGACATGCCGATCGTCGAGGCGGTGGTGGACGTCGTGCACAACGGGCGCCCCACCCAGGAGGCGCTGCAGGCGCTGATGTCCCGCTCGGCCAAGGCCGAACGGCACTGACGCCGGCCTGCGCCGGTCCGGACCGCACCGGTCCGGACCGCACTGCGGACCGCACCGGTACGAACGGCGCCGAACCGAACGGTGGCGCGGACCGCCCGGACGCAGCGCGGCACCGGGGAGCCGAAGGACGGTTCGCGTGCCGTCCGTCGCCCGCCCGGCGGCGCCCCGGGGCGGCTGACTTTCCGGAAACGGCTCGCACGGTAGTCTCGAACGCGATATGAGCATCGAACAGACCTCCCCGAACCCGTCCGCGAAGCCGCGTGTTGCGCTGGTCTTCGGCGGGCGCAGCTCCGAGCACGCCATCTCGGTGTCCACCGCGGGCAGCGTGCTCAGGGCGATCGACCGCGAGAAGTACGACGTGCTGCCGATCGGCATCACCCACGAGGGCCGCTGGGCGCTGGTGAGCGACGAGCCGTCCCGGATGGCCATCACCGACGGCCGGCTGCCGGACGTCGCCCACGTCGCCGAGGCCGTCGAGGGTCAGGTGTCCCTGCCGACCGCGCCGGGCAGCCGCGAGGTGGTCCTCAGCGAGCCGGGGACCGCCCCCAAGGTGCTCGGCGAGGTCGACGTGGTGTTCCCGCTGCTGCACGGCCCCTGGGGCGAGGACGGCACCCTGCAGGGCCTGCTGGAGCTCTCCGGCGTGCCCTACGTAGGCAACGGCGTGCTCTCCAGTGCGGTCGGCATGGACAAGGAGTTCACCAAGCGGATCCTGGCCTCGCACGGCCTGGGCGTCGGCCGGTACACCGTCGTCCGCCCGCGCGACTGGGAGACCGAGGCCGGCCGGGACGCCGTCCGCGAGCGGGCCGCCGAGCTGGGCCTGCCGCTGTTCGTGAAGCCCTGCCGGGCCGGCTCCAGCATCGGCATCACCAAGGTCAAGGACCTCGCCGACCTCGACGCCGCGATCGAGGAGGCCCGTCGGCACGACCCCAAGCTGATCATCGAGGCGGGCGTGGCCGGCCGCGAGATCGAGTGCGGCGTGCTGGAGTTCGAGGACGGCCTGCGCGCCAGCGTGCCGGGCGAGGTCCTGGTCGGCGGCGGCTACGAGTTCTACGACTTCGAGGCCAAGTACATCGACTCCTCCGAGGTGCGGATCCCGGCGGACCTGACCGCCGAGGAGACCGCGGAGATCCGCCGCCAGGCGATCGCCGCGTTCGAGGCGCTCGGCTGCGAGGGCCTGGCCCGCGTCGACTTCTTCCTGCTGGAGGACGGCAGCTGGATGGTCAACGAGGTCAACACCATGCCCGGCTTCACCCCGATCTCGGCCTACCCGAAGATGTGGGAGGCCACCGGGCTGGCCTACCCGGAGCTGATCGACCGGCTGCTGCAGGCGGCGCTGCGCCGCTCGACCGGCCTGCGGTAGCCCGCGCACGACGACGAGGGCGGGCCGGGAGCTGCTCCCGGCCCGCCCTCCGTCGGTGCCGCCGCCGGGTCCGGCCGGACCCGGACCTACGGGATGTTCGCCTTGACCGCTGCGCTGAGTGCGGCGACCGGGTCGAACGGGTTGCCGGAGGCCCCCCCGGGGACGGTCACCTCGACGTACGCCTTGCGCATGGTCGAGGTGAACCGGTAGCCGCCGTCGTCGAGCTTCTGCGGCCACCAGGTGACGTCGTCGACGGTGGGGGAGTAGTCCTTCGCGGCCTCGCCGTTCAGCGCCTCCGGGCGGTCCACGCCGCAGCGCAGCACGATGCGCGGCGAACTCGCCCACGCGGCCACGTACGGCGAGGCCGGCGACGGGTCCTTGCGGGCGTGGCCGAGCAGCTCCTGCGGGAGCGCGGTGGCCAGGTTCCGGCAGTAGCCGGCCGCCTTGGCGGCCGGCTCCGGAACCTGGATCCGCTCGGGCGCGGACCAGCTGCCGAGCAGCACCACGACCGTGCAGGTCAGCGCGACCGGCAGCGCCAGCCAGCGGATCGGGGCCGGCAGCGCCGCCAGGACGCGGGGGACTCGGAGTTCTCTGGCCACCCGCCGATGGTAGCGGGGCCTTACAGGTGGACCACCGGACAGGTGAGGGTGCGGGTGATGCCCTCGACCTGCTGGACCTTGGCCACGACCAGACGGCCCAGCGCGTCGACGGTCTCGGCCTCGGCCCGGACGATCACGTCGTAGGGGCCGGTCACGTCCTCGGCCTGCAGGACTCCGGGGATCTTGGTGATCGCGTCGGCCACCGCGGTGGCCTTTCCGACCTCGGTCTGGATCAGGATGTATGCCTGTACCACGGAAGGACCTCCCGGCGGCTGGGTACGGGGTCGGCGCCGTGATCGCCCGGTCAGGCGTCGGGGGTGGAGCGGGCTCACCGGCAGTCTGATCACCACGCTACCGCGCGGGGCCCCGGGGAGGGAGCCCTCTGCACCGCAAGAGGGCGTACGCTGCGCGCGGGGGAGCGCGTACCGCAGGAGTTCGTATTTCAAACGCGAGAGGACGGCAGATGCAGGGGACCGTGGGCGAGCTCGGCGAGTTCGGCCTCATCAGGGAGCTGACCGCCCGGGTACCGCTCACCGCCGCGGTCGACCTCGGCCCGGGCGACGACGCGGCCGTGGTGAAGGCGCCGGACGGCCGGGTGGTGGCCACCACGGACGTGCTGATCGAGAACCGGCACTTCCGCCGCGACTGGTCGACCGCCTACGACGTGGGCCGCAAGGCCGCCGCCCAGAACCTCGCCGACGTGGCGGCGATGGGCGCGGTGCCGACCGCGATACTGCTCGGCCTGGTCGCCCCGGCCGACCTGCCCACCACCTGGGCCACCGAGCTGATGGACGGCCTGCGGGACGAGTGCCAGGTGGCCGGCGCGACGGTGGTCGGCGGTGACGTGGTGCGCGGGGACGTCATCACGCTGGCCATCACGGCGCTCGGGGATCTCCAGGGGCGCGCGCCCGTGACACGCGCCGGGGCGAAGGTGGGCGACGTGGTCGCGGTCACCGGCTGGCTGGGCTGGTCCGCGGCCGGGCTGACCGTGCTGCAGCGCGGCTTCCGCTCGCCGCGCGCCTTCGTCGAGGCGCACCGCCGGCCCGAGCCGCCGTACCACGCGGGACCGGCCGCGGCCGAGTTGGGCGCCACCGCGATGGTCGACGTGAGCGACGGGCTGGTGGCCGACCTCGGCCACGTCGCCCGGGCCAGCGGGGTGGACATCGACCTGCGCGCCGCCGACTTCGACGTGCCGGCGCAGATGGCCGACATCGGCCAGGCGGTCGGCGTGGACCCGTTGGTCTGGGTGCTCTCCGGCGGCGAGGACCACGCGATCGTGGCGACCTTCCCGCGTGGTGTCCAACTCCCCGCCCGCTGGCGGGTGGTGGGCGAGGTGACGGCCCCGGCGCGGGCGGCCCGCGGCGGCCGGGTGACGGTGGACGGCGAGGCCTGGGACCGGGTCGGCGGCTGGGACCACTTCGCCGAGTGACCCCGCGGTTCGCCGAGTGACCCCGCGGTTCGCCGGGTGACCGCGCGAGGCGCCGGGTGACCGGGGCGTTCGTCGAGTGGCCGGGCCGTTCGCCGGGTGACCGCGCGGTTCGTCGAGTGGCCGGGCCGGCCGGGCGGTTGATGCTCCGCCGGGCCCGGCTCTCCGGCCCGGCGGGCTCCACTGCGCACCTCCCCGGCGCGTGGCGCAACGCCGCGCGCCCCTCCCATGGGCGAAGCGCCCGGCCGCGGCCGGGGCCGGCGCGTACGCTGGCGGGAACCGAGCCCGCCCGCCCGTCCGGTGCGGGTGGCCCGAACCACTGCGGAGCGGGAGAGTCCACCCATCATGCGCATCGGTGTCCTGACCAGCGGCGGCGACTGCCCGGGCCTCAACGCCGTGATCCGCTCCGTGGTGCACCGCGGTACGGACGTGCACGGTGACGAGATCGTCGGCATCGAGGACGGCTTCCTCGGTCTGATCGAGGGCCGCACCCGCCCGGTCTCGCACGACGACGTCACCGGTCTGCTGACGCTGGGCGGCACCATCCTCGGCTCGGCGCGGGTCCGGCGCGACCGGATCGCCTGGGCGGTGGACAACGCGCGCACCCTCGCCCGGGACGTCGGCATCGACGCGCTGATCACGATCGGCGGCGAGGGCACGCTGACCGCCGCGAAGATGTTCAGCGACGCCGGGCTGCCGGTGGTCGGCGTGCCGAAGACCATCGACAACGACATCGACGCCACCGACGTCACCTTCGGCTTCGACACCGCGGTGCACGTCGCGACCGAGGCGATCGACCGGCTGAAGACCACCGCCGAGTCCCACCAGCGCGTCATGGTCGTGGAGTTGATGGGACGCCACACCGGCTGGATCACCCTGACGGCCGGGATGGCGGGTGGTGCGCACGGCATCCTGATCCCGGAGAAGCCCTTCGACATCGAGGCGGTGGCCCGGATGGTCGAGGACCGGTTCTCCCGCGGCAAGAAGTTCGCCATCATCGCCGTCGCGGAGGGCGCGGCGCCGCTGCCCGGAACGCTGCGCTTCGACCACGGCGCCGTCGACCAGTACGGCCACCAGACCTTCGGCGGGATCGGCAACCGGCTCGCCCACGAGCTGGAGGACCTGCTCGGCAAGGAGGCCCGCCCGGTCATCCTCGGCCACACCCAGCGAGGCGGCACCCCCACCGCCCGCGACCGGGTGCTCGCCACCCGGTTCGGCTGGCACGCGGTCGAAGCGGTCCACCAGGGCGCGTTCGGCCACTTCACCGCGCTGCGCCGCAACGACATCCGGCTGGTGCCGGTGGGGGACGCGGTCACCCGCCTCAAGACGGTGCCGAAGGACCGCTGGGCGGAATCGGAGGCCGTGCTCTGAGCGGCCGGGGGTAGGTTGGCCCCATGCTTTCGACTGCACCTCCCCGCGAGGCACCGCCCCGCGTCCTCACGGTGGCCGGATCCGACTCCGGCGGCGGCGCCGGCATCCAGGCCGACCTGAAGGCGATGCTCGCCCTCGGCGTCCACGGCATGAGCGTGATCACCGCCGTCACCGCGCAGAACTCGCTCGGCGTCCAGGGCTACTGGGAGCTGCCGGCCGAGGCCGTCCGGGCCCAGTTCCGCAGCGTGGTGGACGACATCGGCGTGCAGGCGGTGAAGACCGGGATGCTCGCCTCGATCGAGCTGGTCGAGACCGTCTCCGAATTGCTCGCCGGGGTGGACGCCCCGGTGGTGGTCGACCCGGTCGGCGTCTCCAAGCACGGCGACGCGCTGCTCGCCGCCGAGGCGGTGGCCACCGTCCGGGAGCGGCTGCTGCCGGTCGCCACCCTCGCCACGCCCAACCTGCACGAGGTGACGCAGCTCACCGGCCGCACCGTCGAGCACGAGGGCCAGATGCTGGACGCGGCCAAGGCACTGCTCGACCTCGGGCCGCGCTGGGTGCTGGTGAAGGGCGGGCACCTGGAGGGCGAGGCGGCGGACCTGCTCTACGGCGGCGCGGGGGAGGAGCACTGGTACCGGGCGCCCCGGTACGACAACCGGCACACCCACGGCACCGGCTGCACGCTGGCCAGCTCGATCGCGGCCGGGCTCGCCAAGGGCGAGTCGCTGCCGGAGGCGGTGGCCTCGGCGAAGGAGTACATCACCGGCGCCATCGCCGGCGGCTTCGCGCTCGGCGCGGGGATCGGCCCGGTGGACCACGCCTGGCGCTGGCGCTGACAACGGCGTGGGCGGGCCTCAGGGTCCGCCCACCCGGGCGTCGCGGGGCACGGCCGGGGTCCGGCGGGCGGATTCGAGCGCGGCCCGGCGGGGAGACCCGTGCGGGTCCCGGCGGCCCGGAAAGACAGGAAGCCGGTCCATCCGAGGATGAACCGGCTTACTGGAGGACCGGCGTACCGGTCTGCGCGTCAGCGCGAGACCTTACCGGCCTTGATGCACGAGGTGCAGACGTTGAGCCGCTTCGGCGTCCGCCCAACCACAGCGCGCACCGTCTGGATGTTGGGGTTCCAACGACGGGAGGTGCGGCGGTGAGAGTGGGAGATGCTGTTGCCGAAGCCCGGCCCCTTGCCGCAGACGTCGCAGTTGGCAGCCACAGGAGTCACTCCAAGACTTCAGATCACTTACATTCGAAACCCCGCAGGACCAGCGGAGCACTCACGTGAACCGAGCCGGACCGAGGGGTGAGCCCGGACTGTTCCAGGCAACCGGAAGAGCATACAACGCTTGCTCCCGTTCAACGAAACTACCACGATCGGGCAGGTGATCGCTCCGCTCGCCGGACCCCGGCGGCGCCCTCCGGCCCCCGATAACCTGCCAGGTATCACCCCTCGCCGTTCACCCTCAGGCCATCGCGGCGTCCCATCCGGAGGAGACCTGGTGCTGCACACGCTCGACGCCCCGGCCGTGCGCAGCTGGTGCCAGCTGGCCCTGCGCGCACTCGGCCAGGCACGCGAGGAGATCGACGCACTCAACGTCTACCCCGTCCCGGACGGCGACACCGGCACCAACCTCTACCTGACCGTGGAGTCCGCCGCCGCCGAGGTGGAGAGCCGCTTCGCCGACCCCGCCGCCGGCCCGCCGCCCGGGCTGGCCGAGACGGCCCGGGCGATGGCCCGCGGCGCGCTGATCGGCGCGCGCGGCAACTCCGGCGTGATCCTGGCCCAGTGGCTGCGCGGCACCGCCGAGACGCTCGCCGAGGGCGGCGGGGCCGACCAGCTGCGGGCCGCGCTCCAGGCGGCCGCCGACTCGGCCTACCAGGCCGTCGCCGAACCGGTCGAGGGCACCCTGCTGACCGTCGCCCGGGTCGCCGCCCGGGAGGCCGTCCGGGCCGGGGACGGCCTCGCCCAGGTCGCCGACACCGCCTACCGGGCCGCCCGGGACGCGCTGCGGCACACCCCGGAGCAGCTCGCCGTCCTGGCCGAGGCCGGCGTGGTGGACGCCGGCGGGCGCGGCCTGGTCGCCGTCCTCGGCGCGCTCGCCGACGCCGTCGCCGGCCACCAGCCGATGGGCCCGGTCGCGCTGCGCGGGGACGTCCGGGTCGAGAGGTGCGAGACGCACCTGCGGCCGCCCGGCCCCGGCCACCCGGCCTTCGAGGTCATCTACCTGCTGGACGCCCCCGACGACGCGCTGCCCGCGCTGCGCGAGGCGCTCGGCGGGCTCGGCGACTCCCTGGTGGTCGGCGGCGGCGACGGCCTCTGGAACGTCCACGTGCACGTGGACGACGCGGGCGCCGCCGTCGAGGCGGGGGTCCGGGCCGGGCGGCCGCACCAGATCCGGATCACCCACTTCGCCGAGGCCGCCGCCCGCTCCGGCACCGCCGCCGACCGGGGCGAGCGCGAGGAGCGCACCCGCGCGGTGCTCTCGGTGGTCTCCGGCAACGGGCTGGCCGAGCTCTGCGAGCAGTCCGGCGCGGTCGTGCTGCACGCCGACCCGGACCGCCCGCCGGCCAGTGCCGAACTGGCCGCCGCGGTCCGCCGGGCCGGCGCACGCGAGGTCGTCCTGCTGCTCAACGACCCCGAGCTGCGGGCCGCCGCCGGCGCCGCCGCCGACCAACTGCGCGAGGAGGGCGTACGGATCGCCGTGCTGCCCACCCGCTCGCCGGTCCAGGGCCTGGCCGCGCTCGCCGTGCACGAGGCCGGGCGGCGCTTCGACGAGGACGTGGTCGCGATGACCTCGGCGGCCGGCGCCACCCGGTACGCCGAACTCGCCGTCGCGGAGGGGGAGTCCTGGACCATGGCCGGGGTCTGCCAGGCCGGGGACGTGCTCGGCCTGATCGACGGGGACGTGGCGCTGATCGGCGCGGACCTCGCGGAGGTCGGCTCCAGCGTGCTGGACCGGATGCTCGGCGCCGGCGGCGAACTGGTCACCCTGGTGCTCGGCGAGGGCGCGCCCGACGGGCTCGCCGAGACGCTGGTCGCGCACGCCCGCCACCGGCGGCCGGAGGTCGACGCGGTGGTCTTCCACGGCGGGCAGGAGTCGGCGCCGGTGCTCATCGGGGTCGAGTAGCCGCCGACCGGCCGGGGCGCGGAGCCCGGGCGGGGAACGCCCGGAATGTCGGTGCGGTGGTGTAAACAGGGGCCTGATGGGCGCTCTCGATGAACCACTGACCAAGCTCGTCGGCGACCGCACCGCCAAGGTGCTCGCCGACAGCCTCAAGCTGCGCACGGTCGGCGACCTGCTGCACCACTACCCGCGCCGCTACGTCGAACGCGGCCAGCTCACCAGCCTGGACGAGCTGGAGATCGACGAGCACGTCACCGTGCTGGCCCGGATCGAGAAGGTCACCCTGATCCCGTTCCGCGGGCGCAAGGGCGACCGCCTGGAGGTCGTCGTCACCGACGGCCGCAGCCGGCTCTCACTGGTCTTCTTCAACCAGGGCTGGCGGCAGAAGGAGCTGAGGGCGGGCGCCCAGGGCCTGTTCGCCGGCAAGGTCGGGGTCTTCAACCGGAGCCGCCAGCTGGTCTCGCCGGACTACCAGCTGCTCGACGAGGACGCCGGCTCCGACGCCGCCAAGCAGTTCGCCGGCCGGCTCATCCCGGTGTACGGCGCCAGCGCCCAGATGCCCAGCTGGAAGCTGTCCATCTGCATCGAGACCGCGCTCACCAAGCACCTGGCCGACGTCGGCGAGCCGCTGCCCGCCGAGCTGCGCGAGCGGCACGACCTGATCCCGCTGCCCGAGGCGCTGGAGCTGATCCACCGGCCGCGCAGCCAGGCCGACCGCGAGCGGGCCCAGAGCCGGCTCCGCTGGGACGAGGCCTTCGTCCTCCAGGTCGCCCTCGCCCGGCGCCGGGCCGCCGACTCCGCACTGCCCGCCGTCCCGCGCACGCCGTGCGCGGACGGCCTGCTGGACGCCTTCGACGCCCGGCTCCCGTTCACCCTCACCGAGGGCCAGCAGAAGGTCTCCGCCGAGATCGCCGCCGACCTGGCGACCGAACACCCGATGCACCGGCTGCTCCAGGGCGAGGTCGGCTCCGGGAAGACGCTGGTCGCGCTGCGGGCCATGCTGGCCGTGGTCGACGCGGGCGGCCAGGCCGTACTGCTGGCGCCCACCGAGGTCCTCGCGCAGCAGCACCACCGCTCGATCGTCGAGATGATGGGCGACCTCGCCGAGGGCGGCATGCTCGGCGGCTCGGACCTCGGCACCCGGGTCGTGCTGCTGACCGGCTCGATGGGCGTCCCGGCCCGCCGCCAGGCCCTGCTCGACATGGCCTGCGGCGACGCCGGCATCGCGATCGGCACCCATGCGCTGATCGAGGACAAGGTGCAGTTCCAGGACCTCGGCCTGGTCGTGGTGGACGAACAGCACCGCTTCGGCGTCGAGCAGCGGGACGCGCTGCGGGCCAAGGGCGAACAGCCGCCGCACCTGCTGGTGATGACGGCCACCCCGATCCCGCGCACGGTCGCGATGACCGTCTTCGGGGACTTGGAGACGTCCGTGCTGGACCAGCTGCCGGCCGGCCGCTCGCCGATCTCCACGCACGTCGTCCCGGCCGTGGAGAAGCCCAACTTCCTGGCCCGGGCCTGGGAGCGGGTCCGCGAGGAGGTGGCCAAGGGCCACCAGGCGTACGTGGTCTGTCCCCGGATCGGGGACGAGGAGCCCGCCGAGCCGAAGAAGCGGCGCAAGGCCGCCGAGGAGGACCTGGAGGACGTCGCCGACACCGGTGCCGACAGCGACGAGCGCCGGCCCCCGCTCTCCGTCGTGGAGACCGCCGAGATGCTGGTGAAGGGCCCGCTGGCCGGACTGCGGGTGGAGATCCTGCACGGCCGGCTGGCCCCGGACGCCAAGGACGAGGTGATGCGCCGGTTCGCCGCCGGCGAGGTCGACGTGCTGGTCGCCACCACGGTCATCGAGGTCGGCGTCAACGTGCCGAACTCCACCGCCATGGTGATCATGGATGCCGACCGCTTCGGCGTCTCCCAGCTGCACCAGCTGCGCGGCCGGGTCGGGCGCGGCAGTGCGGCCGGCCTCTGCCTGCTGGTCAGCGACATGCCCGCGGCCAGCGCGGCCCGGGCCCGGCTCGACGCGGTGGCCGGCACCCTGGACGGCTTCGAGCTCTCCCGGATCGACCTCGAACAGCGCCGTGAGGGCGACGTGCTGGGCCAGGCGCAGTCCGGGGTGAAGTCCTCGCTGAAGGTGCTCTCCGTATTGGAGGACGAGGAGGTCATCGTGACCGCGCGGGCCGAGGCCACCCGGCTGGTCGCCGCGGACCCGGACCTGGCCGCCCATCCGGAGCTGCGCACCGCGCTGGAGAGCCTGCTCGACGCCGACCGCGCGGCCTACATGGAGAAGGGCTGAGGGCGGCGCACGGGCCGCCGGAATGTCAGACCCCCGGGAGAGAATGTAGTTGTTCAGGGCGCACCCTCAAGGTGCGTACCTGGCGCGACACTTGGGGGTCCTGCCATGGCATTCCGTCATCTCAACGAGCTCCCGCTGGGCGACAAGGTCTTCCGGATCGAACTCGCCAGCGACGACGACCGCGAGGTCACCCTCACCCTGACCGGCTGGCGCGAGGGGGAGGCCGCCGCGCCCCTCGCCTCGGGCAAGCTCCGCCTGCCGGTCGAGGACGTCGCCTCGCTGCGGATCGCGCTGAACCGCGCGCTCCGGGCCCTGGCGATCGTCGCCGACGTCTCCGAGCCCATCCCCGACCGTGACGTGCTGCGCGAGCTCTACCCCGGCCACGGCGCCCCCTGGGTGCCGCAGCACGAGGAGGAGCTGGTCCGGCGGTTCCACGACGGCGAGACCATCGCCCGGATCGCCGCCCGCTTCGGCCGCACGCCCGACTCCGTCCGCACCAAGCTCCGCGAGCTCGGGCACGACCCGCGCCGCCCCGAGTTCTGCCCGCCCGACGGCTGCCTCTCCTGGTCCCGCTACGCCTCGCCGGCGCTCCTCGGTGCGGCGATCCCGGCCCAGTCCGCGGGGGCTGACGCGGGCTGATCCGCCGGCCCCGGCCCCGCCGAGCCGGAGCGCCCACCCCGCACGGCCCGCACGGCCCCGCCGGTCCGCCCGGCGGGGCCGTCCGCCGTCAGCGGCCCGCGGGTGCCCCTGCACGTCCGGGGCGCCCCCGGCCCGGTGCGGCTCGGGGCCGGCGGGCGCCCACCTGCCGCCGGGGCGGGATAGCGTGGTCGGGCAGCGACGAAAGGACCTCCCACCACCATGACCCGCGTCATCGCCGGGGCGGCCGGCGGCCGCCGGCTGGCCGTACCGCCCGGCCGGGGCACCCGCCCGACCTCCGACAAGGCCCGCGAGGCGATGTTCTCCACCTTGGAGTCGCTGCGCGGCACCCTGCACGGGGCCCGGATGCTGGACCTGTTCGGCGGGTCCGGCGCGGTAGGCCTGGAGGCGCTGTCCCGCGGGGCCGAGCACGTGCTGCTGGTCGAGGCGGACGCCCAGGCGGCCCGGGTGATCCGGGAGAACGTCCGGATCGTCGACCTGCCCGGGGCGCTGGTGAAGGCGGCCCGGGCCGAGAAGGTGATCGCCGGGCCCGCCCCGGAGGCGCCGTACGACCTGGTCTTCCTCGATCCGCCGTACGTCGTCACCGACGACGAGGTGCGCGAGATGCTGATCACACTGTCGGCGGGGGGCTGGCTCGCGGACGACGCACTCGTCACCGTGGAGCGCAGCACCCGCGGCGGTGAGTTCGGCTGGCCGGACGGCTTCGAGGTGCTGCGCTCCCGCCGCTACGGCGAGGGCACGCTCTGGTACGGTCGCGCCGCCGCC
Organism: Kitasatospora sp. CM 4170; assembly: GCF_032110285.1. Lineage (NCBI taxonomy): Bacteria > Bacillati > Actinomycetota > Actinomycetes > Kitasatosporales > Streptomycetaceae > Kitasatospora > Kitasatospora sp. CM 4170. The sequence continues at coordinate 5,993,086 of NZ_CP134877.1, forward strand.
GAGACCCGCCACCACCCCTAGCGGGCCGAGGAGGCCCGCAGCACCCGTCACCCACGAGGGAGCACCACGCCATGCGCCGCGCCGTCTGCCCCGGTTCGTTCGACCCGATCACCAACGGTCACCTCGACATCATCGAGCGGGCCTCGAAGCTCTACGACGTGGTGCACGTCGCGGTCGCGGTCAACCGGAACAAGCAGGGCATGTTCACCATCGAGGAGCGGATCGAGCTCATCGAGGAGACCACCGCCAAGTACGGCAACATCGTGGTCGAGTCGCACCTCGGCCTGCTGGTGGACTTCTGCCGGGAGCGCGGCATCCCGGCGATCGTCAAGGGGCTGCGGGCCGTCAGCGACTTCGACTACGAGCTGCAGATGGCCCAGATGAACCACGGCCTGACCGGTGTCGAGACGCTGTTCCTGCCGACCTCGCCGACGTACAGCTTCCTCTCCTCCACGCTGGTCAAGGAGGTCGCCTCGTACGGGGGCGACGTCTCGCACCTGCTGCCCGAGGTGGTGCACCGCCGGCTGGTCGAGCGGATCGCGGAGCGTAAGGCGCAGCAGTAGGCGGTCCGCCCGCCGGGCGCCCGTCGGATGGTCCGTTTCTGCCGGTTCGTCACCATGTGTCCCGGGCCCGGGCGGGCGCCGGGGGTCGGTCGTTGTGACCTCGGCCCGGAGTGGTCGTACAGTCTGTAGTCCTGCCCTGCGGTGAGTTCCACCGCGCCGGGCCTGCCTCCGCCGGAGCGTCGGCGGCACACGGAAAGACGGAGTCCCGTGGACGTGCAGAACAAGGTCGACGAGATCGTCGCGGCCGTCGAGAACGCCCGCTCGATGCCCATGTCGGCCTCCTGCGTGGTGAACCGGGCCGAGCTGATCGGCCTGCTCCAGTCGCTCAGGGAGGCGCTGCCCGCCGAGCTGGCCCAGGCCCAGTCGGTGATGGCCGACCACGAGCAGGTGGTGGCCGACGCTCAGGCCGAGGCCGAGCGGATCATCCACGGGGCGCACACCGAGCGCGGTTCGCTGATCTCCGACACCGAGGTGGTCCACCGGGCCCAGGCCGAGGCGGACCGGATCCTCGCCGAGGCCCGCGCCGAGGTCGACACCAAGCGCGCCGAGGCCGACGACTACGTGGACAGCAAGCTGGCCAACTTCGAGGTCGTGCTCACCAAGACGCTCGGCGCGGTCGGCCGCGGCCGGACCAAGCTGCGCGGCGACTCCAGCGTCTTCGAGGCCGAGTACGAGGGCGAGAGCGACGGCGAGGAGTTCCAGCCGCAGCGGATCAGCCCGAGCCCGGAGGTCGACGAGTACGTCGATGTGAAGCTCGCCACCCTGGAGAACGTGCTCAGCGCGACCCTGGAGGCGGTCGGCAAGGGCCGGGACAAGCTGCTCGGCAAGCGCCCGATCGACGAGCTGGGCGCCTACCTGGCCGCCGCCGACCAGGCCCAGCAGGCCAAGGACCGCGCCGAGGCGGTCGCGGCGGGCTTCGCCACCGACGCCGACGGCGAGGAGGTGCCGTGGTACCGCGAGGAGGTGCCGCAGCAGCAGACCTGGCCCGAGCAGACCCCGGCCGCGGCCGGCTGGCAGCAGCCCGGCGTCGACCAGTACGGGGCCGCGCAGCAGCCCGGCGGCCAGTACGCCGAGGTGTACGGCGGCGGCTTCGACCCGGCCGGCCAGGCCGACCCGTACGGCGCGCAGTACGGCTACCCGCAGCAGCAGCCGCAGCAGGGCTACCAGGACGGCGGCCAGCAGGGCGGCTACGGCTACCCGCAGCCCCAGCAGGGCTACCAGGCGCAGCAGTACGACGAGTGGGGGCAGCCCCGGCCGGAGGCCGGTGGGGGCTACCCGCAGCAGCCGGCCGTCCCGCCGGCGGTGCCGCACCAGCAGGCCGGCCTGGACGAGACCAGCTTCTTCGACACCAGCATGATCGACATGACCAGGCTGCGGGAGCTCGGCGGCCGCTGACGGGGGCACCCCGCCGGGGCCGATCGGGGCCGAAGTTGGGCCTGGCCGGAGACTCCGGTAGTCTGACCACTCCGGCCTCTCCGTGTCGGGCCGTCGGTCTGCCCGCGCATCATCCGGCGAGCAGCGCCGCGCATCAGTTTTCTCAGGAAGTCAGGACACCTTGAACCGCCTCGACCACCGCGACCCCCTCGTGTTCGACACGCACGAGCTGGGACGTCGCCCGGGCTCGCTGCGCAAGGTGTCCCGCACCCTGGAGGCCCCCGAGGGCCTCGGGATCATCGATGTGATCGGCGTCCCGGAGAACAGCGAGATCCGGCTGGACCTCCGCCTGGAGTCGGTGGTCGAGGGCGTGCTGGTGACCGGCACCGCCGAGACCCACGTCGAGGGCGAGTGCGTGCGGTGCCTGGAGCCCGTCGACTTCGACGTCGACGTGGACTTCCAGGAGCTGTACTACTACCCGGAGTCCGACGAGCGCCATCGCGCCCGGACCGCCGGGACCGAGGACCTCGACGAGGACTCGGAGGAAGAGACTTACCGCCTGGAGGGCGACTTCTTCGACCTCCAGCCGGTGCTGCGTGACGCGGTGGTGCTCGCACTGCCGCTGCAGCCGGTGTGCCAGGAAGACTGCCTGGGCCTGTGCTCCGAGTGCGGAGCGCGCCTGAGCGACGACCCGGCGCACCACCACGACGCCGTCGACCCCCGGTGGGCGGCTCTGCAGGGACTCTCCGCCGACCACGGCGACGAGGCCCGCGGCGACGTCGCTGATCGGCGGCGGGGAATCAAGAACAGCGACACCCGTGAGGGTCTCGCCGAGAACCAGGAGAAGTAGCCGTGGCTGTTCCGAAGCGGAAGATGTCGCGCAGCAACACGCGCCACCGCCGTTCCAACTGGAAGGCCGTCGTTCCGGCCCTCGTGGCCTGCGACCGCTGCCACGAGCCGAAGCTCGGCCACATCGCGTGCCCGAGCTGCGGCACGTACAACCGTCGCCAGGTCCTCTCGGTCTGATCGGCGGGGTGTACGGATCGATGTCGGACGGTAACTCCTCCCGCAAGGCGGCCACCGCCTCGAAGGCTACTTCGGGCGGCGGAAAGGCCGGCGGGCCGGCTTCGACCGAATACGACGTCCTGGAAGGGCGCCTCGGGTACGTACTCGAGCGCGCCCTTCTGGTGCGCGCCCTGACCCACCGCTCGTACGCGTACGAGAACGGGGGGCTGCCCACCAACGAGCGCCTGGAGTTCCTCGGCGACTCGGTGCTGGGCCTGGTGGTGACCGACACCCTCTACCGCGTCCACCCGGACGTCCCGGAGGGCACGCTCGCCAAGCTGCGCGCCGCGGTGGTCAACTCGCGGGCGCTGGCCGACGTCGGCCGCGGCCTGGACCTCGGCTCGTTCATCCGCCTCGGCAAGGGCGAGGAGGGCACCGGCGGCCGCGACAAGTCGTCGATCCTCGCCGACACCGTCGAGGCCGTGATCGGCGCCATCTACCTGGACCAGGGCCTGGAGGCGGCGACCGAGTTCGTCCACCGCCTGTTCGACCCGCTGATCGAGGAGTCCTCTCAGCTCGGCGCCGGCCTGGACTGGAAGACCAGCCTCCAGGAGCTCACCGCCTCGGTGGGCATCGGGGTGCCGGAGTACGTGGTCGAGGAGTCCGGCCCGGACCACGAGAAGACCTTCACCGCGGCGGCCCGGGTGGCCGGCGAGGACTTCGGCAGCGGCGTCGGCCGCTCGAAGAAGGAAGCCGAGCAGAAGGCCGCGGAGAGCGCCTGGCGGGCGATCAAGGAGAAGTACGCCGACCGCCTGCCCAGCGGCGCCGCCTGAGCGCGCAGTACCCTTCCTCCTGCCCGTCCCCGCGCGCCGGAAGGCTGTCGAGGTGCCTGAACTCCCCGAGGTAGAGGTCGTCCGCCGTGGCCTGGCCAACTGGGTCGCCGGGCGGACGGTGGCCGGTGTCGACGTGCTGCACCCGCGTGCGGTGCGCCGCCAGCCGGCCGGGGCGGCGGACTTCGCCGCCCGGCTCACCGGCACCGTGCTCGGCCCCGCGCAGCGCCGCGGCAAGTACCTCTGGCTGCCGCTGGCCGGTTCCGGGGCGGGCTTCTCGCTGATCGGCCACCTCGGGATGAGCGGTCAGCTCCTCGTGCAGGACCCCTCGGTGCCGGACGAGACCCACCTGCGGGTGCGGCTGCGGTTCACCGACGGCGGGCGCGAGCTGCGCTTCGTCGACCAGCGGACCTTCGGCGGCCTGGCGGTCGAGGAGGCCGAGCCGGACGACCCCGAGGGCACGCCGGTCTCCATCGCGCACATCGCCCGCGACCCGCTCGACCGGCGCTTCGACGACGCCGCGTTCGTGGCCGCCCTGCGGGCGAGGCGCACCACGGTCAAGCGGGCGCTGCTGGACCAGACCCTGATCAGCGGCGTGGGCAACATCTACGCGGACGAGGCGCTCTGGCGCTCCCGGCTGCACTACGACCGCCCGACCGCCTCGCTCACCCGCCCGCAGGCCGCCCTCCTGCTGGCCAGCGCCCGGGACGTGATGACCGCGGCCCTGGCCGTCGGCGGCACCAGCTTCGACAGCCTCTACGTCAACGTGAACGGCGAGAGCGGCTACTTCTCCCGTGACCTGGACGCCTACGGCCGGGAGGCCGAGCCGTGCCGCCGCTGCGGCACGCCGATCCGGCGGGCCGCCTGGATGAACCGGTCCAGCTACTTCTGCCCCCGCTGCCAGCGCGTCCCGCGCGCCCGCAGCGGGAGCTAGGCCCTGGTCAGGGCCTGGGGCCGGTCCGGCAGGATCGGCCGGACCGGCCCCGGAGCCACCACCCGTCAGCGCTTCGTGAGTTCGGGCTCGGCCGGGGCGACCGGCTCGGCCGGGCCGTGGGTGTCCTGGCCGAAGTAGGCGACGCCGACCGCCGAGACGACGGCGAGCGCGAAGCCGGCCACGCCGAGCCAGGCCAGGCCGTCCTTGGAGCTGTCGCCGAGCCAGATGACGCCGACCGCGCCGGGCAGCACCGTCTCGCCGACCACCAGGGCGGCGGTGGCCCCGTTCACCGAGCCGATCTGCAGCGCCACGGTGTGCACGTACATGCCCCCGATGCCGCCGACCAGGATCGCGTACAGGGCCGGGTCGGAGAGCAGCTGGCCGAGCTCGAACGGGTCGATGCCGTTGAGGATGCGCACGCCCACGCCGAGCGCGCCGAAGCCGAGGCCGGAGAGCAGGCCGGCGAGGATCGCCCCGTTGGCGCCCATCCGCCGCACCAGCAGAGTGCCGCCGACCAGCAGCACGGTGGTGCCCAGCAGCAGCCACCAGTGGAAGGACATGTCCGCGTGGTGGCCGCCCTCCGGGCCGGCCGAGACGGCGAGCAGCACCAGCGCCGAGCAGAGCACGCCGATCGAGGCCCACTCCAGCTGCCTGAGCCGGATGCCGAGCAGCTTGATGCTGAGCACCGCGGTGATCACCAGGTTGGCGCTGATGACGGTCTGCGAGAGGAACAGCGGCAGCATGCGCGAGGCCACCGCGGCGAGCCCGAAAGCGATGAAGTCGAGCACCGTGCCGAGGATGAACTCCCAGGTGACGGCGGCCTTCGCGGTGGAGGCGAGGCTGGGACCGCCGTGCGCGGTGGTGCCGGCCGAGGCGCCTCCGGCGGCGGCCTCCTCCCGGGCGGAGCGACGTGATCCGACGGCCTGCAGGACCGAACCGGTGCCGTAGCAGGCGGAGGCCGCCACGGCGGTGACGAGGCCGATGAACACCCAGTGCTCCGATCGAGAGAAGGTCAGGAGGAGAAGGTCAAGAGAAGGTCATGGGAACCAGGCCCGGCCACCACTATGCCTGGTCGCGGGGTACGGTCGGACCGCCCCCGCGTTCTGCCCGGGCCCCCGCCGGGAGGTACGTCCGGGCCGGCGGCCGGGTTCCCGCCGCGGGCGGGGTTCAGGGGCGGTCGGCGAAACATCATCCCCGAGGAGGGGTCGGCCCCCGGCGGACGGTGGGGTCGGTTCCGGGAAGCGGTACCCGAGGGGCATGTCCTGTCGGGACGCCTTCGGCGGTAGCGTCGGTGGCATGAGAACCCTTGCTCCACGACGTGCCCGGGGCGCCGGGCCGCTGGCCCTGGTGGCGGCGCTGCTGGGGCTGCTGCTCCTGTTGGCCCCCGCGGCCTCCGCGGCCGGCGGGTTGGACGACGCGGCCGCCTCGCTCAAGCAGGGCCGGGTGTACGTCGACCCGGCGATGGCGGGCCGGTTCAGCCAGGGCCAGGCCGACGCCCTGACCGAGAAGATCCGCAAGGCGGACAAGCCGATCTTCGTCGCGGTGGTTCCGGCCGCCGATCCGTACGGTGCCACGACGGTCTTCAACGACCTGCGCACCAAGGTCGGCATCACCGGCACCTACGGCATCTGGCGCGGCGACCAGTTCCAGGCCCGCTCGGACCAGGCGGCACTGCCGAGCCAGAGCGCCGAGCGGATCGCGGGCGCCTCCTTCCGCTCGCACCCCGGCGACATCGACGCCGTCCTGAACGACTTCGTCGACACCGCCGCACCGCAGGTCAACGGCCACGGGGTGGGCGGCTCCGCGGGCGGCGTCTCCACGGCCGCGATCGTCGTCCCGCTGGCCCTGCTGGCGCTGGCCGGCACGGGCGTGTTCCTGCTGTTCCGCCGGTCGAGGAAGCGCAAGGAGGAGCAGCGCCGGGCCGAGCTGGAGCAGCTGCGCCGGGTGGTGGACGAGGACATCACCGCCTTCGGCGAGGAGCTCGACCGGCTCGACTTCGACCCGGGCGCCGCCGACGCCGACGACGTCCAGCGCGCCGACTACTCGCACGCCCTCGACTCCTACGAGGCGGCCAAGCGGAGCATGGACGGGGCGAAGGGCCCGGAGGACGTCAAGCCGGTCACCGAGGCGCTGGAGGACGGCCGCTTCGCGCTGGCCACGCTGGCCGCCCGGCGGGAGGGCGCACCGCTGCCGGAGCGCCGCCCGCCGTGCTTCTTCGACCCCCGGCACGGTCCGTCGGTGCAGGACGCCGACTGGGCCCCGGCCGGCGGCGCCGCGCGCACCGTCCCGGTCTGCCGGGCGGACGCGGACCGCCTGGCGGCCGGCCAGGACCCGGACATCCGGACCGTCCCGACCGACCAGGGCCCGCAGCCGTACTGGAACGCCGGCCCGGCGTACGGCCCCTGGGCGGGCGGGTACTTCGGCGGCTACGGCGGCGGCCTGCTGCCCGGCCTGCTGGTGGGCACCGCGCTCGGCTCGATGATGGGCTCCCCGGCCTACGCGTCCCCGGTCGACGCCGGCGCGGACTACGACGGCGGCGACTACTCCGGTGCCGACTACGACTCCTCCGACTTCGGCGGCGGATTCGGCGGCGGGGACTTCGGGGGTGGCGGCGACTTCGGTGGCGGCGGGGACTTCGGCGGAGGGTTCTGACCGGCCGCCGGACCCGGACCCGAGGCGCCCGCCCGGTACCCACCGGGCGGGCGCCGTCGCGTCCGCGGCGGGGCGGGGGATGCGTTTGAGAATGCGACCCTGTGTGGCAGGCTGGCGCTGTGACCTCCAGCACGCCCCCGGCCCCGCCCGTCCTCCCCGGGCGTCCCTGCTCGATCGCCGCCGCGCTCCACGTGGTGGGCGAGAAGTGGGCCCTGCTCGCCGTCCGCGAACTGTTCTACGGCAACCACCGCTTCGACCGGATCGCCCGCAACACCGGTGCACCGCGCGACCGGCTCACCGCACGGCTGCGGGCGCTGGAGGAGGCCGGGGTGGTCGAGCGCCGCGCGTACAGCGAGCGCCCGCCGCGCTACGAGTACCACCTCACCGAGGCCGGCCGGGACCTCGCGCCGCTCATCCACGCGCTGCGGGCCTGGGGAGACCGCTGGCAGCTGCCCGAGCAGCCGGTCGGGGTCCGGCACGAGCCCGAGGGCCACGAACCGCACCCGTACGACCCGGCGTGGGTCTGCCGCAGCTGCGGCGAGGAGGCGCGGCGCGGGGAGCTGCGGGTCGAGATCCACAGCCCGGGGTGGACCGTGGAGGGCCCCGTCGCACCGTGAAGCGGGCCACCCCGGCTGCGGATAGGGTCGGGCCCATGCACGGTCGTGAAGCGCACAGCGATGAACCGGTCCGGGTGACCGCCTGGGTCCGGGGGAAGGTCCAGCAGGTCGGCTTCCGCTGGTGGACCAGGGCGCGCGCGTTGGAGATCGGCCTGACCGGCTACGCGAGCAACCTCGGCGACGGCCGCGTCCAGGTGGTCGCCGAGGGTCTCGCGCTGGAGTGCGAGCAGCTGCTGGCCCTGCTGCGCGGCCCCGACACGCCCGGCAGTGTCAGCGGTGTGACCGAGATCTGGACCGCCGTCGGCGCCGGCTACGAGGGTTTCGAGATCCGCTGAGATCGGCCGGGGCCCGCTGAGGCCAGTGTTCAGGCGGGTCCGGGCGGATTGCGGACCGCGCGGGCACGAAACGATCGGCAACAGCCGGTGTCATACGGTTGCCATCGGGGCAGACTCGTGGTTGACTCCGCATCGAACGATGATCCACGAGCCCCATGGTGGACCGGCCCGAGGCCGCCCGGCGTGACCACACCGCCAGGCAGGTGACAGGGGCGCGGTAGCGTGCGGTGATCGTGTTGACCCTTTCCGTCTTTGGTGAGACGCTGGAAGCCCGCGCACACGACCGCGTTATTCCGGTAGGCGTATGCCATCGTGAGCCCAGCTCACGGCGGTTGCGCCGTAGTGCCCAGCCAGCACTGCCGGTGCGCGCCGCGCGTGCGTCCCCCTTCCCCCTAGACCTGTACCGTTCCGGTTCGGTCACTCAGCGTGGAGGACCATTCATCATGGCAAAGGCGCTTCTCGGGTACGTCGGCGGCCCCGACCCGCGAATGCTCTCCGAGATGCGACGGCTTCAGCGGCGCGTCCAGGACCTCGAAGCGGAGCTCCTTCGGATGCAGGCTGAGAACGACGCGCTCACCGCTGTCGCTGACGAGCACTCGCTGCTCAACAGCATCGATCTGGACCAGCGGGAGCCGGCTCTCACCTGAGTCCCGCCCGGTCACCGAAGATCGACGCCGTTGTGCACTGAGCCGCCCCGCTAGGGACGCAGCTTGCAAGGGACGCCTCGTGGCGTCCCTTCGTCGTGTCCGGGGGCGTTCGCGTCGGTCACGGCCGGATACAGTCGCCGCGGGGGCCCTGGTCGGTGGAGGGCCCCGGCGAGCGAAGAGGAGTCCGGCGCGTGCACCTGAAGAGCCTGACCCTGCGCGGGTTCAAGTCCTTCGCCTCCGCCACCACCCTGCGGTTCGAGCCCGGGATCACCTGTGTGGTGGGGCCCAACGGCTCCGGCAAGTCCAATGTGGTGGACGCGCTCTCCTGGGTCATGGGGGAGCAGGGCGCCAAGTCGCTGCGCGGCGGCAAGATGGAGGACGTCATCTTCGCCGGGACCAGCGGGCGCGCCCCGCTCGGCCGCGCCGAGGTCAGCCTCACCATCGACAACTCCGACGGCGCGCTGCCGATCGAGTACGCCGAGGTGACCATCACCCGGACCATGTTCCGCAACGGCGGCAGCGAGTACGCGCTCAACGGCGACACCTGCCGGCTCCTCGACATCCAGGAGCTGCTCTCCGACTCCGGCATCGGCCGCGAGATGCACGTCATCGTCGGCCAGGGGCAGCTCGACTCCGTCCTGCACGCCGACCCGATGGGCCGCCGCGCCTTCATCGAGGAGGCGGCCGGCGTCCTCAAGCACCGCAAGCGCAAGGAGAAGGCGCTGCGGAAGCTGGACGCGATGCAGGTCAACCTCAACCGCGTCCAGGACCTGGTGGCCGAACTGCGCCGCCAACTCGGCCCGCTCGGCCGGCAGGCGAAGATCGCCCGGCGCGCCGCCGGCATCCAGGCCGACCTGCGCGACGCCCGGCTGCGCCTGCTCGCCGACGATCTCCTCACGCTGCGCAGGGCCGTCGAGGCCGAGGTCGCCGACGAGCTGGCGCTGAAGCTGCGCCGCTCCACCGTCGAGCAGGAGCTGGCCCGCGCGCTGCAGCGCGAGGCCGTTCTGGAGGCACAGGTCCAGCAGCTCGGTCCGGGCCTGGAGGCGGCCCGGCAGACCTGGTACCGGCTCTCCGCACTGGCCGAGCGCACCCGCGGCACGGTCGGCCTGGCCGAGGCGCGGGCCCGGCACGCGGCCGCCGGTGGACAGGTCGAGGAGCGCCGCGGGCGGGATCCGGAGGAGCTGGAGCGGGAGGCCGAGCGCGTCCGGGAGGAGGAGGCCGCGCTGGCCGAGGCGCTGGAGGAGGCCCAGTACGCGCTGGCCGAGGCGGTCGAGACCCGGGGCGGGCTGGAGCGCGCGCTCGCCGCGGAGGAGCGGCGGCTGAAGGACGCCGCCCGGGCGATCGCGGACCGCCGGGAGGGCCTGGCCCGTCTCCAGGGGCAGGCCGCGGCCGCGCGCTCCAAGGCGGCCGCCGCCGAGGCCGAGACCGGCCGGCTCGCCGAGGCCCGGGACGAGGCGCTGCTGCGTGCCGAGGCGGCCCGGCGGGAGTACGAGGAGCTGCGCGAGCAGGTCGGCGGCGCGGCCGGGGAGGACGAGCGGGCTGACGCCGCGCACGAGGCCGCCCGGGAGCGCCTGGCCGCCGTCGAGAAGGACCTCGCCGCCGCCCGGGAGGCGGCCGGCGCCGCCGAGCGCGAGCGGGCCGGGCTGACCGCGCGGCACGAGGCACTGGCGCTGGGGCTGCGCCGCAAGGACGGCACCGGGGCCCTGCTGGCGGCCGGCGACCGGCTGGCCGGCCTGCTCGGCCCGGCCGCGGCGCTGTTGCGGATCGACCCCGGCCACGAGATCGCCCTCGCGGCGGCGTTCGGCGCGGCGGCCGACGCGGTGGCGGTCGACTCGCCCGGCGCCGCCGCCGAGGCGCTGCGCCTGCTGCGCAAGGAGGACGCCGGCCGGGCCGCCCTGTTGATCGCCGGTGCGCCCGAACCGTCCGTCCCGGCCGGGCCGTTGCCGGGCGGAGCCCGCTGGGCGGCCGAACTGGTGGACGGGCCGGCCGAGTTGCGCCCGGCCGTGCGGGCGCTGTTGGCGGGCGTCGCGGTGGTCGGCTCGCTCGACGGGGCCGTGGCGCTGGTGGCCGCCCACCCCGACCTGACCGCGGTCACCGCCGACGGCGACCGGCTCGGCGCGGGCTTCGCGCACGGTGGTGCGGGCGGCGCACCGAGCCTGCTGGAGACCCAGGCGGCGGTCGACGAGACCGCCCGGGCGATCGAACAACTGGCCGGTCGCTGCGCCGAGTCGGCCGACCGGCTGGCCGAACTCACCGAGCTGCGCCGGGAGTCGGCGGCCGAGCTGGAGCAGCTGGGCGCCGACCGGCGGCGGGCCGAGAAGGAGCGGGCCGAGGTCGCCGGTGCGCTCGGCCGGCTCGGCGGGCAGGCCCGCGCCGCCGCCGGAGAGGCCGAACGCCTCACCGCGGCCGCCGCCCGTGCCGAGGAGGGCGTGGCCCAGCTGCTGGCCGCCGCCGAGGAGCTGGCCGAGCGGCTCGCGGTCGCCGAGGAGTCGGTGGAGGAGGGCGAGGACGAGCCGGACCCGGCCGAGCAGCAGCGGCTGGCCGGCGCCGCCACCGCGGCCCGGCAGGGCGAGCTGGAGGCCCGGCTCGCCGTGCGCACCCACGAGGAGCGGGTCCGGGCCCTGAGCGGCCGCGCGGACCAGCTGGACCGGGCCGCCCGGGCCGAGCGCGAGGCGCGGGCCCGGGCCGCCGAACGCCGCCGGCGGGCCGAGCACGACGCCGGGGTGGCGAACGCCGTCGCGGCGGGGGCCCGGCAACTGCTCGCCTGCCTGGAGGTGTCGCTGGCCCGCGCGGACGCCGGCCGGGCCGCCGTCGAACGGGCGCGCGCCGAGCGCGAGGCGGAGCTGAAGGAGCACCGCGAACACGGCCGCGAGCTCAAGTCGGAGCTGGACAAGCTGGTCGACGCCGGGCACCGGGACGAGGTGCTGCGGGCCGAGAAGCGGCTGCGGATCGAGCAGCTGGAGTCCCGGGCCCTGGAGGAGTTCGGCATCGAGGGCGGCGAGCTGCTCGCCTCGTACGGGCCGGACCGGCTCGTCCCGCCGTCGCCCGGGGCGTCGGCCGGCGACGGCGCCGCCGAGGACGGCCGGGAGGCCGGCGAGCCGCGCCCGTACAACCGGGCCGAGCAGGAGAAGCGGCTGAAGGCGGCTGAGAAGGCCTTCCAGCAGCTCGGCAAGGTGAACCCGCTCGCCCTGGAGGAGTTCGCGGCGCTGGAGGAGCGGCACCGGTTCCTCGGCGAGCAGCTGGACGACCTCAAACGGAGCCGGCGCGACCTGCTGGACATCGTCCGGGACGTCGACGAGCGGGTCGAGCAGCTGTTCACCTCCGCGTTCCACGACACCGCGGCCCAGTTCGAGGGCGTCTTCGCACGGCTGTTCCCGGGCGGGGAGGGCCGGCTGGTGCTGACCGACCCGGAGTCCATGCTGACCACCGGCGTCGAGGTGGAGGCCCGCCCGCCCGGCAAGAAGGTCAAGCGGCTCTCGCTGCTCTCCGGCGGCGAGCGCTCGCTGACCGCGGTGGCGCTGCTGGTGTCGATCTTCAAGGCCCGGCCCAGCCCGTTCTACGTCATGGACGAGGTGGAGGCGGCGCTCGACGAGACCAACCTGCGCCGGCTGGTCGCGATCATGGAGGAGCTGCGGGAGAGCTCCCAGTTGATCGTGATCACCCACCAGAAGCTCACCATGGAGTCCGCCGACGCCCTGTACGGCGTGACCATGAAGGGCGACGGCATCTCCCAGGTGATCAGCCAGCGTCTGCGCCGGGGCCCCTCCCCGGACCCCCGGCGGCCGGACGGGGCGGCCCGGGGCGCATCGGTGTAGCCCGGCTGCGGTCCATCCGGAGCCCCGTCACGGATACTGGGTTCCGTTATGGAATACGTGATTCTTGCCGTAGTCATCGCCGTGATCGTCATTGGTGCGATCGCCGGCCTCGTCGTTTCCGGCAGACGACGCCAGCAGCTGCCCCCGAAGTCGCAGGCGCCGGTCATCACGGCGCCCAAGCCCACACCGAGCGAGCCCCAGGTCGGCGAGGAGGCCGCGCCGCCGACCGAGGAGCCCCGCCGCACCGTCGAGGAGGTGGAACTTCCCGAGGCCGAGGCCGTGACCGTCCCCGAGACGGTCGAGGAGGAGGTCCCGGCCCTCGAAGTCCCCGAGCCCACCGCCGGCCGGTTGGTCCGGCTGCGGTCCCGGCTCTCGCGTTCGCAGAACTCGCTCGGCAAGGGCCTGCTCTCGCTGCTCTCCCGGGAGCACCTGGACGAGGACACCTGGGAGGAGATCGAGGAGACCCTGCTGACCGCCGACGTCGGCGTCGCCCCCACCCAGGAGCTGGTCGAGCGGCTCCGCACCCGGGTGAAGGTGCTCGGCACCCGCACCCCGCAGGAGCTGCGCGGGCTGCTGCGCGAGGAGCTCGTCGAGCTGATCGGCACGGACGCCGACCGCACCGTCCACTCCACCAAGCACGCGGAGGGCCCGGCGGTCGTCCTGGTCGTCGGCGTCAACGGCGTCGGCAAGACCACCACCACCGGCAAGCTGGCCCGGGTCCTGGTCGCCGACGGCCGCAAGGTGGTGCTCGGCGCCGCCGACACCTTCCGTGCCGCCGCCGCGGACCAGCTGCAGACCTGGGGCGAGCGGGTCGGCGCGCGGACCGTGCGCGGCCCCGAGGGCGGCGACCCGGCCTCGATCGCGTTCGACGCGGTCAAGGAGGGCATCGCCGAGGGTGCCGACACCGTGCTGGTCGACACCGCCGGCCGACTGCACACCAAGACCGGCCTGATGGACGAGCTGGGCAAGGTCAAGCGGGTCGTCGAGAAGCACGGCCCGGTGGACGAGGTGCTGCTGGTGCTGGACGCCACCACCGGTCAGAACGGCCTGATCCAGGCCCGGGTATTCGCCGAGGTGGTCGACATCACCGGCATCGTGCTGACCAAGCTGGACGGCACGGCGAAGGGCGGCATCGTGGTCGCGGTCCAGCGCGATCTGGGGGTGCCGGTCAAGCTGATCGGTCTCGGCGAGGGCGCGGACGACCTGGCGCCGTTCGAACCGGGTGCCTTCGTGGACGCGCTGATCGGGGACTGAGCCCCGGTCGCCACCGGTGAAGGGTCCGCTCCGCGAGGGGCGGGCCCTTCGTCGTACCCGCTGCCGTGCGGAAGGAGCGAGGACGCCGTGAGCCGGAGGCACCCCCGGCCGGCGGCCGGGGGAGAGCGGCGTCGGAGTGCCGACCGTCGGCACCGGGCAGGGGCGGACCGGCGGCGAGCGGGCGAATTACGACGCGAGCCAGGCGGGCTCGGCGGTGCGCTCGCGGCCGCGGTGGCAGGCGTAGGCGAGGGTGCCGAGGAGCAGCCGGGCCTCGGGCGGGCAGCCGGCGTTGTCGCGGGTGGGGCGGCGCAGCCAGCGGACCGGGCCGAGACCGCCGAGCACGGTGGGCGGGGCGGCGACGTAGCCGCCCTCGCCGTGGCAGGCGAGGTCGAGGGCGGCGTCGTCCCAGCCCATCCGGTACAGCAGGTCGGGCAGTCGGCGGGCGGTGCCGGCGGCGACCAGGAACTGCAGCCGGCCGGTGGGTGCGGCCAGCACCGGGCCGACCTGGGTGCCCATCCGCTCCAGCCGGACCAGGGCCTGCAGGCCGGCCTGCTCGGGGACGTCCAGGACGTCGAAGGCGCGACCGGTGGGGAACAGCACCGAGACGTCGGCGCCGGACCGGGCGGCGGGCTCGTCGCCGGGGACGGGGTGCAGGCCGGGGGCGGCGCAGCGGGGCGTGCCGCACCGGCAGCGGGCCGGGTCGCCGGTCGGCGCGGCCGGGGTGCCGACGGCGACCGCCCAGCCCCAGCGGCCGGTGTACTCCGCGGCGGCCTGGGACGCGGTGACCCGGGTGCGGCGGCGCACCCCCAGCGGGGCCAACCGCAGGTGCCCCAGTCGAAGTTCGCCGAACAGGTTGTCCATGCCTCCCCCAACAGGTTCTCGTTGCCGATGGTTACGGGACGGTGACTTTGTGTTGATTGTCCGTTGCGTGGTGCGTTGTGCGGTGGCGGCGCGCAGCGCGTGGCGTGCGCCTGTTGCGGTGGTGCGCCTCGGGCGCCCCTTGTGGCGGTCGGGGCCGATGCCGGATCGTCGTGTGCGCGAGACGGCCGTCGATCAGAGCGGGCGGCAAACTCGCCTGTGGCTGCTGTGGGTTGCCGTGCTGAGCCGGATTCCGGTGGGGACTTGGCGGCCCGCATATGCCGGGCCGTCGGGACTACCCAGTGAAGCGTGTGCGGACTTGCTTCGGTTCACTCCTGGGGGTGGCGAAAGGTGGCGTTTCGCCAGGGCCGCTCCCCGGGCTGTTGCGCAAAGCATTACGTTCAGCACACGGACATCGTCGGAGAGTCCGCTCCGAGCCCAAGGGGGGCGGGAGTTGAGGAAACTGACGCCGCGTCCGCGACGATGGCACACCAGTGCGACCAACGGTTCGGTGTGCGGTTCCTACCGCACCTCAGGTACGGCACGTCTGGCAAGAGCCCGCAACCGTCGGGCGGTCACGATCGGGGGCCCCGGAGCAGGGGCCGGGCGGGATGGGGACGTTACCCATGGCAGAGAAGCAACCCAATGAGAAGCTGACCACGTGGTTCACCCGCAGTGGCTGGTCCAAGGGGGAGTTGGCCCGCCAGGTCAACCGCCGGGCCCGTCAGATCGGCGCCCATCACGTCTCCACCGACACCTCTCGGGTGCGCCGCTGGTTGGACGGCGAGCAGCCCCGCGAGCCGATCCCGAAGATCATGTCGGAGCTGTTCTCGGAGCGCTTCGGTTCGGTGGTCTCCATCGAGGACCTCGGGCTGCGGGCCGCCATCCCGGTCTCCACCGTCGGCGGCGGCGTCGACCTGCCGTGGAGCGCGCCGCAGACCGTCCAGCTGATCAGCGATTACTCACGCAGCGACCTGATGCTCAACCGGCGCGGCTTCCTGGGCACCTCGCTCGCCCTGACGGCCGGCGCCGCGCTGATCGAGCCGATGCAGCGCTGGCTGGCCCCCGGCCCGACCGGCGCGCCCACCCCGATCCTGGCCGCGGTCAACGGTGGCGAGGCGTTCACCGGCCGGCTCTCCGAGCCCGAGCTGGAACTGCTGGAGCAGACCACCGTCATGTTCCGGCAGTGGGACGCCCAGAACGGCGGCGGGCTGCGCCGCAAGGCCGTCGTCGGCCAGCTCCACGAGGTCACCGACCTGCTCCAGGAGACCTACCCCGAGGCGACCACCAAGCGGCTGTTCCGCCTCACCGCCGAGCTGGCCCACCTGGCCGGCTGGATGTCGTACGACGTGGGCATGCACCCGAGCGCGCAGAAGTACTACGTGCTGGCGCTGCACGCGGCCAAGGAGGCCGGCGACCGCCCGTTCGGCGCACTGATCCTCACCGACATGAGCCGCCAGATGATCCACCTGAACCGGGGCGAGGACGCCCTGGAGCTGATCCACCTGGCCCAGTACGGCAGCCGGGACACCGCCACCCCGCGCCAGCAGTCGCTGCTCTACGCGATGGAGGCGCGCGCCTACGCCACCATCGGCGAGGTCAACCGCTGCGCCCGGGCGGTCCGGCTGGCCGAGGACACCTTCACCGACATCCGCGAGGGCGACGGCGACCCGGACTGGCTGAAGTTCTTCTCGCCGGCCGAGCTGAACGCCGAGAACGCGCACTCCTTCCGCGACCTCGCCTACCACTCCGACAACGCCGCGCTGTACGCCTCGATGTCCGCCCCGGTGATGGAGCGCGCGGTCGACCTGTTCCGCCAGGACGGCGACCACGTCCGCTCCTACGCCTTCAACCTGATCGGCATGGCCAGCGTCCACCTGCTGCAGAACGAGGCGGAGCAGGCCGCGGTGATGGCCGAGCAGGCGGTGGACATCGCCGGCAAGGTCCGCTCGGAGCGGCTGAACTCCCGGGTGCGCAAGACCACCGAGGCCGCCGCGGCCCGGTTCAAGGGCGTGGACGCGGTGAACCGGCTCCAGGAGCGGGTGGTCCAGGACATCCCGGAGTACGTCTCGGTGGTCTGATCGCGGCGTTCGAGGCGCTCCCGGCCTTCCCGGCCTTCCCGGCCTTGCGGTCGCCTTGGCGGCCGCCTGCCCGGCGCTCCTCCCGGCCGTTCCGGCGCCCGGCCTGCCCGGCGCGGGCATCCCGGTCCCCGCGCCACGCGCCCCCCTCTCCCGAACTCCGCCCACCCCCCGCCGACCGTGCCGGCCGCCGCCGCCGCGGTCGGCGGCCGTTTCCGGCGGGCCCACGTGACGGCCGGCTTCCGCCACGTTCGGTGGCCGGCGCGGCACTCCGCGTGCCGGGCGGCGGAACGGTAACCCATCCGGCGCCCCGGCGTGGCCGTGGTTCACGCAGGTGTAACCCTGTCGTCGCCGCCGTCACGGTCGTGAAACAACGGGCCGCATCGGCGGAAACCAGCCTTCGGCACTCTCCTACTCATCGCCGACACCCCGGGTGGCACGGGACAGGTAACCCGGGTGTGGAGCGGCTTCCATTCATGAGGAGACGCCGATGCCGGACGGCTTCAGCGCAGGCGATACCGCCTTCGTGCTCATTTGTGCGGCCCTGGTCATGGTGATGACCCCGGGCCTGGCCTTCTTCTACGGAGGCATGGTCAGGGCCAAGAGCACGCTCAACATGCTGGCGATGAGCTTCCTCTCGCTGGGCATCGTCAGCGTGCTCTGGGTCCTCTACGGGTACTCGCTCAGCTTCGGGCCCGACTCGGGCGCCGGCCTGATCGGCAACCTGGACTACCTGGGGATGCGCGGCATCGGCCTGAACGACCTCGCCGGGACGATCCCGGTGACCGCGTTCTCCGCCTTCCAGCTGATGTTCGCGATCATCACCCCGGCGCTGATCAGCGGCGCCGTCGCGGACCGGGCCAAGTTCACCGCCTGGGGCCTGTTCATCGCCCTCTGGGTGACCGTCGTGTACTTCCCGGTGGCGCACTGGGTCTTCTTCTTCGACGGCGGGAACGGCGGCTGGCTCGGCGACCGCAACGGCGTGATCGACTTCGCCGGCGGCACCGCCGTGCACATCAACGCGGGTGTGGCCGGCCTGGCGCTCTGCCTGGTCCTCGGCAAGCGGGTCGGCTTCAGGAAGGACCCGATGCGCCCGCACAGCCTGCCGCTGGTGATGCTCGGCTCCGGGCTGCTCTGGTTCGGCTGGTTCGGCTTCAACGCCGGCTCGGCGCTGGCCGCCAACGGCGTCGCCGCGATGGCGCTGGTCAACACCCAGGTCGCCACGGGGGCCGCGCTGGTCGGCTGGCTGATCTACGAGAAGCTCCGGCACGGCGCGTTCACGACGCTGGGCGCCGCCTCCGGCGCGGTGGCCGGCCTGGTCGCGATCACCCCGGCCTGCGGCTCGGTCAGCCCGCTCGGCGCGGTGGCGATCGGCCTGATCGCGGGCGCCGTCTGCGCCGCGGCGATCAGCCTCAAGTACCGCTTCGGCTTCGACGACTCGCTCGATGTGGTCGGCGTGCACGCGGTCGGCGGCGCGATCGGCTCGCTGCTGGTCGGCCTCTTCGCCACCGGCACCGTCGGCCAGACCGCCAAGGGCCTGTTCTACGGCGGCGGCCTGGAGCAGCTCGGCAAGCAGGCGATGGGCGTGGCCGTGGTCGCCGTCTACTCCTTCGTGCTCTCCTGGCTGCTCGCCAAGGCCATCGACAAGACGGTCGGCTTCCGGGTCGCCGAGGAGGTCGAGGTGGCCGGCATCGACCAGGCCGAGCACGCCGAGTCCGCGTACGACTTCAGCGCGGTGGGCGCCGGTCTGGCCCGCACCGTCGTGGCCCCGGCCGCGGCCGTGGTCGCCGCCCCGACCGCGTCCGCCACCACCGCCGCCGCCGAGCCCGCCGCGAAGGGCGCGGCGAAGAGCACCGCGACCAGCACGGCGAAGAACACCGAGAAGACCGAGGTCGACGCCTGATGAAGCTCATCACCGCAGTCATCAAGCCGCACCGCCTGGACGACGTGAAGGCCGCCCTGCAGGCCTTCGGAGTGCACGGCCTGACCGTCACCGAGGCCAGCGGCTACGGCCGCCAGCGCGGCCACACGGAGGTCTACCGGGGCGCGGAGTACACCGTGGACCTGGTGCCCAAGGTCAGAATCGAGGTCCTGGTCGAGGACGACGACGCCGATCAGCTGATCGACGTACTGGTGAAGGCGGCCAGGACCGGCAAGATCGGCGACGGCAAGGTCTGGAGCGTCCCGGTCGACACGGCCGTCCGGGTGCGGACCGGTGAGCGCGGCCCCGACGCCCTCTAGCAGCTCCGGGCGCTCCCTCTAGCATTCAGCTCGATCGACCCGCAGGCGGGCCTGCGACCACCCCGTGGTCGCAGGTCCGCTGACGGCGTATCAGTGCCGCTCGCTCAATCGCACGACGACGGACGGGGACTCCGATGGCCACCGAAACCGACCCGCCCCACCTGCCCGCCGACGGACCGGGGTCGCCGCCCGGTCGCCGGCCGGAGCGCGAGGAGCTTCCCGACTACGGTGCCGCCCGGGCCCGGCTGCTGGAGCGTCCCGACCTCACCGGGAGCGCCCGCCGCACCGCCCTGGCCGCGCTCACCGACGACTGGCTGGCCGGCCTGCTCGCCGCGGCCGGCGCCCCGGCCGGCGTGGCCCTGGTCGCCGTCGGCGGTTACGGGCGCGGCGAGCTCTCCCCGCGCAGCGACCTCGACGTCCTGCTGCTGCACGACGGCCCGCTCGACCCGGAGCTGCCCGAGCGGATCTGGTACCCGGTCTGGGACTCCGGTGCCGCCCTCGACCACGCGGTGCGCACCCCCGCCGAGGCCCGCGCGGTCGCCGCCGCCGACCTCAAGGCGCAGCTGGGCCTGCTGGACGCCCGGCACGTCGCCGGCGACCCGGCGCTCACCGCCGGGCTGCGCTCCGCCGTCCTGGCCGACTGGCGGGCCGGGGCCGCCGACCGCCTGCCCGGGCTGCGCGAGCTCGGCCGGGAGCGCGCCGAGCGCCACGGCGAGCTGTCCTTCCTGCTGGAGCCGGACCTCAAGGAGGCCCGCGGCGGCCTGCGGGACGTCGTGGCCCTCAACGCGGTCGCCGCCACCTGGCTGGCCGACGCCCCGCGCGACGGCCTGGACGCCGCCGCGCTGCGGCTCGCCGACGTCCGGGACGCGCTGCACCTGGCCACCGGCCGGGCCACCGAGCGGCTCAGCCTCCAGGACCAGGACCAGGTCGCCGAGCGGCTCGGCGTGCTGGACGCCGACACCCTGCTGCGCCAGGTCTACGAGGCCGCCCGCACCATCGCCTACGCGAGCGACGTCACCTGGCGGGCGGTGGACCGGGTGCTGGCGGCCCGCTCCGGCCGGGGCCGCCGGATGTCCCGGCTCGCCTTCCCGTTCACCGGAGCCGGGCGCGGCGCGGGGGCGGTCGCCCGGGGCGCGGTCGAGCGCCGCCCGCTCGCCGAGGGCGTCGTCGAGCAGGACGGCGAGGCGGTGCTGGCCCAGGGCGCCCGGCCGGCCGCCGACCCGGTGCTGCCGCTGCGCGCCGCGGCCGCCGCGGCCCAGAACGGGCTGACCATCTCCTACGCGACCGTGCGCCGGCTGGCCGCCGAGTGCCGCCCGCTGCCGGTGCCCTGGCCGGACGAGGCGCGCGAACAGCTGGTCACCCTGCTCGGCGCCGGCGAGGCCTGCCTGCCGGTCTGGGAGGCGCTGGAGGCGGAGGGGCTGATCACCCGGCTGCTGCCGGACTGGGAGCGGGTCCGCTGCCGGCCGCAGCGCAACGCGGTGCACCGCTGGACGGTGGACCGGCACCTGGTGGAGACGGCGGTGCGGGCCGCCGCGATGACCCGCCGGGTGGCCCGGCCGGACCTGCTGCTGGTCGCCGCGCTGCTGCACGACATCGGCAAGGGCTGGCCCGGCGACCACAGCGAGGCCGGCGAGGTGATCGTCCGCGACGTGGCGGTCCGGATGGGCTTCGACCGGGAGTCGGTGGAGACGCTGGGGATGCTGGTCCGCCATCACCTCACCCTGGTGGACACCGCGACCCGGCGGGACCCGGACGACCCGGCCACCGTGGAGGCGATCACCAAGGTGGTGGCCACCCTGCCGCAGCTGGAGCTGCTGCACGCGCTGACCGAGGCCGACGCCACCGCCACCGGCCCGGCCGCCTGGAGCCGCTGGCGGGCCTCGCTGGTGGACGGGCTCACCGCCCGCGCCGCCGCGCGGCTGGCCGGCGGCTACCCCCTGCCGACCTCCGGCGCCGGCCATCACGAGGAGCCGACCGCCGAGCAGGAGCGGTTGGCGGTGGAGGCCGCCCGGACCGGCGGGCCGGCGCTCTCGCTGCTGGCCCAGGCCGAGGTGTCGGCCCGGACGGCGGCCCCGGCCCGGGCCGGGGAGGGCGCGGCGGAGCCGGGCGCGGGGGAGGAGGGACCCGAGCCGATGGGCGTCCGGCTGACCCTCGCCGTCCCCGACCGGCCGGGCCTGCTCGGGACCGTCGCCGGGGTGCTGGCGCTGCACCGGCTGACCGTCCGCTCGGCCGGTCTGCGCGAACTGGACCCGATCGGCGCCGGGCCGGTCCTGCTGCTGTCCTGGACGGTGGCCGCCGAGTTCGGCGAGCTGCCGGAGGCGGCCCGGCTCCGGGCCGACCTGCGGCGGGCGCTGGAGGGCTCGCTGGACGTCGCGCGCCGGCTCGCCGAGCGCGACGCGGCCGCCCCGCGCCGCCGCGGCATCCCCACCCCGCCGCCGCTGGTCGCGGTGGCCCCGGCGGTGGCCTCGGCCACGGCGACCGTGCTGGAGGTGCGCGCCCACGACGCGCCGGGCCTGCTGCACCGGATCGGACGGGCGCTGGACGGGGCCGGCGTCCGGGTCCGGACCGCGCACGTCAGCACCATCGGCGCGGACGCCGTCGACTCCTTCTACCTGACCGACGAGGCGGGCCGCCCGCTCAGCCCGCAGCGGGCCGGGGAGGTGGCGGCCGCGGTCCGGGCGGCGCTGGGCTGAGCCCCCGGGGGTGCCGGGGCGCGCGGCCTCGCGGACCCCCGGTACCTCCGGGACCCCGGCGCCCCCGGGCCTCCCGGGGGGCCGTGCGGGGCCGTCCACCCAGGGGTGGAGACCGTTCCCGGGGCGGCCGGATACCCTTGGGGGCGACGACCGTACCGATACCGATGCCGCAGAGGACCCGCGACGACGTGTTCGACACCCTTTCCGATCGCCTCGCAGCGACGTTCAAGAACCTCCGGGGCAAGGGCCGCCTCAGCGAGGCGGACATCGACGCCACCACCCGCGAGATCCGCATCGCGCTGCTGGAGGCGGACGTCGCGCTGCCGGTCGTGCGGGCCTTCATCAAGCAGGTCAAGGAGCGCGCCCTCGGTTCCGAGGTCTCCGGCGCGCTGAACCCGGCCCAGCAGATCGTCAAGATCGTCAACGAGGAGCTCATCGCCATCCTCGGTGGCGAGACCCGCCGGGTGAAGTTCGCCAAGAACGGCCCGACGGTGATCATGCTCGCCGGTCTCCAGGGTGCCGGTAAGACCACCCTCGCGGGCAAGCTCGGCCACTGGCTGAAGAAGCAGAAGCACACCCCGCTGCTGGTCGCGTGCGACCTCCAGCGCCCCAACGCCGTCAACCAGCTGCAGGTCGTCGCCGAGCGCGCGGGCGTGGCCTTCTACGGCCCGCAGCCGGGCAACGGCGTCGGCGACCCCGTGCAGGTCGCCCGCGACTCGATCGAGTACGCGAAGCAGAAGCAGTACGACGTCGTCATCGTCGACACCGCCGGCCGCCTCGGCATCGACGCCGAGCTGATGCAGCAGGCCGCCGACATCCGGGCCGCGGTGAACCCGGACGAGGTCCTGTTCGTCGTGGACGCGATGATCGGCCAGGACGCGGTCACCACCGCCCAGGCCTTCCTCGACGGCGTCGACTTCACCGGTGTGGTGCTCTCCAAGCTCGACGGCGACGCCCGCGGCGGTGCCGCGCTGTCGGTCGCGCACGTCACCGGCCGGCAGATCATGTTCGCCTCCAACGGCGAGAAGGTCGACGACTTCGACGCCTTCCACCCGGACCGGATGGCCTCGCGCATCCTCGGCATGGGCGACGTGCTCTCGCTGATCGAGAAGGCCGAGCAGACCTTCTCGCAGGCCGAGGCCGAGAAGATCGCCTCCAAGCTGCAGGGCGGCGGCAAGGACTTCACGCTCGACGACTTCCTGGCCCAGCTGGAGCAGGTCCGGAAGATGGGCTCGATCTCCAAGCTGCTGGGCATGCTGCCCGGCATGGGCCAGATCCGCGAGCAGATCAACAACATCGACGACAAGGACGTCGACCGGGTCGGCGCCATCATCAAGTCGATGACCCCGGCCGAGCGGACCGACCCGAAGATCATCAACGGCTCGCGCCGGCTGCGCATCGCCAAGGGTTCCGGCGTCCAGGTCGGCGAGGTCAACAACCTGGTCGAGCGGTTCTTCGAGGCCCGCAAGATGATGTCCGCGATGGCCTCCGGCAAGGGCATCCCGGGCATGCCGGGGATCCCGGGCATGGGCGGCGGCTCGAAGAAGTCCGCCAAGAAGGCCCCCGTGGCCAAGGGCAAGCGCAAGAGCGGCAACCCGCTGAAGCGGGCGCAGGAGGAGGCCGCGGCCGCCGAGCGCCGCGCCCTCGGCCCCGGCCAGGGCCCGGCCCAGGACGGCGGCGCGTTCGGCCTCGGCGCGGGCAAGGGCCCGGCCGACTTCGAGCTCCCCAAGGAGTTCAAGGACCTGCTGTAGGTCCGGAGCCCGCGGATCCCGGGGCCGGCAGGTCCCGGGCCCCGCTGCGGGCCCCCGCTCCACACGCGCGGCCCGCCGCCCGGTCCCCGGGCGGCGGGCCGTTCGCATGTCCGATGATGGTGGAGTGAGAGTGACGATCAGGGCCCCGCGGGCCGGGGACGAGGCGGCGTACTCCGAGGCGGTCCGGCGGTCCGCCGAGCACATCGGACAGTGGAACCCGGTCGAGCCGGACGGACTCCCGGACCTCCTGGAGAGGCAAGGGGCGGGCCTGCGAACCTTCCTGATCATCGATCAGGAGACCGGCGGGATCGTCGGCAAGGTGAACGTCGCCAACATCGTGATGGGCCGGTTCTGCAACGCGTCGCTCGGCTACGACTCCTACCTCCCGTTCGCCGGCACCGGCCGGATGACCGAGGGCGTCCGTCTGGTGGTCGACCGCTGCTTCGCCCCGCAGACCGCCGGGGGTCTGGGGCTGCACCGACTGGAGATCAACGTGCAGCCGGAGAACCAGCGTTCGATCGGGCTCGTGAAGCGGCTGGGCTTCCGGCACGAGGGGTTCACGCCCCGGATGCTGTTCCTGGGCGGTGCCTGGCGGGACCACGAGCGGTTCGCGCTGACCGCGGAGGAGTGGCCGGGCGCCGGGGCGTAGCCGGTCGGTGCGGGCCGGGGCGGGGCGTGGCCGGGCCCCCGCCGGGGCCGCGCAGAGCCGCCGGGGCCGCGCAGGGCCGCCGGGGCCCGTCGGCGGTTCAGCGCGGCTGCTCGGCGACCAGGTACCGGAAGACGTTCTCCATCCGCACCGAGCCGTCCGGGCGCAGGTACGGGTGCAGCGCCTCCTCCAGCTCCTTCGCCACCAGCGGCAGTCCGGAGAACTCCGCCGCGGCGTCGTACAGGCCGGTGGAGAGCAGTCCACGCACGGCGCTGTCGAGGTCCGGGTAGGCGAACGGGCAGCCCACCCGGCCGCTGCCGGCCGGACGCAGGCCCGCCGGGGCGAGCAGGTCCTCCAGGGCGCCGGGCGTGCTCAGCCCGAACGGGTCGCGCGCGGTGGTGCGCCCGGCCATCCGGCGCGCCACGTCCAGCACGGCCGCACTCTCGCACCGCTCCGGCGGCCCCCACGCGGCCAGCACCACGTGCCCGCCGCGCAGCGTCAGCCGGGCCGCCTCGGCGACCAGCCGCCCCGGTTCGGCCGCCCCCGGCAACTGCTCGAAAACGGTGACCAGCGAATGGGCCGAGCGGGGGACGTCCGGCGCCGGCCGGACACCCGCGCCGACCTTCAGCCGCCGGCCCCGGGCCAGCGCGCGCAGCTCGTCCTGCGGCTCCAGGCCGGCGACCTGTGCACCCCGTTCGCCGGCCAGCAGCAGGGCCAGACCGGACCGGCAGCCCAGGCCCAGGACGCTGGTCGCCGGGCCGACCTCCAGCCGGTCGTAGACCGCCTCGTAGAGCGGCACCAGCATGCGTTCCTGGATCTCCGCCCAATCGCGGGCCCGCTCGGGCCACGCGGTCGCGGGCGGCGGGTCGTGCGGTCGTGCGCCCGCGGGTCGTACGGTCGTGCCGGTCGTCCGAGCTGAAGCCATCGCGGCCTCCCATCCGGTCCTTCGGTGTGCTGCTACGGCTCCCCCAAAGTCCCGCCCCACTCCAGCGAACAGCGGCTCGGGCGCGGCGTCCAGAGGGGTGCGGGGTGGTGCGCGCGTGTCGCGGTCGTGCGCCCCCTGGCGGAAGGCCGCTCGGCGGCCCCCGCGGGCATCCGATTCGAAGTCAGGGCCCCGCTCCCCGTACCATTCGCCCCATGGCAAAGGCACCCGTTCTCACCCCCCAGGCGGACGACTTCCCGCGCTGGTACCAGGACCTCATCAACAAGGCCGAGCTGGCCGACAACGGTCCGGTGCGCGGCACCATGGTCATCCGACCGTACGGCTACGGCCTGTGGGAGCGGATGCAGCAGGAGATGGACGCCCGGATCAAGAAGGCCGGCGCGCAGAACGCGTACTTCCCGATGTTCATCCCGCAGTCCTACCTGACCAAGGAGGCCGAGCACGTCGAGGGCTTCGCCCCCGAGCTCGCGGTGGTCACCCACGGCGGCGGCAAGCAGCTGGAGGAGCCGGTCGTCGTCCGGCCCACCTCCGAGACGATCATCAACGAGTACTTCTCCAAGTGGGTCCAGAGCCACCGCGACCTGCCCCTGCTGATCAACCAGTGGGCCAACGTGGTCCGCTGGGAGCTGCGCCCGCGCGTCTTCCTGCGCACCACCGAGTTCCTCTGGCAGGAGGGCCACACCGCCCACGCCACCTACGAGGACGCCCGTGACTACGCGTCGATGATCCACACCCAGGTCTACGGCGACTTCATGACCAACGTGCTCGGCATCGACGTCGTGCTCGGCCGCAAGACCGCCAAGGAGCGCTTCGCCGGCGCCATCAACACCCTCACCCTCGAAGGCATGATGGGTGACGGCAAGGCGCTGCAGATGGGCACCAGCCACGAGCTGGGCCAGAACTTCGCCAAGGCGTTCAACACGACCTACCAGCTCCAGGGCGCCGAGCGCGAGTACGTCTGGCAGACCTCCTGGGGCGTTTCGACCCGCATGGTCGGCGGCCTGATCATGTCCCACGGCGACGACAACGGCCTGCGCGTCCCGCCGCGCCTGGCCGCCGTCCAGGCCGTCGTCCTCGCCATCAAGGGCGACGACGCGGTGATCGCCAAGGTCCGCGAGATCGGCGCCCAGCTGGAGGCCGCCGGCATCCGTGTGGTCGTCGACGACCGCACCGACACCCCGTTCGGCCGCCGCGCGGTCGACTGGGAGCTCAAGGGTGTGCCGCTGCGCATCGAGGTCGGCCCGCGCGACCTGGAGAACGGCACCGCGATGCTCGCCCGCCGGATCCCCGGCGGCAAGGAGCCGGTCTCGATCGACGCCCTGGCCGCGCTGCTCCCGGGCGTCCTGGAGGAGGACCAGGCGCTGCTGCTGCGCCAGTCCCGCGAGCGCCGCGAGGCCCGCACCGTCGACGTGAAGACCATCGACGAGGCCATCGAGGCCGCGGCCACCGGCTGGGGCCGGATCTCCTGGGCCGAGCTGGGCCCGGAGGGCGAGGCCAAGCTGGCCGAGCAGGGCGTCTCGGTGCGGTGCATCGTGGCCGCCGACGGCTCGGTGCCGCAGACGGACGACCAGGACGGCAACATCGCCATCGTGGCGCGCGCGTACTGACGCGCGGGAGCTCGACCGGCCCGGACGCCCCTGCTGCCGCCCTGTGCGGCCGGGGGCGTCCGGCGCGTTCCGGGCCCCTGTGCGCGGCGTGCGGCCGCCCAGGGCGGTCCCGAGTGGTTCCGGGGCGGCTCCGGTGGTTCCGGGCGGTCCGGGGCGGTTCCGGGGTGTGCTGGGGCCGTGGAGGGCGCGCCGGGGCGTGCCAGGGCGTGTCGGGGTGGTTCCGGGGGAGCCTGGGTGCCGTTTCGGGGCGAGCCGGTGCCGCTGGGGGGAGCCTGCGCCGTTCGGGCGGTTCGGGTTCCGTCCAGGGCCCCGCCGGGGATGTTCCGGGGCTTCCGTGGCTTCCGCGGGCGCCCGGGAGGGGGGCCTTCGGGTGCGTTCGGGGGCTCTCGGGGCGCTTTTGAGCGCTTTCGCCGTGTCACAGTGCTGTCCCGGCCGCGTCTCCGAGGTGTCGTACCGGTGTCGCAAACGGACCGGTACTGGTGAGTATGGACAGGCAACGACATCGGCCGTCCGGAATTCGGCTCGTAACCGTCCAGGCGTCGTCTCGCGCGGCGGCATACCTACTGGCCGGTCAACTGCCGGTATTAACGGAATAGCGGTACGGTGTACGGCCCGTGGCCCTGTCAACTCGACAGGATCATGGGTCGTACGTACGTCCTGGGGGCGACAGCCCGTTCCCGGACGGAAATGACGAGGCTCGCCGAGTTGCGACGGGCCCAAACCGGCAGGGGGTTGGTCTTGCGTCAGATCCGGAACGCGCGAATTGCGCGCGCTCGTACATTCCTGAGAGTTTCCTGGGAATTCCCGGAGATCGGGAACGTGCGGAACATCGGCTCTCACTCCATCGTTGGTCTAGCGTGAGCACGACACAGCCCCTCGTCCTCGCGGCCGAACTGGCCGCCGCCTGGAGCGACATCCAGGCCTTCCACCAGGACCTTCCCGACCTCGCCTCGCCCGAGGCGCTGATCGGCGAGTCCTCCTCGGCCTGTGGCACGCGGCTCGGTTTCGAGCGGCTCCTCCACGAGGCTGCCCATGGTCTGGCCGCGGCCCGGGACATCCGGGACACCTCGCGGGCCGGCCGCTACCACAACCGGCGCTTCCTGCTCCTCGCCTCCGAGCTGGGCCTGGCCCACCCGGTCGAACCGCACGCCAGCAGCGGCTTCTCCCAGGTGACCATGCTCAAGGAGACGCGGGAGCGGTACGCGGAGACCATCGAACGCCTGGACCGCGCCCTCGGCGCGCACCAGGAGGCGGTGGCCGGTGACGGCACCACGCGGGCCTTCCGTGGCCCGGCGGCACGGCACGGCTCCTCCGGGGGCGGCGTCCGGGTCAAGGCGGTGTGCGGCTGCGGGCGCAACGTCCGCGTCGTTCCCTCGGTGCTCGCGCAGGCGTCCATCGTCTGCGGCGCGTGCCAGCAGCCGTTCAAGATCGCCTGACGGCGGAAGCAGCAGTACCGACCGACGGCTGTGCGGGCAGCGGTCCGGTCGGAACGGCCGCCGGTGATGACCGGCGGTGTCGACCGCCGACTTCGGTCGGCGTGGATCTACTTCGGTTGGTGTGGACAGACGGCGCGGGCGGCAGAACCGCCGCGCGTGCCGGTACGCGGAGGACACGCCGGGCGTGTTCGGGCTGACCGGGAGCGGGGGCTCCCGGTCGGACCTGCGAAGGCCCGGTGAAGGCTGTCGCCGCCGATATGGCAGAATGGACAGCTGAGTACTCGGCAGCCGAGCAGGACCCCTCTCTCCTACGGCTGGCGTGTCCCTTGAACGGCCCGCCCCGCAACCCCACGCGACGGCGAGGCTGCTCACCCACGTCAACACCAGGAGATTCCACTCCCGTGGCAGTCAAGATCAAGCTCAAGCGTCTCGGCAAGATTCGCTCCCCGCACTACCGCATCGTCGTCGCCGACGCCCGCACCAAGCGTGACGGTCGCGCGATCGAGGAGATCGGCATCTACCAGCCGACCTACAACCCCTCGAAGATCGAGGTCGACAGCGACCGCGCCCAGTACTGGCTGTCCGTCGGCGCCCAGCCGACCGAGCCGGTGCTCGCCATCCTCAAGCTGACCGGCGACTGGCAGAAGTTCAAGGGCCTGCCGGCTCCGGCGCCGCTGAAGGTCGCCGAGCCGAAGGTCGAGGACTTCTCGCACCTGTTCGCGAAGGCCGTCGCCGGCTTCGAGGACGCCACCACCGGTGTCGCCATCACCCCGAAGGCCAAGAAGTCGGACAAGGCCGAGGCTGAGGCCGACGCCGCCGCCGAGGCCTGATCGTGATCGAGGACGCCCTCGACCACCTGGTGAAGGGCATCGTCGAGCACCCCGACGAGGTGCAGGTGCGTTCGCGCAACCTGCGCCGGGGCAACACCATCGAGGTGCGGGTGCACCCCGATGATCTCGGCAAGGTGATCGGCCGGGGCGGCCGTACGGCGCGCGCACTGCGCACCGTGGTCGGCGCCCTCGGCGGTCGCAACGTCCGGGTCGACCTGGTCGACGTGGACAGCATTCGCTGACGCCGCTGCTCGTTCAGCCGTCAGGGCTTGAGGCCGACCGGGACGCATGCGTCCCGGTCGGCCTTCTCTGTTTTGCGCGTTCTGCAGGGCGCCGCGCGGCGACCGCAGCGCGGCGCGGCGACCGTCGCCCCAGGGCGACCGCAGTACCGCGACGCCGCAGTACCGCAGCACCGCAGTACCACCGCAACAACGCACTTTCGTAGCCACGCACCACCGCACCCACAGCACCGATCCAGGAGAACGATCACCGTGCAGCTCGTCGTCGGCAAGATCGGCCGCGCCCACGGCATCAGGGGGGACGTCAGCGTCGAGGTCCGCACCGACGAGCCGGAGCTCCGGCTCGGCCCGGGCGCCGTCCTGCTCACCGACCCCGCGTCGGCCGGGCCGCTGACCGTCGAGTCCGGCAAGGTGCACAGCGGCCGGCTGCTGCTGCGTTTCGCCGGCGTCAAGGACCGCAACGGCGCCGAGGCGCTGCGCGGCACCATCCTGATCGCCGAGGTCGACCCGGAGGAGCGCCCGGAGGACCCGGAGGAGTACTACGACCACCAGCTGATCGGCCTGGACGTGGTGCTGCTCGACGGCACCCCGGTCGGTGAGCTGACCGAGGTCGTCCACCTGCCCTACCAGGACCTGCTCACGGTGAAGAAGCCGGACGGGACGGAGGTGCTGGTGCCGTTCGTCAGCCGCATCGTGCCGACCATCGACCTGGAGAACCAGCGCGCGGTGCTCGACCCGCCGCCCGGCCTGATCGACCCGGAGCAGGCCGAGGTCGTGCGGGGCGCGACCGAGGGCTCGGGCGAGCCGGGCGAGTCGGGGGACGCGGAGCAGGCGGAGGGCTCGACGGAGTCCGGGGCGGAGGAGTCGGCGTGAGCGCCATCGAGACCTCGCCGGGCGCCGAGGGTCTGCCGGGCGCGTCGGGTGCGCCGGAGGCTTCGGGAGTGCCGAGCGCTTCGGGTGCGCCGGGCGCTGCGGGTGCGCTGAGCGCGTCGGGTACGCCGGCTGTCCAGGACGGTATGCGGATAGACGTCGTCACGATCTTCCCCGAGTACCTGGAGCCGCTGAACATCTCGCTGGTGGGCAAGGCCCGCGCCCGCGGTCAGCTCGACGTGCACGTGCACGACCTGCGCGACTGGACGTACGACGTCCACCGGACCGTGGACGACAGCCCGTACGGCGGCGGCCCCGGCATGGTGATGAAGCCCGAGCCGTGGGGCGAGGCCCTGGACGCGGTGATCGGCAAGGGGCCGGCGGGCGAGGTGCCCACGCTGGTGGTCCCCACCCCCAGCGGCCGCCCGTTCACCCAGGAGCTGGCGCAGGAGCTTGCCGGCCGCCCGTGGCTGACCTTCACCCCCGCCCGGTACGAGGGCATCGACCGTCGGGTGATCGAGGAGGCCGCCACCCGGATGCCGGTGGTCGAGGTGTCGATCGGCGACTACGTGCTCGCCGGCGGCGAGGTCGCCGTCCTGGTGATGGTCGAGGCGATCGCCCGGCTGCTGCCCGGGGTGCTCGGCAACGCCGAGTCGCACCGCGACGACTCCTTCGCACCGGGCGCGATGGCCGACCTGCTGGAGGGCCCGGTCTACACGAAGCCCGCCGAGTGGCGCGGCCGGACGGTGCCGGACGTCCTGCTCAGCGGCAACCACGGCCGGATCGCCCGCTGGCGGCGCGAGCAGGCGTTCGCCCGCACCCTGGCGAACCGCCCCGACCTGGTCGCACGATGGCAGTACGGCGCCTTCGACAAGAAGGAGCGCGAGGCGCTCAGCATCCTCGGGCTCGCCTGGGACGAGGGCCTCGGCCGATTTCGGTCCGTGGCCGATGATGTGGAAGAATAGGCCGCTGCTGTCTGTCGCTGGGCCCCTCCCGTAGGGGTCACGTGGACCGGTGCCCCCGCCACGGGGGGATCATCGCCATCCGACGCGGCCCGCAGCAGACCCCATTGTGACGAACTTCCGTGGGCGGCCCGTGGCGCCTGCGATGGAGAGCAACATGAGCAACAAGCTCGCTGCTGTCGACGCGGCCTCGCTGCGTAGCGACATCCCGGCCTTCCGCGCCGGTGACACCCTGAAGGTCCACGTCCGGGTCATCGAGGGCAACCGCTCCCGTGTCCAGGTCTTCCAGGGCGTCGTCATCCGCCGCCACGGCGCCGGTGTCGGCGAGACCTTCACCGTTCGCAAGGTCAGCTTCAACGTCGGCGTGGAGCGCACCTTCCCGGTGCACACCCCGGTCGTCGAGAAGATCGAGGTCGTGACCCGCGGTGCGGTCCGCCGCGCCAAGCTGTACTACCTGCGTGACCTCCGCGGCAAGGCCGCGAAGATCAAGGAGAAGCGCGACCGCTGATCCACCGTCCCCCGGCCTCGTCGGGGGATCGGATCGCTCTGGGGGGCGCGGCTGCCGCAAGGTAAGCTCAGCCTCCGATGAGCACGCACGAACCATCCGCGGACCGCGACGGCCGTCCCGCACCCACCGGTGCGGACTTGCCGCCGCGGTCCGCGGCCGTTTCCGGGGAGTCCGAGGAGCCCGGAACGACCGGGCGGCCGGGTGCTGTCGGCGAGGCGGAAGCGGCCGGCGGGGCGGATGAGGTCGGCGAGGTTGAAGAGCGCGGCGAGGCGAAAGAGGCCGGCGAGGGGGAGAAGGCCGGCGCGTCCGAGCGGACCGGGGCCTCCGAACCGGCCGGGGAGCCGGAAGCCGCGGGTGGATCGGGGGAGGCCGGGGCCGGGGAAGCCGAAGCGGCCGCGGAGGAGCTCCGGCCACGCTCGCGCTCGCGTGACCTGCTGCTGCTCGCGGGCATCTGCCTGCTCACCCTGTTGCTGGTGAACGCCTTTGTGGCGCGGCCGTTCTCGGTGCCCTCCGCATCGATGGAGAACAGCCTGCGCTCGGGCGACCGCCTGGTCGCGAACAAGCTGGCCTACGCCTTCGGAGGTCACCCCGAGCGCGGCGATGTCGTGGTCTTCGACGGGACGGGCTCCTTCCGGCGTGGACCGGCCAAGCCGACCGGCTTCGGGGACGGGCTGCGCGCGTTCGCCCAGGACCTGGGCCTGGCCCCGGCTGGCGACTCCGTGTACGTCAAGCGGGTCATCGGCGTCGGTGGCGACCGGGTGACCAGTACCGGCCCGGGCGGGCGGATCACCGTCAACGGGGTGCCGATCGACGAGTCCTCGTACCTCGCGCCGGGGGACGAGCCGTCGAACGTGGCCTTCGACGTGGTCGTCCCGGCCGGAAAGCTCTGGGTGATGGGTGACCACCGAAGCGCCTCCCGTGACTCGCGCGACCACTTGGGCGAGCCCGGCGGCGGCTTCGTCCCGGAGGGCAGGGTGATCGGCCGGGCGGACTGGGTGGTCTACCCGATCGGTCACTGGACCGGCGGCCTGGACCGGTCGTCGGCGTTCGCAGCGGCAGGGGGGAGCGGTGGCCATGGGGACCAGAGGTAGAGGACGCGTCGCCGACCGCCCCGCCGATCGCTCCGCGGCCCGGTCCACCGCCGGGCCCGCCGCCCGCCCGGCCGGGCGGCGGGACGCCGGGGGCTCACCGGGTGGTGGGGGACCGTCCGACCCGGAGGGAGCGATACCCGTCCGCGGCAGGGCCGATCGGCGTCGCACCGCGCGCCGGGCGGCGCGTCGCCGCAGGCGCTCGCTGTTGCGTGAATTCCCGCTGATCGTCGTCGTCGCGCTGCTGGTGGCGCTGGTGATGAAGACGTTCCTGGTACAGGTCTTCGTGATCCCCTCCGGGTCGATGGAGGAGACCATCCAGATCGGGGACCGGGTGCTGGTGGACAAGTTCACCCCCTGGTTCGGTGCCGAGCCGGAGCGCGGCGACGTCGTGGTGTTCAAGGACCCGGGCGGTTGGCTGGAGTCCGATCACCAGCCGTCCAAGGACGGGCCGGTGCTGCGCGGGGCCAAACAGGTCCTCACCTTCGTCGGGCTGCTGCCGTCCGACAGCGAGCAGGATTTGATCAAGCGTGTGATCGGTGTCAGTGGGGACACCGTGGAGTGCTGCGACGATCAGGGCCGCGTCAGCGTCAACGGCACCCCGATCGACGAGCCGTACCTGGCGGCCGGCAACCCGCCCTCCCGGCAGCCCTTCAAGGTGAAGGTCCCGCAGGGGCGGCTCTGGGTGATGGGCGACCACCGGGACGTGTCCGCCGACTCCCGCTTCCACATGGGGAATCCGGGACAGGGCACGATCCCGCTGAGCGGCGTGGTCGGCCGCGCGTTCACGATCGTCTGGCCGGTGGACCGGATCAATCAACTTGATGCGCCGAGTTCACTCTCCAAGCTGGCCAAGGCCCCGCAGGCCCGTGGCAGTGCGCCGGATTCGCCGGGCGCGGGGCCGGTTCCGATGGAACCTCCGCTCGTTATGGGTGTGTTGGGCATCCTTCCGCTCGTCGGCCGTCGGCCGGGGCGGCGTTCGGCCTAGCCCGGCCCGACCCGGTGACCGGGCGGGCCGCGCGTGTAGGAGCGCGAGCCGGATGCCTGGGAGTGATAGAGAAGTCCTGATGCGGCCGGTACCCGACAACAACGGCCGCGTCCGACGGCTGTGCTGGTGTCAGGTGTCGCCCGGAGGGCGGCCCCGGGGCCGTTCACGGTCGGTGGTGGAGTGTGGTGCCCGCTGTGCGGCACTGTGAGCGCGGGCGCGCGGGCGTCCGCACAGCAGGGAGGAGACGTTGTGGGGGATTTGGTGATCGGCGCCCGTTCGGGCGCCGGAGAGCCCGAGGGCTCCGGCGGCCGGGCGACCCGGTCCACGGGGTCCGCGGTGCCCTCGTCCGCCGCGGACGCGGCGGCCCAGTCCGCCGACGAGCAGGGCAACGGCACGGGTGACGCCCCCGACGGTCTTCGCGACGAGAGCTCCCTGGAGGGGAGTCCGGAGAAGCCGGCGGACAAGGAGCGCAAGCCGCGCTCCTTCTGGAAGGAGCTGCCGATCCTGATCGGCATCGCCCTCGTCCTGGCGCTCGTGATCAAGACGTTCTTCGTCCAGGCGTTCTCGATTCCGTCGGAGTCGATGCAGAACACGCTTCAGGTCGGCGACCGCGTGCTGGTGGACAAGCTGACGCCGTGGTTCGGTGCCGAGCCCGAGCGCGGCGAGGTCGTGGTGTTCAAGGACCCGGGCGGCTGGCTCGCCGACGAGCCCACCAAGCAGAGCGGCAACTCCTTCGTCCGCGGCATTCAGGACGTGCTCAGCTTCGTCGGTCTGATGCCCTCCGACAACGAGAAGGACCTGATCAAGCGGGTCATCGCGGTCGGCGGGGACACCGTCGAGTGCGAGGGCGACGGTCCGGTCAAGGTCAACGGGATCGCGCTCGTCGAGCCGTACGTCTACCCCGGCAACACGCCCTGCCAGATGAAGGACTTCGGCCCGGTGAAGGTGCCGGAGGGCCGCATCTGGGTGATGGGCGACCACCGCGGCGACTCGCTGGACTCCCGCTTCCACATGGACCAGCCCGGTGGCGGCACCGTCTCGGTGGACGACGTGATCGGCCGCGCGTTCGTGGTGGCCTGGCCGCTGAACCGCTGGGCGACGCTCCCGGTGCCGGCGACCTTCGACCAGAAGGGGCTGGCGGCGGCCGTGCCGCTGGTGCCGCCCACGGCCGGTGCGGTCGGCGCCGTCGCCCTGCTCCCGGTGGTGCGCCGACTGCGGGACCGCACGGAGCGCCGGAATCCGTCCTGACCTCAGCCGGGGCGCCCCGAGGTCTTGCGCGGGCCGTGGTACCGACGAGTAATCTGCTCGGACGTGCCACGGCCCGCCGGGTTCTCCACCTGTGGCCCGGGCGCGCCGTGAGCGTTTCCGGTTCGGTCGGGGTTGGACGGTGTCGATGAGCAGTGTCGTGGAAGAGGCGACGGAGCGCCCGGCCGCCGTCCCGCGGCCCCGGCGCAGACCGGCAGCGGTCCTGCAGGGCGTACTGATCGGGCTCGGCCTGCTGCTCCTGGTCGGTGGCTTCGCTGTCATGGCCGTGGACTACCGGCCGTACGGCATTCCGACCGGCTCGATGTCCCCCACGCTCAAGTCCGGGGACACCGTGCTGGCGCGGGAGGTCGAGGGTTCGGCCGTCGGCCGCGGCGACGTGGTGGTCTTCCGGGACCAGGCCTGGGGCGGCCAGCTCATGGTGAAGCGCGTCGTCGCCGTCGGCGGCGACACGGTGGCCACCACGGGCGACGGCGGCCGGCTGACCGTCAACGGCAAGCCGGTGGAGGAGCCGTACCTGGCGTCGCAGGGCCCGCAGGGCAGCACCTTCAGCGTGGACGTGCCGCCCGGGCGGCTCTTCCTGCTCGGCGACAACCGGCAGGGCTCGCTGGACTCCCGCGTGCACCTGGAGATCGACGGCGGCACCATCGCCGCGAGCGAGGTCGAGGCCCGGGTGGAGGCCACCGTCCTGCCGTTCGGGCGGACCGGTCTGTTCGCCCGCACCTCCGCCTTCGACGCGATCGGCGGGGCGAAGGCCGGGGAGCCGGGACCGCTGGAGCCGGCCTTCTACGCCTGCCTCGCGGGTGGAGCACTGATCGTGCTGGTCTCCGCGGCGGGCGGCGCCGCTGGCCTGGCCCGCCGGCTCCGGCGCCGCCGGGCGGCCTGACCACCGGCGCCACCACGGCGCGCGCGGTCCGCTCGTCCACGGACGATGCCAACGGGGCCGCCGCGCCCGCCCGCGCGGCTCTGGCGAACATCGCCCCCGACGGTCGTGCCGGGTGGCAGGATCGGGGGAGCCGTTGCGAGGAACGAGGGGAGGGGGGAGTGCCGCCATGGAGCCGAAACGACGCAGGGCCGCACGGATCCTGCTGCTGGACGGGCAGGACCGCATCCTGCTCTTCCGGGCCTCGGACCCGGCGGTGCCGGAGGTGACCTGGTGGTTCACCCCCGGCGGCGGCCTGGAACCCGGCGAGAGCGTCCGCGATGCGGCGGTGCGCGAGCTCGCGGAGGAGACCGGGCTGAGGGGCGTGGAGCTGGGGCCGGTGGTGGCGCACGGCACGGCTTCGTTCTCCTTTCGGGGACAGCGCTACGACCAGGAGCAGTGGTTCCACCTGGCGCGGACCGCGGAGACGGCGCTCGACCACTCCGGCATGGGGGCGGACGAGCACGCGGAGTTGCTCGCGGCGCGTTGGTGGACGATCGAGGAGCTCAGGACCACCGCCGAGACGGTCTACCCGGTCGGATTGGCGGACTTCCTGGAACTCCTGGTGACCGAGGGGCCGCCGGTCACTCCGGTAAGGCTCTGAGGGCAGGTGCGGTGGTCCACAATGGGTGGACGTGACAAGTTGAGGGGACGCCTGGATGAGTGCCGAAGATCTCGAGAAGTACGAGACCGAGATGGAGCTCAAGCTCTACCGGGAGTACCGGGACGTCGTCGGCCTGTTCAAGTACGTGATCGAGACCGAGCGACGTTTCTACCTCACCAACGACTACGAGCTGCAGGTGCACTCGGTCCAGGGTGAGGTCTTCTTCGAGGTGTCGATGGCGGATGCGTGGGTCTGGGACATGTACCGGCCGGCCCGGTTCGTCCGCAAGGTCCGGGTGCTGACCTTCAAGGACGTGAACATCGAGGAGCTCGCGAAGAGCGACCTCGAGCTGCCCTCGGACGACTCCGGGTTCGGGAACTGACGTTGGACCGCCCGGCGTCGGGATGTCCAGGGGAATTTCGGGTATTCCGGGATTCTCACCCCTGCGGGTGACAAGAGTTATCCACAGGCCCGAGTTATCCACAGGAAAGAACAATCCCCTGGCCCGGTCGCGGGCCGCACGGCAACCTCCCCGGCGGAGGTGGTCACCGTGCAGGACACCAAAAGCAGCACCACACGCCGCACGCGCAGCACACGCACCGCGCGGAAGAAGAGCGAGTCGCCGAAGGCCCGGCCGGGCGGGCCCGCGGACCCGGTCGTAGGTGACCAGGTCGTGCTGGACCTCGTCGTTCCGGGCCCGGGCATGCCGGACCTGGAACCGGGCGGGGCAGGTCCGAACCTGCCCGCTCCGGACCTGCCTGCTCCGGCCCTGCCCGCTCCCCACGAGCGCACCGGCGCCCGGGAGCGGCCGGCTGCCGAGGCCCGGCCCGGTCTCCGGGCCCGACCCGGTGCCGGGGGCCGGAGCTCGAACAACGGCCTCGGCCGCTACGGCGAGCGTGTCGCCGCCCGCCGTCTGGCCGAGAGCGGGCTCCGGATCCTGGACCGGAACTGGCGCTGCGTCGAGGGCGAGCTGGACATCGTCGCCCTCGACGGGGACACCCTCGCCGTCTGCGAGGTGAAGACCCGCTCCGAGCGGGGCTTCCAGCAGCCCAGCGAGGCTATCGACCGGGCCAAGGCCGCCCGACTGCAGCGTCTGGCGGAGCGCTGGATGGCCGAGCGCTGGCCCGGCCACTTCGCGCGGCTCGTCGGGACCGGCCACCAGCCGGCGCCCGCCGGTCCGCAGTGGCCGCCGGTTCCGCCCGGCGGCGTCCGGATCGATCTCGTGGCCGTCGTCAACCGGACGCGGGGCGCCGCGTCGGTCGACCACCTACGGGGGGTGGTCTGAGATGGCCTTCGCCCGTACCTGCTCGGTCGCGCTGGTCGGCGTCGACGGCGTGATCGTCGAGGTCCAGGCCGACCTCGAACCGGGAGTCGCCGCCTTCACCCTGGTCGGCCTGCCCGACAAGGCGCTGTCCGAGGCCCGCGACCGGGTGCGTGCGGCCGTCGTCAACAGCGGCGAGGCGTGGCCGCAGCGGAAGCTGACGGTCGGGCTCAGCCCGGCCTCGGTGCCCAAGAGCGGCAGCGGCTTCGACCTCGCCGTCGCCTGTGCGGTGCTCGCGGCCGCCGAACGGCTGGACCCGTCGTCCATCGCCGACCTGCTGATCATCGGCGAGCTGGGGCTGGACGGACGGGTGCGTCCGGTGCGCGGGGTGCTCCCCTCGGTGCTGGCCGCGGCGGACGCCGGGTACCAGCGGGTCGTCGTGGCCGAGCAGACCGCCGCCGAGGCCTCGCTGGTCCCAGGGGTGACCGTGATCGGCGTGCGCAGCCTGCGCCAGCTGGTCGCCGTCCTCACCGGAATGCCGCAGCCGGAGGAGCCCCCGGACCCGGTCGGGGGCCGCCCCGATCCGCTGATGGCCGGCCTGATGCTGCCCACCGCCGGGGTGCGCGGCCTCCCCGACGACAAGGCGGCCCGCCTCGACCTGGCCGACGTGGCCGGCCAGTACGAGGCCCGCCGGGCGCTGGAGATCGCCGCCGCCGGCGGCCACCACCTCTATCTCAAGGGACCGCCGGGAGCGGGGAAGACCATGCTGGCCGAGCGGCTCCCGGCACTGCTGCCGCCGCTCACCCAGAAGGAGGCGCTGGAGGTGACCGCCGTGCACTCCGTGGCGGGGCTGCTCCCGGCCGGGCGACCGCTGATCGACAGCCCGCCCTACTGCGCCCCGCACCACTCCACCACCATGCCGGCCATCGTCGGGGGCGGCAGCGGCCTGCCCAGACCGGGCGCGGTCTCGTTGGCGCACCGCGGGGTGCTCTTCCTCGACGAAGCGCCCGAGTTCCCCGTCCGGGTGCTCGACGCGTTGCGCCAGCCGCTGGAGTCGGGCGAGGTGGTGATCGCCCGATCGGCCGGATCGCTCCGGCTCCCGGCCAGGTTCCTGCTCTGCCTGGCGGCCAATCCGTGCCCGTGCGGGCGCCACTCGCGGCGGGGCGAGGGCTGCGAGTGCACGCCGGCGATGGTCAGCCGGTACCAGGGGAGGCTGTCCGGGCCGCTGCTCGACCGGGTCGACCTCCAGGTCCAGGTGGCCCCCGTCACGCGGGTCGAACTGATGGAGCGGGACAGCACGGCGGAGAGCACCGAGACCGTCGCGGCGCGGGTGCTGGCGGCGCGGGAGCGCGCGGCGGCCCGGCTGGCGGACACACCGTGGCGGACCAACGCGGAGGTGCCCGGCCACGAACTGCGCACCCGCTGGCAGCTCACGCCCGGCGCGCTCAACGACGCCGCGCGCCAACTGGAGCGCGGACTGCTGACCGCCCGCGGCCTGGACCGGGTGCTCCGGGTCGCGTGGACGGTCGCGGACCTCGCCGGACACGACCGACCGGACCAGCGGGACGTCCGGACGGCCCTGGTGCTGCGCACCGGTGTGGAACAGGGGATGCCGCTGTCCGAGGGCTCATTCGCCCGGCTCGGCAGGCTCGGCCGACTGGGCGGAGGTGCACCACGGGCGGACCAGCCCAAGGCCGAGAAGCGGACGCAGCCCCGTACCCAGCGGTCCGCGGCGGTGTCCGGAGTGGCGGCCGCGGCGGTGGCTGACCAGCCGTCGGAAGACGAAGGGATCGAGGCATGAGCCGGACGTTGAACCCCCCTCAGCATCCCGCCGAGGGCGTGCCGGGTGGCGAGAGCGTGTCCGGGGCCGATGCCGGGCGGGAGACCGAGCGGCGGGCCAGGGCGGTGCTGACCAGGCTCACCGAACCGGGTGACGCCGTGGTGGGCCGCTGGCTC
The DNA here is from genome assembly GCF_032110285.1 of Kitasatospora sp. CM 4170. Lineage (NCBI taxonomy): Bacteria > Bacillati > Actinomycetota > Actinomycetes > Kitasatosporales > Streptomycetaceae > Kitasatospora > Kitasatospora sp. CM 4170. The sequence goes on from NZ_CP134877.1 coordinate 6,032,856, forward strand.
TCCGAGCTGCCCGCCGTCGACGTGGTCCGGACGATCCGGGACGGCACCGTGCCCGACCACCCGGGTCTGGACGCGAGCCGACTGGCCGCCTACCGGGCCAGGCTGGTCGACGTCGATCCGGCCGCCGATCTGGAGCGGGTGCGAACTGCCGGCGGGCGGTTCATCATTCCGGGCGACACTGAGTGGCCGAGCCAGCTGGACGACCTGGGGGACGGGCGTCCGATCGGGCTCTGGGTGCTGGGAACGGGCTCGCTGCGGCTGCTCGCCCTCCGCTCGGTGGCGGTCGTCGGGGCGCGGGCCTGCACCGCGTACGGCGCGCACGTCGCGGGGGAGCTCTCCGCCCAGCTCGCCGAGCGCGGGTGGGTGGTGGCATCCGGAGCGGCGTACGGGATCGACGCCTGCGCACACCGGGGCGCGCTGGCCGTGGGCGGAATGACGATCGGCGTCCTGGCCTGCGGGGTGGACGTGGCCTATCCCCGCGGCAACACCGAGCTGATCCGGCGGATCGCCGGCCAGGGCCTGCTGGTGAGCGAACTCCCGCCGGGCGAGCACCCGACCAGGTTCCGGTTCGTACTGCGCAACCGGGTCATCGCCGCCCTCACCCGCGGCACCGTGGTGGTGGAGGCGGCGCTGCGCAGCGGCGCGCTCAGTACGGCCAGACGCGCCCGAGACCTCAACCGGCACACCATGGGCGTGGCGGGCCCGGTGACCTCGGGCCTGTCCGCCGGCGTGCACGCCCTGATCCGCAGTGGCGGCGCCGGCCTGGTCACCGACGCGGCAGAGGTGGTCGAGCTGATCGGGGCGATCGGCGACGACCTGGCGCCGCAGCGAAGCGGGCCGGTGTTGCCCAGGGACCTGCTGGAGCCGGCGGTCGCCCGGGTGCTGGAGGCGGTGCCGGCCACGGCGGACGGCGCACCGGTGGAGCGATTGGCTCGTCAGTCCGGTTTGCCGCCGGACGAAGTGCTCCACCGCCTCTACGAGTTGGGATCGCTCGGCTTCGTGGAACGGTACGGCGCGCACTGGCGGCTGGTGCGGCGGAGAGGGGGCGGCTGAGCTGCGACGGAAGGCGGCGTGCGGCCCGCCCCGTGCTCCCGCGCCCGGATCCGGTGACACGAACGCCACCGGATCGGGGGACGACCGAGTGGCGGTAGCACAATGCAGTGACTCGGTCACGCTACGCTCGCCATGCCTTCCCTATCAGCACATGACTCGGCAGAACGGCGCAGACCAACGCATGCCCACACACATTCCCGGACACAGAGTGACCGGTGGCGCCCGGTCCTCGGGAGGGCCGCGGACCGAGCGGCGCCCCGTGACCGAGTTCCCGCCCAAGGCGACGGGTGCGATGGGGGCCCTGACGCGGCAGGGTGGTGGCCGGCCGGCCCCGGCCGGGGAGCAGGCCGAACGGCCGGACGCCGAGGGTACGCAGGAGGCCACCGCGCAGTCGGCTGCTCAGGGCCGGTCGGCCGCTCCGGGGCTGTCCGATCGCCAGGGGCAGTCCGAGACGCCCGGCGTGACCGGTGCACCCGAGCAGGCCGGTCCGCCCGAGCACCCCGGGCCGACCGGGCCGGCCGGTGCCCCGGAGCAGTCGGGCGTTCCCGAGCCCGCCGGCATCGCCGAGCCGGTCGCCCAGGCCGCCGGTTCCGGCCCGCCCGCCGTCCCCGCATCGCCCGCCGTCCCCGCGCCGTCCGCTGCCCCCGAGTCGGCTGCCGTCACCGGGTCACCTGCCAGCCCGGGCCCGGCGGTGGTCGCCACCCCCGGGTCGGCGGCGGCGACCGCCGAAACGCCTGCTCCCAGACGGGGGCCGGCCGGTCACGAACGCACGGCGCTGGAAGCGCTCTGGCGCTCCTACAAGGAGACGGGTGATCAGCGGCTGCGGGAGCAGCTGATCCTGCACTACTCCCCACTCGTCAAGTACGTGGCGGGCCGCGTCGGGGTCGGCCTGCCCTCCAACGTCGAGCAGGCCGACTTCGTCTCCTCCGGCGTCTTCGGGCTGATCGACGCCATCGAGAAGTTCGACATCGACCGGGCCATCAAGTTCGAGACGTACGCCATCAGCCGGATCCGCGGCGCGATCATCGACGAGCTGCGGGCGCTGGACTGGATCCCGCGCTCGGTGCGGCAGAAGGCCAAGGCGGTCGAGCGCACGTACGCGACGCTGGAGGCCCGGCTGCGTCGGACGCCGCACGAGCCCGAGGTCGCGGCGGAGATGGGCATCGCGATCGAGGACCTCCACGCCATCTTCAGCCAGCTCTCGCTCGCCAATGTGGTGGCGTTGGACGAACTGCTCCACCCGGTCGGCGGTGACGGGGACCGGCTGAGCCTGATGGACACCTTGGAGGACCACGGCGCGGACAACCCCGTCGAGGTGGCCGAGGACCGGGAGCTGCGCCGGCTGCTCGCCCAGGCCGTCAACACGCTCCCGGAGCGGGAGAAGACGGTGGTGACGCTCTACTACTACGAGGGGCTGACCCTCGCCGAGATCGGACAGGTCCTCGGGGTGACGGAGAGCCGGGTCAGCCAGATCCACACCAAGTCGGTCCTCCAGCTGCGCGCCAAAATGTCGGACATCCGATAGGCCGGGTGGCGGCACCGCCGGCGGGTCGAGTCGTGCGTGATTCGTGCGGTGCCGTGTCGACCGGGTGTAGGGCTCCGTAGAGTGGGAGGGTGCCGAAGATCCGTGCGGCCACCTTGGCCGAGCACCGCCAGCTGCAGCGGGCTGCCCTACTCGATGCTGCCCGCAGCCTCCTCACCGAGGGAGGCATGGAGGCGCTGACCTTTCCCGCGCTCGCGGCACGCACCGGGCTGGCGCGCTCCTCGGTCTACGAGTACTTCCGCTCCCGCGCCGCCGTGGTCGAGATGCTGTGCGAGGTCGACTTCCCGCTCTGGGCGGCCGAGATCGAGGCCGGGATGGAGAGCTGCGACACCGCGGCCGGCCGGATCGAGGCGTACGTCCGGGGCCAGCTCGCACTGGCCGGGGATCCGCGGCACCGGGCGGTGGTGGCGATCTCGGCGCTGGAGCTGGACGAGGCGGCGCGCGAACGCATCCGGGCCGCGCACGGCAAGCTGGTCGGGCTCGTCGTCCAGGCCTTGGAAGACCTCGGGCACGAGGGGCCGCGGTTGGCGGCGGCTCTGCTCCAGGGGATCGTGGAGGCCGCGGTGCGGCAGGCCGAGCAGAGCGCCGCAGGCGGCTGCACCGAGAGCCCCGACGCCGTTGCGGACGCGGCCGTCGCCCTCGCCCTGCGCGGCCTCGACCGGCGCTGACGCCATCGGCGCACTGACGCGGTTGGCGCGTTGACGCCGTCGGCGTGCCCCGGAGCCCGCCCGACCGGCCCTCGCCGGGGCAGGCTCAACCTGCGTGGCCGAGCGGGAGCAGCCGCGAGGCACCGGCGCCGAACAGGGCCGGCGGGTCGAGGTAGCGCTCGCCGCGCAGCAGGCCCCAGTGCAGGCAGTCGTTGCCGCCGCAGTGGCCGTTGCCGGTACCGCCCACGAGATGTCCGATCACCTGACCGGCCGCGACCGTGGTGCCCACCGGGAGGACGCCGGTGACCGGCAGGTAGGTGGTCCGCAAGGGTGGAGTGCCGGAGGCCGGGTGGGTGACGGTGACCACCGGTCGGCCGGCCACCGGGCCGGAGTACGAGACCACGCCGGGAGCCGCAGCGCGGACGTCCGAGCCGGGTGCGGCGGCCAGGTCCACGCCCCGGTGGCCGGCCGCCCACGGCTTCGGCGGGGCCTCGAACCGAGTGAGCAGGCCCTCCGGCCCACCCACCGGCCACGCCCGTCCGGAACCGGCACCGGTACGGGTACCACTGCCGACTGTGGATCCGGCAGCGCCGCCGCGGACGGCGCCCCGGTCGCCCCGGTCGCCCTGACCGCCCGCGCCATCAGCGCCACCAGCCGCGGGCCCAGCCGCGTGACTCGCCGGTGCCGGCGCACCGGCCGGCAGCGACGTCAGAAGCAGCGCCGTGAGCGCCACCACCACCGGCCGCCGAAGCCGAGGCCGAACTCGAACCCGGCGCCGAAGCCGGGCCCGATGCCGACACCCAGGCCGAAGGGGAGGCGAACCGGCGCCCCCGACACCAGCAGTCATCTGGACAGCACTCATACGCCCGAGGCTCCGCGTGGCCGGCCACCCCCGCCACCCCGTCCCCGATTCCTGTGGACAAACCAGGCCCTGTGGACAAACGGCGTCCCCCGCAGGAGGTCGCCACCGTCCGACGACTGCCGCCGTCACCCCTGAGGGTGTGCAGCCCCCGCACCGCCCCACCCGCACGCCCCACACCCCCTGCGGACCTCGCCCTCCGGACCTCGCCCTCCGGACGTCGCCCACCCGCGCCCGCTTCCTCCCCGCCCCTCTCCCCACTTCCCCCCGCCCCCGCCCGAACCCGTTGGAGTCGCCCGGCGCTCGGCGCTTCCCGTACACTTCACACGCGACCCGGTCCGCCGGGTCGACTTCGCACGCCCCGCCACCGGTGGTCGGATGCGGCTCGGCCGCCGCCCCCGCCAGGTGCGAGTGCCGCTCGGTCCGCCGAGCCCGACCGGTCCCCGGACCGCTCGGGTGAAACGGCTCGGCACGTTCGGGGCGTCAGGCGTGGCTGTCACCTGGCCGCCACGGACAAAACCGAGCCTGACCCGGCCGTTCGCAGACGCCCGAGCGGGAGCGCCACCGTGCGCACCGCGACGACGACTGCGCCAGAGCCGGGCGCAACACCTGAGGAGCACGGCTATGGCCGTCGTCACGATGCGGGAGCTGCTGGAGAGCGGCGTCCACTTCGGTCACCAGACCCGCCGCTGGAACCCGAAGATGAAGCGCTTCATCATCACCGAGCGCAACGGCATCTACATCATCGACCTCCTGCAGTCGCTGAACTACATCGACCGCGCCTTCGAGTTCATCAAGGAGACCGTTGCCCACGGCGGCAGCGTCCTCTTCGTCGGCACGAAGAAGCAGGCCCAGGAGGCCATCGCCGAGCAGGCCACCCGCGTGGGCATGCCCTACGTGAACCAGCGCTGGCTCGGCGGCATGCTGACCAACTTCTCGACCGTCTACAAGCGCCTGCAGCGCCTCAAGGAGCTCGGCGAGCTGGACTTCTCGGACGTGGCCGGTTCCGGCCTCACCAAGAAGGAGCTCCTGGTCCTGCAGCGCGAGCACGACAAGCTGGAGAAGACCCTCGGCGGTATCCGCGACATGCAGCGCGTTCCCAGCGCCGTCTGGATCGTGGACACCAAGAAGGAGCACATCGCGGTCGGCGAGGCCCGGAAGCTCAACATTCCGGTCGTCGCCATCCTCGACACCAACTGTGACCCCGACGAGGTCGACTACAAGATCCCGGGCAACGACGACGCGATCCGCTCCGTCACCCTGCTGACCCGTGTGATCGCCGACGCCGTCGCCGAGGGCCTCAAGGCCCGCGCGGGTGTCGCCAAGGGCGACGCGAAGGCCGAGCCGGGCGCCGACCAGCCGCTGGCCGACTGGGAGAAGGACCTCCTGGAGGGCGAGAAGAAGGCTGACGAGGCCCCCGCCGCCGCCGAGGCCCCCGCCGCTGCCGAGGCTCCCGCCGCTGCCGAGGCTCCGGCCGAGCAGGCCTGACGTACCAAGGGTGAGGGGCACCCGCCGGTACGACACCGGTAGGTGCCCCTCTCTCCCGCGCCGGGACCGAACCAGGGGTCCCGGCGCAACCCCACGCAGACACGCGAGACGCGAGAAGAGATTCACACCATGGCGAACTTCACCGCCGCGGACGTCAAGAAGCTCCGTGAGCTCACCGGCGCCGGCATGATGGACTGCAAGAAGGCCCTGGACGAGGCCGAGGGCGACGTCCAGAAGGCCGTCGAGCTCCTGCGCATCAAGGGCCAGAAGGGCGTTGCCAAGCGCGAGGGCCGCGACGCCTCCAACGGCGCCGTTGCCGCGCTGATCGCCGAGGACAAGAAGTCCGGCGTCCTGGTCGAGCTGAACTGCGAGACCGACTTCGTCGCCAAGGGTGACAACTTCGTCAAGGTCGCCGACGCGATCGCCGCGCACGTCGCGAAGACCGCCCCGGCCGACCTGGACGCCGCCCTGGCGTCCGAGATCGAGGCCGGCAAGACCGTCCAGCAGTTCGTGGACGAGGCCAACGCGACCCTGGGCGAGAAGATCGTCTTCCGTCGCTTCGCCCAGTTCGACGGTGACGGCTTCGTCGCGGTCTACCTGCACAAGACCAGCCCCGACCTGCCGCCGGCCGTCGGCGTCCTGGTCGAGCTGGACAAGGAGAACGCCGAGGTCGCCAAGGACGTCGCGCAGCACATCGCCGCCTTCGCCCCGAAGTACCTGTCCCGCGAGGACATCCCGGCCGAGGACCTCGAGAACGAGCGCCGCGTCGCCGAGGCCACCGCTCGCGAGGAGGGCAAGCCCGAGGCCGCCCTGCCGAAGATCGTCGAGGGTCGCGTCACCGGCTTCGTGAAGGAGAACTCCGTCCTGGAGCAGGCCTTCGCCAAGGACAACAAGAAGTCCGTCGCCAAGGTCCTCGAGGAGAACGGCGTCGCCCTCAAGCGCTTCGCCCGCTTCCGCGTCGGCGCCTGAGCCACGTTCCACCGGACTCCCGGCGCGCTTAGGCTGGGAACCGCCCCCGCCCGCTGACCAGGGCGGGAGGGACGCCGAACGGGCTCGCCCAGCGTCATCCGTCTATGGGCGGGCCGCGTCGGCACCATGAACGACGAGGAGGCCATTGCCGTGCAGGACACCGTACCGGTTCCCGCGGCAGTGGCCTCCTCGCGTGTACGCGCAGGCCGGGTGACCCGCACCCCCGCGCCTGTGAACCAGTAGGTGTAGAAGGAGAAGTCCATGCAGGAGACGCAGGAGACCGCGCTGGACCCGCAGGCAGGCTCGCGCCGCCGGGTGCTGCTGAAGCTGTCCGGTGAGGCCTTCGCCGGTGGCGGCGGACTCGGCGTCGACCCGGACGTCGTGCACGCGATCGCCCGCGAGATCGCCACGGTCGTCCGCGCCGGTACCGAGGTCGCCGTGGTCATCGGCGGCGGCAACTTCTTCCGCGGCGCGGAACTGCAGGTGCGCGGTATGGACCGGGCCCGCTCCGACTACATGGGCATGCTCGGCACCGTGATGAACTGCCTCGCCCTCCAGGACTTCCTGGTCAAGGAAGGCATCGAGACCCGCGTCCAGACAGCCATCACCATGGGCCAGGTCGCCGAGCCCTACCTGCCCCTGCGTGCCGTCCGGCACCTGGAGAAGGGCCGTGTGGTGATCTTCGGCGCCGGTATGGGCATGCCGTACTTCTCCACCGACACCACGGCGGTCCAGCGTGCGCTGGAGATCCACGCCGATGTCCTGCTGATGGGCAAGAACGGCGTGGACGGCGTCTACGACTCCGACCCCCGGACCAACCCGGACGCGGTCAAGTTCGACGCGCTGGAGTACTCCGAGGTCATCGCGCGCGACCTCAAGGTCGCCGACCTCACCGCGATCACGCTCTGCAAGGACAACAACCTCCCGATGCTGGTCTTCGAGCTGCTGGCCGAGGGCAATATCGCGCGGGCGGTGAAGAGTGAGAAGATCGGCACACTCATCAGCCAGGATTCTGTCCGGGCCTGAGCAGCACACAGCCGTACGGGGCGGCGTCGACACCGCGGTCGCCGGTCTCCACACCGCGACCGGCCTCGACGCCGCCACCGGTCGGGACAACAGCAGATGAACCGGACAGGGAGTACACAGTGATCGAAGAGACCCTCCTCGAGGCCGAGGAGAAGATGGAGAAGGCCGTCGCCGTCGCCAAGGACGACCTGGCCGCCATCCGCACCGGCCGCGCCCACCCGGCGATGTTCGCCAAGATCGTGGCCGAGTACTACGGCGCCGTGACGCCGATCAACCAGCTGGCCTCCTTCTCCGTGCCGGAGCCGCGGATGGCGGTCGTCTCGCCGTTCGACAAGACCGCGCTGAAGGCCATCGAGCAGGCGATCCGCGACTCCGACCTGGGCGTCAACCCGTCCAACGACGGTTCCATCATCCGGGTGGTGCTCCCCGAGCTCACCGAGGAGCGCCGCCGCGAGTACATCAAGCTCGCCCGCAGCAAGGGTGAGGACGCCAAGGTCTCGATCCGCGCCGTGCGCCGCAAGGCCAAGGACGCCATCGACAAGCTGGTGAAGGACGGCGAGGTCGGCGAGGACGACGGCCGCCGCGCGGAGAAGGAGCTCGACGACACCACGGCCAAGTACGTGGCGACCGTCGACGAGCTGCTGAAGCACAAGGAAGCCGAGCTGCTCGAAGTCTGATGAACGACGCCCCTGACGCCCCTGGCTACTGGGGCCCATCCGACCAGCAGTACCAGCCGTACCGCCCGTACCAGCCCGCCGCGGAGCCGGGTGTTCCCGGCACCGCTGCGGGTGACCCCGGCCACCGAACGGGTCACTCGCAGCAGCCTCCGGTGTACTGGGGCGGTGACGCGGAGCAGACTCAGGTCATGCCCCCCGTACCGGCCGATCCCGGGCCCGACCCCGTCGAGGGGCCGGCCCGGGAGGCCGGGCGGCTGAGCGGCCCGCTGTTCCGGGACGAGCAGCCCGCGGCGGCGGTGCCGGGTGCGGCGGAGACGGTCGTGCTGCGCGCGGTCGCCGACGACGCCGCGCCCACCCCCGGTCCCGGTGGTCAGCCGTACCCGGGGGCGTCGGCGTATCCCGCGCCGCCGCAGAACCACCCGGCGGCGGGGCAGCCCCACCCCGTGCCGTCGTTCCACCCAGGGCAGGAGACACCCGTGGCCCAGCCCGACTCGCAGCCGCAGCAGCAGCGCAAGCAGCGCGGCGGTCGCAACCTCCAGGCCGCGATAGGCGTCGGGGTCGGCCTCGGCGCGGTGATCATCGCCTCGCTGTTCGTCGTCAAGGCGTTCTTCCTGGTCGTGGTGATGGCAGCGGTCTCGGTCGGCGTCTGGGAGCTGACCAGCCGGCTGTCCGAGCGCAAGCAGATCAAGGCGCCGCTGGTCCCGCTGGTCGCGGGCGGCATCGCCATGATCGCCACCGGCTACTGGTCCGGGGTGCAGTGGGCGGCGGCCTCGCTGGCGCTGACCGGGCTGGCGGTGATGGTCTGGCGGATGGCCGAGCCGCCGGAGAACTACCTGCGGGACATAACGGCGGGCGTCTTCACCGCCTTCTACGTGCCGTTCCTGGCCACCTTCGTCGCGATGATGCTGGCGGCGGACGACGGCGCACAGCGCATCGTGCTCTTCCTCATCGTCACGATCTGCAGCGACACCGGCGCCTACGCCGTCGGCTACAAGTTCGGCAGGACCAAGCTGGCGCCGACGATCAGCCCCGGCAAGACCCGCGAGGGCCTGGCCGGCGGCATCGCGCTGTCGATGCTGGCGGGCGCACTGCTGATGCAGCTGATCATCGACGACGGCAGCTGGTGGCAGGGCCTGATCCTGGGCGGCTGCGCGGCGGTCACCGCCACCCTGGGCGACCTGGGCGAGTCGATGATCAAGCGAGACCTCGGCATCAAGGACATGGGCACGCTGCTGCCCGGCCACGGCGGGATCATGGACCGGCTGGACTCGCTCCTGCCGACGGCGCCGGTGGTCTGGCTGCTGCTGGCGGCCTTCGTCGGCAGCTAGAGCCCGCCCTGCCGCACACACGGCAGCTAGAGCCCGTCCTGCCGCACACCCGGCCGCGAGGGCCCCGGACGGTCGGGGCCCTCGTGCTGTCCGGCGAGCCCGCGCCGTCTGCGACACTGGATGAACCATGCCTAAGCCCGGAGAACTCACGTTTGTCGCGCCGCGCGGCGCCAAGCCCCCGCGACACCTCGCCGACCTCAGCCCCGCCGAGCGCAAGGAGGCCGTCGCCGAGCTGGGCGAGCAGCCGTTCCGCGCGAAGCAGCTCTCCAACCACTACTTCGGCCGGATGTCGAACGACCCGGCGAGCTGGACGGACATCCCCGCCGGCAGCCGGGAGAAGCTCACCGAGAGCCTGCTGCCCGAGCTGATGTCGGTGGTCCGGCACGTCTCGTGCGACGACGACACCACCCGCAAGACGCTCTGGAAGCTGTTCGACGGCACGCTCGTCGAGTCGGTGCTGATGCGCTACCCGGACCGGGTCACCATGTGCATCAGCTCGCAGGCCGGCTGCGGCATGAACTGCCCGTTCTGCGCGACCGGCCAGGCCGGTCTGACCCGCAACCTCTCCACCGCCGAGATCGTCGAGCAGATCGCCGCCGGCATGCGGGCGCTCAAGGGCGGGGAGATCCCGGGCGGCGAGGCCAGGCTCTCCAACGTGGTCTTCATGGGCATGGGCGAGCCGCTGGCCAACTACAACCGGGTGCTGGCCGCGATCCGCCGGCTGACCGACCCGGCGCCGGACGGCTTCGGCCTCTCCCAGCGCGGCATCACCGTCTCGACGGTGGGTCTCGTCCCCGCGATGAACCGGCTGGCGGACGAGGGGCTCTCCTGCCGCCTCGCGCTCTCCCTGCACGCGCCGGACGACGAACTGCGCGACGAGCTGGTGCCGGTGAACACCCGGTGGAAGGTCGCCGAGGTGCTCGACGCGGCGTGGAACTACGCGGAGAAGTCCGGCCGCCGGATCTCCATCGAGTACGCGCTGATCAAGGACATCAACGACCAGGCGTGGCGGGCGGACCTGCTCGGCCGGCTGATCAAGAACCACCGGGTGCACGTCAACCTGATCCCGCTGAACCCGACCCCGGGTTCGAAGTGGACGGCCTCCCGGCCCGAGGACGAGCGCGAGTTCGTCCGCCGGCTGCAGGCGCACGGCGTGCCGACCACCGTCCGGGACACCCGCGGCCAGGAGATCGACGGGGCCTGCGGTCAGCTCGCCGCGGCGGGCTGAGCCGGCCGCACCACCACACCGGGCGCGCCGCCCCGGCGGCGCGCTCAGTGCAGCCCGGCGGCCGCCAGGACGGCGGTCAGCCCGCCGGTGACGAGCAGTACGGTGCCGACGGCCAGCACCCGCAGCGCGACCGCCCCGACCAGCAGCCGGGGCGCGGCGCCGAGCCGCAGCAGCGCCTCGGCGACGTCCTGGCGGTCGGTGCGCAGCTCGGCGAGCCGGGAGACCACCGCGGCCGCCGTGCAGCCGAGCACCAGCCCGGCCTCGACGGCGGGCAGGGCATCGGCGCTGCCGGGCTCGCCGATCCAGTAGCGGATGGTGGTGAGCACCAGTGCGAGCGCCAGGGCGAGGACGGCCAGCGGCGGGCCGAGCCGACGGGCCTGGGCGGTCAGACCCCGCCCGGCGAGCAACCGCAGCGGGGTGGGCCGGCCGAGCGCGAGCAGCCGCCCGGCCCAGGAGAGCAGCGGGCCGGTCAGCATGGCGAGGCCGAGGGCGCACGCCGCCCAGCCGCCGAGGGCGGCCCAGCTGGTCGTGCCGAGCCCGGCGGGCAGGTTGATCGGGCGGCCGTCGACGGCGGCGCCGGTACGCAGGGCGATCAGCTCCAGTGCGAGGCCGCTCACGGCCAGGCCGACCGGCAGGGCGATCCGCAGCACACCGAAGCCGGTCCGGGCGGGACGGCGGCGGCCGGGCAGGGTCTCGGCGAGCGGGACGGCCCCGGCGGCGGCGAGTCCGGCGGTGAACGGCACCAGGGCGATCAGGGTGACGGGGGCGGCGGCCGGCAGCGCGACGCCCATGCCGAGTTCGGGGGCGAGCGAGGGGCCGGCGATGTCGTTGCGCAGGACCAGGAAGAGCAGCAGGGTCAGCGCCGAGCCGAGGGTGCAGGCGAGCGCGACCTCACCGGCGATCAGGGCGCGGATCCGGGCCGCACCGGCCCCGGCGGCGGTGAGGCCGGTGATCCGCTCGGGCCGCCGGGCGGGCACCGCGCGGGCGGCGACGGCGGCGAACCAGGCGACCGCGGCCAGCGGCGGCAGGCACCAGAGCAGGCGGGCGAGGGCGGCGGTGCCGCCCGCCGGGTCGCTCATCGCCCGGCCGAGGGCGCGCAGCAGGAAGGCGGCGACCACCGCGCCGGCCAGCGCGGTCAGCAGCCAGCGGCCGAGGTCGAGCACCCGGTAGCCCCGGGCCAGGCGGAGATAGAACACGTCGACTCTTTCAGCGGCGGGGCGGCGTCAGCGGCGCGTGGCCGACACGGCGGAAGCCCCGGCGGTCCCCGGCGAAGCGGCGCCCGGCGTCACGGCCCCGGCCGAGGCGGCCGCGGCAGCCCCCGCCGAGGCGGCGGCGTGGCGCAGGACGGGCGCGGCGGGTGCGGCGAGCCGCCCGTCGACGAGGGCGACGGAGCGGTCCGCGTACCGGACGAGCTCGGGGTCGTGGGTCGCCAGGACGAGGGTGAGCTGGTGCGAGCGCGCCGCGCTGGTGAGTATCCGCAGCACCTGGTCGGCGGCCTCGCGGTGCAGCGGGGCGGTGGGGTCGTCGGCGAAGACGACCGGCGGCAGCGGGGCGAGCGCACGGGCGACGGCGATCCGCTGGCGCTGGCTCTGGACCAGCCGGTCGGGCCGGATCCGGCCGATCTCGCCGACGTCGAGGCGCTCCAGCCACTCGTCGGCCGCGGTGTAGGCGGCCTTGTTGCCGGCGCCGGCGAGCAGCAGCGGCAGGGCGACGTTCTCGCGGGCCGTCAGCTCGGGCACCAGGTGCGGCTCGGAGCCGACGAAGCCGAAGCGGTCGCGGCGCAGCCGCTCGCGCCCGGCCCGGCCGAGGGTGTGCACCGGGGCGCTGTTGAACCAGACCTCGCCCGCGTCGACCGGGAGGAGGGCGGAGAGGCAGCCGAGCAGAGTGCTCTTGCCGGAGCCGCGCGGTCCGGTGACGGCCAGGACCTCGCCCTCCCGGATGCCGAGCGAGATTCCGCGCAGGGCGGGGGTGCCGTGATGGGACTTGACGATCCCCCGGGCCCACAGCACGTCGTTGTCAGGCGGGGCCGCTGACATGAGGTTCCATCCTGGGTGGCCGCAGGGATATGACAGTCGTCAGATTAGAACGATCGGGCCCTGGCGCGGTTGCGGCGCACTGGTCCATCACGGGCAAATCACCCGCAATCAGGCGTGTTTGGTGGGGACGATCGGCCGAAAACACCGAAGGACGGCCCCGCGGGAGGCGGGACCGCCCTTCGGCGGAGGGTGGGGAAGGAGGATCTAGGGGATCAGAGCTTCGCCCACGCGTCGGTGAGGCTGGTCCGCAGGATCTGCTCGATCTCGTCGAAGGTCGACTGGTCGGAGATCAGCGGCGGGGCCAGCTGGACGACCGGGTCGCCACGGTCGTCGGCGCGGCAGTACAGGCCGTTGTCGAAGAGCGCCTTCGACAGGAAGCCGTAGAGCACGCGCTCGGTCTCGTCGTCGTTGAAGGTCTCCTTGGTGACCTTGTCCTTGACGAGCTCGATGCCGTAGAAGTACCCGTTGCCGCGGACGTCGCCGACGATCGGCAGGTCGCGCAGCTTGCTCAGGGTGCCCAGGAAGCGCGACTCGTTGTCGAGCACGTGCTGGTTCAGGCCCTCGCGCTCGAAGATGTCGAGGTTGGCGAGCGCCACGGCCGAGGAGACCGGGTGGCCGGCGAAGGTGTAGCCGTGCAGGAAGGTGTTGTCACCCTTGTAGAACGGCTCGGCGATGCGGTCCGAGATGATCGTGGCGCCGATCGGGGAGTAGCCCGAGGTCATGCCCTTGGCGCAGGTGATCATGTCCGGCACGTAGCCGAACTTGTCGGCGCCGAACATGGTGCCGAGGCGGCCGAAGGCGCAGATGACCTCGTCCGAGACCATCAGCACGTCGTGGCGGTCGCAGATCTCGCGCAGGCGCTGGAAGTACCCGGGCGGCGGCGGGAAGCAGCCACCGGCGTTCTGCACCGGCTCGACGAAGACGGCGGCGACGGTCTCGGGGCCCTCGAAAAGGATGGCCTCCTCGACCTGGTCGGCGCACCAGCGGCCGTACGCCTCGGGGTCGACGGTGCCGTCGGGGCCCTCGAGGTAGTGCGGGGCGCGGTAGATGTTGGTGTTCGGGGCCTTGTGGGTGCCCGGCACCAGCGGCTCGAACGGGGCCTTCAGGCCCGGCAGGCCGGTGATCGACAGGGCGCCCTGCGGGGTGCCGTGGTAGGCGATGGCCCGCGAGATGACCTTGTACTTGGTCGGCTTGCCGATGAGCTTGAAGTACTGCTTGGCGAGCTTCCAGGCGGTCTCGACGGCCTCGCCGCCACCGGTGGAGAAGAAGACCTTGTTCAGGTCGCCCGGGGCGTAGTTGGCCAGGCGCTCGGCCAGCTCGACGGCCTTGGGGTGCGCGTAGCTCCAGATCGGGAAGAACGCGAGTTCCTTGGCCTGCTTGGCGGCCACCTCGGCGAGCTCGGTGCGGCCGTGACCGGCCTGCACGACGAACAGGCCGGCCAGGCCGTCGATGTACTTCCGGCCCTTGTCGTCCCAGATGTAGGTGCCTTCGCCCTTGACGATCGTCGGCACGGGGGAGTTCTCGTACGACGACATGCGGGTGAAGTGCATCCACAGGTGGTCGTAGGCGGTCTTGGAAAGGTCCTTCTGCGCCGGGTCGGCTGTCATCGGGTGCCCCAGGTGTAGGTCTGTTTCCGGAGCTTCAGGTAAACGAAGCTCTCGGTGCTCCGCACGCCGGGAAGCGCGCGGATGCGCTTGTTGATCAGTTCGAGCAGGTGCTCGTCGTCCTCGCAGACCAGTTCGGCCAGGAGATCGAACGAGCCTGCGGTGCAGACGACGTAGTCGACCTCGTCGAGGGCGGCCAGCGCGTCGGCGACGGGCTCGATGTCGCCCTCCACCCGGATCCCGACCATCGCCTGGCGGGTGAAGCCGACGGTGAGCGGGTCGGTGACGGCGACGATCTGCATCACGCCCTGGTCGAGCAGCTTCTGGACGCGCTGCCGCACGGCCGCCTCGGACAGGCCGACGGCCTTGCCGATGGCGGCGTACGGGCGACGCCCGTCCTCCTGGAGCTGCTCGATGATCGCCTTGGAGGCGGCGTCGAGGGGAACGCTGGCGTTCCGGTCGCGGTTGGCCACGCCGCCACTGTGCCCGATCGTTCCCCTGTTCGCAAGCGCGGAAACTGCTGATTTCGTCGTGATCTTGGAAGTCGCGTACGGATTTCATCGCCTGAACGGACTTGGTCTGTCGAATCCGGCAGTGGTCCGGCTACCCTGGCCACGGTACGCGCGCAGCCCCGCAGGGCCGCGCGCGTTCCGCCAAACCAGTGGACCGCGCCGCAGTGGGCCCGGCCACTCGGCGCCTTCGTACGGCGGGCCCGTCGACGTACCATGGCGCCGGAATCTGCAACGCCGCAGGCCCAGACCGAGGAGAGACCCGTGAGCGACCTTCGTACGCTGCGCAACTACATCAACGGTGAGTTCGTCGATGCGGCGGACGGCCGCACGCTCGACATCGTCGACCCCACCACCGGTGAGGTGTACGCGACCTCTCCGCTGTCCGGCGCCGCCGACGTGGACGCCGCCATGGCCTCGGCCGACGCCGCCTTCCCGGCCTGGCGCGACGCCACCCCGAGCACCCGGCAGAAGCTGCTCCTCAAGATCGCGGACGCGGTCGAGGCCCGTGCCGACGAGATCGTCGACGCCGAGGTGCGCAACACCGGCAAGCCCCGCGGGCTGACCCTCTCCGAGGAGATCGGTCCGATGGTGGACCAGATCCGCTTCTTCGCCGGCGCCGCCCGCCTGCTGGAGGGCAAGGCCGCGGGCGAGTACATGGACGGGATGACCTCGATCGTCCGCCGCGAGCCGGTCGGCGTCTGTGCCCAGGTCGCGCCGTGGAACTACCCGATGATGATGGCGGTCTGGAAGTTCGCCCCGGCCATCGCCGCGGGCAACACCGTCGTGCTCAAGCCGTCCGACACCACCCCGGCCTCCACCGTGCTGCTGGCCGAGATCATCGGCGGCATCCTCAAGGACATGGAGCTGCCGGCCGGCGTCTTCAACGTCATCTGCGGTGACCGCGAGACCGGCAAGCTGATGGTCGAGCACAAGACCCCGGCGATGGCCTCCATCACCGGCTCGGTGCGCGCCGGCATCTCGGTCGCCGAGTCCGCCTCCAAGGACGTCAAGCGCGTCCACCTGGAGCTGGGCGGCAAGGCGCCGGTCGTGGTCTTCCAGGACGCCGACATCGCCGAGGCCGTCGAGGGCATCTCGGTCGCGGGCTTCTTCAACGCCGGCCAGGACTGCACCGCCGCCACCCGCGTGCTGGTGCACGAGTCGATCCACGACGCCTTCGTCGAGGCGCTGGCGAAGGCCGCAGCCGAGACCAAGACCGGTGGCGTGGACGACGAGGACGTGCTCTACGGCCCGCTGAACAACGCCAACCAGCTGAAGCAGGTCTCCGGCTTCATCGAGCGCCTGCCCTCGCACGCCAAGGTCGAGGCCGGTGGCCACCAGGTCGGCGACAAGGGCTACTTCTACGCCCCGACCGTCGTCTCCGGCCTGAACCAGGACGACGAGATCATCCAGCACGAGGTCTTCGGCCCGGTCATCACCGTGCAGAAGTTCTCCGACGAGGACGAGGCCGTCGGCTACGCCAACGGGGTGGAGTACGCCCTGGCCTCCTCGGTGTGGACCAAGGACCACGCCCGCGCCATGCGGATGTCGCGCCGCCTGGACTTCGGCTGCGTCTGGATCAACACCCACATCCCGCTGGTCGCCGAGATGCCGCACGGCGGTTTCAAGAAGTCCGGCTACGGCAAGGACCTCTCCTCCTACGGCTTCGAGGACTACACCCGCGTGAAGCACGTGATGACGGCCATCTGAGTGCGGCTGTCGAGCATGTGATCGCCGGTCCCCGATCGTGTGATCCGACGACGGGCCCGGGTCGTTCCGACCCGGGCCCTGTGTCTTGTCACCCTGTCGGCTGTTCGCGTGACCGCCTGACAAGATGAACCTGCACCGCGGGGGCCGGACTCCCTAGCCTTGCCGCATGAGCATCCCCACCGCTGACTCAGCCGCCGGCCAGGCCGTCAAGGCCGCCGACCGCGCGCACGTCTTCCACTCGTGGTCCGCCCAGGCGCTGATCGACCCCCTCGCGGTGGCCGGCGCCGAGGGCTCGTACTTCTGGGACTACGAGGGCAACCGCTACCTCGACTTCTCCTCCCAGCTGGTGAACACCAACATCGGGCACCAGCACCCGAAGGTCGTCGCCGCGATCCAGGAGCAGGCCGCGAAGCTCTGCACCATCGCGCCCGGCTTCGCGGTCGAGTCCCGCAGCGAGGCGGCGCGGCTGATCGCCGAGCGCACCCCCGGCGACCTCGACAAGATCTTCTTCACCAACGGCGGCGCCGAGGCGAACGAGAACGCCATCCGGCTGGCGCGGCTGCACACCGGTCGGCAGAAGGTCATGTCGACCTACCGCTCGTACCACGGCGCCACCGCCAACGCGATCGCCCTCACCGGCGACCCGCGCCGCTGGGCCAACGAGACCGGCGTCTCCGGCGTGGTCCACTTCTGGGGCCCCTACGCCTACCGCTCCAACTTCCACGCCGAGAACGAGGCGCAGGAGTGCGAGCGCGCGCTGGAGCACCTGGAGCAGGTGATCGCGTTCGAGGGCCCGGGGACGATCGCGGCGATCATCCTGGAGACGGTGGTCGGCACCGCCGGCATCCTGGTCCCGCCGGCGGGCTACCTGGCCGGGGTCCGGGAGATCTGCGACCGGTACGGGATCGTCTTCATCCTGGACGAGGTGATGGCGGGCTTCGGCCGCACCGGCGCCTGGTTCGCCGCCGACCACTGGGGCGTCACCCCGGACCTGCTGACCTTCGCCAAGGGCGTCAACTCGGGCTACGTCCCGCTCGGCGGCGTGGCGATCAGCGCGGAGATCGCCGCGACCTTCGCCGAGCGGCCGTTCCCCGGCGGGCTCACCTACTCCGGCCACCCGCTGGCCTGCGCCTCGGCCGTCGCCACGATCAACACCATGGCGGAGGAGGGCATCGTCGAGAACGCCCGGAACATCGGCGAGAACGTCCTCGGCCCCGGCCTGCGCGAGCTGGCCGAGCGCCACCCGTCGATCGGCGAGGTCCGCGGCCTCGGCGTGTTCTGGGCGCTGGACCTGGTGAAGGACCGCGCGACCCGTGAGCCGCTGGTGCCGTACAACGCGGCCGGCGCCGCCAACGCGCCGATGGCCGAGCTGGCCGCCGCCTGCAAGCAGCGCGGGCTCTGGCCGTTCGTCAACATGAACCGCTTCCACGTCGTCCCGCCGTGCACCGTCACCGAGGAGGAGGCGAAGGCCGGCCTCGCGGTCCTCGACGAGGTGCTGTCGCTCACCGACGCGCACACTGTCTGACACACCGACAGGACGGCCCCGGGCGCCCGTGCGCCCGGGGCCGTCCCACGCTCCGGAGGCCCCACCATGCCCAGCACCACCCTGCCCCGCCGCCCGAGCGGTGCCCGCCGCCCGAGCCGCCGCGGCGTCCTCGGCGCCGCCGCCGGACTGTTCGGGGCCGGCGCCCTGACCGGCTGCGGCATCCCGTCCGCCTACGTGGCCGAGGACCGCCGCTCGGCCCCTGACCGCTCGGAGAGCGAGAAGCGGCTGGGCTTCTCCAACTGGACGCAGTACATCGACACCGACGACGACGGCCGGCGCCCGACCCTGGACGGCTTCACCGAGCGGACCGGGATCGAGGTCACCTACACCGAGGACATCAACGACAACGACGAGTTCTTCGGCAAGATGGGCCCGGTGCTCACCCAGGGCACCGACCCCGGCCGCGACCTGATGGTGGTCAGCGACTGGATGGCCGGCCGGTACGTCTCGCTCGGCTGGGTGCAGACCCTGGACCGGGCCAACCTGCCCAACGTCACGGCCCGGCTGGACCCGCAGCTGGCCGACCCGGCCTTCGACCCCGGCCGCCGGCGCAGCGTGCCCTGGCAGTCCGGGATCACCGGCATCGCCTACAACCGCAAGGAGCTCGGCCGGGAGCTGAAGTCCGTCACCGACCTCTGGGCGCCGGATCTGAAGGGACGGGTCACCCTGTTCGCCGGGCTGGACGAGGCGCTCGGCCTGCTGATGCTCTCCCACGGCGCCGACATCTCGGCCTTCACCGCGGACGACGCGCACCGGGCGATGGACCAGGTGCAGCGGATGGTCGACAGCCGGCACATCCGGCGCTTCACCGGCAACGACTACACCAGCGACCTCGCCTCCGGGGCCGCGCTGGCCTGCCAGGCCTACTCCGGCGACGCCGTCCAGCTCACCGCCGAGAACCCGGACATCGCCTTCGTGGTGCCCGAGGAGGGCGGCGAGCTCTGGGCCGAGAGTCTGCTGATCCCCAACCGGGCGGGGCACAAGCGCAACGCCGAGCTGCTGATCGACCACTACTACCAGCCGGAGGTGGCGGCCGAGCTGGCCGCCGCCGTGCAGTACATCTGCCCGGTGCCGGCCGCCCGTGAGGTGCTGGCCGCCAGCGGGGACCGGGAGAAGGCCGAGCTGGCGGAGCACCCGCTCGTCTTCCCGACCGAGGAGATGCGGGCCAGGCTGCACACCATGCGCGACGTCTCCGCCGCCGAGCGGCCGGACCTGCACAAGGTCTGGACCCGCATCACCGGGGTGTAGCCGCCCGGCCCCGGCCCCGGCCCCGGCCCCGGCCCCTGCCCCTGCGCCTGCCCCGGCCCCTGTCTCTGGCCCTGCCCGGTCCCGTTCCTGTTCGTCGTGGACCGGGCGGGGGGCCGCCGGGGCTACCGGCGCACGGCGTCCAGCGCCAGCAGGGCCACGTGCAGGGAGAGACAGGACTCGACCTGGTCGAGGTCGACGCCGAGGATCCGCTCGACCTTGTGCAGCCGGTCGTAGAAGGACGGCCGGGACAGGTGCGCGGCGTCCGCGGCCGCGGACTTGTTCCGCCCCTGCTCCAGGTAGATCCGCAGCATCTGCACCAGCTGGCCGTTGTGCTCCGCGTCGTACGCGAGCAGCGGGCCCAGCTCGCGCTCCACGTAGGTCTGCAGCCGGGCGTCGTCGCGCAGCAGGTGGAGCAGGCCGCGCAGGCGGACGTCGGGCAGCCGGTAGTACGCGGCCGCCCGGCCGCCGGGTGCGTCGTGCAGGGCGGCGTCGGCGACCTGGGTGGCCTCCAGCAGGGTGCGCCGGGCGTCGCGGACCGAGCCGACCGAGGAGCCGACCGCGATGACCGGGGCCGGCACGGGCGCGGCGTCCCGGGAGGACTCCGCGGTCAGCCGGCGCAGTGCGGCGGCGAAGGCGTCCAACGCGGTGTGCTCGTCCTGCTGAGCGCCGAGCGCGATCAGCACGCCCACGCCCTCGTCGTCCAGCGCGCCGACCAAGGCGGACAGCCGGCAGCCGCGGACGGCTCCGGCGGCCAGCTCGGTGAAGTCCCGCAGCCGGGCCTGGGCCTCCAGCGCCGCCGGGATCGGCCCGCGCCGCTGCCGCAGCACCACCCCGACCAGGCGCCGGCCGTCCAGCGGCACGCCCAGCGCCTGGGCGCGCAGGGCCACCTCGGAGACGGTCAGCGCGTGGGTGAGGATGCCGGAGAGCAGGGTGCGGTGGGTCTGCCGCTCCAGGCTCTCCCGGTCCCGGACCACAAGCCGGTTCAGCGCCAGGGCGGAGGCCCCGCGCTCCAGCAGCATGGTGTGCGGGTGCGGGGCGCCGTCCGGCAGCGCCCCCGGGTCCTGCACCAGGACCAGCCGGCCCCAGTCCTGGCCGCGGGCGCCGACCGTGGTGACCAGCCAGCCGCTGCGCGGGTCGTGGCCGGTGCGCCCGGCCGGGCGGACGCCGCGCGAGCGGCGCTCCCAGTCCTCCAGTAGCTCGGTCTCCGGCCGGCCGGCGGTCTCGTGCGCCAGCACCTGGTGGGCGAGGTTCTCCAGGACGACCGGCGCGCCGGCCATCCGGGCCACCTGCCGGACCACCTCGGCCGGCTCGGCGCCCTCCACCACCAGCTCGTTGAAGACCTGGTGGACCGCCTCCGAGGTGCGCAGCTGCTCCAGCTGGGCGTTGACGACCAGCGCGTGCACGGCCTCGGTGACGGCGACGAAGCGCAGCTCGCGGCGGAGGGCGATCAGCGGGAAGCCGCGCTGCTCGGCGGCGTGCACCAGGGCGCGCGGCAGCGAGTCGAAGTAGCGCCGGCCGAACTCGATGACCAGCCCGGCCACGCCGACCTCGTCCAGCTCGCGAACGTACCGGGCCAGGCCCTCGCGGTCCTCGGGCAGGGCGATCCCGGTGGTCAGGACCAGCTCGCCGCCCTGGAGGACACCGGCGACGTCGGGCAGCTCGCTGACGTGGACCCACCGGATGGGGCGCTCCAGCCGGTCGGCGCCGGCCACCACCTGGGGGAGGCCGCGGCGCATCACCTCCAGGTCGAGCACACGGGCGACGGTGGGGAGCATCGCGGGGCCTCCAGGGTTCAGAGTGTCAGGTAAATCATCCACCGCGGCGACGACCTGTTGCCCTGCCCGAAGCCTTGCACCCTGTAAGGCGCTTCGCTCCGAGGTTGTCGGAGTGACCCTTGTCACCCGCCGACGGCAGCAGGCATGGTCAGCGGGTCGGCTGTGGCGAGACCCGGACATCACCGTCGGAATCCGTCGCGTGACCAGAAAGCAACGCCGGAATCCCTTGTCGGGGGTCCGGCGGGCCTGCCAGGATCGCGCTCCCCGGTGATCGACCGGACGGATTCCCCCGCACCCCGAGCGCGGCGGCTCGACCAGCCGCACGACGCCGGTGCGGGCCCTCGGCCCGTCGGCGCGTGCAGCACGACGGGGGCCGACGCGGCCGTCCGTGCGGCACTCGAACCACCGGGACTTGGAGGAACCAGATGGACCTGACCGACTTCGGCGCGGGCGCGCAGTACATCGCGGGTCGGCAGAGCCGGGGGAGCGGTGATCCCTTCCAGGTCGTCAACCCCGCCGACGGCAGTGTCGTCGAGGAGTTCTCGCTGGCCTCCGCCGGCCAGGTCGACGAGGCCGTCGCCGCCGCCCGGGCCGCCCTGCCCGGGTGGGCCGGCGCCACCCCCGGCGCCCGTTCCGAGGTGCTGACCAGGCTGGCCGCCGTCCTCACCGACGCGGCCGCCGACCTCGCCCGGGTGGAGACCGCGCAGACCGGAAAGCCGATCAAGCTCTCCACCGAGTTCGACGTCCCCGGCACCATCGACAACACCGCCTTCTTCGCCGGGGCTGCCCGCAACCTGGAGGGCAAGGCGGCCGGCGAGTACTCCGGCGACCACACCTCGTACGTGCGGCGCGAGGCGATCGGCGTCGTCGGCTCGATCTCGCCGTGGAACTACCCGCTGCAGATGGCCGCCTGGAAGGTCCTCCCGGCGATCGCCGCCGGCAACACGATCGTCCTGAAGCCGGCCGAGCTGACCCCGCTCACCTCGCTGATGTTCGCCCGTGCCTGCACCCTGGCCGGCGTCCCGGACGGCGTGGTCAACGTCGTCACCGGTGCCGGCCGGGTCGCGGGGGAGCACCTGGTCGCGCACCCGGACGTCGCGATGGTCTCCTTCACCGGCTCCACCCAGGTCGGCAAGCGGGTCGCCGAACTCGCCACCGCGACCGTCAAGCGCACCCACCTGGAGCTCGGCGGCAAGGCCCCGTTCGTGGTCTTCGACGACGCCGACCTGGACGCCGCCGTGCACGGCGCGGTCGCCGCCTCGCTGATCAACAGCGGCCAGGACTGCACCGCGGCCACCCGCGCCTACGTCCAGCGGCCGCTCTACGACGCCTTCGTGGCCGGCGTGGCCGAGCTGTACGGCGCGATCCGCCTGGGCGACCCGCTCGACCCGCAGACCGACCTCGGCCCGCTGGTCTCCTTCACCCACCGCGACCGGGTGGCCGGCTTCGTCGAGCGCGCCCGCGGGTACGCGACCGTGGTCACCGGCGGCGCCGCCCCCGGCAAGGGCCACGACGGCACCGACCTCACCCGCGGCGCCTACTACCGCCCCACCCTGATCACCGGCGCCGCTCAGGACAGCGAGGTCGTCCAGGGCGAGATCTTCGGCCCGGTCCTGGTCGTGCTGCCCTTCGACGGCGACGACGAGGGCCTGCGGCTGGCCAACGACACCCCCTACGGGCTGGCCGCCTCGGCCTGGACCGGCAACGTCCACCGGTCGCTGCGGGCCACCCGCGAGCTCGCGGCCGGCTGCGTCTGGGTCAACGACCACATCCCGATCATCAGCGAGATGCCCCACGGCGGCTACAAGTCCTCCGGCTACGGCAAGGACATGTCGCAGTACTCGCTGGACGAGTACACCCAGGTCAAGCACGTCATGTTCGACACCACCGCGGTCGCCCGCAAGGACTGGCACCGCACCGTCTTCGGAGACAGATAACCGGACCCGGGTGGTCCCCCACACCCCCCTTCGCCCCCCAGGAGGCCCGTCCCATGGCGTTCAACGAGCTCACCGACGGACTGTCGGAACCGGTCCGCAAGGCCTGGGAACGCAGTCTGACCAGCGGCCGGGCCGCCCTCAGCCGGCGCACCGTGCTGCGCGCCGCCGCCCTCACCGCCGGCGCGGGTTCGCTGGCCGCGTGCGGCATCCCGCCGGCGAGGAGCACCGACGCGACCGGCGACTCCACCGCGAACGCCGCCAAGGACCTCTCGGACAGCGAGAAGGAGGTGAACTTCTCCAACTGGCCGCTCTACGTCGACACCGACGAGAACGACAAGGAGAAGCACGGCACCCTGGAGGCCTTCACCGCCGCCACCGGGATCAAGGTCAAGTACACCGAGGACGTCAACGACAACGTCGAGTTCTTCGGCAAGGTCAAGCCGCAGCTCGCGGCCGGCCAGGACACCGGCCGCGACCTGATGGTGCTCACCGACTGGATGGCCGCCCGGCTGATCCGCCTCGGCTGGGCGCAGAAGCTCAACCCGGCCAACGTCACCACCGCCATCACCAACGTCGAGTCCCGCTTCCGCGCCCCGGACTGGGACCCGGGCCGGCTCTACAGCTACCCGTGGGCCGGCATCCAGGTGGTCATCGCCTACAACAAGAAGGCCACCAAGGGGAAGGAGGTCACCAGCGTCGCCCAGCTGCTGGAGGACCCCGACCTCAAGGGCCGGGTGACCTTCCTCTCCGAGATGCGCGACAGCATCGGCATCACCCTGCTGGACATGGGCAAGGACCCGGCGAAGTTCACCGCCGACGACTACGGCGCCGCGATCGCCCGGCTGCAGAAGGCGGTCGACAGCAAGCAGATCCGCCGCTTCACCGGCAACGACTACGGCCAGGAGCTCTCCTCCGGGGACATCGCCGCCTGCGTCGCCTGGGGCGGTGACCTGATCCAACTGCGCGCCGACAACCCGGACATCGAGTTCGTCATCCCTGAGAAGGGCTTCGTGACCAGCACCGACAACCTGCTGGTCCCGGCCAAGGCCCAGCACAAGGCGAACGCCGAGAAGCTGATCGACTTCTACTATCAGCCGAAGATCGCGGCGCAGCTGACCGCGGGCATCGGCTTCGTCTCCGCCGTCACCGGCGTGAAGGAGGAACTGGCCGCCCTCGCCCCGGACAGCGCGGCCAACCCGCTGGTCGTCCCCACCCCCGAGATGGCGGCCAAGGCGCACGTCTTCCGGACCCTCACCGAGACCGAGGAGAGCGACTTTGAGGAGAAGTTCTCCAAGCTCATCGGCGCCTGACCCCCACTGACGGCAGAGAAACCAGAGAGACACCACCCATGACAGAGCAGCAGAGCTCCGCGGCCGCCGGCGGCGACGTCCGCCTCACCGGCATCGGCAAGACCTACGGCTCCTTCACCGCGGTCCACCCGCTGGACCTGACCATCCCGCAGGGCTCCTTCTTCGCCCTGCTCGGCGCCTCCGGCTGCGGCAAGACCACCACCCTGCGGATGATCGCCGGCCTGGAGGAGCCCACCACCGGCACCGTCCTGATCGGCGGCCAGGACGTCACCGCCCTGCCCCCGTACAAGCGGCCGGTGAACACCGTCTTCCAGAGCTACGCGCTCTTCCCGCACCTCGACATCTTCGAGAACGTCGCCTTCGGCCTGCGCCGGCGCGGCAAGAAGGACGTCAAAAAGCAGGTCGACGAGATGCTCGAACTCGTCGAACTCGGCCAGTACGCCCGGCGCAAGCCGCACCAGCTCTCCGGCGGCCAGCAGCAGCGCGTCGCCGTCGCCCGCGCGCTGATCAACCACCCGCAGGTGCTGCTCCTCGACGAGCCGCTCGGCGCCCTCGACCTCAAGCTCCGCCGCCAGATGCAGCTGGAGCTCAAGCGGATCCAGACCGAGGTCGGCATCACCTTCGTCCACGTCACCCACGACCAGGAGGAGGCCATGACCATGGCCGACACCATCGCGGTGATGAACGGCGGCCGGGTCGAGCAGCTCGGCGCCCCCGCCGACCTCTACGAGAACCCCGCCACCACCTTCGTGGCCAACTTCCTCGGCCAGTCCAACCTGCTGCCCGCCGACGTCAGCGGCAGCGAGGGCGGCGACCTGCTGCTCACCGCCGCCGGCGCCCGGCTCGCCGTCCCGAAGGCCCGCTGCGCCACCGAGGCCACCAAGGTCCACCTCGGTGTCCGGCCGGAGAAGATCACCATCGAGCACGCCTCCGCCGAGGTCGCCGACGGCCGCAACCGGCTGGCCGGCACCGTGCTCGACTCCAGCTTCATCGGCGTCTCCACCCAGTACGTGGTGCGCACCGACGGCGGCCAGGAGGTGACGGTCTTCGAGCAGAACATGGAGCGCGACGCCCGGATCGTCCCCGGCGCGCCCGTCGTCCTGCACTGGAACCCCGCGCACTCCTTCGCCCTGGACGCCTCGCAGGCGATCGACGCGGGCACCGGGGAGGCCGCGGCATGACCACCACCACCGCGGCCGCGCCGCCGCAGGCCATACCCCCCGACGACGGCACCGTCCCGGCGCCCGCCCCGAGGACGCGGCGCAAGCTCACCCCGTACTGGCTGCTGCTGCCCGGCATCGCCTGGCTGGTCGTCTTCTTCGCGGTGCCGATGGTCTACCAGGCCTCCACCTCGCTGCAGACCGGCTCGCTGGAGGACGGCTTCCACGTCACCTGGCACCTCGCCACCTACTGGGACGCCCTGGTCGAGTACCGCTGGCACTTCGTCCGCTCGTTCGGCTACGCCGCCACCGCCACCCTGCTCTGCCTGGCCGTCGGCTACCCGCTCGCGTACACGATCGCCTTCAAGGCCGGGAAGCGCTGGCGCAACGTCATCCTGATCCTGGTGATCGCGCCGTTCTTCACCAGCTTCCTGATCCGCACGCTGGCCTGGAAGACCATCCTCTCGGACGGCGGCCCGGTGGTCGGCGCCCTCAACGCGCTGCACGTCCTGGACGTCACCAGTGCGCTCGGCCTCACCTCCGGCGACCGCGTGCTCGCCACGCCGCTCGCCGTGGTCTGCGGCCTCACCTACAACTTCCTGCCGTTCATGATCCTGCCGCTGTACACCTCGCTGGAGCGGATCGACCCGCGCCTGCACGAGGCGGCCGGCGACCTCTACGCCCGCCCGTTCACCACCTTCCGCAAGGTGACCTTCCCGATCTCGCTCCCCGGCGTGGTCGCGGGCACGCTGCTCACCTTCATCCCGGCCTCGGGCGACTACATCAACGCCCAGCTGCTGGGCTCGCCGAGCGAGCAGATGGTCGGCAACGGCATCCAGAAGCAGTTCCTGAACGTGCTCGACTACCCCACGGCGGCCGCGCTCAGCTTCATCCTGATGGCCCTGATCCTGGGCATGGTGACGGTCTACATGCGCAAGGCCGGGACGGAGGAACTCGTCTGATGTCCCGAGTGTTCACGTGGATCCGCGCCCACCTGGTGGTGCTGGCCGGCCTGCTGGCCCTGGCCTACCTGATACTGCCCAACCTGGTGGTCCTCGCCTTCTCGTTCAACAAGCCGGTCGGCAAGTTCAACTACGAGTGGAACGAGTTCTCCACCGACGCCTGGACCGACCCCTGCGGCGTCGCCGACATGTGCCAGTCGCTCTCGCTGAGCCTCCAGGTCGCGGTGCTCGCCACCATCGGCGCCACCGTGCTCGGCACCATGGTCGCCTTCGCGCTGGCCCGCTACCGATTCCGCGGCCGCTCCGCCACCACCGCGATGATCTTCCTGCCGATGGCCATGCCCGAGGTGGTCATGGCCGCCTCGCTCGGCACGCTCTTCCTCAACATGCGCATCCCGTTCGGCTTCACCACCATCCTCATCGCGCACATCATGTTCTGCCTGAGCTTCGTCGTGACGGCGGTCAAGGCCCGCGTGATGAGCATGGACCCGAGGCTCGAACAGGCCGCCCAGGACCTCTACGCCACCCCGACCCAGACCTTCCTGCGGGTCACCCTGCCCCTCGCCGCCCCCGGCATCGCGGCCGGCGCGCTGCTCAGCTTCGCGCTCTCCTTCGACGACTTCATCATCACCCAGTTCAACTCGGGCCCGACCACGGTCACCTTCCCGATGTTCGTCTGGGGCGCCTCGCAGCGCGGCATCCCGGTGCAGGTGAACGTCATCGGCACCGCGATGTTCATCGCCGCGGTCGCGCTCACCGTGGCGGGCCAGTGGCTCGGGAACCGCCGGAAGGCCACCGCCTGACCACCCCGGCCGCCGGCCCGGCGTACCGTCGGGGAGACGGCCGGACAACCACCACCAATGTGCAGAAAGTGGCTGATAATGCATGGACTCCGCCCGCGCACTCAGTGACGCCAGGCCCACCCCCTTCTGGCTGGAGGACCCGGGCCGGCCGGCGGCACTGCCCGCCCTGGTCGGCGACACCACCTGCGACCTGCTGGTCGTCGGCGGCGGATACTCCGGCCTCTGGACCGCCCTCATCGCCAAGGAGCGCGACCCCTCGCTGGACGTCGTGCTGGTCGAGGGCAAGGAGGTGGGGTGGGCGGCGTCCGGTCGCAACGGCGGGTTCTGCGCGGCCAGCCTGACCCACGGCTTCGGCAACGGCCTGCAGCGCTGGCCCGCCGAACTCGGCCAACTGGAGCGCCTCGGTGCCGCCAACCTGGACGGCATCGAGGCGACCCTCAAGCGCTACGGCATCGACGCAGAGTGGGAGCGCACCGGCGAGATCGACGTCGCCACCCAGCCGCACCAGCTCGACGAACTGCACGAGGTGGCCGAGGCCGTCGCCCGGTACGGCCTCGACGTCACCGTGCTCGACCGCGACGAGCTGCGCGCGCAGGTCGACTCGCCGACCTTCCTCGGCGGGATCTGGGACCGGGAGGGCGTGGCGATGGTCCACCCCGCCAAGCTGGCCTGGGGCCTCAAGGAGGCCTGTCTGGGCCAGGGCGTGCGGATCTTCGAGCACACCCCGGCCAACGACCTGGGCGAGCACGGCAGCGGCATGGCCGTCCGCACCCCCTACGGGCGGGTCTTCGCCCGCAGGGTCGCGCTCGGCACCAACGTCTTCCCGTCCCTGGTCAAGCGCGTCCGCCCGTACGTCGTCCCGGTGTACGACTACGCGCTGATGACCGAGCCGCTCAGCGACGAGCAGCTGGCCGCGATCGGCTGGAAGGGCCGCCAGGGCCTCGGCGACAGCGCCAACAAGTTCCACTACTTCCGGCTCTCCGCCGACAACCGGATCCTCTGGGGCGGCTACGACGCGGTCTACCACTACGGCGGGCACGTCCGGCACGAGTACGACCAGCGGCCGGAGACCTTCCGCACCCTGGCGCACAACTTCTTCCGCTGCTTCCCGCAGCTGGAGGGCCTGCGCTTCACCCACGCCTGGGGCGGTGCGATCGACACCTGCAGCCGGTTCTCCGCCTTCTTCGACACCGCATACCGCGGCAAGGTCGCCTACGCGGCCGGCTACACCGGGCTCGGCGTCGGTGCCACCCGCTTCGGCGCCGAGGTGATGCTCGACCTGCTCGCGGGCGCGCGGACCGAGCGCACCTCGCTGGAGATGGTCCGCAGCAAGCCGCTGCCGTTCCCGCCCGAGCCGGTGCGCTGGGCCGGAATCGAGATCACCACCCGCTCCCTGGAGCGGGCCGACCGCACCGGCGGCCACCGCAACCTATGGCTGCGCACGCTCGACCGGCTGGGGCTCGGCTTCGACAGCTGACCCGTTCGGACCCGTTCGCCCCGTTCACCCGCGTGGGGGCCGTCCACCGGTTCCCGCGCGGGTGAACGCGCCTTCCGGGCGGCCGATCGAGGTTTCCCGGGCAAGCCCGTGTAAGAGATGCCCGCCGTCCGCCTCTCGTCGGTGACGGCGGGTTCCTCGTTCCCGCCGCACGACGATCAGCAGCCACGCTGGGGGACGGGACAGGCCATGGAGCACACGGGACACGGCACGGAGCACACCGCACTGCACTGGCTCGCCGGAGCCGCACCGGATCCGCTGGCCTGCCGGGCACGGTGGGAGCGC
Source organism: Kitasatospora sp. CM 4170 (assembly GCF_032110285.1). Taxonomy (NCBI): domain Bacteria; kingdom Bacillati; phylum Actinomycetota; class Actinomycetes; order Kitasatosporales; family Streptomycetaceae; genus Kitasatospora; species Kitasatospora sp. CM 4170. The sequence continues at coordinate 6,062,054 of NZ_CP134877.1, forward strand.
ACCGGACCGGGACTGGTGCTGCTGCCCGCCGGCCGCCGCTGGGACGTCCTCTCGGTACCCGGCCGGCTCGGCCGCCCGGCCCTCGACATCCTGGACACCGGCTTCTGCGGACCGGTCCTCACCGACCCCGCCGGCGAGAGCCTCGGCTTCCTGGTGCCCGTCGGCACCGCCGCCCGCTGGGTCGGCACCGGCGTGCGCACGGCGGGCAGCGGCACCTGGATCGTCGTCCCGCACCCCGAGCGGCGCAGCCGGGGAGTGCGCTGGCTCGTCCCGCCCGACGGCTCCGGCCGGCTCAACGACCCGGTGCTGCTGGAACTCGCCCTGCACGAGGCCGCCGCCAGGATCAGCGACCGGTGAGACCCGCCGGTGCCGTCGCGGTCGGTCCCCGTCGCGGCGGTCGACCGTGGGCGCGCGGAGCGGCCGGCCGCGTCAGACTGGAACCGTGACCACCGCCCCGGACGCCGTCGACGCCTCCCTCCACCCGGGCCCGCCCCAGCTGCGGCTCGCCGAGCTGGCCGCGCCCGTCTGCGACCGGCTCGGGCTCGCCCTGGCCGGTGGGCACGCGCTGCGCGCCCACGGCGTGCCGGCCTGCGCCCAGGACGGGCTCACCCTGGTGACGAGCGGCGAGACCGATCTGCCGGAGGCCGCTGCGGACCTCTCCGCCGCCTACCGGGCGGCCGGCGGCGGAGTCGCCGAGCGCCCCGGCACCCCGCGCCTGGAACAGCTCTCGGTGCGGCTGACCCTCGGCGGGCGCTCCCACACGGTGGAGCTGCGCAAGGAACCGCTGGGCCACCGGCCGGTCCGCCTGGACCTCGGCGCGCCCGCGCCCGGGGAGCCGGCCGTGGCCGTGCCGGTCGTCGCCCTGGAGGATGCGGCGGCGCTGACCACCGCGTTGCTCGTCGACCGCGGCATGCCGCGGGACCTGATCGACGTCCACGCGCTGACCGCCTGGTACCAGGAGGGCGAGCTGCTGGCGCTGGCCACCGCGCTGGACGCGGACTTCCAGCCCACCGTGCTCGCCGACCGCCTGGAGACGCTGGCCGAGGCCGCGGACGGGCGGTTCCGCGCCCGGGGGCTCCCGGCCGGCGCGGTCGACGGCCTGAAGCGGTGGGCCCTCGCCTGGTCACAGGACCTCCGGCTCGACCTGCTGGAGACCCAGGAGGCACCGGACGGGCTGCACGACCCCTACCTGGAGGCTGCGGAGGAGGACGCTGACGGGGACGCCGACGGAGTCGCCGGCGGAGCCGCCCCCGGCGAGTCCGCGGACGTCTGACGGGGGCCTCCGGCAACGTGCCGCCGCCCGTTCGGCGGAGCCGGCCTACGACCTGTAAGGCTGAATCCCGGATCCCCGTCAGCCTGTTCGTTGAGGCGCGCGACGGCGGCGACCAGACTGGGTGGTGAGCGCGGTAGCCCCGTGATCCCGTCGCCCGGCCCACCCGCGGGCGGCGCCAGACAAGGGACCGGCGGCACGACGCCGCCCGGGACTTCGGAGGCAGACGGACCTTGAGCAAGCACATCACCCACTGGATCGGCGGCGAGCCGGTCGCCACCGCCGGCGCCACGCCCCGTCGCGGTGACATCTTCGACCCGGCCACCGGCCAGGTCACGGGCCACGTCGACTTCGCGGAGATCGCCGAGGTCGACCAGGCGGTCGCCGCCGCGGCCTCGGCCTTCGCCGAGTGGCGCAACGCCTCGATCGCCAAGCGCACCACGGTGCTCTTCAACTTCCGTGAGCTGCTCAACGCCCGCCGGGACGAGCTGGCCTCGATCATCGTCTCCGAGCACGGCAAGGTGCACTCGGACGCGCTCGGCGAGATCGCCCGCGGCCTGGAGGTCGTCGAGTACGCCTGCGGCATCCCGCAGCTGGTCAAGGGCGGCTTCAGCGAGCAGGCCTCCACCGGTATCGACGTCTACTCGATCCGCCAGCCGCTCGGCCCGGTCGCGATCATCTCGCCGTTCAACTTCCCGGCCATGGTGCCGATGTGGTTCTTCCCGATCGCCATCGCGGCCGGCAACACCGTGGTCGTGAAGCCCTCGGAGAAGGACCCGTCCGCCGCCAACTTCCTGGCCGAGCTGTGGAAGGAGGCGGGCCTGCCGGCCGGCGTCTTCAACGTCGTCCACGGTGACAAGGTCGCCGTCGACCGCCTGCTGGAGCACCCCGACGTCAAGGCGGTCAGCTTCGTCGGCTCGACCCCGATCGCCCGCTACGTCTACGAGACCGGCACCCGCTACGGCAAGCGCGTCCAGGCGCTCGGCGGCGCCAAGAACCACATGCTGGTCCTGCCCGACGCCGACCTCGACCTCAGCGCGGACGCCGCCATCAACGCCGGCTTCGGCGCGGCGGGCGAGCGCTGCATGGCGGTCTCCGTCCTGGTCGCGGTGGACCCGATCGGCGACGAGCTGGTCGAGAAGATCAAGCAGCGGATGGCGACCCTGAAGGTCGGCCCCGGCTGCAACGGCGACTCGGAGATGGGCCCGCTGGTCACCGGGCAGCACCGGGACAAGGTCACCTCCTACGTGGAGTCCGGCCTCGCCGACGGCGCCGAGCTCGCCGTCGACGGCCGCAAGCACCCGGTCGCCGCCGAGGACAAGAACGGCGCCCCGACCGCGGACGGCTTCTGGCTCGGCCCCACGCTGTTCGACCACGTGAAGCCCGGCATGTCCGTCTACAACGACGAGATCTTCGGCCCCGTGCTGTCCGTGGTGCGCGTCGCCTCGTACGAGGAGGGCGTCGCCCTCATCAACGCCAACCCGTACGGCAACGGCACCGCCATCTTCACCAACGACGGCGGCGCGGCCCGGCGCTTCCAGCACGAGGTGGAGGTCGGCATGGTCGGCATCAACGTGCCGATCCCGGTCCCGGTCGCCTACTACTCGTTCGGCGGCTGGAAAGCCTCGCTGTTCGGTGACTCCCACGCCTACGGCCCGGACGGCGTGCACTTCTTCA
>NZ_CP134877.1:6067500-6222500 GCF_032110285.1 Kitasatospora sp. CM 4170
CACAGTGGACGCGAGCATCTGTGGCCAAGTTTTTAAGGGCGCACGGTGGATGCCTTGGCACCAGGAACCGATGAAGGACGTGGGAGGCCACGATAGGCCCCGGGGAGCTGTCAACCGAGCTTTGATCCGGGGGTGTCCGAATGGGGAAACCCGGCAGTCGTCATGGGCTGTCACCCGCTGCTGAACACATAGGCAGTGTGGAGGGAACGCGGGGAAGTGAAACATCTCAGTACCCGCAGGAAGAGAAAACAACCGTGATTCCGGGAGTAGTGGCGAGCGAAACCGGATGAGGCTAAACCCAAGTGGTGTGAGACCCGGCAGGGGTTGCCGCTTGGGGGTTGTGGGAATGAGCTTCAGTCGTCTGCCGGCGGCTGGGCGAGTCAGAAACCGTATGGATAGTCGAAGGACATGCGAAAGGTCCGGCGTAGAGGGTAAGACCCCGTAGGCGAAATCTGTACGGCTTGCTTGCTCATCTCCCAAGTAGCACGGGGCCCGAGAAATCCCGTGTGAATCTGGCGGGACCACCCGCTAAGCCTAAATATTCCCTGGTGACCGATAGCGGATAGTACCGTGAGGGAATGGTGAAAAGTACCGCGGGAGCGGAGTGAAATAGTACCTGAAACCGTGTGCCTACAAGCCGTGGGAGCGTCGTCAGTGGGCTTGCCTGCTGGCCGTGACTGCGTGCCTTTTGAAGAATGAGCCTGCGAGTTTGCGGTGTGTAGCGAGGTTAACCCGTGTGGGGTAGCCGTAGCGAAAGCGAGTCCGAATAGGGCGTTTGAGTTGCATGCCCAAGACCCGAAGCGGAGTGATCTAGCCATGGGCAGGTTGAAGCGCGGGTAAGACCGTGTGGAGGACCGAACCCACCAGGGTTGAAAACCTGGGGGATGACCTGTGGTTAGGGGTGAAAGGCCAATCAAACTCCGTGATAGCTGGTTCTCCCCGAAATGCATTTAGGTGCAGCGTCACGTGTTTCTTGCCGGAGGTAGAGCACTGGATAGGCGATGGGCCTCACCGGGTTACTGACCTTAGCCAAACTCCGAATGCCGGTAAGTGAGAGCGTGGCAGTGAGACTGTGGGGGATAAGCTCCATGGTCGAGAGGGAAACAGCCCAGAACACCGACTAAGGTCCCTAAGCGTGTGCTAAGTGGGAAAGGATGTGGAGTCGCAGAGACAACCAGGAGGTTGGCTTAGAAGCAGCCACCCTTGAAAGAGTGCGTAATAGCTCACTGGTCAAGTGATTCCGCGCCGACAATGTAGCGGGGCTCAAGCACACCACCGAAGTCGTGTCATTGCAGCATGAAGGGCCAACGCCTGCTGTGATGGGTAGGGGAGCGTCGTGTGCCGGGTGAAGCGGCGGTGGAAACCAGTCGTGGACGGTATACGAGTGAGAATGCAGGCATGAGTAGCGATACAAGAGTGGGAAACTCTTGCGCCGATTGACCAAGGGTTCCTGGGTCAAGCTGATCTGCCCAGGGTAAGTCGGGACCTAAGGCGAGGCCGACAGGCGTAGTCGATGGACAACGGGTTGATATTCCCGTACCCGCTTTGAAGCGCCAACGCTGAACCTCTTGATGCTAAGCCCGTGAAGCCGGCCCGGAGTCTTCGGACAATGGGACGTGGTGGAGCCGGTGACCCAACGGGGTAGTAGGTGAGCGATGGGGTGACGCAGGAAGGTAGTCCAGCCCGGGCGGTGGTTGTCCCGGGGTAAGGGTGTAGGGCGTTGTGTAGGCAAATCCGCACAACACGTAGCCTGAGACCTGATGCCGAGCCGATTGTGGTGAAGTGGATGATCCTATGCTGTCGAGAAAAGCCTCTAGCGAGTTTCATGGCGGCCCGTACCCCAAACCGACTCAGGTGGTCAGGTAGAGAATACCGAGGCGTTCGGGTGAACTATGGTTAAGGAACTCGGCAAAATGCCCCCGTAACTTCGGGAGAAGGGGGCCATTCCTGGTGACGAGTCTTGCACTCCGAGCTGGGGGTGGCCGCAGAGACCAGCGAGAAGCGACTGTTTACTAAAAACACAGGTCCGTGCGAAGCCGTAAGGCGATGTATACGGACTGACGCCTGCCCGGTGCTGGAACGTTAAGGGGACCGGTTAGCTCCATTTCGGTGGGGCGAAGCTGAGAACTTAAGCGCCAGTAAACGGCGGTGGTAACTATAACCATCCTAAGGTAGCGAAATTCCTTGTCGGGTAAGTTCCGACCTGCACGAATGGCGTAACGACTTCTCGACTGTCTCAACCATAGGCCCGGTGAAATTGCATTACGAGTAAAGATGCTCGTTTCGCGCAGCAGGACGGAAAGACCCCGGGACCTTTACTATAGCTTGATATTGGTGTTCGGTTCGGCTTGTGTAGGATAGGTGGGAGACTTTGAAGCAGCAACGCCAGTTGTTGTGGAGTCGTCGTTGAAATACCACTCTGGTCGTGCTGGATGTCTAACCTGGGTCCGTGATCCGGATCAGGGACAGTGTCTGGTGGGTAGTTTAACTGGGGCGGTTGCCTCCTAAAGGGTAACGGAGGCGCCCAAAGGTTCCCTCAGCCTGGTTGGCAATCAGGTGTTGAGTGTAAGTGCACAAGGGAGCTTGACTGTGAGACTGACGGGTCGAGCAGGTACGAAAGTAGGGACTAGTGATCCGGCGGTGGCTTGTGGAAGCGCCGTCGCTCAACGGATAAAAGGTACCCCGGGGATAACAGGCTGATCTTCCCCAAGAGTCCATATCGACGGGATGGTTTGGCACCTCGATGTCGGCTCGTCGCATCCTGGGGCTGGAGTAGGTCCCAAGGGTTGGGCTGTTCGCCCATTAAAGCGGTACGCGAGCTGGGTTTAGAACGTCGTGAGACAGTTCGGTCCCTATCCGCTGTGCGCGTAGGAGTGTTGAGAAGGGCTGTCCCTAGTACGAGAGGACCGGGACGGACGAACCTCTGGTGTGCCAGTTGTTCTGCCAAGGGCATGGCTGGTTGGCTACGTTCGGGAGGGATAACCGCTGAAAGCATCTAAGCGGGAAGCCTGCTTCGAGATGAGCACTCCCACCTCCTTGAGAGGGTAAGGCTCCCAGTAGACGACTGGGTTGATAGGCCGGATATGGAAGCCCTGTGAGGGGTGGAGTTGACCGGTACTAATAGGCCGAGGGCTTGTCCTCAGTTGCTCGCGTCCACTGTGTTGTTCTGAAACAACGACCCCCACCGCTCTGCGGGTGGGCGGCAGATAGTTTCATAGTGTTTCGGTGGTCATAGCGTGAGGGAAACGCCCGGTTACATTCCGAACCCGGAAGCTAAGCCTCACAGCGCCGATGGTACTGCAGGGGGGACCCTGTGGGAGAGTAGGACGCCGCCGAACAATCATTCCGAAATGGCCCCCTCCAATGTTGGAGGGGGCCATTTTGCGTTAACGTCTCTGCCACCACACCTCGGCTCGGCGGAGAGGCGCGCACCGTTGCAGAACCTGACCCTTACCTGGCAGTCCGCCGGGGGCGCCGCGGCCGCGCTCTACGGGGGCTCCTACGCGGCGTCGAGGTGGCGGCGCGGTCCGCTCCCGGCGCTGCTGCGGGAGGCCGGCACGCTGCTGGCGCTGTTCGCGCTCTGGCAGCTGGTGGGGAAGCTCTCGCTGATGAGCACCGAGCACGCGCTGGACCGGGCGAGCTGGATCCACCGGGCGGAGCTGGTGGTCGGCTTGCCGGACGAGGCGGCCTGGCAGGCCGCCGTGACGCCGTACCCGGTCCTGGTGCGGGCGGCGAACTACTACTACGCCGCCATGCACTTCACGGTCATGCTGGCCGTGCTGGCGTGGGTGTACCTCCGGCACCGGGCGCGGTACGCGTGGGTGCGGACCACCGTGGTGATCACGACGGCGGTCTGCCTCCTGGTGCAGTTCATCCCGGTGGCGCCGCCCCGGATGCTGCCGCAGGACGGGTTCGTCGACGTGGCGGCGGAGTACGGGCAGTCGGTGTACGGCGGTGCGGTCGGCGGGGTGGTGCCCGCGCAGCTGTCGGCGATGCCCTCCGTCCACGTGGCCTGGTGCGTGCTCGCGGCCGTCGCGGTGATCAAGGTGTCCCCGAGTCCACTGCGCTGGCTGATGGTGCTGCATCCGGTCCTGACGGTCGCGGTCGTGGTCGTCACGGCCAACCACTTCTGGGCGGACGGCCTGGTCGCCGTCGCCATCCTCCTGCTCGCCTACGCGGCTCAGGCGGGCTTCGCCCGTCGGCAGGCCCGCCGGGCGGCGGCTCGGGCCGGGGCCTCGCCGGCCGGTGCACCGACGGCTGAGCGGGCCGACACCCGCGGCTGAGGAGGCCGCCACCGCGGCCGCGGAGGCCACGGAGGCACAGACACCGGTGGGCCGGTCCTCCCCGAGCGGGGAGGACCGGCCCACGGCGTTTCTGCGGCTACTTGACCGGCAGGACGGCCCGGCCCCACGCGCTGTTGGTCAGCGACGCGGTGGCCCAGTACCAGGCGACGAGCCCGGAGGCCGCGGCGACCCAGCCGGCGAACTTGGCGAGACCGCCGGAGGTGTTGAAGGTGGCGAAGGCGGAGAGCACCAGGGAGACGGTCAGCAGCCCGTAGACGGCGCGGCTGAACAGGCCCGCGTTCCAGCTGGCGGCGGTGAGGGTGAGGGCGAGCAGGGCCCACAGGAGCAGGAAGAGCCCGGCGGCGTTCTTGCCGGCCCCGCCGGCTGCGGACCAGGTGGCCCAGAAGGCCCCGAGGCTGGTGAAGGCCGTCCCGGTGAAGCCCTCGCCGCCGCGGAGCTGCCAGACACCGGCGATGAACAGGGTGAGACCGCCGACGAGGTGGGCGAGGTGTGCCGAGTCCCCTACCCCGGTGCCGCCGAGGAGGCCGGTGGAGAGAAGACCGTAGGCGAGGAGAGTCAGGCCGAGGGCGAGGTAGCCGAGGTTACCCGCGTCGGCTCCGGTGGAGCGGGCGTTCTGTGCCCCGGTAGCGTCGTTGCTCACCGGAGGCTCCTTTCACTCTGGGCGCGCGCAGGGCGCGATCGACCACATGGGTGATGTTCGATGAGGTGGATGCGCGCGACCGCGCCGAGGGCGCACGGCTGGAGCGTGCGACGGCTGCGGTCAGAATGACGGCTCAGCGGAGATCCGCTGGTCGTGTCCCCGCCGGGGGATTCCCCGGTGAGATCGGTGTACCCGGCCGGACAAGCTTGTACCCTTGTGAATCGCACAATTTGTGACGTCGTCAGCTGTGGAACGCTCACGATCGCTCATCGGCGTCACACCAAGGGGGCCGGGCCGGGCACGGAGAGCCCCGGGCCGGGCCGCGGAGAGCCCAGGATGAGCCCGCGGGGCGGCCCCGGGGCCCGAGCCCTCAGCCGGTGCGCTGGGTGGGCACCCGCAGGGTGAGGATCGCCATGTCGTCGGAGGGCGGCTCCGGGGCGAACCGCTCGACCGCCCGCTGTACCCGCAGGGCCACCGCCCCGGCGGTCAGCCCGGTGCAGCCGGTGAGCACCTCCGCGAGGCCGTCGTCGCCCAGCATCCGCCGCCCCTCCCGGCGTTCGGTGACGCCGTCGGTGACGCAGAGCAGGACCTCGCCGGGGGCGAGCACCAACCGCTCGGCGGTGAGGTCGAGTTCGTCCATGACGCCGAGCAGCGGCTGCGGTGTGGCGGCCCGGTCGACCTGGCCGTCGGTGCGCAGCCGCAGCGGCAGCGGGTGGCCGGCGCAGACCAGCGAGAGCTCGGTGCTGCCGTCCGGCTGCGGCGTCAGTTCACCGTAGAGCAGGGTGAGGAAGCGGCTGCGCGAACCCTCGTCCAGGATGGCCGCGTTGAGCCGGCTGAGGACCTGCGGCGCGTCCAGGCCCTCGCGGGCGAGCAGGCGCAGCGAGTGGCGGGCGAGGCCGGTCACGGAGGCCGCCTCGGGGCCGGTGCCGCAGACGTCGCCGATGGCGAAGCCGTAGGTGCCCTCGCGAATGGTGAAGAGGTCGTAGAAGTCGCCGCCGACCTCGTTGCCCTCGCCGGCGGCCTGGTAGTAGACGTCCACCTCGACGCCCGGGATCTCGGGCAGGTCCGGCGGGAGCAGACTGCGCTGCAGGGCCTGGCTGGTGGCGGTGCGCTCGGAGTAGAGGCGGGAGTTGTCGAGCGCGAGGGCGGCGCGGCGGGAGAGGTCCTCGGCCAGCTCCAGGATCTCCTGGCGGAACCGGATGCCGGCCGGGGCGCCGAGTGCGAGCAGGCCGATGACGCGGTTGCGGGCGGTGAGCGGCAGGACCACCGTCTCGCCCAGCAGGCCGCCGAGTTCGGGGCTGTCGGCGAGTCCGCCGGCGCGCGCGGTGTCGGTCGGGGCGGTCCAGAAGCGGACGCCGTGGGTGGGGCCGGACTCGGGGACCGCGGTCTTGTCGAGCAGGGCGCGCAGCGGGTCGATCCGGTCCTCGTCCTCGTGCAGGACGAAGGCGAGCGAAGCCGGGGCGCCGTGGTCGCCGTTGGTGTAGACGGCGCACCAGGACGCCAGGGTGGGGACGGCCATCTGCGCCATCAGGGCGAGCGTCTGCTCGTGCTGCAGGGTGCCGGCCAGCAGGTCGGAGGCCTCGACGAGGAAGGAGAGCGAGCCGCGGCGGAGCCGTTCGAGCTCGGTGAGCCGGGTGCTCTCGATGGCGAGGGCGACCCGGTCGGCGGCGAACTGCAGCCGCAGCGCGTCCTCGTTGTCGTAGCGGCCGGGTGCGGCGGCGGCGATGCCGAGCGAGCCGATCAGCCGGCCCTCGACCTTGAGCGGCACGGTGAGCAGGGAGCGCAGTCCGCTGTCGGTGAGGAGGGCGAGGCCGGTGGGGCGGGTGCTGAGGTCCTCGTGGACGGACGGCATCCGGGCGGAGTCGTAGCGGTTGCCGGTCTCGACCGGGAAGCGGGCGTGGCGGCGGTGCCCGGTGGTGAGGCCGGTGGCGGCGCGGACCTCGAACTCGGTCTCGTCCTCGGTGGTGAGCAGCACGTACGCGGCGTCGGCGTCGAGCAGGTCGCGGGCGCGTTCGACGGTGCGCTGGAGCAGGGTGTCGAGGTCGTCGGTGCCGACCGAGCCGGCGAGCAGGTCGAGCCGCGCGCCGCCCGGTTCGGCCTTGTCGCCGGGCAGGGCGCGGGCGGGGGAGCGCAGCACCGCGCGGTCGGGTTCGAGGACGAGCAGACAGAGCGTGGAGGGGATGCCCTCGGTGTCGCGGACGCGGACCTGTACGCCGTAGACCTCGACGGTGCCGCCGTCGGCGCGGCGCAGGCCGAAGCTGCCCTCCCAGCGGGCCAGCCGGAGGGTGGCGGCCAGGCCGAGGCCGGTGCCGGGGCCCTGGGGCCAGACGGCGAGGTCGGCCCAGGGGCGGCCGAGGACGGTGTCGGCGGGGTGCCGGAAGAGCGCCTCGGCGTCGGGGTTCCAGGCGACGACGCGGCCGTCGTCGTCGAGTTGGACCACGGCGACGTGCAGCGGGCCGGTGCTGCTGGGCAGTTCGCTGCCGGGCGTGGCGGGCACGGCGTACCGGGTGCCGGCGACGTGGGCCGGCAGGGGGAGGCGGAACCAGACGGTCTTGCTGCCCGCGGCGTACTCGACGCCCCAGCGTTCGGCCAGGGCGGAGCACATCAGCAGGCCGCGGCCGCCCTCGCCGTCGGGGTCGGCGTAGCGGTCGGAGGCGGTGACGGGGACGTCGGCGTAGGCGGGCAGGCCGCGTTCGGGGTGGTGGTCGGTGACCTCGATCCGGACGGTCTCCGTCTCGCGAAGGCAGCAGACCTCGGCGGCGGTGCCGGCGTGCACGACGGCGTTGGTGACCAGTTCGCTGACCAGGACCACGGCGTCGTCGACCACCTCGGGCAGGCCCCAGCCGAGCAGCGCGTCCCGGACGAACGCCCGTGCGGCGCCGGCGGACCGACCGACGGGTTCGAAGGTGGCGGCTGCGCGCGCGGTGACCACGTTGCCACTTCTCCTCTGCTCTGGCCCTGGCTGCCCGGGTCGCGGCGCCGACTCCCCGGACGCGCCGGCGGGGTGAGCGGCGGCGCTGGGTCGGGTCGTGGCCCGGTGCAGCGCTCCACCCTACTTTCCGGTTGGTTCCCCGCGGGGGCGGGGCGTCGAAACAGGCACCTGAGGGTGATTCTGCCCACCTGTTTCGGTCGGGGCGGTACCAACCGAGCGCAACCGGCCGTATACCCGGCGCAGGTGCTGCCAGACTGGGGGGTCCGCGACGGCCGTCCGGAGCAGTACGGTCGATGCGGGTCCCGGTCGGCCGCGTGGCCGCCGGGGCGCAGATGCGCCGGGCCGGTGTCCGGTTCCGGGCCCAGGCGGGCCGCGGGTCGGACGCCGGGCAGTTCACGATCTGGGAGGGGCCCGTTGAGTTCGGCCACCAAGGACGCAACCGGTACGACGCCGCCCGCTCAGCGTGGCGGGCGGTCCGGGGCCGCGCCGCGGAGCGCGGCCGGCCGGCGGGCCAACCACAGCCGGGGAGCCGAGCCCGCCGAGCTGCGCAAGCTGCTGGCGGCGCTCACGGCGATGCGGGACGGCAACTTCCGGCGCCGGTTGACGGTGCCGGGCGACGGGCCGCTGGCCGAGATCGCCGCGGTGTTCAACGAGGTCGCCGAGCGCAACCAGCACCTGACTGGTGAACTGGCCCGGGTGCGCCGGGCGGTGGGCCGCGAGGGCCGGTTGAACGAGCGGCTGGAGACCGGCGCCGGCGAGGGCGCGTGGATGGCGGCGGTCGACAACTGCAACGCGCTGATCGACGACCTGGCCCGGCCGATGGCCGATGTCGGCCGGGTGCTGGCGTCGATCGCCGAGGGCGACCTGGACCAGAAGATGGAGCTGCGCTCGCTGCACGGCAACGGGGTGAGCCACCCGCTGCGCGGCGAGTACCTGAAGATCGGCCGGACCGTCAACGGCCTGGTGGACCAGCTGTCGGAGTTCACCGACGAGGTGACCCGGGTGGCCCGCGAGGTCGGTACCGAGGGCAAGCTCGGCGGCCAGGCCAAGGTGCGCAGCGTCTCGGGCAGTTGGAAGGACCTCGCGGACTCGGTCAACACCATGGCCGGCCGGCTGACCGCGCAGGTGCGCAACATCGCCCAGGTGACGACCGCGGTGGCCAAGGGCGATCTGTCGCGCAAGGTCACGGTCGAGGTGGCCGGCGAGATGCTGGAGCTGAAGAACACCGTCAACACGATGGTGGACCAGCTCAACGGCTTCGCCGCGCAGGTGACCCGGGTGGCCCTGGACGTGGGCACGGAGGGCCGGCTGGGCGGTCAGGCGCAGGTGCCGGGCGTCGCCGGGGTCTGGCGGGACCTGACCGACTCGGTGAACTTCATGGCCGACAACCTGACCGGCCAGGTCCGCAACATCGCCCAGGTGACGACCGCCGTGGCGCGCGGGGACCTCTCGCAGAAGATCGAGGTGGACGCGCGCGGCGAGATCCTGGAGCTGAAGAACACCATCAACACGATGGTGGACCAGCTGTCGGGCTTCGCCGAGCAGGTGACCCGGGTGGCGCGCCAGGTCGGTACCGAGGGCCGGCTGGGCGGTCAGGCGCAGGTGCCGGGTGCGGCCGGCGTCTGGCGGGACCTGACCGACAACGTCAACTTCATGGCGAACAACCTCACCGACCAGGTGCGCAACATCGCCCAGGTGACGACGGCGGTCGCCCGGGGCGACCTGTCGCAGAAGATCCAGGTGGACGCGCGCGGCGAGATCCTGGAGCTGAAGAACACCATCAACACGATGGTGGACCAGCTCGGGGCCTTCGCGGACGAGGTGACCCGGGTGGCCCGGGACGTCGGCACCGAGGGCATTCTCGGGGGTCAGGCGAGCGTGCCGGGGGTGTCCGGGACGTGGAAGGACCTCACCAACAGCGTCAACCTGATGGCCAACAACCTGACCAGCCAGGTGCGCAACATCGCCGAGGTGACCACCGCGGTGGCGCGCGGCGACGTGTCGAAGAAGATCACCGTCGACGCCCGGGGCGAGATCCTGGAGCTGGTGACCACCGTCAACACGATGGTGGACCAGCTCTCGGCGTTCGCCGACGAGGTGACCCGGGTGGCCCGGGAGGTGGGCACCGAGGGCATCCTGGGCGGCCAGGCGCGGGTGCGCGGGGTGTCGGGCATCTGGAAGGACCTGACCGACAACGTCAACCTGATGGCCAACAACCTGACCAGTCAGGTCCGCAACATCGCCGAGGTCGCCACCGCGGTGGCCCGCGGTGACCTCTCCAAGAAGATCGACATCGAGGCGCAGGGCGAGGTCGCGGCGCTGGCCGGCACCCTGAACACGATGGTCGACCAGCTCTCCGCCTTCGCGGTGGAGGTGACCCGGGTGGCCCGCGAGGTGGGCACCGACGGCACGCTGGGCGGTCAGGCGAGCGTGCCGGGCGTGGCCGGCATCTGGAAGGACCTGACCGACAACGTCAACCTGATGGCCAACAACCTGACCGGCCAGGTCCGCAACATCGCGCTGGTGATCACCGCGGTGGCCCGCGGCGACCTCTCGCAGAAGATCGACGTGGACGCGCGGGGCGAGATCCTGCAGCTCAAGACGAGCATCAACACGATGGTCGACCAGCTGGGTTCGTTCGCCGACGAGGTGACCCGGGTGGCCCGCGAGGTGGGCACCGACGGGCGGCTCGGCGGCCAGGCCCGGGTGCCGGGCGTGGACGGCACCTGGCAGGACCTCACCGAGTCGGTGAACGAGCTGGCCAACAACCTGACCCGGCAGGTCCGGGCGATCGCGCAGGTCGCGACGGCCGTGACCAGGGGCGACCTGTCGCTGCGGATCGACGTGGACGCCGCCGGGGAGCTCGACGAGCTCAAGGACAACATCAACCAGATGATCGCCAACCTGCGCGAGACCACCCGCACCAACCAGGAGCAGGACTGGCTCAAGACCAACCTGGCCCGGATCTCCGGCCTGCTGCAGGGCCGCCGTGACCTGGAGGCGGTCGCCTCGCTGATCATGACCGAGCTGACGCCGGTGGTCTCGGCCCAGCACGGCGCGTTCTTCCTGGCCCAGCCGGCCGGCCGGACCGCGGAGCTGATCACCGAGGACGACGACGAGAACGACACCGTGCTGCGGCTGATCGGCAGCTACGGCTACCAGCGCCGGGCGATGCCGACCACCTTCCGGCCCGGCGAGTCGCTGATCGGCCAGGCGGCCGTGGAGAAGCGGGCGATCATCCTCAAGGAGGCCCCGCCCGGGTACCTCAAGATCGCGTCCGGGCTGGGCGAGGCCTCGCCGGCCCACATCGTGGTGCTGCCGGTGCTGTTCGAGGGCCGGCTGCTGGGCGTGATCGAGCTGGCCACCTTCAGCTCCTTCACCACCGTGGCCCTGGACTTCCTGAACCAGATCGCCGACCTGATCGGCGTCACCGTGAACACCATCAGCGTCAACACCAAGACCGAGGGCCTGCTGCTGGAGTCCCAGCGGCTGACCGCGGAGCTCTCCATGCGGTCGGCCGAGCTGGAGGCGCGCCAGGAGGAACTGGAGCGGACCAACGAGGAGTTGCAGGAGAAGGCCTCGCAACTCGCCCAGCAGAACCGCGACATCGAGATCAAGAACAGCGAGATCGAGGAGGCCCGGCAGGTCCTGGAGGAGCGCGCCGAGCAGCTCGCACTGGCGTCCCGGTACAAGAGCGAGTTCCTCGCCAACATGTCGCACGAGCTGCGCACCCCGCTCAACTCGCTGCTGATCCTGGCCAAGCTGCTCTCGGACAACAACGAGGGCAACCTCTCGCCCAAGCAGGTCGAGTTCGCCGACACCATCCACGGCGCCGGCTCCGACCTGCTCCAGCTGATCAACGACATCCTGGACCTCTCCAAGGTCGAGGCCGGCAAGATGGACGTCCGCCCGGCCCGGATCGCCCTGGTCCAGCTGGTCGACTACGTCGAGGCCACCTTCCAGCCGGTCGCGCTGGACAAGAACCTGGACTTCGCCGTCCGGGTCTCGCCCGCCCTGCCGGTCACCCTGCACACCGACGAGCAGCGGCTCCAGCAGGTGCTGCGCAACCTGATCTCCAACGCGGTGAAGTTCACCGACGCCGGCGCGGTCGACTTCTCGATCAGGCCGGCCGGCCCGGACGTCCCGCAGCACGTCCGGGAGCGCCTGCTGGAGGCCGGCACGATCCAGGGCCCGGACGACGCGCTGATCGCCTTCGCCGTATCGGACACCGGCATCGGCATCCCCGGCAACAAGCTGCGGGAGATCTTCGAGCCGTTCCGGCAGGCCGACGGCACCACCAGCCGCAAGTACGGCGGCACCGGCCTCGGCCTGTCGATCAGCCGGGAGATCGCCCGCCTGCTCGGCGGTGAGATCCACGCCGAGAGCGAGCTGGGCCGGGGCTCCACGTTCACGCTGTACCTGCCGCTGCACACCCAGGCCCCGGACGCCGTGCCGCAGCCCGCGGCGAACGCCGCGCCGGTGCGCGCCTCGGTCGCGGTCACCCCGGCCGGCACGCCCGTCCCGGTCGGCGAGAACCCGGCCGACCACTGGGCGCAGGAGGTCCGCGAACTCGCCGAGGAGCGCCGCCGGGGTGCCGTGGAGCGCCGCCGGGCCGCCGGGCCGGCCGTCCCCGCCGAGGTCCGCGTCCCGGCCGCCGCGCCGGCGGTCCGCCCGGCCGGCCGCGTGGACGCGCGTTTCGACGGCCAGCAGGTGCTGATCGTGGACGACGACGTCCGCAACGTCTTCGCGCTCACCAGCGTCCTGGAGCAGCACGGCCTGACCGTGCTGTACGCCGAGAACGGCCGCGAGGGCATCGAGATGCTGGAGCAGCACGAGAACGTCGCGCTGGTCCTGATGGACATCATGATGCCGGAGATGGACGGCTACGCGACCACCGAGGCGATCCGCCGGATGCCCCAGTTCGCTGGTCTGCCGATCATCGCGCTGACCGCCAAGGCGATGAAGGGCGACCGGGAGAAGTCGCTGGAGGCCGGTGCCACCGACCACATCACCAAGCCGGTCGAGACCGACCACCTGCTGTCCGTGATGCACGACTGGCTGAACGGCGGCCGGGCCTGAACGCCCGCAGGGGCGCGAACGCCGGGGCCCGCTCCGGGGTTCGCGCCACTCGGCGGCCGGTTTGCTGGCGGGGAGGGCCGGGAACCCGGTAGGGTCACCGATCGTTGCGAACAGTGACCGGTCGGCAACGCACTGCTGAGCGTGCGCCGGAGCACTGGCTGCGTGCTGCTCCGAACCGGGTCGCGACGGAGCGGTGTGCCGGGCGAGGGGGTGCGGCTAGCATGACCGGGGTAGTGGTGGGCAGTACGCGGGTGCCTTCCCCAGGCAGGCAGGCGACAGGAGGGCGGGTCGGAATGCAGAAGGCGAAGATCCTCCTGGTCGACGACCGGCCGGAGAACCTTCTGGCGCTGGAGGCGATCCTCTCCGCGCTGGACCAGACGCTGGTGCGCGCCGCGTCCGGTGAGGAGGCGCTCAAGGCGCTGCTCACCGACGACTTCGCGGTGATCCTGCTGGACGTCCAGATGCCCGGCATGGACGGCTTCGAGACGGCCGCCCACATCAAGCGGCGCGAGCGCACCCGGGACATCCCGATCATCTTCCTGACCGCGATCAACCACGGGCCGCACCACACCTTCCGCGGCTACGCGGCCGGTGCCGTCGACTACATCTCCAAGCCGTTCGACCCCTGGGTGCTGCGCGCCAAGGTCTCGGTCTTCGTCGACCTCTACGTGAAGAACTGCCAGCTCAAGGAGCAGGCCGCGCTGCTGCGGCTGCAGCTGGAGGCGGGCGGCGGGCAGCCGGCCATCGGCGGCGCGCTGCTGGGCGAGCTGTCGGCGCGGCTGGCCTCGGTGGAGGAGCAGGCCGAGGCGCTGGTCAAGCAGCTGGACGGCACCGAGGACGGCGGGGTGTCCGCCACCGCGGCGCACCTGGAGCGGAAGCTGGGCGGCCTGCGCCGGGCGCTGGACGCGCTCCGTCCCGGCGTCGAGTGAGCGCAGCCCCTTTCACACCTTCGGGTGGATTCCGACCGCTGTGACGGTGTGT
This sequence comes from Kitasatospora sp. CM 4170, assembly GCF_032110285.1. NCBI lineage: Bacteria > Bacillati > Actinomycetota > Actinomycetes > Kitasatosporales > Streptomycetaceae > Kitasatospora > Kitasatospora sp. CM 4170. Next base: position 6,081,437 of record NZ_CP134877.1, read on the forward strand.
CTGCGACACGTCCGGCGAGCGGGGGTCGGTCACATGTGCTCAGTCCGCCGACCCCGGTAGGCTGCTGAGCCATGGCCACACGTTCGCCCGGAAGCGCGGCAAGCACATCGAGCCCGGGACCGTCCAAGAAGGCCGCGGCGAAGGCTCCGGCCAAGCCGCCCGCGAAGAAGGCGGCCGCCAAGAAGGCCGCTCCGGCGAAGAAGGCCGCGGCCAAGGCCGCACCGCCGCCGCCCCCGCAGCCGCTGCTCTTCCGCGCCGTCCGGGCCGTCTGGCTGGGCCTGGCACACGCCCTGGGCGCGGTCTTCCGCGGCTTCGGCGACGGTGCCAAGAACCTCGATCCGGCGCACCGCAAGGACGGCGTCGGCCTGCTGCTGTTCGCGCTGGCGCTGGTCACCGCCGCCGGCACCTGGTTCAGCCCGCAGGGCTGGCTCGGCGAGGCGGCCACCAACGTGGTCTCCGGCCTGTTCGGCCGGCTGGACGTGCTGGTGCCGTTCCTGCTGCTGGCGATCGCGGTCCGGCTGATGCGCCACCCGGAGCTGCCGGAGGCCAACGGGCGGATCATGATCGGCCTGAGCGCGCTGGTGGTCGGCGTGCTCGGCCTGGTCCACATCGGCTGCGGCGCCCCCATGATGGGCAGTGGCGCGACCCGGATAAGGGCGGCCGGCGGCATCGTCGGCTGGGCCGTCTCGACCCCGATGATGGCCGCCGCCGGGCCTCCGCTCGCGGTGCCGCTGCTCCTGCTGCTGGCCTTCTTCGGCCTGCTGGTCACCACCGCCACCCCGGTCAACCGGATCCCCGAGCGGCTGCGCGCCGTCGGGGTCCGGCTCGGCGTGGTCGAGCCCGGCCCGCAGGACCGGGCCGCCGGGGGGCGTACGCCGGAGCGCGAGCTCTCCACCGAGCCGCCCGAGGACGCCGACCCCTCGGCCTTGCCGTTCACCGTGGACACCGGTGACGCCCCGGAGGACGAGGTGGGCGCCCGCCGGCGCCGCCGCCGGCGCAAGCAGTCGGCCGAGGACGAGCCGGACGCCGCCGCCCCCGACATGTTCACCAAGGAGCCGCCCGCCCCCGACACCGAGGACCCGTACGCCACCCGCGACCTCGCCGCCGGCGCCGCCGCCGACCTGGACGGCGCGCTGGTCTACGGCGTGCCCGCCTCCTCGGCGGTGGCGAACATGATGCACCAGGTGCAGGACCGTACGGCTCCGCCGGAGGAGCCCGCCGTCCCGGCCGCCCGCAGCGGCGCGGGCCCGGGGGCGCCGGAGGAGCACGGCCCGGCCCCGGTGCGGATGGAGCAGCTCCAGCTCTCCGGCGACACCACCTACCGGCTCCCCCCGCTCGACCTGCTGGAGCGCGGCGGGCCGGCCAAGGCCCGCAGCGCCCTCAACGACGAGGTGGTGGCCCAGCTCACCGGCACCTTCACCGAGTTCAAGGTGGACGCGCGGGTCACCGGCTTCACCCGCGGCCCGACGGTCACCCGGTACGAGGTCGAGCTCGGCCCGGCGGTCAAGGTCGAGCGGATCACCGCGCTCGCCAAGAACATCGCGTACGCGGTGGCCAGCCCCGACGTGCGGATCATCAGCCCGATCCCGGGCAAGTCCGCGGTCGGCATCGAGATCCCGAACCGGGACCGCGAGATGGTCAACCTGGGCGACCTGCTGCGCTCCCGCACGGCCGCCGAGGACACCCACCCGATGGTGGTCGGGATGGGCAAGGACGTCGAGGGCCACACCGTGATGGCCAACCTCGCCAAGATGCCGCACATCCTGGTGGCGGGCGCGACCGGCGCGGGCAAGTCGTCCTGCATCAACTGCCTCATCACCTCGGTGCTGGCCCGGGCCACCCCGGACGAGGTCCGGATGGTGCTGGTCGACCCCAAGCGGGTCGAGCTGACCGCGTACGAGGGCATCCCGCACCTGATCACGCCGATCATCACCAACCCGAAGAAGGCCGCCGAGGCCCTCCAGTGGGTGGTGCGCGAGATGGACCTGCGCTACGACGACCTCGCCGCGTTCGGCTTCCGGCACGTGGACGACTTCAACGCGGCGGTGCGGGCCGGCAAGGTCACCCCGCCGCTCGGCAGTGAGCGCGAGCTGGCGCCGTACCCGTACCTGCTGGTCATCGTCGACGAGCTGGCCGACCTGATGATGGTCGCCCCGCGCGACGTCGAGGACTCGGTGGTCCGGATCACCCAGCTGGCCCGGGCCGCCGGCATCCACCTGGTGCTGGCGACCCAGCGGCCCTCGGTGGACGTGGTGACCGGTCTGATCAAGGCCAACGTGCCGTCCCGGCTGGCGTTCGCGACCTCGGCGATGGCCGACTCGCGGGTCATCCTGGACCAGCCGGGCGCCGAGAAGCTGATCGGCAAGGGCGACGCGCTGTTCCTGCCGATGGGCGCGAGCAAGCCGATCCGGATGCAGGGCGCGTTCGTCACCGAGGCGGAGATCGCCGCGGTGGTGCAGCACTGCAAGGACCAGCTGTCGGCGGCCTACCGGGACGACGTGACCGTCGGCGGCGGTCCGAAGAAGGAGATCGACGAGGAGATCGGCGACGACCTGGACCTGCTCATCCAGGCGGCCGAGCTGGTGGTCTCCACCCAGTTCGGCTCCACCTCGATGCTCCAGCGCAAGCTGCGGGTCGGCTTCGCCAAGGCGGGCCGGCTGATGGACCTGATGGAGTCGCGCGGGATCGTCGGTCCGAGCGAGGGCTCCAAGGCCCGCGACGTGCTGGTGAAGCCGGACGAGCTGGACGGGGTGATCCTGAGCATCCGCGGCTGACGGGGCGTGCCCCCGGGCCGGTCTTCACCCGTACGGAGGAGGGGGAACGGTGTGCGGAACCGAGCGGAGGGGCATCGCGTCCCAGGGCGGAAGGAACGGTTCCGTAAACCGCGGCCACCACCCTGACGACCGCTCAGTGGCAGGCCGGGGGCCGATCCGGCCGGCCGTGCGCATTCGGTCCTGTTCCGCTTGAGAAACGATCCGCCCGCGCCCCTAGACTGTTCCCCAGCAGGTGGCCATCCGCTCGAAAGGCGTGCCCCGTGACCATCGGCAAGTCCCCCGACCGCGAGAACGCCCCGTCGTCCGCCCAGCCGTCCGGCGGCGCGGAGCAGGCGGCCGATGCCGTGAGCATCGGCCGGGTGCTTTCCGCTGCCCGGATCGAGGCCCGACTCACGGTGGATCAGGTCAGTACAGCCACCCGGGTCCGGGTGCCGATCGTGCATGCCATCGAGGAGGACGACTTCGCCCGCTGCGGCGGCGACTTCTACGCCCGTGGCCACATCCGCTCCATCGCCCGGGCGGTGGGTGTCGACGGCGAGGCCCTGGTGGAGCGCTACGACGCCGCGCACGGCGGCGCCCCGGCCTCCAAGCGCCCGACCCAGCTGATCGAGAACGCGCCGATCAAGGTCCCCAACCGCGGCCGGCCGAACTGGACCGCCGCGATGGTCGCCGCGATCGTCGCGGTGGTCGCCCTGATCGGCTTCAACCTGGTGAGCGGCAAGACCGGCGGCACCTCGACCGGCTCCGCCAGCGCGCCGCTGCCCAGCGGCTCCGGCACCGGCTCCCTCGCCCCGGCGCCGTCGCCGAGCGTCCAGCCGCCCGCGCCGGCACCCAGCGTCGCGGCGATCGCGGCCGCCCCGGCCGACAAGGTCACCGTGAAGCTGGTGGCCGAGAAGGACACCAGCTGGGTCTCCGCGCTGGACGGCAACGGCAAGTCGCTCTTCCAGAACAACATCGAGGAGGGTCAGGACCAGACCTTCACCGACCCCAAGCAGATCAAGTTGGTGATCGGCAACGCCGGAGCCGTGCACGTGTACGTCAACGGCAAGGACCTCGGTCCGGCGGGCAAGAACGGCCAGGTGGTGCACGTCACGTACACCCCCGGCGACCCGCAGGCGGGCTGACCGCACGGGGCCTGTGGGCCCTGTGAAGATCCGGTAATCGGTGGCGCGCGGCCTCCGGGGCAAACGGCCCCGGCGGCCGCGCGTTAATCTTGGCCCTATGCCTGAACGCCGTACTGTCGCCCTTGTCACGCTCGGATGCGCCCGCAACGAGGTGGACTCCGAGGAACTCGCCGGGCGACTGGAAGCCGACGGCTGGTTGCTGGTCGACGACGCCGCCGAAGCCGACGTCGCCGTCGTCAACACCTGCGGCTTCGTGGAGGCCGCCAAGAAGGACTCCGTGGACGCCCTGCTGGAGGCCAACGACCTCAAGGGTCACGGCCGCACCCAGGCCGTCGTGGCCGTGGGCTGCATGGCCGAGCGCTACGGCAAGGAGCTCGCCGACGCGCTCCCCGAGGCCGACGGCGTGCTCGGCTTCGACGACTACTCCGACATCTCCGACCGCCTGCAGACCATCCTCTCCGGCGGCCACCACGCCCCGCACATCCCGCGCGACCGTCGCAAGCTGCTGCCGCTGAGCCCGGTCGAGCGCCAGGCGGCGGCCGCCGAGGTCGCCCTGCCGGGCCACGGCGCCCAGTCCGAGGCCGAGCCCATCGCCGACCTCCCGGACGGCCTCGCCCCCGCCTCCGGCCCGCGCACCCTGCGCAAGCGGCTGGACGACAGCCCGGTGGCCTCCGTGAAGCTCGCCTCCGGCTGCGACCGCCGCTGCTCCTTCTGCGCCATCCCGGCCTTCCGCGGCTCCTTCATCTCGCGCCGCCCCTCCGACGTGCTGCAGGAGGCCCAGTGGCTGGCCTCGCAGGGCGTCCGCGAGGTCGTCCTGGTCAGCGAGAACAACACCTCGTACGGCAAGGACCTCGGCGACATCCGGCTGCTGGAGACGCTGCTCGGCGAGATCTCGGCCATCGAGGGCGTCGAGCGGGTCCGGGTCTCCTACCTGCAGCCGGCCGAGATGCGGCCGGGGCTCATCGACGCGATGACCGGCACCACCGACGTGGTGCCCTACTTCGACCTCTCGTTCCAGCACTCGGCGCCCGCCGTGCTCCGCCGGATGCGCCGCTTCGGCTCCACCGACCAGTTCCTGGAGCTGCTCGGGACCATCCGGGGCAAGGCCCCGCAGGCCGGCGCCCGGTCCAACTTCATCGTCGGCTTCCCCGGTGAGACCGAGGAGGACTTCGCCGAGCTGGAGCGGTTCGTCACGCACGCCGGCCTGGACGCGATCGGCGTCTTCGGCTACTCCGACGAGGACGGCACCGAGGCCGCCACCTACGACGGCAAGCTGCCCGAGGACGTGGTCGCGGACCGGCTGAACCGGCTCACCAGGCTCGCCGAGGAGATGACCGCCCAGCGGGCCGAGCAGCGGATCGGCACCGAGGTCGAGGTGCTGATCGAGTCCGTGGAGGGCGACCTGGTCGAGGGCCGCGCCGCCCACCAGGCGCCCGAGACGGACGGCCAGACCACGCTCACCGGCGTGGAGCACCCCGAGATCGGCCAGTTCTACCGGGCCCGCGTCGTCGCCAGCGAGGGCGTCGACCTGGTCGCCGAGGCGCTGGAGCAGGTGCGGCTGCCGAGGACCTCGGGGGCCGAGGCGCCGGGGGTCGGGGCATGATCCAGGGGCCAGGCGCCCCGACCGCGGCCCACCCGGGCAGACCGGCGGCCGCGGTGCCGCCGTCCCCGGGGATCTGGAACATCGCCAACATGCTCACGATGCTCCGGCTGCTGCTGGTGCCGGTCTTCGTGGCGCTGCTCTTCGCCGACGGCGGGCACGACCCGAAGTGGCGCTCGGTCGCCTGGGCCGCGTTCGCCATCGCGATGATCACCGATCTGTTCGACGGCGAGCTGGCCCGGCGCAAGGGCCTGGTCACCGACTTCGGGAAGATCGCGGACCCGATCGCCGACAAGGCGATCATGGGCTCGGCGCTGATCGGCCTGTCGATCCTGGGCGACCTGCCCTGGTGGGTCACCGTGGTGATCCTGGCCCGTGAGCTCGGCATCACCCTGATGCGGTTCTGGGTGATCCGCTACGGCGTCATCCCGGCCAGCCGGGGCGGCAAGCTGAAGACGCTCACCCAGGGAATCGCGGTCGGCATGTACGTCCTTGAGCTGACCGGCTGGCTGGCCACCGCCCGGGCCGTACTGATGGGGCTGGCGGTGCTGCTGACCGTCGGCACCGCGCTGGACTACGTCGGGCAGGCGCTGCGCCTGCGCCGTGAGGGGCTGGCCGCGGAGCGCGCCGGCCGGTGAGAGGGGCGGACGGGGTGGACGACAGGGACTTCGAGCTGGCGGCGAAGGCGCACGCCGCGCTGCGCGGCGAGGGCGGCACGCTGGCGGTGGCCGAGTCGCTCACCGGCGGGCTGCTGGCCGCCGCGCTGGTGGACGTCCCCGGGGCGTCCGCGACCTTCCGGGGGTCGGTCACCGCGTACGCGACCGAGCTGAAGGCCTCGGTGCTCGGCGTCGACGAGGGCCTGCTGGCCGTGCACGGCGCCGTCCACCCGGTGGTGGCCCGGCAGATGGCGGAGGGCGTGCGGCGGCTGCTGGGCGCCACGTACGGGCTCGCGACGACCGGGGTGGCCGGTCCGGAGCCGCAGGACGGGCAGCCGGTGGGCACCGTACACCTCGCGGTCGCCGGTCCGGGGGGAACTCTGGTCACTTCGCCCCGGTTGTCGGGCGAGCGTGCCACAATCCGTCACGGGGCGGTGACCGCCGCCCTGGAGCTGCTCGTCGGGCGGCTCCCGTCCGGACCGTCCGCCCGCTGACCCGTCACCAGGACGCCCCAGCGGTGCTCCAGCGGTCTCGGTACCGCGCCGGATTCGCCGGAGCTTCGCAGGAACTTCTCAGGAAACCCCCTGCTCGGGAGGATCTCCACCGAACCGAGATCTGCCGAACCGGCATCCGGGCACGGTGCGACTGGAGGATCGTGTTACATCGAAGGGCCTGGTTGGGCAGAAACCAGGTGGCGAACGAGTGGCTTGGCGGTGGCCGGGTGCCGCGCGGAGGGTGCGGGGACGTGCCCGTCGGTCCGGATTCGACACCGAAACAGGGGAGGGGACAGCCTTGCAGCCCAGAGTGAACACGACCATGGTCCCCGCACGCGAAGCGGGCAAGGCGGTACGGTGGGGGCGTGACATCTCGATCCGCAGTCCGAGGAGGGAGGCACCGATGATCCTGCTCCGTCGCCTACTGGGCGATGTACTGCGTCGGCAGCGCCAGCGCCAGGGCCGCACACTCCGCGAGGTGTCGGCGGCCGCCAGGGTTTCGCTCGGGTACCTCTCCGAGGTCGAGCGGGGACAGAAGGAGGCCTCCTCGGAGCTGCTCTCCGCGATCTGCGACGCACTCGACGTCCGTATGTCCGAGGTCATGCGCGAGGTCAGCGACGAACTGTCGCTCGCCGAACTTGCGGCGATGGCCACCCTCTCCGAAGGTGAACTGCTGAGGCCGGTGCTCGAACCGGTACCGCTGCCCGCCCCCGGCGCCGACCGGGCGAACCTCTCGCCCAAGACCGCCGCGATGGACGTGGTCGCCGCCTGATCCGGCCTCGACGCCCGGGCGCCCGGTGCCCGGGACGAGCCGAGGAGGGCGATCATGCGGAGAGCTGCGACAGCCTGTGCCGGCGCCCGAATACGGGCGCGGCGGCCGGTGCTCCGGCCACTGGGGCTGGTCCTGTCATTGTTGGCCGCTGGGTCCGGTCTCTGGCTGTTCGTGATCCAGGGCCGGCCGACCGACGGTGCTGCGCTGGGGCTGCTCGCGGCCGGCGGTTGGGGGCTGGGACTGATCCCGGTCCATGCGGACTGGCGCTCCACCGGTCCGGTGCGGCGCCGAACGGGTGAGCCGGCGGCCCGGGCGGAGGCGGACCCTCCGATCGGGTGACCAGGAGTCGTGCGGTACCGGGGCGCCGTCGTGCGTCCGGAGGCCGTGAGGCGGGATCCCGCCTCACGGCCTCCGCCGTGTCCGGAGCCGTGTCCGGAGCCGTGTCCGGGCCGGGCCCGGGCGGCCGGGCGCCTGTCGGGGCCGGGTTCAGGGCCGCAGGCGCAGTCCGCGCGGGGTGGCGTGGAAGCCGGCCTCCTCCAGCGCGGCGCCGAGGGCCGAGCCCAGGGCCTGCTCGCCGTTGGCCCGCTCGACCGTGACGCTGCCGAGCGCGCCCTGCCGGACGGCCGCGGCCAGCGCCCCGGCGGCCGCCGCGACGGTGGCCTCCGCCTCCGCCCACGCCAGCAGGGACTTGCCGCCGCGCTCGACGTAGAGCGCCAGCTCGCCGTCGACCAGGACCACCAGGGCACCCGCCTTGCGGCCGGGCCGGTGCGCCTTGGCCTCCCTGGCGCCCGGGGCGGTGGGCGGATCGGGCCAGGGCAGGGCGGCGCCGTACGCGTTGGCCGGGTCGGCGGCCGCCAGCACCAGCACCTGGGGCGGCTCGGCGGCCGGGCCGGCCGGCCATTCGGCGGCCCGGGCCCGTTCCAGCCGCCCGTTGACCGAGCGCAGCCGGTCCGCGGCGCCCTCCATGGCGAACTGGGCGCCGCCCAGCCCCTCCACGAAGTACCCCCGGCGGGCCCGGCCGCGTTCCTCCATCGCGGCCAGCACCCGGTAGACGCCGGCGAAGCCGCCCGGGACCCGTTCGGCCGCCACCGTGCCCCGGGTGAGCAGGCCGTGCCGGTCCAGCAGGCTCTGCGCCTGGGCGGTGGCCCGGACGGTCGGGTCGGTGGCGAACGCCGGCAGCAGCGACCAGCGGCCGGCGACCGCCGGCGGGCCGCTGCGCAGGGCGCCGCCGACCCGGCCGAACGGGCGGCCCGCCCCGCCGTAGCGGCCGCGCGGGGTGGCCCGGGGCGCCCGGTGGGCCGTCGAGCCGGCCGTGCGGCCCGAGCCGAGCAGGGCGCGCAGCGGGGCCAGCGTGTCGTTGCTGACGTAGCCGGCCCAGACCAGGTCCCAGAGGGCCTCGACGAGCTCCGCCTCGGGGGTGTCCGGGAGGTGGGCCACCAGCTGGCGGAAGAACAGGCCGTAGCCGCCGGCCAGTGCCTCCATCAGCGCGGTGTGCACCGGGGTGACGGTCGGCGGGACCGGATCGGGGCGCAGCAGGTGGGCGTTCTCGGCGAGGTGCAGGCTGATCCAGCCGTCCTTGCCGGGCAGGGCGCCGGCGCCGGACCAGCCGATCTCGCCGGCCGCCATCAGCTCGTCCAGCAGGCCGGGGGTGTAGTCGGCGAGCCGGGCCGGGAGGATCAGCTTCTCCAGCGCGGAGGCGGGCAGGGCGGTGCCCTGGAGCTGCTCCACCACCCGGAGCAGCCCGTCGGGGCCGCGCAGCCGGTGGCCGGCCAGGTGCTGCCACTGGGGGAGGAAGGCGGCCAGGGCGCGCGGCGGGACGGCCTCGACCTCCTGGCGCAGCGCCGCCAGCGAACGGCGGCGGAGCCGGCGCAGCACCTCGGCGTCGCACCACTCGACGGTGGCGGTGTGGCCGTCGAGGGCGGCCGCGCCCGGGGCCTCCCCGGCGGGGAGGTGGGCGCCGGGCGGGCGGAACTCGCCCTGGACCAGGCGGCCGGCGGCGGTGAGCCGGTGCAGGGTGCCGGTGACCACGGCGGTGCCCAGGCCGAAGCGGGCGGCGGCCTCGGCGGCGGTGAACGGGCCGTGGGTGCGGGCGTACCGGGCGAGGAGGTCGCCGAGCGGGTCCTTGACCGGCTCGGTGAAGGCCTCGGGGACGCCGACCGGCAGCGGGGTGCCGAGGGCGTCGCGCAGGCGCCCGGCGTCCTCGATGGCGGCCCAGCGCTGCTCGCCGGCGATCCGGACCGCGATCACCCGGCGGGCGGCCTCCAGCTCCAGGGCCCGGAGCGGCTCGGCGCCGCGGGCGGTGAGCTCGGCCTCGCTGAGCGGGCCGAGCAGCCGCAGTGCGTCGGCGACGCCCTCGGCGTCCTTGATCCGGCGGTCGGGGGTGAGGCGCTGGAGCTCGGCCTCCAGTTCGGCGAGGACCTGAGGGTCGAGCAGCTCGCGCAGCTCGGCCTGGCCGAGCAGTTCGGAGAGCAGCCGGGAGTCGAGCGAGAGGGCGGCGGCGCGGCGCTCGGCCAGCGGGGAGTCGCCCTCGTAGAGGAACTGCGCGACGTAGCCGAAGAGCAGGGAGCGGGCGAACGGGGAGGGCTCGGGGGTGGTGACCTCGACCAGGCGGACGGCCCGGGATTCGAGGTCCCCCATGAGCTCGACCAGCCCGGGGACGTCGAAGACGTCCTGGAGGCACTCCCGGACCGCCTCCAGGACGATCGGGAAGGAGCCGTACTCGGAGGCGACTTCGAGGAGCTGCGCGGCGCGCTGGCGCTGCTGCCAGAGCGGGGTGCGCTTGCCGGGGTTGCGGCGCGGGAGCAGCAGCGCGCGCCCGGCGCACTCGCGGAACCGGGAGGCGAACAGCGCCGAGCCGCCCACCTGGTCGGTGACGAGCTGTTCGATCTCGCCCGGGTCGAAGAGGGCGGCGTCGGCGCCGACCGGGGCGTCGTCGTCGGCCGGCTTCTCGGCGGGGCGGCCGAAGTCGAAGTCGGGGGCCAGCAGGTCGGCGTCCGGGAGGCGGAGCACGATGCCGTCGTCGGCGTGCATGACCTGCGGGTCGAGGCCGTGCTTCTCGCGCAGCCGGGCGCCGAGGGCGAGGGCCCAGGGCGCGTGCACCTGGGCGCCGAAGGGGGAGTGGATGACGATCCGCCAGTCGCCCAGTTCGTCCCGGAAGCGCTCCACCACGATGGTGCGGTCGTCCGGGAGGTGGCCGCAGGCGGTGCGCTGCTCGGCGAGGTAGTCCAGCAGGTTGCCGGCGGCCCAGTCGTCCAGCCCGGCCTGCTTGAGCCGGGCGGTGGCGGCCTCGGGGGCGAGGGCGCCCAGCTCGCGGGTGAAGGCGCCGAGGGCCCGCCCCAGTTCGAGCGGGCGGCCGAGGGTGTCGCCCTTCCAGAACGGGAGCCGGCCGGGGACGCCGGGGGCCGGGGTGACCAGCACCTTGTCGTGGGTGATCTCGTCGATCCGCCAGGAGGTGGTGCCCAGGGTGAAGACGTCGCCGACGCGGGACTCGTAGACCATCTCCTCGTCGAGCTCCCCGACCCGGCCGCCGCCCTTCTTGGGGTCCGCCCCGGCGATGAAGACGCCGAACAGCCCGCGGTCGGGGATCGTCCCGCCGGAGGTGACGGCGAGCCGCTGGGCGCCGGGGCGGCCGGTGACGGTGCCGGCCACCCGGTCCCAGACCAGGCGGGGGCGCAGCTCGGCGAAGGCGTCCGAGGGGTAGCGGCCGGCCAGCATGTCGAGCACGGCGTCGAAGGCGGACTGCGGCAGGGTGGCGAACGGCGCGGCCCGGCGGACCACGGCGAGCAGGTCGTCGACCGGCCAGGCGTCCAGCGCCGTCATCGCCACCAGCTGCTGGGCGAGCACGTCCAGCGGGTTGCGCGGGATGCGCAGCGCCTCGATCCGGCCCGCCCGCATCCGCTCGGTGACGACGGCCGACTGGACGAGGTCCCCCCGGTACTTGGGGAAGAAGACGCCGGTGGAGACCGCGCCGACCTGGTGGCCGGCCCGGCCGACCCGCTGGAGGCCGGAGGCGACCGAGGGCGGCGACTCGACCTGGACCACCAGCTCGACGGCGCCCATGTCGATGCCGAGCTCCAGGCTGGAGGTGGCGACCACCGCGGGCAGCCGGCCGGCCTTGAGCTCCTCCTCGACCAGCGCGCGCTGCTCCTTGGAGACCGAGCCGTGGTGGGCCCGGGCGATCACCGCCGGGACGCCCCTGGCGGCGCCGGAGCCGCCCATCAGCTGGGCGGGGGCGTGGGCCTCGGGGGCGGCGGCCCCGGTGGCCCGTTCGTGGGCGATCTCGTTGAGCCGGTTGCAGAGCCGCTCGGCGAGGCGGCGGGAGTTGGCGAAGACGATGGTCGAGCGGTGGGCCGTGACCAGGTCGACGATCCGCTCCTCGACGTGCGGCCAGATCGAGGTCTGGCGCTGCGGGTCGTCGTCGGCGCCCGGGCCGGCGGGGGCGGCGGGCAGGTCGTCGAGGTCCGGGACCGGGACGACGACGGAGAGGTCGAACTCCTTGGCGGCGGCCGGCTGGACCACCGTGGCGCCGCGCTGCGGACTGAGGAAGCGGGCGACCTCCTCGACCGGGCGGACGGTGGCCGAGAGGCCGATCCGGCGGGCCGGGCGGTCCAGCAGCTCGTCCAGCCGCTCCAGCGAGAGCGCCAGGTGGGCGCCGCGCTTGGTGCCGGCGACGGCGTGCACCTCGTCCAGGATCACCGTGTCGATGCCGCGCAGCGCCTCGCGGGAGGCGGAGGTGAGCAGCAGGAAGAGCGACTCGGGGGTGGTGATCAGGATGTCCGGCGGGTGGGTGGCGAAGCGGCGGCGGTCGGCGGCGGGGGTGTCGCCGGAGCGGATGCCGACCTCGACGTCGGGCTCGGGCAGGCCGAGCCGGACGGCGGCCTGGTGCAGGCCGGTCAGCGGGGCGCGCAGGTTCCGCTCGACGTCGACGGCGAGGGCCTTGAGCGGCGAGATGTAGAGCACCCGGCAGCGGCGCTTGGGATCGGCGGGCGGCGGGGTGCTGCTGAGGCGGTCGAGCGCGGAGAGGAAGGCCGCGAGCGTCTTGCCGGAGCCGGTGGGGGCGACCACCAGGACGTCCGTCCCCCGGCCGATGGCCTGCCAGGCCTCGGCCTGCGCGGTGGTGGGCGCGTGGAAGGCGCCCGTGAACCAGGCCCGGGTGGCCGGGGCGAAGCCGGCCAGCGGGTCGGCGGGCGACTGGGAGTGGTTCTGCGGCGCCATGCCCCCATGGTGCCGGGTGGCACTGACATCGGGGGTCCTGCCGACCGTGGCGGGTGGTCCGGGCGTCGGGCGGGGGTGGTCCAGGGACCGGGCGGAGGCGGTCCGGGCGGCGGGCGGGGCGGTCCGGGGGCCGGGCGGGGCGGGGCAGAGCAGTCGGGAAGGCAGAATGGACAGACAGCTCATATGGTGATGATTCAGGCACATGATCCTTCCGTGGCCGCCGGGCCTCCCCGGTGGCCCGACCCTCCCTGACCACCGGGACCGACGAGCGGAGACCGTGCGATGGCGCAGGCGCACCCGTCCGGCAGTGGTCCCGCCCGGCGCCGCCGGGGCCGGGCTCAGGGGCCCCTCCGGGCGTTGCTCGCCATGCTGCTCACCGCGCTGGTGGTCGGCGGCGCCGTCCCGTACGTGGCCGGGCCGGGCCGGTCCTACCTCAGCTACCTGGTGCTGGCCGAGCAGGCGGACGCCGCCGGGGCGGCCCGGGCCGGCGCCGAGGCCAGGGCCGCCGGGGGCCAGGTCGTCCAGGAGTACCCGCAGATCGGGGTGGTGCTCGCGTACGGCACCGGGGGGTTCGCCGACAAGGTCCGGGCCCGGCCCGGCGTGGCCGCGGTCGGCGCCACCCGGACCGCGCCGGTGCCCGGCCCGCCCCGCCCGCTCGACGGCGCGGGGGACTTCCGCGCGGGGATCGGCGTCGACCGCGCCGACGGCGGGCGCAGCACCGACGGCGGATCCGGGAACGGCGGCGGCGCTGCCGGGGGCCCGGCGGTCCTCGCCGGCCACGGCACCGACGGGCCCGGGGACATCGGCGGCAGCCGCACGGCGGACCGGGCGGACGACACCACCGCGACCGTGGCCGACCCGGGCGAGCACGACGCCTGGAACCTCGCCATGCTCGGCGTCGCCGGCGGCCCGGGCGGCGACACCTCGCCCACGGTGCTGCGCACCCCGTCGGCCGGCCCGGGCGCGCCCGCGGCCGACGCGTTGCGCCGGGTGCTGGTGGCCGTCCTGGACTCCGGCGTCGACGACACCCACCCGGACCTGCGGGCCGCCGTCGACCCGAAGAGCTCCGCCTCCTGCGCCGACGGCCGCCCCGACGCCCGGACCGGTGCCTGGCGGCCCGACCTCGGGGTGGGCGAGAGCGGCCACGGCACCCACGTCGCCGGGATCGTCGGCGCGGCCCGGGACGGCCACGGCGTCAGCGGGGTCGCGCCGGGCGTGCGGATCGCCGCCGTCCGGCTGCTCGGCCCGCTCGGCCAGTACTACGCGGAGAACATCGTCTGCGGCATGCTCTGGGCCGCCGACCACGGCGCCAAGGCGATCAACAACAGCTACTTCGCCGACCCGTGGAAGTACAACTGCCCGCAGGACCCCGACCAGGCCGCGCTGACCGCCGCGGTGGACCGCGCGGTGGGCTACGCCCGGCGGCAGGGCGCCGTGGTCGTGGCCTCGGCCGGCAACGACGGGCAGGACCTCGGCGCCCCGCGCACCGACGACCGCAGCCCCAACGACCGCACCTCCGGTCCGGCGCAGTCCCGCTACCTCGGCACCGAGTGCGTCCGGCTGCCGGGCGAGCTGCCCGGGGTGGTCACGGTGACCGCCCTCAACCGGGACGGCCACCCCTCGGCGTACTCCAACTACGGGCGCGGCCGGGTCTCGCTGGCCGCGCCCGGCGGGGATCCGGACGGCGGCACGCAGGGCGCGATCGTCTCCGACTGGCCCGGCGGGCAGTACGCCGCCCTGGCCGGCACCTCGATGGCGGCGGCGCACGTGACCGGTGCGGTCGCGGTGGCCGCCGCGCTCCACCCGGACTGGGGCTCGGACCGGCTCGCCGAACTGCTGGCGACGACCGCCGCCGCCTCCTGTCCGCCGGGGCCGCAGGCCTGCGGGGACCGTCAGTACTACGGGGCGGGCACGCTGGTGCTCCCGCACTGAACGGCGCCGGGGGTGCGCGTCGGGGGGCGGGTGTTCGAGGCGGGCGCTTCGGGGCGGGGCCTCGGGGGCGGCGCGCCCACGGCCGAAAACCCGGTGACGGGCGGGCGGGCCGTGGACGAGGATCGGGGGATGGACGTCCACCTCACCACCGAACGGCTGGTCCTGCGCCGGTTCACCACCGCCGACACCGACCGGCTGGTCGAGCTGGACGGCGATCCCCAGGTGATGCGCTACCTGACCGGCGGCCGGGCCACTCCGCGGGCGCACGTCGAGAACACCCTGCTGCCGCTCTACTTCGCCCACTACGAGCGCTACGGCGACCTCGGCTGGTGGGCGGCCGAGGAGCGGGCCGGCGGCGCCTTCCTCGGCTGGTTCGAGTTCCGCCCGCCGGATCAGGAGGACCCGGGCGAGATCGAGCTCGGCTACCGGCTGCGGCGGGCGGCCTGGGGGCGCGGCTACGCCACCGAGGGCGCGCGGGCGCTGATCGACCGGGGCTTCGCCCGGCTCGGCGTGCGCCGGGTGGTGGCGTACACGATGGCCGTCAACAGCGGCTCGCGCCGGGTGATGGAGAAGGCCGGGCTCCGCTACGTCCGGACCTTCCACGAGGACTACCCGGAGCCGATCCCGGGCACCGAGCTGGGCGAGGTCGAGTACGCCCTGGACGCGGCGGACTGGCGGCCGACCGCGCCGGGGGCCGGTCCGGGATACTGGTCGGCATGAGGCTGACCGAGTTCTGGCGACGGATGCACGCGCACTTCGGCGAGGCGTACGCGGAGTCGTTCGCCACCGACCACGTGATGACCGAGCTGGGTGGGCGGACGGTGCGCCAGGCGCTGGAGGCGGGCTGGGAGGCCAAGGACGTCTGGCGCGTGGTCTGCGACACGCAGGGCGTCTCGACGCTGCTGCGCTGAGGCGTCCGGGCCGCCGGCGGACGCCCGGCGGCCGGCGCCCGGTGCCCGGGCGGGTCCCGGGCATGGGCCAGACTGTTCGGGTGACAAGCAGCGCAGAACCGCAGAATTCGGACCGGTCGGCGCAGGTCGCCGACGAGGCCGCGGGCCCGCAGCCCGCTCCGGAAACCGCTCCCGCCCCCGGCGCGGCCGGCGGGCTCTGGGGCACCGGGATGCCGCGCTGGCTGCCGCGCGCCATGGTGCTGGCGCTGGTGATGGTCGGGCTGTTCAAACTCGCCGACTGGGCCTTCCACCAGCTGATCGACCTCTTCGTGATGCTGCTGGTCTCCTTCTTCCTCTCGCTGGCGCTGGAGCCGGCGGTGGA
Organism: Kitasatospora sp. CM 4170; assembly: GCF_032110285.1. Classification (NCBI taxonomy): domain Bacteria; kingdom Bacillati; phylum Actinomycetota; class Actinomycetes; order Kitasatosporales; family Streptomycetaceae; genus Kitasatospora; species Kitasatospora sp. CM 4170. The sequence continues at coordinate 6,097,275 of NZ_CP134877.1, forward strand.
CCGGATGGCGGCCCGCGGCGTGCGCCGGGGCGTCGGCACCTTCCTGGTCTTCGTCGCGGTGGCGATCGCGGTGGCCGGCTTCCTGGCCGCGCTCGGCACGCTGCTGGTCGACCAGGTCGCGAAGATCGCCGGCGACCTGCCGCACCTGCTCGACAACCTGATCGGCTGGATCAACCGGACCTTCCACCAGGACCTCTCGCTGGACGAGCTGCAGAAGAAGCTGCTCAAGGACTCCGGCGCGATCGAGTCCTACGCCCAGCAGGCCGCCGACAACGTCTGGGGCGTCTCCTCCACCCTGATCGGCGGGCTCTTCCAGGCCTTCACCGTCGGCCTCTTCACCTTCTACTTCACGGCCGACGGCCCCCGGGTGCGGCGGACCGTCTGCTCGCTGCTGCCGCCCGCGAAGCAGGGCGAGGTGCTGCGCGCCTGGGAGATCGCGCTGGCCAAGACCGGCGGCTACCTCTACTCCCGGGCGCTGCTCGCGGTCGCGTCGGCGGCCGGGCACTGGGTGATGTTCGCGCTGCTCGACCTCCCGTACTCGGCCGCGCTGGCCGTCTGGGTCGGCGTCATGTCGCAGTTCGTGCCGACCATCGGGACGTACCTGGCCGGCGCGCTCCCGGTGCTGGTCGCGCTCACCGTCGAGCCGGTGGACGCGCTCTGGGTGCTGGTGTTCGTGGTGGTCTACCAGCAGGTCGAGAACTACCTGCTGCACCCGCGGATCACCGCGAGGACGGTGGACGTGCACCCGGCGGTGGCGTTCGGCTCGGTGATCGCGGGCGCGGCGCTGCTGGGCGCGGTGGGCGCGCTGATCGCCATCCCGGCGGCGGCCACCCTGCAGGGCTTCGTCGGCACCTACGTCCGGCGCTACGAGGTGGCGACCGACCCGCGGATCGACCGGGGGGAGCAGCGGCGGGCCCGGCGGGAGCTGCGTCGGGAGGCGGCGCGCCGGCTGCGGCGGATGGTCGGGGCGGGGGTGGAGCCCGACGCCGGCCCGGGCTCCGGTGCGGGTCCCGGCGCCGACTCGGGCCGGGAGCCGAAGGGCGGGGGCGGGGAGCAGTAGGGCGGGCCGGTCCGGGCCGGACGGGCCCGGGTCGAACGTGTTCCGGCTTGAATCGAACAGATGTTCTTTGTACTCTCCGGCGAGGAGTTTTCCACAGGCCGAGCCCGGTCGGGGCCGTTTGTCAGTGGGACGCGCTAGCGTCGAGGACGATGAAGCGCACAGCACAGAACCCGAGGGTGGAAGCCATGGCAGGTACGGACCGCGAGAAGGCCCTTGAGACCGCACTCGCCCAGATCGAGCGGCAGTTCGGCAAGGGCTCGGTGATGCGCCTCGGCGAGAAGGCCAACGAGCCGATCGACGTGATCCCCACCGGGTCCACCGCCCTGGACGTGGCCCTCGGCGTCGGCGGCATTCCGCGCGGCCGAGTGATCGAGATCTACGGCCCCGAGTCCTCCGGCAAGACCACGCTGACCCTGCACCTGGCGGCCAACGCCCAGCGGGCCGGCGGCACGGTCGCCTTCGTCGACGCGGAGCACGCGCTCGACCCGGAGTACGCCAAGAAGCTCGGCGTGGACACCGACGCCCTGCTGGTCAGCCAGCCGGACACCGGTGAGCAGGCCCTGGAGATCACCGACATGCTGATCCGCTCCGGCGCGATCGACCTGGTGATCATCGACTCGGTGGCGGCGCTCGTCCCGCGCGCCGAGATCGAGGGCGAGATGGGCGACTCGCACGTCGGTCTGCAGGCCCGGCTCATGAGCCAGGCGCTGCGCAAGATCGCCGGTGCGCTGAACCAGTCGAACACCACCGCGGTGTTCATCAACCAGCTCCGCGAGAAGATCGGCGTCATGTTCGGCTCGCCGGAGACCACGACCGGTGGCCGGGCGCTGAAGTTCTACGCCTCCGTCCGGCTGGACATCCGCCGGATCGAGACCCTGAAGGACGGCACCGAGGCGGTCGGTAACCGCACCCGGGTGAAGGTCGTCAAGAACAAGGTCGCCGCGCCGTTCAAGCAGGCCGAGTTCGACATCCTCTACGGCGTGGGCATCAGCCGCGAGGGCGGTCTGATCGACATGGGCGTCGAGCACGGGTTCATCCGCAAGTCGGGTGCCTGGTACACGTACGAGGGCGACCAGCTCGGCCAGGGCAAGGAGAACGCCCGCAACTTCCTGCGCGACAACCCGCAGCTGGCCGACGAGATCGAGCGCAAGATCAAGGGCAAGCTGGGCATCGGTCCGAAGACGGAGGAGCCCGCCGAGGGCGAGGCGCCGGCCGCCGACGCCGCTGCCAAGCCGATCACCGCGACCGCCGCCAAGACGGCCGCGGCGAAGAAGACGGCGGCGGCCGCCAAGGCCTGAGCCGTTGACGCAGCACAGCACGGCGGAGGGCGGCGGCCCGGCGGGCCCGGAGGACGACGACTACGGTCCGCCGGACTGGTTCGCCGCGGTGGCCGAGCCGGAGCCCGAACCCGAGCCGGAGTTCGAGCCGGAGTTCGAGCCGAGGTCCCCGCGCGGGCGCAGGCACGGGCGTGGGCCGGAGGCCCAGCCCGAGTCCTGGCCTGAGCCCGAGTCCTGGCCCGAGCCCGCTCGGGCGCCGGGCCGGGCGAGGGCGTCGGCACGGCGTGGTTCGGACGAACCGGAGGCCCGGGACGGCGCCGGTCTGCTGGGCGGCGGGCTCGGGCTGGTGTCCGCGTCCGAGCTGCCCGGTGGGCGTCGTCGGCGCCGGTCGGCGCTGGTGGAGGAGACGACCGCCGACCACCGGGCCGGGGGCGAGGCGGCCGGTCACGGGGGTGCGGCCGCCCCGGCCCCGCCCGCGTCCGGACGGCAGGCCGGCCGGCGTGCCCGCGAGCGGGCCGAGCCGGTCGGCGAGGAGTACGGGTTCGGCCCGGAGCGCGCTCGGCGCCGGGTCGGCCGCGGCAGCGCGATTCCGGCCGAGGGCGCACTCCCCGACGACGACACCCTGGACGGCGGTGACCCGGACGGCGACGCCCCGGGCGGCGCCGGCTCGCGCGGGCGTGCGGGGCGTCGCGGCGCCGAGCGGCCCCGCCGCTCCGACCAGCCCCGCCGGGCCGCCGCGGAGGAGTCGGCCGACCCGGAGGCCCGGGCGCGGGACATCTGCCTGCGGCTGCTCACCGGAGCGGCCAAGACCCGCAAGCAGCTCGCCGACGCCCTGCGCAAGCGGGAGATCCCGGAGGACGTCGCCGACGAGGTGCTGACCCGGTTGGAAGAGGTCGGGCTGATCGACGACGCGGCCTTCGCACGGGCCTGGGTGGAGTCGAGGCACGCCGTCCGCGGGCTGTCCCGGCGGGCGCTGGCCCAGGAGCTGCGGACCAAGGGCGTGGCCGGCGAGCTCGCCGAGCAGGCGCTCGCACAGCTGGACCAGGACGACGAGACCGAGGCGGCCCGCGAGCTCGTCGAGCGCCGGCTCCGGACGACCAGGGGCCTGGAGCGGCAGGCCCGGATGCGACGGCTGGTCGGCATGCTGGCCCGGCGCGGTTACTCCGAGGGTCTCGCCTTCCGGGTGGTGCGCGAGGCGCTGGATGCGGAGGAGGCCGGAGCGGGTCCGGACGGAGAGGACGTGGACGGACCATCCGCCTACGGGTGGGACTGACGGCGGCTCGGGGTGGGGGTTCGCCAACTCCCGGGCCAGTCTTGACCGTTTCGTAACCTGCGCTTAGCCTCGCACTCAGTGCGGGAGCGCGTCGATCACTCCTCGGCCACGCCTCGGGCAGGCCTGCCCGGACCCGGTCGCGGTTGCCCCGGACGGCGCGCCGTGCAGGGACGGGGAGTGGCCAGGATGAGGATCGCGCTGAGCACCGGATCGGTCGCCTCCCTGCTGTCGGCGGTGGCGTTGATCGCCGTCGTGACGACGGCCTGGCTGATGGTCCGGCGGCTCCAGGCCGCGCAGCGGCGCGCCGCGGCCGAGACCGAGCGGGCCCGGCGGTGGGCCGAGGGCCAGGCCGCCCAGCTGCGGGCCGAACTCGACCGGCGCGAGGAGCGGTTGACCGAGGAGCTGCGCCGGCTGGACCTCCGTGAGGGTGAACTCGCCGAGCGGACCGCCGACGTGGCGCGGGCCCGGGGCGAGGCCGACGAACTGCTGCGGCGCCGGGAGGCGGAGCTGGAGCGCACCGCCGGGCTCTCGGCCGGCCAGGCACGGGCCCAACTCGTCCGGGCGGCCGAGACGGAGGCCCGGCGGGAGGCGGCCGTCACGGTCCGGGGGATCGAGCGGGCCGCGAAGGAGGAGGGCGAGGAGCGGGCCCGGGCGATCGTCGCCGGGGCGATCCAGCGGATCGCGGCCGCGCAGACCGCCGAGACCGCGGTGTCGGTGTTCCGGCTGCCCAACGAGGAGATGAAGGGCCGGATCATCGGTCGCGAGGGCCGTAACATCCGCAGCTTCGAGGCGGTCACCGGCGTCAACCTGATCATCGACGACACCCCGGCCTCGGTGCAGCTGTCCTGCTTCGACCCCGTCCGCCGGGAGACCGCCCGGCTCACCCTGGAACAACTGGTCGAGGACGGCCGGATCCACCCCCTGCGGATCGAGCACGTCCACGAGCGCAGCCGCGAGGAGGTCGAGCGGCGGTGCGTCCGGGCCGGTGAGGACGCGCTGCTGGCGGTGCGGGTCGGCGCGATGCACCCGGAGCTGGTCCGCACCCTCGGCACCCTGCGCTACCGGGCCTCGTACGGGCAGAACGTGCTGGGGCACCTCGTGGAGTCGGCGCACCTGGCCGGGATGATGGCCGCCGAACTCGGGGTGGACCCGGAGCCGGCGCGGCGCGCGGCGCTGCTGCACGACATCGGCAAGGCGATGACGCACGAGGTCGAGGGCAGCCACGCGGCGATCGGGGCGGAGCTCGCCCGGCGGTTCGGGGAGCCGGAGGACGTGGTGCACGCGATCGCCGCGCACCACGGGGAGGTGGAGCCGCAGACGGTCGAGGCGGTGCTGGTCCAGGCGGCGGACGCCTGCTCGGGCGGCCGGCCGGGGGCCCGCAAGGAGTCCCTGGAGGTCTACGTCCGCCGGTTGGAGCGGTTGGAGGAGATCGCCCGGGCGCACGAGGGGGTGGCCGCGGTGTACGCGATGCAGGCCGGCCGTGAGGTGCGGGTGATGGTGCGGCCGGAGGTGGTGGACGACCTCGGGGCGCAGGTGATCGCCCGGGAGGTCGCCAAGCAGGTGTCGGAGGAGCTGACCTACCCGGGCCAGATCCGGGTGACGGTGGTCCGGGAGAGCCGGGTCACCGAGGTGGCCCGCTAGCGGAGTCCACCGCGGGGGCGGCCGGCCCGGCGACGGCACCGCCGGGCGCGCCGCCCGCAGCCCGGCCCACGCCCGCAACGCGGCCCACGCCGGCGGCCCCGCCGACACCCGCGGCCCGACCCGCGCCCGCCGCGCCGCCCGACCCCGCCGAGCCGGCGGAACCGCTCGACCCCGCCGAGCCGCCTGAACCGCTCGACCCCGCCGAGCCGCCTGAACCGCTCGACCCCGCCGAGCCGCCTGAACCGCCCGTGCCGCCCGAACCCGCGGGACCGCCCGCCGCGCCGGGACGCCCATCGTCCGCCGCCTCGGCCGTGCCGCTCAGCGGCTGCGGCCCGCCGCGGGCCCCGTCGGCCAGCGCCTGGAGGTCCTCGGCCGCCGCGCCCTGGGTGACGCCGACCAGGTGGCCGTCCGGTCGGATCAGCAGCACGGTGTGCGGCCCGGCCCCCGGGTACTCCTCGGTGACCAGGACCTCGGCCGGCACCGGCAGCGCCGCCGCGACCTCGGCGAGCCGCGGCATCAGCCCGGCGCCCAGCCAGTGCTCGGCGGACCAGACGGCGGTGCCGGGGGCGACCAGCAGCAGCAGGAAGGTCGAACCGAGCCGCGCGTGCAGCCGGTCCGGCGTGCCGTCGGTGGCCAGGACCGGCAGGTCCGGCACCAGGACGCCGGGCGCGGTGGCGGGCAGCAGCTCGCTGAGCGAGGTGGTGCTCCGGCCGCCGCGCTGGACCGGCACCCGGCCGGGGACGCCGGAAGGGGCCGCCGGGTAGGCCGGGGGCCCGCCGAACCGGCCGGTGCCGAGCTGGCCGTCGGCCAGCAGCGGTGCGTGCTTGCGGAACGAGCCGGTGAGCAGCGAGCGACGGGTGGCCTGCCAGCCGCGCAGCGGGCGCAGCAGCGGCATGGCCTGGTCGACGGCGCGCAGCCGGGCTCCGACCGCGCCGCGCCGCTCGGCCTCGTACCCGTCGAGCAGGGTGCCGCCGGGCTGCGGGCCGCCGGTGTGGAGGTGCCAGGCGAGGGCGAGGCGCCAGGCGAGGTTGTCGGCGTCGCGCAGCCCGTCGGCGAGGTTCTGCATGCCGAGCGCGCCGTGCAGGTGGGCGGCGTCGCCGGCGAGGAAGCAGCGGCCGTCGCGGAAGCGGGCGGCGAGCCGCTGCTGGGCGGTGTGGTCGGCGGCGGCGAGCAGCTCGTACCGGGGGAGTTCGCCGCACCAGGCGGTGAGCGTGGCGGTGACGCGGGTGAGCAGGGTGTCGCCGGTGACGATGCCGGGCCAGGTGGCGTGCGGGTCGACCGGTTCGCTGGGCGCCGGTCTGCCGGGGGGCAGCCGCCAGTCGATCCGCCAGACGCCGTCCGGCAGCGGGCGGGCGGAGGCCTCGCGGTCGCCGCGCCACGGCGGCTCGCGGTGCAGCCGGGCCTCGGTGAAGGGCAGGTCGACCCGGACGGTGGCGACGGCGTTGCGGTCGACGGCGGGCCGGCCGGGGAAGCGGATCTTCAGCAGCTTGCGGACGGTGGAGCGGGCGCCGTCGCAGCCGACCAGGTGGCTGCCGCGCCACCAGGTCTCGGTGCCGTCCTGCGGGTTGCGGGTGTGGACGCCGACGCCGTCGCGGTCCTGTTCGAGCCTGGTGACCCGGCTCAGCGGGACCAGTCTGACCAGCGGGGTGCCGGTCAGGGCGTCGCGCAGGCCGCGCTGCAGCCGGTGCTGGGGCAGGTGCAGGACGGGGCTGTCGGAGAGGTCGATCCGCAGCACCTCCTGGCGGCGGCGCCAGACGGCGAAGGCGTCCCACTGGGCGGCGTCGGACACGGCCCGGGGGTAGCCGATCCGGGTCAGGAAGCCGGCCGTGTCGGGCCCGAGGACGACGCTGCGCGGGCCCTCGGGGCAGAGCCCGGAGCCCTCGTCCAGGACGATGGACGGCACCTCGTGCCGGGCGAGCGCGAGCGCCAGGGCCAGACCGACCGGTCCGGCCCCGACGACGATCACCGGGTCCATGCCGGGCCCCCCGGACGCGGCCGGGCCGGGGCGGTGTGCTCGCGTACCTCCGGGCACGGCCGGGCCGACGGGGTGGCGTCATATGCCGCGAGGATGGTCCCGGATGGTGTCACGAAGAGCAATGCAACAGTTCACCTGCGTGTCCGTCAAGCAGCAGCTGATGTGCGCCGGTTCGCGCCGCGACGGCCACGTGCTTCGATCCACCGGGCGAGCGCCGTGAGCAGCAGGCACATCGCGATGTAGATCGGGCCGATCACCAGGACGACCGGGATGTAGGGGAAGCCCGCGGCGTTCAGCGGCTGGCTGGCGATCGCCTTACCGACGAACAGCAGCTCATGGTAGGTGATGATGAAGCCGAGCGAGGTGTCCTTGAGGGTGACGACCAGCTGGCCGATCATCGAGGGCAGCATCGAGCGGATCGCCTGCGGGACCAGGATGAGGGTCATCACCTGGGTCTTGCCCATGCCGAGCGCGTAGGCCGCCTCGCCCTGGCCGCGCGGGACGGCGTTGACACCGCTGCGGATGATCTCCGCCTGGACGGAGCCGTTGTAGAGGGTGAGCCCGAGCACCAGGGCCCACATCGGCTCCCTGGCGAAGAAGGCGTAGTAGAGCGCGACGATCAGGATCAGCAGCGGCATCGCCCGGAAGAACTGGACGACCGAGACCGCCGCCCAGCGGACCGGCTTGTGGTCGGAGAGCTGCCCGGCGGCGAGCAGCGCGCCCAGCACGAGCGAGAAGACCGCTGCCAGCCCGAAGGCCTCCAGGGTGGCGAGCAGGCCGTCGACGATCCGCTGCTGGACGGTGTTGTACTGGAACGCGTCCCAGAGCTGGGGGTCGAACTGGCCGTTCTCGTCGAGCGCCGAGTAGGCGTACCAGAGCAGCCCGGCGATGCCGGCCAGCGCCAGCACGCCGAGGATCCGGTTGCGGGCGCGGGCCCGGGGGCCCGGGGCGTCGTAGAGGACGCTGGCCGTGGAGGCGCGGGTGAAGAGGGAGCTCATGCGGCCACCTCGCTCCGCTCGGCAGGGGCATTCACCGGCGCGCACCTTTCGATGGTTCGCTCGCTCCGCTCGTTCATCGGGCCACCGCCAGGCGGTCTTCCAGGAAGCGGAACACGAGGGCGACGGTGGCGCTGATCACCAGATAGGCGCAGGCCACCCAGAAGAAGATGGCGAAGATCGAGTAGCCGCGCTCGGAGAGCGTCTGCTGCACGCTGTAGAGCTCGGGGACGCTGAACGCGCCGGCGATCGCCGAGTTCCTCGGAAGCGCGATGAACACGCTGCTCATCGGGGCCAGCACGGTCCGGGCGGCCTGCGGCAGGACGACCGAGGTGAGGGTCTGGCCGAAGGTGAGGCCGAGGCTGCGGGCCGCTTCGGCCTGCCCGAGCGGCACGGTGTTGATGCCCGAGCGCAGCACCTCGCAGACGAACGAGGCGGTGTAGCTGCCGAGCGCCAGCACCGCGAAGACGAGGTGGCTGAAGTGCACGCCGAGCCGGGGGAGTCCGAACGCGACGGCGAAGAACAGCAGGGTCAGCGGGGTGTTGCGGAAGAGCGTCACCCAGGCGGTGCCGAAGCCGCGCAGCACCGGCACGGGGGAGACCCGGAAGGCCGCCAGCAGGGTGCCCAGCAGCAGGGCGAGCAGCGCGCTGAGTGCGCTCAGCTCGATCGTCTGCAGGAAACCGTCGCGGAACAGTGCGAAGTTGTCGTCCTCGAACAGTATGCCCATCTGGCGGCCCTCCTCTCAGAATCGGTCAGGAACGGGTCGGGCCCGACGTGGTCAGGCCCGACGGGGGATCAGTAGCGCTCCAGGGCCGGCGGCTGCGGCGCGCTGGAGCCGGAGAGGCCGAGGGTGGCGTCGTAGGCCTTCTTCCAGTCGCCGTTGTCCTGGTGGGCCTTCAGGGCGTCGCTGATGGCGCCGCGCAGCGCCGCGTCGTCCTTGGCCAGGCCGACGCCGTAGTTCTCCTTGGTGAACGGCTTGCCGACCACCTTGAGCTTGGGCGCGAACTTGGAGGCGTAGCCCTTGAGGATCGCGTCGTCGGTGGTGACCGCGTCGACCTCGCCGGCCAGCAGCTTGTCGACGCAGGCCGAGTAGCTGTCGAACTGGGTGATCTTCGGCGAGTACTGCTGGATGTTCTTGATCGACGTCGAGCCGGTGGCGGTGCAGACGTTCTTGCCGTTGACCGACTCCGGGCCGGTGATCGCGGTGTTGTCGGCCTTGACCAGCAGGTCCTGGCCGGCGATGTAGTACGGGCCGGCGAAGGAGACCGTCTTCTTGCGCTCGTCGTTGATGCTGTAGGTGCCGACGTAGAAGTCGATCTGGCCCTTGTCGATGGCGGGCTCGCGCTGCGAGGAGACCAGGGTCTGCCACTTGATCTGCTGCGGGGTGAAGCCGAGGTCGGCGGCGATCATCTTGGCGATCTCGATGTCGAAGCCGCTGCGGTCGCCGGTGGCGACGTCCTCGAAGCCGAGGAACGGCTGGTCGGCCTTGGCGCCGATGATCAGCTGGCCGCGCTTCTTGGCCTCGGCGAGCCGGGCCGAGTCCACCTTGACGTCGGTCTTGACGGTGTAGGTGGGCAGCTGCGGAGCGGGCGTGCCGCCGGCGCCGGTGGCCGCGGTGCTGCTCGGCGAGCCGTCCTTGCCGCAGGCAGCGGTGGCGGTGAGCGCGATGACACAGAGCGCGACGGCGAAGGTGCGACGAGTCCTCATGGGGGTAGCTCTCCTCGGGCGAAGCCACGGATCGACCGGGCTCTGGCGACAGGAAGTTGGCCGGGCAGGCCGGGGTGACGGCGGCGTCGTCGCCGCCGTCACCCGTTGGCCGGCCCGATGGGTCCGGCGGGGTCAGTGGTGCAGGATCTTGGAGAGGAAGTCCTTCGCGCGGTCGCTGCGCGGCGCGGTGAAGAAGGCCTCGGGGGTGTTCTGCTCGACGATCCGGCCGTCCGCCATGAACAGCACGCGGTTGGCGGCGGAGCGGGCGAAGCCCATCTCGTGGGTGACGACGACCATCGTCATGCCGTCGGCGGCCAGTTGGCGCATGACCTCCAGCACCTCGTTGATCATCTCCGGGTCCAGCGCCGAGGTGGGCTCGTCGAAGAGCATCACCTTCGGGTTCATCGCCAGTGCCCGGGCGATCGCGACGCGCTGCTGCTGGCCGCCGGAGAGCTGGGCCGGGAACTTGTCCGCCTGTGCACCGACACCGACCCGCTCCAGCAGCTCGCGGGCGGTCCGCACCGCCCGGTCGCGGCCGATCTTGCGGACCTTGACCTGGCCGAGCACCACGTTCTCCAGCACGGTCTTGTGCGCGAAGAGGTTGAAGCTCTGGAAGACCATGCCGACCTCGGCCCGCAGCCGGGCCAGTTCGCGGCCCTCGGCGGGCAGCGGCCGGCCGTCGATGGTGATCGTGCCGGAGTCGACGGTCTCCAGCCGGTTGATCGTCCGGCAGAGCGTGGACTTGCCGGAGCCGGACGGGCCGATCAGCACGACCACCTCACCCTGCGCGATCTCCAGGTTGATGTCCTGGAGCACGTGCAGCGCGCCGAAGTGCTTGTTCACCCCGCTCAGTACCACCAGGGGGGCGTTCGCGGCACTGGGGTGCTTGACAAGGCTCTCGGTCATCGCGCCTGCTCCCTGGGTTCGGCCCGAGAGCTGAACTCCCGTGGGCGGCAATGGTGGTGGGTGGAGCCGGGGGCCTCGGCCGGCGGAGCCGCGGCCCCCGGTGGAAGGTGACCATAGGAGCCATGACGATGGCACGTCAGCCGATCTGAGCGGAACTTGAGGATCACGATCCGGCCACACGCCGGGCGCGGACTGTTCACCCCGCCCCCGCAGGGGCACGTGACACCGATGGGGCCGCGCGGTGACAGCGGGCTTCCGCCCCGGCGCACGCCGTCCCGGCCGGTCCCGGGTCGTGGCCGAGCCTGGCGTCCGGCGCTCCACTGGCCCATACTGCGCAGGACCGGGACCTGCCCGGTGGGGCCCGCGAACACCACGCAACACCCCGGGGAACGTCGGGGAAAGGAGGAACGATGCGACTGCTGCTCGTCGAGGACGACGAACGCGTGGCCGCCGCGCTGGTCGCGGTGCTGGGACGGCACGGCTTCCAGGTCAGGCACGCCCGCAGCGGGCACGAGGCGCTCGACGCGCTGGTGCCGGACGGCAACGACCCGTACCGGGTGGTCCTGCTCGACCTCGGACTGCCCGACCGCGACGGCTTCGAGGTGTGCAGCCGGATCCGGGCCGGCAGCGGCGTGCCCGTGATCATGGTCACCGCGCGCGCCGACATCCGTTCCCGGATCCACGGCCTCAACCTCGGCGCCGACGACTACGTCACCAAGCCCTACGACATGGGCGAGCTGCTCGCCCGGATCCACGCCGTCGCCCGCCGCGGCGCCGCCCCCGCCGCCGTCTCGGTCCCCACGCCCGACGCCGTCCCGCAGCAGCGGGGCCCGCTGGAGTCCCGCGGCATCACGATCGACCGCGAACGCCGCCGGGTCAGCGTCGACGGCCGGGACGTCCCGCTCACCCGCAAGGAGTTCGACCTGCTGGCGCTGCTCGCCCAGAGCCCCGGCGTGGTCTACCGCCGCGAGCAGATCTTCAGCGAGGTCTGGCGCAGCGGCTGGGAGGGCAACGGCCGCACCCTGGAGGTGCACATCGGCTCGCTGCGCACCAAGCTCGCCCTGCCCGGCCTGGTCGAGGCCGTCCGGGGCGTCGGCTACCGGCTGATCCCCGAGTCCCCGGCGGCCGCCGCGGACGCCCCCCAGGCCCGCGCGGAGCACTGACCGCACGTGCGCACCCGCCTGCTCGGCATCCTGCTCGCGCTGATGCTCTGCGTCCTGGCCGCCCTCGGGCTGCCGCTCGCCGCTGCGGTCGCGGCCGCCGAGCAGAGCCGGGTGGTGGTCGACCGGCTCGATGACGCCGCCCGCTTCGCCCAGGACCTGCCCACCTCAGGCGTCTCCGGCCTGGAGTCCGCCCTCAAGGGCGACCCCGAGCCGGCCCCCGGCGACCTCAGCCGCCGGCACGCACTGGACGCCGAGGTGGCCCGCTACCACGAGCTGTACGGCGTACGGCTCGGCATCTTCCAGCGCGACGGCGTCCCGATCGCCACCGCCCCGGCGCAGTGGCGGGTGCCGGCCGGCGGCTGGGGCGAGCAGGCCTTCCAGGAGGCGCTGGACGGGCGGCGCAGCCACAACCCGCCCCAGGTCTGGCCGTGGACCTCGGACCGCACGCTCACCATCGCCACCCCGGTGGTGCGCGACGGCGACGTGGTCGCGGTGGTGCTCAGCGAGTCCCCGACCGGTGCGCTGCGCACCCGGATGCTGCACAGCTGGCTGGTGATCGGGGCCGGTGAGGCGGCCGCGATGATCGTCGCGGTGCTGCTGGCCGTCCGGCTCACCGAGTGGGTGCTGCGCCCGGTCCGGACGCTGGACCGGGCCACCCACGACATCGCCACCGGCCGGATGAACGCCCGGGTCGCGCCCGGCGGAGGGCCGCCCGAACTGCAGCGCCTGGCCCGCTCGTTCAACGACATGGCCGACCACGTGGTGCTCGCCCTGGACCAGCAGAAGGCCTTCGTCGCGGACGCCTCGCACCAGCTGCGCAACCCGCTGGCGGCACTGCTGCTGCGGGTCGAGGTGCTCGGCCTGGAGCTGCCCGAGGGGCACGAGGAGGAGCTCGGCGGGGTGCGCGAGGAGGGCGCCCGGCTGGCCCGGGTGCTGGACGACCTGCTCGGTCTGGCCACCGCCGAGCACGCCCGCCCGGCGCCCGAGCCGACCGACCTGGCCGCGCTCAGCCTGGCCCGGGCGGACGCCTGGCGCCCGGTGGCCCTCCAGCGCGATGTCGAGCTCGCCTGGGAGGGACCGGCGGTGGCGCTCGGCATGGCCGACCCGATCGGCTTCGGCAGCGCCCTGGACGCGGTGGTCGACAACGCCCTGAAGTTCGGGCCGTCCGGCAGCCGGGTGCGGGTGCTGGTCGCCGTCCGGAGCGCTGAGGTCGCGGTGACCGTCTCGGACTGCGGGCCCGGCCTCACCGAGGAGGAGCTGGCCCGGGCCGGCGACCGCTTCTGGCGCAGTGCGCGCCACCAGAACGTGGACGGCTCCGGCCTCGGCCTCTCGATCGCCCGCACCCTGCTGCAGGCCGCCGGCGGCTCGCTCACCTTCGCCCCGGTGAAGCCGACCGGCCTCGCCGTGACCCTGGCGGTGCCGCGGGCGGAGAGCCCGGGCCGGGCCTGAGGGCCGGGTCGGACGCGAGCGACCTACGGCTTCACCGAGCGGTAGTAGCGCATGGCGCCCTCGTGCAGCGGGAGCGGGTCGGTGTAGACCGCGGTGCGCAGGTCCACCAGCTGGGCGGCGTGCACCTGGGAGCCGATCTGGTCGCGGCTGTCTATCACCAGCCGGGTCATGCCCTCGACCAGGGCGGTGTCCACGTCGCTGCGGGTGATCAGCAGGTTGGGCACGGCCACGGTGGCGACCGGCTCCTTGGGCTCGGCGTTGGGGTAGGTGCCCTTCGGCATGGTGGCCGCCCGGTAGGCGTCGGTGCCGCCGCCCTCGACCTTGTGCACGGCCTCGGCGAGGTCGCCGAGCGGGACGAGCCGGATCCGGACGTGGTCGGAGAGGTCGGTGAGCGCGCTGGTCGGCAGCCCGCCGGACCAGAAGAAGGCGTCCAGCTCGCCGGTCCGCAGCTTGTCGGCCGCGTCGCCGACGCCCAGCATCACCGGCCGGATGTCGTGGTCCGGGTCCAGGCCGGCCGAGGCCAGCAGCCGGCGGGTCACCAGGTTCACCCCGGACTGCGGCAGGCCCACGCCCACCCGCAGGCCCTTCAGGTCGGCCGTGCGGTGCACCGGCGAGGAGACCGGGACGATCAGCTGGAGGTAGTCGTCGTAGAGCCGGGCGATCGCCCGCAACCGGTCCTTGCCGGGGCCGGAGTACTGCGCCACCGCGTCGGCGGTGGCGATCGCGAAGTCGTCCTGGCCGCCGGTCACCCGGGCCAGGTTGTCGATCGAGCCCTGGGTGTTGTCCAACCGCAGCTGCACCCCGGGCATCGCCTTGCCGATGTGGGACTCCAGCAGTTGCCCGTACCGGTCGTAGACGCCCCGCTGCACGCCGGTGGCGAAGCCGGTCTCGCCGCGCGGGTAGCCGGGCGAGCGGCCGGCCGACAGCCACCAGCCGCCGATCCCCGCCAGCACCAGCACCAGGACCAGCACCGCCCGCCACAGCGGGCTGCGGGCCGCTGCGCGGAGCGCGCCGGGTCGGGGCTGGGAACTGGGGGCCATGCAGGGATAGTGCCAGGCGCGCCGGGCGAACGGGAGGGGCGAACCGCAGGACGGACGCGCGGCGGGCCGCGCGGCGCGGGCGCCCGGCACCCGGACACCGGTGCGGGCCCCGTGCGGGACCGGCGGACGGGCGGCGGGCGGGGCCGGAGCGGAGCCCCGGGGAAAGCCGGGGGAAAGCCAGGGGAAATCCGCTTCGCGGGTGCCCGTACCCTGGTCTGGTGAGCGGTGAGAGCGGATTGAAGAGCTACAAGGTCGTCACGCACGGCTGCCAGATGAACGTCCACGACTCCGAGCGGCTGGCCGGCCTGCTGGAGGAGGCGGGCTACGTCAAGGCCGGGGCCGAGGGCGACCCGGACCTGGTGGTGTTCAACACCTGCGCCGTGCGGGAGAACGCCGACAACAAGCTGTACGGCAACCTCGGCCAGCTGGCGCCGGCCAAGACCCGCAACCGGGGCATGCAGATCGCCGTCGGCGGCTGCCTGGCGCAGAAGGACCGCGACAGCATCGTCCGGCGGGCCCCCTGGGTCGACGTGGTGTTCGGCACCCACAACATCGGCCACCTGCCGGCGCTGCTGGAGCGGGCCGCGGTCGAGAAGAAGGCCCAGGTCGAGATCCTGGAGTCGCTGGAGACCTTCCCCTCCACCCTGCCGACCCGCCGCGAGTCCGCCTACGCCGCCTGGGTCTCCATCTCGGTCGGCTGCAACAACACCTGCACCTTCTGCATCGTCCCCGCGCTGCGCGGCAAGGAGGAGGACCGCCGCCCCGGCGACGTCCTCGCCGAGATCGAGGCGCTGGTGGACGAGGGCGTCATCGAGGTCACCCTGCTCGGCCAGAACGTCAACGCCTACGGCTCCGACCTGGGCGACCGCGAGGCCTTCTCCAAGCTGCTGCGCGCCGCCGGGCAGATCGAGGGCCTGGAGCGGATCCGCTTCACCTCGCCGCACCCGCGCGACTTCACCGACGACGTGATCGCCGCGATGGCCGAGACCCCGAACGTGATGCACCAGCTGCACATGCCGCTGCAGTCGGGCTCCGACACCGTGCTCAAGGCGATGCGCCGCTCGTACCGGCAGGAGCGCTTCCTGGGGATCATCCGGAAGGTGCGCGAGGCGATGCCGGACGCCGCCATCTCCACCGACATCATCGTGGGCTTCCCCGGCGAGACCGAGGAGGACTTCGAGCAGACCATGCACGTGGTCCGCGAGGCGCGCTTCACCAACGCCTTCACCTTCCAGTACTCCAAGCGCCCCGGCACCCCGGCCGCGGAGATGGCGGACCAGGTCCCGAAGGCCGTCGTCCAGGCCCGCTACGACCGGCTGATCGCCCTCCAGGAGGAGATCTCCTGGGAGGAGAACAAGAAGCAGGTCGGCCGGACCCTGGAGGTCCTGGTCGCCGAGGGCGAGGGCAAGAAGGACGACCGGACCGACCGGCTCTCCGGCCGCGCCCCCGACAACCGGCTGGTGCACTTCACCCGCCCCGCCGAGCCGGTGCGCCCGGGCGACACGGTGACCGTCGAGATCACCTACGCCGCCCCGCACCACCTGCTGGCGGAGGGCCCCACGCTCGCGGTGCGCCGTACCCGGGCCGGTGACGCCTGGGAGAAGCGCCAGGCCAAGCCCGCCGCCAAGCCGGCCGGCGTGATGCTCGGCCTGCCGACCGTCGGCGCCCCCGCGGCCCTGCCGCTCGCCGCCCCGGCGGGCGGCTGCTGCGGCGACTGACGGCCCCGGACACCGGGCGGCCCGGCGGGATCCTGCATCCCGCCGGGCCGCTGCCGTTCCCGGCCGCTGCCGTTTCCGGCGGGCGCCGGCCCGGGCTCCGGTCCGGGGCGCCGCGATCCGACCTGGTCCGACCTGATCCACGGGACAGGCCCTAGAGTGATCCACATGCTGGTTGCCGCCGCCGTCTGCCCCTGTCCGCCGCTGCTCGTCCCGGAGGTCGCCGCCGGTGCGGCCGCCGAGCTGGAGGCGCTGCGCGCGGCCTGTGACGAGGCGCTGGCCGCGCTGGTCGCGGCCCGGCCGGAGCTGGTCGTGGTGGTCGGCACCGGGCCGGAGGCCGAGGTGTGGACCGAGGGCGGGGCCGGCTCCTTCCACCGCTACGGCGTGCCGCTGGTGGTCCGGCTCCCGGTCGGCGGGGTCGAGGGGCCGGAGCTGGCGCCCTCGCTGACCGTCGGCGCCTGGCTGCTGGAGCGGGCCGGCGTGAAGCTGCCCACGCACGCCTGCGCCGTCCCCGCGGACGCGCCCACCGACCGGATGCTCGGGCTGGGCCAGGGCCTGGCCCAGCTGGCCGACCGGGTCGCCCTGCTGGTGATGGGCGACGGCAGCGCCTGCCGCTCGCTCAAGGCGCCGGGCTACCTCGACGAGCGGGCCGAGGGCTTCGACGCGGCCCTCGCCGAGGCGCTGGGCTCGGCGGACGTGGCCGCGCTGGCGGCGCTGGAGCCGGGCCTGGCCGCGGAGCTGAAGGCGGAGGGCCGGGCTCCCTGGCAGGTGCTGGCCGGCGCCGCGGAGGGCGCCGGCCTCACCGCGCGCCTCGGCTACCGGGACGCGCCGTACGGCGTCGGGTACGTCGTCGCCACCTGGAACTGACGCCGCCCCCGCCGGGTCAGGCGCTCGGGCCCCGGCCGCTGCCGGGGGCCGCGCCGCCGGGCGTCGGACCGCCCGGGGTCGGACCGGCCGGGCCGCCGGGGGTGCCCGGTTCGCCGGTCCCCCGGGGCTTGTGGGCGAAGTCGTCCACCGCATCCTTGGCCCTGGTGGTGCCGTGCTCGATCTTCTCGGTGTACTTGCCCTTGGTGGCCTTGTCGATCGCCCCGCCGGCCTTCTCCACCGCGTGCTCGATCTGGTCGCTGTGCTTGCCGGCCAGTTCACTGGCCTTCTCCTTCAGCTCCCCGGCCTTGCCCTTGAGGTTGTCCATCAGACCCATGGCGCTCTCACCGTTCCTCTCCGTCTCCTGCTCAACGTTCGTCGTGGCCGAACCGTTCTCAATTGCGGAAATGGCCGAAATCAGTCATATCGTCGCCCAGTAGGACCGGCTCGGTGGGGAGGACACCGGCGCGGCGGCGGTTTTGCGAGACTGGTCCGGTGAGCACCTCCCGTACCGCCGCCCCGTCCCTCCCCGCCCGGCCCCGCGTGGTCTCCGTCGTGGGCGCGACCGCCGCCGGCAAGTCCGACCTGGCCGTCGCCATCGCCCGCAGCCTCGGCGGCGAGGTGATCAACACCGACTCGATGCAGCTCTACCGGGGCATGGACATCGGCACCGCCAAGCTCACCCTCGACGAGCGCGGCGGCGTCCCGCACCACCTGCTGGACATCTGGGACGTCACGGAGGCCGCGAGCGTCGCCGAGTACCAGCGGCTCGCCCGGGCCGAGATGGACCGGCTGATCGCCGCGGGCCGCACCCCCGTCCTGGTCGGCGGCTCCGGGCTGTACGTCCGGGCGGCGATCGACGAGATGGAGTTCCCCGGCACCGACCCGGCGGTCCGGGCCCGGCTGGAGGCCGAGCTGGAGCAGCTCGGCCCCTACGCGCTGCACCGGCGGCTGGCCGAGCTGGACCCGGCGGCCGCCGAGGCGATCCTGACGGGCAACGGGCGGCGGATCGTCCGGGCCCTGGAGGTCATCGAGATCACCGGGCAGCCCTTCACCGCCAACCTGCCGAGCAACACCGCCGTCTACGACGCGGTGCAGATCGGGGTCGCGGTGCCGCGCCCCGAACTCGACGAGCGGATCACCCTGCGGGTCGACCGGATGTGGGAGGCCGGACTGCTGGACGAGGTGCGGGCGCTGGAGAAGCTCGGGCTGCGCGAGGGCCGGACGGCCTCCCGGGCGCTCGGCTACCAGCAGGTCCTGGACCACTTCGCGGGGGAGTGCACCGAGGACGAGGCGCGGGCCGAGACCGTCCGGGCGACCAAGCGGTTCGCCCGCCGCCAGGAGTCCTGGTTCCGCCGCGACGACCGGATCCACTGGCTCTCCCGTCCGGCCGGCGCCGACCCCGCCGAGCTGCTCGCCCGGTCACTGGAGCTGATCGACCGTCAGGAATCCGCCGCGTCGTAGACGGGATCCGGCCATTCGGCGGTGCACCTGCGCGCGCAGGTGGCCGTGCAGGACGAACCGGGGGTTACGGCCCGATCACGTGATGGCCACGGATCACCCGACGACCCCGGTCAGGCCCGGAACGCACCCCTGGACATGCCATCATCGAGGTCATAAGGGTCGGTCCGGATGGGCCGACCGCGCCCGGCCGCGAGTGCACACTCGTGTCGAACTGTCAGGGGAGGCCGCGTGTCCACGGGTACCGGCCCCGAAGCCGGCCAGAGCGCCAGGCCGACGAGTGGCGGGGCCACCGCGCAGGCCGACGACCTCGACGCGTCGACCCTGCCGGACCTTCCCGTGCTGCCGGGCCTCGACGGCCCCACGTCGTACGCCGTCGCGCTGCCCGCGCTGGACAGCGCCCCCTCCGGTGCCGTGCACGAGCGGGAGATCCGCCCGCGCCGCCGGCTCCGCTGGTGGCAGACGCTGCCGATCGCGCTGCTGGCCACCGCCGGCTCGCTGATGTTCGCCTTCCCGCTGGCCTTCGGCTCGGCCGGCGCGGGCTCGGCGATGATCGGGATGCTCGGCCTGCTGCTCACCGCCGCCTCGGTCGGCTGGGGCGCGATGGCCGCCCGGCACGCCGGGTACAAGTGGCCGGGCCTGCCCCGCCGCGGCTCCGGCCGGCGGGCCGGCTGGAAGGCGATCGTGGTCTACACCCTGATCGTGCTGGCCGCCTGCGCGCTGGCGCTCTGGCGCGTCGTCCACCTGCGCTGACCCCGCCCCGGGGGGCCGCCCGACGGGCCGTCCGGCGAGCGGTCCGACAGGTGGTCCGCCGGGCCGGGGCGGGCGCCCGCTCAGTACCATCGGGAGGGTGAGCGAATCCTCCCCGCAGCCCGCCGGCCTTCCGTTCCTCAAGGGCCACGGCACCCAGAACGACTTCGTCATCGTGCCCGACCCGGACGGCCGGCTGGTGATCGGCCCCGAGGCCGTCGCCGCGCTCTGCGACCGCCGGGCCGGCATCGGCGCCGACGGACTGCTGCGCGTGGTGCGCTCGGCCGCCGACCCGGCCGCGGCCGACCAGGCCGACCGGGCCGAGTGGTTCATGGACTACCGCAACGCCGACGGCTCGATCGCCGAGATGTGCGGCAACGGCGTGCGCGTCTTCGCCCGCTACCTGGTCGACGCCGGACTGGCCGAGCCGGGCGAGCTGGCCGTCGCCACCCGGGCCGGCGTGCGGACGGTTCGGATCGCCGCGGACGCCGAGGACGGCACGCCGGGTGACGTCACGGTCGGGATGGGCCGCGCGGAGCTGCCCGGCCCGGACGGGATCGAGGTCGCGGTCGGCGAGCGGCGCTGGCCGGCCCGCAACGTCAACATGGGCAACCCGCACGCGGTCGCCTTCGTGGAGAGCCTGGACCACGCCGGCGAGCTGCGCAGCGCGCCGCTCACCAGCCCCGCCGAGGCCTACCCGGACGGCGTCAACGTCGAGTTCGTGGTGGACCGCGGGCCGCGGCACGTCGCGATGCGGGTGCACGAGCGCGGCTCCGGCGAGACCCTCTCCTGCGGAACCGGCGCCTGCGCCGTCGCGGTCGCCGCGATCCGCCGGGACGGCCTCGACCCCGCCGTCACCGGCGAGGCCGTCAGCTACACCGTGGACGTGCTGGGCGGGCGGCTGGTGATCACCGAGTACCCGGACGGCCGGGTGGAGAAGACCGGTCCGGCGGTGATCGTGGCCCGCGGCGAGCTCGACGCGGGGTGGCTGGCGGCCCTCCAGGGCTGAACCGCGGGCGGTTTGCCCATTTCGCGCGGCGGCGAATCCCCCCGTTCGGGTGATCCGGCTCACGGACGGGAAGCAGGGCGTCGCGGAACGTGCTCTGCTCGGTAGCATGGACCACCGGGTCGATCACCCCGCGTCGGGGTAGCAGGCAACCGGTGACTGCTGCCGGAGGCGCTGATGACCATCGAAGCCGGGCAGCCCCTGGCGGGGCAGCCGACGTCCGCACGGCAGGCCGGGGCCAGGCGCCCCCTCGGCGGGCTCGGCCGGGCCGCGCTGGGCCGGGCCGGGCGCGCCGCCCTGCTGGCCACCGGCCGCCCGCCGGTGCCGGACGCGATCGAGCCGCTGGTCCGGGTCCACCGCAGCCACCACCCGCAGGCCGACCTCGGCCTGCTCGGTCGCGCCTACCGGCTGGCCGAGGCGAGCCACCGCGGGCAGAAGCGCAAGAGCGGCGAGCCCTACATCACCCACCCGCTGGCCGTCACCATGATCCTGGCCCAACTCGGCGCCGGGACGACCACCTTGGTCGCTTCTCTCCTCCACGACACCGTTGAGGACACCGATCTGACGCTGGATCAGGTGGCCGAGGGGTTCGGCCCCGAAGTCGCCTACCTGGTCGACGGGGTGACGAAGCTGGAGAAGGTCGACTTCGGAGCGGCCGCCGAGGCCGAGACCTTCCGCAAGATGCTGGTCGCCACCGGGGACGACGTCCGGGTGATGGTGATCAAGCTCGCCGACCGGCTGCACAACATGCGCACCATCCGGCACATGAAGCCGGCCAGCCAGGTACGGATCGCCAAGGTCACCCGGGACGTGCTGATCCCGCTGGCCGAGCGGCTGGGCATCCAGGTGCTGAAGGCGGAGCTGGAGGACATCGTCTTCGCCACCCTGCACCCGGAGGAGTGCCGGCGCACCCGCGCGCTGCTGGCCGGGCACGAGGACGGGCCGGACACGCTGCTCGATCCCTTCGCCCGGACCCTGGCCCGTCAGTTGGCCGAGGCCGGGGTGGCCGCCGAGGTCGCCGTCCGCCCCCGGCACTGCGTCTCGCTGCACCGGGTGCTGCTCAAACGGGCCGCCGCGCCCGGCCGGGACGGACGGCCGCAGGGGCCGCAGCCCGCCGACTTCGGCCGGCTGCTGGTGGTGGTGGAGGAGAACGCGGACTGCTACGCCGTCCTCGGCGAGCTGCACACCTGCTGGACGCCGCTGCCCGGCGAGTTCAAGGACTTCGTGGCCGCCCCCAAGTTCAACCTGTACCAGTCGCTGCACACCGCGGTGGCGCTGGAGGGCGGCGCGGTGGTGGAGGTGCTGGTCCGCACCCGGCGGATGCACGAGGTCGCCGAGACCGGCGTGGTCGCCCTGGGCGACCCCCGGCAGCCGGGGGCCGGCGCCGACCAGGGAGGCGACGAGCTGGACCGCACCGACCCGGCCCGGCCCGGCTGGCTCAGCCGGCTCCTGGAATGGCAGCAGGAGACGCCGGACCCGGACGCCTTCTGGTCCGCCCTCACCGCCGACCTCGCCGGCGACCGCGAGATCACCGTCGTCACCGAGACCGGCGAAACGCTTCAGCTGAGGGCCGGCGCCAGCTGCGTCGACGCCGCCTACCTGCTCGGCGAGGAGACCGGCCACCGATGTATCGGCGCCCGGGTCAACGGCCGGCTCACCGCGCTCTCCACCGTGCTCCAGGACGGCGACCGGATCGCCGTCCTGACCGAGCAGGGCGACCCGGCGGCCCGGCCGTCCGGCCCGGCGCCCGACTGGCTGGCGCACGCCCGGACCCCGTCCGCCCGGCTGGCCATCGAGCGGTGGCTGGCCGACCACCCGGCCCGCGTCCCGGTGGTCAGCACCGGCCCCTCGGCCGGCCAGCCCGTGCCGCCCGCGCACCGTGCCGCCGAGCGCGGCGCCGCCCCGGTGGCGGTGACCGGCCGGCCCGGGGTGCCGGTCCGGTTGGCCCGGTGCTGCACCCCGGTGCCGCCGGACGAGGTCAGCGGCTTCGCGATCCGCGGCGGCGCGGTCGCCGTGCACCGCACCGGCTGCCCGGCCGGGGAGCGGATGCGGGCGGACGGGCGCGGCGCCCTGGAGATCCACTGGCAGCCCGGCGGCGCCCCGCCGTCCGGCTTCCGGGCCACCCTGCGGGCCGAGGCGCTCAACCGGCCCCGGCTGCTGGCCGACCTCACCGCGGCCATCTCCGGCGAGGGCGTCGGGATCGTCTCCGCCGAGGTCGAGCCGCCGCAGGAGCTGCGGGTGCGGCACACCTACACCCTGGAGCTGCCCGACCCGGCGGTGCTGGCCGCCGTGATGCGGGCGATGGTGCGGGTCTCCGGGGTGTACGACGTCAGCCGGCCGCACGCCCCCGAGGGCGCCGCCGCCGCGCGCACCCCGGCCGGTGCGGCGGAGCCGGCGCCGCCCGGGGAGGGCACCGGGCCCGGGGGAGCGGCGGCGTCCGGGGGAAATGGGGATGACCCGCCCGCGCCGGGCGTGCGACCATCATGGGGAATTCACGGCCGGTCCGCGGCGTTCACCGGGCAATGGGAGAACCTGCCCGCACGGGTCCGCGGTCCCGAGGGGTAGCTCACACCTCGCCCGAGCGGTAGACGGGGCGGCAGCTGGGCAGACTCCGGGTGTGACCGTCGGGTACGGTCACGCAGACAGGCCATCCGACCAGCAGCCAAAGGACAGAATGACCTCCACGTTCGACACCCGCGACCACGCCGACGCCCCGCGCCGCATCGACGGCCGGCGAGCGGACGCCCTCATGGACGAGGACCTCGCGGCCATCGACGAGGACCTCGGCCACCACTACGACGGCGACCAGTACGACCGCAGCGAGCGAGCCGCCCTGCGGCGCGTCGCCGGACTCTCCACCGAACTCCAGGACGTCACCGAGGTCGAGTACCGCCAGCTCCGGCTGGAGCGCGTGGTGCTCGTCGGCGTCTGGACCGACGGCACGGTCGAGGAGGCGGAGAACTCGCTCGCCGAGCTCGCCGCCCTCGCCGAGACCGCCGGCTCCGAGGTGCTGGACGGCGTCATCCAGCGCCGTGACAAGCCCGACGCGGCCACCTACATCGGCTCCGGCAAGGCCCGGGAACTGCGCGACATCGTCGCGGCGACCGGTGCCGACACCGTGGTCTGCGACGGTGAGCTCACCCCGGGCCAGCTGATCCACCTGGAGGACGTGGTCAAGGTCAAGGTCGTCGACCGGACGGCCCTGATCCTCGACATCTTCGCCCAGCACGCCAAGTCCCGCGAGGGCAAGGCGCAGGTCTCGCTCGCGCAGATGCAGTACATGCTGCCGCGCCTGCGCGGCTGGGGGCAGTCGCTCTCCCGGCAGATGGGTGGTGGTGGCTCCGGCTCGTCCGGCGGCGGCATGGCCACCCGTGGTCCCGGTGAGACCAAGATCGAGACCGACCGGCGCCGGATCCGCGAGAAGATGGCGAAGCTCCGCAAGGAGATCGCCGACATGAAGAAGGGCCGCGACACCAAGCGCCAGGAGCGCAAGCGCCACCAGGTGCCGTCCGTGGCCATCGCCGGCTACACCAACGCCGGCAAGTCCTCCCTGCTCAACCGGCTCACCGGCGCGGGCGTGCTGGTGGAGAACGCGCTGTTCGCCACCCTCGACCCGACCGTGCGCCGGGCGCAGACCCCGAGCGGCCGGCTCTACACGCTGGCCGACACGGTCGGATTCGTCCGGCACCTGCCGCACCACCTGGTCGAGGCCTTCCGCTCGACCATGGAGGAGGTCGCCGACGCCGACCTGATCCTGCACGTGGTGGACGGCTCGCACCCCGAGCCGGAGACGCAGCTGGCGGCGGTCCGCGAGGTCATCGTCTCGGTCGACGCACAGAACGTGCCGGAGATCGTGGTGATCAACAAGGCGGACGCGGCCGACCCGCTCGTGCTGCAGCGGCTGCTGCGCCGCGAGCCGCACGCCATCGTGGTGTCGGCCCGCAGCGGCCAGGGCATGGACGAGCTGCTGAAGCTCATCGACGACGAGCTCCCGCGGCCGGCCGTCGAGGTGCAGGCGCTCGTGCCGTACACCCAGGGCGGCCTGGTCTCCCGGGTGCACGCCGAGGGCGAGCTGCTCTCCACCGAGCACACCGCCGAGGGCACCCTGGTGCATGCCAAGGTGCCGGCCGAGCTGGCCGCCGAGCTGGAGCACTTCGCGGTCGCGACCGCGTAGGGCCGGGCGCGCGGCCGAACCGAACGCCGGCGGCCCCGGACCCCCGTACGAGGGGTCCGGGGCCGCCGGCGTTCGCGGGTGCCGGGGCTGCCCGGCGTCACTTCGCGTTCTTGGAGAAGTAGTCGAAGGCCTGCTTCGCCTGCTCCTGGAGGGAGGGGCCGGCCATGTACTCGGACGGGTTGCGGTTGCCGATCGAGTTGACGCTGATCAGGTTCGGCTTGCCGTCCCTGGTGATGAACCAGCCGCCGCCGCTGGAGCCGCCGGTCATGGTGCAGCCGATCACGTACATCGGCGGGCGGGTCTGGTCGAAGGAGAGCCGGCCCGGGCGGACGGCCGAGTCGCAGTGGTTGAGCTCCATGCCGTCGAACGGCCGCTCGGCGGGGTAGCCGTAGGAGAACGCCGAAGTGATCTGCTCGCGCGGCGCGTTGAACCAGATCGGGATCGAGCCGCCGACCGCCTCCTCCAGCGAGAGGCCGGAGCCGTTCTCGTTGCGGACCCGGATGATCCCGTAGTCGAACTGGGAGTTCGGGCCGACGCCGCTCTCCTTCACCCAGTTCGGCGAGACCAGCGCCTTCACCGCCGTCCACCGGCCGTAGGGGGAGACCTGCTGCTCGGTGTACCGCTTGCCCCGGCTGGCCTGGCCGTCCCGGTTGTAGCCGGGGACGAAGACGATGTTCTTCAGCCAGGTGCCGCCCTTGCCGTCGTGCAGGCAGTGCGCGGCGGTGTAGACGAGGTTGCTGCGGCCCGGGTTGACCGGGTCGGAGACCACGGTGCCCGAGCACATCGAGTCGCCCTCGGGTGCGGTCATGAAGATCTTGCCGACCACGGCCGTCGCCGGGCTGTACGGGTGCGGCTGCGGCTTGGCCGGGATCGCGGCCGGCGGCTCGTCGCGCTGGACGGAGCTGCCGGCCGACTTGTGCGAGTACTCGGGGGTGGCCCGGCCCTTGGCGTCCTCCATCTTGGCGATCGACCAGAAGCCCTGGACGACCTCGTTGACGAAGGCGTTGTCGCCGATGAACCGCGCCCAGTCGTCCAGCTTCCAGCCGGCGACGTCCTGCAGGCTGGTGGGCAGCCCGGGCTTGCCGCCCCCGGGCGCGGTGGCGGCGGTCGCGGCCGGCGTCGCCCCGGCGTCGGTGCTCTTCTCGTTGTCCGGCCCGCAGGCGGTCGCGGTGAGCGCGAGCGCGGCCAGCACGGCCGCCGTCGCCGGTGCGGCCCGGCGGCCGCGCCGCGGCCGGTGGTCGGGCGCCCCGGGCGTCGGTGCCCCGGCGGTCGGTGCCCCGGTCGACAGTGCCCTGATGGTCAGTCGCATGGTGATCGGTCCCCGTCGGTCGTTCGGTCGTTCGGACGCTTGGCGCTACTTCTGCTTCCGCGAGATGTACTCCAGCGCCTGCTTGGCGACCGTCTCCAGGTACGGGCCGCTCAGCGAGGTGTGGTCCTGGGTGCCGATGGAGGTGTTGCTGACCAGCGCGAGCTTGCCGTCCGGCATCGTCGCGAACCAGCCGCCGCCGCTGGAGCCCTGGGTCATGTTGCAGCCGATGGTGAGCATCGACGGCCGCTTCGGGTCGAAGGAGAGGCGGACCGGCTTGCCGCCGTCGCACTTGTACAGCTCCTGCCCGTCGAAGGGCTTGTAGAGCGGGTAGCCGACGGCCGCGACGGAGAGCTTGTCGCGCGGGGCGTCGAACCAGACCGGGACGGCCGAGCCGACCGTCTCCTCCAGCGACTTGCCGGTGTCGTTCTGGTTCTGCACCCGCATGACCGCGAAGTCGTACTGGCTGGCCGAGTCACCGGTGCCGCCGCCCTCGACCGTCCACTGCGGCGAGGTCACCACGTCCTTGGCCCACCAGGTGCCCAGCGGCGCCAGCTCCGCGAGCGGGGCCTTCTTGCCGCCGCTGGAGGCACCGGAGTTGTTGTAGGCGGGCACGAAGACGAGGTCCTTGAAGAAGTTGCCGCCCTTGCCCTGGTGGACGCAGTGCCCGGCCGTCCAGACCAGGTTGCTCTTGCCGGGGTGCGCCGGGTCCGCGATCACCGTGGCGGAGCAGTTGCCCCGGCCGCCCTCGGCGCTGAAGAACACCTTCCCGGACGGCTGCTTGGTGTAGGGGCGGGCCACCGGGACCGCCTTGACCGCCGGCGGCTCGGGGTCGGTGACCCCGGCGTCGCCGGCCGGCTTGGCGGTGGGCGGCGCCGGGTCGGCCGGCTTGGAGTCGCCCATCTTGTCCGGGTTCCAGAAGTCCTTGACGACCGGGTTGTTGAAGACGTGCTTGGACGCCCAGTTGTCCCAGTCCTCGTACTTCCACTTCTTCAGGTCGTCCCAGCTCTTCGGCAGGCCCTCCAGCAGACTGGTCGGGATGCCCGTCGGCAGGGTGAGGCCGCCGATCACGCCGCCGCCCCCCGCGGCGGAGCCGGTGGCGCTCGCCGAGGCCGGCGGAGGCGCGGCGTTCGTGCCTCCGGCGTCTCCGGAGGGGCCGTCCGGGCCGCAGGCGCTGACGGCGAACAGCGTTCCGGCGGCGAGGGCCGCGGCCACGGCTGGCCTGTGGATCGATGGCATGGTGTCACTTCCCCCAGCTAGTCCTGTTTCCCGGCCGCACCGCTGCGGCGCCGGCCGGCCGCCTTGGAGTCTCCCACTGGCCACCAGGACGGCACCGGGCGGCCCCCGGGTTCCGGAACCGGCGGGAGGTCATCGATCTGTGACGAACGCCGGGCCGTCTCGTTGCCACGACAGGCAGGGGTGATCACCCCACGGGTGAACAATCACCGGTCTTCACCCGTACGAGTGAGTCGTCCTTGTGATCACCCGTCAGGGATAGGTAACCCTTACCTGACGCGACGGTGCGAGCGCCCGCCAACCCCTCCACCACCCGTGCGCGTCCGCATCCACGCGCCCCAAGGAGCAGCCTTGAGCACCGCCCTCACCGGAGCCCCGCCCGACGTTCCGGCGCGCCGTCCCGCCCCGGCCCGACCCGCCGCGGCCACCGCCGTCGACCCCGACCCGCTGCTGCACCCGGACCCGGCCGTCGCCGCCGAACAGGCCGGTCTGGAAGCCCTGTTGCGGTGCTGGGCGCGGGAGACCGGCGCCCTGCCCGGCCGGGACGGCCGGCTCCGGATCGCCGTCCTCGGCGGCGCCGCCCGGCTCTGCGCACCGGTCCGGTACTGGTCGCCGGCCGGCTGGCACCGCTTCGGCCCGGCCACCCTCTCGGCCGGCGACGGCACCGCCGACGCCCCGGTGGACGCCGTCACCGCCGCCGCCCTGATCGCCGCCGCGGCCGCCGACCGGCCCGACCCCGGCCAGGTCGCGGACCTCGCCGCCCGGGTCGCGGACTCGGTGGTCCGCACCGCCGACATCCTCGCCCACCGCCGCACCGCCGCCGCCCCCGGCGGGCCGGAGGCCTCGCACTTCCTGGCCGCCGAGCAGTCGCTGCTGCTCGGCCACCCGCTGCACCCCACCCCCAAGAGCCGCGACGGCCTCGGCCCGGCCCAGAGCGCCGCGTACTCCCCTGAGCTGCACGGCTCCTTCCAACTCCACTGGTACGCCGTCGACCGCGAGCTGCTCGCCGCCGGATCCGCGTTGAGCGAGAGCGCCGACCTGATCACCGCGGGGCTGCTCGGCGGCCGCACGCCGCTGCCCCCCGGCACCGCCGCCCTGCCGCTGCACCCCTGGCAGGCCCGCGAGCTGGCGGTGCGTCCGGCCGTCGCCGACCTGCTGGCCGACGGCCTGCTGCACGACCTCGGCCCGGCCGGCGAGGCCTGGTACCCGACCTCCTCGGTGCGCACCGTCTACCGGCCCGGCACGCCCTGGATGCTGAAGCTCTCGCTCGGCCTGCGGATCACCAACTCCCGCCGGGAGAACCTCCGCAAGGAACTGCACCGCGGCCTGGAGATGCACCGGCTGCTGGAGAGCGGCCTCGCCGACGAGTGGCGGGCCGCGCACCCCGGCTTCGACGTCGTCCGCGACCCGGCCTGGATCGGCGTCGACCACCCCGCCCTGGGCGACCCCGGCGGGCTGGACACCGTACTGCGCGCCCAGCCCTTCGCCCCCGCCGACCGTGCGCTCTGCGTCGCCGGACTCGTCGCCGAGCAGCCGCTCGGCACCGGCGAGACCGTCCCCTCCCGGCTCGGCGACACCCTGCGCGCCCTCGCCGCCCGCAGCGGGCGCCCGCTGCCCACCGTGGCCGCCGAATGGTTCCTGCGCTACCTGGACGCCGTCGTCCTGCCCGTCCTCTGGCTCGACGGCCGCGCCGGCATCGCGCTGGAGGCCCACCAGCAGAACAGCCTCGTCCTGCTGGACGCCGACGGCTGGCCGACCGGCGGGCGCTACCGCGACAACCAGGGCTTCTACTACCGGCAGAGCGCCGCGGAGCGGCTCACCGCCCGGCTGCCCGGCCTCGGCGCACGCAGCGACACCTTCCTCGCCGACGAGGTGATCGACCACCACTTCGCCTACTACCTGGGAATCAACCACGTCCTCGGCCTGATCGGCGCCCTCGGCTCCCAGGGCCTGGCCGACGAGGCGGTGCTGCTGGCCGCGTTGCGCGGCTTCCTGAGCGGCTCCCGGGCCGCAGCCACCGGCTCCGCGCTGCCCGCCCTCCTGCTGGACGCCGCCACACTGCCCTGCAAGGCCAACCTGCTGACCAGGATCAACGGCATGGACGAGCTGGTCGGGCCGGTCGCCACCCAGTCCGTCTACGTCGACATCCCCAACCCGGTGGCCGGCGCGTGAGCGCTCCCCCGGCCCTGACCGGCGAGGTCGCCGGCTGGGGCGCCATGCCCACCGGCGCCGGCGAGTTCCGGCTCCGCCCGGTCCGGCTCCCCGCCGACCTGGAGCTGCTCGCCGGCTGGATGAACGACCCCGAGATCGCCGCGTTCTGGGAGCTGGCCGGTCCGGCCGCCGCCACCGAGCGGCACGTCCGCGCCCAGCTCGACGGCGACGGCCGCAGCGCCCCCTGCCTCGGCCTGCTCGACGGCACCCCGATGAGCTACTGGGAGGTCTACCGCGCCGACCTCGACCCGCTCGCCGGGTACTACCCCGCCCGCCCCCAGGACACCGGGGTGCACCTGCTGCTCGGTCCCGCCGACCACCGGGGCCGGGGCCTCGGCGCCACCCTGATCGCCGCACTGGCCGACCGCGTGCTGCGCGAACGGCCGGGCTGCGAGCGCGTGGTGGCCGAGCCCGACGTCCGGAACCGGCGCTCCGTCCGGGCCTTCGAACGGGCCGGGTTCACCCCGGCCGCCGAACTCGACCTGCCCGGCAAGCGCGCCGCCCTGATGGTCCGCGACCGTGACCGTGTGCTCCGCGGCCGTGACCGCGACCGTGACCGCGACCGCGTCCCCGGGTCCGACCGACCCGACCCGAACCGATCCGCCTAGGACACCGCCCACCCCATGGACACCCCAACACCTCGGCCGGCGCCGTACGACCTGCTCGGCGTCGGCATCGGCCCCTTCAACCTCTCGCTCGCCGCGCTCGCCGACCCCGTCCCCGGCCTGCGCACCCTCTTCTGCGACCAGCGCCCGGAGTTCCGCTGGCACCCCGGCATGCTGGTCGACGGGGCCCGGATGCAGGTGCCGTTCCTCGCCGACCTGGTCTCCCTGGTCGACCCCGCCAACCGCTGGTCCTTCCTCAACTACCTGCGCGAGCAGGACCGGCTCTTCCCGTTCTACTTCGCCGAGCGCTTCCACCTGCCCCGCCGGGAGTACGACCACTACTGCCGGTGGGCCGCCGAGCGGCTCGCCAACTGCCGCTTCGGCACCGAGGTCACCGCCCTGCACTGGGCCGGCGACCGCTACCGCGTCGAACTGCGGCACACCGCCACCGGGCGGCGCGAGGAGGTGCACGCCCGCAACCTCGCGCTCGGCGTGGGCACCCGGCCGGTCCTGCCCGAGGCCTTCGCCGCCCTCACCGGGCACCCGCGCGCCTTCCACTCGGCCGACTACCTGGACCGCCGCGGCGACCTCGACGGCGCCCGCGACATCACCGTGGTCGGCAGCGGCCAGTCCGGCGCGGAGGTCTTCCTCGACCTGCTGCGCCGGCACGGCGACGACGGCGTCCGGCTGCGCTGGCTCACCCGGACCAGGGCGCTGGCGCCCATGGAGTACTCCAAGCTCGGGCTGGAGCACTTCACCCCCGACTACACCCGCTACTTCCACGGCCTGCCCGAACCCGTCCGGGACACCCTGGTCGACACCCAGTGGCAGCTGCACAAGGCCGCCAGCGCCGAGACCCTGGCCGAGATCCACGACCACCTGTACGAGCGGACGATCGGCCGGCCGATCGACGCCGCACCGGTCGAGATCACCCCCGGCACGGCCGTCGCCGAGGCCCGGCCCGGGCCCTGCGGCGGCCTCGAACTGGACTGCCGGCACACCGACTCCGGCGCCCGGCACCTGCTGCGCACCGACGCCGTGGTCCTCGCCACGGGCTACCGGGCCGCCCGCCCGGCGGCCCTGGAACCGCTCGCCCACCTGATCGACTGGGACGGGTCCGGGCGCTACCGGGTCGACCTCGACCACCGGGTGGCCACCCGGCCCGAGGTCACCGGCGGGCTCTACGTCCAGAACGCCGAACTGCACACCCACGGCGTGGGCACGCCCGACCTGGGCCTCGGCGCCCACCGGGCCGCCGTCATCCTCAACGCCGTGACCGGCCGCACCCTCCACCGGCTGCCCACCCGTACCGCCTGGACCGGCTTCGCCCCACCGCGCGCCGAGCCGCAGGCCGCACCGCACACCACGCCACACGCCGGGCACCGAACGGCGCCGCGCACCGAGCCGCGGGCCCAGCCGCAGACCCCGCCGCGCGGCGCGGCCCCCACCGGCCCCGAACCGGCCACCGCGCCCCGACCCGTCCCCGCCGTCCCCCGCCCCCAGGAGTCGACCCGTGCCGCAACCGCCGGCCGCTGAACCGCCGCTCTACCTGCCCCCGCAGCTCACCCCCGGGCACTGGCAGCGGGCCGGGCGCACGCTCCTGGCCAAGATGCTCGGCGAGTTCGCCTACGAGGAGCTGATCACCCCCGAGCCCGGCACCGCCGAGGGCACCTACCTGCTCCGGCTGGACGGGGCCGAGTACCGCTTCCTCGCCCGCCGCGGCGCCTACGGCAGCTGGCAGGTCGACGAGGACTCGGTCCGCTGCTCGGCGCCCGACGGCCTCGACCCGCTGCGCTTCCTCCCGTACGCCCGGCGGGCGCTCGGTCTGCGCGGCGACACCACCGGCCACCTGGTCCGCGAGCTCACCGCCACCCTGATCGCCGACGCCCACCTGCTCGCCACCGCGCTCACCGCCGCCGAGCTGGCCGACCTCGGCCACACCGACCTGGAGGGCCGGCAGGGCGGCCACCCCTGGATCGTCCCCAACAAGGGCCGGCTCGGCTTCTCCGCCCGCGACACCGCCCGCTGGGCCCCCGAGGCGCGCACCCCGCGGCCGCTGCCCTGGATCGCCGTCCACCGCCGGCTCGCCGAGTACCGCGGCGTCCCCGGCCTCACCGATCCCGACCGGCTCTACGCCCGCGAGCTCGACGACCCGGACGCCCTGCGGGCCGCCCTCGGCCCGGACGCCGACGACTACTTGCTGCTGCCCGTCCACCCCTGGCAGTGGGACGAGACCGTCGTCCCGCTGTTCGCGCCGTGGATCGCCTCCGGCGAGATCGTCCCGCTGCCCTCCGACGGCGACCTGCGGCTGCCCCAGCAGTCCATCCGCTCGTTCTTCAACCAGAGCCGCCCGGACCGCTGCACGGTCAAGCTGCCGCTCGCCGTCCTCAACACCCTGGTCTGGCGCGGCCTCCCGACCGAGCGCACGCTGGCCGCGCCCGCCGTCACCGCCTGGATCCACGGCCTGCGCGACGCCGACCCGTTCCTGCGCGACGAGTGCCGGGTCGTCCTGCTCGGCGAGATCGCCTCCGTCACCGTCGACCACCCGCTCTACCGCGAGCTGCCCGAGGCGCCCTACCAGTACAAGGAGCTGCTGGGCGCGATCTGGCGCGAGCCGCTCGGCCCCGCCCTGGACCCCGGCGAGCGCGGCCGGACCCTGGCCGCCCTGCTGCAGACCGGCTCCGACGGCCGGGCCCTCGCCGCCGAACTGATCGCCCGCTCCGGGCTCACCCCGGCGGCCTGGACCGCCCGGCTGTTCGCCGCCATGCTGCCGCCGCTGCTGCACTTCCTCTACCGCTACGGCCTGGTCTTCTCCCCGCACGGCGAGAACGCCATCCTGGTCTTCGACGCCGCCGACGCCCCGGTCCGGCTGGCCGTCAAGGACTTCGTCGACGACGTCAACCTCAGCGACCAGGACCTGCCCGAACTGCGCGGCCTGCCCGCCGAGGTGGCCGAGGTCCTGCTGCGCGAGGACCCGCAGGGCCTCTGCCAGTTCCTCCACTCCGGCCTCTTCATCGGCGTCTACCGCTACCTCGCCCCGCTGCTGGAGGCCCAGACCGGCCTGCCCGAGGCGGAGTTCTGGGCCCTGCTGCGGGCCGAGATCCTCCGCCACCAGGAGCGCTTCCCCGAACTGAAGGAGCGGTTCGCGCTCTTCGACCTGTTCCGCCCGCGGATCGACCGCCTCTGCCTCAACCGCAACCGGCTGCTGCTCGACGGCTACGGCGACCGGCCGCACCGCCCGCACGCCGCCCGGCACGGTACCGTCCCCAACGCGCTGACCCCCGAGGGAACGGCCGCGCTGCCCGGACAACAGGACCGGATTGTCACCCCCGCCCCGTAGGGTGGGAGGGTCATGACGAACGACTCCGAATCCCAGCTCCCCGCCGACGCCGCCGAGGACGCCGCCGACGATTCGGCCGCCCACGACGCCGTCCCGCGGGCCCAGCTCCCCGAGCTGCTGCACGCCGCCGTGGCGGCCGTCGGCGGCGTCGAGCGCCCCGGCCAGGCCCGGATGGCCGAGGCCGTCGCCGACGCCGTCGACCACGGCGAGCACCTGCTGGTGCAGGCCGGCACCGGCACCGGCAAGTCCCTGGCCTACCTGGTGCCCGCCCTCGCGCACGGGGACCGCGTGGTGGTCGCCACCGCCACCCTGGCGCTCCAGCGCCAGCTGGTCGAGCGGGACCTGCCGCGCACGGTGGAGGCCCTGCACCCGGTGCTGCGCCGCCGCCCGCTCTTCGCGATGCTCAAGGGCCGCTCCAACTACCTCTGCCTGCACCGGGCCAACGAGGGCACCCCGAGCGACGAGGGCGAGGGCCTGTTCGACCCGGTCGAGGCGATGGGCGGGCCCGCCGGCAAGCTCGGCCAGGAGGTGCTGCGGCTGCGCGAGTGGGCCGACGAGACCGAGACCGGCGACCGGGACGACATGACCCCGGGCGTCTCCGACAAGGCCTGGGCCCAGCTGTCGGTCACCTCCAAGGAGTGCCTGGGCGCGACCCGCTGCGCGTACGGGCAGGAGTGCTTCGCGGAGAAGGCGCGCGAGCGGGCCAAGCTGGCCGACGTCGTGGTCACCAACCACGCGATGCTGGCGATCGACGCCATCGAGGGCGCGCCGGTGCTGCCCGAGCACGGGCTGCTGATCGTCGACGAGGCGCACGAGCTGGTCAACCGCGTCACCGGTGCGGCCACCGCCGAGCTGACCGTCGGCGCGGTCAACCGTGCGGTCAAGCGGGCCGCCCGGCTGGCCAACGAGAAGGCCGTGGACGCCCTGCAGGCCGCCGCCGAGAACTACCACGGCCTGATGGAGACCGCCCAGCCCGGCCGGGTGGAGGAGCTGCCCGAGTACCTGGCGTACGCCGTCACCGCGATCCGGGACGCCAGCCGCCAGGTGATCACCTCGCTGGGCGAGACCAGGGACAAGGGGCTCAGCGACGAGGACGCGGTGCGCAAGCAGGCGATGGCCGCCGCCGAGACGCTGCACGAGACGGCCGAGCGGCTGCTGGCCGACTCCGAGTACG
The DNA here is from genome assembly GCF_032110285.1 of Kitasatospora sp. CM 4170. Lineage (NCBI taxonomy): Bacteria > Bacillati > Actinomycetota > Actinomycetes > Kitasatosporales > Streptomycetaceae > Kitasatospora > Kitasatospora sp. CM 4170. Next base: position 6,131,603 of record NZ_CP134877.1, read on the forward strand.
ACGTGGTCTGGATCGAGCGCAGCGACCGGTTCGGTCTGGGCACCGCCTCGCTGCGGGTCGCCCCGCTGAGCGTCTCCGGACTGCTGCGGGAGGGCCTCTACAAGGAGCGCTCGGTGGTGCTCACCTCGGCCACCCTCAAGCTCGGCGGGGACTTCAACGGCGTGGCCGCCTCGGTCGGGCTGCCCTCCGACGCCCGGCTGCCGGACGTGCGAACCCCGGGCGACGAGCCGGAGACCGGTGGCTTCGGGGACGACCCGGTGCCGTTCTGGCGGGGCATCGACGTCGGCTCGCCGTTCAAGTACCCGAAGCAGGGCATCCTCTACGTCGCCAAGCACCTGGCCGACCCGGGCCGCGACCCGGAGCGCCCCGACATGCTGGACGAGCTGGCGGAGCTGATCGGTGCGGCCGGCGGCCGCACGCTCGGCCTGTTCTCCTCCATGCGCGGCGCCCAGGCGGCCGCGGAGGCGATGCGCGAGCGGCTGGACAACCGGATCCTGCTCCAGGGGGAGGACACCCTGGGCGAGCTGATCCGGGAGTTCGCCTCGGACGCGACCACCTGCCTGTTCGGCACGCTCTCGCTCTGGCAGGGCGTGGACGTGCCCGGCTCGGCCTGCCAGCTGGTGGTGATGGACCGGGTCCCGTTCCCGCGCCCGGACGACCCGCTGATGAGCGCCCGGCAGAAGGACGTCGAGCAGCGCGGCGGGAACGGCTTCATGGCCGTCGCCGCGACGCACGCAGCGCTGCTGATGGCGCAGGGTGCGGGCCGGCTGGTCCGTGCGTCGGACGACCGCGGCGTGGTCGCGGTGCTGGACCCGCGGGTGGAGACCAAGCGGTACGGGGGCTTCTTCCGCTCGTCGATGCCGGAGTTCTGGTACACCACCGACCGCAACCAGGTGCGGCGCTCGCTGGCGGCGATCGACGCCTCGGCGCCGCCGGTGCGGCCGGTGGTCCGGCGGGGCTGAGGGCGAGGCGTCGGTCCTGGCCGCGCCCGGCCGGGCGCGGCCAGGACCGGCGGTCGGCGGGCTTCCGGAGGAGGGGCCGCCGACCGGCCCGTGAAACGCCGGAGGGGCTCCCCGCGCAGTGCGCGGTGGAGCCCCTTCCCGGTGTGCGCCCCGGCCGGCCGCTCAGAGGCGGCGCAGGACCGCGACGACCTTGCCCAGGATGGTCGCGTTGTCGCCGTTGATCGGCTCGTACGCCGGGTTGTGCGGCATCAGCCAGATCCGGCCGTCCTCGCGCTTGAGACGCTTCACGGTGGCCTCGCCGTCGATCATCGCGGCCACGATGTCGCCGTTCTCGGCGACCGGCTGGCGCCGGACGGTGACCCAGTCGCCGTCGCAGATGGCCGCCTCGATCATCGAGTCGCCGCGCACGGTGAGCGCGAACAGCTCGCCCTCGCCGACCAGTTGGCGCGGCAGCGGGAAGACGTCCTCCACCGTCTGCTCGGCCAGGATCGGCCCGCCGGCGGCGATCCGGCCGACCAGCGGCACGTACGAGGTGGACGGGCGGCCGGCCGTCTCGGCGGTGTTGGGCCGGGCGACCTCGACGCCGCGGACCTCGTAGGCGCGCGGGCGGTGCGGGTCGCGCCGGAGGAAGCCCTTGCGCTCCAGGGCCATCAGCTGGTGGGCGACCGAGGAGGTGCTGGACAGGCCGACGGCCTGGCCGATCTCGCGCATGGACGGCGGGTAGCCGCGGCGCTGGACGGAGTCCCGGATGACCTCGATCACCCGGCGCTGGCGCTCGGTCAGCCCGGCCTCGTCGGTGCGGATACCGGGGGGGCGCCCGGGCATCGAACGCGTCGGCACCGGATGGGTGTCGTCGAGCGCGGGGGCGTGCTCGATGGGCTGGTCGGGAACGCGGCTCGTGTGAGGAATGGCCGGGCCGGAGAGTCGGTGCTGTTCGCTACGGTCCATGCTGACGTCCACACTCTGCTGGTTCGTGGTGCGCTGACCCACCTTGAGCTGGGAGTGTTCCTGCACCGGGATGGTGTTGGTTTCGATGGTGTTCACGGCGGCCCCTCTCGACGGCTGTCCTCTCCCTTTTCCAGCCCAACGGCACCTCCTATCGAAAGGTTGCGCCAAACACACGTTCGAGTGAATTATTCGGGAGTTGGCTGACTCGATCAAGGCTTTGTTGTACATCGATTAAATGTTCGATCCAGGATCGACTCCGGCAGTCTAATCCGCGCCGACACGCCAGGGGTGTCACTTCCCCCGAAGACCTACATGTAGTGGCTACAGTCCTCATCGTGCCCAGTACTAGTGGTCACGTCGCATGATCAGCTTGCCGAGGACGGGTCGGCATCGCATAGACTCGACAAGTCCGCACGTTCCGCCAGGGAGGGATCCTCAGGTGCACTGCCCCTTCTGCCGGCACTCCGACAGCCGCGTCGTCGACAGCCGGACCACCGAGGACGGCAGCTGTATCCGCCGTCGTCGGCAGTGCCCGGACTGCGGCCGCCGCTTCACCACGGTGGAGACGGCCGCGCTGATGGTCATCAAGCGCAGTGGCGTCACCGAGCCGTTCTCCCGGGAGAAGGTCATCTCCGGAGTCCGCAAGGCCTGCCAGGGCCGCCCGGTCACCGAGGACGCCCTCGCCCAGCTCGGCCAGCGGGTCGAGGAGTGCGTGCGGGCCACCGGCAACGCCGAGCTCACCACCCACGACGTCGGGCTGGCCATACTCGGACCGCTGAAGGAACTCGACGTGGTCGCCTTCCTGCGGTTCGCCAGCGTGTACCAGGCGTACGACGGACTGGAAGACTTCGAGGCCGCCATCGCGGAACTCCGCCGCGAACGGCCCGCCCCCGCGGCGGACGGCACCTCCGTGCCCGTCCCCGCCGCCGCGCCCTAGCGGCCCGGCGAAGCACACAAGGCCCCCCGGGGTCGATCACCACACCGGCCCCCCTCCCGGGGGTCGGTGCCACACCGGCCCCCTCCCGGGGCCGACGCGTGCCCGGAAACGGTGCACGGAACACCACAAACCGTGCGGAACCAGGCAGGTCGTCGCCTGTCCGCACACCGGAAGAGCGAACCAGCGGTGCCCGGACTTTTTCGGGGCACTTTGGGCGTTTGCCCAGGAGGAGGAGCGAGAAGTGACAGACACCACGAGCGGTTCCGCACGCGGGTCGAAGTCCGACAAGACCACGGCCAAGGGCGGCGGCAAGGCCCCCAAGGGCGGTCTGCGGATCGAGCGCATCTACACCACCCCTGGCGTCCACCCGTACGACGAGGTCCGCTGGGAGCGGCGCGACGTCGTGATGACCAACTGGCGCGACGGGTCGATCAACTTCGAGCAGCGCGGCGTCGAGTTCCCGGACTTCTGGTCGGTGAACGCGGTCAACATCGTCACGTCCAAGTACTTCCGCGGCGCCGTCGGCACCCCGCAGCGCGAGTGGAGCCTCAAGCAGATCATCGACCGCGTGGTGCTCACCTACCGCGCCGCCGGTGAGAAGAACGGCTACTTCGCCACCCCGGACGACGCCGAGATCTTCGAGCACGAGCTGACCCACACCCTCCTCCACCAGGTGTTCAGCTTCAACTCGCCGGTCTGGTTCAACGTCGGCACCAAGCAGCCCCAGCAGGTCAGCGCCTGCTTCATCCTGGCCGTCGACGACTCCATGGAGTCGATCCTCGACTGGTACAAGGAAGAGGGCATGATCTTCAAGGGCGGCTCCGGCGCCGGCCTCAACCTCTCCCGGATCCGCTCCTCCAAGGAGCTGCTCTCCTCCGGCGGCAACGCCTCCGGCCCGGTCTCCTTCATGCGCGGCGCCGACGCCTCCGCCGGCACCATCAAGTCCGGCGGCGCCACCCGCCGCGCGGCCAAGATGGTCGTCCTGGACGTCGACCACCCGGACGTCGAGGCCTTCATCGAGACCAAGGTGAAGGAGGAGGAGAAGATCCGCGCCCTGCGTGACGCGGGCTTCGACATGGACCTCGGCGGGGACGACATCACCTCCGTCCAGTACCAGAACGCCAACAACTCGGTCCGCGTCAACGACGAATTCATGACCGCCGTCGAGAACGGCACCGAATTCGGCCTGCGCGCCCGGATGACCGGCGAGGTCATCGAGACCGTCGACGCGAAGAAGCTCTTCCGCAAGATGGCCGAGGCCGCCTGGGCCTGCGCCGACCCCGGCATCCAGTACGACTCCACCATCAACCACTGGCACACCTGCCCGGAGTCCGGCCGCATCAACGCGTCCAACCCCTGCTCCGAGTACATGCACCTGGACAACTCCAGCTGCAACCTCGCCTCGCTGAACCTGATGAAGTTCCTGCGCGACGACGACTCGTTCGACGCCGCCACCTTCGCCAAGGTCGTCGAGCTGGTCATCACCGCGATGGACATCTCCATCTGCTTCGCCGACTTCCCGACCGAGAAGATCGGCGAGACCACCCGCGCCTTCCGCCAGCTGGGCATCGGCTACGCCAACCTCGGCGCCCTGCTGATGGCCACCGGCCACGCGTACGACAGCGAGGGCGGCCGCGCCCTGGCCGGCGCCATCACCTCGCTGATGACCGGCACCGCCTACCGCCGCGGCGCCGAGCTGGCCGGCGTGGTCGGCGCGTACGACGGCTACGCCCGCAACGCCGCCCCTCACCAGCGGGTCATGAAGCAGCACGCGGACGCCTCGGCCGCCGCCGTCTCGGTCGACGAGCTGGACGCCCCGGTCTGGGCCGCGGCGAACGGCACCTGGCAGGACGTGCTCCGCATCGGTGCGGAGAACGGCTTCCGCAACGCCCAGGCCTCGGTGCTCGCCCCGACCGGCACCATCGGCCTGATGATGGACTGCGACACCACCGGCGTCGAGCCCGACCTGGCCCTGGTCAAGTTCAAGAAGCTCGTCGGCGGCGGCTCGATGCAGATCGTCAACGGCACCGTCCCGCGGGCCCTCAAGCGCCTCGGTTACCAGGGCGAGCAGATCGAGGCGGTCGTCGCCCACATCGCCGAGCACGGCAACGTGGTCGACGCGCCCGGTCTGAAGGCCGAGCACTACGAGGTCTTCGACTGCGCGATGGGCGAGCGCTCCATCTCCCCGATGGGCCACGTGCGGATGATGTCGGCGATCCAGCCGTGGATCTCGGGCGCCATCTCGAAGACGGTGAACATGCCGGAGAGCGCCACCGTCGAAGAGGTCGAGGAGATCTACTTCGAGGCGTGGAAGCTCGGGGTCAAGGCGCTCGCCATCTACCGCGACAACTGCAAGGTCGGCCAGCCGCTCTCGGCGAAGACCAAGACCCCCGCGGCCGACGAGGCCAAGACCGAGGCCGCCCCGGCCGCGGTCGAGAAGGTCGTCGAGTACCGCCCGGTCCGCAAGCGCCTGCCCAAGGGCCGCCCGGGCATCACCACCTCCTTCACGGTCGGTGGCGCCGAGGGCTACATGACGGCCAACTCCTACCCGGACGACGGCCTCGGCGAGGTCTTCCTGAAGATGTCCAAGCAGGGCTCGACCCTCGCGGGCATGATGGACGCCTTCTCGATCGCCGTCTCGGTCGGCCTCCAGTACGGCGTGCCGCTGGAGACCTACGTCTCGAAGTTCACCAACATGCGCTTCGAGCCGGCCGGTCTGACCGACGACCCGGACGTGCGGATGGCGCAGTCGATCGTCGACTACATCTTCCGCCGCCTGGCGCTGGACTTCCTGCCGTTCGAGACCCGCTCGGCGCTCGGCATCCACTCCGTCGAGGAGCGCCAGCGCCACCTGGAGACCGGCTCCTACGAGCCGCTGGAGGCCGAGGAGCTCGACACCGAGACCCTGGCCCAGTCCGCCCCGGTGGCCAAGCCGGCCGCTCCGGCGGCCCCGGCGGTCGAGGCCCCCAAGGCCGCCCCGGCGCGGGCCCACAACTCCACGGAGCTGCTGGAGATCCAGCTCGGCCTCAACGCCGACGCGCCGCTCTGCTTCTCCTGCGGCACCAAGATGCGCCGCGCCGGCAGCTGCTACCTCTGCGAGGGCTGCGGCTCCACCAGCGGCTGCAGCTGACCGACCTGACACCGCCCGCGGGGGCACCGGGACCTGACCCGGTGCCCCCGCGCGTCCTCCCGGAGACGGGGAGGCGGGCTCGAGGCGGGGCGAGGACCGGGTGTCCTCGCCCCGCCTCTTTCGCGCGTTCCGTGTCAACCGGGGTTGACGCTCCCCGGGTGTCAACCTATGTTGACAGTATGAGCGAGAACGGTGAGCTCGCGGCTGCCGCGAGCAGTCGGGATCCGGCGGTCGGGCTGCGTGCGGTCCGGGCGCTGCGGGATCTGGCGGACCGGCTGGAGGGGCTGCAGGTCGGGAACGCCCGGAGCCAGGGGTGGTCCTGGCAGGACATCGCGGTCTGCCTCGGCGTGAGCAGGCAGGCCGTGCACAAGAAGTACGCCCGGCGCGGGGCCGGGGGAGCCGGTGGGGACAAGGACGGAGGCTGAGCGATGTTCGAGCGGTTCACCGAGGGTGCGCGGCGTGCGGTGGTGCAGGCGCAGGAGGAGGCGGCGGGGCTCGGGCACGAGCACATCGGGACCGAGCACCTGCTGCTGGCGGTCCTCGCCCGGCCGGAGGACCCGGCGGCCGCGGTGCTGGTCGAGGCCGGGCTGGACCACGCGACCGCCAGGCAGGCCGTGCGGCGGTTGCTGGGGGAGGGCGGCGACGCGCAGGCGCTGGCCTCGATCGGCGTGGACCTGGACGCGGTCCGGGACGCGGTGGAGTCCGTGTTCGGTGCGGGGGCACTGGATGCCCCTGTCGAGGAGGCGGAGCCGCGGCGACGGGGCTGGTTCCGCTCCGACGCCAAGGGCCGGCGGGCGCCGTTCACCGCCCGGGCGAGGAAGGTGGTGGAGCTCTCGCTGCGGGAGTCGCTGCGGCTGAAGTCGGGTCACATCGGGGTCGGCCACCTGCTGCTCGGGGTGATCCGGGAGGGCGAGGGCCTCGGCGCGAAGGTCATCGCCGACCACGGGCTGGACTTCGCGGCGCTGCGGCGGGCGATCGAGGCGAAGACCGGCTGAACCCCGTGGGGGAGTGGCGGCGGTCGTGTGTGCGGAGCGTGTCTGAACGAGACTGAGCGTCAACTCTCCAGTTGAGGCGAACAGCTGAATGGATATGATCGGCCGAAAGTGTGAACCGATCAGCCCGCCCGGAGACGTTTCACCACGTCGCCGGGCGGTGGCGCGTTCGCCCGCCCCCGCTGTCGGCGTCCGTCCGGACGCCGCTGTTGCCGAGGACCGCACCGATGAGAGAACGCACCAGCCCCGCCGCCCCGTCGTGGCGACGGATCGCCCCGCGGACCGCGGCCCTGACGGCGGCGGCCTGTCTGCTGGCGGCGATCGCCGGACCGGTGGCGGTCGTCCGGGCGGCCGACGCCCACCAGCCGCTGACCGCCGTCGCGGTCTGCGCCGTCACCGCGCTCTGGCTCATCGCGGTCTGGACGGCCGCCGCCGCCACCGAGCGCGCCCGCCGGCTGGACGGTCAGCTCGGCGTGGGCGAGGAGGAGGCGATGACCGCGCTGGTCGTGGCCGGCGCCGCGAGGCAGGCGGAGGCGGCCGCGAAGGCACGGGCCTCCGCCGCGGAGGCCGAGCGCGACGCCGCCCGGGCCGAGGCGGCCCGCGCCGAGGAGGACGCCGCGGCCGCCCGGGCCGAGCTCGTCGGGGCGCGGGCCGAGGCCGAGACCGAGCGGGCCGAGCGCGCCCAGCTCGACCGACTGGCCGAGGACGTCCTGCCCGAGGTGGTGAAGCGGCTGCGTGACGGCGCGTCCGTCGACAGTGCGCTCGCCGCGCACCGCAAGCACCCGCAGTACGCGCTGCTGCGCGCCGTCGCCGAGGAGATCGGCCGGGGCGAGCGGCTGCGGGCCGCGGCCCTCGCGGTCTGCGCGACGGCCGCCGGGCGGGTCCAGGCGCTGGCCACGAGCATGCACGCGGAGCTGCGCGAGATGCAGCACCGGCACGACGAGGAGGTGCTGGGCGACCTGCTGCGGCTGGACCACTCCACCGCGCAGGCCGGCCGGATGGCCGACAGCATCGCCGTGCTCACCGGCGCCCGCTCCGGCCGCCGCTGGGCCAAGCCGATCGCCGTGGAGTCGGTGCTGCGCGGCGCGCTCGGCCGGATCGGTGCGTACCAGCGCGTCCGGCTGCACAACGCCAGTACGGCCGCGGTGGCCGGGTTCGCCGCCGAGGGCGTCATGCACGCGCTCGCCGAGCTCCTGGACAACGCCACCAACTTCTCCGCCCCGCCGGCCGAGGTGCACGTCTACGTCGAGGAGGTGCCGGCCGGACTGGCGATCAGCGTCGAGGACAGCGGCCTGGGGCTGAGCGAGAGCTGGCTGCGCCGGGCCGAACGGGCCGTCTCCGCCGAGCCGCTGGACCTCACCACGCTCACCGCGGGGACGCGGCTCGGCCTCGCGGTGGTCGGCTCGCTGGCCCGCAAGCACGGGCTGCAGGTCTCCTTCCGGCCGTCGGCACGCGGTGGCACCGGGGTGGTGATGCTGATCCCGCAGCAGCTGGTGACGCACACCGCGCCGGAGCTCGCCCCGGCGCCCGTGCCGGCCCGCGCTGCCGTCCAGGCCCCCGCGCGCCCGGCGCTCGGCCCCGCCCCCGCTCCGGCCCTGGCCCCCGCGCGCCCGGCGCCGTCGGCCGCCCCGGTGGCCCCGGCCGCCCCCGTCGCCCCGGCCGCACCCGCCGCCCCGGCGCCCGTCCGGGTCACCGACAGCGGCCTGCCGCAGCGCCGCCGCGGTCAGACGCTGGCCGCCACCACCCCGGCCGCGGCCCCCGCCGCCAAGCCCGCGCGCAGCGACAGCGCGACCGCCGCGGCCCGGTTCGGCGCGTTCCGCCGGGCCGCCCAGCAGGCCAGGACCGGTGCCACCCCGGCCGGGGCCGCGCCGCCGGCCGAGGCCGCCACCCCGGCGCCCGAGCCGGCCGCCACGCCGGAGCCCGCGCCCGCCGCCACCCCGGCTGCCCCCGCCGCCGTCCCGGCCGCAGCCACCACCGATGCCTCCCTCGCCACCACACCCCCCACCACCCCCGACGCCTCCCCCGTCACCGAGTGAAGGACTCCCGATGAGCAGCGCCACCGATCGTGACCTCGACTGGCTGTTGGAAAACCTCCTGGCGGCCACCCCCGGCACCCGGCACGCCCTGGTGCTCTCCGCCGACGGCCTGAAGCTCTGCCACACCTCCGGCCTCGGCGCCGACCAGGCCGACCAGCTGGCCGCGATCGCCTCCGGGATGCAGAGCCTCGCGCACGGCGCCTCGATCGAGTTCGGCGACGGCAGCGGCGGCGTGCGGCAGTCGATGACCGAGTTCCACGGCGGCATCCTCTGCATCGTGGCGGCCGGCGAGGGTGCGCACCTCGCCGTGGTCACCGACGACGACGCGGACGTCGGCGTGGTCGGCCACAACATGCACGGGCTGATCGAGCAGATCGGCGTCCACCTGAGCGCCCCGGCCCGGGACGCCGTGGCCGACGGCGACGGCGGGCGGCTCGGCGGGGACGGTGGCACGGCGGGCCGCGAGGACGCGCGGGCATGACCGGCCGGCCGGTCATGCCGGGCCGTGACGACGACCCGGACCGCCTCTACACCATCACCCGCGGCCGCAGCCGGTCCCCGGAGAACGCCTTCGACCTGGTCACCCTGATCGTCTCGGAGCGGGAGCCGGCCTCGGGCATGCAGTCGGAGCACGTCCGCATCCTGCAGATGTGCGAGGCCCCGACCGCCGTCGTGGAGGTCGCCGCCGAACTGGCGCTGCCGGTCTCGGTGGTGAAGATCCTGCTCGGCGACCTGCTGGAGAGCGGGGCGGTCACCGCCCGCCACCCCCGGTTCGCGCCCAACAAGGCCCGGCTGCCCGACCTCGACACGCTGAAGCAGGTGCTGCATGGACTCCAACGGCTCTGAGCTGCCGGACACCCGCCCGGCCGGGCGCACCCCGCTGCGCGGTACCGCCGACAACGCGCTGAAGATCGTCGTGGTCGGCGGCTTCGGCGTGGGGAAGACCACCCTGGTCGGCGCGGTCAGCGAGATCCGTCCGCTGAACACCGAGGAGACCATGACCAAGGCGGGCGAGGGGATCGACGACCCCTCGGGCGCCTGGGGCAAGCGCTCCACCACGGTCGCGTTCGACTTCGGCCGGATCACGCTCTCGGAGCGCCAGGTGCTCTACCTGTTCGGCGCGCCGGGGCAGGAGCGGTTCTGGTTCCTCTGGGACCGGCTGTTCAGCGGAGCGCTCGGCGCGGTCGTCCTGGTCGACACCCGGCGGCTGGAGGAGTCCTGGTACGCCATCGACCGGCTGGAGCACCACGGCACGCCGTTCATCGTCGCCCGGAACAACTTCGGCGAGCCGACCCACACCCTGGAGCAGGTCCGGGAGGCGCTCGACCTGCCGGCCGAGGTGCCTCTGGTGGACTGCGACGCGCGGGACCGCGGGTCGAGCAAGCAGGTGCTGATCGAGCTGGTCCGCCACCTGGCCGCCCGGGTCGAGGCCGCCGGACAGGCCGGGGCGCCCCCGGAGTCCGGGACGCCCCCGGAGTCCGGGAGGGCCGCGCAGGCCGGGGCCACCGCGCAGGCCGGGGCCACCGCTCCGGCCGGAGCCCCGGCCGCCCTGCTCACCGTCGAAGGCACCACCGACCCGTCCCCGTACGAGGAGAGCACGCCGTGACCGAGCCCGCCGCCACCCCGCCGCCGGGCTGCCCGGCGCACGCCGGCGCCACCCCGCTGTACGGGCCGCGCTTCCAGACCGACCCGGCCCAGCTCTACCGCGAGCTGCGGGCCGCCCACGGCCCGGTCGCCCCGGTCGAGCTGGCCGGCGGCGTGCCGGCCTGGCTGGTGATCGGCTACCGCGAGCTGCAGCTGGTGACCGGCCAGCCGCAGCTGTTCGGCCGTGACTCCACCCGCTGGAACGCCTGGGAGTCGATCCCCGAGGACTGGCCGCTGCGGCCGATGATGACCCCGGTGCCGTCGATCCTCTACGCCGAGGGCGAGGAGCACGTCCGCCGCTCCCGCGCGGTCACCGACGCGCTTTCCGACATCGACCCGTACGAGCTGCGCAAGCACGCCGAGGAGATCGCCGACCGGCTGATCGACGGCTTCGCCGGGCGCGGCGAGGCCGACCTGGTGGCCGAGTACGCGCACCGGATGCCGCTGCTGGTGCTCTGCCGGCTGCTCGGGCCGAGCGAGGAGCAGGCGCCGGTCCTGATCGACGGTCTGCTGGCGATGCTGGACGGCGGGCCGGACGCGCCCGCCGGCGCGCAGCGGCTGCTGGGCGTGATGCTCGACGTGGTGCGGGAGAAGGCCGAGCACCCGACCGAGGACATCGCCTCGCGGATGCTGGCGCACCCGGCGGGCCTGGACCACGACGAGGTCATGCGCGACCTGCGGGTGCTGCTGATCGCCGGCCACCAGCCCACCTCGTACTGGATCTCGAACGCGATGCGGCTGATGCTCACCGACGAGCGGTTCGCCGCCTCGCTCTCCGGCGGCCGGCGCAGCATCAGCCAGGCGCTGAACGAGGCGCTCTGGGAGGACACCCCGACGCAGATCTTCGCCGGCCGGTGGGCGACCCGGGACACCCAGCTGGCCGGTCAGCGGATCGCGGCCGGCGACATGGTGCTGCTGGGCTTCGCGGGGGCCAACGCGGACCCGTCGGTGCGCCAGCCGGACGGGCGTCCGGCCGAGGGCAACCGGGCGCACATGAGCTACTCGTACGGCGAGCACGGCTGCCCGTTCCCGGCGCAGGAGGCGGCCGAGGTGATCGCCACCACCGCGATCGAGGTGCTGCTGGACCGGCTGCCGGACCTGCGGCTGGCGGTGGCCGAGCACGCGCTGGTGTGGCGGCCGTCGGCGTGGGTGCGGGGGCTGGTGGCGCTGCCGGTGTCGTTCACGCCGGGCTACCAGGGCTGACCCGGTCCGGGGCCGCCCACCTTGGGCCCGGTCCGGCGCCGCTGCCCCGCCTCGGCGCCCCGCCGAGTCCGGTGCCATCGCCCGCCTCGGCGCCGATGCCCGTCCGCGTCCGTGCATGACTGTTCAAGAACGAGGAACCGAAGGAGAGTTGTGCCGATGAGCGCGCCGATAGCCCTCGACCCGCTGGCCCGCGACAACGCCGCCGAGGGTGCGCTGCTGCGCGCCGCCGGCCCGGCGGTGGCGGTGGAGCTGCCCGGTGGCGTCGCCGCCTGGGCGGTGACGCAGCACGCGGCCGCCCGCGACCTGCTGACGGACGCCCGGCTGGTGAAGGACGCCGCGCACTGGGTTGCCTTCCAGCGCGGCGAGGTGCCGAAGACCTGGCCGCTGATCGGCCTGGCGGTACCCGGCCCGAGCATGGTGACCACCGACGGCGCCGAGCACCGCCGGCTGCGGGCCCTGGTGGCGCAGGCGTTCACACCGCGCCGGGTGGAGCTGATGCGTCCGCGCGTCGAGGAGATCACCCGCGGTCTGCTGGACGCGCTGGCGGCGGGGGACCGGGTGGTGGACCTCAAGTCGGTCTTCGCCTTCCCGCTGCCGATGACGGTGATCTGCTCGCTGCTGGGGGTGCCGGAGTCCGACCACGGCCACCTGCGCGACCTCTACGAGAGGTTCTTCGGGATCCGCCCGAACCCGGAGGGCATCCAGGCGACCATCGCCGGGCTGAACGCCTTCGTCAACGACCTGGTGGCGCAGCGCCGTTCGGTGCCGGGTGACGATCTGGCGAGCGTGCTGCTGGCGGCGGACACCGAGGGCGGGGCGCTGAGCGACGCGGAGGCGGCGGCCACCCTGCGGGTGATCATCGCGGCGGGTCACGAGACCACGGTCAACCTGATCGGCAACGCCGTCCGCGCGTTGCTGTCCCACCCGGACCAGTTGGAGCTGGTCCGTTCGGGGAAGGTCGGCTGGGACGCGGTGGTCGAGGAGTCGCTCCGCTGGACGCCGCCGACCAGCAACTTCCTGTTCCGGTTCACCACCGAGGACGTCGCGGTCGGCGGGACGGTCATCCCCGCGGGCGAGCCGGTGCTGATCTCCTACAACGCGATCGGGCGGGACCCGGCGCAGCACGGCGTGACGGCCGAACTGTTCGACATCACCCGGGACCCGATCCGGCACCTGTCGTTCGGCCACGGCCCGCACGTCTGCCCCGGGTCGCCGCTGGCCCGGCTGGAGGCGGGGATCGCGCTGCCGGCGCTGTTCGAGCGGTTCCCGGAGCTGCAGCTGGCGGTGCCGGACGAGGAGCTGCGGCCGAGCCCGTCGCTGGTGGTCAACTCGCTGCGGGAGCTGCCGGTCCGGCTGTACTGACCGGCCGCGCCGCCCCGGCCGTGCCGGCGGCGCGGCCACGCCGGACCCCGTACCCGGACCCGTCCCCAGGCCCGCGCCTGCGCCCGCGCCTGCGCCCCGCCGGCCCCGTCCGCTCCCGGACGGGGCCGGCGGCGTTCCACGCCTGCGAACGGGGTCACGACTGTGGCACGTGCCGATGAAGGTCGAACGCGGACCTTGGCGCGGGGTGCCGGCTGCGTTAACGTCGTCAAACCGGCCCGCCGCCGCGTTCATGTCGATCTCCGGTACAGCGCAATGTCGTTCCGTCGTACTGCCGGCGTTTCGCGCCCTGGCGAGGAGGACCGCATTGACCCCCACCCCGACCGCGCCGTCCACCCGTTCCCGCCGGTCGGCAGCCGTGCCCGCCCTGCTGGCGGCACTGGCGCTGACCGCGGCCTGTTCCAACAGTTCGGACTCCGGCGGCTCGGGCGGCGGTGACGGCGGGGGCGCGGCCCTGACCGGCGACTGCGCCAGGTTCCAGCCGTACGCGGGGCATTCGGGCACCACGGTGACCGTCTTCGCCTCGATCCTCAGCCCCGAGTCGGACAACCTGGAGAAGTCCTGGTCCGAGTTCAGCTCGTGTACCGGCATCAGGATCAGCTACGAGGGCTCCAACGACTTCGAGTCCCAGCTGCCGGTCCGCGTCGCCGGCGGCAACGCCCCGGACTTCGCGATCATCCCGCAGCCCGGTCTGCTGGCGCAGATGGTCAAGAGCGGCAAGGTGGTGAAGCCGCCCGCACAGACGGTGGCCAACCAGGACAGGTGGAGCCCGGTCTGGAAGACCTACGGCTCGGTGAACGGCACCTTCTACGCGGCGCCGATGAGCGCCAACATGAAGTCGCTGGTCTGGTACTCGCCGAAGGCGTTCAAGCAGGCCGGCTACGAAGTCCCGAAGAGCTGGTCCGCCCTGATGGAGCTCAGCGACCGGATCGCCAAGGCGGGCGGCGGCAGGCCGTGGTGCGGCGGCATCGCCTCCGGGACGGCCACCGGCTGGCCGGCCACCGACTGGCTGGAGGAGGTGGTGCTGGGCTCGTACGGCGGCGAGGTGTACGACCAGTGGGTGAGCCACCGGGTGAAGTTCTCGGACGAGAAGATCACCACGGCGATGAAGACGGTCGCGGGCTGGATGCAGAACCCCGCCTGGGTCAACGGCGGCTACGGTGACGTGAAGTCGATCGCCACCACGACCTTCCAGGACGCGGGCGCGCCGATCCTCACCGGCAAGTGCTTCATGCTCCAGCAGGCGTCCTTCTACAAGGCGCAGTGGCCGAAGGACACCAAGGTCGGCCCGGACGGCGACGTCTTCGCCTTCCACCTGCCGGCGGTGAACCCGGGCGTGCCCAACCCCGTCGAGGGCGGCGGCGAGTTCCTGACGGCGTTCGCGGGCCGGCCCGAGGTGCAGGCGGTGCAGAACTACCTGTCCAGCCCGGAGTGGGCGAGCAGCCGGGTGAAGACCGCCACCGGCTGGGTCTCGGCCAACCAGGGCGTCGACAAGAGCCTCTACACCGACCCGATCGACCGGCTCTCCGCCGACGCGCTCACCGACCCGGCGGCGACCTTCCGCTTCGACGGCTCGGACCTGATGCCCGCCGCGATCGGTGCCGGGCAGGAGTGGAAGTCGCTGACGGCCTGGTTCGCCGAGGGCCAGTCGATCCAGAAGACGGCCGCGGACATCGACGCCGCCTGGCCGCAGTAGCGGCGGCGCGGGTCGCCAGGCCCGCGAGTTCGCCGCGGTCACGGGTTCGCCGCGGTCACGAGCTTCGCCGGGCCCGCGAGCTTCGCCGGGCCCGCGAGGTTCGCCAAGGGACCACCTGCCGAGGGCGGTGCGGGACCACCCACCCGCACCGCCCGCCCCCTTCCCCCGGACGGGAGGACGCACCGCCATGTCCTTATCCGGCACCGCACTCGCCGCGGCCGGCACCGCCGCGCTCGGCCCTCCGGCCCCCTTCGGTGACGTCGTCCCCTTCGGCGGCGCCACGCCCCCGGGCGGCGCCACCGCGCTCGCCGGCAGCGCCCCGGGCTTCGGCGGCACCGCCCTGGCCGCCGGGGCCTGGGGCGACGCGGCCGTGAAGTTCGGCAACACCGTCGGCGCCGTCGCCGGGTTCCTCGGCATCCTGCTGCTGGTCTTCCTGGTCGCCGGCCGCGCCTCCGGGCGGCTCGCCCGCCCGCTGTCCGTCGCGGTCTTCCTCGGCCCGGCGGTGGTGCTGCTCATGGTCGGCCTGGTCGTGCCGCTGGTGCGCACCGTCTACCTGAGCCTGCAGAACGACGACGGCACCGGCTTCGTCGGCGGCGAGAACTTCGGCTGGGCGTTCACCACCGACTCGGTGCAGAAGGTCCTGGTCACCACCCTGCTCTGGCTGGTCGTCGCCCCGCTGGCCGCGACCGGGCTCGGCCTGGTGCTGGCGCTGCTGGTGGACCGGATGCGCGGCCAGGCGGTCTACAAGTCGCTGATCTTCATGCCGATGGCGATCTCGCTGGTCGGCGCCTCGATCATCTTCAAGTTCGTCTACGAGTCCCGGGACGCCTCCCAACAGCAGATCGGCCTGCTCAGCCAGGTGGCGATCTCCCTGGGCTGGGAGCACCCGCCGAACTGGATGCTCTCCCAACCGCTCAACACCTTCCTGCTGATGGCGGTGATGGTCTGGGTGCAGACCGGCTTCGCGATGGTCGTCCTCTCGGCGGCGATCAAGGCGATCCCGGACGAGGTCACCGAGGCGGCCCGGCTGGACGGCGCGGGCGGGGTGCGGCTCTTCTGGTACGTCACCGTGCCGATGATCCGCACCACGGTGGTGGTGGTGCTCACCACCGTCATGATCACCACCCTCAAGGCCTTCGACATCGTCCGCACCATGACCGGCGGCAACTTCGGCACCCAGGTGCTGGCCAACGAGATGTACTCGCAGTCCTTCGTGCAGTTCAACACCGGGCGGGGCAGCGCGCTCGCGGTGATCCTCTTCCTCGGGGTGCTGCCCCTGGTCGCCTACAACATCGTCCAGCTGCGGAAGGAGCGCGGGGTCCGATGAGCGTGCACCGCCCGACGGGTGTCCGGACCGGGCGCGGGCCGGTCCGGAAGACCTTCAGCAGCCCGCTCGCCTCGGCCTTCGTGATCGCGGTGACCGTCCTGTGGACCGTCCCCACCCTCGGCCTGCTGGCCACCTCGCTGCGCCCCAAGCAGGACGTGACGGCCGACGGGTGGTGGAACGTCCTCCTCCACCCGGACCTCGGCCTCTCCAACTACCACACGGTGCTGTTCGAGGGCGGCTCCGGCGTCTCCACCGGGCTGATGCCCTTCCTGGTGAACTCGCTGGCGATCAGCGTCCCGGCCACCCTCTTCCCGCTGGTGCTGGCGGCGATGGCCGCGTACGGGCTGGCCTGGGTGCGGTTCCGGGGCAGCGACACGGTCTTCTTCGTGGTCTTCGCCCTGCAGGTGGTGCCGATCCAGATGGCGCTGATCCCGTTGCTGCGGCTGTTCTCCGGCGGTGCCCACCTGGGCCCGCTGACGCTGATCCCGGCGGTGGACCTCAAGGGCACCTACGCGCCGGTCTGGCTGGCGCACACCATGTTCGCGCTGCCGTTGGCGATCTTCCTGCTGCACAACTTCATCGCCCAGCTGCCGCGCGACCTGATGGAGGCGGCGGTGGTGGACGGCGCCTCGCACTTCAAGATCTTCCGGTCGATCGTGCTGCCGCTCTGCGCCCCGGCGCTGGCCTCGTTCGCCATCTTCCAGTTCCTCTGGGTCTGGAACGACCTGCTGGTGGCGCTCACCTTCGCCGGCGGCACCCCCGAGGTGGCGCCGATGACGGTCCGGCTGGCGCAGCTCTCCGGCTCCTTCGGCGGGCGCTGGGAGCTGCTGACGGCGGGGGCGTTCCTCTCGATCCTCGTCCCGCTGGCGGTCTTCTTCGGCCTGCAGCGGTACTTCGTCCGCGGCCTGCTGGCCGGATCCGTCAAGGGGTAGTCCGGCCCGGCGGGGGGATTGTGGCGGTTCCGTGGACAGGGCCGACGCGCAACCGGTACACCGTTAAAGGCAGTTGCCGAAGCGCATAGGGGGCGGTCATGGCAGGTGCAGGCGTACGCTCGGGCAGCCGGTGGCGGAGGAGAATCGGGGGGCTGCTGGCGGCCCTCGGCACGGCGGCGGCGCTGACCGCCGGTCCCGGGGCCGTGACGGCGGCCGCCGCCACGGCCACCCTGGGCAACACGGCGGTCGGTCCGTCCACCGACACCGCCGACTCCAACTACCTGAACGCGTCCCGGTACGTCACCGGCGCGGCGGGCGGCACGGTCAGCAGCGTCAGCGTGTACGTGGGCGCGGTGGACACGGCGCCGAACAATCAGTTCCAGGTGGCGGTCTACCGGGACAACGCGGGCAGCCCGGGCGCCCTGCTCGCCTCCAGCGCCTCCGCGGCGCTCACCGCCGACAGCTGGAACACGGTGCCGCTGACGGCCGCGCTGAGCGCGAACACCGCGTACTGGCTGGCCTACAACAGCAACGGCGGGAACGCCGCCGTCAACAACCTGCGGTACAGCCCCGGCGGCACCAGCGTGTACGGCAACGGCGGCCGGGCGTTCGGTAGTTGGCCCGCCGACTTCGGCGCGGCCACCTCCAGCGGCCTCAGCTTCTCGATCTACGCCACGTACACCGCGGACGAGACCCCGCCGCCCCCGCCGCCGGGCTCCGGCCCGGGCGGCGAGGGGCCGATCCTGCTGGTCACCAGCCAGGCCAACCCGTACACCCGCTACCTCGGCGAGATCCTGAAGGCGGAGGGCCTCAACTACTACCGCACGGTGGACCTCTCGGCGGTGACGAGCTCGCTGCTCGCCTCCTACGACGTGGTGCTGCTCGGGGAGACGCCGCTCACCGCCGCGCAGGCCACCGTGTTCACCACCTGGACCAACGGCGGTGGCCGCCTGGTGGCGATGCGGCCGGACCGCCAGCTCGCCCCGCTGTTCGGCCTCACCCCGGCCGGCGGCACCCGCTCCGACGCCTACCTCAAGGTGGACACCTCAGCCGCCCCCGGCACCGGGATCACCGGCGACACCATGGGCTACCACGGCGCCGCCGACCTCTACACGCTCAGCGGCGCCACCGCCGTCGCCACCCTCTACAGCGACGCCGGCACGGCCACCGCCAACCCGGCCGTCACCCTGCGCACGGCGGGCGGCGGCCGGGCCGCCGCGTTCAGCTACGACCTGGCGAAGTCGGTGGTGCAGACCCGGCAGGGCAACGCCGCCTGGGCCGGCCAGCAGCGGGACGGCACCGACGGCTACGAGGCGAGCGAGATGTTCTTCGGCACCGGCGGCCAGCCCGACTGGAACAACCTCGACAAGGCGCTGATCCCGATCGCCGACGAGCAGCAGCGGCTGCTGGCCAACCTGATCACGCTCGTCGACGCCGCCAACAAGCCGCTGCCGCGGTTCTGGTACTTCCCCCGGGACGTCAAGGCGGTCGTCGTGATGACCGGTGACGACCACGGCATCGGCGGCACCGCCGGCCGCTGGGACGGTTACATCGCGCAGAGCCCGCCCGGCTGCAACGTGGCCGACTGGGAGTGCGTGCGCGGCTCCTCGTACATCTACACCGACGACCCGCTGACCCCGGCGCAGGCCAAGGCCTACACCGACCAGGGCTTCGAGGTGGGCGTGCACGTCACCACCAACTGCCGCCCGTGGGGCACCACCGCCGCCCTCCAGGGCTACTACCGCGACCAGCTGGCGAACTGGCGGGCCAAGTACCCGGCGCTGCCCGCCCCTTCGAGCAGCCGCACGCACTGCGTGGAGTGGGACGACTGGGCGACCCAGGCGAAGACCAAGCTGGCCAACGGGATCCGGCTGGACACCGACTACTACTTCTACCCGTCCACCTTCACCAAGGACCGGCCCGGCTACTTCAACGGCACCGCCCAGATCATGCGCTTCGCCGACACCGACGGCAGCGTGATCGACGAGTACCAGGCCACCACCCAGCTGACCGACGAGTCCGGCCAGTCCTACCCCGGCACCATCACCACGCTGCTCGACGCCGCCTACGGCGCCAAGGGCTACTACGCGGCGCTGACCGCCAACCTCCACACCGACTACGCCGCCTCCGCCGCCTCCGACGCGGTCGTCGCCGCGGCCAAGGCGCGCGGCGTCCCGGTGGTCTCCGGGCGGCAGATGCTCACCTGGTTGGACGGGCGCAACGGCTCGGCCTTCTCCAAGCTGGCCTGGAGCGGGAGTTCGCTGACCTTCGAGATCACCGGCGGGGCCAACGGGCTCCGCGCGATGGTGCCGGTCTCCGCCGCCTCCGGCACGCTGACCGGCATCAGCTCGGGCGGCCGCGCGGTGCCGTACCGGATCGAGACGGTGAAGGGGGTGTCGTACGCCTTCTTCGACGGCGCGGTGGGCGCGTACACCGCGTCCTACGGCCGGGACACCACCGCGCCGACCGTCACCGGCACCACCCCGGCCGCCGGCGCCACCGGGGTGGCCCCCGGCACGGCGGTGCGCTTCTCGTTCGGCGAGCCGCTGGACCCGGCGAGCGTCACCGCCTCCTCCGTCACCCTGCGCACCGCGGGCGGCGCCGCCGTCGCGGGGACGGTGGCGTACGACACGGCAGCCAACGGCGTGGTCTTCACGCCCGGCTCCCCGCTGGCCCTGACCACCGGGCACACCGCGACCGTGCAGGGCGTGCGGGACACCTCGGGCAACGCACTGGCGAGCCCGTTCACGCTCTCCTTCACCACCGGGGGAGCGGCGCCCCGGACGCTCGGCAACACGGCGGTGGGGTCGCTGATCGACGACACCGACTCCCACCACCTCAACGGCAGCCGGGTCACCACGGGGTCGGGCCCGGTGCCGCTCACGGCGCTGAGCGTGCACGTCGGCCCGGTCAGCGCGGCGCCCAACAACCAGTACCAGCTGGCCGTCTACACTGACGCGGGTGGCTCGCCCGGCACCCTGGTGACGACCACGGCGGTCGGCACGCTCACCCCCAACGCCTGGAACTCGCTGCCGGTCACCACCACGCTGAGCGCCAACACCGCGTACTGGTTCGTCTACAACAGCAACGGCACCGGCGCCACGGTCAACAACATGAACTACTCCACCGGCCCGGCCGGCTCCGGCGCCTACAGCAACGCGGTGGTGCCCTTCGGCACCTGGCCGACGGCCTTCGGGCCGGCGGTGAAGGACACGCTGCTCTACTCGCTCTACGGCTCCTACTGAGCTGCTGACCTGCCCTCAGAACCGGGGCGGGTGGCGCGGGGCGCCTCTGTCACAGCCGTGTGACGGGGGCGCCCCGGTGTTTTTGAACTTGTTCAGAATGGTCTACAGTCTGCTGCAGTCGCGGTGCCCGAGGCGCCTGCAGCGGACTGCCCCCAGGGCGGCTTCCGCATGCCCACCAACATCCGAGGGGGAACCCATGTCCGGCCTCTCCATGCCCGCTCCGGCCGACGAGCCGTCCGAACCGGCGGCATCCGGGGTGCCCGGGCCCGGGGCGTCCGGGGCCGGGGCGTCCGGGGCCGGTGTTCCCGGGCCGGCCGGGGCTGGTGCTCCCGGGGCCGGTGTTCCCGGGCCGGCCGGTTCGGCCGCCGGGTTCGACCCGTACCGCGGTCCGGCCGCTCCCGCCGACCCCTACCGGCCACCGGTCGGACCGCAGCCTCGGCCCGACCGGTGGCTGCGTCCGAGCGACCCGCCCGCCAAGGCCCCGGCCGCGCCCCGCGCCCTGCTCGCCGCCCTGCTGACCGGCCTGCTGGCGGCCTGGCTGATGGGCGACGGCCTCGGCGTCAACCTGCTGATCTGCGGCGCGGTCGCCTCCGTGGGAGCCGGCCTGGCCGCCCGGTCGGCGGGCCGGAAG
Organism: Kitasatospora sp. CM 4170; assembly: GCF_032110285.1. NCBI lineage: Bacteria > Bacillati > Actinomycetota > Actinomycetes > Kitasatosporales > Streptomycetaceae > Kitasatospora > Kitasatospora sp. CM 4170. The sequence continues at coordinate 6,152,666 of NZ_CP134877.1, forward strand.
GCGCGCCCCTGGACGGTGCTGTGGAGCGTCCTCGCGCTGGCCCTGCTCGCCGTGCCCGCCCTCTTCGAGGCGGGTTGGCCGGTGGCCCTCGCCACCGCCTGCGCGCTGGCCCTGGCCTCCCTCGCCCTGCACGGCGGTCGCCGCTGGGCGGGGGTGCTGCTCGCCCTGCCGGGCATCCTCTGGCAGCTCGGGCCCGGCCTGCTCTGGGCCCGGGACGGCCTGCGCCGGCTCAGCCTGCCCGGTCGGGGCAAGCTCGTGCCGGTGCTCAAGGCGGTGGCGGTCGCGGCCGTGCTGCTGACCGTCTTCGGCTGGCTGTTCGCCAGCGCCGACGCGGCCATGGCGGACGTCATGACGAGCCTCAGCCCGAGCCTGGACGTCGGTGAACTCCCGCGGCGCCTCATGCTCTTCCTGCTGGGCCTGCTCACCGCCCTGGGCTTCGCCCACATCGCGGCCGGTCCGCGCCGCTGGGACCGCACCGTCGTCCGGCCGGGCCGCGAGCGCGGACGCCTGGAGTGGGCGCTGCCGCTGGGCGCGCTCAACCTGATGTTCGGCGCCTTCGCGCTGGTCCAGGCCGTGGTCGTGCTCGGCGGCCGGGACTCGATCATGGAGAACACCGGGATGAGCCGCTCCGAGTACGCCCGGCAGGGCTTCTGGCAGCTGATGGCCGTCACCGTGCTGACCCTGGTGGTGGTCGGCGTGGCCAAGCGCTGGGCCCCGCGCAGCTCCGAGGCCGATCGCCGGCTGGCGCGCATCCTGCTCGGCGTCCTCTGCCTGCTCACCCTGGTCGTGGTCGCCTCGGCCCTCGGCCGGATGTGGTTCTACGTCGACGCCTCCGGGCTGACCAGGCTGCGGCTCTGGGTGCTGGTCGTCGAGGTCTGGCTGGGCGTCGTCTTCCTGATGCTGATCACGGCCGGACTGGTCCGCTCGGTGGCCTGGCTGCCGCGCGCCGTCGTCCTCAGCGGGATGCTCACCGCCGCCGTCTACGGGCTGATGGGCCCGGACGCGATCGTCGCCGAGCAGAACGTGGCCCGCTTCGAGCGCACCCACCAGATCGACCTGCGCAACGTCCGGGACCTCTCGCTCGACGCCGTTCCGGCCCTGGACCGGCTGCCCGAGGACTACCGCACCTGCGCGCTGGACCTGATGCGGGTGGAGCTCGCCGACGCCTCGACCCCGTGGTACGCGACCAGCCGCGCCGCCGCGCGGGCCCGGGACATCGTCGCCGGGCGCCCGCTGCCGGTCGATTCGCTCGCGGCCCGCAACGCCTGCGACAAGGCGGGGCTGAAGGAGAGCTCCTTCTTCGACCGGTATTGACGGCCGACCGGTACCGACGACCGACCGGTACCGACGGTCCGGAAAGCCACGAGGGCCGGCCGGGAGCGTGTGCTCCCGGCCGGCCCTCGCCGGTCGTTCAACCTCACGGGTCGTCCCCTGTCCGGCGCCCGACGCCGGCTCGGGACGCACGGTCAGTGCACCGCGGTCAGGGCCGTGCGGTCGGGACACGCGGTCGGGACGCGCGGTCAGTGCAGCGCGACGCCCGCGGTGTTCGAGGCCAGGTCGTCGGCCTTGGCCTTGACCACGACGAGCGCGATCACGGCGGCGAGAGCGGCCAGCACCGCGCCGACGATGAAGCCGTGCGAGATGCCCTGGGCGAGTACCTCGTTCGCCGCACCGGTGCCCTTGGGGAACTCGTGCTTCTCCAGGAACGCGGCCTTCTGCTCCGGCGTGGCCGTGGCCAGGAAGCCGGGCAGCTGGACCTTGGCCTCCGCCGTCGCGTAGTGCGCGAAGACGGTGGTCAGGATCGACAGGCCCAGCGAACCGCCGATCTGCTGCATCGAGTTGAGCAGGCCGGAGGCCGCTCCGGTGTCCTCGCCGGCGACGCCCGCGACGGCGAGGAGCATCACCGGGACGAAGACCAGACCCATGCCGAAGCCGAACACCACCGTGGGGCCGAGGACCCCGTCCAGGTAGCCGCTGTCGGCGTTCATCAGGGTCAGCCAGCTCAGCCCGATGGTGACCAGCACCGCGCCGCCGGCCATGAACGGCTTGGGGCCGTACTTGACCTGCAGGGTCGACGCGATCTGCGCGGCGATGATGATCGACACGCTGATCGGGAGGAAGGCGAAACCGGCCTTCAGCGGGCTGTAGTCGAGCGGGCCCTGCACGAACAGCGTGATGTAGAAGAAGATGCCGAACATGGCCGCGGCCAGGCAGAGCATCATCACCAGGCCGCCGGCGCGGTTCCGGTCGGCGAAGAGGTGGAGCGGGGTGATCGGCTGCGCGGTGCGGTTCTCGATCACCACGAACGCGGCCACCAGCACGACGCCGCCCGCGAAGGAGCCGAGCGTCAAGGGGTCCGTCCAGCCGTCCGAGGCCGCCCGGATGAACCCGTAGACCAGCCCGACCAAGCCGAGCGTGGAGGTCAGCGCGCCGGGCAGGTCGAAGCGGCCCGGGTGGCGCTCCGACTCGGCGATGTAGCGCGGGGCGGCCACGGCGATCAGGACCGCGATCGGCACGTTGACGAAGAACACCCAGCGCCAGTCCAGGTACTCGGTGAGCAGGCCGCCGGCCAGCAGGCCGATCGCCGCACCCGAACCCGCCACCGCCGAGAAGACGCCGAAGGCCCTGTTGCGTTCGGGCCCCTCGTCGAAGTTGGTCGCGATCAGGGCGAACGCCGTGGGCGAGCAGATCGCACCGCCGATGCCCTGGAGTGCGCGGGCGGCCAGCAGCATGCCGCCGTCCTGCGCGAAGCCGCCCAGCAGTGAGGCCAGCCCGAAGAGCAGCGTGCCGGCGATGAACACCCGGCGGCGGCCGAGGATGTCGCCCGCGCGGCCGCCGAGCAGCAGCAGGCCGCCGAAGGTCAGCGTGTAGGCGTTGATCACCCACGACAGATTGGTGGTCGAGAACTCCAGCGCGTCCCTGATCTGCGGCAGCGCGATGTTCACGATGGTGGCGTCGAGCACCACCATCAGCTGCGTGGCCGCGATGACGGTCAGGGTGATGCCCTTCCCCCGGCCCTGGCCGCCTTGCGGTGGAGAGTTCTTGCTGAGCGTGTCGGAGATAGCCAAGTTGATGCCCCCTGCTGGCTATTGCTACGTGTGCTTCGTGTGCCGTCGGCCCGGGTTGCTTCGTGTGCTGTGGACCCGGGGTTCGACGCGGTCCCTGCGGCGTCCCGCAAGCTAGGAAGGAACGGGATCGTTCACTACTCTGGACGATATCCTGGACAAGATTGTGAACGCAAGCGTTCCTTAAGGTTGGTGAGCATGGATCAGTTGGTGCGACGCCAGGCGGCGAGCCGGACGAGTGGCCGGGCGGCGGATCAGGCCGCGGGGAGAGTCGCGGAGTCCCCGGCCGGACCTGCGGCCGCGCCCGGGCCGAGGGCCGACGAGCCCGGGTCGGGGTCCGTCGCGGCTGCCGCCGCCCCCGGTGCCGTGCCCGCCGTCGCGCCTGCGGCCGTCCCCGGTGCCGTGCCCGTCGCGTGCTGCGCGGTGCAGAAGGCCGCCGAGGTGCTGTCCCGGCCGGTGCGCCGGCGGGGGAAGGAGTTGGAACGGGCGATCTTCGAGGCCGCGCTCGACCAGCTCACCTCCGGCGGATTTGCACGGCTGACGATGGAAGGCGTCGCCGCTGCCGCGCGGACCGGGAAGGCCGCGCTGTACCGGCGTTGGGCGTCCAAGGTCGAACTGGTCATCGACGCCCTGGACTCCACTCTCCCACGCCCTACGGACACCCCCGACCTCGGGTCCACCCGTCGTGAATTGCTGCTGCTCATCGAGGGTTTCGCCGGGGCGATCAACTCGCGGGCGGGCGGCGCGATGCAGGCGCTGATGGGTGAGCTCGACCACGAACAGGCCGAGCTGTTCAAGGACTTCATCATCCAGCGGGTGATCATGCCGACCCGGGCCACCATCGTGGACATCCTCCGGCGGGGCGTCGAGCGCGGGGAGGTCCGGCCCGGCGCGGACACCTCGATGGCCGTCGACGTGGCCCCGGCGATGCTGATGTACCGGGTGAAGACCTGCGGGCGGCAGTTCGGCCCCGCGTTCGCGGTGGAACTGGTGGACGACGTGCTGGTCCCGATGATCCGACCCTGAGGGGTCGCGCCCGCGGGCTGCCGCGGGGCGTGGGCTGGCATGGGGCGCGCGGGGTGTGCGGGTGTCGTGGGGTGTGCGGGGCGTCGCCGGCCGCCGGAAGGCGGTCGGGGCGGCCCCGGGCGGGGCTTAGGCTGGTGTTGCCCCCGCTGAACGGACACCGAGATGCCCATCGTCCCGCCGACCCACTCCGTCGAACGCTCGCTCCGCCGAGCCGGCGCCAAGATCGTCGTCGGCCTGGACGAGGTCGGGCGCGGAGCCTGGGCCGGGCCCGTCACCGTGGGCGCGGCCGTCACCGGGCTCCGCCGGCCCCCGGAGGGACTGACCGACTCCAAGCTGCTCACCGAGCTGCGCCGCGAGGCGCTGGCCCCGGTGCTCGCCGACTGGGTCACCGCGTACGCGCTCGGTCACGCCTCGGCTCTGGAGTGCGACGAGTTGGGGATGACGGCGGCCCTCCGGCTGGCCGCCGTGCGCGCCCTGGAGGCGCTGCCGGTCGAGCCCGACGCGGTGATACTCGACGGCAAGCACGACTACCTCGGCGGCCCCTGGCGGGTGCGCACGGTGATCAAGGGTGACCAGTCCTGCATCTGCGTCTCCGCCGCCTCGGTGCTCGCCAAGGTGCACCGCGACGGCCTGATGGCCGATCTGGGCGAGACCCACCCCGAGTACGGCTTCGCCGACAACGCCGGCTACCCGTCCCCGGTCCACCGGGCGGCACTGGAGGAGCTCGGACCCACCGAGCAGCACCGGGTCTCCTGGGCCTTCATGGACGGCCTCCCCAAGTGGCGCCACCTGAAGCGGATCCGGGTCGTCGAGGGGGCCGGCGGTTCCGCTTCGGAGGCTTCGGCGGGCGAGCAGTTGATGCTCGGTTTCTGACGTTCCGTCGGGAATTGCCGGGGTGGGGGAGGAAGGTTCGCGAGGCCCAACAGGTGGGGCGCCCGTGCGCGTCCGACCGGCATTTGATAGATATCCGGGTATGCCTGTCTTCCCCGAGGAGCCGGAGATTCACGAGAGCCTCCCGGGCCCCGGCGTTCCCTTCCCCCGAGAGTCGGACGCACAAGCCCCCCGTACGGCTGCCGCCGGCAGCTCGACCACTTCCGTACCGTCGGCCGTCGCGGCCGCCCCGGCCCCGGTGCCGGGCCCTCGTCCCGGGGCTCCCCGGCCGGCTCCGCCGCGTGCCGCCCGATCCGCGTCGCCGCGTCCGGCCCAGATCCCCAAGCCAGGCCCGCGCCGCCCGGCGCCCGGCGCTCCGCAGGTCGCGGTCCAGCTCGTGGCCGCCACCGCGGCCGAGGCCGTGGAGCGCGCCGACGAGACGGTCGACCTGTTGCTGGACGCAGGCCGCGACCCGGGCGACATCCTGGTCCTGACCGTGGGTGAGGCGCACCCCTGGCAGCAGCACGAACTCGGCTTCGGGGAGGAGCGCTACTGGGCGCAGCTCGCCGAGGGCGGTGACGTGTTCTACGCCGACGCCGCGATGAGTCGCCAGGCCCGCCGCGAGGTGGTCGTGCTGGCCGTCAACGGCGGCAGCGCCGACCGTGCCGCCGAGGCGTTCACCAAGGCGCTCGGCCACGCCGCGGGCCTCCTGGTGGTCTGCGGCGACGCCGGCCCGGCGGCCGCGACCGCCGCCGGCGCGGCCGCCGGCCGTCCGGTGCCCGCCTGACCTCCGGCGTCGGGGACCGGTCGAACGCCGGTTGAGCGTCTGCACTCCGAAGGCCGTCCGGGCCCGGTGCCGAGTGGCGCCGGGCCCGGACCGTGCCCGGCGCGGTTCCGGGGCCGCCTCGGCCGGCGGCGTCCCGGTCGGTGACGCCGCCGCGGCCGTGGTGATCGGCCGGCCGCCCTGCCGTGCGCGCTGCCGTGTGGGCCGCGGTGGCCTGCCTTGCGTGCCCGCCGGTCGGGTCAGCGGGTGCCGGTGCGCCGGGCCGGCTCGATCGCCGCGATCCGGGCGGGCGTCCAGGGGAGCTCGGCCGGCCGGGAGCGCTGCGAGCGGTCCCCGTGCTGGGCGGCCCGCTCCGAGGTCTGGCGCAGCGCCGAACGCGGCGCCAGCTCCGTCACGGTGTGGACCGGCCCGTCCGCCCAGGAGCCCGCGTGCGGGTTGCGCCCGCTCCGCCCGTCGCCGAGGATCTGCCAGCCCGCCGGTGTCAGCGTGATGTAGGAGCCGCAGCGCAGGCCGTGCAGGACGGCCGCGTCCTGCAGCGCCCACATCCAGGCGCCGTCCTGCTCCGTCCAGCCGGCCGCACCCTCCCGGCAGCGCAGCAGTACGGCCGTCCGGCTCGGCGCGGGCTGCCGCAGGTCGTGCGGGGTGACCTGGCGCAGGTGGCCGAGGAGGGCGTTGCGGTGCTGCCAGCCGTCGGTGTCGTGGGGCCAGGGCGTGAACGAGGCCGAGGCGGTCAGCCGGTGCGACGCGTCCAGGACGGCGATCACGACCGTGCCCGGCTGCGGCAGGTGTCGCTGGTGGAGCTCCAGGACGAACTCGCGCGGATCGCGGAGCAACGGGATCCCCGCGGTCGCCCACGCCTCCAGATCCAGCACCCGTCTGGGCGACGAGCTCCGGGCGAGGGGATACTGACCTCGGTCGATACCGTTGATCACGATCCTCCTTCCCGACCCACGGGCGCGCGGATGCGCACGTACGCCAAAGGCCTGGTCCGTCGGACCGGGTTACGGGTACGGTCCAATTCTCAGGGCAGATGGGGTGGAGCGGCAACGATGAAATGATGAACGCCGCCCGAAAGCCAACGTTCTGCCGGATATATTCCACGGTCGGGCGGAAGCCACTCGGGTGGTGCGGGATTGTGATCCCGGCGAACCGGAGAGCACCGCGAAGTGCCTGGAGCACGGACTCTCCCTCCCAATCGTCGATCGGCGTGCGTTCCGTCCGGCCGTTCGGCCGCCGCGGTTCGGTGCCGGGTGCCATTACTCCATTCGGGTGATGGCAGTACCTCCGGATCCTTTCGTCGGACCGTGCCGTCCGTGGTCTCCCTCGAAGCCGGACGCTCAGCCCTGCACGGCCAGCACCAGCGGCAGGACCGCGCTCGCTCCGGCCTTGCGCAGCAGCCGCGCGGCCACGGTGACCGTCCACCCCGAGTCGACCAGGTCGTCCACCAGCAGCACGGGCCCGCCCGCCGCCGCCACCGCGTCCGTCAGCTCCGGGGGCAGGACGAGCGTGCCGGCCAGCGAGTGCAACCGCTGGGCGCTGTTGCTGCGCGCGCCGTGCGGGGGCTGCCCGGTCGCGTACTCGATCCGCCCGAGCAGCGGCAGGCGGCCGATCTCGGCGATCCGGGCGCCGAGGCTGCCGACCAGCTGGGGTCGGCCGGACGAGGCCATGGTCACCACGCCGACCGGCCGGTCCAGCCGGGTGCCCTCGGCCGTCGCGGGCCCGGCCCAGCCGCCGGGACCGCGCGCCCAGTCGGCCAGCACGGCCACCAGCGCGTCCACGGCCTCGCCGGGCACGGGCAGGTCGGGGGCCTGGTCGGCCAGCAGGGTGCGCAGCCGGTTGCCCCAGCCGATGTCGGAGAGCCGGCCGAGGGCGCGGCCGGTCTCGGCCTGCTCGCCGGCCGGGATGCGCCCCTTGAGCGGCACCCCGAGCGCGTCCATGCCGGTGGGCCAGAGCCGGCGCGGCTCGAAGCTCACGCCCGGCCGGCCGAGGGCCGCCCGGGCCGCCTCCAGGGCCTCGGTGGAGACGTCCGGGGTGTGCAGCGGCCCGGCGCAGTTGTCGCAGCGGCCGCAGGGCACGGCCTGCTCGTCGTCGAGCTGCCGCCGCAGGAACTCCATCCGGCAGTCGGTGGCCGCCGCGTACGCGCGCATGGCCCGCTGCTCGGCCTCGCGGGAGGCGGCGACCTTGGCGTAGCGCGCGGTGTCGTACTCCCAGCTCTGCCCGGTGGCCGTCCAGCCGCCCTTCACCCGGCGGACCGCCCCGTCCACGTCGAGCACCTTGAGCATGGTCTCCAGCCGGGCTCGGCGCAGGTCCACCCGGGGCTCCAGCGCGGCCGTGGAGAGCGGCCGGCCGGCCTCGGCGAGCGCGTCGATGGTGCGGCGCACCTGCTCCTCCGGGGGGAAGGCCAGCGAGGCGAAGTAGCGCCAGATCGCCTCGTCCTCGCGCCCGGGGAGCAGCAGGACCTCGGCCCGGTCGACGCCGCGGCCGGCCCGGCCCACCTGCTGGTAGTAGGCGATCGGCGAGCTGGGCGAGCCCAGGTGGACCACGAAGCCGAGGTCGGGCTTGTCGAAGCCCATGCCGAGCGCGGAGGTCGCGACCAGCGCCTTGACCCGGTTGGCCAGCAGGTCGGCCTCGGCCGTCCGGCGCTCGGCGTCCTCGGTGCGGCCGGAGTAGGAGGCCACGGCGAAGCCGCGCTCGCGCAGGAAGGCCGTCACCTCGTCGGCCGCGGCGACCGTCAGCGTGTAGACGATGCCGGAGCCGGGCAGCCGGTCGAGGTGGTCGGCCAGCCAGGCCAGCCGGTGGGCCGGATCGGGCAGGGCGAGGACGCCGAGGGTCAGGCTCTCGCGGTCCAGCGGGCCGCGCAGCACCAGGGCGCCCTCGTCGGTGCCGCCCGTGCCGAGCTGCTCGGCCACGTCGGCGGTGACCCGGGCGTTCGCCGTGGCGGTGGTGGCCAGCACCGGGACGCCCGGCGAGAGGTCGGCGAGCATGGTCCGCAGCCGGCGGTAGTCGGGGCGGAAGTCGTGACCCCAGTCCGAGATGCAGTGGGCCTCGTCGACCACCAGCAGGCCGGTGGAGGCGGCGAGCTTGGGCAGCACCTGGTCGCGGAAGTCGGGGTTGTTCAGCCGCTCGGGGCTGACCAGCAGGATGTCCACCGCGCCGGCCGCCACCTCGGCCTGGATCGCGTCCCACTCGTCGGTGTTGGCCGAGTTGATGGTGCGGGCGTGGATGCCGGCCCGGGCCGCCGACTCCACCTGGTTGCGCATGAGGGCGAGCAGCGGCGAGACGATCACCGTCGGCCCGGCCCCGCGGGCGCGCAGCAGGGCGGTCGCGATGAAGTAGACGGCGGACTTCCCCCACCCGGTGCGCTGCACCACGAGGGCGCGGCGGTGGTCGACGACCAGCGCCTCGATGGCCGTCCACTGGTCCTCGCGGAGCGTGGCGGAGGGGCCGGCGAGCTCGCGCAGGACGGCTTCGGCCCGCCCTCGGACCTCCGCGCGGTCGGCGGCCGTCGCGCCCCCGGCGCCGGTCGGGCCGGTACCGGCCGTGGCGGGGGCTTCGCTGTCGGTGCTGTGGGTCTGCGGCTGCTGCATGCCGTCCATGTAACCCCGAGGTGCCGACAACGGGCGAACGGCGAGGGTTCACGGCCGTTCCCGGCCGGGCGGAGAGCCGCATCATTTCATCGGCTCTCCAGCTGAACGGCCGTCAGATATCCCTCGGGAGAGTGGCGAAGGATGACTCGAAAGGAGGAGGTTTTATCCACAGGCGGGAGTTGTCCACAGGGAATCCGAAAGATTCGGGGCCGTTCGCGAAATGGCGGCACTCTTCCCGCCATGAACAACGCACGCATTCCGCTGCCCTTCGGCCCCGCCGGTCCGCGAACGGTCACCATGCGCGGCCCGGCCGACATGGCCGAGCTGCTGCCCTACCTGCTGGGGTTCTACCCCGACGACAGCATCGTCGCCGTCGGCCTCCAGGGGCGGGACCTCCACCAGGGCGGGGTGATCCGGCTGGACCTCCCCGACTCGCCCGGGGAGTGGCCGGCCGCCGCCGACGAGGCGGCCGCCCTGCTGGTCGGCCTGTCCGAGCGGCGCGACCAGCGCCCGGCCCAGGTGCTCCTCTACCTCTGCCAGGATCCCGGCCCCGATCCGGGCACCACGCACGGCCCGCCCGTCCGTGAGCGGCTCGGCCCGCTCGCGGCGGAGCTGCGGACGGCCTTCGAGCACAGGGGAGTGGCGGTGAAGGAGTCGCTCTGCGTCTCGGCCGGCCGCTGGTGGTCCTTCCTCTGCCGCCGTGAAGGGTGCTGCGATCCGGCCGGCCATCCGGTCCGGCACGCCCCCGGCCCCGGCCCGGTCGCCGTGGCGGCCACCGTCGCCGGCCTGGCGCCGCGCGGCAGCCGCAAGTCGATCGTCGCCGGGCTGACCCCGATCGGCCCGCCCGGCGCGGACGCCCAGCGGCGGGCGCTCGCCCGGGCGGAGCGCGCCATGGGCGCCGGGCGCGGGCGGCCGCGGGCCGAGCAGCGGGGCGCCGCGCTGCTCGACCAGGCCGTCGCCGAGTTCGCGACCGGTACCGGCGAGCTCGACGAGCTCAGGGTGGCCCGTCTGCTCGTCGCCCTCCAGGACCGCCGCGTGCGGGACCGCGCCGCCGAGTACGCGAGGCCGGCCGAGCTCGCGCCCGCCCAGCGGCTCTGGCGCTACCTCGCCCGGCGCTGCGTGCCGCCGTACACGGGCTACGCCTCGCCGCCGCTCACCCTGCTCGCCTGGGTGTCCTGGGTGGCCGGCGACACCGCGACGGCCCGGGTGGTGCTCGCCCACACGCTCCGTCGCGACCCCTCCTACCTGCTGGCCCAGCTGCTCTACGAGTCGCTGAACGCCGGCCTCTCGCCGGCCCCGCTCCTCGCCCGCGCCGACGCCGAGCGGCGTCGCCGGAACAGCCCGGCCCGGGGCGGACCGGGGGCCGCCGGGGCCTCGGCCGCCGAGTCGGGGGAGGCCGGCGGCACGGCCGAGGACGGTGGGCCGGACGCGGATCCGGCGCCGTCGGCGGCGCCGGTACCGGCCGACGGGCCGGGGCCCGGTGGGTCGGGCCCCGGTTCGCCGGCCGGAGCGGCCGAGCCGGAACGGGACGAAGGGCCCGCTGCCGGGCCGGGGGCCGATCCGGCGGGTGGGCCGGACGGGCCACGGGGGGCGGGCTCCGCCCGCGCCCGACGGCGGCGGGCCCGGCGGGAGACGACGGCACCGCCCGTCCCCGGGGCTCCCGGGGCCCCCGATCCCGGGCAGACACCCGGGCCGGTCCTCCCGCCCTCCCGCCGCCCGGCCGGCGGTGCACCCGGCGGCGGATCCGCACTGACGGGGCTGATGTCCGAGAAGGGGGTCGGCCGTGCGGAGGGGCCGGTCGAGGGAGAGGGCGGCGGTCGTACCGGGGGCGGCGCGGCCACCGGGCCGCCGTCGCGCCGAGGCGTGCTGCCGGGGCGCCGCCCGCCCGCCCCGGCGAAGCCCGGCCGAGGGCTGCGGCTCGGCCGCCCGTCGCCCTGGGCGGTCGGCGCGCTCGCCCCCGCCCTGCCGGCCGGCGGGCGGGGCCGCTGCCACGGCGTTCGCGGCCCGGCGATCGGACCGCGGCATGCGCAGTGACCTCCGGGGCGCCCGGGCCGGCCGGGGCACCCGCACCGGGAGAGGTGCCCGTACCGGGTGGGCCGGACTGCCACCCCGCCCGGCCCGGTCCGGCCGGCCCGCGTTCGCCCGACCCCGCCCCCGCGGCCTCCCGCCGCTCGGGTGCCGGTGCCCCGACCTGCGGCGCTGCCGCCCGCTACACCTCGCCGCGCACCATGGAGATCAGCCGGTCGAGCACCTTGCCCCCGCTCACCCGCAGGCCGTCGTGCTCCCACTCGTTGGTGACCCACGTCCGCAGGCCGCGCACCGCGCGGGCGGTCTCCAGGGAATCGGCCGTGTCCACGTACATGTCGTCGTGGTAGACGGCCGCCACCACCGGCACCTCGTTGGCGGCCAGCCGCGCCGGGTCGTAGAGGTCGGCCCAGTCGGTGCGGGCGGCGAGCAGGTCCGCAGCCTCCTTGATCGGGCGCAGCGTCGGGTCGGTGTCGAACATCCAGGGGTAGATCATCTCCCCGGTGAACAGCACCGGCGCGCCGGACTCCAGCGCCGTGCGGGCGTCGAACGCCGGGAACTCCTTGCGGACGCGCTCGGCCGCCCAGGTGGTCCCGGCCGGGTCCACCGAACGCTGGCCGTAGATCGACTCGTGCAGCACGGCGTAGAGCGGCCCCTCGGCGAAGGAGAGCTTGGCCTGGGCACCGGCCAGGAAGGTGTCGGACAGCTCCGGCCCGGCCACACCCTCCACCCAGGCCTCCTCCAGGAGGTAGTGCAGGGTGCCGGATCCGCTCCCGGCGCCGAGCATCAGCCCCAGCGACTGGAACGCCTCGACGGTGAGCAGCCCGCCGTCCGGCAGGGTCGCGGGGGAGCCGACCAGGTGGGCGGCGATTCGCCGGACCGCCTCGACGTCCTGCGGGTAGCGGGCGTAGTGCTCCTCGTTCTTGCGGACGACCCGGGGGTAGGCCGCCCGGTAGACGTCGTCGGCCGAGCTGCGCAGGCCGGACAGACCGCCGGTGATGAAGGCCTCGTACAGGCCCTCGGGTGCGATCGAGAGGTAGGTGAGGGTGCAGAAGCCGCCGAAGCTCTGGCCGAGCACGCTCCAGCGGCGGTCACCGATCAGCCGACGGCGGATCAGCTCGGCGTCCCGGACGATCGAGTCCGCGCGGAAGTGCGCCAGGTAGTCCGCCTGCTCCCGTGCACCGCCGCGCCGGGCGAGGCTCTGCCGGTTGGCCGGCGTGGACCTCCCGGTGCCGCGCTGGTCGAGCAGGAGCACCCGGTAGTCGTCGAGGGCGCGCTCCAGCCAGCCGTCCCGGCCGAGCGGGCGCCCGGCCTTGCCGCCCGGTCCGCCCTGGAGGAAGAGCAGCCAGGGCAGGTCGTCCTTCTCCCGGCCCGACGCCACCACCTCGCGGGCGTACACGTCGATCTGCTCCCCCTGCGGGGCGGCGTGATCGAGGGGCAGCTGGAAGACGTGGTCGGTCGTGACGATCCCGGGCAGCCGGCTGGCGGTAGACATACAACTCCTCGGTATGTGCAGGTCACAGGGGTCGCGTCGCCGTCAGCGGTGTCGCCGGTGCGGGCGCCGCGACCCCCGCACCGTATCCTGACGGCGGTCGGACGCCGGTCCGGCGGTGGCCCGTCGAGGGCCGTCGGCCGGCGACACGGGGGGCGGAACGGGCGGCGGCTCCACCGGGGTGGCTCCGCCCCGGGCGGGGTCCGTCCCGGAACGGCACCGTCCGGGCGTGCACCGCCGCGGCGGAAGCGGCGCCACGGAGGGACGCGCCCGGGCCCGGTCGGCCGGATCGGCGCGTCGGGCGTTACCTGTGCCCGGTCGGGGGCGTTCAACCCGGGGGGACTGCGCCCGGAGGGCCACCGGTCCTCCGATGGCGGGCGCAGCCGCGCCGCGTCGGTGGGCACGAGCGGCCGGGGCGTCCACGGCGCCCGGACGGCGAAGAGCCGGCCGGCCGTCGGCAGCGCGCCGGACACCGGAGCGCCGGGCGCGGGGGCGGAGACGCACCACCGACCCGTCCCGGTGGCCGGGCCGGTGCGGCGGCGGCGACCGTGGTGCGGCGTCAGGGTGGGGCCGGACGCCGGACATGACGACGTGCCGGGCACAACGGGGTGCCCGGGGCGAGACGCGGGGCGGGTACCGCAGCGGTACCGCGCGCCGCATGGCACGACCCCCCGGCGGGTACGGCCAGCACGGCACACACGCCGACGGGAACCCCCGTCGGCACGGCACCATCAGCACGCGATCGAGCACGCTCGCGGCCCACCGGCCTGACCGGCCACCGGACCGCCGAGGGAGGAGAGTCCGGTGACCGCCATGAGGCCACCACAGGCCATGCCGGCCGAGAGCGTGGTCGGCGCGCCCCCCAGACCGGTCGGCCGGCCCGACCAGGTCCCGGGGGCCGGACCCGCGGGCCAGGCCCGGCCTGCCGCGCCGCCGCGTCCGCAGCCGGCCGCCGCCCACCACGCGGTGCTCTGTGTGAACGCGCCCGCGATGGCCGCCTCCGGCCCGGACGGGCAGCTGCGCGGCCACGGCCTCCACGGCTTCTACCGCTCCGGTCTGCGGGTGGTGGCCCGGATGGAGCTGCGGATCGGCGGCATGGAGCCGTTGCCGCTCCAGGGCACCCTGACCGCGGCGGCGCAGGCCCGCTTCCTCGGCGCCGTCCGCATCCCCGGTGACCTCGACCCGGACCCGGCGCTCACCGTCGAGCGGCTGCGCCACGCCGACGGCGTGGAGACCGTGACCGTGCGCAACACCGGCAGCCGCCCCGCCCGGCTGCCGTTGGAGATCGCGCTCGGCACCGACCTCGGCCCGGTCGGCGAGATCGCCGCCGGCCACCGCCCGCCGGACCTGCCCGGCCAGGTGCATTCCGCCGGGCTGCGCTGGGTCGGCCCCACCCACAGCGCGGTGGTCAGCGCCAAGCCGTCGCCGCACGCCGTGCTCGCGGGCGCGGGTGTACTGCGCTGGGACCTCGAAGTGCAGCCCGGCGCCCGCTGGTCGGTGGAGCTCCGCGCCGAGCTGGAGACCACCGCCCCCGGGCCGCGTCCCCCGGGTGGCCGGGGCACCGGCGTCCCGTTGCCCTGGGCGGAGCCCGAGGTCCGCAGCGACGACTCCCGGGTCGGAACACTGGTCGCCAGCTCGCTGGAGGCGCTCGGCGGCCTGCTGTTCGCCGACCCGGACCGCCCCACCGACCTCTATCCGGCCTCCGGCGCGCCCTGGCGCTTCGGCCTCACCCCGGCCGATGCGCTCTGGGCGGCCCGGCTGACCCTCCCCCTCGGCACCCGGCTGGCCGCCGGCACGCTCCGGGCGCTGGCCCGCCGGCAGCAGCTGCACCCCGCCGGCCCGGGCGCGCCGGGCGGCCCCGGCCGGGCCGGCCAGCGTCCCGAGGGACTGCTGCCGGGCGCGCTCCGGCACGGCGGCCCCGAGCTGCCGCCCACCTGCACCGCCACCGAGGCGACCCTGTTGTTCGTCACGGTGCTGGCCGAGGCCTGGCGGTGGGGTCTGCCCCGGCAGGAGGTGGCCGAGCTGCTCCCGGCCGCCGAGCGCGCCCTCGGCGCCCTGCGCGGCGGCCTGGTCGACGGCTTCGTCACCGACCTGAGCCGACCGGTGGAGGAACGCTCCGCCCACCCGGTGGCGGCCCGCGCCGAGGTCCAGGCGCAGGCGCACCGGGCCGCCCTGCACGGGGCCGAGCTGCTGGAGGCCTTCGGCCGTCCCGGCGCCGAGGAGTGGCGCGATTGGGCTGCCGAGCTGCGCGGGCGGTTCCGCGACCGGTTCTGGATCGACGACTTCTCCGGCGGACGCCCCGCGGCCGGTGTCGCCCCGGGCGGCCAGCCGCTGCCCGCGGTCGCCTCCACCGTCGTCCACCTGCTCGACCCCGGGCTCTCCGCCGACGGCGGTCGCCACGAGAGCCTGCTGGACCGCGAGCAGACCAGGCTGCTCGCCCAGCGACTGGCCGCGCCCGAGCTGGACAGCGGCTGGGGCCTGCGCACGCTCAGCGCCAAGTCGCCCCGGTTCAACCCGCTCGGCCACCGCAGCGGCGCCGTGCGGGTCCACGAGACCGCCCTGGCCGTCGCCGGGCTGGCGGAGGCCGGCCACGAGAACGAGGCCGGCGCCCTGCTGGAGGGCCTGCTGGGCGCGGCCGCCCACTTCGAGGGCCGACTGCCCGAGATGTACGCGGGGGAGCAGCGCACCCCCGGCTGCCCGCCGGTGCCGCACCCGGGCGCCTGCCGGCCGGCGGCGGTGTCGGCGGCCGGGGCGGTGCACGCGGTGTTCGCGCTCGCCGGGGTACGGCCCGACGTCCCGGGCGGTCGGGTGCTGGTCCGTCCGGCCAGCACGGCACCGCTCGGCGAGCTGCAGCTGACCGGCCTGCGGGTGGCCGGTGAGCCGTTCTCGGTCCGGGTGAGCCGGATCGGCGTGGCCATGGTCGAGGAGGCGTCCGCCGACCTGCAGCTGGTCGCCCGCTGACGCGCCCCCGGCGACCGGGCGGGGGCCGGCCGGCCGGGTCGGCCCGGCCCGGCCGCCGGCCCCTGCGCCGCCCGACCCCTCGCCGGCCCCTGCGCCGCCCGGCCCGGCGGGGCCGACGGAAGCGGTCAGGTACCGCCGGAGCACGGTCCGTGCACGGGGCCTGTGCTTATCGTCAGAAAGACGACTATGATCGTCGCCATGTCGCGTTATGACCCGTCGGCCTTCCCCCCGTTCGCTGTCACGGTTGACCTGGTGGTGCTGACGGTCCGGGACCATGAGCTCTGCGCCCTGCTGGTCCGCCGGGGCGAGCCGCCCTTCCAGGGCTACTGGGCCCTGCCCGGCGGCTTCGTCCGCCCTGACGAGGGCCTGGCCGAGGCGGCCTCCCGGGAGCTCGCCGAGGAGACCGGCCTGCGCGCGTACTCCGCCCCCGGCCACGAGACGGCCGGCCCCGGTACGGCCGGCGCCCACCTGGAACAGCTCGCCACCTACGGCCACCCGCAGCGCGACCCGCGGATGAGGGTGGTAAGCGTCGCGTACCTCGTCCTGGCGCCCGACCTGCCGACCCCGCGGGCCGGCGGCGACGCCAGCAGCGCGCGCTGGGCACCCGTCACCGAGCTGCTCGGGAAGAGCCCGGCGGACGGCGTCCCGCTCGCGTTCGACCACGGCCTCATCCTGGCCGACGGCGTCGAGCGCGCCCGCTCCAAGATCGAGTACTCCTCGCTCGCCACGGCCTTCTGCCCGACCGAGTTCACCGTCGGCGAGCTGCGCCGGGTCTACGAGGCGGTGTGGGGCGTGGTGCTCGACCCACGGAACTTCCACCGCAAGGTCACCGGCACGCCGGGCTTCCTGCTGCCGTCCGGCGGCACGACGACCCGTCAGGGCGGTCGCCCGGCACAGCTGTTCACCGCCGGTGGAGCCACCGTGCTCAACCCGCCCATGCTGCGCCCGGAGTCCTGAGACGGCCGGCCGGAGCGGTCCACCGCTCGGTCGCAGGATCGGATTGTCCCCTGATCGGGTGAGGTGTGCGGACGGCGGGCCCGTGCCGCTCCCGTAATGCCCGGAATCGTCCCCGTGGCCCCCTAGTGTGCTGGCGCGGGGGCGGCGCGGGGCGTCCCGCGCCGTACAGGCGCCGGTCGGCCGAGGGCATGGGAGCAGCCAGCGATGATCCAGATCACCGGACTGACCAAGGTCTACCGCAGGGGTACGCCGCCGGCGGTGCTCGATCTGACCTTCGACGCCCGGGCGGGAGCCGTGACGGCGCTGCTCGGCCCCGAGGACGCGGGCAAGTCCACCGCGTTGCGGCTGATGCTCGGACTAGAACGCGGCCAGGGCGTCGCGCTCTTCGACGGCCGCCCGTACTGGCGGCTGCGGCGGCCCGAGCGCGAGGTCGGCGTCCTGCTGGCGGGCCCGGGCGGCTCCGGCGCGGCGAGTGCCGCCGGGGTCGTGGCCGGGCACCCGGGCCGGCGGGCGCAGAACCACCTGAGGATGCTGGCGGCGGCGGTGGGCGTCCCCACCCGCCGGGCCGACGAACTCCTGGAGCAGACCAGGCTGGCCGCCGTCGGCGACCAGCGGTTGCGGACCTTCTCGCCCGGCATGCACCGCCGGCTCGCGCTCGCCGCCGCCCTGCTCGGCGACCCCGGCACCCTCGTCCTGGACGCGCCCACCGACGGCCTCTCGCCGCGCAATGCGGAGTGGTTCCACTCCTTCCTGCGCTCCTTCGGAGCCGCGGGCGGGACGGTCCTGGTGACCACCCGGGCCCCGAAGGAGGCGGCCGAACTCGCGGACCGGGTGATCACGCTCGACCGGGGGCGGCTGGTGGCCGACCAGCCGGTCGCCGAGTTCCGCCGGACGCGGCTCAGCCCCGAGGTGGCCGTGCGCGGGCCGCAGATGGCCCGGCTCGCCGATCTGCTGGTCGGTCAGGGTGCGCAGGTGCGCCGCGACGGCGGGGCGGGCATCGCGGTCGCCGGGATCGGCCGGACCGAGATCGGTGAACTCGCCTACCGCAACGGCATCCTGCTGCACGAGCTCGCGGACCGGGTGGTCGAGCAGCCCGCACCGCGGGCCACGCTGCCGGTGGCCTCGGGCCGTTCGGGGCGCGTCCGCGTCCAGCCGTCGCGGGCCGACTCGGTGCCCGCCGGCACGGTGCCGGGCGACTCGGTGCCCGCCGGCACGGTGCCGGGCGGCTCGGTGCCGGTCGAGCCGCGGTCGGCCGGTGCGGTTCTGTCCGGGCAGCGCTCGGCAGCGCCCGAGCCCCGCTCGTCGGCCCGGTCCGATGCCGAGCCGGAGCCTCGGCGCAGGCCGAAGCCCGGGGACGCACCGGCCGCGGGGACCGGACCCGCCTCTGACGGCTCGGCCTCGACCCGCCCGGTGGCGGCCCGGACGGCGGGCGCCGAACCGTCGGCGGGCCGGCCGGCGACCGGGGTGCTGCCCGTGGCGGGGGCGCAGACCCGGCCCGGCCCGGCCGGCCCGGCAGAGCCGCAGGGGGCCGCGTCGGCCCAGCAGATGCCCCGACCGGCCGCCGAGGCGCCGTCCACGCCACCGCCCACCGGCGGCGGGGTGCTGCCCGCCCTCGCCCTCCCCGCGACCGCTGCCGCTGCCGCAGCCGCCTCCGGCACCTCAAGCACCTCAGCCGCTGCGGCCACCACGGCCACCTCACCCGGCGTCGGAGCCACAAGGCCCGCGCCGCCGGAGTCGGACCTCTTCGACGAGACCAAGCCGACCGTCGCCGTCGACCGCCTCTTCCGGGACGGCCTCAGCAGCCTGGCCTGGTCCGAAGCCGGCGACGGCAGCGACGACGGGAACGACCGCGGCGACGCCGCTCCGGCCGCCGGCGCCACCGACTGGCGCGAGGACGCCGTGGCCGGCGACCTGATGACCGCCGACACCGTCCGCCTCGGCCGGCTGACGCTCCCCACCGAGGCGACCGCCCCGACCTCGACCGCCCCGACCTCGACCGCCCCCACCACCCCCGACCACCGGAGCGAGTGAACCGTGCGTGCCCTGGCCTACGAGCTGCGCCGGCTGCGCAGCCTCCGTTCCACCTGGCTGCTCCTCGCCGCCGTGCTGCTCTGTGACGCCGTGGTGGCCGCGGTCCTGGCCGCCCAGACACCCTCCGGCCCGCTCCCCGGACCGGCCGGCGTCCGACTGCTGACGGCGGCGGTGCCGCTGATCCCGCTGCCGTTCGCGGCCCTCGGCGCCGGGATCCTGGGCGCCCTCTCCTACGGGCACGAGGTCCGGCACCCGGGGCTGCCGGCCTCCCAGGTCTCGTACCTGCGCCGGATCCGGTTGCTGCTGGCCAAGCTGACGGTGACCGGGGCGGCCGCGCTGGTGCTGGCACCGCTCACGCTGGCGGTCGACGCGGTGGCCGCCCACCTCGCGCTGCCGGGCGGGGTGACGGTGGCGGCCTGGTCGGAGCCGGGCGCACTCTCGGACCGCCTCGCCGCGGCGCTCTCCTCGGCCGGTCTCGCCGCGCCCACCGACCTGCCCGGAGCCCTCGCCCCGGCGGCGCTCGGAGCGGGTCACGGAGGCCCGGCCGCACTGCTGGCCTTCGTCCTGCTGACCGTGGTGGCGGCCTGGACCGGGGTGCTGACCGCCTCGCTGACCCGGAGCGCCGCCGCCGGCGTCCTGCTGCTCTGCGCCCTGCCGCCGCTGCTGGAGACCGGGGTGGCACTGCTGCTGCGCCAGACCGGCACGCCCTGGCCGTCGCGCGCGGTGGAGCTGCTGCCGTTCCAGTCCGGCGTGGAGTGGGCGTACGGATGGGTGTACGGCGGGGACCGCCGGGTTGCGGCGAGCGGGTCGGCGCTGACGGATCCCGCGCTGCTGGCCGCGGTGTCGGCGCCGGCGTGCGTGCTGCTGCTCGCCGCCCTCCTGGTACAGGTCCGCCGCCGCGCACTGTGATCCCTTGGACGGCGGGCCGGCTGACGCTCTGCCAAGATCGACCAGCTGTGACCGGAATGCGCGGTTCTTCCTGATAAGAAGTCAATTATCCAGTCGCGGTCGATCACCCTTTCGTGTGCTTTTCACGAGAATTCTCAAGCTGCGCCCGCCGATCGCCGACAAAGGACCTGTGAGTACCCTTGCGCACCCCACCATGACCCCCGCCCGCTCCGCCGACAGCGCCATCCCCGGCGCCGGCGAACTGGACCGCTTCTCGTACGCCGACCGGCCGATCCCGCCGGCGCCCCGCTGGGAGGGCGCCGAGTCGGACCTGGCCCGGGTCGGCCGCAAGACCACCAGCAGCCGCGGCCGCGGCCTGCACGGCCAGCTCGTCCAGCAGCTCGGTCAGATGATCGTCTCCGGCGACCTCGGCGCCGACCGCCCGCTCGTCCCCGAGGAGATCGGCCAGCGGTTCGAGGTCTCCCGCACCGTCGTCCGCGAGTCGCTGCGCGTGCTGGAGGCCAAGGGCCTCGTCAGCGCCCGGCCGAACGTCGGCACCCGGGTCCGCCCGGTCGGCGACTGGAACCTCCTCGACCCGGACATCATCGAGTGGCGCGCCTTCGGCCCGCAGCGCGACGAGCAGCGCCGCGAGCTGTTCGAGCTGCGCTGGGCGATCGAGCCGCTGGCGGCGCGGCTCGCCGCGGGGCACGGCCGCGAGGACGTCCAGCAGCGGCTGGTCGAGCTGGTCGAGATCATGGGCCACGCGTCCGCCCAGGCCGACCACTCCACCTACGCCCGGGCCGACGCCGAGCTGCACGCCCTGGTCCTGCAGATGGCCGGCAACCGCATGCTGGAGCACCTCTCCGGGATCGTCTCCTGTGCGCTCCAGGTGTCCGGCGGCCCGGCGACCTCCTGCGAGCGGCCCTCGGAGGCCTCGGTCAGCCTGCACGCCCGGCTGGTCGACGCGCTCGGCACCGGCGACGGCACCGCGGGGGAGGTCGCGATGCGGGCGCTGCTCACCGTGCACCCGGAGATCGAGCCGTCGGTCCCGGCGCCCCGCGAGCACTGAGCCGCCCACCCGGCGACCGAGCGGCTCCCGCGAACCCCCCGGCCCTCCGGCTGCACCGCATCGCACGGCGCGGTCGGAGGGCCCTCTCGCACCCCCGCCCCGGTGCCCGGTCGGTGCGCCTCCCCGGGCCCGGCCCGTGCGACCTCGCGCAGCCGTCCCGTGCCGGCCTCCCCGGCCCCGGCCGCGACGCCTTCCCCCCGCCCCGTCGGGGCGGTCTCCCCGGCCCGCCCGTACGGTCTCCCCGGCCCGTCCCCGACGCGTCCCCGGCCCCGTCCCGACCGGTCCCCGACCCGCTCCGGCGAGACACTCCGCAAGAATGTCCTGCCCATGCCAACCATCTTCGGCGCGAGTGCGCGATGATGGAAGCCGGCCTCGGGCCGCGGGCGCCGAGCGGTGTGACCCGCGACACGAAGGCCATGCGTAACACTTGACGCGTAGCAGCGATGTCTCCTGAGCGGAAGCAGCTCCGGAATACCCCAACATGTCAGAATGCTGTGTTGGTCTGCGGCGCTGCTGCCGTCCTGCAAACCCAGTCCTCAAGCCCGAGTCGGTCGGAATCGACACCGCGCGTCCGATGCGCGATTTCCTTCCCCGCCCTCTCGGGCGGCCGGTACGGGTTCGAGTCCACTCATCGTCCGAGAGGTTGTTCGTGTCGGCCAGCACATCCCGTTCGCTTCCCCCCGAGATCGCCGAGTCCGCGGCACTGCTGGCGCTCATCGAGCGGGGCAAGGCCCAGGGGCAGATCGCCGGTGACGACGTGCGCCAGGCGTTCGAGGCGGACCAGATCCCGGTCACCAAGTGGAAGAACGTCATGCGCAGCCTCAACCAGGTGCTGATTGAGGAGGGGGTGGATCTCATGGTCAGCGCGGCCGAGCCGGCCGGCGCCAAGCGCAAGAGCGTTGCGGCCAAGAGCCCCACCAAGCGCACCGCCACCAAGGCGGTCACCACCCGGACCCCGGCCGCGCCGTCGGCCCCGACCAAGCCCCCCGTGCGGATCGCGCCCGGTGCCACCGTCTCCGCCCCGGCGGTCGCGGCCGCCGCGGCCCCGGTCGGCACGGTGTCCGCCGACATCACCGCCGACGCGGCGACCCCGGTCACCGCCGAGGCGAAGGCGGCGCCGGTGAAGAAGGCCGCCCCGGTCAAGAAGGCCGCGGCCAAGAAGACCGCCGCCCCGGCCAAGAAGGTTGCGGCCAAGAAGACCGCCACCGGCAAGGCCGGCAAGGGTGCGGACGAGGAGCTGCTCGGCGAGGAGGAGCTGCTCGAAGACGTGGCCCTGCCCGGCGACAAGGCCGCCACCGAGGGCGACGCCCCGGAGGAGGAGTCGGAGGGCTTCGTCCTCTCCGACGACGACGAGGACGACGCGCCGGCCCAGCAGGTCGCCGTCGCCGGTGCCACCGCCGACCCGGTCAAGGACTACCTGAAGCAGATCGGCAAGGTCCCGCTGCTCAACGCCGAGCAGGAGGTCGAGCTCGCCAAGCGCATCGAGGCCGGTCTGTTCGCCGAGGACAAGCTCTCGGCCGCCGACAAGCTGGCCCCGAAGCTCAAGCGCGAGCTGGAGATCATCGCCGAGGACGGCCGCCGGGCCAAGAACCACCTGCTGGAGGCCAACCTCCGCCTGGTGGTCTCGCTGGCCAAGCGCTACACCGGCCGCGGCATGCTCTTCCTGGACCTGATCCAGGAGGGCAACCTCGGTCTGATCCGTGCGGTCGAGAAGTTCGACTACACCAAGGGTTACAAGTTCTCGACCTACGCGACGTGGTGGATCCGCCAGGCGATCACCCGCGCCATGGCCGACCAGGCCCGCACCATCCGTATCCCGGTGCACATGGTCGAGGTCATCAACAAGCTGGCCCGCGTCCAGCGCCAGATGCTCCAGGACCTGGGCCGCGAGCCCACCCCGGAGGAGCTGGCCAAGGAGCTCGACATGACCCCGGAGAAGGTCATCGAGGTCCAGAAGTACGGTCGCGAGCCCATCTCGCTGCACACCCCGCTGGGTGAGGACGGCGACAGCGAGTTCGGTGACCTGATCGAGGACTCCGAGGCGGTCGTCCCGGCCGACGCGGTCTCCTTCACCCTGCTCCAGGAGCAGCTGCACTCGGTGCTGGACACCCTGTCCGAGCGCGAGGCGGGCGTCGTCTCGATGCGCTTCGGCCTGACGGACGGTCAGCCGAAGACGCTGGACGAGATCGGCAAGGTGTACGGGGTCACCCGTGAGCGCATCCGCCAGATCGAGTCCAAGACCATGTCGAAGCTGCGCCACCCGTCGCGGTCCCAGGTGCTGCGCGACTACCTGGACTGATCGGCAGACCGTCCGCAGGGCCCGGCCCTGCGGCGAAGGGGCCCGGAGCACACCGCTCCGGGCCCCTTCGCGTGTCCGGACGACGTCCGCGGGCGCCTCGACGCGCAGCACTTCGGGCCACTCCGCTCCGCCCGGCGGGCCGGCGGCGCTCCGCCCTGCGGGCCGCCCCGGACTCCACCCGGGGGCGGGTCCGGGCAGCTCGGGGGCCGGGTGCGTCAGCGTCCGGGTGGCCGTTGTCGCTCGTCCGGGTGGCCGTGCGGCGGGACGCGGTCGCGGCGCGTAGTCGGTCACCTACGCTGTGCCGGTTGCCTGCTGCCGAGCCACCTGGAGTCACGGTGCTGCCCACCCCGGATCGTCCGGACCGCCCGGATCTGCCGACCGCCGCCGGCGCCCCGGCCGGGCCGCCGGTACGCGCGAGCGCCCGGCCCGGCGGTCGCCGGCGGAAGGCCGCCGCACTGGCGCTGCTCGCGGCGCTGCCCGCACCGCTGGTCGTGCTCGGCCCCGGAGCCGCCTCCGTCGAGGCTCAGCGCCGGATCATCGGCGGGAACGCGGTGTCCACGGCCGACCACCCGTGGATGGTGGCGCTCTCCAGTCGGCCGCAGTTCGGCAGCGGGCGGTCCGGCCAGTTCTGCGGCGGCGCGCTGGTCACCCCGACCAAGGTGGTGACGGCGGCGCACTGCTTCTACGACGAGTCCAGGGGGAAGCGGGTCGACCGGCCGGCGCTGCAGGTCGTGCTCGGCCGGGACGACCTGCGCGGCTCCGCCGGCCGCGAGGTGCCGGTCGAGTCGGTCTGGATCCACCCCGACTACTCCTTCTCCGCCAACATGAACGACATCGCGGTGCTCTCGTTCGCCGAGCCGCAGGGTGCCCGGCAGGTGCTCGACCTGGTCGGCCAGGGCGAGACCGAGCCCTACCGGCCGGGGACGCCGGCGCGGGTCTTCGGCTGGGGGGACACCACTGCGAGGGGTGACTACTCGCCCACACTGCGCGGGGTGGACGTGTCGACCATCGCCGACGAGACCTGCGCGAAGGCCTACCCGGGCGGGCCGGACGGGCGGTTCGACGCCCGCGGCATGGTCTGCGCGGGGGAGGAGAAGGGCGGCCGGGACGCCTGCCAGGGGGACAGCGGCGGCCCGTTGGTCGTCGCGGGCCGGCTGGTCGGGCTGGTCTCCTGGGGAACGGGTTGTGCGGAGGCGGTGCACCCGGGCGTCTACACGAGGGTGAGCACCGTCTCGGACGCCGTGCGCTCCGTGCTGTAGCAGCCTGTCGCTGTCGCTGTCGCTGTCGCTGTCGCTGTCGCTGTCGCTGTCACTGCCGCTTCCGGTCCTGGCCGGCCCGGGGGCAGTGTCGGCCGACCGGTCCGTCGGCCGGTGGCCGTGCGGCCGGTGGTCGGGCGATCGCCGTCTGACGCGGAAACAGCGAAGCCGGGCGACCGGTCCCCGGGAGGGGGCCCGTCACCCGGCTGTCCGGTCGCGCGCAGTGCGCGATCGGACACAGCTCGTGGTCTGGCTGCTGCTGTGGCGCCCGGAATCAGCGCTCGTCGTCGGCGGCCGTGGCAGTCGTGGTGCTGCCGAGACGGCCGCTCTCGTCCTGTATCTCCACGGCGATCTTCTTGAGCTCGGGCTCGAACTTCCGGCCGTGGTGGGCACAGAAGAGCAGCTCTCCGCCGCTGGCGAGTACGACGCGCAGGTAGGCCTGGGCGCCGCAGCGGTCGCAGCGGTCAGCCGCGGTGAGCGGGCTCGCAGGTGTCAGAACAGTAGTCACGTCGCCTCTTCTCTAGCTCGACGAGCTGTCGTACCAGGGTCAACATCCAACCAGGCCGAAAACGTTCCCGCTCGTGGCTTTTCTTCTTTGAGGATTCTGCTGTGTTGATGAGGACGTGCCCCGGGGGCCGGTGGTTCATGCGTGCCGGGTCCCAGGATCCGCCCACCTCTCGAACGCCCGATCGGAACGGGGTGCGAGGTCCGCGTAGCATAATCCTCTGCTGGGTTGGAGCATAAGCCCCGTCCCAGGCCCCGGTAGCCTGCATAACGGCAGTTCCGGAGCCTGCACCCGGCCCCACGATCCGCCAGGACCGGTGGTACCGGGAGGAGATGGCGCCCCGGCGCTCCCCGTCCGGCGCGGCGCTTGTTCGCGCAGCGCGTACAAGCTGCGCGGGACCGGCTCGCCGTGCTGTGCACCCACCGGAGGGGTGCGCACACGCAGCGGAGCGGCTGTCGGTGCGATGTGCTGCACTGGCGGCCGAGCCGGATGCGACCGGTGTGACCGACGAGACAGAACTTGACCTGAGGAGAGTGCCGCGTGAGTGCCGAAACGACCGTGCCGTCCGCACTGCTGGCCGGCGACGACGGTTCCAACTACACCGCTCGGCACCTGCTCGTCCTGGAGGGCCTGGAGGCGGTTCGCAAGCGCCCCGGCATGTACATCGGGTCCACCGACAGCCGTGGCCTGATGCACTGCCTCTGGGAGATCATCGACAACTCGGTCGACGAGGCCCTCGGCGGCTACTGCGACCGGATCGAGGTCGTCCTGCACGACGACTCCTCGGTGGAGGTCCGCGACAACGGCCGCGGCATCCCGGTCGACGTCGAGCCCAAGACCGGGCTGTCCGGCGTCGAGGTCGTGATGACCAAGCTGCACGCCGGCGGCAAGTTCGGCGGCGGCTCCTACGCGGCCTCCGGCGGTCTGCACGGCGTCGGCGCCTCCGTGGTGAACGCGCTCTCCGCCCGCCTGGACGTCGAGGTCGACCGCAGCGGCCACACCCACGCGATCAGCTTCCGCCGCGGCACCCCCGGCATCTTCACCGAGACCAGCCCGGACGCCCCGTTCGAGCCGGCCAACGGGCTGAGCAAGGTCCGCAAGGTGCCCAAGACCCGCACCGGGACCAGGATCCGCTACTGGGCGGACCGGCAGATCTTCCTCAAGGACGCCCGCCTCTCGCTGGAGCACCTGCACAGCCGGGCCCGGCAGACCGCCTTCCTCGTCCCCGGCCTGACCATCCTCGTCCGTGACGAGCGGCTGACCGAGAGCGACCAGGTCGAGGAGGCGACGTTCCGCTACGACGGCGGCATCGCCGAGTTCTGCGAGTTCCTGGCGCCCGACAAGCCGGTCTGCGACGTGCTGCGGCTGCGCGGCGAGGGCACCTTCAAGGAGACCGTCCCCGTCCTGGACGAGCTCGGCCACATGACGCCCACCGAGGTCACCCGCCACCTCGGCGTGGACATCGCACTGCGCTGGGGCGCCGGCTACGACACCACGCTGCGCTCCTTCGTGAACATCATCGCCACCCCCAAGGGCGGCACCCACGTCACCGGCTTCGAGCGCTCGCTCGCCAAGACGGTCAACGAAGCGCTGCGCTCCGCCAAGCTGCTGCGCGTCGCCGAGGACGACATCACCAAGGACGACGCCACCGAGGGCCTCACCGCGGTGGTCACCGTCCGGCTCGCCGAGCCGCAGTTCGAGGGCCAGACCAAGGAGGTGCTGGGCACCTCGGCGGCCAACCGGATCGTCGCGGCCGTCGTCGCCAAGGAGCTCAAGGCCTTCCTCACCTCGGCCAAGAAGGACGAGAAACTGCAGGCCCGCGCCGTGCTGGAGAAGGTCGTCGCGGCCGCCCGCACCCGCGTCGCCGCCCGCCAGCACAAGGAGGCCCAGCGCCGCAAGACCGCGCTGGAGACCAGCTCGCTGCCGGCCAAGCTGGCCGACTGCCGCAGCGACGACGTCGACCGCAGCGAACTCTTCATCGTCGAGGGCGACTCCGCGCTCGGCACCGCCAAGCTCGCCCGCAACTCCGAGTTCCAGGCCCTGCTGCCGATCCGCGGCAAGATCCTCAACGTGCAGAAGGCGTCCGTGAGCGACATGCTCAAGAACGCCGAGTGCGCCGCGATCATCCAGGTGATAGGGGCCGGTTCGGGCCGCACCTTCGACATCGACCAGGCCCGCTACGGCCGGGTCATCTTCATGGCCGACGCCGACGTCGACGGATCGCACATCCGCTGCCTGCTGCTGACGCTGTTTCAGCGGTACATGCGCCCCATGGTCGAGCAGGGCCGGGTCTTCGCGGCCGTCCCGCCGCTGCACCGGATCGAGCTCACCAACCCCAAGCGCGGCCAGGAGAAGTACCACTACACCTACTCCGACGCCGAGCTGCGCTCCACCCTGCTGGAGTTCCAGCGCAAGGGCCTGCGCTGGAAGGACCCGGTGCAGCGCTACAAGGGCCTCGGTGAGATGGACGCCGACCAGCTGGCCGAGACCACCATGGACCCGCGCCACCGCACCCTGCGCCGGATCAACCTGGGCGACCTGGAGCAGGCCGAGCGGATCTTCGACCTGCTGATGGGCAACGACGTCGCCCCGCGCAAGGAGTTCATCGTGGACTCGGCGGCCACCCTGGACCGCTCCCGCATCGACGCCTGAGCCCGACCCGGGCAGCGAGGGCCCTCCACCCACGGGTGGAGGGCCCTCTGCCGTCGGTTCCACCCCGGTCCGTCCCCGGTCCACCCCGGCTCCGATCACCCGGCCGGGCCGGATCCGTAGCGTCGGTGAGGTCTGCCCAGTCCGCCTTCCGTCGGGACGGAGAGTCCGATGACCGCCCTCGCCAACGTCCTTGTGATCATCGTGGTGATGGTCCTCGTGGTCCAGCGTCAGATGCGCGCGCAACGCCTGGACTCCGGCCGCCGCACGTGGCTGCTCCCGGTACTCCTCGGCGCGCTCGCGCTGCGGGACCCGCAGCTCGTCGACCGCGCCCACCCCGGGACGTCCGTCGCCCTGCTGGCCTGCTCGCTGCTGGCCGTGCTCGCGATGGGCTGCGTCTGGGGCTGGACCGTCCGGCTCTGGCGCGGCGAGGACGGCGCGGTCTGGGCCAAGGGCACCAGGGCCACGGTGGCCGCCTGGTCGGGCATGATCGCGATCCGGCTCGGCCTGTTCGGCATCGGCGCGGCCCTGCACGTCCACCAGACCGGCAGCGCGCTGCTGCTCGGCCTGGCGGTCCTGCTGCTGGTCAGGTCGCTCGTGGTGAACTGGAGGGCACGGACCCTGGAGCCCTCGTACGGGGCCACCGCGGCCCACTGACCGCACCCGACCCGCGCGGCCGCGGGCCCGGCGACCGCAGCACCGAAGACCCCCGGAGGAGACACCCGTGCCCGAGTGGTCCTGGACCCGCTGGCCGTCCCGCGAGGGGCTGGAGCGGGAGGCCGAGAGCCGGCCGCGGCGGATCCTCACCGTGGCCGGCCGGCTCGTGCTGCTCGTCACGGTGATCTGGGGGATGTACTCCCGCGGCGGGTACACCGGCTGGACCGCGGCCGCGGCGGTCGCGGGCCTGGTCGCGACGATCCTGGTGGTGGCGGCCTTCCTGCGGGTCAGCCGGGAACAGCGGCTGCTCCCCTCGCTCGCGCTGGCCGGCGTCCTGATCGGCGGCGCCTGGCTCGCCGAGCTCGGGCGGGCCTACGTACTGGCCGACTTCACCTGGGCCGGCCTCGCCGTCGCCGCCCTGGTCCGGCTGCCGATGGGGGCCGCGCTGGCCACGGCCGTGGCCGCCTTCGGCTCGTACACCGCCGCCAGCTGGGAGAGCTGGCTCGCCGTCTGCGCCACCGTCGGCGGGCTGACCGTCCTCGGCTACCTGCTGCGCCTCGACGCCGAGGCCCGCGGCACCGCGCGGCGGCTGCTCGCCCAGGAACGGGCCGCCCGGGCCGCCGAGGCCGAGACCGCCGCCCTCGCCGAACGGGCCAGGATCGCCCGGGAGATCCACGACGTGCTCGCCCACAGCCTCTCGGCCCAGCTGGTCCACCTGGAGGCGGCCCGGCTGATGCTGGACGCTGGCACCGACCGGGAGCAGGTCCGCGAACGGGTGGTCGCCGCCCGCCGGATGGCACAGGACGGATTGGCCGAGACCCGGCAGGCGCTCTCCGCGCTCCGCGGCGAGTTCACCCCGGTCGGGGAGTTCCTGGTGGAGCTGACGGCGCGTGAGCTGGCCGCGTTCGCGGTGACCGGGACGCCGCGCCCGCTGGCCGCCGAGGCGGGGCTCGCGGTGCGGCGCACCGTGCAGGAGGCGCTGACCAACGTGCGCAAACACGCCCCCGGCGCACGCTGCACCGTCGAACTGCGCTACCTGCCCGAGGCGGTGGAGCTGGAGGTCCGCAACACCGCGGCCCGCTCCGACCGCACGGGTGAGCTGGCCGCCAGCGGCAGCGGGTACGGTCTGCTGGGGATGCGCGAACGCGCGGAACTGCTCGGCGGCACCCTGCTGGCGGGCCCGGACGAGGGAGGGTGGCGCGTGCTGCTGCGGGTGCCGGCGTGAGCGGGCAGGACGGGCCGGGCCCGATCAGGGTGCTGGTCGCGGACGACCAGACGGTGGTGCGCGAGGGCATCGTGATGCTGCTCGGCCTCCTGCCCGGCATCGAGGTGGTGGGCGCCGCCGCGGACGGCGAGGAGGCCGTCGCCCTGGTGGAGCGGCACCACCCGGACGTGGTGCTGATGGACCTGCGGATGCCGCGCTGCGACGGCGTCGAGGCGACCGGGCGGATCCGGGCCGCCCATCCGGAGACCGAGGTGGTCGTGCTCACCACCTACGCCGACGACGACTCGCTCTTCCCCGCGCTGCGGGCCGGTGCGCGCGGCTACCTCACCAAGGACGCGGGCGGCGAGGAGATCGCCCGGGCCATCGCCGACGTCCGCTCGGGCGCGGCCGGGCTCTCACCGCAGGTCCAGCTGCGCCTGCTCGAACGGCTGGCGGACGAGACCCGGGCCGCCGCCCCGCCGGCCGCCGCTCCGGTGGGCGCCGTCGGGGCGATCGGCCCCTCCGGGCCGGCGGAGCTGCCGGACGGGCTGACCGCCCGCGAGGCCGAGGTGCTGGCGCTGATCGCGGAGGGGCTCTCCAACACCGAGATCGCCCAGCGGCTGTTCGTCAGCCCGGCCACCGTGAAGACCCACATCAACAACCTCTTCGCCAAGACGGCCGTCCGGGACCGGGCGCAGGCCGTCGCGTACGCCTTCCGGCACGGAATCACCGGTACGCAGCAGTAGTCGCATGAGCGTCTGTCGGATGATCGATCACCTCATCGAGTGAACGTATCTGCATTGGGAGTTGGCGGGGTTCGCAGGCCTCCATCATGGTTCGGTCAGCACACCCACCGGTCCAGGAGCAGCAGTGCCACAGCAGCAGACGAGCAGTCCCGGGCAGGGGCAGCGTTTCGACTGGTGGGCCGCTCCCGCCGCCGCACCCCGGGCCGAACGGCCGGAACCCGAGGCGGGGCGGCCGGCGCCACGGCAGGACCGGGCGGTTGCCGCGCCGGGCGGGCCGGTGCCCGGCCGGCCCACCGTCGCCGCCGGGCCCGCGCAGCCCGTCCAGTCCGCCCGGTCCTTTCAGTCGGCGCATCCCGTTCCGCCCGCCCGGCCCCGGCCCGTCGCCGGGGCGACCGCGGCCGAGCCGGCCGTGGACAGCAGAACCGAGGTGTACCGGGCGGTCCAGGCCAGCGACGCGTTCCAGGAGATCAGGCGCGGCTACCGGGCCTTCGTCTTCCCCGCCGGCGGCGCCTTCCTCGGCTGGTACCTGATGTACGTGGCCGCCCAGGCGGTCGCCCCCGGGGTGATGCGCAGCCAGGTGGCCGGCCCGGTGAACGTGGCGTGGCTGCTCGGCCTGCTGCAGTTCGCCACGACCTTCCTGCTCACCTGGCTCTACGCCCGCAACGCCCGCACCAAGCGCGACCGCGCGGCCCTGTCGCTGCGCTGGGACACCCAGGACCAGCTGCGATGAGGACCGCCACCCCGCCCCCCGTCGCCCCCACCGGGGACCACCACGACCTGGCCATCGCACTGTTCGCCGTGATCGTCCTGGTCACCCTGGCCATCACCGTCTGGGTCGGCCGCCGCGGCAGCGCCGCCGAGGACTTCTACGCCGGCGGGCGCGACTTCACCCCGCTGCAGAACGGCTTCGCGCTCTCCGGCGACTACCTCTCCGCCGCCTCCTTCCTCGGCGTCGCCGGGCTGATCGCGCTCTACGGCTACGACGGCGTGCTCTACAGCATCGGCTTCCTGGTCGCCTGGCTGGTGGTGCTGATGCTCGTCGCCGAGCTCGTCCGCAACGCCGGCCGGTACACCCTGGCCGACGTGCTCGCGCTGCGGCTGCGCCGACGGAAGGTCAGGGCGGCGGCCGGCGGCGCCAGCATCGTCGTCACGCTCTTCTACCTGGTCGCCCAGATGGTCGGCGCCGGCAGCCTGGTGGCCCTGCTGCTCGGCACCAACAGCTCCGGAGCGCGGACCTGGACCATCGTCGCGGTGGGCGGTCTGATGATCGTCTACGTCACGGTGGGCGGCATGCGCGCCACCACCTGGATCCAGATCGTCAAGGCCGTCCTGTTGGTCGCCGGCTCGGTGCTGCTCACCGTGCTGCTGATGGTGCGCTTCCACGGCGACGTCGCCGAGCTGATGCGGCAGGCCGCCCAGCACAGCGGCGCCGGGCGGCGGTACCTGGAGCCGGGGCTCAAGTACGGCGCGAGCGCCACCAGCCGGCTGGACTTCTTCAGCCTCGGCCTGGCCCTGGTGCTGGGCACCGCCGGCCTGCCGCACATCCTCTCCCGCTTCTACACCGTGCCCACCGCGCGGGCCGCGCGGCGCTCCACGATGTGGGCGATCGGGCTGGTCGGCGGCTTCTACCTGATGGCCATCGCGCTCGGCCTGGGCGCCACCGCGCTGGTCGGCTCGGCCGAGGTGCGGCACGCGAACCCGGCGGGCAACACCGCCGTGCCGCTGCTCGCCCTGGTGCTGGGCGGCGGCAACGGGAGCACCGGCGGCGTAGTGCTGTTCGCGCTGATCTCGGCGATCGCGTTCGCCACCATCCTGGCCGTGGTGGCCGGTCTGACGCTCGCCTCCTCGGCGGCCTTCGCGCACGACATCTGGGCGGGCGCCTGGCGCGGCCGTCCGCGGCGCCGCGGACGCCGGGCCGCCGTCCCGGCCTCCCGGCGGGCACGCGGGGGGCGGGCACGCGGCGAGCACGCACGCGGGGGCGCCACCGAGCGCGAGGAGGTCGGCGTGGCCCGGATCGCCGCGGTGGTGATCGGGGCGGTCGCGATCGCGCTCAGCCTCTTCGCCCAGCAGATGAACGTCGCCTTCCTGGTCGGCCTGGCCTTCGCCGTCGCGGCCTCGGCCAACCTGCCGGTGCTGCTGTACAGCCTGTTCTGGCGGCGGTTCACCGCCCGCGGCGCGGTCTGGTCGGTGTACGGCGGGCTGGTCCCGGCGGTGCTGCTGGTGGCCTTCTCCCCGGTGGTCTCCGGGAGCAAGGCGGCGCTCTTCCCGGGGGTGGACTTCCACTGGTTCCCGCTGGAGAACCCCGGCATCGTCTCCATCCCGCTGGGCTTCCTGGCCGGCTGGATCGGCACCCTCACCTCGCCCGAGCCGGCCGACGCGGACCGCTACGCCGAGCTGGAGGTCCGCTCCCTGACCGGAGCCGGGGCGGCCTGAGCCGACCTGATCCGCAGGACGGGCCCGAGCAGCCCGCAGACGCGCACCCCGGTGGTCCCAGGACCGCCGGGGTGCGGTGCGTCCGCGGCGGGGGCGGACGGCTCCGGTCCGCGGCGGGGTCGGGCGGGTCCGGTCCGCGGCGGGGTCGGACGGCTCCGGACCGGGCCCGGTCCGGGCCGTCGCCGGCGGCCGGTCCCCGGTCAGCTGCGGGCGGCCAGCCCGTAGCGGTGCTCGGGGCGGCCGGTGTCGCCGTAGCGCAGGGTCAGCCGCAGCCGGCTGTCGCGCTCCAACTGCTTGAGGTAGCGCTGCGCAGTGGAGCGGCTCAGCCCGGTGGCGTCCGCGACCTCCTGGGCGGAGAGCGGCCGGCCGGCCCGGCGCAGCACCCCGAGCACCAGGTCGGTGGTGGGCGCCGAGTGCCCCTTGGGCAGCGCGGCCGCCGGGGCCGCCGCGCTGCGCAGGGTCGCGAACAGCCGGTCCACCTCGTCCTGGCCGGCCTCGCGGGCGGCCGGTCCGGCCAGCGCGTGCCGCAACTGAGCGTAGGCGACGAGCTTCTCCCGCAGGCCGGCGAAGGTGAACGGCTTGACCAGGTACTGCAGGGCGCCGTGCTGCATCGCCGCGTGCACGGTGGAGACGTCCCGGGCGGCGGTCACCATCATCACGTCGCAGGCCACCTGCCGTTCGCGCAGCCGCCGGACCAGGGCGAGACCCGTCTCGTCCGGCAGGTGGTGGTCGAGCAGCAGCAGGTCGACCGGGCGCCGCTCCAGGGCGGCCAGCGCCTCGGCGGCCGAGTGCGCGGTGCCGGTGACCCGGAAGCCCGGCACCTTGGCCACGTACGCGGCGTGCACGTCGGCGACCCGGAAGTCGTCGTCCACCACGAGTACGTCGATCATCACGCCTCCACGAGAGGGCCGGTGGACCGGTGGTCCCCACGGACGTCCGGGCCTTCGCCGGGCAGGGCCGCGGTGTGCAGCGCCTCGGGCAGCTCCACGGTGAACCGGGCCCCGCCGAGCGGGCCCGCGTCCAGCACGATCCGGCCGCCGGTCCGCTCGACCAGCCGCCGCACCATGGCCAGCCCCAGCCCGCGCGGCCGGTGCGCGGGCGCGTCCTTGCTGCTCCACCCCTCCTCGAAGACCCGCTCGCGCAGTCCCTCCGGCACCCCCGGGCCGCTGTCCGACACCTCCACGAGCAGAGTGGCGCCGGCTGCGGCCAGCACCACCTCCACCCTGCCGCCACCGCCCGGGGCCAGCGCGTCCACGGCGTTGTCGATCAGGTTGCCGAGCACGGTGACCAGCGCCCGGGCGTCCACCACCGCGTCCGGCAGGTGCGTGGCCGGGGCGACCGCCAGCCGGACGCCGCGCTCGCCGGCGACCGCCGCCTTGCCCGCGAGCAGCGCGGCCACGTGCGGGTCCTGGACCTGCTCGGCGATCCGGGCCGCGACCGCCGCGTGCGAGCCCGACTGCTCGGAGATGAACTCCACGGCCTGCTCGTGCCGGCCCAGCTCCAGCAGGCCGAGCAGGGTGTGCATCCGGTTGGCGTGCTCGTGGTCCTGGGCCCGCAGCGCCTCGGTGAGGCTGCGCGTGGTGTCCAGCTCGCGGACCAGCGACTCCAGCTCGGTGCGGTCGCGCAGTGTGACCACCGCGCCTCCCTCGGCCGTGGCCATCCGGTTCACCACCAGCACCCGGTCGTCCCGGACGGCCGGCAGGTCGGTGCCGGCGATCCGCCCGGCCAGCACGTCGGCCAGCCGCCCGGGCGGGAGCACCGCGTCGATCGGCCGTCCGGTGCTGCCCGCGGGCAGGCCGAGCAGCCGTACCGCCTCGTCGTTGGCCAGCCGGATCCGGCCGCGCTCGTCCAGCGCCACCATGCCCTCGCGGATGCCGTGCAGCATCGCCTCGCGCTCCACCAGCAGCGCCGAGATGTCGGCCAGTGCGATGTTGTGGGTGCGGCGCTTCAGCCGCCGGGCCAGTACCAGGGTGGCGGCGGTGCCGGCGGCGAGGCCGGCGCCGGCGCAGAGCAGGATCCCGGTGAGCATCTTCAGCAGCCGGCGCCGGATCGAGTCGTCGCTGATGCCGACCGACACCTCGCCGACGATCCGCCCGTCGGCGATCCGCAGCGGCACCTTGCCGCGGGCGGTGCGGCCCAGCGTGCCCTCCTGGATGGCGGTGACGCTGCGGCCGCTGAGCGCGGGCTCGGGATCGGTGGAGACCCGGTGGCCGATCCGGCCCGGGTCGGTGTGCGAGAGCCGGATCCCGTCCACGTCGGTGACCACGACGAAGCTGGCGCCGGTGGCCAGCCGGACCTGCTCGGCGTTGCGCTGGGCGGTGGCGGAGTCGCGCGCCTCGGCGGCCCGGGCGATCGCCTCGTCGCCGGCGGTGGCCTGGGCGATCGACAGCGCACGCTGCATCGCGTCGTGGTCCAGTTCGGAGCTGACCGGGGCGAGGAACAGCCCGGCGGTGACCACGGTGACGCCGACGGTGACGACGGTCTGACTCAGCAGGAGCTGGGCGAAGACCCGGCGGGGGCGGCGGGGGTGCTTCAGACGGGGCTGCCTCAGGCGGGGGTGCTTCATCCGGGGCCTCCTCTCCTGTGGTCGGCCCTGTGGTCGGCACACCCTACGTTTCCGGGGTGTTTCTGTCAGCCGCGTCCCCGCTGTTGTAGCGGAAGCAAAACGAGCAGAACACCCCTCAACGCGGAGAACCCGCAGTACGCCGAGAAGGCTCCCGCCGCCGCCCGGCCCGCTCCTAGCCTCCCGGGGCAAGCACAGACCCGGGAGGTCACATGCGTACAACCCCGGTGCCGGACCCGACGCCGGCTCCCGCGATCGAGTTGAGCGGCGCCACCAAGCGCTTCCGCACCCCGTCCGGGGCGCTGCACACCGCCGTCCGCGATCTCGACCTGACCGTCGCGCAGGGCGAGTTCGTCGCCGTCGTCGGCCCCACCGGCTGCGGCAAGTCCACCACGCTGACGCTGGTCAGCGGCCTGGAGGAGCCCACCGAGGGCGACGTCCGGGTGTACGGGGAGCCGGTCGACGGGATCAACCCGCAGGTCGGCTTCGTCTTCCAGCAGGACGCCGTCTTCCCCTGGCGGACCGTCCTGTCGAACGTCGCGGCCGGCCCGCGGTTCCGCGGCGTCCCGGCCGCCGAGGCCCGGGAGCGGGCCCGCGACTGGCTGGCCCGGGTCGGCCTGGCCGCCTTCGAGGACCGCTACCCCCACCAGCTCTCCGGCGGCATGCGCAAGCGGGTCGCCCTGGCCCAGACGTTCGTCAACGACCCGGGGATCCTGCTGATGGACGAGCCGTTCTCGGCGCTCGACGTGCAGACCCGCGCCCTGATGTCCGACCAGCTGCTGGAGCTCTGGGCCGGCACCGGCTCGTCGGTCGTCTTCGTCACCCACGACCTGGACGAGGCCATCGCGCTGGCCGACCGGGTCGTCGTGATGACCGCCGGCCCGGCCACCGTCAAGGAGGTCTTCACCGTCGACCTGCCCCGCCCGCGCACCGTGGAGGCCGTCCGGCTGGAGCCGAGGTTCGTCGAGCTGTACCGCGAGATCTGGGCCTCGCTCGGCGAAGAGGTGCGCATCACCCGCGAGAGAGGAGCGGGTCGTGCCGCTTGAGACCACCGTGGCCGCCGCCAAGCCCGCGGCCGCCCCCGCCAGCCGTACCGAGGCCCGCGAACGGGCCGCCCGCAACCGCAGGTTGAGCGTCAACGGGGCCCGGATCGCGGTCCTGCTCGCCTTCCTCGGCCTCTGGGAGCTCTGCGCCCGCACCGAGGTCGTCGACCCGTTCAACTTCTCCCAGCCGTCGAGGATCTGGGCCCAGATCTGGCAGTGGATCACCCACGGCACCGCCCAGGGGCCGCTCGGCGAACAGATCGGCTACACCCTCTACGAGGCCCTCAGCGGCTGGGTGCTCGGCGTCACCGGCGGCGTGCTGCTGGGCATCGCGCTCGGCCGGATCCGCTTCCTGGCCGACGTGTTCGGGCCCTACATCAAGGTGCTGAACGCCATCCCGCGGATCGTCCTGGCACCGATCTTCCTGATCTGGTTCGGGCTGGGGCCGGCCTCCAAGATCGCCTCGGCCGTGGTGCTGGTGTTCTTCCCCGTCTTCTTCAACGCCTTCCAGGGCGCCCGCGAGGTGGACCGCAACCTCGTCGCCAACGCCCGCATCCTGGGCGCCGACAACCGCAAGGTCACCCTCCAGGTGGTCATCCCCGCCGCCACCACCTGGATCTTCACGAGCCTGCACGTCAGCTTCGGCTTCGCGCTGATCGGCGCCATCGTCGGCGAGTACATCGGCGCCACCAAGGGCCTCGGCCTGCTCGTCGCGGCCGCCCAGGGCACCTTCAACGCGGCCGGCGTGTACGCCGCGATGACCATCCTGGCCGTCGTCGCGCTGCTCACCGAAGGGCTGCTGACCTTCGCCGAGAAGAAGCTCTTCCGCTGGAAGCCCGCCGACTCCGGCGACGGCCGCTGACCGGCACCCCGCCCGTCGGCACCCCCGCTCGCCGGCACCCCCGCTCGCCGGCACCCCCGCTTGCCGGCACCGCCCTTCCCTCCGCCCGTCCCTCCGCAGAGAGGCCCCCACCCATGCGCCCGAACCCGACCGGCAGAGCCGCCGCCACCGCCCTCGCCGCCGTCCTGCTGCTCCCCCTCACCGCCTGCGCCAACGATGCCGCCTCCGCGTCCCACGCCGCGATCCCGGCGGGGCAGAAGGTGGACGGCCCCAAGGTCAAGATCATGGTCGGCGGCCTGGACAAGGTCATCTACCTGCCCGCCATGCTCACCCAGCGCCTCGGGTACTTCGGCGAGGCCGGCGTCAACGTCGAGCTGATGAGCGAGCCCGCCGGCGTCAACGCCACCACCGCGCTGCTCGCCGGCGACGTCCAGGGTGCGGTCGGCTTCTACGACCACACCATCGACCTGCAGGCCAAGGGCAAGAACGTCGAGTCCGTGGTCCAGTTCTCGCAGGCCCCCGGCGAGGTCGAGATCGTCTCCACCAAGCAGGCCGGGGCCATCACGTCCGGCGCCGACTTCAAGGGACGCAAGCTCGGCGTCACCAGCATCGGCTCCTCCACCGACTTCCTCACCAAGTACCTCGCCGTCAAGAACGGCACCGCCGTGAGCGAGTTCAGCCCGATCGCCGTCGGCGCCGGCCAGACCTTCATCGCCGCCCTCCAGCAGGGCAGCATCGACGCCGGCATGACCACCGACCCGACGGTGGCCACCGTCCTGGACAAGGGCCTCGGCAAGATCCTCTACGACATGCGCACCCCGCAGGGCTCGCGCGACGCGCTCGGCGGGCTCTACCCGTCATCCTCGCTCTACATGAACACCGACTGGGTGGAGAAGAACAAGGACACCACCCAGAAGCTCGCCAACGCCTTCGTGAAGACCCTCAAGTGGATGTCCACCCACACCCCGGAGGAGATCGCCGCGAAGATGCCCGCCGACTACGCCCAGGGCGGGGCCGAGCAGTACGCGGCCGCGATCAAGGCGACGCTGCCGATGTTCACCACCGACGGAGTGATGCCCGCCGACGGCCCCAGGACCGTGCTCGCCGTGCTCGCGGCCTTCCACCCGGACGTCAAGGGCAAGGAGGGCACGATCGACCTCGCCCGCACCTACACCACCGAGTTCGTCGGCAAGGCCGCCACCGGCTGAGCCGCCCCGACGGAACGGCCCCGTGCCACCCCGGACAGCGGGCGCGGGGCCGTTCGCCGCACCGGCGGTCCCGCGCCCACCCCCACGGGCGCGGGGCCGTCACGGTGGGAAGCCGTGACGGCGGGAAAGTCGTCACGGTGCGAAGCTTCACGGCGCGCAGCCGCCGCGGTGGGAAGGCCGTCACAGCGCGAAGTCGTCACCGTGCGAAGCCGGATCCGGAGGCCGGCCGGCACTCACCCCGACCCGGCGCCCCCGCTACGCCACCTGCCGGACCGCCGCCACGTCCATCCGCGACGGCGTCCCCGCCGCCTTGCCACAGCTCTCCGGCCGGGCCGGCTCGCTCGCCCCCTCGACGACCTCGACCTCCCAGGCCCGGCCGTCCTCGTGCACCACCCCGACCAGCCAGCGCCCCTCGCCCGCCGGCCGCTGCGCCACCGTCAGCGCGTCCACCGCGGTCTCCCCGGCCGCCACCCGCACCGCATGGTCGGCCGCCTGACCCGGACGGTCCCAGCCCGAACGGCCCCGCGACCACTCCGGCACCATCTGCCCGGCCGCCGTCGCCGCCAGCACCTCCTTGGCGCTCTCCGCCGTCAGCCGCCCGTACGCGTAGCCGTACGGCAGCACCAGCATCGTGGGGGAGAAGCGGTGCCCGCCCAGGTGCGTCACCTCCCACACCTCGCTGTGCCCGGCGGCCGCCAACTCCGCCGCCAGCGGCCGCCCCAACAGCGCGCAACAGCGGTCCCGGCGCCCGTTCGTGCACACCAGCGCGATCGGCCCGCCCACGTGCTCGGCACCGAAGCCGCCGTGATCGCCGGCACCCAGCGCCGCGAAGTCCAACTCCAACAGCTCCGCCGGATCGGCCACCGCCCCCCGGCGCACCCAGCTCCGACCCGGCACCGCGTGCGCCACGACCACCTCGTGCCGCGCGGTCGGCAGACAGTCCGCGTGCCGCCCCGGACGACGGATCAGCGCCACCCGCACCCCGGTCCCGGCGGCCGCCGCCTCCAGCGCCCGCCCCACCGCCGCGTCCAGATGGCTCTCACCCAGCGCCTTCGCCCCCCACGGACCGTTCTGCTCCAACAGCAGCCAGGTGGTGGCGGTCGCCGCGGTGGCGGCCAGCGGCTCGGACAGCTCCCGCGACAACGTCGCACACGTGCTCACGCAGGCAAGGCTACCCGTACCGAAAAGCCCGCGGCGGAACACCCGGAGGTGTCCCGCCGCGGGCCGCGAACCCGTACCCGGCGCGCTACGCCGGGCCGCGAACCCGTACCCGGCGCGCTACGCCGGGCCGGCCACCACCGCGATCGGCGCCGTCACCGGCGTGCCCGAGCCGTCCCGCCGCGGGTCGCGCTCCGGCAGGTCGACCGGAGCGCCCTTGGCCGTCGCCGCCCGGGCCGGCGCCGCGCCCGCCCACGCGAAGGAGAGCGAATCCTCACCGCGCAGGAAGCGCTGACAGCGGACACCACCCGTGGCCCGCCCCTTGCGCGGGTACTGCTCGAACGGCGTGAGCTTCCACGTCGACTGCGCCTCGCC
Organism: Kitasatospora sp. CM 4170; assembly: GCF_032110285.1. NCBI lineage: Bacteria > Bacillati > Actinomycetota > Actinomycetes > Kitasatosporales > Streptomycetaceae > Kitasatospora > Kitasatospora sp. CM 4170. Next base: position 6,192,358 of record NZ_CP134877.1, read on the forward strand.
CGTCAGCGTGCCCGAGGCACCGGCCACCGAGACCACCACCGCGTCCGCCGCCGGATCCACCGCGGTGAACGACAGCACCCGGGCACCGTCCGTCAGCTTGATCCCCGCCATCCCACCGGCCGGCCGGCCCTGCGGACGGACCTGCCCCGCCGGATAGCGCAGCAGCTGGGCGTCCGACGTGATGAAGACCAAGTCCTCCTCGCCCGTGCGCAGTTCCACCGCGCCGACCAGCTCGTCGCCCTCCTTGAGCGCGATCACCTCGAACTCGTCCTTGTTCGCCGGCCACTCCGGGACCACCCGCTTCACCACACCCTGCACGGTGCCCAGCGCCAGCCCCGGCGAGGACTCGTCCAGCGTCGTCAGCGCCAGCACCCGCTCACCCGCCTCCAGACGCAGGAACTCGTCCACCGCGGCCCCGCCCGCCAGCGTCGGCGACGGCGTCGGCGGCAGCGCCGGCAGGTCGATCACCGGCAGCCGCAGCACCCGGCCCGCCGACGTCACCACACCCACGTCCGCCCGCGCCGTGGCCGGCACCGCCGACACGATCACATCGTGCTTCGCCCGCTTCTCCGACAGCTCGAACGGCTCGCCGTCCGCCGTCCGCGCCAGCAGGCCCGTCGACGACAGCAGCACCCGGCACGGGTCGTCCGCCACCTCCAGCGGCACCGACAGCGCCGCCGACGGCGCCGCACCCGCCTCCAGCAGCACCGTCCGCCGCTCCGTGCCGAACTGCTTCGACACCGCCGCCAGCTCGCCCGACACCACGCTGCGCAGCCGCGCGTCCGACTCCAGGATCTCCGTCAGCTCCGCGATCTCCGCGGTCAGCTTCGCCTGCTCCTCCTCCAGCTCCACCCGGTCGAACCGGGTCAGCCGCCGCAGGGGGGTGTCCAGGATGTACGCCGTCTGCGTCTCCGACAGCGAGAAGCGCTCCATCAGGCGCTCCTTCGCCTGCGCCGCGTTGTCGCTCGACCGGATGATCGCGATGACCTCGTCGATGTCGACCAGCGCCACCAGCAGGCCCTCGACCAGGTGCAGCCGCTCCTGGCGCTTGCGCCGACGGAAGTCGCTGCGCCGGCGCACCACGTTGAAGCGGTGGTCGACGTAGACCTCCAGCAGCTCCTTCAGACCCAGCGTCAGCGGCTGCCCGTCCACCAGCGCCACGTTGTTGATGCCGAAGGTCTCCTCCATCGGCGTCAGCTTGTACAGCTGCTCCAGCAACGCCTCCGGCACGAAGCCGTTCTTCACCTCGATCACCAGCCGCAGCCCGTGCTCGCGGTCGGTGAGGTCCTTGACGTCCGCGATGCCCTGCAGCTTCTTCGCGTTGACCAGGTCCTTGATCTTCGAGATCACCTTCTCCGGGCCGACGTTGTACGGCAGCTCGGTGACCACGATGCCCTTGCGGCGGGCCGTCACCGCCTCCACCGTCGTCGTCGCCCGGATCTTGAAGGTGCCGCGACCCGACTCGTAGGCGTCCCGGACGCCCGACAGGCCCACGATCCGCCCGCCCGTCGGCAGGTCCGGACCGGGCACGAACCGCATCAGCGTGTCCAGGTCCGCGTTCGGGTGCTTGATCAGGTGCCGGGCGGCCGCCACCACCTCGGACAGGTTGTGCGGCGGCATATTGGTCGCCATACCGACCGCGATCCCCGTCGCGCCGTTCACCAGCAGGTTCGGGAACGCGGCCGGCAGCGCCATCGGCTCCTGCTCGCTGCCGTCGTAGTTCGGACCGAAGTCGACCGTGTCCTCGTGGATCGACTCCACCATCGCCATCGACGCGGCCGTCAGCCGCGACTCGGTGTAACGCATCGCGGCCGGCGGGTCGTCGTTGCCCAGCGAACCGAAGTTCCCGTGGCCGTCGATCAGCGGCAGCCGCATCGAGAACGGCTGCGCCATGCGGACGACCGAGTCGTAGATCGACGCGTCACCGTGCGGGTGCAGCCGACCCATCACCTCGCCCACCAGACGGGCGCACTTCACGTGCCCCCGCTCCGGGCGCAGGCCCATCTCGTTGGCCTGGTACAGGATCCGCCGGTGCACCGGCTTCAGACCGTCCCGCGCGTCCGGCAGCGCGCGCGAGTAGATCACCGAGTAGGCGTACTCCAGGAAGGAGCCCTGCATCTCGTCCACGACGTCGACATCGAGGATCCGCTCCTCGAAATCTCCGGGCGGCGGGGTCTGCGAACTGCGGCGGGCCATCGCGGCGGGGCTCCCTTGCGTCTTGTCTGCGTCTGCGTTCTGCTCTGCTTCGGATCACGGCTCAGCGCCCCCATTGTGGACCCTCCCGCCGACAATCCCCGCCGCCGCCCCTCTTCCGCCCCTGGCGAACGCCCCGCCAGCGCGGACACATCCGCGCCCTTCGCGCGTTGCACCACAATGGGGACGCCACACGAACCCCCGACATCGACGACGGGAAGGACCCGAGCGCATGGCCAACCCGGCCCCCGCCTCAACCCGAGGCATCGCCATCACCGAGCACCGCCTGGCCAACGGCCTGCGCGTCGTCCTCTCCGAGGACCACCTCACCCCGGTCGCCGCCGTCTGCCTCTGGTACGACGTGGGCTCCCGCCACGAGGTCAAGGGCCGCACCGGCCTGGCCCACCTGTTCGAGCACCTCATGTTCCAGGGCTCCGCCAACGTCTCGAACAACGGCCACTTCGAGCTCGTCCAGGGCGCCGGCGGCTCGCTCAACGGCACCACCAGCTTCGAGCGCACCAACTACTTCGAGACCATGCCCGCCCACCAGCTGGAGCTCGCCCTCTGGCTGGAGGCCGACCGGATGGGCTCGCTGCTCGCCGCCCTCGACGACGCCTCCATGGAGAACCAGCGCGACGTCGTCAAGAACGAGCGCCGCCAGCGCTACGACAACGTCCCCTACGGCACCGCCTTCGAGAAGCTCACCGCGCTCTCCTTCCCCGACGGCCACCCCTACCACCACACCCCCATCGGCTCCATGGCCGACCTGGACGCCGCCACGCTGGAGGACGCCCGCACGTTCTTCCGCACCTACTACGCGCCCAACAACGCCGTCCTCTCCGTCGTCGGCGACATCGACCCCGAGCAGACCATCGCCTGGGTCGAGAAGTACTTCGGCACCATCCCCGCCCACGACGCCAAGCAGCCCCCGCGCGACGGCACCCTGCCCGACACCATCGGCAGCGAACTGCGCGAACTCATCCGCGAGGACGTCCCCTCCCGCGCCCTGATGGCCGCCTACCGCCTCCCGCACGACGGCACCCGCGAGGCCGACGCCGCCGACCTCGCCCTCACCATCCTCGGCAGCGGCGAGTCCAGCCGCCTCTACAACCGCCTCGTCCGCCGCGACCGCACCGCCGTCGCTGCCGGCTTCGGCCTGCTCCGCCTCGCCGGCGCCCCCAGCCTCGGCTGGCTCGACGTCAAGACCTCCGGCGACGCCACCATCGAGCAGATCGACACCGCCGTCGACGAGGAACTCGCCCGCTTCGCCGCCGAAGGCCCCACCGCCGCCGAACTCGAGCGCGCCCAGGCCCAGATCGAGCGCGAATGGCTCGACCGGCTCACCACCGTCGCCGGCCGCGCCGACGAACTCTGCCGCTACGCCGTCCTCTTCGGCGACCCCAAGCTGCTCAACGAAGCCCTCCCCAAGGTGCTCGACGTCACCGCCGAGGAGGTGCAGGCCGTCGCCCAGGCCCGCCTGCACCCGAACAACCGGGCCGTCCTCGTCTACGAGCCCACCCCCGCCGACGACACCGACACCACCGCCGCCACCGACGAGGAGGGCACCGCCGCATGAGCACGGACCACGTCCCCGCCATGACGTTCCACCCCCAGCCCGAGCCCGGCACCCCCAGCCCGTGGGCCTTCCCCGCCCCCGAGCGCGCCGCCCTCGGCAACGGCATCACCGTCCTGCACTGCCACCGCCCCGGCCAGCAGCTGGTCGCCGTCGACGTCCTGCTCGCCGCCCCGCTCGCCGCCGAACCCGACGGCCTCGACGGCATCGCGAGCATCCTCGCCCGCGCCCTCAGCGAAGGCACCGACACCCTCACCGCCGAGGAGTTCGCCGCCGAGCTGGAGCGCGCCGGCGCCACCCTCGACGCGCACGCCGACCACCCCTGCATCCGGGTCTCGCTCGAAGTCCCCGCCAGCCGGCTCCAGCGCGGCCTCAGCCTGCTCGCCGACGCCCTGCGCGCCCCCGCCCTGCCCGAGGACGAGATCGAGCGCCTCGTCGCCAACCGCCTCGACGAGATCGTCCACGAGCAGGCCAACCCCGCCCGCCGCGCCGCCAAGGCCCTCTACGCCGAGCTCTTCGACGGCGCCGACCGGCTCTCCCGCCCCCGCGGCGGCACCGCCGAGACGGTCAAGTCCATCGACCGCGGCAGCGTCAAGGCCTTCTACGACACCCACATCCGCCCCGCCACCACCACCGTCGTCGTGGTCGGCGACCTCACCGGCACCGACCTGCCCGCGCTGCTGGAGAGCACCCTCGGCACCTGGACCGCCGCCCCGGCCGAGGCCGCCGTCCACGCCCCGGTCACCGCCGACGACACCGGCCGCGTCGTCATCGTCGACCGGCCCGGCTCCGTCCAGACCCAGCTGCTCATCGGCCGCATCGGCCCCGACCGCCACGACCCCGCCTGGGCCGCCCAGATCCTCGGCACCTACTGCCTCGGCGGCACCCTCACCTCCCGCCTCGACCGGGTGCTGCGCGAGGAGAAGGGCTACACCTACGGCGTCCGGGCCTTCGCCCAGCCGCTGCGCTCCTCCGCCGACGGCAGCGGCCGCGCGCTGCTCGCGATCAGCGGCTCGGTGGACACCGCCTCCACCGCCCCGGCGCTCGCCGACACCTGGACCATCCTGCGCACCCTCGCCGCCGACGGCCTCACCGACGCCGAGCGCGACGAGGCCGTGCAGTTCCTGGTCGGCGTCGCGCCGCTGAAGTACGAGACCGCCGGCTCGGTCGCCGGCACCCTGGCCGACCAGGTCGAGCAGCACCTGCCGGACGACTACCAGGCCGAGGTCTACCGGCAGATGGCCGAACTCCCCACCGCCGCCGCCACCGACGCCGTGGTCGCCGCCTTCCCGCCGGACCGCCTGGTCACCGTGCTGGTCGGCGACGCGTCGGCGTTCGCGGAGCAGGTGCGCGGGCTCGGCATCGGCGAGGTCACCGTGATCAGCGCCTGAGACCGCTGAACCCCGGTACGGGCAGGGCCCGGTGGAGCACTCCGCTCCGCCGGGCCCGCCGCCGTTAATCCCTTGCGGGGCGCGAGCGCCCTGTGGGTAGATATCCCCCGGCAGCCGGTACACACCGGCACACACACGGAGAGGAGGCGGTCACCATGCGGGTCGAGCCGACCATACTGCGCTCCCCGAGGCCGTCGTCCTTCCGACGCCGCCCCTCCGCAGTCTGAGCACTGCCCCTGATCTTCCCCGAGCCGCGCCGGGACTCTTTCGCGCAGCACCACACCTAGGCTTGAACCAACCGACCTTTGGAGGTCGTTCAACCATGTCGTACACCGAGGTGCCCGGCATCCGGGTCCCGATCCGGATGTGGACCGACCCGGCCACCGTCGAGGGCCAGGCCATGCAGCAGCTGCGCAACATCAGCTCGCTGCCCTGGCTGCACGGCCTCGCCGTGATGCCGGACGTCCACCTGGGCAAGGGCGCGACCGTCGGCTCCGTGATCGCGATGAAGGGCGCCGTCTGCCCGGCGGCGGTCGGCGTCGACATCGGCTGCGGGATGAGCGCGGTGAAGACCTCGCTGACCGCGAAGGACCTGCCGGACGACCTGTCCCGGCTGCGCTCCAAGATCGAGCAGGCCATCCCGGTCGGCCGCGGCCTCCACACCGACCCGGTCGACCCGCGCAAGCTGCACGGCTTCGCGACGGCGGGCTGGGACGACTTCTGGCAGCGCTTCGACGGGGTGGCCCCGGAGGTCAAGTGGCGCCGCGAACGGGCCATGCAGCAGATGGGAACGCTCGGAAGTGGAAACCACTTTTCGGAGTTGTGCATTGATGACACTGGTTCTGTCTGGTTGATGCTGCATTCCGGATCGCGCAACATCGGCAAGGAGCTGGCCGAGCACCACATGGGGGTGGCGCGCTCACTTCCGCACAACCAGGGCTTGGTCGACCGTGATCTCGCGGTGTTCATTTCGGACACCCCGCAGATGGCGGCCTACCGCCAGGACCTCTTCTGGGCGCAGGAGTACGCCAAGAACAACCGCGCAGTGATGATGGCGCTGTTCCAGGACGTCGTCCGCCGTGAGTTCGCCAAGGCGAAGGTCGCCTTCGACGAGGTCATCAGCTGCCACCACAACTACGTGGCGGAGGAGACGTACGACGGCGTCGACCTGCTGGTGACCCGCAAGGGCGCGATCAGGGCCGGCTCCGGCGACTACGGGATCATCCCGGGCTCGATGGGCACCGGCTCGTACATCGTCCGTGGTCTCGGCAACGAGGCGGCGTTCAACTCGGCCTCGCACGGCGCAGGTCGGAAGATGAGCCGCAGCGCCGCGAAGAAGCGGTTCACCACCCAGGACCTGGTCGAGCAGACCAAGGGCGTGGAGTGCCGTAAGGATTCCGGCGTCGTGGACGAGATCCCGGGCGCGTACAAGTCCATCGAGAAGGTCATCGAGCAGCAGAAGGACCTGGTCGAGATCGTGGCCCACCTGAAGCAGGTCGTCTGCGTCAAGGGCTGATACATGGAGGAGGCCCCCGGGGTGACCCGGGGGCCTCCTCTACGGGGCCTTCGAGGCTTTGGTCCGCGGTTTGGAGCCGTTGAGGCGCCATCGACGGAGATTGCAGCTCTGCTCTGTCCGTCCGAGTTGTCTCGCGGCAGCTCTGATACTTGGTGCTGCCACGAGGATGTCATCCTCGGCTTGACTCCAGCTTCGCTTGATCACTTTCTTCACGCCTGCCGGCCGGACCCATTCCGCCGCCTGCAGTGCAGCGGCTCGCTTTCGGGGCAGTGTCAGGCAGCCCGGGAAGTAGAGGTCCTTCAGAACGGCGACGGCCTCTTCACGTGCATACGTGATGTTGTAGATCCTGTCACGGCTGTTTCGCCTGAAGACGCGGCGTTCGGCGCCCGTGAGGTGCTCGACGTAGTTGATGAAGAACGCCGCGGTGGAGTCGCTCTTCGTGGTCAGGCTCACGAACGGGAGGTCCTGCGAAGTGCGTCCCACCGAACCGTCGGCGTCGACCAAGCCCCTCGCGTAGTCGCGCTCGGAGAACGGGACGGTCGGCGGCGCGACGGTCTCGGACTTCCGCCCCGCGGGCAGGCCCAGTGCCTGAAGCTCCTCACGGAACTCGCGGGCGCAGACGGTCCACACCGCCGAGGTGTGCTCCGCCTTGAAATTCGTGTTGCGGGTCCGGTAACCGATGCTGCTGTTGTACGGGCAGAGCCGCTGGAACTCCTCCAGGATCGGGGCGTCGCGCGCCGAGAGTTCCACGGTGAGCCGGCCGCGATTTCGGGACTGCTCCGAGAGGTGTCCGTCCGCCTGGAGGAAGGCGAACAGGTAGGCGTGATCGGGTCGTTCGAGGTCGAAGAACGTCATGCGGCGAGCATCTGTGCGATCGGCCGCCGCCATGGGCCGATCGTTCACCGGTTCGCCCGATGGTATGGATGCGACCGGATGTGCGAACAGGAGCGCCCGGCAGTGTTATGCACTGCCGGGCGCTTTCTGCTGGTCGGGCTCGCTCAGGCGGCGGCGGGGAGTTCGTCGAGGCCCTCGGAGACCAGCTTGGCGAGGCGGTCCAGGGCCTGGTCGGCGCCGTCGGCGTCGGAGGCGAGGACGACCTCCTCGCCGCCCTTGGCGCCGAGGGCGAGCAGGCCGAGCAGCGAGGCGGCGTTGACCGGGGTGCCGCCCGGCTTGGCGATGGTGATCGGCACGCCGGTGGCCGCCACGGCCTTGACGAAGACGGCGGCGGGACGGGCGTGCAGGCCCTCGGCCCAACCGATGGTGACGCGGCGCTCAGCCATGAGACGTGCCTTTCCGGTGAAGCTGGTCATGGCCGGGCTTGGGGGAGGCGGCCATGTTGTCTAGACCAGTGTTGCACGCAGGTGACCCCTCCGAGCCGCCCCGTTCGGGAGTTGTGATTGTTTCTTTCGGGGGCATAAGAAGGGGCTCAAGGCCCGGTCAGCGGGCCCCTGGGGCCCTGTCCACCCTGCCCCGGGTGCACGCCCGGCGCCATTCGGCCCGCCGACGGATAACCTGACGAATGTGGACGACGCCGCGGTACCGCACCCCGAGCAGAGCGAGCCGGACTACCCGCAGCACTGGGAGGCCGACATCCTCCTGCGCGACGGCGGCACGGCCCGGATCCGGCCGATCACGCCCGACGACGCCGGCCGCCTGGTCGAGTTCTACGAGCAGGTCTCCGACCAGTCCAAGTACTTCCGCTTCTTCGCGCCCTACCCCCGGCTCTCCGACAAGGACGTCCGCCGCTTCACCCATCACGACTTCGTGAACCGGGTCGGCCTCGCCGTGGTGATCCGCGACCGCTTCATCGCCACCGTCCGCTACGACCGGATCGACGCCGAGGGCCGCCCCTCCGAGACCGGCACCGACGCCGAGGTGGCCTTCCTGGTGCAGGACGCCCACCAGGGCCGCGGGGTCGCCTCCGCACTGCTGGAGCACATCGCCGCGGTCGCGCAGGAGCGCGGGATCCGCCGCTTCCAGGCCGAGGTGCTGCCGGAGAACCGGAAGATGGTGAAGGTCTTCACGGACGCCGGCTACACCCAGCACCGCAGCTTCGCCGACGGCGTGGTCCACCTGGAGCTCGACCTGGAGCCGACCGCCGCCTCGCTCGCGGTGATGCGGGCGCGCGAGCACCGCGCCGAGGCGAGGTCGGTGCAGCGGCTGCTCACCCCGCGCTCGGTGGCGGTCCTGGGCGCCTCGCGCAACCCGCAGACCGTCGGCCGGGCGCTCCTGCGCGACCTGCTCACCGGCTTCGGCGCCGGCGGCAAGGACGACGACCGCCGGATCTACGCGGTGAACCGCAACGCGCCGCCCGGTACCGAGGTGGACGGCGTCCCCGTGCACCGCTCGATCCTGGACATCCCCGGCCCGGTGGACCTCGCGGTGATCGCCGTCCCGGCCGGCGCCGTCCCCGCCGCCGTCGCCGAGTGCGGCGCGCACGGCGTGCAGGGCCTGGTGGTGGTCACGGCCGGCTACGCCGAGACCGGCCCCGAGGGCCGCGACCGCCAGCGCGCCCTGGTCCGCCAGGCCCGCGCGGCCGGCATGCGGGTGATCGGGCCGAACGCCTTCGGCCTGATCAACACCGACCCCGAGCGCCCGCTCAACGCCTCGCTCGCGCCCGCCCTGCCGCAGCGCGGCGGCTTCGGGATCTTCTGCCAGTCGGGCGCGATCGGCGTCGCCCTGCTGGAGGCCGCCCACCGCCGCGGCCTCGGCGTCTCCTCCTTCGCCTCGGTCGGCAACCGCGCCGACGTCTCCGGCAACGACCTCCTCCAGTACTGGGCCGAGGACCCGGCCACCGACGTGGTGCTGCTCTACCTGGAGTCCTTCGGCAATCCCCGCAAGTTCACCCGGATCGCCCGCCGGCTGGCCGCCGCCAAGCCGATCGTGGTGGTCAAGGGGGCCCGCCACACCGGCAGCCTGCCGCCCGGCCACACCGTCCCGGCCACCGCCACCGGGCTGCGGGACGCCACCGTCGACGCGTTGTTCGAGCAGGCCGGCGTCACCCGGGTGGAGACCATCACCGAGCTGTACGACACCGGGGAGCTGCTCGCCCTGCAGCCGCTGCCGCCGGGCGACCGGGTCGCCGTCGTCGGCAACTCCGACTCGCTCGGCCTGCTCACCCACGACGCCTGCCTCAGCGCCGGGCTGCGCCCCCGCACCCCCGTCGACCTGACCACCGCCGCCACCGGCGAGAACTTCCGGATCGCGCTGGACGTGGCCCTGGAGGACCGGGCCGTGGACGCGGTGATCGCCGTGGCCATCCCGCCGATCGGCACCTCCGCGCACGCCTTCATGGGCGGCCGGCTGGCCGGCCCGGACGATCCGGAGATGGGCTCCGACGACCCCGAGATCGCCGCCGCCCTGCTCGAAGCCGGCGAGCGCGCCCGCGAGTTGGGCAAGCCGCTGCTGCTGGCCCACCTGGCGCTCACCGACCTGCCGAGCCGGCTGCGGCCCGGCGGCATCCCCGCCTACCCGGCGCCCGAGCGGGCCGTCCGCGCCCTCGCCCACGCCGTCCACTACGCCCACTGGCGCCGCCGCACGGCCGTGGCCGAGGAGACCGCCCGCGTCCCCGAGCTGGACCGGATCGACGAGGGCGCCGCCCGGGCCCGGGTCGGGGCCGCGCTCTCCACCCGATCCGCGGCCCGCCCGTCGCCCGCCACCACCCTTGATCGTGGCGCTGCGCGCCAGGGCTTCTTCGCCCGCACCCGGCCCGGCGGCGCGCGGATCACCCTGCCGGACGCCGACGCCGCCGCTCTGCTGGCCGACTACGGCATCGACGTCTCGCCGACCCTGCCCGCCCCCGACGAGGAGTCCGCCGTCCGCGCCGCGGCGGCGCTCGGCTACCCGGTCGCGCTCAAGGCCACCGCCCCGCACCTGCGCCACCGCCCCGACCTGGGCAGCGTCCGGCTGGACCTGACCGGCGAACCGGGGCTGCGCCGCGCCCACCGCGAGCTGGACGCCCTGCTCGGCGGGGCCGCCCAGGCGGAGCTGGTCGTCCAGCGGCTGGCCCCGCGCGGGGTGGACACCGTGATCGGCGCCACGGTCGACCCCGCGGTCGGCGCGATCCTCTCCTTCGGTCTGGCCGGCGCCCCCGCCGAGCTGCTCGGCGACGTTGCGCACCGGCTCGTCCCGGCCACCGACCAGGACGTGGCCGGGCTGATCCGCGAGGTCCGGGCGGCGCCGCTGCTGTTCGGCTGGCGCGGGGCCGAGGCGGTGGACACCGGTGCCCTGGAGGAGCTGCTGCTGCGGGTGTCCCGGCTGGTCGACGACCTGCCGGAGGTGGCCTCGGTGGACCTCGAACCCGTGGTCGTGGCCCCGCACGGGCTGGCGATCCTGGGGGCGCGAGTGCGGCTCGCGCCCCTGCCCGTCCGCAGCGATCTGGGCCCGCGCGCCATGAGCACCCTGTAACCTTCCTTGGTTGCGCCCCGCCCCGGGGCGCTGTTGCCCGGAAGCTCGGCGCCGCGCCGCCCGCTTCGTCGGCGGACCATGCCAGGATGGAGTTATGGCGAAGACCGGTACCACCACCACTCAGGACCTGCGCTCGGCGATCGAGCGCAGCGGCTACTACCCGGCCCTGGTGTCCGAGGCGGTCGAGTCCGCGGTGGGTCCCGAGCCGATCAGCTCCTACCTGGTGCACCAGGAGACCACCTTCGACGCCAACGAGGTCCGCCGGCACGTCACCGTGCTCGTGCTGACCCCGACCCGCTTCGTGGTGAGCCACACCGACGAGCAGTCCGGTGACGGCGCCGGTGCGGCGGTGCCCTTCGCGACCACGTCCACCGAGAGCGTCCGGCTGGACCGGATCGGGTCGGTCGTGGTGAGCCGGATGGTCGCCAACCCGGAGACGTACACCCCGGGCACGCTGCCGCGCGAGGTCGTGCTGACCATCGGCTGGGGCGCGGTGCAGCGGCTCGACCTGGAGCCGGCCGGCTGCTCGGACCCGAACTGCGAGGCGGACCACGGCTACACCGGGTCGGCCACCGCTGACGACCTGTCACTGCGGGTCAGCGAGGCGGGCGACGGCCCGGAGACGGTCGCCCAGGCGCTGGTGTTCGCCCGCGCGCTCTCCGACGCGACGATCAGCAACGGCCCGCGGGTCTGATCCGGGGCCGTGCGGCACGCACCGCACGGCCGTGCGACCCACCGGCGACGCAACGGAAGCCAGGAAGCCAGCCTCTCAGCCATGTCCTTCGCACCCGACGGCCACGACGCCTTCGAGATCCTCGACCCCGCCACCGCCCCGGCGCCCCCGTACGGAGGCGGCTCGCTCTGCGACCTGCTGCCCTCGGTGGCGGCCGGCCTCGGTGTGCCCGGCTTCACGGCCGCGCTGCCGATCGAGCCCGCCGACCGGGTGGTGGTGTTCCTGGTCGACGGCCTCGGCTGGGAGCTGCTGCTGCGCCACCCCGAGTACGCACCGTTCCTCTCCTCGCTGGCCGGCAGCTCGCTCGGCGGCTCCGGCCGCCCGCTGACCGCGGGCTTCCCGTCCACCACCGCCACCTCGCTGGCCTCGGTGGGCACCGGGACGCCGCCCGGCCTGCACGGTCTGGCCGGCTACACGGTGGCGGTTCCGGGCGCCGGCTACCTGATGAACCAGCTGCGCTGGCAGCCGCACACCGACCCGGCGGTCTGGCAGCCCTACCCGACGGTGTTCGAGCAGACCGAGCTGGCCGGAGTGGCGACGGCCCAGGTCTCCTCGCCGCTGTTCGCCCAGACCCCGCTGACCCGGGTGGCGCTCTCCGGTGGCACCTTCCTCGGTCGGACCACGGGCGAGGAGCGGATGGACCGGGCCGCCGCCTGGCTGGCCGAGCACGACCGCGCCCTCGTCTACACCTACGTGAGCGAGCTGGACGGCGCCGGGCACCGGTTCGGGGTGGACTCCGACGAGTGGCGGATGACGCTGGACGCGGTGGACCGCCTGGCCCGCCGGCTGGCGGAGCAGCTGCCGCCGCGCTCGGCGATGTACGTCACCGCCGACCACGGCATGATCGACATCGCGCCGGAGGACCGGATCGACTTCGACGAGGACTGGGAGCTCGGGGCCGGCGTGGCGCTGCTCGGCGGGGAGGGCCGGGCCCGGCACGTGTACGCGGTGCCGGGGGCGGCCGCCGACGTGCACACGGTCTGGAGCGAGGTGCTCGGCGACCGGATGTGGGTGGCCACCCGGGACGAGGCGATCGCCGCCGGCTGGTTCGGCCCGTCGGTGGACGAGCGGGTCTACCACCGGATCGGCGACGTGGTCGCCGCCGCCCGTGACGACGTCGCCGTGATCGCCTCCCGCAACGAGCCGGGCGAGTCCGCGATGATCGGTCTGCACGGCTCGATGACCGCGGTGGAGCAGTTCGTGCCGCTGCTCGAAGTCCGCCGCTGAACTCCCCTCCTCTGAAAGGCCTCTGCACCACCCATGGCTGAACTGGTGTTCTTCTCGGGCACGATGGACTGCGGCAAGTCGACGCTCGCGCTCCAGATGGACCACAACCACGCCGCCCGCGGCCGACAGGGGATCATCCTCACCCGTCACGACCGGGCCGGTGCGGCCACCATCTCCAGCCGGCTGGGCCTGCGCGCGGAGGCGGTCGAGGTCACGGACGACTTCGACTTCCACGCCCATGTGGTGCACCGGCTCTCGGCCGGCGGCCGGGTGGACTACCTGATCTGCGACGAGGCCCAGTTCTTCGCCGCCGAGCAGGTCGACCAGCTGGCCCGGGTGGTGGACGAACTCGGCATCGACGTCTTCACGTTCGGGATCGCCACGGACTTCCGGACCAGGCTCTTCCCCGGCTCGCAGCGGCTGATCGAGCTCGCCGACCGGGTCGAGGTGCTCCAGGTCGAGGCGCTCTGCTGGTGCGGTGCGCGGGCCACCCACAACGCCCGTACGGTGGGCGGCGTGATGGTGGTCGAGGGCGCCCAGGTCGTGATCGGCGACATCTCGGTGAGCGAGGACGAGGTCGGCTACGAGGTGCTCTGCCGCCGGCACCACCGCCGGCGGCTGACCGCGGCCACCGCCCGTGCCTCGGTGCTCTCCCCGGACGTGCTCCCGTTCGAGGAGCAGCAGGCCTGAGGCCTGCGGTGCCGCTGCTCAGGGCTCCAGGACCGAGAAGTGGCCGCCCTGCGGGTCGGCCAGCCGGGCCGCCCGGCCGCGTGCGGTCGCGTGCGGCTCCACCAGCACCCGGCCGCCGAGCTCGACCGCCCGACGTGCCGTCAACCCGGTGTCCCGGACGGCGAAGTGAACCCGCCAGCGCGGCGGGTGTCCGCGCAGCTCGGTGCCGGGGCGCAGCCCCGCCACCGGCCGGCCGTCCACCAGCAGTGCGGACCCGCCGTCGGCGGCGGCGACCGGCCGCCCCAGCACCGTGCCGTAGAAGGCCGCCGCGCCCGCCTCGTCCGGGGTGAGCAGCTCGGCCCAGGCGGGCCCGCCCGGTTCGGGGCCGGCCTCCCGGCCGGTGTGCTCCTCGCCCTGCCAGAGGCCGAAGACGGCGCCGGACACGTCGGCCGCGATCGCCAGCCGGCCGGCCCGTTCGGCCTGGAGGGGGCCGACCGCGACCGTTCCGCCGCACTCGCGCACCAGCTGGGCCGTCCGGTCGGCGCTGTCCACGGCGAAGTAGGTGGTCCACTGCACGGGGAAGCCCGCCACCGACGAGACGCCCAGCCCGGCCACCGGCTCCCCGGCCGACTCGGCCCGCACGTAGTCGCCGAGCTGGCCGGGGCCGGGCGTGTACGTCCAGCCGAGCAGCTCGCCGTAGAACGCCCGGGCGCCGGCCAGGTCGTCGGTCATCAGGCTGAACCAGCACGGTGTGCCCTGGGCCAGCCGGAGCTTCACCGCAGGCATGCGGGCCTCCTCCTCACGGGGCGGTCGGCGCACGGAGCGGCGCACGTGAGGGTGATGGTTCCACCCTGGCGCACGCCGAACCCTCGGGCCGCGCGGAAAGTCCGGCAAAGACCGCACAAAGAGCGGCGAGTTGGCGGTGCTGCGCGAGAATGGCCGGCATGACCACCTCTTACGACGACTCCCCGCTGGTTTCGGCGGCCGGCCTGAGCGGGGCGCTGGCCTCGTCCCGCCCGCCGGTCCTGCTCGATGTGCGCTGGCAGCTCGGCGGCCCGCCCGGTATCGAGGACTACGCGGTCGGCCACCTGCCGGGCGCGCACTTCGTCGCGCTGGACACCGATCTCGCGGCGCCGGCCGGCCCGCCCGGGCGCGGTGGGCGCCACCCGCTGCCGGACCCGGAGGAGTTCGGCGCCGCGCTGCGCCGCTTCGGGGTCCGCGCGGACCGGCCGGTCGTGGTGTACGACGGCGCCACCTCGATGGCGGCGGCGCGGGCCTGGTGGCTGCTGCGCTGGGCCGGGCACCCGGACGTACGGGTGCTGGACGGTGGCTTCGCGGCCTGGCAGGCGGCCGGGCTGCCGGTGACCACGGAGGTGCCCGTGCCGGAGGAGGAGGGTGACTTCAAGCCGGTGCCGGGGCGGATGCCGACGGTGGACGGCGACGGTGCCGCGGCCTGGGCGCGGAGCGGTCTGCTGCTGGACGCCCGGGCGGGGGAGCGGTACCGGGGCGAGACCGAGCCGATCGATCCGCGGGCCGGGCACGTTCCGGGGGCGGTCTCCGCGCCGACGACGGAGAACGTCGGGCCGGACGGGCGGTTCCGGCCGGCCGCCGAGCTCGCCGAGCGGTTCCGTGCGTTGGGCGCGGGGGATCGGGAGACCGCGGTGTACTGCGGCTCGGGGGTGACGGCGGCGCACCAGATCCTGGCCCTGGCGGTGGCGGGTCTGCCGGCCACGCTGTACCCGGGTTCGTGGAGCGAGTGGTCGAGCGACGCGAGCCGGCCGGTGGCGGTCACCGACCAGCCGGGCTGAGCCGTACGCGGCGGGCGGGGCGGGGAGCCTGCCCCCGCCCCGCCCGCCGTACGCGCGGCTTCCCGCTACTCCTGCTTCTTGCGCCGGCTGCCGAAGACGATCTCGTCCCAGCTGGGCACGGTGGCCCGGCGCCCGGGGCGGACGCCGTCCGCCTCGGCCTGCCGGTCGGTCGTGCCGACGAGCCGCTCGCGGTGCGGGGCGACGGCGCGCGGCATCAGGATGTCCGCGTACGCCGAGCCGGCTCCGACGGCGGGCGCGGCTGCGGCGGCCGCCTCCTCGCTCTCCTCGGCGACCTCGGTGGGCACCGGCTCGATGGACGGCGGGGCGCCGACCGCGAGGTCGCCGCGGAAGGCGGGGACGACGTCGAGCAGGCTGGTCAGCGAGTCGCGGGTCTCCGCGGTGGCCTCGCGTGCCTCGCGCACCTCGCGGCCGGACATGATGCGGTCGGCCGAGGGCCGGTCGATCATCGGGCGGGGCGGCCGGTCCTGGGGGAGCCGGGCGATCCGCGGGATGAACGGGAAGACCGACTCCTCCTCGCGCTCGACGTTCTCGCCGATCAGCGCGCGGGCCTCGTCGTCGTTGGGCTGGACCAGCCGCCGGGGCGGGTCGTACGTCCAGGACGCGGAGCGGCCCTCGCCGTCGGCGCGGTAGGAGAGGATGACCTCCCACGTGCCGTCGTCGCGGCGCCAGGAGTCCCAGCGCTCGGTGTCCTTCTCGGCGCCGCGCAGCGCGAGCCGCTCGGCGACGGCCTCGCCGAGCTGCGGGCCGGGGGACTCGCCGTGCCGGCGGATCGCGGTCTTGCGGGCCCGCTCGGCCATGAAGGCGCGCTCGGCGAGCACCGGTCCCTCGAAGCGGCGGACCCGGTCGACGGAGATGCCGGCGGCCTGCGCGACCTCCTCGGCGGAGGCACCGGCTCGTATCCGCGCCTGGATGTCACGGGGGCGGAGGTGGCTCTCGACCTCGATCTCGATCTGGCCGAGGCGGGGGCGGTCACCCCGGATGGCGGCGCGCAGCCGCTCGTCGATGGGGAGGGTGTACTCCGTGCTGTCGGCAGCCTTGAGCACCAGCCGTGTGCCGTCGTTGCTGACGGCCACAACCCGCAGTTCGGGCACGGTTACCTCCCGGGTGGTGCCTGCCGACGTCACCTGCGTCGCTGCTCCCGTACTGAGTGTGGCCTGCCCGCTCGCGACTGGCCACAACCTTGCTGAGTTCCCCGGCGTGTCGGGCTTACGCCCGGGCACGCCGCTGTGGCACGGTTGCCTTTTTGCCACGCCATCCGTCGACGTCGCGCCTGGGTGTCCCGGCCGTCCTCGCACGAGCAGTGAACGCGACGATCCGGGGCGGGCGTCGCCGTGCGTGCCTGCTCCGTGGCTCCTTGTCAAGCTGCCGGTTGATGGGCAGTCGACAAGTCGACCCAAGGCTCAGGCTTTACGAACAGTACTCCATTCGTGGCATCCAAAGGGGCGGCTCGCCGCTCAAGTCTCCCGCGATTCACGGGAATCTCAAGAGCGCACTCCCCCAATGGCGGACGGTCGACCACGGAACGGTGATCATCTTCACATATATCTCCCGCCTGCAACCGCATTTTCGTCCCTTGTGTCCTTCTTTGGGCAAGATGGAGTGACTTGTTCGAAGGACAGTCGTACTGACGAGGGATGTCGATGCCGGAGCAGAGGCCCGCCGCCGAGGAGGAGGAGAGGGAAGGTCGCAGGCGAATTGATCTGAGTGTGGCTCAGGTCGCCGCCAGCGCACTGGCCGCCGTGGTGGGGGCGGTGCTCGCGTCCGAACTCGGCGTCTACGGCACCATTCTGGGCGCCGCGGTGGTGAGTGTCGGTGCGACCACGGGCAGTGCGGTCTTCCAACACCTCTTCAGACGGACCGGGGAGCAGCTGCGCGAGGCGGTGGACCGGACCGGGCCCGGGGTGGAGGTGAACGCGCTGCGCCAGGTGCCGGCCGGCCCGGTGTCCGGGGCGACGTCCGGGGCGACGTCCGGGTGGGCGTTCGATCCGGCGGCCGCGGCGGGCGCGGCGGGCTCCGGGGCGGGGCGGTCGCCGATCTCCTCGGAGTGGAACGCGCCCCGGGTGGTGCGGGTGCGCCGGCGGTGGACGTGGCGGACCTTCGCGACGGTGTCCGGCCTGGTGTTCGTGCTGGCGATGACGCCGATCGTCGCCTTCGAGCTGGCCACCGGCCGGCCGGTGTCGGCGACGGTGCAGGGGGAGCCGGGCAGCGGCACCTCGTTCGGCGGCACGGTCGCCCCCAGGCCGTCGGGTCCGTCGGACCGGTCGGATCCGTCCGGCCCGTCGAAGCCGGCCGACGTTCCGGCCGGTGCCCCGTCGGACGGCTCCGGTGGTGCCGGCGCCCCGTCGGGTGCTCCGCTGCCGGGCGGTGGCGGCTCGTCTCCGTCGCCGTCGGCCGGTCGGGACGACGCTGCCCCGCCGTCGCCGAGCGCGAGCCCGAGTGCCGGGGGCGGCGGGCCCTCGCCGTCGGCCGGCGGGAGCTCGACGCCGACCGCCGGTCCGACGGGCGGGGTGTCGCCGAGCGGCGCGTCGAAGCCGGCCGGCGGGTCGACCCCGCAGCCGCCGGCCCCGACCGGGGCGGTCGCCCCGGTCACCCCGGCCGCCCCGGCGCCGACCGGGAACTGACGCGGCTCAAGCGCCCAGTACCCGGCGCAGGTAGTCGTTGCCGAAGACGCGCTGCGGGTCGACCTCGTCCCGCAGCGCGGTGAAGTCGGCGAAGTGGGGGTAGACCCCGGCGAGGTAGCCGGCGTCGCGGGTGTGCAGCTTGCCCCAGTGCGGGCGGCCGCCGTGGGCCGTCATCAGCTTCTCCACCTCGGTGAAGTAGCCCTGCTCGGCGGAGCCCCGGTAGAGGTGGACGGCGATGTAGGCGCTGTCGCGGCCGTTGGCGGTGGAGAGCCAGAGGTCGTCGGCCGGCGCGAACCGCACCTCGACCGGGAAGCTGATCCGCCAGTCGGAGCGCTCGACCATGGCCTTCAGCTCGCGCAGCACCTCGCCGACGGCCTCGCGCGGCACCGCGTACTCCATCTCCGTGAAGCGGACCTTCCGCGGGCTGGTGTACACCTTGTACGCGGTGTCGGTGTAGCTGCGGTCCGACCAGGCGCGACTGGCCAGCGAGGCGATGGTGGGAACGGTGGCGGGGAAGCGCCGGCCGATCCGGCAGGCGCCCTCCCAGACGGTGTTCGAGAGGAAGTCGTCCTCCAGCCACTCCTTGAACCGGGGGAGCGGGGCGGCCGGGCCCTGGCTGCGGTTGTTCCGCTTGGTGGAGCAGCGGTCGGTGTGCGGGAACCAGTAGAACTCGAAGTGCTCGTTGACGGCGGTGAGGTCGTCGAGCCGGTCGAGCACCTCGTCGAAGCGCATCGGCTGTTCGTGCGCGGTGAGCAGGAAGGCCGGTTCGACCGCGAAGGTGAGCGCGGTGATCACGCCGAGGGCGCCGAGGCCGAGCCGGGCGCCCTGGAAGAGGCGCGGGTTCTCGGTGGGGGAGCAGTGCCGGATGCCGCCGTCGGCGAGGACGATCTCCAGCGAGCGGATCTGGGCGGCGAGCGAGCCGGAGTCCCGGCCGGTGCCGTGGGTGCCGGTGCTGGTCGCGCCGGCCACGGTCTGCACCTCGATGTCGCCCATGTTGGTGAGCGAGAGTCCGGCGGTGGTGAGCAGCCGGTTGAGCCGGGCCAGCGGGAGTCCGGCCTCGACGGTGACGGTGCCGGCCTCGCGGTCGACCGCCCGGACGGCGGTCATCGCGTGCGGGCGGACGAGGACGCCGTCGCCGGCCGAGGCGATCGCGGTGAAGGAATGGCCGGAACCGACCGCCTTGACGGTGCGGCCCTGGTCGGCGGCGCGCAGGATCTCCTTGGCCAGCTCCTCCGCGGTCCCGGGGGTGACCACCCGGAACGGGTGGGCGCTCTGGTTGCCGGCCCAGTTGGTCCAGCGGGTGCGGGGTGCGGTACTGGCCTGGGGCATGCGGTTGCCTCCTGCTCCGCGGCCGAGCGGTGTCGGCTCGCTCCGGGGCGGTCGGCCCGCCCTGCGGTCTCCCTACCCGCGGGTAGGGCCGCGGGTAGGGAGAGAGTAGTCAGTTCACCGTTCGAGGTCTACGGTCTGTCCGGCCGGCTCGGGGGCCTCCGGGGCGTCGATGCCGGCCTGCAGACGGCGCAGCCCGGCGAGGGCGGCGAGGACGCCGAAGACCCCGGCGACCAGGGGCACCCAGTATCCGCCGGCCGCGCCGGCGGCGTCGACCACCCAGCCGCCGGCCGCCGAGCCGAACGCGACGCCGAGGGCGAGGCCGGTGGTGGTCCAGGCCATGCCCTCGGTCAGCTGGGAGGCCGGGACGAGGCGTTCGACCAGGGCCATTGCGGAGATCAGGGTGGGGGAGATGGCGACGCCGGCGATCAGCAGGGCGGCGCCGACGGCGAGCAGTCCGGTCATGCCCTGCACGGTCGAGGCGACGAGCAGGACCGGGATCATGCTGAGCGCCATCATCAGCACCCCGGCGAAGAAACGGTTCGCCAGCGAGCCCTTCGGCTTGAGGGTGCCGTAGACCATGCCGGCCAGTCCGGAGCCGAGCGCCCACACGGCGAGGACCGTGCCGGCGAGCCCCTCGTGGCCCTGGGCCCTGGCGAACGCGACGGTGACGATCTCGACCGAGCCGAAGATCGCCCCGGTGGCGATGAAGGTCAGCACCAGGACGACCAGGCCGCCGTTGCGGATGGCGCTGCCGCCGCTGTGGGCGGAGGCCGGGTGGACCGGCGGTTCGGTGCGGCGCTGGGCGGTGAACAGGGCGATGCCGACGGTGAACGCGACGACGGCCGCGAGCACGCCGGACTCGGGGAAGGCGTTGGTGGCCAGACTGACGGCGACGATGGGGCCGACCATGAAGCAGAACTCGTCGACCACCGCTTCGAGCGAGTAGGCGGTGTGCAGCTTGGCCGGTGCGTCCCGGTAGAGGTGGGCCCAGCGGGCGCGGACCATCGCGCCGGCGCTGGGCATCACGCCCATGCCGACGGCGAACAGGAACAGCGTCCAGGCCGGTGCCTCGAAGTGCGCGCAGAGCAGCAGCCCGATCGCGGCGGCCACGGTGAGGGCGGCGGCGGGGAGGGCGACCCGGCGCTGTCCGTGGCGGTCGATCAGCCAGGAGACCGCCGGGCCCAGCACGCCGGCGGCGATCGCCAGGGTGGCCGACACCGCGCCCGCCACGCCGAACGACCCTCTCTGCTCGGAGAGCATGGTCACGATGCCGATGCCGGTCATCGATATCGGCAGCCGGGCTATGAAGCCGGCGGACGAGAAGGCCAGACTGCCGGGGGCGGCGAAGATCTGGCGGTAGCTGGACAGCACGGGGGAGCTCCGCGGGGGTAAGGAACGAGGCTGATCAACACAGCTTACGTACCTTGGCAATCGGTATTTTCCGGACACCTGACGCGGCTCTGTCCGCGCGGCCCGGCCCCTCAATGGCAGGATCGGTCCCATGTCCGACGTGCGCAATCCCTCGCCCTCCGGCGCCGCTCCGGTCGCGGCCCCGCCGTACGACGCCCTGCTGCTGCTCTCCTTCGGCGGGCCCGAGGCCCCGGAGGACGTGGTGCCCTTCCTGGAGAACGTCACCCGGGGCCGGGGCATCCCCAGGGAGCGGCTCAAGGAGGTGGGCAGGCACTACTTCATGTTCGGCGGCGTGAGCCCGATCAACGAGCAGAACCGGGAACTGCTGGCCGCGCTGCGCAAGGACTTCGCCGAGCACGGCCTGGACCTGCCGGTCTACTGGGGGAACCGCAACTGGGCGCCGTACCTGGTCGACACCCTGCGGGAGATCGCCGCCGACGGGCACCGCCGCGTCGCCGTCCTCGCCACCAGCGCCTACGCCGGCTACTCCGGCTGCCGCCAGTACCGGGAGAACCTCGCCGACGCGCTGGCGACGCTCGCCGAGGAGGGGCTGCCCGCCCTGCGGGTCGACAAGCTGCGCCACTTCTACAACCACCCCGGCTTCGTCGAGCCGATGATCGACGCCACCGTGGCCGCGCTGGAGGAACTGCCCGCCGGGGTCCGGGACGGCGCCCGGCTGGCGTTCACCACCCACTCCATCCCGGAGACCATGGCGGAGAGCTCCGGCGACCCGCAGGACCCGGCCCGCGGCCGGCCCGGCGGCGCCTACGTCGCCCAGCACCTGGACGTCGCCCGACTGATCGCCGCGGCCGTCGCCGAGCGGACCGGCGTCGCCGACCGCGGCTGCGAGCTGGTGTTCCAGAGCCGCAGCGGCGCCCCGCACATCCCGTGGCTGGAGCCCGACATCTGCGACCACCTGGAGGCGCAGCACGCCGACGGCGCGCCCGCCGTGGTGATGGTCCCGATCGGCTTCGTCTCCGACCACATGGAGGTCAAGTACGACCTGGACACCGAGGCGGTGGCGAAGGCCGCCGAGCTCGGCCTGCCGGTCGCCCGCGCCGCCACCGTCGGCACCGACCCGCGGTTCACCGCCGCGGTGCGCGAGCTCGTCCTGGAGCGGGCCGCCGCGGAGCGCGGCGAGGCCGCGACCCGGTGCGCGATCGGGGGGCTCGGCCCCAGCCACGACGTCTGCGCGGTGGCCTGCTGCCCCAACCCGCGAGCCCCGCGCCCGGCCGCCGCCGAACGCTGACGATCCCGTCCCGCGCCGAGACCCGGTGCCGACGACCCCGTCCCGAGGAGGACCCCGTGCCCAGCCCCGAACTGCTCGACGAACTGCTCGACGTCGCCCTCGACGCCGCCCGGCAGGCGGGCGCCCTGCTGCGCGACGGCCGGCCCGCCGACCTGGGCGTGGCGGGGACCAAGAGCAGCCCGGTCGACGTGGTCACCGAGATGGACCTCGCCTCCGAGAAGCTGGTCGTCGAGCTGATCGGCGCCCGCCGCCCGGAGGACGGCTACCTCGGCGAGGAGGGCGCCGAGCGGCCCGGTACCAGCGGGGTCCGCTGGGTCGTCGACCCGCTCGACGGCACCGTCAACTACCTCTACGGACTGCCCTCCTGGGCTGTCAGCGTGGCCGCCGAGATCGACGGCCGGGCGGTCGTCGGCGTGGTCCACGCCCCGGCGCGCGGGGAGCTGTTCCAGGCGGTCCTCGGCCGCGGCGCCCTCCTGGACGGCCGCCCGATCGGGGCCCGACCGGCCCCGCCGTGGGGGCAGGCGCTGATCGCCACCGGCTTCAACTACGTCCGCGAGGTGCGGGTCCGGCAGGCCGGGATCCTGCTCGCCCTGATGCCGGAGGTCCGCGACATCCGCCGGGGCGGGGCCGCCGCCGTCGACCTGTGCGACGTGGCCGCGGGCCGCCTGGACGGCTACTACGAGCGCGGGCTCGCCCCCTGGGACCGTGCCGCGGGCTGCCTGATCGCCGCCGAGGCCGGCGCCCTGGTCGGCGGCCGCCCGGGGCACGGCCCCGACGGCGACCTCACCGTCGCGGCCGCACCCGGCGTCTACGAGCCGCTCCAGGAGCGCCTGGCCGAGCTCCGCGCCTGGGCGGACTAGGGCCCGTCCTGGCGCTCAGTACTCGGCCGTCACCGCGGGGCACTCGGCGACGAGTGCCCCGCGGGCGAACGAAGAGCCCTGGCATAACGGGGATGCCAGGGCTTGGGATCTCGCACGGCCCCCACAGGGCCGCTGGTGCCGGAGGACCGGCGTCGGGTCGGGCGGGTCGGGCGGTTCAGGCGGCGGTGCGGTGGCGCTCCAGCACCGTGTCGACGCCGTGTTCGGCGGCGAGCCGGCGGAGATCGTCCAGCTCGGACTGCTCCACCTCGGCCAGGAACTCGTCCCCGGCCTCGATCGCGCGGTGCAGATCCTGCTCGGCGTTGGCTATGCGCTGCAGGATTCCGGCGGTGAAGGCGTCCATACGGGCCCCCTTACTGTGTCGGACGTGCACGTTGTGCGTCCCCCGCCCCAGGGTCGTGGTGGCCAGCGGTAGCGTCCGATCCGGTCGGTGGTGAACTCCGGACGGGCGCGGAGACGGCCCTCGGCCGCTCCCGGTGACGCCCCAGCCCCAGGGCCGGCGCGGATGAACGCACGGCGGGTGGGTGCGATCGGCCAACAGCCAGATCGCGGGTGTGCACCTGTCCTCCCCGCCCCCGGCCCGGGGAAACCTCCCACCGCGAGAAAGTTGCCTGTGTCACAGGCCAAGCGGAGTGCTCCGGGTGCGAATCGCGCCCCGGGCGGTGATCACGGCGGTCGGCGTCCGGCCGGCGCCCGTGCCTCCGGGGCAGCTTATCGCTGCTTTACCGCGGGACCAGGCAGGATGGAGGCACCGTCGGAGCCGTGCGTCCGCTTCCGGGGCCGGCCTGGAGAAGGGACAACGACCGTGCGGGTTCTCGTCGTCGAGGACGAGCAGCTGCTCGCCGAGGCCGTCGCGACCGGCCTGCGCCGCGAGGCGATGGCCGTCGACGTGGTGTACGACGGGGAGGCCGCGCTCCAGCGCATCGCGGTCAACGACTACGACGTGGTGGTCCTCGACCGCGACCTGCCGCTCGTCCACGGGGACGACGTCTGCCGCAGCGTCGTCGACCAGGGCCTGGCCACCCGCGTGATCATGCTGACCGCCTCCGGCGACATCAGCGACCGGGTCGAGGGCCTGGAGATCGGCGCCGACGACTACCTCCCGAAGCCGTTCGCCTTCAGCGAGCTCGTCGCCCGGGTCAGGGCGCTGGGCCGGCGCGCGACCGTCCCGCTGCCGCCCGTGCTGGAGCGCGCCGGCATCTCGCTCGACCCCGGCCGCCGCGAGGTGATCCGCGACGGGCGGACCGTCCAGCTGGCCCCCAAGGAGTTCGCCGTCCTGGAGGTGCTGATGCGGGCCGGCGGTGCCGTCGTCTCCGCCGAGCAGCTGCTGGAGAAGGCCTGGGACGAGCACACCGATCCGTTCACCAACGTCGTCCGGGTCACCGTGATGACGCTGCGCCGCAAGCTCGGCGACCCGCCGGTGATCGTCACCGTCCCCGGTTCCGGCTACCGGATCTGACCCCTCCGGCCACCGCGCCGGACCCACCGCGCCCGCCGCCCGGCGGACGCCCCGAGAGGAACACCATGACCACCCCGCCCCCGGCCGGCGGGCCCTCCGGCGCGCCCGCCGGCGGCCCGCGCGCCGTCCCGCCCAAGCCCGTCCCGCCCAAGCCCGCGCACCTGCCGCGGGTGCCCCGGCTGCACACGGCGTCCCGCGAGACCTACGTCCCCGGCGACGGCATGCTCGCCTGGCTGCCGTTCCGCCCCACCATCCGGATGCGGCTCACCCTGCTCTACGGCGGGATGTTCCTGATGGCCGGAGTGGTGCTGCTGCTCCTGATGTACTTCTTCGTCCGGCAGGCCCTGCACGACGTCGCGCCGCCGTCCTTCGTGTTCGGCAAGGACATCACCGTCAACGGCGTGCCGATGAGCAGCGAGCAGTTCAACCAGTACCTCGCCAACCGGCACGACCTGGCGTCCAACTCGGCCCTCAACACCCTGCTGCGCAAGTCCCTCACGGTGCTGGTCTGCCTGGCCGTGATCGCCTTCGCGGCGGGCTACGCGATGGCCGGCCGGGTGCTGCGCCCGCTCGGGCGGATCACCCGCACCGCCCGCGAGGTGGCCTCCTCCGACCTGCACCGCAGGATCGAGCTGGACGGGCCGGACGACGAGCTCAAGGAGCTCGCCGACACCTTCGACGACATGCTCGACCGGCTCGACCGCTCCTTCGACTCCCAGCGCCGCTTCGTCGCCAACGCCTCGCACGAGCTGCGCACCCCGCTGGCGATCAACCGCACCCTGCTGGAGGTCCAGCTCTCCGACCCCGCCGCCTCGCCCGACCTCCAGCAGCTCGGCAAGACCCTGCTGGCCACCAACGAGCGCAGCGAACAGCTGGTCGAGGGCCTGCTGCTGCTCGCCCGCAGCGAGAACGAGCTGACCGACCGCCGTGCGGTGGAGCTCTCCGAGGTGGCCACCCGGGCGCTGGAGCAGACCCGGGCCGAGGCCGGCAAGCGCGAGGTGGAGCTGCGCTCCGAACTCGGCCCGGCCGTGGTCGCCGGCAACGGCGTGCTGCTGGAGCGCCTCGCCCTCAACCTGCTGCAGAACGCCGTGCGCTACAACACCGCCGGCGGCTGGGTGGAGATCACCACCGCCCAGGTGCCCGGTGGCGGGGGCGAGCTGGTGGTCTCCAACACCGGCCCGGTCGTCCCCGGCTACGAGCTGGAACACATCTTCGAGCCGTTCCGCCGGGTGAAGGGCGCCGACCGGACCCGCAGCGACAAGGGGGTCGGTCTCGGCCTCTCCATCGTCCGCTCGGTGGTCCGCGCGCACGGAGGCACCGTCGAGGCCACTCCGCGCGCCGGTGGCGGCCTCACCATGCGGGTGCGTATCCCGGGAGCCTGACCGCCTCCACAGGGCCCTCCTCGGCCCGTTACGCCGTCCGGGTGCGCCGCGCTCCGTGCGCCGACCGATTCCGCCGCCCCCGTCAGGCCTGTCAAGACGACATAAGGCCTGGCGGGGGCGGCTTGTCTTTTCCGGTCCGGGCAACTTACGGTGTCGTAACCTACGCAACCGTAAGTGCGTCCCGACAGAGCGCCTCCCGCGCCCGCCCCCAACGCGCCCGTCCCCGTGCGTGCCGTCCCCCAGGAGCAAGACTCGTGACCATCGCCCCCGTGCAGCGCACCGCCTCGCTCGGTTCGAGCGCCTGGACCGACGCGCGACTGATCATGGCCCTCGAAGAGGTGGTGGAGAAGGAGCTCAACCGCCACCTGAAGGTCGCCAAGGACTGGATGCCGCACGAGTTCGTCCCGTGGAGCCAGGGCCGCGACTTTGACGGCGTGCTGGGCGGCGAGGCCTGGTCGGTGGAGCAGTCCCAGGTGACGCCGCTCGGGCGGGTCTCGCTCGTGGTCAACCTGCTGACCGAGGACAACCTCCCCAGCTACCACCACGAGATCGCCACCATGTTCGGCCGCGAGGGCGCCTGGGGCACCTGGGTGCACCGCTGGACCGCGGAGGAGGGCCGGCACGGCATAGCCATCCGCGACTACCTGCTCGCCACCCGGGCCGTCGACCCGAACGAGCTGGAGCGGGCCCGGATGGCCCACATGTCGGAGGGCTTCGAGTCCGACAACTCGCACAGCATGCTGCACTCGGTCGCCTACGTGGCCTTCCAGGAGCTCGCCACCCGCATCTCGCACCGCAACACCGGGCACTTCGCCGGCGACCCGCTCTGCGACCAGCTGCTCGCGAAGATCGCCAACGACGAGAACCTGCACATGGTCTTCTACCGGAACCTGCTGAAGGCCGCCCTGGAGATCGCCCCCGACCAGGCCATGCGCGCCATCGCCGACGTGGTCACCGACTTCCGGATGCCCGGCCACGGCATCCCCGGCTTCGAGCGGGCCGCCGCCCAGATCGCCATCGGCGGCGTCTACAACCTGCGCATCCACCACGACGACGTGCTGCAGCCGGTGCTGCGCCACCTCAAGGTGATGGAGGTCGCCGACCTGGGGCCGACGGGTCAGCAGGCCCAGGACGAGCTCGGCGTCTTCCTCGGCGGCCTGGACGAGCAGGCGCGCAAGTTCGAGGAGCGCCAGGCCGCCCTGCTGGCCCGCCGCGCCGCGCGGGCCGGCGCCCGGTAGCGGGCCCGGCGGCAGCGGGCCCGGACGGGGCCCCGGGCGGGCCGTCGTCCACCCTGACCGCAGGAGCGGCCGGACACGAACCGCGGCGTGCCGCGGGCTCGGGACCGGCCGTTCCGCTTGGGGGGATTTCCCGCGGTTTGCCCCGGAAGGTTCGGAACGTGACCAAGCTCACACCGTGTCGCTCCGCGGGTCGGCCCGACCCCGGAGCGTGATCATGGCGGACGGTCCCCAGGTTGCCGTGCGTGAGCGAATCCCGGGTCGGCCTCGGCGGGGTGGGTTGACGCTCAGTGCTGGTGGGCAAGGGAATTGGCAGACGTTCGGCCGGTCGCCGATCACTGTGCGTGTCCGTCGGGCGGGCCTCGCCGCCCGCCGGCGATGGCCCAGCGTGAGGCCCCCCGAGCCCGAGCGGATCACCCCAACGGACCCCTGGCTGAGTGTCGATTGAGTAACAGGGCTTGAAGTAAGGCAAAATCTCCGCCTCGGGTCGGGCACAAGACCGACCCCCCATGCGTTACGTGCGCTGGAGATACCGCACACCGCACAACCCGGAGGGGGAGAGCGAACAATGGCAACGGACTACGACACCCCACGCAAGACCGATGACGACCTCAACGAGGACAGCATCGAGGAACTGAAGGCTCGGCGGAACGAGAAGACCGGCAGCTCGGTCGACGTCGACGAGTTCGAGGCGGCCGAAGGCCTGGAGCTCCCGGGCGCCGACCTCTCGAACGAGGAGCTCTCCGTCCGGGTGCTGCCGCGCCAGGCCGACGAGTTCACCTGCATGAGCTGCTTCCTGGTGCACCACCGCAGTCAGCTGTACAGCGAGAAGAACGGCAACCCGATCTGCCGGGACTGCGGCGCCTGAGCACGAGGGCGGCCACGGTCCGGTCCTCGCGGCTGCTGCGAGACCGGCACACCGCCCCTTCCGGCCCCGGGCAGCGGGGCCGGACGGCAGTTTCGGCGGCCGTCGAGGCGGACGCACCAGCAGTACGGAGTCAGGTAGTACCAGCGCAGTACCGCGTCTCGCACCGGGTGCCCCTTCGGGCGGCACCCAGGGCGCTACCGGAATCGAAGGGACGGTCCCGCACCGCGGAACCGTCCCTCTCCGTTTTCCGGTTGTCCGGCCCCCGGCCGGTGTCGCTCGGGCCCGCCGGTCACGCGGGCCGTCCGCGTGGCGGGGCTCCGTCGTGCGGGCCCCAGCTGTGCGGGCCCCCGTCGTCCGGGGCCCGCCGCGGGCTCAGGCGCGGGCGCCGCGTCGGGCCTCCTCCAGCGCCTCGGCCAGCTTCATCGGCGAACGGGTGGAGAGATAGAGGTACGGCGTCGGGTCGGCCGGATCGCTGACCTCGACGCGCAGGGCGGTCGGCACGTAGCTGCGAAGCAGCATGAAGGCGCGCGGGTCGGACTTCGGGCCGCGCCAGGCCACCGCCTCGGCGGGGCTCAGCGGCTGCGCGGTGCCGAGGGCGTCGACCGGGATCCGGGCCGGGCCCGCGACCAGCGAGCCCTGCACCACGCGGATCCGGGCGGAGCCGTAGCTGCTGATCGCGGCCGCGCCGGCGGCGATGCCGACCACCAGCCCGACCAGCGCGCCCACGGCGGTGAGACGCAGCATGATCAACGCGAGCGTGAACCCGATCGCGACCGGGAGCAGCCACCAGGAGCGCGGCACGGTGAGGCGTTCGTCGTACATGACCCCATTGTGGGCGCCGTTACGGCCGGCCCGGGACGCCACCCCCGGAACCAAGCCACCTACCGGTCGGTAGGGTTGTCCGCCGTGACCGGTTCCATAGCCCCCACCACCCCCACCGCGCAGCCGGCGCCGACCCAGCCGCTGTCGCCGACCACGCCCCCGCCGGACGCCGTGCTGCCGCCGCGCGCCCCGGAGGCCCCCGCGCCGGGCACCAGGCTCGGCGCCCACTACGAGCACTGCTTCGGCTGCGGGCCGCAGCACCCCGGCGGTCTCCGGATCGACGCCGTGGCCGGGGAGGGCCTCGACGTCACCGCCGAGCTCACCGTGCGCTCGGAGCACCAGGGCGGCCCCGGCCTCGCCCACGGCGGTCTGCTCACCACCGCGATGGACGAGACGCTCGGCACGCTGAACTGGCTGCTGCACGCCCCCGCCGTCACCGGCCGGCTGGAGACCGACTTCCTCTGCCCCGTCCCGGTCGACTCGGTGCTGCACCTGCGTGCCTGGGTCACCGGCGTGCACGGCCGCAAGATCTACAGCGCCGGCGAGGCGCGCATCGGCGGGCCGGACGGGCCGGTCGCCGTGCGCGCGCAGGCACTCTTCATCCAGGTGAAGCTGGAACACTTCACCAAGCACGGTCGTCCCGAGGACATCGACAGGGTCCTCGGCGACCAGGATCTGATGAAGCGCGCCCGAGCCTTTGAGGTGAATCCTTGAGTAGCACCGCCCGTCCGCCGGTGGACGTCCTGATCAGGCGAATCGACCCCGAGCTGCCGCTCCCCGAGTACGCGCAGCCCGGCGACGCGGGGGCCGATCTGCGCACCACCGTCGACGCCGAGCTGGCCCCCGGTGAGCGGGTCGTCCTGCCCACCGGTGTGGCCATCGCGCTGCCCGACGGTTACGCGGCGTTCGTCCACCCCCGCTCCGGGCTCGCAGCTCGTTGCGGAGTTGCTCTGGTGAACGCCCCAGGGACGGTCGACGCCGGGTACCGTGGAGAGATCAAGGTGATCGTCGTCAACTTGGATCCGCGCGAGGCAGTGAGCTTCCGCCGAGGGGACCGGATCGCCCAGCTGGTCATCCAGCAGGTCGAGAAGGCCCGCTTCCACGAGGTGGCAGAGCTGCCCGGGTCGGCACGCGCCGAGGGCGGGTTCGGGTCGACCGGCGGCCACGCCGCGGTCTAGGCTGCCCGCGGCCTCGCAGGAAGCCGAGCAGGTATTCGCATCGGTCTTGGACCGGGAAGGACAGTGACCGTGTTCCGTCGTCGCCAGAAGAGCGAGGACGCTGTCGAGCAGCTCGCCGACGACGCCATCAGCGCCGACGAGACGGCCGATGACGTCGAAGGTTCCGCCGAGAGC
>NZ_CP134877.1:6227500-6565000 GCF_032110285.1 Kitasatospora sp. CM 4170
CATTTCGGTGGGGCGAAGCTGAGAACTTAAGCGCCAGTAAACGGCGGTGGTAACTATAACCATCCTAAGGTAGCGAAATTCCTTGTCGGGTAAGTTCCGACCTGCACGAATGGCGTAACGACTTCTCGACTGTCTCAACCATAGGCCCGGTGAAATTGCATTACGAGTAAAGATGCTCGTTTCGCGCAGCAGGACGGAAAGACCCCGGGACCTTTACTATAGCTTGATATTGGTGTTCGGTTCGGCTTGTGTAGGATAGGTGGGAGACTTTGAAGCAGCAACGCCAGTTGTTGTGGAGTCGTCGTTGAAATACCACTCTGGTCGTGCTGGATGTCTAACCTGGGTCCGTGATCCGGATCAGGGACAGTGTCTGGTGGGTAGTTTAACTGGGGCGGTTGCCTCCTAAAGGGTAACGGAGGCGCCCAAAGGTTCCCTCAGCCTGGTTGGCAATCAGGTGTTGAGTGTAAGTGCACAAGGGAGCTTGACTGTGAGACTGACGGGTCGAGCAGGTACGAAAGTAGGGACTAGTGATCCGGCGGTGGCTTGTGGAAGCGCCGTCGCTCAACGGATAAAAGGTACCCCGGGGATAACAGGCTGATCTTCCCCAAGAGTCCATATCGACGGGATGGTTTGGCACCTCGATGTCGGCTCGTCGCATCCTGGGGCTGGAGTAGGTCCCAAGGGTTGGGCTGTTCGCCCATTAAAGCGGTACGCGAGCTGGGTTTAGAACGTCGTGAGACAGTTCGGTCCCTATCCGCTGTGCGCGTAGGAGTGTTGAGAAGGGCTGTCCCTAGTACGAGAGGACCGGGACGGACGAACCTCTGGTGTGCCAGTTGTTCTGCCAAGGGCATGGCTGGTTGGCTACGTTCGGGAGGGATAACCGCTGAAAGCATCTAAGCGGGAAGCCTGCTTCGAGATGAGCACTCCCACCTCCTTGAGAGGGTAAGGCTCCCAGTAGACGACTGGGTTGATAGGCCGGATATGGAAGCCCTGTGAGGGGTGGAGTTGACCGGTACTAATAGGCCGAGGGCTTGTCCTCAGTTGCTCGCGTCCACTGTGTTGTTCTGAAACAACGACCCCCACCGCTCTGCGGGTGGGTGGCAGATAGTTTCATAGTGTTTCGGTGGTCATAGCGTGAGGGAAACGCCCGGTTACATTCCGAACCCGGAAGCTAAGCCTCACAGCGCCGATGGTACTGCAGGGGGGACCCTGTGGGAGAGTAGG
This sequence comes from Kitasatospora sp. CM 4170, assembly GCF_032110285.1. NCBI lineage: Bacteria > Bacillati > Actinomycetota > Actinomycetes > Kitasatosporales > Streptomycetaceae > Kitasatospora > Kitasatospora sp. CM 4170. The sequence continues at coordinate 6,228,725 of NZ_CP134877.1, forward strand.
ACGCCGCCGAACAATTCTTCTGAAGAACCCCCATCCGGGTCCCGGATGGGGGTTCTTCGCATTTCCGGCCGGTCAGAGCGCGAGTTTGAATCCGAGGTGCGACGCGACGAATCCGAGGCGCTCGTAGAAGCGGTGGGCGTCGGTGCGGGTCGCGTCGGAGGTGAGCTGGACGAGATCGGCGTCGAGCTCACGGGAGCGGTCGATCGCCCAGCGGATCAGCTCGGTCCCGAGCCCGTTCCCGCGCTCGTCGGCGTGTATCCGGACCGCCTCGATGATCGTACGGGTGGAGCCCTTGCGGGAGAGGCCGGGGACGACGGTCAGCTGGAGGGTGCCCACGGTCCGGCCGGTGCGTTCGGCGACGACGAGGTGCTGGTGCGGGTCGGCGTCGATCCGGGCGAAGGCCGTCCGGTAGGGGGTGAGGTCGTCGGGGCTCTCGCGGGTGGCGCCCAGGGGGTCGTCGGCGAGCATGGCCACTATCGCCGGCAGGTCGTCGGCGGTGGCCCGGCGGATCGTCAGGTCGGTCATGATCACAGCCTAGGCGGAGCCGCGGACCCCGCTGCAGCCGCTACCGGCACCCACACGCCCCCGCGGCCCCCGTTGCCGCCCCGCTGCCCCCGTCGGCGTCCTGAACGCCCCTGCAGGCCCTCCAGGCCCCGTGCGACGGGCTCGACGGGGCCCGTCCGGGCGGGTGACCTCCTGTCACCCGCTGGTCGCCGCACTGGTGATGACGGCGAACACGGCACCGTACGGGTCGGCGAGCCGGGCGAGCCGGCCGACGCCGTGCACGTCCGTCGGCGGGATCCGGACGGTCGCGCGGAGCCGCTCGGCGAGGGCGACGGCCGCGTCGACGTTGGGGACCTCGAAGTAGGGGAGCCAGTGCGAGCCGGTGCCGGCGGCGGTGTGCCCGGGGCTGAGCTGCATCAGGCCGCCGTGGGCGTCGTCGGTGCCGCCGCCGGCCGGGGTCAGGACGGTGTACATCGCCTCGCCGAGCGGGACGTCCTGCTCCTGCCAGGCGAAGACGGCGCGGTAGAAGGCCTTGGCCGCCTCGGCGTCGACGCTGTGGCACTCGGCCCAGCAGAACGTGCCGGGGTCGGTGACGGCCTCCAGACCGGGGGTCCGGCCGGGCTGGCGGACGGCGAACCGGGCTCCGGTGGAATCGGTGCAGTGGACCGTCCGGGCTTCGGCCAGGGTGGCGAGCGGGACGGCGGCCGCGGCGGCGGTCGCCGCGGCGTCGGACGCGGTGGTGTGGACGAGGCCGCCGGCGGTCTCCACCAGCTCGGCCGTCCGGTCGACGTCGAGGCTGCAGAAGGAGATCGTCCAGGCCGGGGCGCCGTCGTCCGGGCCGACCGGGCCGACCGCGGCGACGGTGCGGCCGTACTGGCGGAAGAGCCCGTGGGTGCCGTCCTCCGGGTCGGTGGCGGCGAAGGTCCAGCCGAGCACGGTGGCGTAGAAGGTCGCGGAGTCGGCGGTGTCCGGGCTGGTGAGGTCGAGCCAGTTGGGAGACCCGGGGGTGACGGCGGTGGTGAGCATGGCGGCACGGCTCCTTGGGCGGGCCCGTCGCCGCGGGGTCGCGGGCCGGGACGGAGATATCCCCCTCTACCGGTACCAGCCTGGCATCCGGCCACCGGCTGTCGCACCCGGGCGGTACGGTGCGTAGCGGAACTGCACCCGTACTGGTAAAGGGGGCCGGGTGGCCGGGCAGTCGCAGCAGTCGCCGGCGGGCCGGGCGGAACAGCCGCGCCAGCTCGCGCAGGTCGAGGGCGTGCTGGAGCGCATCACCTATGCGAACGAGGAGACGGGCTACACGGTGGCCCGGGTGGACACGGGGCGCGGGGTCAACGACCTGCTCACGGTGGTGGGCGCGCTGCTGGGCGCGCAGCCGGGGGAGTCGCTGCGGCTGCACGGGCGGTGGGGGTCGCACCCGCAGTACGGGCGGCAGTTCGTGGTGGAGAACTACACGACGGTGCTGCCGGCCACCGTCCAGGGGATCCGGCGCTACCTCGGGTCGGGGCTGATCAAGGGGATCGGGCCGCGGTTCGCCGAGCGGATCGTGGAGCGCTTCGGGGTGGACACCCTGGAGGTGATCGAGAACGAGCCGGGCCGGCTGATCGAGGTGCCGGGGCTCGGGCCGAAGCGGACGAAGAAGATCGCGGTGGCCTGGGAGGAGCAGAAGTCCATCAAGGAGGTGATGGTCTTCCTCCAGGGGGTCGGCGTGTCGACGTCGCTCGCGGTGCGGATCTACAAGCAGTACGGGGACGGCTCGATCGGGGTGGTGAAGCAGGAGCCGTACCGGCTGGCGTCGGACGTGTGGGGCATCGGCTTCCTGACGGCGGACCGGATCGCGCAGGCGGTCGGCATCCCGCACGACAGCCCGGAGCGGGTGAAGGCGGGGCTCCAGTACGCGCTGTCGCAGAGCAGCGACCAGGGGCACTGCTACCTGCCGGAGGAGCGGCTGATCGCGGACGGGGTGAAGCTGCTCCAGGTGGACGTGGGGCTGGTGATCGACTGCCTGACGGAGCTGGTGGCGGCGGAGGGGGTGGTGCGGGAGACGGTGCCGGCGGACGACGGCGAGCCGATCACCGCGGTGTACCTGGTGCCGTTCCACCGGGCGGAGATCTCGCTCTCCAACCAGTTGCTGCGGTTGCTGCGGGCGGACGCGGACCGGATGCCGTGGTTCGCGGACGTGGACTGGCCGGCCGCGTTGGGGTGGTTGGCGAAGAGGACGGGGGCGGAGCTGGCTCCGGAGCAGGAGCAGTCGGTGCGGCTGGCGCTGACCGAGAAGGTCGCGGTGCTGACGGGCGGTCCGGGCTGCGGGAAGTCGTTCACGGTGAAGTCGATCGTGACGCTGGCGCTGGCGAAGCGGGCGAAGGTGGTGCTGGCGGCGCCGACCGGCCGGGCGGCGAAGCGGCTGTCGGAGCTGACGGGGGTGGAGGCGTCCACGGTGCACCGGCTGCTGGAGCTGAAGCCGGGCGGCGACGCGGCGTACGACCGGGACCGGCCGCTGGACGCGGACCTGGTGGTGGTGGACGAGGCGTCGATGCTGGACCTGATCCTGGCGAACAAGCTGGTCAAGGCGGTGGCGCCGGGTGCGCACCTGCTGTTCGTGGGGGACGTGGACCAGCTGCCGTCGGTCGGTGCCGGCGAGGTGCTGCGGGACCTGCTGGCGGAGCGGAGCCCGATCCCGTCGGTGCGGCTGACCAGGATCTTCCGGCAGGCGCAGCAGTCCGGGGTGGTGACCAACGCGCACCGGATCAACGAGGGGCTGCCGCCGCTGACGGAGGGGATGGCGGACTTCTTCCTGTTCGTGGAGGACGACGCCGAGCGGGCGGCGGGGCTGACGGTGGACGTGGTGGCGCGGCGGATCCCGCAGCGGTTCGGGTACGACGCGCGGCGGGACGTGCAGGTGCTGGCGCCGATGCACCGGGGGCCGGCGGGTGCGGGGAACCTGAACACGCTGCTGCAGGCCGCGGTGACGCCGGCCCGGGAGGGGCTGGCGGAACGGCGGTTCGGCGGGCGGACGTTCCGGGTGGGGGACAAGGTCACCCAGATCCGGAACAACTACGACAAGGGGCGGAACGGGGTCTTCAACGGCACAGTGGGAGTGGTGACCGCGCTCAGTGCGGACGACCAGCGGTTGACCGTGCTGACCGACGAGGACGAGGAGGTGCCGTACGACTTCGACGAGCTGGACGAGCTGGCGCACGCGTACGCGGTGACGATCCACCGGTCGCAGGGGAGCGAGTATCCGGTGGTGGTGATTCCGGTCACCACGTCCGCGTGGACGATGCTCCAGCGGAACCTGCTCTACACGGCTGTGACCAGGGCGAGGAAACTGGTGGTGCTGGTGGGGTCACGGAAGGCGATCGGGCAGGCCGTTCGGGCTGTCAGCGCAGGTCGCAGGCACGCCGCCCTGGATCACCGGCTGGCCACTGGATGATTCTCCAACGGATGGTTGCCTCTATTGTTCTCTTGACGTGAAGAGATTTACGGCAGAGCCTGGGGTGGTGCCGATCTTGTCCGGTTCGTACCGGCTGGGGCGGCAGGTTTTGTAGGGGTGGTCCCTTTCGGGCCACCCCGGGTGCGCGGCTGTCCTCCAGATGGGGGATGGTAGAGACAGTCAGGGCACCTTGGAAGAGGATTCATTTCGTCGGTGAGGAAGACGTGAGCGACAACTCGGTAGTACTGCGGTACCAGGACGGCGAGTACGAGTACCCCGTCGTCGAGAGCACTGCGGGCAACGCCGGCTTCGACATCTCGAAGCTGCTCCCGCAGACCGGCCTGGTCACCCTGGACAACGGCTTCGGTAACACCGCCGCGTACAAGTCCGCGATCACCTTCGTGGACGGCGACAACGGCATCCTGCGGTACCGCGGCTACCCGATCGAGCAGCTCGCCGAGCGGGGCGGCTTCATCGAGACCGCGTACCTCCTGATCAACGGCGAGCTCCCGACGGCCGACCAGCTGTCGGAGTTCAACCGCGAGATCACCCAGCACACGCTGCTGCACGAGGACGTCAAGCGCTTCTTCCAGGGCTTCCCGCGGGACGCCCACCCGATGGCGATGCTGTCCTCGGTGGTCGGTGCGCTCTCCACCTTCTACCCGGAGAGCCACAACCCGTTCGACGCCGCCCAGCGGCACCTGTCGACGGTCCGCCTGCTGGCGAAGCTCCCGACCATCGCGGCCTACGCGTACAAGAAGGCGATGGGCCAGCCCTTCGTCTACCCGCGCAACGACCTGAGCTACGTCGAGAACCTCCTGCGGATGACGTTCGCCGTCCCCGCGGAGGACTACGAGCTCAACCCGGTCGTGGTCAACGCCCTGGACAAGCTGCTGATCCTGCACGCGGACCACGAGCAGAACTGCTCGACGTCCACCGTGCGCCTGGTCGGCTCCAGCCACGCCAACCTGTTCGCCTCGATCTCGGCCGGTATCTCGGCGCTCTGGGGCCCGCTGCACGGCGGCGCCAACCAGGCGGTGCTGGAGATGCTGGAGAGCATCCAGAAGGACGGCGGCGACGTCGACGCGTTCATCCGCAAGGTGAAGAACCGCGAGGACGGCGTCAAGCTGATGGGCTTCGGCCACCGCGTGTACAAGGCGTTCGACCCGCGCGCCGCGCAGGTCAAGCAGCTGGCGCACGAGGTCCTCAGCCAGCTCGGCAAGTCCGACGAGCTGCTGGAGATCGCGCTCAAGCTGGAGGAGCACGCGCTCCAGGACGACTTCTTCGTCTCGCGCAAGCTCTACCCGAACGTGGACTTCTACACCGGCCTGATCTACCGCGCCATGGGCTTCCCGACCAGCATGTTCACCGTGCTGTTCGCCCTCGGCCGGCTGCCGGGCTGGATCGCCCACTGGCACGAGATGATCAACGACCCGACCAGCCGGATCGGCCGTCCGCGCCAGATCTACACCGGCACCGCGATCCGCGACTACGTCGAGCTCGGCGACCGCTGATCCGCAACCGGTCACTGGCGCCTGACCGGTCGCTGACCAGGCCCCGCTGAGCCGGGACCGCCGACGTGGGACCTCGAAGGGCCCGGCCGCACTGCGCGGCCGGGCCCTTCGGCGTCCCGTCGCGAGGACGGGAGACAGACGGCGCACGACTCCGGGGCGGCGCAGCCCGGGACGGCCGCTCAAAGCGTCCCTGACCCGCCACACCCCGGCGCCGTGCGCGAAGGCCGCCGAACTCGGCGACCGTCCCGGGGCCCGCCGGAGCCCCGTCGGCGGCAGCGGTGGCCGTGCGGTGACGTGAAGCCGTTCACCACGCCGCCGCCCACCGAAAACTGCCGCACTACCAACCTAAGACGTATCAGGGTGCGAGAAGTTACGCCCGGGGGGTGTGAGCTGCCTCTCGCCACGCTCCGTGTGCGCGTGGTACCCCGCCCATACCACACCTTCCGGCGGCGGCGACGTCACCCTCCCCGCAGTCACGGCAACCGAGCGTGATAGGAATCGTGGCATTCCGGTACGGACCGCCCCGCACCCTCGCAGCGTGGCGGCGGAACTGGGGAGGGAGTGCGCAGATGGCCAGGAACGTGGTTGTCACCGGCGGTGGCACGGGGATCGGGTACGAGGTGGCGCGCCGCTTCGCCGACGCGGGCGAACGGGTCGTGATCGTGGGCCGCCGGCGAGCGGTGCTCGAACAGGCCGCGGCCGACCTGGGACCGAACGTCACCCCGCTGGTCTGTGACCTCGCGGATCCCGACGCCGTCGAGGCGGCACTCGGTGAACTGCCGGAGCAGATCGACGTGCTGGTCAACAACGCCGGCAGCCGGGAGACCGTGATCGGCGGCGGCCCGCACGCCCTGCTGGCCCGCTGGCGCGGTGACTTCGAGCGCAACGTGCTGACCGTGGTGCTGCTCACCGAGTCCATCCGCGACCGGCTCACCCAGGGCTCCGGCCGCGTGGTCACCATCAGCTCGATCGCCGCCCTGCGCGGGGCCGGCTCGTACGGGGCCGCCAAGGCTTCGCTGCACGCCTGGAACCACTTCCTCGCCGCCCAGCTCGGCGCCTCCGGCATCACGGCCAACATCGTCGCCCCGGGCACGGTGGCCGGCACCGAGTTCTTCGGCCCGCGCCTGGACGAGGCGGAGGTCTCCCGCCGGGCGGCCCGGACGCTGCTCGGCCGGATCGGGGAGACCGGCGAGGTCGCGGCGGCGGTCCACTTCCTGGCCTCGCCGGAGGCCGGTTTCATCACCGGGGAGATCCTGCACTGCAACGGCGGCGAGTTGCTCGGCCGCTGAGCGCCCGGAGCCGGCATGGCGAAGGCCCGTACCGCCGCGCGGTACGGGCCTTCGCCATGCCGGCCTCAGGAGGGCCGGAAGCGGCGCAGCCGGAGGCTGTTGGTGACCACGAAGACCGAGGAGAAGGCCATCGTGGCGCCGGCGATCATCGGGTTGAGCAGGCCGGCGGCGGCGAGCGGCAGGGCGGCGACGTTGTAGCCGAAGGCCCAGAAGAGGTTGCCCTTGATGGTGGCGAGGGTGCGGCGGGAGAGGCGGATGGCGTCGGCGGCGGCGCGCAGGTCGCCGCGGACGAGGGTGAGGTCGCCGGCCTCGATGGCGGCGTCGGTGCCGGTGCCCATGGCCAGGCCGAGGTCGGCCTGGGCGAGTGCGGCCGCGTCGTTGACGCCGTCGCCGACCATGGCGACGATCCGGCCCTCGGTCTGCAGCCGGCGGACGGCGTCGACCTTCTGTTCGGGCAGCACCTCGGCGATCACGTGCTCCGGGGCGATGCCGACCTCGGCGGCCACGGCGGCGGCCACGGCGGCGTTGTCGCCGGTGAGCAGCATCGGGGTCAGTCCGAGGGCCCGCAGTTCGGCGATCGCCTCGGCGCTGGTCGGCTTGACGGCGTCGGCGATCTCCAGGACGGCCCGGGCCGCGCCGTCCCAGCCGACCGCGACGGCCGTCCGGCCGGCGGCCTCCGCCGCGCGCTTGGCCTCCGCCAGCGCGGGCGGCAGCGGCTGGGAGAGGTCCGCCAGCAGGCCCGCGCGGCCCACGACCACGCGGTGGCCGTCCACCAGGCCCTGCACGCCGAGGCCGGGGAGGCTCTCGAAGTCCTCGACGGCGGGCAGGGTGCCGGTGCGCTCGGTGGCCGCGGCCGCGACGGCGGCGGCGATCGGGTGCTCGGAGACGTGTTCCAGCGCGCCGGCCAGCCGCAGCGCCTCGTGCTCGGTGACGCCCTCGGCGGTGCGCACGGCGAGCAGGGTCATCCGGCCGGTGGTCACGGTGCCGGTCTTGTCCAGCACGACGGTGTCCACCCGGCGGGTGCTTTCGAGGACTTCGGGGCCCTTGATCAGGACGCCGAGCTGGGCGCCGCGCCCGGTGCCGACCATCAGCGCGGTCGGGGTGGCCAGGCCGAGGGCGCACGGGCAGGCGATGATCAGCACGGCCACGGCCGCGGTGAACGCCTCGGTGGGGCTGTCGGTGACCAGCAGCCAGCCGACCAGCGTGCCGAGCGCGATCAGGATCACCACGGGCACGAAGACGGCGGAGATCCGGTCGGCCAGGCGCTGGGCGGCGGCCTTGCCGTTCTGGGCGTCCTCCACCAGCCGGGCCATCCGGGCGAGCTGGGTGTCCGCGCCGACCCGGGTGGCCTCCACCACCAGCCGGCCGCCGGCGTTCACGGTGGCGCCGGTGACGGCGTCACCCACCGCGACCTCGACCGGCACCGACTCGCCGGTCAGCATCGAGGCGTCCACGGCCGAGGCACCCTCGACCACCGTGCCGTCGGTGGCGATCTTCTCGCCCGGACGCACCACGAAGCGCATCCCGACGGCCAGCCGGTCGACCGGCAGCCGGACCTCGCGGCCGTGCTCCAGCACCGAGACGTCCTTGGCCCCGAGGTCGAGCAGCGCGTGCAGGGCGGCGCCGGCCCGGCGCTTGGAGCGGGCCTCCAGGTAGCGGCCGAGCAGGATCAGCACGGTGACGGCGGCGGCCGTCTCCAGGTACAGGGCGGACGAGGCGTCGGTGGCGCCGATCGAGAGCGAGAACTCGTGCTGCATCCCGGGCATGCCGGCGTGGCCCCAGAACAGGGCCCAGAAGGACCAGCCGAAGGCCGCCAGGGTGCCGAGCGAGACCAGGGTGTCCATGGTCGCCGCGCCGTGCCGGAGGTTGGTCCAGGCTGCGCGGTGGAACGGCAGCCCGCCGTGGACGACCACCGGGCCGGTGAGTGCGAAGGCCAGCCACTGCCAGTTGGTGAACTGCAGGGCGGGGACCATCGAGAGCAGGACCACCGGGACGCTGAGCACGGCGCTGATCAGCAGCCGGTCCAGCAGGGGGTCGGCCGGGCGCTGCTCCGCGGCGGCGCCGGTCGCGGCGGCCGGTTCGGCCGGCGCGGTGGCGGGCGGCGGCGGGAGCTCCGCGGTGTAGCCGGTGTTCTCGACGGTGGCGATCAGGTCGGCGACGCCGACCCCGGGCCCGAAGTCGATCCGGGCCTTCTCGGTGGCGAAGTTGACGGTGGCCTCGACGCCGTCCATCCGGTTGAGCTTCTTCTCGATCCGGGCCGCGCAGGACGCGCAGGTCATGCCGCCGATCGACAGCTCGACGCGGTCCCGGGCACCCGACCGGCCGTCGCCGTCGGCCGCGGCGGCGTCCGGGGCGGTGGTGCCCGGTGTGGAGGTGCTCATGGCGGATCAGCTCCTTGGTGAGGGCGGAGGGCGGAGGGCGATGGGCGGAGGGCGGGAGCCCGGGCGCGGACCCCCGCCGCGCGGCGCGGTCCGGGCTCAGGCGGTCCGGCCGACGAGCTCGTAGCCGGCCTCGTCGACGGCGGCGCGGACCAGCCCCTCGTCGAGCGGGGCGGCGGAGGAGACCGTCACGGTGCCGGCCTTGGCGTCGGCCGCCACCTCGGTGACGCCGGCCAGGGCGGAGAGCTCCTTGGAGACCGAGCTCTCGCAGTGGCCGCAGCTCATGCCGGTCACGGTGTAGGTGATGGTGCTGGACATCGGGGCCTCCGGTCTGTGCCGCCGCGGGCAGGCCGCCCGGGCTCTTCGTCTGATAACACCATACCCCTGCGGGGTATCACCAGCAGGAGGGGGTGGTGTGGCCCGGATCACCGGGCCGGCCGCGCCGCGGCCCGCGGTCCGAGAGCAGAGCGTATGCGCCTGGACACGCGGCGCTCGAATCCGCGCCCGGGCGGCGGTCGGATTCCCTCCTTGTGCGTCCGCTTCGGTCGTGCTGTCCGGAAAGGCGGGCGTGTCGGTACGGATCGGCCGGGTGGGGGCGGTGGATCGGCCTGCTCCGGGGTCCGTGTGCGATCGGGCGGGTGTGCGCGGGTGGGGGCATTGAATGTCCGTTATGTTCGATATGTGTTCTCGATCCGCCGATTCCGGATGCCCGCGCTCCCCACGGCCGCGGGGCTGTCGCCGGAGCGGCGCCGCGGCGCGCTGCTGGCCACCGACCTCCAGGACATCCCGTTCTGGCGCCGGGCCACCCCCGCGCTGCTCGCGATCGTCTTGGTCGGCATGGCCGACCTGCTCTCCGGCAAGGACCGCTACCTCGCGCCGCTGATGACGGTGGTGCCCGCCATCGCCGCACTCACCCTGCGGCCGGTCGAGCTGCTGCTCGTCTGCTCGCTCGGCTTCCTCGCGGTCTTCGGCCTCAGCCACTACGACGAGGTCGACAACGTCAACGACGAGCGCTTCCTCTACGGCGCCCTGGTCAGCTACGTGCTGCTGACCCTCTTCTCCGCCTGGGTCGCCAAGATCAGGATGCGCCGGGCGGCGGCCTTCGCGGCCGTCAGCTCGGTCGCCGAGGCCGCCCAGCGGGCGCTGCTCCGGCTCCCCGGTCCGGAGGTCGGACCGCTGCACCTCGCCGTCCGGTACGTCTCCGCGGCCGACGCCTCGCGGATCGGCGGGGACCTCTACTCGGTGCTGGAGACCCCGCACGGCACCCGGGTGGCGGTCGGGGACGTGCGCGGCAAGGGGCTCGGCGCGGTGCAGACCGCCGCCGTGGTGCTCGGCGCCTTCCGCGAGGCCGCCTACGACGAGGCCGGGCTGCGCGGGGTGGCCGCAAGGATCGAGGCCAGCGTCGAGCGGCACGCCCCCGACGGGGAGTTCACCACCGCGCTGTTCGCCGAGTTCCGCGCGCCCGGGGTGATGGAACTGCTCCAGTACGGGCACGTCGCGCCGATCCGGGTGGGCCCGGACGGCGGCGTGCACGTCCTGGACGCGCCCGACCCCTGGGTGCCGCTCGGCCTCGGCCGGCTGGCCACGGGCGAGCCGACCGCGTGGAACCAGCCGTTCGGGCACGAGGACGTGCTGGTGCTCTGCACCGACGGCGTCATCGAGGCCCGGCACCGGAAGAACGGCGAGTTCTACCCGCTGGCGGAGCGGGTCGGCCCGCTGGTCCGGGGCGCGGCCCGCTCCTCGGCGGAGCTGGAGGCGGCGGTCGGCCGGGTCTACGCCGACCTGCTGGAGCACACCGGCGGGGAGCTGCGGGACGACGCCCTGCTGCTCCTGATCACCCGGACCGATCGGGCCTGACGGGGCCGGCGGCCGACGGGGCCGCCGAGCCCGACGGCACGCGGGCGGGGACGGTGGGGTTTCCGGGGGCGGGCGACGCATCCGGCCGGGGCCTCGGGTCGGCGCCGCGGGTCAGGGCGTGGTGACGTCGGCCAGGGCGCGGAAGAGCAGGGCGGTGGAGGTCGCCCCCGGGTCCTGGTGGCCGACGCTGCGCGGGCCGAGGTAGGAGGCGCGGCCCTTGCGGGCCTGGAGCGGCACGGTGTCCCGGGCCCCCTGCTCGGCCGCGTCCGCCGCCGCGGCGGCGGCCTGCGGCAGGTCGGCGCCGGCCGCCACCGCCGCGCGGAAGGCGGCCAGGGCCGGGGTGTAGGCGTCCACGATGGTCTTGTCCCCGGGCTCGGCCTTGCCGAGGTCCCGGACCGCCTGCAGGCCGGCCGCGAGTGCGTCGCCGAAGCCGGCCGGGTCGGCGGGCTCGGGCAGGGCCGCGCCCAGGGCGCGGAAGGCCTTCCCGTACAGCGGGCCGGAGGCGCCGCCGACCTTGGAGATCAGCGTGGTGCCGGTCCTGGTCAGCACCGCTCCGGGGCCGGCCGGGTCGAGCCCGTCCAGCGCGGCCAGGACGGCGGTGAACCCGCGCTGCAGGTTGCTGCCGTGGTCGCCGTCGCCGATCGCGGAGTCCAGCTCGGTGAGCCGCTCCTGCTCCTCGCCGACGGCGGCGGCCGCCGCGCGGACCCAGGCCTGCGCGAGGCGGGTGTCGAAGTCCATGCCCTCTCCTTCCTGCGTTCCTGCGATCGGTCCCGGCGGCTCGGCCGCGCGGTCAGGCCCGCTTGAGGGCGGGGGTGTCCGCCGGGGCGTCCCAGAGCTCCAGCAGCCGGCCGTCGGCCTTGGTCAGGGTCAGCGAGAACCCCGCCATGTCCAGGCTGGTCACGTAGTTGCCGACCAGGTTCCGGGCCACCGTGACGCCGTGCTCGGACAGCCGCGCCGCCACCTCGCCGAAGACGATGTACAGCTCCAGCAACGGGGTGCCGCCGAGGCCGTTGACCAGGGCGATCACCTCGTCGCCGGCGGTCAGGTGGTGGTCGGCGAGGACGGTCTCCACCACCTCAGCGGCCAGCTCGCGGGCGGGCCGGAGCTTCTCGCGCCGGCGGCCGGGCTCGCCGTGGATGCCGACGCCGACCTCGATCTCGTCCTCCGGCAGGTCGAAGCCGGGCTTGCCGGCCGCCGGGACGGTCGCGGCGGTCAGCGCGATCGCGAACGACCGGGAGGCGGCGTTCACCCGCTCGCCCAGGGCGACCACCTCGTCCAGCGGGGCGCCGCGCTCGGCCAGGGCGCCGGCGATCTTCTCCACCAGCACGGTCGCGCCGGTGCCGCGGCGGCCGGCCGTCCAGGTCGAGTCCTCGACGGCGACGTCGTCGTCGACGAGCACCGTGCGGACCTCGATGCCCTCCTCGGCGGCCAGTTCGGCGGCGAGTTCGAAGTTCATCACGTCGCCGGTGTAGTTCTTGACGACGAAGACCACGCCGGCGCCGGAGTCCACGGCCTTGGCGGCGGCCAGCATCTGGTCCGGCACCGGGGAGGTGAACACCTCGCCCGGGCAGGCGGCGTCCAGCATGCCCGGGCCGACGAAGCCGCCGTGCAGCGGCTCGTGGCCCGAGCCGCCGCCGGAGACCAGGGCGACCTTCGGTGTGCTCGGGCGGACCGCGCGGGTGATCACCCGGTTGGCGAGGTCCACCGTCAACTCGGGGTGTGCGGCGGCGACTCCGGCCAGCGCGTCCTCCAGGACGCTCTCCGGGGTGTTGATCAGCTTCTTCAAAGCGCTTCGCTCCCTCGGCAGACGCTGCTGACCCGACGCTACGCCAGATGGGGGGTGGGGGGCGGTGCTGCGACACGCGGGTGACGGAGCAGGACGGACGGGACGCACGGGGCGGGGGCGGCGGGTGCCCGCGCCGTGCCGGGGGAGAGCGGGTGGCGGGGACACGCGGTCGGGTCACCCTTGCGGAGCAGCCGGTGGGCCGTAGGGTCGGCGGTATGAGCGACTACGTGGGCATCGTCCTGGTCTCGCACAGCCCGCAGTTGGCCGCCGGGCTGCGGCAGCTGCTGGGGGAGCTCGCCTCGGACGCGGTGCGGGTGGTGGTGGCGGCCGGGACCGAGGACGGCGGGCTCGGCACGAGCTACGACCTGATCGCCGGGGCCGTCGCGGAGGCGGACGCCGGGGCGGGCGTCGTGGTCCTCCCCGACCTCGGCAGCTCGGTGCTGACCGCCGTCACGGTGCTGGAGGACGAGCCCCGGCCCGGGGTGGTGCTGGTGGACGCGCCGTTCGTGGAGGGCGCCGTCTCGGCCGCGGTCACGGCCGCGACCGGGGCGGGGCTGGCGGAGGTGGTGGCGGCCGCCGAGGAGGCCCGCGGCTTCCGCAAGCTGTAGCTCCTGACCGTCGCCCGGGCGGTCCGCCGGCCGACCCGTCCGGCCGGGCCTACTTGGCGTCCGCGTAGCAGTCCACCACCGCGGTGGTGAGCGGGAAGCGGACCGGGGTGTCCCCGAAGACCAGCAGCCGGGCCTCGTCGGCCGCGGCGGCGACGGCGACGGCCACCTCGTCCGCGAGGTTGGCCGGGGTGTGCACCACCACCTCGTCGTGCTGGAAGAAGACCAGGTGCGGGCGGTCCGCGGGGCCGGCCACCGGCAGGGCGGCCAGCCGGCGGCGCAGCGCGGCGAGCAGGGCGAGCGCCCAGTCGGCGGCGCTGGCCTGGATCACGAAGTTGCGGGTGAAGCGCCCCCGGGCGCGGGCCGAGCGCCCGCCGGCGTCGCCGGCCGTCTCCGCCGCCTCGGTGAGGTCGAGCCAGTCGGCGGAGGGCGGCGGGCAGACCCGGCCCAGCCGGGAGGCGACCACGCCGCCGTCCTCGCCGGTGCGGGCGGCCGCCTCGACGTAGCCCATGGCGGCCGGGTAGCGGTGGCGCAGGGTGTTCAGCAGCGGGCCGATGTCGCCGCTGGTCTGGCCGTACATGGCGCCGAGCAGGCCGAGCTTGGCCTTGTCGCGGTCCCCGTGGAAGGCGGAGGCGGCGAGCGCCTCGTACAGGTCGCCGCCGGCGGCGGTGCGGGCCAGGCCGGCGTCCTGGGAGAGGGCGGCGAGGACGCGCGGCTCCAACTGGGCGGCGTCGGCGACGACCAGCAGCCAGCCCGGGTCGGCGACCACGGCGCGGCGCAGGATGCGCGGGATCTGCAGGGCGCCGCCGCCCCGGCTGGCCCAGCGTCCGGACACCACGCCGCCGACCACGTACTCGGGGCGGAACCGCCCGCCGCGGGCCCAGGCGTCCTGCCAGGCCCAGCCGTGCGCGGTGTGGATCCGGGAGAGCTCCTTGTAGCGGACCAGCAGCCGGGCGGCCGGGTGGTCCACCCCCTTCAGCTCCCAGGAGCGGGTGGAGCCGAGCTGGATGCCCCGGTCGGCGAAGGCCCGCAGCACCTGGGTGTGCGAGTCGGGGTTGAACGGGCGACCGCCGAGGGCCTGCTGGAGCTCGGCGGCGAGGTCGGCGAGGATCCTGGGCCGGCTGCCGGGGACGCCCGGGCGCGGGCCCAGCAGCTCGGTGAGCAGCCGGTCGTGGATGTCGGCGCGCCAGGGCAGGCCGTCGTACGCCATCTCGGCGGCCACCAGGGCGCCGGCCGACTCGGCGGCGACCAGCAGCCGGAACCGGGCGCGGGCGCCGTCGTCCCGGATCGCGGTGAGCCGGCGCTGCTGTTCGGCGTGGACGGCCACCACCGCGGCCAGCGGGTCGGCCCCGGGCGGCAGCTGGAGCCGGTCGGGGGCGAAGAGGGTGTCCTGGCCGTCGTCGGACTCGGCGGAGCCGGGCTCGGGCAGGTCGGGCGGGACGGGCAGGCCGTGGAGCCGGGCCCAGGCGGCGCCGAGCGAGCGCGGCGCGCCGAACCGGCCCTCGTGGGCCAGCAACAGCGCCTCGACCAGCCGCAGGTCGTGGCAGCGGGCGAGCCGGTCGGGCAGCCGGGGGAGCAGGGGGGCGTAGGCGCTGTCGGCGGCGGCCCAGACCCAGCGGACGGTGCCGTCCCGCTCGGCGGCGGCGACGGCGGCGGCGAGGTCGGGGGCGGTGGCCGGCGGGCCGAGCGGGGTGCCGGCGTCGTCGAGGGGCTGCAGCCGCCCGCCCGGGCCGTGCGGGTCGGGGACGAGGGCGATCCGGGGCGCCACGCGGGCTTCTCCTCTCGGGCGGACGGACGGGGACCTCGACGGTAACCCGTGGGTACGACAGCCGGTCGGCAGCGGGGCGCCGGCCGCCGGTCGGGGCCGACGCGGCGGGCCTGCGGCGGGGGCGCGTCGGAGGGGTACGGGTCGGGCGCGCGGCTCGGGCGCGTGGTCCGGGCGGTGCGCCGGGGCCGGTGCGGTGCGCCGTCGAGCCGGCCGGGTGGCGTAGGCAGGGCCGGTGCCAGCGCGTAGGGTCGGCCGAATGACGGAGAACCCCTTCTTCAAGCCCAGCACCCTGGCGTACGAACTGCCGCCCTTCGCCGAGATCCGGGAAGAGCACTACCTGCCCGCCTTCGAGCGCGGAATGGCCGAGCAGCTCGCGGAGATCGGTGAGATCACCGCCAACCCGGAGCCGCCGACCTTCGAGAACACGCTGATCGCGCTGGAGCGCTCCGGCGCCCTGCTGCGCCGGGTCAGGGTGGTCTTCGAGAACCAGAGCTCGGCGGACACCACGCCCGGGGTGGACGGTGTGGACGCCGAGATCAGCCCGCGGCTGGCGGCGCACCGGGACGCGATCCACCTGGACGCGGCCCTGTTCGCCCGGATCGAGGAGCTGTACGAGCGCCGCGCCGAGCTGGGGCTGGACCAGGAGTCACTGCGGCTGCTGGAGCGGCGGCACACCGCCTTCGTCCGGGCCGGCGCCCGGCTGGACGCCGACCGGCAGCACCGGTTGCGCGGGCTGAACGCCGAACTGGCCACCGCCTCCGCGGTGTTCCGGCAGAACGTGGCGGCCGACTCGAAGGCCCGGGCGCTGGTGGTGGACTCCGCCGAGGAGCTGGCCGGCCTCTCGCCGGACGAGGTCGCCGCCGCGGCCGAGAACGGCCGGGCGCTCGGGCACGACGGCAAGTACGTGCTCAGCCTGAAGAACTTCTCCAACCAGAGCGAGCTGGCCTCCCTCACCGACCGCTCGGTGCGCGAGCGCCTGCTGGCGGCCTCGCTGGGCCGCGCCGTCGCGACCAACGGGCCGCTGGCGATCCGGATGTCCGCGCTGCGCGCCGAGCGGGCCCGGCTGCTCGGGTACGACACGCACGCCGCGTACGTCGTGGCGGACGAGACCGCGGGCAGCGTCGACGCGGTGGACGCGCTGCTGGCCCGGCTGGTGCCCCCGGCGGTGGCCAACGCCCGCCGGGAGGCCGCCGAACTGGCCAAGCTGGCCGCGGCCGACGGGATCGAGGAGATCGCCGCCCACGACTGGGCGTACTACTCGGAGCAGGTCCGGCAGTCCTCGTACCAGGTGGACGCCGGGGCGCTGCGCCCGTACTTCGAGCTGGAGCGGGTGCTGCGGGACGGCGTCTTCTTCGCCGCCAACCTGGCCTACGGGGTGACCTTCACCGAGCGCACCGACCTCGTCGCCTACCACCCGGACGTGCGGGTCTTCGAGGTGTTCGAGGAGGACGGCGGCTCGCTGGGGCTCTTCCTCGGGGACTTCCACGCCCGGGCGTCCAAGCGCGGCGGGGCCTGGATGGACGAACTGGTGACCCAGTCGGGGCTGCTGGGGCAGCGGCCGGTGGTGTACAACAACCTGAACGTCGCCCGCCCGGCGCCGGGTGAGCCGGTGCTGCTCTCCTGGGACGAGGTGCGCACGCTGTTCCACGAGTTCGGGCACGCGCTGCACGGGCTCTTCTCGGACGTGCGCTACCCGTACTTCGCCGGTACCGACGTGCCGCGGGACTTCGTCGAGTTCCCCTCGCAGGTGAACGAGATGTGGATGGTCCGGCCCGAGGTGCTGGCCAACTACGCCCGGCACCACGTGACGGGCGAGCCGCTGCCGACCGAGCTGGTCGAGCGGATGGCGGCGGCCGAGGGCTTCGGGCAGGGCTTCCGGACCGTCGAGTACCTGGCGGCGGCGCTGCTGGACTGGGCCTGGCACAGCGTGCCGGAGGGCCAGGAGGTGGCGGACGCCGAGGAGTTCGAGGCGGCGGCGCTGGCGAAGGCGGGGCTGGCGGTGGCGGCGATCCCGCCGCGCTACCGGACGGCGTACTTCTCGCACATCTTCTCGGGCGGCTACAGCGCGGGCTACTACGCGTACATCTGGTCCGAGGTGCTGGACGCCGAGACGGTGGACTGGTTCGAGCGGAACGGCCGCAGCGTGCGGGAGAGCGGCGAGGTGTTCCGCCGCGAGCTGCTCTCGCGCGGGGACAGCCGGGACGCGCTGGACTCCTTCCGCGCGGTGGTCGGGCGCGACCCGCAGCCCGGCCCGCTGCTGGCCCGCCGCGGCCTGGCCTAGCTGTACTGACCACGGAGGTTGGTGACAGGGCTCACGGCGTGGTGATCTTGAAATGAGTGAGGGCCTTCTGGCTCGGTGTGGATTGCGACATCTGCACCTCAGCCAGAAAGGCCCTCATGCCACACCGTAACGCACCGCTGACCGAGACCGGACGCCTGCGCCTGGCCCGCTGCGTGGTCGACGACGGCTGGCCGTTGCGGCGGGCCGCCGAGCGCTTCCAGGTCTCGCCCACCACGGCCAAGCGCTGGGCGGACCGCTACCGGGCGCTGGGCGAGGCCGGTATGAGCGACCTCTCCAGCCGCCCGCACCGCAGCCCCCGGCGGACCCCGTCGCGCACCGAGCGGCGGATCATCAAGGTCCGCGTCCTGCGCCGCTGGGGCCCGGCCCGCATCGCCTACCTGCTGCGGCTCAACCCAGCGACCGTGCACCGCGTGCTGACCCGCTACCGGCTCGCCCGCCTGGCCCACCTGGACCGCGCGACCGCTCGCCCGGTGCGGCGCTACGAACGCGCCGCACCGGGCGAGTTGGTCCACGTCGACATCAAGAAGCTCGGCAACATCCCCGACGGCGGCGGCCACAAGATCCTGGGCCGTGAGGCCGGCCGCAAGACCCGTTCCGGCGCGGGCTACAGCTACCTCCACAACGCCGTGGACGACCACTCCCGCCTGGCCTACAGCGAGATCCTGCCCGACGAGCGCAAGGAGACCGCCACCGCCTTCTGGGCCCGGGCAAGCGAGTTCTTCGCCCGGGCCGGGATCGCCGTCCAGCGCGTGCTGACCGACAACGGCTCCTGCTATCGCTCCCGGACCTGGCGCGATGCCCTCGCGGCCGAAGGCATCACGCACAAGCGAACCCGGCCCTACCGGCCCCAGACCAACGGCAAGGTCGAACGCTTCAACCGCACCCTGCTCGACGAATGGGCCTACGCCAGGCCCTACCGCACCGAACAGGAACGCCGCGACGCCTACCCCGCCTGGCTCCACACCTACAATCACCACCGCGGACACACAGCACTCGCAGGCAAGCCACCCGCCAGCCGCGTCCCCAACCTCACGAGTCAGAACACCTAGCCAGGGCCTGTCTTCAAACCCCCGCCTGCGGGTCGACGCCGGGGCACGCACGCCCCCAGCCTTCGGCCGGGAGGTACCCCC
Source organism: Kitasatospora sp. CM 4170 (assembly GCF_032110285.1). Lineage (NCBI taxonomy): Bacteria > Bacillati > Actinomycetota > Actinomycetes > Kitasatosporales > Streptomycetaceae > Kitasatospora > Kitasatospora sp. CM 4170. The sequence continues at coordinate 6,247,291 of NZ_CP134877.1, forward strand.
ACGCCGCGTTGTCGTCGGTCGCCGATGGCCCCCAGCCTCCGGCCGGGAGGTGCCCCCACCTCCGCCTTGCGATGCACGCACCCTAACGCCGACCCGCCCGCCCTCCGGGCGGACGACGGGGGTTTGAAGACAGGCCCTCCGCCGCGGGGCTCAGCGGGGCGTGAGGGTGACCGTGACCGGGGTGCCCGGGCGGGCGTGCGGGAGGCGGATCCGGGCGGTGCCGGCACGGTCGCCGACCGGCTGGTCGACCTCGACCCGGGCACCGGCCGGCACCACGTCGACCCGCACGCCGGCGGGGAACGCCGAGGCGGGCAGGGCGAGTTCGGTGCTGTGGCCGGTGCCGTCGGCCCGGTAGCGCACGGTGTGGCCGCCCGCGGTGGCGGTGGTGGCCGGGTCCGTCCCGGCGACCGCCACCGGGTAGGGGCCGAAGGCGGGCTCGTCGCCGGGGGCGGGTCGGCCGGCCGGGTCGAGCGCGCAGTAGCCGCCGTTGCCCCGGCACCAGTACCACATGGCCCAGCCGGCGGCGAAGCCGTCCATGGCCGCGACCTGGCGGCGGACCAGCTGGGCGTTGCCGGGCCTGCGGGAGTCCGGCGGGCCCCACTCGCCGACCAGGACCGGCAGGCGGTGTTCGGCCGGGTACGCGGTGATCGCGGCGGTGTAGTTCTCGACGAAGCCGCCGGCCGGGTCCCAGTCGGCGCCGGACTCGACGGCGGTGTCGTAGAAGTGCGGCGCGTAGCCGATCCGGGCCGCGCCGGGGCGCGGGTCGGTGAAGCCGGGCAGCCGGGTGGGCACGCCCTGGCCGACCAGGACGGTGGGTTCGACGAACAGCCAGGCGCGGGTGTCGACCCGGCGCACGGCCCGGATCAGCCGGCGGTACATGTCGGCGAGCCGGCCCTGTTCGAGGGCGGCCGCGGAGGCGGCGAGGACGGCCGGGTCGGTCGGGTCGCCGTCCACCGGGCCGAACGGCTCGTTGAACAGGTCGTAGCCCAACAGCGAGCGGTGGACGCGCAGTTCGCGGGCGAGCCGGGTGTAGAAGTCGGCCTGCCAGGTGCGCAGGTCGGCGTCGTCGTAGAGGTGGCGGAAGGCGGCCTGGACGGCGGGCTGGAAGTAGCCGGCGAACCAGTCGTCCGGGTCCGGGGTGAACGGCAGGTCGTCGTCGCGGGTGGCCCAGACCGGGATGCCGCGGTCGCCGCCGCCGAACTTCGGCCCGTAGACGTCCTGGTGGAAGTCGACCAGGGCCAGCACGCCGTACCGGTCGGCCCAGCCGAGGACGCGGTGCAGCCGGCGCAGCTCGGCCTCGTCGAGGCGGCCGCGCTGCGGCTCCAGCCTGGTCCAGGAGACGGCGACCCGGATCAGCGTGAAGCCCCGGTCGGCGATGCCCTTGACGTCCTGTTCGGTGGCCTCGGCGTACTTGTCGAGGTTGAAGCCGCGCAGGGGGAGGCGGCGGCCGGCGGAATCGGTGAGGCTGGTACGGCCGTCGGCGGCGGTGGCCGTACCGGTCGGGAAGGCGGCCTCGCGGGGTGCCGACCGGGCCTCGGCCGGGCCGGCGGTGAGCGGGGTCACCGCGGCGGTGGCGGCGAGCAGGAGGGCAACGGCGGTGCGGCGTAAGCGCATCGGGACCTCGGGGGGATCGCTCCGGCTGGGGGTGGGGCCCGATGATGCCCGGATCGCCGTGTACCGCACAAGAGTCGCGTACCGCACGGGAGCCGGGGACTTCGGCGAAGCCCCGGCCGGCGCCGGGGAGCGGACGTGTGCCGGCACCTCGGCCCCGCCGGCTCGGCCTCCGGCGTCTCGGCCCCCCGGCGGGGCGGCTCAGGCCGGCGGGGCGTCCGCGGCCGGGGCCGGGGCCGGGAGGACGGCGGTGGGCAGGTCGGCGGCGGCCGCGAGCCGGCCCCAGAGCAGGTCGGCGAGCGCCTGCACCATCCGGGTCCGCGAGCAGGGTCTGGTCTCCAGCCACCAGTCCCCGGCCGCCAGGACCATGCCGGTGATGCCCCGCCCCCAGGCCTCGGCGAGGAGTTCGCGGTCGGCGCCGAGGTCGACCTGGTTGTCGACGGCCCGGGTGATCTCCTCGGCGATCTGCCGCAGCGCCGGGGCGAGCGCGTGCCCGGCGCCGCTCGGGTCGCCGGGCTCGGGGTGGGTGAGCAGCCGGTACACCTGCGGGCGGGCCTCGATGCCGGACAGGTAGGTGTCCAGCACGTGCTCGACCCGGTCGCGCCGCTCCAGCGGCTCGTTGAGCGCGGCCCGGACGGCGGCCAGCAGGCCGCTGGTGTGGCGTTCGGTCAGGGCCCGGATCAGCCCGTTCCGGTCGCCGAAGTGGCGGTACAGGATCGGCTTGGTGATGCCGGCCTCGGCGGCGATGGCGTTCATGCTGGCGCTCGGGCCGTCCCGCTGGATCACCCGGTCGGCGGCGTTGAGCAGCTGCTCCCGGCGCGGTTCGTCGGCGGGCGGCATGGGGGCTCCTGACGGTTCTGGCCGGCGGGTCGCGGCTTCGGGGGCGTGGTCCGGCGTGGTCCGGGCCGCGGTGTGCGGGGCGTTGACATTCCTACCTATGAGTAGCAGACTCCGGCGATGTTACCGCCGGTAACACCTGACCGACACCGCTTCAGCGCCCACCGCCCGGCCCGGAGTCCGGGGCGGGGGCCGCCGCTCCCACCGGAGGCATCATGAGCACGTTCTCGCTGGACCCGGGCGCGGACCAGCTCGCCGTACGCGACTGGCTGCACGGCTTCGCCGCCGACGTGATGCGCCCGGCCGCCGCCGAGTGGGACGAGCGGGAGGAGACCCCGTGGCCGGTCATCCAGGAGGCGGCCAAGCTCGGCATCTACTCCCTGGACTTCTACGCCCAGCAGTACTTCGACCCCTCCGGAGTCGGCATCCCGATCGCCATGGAGGAGCTGTTCTGGGGCGACGCCGGCATCGGCCTGTCCATCGTCGGCACCACGCTCGCGGCGGTCGCCGTCCTGGCCAACGGCACCGAGGAGCAGATCGGCACCTGGGCCCCGCAGATGTTCGGCACGCCGGAGGACGTCAAGGTGGCCGCGTTCTGCTCCTCCGAGCCGGACGCCGGCTCGGACGTCTCGGCGCTGCGCACCCGGGCGGTCTACGACGAGGCCAAGGACGAGTGGGTGCTCAACGGCACCAAGACCTGGGCCACCAACGGCGGGATCGCCGCCGTGCACGTGGTGGTGGCCACCGTCGACCCGGCGCTCGGGGCGCGCGGCCAGGCCTCCTTCGTGGTGCCGCCGGGCACGCCCGGGCTGAGCCAGGGCCAGAAGTTCAAGAAGCACGGCATCCGCGCCTCGCACACCGCCGAGGTCGTCCTGGACGGCGTCCGGCTGCCCGGCCACTGCCTGCTCGGCGGCAAGGAGAAGCTGGACGAGCGGCTGGCCCGGGCCCGCGAGGGCACGAAGCGGGCGGCCGGCAAGGGCAACGCCGCAATGGCCACCTTCGAGGCCTCCCGGCCGGCGGTCGGGGCCCAGGCGATCGGCATCGCGCGGGCCGCGTACGAGGTGGCGCTGGACTACGCCAGGACCCGGGTGCAGTTCGGCCGCCCGATCATCGACAACCAGGGCGTGGCCTTCCAGCTGGCCGACATGAAGACCCGGATCGACGCCGCCCGGCTGCTGGTCTGGCGCGCGTCCTGGATGGCGGCCAACAACCAGCCGTTCACCGCCGCCGAGGGCTCGATGTCCAAGCTGTACGCGGGCGAGACCGCCAAGTGGGTCACCGCGCAGGCGATGCAGATCCTCGGCGGCAACGGCTTCACCCGCGAGTACCCGGTGGAGCGGATGCACCGGGACAGCGCGATCTACTCGATCTTCGAGGGCACCAGCGAGATCCAGCGCCTGGTCATCGCCCGCGCCATCTCCGGCATGCCGATCCGCTGACGGCCCCCGCGCGACCCCGGCCGGGTTCCCGACGGCCCGCCTCCCGGCTCCGGCCGGGGGCGTAGCCGTTCGCGGTCCCTGCGCCGGGGCTCAGAAGCGGGGCGGGCGGCCTTCGAGGAAGGCGGCGAGGCCCTCGTGGGTGTCGGAGGCCTCGCGGGAGCGGCTCTCCCAGGGCCGCAGGGCCTCGGCGGCCCGCTCCGGGGGGACGGCCAGGGCGGCCTTGACCGCGCCGATGGTCTGGGGCGAGCGCAGCGTCAGCAGGCGGGCGAACTCCAGGGCGCCGGCGTCGAGTTCGGCGTCGGGCAGGGCGCGCTCGGCGAGGCCGAGCACGACGTTCTCCCGGCCGGTCACCAACTCGCCGGAGAACAGCAGCAGTTTGGCCCGGGCCGGCCCGACCAGCCGGGCCAGTCGCAGGGTCGGCACCGCCGGGTAGACCACGCCGAGCTTGGCCGGGGTGATGCCCATCCGGGCGTTCTCGGCGACGAACCGCAGGTCGCAGGCGACGGCCAGCTGGCAGCCGCCGCCGACGCAGGCGCCGCGCACCACCGCGATCGTCGGGTGCGGGAAGGCCGCGAGCGCCTCCTCGGCGGCGACGTTGGTGGCGTGGTAGGCGTCGGCGCGGTCCGGATCGCCGTAGACCTCGGACAGCTCGGCGATGTCCGCGCCGGCGCTGAAGGTGCCGCCTGCGCCGGTGACCAGCAGTGCGCGCACGTCCGGCTGCTCGGCCAGCTGCTGCAGCACCTTCGGCAGGGCCTGCCAGATCGCCAGGGTGATCGCGTTGCGCCGGTGCGGCCGGGCGAACTCCAGCACCGCGACGCCGTCCTCGCCGGTCCAGGCGTTGAGGCCGTCGACGTGCGTGGGCAGCGGGGAGCGGCCCCGCGTGAGCAGCGGCTGGTCGTCCATGCGCACCTCCGGTGATCGTGGTGCGCCCACTCTCTCAGGGATGCTCGGCGGCACTCCCCGGCGGTCCGGGTGCCGCCCGACCGGGAGTCGACCGGGAGCCCGCCCGGAGCCGACCCGGAGCCGACCCGGAGCCGGGCGGGCGGCCGCGGAGGCGGTCGGCCGTACGGGTGTCAGGCCGTCGGCTGCGCCGGTGCGGCGCCGGGCCACAGGCCGTAGTCGCCGAGCCCGTGCTCGACCATGTCGTAGGCGCGGCGGGCGTTCTCGACCGCCTCCGGCAGGACGTCCGCGGCCCGCTCGCCGGCCAGCATCCGGTCCTGGTTGTGGGAGGTCAAGGCCACGCGGACGCCGAGCAGTTGGGCGGCGGCGACCTCGGCGCGGATCCGGTCGCCGGCCGGGTCCTGCCGGAGCAGCTCCGCGGTCAGCAGCCGGTTCGCCTGGTGGCTGACGGTGGTGATCGCCCGGAGGGCCAGGGTGGGCGTCCGGTGGATCAGCCGGACCACGGAGAGCGTGAACGGGTCGTCGTTGAGGCCCGTGGCCGGGTCGAACCCGGCCAGGGCGGCGAGGAACTGGTCGCGCAGTGCGGCCACCACCGACGCGTCGGGCGCCCGTTCGCGCACCACCCGGGCGGCCTCGTCGGTGTGGTCCTCCATCGGGGCCATGACCAGGTCTTCCTTGGTGGGGAAGTAGTTGAAGACGGTCATCTTCGAGACCTCGGCGGCGGCGGCGATCTCGGCCACCGAGACCTCGTCGAAGCCCCGGTCGGTGAACAGCCCGATGGCGCTGCGGTAGATCCGGGCGGCGGTCTGCCGCTTCTTGCGCTCGCGCAGGCCCAGCCCGTCGTCGGGGTCGGGGGTGGTCGCGGTGCGCTTCGCCATGGCAGCACTGTACCAGGATCAAAGATGGAGCAGGTCGAAAGATTGGTCAAGCTAAAGAATTGACCGAGTCAAAAACCCCTGCCATGGTGGTGGCGTGCCGCCGAGCCGTCCGGGCCGGTGCGGCCCGCTCCTGCTCGAACTCTCGAACTCCATTGCCCCAGGGGGGACTTCCATGGCCGCGTCCGCGCCGGCAGCAGCTCTGATGACCGAGCCTCAGCGCAAACTCGGGATGCTGCTCTGCCTGATCACGATCATCCTGGCCGTGCTCGACATGAACATCGTGTCGGCGGCCACCGTGCCGATCGTCCGGGACCTCGACCCGGTCCACGGCGTCGACCGGCTGCCGTGGCTGGTCAGTTCGTTCGCGCTGGCCGCCACCGCGCTGCTGCCGCTCTACGGCAAGCTCTGCGACCTCTACGGCGCCAAGCGCGTGCTGCTCGGGGCGGTCGGCACCTTCCTGCTCGGCTCGGCGCTCTGCGGTGCGGCGCAGTCGATGGAGCAGCTGATCGCGTTCCGGGCCGTCCAGGGGGTCGGCGGCGGCGGGCTGATGAGCGTGACCATGGTGGTGATGGCCCAGCTCAAGGACCCGACGGGGGAGAAGGGCGGCGGAGGCGGCATGGGCGGCATCGTCGGCGGTGCCGGCATGGCCGTCGGCCCGCTGATCGGCGCGCTGCTCGCCGACCACCTCGACTGGCGCTGGATCTTCTACGTCAACCTGCCGCTCGGCCTGCTCGTCCTGGTCGGCTCCGCCCTCGTCCTCAAGCTCCCGAAGTCGGTCGGCCGTGGCGGCCTGGACTTCGCGGGGGCGGCGCTGGCTGCCGCGTTCGCCACCGGACTGCTGCTGGTCACGGAGTGGGGCGGCAAGGACTATGCCTGGACCTCCCCGCAGATCCTCGCGCTGGCCGCGGCGACCCTCGCCGCGCTCGGCCTCTTCGTCCGGCGCCAGGCCACTGCCGCCGAACCGCTGCTGCCGCTCTCGCTGTTCCGGGTGCCGGAGATCCGGATCGGCTTCGCGGTGCAGGGGTTGGTCGGGATGGGCCTGATGGGCGCGATCATGTACGTGATGCTGTACCTGCAGGTGGCCCGCGGGGTCGCCGCGACCTCCGCCAGCCTCTACCTGATCCCGATGGCGGTCGGTATGACCGGCGTCGGCCTGGTGATCGACAGGCTCGCCGCGCGGGGCTGGTCGGTCCGCGCGGTGCTGGCCTCCGGCGCGACCTGCGCCTCCGTGGCCCTGCTGCTGCTCGGGCTGAGCGGTCCGGAGACCTCGCTCTGGCTGGTGCGGGCGGAGCTGGTGCTGCTCGGCTGCGGGCTCGGCCAGCTGATCGGACACCTGATCGGCGTCGTCCAGGACGCCGCGCCGAAGCACCAGCTGGGCGTGGCCACCACCGGTGTCCGGTTCTTCCAGACGCTCGGCGGCGCGCTCGGCGCGGCGCTCTTCGGCACGCTGCTGGCGCGGGTCTTCGCGGACGGCGAGCCGGGGATGCCGCTCGGCGCGGTGGGCCGTACGACCGGCGCGGCCCGGGTGCACGCGGTGCAGAGCTTCGTCGAAGCGGTGGACGTGGTCTTCTTCACGGCCTCCGGTGTGATGGCACTGGCGGTGCTGCTGGCGCTGCGGCTGCGGCCGCGCCCGGTCGCGGGGGCGGCGGGGGACCCGGCCGGGGAGCGGCCGGTGCTCGCAGCCTGAGCGGGGGAGCGGGGGCGGGGCCCGGTGGACGGTCGTCCACCGGGCCCCTCGCCGTTCCTGCCGGCCGGGTGCCGCGGGCGGTGACGCCGGGCGGCCGGGGGTGTTGTGGGTGTGACGCCGAGCCGCCGGGGTGTTGTCGGTGTGACGGGTGCCGCGGTGTCAGGCGGCGGCCGGCTGCCACTCGTGGGCGAGGATCGACCAGATCTGCGCGTCGTGGAAGACGCCGTTGTTCAGGTAGGACTCCCGCAGGGTGCCGTCCAGCGTCATGCCCACCCGCCGGGCGAGCGCCTGGCTGCGGACGTTGTCCGGGCTGGTGTGCCACTCCAGCCGGTGCAGGCCGCGGACGGTGAAGGCGTAGTCGATCAGGTGGCGGACGGCGGCGCCGACCAGCCCGCGGCCCTCGCCGGCGGGCTCCGTCCAGACCCCGATCTCGGCAGTGGCGGTGGCGGTGCTGAAGCTCACGAACATCGTGCCGCCGACCAGCGTGCCGTCCAGCCAGATGCCGAAGAGCCGGCCGGCGTCGGCGGCCTGGCGGTCGGCGTAGCCCTGCAGGGTGGCACGGGCCGAGTCCAGGTCGGTGGAGCGGCCGGCCCAGCCGATCCACGGGTCCATGTGGGCGCGGGCCCGCTCGATGTGGGCGAAGAACTCCGGTGCCTGCCAGGGTTCCAGTGGACGCAGCTCGGCATTGTCGGTCAGTGGGACGGCGAACATGGGTGGGCCTTTCGAGAAGCGCGGGTCGGTGGCCCCGCATCCATAACAAACGTTTGGTATGTACGATAACCCCATGACACCTGCCCGCGGAGACCATGCCGCCCGACGTCTGGAGGTCTCCGAGGCGGTGTGGCGGGTGCTCTCGTCGCGCGGCTTCGGCGGGCTGACCCTGCGTGCGGTCGCCGCCGAAATGGGCGCCTCCACCGGCCTGTTGACGCACTACTTCCCCAACAAGCGCGCGCTGGTGGCGTACGCGCTCGACGAGCTCGACCGGCGTTCGCTGGACCGCCCGCGCCGCAACGCCCCGGTCGACGGCACGCCGCTGCCGCCCGCCGGGCTGCCCCGGCTGCGGGCCGCGCTGCTCGACATCCTCCCGCTGGACGAGGCGGCGGAGGCCGGCAACCGGATCTGGGTCGGCTCCTGGGACGCCTCGCTGGCCGATCCCGACCTGGCCGCCGCCCATGCCGTCCGGTACGCGCGGGCCCGGGAGATGCTGGCGGAGCACGTGGAGGCCGCCCAGCGGCTCGGCGAGCTGCCGGACCGGCTCGCGCCGGCCGAGCTCGCGGCCGGGGCGCAGGCCTTCGTCCTGGGACTGGTGGTGCAGGCGCTGCTCGCCCCGTCCGCGTACCCGCCCGAGCGGCAGACGGACCTGCTGGATGCCTACCTGGCCGGCCTCGCCGCGACCCCGGCGGACCGCGGCACCTCCTGAGCGGCACCTGCTGAGCGGCACCCGCCGACCGGTGCCTCCGGGGCGGTGCCTCCGGGGCGGCGCCGTGGGCGGCGGGCCCGGGTGCGGGCTGCCGACTATGCCAGCGGAATTTGCCCCCGGAGTAGTCGTGCGGTGACGCAGCGCAAATCACCGTCGATTATCGCTCGGGGTGTTCGCGCATTCACCGTGAGTTCACGGGCGGATTCCGGGTGTGTTGCCGACGGGGAACGGCGGGGGATGTGCGGAGGGGCCGCACGCCCGGGGCGGGTGGCCCGCCGATGTGTGCCCCCAGCAGGATTCGAACCTGCGACCTACCGCTTAGAAGGCGGGTGCTCTATCCGCTGAGCTATGGGGGCGGGACGGACGGCGCCCTGATGGGCGTGACCGTTGCCGGGATCGGGCGACGAGCGCGTGCAGCGCCCGCTGTCCGGCCCCGTACCTGAGGGTGGGGTTGGGGGTTGGCGGGCCCTCGCCCTGTCGGGGACAGGATAAGGGTGCCCAGTTCCTCGGCCGGCTGTAACGGCACCGTCGCGGGTGTGTCGGCCTCGGTGGAGCGGTCCGATAATCGCAGGTGAAGGCCGTGCGTGCAGCGGTCTGGCGGTCTTCGGGGCCGGACGTTGTGCAGTCGTTACGGGGCTGCCGCCCCACCCGTTATGGATTCGGCACGGAGAAAGCGCCGCTCTCGGAGCGGGTGGGGGGTCGCATTCGGGTTCGTTCGGTCGGATGACGTGCGCGGACGTCCGACCGACCCACCCTTGGGGGTGCCGGGCCGGGGCGGGAAGCGGGTCGATTGTTGTCATGGCCAGCGCAGATCGAAGGCGGACGGAGTGCCGGAAGGCCGAAATTCACCCCTGGGAGTGACGGCGGTTTTCCACGTGTCCGAGTTGTCCACAGGATTTCGGATCCCCCTTGGCAAGGATTTCCCGGGAAGTGCACTCTCAACCCGCGCCGGTCGATTCCGTACGGTGCATTGAGGAGAACGGAGCGTGTTCTGTGAACGGGGTCGGAGTGACGGTGATCGGCAAATCCCGCGACCGAAGTGATCGGAGCGACCGAAGCGGCCCGCCCCCGGGCGGCCGGGGGCGTTTCGATCGAACTCCCGGCGCCGTCGACGGGGTGCCGTTGCGACCGGGGGCGGGGGCTCGGCCACGGCCGGAAGCGGGGTGCCGCTACGACCGGCAGCGGGAGGGGCGGGTGGACGCCGGGACCCCGCGGGTGGCGGCACCCGGTGGCCGGCGCCGGCCTGACCCGAGGTCGAGCTCAACTGTCGACAAATATGTTGATCGAGACGGTAGTTGTCTCTGCTTGTGCAATCATCCACGGGTTAAGCGAAAGATCCACACTTTCTGGCTGATCGTCAGCTTGTGTGGATAGTGGGGCGGTTGATAACGATCCAGATACGGAATCGTCCTGATTTCGCATGGGGGTTTGCGGGGCAGCGGGGCTCAATAGGATTCGTCTGGTTCACACACGTGCAGCGGCGCCACAGGGGGCGCGGCAATGCAAGGCGGGTCGCCCTTCGGTGCGGCCCGGCCCGGAGGGATCCCAGATGTTCCAGATGCAGGGGCGGAGTCTTCCGCGCATATCCACTGTCATGCTCACGACCGGCATTGCGCTGGGCGGTAGCCTGCTCGCGACCGGTGCCGCGGTTGCGGCCGACACCCCCGGTGCGGGTGTCACGGCAGTGATCCAGCCCACGCTGCTGAGCGAGGAGATCGCCATCGAGGGCAGCCACCCCATCCAGGGCGGCCTGTTCACCCTCAAGACGCCCAACGGCGAGATCAAGACGTACTGCATCGACATCGACCACCCGGTCGACATCACCAGCGGCGTCGAGTACCAGGAGTCCGACTGGAAGTCGAGCTCGCTGGGCGGCAAGGACAAGGCCGAGGCCGCCGCCAAGATCCGCTGGATCCTGGAGAACTCCTACCCGCAGGTCAAGGCCGAGGACCTCCCGAAGCTGGCCAAGGCCGCCGGCGTCCAGGGCGAGCTGACCAAGGAGGACGCCGCCGCGGGCACCCAGGCCGCGATCTGGAAGTTCTCCGACGGCAAGAACGCCATCCCGACCGACCCGCAGGCCAAGCAGCTGCGCGACTACCTCGTCAGCGACGCCAACAAGGGCATCGCCGCCGAGCCCAAGCCCTCGCTGAGCCTCACCCCGGACTCGGTGTCGGGCAAGCCGGGCAACAAGCTCGGTCCGTTCACCATCAACTCCAGCGCCAACGAGGTGAAGCTGGCGGTCTCCGGTGACGCCGCGGACAAGGTGAAGCTGGTCGACAAGGACGGCAAGCCGGTCACCGGCCTGACCGGCCCGGTCGCCAAGGACACCCAGCTGTTCCTGGACGTGCCGGCCGGCACCCCGGACGGCGCCGCCACCGTGAAGGCCTCGGCCGAGACCGTCGTGCCCAGCGGCCGCGTCTTCCTGAGCAAGGGGTACACCCCCTCGAAGCACAGCCAGACCATGATCCTGGCCGGCTCCACCAAGCTCAGCGTCGCCGACGCCGCCAAGGCCTCCTGGAAGCAGGGCAAGGGCGCGCTGGTCGACAGCGTCTCCCAGGTCGAGTGCGACAACAACGGCGTCCGGGTCTCCGTCGCCAACGGCGGTGACGAGGCGGCCAGCGTCACGGTGAAGCCGGGCAAGACGCTCACCGTCCAGCCGGGCAAGGTCGAGACCGTTCTCGTCCCGGTCGCCGAGGACACCGCCTACGACATCACCGTCACCGGCCCGAACGGCTTCACCAAGGAGTTCAAGGGCATCCTGGACTGCAAGGTGACGAGCGGCACCACGCCGACCGGCACCCCGTCGCCGACCAAGAGCACCTCGGCCACCCCGGCCCCGACCGGCACCCCGAGCGCCACCCCGTCGGCCTCCGCCACCACCACGGCCGCGCAGCCGGCTCCGGCCACCACCACCCCGGCCGGCACCACCGGCCTGGCCCAGACCGGTGGTAACGACGCCACCCCGATCATCGCCGCCGTCGCCGGTGGCCTGGTCGTGGCCGGCGGTGCCGCGGTCTTCGTCGTGCGCCGTCGCGGCCGCCACAGCGGTAACGCCGCCTGAGCCCACGGTCCGGACCGCAACTGAGGTCCTGAACCACGGGGTCTGAGCCCCTGGCTCGCGAGCACCACCTCGGCCCGGCTCCCCGCAGCAATGCGGGGAGCCGGGCCGAGTCGCGTCCGGGACCGGGCGGGGGGAGCGCGAGGAGGCCGTCGGGGGCGGGCGCCCGCGGACCGGTCGGGCGGGGGCCGGAGCCGGGCGGGGCACTGCGGGCGGGCCCGGCGCGGGCACCCGCCGGGAAGATCGCGGGGGAGCCCTCCGGATACCCCGGTGGGGCAGGGCGGGCGGTCGGGGACCGGGGCCGGGTGCGGCACAATGGAACGCTGCAAGCCGAATACTCCCGACGACGCCGGAGCGATCTCACGTGGCGGAATACATCTACACGATGCGCAAGGTGCGCAAGGCGCACGGAGACAAGGTCATCCTTGACGACGTGACGCTCAGCTTCCTCCCGGGAGCGAAGATCGGTGTCGTCGGCCCCAACGGCGCCGGCAAGTCCACCGTGCTGAAGATGATGGCCGGCCTGGAGCAGCCCTCCAACGGCGACGCCTTCCTCTCGCCCGGCTTCACCGTCGGCATGCTGCTCCAGGAGCCGCCGCTCGACGAGACCAAGACCGTCCTGGAGAACGTCGAGGACGGCGTCAAGGAGATCAAGGGGAAGCTCAACCGCTTCAACGAGATCGCCGAGCTGATGGCCACCGACTACTCGGACGAGCTGCTCGACGAGATGGGCAAGCTCCAGGAGGACCTGGACCACGCCAACGCCTGGGACCTCGACGCCCAGCTGGAGCAGGCCATGGACGCGCTGGGCTGCCCGCCCGGTGACTGGGCCGTCACCAAGCTCTCCGGTGGTGAGAAGCGCCGCGTCGCGCTCTGCAAGCTGCTGCTGGAGGCCCCCGACCTGCTGCTGCTCGACGAGCCCACCAACCACCTGGACGCCGAGTCGGTGAACTGGCTGGAGCAGCACCTGGCCAAGTACGCGGGCACCGTCGTCGCGGTCACCCACGACCGGTACTTCCTGGACAACGTGGCCGGCTGGATCCTGGAGCTCGACCGCGGCCGCGCGATCGGCTACGAGGGCAACTACTCCACCTACCTGGAGAGCAAGCAGTCCCGCCTCAAGGTCGAGGGCCAGAAGGACGCCAAGCGCGCCAAGCGGCTCAAGGAAGAGCTGGAGTGGGTCCGCTCCAACGCCAAGGGCCGCCAGGCGAAGTCCAAGGCCCGCCTCGCCCGTTACGAGGAGATGGCGGCCGAGGCCGACAAGATGCGGAAGCTGGACTTCGAGGAGATCCAGATCCCGCCGGGCCCGCGCCTGGGCAGCGTCGTCATCGAGGTCGAGAACCTGAACAAGGCCTTCGGCGAGAAGGTCCTGATCGACGACCTCAGCTTCACCCTGCCGCGCAACGGCATCGTCGGCATCATCGGCCCGAACGGCGCCGGCAAGACCACGCTGTTCAAGATGCTCCAGGACCTGGAGACCCCGGACAGCGGCACGGTCAAGGTCGGCGAGACGGTCAAGATCAGCTACGTCGACCAGACCCGCTCCAACATCGACCCGAAGAAGACCCTCTGGGAGGTCGTCTCCGACGGTCTGGACTGGATCAACGTCGGCCAGGTCGAGATGCCGTCCCGCGCCTACGTGTCGGCCTTCGGCTTCAAGGGCCCGGACCAGCAGAAGCCGGCCGGTGTGCTCTCCGGCGGTGAGCGCAACCGCCTGAACCTGGCGCTCACCCTCAAGCAGGGCGGCAACCTGCTGCTCCTCGACGAGCCCACCAACGACCTCGACGTCGAGACCCTGTCCTCGCTGGAGAACGCGCTGCTGGAGTTCCCCGGCTGCGCCGTGGTCATCTCCCACGACCGCTGGTTCCTGGACCGGGTGGCCACCCACATCCTCGCCTACGAGGGCGAGAGCAGGTGGTTCTGGTTCGAGGGCAACTTCGAGTCGTACGAGAAGAACAAGATCGAGCGGCTGGGCGCCGACGCCGCCCGTCCGCACCGGGCCACCTACAAGAAGCTGACCCGAGGCTGACACCCAGCTGTCACGACGGCCCGGCAGACCGCCCTCCGGGGCGGCCTGCCGGGCCGCGGCCCGCCGGCCACCACCGGTCGGCGGGAACCGGACGTCGAGGAGAATCCGTGGCCCGCCACATCTACGCCTGCCCGCTGCGCTGGTCCGACATGGACGCCTTCGGGCACGTCAACAACGTGGTCTTCCTGCGCTACCTGGAGGAGGCCCGGATCGACTTCATGTTCACCCAGGCCGCCGAGGCCGGCGCCGGGGAGTTCGCGGGCGGCTCGGTGGTGGCGCGCCACGAGATCGACTACAAGCGGCCGCTGGTGCACCGGCCCGAGCCGGTCACCGTCGAGACCTGGGTGACCAAGATCGGCGTCGCCTCGCTGACCGTCGCGTACGAGATCAAGGACACCGCCGAGGACGGCACCGAGACGGTCTACGTCCGGGCGTCCACCGTGGTCGTCCCCTACGACCTGGCCGAGGGCCGGCCGCGCCGGATCAGCGCGGTGGAGCGGGACTTCCTCTCCCGCTACGCCGACGACGCCGAAGGCGGCGCCGAAGCGGACCGGTCGGCCGGAGCGCGCGCCGTCGCGGCCGTCTGAGCACCGGGCACCGCGCCTGCACGGGGCGCCGTGCTCCTGCCGGGCGCCGTGCCGCCCTGCCGGGCACCGCACCGTGACCCGGGACCACCACCACCGACCTACGGATTCGAGCTGAACGCGTTGACCGGTACCGCCCCCCTCGCCCTCGCCGACGCCGGGGAGGCCGCCGACCTCGCGGCGTTCCTGGTCCGCCTGCTGCGGTTCGACCGGGCCGCGGCGGTGCGCCTGCAGACGGTGCCGGCGGCGGACGGCTCGGCCTCGGGCGTGCTGGCGGTCTTCGGACGGCTGCCGCTGGGCGGGTCCGGCGCGCTGGCGATCCGCACCGCGCGGCTGGCCGGGAGCGTCGAGCCGGCCGACCGGACGGTCTCCGCGGGCCAGCTGCTGGACGGCCTGGACGGCGAGGCCAACACCGTCGCCCTGCCGGAGGCCGTCACCGGACCGGCCTGGGCCGGTCTGCTGCCGCCGCGCGCCGGCTGGCGGCCGGTCGGGGAGCCGCCGGTGGCCGAGGTCTACCCCGAACTGATGGCGGGCGTGCAGGAGTTCCGCGAGCGCAGCGAGGCCGTTCCGGAGCACCACCGCAGCCGCGCGGTGCTGGACGCGCTCGCCGACGAGATCTGGTCGCGGCCGGTGACCGCGCTGCCCGAACTGCCGCTGCGCGCCGCGCACGCGGCCTATGTGATCGGCTTCCTGAAGCCGGACGCCCCGCTGACCGTGCACCGGGCGGGCGGCTGGCTGCGGCTGAGCGCCCCGGCCGGGTCGGTGGCGGTCCGTACGGCGGCCGCGCCCGGCGCGGGCCTGGGGCTCAGCCCCACCCGCTAGGCGCCGTTCGCGAGGCCCCCGCCGTTCGCGAAGCCCCGCCGGGCGCCGCCGGCCCCCGGCGTCGCCCTCCGTTCAGCCCTCCGGTCAGCCCTCGGTGTTGACCATCGAGGCGGCGGCGTACGTCAGGTAGTCCCAGAGCTGGCGCTCGGCCTCGGCCGGCAGTGCCAGCTCGTCCACCGCCGTCCGCATGTGCCGCAGCCAGGCGTCGTGTGCCGCGCGGTCCACCCGGAACGGCACGTGGCGCATCCGCAGCCGCGGGTGCCCGCGCTCCTCGCTGTACGTGCGGGGGCCGCCCCAGTACTGCATCAGGAACAGCGCCAGGCGCTCCTCGGCCGGGCCCAGGTCCTCCTCCGGGTACATCGGCCGCAGCAACTCGTCCTCGGCGACGCCCTGGTAGAACCGGTGCAC
Organism: Kitasatospora sp. CM 4170; assembly: GCF_032110285.1. NCBI lineage: Bacteria > Bacillati > Actinomycetota > Actinomycetes > Kitasatosporales > Streptomycetaceae > Kitasatospora > Kitasatospora sp. CM 4170. The sequence goes on from NZ_CP134877.1 coordinate 6,262,964, forward strand.
CAGCCGCCGGAAGGTCGGCTCGCCGCCGACCTGGTCGAAGAAGGTCTCCTCGCTGAGCGTGCCACGCCGGATCTCGTTCACCCGACCATGGTCGCAGACGGCGGCGGGGCCGTACACCGCGACCTGGGACCCAGGACCGCGGGCGTACGACCCCGCACACCGCACACCTCTCGGAGGTGCGCCCGCTGCTACGCGTCCTCCCAGCGGAAGAACCGCCAGGCGATCGCGGTGAAGACGGCGGCGAAGGCCAGCAGCCCGCCCATGGCCGGCAGCGCGTCCATCACGCCGCCACCCCGGGACAGCACCGACTGCGCGGCGGTGACCAGGTGCTTGAGCGGCAGTGCGTTGGAGATCGCCTTCAGCCAGGTCGGCATGTCGTCGGTCGGGAAGAACGAGCCGGAGAGGAAGGACATCGGCAGCACGATGATCTGCGAGATGCCGTTCGCCGCCTCCTCGGTCTTGGCGAGCGCCCCGGCCAGCAGGCCGATCGACATGAAGGCGACGGTCGCGCAGACCACCAGCGGGATGATCAGCCACCAGTTGCCGGTCAGCTTGAGCCCGAAGAACGGGGTGGTGGCGACCGCCAGGAAGATCGCGGTCTGGGCCAGTGCCGTGATCACCGAGACGGCGATCCGGGAGGAGACGATGGCCCCGGCACTCACCGGCGCCAGCCGCAGCCGGCGGAGCACCATCTTCTTCCGCCAGGACACCAGGGTCAGCGAGGCGCTGAACACCGCACCGGTGGCCACCGCCCAGCCCAGCAGACCGGGGGTGAGGAACTGGATCGGCTTCAGCGACTGGTCCTCGACCCGGCTCACGTCCAGCGAGAAGGCCGGCGGCTTGCCGGTGGCGGCCTGGTTGGCCTGCTGGACGACCGAGTTGACGATGCCCTGCACGGAGCCGGCGCGGACCTGGTCGGCGGCGCTGAACCGCAGCACCACCCGGCCGTCCGGGCCCTGCGTGATCACCGCGTCGAGGTCGCCCTTGCGGACCTTCTCCACCGCGGCGGCCTCGTCGTCGCTGCGGCTGATGGTCAGGACCTTCTCCAGCTCGGCCCGGCCGTCGCCCTGCACCGCGTCCAGCACCTGGACCGGGCCGACCTGCGCCACCTTGGCGTGCGGGCTGCTGGCACCCTTCAGGAGGGTGCCGAACAGCATCAGGAACATCAGCGGGAAGAGGAGCACGAAGAAGACGGCGGCCTTGTCGCGGAAGAAGGCGACCAGCATCACCCGGGACAGGCTCGCGAAGGCGCTGACGCGCTCGCGCTCCGGCTGTCCGTCGGGCGCGGTGGGGCGGGCGGATCCGCGCTGGGCCGGGACGGCCGCCTCGCGGGCGCGTTCGTCGGCGGTCATGCGCGGTACTCCCGTCCGGTGAGCTGGAGGAAGACGTCCTCCAGGGTGGCGCCGCGGACCTCCAGGCCACGCAGGGCGTTCTGCTCGGCCAGCACGGAGAGGACCGGGCCGGGCAGGCGGGTGGAGACGGAGAGCGAGACGCCGTCGTCGTCCACGGCGGCGACCTCGGCGCCGACCGCGGCCAGCAGTTCGCGGGTCCGCTCGGCGGTGAGCAGCCCGGACTCCACGCTGATCCGGACGGTGTCGTCGATCTCGCGGACCAGGGCGGCCGGTGCGCCGGTGCGCAGGATCTTCCCGTGGTCCATCACCGAGACGCGGTCGCAGAGCACCTCGGCCTCGTCCAGGTAGTGGGTGGTCAGGACGACCGTGCGGCCCTCGGCGTTGATGGTCCGCAGCAGGTCCCAGAGGTTGCGGCGGGCCTGCGGGTCGAGGCCGGTGGTGGGCTCGTCCAGGAAGACCAGCTCCGGGTCGTGGACCAGCGCGCAGGCGATGGAGAGCCGCTGGGCCTGGCCGCCGGACATCTTGTCGGTCATCACCCCGGCCGACTCGGTCAGGCCGACCCGCTCCAGCATCGCGTCCGCGCGCTTGGGGCCGACGCCGTAGAAGGAGCCGAAGTTGCGGATGGTCTCACGTGCCGTCAGCTTGTTGAAGAAGGCCGAGGCCTGGAACTGCACGCCGATGCGCGGCAGCAGCTTCTTGTTGCGCGGCCAGGGCGCCAGCCCCAGCAGCTCGATGCGCCCTTCGTCGGGCTTGCGGATCCCTTCCAGGATCTCCAGTGTGGTGGTCTTCCCGGCGCCGTTGGGCCCCAGGATCCCGTAGAACTCGCCGGCCTCGACGGTGAGTGACACGCCGTCGACCGCTTGTACGTCCCCGTACCGCTGACGGATCCCGTCGGCGGATATTGCTGCAGTCATGGACCCTGAGACTAGGGGTGGCGGGCGCACCGGGGCAGCGATCTGAGCACTATTTGAAGATCATTTTCCCAAAGCGTGCCCGAGCCGTGTCCCGCCGGGGCCCGGCCGTGTCCCCCGCCGGGCCGGGCAGGGCGTACCGCCCCGTCCGGCCCGGCGGGCGGCGGCTCAGGCGCGGTGCACGCTGATGGTGGTCCAGGCCCCGATGTGGATCCGGTCGCCGTCGTTCAGCGGGATCGCGGTGTGCGGGGTGACCGGCTCGGCGCCGCCGTTCACCGTGGTGCCGTTGGTGGAGTCCTGGTCGACCAGCACCCAGCTGCCGTCCGCCTGTTCGGCGAGCAGCGCGTGCTGGTGCGAGGCGCCCGGGTCCTCCGGCGGGACGGAGAGGTCGATCTCCGGCACGGTCCCGCGGTGCTGGCTGCGCCGCCCGATCCGCAGCTGGCCGCGGCCGGTCAGCGGGATGCGCCGCTCGGGGCAGTACGGCGGGAAGAACAGGCCCGCCGCCTCCGGGCCGCTGCGGGCCATCATCTCGGTGAAGTAGTCGCGGTCGGCCGCGACCACGGCGATCCAGTTGGTCCGGACCGGCTCCGGCGGCGCGGCCGGCGGCTGCTCGGCGTGCTGCCCGGGCCCGGTCTGCTGCTGGGCCTGCGGCGTCATCGGCGGGGCCAGGTGGAACGAGGTGCCGAACTCGCCGCCGCGCCCGGTCGGACCGGGCTGGGCGTAGACGGGGCCGGACTCCTCGCGCGGCAGCGGCTCGGGGTAGGCCGGCTCACCGAAACCGGGCTCGCCGTAGCCCGGATTGCCGACAGCGGGCTCGCCGTAGCCCGGATTGCCGACAGCGGGCTCGCCGTAGCCCGGATTGCCGAACCCGGGATCGCCGTAGCCCGGCTCCTGGTAGGGGGCACCGGGTGCGGGCGGAGCGGGCGGGTAGCCGTAGCCGGAGGGCGCACCGGCCGGCGGGCCCGGCGCCGGCTGGACGGGCTGCGGCTGGGCGTGCTGCTGCACCGGCGGCTGGAGGTGCGGGGCCGGCGGCTGCGGGCCGCCGTACGCCGCGGGGATGTTCAGCGGGGCCGGGGCCGGGGCGGGCGCCGGGGCGGCCGGGGGCTGGCGGCGCGAGGGCGTGGAGAGGTCGTAGTCGTACCCGCACTCCTCGCAGAACCGCCCGGTCTGCGGGCTGCGGCAGATCGGGCAGACCACCAGGCCCTCGGTGAGCTCCGGGTAGGCCGGGGCCGCCGGGGGCGGCGGCACGGCACCCGGCGGCGGCGGAACCGCACCCGGCGGCATCGGCGCGCCGAAGGGAGCCCCGCCGGGACCGGGGTGGCCGCCCGGACCGGGGTGGACCGGGTGGCCGTGCGCCCCCGGCCCGCCCGGCGCGCCGGGGTGGGCGCCGGGCGGCGGCCCGACGGGCGTCGGCGGTGTCATCGGGAAGCCGCAGAAGTCGCACCAGTCCTCGGCCTGCGACTCATGGCCCCTCGGGCAGATCGGCATCAGGTCCCCCCTAAATTCCAGCCAGCTGGGGCGGTGTCCGGCCGGGCCCCGGCCCGGTCAGCTCTACAGCGGTCACTTCTTCACACGGACTGTCTTGGTCGACCGGGTCTCAAGGGTCATCGAGTCGGCCTCGCTCACGTTCTTACGGAACCGAACCGTACCCTCCTTGGGGTCGACCACGTCCACCACCTTCTGCAGCAGCTTGAACGTGCCCTCGTTGCCGGTGGCGTGCGCGATCCGAACGGCCGCCCCCAGCTTGGCCGTCGCGCGGTCGACGTCCCCGGCGCGGTGCGCCTCCAGGCCCTCCTGGATGGACGAGGCCAGCTCGGCCTGCCCGGTGTAGTGGGCGACCTGCGGGCTGATCCGGGTGGACGAGGCCAGGTCGTCCGTCCAGACCGCCTTGACCAGGCCCTGGGAGAGCACCTCGGCCGTGGCACCGGTCTGCGGCGGCAGCACCAGGCTGACCCGGGCGGCGAGCATCTCGTTGCCCACGGCGGCGGCCGGGACCTCGACGCAGACGTGGTAGTCCCGGCTCTCGTCCCCCCAGGAGCCGGTCGGGTAGTCCCCGGCCCGCGGGCCGGCCTCGGTGCGGCGGTCGGTGAGGTCCTCCACCGAGGGGGCGACCTGCTTGACGAACCTGACCACCGCGTTGGCCGGCGTCCAGATCCGCAGTGCGACGTCGGCCACCTGCTTGCCCATCGCGCCGGCCATCATCGAGCGGAAGTCGTCGGCCAGGCCGGCGGGCTCGGCGACGATGTCGACGGTGCCGAGCAGCGCGGAGGAGATCTTGCGCAGCTCGTCGACCCGCCAGTCGGTGCCGACGCCCCGGCAGTCGGCGGTGAAGTGGCCGGTGACCAGCTCGATGGCGAGCTCCAGGTCGGTCGCCGACTGGTGCTCGTTGTTGCCGTCGGTGAGCAGGATGGCGTGCCGGATGGCGATGTCGGGGCGGGTCTGGAAGAGCTGGTCGGCCTTCATCAGCCAGGTGCCCATCGCGGTGCCGCCGGCCGCGGTCAGCCGGCGCAGCGCCTCCTTGGCCCGGGAGCGGGTGTCCGGCGAGGCGATCGCGAGGGTGCCGTCGCCGGGGAAGACGTCCCGGGCCTCGTGGGTGCCGGCCACCACGGCGAAGGCGACGCCGTCGCGGACGGTGTCGATGGCGGCCGCGGTGGCCTCCCGGGCGCCGCGCATCTTGCTGGCCGGGTAGTCCATCGAGCCGGAGCAGTCCACCATGATCACGACGGCGGCGGACTGCGCGTCCGCGCCGAACGGGCCGGCGTCGGCCACGCCGAGCGGCCGTCCGCCGGAGGTGCCGCCGCCGGTGGCGGTGACGGTGACGATGGCGTTCACCTCGCGGGCGCCGTCCGCGAGGAACTCGTTCTGGAAGATCTCGACGTCGAACCTGGGCAGGTTCGGCTTCGCGAGTGTGGCCATGGGCCGGTGACTCCCGTCGGATGGTCGGATGGTGCGGGCGGTCGGTGGCGGCGGGCGTCAGCCCACCGGGGGGTGCGGCGGTCGCGGCGGCGCGGCCGGCGGCCCGGGCGGTACCGGCGGCAGCGGAGCGGCGGGCGAGCCGATCACCGGGAGGTCCGGCAGCGTCGGGTCGTGGTCCTCCTCCTCGACGGCCCCGGCCGGGCTCCCGCCGGGCCGGACGACCGGCAGGTCCACGGCGGTGGCGGTCCGGGCGGCCTCGCCGGCGGCCGGGCGCTCCGCGCCGGCGAGCCCCACCGGCGGGTCGATCGGCAGGACGGCGACGGTGATGTTGTCGTGCCCGCCGGCGGCGACCGCGAACTTCACCAGGCTCTGGGCGGCCGCGAGCGGCTCGGTCCGGGCGTCCGGGCGGACGTAGTACGCGAGGTCGGTGGCGGCCTCGGCGTAGTTCCAGAGGCCGTCGCTGCAGATCAGCAGCACCCCGGGGACGTGCGGGGTGAAGTCCAGCGTGTGCGGGACGACCTCCTCGGCGTCGGCGCCGAGCCAGCCGGTGATGGCGTGGGCCCGGGGGTCCGCGTACGCCTCGGCCTCGCCCATCAGGCCGGCCTCGACCATCCGGGCCGCCCAGGAGTCGTCCTGGGTGAGCCGGAACGGCTCGGCGCAGACCCGGTCGTCCGGGATCCAGTACGCCCGGGTGTCGCCGACCCAGCCGATGGTGACCCGGCCGCCGGCGGCGACCGCGCTGACGTAGGTGCAGGCGGGCGCGTTGATGTCGGGCCGGCGCGGCGAGGCGCCGTCGGCGGCGAGCGCGGCCACGGCGGCGGCCGCGTCGGCGATCGCCTGCCGCATCGCGGTGTTGGGGTCGCGGCCGGCCTCCAGCGCGGTGAGCAGCGACTCGGAGGCGGCGTCGACCGCGGTCTCGGACGCCTCGTCGGGCCGGTCGGAGGAGGAGACGCCGTCGCAGACCACGGCCACCACGACCGGCTCGCCGCCGGGCAGCGAGGTGGCCGCGACGGTGAAGGAGTCCTCGTTGCGGTGGTGGCGCACGCCCCGGTCGCTGACCCCGGCGACGCCCGCGAGGGCCTTCTCCATGTGGTCGCGCGGGCGCGGCTGGGCGCGGCCGCACGCCTCGCAGTAGCCGTCGGCGGTGACCTGCGGCACGCCGCAGTGCGCGCAGACGGGCCCGCTCTGGGCGGGCACGGCGAGCGTCGGCGGGTGGTCGGCCCCGCCCGGGGCGGCCGACCAGCTCGCCGGCATCGCGCCGTCGGCGGGTCGGGCGTCCCGGCCGTGGCCGCAGGAGCCGCAATAGACGTCCTCCGGGTCCAGCGGCTCGGAACAGCTCTGGCACACGGTCTGCTGCGGCATCGGCTACACCCACGTCCTGGGGCGGACGCGGTTGGCCCGCTCCACCATCTCGATCCTGGTCTCGGCCCGGTCGGCCAACCGGGCGAGTACCCGGTAGGACTGCTCCAGCGCGAACCGTAGTTCCCGCTCCACCGCAGGTCGTCCCAGCACGGTGACCTCGCCGGTGGTCCGGCCGAGGCCGGTCTCGCCGGGCGAGCCCGCGGCGACCCAGCCGAGCGCTGCGCCGAGCACCTCGACCGAGAGTTCCTCGCGGCGGCGGTCGTCCAGCCGGAGCGCCGTCAGCTGGTCGGAGCCGGCGCCGAGGTCGGCGCCGAGCGGGTCGGTGGACGGCCGCTCGCGCAGCCGGGCCCGGACGGCGGCGATCCGGGCGGCGGTGTACTGGCTGGAGGTGGCCGGCACCGACTCCAGGACGGCGACCGCGCCCGCCCGGTCGCCGTCGGCGAGGCGGACCCGGGCCAGCCCGAAGGCGGCGCTCAGGTAGGCCTGGTCGGTGGTCCACACCAGCCGGTAGAACTCGGCCGCGTCCGCGCCGTCGCCGAGCAGCTCGGCGCAGATCCCGAGGGCCAGCTTGGGGGCGCACTCGCCGGGGAACGCGTCGTAGACGGCGTCGAAGGCCTCGGCGGCGGTGCGCAGCCCGACCTCGTCGGCGGTCTCGCCGGCGGCCGCGACCAGGGCGGCGAGCCCGCGGTACCAGACCACCCGCCAGTCGTCCGGGTGGTCCTTCTGCAGGGCGGTCAGGGCCTCCTCGGCGGGGGTGCCGCCGCCGAGTTCGAGGTGGGCGCGCAGCTCGCGCAGCCGGCGCTCGACGGAGTCGGCGGGCGCGCCGGCCAGGGCGGCGAGCGCCTCCTCCGGGTCGGTGGCGAGCAGGGTGGCCAGGAAACCGGCGTTCGGGTCGGCCGGGTCGACCCGCGGGACGGGCAGCGCCAGCGCGGCGGCGGCCGGGTCCAGCGCGGTCACCCGCAGCTCGCCGGGGGTGCGGGGCGGCTGCACCAGCTCGGTGTCCACCACCCGCAGCTCGGGGCCGAACAGGGTGGACAGCGCCGGGCGCGGCCGGCCGTCCTGGAGCGCCAGCACCTCCCGGAGCACGCCGGTGAGCTGGTCGGCCATCTCCTCGGCGGAGGCGAACCGGCGGGCCGGGTCGTGGTCGGTGGCGCGGACCAGCAGGCGGTAGTACGACTCGTACGCGGCGAAGGCCGGGACGGTCTCCGGGCCGGGCAGCGACTCGCGGTAGGTGGTGCTGTAGCCCTGGAAGTCGAAGCTGAGCACCGCCAGGGTGCGGGCCACGGTGTAGAGGTCGGAGGCGGGGGAGGGGCCGTCGGTGGCGATCTCCGGGGCCTGGTAGCCGATGGTGCCGTAGATCGGACCCTCGTCGTCGAAGCGGCGGACGGCGCCCATGTCGATGATCTTGAGGCTGTCGCCGCTCTGGATCACGTTGTCGATCTTGAAGTCGCAGTAGACCAGACCGCGGCCGTGCAGGTAGCCGAGCGCCGGCAGGGCCTCCAGCGCGTAGGCGATCGCCTGTTCCACCGGCAGCGGCTCGCGCCGGTCGTCCGGGGTGCGGCGCGCGTTGGCGATGTCCTTGAGCGACTTGCCGCCGACGTACTCCATCACGATGTAGCCGTCGGTGGCGCCGGTGCGCAGGTCCGGGTGCTCGGCGAAGTTGATGATGCGGACGATGTTGGGGTGGTCCACCTCGGCCAGGAACCGCCGCTCGGCGACGGCCGCGGCGAGCGCGTCCTCGTCGCCGGTGTCCAGCAGGCCCTTCAGCACCACCCACTTGTCGTTGACCCGCCGGTCCACCGCCAGGTAGATCCAGCCGAGGCCGCCGTGCGCCAGGCAGCCCACCACCTCGTACTGCCCGCCGACGAGGTCCCCCCGGCGCAGCTTGGGCGTGAACGAGTACGGCGTGCCGCACTTGGTGCAGAAGCCGTCCGGGCGGCCCTTCCGCTCGCCCTTGGTCCGGCCCACCGGGGCGTCGCACTTGGAGCAGAACCGCTTGCGCTCGGGCACCTGGGGGTCGGCCATCACCGCCTGCAGCGGGTCGGCCGCCGGGACGGTCGGGACGGTCACCAGGCCGGCGCCGAGCCGGTTGCGGGTGCCGGAGCTGGCGCTGCGGCGGGCGCTGACCACCGACACCGAGCGGCTGCCGTCGGTGCGGGTCGAGCGGTGGTCGCGGGAGCGGCCGGACATCGAGCGGGCCGAGCCGGTCCGGGTGGAGCGGGCCGAGTCCCGGGCGACCCGGGCGGAGGGCACGTGGGGCTGGGTGAGGCCGGTGTCGGCGCCGGGGGCGGCGAGGCCGCACTCGTCGCAGTAGCCGTCCGGGTCGATGGTGCCGGAGCACTCGCGCGGGCAGGGGGAGCCGGGCGCCGGACCCGCGCCGGCGCCGCTGCGCCCGGTGCCGGTGCCCGTGCTGCCGGCGCTCGCACTGCCGGTGCCCGTGCCCGTGCCGGCCGGTGCGAGCCCGCACTCGTCGCAGTAGCCGTCCGCGTCGATAGTCCCGCCGCCGGTGCACTCCGGCCGCTCGCACGCCTCGCCCATGAACCTCAGCCCCCCAGTCCGTGTTCCTGTGCCTGTCCGTCGACCGGCGCGCCGCCGCCGGGCCGTTCGACCTGCGCCGGCCGCAGCGACTGCTGGAAGCGGGACACCGCCGCCGCGGCCGCCCGCAGGTCGCAGGGTGCGCTCCAGAGCAGCCAGCGCGCCTTCTCGTACCGCTCGACCACTTCCGGGTCCTCGGCCACCCGCAGCCGGGCCGCCATCGCCTTGTACGCGTCCAGCCGCCCGCGCAGCTCGGCCCGGACGGCCAGCGGCTGGGTCACCTCGGTCAGCGACTGTCGGGCCCGGCTCAGCTCCTTGGCGGCCGCGTCCTCCAGCGCGTCCAGCAGCGGCGCCAGCCGGTGCCACTGGCCGCCCTGGCGCAACTCCAGCGCCACCACGATCCGTTCGCGCAGCGCCGAGGCCGGGCCCGGTACCGCGGGCACCTCGGTGGCGGCTATCTTCGCCAGCACCTCGCCGCGCGCCCGGCGCGCCTCGGCCAGCGTGGCGTCCGCGCGCTGGAGCAGGTCGCCGACGCCCTGGAGCCGCTCCTCGGCGTCGTCGCGCAGCCGCAGCAGGTCCTCCAGCTCCAGCCGGACGCCGTCCAGCGCCCGGCCGGCCCGGTCGAACCGCTCGGTGTCGACCACGCCGGAGGGCGTGGCCAGCGCGGTACCGTCCGGGACGGTGCCCCGCTGGGCGGGCACCCGGGCCGGCCGCCAGAGCGCCAGCGGGTCCCCGCGCACCTCGGTCCGCAGCCCGGTCAGATCGGCCTCCAGCCCCGCCAGGTCGTCGCCGAGCGGGTGGCTGCCCGGGTGCACGCCGAGCGAGCCGGCCAGCGTCTGCACCCGGCGCAGCTCGGCCAGCAGCAGGTCGATCCGGGCCGGCAGCGCCGACCAGACCGCGTCCGCGGCGCAGACCACCTCCAGCACGGTGGCGTACCAGGAGTTCATCCGGGCCATCAGCTCGTCCAGGCTGACCCGTTCGACCAGCTTGGCGGGCGCGCCGAGCAGCTGCGGGCCGTCCGGCACGGCGCCGCCGGGCACGGTGACCGCATCGCCGGTCAGCAGCTCGCTCAGCTCGGCGAGTTCGGCCGCGCCCGGCCGGGCCTTGCGGGCCCGCACCGCGCGGGCCGAGGCCAGCGCCTCCGAGTACCGGTCGAACAGGGCCCAGAGCAGCGGCAGGCCCTGTCCGGCGACGGCCCAGCGTTCCCGGGTGCGCCCGGTCAGCTCGGCGCCGTCGAGCAGCCGCAGTCCCGCGTGGTCCTGGAGCGAGAGCAGTGCCGCCTCGACCGCGTCGCGCTCCGCGCCGAGGCGCGCGAGCGCGCGGTCCACCTCCTCCCGGCTCAGCACCGGGCCAGCAGAAGCCGCCAACGCCGTTTCTCCTTCGTCGTCCTGGTGGTCCGTCCCGGACCGGTTCCCGACCCTAGCCTGCGCCTGCGGGCCCGTCCGGACCCGGTCGGCGGGCCGTCGAGGCGCTGCCGGGCGCCCCGGCGGCCGGCAGCTCAGTGCTGCACCGGCCAGTAGTGGTCGGCGTCGTTCAGCAGGTACGGCTTGAGCCAGCGGTCGTACGTGCCGCGCCAGGCGCCGCTCCCGTAGTAGTCGGCGAGCACCTGGTTGACCCGGGCGGTCAGGTCGGTGCTGGTCTTCAGCATCGCGATGCCCATGACGCCCGGGCGGATCTCGCCGTCCACCACCCGCACGGTCTGGTCCTGGGCCGCCTGGCTGGCGGCCAGGGCGTCGTCGGTCATGGTCGCGTCGACCTTGCCCAGCTGCATCAGCACCAGGCAGTCCAGGTGGTTCTCCACGGAGACGACCTGCTTGACCGGGTGGTTCTTCAGCTCGTCCTGGGCCGAGGAGCCCGCCGCGGCGCAGACGGTCGCGCCGTTCAGCGCCTCGTCGAGGCTGCGCGCCGGGGAGGACTTGGGCACCACCACCCGCTGGCTGGTGTTGAAGTACGGGCGGGAGAAGGCCACTTGCTCCAGCCGGTCGCAGGTGATCGTCATGGTGCGGACGATCATGTCGACCCGGCCCTCCTGGATGAACTTGATCCGGTCGGCCGTGGGCACCGCCTTGAGCGTCACCTTGTCCGGGTCGCCCATGATCGCGGTCCCGATCGCCCGGGCGAGGTCGATGTCGAAGCCCTCGATCTGGCCGGTGTCCGGGTTGCGGGCACCCCAGCGGTAGCTGTTCAGGTCGATGCCGATGACCAGGCTGCGCTTGGCCTTGATGGCCTTCACCGCCGGGCCGTCCTCACCGCTCGGCGGCACGCTCTTGTACACGTCGCAGTCGCCGCCGGCCTGCTCCTGCTGCCCCCGTTGCGGTGCCTGCGCCGTCCGCTGCGCCTCGGGCAGCACCGCGCCCTGCGGGCTGCCGGCGCCGAGCACCGCCGTGCAGGAGGCCAGCAGGGCCACCGCCGCCACCGACCGGGCCCGTCCGTTCTTGCCGCGCATCATGTCCGTTCCCCCCTCTACCGGTACTCGGCCAGCCGCCGGCCGAGGCCGCGGACCGCGGCGGCGGCCGCCACCAGGGCCAGCACCGCGACCGCCACGGCGGCGGTGCGCAGGTCCCCGTCGACTCCCTCGGCCGCCTGCTGGAACTGCTTGAGCTCGACCCCGGCCGCCTCCGCCAGCTTCCGGTCGGTGGCGCCGAACGAGGCGTCGGCCGTCTTCGCCGCGTCCTCCGGCCTGGCGGCCACCGTGGCGTTCAGTGCCGCCTGGTAGTCCCCGTCGACGACCTCCAGCTTGGTCGCCGCGGCGTGCTGGTCGCGCCAGTGCCGGAACTGTTCCCCGGCGGCGACGAGGGCGTCCACGGCCTCGGCCGGGGCCAGCGACCGGGCCTCGCCCAGCGTGCCCGTCGGCTGGTCCCGGGGGCCGTCCGTGCCGGACAGGTGCTCGGTGGTCTTCGACCAGAGCTCGGCGTACTTGGTGCTGGAGCCGCGCGCGACGAGGTGCAGGTTCTCCGCCAGCCGGGCGGTCAGCACGTCCACCCGGGCCGCGTTGAGCGCCCGCAGCGGGGCGGCCCCGCGCTTCTCGCTGCGCTGCAGTGCGGAGTCGGCGGTGGTGCCGGCCACGGTCAGCCAGAGGACGGCGGACAGCACGGCGGCGGTCGCGGCCACCAGCCCGACGTTGAACACCCGGTTGGTCCGCCGGAACAGCACGACCTGCACCCAGACCAGCACGGCCAGCGCCAGCACGCCCAGCCCGTACGCCGCCCACGGCACCGACCGGGCGGCGGCGTAGTCGTCCGCGAGCTCCTGGTTCTCGGCGGCGCTGAGCTGCGCGGCGGCCGGCAGCAGGACGGTGCGCATCTGGTCGGAGGCGTACCGCAGGTAGGCGCCACCGAGCGGGTAGCCCAGCCGGTTGTTGGCCCGCGCCGTCTCCACCAGGCCGGCGTAGACCGGGACTTGCTGGTTGAGGGTGGCCAGCCAGCCCTGGGCGGGGGAGGAGGCGGTGGTCCGTGCCGCCGCCTCGGCGATCAGCCGGGACGCCGTCGCGAGGTCCTGCTCGTAGCGCTCCCGGACGGCTTTCGGCTCGGCGCCGGCCAGCAGGAAGCCGGTGGCCGCCGTGGTGTCCGCGTCGGCCAGCGAGCGGTGGATGTCGGCCGCCGCCTGGCTCAGCGGCTGGCTGTACGAGACGACCCGCTCGGCCGCCCGCGCCCGGCCGTCGACCTGCCAGGCCGTGAGCGTGCCGAACGCGACGGTGACCACCGCCAGCAGCGCCCCGGCCAGCCGCAGCCGGCCCGGCGCCGTCCTGGTGGCCCGGTTCAGCCAGGCCACCGGACCCGGGCGCCCCACCGCGACCGGGCCGTCCGGCCGTGCCGGTGCGCCCGCCCCCTCCGTACGTACTGGTGTCGCCACCCCGCCTCACCCTCCCCTGTGGCCCGCCCCGTGGCGACGGGGCCCGGCCGTTGCCAGCAGTATGGCCGTCACTCCCCGCGGCCACACCCGACTTGCGCCGATCTTGAGCATCTTCGAGCCCGTCCGGGACCGGGGGGGCGAACGCGTTTCCGCGGGCGCCGCCGGGAGCCGTTCCGGGCGCGTGGTCGAGCACTGTGGTCGAGCACTTCCAGGGCCCGCCGCCCCGGTGCGGGGCGGGCGGCGATCGGGTCGACGCCGGATGCACCCTATGCGGTTCCCCGGACAGCCGGAGGGGAGGGGTCCGCTTGTGCGCGGCCCGGGCGGACGGTGCCGCGGGCGGGCGCCGCGCGCCGCCGTCCGCCGCTCCGCGCCGCCGTCCGCCGCAGGCGCGGCGGTGCCGCCGGTGTTGCCGCGAAGCCGCCGCCGACCGGGCACCCGCTCCGTACCATGGCGGTATGCGCCTGATGGGAACGATCTCCGCCGACCGCCCGCTCGTCGTCGTCGCCGTCCGGGAGGAGGCCGCGTACCTCGGTGACAAGCTCCCGGTGCTGCTCACCGGCATCGGCAAGGTCAACGCGGCCGCTGCGCTCGCCACCGTGCTGGCCCGGGGCGAGCACCCCTCCGAGGTGCTCAACCTCGGCACCGCCGGCGCCCTGCGGCCCGGCTGGGAGGGCACCCACACCGTCACCCAGGTCATCCAGCACGACCTGGACAGCCCGGCCCTGCAGGAGCTCACCGGCCGCGTCTACGGCGCCCCGCTGGTCGTCGGCAAGGGCGAGGGCCCGATCCTGGCCACCGGCGACCTCTTCGTCTCCTCCGCCGCCGCCCGCGAGCGGCTGGCCGAGCACGCCGACCTCGTCGACATGGAGGGCTACGCCGTCGCCTCCGTCGCCCACCGGGCCGGGGTGCCGGTCCGGCTGGTCAAGCACGTCAGCGACGAGGCCGGCGACGGCGCCGCGCACACCTGGCGCGAGTCGGTCGACGACTGCGCCCGCCACCTCGCGGACTGGCTGCACGGCCAGGGTTGGTGACGCGCCGTCAGCAGGCTTGATTAGGCTGGCGGGCGTGACCGAGAACTCCGCCGCGCGCAAGCGCTCCGACGTCCGCCCGCCCGGCCTCAACGCCGACGAGCCGACCACCCTGCTGACCTTCCTCGACTACCTGCGCGAGGCCGTCATCGGCAAGACCGCGGACCTCTCCGACGAGGACGCCCGCCGCCCCGGCGTCGCCTCCGGCACCAGCCTGCTCTGGCTGGTCCGCCACCTCACCGCGGTCGAACTCAACTGGTTCCTCTGGGCCTACCGGGGCGACGACGTCGAGCTCTGGGACGACGACGCCCCCTCGCCGGGCGACGAGACCGTCGCGGAGTCGGTCGCCGCCTACCGCGCGGCGATCGCCCGCGCCAACGAGGTCGTCGCGGCGGCCGCCGGCGATCTCGACCGCCCCGGGGTCCGCTCGCTGCGCCCCAACGCCGAAGCGCCGTCGATGCGTTGGCTGCTGGTCCACATGATCGAGGAGACCGGCCGGCACGCCGGCCACGCCGACATCATCCGCGAGCAGCTGGACGGCGCGGTCGGGCGCTGACCCCGCGCCACCCGGGGGCGGGTGGGCGGCGTGCTGACGGGCAGTGGAATACTCCCCCGCGCACCGCGGTGCCGCCTCGACGGCCGCGCCGCGAGTTTCCAACAGGGGGATCAGAAGTTCATGTCATCGTCAGTCAGAAACACGGGTCGTTCCACCGTGCGCTCCACCCGCTCCACCCGCTCCGCCCGGACCGTCCTCGGCGCCTCGGTCCTCGCCCTCACCCTGCTCGGCACCTCGGCCTGCGGGCCGGACAACGAGGGCTCCGCCGACGCGGCCGCCGCGGCGGCAGCGCCCAACCTCGGCCTGCCGGCCAACCTCGACGACCTGAAGAAGTGGAAGTTCGAGGACTGGGAGAAGTGGGCGAAGGACTACGCCCTCCCGGCCGCCGCCAAGGGCTTCTGGACGCTGGAGAAGCTGCTCCAGGCCAAGCCGGACGAGCCGATCGCGCCGCCGGCCGCGCCCGCCCAGCCGTCGCAGCCGGCCCAGCCGCCCGCCCAGCCGGCCCAGCCGGCCCAGCCGCCCGCGCAGCCGTCGCAGCCCGGCAAGCCGTCGGCCCCGGCGCCCGCCACCACCCCGCCGGGCGCCAAGCCGCCGGCCGGCCAGCCGACCACCCCGGCCGCGCCGAAGCCGTCCACCACCCAGCAGCCGGCCTCGCAGGCCCCGGCGCCGCCCAAGTCGCAGCCGCCGGCGCAGCCCGCGCAGCCGCCGGCCGCCCAGCCGTCGCAGCCCGGGCAGGCCCCGGCGCAGCCGCCGGCCGCGCAGCCCTCGCAGCCGGGCCAGCCGCCGGCGCAGCCTGCCCAGCCGCCGGCCGCCCAGCCGGGCGACAACGGCAACGACCCGCTGCCGAAGACCGTCAACGCCCAGCCGGTCCAGCACCCGTACACCAAGGTCGCCGTGCACGGGAAGCTGTTCGCGGACGCGCCGGGCGCCGGCGCGGACGCCGCCGGCGGCCTCAACCACAACCAGTGCTCGGCGACCGTGGTGGCCGACCCGGCCCACCCCGGGAAGAGCAACCTGGTGTGGACCGCCGGCCACTGCGTCCACCAGGGCAAGGGCGGCTCGTTCTACAGCAACATCACCTTCATCCCGGCCTTCAACAGCAACGCCGCGCTGAGCGGCGGCAAGCAGGCCGACGAGTCCCAGTACGCGCCGTACGGCATCTGGCCCGGGACGCAGGCCGTCACCTCCCCGCAGTGGAAGGCCGAGGGCGGCAAGACCGGTGACGCGGCCACCCACTACGACTTCGCGATCATCCGGGTGAAGCCCGCGGACAACGGCAAGTCGCTGGAGGAGACGGTCGGCGGCGCGCTGCCGGTCTGGTTCAACGCCCCGCGCGACCAGCTCAGCATCTCCGAGTTCGGTTTCCCCGCGGCCCCGCCGTACGACGGCATGGAGCTCAACCACTGCGAGAGCGGCAAGCCGACCCGGCTGTCGTTCGACCCGAGCCGCCCGCCGATGCTGGCGATCGGCTGCACCATGACCGCCGGCTCCAGCGGCGGCGGCTGGCTGGCGGTGAAGGACGGCAAGCCCGCCCTGGTCAGCAACGTCTCGGTCGGCAAGCACACCGGCGACCCGATGTTCCAGGCCGGCCCGTACCTGGACGACGTGGCCGCGGGCGCGTACGACTTCCTGTCGAAGAAGGGCTGATCCCGGCCCCGCACCGCTGACCCGACCGCCCCCGCACGCAATCGCGTGCGGGGGCGGTCGTGCGTCGCCGGCTCAGTCCTCGAACGGCGTCACGTCGAGGGCGCGCAGCTGCTCGGGGTCGGTCAGCACGTCGATGGCGACGATCGTGCCGTCGACCACGGTGAACGCCATGATCGACACCAGCTTGCCGTTGGCGCCGATCACCACCACGCCGGCCGCGCCGTTGATCAGCGCCGGGCGGACGTACGGGGCCAGCGAGCGGTACAGGACCGCCTGGCTGGCCACCGTCCGGGCGCCGCTGAGCACCACGGTCTGCCGGATCCGGCCGACGTCGCCGTCGGCGCGCAGCACGACCTCGGGATCGAGCACCGAGAGCAGCGCCTCCAGGTCCCCGGTCCGGGTGGCGGCGAAGAACGCGTCGACGGCTACCCGCTGCCGGGCGAGGTCCCGGTCGGGCGCCGGCGCCTGCCCCTGGACCTTGCGGCGGGCCCGGCTGGCCAGCTGCCGGGTGGCGGCCGAGGTCTTCTCGATCAGCGGGGCGATCTCCTCGAACGGCACCTGGAACATGTCGTGCAGCACGAACGCCACCCGCTCGGCCGGCGACAGCGACTCCAGCACCACCATCAGCGCCAGCCCGACCGAGTCCGCGAGCAGCACCTCCTGCTCCGGGTCCACCACGCCCTCGCGCCCGAGCACCGGGTCGGGCATCCGCGACTCCAGCGACTCCTCGCGCCGCTGCGCGCGGGAGCGCAGCAGGTTCAGACAGATCCGCCCGACCACCGTGGTGAGCCACCCGCCGAGGTTCTCCACCTCGGCCGTGTCCGTCCGGTCGTAGCGCAGCCAGGCCTCCTGGACCGCGTCCTCGGCCTCGCTGAGCGAGCCCAGCATCCGGTACGCCACGGCGCGCAGATGCGACCGGTGCTCCTCGAAGAGCCCGGTCCGTACGTCGGCCGGTCCGCCGGCCGGCAAAGAATTCCCGATCACCGTGTCACATTCCTCCGTCGCCCCGGGTCATAGCTGCAGAACCACGCACTGCAGGACCACGAAACCTAACGGTCGAGGCCGGAGATCCACTCCCGGTCGGACGAATCGGAGACGACCATGGCGAACTCACCGCTCCTCGTGACCGGCGGCACCGGCACCCTCGGCGGCCACGTCCTCCCGCTGCTGCGCGCGGCCAGCCGCGACGTCCGGGTGCTCACCCGCACCGCACGCCCGTCCGCCGACGGCGTCACCTACGTGACCGGCGACCTGCTGGGGGACGAGGGGATCGAGGCGGCGGTGGCCGGCGCCGGGACGGTGCTGCACCTCGCGGGCGGCGCCAAGGGCGACGACGTGGCCACCCGGAACCTGGTGCGGGCCGCCCGGCGGGCCGGCGTGGAGCACCTGGTCTACATCTCGGTGATCGGTGCGGACCGGCTCCCGCTCGGCTACTTCCGCTCGAAGCTGGGCGCGGAGCAGGCCGTCGCCGACTCCGGCCTGCCGTACACCACGCTGCGCGCGGCGCAGTTCCACGACCTGGCGCTCAAGGTGGCCACCGGGATGGCGAAGATGCCGGTGGTCCCGGCCCCGGGCGGGATCCGCTGGCAGCCGGTCGACTCGCGCGAGGTGGCGGCCCGGCTGGTCGAGCTGGCCCTGGACGAGCCGGCCGGCCTGGTGCCCGACCTGACCGGGCCGACCGTGTACCCGATGGCCGACCTGGTCCGCGGCTACCTCCGGGCGAGCGGCCGGCGCCGGCCGATGCTGCCGGTCCGCGTCCCGGGCAAGGTCGGCCGGGCCTACCGGGCCGGCGACAACCTGACCCTGATCGGCGCGCAGACCGGTCGGCGCACCTGGGAGGAGTTCCTGGCCGAGCGGGTGGGCTGACGTGCCGGCGGGACCGCGTCGGCCCTGCATCGTGCCGGGCCCACCGGCCCTACCGCGCGCCGGCCGCCGCGGGCCGACCGGCGGCGGCCGCGGCGACCACGGTCCCGGTGTCGACCACCTTCGCGAACCGCATCGCGTGCAGCACCGTGCTGGTGGCGCGGGCGAGTTCGGCGGCGGGCACGGTGACGCCGTCGGGGCCGGTCATGTCGAAGGCGTGCATCGCGTCGGCCGGGAAGATCGCGTCGTAGCCGAGGTTGCCGGCCATCCGGGCCGTGGTCTCGTTGCACACGTTGGTGATGATCCCGGTGATGACCACCTGCCGGGCGCCGCGCTGCTGCAGCCAGTCGTGCAGGTCGGGCGTGCCGTAGAAGGCGCTGTTCACCTGCTTGGTGATGTGCAGGTCGGACCTGGCCGCCGCGACGAAGTCCTTCAGTTCGTAGCCCGGGGTGCCCGGCACGAGCGGACCGCCCGCCGAGGCGTGCTGCACGGTGACGATCGGGCGGCCGGTGGCCTCCCACACGTCGATCAGCTCGCCGATCCGCTGCTCCGCCTCGGGGTTGTCCCGCTCGCCCCAGAACGCGTGGTCCTCGAAGCCCTTCTGGACGTCGATCACGATCAGGACGGCGTCGGAGTCGATGGTGAGCGGGGCGTCGAAAGCGCTGGTGTTCGTCATGCGTCCATCGTGCTGCGGCCGGAGCGCGCGCCGTGATGGGCGCCGCCGCCACCCATCGATCGAATCCTGCCACCGCGGCGGCCCCACGACGTAGGTTGGCTGCCATGCGTACGGTGGCTTGCCTGATCTTCGACGGTGTGCGGGCGTTCGACTATGCGGTGATCAACGAGGTCTGGTCGAACCGGTCCACCCGGCCCGGGCTGCCGTCGTTCGACCTGCGGGTGTGCGGGCCGGCCGGGGCCCGGGTGCGGTTGGGCGGCGGGCTGGAACGGGTGCCGGACTTCGGACTGGACGAGCTCGCCAGGTGCGACCTGGTCGTCGTCCCGGGCCTGGAGAGCGTCCGGGAGCCGTGCGACCCGGCCGTCCTGGCGGCGCTGCGGGCCGCCCACGAGCGGGGGGTGACCGTCGCCTCGCTCTGCGCGGGCGCCTTCGTGCTCGCCGAGGCCGGGCTGCTGAACGGCCGCCGGGCCACCACGCACTGGGCGCTCAGCGCCGAACTCGCCCGCCGGTTCCCGGAGGTGGACGTGCACCCGGAGGTGCTCTTCACCGGTGAGGGCGACCTCTGGACCTCCGCCGGGGTGGCGGCCGGCATCGACCTCTGCCTGCACCTGGTCCGGGCCGCCCACGGGCAGCAGGCCGCCGCCACCATCGCCCGGGCCATGGTCACCGCGCCCTTCCGGGCCGGCGGGCAGGCCCAGTTCATCCCCTCGCCCGTCCCCGAGGGCACCGGCCGCGGTGACGACGCCCTGGCCCGGGCCCGCGCCGACGTCCTGGCCGCACTCGACACCCCGTGGACGGTCGCCCGGATGGCCGGGCTGGCCCTGATGTCGGAGCGCTCCTTCGCCCGCCGGTTCGTCGAGGCGACCGGGACGACGCCGCTGCGCTGGCTGCTGGAGCAGCGCGTGCTGCTCGCCCAGCGGCTGCTGGAGGAGACGGACCTGCCGGTGGACGCGGTCGCCGTCCGCTGCGGGTTCGGCTCGGCGGTCTCGCTGCGCCCGGCGTTCACCTCGCGCGTCGGCGTCGCCCCGCGGGAGTACCGCCGCACCTTCCGGGGGCGGGAGGCGGGATAGCGGGCCCGGGGGCCGCCGGGTCGGGGTCGGTCGGCATCCGGAGGCCGGTCAGTCCCGGTCGTGCCCGGCGGCGGCCCGCTCGATGCGGGCGGTCAGGCCGTCCAGCAGGTTGGCCAGGCCGAACTCGAAGAGCGCGTCCAGGTCCAGGTCGTAGCCGTCCGGGAGGTCGGCCACCAGCCGGGTGTACGCCGGGAAGCGGCCCGAGGCGATGAGCGCGCCGAGGGCCGGGGTCCGGCTGTCCATCCACTCCTGTTCGGTGAGGCCGGTGGTGGCCTGCGCCTGGGCCTCGCGCTCCAGGTTGACGGCGATCCCCTCGATGTAGCTGTAGAGCAGCACATGGGTGTCCAGCACGGTCGTGGCGTCCAGTCCGTGCCCCTCCAGTGCGGCGAGCGCCCACTCCGCGTGCGCCATCAGGTTGGGCAGCACCAGCGGCCGGGTGACCGGGCTGAGCTGCGCCAGCCAGGGGTGGCGGCGGAACAGCGACCAGAGGGTGCGCGCGCCCACCTCCAGCCGGGCCCGCCAGCCCGCGGGCGGTTCGGCGGGGTAGGCCGCCTCGCCGAAGGCCAGGTCGGCCGTCAGCAGGACGAGCTCGTCCTTGCTGGTGACGTACCGGTACGGGGACATCGCCGAGACGCCGAGCCGGGCCGCCACGGCCCGCATCGAGAGCGCGGCCAGGCCCTCGGCGTCGGCCAGCTCCAGGGCGGCCCGGAGGATCCGCTCGCGGTTCAACTCGCCGTCGGCGGCGGGGGAGCGGTGCTGCTGCCCGGGCGCGCCGTCCGCCGGGGCGGCGGGTGCCGCTGGGCTGCCGGCCGTCGGCCCGGCGGGTGCCGCCACCACGGTGCCGACCCGGGGCAGGGCCTCCACCAGGCCCTCCAGGCGCAGCACGGTGAGCGCCTTGGTGGCGGTGGCCAGGGCGACGCCCCAGTCCTGGGCGATCCGCCGGGTGGAGGGCACCCGCTCGCCGGGCGCCAGCTCCCCGGTGGCGATGCGCCGGCGGAGCTCGGCGGCGATGCGCTGGAAGGGCGGCTCCGTCTCCGGTGCCATGGTGCCGACTCCTCGGAGGATCGCTGTGTCGCTGGCCGCTCTGTACTGGCTCCGACCCTACCAGCGCGGATTCACGGCGCAGCCGCTCACGCCGCGGCGGCCGGCGGCCCCGGCGACGGCCCGGCCGGGGCTACGGGACGGCCGCGGCTACGGCATGGCCGCCCCGGTGGCCCGGCCGGGCGTGGCGCCCTGGGCGGGCGTGCTGCCCTGGCCGGGCGTGGCGCCCTGGGCGGGTGTGGCGCCCTGGCTGGGGATCGCGTCCGGGGTGGGTGGGCCGGTGAGCAGGGCGCCGGTGTCGGAGTAGGGCCAGCCGTTGGGGACGCAGCCGTTCAGGCCCTTGATCTGCTGCTGCATCACCGGCGCCGGGGCGCCCGGGCCCGGGCAGTCGACGTGCCCGTTGCCGAGGATGTGGCCGACCTCGTGGTTGACGGCGAGGGCGTGGTAGAGCTCGGGGCGGCCGACGTAGAACTCGGACAGCTCGGTCCAGCGCTTGACGTTGATGACCACCTGGTGGCCGGCGCCGCAGTTCACCCAGCCGCCGGTGTCCAGCCCGTACTGGCCGCATATGCGGTCGGTGGACTTCGGGGTGGCGAGGTAGACGGTGAAGTCCACCGGGTCGGCGGCCACGCGCTGGAAGGACACCTCACCGCCCGCGGCCCAGCCGAGTTTGACGTTCCCGAGGACGGCGTCCACCTCGGCGGCGAACTGCTCGGGCCGCTCGGCGAGCCCGTCCTCCACCCGCACCTTGTAGCGGTAGAGGTGTGCTCCGGTGCCGAACCGGTCGGAGCCGCCGGTGGCGCTGGTGAACTGCAACGGCTTCGGCCCGGCGGTCTTCCCGCTCCACGGGTGCCACCACAGCAGTCCGGCCGCCACGGCCGCGACCAGCAGCAGCGCGAGCGCGCCCTTCAAGAGCCCGCCCCCGCGGGGCCTCTCCGGCCGGGCCTCTCCCTGGCGTGCTTCCCCGTGCTGGGCTGTCCCGTGTCGGTGGCTGGTGTCGTGGACGGACATGACGATGGCAACTCCTGGACGTCGGCGATCGGCCTCGGCGGACGATCGGTGTCCATCAGAACCACGCTCAGGAAGCGTCGGAAGTTCACTCCTTTTCGTACCGAATTGATCCTGAACGCTCCCTCCCGGGTGGCGGAGCCGGGTGCGCCGCTGCGGCTCCCGCGCCAGCTGTACTAGTACAGGTCTGCTCTGTATGTGCTGGTGGATGCGGTTGCGGTCTCTGAATTTACGTCGTACATTCAGTTCGTCGCTTACGGCGTACAGGCAGAAATCGCACCGACCTGAACCAGGGAGTCCCCGTGCACACCGTGCTCATCTCCGGCGGCGGCATCGCCGGCACCGCGCTCGCCCACCTGCTGCGCCGTCAGGGCTTCGCCCCGACCGTGGTGGAGCTCGCCCCCGGCCCGCGCCGCGGTGGCCAGGCGGTCGACATCCGGGGCGTCGCCCTCGACGTGATCGGCCGGATGGGCCTGACCGAGCAGGTCCGCGCCGTGCGTACGCGGATGCGCGGCATGTCCGTGCTCGACGGCGACGGCGCCGAGGTGCACCGCTCCACCGAGGCGACCTTCAGCAGCGGCCGGCTCGACAGCGAGGACGTCGAACTGCTGCGTGAGGACCTGGTCGCGATCCTGGCCGAACGCGCCGCGGACGAGGCCGAGTTCATCTGGGGCGACGCCGTCACCGGCCTGCGGGAGGACGAGCACGGCGTCCACGTCACCTTCCAGCACGCGCAGCCCCGCACCTTCGACCTGGTCGTCGGCGCGGACGGCCTGCACTCCCGCGTCCGCCGGCTGGCCTTCGGCCCCGAGGAGCAGTACCTGAACCACCTCGGGATGCACGTCGCCATCTTCGGCGCGGACAACTTCCTCGGCCTGGAGGACTGGCAGGTCTGGCAGCGCGACGGTGATGCCGGCTACGGCATCTACCCGGTGCGCGGCAACAGCGAGTTGCGGGTCACCTTCGGCTGGGCGAGCGAGGAGCCGGCCGTCCGGGACGCCGACGAGGCCAGGGCCCGGGTCGCCGAGCGGATGGCGGCGCTGCGCTGGGAGACCCCGCGGCTGCTGGAGGCGCTGCACCGCGCCCCCGACTTCTACGCCGACGAGATGGCCCAGGTCCGCATGGACCGCTGGTCCGCCGGCCGCGCCGTCCTGGTCGGCGACGCCGGCTACTGCGCCTCCCCGCTGTCCGGGCAGGGCACCAGCCTCGCCCTGGTCGGCGCCCACCTGCTCGCCGACGAGCTCGGCCGGGCCGCGGCCGCCGGCGAGGGCCACCGCGCCGCCTTCGAGCGCTACGAGGAGCGGATGCGCCCCTTCGTCGCCCTCAACCAGGCGCTGGCCACCGAGAACCCCGGCGGCCCGGCCTCGGAGGAGTCGGTGGAGAAGGCCAAGAACGCTATCAGCCTGGACCGTTGAGTGCAGGGCTCCGGCGGTGGAGCCGGTCGGCGGGTGCGGTCGGACGCCCGCCGGGTGCGGGTTCGGCCGGTGAACTCGGCTCGGTCGAGCCGGTGTTCGGGGCGGCGGCCCTCAGCTCCGCCGCCCCGGCCGGGACTTGCGTCGGATGGGGCATCGGCACCCGCATGCCGATCGGTTGAGCCAAACCCCACGTTGGGGGGAAGTCGGTGTGCAGAGGAGAGGGATGCACCGATCCGTGCCGCCCGCCGGACGGCCGGTGGCGCCTCGGAAATTGACCCGTGATTCTGGTGATGGAATGAACCACATCAGCGGTCTTTCGGGCTCGTAGAGTTGTGATCACAAGGCCACGGCGGAACGCCGGAGCCGCCACTGACCAGGGGAGATTCACTGTGAGCAGCACCGCCGCCAAGCCCGTTCTGACCCGCGCCGCCACCGCCGAGACCACCAGCGACCCGAGCAGCGTGATGACCCTGCTGGCCGACTGCGGAACCGACGGCAGCCCGATCACCAGCTACCGCTCCACCTTCGCCGAAGGCGCCGTCGGCGCGCCGGCCCACTTCCACACCCGGGCCTCGGAGCTGTTCTTCGTCATCGGCGGCTCGCTCCAGGTGCTCGTCGACGAGGAGGTGACGGTGCTCGACGAGGGCGACTTCCTGCTCGTCCCGCCGCGCACCCCGCACGCCTTCGCCGCCGCCCCCGGCTCGACCGCCGACGTGCTCTTCACCTTCACCCCCGGCATGCCCCGCTTCGACTACCTGCGCCTGCTCGGCCGGGTGATGCGCGGCGAGGCGAGCCCGCAGGAGATCAAGGACTCCTCCGAGCTGTACGACAACCACTACGTCGACAGCCCGCTCTGGCGCGCCACCCTGGAGGCGGCTGCGAAGTAGCGGTGGACGAATCGGATCCGCGGGCGGGGGAGCGGTGCCGGTCGGTGACCGGCGCCGGTCACATGTGAGCGAAGAGCGTGCTCGCGAGGGCCACGTGCACGGCGGTCCCGCCCAGGATGCTCAGCACCGCGTTGCGCCGCCACAGGTGCAGGCCGAGGGTGGCGGCCAGGGCGAGGAGGGTGGGCGTGGCCCGGAGCGGGCCGGCGAGGGGGAGGTCGCGCAGCGAGTAGACGGTGAGGATCACCATCACCCCGACCGGCATGCGGACGCTCAGGAAGTGCAGGACGGCACTGGACCGCAGCGGGGCGAGGGCGGCGAACGGCAGAGCGCGCAGCCCCCAGGTGACGGCGGCCGAGACGCCGATGGCGGCGAGCAGGTAGGGCGTGTCAGGCACGGGCCGGCTCCTTCGCGGTCGCGGTCGCGGTCGGGGTTGCGGTCGCGGTCGGGGTTGCGGTCGCGGTCGGGGTTGCGGTCGGGGTCGGGGTCGCCGTTGCGGCCTCCGGCGTGCGGTGCTTCGCCCGGGCGTACCGGACCAGCAGCCCGGCGGTGAACAGGCCGGTGGCGGCGAGCAGCAGCTGTCCCGGCAGGACGAAGCGCGCGGCCAGCGCGCAGACCAGGGCCAGCGCAGGGGTCGCGATGTCCCGGCGGGCCCGGTAGGCGTCGACGGTCAGGACGACGAACAGCGCGGTGAGCGCGAAGTCCAGGCCGACCAGACGGGCGGGCACCAGCGCCCCGAACAGCGCGCCGGCCGTGCCGCCGGCCACCCAGTAGACCTGGCACAGCACCTGGAGCCAGATGATCCGCCGGCCGTTCCAGGACCGGGCGTCCGCGCCGGTGGTCAGCGCGTAGGCCTCGTCCGTCATGCCGAAGGTGCTGTACGCCTTGCCGAGGCGGCCCGGCACACGGTGGAGCGGGAAGGACAGCGCGTAGAACACGTGACGGAAATTCACCAGGAACGCGGTGAGGGCGATCTGGGCGAGCGGGGTGACGGTGACGACCAGCCCCACGAGCAGGAACTCCAGCGACCCGGCGTAGACCAGAGCCGTGAACGCGGTGGCCCACCACCAGTCCAGGCCCGCGTGGACGACGAGCACGCCGAAGGCGATCCCGAGCGGGAACAGGCCCAGCCCCACCGAGCTGGAGTCCCGCAGCGCCGCAACCAGGTCGGCCCGCGGGGCGGGGGTGGGGGCAGGGGCCGGAGTGGGTGGGGGCGGGGATTCGGGGCGCGCGAGCGTCCCGGCGGGTGCGGAAGCCATACCCGTAATTCTAGGGCGAATTGCAGGTAATATGGTTTCCAATCATTGCCCTGTAACTGCGGAATGAGCAACAAAGAAATGCTGGACGGCATCGATCGTGAAATCTTGTTCCATCTGCGCAGGGACGGTCGGCTGACCAACGTCGAGCTGGCCAAGCGGGTCGGCCTCACCCCGCCGCCCTGCCTCCGCCGGGTCAAGCGGCTGGAGGAGGCCGGGATCATCGCGGGCTACCGGGCCCGGATCGACCCGGCGGCGGCCGGCCGCGGCTTCGAGGTGGTGGTCGCGGTCGAGATCGGCGTCAACGACCTGCAGACGGTGGAGGAGTTCGAGTCGACGGTGGCCTCCTACGAGGAGGTGGTCGAGTTCCGTCGGCTCTTCGGCCGGCCCGACTACTTCGTCAGCGTCGCGGTCGAGGACCACGCCGCCTACGAGAGCTTCCTCACCGCCCGGCTCATGGCGCTGCCGGCCGTCACCCGGGTCGACTCGCACCTGACCATGAAGATCATCAAGAACGACGGCTGAGGGGGCTGCGGCTCCGGTGGGCGGCGGCTGCGGTGGACGGCGGGGTGGCGGCGGGCAGCGCCGCCACCCCGCTCGTCCCGTGTGAGGGGTGGGGTCAGGCGTTGGCGCAGATCACGTAGACGCTGATGCCCACGGTGCTGTAGGCGTTCTGGCGGCCGAGGGCGACCCAGCCCCGGCCGTCGGAGGTCGGGAAGCTGCCCACCAGGATGGCGTCGTTGCCCTGGGCCTCGGCGCCGCCGCCGAGGGCCTTCTTACCGGTCGGGCAGTAGACGGTACGGCGCTGGAAGTTCGGCACGTTGGCGTTGGGCAGGGTGACCAGCTGGTAGCCGTCCACGGCCTGGACGGCGGAGGCCGAGTCGCGGGCCGGCGAGTTGTCGGTGGTCAGGTCGTCCGCGTTGGCCTGCACGGCCCAGCCCGTTCCGACGGCCAGCGCCGCCGCCAACAGGCCCGCCCCCAGAGCGCGCTTGCTCCGCAGCATCATGTGTCCCCTTCGTGTCGGCGGGTCCGCAGGTGCGGACCCGTGCCGAATGGGGCATCGGTCGTGGGCGGACGGGGGGTTGAGCCAAACCCCACCTTGGAGGGAACGCGGTGCGGGCGGTGGTGCGAAGTGCGCCGGTCGGCGCCGCCCGTCGTCAGACCGCGACGGCCGTCCGGGCCCGGGTGACGGTCGGATCGGCGAAGCCGGGCGCGGGGGAGATCAGCGCCCAGACGAACTTGCCGACCCCACCCGCGCGAGGGCAGCAACCCCAGCGCTCGGCGAGCTCGTTGACGAGGAAGAGCCCGCGGCCGCGCTCGTCGTCGGAGGAGGAGGCGCGGGGGGTGGGACGGCCACTGCCGGCATCGTGCACCTCGATGCGCAGACGGCCGGCGACGAGCGCGAACCGGAGCTCGACCAGCCGGTCCGGCGGCGCGTCGCTGTGCTGGACGGCGTTGGCGAAGAGCTCGCCGAGGAGCAGTTCGGAGATGTCGGAATAGCGCTCGCCCTGCGGCATGCCGCTGAGGTAGGCGCGGAGGAGGAGCCGGGCGAGCGGGGTCGAGTCGGGCCGCGAGCGCAGCCGGGCGGCGAACTCGTGGGGGCGGTGGTGGGTGCAGGTCTCGGGCATGACGGGGCAGCCTCCGGGCGTGGCGGGTGAAGGGGGTTGTGGAAGCGGCTCGCGGCAGGGGCGCACACCTCACGCTGCGCAGGCAGACGATCGCGTTCCGGTCTCAATCATCGCGCCCCGGAGGTACGGTGACGGCCGATTGGCAGTGCATGGCACATCCGGCACGTGAGGGAGTCGGCATGTCACACCGGCGCGCGAAGCAGGGGCCGACGGCGAGCTCGGCCGTGATGTTCGGCGAGGAACTGCGCTTCTACCGCGAGATGCTGGGCTACACGCAGGAGGAGCTGGGCAAGCTGCTCCATTGCAACCGGACCAACATCACCCGGTACGAGAGCGGCAAGCGGCGCATGCCGGCCGACTCGGTCGAGGACGCCGACCGGGTGCTGAAGACGGGCGGCCTGCTGAAGCGGCTCTGGGACCGGGTGGACTGGGAGGCCGAGGTCGAGCACCCGGACTGGTTCCGGGACCATGCGGACATGGAGGCCGAGGCGGTCGCCGTTCGGGTGTTCCAGTACGGCGTTGTCCTCGGCCTGCTGCAATGTCCCGAATATGCCCGAGCAGTGTTCGAGGCGAGCGACGCGGCCGGAAATCCCGAACTGATAGCGGAACGGACCGCCGCGAGGCTCGGTCGGCAGAAGCGATTCCTGGATCCGGACGGGCCCCTGCTGCTGGCCGTTCTCGATGAGAGTGCCATCCGGACGGTCTACGGCGGTCCGGGTGTGATGCGTCGCCAGATGCAGCACCTGCTGGCAGCCGCTCAGCTCCCCAACATCCTCATCCAGGTCGCGCCCTTCGCATCGCGGCGGACGATCATCGATGCCTCCATGGTGCTGTTGGAGATGCCCGACGGGCAGAACTGGGTCTACTCGGAGAGCCTTGATCGCGGGCATCCGAGCGATGTTGCGGCAATCGTCGCCCGGCATCGGCGCAGCTATGATCGCCTCCGCGGGGACGTGCTCTCGGTGGACGCCTCGCTCGCGCTGATCGCTGATGCGCTGGAGGGGTTCAGGGATGACGAGGAACGAGATCGGCGCGTCTGCCTGGCGCAAGAGCAGCTACAGCGGCGGCAACGGGGGCAACTGCATCGAAATGGCCCCCGGATTCCCCGGCGTCGTTCCGGTGCGTGACTCCAAGGACCCCCAGGGCCCGGCCCTCCTCTTCTCCGCCACCGCCTGGGAGTCCTTCCTCGCCGCCGTCCGGGCCGGCGACTTCGGCTGACCGATCGCGTTCCGTCACTCCCCGTCCCACCCGGACACTTTCGACCACTCTCGGTCACGGCCTGGTGCCGTCCGTAACCGAACCGATACCGTCGCCCTGCGCGCGCTGATGATCGCTCCTCACCACCACAGAGGCGGTACTCATGGCACAGGAACCCCGGATCGACGTCGCCCTCACCCTCCTGGGGCGCGAGACCGAGCCCACCGAAGCCGAGCGGGCCGAGCTGGCCGCGTCGCTGAAGCCGGAGGTCTGGTTCGCCACCCCGAAGCGCATCGACGTCGGCGAGCCGCGCCCGGCCGACTTCACCTGGGACCTGGTCGGCGACCCGTACAAGGGCGAGATCCCGACGGGCCAGGCGGCCGTCTACCTCGCCAACCCGAAGCTGGGCCTCCGGCGCCCGTTCCTCTTCGCGGACGGCTTCAACTACGGGCCCAGCGAACTCCCCGATCTCTTCGCCTACTTCAACACCCCGTACCAGCCCGGCACGCCGGGCTTCTTCGACCAGCTGCTCGCCCGCGGCATCGACGTCGTCCTCATCGGCTTCGAGAAGCGCCACACCCACATCCAGGCCAACGCCGGCGTTGCGATCAGCGCCATCACGCGGGTGATCGCCGAGCGCGTCGGCGACGCCCCGCTCACCGTCGGCGGCGTCAGCATGGGCGGCATCGTCACCCGCTACGCGCTCGCCAAGCTGGAGCACGAGGGCGTCGACCACCAGACCGCGACCTACCTCTCCTACGACTCCCCGCACAACGGCGCCTGGATCCCGCTGGTCCTCCAGCAGATGGCCTACTTCTTCGAGGACTTCACCCCCGCGGCGCCCGGTCAGCCCAAGCAGGCCGAGCTGATCCGCAGCGAGGCCGCGCAGCAGCTGCTCTGGGCCTGGGTGGAGAACTCCAAGTACTCCGGCCCGGTGGCCACCTCCAGCCCGCTGCGCAAGGAGTTCCTGGCGGACCTGGCGCGGGTCGGCAACTTCCCGCAGCGCCCGCTCCGGCTCGGCGTCTCCAACGGCCGCCGGGACGGCATCGGCCTCCCGCTGCCCCCCGGCGAGGTGGCCTTCGACTGGCAGGCCCTGATCGCCAGCGCCACCGCCCGCTTCCAGCCGGAGCGCGGCGAGGCGCAGAAGATCGGCGGCATGCACCTCGGCCTGGCGGTCCGGCGCAGCACCACCACCGAGGTCCCGGCGCTGGACGGCGCGCCGGGCGGCACCCTGGACTCCTTCGGCAAGGTCGCGGACGCGCTGAAGGCGAAGATCTCCGACGAGTACCGCAGCGGCACCTTCGTGCCGTCCGTCAGTGCGGCCGCGCTGGACTTCGACCCGGTCCGGTGGAACGTCGAAACGACCCTCTCCATCACCGATGCCGACCTCGCCGCCGGCCATCTCGACGAGGTCGCCTTCGACGCCGACAACACCGAGCACAGCCACGTCTCCGGCGCCCTGATCGAGTGGATCCTGGAGCGCGTGAGCCGCTGACGTCGCCCGTTCCGCGGGGGTGCCGGGAAACCCGGTTCGGAGCACCCCCGCGGATGGGCTAAGCTTTAGCCCATCACCAGATGCGCGGGTGGCGGAATAGGCAGACGCGCTGGATTCAGGTTCCAGTGCCCGAAAGGGCGTGGGGGTTCAACTCCCCCCTCGCGCACCATGGTGAAGGGCCCCTCACGGTTTCGTGAGGGGCCCTTCACGTTTCTCCGCGGCGTCCCGCGGTCGGCTAAGCGGCCGGCTTGGACCTACCTCAGGGCCGACCGGCGTCGGCCGAGGGCGCGGCGGGCCGGTCGGCGCCGGGCCGGTCGGCGCCCGCCCGCGGCCGTTGCCGGGTGCGGGCCCGGCCGGCGGCCAGCGGTGCCAGGGCGAACCCGATGCCGGCGGCGAGGAGGTGGCCGACCGTCGTGAAGTCCGGCAGCGGCCCGCTCCAGTCGGCGCCGCCGAGCGGCCAGCCGAGCACGAAGACCGCCCAGGGCAGCCGGGCGCGGCGCGGCAGCAGGGCGGTGGCGGCCCCCATCACGGCCTGGGCACCGTAGCTGACGCCGAAGTCCGAGGCCTGACGCACGCTCTCCGGGTACCAGCCCTGCCCGAGCGCGGCCGTGATGACCAGGGCGGTGAGCAGCGTCGCCCCGATGTGCCCGGCGAGGAAGGCCCCGAACGCCCGCGTGGTGCCCAGCCGGTACTCCAGCCAGGCCAGGCAGCAGGCGACGCCGATGCCCAGGGTGATGAACGTGCTCGCGAAGCTGGACGACTCGACGTCGGTCAGGGTGCCGTCGAAGAACAGGGCGCTGCCGAACAGGGCGGAGAGCGGATGGTCGGTGAGGTTGTCCAGGTTGGTGCTGACGTGGTGCAGCAGGACGGCCGAGTTGTCGGCCGGCAGCACGGACTCGACCCAGACGTGGGTGAGCAGCAGCAGGCACACATAGGCGAAGGTCAGCGGCGATCGCCTCGGGTAGGCCCGGACGGCGAGCTGGAGGCGGCCCATGGCTTCGGTTCCGTTCTCTTGCGGGCGGGGCCGCCGGCCCCGGGGAGGTCGTTCCCCGGGGCCGGCGGGCCCGCCCCTGGTGCGGGGGAGGGCTGGGAAGCTGCGTGGTGCGGTGCTCAGCCGGCCTCGGCGGCCAGTGCCCCGGCGAGGTCGGCCGGTTCGGTCCGGTCGGCCGGGGTGGGGGTCAGGCCGGCGACCAGGTCGGCGATCACGTCCAGCGCACGATAGGCCTCCAGTTCGGTACGCAGCTCCTCGGCACGCCGACGGTACCCGGGGTCGGTCAGGACCCGCTCGACCGCGGCCGCCACGGCCTCGGCGGACGGCCGGCCGGTGCGCAGGTTGACCCCGGTGCCGGTCCACTCCACCCGGGCGGCGACCTCCGGCTTGTCCTCGCTCCCGCCGGCGACCACCAGCGGCACGCCGTGCCCGAGCGCGGTGTGCACGCCACCGTAGCCGCCGTTGCTGACCAGCACGTCCGCGTGCGGCAGCAGCGCGTCGAACGGGACGTACCCGGCCGCCCGGACGTTGGCGGGCAGCCGGGACACCTCGGCGGCCAGCAGCCGCTCCCCGTCCCGGCGGCCGGTGGCCGCGATGACCAGCAGGTCCGGCCGATCGGCCAGCGCGTGCACCGTCGGTGCCAGCAGCGCCGTCACATCCCCGTTGGCGGCGGTGCCCTGGGTGACCACGACGACCTTGCGGCCCTCCGCCCGGGCCCGGGTGAGCTCGGGCCACCACGCCGGCATCGGCGCGCCGTCCGGCGCGGGCAGCGGCAGGGCGCCGACGAACCGCAGGTTGGCGGGCAGGTCGCCGCGCGGGTACTCGAAGCCGGGCACGGTCAGCTGCAGGAAGTGGTCGGCGGCCTCGGTGACGGCCCTGGCCCGCTCGCCGGCGGGCAGCTCCACGCCGGCGGCGGCGAAGGCCCGGCGAACGTGCTCGGTCACCGGCCGGCCCCGCTCCGCCAACTGCTCGGCGAGCGCCGCGTAGCGGGCCCGCTCGGTCTCGTCCGTCGGAGGGAGCAGGCCCGGGCCGAACGGCGCGGTGTCCCGGCTCCCCACCATCACCGGGAAGGTGCCGACGGCCACCACGGCCGGGCGGTCGCCGGCCTTCCGCTCCAGCGCGAGCGCCGCCCCGCCCAGGAAGAGGCTGTCGTAGATCAGGGCGGCCGTCGGGAACTGTGCCAGCAGCTCGTGCAGGGTGGCGAGTTGGGCCGGTACCGGGTCGCCGAAGATGTGCATGGCGTCCCAGGCGGTCCGCTCCGGGCCGGGCGGCACCAGCTCCCGTTCCGGGAAGCTCACGGCGAGGTCGCGGTCGTCGAAGTCGGCCTCCGCCGGCAGCGCGCGGAAGCCGAGGCCGGCCGCCGCGACCGGCTCGGCGAAGCGCGCGCCGCCCAGGAACACCACGTCGTGGCCCAGACCGGCGAGGTGGCCGGCGATCCGCAGCAGCGGACCGGTGTGCCCGGCGGCGGGCGTGGCCGCGACGATGATCTTGGGCATGGGTGGGTTCCCTTCAGGGGGAGGGCGGCGGCCGGGGGGAGACGGCGCCGTCGGCAGGGGGACGACGGCTCCGGGGCCGTCGGCACCACCGTGGCCGAGCGGAATGAACATCCGATCAACGTCCGATCGCCGCGGCGGGGGCCGAAGCCGACCGGCCCCTGGGAACGGTGGTGCGCACACCATGCTGACGGATGCCCGGCGGCCGCGTCACCATGCCACCGGGGTCTGCCCGTCCGGTGATCCGCCGGCGCGTCAGGCGCGCTACGGCAGCTCCTGCTCGGCCCAGATGGTCTTGCCGTGCCGGGTGTAGCGGCTGCCCCAGCGGTCGGTGAGCTGGGCGACCAGGTAGAGGCCGCGGCCGCCCTCGTCGGTGACCCGGGCCCGGCGCATCCGGGGCTGGGTGGCGCTGGGGTCGGACACCTCGCAGGTCAGCCGCTCGGCGTGGATCAGCCGGACCTCCACCGGGCCGCCCGCGTAGCGGATGGCGTTGGTGACCAGCTCGCTGAGCACCAGCTCGGTGGTGAAGACCAGGTCCTCCAGCCCCCAGGCGGTCAGGTGGGCCGCGGTCCGCTCGCGGACGGCGGCGACGGCGGCCGGGTCGGCCTCCACCGACCAGGTCGCGGTGGACTCGGGCGGCACGGCCCGGGTGCGGGCCAGCAGCAGCGTGACGTCGTCGGCGAGCCGGTCCGCCGGGCGGCCGTCGACCAGCTGACGGCCGAGCTCCGGCAGCGGGGCGGTGGCGGTGCCGGGCCTGGCGAGGCGGCGGCGCAGCTCGGCCATGCCCTCGTCGAGGTCGACCTCGCCGCTGTGGCCGTGGATCAGGCCGTCGGTGTAGAGCGCGAGGAGGCTGCCGGGGGCGACCTCGACCTCGGCCACCTCGAACGGCAGGCCGCCGACGCCGAGCGGCGGGCCGGGGCGCACCGGCACGTACTCGACGCGGCCGTCGGGGGCGGCGACGGCGGGCGGCGGATGGCCGGCCGAGGCGACCGCCAGCCGCCGCGACACCGGGTCGTAGACGGCGAAGACGCAGGTCGCGCCGAAGGCGACGGCGCGGCGGGGGGCGGACCACGTGTCGTCGTCCGCGGGGCCGCCGGGCGCGGCCGCTCCGGCGCCCGTCCGGGCCGCCTCGCCGTAGCCGTCCGGGCGGCTCCCGCCGTGGTCGAGCCCGAGCCCCCACCCCTGGTCGAGGCCGCCGCCGGGCGCTTCGGCGTAGGGCTCGTGCTCGTCGGCCAGCAGTCGGGAGACCAGGTCGTCGAGGTGGACGAGCAGTTCGTCCGGCTCCAGGTCGAGGTCGGCGAGCGTGCGGACGGCGGTGCGCAGCCGGCCCATGGTGGCGCTGGCCTCCAGTCCGTGGCCGACCACGTCGCCGGTGACCAGGGCGACCCGGGCGGAGGAGAGCGGGATCACGTCGAACCAGTCGCCGCCGACGCCGGTGGCGGTGTCGGTCGGCAGGTAGACGCTCGCGGTGCTGACCGCGGAGGTCTCGGTCTGCGCCGGCGGCAGCAGGCTCCGCTGCAGGCCGACGGCGGCGCGGCGCTCGCGCGTGTAGCGGCGGGCGTTGTCGAGCGCCAGCGCGGCGCGGGCGGCGATCTCGCGCAGCAGGTCGTGGTCGGCCGGCTCGTACGGCGAATGGCGCGGGCCGCGGTGGACGGTCACCCGGCCGAGCAGGGTGCCGCGGGCGCGCAGCGGTGCGGTCAT
This sequence comes from Kitasatospora sp. CM 4170, assembly GCF_032110285.1. NCBI lineage: Bacteria > Bacillati > Actinomycetota > Actinomycetes > Kitasatosporales > Streptomycetaceae > Kitasatospora > Kitasatospora sp. CM 4170. The sequence goes on from NZ_CP134877.1 coordinate 6,296,841, forward strand.
CGCGGTGGACGGGTCGTCGGCGGGGGGCTGGGCGGAGGCCTCGGCGGGGGGTGTCGTGGTGGCCGTGGCGGTGGGCGTGGCGCTGCCGGGGTCGCCCGGCGGGTCGGTGGCGTCGACCAGGACCTGCTCGGCGGCGGCGGGCACGGCGAAGGCGTCGACGCCGGAGCCGGGGTGCCGGTCGACGGCGACGGCGGCCCTCCGGAGCAGCAGCCGGCCGTTGCGGTCCGGCACCGGATCGTCGCCGCTGAAGACCGCCTCGGCGATCTCGACCACCGCGAGGTCGGCCAGTCCGGGCGCGAGCACCGAGGCCAGCTCCTCGGCCGTTCTGGCGACGGAGAGCGAGCTGCCGACCGCGGCGGTGGCGCGGTGCAGGACGGCGAGGCGTTCGCCCGTCCGGTGGAGCTGGGTCACGTCCGTGAACAGTGCGGTGACGCCGATCGCCTTGCCGTCGGGTGCCTGCAGCCGGAACGCCGAGACGGCCATCACCGCGCCGCGGCCCGGGTCGTCGATCGTGCGGACCAGCTCCTCCGCCAGCACCAGCGGCCGGCCGGACTCCAGCACCTCGTGCAGGTGGCGCTCGACCGCCGCCGCGTCCGCGGCCTGGAGGAAGTCGCCCAGGCGGTGGCCGCCGAGGTCGGGCGGGAGGCCGGTGTAGGGGAGCAGGTGGGTGTTGGTCCTGACCAGCCGGAGCCGGTCGTCGAAGACGGCGAGGCCCACCCGGTCCTGGAGGAACAGTTCGCGGGTGAACGCCTGGTCCTGGCGCCACTGGGCGACCAGGCCGGCGGGGGCGGCGAGCACGAAGTAGCGCGGCTCCGCGGGCCCGGGCGGCGCGGACGGCTCCGCCCCGTCGGGGTCGCCGGTCGCGGCGTCGGCGGTTTCGGTGGTGGAGGCGGTTCCGGTGGCGTCGGCGGTTTCGGCGGTGGGGGCGGGGGCGGCGAGCGGGAGCACCTGGAAGACGACCCCCAGGTCGTCGCCCCGGCCGGAGCGCACCACGGCCTGGCCGGACCAGGTGCCCGGCACCCGGTCCGCCAGCAGCGCGGGCCAGCTGGCCGGGTCCGCGAGCAGTTCCCGGACCGACCGGCCGCAGACCTCGTCGGCCCGCAGGGACAGCAGCCGCTCGGCCTCCGGCGTCCAGCGGGTGATCCGGCCGGCCGCGTCGAGCAGCGCGCCGGCCGCGCGGTCGACGTAGGGGAACCGCCGGCTGTCCATGTGCACCCCTCGGATGTGTCTCGCCCGTGTCCGGCCGGCCGGCCGCCCGCCGTGCGGCGGTCGTGACCGCGACCGGCCCGCGACCGACCGTGCTGCTCGTGCCGCCCGTCCGCTCCCGGCCGTGCACGCCCACCCCGCCATCATCCCTCCGACGGGCGCAGCCGCCAGTGGTACGGGGGAGCGCGGGCACGGCGCGCAGTGCGGCGGGCGCGCCGAGTGGTGGTGCGAGGCGTGGCGCTGCGAGGCGATGCGGTGCGGCGCCGGGCGGTGCCGGGCGTGGTCGCGCGAGGAGTGGTTGCGCGAGGGGTTCTCGGGCCGGAGCTCTTATTGTACTCTCCGTCAATAAGCGGGGTCGGCGGGGACCTCGCAGGCCACGCACCTGGAGGCAGCCATGACCCGGACCGGTACGGCGGCACGGTTCCACGGCCACACCACGGCCGACGACGACGTCTCGAAGCGGCTGCTGGAGTCGGCCGCGACCCTCTCCTACGACCCGGCGACCGAGATCGACTGGGAGGCCCCGCTCCCCGACGACCACTACGGCCTCAATCCCGAGTGGAGCACGCTGTACGGCACCCGCCTCTGGGACGAGATGTCGGAGGAGCAGCGGGTCACCCTCACCCGGCACGAGGTCTGCTCGATCATGACCACCGGGATCTGGTTCGAGATGATCCTGCAGCAGATGGTGCTGCGCGATCAGTACCTGAAGGACCCGGGCAGCGCCGAGTTCCGCTTCGCGCTCACCGAGATCGCCGACGAGTGCCGGCACTCGATCATGTTCGCCCGCGCCTGCGAGAAGATGGGCGTCCCGCAGTACAAGCCGAACCGGCTGATCGCCCAGGCCGGCCGCCTCTACAAGGCCACCGCTCGCGGTGAACTCGCCTACGGCGGCATCCTCGTGGCCGAGGAGGTGCTCGACGTCATGCAGCGCGACTGGATGCGCGGCGAGAACGTCCTGGAGATCGTCCGCGGGACGTCCCGGATCCACGTGGTCGAGGAGTCCCGGCACATGAAGTTCGCCCGCCAGGAGATCCGCGAGCGGCTGCGGTACGCGGGCCCGGCGCGGCGCAGGGCCGCGGCCACCGGCATCGCCGCCGGCGCGTTCGTCATCGTCAGCAGCATGGTCCACCCCGGCGTCTACCGGGCGGCCGGCCTGGACGTCGAGCGGGCGGTCGCCGAGGTGCGCGGCAGCGAGCACCGCAGGGCGATGATGCGCACCAGCTCGCGCCACCTGATGGCGTTCCTGGCCGAGGCCGGCCTGCTCACCCGCGCCTCGACGGCGATCTACCGCCGCATCCACATGCTCTGAGCCCGGCACGTGCTCCGAGCCCGGGCCGGGCCGCGGTGCCGCCGGACGCGGTGCCGCCGGCCCGGTCCCGCAGCCCGCCCCGACCGACCCCCACGCAGCGAGGACCCCACCCCGGCCATGGCCTACGCGATCACCCAGACCTGCTGCAACGACGCCTCCTGCGTCTCCGTCTGCCCGGTCAACTGCATCCACCCCACGCCCGACGAGCCCGCGTTCGGCAGCACCGACATGCTGTACATCGACCCGGCCGCCTGCATCGACTGCGGCGCCTGCGCCGACGCCTGCCCGGTCGACGCCGTCTTCCCGGTCGACCGGCTCGCCGGCCCCGACACGGTCTTCGGCGACCTCAACCGGCAGTACTTCCAGGACCACCCCAGCGACCACGCCTGGAGCGCGCCGACCTTCCCCCGCAGCCTGCCCGACGGCCTCGGCCCGCTGCGCGTCGCCATCGTCGGCACCGGCCCCTCCGCGAGCTACACCGCGCAGGCGCTGCTCCGCACCACCGGCGCCGACATCACGATGATCGACCGCCTGCCCGTGGCCGGCGGGCTGCTGCGCCACGGCGTCGCCCCCGACCACCAGGCCACCAAGCGGATCGCCGAGAGCTTCGCCTCCGTCTTCCACCACCCCCGGCTCACCGTCCACCTCAACGTGGAGGTCGGCCGCGACCTCAGCCACGCCGAACTGGCCGCCCACCACCACGCGGTGGTCTACGCGGTCGGGGCCGCCGCCGACCGCCGGCTCGGCCTGCCCGGCGAGGACCTGCCCGGCAGCCTGCCCGCGACCACCGTCGTCGGCTGGTACAACGCCGACCCGACGGTGCCCGCCGACGCCGTCGACCTCTCCGCCGAACGGGTCGTGGTGATCGGCAACGGCAACGTCGCCGTGGACGTCGCCCGGATCCTGCTGCTCGACCCGGACCGGCTCGCCGCCACCGACATCGCCGACCACGCGCTGACCGCACTGCGCACCAGCCGGGTCCGCGAGGTGGTGCTGCTGGCCCGCCGCGGGCCGGAGCAGGCGGCCTGGACCAGGCCGGAGTTCCTCGCCCTGCGGCAGCTGCCCGGCGTCGAGCTGGTGGTGGCGGACCACCCGGAGGTCCGGGCCGCGCTCGCCGACGCCGCCCCCGGCTCCAAGGCGGCCCTGCTGGCCGGGCTGCCGCTGGAGACGGTCGACACCGCGGCGCCGCCACGCCCCGGGAAGCGGATCGTGCTGCGCTTCCTCGCCACGCCCACGGCGCTGGTCGGCGACGGCCGGGTGGAGGGGCTGCGCGTCGAGGACGGCCGGGGCGGCGGGGGGACCGTCGCGGCCGGCCTGGTGGTGCGGTCCATCGGCTACCGGGGGGTGCCGGTGCCCGGGCTCCCCTTCGACGCGGACACCGCGGCCGTGCCGCAGCGCGCCGGCCGGGTGGTCGACCCGGCGACCGGCGAACCGCTGCCGGGCGCGTACGTGGTCGGCTGGGCCAAGCGCGGCCCCTCGGGCGGGATCGGCGCCAACCGGGCCTGCGCCCAGGAGACCGTGGACGCCTTCCTGGACGACGCGGCCGCCGGTGTGCTGCCCGCCCCGACCGGTGGCGGCAAGGAGCTCGCCCGGCTGGTCCGCAGCCGCCGGCCGGACGCCCTCGGGCTGAGGGAGCTGCGCGCGATCGACCGCACCGAGCGCGACCTCGGCCGCGCCGCCGGCCGCCCGCGGATCAAGTTCACCACCGTCCCCGCCCTCCTCGCCGCCACCCGCCAGCGCCGCCACTGACCCGCGGGGCCGTCGGTTCACCGTGGGTTCGCCGTGAGTCCGCCGATGGCCCGCGCAGGAAGTCGATGGGGTCGACGTCCTGCGGGGGAGGTGGGCGGCGGGAGCCGGTGGCCGGCGGCCCCGGCTGCCGGCGTGCGGCTGGCCCGCGCAGGAAGTCGATCGGGTCGGCTGCCGGCGCGCGCTCGCTCGTCGGAAGGTCCGCACGAGAAGTCGGCCCACCCGACTTCCTGTGCAGGCTCGCCCGTCGGAAGGCCGGCGCGAGAAGTCGGCCCACCCGACTTCCGGCGCGCGCCCGGGGGGCCGGGCGTCCGGGCGCACCGCAGCGGCGTCAGAGCGGGCGCTCGGGCCAGTCCAGCAGGCGTGCGCCCATGGCCGCGGTCTCCAGCGTGAAGCGGTGCAGGGCGTCCGCCGGGTCGTAGCCGGTCAGCGCGTGGATGCGCTCCAGCCGGTAGCCGAGCGTCCGGACGCTCACCCCCAGCCGGCGGGCCGCCTCCGCGTTCACGTACGCCGCCTCCGCCTGCACCGCGATGGTGTCCAGCAGCGGCTGCGCGCCGCCCCGGGCCGTCGTCAGCGGGCCGAGCACGGTGCGCACCAGGTCGGCCATCGCCGCCCGGTCGCGCATCAGGACCGGGAAGACCAGCAGCTCCTCCGCCCGCAGCCGCTGCGAGCGCAGCCCGAGCCGCTCCGCGTAGTCCAGCGCACCCAGCGCCTCCTCGTAGCTGCGCACCACACCACTCGCGGCCGAATGGCCGCGCCCGGTCGCCACCCGCAGCACCGGCCGGTAGCCCGGGCCCGGGCGGAGCGCCAGGTCGGCGAAGGAGTCCAGCACGGCGAGGTCGTCGTCGGGCGCGATGCAGACCATCCGGCCGTCCTTGCCCGCGAGCAGCACGTCCTGCTCGCCGAACCGGCCCGCCAGCTCCCGCTCCACCCGGTGCACCAGCGGATGGGCGTCCGCGTAGGGCTCGTCGCCGACCGCGACCGCCACGACGTACCGGCCGGCCAGGCGCAGCCCGAACCGCTCGGCCCGCTCGGCGAGCAGCCCGAGGTCGCTGCGGCCGTACAGCAGGTCGTGGATGAACTCCCGCCGCGCCGATTCCTCCTGGCGGACCGCGAGCCGCAGCGCCCGCTCGTGCCCCTCGCCGAGCGCGGCGAGCGCGGCCTCGGCGGCGCCGAGGACGGCGTCCCCGGTGCGGCGCAGGTCGGCGATGCCGCCGGCGGTGGCGTTGCCGGGCAGCTTCTGCCACGACTGCCGGGCCGCCCCCAGGCAGTGCGAGACGAGGTCGCGCAGCCCGTGTCCGGCTTCGGCGCCGCGCTCGCCGAGGGTCCGCAGGCTCTCCAACTCGTCGCGCCGGAGCAGCCGCCCGGTCCGGGAGACGTCGTCCAGAAGGTCGCGGCAGTGCATGCCCAGCTCGGCGGGCAGGTCCGGCTCCGTGGGGTGCCGGTCGCCCGCCGCCGTCACTCTGCTCACTGTTCCGCCCCCCGGTCCCGGTCGCCGGTTCCCCCCGGTCCCCCCGGACCGCCCGACCGCTCTTCGGTGGGCGAATCTAGCAGGGGGTCTCCGCTGCGCCGCAGGCCACCGGCCGTTCCGGCCGGAGCCCGCGTGCGCTGCCGGTGGGCACCGGAAGCCGTCCGCCGGGCCGCTGCCGACCCGCCCTCAGCGGGGCGCGTCCACCGCGTTGTTCTGGCCGGCCACGATCCTCCAGCCGCCCTCCCGCCGGGCGATCACGTACAGCGCGGCGCCCCACGCGCTCTCGACGACGTTGTCGTCGCGGTCGGTGGGCGTCTGCCGCACGTTCACGGCGATCACCCCGGGCGCGACCGCCAGCAGCCTGACCACGTCGTACCGCGCGTACGCATCGCGCAGGAGGCCCTTCATCGCGGGGGCGCTGAACTCCGCGATCGCCGCCGGGTCCGAACCGCAGCACGCTACCGACCGGGTCCGTCCCACGCCGACTCCGGGAGACCCGACTCGGCGCCGTGGGCGGCTCGGGGGCCGGTCGCCTGCGCGCCGGTGCGCCGGGCGGTTCGGGGCGTCCCGGAGCCGCCCCGGGTTGCACGAGAAGTCGGCCGGTCCGACTTCTCGTGCAGCACCGGTGGCACCACCACCGCCGCCACCAGCGGGAACGCCACGACCAGCGCGTACGCCGCGCCGTAGCCGACCGCCCCGATCAGTGCGCCCACCGTCGGGGCGACGCAGGCCGCGACCGCGTTCTGCACGGTGGTGTGCACGCCCAGCGCCCGGCCCGCCCAGGCCGAACCCGCGTACTCGGCCACGGCCGTGAACGACAGGCCGTTGGTCGACACCGTCAGCACACCGGCCGCCATCAGCGCCGACACCGCGACCGCCGAGCCGGTGAGCGCGCCGGCCGCGAGCACCGCGAGCACGCCGGCCGCGGTCAGCGCCAGCCGCCGCATCGGGCCCACCCGGCTGCCGGCCACGTCCGACCAGCGCCCGGCCGCCAACCGCGCGCCCGCCCCGGCCACCTGCACGCAGGCCAGCAGCGGACCGGCCGCCGCGGGCGGCCACCCGCGCTCGTCCACCAGGAAGACCAGCGCGAACACCGACACCGTGAACTGCGGCACCACCAGCAGCGTCGCGGCGCCGTGCAGCCGCCACAGCACCGGCGTCCGGTACGGGCTGCCGGCCCGCCTGCCGTCACCGTCCGCCGGCCGTGCCGGATCCCGGACGGCCGCCGCCACCAGCAGCGCCGCCCCCAGGCTCAACCCGCCCAGCACGACCAGCGCGGTCGCCCGCCCGTGCCCGGCCAGCGGAGGCAGCAGCAGCGCCGCGACGGCGACGCCCAGCGGCAGCGAGGTCTGCCGCAGGCCCATCGCCAACCCGCGCTGCCGCGCCGGGAACCAGCCGAGGATCAGCCGCCCGCTGCTGGCGTGCGCGGACGCCCCGGCCGCGCCCGCCAGCAGGAAGCAGGCCCCCAGACCGACCGTGCCGTGCACCCGCGCCGCCCCCAGCAGCACCAGACCGCCGAGCCCCAGCCCGGACGCCAGTACCCACCGCTCACCCCACCGGTCGGCCGCCGCCCCCCACGGGGTGAGCGTCAGCACCAGGCCGATCGTCGGGCACGCGGCCAGCAGGCCCGCCTGCGAGAGCGACAGCCCCTCGTCCCGCAGCGCCGGGATCAGGTACGGCAGCCCGAACTGGAACGCACACCCGGAGGTCATCGCGAACATCCCGACCGCCAGCACCAGCCAGCGCCGCCGGTCGCCCTGCTCCTCGTCCATGCGGGGCAGCTCATCAGATGAGCGAAGGATTCAGTAGAGCCGCCCACCTGGCGGACGGCGGCTTCCCGCCGTCACGGGTGGTGGAGCTCGGCGATGCGGACGATGCGGCCCGGTGGGTCCCGGACGAGGTCGTACCTGTCGCCGGAGCAGCCGGAGCAGCCGTGGCAGCCGTACGGGGCGCCGGAGCAGCGCCGGAGTACCGGCCGTGGAGCCCCGTCGTGTTCCCGTTCCCGCCGGGTGTGCGGACCCGGCGGGAACGGAGTCCCGAGACGCGGCCCCGCCGCTACGCCGCCACCCGCGGCGCCCGGTCGTACGCCTGCCGGACCCGCGCCTGGGCGGCCGGGCCGGCCCCGAGGTGGTCCAGGCCGAGCAGGGCCGCGCCCAGCACGGGGGGCGCGACGACGACGCGCGGCTCGGCCAGCGGCGCCGCCGCGGCGAGCCGGGCGGTGACGTTGTCCAGCAGCAGCGGCTGCCGGGAGGCGAGCACCCCGCCGCCCAGCACCACCGGGGTGGGCTCGTCCAGCAGGTCCAGCCGGCCGAGCGCGACGACGGCGAGCCGGACGATCTCGTCGGCCTGCCGGTCGATCAGCTCCCGGGCCACCTCGTCGCCGCCCTCGGCCACCGCGAACAGCACCCGGACGATCTCGTGCAGCCGGGCGAACGGCAGCTGCCCGAGGTGGACCGCCTCGGCGACGGCGCCGGTGCTGGGCAGCGCGAAGTGCTCGGCGATGGCCGGGGCCAGCGCGGTGGGCCCGCCGCGGCCGTCCTCGGCGCGGACGGCGTGCCACATGCTGCTGAGGGCGAGGCCACCGCCGCCGCCCCAGTCGCCGGTCAGTTCGCCGAGGGCGGGGAACCGGGCGGTGCGGCCGTCGGGCAGCAGGCCGACGCAGTTGATGCCGGCGCCGCAGACGACGGCGATGCCGCGCGGGCCGTCGGTGCCGGCCCGGAGGAGTCCGAAGGTGTCGTTGGCGACGGTGGTGCTGCGCCCCCAGGGGTGGGACTCCAGGGCGGCGCGCAGCGCCTCCTCCTCGACCGGCAGGTCGGCGTTGGCCAGGCAGGCGCTGACGTGGCTGGTCAGCACGCCGCTGCCGACGGGGAGGCCGGCGGCGGCCGCCGCCTCCTCGACCAGGGGCGCGAGGCCGGCGACGGCGGCCGCGCCGCCGACGGTCTGGGGGGCGAAGCCGCCGCCCCGGGCGGAGCCGTGGACGGTGCCGTCGGCGCCGATCAGGGCGACGTCGGTCTTGGAGTTGCCCGCGTCGATGGCGAGGACGCCGGGCAGGAGCGGTTCGGGCTGGTGGGTCATGAGGTCCCCGCGGCTCGTCAGTGGCCCGGCCGTGGTCCCCGGCCGGGGGTGGTGGGTCTCCTCGCGGCCCGGCCCGCGGGGCCCTCCGCGCAGGGGCGGACGGGGCGCGCGGGCCGGGTGCGGCGGGCCGGTCAGGCCCAGGCGAGGTGCTCGCGGTTGTGGGCGAGCAGCCGGTCCGTCAACTGGTCGGCGAGCTCGATCTGGCCGACCAGCGGGTGGGCGAGGAGGGCGTCGAAGACGCGGTCGCGGCCGCCGTGCAGGGCGGCGTCGAGGGCGAGGTGCTCGTAGGCGGTGACGGCCGCGATCAGGCCGGCGTAGAGCGGCTCGACGGGCCGCTGCGGCAGCGGGCGCACGCCCGCGGCGTCGACCGCGGCCGGCACCTCGATGACGGCGTCGTCGGGCAGGAACGGCAGCACGCCCGCGTTGCGGGCGTTCACCACCTGCACCGACGTCCCGCCGCCGGTCCCCAGCAGGGCGGCGATCAGTTGCACCGCGGCCTCGGAGTAGAACGCGCCGCCGCGCTTGCCGAGCAGCTCGGGCTTGGTGTCCAGCGCGGGGTCGGCGTACAGCTCCAGCAGCTGCCGCTCGATCGCGGCGACCTCGGCGGCCCGGGAGCCCTTGGCCTTCAGCTCCGCCACCACGGCGTCGTGCTGGTAGAAGTAGCGCAGGTAGTAGGAGGGGACGACGCCGAGGCGCTCGATCACCCGCTGCGGCAGCAGCAGGTCCGCCGCGATCTCCTTGCCGAAGCCGCCGAGCAGTTCGGGCAGCACCTCGCGGCCGGTGGTCGCGCCGGGGGCGTCGAGCAGGGTGACGCCGCGCTCCCAGGTGAGGTGGTTGAGGCCGACGTGGTCGAGGCGGATCAGCTCCGGGGCGACGCCCAGGTGCCCGGCGAACCGCCGCTGGAAGCCGATGGCGACGTTGCAGAGGCCGACGGCCCGGTGCCCGGCGTTCTGCAGTGCGCGGGTGACGATGCCGACGGGGTTGGTGAAGTCGACGATCCAGGCGTCCGGGTTGGCGCGGCGGACCTTCTCGGCGATGTCCAGCACCACCGGGACGGTGCGCAGGGCCTTGGCGAGTCCGCCGGCCCCGGTGGTCTCCTGGCCGACGCAGCCGCACTCCAGCGGCCAGGTCTCGTCCTGGTCGCGGGCCGCCTGGCCGCCGACGCGCAGCTGCAGCAGCACCGCGTCGGCGCCGGCGACGCCGGCCCCGACGTCGGAGGTGGTCGTCACGGTGGCGCCGTGGCCCTGCTTGGCGAAGATCCGCCGGGCGAGGCCGCCGATCAGCTCCAGCCGGTCGGCCGCCGGGTCGACGAGCACCAGCTCGCCGATCGGCAGGGTGTCCCGCAGCCGGGCGAAGCCGTCGACCAGCTCCGGGGTGTACGTCGAACCTCCGCCGACGATGGCCAGCTTGAGTGAGGACATCAGCCCTTGACCCCTGTCAGTGTCACGCCTTCGATGAAGGCTTTCTGCGCGAAGAAGAAGAGGACGATCACCGGCGCCATCACCAGCAGGGTGGCGGCCATGGTGAGGTTCCAGTTGGTGTGGTGGGCGCCCTTGAACGACTCCAGGCCGTAGGAGAGGGTCCAGGCGTCGGGGTTGTTGCTGGCGTAGATCTGCGGGCCGAAGTAGTCGTTCCAGCAGTAGAAGAACTGGAACAGCGCGACGGCGGCGACGGCCGGCCTGGCCATCGGCAGGACCACCCGGAGCAGGGTGCGCAGGTCGCCGCAGCCGTCGATCCGGGCGGCCTCGATGTACTCCTTGGGGATGGTCAGCAGGAACTGGCGCAGCAGGAAGATGGAGAAGGCGTCGCCGAAGGCCATCGGGACGATCAGCGGCCAGAGCGAGCCGTCGAGGCCGAGCTGCTTCGCCCAGAACAGGTACATCGGGATGACGGTGACCTGCGGCGGCAGCATCATCATCGCGATGACGGCCGCCAGGGCGAGGTTGCGGCCGCGGAAGCGGAACTTGGCGAGCGCGTAGGCGACCGGCAGGCTGGAGACGATGGTCAGCAGGGTGCCGAGGCCCGCGTAGAGCAGGGTGTTGCGCCACCAGGTGAGGAAGCCGGGCGTCTCCCAGACCTTGGCGAAGTTGCCCCACTCCCACGAGGTGGGCCAGTAGTCGGTGGTGAGCGCCTGGCTGTCCGTCATCACCGCGGTGAGGAAGGCGAAGACGAACGGCAGCAGGAAGAACAGGGCGGCGGCGACGGCCAGCGCGTGGACGGCCACCCAGTTGAGGATCGTGCGCCGGCGGGCGGCGCGGGCGGCGGCGGTGGGCACGCGGCGGGCGGACCCCTTCGCGGGCCCTTCCGCGGGCGCCCCGGTGGCGAGGGTCGGGCTGAGAGTCATGATCGGGTCCTCACTGGTCCGCTAGTCGTCGCTCGCCATGAAGCCGGACTTGCGGCGGAGCAGGATCGAGGTGACGGCCATCGAGATGGCGAACAGCACCAGCGCGACGACGCACGCCGCGCCGTAGTTGAAGCGCTGGAAACCGAGGTTGTAGACCATCTGGGGCAGGGTCCAGGTGGAGCCCTGCGGGTAGCCGGGCTCGAACGGCTGCCCGGAGTTGCCCGCGACGCCGCTGGCGACCTTCCCGGCGACGATCGCCTGGGTGTAGTACTGCATGGTCTGGATCACCCCGGTGACCACCGCGAACATGATGATCGGCGAGATGTTCGGCAGGGTGACGTACCGGAACCGCTGGAACGGGCCGGCCCCGTCCAGCTCGGCGGCCTCGTACTGCTCCTTGGGGACGTCCAGCAGCGAGGCCATGAAGATGACCATCAGGTCGCCGATGCCCCACAGGGCGAGCATGGTGAGCGCGGGCTTCGACCACTCCGGGTCGGCGAACCAGCCGGGCTGCGGCAGGCCCAGCTCGCCCAGGAGGTGGTTGAGCGGGCCGGTGCCGGGGTTGAGCAGGAACGCGAAGGCGACCGTGGCGGCCACCGGCGGGGCCAGGTAGGGCAGGTAGAACGCGGTGCGGAAGAAGCCGACGCCGGTCTTGATCCGGGTGATCAGCAGGCCGATGCCGAGGCCGAAGGCCACGCGCAGGCCCACCATGACGACGACCAGCCAGAGGGTGTTCCGCAGGCCCTGCCAGAACGCCGGGAGGTCGTTGAGGACGTAGTCCCAGTTCTTCAGGCCGTTGAAGGCGGGCGCGCCGAAGCCGTTGTACTTGGTGAACGAGAAGTAGACGGTGGAGATCAGCGGGTACAGGAAGAAGACGCCGAAGCCGATCAGCCAGGGGGAGAGGAAGGCGAGGGTGCGGGCCGCCTCCCGGCGGCGCTTCCGGCGCAGCAGGTGCTGCGTGGAGGGCGCCGCCGGGTCGGTCGGTCCGGTGCCCCTGCGGGTGCCGAACGCGAGTGACATGGGAGCTCCGTGGGTCGTTCCCGCTACTTCGCCTGGGCGATGGCGGCGTCGATCTCCTTGGCGGTGGCGGCGAGGCCGGCCTGGAGGTCGGGCTGCTTGCCGGACTCGTAGTCGTAGCCGAGGTTCTGCAGGGAGACGATGTAGCCGCCGCCGTTGACGCTCGCCGGGGTGGTCCCCGAGTGGGAGTTCCTGGCGACGTCCAGGAAGGTCTTGAAGTTCGGGTCGCTGGCCAGCTTCGGCGAGTTGAGCGCCTCGAAGGTGCTGGGCACGTTGTGGATCGCGTTGGCGAAGGAGACCACCGCGTCGGTGTCGGTGGTCAGGTACTTGACCAGCTCCCAGGCGGCGGCCTGCTTCTTGCTGGTGCTGGCGATGCCGACGATGGTGCCGGTCTGGTAGCCGCGGCCGTAGGTGTCGGCCTGGTCGTCCGGGACGGGGAACGGCGCGGTGGCCCACTCGAAGTCGGGCTTGTTCTCGGCGAGCGAGGCGGTGCGCCACTCGCCGTCGATGGCCATCGCGACCTGGCCGGTGTGGAACGGGTTCTTCGCGCTGAACTCCTCGCCGAAGGTGGCGCGGTACTTGTCCAGCTTGGCGTAGCCGCCGAGCTTGTCGACCAGGCCCTTCTGCCACTTCAGCATCGCGGCGACCTTCGGGTCGGAGGCGAGGCTGGACTTGCCGTCGGTGCCGAAGTAGGTCGGGCCGTACTGGCCGAGGAAGTGCTCGGTGGTGGACTCGTAGCCGTGGTACAGCGGCATGAAGCCGAGCTGCTTGTAGGAGTCGCCGTCGGCGACGGTCAGCTTGGCGGCGGCGTCGGCGAACTCGCTGAAGGTCTTCGGCGGGGCCGTGATGCCGGCGGCGGCGAAGGCCTTCAGGTTGTAGTAGAGGCCGTAGGCGTCGCCGAGCAGCGGCAGCGAGCACTGGTTGCCCTGGAACTGCGTGTAGCCGAGCATCGCGGACGGGAAGGTCTTGGCGGTGTCGATGCCGCTCTTGTCCAGGAAGGGCTTGAGGTCGACGAAGGCCTTGGTCGAGCAGAACATGCCGACGTTGTTGGTGGTGAAGGAGGAGACCACGTCCGGGGCGTCGTCGCCGCCGGCCCGCAGGGACTGGTTGATCTTGTCGTCGGCGATGTTGCCGACGGTCTTCACGTGGATGTTCGGGTGGGCCTTCTGGAAGGCGGCGATGTTCTCGTCGATCGCCTTCACCTCGGACTCCTGGCTCCAGCCGTGCCAGAAGGTGATGGTGACGTCCTTGCCGCTCGCCGAGTCGTCGTTGCCGCCGGCGTCGCTGCTGCCGGTGCAGGCGGAGGCGAACAGGGCCAGGACGGCGGTGCCGGCGACGGCGGCGAGCGTACGGCGGCCTCTGCGGGGGGTGTTGGCGTGCACTTCGAGGTCCTCCTCGGGGTGCGCGGGCAGGCGTCATCGCCTCCGGGCCCGCGTTCGGGGTTGGGGGAGAGGTGTGCAGGGTGCGGGTCGGTGGTGCCGGTCTGTGCGGTCCGTGGACGGCGGTGCGGGAGGTGCGCGGGCGACGGTGCGGGCGGTACGTGGTGCCGGTGGACTCGGGCGGTCAGTGGGTGGAGAAGACCGCCTCCCGGGCGGCCGACAGTGCGCGTTGCAGCGCGCCGAGCAGGACGGGGGAGCCGGTCAGGGCACTGCTGCGGACCTCCGGCCGGGCGATCGAGATCCGGGCCAGCTCCTCCTCGACGAGTGCGCGCAGCCGTTCGCCGCCCGCCGTCGGCACACCGCCGGAGACCACCACCAGTTGCGGGTCGACGACGGCGACGATCACGGCCAGGCCGACGGCGAGCCGCCCGGCCAGCGCGGCGAGGAAGTCGTCCCCGGCGCCGGGGGTCTCCAGGGCCTTCGCGAGCGACTCCTCCGCGGTGGGCGCGCCGAGCCCGTGCTCCCGGGCCAGGGCGCGGACGGCGGGCGCGCCGACCAGCTCCTGGAACCCGCCGGAGTTGCGCCGCCGGACGTCCCGCAGGACCGGTGCACCGGGCACCGGCATGTAGCCGACCTCCCCGGCGCCGCCGGTGAAGCCGCGGTGCAGCCGGCCGGCGATCACGATCGCGGCGCCGGTGCCCTCGCCGGCCCAGAGCAGGACGAAGTCCTCGGAGCCGCGGGCCGCGCCGGAGGCCTGCTCGGCGACGGCGGCGAGGTTCACGTCGTTCTCGATCGACACCGGGGCGCCGATCGCCGCGCTCAGCTCCTGGAGCAGCTTCGGCGCGTGCCATCCGGGCAGGTGGGAGGCGTAGCGGAGCTTGCCGGTGACCGGGTCGGGGGCGCCGCCGACGCCGATGGTCACGGTGTGCAGGCTGCCCTCGGCGAGCCCGGCGGCGCGGACGGTCCAGGCGACCGCCCCGGCGACCCGGGCCACCGTCTCGGCGGCCGGCCAGCCCTTGGTGGGGGCGGTGTGCTCGGCCAGCGTGGTGCCGGTGATGTCGGCGACGGCGACCCGCACCTCGCTGGTGGTGACGTCCAGCCCGGCGACGTACCCGGCGGCCGGATTCACCTGGTACAGCTGCGCGTTCGGGCCGGGTCCGCCGGCGGTGGTGCCGACCGGCAGGACCAGCCCGGCCGCCTCCAGGCGGGCCAGCAGCTGGGAGGCGGTGGGCTTGGAGAGCCCGGTCAGGGTGCCGATCTGGGTACGGGAGAGCGGTCCGTTCTCCAGGAGCAGTTCGAGGGCGGCGCGGTCGTTGATGGCGCGCAGCAGGCTGGGGGTCCCGGCGAGGGGGGCCTTGGCGGTCGACTTGGTCACGCGGAGATCCTCCCTCTTCCCGCTGGTCGCGGCGGCCGTCGGCCGACTCGGAGGCGAACTGTTAGGAAACTTTCCAGTCGCTTGGCACAGGACCGTACGGCGCCCGTCCGGAGGGTGTCAATGGCCCTTCCCGCGGAGGATGCCGAAGCGTTACCGGGCAGCGCGAAGCCCCGCCCCCCGAGCGCTCGGGAGGCGGGGCTTTCGTCCGGTTTCGCCGCGGCTTCGCGGGCCGTCAGGGCGTCTTGGCGCCGTCGTCGGCGGGCTTGACCGGGGCCGGTATCGGCGCCGTCGCCAGGTAGCGCGGCGAGGTCGGGTCGGCCAGCGCGGACGGCGGGGCGGCGTCGGTGGGCGCCGCGGCCGCGGCCGCCGTGAGCACCACCGCGGCGGCGGCCGTACCGGCGGCGGCAGCGGCGGCCCCGGCCGGCGCGGCCTCCTCCTTGACCTTGATCCCGGCCAGGTCGAACGCCGCCTTCAGACGCTGCCGCAGGGCCCGCGCCACGCTCAGCGACCTGCCCGGCGCCGTCCGGGCCTCCACCCGCAGCACCACCGAGTCCGCGGCGACCGACTCCATGCCCAGGATCGACATCGGCGCCCAGACCAGCTCGTCGAACGGGGCCTCCTTGGCCATCGCCTCCGCCGTCTCCCGGATCAGCGCCTCGGCCCGGTCGAGGTTCTCCTTGTAGGCGATCTGGACGTCCACCGTGGCGGTCGACCAGCCCTGGCTCATGTTGGCGATCCGCTTCACCTCGCCGTTGCGGATGTACCAGATCTCACCGTTCGCACCGCGCAGCTTGGTGACCCGCAGGCCGACCTCCAGCACCGTGCCGGTGGCCACCCCGGTGTCGATCTCGTCGCCGACGCCGTACTGGTCCTCCATGATCATGAAGACGCCGGAGAGGAAGTCGGTGACCAGGTTGCGGGCGCCGAAACCGATCGCCACACCGGCCACACCGGCGCTCGCCAGCAGCGGCGCGAGGTTCACCCCGAGCGCCGAGAGGACCATCAGCGCCGCGGTGCCCAGGATGGTGAACGAGGCGACGCTGCGCAGCACCGAGCCGATGGCCTCGGAGCGCTGCTGCCGGCGCTCCGGGTTGACCACCCCGGTGTTGGCCAGCAGCCCGCCGAGCATCCCCGGTTCGTCGTGGCTCTCGGCCGGCTTGATCATCCGCGCTATCAGCTGGGTGATCAGCTTGCGCACCACGGCGCGCAGCACCAGCGCCAGCACGACGATGAAGACGATCCGGATCCCGCTCGCCAGCCACTCCTGCCAGTGCGAGTCGAACCAGCTGGCCGCCTGCTTGGTGGTGTCGCTGACCTCCTGCGCGCTGGTCGGGATTCTGAGGTCGAGCTGCGGCACCGCCGGGGCCGTCGGGCTCGGCGACGGGCTCGACGGCGTGGAGGTGAGCGTCGTCGTGGACGCGTCGGCCAGGAGACCGGCGTCACCGGAGCTGAACACAGGCGGGACCTTCCTGCAGGGTGCGTGGCACAGCCCGCCGGCGCGGAAGCATGCCGTGGCCTGCGGACCGTCCGCCTTAGCCTATCGGCCGCCGGAGCGCGCCCCGGACACGCCGCGAGGGCGCCCGGGGGCGGAACGCCCGCAGGTGGCGGGTGGTTCCCGGGCCGCCCCGGGACCCTTCTGCCGGCGCGCGGAGACGGCCCGAACGCCCCGTCAACGCCTCTGCACGCCCCTGTGGCGCCCCTGGACAGGGCCCGGGTCCGCCCCGCCCCCGGACTGCTCCGACCGGCCGAGCCGTCTCCCGGGCGGGCGCGGGAGGGCACCGGCGGGCACCCGCGTGCAACCCGTCCTTCCCCCGGGCATACCGGGTATGACAGAAACCACACCCGGAGTTCACGTCAGGTCCGTTACACAGGAGTGGTGGCGCCGTACGAAGGCGTAAGGCGACACTGGGGGAGATCACGCACCCGTTGTGTGATCCAACCGCTCGTCCCGGCGCGAGCCACGCGCCGCAGGCGTCCAAGGAGGCATCCGTGCCGCATGTCCTGGTCCTCAACGCGTCCTACGAGCCACTCGGCGTCGTATCGATGCGCCGCGCACTCATCCTGGTCCTCAACCACAAGGCGGTCAGCCTGGAGGACTCGGGAGTCACTCTGCACAGCGCCACCAGCGCCCTTCCGGCGCCGTCCGTCGTCCGCCTGACCCGCTTCGTGCGGGTTCCGTTCTGCGGGCCCGTCCCGCTCACCCGCCGGGCGCTGTTCGCCCGAGACCACGGCCGCTGCGTCTACTGCGGGGCCGCCGCCACCAGCGTCGACCACGTCATCCCGCGCAGCCGGGGCGGCCAGCACCGGTGGGACAACGTCGTGGCGGCCTGCCGCCGCTGCAACCACACCAAGGCCGACCGTCACCTCACCGAACTCGGCTGGCGGATGAAGCGCCCGCCGGCCCCGCCCAGCGGCCTCGCCTGGCGCATCATCGGCACCGGGATCAGGGACCCGCGCTGGCGGCCCTACCTGGAGCCCTACGGCGGCGCGGACCAGCTGCGCGCCCCGCAGTGGGGCGAGTACGAGCACCACGACCATACCGAGGCGCACCCCGTCCCGCTCGGGCGGGCCCACGCCGCCCACCCCGCCCCCGTCCGCCGCGGCGAGCAGCCCGAACCGCTCTCCGCCTGACCCCGCTCCACAAGGGCCTGCCCGTCACGATCTTCGGTACGCCTCATGGGCCGCCGCGCACCCCGCACGGGGAGCGCGGCGGCCCGCCGTCGTGCGGGGCCCGTCAGGGCTTCTGCGTCGGCGCGACCGGGGCGGTCGTCGGCTGCGCGGCCGGCGGCTGGGTGGCCGGGGCGGCCGGCTGCTGAGCGGCCGGCGGGGCCGTCGCCGGGGTGACGGCGTAGACCTCGATGCCGTAGAGCGAGTAGCCGAACTTGGTGGCCCGGGCGACGCCCTGCACCCGGAGGAACTTCGCCCCCGGCGCGTCGAAGCGCACCGTCTCGTTGCCGCCCTTGCCGTCGTCCACCGTGGCCACCGTGGTCCAGGTGACGCCGTCCGCCGAGGTCTGGATCTTGTACGAGGACGCGTACGCGGACTGCCAGTGCAGCACCGCCGAGCCCAGGTGGGCGGCCTTCGGCAGCTCCAGCTGCACCCAGGCGTCGTCCTTGGCCAGCGAGGACCAGCGGGTCTTCGGGTCGCCGTCGGCCACCGCCGCGGCGGGGAAGGTCGGCGTCTCGTCGGCCGAGGAGCTCGCGGTCGCGGTGGTGGCCAGGTCCGGCCCGCCGGTCGGCGGCACCACGTGCACCTGCAGCACCTGCCGGACCGTGGTCGAGCCGGAGACGAACAGCACCGGCACCTGGTACGTCCCGGCCGGGGTGTCGGCGGCGGCGCTGACCTGCAGCGGCACGCCGACCTTGCCGCCGCGCGGCACGGTCACCGCGCCGACCGGGGCGACGGTCAGGCCCTTGGCGACGGCGGGCACCTCGGTGCGCAGCTCGCCGGTCGCGCCCTCCGGGCGGCCGGCCTCGACCACCGCGCGGGCCTGCGCCGGCGCGGCCGCGCCGGTCACCACGTCCAGCGAGGCGTCGGCCAGGCTGAGCCGGGCCGCCGGGACGTCCGCGTACCAGGGGATCACCTGGTTGACCACCGGCGGCTCGCCGCCGGCCTTCCAGGCCATCCGGAACGCGTCCGCGCTCTGGCCGCCGGCCGCCAGCTCGTTGTAGCCGGGCTGGACGGTGCCGATCTCCACCCACGTCCCGTCCGCCCGGCGCAGCGAGACGACCGCGCTGGCCCGCACGTTCGGGTCGGTGAGGATGGTCAGCCGGTCCAGCGGCCGGGCCGCGCCCAGCTCCACGGTGAGCGGCTCGTCCGCGACGGTCGGCGCGGTGGCCGCCCGGTACGCGGTGTCGGGGTTGCCGTCCAGGACGGCGGAGGCCGAGGCGCCGGGCAGTGCGGCCGGGCCGCCGGAGACGCTGGCCGGGGCCTCGTCGGGCGCGGCCACGGTGAACTCGCGCACCGCCACGGCGGTCTTCTGGGCGGCGGTGGCGCGCAGCCGTACCGCCCGGACCACCGTGCCGGCGGGCACCTGGGCGCTGATGTTCTTCTGGTTCTTGACCACCGCGAGCTGCTTCCAGCCGCCCTCGCCGGTGGAGTACTCCAGCACGCCGTCGCGGATGTAGTCGTCCATCGCGGTCCGGCCGTCCGGGCCGCTGCCCCAGGAGCCCATCAGCACGGTGACGGTGCCGACCGGGCGGCCGCCGCCGAGGTCCAGGCCGACCGAGTCGCCGGGCTGCGGGGGCGCCGAGCTCCAGTAGAAGGTGTCGGCCACGCCGTCGGTCATCAGCGCGGGCAGGTGGTCGTGGGCGGTGCCCATGCTGGTGGTGGGCGTGATGCCGCCGCCGACCACGCCGGCCCAGTTGTCGGCGGCCTGCACGGCGCGCTCCAGGAACGGGCCGAGCACGCCCGCGCCGACCGTCGCCGGGCTCTGGCCGAGCTGCTCGCGCAGCCGGTTCAGCTCGACCCGGGCCTTCCAGGCGGCCGCGCCGTCGCCGCCGCGCTGGGCGAGCAGCATGTCCAGCGCGGACTGCCCGGCCAGGCCGTAGTCGTGCAGCGGGGCCAGCCACGGGCCGGCCTCGGCGGCCAGCGCGGCGGTGGCCGGGGTGGCGGCCAGCGTCCGCTGGGCGTTCGCCATGGCGGTGAAGGCGTCCCGCAGCGGGGCCGCCGCCTCTATCAGCCTGGCGAGGTCCGGCGCGGCGCCGGAGTTCGGCTCGGCGGCCGCCCAGAACTTGTCCAGCAGCGGCGCGAGGTAGCCGGACTCCTGCTTGGACAGCGGGGAGGAGGAGCTGTTGCCGGCCAGCGCGGTGACGGCCGCCAGCGCCTCCCCGGCGGGCGTGGCGGAGGTGCCGGTCGGGCCGGCCAGCGAGTGCAGCGCGGCCTGCCAGGACTCCTCCGGCTTGTACCCGGCCGGGTTCCAGGCGAAGTCGCCCGCGGTGGCCAGCGCGATCCGGGAGGCGACCGGCTGCTGCATCGCGCCGGTCAGCAGCACGGCCGAGCGGGTGGCGACCTCGGTGTCGCGGCCGCCGTAGGCGCCGAGGAAGAGGCGGTCCGGGTTGGCGTCGTTGACCGGGTAGTTGTCCATGGTGACCAGCGGCCGCCCGTACAGGCCCGCGGTCTCCGAGGTCTGAGCGCCGGTGATCTTCTCCGGGATCACCCCGCCGCCGCTCCAGGCCACCTGGACGGCGTCCGGCAGCGCCGCCGCCAGCGCCTTGCGGTACGGCGTGGAGCCCTGCTTGTGGTACTCGGTGGGGACGATCGACAGCGGCGCCAGCCCCGGGTTCCGGGCGATCAGCCGCTCCTGCACCCTGGCCACCAGCTCGGCCTGCGCCTTGGCGGCGGCCGCCGGGCCGGTGCCGTACTTGGAGCGGTCGTCGCCGCAGTGCCACTCGTCGTAGGAGACGTCCAGGAACTGCAGCTGGAAGGCGGTGAAGCCGAGCTTGCGCAGGCCGTCCAGCTTGGCCACCAGCGCGTCCGCGTCCTTGGCCGAGCTGTAGCAGAAGGCCTGCCCGGGGTCGATCGCGTACCCGAGCGTGACGTGGTTCCTCCGGGCGCGGGCGGCCAGCGCCTTCAGCTCCTCGGCCTTGGCGGCCGGGTAGCCGTCGCGCCAGCGGGAGAGCCGGTACGGGTCGTCGCCCGGGGCGTACAGGTAGAAGTTCTGCTTCGACCGGCCGAGGAAGTCGACCTGGTCCAGCCGCTGCTGCTGGGTCCACGGGGTGCCGTAGAAGGCCTCCGCCGTCCCGCGCACCGGCGCGCCGGTGGGCCAGTCGCGCAGCGTGATCCCGGGCAGCCCGATCCCGGCCGCGCCGACGTCGGGGCCCTGCCCGGCCGGCACCGCGGCCAGCAGCTGGCGCATGGACTGCGCCGCGTAGAAGGTGCCCGCGGCGTCCGTGCCGGCCAGCACCACCACGCCGTACGTCCCGCCGCCCTGGGCCGGCAGCTGGCCCGCCGACAGCACGTAGCCGCCGGCCGGCATCCCGGCGGTGGACGGTGCGGCGCCGTCCTTGCCGGCCGCGGTGGCCAGCTCGCCCAGCACCCGGTCCACCTCGCCGCCGGCGCCCTCGGAGGCCCCGCCGACGTACACCACCAGCGAGCCGGCGGCGGGCGTGCCGGCGTCCGCCTGCGGCGTCACCGACGTCGCCCCGGCGACGCCCAGCACCTCGCGCACCGCGTCCACCGCGCCGAGGTCCGCCTTCGGCGCGGTCACCAGGGTCACCGCGGCGGGCACCGCGACCGGCTTGCCGGCCACGGTCTGCTCCTGCGGCCGCGGGAACACCTGCGGGTTGCTCATGCTGCCCAGCGGCGTCTGCGACGCGGTGCTCACCACGTCGGGCGCCGGGCTGTACGCGTACGCGGGCGGCCCGCTGACCAGCAGACCGCCGACCACGGCCGCCGCCGACAGCGTCGCGGCGATCTGCAGGGTGCGCCGGCTCGGCGCCCCCGGCCGCGCGGCCGCAGCCCGTTCGGCCCGGACCGACGCCAGCAGCGGCTCCGTCCCCTTGAGGTCGGCGATCAGCCGGTCCGCCGTCCTGGGCGCCAGCTGACGGCACGTCCGCGCGGTCGCCCGGCGGGCCGCGATCGCCGCCGGGTGGTGCAACACGTCACGCAGGGCCGGGCTCTGCTCCAGCTGCTGCCGCAGCCGTCGACCTGCCGCGACGGA
The DNA here is from genome assembly GCF_032110285.1 of Kitasatospora sp. CM 4170. NCBI lineage: Bacteria > Bacillati > Actinomycetota > Actinomycetes > Kitasatosporales > Streptomycetaceae > Kitasatospora > Kitasatospora sp. CM 4170. The sequence goes on from NZ_CP134877.1 coordinate 6,318,427, forward strand.
TACTCGGGCTTGCACAGGAGCCTCCTCGCAGGCGGTTACGACATCGCCGCCAAAGCCCACCAGTTGGCCCAGCCGGTGTCAATGTGACGGACAGCTATGACCGGTTTGTCGTATTTGCTCTCCTTCCCCGTTCATCCGCGAGTCATCCGCGCGCAGCGTCCTGACGATCCGTCGCCCCCGGAGCCCTCCCCCGTCCACGAGCCGCCGCGGTCGTGTCGCACTGGGTGATCGAGGCGTTACGCGGGTAGGACTGTGGCTGTTCTGACCGGGTGTTGCCGAGACATCGCAGGAGCCGCGAGTGGCCGCTTATCTCGATCGTGACGGAGCCGAGGGCCTGGAGGTGCCGGCGCAGGACGCCCCGCCGCCCCCGGCCGAACTGGTGGCGCTGGCGCAGGCGTACGGGGTGGACACGGCCTACCGGCCCTCGACGCGGACGCTGGTCGCGGTGCTGGCCGCACTGGGGGTGGAGGCGGGAACGCCCGAGGCCGCGCGGGAGGCCCTGGAGCGTCACCGGGCCGAGCAGCGGGAGCGGTTGCTGCCGCCGACCGTGGTGGTGCGGCAGGGGCGCCGGACGGCGCTGGACGTACCGGCCGACGCGCGGCTCGCGGTCGAGCTGGAGGACGGCGGCGTCTGGGAGCTGCCGTGCGGTCACTCGCACTGGCTGCCGGCCGACCTGCCGCTCGGCCGGCACGTGCTCAGGGCGGTGACGAACGGGACGGAGCGGCGCGCCCACCTGATCGTGGCCCCCGAGCGCCTCCCGCAGCTCCCCGGCCGCAGCTGGGGCTTCCTCGCCCAGCTGTACTCCGTCCTCTCGGACCGCTCCTGGGGCATGGGCGACCTCGGCGACCTCGCCGAGCTCACCCAGTGGGCGGCGGGCCTCGGCGCCGGGTTCGTGCAGATCAACCCGCTGCACGCGGCCCTCCCCACGACCCCCTCCGACCCGTCGCCCTACCGCCCCTCCTCCCGCCGCTTCGCCGACCCCGTCCACCTGCGGGTGGAGGCCGTCCCCGAGTACGCCTACCTGACCGGGGAGCAGCGCGCCGAGGCCGACGAGCTGGTCCGGCGCGCCGCCCGGCTGCGCGCCGAGGTGCTCGCCCACGACGGCCTGATCGACCGGGACGCGGTCTGGGCGCTGAAGCGGCGGGCCCTGGAGCTGCTGCACGAGGTGCCGCGCGGCGCGGGGCGCCGGGCCGCGTACGAGGCGTACCGGCGGCGGGAGGGCGAGTGGCTGGAGCGGTACGCGCTCTGGAACGCCCTCGCCGAGGTGCACGGCGCCGACCGGCACACCTGGCCCAAGGGTCTGCGCCACCCGGACAGCCCGCACGTCCGGCTGGCGGCGGAGGAGCTCGCGGAGGCCGTCGAGTTCCACCGCTGGCTCGCCTGGCAGGTGGACCACCAGCTCGCCGGGGCCCAGCAGGCGGCCCGCACCGCGGGCATGCCGGTCGGCCTGATCCACGACCTCGCCGTCGGCGCACACCCGGACGGGGCCGACGCCTGGGCGCTGCAGGACGTGCTGGCCACCGGCATCTCGGTCGGCGCCCCGCCGGACGCCTTCAACGCCCACGGCCAGGACTGGGGCCTGCCGCCCTGGCGCCCGGACGCACTGGCCGCGGCCGGCTACGCCCCGTACGCGGAGCTGCTCCGCTCGGCGGCCCGGCACGCGGGCGCGATCCGGATCGACCACGTGATGGGCCTCTTCCGGCTCTGGTGGGTGCCGGCCGGCCACGCGCCGACCGAGGGTGCGTACGTCCGCTACGACGCGGAGGCGATGCTCGGGGTGCTGGCCCTGGAGGCGCACCGGGCGGGCACGGCGGTGATCGGCGAGGACCTCGGCACGGTGGAGCCGGGGGTCCGGGAGGAGCTGGCGGTGCGCGGCATCCTCGGCACCTCCGTGCTCTGGTTCGAGCGGGACTGGCAGGCGAAGGGCGAGATCCTCGCCCCGGAGCGCTGGCGGCCGGGCAGCCTGGCCACCCTGACCACCCACGACCTGCCGAGCACCGCGGCCCGGCTGTCCGGCGAGCACGTCGAGCTGCGGCACCGGCTCGGCCTGCTGGCCCGTGCGCTCGGCGAGGAACAGGCCGAGGCGGCGGCGGAGCTCGCCGACTGGCGCACGGAGCTGGCCGGGCTCGGCCTGCTGGGCGAGGACGAGCCGCTCTCCGCGCAGGCGCTGTACCGGTTCCTGCGGGCCACCCCGGCGGAGCTGGTCGGGGTCTGGCTCCCGGACCTGGTGGGCGATCCGCGCCCGCAGAACCTGCCCGGGACGTGGGACCAGTACCCGAACTGGCGGCTGCCGATCGCCGACGGCGCCGGGGACCCGGTGACCCTGGACGGGCTGGCCGCGGACCCGGCGGCCGCCGCGCTCGCATCCGTCCTGCTCGACGGGCCCGAAAGGCCGACCCCGCCGCGCGCGGCGACGTAAGCGGCGGGTAAGTTGGGCGACGTGGACAAGAGGAACGCTTTGCGAGCCGGCGCGGTCACCGCAACGGTCACGCTGATGATGCTGCTGTCGTCGCCCGCCATGGCCCTCACCCGGGACGACGGCGACGACCCGGGTGCGAGCCTGAGCGTCGCCCAGACCCTCGGCCTGTTCGTGCTGCTGCCGATCGGCCTCTTCGTGGTCATCGGCGCGCTGGCCGCGATGCCGTACGGCACCAAGGACAAGAAGAAGTAGCCGCGGGCCCTCCACCCAGCCCGTACCACGCCCGAGGGGGCGCCGGACAGCACGTCCGGCGCCCCCTCGGGCGTTTCCGCGGCGTTCCGGGCGTCCGGCTGTTCGGGCGGCCGACGGCCCCCCGGTGTCCGTGGGGGCCGCGGGCGGAACCCGCGGCCCCCACGGCCGGCGTCAGTGCCCCAGCGCCCGGGCGCCCGCCGCGCGGTCCGCCGCCTGCGCCTTCAGCGCGCGCTCGACCCCGGCCCGCGCCTCGATGACCTGCCGGCGCAGCGCCGGAGCCGGCTCGGCCGCGGCCAGCCAGGCGTCGGTCGCGTCCAGCGTGGCCTGCTCGACCTGGAGCGACGGGTACAGGCCGACGATGATCTGCTGCGAGATCTCGTGGCTGCGGGTCTCCCAGACGCCCTTGACGGCCGCGAAGTACTTCGCGGCGTACGGCGCCAGCAGCTCCCGCTGGTCGGCCTGCTGGAAGCCGGCGATCACGGCCTCCTGCACGTAGTTGGTGAGCTTGTCCGACTCCACCACCGAGGCCCAGGCCTCCGCCTTGGCCTCGGCCGTCGGCAGGGCGGCGCGGCAGGTGGCGGCGTGCTCCTGGCCCGCCGCGGTGTTGTCCCGCTCCAGCTCGGCCGCGATCGCGGCCTCGTCGGCGCGGCCGGTGGCCGCCAGCCGGCCGAGCAGCGTCCAGCGCAGCTCGGTGTCGACGGCCAGGCCCTTGAGCTCGACCGAGCCGTCCAGCAGCCCGGCGAGCAGGCCCAGCTGCTCCTCGGTGCGGGCGACGGCGGCCAGCGTGCGGGCCCAGGCCAGCTGGTGGTCGCTGCCCGGCTCGGCGGCGCGCAGCTGCGCCTCGGCGGTCTCCGCCCAGCGGGTCAGGCCCTGCTCGCGCCAGGCCGGGTCGGCGTAGGCGTCCAGGGCGGTCTTCACCTGGCGGTGCACCGACTGGACCACGCCGATGTCGGACTCCCGGCCGAGGCCGGAGACGGCCAGCGCCAGGTAGTCGCGGGCGGCCATCTCGCCGTCGCGGGCCATGTCCCAGGCGGAGGCCCAGCAGAGCGCGCGCGGCAGCGAGTCGGTGAAGTCGCCGAGGTGATCGGCCACGACGGCCAGCGAGTCCTCGTCGAGGCGGACCTTGGCGTAGGAGAGGTCGTCGTCGTTGAGCAGGACGACGGCCGGGCGGTGGCGGCCGACCAGCTGCGGCACCTCGGTGCGCGGGCCGTCGACGTCCAGCTCGATCCGGTCGGTGCGCACCAGCGCGCCGTCGGCCAGCTCGTACAGGCCGATGGCGATCCGGTGCGGGCGGAGCACCGCCTCGCCCTTGGCGCCGGCGGGCAGCGCGGGGGCCTCCTGGAGGACGGTGAAGGACTCGATCTCGCCGTCGGTGTTGAGGGTGATCGCCGGGCGCAGCACGTTGATGCCGGCCGTCTCCAGCCAGGCCTTGGACCAGGCCTTGAGGTCGCGTCCGCTGGCCTCCTCCAGGGCGCCGAGCAGGTCGCTCAGGCGGGTGTTGCCCCAGGCGTGCCGCTTGAAGTAGGCCCGCACGCCCTCGAAGAAGGCGTCCTGGCCGACGTAGGCCACCAGCTGCTTGAGCACCGAGGCGCCCTTGGCGTAGGTGATGCCGTCGAAGTTGACCTGGACGTCCTCCAGGTCGTTGATGTCGGCCATGATCGGGTGGGTGGACGGCAGCTGGTCCTGCCGGTACGCCCAGGTCTTCATCTGGTTGGCGAAGGTGGTCCACGAGTGCGGCCACCGCGAGCCGGGCGCCTCGGCCTGGCAGACGGCCTCGGCGTAGGTGGCGAACGACTCGTTCAGCCAGAGGTCGTTCCACCACTCCATGGTGACGAGGTCGCCGAACCACATGTGGGCGAGCTCGTGCAGGATCGTGGCGGCCCGCGCCTCGTAGGCGGCGTCGGTCACCTTGGAGCGGAACACGTACTGGTCGCGCAGGGTGACGGCGCCGGCGTTCTCCATCGCGCCGGCGTTGAACTCCGGCACGAACAGCTGGTCGTACTTGGCGAACGGGTAGCGGTAGTCGAACTTCTCCTGGAAGTAGTCGAAGCCCTGCTTGGTGACCTCGAAGACGGCGTCGGCGTCCAGGAACTCGCGCAGCGAGGGGCGGCAGTAGACGCCCAGCGGCACCTTCTGGTCGCCGTTCTCGTAGGCGTCGAAGACGCCGACGTACGGGCCGGCGATCAGCGCGGTGATGTAGGTGGAGATCCGGCCGGTCGGCTCGAAGGTCCACGTCCGGGTCGGGCCGTCGCCGGCCGGGGTCGGGGTGGGGGAGTTGGAGACCACGACCCAGCCCTCGGGCGCGGTCACGGTGAAGGCGAACGAGGCCTTGAGGTCGGGCTGTTCGAAGGAGGCGAAGACCCGCCGGGCGTCCGGCACCTCGAACTGGGTGTAGAGGTAGGTCTCGCCGTCGACCGGGTCGACGAACCGGTGCAGGCCCTCACCGGTGTTGGTGTAGGCGCAGTTGGCGACGACCTTCAGCTCGTTCTCGGCGGCCAGGTTCGGCAGCGCGATCCGGCTGTCGGCGAAGTTGGCCTCGTCGAGCCGCTCGCCGTTGAGCGTGATCTCCTCGACGCTCGGGGCGACGAGGTCGATGAAGGTGGCCGCGCCGGGGGTGGTGGCGGTGAACCGGACCACGGTGGTGGACCGGAAGGTGCCTCCCTCACGGGCCGAGCTCAGGTCGAGCTCGATGTCGTACGCATCCACGTGCAGGAGGTCGGCCCGGGTGCGGGCCTCCTCACGGGTCAGGTTGGTGCCGGGCACTCGCTGGACTCCTTCGTCAGGCTGGTGGTTCGCATCCTCCCATGCCCGCCGTGCCGCTTCGGGGGGAAACGGGTCCGGGCGGGGCGGGCGGGGCCTCGGGGGCCCGCCCGCCCCGCCCGGAGGGGTGGAGCGTCACCGGTGTCGGCGCGTCACTTCTTCGCGTACTTCAGCACCGGGGAGTCGGAGCCGGAGCTGCGGGAGAACCCGTACAGCGAACCGTCCGACTGCAGCACGTACTCGGTGCTGGTGATGCTGATGAAGTCGGTGCTCTTCTGCGACGTGATGGTGCCGAGGTCGGTCGGCTTGCCGTCGGTCGGCGAGAGCGTGACCAGCTTGGCGTCCTTGTTGTAGCCCATGTCCACCACCGCGCGGACCTTGCCGTCCTTGTCGGTGCCGGAGACCAGCCGGATGTCGTCGTCGTTGCCGCCGTTGGAGGACCAGAGCCGCTTGCCGGTGGTCAGGTCGTAGGCGTTGACGGCCGGCTTGCTCGGGTTGACCTGGACGTAGAGCGTGTTGCCGCTGACCACGTTCTGGGTGAACGCGTCGGACTGGCCGGAGAGGCGCAGGCTGTCGGCGCCGGGCTCCTTGACCGACATCGGGGTCATCGGCTTGGTGCTCTTGTCGAACGGCAGGATGTAGTCGCCGTTCGGGCCGTTGGTCACCAGCAGCACCAGCGGCTGGTCCGAGATGACCTTGTCGACCCGCTCGATGCTGCCGGTGAGCGTGATCGGCGCCCCGCTGGCGGTCTTGCCGGTGTCGGCGTCCACCACGACCAGCTGGGACTTGGTGGTGGTGTTGAGGCCGTAGCAGCGGTCGCTGACCGCGATCTGGTTGCCGGCCGCCTTGCCGTAGACGCTGCAGTCCTTCTCGCGCGGCTGGAACTGCCAGGCCGGCGAGCCGTCGGCGACGTTCACCGCACCGACCACGCCGCTGGCACCGATGCCGATGACCTTGTCGGTGACGGTCAGGGTCGGGTAGGACATCCGCTCCTGGCTGGCCTTGACGGTCCAGAGCAGCTTGCCGGTGCTGACGTCGATCGCGCCGACGGTGGAGCAGTCGCTGTCACCGGTGTTGAGCGCGACGGCGGCGATGTGCTTGGAGTTGACCCCGTACGAGGCGGCGCAGAACTCCTTGCTGCCGGACGGCGGCGCGATGCTCCACAGCTCCTTGCCGTCGGCCGCGTTGAGGCCTCGGATGCCGTAGCTGTCGGCGCGCACCACGGTCTTGTCGGCGCCCCAGATGCCGAGCAGCTGCGAGCCGCTCGCCGCGGCGGTCGGCTTGGGGGCGCTCCAGGCGAGGTTGTAGGCACCGGCCTTGCCGCCACCGCCGCCGCCCGAGCCGCCGCTCGAACCGCCCGAGCTCGCCGAGGCGCTGGGGTCGGTGTTGGTGCCGCCGGAGGTGCTGGTGCCGCCGCTGGCGGTCGGGTTGTCCGGCGTGTCGTTCTCGGTGAACAGGACGACCAGGCCGGCGATGATGGCGATCGCCAGCACGCCGCCGATGATGCCGCCCCAGAGCATCACCGGGTTGCGCTGCTTGGGCGGCTGCGGCACCGGGGCGCCGGGGTAGCTGTACCCGGCCTGCTGCTGCGGGTAGCCGTAGCCGCCGTCGGCCTGCGGCTGGCCCGGGTAGCCGTAGCCCTGACCGTTGGTCGGGGCCGGGTCGAACGGGCCGACGGGCGCGGCCGCCGGCGGCGGCGGGGCCTGGGCGGGGAAGCCTGCGGCGGCGGTGGGCGCGTAGGCGTAGTCGCTGCCCGGTGCCGGCGGCTGGGCCGGGGGCTGCGGCGGCGTGCCGGGCGCGGCCTGTGCGGCCGGGCCGCCCTGACCCGGGATCGGCGCCCCGTCGAGCTGTGTCATCTGGTTCGCCACGGCCGCCGGGTCGACGCCCGGCCCCCGTCCGAGCGATACGCCCCGGTTGTCCGCCGGACTGCTGCCGGGCGAGTCGCCCGCCCCTGGAGTAGGGTGATCCCCTGCCATCTGATGCCCCGTCATGTCTGGAATCGCCCCCCGGCCGGATGACATCCGTGGACCGTGGGACGGGTGAGATTGGGCACCATGGTACGGGTGGCCCGATTTCACCCGGTCGCAGGAGCCCCGGAGCACCCCCGTCGTCCCGCTGAGCTGCCGGGCTTCCCCGCCGTCCGCTCCGCACCCACCCGGGCGTGTCGCCGCTCCGGCCGGCCCTGCCGGACCGCCTCCCGCGGTTCGTCGTGGCGGCCGGGTGCGCCCCCGCCCCGCACCCGCGTCGCCGGTCGCCGCACCGTCCGGACGCGTCAGGGCCTAGGCTTCAGGAGTTGAAAGGGGAATACCCGGCCGAGCGGTTCCCCTGCCCTTGGGAGGGTGGATCATGTCGACGGACACACCGGGCTCGCAGTCCTCACTGCACCGGGCGAACCTGGAGCGGGTGCTCCGCGCGGTACGGATGGCCGGCTCGCTGACCCAGGCCGAGATCGCGCGCAGCACCGGGCTCTCCGCGGCCACCGTGTCCAACATCGTCCGGGAGCTCAAGGAGAGCGGCACCGTCGTGGTGGCCGACACCTCCTCCGGGGGCCGCCGCGCCCGCAGCGTGTCGCTCAGCGGCGACGCCGGCATCGTGGTGGGGATCGATTTCGGCCACACCCACCTCCGCGTCGCCGTCGGCAACCTCGCGCACCGCGTGCTCGCCGAGGAGAGCGCCCCGATCGACGTCGACGTCTCCGCCGCCCAGGGCTTCGACCGCGCCGAGGCGCTGGTCGAGCGGCTGCTCCAGCAGGCCGGCTTCCGCCCGGACAAGGTGATCGGCGTCGGCCTCGGCGTCCCCGGCCCGATCGACGTGGAGACCGGCGCGCTCGGCTCGACCGCGATCCTGCCCGGCTGGACCGGCATCGCCCCCGGCCACGAGCTGGCCGAGCGCCTGGGCATGCCGGTGCACGTGGACAACGACGCCAACCTCGGCGCGCTCGGCGAGCTGGTCTGGGGCGCCGGCCGCGGCCTGAGCGACCTCGCCTACATCAAGGTGGCCAGCGGCGTCGGCGCCGGCCTGGTGGTCAACGGCCAGATCTACCGCGGCCCGGGCGGCACCGCCGGCGAGATCGGCCACATCACCCTGGACGAGGCCGGCCCGGTCTGCCGCTGCGGCAACCGCGGGTGCCTGGAGACCTTCGTCGGCTCCCGCTACCTGCTCGGCCTGCTCACCTCCACCCTCGGCCCGGACCTCACCCTGCCCCGGGTGGTCGAGCTGGCCCACCAGGGCGACCTCGGCTGCCGCCGGGTGATCGCCGACGCCGGCCGGCAGATCGGCACCGGCGTGGCCACCCTGTGCAACCTGCTCAACCCCCGCCGGGTGATCCTCGGCGGCGACCTCGCCGACGCCGGCGAGCTGGTGCTGGCCCCGATCCGGGACTCGGTGGCCCGCTACGCGATCCCGAGCGCCGCCCGCCAGCTCTCGGTGGTCCCCGGCACCCTGGGCGGCCGGGCCGAGGTGCTCGGCGCGCTGGCGCTGGTGATGAGCGAGATGGGTGAGTCCGGGGCGCTCGGCCGGTCCGCACAGGCGTCCGCCGCCCGTTCGTGAGTTCGAGCCGGGCGGCCGGCGGGAGCCGCCACGCGGGCCGCCACGCCCGGCTTCACGACGAGAACCGCAGGGTGAGGGGGGTTACCGGCGCACGGCACCGGGCACCCCGCTCGGCGTCCGGTAGGCGGACATTAGACTCGACCGGTCGGCACCGACCTAGACGACCGTCGGAGCGCGTCGGCACACCGGGCAGCGACGCCCGCCGGACCGCCCGCGGTCCGCGACTTTGAACGAGGAGGAACGGGTGGCCCTGCTGACCCGCATTCGGGGACCGCGCGATCTCGACCGGCTCACGCCCGCACAGCTGGCCACCCTGGCCGAGGAGATCCGGACCTTCCTGGTGACGGAGGTCTCCAAGACGGGCGGCCACCTCGGCCCCAACCTCGGCGTGGTGGAGCTCACCGTCGCGCTGCACCGGGTCTTCGACTCGCCGCGCGACCGCATCCTCTTCGACACCGGCCACCAGAGCTACGTCCACAAGCTGCTCACCGGCCGCCAGGACTTCTCCCGGCTGAAGATGAGCGGCGGCCTGTCCGGCTACCCCTCGCGCGCCGAGTCCGAGCACGACGTGATCGAGAACTCGCACGCCTCCACCGTCATCTCCTACGCCGACGGCCTGGCCAAGGCCAACAAGATCCTCGGCAAGTCGGACCCGGTCGTCGCCGTCATCGGCGACGGCGCGCTCACCGGCGGCATGGCCTGGGAGGCGCTCAACAACCTGGCCGACGCCCAGGACCTGCCGGTCGTCATCGTCGTCAACGACAACGAGCGCTCCTACTCCCCGACCATCGGCGGCCTCGCCAACCACCTCGCCACGCTGCGCACCACCCAGGGCTACGAGCGCTTCCTGTCCTGGGGCAAGGACGCCCTGCAGCGCACCCCGGTGGTCGGCCAGCAGCTGTTCGACACGCTGCACGGCGCCAAGAAGGGCCTCAAGGACTTCATCGCCCCGCAGGGCATGTTCGAGGACCTCGGCCTCAAGTACATCGGCCCGATCGACGGCCACGACCTCACCGCGCTGGAGTCCGCGCTCACCAAGGCGCGCGGCTTCGGCGGCCCGGTGATCGTGCACTGCCTCACCGAGAAGGGCCGCGGCTACCACGCCGCCGAGAACAACGAGGAGGACCGCTTCCACGCGGTCGGGGTGATCCACCCGGACACCGGCCTGCCGGTGAAGAGCTCGGGCAAGGACTGGACCTCGGTCTTCGGCGAGGAGATGGTCGCGCTCGGCCACGAGCGCGAGGACATCGTCGGCATCACCGCCGCGATGCTCCACCCGGTCGGGCTCGCGCCCTTCGCCAAGGAGTTCCCGGACCGCATCTTCGACGTCGGCATCGCCGAGCAGCACGCCGTCACCAGCGCGGCGGGCCTCGCCACCAACGGCCTGCACCCGGTCTTCGCGGTCTACGCGACCTTCCTCAACCGGGCCTTCGACCAGGTCCTGATGGACGTCGCGCTGCACCGGCTCGGCGTCACCTTCGTGCTGGACCGGGCCGGCGTCACCGGCACCGACGGCGCCTCGCACAACGGCATGTGGGACATGTCGATCCTCCAGGTCGTCCCGGGCCTGCGGATGGCCGCACCGCGCGACGCCGACCAGGTGCGCGCCCAGCTGCGCGAGGCCGTCGAGGTCAAGGACGCCCCGACCGTGGTGCGCTACTCCAAGGGCACGGTCGGCCCGGCCGTCCCCGCGGTCGGCCGGATCGGCGGCATGGACGTGCTGCGCGCCGACGAGGACGGCACCGAGGGCCGCCGCGCCGACGTGCTGATCGTCTCGGTCGGCGCGATGGCCCAGACCAGCCTGGAGGTGGCCGACCTGCTGGCCGCCCAGGGCATCACCTCCACCGTGGTGGACCCGCGCTGGGTCAAGCCGGTCGACCCGGCGCTGCCGGGCCTGGCCGCCGAACACCGCGCGGTCGTCACGATCGAGGACAACGGCCGGGTCGGCGGCGTCGGCGCCGCGGTCGCGCAGGCGCTGCGGGACGCCGAGGTGGACGTCCCGCTGCGCGACTTCGGCATCCCGCAGGAGTTCCTGGACCACGCCTCGCGGGGCGAGATCCTCGCCGAGATCGGCCTCAACGGGCCGGACATCGCCCGCCAGGTGACCGCCCTGGTCTCCCGGATCGCCCGGCTGGACGTAGCGGCCGTCGAGGCCTGACCCGTTCGGCCCACGGCCGCCGTTTGCGACAACTGGGCAACAGTTCCCCGGCGAACAGGCCGATAATCGCACCGAAAGGCGGGACCGGCGCAGCCCGCGCCGATCCCGCCCGGTAGGTTGTCATCCGTGCCGACCCCCACCCGCCCCCGCCTCGCCGGGCTCGCCGAGCGCCTGCCCGACCGCGTCCGCCAGGGTTACTGGACGAGGCTGGTGCCGGTGCTGGCCCTGGTCGCGCTCGTGACCCACATCCCGTCCTTCGTCCGGCCCGTCTGGAGCCCCGACGAGGGCTTCCTGGCCACCCAGGCCCGGATGCTGGCCGACGGCGGCGTGCTGTACGACACCGTGGTCGACCGGAAGCCGCCGCTGCTGCCCTGGCTCTACCAGGCCTGCTTCGCGGTCTTCGGTTCGGCCTCGCTCTGGCCGCTGCGCACCCTGGCGGTGGCCGCCCACCTGGTCACCGCGATCCTGCTGGCCTCGATCGCCCGCGGACGCTGGGGCAACCGGGCCGGCGCCGGCGCGGGCCTGCTCTACCTGCTGGTCTCCATCGGGCTCTCGCCGGAGGACACCCAGGCGGCCACCTTCGAGGTCTTCATGCTGCCCGCCATGGTGGCGGCCTTCCGGTACGCCGAGCGGCGCCGCTGGCTGGCCGCGGGCATCGCGGTGGCACTCTGCTCGCTGACCAAGCAGACCGGCGGCGCGGTGCTGCTGCCGGTGCTCTGGATGCTCTTCCAGGACGCCCGCCGGCGCGGCGTGCGCTGGCCGCCCGCCCTGTTCAAGATCGGCTTCGGGTTCACACTGCCGATAGCGCTGGTCGCGGTGATCCTCACCAAGCCCAAGGGCTTCCTCTTCTGGGTGGTCACCGGCAGCGGCGACTACGCCTCCTTCGGCGGCGCCTGGCTGCAGATGATCGGCCGGGCGCTGGGCAACTCGGCGATCCTGGCCGCGGCCGGGCTCGGCTTCCTGCTGCCGGTCGGCCGCCGGCTCTGGCTGAAGCACCGCCACCGGCCGCTGCCGGTCGCCGGGGAGGAGCACGGCTCCACCGCCGACCTCTGGGTCTGGCTGCTCTCCTCGGTCGTCGCGGTCAGCGTCGGCTTCCACTTCTTCGGCCACTACTACCTGCAGCTGATGCCCCCGCTGGTGCTGCTGGGCACGGGCGCGGTCGCCACCTCGGCGGTCCGCTGGAAGCCCGTCCTGGTGTACACCACGGTCGCCGCGACGGCCTTCTGGACGCTGGCGCTGGCGTGGCCGGGGGAGCGGCTCGACCGGACCACCGAGGTGGCCACCGCGGTCGCCGCGCAGACCACCCCCAAGGACACCGTGCTGGTCTGGGGCATGCACCCCGAGCTGTACTGGCTGGCCGACCGGAAGCCGGCCACCCGCTACCTGACCGCGGGCTTCCTGACCAACTACAGCGGCGGCAAGGACGGCAGCCTCAACGTCGGCGAGCAGTTCAGCGTCAGCAACGCCTGGCAGACCTTCGACAAGGAGCTGGTCGACAACGGCCTGCCCGAGGTGGTCGTGGACGACTCCGGCCTGGCGCCGTACCAGCCCACCCAGATCCCGAAGATCGAGAACCTGCTGGACACCCACTACGAGATGGTCGGCGTCTTCGCCGACACCGTGGTCTACCGCCTCAAGCGCTGAGGCCCGCCCGGCGCCCGGGCCCGACCCCGGCGCCGGGAGCCCGCCGCCGGCGCACGGTGCCGCCGCAGGTGCGAGGACGGCCGGCAGCCGCCCCCGCGGACACGGAAGGGCCCCGGTGACCTGATGGTCACCGGGGCCCTTCCGTACCACTGCTAGGCGGGCACCGAGGCCACACCCGGGGCGAGGAACCGCTTGCCGTTCACCCGCTCCGAGACACCCTCACGGTCCAGGTACGGGGTGATCCCGCCCAGGTGGAAGGGCCAGCCGGCACCGGTGATCATGCAGAGGTCGATGTCCTGGGCCTCGCCGACGACACCCTCCTCCAGCATCAGGCCGATCTCCTGCGCCACGGCGTCCAGAGCGCGGTTCAGGACCTGCTCCTCGGTCAGCACGCTGTCGCCGAAGGAGAGCAGCTCCAGCACCTCGGGGTCGAGCACCTGCTTGCCGTCGACCCAGGTGTAGAAGCCGCGCTTGCCGGCCTTGACCACCTTGCCGAGGTTCTCGGAGACGGTGAACCGCTCCGGGAAGGCGCCGTGAAGGGTCTCCGAGACGTGCAGCGCGATGGCCGGGCCGACCAGCTCCAGCAGCATGATCGGGGACATCGGCAGGCCGAGCGGCTCGACGCCCTTCTCGACCGTGGCGATCGGGGTGCCCTCGTCGATGATGCCCTGGATCTCACCCATGAAGCGGGTCAGGATCCGGTTCACCACGAACGCCGGGGCGTCCTTGCACAGCACCGCGGTCTTCTTCAGCTTCTTCGAGACGCCGAAGGCGGTGGCCAGCGAGGCGTCGTCGGTCTGCTCGCCGCGGACGATCTCCAGCAGCGGCAGGATCGCGACCGGGTTGAAGAAGTGGAAGCCGACGACCCGCTCGGGGTGCTTCAGCTTCGAGGCCATCTCGCTGACCGAGAGGGAGGAGGTGTTGGTCGCCAGCACACAGGTCGGCGAGACCACGTTCTCCAGGTCGGCGAAGACGGTCTGCTTGACGCCCATCTCCTCGAACACGGCCTCGATCACGAAGTCCGCGTCGGCGAAGCCGACGGCCTTGTCGAGCGAGCCGGTGACCAGGCCCTTGAGGCGGTTGGCCTTGTCCTGGCCGATCCGGCCCTTGCCGAGCAGCTTGTCGATCTCGGCGTGGACGTAGCCGACGCCCTTGTCGATGCGCTCCTGGTCGATGTCGGTGAGGACCACCGGCACCTCCATGCGGCGGGCGAACAGCAGCGCCAGCTGCGAGGCCATCAGACCGGCGCCGACGACGCCGACCTTGGTGACCGGGCGGGCCAGCGACTTGTCCGGGGCGCCGAACGGCTTCTTGGCCCGGCGCTGCACCAGGTTGAAGGCGTAGATGCCGCTGCGCAGCTCGCCGCCCATGATGAGCTCGGCCAGGGCCGCGTCCTCGGCGTCGAAGCCGGCCTGCAGGTCCTCGTCCTTGACCTGGGCGATGATGTCCAGCGCCTTGTAGGCGGCCGGCGCGGCGCCGTGCACCTTGGCGTCGGCGACCAGGCGGCCCCAGGCGACGGCGTCGTCCCAGGCCTTGCCGCGGTCGATCTCCTCGCGCTCGACGACCACGTCGCCCTTGAGGACCTTGGCGGTCCAGAGCAGCGACTGCTCCAGGAAGTCGGCCGGCTCGAAGATCGCGTCGGCGATGCCGAGCTCGAAGACCTCCTTGCCCTTGAGCTGCTTGTTCTGGCTCATCGAGTTCTCGACGATGACCTTGACGGCCTTCGCCGGACCGATCAGGTTCGGCAGGATGGTGCAGCCGCCCCAGCCGGGGACGAGGCCCAGGAAGACCTCCGGCAGCGAGAAGGCCGGGACGCCCGCGCTGACCGTGCGGTAGGTGCAGTGCAGGCCGACCTCGACGCCGCCGCCCATCGCCGCGCCGTTGTAGAACGCGAAGGACGGGACGGGCAGCGCGGCGATCCGCTTGAAGACCTCGTGGCCGCCCTTGCCGATGGCCAGCGCGTCCGCGTGCTCCTTGAGCAGCTCGACGCCCTTGAGGTCGGCGCCGACCGCGAAGATGAACGGCTTGCCGGTGATGGCCACGCCGACGATCTTGCCCTCGGCGGCCTCGGCCTCGACCTGGTCCAGCGCCGCGTCCAGCTTGAGCAGCGAGCCCGGGCCGAAGGTGGTCGGCTTGGTGTGGTCGAAGCCGTTGTCCAGGGTGACCAGCGCCAGCTTGCCGGCCTGCAGCGGCAGGTCCAGGTGGCGGACGTGGGCGGTGGTGACGACCTCGCCGGGGAACAGCTCGGCGCCACGGGTCAGCAGCTCAGTCGTGGTGCTCATGGTCACTTACCGCCCTCGAAGTGGGGGTTCTCCCAGATGATGGTGCCGCCCATACCGAAGCCGATGCACATCGTGGTGAGGCCGTAGCGGACGTCCGGGCGCTGCTCGAAGCGGCGCGCCAGCTGGTTCATCAGGCGCACGCCGGAGGAGGCCAGCGGGTGGCCGAAGGCGATCGCGCCGCCGAACGGGTTGACCCGCTCGTCGTCGTCCGCGATGCCGTAGTGGTCCAGGAAGGCCAGCACCTGGACGGCGAAGGCCTCGTTGACCTCGAAGGCCTGGATGTCGTCGATGGTCAGACCGGCCTTGGCCAGCGCCTTCTCGGTGGCCGGCACCGGGCCGATGCCCATCACCTCGGGCTCGACGCCCGCGAAGGCGTACGAGACCAGGCGCATCTTGACCGGGAGGCCGAGCTCCTCGGCGACGTCCTCGGCGGCAAGCAGGGAGGCGGTGGCACCGTCGTTCAGACCGGCCGAGTTGCCCGCGGTGATGTTGCCGTGCGGGCGGAACGGGGTCTTCAGGTTGGCCAGCGACTCCATCGTGGTGCCCGGGCGCAGCGGCTCGTCCACGGTGGCCAGGCCCCAGCCGGTCTCGCCGACCTCGGGGTTGGTGTTGCGGATCGAGATCGGCACCAGGTCCGGCTGGATGTCGCCGTTGACGTACGCCTTGGCGGCCTTCTCCTGCGAGCGCACGGCGTAGGCGTCGCAGCGCTCCTTGGTGATGTGCGGGAACCGGTCGTGCAGGTTCTCCGCGGTCATGCCCATGAACAGGGCGGACTCGTCGACGAGCTTCTCGGAGACGAAGCGCGGGTTCGGGTCGACGCCCTCGCCCATCGGGTGGCGGCCCATGTGCTCGACACCGCCGGCCACGACCACGTCGTACGCGCCGAAGGCGATGCCGCCGGCGGTGGTGGTCACGGCGGTCAGCGCGCCGGCGCACATGCGGTCGATCGCGTAGCCCGGAACGGACTTCGGCAGGCCGGACAGCAGGGCCGCGGTGCGGCCGATGGTCAGACCCTGGTCGCCGATCTGCGTGGTGGCCGCGATGGCGACCTCGTCGATCCGCTCGACGGGCAGGTTCGGGTTCCGGCGCACGAGCTCCCGGATGCACTTGACGACGAGGTCGTCGGCGCGCGTCTCGTGGTAGATGCCCTTCGGGCCGGCCTTGCCGAACGGGGTGCGGACGCCATCGACGAAGACGACGTCCCTCGCGGTACGAGGCACGGGGGCTCTCCTCCCAGGGACCAACAGGTTGAGGTGGGCAGGCTGCCGCCGTCCGTCGCAGTCGGGACGTGAGCGGCGCCGCTTCACGGTCATGCTACCCGTCGGTAACCAACCTGCCCAGGCCCGGCGGCCGGATCTCCGGGTGTGTCCCGCGACACGTCCCCCCGGGAGACCTGTGCAGGTCCGCGGGGACGGCGAAGGGGATGCCGTCCTCGGACGACATCCCCTTCGGTGCGCCGTGGACGCACGGTGGCGGCGCTGTGGCGGTGCCGTGGCGGCCGGGGCCCCCGGCCGGCCTCAGTCGGCCTGCGGCGGCTGGGCCGCGGCCTTGGCGAACGCCTCGGCGACCACCGGGGCCACCAGGTCGACCTGCCACTGCCGGGCGCCGAGCCGGCGCAGCGCGGCGGCCACGTCGGCGGCGCTCGGGTCGGCCGGCGGCTCCCACGAGACGCGGCGGACCAGGTCCGGGGTGATCAGGTTCTCGGCCGGCAGGTTGTGCGCCTCGGCCAGCTCGGTGACCGCGGCCCGCGCCCCGGAGAGCCGGGCGGCCGCCACCGGGTCCTTCTCGGCCCAGGCGCGGGGCGGCGGCGGGCCGTCGTGCGGCGCGGTGGCCGGCGGCAACTGGTTCTCCGGGACGTCCCGGCCCCGCTGCACGGCGGCCAGCCACTGCTCCAGCTGCCGCCGGTGCACCCGCGGCCCGAAGCCCTGGACGGCCTGCAGCCCGGCGAGGTTGAGCGGCATGGCCAGCGCGGCGTTGACGATCGCGGCGTCGGAGATCACCCGGCCCGGCGAGACGTCGCGCTCCTGCGCCATCCGGTCGCGGGCGAGCCAGAGCTCGCGCACCACGGCCAGCTGGCGGCGCCGGCGGACCTTGTGCAGTTGGGAGGTGCGGCGCCAGGGATCGGTGCGCGGCGCCGGGCGGGGCGCGGCGGCGATGGCGGCGAACTCCTCCATCGCCCAGCCGAGCTTGCCCTGGGCGTCCAGCTCCTGTTCGAGTGCGTCGCGCAGCTCGACCAGCACCTCGACGTCCAGAGCGGCGTAGCGCAGCCACGGCTCGGGCAGCGGCCGGGTGGACCAGTCGACCGCCGAGTGCTCCTTGGCGAGGCTCAGCCCGAGCACGCTCTCGGTCATCGGCCCGAGGCCGACCCGGGCGAAGCCGGCGATCCGGCCGGCCAGCTCGGTGTCGAACAGCAGCTGCGGGCGCATGCCGACCTCGGCGAGGCAGGGGAGGTCCTGGGTGGCCGCGTGCACGACCCACTCGGTGTCGGCCAGGGCCGCGCCCAGCGCGGTCAGGTCGGGGCAGGCGATCGGGTCGATCAGCGCGGTCCCGGCGCCCGCGCGGCGCAGCTGGATGAGGTACGCCCGCTGCCCGTAGCGGTAACCGGAGGCCCGCTCGGCGTCGACGGCGACCGGTCCGGTACCCGCGGCGAAGGCGGCGACGACGGCGGCCAGCGCCCGCTCGTCCGCCACCACTGGCGGGATCCCCTCCTTCGGTTCGAGGAGTGGGACCGGGGCTGCTTCTTCTGGGATGGCTGCTACGGCGTCGGTCACCCACCAAGGGTACGACGGTCCTCGCGGCCGGGAGTGTTGTCGGACTGGTCAGACCGGGAGTCCGCATATGCCCTTGCGCCCGTGTGGGCGCCGACCGGGGCCGGACAGGAGTGCTGCGGCGGTCCTGAAGGAACGTTCCTCCAAGACCGCCGCAGCGGTCCAGCGGTCCTACCGGGTGATCAGTGGATGATGCCGGTGCGCAGCGCGACCGCGACCATCCCGGCCCGGTCACCGGTGCCCAGCTTGCGGGCGATGCGGGCGAGGTGGCTCTTGACGGTGAGTGCGGACAGTCCCATGGCGACGCCGATCGCCTTGTTCGACTGCCCTTCGGCGACCAGCCGCAGCACCTCGACCTCGCGGCCGGAGAGCTCGCGGTAGGCGGCCTGCTGCGCGCCCGGCGCACCGGGGGCCCCGGGGGCGCCCGGGACACCGGCCGCACCCGGCACGCCCGGCATGCCGGGACGGCGCATCCGGCCGGCCAGGCCGCCGGCGCCGAGCGGCAGGCCGGGGCGGCCGGGCATGGCGACGTTGGTGCGGGTGCCGGTGACCACGTAGCCCTTGACGCCGCCGGCCAGCGCGCTGCGGACCGCGCCGATGTCGTCGGCGGCGGAGAGCGCCAGGCCGTTGGGCCAGCCCGCGGCGCGGGTCTCGGCCAGGATGGTCAGCCCGGAGCCGTCCGGCAGGTGCACGTCGGCGACGCAGATGTCGCGCGGGGTGGAGACCCGGGGGCGGGCCTCGGCGATCGAGGACACCTCGATCACGTCCCGGACGCCGAGCGCCCAGAGGTGGCGGGTGACGGTGTTGCGGACGCGGGGATCGGCGATGACCACCATGGCGGTGGGCTTGGTCGGACGGTAGGCGACCACGTTTGCGGGGTGCTCAAGAAGGACCGACACCAGGCCTCCTGCGGGGAGTGGCGGACGGAACCCCGATGGGGGCGGTCGGAGTGTTCCGCGTTCGGAAAGGGTCACAGTCTGCTTCGGCAGCTACCGTGCCCGGCTTTAGCGAAAGATCACGATCTAGTGAGTAACAATACGGACAAATCGCGCAGGTGACTGATGCGACATGCCTGGAATTCGCACAAAATCGATCGGATCCGGAGCAAATCGGTCGGCCTTGACCGGTTAATTGACGCGGAGCTGATCCGAAGTCACACTCCGTCAGCCCTGGGGGTGGCGCCGGGCCTCGCCGGCGCCGATCGGCCCGGACGCCACTCGTCAGTGCGAGCGCGGACGCCGCCGGGCGGGCATCGGGACCACTCCGCCGAGTGACGACGCGTCGGCCGCGGGCTGCGGCGCCGGGGCGGCCGGCGGCAGGCCGGCGCTGATGCAGAGCAGGTCCCCCCAGGCCGCGAGGTGCCGCTCGAACCGGCCGTCGGCCGGCGTCCAGGAGGCCCGGATCTCGATCTCGGTGGACGACGCGCGGTCCGCCAGTCCGCCGAAGTACTGCGAGGCGCACCTGGTCACCGTGCCGGACGGCTCCGCGTAGCCGGCGCCGTGCGCCTGCAGCGCGTCCAGCAGCCAGGCCCAGCCGACCTCGGAGAGCATCGGGTCGCCGGCCATCTCGGGCTCCAGCTCGGCGCGGGTCATCGTCACCACGCGGAAGTCCCCGTTCCAGGCCTCCTGCCCGGCCGGGTCGTGGAGCAGCACCAGCCGGCCGTCGGCCAGCTCCTCGCCGTCCACCTCCACCGCGGCGGTCAACGCGAAGGCGTGCGGGGCGAGCCGACGGGGCGCCGGAGCGGGGGAGAACTCGATCTCGGGGCGCAGCCGCGCCCCCCGCAGAGCCTCGACCGCGGCAAGGAACTCGCTCGGCGCCGCCTCCCGACCCGTCCCGCCACCTGTTCCGCCACCCTGCGCTGGGTGCCCGCCGACCGCTGCCATGACCCGAAGACTAGGTCGAAAACGCGGGTAATCGCCGCAACTTCTGCCCGCGCGGCGTGCCGGGACGGCAAACCGGCCAGATCTTGGAGGAACCGACGAGCCCGCCCGGGGAGGACGGTGCGGGGCGCGTGCGAAGATTTGAACCGTGAGCGAGACTACGGCAGACACCACGGCGGCCACCCGGGCAGGCGTCCCGGCCGGCGCCGCCCCCGGCCAGCAGACCCCCGCGCGCCGCGGCGCCGCGTACGACTCGGCGTTCCTGCGCGCCTGCCGGCACGAGCCGGTGCCGCACACGCCGGTGTGGTTCATGCGCCAGGCGGGCCGCTCGCTGCCCGAGTACCTGAAGGTCCGCGAGGGCATCCCCATGCTGGAGTCCTGCATGCGGCCCGAGCTGGTCAAGGAGATCACCCTGCAGCCGGTGCGCCGGCACAAGGTGGACGCGGCCATCTTCTTCAGCGACATCGTGGTGCCGCTCAAGGCGATCGGCATCGACGTCGACATCAAGCCCGGCATCGGCCCGGTCATCGCCGACCCGATCCGGACCGCCGAGGACCTCCAGCGGCTCCGCCCGCTGGAGCCGGACGACGTCCCCTACATCACCGAGGCGATCGGCCTGCTCGTCGACGAGCTCGGCTCCACCCCGCTGATCGGCTTCGCCGGCGCCCCCTACACGCTGGCCAGCTACCTGGTCGAGGGCGGCCCGTCCAAGAACCACGAGAACACCAAGGCCATGATGTACGGGCAGCCCGAGCTCTGGGCAGCCCTGGTCGACCGGCTGGCCGACATCACCTCCGCCTTCCTCAAGGTGCAGATCGAGGCCGGCGCCTCGGCGGTCCAGCTCTTCGACTCCTGGGTCGGCTCGCTCGCCCCGGACGACTACCGCCGCTCGGTGATGCCCGCCAGCACCAAGGTGTTCGACGCGGTGGCCGACTACGGCGTGCCGCGGATCCACTTCGGCGTCGGCACCGGCGAGCTGCTGGGCCTGATGGGCCAGGCCGGCGCGGACGTCGTCGGCGTCGACTGGCGGGTGCCGCTGAACGTCGCCGCCGAGCGGGTCGGCCCCGGCAAGGGCCTGCAGGGCAACCTCGACCCGGCGGTGCTCTTCGCGCCGACCAAGGCCGTCGAGACCAAGGCCCGCGAGGTGCTGCACGCCGCCCAGGCGCTCGGCACCAGCGGCCACATCTTCAACCTCGGCCACGGCGTGCTCCCGAGCATGGACCCGGACGCGCTCAGCCGGCTGGTCGAGTTCGTGCACGAGGCCAGCGCTCGCTGACGCCCGGCCGGCGCGGCCGGTACGGCCGGCACGACCCGGTGGCGGGCTCCTTCCGAGGGGAGGGGCCCGCCACCGCCGTACCCGGGGCGCACTCAGGCCTCCCGGCGCTCCCCGTCCGCCTCCTCCCGCGGGCTCGGCAGGTGCTCCGGCATAGGCGGCACCGGCGGCACCGCGGCGCGGGGGGTGCGGGCCCGGCGCCGCCGGACCAGCCAGGCCGCCGCCACCGCCGGGCCGGCCACCAGCAGGAACGGCGCCACCGCCGCGAGGGCCATGGCCAGCACACGGACGACCGTGACCAGTGCGTGCCAGCCGCCGCCCAGCGCGGAGCCGACCGAGGACCAGAAGCCCTCGTCCTTCTCCTTCTTGACGTCCGGCTGGTCGTGGACGGGCTTCGGATCCCGCCGCACGTCCAGCGTGATGGTGGAGAGCGACGTCCGGGCCGACAGCTCCTTCAGCTGCTTCTGCAGCGATTCGAGGTCCGCCTCGCGGCGGCTCAGCTCACCCTCCAGGCTGGTGACCTCGGCCAGCGTCTTGGCCTGCGTCATCAGCGCCCGAACCCGGTCGACGCTCGCCTGCTGGGTCTGCAGCCGGCTCGACACGTCCGCCACCTGCTGGGTCAGGTCGTCCGCCTGGCTCCGCCGTGACAGCACCTCGCCGAGCGCGGCGAACTGGTCCAGCGTCTGCTGGAACGTCGCCGACGGCACCTTGACCGTGATCTGGCCGGTCTGCCCGGCGTTCTCGTCGCCCCCGCCGCTCACCGTCTCGCCGCCGACGTAGCCCCCGGCGGACGAGGCCAGCTCGCGCGCCTTCGCCAGCACCGCGGGGACGTCCTTGCTGCGCAGCGACAGCTGCGCCGTGTAGGCGATCAGCCGGTTGTCCGCCACCTGGACGGCGCTCGGCTGCCCCGCCCCGCCGCCGGGCCTGCCCGCGGCCTCGCCGGCCGCGGCGCCCGCGCCGGCCCCGCCCGGTGAGGCCGCCACCGGGGGCGCGGCCGCCGGCGCGGCGGCGTCACGCTTGGCGCTGTCGCTCGCCACGACGGACCCGCCGCCGGCGCTGCACCCCCCGACCAGCACCGCCGCCGCGAACACCACGGCCGCCGCCCCGGCTCTGCGCCCTGCCCCGCGCACTTCTCGCACCACGATCGAGCCCTCCCCAAGTCCCTTGGCCGGCGCCCGGATCCGGACGCCCAGCCCATTGGACGGAGCCCCCGCCCGATCGGACCCGCCCCGGAGGTCGCAACTCCGTCACGGCTCGGCCGCGGCCCGGACAAGGCCCCGGGCACGGGCCGGCCTCGCTACTGTGCGTCCATGAGCGAGCTGCCGGAGTGGATGTACCCGCCCCGCGAAGAGGGGTGGATCGCCGACGACCTCGACCACCTGCCGCAGGCGCCGCGGCACACCGAACTGATCGACGGAGCCCTGGTCTTCAGGATGTCCCCGCAGCGCTCCTGGCACAGCCGAGCAGTCACCGGGCTCACCGCCGCGCTGGAAGACCTCGTCCCGGACGGCGTCCTGGCCGAGCGCGAGATGACGATCAAGCTGGACCGGCGCAACCGTCCCGAACCGGACCTGGTGGCGGCGGAGGCCGAGTACGACCCGGACCGTACCTGGTACGCGCCGTCCGACGTGGTGCTCGTCGTCGAGGTCGTCTCGCCGGAGTCCGCCGATCGTGACCGCAACGTGAAGGTGCGGAAGTACGCGGAGGCCGGCATCCCGCACTACTGGGTGATCGAGGAGAAGAACGGCCTGCCGGTCGCGCACGTCTTCGAGCTGGAGACCTGCACGGCCTCGTACGTCTCGGCCGGGATCTTCCGGGGCCGGCTGAAGCGGCCCGTGCCGTTCCCGGTCGACATCGACCTCGACGCCCTGGTGCCGGTGCCGAAGCGGACGAAGCGGGCGGATTGAGTCGTTGGTGTAAGGACCTGCAAGACTGCGGGGCATGGCGCAAGCACAGGTCGTGGTGATCGGTGGCGGGATCGCGGGGTTGGCCGCTGCCGCGTTTCTGAGTGGGGCCGCGGGCGGGCCCGCGCGGGCCCGGGTGACGCTGCTGGAGGCGTCCGAACGGCTCGGCGGGAAGCTGCGGGGCGGAGAGGTCGGTGGGGTCCGGGTGGACCTCGGGGCCGAGTCGATGCTGGCGCGGCGGCCGGAGGCGGTCGAGCTGGCCCGGGCGGTCGGGCTGGGTACGGAGCTGGAGCCTCCGACCACCGCCAAGGCCGCGATCTGGACCCGCGGCGCGCTGCGTCCGCTGCCCGGCGGCCAGGTGATGGGCGTCCCCGGCAACCTCGACGCGCTGGCCGCCTCCGGGGTGCTCACGTCCGAGGGGCTGGAGCGGGCCCGGCACGAGGCCGCCGGCGAGGCCGTCGCGGACGACGTGGCGATCGGGCGGTTCGTCGCCGACCGGCTGGGCCGTGAGGTGGTGGACCGGCTGGTCGAGCCGCTGCTCGGCGGCGTCTACGCCGGTCACGCGGACGAGATCTCGCTGCGCGTCGCAGTGCCGCAGCTGCTGGAGATCGCCCGCGGCGGCGGCTCGCTGGTCGAGGGCGTGCACGCGCTGGCCACCCGCCCGCAGACCGCCGCCACCCCGGTCTTCCAGGGCCTGCGCGGGGGCCTCGGCACCCTGCCCGAGGCGGTCGCCGCGGCCTGCGCCGAGGCCGGCGTCGAGCTGCGCACCCGGACCGCCGTGGACGAGCTGCGCCGCACCCCGGACGGCTGGCGGGTGGTGACCGACGGCGGCGAGGTGCTGCACGCGGACGCCGTGGTGCTGGCCGTGCCCGCGCCGGCCGCCGCCCGGCTGCTGCGGGCCGACGCGCCCGGGGCCGCCGCAGAGCTGGACGGCATCGAGTACGCGGGGATGGCGCTGGTCACCATGGCGTTCCGGCGGGCCGACCTGCCCGGGCCGCCGGCCGGCAGCGGGTTCCTGGTGCCGCCGGTGGACGGGCGCCGGATCAAGGCCTCCACCTTCTCGTCCAACAAGTGGGGCTGGCTGGAGCGCTCGGCCCCGGACACCTTCCTCCTGCGCACCTCGCTCGGCCGGCTGCGCGAGGAGCAGCCGCTGGAGCTGCCCGACGAGGAGCTGGTCGCGCAGTCGCTGGCCGACCTGGGCGAGGCGATCGGGCTCACCGCCCGGCCGTACGACACCGCGGTGACCCGCTGGGGCGCGGGCCTGCCGCAGTACCCGGTCGGCCACGTCGACCGGGTGGGGCGGATCCGGGCGGCGGCCGCCCGCGCGGGCGCGCTGGCGCTCTGCGGGGCCGCGTACGACGGGGTGGGGATCCCGGCCTGCATCGCGAGCGCGCGGGCGGCCGTCGCCGAGCTCGACAACTCGTTGACCCCGCCGACCGGGGAACACGTCACGGAGAGGACAATGGGCGCATGACTGAGAGCGTTGAGCAGCAGCCGGAGCAGCAGCCCGAGAAGAAGAAGGCCCGCGACCTGAACCAGGTCATCCGCTACACCATGTGGTCGGTGTTCAAGCTCAAGGGCGAGCTGCCCGAGGACCGCACCGCGCTGGCCGCCGAGGTGGACGAGCTGTTCGCCCAGCTCGCCGCGAAGGACGTCACGGTGCGCGGCACCTACGACGTGTCCGGTCTGCGCGCCGACGCCGACATCCTGGTCTGGTGGCACGCGGCCGACTCGGACGACCTGCAGGAGGCGTACAACCGCTTCCGCCGCACCGGCCTGGGCCGGGTGCTGGAGCCGGTCTGGTCGAACATGGCGCTGCACCGCCCGGCCGAGTTCAACAAGTCGCACATCCCGGCGTTCCTCGCCGACGAGCGGCCGCGCGACTACGTCTGCGTCTACCCGTTCGTCCGCTCCTACGAGTGGTACCTGCTGCCGGACGCCGAGCGGCGCGCGATGCTCGCCGAGCACGGCCAGATGGCGCGCGGTTACCCGGACGTGCGGGCCAACACCGTGGCCTCGTTCGCGCTCGGCGACTACGAGTGGCTGCTCGCCTTCGAGGCGGACGAGCTGCACCGGATCGTCGACCTGATGCGCGACCTGCGCCCGTCCCGGGCCCGGCTGCACGTCCGCGAGGAGGTGCCGTTCTTCACCGGCCGCCGCAAGCCGGTCAGCGAGCTGCTCAACGGCCTGGTCTGAGCACGGTACGCCGCAGGCCCGGCCCCGGGGATCCGCCCCGGGGCCGGGCCTTCGGCCTGTCCGGGCCGGGGCCCGGTCGGTGGTGGTCGCCCCGGTCAGTGGCGGTGGGGCCGCAGGGCAGCGCGGAGGCGGGCGTCGGGGAGGGCGGCGGAGCCGAGCATCGCGACGGCGGTGAGGAGTTCACGCTCGTCGTCGTCGGTGAGGCCGTGCTGGCGCTGCGGCCGCACCTCGCGCAGCACCTCCTGGCCGACCGGGGAGGCCCAGCGGGTGTACGGGTAGACGTCGACCCGGGCCATCAGCAGCGTGCCGGAGGTCAGCACCACCGGCAGCGAGAACCAGGCGAGCGCCGCCGAGGCGCTGCCGTCCGCGAAGCCGCCGACCACCAGCGCGGCGACCAGTAGCAGCACCGAGAGCAGCAGCGCCTGTCGGACCTGGCGGACCGCCAGGACGGTGTGCCGCTGCACGGCCGCGGGGGTCGCCAGGCCGGCCAGCGAGAGCCGGCTGCCGATCTCCAGCACGGTGGGGTGGGCGGCCATCGCCCGGCGCAGCTCGTCGGTGCGGCACTGGCCCTCCGGCCCGACGGTGGCCACCACGGCCCGCTCCAGCCGGCTGCGGCCCCGCGGGTCGACGACGGTGGTCCAGCCGGTGTGGGCGAGGTGCAGCCGGCCCCGGGAGGCCATCAGCACGAGGGCCAGTTCGACCACCCGGTCCGGGCCGCCCGCCAGGTACGCCGTCTCGTACAGCCCGATCCCGACCGCCTCGGGCGGCCGGGGACCCTCCTGCTCGGCCAGCGTGTCGGCGGTGGCGGCCGTCCGGACCAGCCGGATGCAGGAGAGCACCGCGGCGGCGCAGGCCGGGATCAGGAAGAGCAACCACATGGGCTTGTTGTAGTCCGGCGCTCGGCGTGCGCGGAACTGACTTTCGAATCGCGATACCGAACTGTGACGCGGGCCGGCCCCGTCGGGCTCAGCTGCCGCAGCCGCCGCCCCCGCCCCCGCAGCTGGAGCCGCAGCTGGAGGACGAGGAGCCGCAGCTGCTGGAGCCGGAGCTGCAGCTCGACGACGAGGAGCCGCAGCTGCTGCTGCCGCAGCTCGACGTGGAGGAGCCCGAGTCGGAGGAGGAGCCGCACCAGGTGGCCGCGCCGGCACAGGACGAGGACGACGAGGACGAGGACGAGGACGAGGAGAGCGATCCGGCGGCCATCGCCCGGGCCTGCTCATCGGCGGCGGCCGCGGCGAGCATCGCCTCCTGGAGCTCCTCGTCGCCGAGCCCGGCCGCGGTCAGCCCGCCGAGCGCGACCGCCCCGAGCAGCAGGCCGCCGTTGGCCGAGGAGAGCCCGGCGCTGGGCTTCCACGGGTTGCCGGCGGTGGACATCAGACCGAGCTGGCGGACCCCGGCCGGGGTGATCCGGCTCTTGAACGGCCGCGTGGCGATCAGCGAGACCAGCCCGACGGCCACGAGGAGCAGCGGGAACCAGAGCGCCGGGTGCTCCGCGTCGCCCCGGTCGAGCAGATAGGCGAGCGCGGTGGTGAGCACCACGGCCAGCAGGGCGAGCCAGATCCGCCGGTGCGCCGCCCGGGCCCGGGCCATCCGCTGCGGGTTGCGCAGCAGCCCGCGGTCGGCGAGCTTGTCGCCCAGCTCCTGGACAGCCGCCGAGCGCATCACCGCACGCCGCAGCGGGGCGAGTTCGCGCTGCTTGCCGGGGCCGATCGCCTCGATGACGGCGAGGTCCACGGCGTCGTACGGCCGGCCGGTGGTGAGGGTGACCAGGCCGCCGCGGTTGACCACGACCAGGCCGGCCTGGTGCATCCGGACCAGCGCGGTGTCGAAGACCCGGCCGGGACCGCCGGCCAGGAACGCGGCGTCCAGCAGCGGCAGTCCGCGGCCGGGCAGGCCCTTGGCCTGCGGGACCCGCTTGACCAGCTGCTTGGCCTGCGACGCGTGGAGCACGGCCGCCATCAGTAGCACGGTGGGTACGACGAAGTAGGTGTTGTGCCACATGGGCTGTCCCCCCGGATGGTGAAACGGTGCGATGGAGATGTGGGGTCAGGGCCGGCGCCGGCCGGGCAGCAGGGCCCGGCCCAGGCGGGCGAGCGGCCCGGGTCGCCGTTCGGTGGCCGGGCCGTGGAGCCACTGCTCCAGGGCCCGGCGCTGCTCGGGGCCGAGCCGCCCGCCGGCCTCCGGCGCGGCGTCGGCCAGCGCCCACGCGGCGAACGCACGGGCGTCGGCGCGGTAGCCGCCGGTCTGGGGCTGCGCGGCCGCGTAGGCCAGGAAGAGCGGTCCGTAGGGCCGGCCGAGCAGCCGGGGCAGCTCCGGCGCCACCTTGGCGACGGTGTCACGGCGCTTGGCGGCCAGTGCGGCGGCCTGGCTGCGGACCTGGGCCGGGTCGAAGCCGTCCGGCACCGGCCCGCCGGCCACCAGGGCGGCCAGCAGCTCCTCCTGGCGGCGGGCCAGCCGGGCACGGGCGGCGGTCGCGTCCCGGACCGCGGCGTCAGCCACGGCGCCCGGCCCCGGCCAGCACGGCCCGGATGGCGTCCAGTTCCTCGGCCAGCTCGGCCGGCGGCGGGAAGTTCGCGTCCCGTTCGAGCAGCACGCCGGGCGGGTCGACCCGGGCGCAGAGCTCGGCGAGCACCTCCAGCACCGGCTCGGTGACGGGGTGGGCGTGGGTGTCGTGCCAGACGCCGTCCACCAGCTGCCCGCCCGCCACGTGGACGTAGGCGAGGGCCTCCAGCGGCAGGCGGTCCAGCTCGGCGGCCGGGTCCAGGCCGAGGTTGACCCGGTTGGTGTGCAGATTGGCGACGTCGATCAGCAGCCGGACGCCGGTGCGCTCGACCAGCTCGGCGAGGAACTGGCCCTCGGTCAGCTCGTCTTCGGGCCAGACCAGCTGGGCGGCGATGTTCTCCAGCGCCAGCGGCACCGGCAGCCGGTCCTGCGCGATCCGGACGTTCTCGGCGACGACCGCGAGGGCGTCCCGGGACCGCGGCACCGGCAGCAGGTGTCCGGCCTCCAGGCCACCGGCCCGGACGAACGCCAGGTGTTCGGTGACCAGCGGCGAGCCGAGCGCGGCGGCGGTCTCGGCGAGCCTGTCGAGCCGGTCCGGGTCAGGCCGGTCGGCGCCGCCGAGGCCGAGCGCGACGCCGTGCGGGACGACGGTCACGCCGCGCGCCCGCAGGATCTGCAGCGACTCGGGCAGGTGGCCGGCGCAGACGTTCTCGGCGACCACCTCGACCCAGTCCAGGCCCGGTTGGCGCTCGACC
Source organism: Kitasatospora sp. CM 4170 (assembly GCF_032110285.1). Classification (NCBI taxonomy): domain Bacteria; kingdom Bacillati; phylum Actinomycetota; class Actinomycetes; order Kitasatosporales; family Streptomycetaceae; genus Kitasatospora; species Kitasatospora sp. CM 4170. Next base: position 6,346,769 of record NZ_CP134877.1, read on the forward strand.
ACGACGTCGATCTCGCTGCGCCAGCCGAGGCCGACGCCGAGGGCCGCGCCGCGGGTGGGCGCGCTCGGGGCAGGGGAAGTCATCGGTGCGCCCCCTTCTGAGGGCTGGGTGGGAAGCCGTCGGTCGGCGCGGGCATCGTCGCCAGGGCCGGACCGGGCCGTGCTGCTGAGGATGTCCCCGGGCGGGGAGCCTGCCAAGCCTCATCCGGTCTTCTCAGAGGATTATTTGAGCTTGTCGGCCCGGTGCCGACGACCCTACCCGGGCTCCCGGCGCGTCCTCGCAGGTGGGGGCCGAAATTCGGAGGCGGACCGGGTCGTTCGGGGCCTATCGTGTCGCCCCTATGACGACACTGACGATTCGTGACTTCCGTGCCGACGACGCCGAGGCCGCGGCGGCCGCCCACCGTGCCGGGCGCGACCACCTGGTGCTGACGCCGGAGGTCTTCACCTGGCTGAACGGCCACCAGCCCGAGGGTGCGCACTACCGCTGCCTGGTCGCCGAGCTGGACGGCCGGGTGGTCGGCTCGGTCCGCTGCGGCGTGGTCACCGGGACGACGACCCGGGGCGTCGGCTTCGCCAACGGCAGCGTGCTGCCCGAGTACCGCCGGCGCGGCGCGTTCACCGCCCTGCTGGCGGCGGCGGAGCGGCACCTGGCCGAGCAGGGCGTGGTGGAGGTGCACAGCTGGGTGGACGAGGAGCCGGGGTCGCTGGCCTTCGCGGCCGCCCGCGGCTACACCGGGGGCCGGCAGGCGTACTTCGGCGGCCGGGACCTCGCCCTGCCGCTGCCGGAGGCCCCGGCGCCGCCCGCCGGCGTGGAGCTGCGCCCGGCGAGCGACTGGGTGGCCGACCCGTACCCGATCTTCCTGGTCGAGGCGGACGCTGCCCGGGACGAGCCCGGTGAGGTCGAGATGGACGCCGCGGACTACGAGGAGTTCCTGAACGGCGACTGGGCCCGCCCGGACCTCGACCGCGACCTCACCGTCGTGGCCGTGGTGGACGGCGAGCCGGTCGCGTTCAGCGCGGCCCAGACGGACGGCGTGGACCGGTACTGGTCGGCGTTCACCGCCTGCCGCCGGGCGTTCCGCGGTCGGGGGCTGAGCAAGCTGGCCAAGCTGGAGTCGCTGCGCCGGGCCCGGGAGGCGGGCTACCGCCGCGCGTACACGAGCAACGACGCGACCAACGCGCCGATGCTGGCGATCAACGCCTGGCTCGGCTACGAGCGGTGCGCGAGCGAGCGGAAGTTCACCAGGCGGCTCGACGGCTGATCCGTCGCCCCGGTCGCGCGGGCCCCGCGCCGCGCGGCCGGGGTGCGTGGCCGGGTGCGCCCCGGGGCCGGGGCGGGAGTCGCGGGTTGTTCTCCGGCGCATCACCGCCGGTCGCCCACCCATCACCTCACCGCCGGCCGCCCACCCATCACCGCCGGTCTCCGCGCATCACCGCTGTCCAACGGGGCATCACCTCACGGCAGACAGTTCGTGCCCGAGTCTTCCGCGCGGGGGATGGTATGGAGATCCTGCTTCAGGTCCTGGTCGGGTTCGTTCCGGCCGTGATCGGCTTCCTGGCGGCCCGCTCCCTCGCCCGCACCCGGCTGTTCCTGCAGTACGGCTTCCTGCGGGCGCTGCTCGCGCCGTACGGCCGGGTCCAGATCATCACCCCGAGCATCGAGGTGGCGGAGTACACCTTCGCCAAGGACGGCCGCCGGCTGACCAGCCGGGGTCCGCGGAACGTGCTGTTCATGCCGATGGCCGAGGCCCGGGCGATCGCCCAACTCATAGACCTGCTGCGGAAGGTGAACCGGAAGGCGACAATCGAGCTGGTCGCGGCCGGTGCCCAGGACCCGAGGATGCCGACGTTCTCGATCGGCGGGCCGAGCGTCAACACGTACTCGGCGGGTGTGCTCGGCGCCGCCTTCCCCGACTTCCGCATGGAGTACCCGGAGGCGGCGCGGGCCCGGTGGGGCGGGATGACCTTCGAGGCGCAGTACAACGCGGCCGACGAGCTGATCCGGGACCACGGCTTCGTCTTCGTGACCCGGACGCCCCGGCACGCGCCCTGCGTCGTGCTCTGCGGGGTCTTCGCCTTCGGCTCGGCGATGGCGGTGGAGGCGCTGGCGGCGGCGACCCGGAAGTCCCCGCTGGCGGCGCTGTTCCGGTCGGGGGAGAAAGGATTCGCCGCGGTCGAGGGCCGGGTCATCGGCCTGGACACCGTGGACGTGACCGTCGAGGTCTGCCGTCTGCTGCCGGCGGTGTGAGGGCCGGGCTGCCCGCCCGCCGCGCAGGCTGTGCCGCCACCGCGCCCGATGCGGCAGAATGGTCCAGACCGTGATACGGACAATCCGGACGGGTCGGGCGAGTTCGGGGCGGAACTGGCTGGAATCGCAAGGGTTTCGCCTCACCACAGTCACATCATCGGCATAATCGCGCCCATGACGACCAGCCGCGCGAACGTGAGCGCGATTGCCGAAGACCTGTACGTGTGGCTCCCGCCCAAGCGGGGCTGGGGGTTGGCCAACTGCGGTCTGCTGGCCTCGCCGAGGGCCGCGCTCTGGATCGACACCCCCTACGACCCCTCCCTCGCCGCGGAGTTCCTCGCCGAGAGCCGCAAGCGGCTCCCCGAGGGCGTCGAGGTCGACCGCGTGGTCGTCACCCACGCCAACGGCGACCACCTGTGGGGCGCCGGCGTGCTCCCCGACGCCGAGGTGATCGCCACCCACGAGGCGCTGGAGCACATCCACTACGAGCCGGCCCCGAAGCAGCAGCACGCGCTGGTCGCCGGTGGCGACCCCGAGTCGCCGCTCGGCGGCTACCTGCAGCGCCATTTCGGACAGTTCGACTGGTCGCAGACCGAGCCGGTGCACCCGCACACCGTCTTCCGCGGCGAGCTGGAGCTGCGGGTGGGGGACTACCCCGTGCAGATCACCGGCCTGCCCGCCGCGCACACCGGCGGCGACCTGATGGTCCACCTGCCGTACCAGCGCGCCGTGTTCACCGGTGACGTGGTCTTCGGCTCGACGCCCGAGCAGCCCGGCGACCACCCCTCGCACTGGTCCGGCCCGCTGGAGAACATCATCGGCGCCTGCGAGCAGGCCCTGGCCACCGGCGCGGAGATCTTCGTCCCCGGCCACGGCCCGGTGCTCGACCGCTCCGGCGTCCAGGCGCACATCGCCTACCTCGAACACGTCCGCGAGCGCGCGCACGCGCTGCACGCCGAGGGCACGCCCGCGCTGGACGCCGCCCGGCGGATCATCGCCGAGCAGCGCTACCCCGAACTCGGCCTGCCCGAGCGGCTGGTGCTCACCGTGTCCGCCGAGTACCGGCACCTGGACGGCAGCGCCGTGCCGAACGTGCTGGAGGCGATGACCCAGGTGGCGCTGGTGGCCCGCGAGATCGAGGCGTCGGCGGGACAGCCCGGCGGCACCCCGGGGCCGCGCTCCGCGCAGGACGCCCCCGCCCCGGCCTGATCCGGCCGCGACCGGCCGGGCCGCGCCCCGACCGGGTCCGCCGTCGGACGGGACCCGGTCCCGGTCCGGCGCCCGCCGTCCCGCGCCACCCGCCAGCCCCTTCGACCGAGGACCTCCGAGGACTTCGATGACGCAGATCGCGCTGCTCGCCCTGACCGTGACGGCGGTCGCCGCGCTCGCGGCGGCCGGTGTCCTCGCCCGCGGACGGTCCCGGGCCCTCGCCCGCGCCGGCGCGGCCGAGACGGCCGCCGCCCACGGCGAGGAGCGCGCCCGCGCCGCCGACGCCCGGCAGGCCCGGGGCGAGCAACAGCTCCGCGACGCGCAGGCGGTCACCCGCCGGGCCACCGAGGAGACCAAGCGGGCCGAGACCCGCGCGCTGGCCGCCGAGGGCCGGGTGCGCGAGGCGGACCAGCGCACCGCGACGGCGGAGCACCGGGCCGCCGAGGCCGAACTGCACGCCCGCGCCGCCGAGGACCGCACCGCCGAGGCCGGCCGCCTGCTGACGGCCGCCGAGGAGCGCGAGACGGCGCTGCTGGCCGAGATCGGCCACCTGGCCGAGGAACGGGTGGCCACCGCCGCGCTGCGGCTCAGCCACCCCAACGCCCCCGCCGCCGGGCCGCTGGACGCCGAGGCGGTCGGCCCGGAGGCGGTCCGGCTGCTCCAGACCGTGCTGGACGCCTCCGCCGCCGCGGTGACCGCGGAGCGCGAGCGGGTCGACGCCGCCGCCCGGGCCGCGATGCGCGGCGCCACCTCCAAGATCCAGACCCTGCTCTACCAGATCCAGAGCCTCGTCCAGCAGCTCCAGAACGACAACGACGACCCGCGGCTGCTGGAGGTCGACTTCCGCAACGAGGTCGCGCTGCGCCGGATCCAGACCATCGCCGTGCTCTGCGAGGCCTGGCCCGGCCTGGCCCGGACCGACTCGCCGCTGGCCGAGGTGGTGATCGGTGCGCTCTCCCGGGTGCCCGGCTACGCCCGGATCAAGGTGGCCAACCATCTGCGGGAGAACCGGCTGGCCGTGGTGGCCCGCGCCGCCGAGCCGCTCGCCATCACCATCGCCGAGCTGCTCGCCAACGCCACCTCGTACTCGCACCCGGAGACGGACGTGCCGGTCACCGTCCAGCAGGGCGGCCGCGGTGCGCTGGTGATCGTCGACGACAGCGGGATCGGGATGGAGGAGGACCAGCTGGGCCGGGCCCGCCGGCTGCTGGCCGGCCCGCCCGAGGTGCTGCTGACCGAGCTGGGCAACCCGCCGAAGACCGGCTTCGCGGTGGTCGGCAAGCTCGCCCGGCAGTACGGCTTCTCCTGCCACATCGAGCCCTCGCCGTACGGCGGCATGCGGACCATCGTGCGGATCCCGGCCGCGCTGCTGACCGTGGTCGACGGTGAGCAGCCGCTCTCGGTGCTCACCCCGCTGCCGCTGCGGTCCGGCTCCGGCCCGGCCCCGGCCCCCACCGTGCAGGCCCTGCCCGTGCGGCGGGGCGGGTCGGAGGAGCCGGCCGGGCAGGAGGTGCCGGACCGGCAGCACGCGCCGGCCATGCACGTCGTGCCGTCCGTGCACGCCGTGCCGGACGACGGCAGCGGACTGCCCAGCCGGCGCCGGCGGCAGCCGCTCGCCCACCGTCCGCAGCCTGCCGACGGCGCGGCCGCGGCGGACCCGGCGGCCGCGCCGGGGGCTGTTTCGGGGGCTCCGACGGCCGACGGCCCGGTGGACGCGGACGTCCGGACGCCCGAGCAGGCGGCGGCCCGCTGGCAGGCGCTGCAGCAGGGCACCGGCTCCGGCCGGGCCGCCGTCGCAGCGGCCGCCGCCGCCGACGAGGCCGCGGCCGCCGCCGCTTCCGCCGTCGCCCCCGACCCCGCGACCGACGCCGACCCCGCCCCCGCTGTCGACCCCGACCCCGCGACCGACCCCGTGATCGACCCGGCCCCCACAGCCGGCACCGCCCCCGCCCCGACCACCACGCAGCCCCTCACTGCGAGGACCAGCACCGACGCCCGGGCCGCCGACCACGGCGACCCCGACGGCGGCGCGGCCGACCACACCGGCCCCGCTGCCGCCCGTACGGGCCAGACCGGCCAACGTCCCGCCCCGTCCCCCGAAGGAGCCGAGCAGTGAGCAGCACGTCCAGCCCCACCGCCACCGACGAGATCTCGTGGGTGCTGACCCCGCTGCTGGAGCTGCCGGGCGTCCTGCACGCGCTCATCGCCACCGGTGACGGTCTCGTCGAGGGCGCCTCGGACGGCCTCGGCCGCGCCTCCGCCGAGCGGGTCGCCGCGATGACGGCCACCCTGCACGCCGCCTCCCGGGCGTTCACCACCTCGTTCACCGACGTCGAACAGCCCCGGCTGGCCCAGACCGTGGTCGAGTCCGACCTGGGCTTCGCCGTCGTCGTCCCGGCCGGCGAGAACACCTCGCTGGCGGTGTTCACCACCCCGGAGGCCCAACTCGGCAACGTGGCCTACCAGATGCAGGTCCAGGTGGCCGCCCTCGGCCGCGCCCTGGCGAGCCCGGCCAGGCGGCAGGACGCCACAGCGCGGTCATGACCGCCGTCCCCCGCAGGCGGATGGTCCCCGCCTACCTGGCCACCGGCGGCCGGTCCCGGCCGGGCACCGCCGGCTTCGAGCGGCTCACCGTGCTGTGCACGACGGGCACCGCGCCGTCGCCGGAGTCGCCGGAGCTGGAGGCCGAGCACCGCCGGCTCTGGGAGTTGCTGCAGCCCGGCGCACTGACCGTGGTGGAGGCCGCCGCGCACCTGCGGCTCCCGGTGAGCGCCACCGTTTTCCTCGCGGCCGATCTGGTCGAGGCGGGCTGCCTCCGCGCCCGCGCCCCGATCCCCCGTGCCCAGCAGACCGACCGCACCATCGTCGAGAGGCTCCTCGTTGGACTCCGCGCACTCCGGTAGGCCGGCCGACCGCACCGGTCGGGCGAGCCGCGTGGGCTACCTGCCCGACCGGGACCAGACCCTGATGAAGCTGGTCGTCGCCGGCCCGTTCGGCGTCGGCAAGACGACGCTGATCCGCACCCTGTCGGAGATCGCGACCCTCCACACCGAGGAGGCGATGACCGAGACCGGGGCGCCCGTCGACGACGCCGCGCTGCTGCCCGGCAAACGCACCACCACGGTCGCGGTCGACTTCGGCCGCCTCACCCTGCCCGGCCAGGTGGTGCTGTACCTCTTCGGCACACCCGGGCAGCGCCGGTTCTTCCCGCTCTGGCAGGACATCGCCCGCGGCGCCCTGGGCGCGCTGGTGCTGGCCGACACCCGCCGGCTGGCGGACTCCTTCGAGATCATGGACATGGTCGAGGAGCAGGGCCTGCCCTACGCGGTGGCCGTCAACGGCTTCCCCGACGCGCCGGTGCACTCCGTGGACGTGCTCCGGGCCCACCTGGACCTGCACCCCGCCACTCCGCTGGTGCTCTGCGACGCCCGTGAGCGCCGTTCCAGCCTGGACGCGCTGATCGCGCTCGCCGAGCACGTCCTGCACGGTCTGCCCCCAGCCCCCGATCCCGCCCCGGAGGGGCCGTGACCGACACCCGCACCGCCCCCGACGCCGCCACCCCGGCCGCCGCCGTCCCGGGCTGCGACGCCGCCGCACCCGCCGTCCCGGCACCCGCGTCGGCCCAGCGACCGACCCCGATCTACGGCCCGGCGTTCGCCGCCGACCCGCAGCTCGTCTACGACCGGCTGCGCCGGCACGGCGCCGTCGCCCCGGTGGAGATCGCCCCCGGCGTCGAGGCCCTGCTGGTCACCGACTACCAGGCGGCCCTGGACCTGCTGCGCGACACCGACACCTTCTCCAAGGACTCCCGGGCCTGGCAGCAGACCGTCCCGCCGACCTCCCCGCTGCTGCCGATGCTCGGCTACCGCCCCACCGCCCTGTTCAGCGACGGCGAGGTGCACGCCCGCTACCGCCGGGTGATCACGGACGGGCTCGCCCTGCTCGAACCGCACCTGCTCCAGCGCCGGGTGGCCGAGGTGGCCCACCGGCTGATCGGGGCCTTCGAGGCGGTCGGCACCGCCGACCTGATCGCCGAGTACGCCCGGCAGCTGCCGATCTCCGTCGTCACCACCTGGTTCGGCGTGCCCGAGGAGCACGGCGCGCGGCTGGTGGCCGGCATCGCCGGGATGATCGAGTCCACCGAGAAGGCCGTGGCCGCCTACGGGGACCTCGTCGCGGTGGTCACCGCCATGGTCGCCGAGCGGCGCGAGCGCCCCCGGCACGACCTCACCTCGTGGTTCGTCACCCACCCCGCCGGGCTGGACAACGAGGAGGTGATCCGGCAGATCACCCTGACCATGATCGCCGGGCACGAGCCGACCACCAACCTGATCGGCAACGCCCTGCTGCGCCTGCTCACCGACGCCCGCTACGCCGGCTCGCTGATCGGCGGCGCGATGACGGCCTACCAGGCGATCGACGAGGTGCTCTGGCACGAGCCGCCGATGGCCAACCTCTCGGCGCACTACCCGCGGTACGACATCACCTTCCACGGCCGGGAGATCCCGGCCGGCTCACTGGTGCTGGTCTCCTACGCGGCCGCCAACTCCCAGGCCGCGCCGCCCGCGGAGGGCACCGGCCTGCGCAGCGGCGAGTCCGCGCACCTGGCCTGGGCGGCCGGCCCGCACGCCTGCCCGGCCCGCGACCCCGCGCTGCTGATCGCGATCACCGCGATCGAGCAGCTCACCAGCCGGCTGAGCGACCTCGAACTGGCCACCCCCGCCGAGGAACTCCTCTGGCGTCCGGGCCCGTTCCACCGCGCCCTGGTCCACCTCCCGGTCCGCTTCCACCCGGTCTCCGGATAGCGCGTGGGCCCGGGAGCCGGTCACGGCTCCCGGGCCCACGGCCCCGCTTCGTCAGGCCCCGTCGGCCGGCTTGAGGGTCAGCGAGATGCTGTTGATGCAGTACCGCTGGTCGGTGGGCGTGCCGTAGCCCTCGCCCTCGAAGACGTGCCCGAGGTGCCCGCCGCAGCGGGCGCAGCGGACCTCGACCCGGCGCATGCCGAGCGAGGTGTCCTCGATGTACTGGACGCGGTCCTCGGCCAGCGGCGCGAAGTAGGACGGCCAGCCGCAGTGGCTGTCGAACTTGGTCTCCGAGCTGAACAGCTCGGCGCCGCAGGCCCGGCAGCCGTAGACGCCGACCGTCTTGGTGTCGGTGTACTCGCCGGCGAAGGGGCGCTCGGTGCCCGCCTCGCGGAGGACGTGGTACTCCTCCGGCGTGAGCTGGGCGCGCCACTCGGCGTCGGACTTCTCGATCTCGTAGCTCATCACGGCTCCCGTCGGGCGGAATCAGACGTTGGTGGCAACGCTTTCGAGGTGCCGAAGGATTTCCGGCCCGAGGTTGGTGACGTCGCCGGCGCCCATGGTGAGCAGCAGGTCGCCCGGGCGGGCCAGGCCGGCCAGCAGGGCGGGGGCGGCGTCGAAGGCGTGCTCGGCGGTGACGTCGGCGCCGGCCCGGCGGGCGGCGTCGATGATCAGCTCGCTGGTGACGCCGGGGATCGGGTCCTCGCGGGCCGGGTAGATGTCGAGCACCACCGAGGCGTCGGCGAGGGCGAGCGCCCGGCCCATCTCCTCGGCGAGCTGCTGGGTGCGGCTGAACAGGTGCGGCTGGAAGACCACCAGCACCCGGCCGGAGCCCTCCAGGCCCTCGCGGATCGCCTCCAGGTCGGCGGTCATCTCGGTCGGGTGGTGGGCGTAGGAGTCGATCACCTGGACGCCGCCGGCCTCGCCCTTGAGCTGGAGCCGGCGCCGCACGCCGGTGTAGGAGCCGAGCGCCTTGGCGAGGTCGGCGGCGGGGACGCCGAGGGCCACGCCGGCGGCCAGCGCGGCGACCGCGTTGTGGGCGTAGTGGCGGCCGGGCACCGAGACGGTGAAGGCCAGCTCCTGGCCGTCCAGCAGGACGGTGACCTCGCTGGTCATGCCGCGGGCGGTGACCGACAGGACGCGGACGTCGGCGTCCTCGGCGGCGCCGACGGTGACCACGTTCAGGCCCGCGCGGCCGGCGACCCGGGAGGTCAGCTCGCGGGCGCCGTCGTGGTCGGCGGAGACGACCAGGGTGCCGCCGGGGGTGATCCGGCCGACGAAGGTCTCGAAGGACTCGTAGATCTCGTCGATCGAGGCGTAGTTGGCGTGGTGGTCCAGCTCCACGTTGAGCACGATCGCCACCTCGGGCGCGTACTTGTGGAAGCTGCGGTCGCTCTCGTCGGCCTCGGCGACGAAGATCTCGCCGGTGCCGTGGTGGGCGTTGGAGCCGGGTGCGTCGAGGTCGCCGCCGATCGCGTACGAGGGGTCGAGGCCCAGCTCGCCGAGGGCGACGGCGAGCATGCTGGTGGTGGTGGTCTTGCCGTGGGTGCCGGCCACCGCCAGCGCCCGGCGGCCGCCCATCAGCGCGGCCAGTGCGTCGGAGCGGTGGACGACCGGGATGCCGCGCTCGCGGGCGGCGACCAGCTCCGGGTTGTCCGCGCGGATCGCGCTGGAGACCACGACGCTGCTGACGCCGTCCGGGACGTGCTCGGCGGCGTGGCCGATGTGCACGCTGGCGCCGAGTGCGCGCAGCGCGAGGACGGTCTCGGACTCCTTGGAGTCGCTGCCGGAGACGCTGGCGCCGCGCACCGCGAGGATCTTCGCCAGGCCGGACATCCCGGCGCCGCCGATGCCGATGAAGTGCGGGGCGTGCAGGTCGTGCGCGGCGTCGTTCAAGGCGGGGCTCCGTACGGGCGATGGGCCCCTCCCGCCCGTACGGCGGGCCAGGAGGGAAGGACAGGTTGTGCGGCGGGGTCCGCGAGCCGATGTGCGAATCGTCCTCGCGGGCGGACCGCAAGGACGATTCTGCACCACGTGCGCGTCCGGTCAGGAGTCGCTGGCGAACAGCCGCAGGACCGGGACGCCCACCTTGTGCCGGGCCTGGGAGGCCCAGTCGCGGTGGAAGAACTCCTCCACGAAGTGCGGCGAGGTCAGCACGACGACCTCGTCGGCCCGGTGTTCCTCGACCACCGAGCGCAGCCGGTCCAGCGGCTTGTCCTCGACCAGTTCGCCGACCGCCTCGGCCCCGGCGGCCCGCAGGTGGCGCAGGCTGTGCGCCAGCGACTCGTCGCCCACCGTCGGCCCGCTCTCGGACTCGTCGTGCTCGTGCACCACCTTGTCCAGGTGGCCGAGGGCGACGTCGTCCAGCGCCCGCAGCAGCTCGTCCTGCTTGCCGCGCGGCTGCATCAGGACGACGAAGGACACCTTCTCGTCGCTGTGGAGCGTGGTGACCAGCTCCACGTCGGCGTCGGAGAGCGCCTTCTCGATCATCAGTACCGTCTTGAACACGTGAGTCCCTTCCAGTGGCCGGCCCCCGGGCCCCGGCATCGCATCCCATACTGCCCGGCGGAAGCTTTCCGCACGCTGCTCCGCGGGCCGCCCGGGCCGCGCGGTCGGGCCGTCCCCGGAGGGGGCGCGGCCACGTCCGGCGATCAGGGGGCCGAGGAGGCGGACTGCGGGTGAAGACGCAGGTAGCGGGTGAAGAGGAATCCTTTCTGCTCGATCAATGAGACCAGCCGCATCCGCTGCACGTCAGGCATTTGCGCATCGCGGATGATGCGCGGCGCGTCGCCTGCCGTGACCAGCGGCGCGACCGACAGGCACAGCTCGTCCAGCAGCCCCGCCGCGGCCAGCTGCCCGAGCAGTCGCGGGCCGCCCTCGGTCAGCAGCCGCGTCCGGCCCCGTTCGACCAGTGCCGCCACCGCCGCCCCCAGGTCCACCGAACCCCGCCCGGCGACGATCACCTCGGCCACCTCGGCGACCTCGGCCAGGCGCGCGGGGGGCGCGTCCCCGGTGGTGATCACCACCGTCCGGACCAGCGGCTCGGTGAACAGCGGCGCCGCCAGGTCGAGCCGCAGCGACCGGCTGACCACCGCGATCGCCGGCGCCGGGGCCTGCCCGGCCGCGCGGCGCGCCGCGGCGAACTCGGCCCGCGCCCGCCCGGGCCGGTAGCCCTCGGCGCGGACCGTCTCGGCGCCGACCAGCACCACGTCGGACAGCGCCCGCAGCACCCCGAAGATCCGCTTGTCGGCGTCCCCGGACAGCCCCTCCGAGAGCCCGTCCAGCTTCGCCGCCCCGTCCAGGCCGGCCACCATGTTGGCGCGCAGCCACGGCCGGCCGTGATTCACCTGGTCGGGGTACGCGTAGACGGCGGCCAGCGACTCCAGCGAGGCGGGATCGGCGAACGGCTCGGCCAGCGGGCTGATCAACTGATGCATGCCACCAGTCTTCCACCGGCCCCCGCCGGCGGCCCCGAACAGGCCGGCGCGCGACCAGGCGTACCCTCTAGTACCGTGCCCGCAGCAGCCCCACACCCCGACGCCGCGACCGAGTCCATAGCGACCGCCGCCCCGTCCGCCGCCCCGACCGCCCTCACCGACCGGCGGCCCGTCGTCCCCGCCGAGCGCCTGGTGGCCGAGATGGTCCCGCCGCCGCGCTTCTCCGAGGTCGGCTTCGGGACGTACCTCCCGGACCCGGGCCAGCCCAGCCAGTACGAGGCGGTGCAGGTCCTGGAGCAGTTCGCCGGCGGCCTCAACGGCGGAAACGGGTCCGCGCCCAGGCGCAGCTGGTTCCGCCGCAGCGCCCCCGCGCCCACCGGCCCGGCCGGCGTCTACCTCGACGGCGGCTACGGCGTCGGCAAGACCCACCTGCTCGCCTCGCTCTGGCACGCCGCCCCCGGCCCCAAGGCCTTCGGCACCTTCGTCGAGCTCACCAACCTGGTCGGCGCGCTCGGCTTCCAGCAGGCCGTGACCACCCTCTCCGGGCACAAGCTGCTCTGCATCGACGAGTTCGAGCTGGACGACCCGGGCGACACCGTGCTGGTCTCCACCCTGCTCGGCCGGCTGGTCGACAACGGCGTGAAGCTCTGCGCCACCTCCAACACGCTGCCCGAGAAGCTCGGCGAGGGCCGGTTCGCCGCCGCCGACTTCCTGCGCGAGATCCAGGGCCTGTCCGCGCACTTCCGCCCGATGCGGATCGACGGCCAGGACTACCGCCACCGCGGCCTGCCGGACGCCCCGCCGCCGTACACCGACGCCCGGGTCGAGGCCGTGGCCGCCCGGACCCCGGGCGCCTCGCTGGACGACTTCGGCGCGCTGCTCGACCACCTGTCCGCCGTCCACCCCAGCCGCTACGGCGCGATGCTGGACGACGTGACCGCGGTCTGCCTGCGCGGGGTGCGCCGGGTCGACGACCAGTCCACGGCGCTGCGCCTGGTCGTCCTCGCCGACCGGATGTACGACCGCGAGCTGCCGATCACCGCCTCCGGCGTCCCCTTCGACCAGGTGTTCCCGGAGGAGATGCTGCGCGGCGGCTACCGGAAGAAGTACCTCCGGGCGATCTCCCGCCTGGTCGCCCTGGCCCGGGACAGCGCCCGCTAGGAAGCACCGGCCGGGCCCGGGCCCGGGCCTCCGCGGCCCGGGTCGCGGGAGTCGGTCATCTTTGTCGGTGGCGGGTCGTACGGTGGACACGTGCGACCCATCACGAGCATTGAGCGGTCAGTGGCGCCCTTCGAGGTCGTCAGTCCCTACCAGCCCAACGGCGACCAGCCCGCGGCCATCGCCGAGCTGGAGCGCCGGATCCGCGCGGGGGAGAAGGACGTCGTCCTGCTCGGTGCCACCGGCACCGGCAAGTCGGCCACCACGGCCTGGATGATCGAGAAGCTGCAGCGCCCCACCCTGGTGATGGCGCCGAACAAGACGCTGGCCGCCCAGCTGGCCAACGAGTTCCGCGAGCTGCTGCCGAACAACGCCGTCGAGTACTTCGTCTCGTACTACGACTACTACCAGCCCGAGGCGTACGTCCCGCAGACGGACACCTACATCGAGAAGGACTCCTCGATCAACGAGGAGGTCGAGCGGCTGCGCCACTCCGCCACCAACTCGCTGCTCACCCGCCGGGACGTGGTCGTGGTCGCCTCCGTCTCCTGCATCTACGGCCTCGGCACCCCGCAGGAGTACGTGGACCGGATGGTGCGGCTCAAGGTCGGCGAGGAGATCGACCGCGACGTGCTGCTGCGCCGCTTCGTCGACATCCAGTACACCCGCAACGACCTCGCCTTCACCCGCGGCACCTTCCGGGTCCGCGGCGACACCATCGAGATCTTCCCGGTGTACGAGGAGCTCGCCGTCCGGATCGAGATGTTCGGCGACGAGATCGAGGCGCTGTACACGCTGCACCCGCTCACCGGCGAGATCATCAGCCAGGACGACGCCGTCCACGTCTTCCCCGCCTCGCACTACGTGGCCGGCCCGGAGCGGATGGAACGCGCCGTCAACGGCATCGAGCAGGAGCTGGAGCAGACGCTCGCCAGGCTGGAGAAGCAGGGCAAGCTGCTGGAGGCCCAGCGGCTGCGGATGCGCACCACGTACGACATCGAGATGCTCCGCCAGATCGGCACCTGCTCGGGCGTCGAGAACTACTCGATGCACTTCGACGGCCGCGAGCCGGGCTCCCCGCCGAACACCCTGCTCGACTACTTCCCGGAGGACTTCCTCCTGGTCGTCGACGAGTCGCACGTCACCGTCCCGCAGATCGGCGCGATGTACGAGGGCGACGCCTCGCGCAAGCGCACCCTGGTCGAGCACGGCTTCCGGCTGCCCTCCGCGATGGACAACCGCCCGCTGAAGTGGGAGGAGTTCCTGGAGCGGATCGACCAGACCGTCTACCTCTCGGCCACCCCCGGCCCGTACGAGCTCTCCCGCGGCGACGGCCAGGTCGAGCAGATCATCCGCCCGACCGGCCTGATCGACCCCGAGGTGATCGTCAAGCCCACCGAGGGCCAGATCGACGACCTGGTCCACGAGGTGCGCAAGCGGGTGGAGCGGGACGAGCGCGTCCTGGTCACCACGCTCACCAAGAAGATGGCCGAGGACCTCACCGACTACATGCTCGGCCTGGACATCCGGGTCCGCTACCTGCACAGCGACGTCGACACGCTGCGCCGGGTCGAGCTGCTGCGCGAGCTGCGCGCGGGCAGGTACGACGTGCTGGTCGGCATCAACCTGCTCCGTGAGGGCCTCGACCTGCCCGAGGTCTCCCTGGTGGCGATCCTGGACGCGGACAAGGAGGGCTTCCTGCGCTCCGGCACCTCGCTGATCCAGACCATCGGCCGCGCGGCCCGGAACGTCTCCGGCCAGGTCCACATGTACGCGGACCGGATCACCCCCTCGATGGAGAGGGCGATCGAGGAGACCAACCGCCGCCGGGCCGTGCAGCAGGCCTACAACAAGGAGCACGGGATCGACCCGCAGCCGCTGCGGAAGAAGATCGGCGACATCCTGGACACCCTCGCCCGCGAGGACGTCGACACCGACGAGCTGCTCTCCACCGGGTACCGGGGCGCGGCGGCCAAGGGCAAGGCCCCGGTGCCGGCGCTGGGTGCGGACCGCAAGCCGGCCAAGTCGATGCCGGCCGCCGAGCTGGCCGAGCTGATCCAGTCGATGACGGACCGGATGCACGCCGCCGCGACGGACCTCCAGTTCGAGGTCGCGGCCCGGCTGCGGGACGAGGTCAAGGAGCTGAAGAAGGAGCTGCGGCAGATGCGCGAGGCCGGGATCGCGTAGGCCCCGTCCCGGGGGCCCGCCCAGGGGCCTCGGGCACCTTCACCCCCGCCGGGTTTGGCCGGTTCCGGCACCGGTCAAGCCCGGCGGTGTCTCATCCTTGCCACAAACGGGTAGGCGGCGGGCGAAGCGCCGGACCGCAGGCCCTAGGCTTTCCTGCGGTGCCGCCTCCGGGACGGGGCGGGAGCACCAGGGGGCCTCAGCCGGGGGACGGCAACGGGGTGTTCCACCGTGGAGCCTGCGCGGCGAACCGCCGCGCGGCCGGGCAGAGAGGACGACGCCGTGTCGGTGAACCTTGCCAAGGGGCAGCAGGTCAGCCTGCAGAAGGGGACGGGCGAGTCGCTGACGGTCGTCCGGATGGGGCTGGGCTGGAGGGCGGCGCCCAAGCGGGGCCTGTTCGGCAGCCGGACCCGGCAGATCGACCTGGACGCCTCGGCGCTGCTCTACGCCGAGCAGACCCCGTCCGACGTGGTCTTCTTCCAGCACCTGGAGAGCAACGACGGCTCGGTCAGGCACACGGGGGACAACCTGGTCGGCGGCACCGGCGCGGGCGGCGACGACGAGTCGATCCTGGTCGACCTGGTGCACGTGCCGGCGCACATCACCCAGGTGGTGTTCACGGTCAGCTCCTACACCGGGCAGACCTTCGCCGAGGTGCAGAACGCCTACTGCCGGCTGGTGGACGAGTCCACCGGGCTGGAGCTCGCCCGGTACGAGCTCGCCGGTGGCGGGCCGCACACCGGTCAGATCATGGCCAAGGTCTTCCGCGAGCCGTCCGGCGGCTGGGGGATGCAGGCGATCGGTGCGCCCGCCCGCGGCCGGACCTTCCAGGACCTGCTGCCGGCCATCGAGCCGTTCCTCTAGGCGGCCGCCGCCCCGCCCCCCGGGGGCGTTCTTTACCTTCTTTACCTTCACTTGGAATTCCTGTTACCCTCGATGGCAGCGGAGGGGAGTATTCCCTGCAGTAGTCCCGTCATCACGGGCGCCCCGGTAGCGGCGCCCCGGGGCGCTGGTCCGAGCGCTCGCGGTCGCGAGCCCCACGGGCGGAAGAGACCTCCGGCAGTGACGATGACTGTCTCGCCTACCTGCCGGAGGAGCAGTAGTGGACGTTTCCGTAAGCATGTGGGTCGGCACGATCGGTGTGCTGTTGGCGCTGGTCGTGGCCGACTTCTTCATCGGCGGCCGCAAGCCGCACGAGGTCTCGGTCAAGGAAGCGGGAATCTGGACCACGGTCTGGATCGTGCTCGCAGCGGTCTTCGGCGGGTTCCTCTGGTGGCACTCCGGTTCGCAGCCGGCCGGTGAGTTCTTCGCCGGCTACATCACCGAGAAGTCGCTCAGCGTCGACAACCTGTTCGTGTTCATCCTGATCATGGGCAAGTTCGCGGTGCCGAGGATCTACCAGCAGCGCGTGCTGATGTTCGGCGTGATCATCGCGCTGGTGCTGCGCGCGGTCTTCATCGCCGGCGGCGCGGCCCTGGTGGCCCAGTTCTCGTGGGTGTTCTTCATCTTCGGCGCCTTCCTGGTCTGGACCGCGTGGAAGCTGATCAAGGAGGCCCGGGCCGAGGAGGAGGACGAGGAGTTCGAGGAGAACCGCCTGCTCAAGTCGATCGAGCGGCGCTTCCCGTCCACCGACAAGTACCACGGCACCAGGCTCTTCATCCGGGAGAACGGCCGTCGGCTGATGACGCCGATGCTGATCGTGATGCTGGCGATCGGCACCACCGACGTGCTGTTCGCGCTGGACTCGATCCCCGCGATCTTCGGTCTGACCCAGGACCCGTACATCGTCTTCACCGCCAACGCCTTCGCCCTGATGGGTCTGCGCCAGCTGTACTTCCTGATCGGCGGGCTGCTGAAGAAGCTGGTCCACCTCTCGTACGGCCTGTCGGTGATCCTCGGCTTCATCGGCGTGAAGCTGGTGCTGCACGCGATGCACGAGCAGGGTGTGCACGTGCCGGAGATCGGCATCCCGTTCTCGCTGGGCTTCATCGTGGTGGTGCTCGCCGTCACCACCGTGACCAGCCTGATGGCCGCGAAGAAGCAGGAGCGGGAGGCGGTCGAGCCGGCGGAGAAGGTCGACGCCTGACCCCTCGCACCACCCCGCGCACGGCAGTGGCCCCGCGACCGTCTCCGGTCGCGGGGGCCACTGCGCGTTCGGGGCTACCAGCCGCGCTCGCGCCACTCCTGGAGGTGCGGGCGCTCGGCGCCGAGCGTGGTGTCGTTGCCGTGCCCGGGGTAGACCCAGGCCTCGTCCGGCAGGGCGTCGAAGATCTTCTCGTTGACGTCCCGGTACAGGCTCTCGAAGGCCGCCGCGTCGCCCCAGGTGTTCCCCACCCCGCCTGGGAACAGGCAGTCGCCGGTGAAGACGTGCGGGTGGCCCTGCGGGTCGTCGTAGACCAGCACGATCGCCCCCGGGGTGTGGCCGACCAGGTGCCGGACGGTCAGCTCGACCTGGCCGACCCGCAGCCGGTCGCCGTCGGCCAGCCGCAGCTCGGTCGGGACGTCGATGCCCTCGGCGTCGTGCTCGCCGGCCGCGGTGCGGGCGCCGGTGGTGGCGACCACCTCGGCGAGCGCGCCCCAGTGGTCGTGGTGGCGGTGCGTGGTGACCACGGTGGCGAGGTCGTCGCCGACGGTCTCCAGCAGGACGGGCGCGTCGGCCGCGGCGTCGATCAGCAGCTGCTCGTCGGTGGCCCGGCAGCGCAGCAGGTACGCGTTGTTGTCGTACGGGCCGACGGCCACCTTGGTGATGATCAGGTGGGCCAGCTCGCGCACGTCCGGCGGTCCGCCGACCTTGACCGCTCCGTGGTACGTCATCCGTCCGCTCCTCGCTCTGTCGGTCCTGGGATCATCCTCGCGCGGTCAGCCCATCGGGGGAAGCTGGGGGAGCGCGGCGTCGGGGGCGCGGCGCAGGCCGTCGCCGTCGGAGCGGCCGGAGAGCCAGGCGAGCAGCGCCCGGACCGGCCCCTCGACGGTCAGCGCCGGTGTGCCGGTGCCGATCACGGCGCGGTCCTCGGTGTCGTCGGAGACCAGCTCGACGGCGGGCAGGTCGGCGCCGGCCAGCCGTGCGGAGAGCTTGCGGAACTCGGTGACCGCGAACAGCTCCGGCCAGTGCGCGGGGGTGTAGCCGGCGTCCAGGTCCACGTGGTGGTACTCGACCTCGGCGAGGCGCTTCCAGGGGATGTCGGAGGCCGGGAAGACGTAGCCGGTGCGGTGGCGGACGTCGGCCGTCCAGGCCTCGGCGGGCAGGAGCGCGGCGGCGGCCGCGAAGCGCTCGTCCGAGGTGCGCAGGTCGGCCAGCTGGACGTCCACCGGGCGCGGGGCGCCGTCCTCGATGCCCTGGTCGCGCACCTCGCTGCTGGGGTACTGCGGGATGTCGGTGCCGGTGCGGGCGCCGTTCAGGAGGTTGACCAGGGAGTCGGCGTTGCGGGAGACGTGCGCCAGCACGTGGCCCCTGGTCCAGCCGGGGAGCGCGGAGGGCTCGGCGACGGCCTCGGGCTTCAGTCCGGAGACGGTGTGCAGCAGGTGCCGGGTGCCCTCCTCGACCAGGCTCAGCCGGTCGGCGGCGAGGGCGGCGGCGGTCTGCGGGTCGGTCATCGAAATCGGCCTTCCGGTGGGAGGCGGGGCGTTGCCCGCGGGGGGCACCGCTCGTTCACCAGGTGACGCTATCGCCGATCCGGGCCCTGAGCAGGTGCTTTCCGGGACCGGGTGCGGACGGTCGGGGCCGGGCCGTCACTCGTTCGGGTGGACTCCGCTGGACGAGCTCGATAATCGAACGCCTGCGCTATAGGCTGGCTGCCGCATCCTGGAAGAAGAACACCTCTCACCGCAAGCCGTCTCGCCCCGGAGAAAGGCGCCAGAAGCAGTGGCCGACCGCCTCATCGTCCGCGGTGCTCGCGAGCACAATCTCAAGAACGTCTCGCTCGACCTGCCCCGCGACTCCCTCATCGTCTTCACGGGCCTCTCCGGCTCCGGCAAGTCCTCGCTGGCCTTCGACACGATCTTCGCCGAGGGCCAGCGCCGCTACGTCGAATCGCTCTCCTCCTACGCCCGGCAGTTCCTCGGGCAGATGGACAAGCCCGACGTCGACTTCATCGAGGGCCTCTCCCCGGCCGTCTCGATCGACCAGAAGTCCACCAACCGCAACCCGCGGTCGACCGTCGGCACCATCACCGAGGTCTACGACTACCTGCGCCTGCTGTTCGCGCGGATCGGCAAGCCGCACTGCCCGCACTGCGGCCGCCCGATCGCCAAGCAGTCCCCGCAGGCCATCGTGGACAAGGTGCTGGAGCTCGCCGAGGGCACCCGGTTCCAGGTGCTCAGCCCGGTGGTGCGCGAGCGCAAGGGCGAGTTCGTCGACCTCTTCGCCGACCTCCAGTCCAAGGGCTACGCCCGCGCCCGGGTGGACGGCGAGACGATCCAGCTCGCCGAGCCGCCCAAGCTCAAGAAGCAGGAGAAGCACACGGTCGAGGTGGTCATCGACCGGCTCACCGTCAAGGGGAGCGCCAAGCGGCGGCTGACCGACTCGGTGGAGACGGCCCTGCGGCTGAGCGGCGGCATGGTCGTGCTCGACTTCGTCGACCTCGCGGAGGACGACCCGGAGCGCGAGCGGATGTACTCCGAGCACCTCTACTGCCCGTACGACGACGTGTCGTTCGAGGAGCTGGAGCCGCGCTCGTTCTCCTTCAACTCGCCGTTCGGCGCCTGCCCGGACTGCTCCGGCCTCGGCAACCGGATGGAGGTGGACCCGGAGCTGGTCGTCCCGGACGAGGAGCGCTCGCTGGACGAGGGCGCCATCCACCCGTGGTCCGGCGGCCACACCAAGGAGTACTTCCAGCGCCTGATCGACGCCCTCGCCGGCGAGCTGGGCTTCCGCACCGACATCCCCTGGGCCGGCCTTCCGGCCCGCGCCAAGAAGGCGCTGCTGTACGGCCACAAGCACCAGGTCGAGGTGCGCTACCGCAACCGCTACGGCCGGGACCGCTCGTACACCACGGGCTTCGAGGGCGCGGTGCCGTTCATCCAGCGCCGGCACAGCGAGGCGGAGAGCGACTCCAGCCGCGAGCGCTTCGAGGGCTACATGCGCGAGGTGCCCTGCCCGACCTGCGAGGGCACCCGGCTCAAGCCGATCGTGCTCGCGGTGACGGTCGAGGGCCGGTCCATCGCCGACGTCTCGGCGATGTCGATCAGCGACTGCTCCGAGTTCCTGGGCGCGATGAAGCTCAACGCCCGCGACAAGAAGATCGCCGAGCGCGTCCTCAAGGAGGTCAACGAGCGGCTCCGCTTCCTGGTCGACGTCGGCCTGGACTACCTCTCGCTCAACCGCGCGGCGGGCACCCTCTCCGGCGGCGAGGCCCAGCGCATCCGGCTGGCCACCCAGATCGGCTCCGGTCTGGTCGGCGTGCTCTACGTGCTGGACGAGCCGTCGATCGGCCTGCACCAGCGGGACAACCACCGCCTGATCGAGACGCTGGTCCGCCTGCGGGACATCGGCAACACCCTGATCGTCGTCGAGCACGACGAGGACACCATCAAGACGGCCGACTGGGTGGTCGACATCGGCCCCGGCGCCGGCGAGCACGGCGGCAAGGTGGTGCACTCGGGCTCGCTGAAGGAGCTGCTCGGCAACAAGGAGTCGCTCACCGGCCAGTACCTCTCCGGCAAGCGCAGCATCCCGATCCCGGCCGCCCGCCGCCCGCGGGACGGCAAGCGCCAGCTGACCGTCCACGGCGCCCGCGAGCACAACCTCAAGGACGTCACGGTCGGCTTCCCGCTCGGCACCTTCACCGCGATCACCGGTGTCTCCGGCTCCGGCAAGTCGACGCTGGTCAACGACATCCTCTACACCCACCTCGCCCGGGAGCTGAACGGCGCCCGCAGCGTGCCCGGCCGGCACACCCGGATCACCGGCACCGACCTGGTGGACAAGGTGGTGCACGTCGACCAGTCGCCGATCGGCCGGACCCCGCGTTCCAACCCGGCCACCTACACCGGCGTGTTCGACCACGTCCGGCGGCTCTTCGCGGAGACGCAGGAGGCCAAGGTCCGCGGCTACCTGCCCGGCCGGTTCTCGTTCAACGTCAAGGGCGGCCGCTGCGAGAACTGCTCCGGCGACGGCACGATCAAGATCGAGATGAACTTCCTGCCGGACGTCTACGTGCCGTGCGAGGTCTGCCACGGCGCCCGGTACAACCGGGAGACGCTGGAGGTGCACTACAAGGGCAAGTCCATCGCCGAGGTGCTGGACATGCCGATCGAGGAGGCGCTGCACTTCTTCGAGGCCGTCCCGGCGATCGCCCGGCACCTGCGGACGCTCAACGACGTCGGCCTCGGCTACGTCCGGCTCGGCCAGTCCGCGCCGACGCTCTCCGGCGGCGAGGCGCAGCGCGTGAAGCTCGCCTCCGAGCTGCAGAAGCGCTCCACCGGGCGGACGGTCTACGTGCTGGACGAGCCGACCACCGGTCTGCACTTCGAGGACATCAGCAAGCTGATCAAGGTCCTCACCGGTCTGGTGGAGAAGGGCAACACGGTGATCGTCATCGAGCACAACCTCGATGTGATCAAGACCGCCGACTGGATCGTCGACATGGGCCCCGAGGGCGGTTCCGGCGGCGGCACGGTGGTCGCCGAGGGCACCCCGGAGCAGATCGCCGCCGTCCCGGACAGCCACACCGGCAAGTTCCTGCGGGACATCCTGCCGGGGGAGTTCAACGACGCCCCGGTCGCGGTGAAGGCCCCGCGCAAGCGGGCCGCCGCCAAGAAGTAGCCGGCCCGGCACCGCCGACAGCCCACCCGGCCCTCCGGTACCGCACCCGGCCGTCCCGCCACGGGACGGCCGGGTGCGGCGCATAGACTGCCGCTGACCGTCGACCGCCCCCACCCCCCCCAGGAGCAGCCACCGATGTCCGAGGCCCCCGAGAGCCCCGCCGCCTCCCGTCGCACCGTGCTCTGCGGTGCCGCCGCCGTCCTGGCCGCCGGAGGCACCGTCGCCCTGTCCGGCTGCGCCTCCGACAGCTCCTCCACCACGGCCAAGAGCTCGGCCCCCGCCGCGGCCAAGGAGCCGGTGGTGGTCGGCCCGGCCACGGACGTGCCGGTGGGCGGCGGCAAGGTCTACCGCGAGAAGAAGATCGTCGTCACCCAGCCGGCCGCGGGCCAGTACGAGGCCTTCAGCGCCGTCTGCACCCACGCCGGGTGCGTGGTCGACAAGGTCGAGGACCAGCTGATCAAGTGCCCGTGCCACGGCAGTTCGTTCAACATGTCCACCGGCGCCCGCGTCGAGGGTCCGGCCATCAAGCCGCTGCCCGAGTACCAGGTGGCCGTCGACGGCGGCAACCTCAAGGTGACCCCGGCCTGAGCGCTCGCGCCCACCCCGGCGTGAGCGCCCGCGCCCGCCCCGGCCTGAGCGCCCGCGCCCACCGCCGGGCCACCTCGGCACCCCGTCCCGCCGCCCCACCCCCGTCGGGGCGGCGAGACCTCCTGCACGGGCTGCACGGCTCCATCGTGCGGTGGCCGGGCCGTGCAGCGACAGGCTTTTCGGCCCAGGCTTAAAGCCCCTGCTGGACGGCGCACGGCCGGGGGCGCGAGACTTCCGGCAGCGGCGGAGGCATGGGAGGGACTTCGGTGCTGCGGATCCACTTCACGGCCGACGACCTGGCGCGGACGAGAACGGTCTCCACGGTCGGGGCGGCAGCCGAGACCGGCCACGCGCTGATCCTGCTGACCTGCCCGAACGTCCCGGCGGTCTTCCACCCCTGGCGCCAGAGCCTGCGCGGCCGGCTCGACGGACAGTTGAGCCACGAGGCGCGCCCGCTCGCCTCGCTGTTGCCGCGCAGTGGGCCGGGCCTCGACCTGATCGCCCTGACCGGCACCGAGCCGACCATCGAGTCCGGCGTCGACCGCCTGCTGAGCACCCCCGACGCCCTGCTGCGCCTGGAGTTGCAGCACCTGTCGCTGCCCCGGGCCGCCCCGGGGTGGCTGCGGGCCCTGGCGGACGGCGACCAGGAGGCCCGGCGCGTCCTCGCCGACTCGCTGGACGCCTGCTACCGCGCGGTGGTGCAGCCCCACTGGCAGCGGATGCGCGGGCAGTTGGACGCCGTCCGGGCCGACTGGGCGCGCACCGTGCTGGAGGGCGGCATCGAACGGCTGCTGGAGGCCGTCTCCCCGACGCTGGTCCGGTGGGAGGCCCCCGTGCTGAAGGTCCGCTTCCCCCGGGAGCTGGACGTCTGCCTGAACGGCCGCGGGCTGGTCCTGGTGCCGACGGTGTTCATGGTCGGCCATGCGGAACTGCTGACCGACCTCGCCGACGAGAGCGCACCGCCGATCCTGGCCGTCCCCGCCCTCGCCGATCCGCTCGCCGCGGCCGCGCTCTGGGGGGACGGGGAGCCCGATCACAAGCCCCTCGGCGCGCTGCTCGGCCGGACCAGGGCCGCCGCCCTGGGCGTCGTCGCGGAGGGCTGCAGCACCGGCGAACTGGCCCGCCGGCTCAACATCTCGCCCGCGGCGGCGAGCCAGCACGCGGGCGTCCTGCGCGAGGCGAACCTGATCACCACCCGGCGCCGCGGCGGCGCCGTCCTGCACTCGATCACCCCGCTCGGCACGGACCTGCTCAACCGGGGCGGCGGCCGGTGACCCCGCGCACCCCGGCCGCCGACCGGGCCACCGGCCGGGCCGCGGAGCGAGCCCCCGGCCGCGCTGCCGTCCGAGCCGCCGTCCGAGCCGCCCGAGCTGCGGACCGGCCCACGGGACGCCCCGCCGACTGGGTACGGTGGACCCATGGCTGACCCGTCCACCTACCGCCCGGCGCCCGGCGCGATCCCGACGTCGCCGGGGGTCTACAAGTTCCGCGACGCCCACGGGCGGGTCATCTACGTCGGCAAGGCCAAGAGCCTGCGCCCCCGGCTGTCGTCCTACTTCCAGGACCTCGCCGGGCTGCACCCGCGCACCGCGACGATGGTCACCACCGCGGCCTCGGTGGAGTGGACGGTGGTCGCCACCGAGGTCGAGGCGCTCCAGCTGGAGTACTCCTGGATCAAGGAGTTCGACCCCCGTTTCAACGTCAAGTACCGCGACGACAAGAGCTATCCGGAGCTCGCGGTCACCCTCAACGAGGAGTACCCGCGGGTCCAGGTCATGCGCGGGGCGCACAAGAAGGGCGTGCGCTACTTCGGCCCCTACGGCCACGCCTGGGCGATCCGCGAGACGGTCGACCTGCTGCTGCGCGTCTTCCCCGTCCGCACCTGCTCCAACGGCGTCTTCAAGCGCGCCCGCCAGGTCGGCCGGCCCTGCCTGCTCGGCTACATCGGCAAGTGCGCCGCGCCCTGCGTCGGCAAGGTGTCGGCGGACGAACACCGGGCGCTGGCCGAGGACTTCTGCGACTTCATGGCCGGCCGCACCGGCAACTACCTGCGCCGGCTGGAAGAGCAGATGCAGGAGGCCGCGGCGGAGATGGAGTACGAGAAGGCCGCCCGCCTGCGCGACGACATCGGGGCGCTCAAGCGCGCGATGGAGAAGAACGCGATCGTCCTTGCCGACGCCACCGACGCCGACCTGCTCGCGGTCGCCGAGGACGAACTGGAGGCGGCGGTCCAGATCTTCCACGTCCGCGGCGGCCGGGTCCGCGGCCAGCGCGGCTGGGTCACCGACAAGGTCGAGGACGTCGACACCGCCGGGCTGGTCGAGCACGCCCTGCAGCAGCTCTACGGCGGCGCCGGTGCGGAGGAACGGAGCGAGTCCGTCCCGCGCGAGGTGCTGGTGCCCGCGCTGCCCGAGCCGGCCGAGCCGGTCCGCGAGTGGCTGTCCGGCCTGCGGGGCAGCCAGGTCGACCTGCGCGTCCCGCAACGCGGCGACAAGAAGGACCTGATGGCCACCGTGCAGCGCAACGCCCAGCAGGCGCTGGCGCTGCACAAGACCAAGCGGGCCTCCGACCTCACCACCCGCAGCCGCGCCCTCCAGGAGATCGCCGACGCCCTGGAGCTGGACTCCGTCCCGCTGCGCATCGAGTGCTTCGACATCTCGCACCTCCAGGGCGAGGACGTGGTCGCCTCGATGGTGGTCTTCGAGGACGGCCTGGCCCGCAAGAGCGAGTACCGCCGGTTCCAGATCAAGGGCTTCGAGGGCCAGGACGACGTCCGCTCGATGCACGAGGTGATCAGCCGCCGGTTCCGCCGCTACCTGCAGGAGCGCGAGCAGACGGGGGAGTGGGCCGTCCCCGAGGCCGACGACCCGGTCGGCCCGGACGACCGGCCCGACCCGAACAGCGCCGGGGCCCAGGCGGTCCCCGGGCCGCCGGCTGCCCTCGGCGCACCGCTGGCCCCCGGGGCCACCGACGGCGCCGAGGCCCCGGCCGGCCCGATCGACCCCGACACCGGCCGCCCGCGCCGCTTCGCCTACCCGCCGCAGCTGCTGGTCGTCGACGGCGGGCAGCCGCAGGTCGCCGCCGCCAGGCGCGCCCTGGACGAGCTGGGCATCGACGACGTCGCCCTCTGCGGCCTGGCCAAGCGCCTGGAGGAGGTCTGGCTGCCCGGCGAGGACGACCCGGTGGTCCTGCCGCGCAGCAGCGAGGGCCTCTACCTGCTCCAGCGGGTCCGCGACGAGGCCCACCGGTTCGCGATCACCTACCAGCGCAACAAGCGTTCCAAGCGACTCACCGCCGGGGAACTGGACTCCGTCCCCGGCCTCGGCGAGACTCGCCGCCAGGCACTGCTCAAGCACTTCGGCTCGCTGAAGAAGCTCCGGGCGGCCACTGTCGACGAACTCTGCGCCGTCCCCGGCATCGGACGCCGGACGGCGGAGACTGTTGCGGCAGCGTTGTCGTCCCGTACACCCGCGGCACCCGCAGTGAACACCGCCACCGGCGAGATCATCGATGACAGCGTGGACGCGGCCGGCCCGGCCGGCGACACCGTGGCCGACGCAGCGCCCCAGACCGCACCATCCCAGGAGACGCCATGACGGCCGACGCCGCCCGTCAGCCGGCGCGTCCCGAGCCCACTCGCCCGAGTGAGCCGGGGAAGCGTGCCCGCGCGACGCGCGTTCTCCTCAGCAGAACCACCGAGAGCGGGGAACCGAAGTGAGCATGTCCGACGATGGGGGCACCCGGCCGATGGCCGGCGAGGAGAACGCCCCGGAGCTGGTGATCATCTCCGGAATGTCCGGAGCCGGCCGGTCCACCGCCGCCAAGTGCCTGGAGGACCTGGGCTGGTTCGTGGTGGACAACCTGCCGCCGGCCCTGATCCCGACCATGGTGGACCTCGGCGCCCGCTCCCAGGGCAACGTGGCCCGGATCGGCGTCGTGGTGGACGTCCGCGGCCGGCAGTTCTTCGACGACCTGCTCACCTCCCTGGACGAGCTGGAGAAGCGCGGCGTCCGGCTGCGCGTCGTCTTCCTGGACTCCTCCGACGACGCCCTGGTCCGCCGCTTCGAGAACGTCCGCCGCCCGCACCCGCTGCAGGCCGACGGCCGGATCGTCGACGGCATCGCCCAGGAGCGCGACCTGCTGCGCGAGCTGCGCGGCGAGGCCGACCTGGTGATCGACACCTCCAACCTCAACGTGCACCAGCTGCGGGCCAAGCTCGACGCCCAGTTCGCCGACCACGACGAGCCCGAGCTGCGCGCCACCGTGATGTCCTTCGGCTTCAAGTACGGTCTTCCGGTCGACGCCGACCTCGTGGTGGACTGTCGCTTCCTGCCGAACCCGCACTGGGTCCCCGAGCTGCGGGCCCGTACCGGCACCGACGCCGACGTCGCCGACTACGTGTTCCAGCAGCCCGGGGCCAACGAGTTCCTCGACGGCTACGCGGAGCTGCTGCGCATCGTCGCCGAGGGGTACCGCCGCGAGGGGAAGCGCTACATGACGCTTGCCGTAGGCTGCACCGGTGGCAAACACCGCAGCGTCGCGATGTCCGAGCGCCTGACCAAGCGCCTCATCGCCGACGGTGTGGAAACGGTGCTGGTCCACCGTGACATGGGACGGGAGTAGCCGCCGCACCCCTGCCGGGCCGCCGGTGGAGGCCGGCGGCCGGCAAGTTGGAACGCGAGGTGGGTGTGACGGGATACGTGCCCGGGCGGCAGCTGCAGAACAGGACCGCCGACCGGACGGGGGTCCCGCCGCGAGCCGCGGCGCCCGGCCGGGCGCGCACCGGGCCGGTCCGCACCAGCCAGAGCCGTGCCAGCCAGGCACCCCGCACCAACCAGGCCCCCCGGATCACCGCCCTCGGCGGCGGCCAGGGCCTGTCCGCCTCGCTCTCCGCGCTGCGCCGGCTCACCAGCGACCTCACCGCGGTCGTCACGGTGGCCGACGACGGCGGCTCCAGCGGCCGGCTGCGCGCGGAACTCGGCGTGCTGCCCCCGGGCGACCTGCGCAAGGCGCTGGCAGCGCTCTGCGGTGACGACGACTGGGGCCGGACGTGGTCCGAGGTGATCCAGCAGCGCTTCACCGGCTCCGGCGACCTCGGCGGCCACGCCGTCGGCAACCTCCTGATCGTCGCGCTCTGGGAGAAGCTGGGCGACCCGGTCGCCGCGCTGGACTGGGTGGGGCGGCTGCTCAACGTCCAGGGCCGGGTGCTGCCGATGTCGGCGGTCCCGCTGGACATCGAGGCGGTCGTCCGGGGCCACGACCCGGCCAGCCCCGCCGAGCTGTCCCGCGTCCGCGGCCAGGCCAGCGTCGCGGTGACGCCCGGCACCGTGCAGTCGATCCGGCTGCTGCCGGACGAGCCGCCGGCCGTCCCGGAGGCCGTCACCGCCGTCCGCGAGGCGGACTGGGTGGTGCTCGGCCCGGGCTCCTGGTTCACCAGCGTGCTGCCGCACCTGCTGGTGCCCGAGCTGGCCAAGGCGCTCACCGAGACCCGCGCCCGCCGCCTGCTCACCCTGAACCTCGCCCCCCAGCCCGGCGAGACGGAGGGCTTCACCCCGCAGCGCCACCTGGAGGTCATCGCCGACCACGCCCCGGACCTCGCGGTGGATGCGATCCTGGTGGACGAGCGCGCCGTCTCGGGCGGCGCCTTCGGCCAGGCGGACCTGGCCGGTCTGGAGAAGGCCGCGGAGCGGATGGGCGCCGCTCTGGTGCTCGGCCGGGTCGCCCGCGCGGACGGGACGCCGCGACACGACCCGGAGCTCTTGGCCGCCGCGTACGACCGGATTTTCCGGACACATGGAAGGATCGGGCCATGGCGATGACTCCAGCGGTGAAGGACGAAATCAGCCGGCTCCCGGTCACCCGGGCGTGCTGCCGCAAGGCGGAGGTGTCGGCGATCCTGCGATTCGCGGGCGGGCTGCACATCGTGAGCGGCCGCATCGTGATCGAGGCGGAGCTCGACACCGGCGCGGCGGCCCGGCGCCTGCGCAAGGACCTCCTGGAGATCTTCGGGCACTCCTCGGACCTGGTCGTGATGGCCCCCGGCGGCCTGCGCCGCGGCAGCCGCTACGTGGTCCGGGTGGTCAAGGACGGCGAGCTCCTGGCCCGCCAGACCGGTCTGGTCGACGGCCGCGGCCGACCGATCCGAGGCCTTCCCCCGGCCGTCGTCTCCGGGGCGACCTGCGACGCCGAGGCGGCCTGGCGCGGAGCCTTCCTGGCCCACGGCTCGCTCACCGAGCCCGGCCGCTCGTCCTCCCTGGAGATCACCTGCCCCGGCTCCGAGGCCGCGCTGGCGCTGGTCGGCGCCGCCCGCCGGCTGGGCATCCCGGCCAAGGCCCGCGAGGTGCGCGGCGTGGACCGGGTGGTGATCCGCGACGGCGACGCCATCGGCGCGCTGCTGACCCGGCTCGGCGCCCACGAGTCGGTGCTGGCCTGGGAGGAGCGCCGGATGCGGCGCGAGGTCCGCGCCACCGCCAACCGCCTGGCCAACTTCGACGACGCCAACCTGCGCCGCTCGGCCCGTGCCGCGGTGGCGGCCGGCGCCCGGGTGCAGCGCGCGCTGGAGATCCTCGGCGACGAGGTGCCCGAGCACCTGGCCGCCGCCGGCCAGCTGCGGATGCAGCACAAGCAGGCCTCGCTGGAGGAGCTGGGCGCGCTGGCCGACCCGCCGCTCACCAAGGACGCGGTCGCCGGCCGGATCCGCCGCCTGCTGGCGATGGCCGACAAGCGCGCCTCCGAGCTGGGACTGCCCAGCACCGAGGCCAATCTGACCGACGAGATGGCGCTCAACTGACGCCCGCGCGCAGTCGCGGCGAACGGCCGGTGTCCCGGGTCTCCGGGGCACCGGCCGTTCCGTGTCCGAACCGTGGGACGGCGCGGTCCGCGCGCGGCCGCGCGGCGCGCGCCCCAACTTTCAAAGCGGACAAGGGTGGACGACCTGGTCACATCCTCTTGACACGCCACGCCCGGGCGGCGTACCGGGCGTGATGTGCCCAACCAGGCTTTGGAGGGGTAGGGTCGGAGGCGGTCGGGGACATCCCAAAATTCCACCCCGTCGGCTTAGCTCCGGCGTACCTAACGAGGAGATCGGTTCGTGACGATCCGGGTAGGCATCAACGGATTCGGCCGCATCGGCCGCAACTTCTTCCGAGCGGTGAAGTCCCAGGGCGCGGACATCGAGATCGTCGGTGTCAACGACCTCACCGACACGAAGACCCTGGCGCACCTTCTCAAGTACGACTCGATCCTGGGCACCTTCCCGGGCGAGGTGTCCCACACCGCGGACAGCATCACCGTCGACGGCAAGACCTTCAAGGTCGTCGCCGAGCGCGACCCGGCGAACCTGCCCTGGGGCGAGCTCGGTGCCGACGTCGTCATCGAGTCCACCGGCATCTTCACCAAGGCCGAGGCGGCCAGGAAGCACGTCGCCGCCGGCGCCAAGAAGGTCATCATCTCGGCGCCCGCCACCGACGAGGACATCACCATCGTCATGGGCGTCAACGACGACAAGTACGACCCCGCCCAGCACACGATCATCTCCAACGCGTCCTGCACCACCAACTGCGTGGCGCCGCTGGCCAAGGTGCTGAACGAGAGCTTCGGCATCGTCAAGGGTCTGATGACCACGGTGCACGCGTACACCAACGACCAGGTCACCCTGGACTTCCCGCACAAGGACCTGCGGCGCGCCCGTGCCGCGGCCCTCAACATCATCCCGACGTCGACCGGTGCCGCCAAGGCGACCGCGCTGGTGCTGCCGGAGCTCAAGGGCAAGCTGGACGGCACCTCGCTGCGCGTCCCGGTGCCGACCGGCTCGATCACCGACCTGGTCGTGACCCTGGAGCGCGACGTCACCGTCGCCGAGGTCAACGAGGCCTTCAAGAAGGCCTCGGAGAGCTCGCTCAACGGCATCCTGCAGTACACCGAGGACCCGATCGTCTCCTCCGACATCGTCAACTCGCCGTTCTCCACGATCTTCGACTCGCTGCTGACCATGGCCCAGGGCAACCAGGTCAAGATCTTCGGCTGGTACGACAACGAGTGGGGCTACTCGAACCGCCTCGTCAACCTGACCGCCCTCGTCGGCGGCCGGCTTTGACGCAGCGGGAGCTGAAGTGAAGTAAGGGGGAGGGCCCGGAAGGCTTCGACGCCATCCGGGCCCTCGTCTGCGCACCCTCAACTCCCCCTTGACGGCCCGCCGTTGTGCCGTCGCCTGCTCCACCATCTCGCCAGGAGACCGAAGACCGTGAAGACCATCGAAGACCTCGACGTCGCCGGAAAGCGCGTGTTCGTGCGCGCTGACCTGAACGTGCCGCTGTCCGGCGGGACGATCACCGACGACGGCCGGATCCGCGCTGTCGCCCCGACCATCGCCAAGCTCCTGGAGCGCGGCGCCAAGGTCGTGGTCGCCTCCCACCTCGGCCGCCCCAAGGGTGAGCCGGACCCGCAGTTCTCCCTCGCCCCGGTCGCCGTCCGGCTGGGCGAGATCCTCGGCAGGCCGGTCGCGTTCGCGGCCGACACCGTGGGCGAGAGCGCGAAGGCCACCGTCGCCGCCCTGGCCGACGGCGAGGTCACGCTGCTCGAGAACCTGCGCTTCAACGCCGGCGAGACCAGCAAGGACGACGCCGAGCGCGGCGCGTTCGCGGACGAGCTCGCCGGGCTGGCCGACCTGTACGTGGGCGACGGCTTCGGTGCGGTGCACCGCAAGCACGCCTCGGTCTACGACCTGCCGGCCCGCCTGCCGCACGCCGTCGGCGACCTGATCGCCACCGAGGTGGGCGTGCTCAAGCGCCTCACCGAGGAGGTCGAGCGCCCGTACGTGGTCGTGCTCGGCGGCTCCAAGGTGTCCGACAAGGTCGGCGTGATCGACAACCTGCTCGGCAAGGCCGACCGCATCCTGATCGGCGGCGGCATGGCGTACACCTTCCTGTACGCGCTGGGCCACGAGGTCGGCATCTCGCTGCTGCAGAAGGACCAGGTCCCCACCGTCCTGGAGTACCTGGAGCGGGGCAAGCAGAACAACGTCGAGTTCGTCCTCCCGGTGGACGTCGCGGTCTCCGCGAGCTTCCCGGACACCAAGACGCACGCCCCGGTCGAGGACTTCGAGATCGTCGACGCGGACGGGATCCCGGCCGACAAGGAGGGCCTGGACATCGGCCCGAAGACCCGGGCCCTGTTCGCCGAGAAGCTGGCCGACGCGAAGACGGTGTTCTGGAACGGCCCGGTGGGCGTCTTCGAGCACCCCACCTTCGCCGAGGGCACCAAGGCCGTCGCGCAGGCCCTGCTCGACAGCGACGCGTTCACCGTGGTCGGCGGCGGCGACTCCGCCGCGGCCGTCCGCATCCTGGGCTTCGACGAGGAGAAGTTCGGGCACATCTCGACCGGCGGTGGCGCGAGCCTCGAGTACCTGGAGGGCAAGACGCTCCCCGGTCTCGCCGCCCTGGAAGGCTGAAGCAATGACTGAGCGTCTCCCGCTGATGGCGGGCAACTGGAAGATGAACCTCAACCACCTTGAGGCCATCCAGCACACCCAGAAGCTGGCCTTCGCGCTGGCCGACAAGGACTACGAGTCGGTCGAGGTGGCGGTGCTGGTGCCGTTCACCGACCTCCGCTCGGTGCAGACCCTGGTCGACGGCGACAAGCTGAAGATCAAGTACGGCTCGCAGGACATCTCGCAGCACGACTCCGGTGCCTACACCGGCGAGGTCTCCGGCCCGATGCTGTCCAAGCTGAAGTGCACCTACGCGGTGATCGGCCACTCGGAGCGCCGCCAGTACCACGGCGAGAACGAGGAGATCGTCAACGCCAAGGTGAAGGCCGCCTTCCGCAGCGGGATCGTCCCGATCCTCTGCATCGGCGAGCCGCTGGACGTCCGCAAGGCCGGCACCCACGTCGAGCACACCCTGGCCCAGCTCGACGGCGCCCTCCAGGACGTCCCGGCCGACCGGGCCGAGACCCTGGTGGTGGCCTACGAGCCGGTCTGGGCGATCGGCACCGGCGAGGTGGCGACCCCCGAGGACGCGCAGGAGGTCTGCGCGGCGATCCGTGCGCGGCTCGCCGAGCTCTACAGCGCCGAGCTGGCCGACAAGGTCCGGGTGCTCTACGGCGGTTCGGTCAAGTCCTCCAGCGCGGCCGGCCTGATGGCCAAGCCCGACGTCGACGGCGGCCTGATCGGCGGTGCCTCCCTGGACGCCGAGGAGTTCGTCAAGATCGTGCGCTACCGTGAGCAGGCAGTAGGCTAACGCCGCCGCAGCAACGTAGGCTTTGGGGCCGGACCGCCAATCGCGGGCCCGGCCCCTTCGCCGAAGATACGAGAGAGTTGGTCCCGTCGTGGTTATCGGGTTCTCGATTGCCCTGATCATCTTCAGCCTGCTGATGATCCTCCTGGTGCTGCTGCACAAGGGGAAGGGCGGCGGCCTGTCCGACATGTTCGGCGGCGGTGCGATGTCCACCGGTGGCGGTTCGGCGGTGGCCGAGCGCAACCTGGACCGCATCACCATCGTGATCGGTGTTGCCTGGTTCGCCTGCATCATCGTGCTCGGCCTGGTGCTGAAGTACAAGAGCTGACGTATCTCTGACGCCCCGTCGCCCCGCGGCCTATGCTGGAACGGTCCGGGGCGGAGCCGGTGGGTCGCACATCCTTAACTCCTGCTTACACTAGGACGACTTTCGCCACCGACGCGCACCGCGGCGGGTCGGCGCACCAGCACGCAGGGAGTCAGACCGTGGCAAGTGGCAACGCCATCCGTGGCAGCAGGGTCGGAGCCGGCCCGATGGGGGAGGCGGAGCGCGGCGAGTCCGCCCCGCGCAACCGGATCTCCTTCTGGTGTGCCAACAAGCACGAGACCCGCCCCAGCTTCGCCGCCGAAGCGGTCATCCCGGACACCTGGGACTGCCCGCGCTGCGGCTTCCCGGCCGGCCAGGACGAGCACAACCCGCCCGCCCCCTCGCGCAACGAGCCGTACAAGACCCACCTGGCCTACGTCCGCGAGCGGCGCACCGACGCGGACGGCGAGGCGATCCTCGCCGAGGCGCTGGCCAAGCTGCGCGGCGAGATCTGAGCCCTGTCCGGCGAGTGACGAGCAACGGCGAAGGGCGCCACCGTCTTCCGACGGTGGCGCCCTTCGGTGTCTCCGGGCCCGGGGCCGGTCAGGCCGAGGCCGGCGGGTAGAGCTGGGGCGGGATGCGGTCCGCCGCGGCCCGGTCCAGCAGCCACAG
Organism: Kitasatospora sp. CM 4170; assembly: GCF_032110285.1. NCBI lineage: Bacteria > Bacillati > Actinomycetota > Actinomycetes > Kitasatosporales > Streptomycetaceae > Kitasatospora > Kitasatospora sp. CM 4170. The sequence continues at coordinate 6,380,374 of NZ_CP134877.1, forward strand.
GGTGCGGGCCCGCCCGTACGCGCCCGAGGCGGGCGCCTGCAGCGCGCCGGGGCCGGACAGGGCGAGCGCCACGGCGTCCGCCTTGTCCTCGCCCGCCGCCAGCAGCCAGACCTCGCGGGCCGCCCGGATCGCCGGGAGGGTCAGCGAGACCCGGGTCGGCGGGGGCTTCGGTGCGCCCCGCACCCCGACCACCGTCAGCTCGGTCTCCCGGACGCCCGGGTGCTCGGGGAAGAGCGAGGCGACATGGGTGTCCGGGCCGACGCCGAGCAGCAGCACGTCGAAGGCCGGGACGCCGATCCGGTCGCCCGGCCCGGCCGCCGCGGCCAGCTCCTCGGCGTAACGGGCGGCGGCCGCCTCCACGTCCGAGCCGTCCACGCCGTCCGAGGCGGGCATCTCGTGCACCCGCGCCGGGTCGAGCGGGACGGCGTCGAGCAGCTCCGCCCGGGCCTGGACGGCGTTGCGCTCCGGGTCGCCGGAGGGCACGAAGCGCTCGTCGCCCCACCAGAGGTCCAGCCGGCCCCAGTCGACCGCGTCCCGCGCCGGGGAGGCGGCGATCGCGGCCAGCAGCGCGTTGCCGTTGCGCCCGCCGGTGAGCACCACCGAGGCGGTGCCGCGGGCGGCCTGGGCGTCCACGATCCGGGTGATCAGCCGGGCCGCGGCCGCCTGGGCCATCAGCTCCTTGTCCCGGTGGACGACCAGCTGGGGGGTGGCGGCGGTCATGCGCCCTCCCCGTGCGGCCGGCCGGCGGCGGACCGCCGGGGCGACCGCGCGACGGTGAACCCGTTGCGCCGGTTCACGAGTCGCTCTTCCGGGTCGTCCGCCTGCCCGCCGTCTTCGCCGGGCTCTTGGCCGCGCCGTCCTCGGCCGCCGCGGGCTCGGCCGCGTCGGTCCCGGCCGCCGGCAGCTTGGCGGTCACCCGCACCGGGTTGGCCACCGCGGCCTCGGAGACGGCCGGTACGGCCTTCTCGGCCGCCGCGATCTCGGTGGGGGTGGGCTCGCGCAGGCGGTCCACGGGCGTGCGCACGGCCGCCGCGTAGATGTCGTCCGGGTCGAGCCGGCGCAGTTCCTCCGCGATCAGCTCGGAGGTCTCGCGCCGCTTGAGCGCCACCTGGCGGTCCGGCGAGCCGGGCATGGAGAGCGTGCCCATCAGGCCGTCCGGGCGGTCCAGGGTGATGTCCCCGTCCTTGGTGCGCAGGTGCACCGCGGTGATGCCCGGGCCACCGGTGACGACCCGGTCGACCGGCACGTGCAGCCGGTTGTGCAGCCAGAGGCCGAGCAGCTCGACGCTGGGGTTGTACGACTCGCCCTCGACCACCGCGGAGACGATCGTGGAGGGCCGCTGGTCCAGCGCGGCGGCCAGCATCGAGCGCCAGCCGGTGATCCGGGTCCAGGCCAGGTCGGTGTCGCCCGGGGTGTAGCTCTCGGCCCGCTGGGCGAGCTGTCCGACCGGGGACTCGGCGGTGACGGCGTCGGTGATCCGGCGCTGGGCGATCGAGCCCAGCGGGTCCTGGGCCGGGTGCAGCGGCGCGTTGTCGGGCCACCAGACCACCACCGGGGCGTCCGGCAGGAGCAGCGGCAGGACGACCGACTGCGCGTGCGAGGCGAGCTCGCCGTGCATGCGCAGGATGACCGTCTCGCCGGAGCCGGCGTCGGAGCCGACCAGGACCTCGGCGTCCAGGCGGGTCTCGGCGCGGGCCCGGGGCGAGCGCCCGGCGCGCTTGATGACCGCCAGGGTGCGCGACGGGTGCTCGCGGGAGGCGTCGTTGGCGGCCTTGAGGGCGTCGTACGCGCTGCCCTCGTCGGTCACGATCACCAGGGTGAGCACCATGCCGGCCGCGGTGGAGCCGCCGGCCCGGCGCGCTGCCATCAGGGCGGCGTTGATCTTGCCGGACGTGGTGTCCGTGAGGTCGATCTTCATGGCCGGCGCCAGCTCCTGCCGTCTCGTGCGAGCATCTCGTCCGCCTCGACGGGGCCCCAGGTCCCCGCCGCGTACTGGGCGGGCTTGCCGTGGGCGTCCCAGTACTCCTCGATCGGGTCGAGGATCTGCCAGGAGAGCTCGACCTCCTGGTGGCGCGGGAACAGGTTGGCGTCGCCGAGCAGCACGTCGAGGATGAGCCGCTCGTACGCCTCCGGGCTGGACTCGGTGAAGGACTCGCCGTAGGCGAAGTCCATCGTGACGTCCCGGACCTCGAAGGAGGTGCCCGGCACCTTGGACCCGAACCGCACCGTCACGCCCTCGTCCGGCTGCACCCGGATGACCAGGGCGTTCTGGCCCAGCTCCTCGGTCGCGTAGGAGTCGAACGGCAGGTACGGCGCGCGCTGGAAGACCACCGCGATCTCGGTGACCCGGCGGCCCAGCCGCTTGCCGGTGCGCAGGTAGAACGGCACGCCCGCCCAGCGGCGGTTGTTGATCTCCAGCTTGATGGCGGCGTAGGTGTCGGTCTTGGAGTCCGGGTTGATGCCGTCCTCGTCGAGGTAGCCGACGACCTCCTCGCCGCCCTGCCATCCGGACGCGTACTGGCCGCGCACGGTGTGCTTGCCGAGGTCGGCCGGGAGCTTGACGGCGCTGAGCACCTTGAGCTTCTCGGCCACCAGCGCCTTCGGGTGGAAGGACGCCGGCTCCTCGATGGCGGTGAGCGCCATCAGCTGCAGCAGGTGGTTCTGGATGACGTCGCGGGCGGAGCCGATGCCGTCGTAGTAGCCGGCGCGGCCGCCGATGCCGATGTCCTCGGCCATGGTGATCTGCACGTGGTCGACGTACGACCGGTTCCAGATCGGCTCGAACATCTGGTTGGCGAAGCGGAGGGCCAGGATGTTCTGGACCGTCTCCTTGCCCAGGTAGTGGTCGATCCGGAAGACCTCGTCCCGGGGGAAGACCTCGTGGACGATCCGGTTCAGCTCCTGGGCGCTCTCCAGGTTGTGGCCGAAGGGCTTCTCGATGACGGCGCGGCGCCAGGAGCCCTGCGGCGGGTCGGCCAGGCCGTGCTTCTTCAGCTGCTGGACGACGGTGGGGAAGAACTTCGGCGGGACGGACAGGTAGAAGGCGAAGTTGCCGCTGGTGCCCTGCGCCTTGTCGAGCTCCTCGATGGTCTCGCGGAGCTTGTCGAAGGCGTCGTCGTCGCCGAAGTCGCCCTGGACGAAGCGCATGCCCTTGGCGAGCTGCTGCCAGACCTCCTCGCGGAACGGGGTCCGCGCGTGGTCCTTGACCGCGTCGTGGACCTCCTTCGCGAAGTCCTCGTCCTCCCACTCGCGGCGGGCGAAGCCGACGAGCGAGAAGCCCGGCGGCAGCAGGCCGCGGTTGGCCAGGTCGTAGATGGCGGGCATCAGCTTCTTGCGGGACAGGTCGCCGGTGACCCCGAAGATGACCAGGCCGGACGGCCCCGCGATGCGCGGGAGCCGCCGGTCTGCCGGGTCACGAAGCGGGTTGACGGGGGTCGGCAGGGGGTTGTCCGCGTCCGAGTCCGACGTCAACTCAGGGAAATCATTGCTCACTTGATGTGCTCCGCTTTCGTGCGCTGGCTGTGAGCAGGAATCACTTCTCGGCGGCGAAGGAGGCCAGCGAGGCGGTGACGGTGTCGAGCAGCTCGTTCCAGGACTGCTCGAACTTCTCGACGCCCTCGTCCTCCAGGACCTGGACCACGTCGTCGTAGTCCACGCCGGCGGCCGCGATCGCGTCCATGACGGCCTTGGCGTCCGCGTAGTTCGGGACGATGGTGCCGCCGGTGACGACACCGTGGTCGCCGGTGGCGTCCAGGGTGGCCTCGGGCATGGTGTTGACGGTGCCCGGGGCGACCAGCTCGGTGACGTACAGGGTGTCCGGCAGGGCCGGGTCCTTGACGCCGGTGGAGGCCCAGAGCGGGCGCTGCGGCTTGGCGCCGGCGGCCTCCAGGGCCTTCCAGCGGTCGCTGCCGGCGGTCTTGCCGTCGACGGTCCCGAAGACCTCCTCGTACGCCTGGTAGGCGAGGCGGGCGTTGGCCAGGGCCGCCTTGGAGCGCAGGTCCTTCGCGTCGCCGCCGACCTTGTCCAGGCGCTTGTCGATCTCGGTGTCCACGCGGGAGACGAAGAACGAGGCGACCGACTCGATCTGGGAGAGGTCCAGGCCCTTGGCCTTGGCGGCCTCCAGACCGGTCAGGTAGGCGTCCATGACGGCCTTGTAGCGGTCGAGCGAGAAGATCAGCGTGACGTTGACGCTGATGCCCTTGCCGATGACCTCGCCGATCGCGGGCAGGCCGGCCTTGGTGGCGGGGATCTTGATGAACACGTTCGGGCGGTCCACCAGCCACCACAGCTGCTTGGCCTCGGCCACGGTGGCCGCGGTCTCGTGGGCCAGACGGGGGTCGACCTCGATGGAGACCCGGCCGTCGCGGCCGTTGGAGGCGTCGTAGACCGGGCGCAGCACGTCGGCGGCGTCGCGCACGTCCGAGGTGGTGATCATGCGGACGGCCTCGTCCGTGGTGACCTTGCGGACGGCGAGGTCGCGCAGCTGCCCGTCGTAGGAGCTGTCGCCGCTGCCGGCGATGGCCTTCTGGAAGATGGTCGGGTTGGTGGTGACACCGACCACGTGCTTGTTCTGCACCAGCTCGGCCAGGTTGCCGGTGTTCAGTCGCTTGCGGCTGAGGTCGTCCAGCCAGATCGCCACGCCTTCGTCGCTGAGGCGCTTCAGTGCGTCAGTCATGGTGCTTCAGTCCTTATTTCTTCTGTTCTTCGTGGGGTAGATCAGAGGGCCGCGCGCCCGCTGTGCGGGCGAGCGCGCGGCCGTGGGCCCGCGGGGGCCGGGGCGACCGCTAGCGGTTGACGGCTTCCAGCGAGCGCAGCGCGTTGTGGGCCTCGGCGACGACGCGCTCGGCGGTCAGGCCGAACTCCTCGAACAGCACCTTGTAGTCGGCGGAGGCACCGAAGTGCTCCAGCGAGACGATCCGGCCGTGGTCGCCGACCAGCTCGCGCCAGCCCTGGGCGATGCCGGCCTCGACCGAGACGCGGGCCTTGACCGACGGCGGCAGCACGCTGTCGCGGTAGGCCTGGTCCTGCTCCTGGAACCACTCGAAGGACGGCATCGAGACCACGCGGACCGCCACGCCCTCGGCCTCCAGCACCTCGCGGGCCTTGACGGCCAGCTGGACCTCGGAGCCGGTGCCGATCAGGATCACCTGCGGGTCGCCGTTGGAGGCCTCGGCCAGGATGTAGCCGCCCTTCGCGGTGCCCTCGGCGGAGCCGAACACCTCGCGGTCGAAGGTCGGGACGTTCTGGCGGGTGAGCGCCAGGCCGACCGGGCCGGGGTGGCTGGTCTGCCGCTCGATGACCGTGCGCCAGGCGACGGCCGTCTCGTTGGCGTCGGCCGGGCGGACCATGGCGAGGCCCGGGATGGCGCGCAGCGAGGCCAGGTGCTCGACCGGCTGGTGGGTCGGGCCGTCCTCGCCGAGGCCGATCGAGTCGTGCGTCCAGACGTAGGTGACCGGCAGCTTCATCAGCGCGGCCAGGCGGACGGCCGGGCGCATGTAGTCGGCGAAGACCAGGAAGGTGCCGCCGAACACGCGGGTCCGGCCGTGCAGCGCGATGCCGTTCATGGTCGAGCCCATGGCGTGCTCGCGGATGCCGAAGTGGATCGTCCGGCCGTACGGGCTGGCGCTCTTCAGCGGGTTGCCCCCGGGCAGGAAGGAGCTGTCCTCGTCGATCGTGGTGAGGTTGGACTCCGCGAGGTCGGCCGAGCCGCCCCACAGCTCCGGGATCACCGCGCCGATCGCCTTGAGGGTCTCGCCGGACGCCTTGCGGGTGGCGACCTCCTTACCGGCCTCGAAGACCGGGACGGTCTTCTTCCATCCCTCGGGCAGCTCGCCCGCCTGGATGCGGTCGAACTCGGAGGCGCGGTGCGGGTGGGCCGCACGCCAGGCCTCGAAGGTCTGCTGCCACGCGTCGCGGGCGGCCTTGCCGCGCTTGATCACCTGGCGGGCGTGCTCGATCACCTTGTCGCTGACCTCGAAGGTCTTCTCCGGGTCGAAGCCCAGGACCTTCTTGGTGGCGGCGATCTCGGCGGCGCCGAGCGCGGAGCCGTGGGCCTTGGCGGTGTTCTGGGCGTCCGGGGCCGGCCAGGCGATGATCGTGCGCATAGCGATCATCGACGGGCGGGAGGTCTCGGCCTTGGCGGCGGCCAGCGCGTCGGCCAGCGCGGCGACGTCGATGTCGCCGTTGGGCTTCGGCGTCACCCGCTGGACGTGCCAGCCGTAGGCCTCGTAGCGCTTGAGGACGTCCTCGGAGAAGGCGGTCTCGGTGTCGCCCTCGATCGAGATGTGGTTGTCGTCGTACAGGGCGACCAGGTTGCCCAGCTTCTGGTGGCCGGCCAGCGAGGAGGCCTCGGCGGAGATGCCCTCCTCCAGGTCGCCGTCGGAGACGATGGCCCAGATGGTGTGGTCGAACGGGGACTCGCCGGCCGGGGCGTCCGGGTCGAAGAGGCCGCGCTCGTAGCGGGCGGCCATCGCCATGCCCACGGCGTTGGCGATGCCCTGGCCGAGCGGACCGGTGGTGGTCTCGACGCCCGCGGTGTGGCCGTGCTCGGGGTGGCCGGGGGTGCGGCTGCCGGCGACCCGGAAGGCCTTGAGGTCGTCCAGCTCCAGGCCGTAGCCGGAGAAGTAGAGCTGGGTGTAGAGGGTCAGGCTGGTGTGCCCGGGAGAGAGGACGAACCGGTCGCGGCCGGCCCAGGACGGGTCGGTCGGGTCGTGGCGCAGGAAGCGCTGGAAGATCAGGTACGCGGCCGGGGCCAGCGACATGGCCGTCCCGGGGTGCCCGTTGCCGACCTTCTGGACCGCGTCCATCGCCAGGACGCGCGCCGTGTCCACGGTCCGCTCGTCCAGTTCGGACCACTCAAATGCATTCGTCGGCGTCGTGCTCACCCTGTCTCAGGGCTCCTTCCGTATTGAAGAGTGACCCCGTGAGGGGGACCGGGTCGGCCACGTCGCTGGGGCCTGACGTTTGGGTGGTGCCGGTCACGGAGGGTAGATCCCGCTTCTCGGTGTGAGCCTACCGCCCGGGCCGAGGCTCACCCTCCGTGCTGAGAGAACGGTGATTTCGGTATGGCGATTCCCACGAGAGCCCTGTGGGCTGGTTTGTCCCAGGCTCTCCTGTTTTCGTGGCCTCCGCCTGCCCGAGGACCGGGACGGGGGACCGGTGCCGCACGGAACCAGCTTCGTCTGTTCACCCAGGGGTGTGCGTTACGCCTCGCCGGGGGACCCCGGAGCCGGTGGGGAGATATGGAGCGTCTAAGGTGGCGTGGTACGCGCAGAGCGGACGATTCGGGAACTTCGTTCCGGAGGACGCCTGCGAAGGTTCATCTTCAGTTGGGGTGTTAGTGACCGCCGTCGAATCCCGTCCCGCCGGGGTCACCGGGGCGACGCCTGCGCACCGGCCGTTCGGGGCCCGTGTCGGCGCATTCGTCGCACTGACCAAGCCTCGGATCATCGAGCTGCTGCTGATCACCACCGTACCGGTGATGTTCCTGGCGCAGCGCGGTGTTCCGGATCCGCTTCTGGTGCTGAAGGTGGTCATCGGCGGCTACCTCTCGGCGGGCGGCGCCAACGCCCTCAACATGTACATCGACCGGGACATCGACGCGGTCATGTCGCGCACCGAGCGGCGTCCCCTCGTCACCGGCATGGTCTCGCCGCGCGAGGCGCTGGTCTTCGGCATCACGCTGGCGGTCGGCTCGACGCTCTGGCTGGCCGCGCTGGTCAACCCGCTGTCGTCGCTGCTGGCGCTCTCGGCACTGCTCTTCTACGTCTTCGTCTACACGCTGGGCCTGAAGCGGCGCACCGCGCAGAACATCGTCTGGGGCGGCATCGCCGGCTGCATGCCGGTCTTCGTCGGCTGGGCGGCGGTCACCAACTCGGTGTCCTGGTCGGCGCTGGTGCTCTTCCTCGTCATCTTCTTCTGGACGCCGCCGCACTACTGGCCGCTGTCGATGAAGGTGCGCGAGGACTACGAGCGGGCCGGCGTCCCGATGCTCCCGGTGATCAAGGGCAACCTGGCGGTCGCCAAGCAGATCGTCGCCTACTCGTGGGTGATGGTGGCCGTCTCGCTGGCGCTCTGGCCGCTGGCGGAGACCAGCTGGCTGTACCCGGTCTCCGCGGTGGTGCTGGGCGGGGCCTGGCTGAAGGAGGCGCACGGGCTGTACGCCCGGGCCAAGGCCGGGATCGTCGGCGCCAAGCTGAAGGAGATGCGGCTGTTCCACTGGTCGATCACCTACCTGACGCTGCTCTTCGTGGTGATCGCGATCGACCCGTTCGTGAAGTAGCCCCGTTTGTGGAGTAGTCCCGTTCGTCAGGAGGGCCCCGGTCTGCGGACCGGGGCCCTTCGGCGTTCTGCGGCCCGGGGGTCCGGCGCGCGGCGCTCCTCAGCGGGGCGGGAGTTCGGACGGGCCGACGTGGCCGTCCAGCCAGTCCTTGAGCGGCTGGGAGTCGCGCAGGAAGGCGGTGATCCGCTGGTAGGCCGTCCGGGTGCCGAGCCACTTCGCCGGCGGCCACTCCTGCCAGGCGATCAGCCCCTTGTGGCGGAGCAGTTCGATCCGGGGGTGGTCCTTCGGGTAGCCGCGCGGGGCGGACTTCAGGCTGTCCCGGCCGACCACCTGCGGGCCGGCCGCGCGGACGGCGTCGATCACCCGCTCCAGCTCGGCGCCGGTGACGTCCTCGGCGACGGCCGCCCGGTAGCGGTCCAGCTGGTCGGGGGCGAGCTGGTAGAGCCCGTTGCCGCAGGCCAGACCGTCGGCGGAGAGCTGCACGTAGCCGCCGGCCGTGAGGTGGGCGCCGATGTGCGTCTTGTACGGGGACTTGTCGGCGCTGAACCGGACGTCGCGGTTGGGGCGGAAGATCTTCCCCGGCCCGAACTCCGGCTCCAGCTCGGCCAGCAGCCGCTCCATCGGCTCGCGGACGGCCTGTTCGTACTGCTCCTTGTGGGACTGCCAGAAGGTCCTGGAGTTGTCGGCCTCAAGGTGTTCGTAGAAGTCGAGGGCCTCGGCGGGCCAGCCTTGGAAGGTCACGCCACCAGTATGTGGCCCGGTGCACAGCCCGCTCCCGTCGCCAGCGCCGCTACCGATGGGTAGCATGCGGGCATGAGCAGCGCAGAGACCGCCACCCCCGCCGCGCCGGACGCCCGCGCCGAGCGCCGCGCCAAGCGCATCGCCAAGAACCTCACCAGCTTCGCCAAGCAGCACGGCGGCAGCGCCGACGGCGTCGTCGAGTACATCGGCGGCGTCGCCACCCGGATCGTCGTGGTCGGCGCGGACGGCGCCTGGGGCGACCAGGTCGCGCCGAGCTACGCGGTCGGCCGCCGGGCCGCCGAGCTGGCCGGGATCACCCTGCACGACGACTTCGAGGGCGAGCTGGCCCTCAAGGTGAAGACCGGCCAGTACGAGTGGAAGCGCATGGCCGGCATCCAGATCGGCGGTTGACCGTCCGACCGGGACCGGTCGCACGAACGCCGCAGGGCCCCCGGTCGAGGTGACCGGGGGCCCTGCTTCGTGCGCTCGGCTCGCTCGGGCCGGGCGGGGATCAGGCCGCTGCGGGGATCAGGCGGCGGAGGGGCTCAGGCTCAGGCCGCTGCGGGCTGGCGCTCGTCCGCGGGGCGGAACGCCGTGGGCGCGCCGTCCGTGCGGACCCGCAGCGCCAGCGGGACGCGCAGCACGGCGATCCAGGTGAGCGCGGCGCCCAGCATGTGCAGGCCGACCAGGAGCTCCGGGACGTCGGTGAAGTACTGGACGAAACCGAGCACGCCCTGGAGCAGCAGCACCGCGAGCAGCTCCTTGGCCCGGGCCCGGGCGCCCGGCGGGGCCTTCACGGCGGCGAACACGAAGATCACCGCGACGGCGAGGCCGACCGAGGCGAAGGCCAGGTCGGCGTGGGCCTGGGCGAGGCGGTCGTAGTCGATCGGGATGCGCGGGACGATCTTGTTGTCCCGCGGGGTGCCCGGGTGGTGGCCTGCGCCGGTGACCAGGCTGCCGGCCGCGACCAGCAGGCCGACGACGGTGACCAGGACGTACGAGAGCTGGACGATCGGGCGGGCCACCGAGGGCTGCGCCGGGCCGTCGCCCTCCTTGGCGCGCTCCCACATCAGCAGGGCGACCCAGACGAGGGCCATGGCGGAGATCAGGTGGACGGCCACCGTGTAGGGGTTGAGGCCGGTCAGCACGGTGATGCCGCCGATCACGGCGTTGCTCATCACCAGCCAGAACTGGGCCCAGCCGAGCTTGGTGAGGCTGCGCCGCCAGGGGGTGGCGGACCCCTCGGCCGACGGCCGGCGGTGGCAGCGGGCGGCGAGGATGGCCCAGCCGACGGCTGCGCTCAGCACGTAGGTGAGCATCCGGTTGGTGAACTCGACGACGCCGTGGAAGCCCATCTCGGGGGTGGGCGTCAGGCTCTCGCCGGTGCAGCGGGGCCAGGTGGTGCAGCCGAGGCCGGAGGCGGTGAGCCGGACGGCGCCGCCGGTGACCACGATCACCACGCTCATCACCAGCGCGGCGAACGCGGCGCGCCTGACCATGGCGGCGGACGGCTGCCAGCGCTCGGCGAGCAGGGAAAAGGGGGTACGCACGGGGTCAATCGTAGGCGGCCTTACAGGCGATCTTGGGGCGGGGCCGGGCCCGGTGCGGCGCGGTGCCGCGCGCCCGGCGGCCGACCCCGGGCGCCTCGGGCAGCCCGTCGGCCTCCCCCTCGGCCTCCGCCCCCGGGGGCGCGCCGACCGCTCCGGCGAGCCCGACCGCGACGGCGACCTCCGGCGGCGGGAACCTCGCGCACACCGGCTCCGGCCCGGTCCTCCCGCTGGCGGTCGGCGGCGCGGTCGTCGTCGCCGCGGGCGGCGCCATCGTCGTGCAGACCCGTCGCCGCTCGGCCGGGGGGCCTGAGCCGTCCGCCGAGCGGCCGCGGTTGACCGTTACGACGCCCCCGATGGTCGGGTTCGACTACCGGGGGCGTCGTTTTCCGGCCGGTATGACGGAAGCCGATCAAGTGTGTCGATCCGATGTTCTCCGAGGTCGTGGATGTGGTGGGCTTCCGATGCACATCCGTGGCCGGACGGACAGCCGAAATCCGGTCGTGCGGTGGGGTGTGGGGCGGTGCGGGAGTGCCGATAGAGTCCCCCGGACAAGTCGTAGCGGGCCACCCGTCAGACCGCTCAACACGCCTGCTGCACAAGACCGTTCGGAGGAGACAACGAAATGGCGCGACAGCAGCGGCAGCGGGGGATCACGGGCGCGGCACTGGCCGGGGCGGCGGCGGCCGCCGTCCTGCTGCCCCTCGCCCTGGCGGGGAACGCCTCGGCACACTCGCCCAAGTGGCAGGTGACCTGCGACAAGATCGTCATCGACCTGACCAACTACAGCGACAAGGAGGGTGTGAAGAACGTCGTCAGCCTGACGGTCGACGGCGAGAAGGTCCTGGACCAGAAGGTGTTCGGCAAGGAGTTCCACGAGACCTTCCCGGTGAAGGACCACGACAAGCCGGTCACCGCGACCTTCACGGTCACCACCACCGAGGACCCGAAGAACGCCGACTGGAACAAGAGCGAGACCAAGACGATCGAGGTCTGCCACACCCCGACCCCGACGCCGACCCCGACTCCCACCAAGACGCCGACGCCCACGCCCACTCCCACGGCGACGCCGACCGTCACGCCGACCCCGACCCCCACGGCGACGCCGAGCCCCACCGCCTCGCCCACCGCCACCCGGACGGCGACCCCCACCCCGACCCGCACGCCCACCCCGGCGCCGAGCACCACCACCCCGGCCCCGGTCCCCGCACTCGCCGCGACCGGTAGCAGCGACGCCACCCCGCTGATCGCCGCCGTCGGCGGCGGCGTCCTCCTCCTCGGCGGCGCCCTCGTCCTCGTCGCCCGCAAGCGCCGCGGCAGCAGCGAGAGCTGACCTCCGCAAGAGGCGCTCCTGGCGGCCCCTCGCTCGCACCATCGAGGGCGCCGTTGGTGAGCTGTGAGTGACCGGCAGCGGTGAGTGACGCCGGTCTCCGAGACCTGCTCAAGGAGACCGGCGTTGGTCGTCGTGGGGTGCGTGGTGGGCATGGCCGGAGTCGGGTACCGGCGATGGCCGACACCGAACTCGGCTCAGGTGGCCGCAGGGATCTGCCAACGGCCGGTGCTCTCGCCATGCTCCACCATCACCAGCATGGTCAACCCGACTCTTGACCCTCACGTAGCGGAAGACCCTACGGTCCGAGTCATGAAGATCGTTGTTCACGACACGGCGTCCGCCATGACCGACCTCCTGCAACGCCCGGTGGAGGAACGGCCGGACGCCCTACGGGAGATCTACAGCCCGCTCCAGGGCGTGATGTCCAGGGTGATGGGCGATGTGGATCTGGTGGGGATGCACCAGCAGCTGGGCAGTGGCTTCCGGATCGACCGTGAGGACCCACGGTATCTGCCGGCCGTACGTCGGATGCAGGACACCGGGGTGTGGACCCGGATCGAGGACTCCCTCGCCACCGCGTGGGAGCGAATCAGCCGCGCGGTGCCCGGCGTGAAACACGCTGAGACCGTGCACGTCGTGGTGGTGCTCGGCAACCCCGACGATCACCACCTGACGGTCCGCAGTGCCGGTTTCTTCGGTTCGGGCGGGTTCCCGGGCGCGATCCAGCTGACGATCTGGCCCACCGACACCAGCCTGCAGAAGATCGGCCCCGCCGCCGCACACGAGCTCCATCACAACGTGCGCTACGCGAACGTGGTCTGGAACCCGGCGACCGTCACGGTTGGCGAGCAGGTCGTCGCCGAGGGACTGGCCGAGGCGTTCGTGCGGGAGCTGGCCGGTGAGGAGGCCATGGGCCCGTGGACGAAGGCGCTGACCGGAGCCGAGCTGGAGAGGACCTACGAAAAGGTCACTGCCGGGATCGACGTGGCCGGGATGCAGAACCTGCCCGCGTACGTCTTCGGCGACGCCACCGCACAACTCATGGGGTACCAGCCCGTGGGGTTGCCGGACTTCGCCGGGTACTCGGCTGGACTGCGGATCGTGGACGCACACCTGGCGGCCTCCGGTCTGACCGCTGCCCAGAGCGTCGCCCTGTCGGCACGCGAGATCCTCGTCAACGCGGGCGTGCCGACCGGCGCGTAACCGTCCCGTGGCAAACCGCGCCCGGAAGGACCCCGTGTCCGACCCCGCTCGGCCGCGGGGCCGGACACTGCAGACCCCGGCCCGGAGCGGGGCCTGGGTGGCGATGGCACCGCCGGGTGCGGCGGCCCCGAACATCGCGTGCACATCCTGCGCCCAGCGCCTGATCCGATCGCGGTCGTCCGATAACGAACTGTCGGGACGGGCGTTCCTCTCTTCCAAGCGCTCTCGGTCGGCGGGTCGGGTGCTGACGGTCGCGCTCCCGGTGGCGGTGATCGTCTAGTGTCGGCGGCAGCCGATGGGGCGGTCGGCGACTGGTCTTGATCCGCGCGTCGACCGACGCGGGTGCCGGTCGGACTCTGGTCGGCAAAGCCACCGATGCCACAGTGCTGTTGCTCGGTGGTTCCGTCGGCCCGGCCGGCGAGACCACCGGTTGCTCGACCGTCCGTTCATCCGAACTCCTTCGGGGACACCCCCGGCTTCAGCCGAGGGCGAGAGAGACGAGCACCCACGTGATGACCGCACCCGTGATTCGCATCGATGCCCCCGGGTCCTTCGCCTGGGGCGTGTTCCACGAGCGGCACCCGAAGCTCGTCCAGCAGGTTCTCGATGCACTGCCGTACGGCCCTGCCGAGCGCGCAGCGGTGGAGCGGCTTCTCGCGGACAGCACCACCGGCGTTCTGGAGCCGCCGGCGGAGAGCGACCACGACCACGCCCAGTGGCTGGAGTGGGGCGCGGGCCTGTGGGGCCGCCCCTGGAGCGAGGCGCCGTTCCTGTGGGCCGAGAGCTACTTCTACCGTCGGCTGCTCGACGCCATCGGCTACTTCCGGCCCGGTGCCTGGCAGGGTGTCGACCCGTTCGCGCCGTTCAAGAGCGCGGAGCTGGCCGGGGCGGCGGTGGACGAGGAGCTGGCCGCTCTGAGCGAACTCGACGGTCTGCCGACCATGCGGAGGGCAGATGCCCTGCTGTCGTCCGCCCTGTGGGGCAACCGGGCGGATCTCAGCTTCCAGATCACCGCCGAGGCCGGCGGGCCGACCGCATCCGATCTGGTCGCCGACGAGCGTGCGATTCTCTGGTCCGAGCTGGAGCGTACGAGGGGCGGGCGGATCTGCGTCGTCGCGGACAACGCCGGCCGGGAGCTGCTGCCGGACCTGGTGCTGATCGACCACCTCCTGAGCGGCGGCCTGGCAGGACGAATTGTCCTGTACGTAAAGCCCCAGCCGTACTTCGTGTCGGACGCGACGATGACCGACGTCCTCGCCTCGGTCGAACGGCTGCGCACCGCGCCCTCGGAGGCCGCTGCGGCGGTCGGAAGGCGGCTGTGGCACGCGATGAACAGCGGCGCTCTCGTGGTCCGTACGCATCCGTTCTTCTGTGCACCGCTGCCGTACCACGACATGCCCGCCGACCTCCGGGCCGAGTTCACCGGTGCGGCGATGGCGATCCTCAAGGGCGACCTCAACTACCGCCGCCTGGTCGGCGATCAGCTCTGGCCGCCGACCACCTCCTTCACCGAGACGGCCGGCCACTTCCCCACGCCCGTCGCGGCCCTGCGAACGCTGAAGTCGGACGTGGTCGTCGGCGTTGCCCCCGACACCGTGACCCACCTCGACAGCACCGGGACGCCATGGCGGACCAGCGGCCGCCACGCCGTCGTCCAGGTCGCCCTCCACCGGTAGCCGGAACGCGCGCAGAGGCTTCGACGACCAGCAGGTGATCGCGGAGGTCGTCAGCGCGGAGTTGCGGCTCAGCCGTCCAGCGGAAGTCGCGCAGTACCGAAGGGTGTTCGATCTGCTCGCGTCGAGCGCTCTGTATGACACGGACGCCCGCAGACTTCTCCTCGCAGCAGCTCAGACCTGGATCTGAGAAGTCATCGGAAATGCTCGGGAACGTGCAACAGGGACAACAGGGCCTCCGGGAACCACTCGGAATGGGATCGCAGCCCCCGAGCTACCTGGAGGCCCTGCTTTCACGCGCGGAAACCGCCGCGACCACCCGATCGAGACCCCCGTTCGATCGACAGCCTTCGAGGTCGGTACGGGCGGCAACCACTCACGTGCCGGGGTGCTCCGGCAGGGCGAGCCAGTCCGACCAGGAGATCTCGCGGCCGAGGAAGCGCGGCTGCTCGAACGGCCAGTCGGCGGCGATCCACTGCGGCACCAGCGCGTCGAAGGCCTGCTCGATCTTGCTGCCCACCAGCTCGTCCACCACCCACCAGGAGATCTCGCCGTCCGCGCCGGCCCTCTCCGGCGGGTCGATGTAGACACAGCCGAGCAGAGCCGTCTCCGCCGCGTCGAACAGCGCGTAGTTGAAGGACTGGTGTGCGGCGATCTCCTTCTCGTGCCGCAACAGGTCGGCCTGGTCGGCCTCGTAGGTCATGGTGGCCGCGGGCCAGCCCCAGGCCGGGCCGAACATGGTCCACAGCCGCTCGCGCGAACCCATCACAGCCGGATAGTCGAGCGGGGTGTCCGTCTCCCGGATCGGCCGCAGGTGATGGCCACCGCCCGGCAGCGGTACCAGGACGGGGTGGACGAAGTCATCGGGAAGCCAGCTCATGGCACCCGACCGTAGCAGCGCGCGGCCGTCCGCTCCCCTGGACCTCCCCCTGTACCGGCAGGCCCTGCTCTCATGCCGGGCAGGGCCCGCGATCACCCGATCGAGACTCCCGTTCGATCGACAGACTCCAATATCGGTATGGCAACGGCTGCTTGAGAGGACATCTGATTTTGGGGGCTTAAAAGCGGGTGCGAGAGTTCCGGTCCGGGTGATACAAGGTCTGCGTGACTGAGCATCTCCACTTCCCCGCTCTGCTGCGGATGATTGACGAGCGTTCCGCCGCGTTCCGCGCCGCCGTCGCCGCGGCCCCCAGCCTCGACGCCGACGTCCCGTCCTGCCCGGGCTGGACGCTGTACGACCTGGCGAACCACCTCAGTGAGGGGGACCGCTTCTGGGCCTACATCGTGCAGAACACCGCGCCGGGCGACGAGCGGCCGAGCAAGGACGGGCTGGCGGCGCCCCGGGAGCGCGAGGCCCTCATAACCTGGCTGGCCGACTCGACGGAGCAGCTGCTCGCTGCTCTGCGCGAGGCCGGCCCGGACCGGGGCTGCTGGGCCTGGTGGGAGCCGCTGGCCTCGCCGCACACGGTGGCCGCCGCGGCCCGCCGCCGCGTCCCGGAGTCGCTGATCCACACCTACGACGCTCAGCTGGCCTCCGGTACCCCGCAGGAGCTGCCGACGACCGAGGCGGTCGACGCCATCGAGGAGTTCCTCGCCACCGTCTGCACCGTCACGGTCCCGTGGCCGGGCGAGCCCGCCACCATGGACTACCACGCAGCCGAGGCCGGCTCCTGGCGCCAGACGGTGGACGCCGCCGGTTCCCGCTTCACCCGCCTCACCGCGGCGGAGGCCGCCGAGAGCAAGCCCACCGCCGCCATCTACGGCACGGCGAGTGAGATGGCCCTGCTCATGTACATGCGCATCTCGGCCGGCTCGCTGCGGATGGAGGGCGATGCCGACCTGCTCCAGCGGCTGCAGAACTGGGGCTAAGGGCTGAGCGGGTGCAGATGATGGCTGCCGCGATGCCGGCGAAGGCGGCGAAGTGGTCGGCCTTGCGTTCGTAGCGGCGGTGGAGCCGGCGGAAGCCGCCGAGCCGGGCGTTGGTGCGCTCGATCACCCAGCGGTGCCGGCCGAGGCGGTTGGAGGTCTCGCTCCCGCGGCGGGCGGTGCGGGCTGGATGTCCTCTAAGGATTCCTGAGCATTCGCCCCGCCGAGCGTCAGCTCGGCGGGGCGAATGCTGTGAGGTGGGCCGGAGGCCGGCGTAGGAAGTCGGCCGGTCCAACTTCCTACGCCGGGACGGGCTGTTGGGGGCAATCAGTTGGCGTGGTGGTCGAGCTCGCCGGCTTTGATTGCTTGGACGAGCTTGGCGAAGTTGGCGGGGGTGGTGCGGAGGATGGTGTCGGCGTCGTCGGACTCGCGGAGTTCGATCAGGCCGTCAGCGGTGCGCACCTCGACGCAAGCGTTATTGGCACTGGAGTAGCTGGACTTCTGCCACGCGGGGCCATCCACGTTTTCACCTTCCAAGGGCGACCGTCCCTCGCTCGGTTGAGCGAGGGCCGGAGGAGTCAGGGGGTGGGGCCAGCGTGGTGGTCGAGCTCGCCGGCTTTGATTGCTTGGAGGAGCTTGGCGAAGTTGGTGGGGGTGGTGCGGAGGACGGTGGTGGGGTCGTCGCATTCGCGGAGCTCGATCAGGCCGTTGGTGGCGCGGACTTCGACGCACTCGTTGGATGCGCCGCTGTAGCTGGATTTCTGCCACGCGGGGCCATCCACGTTTTCACCTTCCAAGGGCGACCGTCCCTCGCTCGGTTGAGCGAGGGCCGGAGGAGTCAGGGGGTGGGGCCAGCGTGGTGGTCGTACTCGCCGGCTTTGATTGCTTGGAGGAGCTTGGCGAAGTTGGCGGGGGTGGTGCGGAGGATGGTGTCGGCGTCGTCGGACTCGCGGATCTCGATCAGGCCGTCAACGGTGCGCACCTCAACGCACTCGTTGTTCGAGGCGCTGTAACTGGACTTCTGCCACTTCGAGTCAGGCATTCGCGGCCCTCGCCTCCTTCATGATGGACCGGATGAAGTCGCGTGACCCCTGTTCGGAGAGCGCCGTGGAGTCCAGTCGCGAGAAGATGGCTCGATGCTTGGCCAGGTCGGCTGGCGAGTCGAAGAAGAGTGCGCCCTGGGAGACGTCCATCTGAATAGTGTCGAGCTCGGAGACAGGGCCTTCGGCGTACGTGAGGTTCTCGCCCGAGCCCGGGAAGGTGTCGAGGGCGAACGGCACGACGCGGACCGAGATGCCGGGCCGCTCGGAGTCTTCGATTAGGGCGTCAAGCTGTTCGGCGAGGACCTGTGGGCCGCCGAACCGCATTCGTAGCGCGGCCTCGTGGATGAAGGCCTGTAGGGGAGTCCTGCCAGAGCGGATGAGTTGTTGCCGCTTGAGTCGAAAGGTCGTCCTGAGCTCAAGGTCTTGCGGCGGCAGAGGCGGAACAACCCGAGCGAACACTGCGGATGCGTAGGCGCCGGTTTGGAGCAGGCCGGGCATGTAGGTGGTGGTGCAGACATTCAACCGTGCGGCTCGGCCTTCGAGTTCCGCGACTTCGAGGAAGTCCGTTGTCAGGGCCTCGCGATACTCATCCCACCAGCCCTTTCGCCGATCCGAGGCCATCTCGGCGAGGGCGTCGATGAGTGGTCGGTTGGCGCAGTTGCACGCCGCGGCCACCGTGCGAAGGCGCTCGGGGCTGACGCCGATCTTCGCCGTCTCCATCTGAGTCATCTGACCAGGACTGATGCCGAGCATCTTGGCGAGCTGACCGCCACCAAGGCCGGCCTGCTCTCGCATCCTGCGCAGTTCGGCGCCGAGCCGACGTTGATGAAGGGTCGGGTTGGTGCGAACAGCCATGGTGTCCTCTCGGCGGGCAGTGGGGTCAGTCTGCCGCGCCGGCCGCACATGGTCCATCCGAGGATGGGGTACGCCTGTCACCCGAGGGTGAATTTTTCGGCATCCACCTAAAGCTTTAAGCCCTGTGCGCTATGGTCTACATCACAGCGATCCGACGGATCGTCAGTAATGCCTGTTCCCTTGGCAGTAGGCGCCTGCTGCCCGGTGCGCCGCAGAGCAGCCAGGCGTGTCCGTTCCGGTCCCGCCCCGGCTTGGCTCACGGCGATGTCTCCGCCGGATCACCTCGCACCCCACCTCTCTCGGAGGTTTCCCATGTGTGCCCTCAACCCGCCCGACTGGTCCGCCGCCCGGGACGAGCTGCGTGACACGCTCACCGCCGCCGGCTGGCCCGACGACCTCATCCACGACGCCGAGCTCGCCCTGCACGAGCTGTACGTCAACGCCTGGCGTCACGGTGGCAGCCCGGCGCCGACGGTCGTCCTCGTCCTCTCCTCCGACCGCACCGTGCGTGTCTCCGTCGCGGACGACAGCCCGGTGCTCCCGGAGCCCCGCACCTCCGCCGACCCCTACGAGCTCTCCGGGCGGGGCCTGCACCTCGTCCGCTCGCTCACCCACCGTTTCGGCGCCGCCCCGCGCAAGCGTGGCAAGGGCAAGTGCGTCTGGTTCGAGCTGGACTGCGCCGCGTGAACGTCCTGGTCGGCGCGGCGCTCCTCACCCTGCTCGCGCTCGCCTTCGTCACCGTCGCCCTCGGCGTCGTCACTGCCGTCAGGGTGAACGGCGACACCCCGAAGCCGATCACCCCCCACGGCCGGTGGGAGCTGCGCCCGCTTCCCGACGGCACCCACGAGTACGCCTGGATCGCCCGGCAGGCCGGTCGCTTCGGTCCCGAGATCCCCAAGCCGCCCACCGCAACCGGGCGCCACCGCATACCGACCTGAGCCGCCAACGCGAAGGCCCTCGCCCACCAGGGGCGAGGGCCTCGCGGCAGGCTCACGCGGTGCTACTCCCAGCGGAAGAAGCGGGCCGCGGCCGCGAGTCCGAGCACGGCCCAGGCGCCCAGGATGCCGAGGTCGGCCCACGGCACCCCGGCGCCGGTCTGGAGCACCGAGCGCAGGCCGTCGGAGAGGGCGGCGATGGGCAGCAGCTCCAGGACGGACTGGACGGCCGAGGGGAACTTGCTCAGCGGGACGATCACCCCGCCCGCCAGCAGCAGCAGGATGAAGACCAGGTTCGCCGCGGCCAGCGTGGCCTCGGCCTTCAGCGTGCCGGCCATCAGCAGGCCGAGCCCCGAGAAGGCCGCGGTGCCGAGGACGAGAAGGGCCAGCACGGACAGGACATCGCCCTGCGGGGACCAGCCCAGCGCCAGCGCGATCACCGACAGCAGCGCCACCTGCAGCGCCTCCGTCACCAGCACGCACCCCGTCTTCGCCGTGAGCAGCGCCCAGCGCGGCAGCGGGCTGGCGCCCAGCCGCTTCAGCACCCCGTACCGCCGCTCGAAGCCGGTGGCGATGGCCTGCCCGGTGAAGGCGGTCGACATCACGGCCAGCGCCAGCAGCCCCGGCGCCAGGAAGTCGACCCGCTTGCCGGGGCCGTCCACCGCGACGATGTCCACGGCCGAGAAGAGCACCAGCAGCACGGTCGGGATGACCACGGTCAGCAGCAGCTGCTCACCGTTGCGCAGCAGCATCTTCGTCTCGAACGCCGTCTGGGCGAGCAGCATCCGGCCGACGGGCGCGGCGCCCGGCTTGGGGGAGTAGTCCACGGAGGTCACGAGCGCAGGTCCCGTCCGGTCAGGTCGAGGAAGACGTCTTCGAGGCTGCGCCGCTGCACGGCGAGCCGCTCGGGCAGGATGCCGGAGGCCGCGCACCAGCCGGTGACGGTGGCCAGCAGCTGCGGGTCGACGGGTGCCTCGATGCGGTAGCTGCCCGGGGTCGGCTCGATGGCGGTGGCGCCCTCGGGCAGCTCCTTGAGCAGCGGGCCGAGGTCCAGGCCGGGCGGGCCGTCGAAGCGCAGCGAGGACTCGGCGCCGCTGCGGCAGAGCTCCTCCGTCGTCCCCTCGGCGATCACGCGGCCGCGGTCGACGATCGCGACCCGGTCGGCCAGCTGCTCGGCCTCGTCCATGTGGTGGGTGGTGACGACCACGGTGACGCCGTCCCGGCGCAGGTCGCGGACGAGGTCCCAGGTGGCGCGGCGGGCCTGCGGGTCGAGGCCCGCGGTGGGTTCGTCCAGGAAGACCAGCTCGGGGCGGCCGACCACGGCCATCGCCAGGGCGAGCCGCTGCTGCTGGCCGCCGGAGAGCCGGCGGTAGGTGGTGCGGCCGCAGGAGCCGAGGCCGAGCCGCTCCACCAGCGCGTCCACGTCCAGCGGGTCGGCGTGCAGCTTCGCGGTGTGCCGGAGCATCTCGACGGCGCGGGCGCCCGCGTAGACGCCGCCGGACTGCAGCATCACGCCGATCCGGGGACGCAGCGCGGCGCTCTGCGCGACCGGGTCGAGGCCGAGCACCCGGACGGTGCCGGCGTCGGGGCGGCGGTAGCCCTCGCAGGTCTCGATGGTGGTCGTCTTGCCGGCGCCGTTGGGGCCGAGCACGGCGGTGACGGCGCCGCGGGCGATGGTGAGGTCGAGACCGTCCACCGCGGTCTTCTCGCCGTAGCGCTTGACCAGCCCGGTGATCTGGACCGCGGGTTCGGAATGCATACCCGCGAGTCTAAGAGGGGTGAACACGGCGCCCCGCGCCGAGGCGGCGCCGACGCGCGGCGGGCGCACGGCAGGCGCACAGCGGCCCCACCCCGCCCCACTCCGGAGTTCCGCAGGTCAGCCCGCCGCAGCCACGGACGACCCCGGCGCAACCGGGTGCGACGACGCCCGCCGTGATCGTTCTCGCAGGTCAGGTAAGGCTTACCTGCGTGACAGATGACACGAGTGAGGCCTGCATCACGGCTTGTCTCGCCGGAAGTAATTACGCAACAATCGTGTTGTGAAAAACATGCGCGAGCACACCCCGCAGCAGGAGGCCGAGTCGGCCCCCGGCTGTGCCGTGCCCGCGACGGCGGCCGAGGTGCTGCTGGAGGGCCACCGCGCCACCCGGGACCGGGTCGCCCGGTCGATCCTCGACCACGGCCCGTCCTCCGCCGCCGACCTGGCGAGCCGGCTCGGCCTCACGGCCGCCGCCGTCCGCCGTCACCTGGACGGACTGACCGCCGCCGGCCTGGTCGACGCCCGCGAGCAGCGGGTGTACGGCAGTCGCGGCCGGGGCCGCCCGGCCAAGGTCTTCGCCCTCACCGACGGCGGCCGGGACGCCTTCTACCAGGCGTACGACCAGCTCGCCGCCGACGCGCTGCGCTGGATCTCGGACGCCGTGGGCGGCGGCAAGGCCGGTGAGGAGGCGGTCGCCGCCTTCGCCCGGGCCCGGTTCGAGCGGCAGGGCGAGCGCTACCTCGACGCCGTGCGTCAGGCCGAGGCGGGGGAGCGCACCGAGGCGCTCGCCCAGGCCCTGAGCGCCGACGGGTACGCTGCCACGGTGCGGCGGGTCCCGTCGGCCGCGGCGAAAGCCCCGGCGGGCGCCCAGCTCTGCCAGCACCACTGCCCGGTCGCGCACATCGCCGAGCAGTTCCCGCAGCTGTGCGAGGCGGAGACCGAGGTCTTCTCCCAGCTGCTGGGCACCCATGTGCAACGGCTGGCCACCATCGCCCACGGCGACGGGGTCTGCACCACCTATGTGCCGGCACCCGGTGCCGCATCGTCGCCCACCCTGCGTTCCGCGGGCGGTTCCGATGCAGTGCCGACTGCCGGTACGTCCACCGAAGACTCAGCGTCCGCGCGTTAGGAAGCTCGCATGACTGACACCGTTTCGCACCCGGAGCTCGAAGGCCTGGGCACCTACGAGTACGGCTGGGCCGACCCGGACACCGCGGGTGCCGCTGCCAAGCGCGGTCTCAGCGAGGACGTCGTCCGCGACATCTCCGCGAAGAAGAACGAGTCCGAGTGGATGCTGAACCTGCGGCTCAAGGGCCTCAAGCTGTTCGGCAAGAAGCCCATGCCGACCTGGGGCTCCGACCTCTCCGGCATCGACTTCGACAACATCAAGTACTTCGTCCGCTCGACCGAGAAGCAGGCCGAGTCCTGGGAGGACCTGCCCGCGGACATCAAGGCGACGTACGACAAGCTGGGCATCCCGGAGGCGGAGAAGCAGCGCCTGGTCGCCGGTGTCGCCGCGCAGTACGAGTCCGAGGTCGTCTACCACCAGATCCGCGAGGACCTGGAGGAGCAGGGCGTCATCTTCCTGGACACCGACACCGCGCTGCGCGAGCACCCGGAGATCTTCAAGGAGTACTTCGGCACCGTCATCCCGGCCGGCGACAACAAGTTCGCCGCGCTGAACACCGCGGTGTGGTCCGGCGGCTCCTTCATCTACGTGCCGAAGGGTGTCCACGTCGACATCCCGCTGCAGGCCTACTTCCGGATCAACACCGAGAACATGGGCCAGTTCGAGCGGACGCTGATCATCGTCGACGAGGACGCCTACGTCCACTACGTCGAGGGCTGCACCGCGCCGATCTACTCCTCCGACTCGCTGCACTCCGCGGTCGTCGAGATCATCGTCAAGAAGGGCGGCCGCTGCCGCTACACGACGATCCAGAACTGGTCGAACAACGTCTACAACCTGGTCACCAAGCGCGCCGTGGCGTACGAGGGCGCGACCATGGAGTGGATCGACGGCAACATCGGTTCCAAGGTCACCATGAAGTACCCGGCCGTGTACCTGATGGGCGAGCACGCCAAGGGCGAGACCCTGTCGATCGCCTTCGCGGGCGAGGGCCAGCACCAGGACGCCGGCGCCAAGATGGTCCACATGGCGCCGAACACCTCCTCCAACATCGTCTCCAAGTCGGTGGCGCGGGGCGGCGGCCGGACCTCCTACCGCGGTCTGATCGAGATCGGCGAGGGCTCCAAGGGCGCCAAGTCCAACGTGCTCTGCGACGCCCTGCTGGTCGACACCATCTCCCGCTCGGACACCTACCCGTACGTGGACGTCCGCGAGGACGACGTCTCCATGGGCCACGAGGCGACGGTCTCCAAGGTCAGCGAGGACCAGCTCTTCTACCTGATGAGCCGCGGCATGACCGAGTTCGAGGCGATGGCGATGATCGTCCGCGGCTTCGTCGAGCCGATCGCGCGTGAGCTGCCGATGGAGTACGCGCTGGAGCTGAACCGGCTGATCGAGCTGCAGATGGAGGGCTCCGTCGGCTGACGGGAAGCCGTACGCAGTCCTTGTCCGCATTCTTTATGGAAGAGAGCACTACGACAGCCATGGCTGACGTCAACACCCCCACCGGCTCCACCACCGCCGGGTCGATCGAGGTCGGTACCGCCGGCGCGGGCGCGCAGCTCGCCGGCCCCGGCACCGGCCGCGCCACCGTCCAGCAGCCGATCGACGCCCGCGTCGCGGTCGAGCCCTCCTACGAGGTCGGCGACTTCCCGGTGCCGACCGGCCGCGAGGAGGACTGGCGGTTCACCCCGCTGCACCGCCTCGGCGGTCTGCACGACGGCAGCGCCGTCGATGCGGAGAAGGGCGAGGACAAGGTCGAGCTGAGCCTGCCGGACGGCGTCACCGCCGAGACCGTCGGCCGCGACGACGCCCGCCTGGGCAAGGCCGGCAAGCCGGTCGACCGGGTCGCCGCGCAGGCGTTCAGCGCCTTCGAGCAGGCGCTGGTCGTCACCGTCCCCAAGGAGACGGTGCTCACCGAGCCGGTCAAGATCGACGTGCACGGCGAGGGCGGCACCCGCTTCGCCCACGTGGTCATCGACGTCAAGCCGTTCGCCGAGGCCGTCGTGGTGCTGAACCACACCGGCACCGGCACCCGCGCCGCCAACGTCGAGCTGCTGCTCGGCGACGGCGCCAAGCTCACCTTCGTCTCGGTCCAGGACTGGGACCGGGACGCGGTGCACGCCGCCCAGCAGACCGCCCTGGTCGGCCGGGACGCCTCGCTGAAGTCCGTGGTCGTCACCTTCGGCGGCGACCTGGTCCGCATCCACCCGCGGGTCGGCTACGCGGCGCCCGGCGGCGAGGCCGAGCTGTTCGGCCTCTACTTCGCCGACGCCGGCCAGCACCTGGAGCACCGTCTGGTCATCGACCACGACACCCCGCACTGCCGCTCCAACGTCGTCTACAAGGGCGCGCTGCAGGGCCAGGACGCGCACGCGGTCTGGGTCGGCGACGTGCTGATCCGCGCGGCCGCCGAGGGCACCGACACCTACGAGCACAACCGCAACCTGGTGCTCACCGACGGCGCCCGGGTCGACTCGATCCCCAACCTGGAGATCGAGACCGGCGAGATCGTCGGCGCCGGACACGCCTCCGCCACCGGCCGCTTCGACGACGAGCAGCTGTTCTACCTGCAGGCCCGCGGCATCCCGGCCGACGAGGCCCGCCGCCTGGTGGTGCGCGGCTTCTTCGCCGAGCTGGTCCAGCAGATCGGTGTCGCCGAGATCCAGGACCACCTGATGGAGAAGATCGAGGCCGAGCTGGAAGCGGCGGTCTGAACCCGATGAGTTTTCTCCGTGCCTGCGCGCTCAGTGAGCTGGCCGAGGACGTGCCCAAGCGGGTCGACCTCAACGGCGTGCCGGTGTCCGTCGTCCGCACCGACGAGGGGGTGTTCGCGATCAACGACATCTGCTCGCACGCGAACGTCTCGCTCTCCGAGGGCGAGGTCGAGGACTGCATGATCGAGTGCTGGCTGCACGGCTCCAGCTTCGACCTGCGGACCGGCAAGCCCTCCGGCCTGCCGGCCACCAAGCCGGTCGCCGTCTACCCCGTAAAGATCGAAGGGGACGATGTGCTCGTCTCCGTCAACCAGGAGTCCTGAGTACACATGGCAACCCTTGAAATCCGTGACCTGCACGTCTCCGTCGAGGCGGAGAACGGCCCCCGGGAGATCCTGAAGGGCGTCGACCTGACCGTGAAGCAGGGCGAGACCCACGCCATCATGGGTCCGAACGGCTCCGGCAAGTCCACCCTGGCCTACTCGCTCGCCGGCCACCCCAAGTACACCGTCACCGGCGGCTCGGTGCTGCTGGACGGCGAGGACGTGCTGGAGATGTCGGTCGACGAGCGCGCCCGCGCCGGCGTCTTCCTGGCGATGCAGTACCCGGTCGAGGTCCCCGGCGTCTCGGTCTCCAACTTCCTGCGCACCGCCGCCACCGCGGTCCGCGGCGAGGCCCCCAAGCTGCGCACCTGGGTGAAGGAGGTCAAGGAGGCGATGGCCGCCCTCCAGATGGACCCGGCCTTCGCCGAGCGCAACGTCAACGAGGGCTTCTCCGGCGGTGAGAAGAAGCGCCACGAGATCCTCCAGCTGGAGCTGCTCAAGCCGAGGATCGCGATCCTCGACGAGACCGACTCCGGCCTGGACGTCGACGCGCTGCGCATCGTCTCCGAGGGCATCAACCGGGTCCGCGAGACCGGCGAGGTCGGCACCCTGCTGGTCACGCACTACACCCGCATCCTGCGCTACATCAAGCCCGACCACGTCCACGTCTTCGCGGGCGGCCGCATCGTCGAGTCCGGCGGTGCCGAGCTGGCCGACAAGCTGGAGGAGGAGGGCTACGAGGCCTACGTGAAGGGGGGCGCTTCCGAGTGACCCGTGCTCACGAGTCGGCGGCCCTGCAGGGCCTGCTCGACACCGACGCCATCCGCAAGGACTTCCCCGTCCTGCAGCGCGTGCTGCACGAGGAGAAGCCGCTCGTCTACCTGGACAACGCGGCCACCTCGCAGAAGCCGCGCCAGGTGCTGGACGCGCTGAACGCCTACTACGAGCGGCACAACGCCAACGTCCACCGCGGCGTGCACGTGCTGGCCGAGGAGGCCACGGCGCTGTACGAGGGCGCCCGCGACAAGATCGCGGCGTTCATCAACGCGCCGAGCCGCAACGAGGTGATCTTCACCAAGAACGCCTCGGAGTCGCTCAACCTGGTCGCCAACATGCTCGGCTGGGCCGACGAGCCCTACCGGGTGGACCAGGACTCCGAGATCGTCATCACGGAGATGGAGCACCACTCCAACATCGTGCCGTGGCAGCTGCTCTCGCAGCGCACCGGCGCGAAGCTGAAGTGGTTCGGGCTGACCGACGAGGGCCGGCTCGACCTCTCCAACATCGACGAGCTGATCACCGAGAAGACCAAGGTGGTCTCCTTCACCCTGGTCTCCAACCTGCTCGGCACCGTCAACCCGGTCGAGACGATCGTGCGCAAGGCCCAGTCGGTCGGCGCGCTGGTCGTGATCGACGCCTCGCAGGCCGCGCCGCACATGGTGCTGGACGTGCAGGCGCTGGAGGCCGACTTCGTCGCCTTCACCGGCCACAAGATGCTGGCCCCGACCGGCATCGGCGTGCTCTGGGGCCGCCAGGAGCTGCTGGAGGACCTCCCGCCGTTCCTCGGCGGCGGCGAGATGATCGAGACCGTCACCATGGGCTCGTCCACCTACGCCCCGGCGCCGCACAAGTTCGAGGCCGGCACCCCGCCGATCGCCCAGGCGGTCGGTCTGGGCGCGGCCGTCGACTACCTGTCCGCCATCGGCATGGAGAAGATCGCCGCCCACGAGCACGCGATCACCGAGTACGCGGTCGAGCGCCTGCTGGAGGTCCCGGACCTGCGGATCATCGGCCCGCGCACGGCCGTGGACCGCGGTGCCGCGATCTCGTTCACGCTGGGCGACATCCACCCGCACGACGTGGGCCAGGTGCTGGACGAGCAGGGCATCGCCGTGCGCGTCGGCCACCACTGCGCGCGGCCGGTCTGCCTGCGGTACGGAATTCCGGCGACCACGCGGGCGTCGTTCTATCTGTACTCGACGCCGGGCGAGGTCGACGCCCTGATCGCCGGCCTGCACCACGTCCGGAACTTCTTCGGCTGACGGGACGGGGCACGCGATCATGAAGCTCGACTCGATGTACCAGGACATCATCCTGGACCACTACCGCAACCCCCACGGCAAGGGGCTGCGGGACGGTGACGCCGAGGTGCACCACGTCAACCCGACCTGCGGCGACGAGATCACCCTGCGGGTGAAGCTCGACGGTGCCAAGGTCGCGGACGTCTCGTACGAGTCGCAGGGCTGTTCCATCAGCCAGGCCAGCGCCTCGGTGCTGAACGACCTGGTGGTCGGCAAGACCGTGGGCGAGGCGCAGACCGTCCAGGAGGCCTTCCTGGAGCTGATGCAGAGCAAGGGCCAGGGCGAGGGCGACGAGGAGGTGCTGGAGGACGCGATCGCGTTCGCCGGCGTCTCCAAGTACCCGGCCCGGGTCAAGTGCGCCCTGCTGAGCTGGATGGCCTGGAAGGACGCCACCGCCCAGGCGCTGGCCGCACGGCCCGCCGTCAACGACTGAAGCAGAAGAGGAGGACAGACCATGAGTGACACCGAGACGCCCGCCCCTTCCGCCGAAGAGGCGCCGCTGGGCATCGTCGGCACCACCGCCGGCACCGTCTCCGTCGAGGACCTGACCGAGGCCCTGATGGACGTCGTCGACCCCGAGCTGGGGATCGACGTCGTCAACCTGGGCCTGATCTACGGCATCCACATCGACGAGTCGGACGTGGCCACCATCGACATGACGCTCACCTCGGCGGCCTGCCCGCTGACCGACGTCATCGAGGACCAGGCCAAGACCGCCACCGACGGGCTCGTCCAGGACCTGCGCATCAACTGGGTCTGGATGCCGCCGTGGGGTCCGGACAAGATCACCGACGACGGCCGCGAGCAGCTCCGCGCCCTCGGCTTCAACGTCTGACGGTCGGGCTTTCCGTCAACCCACTGCCGCGCAAACCTCCCTTTCGAGGGAACGGTTTGTGCGGCAGTGGTATATCTGCGACCAGGCGGCCAGGCTGGTGCCGCGACCTCGGAGGGAGCGATGTCATGTCGGTAGTTGCGTTCGCGCAGTTGCTTCTGCCTGACTCGCCGTATGCCATGTGGATCCGGGGTGAACTCGACGAGTACCTCCGGCTCCCGGACGACGGCACGCGGGTTGAGGTGATCGGAGGGGAGATCGTCGTGTCACCAGCGCCGGTTTATGCCCATGGAGGGATCCTCTCGGACGTTCAGCGAGGCTTTGAGCGGGCTTGGTTTCTCGATGCCGCCTTCCCGTGGCGGGCTGTGCAGACCATCAACCTGGATCTGGTCGAGATCGGTGACGGCTACATCCCCGACATGGTGGTCGTGCACAGGGACGTCGATGCCGACAAGCGGGCGGAGGATCCACTCCATCTCTACCCGCACGACCTTGAGCTGGTGGTCGAGGTCACCTCGTCGTCCAATGCGCGCCACGACCGGCGGCCCATGTTCGGCCGACAGATCAAGCCCACCAAGTGGAGCGGATACGCGCGGACAGCGGTTCCGCACTACCTGCTGATCGATCGCGATCCGCGGCAGCCGGGGATCACCCTGTTCGGCGAGCCGGACCAGGCTGAGGGGACGTACGAGGTCCTGGGCGAGTGGAAGTTCGGCGAGTCCGTCCGGTTGCCCGAGCCCTTCGGTGTCGAGGTCGGGACGGATGCCTGGAAGCCCTGGACCGCGTAGGGCCCTCACACAACGCCGCCGCCCGGGACGGAGATCCGTCCCGGGCGGCGGCGTTCGTGCGGGGGGAGGTCAGGCGTGCTTCGGGCGCCTGGCGACGGCGAGGGCCAGGCCCGCGCAGGCGAGGGCGGCGAGGGTGGCGAAGCCGCTGACGGCGGGGAGGAGGCCGTAGCGCTGGGTGAGGGCGCCGACGGCGATGATGGGGGCGGAGCTGCCGAGGTAGACGATGATCCACAGGGAGCTCAGCTCCGAGCCCCGGCGCTCCGGGTTCATCGCGGCGACGGCGCTGGTGAAGAGCGAGCGGAAGGCGACGCCCTGGCAGATGCCGCCGAGGACGCTGCCGATGAAGAGCAGCGCCGGGGTGCCGGTGTACTGGGCGGTGACGACCAGGCCGAGGCCGGTCGCCAGGCCGGTCATGCCGAGGGCGATGACCAGGCGGTCCGCGGTCGGCGGGACGAGCAGCTGGGCGATCGCGGAGGAGCCGAGCAGCAGCGCGGCCACGATCGCGCCGGTCAGGTGCGAGGAGGTGTGCAGCAGCTTGGCGGAGAAGGCCGGGGCGAGGGCCAGGTAGACGCCGAAGACGCCGTAGGAGATGAACCCGGCGCCCGCGGCGAGCAGGAACTCGCGGCGGCCGGTGATCGGCAGGGCGAGACGCTGCGGGCGCAGGTGGGCCGGGGTGGTGATGCGCGGCGGGGAGGCTGGTGGGCGGTTGCGTCCGGGCATCCGCGGGTGCACCAGGGCGAGCGGCACGCAGAGCGCCAGCAGGCCGACGGCGTGCAGCAGGAACGGCGTCAGCAGCGGGTCGGACCCGCCGGACAGCAGCGCACCGACGATCGGGCCGATCGCGACACCGCCCGCGGAACAGGCCAGCGTGAGCTTGGCGGCCAGGGTGGGGTGGTCCGGCAGCAGGTCCCCGAGGGCGGCGCCGGCGGCGCCGGTGGAGAGGCCCACCGCGATGCCCTGGACGGCGCGGCCGGCGGCGAGCTGCCAGAACCCGCCGGAGGTGGCGAACACCACGTCGCCGGCGGCGGCCAGCGCCACGGCGGGCAGGATCAGGGCGCGCCGGCCGAGGTGGTCGGACCAGTGGCCGACCACGGCCAGGACGGGGACCAGTGCGAACACGTAGACCGTGAAGAGGATCGTGGTGTCGAGCGGGGTCAGCGAGAGCCGCTGCTGGAGGAGCGGGTAGATCGGCGTCGCCAGATTGGCACCGATCAGCATCAGCAGCAGCGCGGTCGACACCAGGCCGACGCGGACACCGCGCAGCGCGTTCCAGCGGCTGATCGCGGCGAGCTGGAGCTGGGCGCGCGGCGCGAGCTCCAGGGGAAGCAGGGCCTCCGACAGTCGGCGTCCGTCGAGCTGCGCGGCGCGCAGGCCGGGGCCGGCGGGGGAGAGGTCCGCCATGTAAGGGATCTCCTGAGGCAGGGCACCACCGGGTCGGCGGGGTGTGCCGGCGCACCCGTCCTGAGGCGCTGTGGTGGTGGCCGCGGTGCGGGGCTCCCTGGTGGAGCGGATGAGCTGAGGGGTCGGGCGTCGTTGCCCGGTGGTCCGCGCGGGGTGGGCACGGCACCGTTTCGAAGGATAAGGGGTGGGCGCACGGTTGCGGCGCGCGCCCCTGGAGGCCGGGCGCCGGAGGTGCCCGGCCTATACGCTGAGGTAGTGGACCGGCACACGGAGCTGATTTCCGGGGTGTCGATCGGCTGACCGCTCGGTGTAGGGAGAACGCACAACGATGGCCGGACGACGTCGGAAGAACGCTGGGGCCTCGTCGGAGGGCGCGCCGGACGAGGGGGCGGCCGGGGCGGTGCTGCCGGCGGATCTGGAGCTGCAGGACCTCTACGGGGCGTTCGCCGCGCACGGGCTGGACGACGAGGACCTGGACGACGCGGCCGTGCTGGTGCCGCCGGTCAAGCTGCCGTCCGAGACGGAGCTGGCCGCGCAGGCGAAGGCCGTACCGATGTTCGGGTACGCGCTGAAGCTGGCCCGGTGGACGGCCCCGCACCGGCCGGTGGACGAGCACGGCGACCTGACCGGTCCGGACCGGGCGCCCGCGGCCCGGCTGCTGGGCCTAGCCCCGGAGCAGGGCGACGCGCCGGAGGAGGCGGTGGTCGAGGCGATGCGGGCCTGGTCGCTGGCGTGCGACCTGGACCTGATCGAGATCGGCACCACCGCGGCCGGCGAGCACGTGGCCATCCCGGGGCCGGACCTGGAGCCGGCCGAGGAGGGGGACCCGGAGACCGTCCTGGAGCTCTGGCTGACCGCCGCCGGGATCGTCCGGGAGCTGGCCGTGGAGGCGGACTCGCTGCCCGAGGGGGAGGAGGCCGGGGAGACGGCCGAGCCGGGTGCCGAGACCGAGGAGGACGAGGCCCGGCTGGCGCAGGTCGAGGACGCCCGGGACGAGGCCGCCGAACTGCTCGACGAGGCGCTCCAGGTGCTGTACGAGACCACCGCGTTCGCCGAGCCGGGCACCGAGACGGTGCCGCTGGGGGTGCTGGCCGCGCTGCTGGTGGTGCCGGAGGGGGAGGAGCCGAGCGAGGAGCTGC
This sequence comes from Kitasatospora sp. CM 4170, assembly GCF_032110285.1. NCBI lineage: Bacteria > Bacillati > Actinomycetota > Actinomycetes > Kitasatosporales > Streptomycetaceae > Kitasatospora > Kitasatospora sp. CM 4170. The sequence continues at coordinate 6,412,020 of NZ_CP134877.1, forward strand.
TCGGCGACATCACCGACGTGATGGTCGCCCTGGACCCGATGCTCGGCGACCTCGCCGAGCTGGGCGTGCTGGACTACCGCCCGATCGACCCGGAGCTCTTCGACGAGGAGGAGGGCGAGGAGGGCGAGGAGCCGGCGCTTCCCGCGGTCGGCGAGGAGCCGCTGGACGAGGAGGAGTCGGCCCGGTTCGGGCTGGTCCGGCTGACCCCGCTCGGCCAGTACGGCATCCGGAAGTGGCTGCTGGAGGACGGCTACGACGCCCCGCTGGTCGGCGAGCTGGCCCAGGGCGACGCCGTCGAGCTGCTGCGCGGCGTCTGCGAGGCCGCCAACGTCCTGCCGGACGAGGAGCTGAGGGTCTGGGTCACCGGCCGGGAGCCGGTGGCGGCGGCGCGCGAGCTGCTGGCCGCGGCGCGCGGCAGCGATGCGTACGCCCCGATGCGGCGGATGCTCTGCCAGCTCGGGCTGACCATGCTGGGCGACGGCGCCGAGCCCGCCGTCCGGGAGGTGCTGGACGACCCGGAGCTGGGCGGGGGCGCGCGGGCCTGGCTGGTCGGCCGCGGGGCCGCCGACGTGCCGGCGCCGGAGCGGGCGATGGCCCTGTGGACGGTGGTGGACACCTTCGCCGCCCAGCTGCTCGACACGGGCGGGGACGCGGAGATGCTGCGCGAGCTGATCGCCGAGCTGCCGGTGACGGACAACCCGGCGAGCTACTTCGGCGAGCTCTGGCGGGTCGACCACCCCTACACGGCGGACGTGCTGGAGGTGGTGGGCGAGCTGCACCTGGACCGCGCGGTGGCCAAGGAGGCCCGCAAGGCCGCCTTCAAGGCGCGTTCCAAGGGCTGACGCCGGGGATTGCGCGGGACGGATCCGCCACCGCCCCCACGGGAGCCCTCGGGCCCTGCGGGGGCGCCTCGGCGTACCGGGAGCCGGGCTCACGGCGGGCCGGGCTCATGGCGGGCCGGGCTCACGGGAGGTCGAGCGAGCCGTCCTCGGTGAAGGGGAAGAACGGGTTGTGGGCCAGCTCCCAGAGGTGGCCGTCCGGGTCCTCGAAGTAACCGGAGTAGCCGCCCCAGCTGGTGGGCTCCGGTGCCTTGACCACCGTGGCGCCGGCCTCGACGGCCGTCCGCAGGGCGGCGTCCACCCGCTCGGGCGACTCCAGGTTCACCGCCAGGGTGACGCCCCGGAAGGACGGCTCGCCGATGTTGGGCACACCGGCGTCGGCGGCCAGCTCGTCGCTGGGGAAGAGGCCGAGCACCGAGTCGGCGGTGCGGAACCAGACGATCTCGGGGCTGGAGGCCGACGAGCGGCTCCAGCCGAGCGCCTCGTAGAAGCGGGCGCTGCGGTCGAGGTCGCCGACGCCGAGGGTGACGATGCTGATCCGGGCCGGGAAGTCCTTGTGCGCTGTCATGCCCGACAGCGTAGGAAGCCGGACTGACAACCCGGGCCCTGACACGGCGGCGGCGCCCGGCGGATCCGGGCGCCGGTCGGTGACCCGAGTCGCCCCCGGGCCGGCCCCCGGGCCGTGCTCCGGTCCGCCCGGCGACCGCCCCCCGGTCCGCCCGCCGATCCGCCCGCCGATCCGCCCGCCGATCCGCCCGCCGGGGTGCCTGGGCTGATGACCCGGCAGGTCGGGAGACGTATCGTGTCCGGAGGCGGCACGCAGACGGCGAGGACAGGGGGTGCGGCCCGGGATGACGCGGGAGCGGGAGCGGGAGAGCGGTGGCCGGCGGGACGACCTCCGGGGCGGCGGTGCGCGGCCCGCGGAACCGTGGGGCCGGGACGACGGCTTCGCCGAGCAGGAGGACTTCGCCCGCCGCGCCCTCGCCGCGGCGGACTTCCCGGTGTACGGCGTCGCGGGCGGCGTGGCCCCGGACGGCGACGCGCTGGCCGCGTTCGAGACCTCGGACGGCCTGCTCTGCTGGGTCGAGGTCCAGTCCGGCGACTGGGCCTGCGCCGACGGCCCGTACGTCACCGTGCGGACCTACCGGCCGGGCGCCGAACGCTTCGGCGCGCTGCCGGACCTGGAGGACGTGGTCGAGGACGAGCGCGACCGGGTCTACGAACAGCTCGGCGTGGACGAGGGCGACTGCCCCGGGCGGGTCCGGGCGCTGCGCGAGTGGATCACCGTCGACGGCGAGCCGCAGGCGGTGGAGGTGCACGAGGACCGGCGGGAGCGCTGGGCCCGGCCGGACGCGCCGCTGCCCGACGTCTGCCCGCAGCCGGGCGCCGGGCCGGTCTGGGCCGGGCGGCTCCGGGTGGGCGGACTGACCGTCACCGTCTGCGCGCGCGGCGTCCGGCCGGGCGGCCTCGACCTGGCACCGGTGGCGGAGACCGAGCGGTACCTGGTGGGCCGCACGGCCCTGCTGCGCTCGCTCGCCGCGCGCCGCGGCCGGTACGTGCCGGTCGAGGAGCGCGAGCTCGCGCCGGTCACCGGGCTGGAGGCGCACCGGGCGGTGATCGAGCACAGCATCGCCGAGTCGGCCGCGATCGAGGCGCAGGTCCGGGCCGGCCGGACGCCCCGGCTGCCGCGCGACCTGCGCGGCGAGACCGGGGCGCTGCGCTGGGAGGCCGCGGTGCGCCAGCAGATGCGGCTCGCCTCGGAGTCCCGGACGGAGGCGGTGGCGGCGGTGACCGCGATGGTCGACCACCTGGACCGGCTCGCCCGGCAGGTCCCGTGGGCGGTCGGCACCCCGGACGGGGTGGCCGCCGTCGAGGAGGTGATCCGCCACACGGTGTTCGCCAGCGAGGTGCCGAGCCTGCCGGCCCAGCGCGCCTGGGCGCAGGTGTGGCGGGACCGGTCCCGCGCCGAGGGCGAGCACTGGGAGGAGCACCGGCTCGCCGAGCAGCTCTGGCTCGCCGCCTGGGAGCAGTGGCGGGTGGCGCGGGCCGGGCGCTGAGGCCCCGGTGCGAGCCGGGTACTGAGGCCCCGGTGCGAGCCGGGTGGGGGCCGGGCGGCGTGGGCGGTGCCGGGGCGGTGCGGGGCGGCCGACCCCGCGTGACCTGTGGTGCTCACGGCAAAGGGCGAGTCATGGGTTCGAATACGGTTGGCAAATGACCACCCTGACGAGGTGTCCGATTCACCGGGTGTTCACCGGCACGGCGGAGTCTGCTGGGCGTCGACGACCTGCCTCGACACCTCGCTCGCCACGCACCGGGCCCGACCCGGTCGGCGGCCCCACCTCTCAGGAGTGACTGACATGTCGCTGTCCCGCCGGGACTTCGTCAACCGTTCCACCCTCGTCGGGGCCGGTGTCCTGATCGCCGGCAGCGCCGAGGCGCTGGCCAGCGCCCCGGGCGCGATCGCCGCCCCGGCCGGCGGCGAGGTGCAGGCCGCCGCGACCGCCGACGCCGAGCGCGCCGCGGTCGGCTACGGCCCGCTGGTCAAGGACGCGGAGGGGCTGCTCTCGCTGCCCCAGGGCTTCAAGTACACGGTGCTCAACCGCGCCGGCCAGACCAAGCTGCGCACGGGTGAGTTCACCCCGAGCAACCACGACGGCACCTCCGCCTTCGAGGACGAGCACGGCGGCAACCTGCTGGTCGTCAACCACGAGCTGAGCGGCGCCCGCGCCAACTGGCCGAACCCGGTGCCGCTGACCGAAGGCCACGTCTACGACCCGGGCGCGGCCGGCGGCTGCACCATCGTGCACGCCAAGGCCAACGGCAAGGTCGAGCAGTGGGTCGGCATCGCCGGCACCGCCACCAACTGCGCGGGCGGCGTGACCCCGTGGGGCACCTGGCTGTCCGGTGAGGAGACCGAGGACAAGGCCGGCAAGAACGGCTTCACCAAGGACCACGGCTACATCTTCGAGGTCGACCCGTTCGACGACGACTACAACCGCGACCCGCAGCCGGTGAAGGCCTTCGGCCGTTTCGCGCACGAGGCCGTCGTCGTGGACCCGAAGCGCGCCCACGTCTACTTGACCGAGGACGCCTCCAACCCGAACGGTCTGCTGTTCCGCTGGACCCCGCCGGCCGGCTTCAAGCACGGCCGCTACCAGCTGCGCAAGCTCGCCGCCGACGCCGGTGTGCTGGAGGCCTTCAAGGTCTTCGACGCGCAGGGCAAGCTCATCGACGACCTGTCGCGCGCCACGACGGTCGGCACCACCTACGGCGTGGACTGGGTCAAGGTCCAGGACCGCGACGCCAAGACGGTGTCCATCCGCAAGCAGTTCAAGGACGGCGAGGTCACCCGGGCCCGCAAGCTGGAGGGCATGTGGTGGGGTGACGGCGGCTTCTACTTCGTCTCCAGCTTCGCCCGCTCCGAGAGCCCGCTGCAGCACGACGGCCAGGTCTGGTTCTACAACCCGGTCCGCCGCACCATCACCCTGAAGGTGCTGCTCGGCGTCAACACCGACGTCTGGGGCGACCACGACAACTACGACGGCCCGGACAACATCACCGTCTCGCCCTACGGCGGCATCGTGATCGCCGAGGACGGCGAGGGTGTCTCGCACCTGTTCGGCGCCACCGAGGAGGGCCTGACCTACCCGATCGCCCGCAACGAGCTCAACATCGGCACCGCCGAGAAGCCGGAGTTCAGCGAGTTCACCGGCGTCACCTTCTCGGACGACGGCAAGACCCTGTTCGCCAACATCCAGACCCCGGGCATCCAGCTGGCCATCACCGGCCCGTGGCACCGGCTGAAGGAGCACAAGCGCGGCCAGGGCTACGGCGAGTGAGCTCGCAGCGCTGACGACGGCTGACGGAAGGGGCCCGCTCCGGCGGGCCCCTTCCGGCGTTCCGGCCCTGCGGATTCCCGCTGTCCGGCGCTCAGGCCTCGGCGCTCAGGCCTCGGGCGGCAGCCGCAGCTGGAGCATGGCCAGCAGCCGCTGCTGCGGCTGGGCCAGGTCGATGCCGGTCAACTGCTCGGCCCGGCGGACCCGGTAGCGCAGGGTGTTGGGGTGGATGTGCAGCACGTCCGCGGCCACCCGGACCTCGCCCAGCGCGTCCAGCCAGGCCAGCACCGACTCGGCGAGCCGGGTGCCGTGCCGCCGGTCGTACGCGGTGAGCGCGGTCAGCCGCGGATCGCGCAGGCCGCCGCGCTCCTGGAGCAGCGCCAGCATCTCGCTCACCAGCACCTCGGCCTGGACGTCGATCAGCGCCGCGACCTCCAGGTCCACCCCGCCGCGGCCCATCGCGTCCAGGATCCGGTCCGCCTGGGCCCGGGAGTCCGGCACCCGGGCGAGGCCGTCCACGGTCGAGCCGATCGCCGCCCGCAGCGGGACCCCCAGGTGGTCCTGCGCCGCCTCGACCACCTCCTGCGCCCAGTCGCGCACCGTCGTCATCGGCAGCCCCGGCGGCAGCTCGGGCAGCAGCACGTACACCCGGGACTCGATCGGGGCGAGCAGGGCGCTGCGGTGCCGGGCCGCGGTGTGCACCGAGATCAGGCCGGTCACCTCGGAGCGGGTGAGCGCCTCGGTGGTCCGGGCGCTGTACGCCAGCACGGTCGCCGGACGGTGCAGGTCCAGCCCCAGGTGGGTGGCGAGCGACTGCGGGCCGGTGGAGCCCTCCAGCAGCCCGGTGAGCAGGGTCTGGGTCAGCCGGACGTCCGCCGACAGCTCGCGGCGCCGCCGGACCAGCTGCGCCGCCGCCACCCGGGCCGCGCCGACCAGCGCCTGGTCGGCGAGCGGGGCCAGCGGCTGCGCGCCCTCCTGCACCCAGATGGTGCCGAGCGGCTGCGCCCCGGCCCGGATGCCGATCGCCAGGCGCCGGCGCAGGCCCAGCTCCGGGTGCGGGTCGACCGCGATCGGCGCGTCGGAGGTGCGCAGGTGCTGGAAGATGCCCCACTCGCGGAGCTTGGAGAGGTACGGCTCGGGGCCCTGCCAGCCGAGGATGGAGAGCCGGCGGAGGTCGTCGACCTCGTCCGAGTCGGAGGAGCGGGAGTAGGCCAGCACCCGGCTGGAGGTGTCCTCGATGGAGACGATGCCGTTGGTGAGCACGGCGACGGTCTGGGCGAGGGAGAAGAGGTCGCCCGCGTTGTGCTCGGGGGCGCCGGCCGTGTCCGGGGCGTCCGGCCCGGCGATGATCGCGCGGGCCAGCGAGTCCAGGTGCTCCCAGCGCGTCTCGCGGCGGACCGAGAGCAGCGCGACGCCGGCCTCGGTGGCGGCCTCGCGCAGGGCGTCGGCCTGGCCCGGCGCGTCCAGCTTCACCGCGACGGCCGCGGCGCCGGCCCGGCCGGCCGCGCGCAGCGCCGGGAGGGCGGCCCGGCCGCGGGCGCCGATGGCGAGCACGAGCTCGCCGGAGGCGGCGGTGGGCGGGTCCTCCGGGTCGAGGATCGCGACGTCGCGGACCGGGACGTCCAACCCCTGCGGGGCGGCCTGGAGTTCGACCAGCGGCTCGCCGAGGGACATCAGCAGCCGGCGGAGCGGGAGTCCGGGGGTGGTCATCCGGCTCTCCTTCATCCGCTCGGACAATGCCGTGCCGCCGATTTTAGCCGGGCGGACAGGGTTCGGGCGGCCGGTCCCGGAGGAGGGCGCGCGGCGGCGGCGAGCGCTTCGGGCTCGCCGGATCCCGCGAGCGAGGGGGTGTCGTGACCCGCCCGTGACCCCCTTCGTCGGAGCGGACAACGCCGTACGGGGGACTTTAGCCACCCGGCCAATCAAGTCGGGTCCTGCGCAGGAATAGCGTTCGTGCTGTGGCCGGCGTGCGAACCGCGCCGGTATCCCCCATGAACCGAAGGAGAGCGTGCGCTCATGGACGCTGTGACCCAGGTCCCCGCGCCGGTGAACGAGCCGGTCCACAGCTACGCCCCCGGCAGCCCGGAACGGGCCCGCCTGGAGGCCAAGCTGAAGGAGCTGGGCGGCCAGGAGCCGGTCCAGCTGACCATGACGATCAACGGTGAGCGCCGGATGGGCGGCGGCACCGAGATCCACGTCGTCCAGCCGCACAACCACGCGGCGAGGCTCGGCACCCTGCGCAACGCCACCCAGGCCGACGCGCAGGACGCCATCGACACTGCCCTGGCCGCTGCTCCGGCCTGGCAGGCGCTCTCCTTCGACTCCCGCGCCGCGATCTTCCTCAAGGCCGCCGACCTGCTGGCCGGCCCCTGGCGCGAGACCCTGGCCGCCGCCACCATGCTCGGCCAGTCCAAGACCGCCCAGCAGGCCGAGATCGACACCCCCTGCGAGCTGGTCGACTTCCTGCGCTTCAACGTGCACTTCGCCCGCCAGATCATGGCCGAGCAGCCGATCTCCTCGGACGGCGTGTGGAACCGCAGCGACCACCGCCCGCTGGAGGGCTTCGTCTACGCGATCACCCCGTTCAACTTCACCGCCATCGCCGGCAACCTGCCGACCGCGCCGGCGCTGATGGGCAACGTGGTGCTCTGGAAGCCGTCCCCGACCCAGCAGTTCTCCGCGCACCTGCTGATGCAGCTGCTGGAGGAGGCCGGGCTGCCCAAGGGCGTCATCAACATGGTCACCGGCGACGGCCTGGACGTCTCCGCCGTCGCGCTGAAGCACCCGGCGCTGGCCGGCATCCACTTCACCGGCTCCACCGCGACCTTCCAGCACCTGTGGCGCGAGGTCGGCAACAACATCGCCGGCTACCGCACCTACCCGCGGATCGTCGGCGAGACCGGCGGCAAGGACTTCCTGGTCGCCCACCCGTCCGCCGACCCGGCCGTGCTGAAGACCGCGATGACCCGCGGCGCCTTCGAGTTCCAGGGCCAGAAGTGCTCGGCGCTCTCCCGCGCCTACGTCCCGGCCTCGATCTGGGCCGGGCTGAAGGACGGCTTCCGCGACGAGGTCGAGGGCCTCACCATGGGCGACGTCACCGACCTGGGCAACTTCATGTCGGCCGTCATCGACGACCGCTCCTTCGCCAAGAACAAGGCCGCGATCGACCGCGCCCAGGCCGACCCGCAGGTCGAGGTCCTGGCCGGCGGCACCTACGACGACTCGGTGGGCTACTTCGTCCGCCCGACCGTCCTGGTCTGCCAGGACCCGGCGAGCGAGTACTTCAAGGACGAGTACTTCGGCCCGATCCTCGCCGTGTACGTCTACGAGGACGAGAAGTACGAGGAGATGCTGGCCCAGATGGAGTCGGTGTCGGCCTACGGCCTGACCGGCTCGATCATCTCCCAGGACCGCGCCGCGGCCCAGGACGCGATGCACAAGCTGCGCTTCGCGGCCGGCAACTTCTACATCAACGACAAGCCGACCGGTGCGGTCGTCGGCCAGCAGCCGTTCGGCGGCGGCCGGGCCTCCGGCACCAACGACAAGGCCGGCGCCAAGCAGAACCTGGCGCGCTGGACCTCCACCCGCTCGGTGAAGGAGACCTTCGTCCCGCCGACGGACTACCGCTACCCGCACATGGGCTGACCCTCCGCCCACCGGCGCCCGGCCCCGCAGCCGGGCGCCGTCCGCCGGGGCGGCGGACCAACCCCCGAGCCGCCGCCCCGGCCCTTCTGCCACCCTTGGAAGCACCAGCCCCAGGAGTCACGATGCTCCGTTCCGCCCTCCTCGCGGCCTCGCGTTCGTCGCAGGTCCGCACCGTCGTCGAGAAGTTCCCGCCGACCCACGCCATAGTCGAGCGCTTCGTCGCCGGCGAGAAGCTCGACGACGCGGTCACCGCCTGCGACGACCTCGTCGCCACCGGCCGCAAGGTCACCCTGGACCACCTCGGCGAGGACACCCAGGACGCCACCCAGGCCGCGGGCACCGCCGAGGCGTACGAGCACCTGCTCGCCGCACTGAAGGACACCGGCCTCGCGGCCGGCGCCGAGGTCTCGGTGAAGCTGTCCGCGGTCGGCCAGTTCCTGCCGGTGGACGGCGAGAAGATCGCCCTGGAGAACGCCCGCCGGATCTGCGAGGCGGCCGCCGCCGCCGGCACCACGGTGACCCTCGACATGGAGGACCACACCACCACCGACTCCACCCTCTCCATCGCGCGAGAGCTGCGGGCCGACTTCCCCTGGCTGGGCGTCGTCCTCCAGGCCTACCTGCGCCGCACCGAGGCCGACTGCCGCGAGTTCTCCGGCGCCGGCTCCCGGGTGCGCCTGTGCAAGGGCGCCTACAAGGAGCCCGAGTCGGTGGCCTTCCAGGGCAAGCGCGAGGTCGACCTCGCGTACGTCCGGGCGCTGAAGATCCTGATGGCCGGCGAGGGCTACCCGATGATCGCCTCGCACGACCCCCACATGATCAAGATCGCCGACCAGCTGGCCCAGTGGAACGGCCGCAAGCGCGACTCCTACGAGTACCAGATGCTGTACGGCATCCGCCCCGAGGAGCAGCTGCGCCTCGCCGGCGAGGGCAACACCATGCGCGTGTACCTGCCCTACGGTCAGGAGTGGTACGGCTACTTCATGCGCCGCCTCGCCGAGCGCCCGGCCAACCTCACCTTCTTCCTGCGCGCGATGGCCACCCGCGGCTGAGGATCCGGTTCCGCGGACGGCCCGTACCCCTTGTGGAAGGGGGGTGCGGGCCGTCCGCCGTCCGCGCCTAGAGGAACGGCTTGGTGTCCAGATCGAAGCCGAACGGGTCGGGCAGGGCGAGCAGTTCACCGAACGGCGCCAGGTGCACCTCGGTGTACTCGTCACGGTGCGGTTTGCTGAAGACGCTGACCTGAGACTTCTCGCGGTCGATGAGCAGGTAGAGCGGGATCCCGGCGCGGGCGTAGCAGTGGCGCTTGGCGATCCGGTCCTGGTCGGGCTTGCCGGAGGTCACCTCGGCGACCATGGAAACGCCGTCGGGGTCCATCCAGGACGGCGCGCCGCGGAAGAGGCGGAGCTCCATGGGGGCGAAGGTCACGTCGGGGATGACGTGGTTCTTCGGGCAGACACCACCGCTCACCAATCGAAGGCCCTTGCCGCCGGACACTTGCATGTGGACCTTCGAACAACGGCCAACCTGGTCAATCAACAAGCCGACGTAGTCCTCGTGATCGCCGTCCGGCGGTGGTGCCACGATGATCTCTCCCTCGATGAGCTCGGCCCGGAAGCCTTCGGGGGAGTGCAGGCTCAGGAAGCTCTCCAGCAGGATGTCCTCCTGTGATGGGGAGCCCGTGATCGGTTGCTCATGCGCCACAGCACTCATGATGCCCCTCCTTCAGGTGTCCGTCACGCTAATGGCGAGTCCGTCGCGTTGTGCCGTGTACGGCGGTCTCTCACTCGATGGTGTGACGGAGGGGGCGCCGTAGGATCGCCTTGCTGGTGAACTGGAGGGCGAGCAAGAGGAGTTGGCGTGCTGAAGAGATTCGCCGAGTTGTCGACGCCACTGCTGGCGGACGCCTGCGTACGGCTGGGCGTGGAGCCGCGCCCCGCGCCGGCCGGGATCGCGCCGGTCGCCGCCGGGAGCCGGATCGCCGGGCGGGCGCTGCCGGTGCGGCACTACGGGAGCGTGGACGTCTTCCTGGAGGCGTACGGCGCGGCCGGGCCGGGCGACGTGCTGGTGATCGACAACGACGGGCGCACGGACGAGGCCTGCGTCGGCGACCTCGCGGTGCTGGAGGCGCGGGCCGCCGGGGTGGCCGGGGTGGTGGTCTGGGGCCTGCACCGGGACACCCCGGAGCTGGTGGAGATCGGGCTGCCGGTGTTCAGCTACGGGGCGCTGCCGCTCGGCCCGCTGCGGCTCGACGAGCGGGAGCCCGAGGCGCTCGTCACCGCGCGCTTCGGGCCGCACCTGGTGGGCGCCGGGGACGCGGTGTTCGGGGACGCCGACGGCGTGCTGTTCGTGCCGGGCGACCGGGTGGACGAACTGCTGGAGACGGCGGCCGGGATCGCGCGCACCGAGCGCGCGCAGGCGGACCGGATCCGCTCGGGCGACACGCTGCGCCGGCAGACGGCCTTCGACGAGTACCTGGCGCGGCGCGCCGCCGATCCGTCCTACAGCTTCCGGCAGCACCTGCGGCGGGTCGGCGGCGCGATCGAGGAGTAGTCGGCCCCGGCCCCGGCCCCGGCTCCGGCTGGGGCGCCGGCTCAGAGCGCGCGATGCATGATGTGCAGGCCGACGTAGCCCAGCTCCGGGTGGCGGAACCCCTCGGGGAGGGTGCCGATGACGTCGAACCCCAGCGACCGGTAGAGCTGCACGGCGCGCTCGTTGGCGGCGACCACCGCGTTGAACTGCATGGCCCGGTAGCCGGACTCGCGCGCCCAGTCGAGGGTGTACTCGGCCAGGGCCCGGCCGACGCCGCGGCCGGAGTGCGCCGGGTCGACCATGTAGCTGGCGCTGGCGATGTGCGAGCCGTTGCCCTGGTGGTTGCGGTTCATCTTCGCGCTGCCGAGCACCGCGCCGGTCGCCTCGTCCACCGCGACCACCGTGCGGTTCGGGGCGTCGAGCAGCCACCAGCCCCGGCCCTGCTCGACGTCGAGGTCGAGCGGGAAGGTGAAGGTCTCGCCGGCGGCGACGATGGTGTGGAAGAACGGCCAGATGGCCGGCCAGTCCTCGGCGGTGGCTTCCCTGATCAGCATGCGGACAGGATGCCAGCAGGGTGGATCGGGGTGCCACCGGTTTGCGGTGGTGCCCGGGCGGGGCCGGGCACCACCGACGGGACGTCAGAGCATCGACGCGGCGGGCTGGACCATGGCGCGGGCGGTCTTGGCGTCGACGTACTCGCCGATCGCGGTCATCACCCACTCGCCCGAGTACTGGCGGACCAGCTTGCACATCACCACACCGGTGTGCGGTTCGGACGAGGTGAGGTCGAAGCGGACCAGCTCCTGGCCCGAACCGGCGTCCACCAGGCGGCAGTAGGCGTTCTTGACCTCGGTGAACTTCTGGCCGGAGAAGGAGTTCACGACGAAGACCAGCCCGCAGACCTCCGGCGGCAGGCCGTTCAGGTGGACGGTGATCGACTCGTCGTCACCGCCGCCCTCGCCGGTGAGGTTGTCGCCGGAGTGGGCGACGGCGCCGTTGAAGATGCCCAGCTTCATGAACCAGGCGGTGTCCAGCTTCTGGCGCTGGGCGTCGAAGGCAATGCAGGAGGCGTCCAGGTCGATGTTGCGGCCGCGGCCGGCGGGCTCCCAGCCCAGACCCATCCGGACCGAGGAGAGGAAGGGCTTGCCGTTCTTCTCCAGCGAGACCGAGCCGCCCTTGGTGAGGCTGACCCGGCCCTTGTCCAGGGTGACCTTGGTGAGGGAGGGCGCGGGCTCGGCCGGCGGGGCGGGCGGCTCGGGGCTGCCGGCGGCCATCGCGACGCGCGGGTCGACCGGCGGGGCGGGCGGGGCCGCGGCGGGCGGGGCCGGGGGTGCCTGCGGGGCCGCGGGCGGGGCCGGCGGCGCGGGCGGGGCGACCGGGGGGGCGACCGGGGCGGCGGCAGCGGGGGCGGGCGCGTCGTCGACGCTGACGCCGAAGTCGGTGGCGATGCCGGCCAGCCCGTCGGCGTAGCCCTGGCCGACCGCGCGGACCTTCCAGGCGCCGTTGCGCTGGTAGACCTCGACCACGATCAGCGCGGTCTCCCGGCTGAGCGGCGGCGGGGTGAAGGTCACCAGCACCTGGCCGGAGTCGGCGTCGCGGACGGTGGCGGTCGGCTCCATGCCGGCGAAGGTGGCGCCCGCCTCGTCGGGGCTGGCGGTCACCACGATCTTGGTGATGCCGGCCGGGACGGCGGCGGTGTCGATGGTGATGGCGTCCGGGGTACCGGCGGCGGCCGGGCGGTGGGTGACGCCGGGGCCGTCGGGGGCGTTGTAGAAGACGAAGTCGGCGTCCGAGCGGACCTTACCGGCGTCGGTCAGCAGCAGGCCGGAGACGTCCAGCGCCTTGGGCGCGGTGACCTCGACGGTCACCCGCGCGGCGGTCAGCGGGGCGTTGCCGCCTTGGGTCAGGACCGTGGACACGAACTCCTCCTCGGATGCGGTGGCACGGCATCGATCCCGCCTCCGGGGCGCCGTGCCGAGTGGTACCCACAGTAACGAACGGGCCTGCCCGGAAGAGCCCGAGCGCCCCGTTGACCTGTCGGACTGTCGGACGGACGGTCAGCGCGGCGCGGCGGCGAAGGTGCCGAGCGCGGCGACGGCCCGCGGGTGGTCGATGGCGAAGGCGGCGGCGTTCCAGCTCTCGACCGCGGGGGCCTTCGGTGCGGTGGTGCGCGACACCCCGGTCGGCGCGGTCGCGCCGGTGCGGTCGGTCGGAGTGCTCGGGCCGGTGCGGTCGGTCGGGCCGGAGGGAGCGCTCGGGCCGAGGATGCCGGGTCCGGGGCGGCCCGGGACGGTGGCGGCGGGCAGCGGCGCGCCGGTCGGCAGCGGCTCGGCGGCGGGCAGCGGGCGGACGCCCCGGACCCCGAAGCCGTACCGCCCGGGCCGGACGTCGGTGCCGGGCGGGGTGGTGAACCGGTAGACCAGCGTGCCGCGCTCCTGCTGGACGGTGGCCACCGCGCCCGGGAGGTCGGTCCACGCGGTGCCGCTGCCGGGCGCCAGCCCGCCGGGGGAGAGGCGGAACTCGGCCTGCAGTGCGGTGACGGGCTCGGTGACGGTGAGGGTGAGCACGTGGTGGCTGCCGTCGCGGCCGAGTGGCTGGACGAGGGCGCTGCCGGTGAGCGCCAGGTCGGCGTTCTCCTGGTCGGTGGGACCGCCGGTGGTGGTGGTACCCGTGCCGGTGCCCGTCCCGTCGCCGGGGCCGCCGGGCCGGGCGGGGCCGGGCGCGCCGTCGGCCGGTCGGCCGTCCTGGTCCGCCCCGGTGGTGAGGACGTCCGGGAGCTGCGGCCCGGGTGCGCCGGTGCCCGGGAGGAGCGGCCGCGGTGAGGCCGGCTGCTGCTTCGCCGGCTGCGGGGAACCGGGCTGCGTGGCGGGCTGGGTGGTGGACGGCGAGGCCGAGGGCGAGGCCGAAGGCGTCCCGGACGGGTCGGCGGTCGCCGGATCGGTGGCCGCCGTGCCCGGGGTCGCCGTACCGCCGGTCGCGGTCGCGCGGCCGTCCGGGGCGGCCGCGAGCGGCTCGGCGGACGGGCCGGAGCTCCGGCCCGCGTCGGCCCGGGCGGCGCGGCCGCCCTCGGCGAGCGGCAGGGACGTGGCCGGGGCCGAGGGCTGCGGCGCCGGCCCGCCGGAGGCCGGCGGGTGCGCGACCGCGGCGCTCGGCGAGGGTGCCTCCGCCGGACGGACCCCGGGGCGCCCGGGCGGCGGCGCGGTCCGGTCGTGCGGCGCGGCGGCGGCGTCGTCCGTCCCGTCGCCGGTGTCCGGCGTGGGCGGCGGCGTCGAGCCGACCCGGGACACCCCGGCGCGGCGGCCGACGCCCTGCTGCTCGTTGAGCAGGAAGGTGGTGGCGATGCTGATGCCGACCACGGTGGACATCGCCATCGCGGCACCGGAGAAGCGCAGGGTGGGCAGCCGCAGCCGGCCGCCGAAGGGCTTCGGCCGGCCGTGCCGGCCGCGGCGCTCGTGTTGCTGCCCGTGCCCGTACGGCGCCCCCTGCCCGGTGTCCTCGCGCACAGCCACCGGACCCCTCCCCTCCCCGAAGTCCCCCGAAGTCCCCGTTGCGGTCGCCGCATTCTCCCATGCGGCGCCGTCGGTCCCGAATCGCGGCCCCGGGCCCCGGGGTGTACCCCGGCCACCCCTGGATCCGGCCGCGACGGTCCTCGGGCGCGCACGCGGGCGCGCCGGTGGACGCACGCGGGCCCGCGCCGGCAGGGGGACGAGCGTACCAGCGGGGGCCGGGCGGGCGGCCAGCCCCCGGACGGAACCAATCCGATCCGTGGACATCCTTTCGAGTAACGGAAGTTGACGCTCCGTCCGACAAGCCTCCGACGGGCGTCCGGCGGCCGTCCGGCAGGGCTGCGGAAGGGCTCTCCGGCCCGTGCCGGTGATGGTTGCAACCCCCTTGCAACCCTTGCCGGTTCGGCGTCCGGTGCCGCAGGCTGAGGGGTATCCCACGCCGTCCCGGAGAGACCGTCATGCCGCCCGACCCGCTGCCCGCACCCTCCAGTGCCCCTCTCGCCGCCACCCCCACGGGCGGCGATGAGGCAGGCTCCACCGCCGCTCCGGCGGCGGTGGAGGAGGTGCTCACGCTGCGGATATCGCTGGGCGAGGAGGTCGTCGGCGAGGTCCGCACCCGGTTCCGGTTCGACGCCGAGCGCCCGTACGAGGTGCTGCTGACGTTCCACCTCGGCCGGCCGGACGAGGCCGACTGGGTGTTCTCGCGCGACCTGCTGCGCGACGGACTGCGCTCCCTGAGCGGCCAGGGCGACGTCAAGCTGTGGCCGGCGTACTGCCCGTGCCACGGCTCGACGTTGCACCTGGCGCTGGAATCGCCCCACGGCAGCGCCCTGTTGGAGGTCTCCAAGCCCCGGGTGCAGGCCTGGCTGGACCGGACCTACGCGCTGGTCTCGGAGGAGGCCGAGCAGGCCTACGGCCCGACCGACGCCCAGCTGTCCGCGCTGCTGGCCGGCGGCTGACGGCGCGGCGCCGCCGCCCCGCCGTCAGCGGGGCCGCGCGGCACCGGAACGGGCGCGGCGCCCGGCGGGCCGGCCGTGGCCGGCGACTGGACGCCGCTCACACCCGGGAGCCGGACCGTCCCGGCGGCCAGACCGGCCCGCAGCCGGCGCACGGCCGGGGCCGAGGAGGCCGGCAGCAGGTCGTACGGATCCTCCGGACCCAGCACGGTGACCAGGACCGAGTCGGCGAAGCGGTAGGGCCGGTGGGCCAGGAGGCCGCCGAGGTGGCGCCGCAGCCGGGACAGTTCCGCCCGCACCGTCACCGTCCGCCCCGGGTCGCCGAAGAGCGCGTCGGCGAGCTGGGCCGCGCTGCGCCCGTCGCGTTCGACGGCGAGCAGCAGGAGCAGTTCGGCGTGGCGCGGGCTCAGCGCGTGCGACCAGCTGCCGGCCACGCCGTGCACCGACAGCTCGGGGCGGTCCGGGCGGCGCAGGTCCACGCGGAGCCGGGCGCCCTGGGCCTGCTCGGCGGCGGCCGCCCCGGCGTCGCCCGGCCGGCCGTTCTCGGGCCGGCGGACCGGGCGGATCAGCCAGCCGTCGGCCAGCGGCTCGATCGCGCACTCGCCCAGGCTGGGCAGCCAGTGCACGGCGGCCGAGTTCCAGCCCTCGGAGGGCAGGCGCAGCCGGGTGGGCGGCGGCAGCCCGGCAGCGGCGGCGGTCCAGCCCGCGGCGTCCACCACCAGCGCCGGGCCGGTCACCCGGGCCAGCAGCGGGGCGGCCAGCGTGCGCAGCTGGTGCAGCGACTCCAGGCGGCGGGCGCGCAGCTCGGTCTCGGCGAGCCGGGCGGCGGTGGCGGTGAGCTGCAGCAGGTAGGGCTGGACGGTGTGGGCCGGGCCGCTGAGGTTGATCGCGCCGACCAGCCGGCCGGTGCCCGGGTCGTGCACGGGGGCGGCGACGCAGGTCCAGGCGTGGTGGCTGCGCAGGTAGTGCTCGGAGGAGTGGACCTGCATCGGCCGCCGGGCCCGCAGGGCCGCGGCGATGCCGTTGGTGCCGACGGTCTCCTCGACCCAGCGGGCGCCGGTGAGGAAGCCGATCCGGTCGGCGCTGCGCCGCAGCCCCCGCTCGCCCTCCTGCCACAGGACGTGGCCCTCGGCGTCGGCGATGGCGAGGATCAGGGGGACGGTGCCGGCCGAGTCGAGCAGGGTGTCGCGCAGCACCGGCAGCAGCGAGTCGAGGCCGCTGGCCCGGCGCCGGTGCTCGACCTCGGCCGGGCCCAGGTGGACGGCGGCGGCGCCGGCGTCCGGGTCGAGGCCGAGGCGGCGCAGGCGGGCCCAGGAGTCGCCGATCTCGGGGCGGGGCTGCAGGAACGGCCGGTCGCCTTCGGGCGGCGCGCCGTCCCGGGCGAGGTCGCGGGCGGCGGCTTCGGCGAGGGTGCGGTCGTGGACCTTGGCCAGCTCCGCCGCCGGCGGCGGGGATCGGCGCTCGGGTCGTCGGGTCTGCCGTCCGGTCTGCCGCACTCGGTTTGCTCCTCGCCGCCGTCCGAGGGCGCGCCGGGGTCGACGCGCTGACGAAAGCGTACGGGGGGCGCGCGGTCCCGGGGGTGGGGTCTGCCAAGTCGGCACGGACCGGGCTATGAGAGTGGACATGCCAAGACGGAATGACCCGCCTTGCGATGCACGAACCCCGACGCCGCGCGCTGATCCGACGCGAATTGTCGGACACGCCCTAGATTCGAGTGGATCGTCCGCCGTCCCGGAGGCGGCCGAGGGCGTGCGCCGCCGTGCTGCCGCCCGTCACCGCACGGAGGTCCGCCAGCCTTGCTCCCGTCACCCGTCGGCCCGGCCGTCGCCGCCCTCGCGGTGAACCCGCTGGACGCCTCGTCGCTGCTCGCCACGTTCGGCGCGCTCGGCATCGCCGTGGTGCTCTTCGCCGAGACCGGCCTGTTGATCGGCTTCTTCCTGCCCGGCGACTCGCTGCTCTTCACCGCCGGGCTGCTCTGCGTCCCGGGTGCGACCAAGGGGCCGCAGCTGGAGCTCTACCAGGTGATCCCGGCGGCCCTGGCCGGCGCGCTGGCCGGCGCCCAGGTGGGCTACCTGATCGGGCGGCGGGGCGGGCGGGCGCTGCTGCGCCGCACCAAGCGGAAGAGCCTGGAGGAGGGCGTGCAGCGGGCGGAGGGGCTGCTGGCCAGGTACGGGCCCGGAAAGGCGATCGTGCTCGCCCGGTTCATCCCCGTCGTCCGCACCGTGCTGAACCCGCTCTGCGGCGTGCTGGAGGTGCCGGTCCGCCCGTTCACCTTCTGGCAGGTGCTGGGCGGTTCGGTCTGGGTGGTCGGCCTGGTGCTGGCCGGGTACGCCCTCGGCTCGTCCGTACCTGATATCGACCGTTATCTGCTACCGATCGTCGGTCTGGTAGTAGTTGTCTCCGTGATTCCGATTGTTCTCGAAGTTTTCCGCGCCCGGAAGTCCCGCCGTGGTGGCGGTGACCCCCGGTGACGGTACCGGTGGTGCCCGCGGTGGCACCCGTGCGCGCCCTCGCCGTCTACGACGGCAGCGGCATCGACGGCGGCCTCTACCACCGGGTGGTCGGGTGGGCGGACGCCGCGCCGTACTGGCTGGACGAGCTGGTCCGGATCTGGTCCGCGCTCGGCCTCGGCCTGTTCGCCGTCCTGATGACCCTGGCCTGGTGGCGGGCGCGCGGGGCCGGCCCGGCCGTGATGGCCCGGGTGCTGGCCTCGCCGTTGATCGTGGTCGCGGCCTACGCCGTCAACTCGGTGTTCAAGGGCGTGGTGGAGGAGGTCCGCCCCTGCGCCCAGCTGGGGGTGCGCGGCACGCTGGAGGCCTGCCCGGGCACGGGCGACTGGTCGTTCCCGAGCAACCACACGGTGATCGCCGTGGCCGCCGCGGCCGCGCTCTGGTGCGCGGACCGGCGGCTGGGCGCGATCGCCGCCGTCGCCGCCGTGCTCATGGGCGCCTCCCGGGTCTGGGTCGGCGTGCACTACCCGCACGACGTCCTGGTCGGTGCGGTGGTCGGCGTGCTGGTGGCCGTCCCGCTCGCCCTGGCCGCCGGGCGGGCCGCACCGCTGGTCGACCGGGCGCGCGGCGGGGCGCTGCGGCCGTTCCTCGGCGCCGGCGCCGCCGCGCCCGCCCCGGGCGGCGTCCCGCTGGAGTCGCAGCGGCGCTAACCCTTTCTTTCGGATGCCGCCCCTGCCGATCGGGCCATGACGTAGGGCCCTTGTGTGGCCGGGGCGGTGGGGAGAGCATGTGAGCCGGGCGCGAGGCCCCTGGGGAACCGGGGCGTCCGCCCGGCTCAGTCGTGCGCGGGCGTCGCGGCGCCCGGCCGTGCCAGCGGAGGGGTGTGCCAATTGCCGTACCGACTCGACATCACACAGGGGGAGTGGCCGGCCGGGGAGCTGCGCAAGGGCGTGGAGGGTCTGCTGGCCGAGGCCATGGTGCTCACCCTCGCCACCGCCGGGCACGAGCACGGCCCGCACGCCAACCTGGCCTTCTTCGCGTACGACGACGACCTCGTCCTGTACTTCGTCAGCGAGCGCGCCACCCGGCACAGCCACCACCTCGCCGAGGAGGCCCGGGCGGCGGCCACCGTCTTCCTGCCCCCGCCGGTCTTCGGCGAACAGCTGCGCGGGATCCAGCTGACCGGGAGCGCGGGCGAGGCGTGGGGGCGGCAGGCGGAGGCCGCGTTCGCGGCGTACCAGGGCCGGTTCCCCTCCTTCGGGCAGGACCCGGAGGTGCGCCGGCAGTACCTGGCCAACGCGGGCGCGGCGGCGCTGTACCGGTTCCAGGTGGAGGAGCTGACGGCGGTGGACGAGCCCAACTTCGGCCGGCGCAACTACCTGCGGGCCACCGTCGTCCGCTGACCGCCGGCGCCGGCCGGCCGCGGCTCGGGTTGTCTGTACAACTTTTCGACCGATTCACCTCCGGGACCGGTTCTGGACTCCCTTCGTCCACCTCGCCGCATCAGCCTGGCCGCATGAGAGTCATCGTCGTAGGAGCAGGCGTGCTCGGCACCATGCACGCCTGGCAGGCCGTCGAGCGCGGCCACGAGGTCGTCCACCTGGAGCGCGAGGCCGAGGCGCGCGGCGCCTCCGTGCGCAACTTCGGTCTGGTCTGGGTCAGCGGCCGCGCCGCGGGTGAGGAGCTGGACACCGCGCTGCGCGCCCGCGAACTCTGGGAGCGGATCGGCGCGCGGGTGCCCGACCTCGGTTTCCGGGCCAACGGCTCGCTCACCGCGATCCGCACCGGGGCCGAACTCGCCGTCGCCGAGCAGGCACTGACGCTGCCGGACGCCGCCGCGCGCGGCTACAAGCTGCTCGACGCCGACGAGACCCGCGCGGCCAACCCGGCCCTGCGCGGCGAGCTGCTCGGCGCCCTGTGGTGCGAGCGGGACGCCGCCGTCGAGCCGCGCACCGCCCAGCCCGCGCTGCGCGCCGCGCTGGAGGCCGGCGGCCGCTACACCTTCCTGCCCGGGCGCGAGGTCCGCGAGGTGATCGGCGAGAACGCCGTCCGCGACGACCACGGCGACGTCCACACCGGCGACCTCGTCGTCCTCTGCACCGGCGCCTGGCTGGGCGGCCTGGTCCGCGAGCTGGCGCCCGCCCTGCCCGTCCGCAAGGTGCGGCTGCAGATGATGCAGACCGACCGGCTGGGCGAGGACCTCACCACCTCGGTCGCCGACGGCGACAGCTTCCGCTACTACCCCGCCTTCGCCGGCAGCGCGCTGGAGCAGCTCAAATCCGCCCAGCCGCAGCCGCCGGTCGCCGCCGAGCACAAGATGCAGCTGCTCATGGTCCAGCGCCGCGACGGCGGCCTGACCATCGGCGACACCCACGAGTACGACCAGCCGTTCGGCTTCGACGTGGTCGAGGACCCGTACGACCACCTGGTCGGCGTGGCCGAGGAGCTGCTCGGCCGCCCGCTGCCGCGGATCCGCCGCCGCTGGGCCGGCGTGTACGCGCAGTGCGTCGACACCACCCGGGTCGTCCACCGCGAGCGCGTGCGCGACGCCGTCTGGCTGGTCACCGGCCCGGGCGGCCGCGGCATGACCTGCTCACCGGCCATCGCCGAGACCACCGCCGACCTCGCCAACCTGTAAGGAACACCGCACATGTCGCTTGACATCCGCCTCGTCGTACTCGACATGGCCGGCACCACCGTCGCTGACGACGGCCTGGTCGAGCAGGCCTTCCAGGCCGCCGCAGGCCGGCTCGGCGTCGAGGCCGGCAGCCCCGAGCACGCGCGCATGCTGGAGCACGTGCGCGCCACCATGGGCGAGTCCAAGATCTCCGTCTTCCGGCACCTGTTCGGGGAGGAGGAGAAGGCGCAGACGGCCAACGCCGCCTTCGAGGCCGCGTACCACGACCTGGTCGACGCGGGGCACTGCGCCGCCCTCCCGGGTGCGGCCGAGGCGATCGCCGAACTCCGCGGCCGGGGCCGCAAGGTGGTCCTGACCACCGGCTTCTCCCGGTCCACCCAGGACCGCATCCTCACCGCGCTCGGCTGGGAGTCGATCGCCGACCTCACGCTCTGCCCGGCCGAGGCCGGCCGCGGCCGCCCGTACCCGGACCTCGCGCTCACCGCCCTGCTGCGGACGTCCACCGAATCCGTCCGGCAGATCGCCGTCGCCGGGGACACCGGCTACGACATGCTGACCGGCACCCGGGCCGGCGCCGCCGTCGTGGCCGGCGTGCTGACCGGCGCCCACGGCGAGGAGCGGCTGCGGGCGGACGGCGCCACCCACGTGCTGGCGTCCGTCGCCGAGCTGCCGGCGCTGCTGGCGGGCTGACCCCCACCCGGGCGGGCGCGGCGCGGGCCGCGCCCGCCCGGCTACCGGTACCAGTGCGGGCTTAGCGCGATGGCCTTCAACTGGTCGAGGCTCAGCGGGGGTTCGGCGCGGGTCGGGCGGATCGGGGTCGCCCCGAGGCGCTGGTCGGTGTTGACCTCGGACACGTTGACGTAGCGGCCGTCGGGGCGCACGGCCGACACCAGCCACAGCCGGTAGCCGCTCGCCAGCGTGGTCTTCTCGCCGGCCACGACGGTGCCGTCCGGCAGCACGTCGCGGAAGAGCTGGGAGGGGTTGCCGGTGCCGGCGTCGGACATCGCGTCCCGGACCCGGATGTCGATGGTCGCCGCCCCTTGGCCGTCGTCGTAGACCAGCGACGCACCGGCCGGGAGACCGTCCGGGGCATCCGTGACCCGGCCGTTGGCGAAGCTGCCGCGGCTCACGGGTCGGGTCACCTCTCCCGGTGGCAGGAACGCGGCCAGCTGGTCGGCGATCGGCCCGGACCGCGGTCCGCCGGTCGGCAGGTTCGCCGGTGCCGGCGCGGTGGGCGAGGCCGTTCCGGTGGCCGTGCCCGTCGGGGCGGGTGCGTTGCTCGCCGTGCGCGTCGCAGAGGCGACCGGTCCGGCCGGCGCCGCCGGTGCGGCCGCCTGCGGGGAGAGCTGCACCGCCCCGAGGACCGAGACGCCGGCCACCGCGGCGGCGGCCGCACCGAGCTGGACCCGCCGGACCAGTCGCAGCCGCCGCCCCCGGGCGGCCGCGCGGAGGACGAGGTCGGGGGAGTGCGGTTCGAACTGCTGCGAGGCCTGTCGCAGCGCCGTGTGCAGGCGCTCGGCGGAGGCCGGGGGAGTCTGATCGGGGGTCACGGTGCGCGTCTCCGTTCCGGTGGAGTGTGGGTGCCGGGCCTGCTGGCCCGATCAGATCCGTTCGAGGTCGGCGAGCAGCCCGTCGCCGAGGACGGCCCGCAGCTTCTGCAGGGCTCGCAGGCTGCGGGTGCGGACGGTGCCCGCGCTGAGGTGGAGCATCCGGGCGGTCTCCTCGACCGGCCGGTCCTCCCAGTAGCGCAGCACCAGCACCGCGCGGTCCTTGGGCGCGAGCTGCGCCAGGCCGTCCAGCAGCGTCAGCCGGAGGTCCGGGTCGCCGGAGGCGGCGGCGGGAGCGCTCTCGGGGAGGAAGTCGACCGGGCGCTCATGGGCGCTGCGCCGACGCCGGTACGAGGTGAACGTGCGGACCAGCACGGTGTGCGCGTAGGCGATCGGCGACTCGGTGCGGTCGATCCGGCGCCAGGACCGGTACATCTTGGCGAGGGTCTCCTGGACCAGGTCCTCGGCCAGGTGCCGGTCGCCGGTGAGCAGGCACGCCGTGCGGAACAGCTGGTCGCTACGGGCATGGGCGAACTCCAGGAAGTCCGCGGGCGTTTCCCCCACCGTGTGATCCCCTCTCGAACGAACGTCACCCCAGACACGCGCTCGGAGGGCTTCCGCGTTACAGCGGTCCGCGGACCGGATCCGGACGAGGTGGTGGTCGGGTCCGGCGAGGATGCCCGGCCGGGCCCGGTGCTCGTGCCCGTTCCGGAGGGAAGTCCGGGAGGAACCGCCTCCGCCTCGGCCCCGCGCCGGGGCACCGCGCGGTCGAGGCTGCCCGGCCGGAGGCGCTCGGCGCCGTCCGGGTGGACGCCGGGCAGCCGGCCGACGCGCCGCGGACGGTGCCGGCGGTCCCGGAGGGGAACGCGTTCCGCGTGCCGGACCCGTAGCGCTCGCCGGTGGCCTGACGGCCCGCCCGCCGGTCCGGCGGCGGGCTCAGCCGGTGGCGAGCAGGGCCGGCAGGTCGCGCATGTCGTGGAAGACGGTGGCTCCCGCGCCCGCCAGTCGCCCGGCCGGGGTGAGGCCGCCGGCGTAACCGAAGGCGCGCATGCCGGCGGCGCGGGCCGCCTCGACGCCGGGCCGGCTGTCCTCGACCACCGCGCAGGCCGCCGGGTCGACGCCGAGCTGCCGGGCGGCGTGCAGGAAGAGGTCCGGGGCCGGCTTGCCGCGGGCGACCTCGGTGGCGCTGAAGATGCGGCCGGCGAAGTGGTCGTACAGCCCGGTACGGCCGAGGGTGTGGCGCATCTTCTCGTGCGAGCCGCTGGAGGCCACGCAGGTCGGCAGGGTGATCGCGGCGAGTGCCTCGGGGAGGCCGTCGACCGGGGTGAGGCCGGCGTCCACGGCCTCGGCATGGAGCTCCTCGAAGCGCTTCGACCAGACGGCGGCGGTCTCCGGGCCGAGCCGTTCGGCGACCTGCTCCCCGATGGCGGCGTGGGACCGCCCGATGAACCGCTCGACCACCTCCGCCTCGGTGAGCGGCCAGCCCAGTTCGGCTCCCAGGGCGACCTGGACGCGGGCCGCGATGCGCTCGCTGTCGACCAGGACGCCGTCGCAGTCGAAGACGACGAGTTCTATCGGCTTGATCATTCCGGCAGCCTACGGGCGGACACCGGGCCGGCGGGGCGGGTTCACCCAAGCCGGAGCGGGAAGCCGGGGAGCATCGCCGGAGTGGGAAGCCGGAGTGGGAAGCCGGAGCGGGAAACCGGAGCGGGAAACCGGGGGGGGGCGGCGCCGGAGCGGGAAGTCGGACGGGCCGACTTCCCGCTCCGGGTGGGTGCCGCGGCGCGGCGCCGGGTCAGTGCAGGGTGCCGGCGTAGCGCTGGGCGAAGCGGGTGCCGGTCGGCGCGGTGACGGTGACGTCGTAGCGGGACTGGTCGAGCGGGTAGCCGGCGGTGGCCGAGCCGCCGGGCTGGACCCGGACGGTCTGGACGGTGCCCGCGTAGTCGTTCGGCGTGAGGGTGAAGGTGATCGGGGTCTTCCCGGCGTTGGTGAGGGTGAAGGTCAGGGCGGTGGCGCCGGGGGCGGCGGTGACGATCGGCACCGCGACGTCGTCCTGTTCGGCGCGGACGACGCTGCCGGCGAAGCGGCGGACGAAGCCGTCCGGGCCGTGCACGGTGAAGTCGTAGCGGCCGTCGGTGGCGGCGGCGTCCCAGGTGTGGGTGCGGGTGGCGCCGGGGGCGACCGTGTAGGGCGTGCCGGCGAAGGCGTACACGATGTTCGGGTAGACGGTGAACGGGAAGGCCGCCGTGCCGTTGTTGCCCATGGTGCAGGTGACCAGACCGGTGGACCGGTCGACGGTGACGTCCGCCCACGGCCGGTAGGGCAGCCGCCGGTGCGGGCGCGGGCCTGGCTCCGGCACCGGCATGGACTGGGTGCCGACCGCCGGCAGGGCCACGCCCGGCAGCTTGGCGCCGGCGTCGGCCTTGGCCATCAGGGCGACGGTGTCCGGGAGTTGCGGGATCGAGTGGTCCGGCACGGTGAAGTCGAAGCAGCTGGTGAGGTCGCCGCAGACGGCCCGGCGCCAGGCCGAGATGTTGGGCTCGGCCACGCCGGTGACCTGCTCCATGAAGCGCAGGACGGAGGTGTGGTCGAAGACCTGGGAGTTGACCCAGCCGCCGCGCGACCAGGGCGAGGCGACCCAGAGCGGGACGCGGTTGCCCAGGCCGATGGCGCGGCCCTGGGTGAACTCCTCGGGCGTGCCCGGCTCGGGGGTGGGCGGGACCATGTGGTCGAAGTAGCCGTCGTTCTCGTCGTACATGACCAGGAACACGGTGTGCTGCCAGACCGCCGGGTTGGACATCAGCGACTGCAGCGCCGTGTTGACCCAGTGCGCGCCGTAGTCCGGGCTGGCACTCGGGTGTTCGCAGAACAGGTAGGGCGCGACCAGCCAGGAGATCGTCGGCAGGGTGCCGTCCTTGCAGTGGGCGTCGAACGCGGTGAGGTCGAACCTGGTCATCGCGTTGACGTACCGCGGGTCGGTGGCCGGGAAGTTGTGGAACTGCTTGAAGTACGACAGCGCGTTGTCGTCGTAGTCGCCGGTCCGGTCGTCCTTGCTGGGGTTGTGGTAGACCCGCCAGGAGACGCCGGCGGCCTGGAGGCGTTCGGCGTAGGTGGTCCAGTCGGCGACCGGATTGTCGGTGACGGGGGTGTTGTCGATCCAGGGGCCGGTCGTGCCGTCCCGGCCGGGGCCGGCGGTACCGGTCCACAGGTAGAGCCGGTTCGGGTCGGTCGGGCCCGCCAGGGAGCAGAAGTAGGCGTCGCAGAGGGTGAAGGCGTCGGCCAGCGCGTACTGGTACGGGATGTCGGCCCGGGTGAAGTACCCCATGGTGCGCTCGCCCTTGGCGGCGATCCACTTGTTCATCGCGCCGTTGTTGATCGCCTGGTGGCCGGTGGCCCAGTCGTGGGCGAGACCGCCGGCGTTCTGCGCGTTGTACTTCGAGGTGTCCATCCGGTACGGCAGCATCACGCCGCCGTCGCTGCGCCCGGCGTCGGGCTGGCGGAAGACGTCGGTGCCGTCGGGGAACTGCAGCGCCTGCCGGTCGGCGAAGCCGCGGACGCCGTTCAGCGTGCCGAAGTAGTGGTCGAAGCTGCGGTTCTCCTGCATGAGGACGACGACGTGCTTGACGTCGGCGATGCTGCCGGAGGCGGTCGCGGCCGAGGCGGCCGCGGTGGGCAGGCCGGTGAGGGCGGCGGCGCCGGCGGCCGCGGTGGCGCCGACGAAGGTGCGGCGGGAGAGTTCGGACATCGCGGGCTGGCCTCTCAGAGCTGGAAGGTGGCGACGGCGGCGGCGCAGTCCGAGGGCCAGCCGTTGCCGGCGGCGCTCGGCTCGGGCTGGGGCCAGCCGGTGGCGAGCGTGTGGGCCTCGACCAGGGTCAGCGGGCCGGCGGAGTGCACGGCCGCGATCCGGTCCTGCGGCTCGGCCTTGCCGGCGGCGCGCTGCTTGCGGGTCGGCGACCAGGTGGCGCCGGGGGAGGCGGCCGGGTCCGGGTGGGCGGCGCGGAAGCTGTCGGTCAGTCCGGCGCCCTGGAGGGCGGTGGTGACCGGCCAGGCGAGCGGCCCGACCCCGCTGTGGGCGGGGGCGGTGGCGGCCGTCCAGTCGAGGTGCGAGGGGGAGGCGAGGTCGGCGCCGAGCACGACGGCGCGGCCGCCCGCGGCGTCGGCCTGGACCGCGGCGGCCAGCGCCCTGGCCTGCTGGACCCGCACGGAGGCGTTCTCGGCGGCCGTCACCTGGGCGGCGCTCTGGCCGTCCTGGACGGCGTACGGGCCGTAGCCGGACTCGTCGAGGTGGGCGGCCCAGAACCGGACGGTGCGGCCGCCGGGCAGCTGGAGGGTCGCCCCGGCGGCCGGCAGTGAGGCGGTGGTCGCGGTGACGGCGGTGAGCGGGTAGCGGCTGAGGATGCCGACGCTGCCGGCGCTCTGGTAGGCGTACCAGCCGAGGGCCGTGGCCAGCTTCTGGGCGGCGGTGCCGGCGGTCTCCTGGAGGGCGAGCACGTCCAGGCCCTGGGTGAGGACCACCCGCAGCTGCTTCTCCAGCCCGTCGGTGAACGCGGCGCCCGCATTGGCGAGGTTCCAGCTCGCGGCCTTGAGCCGCGGCGCGGTGGCCGGGTCGACCACGGGGACGGTGAGCGTGAGGGCGTCGGCGGCGCCGCCGGTGTCCTTGACGCCGACCAGGAGCTGGACCTCGCCGGTGCTCGCGGGCGCCGTGCCGGTGACCGTGCCGTCGGAGGCCACCGCGAGCCAGGCGGGCCCGGAGACCCTGCGGAAGGTCGGCGTGCCGGCGGTGCGGCACCAGAGGCCGCCGAGCCGGACGGAGACGGGCGCGCCGGGGGCGACGGCGGTGGCGGTGAGCGCGTCCACCGCCAGGTGCGGGCGGACCGGCGCGGGCTTGGGCCGGAAGCTGAAGGGCGTCGTCTGCGCGAGGATCCCGTAGCCGTCCTTGGCCAGCAGGTAGGCGGTGTACGGGCCGCCGGTGAGGGCGGAGGTGTCGAGCTGGACGTCGCCGGAGGCGGCCGGGGTGTACTTCCAGAGCAGCGAGGCGCCGTTGCCGGGCTGGCGGGTCCCGTCGTAGACGCCGACCCAGTTCCTGCTGTCGGGCGCGTCGGTGGTCCAGTGGAAGGTGAGCTTGTCGCCCTCGGTGGGGCTGGTGGGCGAGGCGAGGGTGAGGGTGCTGCCTGTGGCCACGGAGGTCCTTCGGGTCGGGTGGGGCCCGGCGGGGGAGCGGCGCCGAGTTGGCTGGACAACTGGACGCCCATTGACCCGAAGGACGGCGTACTGCGCGTGAACGCGGCATGACCGGTTGTGGGGAAGGTGGACAACTCACCGTTGAGTCTTGGTCGTTGACGAACGGGTGAGGCCCGGCGGTGCCGTCACCGCCGGGCCCCGTCCGTTCGTCAGTGGCTGCCCCTCAGATTGAGCACCACCACTCCGACGATCACCAGGGCTATGCCCAGCCACTGCAGCCGGCCCAGCGACTCGCCGAAGGCGACCACGCCTATGCCGGCCACCGCGGCCGTGCCGGCACCCGACCAGACCGCGTACGCGACCGAGACCGGGATGTGCTTCAGGGCGCGGCCGAGCAGCACGAAGGAGAGGACGTAGCCGATGGCCACGCCCACGCTCGGCCAGAACCGGCTGAAGCCTTCGGTCAGCTTCAGGCAGCTGGTCGCGCAGACCTCGCTGAGGATCGCCAGGGAGAGGAGTACGTAGGGCATAGGAGAATCAAACCCCGGGCGCGGTGCTGATCTTTCCGAGGAGGGCCAGGTCGGCCCGCTCCAGGCTGTCCAGCAGGGTGATCCGGGACCCGTCCGGGATCGCCACGTCGCTCGACGGCACGGCGAGCACCGCGCACCCCGCCGCGGTGGCGGAGGCCACGCCGGTCGGGGTGTCCTCGACGGCGACGCACGCGGCGGGGTCGAGGCCGAGGTGCTCGGCGGCGGCGAGGTACGGGTCCGGGGCGGGCTTGGTGCGCGGGGTGTCCTCGGCGGCGAGGGTGACCGCGAACCAGTCGCGGCCGATGGTGCCCAGCACCATGTCGACCACCCGGCGGGGCGAGGCGGAGACCAGCGCGGTGGGCACCCGGGCGTCCCGCAGCTCGGCCAGCAGGGCGAGCGCCCCCGGTCGGGGGACGGTCTCGGCGGCGACCTTGCCGGCGAAGGAGTCGCCGAGCCGGGCGGCGAGCTCGGCCTCGCTGAGCGCGGTGCCGCTGACCCGGTGCAGGTGCGCGGCGGTGTGCTCGATGGCCTGGCCGAGCACCTCGGGGGCGTCGGTCTCGGTGAGCGGGTGGTGCAGCTCGTCCGCCAGCTCGGCGGCGGCCTGCCACCACAGGTGCTCGGTGTCGACCAGGGTGCCGTCCATGTCGAAGAGGACGGCCGCGGGCAGGGCGGGAACGGCGGGGACAGCGGAATCAGGCATGGCGGTACCTTCGGTGGATCATCGGGAGGCGGATCAGACGGTACGGCGGTCCACCAGGACCGGGCGCTCCGGCAGCGCCAGCGCGGCGCGCGAGCCGATCGGCAGCGCGGCGGCGGCCTCGGTCGGCAGGTCGGCCTTGACCTCGGTGCCGTCGTCGAGCCGGACGGTCAGCCGGGTCACGGCGCCCAGGAAGGACGCGGCGACCACCAGCGCCCGGCCGTGCTCGTTCGGGGCCAGCGCGACGTTCTCGGGGCGGACGAGCACCTCCAGGGAGCCGTCGGCCGGCACCGCGCCGTCCACCGCGTGGCGGCGGCCGAGCACCTCGACGCCGTCCCCGCTGCGGACGCACGGGATCCGGCTCATGGTGCCGACGAACTCGGCGACGAAGGCGGTGGCCGGGCGGGCGTACAGCTCGGACGGGGTGGCGCACTGCTCCAGCCGGCCGGCGCGCAGCACCGCGACCCGGTCGGCCATCGACAGCGCCTCCTCCTGGTCGTGGGTGACGAACAGGGTGGTGATCCCGAGCTCCTGCTGCAGGCGGCGGATCTCCTCGCGCAGCGAGAGCCGCACCTTGGCGTCCAGGGCGGAGAGCGGCTCGTCCAGCAGCAGCACGCGCGGCTTCAGGGCCAGCGCCCTGGCGAGCGCGATGCGCTGCTGCTGGCCGCCGGACATCTGGTGCGGGTAGCGGTCGGCGTGCTGCGGCAGGCCGACCAGCTCCAGCAGCTCCTGGGCGCGCCGGCGGCGCTGGGCCTTGCCGGTGCCGCGCATCCGCATGCCGAAGGCGACGTTGTCGGCGGCGGTCAGGTGCGGGAAGAGGCTGTAGGACTGGAACACCATGCCGGCGTCCCGCTTGTGCGCGGGGATCGCCGTGATGTCCTTGCCGTCGACCAGGACCTGGCCCGAGTCGTGCTGCTCGAAGCCGGCCAGGATGCGCAGCGCGGTGGTCTTGCCGCAGCCGGAGGGGCCGAGCAGGGCGAGCAGCTCGCCCGGGTGGACGGTCAGGTCGAGGCCGTCCAGCGCGGTGGTGGCGCCGAAGGTGCGGCGCAGCGAGCGGAACTCGACGGTCGCACCGCCGGGAGCGAGGGGGACGCCGGCGACGGGGGCGGTAACCGTGGTCATGGGGGGTACTCCGGGGGTTT
This sequence comes from Kitasatospora sp. CM 4170, assembly GCF_032110285.1. NCBI lineage: Bacteria > Bacillati > Actinomycetota > Actinomycetes > Kitasatosporales > Streptomycetaceae > Kitasatospora > Kitasatospora sp. CM 4170. The sequence goes on from NZ_CP134877.1 coordinate 6,441,519, forward strand.
CAGGAGGTGGTCTTGGTGCCGCGCTCGCGGCCGACGGTGGCCAGCAGGAGCAGCAGCAGCCAGGTGATCAGCAGGCTCAGGATGGAGACCGCCACCGACATGTGGGCCTGGCTGTTGCCGACCGAGTAGATCCACACCGGGAAGGGCTGGTAGCCGAGGATGGAGGCGGCGGTGAACTCGCCGAGCACCAGCGCCAGCGTCAGGAAGGACGCGTTCAGCAGTGCGCCGCGCAGGTTGGGCAGGACGACGGTGAACACCGCGCGCGGCCAGGACGCGCCGCAGTTGCGGGCGGCCTCGACCAGGGTGCGGACGTCCACGGCGCGCAGGCCGGCGTCGATCGCCCGGTAGGCGAGCGGGAGCGACATCAGCACGTAGGCGATGACCAGGACCAGCGGGAAGTCCGGGTCCTGGACGAACACGAAGGTCTGGAAGAACGGCGTGTCCATCAGGTAGTCCGGGCCCCAGCGGAGCACGCCGATCAGGCCGGCGGTCAGCGCGACCGGCGGGACGACCAGCGGCAGGGTGCAGAGCACGTCGATCACCGGGCGCAGCCGGGGCGAGCCGAGCCGGACCGCGATCAGGGCCGGCACCAGCAGGAGCAGCAGCACCAGGACGGTGACGACGGCCAGGCCGAGGGTGAGCCAGAGGCTGTCCAGGAAGCCCTCGGCGCTCAGCAGACCGGTGTAGGCCGCGAAGGAGAAGCCCTTCGGGTCGTCGATCGAGAAGTACCCGGCGGCGGCCAGCGGTACGACGAAGTAGATCCCGGTGAGCAGCAGGACGGCGCCGCGCCACCAGCGCACCTTGCGGCGCGGGGGCGTGGTGCGGGCGGGGGTCAGCTGAGCCATCGGGCGCTCCGGCGCTGGAGGGGGAGGTAGACGGCCATCACCAGGACGGCCACCACGATCATGTTGAGGCTGAGGGCGAGGGCGAGGTTGCCCTGGCCGACCAGGACGTTGCCGGAGAGCGCGTCCGCGATCGAGCGGCTGACCAGCGGGACGGTCGCGCCGACCATGGCGGCGGCGGTGGCGTACGCGGCGAAGGCGCTGCCGAAGAGCAGGACGAAGCCGCCGAGCAGCGAGGGCAGCAGGATCGGCAGCGCGACGTGGCGCCAGTACTGCACGGTGGTGGCCCGGTTGTTGTGGGCCGCCTCGCGCCACTGGACCCGCAGGCCGTCCAGGGCCGGGGTGATGGTGAGCACCATCAGCGGGATCAGGAAGTACAGGTAGACGATGGTCAGACCGGTGAACGAGTAGAGCGTCCAGCCGTGGTCGGTGAGGTGCAGCAGCTTGGTGACCTCGCCGGCGTTGCCGAGGGTGGCGACGAACGCGAAGGCGAGCGGCAGGCCGCCGAAGTTGGCGAGCACGCCGGAGGCGGTCAGCACGGCCTGGCGCAGCCAGGCGTGCCGGGAGGTCACCACGGCCTGGGCGATCGGCAGGCCGATCACGGTGGCGAGCAGCGCGGTGAGCGCGGACAGCTTGAGGCTGCTGACCATCGCCGTCCAGTACGCGCCCTGGACGGAGGCGGTGACGTTGTCGAGGGTGAACTGGCCGCCGCCGCCCTCCGCGTCGGTGGAGGTGGTGAAGGCGCCGATCACGATCGCGACGGCCGGCAGGCCGAAGCCGATCACGAAGAAGACGAAGAGCGGCACGGTGGCGAGCCAGGAGGCGCCGCCGAGGCGCCGGCGGGGGCGCCGGCGGGGGGTGGGGGTGGTCGTCGTGGCGGTGGCGGACGCCCCCGCGCCGCCACCGTGGTCGGTGGCGGCGGGGGTGGTCGGCACCGGGGTGGGAGCCGTGGTCATGTGTGGGATCAGCCCGTTCGATTCTTGCTGACGACTCGTCAGCCCGCGATCGCCTTGGTCCAGTTCTCGGTGACGACCTTCTTGGCCGCGGTGATCTGGTCCTGGGTCGGGAAGGTGGTGAACGGCTTCTCGACGGTCGGCAGCTTGGCGGCGGCCGCGGCGTCCAGGGTGCCGTCCTTCTTCAGGGCGTCGAAGGTGGCCGGGGTGGCGTAGCCGCCCAGGAAGAGGTTCTGGCCCTCGGCGCTGAACAGGTACTCCTGCCACAGGCGGGCGGCCGCCGGGTGCGGGGCCCACTTGTTGATGCCCTGGTTGTAGAACTGGGCGTAGCTGCCGTCGCCGGGGACGGAGACCTTCCAGTCGACGCCCTTGTCCTTGAACTCGTCGGTGTAGCCGGCGTTCAGGTAGGACCAGTCGATCGAGATCGGGGTCTCGCCCTTCTCGATGGTGGCCGGGGTGGACTCGACCGGGTTGAAGTTGCCCGAGCTCGTCAGCTTGCCGAAGAAGTCGATGCCGGGCTGGATGTTGTCCAGCGAACCGCCGTTGGCGAGCGCGGCCGCGTAGACGCCGCCGAAGGCGGAGCCGGACTTGGTCGGGTTGCCGTTGAGGGCGACCTGGCCCTTGTACTCGGGCTTGAGCAGGTCGGCGAAGGTCTTCGGGCAGTTGGCGATCTTCTTGGCGTCGCAGCCGATCGAGATGTAGCCGCCGTAGTCGTTGACGCGGGCGCCGCTCGGGTCCTTCATGGTGTCCGGCACCTTGTCGAAGGTGGCGACCTTGTAGGGGGCGAGCAGGCCGTCCTTGACCGCCTGGACGGCGAAGGCCGAGCCGAGGTCGACGACGTCGGGGGCGCGGTCCTGGCCCTTGCGGGAGGTGATCGCGTTGATCTCGTCCTGGCTGGAACCGTCCGGGTTCTCGTCCTCGATCTCGATGCCGTACTTGGCCTTGAACGAGTCCATGATCTTGCCGTAGTTGGCCCAGTCCTTGGGCAGCGTGATGACGTGCAGCTTGCCCTCCTTCTTGGCCGCGGCGACCAGGGCGTCCATCCCGCCGAAGTCGGCGGCCGAGGTCGCCTCCTTGGCGTCCTTGGCGCCGGCCTTGGCGGCGTCGCCCGACTTCGCACTGGACGAACCGGCGGAGCCGCAGGCGGTGAGGGAGAGGGCGGCTGCGGTCAGTACGGCCGCGAAGGCGGCGGCGCGGGCACGGTGCACGGTCACGGGTCAGTCTCCTGATCGGGGGCGTACTGCGAGGGGGGAGTGCGAGGCTTGGAGGTCGGGGGGCGGCCGCCTCGGATGATCCCGAGTTGACTAGCCAACTTCGCCCGACGGGGGTAAGTACGCCGGAGTCCGGTGACGGGAAGGTGAACGGATGGCCCAGAACCGGGGTCGGCTGTGGGAACGGTCGAATCAGGCCATCGGTGAGTGATCGGCCGAGTGCGATGCTTCGAGGGCGCAGCGGGATAAGGTCGGGCTGTCCGCGCCGGTACGGCTGCGCAGGACACCGCCCCAGGAGGGACATTGACTGACGTGGCACTGGAGCCCGAACGCCCCGCCGCTCAGGAGCGCGGCTCCGGCGCGCTGTACCGCAAGGTGGCCGCCGACCTGCGCGAGGCGATCACCACCGGCGCGTTCGGCGAGGCCGGCCGGCTGCCCGCGGAGGGCGCGCTCGCCGAGCAGTACGGCGTCTCGCGCGGCACCGTCCGGCAGGCGCTGGCCGTGCTGCGCTCGGACGGGCTGGTCACCTCCCGCCGCGGCACCCGCCGGGTCGTGCTGGGCACCGCCCGGGTGCAGAGCTTCTCCGAGCTGCTCAGCTTCACGCACTGGGCGTACTCGATGGGCGAGGAGCCCGGTGGCATCCTCGACTCGCTGGTGCGCCGCCCGGCCGACGCCGCCGAGCGCGAGCAACTGCGCCTGGAGCCGGGCTCGGAGGTGTACGTGACGGTCCGTCTGCGCACCCTCTCCGGCACGCCGGTGATGGTCGAGCGGACGATCTACCCGCCCCGGGTCGGCGAGATCGTCGCCCAGCTGCCGCCGGACGTGGTCTCGCACACCGAGGTGCTGCGCGAGCACGGCATCCTCTTCACCGACGCCGACCACACCATCGACATCGTCGCGGCCAACGCCGAGGACGCCCGGCTGCTCGGCTGCCGCCGCGGCGGCCCGCTGCTGCGCGAGCGGCGCCGCACCACCGACCCGACCGGCACCCCGGTGGAGTGGTCCCAGGACCGCTACCTGCCGGGGACGGTGGCCTTCAGCGTGCACAACTCCCTGGCCACCTCGGCCCTCTCCCGCCACGCCCGGGAGGGCGACTGACCGGCCGGCCGGCCGGGCGGTCGGAGCGGGCGCGGCCGGAACGGGCGGACGGGGCGGGAGGCCGCCGGCCGGCCCGGGGCCGGGCCCCGGACGGCCTCCCGCCCCCGGACTCACGCCATCAGGGCGGCGAGCAGCGGCCGGAAGTGCTCGAAGTCCGGCGTCGCGGCGTCCGCGTCCTTCGCCTGCTCGTCCCAGCGGCGCACCGCCACGGCGTCCTCGGCGCCCGGGTGGGCGGCGAACGCGGCGGCCTGCTCCTCGTTCATCGGCCCGCCCTGCACCTGCAGGGTGTACTCGGAGGCCTCGGAGAGCCGCGCCCGGTAGCCCGGCTCGACCGCGCACAGGTAGCGCTTGGCGGCCACGTGCAGCCGGATCGGCTCGGTGACCTCCGGGCCGAACCACTGCGCCAGCCACTGCGCGCCGGTGTCGCTGTGCCGGTTGTCCTGCCCCTGCATCAGGTCGCGTCCGTGCAGGGCCCCCTGGAAGTGGCCGACGTCGTGCAGCAGCGCGGCCGCGACCAGGTGCGGGGCCGCACCGGCGGCCTCGGCCAGTGCGCCGGCCTGCAGCATGTGCTCGGCCATGGTGACCGCCTCGCCCAGGTACTCGCCGGCGCCCTCGCCCGCGAACAGCTCGGCGATCGCGTCCAGCGCGGCGCCCCGGCGGTGCAGCACGGCGAGGGTGGACGCCAGCGCGTCCAGGTCGGCGTAGCAGCCCTGGAGGTGGCGCGCGCCGTCCTGCTCGAACGCCGTCCGGGCGTGCAGGAGGCGGGTGTTGTCGAAGATCAGGCAGTCGCCGCGGTCGAGCCGGAACTCCAGCTGCAGCTCCGGGCGGAGCGTGATCGCGGCGAAGCGGCGGTAGGCGGCGTAGAAGGCCTCCAGCTCGGCGGCGGAGCCGCGCAGGGTGCCGATCGAGCGGTTGTTGAACCGCACCTCGCGGATCCGCCCCAGCGCGTCCACGTCGATCAGCGGCCGGTCGGCGCGCAGCTCGGTGCCGCGGTCGCGGAAGACGAACGGGACGGGGGTGCGGGTGAGCACAGCGAAGGCCTCCGGCGCCTCCTCGCGCAGGAGCGCCGCCGCCCGGAAGCCGTCCACCAGGCCGGAGTCGCCGCCGGTCGCCGAGTTCTCCAGGCAGTGCAGCAGCTGGAGGGTGGGCACCGGGTCCCGGTACGGGTTGTCGGTGTGCGGGGTGATGGCGACGCTGGTGAACGCCAGGTTGTTCGGGTCCGGCTCGACCCGGACGTCGAACAGCTCGCCGTAGTTGGTGACGCGGACGAACCCGAACGTCCCGGCGACGGCGAGCACCTGTCGCTCCACCGCCGGCACCCCGCGGAGCACGGCGAAGCCGCTGCGCCGGACGGCGTCGAGCACGGCCGCCCGCTCGGCGGGGTTCCCGGTGTACGCGGCCCAGTCGGCCTCCGGGATCCCGCGGGCGAAGTCCGCCGCCACCCAGAGCCGCTTGTCGGCCTCCGTCCGCCCGTCCCCGTCGCGCTCGGCGCCCAGCCAGGCCAGCGGGTACCGCGACCGGTGCCCGTCCGACCAGAGCACCTCCAGGTTGCCGTCGATCCCGGTGCTCGCGGCGATCGAGAGGTCCTCGGGCAGGTCGTCGATCCGGAACAGCTTCTGCCCGTTCCGCGGGTCGCGGCACTCGGCACACGGGCAGTTGTCGCGCAGCCAGTACGGCGGCAGCTCGGACACGGTTCTCCTCCTGGGCGGCGTCTCATCGGGTGAAGTTGTATAGCCAACTTAGGCGTCTGGCTGGGAGCCTGCCGGGCGTCGGTGAGCTCCGCGTGCCGCGCAGGTGAACGCCGGGGGAACTGTGCCGGGAGGTGCCGGCACGGAGCCGCGGCGCCGGGAGGCCGTGACTCCGGGGAGCGGTGACTCCGGGAAGCCGTGACTCCTCGGGGCCGGGCCGTCCCGGCGGCTCCGCGGCCGGGTGTGGCGGCCGTTCGGGTGAGGCGGGTGGGTCGCGGCGCGTTTCGGCGCGGGGCGGCGCCGGTGCTTTGGCACTGTCGGGGTGGATTCCCCTGATCTGAGAGGCGGCTGGGCATGGCTCATCCCACGACTGACACCCCGGCTGCTGCGGGGCACACCGGGCTGAAACGCGAAGTCGGGATGATCGGGCTGCTCTGGGCCTCGGTCGGCGCGATCATCGGGTCCGGATGGCTGTTCGGGGCGGAGAAGGCGGCGGTGGCGGCGGGGCCGGCGGCGCTGATCTCGTGGGGCGTCGGCGCGGTGGCGATCATCCTGCTGGCGCTGGTCCACGCCGAGCTGGGCGGCCTCTTCCCGGTGGCGGGCGGGACGGCCCGGTACCCGCACTACGCGTTCGGCGGGTTCGCGGGGATGTCGTTCGGCTGGTTCACCTGGCTGCAGGCGGCGACCATCGCGCCGATCGAGGTGCAGGCGATGATCAACTACGCCCAGCACTGGACCTGGGCGGACGGTCTGCTGAACCCGAACCAGACGCTGACCACCGGGGGCTTCTTCGTCGCCGCCGCCCTGCTCGGCATCTTCGTGGCGATCAACTTCCTGGGCGTCCGGCTCCTCGCGCACACCAACAGCGTGGCCACGGTGTGGAAGGTCTTCGTCCCGATCCTGGTCATCTTCGTCTTCGGGATCACGGAGTTCCACGGCTCCAACTTCAGCGCCCACGGGTTCGCGCCGGAGGGCTCCAAGGGCGTGCTCGCGGCGATCAGCACCAGCGGGGTGATCTTCGCCCTGCTCGGGTTCGAGCAGGCGATCCAGTGGGCCGGCGAGAGCCGCAACCCCCGCCGGGACATCCCGCGGGCCGTCCTCGGGTCGGTGGTGATCGGCACGCTGATCTACGTGCTGCTCCAGGTGGTGTTCATCGCCGCCCTGCCGCCGGAGACCCTCGCGGGCGGCTGGGGCGCCCTCGACTACCCCGGCATCAGCGGGCCGTTCGCGGGCCTCTCGACGCTGATCGGCCTCGGCTGGCTGGCCACCGTCCTGCGCATCGACGCGATCATCTCGCCCGCCGGTACCGGCCTGGTCTACATGACCTCCAGTTCGCGGGTCACCTACGGCCTGAGCCGCAACGGCTACGCGCCGCAGACCCTGCAGTTCACCGACAAGCGGTCGGTCCCCTGGCTCGGCCTGATCGTCGCGTGGGTCGCGGGTGTGCTCTGCTTCCTGCCGTTCCCGAGCTGGCAGCGGCTGGTCGGCTTCATCACCTCGGCCGTCGTGCTGATGTACGCCGGTGCGCCGCTGGCCTTCGGCGTGCTGCGCAAGCGGCTGCCGGCCCTGGAACGGTCGTACCACCTGCCCGCCGGCACGATCATCTCGCCGATCGCCTTCGCGGTCGCGAGCCTGGTCATCTTCTGGGCCGGCTGGGACACGCTGTGGCGGCTGGGCCTGGCGATCCTGATCGGCTACCTCCTGCTCGGCGGGTACTCCGCCTACGCGGCGGCGAAGGGGGTGCCGAACGCGCCCCGGATGGACTTCAAGGCGGGCCAGTGGCTGCCGCCCTACCTGATCGGCATGGGCCTGATCTCCTGGCAGGGCACCTTCGGCGAGGGCTCCCAGGGCAACCTGCCGCTCTGGTGGGACATCCTCGTCGTGGTCGTGTTCTCCCTGGGCGTCTACTACTGGGCCCTGGCGGTCGCCCTGCCGGTGGAGGAGATCGAACGCAACATCCGCGGCGTCGAGGTGGTGGAGGCCGGCGGGCACTGAGCCCGGTCCGGACCCTGGGCGTGTCGCCCGGACCACGCCCCGGCCGCCGGACCCGGAGCGGCCCCCGTACGCAACGGGGGCCGCTCGGCGTTTCCGGGCCCGCTACCCCGCGGCGGCCGCGGTCCAGGCGGCGTCGGCCGCCGCCAGCGCCGGTGCGGCGTCCGCGCCGGTCGCCGTGGCCAGGGCGGTGAGGAAGCCGCGTACGGTGCCCGGGTCGGCCGCCGGGCCGTAGTGGTTGACCCGGAGCATCCCGGTGGCCAGCGCCCCGCCGCCGGGCTGGACGGGCAGCGCCGGGTCGAGGCGGAGCAGCTCGGCGGCGAGGGCGCCGGCGTCCACGCCGGCCGGGGTGCGCAGCGTGGTGGCGACCGGGGCGGCGTGGGCGTCCTCGGGAACGAACGGGGTGAGCGTGCCGAGGGCGCGGACGCCGGCCCGGGTGGCGGCCGAGGCGGCGCGGTGGCGGGCGATCACGGCCGGGAGGCCGTCGGCACCGATCCGGTCCAGGCAGGCGCCGAGCGCGAGCATCTCCAACTGGGCGGGGGCGTGCGGCAGCACGGTGCGCCCGGCGTCCGTCCAGCGCTCCTTCCAGTCCAGCAGGGACAGGTACGAGCGGCGCGGCGCGGCCGGGTTGGCGGCGATCCGCTCCCACGCGCGCTCGGAGACCGAGACGGCGGAGACCCCGGCCGGGCCGCCCATCGCCTTCTGCCCGCCGATCACGCACAGGTCGATGCCCCAGGCGTCGGTGAGCAGCGGCTCGGCGGCCACCGAGGCGACGGCGTCCACCATCAGCAGCGCACCGTGCGCGCGGACCACGGCCGCGACCTCGGCGACCGGGTTGGTGTTGCCGGTGGCGGCCTCGGCGTGGACCAGGGAGACGAAGTCGATCGCCGGGTGCTCCCGCAGGGCGGCCTCGACCTGCGCGGCGGTGACCGCGCTGTCGAACGGCACCGCCAGGTCGACCACCTCGGCCCCGCAGGAGCGCAGCCAGTTCCCGAAGGTCTGGCCGTAGGGGCCGGTGACGATGTTCAGCGCGGTGGAGCCCGGGTGCGCGGCGCCGCGGATCGCGGCCTCCAGCGGCAGCAGCGCCTCGCCCTGGGTGACGATGACGTCGGCGGTGGTGTGCAGCAGGGCGGCCACCTGGTCCTCGATCGCCGCGAACTCGGCGGCGCTGAGCGGGGGCAGGTCGAGGTAGGGGGTCACGCGCCGGCCTTTCGGAGGTGGGTCGTTCGGGCGGGAATGAGTCTGCCGCACTTCCGGGGGTCCCACGGAACCGGCCGCTCGGTAGAGTGCGGGCCATGAGCGATGGTGCGGTGCTGCACGTCCGGGGCCGGGTACTGGTCGGCCCGGAGGACGTCCGGGACGAACTCTGGGTGGTGGACGGGCGGGTGACCTTCGACCGCCCGGCCGGGGCGGCCGACGTCCGGACCGTGACCGGCTGGGTGCTGCCCGGGCTGGTGGACGCGCACTGCCACGTCGGCCTGGACGCGCACGGTGCCGTCGACGCCGCCACCAGCGAGAAGCAGGCGGTCACCGACCGCGACGCCGGCACGCTGCTGATCCGCGACGCCGGCTCGGCGGCCGACACCCGGTGGGTCGACGAGCGCGAGGACCTGCCCCGGATCATCCGGGCCGGCCGGCACATCGCCCGCACCCGCCGCTACATCCGCAACTACGCGCACGAGATCGAGCCGGGCGACCTCGCCGCCTACGTCCGGGCCGAGGCCCGGCGCGGCGACGGCTGGGTGAAGCTGGTCGGCGACTGGATCGACCGCGACCGCGGCGACCTCGCCGCCTGCTGGCCCGGCGACGCGCTGGCCGAGGCGATCGCGGCGGCGCACGAGGAGGGCGCGCGGGTGACCGCGCACTGCTTCGCCGCCGAGTCGCTGCCGGACCTGCTGGCGGCCGGCATCGACTGCATCGAGCACGCCACCGGGCTGACCGAGGAGCTGATCCCGGTCTTCGCCGAGCGCGGCGTCGCGATCGTGCCGACCCTGGTCAACATCGCCACCTTCCCGCAGCTGGCGGACGGCGGCGAGGCCAAGTTCCCGGCCTGGTCCGCCCACATGCGCCGGCTGCACGAGCGCCGCTACGACACCGTGGGCGCCGCGCACGAGGCGGGCATCCCGGTGTTCGTCGGGACGGACGCGGGCGGCTCGCTCGCGCACGGCCTGGTCGCGGACGAGGTGGCCGAGCTGGTGAAGGCCGGCCTCACACCGGCCGAGGCGCTCTCGGCGGCCAGCTGGGGCGCGCGCCGGTGGCTCGGGCGACCGGGCCTGGAGGAGGGCGCGCCGGCCGACTTCGTGGTCTACGACGAGGACCCGCGGGCGGACGTCCGGGTGCTCGCGGACCCGCGGCTGGTGGTGCTGCGCGGGCGGCCGGTGGCGTGACCGCCGCGGCGGCGCGGTTCCGGGGCCGTGCTCCGGGGCCGGGTTCCGGGGCCGCCGATGCGGCGCCGCGGCGGTGGGCTGCGGCGGTGGCGCTGCCGGGGTGACGCCACCGGGGTGGTGCTGCCGCGGTGATCATCCGGTGAACGGCCTGTCGGCGTAGGCCGATAGGGTGGCGGCCATGGCACCGCGTCCACTGAACGAGATCGTCGAGCCCGGCTGGGCCACCGCGCTGGAGCCGGTCGCCGGGCGGGTGGCCGCCATGGGCGACTTCCTCCGCGCCGAGCTGGCCGCCGGCCGCACCTACCTGCCGTCCGGGCCGAACGTCCTGCGCGCCTTCCAGCAGCCCCTCGCCGACGTGCGGGTGCTGATCGTCGGGCAGGACCCGTACCCGACGCCCGGCCACGCGGTGGGGCTCAGCTTCTCGGTCGCGCCGGAGGTGCGGCCGATCCCGGCCAGCCTGATCAACATCTTCCAGGAGTACGGCACCGACCTCGGCCTGCCGCAGCCGTCCAACGGGGATCTCACCCCGTGGACGCAGCAGGGCGTCCTGCTGCTCAACCGCGCGCTGACCACCGCGCCGCGCAAGCCGGCCGCCCACCGCGGCAAGGGCTGGGAGGAGGTCACCGAGCAGGCGATCCGGGCCCTGGTGGCGCGCGGCGGCCCGCTGGTGGCGATCCTCTGGGGGCGCGACGCCCGCAACCTGCGCCCCCTGCTGGGCGAGGTGCCGGCGATCGAGTCCGCACACCCGAGCCCGTACTCCGCGAACGGCGGCTTCTTCGGCTCGCGGCCGTTCAGCCGGGCCAATGAGCTGCTGGTTCGGCAGGGCGCCCAGCCCGTGGACTGGCGGCTGCCGTAGGGCCCGCCCCAGGGGCGGCGCGGCGGATCCGCCCGAACCGGCGGTGCGGCAGCGTCGGGCGTCAACCTCACCCGAACGAGTGAAATGACGCTCCGTGTGACTCATGTGACGGGCTGTTCGAGAAGACTGGCGGCTCGTCGTACGGAGCGCCAGCCCCTTGCCCCGCCCTGCGGGTGATGTCGGAGGAGGCGCGCTCTACCGAGATCACCACCCGTGGGGGTACCGCCATGTCGTCGTCCGTCCGTTCCGCCGCCGTCGTCGCGGCCGCCACCGCCGCGGTGTCGGCGCTGATAGCCGTCCCGTCCGCGCACGCCACCGGGCCGTCGCAGGCCCCGGCCACCCCGGCCGCCGCGAGCGCCCCGGCTGCGGCGCAGGGCGGGAAGGCGCGCGCCGTCACCGCCGAACTCGACCTGGACGTCAGCCTGTTGAACAAGACGGTGGACGTGCCGGTGAACATCGCGCTCAACAAGGTCGAGACCCCGGCGCAGCGGTCGGGGGCCGCCCAGCCGGAGGCCGGCGGCGCGGTGCTCACGGCCAAGGTCGACGGCGTCGACCAGCAGGGGCCGGTCACCCTGGTCAAGGCGGACGTCGGCCGGTCCGTCGTGAAGGCCGACGCCGCCGGTGCCTCGGCCTCCGTCAAGCTGGTCAACGCCGACCTGCACGCGCCCGGCCTGCCGGCGACCACGCTGCTCGGCCTGGAGTCGCTCAGCGCCTCGGCCACCTGCCCGGTCGACGGGCAGCCCGCCGCCGACGTCGTCGCGCCCGCGCGGCTGACCGTCCTCGGCAAGCCGGTCACCCTCAGCCTCTACGGGCCGACCAAGGTGGACGTGCCGCTGGTCGGCGGCGTCTCGGTGGAGTTCTCCAAGCGGACCACCACCTCCACCACGGCCGCCGCCTCCGCGCTGGAGGTGCAGATCGAGGTCAACCCGCTCAACCTCAACGTCGCCAAGGTCACCGGGAAGATCACCGTCGCCTCGGTGAGCTGCGAGAAGCCCACCGGGCCGGCGTCGCCGACCACCGCGGCCACCCCCTCGGCGGCCGGCACCGCGCCCGCCACCGGCGCCCCCGCCGTCCAGCCCGCCGGCGACACCACGGCGGGCCCCACCGCCCCGGCCATCCCGGCCACCCCGGCCGCGCGGGCCGCCACCGGGAGCCCGTCGGGTGGGGGCAGTCTCGCCGCCACCGGGGGCAGCGCCGTCGCTGGCCCGCTCGCCGCCGGGGCCGCGGGCCTCCTCGTGGCCGGCGGTCTCGCCCTCCGGGCCAGCCGCCGCCGCGCGGGGCACGCCCGGCGGCACTGAGCCGCGGGACGGGACGTGCGGGAGTGCCACCACCGGCACTCCCGCACAGTGACCGTGCCAATGCGGACGGTTGGTTCACGTGCGCGTTACATGAGAGGAACAACCGGGAAACGGCGGCTTGCAACGCTACGCGGGCACCCACCACCCAGTTTGCGAGGTACACCGCCGTGGCAATCAAGGCCGAGTACATCTGGATCGACGGCACCAAGCCGACCGCCAAGCTCCGTTCCAAGACTCGCGTCCTGGCCAACGCGGACAAGATCCCGACCTGGGGCTTCGACGGTTCCTCCACCAACCAGGCCGAGGGCCACGCGTCGGACCGCGTGCTGGAGCCGGTCAAGGTCGTGAAGGACCCGATCCGCGGCGGTGACAACATCCTGGTCCTCTGCGAGGTCCTGGAGACGAACGGTACCGCGCACGAGTCCAACACCCGCGCCCTGCTGCGCGAGGTCGCCGAGAAGTACGCGGCGCAGGAGTCGATCTTCGGTATCGAGCAGGAGTACACCTTCTTCAAGGGCTCCCGCCCGCTCGGCTTCCCGGAGGGCGGCTACCCGGCCCCGCAGGGCGGCTACTACTGCGGTGTCGGCGCCGAGGAGGTCTTCGGCCGCGAGATCGTCGAGCTGCACCTGGACCGCTGCATCGACGCCGGCCTGGCCATCTGCGGCATCAACGCCGAGGTCATGCCCGGCCAGTGGGAGTTCCAGATCGGCCCGGTCGACGCGCTGACCGTCTCGGACGACCTGTGGATCGCCCGCTACCTGCTCTACCGCACCGCCGAGGAGTTCGGCATCGACGCCACCCTGGACGCCAAGCCGGCCCGTGGCGACTGGAACGGCGCGGGTGCGCACACCAACTTCTCCACCAAGGCGATGCGCGAGGGCTACGACGCCATCATCACCGCCTGCGAGTCGCTCGGCGCCTCCCAGGAGATCGTCCTGGAGCACGTCAACCAGTACGGTGACGACATCCAGTCCCGCCTGACCGGCAAGCACGAGACCGCCCCGTGGAACGTCTACAGCTACGGCGTCTCCAACCGCGGTGCTTCGGTCCGCATCCCGTGGCAGGTCGAGGTGGAGCAGAAGGGCTACATCGAGGACCGTCGCCCGAACGCGAACGTCGACCCCTACGTCGTCACCCGCCTGCTGATCAACACCTGCTGCGAGGCCCTGGAGAAGGCCGGCCAGGTCTGATCCGCCCCTCCGCCGTACGGCCGTCGGCCCTTCCCCGCCCGGGGGAGGGCCGACGGCCGTTTCCGGACGGAGCCGTTCCCGGGTCGGCCCGCGGCGCGGCGGCCCGCCCGTCAGGCCAGCCCGCCGGTCAGACCGGCCCGCCCGTCAGGCCAGCCCGCCCGTGGCCCGGATGTTCTGCCCGGTGATCCACCGGCCGTCCGGCCCGACCAGGAACGCCACGACGTCGGCCACGTCCTCCGGCCGCCCCAGCCGGCGCAGCGGCGTCAGGCCGGCCACCGCCTCCAGCGCCTGGGGCGGATTGGTCCCGCGCAGCAGCTCGGTGTCGGTCGCCCCGGGCGAGACGGTGTTCACCGTGATGCCGCGCGGCCCGAGCTCCTGCGCCGCGACGGCGGTCAGCTGTTCGATCGCGCCCTTGCTCGCGACGTACGGGGCGCTGCCCGGGACGGGCCGGACGGTGTTGACGGTGGAGACGTTCACGATCCGGCCGCCGTCGCGCATCGACCGGGCCGCGTGGCGCACGGTCAGGAAGACCGACCGTGCGTTGACCGCCAGCACGCGGTCGAACTCGGCGGGATCGGTCTCGGCGATCGGGGCCGGGCTGAAGGACGTGGCGGCGTTGTTCACCAGGATGTCCAGCCCGCCGAGGAGGCGTTCCGCCTCCGCCATCAGCCGCTCGGGCCCGTCCGGCCCGGCGAGGTCCAGCCGCAGCGCGTGCACCGTCCCGCCCTCCGCCCGCACCGACCGGACGACGTCGGCCGCGGCGTCTACCGCGGTGGCGAAGTTGAAGACCACCTCGGCCCCGTCGCGGCAGAGGCGCTCGACGATCGCCCGGCCGATGCCGCGCGACCCCCCGGTGACGACGGCGGCCCTGCCCTGCAACACGGTCCCTCCCACGGGTGTGCGGCGAACGGTTCTTGAACCGGCTGCCCCGAACGTACCGGAACGCGCCCCGGGGGGACCCGAACGCGCCTGAAGGCGCCCGAAGGCACCTGGCGCGTCCGAACGCACCCGGGCGTGCCCCGGCGGGGCCGGCGGGACCCGACGGCGCCCTTGATCGGCGCCGGGGCGGCGGCGGACAATGGCGCGCATGACCGCTCCCGCCCGCGTTCTCCTGGTGCGACGCCTCCACGTCGACCTGGTGCGGGTGTGCGCGGCCGGCTGTCGCGGGTGACGTCCCTCCGTTCCCTCCCCTCCCGTCCCGCAACCGCCCGGCACCTGGAGCGCACCCGCATGTCCCTGACCTTCCACTGGTTCCTGCCCACCAACGGCGACAGCCGCCACATCGTCGGCGGCGGCCACGGCTCGACCCCCGGCACGGCCGGCTCGGACCGGCCGCCGAGCATCGCCTACCTGGGCCAGATCGCCCGCAGCGCCGAGCAGTTGGGCTTCGAGGGGGTGCTCACTCCGACCGGGGCGTGGTGCGAGGACGCGTGGCTGACCACCGCGATGCTCACCCAGGTCACCGAGCGGCTGAAGTACCTGGTGGCCTTCCGTCCGGGGCAGATCGGCCCGACGCTGGCCGCCCAGATGGCCACGACGTACCAGCGGCAGTCCGGCGGGCGGCTGCTGCTCAACGTGGTGACCGGCGGTGAGTCGGCGGAGCAGCGGGCCTACGGCGACTTCCTGGACAAGGACGCGCGGTACGCCCGGACCGACGAGTTCCTCGCCATCACCCGGCGGCTCTGGGCGGGGGAGACCGTCGACCACGAGGGCCCCCACCTGCGGGTCGAGCGGGCGGCGCTGACCCGGCTGCCGGAGCCGGCGCCGCCGGTCTACTTCGGCGGTTCGTCCCCGGCGGCCGGCGAGGTCGCCGCCCGCCACGCCGACGTCTACCTCACCTGGGGCGAACCGCCCGCGCTGGTACGGGAGAAGCTCGCCTGGGTGCGCGAACTCGCCGCCGCCCGGGGTCGGGTGGTGCGGTTCGGCATCCGGCTGCACGTGATCACCCGGGACACCTCCGCCCAGGCCTGGGCGGAGACCGAGCGGCTGCTCGCCGGGATGGACCCGGCGCGGGTCCGGGCGACCCAGCGGGCGCTGGCCGAGAGCGAGTCGGTCGGGCAGCGCCGGATGCTCGCCCTGCACGGCGGCTCGGCCGAGCGCCTGGAGGTCCACCCGGGGCTCTGGGCCGGGATCGGCCTGCTGCGCGGCGGCGCGGGGACGGCGCTGGTGGGCAGCCACCGGGAGGTGGCCGACCTGATCACCGAGTATCACGAGCTGGGCATCGACGAGTTCGTCCTCTCCGGGATCCCGCACCTGGAGGAGGCCTACTGGTTCGGCGAGGGCGTCCTTCCGCTGCTCGCCGCCCGCCACCTCTGGCGCCGGCCGTGACCGGCGCCGGGCCCGGCACGCATCAGGGGATGCGGAACTCCTGGGACTTGTTGCCGGGGGTGCAGGTGACCATGGTGGCCTGCCTGCCGGCGCCGTTGTCGGTCAGGCAGCTCTGCCCCATGTAGTCCTTGAGTGCGAACGCGCCGGGCGTACTGGCGGCGGCCACCGTCCAGTTGTTCAGCACGCTGAAGCCGCCGGAGAGGGACACCCGCCCGTCCGTCTCCTGGACGAGTGCCGGTCCGCTCAGGTTGCACGGGTAGATCTGGTACCAGCCGCCGGGGTTCGGGTCCGAGCGCACCCAGCCGTAGGCCGTCGTCCCGCCCATCACGACCGCCTGGCCGCCGACCGGGCTGTCCTTGGACAGGCCGAGCTTGAGGCCGGACGCCACGCTGACGATCGAGCCCCACTTGCTGCCGCCGCAGCCCGCCGGCACGGACGGCTGCTGGGGTGCCGTGGTGGCCGGCGGGGGCTGGGGCGCGGAGGTGGCGGCGGGCGGGGCCTGGGTGGCGGCCGGCGGCGGGACGGCGCCACCGCCGTTGGTGCCCCCGCCACCGGTCGCGCTGCCGCTCCCGCTGCCGCCGTTCCCGCCGCCGCCGGCCGCTCCGCCGGTGCGTGGCGGTGTGCCCTGGCCGCCCGCGGCCGCGCCGCCACCGCCGGCGGCCCCACCGGCCACGGCGCCGCCGCCCGGGTTCGGGACGGTGCCCGGCTGGTTGCCCGCGGCCGGTGCGGGCTGCGTCCCGGGAGCGGGGGTGGTCGTCTCCGGCGCCGGGGTCCCGGTGGGCGGCGGCGTGCTCGGGGGCGGGGTGGTCGGGGAGCCGGTGGCCGGCGGCGTGCCGCCGGTGGTCGCGGGCGCGGTCACCACGACCGGCGGCTGCCCGTTCGGGGTCTCGGCGTTGGACGAGAAGGGGGCGCGGTCGATGAGCAGGACGGTCGCGGTGGTCGCCGTGATGACGACTGGCAGGACGACGGGGACGAGGAAGCCGTGCCGTCTGCGGCGGGTGCCGGGTTCGGTCGCGTCGCGGTCCTTGACCTGGCCGACCTCGCCGGCGGCGCCGCCGGCGGGCGCGTCGGGCGTGGGCGCAGCGGCGGCGGGTGCAGGGGCTCCGCCGGTCGCCGCCTTTGCGGCCCCGCCCGCGGCTGCGCCACCCGCGGCGCCGTCCGCCCCGGCCGCCGCCGGCCCCGGCTCCGCGCCGATCGCGGCCCGCGCCGCGGCCGCCATCGCCGCGGCGTCCGCGAACCGCTCCTCCGGCTGCTTGGCCAGCGCTCTGGCGACCACCTCCCGCACCGCCGCCGGGAAGGCCGCCGGCAGCTCCGGCACCGGCTCGCGGAGGTGCTTGAGCGCGACCTCCAACACCGACTCTCCGACGAACGGCGGCTTCCCGGTGAGCAGTTCGTAGGCGACGACGCCGATCGAGTAGAGGTCCGAGGCCGGGGCGACGGACTTCCCCTCGGCCTGCTCGGGGGCCATGTACAGGGCCGTCCCGATCACCGCGTGGGAGGCGGTGAGCTTGGTGCTCGCGACCGCCCGCGCGATGCCGAAGTCGGTCACCGTCACCTGGCCGTCCGGGCGCAGCATCAGGTTGGACGGCTTGACGTCGCGGTGCACGATGTCCTGCCGGTGGGCGGCGGCCAGGGCGTCCAGCGCGGTGGCGAGCAGCCCGAGCGCACGCTCCGGCTCCATCGGCCCGCCCTCGGCGAGCACCTTGTCCAGCGGCCGCCCTTCGACCAGCTCCATGACGATGTAGGCGGTCCGCTCCTCGCCGTCGCCGCCGCTCTCGCCGTAGTCGTGGACGTCCACGATGCCGGGGTGCTTGAGCCCCGCGAGCAGCTGGGCCTCGCGCCGGAAGCGCTGGACGAAGGTGCCGTCCTCGACCAGGCCCGGATGCAGGATCTTCACCGCGACCCGGCGCGCCAGCACCCGGTCGTCGGCGCGCCAGACGGAGCCCATGCCTCCGCCGCCGATCCGCTCGGTCAGTGTGTAGCGACCCCCCAGCTCGGTACCCCGGCTGCTCATGCCCTGCCCCCATGTCATGCCCCGGCCCGGACCGGGCCCCCGTCGGTCGCACAGTGTGCCAGAGAGGTTCACACCTCCGGCCATGCTACGGACAGCGTCAGACGGTCCGTCAGGGGGCCGCCGGTACCGGCCGGGTGCGAAATCGGCTGGCCGCGGGGCGCGTTGCGCGCCATGATGCGCGGCTATGACGCAGCCGCTGCTCCTGCTCGATGTCGACGGACCGCTGAACCCGTACGCCGCCAAGCCGCACCGCCGGCCGGACGGCTACCGCACGCACCGGGTGAAGCCGGCCTCCTGGGTGGCCCGCTTCCCGCGCCGGCCCGCCGAACACGTGCGCCCGCTGCGGCTCTGGATCAACCCGGACCACGGTCCCCAGCTGCTCTCCCTGCCCTTCGAGCTCGTCTGGGCCACGACCTGGATGGACGAGGCCAACACCTGGATCGGACCGCTGCTCGGCCTGCCCCGGCTGCCCTGGATCGCCTGGCCCGAGCTGCACCGGGAGGACCCGGACGGCCTGCACTGGAAGACCCGCCATCTGGTCGCCCGGGCCGCCGGGCGCCCGTTCGTCTGGGTGGACGACGAGTTGGGGCCGCAGGACACGGAGTGGATCGCGGCCCACCACCCGGGCGATGCGGCCACCTTCCGGATCGACCCGCGGGTCGGCCTGCGGGAGGACGACTTCGCGACGCTGCGCGCGTGGGCGGCCTCCCTGGACGAGCCGGACGAGCCGGACGAGCCCTGACGGCGCCGGTCAGGAGGCCGCTGTGCCGGGGGCCGCGCCCGGGAGCGAACCGCGTGCTTCGCCCAGGACCGCGTCGAGCGCGGTCAGGAAGCGGTCGGTCGTCCCCTCGTCCCGGACGGCGATCCGCAGCCAGTCGCCGCCCAGCCCGGGGAAGGTGTCCCCCCGGCGGACGGCGAAGCCGTGCGCGCGCAGCCGGGTGCGGACGGCGGCGGCGTCCGGCAGCTCGATCAGCACGAACGAGGCGGCCGGCTCGCCGTGCACGCGGACGGACGGGAAGGCGGCGAGGCCCTTCAGCAGGTGGTCGCGGTGCTCCGTCAGGAGGCGGGCCGCCGCCTCGGCCTCGGCGAGCGCGGCCGGTGTGCTGCAGGCCTCGGCGGCGGCCAGGGCGGGGGTGGAGACCGGCCAGAGCGGCTGGGCGGCGCCGAGCGCGGCGATCAGCGGGGCCGGGCCGAGCACGTAGCCGATCCGCAGGCCGGCCAGCCCCCAGGTCTTGGTGAGGCTGCGGAGCACGACCACCTGGCCGGGCAGGTCCCGGACGGCGGCGAGGGACTCGGTCTCGCCCGGCACGGTGTCCATGAAGGCCTCGTCCACCACCAGCGTGCGGCCGGGGCGGGCGAGGGCGGCGACGGCCGCGGCCGGGTGCAGGACGGAGGTCGGGTTGGTCGGGTTGCCGAGCACCACGAGGTCGGCCTCGTCGGGCACGGCGCCGAGCCGGAAGCCGTCCGACGGGGAGAGCAGCACCCGGTGCACCTCGTGCCCGGCGTCCCGCAGTGCCGCCTCGGGCTCGGTGAACTGCGGGTGCACCACGGCGACATGGCGCGCCGCCAGCACGCGTGCCAGCAGGACGAACGCCTCCGCGGCGCCCGCGGTGAGCAGCACCTCCGCGGCCGGGCGCCGGTGCCGGGCGGCGACGGCGGCGCGCGCGGCCGTCCCGTCGGGGTAGGCGGCGAGGTCGCCGAGCGTGGCCGCGAGCCGGTCGCGCAGCCACTGCGGGGGCGTGCCGGTGCGGACGTTGACGGCGAGGTCGACCAGGCCGGACCCGTCGGCGCGGACCTCGGCGTCCCCGTGATGGCGCAGGTCGGGCTCAGTGGGGGAGGCGGGGGTCACGGGAGGTCTCCTACGGGGTGTGCGGGTGCGGGTGCGGGGTGCACGGGCCGGGGTTCGGACCGCGCCGGCCCGGACGCCGGGGCGTGGGCAGGGCCGCCCGGCACCCGGACGACCGCCACCGTCGCGGCGGCCGACTTGCGCTTGGGGACGAGGAGTTCGCCGCCGGGCGCGCTCGCCAGCGCCGCCGCCTCGGCGACGCTGGCCGACCCGACCGCGTCGGCGACGGCGGCGGACGGATGGGGGACGGCGACGCCCGCCAGCACCTCGGCCGCGTGCTCGTCGACGTCCGCCCCCAGCCGGGCGGCCGCCTGCCGGACGGCGGGGTGTCCGGCCTTGCCGGCCAGGGTGGCGAGCCGGACCACGGACGTGCTGGGCAGCCCGGCCTCGGCCAGCGCCCGCCGGATCAGCGCGAGCACCTCCGGGGGTGCGGTGGAACGCCGCAGGCCCACGCCGACGACCAGCCCGCCCGGCCGGGGGTCCACCGCGCCGCCGGCCTCCACGCCGCCGCCGGCCCCTTCGCCCCGGCCGACCGGCGCGTCCGGGCGCGCCGTGGCGTACGGGCCGGCTCCGGCGTCCGGACGCTCCGCGGCGGATGCGCGGGCATCCGGCTCGTCCACGCCGGGAACGTCCACGCCGGGAACGTCCACGCCCGGCCCGTCCACGCCGGGAACGTCCACGCCCGGCCCGTCCACGCCCGGCCCGTCCATGCCGGGAACGTCCACGCCCGGAACGCCGCCCGAACCCCTCACGCCCTCACGCCCCGCTCACGTCCCTGCTCCTGCGCGTCACCCGCCCGACACCTCCGCGGCAGCCGGCGCCGGTCGTCGGCCGTCCGCGGCGGCCGAAACCCGTCGGCGTGCCGGAGCGCCGAGGCCCCCGGCGGCCGGTACCGGGCCGGTCGGAGCCCCCGGAATCCCACCACGGCCACGACAGAGGGGTCAATCGGGACGGCTGTGACCTACGACCGGCCGCCAGTCTCGGCCGCCGACCGCTGTTCGCCTGTTCTTCACCCCGCCCCCGGGGCACGCGCCACCGTGCCGCTCCTACTGTTCTCGGCGCTCCAGACCCGGCGCTCCCCGCCGCCGGGCCACCCCGCCCCAGCCGTTTCCGACGCACGGAGGACAACCATGCCCGAGACCCCCGACGCCCTTGACATGAACGCCTCTGCAGAGGCCCCCGCGGAGGCCCCCGCCGCGCCGAAGCGCTCCCGCCGCCGCACCCTGACCGCCCTCGCCGCCGGTGTCGCCCTGACGGCCGGCTCGCTGGGCCTCTGGGCCGCCACCGGCACCGCCGCCCAGGCCGCCACCCTCCCGGCGCCCGACCACATCGTGGTCGTCGTCCTGGAGAACCACGCCTACTCGCAGCTGATCGGCAGTTCCAGCGCGCCGTACACCAACAACACCCTCAAGGCCGGCGGCGCCACCCTCACCCAGTCCTACGGGCTCACCCACCCCAGCGAGCCCAACTACTACCAGCTGTTCTCCGGCTCCAACCAGGGCCGCACGGACGACAGCTGCGTGAAGGTCGGCTCGATCGGCGCCCCCAACCTGGCCTCCGAGCTGATCGCCGCCGGCAAGACCTGGGGCAGCTACAACGAGGGCCTGCCGAGCCAGGGCTCCACCGTCTGCTCCAGCGGCAAGTACGCGCAGAAGCACAACCCGTGGTTCGGCTTCAGCAACGTGCCGACCAACACCGCGTACACCTTCAACCAGTTCCCGACCGACTACAGCACCCTGCCGAAGGTCTCCTTCGTCGTCCCGGACCTCTGCAACGACATGCACGACTGCTCGGTCTCCACCGGCGACACCTGGGTCAAGAACAAGCTCGGTGCCTACGCCGCCTGGGCCAAGAACAACAACAGCATGCTCGTGCTCACCTTCGACGAGGACAACCGCCTCTCCGGCAACCGCATCCCCACCCTCTTCTACGGCGCCCACGTCACCCCGGGCTCCTCCACCTCCACCACCTACAACCACTACAACGTGCTGCGCACGCTGGAGGACCTCGCCGGTCTGACCACCCACGCGGGCAACGCCAACACCGCCGCCACCATCACCGGCATCTGGAACTGACGCCCGTGTACGTCGCGGAATCCCGCAGCTCCAAGGCCCCCGTCGCCCCGGCTCCGCAGCCGGGGCGGCGGGCGGCCGCCGCCGTGCCCGGCACCGTCGTGGTGCTGGGCGCAGTCAGCCTGGTGACCGACGTCTCCTCCGAGATGGTCAGCGCGGTGCTGCCGCTCTACCTGCTCACCGGGCTCGGCCTCTCCCCGCTCGGCTTCGGCCTGCTGGACGGCATCCAGAACGGCTTCAGCGCCCTGGTCCGGCTGGTCGGCGGCCACCTCGCCGACC
Source organism: Kitasatospora sp. CM 4170 (assembly GCF_032110285.1). Taxonomy (NCBI): domain Bacteria; kingdom Bacillati; phylum Actinomycetota; class Actinomycetes; order Kitasatosporales; family Streptomycetaceae; genus Kitasatospora; species Kitasatospora sp. CM 4170. The sequence goes on from NZ_CP134877.1 coordinate 6,463,573, forward strand.
GGCCCGGCCGCGACGGCGCGCCCCGGCACAAGGCGGTCGCCGCGTTCGGGTACGGCCTGTCGGCGCTCTGCAAGCCGCTGCTGCTGCTCGTCCACACCGTGCCGCTGATCGGTGCCGTGCTGGCCGCCGACCGCACCGGCAAGGGCCTGCGCACCGCCCCGCGGGACGCGATGATCTCGCTCGCCACCGAACCCGCCCACCGCGGGCGGGCGTTCGGCGTGCACCGGGCGATGGACACGGCCGGCGCGCTGCTCGGCCCGCTCGCCGCCTTCCTGGTGCTCCGGCTGGCCGGCGGCCCGCTGCTCGCCGACGGCGGCGACCGGCACGGCTACGACGCGGTGTTCGCGGTCAGTGCCTGCGTGGCGGTGCTCGGCGTGCTGCTCCTGCTGCTGTTCGTACCGAACCGCCTCACCCCCGCCGCAGACGCGGCCCCGGCCGCCGAGCGCCCGCGGCTGCGCGACGGCCTCGCGCTGCTGCACCTGCCCGAACTGCGCCGGCTGACCCTCTGCGCCGTCCTGCTCGGCCTGACCACCGTCAGCGACTCCTTCCTCTTCCTGCTCGTGCAGCGCCGGCTCGGCCTCGCCACCGACCTCTTCCCGCTGCTGCCGCTCGGCACCGCCGGCGCCTTCCTGCTGCTCGCCGTCCCGCTCGGCGCGCTGGCCGACCGGCTCGGCCGCCGCCGGCTCTTCCTGGCCGGCCACGGCGTGCTGCTGCTGGCGTACGGCCTGCTGCTCTCGCCGCTGAGCGGGCTGCCGGCGGTGGTCTGCGTGCTGGTGCTGCACGGCGCGTTCTACGCCGCGACCGACGGGGTGCTGGCGGCCGCCGCGGCCGACGCCGTCCCGGCCGAGCGGCGCGGCGCCGGGCTGGCCCTGGTCGGTACCGGGCAGGCGCTCGCCCGGTTCGCCTGCTCGCTGGTGTTCGGCGCGCTGTGGAGCGCCGTCGGCGGCACCTCGGCGCTGGCCTTCTCGGCCGCCGCCCTGGCGGTCTGCGTGGCCGGGGCAGCCGCGGTGCTCCGCGAACCCGCCGCCGTCCCCGTGAACGACCGTACGACCGACCCCGAGGTGCCCTCGTGACCACGTCCCTCCGGAACCGCACCCGGGTGCTGATCCTGCTGCTCGCCGTGCTGCTGCTCGGCTCGGTCGGCACCGGCGCGGTGCTCTACGCCGCCGACCGCTCCGCCGAGCGCGACCGGGCGCAGCCCGGCGGCCCGGTGGTCACCCGCGGCACGGTCTCCCTCAAACCCGGACAGGCCGGCACGCTGGTCTTCCGGAACATGGCCTGGGGCCCGCACCGGGACGAGCTCGCCACCGTCGCGGCCGACCACCCGGACGGGCCGCGGACCGCCTCCGGCGTCCAGTGCCTGCGCTTCTTCACGGCCGGCGGCACCGGCATCTGCCTCCAGGCCGAGCGCGGCGCGCTGCAGGACAGCTACCGCGCGGTGGTGCTCGACGACCGCCTGCACGAACTGCGCTCCTTCCCGGCCGCCGGGATCCCGACCCGCTCCCGGGTCTCGCCGTCCGGCCACCTCGCGGCGTGGACGGTCTTCGTCAGCGGCGACTCCTACGCGGGCACCGACTTCTCCACCCGCACCTCGATCGTCGACGTCCGCGACGGGAACCTCCGGGACAACCTGGAGGACTTCGACCTGATCAAGGACGGCAAGCCGTACCGGGCGCCGGACGTCAACGTCTGGGGCGTCACCTTCGCCGACGACAACACCTTCTACGCCACCGTGGCCACCGGAGGCCGCACCCACCTCGTCCGCGGCGACCTCGCCGCCCGCACCCTCACCACCGTCCACGAGAACGTCGAGTGCCCCTCGCTCTCCCCGGACGGGACGCGGATCGCGTACAAGAAGCGGGTCGCCGACGCCTCCCCGGACGCACCGTGGCGGCTCTACGTGCTCGACCTCGCCACCATGACCGAGACCGCCACCGCCGAGCAGCGCAACATCGACGACCAGGCGGTCTGGTCGGACGGCTCCACCCTGCTCTACGCCCTCCCCGGCGACTTCGGCGCCGACCTGTGGACCGTCCCGGCGGACGGCGGCGGCGCGGCCGTACGGTTGCTCGAAGCAGCCGTGGCCCCGGCCTTTCCCGGCTGATAGGGCCGGTTGGTCCCACTCGGAACTTCGAGCGTAGTGTCCACGTCGAGCACTACGAGTCGAGCACGACGAGTGGCGGCGGCGCCACGGCGCGTCGACGGACCGGGGGAGCAGGAACAGTGACGCAACGAGGGCCCGACGGCGGGCTGTCGCCCGAACGCATGTCCAGCGACTCCTGGCCGGCCGTGCACGGGCGCCCGGTCCTGCGGCGGACGATCGCCATCGGGCTGGTGCTCTCCGTCGCCGCCCTGGCGGCCCTCGCCGTCCGGGGCGTCAACGCCCTCACGCTGGGGCGCGGCGCGGTCGAGACCGACCGGGACCGTGCCGAGCTGCTGGCCGGCCTCCACCCCTCCCAGCACCCGGGCGCGGGCCGTTACTACGTCCCGGTCGGCGCGGTGTACACCCACCTCGCGGACGGGGCGCCGGTCGCCTACCTGCACTACCGGCTGGCCGGCGGCCAGGACGTCGGCGTCGGCGACTTCCTGCGCACCTACGGCCTCCCGGCCCCCGGGCCGACCGCCCCGCTGCCGACCGACCTGACCGCGGCCCTGGGCGGCGACGAGCCGGACACCGCCCAGGAGCTCACCGACGCCGAGCCGGCGCAGGCCCCGACGCCCGCGGCGCCGACGGCCACCCCGGAGGCCTCCCCGACGGTCTCCCCGACTCCGACGGCCGTGCTCTCGCCGACCGCGACCCCGGCCCCGATCCTGATCGCGACGCCGACCGCGACCGCCGAACCCTCGCCGACGGCGAGCGCCGACGTGTCCCCGGAGCCGGCGGGCCCGTCGCCCTGCCACGACGAGGAGCCCTCCGACGAGACCGCCGCCGGGGAGGGCGACGGCACCGGAGCCGTCGACCCGTCGCCGTCCGGCCTCCGCTCCGCCGACGACCCGGAGCCCCCGGCCCCGTCCCCCACCGCGACGCCGGCCCCGACCGCCACGCCCACGCCCACACCGACCCCGACGCCCACTCCCACTCCCACCCCCACGCCCACGCCGGGCCCCGTCCACCTGATGCCCGGCCGCCGCATCTACGTCGCCACCATCCCCAGCGGCCTCCCCGGCGCCGCCGACATCTACGTCCGTGCCATCGGCGGCTGACGGGGCCGCCCGGCCGGCCGGGGCGCTCCCCGCGGCCGTCCACCGTGGCCCGGAAACCGCCCGGCCCGGCACCGGCGCCCCAGCAACCGGGCGCGGCCGGGGGGAGTGGGAAGCCGGACCGGTCGACTTCCCGTGCGCGTCGGAGTGGGGTGAGCAGTGAAGCTGAGGACGACGATCCACCGGGTCCGGCTCGGCCGGGACGAGTACCGGGTGGTGACCGCCGCCCCGCGCGACGGCCGGGCGGTGCTCTACGACGGCGACTGGTCGCTCCAGTTGTACGCGGACCGGCCGGCCGCCGAGGACCTCGCGGCCGCTTGGGCGCTGGCCGCCCGCTCCCCGCGCTCCCTCGTCCACCTTCCGCTGCGCGACAACACCGGCCCGGCCGGGCAGCAGCTCCACCACGACGAGACCCGGCTGGACCTCGTGCTGCTCCACCACACCCTGGGCTTCCCGCCGTCCCGCTGGAAGGACGTCCGGGCCCGGCTGCGCCGTGGCGGGGTGCCGCACACCGCGGACATCCCGGAGAGCGACTTCCCGGCCGAGGCCGAGATCGACTTCGACCGGCACCACTTCGCCGATTGGCGCGACGGACTGCACTTCGCGGGTGCCGCCCGGACGCTGTTCCTCACCGGCAGCGCGGAGGCGTTCCGCTGGACCGGCTCCCTGGTCCGCTCGCTGGGCACCGAGGCACCGGCGTGGGCCGCCGGCGCGGCCGGCCGCTCGCACTTCTGCGTCACGCTCACCCACGGGCCCGGCGGCCTCTTCGGCCGGCCGCCGAAGGGCGCGCCGGGGCAGTTGCACGTCGAGTACGCGCACGGCTGGACGGCCGCCTGAGACCGGGGCGTGGCTGACGGTTCCCGCCGGGCGCGCTACGCCGGGGCACGCACCGTGCCCGGGCTGCCGTCCCGGGCCTGACAGAGCGGTGAGGGCCCCGACCGTCCGACGGTCGGGGCCCTCACGGGTGCCGGGCGGGTCAGTGGCGGGCCTCGGCCTGCTCCTGGAGGAGGCCGGCGATCCGGTTCAGGTCGTTGACGAGGTCGAAGAAGGTGTCGATGTTCTGGGTGGAGGCGCCGTTGACGGCCAGGTAGAAGGTGTGGAGGCGGCCGTGGCCGGCGGCCAGGTAGCCGCCGAGGGTCTCGGCGCCGACGGCGAGCCGCTGGTTGACGGCGTCGAAGCCGGCGACCGTTCCGGGCTTGGCCCACACCTTGCCCTTGCCGGGGCAGGTCGGGCAGCCCGCGCAGGCGAAGGCCAGCGAGCCGTCCACGCCGAGGATCGGCAGCGCCTCGCGGAACCGGGTGGCCTCCGGGGTGCCCTGCCAGTAGTGCAGGATCTCGTTCTCCACGTCGGGGGTGACCCGGTCCACCGGGTTGCCGCCGCGGCCGTCGAGCAGCTGCACCTTGGTCGGGTCGATGCCGGCCTGCCGCAGGAACGCGGTGATGCCGCCGAAGCCGTCCTCGCACTCGTGGCTGCCGGCCGCGACGGCCATCAGGCAGATCCCCAGGTTGGCCCCGAGGTTGTGGCTCACCTTCAGGATCAGCCGGGCGTACTGCTCGTAGACCGGGGAGACGTACGCGGCGACCCGGTCGGTGCCGTCGTAGGAGGGCGGCAGGACGCCGACCGGGTTGGGCCCGGTCGGCGGGGCGGTCACGGTGACGCCGGCGCGGGCGAGCGCCTCGATCAGCGCGGTGCGGCCGAAGGCGTTCGGGTCCTGGATGTGCGAGACCCGGAGGGTGGGCTGTGCGTCGGCCGCGATGGTGCCGGAGACGGTGATGCGGGTGCCGTCCGGCGAGGCGGTGACGACGAGGTCGGTGGTGCCGCCGGCGGCGACCGTCCGCACGGTCGACTCCACCTGGTACGGCGCGACCTGCGGTCGCCAGCTGAGCTCCGCGGGCTGCCCGGGGGTGGTGGGGGTGGTCAGCAGGTCGATGAGGTTGTCGTTGATGATCAGCGGGGTGGGGCTCGGGTCCAGCTCGGAGAACGAGGTGAAGAGCCGCGGGTCGATCGCGACGTCCCCGTGGACCTCGGTGATGCCGGCGGCGCGCACCTGACCGGCGATCTCGTTCAGTCCGGCGAGCGGGTTCTCGGGCGTCAGCGTCGCCCCGGGGAGGTCGTTGGCGTAGGTGTGGTCGATCGGGGTGAAGTCGACGGTGCCGTCCGGCTTGGTGCGGCCGCCCATGGTGAGGTCGCCCTGCGCGACCAGAGCCAGCGAACCGTCCAGCACCGGGCCGCTGCGGGTGCCGAGCGCCTGCACGGGCGTGGTGAACCGGTGGTCGCCGCCGAGGGTGTGCCAGGTGCTGGAGACGCTGACCAGCTTGGCCGTCGAACCGGGGATGAAGAACTGGTCCGGGTAGAGGGAGTGGATCACCTCGCCGGTCGTGTCGTCGATCTCCAGCAGGCCCCACTGCGCGTGCTGGTAGGCCGGCTTGTTCATGATCGCCAGGATGTCCGGGCTCAGCCCGGCGTCCTGGACGGGGGCCGCACCCGCCGTCCCGCACGCGCTCATGACGGTGGCCGCCGTCGCGGTGACGACGGCGGCCACGGCACGCAGGCCTCGGGCAATCGCTCTCGATCTCATGAACCCACCTTCCGGGCGGTGTCCGACCGCTCTGACGGTCGGTCGACCCGGCCAGGCATACCGCGCCGCACCCGCCCGCCGAACACCCGCCCACACCGTTCACCCGCATGCCGCCCCGGACGGCGCAGCACGGCGCCGCCCGGGGCGGTACCCCCGGTTGAGGTCGCGTCAGGAGGTCGCCCGCGTCGGAAGGTGGCCCGCCTCAGGAGGCGGCCCGTGTCAGGCGATGGTCACGTCCACCTCCATCTGGTCGGCGCCCGGCGATCCGGCGATGTCGAGGGTGACGCCGCTCCAGGTGCCGTCCGGCTCGTTGAGCGCGGGGACGGTGTTCTGGCCGATGCTGGTGTTGCGGAGCGAGGGGTAGAGGTCGGTGTTGTCGCCGCGGTTGCCGGTGCCGAAGATCTTCGCCAGGTCGCGGCGGCCGTCGGCCTGCAGCAGCTCGATGGCGAGGTGGTGCTCGTCGTTGACGTTGTCGATGGCCTCGTCCACCACGTAGGCGGCGATGCCCTGGTCGGGCAGGAAGCGGTCCTGGCCGGACTTCCGGCGGTACTCGACGACGATGTACTGGCTCTCCTTCATCCGCTGCGGGTTGCGGACGAACAGCAGGTCGCCGCCCTCGGCGATCGGCCGCAGCGCGATGCCGTGGGTGGTGCCGGCGACCTCCTGCGGCACGGTCCAGCCGTGGAACATCCGGAGCATGCCGTTCGGGAAGACCGGCGTGATCCCCTCGTTGCCCCAGGAGCCGGCCGCCATCAGGCAGTAGTTGCCGAGGCCGTTGGAGGTGGTCGCCTCCAGGCGTCCGGTGTCGTAGAAGTCGGCCCAGCGGGCGGCCAGGTGGCCCCACTCGTGGGCGCAGACGCCCACCGCGCAGTCCTCGGGGACGGTCAGGAAGGTCTGCACCCGCAGCTTGGGTCCGACCTCCACGCCGCTCGGGTCGGGCGGGTTCCACTTGAGGCTCCAGAGGTCGCCCGGCTGCCCGGTCTGCTCGGCGCCGGAGCCCGCGTGGACGATGAACAGGGCGGTGACGAGGTGCTCGCCGAGGGCGTCGAACCCGGTGAAGTCGATGCCCTCCTGCTTGGCGAGTGCCAGCGCGTCGGCGGCCATGCCCTGGGAGTTCCGCGGCGGGTTGCCCATGCCGGACTGGTCGTCGGCGTAGAAGGAGAGCGGGTGCGGCAGCCGGAACCAGCCGTGCACCTCGCCCACCACGTCGATGCCGCCGTTCGCCGGGTGGGTCGGGTCGAAGCCGCTGACCAGGCGGTAGAAGTCGCGCATCGAGCCGGTGGCGAAGGTGTCGGTGCTGAACAGCATCTGCTCGAAGTGCCCGACGGTGTGGTCGGGGCCGTGCGGGAGGTCGGGGAAGTCCACCAGCAGCACCAGGGTGCGGACCTCGCCCTTCAGCCGCTTGGTCGGACGGGTGATCAGCTGGGCCCCGGTGCTGGGGCCGGGTCGGACGGCGCCGTCGTCGAGGCCGATGACGTTCTCGCCGCGCCGCCGGGAGCGCCAGACGTAGTAGTACTGCTCGAAGGAGATGTCCTCCGGCAGCCGCCGGCTCTCGACGAGGTCCTGGTAGCGGGCACGGAGCTGGGCGAACGCCTTGGGTGCCAGCGGCACCGGGCAGGCGTGGCGGTGGTCGGTGGGGTGGTGATGCAGCGGGGTTAAGTCGATACGCATCGTGACGGCTCCCTGAGCCTGTCCACCCCGCGGGGGCGGCTTCGGCGACCCCGCCGAGTGGGCGGTCGCCGGCAATCGGTCGGCTCGCCTGAGGCGGTCGGGTCTGGCCGGTACCGGTTGCGATTGGGGCGATATGCGGTTTTCAGTCCCTATTCTGACGCCCGTACGGGGACGGCACCAGACCCGAGGGGCCGTCGGTTCGGCTCAGCCCGCGCGGTGGGCGGCCGCGGCCGCCGCGAACGTGGCGGCGAGCTGCGGTGATCCTGCCCAGTGCAGGTGCAGATACGAAGCGTGAACGTTCGCCCCGGCCGTGCCCGTACCCGCCGTGTCCGTACCCGCCGTGTCCGTACCCGCCGTGCCCGTGTCGGCACCGCCCGCGCCCGGTGCGCCCGCGTCGACCGCGAACCCCTCCGTGCGCGGGCCCGTCGGCAGCCGCCAGCCCCACGCGGGCCGTTCACCGGCCGCCGGCTCGCAGACCGTGCGGTGGAACTCGTGCCCGCGCAGCCGGGTGCCGGCCGGCGCCAGCGGCGAGTCGTGCAGCGCCACGGCCTCCCGGTACCCGAGGGTCAGCCGCTCGGTCATCCGGGCCGAGGTCGCCACCACCCCGCACATCGGCAGTCCGTCCAACTCCCGCCCGAGGTAGAGCAGTCCGGCGCACTCCGCGGCGATCGGCCCGCCCGCCGCGGCGAACTCGCCGATCGCCCTGCGCAGTCGGCCGTTCGCGCTGAGTTCCCGGACGTACAGCTCGGGGAAGCCCCCGCCGATCACCAGGCCGGCCGTGCCCTCTGGCAGCGCGTCGGCGTGCAGCGGGTCGAAGGGGACCACCTCGGCGCCGGCGGCGGTGAGCAGCTCGGCGTTCTCCGCGTACGAGAAGGAGAACGCGGCGCCGCCGGCCATGGCGATCCGGGGGGCGCCGGCCACCGGGGCGACCTCGCGCGCCGGGTCCCACGGCTCGGCGTCCAGCGGGGGAGCGGTCCGGGCCAGTGCCAGCACCGCGTCGAGGTCCACCGAGGCGGCCACCAGGTCGCCCATGTCGGCGACCGCCCGCAGCGCCTCCGCCGACCGCTCCACGGCCGGGATCAGGCCGAGGTGGCGCGACGGCGTGGCCACGGCGGTCGAGCGCCGCACCGCGCCCAGCACCGGCACGCCGGAACCCTCCTCCAGGGCCTCGCGCAGCAGCAGCTCGTGCCGGTCGGAGGCGACCCGGTTGAGGATCACCCCGGCGAGCCGGACCTCCGGGTCCCAGGAGGCGAAGCCGTGCACCAGCGCGGCCACCGAGCGGGACTGCGAGGAGGCGTCCACCACCAGCACCACGGGCGCCCGCAGCAGCTTGGCGACGTGCGCGGTGGAGGCCAGCTCGCCCCGGCCGGACGCGCCGTCGAACAGCCCCATCACGCCCTCGACCACCGCCACGTCCGCCCCGGCCGCGCCGTGCAGGAAGAGCGGTGCGATCCGCTCCGGCCCGCACATGAACGCGTCCAGGTTGCGGCCCGGCCGGCCGGCGGCCAGGGCGTGGTAGCCCGGGTCGATGTAGTCCGGGCCGACCTTGTGCGGCGAGACCGCCAGCCCGCGCGCGGCGAGCGCGGCGATCAGGCCGGTGGCGACGGTGGTCTTGCCGGAGCCGGAGGACGGCGCGGCGACGACGAGGCGGGGGATGTTCACGTGCAGGGGTCTCCCGGGGCTACCACTCGATGCCGCGCTGGCCCTTGCGGCCGGCGTCCATCGGGTGCTTGACCTTGGTCATCTCGGTGACGAGGTCGGCGAAGGCGGTCAGCGGCTCGGGTGCGTACCGGCCGGTGATGACGACGTGCTGGCTGCCGGGGCGGTCCCGCAGCACGGCGACCACCTCCTCCGGGTCGACCCAGCCCCAGTGCATCGGGTAGGTGAACTCGTCCAGCACGTAGAAGCGGTAGGTCTCGGCCGCGAGGTCGCGCTTGACCTGCTCCCAGCCCTCCTTGGCCGCCGCCTCGCTGTCCATCTCCATCTCGGAGGAACGCTGGATCCAGGACCAGCCGGAGCCCATCTTGTGCCAGTCGACGGTGCCGCCCTCGCCGGAGGCGCCGAGCACGCGCAGCGCGTTCTCCTCGCCGACCTTCCACTTGGCGGACTTCACGAACTGGAACACCCCGACCGGCCAGCCCTGGTTCCAGGCCCGCAGCGCCATGCCGAACGCGGCCGTGGACTTGCCCTTGCCGGGGCCGGTGTGCACGGCGGTGATCGGCAGGGTGCGGCGCTGGCGGGTGGTCAGGCCGTCGTCGGGAACGCTCTCGGGAACGCCCTTGGGCATGGGGATCAGGCCGCCTTTCGCAGGGGAGTGGCACGGTTCTCGCGGACGAGCGAGGCGACGCCCTCGGCGCGCAGCTCGTCCAGGGTCACGGCGGAGGCGCCGAGCCGCGCCGCCAGGGTTCGGGCCAGGCCGAGCCGGACGGGGCCGGCCTCGCAGTCCAGCACCACGCCGGTCACGCCCTGGGCGGCCAGCAGCTCCGCCGCCCGGTGCGACTGCGCCACCGCGTCCCGGGCGCCGGTGGCCCGGCCGTCGGTCACCACGACCAGCAGCGGCCGGCGGTGCGGGTCGCGCATCCGCTCGACCCGCAGCACCTCGTGCGCCCGCAGCAGCCCGGCCGCCAGCGGGGTCCGGCCGCCGGTGGGCAGCGACTCCAGGCGGACCGCGCCGACCTCGACGGAGGAGGTCGGGGGCAGGGCCAGCTCGGCGCCCGCGCCGCGGAAGGTGATCATGCCGATCTTGTCGCGGCGCTGGTAGGCGTCCATCAGCAGCGAGAGCACCGCGCCCTTGACGGCGGTCATCCGCTGCCGGGCCGCCATCGAGCCCGAGGCGTCCACCACGAACAGCACCAGGTTGGACTCCCGGCCCTGGCGGACCTGCTCGCGGAAGTCGTCCTTGTCCAGCACCAGCGCGCGCGAGGTCCGCCCGCGCGCCACCTGGTGCGGCGCGGCGGCCTGCAGGGTGGCGCTCAGGTGCAGCCGGGCCAGCCGGCCCTGCGGGCGCCGGGCGCGGATGGTGTGGCCGCCGTCGGTCTCGGCGGGGGAGCGGCGGCCCTGGGCGCCCCGCCCGGTGCCGTCCACCTTGAACAGCCTGGTCCGGTACGGCTCGCCGGCCGCCACCGGGGCGGCCTCCCGCCCGGGCGCGGGCGGCTGGACCGGCACCGGCTGCTGCGGGGCCTCCTCGGGCCCGGGCGCCGGTGCGTCGGTGCCGGTGGCCGGGGCGGGCGGGCCGGCCGGTTCGGGCGCGCCGCCCCCGCCGCCGTCCGGACCGCCGTCCGGGCCGTCGCCGTCCGGCTCGGGGCCGTCCCCCTCGGGCCCGCCGTCGCCGGGGCCCTCCGGCCGCGGGTCCTCCGCCGCCGGCTCCTCGGGCTCCTCCGGCTCGGCGTGCTCCGCCAGCGTCCGGTCCAGCTGCTCCTCGTCCAGGCCGGGCGCGTCGAAGGGGTTGCGCCGGCGCCGGTGCGGCAGCGCCAGCTGCGCGGCCTTGCGGACGTCCTCCTCCAGCACCTCGGTGCGCCCCGCCCAGGCGGCCAGGGCGACGGCGGTGCGCGCCATGACGATGTCCGCGCGCAGCCCGTCCACCTCGAACGCGGCACAGACCGCGGTGATCTGACGCAGCGCCCGGTCGGTCAGCTCGACCTCGGGCAGCAGCTCCCGGGCCGCGGTGATCCGCTCGGCGAGCTCCCGCTCGTCCGCCGCGAACCGCGCGGCGAAGCCGGCCGGGTCGGCGTCGTAGCCCAGCCGGCGGCGGACCACCTCGGCCCGCTCCGCCGGCTCCCGGGTGGCCGCGATCTCCACGGTCAGGCCGAACCGGTCGAGCAGCTGCGGCCGCAGCTCGCCCTCCTCCGGGTTCATCGTGCCGACCAGCAGGAACCGCGCGGCGTGCCGCACCGAGACGCCCTCGCGCTCCACGTAGGAGCGGCCCATCGCGGCGGCGTCCAGCAGCAGGTCCACCACGTGGTCCTGGAGCAGGTTGACCTCGTCGATGTAGAGCACACCGCGGTGGGCCCGGGCGAGCAGCCCCGGCTCGTACGCCTTGACGCCCTCGGCCAGCGCCCGCTCCAGGTCGAGCGAGCCGACGATCCGGTCCTCGGAGACGCCGACCGGCAGCTCGACCAGCCGGGCCGCGCGGGCCGAGGCCGGGGCGCCGTCGTGCGCGCCGTCCGGGCACTGCGGGTCCGGAGCGGCCGGGTCGCAGGCGAAGCGGCAGCCGTCGACGGTGGCGATGGACGGCAGCAGGCCGGCCAGCGCGCGCACCATGGTCGACTTGGCGGTGCCCTTCTCGCCGCGCACCAGCACCCCGCCGACGGCCGGGGAGACGGCGTTGAGCAGCAGCCCGAGCCGCAGGTCGGCCATGCCGACGATCGCGGTGAACGGGTAGCGGACGTCACTCATGATTCTCCAAGGGGGCCCCGGGCGGCAGGAACGGCAGCGTGCCCGCGGCCGGCACCCCGCCCTCGATCAGCTTCCACAGCGCGTCGGTGTCCGCGTGCTCCTCGATCAGGTCGCCCAGCCGGTCGAGCCGGGCCTCGCGCGCGGCGGCGAAGGAGGTGTCCGGGGCGGGGACGAAGTCCCGGCCGGCGGCGGCGGCTACCTCGCCCAGCAGGGCGCGCCGGAAGCCGTCGTTCTCCAGTGCGCCGTGCCAGGTGGTGCCCCAGACGGCGCCCACCCGGCAGCCGTCCAGGAACGGCGTGCCCCCTTCGACGGTCACCACGCCGTGGTGGATCTCGTACCCCTCCACCCGCTGCCCGTAGGCCTCGCCGACCGGCCGGCCGAGCACCTTCTCGGCGCCGAACCGGACGTGCGTCGGCAGCAGGCCGAGCCCGTCCACCGCGCCGGCCCGGGACTCGACCCCGTCGACGATCCCGCGGGCGAGCATCTGGTAGCCGCCGCAGACGCCGAGCACCGGCAGTCCGGCCGCGGCCCGCGCCCGGAGGGCCGGCTCCAGCCCGCGCTCGCGCAGCCAGGCCAGGTCGGCGACGGTGGCCCGGGTGCCGGGCAGCACCACCAGGTCGGCGTCGGCCAGCTCCTCCGGGCGGGTGGCCCAGCGGACCAGCACGCCCGGCTCCTGGGCCAGCGCGTCCACGTCGGTGAAGTTGGAGAGCCGGGGGAAGCGCACCACGGCGACCCGCAGCACGTCCCGGCCCACCGGCCCGCGGCCCTCGGTGCGGTCCACCACGGTGGTGAGGTCGAGCGAGTCCTCGGCGTCCAGCCAGAGCCCGGACAGCATCGGCAGGGTGCCCAGCACCGGACGGCCGGTCAGCTCGCGCAGCATCTCCAGCCCGGGTGCGAGCAGCCGTGCGTCGCCGCGGAACTTGTTGACGAACCAGCCGGCCACGTGCCGCTGGTCCTCCGCCGAGAGCAGCGCCAGCGTCCCGTACATCGCGGCGAACACGCCGCCGCGGTCGATGTCCCCGACCACGACGACCGGCAGCCCGGCGGCGGTGGCCAGGCCCATGTTGGCGATGTCCCGGTCCCGCAGGTTGATCTCGGCCGGCGAGCCGGCGCCCTCGCAGACCACCACGTCGTAGCGGCGGCGCAGGTCGGCCAGGCACTCCAGGGCCCGCTCCAGCAGGACGGGCTTGCGTTCGCGGTAGTCCAGCGCGCCGACCTCGGCCACCGGCCGGCCCAGCAGCACCACCTGGCTGCGGCCGTCCGCGCCGGGCTTGAGCAGCACCGGGTTCATCGCCGCCTCGGGCTCCACCCGGGCCGCCTGCGCCTGCATCGCCTGGGCCCGGCCGATCTCGGCGCCGTCGGCGGTGACGAACGAGTTCAGCGACATGTTCTGCGCCTTGAACGGCGCGACGCTGACTCCCTGTCGGGCCAGCCAGCGGCAGATGCCCGCGGTGACCACGCTCTTGCCCGCGTCCGAGGTCGTCCCGGCGACCAGCAGTGCGTTGCTCATGCCCTTCCCCTCCTGCCCAGGGCCGCCCGGAGCAGCAGGTGCCCCGCGACCGTCGTACCCAGGGCCAGCGCGCCCACCCGCCGGGAGAGCAGACAGGCCCGTTCGATGTCGTCCACCCCGACCGGCCGCAGCTCCGCACCCAGCACCGGCCGGTGCTCGACCCGGTCGCCGTAGTGGAGGGTCCCGCCGAGGCGGACGCCGAGGGCGCCGGCGAAGGCCGCCTCGGCCTGGCCCGCGTTGGGGCTGGGGTGCGCGGAGCCGTCCCGGCGCCAGACCCGCCAGGCGGTCCGGGGCTCGGGGGAGGCGGCCACCGTGAGCAGCGCGGTCAGCCGGGCGCCCGGCCAGCCGGCCACGTCGTCCAGCCGGGCCGAGGCCCAGCCGAAGCGGGTGTGCCGCGGCGAGCGGTGGCCGACCATCGCGTCCAGGGTGTTGACGGCGCGGAAGGCCAGCAGTCCGGGCGTGCCCGCGACGGCGCCCCAGACCAGCGCGTTCACCACGGCGTCGGCGGTGTTCTCGGCGACCGACTCGACCACCGCGCGGGCCACCTGCTGCCCGTCCAGCGCGCTCGGGTCGCGCCCGCACAGGTGCGGCAGCCGGGCCCGGGCCGCCGTCAGGTCGCCCGCGGCGAGCGAGCGGCCGATGGTGCGGGCCTCCCGGGTGAGCGAGGTGCCGCCGAGCACCGTCCAGGTGGCGGCGGCGGCCAGCGCGGCCCGCCCGGCCGGACGCCGGCCCAGCAGGCGTTCGGCGGCCACCGCTCCGGCCGCGACGGCGCCCACGCAGAGTGCGGTGTAGGCGGCGCCGACGGCCCGGTCGTCGCGCCAGATCCGGCGCTCCAGGCGGCCGGCCGCGCTGCCGAAGAGCGCCACCGGGTGGCCGCGGCGCGGGTCGGCGAACCGGGCGTCGGCGAGGCTGCCGGCGGCGGCGCCCAGGGCGAAGGCGGCGGCGCGGGTCAGCGGGCGCACGGCAGGCAGCAGAGGTCTCGGTGGGGCTGGGCAGCCTGCATCGCGTGCGTGTCCTCACTCAGGGTCCGCGCCCTGGATCGACGTACCGGGGGCGAGAGTCTCCTGGCTTCCGGGTCGAACGCACGCCCGCGCCTTCCAGCGGCTTCTGACGGCTCGCCGTGGCAAGTGTGTCGGACGTGCTCCCCGGTGACAGTGGCGGGACCGCGCCGGACTCGCACCGGCTTCCTCTGCATGCCTCCGTATTGGCTGAAGGATCCCATCACGCGGCCGAACCGCGAGTCAACCAAGGTCGCGGAGGGGTTGGTCACACGGCAGCACGCCGCCCCGCCCCGGTCTTCACCGTTCCCGACCACGTCGCTATCTCCGATCATGACTGCCGCAGGGGCATGACAGGCTGTGGGATCGTCCATCCGTCTGGAGGTACCTCCAGTCCCGCTTCGTGCGTTCGGCGGCTGGGGTGCCGATGGACCAAACCCCTACGGTCGGCGCATGCGACGCAGACAGCCACCCGCCCTGCCGCCGGTGCCCTTCTCCCCGGCGGCCGCCCGCGCGCACCGCGCCGGCCTCGGCCTGACCCCCGAGCAGGTCGCCGAGGGGATGGCCGCGCACGGGGTCCGGCTGCTGCCCGCCCACGTGCTCGGCTGGGAGAGCGGCGAGCTGCTCCCGACCGAGGAGGAGTTCATCGCCCTGGCCCGGGCGCTCTGGTGCCCGCCCGCCCAGCTGATGGGCGTCCGTCCGGCCCGGCTGCGGGACTTCCGGGTGGCCCGGGAGCTCGGCCAGGAGGCGGCGGCCCACCGGATCGGCCTCGCGCTGCGGCACTACCAGCAGGCCGAGGCGGCCGACCGCTGGGACGGCGACGAGGCGCAGACCCACGCGCTCGCCCAGGTGCTCGGGCTGCGGTTGCGCGAGCTGGTCGCGGTGACGGGCCGTCGCGAGGAGCTGGACCAGCGGCTGAAGCAGTGCGTGGACGGGCGCTGGCAGGCGCACGTCCGTGCGATCGGCCGGATCGTGCCGGTGCACGAGGAGGACCTCGCCGCCGTGCTGACCGTGCTGCAGAACGAGTACCAGGTCTCCTCGCACTGGGGCGCCGGCAGCTGGGGCTCGCCGGCCCCGGCGGCCGCGGCCGCCGGCACCCGGGAGCAGCCGGTCGGCGAGCGGTTCTGGGAGCTGCTCGCGCGGCGGCAGACCGACATCCCGGTCTGACCGCCGGACCCTGACCGGCCGTCCTGCTCGGCCGCGCTGCCGGCCGACCCGCCCTGCCCGGGCCGCTCGCCGCCCCGGTGTGACCCGGACGGCCGTGTCCGGTGGCCGGCCGCCGCCCCCGCGAGTGGACTGGTGCGCACAGAGTGCCCAGTCCGCGACCGACAGAGCGGGGAGCGATATGCGTTGGGGAACCGCGGCCGTCGTGGCGGCCGCCGCCGTCGGAACCGGGGTCGCCGTGCTCGTGATCGGCCGCCGGGCGTCGGAGCGGATGGTCCGTCCGACCGCCGCCCGGGAGGCGCCCACCGGCCCCGTCCTGGTGCAGGCCCTCGGAGCCGGCCGGGTCACCTTCACCCCGGGCCCCGAGAGCGCCCGGCCCGGCCGCTGGGGCGTCGAGTGGGCCGGCGGCGGGCACGCGGTCGTCGACGAGATCCTGTACCGGGACGAGCGGGGCGTCACCCGCCGCCTGGTCCGGGCCGACCGGGGCACGCTGACGGCGGGCACCGAGGTCCGCTTCACCCCGCGGGTGCACCTGGGCGACCCGGTCGGGGCGCTCGGCCTGGCGTACGGCGAGACCGCCGCCGAGGGCGAGCTGGGCGCCCTTCCGGCCTGGTACCTGGACGGCAAGCGCGGCACCTGGGTCGTCCTGGTGCACAGCCCGGACGCGGACCGGCAGCAGGTCCTCCCGGTGCTGCCGGTCCTGGACCGGCTCGCCCTGCCGGCCCTCGCCGTGACCTACCGCGGCGACGAGGGCGCGCCCGCCTCCCCGGACGGCCTCGGCCACTTCGGCGAGACCGAGTGGCGGGACGTCGAGGCGGCCGTCCGGCTCGCGCTGGACAACGGCGCCGCCCGGGTCGTCCTCTACGGATGGTCGGTCGGCGCCACCATCGTCCTCCAGGTGGCCGCCCGGTCGGCCTGGGCCTCGTCGATCGCCGGCCTGGTGCTGGACTCGCCGGTCCTCGACCTGCCCGCCTCGGCGCGCCGGGGCGCCGCCCGGGCCGGCTTCCGCGGCGCCGCCGCCGACCTCGGCGCGCTGGCCGCCGAGGGCCGCACCGGCGTCGACCTGGCCGGCTTCGCCCGGATCGCGGACGGCACCGACCTGCGGGCGCCGACCCTCGTCCTGCAGAGCCCGGACGACCGGATCGCCCCCTGGAAGGCCGCCGCCCGCCTGGCGGCCCTGCGCCCCGACGTGGTCAGCCTCCAGGCGGTGCCGGACGGCGGGCACGCGGCGCTCTGGAACGCCGACCCGGACGCCTACGAGGAGCTGCTGCGCCGCTGGCTCACCCCGCTGCTCTGACGCCGCGGGAGGGCCTCCCTCCCCCTCCCACCTCCCCGGTCACACCCCGGACGCCTCGCTGGCGTGGCCACGTCACACAGTTTCGGCCAGGCGGTTTGGGGCCTGTTGCCCGATCTTGTGGACCCCTTGCCCCCGCCCGCCGGTACCGGAGGCGAACCGGATGTGACAGATGGCCGGTACAAGGGGAAGACTGCTCGACGTGACGTCTCGGAACCCGCGCGACCGTGATGCCCCGCTCCCGCCGACGATCGGTTCCGGTGCGACGGTGACCCGTCTGCCCGGCACGGCCCACCGCCCCGCCGGCGCCAGGCCGGGCGGCCCCGGCGTACCCCGCAGGCGAGGGCCCGCACCCGCACCGGGCCGCGGCCGGGTCCCGGTGCCCGAAGGCTTCCCCGCCCCCGCCGAGCTCGCCCCGCTGGCCCGCCGGATGCTGGTCGACGCCGTCCGCATCGCCCGCTGGGCGGGCGAGCTCTCCGAGGTCGACAAGCGCGGCGAGCTGCTCCCGGACGACGCCCGCGCCGCCGGCCGCGCCCTGGCCATGACGGTCGGCGCCGCCGCCAAGGCCTGGGGCCAGGCGCTCCTGGTCGGTCTGGTGGAGGCCCGGGACGGCGGCGCCGCCCCCGGCTGGCGCCTGCACGCCTGGGAGCACGACGACGAGGCCGTGGTCCGCGGCTGGTCGGCGCTGTTCGACGCCTGGACGCTGCTCGCCCCGGTGCCGCCGGCCGCCCTGCGCGGCGTCTTCGCGGTGCTCGCCGGGCAGGCCGTCGACCAGGCGCCGCAGCTGCTCTCCTTCCTGCACCTGGTGGCCGGTCCGGTCGCCGACAGCGAGTTGCTGGAGCTGCTGCGCCGCGGCCTGGACGAGCGCCGGGTGGCCGGCGGGACCGCCGCGCTGTCGCTGTCGCCCGTCCCGCACGCCGCCTCCGCGGTCTCGGCGGTCCGCGGCACCTGCCGCGAGCCGCAGATCGACACCCCGGCCGCGCCCGGCGACGTCGCCGCCGTCCTGGACTGGATGCTGGACGGCCTGGCCGCCGTCGGCGCGGTGGTCCGCAAGGACGACGCCGCCGAGCTCTCCCCGCTCGGGCACTGGGCGGTGCGGGCCAAGCTGGAGGAGATCTGCACGGTCGCCCAGACCGCCGCCGGGCACATCGAGCAGAGCGCCCTCGAACTCCTGAACGCCTGCGCCGACTACTCGCCGGGCCCGGCCCGCGCCGAGTTCCGCGCCTGGGTGGCCGCCCGCCCGGCCGACCGGGCGGTGGCCGAGCTGCTGGACGCCGCGCAGGGCGACGACGCGCTGGTCCGCGGCCTCGCCTTCGAGGCGCTGCGGGTGGCCGGCCCGACCGCCGAGCAGGCCGTCCGGGCCGCCGTGGACGAGCCGGCGCTGCGCCCGTACGCGCTGCTCTGGCTGGCCGAGCAGTCGGACGAGGGGGTCTCCCCGGCCGACGTGCTGGGCGCGGAGGACGCCGCCTGGCTCTGGGTGGACACCGCCGCGGCCGTCCTGGACCACGGTGAGACCGAGCTGCTGGTGGGCCACGTCGAGGGCGCCTCGGCCGGCGACCCGGTGCGGCTCTTCGCCCGCGCCCGGCAGTCCGGCCACCCCCGGGCCGCCTCGGTGCTGACCGCCGTCTCCGGCGTCCACCCGGACCCGGGCGTGGCGCGCGCCGCCCGCCGCTCGGCGTTCAGCGTGCACCTCGGCGGCGCCTGAGCGACGCCGGCCCCGCGTCCGGTCGCCTCCGCGCGGCACGGCGGGGCCACGGGGCCGCAGCGGGCCCCAGGGCATGCGAAAGGGCCCGGATCCATCGGATCCGGGCCCTTCGTCGTACTGCGGCCGTGCGGCCGGCTCAGCCGATCCGGGACTCCGCGCGGCGCGCCCGCACGTCCCCGACCTTCTGACCGACCTTGCGCCGGATGACCAGCAGCGGGGCCATCGCGGCCAGCGTGATCTGCGCGTAGGCGCCGATGTGCAGCAGGTTGTCGCCGCCGGGAGCGCCGGTCGCCCAGGCCGCCAGGCAGCCGATGGAGAGCACGATCCAGCAGAGCGTCGCGGTGGCCAGCAGTCCCTGCGGCTTCGGGTACTCGATCCGGCTCACCATCAGGTACGCGGCGCCGAAGATGGCGAGCAGACCGGGCAGGAACGGCGGGTCGAGCAGCACGATGGCGATCACCGTCATCGCGCCCATCGGGCAGGGCATGCCCTGGAACACCCCGGGCCGCATCTTCACGGCGGAGAAGCGGGCGAGCCGCAGGACCACCGCGAGCAGCACCGTCAGCGCGATCAGCGCCGAGAGCCGGCTGTTGGAGCCCGGCGAGACCATGCCCCAGACCGCGACGAAGTAGGCCGGCGCGATGCCGAAGCTGATCAGGTCGGCCAGGTTGTCGAGCTCGGCCCCGAGGGCGGAGGAGCGGAGCTTGCGCGCCACCAGCCCGTCGAAGAGGTCGCACATCGAGCCGATCAGCAGCAGCGTCACCGCGGTGGCGGCGCTGTGCTTGTCCGGAGCGGCGTCCGGGTTGGTGATGTGCGGGACCAGCACCCCGGTGGTGATCGAGTAGATCGCCAGGAAGCCGCAGACGGCGTTCCCCAGGGTCAGGAAGTCGGCGGTGGACAGGTGCTGCGGCGAGCGCGGCGCGCGGAGCTCGCGGTCACGGGCCCAGCGGCGGCGGCGCAGGGCCGTCTCCTCGTCGTCCAGGCCGACGATCGTCTCAGGATCAGTCACGGTCAAGGCGTGTCACCCCGGCTGTGGTCTTCTGGCCGACCTCGACGCCGACCTCGACGCCGGCCGGCAGGTAGGTGTCGACCCGGGAGCCGAACCGGATCAGGCCGATCCGGTCGCCCTGCTCGACCTTGGTTCCGGCGTCCACGTACGGCACGATCCGGCGGGCCACGGCCCCCGCGATCTGGACCATCTCGATGTCGCCGAGCTCGGTGTCGAAGTGCCAGACGACCCGCTCGTTCTGGTCGCTGTCCTTGTTGAACGCGGGCACGAAGCCGCCCGCGACGTGCTCCACGGACGTCACGGTGCCGGGCAGCGGCGCGCGGTTGACGTGCACGTTGAGCGGGCTCATGAAGATCGCCACCCGGGTGCGGCCGTCCGGCCAGGCGTCGATGCTCTGCACCACGCCGTCGGCGGGGGAGATCACCCGGCCCGTGCCGATCTCACGCTCGGGGTCGCGGAAGAACCACAGCATGCCCGCGCCGAGCGCGCAGGCCGGAACCGCCGCCAGGGCCCACTTGCCGCTGCGCCGGGTGAGGGCGGTGGTCACGGCGGCCGTGGCGAGGGTGGGGACGAACCAGGGGGTGGCTCCGCGCGCGATGGTCACGCGGGGTCGCCGACCGGCCGTCGGGGCGGCGAGGGCATCGCGGTCCGTGACGGAGGTGTGAGGGGACGGGCTGATGGGCATCGAAGACCTTAGTCGCGGGGGATCATGGCCGCTGGACGGGGGCCACCGCGGGGATCGGGTACGAGAGGGACGGCTGCTGTCCCGGTGGATGCTATCGGGAGCACACGGTGGGTGGGCAACCCGCCTGCTCGTTCATGTGTCCTGCGCGAGGCGCCGTTGCGCCTCCTTGGTATACGACCGTAGCTCGCCCCGGTCCGGTTCCCAAGGCTCCCGACACGGCTGGTGACACTTGTCTCAACGGGCGCGCCGACTGAACCCGTCGGCGCGCCGCCGGCGGGTCGGATCCGGCCCGCGGGTGCGCCGAAGCGGCCGCCAGGGCGTGTGACAGCAGCAGTACGCCCTGCGGCCGCTTCGGGAGCCGTGCCGGACCCCAGGCGGACCAGGCCGGGGCCGAGGTGGCACGGCCGCTGCCGGGACGGGCCCGCACGCCCGTCGACCGGCCGTCACGGGCCGTCGGTGCGCCGGCGCCGCGCGTCACCGCGCGGCGCCGGCGGACCACCTGGATCACTCCGCGATGCGGTACTCCTCCAGCAGCCGGCGTCCGACGATCATCTTCTGGATCTCCGCAGTACCTTCACCGATCAGCAGCATCGGGGCCTCCCGGTAGAGGCGCTCGATCTCGTACTCCTTGGAGAAGCCGTAGCCGCCGTGGATGCGGAAGGCGTCCTCGACGACCTCCTTGCAGTACTCGGAGGCGAGGTACTTCGCCATGCCGGCCTCGAGGTCGTTGCGCTCGCCGCTGTCCTTCTTCCGGGCGGCCATCACCATCATCTGGTGGGCGGCCTCGACCTTGGTGGCCATCTCGGCGAGCTTGAACTGGATCGCCTGGTGCTCGGCGATCTTCTTGCCGAAGGTGGAGCGCTGCTGGGCGTAGGAGATGCCCAGCTCGAAGGCGCGGCGGGCGACGCCGCAGCCGCGGGCGGCGACGTTGACGCGGCCGACCTCGACGCCGTCCATCATCTGGTAGAAGCCCTTGCCCGGGACGCCGCCGAGGATGCGGTCGGCCGGGATGCGGACGTCCTGCAGCACCAGCTCGGTGGTGTCGACGCCCTTGTAGCCCATCTTCTCGATCTTGCCGGGGACGGTCAGGCCCGGAACCTTCGGGTTCGGGCCGAAACCGGCCTCCTTCTCGATCAGGAAGGTGGTCATGTTCCGGTACGGCGTGTTGCCGCCCTCGTCGGTCTTGCAGAGCACCGCGACGAGGGTGGAGGTGCCGCCGTTGGTCAGCCACATCTTCTGGCCGTTGAGGACGTAGAAGTCCCCGTCCTTGACGCCCTTGGTGCTGATCGCCGCGACGTCGGAGCCGAGGGCGGGCTCGGACATCGAGAAGGCGCCGCGGATCTCGCCGGCGGCCATCTTCGGCAGGAAGTAGTCCTTCTGCTCCTGGGTGCCGTGGGCGTTGATCATGTGCGCCACGATGAAGTGGGTGTTGACGATGCCGGAGACCGACATCCAGCCGCGCGCGATCTCCTCCACCACCAGGGCGTAGGTGAGCAGCGACTCGCCCAGGCCGCCGTACTCCTCGGGGATGGTCAGGCCGAACAGGCCGAGCTGCTTCATCCCCTCGACGATGGCGGTCGGGTACTCGTCCTTGTGCTCCAGCTCGGTCGCGACCGGGATGATCTCCTTGTCGACGAAATCCCGCACGGTGGCGAGGATGTCCCGCTGGATCTCGGTGAGGCCGTCGGTCTGTGCGAGGCGTCCCATCGTGCGGCTCCTGTGGCGAAGGGGAATGAGGGTGGGGGGAGGAGAGAAGAGCGGGGGGGGGGGAATGCCGGGGGCCCTGCCGGCGTGGCTGCGGCAGCAGGGCCCCCGTACCGGGTGGGGGATCGGCCGATGACGGCGGCCTACCCCTCCGGGGTCGGTGGGGTCAGGACAGGGGGGTCGGGCGGCCCGGCTGCTCGCCGCCGCGCTCCTTGATGTAGGTCTCGGTCGGCACCATCACCTTGCGGCGGAAGATGCAGACGACCGTGCCGTCCTGCTTGTACCCCTTGGTCTCGACGTAGACGATGCCGCGGTCGTCCTTGGACTTGGACGGCCACTTGTCGAGCACCGTGGTCTCGCCGTAGATGGTGTCGCCGTGGAAGGTCGGCGCGACGTGCCGCAGCGACTCGATCTCCAGGTTGGCGATCGCCTTGCCCGAGACGTCCGGGACGGACATGCCGAGCAGCAGCGAGTAGATGTAGTTGCCGACGACGACGTTCTTGCCGAAGTCCGTCGTCTTCTCCGCATAGTTGGTGTCCATGTGGAGCGGGTGGTGGTTCATGGTGAGCAGGCAGAAGAGGTGGTCGTCGTACTCGGTGACCGTCTTGCCGGGCCAGTGCTTGTAGACCGCGCCGACCTCGAACTCTTCGTAGGTGCGTCCGAACTGCATGAGTGTCCTTAGATGAGATGCGAGCGAGCCGAAGGGCGCGCCGGTGCCGAAAGCGACGAGCGACAAGCGAGCGGTGGGCCCCTCCTGCCCGTAGGCGGGCGAGGAGGGAGAGTGCCGGAGCGAGGAACGTCGGCACCGGGTCAGGAGCGCCCGGAGGCGAGCCGAGCCCGGAAAGCAGCTCAGGCCTGCGGGGGCTCGAACTTGGAGGTGCGCTCCATGCCGGCGGCGCGGCCCTTGCCGGCGATGACCAGGGCCATCTTGCGGCTGGCCTCGTCGATCATCTCGTCGCCGAGCATCGCCGAGCCCTTGAAGCCGCCGGCCTCGGAGGTGCACCAGTCGTAGGCGTCGAGGATCAGCTCGGCGTGGTCGTAGTCCTCCTGCGCGGGCGAGAAGAGCTCGTTCGCGGCGGCGACCTGGTCCGGGTGCAGCACCCACTTGCCGTCGAAGCCGAGGGCGGCGGAGCGGCCGGCCACCTCGCGGTAACCCTCCTGGTTGCGGATCTGCAGGTAGGGGCCGTCGATCGCCTGCAGGTCGTTGGCGCGGGCGGCCATCAGGATGCGCATCAGGATGTAGTGGTAGGCGTCGGCCGGGTAGCCGGGCGGCTGCTCGCCGACCACCAGGGACTTCATGTTGATCGAGGCCATGAAGTCGGCCGGGCCGAAGATGATGGTCTCCAGCCGGGGCGAGGCCGTCGCGATGGCGTCGACGTTGATCAGGCCCTTGGCGTTCTCGATCTGCGCCTCGATGCCGATCCGGCCGACCTCGAAGCCCATGGTCTTCTCGATCTGGGTGAGCAGCAGGTCCAGCGCCTTCACCTGCTCGGCGTCCTGCACCTTCGGCAGCATGATGCAGTCGAGGTTCGGGCCGGCGCCCTCGACGACCGTGATCACGTCGCGGTACGTCCAGTGGGTGGTCCAGTCGTTGACCCGGACGACCTTGGTCTTCTTGCCCCAGTCGCCGTTGTTCAGGGCGTCGACGATGTGGTGCCGGGCGCTCTCCTTGACCAGGGGGGCGCAGGCGTCCTCCAGGTCGAGGAAGACCTGGTCGGCCGGGAGGCCCTGGGCCTTCTCCAGGAAGCGCGGGTTGGAGCCCGGTACGGCGAGGCAGGAGCGGCGGGGGCGCAGGCGGTTGACGGAGGTCATGAGGGTGGTTCGGTCCTTCCAGTGGTCAGCTGGCGGTCGCGGGTGCGGGCGACCAGGGCTGGAGCTTGTTGGCCAGCCGGATCTCGTCCACGATCCGGCCGATGATGGTCGTGATGCCGAAGTCCTTCGGGGTGAACACGGCGGCGACGCCGGCGGCCCTGAGGGCCTCGCCGTCCGCTGCCGGGATGATGCCACCCACGATCACCGGGACATCCTCCACCCCGGCCCGCCGCAGCCGCTGCAGAACGTCGGGAACCAGTTCGGAGTGGGCGCCGGAGAGGATCGACAGGCCGACGCAGTGCACGTCCTCCGCGACGGCGGCGGAGACGATCTGCTCGGGGGTGAGCCGGATGCCCTGGTAGACCACCTCGAACCCGGCGTCACGGGCCCGGACGGCGATCTGCTCGGCGCCGTTGGAGTGCCCGTCCAGGCCGGGCTTGCCGACCAGCAGGCGCAGCTTGCCGCTGCCCAGCTCCTCGGCGGTGGCGGCCACCGCGGCGCGGACCGCGGCCAGTTCGCCGCCCGGCTCGGCCGCGACCGCGACCGGGGCGCCGCCGACGCCGGTGGGCGCGCGGTACTCGCCGAAGACCTCGCGCAGGGCGAAGGCCCACTCGCCGGTGGTGACCCCGGCACGGGCGCAGGCGAGCGTCGCGGCCATCAGGTTGGCTTCGGTGGCGGCGACCTCCTTGAGCTCGGCCAGCGCCCGCTGGGCGGCGGCCTCGTCGCGCTGCTCGCGCCAGGCCTCCAGCGCGCTCAGCACGGACTGCTCGGAGGCCGGGTCGACCACCATGATCGCGGTGTCGAGGTCGGCCGTGAGCGGGCTCTCCTCGGTGGTGTCGAAGCAGTTGACGCCGACGATCTTGTCCTCGCCGGACTCGATCCGGGCCCGGCGGGCGGCGTGCGAGGCGACCAGGTTGGACTTGAGGTAGCCGGACTCGACGGCCGGAATCACCCCGCCCATCTCCAGCACCTTGGCGATCTCGGCCTCGGCGCCGGCCAGCAGCTCGGCGGTCTTGGCCTCGATCACCTCGGAGCCGTTGAAGATGTCCCCGTACTCCAGCAGGTCCGACTCGTAGGCGAGCACCTGCTGGATCCGCAGCGACCACTGCTGGTCCCACGGGCGGGGCAGGCCGAGCGCCTCGTTCCAGGCGGGCAGCTGGACGGCGCGGGCGCGGGCGTCCTTGGAGAGGGTGACGGCGAGCATCTCCAGCACGATCCGCTGGACGTTGTTCTCCGGCTGCGCCTCGGTCAGGCCCAGCGAGTTGACCTGGACGCCGTAGCGGAACCGGCGCTGCTTCGGGTCCTGGATGCCGTACCGCTCCAGCGTGACCTTCTCCCACAGCTGGGCGAAGGCGCGCATCTTGCACATCTCCTCGACGAACCGCACGCCGGCGTTGACGAAGAAGGAGATGCGGGCGACCACCTCGCCCATCCGCTCGGCCGGCACCTGGCCGGAGTCGCGCACCGCGTCGAGCACCGAGATGGCGGTGCACATCGCGTAGGCGATCTCCTGGACCGGGGTGGCCCCGGCCTCCTGGAGGTGGTAGCTGCAGATGTTGATCGGGTTCCACTTGGGGATGTTGCCGACCGTGTAGGCGATCATGTCGGTGATCAGGCGCACCGACGGCCCGGGCGGGAAGACGTGCGTCCCGCGCGAGAGGTACTCCTTGACGATGTCGTTCTGGGTGGTGCCGGTGAGCTTGGCGATGTCGGCGCCCTGCTCCTCGGCGACCACCTGATAGAGCGCCAGCAGCCACATGGCGGTGGCGTTGATCGTCATCGAGGTGTTGGTCTGTTCGAGCGGGATGCCGTCGAACAGGGCGCGCATGTCGCCGACGTGGCCCACCGGCACGCCGACCCGGCCGACCTCGCCGCGGGCGAGGATGTGGTCGGACTCGTAGCCGGTCTGGGTCGGCAGGTCGAAGGCGACGGAGAGACCGGTCTGGCCCTTGGCGAGGTTCCGCCGGTAGAGCGCGTTGGAGTCCTTCGCCGTGGAGTGCCCGGCGTAGGTGCGCATCAGCCAGGGGCGGTCACGCTTCTGTTCGGCCATCACACGTTCCTGAAGCGGTTGATGCCGTCGATGTGCTTGGCGCGGAGCTCCTCGTTGCGCACGCCCAGGCCCTCCTGCGGCGCCAGGCAGAGCACGCCGACCTTGCCCTGGTGCTTGTTGTGGTGCACGTCGAGGGCGGCCTGGCCGGTCTCCTCCAGGGAGTAGACCTTCGACAGGGTCGGGTGGATCTTGCCCTTGGCGACCAGGCGGTTGGCCTCGAACGCCTCGCGGTAGTTGGCGAAGTGCGAGCCGACGATGCGCTTGAGCGACATCCACAGGTAGCGGTTGTCGTACTGGTGCATGTAGCCGGAGGTGGAGGCGCAGGTGACGATGGTGCCGCCCTTGCGGGTGACGTAGACCGAGGCGCCGAAGGTCTCGCGGCCCGGGTGCTCGAAGACGATGTCGACGTCCTCGCCGCCGGTGAACTCGCGGATCTTCGAGCCCAGGCGCTTCCACTCGCGCGGGTCCTGGGTGTGCTCGTCCTTCCAGAACTTGTAGCCCTCGGCGGAGCGGTCGATGATCGCCTCGGCGCCCATGGCGCGGCAGATCTCGGCCTTGGCCTCGTTGGAGACCACGCAGATCGGGGTGGCGCCGCCGGCCAGCGCGTACTGGGTGGCGTACGAGCCGAGGCCGCCGCTGGCGCCCCAGATCAGCACGTTGTCGCCCTGCTTCATGCCCGCGCCGTTCTGCGAGACCAGCTGGCGGTAGGCGGTGGAGTTGACCAGGCCGGGGGAGGCGGCCTCCTCCCAGGTGAGGTGCTTCGGCTTGGGCAGCAGCTGGTTGGTCTTCACCAGCGCGAGCTGGGCCAGGCCGCCGAAGTTGGTCTCGAAGCCCCAGATGCGCTGCTCCGGGTCCATCATCGTGTCGTTGTGGCCGTCCGGGGACTCCAGCTCGACGGAGAGGCAGTGCGCGACGACCTCGTCGCCCGGCTTCCAGGCGTTGACGCCGGCACCGGTGCGCAGCACGACGCCCGCGAGGTCCGAGCCGAGGATGTGGTACGGCAGGTCGTGGCGCTTGGTGAGCGGGGACAGCCGGCCGTAGCGCTCCAGGAAGCCGAAGGTGGAGACCGGCTCGAAGATCGAGCTCCACACGGTGTTGTAGTTGACGGAGCTCGCCATGACGGCGACCAGGGCCTCGCCCGGCCCCAGCTCGGGCAGGGCCACCTCGTCGAGGTGAAGGGACTTGCGCGGGTCCTTGTCGCGGCTGTCGAGGCCGGCGAACATCTGCTCCTCGTCCTTGTGGAGCGTGACCGCCCGGTAGGACTCGGGGAGCTTGACGGCTGCGTAGTCCTCCGACGTGGCGTCGTTGCTGAGGATCGCGTCGAGGATTTCCTGCATGGCTGCCTCCGAAGGCGTACCTGTGTGAGGGGCACAGGGCGTCTGGGGGAGCCGGGAGCGGACACCGGCTTCGCTGAGATGGGTGGTGGACGGGTGGCTGGTGGGCCAGGTGTGACGAGCACAGCTCCCGGGGTGTGGGAGCGCCGGACGACGGCGCGCCGAGGTGGGGAGCCGCGGCGCCGCGACTGGTGGGTAACAACGTAGTGGCACCCTGTGCCACTCGTAAAGACACCGGGTGTCATCAATTCCGGGGAATCGGAGCCGGCTCGGCGCGGCCGCCGGCGAGCGCGGAAAGGGCCCGTGCCGGTACTCCGGCACGGGCCCTCGAAACTGCTCCGACCTGCGAAAACACCGCCGGTCAGGCCTGCTTGGCGCCGCTCAGTGCGGCCCTGATGCTGTCCACCACCACGTCCAGCGGGGCGTCGGTGCGGGCCACTGTGATGAGGACCTCACCTCCGGGGCTGGCACTCAGTGCGCTTGCGGCACCGTCCTCCCACCCCGTCACATTGGCACCGGGTGCCACCAGGGCTCCGCGCCGGCGGGCACCCGGCTCGGCGGAGGCCCAGAAGGTCCGCCGGATCACCTCGAAGGAGTGGTCCAGCTGCGCCTCCACGTCCCCCCGGCCGCCGGCCCGAAGCCAGCGCCGCAGCACGTGGTTGTGGGCCGCGACGACCGCCGCCGCCGACACCTCGGCCAGCATCGAGTCGTCCTCGCCGCCGCGCTGCCAGCCCGGCGGGATCTCCTCGGCGGTGTCGAACCGCCCCAGCAGGTACCGGGTGAACAGCCGCTCGTACCGGGCGACGACGGCGATCTCCCGCTCGCGCAGCGCCGGCACCTGGCGGATCAGCTGGTACCGGGCGACCGAGACGGCCGGGGTGGAGGCGTACATCCGCAGCACCTCCTTGATGCCCCGGCAGACCACGTCGAGCGGGTGCTCCTCGGGCTCCGCGCTGGCCAGCAGGTCGGCCACCCGGACCAGGGTGTCGTCGTGGTCCGGGAAGATCGCCTCCTCCTTCGACCGGAAGTACCGGAAGAAGGTCCGCCGGGCCACCCCGGCGGCCGCGGCGATCTGGTCGACCGTGGTCTCCTCGTAGCCCTGCGAGGCGAACAGCTCCATCGCGGCGGTGGCCAGGTCCTGGCGCATCTGCTGGCGCTGCGCGGCCGCCCGGCGGCTGCCCGGGCCCCCGTCCGAGGGGCCGGGCCCGGCCGACCGGTCGGCGCCGCGCGGTACGGCGGAGTGCTGCGGGGTGGCTGACTGAACCCGATCCATGCCCGGAACGCTACACGTCCCCGGCGCCGGTACCGCGGGCCTTCCCCGGCGCACCGGCGCGACCGGGCCGGTCACGGCCGGTCTCGGCCACCTGGCGGCCGCCGCCCCCGGGCCCCAGGCGGGCCTCGGCGGTCCGTACGGCACCGCGCCCGGGGCGGACCGGCCGCCCGGGGCGGGCGACCCCGGCGAAGGCGTGGTCATCGGCGCGCGTGGTCGCGGAAGCCGCGGCCGGTCTTCCGGCCGAGGCAGCCGGCCGCCACCAGGTGCTCCAGCAGCGGCGCGGCCGCCAGGCCCGGCTCGCGGAACTCCTGGTGCAGCACCTGCTCGATGGTCAGCGAGACGTCCAGGCCGACCACGTCCAGCAGCTCGAACGGGCCCATCGGGTAGCCGCAGCCGAGCTTCATCGCGGTGTCGATGTCGTCCACCGTCGCGTAGTGCTCCTGCAGCATCCGCACCGCGTCGTTCAGGTAGGGGAACAGCAGCGCGTTGACGATGAACCCGGCCCGGTCGCCGCACTCCACCGGGTGCTTGCGCACCTTCGCGGTCAGCTCCAGCACGGTCGCGGTGACGTCCGGCGCGGTCAGCACGGTGGAGACCACCTCGACCAGCTTCATCGCCGGGGCCGGGTTGAAGAAGTGCATGCCGATCACGTCCTGCGGCCGCGAGGTCGCGGTCGCGCAGCTGATCACCGGCAGCGAGGAGGTGGTGGTGGCGAGCACCGCACCCGGCTTGACGATCTTGTCCAGGGCGGCGAACAGCTCGCGCTTGACCGCCAGGTCCTCGGCGACCGCCTCGACCACCAGGTCGACGTCGGCCAGGTCGGCGTACTGCCCGGCCGGCGTGACCAGGGCCAGCGCCGCGTCCCGCTGCTCCTCGGTCAGCCGGCCCCGGCTCACCGAGCGCTCCAGCGACTTCGCCAGCTGCGCCTTGGCCTTCTCCGCCTTCTCCTGGCTGCGGGCGGCCAGCACCACCGGGTGGCCGGCCTTGGCGAACACCTCGACGATGCCGGTGGCCATGGTGCCCGAGCCGCAGACGCCGATCCGGTTCACCTCCCGGCCCGGCCCCTTCGGCCGGGCCGGCCCGCTGGCGGCGTCGATCATCCGGGACGAGCCGGGGGCCTCGTAGGTGTAGAAGCCGCGGCCGGACTTGCGGCCCAGCAGGCCGGCGGCGACCAGCTGGCCGAGGATCGGCGCGGGGGCGTGCAGCCGGTCCTTCGACTGCTCGTACATCGCCTCCAGGACGGTCCGGGCGGTGTCCACGCCGATCAGGTCGAGCAGCGCGAGCGGGCCCATCGGCAGGCCGCAGCCGAGCCGCATCGCGGCGTCGATGTCCTCCCGGGTGGCGTAGCGCGACTCGTACATCGCGGCGGCCTGGTTCAGGTAGGCGAAGAGCAGGCCGTTCACCACGAAGCCGGCCCGGTCGCCGGCGGCCACCGGCTCCTTGCCGAGGTCCCGGGCGAACGCCGCGGCGTCCTCGGCCACCTGGGGGCCGGTCAGCACGGTGCGGACCACCTCGACCAGCTTCATGGTGTGCACCGGGTTGAAGAAGTGCAGGCCGAGCACCCGCTCCGGGCGGGCGGTGGCGGCGGCGATCCGGGTCACCGACAGCGCGGTGGTGCCGGTGGCCAGCACCGTCTCGGGCGGGCAGATCCGGTCCAGCTCGGCGAAGAGCTCCCGCTTCAGCTCCAGCTGCTCGGGGACCTCCTCGATCACCAGGTCCGCGTCGGCGGCGGCCTCCAGCGCGTGGCCGACCGAGATCCGGGCGAGCAGCTCGCCGCGCTCCTCGGCGGTGAGGCGCTCGCGGGCCACCGCGTGCGCGGTCGCCTCCTCGATCCGGGCCAGCGCCCGGGCGGCGGAGTCCTCGCCGGCCTCGATGCCGATCACCCGGCGGCCGCTCTTCGCGACCGCCACCGCGACTCCGGCACCCATCGTGCCGAGGCCGACCACGGCGACCGTGGGGAAGGGACGCTCCATTGTCCTGACTCCTTGTCAAGGGTGCCCGCGCGCGCCGCGGCGGACGCGCCGCCGCAGGAGGGTCCGCGCGCGGGGCTGGGGAGATGACGGGTGCGGCCACCTGCGCAGCCGCCGGTCCGCTCCGGCGTGCTGCGGGTGTGCCGTGGTACTCAGGCGCTCAAGGTGAAGGAAGCGGCTCTGATACGAGGAGAGAACCCGGCCCGCCGCGATCCGCGGCACCGACCGGTGAAAGACGCACCGCCGGCCCCGCGCGCGACGCGCGCCGACCGGCGACCCCGCCGGTGCGGCTCCCGAAGCCCGGCGCTGGTGCGTGCCGACACTGTAGCGAAGCTACTGGCCGGTAGGAAGAGGGCGGGAGCGCCCCGGCGGAAATTCGTTCGGCGCGCGCCGGGCGGGCTCGCTAGGGTGGGCGGCGCGGGGGCGGCTCCGCGGCGTGCTTCCTTCTCTCTCATCCTTTGAAATGAACCGAGTGCGCCCACTCTCCGCCCCCGCTTTGTCGTATCCAGGGGGAGCAGGAAGTGAAGAAGCAGAAGACCACCACGCCCGACGACGCCCTCGAAGCGCTGCTGCTGCGGCGGCACGGCTCCGTGGTGGTCCCCGGCGGGGCCGCCCCGGGCGAGCCCGAGCCGTGGAGCGCCCAGGGGCTGGTGGTGCTGGAGGCGGACCTCGCGCAGCGCGGGTACGTGCTGACCCGGCCACTGCGCGCCGCGCTCGCCCGGCTGCGGCCGACCGAACTGGCCGGGACCGGCGCCGCCCTGCTGAGCCGGATCGACGGCGCGCTCGGCGCCGACCGCCGGCACCGGCCGCTGTTCCGCGGCTTCCCCGACGGCGCGCCGCGGCACGCGCACAGCCTCTACTCGGCGCACGTCCGCGCCTTCCTGCTCAACCGGCCCGACCAGCCGTGCTGCTGCTGCGACCGTCCCGGGGCGGAGGCCGGCATCGGCGCCCTGGCGCCCTGCGCCCACCTGGTCTGCGACGACTGCCACGACGAGCTGGCCGGCTACGGGCACTGCCCGCTCTGCGACGCCCCGCTGCAGGAGCCGCGCCACCTCCCGCTGGACGCCAAGGCCGTCCGCAACGCCGCCCGCGAGCACGGCGCGGACGCCGTGCTGCGCCCGCTGCGGCTGGCCGAGGGCACCGACACGCCCGCCGTCGCCGCCACCGAGGCCGCCGCGCTGCTCGCGCGCCGCACCCCGCTGAACCCGCAGGACCGGGCGGACCTCGCCCTCCTGCTGGACCACACCCCCGCCGACCCGGCCGCCTGGCTGCCCGCCGAGATCCCAGTCAGGGAGAGCCGCGCCACGGTGCTCGCCGCCCTGCTGCGCCGCGACCCGGAGAGCGCCCGCCCGCTGCTGGCCGGCCACCTCACCACCGCCACCGACGTGCTGCGGCTGCTCTGGGCCTGGTCCGGCGCCGAGCCCGACCTGCTGCCCGCCACCGCCAAGGGCCTGAGGCTGCGCAACCTGCCCCGCCCGCTCCGCCGCGAGCTGCTGGCGGTCCTCGACGCGTTCCCGGTCGGCACCCTCGCCGAGGACCTCGGCCGGCACCGCCAGGCCTGGCTGCGCGCCGGCGAGCTGCTGCACCCCTACGAGCACCGGGACCGCTTCCCGTACGCGGCCGCCGCCTTCGCCGTGCTCCGGAGGACCGACCTCGACCTGCACGGCGTCGGCCCCGAACTGCGCGCGGCCCCCGCGCCGCTGACGGTCGGCACGACGCCCGGCGGCCACACCCGGCTGGTCGCCGTCAGCTTCGCCGCCGCGGTCGAACGGGCCCTGGCCACCGGGGACGTGCCGGACGCCGTCCGGCTGCTCGCCCGCCGCCCCGGCGAGCTGGTCCGCCGGCTGCACCACCTGCTCCGGGTGCACGAGAGCTGGAACCCGCGCGCGCCGCTGCCCGCAGCCCTCGCCGAGACGCTGCCGGCCGCACTGCGCAAGGTCGCACCCGGCCCGCTGCTCGGCGCGTACGGGCGGCTGCGCGCGCCGCGCACGCGCGGCGAGCGCCGGCTGTACTTCCCGCGCGGGCGGGTCGCGCTGGCGCACGCCCGCGAGGACTGGGGTACCAAGGTGCCGGCGGCGCTCAGCGCACCCGTCTGCACGCTGATCGAGGCCGAGCTGCTGCGCCGCGCGGCCCGGCACGAGCGGTTCGACCTCGCCGTCCTGGACGAGGGCCTGGCCGACCTGGTGGTGCCGTTCGCCGAGCGGGCGAGCGCCCGGACGCTGGTCGCCGTGCCGCGCGGCAGCGTCCAGCGGCTGCCCGACGGGCGCACGGTCCGGCTCTTCCTGCACTGGATGCAGCGCCCGACGCAGCGCGTCGACCTCGACCTCTCGGTCGCGTTCTACGACGACGAGTGGCGCTTCGCGGGCCTCTGCGACTACACCCACCTGGTGCACGGCCTGCGCGCCGCGGTGCACTCCGGCGACTTCACCTCGGCGCCGCCGCCGCACGGCGCCACCGAGTTCGTCGACCTGGACCTGCCCGCGCTTGCCGCGGGCGGCGCCCGCTACGCCGTGGCCGTCGTCTTCAGCTACAACGACGTCCCGTTCGACGACCTCGCCGACGCCTTCGCCGGGTTCCTGGAGCTGGACGGGACGACGGCCCGGCAGCAGCCGGGGGGCTTCGTCCCGAAGGCCGTCCGCCAGCGGCTCGACCTGACCGGCGACGCCAAGGTCTGCGTGCCGATGATCGTCGACCTGGCGAAGCGGACGTACACCTGGACCGACCTCAACACCGGCGCGTCCGGCGGCTTCCACAACGTCTGGCGGCACCGGGACCGGATCGGCACGCTCGCCGCGGACGTGCTGGCGCACTTCGCCGAGGGCTCCCGTGCCACGCTCTGGGACCTCGCCTGCGCCACCGCGGCCGCCCGGACCGACGAGGTGCTGGTCCGCACCCGGGGCGGCGCCGGGCTCGACGCCTACCGCCGGGCCGCGGACGAGCCGGCGGCGGCCTTCGCCGCCCGGCTGCACGCCCGGCACCGGCCCGACCGGCGCGAGGGCGCCCCGGCCGACGACACCGCCCAGGCCCTGGCCGGGCGGCTCGCCGGTGCCCGGGCGTTCACCGCCCTGGTGCACGCCGACCTGCCCGCCCCGGCGGGCCTGTCCGGCGCCGGCTACCGCCTCTACCCGGGGCGGCTGGACGAGGCGCCGGACGCCGTGGCCCGGCTCACCGCGGGGGACCTGGTCGCCCTGTTCCAGCCGGACGAGTGAACCGGAGGACACCCGTCCGCCCGGACCACCCGATAGGGGAGTTCCGCGGGCCCAACCGCCGGGGCAGCATGGAGGCATGAGCACCGGAACCGTCGTGTCCGCCGGCCTCGCCGACCCCTCCGAGCCCGCTGGCGCCGCCGCCCGGTCCGCGGGCGGGCGGGCCGCCGGCTCGCTCGCCGCCGTCGCCCTGCCGCCGCGCGCCGACCGGGCCGAGCGGGCGCAGGCGGCCGTGGAGCGGCTGCGCCCCGCCGGGGTCGAGGCGGTCGCCGTCACCTGGGTGGACAACGCCGGCATCACCCGGGTCAAGGCCGTCCCGCTCGCCGGCCTGGTGCACGCCGCCGAGTGGGGCGTCGGCGCCGCGCCCTGCTTCGACGTCTTCCTCGCCGACGACACCATCACCACCAGCCGGCTGATCGGCGGGCCCACCGGCGACCTGCGCCTCTACCCGGACGTCGACCGGCTGGTCCCGCTGGCCGCCCAGCCCGGCTGGGCCTGGGCGCCCGGGGAGCGCCACACCCAGGACGGCGCCCCGTACCCCGGCTGCCAGCGGCTGTTCGCCCGCCGGACGACGGCCGCCGCCGCCGCGCGGGGGATCACGCTGCAGGCCGGCATCGAGGTCGAGTGGGTGGTCGCGCTCGCCGGGGCGCCGCAGGAGGAGCCGCAGTACCCGACGCACGGCCCGGCGTACGGCATGCACCGGCTGACCGACCTCTCCGACTACCTGCGGGACGTGCTCCGCGCCCTCGGGGAGCAGGGCCTGACGGTGCTGCAGATCCACCCCGAGTACGCGCCGGGCCAGTTCGAGGTCTCGGTCGCCCCGGAGGGGCCGGTCGAGGCCGCCGACACCACCGTCCTGGTCCGCCACACGGTCCGCGCGGTCTCCGCCCGGCACGGCCTGCGCGCGTCCTTCGCCCCGGTGGTCGAGGCCGGCTCGGTCGGCAACGGCGGCCACCTCCACCTCAGCCTCTGGCGCGACGGCCACAACCTGGCCCGCGGCGGCTCCGGCCCGCACGGGCTCACCGCCGAGGCCGAGGGCTTCCTGGCCGGGGTGCTCGGCGCCCTGCCGGAGCTGCTGGTGCTCGGCTCCTCCAGCCCGGCCGGGTACCTGCGGCTGGTGCCCTCGCACTGGGCCGGTGCCTACCAGTGCTGGGGCCTGGAGAACCGGGAGGCCGCGCTGCGGCTGGTCACCGGCTCCACCGGCGAGCGGACCACCGCGGCCAACGCGGAGATCAAGTGCTTCGACGCCACCGCCAACCCGTACCTGATGGTCGGTGCGGTGCTCGCCGCCGGGCTCGCGGGCCTGGACCAGCGGCTCGCCCTGCCACCGGAGTTCACCGGGGACCCGGCCGAGGCCGCACCCGGCACGGTGCCCCGGCTGCCGACCGGCCCGGCCGAGGCGATCGCGGCCTACCAGAAGTCCTCGGTGCTGCGCGAGGCGCTCGGCGAGCCGCTGTACGAGGCGGTGCTGGCGGTGCGCCGGGCGGAGAGCGAGCAGTACGCCGCGGCCACCCCGGAGCGGCTGGTCGCGGCCACCCGCTGGAGGTACTGAGCGGTGCCGTCCCTGGACGTCCCGGCCCTGGTCGACCACCACTGCCACAGCGTGGTGGCGGCCGACCTGGCCGACGACGCCCTCGCCGGCCTGCTCACCGAGTCCGACCGGCCGCCCGCACCCGGCACCTCGCCGTTCGACAGCGCGCTCGGCCTGGCCGTCCGCCGCTGGTGCCCGCCCGCGCTCGGGCTGCCCGTGCACGCTCCCGCCGCCGACTACCTGGCCCGCCGGCGCGAGCTGGGGGCCGCCGAGGCGACCCGCCGGCTGCTCGCGGCGGCGGCGCTGGACACCTGTCTGCTGGACACCGGGCTGACCGCGGCGGCCGGCCATCCGCTGCTGCCGCTCAGCGAGTTCGCCGAGGCCTCCGGGGCCCGGGTGCGCGAGGTGGTCCGGCTGGAGTCGGTCGCCGAGGCTGTGCCGGCGGACGCCGGGGCCTGGCCGGCCGCCGTCCGCGAGGCGCTGGCGGCCGCGGCCACCGGCGCGGTGGCGGTCAAGTCGGTGCTGGCCTACCGGCACGGTCTGGCGGTGCCCGCGGAGCGCCCGGCCCGCCCCGAGGTGGTCGCGGCCGCGGGGCGCCGACTGCAGGCCGGGCTCGGCCGGCTGACCGACCCGGTGCTGCTGCACCACCTGCTCTGGACGGCCCTGGAGGTCTGCGCCGAGCTCGGCCTGCCGCTCCAACTGCACACCGGCTTCGGCGATCCCGACCTCACCCTGCACCGGGCCGACCCGTCGCTGCTCGCCGACTTCGTCCGGGCGGCCGAGCCGACCGGGGTGCCCCTGGTGCTGCTGCACGGCTACCCGTACCACCGCCAGGCGGCCTGGCTGGCCCAGGCCTTCCCGCAGGTCCACACCGACCTCGGGCTGACGGCCTCGTACGTCGGGCCGCGGGTGGCGTCGGTGCTCGGCGAGATGCTGGAGCTGGCGCCGTTCGGCAAGGTGCTCTTCTCCACCGACGCCTACGGCCTGCCCGAGCTGTACCTGGTCGGCGCGGCCCAGTTCCGGCACGGCCTGGGCACGCTGCTGGACCGCTGGCTGGCCGACGGCGCCTGCTCGGCGCCGGACGCGCAGCGCCTCGCCCGGCAGGTGGCCGCCGAGAACGCCCGCCGGCTGTACCGCCTCTGAGCCGCGGTATCCCGACAGAATCTGTCATGGACACTCCGTCTACGCCTCTTCAGGATGGATCGTCTGCGCCCTGTCGGTAGCAAATTCCGTGTCAACCGGATATTCACCGTATGGATTGACGAAGGGTCTGCCGCCCAGACGGCGCAACCTTCGCAGGTGATCGAACGGTGTCGATTAGATGACTACCTCTTGCGGATTACTACGCATGTTCACTAGCGTCCCGATCATTCCACTGCACCTGCCATCTGCAGCTGCACGACGACTCGGGAGGGCCAACCCCTATGAGTGTTCCTCGGATCAGCCGGACCCGGTTCGCCGCGGTGGGCGTCGTGCTCGCCACGGCCGGCGCCCTGGCTCTGCCCGCCGGCACCGCCGTCGCGGCCACCGGGGCCGAGCCGACGACCGGGCCGCTGCTGAGCTACGTCGTCAACACCCAGGCCAACCACGGCCAGGTGCAGAAGGTCGAGAAGGCCATCACGACCCTCGGCGGCAGCGTGGTGTACTCGTACGAGCAGATCGGCGTCGTGATCGCCCGCTCGACCGACACCCAGTTCGCCGCGAAGCTGCGCAAGGCCAAGGGCGTCCAGTCGGTCGGCGCCAGCCGCACCAAGGGCATCACCGCCGCCGAGAGCCGCAAGGCCGAGGTCGCCGCCGAGCCGGCCGCCGCGCCCACCGCCGGCGAGGAGCCCTACTGGGCCAACCAGTGGGACATGCGCCAGATCGGTGTCGACAAGGCCCACAAGCTGTCCCTCGGCAGCAACAAGGTCACCGTCGGCGTCCTGGACTCCGGCATCGACGCCAACCACGAGGACCTCAAGGCCAACGTGGACGCCTCGCAGTCGGTCTCCTGCATCGACGGCGGCAAGCCGAACACCGCCTTCGACGCCTGGCAGCCGGGCGTCGACGGCGACCACGGCACCCACGTGGCCGGTACCATCGCCGCCGCCAAGAACGGCAAGGGCATCGAGGGCATCGCCCCCGACGTCAAGCTGGCCGCGGTCAAGGTCGTCGACGACGGCGGGTTCATCTACCCGGAGTACGCCGTCTGCGGCTTCGTCTGGGCCGGTGAGCACCACTTCAAGATCACCAACAACAGCTACTTCGTCGACCCCTGGATGTTCAACTGCCAGAACGACGCGGACCAGGCGGCGATCACCACCGCCGTGCGTCGCGCCGTCGAGTTCTCGCAGCGCAAGGGCGTCCTCAACGTGGCCGCGGCGGGCAACGAGAACATCGACCTCGCCCACAAGACCAAGGACGTCGCCAGCCCGGACGACACCACGCCCGGCGAGCGTCCGATCACCCAGGACTGCCTGAACCTGCCGACCGAGCTCGACGGCGTCATCTCCGTCTCCTCGGTGGGTGTCAACGGCGACAAGTCGTACTACTCCAGCTACGGCAAGGGCAAGGTCACCGTGGCCGCCCCCGGTGGCGACCGCCGCTACCAGATCCCGGACACCCCGGACAAGAACGGCCGCACCCTGTCCACCATCCCGGGTGGCAAGTACGGCTACATGCAGGGCACCTCGATGGCGTCCCCGCACGCCGCCGGTGTGCTCGCGCTGCTCGCCAGCACCCACCCGTGGGCCAGCGCGGAGGAGCTGACCGAGCTGCTCACCAACCAGGCCGAGTCGCACGCCTGCCCGTCGGGCCCGTACAACCCGGGCGGCGCCGGCGAGTGGACCGCCACCTGCGAGGGCGGCGCGGACGACAACGGCTTCTACGGCGCCGGCATCATCAACGCCGAGAAGGCGGTCCAGTGGTGGCGCTGACGCGCTGACCGCCTGACCGGCTGACGCGACGACGTACGGTGGGGAGCGGGACCTGACTGGTCCCGCTCCCCACCGGCATTTTTGAGTACCGGTACTCAGGCGAAGGCCCGGGGCCGATCCGCACAATGGTTCCGCACGACCGAGTGGAACCCGCCGTACGAGGAGCAGCGCACCATGGCACAGAGCTACCCTGGCCGACCGTGGCCGACCGACCGCCCGGGCGGCGCGCGGAACTGGCCGTGGGTGCTGCTGGCCGTCGTCCAACTGCTCGTCGCCGCACCGGTGCTGACGCTGATGGCGTTCGCCGGCCTGGCGATCGGCATCAGCGGCCTCGCCACCGACGGGACCACGACGGGGGCCGTGCTGCTCCGCCTGCTGCTACTGGCGACCGGCCCGGCGGTCGGCCTGCTGCTGCCCGCCCTGGCGCTGTTCTCGCCGGCGGTGCGCCGGGTGAACTCCGCCGCGCTCTTCGCGCTGTTCTGCTCCGGCCTGCTGGTCGGGACGCTGGTCGAGTACTTCGTCTGGGTCCGCCCCGCCGCGGGCTGACGCCGGGTCGGTGTCGGGGGGCCGGGAGCCGGGAGCCGATTGCCCGGAGCCGATTGCCCGGAGCCGGGCGGTGGGCGTCCGGACGGTGGGCGTCCGGGCGGTGGGCGTCCGGGCGGTGGGCCCGTCACTCGAAGTGGTGGTCCCAGACCGTCTCCACCGACGGCTTGCCGTGCAGGTCCGGCACCTCCTGGAGCCAGGCGGGACGGCCGGCCCTGGTCCGGGCGGCCCGTTGGAGCTCCGCCGCGCGCAGCTGCTCGGCCGTGGGGAACTCGTCCGGCAGCCACTCCGCGGAGAGCTCCGCGCGGGCGGCCAGGTGGTGCACGTAGGCGCGGCGCAACGCTTCCACCGAGTCGAAGCCGGGCTCGTCGGCCAGCCACGCGTCCGGGACGAGCGCCACCACCTCCTCCAGCAGGCCGGCGGTGACCAGCGGCCCGAGCTCCCGGTCGGCCAGCGGGACGTCCGGCCGGTAGCCGCCGAGGGCGTGGGCGCTGAGGTCGTACCGGCGGCCGACGGCGGCCGCGGCTCCGGACCAGCGGTGGTGGAAGACCAGTGCGGCGCCGTTGTCGATCAGCCAGAGCTTCCCGTGCCAGACCATCAGGTTGGGGTTGTGTACGGTGCGGTCGACGTTGCCGGTGAGCGCGTCCAGCCAGACGATCCGGCCGGCCGCGACCGGGTCGACATCGATCATGCCGGGCCTGAAGTCCCGGGCGCCGGGCAGCAGGTCCATCCCGAGGTTGAGCCCGGCGCTGGTCCGGAGGATGTCCTGGATCTCGGGGTCGGGTTCGTGCGCGGCCACCGCGGGGTCGAAGTCGACCAGCCGCAGCTCGGGCACCGGCAGGCCGAGCCGCCGGGCGAGTTCGCCGACGATCACTTCGGCCACCAGCGCCTTGCGGCCCTGGGCGGCGCCGGTGAACTTGACCACGTACGTCCCCAGGTCGTCGGTCTCCACGACACCGGGGACGGAGCCGCCGGCCCGCAGCGGGTCGACGTAGTGCAGAGCTGTCACCTGATCGAGCACACCGGCCACCCTAACGCGGCCACCCGCCCCCGACGCGAACGGATTACGGCCGTGCGGCGGGGCCCGCGTTCTACGCCGCCTCCTCCGCCGCCACGGCGCGGGCGTCGGCGAGCGCCTGCCGGACGGCGCCCGGGATGTCGGTGACCGGGAAGGCCACCCGGCGCACGGTGCGCCGGCGGTCCAGCACCAGGACGGCCCGCTTGAGCCGCAGCCCCTGGCCGACGTGGAAGGTCGGCAGCCGCAGCGCGGCCGCCAGCCGGACGTCCAGGTCGGACAGCAGCGGGAACGGGATCTCCTCGGCCTCGGCGAACTCCCTTTGTTCGTCCGGGCGTTGGGTGGAGATCCCGCGCAGGGCCAGGCCGGCCGCGCGGAACTCCGGGTACGCCTCGCGGAACAGCCGGTTCTCCAGCGTGCAGCCGACCGCGCCGGGGATGTCCCCCCAGCCGGCCGGCAGCGGCGCGGGCCGCCCGGTGGCCGGGTAGCAGAACAGCACCGTGGCGCCGGCCGCCGGGTCGACCGGGTCCAGCGCGCCGCCGGTGTGCGCGGGCAGGGTGAGCGCGGGCAGCCGGGTGCCGGGCAGCGCGGCCATCCGGGCGGCCTCGGCGCTGTCGGGGGCGGCGGAGCCGGAGAGTGCGCCGTCGCCGAGCAGCCAGCGGTCGGCCCAGTCCTGCATCGCCACCAGCACCGGCAGCAGCGCCCGCCCGGAGTCGGTGAGCCGGTACTCGTACCGGACCGGGCCGCTCTGGTACGGCACCCGCTCCAGTACACCGGCCTCGGTCAGGTGGCCGAGCCGTTCGGTGAGCACCTTGCGCGAGATCGACAGCTCCTGCTGGAGCTCGTCGAAGCGCAGCCGGCCGCGCGCCGTCTCGCGGACGATCAGGATGCTCCACCAGTCGCCGATCACGGCTGCGGACTGGGCGATCGCGCAGCTCGCATCCCGCTCGGGCACGTCTCTGAGCACCCGTTGCTCCTCTCACCATGTGGACGGTCCATCCTTGCACCCCCTTGCGAGTTCCGAAAGGGAACTTGTAAGTTCCTAATCGGAACTCAACGCCTCACGACAACGAGAGGGGGAGCAGATGCCCGTCGCCTGGGCGACGCTGCGCCGCACCTGGACGATGACCAGCCGGGCCTACCCGTGGTCCTACGCGGTCGGCTGCCTGCTGATCGGCGTCCTCACCATCGGCCTGTCCTACCTGGGCCTGCACGCCATCGGCGGCGGCACGGTCGCCGAGGACTTCACCGCCCGCACCGGCGGCGCCGACTACCTCGGCTACATCGCGATCGGCGCGGCCGGCTACATGTTCACCGTCCGGATGCTGCTCTGGAGCAGCAAGGCGCTGATCACCGAGCAGCGCCAGGGCACGCTCGGCGCGCTGCTGATCGCGCCGGCCGGCCGGCTGCCGTACCTGCTCGGCTTCACCGGCTTCGCCCTGCTGAACACCGCCGTCGAGGTGGGCCTGCTCGGCGGGTTCGCCGCACTGCTCGGCGTCACGCTGCCCGCCTGGCACCCGCTGGCCGCCCTGGCCGGGGTGGTGGCGCTGACCGCCGCGGTCTTCGCCGTCGCGGTCGTGCTCGGCGCGCTGATGATCGTCGCCGGCGAGGCGCACATCTCGCAGAACACCGTCTTCCTCGCCGTCTCGCTGCTCTGCGGCATCACCTTCCCGAACAGCTACCTGCCCGCACCGGCCCAGTGGCTGGCCGAGCTGCTGCCCGTCACCTCGGCCATGGACGTGCTGCGCGACGCCCTCGGTCAGGGGCGGCCGCTCGGCGAGCTCGCCCCGCGCCTGGTCACCTGCCTCGCCCTCAGCCTCGGCTACCTGCTGCTCGGCCTGCGGCTGCTGCCCGCCGCCGAACGCCGCGCCGTCGAACGGAGCTTCTGACATGATCCGCACCCGCGCCCTGCGCAAGACCTTCCGCACCCGGGAGAAGGGCCTGTTCGGCCCGCGCGCCGTGAAGACCGCCGTCGACGGCCTCGACCTGGAGATCCCGCGCGGCCGGGTCACCGGCCTGCTCGGGCTGAACGGCGCCGGCAAGACCTCCACCATCAAGATCCTCGCGACCCTGCTGCGCCCCACGTCCGGCACGGTCACCCTGGACGGCCTCGACGTGGTCGAGCACGCCCGCGAGGCCCGGCGCCGGATCAACCTGATCGCCGGCGGCGAGCGGATGGTCTACGGCAAGCTCACCGGCGCCGAGAACCTCCGCTACTTCGGACACCTCTACGACGTCCCCAACCCGGTGCTGCGCACCCGGGTCGGCGAGCTGCTGGAACTGGTCGGGCTCACCGACGCCGCCGACACCCCGGTCGAGCGGTACTCGCGCGGCATGACCCAGCGGCTCTCGATCGCCCGCGGACTGATCAACGACCCGGCCTACCTGCTGCTGGACGAGCCGACCCTGGGCCTGGACGCGCCGATCGCCCGGGACCTGCGCCGGGTGGTCGCCGCCCTGGCCGCCGAGGGCCGCGGGGTGCTGCTCACCTCGCACTACCTGGCCGAGGTCGAGGAGCTGTGCGAGCACGTGTACGTGATCTCCGGC
Organism: Kitasatospora sp. CM 4170; assembly: GCF_032110285.1. Lineage (NCBI taxonomy): Bacteria > Bacillati > Actinomycetota > Actinomycetes > Kitasatosporales > Streptomycetaceae > Kitasatospora > Kitasatospora sp. CM 4170. The sequence goes on from NZ_CP134877.1 coordinate 6,505,683, forward strand.
GGGCGCCACCTCGCCGCCGGCAGCCCGGACGCGCTGAAGACGGCGACCGGGAGCCACCGCAGCGTCCGGGTCACCGTCACCAACCCCTCGCCGGAGCTGGAGGAGGCCGTGGCGCGGTTCGCGCACGGGCTGGGCGTCCGTGCCGAGCTGACCGCCACCGCGGAGGGCGCGCTGCTCGTCGGCGTCCGCCACCCGGAGGACGTGGCCGGCCCGCTGGCCGGGGCGATCGTCGCCGCCGGCGGGGCGATCGGCGGTCTGGAGGTCACCGCGGCCAGCCTGGAGGACGCGATCCTGGCGCTCACCGAGGACCGGGCCGCGCAGGCCGCCTCCGCCGCCGCGCCCGCTGCCGCCCGGGCGGAGGTCGCCGCATGACCGCCTCCGTCGACGCGCTGCTGTTGGCCGCCGACCGCGGCGTCCGCGCGCCGCACCCCGCCGGCCGCACCCTCCCGCCGCCCCGTCCGGGCAGCGGCACCCGCCGCCCCCGGCCCGCGCCGCGGGGCGGGCGCCGCGCCCTGCGGCACGCCGGCAAGGTGTTCGCCGCCGAAGCGCTGAAGCAGCACCGCACGCTCTTCGGCCAGCCGCTGGTGGTGGCCTCGATGCTGGTCTGGCCGCTGCTCCAGCTGGCCGCCACCTACTACACCCTGCACCCGGTCGCGACCGGCTCGGCGGGCGCGGCCCGCTGGCCGCTCGCCGCCGACCCGGCCCGGCTGCTCGGCTTCCTCGCCACCGGCGCGCTGGCCTGGGCGTTCTTCTTCTCCCTGGTGCAGTCCGCGTGGAACTTCGCGTTCGAGCGCACCACCGGCACCCTGGAGCTGCTCTTCCTCTCGCCCGCCGACCGGCTGGTCCTGATGCTGGCCAACGGCGCCGGCGCCCTGCTGCAGAACGCCTGGCTGCTGACCTGCTTCCTGGGCGCCGCCGCCTTCGGCTTCGGCGCCCTGGACGTGGCCGGCCCGTGGATGTACCCGGTGGTGCTGCTGGCCCTGCTGCTGCCCGCGGTGGCCTGGGGCGCGCTGCTCAACAGCCTGATGGTGTTCTCCCGGGACTCCACCTTCGTCTACACGGTGCTGGACGACCCGATGTGGTTCGTCGCCGGGGTCCGGCTGCCCGCCTTCGCCCTGCCCGGCGTACTGCGCGTGCTCGGCGCGGCGCTCCCGCTGACCGGCAGCCTGGCGGTGGTGCGCGGCGCCCTGCTGGAGGGCCGGGGCCTGGGCGAGCTGGCACCCCGGCTCGCCTGGCTGGCCGCGCTCTGCGCGCTGCTGCTGGCCGGCGCGGTGCTCGCCCTGCGGCTCGGCGAGGCCCGGGCGCAGCGCACCGGCGGGCTGCGGCTGGCGTGAGTCGGCGGCGGCGCCGGGCCCCTGAGCTGTCCCGGGCCGTCCGCTGTGGTTGGCTTGCCGGTGGAACCGGAAACCACGGACGAGGAGAGCAAGGTCATGGGACAGGTGCTGGCCACCACCGAGCGGGTCTACGACGCCGCCCCCGAGCGGGTGTACGAGGCGCTGGCCGACTACCAGGTGACCCGCCCCAAGCTGCTGCCCGCGCAGTACAGCGAGTACGAGGTCCGGGCCGGGGGCAACGGCGCGGGCACCCAGGTGCACTGGAAGCTGCAGGCCACCGAGAAGCGGGTCCGCGACTGCCTGTTCACCGTCTCGGCGCCCAAGCCGGACCAGCTGGTGGAGCAGGACGCCAACTCCAGCATGGTGATCACCTGGACGGTCGCCGCGGCCGGTGAGGGCCGGTCGAAGGTGACCGTCTCGGCCACCTGGCAGGGCGCCGGCGGCATCGGCGGCTTCTTCGAGCGGACCTTCGCCCCGAAGGGCCTGAACCGGATCCACGACCAGGTGCTGGCCAACCTGGCCGACGAGGTCCGCTGACCCCGCCGTCCGGATCGGACGGGGATTCGAGCGGTCCGTCCACCCGTACGAGCGGCAAGCCGTACGGGTGGACGGCCGCCACCTGCGGGTGACGGCGGACCCCGGGCGCGGCGGCGCCACCCTAGGCTCGCCGCCGTGCATATGACGATCCTTCACATTTCCCAACCCGTCGACGGCGGGGTCGCCCGCGTGGTGGTCGACCTGGTCCGCGGTCAGCGCGAGGCCGGCCACCGGGTGCTGGTCGCCTGTCCGCGCGGCGGCCGGCTGGCCGGGGAGGCCGCCTCCGTCGGTGCTCTGGTGCAGGACTGGCCGGCCCGCCGCTCGCCCGGCCCGGCCACCGCCTCCGAGGCCTGGCGGCTGCGCCGGCTCGTCCGCGCGGCAGCGCCCGACATGGTCCACCTGCACAGCGCCAAGGCCGGGCTGGCCGGCCGACTGGCCATCCGCGGCGCGGTGCCGACGGTCTTCCAGCCGCACGCCTGGTCGTTCGCCGCGGTGGACGGCCCGCTGGCCGCCGCCACCCTGCGCTGGGAGCGGCTGGCGACCCGCTGGGCCCACCGGCTGCTCTGCGTCAGCGTCCAGGAGCGGGCCGACGGGGTCGCGGCCGGCCTGCACGCCGACTGGGCGGTGGTGCCCAACGGCGTCGACGTCCGCCACTACGCGCCGGCCGAGCGCCGGGCCGCCCGGATCGCGCTCGGCCTGGACCTGGACGCCCCGCTGGCCGTCTGCGTGGGTCGGCTCTGCCGCCAGAAGGGCCAGGACGTGCTGCTCGCCGCCTGGCCCGAGGTGCTGCGCCGGGTGCCGAAGGCCCGGCTGGCGCTGGTCGGCGGCGGACCGGACGAGGCCCGCCTGGCCGCCACCGTGCGCGAGTCGGCCGAGCCCTCCCGGGTCCGCCTGGTCGGGGACGTGCCCGACCCGCGGCCGTGGCTGGCGGCGGCGGACCTGGTGGTGCTGCCCTCGCGCTGGGAGGGGATGGCGCTGGCCCCGCTGGAGGCGATGGCGGCCGCCCGGCCGGTGCTGCTGACCGATGTGCCGGGGGCCCGCGAGTGCCTGCCGCCGGCCGAGCGCGAGCGTGCCGTGGTGCCGCCGGAGGACGCGACCGCGCTCGCCACCCGAATGGCCGAAGCGCTGTCCGATCCGATCGAGTGCGAGCGACGCGGTTCGCGGCTGCGAGAGCACGCGGTGGCCCGCCATGACGTGCGGTCGGTGGTCGAACAGGTGGACGCGCTCTACCGGGACCTGCTGGGCGCCGGTCCGGCGGCCGGACGCCGCCGCGCCCGTGTCCCGCAGCGGATCTGATCGTTTCACATGCCGTGAATGCCCGCCGCTGCGGCGTTGTCGTATTCGCACCCTCAGCCGGATGTCGGCGAGGGGTGAAATCGGAAATACCTATTAATGGGCGGCTGGAATGAAATGGCAAGTCAACTTCCGTCACCCTGGCCCCTGTTCGGTAATGTCTGATTTTGCCTGCTTCGTTTCGATTTCGTGCGGGGAATTCGCGAGAAACTCGAAAGCCGCCAGCGGCAGCAGGTGCTGTCAGGACCGAGCCCGCCCGGCCGGGACGGCCGCTCCGGGCCAGCCGGTTCCGGAACGCCGTCACCCCGGGCGAACAGCAGGGGAGTTCGTGCGCTGATGACCATTGACCACGACAGCGTCCCACGGCCCGGGCGGCCCCTCTCCGGTCAGCGCCGGCCGGCCACCGGGGTGCTGGACCGCCCGGCCCGGTCCGCCCCGCGCAACGCCCCGCCGGTCCGGCGCCACCGCCGGCCGGTCCGCTCGCGGCTCGCGCTGCCCGCCGCGCTCGCCGCGGTCGACGCCGTCGCCCTCTGCACCGCCACCGGCATCGCCAACCGCGCGCTCGACCCGGCCGTCCGGGTCGAGCCGCTGCTCGGGGTGGCCGCCCTGCTGCCGCTGCTGCTCCTGCTCAACCTGGCCGGCGGCCTCTACCGCACCCGGCTCACCCTCTCCGTCCTCGACGAGCTGCCCGCGCTGGCCGTCCGCGCCGTCGTCGCCACCGCCTTCGCCGTCACCCTGGCCGGCTGCCTCGACGGCCGCTGGCCCGACAGCGGCCCGGCCACCCCGGGCCGGCTGACCGTCCTGCTCGGCACCCAACTACTTCTCGCGGTCTGCGGCCGCGCCCTGCTCTACCACCTGGTCCGGCGGATCCGCCGCAGCCGCCCCAGCCCCGTCCTGGTGCTCGGCGCCGGCCGGCTCGGCCGCCGGGTCGCCGCCGCCCTCACCGCCCGCGGCGAGTACGGCATGCGCCCGATCGGCTTCGTCGACCCCGACCCGCCGCTGCTCTCCGGCGACACCGACCTGCCGGTGCTCGGCGGCCGCGAGGTGCTGGAGCGCGAGGTCCGCCGGCACCGGATCCACCACGTGGTGGCCACCGCCGGCGCCGCCGACGAGGCCGAGACCGCCGCCGCCCTGCGCGACGCGGCCCGGCTCGGCTGCCAGGTCTGGCTGGTGCCCGCGCTGCGCGAGTACGGGTCGCTGGCCACCGGCCGGATCCCCGGCTGCGACCAGCTCTGGGGCTTCCCCTGCCTGCGCGTCGGCCGCCCGGCGATGGGCCGCCCCGGCTGGGCCGCCAAGCGCGCGCTCGACGTCACCGCCGCCGGACTCGGCCTGATCGCCCTCGCCCCCGTGCTCGCCCTCTGCGCGCTCGCCGTCCGCTTCGACACCGGCCCCGGCGTGCTCTTCCGCCAGCAGCGCACCGGGCTCGACGGCCGGGTGTTCACCGTCCTCAAGTTCCGCACCCTGCGGCCCAGCAACGAGCACGAGTCGGCCACCCGCTGGAACATCGCCCAGGACCACCGGATGGGCACCGTCGGCAAGTTGATGCGCCGCAGCTCCCTGGACGAGCTGCCCCAGCTGTGGAACGTCCTGCGCGGCGACATGAGCCTGGTCGGTCCGCGGCCCGAACGCCCCTACTTCGTCATGCGGTTCAGCCAGGCCTACCCCGAGTACGCCGACCGCCACCGCGTCCCGGTCGGACTCACCGGCCTCGCCCAGGTCAACGGCCTGCGCGGGGACACCTCGATCGAGGACCGGGCCCGCTTCGACAACCGCTACATCGAGAGCTGGAGCCTCTGGCAGGACGTCAAGATCCTGTGTCGCACCGCGGCCCTGATGCTCCACCCGGACGGGAGCTGAACCGGCGTGGCCCTCCCCCTCACCGCCGTCCCCGACCCGGCCAGGGCGTTACGCCGGGCCGGAACCGCCCTGCTGGACCGCCCCAGCCTGCTCGCCGCGGCCACCGTCCTGCTGGTCTGCGTCCCCACCGGCGAGAAGGACGTCGCCGCCGCCGTCCACATCACCGCCGCCGACCTGGCCTCGCTGGCCCTGGTCGGCCTCACCGCGGTGCACCTCCTGCGCGGCCGCACCCCCGCGATCGGCCGGACCGCCTCCCTCCAGTTCGGCGCGGTCGTGGCCGCCGCCGCCGTCTCCACCATCGGATCGATCGACCCGGCCACCAGCCTCACCGGATTCGTCCGGCTCACCCAGGTCTTCGTCCTGGTGCCCGCCGCCGTCCTCTGCTCGCTGCGCGACCGCACCGACCAGCGCCTGGTGCTCGGCTCCTTCGTCGCCGCCGCGCTGGTCGAGGGCGTGGTCGGCGCCCAGCAGTACCTCACCCGGACCGGCGCCTCCTACGCCGGGCAGCCGATCCGGGCCGTCGGCACCTTCGGCGCGCTCGACGTCATGGCGATGTCCACCGTGGTCGCCTACGGCCTGCTCGCGGCACTGGCCCTCGCCCTCGGCGAGCGGGGGCCCGGCGGGAACGCCGGGCTGCGCCGGACGATGTACGCGGCCGCGGCCTTCCTGGCCTTCCCGCTCGCCGTCTCCTTCAGCCGCGGCAGCTGGATCGCCACCGGCGCCGCCGCCGCCGTCCTGCTGCTGCGCGCCGACGCCCGGCTCGCGGTCCGCAGCGCCGTCCTCGCGCTGGCCGCGGCGGTCGTCCTGGTCGGCGGCCTCGGCCTCGGCGCCTCCGGCGTCACCCAGCGGCTCAGCTCTATCGGCTCGGTCTCCGCCGCCCCCGACCAGTCCGTCTCCGACCGCTACGACCTCTGGGCCACCGCCGGGCGGATCTGGCAGGACCACCCGGTGGGCGGGGCCGGGCCCAAGGCCTTCCAGCAGCTGCGCGACAGCCACGCCCCGCTGCGGCTCTCCTCCGGCAGCGACGCCGCCGACGCCACCATCGGCTTCCAGCGCGAGCCCCTGCTCTCCCCGCACAACATGTACTTCCTGGTCCTCAGCGAGCAGGGCCTGATCGGCATCACCGCCTACGCGGTCCTCTTCCTCGGCCTGCTGCTGCGCTGCCTGCGACGCGCGAGCGGCACCGGCCTGGCCGCGCTCGCGCTGCTGGTCTGGGTGCTGGTCGACTTCCTCTACGCGGACATCGGCGGCACCACCACCGTGCTGACCTCCGTCGTCCTCGGCCTCGCCGCCCGCACCGCGCACGGCCGGCGCGACAGCAGCGGGTCCGAGCGTGCCGGGTCCGAGCGCCCCGGCGGCGACGGCGAGCCCCGCCCCGAGCCGAAGGGCCGTGCCGCTGCCGAAAGTGACGAGCGACCAGGGAGCGCAGCGACCGCCGGAGCGAGGAGTGTCGGCAGTGGGTCCGAGCGCCCCGGAGGCGAGCGGGCGAGCAGCGGCACCAGCGGGGGCGCCCGATGACCACCGAACCGCCGGCTGCGCTCACCCCCGCCTTCCCCGGGCCGCGCAGCGCGCCCACCGCCGAGCCCCCGGCCGTCGGCGACCCCCGGCACGGCTTCGTCGCCAAGGCCTTCGGCGTCACCGCCGTGCTCACCGCCGCCGGCTCCGTCCTCGGCATGCTCCGCGACCTGCTGCTCGCCACCTTCTTCGGCGCCAACCAGGGCACCGACGCCTTCCTGGTCGCCTGGACCGTCCCGGAGACGGCGGCGCCGCTGCTGATCGAGGACTGCATGGCGTTCCTGATGGTCCCGGCCTTCAGCCTCGCCCTCGTCCTGCGCGAGGAGCGCCCCGACGGCCCCGACCCGGTGCGGCAGCTGGCCCGGGCGACGCTGCCCGGACTGCTGCTGGTGCTGTGCGCGCTCACCCTCGGCGTCGTGCTCGGCGCCCGCCAGCTCGTCGGGCTGCTCGCCCCCGGGCTCGCCGACCCGGAACTCGCCGTCTCCTGCACCCGGATCACCGCGTGCACCATCCTGCCGTTCGGCCTCGCCGGCTACCTCGGCTCCGCGCTGCGCGCGCACCACAGCTTCACGGCTCCGGCCGGCATCTACGTCGCGTACAACCTCACCATCCTGGCCGCGCTGCTCACCGGCCACGACCTGCTCGGCGTGGAGTCGGCCGCGATCGGCGTGGCCGCGGGGAGCCTGCTGATGGCCGCCGTGGTGGCCGTGCCGATCGGGCGCCGGCTGCGCCAGGGCCACCGCGGCCCGGCGCGGTCCCCGCTCGCCGACCAGGGCCTGGTGCTGATCCCGCTGGCCGTGCTCCCGGCGGTCGCCTTCACCCTGACCCGGCAGGCGCAGGTGTTCGTCGAGCGGTACCTCGGGTCCGGACTGCCCCCGGGCAGCATCTCGCACCTCAACTACGCCGCCAAGATCTCCCAACTGGCCATGACCGTGGCGATCCTGCTGGTCACGGTGACCTTCCCGCTGGTCGCCCGCGCGCTCGCGGCCGGGGACCTGGACGCCGCCCGCGACCGGGTGGAGAAGGACCTCGGGCAGGGCGCCGCGCTCGTCCTCATCGGCACCGCCTTCCTGATGGCCTGCGCCCCCTCGGTGGTCGCCCTGCTCTTCCAGCGCGGTGCCTTCGGCCCCCGGGACGCCGCCGCCACCGCCGCCGTCATCCGGGTCTACAGCTTCGGCCTGCCCGCCCAGGCGCTGATCGGCGTGATGATCCGCCCCTACTTCTCGCTCCGCCCGGTGGTCCGCCGGGCCGGGGACCCGTGCGACGACGGCGGCCGCCGGCTGCTCGACTGGTACCCGGCCGCCGCCATGGTGCTCGGCCTCGTCGTCACCACCGCCGTCGGACTGGCCGCCGCCGACCGCTTCGGCGCGCTCGGTCTGGCCGCCGGGAACGCGGCCGGCATCACCACCACGGCCGTGCTGCTGCTGCGCGGCCTGGTCCTGCGGGGGATCGCGCTGCGGCTGCGGCTCGTCCTCGGCGGCCACGCCCGACTGCTGGCCGCGGCCGCCGGAGCGGGCGGCCTCGGCACCCTCGCGGCCGGGCTCGCCACCGACCCCCTGCTCTCGACCCTGCTCGGGGGCCTCACCGTGGCGCTGGCCTTCGCCGCCCTCGGCACCGTCCTCGGTGCCCGCGAGGTGCGCGGACCGGTCCTCGCCGCCGTCCGGGCCCTGAGCCCGCCAGCCGTTGCCGATGAAGGGAAGTTTCCCCATGGACGTTGAACGGGGATCGGTCCGTTCGGCCCTGTCGGGCGTGCTCCGCACCGCCGTGCCGCGCACGGTCGGAGCGCTCGCCGACGCCCCGCGCACGGGGACCCGCCGGCCCCAGGCGCAGCTTCCCAGAAGCCGCCGGCCGGCCCACGAGACGCTCGCCCCGGGGACCTCCTCGCCGTGGATCCTGATGTACCACTCGGTGGCGGTCGAGAAGGAGGACCCGTACCGACTGACCGTCAGCCCCGAGCGGTTCGCCGAACAGATCGCCTGGCTGCACCGGCGCGGCCGGCGCGGCGTCTCGGTCCGCGAGCTGATGCGGGCCCGGGCCGCCGGGCGGGCCGACAACCTGGTCGGCCTCACCTTCGACGACGGTTACGCGGACTTCGCCCGCCATGCCGTACCGATTCTCCAGGCGTACGGCTTCACCGCCACCGCCTACGTGGTCGCCGACCTGCTCGGCCGGGCCAACGACTGGGACGTGAAGGGCCCGCGCAAGAAGCTGCTCACCGTCCAGGAGGTCACCGAACTGGCCGCCGCCGGCTGGGAGATCGGCTCGCACGGCCTCGGCCACCAGTCGCTGCCCGGCCTGTCCCCCGAAGCCCTCGCCGTCCAGACCCGGGAGAGCCGCCGGGCACTGGAGGAGGTCGTCGGCGGCCCGGTCACCGGCTTCTGCTACCCGTACGGCGCGGTCGACCTGCCGGCCACCCTGGCCGTCCGCGACGCCGGCTACGACTACGCCTGCGCCATCGCGCACTCCCCGCTCACCGGCCGGTACGCGCTGCCGCGCTGCTACGTCGGCGACCGTGACGGCGCCTGGCGGCTGCGCGCCAAGCGCGGCCGGCACCACCTCCGCGACACCGTCACCGAGCTTCGCCGCAGCCGCCTCGCCGACCGCCTCGGCCGGGCGGGCACCAGCACCACCACCGTCGACAACGGCGGCGGGAGCGCCCGATGAGAGTGCTGCACGTCGTCACCGGGCTCGCCTCCGGCGGTGCCGAGCGGCAGCTCCAGCTGCTGCTCCGGCACCTACCCGCCCACCAGCACTGCGAGGTGGCCGCGCTGACCAACCCCGGCGCGGTGGCCGCCGCGCTGAGCGCCGAGGGCGTCACCGTCCACCACCTGGCGATGCGCGGCAACCGGGACCTCGGCGCGCTGCCCCGGCTGGTCCGGCTGATCCGCGCCGGCCGCTACGACCTGGTGCACACCCACCTCTACCGGGCCCAGCTGTACGGGCGGCTGGCCGCCCGGCTGGCCGGGGTCCGGGCGGTGGTCTCCACCGAGCACTCGCTGCACGCCGGGGTGATCGAGGGCCGCCCGGTCACCCGCGGGGTCAAGGGCCTCTACCTCCTGGCCGAGCGGCTGGGCACCACCACCGTCGCGGTCTCCCGGCAGGTCGCCCAGACCCTGCACGCCTGGGGCGTCCCGCAGGCCCGGATCGAGCTGATCCCCAACGGCATCGACGCCGCCCGCTACCACCGCCCGGACGCCGACCGGGCCGCCGACCGGGCCCGGCTGCGCACCGAGCTCGGCCTCCCACCGGAGAGCTGGGTGGTCGGCGGGGTCGGCCGGCTGGTCCCCGGCAAGCGCTTCCACGTCCTGGTGGAGGCGGTGGCGGAGCTGGACGACGGGGCCCGGCTGGTGCTGGTGGGCGAGGGCCCCGAGCGGGCCGCCCTGGAGCGGCGGGCCGCCGAACTCGGCCTCGGGGAGCGCCTGGTGCTCACCGGCGAGCGCGACGACGTCCCCGAACTCCTCGCCGCGCTCGACGTGCTGGCTGCCCCCTCGACCGCGGAGACCTTCGGCCTCGGCGTGCTGGAGGGCCTGGCGGCCGGCCTCCCGGTCCGCCACAGCGCCTGCCCGGCGCTGGACGAACTGCCGCCCACCGCCGCCCCGCAGGCCCGCCGGATCCCCTCCGACGCCGCCGCCTACGCCGCGGCGCTGCGCGACCTGCGCCACCTCAACGACCACAACACCGACCCGCTGCCCCGGCCGCCGGCCGTCGGCCACTACGACATCGCCCGGGTGGCCGCCGACCTCGGCGCCCTCTACGACCGCCTGGCCGCCGCCTGAGCCGCCGGCGTCCGAACCGCCGGGCCGTCGGCCGGGCGGGCCCGCACACCCAAGGAGCACCCCATGTCCGAACCGCGCCGAAGCGCCCGAAGCCTGGCTCGCCGCTGGTGGCCGGTCGCCCTCGCGGTGCCGCTCGGCGCCGCCGCCGGCGCCGGGTACGCCGCGGTGGCCCAGCCCTCGTACGCCGCCAACTCCTACGTGATCGTGGTGCCGCAGAACCCGGGCGAGAGCGTGACCGCGGTCAACTTCGCCCAGGCGTACGGCCGGCTGGCCGGGCAGCCGCAGGTGCTCGCGGCCGCCGCCGCGGACACCGGCCGCACCCGCGCCGAGCTGGAGGCGCTGGTGCACGGCACCACCTCGCCGGACGCGCCGATGATCGAGATCACCGGGACCGGCGCCGGCCCGCGCGAGGCGGTCGATGCGGCCGACGCGGTGGCGAGCTCGCTGGTCTCCTTCGCCAACGCCAGCAGCAAGGAGACCGGTGTGCGGCTGGTCCCGCTCGCGCCCGCCGCCGAGCCGGACCGGCCGACCACCCCCTCGCCCCAGCTGGACGTGGCGGTGGGCGGTGCGGCGGGCCTGCTCGTCGGCGCACTGGCGATGATGACCCGCCGCCGGGGCGGCGGCGCGCCCGAGCCGGCCGCCGCGGTGGCCGAGCCGGTGGCCGCCGTACCGGCGCCGGCCGCGCCCGGCCCGCGGGCCGCGGTGGCGCCGGCCGCCCCGGAGCAGGCCGAGGCTCCGGCGAAGGCCACGCCGGCGAAGGCCACGGCTCCGGAGAAGACCGCGGCCGGGGGCGGGCGATGAGCACCGAGGCCCGGGCCACCCCGGGCCTGCCCGGCCAGGCCGGTCCGCCCTGCTGGACCACCGAGCTGCGCCGGGAGGACGACGCCCTCGACGTCCTCGCCGAGGAGTGGGACGACCTGGCCGCCCGCTGCCGGACCGCCACCTTCTTCCAGGCCGCCGTCTGGCAGCGCTCCTGGTGGCGCCAGTACGGCCGCCCCGGCGGCCTGTTGGTGGTGCTCGTGCGCCGGGACGGCCGGCTGGTCGGCGCGGGCGCGTTCGGGCGCCGCGGGGGTCCGCTCGGCGGCCTGACCGGGCTCGGCGGCGGCCTGTCCGACTTCACCGACGTGCTGCTCGACGACTCCTGCGCCGACCGGGCCGCCGCGGAGTTCGCCGCCGCCCTCCCGCTCACCCGCCCCTGGCACACCCTGGAGCTGCGCGAGGTGCACCCGGAGGCCGCCGTGCAGCGGGTGTACGCGCACTGGTCCGGCCGCCGCCGGCGGTTCGACGACTCGGTCTGCCAGTACCTGCCGGGCGTGCCGATGGAGGAGCTGCTGAAGCGGCTGAAGGGCAAGACCGCGCAGCGCAACCGGGTGAAGCAGCGCAGGATCGCCGAGGCCGGGGTCGAGGTCCGCACGACGCCGCCGGAGGAGGTGCCGCAGGCGCTCGCCGAGTTGCTGCGGCTGCACTTCCTGCAGTGGCAGGAGCGCGGCGTCACCCCGGAGCACCGCACCGAGCGGTTCGCCCGGCACCTGGCCGACTCCACCACGGGCCTGGTCGCCGGCGGCCTGGCCGTGGTGCACCGGTTCCTGCTGGAGGGGGAGCTGGTCGCGGTCAACGTGCTGCTGCTCTGCCCGTCCTTCAGCGGCCTCTACCTGTACGGCGCGCACCCGAAGCTGCGCGAGCGGCTCGACATCGCCGGGCTGCTCTTCGGCGCGGCGCTGGACGAGACGGTCGCGGCCGGCATCCCGGTGATAGGCCTGCTGCGCGGCCAGGAGCCGTACAAGCAGCGCTGGCGCCCGGACCAACTGCCGAACCAGCGGCTGCTGTTCGGCTCCCGGGGGCCGGCCCCCGGGCTCACCGCCCGGGCGGGCGCGGTGCGGGCCCGTCAGGCCGCGGTGCACCTGCTCGACGAGCGGATGCCCGGGCTCAAGCAGGTGCTGCTGGCCCGCCGCCGGAGCTGACCGGCCGCCGCCCGCCTCAGCGCCGGGCCGGCCGGCTGCCCGGCGACGGTTCGGCGGACGCGGACGCGGAGGCGGAGGCGGGGGCAGGGGCGGACGCCGAGGGCGAGCCGGTGGCCGCGGCCGTGGCGGTGGCCGCCCCCGAGGGTGAGGCCGCGGCCGGGGCCGTCGCCGTGGGAGAAGGCGGCGCGGTCGGGGAGGCCGGTGCGGCCGGGGTCGGTGGCGGGGTGATCTGCGGGGTGATCTGCGGGGTGGGCGCCGGGGGCGTCGGCTGCGTGCCGTCCGGCGTCCCCTTCGAACCGGTCATCAGCTGCTTGAACCGGGCGCTGGAGCGCGGGTTCTGCCCGCACTGCCAGAACCCGTGCGGGCAGTAGTCGGTGACGGTCTGGTAGCTGGTGTCGTGGGTGCGGATCCACTCCACCATCCGCTGGACGAACTGCGGGTTGTCGCCGTTCCGGAACAGCCCCCACTCCGGGTAGGAAACCGGCTTGCCCCGCTTGGCGGCGAACTCCACCTGGTCCTGCAGCCCGTACGGCTCGCGCACGTAGTCGTCGAAGGTGGCGCCGGCGGGCTGGTCGTAGTTGTCCATGCCGATGATGTCGACCACGTCGTCACCGGGGTAGCACTTGGTCCACGGGATCGCGTCCAGCCCCCGGTTCGGGGCGAAGTCGAAGCGGAACCGCTGCCCGGGCACCGAGCGCATCACCGAGACGATCCGCCGCCAGTACGCCTTCCACGCGGTGGGGTCGGGCTTGCAGCGGTGGGTGTAGGTGACGCCGTTCATCTCCCAGCCGAGGGTGAGCACGGTGTCCGCCCCGCCGAGCGCGACCAGCCGCCGGGCGAGCCTGAGGAAGTGCTGGTCGAACTCCCCCCGCGCCCCCTGGCCGAGCAGCCGGGCCACCTCGCCGTCCGGGACGTCGGCCTCGTTGGGGACCAGCATCGGCACGCCGAGGACGAGCATCCGGGACGGGTCGGCCAGCCGCCACTGCGACCAGAGGCCGAGCACCACGGGCTCGCCCTCGACGTCCGCCCAGCCGTTGCCGGCCAGATAGGTGTGGCCGACCTGCAGATTGGCGTTGCCCAGCCACTGCGCGTACCGGCCGATCTGCGGGATGTACCTGTCCCAGGAGCCGACGAAGGCGCCGAACGGCGGCTCGTGGCTCGGCCGCTGGACGACCGGCCGGGGGGCGGCGCCGCGCGGCTCGAAGGCGTCGGAGGAGAGGCCGTGCCGTTCCGTCTGGCTGAGCGGGGTCCCGGCGGGGACGCTCGCCGTGGTCAGCAGCAACAGGGCGGCGGCGGCCAGCGCCAGGCGGCCGATTCGCATGGTCTCTCCTCCGGGCTTCACGGGGCGCGGGGCCGGGTGGACGGACCGTGGTGCCCCGTGCGCCGACAGTAGGCCCGGCGGGGGAGGATCGAGCAGAATGTCACCCCAAAGTGGGCGATATTCGAACGCCGTCCGTCGCAAGCGCGTCGTGTATCACCTCTGTAACAGTCCGCCAGGCCGCGGGAGCCCTACCCGGCGCGCCCGCCGGAGGGCCGGTCGGCGCCGCGGCGGCCCCGACCTCGCAGGTGGGCGGGCGGGTCGGGACGAAGGTCGCGAATCGGCTGCGTACGGTCCCGCCGTCCGGACGGACGGCCGAGTCCGGCTGACTCGCGCGGGTGGTGAAAGGTACGCTCCGCCCGTGTCCTGGAAGCCGCTGCGTGTACTCACCCCCCGATCGATCCTCCCTGCCCTGGCGGTGCTGCTGGTCCTTGTGGCGGGCGCGGCCGCGCACGCCAACAAGCCGGTTCCGTTCGGGGACCGGGTCGCCGGGCCGGGCGGTGCGGAGGCGAGCCCGGTCAACGCGCAGTCGGTGAGCGCGGCCGATCTGGAGCTGAAGGTCGGCCCCGGACTGGAGGCGTACGACCGCGTCACCGGTGAGCACACCTGGTCCTACCGCCGAGAGGGCGCCACCGCGCTGTACCTGTCGATGGCGGGCGAGAGCGCCGTGGTGGTCTGGGACGACGGTCTGGTCACCTCGGCCCGGCCGGGCGACAAGGAGGTCCGCTGGCACCGCGCGGTGCCCGGCCTGGCGGACTGGCTGCGCGGCGAGGGCGAGCCGGGCGCCGACAAGCGCACCGAGGAGCAGCGCCGGCAGCTGGCCACCGAGCGCGCCGCCGCGGCCCTGCACACCGTCCAGCAGTCCTCGCCCTGGGTGGCGGTGGTCACGCCGAACCTGACCATGGGCTTCCGCGACGCCGACGGCGACCTGCGCTACAACTCCAAGCCGGCCGGCAACTGCGTCTACGACCCGATCCGGACCGTGGGCACCGACTACGCCGTGCTGGTCCCGCGCAGCTGCACCAACAGCAGCGGCCAGCCGGTCTCCGGCGGCATCTCCGGCTACCGGCTGGACAGCACCGGCTGGCAGCTCAACGCCGGTCCGGCGGTGGCGCTGAAGCCGCTGGACGGCCGCCGGGTGCTGATCTCGGACGGTCCGATCGTCGGCCCCAAGGTGTTCGACACCAAGGCCGCCGCCCCGGAGTCGGCCTGCGGCAGCGCGGCCGAGCCGTTCGCGGCCGTCCGCCCGCAGGGCTCCTGCGCGGCGCCGGAGGCCGCCGGCGACCAGCAGTGACCGGCGCCGGGCCCGGTGCGCCGGGCCCGGGTACGTGCACCCCCGGGCGGTGGTTCTCCGGGCCCTTCCGCGGGCCCGGTAGACTTGCCGCCATGGCTGTTCTCTCCGGGCACTAGCGGGCGAGCGCCGCCGCCTCGTGCGGTGAGCCGACCGCCGCGACGACGCCCCCATCCGCTGCCCCGGCCCTGTGACCCGTCCAGGGCCCGCCCACGTCCCAGGAGAAGTAACCCAGCCATGATTTCCGCCAACGCCCTAGAGCTGCGCGCCGGTGCCCGGATCCTGATCGAGTCCGCGAGCTTCAAGGTCGCCCCCGGTGACCGGATCGGCCTGGTCGGGCGCAACGGCGCCGGCAAGACCACGCTCACCAAGGTGCTGGCCGGCGAGGGCCTGCCGGCGGCCGGCACGGTGACCCGCTCGGGCGAGGTCGGCTACCTCCCGCAGGACCCGCGCACCGGCGACCTCGACGTCCTCGCCAAGGACCGCATCCTCTCCGCGCGCGGCCTCGACACCGTGCTGAAGAAGATGCGCGAGAACGAGGACCGGATGGCCAACGGCAAGGGCGCCACCCGGGACAACGCGATGAAGAAGTACGCCCGGCTGGAGACCGAGTTCCTCACCAAGGGCGGGTACGCCGCCGAGGCCGAGGCCGCCACCATCGCCGCCGCGCTGGGCCTGCCGGACCGCATCCTGGGCCAGGAGCTGCACACCCTGTCGGGTGGCCAGCGCCGCCGCGTCGAACTGGCCCGGATCCTCTTCTCGGACTCCGACGTGCTGCTGCTCGACGAGCCCACCAACCACCTCGACGCCGACTCGATCGCCTGGCTGCGGGACTTCCTGAAGACCTACAAGGGCGGCTTCATCGTCATCTCGCACGACGTCGACCTGGTCGAGACGGTCGTCAACAAGGTCTTCTACCTGGACGCCAACCGCTCCGCCATCGACGTCTACAACATGGGCTGGAAGCAGTACCAGCAGCAGCGCGAGGACGACGAGAAGCGCCGCAAGCGCGAGCGGGCCAACGCCGAGAAGAAGGCCGCGACCCTGAACGCGCAGGCCGACAAGATGCGCGCCAAGGCGACCAAGACGGTGGCCGCGCAGAACATGGCCCGCCGCGCCGAGAAGCTGCTCTCCGGCCTGGAGCAGGTCCGGCAGAGCGACAAGGTCGCCAAGCTGCGCTTCCCGGACCCGGCCCCCTGCGGCAAGACCCCGCTGACCGCCAGCGACCTCTCCAAGTCCTACGGTTCGCTGGAGATCTTCGCCGGCGTGGACCTCGCGATCGACCGCGGCTCGCGGGTCGTCGTGCTGGGCCTCAACGGCGCCGGCAAGACCACCCTGCTGCGGATGCTGGCCGGGGTGGAGCAGCCGGACACCGGTGAGGTGATCCCGGGCCACGGCCTGAAGATCGGCTACTACGCCCAGGAGCACGAGACCCTGGACCCGGACCGCACGGTGCTGGAGAACATGCGTTCCTCGGCTCCCGACACCGACCTGGTGCAGATCCGGAAGATCCTCGGTTCCTTCCTGTTCTCCGGCGACGACGTCGACAAGCCGGCCGGAGTGCTCTCCGGCGGTGAGAAGACCCGGCTCGCGCTGGCCTCGCTGGTGGTCTCCAGCGCCAACGTGCTGCTGCTCGACGAGCCCACCAACAACCTCGACCCGGCCAGCCGCGAGGAGATCCTCGGCGCGCTGCGCGAGTTCACCGGCGCCGTCGTGCTGGTCACCCACGACGAGGGCGCGGTCGACGCGCTCCAGCCGGAGCGGATCATCCTGCTGCCGGACGGCGTGGAGGACCTCTGGAGCCCGGCGTACGCCGACCTGGTCTCGCTCGCCTGACCGAACAGTCGGGTCCGGTCCGGACCTGGACGCGCGGTCCCCTCTTTGGACCAGAAAATCTAGTCCTTACGGCGTGTCCGGGAATGAAGAGGTCCCGGATTCCGTTTAAGGAGCTTCCGTCGGCCCGCCACTCGATCGTGGTCGGGCCGACGCTGCTGATCAGCTCTTTCGCATCGAACGGCGGAAGCCGCCCGGGGGCGTGCACTCTGCGTGAGCGCCCTTGTGCGCTCGGATCACCACCGAATGACCACGCATTCCCGACATCGACCTTGCCGAATGGGTGGCCAGGACGCTGTGGATGGGTGATCATGGGAATCTGACCGAGCAACGCTACGAGGAGGCACGGGTGGCCGAGACTCTGAAAAAGGGCAGCCGGGTGACCGGTGCCGCGCGTGAGAAGCTCGCGGCCGATCTCAAGAAGAAGTACGACTCCGGGGCGAGCATTCGCGCTCTCGCGGAGGAGACCGGTCGCTCGTACGGCTTCGTGCACCGGATGCTGAGCGAGTCCGGAGTGATCCTCCGGGGCCGCGGTGGTGCCACGCGGGGCAAGAACAAAGCTACTGCTGGAGCGAGCTCCTGACGGTCCGTCAGTCCATTGACGGATGACTCGGCGGCAGGGCGCCGACCGGGGATGCGGCGGTTGGTCGTCCGTCCTCGGCCCGTGCGAACCGGCCGCCGATCGTCATGCCCGCCGACACTCCGGGCGGATGTCCTCCGCCCTTCCTCGACCGGTGTGCGCCACCGCCCTGCCGTCGCGCGCCCGGTTTTGTTACTCTCCGGTAGCCAAGTCCCTCGCCACCGGAGGTCCCCGCATGACCGCCCCCGTCACCGACCCGCAGGCCTCTCCCTGGGAGCAGGACGGCGTCCGCCTGGAGATCGACGGCGAGCTCGCCGTCGTCACCCTCTGTCAGCCCAAGCGGCGCAACGCCCAGTCGCCCGCGATGTGGCGCGCCCTGAGCTCCGTCGGCCGCGAACTGCCCGGCAGCGTCCGGGTGGTGCTGCTGCGCGGTGAGGGCGTCTCCTTCTCGGCCGGCCTGGACCGGGCGATGTTCACCGCCGAGGGCATCCCCGGCGAGCGCAACTTCCTCCAGCTGGCCGCCGCCGAGGACAAGGACCTCGACGAGACCATCGCCTCCTACCAGGAGGCCTTCACCTGGTGGCGCCGCCCCGACCTGGTCTCGATCGCGGCCGTGCAGGGCCACGCCGTCGGCGCGGGCTTCCAGCTCGCCCTCGGCTGCGACCTGCGGGTGGTCGCCGACGACGTCCAGTTCTCCATGAAGGAGACCTCGCTCGGCCTCGTCCCCGACCTGGCCGGCACCAAGCCGCTCACCGAACTCGTCGGCTACGCGCGGGCGCTGGAGATCTGCGCCACCGGCCGCTGGGTCGGCGCCGAGGAGGCCGCGGCGACCGGCCTGGCCAACCTGGCCGTCCCCGCCGCGGAGCTGGAGGCCGCCGCCCGCGACCTCGCCGCCGCGCTGCTGGCCGCCCCGCGCAGCGCCGTCATCGAGACCAAGGTGCTCCTCCAGGGCGCCGGCGGCCGCTCCTACGACGAGCAGCGTTCCGCCGAACGGGTGGCACAGGCCCGTCGACTGCGCGACCTGGCCGGCATCGGCGACTGACCGCCACCGCCCGCCGAAGGCCCGGCTCCGGGGAACCGCCCCCCGGAGCCGGGCCTTCCGCCGTCCGGGCCCGCGTCCGGCGGTCCTCCGGGGGCGCGAATCGTGGCGAAATGCCAGAGTTGGAGCGATTTGCGATATAGCTGGAGCCGTACGACGGGAGAAGCGCCCATGCCTGACACTCCGACGCCTGCCACCCTTCACAAGACCGCCCCGACAGCCACCCCCGCCGCGATGCCCTCCAGCAGCGGGAGCAGCCGGCCGCACACCGAGCGCGGCCGCACCGCGATGGCCGTCGGCGTGGTCGAGAAGATCGCCGGCATGGCCGCCCGCGAGATCGCCGGCATCCACGCCCTCGGCTCGGGCCTCGCCCGGACCTTCGGCGCGATGCGCGACAAGGTGCCCGGCGGCAGGTCCAGCATCGGGCGCGGCATCAAGGCCGAGGTGGGCGAGAAGCAGACCGCCATCGACATCGCGCTGGTCGTCGAGTACGGCGCGGTCATCCCCGAAGTGGCCCGCCAGGTGCGGGAGAACATCATCGACGCGGTCGAGCGGTTGACCGGTCTCGAAGTCGTCGAGGTCAACATCGCGGTCAACGACGTCCACCTCCCCGACGAGCCGGAGGTCGAGGAGGAGGAAGAGGCGAGCATCCCGTCCGGACAGCGGCCCAAGTTGAAGTAGCCCGCCGGTTGGGCGGGGGACAGCGGAAGACGAGGTGGAGTGGATGAACCTGGCCGTTCTCGGCCTCGCGGTGGGAATGGCTCTCGGCTTCGCCGGCTATTTCGGCGGGTTCGCGGCGTTCCTGCTGGTAGCCGCGCTGGGCGCGGTCGGCTTCGTGGCCGGGCGGCTGCTGGAGGGTGACATCGACCTCGGCGACCTCGGTGACCTGTTGCGCGGCCGCGACCGGCGCCGCTGATGGCGGCGCTCGCCACCCCCTCCGCCGGCCCCGCCCGCCGTGAACCCGGCGGCCGCGGCCGGCTGCGGATCGCGGACCGGGTCTACGCCCGGATCGCCGCCCGGGCCGCCCGTGACGCGCTCGCGGACGTCTGGCGCGGGCGGGCGGAGCGCGGCGGGCCGCCGAAGGTCTCGGTCTCGGCGCCGGGCTCCACCGTCAGCGTCCGGGTCTCCGTGGACCTGCCCTTCCCCGCCGACCTCGCGGCGCTGGCCCGCACCGTGCGGGAGCGGATCACCGCGCAGGTCGGCGCGCTGACCGGGACCCGCGTCACCGAGGTGGTGGTGGTCGTCGAGCGGTTGGTGGCCGGGGGAGGGGCATGAGCGAGCAGCCGCCCGGCTCCGGCGAGCCGACGGAGCGTGCCGAGTCCGGTGAGTCCGGTGCGCCGGGTGAGCCCGTCGGGTCGGCCGAGCGCGCCGGACCCGCCGCGGGCGGCGCGCCCGTCGGGGCGGAGCCGGAGCCGGAACCCGAGCTGGCGCCGGGACCCGGGCCGGGACCCGAGCTGGGACCCGAGCCCGTACCCGAGCCCGAGCCGGTCAAGGTGCCTCGCCTGCGGGCGTCGCGTACGGCCGCGGCCGGGCTGGTCGCAACCGCCGTCCTGGTGCTCGGCGTCGCGCTGCTCTACGACGCGATCGCCGTCCGGACCGGGCACCCCGCGCGCCGCTGGCGCGCCGAAACGGCCGACGAACTGGCCACCCGGCACCTGGACGACACCTGGGTGCTGGTCGGCGCCGGGGTCGCCGTGCTGCTCGGCGGCTGGCTGCTCTGGCTCGCCTTCGCCCCCGGACTGCGCCGCTGGCTCCCGCTTCGCCCGCAGGGCGACACCACCGCCGCCATCGACAAGGCCGGGGTGCGCATCCTGCTGCTGGACCGGGGCGCCGGGCTGCCGGGAGTGGACCACCTGACCGTCCGGGTGGGCCGGCGCCGGGCGAAGGCCACCCTCGTGGGCCCCGCGGATCCGGCGAGCGTGCAGCGGCAGCTGCGCGAGGAGCTGGCGAGGGTCACCCTGGCCAACCCGCTGCGACTCGACGTACGGACCGGGGGGCACCGGGGCCACGGCGGAGCGCAGGACGTCGAGCCCGGCGGGGGGCCCGGTGGCGGACCCCCCGACGGTGGTGCGGGCGGTGCCGCGGGCGGCGGCGGGGCAGCTGGCGGGGAGCCGGGAGCGGGCGGCGGGGCAGGCGCGCCCGGTCCTGCCGCGCCCGGTCCTGCCGCGTCGGGGTCGGGAGCATCCGCGTCCGGGACGTTCGGGACGTCCAGGAGGCCCGGGCCGGGAGGGGCGGAGTGAAGAAGGCCACCGTCAACCGCGTGCTGCTGGGCGTGGCCGGAGTCGTCCTGCTCGCGGTCGGGCTGCTGGTGCTGGCCGGCGGCCTCGACCTGTACGGGCACCTGGGGGCCGCCCCGCCGAGCTGGTGGCCGCTGGCCTCGCCGGACCAGCCGGTGGTGAGCGCCCGGTCGCGGACCCGCTGGGTCGACGAGGAGTGGTGGTGGCCGGCGGTGATCGGCGGCCTCGCCCTGGCGGTGGCCGGATCGGCCTGGTGGCTCCTCGCCCAGCTGCACCGCAGTGGCCCGGCGACCATCGTCGTGCCGACCCCGGGCGCGCGGGGCCTGCGGCTGCGGCTGCGTACCCGGGCGCTGGAGGACGTGCTGGAGACCGGCACGGTCGTGCTCCCGGAGGTCGGTCGCGCGAAGGTGCGGCTGATCCGCGGACCGGGCCGGCCGTGGCTGCGGGTGGCGGTCCGGCTGACCCCGGGCGGTGAACCGGCGGCGCTGGTCGAGCACTTCGAGACCGGTCCCCGCGCCGATGCGCGGACCAGCCTCGGCCTCCCCGAGCTCCACGCCGAGCTGCGGGTCACGGTCGCGCGGGCGAAGCCGCCGGCCGCCCGGAGACGCGGCGGCCGGCGGAGGCACCCGCGGGTGACCTAGCTAGCTCGCGAGCGAGCGGGCGTCAGAGGCCGCGCAGGGCGCCGCCGTCGACCGGGACCATCACGCCGGTCAGGTAGGAGGCGGCGGGGGAGAGCAGGAAGGCGGCGACCTTGCCGAACTCCTCCGCGGTGCCGTAGCGACCGAGCGGGATCAGCGCGCTGTTCCGCTCGCGGGCGGCGTCGGCGTCGCCGCCGAGGGCGTCGAGCTCGCGCACCCGGTCGGTGTCGATCCGGGCCGGCAGCAGGCCGACCACGCGGATCCCACGCGGGCCCAGCTCGTCGGCGAGCGACTTGGCGGCCATCGCCAGGCCGGGGCGCAGGCCGTTGGAGATGCCGAGGCCGGCGATGGGCTGGCGGACCGAGCCGGAGAGCACGAAGCCGATCACCCCGCCCTCGCCGAGTGCCTCGGCCGCGGCACGGGCGATCCGCAGGGCGCCGAGGAAGACCGACTCGAAGGCGTCGCGCCAGGCCTCCTCGGCGGTCGCCACCACCGGGCCGGCCTGCGGGCCGCCGACGCTGATGAGCACGCCGTCCAGACGGCCGAACCGTTCGGCGGCCGCGGCCAGGAGGCGGCCGGCGGCCTCGGGGTCGGCGTTGTCGGCCACCGTTCCGTGCGCGGTGCCGGGGCCGCCGACGGCGTCGAGCTCGGCGACGGCGGCGTCGACGGACTCCTTGTTCCGGCCGCTGACCAGCACCTTGGCGCCGTCGGCGGCCAGTTCGCGGGCGGCGGCGAAACCGAGGCCGCGGCTGGCGCCGGTGACCACGTACACCTTGTCCTTCAGTCCGAGATCCATGGGCCCATCCTGCCGGTAGGCCGGCGGACGGGGTAGGGGCGGTCGCTGGGCACGCCGGGCGTGTCGGCCGCCGGGAGAGGCGGCACCGGTCGTCACTGGCCGAAGTGGTTCGCTGGGTGGCCGAAAGTTGACGGCAGAACGAAGTTAGGGAACCCTACCCTTGCTTAGCTCACCCTTACCCCCCGATCGCGGAGCACCGTCATGCCCAAGTACCACGCCACCGTCCCGGCTCAGGGGGGAGCCGAGGACCTTTCGGAGGACGCGCAGCGCAGACTCAGGATCACCGGCGCCGTCGCGGCCGTCCTGCTGGTCTGGGGGGCCAGCGCCTGGACGGCCGCGCACCTGCACACCGACCCGGCGCTGCACACCGTGGCCCTGTTCCTGCACCTCGCCGCACTGGTGGTGGGCTTCGGCGCGGTGCTGGCGATCGACTACTACGGCCTGCTCTGCATCCTCGGCCGCCGCACGCTGCGTCAGGTGGTGGACTTCACCGCCCCGCTGCACGTCCCGGTCTGGGGCGGGCTGACCGGACTGGTGCTCAGCGGCGTGCTGCTGGAGCCGCAGCTCTCCTCCGGGCTGACCCAGGTGAAGCTGGGGCTGGTCCTGATGATCGCGCTCAACGGGGTGTACGCGAGCACCCTGCACCGCCGGCTGGAGGGGTACGAGGGGATCCGCCCGCCGGCCCGGCTGCTGGCCCGGGGCGCCGTCTCGGCGGCGGTCTCGCAGGCCGGGTGGTGGGGCGCCGTCCTGATCGGCTTCTACAACACCCAGCACTGACGGCCGGCCCCGACGCCCGACACCGACGCCAGGCCCCGACGCCCGGTCCCGACATCCGGCCCCTGCCGCCCGCGGCACCCGGCGGGACCGGGCGTCGATCGTGCTGGCCTTGACGTCCGCGTGAAGGTCTACCGTCGTTCCCGAAGGCGTTCGGACGGCGGCGGCCGGAAGGCAGGGTGCGGTCATGCGGATCGGTGAGTTGGCGCAGCGGGCGGGGACGACCACCCGCGCGCTGCGGTACTACGAGCAGCTCGGGCTGCTGCCCGCGCGGCGGTCCGGCAACGGCTACCGCGCCTACGGCGAGGACGACCTGCGGCTGCTTGAGCAGATCCGCACCCTGCAGGACTTCGGCTTCGGGCTGGAGGAGACCCGCCCGTTCGTGGAGTGCCTGCAGGCGGGCCACCCGGCGGGCGACTCCTGCCCGGCCTCGCTGGAGGTCTACCGGCGCAAGCTGGCCGAGCTGGACGGGTGCATCGCCCGGCTGCAGGAGGTCCGCGCCCAGGTGGCCGAGCAGTTCGAGCGGGCCGAGCAGGCCCGTGACGAGCTGGCCGCCGGGGCCGCCGCCGAAGTGCCGCGGTGCGAGTTGGCGATCGAGTGGGAGGGACGGTAGACGATGCGGATCACAGGGGTGGCGGAGGTCACGGACGCGACGTTCGCGAGCGAGGTGCTGGCCGCGGACGGGCCGGTGCTGGTGGACTTCACCGCGGACTGGTGCCCGCCGTGCCGGCAGATGGTGCCGGTGCTGGCGGACATCGCGCGGGAGGAGGCGGACCGGCTGACCGTGGTCAGCCTGGACGTCGACCGCAATCCGGAGACCCAGGCCAGGTACGGGGTGCTGTCGATGCCGACGCTGATGGTGTTCCGGGGCGGCGAGCCGGTGCGGTCCGTGGTCGGCGCCCGGGCCAAGGCCCGGCTGCTGCGCGAGCTGGACGACGTCCTGTAGCCGGGGAGCGGCCGGACGGCGTGCGGCGGCCGGACGCGTGCGGCAGCCGGGGCTCCGGGGCCGCTACGCGGGCACGGCCACCGGCGGGAGCTCGGCCTCGGCGGCCGCCTTGGCGCGGTCCTTCGCCTCGCGGCGGACCAGCACCAGGACCCCGACCGGGATCATCGCGGTGAACAGCCACCACTGGATCGCGTACGCCATGTGCGGGCCGATGTCGGAGTGGTTGGGCTCGGGGAGCAGCTCCGGCTGGTCGGCCGGGGCCGGGGTGGTGGCGGTGAGCTCCAGGTAGCCGCCGAGCAGGGCGGCGCCGGTCTCCTTGGCCTGCTGCGGGGTGCTGATCAGGTTGAACTGCCGGTCGGGGAGGCCGGCCCGGTCGCGGATGCCGCTGCCGGCCGAGGTCTCGTCGGCGCGCAGCCGGCCGGTGAGGGTGACCTCGCCGGCCGGGGCGGCCGGCACCGGCGGGTAGGCGGCGGCGGAGTCGCCGGACGGCACCCAGCCGCGGTTCACCAGGACGGTGCCCTTGCCGTCCGAGAGCCGCAGCGGGGTGACGACGAAGTAGCCGATCTTGTCCCCGCCGGAGTCGGTCCGCTTGCGGACCACGAACTCGTGCTCCGGGTCGTACTGCCCGGTGGCCGTCACGGCCCGCCACGTCAGACCCTTGGGCACCGTGAAGCCGGGCGCGGTCGACAGCGAGTCGAACGCCACCGGCCGGGCGGTGAGGGACTGGGCGATCAGGTCGTTGCGGGCCACCCGTGCCTCGTGGCGGTGGTACTGCCAGAACCCCAGCTTGATCGTCGTGGGGATCAGCAGCAGGGCGATCAGCAGGGTGATCAGCCAGCGCCGGGAGAGCAGAAAACGGTACACATGGGCACCGTACGCCCACCTCACAACTCCCTCACGCACCGGGGTGCGGGGCGACCTCGCGCAGCAACTGGAGGAAGGCGTCCTCGCCGACCACCGGTGTGCCGACCTCCCGGGCCTTGCGGGCCTTCCCGCTCCAGCTGCCGGGCTCGTTGGTGACCAGCAGGCTGGTGAGCCGGCTCACCGAGGTGGCGATGTGCAGGCCGGCCTCCACCGTGCGGTCCTCCAGCAGCTCGCGGTCGGTGGCGGTGTCGCCGGTGAACGCCACCCGCATGCCCTGCACCAGCGGCTTGCCGTCCTCCCAGCGCCCCGGGTTGGGGTACGGGCACGGCGGGCGCTTCTTGGCCTGCCGGTAGGCGGAGCCGGTCCACGAGCTGCGGGCGGCGGAGACGGGCTCGTCCTCGCCGAGGTCGGTGACCGCGACGCAGTTCTGCAGCGGCAGCGGCACGCCGCCGGAGCGGGCCAGGTGCAGGCTCGGGCGGAAGGCCTCGGCGAGCACCCGGGCGTCGTCGAGCGCGTTGTGCGCCTGGCGCTGCTGGACGCCGAAGTGGGCGGCGAGCGAGGCCAGCTTCCCGTTGGGCAGCGGCAGCCGCAGGTCGCGGGAGAGCACCATGGTGCAGATCCGCTGGTCCACGGGGGCGCGCAGGCCGGCCCGGGAGAACTCGCGGGAGATCATGTTCCAGTCGAAGAGCGCGTTGTGGGCGACCAGCACGCGGTCTCGCAGCCGCTCCGCGAACTCGCCGGCGATCTCCGGGAAGGTCGGCGCGCCGGCCAGCGCCTCGCGGGTCAGGCCGTGGATCCAGACCGGTCCCGGGTCCCGCTCGGGGTTGACCAGGGTGTACCAGTGGTCGGTGACGTCGCCGTCGGCGTCCAGCTGGTAGACGCCGGCCGAGATGACACGGTCCGAGCGGCCGAGCCCGGTGGTCTCGACGTCCACCACCGCGAAGCCCTCGACGGGGGCGGCGGCGCGCTGGGCGGGGAGGGGGACGGCCCGCGGCGCGCCGGACGTCTCGGGCTGGATCGCATGCATGGTCCAACAGAATAAGCGCCGGACGGGGGCGGACCGGCTCGGAAGGTTGCGCAGGCCGGGCCGGAATAGAGTGGGCAGGGTATTCGTCGTACATCCAGTCGAATTCCGCCGGTCGCGCAGCACCCCCGTGCGGCCGTCTCCCCGAAGGACGAACCACCATGCGCGCCACCGTGATCCACGGCCCCAACGACATCCGGATCGAGGACGTGCCGGACCCGGTCGTCCAGCACCCGACGGACGCCGTGGTCCGGGTGGTCAACGCCTGCATCTGCGGCAGCGACCTGTGGGCCTACCGCGGCGTGGCGGCCCGGGTGGCCGGCCAGCGGATCGGGCACGAGTTCCTCGGCGTGGTGGAGGCGGTCGGCTCCGAGGTGACCGGCTTCACGCCGGGCGACCTGGTGGTGGCCCCGTTCGTCTGGTCGGACGGCACCTGTGACTTCTGTCGGGAGGGTCTGCACACCTCCTGCCCGCACGGCGGGTTCTGGGGCCAGGTCGGTTCGGACGGCGGCCAGGGCGAGGCGGTCCGCGTCCCGTTCGCCGACGGCACGCTGGTCGCGCTGCCGAAGGAGGCCGCGGGCGAGGAGAAGCTGCTGCCCAGCCTGCTCGCGCTCTCCGACGTGATGGCCACCGGCCACCACGCCGCCGTCTCCGCGCGGGTGCGCCCCGGCGCCACGGTCGCGGTGGTCGGTGACGGCGCGGTGGGCCTGTGCGGCGTACTGGCGGCCCACCGGCTCGGCGCGGGCCGGATCATCGCGCTCGGCCGGCACGCCGCCCGCACCGATCTGGCCCGCCGGTTCGGGGCGACCGACGTGGTCGCCGAGCGCGGCGAGGCCGCGATCGAGGCGGTCAAGGAGCTGACCGGCGGCCAGGGCGCGCACGCCGTGCTGGAGGCGGTGGGCACCGAGGAGTCGATGCGCACGGCGATCTCGATCACCCGTGACGGCGGCGCGGTGGGCTACGTGGGCGTGCCGCACGGCGGCAGTGCCGGCGTCGACATCGGTCAGATGTTCGGCCGAAACGTGTCGCTGAACGGCGGCGTCGCGCCGGCCCGGGCCTACATCCCCGAGCTGCTGCCGGACGTGCTCAACGGCGTCATCGAGCCCGGCCTGGTCTTCGACCGCACGGTCGGTCTGGAGGAGGTCCCGGACGGCTACCGCGCGATGGACGACCGCTCTGCACTGAAGGTCCGGATCGCTTTCTGACGCATCGTCACCAGGGGCGGCACCGTTGCCCGGTGCCGCCCCTGCGGCATGGTTCGTGCGGTGATTTTCGGCCAATTGAATAGTGCGAGGGGGTGAACGGCTGGCTGATCGCGGTCAACCCCTTTCGGGTCGGGCGGGACGCTCCTAGCATTGCGCGGCGCGTATCCGGACTGTGACGCCACTCACGTCGGATCGTTCCACTGTGCGACCACTATGCCGAAGGAGTGAGGAGACAGAGTGGAATCGCCGCCGATCACCACTGCCCCTACGGAAGTCCAACTCATCGAGGAGAGCGAGGAGTTCCGCGCCCTGCGGAGCTCGTTCCGGAGCTTCGCCTTCCCGGTCACCATCGGATTCGTCCTCTGGTACCTGCTCTACGTCCTGCTCTCCAGCTACGCGCCCGGTCTGATGGGCACCAAGGTGGTCGGGCACATCAACGTCGCGCTGGTGCTGGGCCTGCTGCAGTTCGTCACCACCTTCGCCATCGCCGCCTGGTACGCCCGCTACGCGAACCGGCGGATCGACCCGCGCGCCGTCGCGATCCGCGAGGCGCGCGGCGCGGTGGTCCACGCCCCCCGGGAGGCCGCCGAATGACGCAGTCCGCCGACTTCCCCCTCGCCGCCGGCCTCGCCGCCTCCGCCTCGGAGCACCGGGTCCTCACGCTCACCCTCTTCGGGCTCTTCGTCGGAGCCACCCTGGCCATCACCATCTGGGCCGGCCGGCAGACCAGGAGCGCCTCCGACTTCTACGCCGGCGGCCGCGGCTTCACCGGCTTCCAGAACGGCCTGGCGATCTCCGGCGACTACATGTCCGCCGCCTCGTTCCTCGGCATCGCCGGGGCCATCGCGCTCTCCGGGTACGACGGCTTCCTCTACTCGATCGGCTTCCTGGTGGCCTGGTTGGTGGCGCTGCTGCTGGTCGCCGAGCCGCTGCGCAACTCCGGCCGGTACACCATGGCCGACGTGCTCGCGTTCCGGATGCGCCAGCGCCCGGTGCGGACCGCGGCCGGCATCTCCACCATCGTGGTCTCGATCTTCTACCTGCTCGCCCAGATGGTCGGCGCCGGGTCGCTGGTGGCGCTGCTGCTCGGCGTCAGCGGGGACCGGGCCAAGCAGGGCACCATCGTGGCCGTCGGTGCGCTGATGGTGATCTACGTGGTGATCGGCGGGATGAAGGGCACCACCTGGGTGCAGATCGTCAAGGCGGTGCTGCTGATCGCCGGCACCGGGCTGATGACCGTCCTGGTGCTGGCCAAGTACCACTTCAACCCCTCGGAGCTGCTCGGCGCCGCGGCCGACGCCAGCGGCAAGGGGGCCGCGTTCCTGGAGCCGGGGCTGAAGTACGGGGCCAGCGGGACGAGCAAACTCGACTTCCTCAGCCTGGGGATCGCGCTGGTGCTCGGCACGGCCGGGCTGCCGCACATCCTGGTCCGCTTCTACACCGTGCCCACCGCCAAGGCGGCCCGGAAGTCGGTGCTCTGGGCGATCGGCATCATCGGCGGCTTCTACCTGATGACCCTGGCGCTCGGCTTCGGCGCGGCGGCGCTGGTCGGCCCCAAGGCGATCAAGGACGTCAGCCCGTCCGGCAACACGGCGGCGCCGCAGCTGGCCGAGGTGCTGGGCGGCGGCGCGGGGTCGACCGGCGGCGCGATCCTGCTCGCGGTGATCTCCGCGGTCGCCTTCGCCACCATCCTGGCCGTGGTGGCCGGCCTCACCCTGGCCTCCTCCGCCTCCTTCGCCCACGACCTCTACGCCAACGTCATCCGGCGCGGGCGGGCCACGGAGAAGGAGGAGGTGCTGTCGGCGAAGTGGGCGGCCGTGGCGATCGGCGCGGTCGCGATCGTGCTCAGCCTCTTCGCGGGCAAGCTCAACACCGCGGCGCTGGTCGCGCTGGCCTTCGCGGTGGCGGCCTCGGCCAACCTGCCCACTCTGCTCTACTCGCTGTTCTGGAAGCGCTTCACCACCGCGGGCGCGGTCAGCTCGGTCTACGCGGGCCTGATCACCTCGGTGACGCTGGTGTTCTTCTCCCCGGTGGTCTCCGGCGGGAAGAACGCGCTCTTCCCGCACTCCGACTTCCATTGGTTCCCGCTGGAGAACCCCGGCCTGGTCTCCATCCCGGTCGGCTTCCTGGCCGGCTGGATCGGAACCCTGCTCTCCAGGGAGCCGGCCGACGGGGAGAAGTACGCTGAACTGGAGGTCCGCTCACTGACCGGACTGGGCGCCCACTGACGGGCACACGATGACTAAGCTGGCCCGGCCCGCCGTTGCGGCGGCCGGGCCGGCCGCGTCATCGGCCACCACACTCGGGAAAGGACTGCCGTGCTCCTCGACACATTCGGCCGGCAGGCCGTCGACCTGCGGGTCTCCCTCACGGACCGGTGCAATCTGCGCTGCACCTACTGCATGCCCGAGGAGGGCCTGCAGTGGCTGGCCAAGCCGGAGCTGCTCACCGACGAGGAGATCGTCCGACTGGTGGAGATCGCCGTGCGCGACCTCGGCGTCCGGGAGGTCCGGTTCACCGGCGGCGAGCCGCTGCTGCGGCCGGGGCTGGTGGGCATCGTCGCCGCCTGCGCGGAACTCGAACCGCGCCCCGAACTCTCCCTGACCACCAATGCCGTCGGCCTGGCCCGGACGGCCGAGGCGCTGCGGGCCGCCGGGCTGGACCGGGTGAACGTCTCGCTCGACACCCTCGACCCGGAGACCTTCTGGACCCTCACCCGGCGACGCCGGCACCAGGACGTGCTGGACGGGCTGGCCGCCGCGGAGGCCGCCGGGCTGCTGCCGGTCAAGCTGAACGCCGTGCTGATGCGCGGGGTCAACGACCACGAGGCGCCCGACCTGCTCGCCTGGTGCCTGGAGCGCGGCTACGAGCTGCGGTTCATCGAGCAGATGCCGCTGGACGCCCAGCACGGCTGGGACCGCTCGTCGATGATCACAGCGGAGGAGATCCTGGAGCGGCTCTCGGTGAGGTTCGCGCTCACCCCCGAGCCGTCCGCCCGGCGCGGGGCGGCTCCGGCCGAGCGCTGGCTGGTGGACGGCGGCCCCGGCCGGGTCGGGGTGATCGCCTCGGTGACCCGCCCGTTCTGCCGTGCCTGCGACCGGACCCGGCTGACCGCCGACGGTCAGGTGCGCAACTGCCTCTTCGCGACCGGGGAGACGGACCTGCGGACGGCCCTGCGCTCGGGCGCCGGCGACGCCGAGATCGGCGAGCTCTGGCGCGCGGCGATGTGGGGCAAGAAGGCCGGCGCCGGGATCGACGCCCCGGAGTTCCACCAGCCCGAGCGGCCGATGTCGGCGATCGGCGGCTAGCGGCTCGGAAGCCGGGGCGTCGGGGGCTGCCCGGTCAGGACGCGTCGCGCGCGTCCTCGGGGGTCCAGTCCGCGACGGCGACGACCTCCTTGAGGAAGCCGCGCACGCCCAGGAACTGGGAGAGGTGCTCGCGGTGCTCGTCGCAGGCCGCCCAGGTCTTGCGGCGGTCCGGGGTGTGCAGCTTGGGGTTGTTCCAGACGAGCACCCAGCGGGCGTCCGCCCGGCAGCCCTTGGCGGAGCAGATCGCGGTCTGCGGGGTGTCCATCGGGGCCGTCCTCGAACGTGTGGCGGGTGGGTCTGCACCGCCAGTCTTTCACGCGCGCGGGTGCGCCCCGCGCCCTGCCCGGACGAGGGCATGGCGACGCCGGGCAGCCACGGGGGGAGCCGCCCGGCGTCGGTCCGTCGCTCCGACGGGGGATGCGGAGCGCGTACGCAGTATGTCACGACCGGGCCCCGGTATGGGGAGGTCTTGCATGATTAATCTGAGGTTCTTTTGAGGTTTCCGCTCGACGAGTCGCCGCAAGCCACCGCAAAACGGGCGGTCAGCTTGAGCTCTGTGAAGAATCGGTGGCAGCACCCTCCGTTGCACCCGTCCCGCGCGTCGCGCCCGCCCCACCCGTCCCTCCGGGGCCGAGCATCAGCGGGACGTCCGGGGGCATGTCGAAGGTGCTCGGCAGCCCCGGGGCCTTCTCCCGACCGGCATTGGCTATCAGCACGGCGAAGTACGGCATCAGCACCCCGCCCGCGAGCGCGGCGAAGGCCAGCCACCGCTGGATGTCCCACAGCACCACGGCGGCCAGCACGCAGAGGGTGCGCAGGAGCATCGAGGCCACGTAGCGGCGCTGCCGTCCGCGGACGTCCTCGGTGAGGCTGCTGCGCGCACCCGTGATCCGGTAGACCGGTCCGCTGTCGGAGCTTCTGTCCATGTCCAACCGCCCTCGTCCAAGCACCCGCGCTCGTCGCACGGCCTCCTCACGGTACGCCGCGAGGTGGCCGGCGACGAGACCGGGTCGGACGGACACGCGCTACTGCGGCCGGGAGAGGTACTCCGGCGGGACGGCGCCGGTCAGCCAGACGCCGTTCGCGCTGATCCGGAACTCGTGGCCGGCCGCCGCCATCGCGGCCGCGTCCACCGTCAGCACCACCGGGCGGCCGTGCCGGGAACCGACCCGCACGGCCGTCTCGGTGTCGGCGGAGAGGTGGACGTCCTGCCTGGCCATCGGCAGCAGGCCGTCCCGGAAGATCGCGCCCAGGTTCCCGGTGGCGGTGCCGTGGAACAGCACCGCCGGCGGCTCGGTGGCGGCCAGGCCGAGGTCGACCGCCACCGTGTGGCCCTGGCTGGCCCGGATCGAGAGGCCGTCCTCGGAGTAGGCGAAGCGGCGCTTGTTGTTGGTCGCGACCACGTGGTCCAGCTCGGCCCGGGTCAGCCTGGTGCCGCGGGCCGCCAGTCCGGCCAGCAGCACGTCCACCCGGACCCAGCCGGCCGCGTCCAGGGTGATCCCGGCGCGGCCGGGATCGTGCCGCAGGATGCGGGACAGCATCTTGCTGGTCTTGACCGTGCGCTTCTCGTCCACTCTTCCCGATCCTTCCCTCCGGGGCCGCCGACGGCCTGCTACGAGGCCTGGCTGACCGAACTCATGTTGAAGTCGGGCACCCGCACCGGCGGCATCGCCGCCCGGGTGAACCAGTCGCTCCACTCCCGCGGCAGGCAGTGCTCGGTGCGGCCCACCTCGGTGATCCGGCCGAGCAGCTCGACCGGCGACTCGTTGAACCGGAAGTTGTTGACCGCGCCGACCACCTCGCCGTTCTCCACCAGGTACACGCCGTCCCGGGTGAGGCCGGTGAGCAGCAGCGTCGCCGGGTCCACCTCGCGGATGTACCAGAGGCAGGTGAGCAGCAGGCCGCGCTCGGTGCGGGCGATCATCTCGTCCAGGGTCGGCGCGGCCGCCTGGTCGGCCGCCTCCAGGACGAGGTTGTCGACGGCCGGGCGCACCGGCAGGCCGGTCAGCCCGGCGGTGAACCGGTTGGTGACCAGGCCGGTCAGCTCCCCGTCGCGGATCCAGTCGGTCGCGCTCAGCCCGGCGCCGTTGTCGAACACCGAGGCGTCCCCGCCGGTGGAGTGCACCAGCACGAACGGCGAGGTCTCCAGGCCCGGCTCGGCCGGGTCGGAGCGCAGGGTCAGCGGCAGCCTGCTGAGCTTGTCACCGATCCGGGTGCCGCCGCCGGGCTTGGAGAACACCGTGCGGCCCTCGAAGGCGTCGCGGCCGCCCGCGGACCAGCTCAGGTAGACCATCAGATCGGCCACCGCCGAGGGCGGCAGCAGCGTCTCGTACCGTCCGGCCGGCAGCTCGACCTTGCAGGCGCCCCAGGCGAGCCGCCGGGTGAGCTGGGCGTGCAGGTCGGTGACGTCCACGTCGGTGAAGTCGCGGGTGGCGGCGCCGGTCCAGGCCGAGCCGGAGAGGTCGGCGGTCTTGGCGTTCACCTCGACCATGCCGGTGGGCTGGTCGTGGCGCAGCCGCAGGCCGGTGGAGGTGCCCAGGTAGCTGGAGACCAGCTCGTGCCGGGCGAAGCCGTAGAGCAGTTCGCCCTGCGCGGCGGCGCGGGCGAAGGCCTCGCCGAGGGCCGGGGCGAAGGCCGCGAACACCTCGATCGAGGTCTCGGCGGGCGGGGCGGTGAAGTCCGGCGAGGACGGCCGGTCGCCGATCAGCGGCTGGGCGTCCTCGGCCGGTCCGGCGGCCCGGGCGGCCTCCTCGGCGGCCCGGACCAGGCCCTCCACGTCCTCGGGGACGACGGCCTCGCGGGAGACCACCCCGGAGGCGGTGCCCTCGGCGCCGGCCACCGTGGCGATCACGGTGAGCCGGCGGCCCCGGGTGACGCCGTTGGTGGTCAGCGCGTTGCCGGCCCAGCGGAGGTTGGCGGTGGACTCCTCGTCGGCGATCACCACGCAGCCGTCGGCGCGGGAGAGGCCGAGCGCCAGCTCGACGAGTTCGTGGGGCTGCGTCGCGGCCATCAGTGACCCGCCTCCTGCTGGGTGTTGAGCACGTTGACGTTGCGGAACAGCGCCGACGGGCAGCCGTGGCTGACCGCCGCGACCTGGCCGGGCTGCGCCTTGCCGCAGTTGAAGGCCCCGCCGAGGACGTAGGTCTGCGGGCCGCCGACGGCCGCCATCGAGCCCCAGAAGTCGGTGGTGGTGGCCTGGTAGGCGAAGTCCTTGACCTGGCCGGCGAGTTCGCCGTTCTTGATGGCGTACGCGCGCTGGCCGGTGAACTGGAAGTTGTACCGCTGCATGTCGATCGACCAGGAGCGGTCGCCGACGATGTAGAGGCCGTTCTCCACGCCCGCGAACAGGCCCTCGGTGGACGGGCCGTCGGCGGCCGGCCGGAGCGAGACGTTGGCCATCCGCTGGACCGGGACGTGGGCGGGGGAGTCGGCGAAGGCGCAGCCGTTGGAGCGGTCGAAGCCCTTGAGCCGGGCCATCGCCCGGTCCAGCTGGTAGCCCACCAGCACGCCGTCCTTGACGAGGTCCCAGGACTGGGTGGCGACGCCCTCGTCGTCGTAGCCGACGGTGGCGAGCCCGTGCTCGGCGGTGCGGTCGCCGGTGACGTGCATCAGCTCGGAGCCGTACCGCAGCGAGCCGAGCTTGTCGAAGGTGGCGAAGGAGGTGCCGGCGTAGGCGGCCTCGTAGCCGAGCGCGCGGTCCAGCTCGGTCGCGTGGCCGATCGACTCGTGGATGGTCAGCCAGAGGTTGGACGGGTCGATCACGAGGTCGTAGCGGCCGGCCTCGACGCTCGGCGCCTTCATCTTCTCGGCCAGCAGGACGGGCAGTTCGGCGAGTTCGGCGTCCCAGTCCCAGCCGGTGCCCTTCCGGTCCGGTCCGCCGGTGGACGCCCCCCGGGCCCCGGCGAGGTACTCCCAGCCGCGCCCGACCGGCGGGGCCAGGGTGCGCATCGAGTCGAAGGCGCCGGTGCGCTCGTCCACCGAGGTGGCCTCCAGCTCCGGGTGCAGCCGGATCCGCTGCTGGGTGGTGACGGTCCCGGCGGTGTCGGCGTAGAACTTGTTCTCCTGCACCGTCAGCAGCGTGGCCTGGACGTGCGAGACGCCCTCGGCGGCCAGCAGCCGGGAGCTCCAGTCGGCGAGCAGCGCCGTCTTCTCCGCGTCCGGCACCTCGAAGGGGTTCACCTCGTAGGCGGAGACCCAGGTGACGTCCCGGTGGACCGGCTCGTCCGCCAGCTCGACCCGCTCCGCCGAACCGGCCGCGCGGCTGATCCCGCCGGAGAGGCGGGCCACGGCGACGGCCTGCTCCGCCACCCGGACCGCCGCGGCCGCGGTGAGGTCGACCCCGGCCGCGAAGCCCCAGGCGCCGTCCAGCAGCACCCGGACGGCGAAGCCGAGCTGGACGCTGTCGGAGGTCCCGGCCGGGCGGGCGTCGCGCAGCCGCCAGGAGGCGCTGCGAACCCGCTCCAGCCGGAAGTCGGCGTGCGCGGCGCCGAGTTCGCGGGCCCGGGTGAGGGCGGCGTCGGCCAGGGCGTGCAGCGGGTAGGCGAGGAACAGCGGGTCGACGGCGCGTCCGTGCGGGGCGCCGGCGCTGCTGGTCGGGGGCATCGCGGGCAATCGGGCTCCCTGGTCGGGGGGATGGCGGTGCGGACGGCCCCTGCACAGGGGTGCCCGCACCGCATCATGTCCCGTCCAGGGGGTTAGGGCCAGCGCATTTCGCCGTGCCCCGCCGGGCATTCCCGCGGCGGTGCGGCGCCGGCCCTCGCGGCGTCAGACGACGCCCTCCCACCAGCCGTCCAGCTCCGGCGGGTTGTCGACGTCGACCCGCTCGCCGGGGCGCGGCACGGCGAGCGGGACGGCCTGCTGCTTGGCCTCCGCGAGCAGCCGCTCGATCGGCTCGGACCAGGGGTGCGGGGCCAGGTTGAAGGTGCACCAGTGGACCGGGACCAGCAGGCCGGCGCCGAGCTCGCGGTGGGCGCGGACGGCGTCCTCCGGCGTCATGTGGATGTCGGCCCAGGCCGTGTCGTAGGCGCCGATCTGGACCAGCGCGGCGTCGAACGGGCCGTGCTCGGCGCCGATCCTGGCGTAGCCCTCGAAGTAGCCGGAGTCCCCGGTGTAGAAGACCCGGCGGGTCGGTCCGGCGATCACCCAGGAGCCCCAGAGGGTGGTGTTCCGGGTCAGGCCGCGGCCGGAGAAGTGGTGGGCGGCGGTCAGGGTGACCGCCAGCTCGCCGAGGGTGCAGGTCTCGTCCCAGTCCAGCTCGATGATCCGGTGCTCCGGGACGCCCCAGCGGCGCAGGTGGGAGCCGATGCCGAGCGGGACGGCGAACGGCGCGGACTGGCTGCGGACCAGCCGCTTGACCGTCGCCATGTCCAGGTGGTCGTAGTGGTCGTGCGAGATGAGCACCGCGTCGACCTGCGGCAGTTCCTCCAGCTCCACCGGCACCGGGTGCAGCCGCTTCGGGCCGACGTGCGCGGAGGGGGAGCAGCGGTCGCTCCAGACCGGGTCGAGCAGCACCCGGGCGCCCTCGACCTCGACCAGCGCGGACGCGTGGCCGTACCAGGTGACCTCGACGCCCTCGGCGGCCGGCCGCGGCCCCCCGGCCGGGCGGACGGTCGGCACCGGGCGGGTGGGCACCCGGCCCTCGCGCTGGAACAGCATCCGGCGCATGCCGTCCCGGTCGACGCCGGGGGCGGCCGAGGTCCCGGCGACGGTGGAGGGCGCGTTGTGGAAGACGCCGTCCCGGTACTGCGGCGAGTTGCGCACCCGCTCGTCGTGCTCGCCGTCCGGCCGGCGTCCGAACGCCGCCGGCAGGTCGCGCAGCGACCAGGCGGCCGCCCCCGCGCCGGCCGCCAGGGCGGCCAGGGCCAGCAGTCGTCCGCGCCGGTGGGTGGTTCCGGGCCGTGCGTCGTTCATCCGCGGTCTGCCTTCGCTCGTCTGCCGTGCTCGCCGCGGGCCACTGGGCCGCGCGTGCGCCGGGGCCGGTCCAGGGGAAGCGGTACGGTCGACCCCGGTGGTGCCGCACCACCGGGGGCAACGGGTGCGTCCGTCCGGGTGTTCCCGCGGCACGCGGGTGACCGGGCCCGGCGGGCTCCGTCGCGAGGCCCCGGACGGCCCGCCCGCCCCGGGCAGGGCCCGTCGCGGAGGGCGCGGACGGTGCCGGACCGGCGCGGTCGCGGATTGTCGGATTGCGACAGTTCCGCCGGTGAGGCGCTGTGGGAGCCCGATGCGTCTCCGTCCGGTACCGACCGATAGCGTCACACTGCGTGCGCATTCCGACGTACGCACACTCACGGAGAGAGGTGGATCGTTGAGCCGCTCGGTTCTCGTCACCGGAGGAAACCGGGGCATCGGCCTCGCGATCGCCCTGGCCTTCGCCGAGGCGGGCGACAAGGTCGCCATCACCAGCCGCTCGGGCGAGGTGCCCGAGGAGCTGGCCAAGTACGACGTCCTCGCGGTGCGCTGCGACATCACCGACGGCGCCCAGGTCGACGCGGCGTTCACCGAGATCGAGGCCAAGCACGGCGGCGTCGAGGTGCTGGTCGCCAACGCCGGCATCACCAACGACACGCTGCTGCTGCGCATGTCGGAGGAGGACTTCACCTCCGTCGTGGACACCAACCTCACCGGCGCGTTCCGGGTGGTCAAGCGCGCGTCCAAGCTGATGATGCGCGCCCGCAAGGGCCGGGTCGTGCTGATCTCCTCGGTGGTCGGCCTCTCCGGCTCCCCGGGCCAGGCCAACTACGCCGCCTCCAAGGCCGGCCTGGTCGGCTTCGCGCGCTCGCTGGCGCGCGAGCTCGGCCCGCGCAACATCACCGTCAACGTGGTCGCCCCCGGCTTCGTCGACACCGACATGACCGCAGTGCTCAGCGACGAGCGCCGTGCGGAGATCGTCTCGGGCGTGCCGCTGGGCCGCTACGCGGCGCCCGCCGAGGTCGCCAACACCGTGCGGTTCCTCGGTTCGGACGAGGCCGCGTACATCACCGGAGCCGTCATTCCCGTCGACGGCGGATTGGGCATGGGTCACTGAACATGAGTGGAATCCTTGAGGGCAAGCGGATCCTGATCACCGGGGTGCTGATGGAGTCCTCCATCGCCTTCCACACCGCGAAGCTCGCCCAGGAGCAGGGCGCCGAGGTCATCCTCACCGCCTTCCCGCGTCCGACGCTGACCGAGCGGATCGCCAGGAAGCTGCCGAAGCCGGTCAAGGTGCTGGAGCTGGACGTCTCCAGCGAGGAGCAGCTGGCCGGCATCGCCGACCAGGTCCGCGAGCACCTGCCGAGCCTGGACGGCATCGTCCACTCGATCGGCTTCGCCCCGCAGGACGCCCTCGGCGGCAACTTCCTGGACACCCCGTGGGAGTCCGTGGCCACCGCGATGAACGTCTCGGCGTTCTCGCTGAAGTCGCTCACCATGGCGCTGCTGCCGCTGATGCAGGACGGCGGCTCGGTCGTCGGCCTGACCTTCGACGCGCAGTACGCCTGGCCGCAGTACGACTGGATGGGCCCGGCCAAGGCCGCGCTGGAGTCCACCAACCGCTACCTGGCGCGCTACCTGGGCGAGCGCAACATCCGCTGCAACCTGATCTCGGCCGGCCCGATCGGCTCGATGGCCGCCAAGTCCATCCCGGGCTTCCCCGACCTGGCCGCCACCTGGGACGCGCGCTCCCCGCTGAAGTGGGACCTGAGCGACCCGGAGCCGGCCGGCCGCGGCGTCGTCGCCCTGCTGTCGGACTGGTTCCCGAAGACCACCGGTGAGATCGTCCACGTGGACGGCGGCCTGCACGCCATCGGCGCCTGACGGCCCGGTTCCGCTCCCGCGGTGCCCGGTACCCCTCGCGGGGTGCCGGGCACCGCGCGTTTCCCGAGGCGCCGCCGCCGGGCGTAGGGCCGCCGCCGTGCGCAGCGGCGCGGGCTCACTTCTGGCCGTTGCGGCCCAGGGCGACGGCCGCGTTGTGGTAGCCGGTGTCGTGACCGGTGTCCATGGCGGCGGAGACCCGGTCCACCAGCGGGGCGTCCGGGCCGTACCCGTGCAGCCGGCCCCACTCCAGCACCATCCGCCGGCTCTCGGTCAGGCCGGCCGTGTGATGGTCGGAGGCGTCCAGGTTGCCCCGGTGCTGCGCCTCCTCCTTGACGTGCTCGGCCCAGGCCCCGGCGCCGTGTTCGGCCAGGGCGGCCGCGAGCTCGCCGCCCTCGGGGACGAACCCGGCCGCGGTGCCGCCCAGGGTGGAGACCAGGGCGCCGGTCCGGTCCGCCCACGCCATCCGGTCGTCCTTCCCGTCGAGCAGGACCGAGGCGCGCACGGCGTCGTAGGCGCCGAGCGCGGTGCCGACGCGCTGGCCGGCCAGGGCGCGGTCGGCGTCCTCCGCCCCCGGGTCGGGCGGCAGCGCGGCGACGGTCCGCGCCGCCTCGGCGCGCTCGGCGCGGTAGAGCGCCGCGTAGGCCTCGGGCTCCTCGGCGACGCCGCGCAGGACCCGGACCAGGTGGTCGCTGCTGCCGCCGAGCCGGCCGGCGCCGCCGTCCTCCCAGGCCCCGGCGTGCGCGGCGGTGCCGACGTGCTCGCTCAGGATCCGGTGGGTGTCCTGCGCGTAGTCGGCGAGCGCGCCGGCCAGCGGCCCCCGGAGGTCCTGGTGGATCTCGGCGCCCCGGCCGTCCGCGTCCAGCGCGTCGACGACGCCCTGCAGGACGCGGGCCTGCGCCGGGGTGTGCGGTCCGCCGTGGCGGCCGGTCCCGCCCGCGACGTCGCCGGTGGCGGCTGCCTCCAGCGCGGCGGCGAGGCCGCTCCGGTGGGTGTGCGGATCGGCGACCGGCGGCCCGTACAGGGTGGTGGCGGACATCGACGGCCAGGTGCGGCCGCGCAGCAGGTACGCCAGGCGGTCCCCGGCGCCGGGGGACTGCGGGTCCAGGAACAGGGCGGCGGCCTCCGGATTGCGGCCCATCAGGCCGAGCACGCCGTCGACGGGGTCGTGCACCAGGTCCGGGCGCGGGCCGTTGAACTGGTGCGCCGGGCGGCTGCGGCCGCTGCGCTCGGCGTCGAGGAGGTCGGTGCCGAGGTCGTTCAGGAACTCCTTGCCGTAGCCCGCGCCGCCGTGCCGGAGCAGGGTGGCGAGGGCCTGGTAGCCGGAGACGGGCTCCGCGCCGCCGCCGGGCCGGTGCTCGTTCACGCTCCGGAGGCCGGCCTCCCGCAGGCCCGCGCGGAAGTCCCGGTAGAACCCGCTCGCCGGGTCGCGGGTGGCGCCGGCGACGGTGTCGGCGAGGCTCGTGCGCAGCGCGTCGTACTCGGCCCTGAGCGGTCCGCCGCGGGCGTTGATCCGCAGGTCCAGCTCGTCGGCGAGCCGCAGCAGGCCGGTGGGACCGAGCGCGGTGAGCAGGGTCCGGCCGAACTCCGGGCGGCCGGAGTCCGCCTTCATCAGGTCGCCGAGCTCGGCCAGCTCCTCCGGGCCGAGCCGGCCGCCGTCGGCGAGCCGCCGGGCGAGCTCGGCGGCCCGCGCGGCGTCGGCCGCGTCGCCGCCGCCGAGCGCACGGCCGTTGAAGGTGTTCACCGGGTCGCCGACCTTCGCGGCCCGGCGGAGCCGGAGCGCGGCGCGCCGGTCGGCGGCGGTGGCCTCCTCCAGGCATCCCTCGATCTGCCGGGCCCACCGGCCGGCGGCCGCGGCGCGCTCGCGCTGCTGGTCGGCGTCGTGGCGGTAGTCGGCCCGGAGCGCCGGGTCGAGGCCGCCGAGGTCGAACACGACGGCGCCGGTGCCGGTCACCCGCATGCCGTCGGCCTCCGCGGCCCGGACGGTGCGCCGCAGCCGCTCCTGCGCGGAGGCGAAGTCGTCGTG
The DNA here is from genome assembly GCF_032110285.1 of Kitasatospora sp. CM 4170. NCBI lineage: Bacteria > Bacillati > Actinomycetota > Actinomycetes > Kitasatosporales > Streptomycetaceae > Kitasatospora > Kitasatospora sp. CM 4170. The sequence goes on from NZ_CP134877.1 coordinate 6,545,626, forward strand.
CGCGTCCGCGATGATCGAGGCGACGGCCCGGGCCTCGGTCTGTGCGTCGACGGTCTGCTGCCGGGTGGGCCGCAGGTGCAGGTCGGCGGCGGCCGCGGTGGGGCCGACCCAGAGGCTGCCGCCGGTGACCGGGAGCACCTCCCGCTCCATCCGGTGCTGGACGGCCTCGTACGCCCCGGCCATCGCGGTCCAGTCGGCGGCGGCCCGGGCCAGGCCCGAGAGGTCGGCCTTCAGGACGTCCTCGAAGCCCGGCACGCTCACGCACCCCCGGGGAAGGACGCGGCGATGCCGTGCTCGACGCTCAGGTAGTTGCTGTGGGTCTGCCGCATCATCCCGGCCTCCTGGTTGAGCCGGCCGTTGAGCTGGGCGACCTGCTCGTGCCACTCCCGGAGCGTGCCGCGCAGGGCCTCCGCGATGTCCCACCCGCCCAGCTTCGACGCCGCGTTCCCGGTGGACTCGTCGGCGGTCCGCCCGGCGGCCGTGCTGTCGTCGGCGATGGCGCCGAGCGAGGTGGCGGCCCGGTCGAGCGCGGTGGTGGAGACCCTGGTCGGTACCCCGCCCGGCGGGGTGCCCGGAGCAGCCATCGGAATCTCCCCGCTTTGCGCACGCTTGGCAGATGCTTGACCGAGTCCGGATCCTACGGGACGTCAGCCGCCGTCGGCCCGCGTGTCGGTCGCAGTTCGCTCGTTCGTGGTCCACGGGGGAATTCGCGGCGGAATTCCGGACCGCATCCGCCCCCCCGCGAGCCCCGGAGCACGCCGAACGGGCCGCCGGGGAGGGGCGGCCCCGGTGCGGGCGGGCGTCAGACCTCGGTGTCGGTGGCGCAGGCGCCGATCGCGCGCCCCGCTTCCAGCGAGGCCCGGGCGGCGTCGCCGGCCCGGATGGCGTCCAGGATCGTGTCGTGGCCGAGGTAGCGCTCGGCGATCAGCTCGGGGCCGACGTCGTGGCGCAGGTGGGCCCGGGTGACCTCGCCCAGGTCGGCGTAGACGGCGGCGAGGACGTCGTTGTGGGCGGCGGAGACCACGGCCTGGTGGAAGGCGGCGTCGGCCTGGACGAAGTCCTCGGCGTCGCCGGAGCGCCAGGCGTCCTCGCGGCGGGCCAGGGCGGCCTCCAGGAGGACGAGGTCGCGGTCGGTGCGCCGGGTGGCGGCCAGGCCGGCGGCCGAGGTCTCCAGCGCGACCCGCAGCTCGGCGACCTGTGCCTGGTCGGCGTCGGCGAACCGGCGGTGCATGACCCCGGCCAGCTCGCTGGTGGCGAGGACGTAGGTGCCGGAACCCTGCCGGATGTCCAGCAGGCCGTTGTGGGCGAGGGCGCGGACGGCCTCGCGGACGGTGTTGCGGGCGACGCCGAGCTGCTCGACCAGGGCGGCCTCGGTCGGGATGCGCGAGCCGACGGGCCACTCGCCCGAGGTGATCTGGGCGCGCAGCTGCGCGATCACCTGGTCGGACAGCGGGGTGCGCCTCGGAGAGGACAGCGCCACGGGGGACTCCTTGCGGCTTCGGGGGTCGGCAGTGCCCGCGGGCCCACACGGGTGGGCCGCCGGGCGGGTGGACTGGCCGGGGTGGTCGGCCACGGGCGGGTCGGCACATCATGCCAAGTCCAGGGTGCGCTAATTCATCCCATCATTCTATGATGGCTCGCATGCCACCCGCAGCAGACACCACCACCCCTCCCCGAACGGGGGCCGGACCGCAGACCGAGCGGCCCGCCTCCGCCCGCAGCAGCCACCTCGGCTGGCTGTTCGCCGTCGCGATCGCCGTCGCCGCCTTCAACCTCCGGCCCGTCGTCACCAGCCTCGGGCCGCTGCTCGACCAGGTCCGCACCGACCTCGGGATGAACCCGACGCTGGCCGGGCTGCTCACCGCCGTCCCCTCGCTCTGCTTCGCGCTGTTCGGCTTCGCGGCCCCCGGCATGGCCCGGCGGATCGGCCCGATCGCCGTGATCACCGCCGGCATGGCGGCGATCACCGCGGGCGTGCTGGCCCGCTCCTTCGCCGGCGGCACGGCGGTCTTCCTGCTGCTCACGGCGCTGGCGCTGGCCGGGGTGGCGGTCTCCAACGTGCTGATCCCGGTGGTGATCAAGCGGTACTTCCCGGAGAAGGTCGGTCCGATGATCGGCCTGTACTCGATGTCGCTGTCGGCCGGCACCTCGCTCGCCGCGGCCGTCACCGTGCCGCTGACCGGCGCGCTCGGCGGCGACTGGCGGGTGGGCCTGGGCGTCTGGGCCGGGCTGGGCGCACTCGCCCTGCTGCTCTGGGTGCCCGTCATGGCGGCCCGGCGCGAGCGCGGCGACCGCGCCGGCGGCGCGGCGGCGGACCGGCTGCCGATCACCCGCAGCCGCACCGCCTGGGCGATGGCCTGCTTCTTCGGCCTCCAGGCGACCGGCGCCTACGTGGTGATGGGCTGGCTGCCGAAGATCTTCCAGGACGCCGGCGTCTCCGAGGGCGCCTCCGGGGTGCTGCTGGCGCTGACCATGGTGATCGGCGTCCCGGTCTCCTTCGTCCTGCCCAACCTCGCCGCCCGCCGCGGCGACCAGCGGCTCTTCGTCGTGGTGCTCGCCTCCTGCGGCATCGCCGGGTACGCCGGGCTGGCGCTGGCGCCGTCCGCCGCGCCCTGGGCCTGGGCGACCCTGGTGGGCCTGTCCAACTGCGCCTTCCCGCTGGTGCTCACCATGATCGGCCTGCGCGCCCGCACCGCCGGCGGGGTGGCCCAGCTCTCCGCCTTCGCACAGGGCGTCGGCTACCTGATCTCGATCCCCGGCCCGATCCTGATCGGCCGGCTCTACCAGGCCACCGGCACCTGGTACCTGCCGCTGGGCTTCCTGGCCCTGCTGCTGGTGCCGCAGATGCTGTTCGGCCTGCGGGCGGCGATGGCCCGGCACATCGAGGACGAGGCGGCGCGCCCGGTCGCCGCCGGCGTCCGGCCCTGACCGGCGGGGAGCGACGGCCGGATCCCGCCCCTGCGGGGTCCGGCCGGGCCGGGGGCGGTGGCGGGCGGTCCCGTTCGGGATGGGAGAATCCGGTCATGCCCGTACTCGAACCGAACCCCACCGACGGCCACAAGAAGCTGGGCCGGCTCGCCGCGACGATCGGCGGCATCGTGCTGGCGCTCGTCATCGTCGCCATCGTGGCCAAGAACCTGGGCTGACCGGAGCACGGCCGAGGCCCCGGCGGCACCCGCGGTGACCGTCGGCCGTCCACCGGGCCAAGTCCCGGCGAACGGCGCATGATGGCACCCTCCACCCCTGCGGGTGGCGGCAACCGGCAGCATCGCGCCGCGGAGCGGCTTTTCTGCCAAGCTTGCTGGGTATGAGCGCCGACACGCCCCGCAGGATCATCGTTCTCCGCCATGCCAAGGCCGACTGGCCCAACGGCGTCGACGACCACGAGCGGCCGCTGGCCGACCGGGGCCGCCACCAGGCCCCGGAAGCCGGCCGCTGGCTGGCCGATTCCGGCATCAACCCCGACTACGTGCTCTGCTCGGACGCCCTGCGCACGCGCGAGACCTGGAAGCTCGCCGCGCACGAGCTGCCCAAGCGCTCCCGCAAGACCGTGTACGAGCAGCGGATCTACGAGGCCAGCCCCGGCGAGATCATCACCGTCCTCCAGGAGACCTCGGACGACTACGCCGACCTGGTGCTGGTCGGCCACAATCCCGGGGTGCTCGGGCTGACCCAGGTGCTGGCCGGCGACGAGGGCGACCGGGACGCACTGGAGCGGCTGCGGCTGGGCGGCTTCCCCACCGCGGCCATCGCGGTGCTCAGCTTCAGCGGCTCGTGGAAGGGCGTCGAGCCGGGCGTGGCCGCGCTGGTCTCGTACTACACGCCGCAGGACTGAGCGCGGCAGGACTGAGCGCCGCAGGACCGAGCGCGGCAGGGCGGGCCCCGCGGCGGGTCGACCGGAACGGGGAGGGGCGCGCGGATCATCCGCGCGCCCCTCCCGCCCGTTCGGCTGCGGCTACTCGGTCGGCGTGCCGTCGAGCGCGTCGGCCGCCTCGACCTCCTCGCGGGTGATGCCCAGCAGGTAGAGAACGGTGTCCAGGAACGGCACGTTCACCGCGGTGTCGGCGGCCTCGCGGACGACCGGCTTGGCGTTGAACGCCACGCCCAGCCCGGCCGCGTTCAGCATGTCCAGGTCGTTGGCGCCGTCGCCGATCGCCACCGTCTGCTCCAGCGGCACCTTGGCCTGCTCGGCGAACCGGGCCAGCCAGCGCGCCTTGCCCGCCCGGTCCACGATCTCGCCGACCACCCGGCCGGTGAACCTGCCGTCCACCACCTCCAGGGTGTTGGCCGCCGCGAAGTCCAGGCCCAGCTGCTCCACCAGGTGGTCGGTGACCTGGGTGAACCCGCCGGAGACCACCGCGACCTGGAAGCCCAGCCGCTGCAGGGTGCGGATCAGGGTGCGCGCGCCCGGGGTGAACCGGACCTCGGTGCGCACCTTCTCGGTCACCGAGGCGTCCAGCCCGGCCAGCAGCGCCACCCGGGCGCGCAGCGACTCGGCGAAGTCCAGCTCGCCGCGCATCGCCGCGGCCGTCACCTCGGCGACCTCCTGCTCGCAGCCCGCGTGGGCGGCGAAGAGCTCGATCACCTCGTCCTGGATGAGCGTCGAGTCGACGTCCATCACCACCAGCCGCTTGGCCCGGCGCTCCAGCCCGGCCGCCACCACGGCGATGTCCACCCGCTGGGTGGCCGCCTCCTGGGCCAGCTCGGCGCGCAGCTGCTCGGTGGCGACACCGGAGACGGCCAGCTCGACCGCCGTCACCGGGTACTTGGCCAGCCGGAAGACGCGGTCGATGTTGCCGCCGGCCTCGGTGATCCGCGAGGTCAGCGCCGAGACCGCCGAGGCGGTCAGCGGGTGGCCCAGCACGGTGACGTGCGAGCGGCCCTCGCGGCGCGGCCGGTTGTCGCCGGTGCCGGAGATGATCTCGGCCTGGAGCTTCTGCTCCTCGGCCCAGCGGTGCACGGTCGAGCGCAGCTCGCCCTCGGCACCGGGGGCGCCGGCGGCCGGCGGGGTGACCAGGGCGCACAGCGTTATCCGGCCACGGGTGACGACCTGCTCGATGTCGATCACGTCGACGTCGAACCCGGCCAGCGTGGCGAAGAGGCCGGCGGTGATGCCGGGGCGGTCCTTGCCGAACACCTTGACGAGCAGGGTGCGCTCGTCCTCGGTCCGGGGCTGCGGGGCGGGGAACGGCTCGGCGGCCAAGGGCGATGCGTTCATGATGCCTCCCACGCTACCGGGCGTCCGGCGAGGCCACGGCACCCGTCCGCGTCGTGGACCGGTCGGGTCGGAGGTGGTGGAAAGTGTGCGCACGATCGTGGTGACCGCGTGGTTGCGCAGAGGTGACATCGGGGAGCGGTGGCGGGGGCGTCCGCGAATCGTTGCCGCCTGGTCACAGTCACCGGGGGTGACTTTCACCAACGGGCGGCGGGCTGGAATGATTCCCCCGTCAGATTGCAGGACACCGCCCCGGTCGGGGGCCGAAATCGGGGGACCGAGAGAGCGGGGCAGGCGCGCAGTGCCGCAACTCGTCATTGAGATCAACGGGCAGCAGCGGACTCTGGAGCCGGGGCGGTCCTACACCATCGGGCGCAACCCGCAGTCGGACTTCCCGTTCGACGACGCCCGGGTTTCCTGGCACCACGCCACCATCTCCTTCAACGGGGCCGGTTGGCAGCTGGACGACCACGGGAGCACCAACGGCACCTACACCGGCGGTGCCCGCACGCAGCAGGCCCAGCTCTTCCCCGGCGCGGTGGTCAACCTCGGCAACGCCGAGAACGGCCCGCGCCTGGGCTTCTCCGCGCCCGCCCAGGCCGCCGCCCCGGCCCCCGCCTGGCACGAGGCTGCGACCAGCCGCAGCCACGTGCCGGGGCCGCAGCAGCAGGCGCCCGCGCAGCAGCCGTGGGCCCAGCAGCAGCAGCAGCCGCCGGCGCAGCAGCAGCCGTTCCCGCCGCAGGCCCAGCAGCAGTGGGGCGGCCAGCAGCCGCAGCCCTTCCCGCAGCAGCAGGGCTTCCCCCAACAGGCCCCGCAGCACGGCGGCTTCCCGCAGCAGAGCCCGCAGCAGCAGGCCCCGCGGCACGACGGCGGCCCGCAGCCCACGATGATCCGCAGCCTGACCGCCGGGATGAACACCGTCCGGATCGGTCGCGCGCTCGACAACGACATCGTGGTCTCCGACCTCCAGGTCTCCCGCCACCACGCCGAGCTGCGCCAGCTGCCCGACGGCCGGTACGAGATCGTCGACCTCGGCAGCCACAACGGCATCTTCCTCAACGGCCAGCGCGTCCAGCGCCAGCTGATGGGTCCGCAGGACCGCCTGACCGTCGGTCACTCCAGCTTCGTCCTGGTCGGCGACCAGCTGCAGGAGTTCGTCGACACCGGTGCCGTCTCCTTCTCGGCCCGTCACCTGACCGTCGAGGTCGACTTCAAGAGCGGCAAGAAGGTGCTGCTCAACGACGTCAGCTTCGGCGTCCCGGAGAAGTCCCTGGTCGCGGTCATCGGACCGTCCGGCTCCGGCAAGTCGACCCTGCTGCGCGCGCTCACCGGCTACCGCCCGGCCGACCGCGGTGACGTCCTCTACGACGGCCGCAACCTCTACAAGCAGTTCGCCGAGCTGCGCTCGCGTATCGGCCTGGTGCCGCAGTCGGAGATCCTGCACAAGGAGCTGACCGTCCGCACTGGCCTCAAGTACGCGGCCCGGCTGCGCTTCCCCGGCGACACCGAGGCCCGCGAGCGCGAGGCCCGGATCGACGAGGTGCTGTACGAGCTGCGCCTGGACAAGCGCGCCGACAACAAGATCACCGCGCTCTCCGGTGGCCAGCAGAAGCGCGTCTCGGTCGCCCTGGAGCTGCTCACCAAGCCGTCGCTGATCTTCCTGGACGAGCCCACCTCGGGCCTCGACCCGGGCATGGACCGCGAGGTCATGCAGATGCTGCGCGGCCTCGCCGACGACGGCCGCACCATCCTGGTCGTCACCCACTCGGTGGCCGAACTCGCGCTCTGCGACCGGCTGCTGGTGATGGCGCCGGGCGGCTCGGTGGCCTACTTCGGCCCGCCGGACGAGGCGCTGCACTTCTTCGGGTACGAGACCTGGGCCGACGTCTTCCAGGCCTTCGAGAACTACCCGGACCACGACTGGGCCGGTCGCTACCGCGGTTCGGTGCACTACCAGCAGTACTCCGCCCCCACCGTGGAGGCGGGCGAGGTGCAGCACGTGCAGGTGGCCCAGGAGGCCGTCCGGCCGCCGAAGCCGCAGAGCTGGGGCTCCCAGCTGTGGACGCTGATGCGGCGCTACATGTCCGTGCTCGCCTCGGACCGCGGCTTCCTCGCGCTGTCGGTGCTGCTGCCCGCGGTCATCGGCGCGGTCAGCGTGCTGATCCCCAACGCGGCGGGCCTGGCGCCGAACCCCAAGAACCAGCTCGGGATCAACAGCGGCGCTGCGACGATCATGCTGATCCTGGCGATCGGCGCCTGCTTCTCCGGCGCGGCCAACTCGGTCCGCGAGTTGATCAAGGAACGCGCGATCTACGAGCGAGAACGAGCCACCGGGCTCTCCCGCTCGGCGTACATGATGTCCAAGATCATCGTGCTGGGTGTCTTCAGCGTGATCCAGGGCGCGATCATCTCCGCCGTCGGCTTCCTGCCGCGCAAGCTCCCCGCGCACGGCCTGATCGTCAAGGACCTGCCGATCATCGAGATGACCATCGGCATGATCCTGCTGAGCTTCGCCGCGATGATGTTCGGCCTGATGATCTCCGCACTGGTCAAGACCGCCGAGAAGACCATGCCGCTGCTGGTCATGTTCGCCATCGTCCAGGTCGTCTTCACCGGCTGCCTCTTCCAGATCTTCAGCAAGCCCGGTCTGGAGCAGGTCGCCTGGCTGATGCCGGCCCGCTGGGGCACCGGCATGGTCGCCACCACGCTGGACCTCTCGCACCTGCTCGGTCCGTGGAACAAGGACTTCAACCACCCCGACTACGACCCGCTGTGGGACCACAGCGTCGCCCAGCTGCTGCTCGACGCCGGCGCGCTGGTGGTGATCTCGGTCGTCCTCGGCATCATCATCACGCGTCTGCAGCGCCGCCACGAGCCCGAGGTCATGCAGAAGGGCTGAGCCCTTCACCGCTCGCACATCAGGGGCGGCCCTTCCCGGCGACGGGGAGGGCCGCCCCTCGGCTATTCCCCGCAGGGCCCATGGCCTAGGTCTGCGGTCCTGCGCCCCGCACACCCCGCGACCGAAGCGGGCGGCGGGCGGGCGGCGGTAGTTTGGCGGTATGCCCACCCCGTCCATCGCCCACCTCCAGGTCGGCCCCTCCGGCGGTCCGATGCCCGCCTGCGACCCCTGCCTGGCCGGCATCGAGGCGGTCAGCCGGGCCCTGCTCGCGATGAGCCGCCACCTGGAGGTGCGCGAGGTGCTGCGCCGGATCACCGCCTCGGCCCGCGGCCTGCTCGGCGCCGAGTACGCGGCCCTCGGCGTGCCCGACGACCACGGCGGCTTCGCCCAGTTCGTCGTCGACGGCATCACCGACGAGCAGTGGAAGGCCATCGGCCCGCTGCCCCGTCAGCACGGCGTCCTCGCCACGATGCTGCACGAGACCGGCCCCACCCGGCTCACCGACGTCCGCCGCGCCCCGTCCTTCGGCGGCTGGCCCGCCGCCCACCCGGAGATGGACGCCTTCCTCGGCATGCCGATCCTGGACACCGACGCCGCCGAGGACGAACCGCAGGTCATGGGCGTCATCTTCCTCGCCAACAAGCGCGGCGGCGGGCTCTTCACCGACCACGACGAGGAACTGCTGCGGATACTCGCCGCCCACGCCGCCCTCGCCCTCTCCAACGCCCGCCTCTACGAGCGCAGCCGCGAACTCACCCTGGCCGGCGAACGCGCCCGGATCGCCCACGACCTGCACGACGCCGTCTCGCAGAAGCTCTTCTCGCTGCGCCTCACCGCCCAGGCCGCCGCCAAGCTGGTCGACCGCGACCCGGCCCGCGCCCGCGCCGAACTCGCCGAGGTCGCCCGGCTCGCGGCCGAGGCCGCCGACGAACTGCGCGCCGTCGTCGTCGAACTGCGCCCCGCCGCGCTGGAGGAGGACGGCCTCAGCGCCACCCTCGCCTCCCAGGTGCAGGTCCTCGACCGGGCCCACACCGCCGACGTCGCCTTCACCGCCGACGGCGTCCGCGCCCTGCCCCCGGCCCAGGAGGCGGCCCTGCTGCGGGTCGCCCAGGAGGCCCTGCACAACGCGCTGCGCCACGCCGACGCCCGGCGCGTCACCGTCACCCTGGCCGGCACCACCGCGCGCGGCGCCGTCCTGCGGGTGCGCGACGACGGCCGCGGCTTCGACCCCGAGTCGGTCCGCCGGGCCGGCCGCCACCTCGGCCTGGCCTCGATGCGCGACCGTGCCGCCGCCGTCGGCGGCACGCTCACCCTGGACTCGGCCCCCGGCAGGGGGACGCTCGTCGAGATGGAGGTCCCCGGTGCCTGACACCACGCCGTCGATCCGCGTCCTGCTGGTCGACGACCACCAGGTGGTCCGCCGCGGCCTGCGCACCTTCCTGGAGGTGCAGGACGACATCGAGGTGGTCGGCGAGGCCGCCGACGGCGCCGAGGGCGTCGAGCGGGCCCGCGAGCTCGACCCGGACGTCGTCCTGATGGACCTCAAGATGCCCGGCGTCGACGGCATCGAGGCGCTGCGCACGCTCAAGGGCGAGGGCAGCCGCGCCCGGATCCTGATCGTCACCAGCTTCACCGAGCACCGCACGATGGTCCCCGCCCTGCGGGCCGGCGCCGCCGGCTACGTGTACAAGGACGTCGACCCGGAGGCGTTGGCCGGCGCCATCCGCTCGGTCCACGCCGGCCACGTGCTGCTCCAGCCCGAGCTGGCCGAGGCCCTGCTCGCCGACGACGGGCCCCGCCCGCCGCAGGGGCGCGGCGGCAGCCTGACCGAGCGCGAGCGCGAGGTCCTCGGCCACCTGGCCGACGGCCGCTCCAACCGGGAGATCGCCCGGAGCCTGCACCTGTCGGAGAAGACGGTGAAGACGCACGTGTCCAACATCCTGATGAAGCTGGACCTCGCGGACCGGACGCAGGCGGCGCTGTGGGCCGTGCGCAACGGCGCCGTGCGGGAGGCGTAGGGCCCGTCCTGGCGGCACCCGCACGGCGCCGCTGCGGTCAGCGGTCGTCGCGCTCGTCGACGAGGGCGTTGTAGGCGGCCACCTGGGCCCGCCGGGCGGTGCGCCACAGCGGCGCCAGGACGGACTGCCGCGCCGCCATCTCGGAGGCGCTGACGGCGGCGCCGTGGCCGCCCGAGGCGATCGACAGCAGCGCCGCCACCTGCCGGGCCGACTCCAGCACGCGCACGGCCCGCGGCGGGTAGCCGGGGGCCAGCAGCTCGGCGTGGCCGCGCCGCCGGTACGCGTCCAGGGCGCGCAGCGCCTCCGGCCCGGCACCGGCCACGTCGAGCCGGGTGAGCAGGACGGTCGCCTCGCGCAGCCCGTCCGCCAGCTCGCGCTCGGCCTCGTGCAGCGACGGCACGTCGGCCGGCGGCGCGTCGGTCACCTCGGCGCACCGCCACAGCACCGTCGCCGAACGGTCCCCGGCCGGGCCGAAGACCTCGATCTCCGGCACCAGCCCGAGCGGCACCCCGACCGCCAGCACCGCCTCGCCGGCGCCCATCGCGCGCTCGTTGAACGGCGCCGGGCCGGTCAGCCCCAGCGGGTGCCCGGCGGTCGGCAGGGCCAGCCGCAGGCCCTTCACGCCCAGCACCCGCAGCCGCCCCAGCGCCCAGGTCAGCCCGTGCTGCTCGCCCGGCGCGTCCCCGGGCAGTCCGGTCACCCGGTGGCTCTCGTCCGCCCCGAGGACGGCCGCGGCGGCGTTGTCGGGCGCCGCCAGCCCGGCCAGCAGGGCGTTGCCCCAGGCGGTGAGCCGCCCCGAACGGGGCTCTTCGTACGGATTGTCGGCAGGAGTCGCGAGCATCCGGCCAGCCTACGGAATCGGCGGTCATCCACGTGGCGTAGGTTTGCCCATGCGTGTGCGGCGCACCCACTCCGTGCCACCCGGCCGCCGGGGTAGGCTGCCCGCCCGCACCGACGGCCGTGATTTCTGTTTTGGGGAAGGCGTAGGCATGAGCGACGTGCTGGAGCTGGTGGACGTATCCGTGGTCCGGGAGGAGCGCGCGCTGGTCGACCAGGTCTCGTGGTCCATCTCCGAGGGCGAGCGCTGGGTGATCCTCGGCCCCAACGGCGCCGGCAAGACCACCCTGCTGCAGATCGCCTCCTCGTACCTGTTCCCGACCGCCGGCAAGGTGACCATCCTCGGCGAGAAGCTCGGCGAGATCGACGTCTTCGAGCTGCGCTCCCGGATCGGCCTGGCCGGCGCCGCCATGTTCGACAAGCTGCCGGCCGAGCAGACCGTCCTGCAGACGGTGCTCACCGCCGCGTACGGCATGACGGTCAGCTGGCAGGAGAAGTACGAGCAGTCCGACGAGTCCCGCGCGCTGGCCCTGCTGGACCGGCTCGGCATGTCCGGCATGACCGCCCGCAAGTTCGGCACCCTCTCCGAGGGCGAGCGCAAGCGCACCCTGATCGCCCGCGCCCTGATGACCGACCCCGAGCTGCTGCTGCTGGACGAGCCCGCCGCCGGCCTCGACCTCGGCGGCCGCGAGGACCTGGTGCGCCGCCTCGGCGCCCTGGCCCAGGACGAGTTCGCGCCGGCCATGGCGATGGTCACCCACCACGTCGAGGAGATCGCCCCCGGCTTCACCCACGTCCTGATGATCCGTCAGGGCAAGGTGCTCACCGCCGGCCCGATCGACACCGAGCTGACCGCGCGCAACCTGTCGAAGTGCTTCGGTCTGCCGCTGACCCTGGAGCGCCACGGCGACCGCTGGTCGGCGCAGGGCCTGCCGCTCGGCTGAGCCACCGCCGGGCCCCGCCGGGGCCGCTGACCGGCCGTCGGCGCGCCCCGTCCGCCCTCCCGCCGGACCTCGCGGCGCCCCCGCGGGCCCCCTCCCCGGCCCGCGTCGGGGCGCCGAACGCCGCCGATCCGGAACCGGTCGCACGTGCGACCGGTTTCCGCCCCTCCACCTGCGGGAACTGTCCGCCTCGAAGGCCCTCCCTCCCTAGGATGGACACGTGGACAGCTGGATCTGGTGGCTCCTGGCCGCCGTCGGCCTCGGCATACCGCTGGTGCTCACCGCGATGCCGGAGTTCGCCATGTTCGCGGTCGGCGCGCTCGCCGCCGCCGGCCTGGCCGGGCTCGGGGCCGACGTGGTGTGGCAGGTGCTGGCCTTCGTCGCGGTCTCGGCCGGGCTGTTGGTGGTGGTCAGGCCGATCGCCTACCGGCAGTTGCAGAAGGGCCCGCAGGTCAAGATGGGCATCGAGGCGCTCCAGGGCGCCACCGCGGTCGTCGCGGAAACCGTCGACGGGGAGGGCGGACGGATCAAGCTCAACGGCGAGATCTGGTCGGCCCGCGCGCTCCACCCCGGCAGTGTGTACGAGCCGGGGCAGCAGGTCGACGTCGTCGAAATCCAGGGCGCGACCGCCCTGGTCGTCTAGGGGAGAGTCCGTGGAACCCGTCCTTATCGTCCTGGTCGTCCTGGTCGTGGTGGCATTCATCGCGCTGATCAAGACGATTCAGGTCATCCCTCAGGCCAGCGCCGCGATCGTGGAGCGCTTCGGCCGCTACACCCGGACGCTCAACGCGGGGCTGAACATCGTCGTCCCGTTCATCGACCGCGTGCGCAACCGGATCGACCTGCGCGAGCAGGTCGTGCCGTTCCCGCCGCAGCCGGTGATCACCCAGGACAACCTGGTCGTCAACATCGACACGGTGATCTACTACCAGGTCACCGACCCGCGCGCCGCCACCTACGAGGTCGCCAGCTACATCCAGGCGATCGAGCAGCTGACCGTCACCACGCTGCGCAACATCATCGGCTCGATGGACCTGGAGTCCACCCTGACCTCCCGCGAGGTCATCAACGCCGGCCTGCGCGGCGTGCTGGACGAGGCCACCGGCAAGTGGGGCATCCGCGTCAACCGCGTCGAGCTGAAGGCGATCGAGCCGCCGACCTCCATCCAGGACTCGATGGAGAAGCAGATGCGCGCCGACCGCGACAAGCGCGCCGCGATCCTCACCGCCGAGGGCCAGCGCCAGGCGCAGATCCTCAAGGCCGAGGGTGAGAAGCAGGCCGAGGTGCTCAAGGCCGAGGGTGAGGCCCAGGCCGCGGTGCTCCGCGCCGACGGTGAGGCCGCCGCCATCCGGACCGTCTTCGAGGCCATCCACGACGGCGACGCCGACCAGAAGCTGCTCGCCTACCAGTACCTGCAGACCCTGCCCGAGCTGGCCAAGGGCGACTCGAACAAGCTCTGGATCATCCCGAGCGAGGTCGGCGACGCGCTCAAGGGCCTCGGCGGCGCCTTCACCGGCCTGACCGGCAACGGCGGCGTGAACGGCGGCGCGGTCGCGGCCCCCAGTGCCGCCGCCCCGGCCGCCACCCAGGTGCCGCTGGACCCGGCGGCCGGTCCGCGCCCGCTGGACACCGACACCAAGGGCGCCGCCCGTCCCCGGGTCGACCCGGCCCGCGAGTACCGCAAGATCGACCCGGAGTGACCGGTCCGACCGGCCGGTCGACTGCCTGACCGGCCCGGTCCTCCGCCCGACCGGCGGCGCTGCGGCGCTGCGGCGATGTTGCCGCGCCGGGCTCCCGGCACGCCGGCCGCCCGTGCGGCGCGGGCCCGCTCCCACCCGGGGGCGGGCCCGTCGCCGTTCCCGCGGACGCCCGGGCGTCCGGGCCGGATCGGCGGCGGGCATGTGGCGTGCGTCCCGAATGATGGGCGGGTCTGGTAGGCCCCGCCCGCCGTCCGGCATGATCGCCTCGGACAGGACCGAGACGAGAGGTGGCCCATGACGCTCTGGGAGGCGGTCGCCGTCCTGGCGGCGGGCGTCGGAGCCGGGATGATCAACGTGATCGTCGGCTCCGGAACCCTGATCACGTTCCCCGTCCTGCTCGCCGTCGGCATCCCGCCGGTCACCGCCAACGTCTCCAACTCCTTCGGCCTGGTGCCCGGTTCGCTCAGCGGCGTGATCGGCTACCGGCGCGAACTGGCCGACCAGGGCCGCCGGCTGCTGCGCCTCGGCACCGCCTCGCTGCTCGGCGGGCTGGTCGGTGCGGTGCTGCTGATCGAACTGCCGAGCGCCGCCTTCGACGCGATCGTCCCGGTGCTGATCCTGCTGGCCCTCGTCCTGGTCGTGATCCAGCCACGGGTGGCCAAGGCGGTCGCCGCCCGCCGCCGCCCCGGCGGGGACCCGGACGGCGGTGCCGCACTGCTCGCCGGCGTCTTCCTCACCGGCATCTACGGCGGCTACTTCGGCGCCGCCCAGGGCGTCCTGCTGCTGGCCCTGATGGGCATGCTGCTCCAGGAGGAGCTGCAGCGGATCAACGCCGTGAAGAACGCCCTGGCGATGATCGTCAACGCCGTCGCCGCCCTCTTCTTCCTCTTCACCTCGACGGTCGACTGGACCGCCGCCGGCCTGATCGCGGCGGGCTCGCTGGTCGGCGGCCTGGTCGGGGCCAAGGTGGGCCGCAAGCTGCCGGCGCCGGTGCTGCGGGGCGTCATCGTGGTGGTCGGCCTGGTCGCCGTCACCAAGCTGCTGATCAGCTGATCGACCGTCACGCGAACGGTCGGACCGACCGTTGCACCGACTGTCATGCCGATCGTTGCACCGACTGTCACACCGACCGTTGAACCGACCGACCCGGAGGACGTCATGGCACTGGAGATGCGTGAGATCTGCGAGCGCTGCGAGGTGTCGCTGACCGCGGACGGCCCCGCCTCCATATGCTCCTACGAGTGCACCTTCTGTCCGGACTGCACCGACGCCATGGCCGGCCGTTGCCCCAACTGCGGCGGTGAACTGGTGCCGCGTCCGCGCCGGAAGGACTGACGCCCCGCCGCGGGCGGCGTCACCCAACACTCCGACCCACGGGAGCGGTCCGATGAGCAGCAGAGCACGCCTGACCGAGGACGAGATCACCGCCGCACTGGCCGGCCTGCCGGAGTGGACCCGGGACGGCGACACCATCACCCGCACCGCCGACGCCCGGGACTTCCCGGCGGCGATCCGGGTGGTCGTCGCCGTCGCCGACGAGGCCGAGTCGATGGACCACCATCCCGACATCGACATCCGCTGGCGCACCCTGCGGTTCGCCCTCTCCACGCACAGTGCCGGAGGCCTGACCGACCTCGACTTCACCCTCGCCGCGCGCATCGACACGGCCCTGCGCGCCGAGTCCGCCTGACCGCGGCGGTCCGGCCCGGCTCCGGTTCCGGTTCCGTCCCGTCCCGTCCCGTGCGGTGTCCCGGCCCCCTTCCCCAAGGGCGGAACGGGACGCTCCGGGTGGCGTGAGATGCTGGCTCCTCCACGGCGGGCGGCGGGAGGGACGGAACGGATGGCTCAGGATCCCCTCGGCGGCGCCCAGCAGCAGCCCTGGCAGCCACGGCAGAGCGACCGGCAGGACCGGCCCGCGGCCGATCCGGAGCAGCAGCCCTGGCAGGGGAGCGGGTCGTACGAGGCCGGCACCGGGTACGGGGAGAGCACCGGGTACGGAGGCGGTGCCGAGTACGGCGTCGGGGCCGGGTACGGGCCGGACGCCTACGGGGGGCACGGGTCCGCGTACGGCAACGGTCCCGCGTACGGAAACGGGTCCTACGGGCAGGGGACGTACGGGCAGGGCGGCTACGGCGAACAGGGCTACGGCACGGCCGACTACGCGGCGCCGGACGGGCAGACCGGGTACGGGCAGACGGTCTACGGACAGGGCGTCCACGCCGGCGGCCACCAGCCGTACTACCAGTACACCGACTACGAGCAGCAGCAGTACGCGGGCTACGCCGTCCCGCAGCAACCGGCCGGTGCCGATCTGTACGCCCCGGCCGGCGCCGAGTACTCCGCCGACGGCTACCTGCATCCCGACCCCGACCAGGAGTCCGAGCCCTCGGCAGCCCCCCGGAACGCCGACCGGGAGGCCGACTGGGACGCCGACGAAGACCTGGACCGGGGCCCCGACTCCGGGCGTGAGCGCGGCTCCGGTGACCCGACCACGCCCGCCGCCGGGCCGGCCCGGACCGGCGGCGCCCTTACCGATGAGGTCCGTACCGACGGCGGCCGTACCGGCCTCGCGGCCAGGGCCCGGGCCGCTGCCGACGTGGTGGTCTCGGCCGAGCACGCGCCGAGCCGGCGGTCCCTGGCGATCCGCGCCGGAGCGGGCGTCGCCGCGCTCGGCGTACTGCTCGCCGCCGCCCTTCTGGTGGCCGCCGAGGACGGCGGTACCGACTCCGCCGACGGCACCGGCAGCGAGCCGGGCTTCGCCGTCGCCCACACCAAGGCCTGGTCCGCCCAGCCGGCCGCGGCACTCCAGCCCGGCACCGACGACACCCTGGTCGGCAGCTGGCTGCTGTCCGACGCGGTGGTGCGCGCCGACGCCGCCGGCGTCCACGCCTACGACCGGGCGGACGGCAAGCCCACCTGGTCGGTCGAGCCCCCGGCCGCCGGCGCCGTCCCCTGCGGGCTTTCGCCGAGCGTCAACGCGGCCGGCATCGGCGCGGCACTGTTCCGGACCCAGGCCGACCCGAAGAGCCCGTGCACCTCGGTGGTCGCCGTCGACACCAAGACCGGCAAGACCGCCTGGACCAAGTCCGTCACCGACGCCAAGGGCACCTACACCGCCCACGTCGGCGTCACCGAGGACAAGGTGATCGCCGTCGGCGACGACCGCGTGGTGTCCTGGGAGTCCGCCGACGGCAAGGACGTCTGGCAGTACACCGGCCAGGGCAAGTTCTGCAGCCTCTCCGGCGGCGTCGCCGGCAAGACCGTGATGATCGCCAGCAGCTGCGCCGACTCCACCCCCGTCGACCAGGCCGTCTCGCTCAACACCGCCGACGGCACGGTGAGTTGGTGGCGCGGCCTGAACAACCAGCCGAAGACCGTGACGGTGCTCTCCGCCGAGCCGGCCGTCGTCCTCACCACCGGCGAGAAGCCCACCGACGACAAGGTGTTCGCCTGGGGCGCGTCCGGCGATCCGGCCGTGGAGATCCCGGTCGCCGCGGGGGAGGGCCGGCTGGACGTCGGTCACGGTACGTTCTCGGCCACGCCCGGGGTGTTCTTCCAGGACCGCACGATGGTCACCATGCTGGTCCCGGCGAACGCCGGCGGCCCGGTCTCGGTGGTCGGCTACGACCTGGACACCGGGCAGCAGCGCTGGAAGACCGCCGCCAGCGAGAAGGGCGAGGTCCGGGCGGTCGGCGTCGACGGCAGCGCGCTGCTGCTCGCCGTCGACGAACGACGCGACCAGCCCGCCCACCTCAGCCGCTTCGCCCTGGCCGGCGGCCAGGAGAGCGTCGGCGGCAACTTCCCGCAGGGCACCGGCTCGCTGCTGGTCTCCGGCCGGGTGCTGGTCGGCGGCGGCCAGGTGGTCGCGGTGCCCGAGCACGCGGCCAACTTCGGCACCGCGGCCGGGTACCAGGCCAAGGGCTGAGGCCCGGCACCCGGCCGCAACAGCCGGGTCACGGGGTCCCGGGGTCCCGGCGTCCGGGCGCCGGGGTGTTCCGGCGTCCGGACGACCCGGCGCCCGGGCGTCCGCTAGGCGGCGGTGGGCGCCGGCGCCATCGGGGCCGCCGGGAGCCAGTCGGCCAGCTCCCGGACCTCCGAGCCGCGCAGGCCCAGCGCCATCATCAGGGTGGCCTGCGGCGTCGGTACGAACGGCTTGCGCAGCAGCCGCATCCCCGCCTGCTCCGGTGTCCGGTCGGCCTTGCGCTGGTTGTCCTCGGCGCACGCGGCGACGGTGTTCATCCAGCTGTCCGCCCCACCGCGCGACTTCGGCTGCAGGTGGTCCACCGTGGTGGCCCGGCGCCCGCAGTAGGCGCAGAGGTGCTGGTCACGGACCAGAACACCACGACGCGACCACGGCGCCTGTTGTCGGAACGGCACCCGTACGTACCGTTGCAGTCTGATCACCCGGGGCACCGGTACGGTCACCCCGGTACCGCGGACCGTGCGCAACGGATGCGCCTGCTCCACCACTGCCTTGTCCTGGAGTACCAGGACGACGGCACGCTGGAGCGACACCGTCGTCAGGGGCTCGTAGCTTGCATTCAGAACCAGCGTGCTGCGCACCTCGGCCCACCCTTTCCACGGGCGTGCCACGGCGGCACGACCGTCTCCACACACGTCACTGCCGCCGCGCGGCGGTGGGACCACTCTGAAGGGGCTCCGGGCCGACGAACAACGGAATTTCCGGTGTCGGAACGAGGACGGTGGCCGAGCGGTGGCCGAGTAGCGGCGGACCTGTGGCGATGCGGGAACGGTGCGCCGGTGGGCCGGTGGGCGGGCCGCCGACGCGGGGGACACCCGCGGTGCGCGCGGGTCGGCGGCGGGTGCGCGAGCCGGTCGAGCGGGGCCGGCGGACTCCGACCGGCCGACTCCGCGGAAACTCGCTGGCCGGGACCGCGTAGGCTCTACACGCTGGAGTCGTTCCGCACCGGGGCCCGACCGAACCGGGCCCGCAGCGGGCGGACGCCCGATCGAAGGAGAAGCGTGACCGTGACGGACATCGTCGACGAGCTGCGGTGGCGTGGGCTGATCGCCCTGTCCACCGACGAGGACGCACTGCGCAAGGCGTTCGCGGACGGCCCGGTCACGTTCTATTGCGGCTTCGACCCGACGGCGCCCAGCCTGCACCTCGGCAACCTCGTGCAGATCCTCACCATGCGCCGCATCCAGCAGGCCGGCAACCTCCCGCTCGGCCTGGTCGGCGGCGCCACCGGCCTGATCGGCGACCCGAAGCCCACCGCCGAGCGCGTACTCAACGACCCCGAGACGGTGGCCGCCTGGGTCGACCGCCTGCGCGGCCAGATCTCGCGCTTCCTCGACTTCGAGGGCCCGTACGCGGCGCGCATGGTCAACAACCTGGACTGGACCTCCGGGATGTCCGCGATCAGCCTGCTGCGCGACGTGGGCAAGTACTTCCGCGTCAACAACATGATCGCCAAGGAGGCCGTCGCCCGACGGCTCAACTCCGACGCCGGCATCAGCTACACCGAGTTCAGCTACCAGATCCTCCAGGGCATGGACTACCTGGAGCTGAACCGCCGCTACGGCTGCACCCTGCAGACCGGCGGCAGCGACCAGTGGGGCAACCTCACCGCCGGCACGGACCTGATCCGCAAGGCCGACGGCAAGTCCGTGCACGCGCTGGCCACGCCGCTCATCGTCAAGGCGGACGGCACCAAGTTCGGCAAGACGGAGTCCGGAACGGTCTGGCTCGACCCCGAGCTGACCACCCCGTACGCCTTCTACCAGTTCTGGCTGAACGCGGA
>NZ_CP134877.1:6570000-7352500 GCF_032110285.1 Kitasatospora sp. CM 4170
TGCCCGGTGCTGGAACGTTAAGGGGACCGGTTAGCTCCATTTCGGTGGGGCGAAGCTGAGAACTTAAGCGCCAGTAAACGGCGGTGGTAACTATAACCATCCTAAGGTAGCGAAATTCCTTGTCGGGTAAGTTCCGACCTGCACGAATGGCGTAACGACTTCTCGACTGTCTCAACCATAGGCCCGGTGAAATTGCATTACGAGTAAAGATGCTCGTTTCGCGCAGCAGGACGGAAAGACCCCGGGACCTTTACTATAGCTTGATATTGGTGTTCGGTTCGGCTTGTGTAGGATAGGTGGGAGACTTTGAAGCAGCAACGCCAGTTGTTGTGGAGTCGTCGTTGAAATACCACTCTGGTCGTGCTGGATGTCTAACCTGGGTCCGTGATCCGGATCAGGGACAGTGTCTGGTGGGTAGTTTAACTGGGGCGGTTGCCTCCTAAAGGGTAACGGAGGCGCCCAAAGGTTCCCTCAGCCTGGTTGGCAATCAGGTGTTGAGTGTAAGTGCACAAGGGAGCTTGACTGTGAGACTGACGGGTCGAGCAGGTACGAAAGTAGGGACTAGTGATCCGGCGGTGGCTTGTGGAAGCGCCGTCGCTCAACGGATAAAAGGTACCCCGGGGATAACAGGCTGATCTTCCCCAAGAGTCCATATCGACGGGATGGTTTGGCACCTCGATGTCGGCTCGTCGCATCCTGGGGCTGGAGTAGGTCCCAAGGGTTGGGCTGTTCGCCCATTAAAGCGGTACGCGAGCTGGGTTTAGAACGTCGTGAGACAGTTCGGTCCCTATCCGCTGTGCGCGTAGGAGTGTTGAGAAGGGCTGTCCCTAGTACGAGAGGACCGGGACGGACGAACCTCTGGTGTGCCAGTTGTTCTGCCAAGGGCATGGCTGGTTGGCTACGTTCGGGAGGGATAACCGCTGAAAGCATCTAAGCGGGAAGCCTGCTTCGAGATGAGCACTCCCACCTCCTTGAGAGGGTAAGGCTCCCAGTAGACGACTGGGTTGATAGGCCGGATATGGAAGCCCTGTGAGGGGTGGAGTTGACCGGTACTAATAGGCCGAGGGCTTGTCCTCAGACGCTCGCGTTCACTGTGTGGTTCCCGGGTAGCGAACAGCTATCGCCGGCGAACAAGGAAACACTTATCAACTGAAAAGTGTGTTTCGCTGAATACCCGATAGGGTTTCGGTGGTCATAGCGTGAGGGAAACGCCCGGTTACATTCCGAACCCGGAAGCTAAGCCTCACAGCGCCGATGGTACTGCAGGGGGGACCCTGTGGGAGAGTAGGACGCCGCCGAACAATCATTCAAGGCCGCGGCCCCAGCGATTCGCTGGGGCCGCGGCCTTTTTGTGTTTTGCGAACGTGTGCACCTCCGGTGCTCGGGACTTCCGCCCTGACGCGGGCTGTCCCCGGATGCCGGACAATGGAGAGGGTGCTCGGCCAGCAGGCCGGCATCGAACCGCGTGAGGGCAGTGGTGTCGCCCGGTCCGCGGTGGAGCTGAAGCAGCAGAAGGAGTCACCACAATGTCGAACCAGCCCCAGGACCGTCCCGAGCGTCGATCGGACGACGGCCGCGGCTACGAGCCCCGGTCTCGCGGGGGCTGGTCCAACGACCGTGGTCCGCGCCGTGACGACCGGAACGACCGTCCGCGCCGCGACGACCGCCCCCAGGGCGGCGGCTACAACCGCGACCGCGACGACCGCGGCGGCTACCGTCGCGACGATCGCCCCCAGGGCGGCGGTGGCTTCCGCCGTGACGACCGCCCGCAGGGCGGCGGCTACAACCGTGACCGTGACGACCGTGGCGGCTTCCGTCGGGACGATCGTCCGCAGGGTGGCGGTTTCCGTCGCGATGACCGTCCGCAGGGCGGTGGGTTCAACCGTGACCGTGACGACCGCGGTGGCTTCCGTCGGGACGATCGTCCGCAGGGCGGTGGCTTCCGTCGCGATGACCGTCCGCAGGGCGGTGGCTTCCGCCGTGACGATCGTCCGCAGGGCGGTGGGTTCAACCGTGACCGTGACGACCGCGGCGGCTACCGCCGTGACGACCGTCCGCAGGGTGGCGGCTTCAACCGTGACCGTGACGACCGTGGCGGCTTCCGCCGTGACGACCGTCCGCAGGGTGGCGGCTTCCGTCGGGACGACCGTCCGTCCGGTGGTTTCCGTCGGGACGACCGTGACGACCGTCCGCGCCGTGACGACCGTCCGCAGGGCGGTGGGTTCAACCGTGACCGTGACGACCGCGGTGGCTTCCGTCGTGACGACCGTCCGCAGGGTGGCGGCTTCCGCCGTGACGACCGTCCGCAGGGCGGTGGCTTCCGCCGTGACGACCGTCCGCAGGGCGGTGGGTTCAACCGTGACCGTGACGACCGCGGTGGCTTCCGTCGTGACGACCGTCCGCAGGGTGGCGGTTTCCGTCGCGATGACCGTCCGCAGGGCGGTGGGTTCAACCGTGACCGTGACGACCGCGGTGGCTTCCGCCGTGACGACCGTCCGCAGGGTGGCGGCTTCCGCCGTGACGACCGTCCGTCCGGTGGTTTCCGTCGGGACGACCGTCCGTCCGGTGGTTTCCGTCGGGACGACCGTGACGACCGTCCGCGCCGTGACGATCGCCCGCAGGGTGGCGGTTACAACCGTGACCGTGACGACCGCGGTGGCTTCCGTCGTGACGACCGTCCGCAGGCTGGCGGTTTCCGTCGCGATGACCGTCCGTCCGGTGGTTTCCGTCGGGACGACCGTGACGACCGTCCGCGCCGTGACGATCGCCCGCAGGGCGGCGGCTACAACCGTGACCGTGACGACCGCGGTGGCTTCCGCCGTGACGACCGTCCGCAGGGCGGCGGTTTCCGTCGCGACGACCGTCCGCGCCGTGACGACCGCCCGTCGTACCGCGACCGTGACGACCGCGGTGGCCGGGACTACGACGACCGCCGTGGCAACTACGAGCCGGTCAAGCGCCTGCCGATCCCGGAGGACGTCACCGGCTTCGAGCTGGACGCGGACGTGCGCCAGGAGCTCAAGAGCCTGCCCAAGACGCTGGCCGACGACGTCGCCCGCAACCTGGTGATGGTCGCCCGCCTGCTGGACGGCGAGCCGGAGGAGGCCTACCAGTACTCCCGCGTCGCGCTGCGGCTGGCTTCCCGGGTTGCCGCCGTCCGCGAGGCGGCCGGTTTCGCCTCGTACATGACGCAGCGTTACTCCGAGGCGCTCACCGAGTTCCGCGCCGCCCGCCGGATGACCGGTCGTGCCGACCTGTGGCCCGTGATGGCGGACTGCGAGCGCGGCCTCGGCCGTCCGGAGCGCGCGCTGGCGATGGCCGGCGAGGCCGAGGTGAAGCAGCTGGACAAGGCCGGCCAGGTCGAGATGCGCCTGGTCGCGGCCGGCGCCCGCTCCGACCTGGAGCAGTTCGACGCGGCCGTGGTCACCCTGCAGAGCCCGGAGCTGGCCTCCAACACCGTGCACCCGTGGACCGCGCGCCTGCGGTACGCCTACGCCGAGGCGCTGATCGCGGCCGACCGTGGCGACGAGGCCCGCGAGTGGTTCGCCAAGGCCGCCGAGGCCGACGCGGACGGCGCGACCAACGCCTCTGAGCGGCTGGCCGAGATCGACGGCCTGGAGTTCGTGGACGCGCTCGACCCGGAGACGGAGGAGGAGGCCGAGCCGGCCGAGGCCCCCGCTGCGGCGAAGTCGCGCGGCGGCGTGCCGGACGAGCGGGAGATCTTCGAGGACGAGGAAGACGTCGAGGAGTTCTACGACGAGGACGACCTGGAGATCGACGAGGACTTCGACGGCGTCGTGCCGGAGCGGTCCACCGACGCCAAGGCCTGAGGCCTGACGGCACCCGGTACTGACTGAGGCCCTGCCTCCACCACGGAATCCCGTGGTGGAGGCAGGGCCTCTTCGTTGTCTGCGGCCGGTCGGCCGGTCGGCCGCGTCGGGACCAGGCGAACCGGCGACCGGGCAGCAGACCGCCGACCGGGCGCCGTCCTCAGCCCAGTTCGAGGTTGCGCAGGACCAGCCCGGTGGCCGGCTTGGGGCCGAAGGAGGTCGACTTGCGGGGCATGGTGACGCCCTGTTCGGCGAGCCGGCGGACCACGCTCTCGCGCACCGGGTGGAGCAGCACCGCCGTGCCGCCGACGCGGGCGGCCTCGCGCTCGGCGGCCACAGCGGTGTGCAGGTAGCCGATGTCGTCCGGGCCGTCGGGGACGCGCCACGTGTGGTCGAGCAGGGCGGCGTGCAGGACGGTCGCGTCCAGGTGGCGCCACTCCTCCGGCCGGTCGTGCGGGACGGTGGCGTCGAGCAGTGCCTCGTCGGGCTCGCTCACCAGCCAGTAGGTGCCGTCGCCGCCGGTGAGTACGAAGCTGCTGCCGCCGTGTCGCTTCTGTTCGGCGAGCGCCTGCAGGGCGGTCTCCAGCGGGCCGGCGACCTCCTTGACCTGCCAGCGGTCGCCGAGCTTCTCCAGCGCCTCGGCGATCGGCAGCCGGTACAGCACCCGGTGGATCGCCCGGACCTGGAGCGGGTAGCGGGCGGTGTCGACCAGCAGCACCAGGCCGCGGTCCCAGGGGCTACGCGGCAGGTGGCGGTGCTCGCGCTGGAGCCGCAGGTACATTTCCCAGCGGTGGTGCCCGTCGGCGATCAGCGCGCGGCAGGTGGAGAGGTCGCGGCTGACCTCGGCGATTTCGGCGACGTCGGTCACGGCCCAGAGCCGGTGGTGGGTGCCGTCCGAGGTGGTGGTGGTCAGCAGCGGCTCGCCCTGGACGGCGCGCTCGACCACGCCGGCCGCGCCGCCGTTGCCCCGGTAGGTGAGCAGCAGCGGTTCGAGGTTGGCGCGGGTGGTGCGCATCAGGCCGACCCGGTCGGCGACCGGTCTGGGCATCACGTCCTCGTGGGGGAGGACGACGGCGGCCTCGCTGCCGCTGACGGCGAGCGCGCCGATCAGGCCGCGCTGGAGCAGCTCGGGCGAGTCGCCGGCGGCGGGCACCCGCTGCTCGTAGACGTACAGCGCGGGCACCGGATCGGGGGCCAGGACGCCCTCGCGCTGCCAGTCGCGCAGCAGGCGGGCGGCGTGGCGGTACCGGGTGTCGCGGTCCGGGCGGTCGCCGGGCTCGTCCGGCTCGGGGCGCGGGAGGATCAGCCGGACCACGTTGTGCGGGTCGGCGGTCTCCAGGTCGAGCCGTCGGCCGGGATCGACCACGTCGTACGGTGGCGAGGTCACGGCAGCCAGCGCTCCGACCCGGTCGGGGACGTAACGCAGGCCTCGGAAGGGGAACAGGGACAGGCCTGCAGTGGCGACGTGCCCGGGATCGCCGGGGCCGCCCTGCGGAGACTCCGCTCCGCTTTCTGCACTGGGTGCGCTCATTCTGGGCATCGTAACCGGGTACGCGTTGTTCAGAGATCGGAACACCCGTGCTGGTCGGTGGGGCGGGTGTCGTGACCGAGGGCGAGGTACGGCGTGAACGATCGGACAGGCGGGGGCGAGGCGTCCCACGAGGCGGCCGTCTCGGGTACCGAGGGAACCGGTCCCGGCAGGGGCGCGGGTACGCCCGGCGGGGGTGACGGCGTGCCGGAGCAGGAACGGGCGGGGGAGCCCGCGGGGGACGTGTACGACTGGTTCCGCCGCGGCGGCCGGCTGCTGGCGCAGGGGAACCCGGCGGCGGCCGAGCAGCTGCTGGCGCGGGCGGCGGCCGCGGAGCCGCACTCGCGCAGCATCCGGGAGACGCTGGCGAGAGCGCAGTTCGACGCCGGCTCCTACACGGCGGCGCTGGAGAACTTCCGGGCCGTCGCGCTGGCCGATCCGTCGGACGACTACGCTCAGTTCGGATGGGGCGTCGCGGCGGCCCGGCTGGGCGACTTCGAGACGTCCGCCGAGCACCTGGCGCTTGCCGTGGCGATGCGGCCGGAGACCGACCACTACCGGGCCGCGCTGCGGCAGACCCGGGCGACCCTGGCGGCCCGCGCCGGGGCGTTCGGCCCGCTGCTGCCGGGGGCGCCGGGCTACCTGGAACCCCCGGAGGCGTCCGAGGGGCCGTCCGACCTGCCGCCGAGCGGTGGGGAGGAGCGCGGGGGCGCGGACCGGGGTGGCGCGGACGGGCGGGGCCCCGCCCCGGGAACGAACGAGTGAGCGACCCAGTGAATGAGGTAGAGCAGGCATGACCGAGACGGCCACCACCGCGCGACGGACCGCCCCCGGCGGGAGCGGCCGCCCGCTCACCGAGGCGTACGACACGGCCCTGCTGGACCTCGACGGCGTCGTCTACGCCGGGCCGGACGCGATCGAGCACGCGGTGGAGTCGCTGGACGCGGCCCGGACGGCCGGGATGCGGCTGGCCTACGTGACCAACAACGCGTCCCGCCCGCCCCGGGTGGTGGCCGAGCACCTGACCGAGCTGGGCGTGGCCGCGGAGCCCGGTGACGTCATCAACTCGGCCCAGGCGGCCGCCCGGGTGGTGGCCGAGAAGGTCCCGGCCGGGGCGAAGGTACTGGTCGTCGGCGGTGCGGGCCTGGAGGAGGCGCTGGCCGAGCGCGGGCTGGTGCCCGTGCGCACGCTGGCCGAGGAGCCGCTCGCGGTGGTGCAGGGCTTCGACCCCTCGGTGGGCTGGCAGCATCTGGCGGAGGCTTCGTTCGCCGTTCAGCGCGGCCTGCCGTGGGTGGCGTCCAACCTGGACCTGACCGTCCCGCAGGCGCGCGGCATCGCGCCGGGCAACGGCACGCTGGTCGCGGCGGTCCGGGCGGCGACCGGGGTGGAGCCGGAGGTGGCCGGCAAGCCGCTGCCGCCGATGCACCGCGAGACGGTGCTGCGTACGGGTGCGCGGCGGCCGCTGGTGGTGGGCGACCGGCTGGACACGGACATCGAGGGCGCGTTCAACGGCGGGGTGGACAGCCTGCTGGTCTTCACCGGCGTCACCACGCCGGCGCAGCTGCTCGCGGCGCCGGCGGAGCACCGGCCGACCTACCTGGCCGCGGACCTGCGCGGGCTGCTGGTGCCGCACTCCGCGGCGGTCGGGCAGCCGGGCGGCGGCTTCGGCTGCGGCGGCTGGGTGGCCGTGGCGCAGGACGGCGAGCTGCGGCTGACGGCCACCGGCGAGGACCGCTGGGACGGCCTGCGGGCGCTCTGCGCGGCGGCGTGGACGGCGCTGGACGCGGGCGGCGAGCCGGTGGACGGCCGGAAGGCGCTGGCCGAGCTGGGCTTCTGAGCCCCGGCGTCCGTACGGGGGCCGCGGGCGCGGCCGGGCCCGGGCGGGCGCGGGCCGGGTCAGAGCAGGGTGCGCAGCCGCAGCAGGTCGCGGAAGCCGGCCTCCAGCTTGACCCGGCCGGTGGCCCAGGCCGAGGCGAAGTTGAGCCTGCCGTCGACCATTGCGACCAGGTCGTCGCTGGTCATGGTGAGGCGGATCTCGGCCTTCGCGGCGGGCGGGCCGGGCGCCTCGGTGACGTCCTCGATCCGGCCGCCGCGCAGGCGGCCCGAGAAGGTCAGGTCGAGGTCGGTGATCCGGCAGGTCAGCGAGCGGTCGAGGGCGGCGGCCTTGCGGACGTCGCCGGTGGACCGGGCCAGGTTCCTGCTGAGCTGTTCCAGTGCCGTGCGGCACTCCTCGGCGTTGGCCATGGCGGCTGGTCCACTCCCCGGACGACGGTGGCGGTGACTGCGGGGCCACGGTACCCCAGCACGGTTTTGGCTGTAGCGTCGTCAGTGGGTGCCCGGAACGGGTCCGGGTGCCACGGCGACAGAGCGATGCGCAGAGGCGCTTAGGAGGCACCCGGATGCTGCCGAAGACGGTGCGGGGAGTGGTGGAGGTCGCCGCCGGGCTGGTGGAGGAGGTCGGCAAGCGGGTCGTCGGGACGGCGGCCGAGCTGCTGGAGAAGACCGGGGTGGACGTCGCCGGGGTGGAGCGGAAGTTCGGCGGGCAGTTCCCGCCGTCCCCCAAGGCGCTGCAGACGCTGGCCGAGGAGGCGGTGACCGCGGGCCGGGCCGGGGTGGACCTGGCGGTCGGCGTGGCGCGGGGCGAGGTCGAGCGGGCCTTCGAGAAGGTCGGCGACCAGGTGACCAAGGTCGGGGTGGTGCTCGCCTACCTGGAGAGCAAGCTGCGCGAGGTCGAGGGGGAGACCGTGCCCGCGGCGAAGGCGCCGGCGGCCGAGGAGCCGGGGCCGGCACCGCGTGCGGACGGGCTGTTCGGGCGGGGCTGGGAGCAGGGGGAGGAGCCGGCCACCCGGGCGGCCGGCGAGTCGATAGTGGCCGAACGGGTGGAGGTGGACGCGCCGGTGGAGGTCGATCCGCCGGTGCCGCCGGCGCGCACGGCCCCGGAGCCGAAGGCACCGGCGGTGGCGGACCCGGTGCCGAAGCCGGCGGCCGGGAAGACCGCGGCGCCGGAGGCGGCGCAGGCGGGGAAGTCGCCGGCCGGGAAGTCGCCGGCCGGGAAGGCTGCCGGGAAGAGGGCGACGGCGAAGAAGGCGGCGGCCGGTGCGGCGCCTGCCGAGAAGGCCCCGGTGAAGAAGGCCGCCGCCAAGAAGGCAGCGGCCAAGAAGACGGTCGCCAAGCGGACGGTCGCGAAGAAGACCGCGGTCGGGCAGGAGGCTCCCGCCAAGCGGACCGCGACCAGGAAGACCACGGTCCGGAAGACCAGCACGACGAAGAAGCCCGATGCCTGATCGCGACTCCGGCCCCGACCTCGACCTCGACCACCCCGCCCCCGACCCCGCCCCCACTACCCCCGACCGTCCGGACGGCCACGAAGGCCCCGGCGCCCTCGACGCCCGGGCCGACCTCGACGTCGCCGATCCGCTGGGCGGCGAGCCGCTCCCGCTCGGCGTCGAGCTGACCCCGACCGGCCACCCGGCCGTCGACGCCGGGCTGGCCCGGCTCGCGGCACTGGACGGGGTGCCGACCGGGGCGCACGTCGCGGTGTACGAAGATGTTCACCAGCGGCTCACCGACACGCTGGCCGCGCTCGACCGGGATTGACCCGAAAGACCCCATCCGTAGGAGCTGAAACACCAGTGGCAGTGGCACGACGCCGTCTCGACGCGGAGCTGGTCCGCCGCAAGCTGGCCCGGTCGCGGGAGCACGCGTCCGAGCTGATCGCGGCCGGCCGGGTGACCGTCGGCGGCACCACCGCGACCAAGCCGGCCACCCAGGTGGAGACCTCGGCGGCGGTCGTGGTGGCGAAGGACGAGAACGACCCCGACTACGTCTCGCGCGGCGGCCACAAGCTGGCCGGGGCGTTCGCCGCCTTCGTCCCGCAGGGCCTGGTCGTCGAGGGCCGCCGGGCGCTGGACGCCGGCGCGTCCACCGGCGGGTTCACCGACGTGCTGCTGCGCGCCGGGGCGGCGCAGGTACTGGCGGTGGACGTCGGCTACGGGCAGCTCGCCTGGTCGCTGCAGAGCGACGAGCGGGTGACGGTGATGGACCGCACCAACGTGCGCGAGCTGACCCTGGAGCTGATCGGCGGGACGCCGGTCGACCTGGTGGTCGGCGACCTCTCCTTCATCTCGCTGGGCCTGGTGCTGCCCGCGCTGGCCGGCTGCGCCGCCGAGGACGCGGACCTGGTGCTGATGGTCAAGCCGCAGTTCGAGATCGGCAAGGAGCGCCTCGGCAGCGGCGGGGTGGTGCGCAGCCCGCAGCTGCGTGCCGAGATGGTGCGCCAGGTCGCGGGGCAGGCGTGGGAGCTCGGGCTCGGCGTGCGGGCGGTGACCGCGAGCCCGTTGCCGGGGCCGTCGGGGAACGTCGAGTACTTCCTCTGGTTGCGGCGGGACGCACCGCAGTTGGATCCGGCGGACGCGGACCGGGCCGTCGCGGAGGGCCCCGGATAGGGTGCTCTGCGGACGTCCGGTCCGTCATGCTGGGTCGACGCGGCCGCACCGGCCAAGAGCGACCCGGCCGACGTAGGGAGAGGGCAGCTGGCATGAGCGTGCGAATCATGGGGGTACTCCTGGCGGGGAGCCGGGGGCGGATCGTCGCGGGGAACGCGTCTCGCGGGGCGGCCGTCGGGCGGGGCGAAGGCCCCGGCACCGGCAACCGCATCAGAATCGGCAGCGGTGTCAGCAACGGAAGCGACGGAATCAGCGGAATCAGTGGAATCGGCGGCAGGGGCAGCGAGGTGGGCGCATGAGCGACGAGCGGACGGTCTTCCTGATCGCGCACACCGGCCGGGAGGCCGCGCTGCGCAGCGTCGAGGGTCTGGTGCACGGCCTGCTCAAGGCGGGGATCCGGATCCGGCTGCTGGCCGCCGAGGCGGTGGACCTGGACCTGCCGGACGGCGTGGAGCGGGTGCCCGGTGGGCCGGGGGCCGCCGACGGTTGCGAGCTGATCCTGGTCGCGGGCGGCGACGGGACGCTGCTGCGCGGGGCCGAGCTGGCGCGTGAGCACGGGCTCCCGATGCTCGGCATCAACCTGGGCCGGGTCGGCTTCCTCGCCGAGGCCGAGCGGGACGACCTGGCCGTGGTGGTCGAGCGGGTGGTCGACGCCGACTACGAGGTCGAGGAGCGGATGACCCTCGACGTGATCGTGCGGACCAACGGTGACGTGCTGCACCACGACTGGGCGCTGAACGAGGCGTCGATCGAGAAGGCGTCCCGGGAGCGGATGCTGGAGGTGGTGACCGAGGTGGACGGCCGCCCGGTGTCCAACTTCGGCTGCGACGGGGTGGTCTGCGCGACGCCGACCGGTTCGACGGCGTACGCGTTCTCCGGCGGCGGGCCGGTGGTCTGGCCGGAGGTGGAGGCGCTGCTGATGGTGCCGATCAGCGCGCACGCGCTGTTCGCCCGGCCGCTGGTGGCCTCGCCGGACTCGGTGCTGGCCGTGGAGGTGCAGCCGAAGACCCCGCACGGGGTGCTCTGGTGCGACGGCCGCCGTTCGGTGGAGCTGCCGGCCGGGGCGCGGGTCGAGGTGCGCCGGGGGCAGACGCCGGTGCGGCTGGCACGGCTGCACCGGGCGCCGTTCACCGACCGGCTGGTGGCCAAGTTCGCGCTGCCGGTGACGGGTTGGCGCGGCCGGCACGACACGCACTGAGCCGGTGGGGGCGGGGTCCGTCGTGATCCCGCCCCCACCGTCCGCGCAGCGGGAGCCACCGGCCCTGCTTCGACGGCGAGTTGGCGCGGCGTCAGACCGCCAGTGGCTGGCTCTCGTCGGCGGCGTCGCGCCAACGGCCGCCGGTGGCGGCCCGCGCGGCGACCTCGGCGAGCCGGTCGACGGCGTCGGGGACGGCCGCGGCGGGCACGGTGAGCGGAATCCGGACGTGGTGCTCGAAGGCGCCGTCCGAGCCGAAGCGGTTGCCCGCGGCGATCCGCACGCCGACCTGCTCCCCGGCCCGGGCGAGCGCCGCGCCGGAGAGGTCGCCGGTGGAGACCCAGAAGGCGAGTCCGCCGGGCGGCGGAGCGTAGCGCCAGTCGGGCAGTCGGGTGCGCAGGGCGTCGGAGAAGGCCTCGGCGCCCGCCCGCAGCCGGGCCAACTGGTGGGCGCGGACGGCCTCCAGCGGCTCGCCGAGCAGTTCCGCGGCGATCAGCTGGTCCAGCACGGGGGCGCCGACGTCGCTGTAGACGCGCTCGGAGGCGAGGCGGCGGACCAGGGCGGGGGCCGCCCGGACCCAGCCGATCCGCAGGCCGCCCCAGAGCAGTTTGCCCGCCGAGCCGACCGTGACCACCTGGGCGGAGCGGTCCAGCGCGGCGGTCGGGCGGGGGAGGGCGGCGTCGTCGGCGACGCCCCAGCCGAGCTCGGCGGTGGTCTCGTCGACCAGGACCACCGCGCCCGCGACGCGGGCGGCGGCCAGCAGTTCGCGCCGCTGCTCCTCGTCGACGAGTGCGCCGGTCGGGTTGTGGAAGTCGGGGATCACGTAGGCGGCCTTGGGCGCGGCGCCGTGCAGCACCCGGCGCCACTCGGCGAGGTCCCAGCGCGGCGGCCGGGTCGGCCCGTCCGGCGAGGCGTACGGGACGGGGACCAGCCGGGCGCCGCCGCGGCGCAGCGCCTGCAGGGTGTGGGCGTAGCTGGGCGCCTCGACCGCCACCCGGTCGCCGTTTCCGATCAGCGCCCGCTGCACCAGGTGGAGGCCGCCCATCGCACCGATGGTGATCAGGATCTGGTCGGGGGAGGTGGGCAGGCCGCGCTCGGTGTAGCGGCGGGCGACCGCCTCCCGCAGGACGGGGACGCCGGTGGGGAAGTGGCCGTGTCCGGCGGCGTAGGCGGGCAGCTGCTCGACGGCCCGGGCGGCGGCCGCGCCGAGGAACGGCTGCGGGGCGGGCAGGGCGGCGACGCCGAGGTCGAGGGTGCGGCCCTGCTCGTCCGGCGGCACCGGGTGCAGCGCGTCGCCGGGCGGCGGGGCGCCCTCGGGCAGGGCGATCCAGCTGCCGGAGCCGCGGCGGCTGTGGAGGTAGCCGTCGGTGCGCAGGGCCTCGTACGCGGTGGCCACGGTGGTGCGGCTGAGCCGCAGGGCCAGGGCGAGCTCGCGCTCGGCGGGGAGGCGGGCGCCGACCGGAAGCCGGCCCTCGGTGACCAGCAGGCGGATCTGCCCGGCCAGGGTGCGGTAGGCGGGCCGCCGGGTGGTGGCGGGTTCGGGCAGGCGGGCGGCGGAGAGCAGCCGGGCGAGCGCGGCGGCGGTGACGGTGGTGTGCCAGTCGGCCATGGCGGAATCAGTCCACTTGCTCGGGATTGGCCCTGGAGTGGGCCTCATTGGCCTTGTCATCATCGCAGGGCGGCCGTCGAGTCCGCCACCGTCGGGGCCGTCCCCCGGGCGGTGCAGTACCACCTGCCGGAGTACCGATGGCCACCACGAGCCCGCCCCCGTCCACCACCGCCGACCCGGCCGACGCAGCCTCCGGCCCGGCCGGGCGCGCCACCGCCGCCGGCCCGCCGCTCCCGGCGGCGCCGGCCGGGCGCCGGGGCCTCGCCGACCGACTGCTCGGCGACACCCACGCGCTGGGCCGCCGGCTCCCGCAGCTCGCCGTCGGGCTCTCCCTCTACGGGGCGAGCATGGCGCTGATGCTGCGCTCCGGGCTCGGCCTCGACCCCTGGGACGTCCTCCACCAGGGCCTGCAGCGGACCGCGGGCCTCTCGGTGGGCGCCTGGGTGACCATCTGCGGCGCCCTCGTCCTGCTGTTCTGGATCCCGCTGCGCCAGCTCCCCGGGCTCGGCACGGTGGCCAACGTGCTGGTGATCGGTGCGGCGATGGACCTGACCCTGCGGGTGGTCGGCGAGCCCGGCCCGCTGCCGGCCCGGATCGCCCTGATGGCCGCCGCGATCGTGCTGAACGGCCTGGCCACGGGCCTCTACATCGGCGCCCGGTTCGGCCCGGGGCCGCGCGACGGGCTGATGACCGGCCTGCACCGGCGCACCGGCCGCTCGCTGCGGCTGATCCGTACCGGCATCGAACTGACCGTACTGGCGGCGGGCGTCCTGCTCGGCGGCACCGCCGGGGTCGGCACCGTCGCGTACGCGCTGGCCATCGGCCCGCTGGCGCAGTTCTTCCTGCCGTGGTGCACCGTGCCCACCCCGGGGCAAACCTCCCTGAAGGGATGAACTTGCGTGCACGGAGTTGCCGCGCGGCGTTGTCGCTCGTCGCGCGGCGGGGGTGGAACCTCGTAAGGTCGTCTCCGTGTTGGACGAGATGCGGATACGGGATCTTGGGGTCATCGACGACGCGGTGGTCGAGCTGGCCCCCGGCTTCACCGCCGTGACGGGTGAGACCGGCGCCGGCAAGACCATGGTGGTGACCAGCCTCGGGTTGCTGCTCGGCGGCCGGGCCGATCCGGGCCTGGTGCGCAACGGCAGCGGGCGCGCGGTGGTCGAGGGCCGCCTCGAACTGCCCGCCGACTCCCCGGTGGCCGCCCGCGCCGTCGAGGCGGGGGCCGAGCTGGACGACGGCGCGCTGCTGATCAGCCGTACCGTCTCCGCCGAGGGCCGCTCGCGGGCGTACGTCGGCGGCCGGGCCGTGCCGGTCGGGCTGCTCGCCGAGCTCGGCGAGGACCTGGTCGCCGTCCACGGCCAGACCGACCAGCAGCGGCTGCTCCGCCCGGCCCGCCAGCGCGGCGCCCTGGACCGGTACGCGGGCGAGGCGGTGGCCGAGCCGCTGGCCCGCTACCGCGAGGTCTACCGCCGGCTGCGCGAGGTCTCCGCCACCCTGGAGGAGCTGACCACCCGGGCCCGCGAGCGTGCCCAGGAGGCGGACCTGCTCCGCTTCGGCCTGGACGAGGTCGCCGCCGCCGAGCCGGTCGCCGGCGAGGACGTCGAGCTCGGCGCCGAGGCCGAGCGGCTCGGCCACGCCGACGCGCTCTCCTCCGCCGCCACCCTCGCCCACGCCGCGCTGGCCGGGGACCCGGCCGACCCGGAGGCGCTGGACGCCGGCACCCTGCTCGCGCAGGCCCGCCGCGCCCTGGACGCCGTCCGCCACCACGACGAGCGGCTCGCCGCCCTCGCCGACCGGCTGAACGAGGTGGGCTACCTGCTCGCCGACGTGGCCGGCGACCTGGCCGGCTACGCCGACGACCTGGACGCCGACCCGGTCCGGCTGGCCGCGGTCGAGGACCGCCGGGCCGTGCTGGCCCAGCTGCTGCGCAAGTACGGCGGCCCGGAGAACTCCCTCGCCGAGGTGCTGGCCTGGGCCGAGGAGGGCTCCGCCCGGCTGGCCGAACTCGACGGCGACGACGAGCGGATCGACGAGCTGGGCGCCCAGGAGACCACACTGCGCGCCGGGTTGGCCGAGCTCGCGGCCGAGGTGTCGGCCGCCCGGCAGGCCGCCGCCGGCCGCTTCGCCGAGGCCGTCTCCGCCGAGCTGGCCGAGCTCGCCATGCCGCACGCCCGGGTCACCTTCTCGATCAGCCAGGTCGACGACCTGTCCGGGATCGAGATCGAGGGCCGCACCGTCGCCTACGGCCCGCACGGCGTGGACGAGGTCGAGGTGCTGCTGGCCCCGCACCCGGGGGCCCAGCCCCGTCCGATCGCCAAGGGCGCCTCGGGCGGTGAGCTCTCCCGGGTGATGCTGGCCGTCGAGGTGGTCTTCGCCGGCGCGGACCCCGTTCCGACCTACCTCTTCGACGAGGTGGACGCCGGCGTCGGCGGCAAGGCCGCGGTCGAGATCGGCCGCCGCCTGGCCAAGCTGGCCGAGTCCGCCCAGGTCGTGGTGGTCACCCACCTGCCGCAGGTCGCCGCGTTCGCCGACCGGCACCTGGTGGTGGAGAAGACCAACGACGGCACGGTGACCCGCAGCGGCGTCAAGGTGCTCAGCGACGAGGAGCGGGTGCGCGAGCTGTCCCGGATGCTGGCCGGCCTGGAGGACTCGGAGCTGGGCCGCGCCCACGCCGAGGAGCTGCTGGCCGCCGCCCGGGCCCCGCGCCACCGGTAGGTCCTGTCTCTTGGATCTTGACGCCGCGGGCCCGGCAAGGATCCGAGAGACAGGGCCTGGGCGAACCCGAGTCTGACCCACGAGTCCACCGCCGGGGCCCGGCCCACGAGGCCGGCCCCGGCTCCGCCGCCCGGTGGGCGGCGGGCCTCGGCCGACGGCGACGCGCCCCGGTGGCGCCGACTGTCCAAGAGGGCCGCCGACCTGGCATGGTGGCGGCTGGACACTGGCTTTCCAGTCCCGAGCGCCGCTGCGGGCAATCCTCGCACCACGGCGCGCGAACCTGATCGAGTCGGATGCGAGACGACGTGGACCATTCCGCCGCCCGGGTCACCGCGGCCGCCCCCGAACCGGGCCAGCTGCACGTGGTGCTCGTCCTGGCCGCCAGCACCGGTGGCATCGGTGCGCACGTGCGCTCCCTGGCACAGGGCCTGGTCGCGCACGGAGTGACCGTGACGGTGTGCGGGCCCGCCGGCACGGACGAGCTGTTCGGATTCTCCCGTTCCGGCGCCAGGTTCCACCTGGTCGACATCACCCCCACCGCGGGCGCCCGCAGCGACGCCACCGCGATCGGCGAGCTGCGCCGCGCCTTCACCGGCGCCGACGTGGTGCACGCCCACGGCCTGCGCGCCGGACTCCTGTCCGACCTGGCGCTGCGCACCGCCGGCCGCTTCCCGGGCCTGCGCCCCGAGACCCCGCTGGTGGTCACCTCGCACCACGCGCTGCTCGCCACCGGCATGGAGCGCCGGCTGCAGCGGCTGATGGAGCGCCGGGTGGCGCGCGCCGCCGACCTGGTGCTCGGCGCCTCCTCCGACCTGGTGGCCCGGGCCCGCGAGCTGGGCGCCACCGACGCCCGGCTCGGGCCGGTCGCCGCGCCGCCGGTGCCCGAGGGCCGGCTGGAGCGGGCCGCGGCCCGGGCCGCGCTGCTCGGCGCCGGACCGGACCGGCCGCTGGTGCTGGCGGTCGGCCGGCTGGTCCCGCAGAAGGCGTTCGGACTGCTGCTGGACGCCTCCCGCGAGCTGGCCGCCCTGGACCCGCAGCCGCTGGTGCTGCTCGCCGGCGACGGCCCCGAGGCGCCCGGCCTGCGCGAGCGGGTGACGGCCGAGAAGCTGCCGGTACGGCTGCTCGGCTACCGCACCGACGTGCCGGACCTGCTGGCGGCCGCGGACGTGGTGGTGGTCCCCAGCCGCTGGGAGGCCCGTTCGCTGGTGGTCCAGGAGGCGATGCGGGCCGGTGTGCCGGTGGTGGCGACGTCCGTCGGCGGCATCCCCGAGCTGGTCGGGGACGCGGCGGTGCTGGTCCCGCCCGGCGACGCGGCGGCGATCGGCCGGGCGGTGCGCGGGCTGCTGGCCGACCCGGCCGGCCGGGACCGCCTGGCGGAGGCCGGCCGGCAGCAGGCCGAGACCTGGCCGGACGAGGCCGCCACCGTGGCCCAGGTGCTCAGCACCTACGACGAGCTGGTCCAGCGCAGCCTGTAGCGGGCGGGTCGGCGCGCGGGCGGGCGCCCGGCCGGTGGCCGGGCGCCACCGGTCAGACCGTGGCCTGCTCGGCCCGGTCGGCGGCCGGGCCGTTCGGCTGGGCGGAGAGGTACGCGCCGCCGCAGGCGGTCAGCCGCAGCGCGGTGTCGATCAGCGGGACGTGGCTGAACGCCTGCGGGAAGTTGCCGACCTGGCGCTTCTCCCGCGGGTCCCACTCCTCGGCGAGCAGGCCGAGGTCGTTGCGCAGCGACAGCAGCTTGTCGAACAGCTCCCGGGCCTCCTGCACCCGGCCGATCATGGCGAGGTCGTCGGCCAGCCAGAACGAGCAGGCGAGGAACGCGCCCTCGTGGCCGGAGAGCCCGTCGACGTTGTTGCCGCTCTCGTCGTGGGTCGGGTAGCGCAGCACGAAGCCGTCCTCGGTGGAGAGCTCGCGCTGGATCGCCTCGATGGTGCCGATGACGCGCTTGTCGTCCGGCGGCAGGAAGCCCACCTGGGGGATGAGCAGCAGCGAGGCGTCCAGCTCCTTGCCGCCGTAGTACTGGGTGAAGGTGTTGCGCTCCGGGTCGTAGCCCTTCTCGCAGACGTCCCGGTGGATGGTGTCGCGCAGTTCGCGCCAGCGCTCCAGGTGGCCGTCGGAGGGGGCGTCCTCGGGGGTCTGCTCCAGCAGCTTGATGGTGCGGTCGACGGCGACCCAGGCCATCACCTTGGAGTGGACGAAGTGCCGGCGCGGGCCGCGCACCTCCCAGATGCCCTCGTCCCGCTCCTGCCAGTGGTCCTCCAGGTACTCGATCAGGCGCAGCTGGAGGTGGTGGGCGTGGTCGTTGCGGACCAGGCCGGTCATGTGGGCCAGGTGCAGGGCCTCGACCACCTCGCCGTAGACGTCGAGCTGGAGCTGGCCGGCCGCGCCGTTGCCGACCCGGACCGGCTGGGAGCCCTCGTAGCCGGGCAGCCAGTCCAGCGAGGACTCGGTCAGCTCGCGCTCGCCGGCGATGCCGTACATGATCTGCAGGTTCTCCGGGTCGCCGGCGACGGCGCGCAGCAGCCACTCGCGCCAGGCGCGGGCCTCGTCCCGGTAGCCGGTGCGCAGCAGCGAGGAGAGGGTGATCGCCGCGTCGCGGAGCCAGGTGTAGCGGTAGTCCCAGTTGCGCTCGCCGCCGAGGTCCTCGGGCAGGGAGGTGGTGGGCGCGGCGACGATGCCGCCGGTGGGGGCGTAGGTGAGGCCCTTGAGGGTGATCAGCGAGCGGATCACGGCCTCCCGGTAGGGGCCCTGGTAGGTGCACTGGCCGGCCCAGTCGTGCCAGAAGTCGGCGGTGGCGTCGAGCATCTCCTCGGCGTCCGGGGCGGTCGGCGGGTCGAGGTGGGAGGCCTGCCAGGTCAGGGCGAAGGCGATCCGCTCGCCGGCCGCGACGGCGAAGTCGGCGTAGGTGGTGAGGTTGCGCCCGTAGGTCTCGGCCTCGCCGTCCAGCCAGACCGAGTCGGGGCCGGCCACGGCGACGGTGCGGTGGCCGCCGTCGGCCTGCTCGACCCGGTGCACCCAGGGCACGACCCGGCCGTAGCTGAAGCGCATCCGCAGCGCCGAGCGCATCCGGACGGTGCCGGACAGGCCCTCGACGATCCGGATCATCTGGGGGACGGCGTCGCGGCCGGCCAGCGGGCGCGGCGG
The DNA here is from genome assembly GCF_032110285.1 of Kitasatospora sp. CM 4170. Lineage (NCBI taxonomy): Bacteria > Bacillati > Actinomycetota > Actinomycetes > Kitasatosporales > Streptomycetaceae > Kitasatospora > Kitasatospora sp. CM 4170. The sequence goes on from NZ_CP134877.1 coordinate 6,588,461, forward strand.
CATGAAGTCGATCACCCGGACGCTGCCGCCCGGGCAGTCCCACTCCTGCTCAAGGATCAGCGAGTCGCCCCGGTAGCGGCGCCGGTCGGCGGGGACGGCCGGCGCGGCGGCGGTGGGGGGCGGGACGCGCAGGTCGCCGGTGTCGGTGAGGCGCACGCGCTCGGCGGCCGGGGACGGCTCGGCCGCGGGGGCGGGCGGCTCGGTGGCCACCGCCTCGGCCGGCCCGATCCGCCAGAAGCCGTGTTCATCGGTGCCGAGCAGGCCGGCGAAGACCGCCGGCGAGTCGAACCGGGGCAGGCACAGCCAGTCGACCGCCCCGTCCCTGCTGACCAGGGCGGCGGTCTGCATGTCCCCGATGAGTGCGTAGTCCTCGATACGGCCGGCCACGTGGATCTCCAGTTCGCAATGTGGTCAGGACGCATCGGCGATCCGGGGAGAGCCAGCGGGTCTGCGGGGCCGGGGGGCCACCCCGGGACGTCCGGCCCGCCGTTGGGTGGTGGCGGGCCTTGCTGGAGTGTCCGCGCGAGGCTCTTCGAGCCCCTGGAGTGGGTGGGGAGGAGCTGTTTGTACGGGGAGGTCCGGTCGCGCATCGGGGACCGAGAGGTGTTCTGACCCTCCCACGCCCTCCGCGTGCTCGTACGTCGGCGATGCGTCCGTGCAGCTTACGACGGACGAAAGGGGCGAAGCACGCGGGCGCCGCCCTGCGTGGCGCCGCAATTCGGCGGAAATGCCGTGCATCGCGGGGCCGACGTGCAGGATGGCCCGGAAGGATCAGCTCCGGATGGTCCGCCGGGAGGGCGCCGCATGGCCCGTACGAGCGCCGCCGAGTGGCCCGCCCGGGCCGGTGGTGCGGCGGATGTGACACGTGCGCCGTACGGTGCGCCGGTGGTGCGCCGGGCGTGTGGTTCCGTGCCACCGGGCGCGGGCCGGAAAGCGCCCCGGCCGGGTCACTGATACCCTGGTATCCCGTGGACCGGTGGGATCAAACGCCCCGGACCAGCCGAACCGACGACCCCGCGAGCGACGTGCGCCAGCACCGCGCTCCCGTCGCCAGGCGAGCCGCGAGCCTCCCGCCCACGTCACCTTCGACACGCGACCCACGGGAGCCCCCTCTTGGCACAGCCCCATTCCGGCAAGGCAGCGAACGGCCGCGCCGTGACGACCAAGCACCTCTTCGTCACCGGGGGTGTCGCCTCGTCGCTCGGCAAGGGCCTCACCGCCTCCAGCCTCGGTGCCCTGCTCAAGGCCCGCGGCCTGCGCGTCACGATGCAGAAGCTCGACCCGTACCTCAACGTGGACCCGGGCACCATGAACCCGTTCCAGCACGGTGAGGTCTTCGTCACCGACGACGGCGCCGAGACCGACCTCGACATCGGCCACTACGAGCGGTTCCTGGACACCAACCTGCACGGCTCGGCCAACGTCACCACCGGCCAGGTCTACTCGACCGTCATCGCCAAGGAGCGCCGCGGCGAGTACCTGGGCGACACCGTCCAGGTCATCCCGCACATCACCAACGAGATCAAGTCCCGGATCCGCCGGATGGCGACCGAGGACGTCGACGTGGTGATCACCGAGGTCGGCGGCACCGTCGGCGACATCGAGTCGCTGCCCTTCCTGGAGGCCGTCCGCCAGGTCCGCCACGAGGTCGGCCGGGACAACGTCTTCTTCGTGCACGTCTCCCTGCTGCCCTACATCGGTCCCTCCGGTGAGCTGAAGACCAAGCCCACCCAGCACTCGGTGGCCGCGCTGCGCAACATCGGCATCCAGCCGGACGCCGTCGTGCTGCGCGCCGACCGCGAGGTCCCGCAGGCCATCAAGCGCAAGATCTCGCTGATGTGCGACGTGGACGAGGAGGCCGTGGTCGCGGCCATCGACGCCAAGTCGATCTACGACATCCCGAAGGTGCTGCACGGCGAGGGCCTGGACGCGTACGTCGTCCGCCGCCTCGACCTGCCGTTCCGCGACGTCGACTGGACCACCTGGGACGACCTGCTGCGCCGTGTCCACGAGCCGCAGCACATCGTCAAGGTCGCGCTGGTCGGCAAGTACATCGATCTGCCGGACGCCTACCTGTCGGTGACCGAGGCGCTGCGCGCCGGCGGTTTCGCCAACAACGCCCGGGTCGAGATCAAGTGGGTCACGTCGGACGACTGCGAGACCCCGGAGGGCGCGCAGGAGCACCTCGGCGACGTCGACGCGATCTGCATCCCCGGTGGCTTCGGCGACCGCGGTGTGGACGGCAAGGTCGCCGCGATCACCTACGCCCGTGAGAACCGGATCCCGCTGCTCGGCCTCTGCCTGGGCCTGCAGTGCGTGGTCATCGAGGCCGCCCGCAACCTGGCCGGCCTGCCCGAGGCCAACTCCACCGAGTTCGACGCCGCGGCCAAGTACCCGGTCATCTCCACGATGGCCGAGCAGCTGGCGATCGTCGACGGCAAGGGCGACCTGGGCGGCACCATGCGCCTGGGCCTGTACCCGGCCAAGCTCGCCGAGGGCTCGATCGTCCGTGAGGTCTACGGCGGCGAGCAGTACGTCGAGGAGCGCCACCGCCACCGCTACGAGGTCAACAACGCCTACCGCGCGGACCTGGAGAAGACCGGCCTGATCTTCTCGGGCCTCTCGCCCAAGGGCGACCTGGTCGAGTACGTCGAGTACCCGCGCGAGGTGCACCCCTACCTGGTGGCCACCCAGGCCCACCCGGAGCTGAAGTCCCGCCCGACCCGCCCGCACCCGCTGTTCGCGGGCCTGGTCAAGGCGGCCATCGACATCAAGACGGCGCAGCCCGCCGCCGAGTAGTCGACGACACGTCACCGGACGGCGGTCCCGCGATTCCCGCGGGGCCGCCGTTCGGCGTTAGATTGTGTCGTACTGACGAAAAGGGGAGACCGATGGACGACCAGCGCATCCACGACGTGGCCGAGGAGTGGGAGATCCGGGGGACCACCACACCGTTCCAGGGCAGGGTCACCGGTGTGCGCACCGAGGAGGTCCGGATGCCCGACGGCGGCTGGGCCCGCCGCGACTACCAGACCCACCCCGGCTCGGTCTCCGTCCTCGCGCTCGACGACCAGCAGCGGGTGCTGATCGTGCGCCAGTACCGGCACCCCGTCCGCCAGCGCCTCTGGGAGCTGCCCGCCGGCCTGCTCGACGTGCCCGGGGAGAACCCGCTGCACGCCGCCCAGCGCGAGCTGTACGAGGAGGCGCACTGCAAGGCCGGGACGTGGCGGGTGCTGGTCGACTTCTACACCTCGCCCGGCGGTACCGACGAGGCGCTGCGGCTCTTCCTCGCCACCGACCTCGCGGCCGCGGAGGGCGACCGCTACGAGGCCCACGGCGAGGAGCTGGAGATCGAGACCGCCCGGGTCCCGCTCGCCGAGCTGGTCCGGCTGATCCACGCCGGCGAACTGCACAACCCCACCCTGATCACCGGCACCCTCGCCCTGCACGCCGCGCTCACCGGCCCCGGCGGGCTGGACGCCCTGCGCTCCCCCGAGGCCCCCTGGCCGGCCCGGCCGTTCTCCTAGGCCCTGTCCGCCAGGGCCCGGCTCGCCGCCGGGGCGTGCCCGTCCGGTGCCGACGGGCGGCGCACCTCCCGGCACCGGCGCGCCCCTTCGGCGCGCGGGTCGGCAGGCGGGCCGGACCGCCCCGGTGGGTTCGGCAGGTGCGGCAGGTGCGGCGGGTTGGCCCGCGGGGGTGATTTACCGGTTCGTACGACCGGATGTCACGTCGGCTGCGCCGGACGGTCGAACTACGCTTCGCAGACAGGGCGCCCGTCCCGGGCCGCCTCCGCTGAGCGCTGGGTGACGTCGGGAGTGGCACGGGTGGCGAGGAAGACGGCGACGATGGACCCGGGCCCCGGCGCACCCGTCGCGGGCGTTCCCGGACTTGACCGGCTGCCCGTCGGGCCTTCGCTGCTGGTCGGCCGGCGCGCGGAGCTGGCCGCGCTGAGGGCCGCCGCCGTGCGGCCGTCCGAGGGGCGCAGCCCGGTGCTGGTGCTGGCCGGCCGCCCGGGCTCCGGCCGGACCACGCTGGCCGTCCGGTTCGCCGTGACGGTCGCGGCCGACTACCCCGACGGCATCCTGTTCGCCCGCCTCTCGGCGCCCGACGGCGGCCGGGTGCCGCCCGCCCGCGCCGCGCGCCGGCTGCTGGAGCAGCTCGGTGCGGACGGCGCCGGCGTCCCGCTGCCCGGTGCGGTCGAGGACGGCCGGGACGAGCCGGCCTGCGTGGCGCTGCGCGAGGCGCTGGCCGGGCGGAAGGTGCTGGTGCTGCTGGACGACGTCCGGGACGCCGGGCAGGTCTGGCCGCTGGTCGCGGACGAGCCCGGCTGCCTGGTGCTGGCCACCACCGCCGGGCCGCTCACAGGGATCGAGGACATCGACCCCGTCATCCTCGGTGGCCTGGACCGGCAGGCTGCCGGCGAACTGCTCGGCGACCTGGTCGGCGGGACCAGGATCAGCTGTGACCCGGTCGGCGGGGCCGACCTCGCGGAGGCCTGTGCCTCCCGGCCGGCCGCGCTGCGGCTGATGGCGGGGTGGCTGCGGGGCAATCCGAAGCTGGCCGTCACGGACGCGGCGCGGGAGCTGGCCGAGGCGGTCCGCGAGGCGGACGGAAGGCCGGCGGGGGGCCCGGGCCGGAAGGGGGCCGCGGCGCGGTCGGCCACCGGGCCGTCCACGGCGCCGGGGGCTGCGGCGGTTGCGGACGGGGGCGCGTCCGGTGGCGGCGCGGCCGGTGCTGCAGGAAAGGGGACAGCGGGGAAGGGGACAGCGGCGAAGGGGACAGCGGCGAAGGGGACCGTCGGCAAGGGCCGCCCCGGCGGGGCCGCGGCGGCCGAGGCCCGGGCCGGGCGGGGGGCCGGGACCGGCAAGGGGGGCGGGCCCGCTGCTACCGGAGAGCAGGCGCCCGCCGGGCCGGTGCGGCACGAGGCGCCCGCCGCGGCCGAGCCGGCGACCGATCCGGCCGCCTGGGTGAAGCCCGCTCCGGAGCCCGCCGAGCCCGTACCCGTGCCCGACAACGACCCGCTGATCGGCGCCTTCACCCTTCTCTACCGCACGCTGCCCGCCAACCAGGCCCGGATGCTGCGCGCCCTCACCCTCGCCCCCGCACAGTCCGCCGACCTGCGCACCGCCTCCGCGCTGGTCGGCTGCCCGGCGCCGGAGGCCGCCGCCACGCTGGCCGCCCTCGCCGAGCGGGAGTTGCTCGGCGAGGAGCCGGCCGCCGCCGACGGCACCCCCCGCTACCGGGTGCCCGGCCGCCTCCACGCCCGGCTGGTGCGGCTGCGCGAGTCCGAGGACCGGCCCGCCGAGGTCGAGCTGGCCCGGGCCCGGCTGCTGGAGCGGCTGGTCCGGCTCACCGACTCCGCCCGCACGCTGCTCGACCCCGCCGACGGGCCCGGTCCGGAGCCGCTGCCGGGCCCGCTGCGGCTGCGGTCGGCCGGCGAGGCCCGCGCCTGGCTGCTGGGCGAGCGCGACGTCCTGCTCGGCGCGGTCGCCGACGCGATCGGTCAGGGCGACCTCGACGGGTCGGCCGGCCGGCTCGTCACCGCCCTGCTCCGGGCGCTGCCGCTGACCGGCGCCGCCGCCCCCGCCGACCTCTACCAGCTGCACGAGCTGGTGCTGACCGTCGCCGAGCGGCACGGCAAACCCCGCCGGGCCTCCGCCGCCCTGCTCAACCTGGGCGATCTGCAGGCCGGGGCCGGCCGCTGGGAGCAGGCGGCGGCGCACTACCGGGCCGCCCTGGACCACGCCCGCTCCGCCGACGACGAGCCGCTCTGCGCCCGGGCCCTGGAGGGCGCGGCCGGCTGCCACCGGGCGCTCGGGGACGCCGTGCGCGCCGCCGACTGGTACGGCCGGGCGCTCGGCCTGCGGCAGTCGATGGGCGACCAGGCGGCCGAGGCCCGGCTGCTCGCCCGGGTGGCAGAGGCGCACACCGCGCAGCGCCGTTTCGACGAGGCCGAGCGGGAGTACCGGGCGTCCCTCGGGGTGCTGCGGCGGCTCGGCGACGAGCGCGGGCAGCAGGCGGTCGGGGCCGCCCTCGCGGAGCTGCGGGAACGCCTCGACGCCGGGTGGTAGCGGGCGGTTCGGGAGTATTGTCGAAGATGCCCGGTTGGGACGGCTTTGGCGGGAAGATCGTCGTGGAAGCCTACGAACCTGCCAATGCATCTCGCAGATTTATTCACTTTGGAAGGCTGACACGCCGACTGGGCTTCATTACACTCGAACTCAGTCGCGCAGCGATCCATGCCTCCGCTCTGCCCGGAGGCTTCCCCCCGTGCGCGTCGCCCGCCGGTCTTCTCCGGTAGGGACCCCCATGGCAAGAGGACGTGTTTAGCCGTGAAGGTCGGCATCCCCCGCGAGGTCAAGAACCACGAGTACCGCGTGGCCATCACGCCCGCCGGCGTGCATGAGCTGGTCCGCAACGGACACGAGGTCTACATCGAGGACAACGCCGGTCTCGGCTCCTCGATCCCCAACGAGGAGTACGTGGCCGCCGGCGCCACCATCCTCCCCACCGCCGACGAGGTGTGGGCCACCGCCGACCTGCTGCTGAAGGTCAAGGAGCCCATCGCTGAGGAGTACCACCGTCTGCGCAAGGGCCAGACCCTCTTCACGTACCTCCACCTGGCGGCCGACCGCTCCGGCACCGACGCGCTGATCGCGTCCGGCACCACCGCGATCGCCTACGAGACCGTGCAGCTCGCCAACGGCGCCCTTCCGCTGCTCGCCCCGATGTCCGAGGTCGCGGGCCGGCTGGCCCCGCAGGTCGGCTCCTACCACCTGATGCGTCCGGCCGGCGGCCGCGGCGTGCTGCCCGGCGGCGTGCCCGGCACCCACCCGGCGAAGGCCGTCGTCATCGGCGGTGGCGTCTCCGGCTGGCACGCGGCCACCATCGCCATCGGCATGGGCTACGAGGTGACCCTGCTCGACCGCGACATCAACAAGCTGCGCGAGGCCGACAAGATCTTCGGTACCAAGATCAAGGCCATCGCCTCCAACTCGCTGGAGCTGGAGAAGGCCGTCCTGGACGCCGACCTGGTGATCGGCGCCGTCCTGATCCCGGGCGCCAAGGCCCCCAAGCTCGTCACCAACGAGCTGGTCTCCCGCATGAAGCCGGGCTCCGTGCTCGTCGACATCGCCATCGACCAGGGCGGCTGCTTCGAGGACTCGCACGCGACCACCCACGCCGAGCCGACCTTCCAGGTCCACAACTCGGTCTTCTACTGCGTGGCCAACATGCCGGGCGCCGTCCCGAACACCTCCACCTACGCGCTCACCAACGCGACGCTGCCGTACGTCGTCGAGCTGGCGAACCGTGGTTGGAAGGAGGCGCTGCGCCGCGACGCCGCGCTGGCCAAGGGCCTGAACGTGCACGAGGGCCAGATCACCTACGGCGCCGTCGCCGAGGCCTTCGGCCTGGAGTCCGTCTCCCTGGAGAGCGTCCTCGCCTGACGTCCGACCTCCGGTCCGGGCCGGGTCCGCGCCCCGCAGGCGCCGGACCCGGCCCGGCCGTGCTGCTTCCCCGGGAGCGGTTCGCAGGCCCCCGACCCTCTCTCCTCCCCGTCCGCGGGCCGGAGGGACCCTTTTCCGGGTCGGGGGCTTCGCCATGCCCGTGAACAGGGGGTTTCATCGGCGGGTCGCTCTGTCGTCAATTTCTGTGGGTCGCGTCACCCCACCGCAGAAACGTTAGGGTCAAGGGCCCGCGCATCCCTTGACAGAGGGTTGCCCGATAGTCGACACATCAGGCCCACTACCGTGGATTGTGTTGCTGCGAACGCCTTGAACGGCCTAGAGTCGCAAACCGTCGGCATGCTGCCACGCTGACGAATCGACATAGAGTCCTGGATGCCCAAGGAGGTAAGACGACTTGTGAATGAGTCGACATTTGCTCCCGGGGGTGGTCAGCCAGGACTGGCGGAGCACACCGCCGGCCAGCCGAGTGAGGAGTCCGGGGCCCGGCAGGCCACCGTGGGCTCGGCCGAGGTCGGCTCGGTCGCACTCCGTACCTTCGAAGCACGCCAGAACACAGCACAGGTGACCACGGTGACCGACTACGACGCCGACCTGCCGGCCTACGGCCTGGCCTACGGCGAGATCGCCTACGGCGCCTACGACGACCCGGACGCCGAGTACGAGCCGGACCCGGAGTACGCCGCCACGCTGGCCCCCGACGCCGCGCGCCAGCGCCGCGAGCGGGTCGGCCCGACCGGCCGTCCGCTGCCGTACTTCCCGATCCCCGCGCCGGTGGCCGAGCACGGCCCCGCGCAGATCATCGCGATGTGCAACCAGAAGGGCGGCGTCGGCAAGACCACGTCGACCATCAACCTGGGCGCGGCGCTGGCCGAGTACGGCCGCCGCGTGCTCCTCGTCGACTTCGACCCGCAGGGCGCCCTCTCGGTCGGCCTCGGCGTCAACCCGATGGAGCTCGACGTCACCGTCTACAACCTGCTCATGGAGCGGGGCCTGACGGCCGATGAGGTGCTGCTGAAGACGGCCGTGCCGGGCATGGACCTGCTGCCGTCCAACATCGACCTCTCCGCCGCCGAGGTGCAGCTGGTCAGCGAGGTGGCCCGGGAGTCCGCGCTGGCGCGCGCCCTGAAGCCGCTGCTGCCGGACTACGACTACGTCATCATCGACTGCCAGCCCTCGCTGGGCCTGCTGACGGTCAATGCCCTGACGGCCGCTCACAGCGTCATCGTCCCGCTGGAGTGCGAGTTCTTCGCGCTGCGCGGCGTCGCGCTGCTCACCGAGACCATCGAGAAGGTCTGCGAGCGCCTCAACCCCGAGCTGCGCCTGGACGGCATCCTCGCGACCATGTACGACTCGCGCACCGTGCACAGCCGCGAGGTGCTGGCGCGCGTCGTCGAGGCGTTCGGCGACCACGTCTTCCACACCGTCATCGGGCGGACCGTGCGCTTCCCGGAGACCACCGTCGCCGGCGAGCCGATCACCACGTACGCGACCAACTCGGTCGGTGCCGCCGCCTACCGCCAGCTCGCCAGGGAGGTGCTCGACCGGTGCCGCCCCGCCGAGTGAGTCTCCCGGGTGCCGACGAGCTGTTCCGGACCACCGGGGGGATGGCGCTGTCGCCGTCCCTCGCGCCGCGTCCGGCCGCAGAGGCGCCCAGACCGGAGACCGCGCGGACCGTCAACGGTGCCGGCGGCAGTCCCGTCGGCAGTGGTGCCGGCGCGGACGGTACGGCCGGCACGGACGGTGAGGACGCCCCGGGGGCCGTCGACGCGCCCGCCGGGACGGCCGGGGGCACGGAGGCCGCAGGCGGCGCCGGAAGGGCCCGGGAGCGCCGTGGTGCGGCTGGCGCGACGGTGCCCGCTCCGGCGCAGCCGGGCGGCGCGCACGGGGCCGGAACGGGTGCCGGGGGCGCCCAGGGCGTTTCCCAGGGCGCCGGGGCGCCGGGCGGTGCGGCCGGTGGCGTGGCGGGTGCCGCGCAGGCCGTGGGCAGCCGGACCGCCGCACCCGCGGGGCGCCAGCATGCGGCCGCCGCCGAGGAGCAGGCGGGCGCCGCCGGGCGCCCCCGGCCGCGCGGCCGGGCACCGCGCCGCCCCAGCGGGCGGGAGCGGCACGACGAGAAGATCACCGTGTACGTCTCGGCCGAAGAGCTGATGGACCTGGAGCACACGCGACTGGTGCTGCGCGGTGAGCACGGCCTTGCGGTGGACCGCGGCCGGATCGTCCGGGAGGCCATCGCTGTGGTGCTGGCCGACCTGGAGCAGCGTGGCGAGGCCAGCATCCTGGTGCGGCGGCTGCGCGGGCGCTGAGGCGCCGGGGCGCTCCGGGACCGGGTGCCGAGCTGCGGGGGCTGGGTACGGGGTCCGGGCGCGGAGCCGTGAGGGCGCGGGCACGCCGGGCGCAGGTGCGCCGTGCGCGGGTGCGCCGTGCGCGGGTGCGCCGTGCGCGGCGTGTCGGTGGCCCCGGCGTGGGGCGGGCGGCGGGGCCGGGTGAAGATGGACCGTCATGCCGAGCAGCCTGGAACCGCCCGTCCCCGCGGGAGCCGCTCCCGCAGGGGCCGCCCCCGCGGGAGCCGCTCCCGGGGGCACCGTCGCCGAGACCGTCGAGAGCGCCGACGCGTCGCGGGGCGGCTTCCGGGTGCGGCTGCAGAACTTCGAGGGCCCCTTCGACCTGCTGCTCAGCCTGATCGCCAAGCACAAGCTCGACGTCACCGAGGTGGCGCTGGCGACCGTCACCGACGAGTTCATGGCGCACATCCGGGCCATGGGCCCGGACTGGGACCTGGACGCCGCGACCGAGTTCCTGGTGGTCGCCGCGACCCTGCTCGACCTCAAGGCCGCCCGTCTGCTGCCCGCCGCCGAGGTCGAGGACGAGGAGGACCTCGCCCTGCTGGAGGCGCGCGACCTGCTCTTCGCCCGCCTGCTGCAGTACCGGGCGTACAAGCGGGCGGCCGCCCTGTTCGGCGAGCGCTGGGCGGCCGAGCTGCTCCGCCGCCCGCGGACCGTCGGACCGGAACCGCACCATGCGCAGCTGCTGCCGGAGGTCGTGATCGGCATCGGCGCGGAGCGGTTCGCGCAGCTGGCGGCCAGGGCCATGGTGCCCAAGCCGAAGCCGGTGGTCTACGTCGACCACATCCACACCCCGCCGGTCAGCGTGCGGGAGCAGGCCGGGCTGGTCGTCGACCTGCTCACCGAGCTGGGCGAGGCGTCCTTCCAGCGGCTGGTCGCGGACGCACCGGACACGCTGGTCGTGGTCGCCCGCTTCCTGGCCCTGCTGGAGCTCTACCGCGAGCGGGTGCTCGACTTCGACCAGCCGGAGGCGCTGGGCGAGCTGCTGGTGCGCTGGGTGGCCGAGGCGGACCGGGGCGCGGTCCGGGTGACGGACGAGTTCGACCGGCCCGCGGGTGAGCTGCCGGAGCAGGCGGAGCGGGAGAAGAAGAAGGAGGAGCGGCGATGACGGGTGGCGCTGACGGCGTCGGGCGGCCGGCGCGGCGGCCGCTGGGCGTCCCCGGGCAGCCGCGCGCCGAGGAGTGGCTGGAGCCGGCGCCCGGCGTGGTTCCGGCCGGTCCCGACGGGCCGGTGCCGGTGCCGCAGCCGGTATCGGAGCCGGTGCCGGAGCTCGTCGGGGGTGAGGCGGCGGGCGGCGCGTCCACGGGCGGCGAGGCGGTCGTGGACGGGCCGGTGGCGGCGCGGCCGGAGGCCTTCCGTCCGGCCGAGGCCCCGGAGGCTCCCGTGGCGGCTCCGGTGGCCGTGGTGGAGCCGCTCCTCGTGCACCAGAAGTCGACCCCTTCGACTTTCGACGCGGTACCGTTGGCCGGCGCCGGGGCCGGCGCCGGGGCCGGCGAAGGCCCGGGCGAGGGAGAAGGCGGGGGCGGCCCGGCAGGGCCGGGGCTCAGGGCCGAGCTGGAGGCGATCCTGATGGTCGTCGACGAGCCGGCCGCGGAGGCCCACCTGGCCTCCGTGCTGGAACGCCCCCGGGCGGAGGTGGCGGCGGCACTGCGCGAGCTGTCCGCCGAGTACACCGCCCAGGGCCGGGGCTTCGATCTGCGGCTGGTGGCCGGCGGGTGGCGGATCTACAGCCGGGCGGAGTGCGCGCCGGCCGTCGAACGCTTCGTCCTGGACGGCCAGCAGGCCCGGCTGACCCAGGCCGCGCTGGAGACCCTGGCCGTCGTCGCCTACCGTCAGCCGGTGTCCAGATCGCGGGTCTCGGCCGTCCGTGGTGTGAACTGTGACGGCGTGATGCGTACCCTGGTACAGCGAGGACTGGTGGAAGAGGCCGGATCCGAGCCCGAAACAGGTGCGATCCTGTATCGGACGACGAACTACTTCCTGGAACGGATGGGGCTCCGCGGCCTGGATGAGCTGCCGGAGCTCGCTCCCTTCCTGCCCGAGGTCGACGACGTGGAAGCGGAGTCCCTGGAGGGCACGATGATCGCGGAGGCGGTCGCCGCCGCTGCCGTGCAGGCCGCGGACGGCAGTGGCGAGGCCGATCGGGCTGCGCCTGATCGGTAGGGGGCGGTGAGGTCGGCCGAAACGACCGCACAGCCCAGACGGAAAACGACGTACGGACACTTTGATGCGTAGCAGTGGCAACGGCAGGAACAGCAGCGGCGGCGGCAGCGGTCGCGGCGGACAGGGTGGGGGCCGGGGCGGCGGCTCCTACGGGGGCGGCTCCGGCCGCGGTGGCTCGTACGGCGGCGGCTCCGGTTCCTCGCGCGGCGGCGGCGCCGGCCGCGGCGGCTCGGGCCGGGGCGGGTCCGGTGGCTCGTACAGCGGCGGCTCGGGCTCCTCGCGCGGCGGCTCGTACGACCGGCGCGACGACCGGCGCGACGACCGCCGTGACGACCGGCGCGACGACCGGCGCGACGACCGCCGTGACGACCGGCGTGACGACCGCCGGTACCCGGACCGCCCGCTGCGCCCCGAGGAGCGGCGCTACGACCGCCCCGAGTACGGCGGCGGCCCCAACGCCACCCCCGCGCGCGGCGGCTACGCCGGGCGCCGGCCCGGCCCGGCCCCGCGCCCGCGCCGTGAGGGCCAGGGCGCCCCGGGCGACCCGCGCCGCCAGCCGCAGCGCTCGCGCGAGCTGCAGGCGCGGATCGAGGACGCGGTGCTCGCCCGGCACGACAAGCCGGCCGTGAAGCTGCCCAAGACCTTCGGCGAGCCGGAGGGCGAGCGCCTGCAGAAGGTGCTGGCGCGTGCCGGCGTCGGCAGCCGCCGGGCCTGCGAGGAGCTGATCGAGCAGGGCCGGGTCGAGGTCAACGGCAAGCTCGTCACCGAGCAGGGCAAGCGCGTCGACCCGCTGAAGGACGAGATCAAGGTGGACGGCCTGACCGTCGCCACCCAGTCGTACCTGTTCTTCGCGCTGAACAAGCCGGCCGGCGTGGTCTCCACCATGGAGGACCCGGACGGCCGTCAGTGCCTCGGCGACTACGTGACCAACCGCGAGACGCGGCTGTTCCACGTCGGCCGCCTGGACACCGAGACCGAGGGCATCATCCTGCTCACCAACCACGGCGAGCTGGCCCACCGCCTCACCCACCCCCGGTACGGCGTGACCAAGACCTACCTGGCCGCGATCCAGGGCCCGATCCCGCGTGACCTGGGCAAGCAGCTCGCGCAGGGCATCGAGCTGGAGGACGGGTTCGCCCGGGCCGACAGCTTCAAGGTGGTCTCCAACGTCGGCAAGAACTACCTCGTCGAGGTCACCCTGCACGAGGGCCGCAAGCACATCGTCCGCCGGATGCTGGCCGAGGCCGGATTCCCGGTCGAGAAGCTGGTGCGCACGCACTTCGGCCCGATCGCCCTGGGCGACCAGAAGTCCGGCTGGCTGCGCCGCCTGACCAACCCCGAGGTCGGCCAGCTGATGCGCGAGGTCGGTCTGTAGACCGGCCGACGTTCCGGGCGGGTCGGTCGCGCAGCCGGCGGACCGGCCTGCGCCTCCGGGCCTACGCGTTCTGAGGGCCTCCCCGCCGAGTGGCGGGGAGGCCCTCACGCCGTTCGGCGGGTCCTGCTGTGAGCCGGGACGCATCGCCTGGTCACCGCCTTGTCAGCGTGATGATCCGTGGCCGAGGATTGCCACCTGACCGCGGCCCGCCGAGTGGCGGGACTGCGCCACGGTGGCGCGGGCGAGAGGCGGGACGGGGGAGCGGCGTCGTGTCCGATGCACCACTCAGCGCACTGGGACTGGCCGCCCCGGACGGGCGGGTCTACGCGGCGCTGGTGGCCAATCCGCAGTCGACGGCGGAGGACCTGGCGGTCGCGTGCGGGCTGACCCTCCAGCAGAGCGTGCGCGCGCTGGACCGGCTGGCGCAGCACGGCATGGCCACCCGCGCCCCGGTGGACCGGCACCGGTTCCTGCCGGTGGCCCCCGACGTGGCGATCGGCACGCTGATCGGGCACCGCGAGTCCGAACTGCGACACGCCCGCGCCGAGATGCACCGCCTGATGGACGCCTTCCGGGAGGCCTCGCGCTACACCGACCCGGCGCACTCGGTCGAGGTGCTGACCGGCGGGGAGGCGATCGCCCAGCGGCTGGAGCACATCACCGAGACCAGCCAGTACCAGGTCCGCGGCTTCGACTGCCCGCCGTACATCCAGGACCCGGTGGCCAACATCCCGCTGCAGCGCCGGCGGATGAAGGAGGGGCTGCGGTTCCGGACCATCTACGACCGGGAGGCGGTGGCCTGGCCGGGCCGGCTGGAGAAGAACATCCTGGTCGGCGTCGCGGACGGCGAGGAGGCGCGGGTCCGGCCGGTGCTGCCGATGAAGATGATCATGTCGGACGACCGGATGGCGATCATCCCGATCAGTGTGGGGGACAGCGTCCTCGACGCCGCCTACGTCATCCACCCGTCCGCGCTGCTGCAGGCGCTGGACACGCTGTTCGAGGCGGAGTGGGAGCGCGCCGTCCAGCTCCAGGCCGCGCTCGGGGCGGCGGAGGAGGCGCTGGAGCCGGAGGCCGACCACCGCAAGCTGCTGGGCCTGCTCGCGGCCGGCCTCACCGACGAGTCGATCGCCCGCTCGCTCGGCTGGAGCGCCCGGACCACCCAGCGCCGGCTGCAGAGCCTGATGCGCGAGCTGGGCGCCACCACGCGGTTCCAGGCCGGCATGGCGGCCCGGGAGCGCGGCTGGCTCTGACCCCGGCCGTTGTCGGACGGCCGGCGTCGGACCGCCGGTTGGGGTCGGGCCGCCGGTGGTGGTCGGAGCCCGGCCGTCGTCGGACGGCCGGCCGTCGGCGGAGCCCCGGTAACGCGGGAGCCCCGGTCGCGCCGGTGCTCGCGCGGGCTCAGCTCCAGGGGGTGAGGCTCGCCCAGCGGCCGTCCGGACCGCGCTCGACCTTCTCCAGGCCGACCACGGCCGACCGGTTCAGCCGTCCGTAGATGTGGGGGAACAGCACGCCGGGCGTGGCGCCGGGCGGCGGCGCGCCGTGCGGAGCCTCCCACTTGACCATCGGCTCCACCAGCGACTCCTCGATCAGCAGCACCATCAGCGGCTCGCGGGCGTCGGCGAAGAAGGCGTTGGCCACCGCGAGTGCCGTCTGCTCGTCCGCCGAGCAGTGGATGAACCCGTCGGTGAGCAACGAGGCGGTGGCGTACGGCCGGCCGGGGTCGGCCAGCCAGTCGTCCAGGGGGGCGAGGTGCAGGATCATGGTTCTGTTGTACCCGAGGCGGTAGCCGAGCGGACGTCCGTGACTGAGCGGGTGTCACGGCGGCGGGTCGCCGGGCGGTCCCGCCGGAGTGGCAGGTTGCCACGGACGGCCGCGGTCGTCGCCGTGGTCGCGGCGGTGGTCGCGGCGGTGGTCGCGGCGGTGGTCGCGGCGGTGGTCGTGGCGGCCGTCCTGGTCGCGGTCACAGGCCGGCCACCTTCGAAGAGGCGGAGACCTCGTACACCAGCGTCACGGTGCGGTGCGCCCCCGGGCCCAGCGGGACGTCCCAGCGGGCGATGCCCTCGGCGTCGAAGGCGTCGGGGGCCGGCCGGCAGTCCTCCTTGCGCAGCCGCACCTCCACCGCGGACACCTCGGAGACCGGCACCCGCTCGCGCACCGCGACCAGCTGCTCGTCCTGCTCCTCCGGGCCGGAGAAGCGGGAGATGTGCAGCCGGACCGTCCGGGTGGTCACCTGGCGCTGGCTGAGCCCGGTGGTGGCCTGGCTCTCCTCGGCCTCGCGGACCACGCGGTAGCCGTCGGAGCTGCCGAAGGCCAGCTCGGCATCGGCGCCCGCCGCCGTGAACGGCAGCTCGCCGCGGCCGGTGAAGCCGCTGCCGCGGACCAGCTCGACCGGGCCGGCCAGCAGCGCGTGCCCGGCCGCGTTGCGGAACCGGACCACCTGGGTGACCAGCGGGGACAGCTCCGGCGCACAGGCGTACTCGGTGGTGGCCGGCACGGTGAAGGCGCCCAGCGGCACCCGGTGCGCCCGGCCGTCCGAGGGCACCGACGCCGGCGCGGGCGCGCGCAGCACCCGGACCTCGCCGCCGTCGTCCACCCCCGGCACCTCCCCGGACGGGCCGAGCGTGCCGATCGACTCCTCGCGCAGCTCGACCTCGACGGTGCGGCGCTCCTCGGCGCTGCGCTCGCGCAGCGTCAGCCGGTCCTCGGCCAGGGCGGGCGGTTCGGTGGCCAGCGCGGAGCGGGCGGTGGACAGGGTGAGCCGGGCGGCCGTCCAGTCCTCGCCGGTGCGCTGCCAGACCACGGCCTCGGACTCCAGCCGCAGGGTTCCGTCGACCAGGGTGGCCCGGTAGGAGGGCCGCCAGAGCGCGCACGGGACCAGGTGGCTGACGGTCAGCCGGGCCGGTCCGGCGGTGGCGGCCTCGACGGTGAGGTCGAGGTGGGCGACGAGTTCGGACGGCTCCTCCTCGGCCTGGTCGAGCGCGATCCGGGCCCGGGTGGCCTCCTCCTCCAGTCTGCGCAGCCGGGAGCGGACGGCGCGCAGCTCCTCGCCGTACCGCTCGCGCTCGGCGTCCACCCGGTCGAGTTCGCGTGTCCAGCGGGCCCGTTCGACCTCGCCGGCGCCGGCGCCCTCGCCGATCTCGCGCAGCAGGTCGGCGGAGAGCTGGGCGAGCAGCGCCAGCCTGGCCTGGAGGCGGTCGTGCAGCTGGTCCTCGCGGCGGCTCCGCTGTTCGAGCTCGTGCACGCGGTGGCGCAGCTCGGAGTCGCCCGGGCCGGGTGGCTGCGGGGAGCGCGGGGTCCAGGCGCGCACGATGCGGGCGTCCAGGACGCGGGTGCCCGCGGCGTCCGCCTCGGCGCGCAGGGTGCGGTCGACGGCGAGCGCGGTGATCGGGCCGAGGCGCAGCCGCTGGACGCCGGCCGAGAGCTCGACGGTGGCGGTGCGCTCGATCTGGCTGCGGTCCTCCAGGCAGGTGACGGCGGTGACCGGGAGGGGGGCGGTGGTGCTGGTCATCGTTCAGTTCCTCCGGTTTCCGCCGACGATGGCCTTGCCGGCCGGGATTCTGATCTGGAAGCCGCCGTCGCGTTCGGCCCGGCCGCCCGGCGGCAGCTCGACGCGCCAGAGCCGGGTGCCCGGCGGGTACTCCGGGGCGGGGTCGGCGGACGCGTGCCAGTCGGCGCGCTCCTCGATCCGGATGTCCGCGTCCGAGGCGACCGGCACCCGCTCGCGGACCTCGACGGTGACCGGCCGCCCGAGCCGGTTCGCCAGCTCCAGGTGCACCCGGTGGTCGAGCAGCGTGGTGTTGTTGAGCATGCCCGCGGTGGACTCGCGCAGCTCGGTGCGGCGCACCACCTCGATGCTCTCGGCCACGCCGACGCCCAGCCGGCGGGTGCCGCCGGGGGCGAGCGTGGGCAGCGCCGCGGTGAGCAGGAACTCGCCGTCGACGGTGACCTCCACCGGCCCGGCCAGCACGGCCTGCGCGGTCGGGTTGGCGAGCACGACGGTGCTGTACACCTTCTCCTCGACGGAGGGCACGGTGACGTACTCGGGGCGGACGGAGAGCGGGATCTCGCCGATGGTGACGGTGTGCCAGGTGCCGTCGGACGGGATGTCGGCGGGGGCGGCGGCGTCGAAGCGGTGGTCGAAGGAGCCGGCGGAGGCACGCGGCGGCACGGCGTGGCGGGGCAGCGGCAGGGCGGCCACGAACCGGGCGGCGTTCGCCGAGTGCTGCCGGGCCGGCGTGGGCCGCCCGGCGGTGGGCGTCCGCAGCGTGCCGCGGCGGGCGGCGGGCTGCTCGGGGCCGGACAGCAAGAGGGCCGGGTAGTCGAGCAGCGTGGCGTCGGGGGTGAGCGGCGCGAACGGTTCGGCGGCGGGCTCGGCTCCGGCGCCGCCGGCGGCTTCGGGCCCGGCCGGGCCGCCCGCCCCGGCATCGCCGCCGTAACCGGCGTTACCGGCGAATCGTGCGGTGGTGTCGGCGGCCGGTGCGGCGAGGGCGGGGCGCGCAGCCGGGCGGGCGGCGCGCCTGGCGCGGGCGGCGCCGGGGGCGGCCGGCGCGGGAGGCGCGGGAGGCGCCGATGCGGCGGGGGCCGGCGCCGGTGCGACGGCGGGCGGAGGCAGCGGGCCGCCGGGCTGCGGGGGCGGCGGCCCGCCGTACCCGGCGAAGCCGGCCTGCAGGAAGTCCGGGCCGTCGGCGTCGAGGGTGCCGCCCGTGCGCGGGGCGCGGGCCGTGACCGGGGCGGGCGGCGGCGCTGCCGTGATCGCAGCCGGGCGCTCGGGCACGGGCCGCGGGCCCGCCGCGTCGTAGCCGGTGAAGAGGTCGGCCAGGCCGCCCGGGGTCTCGCGCCAGCCGGACGGCGGCGGGACGGGCTGGCTGCGGCCGATCCGCAGCGAGCGGAGCTTGGGCAGGTCGGTGCGCCGGTCCAGGTCGGCGGTGGAGAGGGCGAGCCGGACGCCGGTCCAGTCCTCGCCGGTCCGCTGGGCGACGGAGGCGCGCAGGAGCAGCTGCCCGGTGTCCGCGCCCTGGCGGTAGGAGAGACGGTAGGCGGGCACCCAGCGGGCGCCGGGGACGCCGTACTCGAGTTCGAGCTCGATCTCGGCCGGGGGCTCGGTGGGGGCGGCGGTGTCGGCGGGGGTGTCGGTGTCGGCGGGGGTGCTGTTCGGGAGAGCCGCGGGGCCGGGGAGGGGAGCGCTGCCGTCGATCGGGCTGCCGTCCGGCGGGCTGCCGCCGGGTGCGGCCGCCGCGTCCGGGGTGGCGAGCGTGACCAGCACGGTGGCCGAGGTCTCGACGGGGTGGGCCGGTTCGGCGGTGGAGGAGCGCTCCAGCCGGTCGGCGAGCACCGCCGACTCGTGCTCGGCGGCCTCCAGATCCCGGGTCAGCTCCTCGGCCCGATGCTGGAGCCGGTCGAGGCGCTCGTCGACGAACTCGGCCAGCTCCAGCCAGGCGTCGGCGGGCGTCCGGCGCAGCGGCTCGTCCTCGCGGCGCGGCGGCGGCACCGCACGCAGGGCGGCCGTCTCGGCGATCGTGACCAGGGCCAGCCGGTGCCGCTCGCGGACGGCGTGCTCGTGCTCCCGCGCCTCGTCCAGCCGGCGCCGGAGCTCCGGGAGTTCGGAGCGGCTGCGGAGTTCGGCGACCGGTTCGAGGCGGGCCTCGGTCACGGCGGTGCCCGGCGGCCCGTCGAGGACCCGGGCGCGCAGGGACCGGCCGTCGAGCACGCGGGGCAGGCCGGTCAGCCGGAGCCGGCCGTCCGGCGGCAGCGCCACCCGGGCCCGGCGGCGGCAGACCGCGCCGGCGGCGTAGACCACGACGGAGTCGAGCACCGACGGGTGGGCCGGTACCCCGGGCCCGTCCGGTCGCTCCCTGTTCTCTGCCCTGTGCTGATCGTTCACCCGGCCTGCCCCTTCGTTCGCGCTCTCCCGCGCCGAATCGCGCGCTGCCGCCCCCCTGAGCGGTCAGTCTGCCTCGCTTCGGCGCGGGCGTCGCTGGATTTCGTCCCTGCGTGGCGTGTGCGTGTGCGTTCCGGCCCGCGTCCTGCTGCGGTCCCGGTGGTGGTGGTTTCGGTGCTCGACGTCTTGGTGGCGGTGGCGGTGGCGGTGGCGCTGGTCGCAATCGCCGTGGCCGTCGTGGCCGTGGCCGTCGTGGTTGTGGAGTGATCGTGGTCGTCGTCGTGAGAGGGGACGGGGCCGTGGGCCCGGCGGTTGCGCGGGTGCGGGGTCGCGCGGGGTCGCGCAGAGGCACTCGGGCGGCAGGACCGGGTTGCGGTGGGGGACGGCGCCCGGGGATGCGAGAGGATGGGGCGAGCACGCCCAGGCCAGCCGGAGGAGAGCCAACCCGCCATGCGCACTGCCGTCGTCGTCGGTACCGGACTCATCGGGACGTCCGCCGCGCTCGCCCTGACCGGACGCGGGCTGACCGTCCATCTGGAGGACGCCGACCCGGACGCGGCCCGGACCGCCGCCTCGCTCGGCGCCGGCACCACCGAGCCGGCCGACGGCCCGGTGGACCTGGCGATCATCGCCGTGCCGCCCGCCCTGGTCGGCAAGGTCCTCGCGGACTGCCAGCGTCGCGGCCTGGCCCGCTGGTACACCGACGTCGCCAGCGTGAAGGACGGCCCGCGCACGGAGATCGCCGCGTTGGGCTGCGACACCGTCCACTACATCGGCAGCCACCCGATGGCCGGGCGCGAGCGCTCCGGCCCGCTGGCCGCCCGCGCCGACCTGTTCGAGGGGCGGCCCTGGGTACTCACTCCGACCCCCGACACCGACACCGAGACGCTCAACGCCGTCCTGGAGCTGGTGGCCCTCTGCGGTGCGATGCCGATCGTGATGGACGCGGCCGCCCACGACCGCGCCGTCGCCCTCGTCTCGCACGCCCCGCAGCTGCTCTCCTCGCTGGTCGCCGCCCGGCTGGAGCACGCCGACGAGACGGCCATAAGGCTCTCCGGCCAGGGCGTCCGGGACGTGACCCGGATCGCCGCCTCCAACCCCGGCATGTGGGTGGACATCCTCTCCGCCAACGCCGGAGCCGTCGCCGACATCCTGGAGGAGGTCGCCGCCGACCTCGGCGACACCGTCTCCGCGCTGCGCGCGCTCCAGGCCACCGAGGAGGGCGAGCGCCGGGCCGGGGCGGCCGGGATCGCGGCCGTGATGCGACGCGGCAACACCGGGCAGTCCCGGATCCCCGGCAAGCACGGTGCGCCGCCCACCCGGTACGAGACGGTGGCCGTGGTGCTCGGCGACCAGCCCGGCGAGCTCGGCCGCCTCTTCGGCGAGGTCGGCGCGGCGGGCGTGAACATCGAGGACGTCGCCATCGAGCACTCCACCGGCCAGCAGGTCGGCTTCGTCCAGCTGTCGGTCGCGCCGGCGGCGGTCAAGCCGCTGACGGCGGCGCTGCGGGCGAGCGGCTGGAGCGTCCGGGACTGAGCCCGGTCGGGGCTTTCCCGGGCCTGCGGCGGGGTCGCGGCCCGGGGGCCGACCGGGCGGGGCGGCCTTCCGCGGCGGTCCATTAACCTTGAGGGAGACATCCCCGGGTTTCACGCTGCGCGGAATCAGGTCGCGCGGGGTCCGGGCCCCAGGCTTTCAGAGAGAGGTTCGCCCCGTGGACACTGCCGACCGAGCGCACGCCCCGGTCGTCGTCGCCATCGACGGACCCTCCGGCTCCGGCAAGTCGACCGTCTCGCGGGCGGTCGCCGCCCGGCTGGGGCTCAGCTTCCTGGACACCGGTGCGATGTACCGGGCGATGACCTGGTGGATGCTGACCAACGACGTGGACGTCGACGACGCCGACGCCGTGGCCGTCGCCTGCGGCAAGCCGGTGATCGTCTCCGGCACGGACGCGGAGGGCCCGACCATCACCGTGGACGGCCAGGACGTGTCCGGCCCGATCCGCGGCCCCGAGGTGACGGCGCACGTCAGCGCGGTGTCCGCGGTGCCGGCGGTGCGGTCGCGGCTGGTGGAGCTGCAGCGCGGCTGCGCCGAGGTCGCCGAGCGCGGCATCGTCGCCGAGGGCCGGGACATGGGCAGCGTGGTGTTCCCGGACGCCACCGTCAAGGTCTTCCTCACCGCCTCGGAGGCGGCCCGCGCCCAGCGCCGCGCCGCCGAGCTGCGGGCCAAGGGGGTGGACGAGGCGACCATCACCGCGATGGCCGCCGACCTCGCCCGCCGCGACGCCGCCGACTCCTCCCGGGAGACGGCGCCGCTGACCCAGGCCGCGGACGCGGTTCTGGTCGACACCAGCGAGCTCACCCTGGACCAGGTGATCGGCAGGATCTCCGCCCTGGTGGAGGAGCGCGCCGGGCTGTCGGCCGTCTGATGCCGTCGGCCGGCTGATGCCGCTCCGGTCCACGGCTAGCTGATTCCGCTCCGATCCGCGGACGGTCGGCCTGGTCCTCCGGGTCGGTTCGCTCGGTTCGGTCGGCCTGGTCCTCCGGGCCGGTTCGGTCGGGTGGGTCGGTTCGGTCCGCCGGGCGGGTTCACCGGGCAGGTCGGCTCGGCCGGTTCCGGGCCGGAGCCGGCTCCATGCAGGAAGCGGGGTGCCACCGAGGCACCCCGTCGCAGTACTGGCGCTGCCCCGAGCGGGGCAGGTACGCACGGCGCGCCCCTGGGAAGGGCCGGGCCGGGAAACGGAAAACACGAACATGACCGCAGAGCACCCCACCGCCGGCCACGGCGAGCTGGACGCCGCCGAGTACGCCGAGTTCATGGCGATCGCCGCCGAAGAGGGCTTCGACCTGGAGGACGTCGACGGCCTCGGCGACGGCGGCCACGCGCCGCTGCCGGTGCTGGCCGTCGTCGGCCGCCCGAACGTCGGCAAGTCGACCCTGGTGAACCGCATCATCGGCCGCCGTGAGGCCGTCGTCGAGGACAAGCCGGGTGTCACCCGCGACCGGGTCAGCTACGAGGCCGCCTGGAACGGCCGCCGCTTCAAGGTCGTCGACACCGGCGGCTGGGAGATCGACGTCCTCGGCATCGACGCCATGGTCGCGGCCCAGGCCGAGCTCGGCATCGAGACCGCCGACGCGGTGCTCTTCGTGGTCGACGCCACCGTCGGCGCGACCGACACCGACGAGGCCCTGATCAAGATCATCCGCCGGGCCGGCAAGCCGACCGTGCTCTGCGCCAACAAGGTCGACGGCCCGTCCACCGAGGCCGAGGCCGCCTACCTGTGGTCGCTCGGCCTCGGCGAGCCCTACCCGGTCTCCGCCCTGCACGGCCGCGGCTCCGGCGACCTGCTCGACGCCGTGATGGCCGCCCTGCCCGAGGCCCCGCCACAGACCTTCGGCGACGCCGCCCCCGGCGGCCCGCGCCGCGTCGCACTGATCGGCCGTCCGAACGTCGGCAAGTCCAGCCTGCTCAACAAGGTCGCCGGCGAGGAGCGCGTCGTCGTCAACGAGCTGGCCGGCACCACCCGCGACCCGGTCGACGAGATGATCGAACTCGGCGGCAAGACCTGGAAGTTCGTCGACACCGCCGGCATCCGCCGCCGGGTCCACCTGACCGCCGGCGCCGACTTCTACGCCTCGCTGCGCACCTCCTCCGCGCTGGAGAAGGCCGAGGTCGCGGTCGTCCTGATCGACGCCAGCGAGACCCTGGCCGAGCAGGACACCCGGATCATCTCGATGGCCGTCGAGGCCGGCCGCGCCGTCGTCATCGCCTACAACAAGTGGGACCAGCTGGACGAGGAGCGCCGCTACTACCTGGAGCGCGAGATCGAGCGCGACCTCGTCCAGGTCCAGTGGGCGCCGCGGGTCAACGTCTCGGCCAAGACCGGCCGGCACATGGAGAAGCTCGTCCCGGCGATCGAGACCGCGCTGGACGGCTGGGAGACCCGTATCCCGACCGCGCGGCTGAACGCCTTCCTCGGCGAGCTGGTCGCCGCCCACCCGCACCCGATCCGCGGTGGCAAGCAGCCGCGCATCCTGTTCGGCACCCAGGCGGGCACCCGTCCGCCGCGCTTCGTGCTGTTCGCCTCGGGCTTCCTGGAGGCCGGCTACCGCCGCTTCATCGAGCGCCGCCTGCGGGAGGAGTTCGGCTTCGTGGGCACGCCGATCTCGATCTCCGTCCGGGTTCGTGAGAAGCGCAAGAAGAAGTAGGACGGGCGTGGCGCGCGCCGCGTGCCGCGCAACGACGAGGAGGGCCTCGCCACTTCGGTGGCGGGGCCCTCCTGCGTGCGGGGCTGTCCCGTGGGGTTGGGGGATGCCGCCTGGGAGGGCTGGCGCTGGGGCTGGGGGACTGGTGCGCCCGGCCGGGGACGGGGCCGTGACGGGGTCAGTGCTGGTCGCCGCTGCGGCCCGGGGGGAGCGAGAGCAGGTTGCGGTGGCGGCCCCCGGTGGCCGGGCCGGCGGTGGCACCGGCGCCCGTGTCCACGACCGGTGCCGGGGAGGGCGCGGGTGCGGGAATCGGGTGCGGGACCGGGCCGAGGTAGCCCGCCGCGACCCAGCCCTGTCCGTTGGCGAACTGGCCGGTGGGCTGGGAGGGTTGGCCGCCGGGGGGAGTGGGGCCGCCGTGGCCGGTCGGCTGGGTGTGCGGCGAGGGTGCGGGGTGGCTCTGGGCGTGGGCGAGGTGGCGGTCGGCCGGTGCGGAGTGGCCGGTGCCGTCGCTGGTGGGGTCGGCCGGGTGGGCGCCGGGGGCGGTCGGCGCGGCGTACGGGGCCGCGCCGGTGTGCGTGGCGCCGCCGGTGTGGGCGGGGGCGCCGCCGGTGTGGGCGGGGGAGGCGCCGGGGTGGGCGGGGGAGGCGCCGGGGTGGGAGGTGCCGCCGTGGGAGGTGTGTCCGCCGTGTGTCGTGTGGCCGGCCACGCCGGGGCCGGTCTGCTGGCTGGGCATGAACTGCGGGAGGCCGAGCGCCTGGCCCGCGTACGTCTGGAAGGACTGCTGCTGCGGGGGGTATGACCGAGGCTCGCCGAAGAGCGGGTAGCCGTCCCGGACGGCGAAGCCCGTGAACTTCAGGTTCTCCTCGCCCGAGCGGTCGCCCGGCAGGGCCCGGAACAGCCGCCGGTACTCGGAGTACAGCTCGTCGTAGATCGGCGTCGTCGAGTGGGGGTTCTCCGCGTCGTACGACGGGCGCATGCCCGGGATCGCACGGGGGACGGTGGTGGACCGGCGGTGGGATGCGGAGACCTCGTAGCTGTACACACAGGGCCAACGAGCGAGAGCCCCGGGGGATGCGGGGTCCGCAGCCCCCGGAGGCGGCAGTCCCGGCAGGTGGCGCAAGCCGCCGAGACGGACGACGGCCGGTGCCGATCGGGGCCGACGATCGGCACCGGCCGGGCACCGCTCGACCGCGGGCGGGGACTCCGCACGGCGGCGTTCGGTGGGGTCGGTGAGGGGGTGGCGGGGCTGGGGGTCGGAGCCGGTCGGGGCCGGTCGGGCCCCGGACGACGGGCGTGGGCCGCCCGTCCCGGGGCGGCTCAGGTGCCGGCGAGCGGCAGCGAAGCGGCGACCACCTGTCCGAGGGCGACGGCGCGCTCCAGCGCCTGGCGGAGCAGGTCCTCGCGCGGCTGCCGGCCGACCATGCCGGCCGGCACGGCGTACATGGTCACCTCCGCCATCTGGCTGGCCGCGATCCGCCAGGCCTCGGTGACCTGGAGCGGCTGGTGCGCCTGCCACCATCCCGTGCTGCCGCCGGCCGCGGCGGGCTGCAGGATCGCGTGCAGCTTGCCCATCGCGACCAGTACCGACCAGCCGGGCAGCTGGTCCGGCGTCTTGTTGAGATCGGTGACGAGCTGGAAGCCCGCGTCCTGCAGGAGGTCCAGGAACTCGTCGGTGCCCGAGGTGTTGCCCGGGCGCCCGACCGGACCGGTGGGCTCGACGACCAGCGAGGCGTGGCCGGTCTCCCCGTGCAGGACGAGCCCGCAGGTGATGCCGAGGATGGCGGCCTGCCCGGGGGCGCTGGGCTGGTCCAGCGCGCCGGTGGGCCGATCGGCGAGGGCGGCGGAAGCGGTGGGTTCCGGGGCGGCGGCCGGCGACGGCACCGTCGGGCCGCCCACGGCCGCCGGGACGCCGACCTGGGCCTGGCTGATGCTGCGGACGGCACCGACCAGCTGCTCCTCGGCGACCGGCACCACCTGGGACGGGATGCAGCGGGCGTGCGCGAACGCGAGCACCGCGGTCTCCTCGCCGACGAACAGCACCGTGCTGGTGGGCTCCTGGAGCGAGTCGCCGGGCGTGCGGCAGGAGGTGCACTCGTAGCTGTCGGGCGCGTGGGCGCCACCGAGCAGGCGGTCGGCCTCGTCGTCGCCGATCTCGGACCGGACTTCGTCGCTGACGTCGAGCATGCGCGGCACTGGAACTCCTCGGGATGTCGGGGTGTGGGAAGGGAGGAACGGGCGGATGGGCAGACGAGCGGATGGGCGGATGGGCGGAGGGCGAAGAGGGGCGGGTGCGGGGTCGGGGTGCGGGCTGGTGACGTGGGCGGGCAGGGGACCGTTTGTGGCCGCCTCTACCAACGGACCCCTGTGGCAGGGGTCACGGGTGGTCGCCGAGGCTGACGGTTATTGCCACGGAATCGATCGCCCCGCGTGTTCTCGTGGTCGCAATGTGTCGATGTCGGCGACGGGACTGCCGAAATGAAGCCGTGAGGTGAGTCACGGCTCGCCGATGTTTGATCTAGGAAATGACAGCCAAAACGGACATATGGTGCGGCGTTGAAAGGTCATTACCGCCGGTAACCCTTGGCTGAGCTGGGAAGACCGTCGGATGTTTGGTTCCCCGGCGGTCGACTCGTAGCTTCATTGGCGGTGCAACGAGCACCACCCGGGTTCACCCCCGACGCACAGCCCGCCGGCTCACCCCGGCGCAGGCCGTGCCCGCCGATGCGACCGCTCGAACAGGTCGCCGGTGCGTGGCGGGTGGCCGGGGCGGCGCGGCACGTCCGACACGTGCCCGGCCGCCCGACGGACGCGGCGAGCGAATCGATCCCCTCCGAGGGCTTGGTTCCGCATGCCCGCCCGGGGCTGTCGAGAGGAACCTCATGTCTTTCCGTAACGAGTCTGCCGCTGCCACCACCTCCACCGTCACCAAGCGCAACCGCGTTCGGATGGCTGTCGTGGCGGGCGCCGCTGTCGCGGCCCTGCCGGTGGCCGGCCTCGTCACGGCCACCTCGGCCTCCGCCGCCTCCGTCGCCACCTGGGACGCTGTCGCCCAGTGCGAGAGCGGTGGCAACTGGGCCATCAACACCGGCAACGGTTTCTACGGCGGTCTGCAGTTCACCTCCAGCACCTGGGCCGCCTTCGGCGGCACCGCCTTCGCCCCGCAGGCCAACCTGGCCACCAAGGCGCAGCAGATCTCCATCGCCGAGAAGGTCCTCGCCTCGCAGGGCCCGGGCGCCTGGCCCGTCTGCTCCGTCAAGGCCGGCCTGACCAAGGGCGGCGCTCCGGCCGCGGTCGACACCTCCGCCGGTGCGACCACCGCCGCGAAGCCGGCCGCCCCGGCCGCCACCGCCGCCCCGAAGCCCGCCGCGCCGAAGGCGACCGAGGCGCCCAAGCCGGCCGCCGCCCCGAAGGCCGCCGAGGCCCCGAAGCCGGCCGCCGCCCCGAAGGCCGCCGTCGCGCCGAAGTCCAACGACTCCGCCAAGTCGTGGAAGGCCGAGACCTCGAACGACGCCAAGCAGGTCAACGGTGGCAGCTACACC
Organism: Kitasatospora sp. CM 4170; assembly: GCF_032110285.1. Taxonomy (NCBI): domain Bacteria; kingdom Bacillati; phylum Actinomycetota; class Actinomycetes; order Kitasatosporales; family Streptomycetaceae; genus Kitasatospora; species Kitasatospora sp. CM 4170. Next base: position 6,615,432 of record NZ_CP134877.1, read on the forward strand.
GTCAAGTCCGGCGACACCCTGAGCAAGATCGCCGCGGCCAAGGGCCTGGACTGGCACGACCTGTACAACAAGAACACCAAGGTCATCGGCGGCAACCCCGACCTGATCTTCCCGGGCCAGGCCCTGACCGTCTGATCCGGTTCGCCTGGTCGGATCGCCTGGGACCCGTGGGTTCCGCAGATCCAGTGGGTCCTGAGGGATCCGGAACGGCCGCTTCTCCGCTGTGCGGGGGAGCGGCCGTCGGCGTGTCCGGTGTGTCGGGGCGTGGCGGGGCGGCGCGAGCCTAGGGTCGGCTGCTATGCCTTCGATTCGTAGGATCAGCCGTGGATCATTCGTCCCTACCGGGGGCGGGCCGGCGCGGGGTGGGCGCGGTGCTGTAGCTGCCCTGGTTGCCCGGGTCGTCGGGGTTGCCGGGGTTGCCAGGGTGGTCGGGGTCGCCGGGGTTGCCGCCGCGGTTGCGGTGCCGGCGACCGCCGTGGTGCTGCCGGACGGGCGGGCGCGGGCGGTGGTGACCGTCGCGGACCTGGTCTGGGACGACCTGGCCGAGTGCGAGAGCGACGGAGACTGGCGCGCCGACACCGGCAACGGCTACTTCGGCGGCCTGCAGATCTGGCCGCCGACCTGGGAGGAGTCCGGCGGCCTGCGGTTCGCCGACCGGCCCGACCGCGCGAGCCGTCGGCAGCAGACCGCCGTCGCCGAGGAGATCCTCCGGATGCAGGGGTGGGAGGCCTGGCCGGTCTGTGCCCGGGAGATCGGGATGATCGGGGAGGAGTGAGCGCGCCGCCTCCGGTCCGGTGGCCCGATGGTTGTGCAGGCTCGCCCGGGCCGGCCCGGGCGAGCCTGCCCGGCCCGTGTCGTCCGGGTTGTCGGACCGCTGCGCGAGGATGGTGGTGTGATCCAGGGCGAGCTGTTCGGCGACGAGCCGGGAACGGGCGGGCGCGCGGGCACCGGGGCCGGAGAAGCCCGGGAGAGGTCTGAGCCGGCGCCCGGTGCGGTGCTGCTCCCCGGCTGGCTCGACGTCGACGCCCAGCTGAGCCTCGTCGCCGCCTGCCGCCAGTGGGCCCGACCGCCAGCCGGGATGCACACCGTCCGGATGCCCACCGGCGGCATGATGTCCGTGCAGATGGTGAGCCTCGGCTGGCACTGGTACCCCTACGGCTACCGCCGGACCGCCGCCGACGGCACGCCGGTCAAGGCCTTCCCGCCCGAGCTCGGCGAGCTCGCCCGCCGGGCCGTCGCAGAGGCGTACGGCGAGGCGGTCGGGACGATCGCGGGCGCGGCCGGCTACGAGCCCGACATCGCCATCGTCAACCACTACCCGCACGGCGCGAAGATGGGCCTGCACCAGGACCGCGACGAGCGGACGGACGCGCCCGTCGTCTCGTTCTCACTCGGCGACACCTGCGTCTTCCGCCTCGGCAACACCGAGACCCGTACCCGCCCGTGGACCGATCTGGAGCTGCACAGCGGCGACCTGCTGGTCTTCGGCGGTCCGTCCCGGTTGGCCTACCACGGTGTGGTGCGCACGTTGCCCGGTACGGCGGATCCGGCGCTGGGGCTGACCGGCCGGCTCAACATCACCGTCCGGCAGTCCGGCCTCGGCCCCCGTGCTGGCGTCGGCGCCAAGGGCTGAGGGCCGAGGGCCGAGGGCCGAGGGCGGGGCGGTTCCGGGGGCGGGCCGACCCGCCGGTCAGTACGGTCAGCACGTTCCGGAAGCACGTTCCGGAAGTGCGTTCCGGAGCGGTCCGGAGGCGCGCTGGGGCGTTCTGGCGGTCGACACCTCGTTCGAGTGATTCGGCGACGGCCACCCCGGGTGTGGGGAATGCCCGGACTCGCTGGAGAATTCGAAGGGGCGGGAGAATTCGAGAGAACGGGCGCCGGCGGCCGGACGGAAGACCTCCGTCCGGGCCGGACACCCGGAGAGGAAGCACACGCATGGGTACCCCCGTCGACGAACTCGTCGAACTGCTGGACCTTGAGCAGATCGAGCTGAACATCTTCCGGGGCCGCAGCCCCGAGGAGGCGCTCCAGCGGACCTTCGGCGGCCAGGTCGCCGGCCAGGCGCTGGTCGCGGCGGGGCGCACGGTGGACAGCGACCGCCCCGTGCACTCACTGCACGCCTACTTCCTGCGCCCCGGTGTGCCCGGTGTGCCGATCGTCTACCAGGTCGACCGGATCCGGGACGGCCGCTCCTTCACCACCCGCCGTGTGCTCGCCATCCAGGGCGGCCGCTCGATCTTCGCCCTCACCGCCGACTTCCACCTCCCGGAGGAGGGCGGCATCGAGCACCAGTACCCGATGCCGGAGGTCGCCGCTCCCGAGGACCTGCCGAGCGCGCTGGAGGAGGTCGGCTCCCGGCTCGGCGAGCTGCCGCCGTTCATCAGCCGCAGACAGCCCTTCGACATCCGGTACGTCGACCGGCTGCGGTGGAGCAAGGAGGAGCTGGCCGGCGTCGAGGCCCGCAGCGGCGTCTGGCTGCGCACCAACGGCTCGCTGCCCGACGACCCGCTGATCCACGTCTGCGCCCTGACCTACGCGAGCGACATGACGCTGCTGGACGCCGTCCGCGCCCCCGTCGAGCCGCTCTGGGGCACCCGCCACTTCGACATGGCCTCGCTCGACCACGCGATGTGGTTCCACCGTCCGTTCCGGACCGACGACTGGCTGCTCTACCAGCAGGAGTCCCCGATCGCGCACGGCGCGCGCGGCCTGGCCCGTGGGCAGATCTACGACCGGAGTGGCCAGCTGGTGGTGTCGGTCGTGCAGGAGGGTCTGTTCAGGCCCCTGAAGGGATGAACCACCCCCGTGGCCGGTGTTGACCTGGTGACGCGTCGAGACGTGTCGGGGCGTGTCGAGGACGTCGAGACGTGTCGACGCGATGGCGTACTCGTGTCGCGCCGTGCCAATGTCGTCACGCGCCGATGTCGGGTCTGTACGGACCCGCGTCGGCGCGGCGACCCTTTGACGGAGCAGGAAGGCCTGCCGGCGGGTCGGCCGGGAAGGCTTGTGGGGACGTCCTGTCAGGAAGGCCTGCGGGCCTCGGACCGAAGTGGGAGGGCACGCCGATGACGGCGACAGCCGCGGAGGAATGGAAGCACTGGAGCGACGGCCGGGCAGCCGCCGTGAGTTCACCGCACGGACCGCTGGCGCTCACCGGCACGCACTGGCTGGAGCCCGAGCCCACCGAGATCCCCGGCCTGCCCGGCCGTTGGTGGGTCGACGCGGAGGGCGTCCGGCTCCGGGCGGCGGCGGGCGACGGCATCACCGTCGCCGGCACCACGGCCCCGGTCGACGGCGAGGCCCTGCTCCGCCCGGACACCGACCCGGCCGCCGACACCGCCTCGCGGGGCGAGCTGCTCCTCGTCCCGATCGAGCGCGAGGGCGAGCTGGCCCTTCGGGTCTTCGACCCGGACGCACCGGGCCGGGCGGCCTTCGCCGGGATCTCCGCGTACCCCTACTCGCCGGAGTGGGCCGTCCCGGCGATCTTCACCCCGTTCGGGAGCGGCGACGACCAGGCCGTCGTGGTGGCGAACGCGGACGGCAAGGAGCGCCCGCTGGCCGTCACCGGCCGGATCGCCTTCACCGTCGCCGGCGAGCACCGCACTCTCACGGTCAGCCGCGCGGGCAACGGCCTCAGCGGCGTGATCGCCGACGCGAGCAGCGGGACGGACACCTACCGCTTCCGGTTCATCACCCTGCCCGCCCCCGACGCGGACGGCCACACGGTGGTCGACTTCAACCGCGCGTACCTGCCGCCGTGCGCCTTCGCCGACCACTTCATCTGCCCGTTCCCGCCGCCGGGCAACCGGCTGGACTTCGCGGTCGAGGCGGGGGAGAAGCAGGTCCTCACGCGCTAGCGCGGGGGCGTCGGCGCCCGCCGGGCCGCCGCGGGTCAAGGGACCTGGCGGGTGGCGGGTCAGGGGTGTCTGTGGGCCCGCCGCCCCGGGGCGATAAGCACTGCCGCGGCTGCCGGTTATGGACGCTGGTCATGCCGGACGGAGGCCTGCAGCCGGTGCCCCGGTGGTGGACCGGTCTGCGGGCGGAGTGAGTATGGGGCACTGTGTCGACCAATCATCCTGCCAATTCCACGGCCGCCCCCGGGGCGCCGGAACCCGGCGCAGCACCGTCCGAACCGTCCGACGCCCCGGCGCCGGCCGCCGTCTCCCCGTCCGCGCTCCCGGACGGCCCGCTCCCCTGGCACCGCAGACTGGCGCGCGGGGCCTTCGCCGACCTCAGCCCGCTGCGCGACAACGCCGACTACCGGCGGGTCTGGTTCGGCCAGGCGGTCTCCTCCATCGGTCAGCAGATGACCGCCGTCGCCGTCTCGGTCCAGGTCTACGACCTCACCGGCTCCAGCTTCGCCACCGGCCTGGTCGGCCTCTTCTCGCTCTTCCCGCTGATCGCCTTCGGCCTCTACGGCGGCGCGATCGCCGACACCGCGGACCGCCGCCGCCTCGGCCTGATCGGCTCCGCCGGCCTCGCCGCCGTCTCCGCCGTCCTGGCCGCCCAGGCCATCGCGGGCCTCGGCCTGGTCGCCGTCCTCTACGTCGCCGTGGCCGCCCAGGCCGGCTTCTTCGCGCTCAGCTCGCCCGCCCGCTCGGCGATGATCCCGCGCCTCGTCCCGGCCCACCAGCTCCCCGCGGCGAACGCCCTGAACACCGTCAGCATGAACCTCGGCCTCACCGTCGGCCCCATGCTCGGTGGCGTCCTGATCGGCACCTACGGCGCCCAGGCCGCGTACCTCGTCGACACCGTCGCCTTCGGCGCCACCCTCTACGCGATGTGGCGCCTGCCCACCATGCTCCCGCTCGGCGAGCGCAAGGGCCGCGCCTCCGTCCTCGACGGCCTGCGCTTCCTCCGCGAGCAGCCCAACCTGCGCACCAGCTTCCTCGCCGACCTCGCCGCCATGATCTTCGGCATGCCGCGCGCCCTCTTCCCGGCCATCGCGGTCACCTTCTACGCCGGCGACGCCCGCACCGTCGGCCTGCTGGTCTCCGCCCCCGCCGTCGGCGCCCTGGCCGGCGCCCTTTTCTCCGGCTGGGTCGGCAAGGTCAACCGCCAGGGCGCCGCCGTCCTTGCCGCCGTCGCCGCCTGGGGCCTGGCCATCGCAGCCTTCGGCCTGATCCACAATCTCTGGCTCGGCCTCTTCTTCCTCGCCGTCGCCGGCTGCGCGGACACCGTCAGCATGATCTTCCGCAACACGATGATGCAGGTCGCAGCCCCCGACGAGATGCGCGGCCGCCTGCAGGGCATCTTCATCGTGGTCGTCGCCGGCGGCCCCCGCCTGGGCGACTTCGAATCCGGCGCGGTCGCCTCCCTCACCAGCCCCGCCACCTCCGTCGTCAGCGGCGGCCTGGCCTGCGTCGCCGCCATCCTCCTCCTCGCCGCCCGCCGCCCCGCCTTCCTCCGCTACGACGCCCGCAACCCCACCCCCTGACCCCCACCACCCCGCCACCCCGATACCTGGCAGCGAGCACCCCCCGACGTGCTGTATTGTTTTCCACGTCGCCGGGACACCGGCAACAAGGTCGAGAAGCCCCACCGCAGAGCCCCCCAGGCTCCGCCGAAGGCGCCGAGACCACGGGACGTGGCGCAGCTTGGTAGCGCACTTGACTGGGGGTCAAGGGGTCGCAGGTTCAAATCCTGTCGTCCCGACTGTGAAGTCGGTTGTGAGGGCGGGTACTTGGGAAGCCAGGTGCCCGTTCTTTTGCTGTGGTGGTCGCAGTGTGGTCGCGGGCGCTCGTTCGCGTCATTCCAGGGGGCGCATTCAGGGGCGTGGAGCGCTTGGACGTAATCGATTTGCGACTTTTGTCCGTTCGATTGTGGTGACTGAGTGTAGTTCTTCGCTGAGTGGGCTTCTGCCCCATGTCGAAGCAGGCATGGGTTCCCGGAAGTGGGCATGCCTGTGGAGCCCGCGGCGTCAGGTGTGGTGGTGGCTCCGGGGCTGAGCGGGTGTCAGTGATGGACCGGCGGTTCCGGCCGTTTAGCTGGTCCTTGCCGCGTCCTGGGCGGCCCGGTGGACCGGGGTGGCTGTAGCCGCGCAGCTCTCAGGCCGCGTGACTGAAGAGCGGGTTCGGCAAGGGGCTGGCGAGGGCGTCGGCGCCGCAGTGGGCGCGGGACTCGGCGAGGTGGAGCCTGGTTTCGATGGTGTGGACCGCGGCCATGGCGACGTCCCAGGTCAGGTGGCTGTAGATGTTCGCGGTGGTCGACAGGGTGGAGTGCCGCAGGGTCTTGGAGATGACGGCCATGGGCACGTTGCCCTCCAGGGCGAGGGTGGCGGCGAGGTGGCGCAGGTCGTGGATGGTGACGTGGGGCAGTGCGGCCTGTTCGCGCAGTTCGTGGAAGCGCCGGCGGACGGCGGCGGGGTGGAGGGGCTTGCCGTCGGTGTCCTGGAAGACGTGGCCGTTGACGGTGGCGGTGCTGCGGTCCATGGCGCGCTGGAGGGCGGCGGCGACGCGCTCGGACAGGGGCACCCAGTTGCGGCTCTTCTTCGTCTTGGGTGCGGTCAGGACGAGTTCGTGGTTGTCGACCGCGGACAGGGTGTGGCGGATGTACATGACGCGGTCGTCCAGCCGGACGCACGGGCGCTGGAGGCCGAGTGCCTCGCCCTTGCGCAGTCCGGTGCCGATGATGACCTCGAAGAGGTCCGCGAAGGCGGGGTCGACGTCGCGGCAGTGGGCGAGGAAGGTGACGGCCTGTTCCGCGGTCCAGGGGGCGCGTTCGGCGGCCTGGGGCCGGCGCATGGGCAGGGGCTGGGCGGCGTTGAACGGCAGGCGGTGGGTGCGCACGGCGGAGCCCAGGGCGCTGGAGAGCGTGGCGAGGCAGTGGTAGACGGCCTGGCGTCCGCGGCCGACTTCGAGTTGCTGGTGGGTGTAGGCGGCGATGTGGTCGTGGGCGAGTTCCTCCAGGCGCATCTTGCCGAAGACGGGTATCAACTCGCAGAGCACGTAGGTGCGGTAGCGGGCGTAGGTGGTGGGCTTGAGGAGGAACTCCATGCCCTTGAGCCACTTGGTGAGGTAGGTGGCGACCGTCTCGTGGGGGTCGGCGTCGAAGCCCAGCTGTCGGCCTTCGAGGAAGCGTCGCAGTGCCGTTTCGGCGTGCCACTCGTCCTCGAACCCGCCGCGCCGTATGGTGCGCCTGCGGCTGTTGAGGGAGGGGATGTCGACGGCGAACGTCCATGTGCCGTGCTTCTCCTCGGCCAGGCGTGGGCACTTCGCGCCGAGCTGACGTCGGGTGGCATCGCGGCACCCGCAGCGGCGGTAGACCCGGCCCGGTCGTCCTGACGTGCGCACTCTGTGTACCTCCTGTGGCTGTGACTTCTTGATCGGTTCACGGAGGCTACCTGCGCCGAGATTGGATGATCGTCTGCGACCACCATGCGATCACCAATGCGGAAATGGGGCTCTGACCTGCGGTTCACGGTGAGGATCCGCTGGGCGCGCCAATGCACGGGTGGGTTGCCGTGGTACCCATCATGGTCGATGTGGGCACGCGGAAACTGCCACCCTGCATGACTACCCGGAGCCCTGTTCTGGAGGTTCGTCCGGGCGCAGGGGAGTGTTTCCTGCCCCCCGGTGCGGCTACGCAGTGTGAACGGCCAGTCGGGTTGGCCGGCCGTGCGCGGCCTTGGGCTGAAGCGGGCGGGCCGCCGAGGTCGGGGTGCCCTGATCCGCGATGGGTGGTTGCGGCAGGCGATTCAGATGAGCCGGTTGCGGTGGGCGGCTGCGGCTTCGCGAACGAGGTGGGCGAAGTCGTTGCGGCCGCGGTCGTGCTGCTGCCCGTCCTGTTCGTCGTCGTCCCGGTCCTCGTCATCGCCGAAGTCGTCTTCGTCGTCGAGTTCGTCGTATTCGTCGTGGAGGAGCCAGCAGCCGTGGATGCCGGCGAGGAGGTCTTCGAGGAGGTCGGGGGCGGGGCGTTTGGGGTCGAGGGGGGTCAGGCGCAGGCCGGTGTCCTCGGGGTCGGTGTCGGGGCCGGTGTGCTGGGCGAGGGTGTCGTCGATGTCTTCGAGTTGTTCGCGCAGGCCGGCGGGGTCGGGGAGGAGGCCGTCGGCGATGTGGAGGGCGTGGCGTACGAGGCCGGTGACGGCGTCGTACGGGGAGGTGCCGGATTCGAGGAGTTCGAGGACGTGGGTGGGGGTTTCGTGGGGGAGGGCTTCGATGTTGTCGGCTTCGAAGAGCACAGCGGTGGGGGAGTGGCCGGTGGCTTCGACGGTGACCTCGGCGGCGGCTGCGAGCCAGTGGGCTGCGGCGATGGCCGCGGCGGTGGGGTCGATGTCGGTGAACAGCGCTGCGGGGCCGAAGGGGTTCTGTTCGAGGAGGTGGTCGGCGGCGGCGACCTGGACGGGGGAGGCGCCTTCGCGGCTGAGGAGGACGGCCTGGCGGGCGCGGCCGGTGAGGTCGCCGAGTTCGGCGTTCTCCACGGCGGCGAGCTCGGTACCGACGTCGCCCGCGCCGCAGGCGACGGCAGCCTCCCGGCCGCTGCGATGGCCGCCATTTCCGACGCCGAGCGGCTCGCGGACGCAGCCGCCTGCTACCCCGACATGCTCGACGACGACACCTTCGCCTGGCTCACCAATGCCGTCTTTGAGGTTCTGGTCCAACTTCTGTGGTGTGACTACTCCGTGTGACCGTTGCGCTCGTCGGACGCCTCCCGAGATCGTCTGGAAACGGCCGGTGGCGGCGGCGTTCGGGCGGATGGTTCTGGGCTGTGCGCGAGGTACTGCTCCGGCTGGAAGAGCTGCTCTTCCTGTCGGCTCCGGAGATCAGGGTGGTGTCGGTGCAGGACGACGGCGAGGTGGTCCGCGTCGGTGTCAGATCCCGTACAACCAAGGCGTGCTGCCCGGGCTGCGGGAGCTGGTCGGAGCGGGTGCATGGTTCCTACCTGCGGTTTCCCGCCGATCTTCCCGTGGCAGGACGGCGGGTGGTACTGCGGCTTCGGGTCCGGCGCTTCACGTGCGACGCCGCCTCATGCGAGCGGCGGACGTTCGTCGAGCAGGTCACGGGCCTGACCCGCCGACACAGCCAGCGGACCGAACGAATGCGGTCGGCGCTGGCCGAGGTCGGCCTCGCCCTGGCCGGCCGCGCCGGTGCCCGGCTGGCCGACGTCTTCGGGGCGAGAGCCAGCCGGAACACGGTCCTGCGACTGGTCGATGCGCTCCCGGAGCCGCAGCCGCGGACCCCGCGGGTGGTCGGCGTCGACGAGTACGCGATGCGCAAGGGACGTGTCTACGGGACCGTCCTGGTCGACGTCGAGACCCGCCGACCAGTTGACCTGCTGCCGGATCGCGAGGCGGCCACGGTCGCGGCCTGGCTGGCCGAACGCCCGGGGATCGAGGTCGTCTGCCGTGACCGCGCTCCGTTCTTCGCCGAAGGCGCCAGCACCGGGGCACCCACCGCCGTCCAGGTTGCCGACCGTTTCCACCTCTGGCGCAACCTCGGCGAAGCCGCCGAACGGTGCATCTCCCGCCATCGTTCCTGCCTGCGCGCGACCACCGCCGAGGCGGCCCCGCAGAAGGCAGAGGCCCAAACACTGGCGGACGGCGGCTCGCCATGGCCCACCGGACACCGCTTCGCCGACCGCACCCGCACCAAGCACGCCACCGTCCACGCGCTGCTGGCCGCCGGCCACAGCCGGCGCTCGATCCAACGCCAGCTCGGCATGACCTACCGCACCGTCCAGCGGCTGGCGGACGCCGCGAGGCCGGAAGACCTGTTCCAGGGACAGTGGCAGAACCGCAGGACCAAGCTCGACGACTTCAAGCCGTACCTGAACGACCGGTGGGCCGAGGGCTGCACGAACGCCTGGACCCTCTGGGAAGAGATCAAGACGCACGGCTACCACGGCGGCTACGGCGCCGTCCGCGCCTACCTCCAGCCGTTCCGCACCACACCGACCGCACCGGCCGCCCGACCACCATCGCCGCGGACCGTCGCCGGGTGGATCCTGACCCACCCCGACGCCCTGCCGGAGAACGAGCGACTCAAGCTGAAGTCAGTGCTCGCGCACTGCCCTGAACTGGACGCGCTCACCGGTCACGTCCGCACGTTCGGGAGGATGATCACCGAACTGCAGGGCGACCGGCTCCCACAGTGGATCAAGGCGGTCCGCGCCGACGACCTGCCCAGCCTCCATACCTTCGCCAACGGCCTCGAACGCGATCTCGCCGCCGTCACCGCGGGCCTGACACTGCCGTGGAGCTCCGGCGTCGTCGAAGGCCACGTCAACCGGATCAAAATGATCAAGCGCCAGATGTACGGTCGGGCTGGCTTCGGCCTCCTGCGGAAACGAGTCCTGCTGGCATCCTGACCAGACAGTCATGAGCTCTGCTGGAGTCGCTCTGTAGCCTGAGCAGGGGTGTCGTAGTAGCCAGGCCGTGCCAGCAGGACCGAGCTGAAGTAGTAGCCCTGCTCTTCCTCTGGCTCGTCGTCGGCTGCGAACGGGCGCCAGAAGCTCAGGAGCAGATCAGAGGCGACGAAAGACGCTGGATCGTCGGGGTCTGCCTCGATCGAGGTGTGCTCGCCCATGCGTTGCACCAGCTCGCGGGCCGGTATCGCGAACACGTCCAGGCCCCGGAAGACGACTCGGTCTGTCTGAGTCGACGGCCTCCCGAGCTCGATGGCTTCGAGCATGTCTCGCGTGCAGTGGATGCTGATCATCAGTCCACTGGGACGGAAGATGTGCTGCCCCGGCCGGTCGGACGTCGAGACTGCGGACACATCGCGGAGCGAGTCCAGTGCCACGTTGGCCGATTGCCGATTCATGCCGATCCGCAACGGACCAAGGCCGTTTGGTGGGTCGAGGTCGAAGTCCATGCAGGCATGATCCCAAACAGGTCTGTCAACGAGCCGCGAAGGGCCTCCAGCCCCCAGAGGTTACAGAGCGTGACTGCTTCACAGAAGTTGGACCAGAACCGTCTTTGAGGAAGAATCCCTCCGGCGTGATGCCCTGCTCCCGGTCCCAGCGGCGGTCACCCTGCCGGACTGGGCAGCACAGACCCTTCTCGAACTCCTCCAGCCGGACACGGCAGAGGCCCCGGACGAGGAGGCTCGCTCCGGCGATTCGGAGCTCGCCGATCCTCGGCCGGGCACGAATGCCTGACGCGAGCAGTACCGGCTGGCTCACGCCGCCTGTCCGAACCGGCGACCGGTGACGGGATCGGCCGGGCTCGCCACGGAGGCGTCCGCCCGGTCGAGGGAGGAAGCGAGTGCCGTGACGGCTTCGTCGGCCGAGTCCTTGAGGAGGTGGCCGTAGAGGTTGATGGTGACGGCGATAGTGGAGTGGCGCAGGGTCTTGGAGACCACGGCGACGGGGATGTCCTCGGCGATCATGATGCTGGCGGCGGTGTGGCGCAGGTCGTGCAGCCCGATCCGGGGAAGCCCGAGTTCGGCGGTGCGCTTGCGGAGCTGGTCGAGGACCCACTGGGGCCGCAGCGGCGTTCCGCCCGGGCGGCCGAAGACCAGCCCCTCCAGCCGGCCGTCCGGATGGGCGTTCATCTGGATCGCGGCCTGGCGGTGGAGGGCGGCCATGACTCTGGGGGAGAGGCTGATCCAGGCCCTACTGGCTTCGGTCTTGGGCTCCCCGAGGTGGATCTTCCCGTTGTCGATGGCGGCGAGGGTCCAGCGGACGTAGAGCTTGCGGTCCATGAGGTGGACGTCGGACCAGTGCAGGGCGAGGATCTCGCCGCGGCGCATGCCGGTGCCGAGCATGACCTCGAACAGATCCGTGAGCTGATCGGCATACTGCTCGGCGCCGTGGCGCAGGAACGTGGCCGCCTGGTCCGGGGTCCAGCAGGTGCGCTCGGCGGCGCGGGGCTTCGGCGGGACGGAGTGCTTGGCGGGGTTGTAGCGCAGCCGCCAAGAGCGCACTGCGGCGTTGAGCGCGTTGCGCAGGGTGGCGACGGCACGATAGACGGTGACGCGCCCCCGCTTCGCCTCCAGCTGGGCGGTGACCCAGTCGTCGATGTGCTTCGGACGCAGATCCAGGAGCCGGTAGCGGCCGAACGCCGGAATCAGGTCACGCTCGACACACGCCTTGTACCCGGCGTATGTGTTCGGCGCGAGCACCGGCTTCCTTGTCGCGAGCCACTCGCGCAGGAAGCTGGCGACGGTGGTGCGACGGTTCTCGTAGACGCCGCGCAGCTCGCCATCCAGAACCGCAGCCATCTCACGCGCGGCCTCGGCACGACTCGCGAATCCACCCCGGCGGCGGACACGACGCCGACCGTCCTCCCGCGAAAGGTCGACGGCGTACGTCCACCTCCCGTGTTTCGCGTCCCCGGCCAGCCGCAGACACCACGGGCCCAGCTGCCTCCCGCTCTCGTCCCGACACCCACACCGCCGGTACACCCGACCACGCTGCGCACGCTGTCCCATGGGCTTCTCCTTCTCGGACTCGGTGATCCCGGGTCCAAGATTCGCTCTGCGGCCGGGCGTGTCGGCAGAGCGCGCGGGACGGTGCGCGAGGCACGTCAAAACCAGTCGGGCAGGACACGCTCAAGGCAACACACCGCCTGGAAGATCGCCATCCGCAGGCGATGGGTAGTCGACCTTGATTCGGCTGCAGCGAACGCGGTGGCCGGCGGCGCGGCGCGGTAGACGGCAGTGCGCTGGCGCCGGTGGTTGCTGATGGCCCGCCAGATTGCGGTCCGCTTCCCTGCAGACAAAGGCCGCGTGCCTACCCTGCGATGTTGCCAGCTGTGCACCATGCGGATCGTGGCCCAAGTGCGCTCTCGATTCCCGGGCTGGTCGGTCGGCAGCAATCACTGGTTGGGTCGTGGTGAGGTTCCGGAGCGCGACCAGGGCCACGGGTAGGGAGACGGCGGCGAGGGCTGTGAAGGGGTTCGAAACGGCGGGCGACGAGGAGGGGAAGGCGTAGCACGAGCCGGCTGCGGCCCGGGCGGCTCGCCCCAAGGGCGCAACCCCGGGTGCGCCTTCAGCCGCGTTGCGTATCCAATGGGCGGTGAGCGGCGGTTTCGCCGCGACCGTCCCCGGGAGTGCCATGAGTACGTCGCGCGAGCCGCCTCCGTCCGGGCCACCCGATGGGCCGCCTACCGGCGGTGGATCGCCCTCGGTGTTCTGCTGATTCTCGCCCTGGTGCTCGCGCTGTGGAGCTACCCGACGGTGCTGACCGTTCTGCTGCTGGTGCTCATCCTGCTCGCGGTACTCGCCGTAAGGCCCGAATAGGCCAAGGGAGAGTGGCCGGGGTGGCCACCGCGACCGGGCGCAAGTCACTGCGGAGAAGTCTGGTTGAGGGGCGAGCCTGCGCTGAGAAGCCCAGGTCGAATCCCAGCCGACGGCCGACGGCAGGGGCCCTGTTTGGCCATTCCGATCGCAGCCCTGCGTCGGCGAGTGGCTCTGTGGAGAGCCGCACACAAACATCACCGGTGCTCGCGCCACTGGTGGGACGGAGGCCGAAATGGCGCAGACATCGTGGAGTGAGTACCGGCCGGGGCAGCGGTTCCCTGGGGTGGTGGGCCGGACGACCGAGGAGTCGAGTCCGGCGTGGCCGCGACCGGTGCGGGCGGCGGCGGGTGCGCCGAACGTGCTGTTCATCGTTTTCGACGACACCGGGTTCGGCCAGTTCGGCTGCTACGGCAGTCCGATCGAGACGCCGAATCTGGACGCGCTGGCCGCGGGCGGTCTGCTGTACAGCAACATGCACACCACGGCGCTGTGCTCGCCGTCGCGCTCGTGCATCATGACGGGCCGCAACCACCACGCCAACGGCATGGCGGCGATCACGGAGCTGGCCACCGGCTATCCGGGCTACAACGGGCAGATCCCGTTCGAGAACGGGTTCCTGTCGGAGATGCTGCTGCAGCGCGGCTACAACACGTACATGGTCGGCAAGTGGCACCTGATGCCCTCGGAGCAGGAGTCGGCGGCGGGCCCGTACGACCGGTGGCCGCTGGGGCGGGGCTTCGAGCGGTTCTACGGGTTCCTGGGCGGGGATTCCAGCCAGTGGTACCCGGACCTGGTCTACGACAACCACCAGGTGGAGCCGCCGGCCACGCCGGAGGAGGGCTACCACCTGACGGAGGACCTGGTCGAGCGGGCGATGTCGTTCATCGCCGACGCCAAGCAGGTCGCCCCGGACAAGCCGTTCTTCCTGAACCTGTGCCCCGGCGCCACCCATGCCCCGCACCATGTGCCCGAGGAGTGGGCGGACCGCTACCGGGGCCGGTTCGACGACGGCTGGGAGGCCTACCGCGAGCGGACCTTCGCCCGGCAGAAGGAGCTCGGCGTGGTGCCGGCGGACGCGCAGCTGTCGCCGCACGATCCGGACGTGCCCGCGTGGGAGTCGCTCACGCCCGACGCGCGGCGGCTGGCCGCGCGGATGATGGAGGTCTACGCCGGGTTCCTCTCCCATGCCGACCATCACCTCGGGCGGTTGGTGGAGTTCCTGAAGGAGACCGGCGAGTTCGACAACACGCTGATCATGGTGGTTTCCGACAATGGGGCGAGCGCCGAGGGCGGGGTGACCGGCACCACCAATGAGCTGCAGTTCTTCAACAACGCGCCCGAGTCGCTGGAGGAGAGCCTGGCGCGGATCGAGGAGATCGGCGGCCCGGCCACGTTCAACCACTACCCGTGGGGCTGGACGTGGGCGGGCAATACACCGTTCAGGCGGTGGAAGCGGGAGACCTATCGGGGCGGCGTCAGCGACCCGTTCCTCGTCCACTGGCCCGCCGGCATCCAGGCCCGCGGTGAGGTCCGCAGCCAGTTCGCGCACATCATCGACATGGTCCCCACCGTTCTCGACGTGCTTGGGGTCGAACCGCCCGCGACCATTCGGGGTGTCACCCAGTCGCCCCTGCACGGAGTCAGCTTCGCCCACACCTTCGACGATGCCGGTGCGGCGACCCGTCACCGTACCCAGTACTACGAGATGCTCGGGCACCGGGCGATCGACCACGACGGGTGGCGGGCGGTCTGCCCCTGGCCCGGCCCCTCCTTCGAGGAGGCCGAGCGGCCCTTCGGCACCCCGATCACGATGGCCGACCTCGACGACCTCGACGCCCACCACTGGGAGCTCTACCACGTCGACGAGGACATCGCCGAGACCAGGAACCTCGCCCAGGAACACCGCAGCAAACTGATCGAGATGATCGCCCTGTGGTACGTGGAGGCGGGCAGGTACAACGTGATGCCGATCGACGGCAGCGTCCTACAGCGCATCATGACCGAGCGCCCGCAGATCACCGAGGCCCGCACCAGCTACACCTTCCGTCCCGGCACGCAGACCCTGCCGGCCGCGGTCGCGCCCCGGGTCCTCAACCGCCCGCACAGCGTCACCGCCGACGTCGAGATCCCGCCCGGCGGCGCGCAGGGCGTCCTGCTCTGCCAGGGCACCAACGCCGGCGGCTGGTCCCTCTACGTCAAGGACGGCCACCTCCACTACGCCCACAACTACGTCCAGCGGACCCTGCACCACGTGGTCTCCAGCGAGAGCGTGCCCGAGGGGCGACACACGCTGCGCTTCGAGTTCGAGCCCACCGGCGCCCCGGACATCGCGCAAGGCAAGGGCGCACCCGGCCGGGCCCAGCTGTACATCGACGGGCGCCTCGTCGGCGAGAGCGACATGCCGGTCACCACCCCGATCGCCTTCAACCCCGGCGGCATGGCCTGCGGAGCCAACCCCGGTTCGGCCGTCACCCCCGACTACCAGGCGCCGTTCCGCTTCACCGGCGCCCTCCACAGCGTCACCGTCGACCTGTCGGGCGACCTGATCGTCGACGCCGAGAGCGAGATGCGCATGCACATGGCCCGCCAGTAGGCGACCCGCCGGCTGGGCCTGCCGATGGTCATACGACGCAGCAGCAGGCCCAGCCGGATGTCGGCTTGCTGTCCCGTCGCCAGTTCGGGGTGGGCCGGGTGCGGGAGTTCGCACGGCGCTGGCCGAAACAGCAGGAGCTCACCGCGCCGCGTATCGACCACGGCAAGAGGACTCGCCGCGAGCGCGCCACGGGCCCTGATGCCGCAGGTGCACGTCCTTGTCGAGTCCGTCGTCGGTGCCAGGGTCCTTGTCGTCGAGTTCGCCGACCGCACCCGAGGGCCTGGCTCGGTTCCTGTGGTCGCGCCCTCCACCAGCGGCGCATCGATCGTGGTAGTCAACGTTCATGCCGATGGAACCCCCCAGCGATACGGGCAAGCCGTCCCTGTTCCGACGGCTGCGACGGGTGATCCGCCGTTCGCCGGCCGGGCGCGGCTGGGCGCGGGGCGGCGATCTGCAGCTGTCACAGCGGGCGCTGGGCTTCGCGGCGCTCGGGTTCCTCACGCTGGTTCCGCTGCTGATCGTGGTCTCCGCAGCCGATCCGGATCGCGGGCGGGGATTCGCGCAGTGGCTGGGGGATGGGCTCGGCGTGTCGCTGGCTTCCAGACAGGAGGTCGAGCAGCTCTTCGGGCGGCCCGGCCAGGCGTTCCGGACGACGACGGCCTTCGGCCTCGCCGCCCTGGCGGTGTTCGGCCTGTCGTTCGGCGCCGCGGTGCAGAGCGGCTACGAGAAGGCCTGGAACCTGCCGCCGGCCCGCTGGTGGGCCCGGTGGCGGCACGTACTGTGGCTCGCCGTCCTCATCGGATTCCTCTTCGTGTCCGCCACCAGCACGCTCTGGCGCCGGTCCCCGGTCGGCGGTCTCGCGGCGGCGCTGAGCGCGGTCCTGTTCGTCTGGTGGTCGCAATGGCTGCTGCTCGGCGGGCGGGTGCGCTGGCGTGCCCTGCTTCCGGGAGCCGTGCTGACCGTAGTCGGACTGCTCGGCCTGCGGCTCTTCTCTCGGCTCGTCTTCTCGCCGCTGATCGCCTCCAACACGGTCACCTACGGCCCGTTCGGGACCGTCCTGGTCATCCAGTCATGGCTGGTCGGCGTGGGAGTCATCGTCTTCGGCGGCGCACTGATCGGCCGACTACTCCACGAGGAACTCCCACGCGTGACACGCGCACTGAAACGGCAAAAGTGAGATCCGACTCGCCATTGTGGCCATTCTGTGAGGGGCCACTCTTTGCCTGCCGGCACGGAAGGGTGGCAGTCCGGCGGCCCGTCTTGACCGTGATCAAGAAGTAAGCGTGTCGCCGCCAGCCGGGCCAACCGATGACGCTGCCCCGAACACGGCGTGTCGCGCCGTCAGGCGAGGTGGCTCTCAATCCTGCTGGCTCCAGACCGGTGGCGCTTACTCCCTTTGCCCAAGGCGGCTCTGAAACGACCTGCCCAATACCGACCTGGCGGCAACTGCGCCCTGTGGTGAAATGGCGACCACCGCAGACAGGAAACGAATCTGCATCGCTACCCCGTTACTGCGGCTGAGGCTTTCGGCAGGGGCCCCGCCGTGGCTGGCATCGACGCTCACAACGACATTAGGAAGCTGCGGGGCGACCAGGGGAGCATGGGTCGGGTGGAATCGCTCGGCAGGGGAGAGGCAGTCACGTCGCTCATCAGGTGGGCGATTTGGTCAGTATCAAGGGGGCGAGGTCCTCGACTACTGGCTCCGCGCTGATCGTCGTCCGCGTGGGTCGCCTCCGGGTAGGTGGGTAAGTCGCGCCTCTGGCTTAGGGGACGGTCCGGGGACGGCCCGCTGGGCCCCGGGGACGCTGCGGGGACGGGAAACGTGGAGTACCGTGGAAGGAGACGGGCTCCAGTCGCTGCCGAACTCGGGCATTGCGCACCAAAATGGATGCCAGTGGGCCCGCATATATGACGGTAGAACATATCTTCGTAACTGGGGGTCAAGGGGTCGCAGGTTCAAATCCTGTCGTCCCGACGTTAAAGTCGCAGTTCAAAGGGCCTGGAAGCCTAGAGCTTCCAGGCCCTTTCTTGTTGCCCGGGGACGCTCCGGGGACGCGATGACCATCGCCAGTACGTCTACACAGGTCAACGCCGGTCTACGGTCGTCCACGTGGGTGGCCCGGACGCTGTGGGGTGGAGTCCAGGCATGTCGGTGCTCTGCCATCGACGGGGCTCGGAAGCGGCCGGACGATCAACGGGAGTGCACCGGCTGACGCAACGTCGCTTCTGCGATCCGGGCAGAGGAACGGCCGGGGGCCGGCAGCATGTGGCCAGCTGGTTCACGCAGGGGTGCGGCGGGGGAGGAAGCCCAAGGGCGGGCGACATCAGGGGGCGCCGATGATGTTCGGGTATTCGGACGAGTGGTTGGTTCTGCTGTTCATCCCGGTAGTGCTGTGGGTGCCGTTCGGGCCCTTCGTTATGGCTGCCATGGGGACGTGGTGCGCCCGTCGGCCCGGCTGGCGGGCACGGCTGTGGTCGGTGCTGCTGCCGGCGCTGCCGGTGGGCGTGTTGGCGGTCGACACGGTCCTGCCCACGGACACCTGGAACGAGCCGACCTGGTGGGACCACTTCCTCGGCTACCTCGCCGGGTATGTCGGGGGCATCACGGTGCTGCCCTGGCTGCTCGGCTACGGCATCACGCGTGCGATGCGCACCCTGCGCGCCCACCGGAGCCGGGTCGCGGACCCTGCAACCGGTGGGTAATGGATTTCCGCTGCTGCTCTCGGTGCCGTATGGTCGGTGTTTCCGACGCGGGGTGGAGCAGCTCGGTAGCTCGCTGGGCTCATAACCCAGAGGTCGCAGGTTCAAATCCTGTCCCCGCTACCAAGAAGGCCGGGTTCCGACGCACACTGTGCGTCGGACCCGGCCTTGTTCGTTGGGCAGTTGGCGATGATGCCGAGCTAATCGGTGCTACGCCCTACGCCGATGCTTGGCGATCAGGTCGGCCACGGCCTCGGCGGAGGCCTGTTGCTGATCGGGGAGCAGGGAGACGTAGATGTGTTCGGTGAGGACGCGGTTCGAGCGGGGCCACCAGGCGCCGTCGAAGACACCGTCCCGCGACATCGTCGGCTCCAGTTCCAGCCGCGGCAGCAGCGGGATGCCGGGAACCGACCACGGCCCGGAAGCGGAAGAGGTGGGGAATGGAATCGGCATCATGCGGCGCCGCCCGTCCGGTCCACGAGGGACCCATCACGACCCAGGGTGAGTCGGCGCTGATGCCGGTGTGTGGAATGTCCTCGGTTGTCTCCCACGCTACTCCGCAGTGGTCTCCTCCAGGCCGTCCGCCACAGGAGTAGGGTCGTGAATATCCAGGGCACCCGTATTCCGGCACCCGTTGCGGCTTCGTCCTGCGGGTAAGGGCAGCCCCGGCGGGCAGTCGGAGACGGGAGCGGTGAACACCGTGACCACCCACTCCTCGCAGTCGGTACGGCCCGGCCACGGCTACCTGGTGGTTCCCGGCCTGCTCGCCGTCGCGCCGACTCCGTGAAGTCGTGGGTGCTCCCTGCTGTTCGGTGAGAACCGGCCGGACCGACTGGGACCAGGACCCGGACCAGGACATGACGAAGGCCCGGACCGCCGTGCGGTCCGGGCCTTCGACTTCCCTACTGGGCAAAGGCGGAGGATGCGTCCCCAACGCGCCTTCCGCCGCACGCCGGCACGGTGTCCCACCGTCCCGCTCGGCGCGCTCCGCCTGCGTGGTGCGCGGCACAGCCGGCCGAGCGCCGGGGGGCCGGGGTCAGAGTTTGAACATCGCGGTGTACGGGTGGGTGATGCGTTCCTGTCGTGATCCGAAGTCGACGAGTACCGCGATGTCGTCGTCACCTTCGACGCCGATGACCCGACCGAGGCCGTACCTGTCATGGGTGACCCGGTCGCCGACGGCGAAGTGCTTGCGTGGTGCCTCCGCCCGGGGCTTGAAGGGGCTGGTGGGCAAGGGGCGGCGACCTGCTGAAGATTTCGTCATTCCGGCCAGTATGCGCCTGGAGACGCGGGCGCGGGCCTTTTCCGCGCATGCGGGTTCGAGTCGGGCCGGAATGCGTGCCCGCCGTCCGGTGCGCCCCCTGAATGATGCCGGTGGGTGGTGCGGTGGGTCGCCTTCGCAAGGCTGTCGCCGCTAGGGCAGGTGTTCCGCACCACGTAAATCGCCCGCCCGGGGCAGCCGCCGGCCACGGCGGGGGTGTGCGGGCCGCCGGACTCCCAAGAAGCTTGCTCTCCAGGCGTGTTCACGGTCCTCTCGGCTCGGAGCCGGCCTCCCTCGGGGAAGGTGCCCGCAGAACCGGGGGTGAAAGATCCCGCCGCAGCGGGCCGTGGCCTGCTACAGTCGACTTAGTTGCAGTAGTGGTTCCCATGAACTTTGTGTGCGCCTGCTGATGTTTCGCAGGCGCATTTTCTGTTCCCCGGCTCTTACCCGGTGGGCGCTCCATACGGTGACTCGAAGCCCGCGCTGTGCGTGCTTCGGACAGTCCCTTGAAGGAGATTCTTTAATGGCTAATGGCACTGTGAAGTGGTTCAACTCGGAGAAGGGCTTCGGCTTCATCGAGCAGGAGGGTGGCGGCCCCGACGTCTTCGCCCACTACTCGAACATCAACGCCAACGGCTTCCGTGAGCTGCTTGAGGGCCAGAAGGTCGAGTTCGACGTCACGCAGGGCCAGAAGGGCCCGCAGGCCGAGAACATTCGCCCGCTGTAGTTCTTCTGCCACGGCACCTGCCCAGCAGCGAGGGGCCCGCACCGCGCACATGCCCGGTGCGGGCCCCTCGGCCGTCGTGCCACGGCGCATCCTCCCGGCCGTTCAGGCCCTGGCTCCGCCACCGGCGGCCATTCCCACGCGAGACGCACAGCGCCGCGTCCGGATCGGCGCCCTGCCGTGTCAGCTCACGGTTCGAGGTTCTCTGCTCCCGCTCCCGCGGTGAGCGCCGACCGTGGGTGACGTGCCGCACGGTTCCACCGTCCACACCCCGCCCGTCAGACGTCAGGCCCGTTCCCTTGCGGTCTCCGCCGGGCGCCCCGCGCCACGGAGCCTTCCTCGCGACGTGCCGCCCCGAGGAAGGCATCCCGCATGGCCCGCTCCAGTCGCTCCTCGCACCACAACGCCGACGTCCGCTCCGGGGCCGGCTCCCGCTCCGGTGGCGGATCCTTCTACGGCGACCGGCCCGCCGGAAGCCGACGCCCCGCCGGCCGGAGCACCTCTCGGGGTCCCTCCGCGTCGGGAGAGTTCGCGATGCCGGTGAGCGCCACCCCGGCACTGCCGGCCGTCGAGTCCTTCGATGAGCTGGACATGCCGAAGGCGCTGCTGTCGGTCCTGACCCGCCAAGGCGTCGTCGCGCCGTTCCCGATCCAGGCCGCAACGCTGCCGAACTCGCTGGCCGGCCGCGACGTCCTCGGACGAGGCCGGACCGGCTCCGGCAAGACCATCGCGTTCGGCCTCGCCGTGCTGGCCCGCACCGTCGGGCAGCGGGCCGAGCCGTGCTACCCGCTGGCCGTGGTGCTGGTCCCCACCCGCGAGCTCGCGCAGCAGGTCACCGAGGCTCTCACCCCCTACGCCCGCGCCGTACGCCTGCGGATGGCGACCGTGGTGGGCGGGACGTCGATCAGCCGCCAGGCATGGATGCTGAACCGCGGGGCGGAGGTCGTGGTGGCCACCCCGGGCCGGCTGAACGACCTGATCCGGCGCGGCGACTGCCGGCTGGACCGGGTCGGCATCACGGTGCTCGACGAGGCCGACCAGATGGCCGACATGGGCTTCCTGCCGCAGGTCACCGAGCTCCTCGAACTGGTCGCCGAAGGCGGCCAGACGATGCTGTTCTCCGCCACCCTGGACCGCAACGTCGACCGCCTGGTGCGGCGCTTCCTCAAGGACCCGGTCACGCACTCGGTGGACCCGTCCGCGGGAGCGGTCAGCACCATGGAACACCACGTGCTGCACGTGCAGGGCTTCGACAAGAACGCCACGATCGCCCACATCGCGTCCCGCGACGGCAGGGTGATCATGTTCACCGACACCAAGCACGGAGCGGACCGCCTGGTGGAGGACCTGCTCGCGAACGGAGTGAAGGCCGCGGCCCTGCACGGCGGCAAGTCCCAGCCCGAGCGCACCCGCACCCTGGGACAGTTCCGCACCGGTCAGGTGACCGCACTGATCGCGACCAACGTCGCGGCCCGGGGCATCCACGTCGACGGGCTCGACCTGGTCGTCA
Organism: Kitasatospora sp. CM 4170; assembly: GCF_032110285.1. NCBI lineage: Bacteria > Bacillati > Actinomycetota > Actinomycetes > Kitasatosporales > Streptomycetaceae > Kitasatospora > Kitasatospora sp. CM 4170. The sequence continues at coordinate 6,637,401 of NZ_CP134877.1, forward strand.
ACCTGGACCCGCCGGGCGACCACAAGGACTACCTGCACCGGGGCGGGCGCACGGCCCGGGCCGGTGAGTCCGGCACCGTCGTCACCCTCGTCCTGCCCAACCAGCGACGCGCGACGGCCCGCATGATGACTACGGCCGGTATCACCCCCGTCACCACCAGGGTCCTCGCCGGTGACGAGGACCTGGCCCGTATCACCGGCGCCCGGGTGCCCACCGGCATCCCCGCCGTGATCGCCGACCCCGTCGTCGAGCGGCCGCGCCGCGGCCCGTCCACGAGTCGCGGCGGCCGCGGCCGCCCTGCCTACACCGCCGGCGACACCCGGGCCGCCTCCGGCCGCGACGACCGGGGCTCCTCCGGGCGCCGCCGGACTCCCGGACGCGCCGCTCCCGCCGCGTAGTCGAACCATGAGGTGGTGACGAGGATGCCGTGTCCGGCGTCCTCGTCGTGCATGACGTCGCTTGGTGTGGATGGTGAAGACGCCGGAGCCGGTGGGATCGGTCGGGGTGGCGATGGGCTGTCCCGCGGCTCTCGCAGGGTCAGGGCCACAGGAGTTGGACGGGATGGGTCCTGACCTGCGCGATCCGGCCGGAGAACGCCGGCCGCCGGTCATCCCATGGTGAACAGGAAGCTGGCGGAGTGGTAGTAGTTGGGCAGCTGGACGAGGGGTGATCCGACGCGCGGTGGGTCGGCCTCGGGCCAGTTGCAGGGGCCGAGCAGGTGAGAGGCGTAGTCGCTCGACGGGACCGGGGGGACGAACCACAGGCGGACGGCGCCGGTTCTGGCGTCCGGTTCGAACCGCCAGAGCTGCTGGGCGCGTTGTGTGCCGGATCGGCAGCTTCGGAGGACGACTGCGACCGTGTTCCCGCCGGCGGTGGTGCCGTCCAGGCACATGCCCGTCTCCACGTTGCGGAGCTGGTAGACGTCCTGGTCGGCGGCCAGGCGCTCCCAGCGCTGGGAAGCCTGGCCGGTGCACTTCTGGAGCTGGAGTGGGCTGCCGGCGCTCAGGTCGACGATGCCGACGCAGAGCCCCGAGCTCCGGTTGAGGAGCGGGAGGCCGACGGGAACGGTCGGTGGTGGTGCCACGACCACGGTTGGTGGTGGGGTCGACGGGGTGGGGGAGGGGGCGGCCGTGGCTGATGTGTTCGACTTGCTGTGGGACGGGGAGGTCGAGGCCGGCACCGTCGACTCTGTGGGCGACGGGGCGGGGGAAGGCGAGTCCGACGGCGAGCCCGGGACGGTCGTCGCCCGCGTGCTCGGGGGACTGGTCGGGGGTGTCGACTCCGTGGGGCCGGGGAGCGGGACGGCAGTGGCGGTCACGGGAGGATGTGCCCCCGCCGGGGTCGTGGTCGTGAAGGACGTGCCGGCGATGAGCAGCGCCGCCACTGCGCACGTCCCCGCGGCGGTGAAGGCCGCCAGTGCGCGTCGCCCGCCGAGGCGGCCGCCGGCGTGCGGCGGCCACGCTCGGGTGCGGGGAGTGGGGCGTGGTGCGACCGTCGGCGTCGGCCGGGTGTCGGCCGCGACCGCCGGCAGGGCCGGCGGCGACGGCGACGACGGCTCTCCCGTCCAGAGCAGCAGTCCCCGGAGCAGGACCGGGCGCTGCCACAGGTCGATGGCGGCCAGTACCGCTCGGGCGTGACCGCAGTTGTCGCACTGTGCGAGGTGGCGATCGAGGTGCGCCGTGTCATCGGTGGCGCCGTGCCGGACGAACTCCCCCAGGGCGGCGACCAGATGGCGGCACGAACGATGCGGGACCCGCGAGGCGTACACCTGCAGGTAGGCGTCGTAGAGGATCTGCCTGCCTGGTGCGTCCGGTTCCGGTGGAGGCGTCGACGGATTGCCGATCGGCTCCCCGAGACAGTGCCACAGCGCCGCCTGCCGATGCTCCGGCAGGTTGAGGAACGCGCGCAGCAGGTACGAGTCCGCTTCCGCCGAGGCAACCGCCGCGCGAGCCGACGGGTCGGCGGGATCCGGCCGCGGCAGCGTGCCGAGCCAGGCGGCGAAGCCGTCGCTCAGCCTCGCTTCGCGTCCGGTGTCGGCCCAGTCGGCGGCGGCTCTCCTCACCTCGGCCAGCAGGTACGGTCGCCAGCTCGCCGTCGGTCCGGCGCCGGTGCGGACAGCCGCCAGGGTCCGCTCGAAGGCCTCGTCCGCGAGCTCCTCTGCAGCTCGGTCCTCCGCGGCACGGTCCTCCGCGCAGAACAGTCCGGCGTAGGCCACCACCGACTCCCGGTGACGGTGCGCCGTGTCGGCGAGTGTCGTCAGGTCTGGTTCGTGTCCCGCTCGGATCGCACGTGCCAGTTCGGCATCCGCGGCCAGGTCGGTCGCCGAATCCGGCATCGTCTCTTCTCCTCTGTGCGCCCCGATGGGGGTGTGTGTTCGAACGGCCGCCGTGCGGTGCGGCGGCGGGCGCGAACGTCGCGGGCCGCACGGGAGCGCCCCGGCATGCGATGTCGCGGAAGCGGGCGCCGGGCCTTCCGGGGTGGCTCTTCTACTCGCCGGTAGAGGATGTTGGCCGGAAGGAACTTCCCGCGTCAAGGCCCGTCCGGTGAAGGTGATGGGAAGTCGGATATTGCAAGACAATGCGTCAACAACACCGAACAAGAAGGGAGATGGAACGATCAGGTTGCGACGGTCCGGTGTCCGGGAAGTCCTCGGCGGGGTGGCGCGACCTGCGGGGATGGCGGGGATCCGCGTCGGCGCGGGTGCCGCTCCGCACCCGCAGGCGGTCTGATCGCGCCGACCGTTCCGGGCCTTGTGACGAACGATCTCGCGACTTTCGAAGAAGGTTTCTGTTATTGCCGCCCGTCCCGTCGGATCTCTTGAGTGTCGGAAGGCCCGGACCCGTCCCGCCAGCAGGGGGACCCCGGGCCCTCGCACGAGGAAAGGACCGTGATGGGACACCGGAGCAGCGAGCTTCGTCGTCGCAGGCAGAAGCGCTCGACCCGCAGGACGGCACTGATCGGCCTCGCGGTCGCGGCCGGCCTGGTCGCGGGCGCACTGGGAATCCAGACCGTGGTGGACGCGCCCTCCCACAACTCCGCCGTGGCGTCGGCGGACGTCCTCGGGGCGGGCCAGATGGTCGGCCTGGTCACCGACGACGAAGGGGAGACCGGCTCCGCGGAGAGCGGCACCCAGGCGCCGGCCCCGAAGCGTGACAGCAAGGCGACACCGCTCAAGGAGATACCCAAGGAGCAGCCCGAGCGCGGTCTCGTCTACACCGGCCTGAGCCTGCCCAGCGACGACCGCTGCGCCGGACAGCTGCAGGTCAGCGGTGGTTCGCTCTGCAGCCACGGCCCCGATGCGCCTCCGCAGGGCATCGACATCCACAAGGACGTCGCCCCGGTGGCCGCGGCCGTCGCCCAGCCGGCCGCGCTGACCCCGGCCGCCAACGCCCAGCCGCCGGCCGCCGCCGACCTGCTGGCGGGTGGCTCGCCCGTGCTGGACGCCGGTAGCAAGGCGCTGCTCGGCGAAGCGGCAGGCGCCCCGCAGCAGAACGCGGCCGGCGGCACGCCCGCGGGTGGCCCGACCGTCGTCTGTGACGGTGACGGCACCAGCGGGAACCGCGTCCAGGTGGTGTACGTCCACGCCCCGGGCAACGACCGCTTCGCCCAGTACCTGGCCTCCTTCAAGAAGTGGGCCGCGGACGTCGACGTCATCTACAACGCCAGCGCCCAGGAGACCGGCGGAGAGCGGCACGTCCGCTTCGTCACCGAGTCCGACTGCACCGCCTCGGTGCTGAACGTCCAGGTCTCCAGCACCGAGATCAAGGACTTCAACTCGCAGAACAACGCGCTCGCCAAGCAGGGGTTCAACCGCAAGGACCGCAAGTACATGATGTTCACCGACGCCCAGGTGTACTGCGGCATCGGTACCTTCGCGGGTGACGAGCGTCCCGGCCAGGACAACCAGAGCAACTTCGGCCCCTCGTACGGCCGTAGCGACTCGGGCTGCTGGGACGGCGCCACCGCCGCGCACGAGCTCGGCCACAACCTCGGCGCCGTCAACGACAGCGCGCCGAACTCCAGCAAGGCCGGCCACTGCGTCGACGAGTGGGACCTGATGTGCTACTCGGACGCCCCGAACTACCCGCAGATGAAGACCGTCTGCCCGGACAACAAGCATGACGACCGGCTCGACTGCCGCCACGACGACTACTACAACACCAACCCGGCTCCCGGCAGTTACCTGACCACGCACTGGAACGTCGCCAACAACCGGTTCCTGATCGCGGGCGGCGGCACCGGCCCGACCCCGACGCCGACGCCGACCCCGACCAAGACCGCCGGCCCGTCGCCCACCGCGACCAAGACCGCCACCGCGTCGCCCACCGCGTCGCCCACCGCGACCGCCACGCCCACCAGGACGACCACGCCGTCCCCGACCGCGACGGCCACCGGGTCCTCCTCCCCGACCGCCACGCCGTCCCCGACCGCGACGGCCACCGGGACCTCTTCCCCGACCGCCACGCCGACCCCGACCGCCACCTCCACCACCGGCTCCACCGGCCCCGACGTGACGGTCAGCCAGGTGACCCAGAGCTCGGCCGTGCTGAGCTGGCCGGCCGCCAACGGTGCCAGCGGCTACGACGTCCTGCTGAACGGCCAGTCCGTGGGCACCGTCCGCGCCACCGTGGTCGGCCTGGTCCGGCTCGCTCCGGGTACCCAGTACAGCGTGGCCGTCGCCTACCGTGACGCCGCCGGCAAGGTCTCCAAGCCGGGCCGCACCGTCACCTTCAAGACCACCGCCGACTCCGGCAAGCCGCAGCCCGGCACCCGCTACACCCTGGTGAACGGTCTCACCGGCCAGGCCGCGGACCTCTGGGGCAGCTCGATGAACGACGGTACGGTGGCGATCGCCTACCAGCGCACCGGCTACGCCAACCAGAAGTGGACCTTCGAGGACGCCGGCTCCGGCACCGTGCGGATCAAGTCCGTGCGCTCCGACAAGTGCCTCCAGCTGGGCGGCAACGCGGTGGCGGGCCAGTACGTCGCCCAGCAGCCGTGCTCCGACGCGGACGCGCAGAAGTGGCAGGTGAACTCCTCCAACGGCGGCGTCACCCTCAGCGCCCGGGGCACCTCGCTGGTCCTCGGCATCAGCAACCGCTGGTACTACGGCGGCCGACTGCTGGAGCTCCAGCAGCCGAACGGTCAGGCCTACCAGAGCTGGTCCCTGCAGAAGGCCTCCTGACCCGGACAGGTCCGCCGGCGCCAGACAGGTCCGCCGGCCCCGGACAGGTCCGCCGGCGCCCGATAGGGTCCGCTGACCGCAGGTAGGACCGCCGGCCGGGGGCGGCCGCCGTGAATCCACGGCGGCCGCCCCCGGCCGTCCCACTCACCGCACGAGGAAGCACCGCCCATGCGCATACGTTCCATCGCCGCCGCCCTGGCCGTTGCCGGGGCGGCCGTTCTCGTACCCGCCGCCACCACCGCCTCCGCCCACGGCGACACCGTCCACCTGGAGATCACCGGGGTGGACAACGGGCACGTCACCACCGTCGCCAGCTTCGAGAACGACCGCGACCCGGTCGTCGAGGGGTTCGCCGGCTCGCTCGCCGCCACCTCCTCCGACGGGCGCACGGTGGGCCCCTGGCGTCTGGTCGCCCTCCCGGGCCACCCGGGCAGCTACACCACCCGGGAGATCCTGCCGAGCGGTCACTGGAAGATCACCGTCGACTGCGCCTTCCCCGACCTCGGCCACGGTGAGCGCGAGCTCGACGTGGCGGCCGCCGCCATCAGCGACCCGGTCGGCTCGATGCCCACCGCGGGTCCCAAGGTCGGGCCGCCCGCAGTCCCGTCCCCGGCCGTCACCCCCGGCACCGTCACCGGTCCGACGGTCCCCGCCGCCGCCCCCACCGGCGCCGGCACCGCCGACCCGACCACCTCCGGGGCCGCCACGGCCGGTCCCCCCACCTCCGGTCCCGCGACCGCCACGGCGACGTCCGACGTCCGGACGAAGGACGTCGCGGACGACGGCGACTCGACCGTCGCCACCTGGGCCGCCGTCGGTACGGCGGTCGTCGCCGTGGTGCTCGTCGTCCTCGGCTTCCGCCTCCGCCGCCGCAACGCCGCCCGCGGCTGATCCGACACCGCAGCCGGGCACATCCAGGAGGAACGGACCGGCGCCGACGTCCTCGCCGTGGGCGTCCCGCCCGGCCCGGGCCGCGCGGGTCTCAGCTCAGGACGAGGACCTGGCCGGGCAGGAGCAGGTCCGGGTCGGGCCCGATGGTGTCGGCATTGAGTGCGTGGAGGGCGGGCCAACCGCCGGGGGTGTCGAAGGCGTGGGCGATGCCGTCGAGGGTGTCGCCCGGCTGCACCGTCCAGGTGCCCGGACGGTCCGCGTCGCTGCCGCCGTCCTCCGCGGCCGAGGGCGCGTCTGCTGCGTCGGCACTGTGGGCACTGGGCGTGCGGGGCGCGGACGCGGCAGGGGCGTGCGGTCGTGGCTGCGCCGGGCGGTGGGCACGCGGGTGAGTACCGGCATGGGCGGCGGGGAGGCCGCTGCCGCCGGTGGCACGGGCTGCGCAGCCGGGCCACGGCGCGAGGCCGCGGCGTGCGGCGAGCTTCTCGGCCACCGCGATCTGCTGTTCACGGGTCGCCTGGTCCGCGCGGGGCGCGTAGGCGAGGCCGCCGTTGGCACGCCAGGTGGCCCCGTCGAACTGCAGTCCGCCGTAGTAGCCGTTGCCGCTGTTGACGTGCCAGCGTGCTCCGCTCTCGCAGCGGGCGAGTGCGTCCCAGTCGACGCCTGCCAGGACGCCGGTGGTGGCCGCAGCGGCCGGAGACCCGCCGGGGCCGCCGCCGCCGACGACGGCGGCGAGAGCGAGCAGCGCGAGCAGGAGACCGGCGAACAGGCGACGGGCAACGGACAGCGGTGACATGAAGGCTCCGCGGTTGGGGACGGGGACCGGGCGTCGAAATGCCCGGACCGGGCGTCGAAACGCCCTCTCCACCCATGCACCGTGCGGCCGTGCAGGGTTGCCGATGGGGCCGTAATCTCATCCGACCGGCGGTCCGACACCACCCGAACAGCGAGCCCCGGGACCTCAGCCGGCCAGGCCGCTCAGTTCGGCGTCCCAGTCGATCGCGCCGCCCTCGGTGCCCGGGGGGACCAGCGCGAAGCTCTCGCGGCGGAGCCAGCGACGCACCTGGCGGGACGGGAGGTCGACGAGGACGGATCCGTCGTCCCCGAGGAGCATGATGCGCAGGGCGGTGCGGCCGTGGCAGGGGCAGGGCGGCCAGATGCGGACGTCGCCGAGGCCGGTGGGCTTCTGCAGTCCCTCCCAGAGGAGGTCGCGGGAGAAATGCCAGGTACCCGCCTCCGCTGCGGGGCCGAGGAATTCGAGTGCGACGGCGAGCGGGTCGTCGCTGCGGTAGGCGAGGCGCACCGGGACGTCGACGGACTCGTGTTCGCCGAGGACGATCTGTGCGTCGAGGACGATGTCGGTGCTGATGACCTCTTGGGCGGGCACGGGTTCTCCTGGGAACGCCTTTGACAGGCAGGGGCGGGGCCGGGACAGGGGCGGGGACAGGGGCGGGGGCCCGGGACAGGGGCAGACACAGTGGCAGGGCCGGACGCGCCGGTGGGCGGCCGGGGCGACGAGGCGCCCGGCCGCCCACCGGCGGCGGGGTCGGACGGCCGCGGCCCGGGGGTGCCGCGGCCGTCCGGGTCACTTCGCGAGGAAGGCCAGCAGCGCCGCGTTGACCTCCTCGGCGTGGGTCCACAGGAGACCGTGCGGCGCACCCTCGATCTCCACGTACTCGGCGGTGGGCAGCGCCCGGTGGAACGGGCGCGCGGTGTTCTCCACGGGCAGGATGCGGTCGCCGGTCCCGTGCAGGATCAGGGCCGGCACGTCGATGCGGGGGATGTCGGAGCGGAAGTCGGTGGACCAGGTGGTCGGTGCGGCCGACGCGGCGTAGGAGCCGCCGCCCGCCGCGACGTTCCAGCTGTTGCGGACGGCCTCCTCGCTGATCCTGGTGCCGAGGTTCTCGTCCAGGTTGTAGAAGTTCTGGAAGAAGTCGCTGTAGTAGGCGTAGCGGTCGGCCTTCACCGCCGCGACGACACCGTCGAAGAAGTCCTGGGCGGCGACGCCGTCCGGGTTCTCGTCGGTCTTGAGCAGCCAGGGCTCCAGCGAGGCGAGGAAGGCGACCTTGGCGACGCGCGCGGAGCCGTGGGCGGACACGTACCGGGCGACCTCGCCGGTGCCCATCGAGAAGCCGACGAGCACGGCGTCCTGGAGGTCCAGGGTCTCCAGCACGGTGTTCAGGTCGGCGGCGAAGGTGTCGTAGTCGTAGCCGGTGGTGGGCTGGGAGGACTGGCCGAAGCCACGGCGGTCGTAGGTGATGACCCGGTAGCCGGCGTCGAGCAGCGCGGCGCTCTGCCGCTCCCAGGAGTGCCCGTTCAGCGGGAACCCGTGGATGAGGACGACCGGCTGCCCCGAGCCGTGGTCCTCGTAGTAGAGGTCGATGGAGGCGGAGTTCTCCTGGCCAACGGTGATGAACGGCATGGGTCTTCGTCCCTTTCGGACAGCGGCGTGCGGGCTGTGGTGCTCCGACGCTAGGGGCGACGGGCGGCGTCCGGTGGCCTCTGAGAGCACACGGTGTCGTCCGAGAGTGCTGTGCCGGGCCGCCGGGCCGCCGGGCGGTCGGAGGCCCGGCGGCCGGCCGGTGCGCGCGGTCGGTGGTCGACCGCGCCGACGACGGTGCGCGGACCGGCTGTGGGCGGTGCGCCGTCGGAACAGGTCCCCGGCCCCGGCGCTCCTAGTCTGATGCCGCCTCTCGACACCCCCGCCCCGAAGGAGCAGCAGGAGCACCATGACCAGCCAGCCACGCCTCCACCAGCACGCCCCCGAGATCCAGGAGTTCGGCACCGTCACGCAGCTGCCGATCGCGCTCTCCCACGACGCCCGGCAGTACTCCTCCCAGCGGCTGAACCGCGTCCTGGCGGACACCCAGTTCCTGTACGCGCTCTACAAGAAGTACCACTGGGGCATGCGCGGGCCGACGGCCTACCAGCTGCACCTGCTCTTCGACAAGCACGCGCAGGAGCAGCTGGAGCTGGTCGACGCGCTCGCCGAGCGGGTGCAGATGCTCGGCGGCGTCGCGGTGGGCGATCCCCGCCACGCGGCCCAGATCACCGGCGTGCCGCGCCCGCCGGACGGCATCGAGCCCGTGCCGTCGATGCTCTCGGGGCTCCTCGACGCGCACGAGACCATCCTCGCCGACGCCCGCGACGCCGCCGCCCGTACGGCGGAGCTGGGCGACGACGGCACCCAGGACCTGCTGGTCTCCCAGATCATCCGGACCGGCGAGACCCAGGTCTGGTTCCTCGCCGAGCACCTCGTCGACACCCCCGGGGCGGGAGCGTGACCGCGGGCCGGGCCCGTCACCGGACGGGCCCGGCCCCCGCCGCACTCGGCACCGCCGGCCCGGCGCGCACCGCGGTCGCGCGCCCCGGCCGATCCACCAACCGCCACTGAGCGAAGGGGACTTCGTTGTCCAGCATGCCCGTCGCCGGGATCCGTCCTGGCGCCCCCGCCCGGCCCGCCGACCTGGTCGTCCGCAACGCCAAGGTGCACACCAACGACCCGCGACGGCCCCGGGCGACGGCCCTGGCCGTCCGGGACGGAGTGATCCAGGCGGTCGGCGACGACGCGGACGTCGCCCCGCTGGTCGGCCCCGAGACCCGGGTGGTCGACGCCCTCGGCCGCCGGGCCGTACCGGGGCTCAACGACGCGCACCTGCACGTCATCCGCGGCGGCCTCAACTACGTGCTGGAGCTGCGCTGGGACGGTGTCCCGACGCTGCGCGAGGCCCTGGCCATGCTCCGGCTCCAGGCCGAGCGCACCCCGCCCGGCCAGTGGGTGCGGGTGGTGGGCGGCTGGTCCGCCGACCAGTTCGCCGAACGGCGGCTGCCGACCCTCGCGGAGCTCAACGCCGCGGCGCCCGACACCCCCGTCTTCGTCCTGCACCTCTACCAGTCGGCGCTGCTCAACCGGGCCGCGCTGCGCGCCGCGGGGTTCACCCGGGACACCCCCGACCCCGCCGGCGGCCAGATCGTGCGCGGACACGACGGCGAACCGACCGGCCTGCTGATCGCCGCCCCGGGCGCGCTGCTGCTCTACTCCACCCTGGCCAAGGCACCGACGCTGGACGAGGCCGACCGGATCGGTTCCACCCGGCACTTCCTGCGCGAGCTGAACCGCTTCGGCCTCACCTCCGCGATCGACGCCGCCGGCGGCTTCCAGAGCTTCCCCGAGAACTACGGCACCGTCATGGAGCTGGCCCGCCGGGGCGAGCTGACCCTGCGCATCGCCTACCACCTCTTCCCCCAGACCGCGGGGCAGGAGCTGGACGACCTCACCCGCTGGGTCAACACCTTGCGCCCCGGGGACGGCGATGCCTGGTTGCGCCTGAACGGGGCGGGGGAGAACCTCACCTGGGCCGCGGCCGACTTCGAGAACTTCACCGAGCCGAGGCCGCAACTCGGCCCCTACGAGGCGGAGTTCGAGAAGGCCGTCCGGTTGCTGACGGAGCACGGCTGGGGCTTCCGGCTGCACGCCACCTACGACGAGACCATCCGCCGCGACCTCGCCGTCTTCGAGAAGCTCGCCGCCGAGGGGCTCTTCCCGCACGGCAACCGCTGGCTCTTCGACCACGCGGAGACCGTCGGTCCGGAGAGCCTCGACCGGATCGCGGCGCTCGGCGGCGCCGTCTCCGTCCAGAACCGCCTCTCCTTCCAGGGCGAGGCGTTCGTCTCGCGCTACGGTGCGCCGGCCGCCGCCGAGGCGCCGCCGCTGCGCGCCATGCTGGACCGCGGCCTCACCGTCGCCGCGGGCACCGACGCCACCCGGGTCTCCTCCTACAACCCCTGGGTCGCGCTGCACTGGCTGGTCTCCGGCCGGGCGGTCAGCGGCAGGCGCCTCGCGGCCGGCCACAACCGGCTCGGCCGCGAGCAGGCCCTGGAGCTCTACACGCTGGGCGGGGCCCGGCTCACCGGCGAGGAGAACGTCAAGGGCCGTCTGTCGGTGGGAAGTTACGCCGACCTCGCGCTGCTCAGCGCCGACTACTTCACCGTGTCCGAGGCCGACATCCCGCACATCGAGTCCGTTCTCACCGTCGTCGGCGGGCGCATCGTCCACGGCGCCCAGGAGCACCAGGGCCTGGCCCCGGACCTGCCCGCCGTGTCGCCGTCCTGGAGCCCGGTCGCGCGGTTCGGCGGCTACCACGCCACCCCCGCGCCCGGCCCGGCCGGCGTCCACCAGGCCGAGGGCGTGCTGGAGGCGGTGGCGGCCTCGGGCGAACAGCACGCCTGGCGTGTGGCCCGCGGCCTCGCCCTCCCGGGGCAGGCCCCGGTGCCGATGGACCCCTGCTTCTTCTGACGCTCCGACCACCGGCACAGCGGGCATCGCGGGATCCGGGGCCGCTCTTTCGGGTCTTGCCGGCCAGGACGGCGCGACCCTCCTGCTCTACCGCGAGCGGGTCGACGGTTCGGCCTCGTCCAGAGCCGGTGGGGGCTCCGCTCCTCCCGCGGCGCGGCGGGCCTGCAGGGGGATCCCGGGAGGGGGCGGGGTGCCCCCGGAGCCGGATCCGGGGCCGGAGCCGGGGCCGGGCCGGCCCGGCTCGGGCGGGAGTGAACTCGGCGGTGTGGTGGGGGTGTTGGCCACCTCGCGGAGGAGTGAGAGCAGGAGCTCCTCGTAGGGGGAGAGGGGGCGGGCGACGGTCCAGTTGGCGGTGACGGTGCGGGGGGTCGGGCCGGGGTCGACGTGGAGTTCGGCGAGGACGCCGTGCAGGAGCTCGAAGCGGACGGAGCGCCGGGGGACCAGGCTGATGCCCAGGCCGATGCGGACGGCCTCCCGGACGCTCTCCGTTCCCCACAGGTCGAGGGTGCGCGCGCCGACGAGGTCCCAGGTGTGCAGGAGCTCCAGCAGCTGCCGCCGGGTCTGGGAGCCCGATTCGAGGAGGAGGAAGGACTCGGCGGACAGGTCCGCCGGTGTGACCTCCTGCCCGGCCAGCGGGTGGTCGGGCGCGCAGATCAGCAGCATCTCGTCGCTGGCGAGCTCCTCCGACTCGTACCGCCCCGGGGGCAGCGGGCCGTCGGCCACGCCGACGCCGATCCGGCCCTGCTGGAGCGCGCCGGCCAGGCACTCGGGGCTGTTGACGACCACGGTGAACAGCCCGTCGGGCTCGCGGCGCCGCAGTTCCCGCAGGACCGCCGGCAGCAGGTAGTCGCCCACGGCGGCCGTGCTGCCGACCACCAGGCGCTCGTTGGGCCACCGCGCGGCCGCCTGGACGGCGCCGACGGCGTGATCGGCCAGCGCCAGCATCTCCTTGGTCTGGGCGAGCAGGACCCGGCCGGCCGGGGTGGGGCGGATCTTCGGGCCCGAGCGGTCGACCAGGACGGTCCGCAGCGACGCTTCGAGGTTCTGCACCTGCTTGGAGACCGACGACTGGCTCAGGAACAGCACCTGGGCCGCCGCGGAGAACCCACCACATTCGATGACCTTCGCGAAGATCGCCAGCTGGTTCAGGTTGAGTCGCATCACGGCCCCGATCGCGTGAATGTGGTGCAGGGCATTCGGGCCTGGGGGCCGTGCGACAGGCTTCCGCAGTTCCTGCCATCCCCCGGTGGGGGCCACAGCCTACAAGCAACCGGGAGAATACCTGTTCGGTCGGCACAATTGCGGGGACGGACCGGCGTTCGTCGATTCGAAGGCTCAACACGCCTCTCGACGCTCCGCCGGTGATCCATCCTGACCGGACCGAAGCGGTCGGTGATCATGGTTATGTGATGGTGAGTCAGATGTGATCAGGGGTGAATTCGAGATCGGTCCGGATCGGTTGTGAGGACTTTGTGCGATCGGGGTCTCGTCGGGTGAGGGTGCGCGTACGACCATCGGTCGGTCGGCCGTGCGTGCACATGCGGCCCTTGCGGGGCAGGGCCGGCGGCGGTTCACCGGGGGTGTGTGGCGCGGTTCGGAAGATAACGGATTGATAACACGGCGGGACGAAACCTCCTGCGGCCCATCTCTAAACGTGTCCGGCCCGGTTGGGGTCGGGGATTCGAGAGAGAGGGGTGTCGCCATGCGGGAAGCATGCTCCGGCAGCAGGTCGCCGGTGCCGACTCCGTACGAACTCTTCGTGCTGGGACGCGGTGCGGGCGGAACGGCCACCACCGGATCGCGGTGCGTCGGGTCGCGTCCCGCCCGGCCCGTCCGGGTCGGCGCGCTCTCGACGGGTTCCGGTGACGGGAACTGTCTCGACGTCGCGGGAAGGGGGTCGCGATGAGCGACCTCGCCCTCCCGGGGGCCGTCGGTCGCCGGGAACCCGTACAGCGCCGCCTCGCCGGCCACAGTGGCACGGCGAGCCACAGCGGCGGGGTGAGCCAGAGCGGCACGGTGAGTCGCGGCGGCACGGTGACCCGCGGCAGCGAGGTGAGCCGCAGTGGCTCTCTGAGCCAGAGCGGCACGGTGGGCCACGGCGGCACGGTGGGCCACGGAGGTGCCGCCGGCCGAGCCGGCACGGCGGGCCGAAGCGGCGCAGCGGGTCACAGCGGCACGGCAGGTCGCCCCGGCGCGGCGCGCCACGGCGGCACGGTGGGGCGGACCGGCACCGGTCACGGTTCCCGCGGTGGCCGGGGGCGCACCCAGCCGACCACGGTCCAGGCGGTGGCGCTGTACTCCTCGCCCGGGACGCCGCCGCCGGGACTCTCCGGGGCGGAGGTCGTCGCCGGCATCAAGGGGACGCTCCCCTACCTGCTGATCCCGGATCCGCTGCCGGGCATGCCCCGGGCGCTCGCCCTCTGGTTGGAGGGGCGGACCGCCGTGGTGGGGCCGGCCGTGCCGGTCGAGGACGCGGTGGTCTCGCTCGGCTGGGCCCGCAAACTGCTGACGATGGTGCCGCAGGGCGCCTCCGCCGGGATCCACTTCGTCGAGGACCACCTGGCGACCCTCATGCTCTTCCAGGACCCGCTGCTGGCGAGCCACCTCTCCGCGAAGTGGCTCGGACGCCTGGCCGACATGACACCGCAGCAGCGGCAGTGGACGGAGGAGACGCTGCTCGCCTGGCTGGAGGGCGGTGGCACGCTCCCGGCGGCCCGGCTGCTCCGCATCCACCCGCAGGCCGTCCGGAACCGGCTGCGCAACCTGGAGAAGGTCTTCGGCAGCGGTCTGCGCGACCCCCGGGCCAGGTTCGAGCTCCTGCTGGCGCTGAAGATCCAGATCATGGCGTCCGAGTACGCCCGCCTGCGCCGCAGAGCGGGGATGCAATCCCTGCTCCAGACCGCCGGGCCCAACCGGACCGTCCGGACGAACGGGCGCTGAGGCCCGTCCGCCGGCGCCGGCCGGTCCCGTGCCGGCGACGCACGGCAACGGTGCGTCCGGCCGCGGTGCCGGACCCCGCCCTCACCGGGCCGGACCAGGTGGGTCCGTGATACCCCCGCGGTGATGCGGCTCGTGGAGCCGCCCGCGACCAAGCCCGTCACACCGTCCGTGACGCCGTCCGTTGCGAGCCCGTCCGGGGCGTCGCCGGGCGTTCGGATCCGGGCCGTCCCCCTCGTGGCAGTCGACCGTCGCTGCCTCGTCATCCCCTCGTCGGCCGCGCCGTCCGTGGACCGTCGCGCGTGGGTCGTCCCCGCGCGGACCACCGGAAGGCCATCCGGACCCGTTCCGGTGGCTCCCGCGCGGCCCTGATCCTCCGGGTGCGGTGGAGGAAGAACCCCCATGTCATCTTTGCGGAAGAAGCGTGGACCGGGCGGGGCCGCCTACGGCCTCCCCCTGGTGAGCCGCGTCCCGAGGTCGTCGGCCACCGTCCTGATCATCGTCGCGATGATCCTGACCGCGGCGGCCCTGGTGTACCCCGTGGCGAAGTCGGCCGGCGCCTATCGCGCCGCCCCGGTGAGCGACGACCAAGATGTGGTGCAGACGCCGTCCGGGCCGCTCACCGCCCTCGACCGCGACTTCGTCAAGCGGGTGCGGCTGGCCGGACTGTGGGAGATCCCCGCAGGTCGGATGGCCCTCGCGAAGGGCACCACCCCCGAGGTCAAGGTGGCCGGCCAGCACCTGATCGACGGTCACACCGACCTCGACAGAGCGGTGTTGACCGCCGCCCAGACCCTGAACCAGAGCGTGCCCAGTGAGCCATCGGCGCAACAGCAGGGCTGGCTCAGGCAGTTGGAGGCCGCGCAGGGCCCGGAGTTCGACGAACTCTTCGCGAACCTCCTGCGCAGCGCCCACGGGCAGGTGTTCGCGGTGCTGGCCCAGGTACGGGCCAGCACCCAGAACGCCACGGTCCGGGACCTGGCGAGCACGGCCAACGGCACGGTGCTCGACCACATGAACGTCCTGGAGGACACCCGACTCGTCAAGTTCGACAAGCTCAACCCGGCGCCGGCCGGTTCGGCCACGCCGTCCGCGAGCCGCCCGCCGGCGCCCGCCGGATCGACCCGCTAGCGGACGACCCGGCCGAGGCTGCCCGCGGCCTGCCCGGCAGGCCCGATACCCCGTCTGAGGAGTGTGAAGTACATGAAGTCCCGTAAACGCGGCACGTCGAAGAGAAGGGCCGGCGCCCTGTTGCTGGCGGTGGTCCTGGGCACCGGCGCGGTGGGAACGGTGGTGTCGGTCGCCTTCGCCGGCCAGCGCCAGACCTCGAAGTCGGGCTCCGCACGGGTCGGCACCGTCGCCTGCGCCGACGCCGGCGTGGCCCTGAACGAGGTGCCGGAAGCCTCCCAGGAGGCGGTGGACAAGAACCTCGCCGACCTCGACGTCCAGGTGGCGGACGCGTACAACCGGCTGGCCGCGCCCGCTCCGGGCGACAACGAGAAGCGCGTCATGGACGATCTCGCCAACAAGCGCGCGGACACCCTGAAGAAGCTGTCGGACAGCGCCGGTCCGGACTCCGGGCTGCCGAAGGACCTCTCGGGCATCGCGAAGTGCACGGTCAGGAACGACCTGGCGGTCCAGGACGCGGCCAAGGGGTTCAGCGCCGACGGCGTGGGCGGCGCCGCCGCCGAGACCAAGGCCGCCGCGCAGGTGAAGTCCCTCTCCAAGAACAAGAGCGGGTTCGTCGACATCAAGAACGCCCCGAACGTTGCCGCGCCCGCCAAGAAGGGGTCGGCCACCGGTTCCTTCACGTCCCGGTGCGGGCGCAACGAGAACCGCCACCTCAACCCCGACAACGTGATCGTCGCCCCCGGTGTGAGCAACGGCGCGCACCACATGCACGACTACGTCGGGAACGTGGCCACGGACGCGTTCTCCTCCAACGCCAAACTCGCCGCCTCGGGCACCACCTGCTCCAACGGTGACGGGTCGGCGTACTACTGGCCGGTCCTGCGCGTCTTCGACGGCACCAACGAGAAGGACGCCAAGGCGCCCGGTGGTGGCAAGGACAAGAACGTGGGACGGATCCTGCAGCCGGCCGAGGCGAACATCACGTACACCTCCACCGTCGGGAACCAGGTCCAGCCGATGAAGCAGTTCCTGCGCATCCTCACCGGCGACGCCAAGGCCTTCACCAACGGGCCGGCGAACGCCCACGCGTCGTGGAGCTGCACGGGCTTCGAGAACCGCCAGCTCGTCGACAAGTACCCGATCTGCCCGAAGGGGAGCCGGGTCGTCCGGACGCTGAAGTTCCCGGACTGCTGGGACGGCAAGAACATCGACAGCGCCAACCACCGGACGCACACCGCCTTCTCCAACGCTTCGGGCGCGTGCCCGAAGAACTTCAAGGTGATCCCCCAGCTGGTCGAGCGCGTCGCCTACGACGTGCCGGCGGGGGTCCGGTTCGCGGTCGACAGCTTCCCCGAGCAACTGCACAACCCGATCACCGATCACGGTGACTTCATCAACAACATGAGCAAGAACCTGCAGGACCAGATGGTCAGTTGCATCAACCAGGGGCGTCGCTGCGGGTGACCCGCCCCTTCCGGGGCCGGCCCGTGCCGGCCGGCCCCGGGACCAGATTCGACAGCAGGTTCAGGACGAGGCCGGAGGGCTCAGCAATGGTGAGAGGGCAGAGGCGGCGGTCACGACGGTTCGGCCCGGTGCCGCGGGACGTCGAGCGGCCCGGCCGGGCGCGCCCGGCGGCCGAGGGCGAACAGCCCGCGGAGGGCGGTCGCAAGCGGTCGGGTCCGTGGTCGTTCCTGCCGCTGTTGGCGGGAGGCCTGGGCGTGACGGCCATCGTCGTGGACCCCAGACTGCAGGCGTTCCTGACGTTCGCCGTCGGTGTGCTGGCACTCGTGTCGTTCACCTCCGCGGTCCTGTGGGGCCTGGCGGCGACCGACCGGCTGGTCCTGAGCCCGTCGCACCGGCTCATCGCGCAGGCCGTCCACCGCGCGATGGGCGTCGGGGGAGTCGTCTTCCTCGTCCTGCACGTCTGGATGAAGCTGATCGTGGGACAGATCGGTGCGCTGGCGGCCTTCGTGCCGTTCACCGACCCGGTCAAGCCCGTGGTCTTCGGCCTGGGGACCGTCGCCGGGTACCTGTTCCCTGCGGTGGCGCTGGCCGGGGCGGCCCGGGGCAGGCTCGCCCGCTCGGGTGACGCGCGCCGGTGGAGGGTCATCCACCTGTTCTCGTACCCGGCGTGGGGTGCGGGCCTGGTCCACGGGCTGCAGTCGGGCCGGGTCGCGGCCCCCTGGGTGGTCGTGCTGTACGGGGTGGCCGTCCTGGGCGTGGCAGGCGCGCTCACGGTCCGGCTGGCCCTGCAGGACCGTTCCGGCCCGCGGCAGGCCCCCGCACGGCCGCTCCCGACGGAGGCCGGTGGTGCCCCCGAGGCCACCACCCAGCGCCTGCCGGTGGTCGGCGGGCAGGCCACGGCGGCCGAGCCGGGCCTGGCCGTGGGCCGGGGCTTCGCCGCCGGGCCGGGCCTGGCCGGCGCCGGAGCCGGCGCCGGAGTCGGACGACGGCGGCAGGGCGCGTGAGTACCTACCCGCCACCCGTCCTCTGGTTCGGACGGCCGGTCCTGTTCGCCGGCCTGGAGAGCCTGTACCGGGTCGACTACCGCTCGCACCTCCAGGTCCACGGCCAGCTGCCGTCGATGGGCGCGGAGGAACTGGCCGAACTGGCCGAGAACGTGGACCTGCGCGGCCGGGGAGGTGCCGGATTCCCCTTCGCCCGGAAGATCAGGGCGGTCGTCAAGTCGGCTGCCCGGCGCCGCACCACACCGGTCGTCGTCGTCAACGGAACGGAAGGAGAACCGAGTTGCCTGAAGGACACCACGCTGATCCTGCGCGCCCCGCACCTCGTGGTGGACGGTGCACTGATCGCGGCCACCGCGATCGGCGCGGAACGGGTGGCGATCGGCGTCACCCGGGCCGACACCGAGGAGTCCCTGCGCCAGGCGCTGGCCGAACGGAGGTCGGTGAAGCCGCCGGTGGAGGTGGTGCGACTGCCCGAACGGTTCGTGACGGGGGAGGGGAGCTCGCTGGCCCGCGGCATCACCAACGGGATCGCCCTGCCCCGGGGAGGCGGCGTGCGCACCAGCGACAGCGGTGTCGGGGGAGCCCCCACCCTGCTGTCCAACGCCGAGACGTACGCCCAGCTCGCCGTGGCGGCCCGCTGGGGTGCACTGCCCTACCGGGAGAACGGTCTCCCCGACGAGCCCGGCACGGTGCTGCTCACCATCGCCGGCTCCACCGTGGTGGAGACCCCCACCGGGGTGCCGCTGGAGACCGTCCTGGCGGCGTGCGAGCTGGACATCGGGCAGGGCGTGCTGGTCGGCGGGTACCACGGGAAGTGGCTGACGCCCGACGCGGCCCGCCAGGCCGTGATCTCCCGCCAGTCCTTCCAGCGCCTCGGAGGGGCGCTGGGCGCCGGGGCCATCCTGCCGCTGCCGGAGACGACCTGCCCGCTGTGGGAGGTCGTCCGGATCTCCCGCTGGATGGCGGACGAGACGGCCGGCCAGTGCGGGCCCTGCTACATCGGTCTGCCCGACCTGACGTCGGCCCTGGAGGACCTGGTCCGCGGCGGTGGGCAGCGCGCCCTCGACCGGGTGCAGGCCGGCATGCAGGCGGTCACCGGCCGCGGCGCGTGCAGCCACCCCGACGCCGCCGCGCGGTTCGTGGCCTCCTCCCTGGCCGTGTTCGACGACGACCTGGTCGCGCACTCGTACCAGGGCGGCTGCGGACGGCCGTCGCAGGACGTCCTGCCGCTGCCGGAGGTGGAGAGTGCCGGCTCCATCGTCGTCGACTGGACGCTCTGCGAGGCCCACGGCCTGTGCACCGGTGTCCTGCCCGACGTCATCCGGCTGGGGCCGGACGGGTTCCCCGCCGCCGCCGTGATGCCGGTACCCGCGCGGCTGCTCTCCCAGGCGGCGCGCGCCGTCGACCGGTGTCCCGCGCTCGCGCTGCGGATGCAGTGAGGCCGGCACGGCCGGCGCTCGCCGCGGAGCGCGGCCCGTGCCGTCGCAGGGGTTCGCGCCGCCGCCCGCGCCGCCCGTCGGGGCGGCGGACCGATCGAGAGGTTCCGGAGGGCTATCGACCCTGACATCCGCGTCCCGTGCCCGGGGACCGGCGCTCGACGCCGGACCGGGTCACCGGGGACGCACAGATCCACGGAAGGCCAGATTCCACCGATGGAAAGGCAAGCAACATGTTGACGAAGCGATACGGACTGGCCGGGCTCTGCGTCCTGTTGGTCGGGCTCGTGGTGATGGCCCTCTGGGGCAGCATGAGCAGCAGTGCCAAGACGCCGTCCGGATCCGGCCAGCTGGTCGGTGCGCAGGACGCCGCGCCGGCCGGCGGCGGCTCCTACGGTTCGTACGGCTCGTACGGCGGCGCCAGCGGGTCGCCGTCCGCCGGGGCCTCGGCGAGTGCGGGTGCGTCCGCGGGCGCCTCGGCGGGTGCGTCGGCGGGCGAGGGGCAGGCCGGGGGAACGCTGACCTGGCGCAACGACCCCAAGCTCGGCATGGTGGTCACCGACAGTCAGGGCTTCACCCTGTACCGGTTCGACAAGGACACCGCCAAGCCCCCGATGTCCAACTGCAACGACGGCTGCGCCAAGACCTGGCCGCCGGTCGCCAAGGAGGGCACCACCGCGGGGACCGGGATCGACGCCGCGATGCTCGGCGAGGTCACCCGGGCCGACGGGTCGAAGCAGCTGACGCTGGGCGGCTGGCCGGTCTACCGCTACGCGCAGGACACCGCGGCCGGTGACACCAAGGGCCAGGGCGTCGGCGGGGTCTGGTTCGCCCTGGCCCCCGACGGCAAGAAGGCGGCCCCCGCGGCCACCGCTGCGCCGGCCTACCCGTCGGAGACGGCCGGCACGGCGCCGAAGCCCCAGCCGTCCCAGCCGGCTCAGCCGGCCACCGGCGGGGCCGGGGTCTCCGTGACCACGAACGCGCAGCTCGGCCAGATCGTCGTGGACGCGCAGGGCATGACGCTGTACCAGTACGCCAAGGACCCGTCCTGGCCGATGAAGTCCATGTGCGAGGGCCAGTGCGCGGTGACCTGGAAGCCGGCGCCCGCCGTCGACCCGAGCCAGGTCAAGGGCGTGGACCCGAAGCTGATCGGCAAGATGCAGCGCACCGACGGCACCTGGCAGCTGTCCATCAACTGCAAGCCCGTCTACACCTTCGCGGGCGACAAGGCCCCCGGTGACGCCAACGGGAACGGCAAGGACAACCTGTGGTCGGCCGTCAACCCCGCCGGGAAGCCGGTGACCGGTAAGTGATGCCCTGGGACTCCACCGTGGCGCCCGTCCGGTCACAGGGCAAGGCACGTCGCCGGCTCCAGTGGCTCGGGATGACCGTCCTGCTCGCCCTGGGCGTCGTCGAACTGATGGGTGGGACCGGAGGACTGTTCGCTCTGCCGCGAGCATCGGCCGGTGTCGCCGGTGCCTCGGTGGAGGACCTGGCCCGGCGGATCGGCTGTACGGCGGACATCACCGCCGACACGGCGGACCTCCGCCAGGGGCTGTGCAACGTCGGCGAGGACGAGGTGTGGATCGCCACCTTCCCGAACACCGGGGCCCAGACGGTCTGGACGTCGGGCGCCGAGGAGTACGGCGGGTCGTACCTGGTGGGTGACCGGTGGGTGGTCGTCCTGTCCGACACCACCGCGGACTTCCTGCACCAGAAGCTGGGCGGGGTGGTCACGAGCGGTACCGACCACACCGGGCACGGCGACCAGGGCGACCACGTCGACGGCGATCACGGTGACCACGCCGACGAGGGCGGTCACGGCGATCACGGTGCCGGTGCCGGTAACGGCCAGGGTGCCGGTGCCGACGCCGGCCAGGGTGCCGGGGACAGCGCCGGCCAGGGTGCCGGTGCGGACCACGGCTCCGGTACCGATCAGGACGGCCACGACCCGTCCGGTGTCGGCTGACCCCGGCGATCGACCGATCGGGCGGTGGCGATGCCACGGAGACTCCCCGGGCCCCGGCCCGGGGAGTCTGCGTGGCATCGCCACCGCCGTCGTGGTTCCGGGGAGGGTGCCGGTGTCACGGGCCCGGGGGCCCGGGCCGGGCGTGAGGAGGTGAACGGCGATTCGTTCCGCGAGGAGCAGGGCCGTGGCGAGGTGCGGGGGCAGGGCGTTCCCACGGGGCCGCCGTGGGCCCGGACGTCCGCGGCCGAGGCCGGCCGGAGTGCCCGCACCGCCGGGTGGGCCGTCGGGCCCGGGGCGGCGGCGTGGGGGACGTCGGTGGCGGGGCCGGGGCCGGGGCCGGGGCGGGGGAGTGGGCCCGGGGACCCGGGCGAGCCCGCTTCGGCGGCCGTCCGGCCGCTGGTCGCAGAACAGGGCCGGGTGAGGCGTCGCCGGGCGCCGCCGGGGAGAGCGTGACGTACCGCCGCCCGCCCGGGTGCCGAGTGCCGAGTGCCGAGTGCCGAGTGCCGGGCGCCCTCGCCGGGCCCGTACCGGCCTCGTGGCGCGCCCACGCCGGGCGCCGACGCCCGATGTCCGACGCTCACGCCTCCGTCCGGGGGCGCGCCCTTGTTGGACCGTCGTGAGGGCCGGGAACGCGCCCCGCCGGCGGCGGTCGGTCTGCATGGTCATGACGCCTCGGACGTCCCAGTTTCGTTGGCACGGGCGGGAGTTGCCGCCCCCTTCCCCCTTGGCCGATACCTCCGGCGCCGACCGCGCCACGAGCGCACAGTGCGCATGCCCGCGCACGGTGCGTCGACGGCGGAGGGCCGAACACGGCGTCGTGGAGCCGCTTCTGGCGATGCGACACCCCCTCGTGGCGTGTACCCGCTCGCCCGTCACGGCGCCATCGGTTGCGTCACGCTACGGATTCGGAACATGCCAAACCCGAATTGGCATTTCTGTTACGCACAGGACTTCGCCCGCGCGCCGGGACTGATGGGACCGGTGGGGTCTGCGCAGACACGGGCCACCGGCCGACCGGGCACCCGCGAACACCGCCCGGCGGGCGTCGCCCGCTATTCGGTTTGGGAATGGGCGGACAGGTGGCGAGCGAGGAGACGATTGCCGGAAAGCCGTCCGGCTGGTGTGCTGTGGACCACCCTCCACCGCCTCCCGACGGCGCGGCAGCCGTCCCTCACCGGTGTCGCCGACCCGGGCAGGCCGAGGGCATCGACATCGTCACGTCCCCCGCGACCGGGTGCCCCCGCGCCAGGTCGCCCAAGAGCCGCCAGGTGCAGCGCCGCGCCTGAGCCGCTCGCCGACAACCGAGCCCCCGATCTCCCCGGCCCCGTGCGGCCGCCGCACCCCCCGGTGCGCGTGACCTTCCCACCACGGGGCGACCAGACCTGAGGAGAACACTTTGACCGTGCGTTCCGACGACTACGGACTGGGTCTGAGCACCTTGAGCGACGTCGAGCTCTCCGCGGTCCTTCCCGCCGCGACCGCCAGCGACACCTCCCGTGTCGGAGCCGTGATGGCCGAGGTCTTCACCCGCCACCACGGCGCCGTGCTGGCCTACGCACGCGGCTACTGCCGCGACGCCCAGACCGCCCAGGACCTCGCCGCCGAGGCCTACGCCCGCACCTACGTCTCGGTGGCCCGCGGCCACGGACCGCGCCACGCCTGGCGCCCCTACCTGATGGCCTGCGTCCGTCGCACGGCGATGGAGTGGAGCAGGCACTTCACCCGGCGGGTGCTGCTGCCGGAGGACTTCGAGACCTGGGTCGAACACCTCGCCGGCGACGCGGAGACCGAGGCCGCGCTGCTCGCCACCGAGGAGACGGCCCTGGTCGCCAAGGCCTACCGCTCCCTCCCCGAGCGGTGGCAGGTGCTCCTCTGGCTCACCGTGGTGGAGGGCGAGCCGGCGGCCGCCGTCGCGCAACGGATGGGTATGACGGCGAGCGGCGTCCGCTCCCTCGCCGCGCGGGCCCGGGAGGGACTGCGCGAGGCCTACCTGCGTGAGGACGTGGACGAGGGCGCCGAGCCGGCGTGCCACTACTTCACCGCCCGGCTGGCCGAAGCCATCCGGCGCCCCGGCCGGCGGCGCGGCCCCGAACTGGCCCGGCACCTGGAGAACTGCGAGGGCTGCGCCCGGGTGGCCGGGGAGGTCGAGCGCGCCAACCACCGTGCCGTGGTCGCGGTTTCGACCGTCCCGGGCCGCGAGGCCGCGCGCCGCCTCCGGCGTCCGGTCCGGCGGCGGTGAGCAGCCGTCCTCGACGCGCGCGGCCTCGTGCCCCCGACGGCGTGGGCGGGCCGAACCACGGGTCAGACCGCGGGGGCGGACGTGCCCCACACCTCGCGCAGTGCGGCGCAGACCTCTCCGACCGTGGCGTACGCGGCGAGAGCCTCCTTCATCGGGTGGAGGACGTTGGCGGTGCCCCCGGCCGCCTCCTGCAGCCGGACGAGCGCGTCGCCCGTTCGGGAGGAGTCCCGCAGGGCGCGGAGCTTGCAGAGGCGTTCGGCCTGCCGGGCCTCGATCGCCGGATCGATGCGCGCCGCCTCGTACGGTCCCCCTTCGTCCACCCGGCCGGTGCGGTGCGCGTGGCGCCCGATCTCGCGCTCCTGGAAGCCGCGGGCCGCGGCACCGGCCGCCCCGCCGTGCCGCTCGACCTCGCCCAGGAGGTCCAGCGCGGCCGTCTCGAGTTCGTCCGCGGGCGCCCCCGCGGTCCCGATGCCGAGGCGCGGCAGCAGCGCCCCGGGGTCCCGGGCACCGAACTCCTCGTGCATCACCCGGGCCCAGATCCGGTGTGCGGCGCGGTACTTGGCGCGCTCTTCGGCGAGCGCCGCCGGTTCGGCGAACAGGAAGGACAACCGTGGTGCGAAGTCCGTGACGTCGATCCCGGCCGCCACCGCCGCCCGGACGTACTCGATCCCGGTCGCGAGGGTGAAGGCGAGCTCCTGTGCGGGCGAGGCACCCGCGTCCGCCAGGGCGCGGCCGGAGACCGACACCGCGTCCCACCTCGGGACCTCCGCGGCGCAGTACCGGAACGTGTCGGCGAGCAGCCGCCGTGACGGTCCCGGCGGGAAGAGGTGCGTTCCCCGCGTGACGCACTCCTCCAGGACGTCGCTCCGGATCGCGCCGGTGAGCCGGTCGGCGGCCACGCCCTGCTCCTCGCCCACCAGTTGGCAGAGCAGCAGGAACGGCGCCGCGCCGGGCGCGCCGAGCCGGAGCGAGGTGGAGACCTCGGCCAGCGGGAGGCCGCCGAGGAGGACCCGCATGTCGTCGATCGAATCGACGGCGATCCCGGTCCGGCCGACCTCGCCGGCCGCGATCGGGGCATCGCTGTCGTGGCCCGCCCGGCTCGGCAGGTCGAAGGCCACCGACAGGTCCGTCGCACCGTCCGCGACGAGCTGCCGGAACCGGGCATTGGCCTCGACCACCGAACCGGGACCGGCGTACGGGCGCGCCGTCCGCGGCCGTCCGGTAGGCGTCGAGGCGTGGACGGCCCGGATACGGGGGAGCCCTCCGGGCCCGAGGGGCTGTCCGGAACCGGCCCCGCGTGTCACGTGCTGTGCGTCGATGTCGATGACGGTTCCTCTCCGTAACGGCCGCGGTGTGCCGCGACGACTCGACACTCCGTCCGGGGCCCTGCCGCGGTGGCGTCCCGCCGTCCCGCTACCTCGTGGGCGAGTCCGGGGACGGTCGGCCGCGCAGCTCCTCGCGCAGCCTCCGCATGCCCTCCTCGAAGTCGATCCGCGGGCGGTACCCGAATTCGGAGCGGAGCCGTTCGCTGGAGAACCCCTGCTCGGTGGTCAGGATGTCCACCGCGAGCCTGGTCAGCGGGGGGCTCGACGTCAGGCGCAGCCCGCGGTAGGCGGCCTCGATCGCCCACGCCGCCGTGTACGCGGCACGCCGGGGGATCGGCACGAACCGGGGCCGCGGCAGGCCCGCGATCTCGGCCAGCCGCTCGAAGTAGGTCTGCCAGCTGACCGGCGAGTCGTCGGTGATGTTGAACGCCCTGCCCACGCTCCGCTTGTCCGACGCAAGGAGCAGGATCGCGTCCACGGCGTTCGACACCTCGGTGAGTCCTGCCGAACGGTTCGCCGGGATCATCGGGGTGCCCTCGCGCAGCAGCTTCAGGGCGTCGTCGACGAAGGTCTTCGACCGGGGCCCGTACAGGCTGGCGGGCCGGACCACGACCGTGGGCAGGTCGTGCCGGTCGATGAACTGCCAGAGGAGTTCCTCGGCCTCGATCTTGGTGTCGCCGTAGAGGAAGCCGCGGCGGCGCAGCGGCGCGCTCTCGTCGACGACGCGGTCCGGGTGGCCGTACACGTCCGTCGAGCTGACGTGGACGAAGAGCCCGACCCCTGCGGCGGCGGACGCCTCCAGGAGGTTCTGCACGCTGGTCACGTTGGCGGCGCGGAACTCGCTCCAGGTGCCCCAGTCCTTGACCATCGCGGCGCAGTGGAAGACCCGGTCGAAGCCCGCGACGCGCTTCACGAGCGCGCCGCGGTCCAGGAGGTCGGCCTCCACGACGTCGACCCCGAGCCGGTCGAGGTGGCTGCGGTCGCTGGACCTGCGGACCAGGGCGGTCACGTCCTCGCCGGCGGCGAGGAGGCCCTCGACGAGATGGCTGCCCAGGAACCCGCTGGCCCCGGTCACCAGGTTGCGCATGTCTTGTCCTTCGTTCGGAAGCACGGGTGGACCCCGGCGGCCGCCCAGGACCGCGGAGTGCACCTGCTCATGGGTGTGCGCCGCGCCGCCGACGCGTCGGCGGCGCGGCGGTGGGTACCGCCCGACCGACCCGGCGACGGCGCCGCGGCCGCCGGGTCGTCACGTCAGGGAGCGGTCAGGCGTACTTCGACCAGTTGTTGCCGATCCCGCGGATGAGGGAGGGGACCACCAGGGCCCGGCGGAAGGGCGTGATCCCGGCCATGTAGGCCTTGCCGAACAGCCCGTTGGGCTTGACCAGCGCGGCCATCTCGCCGCGGTACCCGCCGGTCCCGTCCGGGACCCAGCCGATGTGCATCAGCACGTGGCAGGTCTTGTTGGCCATCTCGGCCACGTACTCGGTGTCGGTCTGGTAGACGGAGCGGAGCGGCACCAGCTCGAAGTCCGGCCCGTCGGGCAGCTCCAGGAGGTCGGCCGGCAGCCGGTCGCGCAGGGACGCCACGCGCTTGCCGACGCCGTCCTCGGCCTTGTCCAGCCCGAGCAGCGCGCCGATCTTCCAGCGGATCGCGAACAGGACGCGGATCACGGACGCGGACATCTCGGAGTCGTCGTTCGAGGTGAACTGCTTCACCAGACGCGGCAGGTCGTCCGGTCCGCCCGGCGTCGGCAGGGCCCACACGTCCTCCAGGGTGAAGTCCTTGGTGAACTCGTGGATCCGCCAGGGCCGGGCGGTGTACAACTCGTTCGGCACCCTCATGCAGTGACAGCCTTCCTCTTGCGTGCTCGGAGCGCCATGCGGGCACCGTGCTCGGGCTTGATGAGGATTCCGCGGTGGTGTACCCGCTCGGGCGTCTTGTCGGGGCGGTCCAGATCGAAGTGGGACAGAACCACGCGCAGCACGCTCTTCATCTCGTCCACCGCGATCTTGTCGCCGGGGCAACGGGTGATGTTGCCTCCGAACGGGGCCCAGGCGGTGGTGTCCAGCTTGACGTTGAGGTACCGCTCGGGGCGGAACGCCTTGGGTTCGTCGAAGTTGTTCGGATCGGTGCTCAGCAGGTGGGAACTGGCCCACACGATGTCACCGGGTTCGTAGTACACACCGCCGATCTGGATCGGCTTCATCACCTCACGGGGCATCAGCAGTGGCAGCGGCGGACGGAGGCGAAGCACCTCGTAGCAGACTGCCTCAAGGTAGTCGTCAGTATCGCCCGCGTCGATCTCGTCCCGCAAGCGAGCCAGCTCGACGGGGAACCGGCTCAGGTACTCCAGCGCCCAGGCGACGGACGACACGGTGGTCTCCGTGCCGGCGAGGAACAACGTCATGATCTCGTCGCGGAGTTCGACGTCGGTCAGCTTGCGGCCGTCGACCTCGATCTTGAGCATCATCGACAGCAGGTCGTCGTCGAGCTGGCCGATCTCGCGGCGCTCGTTGAAGGCCTCGAAGAGCAGCTCGTCCGCGCGGGCGCGGTGCTTGAGGAAGGAGGCCAGGCCGGTGCTGGGGATCGACTTGATCAGCCAGTTCGAGAAGCCCGACATCTGCTCCAGCGGGAAGGCCGCCGTCATGTGCTCGTTCAGCTCGACGACACCCATGATCTCTTCGATCAGCTGGTCCCAGCACGAGGGGGTGACCTTGCCGAACACGACCTCACGGATCACCTCGACGGTGAACCGGTGGATGATCGGGCGCAGCGGCATCACCTTGTTCTGGGGCCAGTTGGGGATGTCGCGCTCCGCCATCTCCTCGATCGCGGCCTTGATCCGCAGGTACGCCGTGCCCTTGAAGCTGGGCAGCAGCTCCTTGCGCCGGACCTTGTGCTCGTCCCCGTCGAGGAAGGCGAGGCCGGTCCGGCCGAAGAACTTGCGGGACACGTCGTTCCCGTTGCCGGTGTGCAGGACGTCGGGGGACGCCTGGAACATCTCCTTGACGTCACCCGGATCGGAGATCACGTACATGTCGGGACCGGGGCGGAGCTGGAGCTTGAACCGGTGACCGAGCTTGTCCCGGACCTTCTCGAGCCAGTCCGTCTGGAACTTCGTGAACATGTACGTCTGCACGGCTCCCGGCGCCTTCGGTGCCGGCAGGTCGGCGGCCCGGATGGTGACCGGGGGACGACGCCCGGCGGAATGGTCGACCGGGCAACGGGCGGCGGCGGGGGTCGTTTCGGTAGTGCTCATGTCCGTCCCTGGAGTTCTCGGATCACTGCTGATCGGACGTCGGATGGGAGGCACGCCGGCATGGTTCTATGTTCAACCGTTCTCGTGCCGTCGAAGCGGAGATGGCCTGACACCATGAAGAGCCCGCGCTCCCGGCCGTGGATACAACTCACCGGGGGTCAGTTCGCCCCGCCTGCGGAAGATGCTTCCTCATGGTCGACTTCTGCCTCTATAGTCGTCGCTCGTGGCCGTCCGATACGGGTTGGCAGCTTCCTGTCGACGCCCGAGCCGGAAACCTCTGAACGGTGATGAACCGTCAGGGGATCTGCTGCGTCATGTTCAGTGAGAGTCCTTCGACGTGCGGGGGGAAGCCGGGACCTGGTCCTTCGGGGGAGAAGGCCGGGTCTCCACGGGTGCCGAAGCGCTGGAAGAGGGCCTTGGCGCTTTCGGTCACCCTCTCGGGACAGGGCCCGATGACATCCGAGAGCCTGCGGAGCACCGCTTCGTCCGAGGCTGGTTCCGTGTGGTCGTCGCTCGCATTCACTGATCTCTCCGCTGACTCATCAGGGGTACGCGCAGGTGGGTGAGCCCTCGACACCGCGTTCATCGGGGTGACGCGGGTCCGGCGGGTCCGCACTGGTTCGGACGGGGCCGTACAGGGCCGTACGGGCGGCGTGGAGGCTCCGCGGCGAGCGATCTGTACCCTTCGGTGAGCCGGCCAAACCGGCGGAGGTCCCTGCCCGGCGCGGTCCGGAGTCCCGGCGGTCGAACGGATCCGGGGGCCGCTTCGGTCTGACGAACGTCCGCGCGAACCGCCGCCCGGGCGACGGAGCCCGATCCCGGCCCGCCGGTGCAAGGTGTCGTCAACACGCCTTCGACGGAGCACAGTTGCCGGCCGTGCAACGGCCGCACGCGCTCCGCCCTGCTCGCCCGGCGGCATCGTATACCGACCTCTCGGCCCGCAGTCGATGCCCCTGTGTTTCTCGATCGATGTGTATCCAGCCGCGCACCCGGCGGCTCATTGCTGGTGAGTCGTGAGGTCGAGGCAGCCCGAACGCCGCCTCGCAGCCGCCAACGGAGGGTCAAGGATCCGAATGTCGCACGTTTCGCGTGAGTCCTCCTCGCGCCGCGAACCGAGGGGTGCCAGTTGCTGAACCGCATTGCCGACCTCGCGATCAACAGGCCCAAGCGGGTGCTCCTGATCACGCTGATCGCGGCGCTCGCCTTCGCAGCCCTCGGTGTCGGTCTTACGTCGCGCGTCACGCTCGGGGGATACGGGAGCCCGGGGACCGAATCCTCGCGCGCCGCCGAGGCGCTGGAGGACCGGTTCGACCAGGGACCGCCGAACCTCGTCATCCTGGTGCAGGACGAGCGCGGGGTGGACGCTCCGGACGTGGCCGCGGCCGGCGCCGAGCTCACCAGGAAGGTCGCCGCCGAGCAGGGCGT
This sequence comes from Kitasatospora sp. CM 4170, assembly GCF_032110285.1. NCBI lineage: Bacteria > Bacillati > Actinomycetota > Actinomycetes > Kitasatosporales > Streptomycetaceae > Kitasatospora > Kitasatospora sp. CM 4170. The sequence goes on from NZ_CP134877.1 coordinate 6,666,959, forward strand.
GAGCGACGTCGTCTCCTACTGGACGACGCAGTCGTCCGCGATGCGCGGCAAGGACCACAAGCAGGCGCTGGTCCTGGGCCGCATCGTCGGTGACTTCGACACGGTCCAGGAACGTGCGAAGGTGCTGAAGAAGACCTACTCCGGAACGGTCGACGGCCTCGACGTCAAACTCGGCGGCAGCGGCCTCATGTGGGTGGAGAACCTCGAAACGGCGGCCGACGACTCGCTGAAGGCCGAGGCGTTCTTCATCCCCGTCGTCCTCGTCCTCCTGGTACTGATCTTCGGCAGCCTCCGTGCCGCGCTGCTGCCCCTGGCCATCGCGATCACCACGACGTTCGTGGTGATGGGCCTGCTGTTCGCCATCACGTTCCTGATGGAGATCGCGGACATGGTGACGATGGTCACCACGTTCCTGGGCCTGGGCCTGGCGATCGACTACAGCCTGCTCTTCATCACCCGCTACCGGGAGGAACTCGCCGCCGGCGCCCCCGTACCGGACGCCATCCGCACGACGATGCGCACCGTCGGGCGCACGGTGGTCTTCTCCGCGACCACCTTGGCCGTGGCCCTCGGCTCCATGCTGGTGCTGCCGTTCACCGTCTTCCATTCGCTGGCCGTCGGCTCCGTCCTCACCGGCCTCACCGCCGCCGCCACCACCCTGCTGATCGTGCCCGCCCTGTTGGTCTGGATGGGACCGGACCGCATCGCCGGGCGCCGGGCCCGCAAGAACGCCACCGCCGCCCGCGTGGACAGCGAGGGCTTCTGGCACCGGCTCGCCATGTTCGTGATGCGCCGCCCGGTGCCCCTCCTCCTGGCGGTCCTGGCCTTCATGATGTTCCTCGCCTCGCCGGCGATGGACATGAAGGCGCGGCTGCCCGACGAGCAGATCCTGCCCCCCACGGCACAGTCGGCACAGGTCGCCACCACCGTCCGCGACAAGTTCGACAACCGTGAGCAGGACACCCTCACGGTGGTGGCCACGGACATCGGGAGCCCCGCCTCCCGCACCGCGGACATCGACCGGTACGCCAAGCAGCTCTCCCAGAACAGCGCGGTCGCCAGGGTCGACGCCCTCACCGGCGGCTACAGCAAGGGCCAGAAGGTCCTGGAGGCGGACCCCGCCTCGGCACGGTTCGCCAACGAGTCCGACACCTACCTGTCCCTCGTGCTCAGCGTCGACCCCTACGGCGACGACGGCGCCGCACTCGTCCGCACCGTGCGCGACGCCGCAGCACCCTTCGCGGTCCTCGTCGGCGGCGCGCCGGCCGACTCCGTCGACACCTTCGACGTCCTGGGCGACCGGTTGCCGATCGCCATCGCCATCCTCGCCATCGGCAGCCTCGTCCTGCTGTTCCTGCTGACGGGTAGCGTCCTGCTGCCCCTGAAGGCGATCCTGCTGAGCGCCCTGAGCCTCTCCGCAACCTTCGGCGCCCTGGTGTACATCCTCCAGGAGGGGCACCTGAAGTGGCTCGTCGGCGACTTCGTCGTCACCGGAGCACTCACCTGGCTCGTGCCCATCGTCGTCGTCGCGATCGCCTTCGCGCTGTCGCTGGACTACGCGGTCTTCATCCTGTCCCGCATCACGGAGGAGTACCGCAGGACCGGCCGCAACGACGAGGCGGTCGCCTTCGGCCTCGAACGCACCGGCCGGGTCGTCACGTACGCGGCCCTGCTGCTCGCCATGGCGTTCGCCGGCCTCACCTTCTCCAGCGTCAGCTACGTCAAGGGACTCGGCATCGGCCTTCCGCTGGCCGTCCTGCTCGACGCGACGCTCGTCCGCGGCGTGCTCGTGCCCGCCTTCATGCGGCTGCTGGGCACCGCGAACTGGTGGGCACCCGGACCGCTGAAGCGGTTCCACGACCGGTTCGGCATCAGCGAATCGGACCCCGACGAGGAGAAGACGCCGGCCACGGCCGGCGCACACAGCTGAGGCGTTCCGCCCGCCCCGCCCCGGGGTGACGATCAATTCGCCCCCCGGGGCGCTGACTTGGAGGTGCCCAGAACCATGCCCATTGATGAGAACGAACTCGTCGAGGCGCTCCGGCAATCGCTCAAGGAGAACGACCGGCTGCGCCAGGACAAGAACCGCATCCTGGACCAGCTGAGCGAACCGCTGGCGATCGTGGGAATGAGCTGTCGCTACCCCGGTGGAGTCACCTCCCCGGAGGAACTGTGGGACCTCGTGGCCTCCGGCCGGGACGCCGTCTCCGGGATGCCGGCCGACCGCGGCTGGGACCTGGAGGGACTCTACGACCCGGACCCGGACGAGGCCGGGAGGTTCTACAACCAGGGCGGCGGCTTCCTCGACGCGGTGGGCGACTTCGACGCCGACTTCTTCGGCGTCAGCCCCCGCGAGGCGATGGCCATGGACCCGCAGCAGCGACTGCTGCTCCCGGTGGCCTGGGAGGCGCTGGAGAACGCGGGCATCGACCCGAGCTCCCTCACCGGCGGCGACATCGGCGTCTTCTGCGGTGTGACCGGCTCCGACTACGGCAGCGGGCCCGCCCCGGAGCTGGAGGGCTACCGCCTCACCGGCAAGTCGTCGAGTGTGGCCTCCGGCCGGATCTCCTACGCCCTCGGCCTCGAAGGCCCGGCGGTGTCGGTGGACACGGCGTGCTCCTCGTCGGCGGTGGCGCTGCACATGGCGGCGCAGTCGCTGCGCTCGGGCGAGTGCTCGATGGCCCTGGTCGGCGGCGCCACAGTGCTGTCCGGACCCTTCCTGTTCGTGGAGTTCAGCCGCCAACGGGGGCTGTCCGTGGACGGGCGCTGCAAGTCCTACGCGGCCGCCGCCGACGGCACCGGCTTCTCCGAGGGCGTCGGCCTGGTCGTCCTGGAACGGCTGTCGGACGCCCGCCGCAAGGGGCACGACGTCCTCGCCGTGATCCGCGGCACCGCGGTGAACCAGGACGGTGCGAGCAACGGCCTGACCGCGCCGAACGGTCCCTCGCAGGAGCGCGTCATCCGGGCCGCCCTGGCCAACGCGGGTCTGACCGCGGCGGACGTGGACGCGGTGGAGGGCCATGGCACCGGCACCACCCTGGGTGACCCGATCGAGGCCCGGGCGCTGCTGGCGACCTATGGCCGGGAGCGGGCGGGTGACCCGCTGTGGCTGGGCTCGATCAAGTCGAACATCGGGCACACCTCGGCGGCTGCCGGTGTGGCGGGTGTGATCAAGATGGTGATGGCGATGCGGCACGGGGTTCTGCCGCGGACGCTGCATGTGGATGAGCCGTCGCCGCACGTGGACTGGGCTTCGGGTGCGGTGGAGCTGTTGACGGAGGCGCGGGAGTGGCCTGCGTCGGCGGAGCGTCCGCGGCGTGCTGCGGTGTCGTCGTTCGGGATCAGTGGGACGAACGCGCATGTGATTCTGGAGGAGGCTCCGGCCGCGGAGCCGGCCGAGGCACCGGAGTCGGCCGAGCTGCCGCTCGTGCCGGTGGTGGTGTCGGGCAAGTCCGGTGCGGCGCTGCGTGAGCAGGCCGAGCGGCTGCGGGCGCACCTTCTGGCGGAGCCGAAGGCCTCCCTGACGGATGTCGGCTTCTCTTCCGTGGTCTCCCGGGCGCAGCTCGACTCCCGTGGTGTGGTGGTCGCCTCGGACCGGGATGAACTCCTTGCCGGTCTGGCGGCGTTGGCGGTCGGCGATCCGGCGGCTCGGGTGGTTGAGGGCCGCGTGGTTCCGGGTCGGACGGCGGTGTTGTTCACCGGTCAGGGTTCGCAGCGGGCTCGGATGGGTGTGGAGCTGGCGGGGGCGTTCCCGGCCTTCGACACCGCGCTGGAGCAGGTGTGTGCGGAGCTGGATCCGCTGCTGGGGCGTTCGCTGTGGGCGCTGTTGAGCGCGGAGGAGGGCACGGAGCAGGCGGCTCTGCTGGATGCGACGGAGTTCACGCAGGCCGCACTGTTCGCGGTCGAGGTGGCGCTGTTCCGCCTGGTGGAGTCCTTCGGGATCCGGGTGGACCACGTGATGGGGCACTCGGTCGGTGAGATCGTGGCCGCGCACGTGGCGGGTGTGCTGTCGCTGGCGGATGCCTGCGCGCTGGTGGTGGCGCGTGGCCGGCTGATGGGCGCGCTGCCGACGGGCGGTGCGATGGTCGCGGTGCAGGCGGGGGAGGACGAGGTCGCGGCCTCGCTGGCCGGGTTCGAGGGCCGGCTGGAGATCGCGGCGGTCAACGGCCCGCGGTCGGTGGTCGTCTCCGGTGACGCGGACGCCGCCGAGGAGTGGCTTCCGGCCTGGGAGGGCCGCAAGACTTCGCGTCTGCGGGTGAGTCACGCTTTCCACTCGCCGCGGATGGAGCCGATGCTCGCGGAGTTCGAGCAGGTCGCCCGGGGTCTGTCGTATGCGGCGCCGCGGATCGCGGTGGTGTCGAACGTGACGGGCGCTCTGGTCTCGTCCGAGCTTGCCGATCCGGGCTACTGGGTGCGGCACGTGCGTCAGGCGGTGCGCTTCGCGGACGGTGTGCGGACGCTCCACGAGGCGGGCGTGCGCCGCTTCCTGGAGCTCGGCCCGGACGGTGTGCTCACCGCGATGGCCCGCCAGAGTCTGGACGAGCTCGGTGTACAGGACGCGGTGCTGGTCCCCGCGCTGCGGGCCAAGCACCCCGAGGCGCAGACCTTCGTCAAGTTCCTCGGGCAGGCCCACATCGCGGGCGTGGACGTGGACTGGTCCGCGTTCTACAAGGCCACGGGCGCGGCCCGGGTCAAGCTCCCGACCTACGCGTTCCAGAACGACCGGTACTGGCAGGCCTCCGGCGCTGAGGCGGGCGACGCCGTCGCGTTCGGGCTGAACGCGTTGGAGCACCCGATCCTGCTCGGCGCGGTCCAGGTCGGCACCCGGGACGAGTGGGTGTTCACCGGCCGTCTCTCCACCGATCTCCAGCCGTGGACCCGCGACCACGTCGTGCTCGGGGTGACCATCGTCCCCGGCACCGGCCTGGTCGACATGGCGCTGACCGCCGGTGGTCAGGTCGGCAGCCCCGTCCTCGCGGAACTCACCCTCCAGGCGCCGCTGGTCCTCGAAGAGGGGGCGGCACGCCGGATCCAGGTGACGGTCGGAACGGCCGACGCCGACGGGCGCCGCGAGGTCGCCGTCCTGTCCGCCGCGGAATCCGCCGACGAGGACGCGTCCGTGCTGGTCTGCCACGCGCGCGGTGTCCTCGCCGCGGCATCGGAGGATGAGCCGGAGCCCGTCCTGGCGTGGCCGCCCACCGGGGCCGAGCCGGTCGCCGTGGACGGGCTCTACCCGATGCTCACCGAGTACGGGCTCCACTACGGGCCGCTCTTCCAGAACGTCCGCGCCGTGTGGCGGGCCGGCGACGAGGTGTACGCAGAGGTGGCGCTGTCCGACAACGCCCCGAGCACCGGATTCGCCGTCCACCCCGCGCTGTTCGACGCCACCCTGCACACCGGGATGCTCGACACCCGGCCCGGCGACCCGGTGGTGCTGCCGTTCTCCTGGTCGGGCATCCGGCTCGGCCGGGCCGGCGCGACCGCTGTCCGGGTCCGGGTCAGCCCGGCCGGCGAGTCCGCCGTGCGGATCGTCATGGTCGACGACGCCGGTCAGCTCGTGGTGAGCGTCGACAAGCTCGCCGTGCGCACGGTGGAGCCGGGCCAGCTCGGGCGGGCACGCAAGAGCACCGAGCAGTCGCTGTACCAGGTCGACTGGGCCACGGTCGCGACCCCCGAACCCCGCGACGTGCGCCTCGCGGTCCTCGGCGACCTCCAGGCCCCGGGAGACCGGTTCGTCGACCTGTACGCGCTGGAGGACGAGGTCGCCGTGGGCATGCCCGCCCCCGACCTGGTCCTGGTCGCGGTCGAGACCCCGGCGGGCGACCCGGCCGCGGCCGCCCGCAAGGCCACGGAAGACGCCCTGATGCTGGTGCAGCAGTGGCTCGTCAGCGAATGGCTCGTGGACACGCGCCTGGTGTTCGTGACCCGCGGCGCCGTCGCGGTCGGTTGCGAACGGCCCGACATCGCCCAGGCCGCCGTCTGGGGCCTGGTGCACAGTGCCCAGTCCGAGCGGCCCGGCCGGTTCGTGCTCGTCGACCTCGACGGCAGCGCGGCACCCGAGTGGGGAGCCCTGGCCGCCGCCCTCGACGACGAGCCGCAGCTCGCGGTGCGCGAGAACCGGTTCGCCGTGCCGCGCCTGGCCAGGGCCGCGGTGCTGCCGGACGGACCGTGGAGGCTGACGGCCGCCACCAAGGGGTCGCTGGACGGGCTGGCCGTCCTTCCGTCCGACGGCGACCGGCCGCTCGGCGCGGGCGACGTCCGGATCGGGGTGCGGGCCGCCGGCCTGAACTTCCGCGACGTGCTCATCGCCCTCGGGATGTACCCGGGCGAGGCCGACATGGGCACCGAGGCCTCCGGCGTGGTCCTTGAGGTCGGTGCGGACGTCACCGACCTGGCTCCGGGAGACCGGGTCTTCGGGCTCGTCGCCGACTCGTTCGGCCCCGTGGCCGTGTCCGACCGGCGGATGCTCGCCCCGATGCCGGCCGACTGGTCGTTCGCCGAGGCGGCATCGGTTCCCATCGTGTACCTCACCGCGTACCGCGGCCTGTTCGACCTGGCCGACCTGCAGGCCGGGGAGCGCCTGCTCGTGCACGCCGCGGCCGGCGGCGTGGGCTCGGCGGCCGTCCAACTGGCCCGCCACGTGGGTGCCGAGGTGTTCACGACCGCGAGCCGGCCGAAGTGGGGCGCCCTGCTGGACCGGGGCATCCCGGCCGACCGGATCGCCTCCTCGCGCGACCTGGAGTTCCGGGACGCCTTCCGGGAGGCCACCGGCGGCGACGGCGTCGACGTGGTGCTGAACTCGCTCGCCGGGGAGTACGTCGACGCGTCCCTGAGCCTGTTGCCGCGCGGCGGCCGGTTCCTGGAGATCGGCAAGACCGACATCCGTGACACGGACATGGTGGAGCGGGAGCACCCGGGTGTCCGCTACCGGGCCTTCGACCTGATGGAGGCGGGGGCGGACCGCATCCAGGAGATGCTGCGCGAGCTGCTCACGCTCTTCGCACAGGGGGCGATCGACCTCGGGCCGTGCAGGTCCTGGGACGTGCGCAGTGCCCAGGAGGCGTTCCGGTACCTCCGCGAGGGCCGCAACATCGGCAAGGTGGTGCTGACCGTACCGACGGCACCGGACCTGGACGGCACCATCGTGATCACCGGAGGTACCGGCGGCCTGGGTGCGCTGCTGGCCCGACACCTCGTCGAACGGCACGGGGCGCGGAACCTGGTGCTGGTCAGCCGGCGCGGTCCCGACGCCGAAGGCGCCGCCGAACTGGTGTCCGAGCTGGAGGCCGCGGGCGCCGACGTCCGGGTCGAGGCGTGCGACGTCGCCGAGCGCGACCAGGTGGCCCGGGTGCTCGACTCGGTGGAGGGCCCGCTGGGCGCGGTCGTCCACGCGGCCGGCCTGCTGGACGACGGCGTGGTCGAGTCGATGACCCCGGCCCAGGTGGCCCGGGTCATGGCCCCCAAGGCCGACGGCGCGTGGCACCTGCACGAGCTCACCAAGGACCGCGGAGCATCGGCGTTCGTCCTGTTCTCGTCCGTGGCCGCCCTCATCGGCAGCCCCGGCCAGGCGAACTACGCGGCCGCCAACGCCGCACTCGACGCGCTCGCCGCCCAGCGGCGCGCCGACGGGCTCCCCGCCACCTCCCTCGCGTGGGGCCTGTGGGCGAACGACGCGGGCATGGCCGCCCAGCTGCAGGCCTCGGACATCGCCCGGCTCGAGCGGATGGGCGTACGCTCGCTCCCCGCGGCCCTCGGGCTGGAGCTGTTCGACCAGGCGCTCGGCCTGGACACCGCCCTGCTGGCGCCCGTACGACTCGACAACGCCGCCCTGCGCCGCCAGGCGTCCGGGGGCATGCTGCCGGGGCTGCTGCGCGGGCTGGTGCGGGCACGGCCCGGCGGCCCGGACAGCGGCCGGTCGCTGGAGCAGCGGCTCGCCGGCGTAGCCGAGGCCGACCGCGAGAAGGTCGTCCTGGACCTCGTCCGGGTCCAGGTCGCCGCGGTGCTCGGCCACGACGCGGCGGACATGGTCGACCCGGAGCGTGAGCTCCAGTCGCTCGGATTCGACTCGCTCAGCGCCGTCGAACTCGGCAACCGGCTCACCCGCCTGACGTCGCTGCAGCTGCCGCCCACCCTCGTGTTCGACCACCCGACCTCGCTGGCGATCGCGCAGCACCTGCTCACCCTGGTGAAGCCGGCGAGCGAGACCACCACCGAGCCGGCCGAGGAGGCCGCGATCCGCGCCCTGCTGGCCTCGATCCCCGTCAGCGACCTGCAGGCGTCGGGCGTCCTCGACCGGCTGCGCGAACTGGCGGACGGTCGGCCCGGCACCGCGGCACCGGCCGGCCCGGCCCCCGTAGAGGGCTGACCCGACGGTACGGCCCGCGGACGAGCATCCCCACCGCGCCCGGCCCGAGGACGCGCCGGCCCAGGTATTCACACGCTGACGAAGGAAAACGAGGTCTGCTCACGATGACGACTCTCCCCGGCTGGAATTTCGACAAGTTCGCCGAGGGCATCCGGGCCGCGGGCATCACCGGCCCGCCGGTGTCCCGCCTCATCCCCGGCGCCGTGCACGGCACCGACACCCTGGTGTCCAACTTCGCGTCGGTGAACATGCTGAACCTCCAGCGCCGCGACGACGTCATGGACCGCCTGCTCGACGCCACCAGGAAGTACGGCCTGGCCAGCGGCGGATCCCGTACCGTTCAGGGTGTCTCCCCCGCTCACATCGAGATGGAGACCACGATTGCCGCGTACCTGAAGAAGGAAGCGGCGATCAGCTTCGGAACCGGCACCCTCGCCAACATCGGCTTCATCAACGCGATGTCCGGAACCCATTCGTTCATGCCGGGCGTTGCCATGGTGAACCGCGACGTGGTCTTCGTGTTCGACCGCGATGCGCACTGGTCGCTGTGGAAGTCCGTCGAAGGCCTGAAGTTCGGCGAACGGATCTTCTCGTTCAAGCACAATTCCGTGGAGAGCCTCGAGGAGGTCCTCAAGGGACTGGCCGGCAAGCGGGTCGTCGTCGTGCTGGAGTCGGTGTTCTCCATCGACGGCACGGTGGCCCCGATGCACGAACTCGTCGACGTGTGCGAGCGCTACGGCGCGGTGTCGTACGTCGACGACGCCAACGGGTTCCTGCTCTACGGCCCTCCGCACCGCAAGTTCGCCGAAGAGTACGCCGGTATGCAGCGCGCCGACTTCATCATGGTGTCCATGAAGAAGGCCGTCGGGCTCGAAGGCGGCCTCATCGCCGGACCCAAGGACGCCATCCTGGGATTCGAGCTGCTGTCCGGCACCGGATCGTTCACCGCGGGAATGTCCGCACCGGCCGCGGCCGGCACGGACTACATCACCAAACTGCTCGCGTACGACGAGCCGGAGATCGTCGACGGGTACCTGGCGAAGGTCGCCGACTTCCGCAAGATGCTCCTCGACGCCGAACTCCCCGTCACCGACACCGAGACCTGCTTCTCCTCGCTCGTGATCGGCGACGAACGCAGGTGCGTGGAGCTCTTCCACGCCTACCTCGACGAGGGCATCCGGGTGCCGCCGTACCTGTACCCGGCGGCGCGCCGGGGCCAGGCGGTGCTCCGCATCATCATCAACGCCGCGCACACCGACGAGCAGCTGAGCAACTTCATCGAGGTGTCGACGAAGCTCCGGGACAAGGGCCTGCTCTGACCCCACCCGTACCACCGACGGCCCGGAAGGGATCCGGGCCGTCGGTGGGTGGTGCCGGTCGACAGGCGGCGTGGCCCTCCGAATCCCGATTCGGGCGGTCAGGAGGAAGAAGAACGTGTCATTCGTGCTGTCCGGAACGCGATTCCCGTCCCGTGCCCTGACGTGAAGGAGTAGGAATGTCCACCGACAAGAACGACATCGTCGGCGCTCTCCGGAAGTCGATCAAGGAGACCGAGCGCCTGCGGCGACAGAACAAGCAGCTCATGGACCAGGCCAACGAGCCGTTGGCGATCGTGGGCATGAGCTGCCGCTACCCCGGCGGAGTGACCTCCCCGGAGGAGCTGTGGGAGCTGGTGGCATCGGGCCGCGACGCGGTGTCCCCGTTCCCGGAGGGCCGCGGCTGGGAACTCGGACGGCTCTACGACCCCGATCCGGACAACCCCGGTACCGCGTACACCCGAGAGGGCGGCTTCGTCGACGGCGCGGACGAGTTCGACGCCGAGTTCTTCGGACTGAGCCCCCGCGAGGCCGTGGTCATGGACCCGCAGCAGCGGCTGCTGCTGGAGGGCGCGTGGGAGGCGTTCGAGGACGCCGGCATCGACCCGACGTCGCTGCGGGGCAGTGACACCGGTGTCTTCTGCGGCCTCATGTACTCGGACTACCAGTACGTCGCCGGCACCAGCGACCGGGCCTCCGAGGTCGAGGGCTATCTGACGATCGCCTCTGCGGCCAGCGTGGCCTCCGGCCGGATCTCCTACACGTTCGGCTTCGAGGGCCCGGCCGTCACGGTCGACACCGCCTGCTCCTCCTCGCTCGTCGCGATCGCCCTGGCTGCGAAGGCGCTGCGCTCGGGCGAGTGCTCGATGGCCCTCGCGGGCGGCGTCACCGTCCTGTCCCGGCCGAGCATCTTCGTGGAGTTCAGCCGCCAGCGCGCCATTTCGGCCGACGGACGTTGCAAGGCGTACGCGGCCGCCGCCGACGGCACCGGCTGGGCCGAGGGCTCGGGCCTGCTCCTGCTGGAACGGCTGTCGGACGCGCGTCGCAAGGGGCACAACGTGCTGGCGGTGCTGCGCGGGAGTGCGGTGAACCAGGACGGTGCGAGCAACGGCCTGACCGCCCCGAACGGCCCGTCGCAGGAGCGGGTGATCCGGCAGGCCCTGGCCAACGCGGGTCTGACCGCGGCGGACGTCGATGCGGTGGAGGGCCACGGGACCGGCACCACCCTGGGTGACCCGATCGAGGCCGAGGCGCTGCTGGCGACCTACGGCCGGGAGCGGTCGGGTGACCCGCTGTGGCTCGGCTCGCTGAAGTCGAACGTCGGGCACACGCAGGCTGCGGCGGGTGTCGGCGGTGTGATCAAGATGGTGATGGCGATGCGGCACGGGGTGCTGCCGCGGACGCTGCACGTGGACGAGCCGTCGCCGCACGTGGACTGGGCCTCGGGTGCGGTGGAGCTGTTGACGGAGGCGCGGGAGTGGCCCGCGTCGGCGGAGCGCCCGCGGCGTGCTGCGGTGTCGTCGTTCGGGATCAGTGGGACGAACGCGCATGTGATTCTGGAGGAGGCTCCGGCCGCGGAGCCGGCGGAGATGACGGAGTCGGCCGGGCTGCCGGTCCGGGGCGTGGAGTTGCCGGTGGTTCCGGTGGTGGTGTCGGCGAAGTCCGGTGCGGCGCTGCGTGAGCAGGCCGAGCGGCTGCGGGCGCATCTTCTGGCGGAGCCGAAGGTCTCTCTGACGGATGTCGGCTTCTCTTCCGTGGTGTCGCGGGCACAGTTGGATTCCCGTGGTGTGGTGGTGGCGTCCGATCGGGATGAACTCCTCGCTGGTCTGGCGGCGTTGGCGGTCGGTGATCCGGCGGCTCGGGTGGTTGAGGGCCGTGTGGTGGCGGGGCGGACGGCGGTGTTGTTCACCGGTCAGGGTTCGCAGCGGGCTCGGATGGGTGTGGAGCTGGCGGGGGCGTTCCCGGCGTTCGACGCCGCGCTGGAGCAGGTGTGTGCGGAGCTGGATCCGCTGCTGGGGCGTTCGCTGTGGGCGCTGTTGAGTGCGGAGGAGGGTTCGGCGGAGGCGGCTCTGCTGGATGCGACGGAGTTCACGCAGGCCGCACTGTTCGCGGTCGAGGTGGCGCTGTTCCGCCTGGTGGAGTCCTTCGGGGTCCGGGTGGACCACGTGATGGGGCACTCGGTCGGTGAGATCGTGGCCGCGCACGTGGCGGGTGTGCTGTCGCTGGCGGATGCCTGCGCGCTGGTGGTGGCGCGTGGCCGGCTGATGGGCGCGCTGCCGACGGGCGGTGCGATGGTCGCGGTGCAGGCGGGGGAGGACGAGGTCGCGGCCTCGCTGGCCGGGTTCGAGGGCCGGCTGGAGATCGCGGCGGTCAACGGCCCGCGGTCGGTGGTCGTCTCCGGTGACGCGGACGCCGCCGAGGAGTGGCTTCCGGCCTGGGAGGGCCGCAAGACTTCGCGTCTGCGGGTGAGTCACGCGTTCCACTCGCCGCGGATGGAGCCGATGCTCGCGGAGTTCGAGCAGGTCGCGCGGGGTCTGTCGTATGCGGCGCCGCGGATCGCGGTGGTGTCGAACGTGACGGGCGCTCTGGTCTCGTCCGAGCTTGCCGATCCGGGTTACTGGGTGCGGCACGTGCGTCAGGCGGTGCGTTTCGCGGACGGTGTGCGGACGCTCCACGAGGCGGGCGTGCGCCGCTTCCTGGAGCTCGGCCCGGACGGTGTGCTCACCGCGATGGCCCGCCAGACCCTGGAAGAACTCGGCGACCACGCCACCGGTACGGAATCGGTGCTGGTGCCGGCGCTGCGTGCCAAGCACCCCGAGGTGCAGACCTTCGTCAAGTTCCTCGGGCAGGTCCACATCGCGGGTGTGGAGGTGGACTGGTCCGCGTTCTACAAGGCCAGCGGAGCCGCACGTACGCCCCTGCCGACCTACGCGTTCCAGCGTGAGCGGTACTGGCTCGCGCCGGGCAGCGGTGCCGGGGACGTGGTGGCGGCCGGGCAGAGCCGGATCGGGCATCCGGTCCTGGCGGCGGCCGTCCAGGTCGGCGACCGTGACGAGTGGGTCCTGACCGGCCGGCTGTCCACCGACACCCAGCCCTGGACCCGTGACCACGTCGTCCTCGGCACGGTGATCGTGCCCGGGACCGCGCTGGTCGAGCTCGCCCTCACCGCCGGCCGCCAGACCGACACCCCCGTCGTCGACGAACTCGTCCTGGAGGCGCCGTTGGCCCTGTCCGACGGTGTGGCGCTGCAGGTCCAGGTCACGGTGGGTCCGGCTGCTGCGGACGGGCGCCGCGAGGTGGCGGTGTACACCCGTCCGGAGAGCGGTGACGAGGACGAGCGGGAGGCGGTCTGCCACGCGCGTGGACTGCTCGGCCCCGATGCCGAGCCCGGTGAGGCGTGGCCGGCCGAGTGGCCGCCCACCGGGGTCGAGCCGCTTCCCGTGGACGGGCTGTACGCGGGTCTGGCCGATCTCGGGTACGACTACGGGCCGGTCTTCCAGGGTGTGCGGGCGGCCTGGCGCAACGGCGACCGGACGTACGCCGAGGTGGAACTGCCGGGTGACGGTGGTGGCGAGGGCTTCGGCATCCACCCGGCCCTCTTCGACGCGGCACTCCACGGTGTCCTGCTCGACAAGGAGGCGGGGTCCCCGCTCGACCTGCCGTTCACCTGGTCGGGCGTCCGGCTCGGGCAGGCCACCCGTGCCTCGCGGGCACGGGTACGGATCGCCCCGGCGGGCGACTCCGCGTTCCGGGTCGACATCACCGGCCAGCACGGCGAACCGGTGCTGAACCTGGCCCGTCTCGACCTGCGCCCCGTGCAGCAGGACCAGTTGGACAACAGACAGCGCGTCCACCGGAACTCCCTCTTCCAACTCGACTGGGTCCAGGTCACGTCCGCGCCGGCCGCAACGGTCCGGACGGCCGTACTCGGCGACCTGGTGGCGCCGGGCGAGCGCTTCGAGGACCTGGACGTGCTGGAGAAGGCCCTCGCCGACGGCATGGCCACTCCGGAGGTCGTGCTCGCCTCGGTGGGGTCCCCGGCGGGTGCCGCCGACGTGGCCGGAGCGGCGACGGCGGTCGCGACGAAGACCCTTGCGCTCGTGCAGCGTTGGGTGGAGAGCGCGCGGCTGAGTGAGGCCCGGCTGATCGTGGTGACCCGCAACGGCGTGGACGCCGGCGAGGGGACGCCGGACGTGGCGCAGGCCCCGGTATGGGGTCTGGTGCGCAGTGCACAGTCGGAGCACCCGGGGCGGTTCGTGCTCGTCGATGTGGACGAGGCCGGTGCGGCGGACTGGGCGAAGGTGTTCGGTTCGGACGAGCCGCAGTTCGCGGTGCGTGGTGGCCGGCTGCTCGCGCCGCGGCTGGTGCGGGTGTCGGCCGCACCCGGCGCGGGGCCGGTGCTGGACGGGACGGTGCTGGTCACGGGTGGTACGTCCGGTCTGGGTGCGCTGTTCGCGCGGCATCTGGTGGAGCGTCACGGGGTCGAGGACCTGTTGCTGGTGAGCCGGCGTGGTGCGGCGGCGGAGGGTGTCGCCGAGCTGGTGGCGGAGTTGGCGGTGGCCGGTGCGGCGGTGCGGGTCGAGGCCTGCGACGTCGCCGACCGTGACCAACTGGCGTCTCTCATCGCATCGTTGGATCGGCCGCTGGCGGCGGTCGTGCATGCGGCGGGTGTGTTGGACGACGGTGTGATCGAGTCGATGACCGCGGAGCAGGTCGAGCGGGTCATGCGTCCGAAGGTGGACGCGGCGTGGCACCTGCACGAGCTGACCGCCGGCATGGACCTCGCGGCCTTCGTCCTCTTCTCCTCGGTGTCGGCGCTGATCGGTACTCCCGGTCAGGCGAACTACGCGGCGGCCAACGCGGCCCTCGACGCCCTGGCCGCCAAGCGCCGGGCGGACGGCCTGGCCGCGACCTCGCTGGCCTGGGGCCTCTGGGCGGACGCGGGCGGCATGTCCGGTGAACTGGCCGAAGCCGAGGTGGCACGGCTCGAACGCATCGGCGTCGGCGCCATCCCCGCCGACCTCGGACCGAAGCTGTTCGACCAGGCCCTGGCCCTCGACACCGCCCTGCTGGCGCCGGTCCGGCTCGACCTGGCCGCGCTGCGGGCCCAGGCACGAGCCGGCATACTCCCCGCGCTGATGCGCGCGCTGGTGGGTTCGTCGGCCCGCCGTGCGGAAACGGACGAATCGCTCGCGCAGCGGCTGGCCGACGTGGCCGAGCCCGAACGGGAGGGCGTCGTCCTCCAGGTCGTTCAGGCCCAGGTAGCGGGGGTCCTGGGCCATGCGTCCCCCGGGGCCGTCGACCCGGCCCGCGCGTTCCAGGAACTCGGCTTCGACTCCCTGAGCGCCGTCGAGCTGCGCAACCGGCTCAGCCGCGTCACCGGCCTGCGGTTCCCGTCGACCCTGGTCTTCGACCACCCGACCTCGGTGGCGGTCACCCGGCTCGTGCTGGCCAGGATGGCCCCGGCCGTTGCCGAACCGCCGATCGACCAGGAGCTGAAGAGGCTCGAAGACCTCCTCGCCGGGATCGCGGAGGACGGGGAGAAGAAGCGTGTGGCCGGCCGACTGCGCGCCATGCTCACCGCGCTCACCGACATCGAGCGGACCGACAACGACCTCGCTCAGATCGAGGCGGCCACCTCCGCTATGGAGATCCTGCAGATGATCGACGCCGAGTTCCACGACGCGTGACACGTGCTCGGACGAGACCGGACTACTTTCAGAACTACCTCAGAGAGAACGTGGCCATGAGTGGTGACAGCAATGCCCTCCAGCAGAGCAAACTCGTCGAGTCGCTGAGGCGGGTCGCCGTCGACCTCAACGAGACCAAGTCCCGGCTGCGCGAGTACGAGGACCGGGCCAACGAGCCGTTGGCGATCGTGGGAATGAGCTGCCGCTACCCGGGCGGGGTCACCTCGCCGGACGAGCTGTGGTCGATGGTGTCGGACGGGCGCATCGGCACCTCCCGGTTCCCCACCGACCGCGGCTGGGACCTGGAGAACCTCTACCACCCGGACCCGGACAACCCGGGCACCGCGTACACCCGTGAGGGTGGGTTCGTCGACGCGGCGGGCGACTTCGACGCCGAGTTCTTCGGGCTGAGCCCCCGCGAGGCCCTGGCCATGGACCCGCAGCAGCGGCTGCTGCTGGAGGCCGCGTGGGAGGCGTTCGAGAACGCCGGCATCGACCCGACGACGCTGCGCGGCAGCGACACCGGTGTGTTCTGCGGTGTGATGTACCAGGACTACGGGTTCGTCGCCGGCACGAGTGACCGCCGGGAGCAGATCGAGGGCTACCTCACGATCTCCTCGGCGGGCAGCGTCGCCTCCGGCCGGATCTCCTACACGTTCGGCTTCGAGGGCCCGGCCGTCACGGTCGACACGGCCTGCTCGTCCTCGCTCGTCGCGATGGACAGCGCGGCCAAGGCCCTGCGACTGGGCGAGTGCTCGATGGCGCTCGTCGGCGGTGTGACGGTGCTCGCTCGGCCGAACGTCTTCGTGGAGTTCAGCCGCCAGCGTGGAATCTCCCCGGACGGGCGCTGCCGGGCGTACGCGGCCGCCGCCAACGGGACCGGCTGGGCCGAGGGCGTGGGTCTGGTGGTGCTGGAGCGACTGTCGGATGCGCGTCGCAAGGGGCACGACGTGCTGGCGGTGCTGCGCGGGAGTGCGGTGAACCAGGACGGTGCGAGCAACGGCCTGACCGCGCCGAACGGTCCTTCGCAGGAGCGGGTGATTCGGGCGGCGCTGGCCAACGCGGGTCTGAGCACGGCGGACGTCGATGCGGTCGAGGGTCATGGGACGGGCACGAAGCTGGGTGACCCGATCGAGGCCCAGGCGCTGCTGGCGACCTACGGTCAGCAGCGCTCGGGCGACCCGCTCTGGCTCGGCTCGCTGAAGTCGAACATCGGACACACGCAGGCTGCGGCGGGTGTCGGCGGTGTGATCAAGATGGTGATGGCGATGCGGCACGGGGTTCTGCCGCGGACGCTGCATGTGGACGAGCCGTCGCCGCACGTGGACTGGGCCTCGGGTGCGGTGGAACTGCTGACCGAGGCGCGGGAGTGGTCTTCGTCGGAGGGGCGTCCGCGGCGTGCGGGTGTGTCGTCGTTCGGTGTGAGCGGTACGAATGCGCACGTGATTCTGGAGGAGGCCCCGGCCGCGGAGCCGGCCGCGGAGCCGGCCGAGGCGGCCGAGGTGGCGGAGGTACCGGTCCGGGGTGTTGAGCTGCCGGTGGTTCCGGTGGTGGTGTCGGCCAAGTCGGGGGCGGCGCTGCGTGAGCAGGCGGACCGGCTGCGGGCTCATCTGATCGCCGAGCCGGGACTGTCGCTCGCCGACGTCGGCTTCTCGTCGGTGGTGTCGCGGGCGCAGTTGGATTCCCGTGGTGTGGTCGTGGCCTCCGATCGTGGTGAACTTCTGGCCGGTCTGGGCGCGTTGGCTGCGGGTGATCCGGCGTCGCAGGTGGTTGAGGGTCGTGTGGTGGCGGGTCGGCCGGTGTTCGTGTTCCCGGGTCAGGGGGCGCAGTGGGCTGGTATGGCGGTGGAGTTGCTGGACTCGTCGCCGGTGTTCGCGGGGTTGATCGCGGAGTGTGATGAGGCGCTGTCCGCGTTCGTGGACTGGCGTGTGGTGGATGTGTTGCGTGGGGCGGAGGGTGCGCCGTCGCTGGAGCTGGTGGATGTCGTCCAGCCGGTGTTGTGGGCGGTGATGGTGTCCCTGGCCGGGTTGTGGCGTTCCTTCGGTGTCGAGCCGTCCGCGGTGGTGGGTCATTCCCAGGGGGAGATCGCCGCTGCGTGTGTGGCGGGTGGTCTGTCGCTGGGGGACGGTGCGCGGGTGGTGGCGCTGCGCAGTCGTCTGGTGCGGGAGCGTTTGGCGGGCCGGGGTGGCATGGTGTCGCTGGCGGTCGGTGTGGAGCGGGCCGAGGAGTTGGTGGGTCCGTTCGGCGGTCGGGTGTCGGTGGCTGCGGTGAACGGGCCGGCGTCGGTGGTGGTTGCGGGTGAGCCCGCGGCGTTGGACGAGATCGTGGCCCGGTGTGAGGGCGAGGGTGTTCGTGCGCGTCGGGTGGCGGTGGACTACGCGTCGCACTCCGCGCAGGTGGAGGCCATCGAGGACGAGCTGGGCGAGGTCCTGGCCTCGCTGAAGCCGGTGTCGGGGAGTGTGCCGTTCTACTCCACCGCGGTCGGTGGGTTCGTGGACACGGCCATGCTGGACGCCGGGTATTGGTACGGGAACCTGCGGGGCCGGGTCGGTTTCGAGGCGGCGGTGCGGGCTCTGGTGGACCAGGGCGCGGGCTGTTTCGTGGAGATGTCTCCGCATCCGGTGCTGGGTCTGGCGCTTGAGGGCACGTTGAGCGCGCACGGTGTGGCTGAGCGTGTGGGTGTGGTCGGGTCGTTGCGGCGTGGTGAGGGTGGTCTGCGCCGGTTCGCGTTGTCGCTTGCCGAGGCTTTCGCGGTGGGTGTGGCGGTGGACTGGTCCGTGTTCTACAAGGACACGGGTGCCGCGCGCACGGTCCTGCCGACGTATGCGTTCCAGCGTGAGCGGTTCTGGCTGATGCCGGGTGTGGGTGGTGGTGATGTGTCCGCGGCTGGTCTGGTGCGGGTGGACCATCCCGTGCTGGGTGCCGCGGTGCGGGTGGGGGACCGGGATGAGTGGGTGTTCGCGGGGCGGATGTCCCAGGAGACCCAGCCCTGGACCCGTGACCACATGGTGTTCGGGTTGGTGTTGGTGCCCGGTGCTGCGCTGGTGGAGATGGCGTTGTCGGCCGGCCGTCAGGTGGGGTGTGGGGTGCTGGGTGAGCTGGTGTTGGAGGCGCCGTTGGTCCTGGAGGACGATGCGGTGCTCCAGGTTCAGGTCACGATCGGTGCGGCTGGTGAGGACGGGCGTCGTGAGGTCGGGGTGTATTCCCGTCCGGAGGCCGGTGAGGGTGACGAGGAGGTCGGGACGACCTGTCACGGTCGTGGCTGGCTGACCGAGGACGCCGAGCCGGTAGCGGCGTTCCCGCTCCAGTGGCCGCCCGCCAACGCCGAATCCATCCCCGTCGAAGGGCTCTACCCGCGGCTGGCCGATATCGGCCTCGACTACGGGCCGCTCTTCCAGGGCGTTCGGGCAGCATGGCGGGTCGGCGACGATGTCTACACCGAGATCGCGCTCCCGGACGACGCCGTCGGCGTCGGCTCCGGATGTCACCCCGCGCTCTTCGACGCCGCACTGCACGGAGGCATGCTCTCCAAGGCGGCCGGATCCGGGGTGGACCTCCCGTTCTCCTGGTCCGGGGTCCGGCTCGGGGAGTCCCGTACGACCCGCGCCCGCGTACGGATCTCCCCGGCCGGGGGTACCGCGCTGCGGATCGACGTGATCGACGAGACCGGGGCCACCGTCGTCGCCATCGACTCCCTCGGACTCCGTCCGGTGGATGCTTCGCAGCTTGAGCGTTCGCAGGGTGTCGGCGATGCGCTGTTCCGGGTGGACTGGGTGGAGGTCGCGGCTGAGCCGGTGGGTTCGGTGCGGGTGGCCGTCCTCGGTGAGGAGTTCGCGGACCTGGGCGCGTTGGAGCAGGCGCTGGCCGGTGGGGCGGAGGTTCCGGAGCTGGTCGTTGCCGAGGTCGGGGTTCCTGTGGGTGGGGGGCCGGAGGCGGCGCGGTCGGTTGCGGTGGAGGTCCTGGGGCTGGTGCAGCGTTGGCTGGCCGTGGAGGGGCTGAGTGAGGCGCGTCTGGCGGTGGTAACCCGTCGGGGCGTGGGTGTGGGTGATGAGCTGCCGGATGTGGCGCTGGCTCCGGTGTGGGGTCTGGTGCGTAGTGCGCAGTCGGAGCATCCGGGTCGGTTCGTGTTGGTCGATGTGGACGGGGACGGGGGCGGGGTTCCGGAGTGGGGTTCGTTCGCGGGTGGTGAGGAGCCGCAGTTCGCGGTGCGTGGTGGTCGGGTGCTGGTGCCGAGGCTGGGGCGGGTTTCCGCGTCGTTGCCGGCGGGTGGTGCGTGGCGTCTGGCGGTGGGGCGTGCGGGTTCGTTGGAGGATCTGGCGCTGGTTCCGTCCGAGGGTGGCCGGCCGTTGGGTGCTGGTGAGGTGCGGGTCGATGTGCGGGCTGCGGGGGTGAACTTCCGGGACGTGCTGATCGCGCTGGGGATGTATCCGGGTGAGGCGCCGCTGGGCAGTGAGGCTGCGGGTGTCGTGCTCGAAGTCGGTGCCGAGGTGACCGACCTGAAGCCCGGCGACCGCGTCTACGGCCTGATCCTCGACGCCTTCGGCCCGGTCGCCGTCGCGGACCGTCGCACGATCGTGCCGATGCCGTCCAACCTGACCTTCGCGCAGGCGGCGGCCGTGCCGGTGGTCTATCTGACGGCGTACTACGGTCTGGTCGACCTCGCGGGGCTGCGGGCGGGGGAGCGGGTGTTGGTGCACGCCGCCGCGGGTGGTGTGGGGATGGCCGCGGTGCAGCTGGCCCATCACCTGGGTGCGGAGGTGTTCGCGACGGCGAGTGCGCACAAGTGGGATGCGGTGCGGGCGCTGGGTGTTGCGGACGGGCGGATCGCCTCCTCGCGCGATCTGGCCTTCCGTGACGCGTTCCTTGAGGCGACCGGGGGTGCGGGCGTCGACGTGGTCCTCAACGCCCTCGCGGGCGAGTACGTCGACACCACGCTCGAACTGCTGCCCCGGGGTGGCCGGTTCATCGAGATGGGCAAGACCGACATCCGCGACCCGAAGGTCGTCGGCGCCGCGCACGCCGGCGTCCGGTACCGCTCGTACGACCTCCTGGAGGCGGGTCCGGACCGGATCCAGGAGATGCTGGTCGAGATCAGCGCGCTGTTCGAGCTCGGCGTGACCACGAGCGCGCCCATACGTGCGTGGGATGTGCGTCGGGGTGCCGAAGCACTGCGGTTCCTGCGTGAGGGCCGAAACATCGGCAAGGTCGTCCTCACGGTTCCGCAGGCGCTCGACCCCTCCGGGCCGGTGCTGGTCACGGGTGGTACGTCCGGTCTGGGTGCGCTGTTCGCGAAGCACCTGGTGGAGCGTCACGGGGTCCGTGACCTGTTGCTGGTGAGCCGGCGGGGTGCGGCGGCGGAGGGTGTCGCCGAGCTGGTGGCGGAGCTGGCGGAGGCCGGTGCGACGGTGCGGGTCGAGGCCTGCGATGTCGCCGACCGTGACCAAGTGGCTTCTCTCATCGCATCGTTGGAGCGGCCGCTGACGGCGGTCGTGCATGCGGCGGGTGTGCTGGACGACGGTGTGATCGAGTCGATGACCGCGGAGCAGGTCGAGCGGGTCATGCGTCCGAAGGTGGACGCGGCGTGGCACCTGCACGAGCTGACCGCCGGCATGGACCTCGCGGCCTTCGTCCTCTTCTCCTCCGCCGCAGGGCAGCTGGGCAACCCGGGTCAGGCGAACTACGCGGCGGCCAATGCGGCACTCGACGCCCTCGCGGCCAAGCGCCGCACGGAAGGCCTGCCCGCCACGTCCCTGGCCTGGGGCCTCTGGGCCGACGCCACGGGCATGACCGGCGAGCTGGGCGAGGCCGACCTCGCCCGGATGGAGCGGACCGGCGTCGGGGCGCTCTCCCAGGAACTCGGTCTGGAGCTCTTCGACCACTCCCTCGGCTCCGAAACGGCGCTGTTGGTGCCCGTACGGCTGGACCTGGCGGCGCTGCGGCTCCAGGCCCAGGACGGGATGCTGCCCGCGCTGCTGCGGGGCCTGGTGCGTACGGCAGCCCGGCGTGCCGATTCGGCGGGCGGGTCGCTCACCCAGCGGCTCGCCGGTCTCACGGAGGCCGACGCGGAACAGCTCGTGCAAGAACTGGTCCAGGCCCAGGTCGCGGCGGTGCGCGGCAACGCGTCCGGCGCGGAGGTGTCACCGGACCGGGCGTTCAAGGAGCTCGGCTTCGACTCGCTGGCCGCGGTGGAGCTGCGCAACCGGCTCACCCGGATCACCGGACTGCGGCTGCCCGCCACCCTCGTCTTCGACCACCCGACACCGGCCGACGTGGCCCGGCTGCTTCTGAAGGAAGCCGGTGGCGGCGCAACCGAGGAAGTCCGATCGCCGTTCGACGAGGAACTGACGCGGTTCGAGGAACTGCTGACCGCGGCGGTCGGCGACGAGCGCGTACTCGCCGGCATCGAGTCGCGACTGCGCTACCTGAGCAACCGGATGCGTGTCGTCCTCAGCGGACACGACAGCCAGCTGGACGGCACGGGAACGACGGCGGACGACGAGCTCGACGCGGTGTCCGACGACGAAATGTTCGACCTGATCGACAAGGAGCTCGGTGCGGCATGACAACGGGGAACGCGGACGAGCAGAAGCTTCGCAGCTACCTGCGAAAGGCCACTCTGGAACTGCGTGCGGCGAACCGCCGTGTGCGTGAGCTGGAACAGGGCGACAGCGAGCCGCTGGCGATCGTCGGCATGAGCTGCCGCTACCCGGGCGGGGTGACCTCGCCCGAGGAGCTGTGGGAGCTGGTGTCGAGCGGCCGCGACGGAATGTCCGCCCTGCCGACCGACCGCGGCTGGGACCTGGAGCGGCTCTACAACCCCGACCCGGACCAGCTCGGCACGCTGTCCGCGACCGCGGGCGGCTTCGTCGACGGCATCGGCGACTTCGACGCGGACTTCTTCGGGATCAGCCCCCGCGAGGCCACGGCGATGGACCCGGCCCAGCGCCTCGTGCTCGAAGGGGCGTGGGAGGCGTTCGAGAACGCCGGCATCGACCCCACGTCACTGCGGGGCAGCGACACGGGCATCTTCTGCGGCGCGGTCACCTCGGACTACGGCGGCTCGATGCTGCCGGAGCTGGAGGGGTTCCGCCTGACCGGCACGCAGGGCAGCATCGTCTCCGGCCGCGTCGCCTACAGCCTCGGCCTGGAGGGGCCGGCGGTCACGGTGGACACGGCGTGCTCGTCGTCGCTGGTGGCGCTGCACATGGCGGCGCGGTCGCTGCGCTCCGGTGAGTGCTCGATGGCTCTGGTCGGCGGCGTCACCGTCCTCGCCGGTCCGTTCCTCTTCGTCGAGTTCAGCCGTCAGCGTGGTCTCGCGCCGGACGGGCTCTGCAAGGCGTACGCGGGTGCGGCCGACGGGACGGGCTTCTCCGACGGCATGGGTCTGCTGGTGGTGGAGCGGCTGTCGGATGCGCGTCGCAAGGGGCACAACGTGCTGGCGGTGCTGCGCGGAAGCGGCATCAACCAGGACGGTGCGAGCAACGGCCTGACCGCGCCGAACGGCCCCTCGCAGGAGCGGGTCATCCGGCAGGCGCTGGCCAACGCCGGTCTTCGGCCGTCCGAGATCGATGCGGTCGAGGGTCACGGGACCGGCACGAAGCTGGGTGACCCGATCGAGGCCCAGGCGCTGCTGGCGACCTACGGCCGCGACCGCTCGGGCGACCCGCTCTGGCTCGGTTCGATCAAGTCGAACATCGGGCACACCTCGGCGGCCGCCGGTGTGGCGGGTGTGATCAAGATGGTGATGGCGATGCGGCACGGGGTTCTGCCCCGGACGCTGCACGTGGACGAGCCGTCGCCGCACGTGGACTGGGCTTCGGGTGCGGTGGAACTGCTGACCGAGGCGCGGGAGTGGCCCGCGTCGCAGGAGCGCCCGCGGCGTGTGGGCGTGTCCTCGTTCGGGATCAGTGGGACGAACGCGCACGTGATCCTGGAGGAGGCCCCGGCCACGGAGCCGGTGGAGACGCCGGAGTCGGCCGAGCTGCCGCTGGTGCCGGTGGTGGTGTCGGGCAAGTCCGGTGCGGCGCTGCGTGAGCAGGCCGAGCGGCTGCGGGCGCACCTTCTGGCGGAGCCGAAGGCCTCTCTGACGGATGTCGGCTTCTCTTCCGTGGTCTCCCGGGCGCAGCTCGACTCCCGTGGTGTGGTGGTCGCCTCGGACCGGGATGAACTCCTTGCCGGTCTGGCGGCGTTGGCGGTCGGCGATCCGGCGGCTCGGGTGGTTGAGGGCCGCGTGGTTCCGGGTCGGACGGCGGTGTTGTTCACCGGTCAGGGTTCGCAGCGGGCTCGGATGGGTGTGGAGCTGGCGGGGGCGTTCCCGGCCTTCGACACCGCGCTGGAGCAGGTGTGTGCGGAGCTGGATCCGCTGCTGGGGCGTTCGCTGTGGGCGCTGTTGAGCGCGGAGGAGGGTTCGGCGGAGGCGGCTCTGCTGGATGCGACGGAGTTCACGCAGGCCGCACTGTTCGCGGTCGAGGTGGCGCTGTTCCGCCTGGTGGAGTCCTTCGGGGTCCGGGTGGACCACGTGATGGGGCACTCGGTCGGTGAGATCGTGGCCGCGCACGTGGCGGGTGTGCTGTCGCTGGCGGATGCGTGTGCGCTGGTGGTGGCGCGTGGCCGGCTGATGGGCGCGCTGCCGGCGGGCGGTGCGATGGTTGCGGTGCAGGCCGGCGAGGACGAGGTCGCGGCCTCGCTCGCCGGGTTCGAGGGACGGCTGGAGATCGCGGCGGTCAACGGCCCGCGCTCGGTGGTCGTCTCCGGCGACGCGGACGCCGCCGAGGAGTGGCTTCCGGCCTGGGAGGGCCGCAAGACTTCGCGTCTGCGGGTGAGTCACGCCTTCCACTCGCCGCGGATGGAGCCGATGCTCGCGGAGTTCGAGCAGGTCGCCCGGGGTCTGTCGTATGCGGCGCCGCGGATCGCGGTGGTGTCGAACGTGACGGGCGCTCTGGTCTCGTCCGAGCTCGCCGATCCGGACTATTGGGTGCGGCACGTGCGTCAGGCGGTGCGCTTCGCGGACGGTGTGCGGACGCTCCACGAGGCGGGCGTGCGCCGCTTCCTGGAGCTCGGCCCGGACGGTGTGCTGACCGCGATGGCCCGCCAGACCCTGGAAGAACTCGGCGACCACGTCGCCGGTACGGAATCGGTGCTGGTGCCGGCGCTGCGTGCCAAGCACCCCGAGGTGCAGACCTTCGTCAAGTTCCTCGGGCAGGTCCACATCGCGGGTGTGGAGGTGGACTGGTCCGCGTTCTACAAGGCCAGCGGAGCCGCACGTACGCCCCTGCCGACCTACGCGTTCCAGCGTGAGCGGTACTGGCTCGCGCCGGGCAGCGGTGCCGGGGACGTGGCGGCGGCCGGGCAGAGCCGGATCGGGCATCCGGTCCTGGCGGCGGCCGTCCAGGTCGGCGACCGTGACGAGTGGGTCCTGACCGGCCGGCTGTCCACCGACACCCAGCCCTGGACCTCCGAGCACCTGCTCTTCGGCACGGCCGTCGTGCCGGGCACCGCGCTGGTCGAGCTCGCCCTCGCCGCCGGCCGCCGGGTCGGCACTCATGTGGTGGACGAGCTGGTGCTGGAGGCGCCGTTGGCCCTGTCCGACGACGCGGCGCTGCAGATCCAGGTCACGGTCGGTCCGGCCGACGAGGACGGTCGCCGGGAGGTGGCCATCTACACCCGTCCGGAAAACGGTGACGACGACGAGCGGGAGGCGGTCTGCCATGCCCGTGGACTGCTCGGCCCGGACGCCGAGCCGGATCAGGCATGGCCGGCCGAGTGGCCGCCCACCGGGGCCGAGCCGCTTCCCGTGGACACGCTGTACGCGGGTCTCGCCGACCTCGGTTACGACTACGGGCCGGTCTTCCAGGGTGTGCGGGCGGCCTGGCGCGACGGCGACCGGACGTACGCCGAGGTGGAACTGCCGGGTGACGGTGGTGGCGAGGGCTTCGGCATCCACCCGGCCCTCTTCGACGCCGCTCTGCAGAGCGCCGTCATCATGCTGACCGGGCGGGACAACAACGGGCACCGGATGCCTTTCAGCTGGACCGGAGTCCGCCTGGAGCGCGAGGGCAGTTCGCGCCTGCGCGTCCGGGCCGTCGTGACCGGCGACTCCTCCGTACGCCTCGACGCGATCGACGAGTCGGGTGACGCGGTCGTGTCCGTGCGGTCCATCGTGGTGCGCCCGGTGGAGCAGGCACGGATCGACCATGCCCAGCGCGGACAGCAGAGCCCGCTCCACCAGCTGGACTGGACGGAGGTCACCGCAGCGTCGTCGCCGACGCCGGTGCGGGTGGCCGTCCTCGGTGACGAGTTCGCGGACTTGGACGCGCTGGAGCAGGCCCTGGCCGACGGCGCCGAATCGCCGGCGGTCGTCGTCGCCGCGTTGGAGACCCCGGCGGGTGATCCGGCATCGGCGTCGCGTGAACTCGCCGCGGACGCGATGGCGCTGGCACAGCGATGGCTCGCGAGCGAGTGGCTCGGTGAGGCACGGCTGGTCGTGGCCACCCGTGGCGCGGCCGCCGTCGGCGCAGAGGCGCCGGACATGGCGCAGGCTGCGGCGTCGGGTCTGGTGCGCAGCACGCAGGCCGAGCACCCGGGCCGCTTCGTGCTCGTGGACCTCGACGACCAGGGCGTCCCGGACTGGGGTGCGCTGCTCGACTCGGACGAGCCGCAGCTCGCGGTGCGTGGTGGCCGGCTGCTCGCGCCGCGGCTGGTGCGGGTGTCGGCCGTTCCCGGCGCGGGGCCGGTGCTGGACGGGCCGGTGCTGGTCACGGGTGGTACGTCCGGTCTGGGTGCGCTGTTCGCGAGGCATCTGGTGGAGCGTCACGGGGTCGAGGACCTGTTGCTGGTGAGCCGGCGCGGTGCAGCGGCGGAGGGTGTCGCCGAGCTGGTGGCGGAGCTGGCGGCGGCCGGCGCCACGGCGCGGGTCGAGGCCTGCGACGTCGCCGACCGTGACCAACTGGCTTCTCTCATCGCATCGTTGGAGCGGCCGCTGACGGCCGTCGTGCATGCGGCGGGTGTGCTGGACGACGGCGTGATCGAGTCGATGACCGCGGAGCAGATCGAGCGGGTCATGCGTCCGAAGGTGGACGCCGCGTGGCACCTGCACGAGCTCACCGCCGGCATGGACCTCGCGGCCTTCGTCCTCTTCTCCTCGGTCGCGGCGCTGATCGGCGCTCCGGGTCAGGCGAACTACGCGGCGGCCAACGCGGCCCTCGACGCGCTCGCGGCCAAGCGCCGGGCGGAAGGCCTGGCCGCGACCTCGCTGGCCTGGGGTCTCTGGGCCGACGCCGGCGGCATGACCGGGCAGCTCGGCGACGACGAGATCGCCCGGCTGGAGCGGATGGGCGTCGGTGCCATCCCGGCCGACCTCGGACCGAAGCTCTTCGACCAGGCCCTGGCCCTGGACACGGCCCTGCTGGCACCCGTGAAGCTGGACGCGGCCGCGCTCCGGTCGCAGGCACGGGCAGGACTGCTTCCCGCCGTGCTGCGGGGTCTGGTGCGGATGCCGAACCGCACCGCCGGATCCGGCGGCTCCCTGGCGGAGCAGCTGGCCGGCCTGACCGAGGCCGACCGGGCGCGGGCGGTGCTGGAGCTGGTGCAGACGCAGGTCGCCGCGGTCCTCGGGCACGCCTCTGGAACGGCGATCGACCCCGATCGGGCGTTCAAGGAGCTCGGGTTCGACTCGCTGAGCGCGGTCGAGCTGCGCAACCGGCTGACTCAGACCACCGGGCTCCGGCTGCCCGCGACCCTGGTCTTCGACCACCCGAGCCCGGCCCTGGTCGCCCGGCTGGTCCTGGCCGAGACCGGTGGAGTGGCCGAGGGCCAGCAGCGGGCCGTGACGCGATCGCGGCGCCCCTCCGACGACGAGCCGTTGGCGATCGTGGGCATGAGCTGCCGCTACCCGGGCGGGGTCACCTCGCCCGAGGAGCTGTGGAACCTGGTGGCCTCCGGGCGGGATGCGATAACCGGCCTGCCCACCGACCGCGGCTGGGACCTGGAGCGGCTCTACGACCCGGACCCGGACCAGCCCGGCAAGATCTACACGCGCGGCGGCGGCTTCCTGGACCGGCCGGGCGACTTCGATGCGGAGTTCTTCGGCATCAGCCCGCGCGAGGCCCTGGCGATGGATCCGCAGCAGCGGCTGGTGCTGGAGGCTGCGTGGGAGGCGTTCGAGAACGCGGGCATCGACCCGACGTCGCTGCGCGGCAGCGACACGGGTGTCTTCTGCGGCGCGGTGACCGCGGACTACGGCGGTGTCACGAGCTCGGAGCTGGAGGGCTACCGCCTGACCGGCACCACCATGAGCGTGCTGTCGGGGCGCATCTCCTACACGCTCGGCCTGGAGGGGCCGGCAGTCACGGTGGACACGGCGTGCTCGTCGTCGGCCGTGGCGCTGCACATGGCCGTCCAGGCGCTGCGCTCCGGTGAGTGCTCGATGGCCCTGGCGGGCGGCGTGACGCTGATGGCCGGCCCGTACCTCCTGACCGAATTCAGCCGCCAGCGGGCGCTGTCGCCGGACGGGCGTTGCAAGGCGTATGCGGGTGCGGCGGACGGGACGGGGTTCTCGGACGGTCTGGGTCTGCTGGTGGTGGAGCGGCTGTCGGATGCGCGTCGCAAGGGGCACCACGTGCTGGCGGTGCTGCGCGGGAGTGCGGTGAACCAGGACGGTGCGAGCAACGGTCTGACCGCGCCGAACGGTCCTTCGCAGGAGCGGGTGATTCGGGCGGCGCTGGCCAACGCGGGTCTGAGCACGGCGGACGTCGATGCGGTCGAGGGTCATGGGACGGGCACGAAGCTGGGTGACCCGATCGAGGCCCAGGCGCTGTTGGCGACCTATGGCCGCGACCGGTCGGGCGACCCGCTCTGGCTGGGCTCGCTGAAGTCGAACGTCGGGCACACGTCGGCTGCGGCGGGTGTCGGCGGTGTGATCAAGATGGTGATGGCGATGCGGCACGGGGTTCTGCCGCGGACGCTGCATGTGGATGAGCCGTCGCCGCACGTGGACTGGGCTTCGGGTGCGGTGGAGCTGTTGACGGAGGCGCGGGAGTGGTCTTCGTCGGAGGGGCGTCCGCGGCGTGCGGGTGTGTCGTCGTTCGGTGTGAGCGGTACGAATGCGCACGTGATTCTGGAGGAGGCCCCGGCCGCGGAGCAGGCCGAGGCGCCGGAGTCGGCCGAGCTGCCGCTCGTGCCGGTCGTGGTGTCGGGCAAGTCCGCGGCGGCGCTGCGTGAGCAGGCCGAGCGGCTGCGGGCGCACCTCCTGGCGGAGCCGAAGGCCTCTCTGACGGACGTCGGCTTCTCCTCCGTGGTCTCCCGGGCCCAGCTCGACTCCCGTGGTGTGGTCGTCGCCTCCGACCGGGACGAACTCCTCACCGGCCTGGCCGCGTTGGCCGCCGGCGACCCGGCGTCGCAGGTGGTTGAGGGTCGTGTGGTGGCGGGTCGGCCGGTGTTCGTGTTCCCGGGTCAGGGGGCGCAGTGGGCTGGTATGGCGGTGGAGTTGCTGGACTCGTCGCCGGTGTTCGCGGGGTTGATCGCGGAGTGTGATGAGGCGCTGTCCGCGTTCGTGGACTGGCGTGTGGTGGATGTGCTGCGCGAGGCGGAGGGTGCGCCGTCGCTGGAGCTGGTGGATGTCGTCCAGCCGGTGTTGTGGGCGGTGATGGTGTCCCTGGCCGGGTTGTGGCGTTCCTTCGGTGTCGAGCCGTCCGCGGTGGTGGGTCATTCCCAGGGGGAGATCGCCGCTGCGTGTGTGGCGGGTGGTCTGTCGCTGGGGGACGGTGCGCGGGTGGTGGCGCTGCGCAGTCGTCTGGTGCGGGAGCGTTTGGCGGGCCGGGGTGGCATGGTGTCGCTGGCGGTCGGCGTGGAGCAGGCCGAGGAGCTGGTGGCCGGGTTCGACGGTCGGGTGTCGGTGGCTGCGGTGAACGGGCCGGCGTCGGTGGTGGTTGCGGGTGAGCCCGCGGCGTTGGACGAGATCGTGGCCCGGTGCGAGGACGAGGGTGTTCGTGCGCGTCGGGTGGCGGTGGACTACGCGTCGCACTCCGCGCAGGTGGAGGCCATCGAGGACGAGCTCGGCCAGGTCCTGGCCGAGCTGAAGCCGGTCTCCGGGAGCGTGCCGTTCTACTCCACCGCGGTCGGCGGGTTCGTCGACACGGCCACGCTGGACGCCGGGTACTGGTACGGGAACCTGCGAGGCCGGGTCGGCTTCGAGGCGGCGGTGCGGGCTCTGGTGGACCAGGGCGCCGGCTGCTTCGTGGAGATGTCTCCGCATCCGGTGCTGGGTCTGGCGCTTGAGGGCACGCTGAGCGCGCACGGTGTGGCTGAGCGTGTGGGTGTGGTCGGGTCGTTGCGCCGTGGTGAGGGTGGTCTGCGCCGGTTCGCGTTGTCGCTTGCCGAGGCTTTCGCGGTGGGTGTGGCGGTGGACTGGTCCGTGTTCTACAAGGACACGGGTGCCGTACGCACGGTCCTGCCGACGTATGCGTTCCAGCGTGAGCGGTTCTGGCTGATGCCGGGTGTGGGTGGTGGTGATGTGTCCGCGGCTGGTCTGGTGCGGGTGGATCACCCCGTGCTGGGTGCCGCGGTGCGGGTGGGGGACCGGGACGAGTGGGTGTTCGCGGGGCGGATGTCCCAGGAGACCCAGCCCTGGACCCGTGACCACATGGTGTTCGGGTTGGTGTTGGTGCCCGGTGCTGCTCTGGTGGAGATGGCGTTGTCGGCCGGCCGTCAGGTGGGGTGTGGGGTGCTGGGTGAGCTGGTGTTGGAGGCGCCGTTGGTCCTGGAGGACGATGCGGTGCTCCAGGTTCAGGTCACGATCGGTGCGGCTGGTGAGGACGGGCGTCGTGAGGTCGGGGTGTATTCCCGTCCGGAGGCCGGTGAGGGTGACGAGGAGGTCGGGACGACCTGTCACGGGCGTGGCTGGCTGACCGAGGACGCCGAGCCGGTAGCGGCGTTCCCGCTCCAGTGGCCGCCCGCCAACGCCGAATCCATCCCCGTCGAAACGCTCTACTCCCGCGTGAACGACCACGCGCGACTGACCGACGTCGGCTTCGACTACGGCCCCGCGTTCCGGGCCGTACAGGCGGCCTGGCGGGTCGGCGACGAGGTGTTCACCGAACTCGAACTGCCCGAGGTCGCAGGTGACCCCCAGGGCTTCGGCATCCACCCGGCGCTGCTCGACTCCGCCCTCCACGGCGGACTCGGCATGCTCGACCGCGGCGGCGACAACCCGGGCGGACTCCCGTTCTCCTGGTCGGGCGTGCGGCTGGACCGCACCGGACTGACCCGGCTGCGGGTGCGTATCGGCCTGGCGGGCGAAGCCGCGTTGCGGCTCGATGTCGCGGCCGAGGACGGCACGCCGATCGCCAGGGTGGAGCGCCTCGACGTCCGACCGGTCGAGCAGGCGCAGCTCGAAGCGGCGCGACGGGGCGGACAGCGTTCGCTCTACCAGCTCGATTGGGTTGCGGCTCCGGCCACCGCGTCGTCGTCGGCACGGATCGCCGTGCTCGGTGACGCCGAAGCACCGGGCGAGCGCTTCGCGGACCTGGACGTGCTGGAGAAGGCACTCGTCGACGGCGCCCAGGCGCCCGAGCTGGTCGTCGCCACGTTCGCGCCGCCTGCGGGCGATGCGCACGAAGCGGCGCGCAAGGCCGCGACAGAAGCCCTGACCCTGGTGCAGCGCTGGCTGGCGAGTGCTGTGCCGGCCGAAGCCCGGCTCGCCGTGGTGACCCGCAACGCGGTCGCTGTCGGTACCGAGGCGGCCGACGTGGCGCAGGCTGCGGTACGGGGCCTGGTGCGCAGCGCGCAGTCGGAGCACCCGGGCCGGTTCGTGCTCGTCGATGTGGACGGGGGCGGCACGGCGGACTGGGCGAAGGTGTTCGCTTCGGACGAGCCGCAGTTCGCGGTGCGTGGTGACCGCCTGCTCGTTCCGCGGTTGGGCCGTGCGGACACGGCGGCCGAGGGCACGGTGCTGGACGGGACGGTGCTGGTCACGGGTGGTACGTCCGGTCTGGGTGCGTTGCTCGCGAGGCATCTGGTGGAGCGTCACGGGGTCCGTGACCTGTTGCTGGTGAGCCGGCGGGGTGCGGCGGCGGAGGGTGTCGCCGAGTTGGTGGCGGAGCTGGCGGTGGCCGGTGCGACGGTGCGGGTCGAGGCCTGCGACGTTGCCGACCGTGACCAACTGGCTTCTCTCATCGCATCGTTGGAGCGGCCGCTGGCGGCGGTCGTGCATGCGGCGGGTGTGCTGGACGACGGTGTGATCGAGTCGATGACCGTCGAGCAGGTCGAGCGGGTCATGCGTCCGAAGGTGGACGCGGCGTGGCACCTGCACGAGCTGACCGCCGGTATGGACCTGTCGGCGTTCGTCCTCTTCTCCTCGGTCGCGGCGCTGATCGGTGCTCCGGGTCAGGCGAACTACGCGGCGGCCAACGCGGCCCTCGACGCGCTCGCGGCCAAGCGCCGGGCGGAAGGCCTGCCCGCTACGTCCCTGGCCTGGGGCCTCTGGGCCGAGGCCGGCGGCATGACCGGGCAGCTCGGCGACGACGAGATCGCCCGGCTGGAGCGGATGGGCACCGTCGCCCTGACAGCCGAGACGGGCCTGGAGCTGTTCGACCAGAGCCTCACGGCCGGCGCCGCCCTGCTGGCGCCCGTACGGCTCGACCTGGGCACGCTCCGCGCTCAGGCGCGGGAGGGAATGCTGCCCGCGCTGCTGCGGGGGCTGGTCCGGATGCCGGAGCGATCGGCCGAACCCTCGGGCGGCTCGCTGGCACAGCGGCTCGCGGAGGTGCCGGAGGCCGACCGGGAGCAGGTCGTGCTCGACCTGGTACGGACGCACGCCGCGGCAGTCATCGGGTACGCGTCCGCAGCGGCCATCGACCCGGACCGTGCGTTCCAGGAACTCGGCTTCGACTCCCTGGGCGCCGTCGGGCTCCGGAACCGACTGACGCAGGCGGCCGGCGTCCGACTGCCCGCGACGCTGATCTTCGATCACCCGACATCGAGGGCGGTCGCGACCCTGCTCCTTTCCGAGATCGGCGGCGTCGCCGCAGAACCGCCGATCGACGTGGAACTGAGGAAGCTCAAGGACATGTTGGCCGGCGTCGAGAACGCCGAGAAGCAGCGCGTGGCGGGCCAACTCCGCGCTCTGCTGGCCGACATCTCCGACATCTCTGACAGCGGACAGGACACGAGCGGACAGATCGAGGCCGCCGCGACCGCGGACGAGGTCTTCAAGCTGATCGATGCCGAGTTCGGCGAGGCATGACAAGGACTGTGAACATGAGCGCTGGCAGCACCGAATCCGAAAACGAGAAGCTCCTCCGTTACCTCAAGCGGACGGCCGTCGATCTCAACGAAGCCAAGGCGCGTTTGCGCGAGTACGAGGACCGGGCCAACGAGCCGTTGGCGATCGTGGGAATGAGCTGCCGCTACCCGGGCGGGGTGACCTCGCCCGAGGAACTGTGGGACCTCGTGGCCTCCGGCCGCGACGGCATGTCGCCGATGCCGTCCGACCGTGGCTGGGACCTGGAGCGGCTCTACGACCCGGACCCCGACCAGCAGGGAACCTCCTATTCGCGCGTGGGTGGCTTCATCGACGGAGTCACCGACTTCGATGCCGAGTTCTTCGGCATAAGCCCGCGCGAGGCCACGGCGATGGACCCGCAGCAGCGGCTGCTGCTGGAGGCCGCGTGGGAGGCGTTCGAGAACGCCGGCATCGACCCGACGACGCTGCGCGGCAGCGACACGGGTGTCTTCTGCGGTGTCGGCGCATCGGACTACGCCGTCGGCCCGGCCGGCAGTCTGCCCCAGGTCGAGGGGCTTCGTCTGACCGGTTCCACGACGAGCGTGGTGTCCGGTCGTGTCTCCTACGTCCTGGGCATGGAAGGGCCGTCCGTGTCGGTGGACACGGCGTGCTCGTCGTCGCTGGTGGCGCTGCACATGGCGGCGCAGTCCCTGCGTTCCGGTGAGTGCTCGATGGCGCTCGTCGGCGGGGTCACCGTGCTGTCCGGACCGTTCCTGTTCGTCGAGTTCAGCCGCCAGCGGGCGCTGTCGCCGGACGGGCGTTGCAAGGCGTACGCGGGTGCGGCGGACGGGACGGGGTTCTCGGACGGTCTGGGTCTGCTGGTCGTGGAGCGGCTGTCGGATGCGCGTCGCAAGGGGCACAACGTGCTGGCGGTGCTGCGCGGGAGTGCGGTGAACCAGGACGGTGCGAGCAACGGTCTGACCGCTCCGAACGGCCCCTCGCAGGAGCGGGTGATCCGGGCGGCACTGGCCAACGCGGGCCTGAGCACGGCGGACGTCGATGCGGTCGAGGGTCATGGGACGGGCACGAAGCTGGGCGACCCGATCGAGGCCCAGGCGCTGTTGGCGACCTATGGCCGCGACCGGTCGGGCGACCCGCTCTGGCTCGGCTCGATCAAGTCCAACATCGGACACAGCTCAACGGCCGCCGGCGTGGCCGGTGTGATCAAGATGGTGATGGCGATGCGGCACGGGGTTCTGCCGCGGACGCTGCATGTGGATGAGCCGTCGCCGCACGTGGACTGGGCTTCGGGTGCGGTGGAACTGCTGACGGAGGCCCGCGAATGGTCTGCGTCGCAGGGGCGTCCGCGGCGTGCGGGTGTGTCGTCGTTCGGTGTGAGCGGCACGAATGCGCACGTGATTCTGGAGGAGGCCCCGGCCGCGGAGCAGGCCGAGGCGCCGGAGTCGGCCGAGCTGCCGCTCGTGCCGGTCGTGGTGTCGGGCAAGTCCGCGGCGGCGCTGCGTGAGCAGGCCGAGCGGCTGCGGGCCCACCTCCTGGCGGAGCCGAAGGCCTCTCTGACGGACATCGGCTTCTCCTCCGTGGTCTCCCGGGCGCAGCTCGACTCCCGTGGTGTGGTCGTGGCCTCCGACCGGGACGAACTCCTCACCGGCCTGGGCGCGTTGGCTGCGGGTGATCCGGCGTCGCAGGTGGTTGAGGGTCGTGTGGTGGCGGGTCGGCCGGTGTTCGTGTTCCCGGGTCAGGGGGCGCAGTGGGCCGGTATGGCGGTGGAGTTGCTGGACTCGTCGCCGGTGTTCGCGGGGTTGATCGCGGAGTGTGATGAGGCGCTGTCCGCGTTCGTGGACTGGCGTGTGGTGGATGTGCTGCGCGGGGCGGAGGGTGCGCCGTCGCTGGAGCTGGTGGATGTCGTCCAGCCGGTGTTGTGGGCGGTGATGGTGTCCCTGGCCGGGTTGTGGCGTTCCTTCGGTGTCGAGCCGTCCGCGGTGGTGGGTCATTCCCAGGGGGAGATCGCCGCTGCGTGTGTGGCGGGTGGTCTGTCGCTGGGGGACGGTGCGCGGGTGGTGGCGCTGCGCAGTCGTCTGGTGCGGGAGCGTTTGGCGGGCCGGGGTGGCATGGTGTCGCTGGCGGTCGGCGTGGAGCAGGCCGAGGAGCTGGTGGCCGGGTTCGACGGTCGGGTGTCGGTGGCTGCGGTGAACGGGCCGGCGTCGGTGGTGGTTGCGGGTGAGCCCGCGGCGTTGGACGAGATCGTGGCCCGGTGCGAGGACGAGGGTGTTCGTGCGCGTCGGGTGGCGGTGGACTACGCGTCGCACTCCGCGCAGGTGGAGGCCATCGAGGACGAGCTCGGCGAGGTCCTGGCCGAGCTGAAGCCGGTCTCCGGGAGTGTGCCGTTCTACTCCACCGCGGTCGGTGGGTTCGTCGACACGGCCATGCTGGACGCCGGGTACTGGTACGGGAACCTGCGAGGCCGGGTCGGTTTCGAGGCGGCGGTGCGGGCTCTGGTGGACCAGGGCGCCGGCTGCTTCGTGGAGATGTCTCCGCATCCGGTGCTGGGTCTGGCGCTTGAGGGCACGTTGAGCGCGCACGGTGTGGCTGAGCGTGTGGGTGTGGTCGGGTCGTTGCGGCGTGGTGAGGGTGGTCTGCGCCGGTTCGCGTTGTCGCTTGCCGAGGCTTTCGCGGTGGGTGTGGCGGTGGACTGGTCCGTGTTCTACAAGGACACGGGTGCCGTACGCACGGTCCTGCCGACGTATGCGTTCCAGCGTGAGCGGTTCTGGCTGATGCCGGGTGTGGGTGGTGGTGATGTGTCCGCGGCTGGTCTGGTGCGGGTGGACCATCCCGTGCTGGGTGCCGCGGTGCGGGTGGGGGACCGGGATGAGTGGGTGTTCGCGGGGCGGATGTCCCAGGAGACCCAGCCCTGGACCCGCGACCACATGGTGCTGGGCACGGTGATCGTTCCGGGCATCGCCCTGGTGGAGATGGCGCTGACCGCCGGCTGCATGGCGGGCTGCCCCGTCGCCGACGAGCTGGTCCTGGAGGCGCCGCTGGTCCTGGAGGACGATGCGGTGCTCCAGGTTCAGGTCACGATCGGTGCGGCCGGTGACGACGGCCGCCGCGAAGTGGCGATCTACAGCCGGCCCGAAGGCCTCACCGAGGACGAGCTGCGGGAAGTGACCTGCCACGGGCGCGGATGGCTCGCCCCCGAGAGCGACGTCGCCCAGTGGCACGAGGTGTGGCCGCCGGAGGGCGCCGAGACTCTGTCTGCCGACGCCCTCTACGCGGGGATGACCGAACTCGGCTACGACTACGGCCCGATGTTCGCGTGCGTACGTGCCGCGTGGCGCCGCGGTAGGGAGGTCTTCACCGAGCTCGCGCTGCCCGACGGCGCCGACAACGGCGGGTTCGCCGTGCACCCCGGCCTCCTCGACGCTGCCATGCACGGCGGCCTGCTGGGGGAGAAGTCCGGCGACGGAGTCGTTCTGCCGTTCTCGTGGTCCGGGGTCCGCCTGGGTGAAGGCGGCCCGTCCCGGGCCCGCGTACGGATCTCCCCGGCCGGCGAATCCGCACTGCGGGTCGAGGTGGTCGGCGAGCAGGGCGAACCTGTGCTGCACGTGGACAAGCTCTTCTTCCGTCCGGTGGATGCTTCGCAGCTTGAGCGTGCACAGGGTGTCGGCGATGCGCTGTTCCGGGTGGACTGGGTGGAGGTCGCGGCTGAGCCGGTGGGTTCGGTGCGGGTGGCCGTCCTCGGTGAGGAGTTCGCGGACCTGGGCGCGTTGGAGCGGGCGCTGGCCGGTGGGGCGGAGGTTCCGGAGCTGGTCGTTGCCGAGGTCGGGGTTCCTGTGGGTGGGGGGCCGGAGGCGGCGCGGTCGGTTGCGGTGGAGGTCCTGGGGCTGGTGCAGCGTTGGCTGGCCGTGGAGGGGCTGAGTGAGGCGCGTCTGGCGGTGGTGACCCGCAACGCGGTCGCGGTCGGTGCCGAGGCGGCGGATGTGGCGTTGGCTCCGGTGTGGGGTCTGGTGCGTAGTGCGCAGTCGGAGCATCCGGGTCGGTTCGTGTTGGTCGATGTGGACGGGGACGGGGGCGGGGTTCCGGAGTGGGGTTCGTTCGCGGGTGGTGACGAGCCGCAGTTCGCGGTGCGTGGTGGTCGGGTGCTGGTGCCGAGGCTGGGGCGGGTTTCCGCGTCGTTGCCGGCGGGTGGTGCGTGGCGTCTGGCGGTGGGGCGTGCGGGTTCGTTGGAGGATCTGGCGCTGGTTCCGTCCGAGGGTGGCCGGCCGTTGGGTGCTGGTGAGGTGCGGGTCGATGTGCGGGCTGCGGGGGTGAACTTCCGTGACGTGCTGATCGCGCTGGGGATGTATCCGGGTGAGGCGCCGTTGGGCAGTGAGGCTGCGGGTGTCGTGCTCGAAGTCGGTGCCGAGGTGACCGACCTGAAGCCCGGCGACCGCGTCTACGGATTCGTTCCCCAGGGGTTCGGTCCGAGGGCGGTGGCCGACCGCCGGATGGTCGTCCCCATGCCGTCGGGCTGGTCGTTCGCGCAGGCGGCGGCCGTGCCGGTGGTCTATCTGACGGCGTACTACGGTCTGGTCGACCTCGCGGGGCTGCGGGCGGGGGAGCGGGTGTTGGTGCACGCCGCCGCGGGTGGTGTGGGGATGGCCGCGGTGCAGCTGGCCCATCACCTGGGTGCGGAGGTGTTCGCGACGGCGAGTGCGCACAAGTGGGATGCGGTGCGGGCGCTGGGTGTTGCGGACGGGCGGATCGCCTCCTCGCGCGATCTGGCCTTCCGTGAGGCGTTCCTTGAGGCGACCGGGGGTGCGGGCGTCGACGTGGTCCTCAACGCCCTCGCGGGCGAGTACGTCGACACCACGCTCGAACTGCTGCCCCGGGGTGGCCGGTTCATCGAGATGGGCAAGACCGACATCCGCGACCCGAAGGTCGTCGGCGCCGCGCACGCCGGCGTGCGGTACGAGGCGTTCGACATGTTCGACGGGGCGGGGATCGACCGTCTGCAGGAGATGCTGGTCGAGATCACCGAGCTGTTCGAGCGCGGTGTGATCACGCACTCACCCCTTCGGTCCTGGGATGTGCGTCGGGGTGCAGAGGCGTTCCGGTTCCTGCGTGAGGGCCGCAACATCGGCAAGGTCGTCCTCACGGTTCCGCAGGCGCTCGACCCCTCCGGGACGGTGCTGGTCACGGGTGGCACCTCCGGTCTGGGTGCGCTGTTCGCGAAGCACCTGGTGGAGCGTCACGGGGTCCGTGACCTGCTGCTGGTGAGCCGGCGTGGTGCGGCGGCGGAGGGTGTCGCCGAGTTGGTGGCGGAGCTGGCGGCGGCCGGTGCGGCGGTGCGGGTCGAGGCCTGCGATGTCGCCGACCGCGACCAACTGGCTTCTCTCATCGCATCGTTGGAGCGGCCGCTGACGGCCGTCGTGCATGCGGCGGGTGTGCTGGACGACGGTGTGATCGAGACGATGACCGCGGAGCAGATCGAGCGGGTCATGCGGCCCAAGCTCGATGCGGCGTGGCACCTGCACGAGCTCACCGCGGACATGGACCTCTCGGCCTTCGTCCTCTTCTCCTCGGTCGCGGCGCTGATCGGCGCTCCGGGTCAGGCGAACTACGCGGCGGCCAACGCGGCCCTCGACGCCCTCGCGGCCAAGCGCCGCACGGAAGGCCTGCCCGCCACGTCCCTGGCCTGGGGCCTCTGGACCGAGGCCGGCGGCATGACCGCGCAGCTCGGCGACGACGAGATCGCCCGGCTGGAGCGGATGGGCGTCAGCGCCCTCTCCGCGGAGCTGGGCCTGGAACTGTTCGACCAGAGCTTCAACGCCGACACGGCCCTGGCCGCGCCGGTGAAGCTCGACACGGCCGTACTCCGGTCCCGTGCGCGGGCCGGAATGCTGGCCCCGCTGCTGCGTGCCCTGGTGAGGACGCAGACCCGGCGCGCCGAGGCGGGTGGCTCGCTCGCGCAGCGCCTCGCCGGTGTGCCGGAGGCGGACCGTGAGCGGGTGGTGCTGGAGCTGGTGCAGACGCAGGTCGCCGCCGTCCTCGGGCACGCCTCGGGCGCGGCGATCGACTCCGAGCGGGCGTTCAAGGAGCTCGGCTTCGACTCGCTGAGCGCGGTCGAGCTGCGCAACCGGCTCGCACAGGCCACCGGCCTCCGGCTGCCCGCGACCCTGGTCTTCGACCACCCGACCCCGCTGGCCGCCGCACGCATGCTGCTCTCCTCCATGGGGACCATCGAGGTGTCCCGTCCGGCAGCGCCCGTCCGGGCACACCGAACGGACACCGACGAGCCGCTGGCGATCGTCGGGATGAGCTGCCGCTACCCGGGTGGGGCGATCTCGCCCGAGGAGCTGTGGAACCTGGTGGCCTCCGGGCGGGATGCGATAACCGGCCTGCCCACCGACCGCGGCTGGGACCTGGAGCGGCTCTACGACCCGGACCCGGACCACCTGGGTACCTCGTACACGCGCAGTGGTGGCTTCGTCGACGGCATCGCCGATTTCGACGCCGAGTTCTTCGGCATCAGCCCCCGCGAGGCGCTGTCCATGGACCCGCAGCAGCGGTTGCTGCTGGAGGGTGCGTGGGAGGCGTTCGAGGACGCCGGCATCGACCCGACGTCACTGCGGGGCAGTGACACGGGCGTCTTCTGCGGCGCGGTCACCTCGGACTACGGCGGCTCGATGGCGCCGGAGATGGAGGGCTACCGGCTGACCGGCACGACCACGAGCGTGGTGTCCGGGCGTGTCGCCTACAGCCTCGGCCTGGAGGGGCCGGCGGTCACGGTGGACACGGCGTGCTCGTCGTCGTTGGTGGCGCTGCACATGGCAGCGCAGTCGCTGCGCTCGGGCGAGTGCTCGATGGCCCTGGTCGGCGGGGTGTCGGTGATGACCGGACCCCAGCTGCTGATCGACTTCAGCCGTCAGCGTGGTCTCGCGCCGGACGGGCGTTGCAAGGCGTACGCGGGTGCGGCGGACGGGACGGGGTTCTCGGACGGCCTTGGTCTGCTGGTGGTGGAGCGGCTGTCGGATGCGCGTCGCAAGGGGCACGACGTGCTGGCGGTGCTGCGCGGGAGTGCGGTGAACCAGGACGGTGCGAGCAACGGTCTGACCGCTCCGAACGGCCCCTCGCAGGAGCGGGTCATCCGGCAGGCGCTGGCCAACTCCGGCCTGACCGCGGCGGACGTCGATGCGGTCGAGGGTCATGGGACGGGTACGAAGCTGGGTGACCCGATCGAGGCCCAGGCGCTGCTGGCGACCTACGGCCAGGAGCGGGCGGGTGACCCGCTGTGGCTGGGCTCGATCAAGTCCAACATCGGACACAGCTCCACGGCCGCCGGCGTGGCCGGTGTGATCAAGATGGTGATGGCGATGCGGCACGGGGTTCTGCCGCGGACGCTGCACGTGGACGAGCCGTCGCCGCACGTGGACTGGGCCTCGGGCGCGGTGGAACTGCTGACCGAGGCCCGCGAATGGTCTGCGCCGGCGGAGCGTCCGCGGCGCGCGGGTGTGTCCTCGTTCGGTGTGAGCGGCACCAATGCGCACGTGATCCTGGAGGAGGCCCCGGCCGCGGAGCCGGCCGAGGCACCGGAGTCGACCGAGCTGCCGCTCGTGCCGGTCGTGGTGTCGGGCAAGTCCGCCGCGGCGCTGCGCGAGCAGGCCGACCGGCTGCGGGCGCATCTCCTTTCGGAGCCTGGACTGTCGCTCGCCGATGTCGGCTTCTCGGCGGTCGTCTCCCGGGCGCAGCTCGACTCCCGTGGTGTGGTCGTCGCCTCGGACCGGGACGAACTCCTCGCCGGTCTGGCCGCGTTGGCGGTCGGTGATCCGGCGGCTCGGGTGGTCGAGGGCCGCGTGGTTCCGGGTCGGACGGCGGTGTTGTTCACCGGTCAGGGTTCGCAGCGTGCTCGGATGGGTGTGGAGCTGGCGGGGGCGTTCCCGGCCTTCGACACCGCGCTGGAGCAGGTGTGTGCGGAGCTGGATCCGCTGCTGGGGCGTTCGCTGTGGGCGCTGTTGAGTGCGGAGGAGGGTTCGGCGGAGGCGGCTCTGCTGGATGCGACGGAGTTCACGCAGGCCGCACTGTTCGCGGTCGAGGTGGCGCTGTTCCGCCTGGTGGAGTCCTTCGGGGTCCGGGTGGACCACGTGATGGGGCATTCGGTCGGTGAGATCGTGGCCGCGCACGTGGCGGGTGTGCTGTCGCTGGCGGATGCGTGTGCGCTGGTGGTGGCGCGTGGCCGGCTGATGGGTGCGCTGCCGGCGGGCGGTGCGATGGTTGCGGTGCAGGCGGGGGAGGACGAGGTCACGGCTTCGCTCGCCGGGTTCGAGGGCCGGCTGGAGATCGCGGCGGTCAACGGCCCGCGGTCGGTGGTCGTGTCCGGTGACGCGGACGCCGCCGAGGAGTGGCTTCCGGCTTGGGAGGGCCGTAAGACTTCGCGTCTGCGGGTGAGTCACGCGTTCCACTCGCCGCGGATGGAGCCGATGCTCGCGGAGTTCGAGCAGGTCGCGCGGGGTCTGTCGTATGCGGCGCCGCGGATCGCGGTGGTGTCGAACGTGACGGGCGCTCTGGTCTCGTCCGAGCTTGCCGATCCGGGTTACTGGGTGCGGCACGTGCGTCAGGCGGTGCGTTTCGCGGACGGTGTGCGGACGCTCCACGAGGCGGGCGTGCGCCGCTTCCTGGAGCTCGGCCCGGACGGTGTGCTGACCGCGATGGCCCGCCAGAGTCTGGACGAGCTCGGTGTACAGGACGCAGTGCTCGTCCCCGCGCTGCGCGCCAAGCACCCCGAGGTGGAGACCTTCACAGGGTTCCTGGGACGCGCCCATGTCGCAGGCGTGGACGTGGACTGGTCCGCGTTCTACCGGGACGCGGGTGCGGCCCGGGTCAAGCTCCCGACCTACGCGTTCCAGCGTGAGCGGTACTGGCTCGCGCCGGGCAGCGGTGCCGGGGACGTGGCGGCGGCCGGGCAGAGCCGGATCGGGCATCCGGTCCTGGCGGCGGCCGTCCAGGTCGGCGACCGCGACGAGTGGGTCCTGACCGGCCGGCTGTCCACCGACACCCAGCCCTGGACCCGTGACCACGTCGTCCTCGGCACGGTGATCGTGCCCGGGACCGCGCTGGTCGAGCTCGCCCTCACCGCCGGCCGCCAGACCGACACCCCCGTCGTCGACGAACTCGTCCTGGAGGCGCCGCTGCTCCTGGAGGAGGGCATCACCCGGCAGGTTCAGGTGACGGTCGGCCGGGCCGGGGAGGACGGCCGCCGTGAGGTGGCGGTGTACACCCGCCCGGAGAACGGCGACGACGACGAGCGGGCGGAGACGACCTGTCACGCTCGCGGGCTGCTCGCTCCCGACACCGAGTCCGCTGCTCCCTGGGCCGCCGAGTGGCCGCCCGCGGGGGCGGAGGAGGCGTCGGTGGACGCCCTCTACGCGGGGATGACCGACCTGGGCTACGACTAC
The DNA here is from genome assembly GCF_032110285.1 of Kitasatospora sp. CM 4170. Taxonomy (NCBI): domain Bacteria; kingdom Bacillati; phylum Actinomycetota; class Actinomycetes; order Kitasatosporales; family Streptomycetaceae; genus Kitasatospora; species Kitasatospora sp. CM 4170. The sequence continues at coordinate 6,709,000 of NZ_CP134877.1, forward strand.
GGGCCGGCCTTCCAGGGCGTGCGTGCGGTCTGGCGCTCCGGGGGTGACGTGTACGCGGAGGTCGCCCTGCCCGGTGACACCGGTGGCGAAGGCTTCGGCATCCACCCGGCCCTCTTCGACGCCGCCATGCACGGTGGCCTGCTGCAGCAGGGCGAGGGCGTGTCCGCGGTGCTGCCGTTCTCCTGGTCGGGCGTCCGGCTCGGCAGGACGGGGCAGTCCCGGGTCCGGGCGCGGATCAGCCCGACCGGCGACGGCGCGATGAGGGTCGACATCGCGAGCGAGCACGGCGAGCCCGTGCTGAGCATGGCGCGGCTCGACATGCGGCCGGTGGAACAGGCACAGCTGGAGTCCGGACAGCGAGCCAGGCGGAACTCCCTCTTCCAGCTCGACTGGGCCGAGGTCGCGACCGCGTCGCGTCCGTCACCGGTGCGGGTGACCGTCCTCGGTGACGAGTTCGCGGACCTGGACGCGCTGGAGAAGGCGCTCGCCGACGGTGCCGAGGCACCGGAGGCGGTCGTCGCCTCCCTCGCGAACCCGGCCGGTGGCCCGGCTGCCGACGGCGGCACGGCCGGCGCAGCGCTGACGGCCGTGGCCGAGGCCCTGGCGCTGGTGAAGCGCTGGCTGACGATCGAGCGGCTCGGGCGGGCACGGCTGATCGTGGCCACCCGCAACGGCGTCGCCGCCGACGGCGGAACGCCGGACGTCGTGCAGGCCTCGGTGTGGGGCCTGGTGCACGGCGCCCAGGTCGAACACCCGGACCGCTTCACGGTCGTGGACGTCGCCGACGGCGCCGCCCCGGACTGGGACGCGGTGCTCGCCGCCGACGAGCCGCAGCTCGCCGTGCGCGCGGGGCGCCTGCTCGCGCCGCGCCTGGCGCGGTCGTCGGCGGCGCAGGTCGCGCTGCCCGTCCTGGACGGGCCGGTGCTGGTCACGGGTGGTACGTCCGGTCTCGGTGCGCTGTTCGCGAGGCATCTGGTGGAGCGTCACGGGGTCGAGGACCTGTTGCTGGTGAGCCGGCGTGGTGCGGCGGCGGAGGGTGTCGCCGAGCTGGTGGCGGAGCTGGCGGCGGCCGGCGCGACGGCGCGGGTCGAGGCCTGCGACGTCGCCGACCGCGACCAACTGGCTGCTCTCATCGCATCGTTGGAGCGGCCGCTGACGGCCGTCGTGCATGCGGCCGGTGTGCTGGACGACGGCGTGATCGAGTCGATGACCGCGGAGCAGATCGAGCGGGTCATGCGGCCCAAGCTCGATGCGGCGTGGCACCTGCACGAGCTCACCGCGGACATGGACCTCTCGGCCTTCGTCCTCTTCTCCTCCGCCGCAGCACTGATCGGCAGCCCCGGTCAGGCCAACTACGGCGCGGCCAACGCGGCCCTCGACGCGCTCGCGGCCAAGCGCCGGGCGGAAGGCCTGGCCGCCACGTCGCTGGCCTGGGGCCTCTGGGCCGAGGCCGGCGGCATGAGCGGCGAGCTGGCCGAGGCCGACCGGACCCGCCTGGCGCGCCTGGGCATCGGTGCCATGCCGGCCGAGCTCGGACTCGCCCTGTTCGACCAGGCACTCGCCTCGGACACGGCCCTGCTCGCGCCCGTGAAGCTCGACACGGCCGCCCTCCGGGCCCAGGCGAGGGCGGGTCTGCTGCCGGCCCTGCTCCGCGGCCTGGTTCCGGCGCCCGCCCGCCGGGCTGGTACGAGCGGCTCGCTGGCGCAGCGCCTCGCCGGCGTGGCGGAGGCCGACCGCGAGCGGGTGGTGCTGGACCTGGTGCAGTCGCAGGTGGCCGCCGTCCTGGGGCACACGTCCGCCGCGGCGATCACCGCGAACCGGGCGTTCAAGGAGCTCGGGTTCGACTCGCTGAGCGCGGTCGAGCTGCGCAACCGGCTGACGCAGGACACCGGCCTGCGGCTGCCCGCGACGCTGGTCTTCGACCACCCGACCCCGGTGGCGATCGCCCGGTTCGTCCTCTCGGAGGCCGCTCTGGACGGCACGCCCGTCGAGCCGCGGTCCGAGGAGGAGGAGATCCGTGCCGTGCTGGCGTCGATCCCGATCGGCCGTCTGCGCAAGGCCGGCCTGCTCGACACCCTGCGGGACCTCGCACGGACCGACCTCGCGGACGGGACGGGCGGTGCGGCCGACGACGGGGGAACGGCCGCCTCGATCGACGACATGGACGCCGCGGCCCTGATCCGGATGGCCCGGGCGGACACCGCGTGACCGGCGGCGGCCTCGCCAACGCCCCTCCGGACGCGGCCCGGGGGTGACCGACCGTGTCCGCCGGCTCGACGTCGGACGGTGGCACGGAGAACGCCGGAGTGGAGGGAAGCGTGCCCGTGCGGGGCACGCGCGGGTACCGGCCGCCGCCGTCGGGCGGCGGCCGGTACCCGGGACCTCCACTGCCAAGTGACGTGGGCCTTCCGCCAAGTGGCGGTGGCCGAGCACATCGGGGAAGAGGACTGAAGTGAATCAGCAAGCCGTTGCCGTCGTGGGCATGTCGTGCCGGGTCCCGGGGGCCGCCGACGTCCCCGCCTTCTGGCGGATGCTCCAGGACGGCGTCGACGCGATCGTGGAAGCGCCGGCGGAGCGCTGGTACGACGTACCGGAGCTGGCCCGCTACCGGCGGGGTGGCTTCGTGGACGGCGTGGCCGACTTCGACGCCGGGTTCTTCGGGATCTCGCCGCGTGAGGCCGAGGCGATGGACCCGCGCCAGCGCCTCGCACTCGAACTGAGCTGGACGGCGCTGGAGGACGCCGGTGTGATGCCGGACGACCTGCGCGGCAGCGCGACGGCGGTGTTCATCGGCGCCGCGGGCGACGACTACATGTCGCTGGTGCACCGGCACGGTCCCGACGCGGTGTCCCACCATTCGCTGGCCGGGCTGAACCGCGGGCTGATCGCCAACCGGATCTCCCACTGGTTCGGCCTGCACGGGCCCAGCCTCGTCGTGGACACCGCACAGTCCTCCTCCCTCGTCGCCGTGCACCTGGCCGCCGAGAGCCTGCGCTCGGGCGAGGCCCGGCTCGCCCTGGCCGGCGGCGTCCACCTGAACCTGGTGCCGGAGGCCGCGCTGCCCCTCGCCCGAGCGGGCGCGCTCTCCCCGGACGGCCGCAGCCACACCTTCGACGCCCGCGCCAACGGATTCGTCCGGGGCGAGGGCGCGGGCGTGGTCGTCCTCAAGAAGCTCGCGGACGCGGTCGCGGACGGCGACCGGATCTACTGCGTCCTGCTCGGCGGCGCGGTCAACCACGACGGCGCCGGCCAGGCGCTGACCGTCCCGGACGGCGACGCGCAGCAGGCCCTCCTGCGGGAGGCACACGCCGCGGCAGGCGTGACGCCCGAGCAGGTGCGCTACGTCGAATTGCACGGCACCGGCACCAGGGCGGGCGACCCGGTGGAGGCGGGCGCGCTGGGCGCGGTCTTCGGCGAGGGCCGCGACCCCGGGCGGCCGCTGCTCGTCGGGTCGGTGAAGACCAACATCGGGCACCTCGAACCGGCCGCCGGAGTCGTCGGCCTGATCAAGGTCGCACTGTCGGTGAAGCACGGCCTCCTCCCGGCGAGCCTCAACTTCGCGGAGCCGCACCCCGCCATACCGATGGACGCCTGGAAGCTCCGGGTGAACTCGTCCACCGGGCCGTGGCCCGCCGGTGACCGGCTCGCCGGCGTGAGCTCCTTCGGCATCGGCGGGACCAACTGCCACCTCGTCGTCGCCGCCCACCCGGAGTCCGACAACGCGCCCGCGGCCCCCGCCGGCGGCTCCCCGGTGCCCGTCGTCGTGTCCGCCAGGTCCGCGGCGGCGCTGCGCGCCCAGGCTGAGCGGCTGCGGCAGCGGGTGGAGTCCGACCCGGAGCTGGAGCCGGCCGACGTCGGCTGGTCCGCCGTCACGACCCGCTCGGCGCTGAAGCACCGGGCGGTGGTCGTCGCCGCGGACCGTGCGGAGCTCCTGGACGGTCTGGCCGCGCTGGCGGCGGGCGAGGCGTCCGCGCACGTCGTCACGGGTGAGGCGTCGGCCAGGGCGGGCCTCGTCTGGGTGTTCCCGGGCGCGGGCTCGCAGTGGGCCGGGATGGCCCTCGGCCTGTGGGAGTCGAACCCGGTGTTCGCGGCCCGGATGGACGCGTGCGAGCGGCTGCTCGGCGAACTGACCGACTGGTCCCTGCGGGACGTCCTCGCCGACGGGGCGGCCCTGGAGCAGGTCGGCGTCATGCAGCCCGCGCTGTTCGCCGTGATGGTGTCCCTGGCGGAGGTGTGGCGTTCCGTGGGCCTCGCCCCCGACGCCGTCGTCGGCCACTCGCAGGGCGAGGTCGCGGCCGTCTGCGCGGCGGGGATGCTGTCCCTGGAGGACGGCCTCCGGCTGATCGTGGGGCGCAGCCGGGTCATCGCCACCGGCCTGGTCGGCCTGGGGGAGATGGCGTCCCTCGCGATGCCGGCCGAGGACGTCGACACCGGCCGGGTGGCGATCGCCGCGGTGAACAGCCCCCGTGTGGTGACGGTCTCCGGTGAGAGCGAGGCGGTGCGCGAGCTCGTTGCCGACTGCGAGGCGCGCGGCATCCGCGCGCGTGTCATCCGCACCGGCTTCCCCTCCCACTCGCCGCAGGTGGAGGCCGTCCGGGAGGAGACCCTGGCCGCCGCCGCGGGCATCACGGCGACCGACACCGAGGTGGCCTTCTACTCGACGGTCACCGGCGGTCCGCTGGGCGCGGCCGATCTCGGCCCCGCGTACTGGTTCGCGAACCTGCGCCGGCCGGTCCGGTTCGCGGACACCGTGCGGCAGGCCGCGCACGACGGGCACCAGGTGTTCCTGGAGATCAGCCCCCATCCCGTGCTGGCCATGGCGGTCCGGGACACCGTCGACGGCGTCCTCGCCCAGGGGACGCTGCGCCGGGACGAGGGCGACGTCCGCCGCCTGCTGCTGTCGATGGCCGAGCTGTACACCAAGGGCGTCGCGGTCGACTGGCGGAGCCTGTTCGACGGCGCCCGCCGGGTGGAGCTGCCCACCTACGCGTTCCAGCGCGAACCCTTCTGGATCAGCGGTGAGGCGGTCCGGCCGGCCCTGACGACGGGTCCGCCGACGGTGTCCCGCCCCGAGCAGGCGGAACAGGCCGGTGCGTCCGGGCGGGCCGGGACGGCCGCCGGCGTCCGGCCCAGCGACCAGGAGCTGTGGCGGCTCGTCCGCTCGCACGCGGCGGCCGTGCTCGGGCACAGCGACCCGGCCGCCGTCGAGGCGGACAGCACGTTCAAGGAGCTCGGCTTCGACTCGGTGACGGCCGTCGACCTGCGGGACCGCCTCAACGACGCCGCCGGTCTGCACATGCCGACCTCGCTGCTGTTCGACCACCCGACCCCGAGGGCCGTGGTGCGGCACATGCACGGCAAGCTGTTCGGGCACGGGCAGCCGGACGGGGTCCCGGCCGAGGACGGCTCCACCGCCGCCTCGGACGACCCGATCGCGATCATCGGCATGGGCTGCCGGTACCCGGGCGGGGTGGCCTCGCCCGAGGACCTCTGGCGGCTGGTCGTGGACGGCGTCGACGCGATCACGCCGTTCCCGCAGGACCGCGGCTGGCCCGCCGCACCCGGCGGGGACTACGCCCGGGTCGGCGGGTTCCTGCCCGACGCGGGCGACTTCGACGCGGGCTTCTTCCGGATCAGCCCGCGCGAGGCGACCTCGATGGACCCGCAGCAGCGGCTGGTGCTGGAGGTGGCGTGGGAGGCGCTGGAGCGTGCCGGCCAGGACCCGGCGGGGCTGCGCCGCAGCCGTACCGCCGTCTTCATGGGCGCGATGGGCCAGGACTACCTGCCGCGGCTGGGGGAGGTCCCCGAGAACCTGGCCGGGCACGCCCTGACCGGGGCCGCGTCCAGCGTGGTGTCCGGCCGGGTCGCCTACACGTTCGGCTTCGAGGGCCCGGCCGTGACCGTCGACACCGCCTGCTCGTCGTCGCTGGTGGCCCTGCACATGGCCGCGCAGTCCCTGCGGTCGGGGGACTGCTCGCTGGCCCTCGCCGGTGGTGTGACGGTCATGTCGACGCCCGGCATCTTCGTGGAGTTCTCCCGGCAGGGCGGCCTCGCCGCGGACGGTCGCTGCAAGGCGTTCTCCGAGGCGGCCGACGGCACCGGATGGTCCGAGGGCGTCGGCGTGCTGGTGCTGGAGCGGCTCTCCGACGCCCGGCGCAACGGCCACCGCGTGCTCGCGGTGCTCCGGGGCAGCGCGATCAACCAGGACGGCGAGAGCAACGGTCTGACCGCGCCGAACGGCCCCTCGCAGGAGCGGGTCATCCGGCACGCGCTGGCCGGCGCCGGCTTGGGCACGGCCGACGTCGACGCGGTGGAGGCCCACGGGACCGGCACGTCGCTCGGCGACCCGATCGAGGCGCAGGCCCTCCTGGCCACGTACGGGGAGGACCGCCCGCAGCCGCTGTGGCTGGGCTCGGTCAAGTCGAACATCGGGCACACGCAGGCCGCCGCGGGCGTCGCCGGTGTGATCAAGATGGTCATGGCCATGCGTAACGGCATCCTCCCCAGGACGCTGTTCGCCGACGAGCCGACCTCGCACGTCGACTGGTCGGCGGGCGCCGTGGAGCTGCTCACCGAGCAGCGGGCCTGGCCGGAGGCCGGCCGGCCGCGCCGCGCCGGCGTCTCCTCGTTCGGCATCAGCGGCACCAACGCCCACGTCATCGTCGAGCAGGGCGACCCCGACGAGGAGACGCCGTCCGCCGAGCCGGCCGGCGTGCTGCCGTGGCTGGTGTCCGCGCGGACCGCGTCGGGTCTGGCCGCGCAGGCCGAGCGCCTGGCCGGAGCCCTGTCCGCCGACCCGGCACCCGGCGTCGCCGACGTCGCCCGGACCCTCGCGACCGGCCGGACCGTCCTCGACCACCGCGCGGTGGTGCTCGGAGCCGGGCGGGCGGAGCTGATGTCCGGCCTGACCGCGCTGGCCGCGGGTGACCGGGCCGCCGGTCTGGTCGTCGGCTCCGCGAGCGCCGCTCCGCCCGTCGCCGTCCTGTTCTCCGGGCAGGGCAGCCAGCGGCTCGGCATGGGCCGCGAACTGGCCCGCGACTTCCCCGTGTTCGCCCGGGCGTGGAACGAGGTCCGCGATGCGTTCGCCCCGCTGCTGGAGCACCCGCTCGACGAGGTCGTCGGCGCGGAGCCCGGCTCGGCGGCGGCCGCGCTGCTCGACGGGACGGCGATGACGCAGCCCGCGCTGTTCGCCTTCGAGGTGGCGGCGTACCGGCTGCTGGAATCCTTCGGCGCGGAGCCGGCCGTCCTGATCGGACACTCCATCGGGGAGATCGCCGCCGCCCACGTGGCCGGCGTGTTCCCGCTCGCCGACGCGGCCCGCCTGGTCGCCGCGCGCGGCCGGCTGATGCAGGCGCTGCCCCGGGGCGGTGCGATGGTGGCCGTCCAGGCCGACGAGGACGAGATCCGCGAGGCGCTGGAGGGCAACGAGGACTCCGCCTCGGTCGCCGCGGTCAACGGCCCCACCTCCACCGTCGTCTCCGGCGCCGAGGACGTGGTCCTCGACATCGAGTCCATGTTCTCGGACGCGGGCTACAAGACCCAGCGGCTGCGCGTCTCGCACGCCTTCCACTCGCCGCTGATGGAGCCCATGCTGGCGGAGTTCGAGGAGGTGGCCCGGTCGCTCTCGTACGCGGCCCCGCACATCCCGGTGATCTCGAACGTGACCGGCGGTCCGGCCGGGGCCGGTGAGCTGGACCGCCCCGAGTACTGGGTGCGCCACGTCCGCGAGGCCGTGCGGTTCGCCGACGGCGTGCGCGCCGCCGTGGCCGTCGGCGTCGAGGCGTTCGTCGAGGTCGGCCCGGACGGCGTGCTGTCCGCGATGGCCCAGGAGACCCTCGCCCAGATCGCGCCGGACACGCCCGCGATCCCGGTGGCCCGCAAGGCGCGGTCCGAATCCCGCTCCCTCGGCGAGGCGCTGGCCCGGATGCACGTCGCCGGCGTGCCCGTGGACTGGCGTGCGTACCTCGACGCCGTCGGCGGTGCCGGACGGCAGGTCGACCTGCCCACGTACGCCTTCGACCGCCAGCGCTACTGGGCGCGGAGCGAGGCGCCGCGGGGCGCTGTCGCCGCCACCGGGATCGACGCGGTCGAGCACCCGCTCCTCTCCGCCGTCACCGAACTCGCCGTCGGCGACCAGATCGTCCTCAGCGGCCGGGTCTCACCCACCGATGACACCTGGCTCGCCGACCACGGCATCTTCGGCCGGACCGTCCTCCCCGGCACGGCCTACGTGGAGATGGCGCTGCAGACCCTGGACGCGGCCGGGTGCCGGCGCGTCGAGGAACTGAACCTCCAGACGCCGCTGGTCCTCGGCGACGACCCGGTCCAGCTGCAGGTCACCGTCGGCGCCCCCGACGGCTCGGGCCGGCGCGAGATCGGCTTCCACACCCGGCCCGCCGGGTCCCGGTCGTGGACGCGGCACGCCACCGGTGTGCTCGCCGCCGACGGGGCGGCGCAGGCCCCCGCGGCGGATGCCGCACCGCACACCTGGCCGCCGGCCGGGGCCGCACCGGTGGACCCGGCCGACCTCTACCCCCGCCTCGCCGAGCGCGGCTACGCGTACGGGCCCGCCTTCCGAGGCCTGCTCGGCCTGTGGCAGACCGAGGACGAGGCGTACGGCGAGATCCGGCTCCCGGACGGGGTGCCGCACGCCGAGGCCGGGTTCGCCGTCCACCCCGCACTGCTGGACGCGGCCCTGCACCCGGTGCTGTCGCTGCTCGCCGGCGCGGACGCCGGACAGGTGCTCCTCCCGTACTCCTTCTCCGGGGTGCGCCTCCACGGCGACGGCGGAACGGAACTGCGCGTGCACGCCGCACGCATCGGCACCCACGAGGTGTCGCTGCGGATCACGGGCCCGGGCGGCGCTCCGGTCCTGTCCGTCGACTCGCTGGCGCTCATGCCGGCCTCCGCGACACAGCTGGCTCCGGGAGCGACGGCCGACAGCCTGTTCAGCGTCGAGTGGACGCCGCTGCCCGGCCCGGCCGAGCCCGGCCGAACGCTGCCGGAGGACCGGTTCACGCACGTCACGGTGGCCGGGGACGAGGATGTCCCCGGCACGGCCCGGGCCACCGTGCACGAGGTGCTGGCCCTGGTGCGGACCTGGCTGGCGGACGGGCTCGGCACGGACCGGCGGGTCCTCGTGACCCGCAACGCCGTCGCCGTCTCCGAGGACGAGACGCCGGACCTGGCCGCCGCCCCGGTCTGGGGTCTGGTGCGGTCGGTCCAGGCGGAGCACCCGGACCGTTTCGTGCTCGTCGACACCGACGGCCACGAGGAGTCGCTGCGCACCCTCCGGTCGCTGGACCTGTCCGGTGAGCCGCAGATCGCCGTACGCCGCGGCGTCGCCCACGCACCGCGCCTCGCACCGGTGGCGGCGTCGCCGGTGGCGGCCGGCGGCCCGGCGCTCGGCGGCGGGACGGTGCTGCTAACCGGCGCGACCGGTGGCCTCGGCGCGCTCTTCGCCCGGCACCTGGTGACCGGGCACGGCGTGCGGAACCTGCTGATGCTCAGCAGGCGCGGCCCCGCCGCGCCGGGCGCCGCCGACCTGGTCGAGGAGCTGACCAGGCTCGGCGCGGCGGTCACCATCACGGCCTGCGACGTGTCCGACCGCGCCGCACTGGCCGGGGCGATCGGAGCCGTCGGGCAGGACGCGCCGCTGACCGCGGTGGTCCACATGGCGGGCGTGCTCGACGACGGCGGCGTGGAGTCCATGACGTCGGAGCAGCTCGACGGGGTGTTCCGGCCCAAGGCCGACGCCGCGTGGCACCTGCACGAGCTGACGAAGGACCTCCCGCTGTCGGCGTTCGTGCTGTACTCGTCCGTCGCCGGCGCGATCGGTACGGCGGGCCAGGCGAACTACGCCGCGGCCAACACGTTCCTCGACTCCCTGGCGGCGTACCGCAGGGCGGCGGGCCTGCCTGCGACCTCGCTCGCGTGGGGTCCGTGGGAGCTCGGCATGGCGGGCACGCTCGGCGACGTCGACCTGGCGCGGTTCCGGCGGGCCGGCATGGTGCCGCTCGCCGCGGCGGAGGGGACGGCGCTGTTCGACACCGCGCTCGCCCTCGGCACGGCTCTGGTGGTCCCCGTCGCGCTCGACCGGACGGCGCTGCGGCAGCTGAAGGTGGTACCGCCGCTGTTCCGCGGGATGGTCACGGCGACGCCGGGGCCCGAGCCGGTCCGCGGGGACGACGGGCCGTCGTTCGTGCGGCGACTGGCCGGGCTGTCGTCCGGGGAACGCTCGGAGGCGCTGCTGGAGCTGCTGCTGTCGACGGCGGCCCTGGTGCTGGGCTACCCCTCCACCGACGACATCGAGGGCGAGATGTCCTTCAAGGAGATCGGGTTCGACTCCCTGAGCGGTGTCGAGTTCCGCAACCACGTGCGCACGGACACGGGCGTGGAGATCCCCGCGACCGTCGTCTTCAACTACCCGACCCCGGTCGCGCTGGCGGAGCACCTGCGGGACCGGCTGTTCCCCGAGGACGGTTCCGCGGCTGAGGGGACGGAAGACGCAGAAGCAGAAGCGATCGAGGAGCTCGACGAGGAGATCGACGCGATGGACATCGCGGCGCTCGTCCAGCGGGCCTACTCCGAATGAACGGTGAAATGATGACCACGGAATACCTGAAGACCGTCCGGCGATTCGTCAAGGCGGAGCTGTCCGGCGATGCGAGGCAACTGGACGAGCTGGCCGAAAAGCCCTCGGAGGTGTACGAGAAGTTCCGCGAGACGGGGCTGGCCAACTGGTGGCTGCCGGAGGAACTCGGCGGCCGGGGCCTCGGCCTGGAGGACGGCGTCGAGATCGTCAACGAGATCGCCTACGGCGACGCGGGCGTCGCGTTCACGCTGTTCATCTCCGTCCTCGGCACCACCATGGTGCAGCTGTACGGGTCCGACGACCTGAAGGCCCGGTACCTCAGGCCCATGGCGGAGCGCGGCTCCTTCTGCGCCACGCTGGGCAGCGAGCGCACCGCCGGCAGCGAGCTCAACAAGATCGAGACGGTGGCCACCCGGGAGGGCGGCGACCTCGTCATCAGCGGTGAGAAGTTCTTCTCGACCAACACGGACTTCGCGGACTTCCTGGTCGTCATCGCCCGGTCGGCGGAGGACCCGGAGGACTACCTCGCGGTCGTGGTGCCGAGGGACACCCCCGGGGTCGAGATCGTCAAGCGCTGGGACGTCATCGGGCTGCGGGCCTCCCACACCTACCAGGTGAGGCTGGACCGGGTCCGGGTGCCCGCGGGCAACCGGCTGGAGGGATCCGGTCTCCGGCTGCTCGAGATAGGCCTCAACGCCAGCCGCATCCTGATCGCGGCGACGGCGCTCGGCATCGCCCGCCGGGTCCGTGACCACTGCATGCTCTACGCGAAGGCCAAGCCGTTCCGTGACGGCACCCTCCTCGACAGCCCGGTGTTCGCGCAGCAGCTGGGTCAGATGGAGATGCAGATCGACGTCATGAAGAGTCATCTGCTCAGGGCGGGCCGTGACTTCGACAGGATCATGACGGACCCCGACGCGGCGGCGCTGTTCGCCCGGCAGGGCACGCTCAAGTCGGCGCTGACGGCCAAGATGTTCTGTGGTCAGACGGGCTGGAGCGTGGCGAGCGCGGGCTCGGAGATGTTCGGGGGCCTGGGCTACACCCACGACCTGCCGATCGGGAAGCTGCTCCGGGACATCCGCTACGTGTCCGTCGTCGAGGGCGGCGACGAGGTCATGCGCGAGCTGGTCTTCGGCCGCTACGTGGTTCCGGTGCTGCGCCGGACATGACGGAAGCGGGGGCGCCCCGGGCCCGTTGGCCGGGGCGCCCCCGCTCTGGTCCTGCTCCTGCTCTGCTCCTGCTCCGGGGCCGGGCCGGCGAGTGGCCCGCCGGCCGCGCGCGGCCCCGGTGTCAGCGGACGAGTGCCTCGCGGATGCGGGCGATCACGGCCGGTGCGTGGTCGTTGAGGTAGAAGTGGCCGCCGGCGTACTCGTGCAGCGCGAAGGCACCCGTGGTGTGCCCTTCCCACGCCTCGGCCTCGGCGCGGGTGACCTCCGGGTCCGCGTCACCCGTCAGCGTGATCACCGGGCAGCGCAGCAGCGGCGCCCCGGGGTGCCGGCGGTAGGTCTCGGCCGCCTTGTAGTCGGCGCGGATGGCCGGCAGCAGACTGCGCAGCAGCTCGTCGTCCTCCAGCAGCTGAGGGTTGGTGCCGCTGAGCTTCTTGATGGTGTCGAGCAGCGTCGCGTCGTCGCTGAGGTACACCTTGCTGCCTTCCCGGTGGCAGGCGGGCGCTCGCCGGCCGGACGCGAACAGCACGACCGGGGCGAGGCCCCCGGCCTCCAGCCGAAGGGCGACCTCGTAGGCGAGGGTCGCGCCGAGGCTGTGCCCGAAGAGCGCGAGCGGGCGGTCCGTCCAGGACCGGAGTTCCTCGGCCAGGATGTCGGCCAGCTTGCAGACGTCGTCGACCGGCTCCTCGCCGCGCCGGTCCTGCCGCCCCGGGTACTGCACGGCGACCACGTCGACGGCGGGTGACAGGGCCCGGGACACCGGAAAGTAGTAGGTGGCTGACCCGCCCGCGTGCGGAAAGCACACCAGCCGGGCCGGGGCCGCGTCGGCCGGGTGGAATCGGCGCAGCCAGTCGCTGGTTTGCGTGATCGAATTGCTCATCTTGTCCCCATGGATTGCGCGGAACGCGACATCGCGGGCAATTGCCGGCAGATGCCGTCGTGAAACACGGTGGCCAGGCCTCCGGGATTCCTTCCCGGTGGCGGCGGAAATGTGAGGTTCTGGATCCCGACAATGCCCGACGGATTGTCGTTCGATGAACTTTGCCCTACCCTGTTGTGTGTAGTTAAGGGGTTAACTAAACGGTGGAGGTGAGCAGGGTGGAAGATGGCGGCGGTCGGGTGCTGGAGAAGTTGGCGGAGGCGGTGGGGCGACCCACTTCCAGAGCGCTCGGGAACGCGAAGGCGCTCTTCCCGTTCATTGCGCACGAAGCCGCGCGGAACGGTGCTGCGTCCGTCCCCCCGGGGGCCGGGTTCGCCGGGTCAGCCGACCGTCACCCGGCTGCTCCCGCCGGCCGTTCCCAGTCCGGCCCCGCTCTCCAGGGCGAAAGCCCGCAGACCCATTCCCTTGATGGTGTCGAACAGTTCCCGCGCCCGCTCGGAGCGGTCGGCCTCGACGGCCATGGCGCGCTCCAGGTGCTTCAGGCAGCGGCTTCTGAACGGGCCGATGGAACCGCGGGGCATCCCCAGCGTGGCGCTGACCTCGTCGTACGACATGGGTGGGTCGGCCACCAGCAGTCCGAGGAGCGCCTGGCACTTGGGTGAGAGCGAGCAGTAGGCGAGGAGGACCTCGTCACGGGTCTCCTGTCGGAGCGCCTCTTCCTCCGGCTGGTTCTCGGACGGCTCGGGGCGGTCGAACACCTCGGGTTCGTCGGCGGGCGTGCTCCGCCCGGACCTCCGGATGTGCTTGAGGCTCTCGCGGCGCGCCGCCGCCGAGAGCCAGTGCGCCAACTTCTCCGGGTCCCTGAGCTGTCCCAGGTGCTGGATCACCCGCAGCCAGGTCGTCTGGATGACGTCTTCGCAGTCGGCAGTGGAAAGTCGGTGCCCCCGGACTATGGCCCAGATCAGTGGTGTGTAGCTGTCGACGATCTGGTTCCAGCTGTCCTGGTTTCCGGCCAGGCATTCGTCGACAAGACGATGCAGAGCAAGAGCCTTCATGTTATCCCCCGTCGCTCTCATGTGTTCGTCCCGTTGGCCGATCCCCGGACGGCTGTGCACAGCTGACGACTCACCATGAGTAGACATAGCGTCGCGTCTCAACAACTGCTGGAATGGCGCTACAGGGGCTTACTATACGGCGCCGCGGGGGTCTGATGTCAACGGTCGAATTTGCACGCACGGAATCTGTTCGGGGGGTTGACGGGGGCCGGCGGCCGGTGCCGGCAAAAAGGGGAGCCAGGCTTCCACTTGTCGTTTCGGATGGCGCGCCGGCCGCGGATTCCCGGGGCCCGGAACGTCGGGGACGGGGTCGGTGGAAAGCCGGCGCCGCTATAGGCCGCGAAGAACGCCAGGTGGGAGTGGTGGAGGCGGACGGAGTGGTTTTCCGGCTTGTGAAATGCGGAGCCGGTGGTTCCCCGCGGTGGGCGGAATTCCGGTGGCCGGAGCGGGCGGCGAAAGCGAAAGGGGGAACTCGGTGACGGACGTGATTCGGATCACGCCGGCACCCGGTTCCGCGGTGACCGTCCCGGCGGCGTCCCGGTCGCCGCCCGTGAGCCTGTGAGCCCCCGGGCGCGCGGGCGGCCGGGCGGCCGCGCGGCCGGGCGCCGCGGGCTCACGGAGTGCGGCCATCGGGCCGTGGGGCGGGCGAATCGGACGCGGAGGAGTCGAGTGCGAAGCCCGGCATCCCCGCAATGGCCTCGGCCCGGTACGGAATCCGGGCGCCCAGCTGGCTGAGCATGGCCAGTTCGGCCATCCACACCCGCTGCATGAGCACGTGCTCCGGCATGGTCACCATACGGTCCCTGAGGATCTCCGCGTCCTTGGTGAGCGTGGCCCTCCGCACGGCCTCGCGCAGCCATTCACGGTCGAAGGCGAAGACCTCCTCGGCCAGCGGCTGTACGAACATCTCCAGCGAGCGGGTCAGCCAGCCCCAGTCCTCGGCCTCCCCGGCCGCCTCACCCTTGGCGCCCTTGCGGTCCTTGAGGAGCCCCACTTCCCGCATCAGCTCGACCATCCGCTCCGTTTCGCCGTCGGCACAGGCCCGCATCATCGGGCCCATCCACGGCACCGGCCCGTCGGGCAGCCGGGCCACGGCGCCGAAGTCGAGCACCCCGAGCCGGCCGTCGTCGGTGAGGCGGAAGTTCCCCGGGTGCGGGTCGGCGTGCAGCATGCCGCAGCGGTTCGGCCCCGCGTGGTTGAACCGCGTGAGCAGCAGCCCCAGCCGGTCCCGGTCCGCCTGGTCGCCGTCGGACATGACGGCGGACGCTGGTGTGCCGTCCATCCACTCGGTCACCAGGACGCGTTCGGTGGCCTTGACCACCCGGGGCACGAGGAAGTCCGGGTCGTCCGCGAAGGCCTCCGCGAACGCGGCCTGGGAGTCGGCCTCCAGGAGGTAGTCCAGTTCCTCCGCCATCCGCTCGCGCAGCTCCGTCACCACCTCGTTGACGTTGAGCTCGCCGCCGGTCACCCGGTCGATGATCCAGCCCATCCGGGTCAGTTGATCGAAGTCCGAGGTGAGGGCCTCGGCGGCGCCGGGATGCTGGACCTTGACCGCGACGTCCCGGCCGTCGTGCCAACGTCCCCGGTGCACCTGGCCGATGGAGGCGGTTGCCACCGGCCGGTCGGTGAACTCCGTCAGCAGCTCACGCCAGTTGTCCCCCAGTTGCGTGCGCAGCACGGCGTGGACCCTGGGGGCCGGCAGGGCCGGTCCCGCCTCCTGCAGACTGGTCAGCGCCGCCCGGTAGGGCCGGACCAGGTTCTCCGGCAGCGCGCTCTCCATCACGCTGAGAACCTGGGCGAACTTCTGTGCACCGCCTTTGAGTTCACCGATCACGGCGAAGAGCTGCTTGGCGGTGCGTTCCTCGATCTCGGTCCTGATCAGGTCCTCGGCGCCGCCCGCGAGACGCTTGGTCACCCCGAAGGCGGTGCGCCCCGCGTATCCGAGCGGCAGCGACGCCACCTTCAGGAACCGCCGCATCGAGCCCTTCGGCAGGTCGCTCACCGGGCTGCACCGCCGGTGCCGGCGAGGAGGGCCCGCACTCCGTCGGGTTCCACCCTCGGCAGCTCTCCCTCGGGCAGCACGGCCGGCCTCGCCGCGGGGGTTCCGCCTACGGTGTCCACAGTGCCTCTCCCTCTCGGTCCGCGGGGACCCGGCCGCGGGTGGCAGCCGTCCCCCACACTCTCTGATCCGTCCGCAGGTGCCGTGGATACACCTCGCGGCGACTTCGTCGAGCTATCCGGCCGGCATCCGGACGCCGCGCCGGCCACCGGGCCGATGCCGGTCACCGCCCCTTCGACCGGAGTCGCTCATCCGGCGCGCCCGTGGCGGAAATCGCGGCCCTGACTCCCCGAAAAACCGCAGCCGGGTCGGAACCGGTCGTGGACCTCCCGGAATCCGATCCTCCCCGTCGATGAACCCGGCCACCGTCCGAACGATGATTTCGAATACCCAAGGGTCAGTCAAGTGTGGCTGAAAACAAGAAGATTGTGCAGGCCGGGCGGTCGCCGCCTGCGACGGTCGTCCGAGCTGGACGGAACCCGGCTGCGACCTGCAGGTTCCGTCGTGGGTCCGGGACGGTTCCGCCTGTGGCCGGGGCGCGGTTCATGGCGGGCGGCGGGGCGCTGGTCACACCTTGCCTGGGCAAAGTCGGCCAATCCGCGGCCAAAAGGTTTCGGCCGCGCCATGCCCTCGTGGATGCCGCGGCATTCAAACAGGTTCAACATTGCACAAAGCGATCGGGCGGGCCCGGCATGCGCTCGCGAAGGACCCGCGCCCGGCTCCCCCTCGGGCGGTCCATTGCCGGGCCGATCGCCGGGCGGATCGGCGGGCGTGGCCGGTCACCAGGTGGGGCGCAGGGGCGGGAGGTGGTCGCCGGAGAGGGAGCGGATGACGGCGGCGAGTTCCGCGCGGGGGAGGCTGAGGCCGCGCCCGCGGAGCTCGTCCGCCAGCTCGGCTTCGAGGCCGTGCAGGATGCCGCCGGCGACCGTGAGGTGTTCGTGGGCCTTGTCGGTGAGGACCACCAACTTGCGGCGGCCGCCGGCGGGGTGGGGGCGGCGCTGGACGTAGCCGCCCTTCTCCAGGTCGTCGACGATCTGGCCGGCGGCCTGCTTGGTGACGCCGAGCCGGTCGGCGAGTTCGGTGCTGGTGAGGCCGGGGCCCCGGAGCGCCTGGAAGGCGAAGCCGTGCATGGGGCGCAGGTCGTCGTGGCCGGCGGCCTCGACGCGGCGGACGAACTCGGACAGCACCAGCTGGAAGGCCATGCCGAGGAGGAAGGTCATCTCGGCGTGGGCGAGGGGGTCGTCGGTGTCCACGCTCCTCATGGTGACAGACGTATCCAGCCGCTTTACTCGGTCGGCTCCCCGCCCGGCGCGGGAGCCGGCCGCCTCACCGGGCCCAGGGGAGCGGGATGCGCTCGTCGCTGCCGGGGACGGCGGCGGTGCCGCCCGCCGCCATGGCGACCAGGGCCTGCGCCCGGCCGTCGACGGCGCGGAAGACGCGGGTGCGGTCGGCCGGGACGACGAGCGCCTGGCCGGTGCCGACCAGCGCGGTCTCCTCGTCGATGACGAACTCGAAGGTGCCGGCGATGGGCATCCAGACCTGGTCCCGGTCGATCAGGTGGACGGGGGAGTCGGTGCCGGGCTCCATCTCGACCCGCCAGGTGCTGACCTGCTCGCTGCCCCGGCTCGGGCCGGCGAGTGCGGCGGCGAGGCCGGAGGCGTT
This sequence comes from Kitasatospora sp. CM 4170, assembly GCF_032110285.1. Taxonomy (NCBI): domain Bacteria; kingdom Bacillati; phylum Actinomycetota; class Actinomycetes; order Kitasatosporales; family Streptomycetaceae; genus Kitasatospora; species Kitasatospora sp. CM 4170. Next base: position 6,726,416 of record NZ_CP134877.1, read on the forward strand.
GTGGGTGGTGCGCTCCGCGGTCTCGGAGATGACGTACATGGGCCCTCTTTCGTGACGTGACGTGACGTGGCGTGGCGTGGCACGGCGTGGCGTGACGCGGCACGGCGTGGAGCGGTCTGTGGCGGCGGCGCGGTGCGGCCGCCGCCCCCCCGGCGGCGTGCCGGTGCGGCGGCCGTGCGCGGCCCACCGTTAGGAAAGCAGGTTTACTCGCATGTGTAAAGAGACTTTACTCGGTGCCTGCGAGGCGGCTCGCGGTCGCTCCGGGGCGAGGGGGGAGGCTACTGGGTTCGCATGCGCACGATAGGTGGACGACTGGGCGCGGGGCGCAGGCGTCGAGGGGCGGCGCACGGGGAAGCCCATGCTCAGAGGGGGTCCGCCGCAGTGATCGAAATGGTCAAAGCTAGCATGGAGGCAACACCCTCAGCTCGAAAGATGGACTTGTGACTGTCAACGACGACGTGTTCACGGACTGGATGAACCGCGAGGAGATCGCGGAGTCGATGATTCCGATCATCGGCCGACTGCACCGGGAGCGGGACGTCACCGTCCTGGTTCACAGCCGCTCGCTGGTGAACAAGTCGGTGGTCAGCATCCTGAAGACCCACCGCTTCGCCCGCCAGATCGCCGGTGAGGAGCTCTCGGTCACCGAGACGCTGCCCTTCCTCCAGGCCCTCACCGCCCTCGACCTCGGTCCCTCGCAGATCGACATCGGCATGCTCGCCGCGACCTACAAGGCCGACAGCCGCGGTCTCTCGGTGGAGGAGTTCACCGCCGAGGCCGTCATCGGTGCCACGGGCGCGAACAAGATCGAGCGCCTCGGCTCGCGCGACGTCGTCCTCTACGGCTTCGGCCGCATCGGCCGCCTCGTCGCCCGCCTGCTGATCGAGAAGGCCTCCGGCAACGGGCTGCGGCTGAAGGCCATCGTGGTGCGCCAGGGCGGCGACCAGGACATCGTGAAGCGCGCCTCGCTGCTGCGTCGCGACTCCATCCACGGCCAGTTCCAGGGCACCATCACCGTTGACGAGGCGAACAGCACGATCGTCGCCAACGGCAACGAGATCAAGGTGATCTACGCCAACGACCCGTCCGAGGTCGACTACACGGCGTACGGCATCAAGGACGCCATCCTCATCGACAACACCGGGAAGTGGCGTGACCGTGAGGGGCTGTCCAAGCACCTCCGCCCCGGTATCGACAAGGTCGTCCTGACCGCCCCGGGCAAGGGCGACGTCCCGAACATCGTGCACGGCGTCAACCACGACACGATCAAGCCGGACGAGCAGATCCTGTCCTGCGCGTCCTGCACCACCAACGCGATCGTTCCGCCGCTGAAGGCGATGGACGACGAGTACGGCGTGCTGCGCGGCCACGTGGAGACCGTCCACTCGTTCACCAACGACCAGAACCTGCTGGACAACTACCACAAGGCGGACCGCCGCGGCCGCTCGGCACCGCTGAACATGGTGATCACCGAGACCGGCGCCGCCTCGGCCGTCGCCAAGGCCCTGCCGGAGCTCAAGGCGAAGATCAGCGGCAGCTCGATCCGCGTCCCGGTGCCGGACGTCTCGATCGCGATCCTCAACCTGCAGCTGGCCCGCGCGACCAACCGCGAGGAGGTCCTCGACTACCTCCGCAACGTCTCGCTGACCTCGCCGCTGAAGCGCCAGATCGACTTCATCACCGCCCCCGACGCGGTGTCGAGCGACTTCATCGGCTCGCGCCACGCGTCGATCGTCGACGCCGGCGCCCTCAAGGTCGACGGCGACAACGCGATCCTCTACCTGTGGTACGACAACGAGTTCGGCTACTCGTGCCAGGTCATCCGGGTCGTCCAGCACGTCTCCGGCGTCGAGTACCCGACCTACCCGGCCCCGGCGGTCTGACCGGCCTGATGCGGTCCGACGCGGCCTGACCGGCCTCGTCCGTCGACGGCATCCGGAAGCCCCACGGCTTCCGGATGCCGTCGACGTGTTTTCGGGGCCGGGGACCGGAGCCCGCCCCGGGGGAGTGGGGCCGGGGACGGCACTCCGTCGGGGTGGGGGTGTGCGGCAGGTGGCGCAGCCGGCCGGGCGGAGTGGGGCCGGGTGCTGGTGGAGTGGAGGCGGGGCCGGACCGGCCCGCCCGAAGCCCGCCCGAGGGAGATGTGCGCCCATGCCGGAGCCAGGTGTGACCTACGACGATCTGAGTGCCGTGGTGATCAACTGCACCCTGAAGCGCTCGCCCGAGCGCAGCAACACCCAGGGGCTGATCGACGTCAGCGCCGGCATCATGGAGCGCCAGGGCGTCCGGGTCGAGGTGCTGCGGGCGGTGGACCTGGACATCGCGACCGGCGTGTGGCCGGACATGACGGAGCACGGCTGGGAGACCGACGAGTGGCCGGTGGTCTACTCGCAGGTGATGGCCGCGGACATCCTCACGCTGGCCGGGCCGGTCTGGCTGGGGGACAACTCCTCCGTGATGAAGAACGTGATCGAGCGGCTGTACGCCTGCTCGTCGATCCTCAACGAGCGCGGCCAGTACGCGTACTACGGCCGGGTCGGCGGCTGCCTGATCACCGGGAACGAGGACGGCGCGAAGCACTGCGCGATGAACGTCCTCTACAGCCTCCAGCACCTCGGGTACACCGTCCCGCCGCAGGCCGACGCGGGCTGGGTGGGCGAGGCGGGCCCCGGGCCCTCCTACCTGGACCCGGGCTCCGGCGGGCCGGAGAACGACTTCACCAACCGCAACACCACCTTCATGACCTGGAACCAGCTCCACCTCGCCCGGATGCTCAAGGACGCCGGCGGCATCCCCGCCCACGGCAACCAGCGCTCGGAGTGGGACGCCGGCTGCCGCTTCGACTACGAGAACCCCGAGCACCGCTGAGCCGGCGGTCCTTCGACTCCAAGGACCGTCAGTCTCGCCCGGCGTGCGGATGGATCACCTCCGCCAGTTCGTGGGCGAGGGGGGCCAGTTCGGGCAGCCGGCGGCCGAGGTTGCGCAAGTGGACGGCGAAGGCCTCGCGTTGGAGCGGAGCCGAGCGCTTGACGATGACCGGAGCGAGCCGGCGGGCGGTGTCGGCGTCACCGCCCGCGACGAGGATCACGAGGATGATCAGCGGGCCGGACGGGGTGTCCGCCAGACCGTGGTTGCAGCCGACGATGGCGTCCAAGGCGTCGATGTCCGCCGCTTCGACCGCCTGAAGGGCCTGCTCCCGGGCGGCCTCCGCGTCGGTGACGACCTCGTACACCGTTTCGAGGGGCAGGATCTCGGCCAGACGGAGGATGGCGAAGTGCTGCTGGCTGTCCTGGTCCTCTCCGGAGGCGAGGACCGAGGTGACGTAGGGGTCGTGCAACCGCTCCCAATGGGCGGCGAGGAAGGCCTGGTCGCCGGACCAGTCGGGAGTGTCCAGCCAGGACTGCAGGAGGGTGACCGTCTCGTGGTGCCGGCGGCCCGCGTCGATCACGGCGGTGAGGCCGTGGGTGTCGACCTCGTCGAGCAGGCCGACGAGGTCGGTCAGCAGGTCGTCCAGGGGGGACAGCTCCGCGAAGAGCCGCAGCTGCGCGCGTCCTTCGGGTTCCGTCAGCCGGCCCGCGTGGGCGCGTAGGAACTCCTCCTCGTCGGGCCAGCCGGAACGGGTCGCCCAGGCTCCGAGCAGCCCCGCGGTGTCCGGGGCGAAGGGATCGGTCGCCCAGCCGGGCAGGGCGTCGTCGTGGATCTCCAGATCGAGGGTCACCTGCCGGACCAGCTTCCTTGCACGGGAGCGGAGTTCGAGGTCCTCGGACTCGGCGCCGGCCACGGCGGAGCGCAGCAGCGCCACGGCCCGCTCCCGGTCCCCGCGCAGCGCGGTGCCGTGGGCGTACCAGGCGTTCAGTTCCGTCTGAGCCAGGGGGTGGCCGCCCAGCGCCGACACGGCCGACGACCATGCCGTGTGGAACGGGCCGTCCTCGGTCTGCTGCTCGGAGAAGTTCTTGAGCGCCTTGCAGAGATTGTCGAGGTGGACCGCGGGATTGGCCCTGGCGAGGCCGGTGTAGTGCGCGACCGCCTGACCGGCGGACGCGAGCGCCCCGTTCCGGTCGCCCGCCGCCGACTGGTGGGCGGCGAGGTTGTTCAGGGCCAGAGCGAGATGGGGGAGGTACGTCCCGGGGTCGAGCGCGAACAGGTGGCGTGCCAGCTCAGCGGCCTCGCCCATGGTCTCCAGCGCGCCGGCCGGGTTCCCGGTCAGGGACTGGACGGTGGCGAGGGTGCCGAGCGTGGTGGCGAGCCGGTCGAGGTACCGGCCGGGCTCCGATTCGACCAGCCGGCGGAAGTGCCGGGCGGCCTCGCTGATCGCGGCCAGCGCGCCGTCCTGGTCCCCGGTGTCCAGCAGCGGGCCGGAGAGCGTGTGCAGGGCGGTGGCCAGGCTGTACAGGTGCTTGTCGGGGGCGGTCTCGGCGAGGTCGCGGAAGAGCTCCGCGGCCTCGGTGGCGGCCGCCACTGCGGCGGCGTCGTGGCCCTCCTCCATCTCCCGGTTGGCGAGGTTGTTGAGCGCCGCCGCGAGGGGCTGGCGGTGCGTTCCGGGGTCGGCCTCCGCGAGGCCGCGGCGGATCCTGACGGCCTCCGCGGCGGCGTTGCGTGCGGCGAGCCGGTTGCCCGCCTTCGCCAGCAGGTCGGAGATCCCGTGGAACGCCGCGGCCAGGTCGGCCTGCTGGGAGAGCGGGTCGCTCTCGGCGAGGCGCATGCGGATGGTGAGCACCTCGGACATGGAGTCCAGTGCTCCGTCCGCGTCGCCCGTCCGGGACTGCTTGTCGGAGCAGTTGTCGAGAGCGTCCGCCAGCTCCGAGGTGTAGGCGCCGGGGTCGATCTGCGCGAGGGCACGGCGGATGAGAACGGCTTCCCGGACGGCCTCCAGTGCCCCGTCCGGGTCGTCGGCATCGGCGCGTCGATTGGCGAGGCCGAGCAGGCTCGCGGCGAGGGCGGGGTAGAAGCCGCCCTCGTGCTCGGCGAGCTCGCGGTGGATGGCGACGGCCTCCGTGACGGAGTCGAGCGCCTGCCCGGTCGCTCCGGCGGCGGCCTGCCGGATCGACACGTTGTGGAGGGCGAGGGCGAGATCGGGGAGGTATGCGGCGGGGGTGGTCCGGGCGAGGTGGCGGTAGTGGCCGATGGCCTCGGTGAGGGATTCCAGCGCGTCGGCGGGCCTGTCCGTGTCCGCCTGCTGGTTGGCGAGGTTGACCAGGCCGTTGGCGAGGTCGTGGAGATGGGTGGCGCGGTCGAGGGCGGTGAGGGCGCGGTAGTGGCCGACGGCTTCGGTGACGGAGTCGAGCGCCTCGCCGCGCCGGCCCGAGGCGGCCTGCATGATGGCGAGGTTGGTCAGGCCCTGCGCGAGCCTGGGGAGGATCGCGGCGGGGGTGTCGACGGCGAGGGCGCGGTAGTGGGCGACGGCCTCGGTCACCGCTGCCAGTGCCCCGGGCACGTCCCCTTCGTCGTCCTTGTGGCTGGAGAGGTTGACCAGGGAGTCGGCGAGGTCTGGCAGGAAGACGCCCGGGTTGAGGTCGGCCAGGTCGCGGCGGAGGGCCACGGCCTCGGTGATGGACCGCAGGGCGCCGGTCCGGTCCCCGGCACCCGCCTGCTGGATCGAGAGGTTGCTCAACGCGCTCGCCAGCTCGTGGCGGTGCGCGGTGGGCTCGGCCGCGGTGAGCTCCCGGAAGTACCCGACGGCCTCGGCGGCGGACTCCAGCAAGCCGGCCCGGTCGCCCATGGCGAGCTGGTGCACACCGAGGTTGTTGACGGCGATGGCGAGTTCGCGGAGGAACGCGGCGCGGTCGGTCCCGGCGAGCTCGCGGAGGAGGCCGACGGACTCGGAGGCCGAGGTCAGCGCGCCGGCCCGGTCGCCGGTGTGCTGCTGCCGGGTGGAGAGGCCGCTCAGCGCGATCGCCAGCTCGGGCCGGAAGACCGCGGGGGCGGCCTGGGCGAGGCGGCGGTAGTGGGCGACCGCCTCGCGGGCGGAGCCGAGCGCGCCGGTCCGGTCCCCGGCCCGGCCCTGGAGGTGGGCGAGGTTGCCGAGGGCGTTGGCGAGACCGGAGAGGTGGGCGACGGGGTCGGCGCCCGCGAGCCGGCGGTGGAGCTCGACGGCGCCGGTCGTCGCGCGCAGGGCTTCGTCGAGGTTCCCGAGGTCGGAGTGGCGGTGGCCGAGCCGGCCCAGGAGGCGGGCCGACCGCGCCGGGTCGGCGGCGGAGTCGGCGTGGATCCGGGTGAACCGCCGCTGCTCGGCCTTCAGCGCGAGGTGGGGCAGGCCGGTGGCGGTGAAGGGGATCTCCTCGGCGAGCGCGTCGAGCCAGTCGGCCGCGGGCGCCGCGTCGACGAGCCGGTCGAGGGCGTCCAGCGCGGCGCCGCCCTGTTCCGAGGCCACGGCCAGCACCGGCTGCCAGTGCGGCTGACCGGTGCCGGCGGCGGCCCACCGGGTCATCATCTCCGCCGCGGCGTCCCGGTCGGTCCAGGCCGCGCGGTTGAGCTGCCTGAGCGCGTCGGTGGTGCGGTCGTCGTCGAGACCGGTGAGCACCGCCGGGAGCAGGCCCGCGTCCTGCCGCAGGGTGCGCAGCACCAGGTGGTCGGCGATCGGGTCGGGGCGCAGGGCGAGCGGTTCACCGGGCGCCGGGCTCAGGCAAGTGGTCAGGGTGACGCGCACCCGTTCGGTCCACTGCGCGTCGCGGGCGAGTTCCCTGACCGTGCACAGGGCCTCGAACGCCTCCTCCGGGTCGACCGGGGTGCGCAGGGTGAGGCAGGTGGTCGCGCGGTCCAGGACCCGGGTGTCGATGCCGTCGACGGGGGCGCCCGCCGCGTGCACCTGCTTCCAGTAGGAGTGTTCGTGCTCCAGGATCTCGTCGTAGAGCTCGGCGCGGGTGGTCGGCAGCCGCTCCCGGTCGGGGGTGCGGGCGGCGAGGAAGGCGAGCAGCAGCCGGTCCAGGGTCGTCCAGTCCCGCGGGGCGGGGTCCGCGGCGCGGTCCAGGCCGATCCCGTTGTCGCCGGTCCGGAAGGCGTCGAAGGCCCGGCGGGCCAGGGTCTCGCCGTCCGGGTGCTCGGCCGGCAGGTGCACGTCCCGTTCGCGGCACAGCAGACCGTCCTTGTTCCACGCCCTGCGGAGGTCCGACAGCCACTGCCCGTCGGTGGAGCGGGCGGTCATCAGCACCACGGCCGGTGCCGCGCCGCGTTCGGCCCGCCGACGCAGGACGCCGAACAGGCGCTTGGCCTCCGGCCCGCGGGCGTCGGCGTAGTCGAGGACGACGAAGGTGGGCGAGGTGACCACGCCCAGCCAGTCGAGGCCGGGCGCCGCGGTGCGGAGGTAGCCCGCGTACCAGCCGTGGTCGCGGGCGAGCCGGTGGGCGGCTTCGCGGGCCAGCCGGGTCTTGCCCGCGCCGCCGACCCCGTGGAGGACTGCGATCCCGGTGTACGGGCCGTCGGCGACCGAGAGGCACCAGTCGAGGAGCACGGTCAGTTCGTCGCGGGCCTGGAACGGCACCACCTGGTACTCCGGCCACAGCATCTGCAGCGGCCGGTGTACCTCCGGGACGAGCGGTAGGTACGGCTGCTGCAGCGGGTCGTCGGTGGGCGGGACGGCCGGGGTGTGGGTGTCCCGGGAGCGCCACAGCCGGCCGATGTCGACGGCGAGCCGCCAGATCCAGCTCCCGGCGTACCGGCTTCCGGCCCGGACGGCCGCGTCGAAGGAGGCGTCGGCGCCCGCGATCGGCGAGGTGGGCAGCGCTCGTGCCACGCCCACGGGGTCGAGCACGATGAGCGAGCGGGCCGGCCCTTCCGTGTCGGACTGCACGAGTTCGTCCCAGTCGGGGGGTGCTTCGTGCCACACGTCGGCCTCGGGCGGCGCGGGCTCGTCCCCGTCCGGGTCGTCGACCCGGACGGCGAGCAACGCGTGTGCGGGGCGGCCGGGCTCGGGGGGATCGACGAGGATCAGGTACGGGTGCAGGCCGGCGTGCAGACAGGCTGCGGCAAGGGTGACCGCGAGGTCCAGGCAGGTGGCGTGTCGAGGGCTCCAGAGGATCTCGGCGGGCTCCCGGATCACCTGTCGGCCGGGGTCGTCGCTGGGGGCCTCGTACGAGTAGGTGATGTCCGCGGCAGCCAGGGCCTCGTACACGGCCCGGGCCTGGGCGATGCGGCTGCCGCCCGCCGGTCCCGGGATCCGGACGAGGGCGGCGACGTCGTCGGGGCGCACGTACTTGGCGAGTGCGACCGCTTCGCCCTCCTGCGACCATCGGGGCCAGGCGCTCACTGGGTCACCACCGCCACCGTGTCCGTGACCGTGAGGTCGCCGGCGCCGGGTACGGCCCGGGCGGTCACCTTGAGGTCGTACAACCCGGGGCGTTGTCCCGGCAGATCGGCCCCGTAGCAGCGGTCGGCCGGGTCCCACTCCAGTTTCACCTCCGCGGTGCGCGCGCGGGGTTCGTCGGGCTGTCGCAACAGGGCCCAGACGGCCGCTGGCTCACCGCTGCCCGGTACGTCGCCGCGGACCCGTACCCGGACGGGCACGGGCAAGCCCGCGAGATGGAGTTCGTCGAGGTCCAGGCCGAGGGACGCGTGGCGTACCTCGCCCTGGACGGCGGTGAGCGGAGCCCGCCGCTCGTACGCCTCTACGAGATCGGGGACCCAGGACGAGGCGGCCATCGGACCGTGCCGGTCGCGGGCCCGCCAGCCGAAGGTGTTGTGACCGCCCAGCTCCAAGGGGACGGCGGAGAACGCGGGAACGGTGCCGTCGCCGTGGTCGTGCTGCCAGCCGTCGAGGTCGAGCCAGTGAGGCGGTGCCTTGTGGATCGTGAGCCGGTTGCCGTCCCACTTGGCGGAGGCGGGAGTGTCATGGCTCCAGCCGAGCCGAGGCACCACCTGCGGTGCGTCGGGGCCGCGCGGTATGGTCCGCCAGCCGGCCTCGATGTCCTGATGCAGGTCGAAGCCGGCCTTTGCGGCGGTACCCAGCCCCGGTACCGAGAGCTCGTGCGGGTATCGAGGGGCCTCGGCGACGGTGTCCCAGATCGCCGGGAACCGTGGGAGGAGTTCGGCGACCGAGGGCCATGTCCGCAGCAGGTCGCTGACGCCGTCGAGGCGTACCCCGGCCAACTGGACGCCGTTGGCGAGCAACTGCAGGGCCTTCGGCGCGCCTCGGTGCGGCGTACCGAGGGTGATCAGGGCTCGGCACAACGGCCAGCCCATCAGCGGGCCGAGCCAGTAGCGGGCGACCAAGCCGCCCATGGAGTGGGCAAGGACGACGACGCGTCCTGCCCGTTCGGATTCGGAGAGATCCTTCAGGCGTTCGTGCACGTCTGCGGCCAGGAGCGCGGCGGTGTGGGCGACACCGAGGCGGAAGTCGTACGGGAAGACGACCACGTTGGCTGCCTGGTCGCGCCGGTCGGGGTTTCCCTTGTCGAGCCGGACATCGGGCAGAGCACCGAGGGCGTCAATCAGCCGTTCGTAGCCCGGGACGACCGTCCAGCCGGGCAGCAGTCGCCGCGAACGGATCACGCCGGTCGGACGGAGTGGCTGGTCCACAGAGAGCCGATCCGGCCGTGTGAGCAGGCCGGCGACATCGACCAGCCCCGCGTCCCAGACGGCTTCCCCGGAGCGCTTGCCCGTTCCTGGACGTTCGAGCACGCTGCCGCCGATCCCGGGCAGTACGTACACGAGATGTCTGCGTGCCAAGGCGCTCTCCGCTCTGCTCGGTGCCCCTGGCCAACCTCCTGGCTGGCGCGGCATCTCCGGCACCCATGGTGCGGCATTTCGGGAGCGGCGGCGTGTTGATTCGTATGGGCAGTAGCTGAGTTGAGACATGTGCGCCGTCCGCGGCGCTCTTGGTGCTAGGCTCCGCGGCCGCCGGTCGCCGCCTCCGAGATCGACGCGATGTCGGACGTGGCTGTCACCGTGGTCCGGGAGCGCGAATCCAGGCCTCACGCGACCGGGCTCCCGCTGCGGAGGCGGTGCTCGTGCCCGAGGTCCTGCGCGGCGCCACCGACGACGACCCCGACGAACTGCGCTGCTTCGCCCCCTCGGGCGTCCACGGCGGCCGGCTGCTGCGCCGCATCGAGGCCGGCCTGCCCGTCACGCCGGCCGGCGTGACGGGGGCCGAGGCCATCGCACGGTAGGGCGTCGGCGGGCCCGGGTGCGCCCCCACCCGCGGAATACTGCGCGCGGCCACCCGTTCTCATGGCGGAGACTCGGAGCGAGCTCTTTCCGACCGGAGGATGATCTTCATGGCCGACCGGCCCTTGACGCTGATGGCAGTGCACGCCCACCCCGACGACGAGGCCACCGGGACGGGGGGTGTCCTCGCGCGGTACGCGGCGGAGGGCATCCGCACGGTCCTCGTCACCTGCACCGACGGGGGTTGCGGTGACGGACCGGGCGGTGCCAAGCCGGGCGATCCCGGGCACGACCCGGCGGCGGTGGCCGCGATGCGGCGCCGTGAACTGGAGGCCAGCTGCGAGGTGCTGAAGGTGAGTCACCTGGAGCTGCTGGAGTACGCCGACTCCGGGATGATGGGCTGGGCGGCGAACGACGCGCCCGGGTCGTTCTGGCGCACCCCGGTGGAGGAGGGCGCCGCCCGCCTCGCCGAACTCCTGCGGCGCTACCGGCCCGACGTGGTGGTGACCTACGACGAGAACGGTTTCTACGGGCACCCGGACCACATCCAGGCGAACCGCATCACGATGGCGGCGCTGGAGCTGACCGGGATGACGCCGAAGGTCTACTGGACGACGGCGCCGCACTCGGCGATGCGGCGGATGGGGGAGGTCATGCGCGAGTTCGGCTCGGACCGGGGGGAGCCGGACCCGTCGGAGGCGGCCGCGCTGCCCGAGATCGGACTCCCCGACGAGGAGATCACCACCTGGGTGGACACCACCGCGTTCGGGGGCCGGAAGTTCGACGCCCTCGCCGCGCACGCCAGCCAGGGCGAGAACATCTTCTTCCTGAAGATGGGCAAGGAGAGGTTCACCGAGCTGATGGGTGTGGAGACCTTCGTACGGGTCCAGGACGCCACCGGCGCGGCCGTGCCCGAGAACGACCTCTTCGCCGGGCTGCGCTGATCCCCGGCGCGCTCCGGGCGGCCGGCACGGCTCCGGTGCACGGCTGCGGCGCACGGCTGCGGCCGGACCCGGATCGCCGGGTCCGGCCGGCCGGTCCGGTCGCGCGCCGGCCGCAGGCCGACCGCGGGCGTTACTGATTGACAGGGTGCGTCATACTGTAACGCGCACGGCCCGGGCCGCCGTCGGAGCGGGCAGCGCCGCCCGGCCGCACGGGCCCGCCGGGCCCTCCCCCAGCACCTCGGAGCACGACATGCACCCCTTCCTCGACCACCCGGGGCCGCTGGCCTTCGCACACCGGGGCGGGGACCTCGGCCACCCCGAGAACTCGCTCGCCGCCTTCGAGGCCGCCGTCGCCCTCGGGTACCGCTACCTCGAAACCGACGTGCACGCCACCGCCGACGGCGTGCTGGTGGCCTTCCACGACTCCCGCCTCGACCGGGTCACCGACCGCACCGGGGCGGTGGCCGAGCTGCCCTGGGAGACCGTCAGGCAGGCCCGGATCGGCGGCACCGAGCCCGTCCCGCTGCTGGAGGACCTGCTCGGCGCGTTCCCCGGGGCCCGCTTCAACATCGACGTCAAGGCGGCGCCGGCCGTCGGGCCGCTGGTCGAGACGATCCGCCGGACCGGCGCCTGGGACCGGGTCTGCGTCGGCGGCTTCTCCGACAGCCGCCTGGCCGCCGTCCGGGCCGCCGCCGGCCCCCGGCTGGCCACCTCGCTCGGCCCGCGCGAGGTGGCCCGGCTGCGGCTGCTCTCGCTGGCCGGGCCGCTGCTGCGCGCCGGCCGGGCGCCGTTCGCCGGGGTGTGCGCCCAGGTGCCGGAGCGGCACCTGGGGGTGCGGGTGGTCGACCGGGCCTTCGTCCGCGCCGCCCACCGCCTCGGCCTGCAGGTCCACGTCTGGACCGTGGACGACCCCACACGGATCCGGGCTCTCCTCGACCTGGGCGTGGATGGCATCATGGCCGATCGCATCGACGTCCTGCGGGACGTCCTCGGCGAGAACGGCTGCTGGACCGACGGCAGCACCGGCTCCAGCACCGCGATAGGAACCACATGAGCACCGCGGCCCACCTGAAGGACCCCTTGCCGGACGACGTGGAGACCGCCACCGACGGTCGGACCCTGCGCCGGATGCAGTTCGGCTGGTACATCAACGACTGGGCCAACGCGGCCTTCTCGGCCACCGTCCTGGCGGTGTTCCTCGGGCCGTACCTGACCTCGGTGGCCAAGACGGCCGCCGACGCGGCGGGCGAGGTGCACCCGCTCGGCCTCTCGATCCGCGCGGGATCGTTCTTCCCGTACACCGTCTCCCTCTCCGTGCTGGTGTCGGTCCCGGTGATGCTGCTGACCGGGACGGTCGCGGACCGGACCGGGCGGCACAAGGAGCTGATGTGCGGCTTCGCGTACATCGGCGCGATAGCCACGATGGGGATGTTCTTCCTCGACGGCGACCGCTACCTGCTGGGCGGCGCGCTGCTGGTGGTCGCCAACATCGCGTACGCGGTGTCGGTCGCGCTCTCCTACGCCTACCTCCCGGCCCTGGCCTCCCCCGACGAGCGCGACGCCGTCTCCTCCAAGGGCTGGGCCTACGGCTACGCGGGCGGCGGACTGCTGCTGATCGCCAACCTGGCGCTGTTCGAGGGGCACGACGCCCTCGGCCTGTCCTCCGGCACCGCCGTGCGGATCTGCCTGGCCTCGGCGGGCCTCTGGTGGGCGCTGTTCACCGTCGTCCCGATGCTGCGGCTGCCCTCCCGGGCCGGGGCGGCCCCCGGCCCCGCCGCGGCCGGGCCCGACCGGCCCACCGCCGGCAGCCTGCGCGAACTCGCCCGCACCCTGCGCAGCATGCGCCAGTACCCGCTCACCCTGCTCTACCTGGGCGCCTTCCTCTGCTACAACGACGGCATCCAGACCGTCATCTCCCAGGCCTCGCTCTACGGCAGCGAGGAGCTCGGCATGGACGAGACCTCGCTGGTCGCCGCCGTGCTCCTGATCCAGATCGTGGCCGTCGGCGGCGCGCTGCTCCTCGGCCGGATCGCCCGCCGCCACGGCGCCAAGCGGACCGTCCTCGGCTCCCTGGTCGCCTGGGTGGTCATCCTCGCCCTCGGCTACTTCATGCCCGCCCACCGGCCCGCCTGGTTCTTCGCCCTGGCCTGCATGATCGGTCTGGTACTCGGCGGCAGCCAGGCGCTCTCCCGCTCGCTGTTCTCGCACCTCATCCCGGCCGGCCGGGAGGCCGAGTACTTCAGCGTCTACAAGGTCAGCGACCGCGGCACCAGCTGGATGGGCCCGCTGGTCTTCGGCCTCGCCTACCAGATGACCGGCAGTTACCGCGCGGCGATCATCTCGCTGCTGGTGTTCTTCGTGATCGGCTTCGCCGTGCTGGTGAAGGTCCCCGTCCGGCGCGCCATCGAGGCCGTGGGCAACCCCGTCCCCGAGAGGCTGTGACGGGCCGACCCGCCGATCGGCCGCCCTCGCACCGGCCCCGCCCCGCTCGCACCGAAGCCCTGCTCGTCCTCCCGGACGGGCAGGGCTTCGCCGTGTGCGGACGACCCGCAAGCCGACACGCGGCGCGAAACCGATCACGGAATGCGGACGTTCAAACGCGCCAAGCGTGAACGTTCACCCTATCGGGTGCAGAGCGTGCTGCGGAGCGGCCCAGTCCGCGCCGCCACGCCTACCGTTGGGCGAGCGAGACGGGGCCGCCTGCGGAACTCCCTCTCCCGGGACGAGGCCAGACGACCCGTCATGACCCGCAATCCTTCTCAGAGGAAGGCCCTTCCATGCCCGTGGTCACCAGACCGGAGACACCGCAGGCGTCGCAACCTCCGCACCCGGACCCTGCGGGGGCCGCGGTGGTGCGGTCATGACCGGGACGGCCCTGGACCGGATCCTCGGTGGTCCCAGCGGCCTCGGTACGGCGAGTCTGAACCTGGCCCCGCGCGCGGCGGAGGCGGCGCCGATCCCGGCGGGGCCGCAGCCCGGCGACCCCGTTCCCGGCCTGTACTTCCACCCGGTGCCCGAGCCCGACCCCGTGCGGGTCGCGGAGGTCAGCCGCCGGATCAAGGAATGGGCGATCGACGAGGTCCGGCTCTACCCGCCGGAGTGGGAGGACCAGTTCGACGGCTTCTCGCTGGGCCGCTACATGGTGGCCTGCCACCCCGACGCCCCCGGCGTCGACCACCTGATGGTCGCCACCCGGCTGATGGCCGCCGAGAACGCGGTCGACGACTACTACTGCGAGGACCACGGCGGCTCGCCCGTGGGCCTCGGCGGTCGGCTGCTGCTGGCCCACACCGCGCTCGACCCGCTGCACACCACGGCGGAGTACGGGCCGGACTGGGAGCAGTCGCTCGCGTCGGACGCGCCGCGGCGGGCCTACCGCTCGGCGATGGACCACTTCAACCGCGCGGCCACCCCCTCCCAGTCGGACCGGTTCCGGCACGACATGGCCCGGCTGCACCTGGGCTACCTCTGCGAGGCCGCCTGGGCCGAGACGGAGCACGTACCGACGGTGTGGGAGTACCTGGCGATGCGCCAGTTCAACAACTTCCGCCCCTGCCCGACCATCACGGACACCGTGGGCGGCTACGAGCTGCCCGCCGACCTGCACGCCCAGCCCGCGATGCAGCGCGTCATCGCCCTGGCCTCCAACGCCACCACCATCGTCAACGACCTGTACTCGTACACCAAGGAGCTCGCCAGCCCCGGCCGGCACCTCAACCTGCCCGTGGTGATCGCCGAGCGCGAGGGCGTCGGTGAACGCGACGCCTACCTCAAGGCGGTCGACGTCCACAACGACCTCATGCGCACGTTCGAGGCCGAGGCGGCCGCCCTGGCCGCCGCCTGCCCGGCCCCGACCGTGGTGCGGTTCCTGCGCGGCGTGGCCGTGTGGGTGGACGGAAACCACCACTGGCACCAGACCAACACCTATCGCTACAGCCTGCCTGATTTCTGGTAACCAAGGAGCTCATCCATGTCCATGACCGACATCACCACCGCGAACGGCACCGCGCCCATCCCTGGTCCGGCAACGCCCTACCAGGGCGACATCGCCCGCTACTGGGACCATGAGGCCCGGCCCGTGAACCTGCGCCTGGGCGACGTCGACGGCCTCTACCACCACCACTACGGCATCGGCGACGTCGACCACGCCTCGCTGGGCGACCCGACCGACAGCGAGCGCGAGAAGAAGGTCATCACCGAGCTGCACCGGCTGGAATCCGCCCAGGCCGACGTGCTCCTCGACAACCTGGGCGCCATCACGCCCGACGCCACGCTCGTCGACGCCGGCTGCGGCCGCGGCGGCTCCATGGTGATGGCCCACCAGCGCTTCGGCTGCAAGGTCGAGGGCGTCACCCTCTCGGCCAAGCAGGCCGAGTTCGGCAACCGGCGTGCCAGGGAGCTCGGCATCGAGGACTCGGTGCGCTCCCGCGTCTGCAACATGCTCGACATGCCCTTCGCCACCGGCTCGGTGGCGGGCTCGTGGAACAACGAGTCCAGCATGTACGTCGACCTGCACGACCTCTTCGCCGAGCACTCCCGCATCCTCTCGGTCGGCGGCCGGTACGTGACCATCACGGGCTGCTGGAACCCGATCTACGGCCAGCCGTCGAAGTGGGTCTCCCAGATCAACGCGCACTTCGAGTGCAACATCCACTCGCGCCGGGAGTACCTGCGGGCGATGGCCGACAACCGCCTGGTGCCCCAGGCCGTCATCGACCTGACCCCCGCGACCCTGCCGTACTGGGAGCTGCGCG
Source organism: Kitasatospora sp. CM 4170 (assembly GCF_032110285.1). Lineage (NCBI taxonomy): Bacteria > Bacillati > Actinomycetota > Actinomycetes > Kitasatosporales > Streptomycetaceae > Kitasatospora > Kitasatospora sp. CM 4170. The sequence continues at coordinate 6,742,212 of NZ_CP134877.1, forward strand.
CCACGTCCTCCCTGGTCACCGGGATCGAGGAGGCGTTCATCTCCTCGTACAAGGACGGCTCGTTCCAGTACCTGCTGATCGCGGCCGACCGGGTCTGACGATCGGACCGGGTCCGGTCCTGCCCGACCTGGCCCGGTGCTGGGCCCCGGCCCCGTTCCCGCCGACGGCGGGAACGGGGCCGGGGCGTGCCCGGGGTGGGGTGGGGTTCCGGCGTGGGGAGGCGGTCAGCGGCGAGTGGGCAGTTCGCGCAGCCCCAGGGCCAGCCAGGACTCGGCCTCGCAGCGCAGCACCTGCCAGCCCGCCAACAGGCTCCCGTCGGCGGTGAGTTCGCCGCAGGCGGTGCGGAGCGCCGCCTCGGCCTCCAGCAGGCAGCCGGCCGTCATGAAGACCACGGCGTCCAACGCCCCGTCGGTGACCCGGATCCGGGCGTGGCCGAGCCGGGCGGGGCCGCGGAGCGCCTGCTCCAACCCCTCCCGGACGGCGGTCGCCTCCACCGCGGTGCCGGACGGCGGGCCGTCCCGTGTCTCGGCGCGGACGCAAATCATGTACACAGCACCAGACTGACCGATCGGCGGGCGGAACGGCCCCGTGTCGCGGTGGCACATGGCGGTCTGGCAGCAAGGTGCCACCGGACGGGGCGCCGGCGCGCACCGGGCAGCCGCCCCTGGCAGCGGCGTGTCAGCGGGCGCCGTCCGCCGGCCCCGGACGGCCCGCCGCCCACCGGCCCGGACGGCCCGCCGCCACCGGCCCGGACGGCACTGGACGGGCCCTGGGCGGCTCCTCAGGCTCCGGCCGCCGCGCCGGTCTCCGCGGCGGCAGGGCGCAGAGCGCCGTCCCGGCGCCGGACGGCGGCCAACAGCCCGGTGACGGCCGGGGACCACGGGCGGGTCGCCGGGCCGGTGAGGGTGAGCGTGCGGTGCACGGCGGGCCGGATCGGGACGAGCACGCAGTCGGCCGGCAGCATGGTCAGCGCCAGCGCGGGCATCACCGAGACGCCGACGCCCGCGTGCACCATGCCGATCAGGGTGTTCAGGTCGCGGATCCGGTGCCGCGGCGCGAACCGGGCGCCGGCCCGCCGGTAGGACTCGCGGATGTGGCGCTCGCAGCCGCCCTCCGAGAGGAGGAAGTCGTCGTCCTCCAGATCGGCGACGTCGACGGCGGACTCACCGGCCAGCGGGTGGTCGCGGCGCAGCAGCGCGTGCATCGAGTCCGCGCCGAGCCCGACCGCTCCCGGCGGCACGGGGCCGGCGTCCACCAGCACGGCGGCGTCCACCGTGCCGGCCTCCAGCCAGACCGGCAGCTCGTCGTCCTCCCCCTCGAAGACCCGGACGGTGAGCCGGGGGTGGGCCGCTCGCCAGTCCTGCAGCAGGGCGGGCAGCAGGCCCTGGCAGACGGTGGTCGGGGCGGCGAGCCGGACGGTTCCGGTGAGGCCGCCCGAGTGCCGGGTGGCGATGGCGCTCACGGCGGCGGCCGAGGCGACCGCCGCCCGGGCGTGCGGCAGGATCTGCTCGCCCAGCGGGGTCGGCCGGGCCGGGGAGGTGCGGAGCAGCACCGGCGCACCGAGGGCCCGCTCCAGCGCGGCCACCGCGTGCGAGACGGCGGACTGGCTGATCCCCAGCTCGGCGGCGGCTACCCCGAAGCCGCCCGCGTCGGCGACCGCGATCAGGGCCCTGAGCTGGGCGAGATTGACCTCGGATGCCATGAGACTTCCTCATCCGTCGACGCCGACCACTTGTTGGACTCATGATCCGCCTCGGCGCCACGCTCTGTCCACGGGGGTCCCGTCCGGCCGGTCCCGCCCGGCGTGCTGCGCCCGGCGGGGCCGGCCGCGCGGGGGCCGGTGCGAGCGAGGAGAGGACGGGGTGGTCGGGGTGGTCGGTCCCGTGGGTGCGACAGGTGCGTCGGGTGCGGTGCGCTCAGCGGGTGCGGTCGGAAGGGCCGGGGGCCGGCGCTGGTGGCCGGGGTTCGTGGCGCTGTCGGCGATCTGGGGCGCAAGCTTCGCGCTGATCAAGGTGGCGGTGGACGCGGGGGTGCCGCCGGTCTGGGTGGCGTGCTGGCGCTGCGTCCTCGGTGCGGCGGCGCTCTGGACGATCCTCGCGGTTCGCCGCGAGCCGGCGCCGCGCGACCCCGCCGTCTGGGGGCACTCGGCGGTGGCCGCCGTGCTGCTCAACGCCGTGCCGTTCGCGCTGTTCTCCTACGGGGAGACCAGGGTCGGCTCGGTGCTCGCCGGGGTGATGAACGCGGCCACCCCGCTGTTCACCCTGCTCTTCACCGTCGCCGCGGTGCCGGGGGAGCGGCGGCCGGGGCCGCGCGGACTGGCCGGGCTCGCCCTCGGCTTCGCCGGGGTGCTGACCGTCCTGGGCGTCTGGCGCGGGTTCGGCTCGGGGGAGGCCGGTGGCGGCCTCGCCTGCCTGGCGGCCACCTGCTGCTACGGCGCCGGCTTCGCCTACCTGCGCCGCCACCTCTCCGCCCGCCCGTACACCGCCACCGCCCTCTCCGCCACGCAGATCGTCTGCGGGGCCGCCGAGTCGGCGGTGGTCGCGCCGCTCGCCGCCGGCCTCCCGCACTGGCCCGGCGCCGGCCCGGCCGCCGCCCTGCTGGTGCTCGGGGCCGTCGGTACCGGGGTGGCCTACATCATCAACCTCGACCTGGTCCGCACCGCCGGGACGGCGGTCGCCGCCGCCGTCACCTATGTGACACCGCTCTGGTCGACCGCCCTCGGTGCGCTGCTGCTCGGTGAGCCCGTCGGCTGGAACGCCCTGCTCGGCGGCGCCGCGGTGATCGCCGCGGTCGCCCTGACCCGGCCCCCGGCCGCGCCCGCGCGGCGCCGGTGGGCGCGGCGGCGCTCGCGCCGGGTGGTCGGCTGACGCGCGACGCGGCGGTGGGGGCGTGGCGGCGGTGCGCGGGCGCGTGCGGCGCACGGCACCGGTGGTGCGCCTGGGTCGGGTGAGCCCGGTGCGCACCTTCGCGCTGACGTTCGGTGCCGAGCGAGTCACGTTCGGTGTCCGGCGCTCGCTATCGTTGGTGCCGTGGTGAGGTCGTGGGACGCGTCGGTGGAACGGGCGCAGGAGCGGTTGGCGGGCGGGCTGCAGTTGCGGGCGGTGGCCGCGGGGGACGTGCGGCGGTTCGCCTGCTGGGACCTCGCGTCGCTGGCGGAGGGGGAGTTGGCGGAGCACGTCGACCCGGAGGCCCTCGACCCGTCGGCCGAGCGGGAGTTGCGCGAGCGGCTCGGCGAGGGCGGCCGTGAGTGGCCGGGCGGCGAGCTGTACCGGCGGCGGTACTGGGTGCTCGACCCCGATGCCCCGGCCGGGTTGCCGGCCGGCACCGTCGCGGTGGACAACTGGACCAGGGGGCCGGGCCAGTTGGCCGTCTCCTCGCTCTACCTCCGGCCCTCGGCCCGCGGCCGCGGGCTGGCCGCCGCGGCCCTCGACGAGATCTACCGGGCGGCGACCACCGAAGGCCTGCCGGGCTACCGCCTGGAGGCGCACTGGACCTGGCGGCACGCCGTCCGGTACTACCTGCGGCGCGGCCTCTGGGTGGTGTCCTGGAAGCGCGCGATCGGCCTGTCCCGGATGCCCCAACTCCCGCCCTACCGGGTGCGGGAGGAGGGCGGCAGGCTGGTGCTGGCGATCGCGGACGGGCCGCGCGGCTGGGTGCCGCTGCTCGCCGCCGGCCGCGAGGGCCGCTGGCTGCGGCTGGACGAGACGGCCGCCTACCGGCAGGCCGGCGGCTGGGTGCACGGCTACGCCCGGCCGACGCTCGCGCTGCACCTCGCGCTGGCCGGCCTGCCGCTGGTGCGCGGCCCGCAGTGGTGGGCGGAGGCCGAGCGCTGGGCGGACATCGGTGAGCCGGAGGGGCTGGCCCACCGGATCGAGCACTTCGAGCGGTCGGCCCGCGACGCCGGCCGCCGCCCGGTGGTCCCGGCTCCGGTGGTCCCGGCCCCGGTGGTCACAGGCGCCCCGGAGATCTCGGCCGCCCCGGCGGCCTCGACCTTCGCGGTCCCGGCTCCGGCCGACCGCCGCTTCGGCGCGGTCGGCGGGCGGCTGGGAGACTCGGAGGATGGCTGAGACCGAGATCGAGATCGACGGCGCGCCGGCGAGCGCGGCGCAGCTGGCCGCCCTGGGGCTGCTCAACTACGGGCACTTCACCACCCTGCGGGCCGAGGCCGGCCGGGTGCGCGGCCTCGCGCTCCACCTGGACCGGCTGGTGCGGGACTGCCGGACGGTGTTCGCCGCCGAGCTGGACCGGGAGGCCGTCCGGGACCGGATCCGCGGCGCGCTGCCCGCGGACGGCGCGCCGGTGATCGTCCGCGTCACCGTGTTCGACCCGGCGCTGGGTCTGGAGCGCCCGGGGGCGGCGGCCGGACCCCGGCTGCTGGTCACCACCCGCCCGGCGCCGGCCGCGGCCCCGGGCCCGCTGCGGGTGCGCACCGCGGCGTACCGGCGGGAGCTGCCGGAGGTGAAGCACGTCGGCCTCTTCGGCCTGATCCGGCACCGCCGACTGGCCCAACTCGACGGCTACGACGATGCGCTGCTCACCGACCCGGACGGCCGGATCACCGAGGGCGCCACCTGGAACCTCGGCTTCCTGGACGCGGACGGGCAGCTGGTCTGGCCCGAGGGCGACGCGCTCCCGGGGGTCACGGCCGCGCTGCTCGCCGGCGTCCACCCCGGGCCGCAGCGGCGCGAGCGCGTGGACGCCGGGAGCGGCCCGGCCCGCTACGCGGCGGCCTTCGCACTCAACGCGGGCGTCGGCGTCCGCCCGATCGCGGCGATCGACGGCACCGACTTCGACCCGGCCCACCCGGGGCTGGCCGGGCTCCGCGCCGCGTACGAGGGGATCGGGGCCGAGGCGGTCTGAGCCGCCGCCGTCCGCGGCTGTCCGCGGTACGAGCCGGTGCGGTCCGGCGTGGTCCGGCGTGGTCCGAGCGCTGCCCGGGGCCGCCCCCCGATCGGGGTGGGGAAAACCCCACCCCGCGTCCGCCAGCGGCCTCCATGGTTGCGCCGGCGCCACCTTCCTAGCCTGGAACACGTCGACGACCAGCGACGACTCCCGAAGGAAGGCCCCACCATGGCACCCCGCCGCGACCGCCAAGCCGCCGAGCAGTACGGCCAGTCCGCCTCCCGCGCCGCGATCGAGCTGCGGGGCGTCCGGCGCACCTACGGCCGGGGCGACGAGGTCGTGCACGCGCTGCGCGGCATCGACCTCGCGCTGGACCACGGCACCTTCACCGCCGTGATGGGCCCCTCCGGGTCGGGCAAGAGCACCTTCCTGCAGTGCGCGGCCGGGCTGGACCGGCCCGACGCCGGCGAGGTGTACCTGGGCGGCGAGGAGATCAGCCGGCTGAGCGAGAACAAGCTCACCAAGCTGCGCCGCAGCCGGATCGGCTTCATCTTCCAGTCCTTCAACCTGCTGCCGTCGCTGACGGTGCTGCAGAACGTCCTGCTGCCGCAGCGCCTCGCCGGCGAGCGCCAGGACCGGGCCCGGGCCAAGGAGTTGCTGGCCCAGGTGGGCCTCGGCCAGCACGCCGGCCGGCGGCCCGGCCAGCTCTCCGGCGGGCAGCAGCAGCGCGTCGCGATCGCCCGCGCGCTGATCACCCGCCCGGACGTGGTCTTCGCCGACGAGCCGACCGGTGCGTTGGACACCCGGACCGCCCACGAGGTGCTCGGCCTGCTCCGGCAGGCGGTGGACTCGATGGGGGCGACCGTCGTCATGGTGACGCACGACCCGGTGGCCGCCTCGTTCACCGATCGCGCGCTCTTCCTGGCCGACGGCGCGATCGCCGGCGAGCTCCTCCACCCGGACCCGCAGCGGGTCGCGGACCGGATGGTCGCGCTGACCGCGCGCCCGGTGGGAGTGGCGGCGTGAGCAACGGTCTGGCCCGCGCCTCGGTGCGCTTCCGGCCCGCGTCCTTCGCGGGCACCTTCCTCGCCCTGTTCTTCGGCGCGGCCGTCATCATGGCCTGCGGCACCCTGCTGCAGACCGGCATCACCGCGAGCGTGCCGCCGGTCCGGTACGCGGCGGCGCCGGTGGTGGTCGCGGGCGACCCCGCCGTCTCGATCGAGGTCGAGATCGGCGAGGACCGGGACGACGTCGAGCAGGCCCTGCCCGAGCGGGCCCGGGTGGACGCGGCACTGGCTGGGCGGATCGCCGCCCAGCCCGGCGTGGCCGCGGCCCGGCCGGACACCGCCTTCCCGGTCCCGGCCGATCCGGCCTCCGGGCTGCCCGTCCTGACCGGCCGCGGCTTCGCCTCGGTCGGCATCGCCGGGCCGGAGGAGAAGCTGGTCGAGGGCCGCGCCCCCGGTGCGGGCGAGGTCGTCCTCGACGCGGACACCGCACGTGCCGCGCACCTCGCGCCGGGCGCCGTGGTGACGCTCACCGCGCCCGGCGGCAGTGGCGGCTACCGGATCTCCGGCCTGGTCGCCCAGCCGGCGACCGCGACCGCCGCGACCACCGCCCCCGCCGGGGCCGCCCACCCGCACCCCACCGCCTGGTTCGCCGACCCGGTCGCCGACCGGATCTCCGGCCACCCGGGCAAGGTCGACGCGATCGCCGTCCAGTCCCGTGCGGGCGTCGAGCCCAAGGCCCTGGCCGCGCAGGTCCGCCAGGCCGTCGGCGACTCCGCGGAGGTGCTCACCGGCGCCGCCCGCGGCACCGCCGAGACGCCCGCGCTCACCGAGAGCCGGGCCATGCTGACCGGGCTCGGCGGTTCGTTCGGCGGCGTCGCCGCGATGACCGCCGTCTTCGCCGTGATGAGCACCGTCGCCCTGGCCACCGGCCAGCGGGCCCGTGAGTTCGCCCTGCTGCGGGCGATCGGCGCCACCCCGCGGCAGATCCGCCGCACCATCGCCACCGAGGCGGTGCTGGTGGCACCCGTCGCCGCCGCCCTCGGCATCCTGCCCGGACTGGCCCTGGCCCGCTGGTGGTTCGGCGAGATGGCGGACCGCGGCGCCGTCCCCGGCACGGTCGGGCTCTCCGTCGGCCCGGTGCCGATGCTCGCCGCCGTCGTCACCTGCACGCTGGCCGCGCTGGGGGCCGGCTTCCTCGCCGCCCGCCGCCCGTCCCGGCTGCGGCCGAGCCAGGCGCTCGGCGAGGCCGCCGTCGAGCCCGGCCGACCGGGCAAGGTGCGGACCGTCGCCGGGCTGCTGTTCGCCGCCGGGGCAGTCTCCCTCGCCGGGGTCGCGGCCGGCCTGGACGGGGCCGACGCCGCCAACACCGCGCTGGGCGTGGTGATGTGCTTCCTGCTGGCCACCGCCCTGCTCGGCCCCTGGGTGGCCCGGGCGGCCGCCGGGCTGCTCGGCGCCCCGCTGCGGCTCGGGGCCGGCGCGTCCGGCTCGCTGGCCGCCGACAACAGCCGGGCCAACGCCCGCCGGCTGGCCTCCGCGATCACGCCGATCGTGATGGTCACCGCCTTCTGCGGGACGCTGCTCTTCCTCCAGACCACGATCGGCCACGTCACGGGCGAGCAGCTGCGCAACGGCATCACCGCCGACCACGTGGTCGGTTCGGCCGGCCCGGGCCTGCCGGCCGGCACCGCCGAGCAGGCCGCCAAGGTGCCCGGCGTGGACGCCGCCGTCGGCGTGCTGCGCACCGGCGCCGTCTACCGCAGCGGCGACACGCTCGCCACCGCCAACGCCCTCGGCATCGACGGCGACCCGGCCGAGCTGCCCCGGGTGATCGACCTCGGGGTGCGCAGCGGCTCGCTGGCCGACCTCGGGCGCTCGGCCGACACCGTCGCCCTGGACGCCGCGCTCGCCGCGGACCTGGGCGTCAAGGTGGGCGACCGGGCCCCGCTCTGGCTCGGCGACGGCACCGCCGTCCGGCCGACGGTGGTCGCCACGTACGAGCGCGGCCTCGGCTTCGGGCAGCTGCTGCTGCCGCGGGCGGCCGTCGCCGAGCACGTCACCGCCGGCTACGACAGCCAGGTGCTGGTGGCGGACGCGCCGGGCGCGGACCGGTCCGCCGTCGCGGCCCGGCTGGCGGCCCTCGGCGCCCCGTCGGGCGGCCAGGCCGGCCAGGGCGGCGCGAAGGCGGGCGGGGGCGCGCAGGCCGGGGCCGGCGCGGTCACCGTCGCCGACCGGTCGGGCTACGTGGCCCAGGCCGACCGGGACCGGGAGATCGGCGCCTGGGCCAACACGGTGATGGCGGGCGTGCTGGGCGGCTTCGCGGCCGTCACCGCCGCCAACACCCTGGTGATGACGGTGCTGGACCGGCGCCGCGAGGTCGCGCTGCTGCGCCTGGCCGGGACGACCCGCCGTCAGGTGCGCGGGATGCTGCGCTGGGAGGCGCTGCTGGTGGCCGCCACCGGGCTGCTGGTGGGCGGCGTGATCGCCTGGATCACCCTCGTGCCGATCACCCGGGGCATCGCCGGAGCCGCCCCGCACATCCCGGCCGGGACGGCGCTGCCGCTGGCCGCCGGGGCGGTGCTGCTCTGCCTGGCCGCGACCGGCCTCCCCGGCCGTGCGCTGCTTCGCACCCGCCCGGTGGCGGCGGGCGGCGGCCGGCAGTGATCCGGCTGCGGTGATCCGGCAGTGACCCGGTGCCGGTGATCCGGCGGCGGCGACGGACGGGCGGTGCGCCACCACGGCGCACCGCCCGTTCGGGTGACGGCCCCGACCGGATCGGCCCAACGGGGTGGACACCGGGGCGAACGATGCCTATCGGTGCCGATCGTGACAAATGATCAGCTACGCTCTCCGCCGCGCCGTCCGGGGCCCGAGCCGCCTCCGGGGGCGCTTTCCCGTTCCCCGCCCGGCCGAGCAGAGAGAAGCCCACCATGAGCAGTCCTCCCGTGGCCCCCGCCCCCCGCTGGCCGCTGATCCTGCTGCGGGCGACCGCCACCGCGCTGGCCGTGCTCGCCGTGGTGCAGACCGCGCTGGCCGGCAGCTTCCTCAACGGCCACTACGAGTCGCTCGGGCTGCACGCGGCGGGCGGGACGGCGCTGGCGGTGGTCGCGTTCGCCCAGACGGTGGTGGGGCTGCTGGTCCGCTGGATCGGCCGCGGCCCGCTCTGGCCGTTCGGCGTCTCGGTCCTCCTGACGGTCGCCACGGCGGCGCAGATCGCCCTCGGCTACCACCGCGCGGTGGGCCTGCACGTGCTGTTCGGCGTGCTGCTGGTGAGCGGCACGCTGTTCACCCTGGTCGGGGCGTGGCGCCGGCGGCTGCCGGTCGGTCGGCCGGCCCCGGACGCGGCGGCCGGGCCCGACGGCGGCGGGCTGCTGCCCCGGCCGGGAGGGCCCATGGAGGTGGCCCAGTGAGGCGCCGCCGGTTCCTCGGGCTCGGCGCGGCCGTGATGGGCGCGGGTGCGCTCGGGGCGTTCACGCTCCCGGCCGCCGCCCGGCTGCTCGCCGAGGGCCTCCCGGGCCGACTGCTGGACAGCGCCGTCGAACTGCCGCAGCCGTTCCAGGTGCCGCTGCCGGTGCCGCAGGTGCTGCGCCCGGTGCGCACCGACGGCACCACCGACCACTACGAGATCACCCAGCAGGTCGCCCGGCTGGAGATCCTGCCCGGCCTGCGGACCGAGATGTGGACGTACGGCGGCAGCTACCCCGGGCCGACCGTGGCCGTCCGGTCCGGCCGGCAGGCGGTGGTGCGCCACCGCAACGAGCTGCCGGTGCCCTCGGTGGTCCACCTGCACGGCGGGCACACCCCGGCGGAGAGCGACGGCTACCCGATCGACCTGATCCTGCCGGCGGCGACCGGCCACCCGTCGGGCGCGGGGCCGGCGCCCGGCACGTCCCGTGCGGCCCACCCGGCCGGGGCGGTCGGGGCGAGTGACCGGTCCGGGAGGACGGGGACGGCGGGCATGGCCGGGATGCCGGGGACGGCCGGGATGCCGGGGATGCCGTTCGGCCGGACGACGGACGGCGACCGCACCTACACCTATCCCGGGCGCCAGCGCGCAGCCACCCTCTGGTACCACGACCACCGGATGGGCTTCACCGGCCCCGGCATCTGGCGCGGCCTGGCCGGCTTCCACCTCGTGCTCGACGACGAGGACGACGCCCTGCCGCTGCCGCGCGGCGACCGCGACCTGCCGCTGATGCTCGCCGACCGTTCCTTCGCCGAGGACGGTTCGTTCCTGTACCCGGCCGTCGACTCCGCGCTCGCCGTCCCCGGCGTCACCGACGAGTACATGAACGGCGTCCTCGGCGACGTGATCCTGGTCAACGGCGCGCCCTGGCCGCGCCTGGAGGTCGACCGCGCCCGGTACCGGCTGCGCCTGCTGAACGCCTCCAACGCCCGCCTCTACCGCCTCGAACTCGACCCGCAGCCCGCCGGCGGCGACGCGCTCGTCCAGATCGCCGGCGACGGCGGCCTGCTGGAGGCCCCGGTGGCCCACGACGCGGTCGAGATCGCCCCGGCCGAGCGGTTCGAGATCGTCGTCGACTTCGCCCGCTTCGCGCCGGGCACCTCCGTCCGGCTGGTGAACCGCTTCGGCAGCGAGCGGACCGCCGAGGTGATGCGCTTCGACGTCTCCTCCCGCACGGTCACGGACGACTCGACGGTCCCGGAGCGGCTCTGCAGCCTCGAACGGCTCGACCCCGAGCTCGCCGTCACCACCCGGCGGTTCGGCTTCCGGCGCAGCCGCAGCTCCGGCTGGACCATCAACAACCAGGGCTACGAGCCCGGTCGCGCCGTCGCCAACCCGGCCCTCGGCAGCACCGAGATCTGGAGGTTCTTCACGGACGTGCACCACCCCGTCCACCTCCACCTGGACCACTTCCAGGTGCTCTCGCGCAACGGTGCCGCGCCGGGCCCGTACGACGCCGGGTGGAAGGACACCGTCGACCTGCGGCCGGCCGAGTCGGTGGAGGTGCTGGTCCGCTTCACCGACTACCCGGGCACGTACATGCTGCACTGCCACAACCTGGAGCACGAGGACATGGCGATGATGGCGGACTTCGTCGTGGAGTAGGGGTCGTGGAGTGGAGCGGCGGGTCGGGGCCGCGGGTCGCGGCACGGCCGGGCGCGGGCGGGACAGCGCGGCCGCCACCCCGGGCGGGCCGCGGCCGCCGGCCGGGCCGTCACCCGGGCGGCGCAGCGCGGGCGGGCCCGCGAACGGCCCGCCCGCGCCCCGACGTGCCGGGCGCGGGCCGGTGACCTAGCGTCGCGAGCAGGAGTCACCGCCCGGCACGACCAGGAGCATCGCCCGGCATGACCAGGAGGAGCGCATGACCAGTCCCGCCGAACGCCGCCGGAGCGGCCGGGCCGCCCGCGAGCGGGTCTCGCGCTCCGCGCACGGCCGCTGGATCCCCGACGCGGACCGGCCCGATCCGATCCGCGTGCTGGAGCGGCAGGGTGCCGACCGCCTCACCGAGCTGCTGCCGATCCGCTACGGCCGGATGTCCGACTCCCCGTTCGCCTTCCTGCGCGGCGCCGCCGCCGTGATGGCCGCCGATCTGGCGGCCCTGCCCGACACCGGCATCACCGTCCAACTCTGCGGCGACGCACACCTGTTGAACTTCGGTGTGTACGCCTCGCCGGAGCGGTCGCTGCTCTTCGACCTCAACGACTTCGACGAGACCTACCCCGGCCCCTTCGAGTGGGACGTCAAACGCCTGGCGGCGAGCGTGGCCGTCGCCGCCCGGGACAACGGGCACGGCGCGGGCGACGTCCGCCGGGCCGCACTCACCGCCGTGCAGGGCTACGCGACCGCGATCCGGCGGCTGGCGGCGATGGCCGAGCTCGACGTCTGGTACGCCCGGATCGACACCGAGGCCCTCCTCCCGCTGGTCCGCAAGCGCAAGCGCCGGGCCAAGCTGGAGGCCGGCCTGGAGCGCGCCCGCCGCCGCACCAGCCTGCAGGCCTTCGGCAAGCTCACCGAGACGACGGAGGACGGCCACCGCCGCATCATCAGCGACCCGCCGCTGATCGAGCCGGTACCGCGGGACGAGCTGCGGCGGCTCGGCAAGATCTTCAGCGACTACCGCGCCACCCTGGCCGAGGACCGCCGGGTGCTGCTCGACCGGTTCCGGTTCGTGGACGCCGCCCGCAAGGTGGTCGGCGTCGGCAGCGTCGGTACCCGCTGCTTCATCGTCCTGCTGGAGGGCCGGGACGCGCAGGACCCGCTGTTCCTCCAGGTCAAGGAGGCCGGCCGGTCCGTGCTGGAGGACTACCTGCCGGCCTCCCGCCCGCACGCCGAGGCGCCGGTCGTCCACGGCGGCGAGCGCGTCGTCACCGGCCAGCGCCTGATGCAGGCCGCCAGCGACATCTTCCTCGGCTGGACCACCGGCCCGGCCAGCCGGCACTTCTACGGCCGCCAGCTGCGCGACATGAAGGGATCGGCGGACATCGCCGACATGCCCCCGGCCGTCCTGCGCGACTACGCCGACCTCTGCGGCCGCGCCCTGGCCCGCGCCCACGCCCGCTCCGGCGACCGGCTGGCCATCGCCGGCTACCTGGGCTCCGCCGACACCTTCGCGGAGGCGATCGCCGACTTCTCGGTCCGCTACGCCGACCGGACGGAGGCCGATCACGCGGCGCTGCTGGCGGCCGTCGACTCCGGTGAGGTGGCGGCCAGGAAGGGCATTTGACGGGCGGTCGGAAGCGGCTCGGGCCGGGTGGGGGTCCGCTCGACGGCCCGGACCTCGCTCCCGTGGGCGCGACCGCCGGCCACATCCTCGGCGGCCGGGCGTAGCGGACCGGCGCCCAGGGGGTCCGGGGGCTGGGCGACGTGCCTGCGGGGCGCTGCTCCGAGTGTTGTGGCGGTGCTGTGTTCGGCCGGAACCCATCCTGCGGGGGCCGGGTGAGGGTGTCGTTCCCCGGCGCGGAACCGCCCGTCCCAGCCCGGTCGAACGGCGGGGGTACGGCCCCGCCGGTCGGTGGATCGGCGGGGCGCCGACCACCCGCCGAAGGGCGGGGGTGGGTTCGGACGTCCAGTCAACTCTCGTACTGAACCGGGAAGTTGTTGAACCCCCCGCGGGGCACCCGCGTCATTTGCATGTCTTCGACAAGCTTATTCCCCGTCAGTAACATGGCGCTCGTGTGGCCGTTCGGGCCGCCGTTGAAGCCATTGGTTCCCGGGCAGTCGTGTGCGCGTCCGCCGCTTCGAAAGAGTTCCGTTGAAGAGTCCCCTCGGCACGGCGGTCCGCCCTGCCCTCGTTTCGCTGCTGCTGCTCGGTGTCGCCGCGTGCGGGCCCACCTCGGGCACGCAGCAGGCGACCTCGATCACCGTCGACGGTCCCGGCGCGGTCCCCGTCGCCGCCTCGGCCTCCCCCTCCGCGGCCGCGGCGAGCCCGGCGGCCTCCCGGCCGTCCGGCGCCCCGCACGCCCACGCCACCACCCAGGCCGCTGCGCCGACCGGGTCCGCCCCGGCCTCGCCCGCCGCCGGGCAGCCCGCGCCCGGCACCCTTCCGGTGGCCGCCGCCCAGCCGGGCGCCCAGCAGGCTGCGATCGGTGCACCGGGCAAGGACGGCGCGGCCGTCGCCCCGGAGGCGAAGAACCTCCAGCTCACCGCCTACGACCCGGCCGCCGGCACGGCGGTCCTGACGGCGGAACCGGCTGCCGGGCCGTCGGCAACGCCGTCCGCCACGCCGTCCGCCGCCCGGTCCGCCGCTCCCGCGGCGACCGCGTCGGCCACCCCCTCGGCCGGTCCCTCGCCCGCCGAGGCCGTCAAGCCCGGCCAGCTGATCGCCAGCCCGCCGACCGAGGCCGCGCCGCAGGGCGCGCTGGTCGCGGTCACCGCGGTGAAGTCCGCGAACGGCGGGGCCGTCACCCTGTCCACCCGACCGGCGACCCTCTCCGAGCTGCTGGGCAAGGCCGAGGCCGACGGGCAGGTCCCGGTCGACCCGAACGGCATCAAGGTCACCCCGCTGGTCAAGGACCTCAAGGCGACCGTCGCCCGGGAGAACGGCACCACCACCGCCGACGCCTCCGGCACCCTGGAGGTCGACGTCAAGGCCCCGATCCCGCTGCCCGAGGGCCTGAGCGCCGACGCCTCCGCGTCCGTCCAGCTGCACCCCTCGCTGCACTTCGCGTACCACGGCGCGGGCGTCGGCACCCCGCGCACCGCGTCGATCGGCTTCGACCTGGGCGCCCACGCCCAGTGGAAGGTCAGCGGCGACCTCCGCCGCAGCACCGGCGCCGCCCCGATCCGCCTGCCGTTCGCCAAGCTCCAGGCCAGCCCGGTCGTGACGGTGGCCGGGCTGCCGGTGGTGGTCAACCTCGGGCTCACCTGCTACCTGGAGATCGGCGCCGACGGCCAGGTGCACGTCGAGGCCGAGCAGGAGATCACCGGCACCTGGTCGGTCCGTTCCGACTACACCGGCGGCCGCGGCTGGTCCCCGGTGACGGACGCCGCCGACACCAAGGTCTCCCCGGTCCACGTCCGCGTCACCGGCAAGGCCGCCGTCCGGGCCGCGCTCGGCGCCGAGGTCAGCGTCGGCCTCTACGACACGGTCGGCGTCGAGGCCACCGTCGCCCCCTACCTGCGCGCCCAGGCCGACGGTGAACTCGCCGTCGACCTGCCCGGCGGCAAGCCCCAGGTCAAGGGCAGTTGGGCGCTCCTCGGCGGCGTCGACCTGAACGGCGCCCTCACCGCCCACCTCAAGATCTTCGGCACCCCGATCATCGAGGGCAAGCTCCCGCTGCCGCCCTTCCACCGCGAGTGGCCGATCCTCTCCGGCTCCCTGCCGAGCCCGGCCGCGTCGAAGTCCTGACCCACCGCGGTCCGTCCGTACCCGCCGCGGTCCGTCCGTACCACCCCGTTCCACCCCGTCCAGCGCCCCGGCTCGCCCGCACCGAGCCGGGGCGCTCCGCGTTGGTCGCGGTGGCGGGGGCGGCACCTCCGGGCCCCGCCCGGTTCACGGACCGTTGCGGAGAGGGCCCATGGACATCCGGACCACCGGCCGGGAGGATCGCGGTATGGCTTCTGACGGACCGTTGACCGACCACGAACTCACCGCGATCGAACGGCGCGCGGCAGCGGCCGCGCCGGGCCCGTGGCTGGCCTCGCCGGACGGCGAGGGGCGCGGCCTGGGCGGGGAGAGCTTCATCCGGATCCAGCCCCGCGCCGACGTCGACGACGAGCTGTACGTGCGCCGGTACGTCGACGACGAGGAGGTGGTGTCGCGGGACCCGCGGCTCCACGCGGACCTCGAATTCATCGCCGCCGCCCGCGAGGACGTGCCCCGGCTGGTCGCCGAGGTCCGCCGCCTCCAGGCCGTCCTCGACCGCCGCCGCGGCGGCTGGTGACGGTCGGGCCGGAGGGCGTGCCGGCTCCCTGAGCGCTCAGCTCATCGCCCAGACCGACGGGTCGTGGGGGGGGGCGAGCCGGGGGCGCTCGGCGGGCGGCGAGGTCGGCCTACGGACGGCGAGGGCGTCCGCAAGGTCGGAGGCGGTGACCTCGCGCAGGTCCGTGCCCCGCAGCCGGGCCAGTGCGCCGGCCTCGTCGAGCAGGGCGATCGCCGATCCGGGCGGCGCCTGGTCGGGCAGCAGCTCCCGGGCGAGGAGCGCGGCCTGTTCCAGCAGGTCGTCCGGGATCTCGACCCTGTGGTGCTCCGCCAGCCGCGGGGCGGCCTGCCGGAGGATCTCCACCACTTCCTCCAGCGCGGGCTCGTCCACCGGGAGCACCTGGAGCAGGCGGTCGAGGCCGGCGTCCGGGTCCCGCAGCCGGTACGCCGCGGTGGTGCAGGCCGCGACGACCCGGACGCCCGGGCGGCCGAGAACGGGCGTACTCCAGCGAGTTGAACTCCGGTGCCGCGAACTCGCTGTCCGTCAGGGCGAGGTAGAGGTCGTGGCGGCGGCCGCCGACCAGGCCGTGCCCGGCGAAGTAGACCAGCAGCAGGTCCTCGGCCTCCTGCGCGGCGGCGCGCAGCCGCCGGCCGACCGTGCGCAGGTCACCGTCGTCCAGCAGGACGGTGCAGTGCTTCTCGGGCACCAGCCCGTGCGCGGAGTCGGTGAACAGGGCCGCGAGGTCGGTGATGGTCCGCGGCACCGTGTCGAGGTCCGGGAGCTGTGGATCGGTGTACGTTCCCGCGCCGATCAGGACGATCCGGGACCGCTCGGGATCCGGCAGGCGCATCTCACCCCTGCCCGGGCTCGTCGCGGTCGAGCACCCGGCGCAGCACGGCCTCCAGCTCGGTCGCGCCCACCCGCTTGGCGTCGATCTCGACCGACTCGCCGCCCGGGCGCCGGATCCTGAGCCGGACGTCGCTGCGCCGCGGCTGGGCGAACCAGGTGCGCAGTGAAGCGGCCAGGACCGAGACGGCGCCCCCGGCCCCGAGGGCGACCGTCAAGGTGTCCAGGACGGAGCCGAGTTCGCCGTGCGCGGGCGGCTGCCCGGCGAGGCCGACGCCCGCGAGCCCGGGCTCGCCGCGCAGCCAGTCCGCGAGCGACTCGGCCTCGGCGGCGGTCTCCTCGCCGGTCACCACGATCTGCACGTCCACGGAGCTCCCCAGGTGCGGTCCGGAACCCGACCCGGCTCCGGGGCCGGAAGTGGCCCGGGAGCGGACGGAGTTGAGGCCCGTCAGCATACTGTCACCGGGGGAGGCCCGCCGTGCCGTCGGCGGAATCCGGGGGGAGTGAGCACCGGTCACCTCGGGCGGGTGGCGTCGGGCGGGGTGCCCTCGGACCGGTGCCCCTCACGTGGTTGACCTCGGGCGGTCGAACTCGGGCGCGCGCCCTCAGGCGGGTGGAGCGGCCGGGGTGAGCAGGTGGAGCGCGCCCGGCACGGCCGCCACGTCCACGGGCAGGGCCGCCATGAACTCGCCGTCCGCGTAGGCCGTGATGCCCGGCGACTCGATCCGCAGCGACGCGGTGCGGTGCGTGGTGACCTCCTCGTGCTCGACGTGCGTGCCCTTGAAGATGGTGGGGAAGAAGCGGGCTATCCGCCGCCGCGGCATGGCGTCGACCAGGGTGACGTCGAGCAGGCCGTCCGCGGGGTCGGCGGTCGGGCAGATCAGCATGCCGCCGCCGTAGCTGCTGGTGTTGCCGATCGCGGCGAGCGTGAGGTCGCGCTCGACGACCGTCCCGTCGGCGAGGGTGATCCGGAACGGCAGCGGGCGGAGGTTGGCGAACTCGACCAGGATGGCGAGGTTGTAGCGCATCCGGCCGCGCGGCCAGCGCAGCCGGTTGGTGCGGTCGCTGACCAGGGAGTCGAAGCCGCTGGCGAGCACCGAGCCGAACCAGTGCGCCGTGCCGTCGGGGCCGGTCACCCGCCCGAGGTCCACCGTCCGGGTGTGGCCGGCGGCGATCACCTCGGCCGCCGCCTCCGGTTCGTCGCGCGGCAGGCCGTACGCGCGGGCGTGGTCGTTGCCGGTGCCGGCCGGGACGACGCCGAGCGGGAGGTCGGTGCCGGCCGTCGCCTGGATGCCCAGGTTGATCATGCCGTCGCCGCCGACGACGACCAGCGCGTCGTGCGCGCCCTGCGTGACCGCCGTGCGGGCGAGGTCCAGCGACTCCTCGGCCGAGCCGCCCGCCCGGGCGTCGACCTCGACGCCCAGGGCGCGCAGCCGGGCCTCGGCGCGGCGGGCCGCCGGCTCGGAGTGGCCGGCGGCCGCGGCCGGATTGGTGAGGAGAACGACGCGGGCGATGGTTCTCCGGCCGCTCACGGGATCAGCTTGCCCGGGTTGAGGATGCCCGCCGGGTCCAGCTCGGCCTTGACCGCGCGCAGGATCCGCACGCCCAACTCGCCTACCTCGTCGGTCATCCACGGCCGGTGGTCGGCGCCGACGGCGTGGTGGTGGGTGATGGTGGCGCCCTGGGCCGCGATCGCGTCGCACGCGGCGCGCTTGGCACCGGCCCACTGGGTCAGCGGGTCCGACCCGAGCGCGGCGACCACGGTGAAGTAGAGCGAGGCGCCGGTCGGGTAGACGTGCGAGATGTGGCAGAGGACGAGCGCGCCGGGCAGCGCCTCGGTCAGCGCCGCCGTGACGGCGAACCGCAGGTCGGAGAGGCGGCGCCAGTCGGTGGCCGTCTCCAGCGTCTCGCACAGCGCACCGGCGGAGAGTAGCGAGTCCCGCAGGTACGGCGCGTTGAACCGGCCGTGCTCCCAGGCCCGGGCCGGCGCCTCGCCGAGCGAGGTGCCACCGGCGGCCAGCAGCGCCGTCCGGGTGAGCTCGTGGCGGGCGGCGACCTGCTCGGGGGTGCCCTCGAACACGGTGACCGCGAGGCAGCCGGTGACGGCCGGCTCGCCGCCGATCTTCTCCGTCATGGCCAGGTTGACCATGGTCTCGGCCTCGTCGGAGAGCCGGATCACGGTCGGCCCGGTGCCCTGCTGCTCCACCGCGCGCAGTGCGGCGGTGCCGGTCGCGAAGTCCGGGAAGGACCAGGCCTCGTAGGCCTTCGCGGCCGGGACGGGGTGGATCCGCACCCGCACCGCGGTGATGATCCCCAGCGTGCCCTCGGAGCCGAGGAACAGCTCGCGCAGGTCGGGGCCGGCGGCGGAGGCGGGGGCGCGGCCGAGGTCCAGCACGCCCGCCGGGGTGACGACGCGCAGGCCGCGCACCATCTCGTCGAACCGCCCGTACCCGGCGGAGTCCTGGCCGGAGGAGCGGGTGGCGGCGAAGCCGCCGATGGTGGCGAAGCGGAAGCTCTGCGGGTAGTGGCCGAGTTCGAAGCCGCGCTCGGCCAGCAGCGCCTCCGCCGCCGGGCCGGTCAGGCCGGCGCCCAGGACGGCCTCGCCGGAGGTCTCGTCCAGGTCGAGCAGGGCGTCGAAGCGGCGCAGGTCGAGCGAGACGACGGCGGCGAGCCCGCCGCGCTCGGGGTCGAGGCCGCCGACCACGCTGGTGCCGCCGCCGAACGGCACGACGGCGATCCGGCGCTCGGCGCAGAGGGCCAGCAGGGCGGTGATCTCGTCCTCGCTGCCGGGCAGCACGACGGCGTCCGGCGCGTCCTGCGGCTCGCGGCTGCGCCGGCGCAGCAGGTCGGGGGTGGACTTGCCGCCGGCCCGGGGGAGGCGGTCGGCGTCGGCGGCGCTGACGTGCGCCTCGCCGACCACGGCGGCCAGGGCCTTGAGGTCCTCGGCGGTCAGCCGCGAGGGGTGCAGCAGGACCTCGTCGGCGCCCGGTCCGGGCGCCGCGTCACCGGTGACGCCGAGGGCGGCGGCCAGCAGCGCCTTGACGTCGGCGGACAGCTCCTTGGCGAGGGCCGGGTCGCCCCAGGCGTCCCACTTCATCGGGGGGAGCGGCAGCGCGGCGCCGGCCGGTCCCGCTTGCGTCTCGGATTCCATGCGTTACAGTTTCACACATCATGTCAAGTAGTAACGACGACCACGACGACCACGGTGGCCGCGATGGCCACGACGACAGCGAGGGTTCGCCGCAGCCGCAGCCGCAGCCCCGCAGCACCGACGACGCGATCCTCGACGCCGCCGCCGAGCTGATCGTCCACCTCGGCGTGCGCCGGACCCAGCTGTCCGAGATCGCCCGCCGGGCCGGGGTCAGCCGCCCGACCGTCTACCGGCGCTGGCCGGACGTCCGGGCGGTGATCGGGGCCCTGCTGACCCGCGAGATCGGCGCCACCCAGGCCACCGTCCGGCTGGCCGGCGAGGACCGGGCCGCCTTCGTCGACGGCGTGGTCGAGGTGGCCGTCCGGCTGCGCGACCACCCGGTGCTCGGCGCGCTGCTGCGCTCGGCCGACTCCGACACGCTCTTCGAGTACGTGGTGGAGCGGCTCGGCACCAGCCAGCGCGGGCTGCTGGAGGCGCTGCAGGCCGGCATCGAGCAGGGGCAGGCCCACGGCTCGATCCGGGAGGGCGAGCCGGTCGAGCTCGCCGCCATGGTGCTGCTGATCGCCCAGTCCACCGTCCAGTCGCACCGGATGGTCGCCGCCCTGCTGCCGGAGGCGGCCTGGCGGCGCGAACTCGCCCGCGCCCTGGACGGCTACCTCGCCCCCTGACCGCCGGGCCCCGAAAGCCGGGACCGCCGCCCCACCCGCCCCTGCCACCGCCACCGCACCCGTCGCATCCGCCACCGCATCCGTCGTACCCCACCGCATCCGCCGAACGAACGGACACCCCGCGCCATGACGACCACCGCCGGGCCCTACGCCGGAACCACCCGACTCGACGCCCGCCGCAGGGCGTTGGAACTGGACGCCCTCGCCGACGCGCCCGTCGTCGACCTGCTGGTGATCGGTGGCGGCGTCACCGGCGCCGGAGCCGCCCTGGACGCCGCCGCCCGCGGGCTGCGCACCGTCCTGGTCGAAGCGCGCGACCTCGCCTTCGGGACGAGCCGCTGGAGCTCCAAGCTGGTCCACGGCGGCCTGCGCTACCTCGCCTCCGGCCGGATCGGAGTGGCCCGGGAGAGCGCCGTCGAGCGCGGGGTGCTGATGACCCGTACGGCCCCGCACCTGGTCCGCCCGATGCCCCAACTGGTGCCGCTGATCAACGGGTTGATGCGGCCCGGGCAGGCCTCGCTGGTCCGCGCCGGCTTCGTCGCCGGCGACGCCCTGCGGCTGAGCGCCGGGACGCCCGGCGCCCTGCTGCCGCGGGTGCGCCGCGTCGACGCCCAGCGGGCCCGCCAGTTGGTGCCCGGCGTCCGCACCGACGGGCTGTCCGGCGGCCTGGTCGCCCACGACGGCCAGCTGGTCGACGACGCCCGGCTGGTGGTGGCCCTCGCCCGGACCGCCGCGCAGTACGGCGCCACCGTGCTGACCCGGGTGCGGGCGGAGCAGGTCACCGGCACCTCGGCCCGGCTGACGGACGGCCTCACCGGGCAGTCCTTCACGCTCAACGCCCACGCCGTGGTCAACGCCAGCGGCGTCTGGGCGGGCGAGGTGGACCCGTCGATCCGGCTGCGGCCGAGCCGCGGCACCCACCTGGTGGTCGACGCGGCCGCGCTCGGCCACCCGACCGCCGCCCTCACCGTCCCGGTGCCCGGCTCCACCAGCCGCTTCGTCTTCGCCCTGCCCCAGCAGCTCGGCCGGGTGGCGATCGGCCTCACCGACGAGGACGCGCCCGGCCCGATCCCGGACGAGCCGCAGCCGACCGACGGCGAGATCGCCTTCCTCCTCGACACCGTCAACGCGGCCCTGCGGACGATGCTGACCAAGGCGGACGTGCGCGGCGCCTACGCCGGCCTGCGGCCGCTGATCGACACCGGCGACGGCGCCACGGCCGACCTCTCCCGCGAGCACGCCGTGCTGGAGTCCCCGGAGGGCGTGATCACCGTGGTCGGCGGCAAGCTGACCACCTATCGGAAGATGGCCCAGGACGCCGTGGACACCGCCGCCCGACTGCGCGGACTGTCCGCCCGCGCCTGCTGGACGTCCCGGCTGCCCCTGGTCGGTGCGCCCGCCCACCGCGACAGCCGGCCCGCCCCGGCCGACGCCCCGGACTCCCTGCGCGCCCGCCACGGCGGCGCGGCCCACGAGGTCCTCGCGGCGGGCGACCTGGCGCCGATCGCCGACGGCCTGGACGTGACCCGCGCCGAGATCGCCTACGCGATGACCCACGAGGGCGCCCTGGACGCCGACGACGTCCTGCACCGGCGGACCCGCATCGGCCTGGTCGCGGAGGACGCCGGCCGGGCCCGGTCGGCGGTGGAAGAGCTCGTGGCGGCTACCGCGCGGTAATTCCGCGGGGAATGAGTCTCGCGCCGCCGAATTAGGTGTGTACGAATGCCCGTCAGATATCCCTGATCGACAGTCAATGTGACTTCGAATTAGGCAGCCTGGGCGCGCGGTGGTGCTTCCGGTAATCGCGGAATCACGTGAGGAAAAGCGCTGCGCCCCGGAGTCCCGCCGCGGATTCCCGGCAGATCCGAGGACTCAGTGGTCGGTCCGCTCCGGCATGGGGTGGGTGGCGTCGCCCAGTTCCAACACGCAGGCCAGCGGATGCTCCGGGACTCCGGTCCGATCCAGCCTGACGGACACCGGCGCCGGGGGCTCCCCGGTCAGCTGGGCCGAGAGGGTGAGCGGGTAGACGCCGTGCCCGTGGACGCGGTGGAAGGCGAGCTCCTTGCCGTCCACCAGCAGTTCCGTCTCGGTGATCCAGCCGGAGCGGACGTTCACCGTGACCGAGTGGTTGCCCCGGTCGAGGTGGAAGCTGTGCCGCTGGCGCATGGAGAACCTCCCGGGGGGCGTCGCGCGAGAGCGGGGCTGGCGGTGGGCGGCGGCGCGTGCCGCCGCCCCGTCAGTCTACGCCGGGGTGCGAGTAATTGCCCTGATTGAGGGTCATGCACCGCAATCCTGCTAAAGGCGGCTAATCGTGACAAATGGGTGCCAGTTGCGGCGCGTGTGTGATCCGTTACGGAATTGTCATCCTGATTGGTAAATGAGCATTGCCTGGGAATGAGAGATTGTCATTCGGCTTCGAACATGCCATTAGAAGCCTTGGCAATCTCTTGAGAGAGTCTTGATGTCACGACGCTCCTTGGCCTCGTCCGGTTCTTCCGGCGGGGCCTTTTCTTCGCGCTGGATGCGCCGAATATCGGCGGTTCTGACGCTCGGTCTGCTCATTCAGACCGGTGTCGCGCTCGACGCCATGACGGCGCCGGCGGCGCAGGCGGCACCGAATCCGCAGACGCCGCCCGCCACCCCCTCGACCGAGGCGCCCGACGAGGCCTCCGCGCTGCTCGCGGCCCGCCTCCAGGGCCGCCGGATCGAGGTCACCAACGCCCGGACCGAGTTCACCACGCTGTGGGCGAACGCGGACGGGACGCTGACCTCCGACCGGTCCACCGGCCCGATCCGGATGAAGGTCGGCGAGGCCTGGGTGCCGGTCGACACCACCCTGGTGCAGACGCCGGACGGCAAGGTCGCCCCGAAGGCCCACCCCGAGGGCCTGGTCTTCGAGGGCGGCGACGCCGGCGTGACGGTGGGCGACAGCCTGCCGAGCGTCCCGACGTCCGCGTCCGCCGCGCCGACGCCGTCCGCCGCCACCAGCCCGTCCGCGGTCCCGTCCGCCGCGCCCAGCGCCAGCGACTCGACGTCCGCCGCGCCGAGCGTGAGCGCCTCGGCCACCCCGAGCGCCGTTGCCGGTGCGACGCCGACGCCCGCGGCTACGTCCGTGACGCCGACTGCGGCGCCGACCGCCTCGGCGAGCCCTTCGCCTTCGGCGGCCGCCACCGACGGCGCCACCGAGCGCGCCTCCCGGGCCGGCGCCCGCGCCGCCGCTCCGGCCGCCGACCCGCAGCCGGCGCAGCCGGCGCAGCCGCAGGCTCCCGCAGAGCGTGAGCTGGTGAAGATCGGCACCGGTGACCAACAGGTCCGCTTCGGCTGGCTCGGCAAGCTGCCGAAGCCGAAGCTGGAGGGCAACAAGGCGACCTACGTCGACGCCCGTCCGGGTGTGGACCTGGTCCTGCAGGCGACCCGCACCGGCTTCGAGCAGTTCCTGGTCGTCAAGGACCGCTCCGCGGTGTCCCAGGCCGGAACCCTGACGGTTCCGCTGGACACCACGGGCATGACGGTGGCGCCGCAGCAGGACGGCTCGATCCAGTTGCTGGACAAGGCGTCCGGCAAGCCCGCGGTGAAGATCCCGGCTCCGGTGATGTGGGACGCCGTGGTCGACCCGGCCTCGCAGGAGCACCTCAACCGGGCTCCGGTGACCATGGAGGTGCGGGGCCAGGGCGCCGACACCGAGCTGGTCTTCACCCCGGACGCGGCGTTCCTCGCCGCGCCGAAGACGCAGTTCCCGGTCACGATCGACCCGATCGTCAACGTCGACCCCACGTATGACACGTACGTGCAGACGAACGAGAACTTCGATGCCTCCGGCTCCGAGGACCTGAAGCTGGGCAGCTACGACGGCAGCGTCGCGGCCCGTTCGTTCCTGACCTTCCCGGGCGCGGACTTCAACGGCAAGCAGATCCTCGGCGCGACGCTGAACCTGTACAACTACCACTCCTCGTCCTGCGTGGCGAAGCAGTGGGAGGTCTGGGAGGCCGGCGGTGCAGCCTGGTGGACGCGCTGGAACAACCAGCCGTCCTGGGGCACCAAGTACGCCACCTCGAACGACACCTGGGACGCCGACGGCGGAGCCGACTCGCACGAGTGCTCCGGCTCCGACGGCACCGCCTGGGCCCGTGCCAACGTCACCGACCTGGTCAAGTACTGGGCCGGCTTCGGCTACCACGACTACGGCATCGGCCTGAAGGCGGCGGACGAGTCCAGCAACCTGTCCTGGAAGCGCTTCAGCTCGGCCGAGGGCGACGCCCCGCCGTACCTGTCGATCACCTACAACACCATCCCGGCCACCCCGGCCGGTGTCGAGGTCCAGCCGTCCCAGCCCGGCAACCCGCGCTACACCTCCGACGCCAACCCGCGCTTCCAGGTGCAGGCCGCCGACGTGGACGGCGACGCGCTGAAGGTCTACATGGACCTGTGGCGCGGCGGCACCTTCCTCGGCAGCATCGCCCGCGACGTGCCCAACGGCGCCATCGCGACCGTCCGCCCGTCCGACTACGGCATCGCCAAGCTCGACGAGGGCGTGCAGTACTCGATCTGGGCCATGCTCGACGACGGCAAGTCCCGCTCCAACTGGGTCGGTACCAACGTCGTCGCCGACACCACCAAGCCCGGCGCGCCGTTCGTGAGCTCGGCCGACTATCCGGCCGATGGCCTGTGGCACGGCACGGCCAACCAGCCGGGCTCGTTCACCTTCTCGCCCGCCGCGGGCACCGACGACACCGCAGCCTACGTCTACACCCTCGACGGCGGCACGCCGGTGACGGTCGCGGCCACCGGGGCGCTGACCACGTCGATCACGCCGACCACCGAGGGCCGGCGCGTGCTCAGCGTGCAGTCCAAGGACCGCGCGGGCAACCTGTCCCCGCCGGCCACGCACACCTTCCAGGTGGGCCAGGCGGGCATGAGCTCGCCGGTCAACGGCACCCAGGCCGCGAAGCGCGTCAAGCTCTCCGTCGACGCGCAGTCCCAGTTCAAGCGGGTGGTCTACCAGTACCGCCGCGGTCCGGGCGCGACCGAGTACAACGTGCCGCGCACCAACCTCACCAAGGCCGACAACACGCCGGTCGCCGAGGACAAGCCGCGGCTGGCCGACCTCGGCACGCACGCCAACTGGAACGTGCTCGACACCCTCGGCAACATCGGCGGTGTCGTCCAGGTCCGGGCCCTGCTCTTCCCCGAGGACGGCTCCGGCAACGGCTACGCCACGGTGTGGAACACCATGACGGTGGACCGCAACGCCGACGGCGCGGCGGGCACCTCCGTCGGTCCCGGCTCGGTCAACCTGCTGACCGGTGACTACTCCACCGATGTGACGGACGCCAACGAGTTCGGCATGTCGGTGGCCCGCACCACCTCCTCGCGCGACCTCGGCCGCGGCTGGCAGCCGCAGGGGGAGCGCCTGACGGTCAACCAGCGCCAGATCGGCACCGACCTGACCGGCTTCACCGCCGGCGAGGCCACGCTCTCGCGCTCGACCGCCCGCGGTCACGACAGCTCCACCGACTCGCTGCTGGTGGTTCCCGGCGGCTCCGGCACCTGGGACTCCTTCGCCGCGCTCGGCCCGGAGTACACCATGGGCAACGGCATGAAGCCCGGGCGCACCTACCGGCTGACCGGCTGGATCTACGTCCCCGGCGCCACTGGCCTGAGCAACCCGCTGGCCAACCGCGGTCTGCGCCTGGTCGGCGTCTACCGGACCGGTGCCGGCTACGGCGAGACGGCCTCCCCGAAGGCCGCGTTCACCGACGGCTGGCAGCAGCTGACGCTGGACATGGTCGTCCCGAACGACGCCACCGAGGCGTGGTTCCGCCTCTACAACGGCAACGCGGGCGGCAGCGGCAAGGAGGTCTACTTCGACGACCTGTCGCTGAAGGAGATCGTCGCCCCGTACGGTCCGCAGTGGGCCGGTGGCCCGGACGCCGGTACCGGCTCCGACTACCGCTCGCTGTCGTTCCCGCAGTCCGACCTGGTCGAGATCAAGGGCAACGACGACACCTCGCTCACTTTCGCCAAGGGCACCGACGGCACCTTCTTCCCCGAGCCGGGCGCCGAGTCGCTCGCCCTCAAGGCCGTGTCCGCCAAGTCCGGCGCCATCGTGCTGCCGGCCACGGGCCAGTGTCTGGAGGTGCCGAACGGCGCGGCCGGCAACGGCGCCAGGCTGCAGCCTGCGGCGTGCACCGGAGCGGCGAACCAGCAGTGGACCAGGGGCGACGACCTCACCCTGCGCCTGCTCGGCTACTGCCTCGACAACCCCTGGGGCCAGACGGGCAACGCCACGCCGCTCATCCTGTGGGGCTGCAACGGCGGCGACAACCAGCAGTGGGAGGTCCGCACCGACGGCACGGTGATGAACCGCCACTCGGGCAAGTGCCTCGACGCCGACCAGGGTGCCTCGATCTGGGTGTGCTGGGCCGGAGCGTGGCAGATCTGGGACGTCCAGACCGCCGGCACCACGTACGAGCTGAGCGAGCTGGACGGCTCCAAGACCGTCTTCGCCCGCCAGGCAGGTTCGAGCATCTACCAGGTGGTCAGCGAGACGGGGCCGGAGGCCGCGTCGACCACCCGCTACCAGTACGACACGACCGACGGCCGATCGCTGGTCAAGCGCGTCATCCCGGCGGTCGAGCCGGGCGTGGACGACGTCAACGGCTGCACGGTCGACCCGCTGCCGCGCGGCTGCGAGGTCTCGGAGTACGACTACGCCAAGGCGACCACCGCCACGGCCGCGACCCCGGGTGACTACCTCGACCGGATCCGCTCGGTGAAGGTCTGGTCGTGGAACCCGGTGACCTCCAAGCAGGAGGCCGTCGAGGTCGCGCACTACGCGTACGACGACAAGGGCCGGCTGGCGCAGGTCTGGGACCCGCGCCTGGCACAGCCGCTGAAGACCACGTACAGCTACGACGCGGACGGCCGGGTCACCGGCATCGCCGCCGCCGGCGAGCTGCCGTGGAGCTTCGACTACGGCAAGGCGGCTGCGGACCAGGATCCGGGCCGGCTGCTGAAGGTCCGCCGGAGCACCCTGGTGCCCGGCAGCAAGAACCAGGTCAACGGTGAGATCGCGACGAACGTGGTCTACGAGGTGCCGCTGACCCGCGGCGCCGGCGGTCCGTACGACCTGGCCGGTGCGGACGTCGCCAAGTGGGCGCAGACCGATGCGCCGACCGATGCCACCGCCGTGTTCGGGCCGGAGGACGACCCGGGTGCCAACACCGCTTCGGCGGTCAAGCCCGGTCCGGACGGCTACAAGCCGGCCACCGTCCACTACCTGAACGCCTCCGGCAACGAGGTCAACACGGCGACCCCGTCGGTCACCCCCGGCGGTGACATCGACACCACCGAGTACGACCGCTACGGCCACGCCGTCCGGATCCTGGAGGCGACGAACCGTTCGGTCGCGCTGGGGACCCACCCGGACGCGGACAGGTTCGCGGCCGAGCTGAACCTGCCCTCGGACTCCGTGTCCCGGGCGCGTCTGCTCGACTCGCGGACGACGTACTCGGCCGACGGCCTGGACGTTCTGGAGACCCTGGCCCCGGCCTATCGGGCCTCGCTCGCCGAGGAGGTCGCCGGGCAGACCGCGCCGGTCACGGTGACGTCGGAGGCCGAGAAGCTCCCGCAGCTGGGCACCAACACCCGGGTCCAGGTCGACAACAACTGCTGTGGTCTGACCTGGTCGGGCGGCGCTCACCTGAGCATCCGCGGCACCCAGGCAGGCGCGTTCGACAGCGTCCGCGTCAGCGTGCCGGAGGAGGGTGACTACCTCCTCAGCGGTCAGCTGACCAAGTTCAACGACCACGGCGTCATCCAGTGGGCGATCGACGGGCAGAACGTCGGCCAGCCGATCGACACCTACGCCGCGACCGGCACTGTGGCGCCGTACGCGACGGGCCAGCCCGTCCACCTGACCCGCGGTGACCACGAGCTCAAGCTCACCATCACGGGCACCAACGCCAACACGGTCGGCGAGCGGTTCCACGCGGGCATCGACACGGTCACCCTGACCAAGGCGACGCTCAACCCGACGCTGCCGGCGGGCACGTCGGTGGTGGCGCGGGACCACAACACCAACACCTACGACGAGGGGAAGCCGGACGGCCAGGCCTACCACCTGGTCACCACCGCGACCGACGGCGCCCGGATCGACGGCTACGCCGAGGACGTGGAGAAGCGGGTCACCAAGACCGGCTACGGCACGCCGATCGGCGGCACCTCCGGGTGGACGCTGAAGACGGCGACGTCGGTCACCACCGACGCCGCGCAGGGCGGCGCCAACCTGACGTCGTACGTGAAGTACGACGCGTCGGGCCGCGCGCTGGAGTCCCGCAAGCCGGGCTCGAACGGCGCGGACGCGGGCACGGTCAAGTCGGTGTTCTACACCGCCGGTGCCAACGCCGATGACGCGGCGTGCGCCAACCGTCCGGAGTGGGCGGGCCTGCCGTGTGTGACCATGCCGGGCGGCGCGGTGACCGGGGCGGACGCCTCGCGGATGCCGACCACCCTGCCGGTCAAGCGGGTCACCCGCTACTCGCCGTTCGGCGAGGCGGAGGAGACCACCGAGTCCAACGCGGGCAAGTCCCGCAAGACCGTCACCACCTTTGACGGTGCGGACCGGATCACCTCTACCGAGATCACCTCGGACGAGGGCCAGGCGCTGCCGAAGGTCACCACCGAGTACGACCCGGCCACGGGTGACATCGTCAAGACGAACGCCGGCGGCAAGTCGCTGGTGCGCGTGCTCGACGTCCTGGGCCGGCTGATCTCCTACACGGACGCCGATGGCGGTACCACCACCACGGAGTTCGACAAGTACGGCAAGCCGGTGAAGGTGAGCGACCCGACCGGGTCCACCACCTACGCCTACGACCGGGCGAAGGAGCCGCGCGGCCTGGTCACCTCGGTGACCGACAGCGTGGCGGGCGAGTTCACCGCCAAGTACGGTCCGGACGGCCAGCTGGTCGAGCAGACCTACCCCGGTGGCATCGTCCGCAAGGACACCACCAACGCGGTGGGCGAGGCGACCAGCCGCACCTACACCCGCACGTCCGACAACAAGGTGATCTGGGCCCAGACCACCGACATCTCCACCCAGGGCCAGGTGGCCAAGGACACCAGCTCCACCGCCACCCGCTCCTACCAGTACGACCGGCTCGGCCGGCTGGTGAAGGCCGAGCAGACCACGGTCGCCACCGGCTGCGTCACCCGGCAGTACGCGTTCGACGCGCACTCCAACCGGCTGTCCAAGCAGACCTCCCCGCACGGGGCGGCCGGCGAGTGCAGCACCGGTGGGGCCACGGCGGAGAACCACACCTACGACAGCGCCGACCGGCTCACCGACAACGGCTTCACCTACGACGCCTTCGGGCGGACGGTGAAGACCGCGACCGGTGCCACGAACACCTACTGGGCGAACGACCGCGTCGCCGCGCAGGAGAAGGGGGACACCAAGCAGGAGTGGGCCGTCGACGCGGCGCACCGCCTGACCGCGTTCACCACCAGCAAGAAGCAGGCCGACGGCTCCTGGGCCAACGCCACGTCGAAGCTGAACCACTACGGTGACGACGCCGACGAGGTCCGCTGGACCATCGAGGACACCACCCAGGGCACGCTGACCCGCAACGTCTCGGGCCCGGACGCGGACCTGGCCGCCACCACCAGCAAGACCGGTGACGTCCAGCTCCAGCTGACCAACCTGTTCGGCTCGGTGGTCATCACCACCGACACCGCGCTTACCAAGCCGGTCGTGCTGGACTTCGACGAGTTCGGCATCCCGCAGGACGGCCAGGCGAACGTCCGCTACGGCTGGCTCGGCGGCAAGCAGCGCTCCGCCGAGGCCCAGGACGGCGACATCCTCATGGGTGCCCGCCTCTACAGCCCGGCCCTCGGCCGCTTCCTGCAGATCGACCCGATGCCCGGCGGCAACGCCAGCCCGTACGACTACTGCACCGGCGACCCGGTCAACTGCACCGACCTCGACGGCAACTGGGGCATGCCCAAGTGGCTGAAGAAGACGGTCCAGGTCGTCGCGGTCGTCGCCGAAGTCGCGTCCATGATCCCCGGCCCCATCGGCGCGGTGGCAGCGGCGGTCTCGTCGGTGTCCTACGCGGCGACGGGCAACTGGGCCAAGGCTGCCGAGATGGCAGTGACGGCCGTCGCGCAGACAGTCGGTGCCGGCCCCGTGGTCAAGGTGGCGGCGGCGGTGGCTGCGAAGTCCACCCGAGCGGCCGCCCGTGTACAGCGGGTGGCCTCTGTCGCTCGCAATCTATTCCGCTCGTGCAACTCGTTCGACCCGGAAACACCGGTTCTGATGGCGGACGGAAGCTACCGTCCGATCAGTGCGGTAACTGTTGGCGATCGCGTTGCAGCTGCCGACCCGGATACTGGTGAGACGGTTTCGGCCCCAGTCGTCGAGGTCTTCGTAACCTTTGCAACGAAACACATGGTCAAGATCGACACCGACCTTGATCCGAGTACGCCGGGGATTCGCGCGACTGCCTATCACCCCGTATTTGTCGAGGAGCGCGGTTGGATCGACGCGGGCGCCGTTAGGATCGGCGACCATCTGATCGGTTCCGACGGTGCGTCGGCCGAGGTGCTGGTCATCGAGGACGAAGGCGAGGTGGCTGACCAACTCGTCTACAACCTCAACGTCGGCGACGCGCACACCTACTTTGTGGCCGCTGGTATCGGCGACGCGCTGGTCCACAACACCAGTGCGGTTTGTCCGATTACCAAGAAGGCGGCGATCAAGGCCGCAGGCCTGCCGACTCGTGGCAAGATTCGGTACGTCCCGCCGGGTCATTGGCAACCGCACCAGCCGTTGCCGACCGGTCGCGTCAACGGGCAGAAGGGCATTCTCGACCGTCACGGCAACGCCTGGACGAAGGGGCCATCCCGCACCAAGGGAGAGCCCTACGAGTGGGATGTCCAGCTCAAGCGTCATCGTAAGTACTTCGGCAAGATGGTGAACCACCTCAATGTGAGCCTCAAGGGAAAGATCACGCACATCACTAAGAAGTAGCTAGTGCAGCACTGGCTGGCAGGCCCCGCTGATTTCGATCAGCGGGGCCTGCCGTACCATGCTCGGAGGAGCGGGCGTAGAGGAATCAGAGGTCAGAACAATGGCAAATGGCCACACGGTCGGCGCGGGATCCAACTGGCCAGGGGGCGCTGCCTTCTCGCGGCGCCAGCTGGTTCGGTTGCGGAACCCGCCCGGTCATTCTGAGCTCTTCATCGGGGATGAGCTCATTGGCTCGGGCGGTGTAGTCGTTGATGCGACGGGGGCGGGCGACGACGTCACCTACTCCGTCTACCTCGTTGAGGACGGTTCGCTTTGGGGGCTTCGTGCCGAATTTCTCGAGTCGGCGGGAGAGCTCAGTCCGACCGACCCCCTGGCTGTGGTCGATGAATTCCTCGGCCGTTCGGTCGAGATCGTTGAAGCGATTCCCGATGTTCCCATCGGCCCCGGCGAGACTCTGGAGATCGTTGGTGTGGGCGTCTCGCCCGAAGGCATCGCCCTGACCTACGCGATCCATGTTCCCCCTGATGGGGACATTGTCGTTGTCGACGCCGACGAGGTCCGACTCACGTGATCACGGCGACCAGGGTCCTCAATCTCTGGCCTCAGGTATCACATGCCCCGAATGTTGACCCGAGCCGTGGCTGGCTCCCTCTGTGGCAGTGAGTTCCTCGTTCACTTTGGGTATGACTACTCGGTTTGTCGGACTCAGCCCCCTGGGATGATCCCGTTCAGAGTCTATGTTCGTCTCCCGGATCGAGGAGCGTTGCCGAGTGCGCCGTCGGGAAGACCCGTGGGTGCCATGGAGTCGAACATCTTTGCTCGCGAGGTGCCGGGATCGGCATGGCGCGGGATGATGAGCGGCCCTGCTTCGGAGTTCCCGTCCGGGGCAGGGCCGTCACTCGTTCTGGCAGTGGTAGGGATCGTCGGGTGCACTTAAGGCGAGACACCCGGCATCTTCGAGCCTGTCGGAATCCACAGATCTGCGAGAGCCGGGATGGGGTTTTGTTCAGTCGTCACGCCGGGCTGGAATCGGAGAGCCTGAGCCAGGTCGAACCGAGGCGCAAGGTCTACGTGTCCACTTCGGTCACGCAGGGGTACGAGGTGGTGAGCGTCTGCAGGGATCGTGACGGCTCGTGGCAGTTCTTCTCCGAGGTTGACAGGTCTGGCCCGGAAGGGCCTGTGCTGGTCCACTTCGAGCACGCGCCCGGCCGTTCCGAACTTGCTTCGGAAGTTCTGGTCTCAGGAAGGGTTATTGGGCGTCCGCGATTGCGGCGACAGCTCCTGGAGCGTGGTGAAGGGCGACTGGCGTCGCTCCCGCGGCTGATGACTCACCGGACTGATGGGCGTTGAATAAAACGGGATGCCGCCGCCGTCGCTGATCAGGTGGTGTTTGCTGCCGGTCTTGCGGCGGTCGACCGGTGACGGGCCGGTGGCCTCGCCCCCTCTTTCGCGCGTATGTGGGAGGCGTCCACGCAGGCGCGCGTCCAGTCGATCAGTCCGGCCGCGTTCAACTCGGCCATGAGTATGCGGTGCAGGGCTTCGAACACTCCAGCCTCCTGCCAGCGGCCGAGCCTGTGCCAGCAGGTCTGCCCGGAGCCGAAGCCCCACTCGGGCGGCAACTGCTGCCAGGTGATGCCGGTGTAGAGCACGAACAGGATGCCCTGCAGGCAACGCCGGTCATCTACCGGGCGGGGGCCCGGCGACCGCTCCGGCCAGGCCGGCAGCAGCGGCTCGATCCGGGCCCACAGCTCGTCGTCCACGATCCACGGCTTGTTGCTCACTCCATCACGAACGGACGGATCGTCACATCGGTCACGCCCCACCAGCAACGATCACCAAGATCGTGTTACGAGTTCTGAGGCGATACAGAAGACTGTGTGGCGTACCGGAACGGTCAATGATCACATCCAAAAGGAGCAGAAGGCCCTGGATGCCATGACGCGCAAGCATGGGCATTCGAATATTAGTGGGCTTGGGAAGCCGACGAAGCGACTCCCTGGGAATCATCACCTCTGGGACAATCAAGAGGCGAACCATGCCATGCATAATCTCGCCAACCTGAGGCATGTTCGATCGATGGGGTACAGTAAGAGGGATATCAGGGTTGCGCGGACCTATTTTAGGGCCGTTTACTGGGTCAAGGCCCGGGGGACAACTAATCCCAGCGCAAAGCCCCGTGCGGATCTTCTGCACTACTACGTCAAGAACTGGCGGAAGGCGCGGCCGTAATGAAGTTCCTCGTAGAGGTAGACGGGGATCGCCCCCTAGTTGTGGTGTACGAGCCATCGGGGGAGGAATGGACTCTCTCTCCGGGCCACTGGATCGTCGTGGAATGGCCGAACGGCGACGAAGGGCGCGGTGAGATTCGCCACACGCCCGATTCCATCACCCTGTCCGAGCCGCTCAACGCGAAGTCGCGAGTCTGGGACTCCCAGGGAAATCGCCTTTGGTAGGGCCTGTGAAGTTTGGCCCAAGTTGAAAGGCGGAAACGGCTGCCCTTGTAACGGCGCATTGAGGTGCCGATCATGTAATATCGGGAAGAGTACCAAAACCTGATGTCTGCGAGAGTATGAAATGATCGAATTCATGGACTCCGATATCGGAATCCCGGAAGGTCTCGGCCCCTTCTATCTCCCAGAGGGTGGCGACGTCGCATACGTCTCCGATAGTGTATTCGACGGAGCTCAGGTAGAGTCGGTTTTCCTGGATGATGAGGGTGACATCCAGGCGTTCAGCGAAGGGGATCAGGGAGGGGTTGCCGATCCCAGGCTCGTCCACTACTCGCATATTTCCCAAAGGAATGCTCACCTTGCTAAGCTTCCCCAGGCTGCCGCTGGAGCATTGGGCGGTGTGGGACGCAGGGAAAAGCCTATGGCGGGTGATGCCGGCATAGCGGTGGCCGGTCAGATTGGAGTAACTTGATCTACGGTGCGGCAATGTGATACTTCGGCCGACCGGGGGCGATCCAAGCTTATGGGATCGCCCTCGGTTCTATTCGCTGGTTGCAGGCCTGGGCGCATGGTGGAAAGCGGCAAGTATCTGGACCGGTGACTGCACCCTTGAGGTTACTGGGCCTCTCGCTCACGCGATTCAAGCGACAATCGGGCCTGAGGGTGATCTTGCTTGAGGGTGCCTGGAGCGATCGGCGCCGGTTCCGCGATGATCTCTCTGACTGGGAGAAGAGCGTTGTTGAACTACGCTGACATTGAGGTTGCCCATTGCACAGCTCCCACTGCTACTCACGTCGGCCGCGGTGGCGCGAAGCCCGCTGCAGCCGACACCATCACAGCCCTGGCTAGCGCTTGTGTCGGATCGGGGGCTGGTCGATGACGCAGTATCGGATCACGAAGCACTCGCCGGAGCAGAGGGCCGGGGCGACGCCGTCCTGGACGAGCTTCTCCGACATCGGCGAGTCCTTCGGTGGGGAGCAGCTCACGGAAGCGGCGTATGCAGAAACGGAGGAAGGCTACCTTTCTGCGATCCGCCAGTTTGCAGCGGTGCAGGGCGTCACGGCTCTCAAGGTCGATGGACTGGAGATGTACCCGGAGAGCTCATGGTGGCAGCGCGTCAGTGAAGGCGACAGTCTGTCGCTGTACGAGGCGATCGAGCTGTCGAGGTCGATCCTTCATGAGGACTTCGTCTGGTGCAGGCTGTTCGCCGGTAGTGAGTTCTTCGTTCACTTCGGCTATGACTTCTACATGTATGTCGGAGTGTCGAATCCTGCTGAGGGGATCGTGGCGTCAATCCGGCGCGCCGGTCTCTATGTCGACGAGTTTGAGTCGCCATACGCGACATAGCTGAAGTGGGTTCGCCGGGTGGCTCGCGTTCGGTGGTCATTCGGAAGCGTCGAGGGCGTCCTCATAGAGGGCGCCCTCGGGGTCGTGTGGGCGGGTGTGGCCGCACCCCGTCGCTTCGTCCGCTGCTAGGGCACGTATTCGGTCGTGATCAATAGGCTCGGGTGAGGTCTTTGATCCAAATCATTGCGCCGCGGAGGTGGAGGCCGGCGAGGTAGCTCTCCGGGCTCTTGTCGAACCGGGTGGCGATGCCCCGCCAAGCCTTCAGCTTGTTGATCAGACGCTCGACGGTGTTGCGCTCCTTGTAGAGCTCGGCGTCGTGGCCGACGGGCCGACCGCCCTTGCTGCCCTTCTTCTTCCGGTTGGCGCTCTGGTCCTTCTTCTCCGGTATGACCGCCTTGATGCGGCGCTTTCGCAGGTGGGCGCGGTTGCCGCGGGACGAATAGGCCTTGTCCCCGGCGACCGCGTCCGGCCGGGTGCGGGGACGGCCGACGGGCCCGCGGACCCGGACCTTCTTCAGTACGGGGATGAACTGCGGGCTGTCCGCGGCCTGGCCCTCGGTCAGGACGAACACCAGCGGGCGGCACTTCCGGTCGCCGGCGCAATGGACCTTGCTGGTTTGCCCGCCCCTGGAGCGTCCGAGCAGAGCGGCCTTCAGCCGGAGCTTGCGCCGACGCCGGATACGTCGCCGTTCCTCCCGCTCCGCGCCGCCTGAGAAAGTGTTGGGTAATTGATCAACTTCATGGCGTGATCCACTGGTGGTGATCTTTGCGTTGCCCTGTCCGCGAAGATCACCGCCATGTGTGTCTGTGCGTGCAAGCCGTCCTATGACTCGTCGTTGACGGACGCTCAGTGGGCGGCGATCGAGCCGCTGCTGCCGGTGCGGGATCTGCGCCGGGCCGGCCGTCCGTTGAAGTTCCCGCGTCGGCTGGTCGTGGACACTGTGCTGTACGTGCTGGTCAGCGGCTGTGCGTGGAGGCTGGTGCCGCATGATCTCGCCCCGTGGGACGTGGCCTACCGCTGGTTTCGCGCGTGGACGGCGGACGGCACCTGGGACCGGGTTCACGACACGCTGCGCGAGCGGGTCCGGGTGGCGGACGGCCGGGACCCGCAGCCCTCGGCGGCGGTGCTGGATTCGCAGTCGGCCCGCAGCCACCAGGGCGGGCAGGCGATCGGCTACGACGCGGGCAAGCGGGTGCGGGGCCGTAAGCGGCACCTGCTGGTGGACACCTGCGGG
The DNA here is from genome assembly GCF_032110285.1 of Kitasatospora sp. CM 4170. Lineage (NCBI taxonomy): Bacteria > Bacillati > Actinomycetota > Actinomycetes > Kitasatosporales > Streptomycetaceae > Kitasatospora > Kitasatospora sp. CM 4170. The sequence goes on from NZ_CP134877.1 coordinate 6,778,113, forward strand.
CTCGTGCTGCGGGCGGTGGTGCACTCGGCCTCGGTGCAGGACCGGGCGGGCGCGAAGCTGGTCCTCAGCGGGATCCGGAACCTGTTTCCGCAGGTCGGGCTGGTCTGGGTCGACGGCGGCTACGTGAATGTGGTCGACGCGGGCCTGGTCGGCTGGGCGGCCGAGCACGAGAACCTGGAGATCGTCGCGGTGCCGCGCAATGCGGATGTGAAAGGGTTCCAGGTGCTGCCCCGCAGGTGGGTGGTCGAGCGGACATTCTCCTGGCTGGGACGGTGCAGACGGTTGGCACGGGACTACGAGCGCAAGACCGCGCACGCCGAAGCGATGATCAAGGTTGCGATGATCCGGCTCATGGCCGCCCGCCTCGCCGGCGAGGAGGTCGAACCGCGCGGCCCCATCGAGACCGAAGCAGCCCGCCGCCTCGCCGACGACCTCAAGAACCAGTAATCATCCGATTACCCAACACTTTCTGAGGCGTCCCGCCCGTCTTGTTCCTCCGGGCCTCCCCCCTTTGTCTGGCCTTCTCCGCCTCCTCGGCGGCCTTCTCCAGGGCGTCCATGGTGTCGGAGTCGAGGTGCATCCCGGCGGCGTCATGATGGGCCCGCACAGTGGTGGAGTCCACGCTGACCAGGGACAAGTCCACCTCGCCACGCTTCGCAGCTTCCGCGATCAGGCCCTCCATCAGGGCTTCGAAGACACCAGCGTCCCTCCACTGCCGGAACCGATTGGAGACGGTCGACCAAGCGCCGAACTCCTGCGGCATCTCCCGCCACTGCCCGCCCGTCCGGAACCGCCAGATCACCCCTTCGAACTGCTGCCGCAGCCGCTCCGGGTACGGGCCGTACTCGCCGATCGGCAGGTAAGGCCCTATGAACTCCCACTCCGCATCCGTCAGTTGCGCTCGCGTCACACACCACGGTCTACCGGATCGGGACCCGTCGCGAGGGTGAATCGCACAGATTGATCACGACCGAATACGCGCCCTAGTTGTTCTGACTCGTGAGGTTGGGGACGCGGCTGGCGGGTGGCTTGCCTGCGAGTGCTGTGTGTCCGCGGTGGTGATTGTAGGTGTGGAGCCAGGCGGGGTAGGCGTCGCGGCGTTCCTGTTCGGTGCGGTAGGGCCTGGCGTAGGCCCATTCGTCGAGCAGGGTGCGGTTGAAGCGTTCGACCTTGCCGTTGGTCTGGGGCCGGTAGGGCCGGGTTCGCTTGTGCGTGATGCCTTCGGCCGCGAGGGCATCGCGCCAGGTCCGGGAGCGATAGCAGGAGCCGTTGTCGGTCAGCACGCGCTGGACGGCGATCCCGGCCCGGGCGAAGAACTCGCTTGCCCGGGCCCAGAAGGCGGTGGCGGTCTCCTTGCGCTCGTCGGGCAGGATCTCGCTGTAGGCCAGGCGGGAGTGGTCGTCCACGGCGTTGTGGAGGTAGCTGTAGCCCGCGCCGGAACGGGTCTTGCGGCCGGCCTCACGGCCCAGGATCTTGTGGCCGCCGCCGTCGGGGATGTTGCCGAGCTTCTTGATGTCGACGTGGACCAACTCGCCCGGTGCGGCGCGTTCGTAGCGCCGCACCGGGCGAGCGGTCGCGCGGTCCAGGTGGGCCAGGCGGGCGAGCCGGTAGCGGGTCAGCACGCGGTGCACGGTCGCTGGGTTGAGCCGCAGCAGGTAGGCGATGCGGGCCGGGCCCCAGCGGCGCAGGACGCGGACCTTGATGATCCGCCGCTCGGTGCGCGACGGGGTCCGCCGGGGGCTGCGGTGCGGGCGGCTGGAGAGGTCGCTCATACCGGCCTCGCCCAGCGCCCGGTAGCGGTCCGCCCAGCGCTTGGCCGTGGTGGGCGAGACCTGGAAGCGCTCGGCGGCCCGCCGCAACGGCCAGCCGTCGTCGACCACGCAGCGGGCCAGGCGCAGGCGTCCGGTCTCGGTCAGCGGTGCGTTACGGTGTGGCATGAGGGCCTTTCTGGCTGAGGTGCAGATGTCGCAATCCACACCGAGCCAGAAGGCCCTCACTCATTTCAAGATCACCACGCCGTGAGCCCTGTCACCAACCTCCGTGGTCAGTACACCTAGTCGGCGATTGAGCTCAGTGAGGCCGCTATCCGTCAGGAGGATTCCCAATGAAGCTGTCAAGTTGGGGTGGTGACGTCCTGTGATGGTCCCAGTGCGCTGTGGCAGCGGGCGCGGGAACGGCCGTGTCGAAGGTTCGGCCATCGCGTATGAGGGCCCAGAGCACGTTGAGACGGCGTCTGGCGAGGGCGAGTATGGCCTGCTTGTGGGACTTCCCCTCGTCGCGCTTGCGCCGGTAGAACGCCTTCGAGACGGGGCAGTGGACGGCGGCGGTCTGGGCGGAGAGGTAGAACATCCGCAGGAGCCGCCGGCTGTAACGGCGAGGTCGGCGCATGTTGCCGCTGACCTTGCCGGAGTCCCGGGGCACGGGGGCGAGGCCGGCGACCCCGGCGAGCCGGTCGGGACTGCCGAAGGCGGCCATGTCACCGCCCGTGGCAGCGATGAACGCGGCGCCGAGCATGTCGCCGATGCCCGGCATGCTCTTGATCACTTCGGCGTGGGGGTGCTCGCGAAACCGGCCCTCGATCAGGGCTTCGAGCTCGGCGATCTCCTGGTCGAGGGACATCACCTCCCTGGCCAGGGTGTGGACCATCCTCGCGGCGGTCTTCTCCCCGGGAACAGCGGTGAACTGGGCCTCGGCGGCCGTGACCGCGGCATCAGCCGTACTCCTCGCCGTGGGCGCGGTGCGCACGCCGTGGTTCTTCAGCCAGGCCGCCAGCCGGGCCCGGCCGGTGCGCCGCAGCGCGGCCGGCGTCCGGTAGCCCGTCAGCAGCACGAGGGCACTCTTGGAGGTGCTGTAGTCGAAGGCCCGTTCCAGGGCCGGGAAGTACTCCAGCATCTGGGCGCGGAGCCGGTTGATGGCGCGGGTGCGGTCGGCGGACAGGTCCATGCGGCGGGCGGTCAGGATCTTCAGATCGACCGCGATCTCGCCGGCCTGGTCCAGCGGTTGCAGGTCCCGGCGCATCCGGGCGGTGTCGGCGATGACGAAGGCGTCCTTCGCGTCAGTCTTCCCACTGCCCCGGTAGGCGGCCGAGGCATGGTGGACGGTCCGGCCCGGGATGTAGAGCAGCTTCTGCGAGTGGTTGACCAGGAGCGCGATCCACAGGGTGGCCCCGCCCGCGTTCAGGTCCACCGCCCAGGTCACCGGGGCGCCGTCAGCCAGCTCCAGGACGTCGCCGAGCAGTTCCAGCAGTTCCGTCTCGTTGTTCGGTACCCGGCGGGGGAGCACCGTCTTCCCGTCCGTGTCGATCGCCGTGCAGTGGTGCTCGGCTTTGCCCGCATCCGTCCCCGCCCACAGTTCGGGTACCCGGTCCTCCTCGCTCGACGTGCATGTTCACAGTCCCAGCAGACGACCTCGCCGACATGTCCATACGAGCGATCTTGTTCCGCGCATCCCAATTAGCGGTCGAGTCGTCGCGGGATGCGGGCGGCCAATCCTCCTCAGCCACAGACGCGGCAACAACATGGCAGCCACACCCGGCATCCCTGGGTGCCCTGATCTTACGAATGACCAGAACGATCCCACGAAGAAAGGTATGGATGTCATGGACCGCGCGGAGGTGCTGGAGCGCATCGACGAGGTGGCCGGGTTCGGTGTTTGGCGTGGAGACGCCAACGTCCACGAAGAGGCCATCGAGAATCTTGAGTACTTCGTCCGGCCGGCGGACGGATTCCGCGACGGCGATGCGGTGCGGATCGCCGCGGCGTTGAGTCGGGCGATGGACGAATGGGTGGCGGACGCCCGGTCGGACGGAAGCGGTCGGCCGGGTGTCGTCTATGCCTGGTTCGACGGGCAGGCCGGTCAGCTCAGGATGTCCTTCGTCTCGGGAGACAGGGGGGCGATCCCGTTCAGGATCCGTCTTCGGTTCGTCTCTCGGATCGAGGAGATCGTTGCGGAATACGTGGCCGGGGAGGATCCGGTGGGCGCCGCCGAGTTGAACATCTTTGCCCAGGAGGTGCCGGGAACGGCATGACGCGGGATGACGAGCGGCCCTGCTCCGGAGTTACTCATCCGGAGCAGGGCCGCTTGCCCGTTCCGGTGGCGATAGGATCGTCGGGCGGGCTTGGAACGAGACCGCCGGCAGGTCGGACCTGTCAGAATTCGCGTGATCTTCGGAAGCCGGTATGAGGTTCCTGTTTAGTCGCCACGCCAGGCTGGAAGTGGAGAGCCTTGGCGAGGTCGAACCGAGGCGAAAGGTCTACGTCTCCACTTCGGTCTCGCAAGGGAGTGAAGTGGCCAGTGTCTGCAGGGATCGCGACGGCTCGTGGCAGTTCTTCTCCGAGGAGGACAAGTCAGGCCCGGAGGGTCCCGTGCTGATCCACTTCGAGCACGTGCCCGGTCGGTCCGACCTTGCTGCGGCGGTTCCTGGTCTCAGGAAGGGCTATTGGGCACTTCGCGACAGCAATGATGGTTCCTGGGCCGTAGTGAATGGCGACTAGGTTGCTTCTGTGCCTGATGGGCGAGGGCATGAAATGATTGAATTCTTGGACTCTGATATCGGAATCCCGGAAGGGCTTGGCCCCTTCTATCTACCGGAAGATGGCGACGTCGCGTACGTGTCCGAGGGCGTGTTCGGTGGGGCGCAGGTGGAATCGGTCTTCCTGGATGACGAGGGCGACATTCAGGCGTTCAGTGGAGACGGAGAGGGATCCGAGCCCAGGCTGGTCCATTACTCGCACATCGCTCAACGGAATCCTCACCTGGCTAAGCTTCCCAGGCTGCCGCTGGAGCATTGGGCGGTGTGGGACGCAGGGCAAAGTCTGTGGCGGGTGATGCCTGCATAAATCGCCCGGCTCAACGCCGCGGCGATCCGTGGCGCGGGCGGGCAGGCGGCCCTGCTGCGGCTGCAAGGGGTTCCCAGCGAAGCAGCGGCGCTTCATGGAAGGATCGCCAGTAGGATCGACAAGCGGAGGCGGGGTTCCGGCGGCTGACGGGATCGCACGGGTCAACCAGGAGAATGAAGATGAAGCTGTTCATCCGGGCGCTCATCATCGGTGATATCGATGGAGAGCAGGTTCCCGAGATTGCGGCGACATCCCTGGACTCCTTCAGCCACAATCCATTCGTCGTGTTCGCCGATGGTTGGGAGATCGAGGTCGGTACGACGTCCGACCTCAGGGGCGATGCCACCTGGCAGCCTGGTATTGAGCGCTCCACGTACTATCTGGACTGCTGGCCCGAGAGTGAACTGTCATGGCAGGAGATCTACGCTGCGCTGGACAAGCTCCGCCACGGCTTCGAGGCGGCCGGTACGCGGCTGGCCTGGCAACTCATCGACCAACTTGCGGAGTAGCGCCACCTGGCCGTGGAAGGCGGTACCAGCAAATCCCGGAACCCCCTGACTGCTCTCCCGGACCGATGCCCGGGGGAGCCGCTCGCTCGATGGTCTCTGTGATCGGCAAACCGCCGAACGTGGGAAACTCTCCGATCCACCCCAGCGACAGAATCGGGTTGCCGCGGATGTTCCAGTACCCACGTCAGGCTGGAATTGGAGAGCCTTGGTGAGGTCGAACCGATGCGAAAGGTCTACGTCTCCACTTCGATCTCGCAGGGGAACGAAGTGGTCAGTGTCTGCAGGGATCGCGACGGCTCGTGGCAGTTCTTCTCCGAGGAGGACAAGTCCGGCCCGGAAGGCCCCGTGCTGTTCCACTTCGAGCACGTGCCCGGCCGGTCCGAACTCGCGGTGGCGGTTCCTGGCCTCAGGAAGGGCTATTGGGCACTCCGCGATAGCGGGGCCGGTTCCTGGATCGTGGTGAAGGGCGATTAGCCTCACTCCTTCACCCGAACGGTCTGTCAAGGCCGCCAAAGCTCGGATCCGGCTGTTCGAGGAGGTAGTGACATGGGGCTAGACATCCAACTGGTGGACACCACCCTGACGGTGGAGATGAATCGCCAGGCGAAGAAGAAGGGGAAGAAAGGGCAGTCTGTAGTTTCGGACATCGTGGCTTACCTTCTGGAGGACGGGGAGGTTGACTCGGCGCTCTCTGTGGTCGGCCGGGAGCGCCTTCCGACCTTGGCGCGTATCGATCCCTATGCCGACACCGAATTCGACCACTACTTCTGTGAACTGGCTCTTGCCGAGCTCGACCGGATCGCAGGCCGAGACCTTCCCGCGGCGACGGTCTCCTTCCTCTCCGAACTCAGCCTGCTGATCCAGCAGGCGCTGGATCACCCCGGCTACATCGTTCGCTTCATCGGCGACTGAGCGTACGCCGGCCCCGGCGCGGAGCCCGTCCGTACGCGGACCTGGGGCGTCACCGGCTCCAGGGTTGGACTCATAGGGAAGGCCGCAGCCCGTGCGAATCAGCTGTGACCCGGAGGCTGATGCGGCGATGATCTACCTGGTGGATTTGATCAAGCCCGGCGAGGCTGTCGAACAGGTAGTGGTGGACGACGTGCCGGGGCCCGGAGAGCTCGTTCTCGACTTCGATGCAAGCGGGAGGATTCTCGCCATCGAGGTGATCGGTGCCTCGAGGCTTCTTCCCGAAGGCCTGGTGGCCGGGCTGGAGGGGTGACGCCGTTCCCCGGAGGCGACCTGACCGGTGGGTTTGCCGGCCAGGTCGGATGGGGCCGTCACAGTTACCCGTTGCTCGGTCGTCTCGTCGTCATGAGCGCTTGAGGCTTCACACCAACCGCCCACCCCCGTCCACGTGGAGGACCGTGCCGGTGACGAAGGGGCTGGTCATGGCGAAGTGGGTGGCGTGGACGAGGTCGGCGGGGGTGCCGGTGCGGCGGGCGGGGTTGCGGTTGGCGACGGAGCGGAGGAACGGGTCCTTGTCGGCGCCGAGGCGGTCCCAGGCGCCGCTGTCGACGATGCCCGGGGAGACGGCGTTGACGCGGACCGGGGCGATCTCGACGGCGAGTGCCCGGACCAGGAACGCCAGGGCGCCGTTGGTGGTGGCCATCACCGTGCGGGCGGGGGCCGGGCGCCAGGCGGCGACGCCGGAGAAGAAGGTGAAGGACGCGCCCTCGGGGGTGTCGGTCGCGGCCTGCGGGGCGAGGTGCTTGGCGAGCAGCAGCGGGCCGTAGACCTTGGCGGCGAACGCGCGGTGGACGTCGGCGAGGTCGAGGTCGGCGAGCGGGCCGTTGGCGGGCATCGCGGCGGTGGAGACCAGGTGGTGGAAGCGGCCGGTGGCCGTGGCGAGGGCGGCGATCGACGTCTCGTCGGTGAGGTCGACCGGGACGACCTCGGCCTTGCCGGACAGCTCGCCGGCCGTCCACTCCAGCTTGCGCGGGTCGGGGCCGGCCAGGACCAGTTCGGCGCCGGCCTCGGACGCCGCGTGGGCGAGGGCGCGGCCGGTGTTCGAACCGGCGCCGACGACGACGATGCGGCGGCCGTCGAGGGAGCGGGGGAGGGGGAGGGGAGAGGGCGTGGGGAGTGCAGTGGTCATGGGCACAACCCTCCGTCGACCAGCGGTGATGCGTCCAAGGCTTGTTTTCACCTGGAGCCATAAACTCCCTGCATGACCACGCTTCGACAGCTCGAATACCTGGTGGCCGTCGTCGACACCGGTTCGTTCACCCGTGCCGCCGAGCTGCTGCACGTCACCCAGCCGGCGCTCTCGCACCAGGTCCGCGCGCTGGAGAAGGCCGTCGGCGGCACACTGCTGGAGCGCCTGCCGCGGGCCGTCCGGCTGACGCCGATGGGGCGCGCCGTGCTCCCGCACGCCCGGGCGGCGCTCGCCGATGCCGAACGGCTAAGGGCCGCCGCCCGCCTGACGGCCGGGCTGGACGGCGGTGAGCTGGAGCTGGCCACGGTGTACTCGGTCGGGCTCGGCATCCTTCCGCCGGTCCTGCGGGCGTGGCGGCGGGACCATCCGGGGGTGCGGATCCGGTTGCGCGAGTTCGCGCACAACGACGAGCTGCGCGCGGCGATGGCGGCCGGTCAAGCCGACGTCGCGGTCGGGACGCCGCCGCCGGACTGGGAGGGGCCGATCAGGGAGCTCGGGGTCGAGGAGTTCGTGCTCGCGCTGCCCGCGGGGGAGGGGCACGGGAACGGCCGTCGGTTCGTCCCGCTGGCCGACCTCGCGGACCGTGACTGGGTCCACTACGCGCCGGGCAACGGCCTCGCCGACCTGGTGGACGGGGCCTGTGCGGAGGCGGGGTTCCGGCCGCGGGCCGCCGTGCGGACCGAGCAGACGGCCGCCGCGCCGTTGCTGGCGGCCGCGGGGCTGGGGCCGGCGCTGGTGCCGGCCAACATCGTTCCGGTGGGGTTCGACGGAGTGGTCCGGCGCCCCGAGCCACCCGTGCGGCGCCCGCTGGTGGCGTACACCCGCACCCGGCCGGACCCGCTGACGGCGGCCTTCGTCGAGCTGTTGGCCCGGCGGGCGTGTCTGCTGCCGCCGCACGTCACGGAGTTGATCGCGGCGGGTGCGCCGTGAGTGGCCGACGCGCCGTGAGTGGCCGACGCGCCGCGAGTGCCCGGCGCGACCTGAGCGCCGGCGTGCAGTGAATGAGGCCGTGAGTGCCCGGCGCACGATGAGTCGGGTGCGCTCCGGGAACCGAGTCGGGCGGATTCTCGTGATCTCTACAGTGCTGTAGATTCTCCGCCAGGGAGAGCGACAGAGGAGGGCATCGTGGGAGTTTCGCTGGCCAAGGGTGGGAACGTCTCGCTGACCAAGGAGGCGCCGGGGCTGACCGCCGTCATCGTCGGGCTCGGCTGGGACGTGCGCACCACCACGGGTGCCGACTACGACCTCGACGCGAGCGCGCTGCTCTGCACCGCGCTCGGCAAGGTGATGTCGGACCAGCACTTCGTCTTCTTCAACAACCTGCGCAGCCCCGAGGGTTCGGTCGAGCACAGCGGCGACAACCTGACCGGTGGCGGCGACGGCGACGACGAGCAGATCAAGGTCGACCTCGCCGCCGTGCCGGCCGAGGTGGCCAAGGTGGTCTTCCCGGTGTCGATCTACGACGCCGACGCCCGGCTGCAGAACTTCGGCCAGGTCCGCAACGCGTTCATCCGGGTCGTCAACCAGGCCAACGGTCAGGAGATCGCCCGGTACGACCTCACCGAGGACGCCTCGACCGAGACCGCGATGGTCTTCGGCGAGCTCTACCGCAACGGCGCCGAGTGGAAGTTCCGCGCCATCGGCCAGGGGTACGCCTCCGGCCTGCGCGGGATCGCCACCGACTACGGCGTGAACGTCTGAGCCGGGGGACGGCTCAAGAGGCCTGACGCCCGTTCGGCGGCTGCGCGAGTGCGTGGCCGCCGAACACGCCTCCGCCGCCGAGCTGCCGGCGCCACCAGTCGACCATGGCGGGCCCGTCCATGACCGCCCAGTCCGGCGCCTCGGTGACCTGCGCCCGCCCGAGCCGCCGGCCCAGTTCCACCGTCTCCCGCCCGACCGGGCCGCGGTCGCGCTCGTACGCGGAGAGCAGCGCCGTCCAGGAGTCGGCCGACCGCCAGGCCTCCTCGAAGGCCCAGGCGTCCTGCAGCGCCTTGACCACGCCGCTGGTGTTGTGCGGTCGGACCACGCTGGCCGCGTCCCCGGCCAGGAGCAGCCGGCCGGCGGTGCGGCGCGGGACGTCCAGGTCGTAGACCGGCTGGATGAAGGTCCGCTCGCGCGGGGTGAGGTCGGCGACCACGGCGGCCCAGTAGGGCGGCAGGTGCCGCTCCGCCAGGGCGGCCAGCTCCGCGAACTGGGCGCCGCTGAGTGCGCCGGCCGGCACGCTGGTCGGGCCGTCCAGCCGCAGCCAGGCGGGGGTGGGGGCGTAGAAGACCCAGTTGACCTGGGTGGAGCCGGGTTCCAGGCCTGGGATGCGGTAGAGCACGACCTGGCCGCCGGGGTAGCAGACGGTGATGATCTCGTCCTCCGGCCAGGGCCCGGCGCCGCCGGGCAGGTCCTCCAGTAGCCGGGCGTCGAAGCTGCCGCGCCAGCAGACGTAGCCGGCGTACGCGGGTCGGGACGCCGGGTCGGCGGCCTCCGGGCAGAGCGCCTCGCGGACCAGGGAGCGGTAGCCGTCCGCTCCGACCACCAGGTCGTACGGCTCGCGTCCGCCGGCGGCCGTCTCCACGCGGGCGGGTCCGTCGCCGCCGTCCAGCGCCGCGGCGTCGACGGCGGTGACCGCCTCGCCGAGCCGGAACTCCACGCCCTCCGGGGCGCGTTCGCGCAGCGCCTGCCAGAGGACGCCCCAGTGGTAGGAGCGGAAGCCGAGGTCCTGGACCCAGAGCACCCGCCCGCGCGGATCGGCGGCGCCGAGCCCGTCGGCGGGCGCCGTCTCGCGGGTGAGCCAGCGGCGCAGGACGAGGCGGTGGTGGCGGATGCCGTCGTCCAGGTGGCCGGCCCGGACCAGCTCCTCGTAACGGGGGTCCAGGACGCAGAGCCCGACGCCGCGGTCCTCCAGCCGGCCGGGGCTGCGCTCCAGCACCACGACCTGCTCCGCACCTGCGCGGACGGCCGCCCGCGCGAACGCGCACCCGGCGATGCTGCCGCCGACCACGGCTATGGATCCACCTCGCACGGCTGCCCCTTCCGCGACGTTCCCGGGGCCGCACTGCCCCGCTGTCACCGGGGCCCCTTCGCCCCGCTGCCACCTCCGACCCTAACGAACAGTAAGGGAACGACTCCAGGGTGTCGACAAGATTCGGCCACGAAGCGGTCCGGTTCTGGCGCACGCACGGCCCCTTGTGCAACTGGTTGCATATGGGTCGGCCCGTCCCCTACCGTTGGGTAACCACGCTCACCGCCCACCGCCCGGCGGACGGCCCCGCACCCGCACCCGCGTCCGCACCCGCGTCCGCGCCCGCGGGCCGCCGGATCGCCGGATCACCGGACCGCCCGCGTCCAGCCGGACACCCAGGAGACGCCGATGCCCAGCACCCCGCCGCAGCCCTACCCCCGCCTGCTGAGCCCGCTCGACCTCGGCTTCACCACCCTCCCCAACCGCGTGATCATGGGCTCGATGCACGTCGGCCTGGAGGAGGCCCCCGACGGCTTCGAGCGGATGGCCGCCTTCTACGCCGAACGCGCCCGCGGCGGCGTCGGCCTGATCGTCACCGGCGGCATCGCCCCCAACGAGGCGGGCCGGCCCTGGGGCGGCGGCGCCATGCTCACCACCGAGGCCGAGGCCGACCGGCACCGCCTCATCACCGACGCCGTCCACGCCGAGGGCGGCCGGATCGCGCTGCAGATCCTGCACTTCGGCCGCTACGCGTACCACCCGGAGCTGGTCGCCCCCAGCGCCCTCCAGGCCCCGATCAGCCCGTTCGTGCCGAACGAGCTCACCGCCGAGCAGGTCGAGCAGACCGTCGAGGACTTCGCCCGCTGCGCCGCGCTCGCCCAGCGGGCGGGCTACGACGGCGTCGAGATCATGGGCTCCGAGGGCTACCTGATCAACGAGTTCATCGCCGCCGCCACCAACCGGCGGGAGGACGAGTGGGGCGGCTCGTACCAGAACCGGATGCGCTTCCCGGTGGAGATCGTCCGGCGGGTGCGCGGGCGGGTCGGGCCCGACTTCATCCTGATCTACCGCCTCTCCATGCTCGACCTCGTCCCCGGCGGCTCCACGCTCGCCGAGGTCGTCGAGCTGGCGCAGGCCGTCGAGGCGGCCGGGGCGACGATCATCAACACCGGCATCGGCTGGCACGAGGCCCGCATCCCCACCATCGCGACCTCCGTCCCGCGCGGTGCCTACGCCTGGGTGACCAGGAAGCTGATGGGCTCGGTCGGCGTCCCGCTGGTCGCCGTCAACCGCATCAACACCCCCGGGATCGCCGAGCAGCTGCTCGCCGACGGCTGCGCGGACCTGGTCTCGCTGGCCCGGCCGCTGCTCGCCGACGCGGACTTCGTCGCCAAGGCGGGTGCCGACCGCGCCGACGCCATCAACACCTGCATCGGGTGCAACCAGGCCTGCCTGGACCACACCTTCAGCGGGCAGATCACCTCCTGCCTGGTCAACCCGCGCGCCTGCCACGAGACCGAACTCGTCCTCGCACCGACCAGGCTGCGCAAGCGGATCGGCGTCGTCGGCGCCGGACCGGCCGGCCTCGCCTTCGCCGTCTCGGCCGCCGAACGCGGCCACGCCGTCACGCTGTTCGACGCCGCCGACACCATCGGCGGGCAGCTGAACGTCGCCCGGCGCATCCCCGGCAAGGAGGAGTTCGACGAGACCCTCCGCTACTTCCGCACCCGACTCGCCGAGTCGGACGTCGAGCAGCGGCTCGGCGCTCCGGTGGACGCCGAGCAGCTCGCCGCCGAGGGCTTCGATGAGATCGTCCTCGCCACCGGCGTCACCCCGCGGACCCCGGCCGACATCCCGGGCATCGACCACCCCAAGGTCGTCGGCTACCTGGACGTGCTGCGCGACGGCGCGCCGGTCGGCGAGCGCGTGGCTGTCCTCGGCGCGGGCGGCATCGGCTTCGACGTCGCGGAGTACCTCACCGACCAGGGCGACGCGGCGAGCCTCAACCCGCCCGTGTTCCAGGCCAAGTGGGGCATCGACCCGGAGTACCGCGAGCGCGGCGGCCTCACCCGCCCGGTGGCGCCCAAGCCCCCGCGCAGCGTCCACCTGCTCCAGCGCAAGACCGGCAAGGTCGGCGCCGGGCTCGGCAAGACCACCGGCTGGATCCACCGCACCGAGCTCAAGCACCGCGGCGTGGTGATGGTCCCCGGCGTGACGTACGACCTGATCGACGACGCCGGCCTGCACATCACCGTCGACGGTGAGCGGCAGCTGCTGCCCGTCGACACGGTCGTCCTCTGCACCGGGCAGGAGCCGCGCCGCGACCTGGACGCCGCCCTGCGCGAGCGGGGCCTCACGCCGCACCTGATCGGCGGCGCCGACGTGGCCGCGGAGCTGGACGCGAAGCGTGCGATCAAGCAGGGGACGGAGTTGGCTGCGGCGCTCTGACGGCGGGGTGGGGTGGTGCGGGGTGTGGCGGCGGGCCGGGCAGGCCTTGCCCGCCGCTACACCGCCACACCGCTACACCGCCACACCGCCGCACCGATGCCGCGGCCCCCGCCCCGGCCCGCGCGTCCTGCCCGGCGCACGCTGCCAGCGCACGGTGTCCGGCGCACCCCGCCGGGCGGCGTGCGCCGGCGCGCGGCGGGTTGCGGGCCGGGGCGCCTAGGATCGTGAGCATGTCGCTGCCGCACGCCATCCTCACCGCCCTGCTGGAGAAGCCGTCCTCGGGGCTGGAGCTGACCCGGCGGTTCGACAAGTCGATCGGCTTCTTCTGGTCCGCCAGCCACCAGCAGATCTACCGCGAGCTGGGCCGCCTGGAGACCTCCGGCCTGATCCGCACCCTCCCGCAGTCCGGCCCGGTGCGCGGCCAGAAGAAGGAGTACGAGGTCCTGCCCGCCGGCCGCGCCGAACTCGAACGGTGGACCGCCGACGGGGACGAGCCCCGGGCCATGCGCGAACCGCTGCTGCTGCGCCTGCGCGCGGCCGCCGTGGTGGGCACGGCCAGCCTCGACGCCGAACTGTCCCGCCATCTCGCCCTGCACCGAGCGCAGTTGGCCGACTACGAGGAGATCGAGCGGCGCGACTTCCCGCCGGAGCGGGCGGACACCGAGAACCGCCTGCAGCACGCCGTGCTGCGCGCCGGGATCGGCCTGGAGGCCTTCTGGGTGCAGTGGCTCGCCGAGACCCTGGACACGCTCCCGGCTGCCCCCGGAGACCCTTCCTGACCTGCGGATCCTCCGCTCGGGCGGGCGGTCGGGCGGGCCCGGTGGGACACTGGACGCCTGTCCGTGCCCGACTCCTGATCGGGGGCCCGCATGTCCCACTCGCGGCCTCTCCTCGCCCTCACCGCGGCGGCCGTCGTCACCGTGGCGACCCTCGGCACCGCGGACCTCGCCTCCGGCGCGCCCCGCCCGCCGGCCGTCACCGTCCAGGCCGCCGGAGCCGCCGCCGCGCCGGTTGCCGGGGCGGCGCAAGCGGCGCCGGCCGAGCAGCTGCCCACGGACGCCCAGTTGAAGACGGCGCTGCTCACGGCGGCCGAACTCGGGCCCGAATTCACCGAAGTCCCGCCCAGCACCGGCTCGGCACCGAGCGAGGGTGCCTCCCCGGTCTCCGGCTGCGACGCCCTGCGCGCCCTGCTCAACCGGCAGGCGGCCGAGCCGACGCCGCAACAGCCGCACCAGGAGGCCGAGTTCGAGGGGTCGGGCGGAAACCCGATGGTCACCGAGTCGCTCACCGCCGAGGATTCCGCCAAGCTCACCGGCGACTTCGCCACCGTCACCGAGGCGTTCGCGAACTGCCACAGCCTCACCTTCGACGACGGCACCGGCACCGCGGTGACCTTCACGGTCACCCCGATCACCCTCGGCGAGCGCCACGACGCCCCCGCCGTCCGCCTCGACGGCATCCTCTCCGGCGTCCAACTCAACGGCTACATCGGCATCGAGCGCTTCGGGCCGACCGCCCTCTCCTACGGCTTCTTCCAGCGCGACTCCGGCTCCTCCCAACTCGCCTCGCTGTACTACCGGGCCGCGGTCGCCAAGGCCGAACGCACCCTCAACGTCCCGGCCGGCAGCGAGACCGGCTCGGCCGTGGCGGTCTGACCGGGGGGAGCGTCGGCCGGTCGGTCGGGGGCCGACCCGTGCGGGGCCGCGACGCCCGTCGCCCTCCGCCCGTGTCGGGCTCGTCGCCCTCGCCGGCCCCGCCGCCCTCCGCAGACCGCCGCGGACGGGGCCGGCGGGCGGACGATCAAGCGCGCCTCCGCCTCCCGGACGGGCCGCGCTGGTACCACAGTGCGTGCCGACTCACCCAGGGGGGCCACAGAGACGAGGTAGCGCAGCGCCATGTCCCACCACCTCAGCGGTCCGAACCTCCGCTCCCCGCGGGGCGACGCCCGGCTCGACCTCACCGACCTGTTCGCCTTCCCCGCGGCCGACGCGCCCGGCCGGACCGTCCTCATCATGGACGTGAACCCCTACGCCCCCACCCAGGCCGCCGAGTTCCACCCGGACGCCGTCTACCGCATCAACATCGACAACGACGGCGACAACCGCGCGGACGTCGCCTACTCCTTCACCTTCGCCGCCTCCCGGACCGGTGGACAGACCGTCACCGTCCACCGTGCGACCGGCGCCGCCGCGCAGAAGCACGAGGCGACCGGCGAGGTGGTCTTCGCGGACGTTCCGGTGGCCTTCGGTGACGCGCCCGACGTCGTGGACGCGGGCGACCGCAAGCTCTCCGTCGGCCTGCGAAGCGACCCCTTCTTCGCAGACCTCGAAGGGATCGTCAACAACTTCACCTGGACGGGCAAGGACGCGATGGCCGAGGCCAACGTCTTCGGCATCGCCCTCGAAGTCCCGGACGCCGATCTCGGCCCCGACCCGGTGATCGGCGTCTGGGCCCGCGTCAGCCTGCACCAGGACGGCCAGCTGGTCTCCGTCGACCGCGGCGCCCACCCCTCCCTGACGGCCTACTTCAACGCCGAGGAGGTCAAGGACGCCTACAACGCCGGCGAGCCGGCCGACGACTGGGACACCTACCGCGAGCCCTGGACGGCCGTCCTCCAGCACACCGGCGACTACACCACCGCGGCCGCCACCGAGACCCTCAAGCTCGTCCTGCCCGACGTCCTCCGCTACGACCGCTCCCGCCCCGCCGCCTACCCCAACGGCCGCACCCTCAGCGACGACGTGACCTCCGCCCGCCTCACCATGGTCTCCGGCGGCAAGATCACCTCCGACCACATCCCCCCGCACACCGACCTCCTCCCCACCTTCCCCCACCTCGGCCACCCCCACCCGACCCCCTGGTAGTCGGGCCGAAGCGGTCGGACCAGGAGGTCAGGCCATGGCGGCGGCGGGCGGGACGGCCTCGGTTGCGGTCATCTTGTTCGCCTTCAGCCACTTCGCGTAGCGCCACTCCAGGGCTGCCTTGTGGGGCAGCTTGGGCAGTATCAGCTGCGGCTCGGTGATCCCGAGCTCGACCAGGCTGGGGCCCTGAGGGCGGACCATCACCTGGAGCGTGTCCGGGTGGATGGCGAACAGGTGGGCGTCGAAGGCCCGATGAAGCGCTGCGTTCATCGGGAGGCCGTTGCGGGCGTCGGAACTCCCGTTCTCCGCATCGGGGCGCAGATGGGCCGCTTCGATCATGGCGGACACCGCGATGCCCGAGAAGGGGCAGCGGGAGCCGTAGCGATGGATGACCTCGACCTTGAACTTCGCCTGATCGGGGCGGCTCGTGATCAGTCCCGCGCGCGTTCGGCGCCGATTCCCTTCCAGCTGGAAAGGGTGTTCGTCGGAACGGTCACGGTCGACGAGCTGCTGCGGGGGCGTTGCATCGAAGCTGACGTAGAACTGGCTGCTGGTGTCCTCCCAGCCGGCGACCCAGCCGAGGCGAACCTCGCGGCGCGTGCCCCGCTCGGAGATCAGGAACACCGGCAGCGAACGCCGGGAGGCCGCCTTCGCCGCATCGATCTCGGCTCTGTCCTGGCCCAGGCGATCGGTGTCGGGGTAGCGGTAGAGCGCTCCGCTGTCGGTGATCTCATCGGGGTAGTCGACACCGGTGTGCTTGAGGCTGACTGCCAGCCCCTGCGGGTCTATGCGACGCGTCCGCTTCTTGTCGACCCAGATGCCCTGCTGCCCGCTGTAGGCCCGGACCGCCCGGATCTCGCCCGCGGTCAGCAGACCGTCAGCGTCCTGGCGAGCCTGGAGATTGCGCCACATGGTGAGCCGCCAGGCCAGCTCCTCCTCAAGCGTGGACGGCTGCCCGTCCACGACGGTGAAGCCCAGCTGCTGCAGGGTCACGGTGACCGGTGCGGCGTCGCCGTGGAACTCCTGCTCGGTCAACGGCCCGTGCTCGGGGTGCTGGTAGCCGTGGGCTGCCCCGGCGATGGCCTCGGCGTCGTAGAGGCGATCACCGTGCTGGATGAAGTGCTGGGCGGATTCCGGGTAGTCGTAGCGCTTGAGGAAGGCCTTCTGGCCGAGGCCGTCGAACTCCTTGAGTGCGGTCAGAACGGCGTCCGCGTCAGTCAGGTCGTCGATGCTCACACGTCTCCTCGGTCTAGGACTCCGTCTGAGCATAGGTGGCTGAACTGACAACGGAGTTGGACCGAAGTTGACGGGTGGCCCCCTTACCCGCGCCCGGCCGGGTGGCGCCCGGGGTCAGGTGGGGTGGGGGGTGGGGGTGATGAGGGGGGAGTGGTCGGTGATGAGGCGGCGGGCCTGGTCGGGGGTGAGGGGGTGGGCGAAGAGGTAGCCCTGGCCGAGGGGGCAGCCCATGGCGGCGAGGAGGTCGCGCTGCTCGGTGTTCTCGATGCCCTCGGCGATGACCTGGACGCCGAGGGTGTCGGCGATCCGGGTGATGCCCTCGACCAGGGCGTACTGCTGCTGGGAGAGGCCCAGGCCGTCGATGAAGGACTTGTCGATCTTCAGGATGGAGATCGGGAACTCGCGCAGGTAGGAGAGCGAGGAGTAGCCGGTGCCGAAGTCGTCGATGGCGATGCCGACGCCGAGCTCGCTCAGGGTGCGCATGTCGGTGTGGACGCGTTCGTCGCGGCGCATCAGGACGGACTCGGTCAGCTCCAGGACCAGCACGTCCGGGGTGATCCCGGAGGTGCGGACGGCGCCGCGCACCACGTCGACGAAGCCGGCGTCGCGGAACTGCCGGGCCGAGACGTTGACGTTGACCCGCAGCGGGGGCAGGCCCTGGGCGAGCCGGGGCGCGGCGCTCAGGCGGTGCCAGGCGGCCGCCTCCTGGGCCGCGCGTTCCAGGACCCAGGCGCCGAGCGGGACGATCTGGCCGCTCTCCTCGGCGAGCGCGATGAACTCGTCCGGGAGGACCATGCCGCGGCGGTCGTGCGGCCAGCGGACCAGGGCCTCGAAGGCGACCAGGGCGCCGCTCGCCAGGTCGACGATCGGCTGGTAGTACAGCTTGAACGAGGATTCGGCGATCGCGGTGTCCAGGTTCTCGTTCAGCTCGTGCCGTTCGACCAGGCCGGCCTGGAGCGCGGGCTGGTAGTGGCACCACTGGCGCTTCCCGGCGGCCTTGGCGGAGTAGAGCGCGAGGTCGGCGTGGCTGAGCAGTTCGGTCGCGTCCACGCTGTCCTCGGTGGTGGCGACGCCGATGCTCGCGCCGACCCGGACGGCGCCCGCGCTCAGCTTGAACGGTTCGGCGAAGGCGGCCAGCACGCTGTCCGCGATGGCCCCGACGTCCGCCGGGCGCATCGCGTCCTCGACCAGGACGGCGAACTCGTCGCCGCCGAGCCGGGCCGCGGTGTCGGAGGTGCGCAGCGCGGTGGAGACCCGCAGCGAGACGGCGACCAGCAGCTCGTCGCCGACCGCGTGGCCCTGGGTGTCGTTGACGACCTTGAAGTCGTCCAGGTCGATGAAGAGCACGCCGGTGACGGCGCCGCTGCGCTCGCTGCGGGAGAGGGCGTGGCCGACCCGGTCCTGGAAGAGGACGCGGTTGGCCAGCCCGGTGAGCGAGTCGTGGAAGGCGCGGTGGGTGAGCTCGCGCTCCATCTGGCGCTGCTCGGTCACGTCGCGCAGGGTGAGCACGAGGGCGCCGACGGTCGGATCGCCGCGCAGGTCGTTGCAGCGCACCTCGGCCTCGATCGGGGTGCGGTCGTGGCGCAGCAGCCGCCAGTGCTCGCGCTGCTGGTCGCGGCCGTCGGTGGCGCCGTCCAGGCCGCGCATCCGGGCGAGCGCGCTGCCGACGGCGCGGCTGTCCTCGGGCGGGACGAGGTCGGTGATCAGGACGCCGTCGAGGTCGGGGTAGCCGAGGACGCGCTCGGCGGACGAGGAGGCGTACCGGACGCCGTCGTCGGCGTTGAGGATCAGGATGACGTCGCTGGCGCTCTGCACCAGGGTGCGGAAGTAGAGCTCGCTGTTGCGGCGGGTGACCTCCTGGCTCAGCATGACGCGCTCGACGGCCAGGGCGGCCTGGGCGGCGAGGATCTCCAGTGAGCCCCAGAGGTTGGTGAGCTCCTGCTCGGTGCCGGTGACGATGAGCGCGCCGATCAGCGGGTCGCCGGAGGGGCGTTCGGCCAGGGTGAGCGGGCAGAGCAGGGCCGAGGGCATGCCGTCGAAGCGGACGGCGAGGTCGGTGCCGATCTCCTCGACGGGCAGTAAACGGGTCTCGCGGACGGCGGCGAGGGCGAGCACCTCGTCGGAGTCGGCGTCCGAGGCGGAGCCCGGGCCGGGGCCGTTGCCGAGGGTGTGCTGGGTGGGGCCGCGCTCGGCGTGCCGGACGTGCAGGACACCGGCCTCGCTGACCGCGAGCAGGGCGACGTGTCCGGGCTCGGTGGGCATCAGGGTGGACGCGGCGGCCTGGACGGCGTCGGCGACCTCCTCGACGGTGACGGCCGCGGTCAGTGACGCGCCGGCCTCGCGCAGTACCCGTTCACGGGCGACGGCCTGCCGGCGGGCGACCACGACGACCGCGAGCCGGGCCAGCACCAGCAGGTAGATCAGGGCGGAGAAGGAGCCGATCACCCCGGCGTTGCTGGTGTTGCCGTTGATCGACTCGATGATCAGGATCGTCGGCGCGATCAGCGAGGCGAGGGTGAGCAGGGTGAGCCGGCCGGGTGTGATGTCGACCTGCTGACTGGGCACGGGTCTGGTCAGTTCGACCATCGACGGATGGAGGGCGGCCGCGCCCCAGGCGGTGTAGAAGGCGGCCCAGCCGAGGTCGACCGGGGTGCCGATGTGCCAGTTGCCGTGCAGCAGGATCAGCCCGTACAGGATGTCGGAGATCAGCAGGCCGACCGTGCCGACGGTGAGCAGCTGCAGGGCGCGGCCGCCGCCGCCGCGTGGCACCAGCAGGCGTAGCAGCAGGGCGAGCACGACCACGTCGCCGAGCGGGTAGGCGATCGAGACGGCCTTCTGGAACCAGGTGAGGTCGGGGTTCCGGGCGTACGGGAGGATCAGGTAGATCCAGGCCAGCAGGGCCAGGCCCATGGTGAGGATGAGCGCGTCGAGCACTCCGGCCCGGTCCTGATCCGCCGTCCGCCAGCGGATGAAGGCCAGCACGCCTGCCGCGTACAGCAGGTACTCGGCCAGGTAGAAGCCGTCGGCGACGGAGGGGAAGGGGCTGCCCAGGTGCAGGAACTGCATCTGGATGACCTGGACGACCTCGCCCGCCGTGAAGCTGAGGTTGGCGAGGGCGAGCAGGTACCAGGGCAGTGCGTGCGCCGGGCGGTTGAGGTGCACACCGACCACGATGGCCGCGACGCTGCCGAGGCCGATGCCGGTCCACCAGATGATCCGCTGGGTCGGGTTGATGTAGTAGATGCAGGTGAACAGCACCATCCACGACAGGTAACAGACCATCAGGCGTTGTCGCCGACGTGTCAACGAGGCTACCTCCTCCGCGACACCACTCCGCCGGTCCTCGGACCACCCGCCCGGTCGGGACGGGTCGGGAAGCGGAGCGGAGCTCCTCTCACCCGGTGCGGTGCCCGTCAGGTGCGGTCGCTGCCGGGCGCGGTGGCTGCCAGGCGGTTGCCTGTCAGACCCCGGGCCGGTCAGCTCCCGTGCCTGCCGGACGCGGTGCGTGACCGGGGTTTCGGGCAGCGGCCGTGTCCGCCCGGCTGGTTCCGGCCGGACGATCGAAACGGGCCATGAGTGCGTATAGTCGGAAATGTCGCACCTCCCAGCATTCTGCCGCCACAGCACGAGGTCAAGCCGGTGGATGATGCAGCCGAGAGCGCACACGGCGCACGCGGGGACGCGAGTTCCGGTCGTCACGCCGTGGTGCGGAACGAGGACGGTAAGTATGCGATCTGGTCCGGTGACTCCACCGTTCCGGGCGGCTGGGCCACCGTGTTCGGCCCGGCCGGGCACGCGGAGTGCCGCGCGTACGTGGAGCGCGAATGGCGCTGGGGCGGGCTCGGGTTCTCCGGGCCGGCCGGGCCCGTTCGCGGGCCCGCGCGCGCCGGCTTCGCCGACACCGTGCACGGGCTGTTCCGGGCGCGCGCCGCGCACGACCCGGAGGCGGTCGCGATCCTGGCCGAGGACGGCGGGCTGACCTACCGCGAGCTGGACCGGCGCAGCGACCGGCTGGCCGGGGCGCTGCGGGCCTGCGGGGTCGGGCCGGAGCAGGTGGTGCCGGTCTGCCTGGAGCGCGGACCGGACCTGGTGACGGCCTGGCTGGCCGTGCTCAAGGCCGGCGGCGCCTTCCTGCCGCTGGACCCGGCGCACCCGGAGCGGCGGCTGGCCCAGCTGGTCGAGGACTGCCGGGCCCGGGTGGCGGTGGGTGGCCGCGGGCAGAGCTATCCGGGGGTCGTGGTGCTCGGCCCGGACGCGGGCGGCGACGCACAGGGCGCCCCCGCCGTGGGCGGCCCGGACGTGGGCGGCGCCGATGCGGGCGGCCCCGCCGTGGGCGGCCCGGACGTGGGCGGCGCCGATGCGGGCGGCCCCGCCGTGGGCGGCCCGGACGCGCCCCGCCCCGACGCGGGCGGCGACGCGCAGGACGGACCGCCGGAGGGCGCCGCCGACCCGGACGACCTCGCCTACCTGATCTACACCTCCGGCACCACCGGCACCCCCAAGGGCGTGCCGGTCACCCACCGCTCCCTGGTCTTCACCCTGGACCGGGTGGTCCGCGCCTACGGGCTGACCTCGCGGGACCGGGTGCTGCAGCTGGCCGCCCTGGGCTTCGACACCTCGCTGGAACAGGTCTTCGCGGCGCTGGTCAGCGGCGCCACGCTCATCCTCGGCGGGGCCCGCACCTGGGCGCCGACCGAGCTGGTGCACCGCCTGGAGGAGCTGCGCCTGACCGTCGCCGACCTCACTCCCGCCTACTGGCACCACGTGCTCGCCCTGCTCCCCGAGGGCGGTCCGCCGCCGGCCGGACTGCGGCTGGTCGTGGTCGGCGGTGACACCGTGCACACGGACGACTGCCGGACCTGCCTGGCCCGGCTGCCGGGGGTCCGGCTGGTCAACGCCTACGGGGTGACCGAGGCGGCCGTGACGTCCACGCTCTGCGAGGTCACCCCGGCGGTGCTGGACGCGGCCGCCGGGGGCGGCGTCGGCGCGGCACCGGTGCCGATCGGGCGGCCGCTGCCGGGGGTGCGGGTGCACCTGCTGGACGCCCGGCTCAGCCCGGTGCGTCCGGGCGAGCGCGGCGAGATCTACCTCGGGGGGCCGGGCCTCGCCCGCGGCTACTGGCGGGAACCGGGGCTCACCGCGGAGCGCTTCCTCCCCGACCCGTACGCCGCCTCGCCCGGCGAGCGGATGTACCGCACGGGCGACGCCGGCCGCTGGCGGGCCGACGGAAACCTGGAGATCCTGGGCCGCTTCGACGACCAGGTGAAGGTCCGCGGCTACCGGGTCGACCCGGCCGAGGTCGAGTCCGTGCTGGCCGGCCACCCGGCCGTCCGGCAGGCCCGCGTCGCCGCCGACGGCAGCGCCGACGGGGCCCACGTCCTCACCGCGTACTACACGCTCACCGGGCGCGGACGCTCGGGCGCCCACGCCCGGCGCTCGCACATCCGCGAGTACCTGGCCGAACGCCTGCCGGACTTCATGGTCCCGGCCGACTTCGTGCTGCTCGACACCATGCCGCTCACGCCGGCCGGCAAGATCGACCGGCGCCGGCTGCCCCGCGCCACCCCGCGGCTGCAGCGCCGCGCTCCCGGCACCGAGGACACCTGGGCCGCCGACGCCACCGGAGCCGGCGGCTCCGCCGGCGCACCTCGCGGCGCAACCCGCGGCGCGGGCCGTGGTGCCACCGGGGAGCGAGCCCCGGGCGGAGCGCGCGCCGACACGGACCGCACGCTCGACGGCGAAGGGGCCCTCGACGACGAAGGGGTCCTCGACGACGACGGAGCCCTCGACGGAAACGGGGCCGCCGTCGACGGTGACCGCGCCGGGGCGGACCGCGACCGCGACCCCGACGGCGGCAGCGCCGACGGCGCCCGGGCCCGCCCGGACGGGGGCGGCAGCGCCATCGAGCCCGCCGTCGCCCACCTCTGGTCCGAACTGCTCGGCGTCGAGGACGTCCACCCCGCGGACGACTTCTTCGTGCTCGGCGGCAACTCGTTACTGGCCATGGAGATGCTCGCGCGGGCCCGGATCATGTTCGGCATCGACGTCACCCGGATCCGTTTCCTCACCCGCTCACTGCTGCGCGACTCCACGCTGCGCGCCTTCGCGGCCGCCACCCAGGCGGCCCGGGCGGGCACGGCCGGGCGCAACGGCCTCGGCGAGGCCGTCGTCGACTGGGCCGCCGAGGCCGAACTCGGCACCCCCGTGCGGCAGTCCTGGAGCCCGGCCCCCTCGCGGGCCGAGCCGGCCGAGATCCTGCTCACCGGTGCCACCGGCTACTGCGGCGCCCACCTGCTGAACGAGCTGCTCCATACCACCGGGGCCCGCATCCACTGCCTGGTCCGCGCGCCCGACGAGGAGCACGGCCTGGAGCGCATCCGGGCCGCGCAGCAGCGGTACCTGCGGCACGACCTCGCCAACGCCCGGGTCGTCCCGGTCGTCGGCGACCTCGCCCAGCCGCTGCTCGGCCTCGGCCAGCACCGCTTCGAGGCGCTCGCCGAGAGCCTGGACGCCATCCACCACCTCGGCGGCCAGGTCAACTTCATCTACCCGTACCACCAGCTGCGCGGGCCCAACGTCGGCGGCACCCGCGAGGTGGTCCGGCTGGCCGGGCACAGCCGCGGCATCCCGGTGCACTACCTCTCCACCCTCGCCGTGCTGGCCGGCTTCGGCCCCGCGGGCGTCGCCGAGGTGACCGAGCGGACGCCGCTCGCCTACCCGGAGAAGCTCGCCGTCGGCTACGTGGAGAGCAAGTGGGTGGCCGAGCAGCTGCTGCACAACGCGGCCGCGGCCGGGCTGCCGGTCACCGTGCTGCGCACCAACGACGTCACCGGCGACCTGACCACCGGCGTGATGAACACCGGGACGGAGATCTGTGCCCTGATCAAGTACATGGTGGACAGCGGGAGTTGCCCGGACGTTCGGCTGCTGCTCGACTTCGTGCCGGCCGACCGGTTCAGCCGGGCGGTCGCCCACATCGCCGCCCACGCCCCGGCGATCGGCGAGGTCTACCACATCACCTCGCCGCGCCCCGCCGTCCTCGCCGACCTCGCCGAGCGGCTGCGGGCGCGCGGCCACCCGGTGGACGAAGTCCCGTACGACGCCTGGGTCCAGGACCTGGTCCGGTTCGCCGCCCGGCACCCGACCCACCCGATGACGCCGTTCGTGCCGCTGTTCGTCGACCGGAGCCCGGGCACGGACCTCTCGATCAGCGAGATGTACTTCCGCCCGACCTTCCCGCTGTTCGACCGGGCCAACACCGAACGGGCGCTGACGGGAAGCGGGATCGCCCTGCCGGCGGTCGACGACGCGCTGCTCGACCACTACCTGGACCAGTTGACGGCGGAGGGCTTCCTGGCCCCGCCGGTCGGGATGGTGCAGCGGTGAGCGGGGCACCCGGCACGAGCGGGCCGAGCGGGGCCGCCCACGGCCCGTCCCACGGCCCGTCCCACGGCCGGGAGTTCGACGGCCTGGACCTGACGCGGGCGCCCGGGGACGCCCCGGTGGCCTTCGGGGGAGCCCTCGGCCCCGATGCGCTGCTGGCCGCCTACCGGCGCGGGCTCTTCCCGATGCCCGCCGCCGACGAGGTGGCGAGCGCCTTCAACGAGGCCCGGTTCGAGGAGGCCGTGGCGGCGGGTGAGGTGGTGCTGCTGCCCGGCACCGCCTCCCCGGAGGAGGACCCGTACGCGCTGGCCTGGTGGTCGCCCGACCCGCGCCCGGTGATCGCCCCGGACGGGGTGCGCATCGGCAGCCGGCTGTCCCGGCGGCTGCGCAACGGCCTGCACTGGTGGACCAGCGCCGACCGCGCCTTCGAACGCGTCGTCGACGCCTGCGCGGACGGCCGCGAGCCGGCCTGGCTCACCCCCGAGCTGCGCGAAGCGCTGAGCTCGTTGCACGACTGCGGTGCGGCGCACAGCGCGGAGGTCTGGGAGGGCGAGGAGCTGATCGGCGGGGTTTTCGGCGTCCGCGCGGGGCCGGTGCTGAGCCTGGACTCGATGTTCCACCGCCGCCCCGACGCGGCCCGGGTCGCGGTCGCCGATCTCGCGGCCCGCTTCGGTGCGGCCGGCGGCCGCCTGCTCGACGCCCAGTGGGACACCCCCCACGTCCGCGCGCTCGGCGCCGTCCCGGTCGAACGACGGCGCTACCTCGCCGAGCTGGCCGCCCCGGCGGACGACGTCCGCCCGCCCGCCCCGGACGCCCTCCCGGCCGCCCGCCTCAGCCGGTCGGGGGGCGGGAACGGTGGCCGACACGGTGGCGGGCACCGAGGCCGTACCGGCGGGCCGGACGGCGGCGCGGGGCGGAGGCGGCGCAGGCGGTGACGGCGTCCGTGCCTCCCCCTCCCGGAGGCACGGCCACCGCGGTTCAGCGTGCGGGCACGGTGCGACGGTACGGGCACGGTGCGAACGTGCGGACACCTTGCGAGGCGGTGCCCGGCCGAGGGGCGGGCGGGGGCACTGCCGGGGCCGGGGCGGTTTGCGCGGCGTGCCGCTCGGGAACGGGGGCGGGCATGGTTTCTGTGGTGGTGGCACCCCGGCACGGCGAGCCGGTGTTCGTTCGGGCCGGAGACGAGCTGCACGACGCGGCGAGCACGATGAAGGTGGCCGTCCTGGCGGCGCTGCACCGCAGCGGGGCGGACCTCGACGCCGAGATCCCCGTCCTGAACCGCTTCGCCTCGGCCGTCGGCGGCGAGTTCGCCAACGACCCGGACTGGGACAGCGACCCGGTGCCCTGGGGTCTGCTCGGCGGGTCGGCGCCGCTGCGCACCCTCGCCGAGCGGATGATCACGCACTCGTCCAACCTCGCCACCAACCTCTGCCTCGCCCGGGTCGGGCCCGAGGCCGTCGCCGAGGTCTGGCGCCGGGCAGGGGCGAGCGGCAGCGGCAGTCCGCGCGGCATCGAGGACTACGCGGCGCGGGACGCGGGCGTGCAGAACCGGGTGAGCGCGCGCGACCTGGTCCGGCTGATGCAGTCCGTCGCCGACGAGCCGGAGCTGACCGCGCTGCTGGAGCGCAACGCGTTCCGGGTGGACCTGGCGGCGGGCCTGCCGCCGGGGACGCGGATCGCCTTCAAGAACGGCTGGATCCCCGGCGCGCGGCACGGCGTCGGCCTGGTCCACCCGCCCGACTGCCCGCCGTACCTGCTCGCGGTCTGCTACACCGGGCCGTTGGCCTCCGGGCAGGACGAGGACGATCCGGCGGCCCGGCTGCTGGCCCGGATCTCGGCCGCGGTCTGGGAGCGCCGGCACGCGATCGCCACGGCACGGCCGCTGCCGGCCCCTCCGCCGCCGCCGACCCGGCCGCCCGCTCCGGCGCCGCCGCGTCGAGCGGGCTGATCCCCACCGGCCCGCCCCGGCCCCGCGCGGCCACCGACGCGGGGCCGGACCGGTCGACGGCCCGGGCGGGGAGTCCGGGCCGCTCAGCCGAGCGGCTCGGCCCGGACGGCGGCGAGGTCCATCAGGTGGTCCACCAGGGCCAGCAGCAGGTCCCGCCCGAAGGCGCGCTCGCGCACGTCACCGAGGAGCATCGGCACCTGCGGGTCGAGGTCGAGCGCGGCCCGGATCTCGTCCAGGGTGCGGGTGTTCTGCCCGTGGAAGCAGTTGATCGCCACCACGAACGGGATGCCCCGGCTCTCGAAGAAGTCGATCGAGGCGAAGCTGGTCTCCAGCCGGCGGGTGTCGGCGATGACGATCCCGCCGAGCGCGCCGTTCACCAGGTCGTTCCACATGAACCAGAAGCGCTCCTGGCCGGGCGTGCCGAACAGGTAGACCACCAGGTCGGGGTTGACGGTGATCCGGCCGAAGTCCAGGGCGACGGTGGTGGTGTCCTTGCTGTCCACGCCGGACAGGTCGTCCACCCCCACGCTGGCGCGGGTCAGGTACTCCTCGGTGCGCAGCGGGGCGACCTCGCTGACCGAGCCGACCAGGGTGGTCTTGCCGACGCCGAAGCCGCCGGCGATGAGGATCTTGACGGCCGCCGGTGCGCTGGGGGCGCCGGACGCCGCGGAGGGGAGCGGCGCGGTCGAGGGGAGGGGTGAGGTCGGGGAGAGGGGTGCGGTCGGTGCCATGGTTCAGAGCCTCCGGAGTCCTTCGCGTACGGCCGTCAGCAGGCCGAGGTCGACGCCCCCGCCGGCCCGGGCCACCGCGAGCGGGGCCCGGGCCAGCAGCAGGCCGTGGGAGACCAGGTCGCCGAGGAGGATCTTGGTGACCGAGACCGGCAGGTCCAGCCCGGCCGCCACCTCGGCGACGGCGGCCGGGCGGCGGCAGCGCTCCAGGATCAGCCGGTGCTCGGGCTGCAGCCCGCGCGACCCGGGACGGGAGCCCCGGGCCAGGGCCGCGCGGGCCTCGTCCTCGACGGTGGTCAGCACCGTGATCAGGGTGAGGTCGTCGCGTTCGGGGGTGGTCCGGCCGCGGGTGATGGTGTACGGGCGCACCATCGACTCCGCGCCGTCGTCCCCGTCCTCGTCGACCGCCTCGCTCCAGTGCGGGATCACCGGGTCATCAACCCCGGTTCCTGGCCGCGAAGGCGTCGAACTCGCCGCGGACCGGGGTGGTCAGCTTCTGGCCGACCTGCTGCACCAGGGTGTGCATGGCCACCGACATCACCTCGGCGTCGACCTCCTGGGAGGCGACGACGGCCAGGTGGGTGCCCTGGGCGGCGGTGATGACGAACAGCCAGACCTCGGACAGCTCGACGATGACCTGGTGCACCGGCCCGCCGTCGAACAGCTGGCCGACGCCCCGGGCCAGGCTCTGCTGGCCGGTGGCGACGGCCGCCAGGCGCTCGGCGTCGGCCCGGTCGATGGTGCGGGAGTGGCTGACGACCAGGCCGTCGTCGGAGAGCAGGACGGCGCTTCTGGTCCCGGCCACCGAGTCGACGAGTCCGTCCAGCAGCCAGTCCAGGTCCTGGTGGGTGGCGATCGTGCGATTCATGATTGGTCATCCGTCCTGGTGGTTCGGGGATCCGCGGCGGGCAGGGCCCAGGGCGAGGGGCCCGGCGCGGAGGTCGGGGGGTCGGTGGGCGGGCCGGGGGGCGCCGGGAGGGACCGGCGGCGGGGGCCGGCGGCGGCCGGGAGGTGGGTCTCGCCGGGCTCCTGGACGCGGGCCGCGCGGGACTGGCGCTGGAAGGCGCCGATCGCCGCGCCGGAGCGCGTCGGGCGGGGGCGCCCGACCGGGCCCACCGCGTCGCCGGACGAACCGGCCGTGCCGGCCGTGCCGGGCAGCGTGCCGTGCACGCCGCCGTAGCCGGCGGCGGGCGCGGTGTCGGCCCGGGCCGGCGGCGGCACGCGCAGCTCGGCCGCCAGGCTGGCCTGGCGAACCCGCTGCGGCAGCGGCGGCTGGCCGTCGGCCGGCGCGCTGTAGGGGACCGACGGGGCGTACTCGCGCCGCTCGGCGAGGCGGTAGTGCTCGGCCGGCCGGTACTGCTCGTCGGCGTACGGGGCCTCGGCGGCGGTCACCTTGGCGTAGGCGATGTCCGGGTAGGCCGGCGCGTCGTACGCGGGCGCGCCCGGGGTGGGCGGGGCGCCGTGGGCCGGTGCGGCGTGCTCGGGGCCGGCGTGGACCGGGGTGGCGTGGTCCGTGCCGGCGTACCCGGGCTGAGCGGGCAGGAACCCCTGCTCGGACTGCCCGGACCGGTCCGGCTCCACGGACTGCCCGGCCGTCCCGCCGTAGCCGGCGAGGGCGTCGGACGGGGTGTCGTGCCCGGCCAGGGCCGGGACGGGGGCGCGCCTGGCGTCGAACACCGAGTCGTACCCGTCGCCGTCGAATCCGTCACCGCCGAACCTGTCACCGCCGAACCCGTCCACCCGGTCGTACCCGCCGTGCGGGCCCGCGGCCGGGGTGTCGGCCGGGGAGCGGTGCTCGACCGGCTCGGAGTCGAGCGGCTGGATGTACTCGACGTGCGCGAAGGCCTCGACGGGTGCCACCGCGGCGGCCGACGGGCCCAGCACGGTCTCCGGCGGCTCGACCGCGGAGTCGGACAGCCGGCCGTCGCCCGGTCCGCCCAGCGGTCCGTGACCGGTGCCGGCCTCGGAGCCCGCCGCAGCACCTGCTGCCAGGCTCCCCATCGGCTCACCGCCGGCCGCCGGCGCGTCCGCGCCCGCCGTCAGCGCGGCGAGCGCCGCCTTGCGCGTGCGCCGGGCGAGCGGGATCGGCTCCACCGGTGTGGCGTCCGGAAGGCCCGCATCGCCGTCGATGACCAGCTCGGCGGGGACCAGCACGACCACCCGGGTGCCGCCGAAGGCCGACGGCCGGAACTCGATCTGCAGCCCGGTGTTGGCCGCCAGCCGGGCGACCACGTAGAAGCCGAGCCGGATGTCGTTCGCCCGGGCGAGCACGTCCATCCGGGGCGGACGGCTCATCAGTTCGTTGGCCGCGTCGTACTGTTCGGGGTCCATCCCGAGCCCGCGGTCCTCGATCTCCACGGCGAGGCCGCGGCCGACCATGGCGGCGCGCACCTCGACCGGGGTCGGGGGCTTGGAGAAGGTCGCCGCGTTCTCCATCAGCTCCGCGATCACGTGCGCGACCGGGCCGACCGCCCGCTCCGAGATCCACGGGTGGCCCTCGACGTCGACCATGATCCGCCGGTAGTCCTGCACCTCGCCCTGCGCGGCGCGCAGCACGTCCAGCAGCGGGACGGGCTTGCGCCACTTCCGCTGCGGCTGGCCGCCGGCCATGATGACGAGGTTCTCCTCGTACCGGCGCAGGCGCGAGGTGAGGTGGTCGAGGTCGAACAGGCCCTCCAGCACCTCTGGGTCGTCGTACTTGCGCTCCAACTCGTCCAGCTTGCGCAGCTGCTGACCGATCAGCAGCTGGGTGCGGCGGGCGATGCGCTGGAGCAGCCGCTCGAAGCCGCGGTGCTGTTCGGCCTGCCGGACGGAGGTCGCCAGCGCCGAGGTGCGGGCCAGGTTGAGCGCCTGGCCGAGGCGGGCGAGCTCGTCGTTGCCCTTGCCGTGCTCCCCGGCCGTGATGGCGCGGGTCTCGGCCTCGACGTCGACCTGCTCCCCCCTGGAGAGCCGCTCGACGACCTCGGGCAGGGTGAGCTCCAGCTCCTGGGCCTGGCCCTGGAGGTCCTTGATCCGGCGGCGCATCGAGCGGGTCAGCCGCCAGCTGGTGATGACCACCACGATGACGGCGAGCAGGCCGGCGATGGTGGTCTGCACGAAGCGGGAGAGCAGCGAGAGGAAGGAACTCCTGCTGACCTCGACCACGTCGTCGGTGCGGGTGTCGATGACGATCACCAGCTGCGGGTTGATCTGGTCGACGGCCTGACGCCACTGCTCCTGGGAGGCCGGCAGCTTGACCGAGCCGGAGGCGTCGGCGGTGACCGGGCGGAGCAGCGCCTGCTCGACGGCGATCTTGTTGCGCCAGACCGGACTGTTCATCACCTCGTGCCAGGCGTCGACCTCCTGGGCCGGGACGAACGGCACGATCTGCAGGTTGAAGAGGTAGTCCTGGGTGCTGATGGCCTGCTGCACCTGCTGGTAGTCGGCGACGGCGAGCTTGCCGGAGGGCCAGCCGCGGGCCAGGATCGCGTCCTCGCGGGAGAGCATCTCCTTGGCCCAGAGGGAGCTCACCAGCGCCCTGGAGGTCCAGGTGACCTCGCCGTTGTCGATGCGGCTCAGCTCGGTGAACATCCGCAGGTCGACGGCGATCAGGTCGGTGAAGTACGTGTAGACGGCCTGCTGGTCGACGGCGGCGCGGTCGACCACCGCGCGCTGGTCGGCCAGCTTGTCCATCGCCTGCCGCGCCTCGGCGGCGGCGGTGCGGATCTCGGCGGGCGCGCCGTCGGCGATCTCGTCGGAGACCCGTCGGAACTCCCGCACCGCGTCGTCGGTGAGTTGGCGCTGGCGGCGTAACGCGTCGGTGACGCTGCCGGGCCGGGCGAGCGCCTCGGTGGTGAGTCGGCGTTCCTCCTGGAGGTTGTAGTAGACGTGGTTGGACGGCTTTCCGGCCTTCTTGGCCAGCGTGCCCTGGTCCGCCTGTCTCCGGAAGTCCAGGAAGGTGTGGCCGCTGGTGGCCGCCCAGATGGCGGTGAGGGCGATGCTGGGGACGATGGCCAGAACGAGCAGTGCCGTCCGCAGTGACAGGCGCGGACGCCTGCGGGGGGCCTTCGGCGTCCGGGAACGCCGATTCGCACGCGCGCGCAGAGCAGACTCCTAGGGGCTGGCGGTCGGCCTGGTGGAGCCGGACCGTCCGGGCACGGGCTATATGACGAGGCGATACTAGTCATACCGTGTGATAGGAGTGAAAGCCTGTTCGGTGTCTGGGCGAGGTGCACACACTTCCTTGACAGAATGTCATGCTCCGGTTAATCGTCCGCCTCCGAAGCACCCTTGAGGCGGCCCACGGCACGTCAAAAACTCATACGGGGGCCAGGTATCGACCGGTGCGGGCGTGACGGGGCGTAACCTTGGTGATCATGTACGGGTGATGTGGTAGTCACCGCCGGAGGGTGTGTCCGCTCCGTGGAAGCCGGTACGGACGGCGACGGGCCCGGGGTACGGTACGCCCATGCAGACGTGGCGTCTCCTCCTTGGTGGCCGCAGCGGGGTCTGACCGGATCGGCGCCCCGCTGCGGGGCGCCGTGCTGCCGGTCCGTCCTCGGTACCACCTCGTACGAAGGACCCCACCGATGCGATTCCCCACCCTGCGCACGCCCGCCGGCCCCGTCCCGGACGCCGCGCCCGCCTGGAACCCGCAGCGCGGCAGCGCCATGCCGAGCCACCGCTACCGACCCGCCCACGAGCGCGTCCCCCTGCCGTCCGGGGCGGACCGGCAGTGGCCCTCCCGCCGGATCGAGCGGGCCCCGCTCTGGGTGCCGGTCGACCTGCGGGACGGCAACCAGGCGCTGGCCGAGCCGATGGACCCGGCGCGCAAGCAGCGCATGTTCGACCTCTTCCTGGCCATGGGCTTCAAGGAGGTCGAGGTCGGCTACCCCTCCGCCAGCCGCACCGACTTCGACTTCGTCCGCCGCCTGGCCACCACCCCCGGGGCCGTCCCCGAGGACGTCACCGTCGTGGTCTTCACCGCCGCCCGGGCGGACCTGATCGACCGCACCTTCGAGTCCGTCGAGGGCCTGCCCAGCGTCGTCGTCCACCTCTACACCGCCACCGCCCCGGCCTGGCGCGACGTCGTGCTCGGCCGCGACCGCGCCGAGGTGCGCGCGCTGGTGACCGGGGCCGCCGAGCACATCGCCCGGCGCGCCGAGCATCGCCCCGGCCTGCGCTTCGAGTTCTCGCCCGAGGTGTTCAACCTGACCGAGCCGGACTACGTCCTGGAGGTCTGCAACACCGTCACCGCCCTGTGGGACGCGAGCCCCGACCGCCCGGTCATCCACAACCTGCCCGCCACGGTGGAGATCGCCACGCCGAACGTCTACGCCGACCAGATCGAGTACATGCACCGCCACCTGGACCGCCGCGGCTCGGTGATCCTCTCCGTCCACCCGCACAACGACCGCGGCACCGGCGTCGCCTGCGCCGAACTCGCCCTGCTGGCCGGCGCGCAGCGGATCGAGGGCTGCCTCTTCGGCAACGGCGAGCGGACCGGCAACGTCGACCTGGTGACGCTCGCCCTCAACCTGCACACCCAGGGCGTCGACCCGATGATCGACTTCTCCGACATCGACGAGATCCGCCGCACCGTCGAGCACTGCAACCGCCTGCCCGTGCCCGAGCGCCACCCCTACGTCGGCGACCTCGTCCACACCGCCTTCTCCGGCACCCACCAGGACGCCATCAAGAAGGGGTTCGCCCACCACGCCAAGCGCGCCGCCGACCTCGGCGTCCCGGCCGACCGGGCCCCGTGGGACGTCCCCTACCTGCCGATCGACCCGGCCGACCTGGGCCGCGGCTACGAGGCGGTGATCCGGGTCAACAGCCAGTCCGGCAAGGGCGGCATCGCCTACCTGCTGCAGAGCGGGCACGGCCTGGAGCTGCCCCGGCGGCTGCAGATCGAGTTCTCCCGGGTGGTCCAGGAGTCGACCGACGACAGCGGGCGCGAGGTCACCGCGGACGAGCTGTACGCACTGTTCCGCGCGGCCTACCTGGACGCGGCGCCGCCCGCGGTCTGGCGCACCGGGGAGGACGGGCCCGGCCGGCACTGGGCGGAGCTGTCCCTGGCGGGCGGCCCGGTCCACCGGGGCGGGGGCAACGGCCCGCTGGACGCCGTCACGGCGGCCCTGGCCGCGGCCGGGACGCCCGTGGACATCCTGCGCTTCACCGAGCACGCCGTCCGCACCGGACCGGACGCGGATGCCGTCGCCTACGTGGAGGCCCGGGTCGGCGGCGCCGGCGGGGTCGGCGGGGAAGGTGGGGCCGGCGGGGGTGGCGGGGTCGGCGGCCAGGTGGTCTGGGGCGCCGGACGCGACTCCTCCGTCCTCGCGGCCGGGGTACGGGCGGTCCTGAGTGCCGTCGGGCGCGCGCGGTCAGCTGCACTGCGGTCCGGCCCGGCTCCGGCCGCAGGCACGGCGCCGGGCACCGTGAAGAACACGGGGAAGAAGTCGATCCCGTACACCGGCCCGGGGCAGGATGGCGGCATGACGTCCAGCCCCTCCGACCTGCCCGCCCGCAGCCGGGCCGTCGCCGACGCCCTCGCGGCCGCCGGCCTGACCGGCCGGATCCGCGTCCTCCCGGACTCCGCCCGCACCGCCGCCGAAGCGGCCGCCGCTCTCGGCTGCGAGGTCGGCGCCATCGCCAACAGCCTGGTCTTCCAGTGCGACGGTGCGCCCCTGCTGGTCATGACCAGCGGCGCCCACCGCGTCGACCCGGCCCACCTGGCCGGGCAGTTGGGCACCGGCCCGATCACCCGGGCCGGCGCCGACCAGGTCCGCGAGGCCACCGGCCAGGCCATCGGCGGCGTGGCCCCGACCGGCCACCCGGCCCCGCTGCGCACCGTCGTGGACGTCGCGCTGGCCGGTCACGAGGTGGTCTGGGCGGCCGCCGGCCACCCGCACACCGTGGTGCCGATGACCTACGACGAGCTGCTGAGGCTGACCGGCGGGACGCCCACGACGGTGGTCGCCGAGTAGCGGCGGCCCACCCGGACGAGGAGCGCCCTCCCGATCGCCGTGACGCGATCGGGAGGGCGCACGGTGGGGCGGGTGCACGGTCGGGCGGGGCGTCAGCCCCAGTTGCCCACGAGCGGGATATCGCCCGGGTTGCCGAACTTCTTGCTGTAGATCACCAGGTTGCTGTTCTCGGCGGCGCCGTAGAAGGTCTGGTCACCGGGTCGGTAGACGCCGATGGTCTCCTTGCCGGTGCCGTCCCAGTCGCCCTTGATCGGGACGTCGCCCGGGTTGCCGAACTTGATCGCGGGCCGCACGTTCTCCGCCTGGTTGGAGTCGTTCAGGTAGAACAGCTGGGTGCTCGGGTCGTAGACGGCGACGGTGGTGGTGCCGTTGCCGTCCCAGTCGCCGACCAGGGGCTTCCAGCCCGCATTTCCCAGCGGGATACGGTACTTGACGGACGAGTTGTCGTCCGAGAGGTAGAAGGTCTGGTCGCTGGGGCGGTAGACGCCGACGGTGGTCCGGCCCTGGCCGCTCCAGTCGCCGACCAGCGGGACGTCACCGGGGACCCCGAACGGGAAGGTGGCGGCGACCGTGGCGTTGTCGTTCGAGAGCTGGAAGGTCGCCGTGGCGGGGTGGTAGACCCCGATGGTGTCGGTGCCCGGTCCGTTCCAGTGGCCCGTCAGCGGGACGGCGTTGCCGCCGCCGCCGAACACCGTCCGGCCGGTGAACCAGCCGTTGTGGGCGGCCTCGCCGAAGCTGGCGTCCGACGGCCGGTACACGCCGACCGAGGCGGGCCGCGGCGTGGGCGTGGCGTTCACGACGGCCTTGCCGATCCGCTGCTGCGCGGCGACGGTCAGCGGCACCTTGTTCGGCTGGTCGGGGCCGAGCCAGCGGAAGTTCTGCAGGTAGACGACGCGCGGGTCCTGTGCGGCGATCGCGCGGTACTCGTCGTTGAACGCCGCGACCTCGGCGTCGGTCTTGCCGCCGTAGCAGCCGTCGGCGACACCCTGCTGGTTGGTGGACTCCGGGAAGAGCATCAGGTGCTGGTCGGGCGAGGACAGGAAGGTCTTGAGATTGGCGAGCCGCGGCTGGATCTCGCCCCGGCCCACGCAGTAGTAGTCGAAGCCGACGATGTCGACGGCCGCGGGGATCGGCGCCGTCTGCTCGACGTTCCAGTGGTCGAGGCTCATGACCATCAGCTTGTCCGGGAAGACGGCCTTGATCTGGTCCGCCTGCGTTTGGACCTCGGCGGGGGTCAGACCGTGCGAGTAGGGCTCGTCACTCACGTTGACGGCCGAGATCTTGTCCATGTTCGAGCCGATGCGCTGCACCAGGGCGGCGAGGTTCTGTGCGGCGTTCGGGTTCGGCTTGAAGGTCCACGTGTCCGTCGCAGGGTCGCGCGGGAGGACGGTCTCCTGGTTGAGGTCGATCACGCAGGAGGCCGGTCGGCACTGGTCCAGGAACTCCAGCCGCGGGTCGGTGCCGCGGTTGAAGGTGTTGAAGTTGGTGAACGACGACACCTCGGGCGCGTGGTTGGCGCCGTAGTTCGGCCAGTCGGGGTCCCGGATGTCGAAGAACCCGTAGTAGCCGAGCCCGCCCAGCATGGAGACCCGCAGATCGTCGACCGTGGTGACCTGGCCGGCCGCCGAGTGGTGGGCGCCGAGCGAGACGTAGCCGTCGCGGGGCAGCTGGGCGGCGGTGTGGCCGGAGAAGACCGTGGAGCCGTTGACCTTGACGGTCGCCTGCTGCTTGTCGCCGGTCGCCAGCGCGACCGACACGTCGTACGAGGCCGCTGCGGGGACGGCCGGCAGTGCGGTCGGCGTGCCGCCCTGGAAGAGCGTCAGCCCGCCGTCGGCCTGGACGCGCAGGCCGAGGGCGACGTCCTCGGCGTCCACGGCGCCCGTGCCGCCGGAGGCGTTGCTGACGGCGAGGGAGGCCCAGTCCTGGCCGCTGGTGCTGCCGACCACCGGGGTCAGGACGGCGTGCACCGTGTAGGCGCCGGTCGGGACGTCCGAGGTTGCCGGCTTGTTCAGGCGGACGGCCGTGGTGCCCTTGGGGAAGGAGAGCACGTTGGGGTGGGCCGGGCTGTTGACCTGCACCGAGCCTGTCGGCGGGTTGAGGGCCAGGCCCTTGACGCCCGAGACGGCGGTGTAGTTGGCGGAGATCAGGCTGGGCTGGCGGGCGCTGAGGTCCTGGTTGAGCCCGAAGTCGGCGGTGGCGCTGGGTGCGCCGTCGAAGGTGTCGACGAGCGGCTTGGCGCTGTGGGTGGCACCGGTGTCGACCTTGCTGACGTTCAGACCGTGGCCGGCGCCGTCGCCGAAGGTGGTGACGCGGTCCTCGGTGGAGAGGTAGGCGCCGAGGTAGAGGAAGGCGCTGCTCGGCCACCGGGTCACCCCGGCCGGCGCGGAGACGGTGAAGGGCGTGCCGTTCACGGTCAGGGTGACGGCGCGGTCGGCCCCGGTGGAGACGGCGAGCGAGACGGCGTACTGGGCGGTCGGTGCCACGGTGCCCGTCCAGAACGGGGTCTCCCCGCCCCCGCCGTGGAAGAGGGCGAGCTTGCCGGCCGAGGTGACGGTGAGGCCGAGGTCGACGTCCGCGCCGGTGACGTAGCCGTTGCTGCGGTGGCTGCGGCTCAGCA
Organism: Kitasatospora sp. CM 4170; assembly: GCF_032110285.1. NCBI lineage: Bacteria > Bacillati > Actinomycetota > Actinomycetes > Kitasatosporales > Streptomycetaceae > Kitasatospora > Kitasatospora sp. CM 4170. The sequence continues at coordinate 6,814,757 of NZ_CP134877.1, forward strand.
CGATCGAGCCCCAGTCCGCACTGCCGGTGTCCCCGACCACCGGGTCGATCACCGTCGAGACGGTGTAGCGGCCGGTGGCGTCGGCGACGGCCGGCGCGCCGAGCATGACCGCGGAGACGCCCTTGGCGAAGAGCATCCGGTTCGGGTGGTCCGGGTGGCCGGCCTGGACGAACCACTGTTCGGGCGGCGTCGCGGTGTCCCAGCGTCCGGAGACCCGGGTGTAGGAGATCCCGTGCTGCCCGGCCGGCGGCGACTGCCGGGCGTCGAGCCCGACGTTCAGCCCGTACAGCGGATCGGTGTCCAGGGACGGGTCCAGCTGGAAGGTGTCCGAGAAGGCGCGCGAGGTGTTGAGGTCCACCGGTACGGGCGGAACGCCGTCGGCGGCCGCGGCCGGCGTGGCTCCGAGGCCGGCGGGCAGCGCAGCGGCCAGCGCGAGCGCCGAGGCGCCGGCCAGCAGCCCGCGTCCCAGGCGTTGAGTGAGTGTCACCGAGTCTTCTTCTCCCGGTCGTCGGGTCGGCGGCACGGGTGTGCATCGCCGAGGGGAGCGGACACGGCGGTGTCGCACCAGCTCAGCGGCCTTCCCCCGGGGCGGGATCATAGAGGGTGGATACGAACGGCCGCGCCGGAGATTCCGACGCGGCCGCTCGTTCGTTCGGGAGTGGGTCGGGGGGTGTCAGCCCCAGTTGCCCACCAGCGGGCGGTCGCCCCAGTTGCCGAACTTCGCGCTGTAGATCACCAGGTTGCTGTTCTCGGCGGCGCCGTAGAAGGTCTGGTCACCGGGTCGGTAGACGCCGATGGTCTCCTTGCCGGTGCCGTCCCAGTCACCCTTGATCGGGACGTCGCCCGGGTTGCCGAACCTGATCGCGGGCCGCACGTTCTCCGTCTCGTTGGAGTCGTTGAGGTAGAAGTTCTGGGTCGCCGGGTCGTAGACGGCGACGGTGGTGGTGCCGTTGCCGTCCCAGTCGCCGATCAGCGGCTTCCAGCCCGGATTGCCCAGCTTCATCCGGTACTTGGTGGTGGCGTTGTCGTCGGAGAGGTAGAAGGTCTGGTCGCTGGGGCGGTAGACGCCGATCGTGGTCCGGCCCTGTCCGCTCCAGTCGCCGACCAGCGGGACGTCACCGGTGTCGCCGAACTGGTGGGTGGCGGTGGTGCCGTTGCCGTTGGAGAGCTCGAAGGTCCGGGTGGCGGGGTGGTACACGCCGGGGGTGTCGGTGCCCGGTCCGTTCCAGTGGCCGGTCAGCGGGACGTCGTCGGTCTGGTGGGTGCCGGGGAGGACGGTCGAGCCGGTGAACACGCCGTTGTGGGCGGCCTGGCTGAAGCTGCCGTCCGACGGCCGGTACACGCCGACCGAGGCGGGCCGCGGCGTGGGCGTGGCGTTGACGACGGCCGTGCCGATCGCCCGCTCGGTGGCCACGGTCCGGGGGTACTGGTTCGGCTGGTCCGGGCCGAGCCACCGGAAGTTCTGCAGGTAGACGATGCGCGGGTCCTGCGCGGCGATCGCGCGGTACTCGGCGTTGGTCGCCGCGATGTCCGCATCCGTCTTGCAGTAGGTGTAGACCTGGATGGACTCCGGGAAGAGCATCAGATGCTGGTCCGGAGAGGACAGCAGGCGCTTCAACTCGTCCAGCTCGTCATGGATCCTGCCACGGCCCACGCAGTAGTCGTCGAGGCCGACGATGTCGACCTCCGGCGGGGCGGGATGCCCCGGCGAGATGTCCGTGTAGGCATAGCTGAGGATCAGCATCTTGCCCGGGAACACGTCCTTGATCAGCTTCGCCTGCGCCTGCACCTGGGCGGCGCTCAGACCCCGCCAGTAGGCCTCGTCGGTGAGGTCGACGGCAGCGATCTTGTCCATGTTCGAGCCGATGCGCTCGACCAGCGCGTCGAGGTTCGTCCTTGCGTCCGGGTTCGGGTCGAACCTGTCGTGGTCGGTGGCTCGTTGGATCACCACCTCGTTGTTGACGTCGATGGTGCAGGACGCCGGGAGGCAGTTGTCCAGGAAGTCGACCCGGGGGTCATTGCCGCGGATGTAGCCGTTGAAGTTGGTCCACGGTGCCACCTCGGGCGCGTGGTTGACGCCGTTGTTGTCGTTCGGGTCCGGGTCGCGGATGTCGTAGTACCCGTAGTAGCCGAGGCCGCCGAGCATCGAGATCCGCAGGTCGTCCGCGGTGGTGACCTGGCCGGGCGCCGAGTGGTGGGCGCCGAGCGAGACGTAGCCGTCGCGGGGCAGCTGGGCGGCGGTGTGGCCGGCGAAGACCGTGGAGCCGTTGACCCTGACGGTCGCCTGCTGCCTGTCGCCGGTCGCGAGGGTGACCGAGACGTCGTACGAGGCTGCTGCGGGGACGGTCGGCAGTGCGGTCGGCGTGCCGCCCTGGTAGAGGGCGAGCCCGCCGTCGGCCTGGACGCGCAGGCCGAGGGCGACGTCCTCGGCGTCCACGGCGCCAGTGGCCCCGGAGGCGTTGCTGACGGCGAGGGAGGCCCAGTCCTGGCCGCTGGTGCTGCCGACCACCGGGGTCAGAGCCGCGTGCACGGTGTACTGGCCGGAAAGGTCGGCGGTGGCAGGCTTGTTGAGCCGGACGGCCGCGGTGCTCTTGGGGAAGGAGAGCACGTTCGGGTGGGCCGGGCTGTTGACCTGCACCGAGCCGGGGGCCGGGTCGCCGGCCACGCCCTTCACGCCCGAGACGGCGGTGTAGTTGGCGGAGATCAGGCTGGGCTGGCGGGCGCTGAGGTCCTGGTTCAGCCCGAAGTCGGCGGTGGCGTTGGGCGCGCCGTCGAAGGTGTCGACGAGGGGCTTGGCGCTGGTGTTGGAGCTGGTGTCGACGTTGCTGACGTTCAGGCCGTGGCCGGCGCCGTCGCCGAAGGTGGTCACCCGGTGGGAGTCGGACAGGTAGGCGCCGAGGAAGAGGAAGGCGCTGCTCGGCCACTGGTTGACGGTCCCGGGCGCGGAGACGGTGAACGGGGTGCCGTTCACGGTGAGGGTGACGGCGCGGTCGGCCCCGGTGGAGACGGTGAGCGAGACGGCGTACTGGGCGGTGGGCGCCACGGTGCCGGTCCAGAACGGCGTTTCGCCGCCTCCGCCGTGGAAGAGGGCGAGCTTGCCGGCCGAGGTGACGGTGAGACCGAGGTCGACGTCGCCGCCGGTGACGTAGCCCGTGCTGCGGTGGCTGCGGCTGAGGACCAGCGATCCCCAGTCGCCGCTGCCGGTGTCGCCCACCACCGGGTCGATCACGGTCGAGACGGTGTAGTGCCCGGTGTCGTCGGCGATGGCCGGAGCACCGAGCATGACGCCGGAGATGCCACTGGTGAACAGCAGCTTGTTGGGGTGGTCAGGGTGGCTGGCCTGGACGAACCACGGGGCCGGCGGCGCCACGGTGTCCCAGCGGCCGGAAACCCGGGTGTAGGAGACCCCGTGCTTCCCGGCCGGAAGCGCCTGCCGGGCGTCGAGCCCGACGTTCAGCCCGTACAGGGGGTCGGTGTTGCGGGAGGTGTCCTGCTGGAAGGTGTCCGAGAAGGCGCGCGAGGTGTTGAGGTCCACCGGTACGGGCGGAACGCCGTCGGCGGCCGCGGCGGCCGCGGCGGGCGCGGCTCCGAGGCCGGCGGGCAGCGCCGCGGCCAGCGCGAGGGCAGAGGCTGCGGCCAGCAGGCTCCGGCCCAGTCGTTGGGTGAGTATCACCGAGTCTTCGTCTCCCGGTCGTCGGATCGGCGGACGCGGGGTGCGCCGCCGGGGCGGGGCGCGGGCATGGCGGCAGAGCAGTGCCACGACGGCCTTGCGGCCTCCCCCCGGGCCGTGATCATAGAGGGCGGGGCGGACACGAACGGCCGCGCCGGGACATTCCGGCGCGGCCGTTCAGCACGGGCGTGGAGGTCGGTGCCCCCAGAGTCAGGGCTGCATCAGGCGCTGGAAGAGGCCGCCGATCTGGTTCTTGTCCGCCAGCATCGGCAGCGAGTCGAAGAACAGCTCCCAGGTGCCGTCCGGGCCGATGCGCTCGACGATCCCGAACGGGATCTCGGTGCCTGCGGGCGCGTCGGGCCGGCCCTTGAGGACGGTGGCGGTGCCGTACCACTCCAGGTACGTGGTGGACCTGCCGAACGCGGCCTGGCCGGGCTTGAACGTGACCTGGGCGTCGGTGAACAGCCGCTGGAGGTAGGCGGCCTTGGCCTCGGTGGTGGTCAGCGGGGTGGACAGTCCCGGCGCGGTGAGCGAGGCCCCGGCCATGCGGGCGACGAGCGTCTTGGCGTCGTGGGCGTTCCAGGCGGTCAGGCGGTCGGAGATCTCGTCGGCGCGGAACCGCTCAGGGGTGCGGTTGCGGCTGTTCTGGGGCTGGGCCGGCGCGGCATCGGCGATGTCGGCGAACGGGCTGCGCAGCTCGGGGGCGGCGTAGCGGAAGAGCTCGTACCGGTCGTAGTAGCGGCGGGCCTGGATGGTCTTGCCGTAGTCGCCCAGGACGTTGCGGGCGACCTGCGGGTAGGCCACCTTGTGTCCCTTGAGCGTGACCTCGTTCCACTGCCCGAACATCATCGACGCGCCCTCGGCCACGATCTCGGTGCCCCGGTAGCGGAAGTCGGGCGCGAGGCGGAGGGAGCCCGTGATCGAGGTGCCGATCGCCGTGCGGCCGCGCTGCGGTGCACTGCCGGCCTCCCAGAGGGTGGCCTCGTCGTCGAAGATGTCGAGGTAGGCCTGGACACGGGGGTGGGAGAGGTCGCCGGGCGCCGGCGGGGTACCGGTCGGGACCTCGCCGAAGGCGAGCTGGCGCTTCATGAAGGCGCAGGCGTTGGGAGTGATCCGGCCCTCCACGCGGTCGACCTTCGCGCGGACCTCTGCGCACTCCACGCCGGTGTCCCGCGGGCCGGCGGAAGCCCCGGTGGCGACGGCGGTGACGGTGGAGAGGCCTACGGCGACCGCGGCGGCGACGATCAGGCTGGTGCGGGCGGTGGTGGCGGGCATGGTGATACCTCGTTCGTCTGCGCTGGTCAGGGGGCCTGGGCGGGGCTGCCCGGGCACGGACAGAACCTTCGCGGACGGGGAGGTGAGCGTCGATTACCTGCCAGGTAATGCGGGGGAGATCCGGACCTGATCGAGGCCCGATTTCACGTACTGATCAGCTGTTGGTAGGTTTACCTCGTCGACGGGACGAGAGCGCGGAAGCGGTCGAGGACCGGCGGTCAGGCGTCGGTGGTGCAGCGGTAGCACGCCCACTTTCAGTGGGAGGGGTTCGTTCAATTCGGGCCCGGCGCTCCAAAGAGCAGGGGCGGAAGTCGGTTTCGACTTCCGCCCCTGCTGTCGTTCGCGATGGCCCGCCCCGGGGCGCAGGCGACCGAGCCGCACAGAGCCCGACCGGTGAGCCGTCGCCCCCGTACAGAAGCACTCCGTACGGCTCCACGGGTGACCTCGAACAGCAGGCCCACGAGGTCGGCTGCGGCCCGTAGGGCCCGCTGAACACCGCGCCCCTGCTCGGCTCCGGCCGAGCAGGGGCGCAATGTTGTGTGTCAGCGGAAGGGCAGTGCCTCCGTGCTGCCGCCGGCAAGGACTCGCCCGTACTCATCCCGGCCGTCGAGCGGTCGATAGGTGAGCACGGGATCGCCTGCCCGTACGAGGGCGGTGGCACATCCGAGGCACCAGGGTTGGGGCGGCTGCACGTCGAGGTCTTCGATCACCGCAGGTGCGACGTAGCACTGCGCGCAGTTCGCCATCGGGTCCTCCCGGGTGTCAGGGCCACGTGGAACCGCACTGGGTGCAGCCCCACCGGCCGTCCATCGTCTGGTAGGTGGCGCCCGATCCGCAGACCGGGCAGATGCGGGCGCTCGGCTCGTCGTCCCGCTCCAGCAGGGTACGGGGCGCCGGGGCGTCGATGGGCGCGGACGCGGTGACCGCGGTTCACCGAGCAGGTGGCGCCGGAGGAGGTGCGTCGGCCTGCACTACGGGCGTTGACGGCGGACCTGCTGTACGCACCGGTGACCGTGGCCGGGGTGCGGGAGCTCGCCGCGCGCACGGGTGTTGCGTAGGGAGGTGTCACCTCGCCGCGCTGGCTGTGCCTGGCGGCTTAGATCGCGACGTAGGCGGCGTAGGTGAGGAAGGCCTGCCAGGCGGCGGGGTCGAAGGTGAGGTGAGGGCCGCTCTTGTCCTTGGAGTCGCGGACGAGGATGGCGGTAGTGGTTTCGGCGACCTCGACGCAGTTGGCATCCTCGTTCGTGTTGTAGCTGCTCCTATGCCAGGCGATTTCGATGCACTCGCCGCCCTCGTTGCTGCTGTGGCTGCTCTTGAACCAGTCCAGTTCGGGGCTCATGGCTCTCCCTGCTCGGGGACAACGGTTAGACGGTACGCCAACGGCCCGTCGCTGCACAGCGGCGGGCCGTTTGGGGTGGTGCTCAGACCTTGGCGGTGGTGGCGTAGGTGAGGAAGGCCTGCCAGGCGGTGGGGTCGAAGGTGAGGTGGGGGCCGCTCTTGTCCTTGGAGTCACGGACGAGGATGGCGGTGGTGGTATCGGCGACCTCTACGCACTCGCCACCCTCGTTGCCGCTGTAGCTGCTCTTGCGCCAGGCGACCTCGATGCACGCGCCGCCCTCGCTGCCGCTGTAGCTGCTCTTGAACCAGTCCAGCTTCGTGCTCATCGCTCTCCCAGCATCTTCTCGATCAAGGATAGGGACTCCTGCGGGGTGTGCGCCTGGGCCCTGAGGGTGCCGTATCGCGCGTTGAGGATACGTACCTCCTCCTGATCCGAAATCAGCCTACTGCTCGTCTGAACCTCGATGTAGGCGTTCTGGGGGCGCCCTTTGGGGGTGATCAGGATGAATGGACCGTCCATTCCCGCGTGCTCCGTTCTGTCGAGCGGTAGCACCTGGATCACCATTCCGCGCGTCTGACCGACTTCCAGCAGTCGACGTAGCTGTGCCGCGTGCACGTCCGCGCCGCCTAGCGGCCTATGCAACACGCCCTCGTCGATGACCCAGCTGAAGATGGCCCGGGGCCAGCGTGTGAGGATCTCCTGCCGCGCCATGCGGGCAGCCACCCGCATTTCGATCACTTCCTCCGTGAGCAGCGGCTGGCGCATGGCGAAGACAGCCCGGGCGTGCGCCTCGGTCTGCAGCAAACCGGGCACGTCGACCATGCTGAAGTCGTGGAGCTCGATAGCTTCCTCCTCCAGCCCCGCATAGTCCCGAAACCAGGCCGGGTGCCGCACGCGGGCCTTGGCCTTCGCGCGCTGGACGTCCTCCTTCGCGATGCTCAACAGCCCGCCTGCGTCCAGCAGTTTGTCCGCCGCGTCCAGCAACTCCGGCTGAGGCGTCCGCTTCCCGCGCTCCACCGCGCCGATCAGGGCCTCGGTGTAGCCGACGTGGCCGGCCAGCTCCTTCTGCGTCATCCCGGCCCGCTCGCGCAGCAGCTTGATCTGCTTGCCCAGGGCGCGGAAGAAGTCCGACACCTCCGTGAGGTCTTCCGCCGATTCCGGTCGGGCCTCACCGCTCGCCCCGCCACGCCGTACGTCACCCATTGCGACCACCCCTGAATCCAGGTCACGCCCAACGGCCCGAACAGGCCACCTTCCGCACTCGGACAGATACCGTGCGTACTCGCCGAATGCCTGGTCAGCCTACGTCCGTCCCACCACGCTTTGGCTCATGAAGTCCGAAATTGCCCTCGACACACCAGTGCCGCGCTCCCTCGTCGCGCTCCTCCCCGCTACCCCCAAGGGGGCCGCTCTCTGCCGGCGCACCGCGTGCCGCCAACTCGCGGACTGGGGACTCGAATCCGCGGCCGCGGAGCCGTTCCACTCCGCCCGGCTGGTCGTCGCCGAACTGGCCGCCAACGCGATCACCCACGGTCGCGTCCCCGGGCGCATGTTCGAGCTCGGCCTCGCCCTCATCCCCACCACCGCGGGTGACGCCCTGCTGCGCATCGAGGTCTCGGACTGCCGGGGCGACCGCCACCCCGCCCCGCCCGCCATCACCTCCGCCAACTCCCAGTCCGGGCGCGGTCTGATGCTCATCGACGCCCTCGCCGACCGCTGGGGCACCGTCCCCCGTCCGCCGGGCGGCAAGACCGTCTGGGCCGAGATCGACCTGCCCGCCGTCACCTCCGCCGTCCACGTCGCCTGAGCGCCGCCACGACGACACCACCAGGGCCGCCGCGCTCACCGTCCTCCCGCTCGCGCTCCTCCTCGCCCTGATCGTCTGGGCCCTTCCGTCCGGCACCCACTCCCACTGGCAGCCTCCTCCGGCCACCACCACCCCGACCGCAGCCCCAACTCCCTCCCACTGAAGGCGACACAGGAAGTCGGCCCCTCCGACTTCCTGCGCGCTCCCACATCTCAAACTTCGGATCACTGATGGGCTTCGCGGCCCCGAACGTGCTTTCATGGGCTCGTCACAACTTGCTCAACATTCACGGGGGGAACGGGAAATGAGCACCAAGGACCCGAAGGCCGAGGTCATCGAACGCTTCTTCGCCGCCTACGCGGCCGGCGACGTCGAGGCCATGAGCGCGGTCCTCGCCGAGGACATCGCGTGGACCATTCCGGGCCGGCACCCGCTCTCCGGCACCAAGCACGGGATCGCCGAGGTCCGCAGCTTCTTCGACCAGCTCGGCAAGGCCGGCTTCCAGGCCGAGCCGGTCTTCTTCGGCACCAACGACGAGTACGTCGTCGACGTCCACCGGGGCTACAGCACGCAGGGCGTCGGCAAGGTCGACACGCTCTGGGCGCTGGTGTGGCACTTCAACGCCGAAGGCAAGATCGACCGCGTGATCAACCTCAGCGGGGACCAGCACCAGATGGACAACTTCATCTGGGACAACTTCACGCTCGCCCCGCTCCCCGACCGCCTGGGCTGACCCAGGCAGGAGGCGGCGGGTGCGGCTCACCCGCCGCCTCAACTCGGGCTCCCCGCAACGGGCATATGCGGCCTAGGATTGCCGCGTGTTCGATGCCACCGTCGCCGCGGACGTGAGCGGCCTGCCCGTTACCCTCGTGCACGCGTGCCAACGCGACGGCCGGGGCGGCAGCCCCACGGCCGTCGTCGACGAGTCGGCCCTCGGCGGCCTCCGCGGCCTCGGCTCCCTCAGCGACGAACAGCGCCGTACCGTCCCCGGGCTCACCGGGGCCTCGCACGCCGTCTTCGTCTCGGTCGGCGCCGACGTCTCGCTCCGCTTCTTCACCGCCACCGGGGAGCTCCCGGGCTGCGGTCACGGGACCGTCGCGGCCCTGACCTTCCTCGCCGCACGCGCCGGGCGGTCCGACTACCGGGCCACCCTCCGCACGAGAGGCGGTTCCTTCTCCGGCCGGGTCACCCGCGCGCACGGCGAGTACGAGGCCGCGTTCGAGCCGGGACCGGTCACCCTGCGCGAGCCCGCTCCGGGCGAACTGCAGCCTGTCCTCGATGCGTTGGGCATCCCGGCGGACGCCGTCGCCCCCGGCGGCCGGATCGCCACCCTCGGCCGGCCGCGGCTCCTCCTCCCGGTGACCACGCCGACCGCCCTGGCCGCGCTGGCGCCGGACTTCGACCGGCTCCGCGCCGCCTGCGACCGGCTGGGCCTGCTGGGCTGCTACGTCCACTGCGAGACGGGCGCGCCGGGTGCGTCGGGCACAAGCGGCGCGTCGGGTACGTCCGGCGCATCCGGTGCGTCCGGCGCGGCCGAAATCCGCTTCGCGGCCCGGATGTTCGCGCCGTCGATCGGCGTCCCCGAGGACGTGGCCAACGCCAACAGCACCGCGTGCCTCGCCGCCCACCTCGCCCGCGAGGGCCGGCTCGTGGGCGCCGGCGGCGCCGGCGGCCGCATCGGCGTCGACATGGGCGACTCCCTCGGCACCCCCTCCACCATCACGGCGACCGCGACCGCCGTCGGCGGCGCCGCGACCCTCGGTCGGCGCGTCCGCCTCTGACGCGTACGGCCGCCGCCCGACCGCGGCTGTGCCTACCTGCTCGCGGCCGAGACCACGACGAGCCCGATCAGGGGAACGATCATGCAGGCCAGGTGGGTGATCACCGAGCGGGTCATCCGGAACACGCCGAAGAGCAGCAGCCCCACCAGCAGCCAGCCGAAGAACACCGACTGGGCGAGTCGGCTGGTGTCGTGCATGCGGGCCGTGTCCGCCGCGGTCGGTCCGCCGAAGGTGATCGACGAGCTCAGGCACATCATGAACAGCATCCCGCCCAGCAGCAGGTTGCCGACGCCGACCAGCGTCGCCACCACGAAGTCGCAGTCGCGGATCCGCTGGTACCACCCGACGCCGGCCACGGCCGTGTTGATCTCGCTCATGACGGCAAGCCTGCCCGGTCGGTGGAGTGCCGGGCATGAGTACGGATACTCAACCGCGCGCAGGAAGTCGGCCCGCCCGACTTCCTGCGCAGTGCTCCGCTCCGGCCAGCCCTGCGCGGGCGCCCGCCGTACGCCGGCGCCCGCCCTACGCCGGCTTCGTGGCGCGGAGCGAGTACACCTTCGGGACGCCCCCGCCGTCGGGGAGCCGGAAGTGGGCGTGGTCGTGCTCGTGCAGGAACTCCAGGCGCAGGCCCGCCGCGACGAGCGCGCTGACCACGTCGCCGAGGCCGTGCCGCCACTCGACCGTCACCGTGGCCGTGGTGGCGGCGCCCGGGTCGGCGTAGGTGCCGGGCTCGTCCCAGACGGTCGGCTCGCGCCGGAAGTAGTCCTCCTCGATCGTGCGGCCGTCCTCGCCGAGGACGTCGGTGATCGGGTGGTACTCGGCGAGGTAGAGGAACCCGCCCGGGGCGACCAGGGCGGCCGCCGTCCGCGCCCAGCGGTCGACGTCCGGGAGCCAGCACAGGGCGCCGAAGCCGGTGTAGACGACGTCGAAGGTCCGCCCGCCGAGGGCCTCGACGGCGTCGTACACGTCCGAGACGACGAACCGGGCGTCGTCGGCGCCGATCTTCGCGGCGAGGTCGCGGGCCGTCTCCACGGCGGGCGCGGAGAAGTCGAGGCCGGTGACGGCGGCCCCGCGCCGGGCCCAGGAGAGGGTGTCCAGCCCGATGTGGCACTGGAGGTGGAGCAGCGTCCTCCCGTCGACGTCGCCGACCTCGGCGAGCTCGAAGCCGCGGAGCGAGTCGTCGCCCGCGACGAAACCGGGCACGTCGTAGAAGGCGCCGGTCACGTGGATCGGGACGCGCTCGTCCCAGTTCGCGCGGTTCGCCGCGCGCCAGTCGGTCGGGTCCGAAGTGGTCGCCATGCTCGGCAACCTAGCCAGCGCGTCCGGGGCCGTCCACCGATTTGTGCCCCGCGGCGGGGCCGAACCACGTGGGCAGGTGGGTGAGGAGGTCCTGCTGGTCGTCGCCGACCCAGGCCACGTGGCCGTCCGGGCGCAGGAGCACCGCGGGCACGTCGAGCTCCTCGCCGGTGTCGACGACGTGGTCGATCCGGTCCTCCCAGCCTGTCACCGACAGCCGGCCGGTCCGGTCGAGGAGCAGTCCGCGGCCGGCGTGCATCAGCTCGAAGAGGCGCCCCCGCGTCAGCTGCACGTCGCGCATCCGCCGGCCGAGCAGGTCGTGTCCGTCGCCGAAGTCGTAGCGGACGCCGACCGCGGAGGTCATCCCGGTCACGAACCGGTTCACCTCCTCGAAGTCCAACAGCCGTGAGAACAGCTCCCGCAGCGCCACCGCGCCGGGAGTGTTCTCCAACAGCGCCATCTGCGCGCGGGTGTTGGCCAGCACGCCGGCGCCCACCGGGTGGCGCTCGGCGTGGTAGGTGTCGAGCAGGCCTTCCGGCGCCCAGCCGTTGACCTGGGCGGCGAGCTTCCAGCCGAGATTGAACGCGTCCTGGACGCCGAGGCTGAGACCCTGGCCGCCGGTCGGCGGGTGGATGTGCGCCGCGTCGCCCGCCAGCAGCACCCGGCCGACCCGGTACCGCTCGGCCTGCCGGGTGGCGTCACCGACCCGGGACAGCCAGCGCGGGGAGTGCACGCCGAAGTCGGTACCCGCGTGGGCCCGCAGCTGCTCCTTGAACTCCTCCAGCGTCGGCCCGGTCGTCCGGTCCTCGGCCACTCCGTGGGCGGGCACGATGACGCGGTACACGCCGTCGCCCATGGGGACGGTGCCGAACCGGACGTGCACCTTGCGGGCCTCGGCGGTGACGGCGGCGACCGTCGCCGGATCCTCCGTCATCTCCATGTCGCCCAGCAGTGTTTCGACCCTCGCCGGCTCGCCGGGGAAGTCGACGCCGATCAGCCGGCGCACCGTGCTGCGGCCGCCGTCGCAGCCGACGAGGTAGCGCGAACGCAGCCGTGTTCCGTCGCCGAGCTCGACGCTCACCCCGTCCTCGTCCTGGCTCAGCCCCACCAGTTCGCACCCGCGCCGGAGTTCGGCACCGAGCTCGGTGGCGCGTTCGGCCAGCAGCTGCTCGGTGACGGTCTGCGGAGCCGCGAGCCCGAACGGGTGCGCGGTGTCCAGGAGGTCCGGTCGCAGTTTGACGAGACCGCCGAAGTCGCCGGTCCGGTAGGGCTCGCTGACCGCGCGGAACCGGTCCAACAGGCCGCGCTGGTCCAGCATCTCGACCGTGCGCACCTGGATCCCGCGCCCGCGGGACTGCCCGGCCGACTCGGTCAGCTTCTCCAGCACGACCGTCCGCACCCCGGCCAGCCGCAGCTCGCAGGCCAGCATCAGCCCGGTCGGTCCGCCGCCGGCAATGATCACGTCGATCATCAGAACTCCCACCCGTTTCCTCAGGTCCTGACTACGAGCGGTGATTCTCCGGCACCACCGGGGCCTTGCCGCAAGCCCCGTGGTGGGCTATAGATTGATCATGGAAAGCGGGCGACCGCGCCCTTCCAGCCCAGGATCTCCGTCGTCTGCAGGGCGGACGACCTCCTCGCGGCGCGGTCGGCCAGTGGCGGAACGATCCGGCAAGGACCGCCCCGCCACCATGGCGTCCCCCGACTCCCGACCCGTCGAGCAACGGGAGCGGCTGGGCGCCGCCGGAGTACCGGCCGGTCAGATGCCGAACGCCGTGGCCCAGCGGACCGGGCCCGACGGGAGCGGGTGCCGGTCGTCCAGGGCCAGCGCCATCCAGGCCTCGTCGGGCTCGTCGATGCTCAGGCGGATGCCGTGGGCGGAGGCCCGGACGAAGCCGAACCGCGGGTAGTACGTCGGGTGCCCGAGCAGGACGACGAACCGCTCGCCCATGCTCCGGGCGGCGTCGAGTCCGGCCCGCACGGCCGCGGACCCGGCGCCCGACAGCTGGTGGTCCGGGTGCACCGACACCGGCCCCATGGCCAGCGCCGGGACGTCCCCGATGAAGGCGCGGGTCAGCACGACGTGCCCGACGGGCGTGCCGGCGGGGTCGGCCGGGTCGGTGGCCACGACGGAGAGGCCGTCGATCCAGGCCTCGTCCCGGCGCAGCCCGTCGAGGAGGTCGGCCTCGTGGAGCCGCCCGAACGCTGCGAGCGTCAGCGCCCGGACGGTCGGAACGTCCGCGGCGGTCTCGGCACGGGTGAGCCAGGAACGGGCGTGGGCGGAGGAAGTGGAACGCATGGTGAAACCCTTCGAGGAAGGGCCCCGGCGCACCGCGGGCGCGACGAGCGCGCGGCAGGTGCGGAAAGGTCAGACCAGGGCCCGGGAACGGAGAACAGCCGTCCGGTCGCCGCGCGGCATCGCCGGCGCAGCGGATCTCACCGCGGCCACCATCTCACCTTCCCCGTCTCTCTCGGTTTCCGGTCGCACAAGGGCGGGCCGACCGTAACACGGCCGCCGAGCGGGGCGCAGGAGATTTCCCGGGTCGGCGGTGCGGCCGGGGCGGCCGGTGCCGCGCCGTGGGCCGTCGCCGCCGGTGCGACCGGGGCGGCGCCGTGGGCCGGGGCGTCGGTGCGGCGCCGTTGGCCGGGGCCGGGGCAGGAGTCGGGGCCGTGGGCGTCAGCGGAACCGCTCCACGAACCGGCGCTGCCAGGGCGTCTCGACGGCGTGCCGGTCGTAGTGCTCCCGGACGTACGCCACCGCCTCGCCGGCCGGCACGCCGTCCAGGACGGCCAGGCAGGCGAGTGCCGTTCCGGTCCGGCCGCGGCCGCCGGCGCAGCCGACCTCCACCCGCTGCCGGGCCGACCGCTCCCAGGCGTCGCGCAGGGCCTTGGCGGCCTCGACCCGGTCGGCGGGCAGCCGGAAGTCCGGCCAGCAGAGCCAGCGGCTCTCCCACGGCTGGCCCGCGGGCCGGCGGCCCAGCAGGTAGAGCCCGAAGCCGGGTTCGGGCCCGGGCAGCGGCGGCCGGCGCAGTCCGCGCCCCCGGACCAGTCGGCCGGAGGGCAGCGGCAGCACCCCGGGCGCTGCCGGGTCCCAGGCGGCGCCGGGGGCGCTCATCCGGCGGCTTCGGCGTCCGCGGCGATCGCGACCGACGAGGCGAACCACTCCGCGCAGGCGGTCAGCCGCGCGGCCACCTCCGTGGAGTCGGCACCCGTCACCACGACGTCCCCGGCGCGGTCGAAGGACTTCACGGCGGGCTTGGAGAGCTCGCCGGGGCCGAGCTTCACACCGGCGTCGACGACGCCGGGCCGGGTGCGGACCTCGTCCGGAGAAGGTACCGAGCGCACCAGTCCGGCCGGGGCGGTGAGGAAGGCCCAGCCGAACGACCCGCCGGTGGTCTCCGTCGCCCCGGGTGCCGGTGCGCCCAGCGTCGCGGCGGCCCAGTGCCGGTGCAGGTCGCCGCCGAACGCCCGGCGGGTGACCTCGTCGATCCGCCCGCCGCCGACCCGGCCGCCGCACTCGCCGAAGACCAGCGAACCGTCGGGCTGCTCGAACACCTCGATGTGGAACACGCCGTCGGCGTGGCCCAGGGCGGTCAGGACCCGCTCGACCAGGGCGTGCGACCGCTCGTACAGCTCCGGCTGTTCCGCGGCGGTGACGGAGACCGAACCCACCAGCGCCCCGCTGTGCACGTCGATCACGTTGCGGAGGTAGCGGGAGGCGCCCAGCAGCCGTATCCGCCCGTCGCGCACGGCGCCGTCCAGGTGCAGCTCGGCTCCGGGGACGAACTCCTCGACCAGCCAGGGGCCGACCGCGGCGGAGGCGGCCCAGGACCGGGCCTGGCCCGGCGAGGCCAGCCGCGCGGTGTTCCGCGCTCCGGCGCCCGCCAGCGGCTTGACCACGACGGGGAACCCGCCGACCCGCAGGGCCGCCTGCTCGACGCCCGCCGGGTCGTCGAAGGCCTCGCACCGGGCGGTGGCGACGCCGGCCGCGCGGACGCGTTCCTTCTGCACGAACTTGTCCCGGAGCGCGATCGCGACGTCGACCGGGAGGGACCGCGCGCCACCGATCGCGCCGATGGCCGCCGCGGCCACGAGCGAGTACTCCTGGCCGCTGGTGACGAGGTCGAAGCCGCTCGGGGAGAGCCCGGCGCGCCCCAGCGCGAAGAGCACCGACTCGACGTCCCCGGCCTGGTCGGCCACCACGATGCCGGCGTCCGTGCCGCTGCGGGCCCGGTCCGCGTCGGTCGCGCTGACCGCGCAGACGACCGAGCAGCCCTCCGCCCGGAGGGCCTCGATCGCCACCGGCTTCCATCCGACCAGGAGGGCGCGGGGCGGTGGTGTGGTGCTGGGCAACGGACTCTCCGGAACATCGGGATCGGTTTTCGAAGAGTCTGCACAACGGGGTCGGCAGCGGTCAACGGTGGAATCGACGGGAACCGCGCGGACCAGACGGGACGTCAACTCCTTTCCGAATTATGTGAAATCGGCGGCCTTCCGGTCACTTGCCGGTCGATGGGCGGTCCACTAGGGTTGGCCGCGGTCACGGGGGTGTGCGCGGCGACGGGGGTTCGGGCTGGTGGGAATTGTCGCTCGTGTCGTGGCGGAGGTCGTCCCCGCAAAGCGCGGAAGCCGCATGCTGGTTGCCGGGGCGCTGGTCGACTCGTTCGGCAACGGGCTTTTCCTGGCCGCGTCCACGCTTTACTTCGTGGGCGTGCTTCGATTTCCCGCGGCGCAGGTCGCGACGACCCTTTCGGTCGCCGCGATTTTCGGTCTGCTCAGTCCGTTGCCCCTGGGGCACGTCGCCGACCGGTGGGGCGTGGTCCGCACCTACGTCGCGCTGATGTGCCTGCGCGGGGCGGGATTCGCCGCCTACGCGCTGATCCACGGCTTCGCCGGGTACGCCGTTCTCACCTGTGCACTCCTCGCGGCCGAGCGTGCCTGTTCGCCCCTGCTCCAGGTGATCGTCTCCGGCGTGGCCGGGCAGGAGGAGCGGACCCGCACCCTCGCCTCGATCCGGGCGGTGCGCAATGCCGGCCTCACCGGCGGTCTGCTGGTGGCCGGGCTCGTGCTCGGCCTGCACGTGACCGCCGCGTTCCGGGCCGTGTTCCTGGTGGACGCGGTGTCCTTCCTGGTGATCGCCTGGATGGCCCTGTGGGCGGTGCGGGCCTCGGACGGGATCCCGACGGCGCCCGCCGCGGACGTGCGGTCCGGCGCCGCGCCGTACCGCGACCCGCGGTTCATGGTGTTCACCGTCTCCAACGGCGTGCTCTCGCTCTTCGACTCGCTGATCGTCGTGCTGCTGCCGATCTGGGTGGTGCAGCGCACCGAACTGCCCCATGCCTGGCTCTCCCTCCTGCTCGCCGTCAACACCGTCCTCACGGTCCTGCTCCAGGCGTGGGTGCACCGCTTCGCGACGAGCGTCGACGGCTCCGTGCGGCTGCTGCGGGCCACGGCGCTGTCGCTGGTGGTCGGCTGCGGGCTGTTCGCCGTCGCCGAGCGGGTGCCGGTGTGGGTCTGCCTGGTGTGCACGATCGGCGCGGTGGTGGCGGTGACGGTCGGCGAGAACCTGCAGTCGGTGGCGGGCTGGGAGCTGTCGTACGTGCTCTCCCCGGCCGCGGCCAGGGCGCGCTACCTCGCCACCTTCAGCATGGGGATGACGGCCCAGCGGATCGTCGGGCCGACCCTCCTGGTGTCGGCCCTGCTGCCGCTGGGGTCCTGGGCCTGGGTGGTCCTGGCGGCGCTGTTCGCGGCGGCGTCGGTGGGCGCGGTGTGGTCCGGGAGGCCGGTGGCTGGGCCGGTCGCCGAGGGGACGCCCGCCGACGGTCCGGTCGTCGTGGCGGTGCCCGCCGACGGCCGGGCCGCCGAGGGGGCGCCCGCCGACGGGGCCGCTCCGGCGGGCGGGGGGCGGGCGGCGGCCGAGCGGGCCGCTTCGCACCCGAAGTAGTCCCGGAACCGCCGCCCCGACCCCTGCGAAATGGCTGTGACGCAGCCGACAATTGACACCGATCGGGTCCGACCGGTACGTGCCCACCGTTGTCTGGCGGATCGTCAATTACCCGTCGTGGAACCGTTGACACGCCAGTTCAGGGGCGGTTAGCGTGGCGCCGCGTTACCGAGCGGAACCGGGGGGTCCGTGAGATGACGCCTGATGGAGTCGGTGCCGAATTGGCGCCGCTTCTCGCGTGATTGAGGCCGGTGTCGAATCCTCGGGCACCGGGCCGGGTGTCGTCCCGTGGGGGCGGGCGATGCCGCCAGTCGTTCCTGATTACCGATTGCCTGTCAGAAGCCGGACTCCGGCGGCCGGGTGTGCATTCACGCGGGCCGGCCGCGGCCGGCCTGCAAGTCCCTTTCGCCGGTGCCGCGTCGCGGTACTCCCGGCACCCTCGCCCGCCGGGGGAAAGTCATTTGACGATTCGTCATACCGAGAGTGAATTGCCGGCATCATGGCCAAGATCACCTATGTTGAACCCGACGGATCCCGATCCGTGCTGGACGTGCCGGTCGGCGTGACCGTCATGGACGCCGCGGTCGAGGAGGGAATCGGCGGCATCGTCGGCCAGTGCGGCGGACGCATGGTCTGCGCGACCTGCCACGTGTTCGTCGAGGAGGTCGAGGGCGAGTCACCGCCCGAGCCCGACGACGACGAGGACGAGATGCTCGACTACACCGCCGTGGAGCGCCGCCCCGAGAGCCGTCTGAGCTGCCAGCTGACCGTCGGCGACGGGCTCGGCGCCCTGGTCGTCCGACTGCCGGAAAGCCAGACCTGAGGCAGCACGACAAGCGAGGAACCATGCCCACCACACCCATGACCACGCCGGACTCCGCCGTCGCGCCCGATCTGCCGGCGGACGGCCGGAGCCCGGTGCCCGCCGGGGCCCCGGAGCCGGCCCCCTTCACCCACTTCCCCTCCGGTGTCCTGCGGGAGGCCCTCGACGGCGTCCCGGCGCCGGCCCTGGCGGCCTTCCTGGACTCCTGGAACGACCTCCCGGCCGACGAGTACCTCGGGACCGATCGGCCCTACCGCTTCCGCCGGTACGGCAGGTTCCGGCTGCTGGACGACGGCCTGGAGCCGCTGCCGCACGGCACGTTCCTCCAGGACCGGGCGGTGAACAGCCTCGTCGGGGGAGTGCCCCGGCTGTTCGCGCCGCTGCACGACGCCGTCGCCGCCGGTCCGGCGCTGCGCGCGGTCGTCCGGGCCTTCCGGGACCGCCTGCCCGGCCCCCGGCACACCGTCGACACCTGCGGCGTCCACCAGATCCGGGTGGTCGCCCTGCCCGACGCCGAGGGTGACCCGGCGCCGGAGGGGATCCACCAGGACGGCCACAGCTACGTCGCCCAGGTGCTCATCCGCCGCGACGGGGTCGAAGGCGCGCAGTCGCGCCTGTACGACCTCGACCGGTGCGAGATCCACCGGGCGCTGCTCACCGACCCGCTGGAGTCGATCGTCCTCGACGACCGCCGGGTCCTGCACGACGTCTCGCCGATCACCTCCGCCCCCGGTGCCGCGATCGGCGTCCGGGACATGCTGCTCGTCGACTTCTTCGCCAGCTTCGACTCCACGAAAGAGGTAGCCCTGTGACCGACATCCTCGACAGCAAGGCGCTGGTCCGCCCGCGCATCGGGTTCTCCACCAACATCTGGGACAACCCGGCCGAGATCGTGGAGCACATGGAGTTCCTGGCCGGGCACTTCACCGACATCGAGTTCGAGATCGCCGAGGAGGCGCAGGAGGTCCTCTTCGGGGCGACCGCGCCCGAGTACGAGAAGATCGTCGACGGCATGCGCTCGGTCATCGCGACCCACGGCCTGGACGTGTCGGTGCACGCGGCCTGGTACGGGCCGCACACCGACCTGGTCTCGCCGGACGAGGACGAGCGCGCGGAGTCGGTCAACTACCTGCGCCGCGCCGTGCACTTCGCCGCGGACCTCGGCGTGGAGCGGGTCACCTACCACCCCGGCTACATGTCCCGCCGCAGCAACGACGTGCTGCTCGACGTGCTGCGCTCCTCGCTGGACAAGGTGCAGCCGCTGATCTCCAGCACCGGCATCCAGCTCTGCATCGAGAACATGGGCGCCAACCGCCCGCGCTACGTGGTGTTCTCCCCCGAGGAGCACGTCGAGCTGTGCCGCAGCACCGGCACCTGGCTGACCCTGGACGTGCCGCACCTGGCCACCGTGCACCTGCCGCGCGGCGACTACGACGAGGCGCTGGCGACCGTCGCGCCGTACGTCCAGACGGCCCACATCGCCGACATCAAGGGCGCCGACCACACCCACATCCCGATCGGCGAGGGCGACTTCGACCTGTGGGGGTCGCTGGAGAAGCTGGGCGAGTACGGCTTCGGCGGCGCCGCGATCGTCGAGGAGTTCGCCAAGGGCTACAAGCCGGAGGACTACCTGGAGAAGGCCCTGGAGTTCCGCAGCCGCTGGGACGCCGAGGGCGCCCGGCTGCGAGGCGAGGGATGACGGCCTCCCTGGCCGTCGCCGGACCGGCGCCGCAGGCGCGCCGGTCCGGCGCCCCCGCCGCCCCGGCGGCCGGCCTGCTCGCCGCCGTGCGCGCCGACGCCGACCGGATCTCCTCCACCGTCAACCTCGCCGCGTTCGAGAACGTGCTCTCCCGCACCGCCGAGCGGATGCTGCACAGCCCCCTGGCGAACCGCTACCTGATCGGCCACGAGCGGGAGCGCCGGGGCATGGACCCGCTGCTGCGCTCCGGTCTGCTGTCGGCCGCCTACCCCGGCGTCGACCGGCTGGAGCAGGCCGCCGCCGAGACGGCCCAGCGGCTGCTCGGCGCCGCCTGGGTGGACTTCCGGCCGCTGTCGGGGCTGCACGCCACGATGTCGGTCTTCGCACTGCTCACCGAGCCGGGCGGGACGGTCTGGTCCATCGCCCCGGAGAACGGCGGCCACTTCGCGACCGGACCGCTGCTGGAGTCGATGGGCCGGCGCAGCGCCTGCCTCCCGTGGTCCCGCGAGAACGGGACCGTCGACCTCGCGGCCTTCGCGGCGCTCTGGCGGCAGAACCCGGGCGCCATGGTCTTCCTCGACCACGGCGTGCCGCTGGCGCCGCTGCCGCTGCGCGAGCTGCGGGCGGTCGTCGGCCCCGGAACCCTGCTGGTGTACGACGCCTCGCACACCCTCGGCCTGGTGGCGGGCGGAGAGTTCCAGGACCCGATCGGCGAGGGCTGCGACATCGTCCAGGGCAACACCCACAAGAGCTTCCCCGGCGCGCACAAGGGCCTGGTCGCCTTCGCCGACGCGGCCGCCGGCCGGGACTTCTCCGACCGCCTGGGCACGTCCCTGATCTCGTCCCAGCAGACCGGGCCGACCCTCGCCAACTACGTGACCACGCTGGAGATGGGCGTGCACGCCGCCGGGTACGCGCGGGACATGCTGGCGAACCGGGCCGCGCTGGCCCGCGCGCTGGGCGAGTCGGGCTTCACCGTGTACCGCCCGCCGGGGCGGGAGCAGGAGAGCGCGAGCCACGTCCTCCTGGTCGAGGCGCCGGAGCGGCCGGGGCGGGCGGGCGGCTACGAGCTCGCCGGCGCGCTGATGCGGGCCGGGCTGATGCTCAACGCCCGGCCCGTGGAGGGGCGGATCGTGCTGCGGCTGGGGGTCCAGGAGGTGACCCGCCGGGGCATGGGGCCCGCCGAGATGTGGCGACTGGCGGACCTCATGGCGCGCGCCTCGGCCGGGGGCGCGGCCCGCGAGACGGCCGAGGAGGTGGCCGTCCTGGCCGGATCGTTCTCCTCGGTGGCCTACGGATTCGACGACGCGGACGCGATGGAGGTCGCCCGATGACCGCACAGGACCTGGTGCTCTTCCTCGGCAACGCCCGGTACGGCGAGTTCGAGCCGCTCCGGGACGCCGGCTACCGGGTCGGTCTGATCCGCGACGTGCGCTCGCACGGCTGGTGCGCCGACGACGAGGCCTTCGACGTCGTCGTCCCGTGGGATCCCACCGAGGGCGTCGAGCCGCTCGCCGCCCGGCTCGGCGAGGAGCCGGGGGTCTGCGTGCTCAACCTGCGCGAGGCGTACGTCGAGCCCTACGCGCGGCTGCTGACGGTGCTCGGGCTGCCCGCGCTCCCGGAGGAGGAGGTCGCGGGCCTGCGCTCCAAGGAGCTGATGCGCCGGCTCTTCACCGAGCGGATCGGCGCGGACAGCACCGGCCGGTTCGGCCCGGCCGGGTCGGTGCAGGACGTCCTGGACTTCGGCGAGGCGCACGGGTGGCCGGTCGTGGTCAAGCCCGCGGCGCTCTACTCCAGCCTGTTCGTGCTCACGGTGCCCGGCCCGGAGGCCGCCGCCGAGACCTTCGAGCACATCCGCAGGGGCGTGGCCGACCACGTCCGGGGCAAGGGGCTGCCCGAGCGGTTCACGGCCCTGCAGGTCGAGGAGTTCCTGGCCGGCAGCAACCACTCGGTCGACCTCGTGGTCGACCGCGAGGGCACGCCGTGGCCGAGCCCGGTCGTCGACGTCCTCACCGGGGCGGACCTGGGCGGCGACGACTTCCACCACTTCGCCCGCTTCGCCCCCAGCCTCGCCGGGGAGGAGCACCGGCGGACGATGGCCGACCTCGCGGTGGCCGCCGTGCGGGCCATGGGCCTGCGGCTGTGCGCGGCGCACGTCGAGTTCATCCTCACCGTGAAGGGGCCCCGGCTCCTGGAGGTCGGCGTCCGGCCCGGTGGCCACCGGGCGCGGGTGCTCCACCAGGCCCACGGCATCTCCTTCATGGCCGCCTACGCGGCGGTGCTGCGCGGTGAGCGGCCGGACCTGGAGGCCCGCTTCGACCGGCCCTTCGGCATCGTCACCCCGTTCCCGCGCGTCACCGGCGTCTTCACCGGGCTGAACGGGTTCGACCGGGTCACCGCCCTGCCGACGTACGCCCGGCACAGCCTCTACCACGCCCCCGGGGTGATCGCCGGGACGGCGGCGGAGGGCCACTGGCAGGTCCTCTCCGCCGAGCTGACCGCGGACGGCGCGGACGACCTGCAGCGGGACATCGAGGCGGTCTGGGAGATGGCCGACCTCGTCCTGACCCGCCCGCAGGGGGGAGCCGCGGAGCGCCGACGCGACCGGCCGCACCTCCTGGTCATCGGCGGCAAGGACTCCGGCTTCCGTTCGATGGCCGGGCTCGACGCGCGGATCACGCTCCTCCAGCAGCGCGCCAACCTGAGCGGGCTCCAACGGGAGCGGGCGGACGGGCTGTTCGTCCAGGAGGAGCTGGACGACGCCTGGGCCCGCTCGCTGGCGGAGCTCCTGCACGGGGCGGGCGCCCCCTTCGACGCCGTGGTCTCCTTCGCCGAGCCGCACCTGCTCACCGCCGCACGGATCGGGGAGAGCCTGGGCATCGCGCACAACCCGGTGCCGGCGGTCGAGCGCAGCCGGGACAAGACCCGGATGCGCGGGCTGCTCGCCGAGCACGGCCTGCCGTCCGTGCGCTACCGGGCGTGCGGCGCCGCCGAGGAGGCGGCCGCCTTCCAGCGGGAGCTCGACGCCCCCGTCATCGTCAAGCCCGCGGACGGTTCCGGCAGCCGCGGCGTGACCCTGGCCCGCAGCCCCGAGGAGGCCGCGGAGGCGTGGCGGCGGGCCGCGGCGGCCGGCGGTGCGGTGATCGCCGAGGAGTTCGTCACCGGACGGGAGTTGAGCGTCGAGACGCTCACCCTGGACGGCAAGCACGAGCTGGTGGCGGTCACCGAGAAGCTGACCTCGGGCGCGCCCTCCTTCGTCGAGACCGGTCACCAGCTCCCGGCCGGCCTCGGCACCGGCGCGGCCCAGGCCGTCGAGGGCACGGTCGTCGCGCTGCTCGACGCGCTGGGCCACCGCTGGGGGCCCGCCCACACCGAGGTGATGCTGCGGTCGGACGGCTCGCCGGTCGTGATCGAGACCCAGACCCGCTTCGGCGGGGACCAGATCTGGGAGATGGTGGAACTGGTCACCGGCGTGCCGCTGGCCGCCGCCACGGCCGCCGGGATGCTCGGCCTCGACGGGCAGGTGCGCCGCACGCCGGCCGGGGCCGCCGCCGCGATCAGGTTCTTCGCCCACGAGAACGCCGAGGTGCTGGCCGTCGACGGGATCGACGCCGCCCGGGGGCTCCCGGGCGTCGTCACCGTGAAGGCCGCGGCGGAGCCCGGCCGTCGGCTCGGCCCGCTGACTGGATCCGGCAGCCGCCAGGGGTACGTCCTGGCCGTGGGCGCCGACCGCGAGGAGGCCGTCACCCGGGCGGAGACGGCCTGGCGGGCCGTCGACTTCCGCCTCTCCCCGCTGACCGACGGCGGGGCGCGCCCGACGTCCTGACGCGGAAGGGGCCGGCGCCGCCAGGACACCGGTGTCCGGGCCGGCGCCGGCTCCGCGGGGAGGCAGGACGTCGAAGGTGCCGACTTCCCGTTCCCGGCCGGGCGCTCTCCGGCGTGGTGAGTGCCACACTCGTCGCATGGACATTCGGGGGGATGGACCGGAGGACCCGCCTGCCGCCGTGCCGGGGCCGGCTGTCAGGGAGTCGGCGGGACCGGGGCCGGCCGTGGCCGAGCCGGCAGGGCGGGGGCCGGACCCGCTCGAACCGTTCGCGTGGGGCCCGGTCGGGACCGTGGCCGCAGCGGTCGCCGGGATGCTGGTGCTGCTGGCGGGCCGCTACGGCTTCCACCGCGACGAGCTGTACTTCCTCGCCGCCGGCCGGCACCCGGCCTGGGGCTACGCCGACCAGCCGCCGCTCACCCCGCTGCTCGGCCGGGCGTCGGCCGCGCTGTTCGGTGCCGGCCCGACCGGCCTGCGGGTGCTCCCGGCCCTCATCACGGCGGCGTGCACCGCCCTGGTGTCCCTGACCGCGCGGGAGCTGGGGGCCGGGCGGCGCGGCCAGCTGCTCGCCGCGTGCGCCGCGGCCGGTTCGGCGTTCGTGCTCGCGACCGGGCACATGCTGCTCACCAGTACGTTCGACCTGCTCGCGTGGCTGGCCGTGTCCCTGCTGGCGCTGAGGCTGCTGCGCACCGGCGACGGCCGCTGGTGGCCCGCGATCGGCGCGGCGGCCGGGGTCGCGCTGCTGAACAAGGACCTGGTCCTGCTGCTCGTCGGGACCGTCGTCCCCGCCGTGTCGGCCGTCGGTCCCCGGCGCGCGCTGCGGGGGCGGTGGCCGCTGGCGGGGCTGCTGGTCGCGGTGGGGATCGCGCTGCCGAACCTGTGGTGGCAGGCGGCGCACGGCTGGCCCGAACTGACGGTGGCGGGCGGCATCAGCGATCAGGACGGCCCGGAGAACCGGCTGATGTTCGTGCCGATGCAGCTCCTCTACCTCTCGCCGGTGCTGGTGCCGGTCTGGGTCGAGGGGATCCGGCGACTACTGCGTGACCCGGGCCTGCGCTGGGCCCGCGGCATCGCCGTCGCCTACCCGGCCCTCTGCCTGGTGGTGGTCGTCGCCGGCGGCAAGCCGTACTACGCGATGCCGCTGCTCCTGGTGCTCACGGCGGCCGGCTGCGAGCCGACCGTGCGACGCCTCTCCGGGGCGGGCGGAGCGGGGGCTTCCGAGCCCGCGGGGGCGGGCATGTCGACGGGGCCGGGCGCGCCGAAGGGGCCGGGCCGCCGATGGATCCGCTTCGCGGCCTGGCTGGCGTTCGGCGCGGCGGTGAACGTCGTGATCACCCTCCCCGTGCTGCCGCCCCGGCTGCTCCCGGCGGTGACCTGGATCTACCGGGAGCAGGCCGAACAGGTCGGCTGGCCCGAACTCGCCGCAGCCGTCACCGAAGGCTGGGCCGCCGTCCCGCCCGAGCGCCGCGACCGCGCGGTCGTCCTCGCCTCGAACTACGGCGAGGCGGGAGCCCTGGCCGAGTACGGCCCGCGGCTCGGTCTGCCGGGCCCGTACTCCGGCCACATGAGCTTCGCCGACTGGGGCCCGCCGGACGACGCCCACGACGGCCCGGTGGTGCTGGTCCACCCGGACGGGCACGCGGGCGTGGAGGCCTACTTCACCGACTGCCGGGTCGTCGCCCGCGTCGACAACGGCCACGGGGTCCGCAACCAGGAGCAGCACGCGCCGGTCCTGCTCTGCTCCGGCCCCACCGCGCCCTGGTCGGTCCTCTGGCCCCGGCTGCGGCACTTCTACTAGCCAGGTCCTGTCCTGTCCGGTCCCGTTCACCGGCCGGGTCCGCGGGTCGGTGGTCTCAGGAGGCCGCGTGGAGGGTCGGCGAGGACGGCATGCCGGCGCGGTGGGCCAGGGCGGCCGCCGCGCCGCGCGAGGTGACGTCCAGCTTGGCCAGGATGTTGGCGACGTGGAACTTCACCGTGGACTCGCTGATGTGCAGGGCGCCGGCGATCTCACGGTTGCGGCGGCCCCGGGCCAGCTGGTCGAGGACGTCCAACTCCCGTGGCTGCAGGGCCGCGAGCGGGTCGACGGCGACGGGCGCCGTCGGCAGGTGCAGCGGCAGGTCGACGGTGACCGTGGTGCCCCAGCCGGGGACGGGCTCCACGGTCAGCCGGCCGGCCAGGGCGGTGACCCGGTCGGTGGTCCGGTGGACGGCGAGGGCGTCGGGGGCGAGCAGGCCCGGGCCGTCGTCGCGGACCACGGCGCGCACGGAGTCCGCCGTGCACTGCCAGCTCACGTGCAGGCGGGTCAGGGCGTCCTGCTCCAGCATGACGAGCACCGCGGAGCGGACCGCCGCCCGGGCGGTGTGCGCGGTGTCGGCCGGCACGGAGCGCTCGCCGGCGGCAGGGGGCAGCAGATCGAGCCGGACGGGGCTGTGCCGCAGCAGCGGGCGCAGCTCGTCGGCGAGCCGGGCGAACGCGGTGGCGGCGGGCTCCTCGCTCAGCTCGCGGTCGAGCTCGGCGCCGGCGCGGAGGTCGAGCAGGGCGTCGACGGCGAGTTCGGTGGCGCTGCGGCGGGCGGTGGCGTCGTCCAGGGCGGTCGAGCGCAGCGGCGCGAGGATCGCGGTGAGGGCGGACGCGTGCGCGCCGCTGAGCTCGGCGATCGCGCGGGCGCGGGCGCCGGCCGAGGCGCGCGAGGCGGCGGCGTGCACGGGGGCCGCGTCGGTCGCGCGGTGGTGCGAGTGGATGGTGACCAGCTCCCAGAACCGCTGCAGCACGGCGAGCGTGCGGCCGGGGAGCGGCGCGGACGGGGGCGCGGGCAGCGGTGCGGGCCGGGCGTCCCGGCCCGGTCGGCGCCGGGCACCGGGTGCCGCACCCGGTGGCTCGGTGGCCTCCCGGACCAGTACCAGCAGCGCGCCGCTCGTGCCGGCCGGTGCCGCGGCGACCGCCACGGCGGGCCGGGGCCGCCCCGCCAGCACCGCCTCGCCCTGCCAGGGGCGGCCGGGCTCGACGCTCTCCGCCAGGTGGGCCAGCTCCAGAGCGGTGATCCGGCCGGCCAGGTCGGCGGGCCCGGAGGTGATGGTGGGGGAGTACGTGCAGACGCCGCTGAGCTGGGCGGCCGCGGTGTGCGGGACGAGGTCCGCGAGCACCTCGGACAGCCGGGGCAGCATGCCGGGCCGAGGCGTCCGCAGTACCTCCACGGCGTGCGCCAGGGCGTCCTCGGCCCGCTCCCAGGACGGCCGCGGCCGTCCGGAGTCCGTCCCGCCCGCCCCGTGCGCCCCGCTCGCCCCGTCCGTAGTGTCCGTGGTGTCTGCGCTGCTCGTCGTGTCCGTGGTGCCGCCCATGGCGTCCAGCGTAGTGGCGCGGTCACCGGACCGGCCCAGCCGTTCGGACAGGTGGAACCGGCCGAACGGCGGGCCGGTCCCGGTCCGCCACCACCCCAGGATGGAACCCGTCGCCACGGCGAACTCCCCGATACACGAAGGACGGTGGGATCCTCATGACCACGAACGCACGCACCGACGGCAGCTCCGGCACCCTCACGACCAGGGCCATCGGCTTCTCCGAGTTCGGCGGCGCGGAGGTGCTGCGCCCGATGGAGGTCGAGCTGCCCGCCCCCGGCCCGGGCCAGGTCCGGATCACCGTCCGCACCGCGGGCGTCAATCCGCTGGACCACAAGCTGCGCGCCGGTGCGATGACCGAGCTCATCCCGGTCACCTTCCCGGTCGTCACCGGCTACGAGGCGGCCGGTGTGGTGGAGGCGGTCGGCGAGGGCGTCACCGCCTGGCGGGTCGGTGACGAGGTGTTCGGCCCGACCTGGGGCGGCGCGCACGCGGAGCACGTGCTGGTGGAGGCGGAGAAGCTGGCCCGCAAGCCGGCTGGGCTGGGCTGGGCGGAGGCCGCGGCGATCCCGGTGGCGGCCGAGACGTCCTGGCGGGTGCTGGACCTGCTCGGTGTCGAGAGCGGGCAGACGCTGCTGGTGCACGGCGCGGCGGGCGGGGTCGGCACGGTGCTGCTGCAGTTCGCCCGTTCGCGGGGGATCCGGGTGGTCGGCACGGCGAGCGAGGCCAACCACGAGCACCTGCGCGCGCTGGGCGCGGTGCCCGTCACCTACGGCGAGGGCCTGGCCGACCGGGTGCGGGCCGTCGCGCCGGAGGGGGTGGACCGGGTGCTGGACGGCGCAGGCCAGGGGGACGTCCTGCCCCTCTCGATCGAGCTGGCCGGCGGGGCGGAGAACGTGCTCTCCATCGCCGACTTCGAGGGAGCCGCCCGCTACGGGGTGCGGTTCAGCGGGGGGACGGAAGCCAAGGACTACAACCGCGAAGCCCTGGCGGGCGCGCTCGCGCTGCACGAGGCGGGGGAGCTGCAGCTGCCGGTGCACCGGGTGTTCCCGCTGGCCGAGACGGCCGAGGCGCACCGGGTGAGCGAGCACGGGCACCTGCGGGGCAAGATCGTCCTCGCGATCGGGTGAACGGCTCGGCCGAACGGGGGTCGGCCGAACGGTTCGCCGAACAGATCGGTGCCGGCCGGCTCGGCGTGCGCACCAACTGTGCTGCCTACGCGCCTTTCTGATGCCCGGTCGGTATGGTCCGGTGCCATGACTGAGCTGAGCGGAGTCTCGCAGGGCGGTGCGCCGGCGGCCGGACGGCTGGCGGGCAAGGTGTGCGTGGTGACGGGTGCGGCGAGCGGCATCGGGCGGGCGGTGGCCGAGCGCTTCGCCGCCGAGGGAGCGGCGGTCGTGGCCACCGACGTCGACCGGGACGGCCTGGGGCGGCTGGCGGACAGGCTGCCGCAGGCCGTCACCACGGTGGTCGGCGACGTCTCGCGGGACGACGACGCCCGCCGCATGATCGAGGCCGCCGTCGAGCGGCACGGCCGGCTCGACGTCCTGGTGGCGAACGCGGGCGTGATCCCCCTGATGGAGATCACCGAGGCGAGCGCCGAGGACTGGGACCGGGTGATGGCCGTGGACGGCCGCGGGATGTTCCTGACCTGCAAGTACGCCGTGGAGGCGATGGTCGGGGCGGACGGATCGGGCGCCGCCGGGCACGGGGGTGTCGGCGGCGCGATCGTCTGCGTCTCCTCGATCTCCGGCGAGGCGGGCCAGCGTGGCCAGGCGGTCTACGGGCCGGCCAAGTTCGTCGCGTCGGGGCTGACCAAGCACCTCGCCGTGGAGTGGGCCTCCCGCGGCATCCGGGTCAACGCCGTGGCTCCCGGGACCATCACCACCGAGCGGGTCCGCCGGCTGCAGGACGAGCCGGGCGGCCCCGAGTACCTGGCGGCGATCGAGAAGCTGCACCCCATGGGGCGGTTGGGCGACCCCGCGGAGGTGGCCGCCGCGGTGCTCTTCCTGGCCTCCGACGACGCCTCGTTCATCACCGGCGCCGTCCTGCCGGTGGACGGCGGCTACCTGGCCCAGTAGCGGCGGTCCCGAGCACCGGCCCAGTAGCGGCGGTCCCGAGCACCGGCCCCGGGCGGGCTCACGGCCCCGGGCCGGTCGGTCGCCGCTCCGCGGCCTGCTGCGCTCCCAGCTCGGCGGGCTCGCCGGAGAAGCCGACCTCGCCCCGGTGGAGCACGTGGACGACGGCCGCTCCGGCCAGGCCGTGCGGCAGCGACTGCGCGGTGAGGACGACCGTCCGGCCTTCGGCCGCGGCCAGCGCGAGCAGGTGCGCGTGCAGCCGGGCGGTGACGGCGGGTGCCAGCCCGCGGTCCGGCTCGTCGAGCAGCAGGAGGCGCGGGCCGGTGCTCAACGCCCGTGCCACGGCAACGAGTTGCTGCTGCCCGCCGGAGAGCGTACCGGCCCGGCGGGGGAGCAGCGCGGTGAGCTCGGGGAAGAGCTCCAGCGCCTCGTCGGTGGCGGCGGGTACGGGGGCCGGCCCGGTGCCGCTCCCGGCGAGGCCGAGGTGTTCGGCCACCGTCAGCGAGGCGAACACGGCCCGCTCCGCCGGCACCAGCGCCAGCCCCAGCCGCACGCGCCGGTGGACGGAGAGCGCGGTGACGTCCCGCCCCTGCCACTCGACCCGCCCGGCGGCCAGGCGCATCACCCCGGCCAGCGCGTGCAGCGCGCTGGTCCGCCCGGCGCCGTTGCGGCCGAGCAGGACCGTCACCGCGCCGGCGGGGAAGGGGAGGTCCACGCCGTGCAGCGCTTCGAGCGGGCCGTAGCGGACGCGGGCGCCGTGCAGGGCGGCTTCGACGGTCACGGGTGCGGGTCCCCTCCCTGCCGGTCCGGCCCCCAGGCCCGGGCCACCCGGGCATCGGCGAGCACGGCGCCGGCCGGGCCGTGCGTCACCACCCGGCCGTCGGCCATCGCGTAGACGGTGTCGGCGAGTTCGGCGACCAGGTCGGGATCGTGCTCGACCAGCAGCAGCGCCATGCCGCGGTCGGCCAGCCCGCGCAGGACGGCGACCAGCCGGGCGGTCTGCGCCGTGTCCAGGCCGGCCGCCGGTTCGTCGAGCAGCAGGACGCGCGGGTCGCCGGCCAGGGCGCGGGCGAGCTCGACCAGGCGCAGTACCCCGGTCGGCTGCTCGCCGGCCGGCTGCGCGGCGAGCTCCTGCAGGCCGACCAGGGCCAGGGCGCGTCCGGTGGCCGCGTCCACCGCGCGGGCGTCCCGCCGGGCGCCGGGCCGCTGTTCGGCGCCGACCCGGACGTTGTCCGCGACCGAGAGGGTCGGGAAGACGGCGATCTGCTGGAACGTCCGGGCCAGGCCGAGCCGCACCCGGGCGTGGGCCGGCCGTCGGGTCACCTCGCGGCCGCCCAGCAGCACCCGGCCGGCGTCCGGGCGGACCGTTCCGGCCAGGCAGTCGAACAGGGTGCTCTTCCCGGCGCCGTTCGGCCCGATCAGGGCGGTGATCCGCCCCGGCGGCGCGGTCAGGTCGACGCCGGCCACGGCCTCGATGCCGCCGTAGCGGCGGACCAGTCCGCGTGCCGTCAGCCGGGCGGCGGCGCCGGGCCGGGCCCCGGCGGCCGGACGGGCGACGCCCCGGCTCACGGGTCGGCCCCCTCCGCGGGCCCGCCCGCCTGCCGCGCCGCGATCAGCGCGCGGACCCGACGCCCCGCCGGGGTGAGCCGCCCGGGCGCGAGTGCCGCCCCGGACCCGGCGAGTGCCGCCCCGGCGGTGCCCGGCGGCGGCTGCGGCCGCCGGACCGCCAGCCGCTCCGCCAGGCCCGCGAGGCCGCCGGGGAGCCGACCGATCGCCGCCGCGAGGAGCCCCACCGCGACCGCCGACACCCCGGCCGTCGTGCCCGCGTCCAGCCCGATCAGCAGCGCGGCGGCCAGCACCGCCCCGAGCGCGCTGTCCGCGCCGGCCACGACCACCGCCGCGAACCAGAGCAGCCCGCGCACCGGGTCGAACGAGGCGGCGTCGAAGGCCCGCCCGGCCAGGCCCATCAGGCCGCCGCCGAGGGCCGCCAGCGCCGCCCCCGCCACGAAGGCGAACAGCTTGAGCCCGGGGACGTTGACCCCCGCCCCGACCGCGCCCGGCTCGTGGTCGCGCATCGCCGTCAGCGCCCGACCCAGCCGCCCCCGGTGCAGCCCGTGCACCACCGCCAGGCCCAGCCCCAGCAACAGCAGTTCGGCGAGGTAGAAGGCCCGGTCGCCCGCCAGGAAGCCGGGCCGGTCCAGGGTCAGCCCGGTGGTCGCGTACGGCTGCTGGAACACGAACCGGCTCATCGCCGTGCCGACGGCGAAGGTCACCAGCGCCAGGGCGAGCCCCCGGCGCCGGATCGCCGGCCAGCCGGTGAGCAGCCCGAGCGGCGCCGTGGCCAGGACGGCGAACAGCAGCGCGGGCGCGGCCGGCAGCGGCGGCACACCGGGGATCCGACCCGACATCAGCAGCGCCGTCCCGAGTGAGCCCAGCCCCGCGTACCCGGCCTGGCCGAGCGAGATCTGCCCGCCGTAGCCGGTCACCACCACGATGGAGAGCAGCACCAGGGCCAGCGCCGGCACCAGCAGCGCGCTGCGCAGGTCGTTGCCGCGGAAGCCCAGCGGCAGCAGGAGCAGCACCAGGCAGACCGCCCCGGCCGCGCGGCCCCCGGCGGCCGCGCCGTCCCGCCCGGCCCGGCGGGCGGGCAGCGGGGCGCGGTCGCCGTACTCGCCCGCGATCCCCGGCCCGGCCAGCAGGGCGGTGGCCAGCAGCGCCACCACGAACAGGTTGGCCTGCAGGGCCTGGACCAGCGGCAGCAGCTGCCCGGACGGGCGCACCCTGGTCAGCTCGGCCTGCGCGATCCCGAGGGCGAGACCGGTGGCCACCGCGACCGGGATGCTGCGCAGCCGCGCCGCCACCGCGACGGCGATGGTCTCCATCACCAGCAGCGGCAGCCCGTACGGGTCGAGCAGCAGGTAGGGGGCGAGGGCGATGCCGACCAGGCCCGCGGTGAGCGAGCCGAACGCCCAGCCGGCCGCGGACACCCGGTCGGCGTCCACGCCGGCGAGCCCGGCGAGCCGGCGGTCGTCCACCACCGCGCGCAGCCGGAGGCCGAACCGGGTGAACCGGGTGATCGCGGCCACCGTGAGCCAGAGGACGGCGATGGCGGTGAGCTGTGCCACGGTGTCCGGGCGCAGGCCGTGGCCGCCGGGGAGCGGGATCGGCGTGCCGCCGAACGGCGAGGGCGCGCCGCTCAGCGGGGCGCTGCCCCAGACCAGCACCACCAGGCCGATGAGCAGCACGAACACGCCGATCCCGGCCACCGTCGTCTCGGCCACCCCCGCCCCGCGCCGCTGCAGCGGCCGGTAGACCAGGACGTCCAGGAGCACCCCGAGCGCGGGCGCGACCAGCAGCAGGCAGCACGCGACGGCCGGCCAGACCGGCCACTGCCGCACCACGACGAGGTCGCGCAGCAGGTAGGCGACGAGCATGGCCTGGGCGCCCTGGGCGATGTTGAGCACGCCGGTGGCGCGGTGGCAGACCACCAGGCCGATACCGCTCAGCGCGGCCGCGCTGCCGACGGTGAGCCCGGCGAGGGCGAGGTCGACGGTGAGGCCGAGGGAGTCGAGGGCGGGGACGTTCGGCACGGGGACCGCCTCAGCCGGCCGGCGGGGCGTCGGGCCCGTCCGGGCGGTGGGGGTCGCCGGGGTCGCCGGGCTCGCAGATCCGGCAGGGCGTGAGCCGGCGCACCCGCGCGGTGGCCGCGTCGACCGGTCCGGCCCGCGACTTGCCGGCCACCAGCGGGCAGCCCGGCCGGTGGTAGAGCGTTCCCTCGGGCACGGCCAGCAGAACGGCGCCGCGCGGTGCGGCAGCGCCGGACGGACGCGGGGCCGCCGCGTCGGCCGGTCCGTCCGCAGTCCCGTCCGCAGTCCCGTCCGCGGTGGTCCCGTCGGCGGGCTCGACCAGCAGGGCGTACAGCCGCTCCACCCGCAGATCGGTCAGGTCGGGGCGGCCGGTCGCGGACGGCGTGCCCCGCGGTCCCTGCGGCTCCGGCGGCTCCCGGGGTTCCTGCGCGGGACCGCCGGACGGCCGCAGGGCGACCAGGACGGCGCCCGCGACGATCAGTGCGGCGCCCGGGATCGTGGACGACGCCAGGTAGGGGATCTGCTGCTCGGCGAAGCTCTCCCCGGAGACCCCGTACCAGCCGAGGACGCAGAGCGCGGCACCCGCGGCCGCGACGATCCAGCCGAACCACTCGCGCGCGTCCCGGACGATCCGCGCGGCCGGTCGCCGCAGCCCGGAGCCGCGTCCGCCGGGCGTTCCCGGTGCGGCGCGGTGGGGGATTTCCCCCTCGGATTGCGATTCGTCCATGGATCCGCCTTGATGGTGTCACTTGCGACATTTCCAGCATCGGCCTGGAACAGCATCCGGACATCGGCAGAGCGGGCCGTGTGGACTCCACCCGCCGCCGTCGAGAGGAACACCATGCACGTGAGTAAGAGCGCCCCCCACGACACTCACGACCCCCACGACACCCATGGCGCCGCGGTCCGGCACGGTGCCGCGGTCCGGTACGGCGGCCCGGTCCGGCGCGGCGGCCCGGTCCGGCGCTGGGTGAGCGTCCTGCTGGCCCTGCTCCTGGTGGGCGTGGTGGCCGCGTGCAGCAGCGGGTCCGGCTCCTCCTCGTCCCCCTCGCCGACCCTCCCCACGGCCGTCACCGGTTCGGCGACCGTCACCGCCGGCGGGACCACCGGTCCGACCGCCGGTGCCACCGCGCCCGCCGACGTGGCCACCGCCAAGAACGAGGTCACCGCCAACTGGGAGAAGTTCTTCGACCCCACCACCCCGATCCCGGAGAAGGCCTCGTTGCTCCAGAACGGTGATCAGCTGCTGCCCGTCCTCCAGGGCTTCTCCCAGGACCCGCGGGTCGGCCAGGTGAAGGCCAGGGTCACGGACGTGTCGTTCAACTCGGCGACCGAGGCCACCGTCACGTACGAGCTCTCGCTCCAGGGCAACGTGGTCGAGCCCAGCGCCACCGGCCAGGCGGTGCTGGAGAACGGCACCTGGAAGGTGTCCCGCTCCACCCTCTGCGGCCTGCTCACCCAGGCCGGCGGCGCGAGCGGCACCCCGATCCCCGGATGCAGCTGACCGCGGGGCCGTTCCCCCGGGCCGCCGACGCGTCCGGTCGTCGGCGGCCCGCCCGCCCGCGCCGCCCCGACGCCGTCGGCCCGGGGCCGGCCCGGCGCCCCGACGCCCGGCGGCGCGGGGCCGCACGGCTCGTCGCCGGGTTGCTGGCGGCCGTCGTGCTGTTCGCGACCGGCTGCGGCACCCGGCTGCCGGACAGCGCGTTCACCTCCCGCCCCGCCTCCGGCCCGGGCACCTCCGCGGGCGGCAACCCGGCCTCCGACACCGGTGTCACCGCCTCCGAGATCCGGATCGGCATCGTCACCTCGCTGACCAGCCCGGTCGGCAGCGAGGTGTTCAGCGGCCCGCGCTACGGCGCGCTGGCCTTCGTCCAGGCCCTCAACGACCGCGGCGGCCTGCACGGGCGCACGGTCAAGGTGGTCACCTGCGACGACGGCGGCAGCGGCATCGGCAACCAGGACTGCGTCCACCGGCTGATCGACCAGTCGCACGTCTTCGCCTTCGTCTCCGGCAGCGTCCTCGACTACGCGGGCGCCCCGTACGTCAGCGAGAAGGGCGTGCCGGACGTCGGCGGCCAGCCGATCGGCACGGCGTACGACCGCTGGCCGCACCTGTACGAGATCTACGGCAACAGCGCGCCGCGCGACGGGAACGCCGTCGGCTGGAACGGCATGCTCTACCAGACCACCGAGGTGTACCGCTTCTTCAAGGAGCGGCTGGGCGCGCGCAGCGCCGCCGTGGTCGCCTACAACCAGGCCGACTCGGCGCGCTACGCCGCGCAGCTGCGGGAAGGGCTGGAGGCGGAGGGCTACCGGGTGCTGACCCAGACGGTCGACTTCGCGCTGCCGAACTTCCAGGCGGTGGCCGCGGCCGTCCGTGCGGACGGCTCACAGCTGCTCTTCGACGCGATGGACACCCGGGGCAACGCGGCGCTCTGCCGGGCGCTGGACGACGCGGGCGTGCGGGTCGAGGCGAAGGTGACCAACGTGCAGAACTGGTCCGAGACCGTGCGGACGGACTACCAGGCCTCGCCCAACTGCCGGAACGTGCTCTGGGCCACCTCGTCCAGCCTCAACTACGAGGACGTCGACCACCCGCCGGTGGCGGAGTTCCGCGCCGCGATGGCCAAGTACTACCCCGACCGGGAGCCGCTGCTCTCGGCCTGGGAGCTGGAGGGCTGGGCGGGCGCGCAGTGGCTGACCGACGCGATGGACTCCTGCGGCGCCGACCTCACCCGGGCCTGCGTGGAGCGGTTCATGAACCGCCCGGAGCCGTACGACGCGCACGGGCAGATCCTGCCCGCCTCCTTCGTCCCGCAGCCCCCGCCGAGCGGGCCGACCCGGGCCTGCCTGAACGCGGCCCGCTGGCAGGACTCCGGGCAGGGTGGCAAGGGCGGCTGGGTCACCCAGGTGGCGTCGATGACCTCCACCTGCTTCGAGGTGCCGCAGCTGCCGTACCGGCCGTGACGGGGCCGCCCGGCCTGTCGGGGGTGCCACGGGCCACCGGCCGCCCGGTCCGCCGGAGGCGGTCCCGGGTCGTCGCCGGCCTCAGCCGCGGCGCGGGAGCCGCTCCACCACGACCATCGCCGCGTCGTCGTCCAGCCGGCCGCCGACGTGGGCGAGCAGGTCGCGGCGGAGGCGGTTCAGCAGGACCTCCGGGCGCTCGGAGCGCCAGGCGTCGACGCGCTCGGTGAGCGGGTAGAAGCGACGCTCCGGGTCGCGGGCCTCGATCACGCCGTCGGTGTAGATCAGCAGCCGGTCGCCGGGCAGGAAGGGGAAGTCCTCCACCTCGTACGTGGTGGGGGCGAGCTCGCCGAGGCCGAGCGGCGGCGCCGGGTGGCGGGCGTTCAGGACGGTGATGCCGTCGGCGTTCAGGAGCAGTGGGGGCGGGTGTCCGCAGTCGATGAGGCGGAGCACCGGGCCGTCGTCCGGGATGTCCAGGATGACGGCGGTGATGAAGGACTCGCCGCGGTCGTCCGCGGCCGCGCCGCCGCCGTCCGGGCCGGACTCGTCCCGGCCGAGGCCGGCGGCGGCCCCCGCGCTGCGCTCCAGCCCCCGGCCCAGCTTCTCCAGGCCGAGGTCCAGCCCGCGGTCCAGGCTCCGTTGCAGGCCGTGCCCCCGCTCCCGGCCGTGGGCCGGTCCGCCGTCCCGGCCGCCGTCCTGGTACCGGTCCTGCTCGCCGAGCTGGTCGAGGTCCCAGCAGACGCTGCCGTCGAGGTATCCGGCGAGCTCGGGGAGGTCGGCGTGGAGGTGGGCGGCGGCCCGGAAGGCGCCGAGCAGCAGCGCCGCGTCGCCCAGTGAGGAGAGGCCCTTGCCGCGGACGTCGCCGACCAGCAGCCGGGTGCCGCCGGCCGTGCGGGCCGCCGCGTACAGGTCGCCGCCGACCTGCGCCTCGGCCTCGGCCGCCAGGTAGACGGAGGCGAGGTGGAGCGGCCCGATCCGCTCGGGCAGCGGGCGCAGCAGGACGCGCTGGGCCGCCTCGGAGACCGTCCGGACCTGGGCCAGCTCGCGTTCGTGCCGGTCGCGCAGCACGCGCAGGCCGATGATCAGCGCCGAGACGGCGATCAGGGCGCCCAGCTGGGTCTCGTGGTTGGCGGTGGTGATGCCTTCGCGCAGGAGCCCTATGACCGTCAGCGCGGCCAGTGAGAGCAGGGCGACGACGGTGGTGGCGCGGGCGCCGGCGAAGGAGGCGGTGATGGCGGGGGCGACGATCAGCAGCGGGCCCAGGTGGATGTTCGAGGGCGCGAGGACGTCGACGATCGAGATCACCGCGATGAGCGCGAGCGGCAGCACCGTCAGCGCGCGGCGGCCGGGCCGCCACGACGGGCGGCGGTCGCGGGGGCGCTGCCGAAGTGGCACCTCTCCTCTGTACACCGTCCGGGAGGTGGGGCGCACTTCGGCGGCCCCGGGCGGGGCCCGGCCGCGCCGGGGCGCCCGACGGACACCCCGGCGCGGGGGTGGTCAGCCCTCGGCGCCGTAGCGGGCGAGGTAGTCGGCGAACCGGGCGACGTCCTCGTCCGACCAGTCGGTGAAGCGGGCGGTGAAGGCCGCCCGGCGCTGCTCGTTGGCGTCGCGGAGCAGGGCGAGGCCGGCCTCGGTGGTGCCGAGGATCTGGCCGCGCTGGTCGTCCGGGTCGGTCTCGCGGCGCAGCAGGCCGAGCTTCTCCAGCGCGGTGACCTGGCGGCTCACGGTGGACTTGTCCAGCATGAAGTGGGAGGCGACGTCGGCGGCCCGGCAGCCGCCGCGCTCGTTGATCAGGTCGAGGATGCTGTAGGTGACCAGGGAGAGGTCCGGGTGCAGCTGGCTCGCCTTGTGGCGGGCTCGCCGGGCGAAGGCGGTCAGCTCGCGCTGGATGGTGTCGATCGACGTCTCGCGGCCGGGCACGGCTTCCTGCCTCCTCGGAAATTTGTTGCACTATACAACGGATTTGCCGGGATCGGCGGCCGGGCCGGGCGCCGACGCCTGCCAGGTGCGGGCGGCTGCGATCCGGCGGGTCGCGCTCGGGTGAGTGGCGAACAGTAGCCCAAGCACCCGGGGCGGGTCGACGTCCGAGACGTTGGTCACTGCCAGTCTGCGCTGCATCGCGATGAACTGCTCGGCGTCCGAGGTGAGTTCGAGGGCGTGCCGGTCCGCCCGGACCTCGACCTTCCGGCTCACCGCGCACTGGACCGGGCCCGACAGCGCGCCCAGCAGGGCCGCGCAGGCGGCCAGCAGCGGCAGCGCGCGCGGATCCGCGGCGTCCGTGGCCCCGGCGGCCGACAACAGCGGCTCCCAGTCGGCCAGCAGCCCGAGCACGGCCACCACGAAGGCCGCCCCCATCGCGCCCAGGACCGTGCCGGTCAGCACGTCCCGGTGCTTCACGTGACCCAGCTCGTGCGCCACCACCAGCTCCACCTCGCGCGGCTCGGCGGTGGCCAGCAGCGTGTCGTACACGACGATGCGGCGGGTCGCGCCCAGACCGGAGACGTAGGCGTTGAGCGCCGTCGTCCGCCGCGACGCGTCCGCCACCAGGACGTCCCGGACCCGGACGCCGTCCTGCTCGGCGAGCCCGAGCAGGGCCGTGCGCAGCGGGCCGGGCGGCATCGGGCTGAACCGGTTGAACACCGGCTCGACCAGCAGCGGGTAGAGGAAGGAGAGCGCCGCGGTGAGCAGTGCCGCCGCGCCCGCGGCCGGGATCCACCAGTACCGGGGCGACCGGGCGGTCAGCGCGAACAGGCCGAGCGCCACCGGCAGGGCCAGGACGAGGCCCAGCGCCAGACCGCGCAGCGCGTCCACGGCCCAGCCGCCCCAGCCCTGCGTCACCAGGCCGAAGCGGGTCCGGACGGTGCGGACGCCGGCGCCGAACGGCAACTGCACCGCCTGGCCGAGGACCACCAGTGCGGCCGCCCCGGCCAGCACCTCCGCGGTGCGGGAGCCGCCGAACCAGCCGCCGACCGCGGTCACCAGTGCCGCGCCGGCCGGGGTCAGTCCGAGCAGCAGCACGAGCGCCAGCCCGGCCAGCCGCCCGCCCAGGGCCCACGGCAGCTGGGCGCGGCGCAGTGCCCGGCCGCGGGCGCGCTCGGCGGGGGTGAAGTCGCCGGTGGCGGGCGTCGCGGGGGTGGGAGGGGGAGCGGCGCCCGGAGCCGGGCCGGCCGAGTCTGTCATCTGCTGTCCGTCACCCGTCATCTGCTCGTCGTCCGTTGCCGGCGGGCCGGGGCCGCGCGGCCGGGGCAGTCCCGGGCCGTCGCCGGGGCCGTTGCGGCCGGCCGGCAGCGGTGGGTCCGGGACCAGCATGTCACTGCTGGGCCGGGCGGTCCCGCCCGGTGGCCGTCCGGCGGTCGTCCATGGCCGTCCGGCGGTCGTCCGGTGGCCGCCCGGCGGTCGAACGCGGTGTGGACGCGGGGCGAAGGAGCCGCGGGGGAGTGGCGTAGGCTGACCGCTCTTGGACCGACCTCGGGGGGAACACTCATGCGCCGTGCCGCGGCTGCCGTCGCACTGCTGCTCGGGCTGGTCCCGCTCGCCGCCTGCGGTCCCGACGACCCGGACCCGGCCCCCGCCAAGGCGGGCGACGCCGCCCCGGCCCCCACCGCCGCGGCCACGGGCGCCGCCACCGGTCCCACCGGGGCCGGCGCGCCGAGCGGTGCCGCGGCCGCGCCCCGGCCGGACGGCAGCATCACCGTGGCCTTCGCGGGCGACGTCCACTTCGAGGGCCGGACGGAAGCCCGGCTCGCCGTGAAGGCCCCCGAGCAGGCGCTCGGCCCGATCGCCGGGACACTGGCCGACGCCGACCTCTCGGTCCTCAACCTGGAGACCGCGATCACCGACCGCGGCGCCCCCGAGCCGAAGACCTACACCTTCCGCACCTCCCCCAAGGCGCTCGACGCCCTCAAGGACTCCGGCGTCGACGTCGTCTCGATGGCCAACAACCACGCGGTGGACTTCGGTGCCGACGGCCTCGCCGACACCCTCGCCGCCAAGGAGTCCTCGCCGATCCCGGTCGTCGGCTTCGGCCGCAACGCCAAGGAGGCGTACGCCCCGTACGTCACCACGGTGCGCGGGGTGAAGGTCGCCGTGGTGGCGGCCAGC
Source organism: Kitasatospora sp. CM 4170 (assembly GCF_032110285.1). NCBI lineage: Bacteria > Bacillati > Actinomycetota > Actinomycetes > Kitasatosporales > Streptomycetaceae > Kitasatospora > Kitasatospora sp. CM 4170. Next base: position 6,854,279 of record NZ_CP134877.1, read on the forward strand.
CAGGTCGAGGACCTCACCAACCAGAAGTGGCGCGCCGGTGCCAACAAGCCGGGCATCGCCTCGGCCCTGGACGCCCCCGCCCTGGTCAAGGCGGTGGAGGCGGCCAAGAAGCAGGCCCCCGTGGTGCTCGTCTACCTGCACTGGGGCGAGGAGGGCAAGGCCTGTCCGACCGGCGCCCAGACCGCCGTGGCGAAGAAGCTCGCGGCGGTCGGAGCCACCGCCGTGGTCGGCACGCACGCCCACACCATGCTCGGCTCGGGCATGCTCGGGAACACCTACGTCGGCTACGGCTTCGGGAACTTCCTCTGGTACGGGACGTCCAACTACGCCTTCTCCAACGAGACCGGCGTCACCACGCTGACCGTCTCCAAGGAGGGGAAGGTCACCGGCGAGAGCTTCGCCCCGGCGACCGTCGACGACCGCGGCGTGCCCGTCCCGCAGACCGGCGCCGCCGCCGAGGCCGCGCTCAAGCGCCGCGACGGCCTGCGCGGCTGTACCGGCCTGGCGCCGGCACCCGCCGCGCACTGACCTGGGCCCTCTCTTTCGGACCTAAGCCCGCAGCTCGTCCAGGTCCCGCGTGGTCAGGGCCTCGGCCACCGGCACCCCGCTGTCGCGCGCCAGGGCCAGCCGCTCCCGCACCTGACGCGGGGTCCGCGGGCGCCACCCGGGGCCGTAGCAGCAGCGCGAGTGGAACGTCACCCCGGCGGCCAGAACCGCCGTCAGCGCCCGCCACCCGGCGTCGTCCTGCTTCCGGGGGACGGCCAGGTCCTGTCCCGCGTCGATCAACTCGCCCCGGCAGTGCGGGCACCGGTCCCGCCCGGGGGCGGGACGCCGCTTCCAGGACGCCCGGCAGGGCGGGCAGACGAAGTGACGGCGGGTGGTCCGGGGGCGGATGCACATGCCGGCCACGGTAGAAGGCCGGCCGTTCCGCGGCACCCGGTTTCCCCGCGGCGGCGCCGTGTCGCCGGACACCGCTCCGGCGCCGGGCGCCGCTAAAGTGGCGTCATGCCGGGCCTCGCGGCCGCCGGGACGGCCCGGGCGGGCCGGCGGGGCAGGTCCGGGAGCGCCGCCGAGGAGGCCGTGAGGTGATCGAGGCCGAGCTGAAGGCCGTGGTGCGGGAGCCGCGCGCGGTGCTGCGCCGGTTGGAGGCGGCGTACGGGCCGGGGTGCTCCGAGCTGTACCGGGACACCTACTACGACGCGCCGGACGGCGGACTGATGGGCGCCGACCGGGAGTTGCGGATCCGGGTGGTGGAGGGCTCGGACGGGGGCAGCCGCGCACTGCTCACGTACAAGGGCGCCCGGGTGGACGCCGCCTCCGCCTCCAAGCCGGAGCACGAGACCCAGGTGGCGGACGTCCGGGCCGCGCACGGGATCGTGCGCGGCCTCGGGTTCGTCCAGCGGCTCGCGTTCGAGAAGCGCTGCCGCAGCTACGCCTTCGGGTTCGAGGGCCGGCGGATGCTGGCGACCCTCGTCCGGGTGGCGCGGCTGGACGGGGTCTTCCTGGAGGTGGAGACCGCCGTCGAGGCGGTGGACGGGCTGCCGGTCGCGCTCGCCGCCGTCCGCCGGGTGATGGCCGAACTCGGCCTGGAGGAGGGCGACTTCACCACCGATCTGTACACCGACGCGGTGGCCCGGCAGGAGGGCCGGGCGGACCGCTGAGGTGCGGCGCCCGGCTACCCCCGCCCGACCCGTGGTCGACGGCCGTCCGCCGCGGGCCGGTCGGCCCGGACCCCGGCCTCAGCCCTTGTGGTCGGCCTCGCCGTGCTTCCAGTAGCCCTTCGCCTGCACGTGCTCGCGGGGGAGGGCCCAGTCGGTGAGGAGGTGGCGGCGGACGGCGGCGACGGAGCCCGCCTCGCCGGCCAGCCAGGCGTGGGTCCCGTCGGGGACGTCCACGGCGCGGACGGTGTCGGCGAGCAGCTCGCCCTTGGGGTGGGCGCCCGACCGGGGCAGCCAGGTGGTGGTGAGCTCGGCGGCGGTGTCGACGGGCAGGGTGTCGGCCGGTTCCGACACCTCGAAGTAGGCGGACACCCGGATGCCGGGCGGGAGTTGCTCCAGGATGGTGAAGGCGGCGGGCAGTGCGCTCTCGTCGGCGGCGAGGAGGATGTGCGCGGCGCCGTCGAAGGTGGGCCGCCGGCCGCGCGGGCCGGCCAGCCGGACCGGCTCGCCGGGGCGGGTCCGCGCGGCCCAGCGGGCGGCGGGACCGTTGCCGTGCAGGACGACGTCGATGTCCACCTCCCCCTCGGCCGGCCGGTGCCGGCGGATGGTGTAGGCCCGGGACGGGCCCTCAGGGGTCGCCAACTTGACCCACTGGGTGGGGTGTTCGATCGCGAGCTCGGCCAGCTTGGGGCCGGCGAGGGTGAGCCGGACGAGGGTGGAGGTCAGCGGGGCAACCGCGGTGACCTCGACGTCGAAGGTCGGACGGGGGCGTTTGAACATGGTCGCTCCAGAGCCGGCCCGGGGGTGACACGGGCCGGAGGTGGGAGGGGAAGGGGTCAGCGCGCGGGCTGCTCGTCGAGCTGCTGGTCGAGCAGCGCGTCGACGAACGCGGCGTCGAGCGGGCGGCGCAGCACCAGGGCGCGGTGGTAGAGCGGGGCGAGGACGGCGTCGAGGACGACGGCGGCCCGGTCGTCGTCGGCCAGGCCCAGGCAGGTGCGGACGTGCGCGACGTCCCGGGCGCGGAGCTCGTCGAGGAACCCGCTGTGCAGCAACTCCGCTGTCCGCGGGTCGAGTTGTGCGTGGCCGAGGAGGGCCTGGAGGACCCGGCCGGCCGGGTCCTCGCCGAGGAAGGCCGCAAATCGGTGGACGTACGCGCGCACGTCGGCGGGGCCGGACGGGTGCTCGGGCCAGCCGAGGGCGGTCCCGGCGTCCAGGACGAGGTTGTCGAAGAGGATGTCGACCTTGGACTTCCACCAGCGGTAGATCGTCTGCTTGGCGACCCCGGCCGCGGCGGCGATGCCCTCGATGGTGAGGCCCTCGAAGCCGTGCTCGACCAGGAGGTCGTCGGCGGCGTTCAGCACGGCCAGGCGCGCGGCCTCGCTCCGGCGGCTGCCGGCGCTGCGGCTGCCGGTGCTACCGGTGGCGGGGCTGCCGGTGGTCCGGGCGTTCCCGGTGCTGCCGGTGGCTGGGCTGGGCTGGGCGGCGATGGTACTGGCGTCCTCGGGTGCGAGCCGTGCGGGGTCGGCACGGCGGTCGGGCAGGTCGGTCGCGGCCATCCTCTCACGCCCCACTCATGACGCCCGGGGGGCGTCGGCCGCCGCCCGCGCCCGGTGGCGGAGCAGGCCGGCCGCGACCACGAGGGCGAGCGCGGCGACCAGCGCACTGAAGGTGACGCCGGCCGTGCGCAGGTCGGTGGCCTGGATCAGGATGCCGACCCCGACCACCGGCACCGACAGCATCGTGTAGAGGACGGCGAAGAAGGTGGAGATCGCCTCGCCGCGCCGCTGCGGTGCGACGCCGGTGTTCACCGCGCCGAGCCCGGTGCCGACGGCGGTGCCGGTGGCGAGGCCGTTGACGCAGGCGCCGATCAGCAGCGGCGCGAGCGTCGAGGTGAGCAGCGCGGTCGCGATCAGTGCGGACGCCAGGACCAGTCCGGCGCAGGCGGTCGGCAGCGCGCGGGGCGCGGGCAGCACCCGGGCGAGCAGCTGGCCCACGGCGGTGGTGGCGAACGCCAGGCAGACGACCAGGCCGGTGAGCGCGGGGCTGTGCATGTCCAGGACGGTGGCCAGGAAGAGGCCGCTGACCGAGGTCAGCACGCCGAGCACGGCGAAGCCCGAACCGCCGGTCAGCGCGGCGCGCAGGAAGGCGGGCCGGATGTCGGCCGGGACGCGCAGCCGCTGGAAGCGCAGGCGGAAGCCCGCCGGCGAGCCCACGGTCTCGGGCACGGCCGGCAGCGCGATCAGGGCCACAGCGGTCAGGGCGAGCGTCACCGTCCACGGCAGGCGCAGCGGCGCGTCGGTGTCGACCCAGGTGGTCAGCAGGCCGGAGAGCAGGGTGCCGCCGGCCAGACCGCCCATGTTGGCGGCGAGTGCCACGGTCTGGGCGCGCAGGCGTCGCTCCGGCGGGGCGAGGTCGAGCAGTGCGGCGGTCGCGGCGCCGGTCACCAGGGCGGCGGCGAGGCCGGAGAGCACGCGGGCGGCGAGCAGCCAGGGCAGCGAGTCGGCGGCCTCGAAGAGTCCGGCGGCGCCAGCGGCGAGCAGCAGGGCGCCGGCCAGGACGGGGCGGCGGCCGATCTCGTCGGAGAGGCGGCCGAGGGTGAGCAGGCCGGCGACGACGCCGAGGGCGTACACGGCGAAGATCACCGTGACGGTGAACGGCGAGAAGCCGAAGGTGTGTTGGTAGAGCGGGTAGAGCGGGGTCGGGACGGTGGTGCCGGCCATGGTCACCCAGAAGGCGAGGGCGATGGCGGCCCGGGCCAGCGGGTCGGTGCGGGGTGACGGGGCGGCCGGGTCGGATGCGCCGGAGGGGGCGGGCGACCCGGCCGGCGTCGGCCTGGCGGCCTCGGGTGCCGGGCCGGTGCGGGGCGGTGGGGTGGTGGTCACGGGGCTCCTCGGGAGTGGGGCGGTGAAAGTGGACGCAACGTTGCGTCTCCTTCTCTCGATCGGGACGCTAGCACTGGACGCAACGTTGCGTCCACCCTCGTGGATGCTCGCCCCGCCGGACCGGGACCGGCCACCCTTGCGCCAGTTGACGACCCCGCAGGAACTGCGCGGCCTCTCGGCGCATCCGAACAATTGTGTTAGGTTAGGCTTGCCTAACGTTGCTGGTCGGAGGGGATTTCCTGTGCTGCAGTCGGAATTGGTCGGCACCACTGCCGTGGTGACGGGCGCCGGGCAGGGCATCGGCGCCGCCGTGGTGCGGGCGCTCTCCGCCGCGGGGGCCGCCGTCGCGGCGGTCGACCGGAACCCCGGCCCGCTCGCCGCGCTGGCGGAGGAGCTCGGCGGTTCCGTCCGCCCCTACGTCCTGGACGTCACCGACGCGGCGGCGGTCGAGGCCACCGTGGAGCTGGTCGAACGTCAACTCGGACCCGTCGGGGTCCTGGTGAACGTCGCCGGGATCCTGCGGACCTCGCCCGCCGTCGAACTCTCCGACCAGGACTGGGCGGACACCTTCGCCGTCAACAGCACCGGCGTGTTCCACACCTGCCGGGCGGTCGGCGGCCGGATGGCGGAGCGCGGCTCGGGGGCGATCGTCACCGTCGGGTCCAACGCCGCCGGGGTGCCGCGCGCCGGCATGGCCGCCTACGCGGCCTCCAAGGCTGCGGCCACCATGTTCACCCGCTGTCTGGGCCTGGAGCTGGCCCGCTCCGGAGTGCGCTGCAACATCGTCTCGCCCGGTTCCACCGACACCGAGATGCAGCGCGCGCTCTGGGGCGACGACGCCGAGGCCGCCGAACGGCGGGTCGTCGACGGCGATCCGGCCGGCTGGCGGGTGGGCATCCCGCTCGGCCGGATCGCCCAACCCACCGACATCGCCGAGGCGGTGGCCTTCCTGGTCTCCGACCGGGCGCGGCACATCACCATGCACGACCTGTACGTGGACGGCGGTGCCACCCTCCGGGCCTGAGCCGCACGGCGCCCCGGTCCGCGGCCGCACCACGCCGCGGCGCCACCGCCCGGAAGCGCCCTCCCGCAGGCCCGCCCGGCCCGCTCGGTCCGGTCCAACCCCGCTCGGTCCAACCCCGCCCGCCCGGGGCCGCACCCGGGCCCGGGGCCGCACCCCGGGCCCGGGCTTCGAGCCGGTCCCCCCACCCCACCACCCGCCGGTCGGCGCCACGAGCAGCGTCCGGCGGCCATTCGCAGACTGGAGAATCCAGGTGACCACGGTGCACCACGCCCCCGCCGGGACGGACCCCACCGTCATCGGCGCGGCCAGCGGGCTGCTGGGCCAGTACCGGGCCGCGCCCGACGAGGCGTTCTTCGCCTCCCCGACCCGCACGCTGCTCACCGACGGCGTGCACGTCCGGGTGCCGCAGGACGGGCGCCCGCTGCCCGTCCGGGTCGCCGACACGCTCGCCCGCGCCCGCCGGGACGGCGTCGAACACCCGCTGGTGGTGGGCGCGGTGGCGTTCGACCACGACAGCCGCGCTGAACTGGTCGTGCCCGCGCGGGTCCGCCGCTGCGGTGCGCTGCGCGACGACCCGCTGATCGCGCTGCCCGCCCCGGCCGCCGACCGGGTCGAGTGGCAGGTCCGCCCCGTCCCCGCCCCGGAGGCCTACGGCGCCGGCGTCGCGGAGGCCGTCCGGCGCCTGCGGGCCGGCGAGCTGGGCAAGGTGGTGCTCGCCCGCACGCTGGAGCTGACCGCCGGCCGTCCGCTCGACCTGCCCGCGATCCTCCAGAGACTGGCCCGCCGCGACCCGGGCGGCTACAGCTTCGCCGTCCCGGCCGGCGCCGGCCGGACGCTGATCGGTGCCAGCCCCGAGCTGCTGCTCTCCCGCCGCGGCACGGCCGTCCTGGCCAACCCGCTGGCCGGGTCGGTGCCGCGCAGCGCCGACCTCGGCGAGGACGTGCGCCGCGCCGCCGCGCTGCTGGAGTCGCCCAAGGACCTGCACGAGCACGCCGTCGTGGTCGACGCGATCCGCGCCGCGCTGGCCCCGTACTGCCGGACGCTGGACGTGCCGGAGCGGCCGACGCTGGTCCGCACCGCCGCCATGTGGCACCTCGCCACCACCATCACCGCCGAGCTGGCCGACCCGGCCGTCTCCGCGCTGGAGCTGGCAGCCGCGCTGCACCCGACCCCGGCCGTCTGCGGCACGCCGACGCCGCTGGCGCGCCGCGCGATCGGCGAGATCGAGCCCTTCGACCGCGGCCTGTACGCCGGCATGGTCGGCTGGGGCGACGCGGACGGCGACGGCGAGTGGGTGGTCACCCTGCGCTGCGCCGAGGCGGACGAGCGGACCCTGCGGGTCTACGCGGGCGCGGGTGTCGTCGCCGAGTCCCGGCCCGAGGCCGAACTCGCCGAGACCAGCGCCAAGTTCCGGACCTTCCTGGACGCCGCGGGGGTGCCGCGATGAGTGCCGGGAGCAAGGACGTGACGGGCGCCGGGGGTGCCGCGATGAGTGCCGGGAGCATGGGCGTGACGGGCGCCGGGGCGTTCGGCGCGGTCTCCGGGGGTGCGTTCGGTACGGCGCCCGACGGCGGCACCGCCGGACCGGCCGCCGACCCGATGGCCGAGGTGCTGGCCGGCTTCACCCCCTACCCGGCGGAGTTCGCCGAGCGCTACCGGGCCGCCGGCCACTGGCGCGGCGAGACCTTCGGCCGGATGCTGCGCGAGCGCGCCGCCGCCCACGGCGAGCGCATCGCGATCACGGACCCCGTCGACCCCGTCGGGCCGGGCAGCCCCGACGGGGCCGGCGGCCCGCGCCACTGGAGCTACGCCGAACTCGACCGCCGGGCCGACCGGATGGCCGCCGGCCTGCTCGCCCGCGGCATCGGCCGCGGCGACCGGGTGGTGGTCCAGCTCCCCAACGTGGCCGAGTTCTTCGAGGTGGTGTTCGCCCTCTTCCGGATCGGCGCCCTGCCGGTCTTCGCGCTGCCCGCCCACCGCTACACCGAGATCTCCTACTTCTGCTCCTTCACCGGCGCGGCGGGCTACGTGGTCCCGGCCGTCCAGGGCGGCTTCGACTACCGCGAACTGGCCGGCCGGGTGAAGGCGGAGACCGCCTCGCTGCGGCTGGTGCTGGTGGCCGGCGAGGACCCGGGGGAGCACGTCCGGCTGGCCGACGTGCCGCTCGACGGCCCGGGCCCGACCACCGAACCGCAGCCGGAGGACGTCGCCTTCCTGCAGCTGTCCGGTGGCAGCACCGGCGTGCCCAAGCTGATCCCGCGCACCCACGACGACTACATCCACTCGCTGCGCGGCTCGGTCGAGATCTGCGGCCAGGACGAGCGGAGCGTCTACCTCTGTGCGCTGCCGGCCGCACACAACTTCCCGCTCAGCTCGCCGGGTTCGCTCGGCACGCTGTACGCGGGCGGCCGGGTGGTGCTCTGCCCGCAGCCCGCCCCGGAGGCGGCGTTCCCGCTGATCGAGCGCGAGGGGGTGACCATCACCGGCCTCGTGCCGCCACTGGCGCTGCTCTGGCTGGACGCCGCCGAGCGGCGGGCCAAGGCGGGCGAGCCCACCGGGCTGGCCAGCCTGGAGGTGCTGCTGGTCGGCGGTGCCAAGTTCAGCGAGGAGGCGGCCCGCCGGGTCCGCCCGGTGCTGGGCTGCACGCTCCAGCAGGTGTTCGGCATGGCCGAGGGCCTCGTCAACTACACCCGGCTGGACGACCCGGAGGAGGTGATCGTCACCACCCAGGGGCGGCCGATCTCCCCCGACGACGAGGTCCGGGTGGTCGACGACGAGGACCGCGACCTGCCCGACGGCACCACCGGCCACCTGCTCACCCGCGGCCCGTACACCATCCGCGGCTACTGGAACGCGCCCGAGCACAACCGCGGCTCCTTCACCGCGGACGGCTTCTACCGCACCGGCGACCTCGTCCGGCGCACCGCCACCGGCCACCTGGTGGTCGAGGGGCGGGCGAAGGACCAGATCAACCGCGGCGGCGAGAAGGTCGCCGCGGAGGAGATCGAGAACCACCTGCTGGCCCACCCGGCCGTGCACGACGCGGCCGTCGTCTCGATGCCCGACCCCTACCTCGGCGAGCGCACCTGCGCCTACGTGGTGCTGCACCGGAGCCACCGCGAACGGCCGCCGAAGCCGGTCGAGTTGAAGCGGTTCGTGCGGCAGCGCGGACTCGCCGACTACAAGGTCCCGGACCGGGTGGAGTTCGTCGACGCGTTCCCCGCCACCGGAATCGGCAAGGTCAGCAAGAAGGACCTCCGGGCCGCCGTCGCGGCCACCCTCACCACCCCCTGAGACCGAAGGAAGCACCGCCGTGGGCCTGCCCCGCATCCCCTCCTACCCCATGCCCGCCGCCGGCGAGCTGCCCGCCAACCGGGTCGCCTGGACGGTCGACCCGTCGCGCGCCGTGCTGCTGGTGCACGACCTGCAGAACCACTTCCTGGACGCCTTCGACACCGGCGCGGCGCCGGTCACCGAGCTGTTCGCCAACGTCAACCGGCTGCGCGAGGAGGCCGGGCGCCTCGGCGTCCCGGTCCTGTACTCGGCGCAGCCCGGTGGCCAGAGCCCGGAACAGCGCGGCCTCCAGCAGGACTTCTGGGGCCCCGGCATCCCGGACGACCCGCGCGCGGCGGCCGTCGCCGACGCCGTCGCCCCGGGCGAGCGGGACGTCCTGCTGACCAAGTGGAAGTACAGCGCCTTCGTCCGCACCGAGCTGGCCGAGCTGCTGCGCGCGCAGGGCCGCGACCAGCTGGTGATCACCGGTGTGTACGCCCACATCGGGGTGCAGGCCACCGCCTGCGACGCCTGGATGCGCGACATCGAGGCCTTCGTGGTGGCCGACGCGGTCGCCGACTTCGGCGCGGACGAGCACCGCGCCGCGCTCGCCTGGGTGGCCGGGCGCTGCGGCGTGGTCACCACCGCGGACGCCGTCTTCGGTGCCGCCTGATCCGGCGACGACGCCGAACCCGACGTATTCGAGAGGAAGTGGGGAAGTGACGGGCATGGCCTTCACCGTGGAGCGCATCCGGGCCGAGGTGGCCGACCTGCTGGGCGAGGACCCGGCGGACATCCCGCTGGACGAGAACCTGGTCGACTGGGGCCTGGACTCGGTCCGGCTGATGGCCCTGGCCGAGCGGTGGCGGGCGGACGGCGCCGAGGTGTCCTTTCCGCAGCTGGCCGAGCGGCCGGCCGTGGAGGCCTGGGCCGAGCTGCTGGGCGCGTCCTGATGGACCCGGCCGACGTGCTGACCCCGGGCACCGCGCCGGCGAAGCGGCCGCCGACCACCGTGGTCGGCCCGGTCGAGGCGCAGGCCGCCCGGACGCCCGGGGCGCCCGCGCTGGTGTTCGCGGACGGCGCGCAGGTGTCGTACGGCGAACTGAACGCGGGAGCCAACCGGTTGGCGCGACACCTGGCGGGCCTCGGCGCCCGCCCCGGCACGGTCGTCGGCCTGGCGCTCGCCCGCCCGGCCGACGTGGTGCCGGCGCTGCTGGCGATCGCCAAGTCCGGTGCGGCATACCTGCCGCTGGACCCGGGTGACGCCCCCGGCCGGCTCGCCTGGTTGCGCTCCGACGCCGAGCCGGTCGCCGTCCTGGGGGAGGGCGTGCCCGGCGCGGTCCGGCCCGGACCGGCCGAGCTGGCGGCCGAGTTGGCCACCGACCCGCCGCGCGCGCTGACCCCGCAGCACCCGCTCTGCCTGGGCTACGGCCCCGGCGGGCGGCCGGCGGGCGTCGCACTGACGCACGGCGAGGCGGACCGGCGGGTGCGCGAGCTGCAGGCCGCCTACCGGCTCGGCCCGGGTGACCGGGTGCTGCAACTCGGGCTGCCGCTCTGGGAGTTCTTCTGGCCACTGCGGACCGGTGCGGCGCTGGTGCTGGCCGGTCCGGACCGGCCCGCCGACGTGGGCGAGCTGGTCCGGGAGCTGGGCGTCACCGCGCTGCGGGCGGCCCCGGCGGTCCTCGGCGGCCTGCTCCCGGAGCCCGGCCCGGCTCCGGTGCACGTCCTGCTCGGACGCGACTGACCCGGCGCCGGTGCAGGTGCTGCCCGGTCCGGACCGGGCCGTCGCCGGGGCCGGCCCGTCAGCCGCCGTCCGCGGTCCGGTGGCCGGCCGCGAAGTCGGCCGCCGTCCAGGCCATCCCGATCGCGCCGTCCAGCACGGCGCGATCGGCCTCGGGGGAGACGGCCGCCTCGGCGAAGGCCGGTTCGTGCGGGGCGCAGGCGCCGCCGGTGATGTCCAGCACCGGGTGGATCGCGGGGAGCAGGTGCGAGACGTTGCCCATGTCGGTGCAGGCGAACGGTCCGCGCTCGACCGGCTCCGGCCGGCCCAGTGCGCGGGCGTTGGCACGCCAGAGCGCGAGCAGGCCGGCGTCGCTGCGGAAGTCCAGGTAGTCCGGTTCCGGCCGGGTCAGCTCGACCTCGCAGCCGGTGGCCAGGGCGCCGGCGCGGAAGCAGTCCTCCACCCGGGTGCGCAGCTCCGCCAGGTCCTCGGCGGCCGAGGCGCGGATCTCGTACTCCGCGGTGGCGGTGTCCGGGATCAGGTTGGGGGCGGTCCCGGCCGCGGTGGTGATGCCGTGCACCCGCCAGTGCGGCGGCAGCTGCTGGCGCAGCAGGCCGAGCGCGACCTGGGCGACGGTGAGCGCGTCGGCGGCGTTGCGGCCCTCGTGCGGGTTGAGGCTGGGGTGGGCCGCGCGTCCGGTGTAGCGGACGGCGAGGGTGCCGAGTGCGAAGGAGCGGAAGTCGGCGACCTCGACGGGGCAGGGGTGGACCATCATCGCGGCGTCCACGCCGGTGAAGGCCCCGGCGTCCAGCAGCAGCGCCTTCCCGGCGCCGCGCTCCTCGGCCGGGGCGCCGATCACCCGGACGGTGAGCCCGAGCCGGTCCGCGTGGGGTGCGAGGCCGAGCGCGGCGCCCAGGCCGGCGGCGGCGATCAGGTTGTGGCCGCAGGCGTGGCCGAGCCCGGGCAGCGCGTCGTACTCGCAGACCAGGGCGACGGTGACCGGCCCGGAGCCGATCGTGGCGGTGAAGGCGGTCGCCAGGCCGTGCGCGGGCGCGGTGACCGCGTAGCCGTGGTCGCGCAGCAGCTCGGCGCACCAGGCGGCGGCGCGGTGCTCCTCGAACGCGGTCTCGGGGTGGGCGTGGAGGCGGCGGCTGAGCGCGAGCAGTTCGGCGCGGTGCGCGTGGACGCGCTCGCGCACGGCGGCCTTGAGGCCGGCCCGTTCGAGCGCGGCCACGCCCGCCGCGGCTGCACCTGCGGGGGCGGCACCCGCGGCGGCGGCGCCGGGGCGGGTGGTACCCGTGCCGGCTGCACCCCGCCCGCCCGCGGTCGTGTCCCCGCGCGCCTCCGCTGCGGTCTCGGGGGCGGTCCCGGGGCCGGGCGGGTTCGCGTTCAGGGGGGACATCGGCGCCTCCGGAGGCGTCAGGGCCCGTGCGATGACGGGCGATTGACCAGACAATATGTAGATAGCTTAGGCTAACCTAAGTAGGCGTTCCGTTCGCCGGACCCGAGGAGCTCTCAGAACCATGCGTCCCCACCAGGCCGCGTCCGACCCCGTCGCCGATCCCGCCGCCGACGTACCGCTGCTCGCCACCCAGGCGGCGATCTGGTACGCCCAGGCGCTCGACCCCGGCAGCCCGGTCTACAACACCGGCGACGCCGTCGAGATCGCCGGCCCGCTCGACGCCGACCTCTTCGAGGGCGCCCTCCGGCAGGCCGTCGGCGAGGCGGACGCGCTCGGCGCGGTGGTCGTCGCCGCCGAGGACGGCGCCCCGCGCCAGCGGCTGCAGCCCGGCCACCCCTGGCCGCTGCACCGGCTCGACCTGCGCGCAGCCGTCGCCCCGGACGCCGAGGCCGAGGCCTGGATGCGGGCCGACCTGGCCCGGCCCGTCGACCTCGCCGAGGGCCCGCTGTTCACCCACGCCCTGATCCGGCTCGGCGAGGACCGCCACTGGTGGTACCGGCGCGTCCACCACCTCGCCGTCGACGCCTACGCGCTCACCCTGATCGGCGACCGGGTCGCCGAGCTGTACACCGCGTACGCCACCGGGGAGCAGCCCGGCGGGCGCGCGTTCGCCACCCCCGCGGAGGTCGCCGCCGAGGAGGCCGCCTACCGCGACAGCGCCGACCATGCCGCGGACCGGGCGTTCTGGTGCGACCGCCTCGCGGGCGCCGAGGCCCCGGCCACCCTCCCCGCGCTGCCCTCCGCCGCCGGCGGAGCCCCCGCCCCCGGCGTCCCCGCCCCCGGGGCCCCCGCCGTCGGCCGACTCCCGCGCCTGGCCGCCGAGTTGCCCGCCGGGACGCTCACCCGTCTGGAGCGCGCGGCCGGCGCCGTCCGCGCCACCTGGGCCGAACTGGTCATCGCCGCCACCGCCGGCTACCTGCACCGCCTGGCCGGTACGGAGGACGTCGTGCTCGGCCTGCCGCTGGCCAACCGCCGCGGCCCGGCGGCCCTGCGCACCCCGATCGCCACCGCCAACGTGCTGCCGCTGCGCCTCGCGGTCCGCCCCCGGGACACCGCCGCCGACCTGCTGCGCCGCGTCGTCCTGGAGCTCCGCGCGGTCCGCCGCCACCAGCGCTACCCGCTGGAGGACCTGCGCCGCGACCTCGCCCTCACCGGCGAGCGGCGCGCCCTGTTCGGCCCGATGGTCAACATCAAGGCGTTCGAGCGCGACCTCGACCTGGCCGGGCTGCCGGGCACCGTCCGCAACCTCGCCGCGGGCCCGGTCGACGACCTGGCCCTGGCCGTGTCGCCCGGGCCCGACGGCGCCCTGCGCCTCCTCCTGGAGGCCGACCCGGCGCGTTACGCCGCCGACGCGCTCGCCGCCCACCGGGACGGCCTGCTCCGCTACCTCGACGGGCTCGCGGAGCTGCTGCTGACCGACCCGCAGACGCCGATCGCCCGCATCGACCTGCTGGACGCCGACGCGCTGGGCCGTGCCACGGCCGGCCGCGCCGAGCCCGCCGCCACCCGCACCGTGCCGGCGCTCTTCGCCGAACAGGCCGCCCGCACCCCGGACGCCGTCGCCCTGCGGTGCGGCGAATCCGCGCTCACCTTCGCCGAGTTGGACGCCGCCGCCGACCGCCTCGCGCACCGCCTGGCCGACCTCGGGGTGCGCGCGGGGACACCCGTCGCCCTCGCCCTGCCGCGCAGCGCCGACACCCTCGTCGCGATGCTCGCGGTGCTCAAGGCCGGCGGCGCCTGCCTCTCGCTCGACCTCGCCCACCCGCGCCGGCGGATCGCGGACATCCTGGCCGACGCCCGCCCGGTCTGCGCCGTCGGCACCGCCGCCGCCCTCGCGGCACTCCCGGCCGGTGCGGACGACCCCGCCGGCCCTGGTGGCCCCGTCGGCCTTGGTGGCCCCGCCGGCCCTGCCGGCCCTGCCGGCCTCACCGGCCCCGGCCGGCCCGCCGTGGTCCTCGACGACCCGGCCGTCCGGGCCGAACTCGGCCTGCTGCCCGGCACGTCGCTTCCCGCCCCCTCGCCGAGCAGCGCGCAGCCGCTCCCCGGACCGGCCCCCGAGCAGACCGCCTACCTGCTGCACACCTCCGGCTCCACCGGCCGCCCCAAGGGCGTCGTGGTCACCCACGCCTCGCTCGCCAACCTGCACGCCGGCCACGGCGAGGACCACATCGCCCCCGCCCTCGCCCGCACCGGCCGCACCCGGCTGCGCGTCGCCCACAGCGCCTCGTTCGCCTTCGACGCCTCCTGGGACCCGGTGCTCTGGATGGTCCACGGCCACGAACTGCACCTGCTGGACGACGCCACCTACCGCGACCCGGCCGCCCTGGCCGGCTACGTCGACCGGGAGCGGATCGACTACCTCGACGTCACCCCCTCCTACCTCGAGGTCCTCCTCGCCGAAGGCCTGCTGGACGAGGGGCGGCACCGCCCGGCGGTGCTCGTGGTCGGCGGCGAGGCCACCCCCGACGCCCTCTGGCGACGGCTGACCGCCGTCGACGGGCTCACCCCGCTCAACCTCTACGGGCCCACCGAGACCACCGTCGACGCCTACTCCTGGACCCCCGGACCGGACGGCACCCCCGTCGGCCGGGTGGTCCGCGGCTCCCGCGCCTACATCCTCGACGCCTCGTTGCGCCCCGCCCCCGACGGCGTCCCGGGCGAGCTGTACGTGGCCGGCGCCTGCCTGGCCCGCGGCTACCTGGGCCGCCCCGACCTCACCGCCGAGCGCTTCCTCGCCGACCCGTTCGGGCCGCCCGGCGGCCGGATGTACCGCACCGGCGACCTCGCCCGCCGCCGCGCCGACGGCACCCTGGAGTTCCTCGGCCGCGCCGACGACCAGGTGAAGATCCGCGGCTTCCGGATCGAGCCCGGCGAGATCGCCGCCGTCCTCGGCGGGCTCCCGGACGTGGCGCAGGCCGCGGTGATCGCCCGGCCCGGCCCGCAGGGCAGGCGGCTGCTCGGCTACGCCGTCCCCGCGCCGGGTACCGCGCCCGACCCGGACGCCCTGCACGCCGCCCTCGCCGAGCGGCTGCCCGAGCACATGGTGCCCGCCGCGGTGCTCGTCCTGGACGAGCTGCCGCGCACCGGCAACGACAAGCTCGACCAGCGCGCCCTGCCCGAGCCGGCCGCCGAGGCGCCGGCGGGCGGCGACGCGCCGGCCACCCCGCAGGAGGAGGTGGTCTGCGCTCTGTTCGCCGCCGTCCTCGGCCTGCCCGAGGCCCCTGCCCGGTCCGCCTCCTTCTTCGAGCTCGGCGGCCACTCGCTGCTGGCCGGCCGCCTGGCCGCCCGACTGCGCGAGACCCTCGGTGCGGCCGTCGGCTTCGCCGACGTGTTCCGCCACCCCACCCCGGCCGCCCTCGCCGCCCTGCTGCGCGAGCGCTCGGCGCCCGAACCCCGCCCGGCCCTGGTGCCGGCGCCGCGCCCCGAGCGGCTCCCGCTCTCGCCGGCCCAGCGCGGCCTCTGGTTCCTGCACCGGCTCGAAGGCCCCAGCCCCACCTACAACATCCCGCTGGTCCTCACGCTCACCGGCCCGCTCGACCGCGAAGCCCTCGCGCTCGCCGTCACCGACCTCGCCGCCCGGCACGAGACCCTGCGCACCGTCTGCGTCGAGCCCGCCGACGGCGAGCCGTACCAGCGCGTCCTGCCGCCCGCCGACGTCCCGCTGCACGACGGCGACTCGCTCGCCGAGGCCGTCCGGTACGCCTTCGACCTCGCCGCCGAACCGCCGCTGCGGGCCACGCTGTTCGCCGAACCGGACGGCGGCCACACCCTGCTCCTGCTGCTCCACCACATCGCCGGCGACGGCGCCTCCACCACCCCGCTGGCCCGCGACCTGGCCGCCGCCCACGCCGCCCGGTGCGCCGGCCGTGCGCCCGAACTGCCGGACTTCACCGTCCGGTTCGCCGACCACGTGGTCTGGCAGCGGCAGCTGCTCGGCACCGCCGACGCGCCCAGCCCGCTCGCCGTCCGGCAACTCGACCACTGGCGCAAGACCCTCGCCGGCCTGCCCGACCAGCTCGACCTGCCCACCGACCGGCCGCGCCCGGCCGTCGCCGGACACCGCGGCGCCACCGTGCCGTTCACTCTGGAGCCGGCCGCCCACGCCGCCCTGGCGGCGCTCGCCCGCACCACCGGCACCACCGTCTTCATGGCCGTCCAGGCCGGCCTCGCCGCGCTGCTCACCCGGCACGGCTGCGGCACCGACATCCCGGTCGGCACGCCCGTCGCCGGCCGCGACAGCGACGAGACCGCCGCCCTGGTGGGCTACTTCGTCAACTCCGTGGTGCTGCGCACCGACACCTCGGGCGACCCGACCTTCCGCACCCTGCTGGACCGGGTCCGGGCCACCGTGCTGGCCGCCCACGACCACGCCGACCTGCCGTTCGACCGGCTGGTCGAGGAGCTCAACCCGCCCCGCTCACTGGCCCGGCACCCGCTGTTCCAGGTCATGCTGGCCTGGCAGAGCGTCCCGGACGCGGAGTTCGCCATGGGCGGCGGCCTCACCGCGCGGGTCGCCGCCGTGCCCTCCGGCACCGCCAAGTTCGACCTCACCCTCAACGCCGGCGAGCGGCCCGGCGGCGGCATCGCCGGCTTCCTGGAGTACCGCACCGACCTCTTCGACCGGGCCACCGCGCAGGCGCTGGCCGGCCGGCTCGCCCGGCTGCTCACCGCCGCCGCCACCGCGCCCGACACCGCGATCGGCCTGCTCCCGCTGATCAGCGAGGAGGAGCGGCACCGGGCCCTGGTCGAGTGGAACGGCACCCCGGTCGCCACCGCCCCCGGCGCCACCCTCCCCGAGCTGTTCGAGGCCGCCGCCCGCGCCAACCCCGGGGCGACCGCCGTCAGTCACCTGGGCGACAGCCTCGACTACGCCGAACTCTCCGCCCGTGCCGACCGGTTGGCCCGCCTGCTGGCCGCCCGCGGGATCGGCCCCGGCACCATCGTCGCGCTCGCCCTGCCGCGCTCGCTCGAACTCGTCACCGCCCTGCTCGCCGTGGCCAAGTCCGGCGCGGCCTACCTGCCGCTCGACCCGGACTACCCGGCCGACCGGCTCGCCTACATGCTGGCCGACGCCGCGCCGGCCGCGCTGCTCACCGACACCGCCACCGCCGAACGCCTCCCCGCCCACGGGGTGCCGCGGATCCTGGTCGACGGCGGCGAGCCGGACGCCCACCCGGCCACCCC
Organism: Kitasatospora sp. CM 4170; assembly: GCF_032110285.1. Lineage (NCBI taxonomy): Bacteria > Bacillati > Actinomycetota > Actinomycetes > Kitasatosporales > Streptomycetaceae > Kitasatospora > Kitasatospora sp. CM 4170. The sequence continues at coordinate 6,871,482 of NZ_CP134877.1, forward strand.
GCTGGCCCAGCACGAGCGCACCCGGCCGCTCACCGCCGACGACGTCGCCTACGTCATCTACACCTCGGGCTCCACCGGCCGGCCCAAGGGCGTCCCGGTCACCCACCACAACGTGGTCCGGCTGTTCACCGCCACCGACCACTGGTTCGGCTTCGGCGCGGGGGACGTCTGGACGCTCTTCCACTCCTACGCCTTCGACTTCTCGGTCTGGGAGCTCTGGGGAGCCCTGCTGCACGGCGGCCGCCTGGTCGTCGTCCCGCACCTGGTCAGTCGGGACCCGGCGGCCTTCCTCGACCTGCTCGCCCGCGAACGGGTCACCGTGCTCAACCAGACCCCGTCCGCCTTCTACCAGCTCAGCGCCGCCGACCGGGAGCACCCCGGCCGCGAACTCGCCCTGCGCTACGTGGTGTTCGGCGGCGAGGCGCTCGAACTCGGCCGCCTGGACGACTGGTACGAGCGGCACGCCGACGACGCGCCCGTGCTGGTCAACATGTACGGCATCACCGAGACCACCGTGCACGTCTCCCACGTCGCCCTCGACCGGGCGAGCGCCGCCGCCGGTACCAGCAGCACCATCGGCGTCAACATCCCCGACCTGCGCGTCTACGTGCTCGACCAGCACCTGCAGCCCGTCCCGCCCGGCGTCACCGGCGAGATGTACGTGGCCGGCGCCGGCCTGGCCCGCGGCTACCTCGGCCGCCCCGCGCTCAGCGCCGAACGCTTCGTCGCCGACCCGCACGCCGAGCTGTTCGGCGAGCGCGGCACCCGGATGTACCGCTCCGGCGACCTCGCCCGCCGCCGCGCCGACGGCGTCCTGGAGTACTTCGGCCGCGCCGACCAGCAGGTCAAGATCCGCGGCTTCCGGATCGAACTCGGCGAGATCGAGGCCGTGCTGGCGGCCCACCCGGGCGTCGCCGACGCCGCCGTGATCGTCCGGGAGGACGTGCCCGGCGACAAGCGCCTGGTCGGCTACGCGGTGCCGGCGCCGGGCGGCGGCGCGCAGCCCACCGCCGAGGAGCTGCGCGCCCACACCGCCGCGGACCTGCCGGTCCACATGGTCCCCTCCGCGGTCGTACTGCTGGAGCAGCTGCCGCTGACCGCCAACGGCAAGCTCGACCGCCGGGCCCTGCCCGCCCCCGACGCCCCCGCGGGCGGCGGCGGACGACCCCCGCGCAACCCGCGCGAACAGCAGCTCTGCGAGCTCTTCGCCGAGGTGCTGGGCCGGCCGGCGGTCGGCCCCGAGGACGACTTCTTCGCCCTCGGCGGCCACTCCCTGCTGGTCGTCCGCCTGGCCGGCCGGATCCGCACGGTCCTCGGCCTGGAGGTCGGCATCGGCACCCTCTTCCAGGCCCCGACGCCGGCCGCCCTGGACACCGCCCTCGCCGCGGACGTCCGCGGCGCCGACGCACTGGACGTCCTGCTCCCGCTGCGGCCCGCCGCCCCCGGCAAGCGGGCCCCGCTGTTCGCCGTCCACCCGGCCGGCGGCCTGAGCTGGTGCTACACCGGCCTGATCCGCCACCTGCCAGCCGACGTGCCGATCTACGGCCTCCAGGCCCAGGGGGTCGGCGCCGCCACCGCGGGCCGGCCGCTGCCGCGCACCCTGGAGGAGCTGGCCGCGCACTACGTCGACCGGCTCCGCGAGGTCCAGCCGGTGGGCCCCTACCGGCTGCTCGGCTGGTCCACCGGCGGCATCATCGCCCACGCCATGGCCGTCCGGCTGCAGGAACTCGGCTGCGCCGTCGAGCTGCTGGCCGTCCTCGACGCCTACCCCGCCGAGGGCTTCCGGGAGCTGCCGGTGCCCGACCAGGCCGAGGCCCTGGAGGCGCTGCTCACCATGGGCGGTTACGGGCCGGCGGACCTCGACGGCCGCCCGCTCGAACTCGCCCACGTCACCGAGCTGCTGCGCCGCGAGGGCAGCCCGCTGGCCGGCCTGGACGACGCCACGGTCGAGGCGCTCAACCGGATCTACCTCAACACCAACCACCTCGTCCGCGGCTACGACCACCGCCGCTTCGAGGGCGACGTGCTGTTCTTCCGCGCCACCGTCGACACCATCGACGAGACCCTGGTGCCCGAACTCTGGGCCCCCTACACGGCCGGCCGGATCCGCAACACCGACGTCGCCTGCTCGCACAAGGACATGACCCTGCCCGAGCCGATCGCGCACATCGCGCGCGTGGTCGCCGAACACCTCGCAACCCTGGAGAACGCCACCCATGAGTGACGCCCCCGCCAACCCCTTCGACGGCGACGGCGACTTCCTCGCCCTCGTGAACGACCAGGGCCAGCACTCGCTCTGGCCGGCCTTCGCCGCGGTCCCGGCCGGCTGGAACGCCGCCCACGGGCCCTGCCCGCGCACCGAGGCGCTGGACTGGATCACCGCCCACTGGACCGACCTGTGCCCGGTACGGTGACCGGCGCCGCAGCCCCGGCCCCCGCGGCGCGCCCCCGGTTCGCCGGGCGCGTCGCGGTGGTCGTCGTCTACACGGCCGCGATGTGCATGAACGGCCTGGATTCGACGATCGTCAACCCCGCGCTGTTCACCATCGCCGAGGACTTCGGCCGACCGGTCTCCGCCGCCAACGCGGTGGAGACCGCCTTCCTGGTCGGCCTCGCCCTCGGGCTGCCGGCGGCCGGTTGGCTCGGCGACCGGTACGGCGTCAAGCGGGTCTTCCTCGCCGCGCTGGCCGGCTTCACGCTCGCCTCCGCACTGTGCGCCGCCGCGCCCGGCCTCGGAGCGCTCTCCGCCGCCCGGGCCGTCCAGGGCGTCGCCGGCGGGCTGCTCACCCCGGTCGGGATGACGCTGCTCTTCCGCGCCTTCGCACCGCACGAGCGCGCCGGGCTGGGCAAGGTGCTGATCGTGCCGACCGCGCTGATGCCCGCCCTCGGGCCGCCGCTCGGCGGCTTCCTCACCGAACACCTCTCCTGGCACTGGCTCTTCCTGGTGAACGTGCCGATCGGCGCGGCCGCCGTCCTCACCGGTCTGCTCGGCCTGCCAGCGGGGGAGGAGGAGCAGACCGGCCGCTTCGACACCGCCGGCTTCCTGCTCGCCGCCCCGGGCCTCGCCCTGCTCACCTACGCGCTCGGCTTCGGCCCGGCGCACGGCTGGTCCTCCCCGGGCGTCGCGACCGCCGGGGTGCTCGGCCTCCTGCTGCTCGGCGCCGCCGTCCGGCACCAGCTACGCACCGACGAGCCGCTGGTGGACCTCGGGCTGCTCGCCGACCGCGTCTTCGGCGCGGCCACCTGGCTCGCCCTGCTGACCTCCGCCGGACTGATGGGCGCGCTGTTCGTCTTCCCGCTGCTCCACCAGGCGGCCCTCGGCGGCTCCGCCCTGGACGCCGGGCTGAGCGTCTTCCCGGAGGCGATCGGCCTGATGGCCGCCTCCCAGGTGGTGGACCGCCTGCTGCCCCGGATCGGACCGCGCCGGCTCGCCGTGCCGGCGCTGCTCCTCGCCGCCCTCGTGCTGGCCGCGCTCGCCGCCCCCGGCGTCGGTGAGAACGCCTGGGCGGTCCGGGCGCTGATGTTCGGCATCGGGCTGATCCTCGGCACCGCGGTGCTCACCCTGCAGATCGCCGGCTTCGCCGACGTGCCGCCGCCCGCGATGGGCCGGGCGATGGGCCTCTTCACCATCGTCCGCACCCTGGGCGGGGCCGTCGGCATCGCCGCCGCGGCCGCCCTCGTCGGCGTGCTCGCGGAGGACGGTACCCACGCGGCCGAGCCCGGCCCCTACCGGGCGGCGCTGCTCCTGACGGCGGCGCTGGTCGCCGCCGGCACGCTGGTCGCGGCCCGCCTCCCCCACGACGCCCCGGGCCCGCCGCCGCTGGACTAGGGCGTCGGAGGACCCGTGCGAGCCCGCCCCCGGACCTTCCGGGGCGGGCTCGCGGCGGTTTCCGGCCGGGCGTTCCCGGGACAGTTGTGATTTCCCGGTGCCACGAGTGTTCCCGGGGCCGTGGGGAGCCGAGCAGAAACGAATAATCCGCTCCCCGGGAATAATTCCGTAATAGAACAGAGATGCGGCAGATGATATTACGTTCGCCATTTCCAGTGGATTCCCGGTGTCCGGGCAGGTGAATGCCGAGAGGCGGAATCCCGCCCTCCGCCGGGCGTGCGCCGGAGCCCGCCACGGCGGCGTCGGCCCGGCCGCCGTCGCTCGCGGCGGGCCGTGGCGGCGGCGTCATCGCAGGTGAGATGGGTCGTACCCCGGCCGACCGGCCGCGCCGGGGTGATCGCCCCGGGTGGCGCGCGCACGCTGTCGCGGCCCGTCCGCGCCATGCGGTGGCGCACCGTCCTACGCCCGGCTCACGGGCCGGCCGGGTGCGCGATCCGGTGCGCAGAATCGTTCCGTCGTATGGGAAGTGCGCCGTTGCAGAGGGATCCTCTGTGGCTCCACTATTCTGATGGTCGCATCGCCATACGGCACTTCCACACCGTGGCTTCCGGCCGGCACTTCCGCGACGCCGGGCGCGACAGACCCCGGCTCCCCACCATCACCAGCTTTTCTCCCGCCGTCCCGCCTGCGCAGGTCCCTGCACCGAGGAGGGTTCCGTTGGACAACCGGTACGAGGCCTACGCCTACGCCGACCCGCTCTTCTACGACTCGCCCCGGCGCTGGGGAGCGCACGAGGAGTTCGCCGCCGTCACCCGGCCGCTGCCCGACGGCTGGGAGCGCGGCGAGCTGGAGATGTGGTCCGTCGTGCGTCCCACCGGCGTCCGGATCCCCGACCAGGGCTGGAAGATCCACGTCTCCTCGTGCATCGAGACCGCGGAGGAGGTGCTGGAGACCGTCCACGCCTACTGCCTGCGCGAACGCATCACCTTCAAGTTCCTGCGCGGACTGCCGATCCTCCAGGTGCAGAACTCCAAGTACGCGCCGCGTGGCTCCAGCGGGAAGTTCTGCACGCTCTACCCGGTGGACGACGCGGAACTGGAGCGATGTCTCCACGGCCTCGGCCGACTGCTGGCCGGCCGCAAGGGCCCCTACATCCTCAGCGACCTGCGCTGGGCCGACGGGCCGCTCTACCTCCGGTACGGCGGCTTCGCCGAGCGCTACTGCCGCAACGAGCAGGGGGAGCGGGTGCTCGCCCTCACCGGGCCCGACGGACGGCTCGTCCCGGACGTCCGGGGTGCCGGCTTCGCCGTCCCGCCCTGGGCGCCCGTCCCGGACTGCATCGCCCCGGCCGTGGCCGAGCGCGCGGCGCAGCAGGACACCGGGCTGCCGTACACGGTGGAGCGCGTCCTGCACTTCTCCAACGCCGGCGGCGTCTACCTGGCCCGCGACGGTGCGGACCGGCCGCCCGTGGTGCTGAAGGAGGCCCGGCCGTTCGCCGGACTCGACCAGCGCGGCGTCGACGCGGTGACCCGGCTGCGCAACGAGCACGGCATCCTCGCCCGCCTCGCCGGCGCACCCGGCGTGCCCGCCGAGCACGGACTGCTGACCGCCTGGGAGCACGAGTTCCTGGTCCAGGAGTACGTCGAGGGCCGGTCCCTCAGCGAGTGGCTGACGGCCCGCTACCCGTTGATCCACCCCGGCGCCGACGAGGACGCCGTCGCGGAGTACACCCGCGACGCCCTCGCGATCGTCGAGCAGGTGGAGCGGGCCCTGGCCGGGATCCACGCCCGCGGCGTGGTCTTCGGCGACCTCCACCCGCGCAATCTGATCATCCGGCCGGACGGCGAGCTCAGCTTCATCGACTTCGAACTCGCCAGCACCCTCGACGACTTCCTCCGGCCCGCACTGGGCGCCGCGGGCTTCACCGCACCGCTCGGCTACACCGGGACGGACATCGACCGGTACGGGCTGGCGGCGATCCGCCTCTGGCTCTTCTTCCCGCTGGCCCAGCTGACCGCCCTCGACCCGGGCAAGGCCGGGCAGCTCGCGGACGCCGTCGAACGCCGCTTCCCGGTGCCGGCCGGCTACGCCGACGACATCCGCCGCTACCTCGGCTCCGCACCCTCCGACGGCCGGACGCCCCGCCCCGAACTCGACCTGGGCCGCGCCGAGACCAGGGCGCTGCTGGAGGCACCGGTCGCGGACTGGCCGGCGATCCGGGACTCGCTCGCCGCCGGCATCGCCGCGGCGGCCACCCCCGACCGCACCGACCGGCTCTTCCCGGGCGACGTCGCCCAGTTCACCCAGGGCGGGCTCGGCCTGGCCCACGGCGCGGCCGGCGTGCTCTACGCCCTGCACGCCACCGGCGCCGCCGTCGACCCCGGCCACGTCCGCTGGCTGGCCGCCGCCGCCCGCGGCCGCACCCTCCCGGCCGGCCTCTACCACGGCGGTCACGGCGTGGCCTACGTCCTGGACCTGCTGGGCGAGCGCGAGCAGGCGGTGGAGCTCCTGCACCGGCTCACCACGGCGACGTCCGCGGGGGCCGAACCGGGGCCGGGGCTGGCCGCCGGCGGTCCCGGCATCGCCCTCACGCTGCTCCACTTCGCCCTCGCCGCACAGGACGACCGGCTGCTGGAGGAGGCGCTCACCCAGGCCAGGTCGGCCGCCGGGGCATGGGAGAAGGCGGGGAACAGCGACCCCCGGCGCCGCGCCGGACTGCTGGCCGGCGCCTCGGGTGCCGCGCTCGCCCTGGTCCGGCTGCACGAGCACACCGGCGACCACGCGCTGCTGGACCAGGCCGAGACCCTGCTGGAGCTGGACCTCGAACGGTGCGTCAGGGTCGGCGACGGGACGCTCCAGGTGGTCGACGGCCGCCGCGTCCTGCCCTACGTCGAGACCGGCAGCGCGGGCATCGGGCTGGCGCTGGACGCACTGCTCGCCCACCGGCCGGACTCCGCCCTGGCGGACCGGGAGGCGCCGATCCGGCGCGCCGGCGAGCCCGAGTTCGTCATCCAGCCCGGCCTGTTCAACGGGCGGGCCGGACTGCTCGGCTACCTCGCCCTCACCCAGCGGCGGGCCGCGGGCGTCGCCCCGCTCGGCGCCGGCGGTACGGCGGACGGTGCCGGCGGTACGACGGACGGCGACGGCGCGGGCGAGGCGGGCGGCGCGACGCTGCTGGACCGGCAGCGCGCCCTGCTGGCCCTGCACCAGATCCCCTACCGGGGGTGGCTCGCCTTCCCCGGCGACCAGCTGCTGCGGCTCTCGACCGACCTCGCCACCGGCTCGGCCGGAGTGCTGCTGGCGCTGGGCACGGCCCTGGCGGGCACCCCCTTCCTCCCGTTCACCGGGGCGCCCGGCACCGCACCGCCGCGCTCGCGCCCCACCTCCCGCTGACGGGCCGTCCGGCCCGTCCGCCCCGGGCGCGACTGCCGCGCCCCCCTTGGCTCCCGGCCGCCCGGCCGGGTGATTCACCGCACAGTGAAGGAGAACGTCATGGCGATCCTCGACCTCCAGACCATGGAGCTGCCCGAGACCGAGGCGGCCCCGATCGACGACACCCTCGCGAGCACCAGCTCGCTGAGCGTGCTCAACTGCGGCACCAGCACGGTCAGCACGCTCATCTGCCTCTGAGCCGTACCGCCACCGCCCGTAGGGCGGGGTAGTACGGCGAGGCCGGCCCGGTGATCTCCGGGCACCTGGCCGGTCACCGGGCCGCAGCGGTCTCCGCTGCGGCCCGGTCCATGGGCGGCGGGGTTCCGGGGCGGGGCGCTCCGGGGCCCGCGAGTCCGCCGCCGTGCCGTCCGCCCGAGCCCGTGTCCGTCCTCGCCGGTCCGTCCGCTCCGATCGGTCGGTTCCGTCCGCTCCGATCGGCAGGTCCGGCCGGCCAGGCCGGCCGCGGCGGAACACCGGCCCCCAGCAGAGAGGCAACCCGTGGCCGACCAGCCCCCCACCGCCGAGACCCTCGTGCCGCCGTTCCGGCTGCGCCGTGAACTCGCCGCCCAGCCCGTCCGGCTCGTCGTCGCCCTGCTGCTCGCCGTGGCGGCCACCGCCGCCGGACTCGCGCTCCCGCTGCTGGTGCAGAAAATCGTCGGCGACTTCTCCGCCCACCGCTCGCTCGCTCCCGGTCTGCTGATGATGGCCGGTGCCGCCGTCGGCGGCGCACTGGCCCAGGCCCTCTCGGGCTTCCAGCTCGCCCGGATCGGCGAGCGGATGACCTACCGCCTGCGGGTCGGCATCATGGCGCACGCGCTGCGGCTGCCGCTGCCCGTGGTGCGGGCCCGCGGCACCGGCGACCTCGCCGCTCGGGTCACCTCCGACGCGCAACTGCTCCGGCAGGTGGTCGAGGTGGCGACCCAGCTGCCGCTCGCCGCGCTCAGCGTCCTCGCGACCCTCGGCGTGATGGTGTGGATCGACTGGGTGCTCACCGCCGTCACCGTGGCCGCGCTCGCCGTGCTGACCGTGCTGGTTCTGGTGATCATGCGCCGGATGCGGTCCAACGTGAGCGGGCAGCAGGACGCGGTCGGGCGGATCGCCCAGCGCTTCACGGCCAACCTCGAAGCGCTCACCACGATCAAGGCGTACCGGGCCGAACCGGTGGCCGACCGGGCCCTGGCCGGGGACGCCGAGGAGCTGCGGGCGGTCTCCCTGACGGGGGCCCGCCTCGGCGCGCTGGTGCCCGCGGTGCTGACGCTCGGCAACCAGTTCGCGATGATCGCGGTGATCCTCACCGGCGGTGCCCGGCTGGCGGCGGGCGACCTGGAGGTCGCCGCCTTCGCCGCGTTCCTGCTCTACCTGCTCCAGACCGTCCCGTCGGTGAACACGCTGGCCACCGGCTTCGGACGGCTCCAGGCCGGGCTGGCGGCCCGGGACCGCTGCAACGAACTGCTGGCCCTGCCGCTGGAGGCTGACCCGGACGACGCCGACCGGACCGCCCCCGCCCCCGAGCCGGACGCCCCGGCCGTGGTCTTCCGCTCCGTCTCCTACACCCACGCCGGGTCCGGGGAGGCCGCCCTCCGCGCCGTCTCCTTCAGCGTCCCGCGCACCGGGCTGACCGCGGTGGTCGGGCCCTCCGGTGCCGGGAAGACCACCGCGCTCTCGCTCGTCGGCCGGTTCGTCCGCCCCTCCGCCGGCGCGATCAGCGTCCTCGGCCACGACGCCGGGAGCTGGCCGCTGGGCGCGCTGCGCGCCCGGATGGCCTACGTGGACCAGGCGTTCACCCTGCTGGAGGCCACCGCCCGGGAGAACCTGCAGCTCGGCCGGGTCGGCCCGGCCGCCGACGGCGAGCTGGCCGAGGCGTTGGCCGCCGTCGGTCTGGCCGAGGACGTCGCCCGCCTCCCGCAGGGCCTGGACACCGTGCTGGGCCGGGAGTCGGACCTCTCCGGCGGCCAGCGCCAGCGGATGGCGCTGGCCCGGGCGCTGCTCGCCGACACCGACATCGTCCTGCTGGACGAGCCCACCAGTCAGCTGGACGGCCTCAACGAACTGCGGTTCCGCGAGATCGTGGAGCGCCTGGCCCGCCGCCGGGCGGTGGTCGTGGTCGCCCACCGGCTCTCCACGGTCCAGCGGGCCGACCACGTGATCATGATGAACCGCGGCACCGTCGTCGACGCCGCCGACCACCCGACCCTGCTGACGCGCTGCCTCCCGTACCGGGAACTGGTGGCCAGCCAGGCCGGACCGTCACTGCTGGGCGGCCGGTAGCGCGGGGAGGCCGGTGACGGGCGCGCGGGTCCGGGGCCGGGGCCGCCTCCGGGGCCGGCCGGTGCGGGGTCAGAGCTGCTTCACCAGCCGGTGGTGTCCCGGCCCCCACCGGTAGCCGAGGGCCGAATTGACCGCGACCATCGGCGCGTTGCCGGCCTCGACCTCGGTGTGCACGGTCCGCACGCCGTGGCCGGCGAGGCGGCGGGCCGCGTGCAGCTTGAGGCTCCGGGCGAGGCCGCGGCCCCGCCAGGGACGCAGCACGCCGGTGTAGTCGATGTGGCAGGTGCGCGGGTCGCGGGTGGCGCGGGCGGTGCTGACGCCGACGATCCGGCCCGCGCACTCGGCGGTGAACATCCAGTCCGGGCGGCACCCCTCGCCGGCCACCGCCTCCGCGTACCAGTGGTCGAAGTCGGGCAGCGCGTCGACGAAACCGGGGTTGTCGCGCAGGGTCTCGCGGTAGAGCCGGTAGAGCTGGAGGGCCGGCTGCGGGGCGGAGGTGGTCGCGAGCGTGCCCAGCCGGATACCGGGCGGGGGCACGGCCGGCGGGAGGGTGTCCAGCCGGGCCGTGGCCGTTCGGATGTGTGCGTCGATCCGGTGGCCGCGGGCGATCGCGAGGCGGAGCAGTTCGGCGTGGCCCTGGGCCAGTTCGCCGAGGAGGCGGCGGGCGCCCGCGCCGCGGGCCCAGCGTTCCAGGGCGTCCATCAGGGGGAGCAGGCGATCCGGTGCCAGGTCCTTCGTGCCGACGACGAGCGAGGCGATGTCGCCGGGCGGGGTCCACGGCGCCCGCCAGGCGGTGGCGAAGGCGGCGAGCTCGCCGTCCGGGCCGGGTTCCACGAGGCGGATCCGGCCGAAGCCGGTGAGCAGTCCGTCGGGGCCGGCGAAGAGGCTGCCGGTGGGCGGCAGTTGAGCATCCTGGGCGCGCAACTCCGCGGGCGTGACGGCCTTCGGCCCGGCGGCGGAGAGCAGCCTGGCCAGCGGTGGGTAGTCGACGGAGGGCTGGAACGGACGGTGAGTCACAATGTGACATTGTATAGAGTGGGCCGGGTGGCCCGCACGAGAATTGCCGTCCCGGCCGTCCCGGATGCCCGGCCCTCCCGGGGTCCGCGGAGCCGGACGGTTCGACCGGTTCGCGGATCCCGGGGCTGCGGCCGGGTGCGGCCGGGTGTGGCGTTACGGCACGGCGATCTGCTGGGTCCGGTTCGCTCCGATCACCTCGATCCCCCTGGTCCCGAGGACGCCGTCCAGCGGCAGGGACACGGTGTACGGGGCGGTGGCGGGGATCCCGATGCCGGGCAGCGAGCCGACGACCTCGATGCCCCAGTAGACCGGCCGCTCGATGTAGACCCGCGGCGACAGGCGGACCGTCATGTTCTGGTAGGGCATGACCCCGTTCACGATGAGGATGAACGTGGCCGGCACGATCCCCGGGACGACCTGCGCCTCGTCGAAGTCGATGATGCGCACGGACTCGGGCGCCGGCAGATCCGTGTAGTTCTCGACCATGATCAGCCTTTCGTCGGTGTGACGTCACCTGTCACCTCGTCGACGCAGACTAGTTGACGATCGCCTACGAACCATGGGTCAACACGCCCGCGCGACGGGTGCCGGCCCACCCGGCGACGCGGCGGCCGGCCCCCGCCCTTCGCCGCGTCAGGCGCCGGGGGGCCGGACCTCCCGCGCGGGCGAGCCCAGCAGGTGGATCAGGCCGTCGGCCAGTCCGCCGCGCCAACAGGCGTAGTCGTGGCCGCCGTTGAACTCGTGGTACGCGACGTCGTAGCCGCGGGCCACCAGGACGTCCCGCAGGTGGCGGTTCTGCGTCAGCAGCATCCACTCCTGCAGGCCGACCTCGACCCAGAACCGGGCCGCCCGGCGCTGCTCCGCCGCGAACTGCCTGGTCAGCCACTCGCTGCCGGCGTCGAACTCCGTCCCGTCCGGCCACCAGAACGATCCGGACTGGCAGAGCGCGTTGCCGAACCGGTCGGGCCGGCGGAAGGCGGCGAACGCGGCGGTCAGGCCGCCGGCGCTCTGGCCGGCGACCACCGTGCGGTCCGGCGCGAGCGCCGTGCCGTGCTCGGCGGCGGCCCACGGCAGCAGCCGGTCGGCGAGGAGGTCGACGAAGTCGGGGTTGCAGCTCAGGTCCTCCGGGCGGCCCGGCCCCATGGTGTGGACGAGCAGCGCGGCGGTCGGCGGGATCACGCCGTCCGCGGCGAGGTTGTCGAGGGTGTCGCCGACGGCCAGCACCTCGCCCCACATCTCGCCGTCCAGCAGTACCAGGACGGGCAGTGGCGCGGCGTCCGCCCCGGTCCCGGCACCCGTCCCGGCGGGGAGGTGGACGTCCACCCGGCGCCCCGCCACCTCGGCCGTCACCGTCCGCCCGCGCGGCACGTCCGCGCGCCGCTGCGCGTACGGCTGGGCGGGGGCGTCGGGCAGGCTGAACACCGAGGACGGCCGGCGGCCGTCGCGGGCGGGCAGCCGCGCTCCGCGGGCGAGCGGGTCGGGGCGGGCGCCGTCCAGGACGCGGAGCCAGTCGGCGCGCGCCGTGCCCGGCACGGCACCCCGCACCGGGTACAGCTGGTAGGACGCCCGGTGGTCGGCGCGCAGCCGGTAGGTGTGGGACCAGCCGCCGGACCGGCGCCGCATCAGGTGCGGGGCGAGGTCGCCGGCGTGCCGGTCCTTGTCGGTGACGGTGTGGACGAGGGCGAGCACGGCGTCGGAGGGATCGTCGGCGGGCCCGTCGCGGTGGACGAAGGTGACCAGCCGGTAGGCCGGGTCGTCCGGGTCCGGATCGACCAGCGGCGCGCCCTCGGCGGCGACGCGGGCCCAGAACTCCTCGTCGGAGGGCGGGAAGTGGTTCTGCATGGCGGTGACTCCTCGGGGATCAGGCGGGGTTGCTCCTGCGGCCGAGCAGCACCCAGAGCAGGAAGGGGCCGCCGAGCACGGTGGTGACGATGCCGACCGGGATCTCGACGCCGTCGATCAGCACCCTGCCGAGGGTGTCGGCGAGCACGATCAGCACCGCGCCGACCAGCGCGGAGCCGAGCACCGGGACGCGGGCGGGCCCGGCGAGCCGGCCGGCGATCACCGGGGCGGCCAGTGCCACGAAGCCGACCGGGCCGCAGACGCCGACCGCGAGGCCCGCCAGGGCGACGGCCAGCAGCAGGCAGGCAAGCCGCACCCGGCCCGGGTCGACGCCGAGCGAGGACGCCACGTTGTCGTCGAAGCGCAGCACCGCGAGGCGGCGGGCGGCGACCAGCGCGAGCGGGACGAGGACGGCCAGCCCGACCAGGACCGGCGTGGCCACCTCGTAGTCGCGGCCGTTGAGGCTGCCGGAGGTCCAGACGTACAGCGATCCGGCCGAGTTGAGCGAGCGGCGGGCCATCGCCACCTGGATGACCGCCGAGGCGAGGGCCGACATCGCGAGGCCGACGACCAGGACCCGGTAGCCGCGCGCGCCGAGGCCGCCGGAGACCACGGTGACCACGGCGACGGCGGCGAGCGCGCCGAGCGGTCCGGCCCACCAGGCGCCGAACGCGCCCGAGGCGGTGACCGAGATCAGCACGGCGGCGGTCGCGCCGTCGTTGACGCCGAGCAGTTCGGGGGTGGCGAGCCGGTTGCGGGCGAGCGTCTGGGTGAGGCAGCCGGCCAGGCCGAGCGCGGCGCCGGCGGCGATGCCCGCGACGATCCGGCCGAGCCGGAACTTCTGCACCAGCAGGACGTCGAGACGGTCGCCGTAGCCGAAGACCGCCCGGAAGGTGCGGCCGAGGTCGAGGTCGCTCTGGCCGGCGTGCGCGGAGACCACCACGGCGGCGAGCAGCACGCCCGCCAGGCCCAGCGCGGCCAGCGCGGAGCGGCGGGGGAGTAGCACGGAGAGCGCGCCGCGCCGCAGCACCACGTCCGGCCGGGGCGTCCCGGCGGTCTCCTCCCGTCGCCCGGGCGAGGACTCGGTCGGCGCGGTGTCGGTCATCCCGAGCGCGGCCATCCGCCGGGAGCGGACGATGGCGATCAGGGTGGGCGCGCCGATCAGCGCGACGATCACGGAGACCGGCGCCTCGAACGGGCGGGCCACCACCCGAGCGAGCACGTCGGCCCCGGTCAGGACGGCGGCGCCGACCAGGCCGGCGAGCAGGGTGAGCCGCCCGACCCGCGGGCCGGCGGCGGCGCGGGCCAGGAAGCCGGCCAGCAGGCCGAGGAAGGAGATCGGGCCGGCCAGGGCGACCGCCGACGCGGTGAGCAGGGTGGCGGCGGTGGCGACCGCCGCCCGGGTGGCGCCGGGGCGGTGGCCGAGGCCCCGGGCGAGGTCGTCGCCGAGGGCGAGTGCGGCGAGCGGGCGGGTGGTCGCCGCGGCCACCAGGAAGCCGGCGCCGAGCACCGGGGCGAGCTGGCGCAGTGTCGTCCAGCCCTCCACGCCGGCCAGCGAGCCGAGCACCCAGACCCGGTACCGGTCGTACGCCTCGGGGGAGTTGACGATCAGTACCCCGGTCAGGCCGCCGAAGGTCGCGCCGACGGCGGAGCCGCCGAGCACCAGGCGCATCGGCGAGCCGCCGGCCCGGCCGCCGGAGAAGGCCAGCACGATCCCGCTGGCGAGCACGGCCCCGCCGAAGGCGAAGGCGAGGTAGCCGAAGCTGCTCTGCACGCCGAGGACGGCGATGCCGAGGACGACGCCGAGCGAGGCGCCCGCGTTGACGCCGAGCAGGCCGGTCTCGGCGAGCGGATTGCGGGTGACGGACTGGAGTTGGGCACCGGCGACCCCGAGCGCGCCGCCGACCAGCAGGGCGGTGAGGGTGCGCGGCAGGCGCAGGTCGCCCACGACCAGGGCGAGCCGGCTGTCGGCGCGGGCGCCGCCGCGGTCGAGCAGGTAGTCGAGCACGCGGGCGGGGCCGACCTCGCCGGCGCCGACGCAGAGCGAGAGCGCGGCGAGCGCGAGCAGGGCGGCGAGGACGCCGCCGACGGTGAGCCAGGCGGTGCGGGAGCCGGTCCGTGGCGCGTCCGGCGACCCGGACGGATCGGGGTCCGGCCCTGCGGGTGAGGAACCCCGCGGGGCAGGGGCGGAGTTCGGTGCGTCGGAGGCGGGGCCGGGGACGGTGTCCGGGCCGGTGCGGGGCGGTTCGGCGGCACCCACTTGCGACATTGTCATAAGGTAAGGCTAACCTAATGGTCATTGCGTTCCGATGGCCGCCCGGTGCTGCACCGATTGCCGCGGACCGGCCCGACTCCCCTGCAACACCCCTGCCCGGAGGCACCCATGTCGACCGCCCAGAGCCCGCTCCACCTCGTCCGCCGCCGGGCGGTCCAGGCGCTGGCCGCCACCGGGGCGGCAGCCCTCCTGCTGACCGGCTGCGGCTCCTCCGGCTCCTCCGGGAAGGGCTCCGCCGACAAGGCGTCCACGTCCGGCGGCCCGGCCGCCGACGCGGCCGCCGGCGGCAAGCGGACCGTCAAGGACGCCACCGGCAAGGCCGTCGAGATCCCCGCCGAGCCCAAGCGCATCGTCACCCTCACCCAGGAGGACCTGGACGCGGTGCTCGCCCTCGGGCTCAAGCCGGTCGGCATCACCAACGGCCAGGGCCTGGCCGAGCCGCCCGCCTACCTGAAGGACAAGGTGCAGGGCGTCCCGGTGGTCGGCAACCTGCTGCAGCCCGTGATGGACAAGGTGATCGCCGCCAAGCCGGACCTGATCCTGGCCGGCGACATGCAGGACGAGCAGGTGCTCAAGCAGCTGCGCGAGATCACCCCGGCCACGCTGGTCACGATGGCGCCGACCGACGACTGGAAGCTCTCCTTCCGCGGCATCGGAAACGCCGTCAACAAGCTGGAGCAGGCGAACAAGGTCATCGCCGACTACGACGCCAAGGCGGCCAAGGCCGGCGGCGAGCTCGGCGCCAACAAGGGCGCCGCGGTCTCCATCGTCCGCTGGAACCCGACCGGGCCGAGCTGGATGGAGAAGAAGCAGTTCGCCGGCGGCGTCGCCCTGGACATGGGCCTGACCCGCCCGAAGGCGCAGGACAAGGACGGCAACGCGCACACCCCGGCGCTCAGCCTGGAGAAGATCAACGAGATCGACGGCGACTGGCTGTTCCTCTCCACCCTCACCGACGACGGCAAGGCCGCGCTGAAGGACGTCCAGTCCAAGCCCGCCTACCAGGAGCTGGGCGCGGTGAAGAACAACCACACCGTCACCGTGGACGGCTCGGTCTGGTCCACCCGCGGCGGCCCGCTCGCCGCGGACGTGGTCATCGGGGACATCGGCAAGGCGCTCGGCGCCAAGTCCTGACCCACGGCCCCCGGCACCCGCGCCAACCGAAGGAGGACGCCATGGAGTTGACGGTCGAAGGGCTCACGGCCGGCTACGGTCCGGGGCGCCCGGTGCTGAACGCGGTCGACCTCGTCCTGCCCGCCGGGCGGGTGGTGGCGATCGTCGGCCCGAACGGCTGCGGCAAGTCCACCCTGCTGCGCTCGATCGCCCGGCTCCACCGGCCCGACGCCGGGCGGGTGCTGGTCGGCGGCGAGGACATCTGGCGGCTGCGTCCGCGCCACGCCGCGCACCGGGTCGCGCTGCTCCCGCAGAGCCCGCAGGCGCCCGAGGCGGTCACCGTGGCCGGGCTGGTCCGCTACGGCCGCCACCCGCACCAGGGCCTGTTCCGCCAGTGGTCGGCGGAGGACGAGCGGCTGACCGCCGAGGCGCTGCGCGCCACCGGCGTCGACGCCTTCGCCGACCGCCGCCTGGACCGGCTCTCGGGCGGCCAGCGGCAGCGCTGCTGGCTGGCCATGGTGCTGGCGCAGGACGCGCCGGTGGTCCTGCTCGACGAGCCCACCAGCGCGCTCGACCTCGGCCACGCGGTCGAGGTGCTGGAGCTGGTGCGCGAGGTCGCGGCGGGCGGGCGCACCGTCGTCATGGTGCTGCACGACCTCGCGGCCGCCGCCCGGTACGCGGACCTGGTGGTCGCGATGCGGGACGGCGAGGTCGTCGCGTGCGGCGCGCCGCGCGAGGTGGTGGACGCGCCGCTGGTCCGGGCCCTCTACGACATCGACAGCGACGTGCTGGCCGCCCCCGGCGACGGCGCGCCGGTGATCGTGCCGAGGGCGGGCGCCCGGGTGGCCGCGGGCTGAGGCGTCCGGAGGGCGGGGACCGAGGGTGGCCGGACGGCCCTTCGCGGGCCCGGCGGCGGGTTGCCCGCCCGGTTGCGGGCGGATGTGGTGTCCTGGGTGGCGCCGCATCCGAACCCGTCCCGCTCGTTCCGCTCCGGGAGGCCCACCGGTGCTCCGCCGAACCGCCGTCGTGCTGCTCACCCTCGTGCTCGGGCCGGCCGCGGCCGCGGGCTGCTCCTCCGCCGAGCCCGCACCCGGGACGCCCTCGACGGTCGGGACCTTCGCCTCCTCCCCGCTCCCCACCCCGGCGTCGCCACCGGCCTCCGCCCCCGTCCCCGCCTCGCCCGGCGCGACGCCGTCGGTCGCCGTCCAGGGCACCGTCACCGACGGTCTCCGGTCGCCGTGGGGCCTGGCGGTGCTGCCCGGGGGGGACCTGCTGGTCTCCGAGCGGGACGACGGGCGGATCCTCCGGGTCGCGGCCGAGGGCGGTGCCAAGACCGAGGTCGGCACCGTTCCCGGCGTGGTCCCCGGCGGGGAGGGCGGGCTGCTGGGCCTGGCGCTGTCGCCCGGCTACGCGACCGACCACCTGGTCTATGCCTACTTCAGCACCGCGAACGACAACCGCATCGTCCGCTTCCCCTACGACCCGTCGCGGCCCGCCGGGCAGCAACTCGGCGACCCCACCGTCGTCCTGACTGGCATTCCGCACGGTCCCCGGCACAACGGCGGCCGGATCGCCTTCGGCCCGGACGGCATGCTCTACGCGACCACCGGCGACAGCAGCAACCGCGCCCTCGCGCAGGACCTGAGCTCGCTCGGCGGCAAGATCCTCCGGGTCACCCCCGACGGCGCCCCCGCCCCGGGCAACCCGTTCCCCGGATCGCCCGTCTACTCCTACGGTCACCGCAACGTCGAGGGGATCGCCTTCGACCCCCAGGGCAGGGTCTGGGCCTCGGAGTTCGGCGAGGACAACTGGGACGAGCTGAACCTCGTCCGGGCCGGCGGCAACTACGGGTGGCCGGAGGTCGAGGGGATCGGGGACCGCCCGGAGTTCATCGACCCGGTGGTGCGGTGGCGCACCTCCGAGTCGTCCCCGAGCGGCATCGCGTACGCCGACGGCGCCGTCTGGGTCGCCGGGCTGCGCGGTACCAGTGTGTGGCGCGTGCCGCTCGACGGCGACCACCTCGCCGCCGCGCCGCAGGAGTTCTTCGACGGCGCCTACGGCCGCCTGCGCACCGTCGTCGCCGACCCGGACGGCACGCTGCTGCTGATGACCAACAACACCGACGGCCGCGGCGACCCGCGCCCCGGCGACGACCGCATCCTCCGCCTCACGGTCGGGTAGCGCCGACCGTCGTCCGGGGGCGCCGGCCGCCCTTCCGGTGCGCCGGCCGCCGTCCTGGGCGCCTGCCGCCGCCCGGAGCGCCCGGCACCGTGGGTGCGGGCGAGTGGATCCCACCGCGGTCGTTCACTCGTTCGACGGGTTTGAATTCCGTCGCCCACCGGGGGCGAACCCCGGCGTCCGCGTTGTCAGTGTGTCCCGTTACGTTCCTCCCATCGCAGACCAGCTGGGAGGAGAGCGGCCGTGGCGTGGGTGGAAGCGGGAGCGGGCGGCTATCAAGTCGCGCTCGACGAGGAGGGCAGGGTGGTGTGCCGCAACGCGGCCGGCCGCCGGTTGAAGTCGCTCCCGTCGAAGCTGAACGACGATCCGGTGGTCACCGGGCTGAGGCAGCTCACCGAATGGCTGGCCGCGCACCGGCGGCGCTGCCTGGAGGACGCCGAGCGGTGGATGGTCCGCTCGCTGCCGGTCCCGGCCGCCGTGATCACCGCCGTCTGGGCCGACGAGGCCTGGCAGGAGGTCCTGCGCGACCTCGTGGTCACCGGGGCCGACGGCACGGTCACCGGGTTCCTGCGCGGCGCCGATGCCGAGCGCGGGCTCGGCCTGGTAGACCTCGACGGGGACACCGTGCGCCTCACCGACGGCGAGATCCGGATACCCCACCCCGTCCTCCTGGGCGACCTCGACGAGCTGCGCGAGTTCGCCGTCGAGCTGGGCGTCACCCAGCAGGTCCAGCAGCTGTACCGGGAGGTCTGGCACCGCCCGGGCGGTGCCGACGCACCGACCGGCACCCAGGTCACCACCTACGCCGGCGGCCGCTACAACGCGCTGCGCGACCTGCTCGGCCGGTGCGCCCGGCTCGGTTACCGGGTGCGCGGCGGCCACGCCGTCCTGCCGGTCGTCGAGGGCGGCGTCCCGCTGGAGGCCCGGGTCTGGGTCGGCGACTACTACGAGTACGACGAGTGCGAGACCGGGGCACTCAGCTGGACCGGCCCGGACGGGAAGGTCCTGCCGCCGGCCCAGGTCGGGCCGGTCGCCTGGTCCGAGGGGATGCGGATGGCCGCCGCGCTGTACGCCGGCCGCACCGTCGAAGGGGAGGAAGCCGCATGAGCACCACCGAAGTGAAGGAGTCCCGGGCCGGGCGCCCGGCCGCCGAGCCGACGGCCGAGCGGGCGCGGCGCGCGCACGAGCGCCTGCTGGACGCCGGAGCGGTGCTCCCGGCCGGCACCCTGCCCGGCGCCGGGAGGCCCGACAGCCCCGCCGACGTGCTCACCGCCCGGACGTACGCCCACCCGGTGCTCGGCGAGCGCCGCGTGGTGCGGCTGGTCCCCGGTGCGCTCGGCCCCGCCGAGGACCTCGCCGTCGACTTCCTCGGCCTGCAGCCCGCCGGGGAGCCGGCCGAGGTCGGCCAGGTGCGGCAGGAGGCGCTCGGCTTCCCCGCCTGGGCGCTGGTCCACGACCCGGCCAACGGGCACCACGCGCTCGCCCTGGTCAAGGAGATGGAGCGGCTCGCCCGGCAGGCGAAGTCCAAGCCCGGGCACGCCAAGGACGGCTTCGAGGCGCTCGCCGTGCGCCTCGGCCGCGCCGTGCCGCACTTCCTGCCCACCTACTGCGAGGAGGTCGGCCGGATCTTCCTCGAACAGGGCAACCAGACCTACGCCGGGACGTTCTTCGGCAAGGCCCGCGAGGCCGAGCGCGCCCACGGCCTGACGGTGGACGAGGAGCGGCTGCGCGCCGTCTTCCTGGAGTTCGCGCTGGCCGGCGCCCTCACCGTCAAGGCCCTGCGCCAGTACGTCAAGGAGCTGAGCGGCCGACTCGACCCGCTGACGGCCTGGCAGCGCTTCCGCCAGCTCTGCACCGAACGCTCGGCGGCCGGCATGGCCCCCTACGCCGGGGTCGCCGAGGACGCGCGCGCCCTGATCAGGGCGGCCGGGCTGGACCGCTCCGAGCACGAGCGGGCCCTGCTCGCCGAACTGCTCGCCTCACCCGCCGTCGACCGGGCGCCCGGCGCGTTCTGGAAGTCCTGGCACGGCGCCGTCGTGGAGCTGGGCCGCAGCGACGCGGCGGTCCGCGTCCGGCTGCTGGAGATCATGCCCGACCCGGCCGGCGCCACCGACCGGACGGCCCAGGACGCCTCCTGGCTGTCCGTCCTCGCCGAGTCCGGGGCCGAGCAGCTGCTCACCGGGCCGTCGGCCGCCGGTGCCGCCGACGCCGGTGCCCCGGCCGCCGACGCTTCGGCCGACGGTGCCCCGGCCGACGGCACCGCGGACGGCACGTCGCCGGCCGGCTGGCTGCAGCGCTGGACGGCCCACATCGGCCGGGGCTGGCGCACCAGCGGCTTCAGTGGCGAGACCGTCGCCCTGGCCGGCCGGATGGCCGCACGACTGCGCGCCGACGGCGTCCCGGTCGACCTCTTCCAGGGCCGCCGGGCCGGCACCACGCGGATCGAGCTGCTCGACCTGCTGCTCGCCGAGGGCGTCCCGGTCGCCGACCCGGGCCCCGACCTCGCGCTGGACCTGCGCGACTGGGTCGGCGAGGCCCGGCCCGACGGCCGTACCCTGGCCGCGATCGCCGCCGACCCCCGGTTCCGCCCCGCGCTGCGCGCCGCCGTCCCGGGCGTCTGGGACGCCGCGGTGCAGAAGGGGCTGCCCGCCCTGCCGGTGCTGCGCGAGCTGTTCGTCGAGTGGTCCGACGCGCGCGCCGACGAACTCCTCGCCGCCCGCGGCCTGACGAGCGCCACCGACCTGCTCCGCGAGCTGCGGACGAGTCGGGTCGCCATCTGCGCCGAGAACCCGGCCGCCGCCGAGCGGATCGCCGGCATCGACGTGGCCGGGCTGCTCGCCCGCACCCTGAACGCCGGCATCTTCGACGAACTCGGCTGGCCCGCCCTGGAGGAGGCGCTCGACCGGTTCGGTGCCGAGCCCAAGGACGCCCCCGGCCGCCCGGCCGGGAACACCCTCCCCGAGGACGTCCTCCTCGAAGAGGCGTGGCCGTACCTGATCGTGGCCCGCAAGGGCGAGGTCCTCGTGGTCGGTCCGGAGGGCATCGTGCTGGAGCACACCCTGCGCATCCCGGACAAGCTGGAGCGCTGGCAGCGGCCCCGGATCCGCTACGTGGACGGCGAACTGCTGGTCGCCTGGTACCTGGAGGGCAAGCAGCGCGCCTACTGGTCCGGCCGCCCGGCCGAGGTCTTCGACCTCGGCGGCGAGACCATCGTCAGCTACTACGGCGGGCGCGACGAGCCCGGCGCCCCGTCCCTCGCGCTGCCCGGCGGCGGACGGTCCACCGGCGAGCGCCCGCTGCACGCCGGCGACACCCGGGCGCCCGCCGAGCACCCGGTGATCGGCGACGGCACGGGCCACTGGACGGTCCGCTACGACCGGAACGGCGGCCACCTCGTCGAGCTGGACCCGGCCACCGGCACCCTCGGCCGCGCCTCCGAGCCGCCCCGGATCGCCGCCGGCGCCGTCGCCGGCCCGCTCGACGTGCACCGCACCCGGCTGCTCCCGATGCAGCCCGGTCTGGAGGCCACGCCGCTCGGCACCGACGGCACCGTCCTCGGCAGCTGGGTCCGGGTCGACGGGGCCCGGGTCACCACCGGGACCGCCGACGGGACCACCCTCGTCCTGGCGGGCACCGGCGCGCACGCCCGGCGCTACCCGGTCGGCCGGCTCGGGCTGCCCGGCGGCGCCCACCCGCTGGTCGTCGAGCAGGGCAGCGGCCTCGCCCTCGTCCTGACCCCGGACGCCGTCAGCTCCGACAGCGGCCGCTCCGACGCCGCGACCACCTGGGCCGTTCCCGACGGGGCCCGGCCCGCCGACACCATCGCCGACCTGCGCGCCTGCCGCCCCGGCGGCCTCGATGCGGCCGGCACCGCGCTGGTCCCGCCGGCGGCCCACTGGCACGCCCTGCGGCCGCGCGACGAGCACGGCTCGCACGCCCTGCGCGCCGTCACCGCCGAGGACGCCGCCCGCCTGATCGACGCCGCCTGGCCCGTCGACACCGAGCCCGTGCCCGCGGGCGAGCAGCGCTGGCTCACCGTCCAGGGCGTGCGCCGCCTGCTCGCCGACGGCAAGGACAGCCGCGCGAAGCTGCCCGTCGAGGCGGTCGGCGCACTGCTCCCCGCCGTCGGGCACCCGCTGCTGCGCGCCGGCGTGGCCGGCTTCGCCCGGGCCGCCGCCGACCTGCTGGACCGCGCCGCCCGGTTCGCCCCGCAGCCCGAGGCGGAGCGCCGTGCCAAGCCCGGCACCGCCGGCGCGGCCGAGTACCGGCCCGAGCACGGCCGCGACCAAGAGCTGCGCGAGGCGGTCGGGATCCTGCTCCCCGGCCTCGGCGGCTTCGGCCGCTCCTGGGGCACGTCCGACCCGTGGCAGGTCGTCAACAACCTGCGCACCGTCACCGCCGTCCTCGCCGAGCCCCCCGCGGTGCCCGAGGGCGCCGACGGCTGGGCCGTACCGCTCCGGATCGACCTGCAGGGCGACGAGGACCACCACGGCTGGCTCCACCTGCTCGGCCGGCTCGGCACCGTGGCCTACGCGGCCGCCGCCCCGCTCACCGACGGCGCCCAGCGGGCCTCCCTCGACCTGCTGCTCGACGAGCTGACCACGGGAGTGCTCGCCGACCGCGGCGCCACCCTGCGCGAGCTCAGCCTCGCCGAGCCGCTCGCCGGCTCGACCGGCTACCACCAGCACGAGAAGCGGGCCGGCCAGGTGCTGCGCCACGGGGACCGCACCGTCGTGATCCTCGGCTGCCGCCACCACCAGGACGACCAGGTGCACTGGCTCGCCGTCGACCACGACCCGAGCGGCGTGTTCGGCCCGGTCGCGCACTTCACCACCGCCGAGGAGCGCACCACCGAGGAGCAGATCGACGCCTCCTGGGTGGCCGGGTTCCGCCAGGCGCTCGCCCTGCACGGCGCCACCACCCGGGACCACGCCCACGCCGCCGACTTCGCCGAGCGCACCGGCATCGGTACCGCCCGCGCCGGCCTGCTGCTCAGCCCGCCCGACACCCTCTTCTCCTGGTACGGCAGCGTGCTTCCCGCCGACCGGCTCAAGGAGTACGGCCTCAAGGCCGGGGAGGCCAAGGCCGCCCGCGACTGGCTGCGCGACCGGGACCGGGCCGGCCTCACCGGAGTCTGGACGGCCCTGCTGCCCGCCGACCCGGAGGCCCTGTGGACCGAGGGCCCCGACACGGCCGCCGGCGCCGCCTGGTGGACGGAGCGGTTCGGACGGCTCGTCACCCTGCCCGAGGAGTCCCAGGCCGCCGTGAGCGGCGCCGACATCGGCCACATCGAGGCCGTGCTCAACCCCGTCCGGGACACCTGGCTCACCCGCACCACCGGCTACCGGCTGCGCGCCGGCGAGGACGGCGGCCAGGTCAGCCTGGTCGCCGACGACCCGGCCGCCCTGCCCGGCAACAACACGCTGCGCGGCTCCGTCGACGCCCTCCGCTGGCTCGCCTACCACCTGCCCGCCGACAGCCCGCTGCGCCCGGTGCTGCCGCAGGCCGCCGCCGCGATGCGGGCCCGCCTCGCCGACCCCGGTCTGCTGCTGGACTACGGCCTCTACAGCACCGTCAAGGACGGGAAGCTGGCGCCCGTCCTGCGCAGCCACTTCGGGCTGCCGGAGGAGGGCGGCGCCGACGCCGACGGCCTGGTCCGCTGCGGCGAGGCACTGGTCCTCGCCCCCGGCCACGGCGGCGTCGAGTACGCCTGGCTGCGCCCGGCCGGGCTCACCGGGGGCGACGACCCGCTGCTGGAACTGCTCGCCGGACTCGCCCAGAGCTACTGGTTCGACAGCCAGCTCCCCGCCCTGCGGGCCGTGCTCGACGGCGAGCCGGAGCGCCTGGTCGCGCTGCCGGACGTGCCGCCCGCCGCGGGACCACCGGAGGCCGTCGCGCCGGACAGCTGGCTGCAGAACCCGCTGTTCAGCGTCCCCGGGCTGGTCGCCGAGGTGGCCGGGGCGCACGCCCTCGGCGAGGACGCGGCCGTGCTCTACCTCCAGCTGCTCGCGCTGCCCGACCCGACCGACCGCAACGTCGCCCGCTGGACGGGCTGGAAGCCCGCCCGGCTGAAGAAGGCCCGGGCCGAACTCGCCGCCGCCGGGAGCCTGGTGCTGGAGGCCAAGCGGGCCCGGGCCGGCCGCAGCCTCTTCCTGCCCGGCGGCTGGCAGGAGGCCAAGGCGCCCGCCCTGCCCGCCGAGACCTGGAAGGCCGGGCTGTACGAGCTGCCCACCCACCGCGTCGCCCTGCCGCACCTGCCGGTCCCCGAGCTGTTCGCGCGGGCGTGGCGGCGGATCGGCGACGGCGACACCCCCGGATACGAAGAGCTCCAGACCAGCAAGCGCAGGAAGGCCCGCCGATGAGCACCACCGAGAGCGCGACCGCGTCCGCCGGCACCACGTCGGCCGGCACGGCGTCCGCCGGAAACGCGGCCGCCACCCCGGGCGGGGCGGCGACCCGTCAGATCGTCCCGCCGGAGGAGAAGTACGCCGCCGAGCTGGAGTTCCTCGCCGCGCACGACTCCGGCCCCCGCCCGCCGGGCTGGCGGCTCACCCCGCGCGCCGTGGTCACCTTCGTCATGGGCAGCGGGGGCGAGAAGCTCAAGGCGGGGCGGAAGAGCCTGGTCGTCGAGCAGAAGTTCGTCGGCGAGCGGGCGCTCGTGGAGCGCTGCGTGGTCACCCTCGCCGGGGAGCGCGGTCTGCTGCTCGTCGGCGAACCCGGCACCGCCAAGTCGATGCTCTCCGAACTGCTGGCCGCCGCGGTCTGCGGCACCAGCGCGCTCACCGTCCAGGGCACCGCCGGGACCACCGAGGACCAGCTCAAGTACGGGTGGAACTACGCCCTGCTGCTGGCCAAGGGCCCGAGCCGGGAGGCCCTGGTGCCCTCCCCGGTGCTCACCGCGATGACCACCGGGGCGGTCGCCCGGGTCGAGGAGGTCACCCGGTGCCTGCCCGAGGTGCAGGACGCCCTGGTCTCGCTGCTCTCCGAACGGCGCATCGCCGTCCCGGAGCTGGCCGGCACCCCGGACGGCCAGCTGCACGCCGCGGCCGGCTTCACCCTGATCGCCACGGCCAACCTGCGGGACAAGGGCGTCAGCGAGATGTCCGCGGCCCTCAAGCGCCGGTTCAACTTCGAGACGGTCGGCCCGATCGGCAGCCTCGCGGCCGAGGTCGAGCTGGTCCGCCGCCAGTCCACCGCCGCCGTCGCCCGGGCCGGGGCCCCGTTCGCGGTGGACGACGCAGTGCTGGAGGCCCTGGTCACGGCCTTCCGGGACCTGCGCACCGGCCGCTCCACCGAGGGCTGGGACGTCGAGCGTCCGTCAACCGTGATGAGCACCGCCGAGGCGGTCTCGGTGGCCACCGCCCTCGGTGTCTCCGCCGCCTACCTGCCCGACGGCGGTGACGTGCTCGGCCGGCTGCCCGGTCAGCTGATCGGCGTCGTCCGCAAGGACGACCCGGCGGACGCCGCCCGCCTGCTCGGTTACTGGGACGGCCCGGTCCGTCGCCGCGCCGAGCAGGGTGCCGCCACCTGGCGCACCCTGTGGGACCTCCGCCCGGCCCTGGAGGCGTGACGCGATGACGACGACGAGCAGCGCGGCACCTCCCGGCCGCGAAGCGGCCCCCGCCGAGGCCGGCCTTGGGACCGGCCTTGGGACCGGCCGCCCCGGCCGGTCCGCCGGCGCCGGCGACCCGCGTGCGGCGGTGGAGGCCGGGACGGCGCGCCTGGCCGCCTCGGGCGACGGCGTGCCCGGGCCGTACCTGATCGGGGTCCGGCACCACGCGCCGTCGCTCAGCGCGGTGGTGCCCGCGCTGCTCGACGCGGTCCGGCCCGAGGTGGTGCTGGTGGAGCTGCCCGCCGAGTTCCAGCCCTGGCTCGGCTGGCTGGCGGACGACTCCACCCAGGCGCCGGTCGCCCTCGCCGCCGCCCCCGGCGGGTCCGAGGACGGTGGCTCCGGGGGCGGCACGGGGGCGTCCGGGCTCGCCTTCTACCCGTTCGCCGACTTCTCCCCGGAGCTGGCGGCCCTGCGGTGGGCCCGGCGCAACGGCGTGGAGGCGGTGGCCTGCGATCTTCCGCTCGCCCACCGCGCCGAGCCCCACCGCGCCGAGCCCCACCGCGCCGAGCCCCACCGCGCCGAGCCCCACCGGGCCGACGCCGGACGCCCGGACACCGACCGGACCGGCAGCGGAGGCAGCGACACCGACACCGACCGGAGCCGTACCGACCGTTCCGACGCCGACCGGGCGGACGGTGCTCCCGTGGCCGGGCGCGGCCCGGGCGTCACCGACGCGCTGCGCCGCCGGCTCACCGGGCGGGACGGCGACGAGGACCTCTGGGACCGCCTGGTGGAGACCGCCGCTCCCGGCTCGACCCCGGAGGCTGTGCGGCGCGCCGCGCTGCTGGTCGGCTGGGCCATGCGCCGCGACGCCGAGGAAGGCCCCGGCGTCGACCCGTACGACCTGCGGCGCGAGGCCTGGATGCGGTCGCGGATCGCGGCCGCCGCTTCCGGCGGTCGGCGCGTCGCCGCCGTCGTCGGGGCGTTCCACGCGCCCGCGCTGCTCGACGGCGCCGCGCAGCCGGACGGACCACAGCCGTCGGAACCGGCCGATCCGGCCGCCGCCGACGCTGCCGAGGCCGTGGAGGTCCCGCGGGCCGCGGCGGGGCCGGCCGACTCCTCGGCGGGGGAGCCGCAGGCGGCCGGCCACGTCCTCTCCCTGATCCCGTACACCTACCCGCTGTTGGACGCCCGCTCCGGCTACCCGGCCGGCATCCGGGACCCGGAATGGCAGCACACCGTCCTCGAAGCCGGCGGGGACCGGGAACGGCTCGCCGAGGCGCTCGTCCGCACCGCGGTGCGGATCTGCGAGGCCCTGCGCACCCAGGAGCACCCCGCCGGCCCGGCCGACGCCCGGGAGATCGTCCGCCTCGCCGGCGACCTCGCCCGGCTGCGCGGGCTCGCCGCCCCCGGCCGGGGCGAACTCGTCGAGGCCGTGCAGACCGTGCTGGCCCAGGGCGAGCCACTGGGCCGGGGCCGGGCGGTCGCCCGCGCCCTCGAACGCGTCCTGGTCGGCACCCGCACCGGTCGGGCCGCCCCCGCGGCGCCCCGCAGCGGGCTGGCCCCCGCCGTCGAGGCCCTGCTCGCCGAACTCGGCCTGCCCGGGCCCGCCGACGCCGCCGGGTCCGCCCCGCGCGACCTCCGGCTCGACCCGCTGCGCTCACCCCTCGACCGCCGCCGCGAGCTGCTCCTCCACCGCCTCACCGCCTGCGGCGTCCCCTACGGCGAACCGGTCGCCGGCACCGGTGCGGGCGGCGTCGAGACCATCGGCACCCGCTGGCAGGTGCAGTGGACGCCGGCCACCGCGGCCATGCTGACGGTCGCGGCCACCCGCGGTGTCACCCCCGCCCAGGCGGCCGAGGGCGCCCTGCGGGAACGGCTGCGCCGCGAGCAGCAGGCCGACGGCCCGACCGGGCGCGACGTCCTGCGGGGCCTCGCGGACGCCGCGGCCTGCGGTCTGCCCGCTCTCGCCGACGTCCGCCTCGCCCAGCTCACCGCCGTCCTCCCGGAGAGCGGCACGCTGCCCGAACTCCTCGACGGCCTCGCCCTCCTGGACCGCCTCACGGCCGGCCACGTCCCCGGCCTGCCGGTGGCCGACGGCCTCCCGTCGGCCGATCGACCGGTCCACGACGAGGCCGGGACCGCGCCCACAGCCGCCCTCGCCGCCGCCCCGGGAGACCGCGCCGCGGCGGCTCCGGAGGCCACCGCTCGCGCCGCAGCGCCGGCGGCGGCGGCCGAGCTGCTGACCGTCGCCGCGGTGCGGCAGCTCGACGGCATGGGCGGTTCGGACGATCCCGCCGACGCGCGGGCCCTGCTGGAGCTGGCCCGGCGCGCCGATCGCTCGGGCGGGCTGCGACTCGGCCATGTGCTCGCCGAACTCGCCAACACCGGAAGCCCGTTGGTGCGGGGAGCGGCGGGCTCGGTGCGGGTGCTGCTCGGGCAGGACAGCGCCTCGGCGTTCGGCGGCCGCGCCGCCTCCTGGGTCGACGGGGCCACCGACCCCGCGGCCCGGCACGCCCTCGCACGCTCGCTGGTCGGGATGCTCACGGCGGCCGAAGGGCTCTTCGCCACGGCACCAGAGGTTCTGGAACCCGTCCTGGAACGAGTGACGGCACTCTCCGACACGGCGTTCCTCGACCGGCTGCCCGCACTGCGCGGCGGCTTCGACACTCTCAGCCCCGCTGCCCGCGACCGACTGCTGACACTGGTGGAGGAGCGTCTCGGCACCCGGGTGCAGGCCCTGCCGGACACCGTCGCACCCGCGCTGCTCGCCCGTTGGGCCCGTGCCGATCTCGACGCCCGTGCCGCACTGGGCCGGCGCGGTCTGCTTCCGACGGCGGTCACCCGGCCGGAGGCCGGCCGGTCCGCGCCGACGCCGGCGCCCGCGGCGCCCGGCGGCACGGACACGCCCCCCGCCGCCGGCTCCACCTCCGCCGGACCCACCTCCGCCGGTGCGACCCCGCCGACCGGGGCCGCGACCGGGGCCCCCGGTCCGGCCGTCGCCACGGCACCGGCCCTCACCCCCGCCGAGCGGTGGCGCCTGTTGCTCGGCCGACCGGGCAGCGGCGGCCTGGGCGGGCGGTCGGCCCGGCTGGCCACCGCGCTCGACGAGCTCTACGGGACCGGCCACGGCGAGGGCTCGGGCCCCGGCCTGGACGGGCGCGGCGGCGCCGGCGGCCACCGGGGCGGGCGCGAGGCGCCCTACCCGGGGGTGCGCGAATGGTCGGAGGAACTGGTCGCGCTGTTCGGCCCCGGCATCCGCGAGGAGGTACTGGCCGCAGCCGTGGCACACGGCCGCACCGACGCGCTGGACGCCGTCGACCCGGACACCGTGCGGCCGTCCGTCGACCTGCTGCGGACCGTGCTGGAGTACGCCGGCGGCCTGCCCGAGGCGCGGATCGCCGCGCTGCGCCCGCTGGTGCGGCGGCTGGTGGACGAGCTGACCCGGGAGTTGGCGACCAGGCTGCGCCCGGCCCTGACCGGCATCAGCGTGCCGCGCCCGAGTCGCCGGCCCGGCGGCGGGCTGGACCTGGACCGGACGATCCGGGCCAACCTCGCCACCGCCCGCCCGGCCCCGCCGGGGCCCGAGGGGGAGCGGGGCACGCTGATCGTCCCCGAGCGGCCGGTGTTCCGGACCAGGGCCCGCAAGGCCGCGGACTGGCGGCTGATCCTGGTCGTGGACGTCTCGGGGTCGATGGAGGCGTCCACCGTCTGGGCGGCGCTGACCGCCTCGATCCTGGCCGGGGTGCCGTCACTGAGCACGCACTTCGTCGCCTTCTCGACCGAGATCGTCGATCTGACCGAACGGGTGCGGGATCCGCTGAGCCTGCTCCTGGAGGTGCAGATCGGCGGCGGCACCAGCATCGCGACCGGGCTGAAGTACGCGCGGGAGCTGGTGACGGTGCCCTCGCGGACGCTGGTCGCGGTGATCAGCGACTTCGAGGAGGGCGGCCCGGTGGGCGGGCTGCTCGCGCAGACCAGGGCGCTGGTCGACTCCGGGTGCCACCTGCTCGGCTGCGCCGCGCTGGACGACACCGGGAAGGCGCGGTACTCCAAGGCGGTCGCGGGCCAACTGGTCGCGGCCGGAATGCCCGTGGCGGCGCTCAGTCCGCTCGAACTGGCCCGCTGGGTGGGGGAGAAGGTCCGATGACGGCATCGACGACGCAGTGGCCGGCGGTCCGGCCGGAGGTGGTCGCCGAGGTGGTGGCCGGGCTGTCGGCCCGGCTGCAGAAGCGGTTGGACGGTGCGGCGGCCAAGCTGGCCGACCGCCCGGTCGAGCGCACCGGCGACGACTGGCGGATCGCGGTGGACGAGGAGACCGAACTCCTCCTGCACGCGCCCGGCGGGGTGGTCGGGGATCCGGCCGGTGTCCGCTGTGGCTGCCTGCTCGCACCGGCCTGTGTCCACCGGGCGGCCGCGGTGACGGTCTGCCGCCTCACCGACGCCGACGCCGACGCCGACGCGGACATCGACACCGACGCGGAAACCGACGCGGCGGACGGCGACAGCACCGCCGCCGACGCCGCCGACCCCGCCGCCGCTGCGGAAGCCGCTGTGGCCGGCGACCCCGGCTCCGCGCCCGTGCAGGCCCGGCGACGGGCCGCTCCGTCGACCGGCGAGCCGGCCGACCCGCCGTCGCCGGCCGAGCGGGCCGCCGTCCACCACCTGCACCACGCCGCCGCGGCAGTGCTCGCGGCGGGTGTCGGCGGCACGGGCGCCGTCCTCCAGGCCGAGCTGCTGCGGGCGGCCCACCGGGCGCGGCTCGCCGGGCTCCACCGCCCGGCCGCTGCCGCGGTGGCGGTGGTGACCAGGGTCCGTGCAGCGCGCTCGGGCGAGCCGGACCACCGGCTGGCGGACCTGGCCGCCGGTCTGCGTGAACTGCTCGACCTGACGACGGCTCTGACCGCGGTTCTGACGACGGCGCCGGCCACGTCGCCGGCGACCTCGCCGGCACTGCCGCCCGGCGGCCTCGCCGAGCTGCGCGGTTCGGCCCGGCAGGCCTACCACGAGGCGGGCGGGCTGCGGCTCTACGGGCTTTTCACCGAACCGGTGCTGACGGCCACGCACGCGGGCGTGCTGACCTGGGCGGTGGACGCCGGTGGGCGGCTGAGCACCGTCGCGGAGGTCATGCCGCATGCCGACGCGACGGCTGCGGCCCCCCAGGCCGTCGGCGCCGCGAACCGGGCGGTCCGGCTCGGTGACGCCATGCTCGGCCACGGCGAGTTCAGCCGTGCCGGGCTCGCCGTCCAGGGAGCGACCAGGTCCGCCAACGGGCGGCTCGGGGCCGGTGCCTCGGTGCGGGCGGTCCGGGCGGCGGGTGCGGCGTGGACGGCCGAGCCGCTCGCGGCACTCTGGGCCGAGCCGCCCGCCGCCCAGGTGGAGCGTGCGCTGTCGGCGACGGCGGTGCCGTACGAGAGCAGGCCGGCCGGGAGCGACCTGCTCTTCCTGGACGTCACGCTGCTCGGTGCCGCACCGTACGGGCCGGCCGGTGTGCCGCAGCTCCTCGCCGACTGCGGTGGCGGCCTGGTCGTCGCGCTCAGGGCGGCACACGACCACCCGGGGCTCGCCTTCCGTGGCAACCTGGCGCTGCTCGCCACCGCGCCCGGGCTGCGGTTGCGGGTGATCGGCCGGTTGGAGCGCGCAGCCCGGCCGGAGCTGCACCTGCTCGCGATCGGGACGCTCCCGGCCGAACCGGCGCCGTCCGACGTGCAGTCGGCGGAACCGACGCCGACCGAACCGACACCGGCAGGACCGACACCGGCCGAACCGGCGCTGGCCCTGGCCGCCACGCGGTCGGGTCGGGTCAACCTGGGCCTGGAACGCCTGCAGACCGCCGACCTCGTCCTGCCCGCCCTGCGCGCCGACGCCCTGCGCGCCGACGCCCTGCGCGCCGACGCCCCGCGCGCCGACGCCCTCACGCCGTCCGCCGCGCCCGATCTGCCCGGCACAGCCGGCACATCCGAGGCCCCCGAGGCCCCGGTGCACCTGCTCACCCGCCGGGTCGAGCAGGCGGTGACGGGCGGGCGGCAGGCCCTCGGGCTCGGCGCCGGGACGGCGGACGGCGACGCGACCCGGCTGAGGTCGGCGGGCCTGGCCACCGGGGCGGTACTGCTGGACGCCCTGCGCGCCTCGGCGGCGGACCAGCCGCGCGATGTGTTCGGCCGGGTCGTCGCGGACGACCACGAGGCGTTCACCGCCGCGTGGCTGGCGGCGGCCTGCTACGGCGAGGAGTTGGCCACGGCACTCTGCGCGGCCGCCTGGGCCGCGGGAGAGGAGACCTGGTCCTGAGCGGGTCCTGAGCGGGTCCCTGAGCCGACGACCGACCCCGACGCGTCCGCGGCCCCGCGGCAGATCCCGCCCTGCCGTACGAGGTCCGGCCGAAGGGGAAAGTATTTGCACAAACAGGTAAATCGCGCTGAATGGCATACTGGGCGGACGGGAGACGTTCGATCGGTCGTAATACCGCTGACCTGGGCCGGACACCCTGTCGGCGCCGGGCACCGGTCGGCGGGGGTGGACGGCGGTCCGGCGACCGGTCCGACGGCGGTCCGAACGGGACCGGGGAAGAAGAGGGGCGAGCCATGGGGATCCACGACGATGCCGCCGAGATCCGCGCGAGCGGCTGGCGCACGCTCGCCGCGCTGCACGGTCTCATCGACACCGCACTGGAGCGGGCGCTGCAGGCCGAGCACCAGCTGTCGGTGGTCGAGTACACGGTGCTGGACGCGCTCTCCCGGCAGGACGGCTGGCACATGCGGATGCAGCAGCTGGCCCGCGCGGCGGCCCTGAGCAGCAGTGCGACCACCCGGCTGGTGACCCGCCTGGAGGACCGGGGCCTGCTCAGCCGCTACCTCTGCGCGGACGACCGGCGCGGCATCTACACCGAGCTGACCTCACGGGGTCGTGAACTGCTGCAGGCCGCCCGCCCGGTGCACGACGCCGCGCTGGAGGCGACGCTGGCCAAGGCCACCGAGACCCCGGAGCTGGCCCCGCTGGTCCACGCCCTGGAGGAGTTGGAACTCACCCCGGCAGCCTCCGCCACCACCTGACCGACCCGGGAACGGCTACCCGGGACGGCCTCCCCCGAGCCACCGCTCCGGGACCGCTGCAACGCCCTGACGCCGCAACCGTGCAACGCCCTGACGCCGCGCCGCCCTAACGCCGCGCCGCGAGCGCGTCGCGGTGCACGCGGTCCAGCAGCGCGAGCAGCAGCTCCTTGCTGGAGGCGCGTTCCCGGACGTCGCAGAGCACGACCGGGACGCCCGGGTCCAGGTCGAGGGCGCGGCGGACGTCGTCGGGGGTGCAGTCGCGGCGGCCGTAGAAGCAGTTGACGCCGATCGCGAAGGGGATGCCGCGCTGCTCGAAGAAGTCGACGGCGGCGAAGCTGGACTCCAGCCGTCTGGTGTCGGCCAGCACGATCGCCCCGAGTGCGCCGAGCGCCAGGTCGTCCCACATGAACCAGAACCGGAACTGGCCCGGGGTGCCGAACAGGTAGAGCACCAGCTCGTCGTGGATGGTGATCCGCCCGAAGTCCATGGCGACGGTGGTGGTGGACTTCTCCTGGACGCCCTCAAGGCTGTCGACCCCGATGCTGGCGCGGGTCATCCGCTCCTCGGTCTGCAGGGGTTCGATCTCGCTGACCGAGCCGACCATGGTGGTCTTGCCGACGCCGAAGCCGCCGGCTACGAGGATCTTGACCGCGCCCGGCACCAGGCTCTGGGTCGTCAATTCGGGTCTCCTGGAGGGGAACGGGAGGTGGCGGTGCGAGCAGGGGGCCGAGGCCTTCGGTCAGAGCCGGCGGACGCCCTCGATCACGGCCTGGATCAGCGAGATGTCCGGCGCCTCGGCGAGCTGCACGGGAGCCCGGGTGAGGATCAACCGGGCCTCGGCCAGGTCGTCCAGCAGGACCTTCACGACGCTCACCGGCAGGTCCAGGCCGGCTGCGATCTCGGCCACGGCGAGCGGGCGTTCGCGGCACAGGTCGATGATGGCGGCCGGCTCGGGCGACATCCGCGACGTGTCCGTGCGGGGGTCGGCGGTGACCACCAGGGTGATCAGCGCGAAGCCGTCACGGACCGGGCCGGTCCGCCCGTTGGTGATGGCGTAGGGGCGGACCAGATGGCCGGCGTCCTTGTCGAAGAACCAGGCCTCCTCGGCGTCGACGGTCACGCACCGCCGCCCACGCCGACCTGGCCGGCGTCGCTGCGCGGCGCGGCGGTGAGGTACTGGCCGACCTGCTTGACCAGCATGTTGATCTCGTAGGCCATCAGGCCGGCGTCGACGAGCTCACTGGTCAGCACGGCCAGCCGGGCGCCCTGGCCGGCGGTGGTGACGAAGAGGAACAGCTGGTCCATCTCGATCACCGTCTGCCGGACCCGGCCGCCGTTGAAGCGGTGGCCGGCGCCGCGGGCGAGGCTCTGCAGGCCGGAGGCGACGGCCGAGAGGTGCTCGGCGTCGGCGCGGTCCAGGCCCTGGGAGAGTCCGACCAGCAGGCCGTCCTCGGAGAGGACGATGGCGTGCCGGGTCTCCGGGACCCGCGCCACCAGCTGGTCGAGCAGCCAGTTGAGGTCGCGCTGGGTGTCGGTGTACTGCGTCATCACTGCTGATCCTTAGCTGCGGAGGGTGCGGCCGGTGCCGGGGGAACGGCCGTGGCGTCCGAGTCGGGGTCCGCCGCACGGGCGGTACGGGTGCCGCGCTGGATGGCGGCCATGGTGGCGCGGGAGCGCTGCGGCGAGGGGTCGTCGATGGGGCCCGGGTCGGCGGTGCCGGCGGCAGCGGCGCCGGGCGCACCGCCGGCGGCGGTCCCGCCCATCGTCCCGCCGTCGAACGCGCTGCCGCCGAAGGTGCTGCCGCCGAACGAGCCACCACCGAACGTGCCGCTGCCGAAGGTGTTGCCGCCCGCGCCGCCCGTCGCGCCGGGGAAGCCGGCCGGCGGCGGAAGCATTCCGCCGGGCGCGTTGGCCTCGCGCAACTGCTCGGCCAGGCTGGCGTTCCGTACCCGCTGCGGCAGGACGCGCGGGGTGCGCAGCTCGCCGTCCGGGCCGTGCTCCAGGGGGGCGTCCTGGGCGCGCTCGTGGGTGGGCGCGGCGGCGTCGGCCGGCGTCCGGCCTTGCGCCGGACCGCCCGCGGCGGCCGTACCGACCGGGCCGCCGACGTCCGCCCGCGCGTCCGCGTCGTTCGGGGACCCCGGGGCGCCGGCAGGCCCACCCGCCAAGCCGGCCGGGCCACCGGCCGCAAGGGTCCCGGCCGCAGGAGTCCCGATAGCCGGGGCGCCGGCCGCCGGAGCCTCGCCCAGCGGGGTGTCGTACGGCCGAGGCATGGCCGGCCGGGGGACGACCACGGCGCCGGGCAGGCCGGGGATCGAAGCGCCCACCGGCAGGCCGCCGTTGGTGAGGGGGCCCGCCTCGCGCGCGCCGGCGTCGCCGTACCGGTCGTACTGGGCGAGCAGTTCGCCGACGGTGAGGCCGCCGTCCTGCTGCTCACCGGTACCGGTGCCACCACCGGCACCGTCCGCGTTCCCGGCCAACGGCCCCTCGGCCGCCGTCGGGCCGCCGCCCAGCAGGCCGCCGAGCACTCCGGCCAGGGCTCCCGACAGCTCGTCGCCACCGTCGGTCCCGTCGGTCGGCCCGCCGTCCGCGGGCTGTCCGAGCTCCGGCACCGGCGTCCGGGTGACCCGGGCACCGGCTGGCAGGCCGGGCACCGAAGCGGCCGGCTGCGCCTGCTCCAGCAGCACCGACGGCACCAGCACCACGGCCCGCGTCCCGCCGTAGGGCGAGGGGCGCAGCGTGACCTGGATGTCGTGCCGGGCGGCGAGCCGGGCCACCACGAAGAGTCCGAGCCGCAGGTCGTCGCCGAGTGCGGAGACGTCCAGCTCGGGCGGGTTGGCCAGGTAGTCGTTGAGGCGTTCGTAGTCCTCCTCGCCCATGCCGAGGCCGCGGTCCTCGACCTCGACGGCCAGGCCCTTGGGGACTTCCTGGGCGGAGACCTGCACCTGGGTGTAGGGCGGGGAGAAGGTGGTGCCGTTCTCGATAAGCTCGGCGATCAGGTGGATCACGTCGGCGACGGCCTGCCCGCTGAGCGAGGTGCGCGGGACGCCCTGGACGACCACCCGGGAGTAGTTCTCGGTCTCGGAGACGGCGCTGCGCAGCACGTTGACCACGGGCACGGCGTTGCGCCAGCGCCGGGCGGGCAGCGCGCCGCCGAGGATGACCAGGTTCTCGGCGTTGCGCCGCATCCGGGTGGCCAGGTGGTCGACGGCGAACAGCTCGCGCAGCAGGTCGGGTTCCTCGTGCTCGCGCTCCAGCGCGTCCAGCATGCTGATCTGGCGGTGGATCAGGATCTGGGTGCGGCGGGCGATGTTGAGGAAGACCTTCTTCGTTCCCTCGCGGCCCTGGGCCTGGTGGACGATGGCGGCGAGGGCGGCCTGCCGGACGGCGGCCAGGCCGTCGGCGGTCTGCTGGAGCTCGTCGGCGGCCCGCCGGGAGGGGGCCCAGGCGGGCGGCGGGGGTACGGACTCGCCGGCCCGGAGCCGGCCGACGACGTCGGGGATCTCGTGCTGGGCGAGGGTGAGGGTGTCGGCGCGCAGGCCCGCGAGCCGGGCGGAGAGGGCCCGGGCCACCCCGATGCCGCGGATCAGGCTCCAGAGCAGGACGATCACGACGAGCGCGCTGACGGTCAGCAGGGAGGTGCGGTGTCCGGCGTCGCGCAACAGGTAGGCGGCGTAGCCCCAGGCGGCGGCGAGACCCAGACAGGGGACCAGCACGAGGCCGAGGAGGGAGCTGCGGAGGGAGCCGGACCGGCCGGCGCGGTGGCCCGTCCGGGGGGCCGATATGCCTGGCATCTGATTCCTTGTTGCTGGGCCGAACGGCGGGTCCCCCGAGTGCGGTCCGGTGCGCTCCCCGGCCGGGGCACCGGGACGCTCACGGCCGGCGATGTCCGGAGGGAATGCCGGATGGAGTGACGCAGTGTCACCGTCCGGGCGGTGCAACACGGCCGCCGACTGCAGGCACGCTACCAGCCCGAGGTGGCCCCGTCGCAACATCAACTGACGATACGTGAACGGGTGATGACACGGTGTCCGCCCCCTGTTCCAGCCTTCGCCGAGGCATCACCGCTGGTCAGGTCGGGGTCATGGACGCGACGACGGCTTTCCGGGGGTCGCTGGGCGCCCCCCGGAAAGCCGTCAGGAACAGGTCAAAACTTGTCGGGCCGAGGGGCTGCCCG
The DNA here is from genome assembly GCF_032110285.1 of Kitasatospora sp. CM 4170. Lineage (NCBI taxonomy): Bacteria > Bacillati > Actinomycetota > Actinomycetes > Kitasatosporales > Streptomycetaceae > Kitasatospora > Kitasatospora sp. CM 4170. The sequence goes on from NZ_CP134877.1 coordinate 6,908,211, forward strand.
GTGAACGGTCCGGAGACCGGACGGTGACGCCCTTCGGCGTCCGGTGAATCGAACGGACCATCAGTCATTCCCACGACTGGAATGGCCGGTTCACGATCGAGCCGACCGCCGACCGCCGACCGCCGACCGCCGACCGCCGTCCGCCCGACGCCCGCACGGCCGGCGGTCCACCCGCCACCCGCCACCCGCCGCCCGCCGGGCGGGCGTTCGGGCGGATCCGCCGGTCAGCCCGCCAGCGGCATGTGCAGCAGCGACGCACCCCCGGTCTGGGCCGCCACGGCCGCCGCCTCCGCGGCGGCCTCGCGCTCGGCGAGCTCGGTCCAGGCCCAACTGGCCAGGTCGGAGAGCTCCGCCGACCACTCCTTGCCGTAGGCGCCGGTCGCGAACTGGCCCAGCCGCAGCCGCTGGACGTCCGAGGTGCCGGCCGGCGGGTAGATGTGGGTGGCGTCCCGCAGGTAGCGCTCGATCCGGAACTCGCTCTGCAGGCCCCGGGCGGCGTGGATCTCCATCGCGTTGCGGGCGGAGTCCAGTGCGTACTCGGTGTTGATCAGCTTGGCGTTCATCAGCTCCGCGTCGCAGGCCTTGCCGTGGTCGAGCAGGTGCGAGGCGTGGTAGGCGGCGAGCTTGGCGGTCATCAGCCGGGACTGCATCTCGCCCAGCTTGAGCGCGATGTTGGGCAGCTGGGAGAGCGGCTTGCCGTAGAGCATCCGCTCCTCGGCGAAGCGCACGGTGTCCTCGACGATCGCGACGTGGATGCCGAGCGCGACGGCGGCCAGGTTGAGCCGGCCGTAGAGCGTGGACGAGGAGTAGGCGACGTCCAGGCCCTGGCTCTCCCGGCCGAGCCGGTTGGTGACCGGGATCCGGCAGTCCTCGAAGACGATCTCGCCGAAGCTGAAGCCGTGCAGGCCGCTCTGGGTGCCGAGCTCGCCGGTGCGGAAGCCGGGCCGGTCGCTCTCGACCAGGAACGCCGACAGGCCCTTGCTGCCCTTGCCGGTGCGGAACACCACGCCGTGCACGTCCGCGATGTGCGAGTTGCCAACGAACCACTTGCGGCCGTTGAGCACGTACTCGTCGCCCTCGCGGCGCGCGGTGCCGCTCATGCCAAGGACGTGGCCGCCGGACTCGGGCTCGGTCACGGCGATGGTCGGCAGCGACTCCCCGGAGGCGAACCGGGGCAGCCACTTCCGGCGCTGGGCGTCCGAGCCGAAGTGGATGACCTTGGCGATGCCCAGCTGCGAGGCCTGCGTCATGGCCCCCATCGCACCGCTGACCCGGGACAGCTCCTCGACGATGACCGTCTTGGCGAGGTGGCCGAGACCCATCCCCCCGAACTTGCGCGGGATGGTGGCGCCGATCCAGCCGCGGCGGGCGATCTCGCGGGAGAGCACGAACTCGACCTCGCGAGTGGCTTCCATTCTGGCCACCTGCGGACGTACCTCCTTCTCGGCGAACTCACGTACCTCCGCCCGGAGGCTCTCGTGTCGCTCGTCGGTGAAGTAGTCCATCGCCATGCTGGTTCCTCTCGGGTCCGTCGGTTTGTCGTGCCTCCATCCGTGCCGCCGATCCGCGCCGGCCGCCCAAGGGTGGGGAGTTGGGATGGCGGCCGGTTGCCCTGGGTGCAGCCGGTGCGTGCGGAGTAGCCGGGCCGAGTCCTTGGGGGGGAAACCGCCCGTATTTTCGGCAGGGCCATTGTTGTCCGGTAATCAGGGCGCCTCCAGTGTGGATCTTGGATTGGCCGGATCCGGATAGGTCGGTAGCCGAAGTGGGTTGAACGGCCGTCAGGAGGGGAAACGATCTTCCCCCGTTTTTGCCGCCCGGCCCCACCCCGCTCACGTGCCGCTTTGGCTGAGCATCAGCAAGCTGTCCGCGGTGGGCCGGGAGCGCGGCTGGCGCCTGATGTCTGATTACATGTGCGACATGACTGATGTGATGAGCACTCAAGGCCAGTTCCCGGGTGCCGGCGGCGAGTCCGAGCGGACCCGCAGGCTGCGCAGCCTCGGTCTCAACGAGCCGACCGCGGACGAGGCCTTCGACCGCTTCGCTCACCTCGCCGCCAGCATCACCCGCGCCCCCATCGCGATGGTCAACTTCATCAACGACGAGCGGCAGATGTTCCGGGGGCTCTACATTCCGCCAACCTCCGCCGAGACCACGGCCGAAATCGGTGCCTCCTGGGCCGACCGCGGCATCGCGTTCGACCTCCCGACCCGGGAGATGCCGCTGAGCCACGGTTTCTGCCCGCACGTCGTCGCGCAGCGCTCGCCGCTCGCCCTCGACGACATCCTGGCCTACCCGCGCTTCGCCGGGAACCCGGTCGTCGACGAGCTGGGCGTGCGCGCCTACCTCGGGGCCCCGCTGGTCGACGACACCAACACCGTCATCGGCACCGTCTGCGTCCTCGACCGCGAGCCCCGCCAGTGGGGGCGCGAGCGGCTGCGCGACATCCAGCACCTCGCCGAGGCCCTGCTCTCCGAGATCCGGCTGCGCGACAACCTGCTCGCTCAGCAGCAGGAGATGTTCGCGGCCTTCGACGGCTCGCCCTTCCCGATCATGCTGACCGACGGCCCCGGCCAGGAGATCCGCTACGCCAACGCCCAGCACGCCGACACCTTCGGCGCCCCGACGGTGTACGGATCGGTCGGCATGGCCTACCCGCAGCTCGGTGCCGCCGGCCTGGACCGGGCGGTCGCCGAGGCGTACCACACGGGGCGGGCCACCGTCCTCAACGAGGTCCGTATTCAGTCGGTCCGGCCGGACGCCCAGCGGATCCAGCAGATCTTCAGCTTCACCTGCACCCCGCTCCGGAGCGCCCGGACCGGGCAGGTCCACGGCGTCGTCACCGTCGGCATGGACGTCACCGCGCAGTCCCGCACCGAGGAGGAGCTGGGCACGCTCGCCGCCCTGCTGGTCGACCGGCTGCAGCAGAACGGGACCGCCGTCGGACGCCCGGGCCTCGGTGGCGGGGAGACCGGACCGCTCCTGCCGGGCTGAGCCCTGAGCCGGCCGTCGACCGCACCGTCCAGCGCACCTTCGACCGCACTCGACCGCCGTACCGAACGCCGTACTGAACGTCGTACCGCACGTCGCGCCGCACGTCGCACCGTCATCGTGGCGGGGCGCCTCTCACCCCCGAGGAGAGGCTCCCCGCCACGAGGCTCTCCGGTGACGGTGCCGCCCGGGTGAACCGCCACCGCCGCGCAGCCGGCCCGGCCGCCCGGCCGCCCCGCCGGTGGTAGGCATGGGCCGCATGGACTGGTTCGCCGCCCCCGAGTACTGGCTCAGCCGACTGCTCGTGCAACGGCTGCTCGCCGGCCTCTACCTCACCGGCTTCCTCGCCGCCGCCGCCCAGTTCCGGGCCCTGATCGGCTCCTCGGGGATGCTCCCGGTGCCCAGCTTCACCGCCCGGGTGCCGTTCCGCCGAGCGCCCGGCCTCTTCCACCTCCACTACAGCGACCGTTTCTTCGCCGCCGTCGCCCTGACCGGCGCCGCGGTCTCCGCCGCGCTGGTCGGCGGGCTCGGCGACGCCGTGCCGCTCTGGGCGGCCATGCTGCTGTGGACGGTGCTCTGGGTCCTCTACCTCTCGATCGTCAACGTCGGGCAGACCTGGTACTCCTTCGGCTGGGAGTCCCTGCTGCTGGAGGCGGGCTTCCTCGCCGTCTTCCTCGGCAACGAGGACGTCGCCCCGCCCGTCGCGGTGCTCTGGCTGATGCGCTGGCTGGTCTTCCGGGTCGAGTTCGGCGCCGGCCTGATCAAGCTGCGCGGCGACAGCTGCTGGCGCGACCTGACCTGCCTGCGCTACCACCACGAGACCCAGCCCATGCCCGGCCCGCTCAGCTGGTTCTTCCACCACCTGCCCGCCCCGCTGCACCGGGTCGAGGCCGCCGCCAACCACGTCACCCAGCTCGTGGTCCCGGTCGCCCTCCTCCTCCCGCAGCCGGTCGCCACGTACGCGGCCTGCGTGATCGTGGTGACCCAGCTCTGGCTGGTCGCCTCCGGGAACTTCGCCTGGCTCAACTGGCTCACCATCACGCTGGCCCTCGCCGCCGTCGACCCCGCCCGGCTCGGCCTGCCGGTCGATCCCCGCTCCTACGGCGGCACACCGGTCTGGTTCGAGGTCCTGGTGATCGCGCTGACCGCCGGCGTCGCCGTGCTCAGCTACTGGCCGGTGCGGAACATGCTCTCCCGCGGCCAGGTCATGAACCGTTCCTTCAACCGCCTCCACCTGGTCAACACCTACGGAGCCTTCGGCAGCATCAACCGGATCCGCCAGGAGGTCGTCGTGGAGGGGACCGACGAGCCCGCCGTCACCCGGCACACGGTCTGGCGCGAGTACGGCTTCAAGGGCAAGCCCGGCGACGTGCGCCGGCTCCCGCGCCAGTACGCCCCCTACCACCTGCGGCTGGACTGGCTGATGTGGTTCGCCGGGATCTCGCCCGCGTACGCCCGGCCCTGGTTCCTGCCGTTCGTCGCCCGGCTGCTCGTCAACGACCCGGACACCCTGCGGCTGCTGCGGAGCAACCCCTTCCCAGACGCCCCACCCACGCACGTCCGGGCGACCCTCCACCTCTACCGGTTCACCGGTTGGCGCGAACTGCGGGAGACCGGCGCGTGGTGGCACCGGACCGAGCTGTACGAGTACCTCGGCCCCGTCAGCCTTGACGCCCTCACCCGATCCGGCTACCGGCCACCCCTCGGCCGGCGCACCCGCACGGTTCCGGTGGACGGGCTCCGCGGCGGTCGCGGCCGCCGGTCCGCACCGGGACCGCACCGCCCGTCCGGCCCCGCGCAGCACCGCCGGTCGGGCCACGGACCGCATCACCCGTCCGGTCCTCCCGAGTAGCGCCCAGGTGAGCGGTGTGGCACGCCACATCGGTCCATCGGGCGGTGGGTGCGTGCAAGGCTCGAACGGGCACCCGTATTCTGGGCCTCCACAACCGGCAGGCCGATCGCGCGCCCCCCGGCCCCCTCCCGCCGGGGCCCCGCGCACCCGGTCGGCCGTCCCCCGTCGCCCAGCCCCCGCCGCAGTCGCCCAGAACCGGACCTCACATGACAGTGCTTCACTCGCGCAACGCCGACGCGTCCGACGCCGCCGATGCCAAGGCCGCCGACGCCGAGACCGCCACGGACGCCGCCGACACCACGGACGCCACCGACCTGGAGCAGACCACGGCCCGGCCGGCTGCGACGGACCCCGACCTCCGGGACGAGCTCGGCCGCTACGCCGAGCTCGGCGCCTTCACCCTCACCGCGGAGAGCCACGCCTGGTACGCGGCCGTCGACACGGTCGCCACCCCCGAGGACGCCCGCGCCGCCTCCACCGTGCTCGCCGAGCTGCGCGGCCGCGACCTCCAGCAGACCTGGGACGCCGTCACCGCCCTCGCCGCCGACGTGAAGCTGGACGAACCGGACACCGTCGCCAAGGCGGCGCTGCTGGTCGAGCTCCTCCAGCGCGTCCACAAGACCTCCACGACGCTGGTCGGCGCCGCCTACGACGCCGACCTCGACGCACTCATCGCCGCCACCGCCGATCGGGCCTGGCGGCGCGAGCGCGGCGTCAAGCTGTCGTTCCTGAAGGTCCGCGGGCTGCGCAAGCAGGCCGCGGCGTTCGCCCTCGACGGCCGCAAGGTCCGCCCCGAGGAGCTGCACGAGGCCTTCAGCTCCGCCGAGATCGAGCGCCGGGCCTGGGCCGTCCTCGCCCCGTCCGGCACCCTGCCGAACCCGCCCGCAGACGGCGCGCTGGTCGAGAGCACCGCCACCGCCTTCGAGGCGATCGGCACCGGCCTGCGCGAGCTGGCCCGCCTGCTGCCCGCGCACGATCTGGACGGGCTGCCGTTCGGCGAGCTGATCGACCTGGTCGAGCGGCTCGCGGCGGACGAGGGCACCCTCTACCGCCTCCCCACCATCCGCTCGCTGCGCGCCACCCTGGAGGAGGCCGGCCTCGCCGACCTGCTCGCCGAGCTCACCGAGGCCCGCGCCGACCGCCGCGCGGCCGAGGCCGCCTTCACCGCCCGCCAGGCCCTGGCCGGCGGCCAGCGGGACGGTCTCGCCGGCACCCGGGACGAGGCCGAGCCGGAGCCGGAGACCGACGCGGAGACGGACGCGGAGGCGGAGGTCGAGACCGAGCCGGGCACCGCGGAGGTCGCGGAGGCGGCGGTTGCCGTCGAGCCGGAGCCGGAGGTTGTTGCGGCGGCCGAGCCCGAGGTGGTGGCCGAGGCCGCGGTCGAGCCGGACGCTGCGGACGCGGAGCCGGTGCTGGAGGCCGACGAGCTCGTCATCGAGGAGCCCGTGGCGGTTCAGCCCCTCGTCGTGACGCTCCCGGCGCCGTCCCCCGCGGCGGACGACCTGGTCGACGTCACCCCGATCCTCCCGGCGAAGCCCGAGCCCGAGGCCCAGGCCGAGGTCCAGCCCGAGGCCGAGGCCGAGGCCGCCGTGGTCGAGGTCGTCGAGGAGACGACCGAGGTCGTCCCGGCCGTGGAGGCCGCGGAGGCTCTGGAGGCCGACGAGGTCGAGGAGACGGTTGTCGAGGAGGCTGCGGACGAGGTCGCCTCGGCCGAGGTGGTCGAGGCGGCCGAGCCCGAGGTCGTTGCCGCCGAGGTCGAGGAGACCCAGCCCGAGGTCGAGACCGTGGCGGAGGCCGTGGTCGAGGTCGCCGAGCCCGAGGTCGAGGTGGCGGCCGTCGAGCCGGTCGCCGAGGAAGCCACCGCGGAGGCCGTGGCCGAGCCCGAGGTCGAGCCGGTTCTGGAGTCCGAGCAGGCCGAGCAGGCCGAGCAGGCCGAGCCCGAGGCGGCAGCCGCTGAGGCCGAGGCCACCGCGACCGCCGCCGTGGAGACCGAGGCCGAGGTGGAGCCGGTCGCCGAGGAGACCACCGAGGTCGACACGCCCGCCGTCGAGACTGCCGAGCCGGTGGCTGCCGAGGCCGAGCCCGAGGTGACGGCTGTTGAGCCGACCGCCGAGGAGACCACCCCCGAGACCGAGGCCGCCCCCGAGGCCGCCCCCGAGCCCCAGTCCGAGCCCGCGGCCGTCGCCGAGACCGTCATCGAGGCCGCGCCCGAGCCCCAGCCGGAGCCCGCGCCCGTCGTCGAGCCCGCGACCGCCGTCGAACCCGTGCCCGCCGTCGAGCCCGCGCCCGTCGTCGAGCCCGCGACCGCCGGTCGGCCGGAGAAGCCCGACTTCACTCCGGGCCGTCCGGTGACCGCCTACTCCGCCGACGAACTGCTCGCCGTCGTCCGGTGGGTGGACGGCGACGGCGTGAAGCGCAGCGACGAGGAGCTGCTCCGTGCGGCGATGAAGGAGCTGGGCTTCGCCCGCCTGGGCCCGCGCATCAAGGAGGCGCTGGGCGCCGCCGTCACCGCCGCGCGCGGCTGACCGAAGCCCGAGCGACACGGGCGAGGGCCCGGTGGGATGCGGATCGCCGCTCCCACCGGGCCCTCGCCCGTTCTGCGCTCCGGGGCATCTTCCCGTCCCGGGCGTCCAGGGCTCCCGGTCAGCCCGCCTTGGTCCAGGGCGCGCTGGACATCAGCGCCTTGACGTTGGCGACGTAGCCGGGGTTGGGGATGACCAGGCTGCCGGTGGTCGCGCCGGTGGCCGGGTCGGTGACGGTGTTGTAGTGCACGTTGCCCGCCCCCGCGTTGTACGCGGAGATGACGAGGTCGAGCAGCGGCGTCTTGCCGGTGGCCGGGTCGGGGGAGAGGTCGTACTTGCCGCCGAACGAGGAGTCGCCGTAGTAGGCGACCAGCCAGTCCAGCAGCTGGGTGCCGAGCTGGACGTTCCCGTTGAGCGTCTTCGGGTCGGAGGTCGTCCCGAACTTGCTGTTCATCCAGCTCACCGTGGCGGGCATGATCTGCATCGTCCCGATGCCGCCGTCGCAGGCGAGGATGCCGGACTGCCAGCCGCTCTCCTGCCAGGCGATCGCCTTGACCAGGCTGACCGGGAGCGGCGGGAGCTTGTCGGTGCCGCCGTTGCTGAGGTTCAGCGTGCGGGGCTGGCCGGCGGCCGCGGTGAGGGCGGCGCCGACCGCCTCCTTCGGCTCGTCGGGCTGGGGCTTGGTGGGGGTGCAGCCGCTCTGCAGCGGCGGGACGTGCGGCGTGGGCGGAGCCGGCGGCGGCGTGGGCGCGACCGGACCGGGCTTGGGCGTCGGTGCGGGCGCCGGCACCACCGCGGCCGGGCCGGGCGGCGGCGCGGGCGCGGCCTTCGGGGCCGGGTCGGCGGGCTTGGTGCCGGTGCTCGGCTTGGCGCTGCTGGGCGTCGCGGTCGGGCTGGGCTTGCCCGACTTGCCCGCCGACGCGCTCGGTGAGGCACTCCGGCCGGCGGTGGGGCTCGCGGTCGCGGTCGCGCTCGGCGAGGCATCGGCGGAGGGCGTCGCGGAGGGCGACGGCGTGGCCTCGGCGCCGGTGGTGGTCGCCACCGGGGCGGGCGTGCCCGTGCTCCCGGCGGTGTCGTCGGCCTTCTTGGTGCCGCAGCCGGTCAGCAGGGCCGTGGACACGGCGGCCGCCGAGACCAGGACCAGCGCCCGTCGTGCGCCGGTCCGTCCACGCCCGCGCTCCGCTTCCCGCACGTGGTTCCTCCCCCGCAGGTGGCCCTGCTCTTGCTCCGGCATGCGCTCGTGCCCAGGCATGGATCCCGCCCCCCCTGATGCCTCGCCGGACGGCCCGGCGAGAAGGCGACATCCTACGATGATCGGACTTTGGCATCGGCCGCCGGGGGTCGGGCCGGAACCGGGCCGGGGTCGGGCCGGGGCCGGGCCGGATTCGGGACCGGGTTCGAGCCCGAACCAGGCCGGGCCGCAGCTTCGGGTGCGGAGCTCAGGCCCGCGAGGCGCCCGCGTGCAGCTGCGCGGCCAGCACGGTCGGGGCCTCCGCCAGCGACGGCCCGTACCAGGTCAGGTGTCGGCCGTCGACCAGCGCGGTCGGGATGCCGGGGAACGCCTCGGGGCCGTCCTCTGCCGTGAACCGGTAGGGCTCGTCCGGGAGGACGACCAAGTCGGGCTCGCAGGCCATGAGTTCCGGCAGGGGGACGGCCGGGTAGCGGTCGGGGTGGTCGGCGTGGAGGAGGTCGACGCCGAGGCGGCGGAGCACGTCCCCGGCGAACGCGTCTCGGCCCAGGACCATCCACGGGCGCCGCCAGATCGGTACGACGGCGCGCCGGCGCGGGCGCAGCGCGAGCGGGCCCGGGTCGGCCCAGGCGGCCTCGGCGGCGTCCAGCCAGGCCGGGCGGGGCAGGCCGCAGCCGACGGTGAGCAGCCGGTGCAGCGAGGTGAAGGCCTGGTCCAGCGTGCGGATGTCGGTGACCCAGACCGCCAGCCCGGCGGCCCGCAGCGCGTCGAGGTCCGGGCGGCGGTTCTCCTCCTCGTTGGCGAGGACCAGGTCCGGGGCGAGTGCGGTGATCCGCCGGACGTCGGGGTTCTTGGTGCCGCCGATCCGGGTGGCCGTCAGGCCGGCGGGGTGGGTGCACCAGTCGGTGGCGCCCACGACCAGGTGGGGTGCCGTGGCGGCGACGGCCTCGGTCAGCGAGGGGACCAGCGACACCACCCGCCGCACCGGCCCGCCGCCGAGCGGCACCGCCGAGCCCAGGTCGTCCACCGGGAGGCCGGCCCGCCCGCCCGCGGCCTCCCGGGAGTCCCCGCCCACCGGTACTTGCCCGCCCGCCCGCTGCTCCATCAGCACACCCTAAGCGCCACCCGGCCGCCCCCGGCGAAAGTCGTGGGAACCGGGCGGGCGCGGCGGCCGACTACCTGGTCCGGGTTCTCAGGCCGAGCCCCGGCACGACCATTGACCAGGAGAGTTGTCATGCGCCCTCGCGTCCTCTGCGGCATCGCGGCCGCCGTCGCCCTGTTCGCCACCGCCTGCGGGAGCGGTGGTGGCGGCAGTGCGGACGGCGCAAACGCGGGCGGCGGTGGCGGACAGCCCACCGCCACCGGCGCGTTCCCGGTGAAGGTGGCGGACTGCGCGGGCAAGGAGACCACGGTCGGGCAGGCGCCGAAGAAGATCGTCACCAGCAATGCCGCGAGCCTGGAGATGCTGCTCCAGCTCGGCGCCGGCGACCGCGTCATCGGCACCGGCTTCCCCCCGGGCAAGGGCAGCCTGCCCGCGCCGCTGGCCGAGCAGGGCGCCAAGGTGCCGGTCCTCGGCACCACCGTGATCGCCAAGGAGAAGCTGCTCGGCTCCGGCGCCGACCTCTACGTGGACACCTTCGGCTCGATGCCGATGATGGGCGCGGCGGGCGCCGGGCCGACCGAGCAGGAGTTCACGGCGGCCGGCATCCAGCACGTCTTCCTCCTCTCCACCGCCTGCGCCGGAACCCCGAAGGCGGCCAAGGCGCCGCGTACCGACCTCGCCGAGGTGGAGAACGACATCCGCCGGCTCGGCGCGGTGACCGGCACCGCCGCCCGGGCCGAGGAGCTGGTGGCCGCCATGGAGCGGACCGTCGGCGAGGTGCGCACCGCGACCGCCGCCGTCCCCGCCGACCAGCGGCCGGGCTACTTCCTCTTCGACTTCGACGCCGGCACCAAGCAGCCGGTCGCCGTCTGCGGCCGGCAGGTCGCCAACGCGGTGATCACGCTGGCCGGGGCGCGCAACGTCTTCGCCGACTGCGACGCCGACTTCAAGCCGGTCTCCTGGGAGGACGTGGTGGGCAAGAACCCCGACTGGATCCAGCTCGCCGTCCGCAACCGGGGCAGTGAGGAGGAGAACCGCAAGGCCTTCGACGCGGCCGAGGCCTTCCTGCGCGACTTCCCCGCCACCCAGGGCCTGCAGGCGGTCAAGGAGGGCAGGTTCCTGCGGATCGGCTCCGAGGTCACCACCATCGCCGGGGTGCGCAACGCCGACACCGTCCGGCGGATCGCCGCCACCGTCCACCCGACGCTCGTCAAGAACGGCCAGTAGGACGGTGGCACCCGTGGCATCCGCGACCTCGGCCGCCGCCACCGCGGACGGTGAGCGGCGCCGGACGCGCACCCTGCGCGCCGGCCCGCTCGCCGCCCTGCTGGGGGTCGCCCTGGTCGCCGCGCTCACCGCGGCCGTCTCCCTCGGCTCGGTGGACATCCCGCCCGGCGAGGTCTGGTCGGTGGTCGCCCACCGGCTCACCGGCCGCGCCCCCGAGCCCGGCACCCGCGACCTCATCGTCTGGCAGCTGCGCGTGCCGCGGGCCCTGCTCGCCGCGATGGTCGGGGCCGGGCTCGGCCTCGTCGGCACCGCTGTCCAGGCCCTGGTCCGCAACCCGCTCGCCGACCCCTACCTGCTCGGGATCTCCTCCGGCGCCTCGCTCGGCGCCGTCGCCGTGATCGTCCTCGGCGGCGGGCTCGGGCTGGAGGCGGCCTTCGGCAGTGCGCTCGGGCTGACCGTCTCGCTGGCCGCCTTCCTCGGCGCGCTCGGGGCGTTCAGCCTGGTCTGGGTGCTGGCCCGGCGCGGCGGCGGCTTCTCGCCGCTGCGCCTGGTGCTGGCCGGCATCGGCATCGGGCAGTTCCTCGCCGGCTTCACCAGCTACCTCGTCCTGCAGAGCGGTGACGAACAGCGGACCAGGGGCGTGCTGTTCTGGCTGATGGGCAGCCTCGGCGGTGCCGTCTGGAGCCAACTCGCCGTACCCGCCGTCGCCGTGGCCCTCGGGCTGGCCCTGCTCCTGGCCCGCGCCCGGGGGTTGAACGCGCTCCTGATGGGCGACGAGACGGCGGCCGGCCTCGGGGTCGACGTCACCCGGCTGCGCCGTGAGATCTTCGCCGTCACCAGTGTGCTGACCGGCGTGCTGGTCGCCGTCTCCGGTGCGATCGGCTTCGTCGGGCTGATGGTGCCGCACGTCTGCCGGCTGCTGGTGGGCGGCGACCACCGCCGGCTGCTGCCGCTCTCGGCCCTCACCGGGGCGGTGCTGCTGGTGGTGGTCGACACCGCCGCCCGCACCGCGCTGGACACCCAGGAGCTGCCGATCGGCGTGGTCACCGCCGTGCTCGGCGCGCCCACCCTGCTCTACCTGCTGGACCGACGACTGGAGCGGAATTGAGGATCGCGGTCGAGGACCTGACCGTCACACTGGCCGGGCGGGAGGTGGTCGCCGGTGTCCACCTGGTCGCCAAGGAGGGCGAGATCGCCGGGCTGGTCGGACCGAACGGCAGCGGCAAGTCCAGCCTGCTGCGCACCGTCTACCGGCACTTGAAGCCGAGCGCCGGGCGTGTTCTGCTGGCCGGCCGGGAGCTGGCCGCCCTCACCCCCGCCCAGTCCGCCCGGCACATCGCCGCGCTGCCCCAGGAACGCGGCGGGGACTTCGAGTTGACCGTCCACGAGGTGGTCGCGATGGGCCGCACACCGTACAAGCGGGCGTTCGCGGCGGACGACGCCGAGGACCGCCGGGTGGTCGCCGAGGCGCTGGCCGGGGTCGGGATGGCCGAGGCTTCGGCCCGCCGGTTCGCCCAGCTCTCCGGGGGTGAGCGCCAACGCGTGCTGCTGGCACGGGCGCTGGCCCAGCAGCCGGACGTCCTGGTGCTGGACGAACCGACCAACCACCTGGACGTGCGGCACCAGGTCGAGCTGCTCGCCCTGTTGCGCGAGCAGCGCCGCACCACGCTGATCGCGCTGCACGACCTCAACGCGGCGGCCTCGGTCTGCGACCGGCTGCACGTCCTGCACCGCGGGGTCCTGGTGGCCTCGGGGGAGCCGCGCGACGTGCTGACCCCCGACCTGCTGGCGGAGGTGTTCGGCGTGCGGGCGGCGGTGGTCGAACACCCGCTCACCGGCGACCCGTTGATCGCCTTCGACCACCGCACGCCCGCCCCCGCGGCGGCGGGGGCGGGCGTGGAGCCGGAGCCTCAGCAGGTCTCGTAGTGGCTGGGCCGGCCGTCCCGCTCGACCAGGCGGCCGACCTTCGCGGCGTCCTCGCTGCGCAGCAACTCCCAGCGTCCGTCCGGGCGGTGGAGCACCGAGGAGTGCCACGGCGTCGTCCACGCGTCGGCGGCCTCCAGCAGCCGGATGCCGAACTTCAGCACACCCGCCTTCTGCGGGTGGATGGAGAGCCGGACGGACCGCGGGTGGTGTTCGGCGATGAGGTCGCCCCAGGCGCGGCTGCGCTGGATCACGGCGTAGGCGCGCCGGCGGCACTCGCGCTGCAGGGCGGACCGCGTGCCGGTGAAGCCGACGGTGTCCTCGGTGAGGAAGCGGGTGATGCCGCGGTAGAGCCGCAGCGTCTCCTCGTCGACCAGCACCTGCGCGCGCAACTCCTCGGCGGAGGGCGCGTACCGGGCGTGCACCCGGGCGCGCTTCTCGTCGTGGGGCAGGTCGCCGAGGACGGCCCGCAGGTCGAAGGTGGCCAGGTGGGTCAGGCCTGCGCGCTCGATCATCGCGGTCAGCTCGTCGGCGTACTGGTCGATGTGGTCGTCGGGGACGTGGATGAGGTCGCCGAAGATGTGGCCGTCGGAGCAGATCAGTATCTGCGCGCCGGGCGGGTAGAACGTGCCGATCTCCTCGCAGAGCCCGTTGAGGAAGGAGAGGGAGAGGCGTTCGCCCTCGTCGGGGAGGTGGCCGAGGACCTTGGCCGGGTTGGGCGACTTGCAGGGGAAGCCGGGCAGGGTGAACCGGACCGGGTCTCCGGCGGCGATGAAGTCGGCCAACTGCGCCAGCTGGAGCGGGAAGTCGCCGGCGGTGACCGGCAGCTCCGGATCGGAGGCCCGGCGGTGCGGCAGCAGCAGGTCGATGATCCCGGCGGCGATCCGGGCGACCTCCCGTGGGTCGGCGACGGCGTGGACGGCCGGCGCCGGCGCGACGGGCGCCCCGGCGGACGGCGAGGCGGACGGGGAAGAGGTGGTGAGGGTGCCGGCGGGCGGCATGGCGGGTCCTCCACGGGACGGTGGGCGGGCTTCGGGGCAGGCGGGAGCCGCGCCCCGGCGCTGGTTCGCCGGGGCGCTGCAGGGGAGTCGGGGCGGTGCAGGGAGTCGGGCGGTGCGCGGTGAGCCGTGCGCGTGGCGCGAGGGGTGAGCCGCGGGGGCCCGCGGGTCAGACCCGTCGGTCGTAGGCGACCGGCAGGCTGTTCACCCCCCGGGCCAGTACGGCGGGCACCCAGGCCAGTGAGTCGAGGTCCGCGCCCGCCGCCGTGGACGGCCGGAGCCCGGGCAGCCGGGTGAGCAGAGTGCCGAGGGCGACCTGCAGTTCGGTACGGGCCAGCGCGGCGCCGGGGCAGTAGTGGATGCCGTGGCCGAAGGCCAGGTGCGCGTTGGGGGTGCGGTCGAAGTCGAGCACGTCGGCGTCCGGGAACTGCTCGTCGTCGCGGTTGGCGGCGCAGAGCGAGACGATCACCGAGTCGCCGGCCGGCACCGTCGTCCCGTACAGGTCGCTGTCCTCGGCGAAGAAGCGCCAGGTGGTGAGCTCGAACGCGGCGTCGTGACGCAGCAGTTCCTCCACCGCCCGGCCGAGCAGGCCCGGGTCGTCGGCGATCCCGTCCCGCAGCCGGGCGAGCCGGTCGGGGTGGCGCAGCAGGGTGATCAGCATGGTGGTGATCTGGTTGGTGACGGGCTCCTGCCCGGCCACCAGCAGCTGGAACACCATGGAGTCGAGCTCCTCGGCGCTCAACCCGCCGGCGTCGTGGGCGGCGACGAGCCGGCCGAGCAGGTCGGTGCCGGGGCCGGCGGGGTCGGGGTGGGCGCGCTTGTGCGCCACCACGTCGGCGATGTAGTCCTCCAGAGCGCGCAGCCGGGCCTCGTAGGCGGGGCGGCCGGGGTCCTGCGGGCCGACGGGCTGGACCACCTTGCCCCAGTCGCGGTCGAAGCGGACGGCCAGCTCCGGCGGCAGCCCGATGGCCTCGGCCAGCACCCGGAACGGGAAGTGCGCCGCGAACCCGGCCACCAGGTCGGCGCCACCGGTCTCGGGCAGCGCGTCGACCAGCGCGTCGGCCAGTTCCCGGATCCGCGGGCGCAGCGCCTCGGCCCGGCGCGGGGTGAAGGCGTCCAGGACGAGCCGGCGCATCCGGGTGTGCTCCGGCGGGTCCTGGTGGAGCAGGTGGACCTGGAGCCGGGAGTGCTGCGGCTCCGGCATGATCGACGCCAGCTTGCGCCAGTTCGCGTTCCCCAGCGCGTGGTTCTTGCCGAGCCGGGGGTCGTTGAGGGCCTCGTGGGCGGCCTTGTAGCCGGTCACCAGCCAGGCGGCGATGCCGCTCGGGAACCGCACCCGGTGGACCGGGCCGGCCTCGCGCATCCGCCGGTAGAGCGGGTAGGGGTCCCGCTTGTACTCCGGCCCGTACAGCGGGACGGGGTCGGGGAGTTCGCCGTGGCCGAACGGGCAGCGCGGCGTGTCGTCCGCCGGGCCGGCCGCGGTCGGTTCGTGGACGGTGTCGGTCATGCGAAGGGTTCCTCCGGTCGGGTGGTCCGTGGCGGTCGGCGGTCGGCGGTGGTCGTGGTGTCCGGGGTCGGCGGTCCGTCAGTTGTGCGGCTCGGCGGTCCGGTCGGCGCCCACGGGTGCGGCGTCCTCGGCGGGACAGGTCCGGGCGGCCGGAGCGGCCTGACCGGTCCGGCCGCTCTGCTCGACGCGGGCGGTCCGGTGGGTGCGGTGGTGCAGGACGAGCAGGCCCACGGCCGTGACGGCGGCCAGCGTGGCGAGGCCGATGCCGGCCCGGACACCCGTGGCGTGGTCCTCGCCGAAGGCGCCGGCGGCGGTGGCGAGGGCCGGGCCGAGGGCGAAACCGAGGCTGCGGGACAGCTGGACCACCGAGCCCGCCGTGGCCAGCTGCCCGGGCGGGGCGGCGGTCATCACCAGGGCCTGGACGGGCCCGCCGTTGAGGCCCATCCCCGCCCCGGCGAGGGCGAGCCGCCAGGAGATGTCGGCGGGCGTCCAGTCCGCGCCGATCGGCACGAGCAGCAGCAGCCCGAGGGCCGTGACGCAGGCGCCGGTCAGCGCGGTGGGCCGGGCGCCCCAGCGGTCGGCCAGCCGCCCGCCGAAGCGGCCGGCCAGCACCATGCCCAGCGGGAAGGCCAGCATGGTCAGGGCGGTGGTGGTGGCGCTGATCCCGCCGTCGCGGCGCAGGTGCTGCGCCAGCAGGTAGTGGTTGGCGGCGAACCCGGCGGCCAGGGCCAGCACCGAGCCGTTGACGGCGGCGGTGCCGGACGCGCGCAGCACCGTCGAGACCGGCCGTCCGCCGGGGCGGCGCAGCCAGACGACGACCAGGGGAGCGGCGGGCAGCGCGAGCAGCAGCCAGGCCGGCGCCCCGGGCGCGAGGGTGAGCCCGAGCAGCACGGCGGCCACCGCGGAGCCGATCAGGGCGGCGTCGCCCAGCGAGCCCCGGGTGGACCCGCCCGGGGCCGGGCCCCGGGCGGGCGCCCGCAGGCCCCCGTCGCGCGGCGCCGCCCGGTACGTGATCGCCAGGGCGACCAGGCAGACCGGCAGCTTCACCAGGAAGACCGCCCGCCAGCCGACGTGGTCGAGCAGCAGCCCGCCCACCACCGGCCCGGTGACGGCGCCGAGCGGGCCGAGTGTCGCGGGCACGCTCATCGCCCGTCCGCGCAGCTCGGGCCGGACGGCGGTGGCGGCCAGCACCGGCATCAGGACGAACAGCACCGCGCCGAAGGCGCCCTGCGCCAGCCGGGCGGCGATCAGCCAGCCGGCCCACGGGGCCGCCGCGGCGAGCACGCTGCACAGCGCGAAGCAGCCGACGGCCAGGAGCAGCGCCGACCTGGTCCCGACCCGGTCGAGCCAGCGTCCGGCGGGCAGCAGCAGGGCGACCAGCGGCAGTTGGTAGCCGAGCACCGCCCACTGCGCGGTGGTGGCGGAGACGTGCAGGCCGTCGGCGATGTCGGTGAGGGCCAGGTTGACGACGTTCATGTCGAGCATGGCGACGAACGAGAGCAGCCCGGCGGCCACGACCAGGCTCCACCGGTCCTCCGTCCGGCCCGGACCGGCGCCCGGCCCACCCGCGCTCGGCCCACCGGCGGCCGGCGGCTGCTGCGCTGACATGGCGCTCCTCCGATTCCCCGTGCTGTACCGGACACCGCCTCGGCGGCGGGGTCCGGTACAGCAGTCGGAGGCGCGGGCGCGCTGGTTCCGAACACTTGGGGGAATTTCCCGGCCGGCCCCTCAGCCGGCCCCGTCAGCAGGCGGCGGCGAGCCGGACGGCCGGCCCGCGCGGCGGGAAGTCACCTCCCTCGGCGGCCCGGAGCCGCGCTATCAGCTCCTCGCGGGCCCGGGCGACCCGGGAGCGGACGGTGCCCACCGGGCAGCCGGCCACCTCGGCGGCCTCCGCGTAGCTCAGCCCGACCACCTGGGTGAGCACGAAGGCCTCGCGGCGCTGCGCGGGCACCCGGTCGAGCAGGTCGCCGAGGGCGATGCCGTCCTCGAACCCCGAGGCCGGCGGGGTGCCCTGCCGCTCGGCGGCCTCCTGCCAGTCCGGCAGGGCGGCGCAGCGAGGACGGGCGGCGGCGGTGCGGTAGCGGTCGACGACGGTCCGCCGGGCGATCGACAGCAGCCACGTCCGGGCGGACGAGCGTCCGGCGAACCCGGGCAGGCTGCGCAGGGCGCGCAGGAAGGTCTCCTGGGCGAGGTCGTCGGCGGACTGCACGTCGGTGAGGTGGGCGACGAACCGCCACACGTCCCGCTGGGTGGCCCGGACGAAGGCCTCGACGTCCGCCGACCGGCCCGCGCGGGCGGCGAGGGCCAGCGCGGTCAGCTGCTCGTCATCCACGGCGGCCTCCGACCCCGCGACCTCGGTGGTCCCCGTCCCCGCGCCCACGGCGGTCCCCGGCCCCGGGACCCCGGTGGTCTCCCACCCGGTCCGTCCGGGGTGCGGAGGCGTGCGGGACGATGGGCATATGAGATGCGCCGACTTCCGCACCGCCCTCTCCGCCCGCCTCGACGGCGAGCCGACCGGCGTACCGGACCGGCGGCTGGACAAGCACGTCGCCCGGTGCGCGACCTGCCGCGAGTGGCTGGAGCGGGCGGAGCGGCTGCGCGGCGCGGTGCCGGCGGCCGGGGCCGACGGGCCGCCGGCGGACTGGTCGGCAGCCCTCTTCACCCGTCTGGGCGAGGCCGGTGGTGTGCCGGGAAGCGGGGCCGTCGACGGTGCGGCCGGCGGGGCGGGCCGTCCCGGGCAGGGGGACGGTCGGCAGGGCGGGTAGGACGGTGGCGCCGGTCGGAGCCGGTGCGCCGTCGTAGTCAGGCATGGAAGGTCCTGAGGGGGAAGGCGTGGGAGCGGTGCCGCTGCGGGCGGCACGGGCTCGGCGTCGGTGGGCGCCCGGGCGCCGCGGCACCGCGGTGGGGCGGCGGCGGACACGGACGCGGGCCCCGGCGGCGCGGCCGATCGGCGGCGCCACGGCACGGGGCGACCTGCCCACCGCGCGGCGGACGCCGGAACGGTGTCGGGCGTCAGGCGTCGGACGGAGGGCGCGTCAGCAGGCGGGGGCGAGGGCCGGCGGGCCGCGCCGGACCAGAGCGTGCGTCAGCAGCACCAACCGGGGCGGGCGAACCCGGTGGACGGCGGAGCGGGGCGCGGCCGGCGGCCGGAATCCGAGCGGGCGGGCGAACAACGCCAGCAGCGGAGCCAGCAGCGCACCCGCCAGCACCCCGCCCAGCACGCCGAGCAGGTCGAACAGCCGGGCCACGGCCGCCTCGCCGCGCCAGAGCAGCAGCGCGCAGGCCAGCGCGGCCAGCAGGTGGGCCGCGACCATCCCCAAGGACATGCCGTGGCCGGCCATGGTGTGGCCCGTGATGGCGTGGCCCGCCGCACCGTGGCCGGCCGTGTCACCCATGCCACCCATGCCACCCGTACCGGCCATCTCGCCCATGCCGGCCGGCCCGGTGGCTCCCGCCGCGGAACCCCCGTGCGCGCCCGGGTGATGCGCACCGGCGGCCAGGGCCCGGAGCCCCGGAGCCGGCGGCACGTCCGGATCGATCCCGGCCATCCGGGCCAGGTCGGCGGACGAGAGCCCGGCGGGCGCCCGATCCGGATTGCAGAGCAGCAGACTCGCCCAGTCCGTCGTGCCGAGCCGGTCCGGCCGGCCGCCGGCGAACGCGCCGGCCTGCTCGAACGCCAGGTGCAGCGCGGTCTGCGCGCCCACCATCCAGGCGCTGACCAGTCCGAGCCCGCGCTGCTCGCCGGCCAGCAGCCAGGTCAGCGCGAGGGTGATCGTGAACGCTCCGGCCAGGACGGGTGCGGAGACCCCGGTGCCGGCCATCGCGACGTGCGCCGTGGCGGCCAGCGCCACGCAGAGCGCGGCGAAGACCACGGCGCGCAGCGAGCGGATCCGGTCGGTCATCACGATGACACTCATCGTCGCATCCGGCCCCGCCGGTCCGTACCGCCCCCTCCGGTATTGGCCGGTTCCGTCCCGTGAGAGCATGCCCGGCCGCCGTCCGGCCCGCCTCGCCCGCCCGGCCCGCTGGGCCGCCGGCTCATGACGCCGCCTCAAAGTCCGATCGTCGTATGGTCGGTGCGGTTTGACAACGGTCACCGGCTGGTCACTTAATGTGCACACGCAAGCACCATCAGAGAGCAACGACCGGCCCGGAGGCGCGACATGGGGACAGCCACCGACCCGGCGGGCGTCGGCGTCCCCGCGGACCTCGCCGACCCCGCCTTCTGGCGGCTGCCTGCCGCCGACCGCGCCGCCGCCTTCGCCGCGCTGCGCCGCCTCCCCGGCCCGCTCTTCTTCGGCGAGGGGCCGACCGGCGGCCGGGCCGGGAAGGGCCCGCGCCGCGGCTTCCACGCCCTGGTCCGCCACGCCGACGTGGTCGAGGCCGGCCGGACGCCCGCCGTCTTCCTCTCCGGCCCCGGGGTCACCACCCCCGAACCGGCCCGCTGGGTCCGGCTGCTGTTCGGCGACTCGATGGTCAACCTGGACGACCCCCGCCACGCCCAACTGCGCCGGATCGTCTCCCGCGCGTTCACCCCGCGCCTGCTCGCCCGGGCCGAGGAGGACATCCGCCGGCTGGCGGGGGAGCTGGTCGACCGGGTGGAGCGGGAGCGGCCCGAGGACTTCGTCACCGCGGTCGCCGCCGAGCTCCCCTTCCAGGTGATCTGCAACATGATGGGCATCCCCGAGGAGCCCCGCCGCGCCATCCTCGACGAGGTCAACCACGCCTCCGAGCACACCGGCGTCGCCCGCCCGCTGCGCAGTCGGATCCGGGTGCCCGGGCGCGGACTGCGGGCGCTCGCCCGGATGCAGGGCATGGTCGCCGACCTCGGCCGCGAGCGCCGCCGCCGGCCCGCCGACGACCTGATCTCGGCCCTGGTCACCGCCGACGTCGACGGCCGCCGGCTGACCGGGCGGGAGCTCGGCGCCTTCTTCTCCCTGCTGCTGGTCGCCGGGGTCGAGACCACCCGCAACGCCCTCGCGCACGGTCTGCACCTGCTCACCACCCACCCCGAGCAGCGGGAGCTGCTGCTCGCCGCCCCCGACCGCCACCTCGCCGGCGCGGTGGACGAGATCGTCCGTCACGCCACGCCGATCATCCAGTTCCGGCGCACCCTGGCCGTCGACCACCGCCTCGGCGGTCCGGACGGCCCGCTGCTGCCGGCGGGGGAGAAAGCGGTGCTCTTCTTCGCCTCCGCCAACCGCGACGAGGCCGTCTTCACCGACCCGGACGCCTTCGACATCACCCGCAGCCCCAACCCCCACCTCGGCTTCGGCGGGGGCGGACCGCACTACTGCCTCGGCGCCCACCTCGCCCGGCAGGAGATGAAGGTGCTCTTCCGCGAGCTGTTCACCCGGCTGCCGGCAGTCCGGTCGGTCGGCGAGCCGGAGCTGGTCCCGTCCAACTTCGACAACCGGGTGCGGGCCCTGCGGTTCACCTTCTGACCCGGGGCGGGGAGCGGCGGCTCGACCGGCGGCTGCCGGCCGTCCGTGTGGCCGGGCGTCGGCCGGGAGCCGCGGCCCTCGTTCGGCGGGTTCGCCCGACGGCCCGTGCGGCCGGTGCCCGTGGCGGAGGTCACGGCGAAGGCCGGGAAACCCGCGCAGAATGCGGCCATGACAGAGCGTCCGATCATCCCCGCCGGCGATCCCGCCCCGGCCGATCCCACTTCGGCCGACCCCGGTCCGACCGGCCCCACGTCGGCCGACCCCGCCACCGCGTACGCCTGGGGTGCCCTGGGCGGGCCCGCCGCGCTGCTGGAACGGGTCTCCTTCCACGGCCCCGACGCCGTCCTGCCCGCCCGGCTGCCCGTCCGGCAGCTGGCCCGGGCCACCGTCGCGGCCTGCTCGCTGGCGGCCGCCGAGCTCTCCGCCCTGCGCAACGGGGGCGAGGTGCCCGCCGTCCGGATCGACCAGGGCGCCGTCGCCACCGCCTTCGTGAGCGAGCGTCACCTGCAGATCGACGGCCGCACACCCGTCAGCTTCGCGCCGCTCTCCGGCTTCTGGCAGACCGCCGACGGCTGGGTCCGCACCCACGCCAACTACCCGCACCACCGCGCCCGGCTGCTCGCCGCCCTCGAACTGCCCGCCGAGACCGAGCCCGACCGGCTCGCCCGGACGATGCGCGAGCACCCCGCCGAGTGGATCCAGGAACGCGCCTACGCGGCAGGGGCGCTCGCCGTCGCCGTCGCGCCGCCGCGTGCCACCACACTCCCGCTGGTCGAGACGCACACGGTCGGTGACGCCGCCGTCCGCCCGCTCGCCGAAGCCCCGCTGCCCGCCGCCGGCCTGCGCATCCTCGACCTCACCCGGGTGATCGCCGGCCCGGTGGCCACCCGCACTCTCGCCCTGCTCGGCGCCGACGTGCTGCGGGTCGACTCGCCCCGCCTGCCCGAGGCGGAGGACGCCCACGCCGACACCGGCTTCGGCAAGCGGTCCACCCGGCTCGACCTCGCCGAGGCGGCCGACCGCGCGGTCTTCGAGGAGCTGCTGGCCGGCGCCGACGCCGTCGTCACCGCCTACCGCCCCGGGGCCCTGGACGCCTACGGCCTGGCCGCGGAGGCGTTGCTGGAGCGCCGTCCCGGCCTGGTCGTCGCCCAGCTCGACGCCTGGGGCCGGACCGGTCCCTGGGCCGGGCGCCGCGGCTTCGACAGCCTGGTCCAGGCCGGTGTCGGCATCGCCGTCACCGAGGCCGGCGCCGACGGCCGGCCGGGCGTGCTGCCCGCCCAGGCCCTCGACCACGGCACCGGGTACCTGATCGCCGCCGGCGTGCTGCGCGCCCTCACCGACCAGCGCACCGGCCGCCCCGGCGGCCGCCACCTGCGCTACTCCCTGGCCGGTACCGCCTCCTGGCTGCAGCACGGCATCGAGCCGCTCCCGCCGCAGAACGACCGGCCGTACGACCCGGCGGCCTGGCTCGTCGAGACGGACTCCCCGTACGGCAGGCTGCGCCACGCCCTGCCCCCGGTCGGCTACGAGGGAGGCCCCGCCGACTGGGCGCGCCCGCCGGGCCGCTGGGGGACGGACACGCCGGTCTGGCGCTGACGACGGACGACGGTCCGGCCCACCGCCCGGCCGGTGGGCCGGCCGTCCGACCGCTCTGAGAGCATGGCGGAATGGCCGCTCACGCAACCGACTTCACCTGGTTCGGCGAAGGCTTCGCCGACCTCGCCGAGGCGTACTGCCTCACCCTCGTCCAGGGGCTCTCCGAGGAGGAGCTGCTGGACCGGTTCGCCGCGCTCCCCGGCCGGCGGGTCACCGGCCTGCGGGCGGTGGTGGAGGCCTGGGACGCGTTCGAGGACGGCGAGGACGAGACGCTCGGCGACGACGGGCAGGACCGCGTGCTCATCGCCGTCACCCGGCTCGACGGCTGGGCGCTGGCGGTCGAGGTGAACGGCTACCTCGGCACGACCTGGAAGCTCCTTCCGGGCCTCGCCGCGGGCACCCGGCTGGTCTCGCACTTCCGCAACGTCAACGCCGTCGACCACTTCCACTGGTGGGAGGACGGCCGGACCAGGCTGCACTTCGAGCCGCTCTTCCCGAGTCAGCGGGACGGCTCGGACGCCGACGCGCCCGGCATCCCCGAACTGCTGGCGCACTGCGGTTTCCGACTGGCCGACGACGACGAGCGCCCGGCCGGCGGCCTGCACACCCGGGCGGCCTTCGCCCTCGCCGAGCGGCTGACGGACGTCCGCCTCACCGCCGGGGCCCTGGAGGCGGCGGAGTACGTCCTCGGCTACGCGCCCGAACCGTAGGACCGGCCCGGTGACCGGCCCGGGCTCACGGTGCCCGCGCCCCGCGCCGTGCCGAGGTCAGACGCCGGACGGGATCTCCTTGGCCCGGCCGCGGATCTGGAAGGCCGTCACGATCTCGATCAGGCCGAGGATCAGCAGCCAGCACCCGGCGAGGACGGTCAGCGCGGTGATCGAGCCGGCCGGCCAGACCATCAGCAGCACCCCGGCCAGCGTGTTGGCCACACCGGCGAAGATCTGCCAGCCGCGCGCGGGCATCGTCTCGTCCGAGATCGCGGCGGCCAGCTGGGTGATGCCCCGGAAGAGCCAGCCGATCCCGATCCAGATCGCCAGCAGCAGCACCGACTGCGCCGCACTGCGGAAGCAGAGGAGCCCGAGCAGCACGCAGATCGCGCCGCTGATGAAGGCGAGCACCCGCATGGCGGTGGTGGCGTGGGTGCCGAAGGCGGCGACGAGCTGCACGATCCCGATGATCAGCAGATAGAGGCCGAACAGGACGCCGACCACCAGCAGCGTCTGCTTGGGCCAGACGAGCACGACGATCCCGAGCGCGAGCGAGGCGAGCCCGGCGACCAGCAGGACCTGCCAGGCGGCCTTGGCGAGCATGCCGAGCGGGCCCTGGACCGGGGAACCGTTGGGGGTGATGATCGGGGAGACCACGGCGGCGAACTCCTGACGGCTGGGTGGGGGACGGCGGCCCGGGACCTCGGGGTCCGGCCGGGGGCCGCTGCCGGGAGTGGCGGGGGGCGCCTCTCACGATCGCCGCGCGGGACCCGGCCCGCCCGCCGGACGCACCCGTTCGGGGGAACGAACTGCTCTCCCCCAGGCCACCGGAACGCCATCTGCCGATCACTCGCCGTCGATATGATCCGGCGATATGACTTCTGAAGGGTGGGGGACCCCTCCGGTCGGGCCGATCAGCCAGCACTACATCATCTGCGGCGGGAACGCGCTCGCACACCGCCTGGCCCTGGAGCTGGTCGAGCAGTACGAGGTCCCGGTGGTGGTCCTGGTCCCGGACCGGACGCGCGAGCACGCCCCGCAGATCGAGCAGCTGGCCGGGGTCGCGGCGGTGGTGGAGTTCAGCAGCGTCACCGAGGAGGCGCTGCGCGCCGTCCGGGTGGAGACCGCGCGCGGGATCGCCCTGGTCGACGGCTCCGACCAGGAGAACATCCACACCGCGCTCAGCGCCCAGGAGCACAACCCCGGCATCCGCATCGTGCTGCGGATGTTCAACCAGCGGCTCGGCGAGAACATCGAACGGCTGCTGAAGAACGGCGCCGCCCTCTCCGGCTCGGCCACCGCCGCGCCGGCGTTCGCCGCGTCCGCGCTCTCCCGCCCCAACTCCGTCCAGGTCGGCGACCGCTTCCTGCACATCGCCTACGACGACGACATCGACTCCAGCCGGATCTGCATCGTCGCCGACCGGATCGACCGGCAGCACCTCGGCCGGATCCGGCTGCTGCCCGAGCAGGAGGGCGACTCGGCCTCCTTCGTCCGGCTGGCCAGCGAGTTCGGGGACGACGGCCCGGTCCGGCGGGTGCGGAGCACGGACGCCCTCGACGCCGGTCGGCCGGCGGAGGCCGTCGAGGGGGCCGCGAGGCCCGGGCCGGACGT
Source organism: Kitasatospora sp. CM 4170 (assembly GCF_032110285.1). Classification (NCBI taxonomy): domain Bacteria; kingdom Bacillati; phylum Actinomycetota; class Actinomycetes; order Kitasatosporales; family Streptomycetaceae; genus Kitasatospora; species Kitasatospora sp. CM 4170. Next base: position 6,932,883 of record NZ_CP134877.1, read on the forward strand.
GCGGGAGCCCGAAGGGCCCGCGGCGCCGGAGCGTGGGGCGGAAGAGGTGGCCGGGGACCGCGAGACGCCAGACGAGCCCGACGAGCCCGACGATCCCGAGGCGCCCGCGCCGCCGGCGCCCGGCGGGGTGGCGGCCCTGCAGGCGCTGCCGAGCGAGCCGCGGGTGCGGATCGCCTGGACCCGCCGGCTGCGCTGGCGGCTGCTCGACACCCTGCGCTACCTCACCAGCGCCCGGCTCCGGCTGGTGCTGATCACCGCGCTGGCCGCCGTACTGATGTCCTTCGGCCTGCTCTGGTACCTCAACCGGGACTTCGGCTGGTCGCTCTACGTCTCGCTGCTCGACCTGGCGGGCGCGGCGCAGCCCGACCAGCCCGCCGACGCGGCCGCCGGCACCGGCACCGGGGGACTCTGGCAGCGGGTGGCCCAGGTGGTGATCACCTTCTGCGGCATCACCTTCGCGCCCGTCGCAACCGCGATCATGGTTGAGGTGCTCGGCTCCGGCCGGCGGGGACAGCCCCGCAACCCCGGTGCCGGCACCCGCGACCACGTGATCGTCGCCGGGCTCGGCAACGTCGGCACCCGGGTCGTCGCCCAGCTGCACGGCATGGGCGTGCCGGTGGTCGGCCTGGAGCGCGACCCGCAGGCGCGCGGCATCTCGGCGGTCCGCGCGCTCGGCGTGCCGGTGGTGGTCGACGACGGCCCGCTCGCGGAGCAGCTGCGCCGGGCCCGGCTGAAGCACAGCCGCGCGGTGGTCGCGGTGAGCGGGGACGACGCCACCAACCTGGAGGCGGCGCTGGAGGCGCGGGCGGTGCGGCCCGACGTCCGCGTGGTGGTCCGGCTCTTCGACGACAACTTCGCCCGCCACGTCTACGCCACGCTGGACAACGCCGCCTCCCGCTCGACGTCCTACCTGGCCGCGCCCGCGTTCGCGGCGGCCCTGATGGGGCGCGAGGTGCTGGGCACCCTCTCGGTGTTCCGGCACGTGCTGCTCATCGCCGAGCTGCGGGTGGAGGAGGGCAGCGGCCTGGTCGGGATGAACCGGCACGACCTGGAGGACCCGGGCGGTGTCCGGGTGGTCGCCGTCCGGCTGGCCGCCAGCCCGCGCACCTACCAGTGGAGCTACGCCGACCGCACCCGGCAGCTCGTCCCGGGCGACCGGATCGTGGTGGCGGCCAGCCGTGGCGGCCTGGCCCGCCTCAACACCGCCCTGGTGAGCGAGGACTGACGGCGTTCGGCGGCGGGGCCGGCCCCGCCGCCGAACGCCGTCAGCCGGCCGTCAGCGGTGCGAGAAGTTCGCCGGGCGCTTCTCGGCGAAGGCGGCCATGCCCTCCTTCTGGTCCGCCGTGGCGAACGCGGCGTGGAACAGGCGCCGCTCGAAGCGGACGCCCTCGGCGAGCGTGGTCTCGAAGGCCCGGTTCACGCTCTCCTTCATCATGATGCTGGCGGGCGTCGACATCTCCGCGACCTTCTCCGCGGTGGCCAGCGCCTCGGCCAGCAGCTGGTCGGCCGGGACGATCCGCGAGACCAGACCGGCCCGCTCGGCCTCCTCGGCGCCCATCATCCGGCCGGTCAGGCAGAGCTCCATCGCCTTGGCCTTGCCGATCGCGCGGGTCAGCCGCTGCGAGCCGCCGATGCCCGGGATCACGCCGAGCTTGATCTCCGGCTGGCCGAACTTCGCGGTGTCCGCGGCCAGCAGGATGTCGCAGAGCATCGCGAGCTCGCAGCCGCCGCCGAGGGCGAACCCGGCGACCGCCGCCACGACCGGCTTGCGCAGCTCGCCGAGGCGGTCCCACGGGCCCAGCCAGTCGTCGAGGTAGACGTCGGGGAACCGGTTGCCCTGCATCTCCTTGATGTCGGCGCCGGCGGCGAAGGCCTTCTCCGAGCCGGTGATGACCAGACAGCCGATCTCCGGGTCGCGGTCGAAGGCGGTGGCGGCCGCGACGACCTCGTTCATCAGCCGGGTGTTCAGCGCGTTGAGCGCCTCCGGCCGGTTGAGGGTGATCAGCCCGACCCGGCCCTTGCGCTCGACCAGGATCGTCTCGTAGGTCTCGGTCATCGTCCTTGACTCCCATTCGCAGCTCGGCGGCACTCTGACGGGGGATACGATCGCGGACGGACCGCCCGAGCGCCAGTCTCGCCAGGCGAGACGGTCGTCACCCGGCCGAACGACGGCTCACCCGAGCCGCAGGTCGCCGCCGGCCGGCGGCTCGAAGAACGCGGCCACCGCCCGGTCGTCGACCTCCACCAGGGCGGCGGGGGACCAGCGCGGGTTCCGGTCCTTGTCCACCACCTGCGCGCGGATGCCCTCCACCAGGTCGTGGTGGGCGAGCGCGGCGCAGGAGACGCGGTACTCCTGCACCAGGGTCTGCGCGAGCGTGCTCTGCCCGGCGGCGCGGCGCAGGGCGGCCAGGGTGACCTTCAGCATGGTCGGCGAGCGGTCGGCCAGCTCCTCGGCGGCCTGCTTCGCCTCGGGGACGCCGCTGCCGAGCAGCCGCTCGGTGATCTCCTCGACGGTGTCGGCGGCGTAGCAGGCGTCGATCCACTCGCGCTGTGCGGCCAGTGCGGCGGCCGGCGCCGGCGCGGTGTGCGCGGCGACCGCGGCGGCGACGGCGGCAGCGGTCACGGCGGTGTCCGGGCCGGCCGGGACGGCGGCGAGTGCGGCGAGCAGGGCCGGGACGGCGGCCGAGGGCACGAAGTGGTCGGCGAAGCCGCAGAGCAGCGCGTCGCCGGGGCCCATCGACCCGGAGGTGAGCCCGAGGTGGGTGCCCAGCTCGCCCGGGGCGTGCGCGAGCAGGCGGCTGCCGCCGACGTCGGGGACCAGGCCGATCCGGGTCTCCGGCATCGCGACGACGGAGCGTTCGGTCACGATCCGCACCGAGCCGTGGGCGGAGAGGCCGACGCCGCCGCCCATGGTGATGCCGTCCATCACCGCGACGTAGGGCTTCGGGTAGCGGGCGACGAGGGCGTTCAGGCCGTACTCGTCCGCGAAGAACGCCCGCGAACCGGCCCCGCCGGCCTTGGCGTCGTCGTGGATCGCGCGGATGTCCGCCCCCGCGCAGAGGCCGCGCTCGCCGGCGCCGGTCAGCACGACGGCACCCACCGCGTCGTCCGCGGCCCAGGCGTCCAGCGCCTCCCGGACGGCGGTGATCATGCCGTGGGTCAGCGAGTTGAGCGCCCTGGGCCGGTCGAGCACGATCCGCCCGACCCCGCCGTCCCGGTAGACCTGCACCTCTGCGCTCATCGGGCCCGCTCCCGTTCCTCGTCGCCGCGTCCTAGGGTCGTCCGTGGACCCCCGGATTCCTGCGCCACCGTACTAGCAGCACCGCGCCGGGCCCGCGCCGGTTCCACTGGCTGGAACCGGCGCGGGCCCGGCGCGGGCCGGCGCGGGCCGTTACGGCGTGACCCGGCCGGTGACCTCGCCGAAGCCGACCACCGTGCCGTCGGGGCCCGGGGCCGTCGCGGTGATGGTCACCTCGTCGCCGTCCTCCAGGAAGGTGCGGGTGGTGCCGTCCGGGAGCTTGAGCGGCTCCTCGCCGTTCCAGGTCAGCTCGATCAGCGCGCCGCGGGTCTCCGGCTCGGGGCCGCTGACGGTGCCCGAGGCGAAGAGGTCCCCGGTGCGCAGCGAGGCGCCGTTGACCGTCATGTGGGTGAGCTGCTGCGCGGCCGTCCAGTACATCGAGGCGAACGGCGGGCGGGAGATCGCGTGCCCGTTGAGGCGGACCTCCAGGGCGAGGTCCAGGCCCCACGGTTCGCCGCCGCGGTCGTCGAGGTACGGCAGCGGCTCGACGTCGCGGGCCGGCGGGGTGACCCGGGCCTGCTCCAGCGCGTCCAGCGGCACGATCCACGGCGAGACGGAGGTGGCGAAGGACTTGCCCAGGAACGGGCCCAGCGGCACGTACTCCCAGGCCTGGATGTCGCGCGCGGACCAGTCGTTGACCAGGCAGACGCCGAAGACGTGCTCGCGGAAGCGGTCCAGCGTGACGGGCGTGCCGAGGGCGGACGGGGCTCCGACCACGAAGCCGACCTCCGCCTCGATGTCGAGCCGGCGGGTCGGGCCGAACGAGGGCACGGCGTCCGCGGGCGCCTTGCGCTGGCCCTGCGGGCGGACCACCGGGGTGCCGGAGACGACGACCGTGCCGGCCCGGCCGTGGTAACCGATCGGCAGGTGCTTCCAGTTGGGGGTGAGCGGCTCCGAGCCGGGGCGGAAGATCCGGCCCAGGTTGCTCGCGTGGTGCTCGGACGCGTAGAAGTCGACGTAGTCGGCGACCTCGAACGGCAGGTGCAGCTCCACCTCGGCCACCGGCAGCAGCAGCGGCGAGAGCGCGGCCCGGTGGGACTCGTCGGTGAGCCAGCGGGTGAGCGCGGCGCGGACCTCGGTCCAGACCGGACGCCCGGCGGCCAGCAGCGGGTTGAGGGTGTCCGCGTCCAGCAGGACCGACGGCTCGCCGACCGCCCGGGCGGCGGCGCCGGCGTCGAGGACGGACTCCCCGATCCGGACGCCGATCCGCCGCACGCCGGGCCGGTCGGCGGCGGTGAAGACGCCGTACGGCAGGTTGTGCACGCCGAACGGCGAGTCGTCGGCGCCGGCGAGCCAGCTGCGGGGGGTGGTCAACGGTCCTCCTGGGGCGTGGGGCTGGGGCCGGTCCCGGGCGACACCAGGTCGAGCGCGACCAGGTCCGCCAGCGGCTCGGCGATGCTGCAGGTGCCGAACGCGGTGAACGAGTTCCGGATCACCGTAACGTGGTGCTCGGTCAACTCGCGGACCGCCTTGGCCAGGACGTCGCCCGAGCGCTCCGCCAGCAGCTCGGCGGCGGCCGCGCGGTCGGTCTCCCGGGCGGCCAGCAGCACGTTCAGGAAGCCGTGGTGCTCGAAGCCGGTGGCCGGATCGGTGTGCCGGACGGCGTGGTGCAGGCCGGCGGTGCACTTGTAGGGCAGGCCGCGCTGCGCGCAGCCGGTGAGGAAGCCGGCCAGCTCGTCCTCGTCCGGGAAGGCGTCGGCGACCACGCCGCCGGTGCGGAACTTCGCCCGGTAGGGGCTGTCGACCAGCACGTCCAGGACCTCGTCCAGGCCGTCGCCGCGCAGGAGTTCGCGCGGCAGTTCGACGGCGGCGGGGATGTGGGTCGGGAGCAGCAGGTCGAGCGCGGCGACCGCCTCGCGGGCGTCCCGGGTGGCCAGTTCGACGCCGGCCACCTCGAACGGCGCGGCGGCGGCCAGGGCCGGGCCGAGCTCGGCACTGCCCCCCGGCAGTACGAGCCCGACCCGGAGGACCGGTGCGCCGCCGGCCGCCGTGGCGGCCTCGGCCGCCGCGGCCAGTTCGTCCAGCCGGCCCGCCCCGCACAGGAGCGGGCCGACCGCCTCGGCGTACCACGCGGAGCGGTGCGCGCGGTGGGCCGGTACCGCCTCGGCGACCGGCAGGTTCCCCGGCGGGAACACCGCCGCGTCGTCGAAGAGGTCCTGGAAGAGCGGGGGGATCGTGCTCACCGGCCCGGCCCCCGACCCGCCCAGGTCCAGGCGTAGTTCCCGTCCTCGCTGGCCCGGCCGCCCTCGCCCAGCTCCAGCGGGCGGAAGGTGTCCACCATCACGGCCAGCTCGTCGAAGAACTCCGCGCCGATGCTGCGCTCGTACGCGCCCGGCTGCGGGCCGTGGGTGTGGCCGCCCGGGTGCAGGGAGATCGAGCCCTGGGCGATGCCCGAGCCCTTGCGGGCCGCGTAGTCGCCGCCGCAGTAGAACATGACCTCGTCGCTGTCCACGTTGGAGTGGTAGTACGGGACGGGGATCGACAGCGGGTGGTAGTCCACCTTGCGCGGTACGAAGTTGCAGATCACGAAGCCGTTGCCCTCGAACACCTGGTGCGCGGGCGGCGGCTGGTGGATCCGGCCGGTGATCGGCTCGTAGTCGCTGATGTTGAAGGCGTACGGGTAGAGGCAGCCGTCCCAGCCGACCACGTCGAACGGGTGGTGCGGCACGGTGTACCGGGTGCCCGCGATCCCGTTCGGGCCGCGGTGCTTGACCAGGACGTCGACGTCGCCGGCGTCGTCCACCAGCAGCGGGCCGACCGGGCCGCGCAGGTCCCGCTCGCAGTACGGCGCGTGCTCCAGCAGCTGGCCGTACTTGGAGAGGAACCGCTTGACCGGGGTGATGTGGCTGTTCGCCTCGATGCAGTAGGCGCGCAGCGGCTCGTCGCCGGTCGGCACCCAGCGGTGGGTGGTCGCCCGGGGGATGATCACGTAGTCGCCCCGGCCGACCTCCAGCGAGCCGAAGACCGTCTCGACCGTGCCCGAGCCGGACTCCACGTACACGCACTCGTCGCCGAGCCCGTTGCGGTACAGCTCGCTCGGGGCCCCGGCGGCGACGTACGAGATCCGCACGTCGCCGTTGCCGAGGACCAGCCGGCGGCTGCCGACCACGTCCGCGGACTTCCACTCCTGGCCCGCGAACAGCTCGTGCAGCTTGAGGTGGCGGGGGAGCAGGGGGTGGTTCGGCACGAGGGACTGGTCCGGCAGCTCCCACGGCACCGCGTTCACCACGGCCGAGGGGATGCCCCGGTGGTAGAGCAGCGAGGAGTCCGAGGAGAACCCCTCCTCGCCCATCAACTCCTCGTAGTACAGCCCGCCTTCGGGTGTGCGGTGCTGGGTGTGCCGCTTGGGCGGGATGCTGCCCAGCTGCCGGTAGTACGCCATCGTCCTGCTCCTCCTGGCCCGTTCGCCGATTCGCCCTGATCAGGGGTGGTGATCAGAGGTTCCCGCGGCGGTCCTGCTCGCGCTCCAGGGATTCGAAGAGCGCCTTGAAGTTGCCCTTCCCGAAGCCGAGCGAGCCATGCCGCTCGATGAACTCGAAGAAGACGGTCGGGCGGTCGCCCTGCGGCTTGGTGAAGATCTGCAGCAGGTAGCCGTCCTCGTCCCGGTCGACCAGGATGCCGCGCTTCTTCAGCTCCTCGACCTCGACGCGGACCTTGCCGATCCGGGCGCGCAGCTCCGGGTCGTCGTAGTACGAGTCCGGGGTGGAGAGGAACTCCACGCCGTTGGCGCGCAGGACGTCGACGGTGCTGAGGATGTCGTTGGTGGCGAGTGCCAGGTGCTGGCAGCCCGGGCCGCCGTAGAACTCCAGGTACTCGTCGATCTGGGACTTCTTCTTGGCGATGGCCGGCTCGTTGAGCGGGAACTTCACCCGGTGGTTGCCGCTGGCGACCACCTTGGACATCAGCGCCGAGTACTCGGTGGCGATGTCGTCGCCGACGAACTCCGCCATGTTCACGAAGCCCATCACGCGGTTGTAGAAGCCGACCCACTCGTCCATCTTGCCGAGCTCGACGTTGCCGACGGCGTGGTCGAGGGCCTGGAACAGCCGCTTCGGGTGCCCGGCCGGGCGGGTCACCCTGGTCTCGGCGGCCACGAAGCCCGGCAGGTAGGGGCCGTGGTAGCGGGAGCGGTCGATCAGGGTGTGCCGGGTCTCGCCGTAGGTGGCGATCGCGGCGCGGCGCACGGTGCCGTGCTCGTCGGAGACGTCGTTCGGCTCCTCCAGTACCACGGCGCCCTGGGCGCGGGCGTGCGCGATGCACTTGTCGACGTCCGGCACCTCCAGCGCCAGGTCGACGACGCCGTCGCCGTGGCGGCGGTGGTGGTCGAGCAGCGGGCTGTCGGGGGAGACACCGCCCTTGACGACGAAGCGGCACGAGCCCGAGCGCAGGACGTACGCCTTGCGGTCGCGGCGGCCGGTCTCCGGGCCGGAGTAGGCGACCAGCTCCATGCCGAAGACGACCTGGTAGAACTGGGCCGTCTGGGTGGCGTTGCCCACCACGAAGATCACGGCGTCCTGCGCGATGACGGGGAACGGGTCCGTGGCGGGGTCGTGCTCGACGAGGCCGACGAGGCGGCGCAGCTGCTCGGCGTCGAGACCGGCCTCGCGCTCCTCGGGGGTCAGCTCAAGAGCGTGGGTCTGCGGGGTCATCGGTCGTTCCTCCACAATGAGGCCTCGGCTTTCGAGGCATCCGCTTCGAGGCATCCGCTTGAGGCGGGCCACGCCGCAGGGGTGGGCGGTGCGGCTGAGCGGAGAGCTTGCTCCTGTCGGAGTGGTTGGGCAACAGGTCGGGATTTCACTGTTCAATGTGTACAAGCTGGTCAGGAAATCCCCGGTCCGGCTGCGCAATATGTGCTGTCGAACGAGGGATTCCCGAGATCCTTGCCATCCCTCCGATCCCTGTGCTCCCGCCGGTGCTGTCGGCCGCCGACCTCAGGAACCGGACGGCTGCCCTCCGTCGGGTCCGGGGCCCCGGCGTCCCTCGGGGCCGGGCTCCTGCCGCCCCTCCGGGAGGTGGTGCAGGAACCAGTCGCGGGCCAGCTCGGAGACCTGGTCCAGCGTCCCCGGCTCCTCGAACAGGTGGCCCGCGTGCGGCACCACCGCCAGCTCACTCTCGCAGTGCAGCCGGGCGCGCGCCTGTCGGTTCAGGTCGATCACCGTGCTGTCGCGGCCGCCGACGATCAGCAGCGTCGGCGCGGCGACGGCGGCCAGCCGGGCCGGCCCGGCGAGGTCCGGCCGCCCGCCCCGGGACACCACGGCGCGCACCCCGTCGCCCAGCCGGGCCGCCGTCCACAGGGCCGCGGCCGCGCCGGTGCTGGCGCCGAACAGCCCGATCGGCAGGCTCCGGGCCGCCTCGTCCAGGTCGGGCAGCCGCCGGCTCACCTCGGTCAGGCGGGAGCCGAGCAGCTCCACGTCGAACACGTTGCGCCGGTCCGGCTCCTCGTCCTCGGTGAGCAGGTCGAACAGCAGCGTCGCCAGGCCCGCCCGGTTCAGGTAGGCGGCGACGAAGCGGTTGCGCGGGCTGTGCCGGCCGCTGCCGCTGCCGTGCGCGAACACCACCGCGCCGAGCGCGTGCACCGGCACGGTCAGCCGGCCGGCCAGCCGGACCCCGGCGGCGGGCACGGTCAGCTCGTGGTCCACCGCGGCCGGGGCCCGCGACCGTTCGCCGCGTGCCTCGGCCAGCAGCCGCAGCACCTCCTCGTCCGTGGTCTGCGAGAAGTCGCCGTAGAACTCGCCGATCGCGAAGAAGGGCGACGGCGTCCCGACGCAGATCAGCTCGTCCGCGACGTCGGCCAGCCGGTCGACCCAGTCGCGGGGCGCCACCGGGACGGCCAGTACGACCCGGGCCGCGCCCCTGGCCCGGACGATCCGGCAGGCCGCGCGGGCGGTGGAGCCGGTGGCGATCCCGTCGTCCACCACGACGACCGTGCTCCCGCGCAGGTCGGCGGGCGCACGGTCGCCCCGGTAGCGGCGGGCCCGGCGTTCCAGCTCGGCGCGTTCGAGCCGCTCGACGTGGGCGAGCTGTTCGTCCGTGACGCCGGCGACGCGCATCACCTGGTCGTTGAGGACGCGGATGCCGTCCTCGCCGATCGCGCCCATGCCCAGCTCGGGCTGGTAGGGCACGCCGAGCTTGCGGATCACGCAGATGTCCAGCGGGGCGCCGAGGGCGTCGGCCACCTCGGCGGCCACCGGGACGCCGCCGCGGGGGAGGGCGACGACGACGGTCTCGGGGGTGCGCAGGTGGCCCAGGTGGGCAGCCAGGCGGCGGCCCGCATCGGTGCGGTCGGTGAAGTGGGTACCGGTGACGTGCATGGCGCGGCCTCCGAATTCCACCGTACGTCGCCCGCTCGGCGGCGGCGGGGGCGGGAGGGGGCCCGGGTGGACAGGGCCCGGGTGGACGGGGGACCGGGTGGACGGGGGACCGGGCCGGGGCGTGTCCCGCGAGGGGCCGGGCGGCCCGGGAAGGGACGGGACGGACCGGGACCGGCCCGGATCCACCCGGGCCGCCGCGACCGGCCGGAAGGGGAACGGCGGCTCAGGTGCCCGGGGCGTCGGGCGGCGCACCGTCGTGGTCGGAGCACAACCCGCAGGAGGACCACGATGCACCCCGGTGCCGCCTTCGACCGCCGGCTTCAGGCCGGCCCCGCGAACTTCCCGCTGGCCGTGCGGTGCGGCGAGTCGTCCTGGACGGAATTCGCCGACCGGCTCGCCGCGTTCCGGGCCGACCGGTTCGTGCTGGTCGGCGACGGCGCCGCACCCGCCGAGTACGTCGCCCGGATCCACGCCCTCGCGGCCGCCCTGGCGCCGTGCACCGGCCTCCTCCGACCCGACGAGGCCCCGGTACTCCCGCCCTCGATCGCCGGGCCCTCCGACCCCGGGGGCTCGTCCGACGCCGCGGAGCCGGAGGGCCGCACGGTCGTGATCGCCGTCGGCGGCGAGCGGGCCTGCCGGGTCGCGGCCGACGTCCGGCTGCCGACCACCCTCGCCGCCGCCTGCGGCCCCGCACTCGCACTGCTGCGCCCGCCTCCCGAGGCGCGCAGCCTGCCCGCCCGCACCGCGCCCGCCCTGGTCTGGGTCCGCAGCGACCTGCTGGCCGCCCGTCCCGCCGCCGAGACGCGCGCGGGCATGGTGACCGTGATCCGCCACGTGCTGGCCGTCTGTCCGGCCCAGTACGACGCGCTGGCCGGGGTCCTGCGCCCGGACGCCCGGTACACGCCGCACGCCCTGGCCGCCTGCCTCGCCCTGTGCGCGGACGCCCGGGCCGCGCTGGTCGGCTTCGACCCGTTCGAGACCGGCCCCGCCCTCGCGCTCGGCTACGGCAGGCGCCTCGGCGAGGCGGTCCGCGCGGCCGCCGACGGCGCCGGCCGCGCGATGCCCGATCCGGGGGACGCCGAGGCCCTGGGGCTCCTCCTCGCCGCCGAGATCGCCGTCCACCTGGGCCTGCTCGACGGTTCCGCGGCATGGGCGCACCGCGAACTGCTCGCCCGCAACGGCTCGACGACCACCCTGCCGGGCGGCGCCGACCCCGGGGCGGCGGTCACCCTCGCCGCGGCGGGCACGGTGTCCGGGGCGACCGCGGCGGCCGGTGCCTTCTCCGCCGGGAGCGCCTTCTCGGACGAGGTGGGCGCCGGCGTCCTGGCCGAGGCCCTCGCCGTCGCCGCGCGGCCCGGTCTGTTGCTGCTCGCCGACCTCGGGTACCCGCACTGCGTCCGGGGCCGGCTGCTCACCCCGGTGGACGCCGGGGTGCTCCGGGCCGCCGTCGGCGGACGGCACCCGGCGGGCCTGCCGCACACCCGTCGCCCCGTCGCGGAACCCCAGCCCGCGGTCGTGTGACCGGACTTCGCCGCCGGTGCGGACACCCGGCAGGAGGCCCCGGGACGGCACGGGCGAAGGGCGGGAACGCCGCGGGAACAGGACAGGACCCGGTCCCCGTGCGGCCGGGACGGCGGGCGCCGGACCGTGGAGGACGAGGACGGACCAGCACGGTCCGCCGGAGACCAGAAGGAGTCCCGTCATGACGGGCACCGTCATCACCGACCTCCGCCGACGCGGAGCCGTCGACCCGAGCCGGGTGCTGAGCGGCCCGCTGCGTGCGGTCGGACTGCAGTGGCTCGACCCGGGCCGCAGTACCGAGGTCACCGCGGAAGGCGTCGAGCACGCGCTCTACGTCACCGCCGGTGCGGGCACCGCCACCGTCCCGGACGACGACCCGGCGCAGGCGGCTCCCGATGCCGGGGTGCCGCTGGTCGAGGGCACCGCGCTGACGCTGACCCTCGGCGAGCGGACGGTCCTGACCGCCGGTACGGCCGGGCTGGAGTACTTCCACGCGATCCTCGCGGTGGCCGGCCGACCGGCCGGACCCCGGCCCGCCGCCGGCCGGCCGAGTCCACCCCGCGCGGAGAGCACCGCGGGCACCGAGCCCTCGGGCGGTGAGGGCCCCACCGGGCCGGCCGCCCCCGGCGCGCCCGATGTCCCCGGCGTGCCCGATGTCCCGGGACGCACGGACGGCCCGGCCGCGAACGGTCAGGTCACGAACGGTCCGGCCGCCGACGGCCCGGCCACGAACGACCCGGAGAGCTCCGAACGCCGGAAAGGAGGCGAGTCGAGGTGATCGTCACCCCTGCCTCGTCCGCTGCCGCCGTCATCCTCGGTCCGCACGGTGAGCGGGTGCGTCTGCGCTGCCTGGCGCGCCGCTCACTGATGACGGCCGCCTGCGAGTCCTTCGACCACCTGCGGCTCAGCCCCGGCGCCCGTCACGCGCTGCCCGGGGAGGCCGAGAGCGAGACCGTTCTCCACGTGCTGCGCGGCTCGCTCCTCGTGGGCCGCACGGCCGACGAGCCGGTCCACCTCGCGGCCGACGGCGACCTGCTGCTGGCCCGCCGGTCGACCCCGGTCCGGCTGGAGGCCGGGCCGCTGGGCGCCGAGCTCCTCTGCCTCACCCTCGCCGCACCCCGCCGCGCCGGCGCGACCGGGCAGGTCCTGGCCCGCCGCCGTGCCGAACGACGGACCCGCCCGTGAGGCGTCCGCCCGCCCGGTCGTCCGGCCGCCCGGCCGGACGACCGCCCCGACCGACCGGATCCCACCGTCCTGCCCGCCCCGGCGCCACCGCCGGGGCGGGCTTCGTCCGTGTCGGCACGTCACCGGCCCGGCGCCCCCGCCGTCGCGATCGCGGCTCCGGGCCGGCCACGCCCCGCGATGGGACCGGAACGGGACGGCGGCCCCATGTGCCCGGGGCGGGCCCCCGCGCATGGTGAGGGAAGAGCGGCCGATCGCTCGACCACTCGAAAGATCTGGAGCAATCCCATGAGTACCAGCACAGCCACCAAGGCGCTCCGTCTGGCGACCCTGCTGGCCGGCCTCACCACCGCCGGCATCGCCGTGAAGTGCGCCATCGCCGACGCGATCAGCGCGGCGGGGTCCGGCACCCCCTCCGGCACCTCCTCACTCACCGGCCCGGCCGAGCGGAAGAAGCCGGGCGGGGGAGACACCCAACGGTGCGACAACGGAGAGCCGCCGCCCTGCCACTGACCACCCTCCCCCCGACGACGTCCGCCCCCGGCACCACCCAGGTGCCGGGGGCGGACCGCGCCTGCGTGGCGCAACGGACGGAAGGAGGCCCGGACGGACGCGGGCCGCCGGGCCTCAGACCCGCGCCGGGTCCTGGGCCCGCGAGGGGTAGCGGGGGAGCACCGCGAGGACCTGCGTCCCGCGCTCCAGCGCGCCGACGGTGCAGCTGCCACCGATCTCGGCGGCCCGGTCCGCCATCGACTGCAGCCCGACCCCGCCGCCGGTCCGGGGGCCGCCGTCCGGGGAGCCACCACCGGTCGGGGAGCCGCCGTCCGGGAGTGCGCCGCCGTGCGGGCCCGGCGCCGACGGGCCCGGGAACCCGATCCCGTCGTCCCGGACGGTCAGCGTCAGCACCTCCTCGTCCACCCGGAGCCCGACCCGGACCGACGTGGCCCGGGCGTGCTTCAGCACGTTGTTCAGCGCCTCCGCCGTGATCCGGTAGACGGCCACCTCGACCGCGGCCGGCAGCTCCGGCAGCGGTTCGGGGGCGAGCTCCGTGGTGACGGCCAGCCCCGTGCCGCCGAACGTGGCGGCCAGCTGCCGCACCGCGCGGCCGAGCCCGACCTCGCTCAGCGGCGCCGGCCCGAGGCGGTCGGTGATCCGCCGGACCTCCTTGATGGCCATCGCCAGGTCCGCCGAGATGCCGCGCAGGGTGCCCGCGAGCGGGGCCTCGGTGGAGACGGCGGCCCCGGCGTTGTCCACCCGCAGCCGCAGCCCGGCGAGCGCGGGCCCGAGGCCGTCGTGGATGTCCCGCCGCAGCCGCCGGCGCTCCTCCTCCCGGGCCGCGACGATCTGCTCCCGGCCGGCCTGCAGGTCCTTCTGCAGGCGCAGCGACGCGACGGCGGGCGAGGCCTGGTCGGCCAGCGTCCGGAGGATGTCGGTGTCGGTCGCGTCCAGCTGCTCCTCGCCCTCGCGCAGGCCGACGGTCAGCTGCCCGATGGTGCTGCCGTGGTGGACCAGGGCGAAGGAGCTCCGGGAGCCGTCGCCCGGCGATCCGACGGCCGCCAGCGGGCGGAGCCCGGCCCGGGTGCTGACGGTCAGGGCGACCCACGGCAGCCGCAACTCCTCCGCGACCGTCGCACAGAGCGCGGCCGGCAACTGCTCCGGGTCGACCACCTGCCGGACCTGCTCGGCCAGCGTCCGCAGCACCTGGTAGGGCTGGGCGCGTTCGCCGTAGTACAGCCGGTCGACCAGCTCGACGGCCCACCGCGCGGCGCGTGGCAGGCCGGAGCCCAGGACGAAGACCAGGGCGATCAGCAGCAGGGCGGCCGCGCCGCGCCCGGGTACCAGCCAGCTCGACAGCACGGCGGCGAAGACCACGAACAGGGTGGTCAGCCCGGTGGCGAGCAGCAGTCCGCTGAGGATCCGCCGGGCCGCCCGGTCGAGCCGCCAGCCGCCGTTCCTGACGACCAGGTAGGCGATGGCGACGGCCCAGACCAGGCCGGCCGCGGTGAAGATCCCGTAGAAGAGCCAGTAGTTGTCGGTCTGGAACCGGCTGTAGGCGTCCTGGGCCCCCGCCCACAGCAGGTAGGCGGCCAGCATGAGCCCGAGGTAGCGGCGGTTCGCGGGGGCGGCGCGCACCAGGCGGCTCAGCAGCACCGCCGCCGCGATGCCGACCAGGAGGTAGAAGACCTTGTCGTCGTGGACGCCCACCCGCTCGTAGAGCGTCATCAGGAACCGGCCGGGAGGGGTGTCCGCCAGCGGGTTGTCCCTGCCGAACAGCCGGCTCTCGCCCAGGTACGACGTGTACACCGGCACCTGCCAGAGCGCGACCGCCCCGATGTAGATCCACCACCGGCGGTCGGTGAGCCGGCCGGAGGGGAGCAGGAGCGGCAGGACGAAGAACAGCGTCTCCCGGGCGGTGTCGCAGACCGCCTTGAGCGCGACCGCGGTGCCCACGACGGCGGGATCGGTGACCTCGACGGTCACCGGGGCGGCCACCGCCTTGGGCAGGATCACGGCGAGGCCGTAGAACAGCATCACCCAACCGAGTGGACTGCCGGGCCGGTGCGCGTGCAGCATCATTCCGGCCCCGGCGGTGGGCAGCGCGTAGGCCAGGACGGCCAACTGGTCCCGGGGCGCGACGACCCGGGGATCGCCGAGGTGGGCGAGGACGTAGCAGCTCCACAGGGTGGCGAGGGCCAGGCAGAGGCACGCGACGGCGGCGGCGGCCGTCAGCCGGCGTTCGGCACGGGTGCGCGGGGCCGTTCGTCGGAGCCCGGCGGGCAGTCCCCGCCGGGGTCGGGCGGAGGCTCCGCGCCGGGGAGTGGTCACCGTGGTCATGGCACCCCTTGCAACGGTTCGGGTGTGGCCCGCCGACGGCCGTTCGCCGCGCGCCGGTCACCAGTCTGGGCGGCCCACCGTCCCGGGCGCATGAGGCAGCGGTCTCGTCCGGCCGGTGGCGGCGGTACCGTCCCCGGGCGGTCGGGCCGGCACCGGGCCCGCACCGGGTCGGTGGCCGGGTCGGATCGCGCACTGCGCGCATGTCACGGAAAGTCACTGGCGTGTCGCTGGTAGTGTCGGCCGGGTGGATGAAGAACCGCGGGGCGGCCTCCCCGTCCGTGTACTGATCGTCGACGACCACCCGCTGTTCCGGGAGGGCTTGCGGGCCGCCCTGGAGAGCGCCGAGGGCATCGCCGTGGTGGCGGAGGCCGAGCGCGCCGGGGACGTGCCGGATGCGGTCGCCCGGTCCGGCCCCGACGTGGTGGTCATGGACCTCTCGCTGCCGGACGGCTCCGGGCTGGAGGCGGCCCGCCGCCTCGCCGAGCAGCAGCCGTCCCCGCCGGTGCTGATGCTGACCATGGCCGACGACGACGGCAGCCTGCTGGCCGCACTCCAGGCGGGTGCGCGCGGCTACCTGGTCAAGGGCGCCGGCCGGGAGGAGGTGCTGCACGCGGTGCGCACGGTGGCGGCGGGCGGGGCGGTGTTCGGCGCGGACGTGGCCGGCCGGATCACCGAGCTGCTCGCCGGCGCGCGGCTGCGCGAGGCCGGGCAGCTGTTCCCGGCGCTGACCGCGCGCGAGGCGGAGGTGCTGGACCTGGTGGCGCGGGGGCTGGACAACCGGCGGATCGCCCGCGAGCTGGTGGTGGCGGAGAAGACGGTCCGCAACCACGTCACCCACATCTTCGAGAAGCTGCACGTCGCGACCCGTGCCGAGGCGGTCGCCCGGGCCCGCGACATGGGGCTCGGTGACGGCTGACGCCGGCGGGGCGCGCACGGCGGCACCCGCGGACGCGGACGCCGGGCGGGGTGCCGGGTCGGCGCGGGCCGCGGCCGTGCCGGCGCGGGACCGCGTGCAGCCGGTGCGGTCGCCCGGGCCGGGCCGGTCGCCCGGGCCGGGGCCGGAACCGGACCGCCGCCCCGCGTGCCCGGGACCGCAGAACGCCGAGGATACGGGGGAGGAGGCCCAGATGACCGAACCGGCGGCGGCTGCCGGGACCCGACCGCCCGACCTGACCCGGGCGTACTGGGTCTGCGGATTCACGCTGCTCTCCGGCCTCGGCTGGGTGCTGCTCGCCCTGATCCACCAGGACGAGGCCTGGGCGGAGCCGTTCCTGCTGCACGACGGCCAGACGGTGCTGCTCGGCTTCGGCTTCGCGCTCTCGGGCGTGCTGATCCTCGCCCACCGCGCCGGGCCCGCCGACGCACCCGGGGCCGAGGCCACCGACGCGCCGGGCCCCGCTTACCGGCTGGGCGCCAGTGACACACCGGGCACCGCTTACGCACCGGGCGCCACTGGCGCGCCAGGTGCCACCGGCGTACCCGGCGCCGCACCGGGGGGCGGGGCTCCGGCCGACCGCGGGCCGGCCGCCCCGCCCTCGCGGAGCCGGACCGGCCGCAGCCTCGGTGTGGCGATGCTCGCCGCCGGCTTCGGCGGCTGCCTCTCCCGCTTCGTCCTCTTCGCCGGCGCCGCGGTCGGGGCCGGCGAGGCCGTGCAGGTGGTCGGCGCGGCGCTGCTCCTCGCCTCCGTCACCCTCTTCGTCTTCCTGTCCATCGCCCTGCCGCTCTGGCTGCCCGAGGGCAGGCTGCCCGGCGGCAGGCCCGGCCGGGTCTACCTCGCGGCGCTGGTGGTGTGGAGCGCCTGCCACGCCTGCGTGGTGCGGCTCGGCGTGCCGCTGCCCTACGTCGGCGACGTCCTGGTGCCGAGGGGCGAGGGGCTGCCGCTGGGCGAGTGGCCGGCCACCCTGGTCTCCTGGACGCTCGTGGCCGTCAACCTCACGGTGGCCGCCGTCCGGTGGCGCCGCTCGCCCCGGTCGCGCCGCACGGTCACGGTGGTCCTGGTCCCCTACCTGGTCTGGCTGATCACCACCAACCTCGCCCTCCGGCTCGGCAGTACGGAGAGCTTCGCCGCCGCGGCCTACTTCACCGGATCGGCGCTCTGGATGCTCGGCGCGGTCGGCTACGCCTTCGCCCGCGACCGCTCCCGCTACCTGGACCGCGCCACCCGCCGGATGCTCAGCGTCCTCGCCCTGGTCGCGCTGCTGATCGCCGGCTACCTCGGCATCGCCCTGCTGCTGCGCCGCGCCCTGCCGAACGCCGGCACCGCGGGCGCCCAGCTCCTCGCCGCCGGCGCGCTGACCGTCGGCGGGCTGCTCGGCCCGGCCACCCGCTGGATGGTCCGCGCCGTCGACCGGTTCTACTACGGCGACCGGGCGCGCCCCTACCAGGTGGTGCGGGCCCTGGCCGAACGGCTCAGCCGAGCCGTCAGTCCGGCCGACGCGCCGCCGCTGCTCTGCGACACCGTGGTCGGCGCGCTCGGCCTGCCCGGTGCCCGCGTCGTCCTGCGCACCCGGGGCGGGCCGCACGAACTCGCCTCGGTCGGCACCGTCGGCCCCGGCAGCCAGGTGTTCCCGCTCAGCTACGAGGGCGCGGTGATCGGCGAGCTGCACGCGCCGCCGCGCGCCGGCCAGCGCGAACTGGACGCCCAGGACCACGAGGTGCTGCGCTTCCTCGCCGACCAGGCGGCACCCGCCATCGCCTCGCTGCGGATGTACGAGGAGCTCCAGGCCGGGCGGCGCCAGATCGTGCTGGCCCGGGAGGAGGAGCGGCGGCGCCTGCGGCACGACCTGCACGACGGGCTCGGTCCGACCCTCTCCGGGCTCCGCCTCGGCGTCGACACCGCACGCGCCGCCGTCCCCGAGGACTCCCCGGCCGCCCGCTCGCTGCACGCCGTGTCGGCCGGCATCGGGCAGGCGATCGTCGAACTGCGCCGGATCACGGAGGGGTTGGCGCCCGCCGCGCTCTCGGGCGGCGGCCTGGCGGGAGCACTGCGCAGGCTGGTCGACGGGCTGGACGGGGATCGCGTCCGGCTCACCCTGGTCCTCGACCCGGAGCCGCCGCCCGCGCTGCCGGCGGCCGTCGAGGTGGCGGTGCTGCGGATCAGCGGCGAGGCGTTGAACAACGTGCTGCGCCATTCGGGGGCCTCCCGGGCGCGGTTGACGCTGCGGGTCCGGCCGGACCGGGTGGAGGTGGAGGTCCACGACGACGGGCGGGGGTTCCCGGCGGGAGTGGGCGCGGTGGCGGGTGCGGGGGCCGGTGCCGGGATCGGCGCGGGGGTCGGTGCGGGGGTCGGCGTGGGGGTCGGTGCCGGGATCGGTGTCGGGGAGGGCTGGGGCGTGGGCGACGGGTGGGGCGAGGGCGAGGGGCGGCCGGTCGGCTCGGGGCTCGGTCTGCGGTCGATGGCCGAGCGGGCCGAGGAACTGGGCGGCTCCTTCACCGCCGCCAACTGCGACGGAGCCGCCCTCGTCCGAGCGGTGCTGCCCCGGACGCCGGAGCAGCAACCGGCCGTCGAGCGGTAGCGGGTAGCAGCGGCCGGCGGGCCCCGCCACCGGCCGTACGGGCCCCGGCGCGGTGCCGGCGCAGTCCCCGCCCCGGCACGGCCTCTTGACGGAACCGCAGGTTGGCCCAATCATCATGGTCGCGTCAACTTTGCGTCCCGGCCCCCGACTCCACCGGGCGCTCGCCCCCATGCCCCTCCGAGTGCCCACGCCGTCCGCGAAGTGTCGCGCTTCCGTTCTGCCCCACCAGAAACCGGAGCCTTCCGTGACCGAGCGTGCCCCGCGGCGATCCCGCCTGCGCCGAACAGTCCTGTCGACCGGAGCGGTCGTCGCCCTCGCCGCCGCCCTGATCACCCCGGCCGCCGTCGCCGGACCGGCGACCGCGGCACCCGTTGCCGACGCGGTCACCACCGCGACCGCCGCTGCCGCGGCCCCCGACATCCCGGTCGCCAACGTCAAGGCGCACCTGGCCCAACTGCAGTCGATAGCCACCGCCAACGGCGGCAACCGCGCCCACGGGCGCGCCGGCTACAAGGCCTCGATCGACTACGTGAAGGGCAAGTTGGACGCGGCGGGCTACACCACCACGCTGCAGACCTTCAGTTACAACGGCTCGACCGGCTACAACCTGATCGCCGACTGGCCGGGCGGCGACACCTCGCACGTGGTGATGGCCGGCGCCCACCTGGACTCCGTCACCGGCGGTCCGGGCATCAACGACAACGGCTCGGGCTCGGCCGGCGTGCTGGAGACCGCGCTGGCCGTCTCACAGGCCGGTCTCAAGCCCACCAAGCACCTGCGGTTCGGGTGGTGGGGCGCCGAGGAGTACGGCATGGTCGGCTCCAAGAACTACGTCAACGGCCTCTCCTCCGCCGACCGTTCGAAGATCGACACCTACCTGAACTTCGACATGATCGGCTCGCCCAACCCGGGCTACTTCACCTACCGCTACGACTCCGCGCTGGACGCCCTGTTCCGCGACTACTTCGCGGGCCTCGGCATCGCCACCGAGCAGGACTTCGAGGGCGACGGCCGCTCCGACCACGCCCCGTTCCAGAACGCCGGGATCCGGGTCGGCGGCCTCTTCAGCGGCGCCGACTACACCAAGACCAGCGCTCAGGCGGCGAAGTGGGGCGGCACGGCGGGCCAGGCGTTCGACCGCTGCTACCACTCCTCCTGCGACACCAGCGCCAACATCAACGACACCGCGCTGGACCGCATGAGCGACGCGATCGCCTACGCGATCTGGACCCTGTCGGCCGGCGACACCACCCCGCCCTCCGGCACCGTCTTCGAGAACACCGCCGACGTGCAGATCCCCGACAACGGCGCGGCGGTCACCTCCGCCGTCGCGGTGACCGGCCGGACGGGCAACGCGCCGGCCGCCCTCCAGGTCGGCGTCGACATCAAGCACACCTGGCGCGGCGACCTGGTGATCGACCTGGTCGCGCCGAACGGCACCAGCTTCCGCCTGAAGGGCTCCAGCGGCAACGACTCCGCGGACAACGTCCAGACCACCTACACGGTCAACGCCTCGGCGGTGCCGGCGAACGGCACCTGGCAGCTCAAGGTCCAGGACGTCGCGTCGCAGGACACCGGCTACATCGACAGCTGGAAGCTCACGTTCTGACACCCGGCCCGGGAAACGATCCGGGGGTGCCGGTCCGCCGACCGACACCCCCGGCGTCATCGCGTCGCAGCGGTGGGCGCGCCGCCCTCGGCGCCGCGCCCACCGCTGCGTGCCCGCAGCCGCAGCCGGCTACGGCTGCATCTCGTAGGCGCCCGACAGCGCCTCGACGCGCTCCCAGACCCGGGCCGCGCGCTCGCCGTCGGCGACCGGGCGGCGCACGTGCGCCAGCGCCCAGGCGGCCTGCGCCTCGGTGGTGGAGGCCTTGCCGTGCAGCTCGGTGGCGTGCGCGGAGAAGTCCCGGACCAGCGCGTCGAAGATCTGGTCCAGCACGTCGGCGTCCAGCCCGGTCTCCGCGGCCTGCTCCAGCACCAGCTGGCCGTAGACGATCAGCGCGAAGAGCTGGCCGATCTCCAGCAGGAAGTCCAGGTCCGCCTGCTGCGCCTCGCTCGGCGCGTTCTTCAGCAGCAGCTCGCAGAAGCCGTCGGCCTGCTCGCGGAAGCGCGCGACGTTCGGGACGTGCGCGTGGGCGTCGTACGCCGTGCGCCAGTCGTGGAAGCGGATCGCGCCGAGGCCGCGGGCCGGGCCCTGGCGGAACAGGAACTCGTCGTCGGCCGCGTCCAGCCGGCGCGGCACCGGGGCGTAGTCGGCGGGCGCGAACAGGTAGTTGGCCATGAACTTGAGGATCAGGGCCAGGTTGACGTGGACCGTGCCTTCGAGCTTGGGCAGGCCGCGGATGTCCTTCGCCGCCTTGTCGAAGTAGGTGTCCGCCTCGAAGCCCTTGGCCGCGATGACGTCCCACATCAGGTCGATGACCTTCTCGCCCTCGGTGGTGACCTTCATCTTGGTCATCGGGTTGAAGAGCAGGTAGCGGCGGTCCTCGGGGGAGGCCGTGCGGAAGTAGTCCACCGCGCGGTCGGCGAACAGCTTCATCGCGATCAGGCGCGCGTAGGCGTCGGTCAACTCGCGGCGCACGTGCGGGAAGTCGGTGACGCGCTTGCCGTAGAGCACCCGGTTGTGGGCGTGCGTGACGGCCTCGTACATCGCGTGCTCGCAGATGCCGACGGAGGCCGTGCAGAGGTTGAACTTGCCGACGTTGACGGTGTTCAGCGCGGCGTCGAAGGCGGCCTTGCCGGTGTGCAGCACGTCCTCGGCGCGCACCGGGTAGCCCTCCAGCCGGAACTCGCTCACGTACATCTGGGCGTTCACCACGTTCTTGACCAGGTGGTACGCCTCGTGGCGGCTGTCGGCGGCGAAGAAGACGTAGCCCTCCGGGCCCTCGACGTCGGAGCGGCGGCCGAACACCGAGACCAGGCCCGCGACGTTGCCGTTGCCGATGTAGTACTTGGAGCCGGTGGCGGTGAAGCCGCCCTCGCCGTCCGGGGTGAGGATCATGTCCGTCGAGTAGATGTCGGCGCCGTGGCTGCGCTCGGAGAGCCCGAACGCCATGACGTGACCCTCCGTCAGCAGGCGTGCGGCACGGGCCCGGACGGCCTCGTTCTCGCTCTGCCAGACCGGCCCGAGGCCGAGGATGGTGACCTGCCAGGTGTACCAGTAGCCGAGGCCGTAGAAGCCGAGGATCTCGTTCAGCTCGGCGATCCGGGCGGTGTCCCAGCGCTTCTCCGGGTCGGCCGCGGACGGGGTCAGGAACTCCGCGAACAGGCCCTCCCGGGCGGCGAACTCCAGGAAGTCGGAGTACCAGGTGCGGTCGACGTAGGTGTCGATCAGCGCCTTCTTGCCGCGGGACTCGAACCAGTCCACGGTCGCGCGCAGCAGCCGGCGGGTCGGCTCGTCGAACTGCGCGGGGTCGTAGGTACGCGGGTTGAAGAGCATCACGGGCTCCCGGGGGTCGAGGGTGGGGTGGCGCCGGAGTCGGTCCGGGCGGCCAGGCGGTTCAGGGTGGCGAGCACGTCGTCCAGCCAGGCGAGGGTCATCCGCTCGTACTCGATGCCGCCGCGCAGCACGACGTGCTGCAGCTCCTGGCGGGCGTCGAGTGCGGAGGGGTCCGGGAAGTCGCGCTGCTCGCCGTGCAGGTAGCGGGCGAGCAGGGCGGCGTGGCCCTCCCGGTGCCGCTCGACCTCGGAGACCAGGGCGGCGGGGTCGTCGAAGGCCGCGGCGCGGATCTTGACCGCCAGCTCGTGGCGGACGGTCTCCGGCTCGACCGGTTCGCGCAGCCAGGCGGACAGCGCGGTGCGGCCCGGCCCGGCGGCCGAGTACACCTTCTTGTCCGGCCGGCCGTCCTGGGCGACCTCCTCGACCGAGACCCAGCCGTCCGCCTCCATCCGCCGCAGCACCCGGTAGATCTGCTGGTGGGTGGCGGTCCAGAAGCGCCCGATGGAACGGTCGAAGCGGCGGGCCAGCTCGTAGCCGGAGCCGGGCTGCTCCAGCAGCGAGACGAGGATCGCGTGCTCCAGTGCCATGGCGGCATCCTGCTATGCAACGAATTGCATACGCAATGGCGGACGGTCACGGTGAGACGCAGCTCACCCACCGCTCGTGACGCGGGCGGGGCAGGGTAACTTCCCTGGTCAAAAGGTGCAAAACGGTGGATCGGCGCCAGAATGGTACTGGGCTAGCGCCTTCCATGGTCCAGACCTAGGAGGTGGTATCGGTGTCTACCCAGATTCCGATGGGCATGGAGCACCATCCGGACATCGTCGAACTGAGGGAGCAGTACGAGCGGCTCACCCTGACCCCGCGCGCCCAGGCCGTCGAGGCCCTGGCCGTCATCGCGGGTCTGTTCCTGGCGGCATCGCCGTGGATCGTCGGCTTCACGGCCTTCAACACGCTGACCGTCACCTGCCTGATCGTCGGCCTGGCCTACTGCCTGCTGATGGCCGGCTACGGCTCGGCGTACGAGCGCACCCACGCACGGGCATGGGCGGCAACCCTGCTCGGCGCCTGGACGATCATTTCCCCCTGGGTGGTCTCGGGAGAGGTCGACCGCGGCAAGAACATCGTCACCTGCCTGATCACGGGCGCCGTGATGTTCCTGCTGGGGCTCGCCGCGATCTCCATGGCCACCATGACGTCGAACGGAGCATCGATGCGGCGCGGCCGGGCGGGCCGGGCCAAGGGCTGACCCCAGGGCAACCCGACACCGGGGCGCGGAGCGGCGGAGACCGCCGTCCGCGCCCCGGCGCACGGGTTGTTCCCGTCCCGCTGACTACGGCCGCGTCATCCGCAGGACGTCCAGTGCCTCGTCCAGCTGCTCCCGGGTAAGCAGCCCCTGCTCCAGGTAGCCGCGCTCCAGCACCACCTGGCGGATCGTCTTGCGCTCGGCCAGCGCCTGCTTGGCGACCTTGGCGGCCTCCTCGTACCCGATGTACCGGTTGAGCGGGGTGACCACCGACGGCGAGGACTCCGCGTACTCGCGGGCGCGTTCGACGTTGGCGGTGACGCCGTCGACCGTCCGGTCGGCCAGCAGCCGGGCGCTGTTGGCGAGCAGCCGGATCGACTCCAGCACGTTGCGGGCGATCACCGGGAGCATCACGTTCAGCTCGAAGTTGCCGCTCGCACCGGCCACCGTGACGGTGGCGTCGTTCCCGATCACCTGGGCCGAGACCATCAGCACCACCTCGGGCAGGACCGGGTTCACCTTGCCGGGCATGATCGACGAACCCGGCTGCAGGTCCGGCAGGTTGATCTCGCCGAGCCCGGTCCGCGGGCCCGAGCCCATCCAGCGCAGGTCATTGGCGATCTTGGTGAACCCGACCGCGACGGTGCGCAGCTGGCCGCTCAGCTCGACCAGGCCGTCCCGCGCGCCCTGGGCCTCGAAGTGGTCGCGGGCCTCGGTGAGCGGCAGGTCGGTGGCCCGGGCCACCTCCTCGATGACGGCCGCGGAGAACCCGGGCGGGGTGTTGATGCCGGTGCCCACCGCCGTGCCGCCGAGCGGCAGTTCGGCCACCCGGGGGAGGGTGGCCAGCAGCCGCTCCCGGCCGTGCCGGACCTGCGCCGCGTACCCGCCGAACTCCTGGCCGAGGGTGACCGGTGTGGCGTCCATCAGGTGGGTCCGGCCGGACTTCACGACCTCGGCGAACGCCGCCGACTTGCGCTCCAGGGCCTCCGCCAGGTGCTCCAGCGCCGGGATCAGGTCGTGGGTGACGGCGGCGGTCGCCGCGATGTGGATCGAGGACGGGAAGACGTCGTTCGAGGACTGGCTGGCGTTGACGTGGTCGTTCGGGTGGACCGGCCAGCCCAGCCGCTCGGACGCGAGGGTGGCGATCACCTCGTTGGTGTTCATGTTCGACGAGGTGCCCGAGCCGGTCTGGAACACGTCCACCGGGAACTCCGCGTCCCAGCGGCCCTGGGCGACCTCCTCCGCGGCCGCCGCGATCGCCTCCGCGGTCTCCGCGTCCAGCACCCCGAGCCGGGCGTTCACCCGGGCCGCGGCGGCCTTGATCCGGGCCAGCGCCGCGATGTGCGCGCGCTCCAACCGCTGGCCCGAGACCGGGAAGTTCTCCACCGCCCGCTGCGTCTGCGCCTGCCACTTCGCCGCGGCCGGCACCCGCACCTCGCCCATCGAATCGTGCTCGGTCCGGTACTGCTGCTCGTCGCCCATCGCGCGCTGCACCTCCTGGGAGGTCCCGCGGCCGCTCACGGCCCGGGGCCCATCGCTGTCGGTCCTGCTCTTCGATCACCACAGCCGCGCGGGGGCCCCGGCTATTTCCGTCCGGCCGCCCCGGTTGATCACACGCCGGTGGGCGGGTCCCGCGGCGGGCTCGGCGCGACCACCTCGGCCGGTGGCCGGCCGGGCGCCGGCCGAGGTGGTCGTGGGTGAGGGACGTGGTGGGGCGAGGTGTGTGTGGGCGACGGGGATTCCGGAGGGATCCGGGCGGTGATCTCGGCCACCGCGGGGCGGTACGGGAGAAGCGGGCAACTGTTCACTCGAAGGAGTGAAGATCGCGACGTCGGGCCGCTGAGTCGCCGTCACGCTCCGTACGCTCGGCCGCGGGCTCGGGGAACGGGAGTGCGGCAGTCCGGTTCCCGGGTCGGTGCGGCCGGCGGCCGGCCCCGGCGGGAACCGGGCCGGTCGGCGGGACGGCGCGTCCGCGGGCATCGGGCTCCGGTCCGCGCGACCCGCCGGGCGCGGCGCCGCAGAGCGACACCTCGGCAGACACGGACACGCGGCAGACACGGACAACGGCACCCCGCCGAACGCGGGGCCGGCAACCAGGGGGCGGCATGACGGCGGGACGGCGGTCGGACGGCGGAGCGGCGGCTCGGGGCGGGTTCGGTGCTCGGGGCGGGTTCGGGGCCCAGGGCGGGCCCGGTGCTCAGGGCGGGCCCGGCGGAGGTGGCCGGCCCGGCGAAGAGCCCGGCGCGGTCGAGGGGGCCGGCGCCGGCACCGGTCTGAGCCGGCGCAGGCTGCTCGGCGCCACCGCCGCCCTCGGCGGTGCCGTCTGGCTGCTCCGCGGCACGGTCGGCCCGGACAGCGCCCGGGCCACGGAGCCGGTCCCGCCCGGACTGCCCGCCGACACCGAGCTGTACCGGCGCGTCTACCAGAACTGGTCCGGCGAGGTCCGCACCGACCAGCTCTGGACCTGCGCCCCGCGTACCCCCGAGGAGGTTCCGAGGCTCGCCGACTGGGCCCGCGCCAACGGCTGGCGGCTGCGGGCCCAGGGCCACCGGCACACCTGGGCCCCGCTCACGGTCGCCGACACCACCCCGGAGTCCGCCCGCGTCCTGCTGCTGGACACCACCCGCCACCTGACCGCGATCACCGCGGACTCGCCGAGCACCGTCCGGGTCCAGACCGGCGCCACCATGGAGGACCTGCTCGCCCACCTCGCCGGCCGCGGCCTCGGCCTCGCCCACTGCCCCGCCCCCGGCGAACTCACCGTCGGCGGGGTGCTCGCCATCGGAGGCCACGGCACCGCGGTGCCCGCCGTCGGCGAGATCCGCCCGGACGGCCACGGCTACGGTTCGGTGAGCAACCAGGTCACCCGGCTCACCGCCGTCGTCCACGACCCCGCCACCGACCGCTACGCGCTGCGCACCTTCGACCGCGCCGAGGCCGACAGCGCCGCCTTCCTGGTCCACCTCGGCCGGGCCTTCGTCACCGAGGTGGTGCTCCGGGCCGGCGCCGACCGGCCGCTGCGCTGCGTCAGCCGGGTGGACATCCCGGCGACCGAACTGTTCGCCCGCCCCGGCACGGCCGGTCGGCCGCGCACCCTGGCCGGCTTCGTCGACCGGGACGGGCGCGCCGAGGCGATCTGGTTCGCCTACACCGACCGCCCCTGGCTCAAGACGTGGAGCGTCGCGCCCGACCGCCCGTTCGGCTCGCGCGCCGTCGACGGGCCCTACAACTACCCGTTCTCCGACAGCATTCCGGAGCCGGTCGCCCGACTCGCCGGCCAACTCGTCGCCGGAGCCTGGGCGTCGGCCCCTCTCTTCGGCCAACTCCAGTACCTGATCGCCAAAGTGGCCCTCACCGGGGACATCACCGACGTGCTGCTCTCCGGCACCCTGCTGCGCGACCTGCTCACCGGTGACGTTCTGACCCATCTGCTCGCCGGCGGCCTGCGCTCCGACCTCTGGGGCCCCTCGCGCACCCTGCTGAACTACGTCCGCCCGACCACCCTGCGGGTCACCGCCAACGGTTACGCCGTGCTCACCAGGCGCGCGGACCTCCAGTGGGTCGTCGCCGAATTCGCCGATCACTACCGGACGTTGCTCGCCGAGTACCGCGACCGCGGTGAGTTCCCGGTGAACGGCGCGGTGGAGATCCGGGTCACCGGCCTGGACGACCCGGCCTCGTCCGGGGTGCCGGGCGCCCGGCCGCCGCTGCTCTCCGCGCTGCGCCCGCGCCCCGACCGGCCCGAGTGGGACACCGCCGTCTGGCTCGACGTGCTCGCCCTGCCCGGCACCCCCGGCCTGCACCGGTTCGCCCGCGACCTCGAACAGTTCCTGGTGCGCACCTTCGACGGCACCCGGGCCGGCCTGCGCGTCGAGTGGTCCAAGGGCTGGGCCTACACCGAGGACGCGGCGTGGGATGACCCGGACGTGCTCGGCCGGGTCATCCCCGCCAGCCTCCGCGAGGGCGGCGGCCCCGGCTGGGACGAGGCGATCGCCGTCCTGGACCGCCACGACCCGCACCGGGTGTTCGGAAACCCCTTCCTGGACCGGCTGTTGACCGGCTGACCGGGCAGGGGTGCCGGGCGGCGGGCTCCGTCGGCCGCGCCGGGTGGGCCGTGTGGGCCGTGTGCGGGCCGGCTGTGCCGGGGGGGGCGGGCATGTCGGGTCAGATGTGCTCCATCACGATCACGGCCAGGGTGCCGGGCTCCAGGGCGCGGAAGACGTGCGGGGCGTCGCCCGGGTAGCTGACGTAGTCGCCCGGCAGCAGCTCGACCGGCGCCTCCGTCGGCCCTGCCAGGGCGCGTCCGGCGCCGAGCAACAGGTGCTCGACGGTGCCCGGCATGTGCGGGTCGGAGGCGCGGGTCTCGCCCGGCTGCGCCTCGATCCGGAAGATGTCGCGCCGGGCGTTCGGCGGACAGGAGGCCAGCAGGGTGGCGGCGTAGTCGGCCCGCTCGGAGTGGGTGACCGGCCCTTCGCCGGCCCGGATCACCCGCACCACGGGACGCGGCGGGTCGACCAGCCGGCTGAACGGCACGTCCAGGGCGACGCCGAGCGCCCAGAGCGTCTCGACGCTGGGGTTGCCGGCGCCCGCCTCCAGCTGGGAGAGCGTGGACTTGGCGATCCCGGCCCGGCGGGCCAGCTCGGCCATCGACAGGCCGACCCGTTCGCGCTCGCGCCGGATCGACGCGGCGATCAGGGCGATCAGGTCGGAGCCGGACGCGGCGGGCGTGGCGGGCGTGGCGGGCGTGGCGGGTGCCGCTGTCGCGCCTGCGCCCGGGGCCCCGCCGGTGCTCGCGTCGCCTTCGTTGTTCACGCTCATCAGCGTTCGCTCCACTGGTCGATGCGTTCGCCTTGACGAACGACAGCCGTACGGTTCACTCTACTGGACATGCGTTCGCTCCTCCGAACACTCGATGCCGGCACGCTCCGGAACGTCGCGCTGGTCTGCGTCGCCGACGCCCTGGTCGGTGCCTCGTTCGGCGCCATCGCGGTCTCGGGCGGCCTGCCGCTCTGGGTGCCGGTCGTCATGTCCGTGCTGGTCTTCGCCGGCGGCTCGCAGTTCGCCGCCGTCGGCGTGGTGCTCTCCGGCGGCGGCGCGCTCGCCGCCGTCGCCACCGGTCTGGTGCTCAACGCCCGCCTGCTGCCCTTCGGCTTCACCGTCGCCGACCTGCTCGACGGCCCCTGGTGGCGGCGGCTGGTCGGCGCCCACCTGATCACCGACGAATCCGTCGCCTTCGCCCTGCTCCAGCCGGACCGGCGCCGTCGCCGGGCGGTGTTCTGGCTCTGCGGGCTCGCCCTGTTCCTGATCTGGAACGCCTCCGTCGTCCTCGGCGCCGCCGCCGGCAGTCTGATCGGTGACACCGACGCCCTCGGGCTCGACGCCGCCTTCCCGGCCGTCCTGCTCGCCCTCGTCCTTCCCTCGCTCGGCGACCGCCGCACCCGGACCGCCGCCCTGGCCGGCGCCGTCGTCGCGGTCGCCGCCACCCCGTTCCTGCCGGGCGGTCTGCCCGTCCTGCTCGCCCTCGTCGGCCTGCTCTTCGCCTGGCGCGGCCCCGTCGCGCGGTCGGCCGGCGCGGGGTCGGCCGGAGCGCCGCACGCCGCCGCGCAAGGCCCCGCCGGAGCCGGGCGACCGGCCGACGTCACCGAGGAGGCCCACTGATGCCGCTGCTCGCCGTCCTCCTGCTGGCCGCCGGGACCTTCGCGTTCCGCGTCGCCGGTCCCGTCCTCGGCCACCGCCTCACCCTC
Source organism: Kitasatospora sp. CM 4170 (assembly GCF_032110285.1). NCBI lineage: Bacteria > Bacillati > Actinomycetota > Actinomycetes > Kitasatosporales > Streptomycetaceae > Kitasatospora > Kitasatospora sp. CM 4170. The sequence goes on from NZ_CP134877.1 coordinate 6,961,974, forward strand.
TCGGACCGCCTGCGGCACCTGCTCGGCGTGGCCGCCGCCGTCCTGCTGGTCGCCCTGGTCGCCACCGGCGCGTTCACCCGGGGCCACGACTTCGCCGGCTGGGCGCGACCGGCCGGGGTCCTGGTCGCCGGGGTGCTCGCGGTGCGCCGCGCGCCGTTCCCGCTCGTCGTGCTCGGGGGCGCCGCGACCACCGCGGTCCTGCGCCTGTGCGGGATCGCCTGACGGATCGCCGGCCCGGGTCAGCCGGCGGCGCCGTCGGCCAGGCGCTCCTGCTGGATCTCGGGCCGCTTGCTGTCCCAGAGCAGCTCCCACACCTTGAACACGCAGTGGTAGTCCCGCACGCTGCCCTTGGAGATCAGCAGGTAGGTGTCGCCGTCCCGGAGCAGCGTGCGCTGCCGGCTGTTGAAGGGATGCTGCGGCGTGTACGTCGGGACGATCCGCTTCAGTTCGGCGAGGGCGTCCTCCCGGGTGCCCTCGACCTCGGCCAGCACGTTGGTGCCCCAGATGCGGTCGTTGCCGACACCTTCGGTCTCCTGGACGACCAGTGCCCAGCGTGCCATGTCCCACCCCTCGTTCGGCCTGCGAAGACGGCCATCCTAAGTCGGGCCTCGGGCCGGCTGCCGCGCCCCGCTACGCCCCGTCCGGTGCCCCGGAGGCGGCGGTCAGCTGCTTGAAGAAGACGGTGGTCGGGTGCGAGACGCCCGCCGGGTCGGTCGCGAAGTCGGGCACGGTACCGACCCGGGTCCAGCCCGCCGCCTCGTACATCCGCTCGGCCGGGCTCCCGGTCTCGGTGTCGAGCACCAGCAGCCGGATGCCGCGCTCGGACGCGCCGGCCTCCAGGGTCGTCAGCAGGCGTCCGGCCAGCCGCTGTCCCCGGTCCGCCGGGTGCACCATCAGCTTGGCCACCTCCCCGCGGTGCCGGCCGTTGGCGGGAACGGCCGGACGGAGCTGCACCGTCCCGGCGATCCGGCCGTCGGCCTCGGCGCGGGCCGTCCAGAGCAGCAGCCGCCCGGCGGCGACGTCCGGGACCAGCGCGCGCCACCAGCCCGCCGCGCCCTCGGCGTCGAGCGAGGAGAGGAAGCCGAGCGAGGCGCCGGCGCCGACGGTCTCCAGCAGCAGGGCCGCGAGCTGTCCCGCCGCGCCCTCCAGCTCGTCCGCCGTCAGCCGCTCGACTGTGTACATGCTCACTCCCTCGTCGCCTGCGGTCCACGGCCTGCCCCGGTGCGCGATACTCGCCGGTACCAGCACCGCGATCAGTACCGCGACCAGCCCGGACCGGTACCCGCCGAGACTACAAGGAGCTTCAATGGCGAAGCCGACCCGGATCGATCCGGCCGACCTGCTCGCCGTCGGCGACATGCTCACCGACGAGGAGCGGCTGATCCGCGACACGGTGCGGAAGTTCGCCGACGAGCGGATCCGCCCCCACGTCGGCGACTGGTTCGAGCGCGGCGTCTTCCCGGCCCGCGAACTCGCCCCGGAGCTGGGCGCCCTCGGCGTCCTCGGGATGCACCTCGACGGCTACGGCTGCACCGGCTCCACCGCGGTGGCGTACGGCGTGGCCTGCATGGAGCTGGAGGCCGCCGACTCCGGACTGCGCAGCTTCGTCTCGGTCCAGGGCTCGCTCGCCATGCGCTCGATCCACGCCTACGGCTCGGAGGAGCAGAAGCAGCGCTGGCTGCCGGGCATGGCGGCCGGCGAGCTCATCGGCTGCTTCGCCCTCACCGAGCCCGACTTCGGCTCGGACCCGGCCAACATGCGCACCCGGGCCCGCCGCAAGGGCGGCGAGAACGGCGACTGGGTGCTCTCCGGCTCCAAGATGTGGATCACCAACGGCAGCATCGCCGACGTCGCCGTCGTGTGGGCGCAGACGGACGAGGGCGTGCGCGGGTTCCTGGTCGAGCGCGGCACCCCCGGCTTCACCGCGAACGACGTGCACGGCAAGCTGTCGCTGCGCGCCTCGGTCACCAGCGAGTTGGTGCTCGACGAGGTCGTGCTGCCCGCCGACGCCGTCCTGCCCGGGGTGACCGGCCTGCGCGGGCCGCTCTCCTCCCTGGGCGAGGCCCGCTACGGCATCCTCTGGGGTACGGTCGGCGCCGCCCGCGACTGCTACACCACCGCGCTCGGCTACGCCAAGAGCCGCATCCAGTTCGAGCGCCCCATCGCCGGCTTCCAACTCACCCAGCAGAAGCTGGTCGAGATGATGCTGGAGGTGGAGAAGGCCTACCTGGTCGCGCTGCGGATCGGCCGGCTGAAGGACGAGGGCGCGGCCCGCCCGGCCCACATCAGCTTCGGCAAGCTCAACAACGTGCGCGCCGCCCTGGAGATCGCCCGCAGCGCACGCACCGTGCTCGGCGCCAACGGCATCACCACCGAGTACCCGGTGCTGCGGCACGCCAACAACCTTGAGTCGGTGCTCACTTACGAGGGCACCAGCGAGATCCACACCCTCGTCCTCGGCGAGGCCATCACCGGCGAGTCGGCCTACCGCTGACCCGCCGGCGCGGCCGCGGAGCGCCGACCCGGCGCTCCGGGGCGGTGTTGGGGCCCTTCCGGTGCGCCCGCCGGGTGTCCGACACCGGCCGGACATCCGGCGTTCCGGTTGCCGACACGTCCCGGACCGGCAGTGCGTGGAACATGTCGCGGTCGGCGTGGCCCCGGAGCGGGGGCGCCGGCCGCGCCACGTGAAAGGAACCGCGCCATGTCCATACCTCCGCTGCCGCGCCCCCGGGTCCTCGTCGTCGGCATCGACGGCGTCCGGTACGACCTGCTGGACCAGGTCCCGATGCCGCGGCTCACGGAGGTGGCCGAGGCCGGCTTCCTGGCGCCCGTCACGGTGGCCGACTCCACGCCCACCATGTCCGGCCCCTGCTGGGCCACCATCGTCACCGGGGTCGAGCCCGCCAAGCACGGTGTCTGGGGCAACCACCTCGGCGGCAACCGCCTGGACGTGTTCCCCGACTTCGCGACCCGCCTCGCCCGGCAGGACGGCCGCCGTACCTTCGTCGCCGCCGGCTGGGACCCGCTGATGATCAAGGAGTCCGGCGGTCCGCTGTTCCGCGCCCCGGGCCGCCTCTCCTACATCGCGCCCGCGGCGGACACCCCCGAGGCCTGGGAGGCCGTGGACGAGGAGGTCACCCGGGAGGCCGTGCACGTCCTCGCCACCGCCGACCCGGAGGCGTCCTTCGTCTACCTCGGCGCCGTCGACGAGACCGCGCACTTCCTCGGCTGCGGCGAGGAGTACCGGGCGTCCATGCGCACCGCCGACGAGCGCCTCGGCCGGCTGCTCGGCGCCGTCCGCAGCCGCCCCGGCCACGCCGACGAGGCGTGGACGGTCATCGTGGTCACCGACCACGGCCACGTCGACGCCGGCGGCCACGGCGGACGCACCCCCGAGGAGCGCACCGCCTGGGTGGCCTGCGCCGGCCCCGGCATCCCGGCCGCCCCGCCGATCGGCGAGATCCGCCACCCGGACGTCGCCGCCCAGGTGTACGCGGCACTCGGTCGGCCCATCGACCCGCACTGGACTCTGGACGGCCGCCCGTTCCCGGTCGCGCAGCCCGCTCCGGCGGGAATCTGACCGCACCGGCGCACCCGGGAACCCCCGGGCCGGTGCGCCGCGTGTACCTCTGAAGGCGGAGGCCGTACCCCCACGGTTGGAGGAACGGTCGCGACCTCGTGGTGACGACCCGACAGGCGGGTCGGCCCCAGGATGGAACCATCGCCGGCCCGGGAGCACGGGCCAGGTGGCACGGACATCGGACAGAGAGGGCACGGCGGGCATGAACGGCATCGTGAGCAAGGTCGCAGTCGGGGTCGCGGGTACGGGTATGGCCGTCGCCGTCGCGGCCATCGCGATCGGCCCGCGGGTCTCCGACTGGTACGACGGACGGCACCAGGAGCAGACCAGCTACGCCAAGGGCAGCGACGCCAAGGCGGACCGCCGCTCGATGCCGTCCTGGCTGCCGGACAACGCCACCTCGGTCCACTACCTGATGTCCACCACCGGGGACGACCGCCTGCTGCGCGCCACCCTGCCGGACGGCCGGCTGCCCGCCGGCTGCACCGTGGGCACGCCGGCCCGCAGCGTCCACCCGATGCCGGCGAGCCTCAAGGCCGGCTGGTTCCCGGAGGGCGTCGCGGCCAGGACCACCGGCAGCTGCGGGCACTACACCGTCACCCTGACGGGCAACCAGCTCTACGCGTGGCAGGACGGCGCCGCCGTCCAGGCCGCCTTGCGGGCGGGGCACCAGGCCAAGCACTGAGCCCCCGTCGGGCCGCGCCCGCGGCCCGGCGCGGCAGGGCACAGCAGGGGAGGGCGGACCGGCCGCCGCGCTGAGCCGCGCGGCGGACCCCGGGTGTCGCGGACCGGGCGCGCTGCGGTAGGACGGAGCGAGGAGAAACCCACCCGCGCCGTCCCGTGAGGAGCCCCATGCCTGGTCCGACCGCCGGCCACCCCGACCCCGCCGGCGACACGTCGACCGCCCCCGCCACCCCCGCCGGCCCCGGAACTCCCGCCCCCGCCGGGTCCACGCCCGTCGGAGCGGCGGCCGCCGCCCCCGGCCGCGGCACCGTCGCCGTCCTGGGCGGCCTGGTCGCCCTCGGCCCGCTCACCACCGACCTCTACCTGCCCGGCCTGCCCGCCATCGCGCAGGACCTCGCCGCCGAGCCCGCCGCCGTCCAGCTCACGCTCACCTTCTCGATGCTCGGCGTCGCCGTCGGCCAGCTGGTCCTCGGACCGCTCAGCGACCGTCTCGGCCGCCGGCCGCCGCTGCTCGCCGGCCTCCTCGTCTACACCCTCGCCAGCGCCGTCTGCATCGTCGCGCCCAGCCTGCCCGTCCTGGTCATCGGCCGGTTCCTCCAGGGCGCCGCCGGGGCCGCCGGCCTGGTCGTCGGGCGCGCCATCGCCCGCGACCGGTTCGAAGGGGTGGCGATGCTCCGCTTCCTCGCCTCGATCAGCCTGATATCCGGGCTCGCCCCGATGCTCGCGCCGTTCCTCGGCGCCCAGCTGCTCCGCGTCACCTCCTGGCGCGGCACCTTCGGCGCGCTCACCGCGCTCGGCCTGCTGCTCGCCCTGGTCGCCTTCGGCGCCCTGCGCGAGACCCTGCCGCCCGCCGCCCGCCACCGCGGCGGCCTCACCACCACCCTGCGCACCATGGGCAGCCTCCTGCGCGACCTGCCCTTCCTCGGACTGCTCCTGACCGGCACCTTCGCCTTCGGCTCGCTGTTCGGCTACATCAGCGGCTCCTCGGTCGTGCTCCAGCACGTCTACCACGTCTCACCGCAGACCTACGGCGTGCTCTTCGGCCTCAACTCGCTGGCCATCGTGGCCGTCACCCAGCTGAACGGACGCGTCCTGGCCCGCCGCTTCACCCCCGGCGCGCTGATGCTGGCCGGCCTCGGGGCCGCCGTCGCCGCCGGCGCCGCGCTGCTGCTCGTCACCACGGTGTGGGACCTCGGCCTGCTCGGGGTCTGCCCGGCCCTCTTCGTCCTGATGGGCAGCTTCGGCATCGTCCTGCCGAACACCGCCGCGCGGGCCCTCAGCCTGGTCGCCCCCCGGTCGGCCGGCTCCGCCTCGGCGCTCCTGGGCACCGGCAACTTCCTCTGCGGCGCCGTCGTCGCCCCCCTCAGCTCCCTCGGCGGCCGCCCCTCCGCGGCCCTGCTCGCCACGGTCGTCCTCACCTGCGCCCTCCTCTCCGCCGCCTCCTACCTCCTCCTCTGCCGCCCCACCACCGAGGCCCCCGCCCCCGCCCCCGCCCCGGCCACCTGACCCGGGGCCCGAACGGGGCGTCGGCGCTGCCCGGGGGCGTGCCGAACGTGCCGCCGGGGGCGCCGCGTGGGTGGAGCGCGGCGCCCCCGGCGGGGTGTGCGGGTGGGGGTGTGCGGGGCGGGCGTCAGGCGAGGGTGAAGTCGTCGCCGTAGACGCTGCCCTGGCCGTACCAGCCGTGCAGGTAGACCGTGACGGTGCCGGAGGAGCCGGTGGTGAAGGGGACGGTCAGCTTGGTCCAGCCCGAGGCGTTGGCCCAGGTGCTGGCGGTGGCGCCGCCGCTCACGCCGAGGTAGGCGTAGCTGCCCTGCACCCAGCCGCTCAGCGTGTACGAGGTGTTGGGCTTCAGGGTGACGGTCTGCGCGCACTGGCCGGTCTGGGCGGAGCTCGTCGCCGCCTGCAGGGCGTGCGAGCCGGAGTGGGCCGGGGTGGAGACCACCGCGCCGCCGGTCTGGCAGGTCCACGGGGCGAGGCCGCCGGTCTCCAGGCCGCCGTTGACCAGTCCGCCGGTGGGCGGTGTGCCGCCGGTGACGGTCAGGTTGAACGTGCCGCTGTGGCTGCCGGACGGGGCACTGCCGGTCACGGTGAGCGGGTAGGTGCCCGCGGTGGCCGCGGACGTGGTGCTGACCGTGAGGGTGGCGGTGCCGCCGGCCGTCACGGTGGCGGGGGAGACGGTGGCGGTGACGCCGGCCGGGGCGCCGGTGACGGCGAGGTTGACGGACTGGGCGGAGCCGGCCGTCACGGCGGTGGAGACGGTCGTGGTGGTGGACGAACCGGCCGCCACCGTGGCCGAGTTGGGGCTCAGGCCGACCGAGAAGTCGTTGCCCGGCTGGGTGTTGCCGGTGAACGGCGCGAAGATGTGCGTGAAGTCCCAGGTGCCCTGGCTGATCCCGGAGCAGTCGTCGCGGCCGCCGGTGCCCGGGCAGCCGCCGTTGTCGCGCTGCAGGGCCCAGAAGGAGAGCGTGTTGATGCCCTTCGAGACCGCCCAGTTGTAGACGGTGGTCGCGTTGGCCACGGTGAAGGTCTCGGCCGGGCCGAAGTCGTCGATGCCGAGCATCTCGGTGATGCCGATGGAACCCCACAGCTGGGCGGGGGTCTTGGCCGGGTAGAGCTTCGCCAGCTGGTTGTAGAGGCCGGTGGCGGCGGTCTGGGTGTCGGCGGCCATGTCGTGCGCCGCGTTGTCGTAGTAGTCGAAGGTCATCAGGTTGACGACGTCGATCCGGGCGTTGTTGCTGACCGCGTTCTTCAGCACCGCGAGGCCGCTGGCGGCCAGACCGCCGGTGGTGGTCGGCAGCGTGTAGGAGAACTGGATCGAGCGGCCGTTGGCGGCGGCCCAGTCCTGGACCAGCTTGATCGCCTTGTTTCGGCGGTCGATGCCGCCCGTGTTGGTCAGCGAGTTGTCCTCGATGTCGAGGTCGATCCGGCTGATGTCGTAGGTGGTGATGACGTTCTCGAAGGCGGCCGCGATCTGGTTCACGTCGGTGCAGCTGTCGGCGAGTTCGGTGCCGGTGTTGTCGGCGGTGTAGCCGCCGAACGAGGGGATCACGTCGCCGCCGTTGGCCCGGATGGTGGCGATGTCGGCACCGAACGAGGACGACGCGACCGGCAGCGAGGTGTCGCCGTTCCAGTAGGGGGTGCAGGATCCCTTGGCGGCGGTCTGCAGGAACGCCATGGTGAGGTGCTTGGCGCCGGACTGGGCGGCGAGCGTGGCCGGGCTCTGGCCGGTCCAGGCCTCGAAGTACGGGGCGAAGACCCGGGTCGGCAGCGGGGTCGCGGCCTCGGCCGAGGACGCCCCGGTGGCGACCAGCCCGGCCGAGGCGGCGAGCGTGGCACAGGCGGTGAGGGCGGCCTGGATCGTTCTGCGTAGACGCATGGGTTCTCCAACGGGTCTGGTGGGGCCGGGTGTTGGTGAAGTGCTGAACTGCGCTGCGAGGCAGTGGTGTTGCGGGGGCGGCAGCGGAGGCGGCGTGCGTGGGCGTGCGGACGTGCGAGCGTGCGGACGTGCGGACGTGCGGCTGTGCAGGCGTTCAGGATGCAGGCGTGCGGGACCTCGGGCGCGTGGGCGCGACGGAGCGCAGGTGTGGCCGTGCGGCCGCGGGCGGCCGTGCGGATCGGGGGTGGAGCGGAGCAGGGCAGGGCGATGCCTCAGCCGCCGGTGGTCACACCCCCACAGTGCATCCCGGTCGGATCGACATGCCTATGGTTGGACTAGACCACTTCTCTGTCAAGAGTCCTGACAGTTCGTCACCGCACGGGGCCGGCCGTCGTCGGGCGGACAATCCGCTTGCGGGGCGCGCCCTCGTTCGGACATCATCGGCCCCATGCGTGACCTCGACAGGAAGGGCGGCCACCGCCCGGGCAAGTGAGCCGACCGGCCGCCGGCGAGCGGCGGCCTTCGTCCGTAGGCACCTGCGCGCCACCGGAAGTCCGCGCCCGCCTTCACCTCTCCGCGCCGCGCCCGCCTTCACCTCTCCGCGCCGCGCCCGCGGCGGCCCGCGCCGGGCCGGCATCGCTGTGTCCGCATGCCCGCCACGCCGTGCCGACGTGTCCTGAAGCGCAGCTGCGAGGGGCGGTGCCGCCCACCCTTCGTACGTTGCACCCGGGGTGTGGTTGTGTACCCGCCCGGGCCCCGGTGCCGCCCCGCCGTTCGTTCCGCCGTTCGTTCCCCCTTGTTCGACTGCCCACTGGAGGTAACCCTGTGACGACGACCCCGCTCGACACCGCCCGGAGCCTGATCGAGGCCGGCGACCCGACGGCGGCCCTGCGCGAACTCCGTTCCGCCGCCGCCGAGGTGCCCGCCGCCCAGGTCGCACCGCTGATCGAGCGGATGGCCGCCGACAGCGGCTTCGACGACCTCGCCGAGGCCGCCCGCACCCTCGCCGCCGAGCCGGCCCACCCCGTCGCCCTCTACCAGTACGGCTACGCCTGCGTCGGGCGCGGCGTCGCGTTCCTCGCCGTGCCCGCGCTCACCGAGGCGCTGCGCCTGGCGGCCCCGCAGCGCGGCGGCCTGCTCGCCGGGGCGCGTGGCCGCGCCGACGAGCGCCTGCCCATCCTCTCCGAACTCGCCGTCGCCCTGGAGGACGAGGAACGGCACGCCGAGGCCGTCGCGGTCCTGCGCGAGCACGACGGGCTGCTCCGCGACTGGCCCGAGCGCTACCTGCTCGCCTACAACGCCCTGATGGCCGGCGACGCCGCCGCGGCCCGGGCCGCCTTCGACCGCCTGCCCGCCGACGCCGGGGAGTGGCAGCCCGCCGCCGACCGGCTGCGCCGCTCGCTCGACCGCGCCGGGGCGGTCGTCGCCGCCGCGCAGCCCGACGACCCCGACCCGCTCCACCACCGGGCCCTGCGGGCCTGGCACTTCGTCCTCACCGGCGGCGTGCTCGCCACGCTCTCCCCGTACGGCTACAACGCAGGGATGGCCGGCCGCTACGCCTTCGTCCAGCCCGGATACGAGCTCTGTCGGCAGGGCCTGGAGCGGCTGCAGCTGATCACGACGGCGACGGGGACGGTCCCGCGCTCGGTGTCCCTGCTGCCCGGGCGGGCGGACCGGGCACTGGGGCTGGCCGCCGCCGAACTGTTCGGCCTCCCGGCGCAGGCCTACCGGCCGGGCGTGGCGGACACCGTGGTGGTGGCGCACAGCCTGCGGGACCTCGACGGCGAGCTGCTCACCGCACTGCGCGAGCGGGCGCCGGGCGAGGTGCTCTACGAGCACGCCACCTGCTGGACCACCCCGCCGGCCGTCTCCGCGGACGTCACCGGCCTGCTGGCGCAGGTGGCCCGGGCGCCGTGGGAGCCGCTCGGGGGAGAGCCGGACGAGCGCCCGGCGCAGGAGCTGGCGAAGGACATCGTGGCGGCCGACCCCACCCCGATCGAGGGTGACGGCGAGACGCCGCCCGACCCGGACGCCGGACTCGCCGCGTTCGCCCGGTCGGTCGGCGACCGCTGGCTGAACGGGCCCCGTGACCGGTGCCGTTCCACCGGTCCGGTGCGCAGCTCCCGCTTCGCCTGATCCGCCGTCGAAGTGGCGTGACAGCGGCGTGACAGGGGCCGGACCGGTGACCTTCAAGACGCTCGGGGGCGAAGGGGGCCGCGGCCGCGCGGATCGTCGCGCGGCCGCGGTGGCCCGGTGCTCAGGACACCGGGCCGTTCGGGGCGGCCGTTCGTCGCGGCCGATCGGCTCAGGCCGGCGGGCAGAGGGTGGCGCGCAGGGCGTCGATGATCTTCTCGGCCTTCTCGGGGCCGAAGCCCTGCGGGTGGGCGGCGTCGGTGAAGCGCTGATCGGCCAGCTCGACGAGCTTGGACCTGTCCTTGGGGAACTGGTACATCGCCTGGCACTGGTTGCGCGCCCGGTCGACGGCCTGATCGGGCTTGCCGCCGACGATCGCCGGGTCGATCGCGTTGAGCGCCTCGACCAGTTTGGCGGTGACGTCGCTGCCCGGCTTGGTGGGCAGCCCGGCATCGGCGGGCGGCGCGGGCTTGGGCGGGGCCGGGGTGCCCGGGGCGTCGGGGGCGCCGGGCGAGGCGGAGCCCGCGGCCGGCCCGTCGGAGGCACCGGCGGCGGGGGTGCCCGGGGCGGGCGCGGCCGGGGTGGACGCGGCCGGGGTGGATGCGCCCGGGGCCGGGGTCGCGGTGGTGCCGGCGGCCGTGGCGGCGGCGGAAGCGGTGGGGGAAGCGGTGGCAGAAGCGGTGGGGGAGCCGCCGGTGCCGGCCGCGGAGGTGCCGGAGCCGGAGCTGGAGCAGGCAGCGAGGCTCACCGCGGCGAACGCCGTGAGGGTGGCGGCGAGGAGACGAGTGCGCATTCCGCCACACTGTCATGTTCGCGCCGCTCAAGGGAAGATCCCCGGACGGGCTCGTGCCGCGCGCCGGTGGGGCTCCCGCTGGGCCCGATGGGCTTCCGCCGCGCCCCGGTGGGCGTGCGCCGCCCCCGAGACGGGGGGCGCCCCGGAGGTGCGGGCGGTGGCCCGGGGGCGTCCCCGGGCCACCGCCGGTCAGACCAGGCCGTTGGCCTTCAGCCACTCCTTCGCCACCGCCGACGGATCCTCCTTGTCGACGGCGACCTTCTTCATCAGCCCGAGCAGGCCCGCCGTGTCGAGCTTGGCCGACACCGCGTTGAGCGCGGCCGTCGCCTTGGCGTCGACCCCCGCCTTGTTCACCAGCGGGGTGATGTTCTGCGCGCCGAAGAGGTTCTTCGGGTCGGCCAGCGGCACCAGCTTCAGCTGGGAGATCTTCGGGTCGGTGGAGAAGACGTTGCCGACCTGGACGGCACCGTCCTTGACCGCGTTGGCGGTGGTGTCGCCGGTCGGCTTCCACTCCTTGAACGTCAGCCCGTAGACGTCCTTGAAGGGCTGCTCCTGCCGGGACTTGAACTCCGGCGGGCCGCCGATGGTGAGCTCGCCGGCCTTCCCCGCCAGGTCGGCGATGGTCTTCAGGCCGTACTTGTCGGCCGTCTCCTGGCTGACGCTCAGGGTGTCCTTGTCCTCGGCGGGCGAGGAGTCCAGGATCGCCAGCGAGGCCGGCAGGGTCTTCGCCAGCGCCGCATCGACCTCGTCCTTGGTGGGGGCCGAGGCCTTGCCGCCGAGGTAGGCGAGCAGCGCGCCGTTGTACTCGGGAAGCACGGTCAGGCTGCCGCTCTGCAGCTGGCCGTAGAGCACCTCGCGGCTGCCGATGTTGAACTTCTCCTCGACCTTGACGCCCTTGGCCTTGAGCGCCTGCGAGTAGATCGAGCCGAGCAGCACGTTCTCGGGGAAGTTGGCCGAGCCGACCACCACGGTCGAACCGGAGGAGCCCGAACCGGCCGTGCCTCCCGAGCCGGCGGCCGGCGCGGACGAGGAGCCGGCACCGAGCGGGTCGGAACCGGAGGAGGAGCAGGCGGTGGCGCCGAGCGCGAGTGCGGCCAGGGTGCCGAGGACGACGGCCCGGCGGCCGAGGGCCGGTCGGAGGGGGGCAGGAGTCGACATGGTGACAGATGTCCTTTCCAGGGCGTGGACGAAGTGGGCAGCGTGAGCGGACGTCGGCGTCGTGATCGGGCTGCCGGGGGCGGAGTCAGCGGGCCCGGCGCTGGGCGCGCAGTCCGGGCGGGAGCGCGAACCGGGCGAGCACGGTGAAGAAGAGCTGGGCGCCGACCGCGAGCAGCACCACCAGCAGCGCCCCGCCCGCGGTCAGGGCGAAGTCGCGGGTGGCCAGCCCGTCGATCACGTACCGGCCCAGCCCGCCGAGCCCGACGTACGCGGCGACCGTCGCCGTCGCGATGACCTGCACGGTCGCGGTGCGGAACCCGGCCAGCAGGGTCGGCAGCGCCGACGGCAGGCAGACCTGCCGGAGCACCTGGGGGTGGGTCAGCCCCACCCCGCGCGCGGCGTCCCGGACGTCGGGGTCGGTGCCGCGCACCCCCTCGACGGCGGCCACCAGCAGCGGCGGCACGGCCAGCGCGACCAGCGGGACCAGGACGGCCGTGTCGCCGACCCCGGCGAGCAGCACGGTGAAGGTCACCAGGCCGAGGGTGGGCAGCGCGCGGGTCGCGCCGGCCAGGGCGGTGACCACGGCGGTGCCGCGCCCGGTGTAGCCGATCAGCAGACCGAGCGGGACGGCCAGCACCGCCGCGTAGAGCAGCGCCTCGCCGGAGAACACCAGGTGCTCGGCGATCCGCTGCGTGATCGCGTTCGGACCGGTGCGGCGGTCGGGGGAGGAGAAGAAGTCGCCCAGCCAGGAGAGCCAGTTCACCGGACCGCCCCCTTCTCGCGGACCGCCCAGGGCGCGAGCAGCCGCCGCGCACCGAGCAGCAGCAGGTCCACCGCGAGCGCCAGCGCGGCCGTCAGTGCGATGCCGGCCACGATCGGGGTCGTGAAGGTGCGCTGGAAGCCGTCCATGAACAGGTAGCCGAGGCCGCCGCGCCCGATGAGGGCGCCCACGCTCGCGAGCGAGATGCTGGAGACCGCCGCGACCCGCAGCCCGGCCACCAGGTAGGGCACGGCGGCGGGCAGTTCGACGGCGGTGAGCCGGTGCCACGGCCCGTAGCCCATGGCGGTCGCCGCCTGCCGGACCGGCTCGGGGACGGCACGCAGCCCGTCCACGGTGGTCGGCAGCAGCACCGCGAGCGCGTAGAAGGTGAGCGGGATCATCACGGTGGCCTGGGTGGCCAGCCCGGTGTAGGGGATGAGCAGCACGAAGACGGCCACCGCCGGCAGCGCGTAGACGACGTTGAAGACGGTGGCGAGCGGCTGGTAGAGCCGGGGGAACCGGGCGCAGGCCAGGCCGAGCGGGACGGCGAGCAGCAGGCCGATCAGGACCGGGAGCAGGGCGAGCACGGCGTGGTCGGCGAGCAGGCCGCCGAGGTAGCCGAGGTGGTCGCCGATCCAGTACCAGCGGACGATCGGTTCATCGTCCACGGCCCGCTCCGTCCTTCGCGGCGGCCTCGTCCTTCGCGGCGCCGTCCTTCGCGCCGGCCTCGTCCTTCGCGTCGGCTCCGTGCGCGGTGGTGCCCGGCGCGGCGCCGAGCGCGGTGAGGACGGCCTCGCGGCTCGCCGTGCCGGTGGCCCGGCCCTCGCCGTCCAGGGCGACCGCGACCGCGGCCGGCGACAGGACGGCGGCGTCCAGCGCGGTGCGCAGGGTGTCGTTCTCGGGGTGGAAGCCGGCCACGGGGTGCAGGGCCGCGGTCGCGGCGTCGCGGTCGATCCAGCCGATCGGGCGGCGCTCGTCGTCCAGGACCAGCTCCCACCCGCCGTACCGCAGTCCGGCCGAGAGCGGGCGGACGGCGATGTCGCGGGCCGGGCGCAGGCCGAGGCCGCGCAGGCCGCGGTCACGGCCGAGGAAGGCGGCCACGCCGTGGTCGGCGGGTGCGGTGAGCAGCGTGTGCGGATCGGCGAGCTGGGCGATCCGGCCGTGCTCGCGCAGCACCACGACCTGGTCGCCGAGCCGGACGGCCTCCTCGATGTCGTGCGTCACGAACAGGACCGTCTTGTGCAGCTCGGACTGCAGCCGCAGCAGCTCCTCCTGGAGTCCGGCGCGGACCACCGGGTCGACGGCGCTGAACGGCTCGTCCATCAGCAGCACCGGCGGGTCGGCGGCCAGCGCCCGTGCGACGCCGACCCGCTGTTGCTGGCCGCCGGAGAGCTGGAACGGGTAGCGCTTGCCGGTCTCCGGCGCCAGTCCGACCAGCTCCAGCAGCTCGGCGGCGCGGGCGCGGGCCTTCTTCCGGTCCCAGCCGAGCAGGTACGGGACGGTGGCGACGTTGTCGATCACCCGCCGGTGTGGGAAGAGCCCGGCCTGCTGGATCACGTACCCGATGCCGCGGCGCAGCTTGGCCGGCTCCAGCTCGGCGACGTCCGTGCCGTCCAGCAGCACCCGGCCCGAGGTCGGTTCGACCATCCGGTTGACCATGCGCAGCAGCGTCGTCTTGCCGCAGCCGGACGGGCCGACCAGCACGGTTATCCGCCCGGTGGGCACGTCGAGGTCCAGGCCCTCGACGGCGATGGTGCCGTCGGGGTGGCGCTTGCCGGCGCCGTCGAATCTGATCACGGGGAGTTTCCTCGTCTCGGCGCCCCCGGGGTGCCGGCGGCGCCGATGGTGTCGGTTCTGTCAGTCTGTCGATCGGTCAGTCGACTGCGGTCGTGGGTTGGTGGCGTCTTGTCGACAAATGACAGTACGTGGTGCGGTCCTCTTCGTCGGGTGACGTGTTCGGGCGTTCTTCCGCCCGCGTGGCTGCCCAGCATCGGACCGGCGGAAACTCTGATCAGCCTATGACCTGGATCATCTCCTGTCGCCGATTTACCGTCCGGTGGATGCCTTACGGGTGCCTTACGGGTCCCCTGTGCGTGCCTGTGCGTGCCTGGGCGCGCCTTGGGCGGCCGATGGTGACCGCGGGTGACCGCCGGGACCTGAGGCCGGGTCGGGTCAGGCGCCGCCGGCCGCCCTGCGGAGCGTCAGGTGCCCGGCCGGGTCGGCAGTCCGGCGGCGGCCCAGCCCACGAACCCGCCGTCCAGGTCGGTCGCCCGGTGCAGCCCCAGCTCGCGCAGCGAGGCGGCGGCCAGGCTGGAGGCGTAGCCCTCCGAGCAGACCACGATCACCTCCAGGTCGTACCCCGTCGCCTCCGGGATCCGGTGACTGCCCGTCGGGTCTAGGCGCCACTCCAGCACGTTGCGCTCGATCACCAGCGAGCCCGGGATCCCGCCCTCGGCGGCGCGCTGCGCCGCCGGCCGGATGTCCACCAGCAGGGCGCCGGACTGCTGCGCCCGGTGGGCCTGCGCGGGTCCGGGCCGGCGGATGCCCGCGCGGGCGCGTGCCAGCAGGTCTTCGATCGTGGTCACCACTGCTCAGGTCCTTCCTCGGAGGTGCGGACCAGGCCGCCGGCCCGCAGTTCGTAGTGCGCCATGGAGCTCAGCGGCGGTGAGTAGGCGTGCAGGGTGACGGCCGGGCCGGCGGCCGTGTTGCGGACGTCGTGCACGTACTCCGGGCCGAACGCGCGGGCGGTTCCGGCCGGGAGGCGGCGCACCAGCAGGCCCCGCTCCGGGCCGCCGAGCGAGAGCTCCTCCAGTTCGCCGAGCGCCACGGTGAACGCGCCGCGTGCGCCGCCGTGGTCGTGGAACCCGGTGGACTGGCCCGGCAGCCAGCTGATCAGCCAGACCTCGTGGTCCTCGTCGGCCGCCAACCGCCGGTACCAGCGGTCCTTGGTGGAGAGCCGGACGTGGTGGATCCACCGGTCCGGCCGCTCGGCCAACTCGCGGACGATCCTGCTCAGGGCGGCCGGGGTGAGCGGGGCGGCCGGGGTGAGCGGGGCCCGGGCCGCGGCGGGTCCGGCCGTTGCGCGGCCGGGCAGCGCTGTTCGGGCCGTGGTGGGTGCGGTGGCGGAGAGCTCGGTGACGAGGTCCGGGGTCATGGGAGTGTCCTCGGGGAAGGCGTGGCGAGCGGATACGGAACGCGGCCGGTTCGGGTGCGGCGGACACGGCTGCGGGAGTGTCCGGCGCAGACAAGTGGTGCAGGGGTGCGCCGGACGGACGCGTCAGGAGTGCGGGTGCGCGGCGCGGGCCCTGGGGGACGTCACAGGGCGGAACCGGCGGGGAAGGGCAGGGTCAGCGGGCACAGATGGAACTCGCCTGGCGTCGCAGATCGACGTGCAGGCGGCAGACCAGAGTGGTGCCGGAGTCCATGTGCGGGATCCTTCCCGACGCGACAGCCGGGAGTCAAGCGCGCTCGCGGCCCCGTCACCCCTCCGCGGGGCGTCGCGGCGCGGGCGGTGCGGGTGCGGACGGCCCGGTCACCGGCCACGCAGCCGTCGGTGACGTGGGCTCCGACGAGGTGGGACGCGACGAGGTGGGCTCCGAGGACGTGGGCTCCGAGGACGTGGGCTCCGAGGACGGGCGGACCGGTGGTGCGGGCGCGGCCGGTGCCGGGAGCGGCGACGAGGGTCCCGTCGGCGCAGCCGGTCCGGGGCCGGTCAGGACCGCCTTGAGGACGGGGGCGGCCAGCTCGCCCAGATGGCGGCCGAGCGTCTGGTAGGCGTCGAACTGCCGGTGGTCGAACCACTGGTCGCCGGTGCTGTCGTTCGGGAAGGCCGGGTTGGCCGCCGCGTAGGCGTGCAGTTCGTAGGGCATGTCGGGGGTCAGGACGGCCTGGACGACGACCAGCGTGCCGAGGTGGCGTCCGTCCGCCCCGCCGCGGCTCCCGCCCACCGGATCGGTGTGCTCGTCGCTGTACTCGTCCTCCGGGAGGTCGAGCGGGCCCGGGTAGCGGATGGTCCCGGTGATCACCGCCCGGGCGGAGAACCGGTCGGCGAGCCGCGCCGCCAGCCCGCGCAGCGGCGGTCCGGCCGGCCCGCCCCGCTCGCCGAGGCTGCCGGGGATCAGCAGCTCCGGCTCGTGCAGGGTGATGGTGATGCCCAACTCCTCGCGGGCCAGCGTGATGGCGGCCGCCAGGGTGGCGGCGAGCGGGGCGTCCCCGCTGGCGTCGATGCAGACCGCCGTCCGGACGCCGTGCCGGAGCAGCTCGACCAGCCCGAGGTTCTCGTAGTGGCCGCCGTCGGTGGTGAGCAGGAACCGGTCGTCCATCGGGAAGCGCCCGCACAGCTCGCGCAGTTGGTAGGGCAGCCGGCGGACACCGGGCTGCGGCGCGTGCCGCCAGTCCCGGTCGGGTGCCCAGAGCGGGTCGAGCGCGGCCGGGTTGGGCAGCCAGGTGCCGAGCCTGGCGTTTGTGACCGCGAACAGTCCTTGGTAGGCGCGGGACTGACGCCCCATGGCCGAGGAGAACGCGGCGCCGGAGACCGCCATCGCGGACTGGACGGTGAGGTCCCGGGCGATGTGCCGGCGGGTGCGCCGCTCCAGCAGGTCGGTGCGGGCGTAGCCGACGTCCGGCCCGCCGACGTAGTCGTGCGAGAAGGTGAACGACACCGCGCGGCGCCCGGGCGGCGTGCGCGAGCTGCCGGACAGGTTGGCCGCGGCCGCGAACACCACCTGCGGGAAGCCCGGGTGGCGGGCGCCGTAGTGGCTGAGCCGGGTCTGCTCGCGGAAGAAGTGGTACGGCCGGGCCAGCACCTCGCCGTCCTCGGTGGAGCGGCGGACGGCGAACGCCGAGGCGAGCCGGCGCCGGTAGAACGGGTGCAGACTCATCCAGGTCTGGTCGAGGTTGAGGCCGACCGTCGCCAGCACGAGCGGCAGCAGCACCTGCACCGCGACCGGCCAGGCGTGGCCGGTGGCGACCGCCCAGCCCAGCGCCAGCAGCGCGCCCACCGCCAGCGTCCCCAGTGCGGCCCAGACCACCAGGTACTGGGTGACCTTGGCGCCGAGGCCGCCGCCGACGCGCCGGGCGCCGCTCACCAGCCCGCCGAGCGCCGCCGTCCCGAGCTCGATGGCCCGCCGACTGTGCCACAGTATGCCGAGCAGCAGGGCGAGGTAGCTGAGCAGCACGGTGATGCTCAGGCCGGCGCCGGTCTGCCGCGCACCCACCGCGAGCGCCTGCTGCAGCGCGACCGCGCCCCAGGCCAGCCCGGGCACCACCAGCACTCCCGTGGCGACCAGCCCGGCCAGGGCCAGGGCCCCGTGGCCCAGGCGGCGCAGCGCACGCGGCAGCAGGGTGTTCCAGCCGAGCAGCGAGAAGGCCAGCAGCCAGAGCAGCCAGCAGACCGCGGCGGCGGTGAGCAGCCCCACCAGGGCGAGCACGGTGGGCGTCCGGACGGACGGCGGGCCGAGCCGGGCGGCCCCGCCGGTGCGCAGGCCGACGGCGGCCAGGGCGTCGAGGTCGGCCAGCGGGACGAGGTGGTAGAAGCGGCTGAGCGCGAGGCCGAGGACGAGTATGGCGGCGAGCAGCAGCGTCAGGGCGGCGACCAGGCCGCGCAGCAGGGTGCCGAGGGCGACCAGCCACTGCCCGGAGCCGTCCGCCAGGTACTTGGCGTGCCGGCGGAGGTGGTCCTCCTCCGGCGAGCCCGGCGCCAGCGCGTCGGCCGCGGTGAGCCCGGAGACGGCGTGCACCGCGCTGCCCGGCGCCGAGTCGCAGAGGGCCAGTTGGAGCGCGCCGACGGCGTACCCGCCGCCGGAGACGGAGACCAGGTAGCGGGACCGCATCAGCCAGGGCCGCAGGACCTGGAGCGCGCCGAGGGTGACGCAGGCGGAGCGGATTCCGCCGCCGGAGGCGCAGAAGCCGAGCGCGGCGTGCTCCCGTCCGGGCGGCACCAGGGCGCCGTTGCGCCAGCGGGCCTGGTGGTCGAGCGGCCGGTGCGTCCGCCGGCCGGGCGGCCAGCGCCCGCCGTGGGCGGTGGCCACCGGCCAGGGCGGGATCAGCGCCGGCCCGGGGGAGCGCCCGTCCGCCGGCGCGCCGGATACGGCGTCGGGCGCGGGGCGGGCGTCGTCGCCGTCCGGCGTGTCGCCCGCCGGGTGGCCTGTCACGCCGTCGGCCACGCCGTCCGTCACGCCGCACGCCGTGTCGTCCGCCGGGTGGCCTGTCAGGCCGTCCGCCGTGCCGTCCACCCCGCCGCCCGTCGTGCCGTCCGGTTGGGGTGGGCGCCGCAGGAGGGCGCGCACCGCGCGGTGCAGGGTGACGGCGACGACCACCGCGGCGGCCGCCCCGGCGGGCAGGAGCAGCAGCCACTTCACGGTGCTGAGCGCCGCCGCGGCCGCGAACGGCGCGTCGGAGCCGCCCGGCCCGACCGGCCGGCCCGGACCGGCCGTACCGCCCACCCCGTCCAGCCCGGTGGCGAGCAGCACGTCCTCCGCGACGTCGCAGGCGCCCGCCAGCAGCCCGGCGCCGCCGGCGGCGAGCGCGGTGAGCCGCCAGTGCGCCCGACCGAGCACGTACCGGCCGAGCAGCCCGGCCGCGACCAGGGCGAGCGTGTACCCGGCGATCAGCCACCCGTCCGCCGCCAGCGCGGCGCGGTACTGCGACACCCGACCGTCCACCACGGCCGCGGCGGCCGCGCGGGTGCCGGCCAGCTGCAGGGCGACGTCCCGCACCGCCGGGGCCCACCGTGCGTACAGCAGCGCCCCGAGCGCCGCGGGGACGAGCACCGCGAGCCCGAGCACCACCCCGGCCCACGCCGGAACCGGACGCCCTTCGCGCATCCACGATCCAGCCGCCACGCCCACCTCCCCGTGCACCCCGGGACCACGACGCCCTCGACCGCACGCGCGGGGTGCCTCCCGGGCCGGCAGGGGCGGCGGGCGGAGCACTCGCGCATCACTCTCGGGTGCGCCCCGGTGACGGACCGGAGCAACGTCGTGGCGCGTCCTACCCCGTTGCGCAGTACCTCGTGCACGGATTCATCCGAATGAGTAAGGAGAACGCTCCCGGGGTAGATGACCGTTTCATCCCACCTACTCGCCCCAGCGTGTCCGCGCAACAAGATCGCCCCAGTCGCCCCGCGTTCGACGTATTGTCAGGCGACCGAGGCCGGGCCTACGGTCTACGGACCACGTTCTACGCACGTAGATGTGCATGGCTGCACAGATCCGCCCCGACAACCCTCAGACCGCGGGCCCGCCCACCGGCCGGGCCGCGGAGTTGCGGAGGTACCCATGTCGCAGATCGTCCGCGCCGCCCTCGTCCAGACCCGGTGGACCGGGGACCAGGAGACGATGATCGCCCTCCACGAGCGGCACGCCCGTGCGGCCGCCGCCCAGGGCGCGAAGATCATCGGGTTCCAGGAGGTCTTCAACTCCCCCTACTTCTGCCAGGTCCAGGAACCCGAGCACTACCGCTGGGCCGAGGCCGTCCCCGACGGGCCCACCGTCCGCCGGATGCAGGACCTCGCCCGCGAGCTCGGCATGGTCGTCGTCGTCCCCGTCTACGAGGAGGACCAGCCCGGCGTCTACTACAACACCGCCGCCGTGATCGACGCCGACGGCCGCTACCTCGGCAAGTACCGCAAGCACCACATCCCCCAGGTCAAGGGATTCTGGGAGAAGTACTACTTCAAGCCCGGGAACCTCGGCTGGCCGGTCTTCGACACCGCCGTCGGCAAGGTCGGCGTCTACATCTGCTACGACCGGCACTTCCCCGAGGGCTGGCGGGCCCTCGGCCTGGCCGGCGCCCAGATCGTCTACAACCCCTCCGCCACCAGCCGCGGCCTCTCCGCCTACCTCTGGCAGCTCGAACAGCCCGCCGCCGCGGTCGCCAACGAGTACTTCGTCGCCGCCATCAACCGGGTCGGCACCGAGGAGTACGGCGACAACGACTTCTACGGCACCTCCTACTTCGTCGACCCGCGCGGCCAGTTCGTCGGCGACGTCGCCTCCGACAAGGAGGAGGAGCTGGTCGTCCGCGACCTCGACCTCGGCCTCATCGAGGAGGTCCGCCAGCAGTGGGCGTTCTACCGCGACCGCCGGCCCGAGGCCTACGGACCCCTGACCGAGGCGTGAGGGGAACCGCGATGACCACCACCCGCACCATCGTCCGCGGCGGCCTCGTGATCACCGCCACCGACGAACTCCACGCCGACGTCCTGATCGAGGGCGAGCGCATCGCCGCCCTCGCCGCCACCGGCAGCGACGCCGCCCGGGCCTGGACCGCCGACACCGTCATCGACGCCGCCGGCCACTACGTGATCCCCGGCGGCGTCGACGCCCACACCCACATGGAACTGCCCTTCGGCGGCACCGCCGCGTCCGACACCTTCGAGACCGGCACCCGCGCCGCCGCCTGGGGCGGCACCACCACGATCGTGGACTTCGCCGTGCAGCCCGTCGGCGGCTCGCTGCGCGAGGGCCTCGACGCCTGGCACGCCAAGGCCGACGGCAACTGCGCCGTCGACTACGCCTTCCACACCATCGTCTCCGACGTCAACGACGGCGTGCTCAAGGAGATGGACGCGCTCGTCGACTCCGGGGAGTCCACCTCCTTCAAGCTCTTCATGGCCTACCCCGGCGTGTTCTACAGCGACGACGGCCGCATCCTGCGCGCCATGCAGCGCGGCGCCGCCAACGGCGGGCTGACCATGATGCACGCCGAGAACGGCATCGCCATCGACGTGCTGGTCGAACAGGCGCTCGCCGCCGGGAAGACCGCCCCCCGCTACCACGGCGAGGTCCGGCGCGAACTCCTGGAGGCCGAGGCGACCCACCGCGCGATCAAGCTCGCCCAGGTCGCCGGCAGCCCGCTCTACGTCGTCCACGTCTCCGCCGCCTCGGCGCTCGCCGAGATCACCCAGGCCCGCGACGCCGGCCTCAACGTCTTCGGCGAGACCTGCCCCCAGTACCTCTTCCTCTCCACCGACAACCTCGCCGAGGAGGGCGCCGACGGCTTCGAGGGCGCCAAGTACGTCTGCAGCACCCCGCTGCGCCCCCGCGAGCACCAGGCCGCGCTCTGGCGCGGCCTGCGCACCAACGACCTCCAGGTGGTCTCCACCGACCACTGTCCGTTCTGCTACGTCGGCCAGAAGGAGCTCGGCCGCGGCGACTTCTCGAAGATCCCCAACGGCCTGCCCGGCGTGGAGAACCGGATGGACCTGCTCCACCAGGCCGTCGTCGACGGGCACCTGACCCGCCGCCGCTGGATCGAGATCGCCTGCACCACCCCGGCCCGGATGTTCGGCCTCCACCCGCGCAAGGGCACCATCGCCCCCGGCGCCGACGCCGACCTGGTCGTCTACGACCCCGCCGCCGTGCAGACCGTCTCCGCCGCCACCCACCACATGAACGTCGACTACTCGGCCTACGAGGGGCGGCGACTCACCGGCCGCGCCCGCACGGTGCTCTCCCGCGGCACCGTCGTCCTCGACCGCGGCAACTGGCTCGGCCGGGCCGGACACGGCACGTTCCTGCGCCGCGACACCTGCCAGTACCTGGTCTGACGCCCGGCACCACCCGCCCCCGTCCGCCGGCGACTCCGTCCGCCGACGACTCGGCCGGCCGGCGCACCCCGCCGGCCGGCACCCCGTCCGCCGCCGCCCCGGGCCGAACGCCGGGCCCGGGGCCGCGGCCAGCCCCCTGGAGCACCCCCATGGACATCGGCCTCGTCCTGCAGACCGACCCGCCCGCCCGCCTGCTCATCGACCGTATGATCCGCGCCGAGCGGGCCGGCTTCAGCCACGGCTGGACCTTCGACTCCTGCGTCCTGTGGCAGGAGCCCTTCGTCATCTACAGCCGCATCCTCGCCGAGACCGAGCGGCTCACCGTCGGCCCGATGGTCACCAACCCCTCCACCCGCACCTGGGAGGTCACCGCCTCCCTCTTCGCCACCCTCAACGACATGTACGGCAACCGGACGGTCTGCGGCATCGGCCGCGGCGACTCCGCCATGCGCGTGGCCGGCCGCCACCCCGCCACCCTCGAACGGCTCTCCCACGCCATGCACGCGATCAAGGAGCTCGCCGAGGGACGCACCGTCGAGGTCGACGGCACCGAGATGCACCTGCCCTGGGTCGGCGAGGGCAGGCGGCTGCCCGTCTGGATGGGCGCCTACGGCCCCAAGGCCCTGGCCCTGACCGGCCGCCAGGCCGACGGCTTCATCCTCCAGCTGGCCGACCCCTACCTCACCGAGTTCATGATCAAGGCGGTCCGGGCGGCCGCCGCCGACGCCGGACGCGACCCCGACGCGCTCACCATCTGCGTCGCCGCCCCCGCCTACGTCACCGCCGACGACTCCCCGGCCGCCCTGGCCCACGCCCGCGAACAGTGCCGCTGGTTCGGCGGCATGGTCGGCAACCACGTCGCCGACCTGGTCCGCCACTACGGCGAGCACTCCGACCTCGTCCCCGACGCCCTCACCGCCTACATCAAGGACCGCCAGGGCTACGACTACAGCCACCACGGCCGCGCCGGGAACCCCGACACCGCCTTCGTCCCCGACGAGATCGTCGACCGCTTCTGCCTCATCGGCCCGCCCGCCACCCAGCTCGCCCGCCTCGACCACCTCCGCTCCCTCGGCGTCGACCAGTTCGCCGTCTACGCCATGCACGACGCCATCGAGGCCACCATCGACGCCTACGGCACCGACGTCATCCCGCAGCTGGGCGCGGCCGGGGCCCGTCCATGACCGGAACCGCCGCGATAGGGGGCGACGGCACCCCGCCCGGACAACCGGACGGCCCCCTCCCGGAGCTCCGACACGCCGACGGCCGGGTCGAGTTGGACCCGGCCGTCGCGGCCCTTCCCGCCAACGGTTTCACCAACGACGACCTGCGCCCCGTCCCCGTCGCCCGCCGCACCTGGACCACCTACAACTTCCTCGCGCTCTGGGTCGGGATGGCCCACAACATCCCCTCCTGGACCCTCGCCTCCGGCCTGGTCGCCCTCGGCATGGACTGGAAGCAGGCCGTCCTCACCATCGCCCTCGCCAACCTCATCGTGCTCGTACCGATGCTGCTCGCCGGCCATGCCGGCACGAAGTACGGCATCCCGTTCCCGGTCTTCGCCCGCGCCTCCTTCGGCCTGCGCGGCGCCAACCTGCCGGCCCTCGTCCGGGCCGCGGTCGCCTGCGCCTGGTTCGGCATCCAGACCTGGATCGGCGGCGAGGGCATCTTCCTGCTGGCCGGCAAGCTCCTCGGCGAATCCTGGCGCACGGCAGGTGAGCTGGGCGGCTACCCGTGGACGCAGTGGCTCTCGTTCCTGCTGTTCTGGCTGATCGAGATGGTCGTCATCGCCCGCGGCATGGAGACCCTGCGCCGGTTCGAGAACTGGGCCGCGCCGTTCGTCATCGTCGGTGCCCTCGCCCTGCTGGCCTGGATCACCGTCAAGGCCGGCGGGTTCGGCCCGCTGCTCGACCAGCCGTCCCGGCTCGGCTGGGACGCGGACTTCTGGAAGGTCTTCTTCCCGGCCCTGATGGGCATGATCGGGTTCTGGTCCACCCTCGCCCTCAACATCCCCGACTTCACCCGCTTCGGCGGCAGCCAGCGCGCCCAGATCCGCGGCCAGGCCCTCGGCCTGCCCACCACCATGACCCTCTTCGCGCTGCTCTCCGTCCTGGTCACCTCCGGGTCGCAGGCGGTCTACGGCGAACCGCTCTGGGATCCGATCGCCCTCGCCGCCAAGATGGAGAGCCCGGTCGGCATCCTCTTCGCGCTGCTGACCGTCCTGGTCGCCACCCTGTCGGTCAACATCGCCGCCAACGTCGTCTCACCCGCCTACGACCTCGCCAACCTGCTGCCGCGGCACGTCGACTTCCGCGCCGGGGCGCTGATCACGGGCGTCGTCGGGATCGCGATCTTCCCGTGGAAGCTCATCTCCGACCCGCACGTCTACATCTTCACCTGGCTCGGCGTCGTCGGCGGCCTGCTCGGCACCGTCGCCGGCATCCTCGTCGCCGACTACTGGCTGCTGCGCCGCACCCGACTCCGGCTCGCCGAGCTCTACCGGCCGGGCGGTGCCTACTGGTACACCGCCGGGTGGAACTGGCGCGCCGTCACCGCGCTGCTCGTCGGCGGCCTCCTCGCCGTCGGCGGCTCCTACGGCGGCCCGTTCCCGGCCGACGGCCTGGTCCCGGTGCTCAAGCCGCTCGCCGACTACGGGTGGGCGGTCGGCGTGGGGTCGTCGCTGGCGCTCTACACGGTGCTGACACTGGCGAGCGGCCGGCGTGGCGCCGGCGGGGGTCGACGGCACGCCGGCGACCGTTGACGGGTCGGCCGACGGGCGCCGAGCGCGCCGCCGTCCCGGCCCGGCGCGGGCCGCCGGTCACCGAGGGGTGCTGCCCGCGGAGGAGCCGGCGATCCGGTCGACGGCTTCGACGACCTTCCCCGCGCCGTCCTCGGCGGCCAGCACCCGGGCGACGGCGCGGGCCCGGGCGCGGTGGCCCGGGTCGTCCAGGGCCCGGCGGATCGCGGCGGCGAGGCGGTCCGCGGTGAGGCCGGCGAGCGGGACCGGCCCAGGAGTGGTGCCGAGGCGGGCGGCGCGCGCGGCCCAGAACGGGGCGTCCAGCTGGGCGGGAACCGGGACGGTGGGCGTGCCGGCCCGCAGGGTGGCGGCGGTGGTGCCGGCCCCCGCGTGGTGGACGGTCGCGGCCATCCGCGGGAACAGCCAGCAGTGCGGGGTGTCGTCGACGGTCAGCAGGTCGTCGCCCTCGGGCGCGGCGAGGCCGCTCCAGCCCGGCTGGACCACCGCGCGCACCCGGGCGGCCCGCAGCGCGGCCAGGACGGTGGCGGTGAGCCGCTCGGGGTCGGGGACGACCAGGCTGCCGAAGCCGACGAACACCGGCGGCGGACCGGCCGCGAGGAAGTCGAGGAGCCGGGCCGGTGGTTGCCACCCGGGCTCGGGGTGGGGCCACCAGTAGCCGGCCACGTCGAGGCCGGGCCGCCAGTCGGCGGGCCGCGGCACCACGGTGGGGGAGAAGCCGTGCAGGACGGCGTGGTCGCGCCGGGCGCGCGCCACACTGCGCGGCGGCAGGCCGAGGCGGCGGCGCAGCCGGCGCACCGCGGGGGCGAACAGCCGGTCGGTGGCGGCCTGGACGGCGTGCCCGGCCAGCACGTTCCCGGCCCGGCCCAGCGACCGGGAGCCGGTCACGACCGGGGCGAACTCCCGCGTCGGCGCGAGCGGTTGGAGGTGCAGCCCGAGGTGGGGGAGGCCGGCCGCCTCGGCGACCGCCCGACCCAGGGCGGAGGTGGTGCTGCTGGTGAGCAGGAGGTCGGCACCCCGGTCGGCGGCGGCGGCGATGCCGTCGCCGATGGCGGGCATGAAGGAGCGCCCCAGCCGCAGGAGTTCGAGGACGGCGAGCGGCCCGGACCCGGCCCGCAGGAGGCGCTGGCCGCCGGTCGAGGCGAGTTCGGCGCGCGGGTCGACGGGCAGCGGACGGAATTCGAGACCGGCCGCGCGCACCGCGTCGGCGAAGGTGGTGTGCGTGGCGACGGCCACCTGGTGGCCGGCCGCGTGCAGCCGGACGCCGAGCCCGGTGAACGGGGCGACGTCGCCCCGGGAGCCGGCGGTGGCGATCAGGATGCGCATGGCGGCAGTATCCCGGCGCCGGCGGGCCGGGCGGGGGCGGCCACGCCCGGCGCACCGGAACCGCGGGGGCGCACGGGAGCGTCCCTGCGGGCAGGACGGTCCGGCCGGGACCGCCGTAGCGGAGGGCGGGAGGACGCATGAGCTTCGTCGCGTGGATCGTGCTGGGCCTGGTGGCCGGGGCTCTGGCCAAGCTGCTGCTGCCGGGGAAGGACCCGGGCGGCCTGGTGGTGACCACCCTGATCGGCATCGCCGGGTCGTTCGTCGGCGGCTGGATCTCCTCGCGGTTCCTGCACCGCGAGGTGACGGCGCACTTCTTCGACCTGGCCACCTGGGCCTCGGCGATCGGCGGCGCACTGGTGCTCCTGATCGCCTACCGCCTCGTCTTCGGCAACTCCCGCCGCTGACCCCGGCCGCACGGGGGCCGAGTGGCCCGGCCGCCGGCCGGGCTACTTCGCCGTGAGGCCGCCGAGGACGAGCTTCCAGAGCGCCTCGAAGCGGTCCTGGGCGTGCGGGTCGGACCACTCGGCCGCGTGGGCGGGGTCGTGGAAGTGCGCGGTGGCCTCGAAGACGGCGCGGGCGGTCGAGCCGATGTCGGCGGGACCGAACTCCCCGGCCTGCACGCCGTCCCGGACGATCCGGCCGATCTGCGCCACCATCGTGTCGATGTGCGCCTCGACGGTGCTGCTGGTCTCGGCGACCAGCGTCATGTAGGTGGCGAACAGCTGCGGGTCGTCCAGTGCCTTCTTCCGCTTGGCGGCGAACAGCGTCGCCAGCCAGCGGTGCAGCCGGTCCGCGGCGGGGCCGGGCTCGGTGGCGATGGACTGCAGCTCGTAGTGGGCCTGGTCGAGCCAGCGCTGGGTGACGGCCTCGCGCAGCGCCGCCTTGCTCGGGAAGAACCGGTAGACGCTGGTGTGGCTGACGCCGAGGTTGCGGGCGACGTCCACGACGGTGGCCTTGGCCGGGCCGAACCGCCTGAGGACGTCCTCCGTCGCGCTCAGGATCTGCTCGGGGGTGAGTGCGCTGTCCGTGGTCACGGGGAGGTACGTCCTTCGGGTGGGGCGTCCGCCGCCGGGGCGGCGGCGGACGGCGCTGCGGCCGGTGGGTGCGGCGCTGGTCGCCGGTCGGTGCGGGGGCTCGTCGGTGGTCGGAGGTGGTGGCCCGACGGCCCGGACCGGCGGCGGCGCCGTCCCGCGGCGGTGCCGCGCTCAGTGCTCGCTGTCGAGGTGGGCCATCTGAGCGGCAGCGTACCTCTCCCCGGCGGCGGAGCCGGCCGGGACGGCGGCCTCGATCGCGGCCAGGTCGGCCGGGCCGAGCGTGACGTCCAGCGTGCCGAGGGCCTCCCCGAGCCGGTTGCGGCGGCGGGCGCCGACCAGCGGGACGACGTCCTCACCGCGCGAGGCGACCCAGGCGATCGCGACCTGCGCGACGGTGGCGCCCCGCTCCGCGGCGACCGTGCGCAGCGCCTCGACCAGGTGGAGGTTGTGGGCGAGGTTGTCGCCCTGGAAGCGCGGGCTGTGGCCGCGGAAGTCCGTTCCGGCCAGCGCGCGGTCGTTGTTCCAGTGGCCGCTGAGCAGGCCGCGCGAGAGCACGCCGTACGCGGTGACGCCGATGCCCAGCTCGCGGGCGGTGGGCAGGATCTTCTCCTCGACGGAGCGGGAGATCAGGGAGTACTCGATCTGCAGGTCGCTGATCGGGTGGACGGCGGCGGCGCGGCGCAGGGTGTCGGCGCCGACCTCGGAGAGGCCGATGTGGCGGACGTAGCCGGCCTCGACCAGCTCGGCGATCGCGCCGACGGTCTCCTCGACCGGGACGTCCGGGTCCAGGCGGGCGGGCCGGTAGATGTCGACGTGGTCGGTGCGCAGGCGGCGCAGGGTGTAGGCGAGCGCGGTCTTCGTCGCCGCGGGGCTCGCGTCGTAGCCGAGCCACTGGCCGTCCGGGCTGCGCTGGGCGCCGAACTTCACGCTGATCTGCACGCTCTCGCGGTCGCGGCCGCGGAGCGCGTCGTGGATCAGCAGCTCGTTGTGGCCCATGCCGTAGAAGTCGCCGGTGTCGAGCAGGGTGACGCCGGCGTCGAGCGCGGCGTGGACGGTGGCGATGCTCTCGGCCTCGTCGGCCGGGCCGTAGAGGTCGGACATGCCCATGCAGCCGAGGCCGAGGACGGAGGTGGTGGGGCCGGCGGCGCCGAGCGGGCGCTGCTGGATGCGGGGGCCGGCGGAGGGAGCGGTGGACATGCGGGGCTCCTGACGGGGAGGGGGGAGGGATGTGGATGCGGATGCGTGGCGGGTGGCCGAGTTCAACTGTGCCACGGGCGCGAACAGATTTCAAAGTCTGTTCGCTGAAAGTTGTCATGTGAACCTAGTGTCTGACCGATTGCGGAATGTGGTCGACGGCGATGCGGCCGCGCCCGTCGACCGGCTGGCCGCCGTGCCCGCCGCCGGGGAAGGCGGCCGGGGAGGGTCGACGGGGAAGGTGGTCGGGTAAGGCCGCGCCGCACCGTCCGACCCCCCCGAGCCGTGCGCCACCCCGTAGCCGCACAACTGCCGGACCACCGCCCGGTGTCGAGCCCCGCGCCGCGCTCCGCAGGGCCGGCCCGCGACCCGCCGGCCTGGTACCGGGCGCCGAGCCGCTGTCACCCATCCGGCGTGGAAATGCCGCGCCTTGGCCGTTTGCGCTGCCAAACCCCGGCGACGGGTTCATGGTGGAGATGGGCGCGATCCGGCGACCGCGCTCGCGCGCCGATCCAGGCCCGCGCGCCGTACGCCCGCCGCCGTTCTCCGACGGGCACGCGAGGCGGGGCCCGGCCCCGGCACGCTGGGAGCAGGGCCACCTCGCAGGAAACCGAACGGTTCTTCTAGGCTCACATCTCGGCTTCCCTGTGGCGGTGCGGCTACTGCGCCCGCTGCTTCGAAGCCGCCGTCCACGGGGCCCCGGGCCGACCGGGGCCGCCGGATCGAGCGAGGAGGACGCAATGCCAAGCACGCCGCCCAGCCGTTCCAACGGACTTGAGCCAGACGGGCCGTCCCGGGGGATCCCGGCCCGTGCCGGGTTCAGAGGGGTCATCGGGCGGAGCGGAGCGTCCGGTGCCACTCGGGCCGCGCGCTCGGGCCGACCGGTGCGGCCGCTCATCAATACCGGCGGCGGCCGCGGAGGCGAGCGTTGAGTCCCCGAACCGTCCGGCCGCCCGTCGCGGAGGCCGTGACCACCGAACCCGCCCGCACGCCGGCCGTCGCCTCCGCTCCGTCCCCCAACGCCGAGGCAGGGGCGGCCGCCACCGCGGCGCCCGCCGTCGCGGAGCCGTCCGACACGGAGGCCGGCGCTCCGCCACCCGCCGCCGCCTCTCCCGGTACCGGTGCCGCCGCGGCCTTCCCGGCCGCCGGACCGGCGGCCGGAGCGCCGGCCGCCGACGGGCCCACCGCGGCCCTGCCCGGTCTGCCCCAGGCGCTCAGCACCCGCGCCCGCACCCTGGCCGGAGCCGTCCGGCGCCGCTGCGCCGACCTGGCCCGAATCGAGTCGCCCAGCGGGGACGCCCCCCGACTCAACGCGCTCGCCGAGGAGTTGGCCGCCGGCTTCCGCGCCACCGGGGCCACCGCGCACCGCGAGGCCGGTCCGGCCGGCGATCACCTGCTCCTCCAGTGGGAAGGCCAGGACGAGAGCCTGCCGCACCTCCTGGTGGTCGGCCACCACGACACCGTCTGGCCGGTCGGCACGCTGGAGGACTGGCCGGTCACCGAAGAGGACGGCATCCTCAGCGGTCCCGGCGTGATCGACATGAAGGGCGGACTCGCCGTTCTCGAAGGCGCGTTCGCCCTGCTCGCCGACCTCGGCCAGCGCCCGCACCGCACCGTCCGGCTGGTCGTGGTCTCCGACGAGGAGGTCGGCAGCCCCGACGGCCGCCGGCTGGTCGAGCGCCAACTTCGGGGGGCGGCCGCCGTCCTGGGCCTCGAACCGCCCCACCCGGACGGCCGGCTCAAGACCGCGCGCCGCGGCAGCAGCCGGGTCCGGCTCACGGTCACCGGGCGGGAGGCGCACGCCGGCAACGACGCCGCGGAAGGCGTGTCCGCCGTGGACGAACTGGTCGACCAGCTGGTCGCGGTCCGCGGATTCGCCTGCCAGCCGGGCACCGAGCTCAACGCCGGGCGGATCAGCGGTGGCACCCGGGCCAACGTGGTCGCCGGCCGGGCGGAGGCCGAGCTCGGTCTGCGCTTCGCCACCGTCGAGGCCCAGCGGCGCACCCTCGACAACCTGGCCCGGCTCGCCGCGCTGCGCCCGGGGGCGCGGGTGCGCACCGAGGTGCTCTCCAGCCGCCCGGCCTGGCCGGAGCGCGCGGCGAACCCGCTGCTGCGGCACGTCCGCTCGCTCGCGGCCGTGCTCGGCCAGCAGCTGGACGGCGGCCCGGCGGGCGGCGCCGGGGACACCAATCTGCCGGGGTCGCGCGGGCTGCCCACGCTCGACGGCTTCGGCGCGGTCGGTGCGGGCGCCCACGCCCGGCACGAGCACATCCGGATCGACCAGCTGGCGCCGCGGATCGCGCTGCTGGCCGCACTCCTCGCCGTCCCGCTGCCCCGCCTGCGGGACCGCGCGGAGGGCTAGCCGGCGGTCCCGCAGTGGGGCGGCCGAAGCCCGGCCGGCCCCGCCGGGCCGCCGGCCTCACGGAGCGGGCCCGCCCTCCGGCAGCTGCCGGACGGCGGGCCCGCTCCGTGCCCGGACCGGGGCGCCGCCCGCCCGGTCCCGCGCGCTCCCCGGCCCGCCTCCCTTGTCAGGGCGCCGTCCCACCGCGCACAATGGAACCGACCGAACGGTCAGTCGGTAGCGCGAGTGCCCGGCAGGCGACACCGGCAGGACCCAGCCGCCCTGCCCGTCACGCCCCGCCACCGCTCGCGTCCGACCCGCGACGCGAGAGACGCCCGTGGCGCGAGACACGTGAGAGGGGACCGTGGTGACAGCAGAGGTGGCCGAACCGGTGCCCGCCCAGACCCAGGAGGAGCTGTTCGAGGCGGTCATCGCCGCCGAGCAGCGGATCGAGCCCCGGGACTGGATGCCCGACGCCTACCGGGCCACCCTGATCCGCCAGATCGCCCAGCACGCCCACTCCGAGATCATCGGCATGCAGCCCGAGGGCAACTGGCTCACCCGCGCCCCGTCGCTGCGCCGCAAGGCGATCCTGCTGGCCAAGGCCCAGGACGAGGCCGGTCACGGCCTCTACCTCTACGCCGCCGCCGAGACCCTCGGTGTGGACCGCGCCGAGCTCACCGAGAAGCTGATCTCCGGCCGTCAGAAGTACTCGTCGATCTTCAACTACCCGACGCTCACCTACGCCGACGTCGGCGTGATCGGCTGGCTGGTCGACGGCGCCGCGATCTGCAACCAGGTGCCGCTCTGCCGTTGCAGCTACGGCCCCTACGCCCGGGCCATGGTCCGGATCTGCAAGGAGGAGTCGTTCCACCAGCGCCAGGGCTACGAGCTGCTGATGACGCTGATGCGCGGCACCGAGGCCCAGCGCCGGATGGTCCAGGACGCGGTGGACCGCTGGTGGTGGCCGTCGCTGATGATGTTCGGCCCCTCGGACGGGGACTCGCCGAACACCGCCCGCTCGATGGCCTGGCGGATCAAGCGGCACACCAACGACGAACTGCGTCGGCGCTTCGTGGACATGACCGTCCCGCAGGCCGAGCACCTCGGCGTCACCCTGCCCGACCCGGAGCTGCGGTGGAACGAGGAGCGCGGCGGCTGGGACTTCGGCGAGCCCGACTGGTCCGAGCTGACCCGGGTGATCCACGGCCAGGGCCCGTGCAACACCCAGCGGATCGATCGCCGCCGCGCCGCCCACGAGGACGGCGCCTGGGTGCGCGAGGCCGCCACCGCCTACGCCGCGAAGCGCCGCGCCGAGGTCGGGGCCCGCACCGCCGACGAAGCCCAGAACACCCCGGAACAGGAGAACGGAAAGTGACCGAGTCCAAGGCCGGCTGGCCGCTGTACGAGGTGTTCGTGCGCCCCCGGCGCGGGCTGAACCACGTCCACGTCGGCTCGCTGCACGCGGCCGACGACCGGATGGCGCTGCTCGCCGCCCGCGACCTCTACACCCGGCGCAACGAGGGCGTCAGCCTCTGGGTGGTCCGCTCGGACGCGATCACCGCCTCCACGCCGGACGAGCGGGACCCGTTCTTCGAGCCGAGCGGCGACAAGGTCTACCGCCACCCGACCTTCTACGACATCCCCGAGGATGTCCCGCACATCTGACGGGGAGCAGCAGAACCATGACCGACGACCACGTCTACCTCAGCCTCTCCGAGGCGACCCCCGAGCCCGAGGGCGAGGGCCGCTGGGCCTACGGCACGGGCTTCGCCGACCCGCTGCTCGGGGTCGACACGGCGGTGCCGGCCGGCCTCGACGGCGCCGACCTCGCCGCGTACTGCCTGATGCTGGGCGACGACGCGCTCGTCCTCTCCCAGCGGCTGATCGAGTGGTGCACCCGGGCGCCGGAGCTGGAGGAGGAGGTCGCGCTCGCCAACCTCGGCCTCGACCTGCTGGGCCAGGCCCGCCAGCTGCTCACCCGGGCCGGCCAGGCGGACGGCTCCGGCCGCACCGAGGACGACCTGGCGTACTGGCGCGAGGAGCACGAGTTCCGCAACGTCCGCCTGGTCGAGGCGCCCAACGGCGACTTCGCGTACTCGATCGCCCGCCTGCTGCTCTTCGCGACCGCGCGCGGCGCGCTGTACGAGGCGCTGGCCGGCCACGCCGACCCGGTGCTGGCGGCGGTCGCCGCCCGGGGCGCCAAGGAGCTCGCCTACCACCGCGAGTACGCCACGGCCTGGACGCTGCGGCTGGGCGACGGGACGCCGTACTCGGCGCAGCGGATGCAGGCCGGGCTGGACGCGGTCTGGCCGCTGCTGGAGGAGCTGTTCACGGCGCACCCGGTGGAACTGCGGGTCGGCGTCGACCCGGCGACGCTGCGCGAACCGGTGCTGCGCTCGCTGGCCGCCGTGCTGGCCGAGGCCGGACTGGCGATGCCGGAGGTGCCGGGTCTGGCCACGATCGGCGGCCGGGCCGGTCGGGACGGCGTGCACACCGAGGAGCTCGGGCTGCTGCTGGCCGAGCTGCAGGTGCTGGCCCGCGCACACCCGGGGGCGACGTGGTGACGGGCACGGCGACGGCGCGGGAGCGGGCCTGGGCGGTGGCCGCCGAGGTCCCCGACCCGGAGCTGCCCATGCTCACCCTCGCCGACCTGGGCGTCCTCGCCGAGGTGGAGGTCGAGGCGGCGGGTGCGGTGCCGACGGCGACGGCGGAGGCGCCCGTCGCCCCCGCCGAGGCGGCGGTGACCGCGTGGCTGACGCCGACCTACTCGGGCTGCCCGGCCGTCGCCGAGATGGCGGCCGACGTGGACCGCCGCCTGCGCGCGGCCGGCTACGCGGACGTCCGGGTCAGGCTGCGGCTCGACCCGGCGTGGTCCACCGACCTGATCACCGCCGAGGGCCGCCGCAAGCTCGCCGAGGCGGGCATCGCCCCGCCGCGCTCCGCGGCGGAGCGGGCGGCCCCGGCGGCGTCCGGCGGCGCCTCGCCGCGCGGCACCGCCCCGCCCCTGCTCACGCTCGGCCCCACCCGTCACCTGGTGGCCTGCCCGCTCTGCGGCGGCACCGACACCGAGGAACTGTCCCGATTCGGCTCCACCGCGTGCAAGGCGCTCTGGCGCTGCCGCGACTGCCGCGAGCCCTTCGAACGCGTCAAGGAGATCTGAATGGCCGCCGGTCCCGCCAGCACGGCCCGCCCCACCGAGGCCGACCCGGCCGTCGCCGCCGACGCCGCTGCCGACGCCGCCCCCGGTGCCCGGCCGGCCCGCCGTCCGACCTTCCACCGGCTGCGGATCGCCGAGGTGGAGCGGCTCTGCGAGGACGCCGTCGCCGTGACCTTCGCGGTGCCGGACGGGCTGTCCGACGCCTTCGCCTTCCGCCCGGGGCAGACGCTGACGCTGCGGCGGATGGTGGACGGGGTGGACGAGCGCCGCTCGTACTCGATCTGCGCCCCGGTCGGCGGACCGCTGCGGATCGCCGTCCGGGAGGTGCCCGGCGGGCTGTTCTCCCGCTGGCTGGTGCGCGACGCGGGGCCGGGTGAGGAGGTCGAGGTGCTGACCCCGACCGGCCTCTTCACCCCCGATCTGGGCGTGCCCGCCGACCACGTGCTGCTGGCGGCCGGCTCCGGGATCACCCCGATGCTCTCCATCGCCGCCTCGGTGCTCGCCGCCGACCCCACGTCCACCGTCACCCTGCTCTACGGCA
The DNA here is from genome assembly GCF_032110285.1 of Kitasatospora sp. CM 4170. NCBI lineage: Bacteria > Bacillati > Actinomycetota > Actinomycetes > Kitasatosporales > Streptomycetaceae > Kitasatospora > Kitasatospora sp. CM 4170. The sequence goes on from NZ_CP134877.1 coordinate 6,996,359, forward strand.
ACCGCCGCAGCGACACCGTGATGTTCGCCGACGAGCTGGCCGACCTGAAGGACCGCCACCTCGGCCGGCTCCAGCTGGTGCACGTCCTCTCCCGTGAGACCAGGGACGCCGAACTGCTCAGCGGGCGCCTCGACCCGGAGCGGGTCGATGCGCTGCTGACGGCGCTGGTGGACGTCCGGCAGGTCGGCCACTGGTGGCTCTGCGGCCCGTTCGGCATGGTCGCCGGGGCCAGGGAACTCCTGGCCGGCCTGGGCGTGCCGGGCGAGCGGGTGCACCAGGAGCTGTTCCACGCCGAGGACGAGCCGATCACCGAGCGCGCCGACGAGCCCGGTTCGGAGGCGGCGGACGACCGCCCGCACAGCGAGGTCACCGTCGTGCTCGACGGGCGCGGCAGCACGCTCAACCTCCCGTGCGACCGCTCCATCCTGGACGGTGCGCAGCGCTCCCGCCCGGACCTGCCGTTTGCCTGCAAGGGCGGCGTCTGCGGCACCTGCCGCGCCCTGGTCACCGAGGGCGAGGTGGAGATGCGGCGCAACTTCGCGCTGGAGGAGAAGGAGGTGGCCGCCGGCTACGTCCTGACCTGCCAGGCCCGCCCGGTCACCGACCGGGTGACGGTCGACTTCGACCGCTGACCGCTGACCGCTGACCGCTGACCGGCGGCCGTTGACCGGCGGATGGCGGCCGGGGCCGGGCCGGAGCCGGTCAGTGGACGGCGACCGGCTCCCGGCCGCCGTCCGCGGCCGGGGCCGCCGCGGTCCGGGCGGCCGGCGCATCCGACCGCGGGCCCACCGGCGTCGGGACGCCGAGCAGGCCGACGATGTCGTTCACGGCGGCCCGGCCCGCGCGGTTGGCGCCGATGGTGCTGGCCGACGGGCCGTAGCCGACCAGGTGGACGCGCGGATCGGCGGTGGCGCGGGTGCCGGTGAGCGCGATGCCGCCGCCGGTGGAGCGGAGGCCGAGCGGCGCGAGGTGGCCGACCTCGGGGCGGAAGCCGGTGGCCCAGACGATCGCGTCCACCGCCAGCTCCTCGTCACCCCAGGCGACCCCGTGCTCGGTGAGGCGGTCGAACATCGGGCGCCGGTGCAGCGCGCCCAGCTCCTCGGCGCGGCGGTAGGCGACGGACGGGCCGAGCCCGGTCACGCTCACCACGCTGCGCACCGGCAGCCCCTGGCGGACGCGTTCCTCGACCTTGGCCACGACCGCGCGCCCGTACTCGGGGGTGAACGGGCCGTCGTGGTAGACCGGCGGCGTGCGGGTGACCCAGACCGTCTCCCCGACGGCGGCGATCTCGGACAGCACCTGGATCGCCGAGGCCCCGCCACCGACCACCAGGACGCGCCGGCCGGCGAACTCCTGCGGGCCCCGGTAGGCGGCGTAGTGCAGCTGCCGACCGGAGAAGTGGCCGGGGTAGTGGGGCAGGAAGGGGCGGGTCCAGGTGCCGGTGGCGTTGATCAGCGCGCGGGTGGACCACGTGCCGCGGTCGGTCTCGACCAGCAGGCGCTCGCCCGGCAGCGCGGCCGGCCCGCCGTCCGGCCCGTCATTGGGTGCTCCCTCCGGCGCGCCGTCCGTCCGGGCGTCCCGCCGGTCGGACGCGGAACGGACCGCCAGGACGTGGACGGGGCGCACGACCGGGAGCGCGTGCCGGGCCTCGTACGCGGCGAAGTACCCCGGGACGACCTCGCGTGCGGGGGCGTCGGGGTCGGGCTCGGGCAGCTCGAAGTCGGGGAGGTCGTGGAAGCCGTGCACGGTGGCCATCCGCAGCGAGGGCGAGCGGTGTGCCCAGGCCCCGCCCGGAGCGTCGTCCGCGTCGAGCACCACGAAGCCGCCGTCGGAGCCCGCCCGGTAGGGGGCGAAGCCGCGGCGGCGGAGGTGGTAGGCGGCGGACAGGCCGGCCTGCCCGGCGCCCACCACCACGACGTCCACCCGCCGGAGCTCGCCGCCCGGCGCTCCGCCGCCGTTGGTTGCACCGTAAACAGTCACGCTGGTGAAACATCGGGTGGGGCGCGAGTGTTCCCCTCGTGCGCGGGTCGTCCGGCCCCGCGCTCACGCCGGGCGCGTCGGGCGTGCACGCGGGGCCCGGGGCAGCGGGCGGCGGATCAGGTCGCCGGGGAGATCACCACGGCGGTGCCGTAGGCGCAGACCTCGGTACCGATGTCGGCCGCCTGCGTGACGTCGAAGCGGAACATGAGCACCGCGTTGCCGCCCCGCGCCCTGGTCTGCTCGACCAGCCGCTCCATCGCCTCGTTGCGGCTCTCCACCAGGGTCTTCGTCAGACCCCGCAGCTCGCCGCCGACCAGCGACTTCAGGGACGCACCGATCTGGCTGCCGACGTGCCGGCTGCGGACCGTCAGCCCGAAGACCTCGCCGATCACGTGGTCGACCCGGAAGCCGGGGATGTCGTTGGTGGTCACCACCAGGACCTGGGCGTCCGGGCGCTGCCCGCCGCCGAATTCGTCGATGTTTGCCATGGGGCCATCCTGCGGGCTGTCCGCGGCCCCCGCCCAGAGGCGTGGCCGGGCCGGCCGGAGATGGCTTGGAGTAGGCGCTGGCGGGCCGGACCGTACCGGACCGGTGATCGGGCGACGGAAAAGCCGTACCGTAGCCCCATGGGCGAGCGAAGCGATCATCCACAGGGGCCGGGCGCGGCCGAGGACTCGGGCGCGCAGGAGATCGAGGCGACGGTGGTGCTGGGCCTGCGGATCACCAACTGGCCGGCGTTGCGCGCGGCCGCGATCGCGGCCGTGGAGGAGCTGGACTTCGAGGGCATCGACCCGGCCGGCCAACGCCGCGAGCTGCTGCGCGAGGTGGCCGAGGACGCCAACGCGGCGCTCGGTGCGCTGCTCCACCCGGACCGGCTGGTGGCGGCGATCCCGGGCGTCGAGGCGATCGGCGGCACGCTGGAGATCAGCGTCACCGAGGACTTCGCGCCCGACTTCGCCGAGCTCTTCCCGCTGGAGGGCGACGAGGAGGACGGCGGCGCGGCCGGGGACTGGACGCTCACCCCGCGCACCGCCTGCCTGCTCCACGCCCAGCTGCTCGGCCTGGCCGACGCGGCGTACGACGACCTGGAGGAGCACCAGGACGAACCGGTCGTGGACGGCGAGGAGGGGGACTGGACGGTCTTCGGCCGTCTGCCGCAGCGCACCTGGCGGATGCACCGGGCCTGGCGCCGGTCGATGGCCCGCGCCTTCGACGACCTCGCCGACGACCTCGCGCTCGGCGAGTGGCCGCTGCCGCGCTGTCCGGCCGAGGAGATCGCGCTGCGGATGGCCCTGGTGGACGCCCGCACGCTGCTCGGTGCGCAGCCGGAGTCGGTCGCCGACATGATGGGGGACCTGCCCGCCGACCTCTACGACTACGACTGGGACGGCTGCCGGGACGAGCTGTTCGGGGCCTACGGGCCGGACGACGGGGACCCGGAGCTGGACTCGGAGCAGCGCACCGAGCTGCTGCTGACGGCGACCCACCCGGAGGGGTGGTTCCTCGGGTACGAGGACGCGGAGGAGCGGGACAGGCAGCGGGGCTACCGGCGCTGACCGGGACCGGCCGGCGGCGCCCGCGGTGGGTGCCGCCCGGGCCGGCTCAAGCGGGCGCGGCGGGCGGGCTCCCCGGTTAGGCCCTGTCCGGCCGATCTTGCCGGGCGCACGACGCCGGGCATCCCGGCTGGACGCACGCCCGAATCGCCCAAGTACGTCCAGTACGAGGTTGATCCGGGCGCACGCCCAGCCGGGCGCGGAGTGGGGGTACCTCCCGGCCGAAGGCTGGGGGAGCCGCGCGCTGATCCGACAAGATCGACCGGGCAGGGCCTAGGCTGCGGACATGTCCGAGATGTCCGACAGCGAGGGCCGGCCCGCCGCCGACCGGGCCGCACACGCGCCTGCCGACACCGACCCGGCGGGCGGTCTGCGTGCCGACCCCGGCCGGGCTGCGGCCCCGGACGCCGACCAGGCCGCCCCCGACCCGGTACTGGAGCGGCTGGCACTCGGGCTCGACGGCGTGCAGGCCGCGCAGCGCGGGCGGACGGCAGAGGCCCGGGAGAGCTTCGAGCAGCTGTGGGACGCACTCGGCGAGAACGGCGACGTCTTCCACCGCTGCGTCCTCGCCCACTACCTGGCCGACCTCCAGGACGACCCGCACGCCGAACTGGAGTGGGACCGGCGGGCGCTGGCCGCCGCCGACTCGCTGACCGCCGAGCGGGCGCAGACCTACGAGTCCGCGCTGCAGGTCCGCGCGTTCTACCCCGCACTGCACCTCAACCTCGCCTCGGACCACCTCAAGCTCGGCGAGCCCGACCGGGCCCGCGAGGAGCTGGAACGGGCGGTGCGCAGCCTGGACGCACTGCCCGAGGACGCGTACAGCGCCGGCATCCGCGCCGCGGTCGCCGAACTGCGGCAGCGCCTGCGCTGAACCGGCGCCGGGCGCCGTGCGGACGCCAGGCCCGGGTGCCGCGCCGAAGCGCCGCACGCCGCCCCGCCGAGGGCGTGCGGAGGCCGTTGTTCAGCGTTTTTGTTCAATGACCGAGAGCCGAACTCGAACAACCCCGGTGCGCTACACCTGGAGCGCAGCACCGACCGGCGATGGGGAGAGTTCGGCAGATGACGACGCTGTGCATCGGAAACAACCGCACCGAGGAGATGGTCGGGGACCTCACCGGGATGACGCCGCTGGAGCGGGCGTTCGCCGGCTGCGGGGCCCAGCGGATGCTCTGGTTCGCCGAGGACGGCGACGTCCTGGTCCTGCCCTGGGAGCCCGAGCCGGCCTACCTCGCGTACGTCACCGGGCTCACCGGGACCAGGGCGGAGAGCCTGACGGTGGTCGTGCCGCCCGCGGGCCCGGACGGCGAGGACATCCTCACTCCGGACCGCCTCGCCGACCCGGGATTCCGCGGGGAGCTGCGCCGCGCGCTGGCCGGACGGCCGGTGCGGCGGGTGCTGGCGATCTCGCCGAACGCGGCCGTGGTCGACCTGGCCGCCGCGGTCGGGGCCGAGGACGCCGTGCCGGGGCACGCGTTCGCCGCGCAGGGCGGCAACGCGCTGGTGAACAGCAAGGCCGTGTTCCGGGCGCTGGCCGCCGGGGCCGGGGTGCCGGTGTCGCCCGGGACGGTGGCCACCTCGCCGCAGCAGGTTGAGGCGGCGGTGAACGGGCTGCTGGAGCAGGGCCACAGCGTCATGGTGAAGGTCGAGTACCAGGCGGGCGGCTTCGGCAACGAGGTCCTGACCCGCGCCGAACAGGTCGCCCCGGCCGGCGCGCAGCGGGCGGTGGAGCTGGCGGACGCCGGTGCCGTGGCCGCGTACGTGGCCGAGCGGTGGCAGTGGCTGACCGGGGGCCGCAACCAACGGGTGGTCGTGGAGCGGTACTTCGCGGACGCGGTGCCGCTGTACGCGGAGTTCTCCATCGGGGACGGAGGCTCGGTGCTCTCCGGCTGCGGCGAGATGGTGATGGACCCGGTGGTGGTCGGGGAGATCACCCCGCCGGTCACCCCGGACGCCGGCGTGCGGGCCGAACTCGTCGACCAGGCGGCGCGGTTGTGCGAGTCGCTGCGGGTGCTCGGGTACCGGGGAACGGTCAGTGCCGACGCCTTCCTCACGCCCAAGGGCGAGTTGTACTTCAGCGAGACCAACGGGCGGCTGACCGGTTCGACCCATCTGCACGACGCGCTGTTCGCCCGTCTGGTCGGGGCCGGACACCGCGCCGACCGGGTGATCCTGGAGCTGGCGGGGCTGCACGTACCGTCCTTCCCGGAGGCCGTCGCGGCGGTCGAGCGGGCCGGGCTGGCCTTCGACCCGCGGACGCGCACCGGCGTGGTGTTCAGCGCGGACTTCGGGCCGGCCGACGGCTCGGTGATGTACTGCGTGATCGCCGAGGACGCGGCGGCGGCCCGGGCCGCCGAGAGCCGCCTGCTCGCGCTGTTCGCGCGGTGACGCGCGGCAGCGGACGGGGCGGCCCGGGCGCCCCGGGAGGTGACCTCGGGGGCGGCAGCGAGAGCGACCCCGGAGGCGGCCGTCCCGCCGGCGGGTCTCCGGGGATGCGTGCGGCGGTGATCCGGCGCTACGGCGGGCCGGAGGTCCTGCGCGCGGAGACCGTGCCCGAACCCGTCGCGGGACCGGGCCAGGTCGTGATCGACGTGACCCTGGCCGGCCTCAACTACGCGGACCTGCACTGCCGCGAGGGGTCCTACGGGTGCTACCCGCTGCCCGCCGTGCTCGGCGCGGACGTGGTCGGCCGGCGGCGCGGCGACGGCCGGCGGGTCGCGGCACTGCTCCGCTCGGGCGGCGGCTATGCCGAAGTGGCCTGCGCCGAGCCGGCGTTCACGGTGGAGGTGCCGGACGGGGTGAGCGACGAGCAGGCGCTGGCGCTGCTGGAGCAGGGGGCGACGGCCTACGGTGCGCTGACCCTGTTGGGGCGGATCCGCCCGGGTGAGCGGGTCGCGGTGACGGCGGCGGCCGGCGGCGTCGGGCACCTGGCGGTGCAGTTGGCCCGGGAGCTGGGTGCGGGCCGCGTCCTCGGCGTGGCCTCGACCGAGGCGAAGCGGGACTTCGTCCGCTCGCTGGGGGCGGACGCCGTGTTCGACCCGGCGGACCCGCGGCTGGCCGAACTGCTCGGCGAGGCGGGCGGCGTGGACCTCTTCGTGGACTCGGTCGGCGGCGGGGTGCTGCGCTCCGGGCTGGCGGCGCTGGCGCCGTTCGGCAGGCTGCTGTCGGTCGGGGCGCGTGGCGGTCCGGAGGAGTCGTTCTCGGTGGCCGAGCTGGCCGAGGGGTCGGTCGGTGTGCTCGGCTTCTGGCTCCAGCACGTGCTGGACGACCGGGCGTTGTTCGCGGACGTCGCCGCGCGGCTGTTCGGGCTGGCCGAGCGGCGGCGGCTGGTGGCGCGGATCGACCGCGTCGTCCCGCTCGCCGAGGTGGCCGCCGCGCACCGGGCGATGGGTGCGCGCGAGACGATGGGCAAGGTGCTCGTGGACGTGCGGGCGTAGCACGGCCGCGGGCCCGGGGCGCCGGCGCGACCGACGGACCGGGCGGACCGGGCGCCGGCCGGCCGGCGGGGTTCGGCGGGCGGATTCCGACATCCGACCGCCGGACCCCGTCCGCCGGGGCACTGCCGGCCGGCCGTCGTCAGTAGCCGGCGACCTCGTCCAGACCGTGGCCGCGCAGCGGGACCAGGAAGCTGCGCTCGAACACCACCACGACCTCGCCGGTGGACTTGGTCCCGGTGGTGCGGCAGCTGACGATGCCCTGCCCGGTGCGGCTCTTGGAGAGCCGCTTGGCCAGCGTCTCGGTCTCCGCGTACAGGGTGTCGCCGGTGAACACCGGGTGGGTCATCCGGATGTTCTCCCAGCCGAGGTTGGCGATGGTCCGCCCGCTGGTGGAGCGGGCGGTCATCCCCCCGACGATGCTGAGCGTCACCAGGCTGGAGACGATCGGCCGCCCCCACGGGGTGTGCTCGGAATAGGCGGCGTCGATGTGCAGCGGCGCGTCGTTCATGCTGAGCATGCTCATCAGCACGTTGTCCAGCTCGGTGACGGTGCGCCCCGGGCGGTGCTCGACCACGTCGCCGACGGTGAACTCCTCGTAGTAGCGGCCGACCACCTCGCGGTAGCGCTGCTGCCCGATCCGCCGGTAGCCGACCGGCTCGGGTTCGGGCGCGGCCGCGCCCGGGAGGTCGCCGGCGGCCGCGGGGCGCAGCGCGGGGGTGTGGTGGTCTGCGGGCAGGGGTTCGGGCATGGTGCGGGTGCTCCCAGGTGTCAGAGGTCGGCGGTGAGTTCCTTGACGTGGCCGGCGAACTCGGTGATCAGGCGCTCGTCCATGTCGGCGCGCATCATCAGCCGCAGCCCGGCCTCGCCCTTGGGAACGATCGGGAAGAACACCGCCGAGCTGTAGAAGCCGCGCTCGAAGAGCTGGGCGGAGAGCTTGACGGCGCGCTCGGCGTCGCCCACGTCCACGCGCCGCACCGGCAGGCCGTTGCCGGCGAAGCTCGTCGGCAGGAGTTCGTCGAAGAGGTCGATGTTGCGGTTCAGCCTGCCCTGCAGCTCGGCCAGTTCGGGCGAACGGTGGATGGCCGCGCTGCCGAGCGAGGCGCCGACCAGGGGGAGCGCGACGTTCTGCGACCAGCCGACCGGGCCGGCGTGGCGGTGCAGGAACTCGAACTGCTCCCGGTTGCCGAGCATCGCGATGCCGCCGCCGGTGCCGAACCCCTTGCCGAGACTGGCGACGATCACCGTCAGCGGGTTCATCTCCAGCCGGGAGCGGACGAAGCCCTCGCCGCGCTCGCCCATGATGGAGAGCGAGTGGGAGTCGTCGATGTAGAGGAACAGCCCGTAGCGGTCCTGGAGTTCGAGCAGGCCGTCGAGCGCGGCCGCGCCGCCCATCGAGTACGCGCCGTCCGCCACGTAGGCGACCCGCGGGTACTTGCGGCAGATGTCCTCCAGGTAGTCGAGGTCGTTGTGCGGGCAGTTGAGGACCAGCGCCTCGTCCGCGCAGATCGGCTTCACGTAGGCCATGCAGAAGTGGCAGAACCGGTCGAAGACCATCACCCGGGGGCCGTCGCTGCTGCCGTCGCAGCGGTCGTTCAGGTGGCCGGAGGCGACCAGCGGCAGGATGCCGGCGGTGAGCGAGGTGCAGGAGGCGCCGGGGAGGACGTGCGCGCCGAACAGGTCACCCAACTCCTCCTCCAGGCGGACCAGCAGGTTGTGCCGGATCCGGGTGGTGGAGGTGACCAGCCAGGTGCTCCGGGACTCGGTGAGCGCGTCCACCGCACCGGCCGCGACCTGCGGGTGGTTGTTCAGTCCGAGGTAGGCGCAGGAGACCATGTTGGCGAACTCGTGGCCGGTCTCGCGGACGATCAGCCGGTTGTTGGACTCCGAGTCCACCTTGATGCCGATCAGGCCGTTGGCGCCGGCCGCCTGCCAGACCGGATCGGCGGTGGCGAGCATCGCCGCGGCGTTGCGGTAGCGGCGCGGGCCCTGGACGGACTCCGCGGGCTCGGTTGCCTCGGTCATCGTCACTTCTCCTTCGTCTCGTTCGGTTCGGGTGGGGCGAACTGCTCGATCAGGCGCTGCGAGGCCTCGAAGAAGGGCATGCCGACCATCACGCCGTCCACGACGGTGACCGAGCGGCCGTTCTCCCGACCCGCCTCGACCACCCGGCGGGCCCGCTCCAGCAGCTGCTCGTCCGGGCTGAACGCCTCATTGATCAGGGGGAGTTGGCGCGGGTGCACGGCGATCTTGCCGCTGAAGCCGAAGTCCCGGGCGAGTGCGGCCTCGTGGCGCAGCCCGTCCAGGTCGGCGACCTCGAAGAACGGCGCGTCCATCGCCTCCACCCCGGCGGCGCGGGCGCTGTTGACCAGCCGGCCGCGGGCGTGCGCGAGGGCGTCCCAGGAGAGCCGGGCGCCGACCGCGAACGCGTAGTCGGCCGAGCCGAAGACCAGCCCGCGCAGCCGGTGGCCGGCCGCCGCGATGGCGGGGGCGTGCTCGATGCCGAGCGGCGTCTCCACGACGGCGAGGAACTCCGTGTCCGGGCAGTCCGGTCCGAGCGCGCCGGCCGCGATCTCGATGTCGCGGGGGGACTCCGCCATTGGCACCAGCACGAGGTCCGGCTTCACCCGGTAGCGGCTGATCGCGATCAGGTCGCGCAGGCCGTCCGGCCTGCAGAGGGCGTTGATGCGCACCGCGCTCCGGGCGAGCTTCGTGGTCGGCAGGTCGAAGAACTCCTCGGCGAGCCGGCGGGCCTCCTCCTTCCGTGCGGGCGGGACCGAGTCCTCCAGGTCGACCATGGCGATATCGGCCCCGGACTGGTGGCTCTTGGCGTACCGCTCCACCGCCATCGCGGGTGTGGACAGCAGGGAACGGCAGTACCGCGTGAACTTCATGGGAAATCTCCGAAGTCAGCGAAGTCTGCGGCTCCCGGTTCTATCCCACCGGCATTGTTCGGCGCCGAGCGACTGGACATTGAACATCAACTCGGAACAACCGGCACGTGCGCCCCATTGTTTGACGCCAACGGTGCTGCGCATGATGAATCCGGGGGATGGACACCGGAAGGTCGCCACTTCGACGGAGAAGAGGACAGCAGTGCCGCGTCGGGAGAGTCCGTTGGACGAAGGGGACGGGCCGCTGCTGCGGTTCGCGAGCGATCTACGGGCGTTGCGGGACCGGGCCGGCAGCCCGCCGTACCGCCAACTGGCCGTCCGGGCCCACTGTTCGGCGGCCAGCCTCTCGGTGGCCGCGGGCGGGCGGCGGCTGCCCAGCCTCGCCGTGACGCTCGCGTACGTCCAGGCGTGCGGCGGGGACGTCCGCGAGTGGCAGCACCGCTGGCAGCTGCTGGCGGCCGAACTGGCCGCGGACACCGCCGCGCGGCGGCGTGCCCAGGACGCCGGGCGGGCCCCCTACCCCGGGGCGGCGGCCTTCGAGGCCGTGGACGCGGAGCGGTTCTTCGGGCGCGAGGCGCTGCTGGACCGGTTGGTCGGGCTGCTCGACGAGCGGCGCCTGGTGGTGGTCACCGGGCCGTCCGGTGTCGGCAAGTCCTCGCTGGTCCGGGCCGGGCTGCTGGCCCGGCTGGCCGGGGGGCCGGCCGCCGGCGTCCGGGGCGTCCGGGCGGCCGGCGGTGGGGCGACGGGGGACGGACCACCGGGTGGCGGCGTGCCGGGGCGCGGGGCCCCCGGCGGCGCGTCGGCGCACGGCGGGCACGCCGGCCGCAGGCCCGGGCGGGGGATCGGCCGCGGGACGGGTGCGGCGGGCACCGTGCCGGTGGCCCTGCTCACCCCCGGGGAGCGCCCGATGGAGGCGTACACCCTGGCGTTGGCCCGGCTCGGGCAGCGAGCCGGGGAGGCGCGGGGCGGGCGCGGCGGCCGGGCGGCGGGGGTGAGCCCGGCGGCGGGGGTGAGCCCGGCGGGCCCGGTCCTGGTGGTCGACCAGGGAGAGGAGTTACACACGCGCTGCCGGGACGCCGCGGAACGCGCGCGCTTCCTGGACACCCTGGTGGCGGTCGCGGAGGGCCGGGCGGACGGGCCCGGGGCCCACGGACCCGGTACGGGCGGACTCGGGGCGGACGCGTTCGGGGGCGGCGGGCTCGGCGAAGCAGGCACCGGGCCCGCCGGCGTCGGGCCGTGCCGGGTGGTGCTGGTGCTCCGGTCCGACCAGGCGGCCGCGCTCCAGGCGGAGCACCGCGGGCTGGCCGCGGTCGTCCGCGGCGCCGTCCTGGACGTCGGCCAGCCGGCGCCGGACGAACTGCGCCGGGCGATCACCGAGCCGGCGCTCCGGGCCGGCTGCACCGTCGAGGGCGCCCTGCTCGCCGTCCTGATCTCCACTGCCGCCCGGCAGCCCGGCGCGTTGCCGCTGCTGTCGGCCGCCCTGTTGGAGACCTGGCGCAGGCGCAGCGGCAACGCGCTCACCCTGGCCGGCTTCCAGGCCACCGGCGGGTTCGAGGGGGCGCTGGCCCGCACCGCCGAGGCGTTGTTCAACGGGCTGGACCCGGCGGACCGGGAGCGGGCGAAGGCGGTGTTCCTGCGGCTCGGCGGCCGGCCGCCGACGGGGGCCGCCGGCGACGGCGCGCGCCAGCCCGTCGGACGCCGGGAGTTCGACGATCCGGGCGTCCCCGCCGTGCTCGAACGACTGGTCCGGGCCCGGCTGGTGGTGCTGGACCGGGACACCGTGGAGCTGGCCCATCACGCGCTGCCGCAGGCCTGGCCCCGGCTCCGCGACTGGCTGGCCGAGGGGCGCGAGACGATCGTCGAACACCGCCGGCTCGCCGAGGCGGCACGCAGCTGGGCGACGGCCGACCGCGACCCGGAACTGCTCTACCGCGGCGGACGGCTGGAGGCGGTCCGGCGGCAGGTGGCGGCCGGCGAACTGGTGCCGGGCGGCGTCGAGCGCGCATTCCTGGCGGCCGCCGTCCGTGCGGCGGCGGCCGACCGGCGCCGGGCCCGGCGGCAGAGCCTGGCCGTGGCCGGGATCGCGGCGGCCGGCGGGGCGCTGCTGACCCTGGCGAGCGGGAGCCGGATCCGCCGCGTCCTGCGGGTTTGATCAGCCTCGGGAAAGCGGCGTCGAACAACGGGGCGGTCAATCACCGGGCCGGTCGGACGGGGCCGGAATGTCGATCACTCCCTTGCGTGGCCGTCGGGCGGCCGGGTAGCTTGGCGATCGATCCCGGCTCACGCAATCCGTGAATTCGCCTGCCCGGCCGGTGATTTCGCGTCCGTCGTGGCCGGCCTCGGCCGGGTCGGCGGTTTCTCCGAGGTCCGAGGTAATTCCACCGCCGGAGCGGTCCGTTCGGTATCCGCTTCAGCCGGACGTTCTCGTTCTTCCCCGCCGATACCGATGTTCAGCCGATTCCGCCTGCCCGCCGTTCGCTGTCCGATCCGTTCCCATTCCGCGCTGTTCACCACGTGTCAAGGGGGAGTCATGTCCGAGTCGACCCGCCCGGCTGCGCCGGCCCGTCCGGTCCACAGCTGGGACGAGTTCACCACGCTGCGCGAGGTGGTGGTCGGCACCGCCGTGGGCGCCCGGCTGCCCGAGCAGACCGACCCGTCGTCCTGGCTCTCCTGCTTCCCGAAGACCAGTGCCGCCGAGCTCGCCGCGATCGAGGTCGGCGCCTACCCGCAGCAGGTCGTGGAGGAGACCGAGGAGGACCTCGACGCGCTGGTCGCCACCCTCCGCGGTCTGGGCGTGACCGTCCACCAGCCCCGGGCCGTCGACCACGCGGCCGCCTTCTCCGCGCCCGGCTGGAAGGCCGAGGGCGGCTTCCACTCCTACTGCCCGCGCGACCTCACGCTGGTCGTCGGGGAGACGGTGATCGAGGTGGCGAGCCCGATGCGCCACCGCTACTTCGAAGTCTTCGGCCTGCGCGACCTCTTCCAGGAGTACCTGCTCGGCGGCGCCCGCTGGCTCTGCGCGCCGCGGCCCCGACTCGACGACGGACTCTTCGAGTTCGACGCCGACGGCCTGCCGCTGCTGGGCGAGGCCGAGCCCGTCTTCGACGCCGCCAACGTGCTCCGGCTCGGCCGTGACGTCTTCTACCAGGTCTCCCGCAGCGGCAACGAACTCGGCCTGAAGTGGCTGGAATCCACCCTCGGCCTGCTGGGCGACCTCAGACTCCACCCGCTGCGCGACATCTACGGCTACACCCACATCGACAGCACCATCGCGCTGCTGCGTCCGGGGCTGGTGCTGCTCAACCCGGAGCGGATCAGCCCGGAGACGGTGCCCGAGCCGCTGCGCGGCTGGGACGTCCTCTGGTGCCCGCCCGCCGAGCCGTCGGCGGACTCGCCCGAGCACGCGCTCAGCGAGAGCTGGATCAGCATGAACCTCCTGATGATCAGCCCGGACACGGCGATCGTGGAGTCGGAGCAGCACAGCCTGATCAAGCAGCTGGAGCACGCCGGGATCACCGTCCTGCCGCACCGGCTGCGGCACTCGCGGGTGCTCGGCGGCGGGTTCCACTGCGTGACGCTGGACATCCGGCGCGACGGCGGCCTGGAGGACTACCTCTCCTGAGCGCGCCCCCGCCGACCGGCCTCGGCCGTACCGCCGCGGCCGGTCCTCCGGCTGCAGCCGCGCCTGCGGTGATCGTCGCGGAGCGGGGGCTGGCATGCTTGACGGGTGACTTCTCCGTTCGATGCCCCCGTCCCTGCCCCTGCTCCCGAGGACCGCGACGCGCGGCCGCAGTACGTGCTCCCGCTGCTGGTCCGGTTGGAGAAGGCGACCCCGCCCGGGCGGACCGACGCGCTGGAGACCTCGGCGCGCGCCGTGCTCACCCTGCTGGCCGACCCCCGGGTCACCGAGGCGGACGGCGAGTGGGCGGAGCGGGTGGCGGCCTGGGAGGACGCCCGGATCCGCAAGGTGGTCCGCCGGGCGCGGGGCGGCGAGTGGCGCAAGGCCGGCGAGCTGCCGGGCATCACGGTGACCGGGCAGGAGGCCGAGGTGCGGGTGTTCCCGCCGGTCCCGCTCGACGGCTGGCCGAAGGAGCTCGCGAAGCTCCAGGTCTCCGGTACCGACCTGGAGGAGGCCGGTCCGGTGGACGCCGCCGAGGCGGGGCTTCCGGTGCTCTGGCTGAACCCGGAGCTGGAGATGAGCGCGGGGAAGACCATGGCGCAGACCGGCCACGCCGCCCAGCTCGCCTGGTGGCGCCTGACCGACGCGCAGCGCAAGGAGTGGGCCGAGTCCGGCTTCGCCCTGGCGGTCCGCACGGCCACGCCCGAGGCCTGGGCGGAGCTGGTGGCGAGCGGGCTGCCGCTGGTCCAGGACGCCGGCTTCACCGAGATCGCCCCGGGCAGCTGCACGGTCGTCGCCGACCACCCGGCGCTGCGCGGCTGACGGCGGCGGGCGACCGTCCTCCGCCGATCGCGCCCGTGCGAGGGCTCGGGCGGTTCAGCCGGCGTGGCGGCGGATCGAGCGGAGCCCGCCGTAGGCCGCGGCGGCGGTCCAGAGTGCCATGATCAGCAGCCCGGTCCAGTGTCCGTAGTGGACGGCCGGGTCCGCCTGGGTCTGCATCGCGTACAGCCCGGCCCGGTCGGGGAGGAACCGGCCCACCTCGCTCACCCCCGGGATCGCGGCCAGGAAGGTCGTGCCGAGGAAGAGCATCGGAGTCAGCAGCCCGAGCGCCGCGGTGAAGTTGCGCATCACGGCGGTCAGGCCGAGGCAGAGCACCACCAGCAGCGGGTGGTAGAGCACACCGGCGAGGAAGCTGCGCCCGAGGCCCGGGGTGGACGGGTCGAGGCCGACGGTGGTGGCGACCGCGAGGAACGAGCCCGCGGTGGAGACCAGCCCCACCAGCAGCCCCAGCCCGGCACCGAACGCCAGTTTCGCGCCGTAGAGGCGCCCGCGCCGGGGGACGGCGGTGAGCGAGACGCCGATCATGCGGGTGTTGAACTCCTGCCCGAGCAGCAGGACTCCGATGCAGGCGACGGCGACGTGACCGAAGAGCAGGCCGTAGTAGATCCCGCCCGCCGGGTCCTCGCCGGGCGTGTGGTCGACCTGGCCGTACGCGAGGTTGACGAGCGTGGTGATGCCGACGGTGAGCGCGACGGCGACGAGCGGGGTGATCCACTGGGACCGGAGCGTGGTGAACTTGACCCGCTCGGAGCGGAGCACCGCGAGGGCGGAGGTCATCGGTTTCCTCTTCTGAACTGTTCCGGACTGTTCCGGGCTGTTCCGGGGACGGGCGACGGGTAGGTCAGGCGGCGTGGCGGCGGATCGAGCGGAGCCCGCCGTAGGCCGCGGCGGCGGTCCAGAGCGCCATGATCAGCAGCCCGGTCCAGTGCCCGTAGCCGACCGCCGGGTCGTCGGCGTAGCGCAGCGCGTACTGGCCGGCGCGGTCCGGGAGGAACTGGACCACGTGCCGCACGCCCGGTACGCCGGAGAGCAGCGGCGAGAGCAGGAAGATGCTCGGTACCAACAAGCCCATCGCCGCGGTGAGGTTGCGCATCACGGCGGTCAGGCCGAGGCAGAGCACCGTCAGCAGCACCGGGTAGAGCACCCCGGCCGTGGCGCTGCGGACCAGGGCCGGTCCGTCCCAGGGGCCGGGCACGAAGGCGGCGTACCCGGCGAAGGAGCCGGCCGTCCCGACCGCACCGACCGCCAGGGCGACGAGCGCGCCGACCGCCAGCTTCGCGCCGTAGAGGCGCCCGCGCCGGGGGACGGCGGCCAGTGAGACGCCGATCATGCGGGTGTTGAACTCCTGCCCGAACAACAGGATTCCGAAGCAGGCGAGGGCGGCCTGGCCGAAGTTGAGGCCGTAGTGGACGCCGACGCCGGGGTCGTCGGTGAGGCTGGCGTCCGCACCGCCGACCGCCGCCGCGACGGCGGTGCCGACCCCGGCGGTGAGCAGTGCCGAGAGCACCGGGGTGATCCAGAGCGAGCGGAGGGTGGTGAGCTTGATCCCCTCGGCGCGCAGGACGTCGAGCACGTCCGGCGCAGTGGCCGCGCCGACGGCGGCGCCCGTCGTGGCGGCCGTGACCGCCGGCATGATCGGGGCGCTCATGCCGCCACCGCCCGGTACTCGACGCTGTCGGCGGTCATCCGCATGAACGCCTCCTCCAGCGAGTCCTGTTGGACGGCGATCTCGTACAGCACCACGCCGCCCGCCGCCGCCAGGGCGGCGAGCCGCTCGGGTTCGGCGCCGCTGACCTCCCAGGCGCCGCCGTCCACCGGCTCCGCGTCCAGACCGGAGTCGCGCATCAGCGCGGACAGCTTCTCCGGGTTCACCGCACGCACCCGGATCCGGGTGCGGCCGTGCCGGTCGATGAACTCCGTGGTGGCGGCGTCCGCGAGCAGCCGGCCCCGCCCGATCACCACCAGGTGGTCGGCGGTGAGGGCCATCTCCGTCATCAGGTGCGAGGAGACCAGCACCGAGCGCCCCTCGGCGGCCAGACCGCGCAGCAGGGTGCGGATCCACCGGATGCCCTCCGGGTCGAGCCCGTTCACCGGCTCGTCGAGCATCAGCACCGGTGGGTCGCCGAGCAACGCGGCGGCCACGCCGAGGCGTTGGCGCATGCCGAGGGAGAAGCCGCGGATCCGGCGGTCGGCCGCGTCGGTGAGGCCGACCTGGGCGAGCACCTCGTCCACCCGGCGCTTCGGCAGGGCGTTGCTGGCGGCGAGCCAGCGCAGGTGGCCGCGGGCCGTCCGGCCGCCGTGCAGGGCCTGCGGATCGAGCAGCGCGCCCACCCGACGCAGCGGGTCGGGCAGTTCGGCGTACGGGCGGCCGTCCACCAGGGTGCGGCCGGCGGTCGGCCGCTCCAGCCCGAGGATCATCCGCATGGTGGTGCTCTTGCCCGCGCCGTTCGGGCCGAGGAATCCCGTCACCACGCCGGGCCGGACCTCGAAGTCGAGGTCGTCGACCACCCGCGTGCCGTCGTACTCCTTGCTGAGGCCCTGGACCTGGATCACGGTCGCTCTCCTGTGCCGTCTGTGTGTCTGCCGGCCGCCGTGCTCGGGGCCGTCACCATTCGACCGGAGCGGACCACCCCGGCGGATCCCGCCGGGGAGTGGACGGCCCTCCCTCCCGGGAGGGAGGCCGCTCGCGCCGCTGACCTGGCAGGATGGCCGAATGCCCCGCATATTCGCCCCACTGCTGAGCGCCGCCGTCTACACGCGGCTGATGCACCTGCTCATCGGCTGGATCTTCGTCGGCGTGGTTCTGATGGTCTATCCGGGAACGGAGGGCCGGACCCTCGGCGGGATCGTGCTGCGGGCGGCTCCGGTGGACGCCGCACTGCTCGTGCTGGCGGCCCTGGTGCCCGCGATGCGCCGCGCCGAGGGCGTGCAGGCCCGGCTGCTGCTGATGCCCGACCGGGAACAGGACATCGCCGCCGAGCCGTCCCGCACCTGGGCCGACCGGCGGCGGACCGCGGTGTGGCTGATCGGGCGGACGCTCCTCGGCTCGGTCGTCGGGGTGGCCTGCCTCCTGGGGGCGATGGCCGTCTGCGATCTGCTGTTCCGGCCGGAGCCGGACCTCTACGGCGTCCGGTTCCCGGCCCGCACGGGGCTGTCGTGGTACCAGCTGCTGGCGCCGGTCCTGCTGTTCGGACTCGGCTGGCTGATCGTCTGGGCGGGACGCCTCCAACTCGCCATGGCGACCAGGCTCCTGGGGCCGTCGCAGGCCGAACGGCTGGCCGCCGCCGAACTTCGGGCCGAACGGCTGCTGGAGCGCAACCTGTTGGCACGGGAGCTGCACGACTCCATCGGCCACGCACTGACGGTGACGGTCATTCAGGCCGGTGCGGCGCGTGAGGTCGGCGATCCGGCGTTCGTCGCCAAGGCGCTCGAAGTCATCGAGGAGACCGGGCGCCGGGCCATGGACGACCTGGAGCGCACCCTCGTCCTGCTCCGCGACACCGGCGACCGCCCCGGCGGCGCGGGCTCCGCCGGTGAGAGCGGGGACGCCCGCGAGCGCCCCGGCGTCGAGCAGCTCCCCGCCCTCTTCGCGACGGCGCGTGCGGCCGGAAGCCAGGTCGAGGCGTGGATCGACGTGCCGTCCGGGAGGCTGCCGGGCGTGCTCTCCCGCGAGGGCTACCGGATCGTCCAGGAGGGTGTCACCAACGCCCTCAAGTACGCACCCGGGCAGCCGATCAGCATCCGGATGGCCGTGCGCGAGGGCGCGTTCGAGCTGCGCTGCGCCAACGCCGCGGGCCCGGCGGCGCACGGTCGCCCGGCACCGCGCCGCGGCGGGAAGGGCCTGCGCGGCATCCGGGAACGGGCCGTGCTGCTCGGCGGCGAGGCGTCGGCCGGGACCGATGCGGAGTCGGGCGAGTGGGTGCTGGCCGTGCGCGTCCCCCTACGCTTGGGCGCGTGATGATCGACATTCTGCTGGCCGACGACGAGGAACTGGTCCGGGCGGGCCTGCGGGCCGTCCTGGAGGCCCAGGGCGACCTGAAGGTGGTCGGCGAGGCCGCCGACGGGGCCGAGGCGGTCGCGCTGGCCCGCGAACTGCGCCCGCACGTGGTGCTGATGGACGTCCGGATGCCGGGCACGGACGGCCTGGCCGCCACCCGGGCGCTGGTCGGTCCGGGCCCCGGTGCGGCCGGAGGTGAGGGCCGGTCGGAGCAGGCCCCGAAGATCCTGGTCGTCACCACCTTCGAGAACGACGACTACGTCTACCAGGCGCTGCGGGCGGGCGCCGACGGGTTCCTGCTGAAGCGCTCGCGCCCCGTCGAGATCGCCCAGGCCGTCCGGCTGGTCGCCGCGGGCGAGTCGCTGCTCTTCCCGGCCGCGATCCGCCGCCTGGCCGTCGGCCAGGGCAACCGCGCCGCGCGCGAGACCCTGGAGCGCGCCGCCCTGACCGGGCGCGAGGCGGAGGTGCTGCGCCTGATGGCCCGCGGACTGGCCAACGGGGAGATCGCCGAGCAGCTGTTCCTCGGGGTGCAGACGGTGAAGACGCACGTCAGCAGCGTGCTGGCGAAGCTCGGTGCCCGGGACCGCACCCAGGCGGTGATCGCGGCGTACGAGGCCGGCTTCGTGGAGCCGTCGGAGTAGGCCCGGGGCCGATCGGGCCGTCCGGGCGCTCGGCCCCGCGCCGGGGCGGCGGGGTCAGGCCGGGTAGGCGTGCGTCTGGGCGGCCTTGACCGAGGCCCAGACGATGGCGCCGGGGGCGAGGTCCAGCTCGGCTGCGGCGGCGGGCGTCAGGTCGGCGGCCATCGAGAGGGCGCCGGTCAGGTCGGCGCGGACCTGGTCGCCGTGCAGGTCCAGACCCGCCACCTCCAGCTCCCAGACGTTGCGGGCGCTGGACTGCGGCTTCTCCCGGTACAGCGTCACCGCCGACGGCGGGAAGGCCACGAAGGCGGCGCCGGACAGCTCCTCGGTGGTGGCCAGCTCGGTGCCGTCCGCCAGCGTGACCCGGTGGCCGTCCGCCGTGCCCTGGTAGAGGTTGAGGCCGACCAGGCGGGCGATGTAGTCGGTGCGCGGACGGCGCGCGATCTCGGCCGGGCTGCCGGACTGCACCTCGCGCCCGTCCTCGATCACCACCAGCCGGTCGGCCAGCACCATCGCGTCCAGCGGGTCGTGCGTCACCAGCACCGCCACCGCCTCGAACTCGGCGAGGTGGCGCCGCAGCTGCGAGCGCACGTCGAGGCGGGTGCGGGCGTCCAGGGCGGCCAGCGGTTCGTCGAGCAGCAGCAGCCGGGGCCGGACGGCCAGCGCGCGGGCGAGCGCCACCCGCTGCGCCTGGCCCCCGGAGAGGCGGCCCGGCCGGACGCCGGCGTGCTCGGCCAGGCCCATCCGCTGCAGCCAGTCGGCCGCCTCGGCGCGGGCCTCGCGCTTGGGCCGGCCCTGGCAGCGCGGGCCGAAGGCGACGTTGTCGAGCGCGCTGAGGTGCGGGAAGAGCAGGTAGTCCTGGAACACCACACCGACCGGGCGCTCCTCGGCGGGGGTGTGCAGCCGCTCGGCCGGGTCCTCCAGGACGCGGCCGTCCAGCCGCAGGTGGCCGCCGGTGAGCGGGAGCAGACCGGCGAGCGCGCGCAGGGCCGTGGACTTGCCGGCGCCGTTCGGCCCGAGCAGGGCGACCACCTCGCCGGGGGCGGCGGTCAGCGCGAGGTCGAGGCTGAAGGCGGTGCGGTCCACCCGCAGCCGGGCGTCGAGGGCGGGGGCGGCGGCAGTCACGGTGTGGGCTTCCAGGGCTTCGCAGGGCGCGGGACGGGCGCGGGGTCCGGTACGGGGGGTGCGGGGCGGGGGAGCCCGGCGGGGCGGGCGGGCTGCAGCGGGCTCACGGGGTCGACAGCCAGCGCTCGCGCAGCCCGACCAGGACGGCGACGGAGACCACCAGCAGCACCAGCGAGAGCGCGATCGCCGCCTCCGGCTCGCGCTCCATGGCGAGGTAGACGGCCAGCGGCATCGTCTGCGTCCGGCCCGGGAAGTTGCCCGCGAAGGTGATCGTCGCCCCGAACTCGCCCAGTGCCCGCGCCCAGGCCAGGACGGCGCCCGCGCCGATGCCGGGCGCGATCAGCGGCAGGGTGACCCGCCGGAAGGCGGTCAGCCGCGAGGCCCCCAGGGTGGCGGCCGCCTCCTCGTAGCGCGGGTCGGCGGCCCGCAGCGCACCCTCGACACTGATCACCAGGAACGGCATCGCCACGAACGTCTCGGCGACGATCACACCGGTGGTGGTGAACGGCAGGGTGATGCCGAAGACGGAGTCCAGCCACGAGCCGACGATGCCGCGCCGCCCGAGCACCAGCAGCAGCGCCACGCCGCCCACCACCGGCGGCAGCACCAGGGGCAGGGTCACCAGCGCCCGGACGAGCCGGCGCCCGGGCAGCTCGGTGCGGGCCAGCAGCCAGGCCAGCGGCACCCCGAGCACCAGCGACACCCCCGTCGCCGCCGTCGCGCAGACGAGCGACAGGCGCAGCGCGTCCCAGACCTCGGTGCTGGTGAGCTGGTCGGACAGGCTGCTCCAGGGCGCCCGGACCAGCAGTCCGACCAGCGGCAGGGTCAGGAACGCCAGCCCGAGCAGCGCCGGGAGCAGCAGCGCGACCGGGACGCGGTTCGCGCGCCGCCGCCGGGGCGGCAGGCCCGTACCCGGGACTGCGACCCCGGCGTCCGGCCGGGTGGTGCGGGGGCTCACGGCGCCTGGAACCCCGCCGCGGTGAGCACCTGCTGCGCCTCGGCCGACCCGATGTAGGCGACGAAGGCGGCCGCGCCGTCCTTGTTCGGCGCCTTGGCCAGGGCGGCGATCGGGTAGTCGTTCACGGCCTTGGCGGCCTCGGGGAAGTCCACGCCGTCGATCTTCGCAGCATCGGCCTTCACATCGGTCTTGTACACCAGCGAGGCGTCGACCTCGCCCAGCTCGACCTTGGTCAGCGCACCCTTGACGTCCTGCTCCAGGGTGACCGGGGTGAGCTCGACGCCGGCCGCCTTGAGCGCGGTCTGCGCGGCGGCGCCGCACGGCACCTCCTTCGCGCAGAGCGCGACCTTGACGCCGGGGGAGGAGAGGTCCTTGAGCCCCGCGACGTGCTTGGGGTTGCCCTTGGGCACGGCGATGGTGAGCGTGTTCTTCACGAAGGTCTTCGGCGTGCCGGCGGCGCCGCCCGCGTCACTGACCGTCTTCATCGTGGCCGGGCTGGCCGCGGCGAACACGTCGGCGGGGGCACCGGAGTTGATGCTGGTGGCGAGGCTGGAGCTGCCGCCGAAGTTGAACGTGACCTTGGCGCCCGGGTTGGCGGCCTCGAACTTCTTGCCGAGCTCGGTGAAGCTCTCCTTGAGCGAGGCGGCGGCGAAGACGGTGATCGCGCCGGAGGCCTTGGGGACGTCGGCCGACGGGGCGGCAGAGGATCCGGCGCCCGCGGTGGCGCCGCTGGACGCGGTGCCGGTGGCGCCGGTGTCCGAGGACTTCGTGTCGCCGTCGCTGCCGCAGGCGGTGATCCCGAGGCTGAGGACGAGAGCCGCTGCGGCAACGACGGCGAGTCTGCGGGTGCGGGCGGTGGGCGTGGTGTCGCTGCTCATCGTGCTGATCCCTCCGGGGCGCGCCGGACGGGGCGCGGTGTCACGTCCGCAGATGCGGCTGATATGGCGATCATAGTGCCGCAAATACGACCGGAAAATCGCCTGTTTCATCGCACAGGCGAGGATCACCGACAGCCGGTTCCCCCCTGTCGGAAGGCTCAAACCAGGTCCCGCTCCCGCGCGGTGGTGCCGGTGGCGCAGGACGCGGCCCCTGCCCGCCCCGCCACCTTC
Organism: Kitasatospora sp. CM 4170; assembly: GCF_032110285.1. Classification (NCBI taxonomy): domain Bacteria; kingdom Bacillati; phylum Actinomycetota; class Actinomycetes; order Kitasatosporales; family Streptomycetaceae; genus Kitasatospora; species Kitasatospora sp. CM 4170. The sequence continues at coordinate 7,018,506 of NZ_CP134877.1, forward strand.
CCCCGGTGATGACCTGTCAGTTTACTGGTGGGTACGCCACTGGACAGGAGGCCCCGATGACCGCTGCCGCCATCCGCATACCCGGACCGCCCGGACTCCCGCTGATCGGCTCGCTGTTCGACCTCACGCGCCGGCCGTTCCAGACCTACCTGGCCGCCCGGCGCGACTACGGCGACGTGGTCCGCTTCACCGCCGGGCCACCGGGGCTGCGGACCGAGTTCTTCGCGGTCTTCTCCCCGGAGGGCGCCCAGCAGGTGCTCGGCGGCGAGGCGGCCAACTTCCGCAAGGAGAACAACTTCTACGAGGAGCTGCGCACCAGCGTCGGCAACGGCCTGCTGACCAGCCAGGACGGCGACTACCAGCGCCAGCGCCGCCTCGTCCAGCCGCTGTTCACCCGGCGCCGGGTCGACGGCTACGCGGCGGCGATCGGGCTGGAGGTGCGGACGCTGGCCGAGCGCTGGCGGGCGGTCCCGGACGGCGTGGTGGACGTGGCCGACGAGATGTCCCGGTTCGCCCTGCGCGCGGTCGCCAGGATCCTGTTCGGGGCGGACGTGGAGGAGGCGGTCGCGGTGGTGCACCGCAGCTTCCCGGTCCTCGGCGAGTACGTCATGGAGCGCGGCTTCGCACCCTTCCGGGTCCCGCGGGGCTGGCCGACCCCGTCCAACCGGCGCGGCGCCGAGGCGCAGCGGGACCTCTACCGGGTCTGCGACCGGATCATCGCCGAGCGCGCCGCCCGCCCGGCCGGGGCCGGGGGCGGGGGTGGGGGCGGGGCCGCCGCGACGGACGCGGGAACCGGTCCCGCGGGCGAGGGCGCGTCCGACGACCTGCTCGGGCTGCTCGCGCGGGCGCGGGGCGAGGACGGCGAGCAGCTCGACCCGGCCGAGCTGCGGGACCAGGTGCTGATCTTCCTGCTCGCCGGCCACGAGACCACGGCGACCTCGCTCGCCTTCGCGCTGCACCTGCTGGCCAAGCACCCCGAGCAGCGGCGGACGGCCCGGCAGGAGGCCGAGAGGGTGCTGGGCGGACGCGAGCCGACCGCCGCGGACCTGGAGGCGATGCCGTACGTCACCCGGGTGGTCAAGGAGGCGATGCGGCTGTACCCCGCCGCCTCGCTGCTCGGGCGGCGGGCGGTGGCCGAGACGGTGATCGGCGGGCTCGTCGTCCCGGCCGGTGCGCAGGTGGTGCTGGCGCCGTGGGTGACGCACCGGCATCCGGACCACTGGGAGGAGCCGGAGCGCTTCGACCCGGACCGCTTCCTCCCCGAGCGGGAGCAGGGGCGTCACCGCTACGCCTGGTACCCGTTCGGGGGCGGCCCGCGCGCCTGCATCGGACAGCACTTCTCGATGCTGGAGTCGGTGCTCGCCCTCGGGGTGCTGCTGCGCGACTTCGACTTCGAGGCGGTCGACCGGGACGTCGCGGTCGGCCAGGGCATCACGCTGCAGGTGGACGGCCCGCTGCGGATCCGCCTCGCACCGCGGTCGACGGGGGAGGCGCCCGAGGACTGACGGCGGCCGGTCGGCCGGGGTGGCGCGGGCAGAGGACCGGCCCATTCGAACACAGCCGCCGCGCGCGGTGGGCGGCTTCTGGCGTCTTCGCGAAGGCTCTTCGGCGCCACCGATAGCGTCCCACGCACCCTGAAGCGGGTGCGCACGTGCGTCTGGCATATGACAAGCGATCGATCCTCCGGCCCGGTCCGGACCCGTCGCCGTCCGCCGACCGCGCGGAGTCCGCCCGGCGCGGGGAGCCCGGGCGCAGCGTGAAGCGCCCGGGCCCGACCGGTCGACCGGAGGTCCGATGGCCACGATGAACCACTTCGGCTTCGGCCGGCTCATGCCCGCGCTCTCGTACGTCGTGGCGTGCGCCGGTGCCGCCCTGGGCCTGCGCTGCGCGCTGCGCGGCCTGGCCGCGACCGGTGCCGCCCGCCGGAACCGGCTGCTCACCGCGGCCGCCGCGACCGGCTCCGGCATCTGGACGATGCACTTCGTCGCCATGTCCGGGTTCGCCGTCGACGGCACCGAGCTGCGCTACGACGTCCCGCTGACCGTGCTCAGCCTGCTGGTGGCCGTCCTGGCCACGGGCCTCGGCGTGTTCGCCGTCGGCCGCGGGCGGCACCGGGGCCTCGCCCTGCTGACCGGTGGGCTCACCGCCGGCCTCGGCGTCGCCGCGATGCACTACCTCGGGATGGCCGCGATGCGGTTGCCGGGTGGTCTGCGCCACGACGCGGGCACCGTCGCGCGTTGCGTCCTGATCGCGGTCGGCGCCGCCACGGCGGCGCTCTGGGTCACCGTCACCATCCGCAACGTGTACGCGGCCGTCGGCGCGTCGCTGGTGATGGGCCTCGCGGTGAGCTGCATGCACGACACGGCCATGGCCGCCGTCCACCTGGAGCCGGCCCGGACCGGCATCCGCGGGGCCGTGCCGATGGAGTTCGTCTTCCCGCTGGCCGTCGGGCTCGGCTCGTTCCTCCTTCTTGCCGCGGCCTTCGTCGCGCTCTCCCCGGGCGCCCGGGAGCGCGCCGCCCCCCGGGAGGGGGGCGAACTCACCATCGAGGAGTTCCCGACCGCGGCCGCGCGGCCGGCACCGGGCGAGCACGACCGCGCCGCCTGAGCCGCGAACCGCGAGCCGCGAACGGAGGGGTGCCACCCGGGCGGGTGGCACCCCTCCCGGCTTCCCGCGGCAGGCCGGCTCGACCGCGGCTCCGGAACACGAGCCGGCAATTCCCGCGCCCCGCAAGGTCGGTGACCAATTGCACACGAATGACTGCGCATCGTGAGACGGCGAACTATGATGTGATACGCGTCACATGACGGTTGGTGTGAAATCGCCGACCGGTGCCTTCGGCTGCCGATTTCCGAGGGAGCGGCATGGAATTCGTCCGTCAGCGCCGAGGGGGCGGAAGACCGGAAGTCGCCGCCGGTGCCCGCCCGTCCGAACAGGGCCCGTCCGAACAGGGCCTCTCCGAACAGGGCCTCTCCGAACAGGGCCTCTCCGAACAGGGCCTCTCCGAGCAGGGCCTCTCCGAGCAGGGCCCCTCCGAGCAGGGCCCCTCCGAGCAGGGCCCCTCCGAGCGGGGCCCGTCCGAACGGGACCGGGCCGAACGCGACCGGGCCGAGTGCGATCCCCCCGGGCGCGACCGGCCCGCGGGGGGCCGGCCCGAATGCGGCGGAACGCGGTCGGGACCGGACGCTCCCCGATCGGGGAGCGCCGAAGCGGCGGATTTCGATCGGGCGTTCACGGAAATGCTGCCGAGGCTCCATCGGGCGGCCGTCTCGCTCACCGGAAATCCGTTCGCCGCGGGCGACATCGTGCACGACGCGTATCTGCGGATCGCCCGCCGCCCCGAGCGGTTCCTCGGCCATCCGCAGCCCTATGCGTACGCGTTCACCACCATGGCCAACATCCTGCGCGACCAGTGGCGCCGGGAGCGGCGCCGGCCGGTCGCCCCGGACCCGCCGGAGGGTGCGCGGGTCGACGCGGAGCCGTGCGGCGGCGGGTTGGGGGAGCTGCAGGCCCACTGGGAGGTGGTCCGGCTGCTGGGCCGCCTGACCGTCAAGCAGGCGCGTGTCCTCCTGCTGGTCGACATCGGCGGCTACAGCATCGACGAGGCCGCCACGCTGCTGGGCGTGCACCGCTCCACCCTGGCGGTCACCCGTCGCCGGGCGCTCCGCCACCTCCGGACCTTCCTCGAACGGGAGCGCGCCGGCGGCGGGGGGAGCGGCGGGGAAAGCGGCGGGCGAGCCGTCGACGCGGGGCGGCGACGGGCGGGTCGGGTGCGGAGGGTCCCGGCGCCGCCCGACGCACCGAGCTGACGGCAAGTCAGCTGATGCGGGGCCCCGGCCCGTACGCTGAAAATCGTGATCACGTACCAGGAGCACCGGCTCCGCACCCTGGTCGAGGGCGGCCGCTGGCCCGAGCTGCTGGCCGTCTACCGGCAGGTCCGGGCCACCGCCGTGGCGCGCACGGGCGAGGATGCGGCCGTGCTGGAGACCGCCCTGCTCGGCCACCTGATCGCGTACGCCGCGCCGCCCGAACTGGCCGTCCGCCTGTTCGACGCGGACGGCGGCCCCGGGACCTCCGCCGGGGTGGCGGATCACGACGCCGGTCCGCTCTGGGAGGTGCTCGCCACCCGGCACTCCTGGCTGCGGCTGGCCCCGCTGCTCGGCCCGGCGCCGGTGCGGCGGCTGGTCGCACACACCCGGGTGCTGATCGGCGAGGACCTCTCCTACGGGGCCGAGCCCGACCCGGAGGGCGTCCCGCTGCTGCTGGAGCCGTGGGAGGCGGTCGGCTGGGGCGAGGGCGTGCGGGTGCGCGACTACCTGCCCGGCGGCGGTGCGCGCAGCGCGCTGCTGACCCTGCCCGCCACCCGCGAGGGCCTGGGGCCGGTGCTGCTGCCGGAGCCGGGCGGCCGGCTGCGCGGCCAGCCGGCGACCGGGGCGTTGGCCGCGCTGGCCGCATGGCTGGACGTGGTCTGCGTCCGCGGGCCCGCGCCGCGGGCGGCCGCCCAGCTGGCTCCGGGCCACCGGGTCACCGGTGGGTACCTGCCGTTCGCGATCGCGTACCCGGTGCTGGTCCAGGCGGGGGCGACCGAGCGGTCCCAGGGGTCGGCGCACGGCCGGCTGGCGCTCTGGCGGGCGCTCGGCGCGATGGCCGGCCATGAGGGCCCGGACCGTGCGGCGGTGAATGCGCTGGTGGCCCGGATGCGCTGCTTCACCTGGTGGGATCCGGCGGACGGCCTGCGCCATCTGCACCTCGCGGTGGAGGATCCGGCGACGGGTCTGAGCTGGGCGGTCAGCGGCTCCGACGAGCCCTGAGGGGGACCGGCGCCGCCGTCCCGGCCGCCGTCGGCCGCCGCCCTCCGCCGCCGCGACGGCGGCCGGGACGGGAAAGGCCCCCGGCCCGGCGCCGCTCGGGGGGTTGGGCGAGGCGCCGGACCGGGGGAGTTCGGTGGATGGGGGGCGTAGGGGTGTGGGTGCGGGCGTGCGGGTGGGCTCAGGCGGCCGTCGCGGTCGCGGCGCCGCCGCTCTGCGCGGGGAGCGGGTCGGGCAGCGCACCGGCGCCTGCGGGCGCGCCCTCGGAGCCGGGGGCCGCGGCGCCGTGCGCGTCCACCAGGGTCTGCTCGTCGAACGGCGCGTCGCCCGCCAGCACCCGCCGGGCCTGCTCGCGGTCGAGCTCGCCGGTCCAGTGCCCGATCAGCACGGTGGCGACCGCGTTGCCGGCGAAGTTGGTCAGCGCCCGCGCCTCGGACATGAAGCGGTCGATGCCGACGATCAGGCCGACGCCGTCCACCAGCGCGGGCTTGTGCGACTGCAGCCCGCCCGCGAGGGTGGCCAGCCCGGCGCCCGTGACCCCGGCCGCGCCCTTGCTGGCGATGACCATGAAGACCAGCAGCGAGAGCTGCTCGCCCACCGACATCGGCTTGTCCATCGCCTCCGAGATGAAGATCGAGGCCATGGTGAGGTAGATCGCGGTGCCGTCGAGGTTGAAGCTGTAGCCGGTCGGGACCGTGATGCCGACCACCGGGCGGCTGACGCCGAGGTGCTCCATCTTGGCGATCAGACGGGGCAGCGCGCTCTCCGAGGACGAGGTGGAGAGGATCAGCAGGAACTCGCGGCCGAGGTAGCGCAGCAGCGCGAACACGTTGACGCCGGCGACCAGCCGCAGCAGCGTGCCGAGCACCACGACCACGAACAGGATGCAGGTGACGTAGAAGCCGATCATGATGACGGCGAGGCTCTTCAGCGCGGCCGTGCCGGTCGCCCCGACCACCGCGGCCATCGCCCCGAAGGCCCCGACCGGAGCCACCCACATGATCATCGACATGATCCGGAACACCAGCCGCTGCACGTGCTCGATCCCGCGCAGCACCGGCGCGCCGGCCGGGCCCATCGCCTGCAGGGCGAAGCCGGCCAGCAGGGCGACCAGCAGGGTCTGCAGCACCTTGCCCTCGGTGAGGGCCGAGAGCATGGAGGTCGGGATCATCCCGAGCAGGAAGTCGGTCGTGGACTGGGCGTGCCCCGCGGCGGCCTGGGCGTGGCCGGACTTCGCGAGCGCGGCGGTCAGGTGCAGGCCGCCGCCCGGCTCCAGCAGGTTGCCCACCACCAGGCCGATGGCGAGCGCCACGGTCGACATGGTGAGGAAGTAGCCGAGCGCGAGTCCGCCGACCCGGCCGACCTTCGCGGCCTTGGTCACGGAGCCGATGCCCAGCACGATGGTGCAGAAGATCACCGGGCTGATCATCATCTTGATCAGGTTGACGAACCCGGTCCCGAGCGGCTTCAGCTCGACCGCGAACGTCGGTGCGACCAGTCCGACCGCGATGCCCGCGGCCACCGCCGCGATCACCGCGAGGTAGAGGTAGTGGGTGCGGTCCCGGCGTCTGACCCCCGCCTGGGGCCCTGCTCCAGTGATCGACATCTGCGGCTCCTTCGCCCTGCGGTCCTGGCGGCCCCGGGTGGTGGGCCGCTCCGACTATCGGGCCGGACAGTGACGGGGGTCACGTTTGCGTTCATAGAGTTCATGCCGTGGGCGGCCGGACCGGCAGACGGGCCGGGGGGTGGGCCGGGGGCGGGCGGACCGGCGGGCGCGCGGCCCCGGGCTCGGCCGAGGCCCTTGCCGGGCCCCGGCGGTGGTGCACACTGTCTGGCATGTCCGTGCGCACCCACCCCACACCGCGCCGGCGGCCGCGTGGACCGGTGCGCAGCCTGGCCGGACAGCTCTTCGTCGTCCAGGTGGTGATCGTGGCCGCGGTGGTGGCCGGCGGCGCGGTGCTGGCGTACCTGTTCACCGCGGGCCGGGCCGAGGACGCCGCCCGCCGCCAGGTCACCGCGGTCGCCCGCTCGGTGGCGGACTCGCCGTCCGTCCTGGCCGCCGTCGGGGCGCCCGACCCGAGCGCCGTGCTCCAGCCGTACGCCGAGCAGGTCCGCACGGACACCGGGGTCTCCTTCATCACCGTGATGGACACCGCCGGGGTGCGCTGGACCCACCCGCTGCCCGAGCAGATCGGCAAGACGTTCCTCGGGCACATCGACTGGGCGCTCGCCGGGCAGACCCGCAGCGAGACGTACACCGGGACGCTCGGCCCGTCGGTGCGGGTGGTGACGCCGGTGCTGGACGAGCGGCACCGGGTGGTCGCGCTGGTCAGCGCCGGGATCACGGTGCAGTCGATCTCCGCGCAGCTGCGCGGGCCGCTGCTCGCGCTGGTCGGTGTCGCGGTGGCCGCCCTGGCGGTCGGCGGCGCCGGCACCTACCTCGCCAACTCCCGGCTGCGGCGCCACACCCACGACATGGGCCCGGCCGAGCTCAGCCACCTCTACGAGTACCACCAGGCCACCCTGCACTCGGTGCGCGAGGGGCTGGTCCTGCTCGACCGCCGGCACCGGGTGGTGCTCTGCAACGACGCCGCCCGCGAACTCCTGGCGCTGGACGGGGAGGTGGAGGGGCGGCCGCTCGACGGGCTGGGGCTGCCGGCGGCGCTGGTGGCCGCCGTGCTCGGGGCCGAGCCGGTCCGGGACGAGGTCCACCTCACCGCCGAGCGGGTCGTGGTGCTCAACACCTCGACCATCGGGACCGGCCTCGGACGGGTGCTGACCCTCCGCGACCACACGGAACTGCAGTCGCTGAGCGGCGAGTTGGACTCGGTCCGGGGATTCACCGAGGCGCTCGGCGCACAGGCGCACGAGGCGGCCAACCGGTTGCACGCCGTCGTCTCGCTGGTCGAACTCGGGCGTCACCGGGAGGCGGTGGAGTTCGCGACCGCCGAGCTCGAACTCGCCCAGCAGCTGACCGACCGCGTGGTCGCCGCCGTCGGCGAGCCGGTGCTGGCGGCCCTGCTGCTCGGCAAGGCGGCCCAGGCCGCCGAGCGGGGCGTGGAGTTGACGCTCACCGAGGACAGCCGGATCGACGACGGCGTGCTGCCGCCGGGCCTGTCCGCCCGCGACCTGATCACCGTGCTCGGCAACCTGATCGACAACGCGGTCGACGCGGCGATCGCCGGCGCCGCCGAGCGCCCCGACCCGCCCGAGGTCACCGTCACGGCCCGGATCGAGTCCGGCGGGGCGGAGTCCGCGCCGGCCGACGTTGCGGGACGCGGGGACGGGACCGCCCCGGGCGGGGCCGCGTCCTGCGCCGCCGGACACCTGCTGCTCCGCGTCGCCGACACCGGTGCCGGCATCGACCCGTCCGCCGTCGAGGACGTGTTCCGGCGCGGCTGGAGCACCAAGCAGGACGACCGCGGGCACGGCCTCGGACTCGCCCTGGTCGCCCAGGCCGCCCGGCGCAACGGCGGCACCGTCGAGGTCGGCCGCGACCGCGGCGCGGTGCTCACCGTCCGGCTGCCGCTCGCCCGTCCGGCCCGCCTGCCCGAGCCGGTGGCCCCGTGAACCGGCCGGCCGACCGGCCCGCGGACGGGCCCCGCCGCCCCGGCGGGCCTTCCGGTGGGCGCCGCGGGGGCGGGCCCCGCCCCGAGATCACCGTCCTGGTGGTCGAGGACGACCCGGTGGCCGCCGCCGCGCACGCCCTCTACGTCGACCGCGAGCCCGGCTTCCGCGCCGTCGGCACGGTGCACGGCTGCGCGGAGGCGCTGCGCTTCCTGGAGCGCGCCCGAGCCGCCGGCACGCCCGTCGACCTGACCCTGCTCGACCTCTACCTGCCGGACGGGCACGGCCTGCAGCTCTGCGGCACCCTGCGTGCGGCGGGCCACACCACCGACGTCATCGCCGTCACCTCGGCCCGCGACCTCGCGATGGTGCGGCAGGCGGTCTCGGCCGGCGTCGTCCAGTACCTGCTGAAGCCGTTCGGCGCGGCCGCCCTGCACGACCGCCTGGAGCGGTACGCCCGCTACCGCGACTCCCTCGGGCGCACCGGCGACGCGACCGGCCAGGACGAGGTGGACCAGGCGCTCGCCCTGCTCCGCACGCCCGAACGCACCGCCCTGCCCAAGGGGTTGAGCGCGCCGACGCTGGAGACCGTCGCGGCCGTGCTGCGTGAGGCCCGGACCGGGCTCTCCGCGGCGGCGGCCGGCTCGGCCGCCGGCGTGTCCCGCATCACCGCCCGCCGCTACCTGGAGCACCTGGTCGACACCGGCCTGGCCGCCCGGGAGCCCCAGTACGGCAGTGTCGGCCGCCCGGAGCTCTGCTACCGCTGGACGGCCGGCGGGGGGTAGCGGCGGCCCCCGCCGGGCCGGCCGGGTCGGGGGCTACCGGGCGACGTACTGGGTGAGGAGCGCCTGCACCTCGTAGATGTCGACGCCCTTGGTGAAGTTCTTGGAGATCGGCAGCGCGGCGCCCGAGACCCAGATCTTCAGCTCGGCGTCGAGGTCGAACGACCCGGCCGTCTCCACGGCGTAGTGGGTGATGCTGCGGTAGGGGACCGAGTGGTACTCCGTCTTCTTCCCGGTGATGCCCTGCTTGTCGATCAGGATCATCCGGCGGTCGGTGAACAGGAAGGTGTCGCGGATCAGCTGGTACGCGGCCTGGACCTGCTCGCCCGCGCCGAGCAGCCGGGCGAACTCCTGCTGGGCCTCGGTGTTGTCCACCCGGTGGGCGTTGCCGAAGAGTGCCATGGGGATCCTCTCGTCAGGCACCCGTTCGGGTGCATGGGATTCCGAGTCTGGCACGGTGATGATCTTGGATCGCCGCCGCCCCCGCCGGGCCCGCGGCTACACCCGGGTGGCCAGCGCGAGGTAGCGCTCGTCGGTGTCCGTGAAGCGGTCCAGCCGCCAGCCGGCGGCGGCCAGCAGCGGGCGCAGGTTGGGCTCGGCGCGGAGGTCGTCGGGGGTGAGCTCGCGGCCGTGGCGGGCGGCGAGGACGGCGCGGCCGACGGGGTGGAAGAGCGCGAGCGGGCCGCCCGGGCGGGTGACGCGGGCGAGTTCGCGCAGGGCCCGGGCCGGGTCGGGGAGGTGGGAGACCAGGCCGGCCGCGAAGACGGCGTCGAGGGCGGCGTCCGGGAGCGGGAGGCGGGCGCAGTCGGCGAGCAGTAGAGCCGCCGTGCCGGGGTGGCGGGCGGCGGCCTCGTCCAGCATCTCCGGGGTGACGTCGGCGCCGAGCACCTGCCCCTCGGGCCCGACCGCGGCGCGCAGCAGGGGCAGCGCGCGGCCGGTGCCGCAGCCGGCGTCCAGCACGGAGTCGCCCGGGCGCAGGCCGAGTTCGGCGATCGCGGCGGCGTAGCGCGGGCCGTCGTCGGGGAAGCGGGCGTCCCAGCCGGCCGCGCGGGCGGCGAAGAACTCGCGGGTGCGGGCCAGTTCGGCCGCGCGGTCGGACGGCGCGGGCGAGGATTCGGGCGACATGGGGCGAGCGTAGCGCGGCACCCGTAACCTCCGGGCGGCCCGCTCGTTGGGTGATCGGGCCCGTTGTCACCCGCGCGGGTGATTCTGGCGGCCCTCGGTGTATTCGACCAGGTCGGGCCAAGTAAAGTTAGGCTTACCTAACTTCTTGGGAGTCCCGCCTTGACGCTCGCCGCCGAGCCCGCCACCGGTCCGACCGTGCCCGCCCAGACCCCCGGCGGCGACGCCGTCCTGCGCCGCCAGCGCGTCCGCGAGTCCTCCGCCCGCACGTACGCCCGCTCGTTCCCCATCGTGCCGGTGCGCGCCAACGGCATGACCGTCGAGGGCGCCGACGGCCGCCGCTACCTGGACTGCCTCTCCGGCGCCGGCACGCTCGCGCTCGGCCACAACCACCCGGTGGTACTGGAGGCGATCCGGCGCACCCTGGACAGCGGTGCCCCGCTCCACCTCCTGGACCTCGCCACCGCCGAGAAGGACGACTTCACCACCGCGCTGTTCGAGAGCCTGCCGAAGGAGTTCGCCGGGCAGGCCCGGGTGCACTTCTGCGGTCCCGCCGGCACCGACGCCGTCGAGGCCGCGCTCAAGCTGATGCAGACCGCCACCGGCCGCTCCGGCGCGCTCGCCTTCACCGGCGCCTACCACGGGATGACCGCCGGGGCCCTCGCGCTCACCGGCAACACCGCCGTCAAGGAGCCGCTGCCGGGCGGCCGCGAGGTGGTCCGGCTGCCCTACCCGTACGCGTACCGCTGCCCGTTCGGAGTCGGCGGGGAGACCGGCGCGGACCTCGCCGCCACCTACGCGGAGCGGCTCCTCGACGACCCCTCGGGCGGGGTGGTCCGGCCGGCCGCGATGATCCTGGAGGCGGTCCAGGGCGAGGGCGGCGTCGTGCCCGCGCCGGACGGCTGGCTCCGTGAGATGCGCCGGATCACCGCCGAGCGCGGCATCCCGCTGATCGTGGACGAGGTGCAGACCGGCGTCGGCCGCACCGGGGCCATGTGGGCGGTCGAGCACAGCGGGATCGTCCCGGACGCGATGGTGCTCTCGAAGGCCATCGGCGGGAGCCTTCCGCTCGCGGTCGTCGTCTACCGCGAGGAGTACGACGGCTGGCGGCCCGGTGCACACACCGGCACCTTCCGCGGCAACACGCTCGCCATGGCGGCCGGGGCGGCCACCATCCGCTTCGTCGCCGCCCACGGGCTGGCCGAACGGGCCGCACTGGTCGGCGCCCGCATGGCCGAGCGGCTGCGCGCGCTGGCCGGCGAGCTGCCGGTGATCGGCGACGTGCGCGGACGCGGGCTGATGCTCGGGGTCGAACTGGTCGACCCCGACGCCGAGCCGGACGCGTGCGGGGCCAGGCCGGCCGCGCCCGCACTCGCCGTCAGGGTGCGCGAGGCGTGCCTGGCCCGCGGGCTGATCGTCGAACTCGGCGGCCGGTACGACGCGGTGCTGCGCCTCCTGCCGCCGCTCACCATCACGGACGAGCAGGTCGACGCCGTCCTCGACCGGCTGGCCGACGCGATCGCGGCGGTGGCCGCGGGGGACGCCGCGGGCAGATCCGGGGCCTCCGGCGAGGCTGCGGCGACCGCCTCGGCGGGGACGCGGTGAGCGGCGCGGGCGGGGGCGGCGACGCGGGCGGCGGCACGGGCGGGGACGGCGGCGCGGGCGACGGCCCGGAGGTGCCCGGCGGTTCCGACCTCCCGGACGACCCCTGGGGGACCGGCGTCCCGGACGGCCTCGGCCTGCCGGACGCCCCCGGCGGGCCCGGCACCCCCGGTGGCGGCCCCGGCGAGCCCGAACCCGGGAGGTCCGAGGACCCGTCAATGCCCGACGACCCGTCGGCCGGGCTCGACGCGCTCGCCGGCGGTGCGGGCGGCCCGGGCGCCCTCGGCCCGCTGCTGGCCACCGTGCTGGACGCCCTGGACACCGGCGCCGCCCGCCGCGGCGGGCCGCTGCCGGCCGGACACCCGGGCCAGGTCGCCGCGCTGGTCGCCGACGCACTGGCCGGGGCGAGCGGAGCGGCCGCCCTCGCAGGCCTCACCGAAGTCCTCGCCCGCGGCGCCGCCGATCCCGCCGACCCGGCCTGCGCCGCCCACCTGCACTGCCCGCCGCTGGCCGTGGCCGCCGCCGCCGACCTCGCCGTCAGTGCGCTCAACCCCTCCCAGGACTCCTGGGACCAGGCGCCCGCCGCCACCGCGCTGGAGACCGCGCTGCTCGCCGAGCTCGCCGCCCTGGTCAGCTTCGACCCGGCCCGCGCCGCCGGCGTGCTCACCTCCGGCGGCACCGAGTCGAACCTGATGGGCCTGATGCTGGCCCGCGACCAGAAGCTCGACGGCATCGTCGAGCTGGACGGCCTCCCGGCCGGTGCCCGGCCCCGCATCATCGCCTCGGAGGCCGCACACTTCTCCGTCCAGCGGGCCGCCGCCCTGCTCGGCCTCGGGGAGCGGGCCGTCGTCACCGTCCCCGTCGACCGCGACCTGCGCATGCACCCGGCCGCCCTGGAACGCGTCCTGGCCGAGACCAGCTGGGCCGGGAACACCCCGATCGCCGTGGTCGCGACCGCCGGGACCACCGACACCGGGGCGATCGACCCGCTGCACACCGCCGCCGACCTCGCCGCCCGCTACGGCGCCTGGCTGCACGTCGACGCCGCGTACGGGGGCGGCGCGCTGCTCTCCGACCGGCTCGCCCCCCTGCTCGACGGCATCGCCCGGGCCGACTCGGTCTCGCTGGACTGGCACAAGCTCGGCTGGCAGCCCGCCGCCGCCGGGATCTTCCTGGTGCGGCAGGCCGAGACCTACGTGTCGCTCGCCCGCCGCGCCGAGTACCTCAACCCGGCCGACGACGAACAGGCCGGCTACCCCAGCCTGTTGGGCCAGTCGCTGCGCACCACCCGGCGGGCCGACGCCTTCAAGATCGCGGTCACCCTGCGGACCCTCGGGCGGGCGGGCCTCGGCCGGCTGGTCGACGCCTGCCACCTGCTGGCGCGCGGCGCCGCCGAGGCGGTGCGGGCCGAGCCCGAACTGGAGCTGCACACCGAACCGGTCCTCACCACCGTGGTGTTCCGCTACCGGCCGCCGGGCGAGCACGACGGGGCCGCGCTCGACGCCGTCAACGCCGAGCTGCGCCGGACGCTGCTGCGTACCGGCCGCGCCGTCGTGGGCCGGACCGAGCTGCCCGGCGAGGGGCCGGGCCGGGTCCGGCTGAAGCTCACCCTGCTGAACCCGCACGCCACCGCGGGCCAGATCGGCGCGCTGCTGCACGAGGTGGTGCGCATCGGCCGGGAGACCCGGCCCGCGTAGCCGCTCGGCCGTGCACCCGGTCGTGCGACCGGCCGTGCGACCGGCAGGTGAAAGCCCGGCGGGTCCGTGCCCGGCGGGTCCGCGCCCCGTCCCGGCGCCGAATTCCAAAACAACGGCTTTTCCCGGGACGGATGTTGGAGGAAGTCACACTGGTGTGACATGCTGCCCGGAGGATATTCCGCCGCCACCGAAAAGCCTCCGTGGACATACCTTCGCGCGGGAGTACAGGCCGATTCCGGCCGCCCGGAGATCAGATTCCGCCAACCCCCCGGCAGGGCTTGCGGAGATCCCGAGAACCGGCGGTAACTTCATGTGGTCGCCGCCCCACCAAGCGCACACGGCTCGCCGGGGTTGGCCGCCTGACCAGGCACGCACTATCAGCATGCGGTGAGCTCACCCTTACACCCGGGTGAACTCCGCCTATCCGCCGTGCAATTCCGTGAATCCCGATGGAACCGCGTGCGCCGATACCGGCCGGCGTTCACCGCGTGCACCGGCGGAGCCGGCGGGAACCGCGCGAAGCCGCGCACGACCAATCCCTTGACCATTTCTGCGAAGCGGAGACCAGGCATGCGCGAAACCGTCCCGGGCGAAAGCGCCGTCACCATCGATCGGACCGCGTACGAGGCACTTCCGTTCTCCGCCCGCTGCCGGGAGATCTGGCGGCGCGGCGACCACCTGCTCATCGGTGTCAGCCCGGGAAACAGCTACTTCAGCCACCGTCGAATATCCGAACTCATCAGGTGGGGGAGCGAGTTCTTCGAGCGGATCGACATCGTCCACGCGGACCTGCACGTCGAGGCGCAGTTCGCGGCCTTCGGCTACACCGCGGAGCACGCCCGGCGGCGGGCCGCCAAGGAGGTCAAGGCCACCGCGCGGCGGATCGCGCGCGGCGCCGAGGAGGCCGGCGAACCCGACAACGTCCGGGCCCACGCGCTCTCCGAGTTCACCGGCCACCCCGCGTACGGGCGGCTGCACCACCAGGTGGTCGACGCGCTCCGGACCGACCGGGAGTTCCGGGAGGCCGCCGAGGGCATGGCGCGCGGCTTCCTGGCCGCCCGGATGGACGAGGGGCTGGCGCCGAACGAGCTGCAGCTCGCCGCCGGCCTGCAGTACATCGCCGCCGAGCTGCCGTTCTTCCTGGACACCCCGGCGCTGCTCGGCGTGGCCTCCTCGGTCAGCTGCTACCACATCGAACTCCCGCTCACCCCCGTCCTGTTCGGCCGCGACGAAGGCCTGCGTGCGGCGCCCGGCCAGGCGTACGCGGTGGTCCGTCCGGCCGCCCCGCCGCTGTCCGCGCCGGCCGGGCTGCGGGCCCGCGCGGCCTGAGCCGCCGGCCGGGGCCGCCCGGGCGGCCCCGCCTCCGTGCCACCCACCCCCTTCCGTCCCCTCCCGCTCCCGCCCGCCCGCCCGTACCGCCGCGTCCCCGTCCGTACCGTCCGTACCGCCCCGATCCGCAACGGAGTTCAGCCATGACCGATCCCACCTTCCCGCTCTCCCGCAGAGGCGACGTGCTGCCGGAGGAGGCCGACCGGCTGCGCGAGGAGCAGCCCGTCGCCCGGGTCCGCACCATGACCGGTGACCCCGCCTGGCTGGTCAGCAGCTACGCGCTGGCCAAGCAGGTGCTGGAGGACGAGCGGTTCAGCCTCAAGGACACCGCCAACCCCGGCGTCCCGCGCCAGTACGCGCTGACCATCCCGCCGGAGGTGGTCAACAACATGGGCAACATCAACAGCGCGGGACTGCGCAACGCCGTCATGAAGACCCTCTCGCCGCGTGCCGACAAGGAGCTGGACGGCTGGCTGCAGGCGCAGGCCCACCGGCTGATCGACACGCTGGTCGAGCAGGGCGCGCCGGCCGAGCTGCGCGACGGCTTCACCGAGCCGTACTCGGCCGCCCTGCACTGCCGGCTGCTCGGCATCCCGACCGACGACTGGCGGCGCCTGATGGCCGGCATCGACGTGGCCTTCCTGACCAGCCCCGTCCCGTTCGAGGGCGCCGCGCCCAACTGGTACAAGGACCTCGGCTACATGGTCGGGCGGCTCAACGCCGACCCGGAGCCCGAGGAGGGCCTGCTCGGCCGGTTCGTCGAGCTGCGCCGCTCGCCCGAGGTGTCCGACCGGGTGGGTGACGAGCTGCTGGCCACCGTCGCGCTCTCGCTGTTCGGCGCGGGTGCCGTCTCCACCTCGTCGTTCCTGCTGCACGCGATCATCTACCTCGCCCGGCAGCCGGAGCTGGCCGAGCGGCTGCGCCGGGAGCCGGCCCTGATCGGCCGGGCGGTGGACGAGCTGCTGCGGGTGAACCTGTCCATCGGCGACGCGCTGCCCCGGATCGCGCTCGCGGACGTCCGGCTGGGTGACGTGCAGGTGAAGGAGGGCGAGCTGGTGCTGGTGCTGGTCGAGGGCGCCAACTACGACCCGGCGGTCTTC
The DNA here is from genome assembly GCF_032110285.1 of Kitasatospora sp. CM 4170. Lineage (NCBI taxonomy): Bacteria > Bacillati > Actinomycetota > Actinomycetes > Kitasatosporales > Streptomycetaceae > Kitasatospora > Kitasatospora sp. CM 4170. The sequence goes on from NZ_CP134877.1 coordinate 7,034,513, forward strand.
CCGGAGCCGGAGCGCATCGACTTCGACCGGACCGACAACCCGCACCTGGCCTTCGGCGCCGGCCGCCACTTCTGCCCGGCGTCGGCGCTCGGCCGCACCCATGCGGAGATCGCGATCACGGCGCTGGTCGAGCGCCTGCCGGGCCTGCGGCTGGCCCTGCCGGCCGAGCAGCTGGCCTGGCGGCCCGGCTTCATCAAGCGCCTGCCGGAGCGGCTCCCCGTGGTCTGGTGAGTCCGCAGGGGACGGGCCCGCGGTCGGCCCGGCCGGACCTCAGTCGGCCGGGCCGAGCAGGACGGCGCGGGTCCGCTCCCAGGTCTCCCGGTCGGCGGCCACCAGGAGCCCGTTCTCGCCGCCCGGCTCCTCGGGGCGGTAGGGGCTGCCGTCCAGGCGGGCGGAGACCCCGCCGGCCTCGGTGACCAGGAGCGAGCCGGGGGCGTGGTCCCAGGGCAGGGTGCGCCAGTAGAGGATGAAGTCCAGCCCGCCCTCGGCGAGCTCCGGGTACTCGATCCCGGCGGCGTGCCGGCCCGGGGTCACCTCGCCGAAGGCCGCGCTGCCCGCCTCCACCCGGCGGCGCCGCTCCGGGTCCAGGAAGCGGCTCTTCACCGCGCCGCGCCACTCGGCGGGGGCGGCCGGCGCGGGCGGCCGGGTGAGACGGTGGCCGTTGCGCCAGGCGCCGGCGCCCAGCTCGGCGGTGTAGCAGACGGCGTGGGTCGGCTGCCAGATCCAGGAGGCCACGGTCCGGCCGGAGCGGACCAGGGAGGCCATCACGGCGTAGTCGGGGCGGCCGGCGATGAAGTTGGACGTCCCGTCCACCGGGTCGACCAGCCAGACGGCGGGCTCGGAGTGCAGTGCGCGGGCGAGGGCGGGATCGGCGGCGACGGCCTCCTCGCCGACCACCGGCACGGGCAGCAGCTCGCGCAGACGGCGCTCGATGATCGCCTCGGCCTCGCGGTCGGCGATCGTCACCACCTCACCGGGGGCCTTCTCCATCACCTCGCCAGCCGTCAGCGCCCGGAACCGCGGCTCCACCGCCTCGGCAGACGCCTCGGCGAGGATCTCCGCCACCCTGTCCATCAGCACTGCGCGCTCCCTTCGCTGGCTACCACTCTCGCACGTCTGTGCGGTGCCTACCTGCGGCGGGGGCCGGACCGGGGGGCGGTCCGGTGGGGCGGCGGCCGCCCTCGGGCGGTCGGCCGACGACCTCGGCCGACGGACTTCGGCCGACGGACTTCGGGGTCCGTCGGCCGGGATCTGCCGGCGCCGGCCGTCAGCCGCCGGCCGCCGCATCGTCGTCGAGGTAGTGGAAGCCCGGGTGCGGGTGCATCAGGAAGTCGTGGTGCGAGATGTTCCACGCGTAGGCGCCCGCCATGGCGAAGAGCACCCGGTCCGCCGTGCGGAGCCCGGCCGCGGCCGGCGCGCTGCGCGCGAGGACGTCCTTGGGGGTGCAGAGCTGGCCCGCCAGGGTGGCCCGGCCCGTGGTGACGGCGGGGCGCGGCCACGGGTGCGACCAGGCCTCGACCGGCAGCACGGCGAACGGCTGGTCGTGCCCCCGGGTGGCCGGCGTGCGCAGGTGGTGGGTGCCGCCGCGGACGACCGCGAAGTCCTCCCCGTAGCTCTGCTTCACGTCCAGCACCTCGGTGGCGTACCAGCCGCAGTACGCCGTCAGTGCCCGGCCCGGCTCGATCCGCAGGGTCAGCCCGGGGTGGCGGTCGAGCAGCTTGCCGAGGCCCTCGCCGAACGCCGTCCAGTCGAAGCGGGCCTGCGGGTCGGCGTAGTCGACGGCCATGCCGCCGCCCACGTTGACCTCGTCGAGCGCGACGGCGTGCCGCTCGGCCAGCCGCGCCGACCAGCCGACGATCTGCTCGGCGAGCGCCAGCTGCTCCTCCGCGGCGAGCCCGCTCGCCAGGTGGGCGTGCACCCCGCGCAGCCGCAGCCGCGGGCGGAGCGCGCCGAACGGGCCGAGCGGGTCGGTCAGCAGGCGGGCGCAGGCCTCGGCGCGCTCCGGGTCCAGGCCGAACGGCGTCGGCCGGCCGCCCATCGCCAGGGCGACCGTGTCCAGGGCGCCCGCGCCCACCGGCAGGTTCACCCGCAGCAGCACGTTCACCGAGGCCTGCGGCCGGTCGGTCAGGACGGCGGCGAGCCGGTGCAGCTCCTGCTCGCTCTCGACGTGCCAGCGGTGCACCCCGGCCTCGACGGCGGCGGCGATCTCGGCCTCCGTCTTGCCCGGCCCGCCGAAGGCCAGCGGGGCGTCCGGCACGGACTGCCGCACGTGCGCCAACTCGCCGCCGCTGGATACCTCGTAGCCGTCCACCGCCGACCGCAGCGCGGCCAGCACGGGGGCGTCGGGGTTGGCCTTGGCGGCGTAGTACAGCTCGACGCGCTCGGGCAGCGCGGCCCGGACGGCGGCCGCGTGCGCGCGCAGCGCCGCCAGGTCGTGGACGAAGGCGGGCAGCGCGTCCGGCGCCAGCCCGGCGACGTGTCGGCGGACGGTGTCGGTCATCGGGTGCCTCCCAGCGGCAGGGTGTCGTTCATCGGGCGCTCCACGCCGGCGTCCGGGCGGCGCTCTGCGGCGCCAGCTGCGCCGCGCCGGCCAGGACCGAGCGGCCGAGCGGGGACGGCAGCCGCACGTAGCCGGCCTCGCGGTCGGGGCGGCGCCCCCAGCGGGTCAGCAGGTTGGCCTTGGCCGGCAGCGGCACCCCGGCGAGCAGCGCGCGCAGCCGGGGCGGCCGGCCGTGGGCGGCGGCGTACTCCTCCAGCACGCGCCGCACGGCCTCCCAGAGGGCTCCCTCGGCCTCCGGGTGGCGGTCGGCGAGGGCGGCGAGCAGCTCGGCGACGTGGTTGACCAGGAGGCAGTACACCACCCGGTCCCAGCCGCGTTCGGCGTCGTAGGCCATCGGCCCGGCCACCTCGGGCGGCAGGGCGGCCAGCACGGCGGCGTTCCGCTCGGGGACCAGCTTGGTGCCCTCCAGGTCGCGGAAGAGCACCTGGGCGGGGCGGCCGTCGGCGTCCACGCCGATCAGCACGTTCTGCAGGTGCGGCTCCAGCACGACGCCGTGGTCGAAGTAGGCGGCCAGCACCGGCGGGACGAGCAGCCGCAGGTAGGCGGTCCACCACTCCAGGGCCGCCCGCGCGTCGGCGTCCGGGCCGAGCAGCTCCGAGATGTGGGCCGAGCTGGTCGGGTGCTCGTCGGCCACGGCCGCGGCCAGCAGCGGGGTGACGCCGGGGCGCACCAGGTCGGTGAGGCCCTCGCGGACGATCAGGCCGAAGCCCTCGTAGAGCGACCGGTCGGGAAGGCCGTCCGCGCCGGGCAGCGCCAGCGTCCGGAAGGCCGGCTCGCGCAGCATCGCGGCGTCCGGGAAGCGCTCGGCGAGGTCGGCCAGCGCGGGGGCGAGCAGCCGGGTCAGCGCCACCGCGCCGGTCAGCTCGTACGCGGCGTTCTTCCGCAGGCAGTTGGTGATCCGCACGTTGAGGCTGAACTTCAGGAACGCGCCCGCGCCGTGCAGGGTGCGCACCGAGGCGGTGGCGGCGAACGGCTCGCCGCCGGGGCCGAGGTCCAGGACGTCCCCGCGCTCCAGGGCGCCGCGCAACAGTGGGTGATCGGCGAGGAGTTGGAACTGCCAGGGGTGCGCGGGCAGCAGCCGGTAGCCGTCCGGCACCTCGCGCAGGCCGTCCAGCAGCGCGGTCGCCGCCGGGTCGGTCGACGACTCCGCGACGAGCTCCGCCCGGACGGCCAGGTGGCGCAGCCGGAACTCGGCCCGCGACTCGGGCGCGTAGGAGCGCCAGTCGCCGCGCTCGGCGGAGCGGGACTTGGGCGCCGGGTGGAAGCGGTGCCCGAAGAGCAGGGCCTGCTCGGACTCCAGGTAGCGGTCCGGGCCGGCGGCGGGGCGGTTCTCCAGGCCGGCCAGCACGCCGGCGTGACTGGACGTCAGCTGGTCGAGGAACTCCTCGTTCACCGTTCCGGTGCGCAGCTCCAGCTCGCCCTGGACGTGGTCGGCGAGCGAGCGCCAGTCCGACTCGGACCAGCCGTCGAGCCGTTCCTCCTCCACCGGGCCGGTGAAGCGGTGCGCGCCGAGCAGTGAGGTGCGGCGCAGCGCGACCCGCAGCAGGACGCCGCGCCGGGGGAGCCGGATCAGCAGCCGGCCGTCGGCGACGGCGGTCTGGTGCTCGGGTGCGGAGACCTCGCGCAGCAGGCAGTTGAGCAGGGTGTGGGCCACCGCATGGTCGGCGGTCGGCAGTTCGCGGGTCATCGGTGACTCCAGCGCTTGAGGGAAGGGGCGGCGAGTGCGGTCGCCGCGGCGGCGGCCAGCAGTGCGGCGGCGGTGCCGACCAGCACGGGGGCGGCGGCGCCGAACCGGCCGTTGGCCAGCGCCGCGACGGCGCCGGCGACCACGGCGCCGCCCTTGGAGACGAATTCGAGGGTGCCGAACATCCGGCCCGGCGCCCGGCCCCGCGCGGCCTCGGCGGCCAGCACGGAGAGGCAGACCAGGCCCAGGGTGAGCCCGGCGCCGAGCAGCAGCCGGACGGCCACGAAGGCCGGCAGCGAGTAGGCGACGGCGTGTCCGGCCAGGCCGAGGGCCACGAAGCCGAAGCCGAGCGCGATCCCGGCGCGCGGGCGGGCGAGGAAGACGGCGTGGGTACGGGCGGCGAATGCCAGGTAGCAGAGGTGCGGCAGCGCGAACAGCACGCCGGTGGTGGTCTCGGAGACCCCGGGGAGCCGTTCCTCGGCCAGGGAGATCAGGTAGGGGAAGGAGATGATCGTCGCGAAGACGAAGGCGAACTCGAAGGCGTAGAGCACGGTGAGCGGCCTGCGGGCGGCCGCGGCCGGTTCGGCCTCGTCCGCCGCCCCGGCCCCGCCGGTGCTCGTGGTCCAGCCGGTGCTCGCGGTCCCGGGGCCGCCCGCGATCGCGCCCCCGGCCTCGCCCTCGGCGTCGGCGGTGCAGACCGTGGCGGCGGCCGGCCGGGCCGGCTCCGGCAGCAGCGAGAGCAGCACGGCGGCGGCCAGCGGCAGGACGGCCATCAGCAGGTACTGCCGGTGCGGGTCGATCCACGGCGACAGCGTGCCGACCAGGATGGGCGCGGCGACCAGGGCGGCCCGCGCACTGCCCTGCATCAGGGTGAGCGCCCAGGAGAGCCGTGAGCCGTCGAGGGCCGCGGCCAGGTAGCCGTTGGTCGCGGCGAAGGTGCCGCCCAGGAGCCCCTGGAGGACCAGGGCGAGGGTGAACGCGGGCAGGCTGTCGGCGGCGCCGGCGAGCAGGAAGGAGACGGTGAGGCCGAGTTGGGCGCGGAGCAGCAGGCGCTTGCGGCCGAACCGGTCGGCGAGCCGCCCCCAGAGCGGGGCGCCGAGCGCGCTGAACACCGTCGGCACGATGTAGAGCACGCCGGCCCAGCGGCCCTGGGTGTCGCCCAGCGCGGGCAGGATCGCCGTCAGGTACGGCGGCAGGCCGAGCGCGGCGAAGGAGGCGACGAAGTAGCAGGCGGCGACGGCGTGCACCTGGCGCCGGCCGAGCCCGTCGGCGCGGGCGGCCGCGTCGCTGCCGGAGTGCTGCGCCAGCGCGTCGACGGTCATCGCGGGCGGTCCTGCGGCGGGTGGTCGTGAGAGCCCCGACCGGTGTGCGTGGAGCCGTTCACCAGAAGGTAGTTGGGCCCGTCCGTGTAGTGCTTGTTGATGTCGGCGGCGCCGGACCGCTGCTTGCTGAGCAGCGTCCCCGCCGTGACCATCGCCTTGACCGGCAGCCGCTCGGCGTCCAGCAGGGCGGCTCGCAGCGGTGCCCCGGCCGGCCCGATCCGCTCGACGGCCTCGGCCGTCCGCTTGCGCAGCAGCGACAGCAGCTCGCCGAGTCCGGCACGGCCGTGGCCGGCGAGGCCGAACGCCGTCGCTCCGGTGCAGAGGTGCCCGGTGATGGTGGTGAACAGGTCGGTCAGCGGCCGGTCGTCGGTACCGAAGATCCTCGCATCGTCGAAGTCCACCGGGGCGGGGGCGAGTTCGCCGAGCGTGGTGGCGAGCCGGTCGGCGTGGACGCGCGGGCCGTCGTCGTCCTTGTAGAGCAGCCGCAGGGGGCCGTTCTCGTCCAGGACCAGCGAGGTGTTCTGCTGGTGGGACTCCAGGGCGATGCCGTAGCCGAAGAGGGTGGCCTGCCAGTCGAGGAGCAGTTCCAGCACGGCGTCGTAGAGGGCGACCGGGTCGCCGCCGTGGAACCGGTCGGCGAGATGGTCGATCACCAGGCGGCCGCCGGGGGCCGGCGCCAGCAGCGCGGCCAGTGGCACGGTGACCGGGCGCTCCAGCTCCGGGCCGGGGTAGCGGCGGAGCAGGACGGCCAGCAGCTCGTGGCCGGCGTGCGCCCAGGTCTGTTCGTCGGCGTGCAGGATTCGGCCGGCGAAGCGCGGCTCGCGGGCGAGCACGGCCTCGACCAGCCGCTGGCCGGCGGCGCCGTCGACCAGCGTGCCGGGCTTGATGGTGCGCCGGTTCCGCAGCCCGAGGGTGGCGGTGGCCAGCGGCAGCTTGAGGTGGCAGCCGGGGTCCTCGGCGACGGCGACGGTGCGCATGGAGAGGGTGGGCACGACGGTCAGGTAGGGCCGGTCGGCGAGCACGGCGCGCCCGTCGAGGCCGGTCGCCCGCAGCGCCTCGTCGAGCGGGGCACCGACGGAGAGCGGGTGCACCGGGAGCGTGCGCCAGTCGCCCTCCAGGTCGAGGCCGAGCCAGGCGGGGCTGGGCCACCAGCTGGGCAGCGGCTCCGTGCCGTGCACGGTGACCGCGCCGGCCGGTACGGCCAGCCAGCGCAGTTCGAAGGCCGAGTGGAACTCGGGTGCGTAGCGGTGCAGCTGTGACTCGGTCAGGCCGGCCCGGCCGCGCGCGGTGGGGTAGACCGGATGGTCGAGGTAGGCGGCCAGGGTGTCGAGGGCGAGGGTGGCGGTGGGGCCGGTCCAGTACGCGGGGTCGGCGCCGTAGAGGTCGGCGAGCCGGGTGTGCACCTCGGCGCGGGAGCGCTCGTGCAACTCCATGGTCGCGCGGGTCTGGCGGCACTCCTCGGCGAAGGCGCGCCAGCCCGCGCCGTCCTCGGGGTCGGCGAGGCCGGCGAGGGCGGCCACGGCCCGGTCGAGGTCGCCGAGTTCGGCGCCGTCGACCTCCAGCAGCGGCAGCCGGGCGGCGTACTCGCACTGGAAGCCCTCCTCGGCCACCGGCAGCGCCACCGTCCGGGAGCCGAGGCCGAGCCGGAGCCAGCGGCCGTCCGGCCGCTCTTCGACGGTGCTGCGGGTGCGCAGGCCGAGGACGTCCTCGCGCAGCAGCGCGGAGAGCACCCGCAGCGCCAGCGCGTCGGCCGGCACGGGTGCGGCGGTGCGGGGGACGCCGGCCCGCCCACCGGTCGGCCGGGCCCCCGGGCCGGCGGTCACGGCGTGATCTCCCAGCGGTTGGCCGCGATGAACCGGGCGACCGAGGTGTCCACGGCGGCCTGGTCGGTCCCGACGGCCCAGATCACGCCCAGGTAGTCCCGGTTGGTGTGGTAGTGCTCGTGCTGCTCGCCGAGTGCGCGCAGCGGCCGGTAGGCGAGCCGGACGCCGTCGCACTCCTCGTCGTACGGGCCGGGCGCGGCGGTGAGGGTGCCGGCCCGGTCGGCGCAGACCGGTTCGTTGCGGGCCCGTCGCGGGGTGGCGGCGCAGCGCTCGCCGAGGTCGGCGGGGAGCTCCCGGCCGAGGTGCACGGCGAGGATGTGCTCGAACAGCGGGATGCCGAGGATCTCGGCGAGCATCAGGTCGCACTGGTCGCCGATGGCACGGTAGTTGACCTCGATGATCCGGGCGCGGCCGTCCGGCTGGACGACGAACTCGGTGTGGCAGGCGCCGAGTCCGACCCCGATCGCGTCGAGTTGGGCCAGGACCTGCTCGACCACGGCCGCCGGGTGGGCCGGGACGAACTCCAGCATCTCCTCGATGAAGTACGGGGGAGGCGAGAGCCTGGTCCGGAGGCCGCCGAGGACGTGGCGGGTCCGGCCGTCGCCGAGCGTCTCCAGTGTGCACAACTGCCCGTCGAGGAACTCCTCGACGACCAGCGCGGCACCGGGCCGGCGGTGCTGGATCTCCTTGCAGCGCTGCTCCAGCTCGGCGATGTCGGCGACCAGCGAGACGTCCTCGCTGGCGACGCCCTCGCGGGGCTTGAGCACGAGCGGGAACGACAGGTCGGCTTCCCGTAGGAGGGCCGGGTCCTGCCCGGGGTCGAGTTCGACCGAGCGGACGGTGTCCAGGCCGGCGGCGGTCAGGTGGCGGCGCAGCTCGCCCTTGTTCTTGGCCCGCAGCGCGGCCTTCCAGTCCTTGGCCGGCAGCCCGAAGTACTCGGCGGCCAGGGCGGTCTGGGTCTGCAGGTGGTCGCTGTTGCTGAACACGGCGTCCGGGGTGTGGTGCCGGGAGATCAGACCGACGACCTCGCGGAAGTCCCGGACCTCGCACTCCACCACCTCGGGCGCGAACTCCGTTCCGGCGTAGGCGCGTCGGTGCTGTTCGGCGTGGTCGGTGAGGACCGTGACGTCGAGCCCGAGCCGCACGGCGGCCGGCAGGAAGCCTTCGGTGACCGAGTCGGTGGGGTTGTGGGCGAGCAGGTAGAGCCGCATGGTCGGCGTGGTCCTCTCCGTGGGGGGAGCCGGGCTGGGGGTGGGGCGGGCCGTCGTGCGGGCGGCCCGCCCCGTCCGTCGGGGTGGTTACTTGGGCGCGTCGACGCCCGTGGCCTTGGCGATGTCGCCGAGCATGGCGTCGGCGGCCTGGACGCCGATGCCGGACATCCAGGTCTCGTCCGGCACGTTGAACACCTTGTTGTTCTTGACGGCGTTCAGGCCCTGCCAGACCGGGGTGCCCTGGACCTCGCTCTGCTTGGTCTTGGTCGGGTCGTCGGCGACGGTGACGAAGACCAGGTCGGCGTCGGCCTGGTTGATCTGCTCGGCGCTGACCTCCAGCATCGACTTGTCGACGTCCTGCGAGGCCGGGCGGCCCAGGCCGGCGTCCTTCAGCACGACGCCGCTGAACGACTGCTTCTGGTAGAGGCGGGTCGGGCCGGCGACGAAGCGGACCACGGAGGCGGTCGGCGCAGTGCCGTTGTACTTGGCCTTGATCGCCTCGCCGAGCTTGGCGGCGCGGGCCTCGTAGTCGGCGAGCGCCTTCTTCGCCTCGGCCTCCTTGCCGAGCGCCTGTGCGTAGAGCGCGAGGTTCTCCTTCCACGGGAAGCCCGTGGTCTCGGCCAGCACGGTCGGCGCGATGGCGTTCAGCTTGTCGTAGACCTTGGCGTGCCGGACCTTCGAGGAGAGGATCAGGTCGGGCTTCAGGGAGGCGATCAGCTCCAGGTTCGGCTCGGCCATCGGGCCGACGTCCTTGGTGTCCTTGATCTTGTCCTTGAGGTAGCCCGGGAAGCCGCCCTCGGTCTTCATGTGCGGGGAGACCGCGCCGACCGGGGTGATGCCCAGCAGGGTGACGTCGTCCAGCTCGCCGCTGTCCAGGACCACGACGCGCTTCGGCTGGGCCTTGATCTCGGCGGTGCCGGCGGCGTGCGTGACGCTGCGCGGGAAGACCGCGCCGGAGCCGGCGGCGGCCGAGGCGGCGTCGCCGGCGGGCTTGGCGGCGTCCTTGGAGTCGCCGTTGCCACCGCAGGCGGCGAGCAGCGTGGTGGAGAGCGCGACGGCCAGGACGGCGACGGGGAGTCTGCGGGCGCGGACGGAGCGGTTCATGACGGTTCCTTGTCTCTGGTGCGGGGTTGCCGGACGGTTCCGGGCAGGGTGGGATACCGGCTCGGCCCGCGGGTGGACGGGGCGGCCGGAAGACGGAAGGGGGATCAGCCCGAGGAAGTGGCGGCGGCCCGCGATCGGGTCCGTGCCCGTGGTACGACCAGCGGGGTGCCGGTCTCCGGGTCGGGCACCACCCGGCAGGGCACCTGGAAGACCTCCTCGACCAGCTCCGCCGTCAGCACCTCGGTGGGCGCTCCGGCGGCGGCCAGCCGGCCGTCCTTGAGCACCACCAGGTGGTCGGCGTAGCGGGCGGCCTGGCCGAGGTCGTGCAGCACCATGACGACGGTGCGGCCGGCCTCGGCGTGCAGGTCGGCGACCAGGTCGAGGACGTCCAGCTGGTGCCGCAGGTCCAGGAAGGTGGTCGGCTCGTCGAGCAGCAGCAGCTCGGTGTCCTGGGCGAGCGCCAGGGCGATCCAGGCCCGCTGGCGCTGGCCGCCGGAGAGCCGGTCCACCTGCTGGTCGCGCAGCACGTCGGTGCCGGTGCGGGCCAGCGCCTCCTCGACCGCGGCCTGGTCGGCCTTGGACCACGGGCTGAGCATCCGCTGGTGCGGGAAGCGGCCGAGCCGCACCAGCGCCTCGACGGTGATCGCCTCGGGGGTGACCGGCTGCTGCGGCAGCAGGCCCATCCGCTTGGCCAGCGCCCGCGCCGGCATCCGGTGGATGTCGGAGCCGTCCAGGGTGACGGTTCCGGCGGCCGGGTCGAGCAGCCGGACCAGGCCGCGCAGCAGGGTGGACTTGCCGCAGGCGTTCGGGCCGACGATCGCCGTGACGGCGCCGCCGGGCAGCTCCAGGTCGAGCCCGTCCACGATCACCCGGTTGCCGTACCTCAGATGGAGGCCGTGGGCGGCGAGCCGGTTGGCGCCGGTCGGCCCCTCGCTCGCGGGCTGCCGGTCGGTGGCGGCGGTCATCAGTTGCTCCTCTGGGGGAGTCGGCCCTGGCGGATCATCAGCACCAGGAGCCAGGGCGCGCCGAGGGTGGCGGTGACGGCACCGACCGGCAGGCCGTGGACGGGGATCACGTGGAGCACGAGGAGGTCCGAGGAGAGCAGCAGCACGGCGCCGGTGAGCGCGGTGAGGCCGAGGGTGCCGAGGGTCGGCGGCCCGGCCAGCAGCCGGACCAGGTGCGGCACGGCGAGCGCGACGAAGGCGACCGGCCCGGTCAGCGCGGCGGCGAGCGAGGCGAGCGCGATGGTCAGGAGCAGCAGGAGCAGCCGGTCGCGGTTCGGGTTGAGGCCGAGGCCGCCGGCCGAGTCGTCGCCGAGGTCCAGGACGGCGACCCGGCGGTGGCAGAGCACCGCGACGGCGGCGGTGACCGCGATGGCGGTGCCGCCGATCCAGACCTCGGTCCAGTTGCGCCCGTAAAGCGAGCCGGTGGTCCACTGCATCGCGGAGGCGGCGAGCTCGGCGGGGAACCGGACGATCATCAGGTTGACCGCCGCGGCGAGGCCCTGCTGGACCGCCAGGCCGACCAGCACCAACCGGGTCACCGCCATCCGCGAGCGCCAGGCGAAGCCGCCGAGCAGCAGCGCGGCCAGCAGGCCGCCGCCGAGCGCGGCGAGCGGGATCAGCTCCTGCGAGGCGCCGGTGGCGAGCATCAGGACGGCGCCGAAGGAGGCCCCGCCGGTGACGCCGATGGTGTCGGGGGAGGCCAGCGGGTTGCGGAAGAGCCGCTGCAGCATCGAGCCGGCCACGGCGAGTCCGGCGCCGGCGATCAGCGCCGAGACCACCCGGGGGGCCCGGAACTCCTGCACCACCAGCACGTTTCCGGCGTCGCCGACGCCGACCAGGGCGCGCAGCGCGTCCCAGACGGACATCTTCACCTGCCCGGTGCCGAGCGCGACGCCGGTGAGCAGCACCAGCAGCGCGGCGGCCAGCAGGGACCAGGCGGCGGTCCGGGCACGGCGACGGGCGGCGCTCGTGCCCGCGGCCGCCCGCGCCGCGGTGTCCAGGGTGAGCGCGGTCATCGGGCCACCTTCCGGGCGAGCACGGCGAGCAGCGGCGCGCCGAGGAAGGCCGTCACGATGCCGACCTCGATCTCGGACGGCCGGACCACCAGACGCCCCAGCACGTCGGCGGCGAGCAGCAGCAGCGGACCGGTGATCAGGCAGCCGGGCAGCAGCCAGCGGTGGTCGTTGCCGAGCAGCGGCCGGACCAGGTGCGGGGCGGCGAGGCCGATGAAGGCGACCGGTCCGGCGACGGCGACCGCGCTGCCGGCGAGCAGCACGACGGCGAGGCCGCCGAGGACGCGGATCCGCGCGACCGGCACGCCGAGCGACTGCGCGGCCTCGTCGCCGAGGGCCAGCGCGTTGAGCGCGGGAGCGACGGCGAAGGCGCCGATCAGGCCGAGGGCCAGGAACGGCAGGACGGGCGTGAGGGTGTCGAGGTGCCGCCCGGCGATCGAGCCGGCCAGCCAGAACCGGGCCTCGTCCAGCGTGCGGTGGCTGGCCAGCATCAGCGCGGAGGTCCAGGAGGTGAGCACCACGGTGAGCACGGTGCCGCCGAGCGCCAGCCGGACCGGGTCGAGGTCCCCGCCGCGCCGGGACATCGCGAACGCCGCCACCGCGGCGACGGCCGCTCCGAGGAAGGCGAACCAGACGTACTGGACCGGCTGGGAGAGCCCGAGGGAGTAGATCGCGGCGACCACGGCGAAGCTCGCGCCGGCGTTGATGCCGAGCGTGATCGGCGAGGCCAGCGGGTTGCGGGTGACGCCCTGGGCGACGGCCCCGGCGACGCCGAGCGCGGCGCCGACGGCCAGGCCGATGATCGTGCGGGGGACCCGAAGGCCCGTCACCACGTCGGCGTCGCCACCGGACCCGGAGCCGGTCAGGGCGTCGACCACGGTGGAGATCGGAATGGAGCGGGAGCCGAGCGCGAGACTCAGTGCGACGCAGAGGACGAGCGCGCCGGCTCCGGCGGTCAGCAGCAGGGGCCGCCGAACGGCGGAGGCCCTGGGTGCTGCCGGGGCGGTGGCCGTCGGCGGGTCGGTGTTCAACACGATGCGAGATATTAGGTTAGGCATGCCTAACTTCGTCAAGCCCTGTCCCGATCCGTCCGTCCCGGGTGGAGCTGTCCGGGTTCAGGTCCGGACGGGTGGCCCGACCCTCGGGGCGGGTCGGCGATCGCGCGGTTCGGTGCGGCTGTAAGGTGAGCCTCACCTTAATCGATCTCGGGAGTGCCGATGATCTCGGGTGCCACACCCATGCCCGCGGCCCCGTCCGCACGGGGTTCTCTCTGTGCTGACGATGCGCCGGGCGGCCCGCTCGCCCCCGGCCCGCAGGCCGCCCCGGACGGTGTGCCCACCCGCGGGGCGCACCCGGCGCTCGCAGCCGGCGCGCTTGCACCCGCCGCGCTCGCGCGCACCGCCCACGCGCCCGGCGCTGGCGCGGTGTCGTCCCGCCATGTGGACGCTTCGCGCGTCCGTCGTGGCGACGCGGCGCTCGTCGCGGACTACCGGCGGCTGGTGGAACTCTGCCCGGCCCTCGCGCTCACGCTGCTCGCGGCCGAGGACCCGGACCCCGCACCCGCCCGGGGCTGGCACTCCGCGGCCGAACTCGCGGCCGATCCGGCCGCCTTGGCCGAGGCGCTGGCCGGCGAGTCCGCCCGGATCGCCCCGCTCGCCGCGGAGCACGGCACCTCACCGCGCCCGCACGTCGCCGCCTCCCGGCTGCTGCACCACTACGTCTGGTCCGCCTGCCTCCTGATCGCCGGCCCCTGGCACCTCGCCCGGCGCGTGCCCGTGATCGACCCCCGCGACCTCTGGCTGCACGCCCCCACCGGCGACCTCGCACTGCGCCCGCGCGCCCACCGCACCCTGCCGGGCGACGACGAACTCCGCGCCGAGCTGCGCGCCGCCGTCGTCGCCCACGTGGAACCGCTGCTGACCGCCTTCGCCGGGCCCACCCGGCGCGGCACCCGCGCCCTCTGGGGCATGGTCACGGACGACCTGGCCTCCGCCGTCTGGTACCTCGGCCGGATGCTCGACCAGGAGGCCGCCGCCGTCGCGGCCGCCGCATCGGTGCTGCCCGGCGGCACCCAGCCGCTCCCGGGCGCCGCCGACTTCCGCGTCCTGCGCGGCGCCGACGGCCTGGAGCACCACACCCGGACCCGGCTCGGCTGCTGCCTCTACTACACGATCCGCCCGGACTCCGCCTGCCTCACCTGCCCCCGCACCTCCGACGAGGAGCGGCTGCAGCGGTTCTGAGCGGCTGTCAGGCTCCTGGCGCCCCGGTGGGCGGATAGGCTCATCGCATGATCGACTCCACTACGCGGATCCGCCTCGCCCGCCCCTCCCGGGACCTCGCCGCCGCCGAGCGCTTCTACGTCGACGGCCTCGGCCTCTCGGTGCTCTGGCGCTCCACCGAGCGCGTGTCCGGTGAGCACGACCTGGTCATGGTCGGCCTCCCCGGCGGCACCTGGCACTTCGAGCTGACCCGCGACCCCGAGCGGCCGCTGGAGCCGACGCCGACCGTCGACGACCTCTTCGTCCTCTACCTGGGTGCGCCGGTGGACGAGGCCGTCGTCGCGCGCCTGGAGGCCGCCGGCGGAACGCGCGTGCCGGCGCACAACCCGTACTGGGACGAGTTCGGCGTCACCGTCGCCGACCCGGACGGGTACCGGCTGGTGCTCTGCACCCGCACCTGGGGCGCCTGAGCCGCGCCCGGCGCGGGCGGCGGCCGTAAATACGTGGACGCGAGGAGCGCGGCAGCCGATACTGCGCGCGGGCCGAACTCCACCCGCCCGAAGCAGAGGAGACGAGCGTGGCAACCGCCGTACGCGGCACATCCGTGGACATCACGACGTCGGACGGCACGGCCGACGCCTACCTCACCCGTCCGGACGACGGCCGCGCCCACCCCGGTGTGCTGTTCTTCATGAGCGCCTTCGGCATCCGGCCCGCGCTGACGGCGATGGCCGACCGGATCGCCGCCGAGGGCTACACCGTGCTGGTGCCCAACGTCCTCTACCGGTACGGCCGTACGCCGATCATCGAGCTTCCCGAGCCGCCCGCGCTGATCAGCACGGCCGCCGACCCGACGCTGTTCCAGCGCCTCGGCCCGATGATCGAGGCGCTCACCCCGGAGCTCTTCGCCCGCGACGCCGACGCCTACCTGGGCTGGCTGGCCGCGTCCCCGCTGGTCACGGACGGCCCGGTCGGCATCACCGGCTACTGCCTCGGGGCCGGCCTCGCCCTGCGCACGGCGGGAGCGTTCCCCGACCGGGTCGCGGCGGCGGCCGGCTTCCACGGCGCCTACCTCGCCACCGACTCCCCGGACAGCCCGCACCTGGTCGCCGAACGGGTCACCGCGGAGCTCTACTTCGGCCACGCCGACCAGGACCCGTCGCTGCCGGCCGAGGAGATCGACCGGTTCGCCGCCGCGCTCGCCGCCGCGGGTGTCAAGCACACCTGCGAGGTCTACGAAGGCGCCCGGCACGGTTTCACCCAGACCGACACCGTGCCCTACCACCCGGAGGGGGACGCCCGGCACTGGAAGGCGCTGTTCGAGCTGTTGGGGCGCGCACTCTGACGGCGCGTCCCGGCCGGGGCCGGGACGCACCTGCCTCCAGGGCGGAGCGGCCCCGTTCCCGGTGCCCCGCTGCGCCGGAGCGGGGCCGCTCCGCCGGGTGCTACGGCCTGACCGCCGGTTCCCACTCCTCGCGGAGCATGCCGAAGAGCACCCGGTCGTACCGGACGCCGCCGACCAGGGCCGCCGCGCGGCGGCGCCCCTCCTCCCGGAAGCCGAGCCGGGTGAACGTCCGGACGGCCCGCTCGTTGCCGCTCCAGGTGTCCAGCTCCAGCCGGTTCAGGCCGTAGGCGCCGAAGAGGTGGTCCACCAGCAGCCGCAGCGCCTCCGAACCGTGGCCACGGCCCCAGAACTCCTTCTCGCCGATGGTGATCCCGAGCGTGGCGACGCCGATGAACGGGTCGAGGTCGCGGTAGTCGACCATCCCGATGACGCGGCCGGTCGCCGCCTCCTCGACGGTGAGCACGGCGGCCTCCCTGGGGACCAGCCGGAGTATCGTCGAGAATCCGATCTCCACGCCCTCGGCCGTGACCGGCCCGAAGCACGGGTCCCCGGCTGCGGCGAACCGCACCACCTCCGGGTCGTTGCGCCAGCGGAGGTGGTGCTCCGCGTCCTCCGCGCGCAGTGCGCGCAGCTTCACCAGCGTTCCCTTGATCATGATCAGATCGTAGGCGTACGCGGCGGAGCGGTGCCCCGGAGCGGATCACCCCCTGCCGGTCCGTCAGCCCACGCTGATCCGGACCTCCTTGACGGCCAGCACCTTGCAGGACGACGCGGGACCGGCGGTCCCGGCACTGGTACCGGCCGCGGCCGTCGCGCCCGCCCCTGCGCCGGCGGTCCCCGAACCCGCTGTCCCCGAACCCGCCGTTCCCGAACCGGCCGTTCCCGAACCGGCCGTCGCCGACCCGCCGGTTCCGCGGCCGCAGCTCGTGCGGTCGACGAAGTGCCAGGTGAGCGTGGTGGAGCCGGCGGTGACGGCGGTCCAGGTCTGCCGGACGGTGTGGCCGCAGCCGGCCGAGTCGGCCGGGCAGCTGCTCAGCGGGGCGTCCGGGCCCCGGCGGACGATCGCCGGGTCGCCCTCGCCGGCGAGCTGCCAGCCGTGCGGCAGCGGCGCGGAGGTCAGGCTGACGCCCACCGAACCGCCGACCGCGAGGTGCACCTCGGACGGTTCGAAGGCGGGCTGCCGGCCGCCGCCCACGGCGTCCGCGTCCTTGTCGGCGGGCAGCGCGAGGACGGTGTCCGGCTGCCGGCCCGGCCCGTCGGCCGCGGAGGAGGAGCAGCCGGCCGCCGTGGCCACCACCACGAGGGCGGCGGCCACGGCGAGGCCTCGGTGGAGCGGACGGCGTCGGCCGCCCGTCACGCGTTCCCCTCCCGGACGTCGCGCCGCAGCGAGATCAGCGCGGCGACCTCCGCCAGCCAGCGCGCGAACAGGTGCTCGCGCCCCAGGTCGGCGCCGGTCGCCGCAGCGGCCTGCAGCCAGCCGCGGACCAGCGTGCGGCCGGGCTCCCCGATGACCGGGTCGGGCAGGGCGAGGGCCGCCGCGAAGCCGCCGGCCCGGACGTGCTGGGCCAGGAACCCCAGCGGGTACGGGCCGATGCCCGCGGCCTCGGCCCGGTGCGCGGCGGCGATGGCGGCCTCGGTGAACAGGGCCTGGCGCGGGCCGCCGGCGAGCAGCAGGCCGCGGGTGACGGCGGCGGGGACGTCGAGGTCCGCCAGTTCGGCGTCCGACCGGACGGTGGTCATTTCGGCAGCTCCAGGGCGGTCGACTTGTTCAGGGGGTGGTCGCCGGGGGTCAGTCCGCCGAGCTGGCTGTTGACGAACTGCTCCTCCGTCACCCAGGAGGTGAAGCCCCAGGGGTTGTAGATCTGCAGCCTGTCGCCGTCCCGCCCGATGATCATCATCTGGTGGCCGGAGTCGCTGTTGCGGACGGTGATCGGGACGGGCAGGCCCTCGTCCACCGACTTCTCGATCCGGGCCAGCGCCGCCCGCCGGTCCGCGTCGCTCTCCAGCTCGACGTGCTCGTAGTCGGCGCCGGTGGCCTTGCCGAGGTCCTTGTCGGCCAGGTAGGTCTGGGCCTTGGGGCCGAGGCCGCTGTCCTCCTTGGGGTAGGTCTTCCGGCCGTCGACCTTCTGGCCGTCGATGTACTCGCCGATGTAGGTCTTCTGCAGCCGCTGCTCGAAGTTGTCCGGCGAGTCCGCGCCGGGCACGTCGGGCGTGCCGCCGGTGGTCAGCTGGTACATCAGCAGCGGGTCCAGCTTCGCCTGGGCGATCACGGTGGACGCGGCCACGCAGTCGCTGACGTTGCGCTGCGAGTAGACCGAGTACCCGTCGATGTTGACCTGCTGGCCCTGGTACGTGACGTCGATGTTGTCCGAGGACTCGCGGTTGGTGTCACCGGTGCTGGTCGCCGGCACCAGGTGCTGGGCGAGCCAGGCCGGGTCGTCGCCGTGCGGGTGGATGCCTTCGTCGAACTTCTGGATGTCGGCCACCGAGTGGCCGGCCGCCAGCGCCTTCCACAGGTACGCCGACTCCTCGGGCGACTTGGCGTTGGAGAGCAGCGCGCGGAAGGCCGCCTGGTCGCCGCCGGGCATCACGCCGAGGATCTGGGTGGCGCGGTCCAGCTGGTTGGGCGTGAGGATGTAGCCGTCGTCCTCGCCGGCGCCCGGGTTCTTCTCGGTGGCCAGCACCACGGCCGCGAGCGGGTCGATCGACCCCTGGCCGGCCCGTTCGGCACGGGCCTTGGACGCCAGCTGGTTGAGCTTGCTCGCCGTGCTCGTCCCACAGCTCTCGGCGCGGCGGGCGCCCGACAGCTGGGCGGCGACGCCGTTCAGGGCCTCCTCGCGCGCGCCCTGGTCGAAGCCGCCCGGGTCCTTGCGCGCCTTCTCCCGCGCGGCCTGCAGCTGCTGGCGGCCCTGGGCGTCGACGGTCTTCGCCCACTGCAGGTCGTTGGCCCAGGCCTCCAGCACCTTCGCGGCCTCGGCGAGGGTGTCCTTGGAGGTGACCGTCTCCGCCGACATCGCGTGCACCGCCTGGGTGGCGTGCTCGGCCACCGAACCGGTCCAGACCGCGGGCAGCTGGTTGGCGGCTATGCCGGAGAGGTCCTGCGCGGCCTTGCCGAAGGAGGCGGCCGCCTTGGCGTAGTCCTGGGCCCGGGCCCGGATCGCACCCGGGTCGCCGACCGGCTCCGGGACGGCCAGCGCCTTGTCGATCCCCTCCAGCAGCTGGAGGTTGGCGAACATGAGCGAGAACTTCTCGATGCTGTGCTGGGCGCTCTCCAGGTCCTTGACCTTGCTCATCGGCCGCCGCCCGCCGGCACCAGCGAGGCGGCCACGGCCTTCTCGGTGTTGCGGTAGTTCGCCGTGGTGGTCGACATCTTCTGCGCCAGCTCGTCCAGGGCGCGCTGGGTGACGTCGATCTCCTTGGACCAGTTCTGGTCGAAGGACGACCAGGCCTTGTCCATCCCGAACTCGCCGAAGGCCGTCGACGCGTAGCAGAGCGCGCCCGCGTAGGCGGTCTTGGCCTCCGCGATGTCGGTCGCCGTCTTGCTCAGGGCCTCGCTGACCCCGTGCAGTCCGGCCACGTTGACGCCGTATCCGCCGGCTCCGCCGTCACCCGTGCCCCCGGAACCCTGGGCTGGTCCGCCACTCATGTCTCCCCGTTCCCCCGTCTCCGGCGTACGCCGCGCGACCGGTGCCGCCCGGCTCCGGTACGTCAGTCCGTATGGCTCGATGCCCGCGCGACGTGGTGCGGCGCGGGCATCGGGGGTGAGCCTAACGTGTGGCGCGGACCGTGCCGCTACGCCCTCCGCGACGGCGCGGGCTGCTCGATTCCTTCACGGTGAGGGCGCGTCGGCTCCGCGTCCTGCCGGGAATCCGCGCCGGGTGTTGGGGTGATTTTGGGCTTCGTGGTGGAACCGGCGACGGGTCGGACGGCGTCCTCGGCCGCGCCGGCGGTGCGGGCTGCCGGGGTGCCGGCGCCGGCGTCGGCGTGGCTCCGGACGTCGGCCCGCGCCGGGCTCCGGCGCCGGTAGCGGCGGTCGGTGGCCGTGAGCAGGGCGAGCAGCAGGGCGGCCGCGGCCGAGGCGACGGTGACCCGGAACGGCGCGGTGGGGCCGACGTGGTCGGCGAACCAGCCGCCCAGGAACGTCCCGGCCGACTGGGCCAGGATGATCGCGCTGACCAGCGCGGCCATCGCCTCGCCCAGCCGGGCGGTCGGCACCGTCCGCTCCACCAGCCCGAACATCGTGATCATCTGCGGGGCGACGGCCACCCCCAGGCAGCCGATCGCGGCGGCCAGCGCGGTCACACCGCCGCCGGAGAAGAGCAGCAGGACGGAGGCGGAGCAGAGCAGGACGGTCCCGGCCCGCAGTCGCAGCGGGAGCCCCCACCGGATCGGGAGGGCGGCGGTGGCGATGCCCGCGAAGGCGCTGGTGAAGCCCATGAACCCGTAGAGCAGCCCGGCCGCACCCGGCTGCCCGAGGGCGTCCGTGGTGGCCGTGACACCGACCTGCACCGAGCCGAAGCAGGCCCCCAGCAGTCCCATCCCGGCGAGCAGCAGGACGTACGGAGCGCTCAACAGGCGCTCGCCGGAGCGGCGGTGGGCGGCCCGCTCCCCGCGGGCCCCGGCGGTTCCGGGGGCGGTGGTGCCCGGAGCGGCGGTGGGGTGCAGGGCGAACAGGGTGGCGCAGGCGCCGACCAGCGCGGCCGCGGTCAGCAGCCCGACGGCCGGCGAGGCCAGGGTGGCGAGCACACCGACCAGCGCGGGACCGGTGGTGAAGGAGATCTCGTCCACGATGCCGTCCAGCGAGAGCATCGAGGACGTCAACTCGGCTTCCCCGTCGGCCAGCCCGACCCATCGGCTGCGCGACAGCGGGCCGACCAGCGGCACCGAGAGCCCGATCAACGCGGCCGACCCGATCTGCCACGCCAGGTCGAGCCCGCCCTCGGAGGCGGCCACCAGCGCCAGGATCGCCACCGTGTTGACGGCGGCCGCGACCAGGCCGACGGACCGCTGTCCGCGCCGGTCGGCGAGCCGGCCGACCAGCGGCCCGCCGACCGCCTGGCCGACGGCCAGTGCGCCCGCGACCACCGAGCCCCGCCAGACGCTGTCGGTGTTCCGGGTGACCAGCAGGAGGGTGCCGATCGGGCACATCGCATTGGGCAGCCGGCCCAGCAGCGACCAGACCAGCACTCCACCGCCCGTCAGCTGCGCCGCCGATCGGAATCTTGTGACCACGGACATTCGGTGAGCCCCCACATGCGGCCGGGGTGGGCGCCCGCCTCCCACCACCGGCCCGGCCTGTGGAAGGGCCGCGGGTGAGCCTCGACCGTAACGGCCGGTCGGACGGGCGGGTAACCGTACGATCACCCAGCGGAGTCTCCCGAGGTCGCTCGCCCGTCTTGGAGGACCGGCCAACTCCGGCCGGGGCGCGGCCCGGTGGGGGCGCGGGCGGCCGGGCGCCGGTGAACGGCGCAGGCCGCCCCGGGTGAACTGTGCCGGGCGGGGCGGGTGAACCGTGCGTCGCTCAGAACCGGTGGACGGTGCAGGGGGAGTGCTCGAAGGGCGTCCTGGCCCCCTTGACCGGGCGCAGCTCCGCCTTCCACCGGTTGTCGATCACGCCGCGCCGCAGGGCGAACAGCTGGTTCGCCCGGTCCGCCAACCGGGCCCGGTACTCCGCGACGACGTCCGCCGCGTTGACGGCCAACTCCCCGACGAGCTCCTCCAGGAGGCAGGTCGCGCAGCCCGGGCCGGGGCGGAGCCGGCAGCGCGGGATGCCCGCGGCCTCCAGCCCCCAGAAGGTGAGGTACCCGTCCGGGCTCACGCCGACCAGGAACGCCTCGGGCCCGGTCTCCGCGCGGCAGGCGTCCAGCAGGCGTCGGCGCAGCGCGGCGGGATCGGTCGGGACGATCGGCTTCGCGACGATCCACAGGAGTAGGCGGCCGAGGTGGTACGCCACCGCGAGTCCGATCGCCGTCCAGCAGGCGGGCACCAGCCAGCCGGGGCCGGATGAGTGGCCGACCGCCAGGCCGAGCGCGGACCACCCGTACGCCGACACCGCGTCGCCCAGCGTCGCCCCGGGGCGGAGCCAGAGCCGCAGCACCGACCATGCCGCGAGGGCCGGGATCGCCACCGTGCCCGCGGTCACCAGTGCGTCCATTGCCCGCCCCCTCCCGGTGGTCCCTACTACCTTCTTCCACGCGGGAGTTGGCGGTGAACCCGG
This sequence comes from Kitasatospora sp. CM 4170, assembly GCF_032110285.1. Lineage (NCBI taxonomy): Bacteria > Bacillati > Actinomycetota > Actinomycetes > Kitasatosporales > Streptomycetaceae > Kitasatospora > Kitasatospora sp. CM 4170. The sequence continues at coordinate 7,056,015 of NZ_CP134877.1, forward strand.
GGGCGCGGGCGGATACCCGCCCCGCGCCGGTGCAGCCGACGCCGCCCCCCCCGGGGGGGCTCAGCCGACCAGGCTCTTCCGGATCTGGTCGAGGATCAGGCCCGCGCCGGTGTAGCCGATGCCGAGCATCCACAGTCCGTCGTCCACGGCATGGACCCGGCCGGTGCGCACCGCCTCCAGGTTCCGCCAGAGCGAGCCTTCCATGATCTTCGCCCGGTCCGACTTGGACGCGTCCCCGTACACCGAGTAGAAGATGACGTCGGCGGCCGCCTGGTCCACCTGCTCCGGGCTGATCTCGACGGAGAACCCGGGCTTGTCCTGGTTGGCGGGCCGGCCGAGGCCGAGGTCCTTGAAGACCGAGCCGATGAACGTGTCGTTGAGGTAGAGCCGGGTGGGGGCGCCGGCCAGGAAGCGGGCCATCTCCACCTTGGTCGCCGCGGCCTTCTCCGGACCGCCGAGGGCCGCCACCAGCTCCGCCGCCTCGGTCCGGTAGGCGGACTCCACCGCCGCCGCCTCGCTCTGGCGGCCGAGCGCCTCGCCGTGCAGGCGGAAGTTCTCCTTCCAGGCCGGGCCGGTGGTCTTGGTGAGGACGGTCGGTGCGATCTTCGACAGCTCGTCGTACCGCTTGTCGTCGCGGACCTGGTTGCTCAGGATCAGGTCCGGCTTGAGCGCGGCGACGGCCTCCAGACTGGCCTGGCCGATGGTGCCGACGGTCTTGGTCCCGGCCAGTCGCGCCGCCGGGAGGTAGCCGGACAGCGGCGCTCCCGCGGCAACCGCGGTCGCGCCCACGGGGGTCAGGCCGAGCGTCACGGCGGTGTCCAGCACATCGGTGTCCAGCACGACGACGCGGGCGGCGCGCGCGGGGACGGTGCTCTCGCCGCGGGCGTGCCGGACGGTGCGGGTGCCGGCCGGCGTCTTCCCCGAACCGTCGCCGGAGCCGGTGGAGGCGGTCGCGTCGGCCGAGCCGCCGGAGCCGCAGGCGGCCAGTGCCAGACCGGAGGCCGTGGCGGAGACGAGGGCGAGCAGTGCGCGGCGGGTGAGGGCGGGGGCGGAGGTCTGGGCGGGGGGCATCGGGCGACTCCGTTCCGGAAGGCGGCGAGGCGCCCGGATCCCTGCCCGGTGGCGGTGCCCGTTACGCCTCGGTGCCCCTTTGCGCCCCGGTGCCCGTTGCGCCGCGGTGCCCGTTGCGCCGCGGTGCCCGCAATGCCCCGGTGCCCGTTACGCCTCGGGGCCGGTCCCGCTCCCCGGGTCGGTCTCGTCCCGCTGTTCCAGGCGTTGCCGCAGCAGCTCCTCGTACTCGGCGTGCACGCGGCGGTCCATGGCCAGGGCGAACTGCGCGTCGGTGACGGTCCGGGCCAGCGGGCGCACCCGCAGCACCTGCTCGGTCAGCCGGGCGGCCTCGCCGGGCGGCAGCGGGGCGTCGGCCGCGAGCGCGCCCAGGAGGTACTCGCGGGCCAGGGCGGTGAAGACCTCGGCGATCGCGTCCACGTGCTCCTGGGTTTGCCGGCTGGCCTCCAGCACCGCCGAGAGCGGCACGCCCTCGGCGACGAGGTCTGTGGTGGCGTCCAGCAGCCGGCGGCTGACGTGGGTGATCCCGTCCTCGTCGACGGTGATGAAGCCCTGGGCGATCGACTCGGCGGTGTTCTCCTCGGTGAGCTGATCCCCGAAGGTGGCCTTCAGCTCGTCCCAGTCCAGCCGGACCGGGGTCTCGTCGGACCAGGGGGCGACGATCGCCGCCTCCAGCCCGATCAGCTCGGCGACGTCCCGGCCGCTCTCACCGGCGCCGATGAGCTCCGCGATCCCGCCCAGGGTGTGGCCGCGCTCCAGCAGTTCGGCGATCACCCGGAGCCGGGCGAGGTGGGCGTCGCCGTACCAGGCGATCCGGCCCTCCTTGCGCGGCGGCTGGAGCAGCTTGCGTTCGCGGTAGAAGCGCAGCGTGCGGGTGGTGATGCCGGCCGCCTCGGCCAGCTCCTCCACCCGGTACTCGCGCTGCCTGTCGTCCGCCGCCGCTCTGACCTTGTCCACGGCGCTCAGCATAGGACCGCCGATCGTGGAGGTGCGGCGGCCGGGCTTCTTCCATCGACTGTCAACAAGGGCTAATCTGCCAACCGTGCCAGTGATTGCTGGCATGGTTCTCGCGGCACGCCACGGCACCATGGAGGCGGCGCGTCGCGGCAGTGCGCACCTCAGGCCCCCACCCTCAGGAGGACGCCGCATGGCATCCAGCACCAAGCGCCCCCGCCCCGGCGCGTCCGACCGGGACTCCGACGCTGCCGACGCCACGCCGGAGGCGGCCGCGGCGGACGCGCAGGACGCGACCGGCGCACCGGCCACGACCACCGCGCAGGACGCGACCACCGCGCCGGGCGCGACCACCGCCGTGACCGTGCCGACGGCCCGGTCGGCCGGAGCCGCCGCGCCGGCCCCGGCGCCCGTCCGGCACGTCCGGGTCGCGGTGATCGGCTCCGGCTTCGGCGGGATCGGCGCCGGCGTCCGGCTGCGCCGCGCCGGGATCACCGACTTCGTCATCCTGGAGCGCGCGGACTCGGTCGGCGGCACCTGGCGCGACAACAGCTACCCCGGCTGCGCCTGCGACGTGCCCTCCCACCTCTACTCCTTCTCCTTCGCCCCCAATCCGGACTGGCCGCGCAGCTTCTCCGGCCAGCCGGACATCCGGGCCTACCTGGAGAAGGTCACCGACGTCTTCGGCATCCGCCCGCACCTGCGCTTCAACGCCGAAGTCACCGAGGCCCGTTGGGAGGCGGACCACGCCTGCTGGCGGATCACCACCACGGCCGGCGAGTGGACCGCCGACGCCGTGGTCTCCGCCGCCGGGCCGCTGGCCGATCCGCAGATCCCCGATCTGCCGGGCCTGGACGCCTTCCCCGGCAAGGTGTTCCACTCCTCCCGCTGGGACCACGACTACGACCTCGCCGGCCAGCGGGTCGCGATGGTCGGCACCGGCGCCTCCGCCGCCCAGATCATCCCGTCGATCCAGCCGCGGGTGGGTCGGCTGACGGTCTTCCAGCGCACGCCCGCCTGGGTGCTGCCGCGCCGCGACCGCGAGATCACCGAGATCGAGAAGTGGCTGCACGGCCGGCTCCCCGTGACCGCCAAGCTCCGCCGCGGCACCCTCTTCGCCCTGCGCGAGCTCCAGGTGGACGCCTTCGTCCGCCGGCCCGGCCTGCTCAAGGTCGTGCAGCAGCTCGCCGAACGGCACCTCGCCCAGGGCGTCGCCGACCCCGCGCTGCGCGCCAGGCTCACCCCGGACTACCGGATCGGGTGCAAGCGCATCCTGCTCAGCAACACCTACTACCCGGCGCTCGCCGCCGCCAACACCGAGGTGGTCGCCTCCGGCCTGCGCGAGGTGCGCGGCTCCACCCTCGTCGCGGCGGACGGCAGCGAGCGCGAGGTGGACGCGATCGTCTTCGGCACCGGCTTCCACGTCACCGACATGCCCATCGGCGAGCGGGTGTTCGGCGTCGGCGGCACGAGCCTGGCGGAGGAGTGGAAGGACGGCATGGAGGCGCTGCGCGGCTCCACCGTGCGGGGCTTCCCGAACCTCTTCTTCGTGATCGGCCCCAACACCGGCCTCGGGAACAGCTCGATGATCCTGATGATCGAGTCCCAGCTGAACTACCTGATCGACGCGCTCACCACCCTGGGCTCGATCGGCGCCACCGCGATGCAGCCGACCGAGCGCGCCCAGCGGCACTGGAACCTCGAACTCCAGCACCGGATGGACCGCACCGTCTGGACCACCGGCGGCTGCCGCAGCTGGTACCTGGACCCGAACGGCAGGAACACCGTGCTCTGGCCCGGTTCGACGACGGCGTTCCGCCGGGCCACCCGGAAGGTCGACCTCGCCGAGTACGAGCTGATCATGCGCGCCGCCCCCGCGGCGCCGGGGCCGGCCGCCGCGGCCGAGGAGGCCCTGGTATGAGCCCCGCGATCCCCGCCGACTACGAACCGCTGCGCCCCGTCGAGCAGTTGGACGTCCGCTCGGCCGACGGCATCCGGCTCCACGTCGAGGTGCACGGGCAACCCGGCGCCCCGACCGTGGTGCTCGCCCACGGCTGGACCTGTTCCACCCGCTTCTGGGCGCCGGTGATCCGCCGACTCGTCGACCGCTACCGGGTGGTGGCGTACGACCAGCGCGGACACGGCCGCAGCGAGATCCCGCCGAGCGCGGTCCGCTACTCCACCCGCGCGCTGGCCGAGGACCTCTCCGCCGTGCTCACCCGGACCGTCCCGGCCGGCGAGCGCGCCCTCCTCGCCGGGCACAGCATGGGCGGCATGACCATCATGGCCGCCGGCGGCCGCCCCGAGGTCGCGGAGCGGACCGCCGCCGCCGTGCTCGTCTCGACCGGGCCGTCCGACCTGATCGCCGAACTCCGCGTGCTGCCCGGCGTGGTGCGCTCCCCGGGGCTGCGCCGGTTCCTCCACCGCCAGGTGCTGCGCTCCCGGCTGCCGCTCGGTCCGGTCGGCCCGGCCAGTCGGTCCGTGCTCAAGTACGCCACGATGGGGGCGGGTTCGCCCGACGGGCCGGTCGAGGCGGCGGCGCGCATCGTGCACTCCTGCCCCACCGGTGTCCGGGCGGCGTGGGCCGGTGTGCTGGGGGAGCTCGACGTCCGGCCGGGGCTGGCCCGGCTCACCGCGCCGACCGCCGTCGTGGTCGGCACCGACGACCGGCTCACCCCGCCGGTGCACGCCCACCGGATGGTGGCGGCGCTGGCCGACCCGCAGGGGCTGCTCCTGCTGCCCGGTGTCGGCCACATGGCCCCGATGGAACGGCCGGCCGAGGTGGCCGCCGAGATCCACCGGATGGCCGCCGCCCACCTCCGTGCGGCCGAGCCCGCTGCTGCCGGGGCGGTTGCTGCCGAGCCCGCCGCTGCCGAGCCCGCCGCTGCCGGTGGCGCCGTCCCGACCGTGTCCGTCCCGACCGTTCCCCGCCCCACGCCGCCCGCCGCCACCGAGAGGTCCGTGTCCGCATGAACGCCACTGAGCCGCTGTCCGCGCAGGTCGTCGTCGTCACGGGTGCCGCGCGCGGCGTCGGTGCCGAGCTCGCCCGCAAGCTCACCCTGCGCGGCGCCAAGGTCGCGCTGGTCGGCCTGGAGCCGGCCGAACTCAAGGCCGTCGCCGCCCTCTGCGGCCCGTCCGCCACCGCCTGGGAGGCCGATGTCACCGACATCGACGCACTCACCGAGACCGCTCGGCTGATCAAGGAGCACTACGGCCGGATCGACGCCGTGGTCGCCAACGCGGGCATCGCCATCGGCGGCCCGCTGCTCGACAGCGACCACCGGGCGTTCAGCCGGGTGATCGAGGTGAACCTGCTCGGCAGCGTGGCCACCGCCCGGGCCTTCCTCCCGGCCCTCGCCGAGAGCCGCGGCTACCTGCTGCAGATCGCCTCGCTCGCCGCGCTCACGCCGGCGCCGCTGATGAGTGCGTACTGCGCCAGCAAGGCGGGGGTGGAGGCCTTCGCCCACTCGATCCGCGCCGAGGTCGCGCACCAGGGCGTCAAGGTCGGTGTCGGGTACCTGAGCTGGACCGACACCGACATGGTGCGCGGCGCCGACCAGGACACCGTCCTGAAGCAGATGCGCTCCCGGCTGCCCTGGCCCGCCAACAAGACCTACCCGCTCGGCCCGGCCGTGGACCGCCTGGTGGACGGCATCGCCCGCCGCTCGGCCCACGTCTACGCCCAGGCCTGGCTGCGCGGCATGCAGCCCGTCCGGGCGCTGCTGCCGCTGGTCATCGCGGCCGTCGGCTCCCGGGACGTCGCCAGGCTCGCCCCGCAGTTGGCCGCCACCGCCGCCACCCGACTGCGCCCGGTCGGCGCCGGGGGAGCGGCCGACACGGCCGCCCGCTCGACCGAGCACTGATCCGGCCGCCGGGTCCGCCGGGTGGATCCACCCGGCGGACCCGCCGTCGCCGTCGCCCGCCCTCGGCCGGCCGCCGTCAGGGCCGGGCGGAGGAGAGCCGTTTCAGCGCCTCGTAGCCGGCCTGGACGAACCGGCCGTCCAGGGCGGGAGCGCAGTTGGCCAGGGCGGCGACGGCCGTGGCGGTCTGCGGGCAGAAGCCCACGAAGGCGGTGAAGCCGCGGGTGCCGCCGGAGTGGAAGAGCAGGTCGTGGCCACCGATCCGGCGGTGGTTCCAGACCAGGCAGAGCCGGTCCCGGGAGTGCGGCAGGCGCAGCCGGGGCCGCTGGACGTCGCGCAGCGCAGAGCCCAACTCCCCGTCACCCGGGGCGAGATGGGCGCGGAGGTAGCGCAGCAGGTCCGCGCCGCCGGCGCGGACGGCCCCGGCGCCCGGCAGGCCGGGGATGCGCCAGGGCGGCAGCGGGCGCTCGCGACGGTGCCCGACCACCCGGTCCGGTGGGTCCGGGCTGCAGGTCACGGTGCGCAGACCCAGCGGTCGGCAGACGCGGTCGGCGAGGAGCTCGGGGTAGTCGGTGGACGCGGCCTCGGCGAGCAGCCGCCCGAGGAGACCGACACCGTAGTTGGAGTAGGCGAACCGCGTACCGGGCCGGTGGCGCACCGTGGTTCGGGCCAGCGCGGCCTGCAACTGCTCGTCCCGGAAGGCCGCGTACGGGTTGCTGAACCAGGCCGGCAGGGCGCTCGTCAGCAGACCCGGCGGCAGACGGGGAAGCCCGGACGTGTGGGTGGCCAGGTGCAGGAGCCGGACGGGCCCGCCGGTCCGGACGGCCGGTGGCCGCCAGGGCCGGGGGAGGTGCCGCTCGATCGGGTCCTCCGGGGCGAGCTCCCCGCGTGCGGTCATCGAGGCGAGCAGCAGCGCGGTGAACGTCTTGGTGACGGAGCCTAGTTCGAAGGCGCTGTCCGGCGTGCAGGGCGCACCCCCGTGCGTCAGCCGCCCGCGGGAGTGGACGGCCTGCCGCTCGCCCCGGGCCACGGCGAGTGTGACGGCGGTGGCGAAGGGCGCGGCCGCCGCGACCAGTCGTTCCGCATCCTGCTCGCCCAGCTCGCCGGCGCCCAGCTCGCTGTCGCCCGAGCTGCCGGCGCCCGACTCGCCTTCGCCCAGGAGGGATTCGAGTGAATCGACCGGCCCGCCCGCCGCGCCGACGGCCCGGGCCTTCCCGGTCGGCCCGTCCACCTAGGCCGCCACGGCGGTGGCGCCGGACGCGCCGCCCAGTGCGCGGGCCAGGGTGATCGCGGCGGCGACCACGGTGACGACGGCGGTGTGGCCGTGGTCCGTCAGCAGCTGTTCCGGCTCGTCGGCGACCGGGTCGGCGTCCCGCGGCACCAGACCGTCGGGCCGCTGCGCGGCGGCCAGCGCCAACCAGCCGGGGATGCCGACCTCGGCCTCGCCGATGCACGCGGCGACGATGAGCAGTTCGCCGACCAGGTCCCACTGGCCGATCTCCTGCCAGACGTCCAGCCAGACCGGCAGCCAGTCGCGCAGGTAGTCCCGCATCGGGGCGGGCAGCCCGTCCGGCCGGGCGCCCCAGTCGGTGAGGTGGAACACGGTGTGGGTGACGTCGTAGGCGGTCAGCCAGTCGATCATCCAGGGCTCGGGCGTGGCCCCCAGCCAGGTGGCGGCGGCGAGGGCGGACCAGTCCGGCCGCTGCTCCAGGCCCACCACCCGGCGGGCGTTGGCGACGGCCAGCCGCCGGTTGGGCAGCATCTCCATGGCCTGCACCGCACGGAGCCGGGCCAGTGAGTCCAGCAGCTCCTCCAGGGCCCGGTGGCGGTAGTCGGCCCGGGCGAAGTGGACGTAGACCTCCAGCGGGTCGGTCATCAGCGGGTAGCGCAACTGCCGCTCGTAGAGCAGGTCGCCGCCCCGCAGCTGCTCCCAGGCGAGGTCGAGCGTCTCGCGGGCGATCCGGCTGTCCTCGGCGCCCGCGACGCCCTCGCGCAGCAGCAGACCGGTCGCCAACGCGGCCTCCCCCAGCGGCTTGTAGACGTTGTCGGGGTCGGCCAGGTCGATGGTCGCGTCCTCGGGGAAGCGCCCGAGCCCGTTCCGGTAGCAGGAGTGCAGCCAGCGCAGCGCGCCCGAGGAGACCTGTTGGGCGCTGCGCAGGACGGTCGTGTCGGTGGTGCCGGTCATGCGGCCGCTCCGTTCGGCCGGAGGGCCAGCAGGCCCTCGGCGATGGCGACTTCGAGTGCGATCCGGGCACTTCCGTCACCGGCGGCGCGGACCCGGTCGAGGACGGGGGCGACCTCCAGGTGCTCCGGGGCGCCGCTCGCAACGGTCCAGGCCAGCCACCTGGCGATCCGGGCGGCGGTGCGGAGGTCGCGCCGCATCATCGAGCGGGTGGCTCCCCGGGCCAGGGCGAGGCTGTGGCGGCGGGCGAGGTCGTGGACCGGGCCGCCGAGCTCGGGCAGGGCGAGGGGCGAGAGCCGGGCCATGGCCACCGACCAGCGGGGCCAGCCGAGCCGGTCGGGCTCGGGCACGGGGGCCAGCGGCGGACCCGGCCGGGGTGCGGGCCGCGAGGCGGAGGCGACGTGACCGCCGAGGGCGAGCAGATCGAGGGTGGCGCGGTCGCGCCAGGACGCGGCCGCGGCGCTGGCGGACGGATCGCCGGCCGCGCCGTCGGCCGGGGCGGGGAACGCCTTCAGGGCCAGGGCGGCGGCGAGTACGGTCGGCCGGTCGGGGGCGAGGCCGTGCAGCAGCCGCGGGGCGAACACGTCCGGCCCGAGCACCCGGACGGCCGCCAACTCGGCCCGGGGCAACGAGCCTTCCAGCAGCGGTGGCTCCGCAGGCGGGCCGGTCGGCGGGCCGTCCGGCGTGCTGCCGCCGGGCCGGTCGGGCGCGGCCGGGCCCGCGGCGCCCCGGAGGGCGTCGAGGACCCGGCCCGCCACTCGCTCGACGGCCGCGGCGTACTCGTCACGGAGGGAAGTGTCGGCGAACGGCATGGGAATGAGGCTCTCCTGTCGTGGAGACCGGTGGGCCCGGCCGGCTACCGGGTCTTCTCCTTGGGCTGCTTCGGCGACAGCAGCAGAAGGGCGATCAGCACGCCCGCGGCTTCGGGCCGGTACGTGGGCGCGTCACTGACGGTCGCCTCGTCCTCCACCATCAGCGTGCCGAGCACGTCGACCTCGGCCGGCGTGGCGAGCGGAGCCCGCGTGGTTCGGGTGGTCTGAGCAAGCATCGGCTGCCTCCTCATCGAGACTTCATCGCCTGGCCCGGCGATGCCCCCTCGTCCGACGATACGGGTGCGAACTGTCAGGTGCAAAGGGGGTACTCTGCGTGACCGGCGGCACGGGGCGGAACCCGGTCCCGGCTGCGCTCGGTGGCGAACCGCCCGTCCGTGCAAGGTCCGAGGAGGCCCGCGACGCCCCGGTGCCGCGGAGCGGTACCCCTGGCCGCCGGCGAGTCGGTACGGTCGGGTGCATGACCACTGCCTTGATCACCGGCGCGACCGCCGGCATCGGAGCCGCGTTCGCCCGCCGGCTCGCCCGGAGCGGCTACCAGCTCGTCCTGGTGGCCCGGGACACCGGACGGCTGGAGAGCTCCGCCGCGGACCTGCACGACGAGTACGGCATCGACGCCGAGGTGCTCACCGCCGATCTGGCCACCGAGGAGGGCATCGCCGCCGTGGAGGCGCGGCTGTCGGACGCCGCCCGCCCGGTCGACCTGCTGGTGAACAACGCCGGCTTCGGCAACAAGGGTGCTTTCCTCACCGTTCCGCTCCAGGACGAGCTGGACATGCTGAAGGTCCACGTGGAGGCGATCCTCCGGCTGACCACGGCGGCCCTCCCGGGGATGCGCGAGCGGCGGCGCGGCGCGATCGTCAACGTCGCCTCGGTGGCGGCCTTCCTGCCGCGCGGCACGTACGGCGCGAGCAAGGCGTGGGTGGTGAGCTTCACCCAGGGCGTGATGCGCGACCTCGGCGGTACCGGCGTGCGGCTGATGGCGCTCTGCCCGGGCTTCACCCGGACCGAGTTCCACCAGCGGGCGGGCATGGGTACCGGCAACATCCCGTCCTGGGGCTGGCTGTCGGCCGAGCGGGTGGTCGAGGAGGCCATGCGGGACCTCGCCCGCGGCCGCTCGTTGTCCGTGCCGGGCAAGCGGTACAAGATCGCGGTGGCGGTCGCCCGCCTGCTGCCCTCCGGCAAGCTCGGCGGACTCTCCTCGAAGGCGGCGCGCACCTACCGGACCGACTGAGCCGGGGTCGCTCGCGGCGGGCGGCGGCCCCGGGCCCCGGGGTTGCGGCCCGCCGCGGTCGCAGCGGTGCGGCGGATTCGGCGGTGCGTCGGGCGCGGCGGTGCGGCGGGTCTGGTGGCGCACCGGGTGCGGCGGATGCGGCGCGGCGGGAATAGAGCGAGCCTCACTATTAGCTTCGCTAACTATGAGCTATGCTCGCCATGCCGGTGTCCGCTGCACCGCCATGCCCGCCGCGCACCCGCGCGGTGCCATGCCCGCCGCGCGGGTGCGCGCTGCCGCGCCCGCCGCGCGCCGCCCGCGCGTCCGACCCTGGGAGGTCTGCCCTTGAGGCCCGACGGCATCCGATGGACCCCACCCGCCCGAGCCGAGGACGAGCCCCGCCCACCGGCCCAGTGGCGCCGCATCCTCGCACTGTTCCGCCCGTACACGGGCCGGCTCACCACGGTCGGGCTGCTGGTGGCGGCCTCGGCCGTGGTGTCGGTGATATCGCCGTTCCTGCTCAGGGCCGTCCTGGACACGGCCATCCCGCAGGGCCGCACCGGCCTGCTCAGCCTGCTGGCGCTCGGCATGGTCGCCGCCGCCGTGGTGAACAGCATCTTCAACGTGCTGCAGACGCTGATCTCCACCACCGTCGGCCAGCGCGTCATGCACGACCTGCGCACCGCCGTCTACAGCCACCTCCAGCGGATGTCGCTGGCCTTCTTCACCCGCACCCGCACCGGCGAGGTGCAGTCCCGGATCGCCAACGACATCGGCGGCATGCAGTCCACCGTGACGTCGACGGCGACCTCGCTGGTCTCCAACTTCACCTCCGTCATCGCCTCCGTCGTGGCCATGGTCGCGCTGGACTGGCGGCTCACCGTCGTCTCGCTGCTGCTCCTGCCCGTGTTCGTCTGGATCAGCCGGCGGGTCGGCAACGAGCGGAAGAAGATCACCACCGAGCGGCAGAAGCAGCTCGCCGCGATGAGCTCGGCGGTGCAGGAGTCGCTCTCGGTCAGCGGCATCCTGCTCGGCCGCACCATGGGCCGCTCCGACTCGCTGGCCAAGGAGTTCACCGGTCAGTCCGACGAGCTGGCAGAGCTGGAGGTGCGCGCCAGCATGGCGGGGCGCTGGCGGATGAACACCATCCAGATCGTGATGGCCGCGATGCCCGCGGTGATCTACTGGGCGGCCGGCCTGGCCGCGGCCGGCGGCTCGCCGATCGTCTCGGTCGGCACCCTGGTCGCCTTCGTCTCGCTCCAGCAGGGCCTCTTCCGCCCCACCGTCAGCCTGCTCTCCACCGGGGTGCAGGTGCAGACCTCGCTCGCGCTGTTCCACCGCATCTTCGAGTACCTGGACCTGCCGGTCGAGATCGCGGAGCCGGAGCGGCCGGTCGAGCTGGGGCGGATCACCGGCGAGGTCCGGTTCGAGGGCGTCGACTTCCGCTACGACCCGGACCAGGAGCGGCCCACCCTCTCCGGGATCGAGCTCAAGGTCCCGGCCGGGAGCTCGCTCGCCGTCGTCGGCGAGACCGGCTCCGGCAAGACGACCCTCAGCTACCTGGTGCCCCGCCTCTACGACGTCACCGGAGGCCGGGTCACCGTCGACGGCGTCGACGTCCGCGAGCTCTCCTTCGAGTCGCTGTCCCGGGCGGTCGGCGTGGTCTCCCAGGAGACCTACCTCTTCCACGCCTCGGTCGCCGACAACCTGCGCTTCGCCAAGCCGGACGCCAGCGACGCCGAACTGGTCGCCGCGGCCGAGGCCGCGCAGATCCACGACACCATCGCCGGGCTGCCGGACGGCTACGACACCCTGGTCGGGGAGCGGGGCTACCGCTTCTCGGGAGGGGAGAAGCAGCGCCTCGCGCTCGCCCGGACCATCCTGCGCAACCCGCCGGTGCTGATCCTGGACGAGGCCACCAGCGCCCTCGACAACCGGACCGAACGCGCCGTCCAGCAGGCCATCGACACGCTGGCGGCCGGGCGGACCACCATCACCATCGCCCACCGGCTCTCGACCGTCCGGTCCGCCGATCAGATCGTCGTCCTGGACCGCGGCGAGGTGGTCGAGCTGGGCACCCACGACCAGCTGGTCGAGGCCGACGGCCGGTACGCGGCGCTGCTGCGGCGTGAGGTGCCGGCCGTCCCGCTCGGCCGCGTCTGAGCGGCCGGGCGACGGGGCTCGGCAGCCCGACGGGCCGGGGCGGTCGGCCGGCCCCGGTGGTCGACGGGCCGGGGCGGGCCGGGGCGGGCCGGGCGGTGGGCCCGGGCCCACCGCCGGGCTCAGGCGGCCCGGGCTCAGGCGGCCTTGGGGATCTCGTTGTAGCTCTCCACGACCTCCTGGCCGGAGAGCTGCTGGATCGCCCGCATTACCTCGTCGGTGACCTGCCGGCGGGCCTTGAGCGAGCGGGCCTGGCCGTGCAGCTCGTCGAAGTGCAGCGGCTCGCCGAAACGGACCGTCACCTTCTTGATCCGGGGAACGCGCTTGCCGATCGGCAGGATCTGCTCCGGGCCCTCCAGCGCCACCGGTACCACCGGGACCCCCGCGGTCAGGGCCAGCCAGGCCACACCGGTCTTGCCCCGGTAGAGGCGGCCGTCGAGCGAGCGGGTGCCCTCGGGGTAGATGCCGAAGGCCTTGCCGTCCTCCAGGATCGCCAGCGCCGACTCCAGCGAGGCCTGCGCCGAGCGGTAGGTGCCGCGCTCGACCGGCACCGCGCCGATCGCCTCGAAGAAGCCCTTGGACAGCGCGCCCTTCATGCCGGCGCCGGTGAAGTACTCGGCCTTGGCCAGGAAGTGCACCCGGCGCGGCGCGGTCAGCGGGATCACCACGCTGTCGATGAAGGAGAGGTGGTTGCTGGCCAGGATGACCCCGCCCTTGCGCGGCACGTTCTCCAGGCCCTCGATGTTCGGCCGCCAGATCCCCCGCGCGAGCGGTTTCAGCACCAGCTTGGTGACGAGATCGAGCATGGTCCCTCCCAGGACGTGCACGCCCGAGGGAAGCCCGGGCCTGAACGGTCGACGATCGGTGGTCGTCCCCGGCCGGGCCGGGAATCAGACCCGCAGACTACGACACCCACCCCCGAACCCGTCCACTCCCGGCAGCCGTGGCGCTCACCACGGCCGGGTAGGGTACGGCCGTCGTAGAGAAACGCACATCAGCAGGTCTTCTCGATCAGCGGATCAGCGTTCCAGCAGTTCAGCAGCTTTCAGTTCCCTCAGGAGGGGTCCCATGGCAGACGTCGACAACATCCGCGCGGCCTTCGACAAGTTCGACGTGAACGGCGACGGCCGCATCACCGCCGCCGAGTACGCCCTGGTCGCGCGTGAGCTCGGCGACCTGACCACGTCGATCTCGGTGGCCGAGGCCATCATCAAGCAGATGGACACCAACCACGACGGCGAGCTCACCTTCGACGAGTTCCTGGCCGCCCGCCAGGGCTGAGGCCGTCCGGCCGGGCCCCGGGGTGACCCGGGGCCTGCCGCTCGCGCCCGGGGCCCGCCGTTCAGCCCCTCGGGCCCGCCGCTCATCCCCTGGGCCCCGCCGCTCATCCCCGGACGGGGAACACCCGGCGGACCACCCGCTCCGCGGCCCCGCCGTCGTCCCAGGGGCAGAACCGCTCGCGGAACTTCGCCCGCGCCCCCGGCTCCGCGTCGCCCGCCAGCAGCGCCGCCGCCAGCCCGTCCGCGTCCACCGTCACCGCACCCGGCGGTTCGGCGAACAGATCGAAGTAGACGCCGCGGTTCCGCTTGTACTCCTCCCAGTCCGGCGCGAACACCACGATCGGCCGGTCCAGCACGGCGTAGTCGAACATCATCGACGAGTAGTCCGTGACCAGTACGTCCGCCGCCAGGTAGAGGTCCTCCACGGTCGGGTGCGCGGAGACGTCCACGATCTCCGCCGCGCCCTCGCCCGCCGCCAGGTCACCCGGGCCGCCGGTGTGGAAGTAGTGGGTGCGGACCAGCAGCGTGAAACCGGGGCCCAGCCGGCGGGCCAGCTCGCGCACGTCCAGCAGCGGCACGTAGCCGCCCTGGCCCTCGCGGTGCGTCGGCGCGTACAGCACGGCGGTGCGCCCCGGGGCCAGCCCGAACCGCTCGCGCATCGCGGCCACCTCGGCCGGCCCGGCGTTCGCCAGCCGGTCGTTGCGCGGGTAGCCGGTGTCCAGCATCTCGTACCGGCCTGGGAAGGCGCGGGCGAAGTGCTCGCTGGTGTGCGGGTTGGAGGAGACCAGGAAGTCCCAGCGGTCGACGGCCTCCTGCAGCAGGTCGAAGTCCATCCCGTCGGCCGCCACCGGGTGGTCCTTCAGGTCCATGCCCATCGCCTTCAGCGGCGTGCCGTGCTGGGTCTGGACGTGCACCGTGCCCGGCCGCTTGACCATGGTCCGGGGGAAGTTGACGTTGTTCACGAAGTACTTGGCGGTCGCCATCGCCTTCAGGTAGGCGGGGGTGTTGACGATCACGTACGGCAGACCGGCGGGCAGCGCGGCCGCCCGGGCGCGGTTCTCCACCACCCAGACACCCCGGACGTCCGGCGCCAGCTCCTTCGCCTTCTCGTAGATCGCCGCCGGGCTGCAGGCGTACCCGCGGTGCCAGTACGCCGCGTAGACCGCCAGGTGCTCGTCCAGCGGCAGCCGGCGGAAGGCGTTGTACGCGGTGAACCGGGCGCTGCTGCGCACCCCCTTCTTCACCGCCGGCGCCACGGCCCGCGCCCCGCGCTTGAGTTCGCGCGGCAGCCGCCCGGTGCGCCGCAGCTCCGCGTACGCGACCCGCGCGCCGCGCGCGGCCAGCCGGTACTGCACGCCGCGCACCCCGCCCGGGAAGCGGTAGCCGGCCGGGCGGTGGCGGGTGAAGTGCTCGGAGATCCGGCGGAAGAAGTCCTTGCGCCGGTCCGCCGGGACCAGCCCGGGGGTGTCGTAGACGTTGAGCGCCTGCCGGACGGTGCGGTCGAAGACCAGGGTTCGCAGCGACTCCGGCACCGGGCGGCCGGGCCGGTCCGGGCGGTCCAGGAAGGCGAAGATCGCGTCGTACTGGGCGAACGCGTCGGCGTGCTTGGGGGAGGCGGTGGAGGTGATCGCGCCGGCCCGGCCGCGCCGGTAGAAGTAGCAGGGGCGGTCGAGGTAGCGCAGCCGCTCGGCGGCCAGCAGCGCCGGGTAGGTGACCGAGATGTCCTCGTAGAAGCCGCGCCCGAAGGAGACGCCGAGACCGGTCAGGAACTCGCGGCGGAACACCTTGTTCCACACCGACATCACGGTCCGGAACAGCGCCGGGTGCTCGGCCACGGTCGCGCCCTCGACCAGCGGGGAGCCGACCAGCACGTGGCGCCAGGGGTTGGGCTCGGTCCCGCCGTCCGGGTAGGCGTGGACGAAGTCGGTGAGCAGCACGTCGGCCGGCCGGTCGCGCTTCGACTCCTGGGCGAGCTCGTCGACGAGCGCCGAGACGGTGCCGTCCGGCAGCCAGTCGTCGCTGTCGACGAACCAGACGTACTCGCCGCGGACCTCGGGCAGAGCCGCCGTCCGGGCGCCGCCGAGGCCCTGGTTCTCGGGGAGGTGCAGCACACGCAACCGGCGGTCGCGGGCGGCGTAGTCGTCCAGGATCTCGCCGCAGCGGTCCGGGGAGAGGTCGTCGACGGCGATCACCTCGAAGCGGGACTCCCCGGCGGGAGTGGCTTCCAGGATCGAGTCGAGGCAGCGGGGCAGGTAGCGCTCCACTCCGTGGACCGGGAGCACGATGCTGAGGAGGACTGGCACGCTGGCCGAGTCTAGCGAGCGCGGTCGGCGGCGGATCCGTGCGGGGCGTCCGGTGGTGGCGGGGAGGGCGGGGAGGGCGGGGAGGGTCGGGCGGCGGGCGGCGGGTCGGTGGAGCGGTCGTCGCGGTGCCCCCGGGGGTGACTCGGGCAGCGGCGCGGGGCTTGCCCGTCGACGCGGGGCGGGGCGGGCCGCAGGGCGTGCTGCGGGCGGGCGCCGGAACCGGGGAGAAGGGGCGGGGCCGGAGCAGAGCCGGAACCGCCGGTGCCGGGCCCCGTGCGGGGCGGCACCGGCAGCCAGGTGGCGGCCCGGCCGACCCTCTACGGCCGGCCGCCTGTCCGGGAACCTCCCGAGCCTGGCCACCGCAGCGTCGAGGCGGCCGGGCAGTGGCTCGGGGGAACCGGAGATCTTCATCTGTCGAACACGCGGCTGGGTTCGGGCGGTGCGTGCCCGTGCCCGCGCGTGTCGATGAAGATATTGCTTGGAGGTTGGAGCCGAGTCAATCCCACGATTGTGTTCACTTCTTGAAGTGATAGTCGTATCTGGCGGCGCCGATGGCGGGGCCCGTGGGTCGAGCGAGCATCCGGTGGCAGAGCGTAGCGGTGCGGTGGTCGGGGGTGCGCCCGGCGCTCCCCGGCTCCGCCGTCCGCCCGGGGACTGCGGGTCATGACTGTCGGTGACCCTGCGCGCCCGGCGCGTGCCTCTCGGGCAGGCGCCGGGCCGGTGCCTCCGTCGCCCCGGTGACGAACGGCGGGTCGTGCACCATCATTGATGCCTAGTCGTGACCGGACGGGTGGCCCCTGGTGCGTCGTCAGTTGACGCCGCACGGTACGGTGGCAGCACACCAGGACGGTTGCGCGAAGGCCGTCTGTCACGGATAGTCTTCGCCTCACGGCCCTGGCGCCTCGTAGGGGTGGGAAAACTGATGGAACACATGCAAGTGCGGACTCGGCCCCGCGTGCCGGCGGTCCAGTGCGGCGTCGGCGCGACCGGCCGCCGGATCGAGCGACACCTGGCTGTGCTCGGCGCGCCCGCACTCCCGGCGGTGGAAACCGCCGAGGCGCTCGGGCTGATAAGGGAGCTGACGCCGCGCGGCGCCGGCGCCCCGACCGCGCCGCGCCGCCACGTGCGGGTCTCGCTGCTGGCGCCACTGCGCCGGCTGCGCCGGAGCCTGTTCGGCAGCCGCGGCTGACGGCTGTCCCGTGGACCGGGCCCCAGGGCCCGCCCGCGCCGCCGCCGTGAGCGGCACCCGACCCGATGGGCCTCAAGAGCCCCTCGGGTCTTCGGCGTACCCGGGATCGCTGCAACCGGCCGGCCCGGGCGGGCGATTCGGCGCCGACGTGGGGGTGCGGCGCGGACCGGGCCCGCCGGTCCCGGGAAGGTCTGAACCTCTCAGCCTACGACACCTTGCCTCCTTGGCAAGGAGAGTCGGCGAGCCGGGACGGAGAGCCACCTGAGCTGGGTGAGGATGAGCCCATGGCGGACAACATCCACTCCACCCTCTTCCACTCCACCACGTTCGAGATCATCACGGGCAGCCACGAGGTGGCACTCGACATCACCGACCGCTGCGCCACGTTCCTCGATGAACGGGCCGCCGGGCGCGACGGGCTGCTCAACGTCTTCGTACCGCACGCCACGGCCGGCATCGCCGTCCTGGAGACCGGTTCGGGCAGCGACGACGACCTCCTCGCGACCCTGCGCGAGCTCCTGCCCGCCGACGACCGCTGGCGCCACCGGCACGGCAGCCCCGGCCACGGGCGCGACCACGTCATCCCCGGCCTGGTGGCGCCGCACGCCACGCTGCCGGTGATCGGCGGCCAACTCGCCCTCGGCGTCTGGCAGTCGGTGGTGCTGGTCGACACCAACGGGGACAACCTGCGCAGGACGGTCCGGCTCTCCTTCCTCGGCTGACCCGCCGGCCGGACGGCGCGGCGTCCCTGCGCCGCCGCCCTACGCCCCCCTACGCCCGCCCGCCGGCAGCGCGGGCGGCGGTGGCGCGGGCGTCGGCGGCAGGGGCGGCGGCGCCGCCGGCGACGGCCCTGGCCACCGAGGTGAGATAGCTCTCGATCGCCAGGTACTGGCAGAGCACCGACACCGGGCGGCCGAGCCTCGCGTACCAGGCGGCGAGCCGAGCGAAGGCCGTCACCTCGAACCAGACCTCGCCGTCGGCGTCCATGCTGACCAGGAACGCCTCCTCGCCGCACTCCGGGTGGCCGGGCAGCGTCCCGTACCCGAAACCGATCCGGTCCGGCTCGTCGACCGTCCACACCACCCGGCAGGGGATCACCAGCTGGGGCCGCCGCAGTCGGGGCAGGGCCAGCCGCAGCAGGACGGTCGCGCCCTCCTCGGCCGGCGCGTAGGGGTGCACGGCGAAGCCGCTGCCGAGCTGGCAGCCCCAGCCGAGTACGTAGCGGCCGGCCCGCTCCAGTACCTCGGGCCCGTGCCCGAGGTGGATGCGCCGCCGCAGGTGCGCGTACCCGGCGGGGAGCCGGGCACCCCGGGTGGCGCCCACCTCGGGGTAGTTGGGGGCGGCGGCCCGGGCGGCCGTGAGGCGTCGGAGCAGGGTGGCGGACACCCGGTCACCGTACCCGCGGCGGACGCGCGACCGGCGCCGGGGGTGCTGGGCCGCCTGGTCGGCCGGCTTGCGGGGTGGCCGCCGCGCTCGTGCCGCGCCCGTGCCGCGCCCAGCGGGGTGCCGGGCGGGGTGCCGGGCGGGCCTTGATTCCGGCCGGGCGGCGGAGTAGGAAGGCGTCATGAGCGAAGCGGCAGTGCAGACCGGCGGCGACGGCCCGATCTGCGCCCTCACCCCCGACGCGGCCGAGGCTGCGGCGGCCGCGCTGGTCCACGACCCCGACGCGACCGGTCCGCGCGCCGACTGCGTGCTCTGCGGCGAGCCCACCGAACTGCCCGCCGACCACCCGGGCACCACACTCTGCCCCGTCTGCGCCTGGCAGCAGGCCCAGCGGATCGCCTGCTCCGGCTGACCGCCGGTCCACGTCCGCTCGTCCGCCGTCACTGCGGCTCGACCACTCGGCCCTGCTGACCGCCCTCCGGCCGTCGGCCGTGCACCCGCTCCCGCTTCACCCCGTGACCACCCGCCGGCCGGCCGATCACCCGCGACCGGCTGACGCGTGACGGGTCCGGGCAGGACCCCGGGCCCCGCCGAGCCCTCGGACGCCGTCCCGTCCGGGGGCCTCGGACGTCCTACCTGCTCTCGGCGTGCGGCAGGTGGCTTGCGGCGGCGCCTCCCGTCCGGCCGGTAGCGGCGTCCGCCCGACAGCACCGCCCGGCCGGCCCTGCCGTTACGCCCCGGCGGTCAGGCGTCCTCCCGCCCGGCCAGGGCGAGCGTGGAGCCGTGCCGGCCCTTGCGGACCAGCAGCTGCGCCGGGATCCGGCTCCGCAGGTCGGCGACGTGGCTGACGATGCCGACCGCGCGGTCCCGCTCCCGCAGGCCGTCGAGGACGTCCATGACCTCCTCCAGCGAGTGCTCGTCCAGCGTGCCGAAGCCCTCGTCGATGAAGAGCGTGTCGAGCGGCATGCCGCCGGCCTCGTCCGTGACCACGTCGGCCAGGCCCAGGGCCAGGGCGAGCGAGGCGAAGAAGCTCTCGCCGCCGGAGAGCGTCGCGGTGTCCCGCTCGGTGCCGGTCCAGGCGTCCACCACGCGCAGCGCCAGCCCCGAGCGCTTGTTGCCGGTGCCCCGGTCGTCGCTGTGGACGAGGGTGTACCGGCCGCCCGACATCCGCACCAGGCGGTCGCTGGCCGCCGCCGCGACCTGCTCCAGCCGGGCCGCCAGGACGTACGACTCCAGGCGCATCCGGAGCCGGTTCTCCACCGACGTCCCGGCGGCCAGCGCGGCGAGCCGGTTGATCCGGCCGTACCGCGCCAGGGTCGGGGCCAGCGACGCCGCCAGCTCGGCCAGCTGCCGGCCGATCCCGGCGAGCGCCTCGCAGCGCTCGCGCGCGGCCTGCTGTGCGGCGTGTGCCCCCCGCAGCCGGTCGACCGCCGTCCGGAGCCGGCTCTGGGCACCGGGCACGTCGGCCGGCGGGCCGGCCGCCGCCGCGGCCAGGCCGGGCTCGGCGAGCAGCCGCTCGACCGCCGCCAGCTCCGAGCGGTACCGCGCCAGCCGGCCCTCCAGCCGCTCGCGCTGCTCCCGGGGCAGCAGGACGGCCGCGGCCTCCGCCGGACTCGGGAACCCGGCGTCCACGGCCGCGCGGGCCAGCTCGTCGTCGGCCTCCTTCAGCCGCCGGGCCGCGTCCGCACCGGCCCGGGCGGCCGCGGCGAGCGCGGCGACGCCGTCGGCGAGGCGGGCCAGGCCCGCGGCGCGGGCGGCCACCGAGGGCGCGCCGTCGCGGGCCTCGGCGACCCGCCTGGTCAGCTCCTCCCGCTCGGCGGCGAGCAGCTGGATCCGGTCCGTCAGCACGGCCGTGCGCTCGCCGGCACCGCGCACCGCGGAGAGCCGGCGCGCCTGCTCCTCCGCCAGCCGTTCGATCCGCCGGTTGGCCGCGCCCAGCCCCTCCGCGACGCGCAGCGCCTCCCGGCGCTCCCGCTCCGCCTCGGCGAGCGCTGCGGCCAGCGCCTCCGCACTCTCCGGGCCGGCCGCACCCGCGGCGGCGGCCTCGCGGACCTGCAGGCCGGCCAGCTCGCGCTCGGCGGCCCCGGCCCGCTGCTCGGCCGCGGCCTGGGCGGCCAGGGCGCGTTCCTCGTCCGCCGCGCCGACCTGGCCGCCGGACGGGCGGGCCGGCTCGGGATGCTCCGGCGAACCGCAGACCCGGCACGCCTCGCCCGCCCGCAACTGCGCCGCCAGTTCCGCGGCCATGCCCGTGAGCCGGCGCTCGCGGACGTCCTGGCTGTGCTCGCGGGCGTCCAGCGCCTCGGCGCGCAGCGTGAGCGCCCGCGGCTCGGCCGCCGCGATCTCCGCCCGCAGGCCGTCCCGGCGGCGGGCGGCGTCCAGCCGCTCCGCCACCTCGGCCCGCCGCGCGTCGAGCCGCTCGACCAGGGCGCCGGCCGTGCGGGCGGCCGTCTGCTCCTCCTGGAGCGCGGCCAGCCGGTCGTCGAACCCGGCCAGCCAGTCGGCCGCCTCCTCGGCCAGCTCCTCGGCCCGGCGGCGGTCCCCGTCCAGCGACTCCTGCTCGCGGGCCAGCTCCGCGCACCGGCGCTCGTCGGCCTGGGCCGCCTCCAGCCGGACCGCCTCGGCCCGCAGCCGCTGCTCCGCCGCGGTGAGCTCGTCGGTCTCCGCCCGGGCCAGCAGCGGGCCCTCGCCGGGCGCCCCGGCCAGTGCGGCCCGGCGGCGGCGCTCCTCCTCGTGCGCCCCGCGGTGCGCATCGGCGGCGCCCGCCCGCAGGTGCAGCACCGCCTCCACGCCGACGGCGGACTGCGCCTCGGCCAGCCGGAGCCGGTCGCGCTCCATGGCCGGGCCGGCCTCGGCCAACCGGGCCGCCTCCAGCGCCGCCGCCTGGTGGCGCCGCTGGAGTCCGGCCAGCTCCTCGGCGTCGGCCCGGGCCTGCTGGGCCCGCCGGTGCTCGGCCTCCGCACCGGCCAGCGCGGCGTCGGCGACGGCCAGCTGCTCGGCGGCGCCGCTGCGCAGGATCGCGGCCCAGCCGAGCACGCCGTCGGTGAGATCGGCTGCGGAGTGGGCCGGTTCGTCCTCCGCCGGCACCCCGGCCACGGCCGGCTCGGCCTGCGGCCCGGCCGCCTGCTCGGCCTTGCTGGCCAAGTCCCGGAGCCTGCGTCGCCCGGCCTGGACGGCGGCCTCCTGGGCCCGGCGCTGCTCGGCCAGCCAGGACTCGACGTGCTGGAACCGCTCGGTGTCGAACAGCCGCCGCAGCAGCTTGCTGCGCTCCTCCGAGTCGCCCTTGAGGAATCGCGCGAAGTCACCCTGCGGGAGCAGCACGACCTGGCAGAACTGGTCCCGGCTCATCCCGATCAGCCGGTGGATCTCCTCGCCGGCCTCCTGGTGCGACTTGCTGACCGCCCGCCAGCCGGGCGTGCCGTCGCCGCTGTCGGCGGACCACTCGCGGAGCAGGGTCTGGGCCCGCTCGACGGTCGTGCCCGTGCCGACCTTCTTCGGCCGCAGCTGCTCCGGGAGCCGGGTGATCTGCAGCCGCCGCCCGCCGAGCGTCAGCTCCAGCCGGACCTCGGTGAGCCGCCGCGGGTCGGCGTGGTCGCTGCGCAGCCGGTTGGCCCGGCGGGTGCCGGGGGTCTCGCCGTAGAGGGCGAAGCAGACGGCGTCCAGCACGCTGCTCTTGCCCGCGCCGGTGGCGCCGCGCAGCAGGAACAGGCCGCCGGCGGCGAGTGCGTCGAAGTCGACCGTCTCGGACCCGGCGAACGGTCCGAAGGCGGTGACGGTGAGCCGGTGGAGTCTCATCGGGGCAGCTCCGCCTTCCGGTCGCCGGTCTCCCGGACGGTCTCGAAGCCCTCGCGCAGCCAGTCCAGCTCGTCCGGATCCGGCTCGGCGCCGGGGCGGACGTGCCGCAGGAAGCCCTCGGCGATCTCCAGGTCGGCGCGGCCGCTGACCCGCGCCGCGTACGACTGCGACGGCACCGCCGGGCTCTCCTCCGGCTCGAACAGCAGCTGCAGGGTGTGCGGGAACCGGCGGCGCAGCTGCTCCATCGGCTCGGCCGGGCGCACCGGATCGGTCAGCGTGGCCTGCACCCAGGACTGCTCGTGCGGCGCGTACTCCTCGCCCGTGAGCAGCTCGTCGAGCCGGCCGCGCAGGCAGGCGAGGGGTCGCGGCTGCGGGCAGTCGATCCGCTCGGCGGCGACCGTGCCGTCGGCGGCGAGGTCGACCAGCCACATGGTCTTGCGCTGCCGGGCCTCGGAGAAGGAGTAGGCGAGCGGGGAGCCGCTGTAGCGCAGGTGCGGGGCCAGCGTCTGGCACCCGTGCAGGTGGCCGAGCGCCGCGTAGTGCACGCCGTCGAAGACCGCGGCGGGCACCGAGGCGACGCCGCCGACGGCGATGTCCCGCTCGCTGTCGCTGGGCGCGCCGCCGGTGACGAAGGCGTGCGCCAGGACCACGGCCCGGGTGTCCGCGGGGCGGGCCGCGAGGTCGGCGCGGACCTGGTCCATCGCCGCGCCGAGGACGGCCGCGTGGCCGCCGCGCTCCAGCCCGAACCGCTCGCGGACCAGCGTCGGCTCCAGGTAGGGCAGCCCGTAGACGGCGACCGGCCCGTGCTCGTCGGCGAGCAGCACGGGTGCCGCGCACTCGCCGGGGTCGGTCCGCAGGTGGATCCCCGCCCGGCCGATCAGCCCGGCGCCCACGCCGAGCCGGCGGGCCGAGTCGTGGTTGCCGCTGATGAACACCGTCGGCACGCCGAGCGCGGCCAGCCGGTGCAGCACGTCGTCGAAGAGCGCGACCGCGTCCAGGCCCGGCAGCGCCCGGTCGTAGACGTCGCCGGCGACCAGCACGGCGTCCACGCGCTCGGCCTCGACCACCGCCACCAGGTGGTCGAGGAAGGCGCGTTGGGCGTCGTGGAGGCTCTCCCGGTGGAAGGAGCGCCCGAGGTGCCAGTCGGAGGTATGCAGCAGCCGCATGGTCCCCGACCCTAACGCCCGCCACTGACAACGCGGCCGGAACAGCGGGCCCGGGCGCCCCGCGGGCGGCCCGGCCGGAGGGGCCGCCCGTCGCTCAGGGTGGATTGTCGGTGACGGTGTGTACGGTCGTGGCCGTCGGTGCGGTGTGGTGCGGGGTTCCGGCGCTCCGGGGCCTCCGGGCTGCGATGATCGCTCAGAGTGGATTGTCAGTGACGGTGTGTACGGTCGCGATCGCCGGTGCGGCTCAGGGGCTCGGGCCTCGGGCCTCGGGGGCGGAGTGGTCCGACCGGCCACGAGCGAATGGGAGGGCGTATGTCTGTGCAGTTCAAGCTCCGGGTCCGGTTCGCCGACCCTGCGGCGCGCGCGGTGGGTCGTGGGCGCCCGGCGGGTCGGGTGGAGCAGGCCTTGTCGCGGATGCGCGCGGGTCGGACGGCCCGCGCGGGAACGGGCGCCGGTGCCGCGGCGGGTGCCGGTGCGCGGGTGTCGGCGCCGCGTCCGGGTGTCCGGCTCTCCTCGCGGCGGCCCCGCGCCGGCCGACCGCCGGGCGGCGGCCCCGTGGGCGGGCCCCCGGGCGGGCCGGGTGGTCCGCCGGGCGGCGGTTGGGCCGGCTTCCGGATGCCGGGTGGGCCCGGTGGCCGACCGCGCCCGCGGGGCCGGGCGCGCGGCGCGCCGCCGCCGCAGCCGGTGGCGCTCGCGGTGGCCGTCCGCGCGGCCGACTTCGCCGGCCTGGCCCGGCACGGCCTGTTCGGGGCGCTCGCCTACCGGGAGTACCTGCGGCGGACGGAGTCCCAGCTCAGGGCGTTGCGGGCGGAGGGGGTGGAGGTGCACCTGCGGGTGCTCGACCCGCCCGACTTCGAGGACTACTGCGAGGCCTACGGGTTCGATCCGGCGGGCGCCGCGGGGCGCGTCGCCTATGCGGCCGATCCGGAGCTGGCGGGGGAGCCGTTCGTCTACGCGGGGGAGCGGCTGACCGACCTGCTGCCCGTCCTGCTGGACGATCACCGGGCCAGGGTGCGGATCACCGTGGCCGGCGGCACGCTGATGGACGCGGTCGGCGAGGGCCCGCTCGGGCAGCCCCGGCTGGTGGCCGTGATGACGTACGTGGCCGCGGTCTGGCTGACGCTGACCGACGGCGCGGGCGAGGGCGGCCACCTGCTCACGCTGCGCTGCCACGGCCCGGAGGACGGCGAGGAGCTCACCGCGGCGGCTGACGTCCGGGTCGCGGGCGGCCGTCTGCTCGGCGCGGGCCGGGACGTGGAGGCCTTCTGCGTCACGCTGGCGGCAGGTGCGGCCGCCGGCGGGGAGGGTGCGCTGCTGCTGCACGGGGATCCGGCCGCGCCCGGCGGCCAGGTGATCCGGGGCTGGGCCCTGGCGCGGGGCCGGCTGCGGCCGATGACCGCCCAGGAGGTGTTCGACGCGCTCGCCGACGACGTCGGCCGTGGCCTGCCCTACCCTCCGGGCGCGATCCCGTTGCCGGGGTTCGCACTCCCCGACCCTCCGCCGGTCCGGCCGCCGCGGTCCGGCCGGGGGCCCGCTCCCGGGTCGTCGGACCCCGCTCCGCCGGTGGCCGACGACCCGGACGGCGAGGGCGGTGGGCCCCTGGCCTGACCAGGCAACTCGTGGCCCGGTGTCCACCAAGCGGCGCTGGGGACTGTTCATCGACCGCCTGTTCGGGGAAGATTTCGGGGAAGATCAACAGCAGAAGCGTGCGGTTCCCCACGCCGGCGCTTCTGCCGCTCCGCCCCGAACCGCGCACCGCAGGCCCTCCCCGCGCACCGCCGGTCCGGCGAGCCCGACACCGAAAGGGGGGACGCATGAGCCGGATCGAGTACAGCGCGGAGATCGCCGAGCTGCTCGGCAAGGTGCGCCGGCGTCCCACCGCGGGCTGGCCGTGGCGACCCGGCGAGCGGGTGCCCGCCGGGCTGCCGGTGAAGCAGTCGTGGGGCTGGCTGTTCGCGCCCGACGGCCGGGTGCTGACCCTGGTCAACCCCAGGGACGGCATCGTCTCCCTCCCCGGCGGCTCGCTGGAGCCCGAGGACGGCGGCGACCCCGGTTCCGCGCTGGCCCGTGAGGCCGCCGAGGAGGCCCAGGCGTCGATCGGCACGCCGTACTACCTCGGCTACCTCTACGACCGGGTGGGGTCGGCCAACAACGGGCACGAGTGCGCCCGGGTCCGGATGGCCGCCGTCCTGCGCGCGGTCGGGCCGAGCGCGCCCGACCCGGCCTCGGGTCGGCACTACCGCCGGCTGCTGGTCGCGCCCGGCCTCGCGGTCGAACTGCTCGGCTGGGGCGCGCCCGGACTGCGACAGGCGCGGGCGGCGGTGGCGACCGCCGTCCGGTGGCTCGGTGTGCCGGCGGCGGCCAACGAGGAGATCGAGGAGCTCCCGGTCGCGGGCTGCGAGGTGTTCCCCGGGGCGGACGCGACCCCCACCGGTGCGAGCGCCGTCCGTCCCGCCGGGGACTGACCGGGAGTCGGGTTCAGCCTGACCCCACGACAGATGCCGTGACGGGCGGGTCCTCTGCCGTCCGCACCTTCCCGGTGCCCGCCCGGTCGTCCGGCGCCCGACCGTCCGGCGCCCGACCGTCCGGCGACCCGCAGGGCGGACGGCCGAACGGGTGAGCCGGAACGCCCGCACAGAGCGCGCCGCCGGGGTGTGACCAGCGCATTTCGCCGCGCCCGCGCGGCAGTTCACCCCGCGGCTGTCGGATGGACCGTCAATTGTCCTGGCATGGGCACTTCCCGCGATACCTACTGCCTGGTATCAAATCTGTGACTCACGTCACTCCCTGGAGGTGTCATGCCGCGCCCCACCCGTGCCATGTCCGTTGCCGCCCTCACGGCTCTCCTCACCCTCACCACCCTCTCCGCCGCCGGCTCCGCGAGCGCAGCCGGCGTCAACTACGTCGCCCTGGGGGACTCCTACGCCTCCGGTCTCGGCGCCGGCAGCTACACCGCCGAGAGCGGGAGCTGCAAGCGGAGCACCAACGCCTACGCCTACCTCTGGAAGAACGCCCACGCGCCGTCGTCCTTCGCGTTCACCGCCTGCTCGGGCGCGCGGACCGACGACGTGATCAACAACCAGCTGTCCGTCCTCAACTCCTCCACCACGCTGGTCAGCATCAGTGTCGGCGGCAACGACGCCGGCTTCGCGAGCACCATGCAGACCTGCGTGCTGGACTCCGACAGCGCCTGCATCAACGCGGTCGAGACCGCAAAGGCCTACGCCAACAACACCCTGCCCGGCAAGCTCGACCAGGTCTACGCGGCGATCCACGCCAAGGCCCCCAACGCCCGCGTGGTCGTGCTCGGCTACCCCCACCTCTACAAGATCGGTGGCAGCTGCATCTTCGGCATCGGCGACACCAAGCGCAAGGCCATCAACAGCGCCGCCGACGTCCTCGACGGCGTGATCGCCAAGCGTGCCGCCAACGCGGGCTTCGCCTTCGGCGACGTCAGAAGCATCTTCACCGAGCACGAGATCTGCGGTTCCGCCACGACCTGGCTGAACAGCACCACGTTCCCCATCGAGGAGAGCTACCACCCGAAGGCCTCCGGCCACTCGGGCGGCTACCTCCCGGTCTTCTCCGCGCAGGTCTAGGGCCGCTCCTCCGGACCTGGCCGGGGTGCCGGTCAGGCCGTCGGCCGCACGCCCGCCGGGGCCCGGCTCGCCTCGACGGTGAGGCGGGCCGGGCCCCGGCGTTGCGGCCCGCGGGCGGGAGCCGGTGCGCGGCGCCCGGGCCCGGTCACCCGACGGCCCCGCGCCAGGTCGCCCGACGGCCCCGCGTGCGGTCCCGCTCCACCGTCTCAGCGCCGCGGCGGGAACGGGATGCCGGCGAGAACGGGCAGCAGCTCGGCCTCCTCGTGGTCGAGATGCGCCTCCAACTCGGCGGACATCCGCTTCAGTTCGGCCCGGAACAGCTGCGGGTCGGCCACGCCGATGCCGGCGAGCAGCGCCACCAGCCGGTCCTTGATCCGTCCCACCTCCCGGTGCTCCTCACCCAGGCGTTCCAGGGTGGGGCGCAGCTCCGGATGGCTCCGCGCCAGCGCCGGGAAGATCGCGGCGTCCTCGCCGGTGTGGTGGTGCGTCAGGCCCTCGCAGAGGGCGAGGCAGTGCTGCCGCACCTGGAGCCCGAGTCCGGGCGGGCGTCCGTCGCCCGCCGCCCCGGAGGCGAAGTACGCCTCCGTCTCCTCCCGTACGTGCCGCAAGTGGGCGCGCAGCCAGGTGTGGACCTCCACCAGCTTGTCGGCGAGGTTGGCCACCGCGCGCGGCTCGGCCTCGGCGGCGGGCCGTTCCAGCGCCACCACCGGCAGCACCCGTTCGGTGTGCGCCTGGTAGTCGCCGTAGCCGGGTGCGACCCGGACCACGGCTTCGAATAGCCGGTCGCGGCGCGCGCCCTCGGCCGGGACGGCGACGGCTTCGAACACCTCCGTCCCGAGCTCCACCCGCACCACCGGGTGGGCGAGCAGGTTGCGGTACCACTGGGGGTGTTCCGGCGCTCCGGCCGCCGAGGCGACGACCAGCAGCAGCCCCTCCGCGCGGACGTAGCCGAGCGGCACGGTGTGCTCGCGGCCGGACCGTGCGCCGGTGGTGGTGAGCAGTAGGAGATCGCCGCCCTCGAACGGGCCGCCGACCTTCCCGGCGTTGGCGCGGAACTCCTCGATGATCGCTTGATTGAAAGACATGGGCATACGCCTGTGGGTTCTCCGAAACATGGGGATGGGAAGGCCACAAGCGGCGCTGCGCGAGCGCCCGGCCGCTGCGCAGCCGTGACCGCGCCGACCGTTGACGGCGCGTACGGGTGAGCGGCAGGGGCTCAGCGGCCGGTCATGCGAACCGGCTCAGGAGCGCCGCGGCGGCCGCTGAGGTCAGATCAGGGGAGCGGAGTGAGTACTCATCGCGCATCGTCCCTCTGTGAAGGTGCTCGCTCGGCTGTCGGCCGGCCCAGTTCTCTTTGGCCGACGCCACGCTGCACGCCCTCATTAGAGCCACCCGGCCCGCCCCGTGTCAACGAACCGTCCTCCCGGGGCTTTCGCCCCCCTCGGGGCACGGCTGCCAAGCCCGCCACGGCCGTTCCGCCGGTCCCCCCGGGACCGGCGGAACGCCCTGGGCCGGTCAGTGCAGGTAGGAGGCCAGGCCGGCCGGCTTGAGGCCGGCCGCCTCGGCGGCGGCGAGCGCCCGCTGGAGGTCGGTGGCGAGGGTGTCGGTCCAGTGCAGCAGGACGACGTCGCCGGGCGACAGGGTGCCCTCGTGCCAGATGTTGGAGGCGCCCCAGCTGAAGTCGGCGTTCGCGGTCAGTACGGTGCGGATGCCGCAGTTGGCGGCGGCCTGCAGGGTGTCGGCGTTCCAGGCGAAGTACGGCGGGCGGAAGACCGTCGGGGCGGTGCCGAAGAGGCGGGTCAGCGAGTCCCGGGCGTCGCAGATCTCCACCTGCTGCTCGGCGAGCGGGAGCTTGGAGAGGTCCTGGTGGGAGACGCTGTGGTCCTGGACGGAGGAGCCGGGGACGGCGGTGACCCGGCGGAAGAAGCCGGGGTCGGTCGCGGCCGGCATCGGCAGCGGGAACGCGGTGATCGGCAGCCCGTGTTCGGCGATGAATCGCTCCGCCTCGGGGGTGCGCTGCCAGCCGTCGTCGACGGTGAAGAAGACGACCCGGTCGCCGGTCGGCACCGAGCCGGCACCGGTGGCGGGCGCCGGGGCGGGACCGTCCACGCGGACGTCGTCGACGGCGAACGGGCCCTGCTGGTACCAGCCGTGGACGTACAGCCGGACGGTGCGCGCGTCCGGACCGGTGGTGAAGCGGGTGGTGAGCTGCTGCCAGCCGCCGTTCGTGCTCTCGGTCCAGGCCGGCGCGACGTCCCGGCCGGTGCCGGTGGCGCCCAGGTGGACGTACCTGCCGCGGACCCAGGCCGAGGCGGTGTACGTGGTGTTGGGCCGGACGGAGACGGTCTGGGCGCACTCGCCGTTGGAGTCGTCGCTCGCCGGGGTGACGCCGAGGGCGGACCCGCCGGAGTGCGGAGCCGTGGTGGTGACGGCCGCCTCGGCGGGGCCGCCGGTGCAGCGCCAGCCGGGGACGCTGCCCCAGTCCGCCAGCGAGGAGGCGGGGATCTCGAACCCCGGGTTGGTGGCCAGGTTGGCGACGGGTGCGGTGACGCCTGCCGCGCCGGCGGCGGGCGACGGGTCGGCGGCGGCGGGCGCCGCCAGGCCGCAGACGGCGAGCAGTGCGCCCGCGGCCAGCGCGGAGAGCCGCACCGGGACGGACCGGCGTGAAGGCGCGACCGGGTCGGAAGAGGCGACCGGGTCCGAAGACGCGTCCGGGCATGAGGATGCAGCCGGGCGTGCAGAGGTGAACGGGCGTGCAGAGGTGGACACGTGAGGACTCCTGCGTGGGGGAGCGGGGGCGTGGGCGCGACCCTGGGAAGGGCGCGTGGAACGGGTGGAACGCTCCCCGAGGGGCGGGAGCCGTCGGCGTGCCGCACTCAGACCGAGGCAAAACAATGGACTGGACCACTCGGATCGTCAAGGGAGCGGCGGGCGATACACACGCCGAACCGAGCACCGAACCGCCGGCCGAACCGCGCGCCCGACCGGCCGGCCGAACCGCGCGCCGACCGCCCGTCCGAACCGCCTGCAGCGAAAGGGACAAGACGCTCCGTCAGAACAGCCGCAGTCGGAGGCCTGGCGGCCCACGCCCGTCAGGGTGCGTACAACTCCTCGATGTCCTGCCCGTAGTACGCCACGATGGCCGACCGCCGCAGTTTCAGCGAGGGCGTGAGCAGGCCCTGGTCCACGTCGAACTCCCGCGGCAGCAGCCGGAAAGCGCGGATCGACTCGGCCCGCGAGACGGCGGTGTTGGCGGCCGCGACCGCCCGCTGGATCTCCGCGTGGAGCTCCTCGTCGGAGAGCACCGCCCACGGGTCCAACTGTCCCCGCCCGTGCGTCTTCAGCCAGTGCGCCAGCGCCGCCGGGTCGAGCGTGATCAGCGCGGCCACGTACGGACGGTCGTCGCCGACGACCAGGCACTGGGAGACCAGCGGGTGCGCCTGGACCCGCTCCTCCAGGGCGGTCGGTGCGAGGTTCTTGCCGCTGCTGGTGACGATGACGTCCTTCTTGCGGCCGGTGATGGTCAGGTAGCCGTCCTCGTCGAGGCTGCCCAGGTCGCCGGTGCCGAACCAGCCGTCGAAGAGCGACTCCGCCGTGCAGTGCGGGTGGTTGAGGTACCCGCCGAAGACGCCGGCGCCGCGCACCCAGACCTCGCCGTCGTCGGCGATGGCCACGGTGGCGCCGGGCACCGGCCGGCCGACCGTGCCCAGCTTCTGCCGGCCCGCCGGGTTGGCGGTGATCGCGGCGGAGGTCTCGGTCAGGCCGTAGCCCTCGTACAGGTCGAGTCCGACGCCGGTGAAGAAGAGGCCCAGCTCCCGGCCGAGCGACGATCCGCCGCACATCATCCCGCGGACCCGGCCGCCGAGGACGGCGCGCAGCCGCTGGTAGACCGTGCGTTCGTAGGCGAGGTGGCGCAGCCGCAGCTTGGGGCCCGGGCCGGGGCCGCGGCCGAGGGCGCGCTGCTCCCGGGCGGTCGCCCACTCGACGGCCACCTGGCGGGCCTGTTCGAAGAGTTCGCCGCGCCCGGCCTCCTCGGCGGCCCGCCGGGCCTGGTGGAAGACCTTGTCGAGGACGTACGGGACCATGTGCAGGAAGGTCGGCCGGTAGGAGGCGAACGCGGGCAGCAGGGAGTCGGTGGAGACCTCGGCGACGTGGCCGATCCGGAAGCCGCCGCGCACCGCCGCGACCTGCACCATCCGGCCGTAGACGTGCGCGAGCGGGAGGAAGAGCAGGGTGGACGGCTGGGGGCCGCCGGTGTCCCGGAAGACGTCGCCCCAGCCGTCGAGCAGGGCGTCGGCCGCGGTGGCCAGGTCGCCGTGGGTGAGCAGGCAGCCCTTCGGCCGGCCGGTGGTGCCGGAGGTGTAGACGACGGTGGCGACGTTCTCGGCCGTGACGCCGAGCCGCTGGCGGTGCACCAGCGAGTCGGGGACCCCGCGGCCGTCCTCGGTGATCGCGGCGGTGCAGTCCCGGTCCAGCTGCCAGATGCCGGTGAGCTCGGGAAGGGCGTCGCAGACGGCGCCGACCGTCATGGCGTGGTCCTCGTCCTCGACCAGGCAGGCCACCGCCTGGGTCTCGGCCAGGATCCAGCGGACCTGCTCGGCCGACGCCGTGGGGTAGACCGGGACGGTGATGGCGCCGACGGACCAGAGTGCGTAGTCGAACAGAGTCCACTCGTAGCGGGTCCGGGACATCAGGGCGACCCGGTCGCCGTACCGCACGCCCCGGGTGAGTAAGCCCTTGGCGAGTGCCATCACCTCGTCCCGGAAGACGCTCGCGGTGACCTCGTGCCACTCCTCGCCGCTCCCGGACCGGCGGGCCAGCTGGACCAGCCCGGGGGAGCGTTCGGCGGTGTCGTAGAGCGAGTCGGCCAGTCCGCCCCGGGCCGGGGGGCCGGCCGGTGCGGGGGAGGTGAACTCGCGCACTGTACCCCCGATCGCGTTCGCGGCCCCGGCCTGCCGGTCCGGTGCGGGCGTCCGGATCGGCGGCGCCGCCGGCCGGTCGGGCAGGTGGAGCGAAACTATCGGATAGCTCTGTCACTGCCCAGGGTTGTGACCGTGACGCGACGAGATCGGCACCGGCCCGTTGGGTGAGTGTCGTGGCGGCGCGTGCGGGCGGGTCGGACGAGGGGGCGATTCCGGGACGTCGGGGATGATCCGGACATGATCGCGTCGGGGTGGGGGAGAGGACGGGTTCGACCCTCGAACGAGTGGTCAGGGCGTAGTAGGCTCTCGCAGACCCGAGGCCGGGACCCTCCGACGAGGCCCGCTCGACCTGGCGGCCACCGCCCGTACCACCGTTTGTCCGTCTGCGTTCTACGCGTCATGCACCTGTCATGACGCCCCGTTCGCCCGACCGCTCCGCCCGTTCGTTCGACCGCTCCGCCCGTTCGCCCGACCGCTTCAAGACCGCCCGCCGCCCCCCGTCGCCGTCCCGATGTCGTCCGCCCGCCCTAGGCTCCCCGCCGGCGGCTCCTCGAACCGCTCCCCGTCCGCGCCTGGCACTTCCCGACCGAGGACTCCATGCGTCTGCGCAGCAGCTCGATCCGCGCGAAGATCATCGCGCTGCTCCTGGTGCCCATCGTCGCTCTCACCGCCCTGTGGGCGTACGCGACGCTCGCCACCACCGGCGACGTCTGGAGCCAGTTGGAGGCCAGCAGTACGTACAAGGAGTTCGGGACTCCGGTCGACCAGTACGCCTACGCGCTGCAGAACGAGCGGCGCGCCGCCGTCCAGCGGCTGGCCGACCCGGCCTCGCGGTCCGCACGGGACGCCTTCGAGCACGCCCAGGGTGTCACCGACCGGGGCCTCGCCGCCCTGCGGCAGAAGAAGGACGAGAGCAACGGGCGGCTCGACGCCGCCCAGCGCGGCCGCTACCTGCAGATCCTCGCCGCCGCCGACCAGCTCACCCCGCTGCGCGCCCAGATCGGCCGCTCGGCCCTCAACTGGGAGTTCGCGCTCGGCCAGTACAGCGACCTGGTCAAGCCCACCTTCGGCTTCCGGTCCGCGTTCGTCGCCCGCCAGAGCGGCCAACTGCCCCGGCAGGGAACGATCCTGATCGAGCTGGCGCGCGCCCGCGAGTACCTGTCGCAGGAGGACGCGGCGATGGAGGGGCTGCGCACCGCCCGCGGGAAGCCCACCGCCGAGCAGTACCAGGTCGCGCTGGACGCCCTGCACAACCAGCAGGCGCTCTTCACCGTCTACGTCGCCGAGCTGGAGCCGGTCGACCAGGCCGACTACATCGCCCTGCGCGGCGGCGAGGCCTGGGCGGCGCTGGCCCGCGCCGAGGCCGACTTCGTGGGCGCGGGCGGGCCGGACCGGGTGGTCCAGGCGATCAACGGCGACTCCTGGCGGGAGACCGCCGACCGCGCGCTGGGCGATCTCGCCGCGATCAACACCAGGCTCGCCGGCACCATCGGCGACCGCGAGCACTCCTACGCGATCGGCCTGCTCTGGCGCGGCGGCATCGCCGGTGCGATCGGCCTGGTCGCGGTGGTGCTGTCGGTGGTGATCTCCTACCGGATCGGCCGCGGCCTCGCCCGCGAGCTGATCGGCCTGCGCAACGCGGCCAACGAGCTGGCCGGCACCCGGCTGCCCTCGGTGATGCTGCGGCTGCGCCGCGGCGAGGCGGTGGACGTCGCGGTCGAGGCGCCCGAGCTGGAGTTCGGTCCGGCCGAGGTCGGCCAGGTCGGCCGTGCGATCAACGCGGTGCAGCGGGCCGCCGTCGAGGCCGCCGTCGAACAGGCCGAGCTGCGCCGCGGCGTGTCGGCGGTCTTCGTCAACCTGGCCCGCCGCAGCCAGGTGCTGCTGCACCGCCAGCTGACGCTGCTGGACACCATGGAGCGGCGCACCGAGGACCCGGCGGAGCTGGAGGACCTCTTCAAGGTCGACCACCTGACCACCCGTATGCGCCGGCACGCCGAGGGCCTGATCATCCTGGCCGGCGGCTCGCCGGGGCGCGCCTGGCGCAAGCCGGTGCGGATGGTGGACGTGGTCCGCGCCGCCGTCGGCGAGGTCGAGGACTACGCCCGGGTGATCGTCCGGCCGTTCCCCGGCACCGGCCTGCTGGGCAGCGCCGTCGCCGACGTCACCCACCTGGTGGCCGAGCTGGTCGAGAACGCCGCGGTGTTCTCCCCGCCGAGCACCCAGGTGACGGTGCAGGGCGAGGTGGTGGCGCACGGCTTCGCCCTGGAGATCGACGACCGCGGGCTCGGCCTGGGCGAGCAGGCCCTCGCCGAGATCAACGAGCGCCTCGCGGTGGAGCAGGAGTTCGACCTCGCGGACACCGACCGGCTGGGGCTGTTCGTGGTCAGCCGGCTGGCGCGGCGGCACGGCATCCGGGTCCACCTGCGGCCCTCGCCGTACGGGGGTACCACCGCGGTGGTGCTGGTCCCGCGCGAGCTGCTGGCGGAGGCGCCGGACGGGATGCCGGATCCGGCGGC
The DNA here is from genome assembly GCF_032110285.1 of Kitasatospora sp. CM 4170. Classification (NCBI taxonomy): domain Bacteria; kingdom Bacillati; phylum Actinomycetota; class Actinomycetes; order Kitasatosporales; family Streptomycetaceae; genus Kitasatospora; species Kitasatospora sp. CM 4170. Next base: position 7,090,432 of record NZ_CP134877.1, read on the forward strand.
CGCCGGTGCCGGACCGGGGGCCGGTTCCGCCCCCGGTGTCGGCCCCGCAGTCGCCCCCGCAGTCGCCCCCGCGGCCGGTCCGGCTGGTGCGTCCGGCGCCGGAGCCTCCGCCGGACGGCGTCCGGCGACGGGGCGGCGCGGTCAGCGGGACCTGGTCGCGGTGCCCCCGCTGAGCGGCGAGGAGGGTACCGGCGGCCGGACCGCCGGGTCCGGCAGCGGCTCCGGCCAGGGCGGCCGGCACCGCGGGAGCGGCGGTCCGCGCCCCTCGGCGCCGGAGCCCGCCCGCACCCCCGGCGGCCTGCCGCGCCGCTCCCGGACCAAGGGCGGACCGGTGCTGGTCGCGGCCCCGGACGGGAACGGGGAGGAAGGCCAGGGCACCGGGCGGCACCGCCGCGCCGAGCTGCCGGCCGCCGAGCCGCACTCCACCGACGCGCCGGCCACCGATGCGCCGTCCGGCGAGCCGCCGTTCGCCGCCGCGCCGTTCGCCGACGCGCCGTCCACCGACCTCCCGCCCGTCGACGCGCCGCCCGCCGAGCCGACCCCTGGCCGGGCTGCCCGCGCCGGGGCGACACCGGCCGACACCGCTCCCGTCTCCCCGCTGCCGTCCCGCGCCGCCGGTGCGCTGCCGCGCCGCGTCCGGCAGGCCAGCCTCGCGCCCCAGCTGAGGGAGCGCGCCGCCGAGGAGGCCCGGCGGAGCGCCGGGGCGGGCGGCACCGCCGGCACCCTGGCCGCCGAGCCCGCCCGGGAGCGCTCGCCGGAGGAGGCCCGGGCGGCCTTCACCTCCTTCCAGCGCGGTTTCACCCGCGGACGCGGCGCCACGGTCCGGTCCGCGCCCGCACCGGCCCGTCCGGTCGCCGTGCCCGCCTGGCAGCCCCCGGACCCGTCCCGGCGCGCGATTGCCCCGGCGCCCGCCCCGGCCGCGCTGCCCGCGCCCTCCGGTGGCTCTCCGGCGCCGCTCGCCCGCCGGGTGCCGCCCGGGCCCCCGGTGCCGCGCGCCGACCGGTCCCCGTACGCACCACCCTCAGGACCCCCCGGGCCCCCGGCCCGGACCGCAGGACCCGCACCATCCGGAACACCGGCAGTACCCGCACCACCCGCCTCAGCGGAAGGAACTGATTCATGACCACTTCGACGCAGTCGTCCGGGGACCTCAACTGGCTCCTCGACGACCTGGTGGGGCGCGTCGCGGCCCTGCGGCACGCGGTGATCCTCTCCAGCGACGGGCTGGCCACCGGCGCCTCCCGGGACCTCGACCGCGAGGACGCCGAGCACCTCGCCGCCGTGGCGGCGGGCTTCCACAGCCTCGCCAAGGGCGCCGGCGGGCACTTCAAGGTGGGCGGCGTCCGCCAGACCATGGTGGAGCTGGACGAGGCGTTCCTCTTCATCACCGCGGCCGGCGACGGCAGCTGTCTGGCCGTGCTCAGCGAGGCCGAGGCCGACATCGGCCAGATCGCCTACGAGATGGCCCTGCTGGTCAAGCGGGTGGGCGAGCACATGGCCGCCGAGCCGCGCACCGAAGCCGCTCCGCCGGTGAGATGAGCGGCCCGATGGCGGACGAGGAGCCGACGCGCGAACAGGACGACCCGGGTGAGGACACGCTCGAGGTCGACCTGTTCCAGCCGCGCACCCCGGTCGACGACCGCTGGTTCGACGACGACGCCGGCCCGGTGGTGCGGCTGTTCTCGATGACCCGGGGCCGTACCCGGCCGGTCGAGGACGGCCTGTTCGACCTGATCTCGCTGGTCACCGCCGCCGAGCCGGGGCCCGATGCGGGGGCGGTGCCCGCGCACGTGCTCGACCCGGAGCACCAGACCATCCTGGCCTGGTGCCGCCGGGAGCCGCTGTCCGTCGCCGAGCTCGGCTCCTACACCGACCTGCCGGTCAGCGTGGTCCGGGTGCTGCTCGGCGACCTCTACGACGCCGAGCTGATCAGCGTCACCCGACCCGTTCCGCTCGCCGAGCTGCCGGACGAGCGCCTGCTGCGAGACGTGATCAATGGACTCCGTGCGCTCTGACCCGACCACCCCGGCGGGGGCGCCCGCCGCCTCGACGGGCGCGTCCGGCGCCGCCGCGACCACCGACCCGAGCTGGCGCGGCGGCCCGGGCGTCGCGGTGAAGATCCTGGTCGCCGGCGGCTTCGGCGCGGGCAAGACCACCCTGGTCGGGTCGGTCAGCGAGATCCGTCCGCTGCGCACCGAGGAGGAGCTGAGCGAGCTCGGCCGCCCGTTCGACGACACCTCGGGCGTGGAGGCCAAGCGCACCACCACCGTGGCGATGGACTTCGGCCGGATCGACCTGCGGCCCGGGCTGGCGCTCTACCTGTTCGGCACGCCGGGTCAGGACCGGTTCTGGTTCGTCTGGAACGAGCTGGCCCGCGGCGCCCTGGGTGCTGTGGTCCTGGCCGACACGCGGCGGCTGGCGGACTGCTTCCCCTCGGTGGACTTCTTCGAACAGCGCGGCATCCCGTTCGTGGTGGCGGTGAACTGCTTCGACGGCACGGAGGTGTTCACCGTCGAGGAGGTCCGGGACGCGCTCGACCTGGACCCCGACATCCCGGTGCTGCTCTGTGACGCCCGGCGGCGCGAGGACGGGAAGGAACTGCTGGTCACCCTGGTCGAGCATGCCGCGGCGCGGCGCCGGGGTGCACCGGCGCGGGTCTGACGACGAGTCCGGCGTCTCATTCGGGCGTCCGCATTGCGGACGTTCGGTGTGCGGGAGGTTGCCTCGACCGGCCCGGCGTGGAAGGCTCTGGGGTCGAAGGCCGCCCGGGCTCCGATTCCGGGCGCCTCGGAACATCCGGCAGGGGGAGGGAAGCACGTGACCGTCGACCGGCGACGCGCAGCCGTCACGTCCGTCCCCGCCCCGGTCACCCCGGCGCTGACGGTCCGCCGCTACATCGACCAGGCGCTGATCTGCAGCGCCTGTTGTCGCTGACGGACCAGCCCCCGGTATCCCGACGGATTCTCCGGCCGGCCTCCTGCGCCCCGCTCCCCGCGGCCTCCCGGCCGCCGTGCGCGCCTGCGCCTGAGCCCCCGCCCGGCAAACCGTCGACTCGTCGACCCGGCCCGGTCGGACCCGTCCGACCGGCCGCCGCTGCCCAGAACCGCATCGCGGAGAGCACCAGTGAACCCCCTCCTCCCCACCCGGGCCGCGCCCGCCGCCGACCCCGCCGCCCATGACGCCGGCGGCGCGGCCGGAGCCGTTCGCGGCCGCTCCGACCTCGAACCGTTCTGGCCGTCCCGGCAGCCGCACCTGTTCGACCAGACGTGTCCGGGCTCGCCCAGCGCGTCCCGGCTCTCCGCCCGCTGACCTCGGATCAGCGCCGGCACACCCCGCCCGGTCGACGCGCAGACGACTCCACCCCGTCCGTTCCGCGCGAAATGAGCAGCACCATGACCTCTTCCTCCACCGCCACCCTGCCCCTGCCCGCCGCGACCCCGCACCTGCGCGCGGTCCGTTCCGTTCCCTCGCCCGCCGACCGGTCGCCCGCCGGGCGATCGACCGCCGAGCGCTGGCACGGCGGTGCGGCGCCACAGCGTCAGGCCCCCGCTGCGGCAGACGTCGCGGCGGTTCCGGCGCCGCCGACCGTCCCGGCCCCCTCGGCGCTGCACCCGGCGCAGGCCCCGCAGCCGCCGCAGGCGCTGCTCGCCGCGCTGCCGGAGGGGGCCGCGGTCGTCGCCGCGCTCCCGCCGGGCGTGCTGCCGCAGGCCCTGCTCGCCCAGTACGGCGCGCAGTTCGGCGCCGCCGCCCCCGGGCACCCGATGGTCGGCTACCTGGTGCTGGTGCCCGCCGAGACCGGGACGCCGGCCGGCCCGGCCCCGGCGGGGGCGGGCGCCGGTGGACCGGCCGCCGTCCGTCCGGTCCGCCCGGCCGGACGGGGGATCACCGTCGACGTGGAGCGCCGGAACGCCTACGTCGACGGGCGGTTGCTCGACCTCACCTACCTGGAGTTCGAGCTGCTGGCACACCTGACCGAACACCCGCAGCGGGTGCACACCCGTGACCACCTGGTCTCCGCCGTCTGGGGCTACGGCCACGTCGGGGACGGCCGCACGGTGGACGTGCACGTGGCGCGGCTGCGCCGGAAGCTCGGATCCGCCTACCGCGAAAGCATCGTGACGGTCCGTCGGGTAGGCTACAAGTACACGCCGGTGGCCTAGGGTCGGACAGGCCCAGCCCGGTCGGCCGCCTACGTGCACTGCGTTCGGCAGGGAGGACGTTCACCGTGAACGCCCTCCCTGCTGCGGCACCGTGACGTGGCGTCAGGGCTACCGTGCGCGAGACGTCAGCGGCTCAGCGCGTCGATCTCCGTCAGCTCCTCGGCCGTCAGCGGGCCGCCGTCGAGCGCGTCGATGTTCTGGTCCAGCTGGGCGACGCTGCTCGCCCCGATGATCACCGACACCACGCGCTCGTCCCGCAGCACCCAGGAGAGCGCCAGCTGGGCGAGGGTCTGCCCGCGTCGCTCGGCCACCTTGCTCAGCGCGCGCAGCTGCTCCAGCTTGGCCTCGGTGAGCGCCTCCTCCCGGAGGAAGTGGCCGACCGACATCCGCGACCCGGCCGGCACCTGCCCGCTCAGGTAGCGGTCCGTCAGGAGGCCCTGGGCGAGCGGGGAGTAGGCGATCAGGCTGGTCTGGGTGTCGCCGACCGCGTCCAGCACGTCGCCCTCGACGGTGCGGTTGAGGATCGAGTACGCCGACTGGTTCATCAGCACCGGTGTGCCCTGGGCGCGCAGGATCGCCACCGCCTCGCGGTGCTGCTCCGCCGGGTAGTTGGAGATGCCCGCGTACAGCGCCCGGCCCGAGCGGACCGCCGAGTCCAGCGCGCCCATCGTCTCCTCCAGTGGAGTGTCCGGGTCGTAGCGGTGCGAGTAGAAGACGTCCACGAAGTCCAGGCCCATCCGGCCCAGCGACTGGTCCAGGCTGGCCAGCAGGTACTTGCGGCTGCCGCCGTCGCCGTACGGGCCGGGCCACATGTCGTAGCCGGCCTTGCTGGCGATGAACAGCTCGTCCCGGTAGGGGCGGAAGTCCTGGGCGAACAGGTAGCCGAAGTTTCGCTCGGCGCTGCCGTACGGCGGGCCGTAGTTGTTCGCGAGGTCGAAGTGGGTGATGCCCCGGTCGAAGGCGCGGCGCAGGACCGCCCGCTGGACGTCGAGCGGCTGGGCGTCACCGAAGTTGTGCCACAGGCCGAGCGAGACGGCCGGGAGCTGCACGCCACTGCGGCCGGCCCGGCGGTAGGTCATCGAGGCATAGCGGTCATCCGCGGCGAGGTAGGTCATGGCGGCCATCCTGCCAGCCCGCGGCCGGGATCAACCATCGACGAGGGTCAACGGCCCCGCCGCGTCGCGCCGTTCGGCCCCGGTCTTCCCGCTCGGCCCGCCGGGGGGCGAGCGGATTCTGTACCTAGTGGTATGTACAGCTGTACCTACAGGTATGTACAGTGCTGCCCATGGCAACCCAGGACCGCCTCATCGAGAGCACCCAGGAACTCCTCTGGGAGCGCGGCTACGTCGGCACCAGCCCCAAGGCCATCCAGCAGCGCTCCGGCGTGGGCCAGGGCAGCATGTACCACCACTTCACCGGCAAGCCTGACCTCGCCGCCGCCGCCCTGCGCCGCAGCGCCGCGCAGCTGCGCGCCGTCGCCGAGGCCGACCTCGCCGGCCCGGGCACCGCCTACGAGCGGATCGCCGCCTACCTGCACCGCGAGCGCGACGTGCTGCGCGGCTGCCGGATCGGGCGGATGGCCCAGGACCCGGACGTCGTCGCCGACCCGCAGCTGCGCGCCCCCGTGGAGGAGACCTTCGACTGGCTGCGCGGCCGGATCGCCGGGCTGATCGCCGAGGGCCAGGCCGCGGGCGAGCTCGGCGCCGCCGCCGATCCGGCCGACACCGCCGCCGCCGTGGTCGCCGTCGTCCAGGGCGGCTACGTCCTCGCCCGGGCCGCCGACAGCGCCGAGCCGTTCGAGCGGGCCGTCCGCGGCGCCCTCGGCCTGCTCGCCGCCCACCGGGCCGACTGAGGAGCGGAGCCGCCCGTGTACGCCATTCAGTACGAGATCACCCTGCCCGCCGACTACGACATGGGGATCATCCGCAGGCGGGTCGCCGACCGGGGCCACCTGCTGGACGCCCACCCCGGGCTCGGCGCCAAGGCCTACCTGGTCCGGGAGCGCGGCGAGGACGGTTCGCCGGTCAACGCCTACGCCCCCTTCTACCTCTGGCGCACCGCCGAGGGGATGAACGGCTTCCTCTTCGGCCCGGGCTTCCGCGGTCTGAGTGCCGACTTCGGCCGTCCGGCCGTCCGGCACTGGCTCGGTGCCGGGCTGCGCCACGGTACGGGCCGGGGGCCGGGCCGCGGCACCCCCGCCACCGCGACCCGCCGGCTGGAACGCCTTCCCGAGGGCGCCGACCCGGCCGAGGCGGTCGAGGCGGCCCTCGCCGACCTGCCCGACCACCCCGACCTGCACACCGCCGCGGTCGCCGTCGACCCCGACCGCTGGGAGCTGCTGCGGTTCGCCCTCTGGTCCGGCCCGGTGCCCGACGGGACCCCGGGCACCCGCTTCCGGGTGCTGCACCTGAGCCGCCCCGAACTCGACCGGCTGCCGGCCGGCCGCCACTGGTGAGAGACCGACCGATGAAGGGACCGACCGAGCCCATGGAACCCACCGCACTCGCCCCCGCGCCGCTCGACCGCGCCGCCGGCCACGCCCTGCTGGACGAACTGGCCGGCCCGCAGACCACGGCCGCCACCCTGCAGGGGCTGGACGCGCTGGCACCCGGCTTCGCCGACTGGATCGTCACCGCCCTGTTCGGCGGCACCTACCAGCGGCCCGGGCTCTCCCTGCGCGACCGCCAGGTGGCCAACCTGGCCGCCCTCACCGCGCTCGGCGGCGTCGAACCGCAGCTCGCCGACCACGTCCGCAACAGTCTGCGGATCGGCCTCACCCGGGAGGAGGTCACCGAGGTCCTGGTCCACCTCGCCCCCTACGCCGGCGTGCCCAAGGCCCTGGCCGGACTGCGCGTCGCCGCGGGCGTCTTCGCGGCGGCGGACGAGCAGGTGGCGGCCGACCGGGTGGCGGCGGAGCAGGCAGCGGCCGGCGAGGCGACGGCCACCCCGGCGACGGCCACCCCGGCGACGGACGGCGAGGCCGCCGCATGAGCGCCGCCGTCCGTACCGTCCTGGGCGACCTCGACCCGGCCGAGCTCGGCCGCTGCGACGCCCATGACCACCTGTTCCTGCGCAGCCCCCGTCTCCCCGGCGAGGAGCTGGACGACCCGGCGGCGGCCGAGGAGGTGCTGCACTCCTTCGCCGCGGCCGGCGGCCGGTCGTTCGTCCAGTGGAGCCCGTACGGGACGGGCCGGGGCAACGACGTGCTCGCCGGCCTCTCCCGCGCCACCGGCGTCCACGTGGTGGCGGCCACCGGCCTGCACCAGTCCGTCCACTACGACCGGGCCCTGCTCGACGGGCTGTACGAAGGGCTCGCCGAGCTGTTCACCGCCGAACTGACCACCGGTCTGCGCGGTGCCCCCGACGGGACCAGGGCCGGGCTGATCAAGGTCGCGGGGGACAACGGACCGATGACCGGGCACACCCGCCGGGTGCTGCGGGCGGCCGCCGAGGCCCACCACGCGACCGGGGCCCCGATCGCCGTCCACCACGACGCCGGAACCGACCCGGTGGCCGTGCTGTTCCAGCTCGGAAGCCGGTTCCACGTCCCGCCCGAGCGGCTGATCCTGGGCCACCTCAACCGCCTCCCCGCCCTGGAGCCGATCCGCGAGTTCGCCGACCTCGGCGTCTTCGTGGCGCTGGATGCCCCGCCCCCGGGCGACCCCGCCGCGGAGCGGCACCTGTTCGACATCCTCGCCACCCTGCTCGACGCCGGCCACGCCGACCGGATCCTGCTCGGTGCCGACACCACCACCCGCTCCGCCCGGCACGCCCCCGGCCCCGCCCACCTGCTGACCGCCCTCGCCCCACGGCTCGCCGAAGAGTTCGGCCCGGAGCTGCCGGCCCTCGCGTTCACCGCCAACCCGGCCCGGGCCCTGGCCGCCGACTGGAAGGCCTGACCGCGGCCGGACCCGCCCGGGGCCGTCCGTTCCGCGGCATCCGTCATGCGCCCGTCCGTCCCGTGTGCACGGCTCGTCCTCCGGTGGCCGCGGCCGCCCGTCCGGGTTTGAATCTGAGGAACGATCGGACCGGGACGCCCCCGGTGAGAGGCGGATTCGACGATGCCCCGATGGTTGGCCCCCTGCCGGATCGCGTTCGGCGCCCTCGCGGCCGTGGCGCTGGGAGTCGCCGGCTACCACGCCGCGACCGGCCCGGTCGGGGTGCCGGACTTCCTCAGCTACTTCACCAACCTGAGCAACATCGCCGCCGTGGCCGTCCTGCTGCTCGGCGGGCGGGCGGGGCTGACCGGTGGGCGCCCGGTGCCGCCCGTGGTGCGCGGCGCGGTGCTGCTCTGCACGACGGTCACCGGGCTGGTCTACGGCCTGGGGCTGGCGAGCTACCCCGGGGAGGTCATGCTCCCCTGGGCCGGCCAGGTGCTCCACCGGGTGATGCCGGCCGTCATGCTCGCCGACTGGCTGGTCGACCCGCCGGCCCGCCGGATCCGGGTGCTGCCGGCGCTGGCCGCCTGGCTGGCGTTCCCCCTGCTGTACCTCGGCTACACGCTCGTCCGCGGTGCGGTCACCGACTGGTACCCGTACGCGTTCCTCGACCCCGCCCTGCCCCGCGGCTACGAGCGGGTTGCGGGTGCCTGTTTCCTGACGGCCTGCGGCTTCGCCCTCACCGGGGCCGCGTTGGTCTGGTTGGGCAACACCGCCGCCCGACGCCGGGCTGCCTGGACCGGAGCCGGGTCGCGCCGCGCCCACGCCCGCCCGACCTGAGCGGCGCTCGTCACCCCCTCCTGCCTCGTGGCCCGACCAACGCCGCCGCGCCCGGTTCAGCCGCCGAGCAGATGCATGATCGGCTGGCCAAGGGTGCCCAACCAGCCGGCCAGCGCGGTGATCGGGCCGATCAGCCTGGAGCCGGCGACGGCGAGGCTGCCGGCCGTGGAGAGCATCCGGGTGATCCGGGTGAGGCGGCCGGCCACCGCGGCACGGTCCGGCTCCGGGCGGTTGACCTCCGTGTCCAGGGAGTTCAGCTCCGCCCGGACCTCGGGCACCATCGCGGGCGGCAGCTGCGCCTGTTCGACGGCGGTCCGGAGCTCGCCGACGAGGCCGCGCACGTCCTGTCCGTCCGCGGTGAGGTGGCCCGACTGGCCGCCGTGGACGGTCTGGTCGCCCGCGACGTTGTTGACCACGCCGCCCTGCTGGTTGCCGATGTTGAAGACCATGGCGGGGCCTCCTCCGGGGAGCCGCCGCGGCGGGCTCAGTGCGCCGGCGGCGGGAAGTAGGACCGCCGCGACTCCTCCTCCTCGAAGCGGCGGCGGCGCGAGGTGGTGACGATGTGCAGGACGATCCCGATCACCATCAGGACGGTGCCGATCGCCGCCACGGCGAAGCCGATGGCGCCGGCCGGCACGCCGCCGACCTTGGGCCCGAGCAGGTCGGGGACGGAGTAGTCGGTGCTCTCCGACCCGACGGCGTCGCTGGTCGCGGAGATGAACCTGATCAGCGCCCAGAAGTAGACCCCGCCGCCGACCAGGAACATCAGGAAACCGGTGATGATCAGGTGGCGGGCCTTGGTCCGGGTGGCGGCGATCTCGCGGAAGAAGTTGTCCCGCCGCGCCTGCGTGAAGTTGTACTGGTTGCCGGCGACGTTGCTCAGGTTTCCCGCCTCCTGGTGCCCCACGTCGAAGCGGCCCGCCTCCGGGGGCGGCGGCTGCCAGGGCTGCCCCGGCGGTCCTCCGGGGTACGGCGGCGTCGGGTGCCCGGCCGGGGATGCCGCGGCCGGGCCGGGAGGCGTGGGTGGTGCCGGCCGACCCTGGCCGGGGGTGGCCGACTGTGCGTGCCGAGGCGTGGCGGACTGTGCCGGCCGCGGTGCCGCCGGCCGGCCCTGCGGAGGTGTCGCCGACTGCTCCCGGTGCGGCGGCGGGGGCTGCTGCCCCGGCCCGGGCGCCGGTGCGGGCGGCTGGACGGTGCGGAAGGTGGCCGTCGGCCCCGGAGCATCGATCCCGGGGACGGTGACGTCGGCGTCGCGCGGCTCCTCGTAGTGCACCTCGAACGGTCCGAAGTCCAGCACGTCCCCGGCGTGCACCTCCTCCTGCCCGAGCACCGGGTGGCCGTTCAGCTTGGTGCCGTTGGTGGAGGACAGGTCCTCGACGGTGGTGTGGCCGCCGGTGTGCCACACCACGGCGTGCCGACGGCTGACGCCGGGATCGCCCACGTGGATCTGGCATTCGGAGTTCCGGCCGACCAGCATCGGCTCGTCGGCGAGGACGAACACCTGACCCTTGAGCCGGTCCGGGCTGTCGACGACGAGGCGCGGTAAATCGAGCTCTTGCGAAGGCGGGCTCATGGTACGACCTCCTGGCGGTGAACCGGTGAACCACCGACGGCGGCGAAACGATTCGCCCGGCCGCCGGCTCGGGTGCCCTCCCTTCCAGTAAAAGCCACCGCGGCGGTGTGGCGCAGCTCCTGGCCCGATCCGCCGCCGGGCGGTTACGCCGCCGGGGTCGAACGCGCACCCGCGGTGATCCACGCCTCCACCCGCACGGTGGCCGTGATCGCCCCGAACGCCAGGAGCCTGGTCAGCCCGCGGTCGTCGCTCGCGCCCCCGCTGCCGTCCCCGTCGCGGCTGCCGTTGCCGTCCCGGTCGGCCCGCCATGCGGCGACGTCCGCGTCGGTGATCCGGTAGGGCGCCAGGGCCGCCAGCAGCGCCAGCCGGGCGCCCGGCCGCTGCTCGGACGGGACATCGGCGAGAGGCAAGGCCGTCGGGTCGCCGGCGAGCGGTGGGTGGCTGCCGTCCCAGCCGGCGACGGCAGCGAGCACGGCGGCCCGGGCGGCCTCGCCCAGCAGCCCGCCGCCGGCGGAGGCGGCGGCCCGAAGCGCCAGGTAGGCGGGGCCGACGGAGCCCGGGCCGGCCCACGCGGGAGCGGGCCCGTCCGGGAGCGACCCGTCGAGGACGGCCAGGCCGGCTCCGGGCTCGGGGTTACGCCGTGCGGCCGGGCCGACCGAGAGCGCGGCGGCCCGCCGGACGTAGGCGGAGCGGCGCAGCGCGCTCGGCAGCAACGCCTCCTCGTCGAGCAGTGCGGTGACCATGCGGTTGATGAAGTGGGTCACCAGCACCGTGCCGACGAACTCGGGTGTCTGGTCGGCGGGGAAGGGCGGCGCCGCCAGCGCGGGGCTGCCGGGGGAGCGGGTGGCGGCGGCCCACTCCAACAGCGTCGCGTCGCGCCGGTCGGCAGGCGTGCGGCCGGCCCGTGCGTCCTCGGCGAGCCGGTGGTCCCCGGCGCCGTGGGCGAGCAGCGCGTGCGCCTCGGTGCAGAACGGGCAGCGGTTGGCGAGCGAGACGGCGCTCGCGACGGCCTCCTTCTCCGCGCGCGGTGCGGTGCCGACGATCTCGGCCTCGCGCAGCAGCGCCCAGGTGGCGGCCAGCACCTCGGGCGCGGGGGAGAGGCTCATCAGGGGGCCGTCGGCGAGCAGGAAGTCCGCCTCCATCTGCGCGTAGACGGCGGCGACCCGTCCGGTGGCGGACTTCTGCGGGACGGGGGTGGTGTGGCGGTAGGGCCTGGGCATGCGTGTTCCCCTCCGAATGGCACGACCTCGGGCTGCATCGCAACTCGGGGTTGCGATAGCCTGAGCGTGTCACGCTGCCCGTCGTAACGCAACCAGGAGTTGCAATGTCTTCCGACTCGCTCCCGCCCGGGCCCGGCCGGTCCGGGCCGGCTCCGTCCGTGCCCGCCCCGTCCGACTCCGTGGAGGCCGGTCGGGTCCGCCCGACGATCGGGCGCGGGGAGAAGGTGCGGACGGCCGTCCTCGCTGCGACCCTCGCCGAGCTCGCGGAGATGCGCTACGCCGCACTGACCGTCGACGCCGTCGCCCGCCGGGCGGGCGTCCACAAGACCACGGTGTACCGGCGGTGGAAGGACAAGGACGGCCTGATCGTCGACGCGCTGGCCGGGCAGATCGCCGCGGAGATCCCGATCCCAGACACCGGGACGGTCGACGGGGACCTGCGACTGCTCGCCCGCGGCCTCGCCGCCTGGCTGCGCGGGCCGAGCGGTGCGGCGGTGCTGGCGGTGATGCTCTCGGAGGCCGCCCAGGCGCCCGGGCTCGCCGCGGCCCGGGCGCAGATCTTCGACGACCGGCTGCAGCGGGCCGAGCCGATCATCACCCGCGCGGTCGAGCGCGGCGAGCTGCCCGCCGGGATCGATCCGGCCGCGGTGATCAAGGCGGTGGCCGCGCCGCTCTACTTCCGCGTGCTGATCACCGCCGAGCCGGTGGACGACGAGGCCGCCGACCGCTCCGTGACGGCCGCCCTGGCCGCCGCCCGGAACGGCGGGCTGGGCTGACGCGCCGGGCCGCCGGGCCGGCCTCGCCGCAGGAGCCCGGCGCCCGCCGCATGCGGGAATCGGCCGCCGCGCTGCACCTCTGGGCGCGCGTCAGCTGATACGCCACCACTGTTGGACACCCGAAGGGGTGTTCGTGTTCACCTCGGCGCAACCGGCCGGTCGATCGGCCCGCCGGCTCGATCGCTGCGCCCCCGGGTCAGCCCTCTCGCCCGTACCCCCGGCCCGCATTCGTCCCGTCCGACCGGTCGGTCCGTGCACGCTGTGCGGCGCGTCTCATCCTTCCGGTCCCCGCTGGTCGGCGGGTCCGCGAGGCCCCCGGGGGACGCTAGGGTGGGTTACCGCGCCTCGGCGACGGCCTCTGCTGTGGACGGGGGAACCGGGGCGGCCGCCCCAGTGTCCTAGCAACTGCCCGCTAGTGGCCGGGCGGGGAGTTCGAGGCGTGGGAGCAAGCAGGACATGGGTCTGACGAGCCACAAGGTGTTGGCGCTGACCGTAGTGATCGCCGTGGTGATGATGGTCGGCACGGTCTGGCTCTGGCCGAGACTCGCGAAGCGGAGCTGGCAGGCCGTGCTCGGCCGCATCGGTGCACTGCTCGCCACCCAGGTCACCGTGCTCGCCGCGCTCGGGCTGGTGGCCAACAACTACTTCGCCTTCTACAGCAGCTGGGACGACCTGCTCGGCACCGGTGACAACGGCCCGGTCGTCATCCACAACAAGGCGGACGCCTCCGGCCGCCTCCTGGTGGAGACCATCGGCCACGCCAACGTCCAGGGCGGCGGGGCGCTCGGCCGGGACCCCAGGCAGTCCGGGGAGATCCGCCTGGTGCGGATCGACGGCGCCGTCTCCCGGCTCTCCACCGAGGGGTACGTCTACCTGCCGCCGCAGTACTTCCAGCCCGAGTACGCGCAGAAGCAGTTCCCGGCGGTCATCATCAGCACCGGCTTCCCCGGCATCGCCAAGAACCTGGTGACGCGGCTCAACTACCCAGGTGCCGCGCTGAAGTTGCTCCAGGAGGGCCGGATGCAGCCGACCGTACTGGTGCTGATGACCCCGTCGCCGGCGCTGCCGAAGGACACCGAGTGCGAGGACGTCCCGGGCGGCCCGCAGTCCGACACCTACTACACCAAGGACGTCCCGTCGGCGATCCAGGCGACGTTCCGGGTCTCCACCGATCCGCAGGCCTGGGGCTTCATGGGCAACTCGACCGGGGGCTACTGCGCGCTCAAGCTGGCCATGCGCCACCCGGACGTCTTCCCGACCGCCGTCTCGCTCTCCGGCTACTACCGGGCCGCCGACGACCCGACCACCGTCGACCTGTTCAAGGGTGCCGACGGTGAGCAGCGCCGCAGCGAGGCCGACCTGATGTGGCGGCTGAAGAACCTGCCGCAGCCCAAGGTGTCCGTGCTGCTGGCCGGCACCAGGGAGGGGGACGGCGAGTACCGGCACGACACGGAGGCGTTCGTGGGCGCGGTGCAGAACCCGATGAAGGTCTCGTACAGCATGCTGCAGACCGGCGGCCACAACTTCGAGACCTGGAGCAAGCTGCTGCCGTCCTCGCTGGAGTGGCTCTCCGAGCGCCTGAAGGTCCCGGGCCAGCCGGTCTGACCCGGGAGGGGCGGGCGGGAACCGGCCGGCTCAGGCCACCTGCTCCAGCGTGCCGGTGTGCAGCTCGCCGACCCGGCCGCCCTCGCCCTCGTACGTCCAGAACGCGCGCACCGTCAGCTTGCCGAGGTCCATCACATGGCTGACGGTGATGCCGCTCTGCTCGGTCCAGCTGACGAAGTACAGCTCCGGGCCGACCTCCGCGACGTGCAGGGCCACGTCCTCCCACTGGCCGGCCGATTCGCCGAGGCCCTCCCAGCGCAGCCGCTTGCCGTCGGCAGAGTAGGCGTTGCGGAAGGCCGCGCCGTTGTCGACCTGGAAGAGGTAGGTACGGCCGGCGAAGGCGGGCAGGGGGGCGGTCATGGCGGGACGGGTCCTCGTCTCTCGTCGTGCGGTGCCGGGCGTACCTGCCCGGGCGGGTGGTGTCGTGCCTGCGGTGCTGTGCTGTGCGGTGCCGTGCACGCGGTCCGAGCGGGACCGGTCCACCGCGGTGCGGGCCGGTCGGCACGCGGCCGCGGATGGACCTCCAACCTATCCGACGAGGTGACCTCCGCGACGTACTTGCCGACACCCCGCCACGGCGCGGGGCGCCACCCCGGTCGCGTACGGGGTGTGACCCCGGCACATGGGCGGCCGGGTGGCCCGGCCGTACCGTGCTGGCGCCGGCCCACCGGGGCGTGGGCCCGGCCCAGTCCGACCACGGAGCCGCCGATGCCCAGCACCCGCACCAGCCGAGCGAGGAACCGCCGGACCACCCGCCGCCTCGTCCCCGCCGTCCACCGGACACCCGCCGTCCACCGGACCCCCGCGGCCCGGCGGACCCCCGCCGCCGCCTTCGCCGCGCTGCTCGCGCTCACCCTGCTCCTCCTGGCCGTGCCGCCGGCTGCCGCCGTGACCGCAACGGCGGCCGCCGTCCCCGCCGGGGCCCCCGCCGTGACCGCGGGCCTGAACCTGGAGGCGACCTTCCCCGCCCCCGCCCACGGCTGGGCCAAGGTCGAGCGCTACCTCGACACCACCCCCGGCTTCACCGCCGAGCAGTACCCACCCGGCGGACGCGGCGACCAGGACGGCGCCCGCCTCACCTACTTCGGCGGGGTCCGCCAGCCGTTCTCCGGCCGGTTCCTGCTCTACTCCGCCGCCGGCTGGGACACCGGCGGCCGCGCCACGCCCGTCCTGCTCGTCCACGGTGCCAATGACAACGCCGACCGCGCCTGGGCCGACCCCGGCGAGAGCGGCAGCTGCGGCGCCACCGGCCCGGCCGGCTGCCCGTCCACCGGACTGGCCCAGTACCTGGCCGCGACCGGCCACCGGGTGTTCGCGATCGGCTTCGCCCACAAGCACGGCGACAACCTGCTCCAGGCCCAGGCCGTCGGGGACGCCGTCGCCCTGATCCGCGCCCGGCTCGGGGTGCCCCAGGTGGACGTGGTCGCCTGGAGCAAGGGCGAGGTGGCGGCGCGTGCCTACGTCTCCTCCGTCCGCCCCTCCTGGGGGCGGGCGTACGCGGGCGACGTCCGCCGGCTGGTGACCCTCGGTGGCCCGAACGGCGGCCTGGACTACGTCTACGCCCACGGCTGGGCGTTCTCCCTGGCCACCTGGCCGGCCTGCGGGGGCACCGCCAACGCCCCCTCCCCGCACCTGTACATGACCTGCTACGGGACGTACACGGCACAGCCCTGCCTCGGTGTGCTGCCGGCCGGCGGCCACGACTGCTACCCGGGCCAGCGCCAGCTGCTCGCCCGCTGGGACGCCACCTACGGGGTGGACGGGACGGCGCAGGACTGGTGGACGACGTACTACGGCGGCCGGGGGCTCTACACCTCCGGGCAGGGCATCCAGGCGGCGATCGACGCCGGCTCCCTGATCGGGCCGCTGCAGCGGGCAGGCGTCCCGGCGGCGGTCCGCACCTACCTGCTGGCGGGCGGCTCGGCCGACATCCCCGGGCTCCTGAACGAGAACCGCGGGCCCAGCGACGGCATCGTCTTCACCAGGAGTGCGCTGGACACCACCGGCATCGCCACGGTCGCCGGCACCCGGCTGCTGGACGGGCTCAACCACCTGGAGCTGGCCTGGTCCCCGGAGGCGATGTCGCAGGTCGACGCCTGGCTCGGCTGACCGGGCCCCGGCCGGCCGACCGGGCAACTGATCACCGGCGTCCGCGACTTGATCAACTCCGGCGGGGTCCGGCCGCAGCCCGGATGTGAGCTGCGCGACAACCGACCCCGCCGGGTTGTCGGGTTCCGGAGGGGCTGCCTAGCCTGCTCGGGACGTCCGCTTCGCGGACCCCCGCCGTCGGGACGCCGAGTCCTGTCCACCCGCCGGCCGGCAACCGAGCACCACAGCGGACGGGAGCGGGGGACCCAGGTAGTGCCGCGGCCTCTGCGCTCCGCGCTCGGCGTCCTCGGCTAGGGGTGAAGCCGCTCCACCGGCGGCCGGGCAACCTCAGCCCGAACCCGACAGCTCACCTCGCAGGCGTCACAGAGGACACTGCCATGCAGAAGCCTGCCCGGCGCCGCGCGCCGCGCCATGCCCGACCCTCCCGCCGCGGCCGCAACGCGGCCTTCGCCGTCACCGGCGCGCTCGCCATCGGCGGCGCCGGCCTGCTCGGCCTCCCGGCGGTCACCGGTGCCCACGCGGCGACCACGCCGACCGTCACCCAGGACAAGCTGACCCCGGCCACCATGGTGGCGGGCAAGGCCACCACCGCCTCGCTGACCGTCCACTCCTCCGCCTGCTTCACCGCGAAGACGGTCGGTGTCGGGGTGCGCGACGCGGGGGGACACAACCTCGACTT
Organism: Kitasatospora sp. CM 4170; assembly: GCF_032110285.1. Lineage (NCBI taxonomy): Bacteria > Bacillati > Actinomycetota > Actinomycetes > Kitasatosporales > Streptomycetaceae > Kitasatospora > Kitasatospora sp. CM 4170. Next base: position 7,107,272 of record NZ_CP134877.1, read on the forward strand.
CCCCGGTGGCGCCGCCAACGCGCAGATATGCCCGAGCGGCCTGTCGGTCACCACCGGTTCGCGCACGCTGCCGGCCGGTACCTACACCCAGTTCGGCTTCTGGCAGGACCTCGGCGGCGCCTGGCACAACCTGCCCTCGCGGCAGCTGGTGGTCTCCGCGGCCACCGCCACCCCGAGCCCCGCCCCCACCGCGACGCCCGTGCCGTCGCCCACCGCGACCGCCGCCCCGAGCAGCCCGGCCACCGCGGCGCCCGTCGCCGGGAAGCAGCTGACCTGGTCCGACGAGTTCGACGGCCTCGCCCTGGGCTCCCGCTGGACGGCCGACCGGAGCAGCTCGTACCACTACGGCGACCACAACCCGAACGACAACAAGCTCGACTGGCTGAACAAGGACAACGTCGGCGTCTCGGGCGGTGTCGCCACCTTCACCGCCCGGCCGAGCACCCACACGCTGGAGAACGGCAAGCAGGCCTGGGACACCGGCCTGCTCACCACCGAGTACTCCACCGAGGGCTTCAAGGTGAAGACCGGCGACTACATCGAGACCCGGGTCAAGCTCCCCGCCGGCACCGGCGCCTGGCCGGCGCTCTGGACGTGGAACAGCACCAGCGGCAACCACGGCGAGATCGACAGCTTCGAGTACCACGCGGACAACGCGAACCTGCTGGAGCTGACCAACCACATCAACCCGGGCTACAAGTACGTCACCGACGCGAAGGCCGTCGCGCACGACCAGTGGGTCACCGTCGGCACCCAGTACGGCGCCACCTCGGTGGACTGGTACATCAACGGGGTGAAGGTCTTCTCGGACGGCAAGGGGGTCGGCGCCGGCTGGTCGGCCTACCCGATCCTGAACCTGTCGCTCAGCGCCGGGCAGTACCACCCCGCGCCGCAGGGCACGGCCCCGATCACCTTCGCGGCGGACTACCTGCGCGTCTACCGCTGATCGGACGGCGCACCGGCGGGCCGGCGCCCGCCGGCCCGCCGGACGCCGCAATGCCGGAGCGCCGACCCCCTCCGCACGAGGGCCGGCGCTCCGGTGTCTCCGCGTTCGCGGCAGCAGGCCACGACGCGGCTCAGGTGCTCTGGACGACCGCGATCTCGAACGGCTGCTTGTTGTTCGCCTCGTTCCTGTCGTCGTCACCGCGCACCGCGACCCAGCCCCCGGTCAGCGTGCTCGGGGCCGGGACCGTCGGGGCCAGCCGTACCGGGATCATGGCCGTCGCGCTCTGGAACCTCGGCAGGCCGGCCGGGAAGGTGCAGCGCACCCGGTGGCCGTTCTGGAACGGGTAGCAGTTCTCGGGGAAGAACGGGCCCTCCGGCGTCACCCCCTCGGGCAGGGTGACCACCAGGGTGAAGGGCGAGGCCGTGCGGTCCGGGCCGAAGTTCGCGACGAAGGCGTGCACCGTGGTGGTGCCGCCGGGTGCGGCGGCCTCCGGGTCGATCCGGACCACCACCAGGTCGGAGTCGGACGCCGCGGGCGCCGCCGCCGCGACCGGTGCGGGAGCCTGCCCGGCGGCCGGTGCGGGGGCCTGCCCTCCGTCGTCGGTGGGGCAGGCCAGTGCCGGACCGGCGGCCAGCGCGGCCAGCGCGCACCCCACCGTCAGCGACCTCCCGAAGAAACCCCGTGCGGACCCTCTGCGCGACATCGGCGCTCACCCTGCCCTCTGCTTCCGGTGCCCCGCGCCGTCCACGGGGCCTTGCGTCCGAACCCCAGCGTGACCGACCGGTCCGCCGCGCCCCGGGCAACCCGCCCTCGGGCCGCTCGAACGGGCGAACCCGCACCGGCGGGCCCGGCCACCCGGACCGTCCGGGGCAGCGGGCCGCCGCGGGAAGCCGGCACGTCAGAGCCGCGCACAGCAGAGCCGGGCTCAGGAGAGCCGCGTGCACAGCAGCGCCGTGCGCAGGAAGTCGGACGCGCCGACTTCCCGCGCACACAGTCAGGATGACGCTCCGTCAGGGTGCCAGGACCTGCCCGAGCCTGATCGCGATCTGCTGCATCACCGGCACCAGCGAGGAGGCGCCGGCCTGCTCCTCCAGCGCCCGGATCCGGGCTTCCGGGCCCGAGACGGAGAGCGCCGTCGGGGTCGGCGCGCCCGGTACCGCGAGCGCGATGCAGCGCACCCCGATCTCCTGCTCCTGGTCGTCCACGACGTAGCCGCGCTCGCGCGCCTCCGCCAGCTGGTCCAGCAGGGCCTGCGGGTCCGTCACGGTGAACTCGGTGTGGGCGGGCAGCGGGTTGGGGCCGAGGACCGCGCGCGCCTCGGCCTCCGGCAGCTGGGCCAGCAGGGCCTTGCCGACGCCGGTGCAGTGCGGCTGCACCCGGCGGCCGACCTCGGTGAACATCCGCATCGAACGCCGCGACTGCACCTGCCCGACGTAGACCACCTCGCCGCCCTCCAGCACGGCCAGGTTGGCGGTCTCGCCGGTGGCCTCCATCAGCTCGGCCAGGTACGGGCGGGCCCAGCTGCCGAGCAGTCGGCCGGCCGTCTCGCCCAGTCGGATCAACCGGGGGCCGAGGGTGTAGCGGCGCGCGGTGTCCTGGCGGACATAGCCCTGCTGGACGAGGGTACGAACCAGTCGATGGATGGTGGGCATGGGCAGGCCGGAGGAGGTGGAGAGCTCGCTGAGCGTCGCCACGCCGCCGGAGTCGGCCAGCGCCTCCAGCAGCTGGAAGGCGCGCTCGACGGACTGCACACCGCCGCTCGCGCGGTCCGTGCCCGTCGTCGATGCTGTGTCGGGGGTCGCGACCACCGGCGTTCCCTTCGCTGTCGGGGGAGGAGTAGAGTCCCTGCGATCACCTCAACAAACCGTTGAAATTCTGTATCGCGGAAACTAGTCTCCACCTTACAGAATCGAGCCCTCCGGTAGGTGGGGTTCGGATCGGTTCAGATCAAGGAAGTTCCCACCGGAACTCCCTTCGCCATGCTCAACCGTCTTAGGAGTGTCCTGCTCATGGCTACAGATCAGGGACCCGCCGGCGCCTCCCCCGCCGCTCCGGTCGTCACTGTCGCCGGTCCGCGCGTCCACCGGGCGGAGGAGGTGCTCACTCCGGAGGCGGTCGCCTTCGTCGTCGGCCTCCACCGCGCCTTCGAGGACCGCCGACAGGAGCTCCTGGCCCGCCGCAAGACCCGCCGCGCCGAGATCGCACAGGCCGGCACCCTGGACTTCCTCCCCGAGACGGCCGCCGTGCGCGAGGGCGACTGGACGGTGGCCGAGGCCCCGCGCGCGCTCCAGGACCGCCGGGTCGAGATCACCGGCCCCACCGACCGCAAGATGGTCATCAACGCGCTCAACTCGGGCGCCAGGGTCTGGCTCGCCGACTTCGAGGACGCCACCTCCCCGACCTGGGAGAACGTGGTCAGCGGCCAGATCAACCTGATCGACGCCTTCGAGGGCCGGATCGACTTCACCTCCCCGGCCGGCAAGGCCTACACCCTCAAGCCCGCCGCCGAGCTCGCCACCGTCGTGGTCCGCCCGCGCGGCTGGCACCTGGACGAGAACCACCTGCTCGTGGACGGCGTTCCGGTGGCCGGGGCCTTCTTCGACTTCGGGCTCTACTTCTTCCACAACGCGGCCCGGCTGATCGCCCGCGGCGCGGAGGACCCGAACTCCGGCCCGTACTTCTACCTGCCGAAGACCGAGAGCCACCTCGAAACGCGGCTGTGGAACGACGTCTTCACCCACGCCCAGGCCGCCCTCGGCATCCCGCACGGCACCGTCCGCGCGACCGTACTGATCGAGACGATCACGGCCGCCTTCGAGATGGAGGAGATCCTCTACGAGCTGCGCGACCACGCGGCCGGGCTCAACGCGGGCCGCTGGGACTACCTGTTCTCGATCGTCAAGAACTTCCGCGACGCCGGTGAGCACTACATCCTGCCGGACCGCAACACCGTCACCATGGCCTCGCCGTTCATGGCCGCCTACACCCGGCTGCTGGTGCAGACCTGCCACCGGCGCGGCGCCCACGCCATCGGCGGCATGGCCGCGTTCATCCCGAGCCGCAAGGACCCCGAGGTCAACGCGGCCGCCCTGGAGAAGGTCAAGGCCGACAAGGACCGGGAGGCCGGCCACGGCTTCGACGGCTCCTGGGTGGCGCACCCGGACCTCGTCCCGGTCGCCCGCGCCTCCTTCGACGCCGTGCTCGGCGACCGTCCGAACCAGAAGGACGACCCGGGCCCGGCCGAGCCCGTCACCGCGGCCCAGCTGCTCGACATCGCCGGCGCCGGCGGGACCTGCACCCACGCGGGCCTGCACAACGCCGTCCAGGTCGGCGTCCGCTACATCGAGGCGTGGCTGCGCGGCCTCGGCGCGGTCGGCATCTTCAACATGATGGAGGACGCCGCCACCGCCGAGATCTCCCGCTCGCAGATCTGGCAGTGGATCAACAACGGCGTCGTGCTCGCGGACACCGGCGAGAAGGCCACCGCAGACCTCGTGCGCCGGCTGGTGGCTGCGGAGCTGGCCGAGCTCCGGGCCGAACTGGGCGACGACGCCTACGCCGGTGGGCGCTGGCGCGAGGCCGCCAAGCTCTTCGAACAGGTCGCCCTGGCCGAGGAGTTCGCGGACTTCCTGACCCTCCCCGCGCTTCCCCTGCTGGGCTGAGCCCAATCTATCCGCGCGCGGGTCGGCTGCCGCCTGCCACGCTGTAGCAGACCCGCCGCCCTTTGCTCCGTTCCGTACGGCGACGAATCCACCTGTCCTCTCGTCGCCGTACGGAACGGCCTTCCGGAGGAACCTCATGGCACGCATCTTCTTCAACGGCCAGGCCATGGTCGGCGGCCCCTTCCACGCCTCCGTCGCGGACGCGCTGGTCGGGCCGGTCCGCACCGCCCCCGGCTACCGCTTCTTCTCGATCGACGTCGGCGGCGAGAGCGACGTCTGCCCGGGGCTGCACCCCGACCCGTCCGTCGACACCGCCATCGAGGGCGAGCTGTACGACGTCAGCCTGGAGCACCTGCGCGACGTCGTCCTCCCCGGGGAACCGCGCGAGCTGGAGCTCGGGGTCATCGAGCTGGCGGACGGCTCCGCCTGCCTCTCGATGCTGCTCGCCCGCGGCGAGGCGGAGCGCGGCGTGCACCGCGAGATCACCCACCACGGCGGCTGGCGCGCCTACCTCGCCACGCTCGGCCGCACCGCCTGAGCGGCCACCGGGCAGGCCGTCAGCGGGTGGTCCCGCCGCCCGCCAGCCCGTCGCCGAGCAGGCTGCGGCGGTAGAGGACGCTGCGGCCGTGCCGGGTCCGTTCCAGCAGGCCGGCCGAGGCGAGGGCGCCCAGGTGGCGGCTGACCGCGCCCGGGGTGACCCCCAGCCGGTGCGCCAGCTCGGTGGTGCTCGCCGGGGTCTCCAGCAGGGTGAGCAGCCGGGCCCGCGGTGCGCCGATCAGCCCGACCAGCGCCGCCGGCGGCTCGCCCGGTGCGCGGACCGGCCCCTCGCCGGGCATCGCGCCGCCCGGCCTGCCGCGGCCCGCGGTCAGGCCCTCGGCCATGGTGGCCCTGCCGCGCGCCGGATAGGTGATCAGTGGCGGTCCCAGCTGGGTGATGTCGGTCTGCGCGCCCAGTCCGAACAGGGTCGGGATCAGCACCAGCCCGCGTCCGGCGACGTCCACCGCGGTGCCCACCGCCCGGACGGCCGGATGGGGGTCGACGAGCCGCAGCACCCCGGCGTGCCAGGAGAGCCGGGCGTCGAGGTCGGCGAACAGCCCCTCCGCGCCGCGCTCCGAGAGCATCCGGCCGCGGTGGGTGATGTCCGCCTCCAGGACCGACCGTGCCCGCGGCCACCAGACCGGCGCCAGGCAGCGCGTCCAGTACGCCTCCAGCGCCTCGGCCGCCCGGGCGCTCAGCGCCGCCGGGTCGTCGATCAGCCCGGCCAGGACGGGTGGCAGCGGACTCCCGTCGCCGCGGTAGGCGGCGAGCACGTCCGCCCGCACCACCTCCGGCGGGGTGGCCGCCAGCACCGCGAGCTCGGCGGCGAAGTCCGGGCGGGGGGATCCCGGCCGGGGCGTGAGGAAGTCGGGCACGAAGCCGACCGGCGCGATCAGCGAGTCCAGCAGCGCGGTGTCCAGCGTCTCGTAGCGCGGCTGCCAGCCGGCGGTCCACGCCCGGTGCTCCGGGTAGCGGGCGGGGAAACGGCGTGCGCGCAGGCTCAACACCGTCTCCTGCAGCGGGGAGTAGCCGAACCAGGTGGCGGCGAGGTCGTCGACGCCGAAGCGGAACTCGAACATTGACCGCAACGGTAAAAGGATTCCGCCGCCGTGGGAAGCCCGGTGTCCTACCGGCATGACCTCGACCGCGGTGCGCCCGCCCGCTCCCAGCCGCCTCCTGCCGGACGATCCGCTGCTGCGCCGGCTCGTCCTCATGTCCCTCGTGAACACCGTGGGGAACGGCATGTTCGCCACGGTCGGCGTCCTGTTCTTCACCCGCTCCGTCGGCCTGACGCCCGGTGGGGTGGCGCTCGGTCTGACGGCCGCCGGGGTCTGCGGAATGCTGGCCGGCGTGCCGATGGGGCGCCTCGCCGACCGGATCGGCAGCAAGCGCCTGCTCCTGGTGACCGGGCCGCTGGAGGCGCTGGCCGTGCTGGGCTACGCCTTCGTCCACTCCTTCGCCGCCTTCGTCGCGCTGGCGTGCGTGGCGACGGTGCTGGAGCGCGGCTCGTCGGCGGTCCGCAGTGCGCTGATCGCCCGTGCACTGCCCGCCGAAAGCCAGGTCCGGGCCCGGGCGGTGCTGCGCTCGGTGGCGAACGCGGGCTTCGTCCTCGGCTCCGGCGGTGCGGCGCTCGCCCTGCAGGCGGACTCCTACCGGGGGTACGTGGCGGTGCTGGCGGTGGACGCGGTGACCTTCCTGGGGGCGACGGTCCTCCTGGCCGGGCTGCCGGCCCCGGAGGGCCCGGCAGCCCGCGGCGCGGCGGCCACCGACACCACCGGCGAGGCCACCACCACCGACGCGGCCCGCCGTACGGCGCTGCGCGACGGCCGGTACCTGCTGGTCACCGGGCTGCACGGGCTGCTGGAGCTGCAGCACGCCGTGCTCAACGTCGGCCTGCCGCTCTGGGCGGTGCTGGCCACGGACGCGCCGGCGGCGGTGATCGGCGCGGTGAACGTGCTCAACTGCCTGCTGGTGGTGGTGTTCCAGGTCCGGGCCAGCCGCGGGGTCGCCGACACCGGGACGGCCGCGCGGGCCTGTCTGCGGGGCGCGCTGCTGCTGGCGGCCGGTTCGCTGGCCTACGCGGCGGCGCAGTACGGCTCGGCCGCACTGGCCGTCGGGGTGCTGCTCGTGGGGGCGCTGGTGCACAGCCTGGGCGAGCTGCTGACCTCGGCCGGCGGCTGGACGCTCAGCCTGGAGCTCGCCGACGCGCGGTCGCACGGCGAGTACCAGGGGGTGTTCCTGAGCGGCCAGGCGGCGGCGCACGTGATCGGCCCGCTGGCGATCAGCCTGACCGTGCTGGACCACGGCGGCGTCGGCTGGGTGGTCCTGGCGGCGGTGTTCGCCGTGGCCGGGGCGGCCATGCCGGCCGCCGTCCGCGACCGGGCCCGGATCACGAGGGGCCTGGCGCCGAAGCACTCCTGACGGAGTCCCATGATCTTGCCGGATCGACACCGACCGGCATCCGGCGGTGTCCGCGCCCGACAGGGGTGGGCGCGGGCACGCCGCAGCCCCGGACCCTCGCCGTGGGTCCGGGGCTGCGTTCCGCTCGCCGGCCGGGAGGGGCGGCTCGCGGAGTCCGGGTCACGCACCGTCCCTGGGCGGCCCGGAGTGGGAGGGGAGCGGGAGGGCCGGGTGGCCTCCCGCTCCGGGGGAGGGTTTCGGCGGATCGGGGATCAGACGGGCCGGGAGGCCAGCTCCTTGGCGGCGCGGGCGCAGTCGCGGGCGATCCGGTCCTCGTTGACGGTGGTCAGCTGGCCCTTCTCGACGACGGCGTTGCCGTTGACGAAGAGGGTCGCCAGCGGGGGGAGGGCGCCGAGGGTGAGGGCGGCGACCGGGTCGGCGATCGAGGAGTGCATGATGCCGTCGACCTTCCACAGCGCGAGGTCGGCCAGCTTGCCGGCCTCGATCGAGCCGATCTCGTCCTGCCGGCCGAGCACCCGGGCGCCGCCCATGGTGCCCAGGCGCAGCGCCTGGCGGCCGGTGAGGGCGGTCGGGTAGCCGTGCAGGCGGTTGATCAGCAGCGCGTTGCGCAGCTCGGTGCCCAGCTCGCCGGACTCGTTGGAGGCGGTGCCGTCGACGCCGAGGCCGACCGGTACGCCGGCCTTCAGCATGTCGGGGACGCGGGCGATGCCGGCGGCGAGGCGGGCGTTGGAGGAGGGGCAGTGCGCCACACCGGTGCCGGTCTCGGCGAACTTGGCGATGTCGGAGTCGTTCATGTGGACGCAGTGCGCCATCCAGACGTCCTCGCCGAGCCAGCCGACCGACTCGAAGTAGTCGGTCGGGCCCATCCCGAACAGCTGCTTGCAGAACGCCTCTTCCTCGGCGGTCTCGGAGCCGTGGGTGTGCAGCCGGACGCCCTTGCGGCGGGCCAGTACGGCGGACTCGCGCAGCAGGTCGGTGGAGACCGAGAAGGGCGAGCAGGGCGCGATGGCCACGTGCAGCATCGAGCCGAAGGAGGAGTCGTGGTACTTGTCCACGGCCGCCTCGGAGGAGGCGAGGATGTCGTCGAGCTCCTCGACGGCGTGGTCCGGCGGCAGGCCGCCGTCCTTCTTGCTCCGGTCCATCGAGCCGCGCAGCGCGGTGAAGCGCAGGCCGAGCTCCTGGACGGCCTCGATGGAGGCGCCGAGGACGTCGCCGCCGTCCTTGGGGAAGACGTAGTGGTGGTCCGAGGCGGTGGTGCAGCCGGACTTGAGCAGCGCGGCGGCGGAGCCCTGGGAGGCGGCGTGGACGAGCTTCTCGTCGATCCGGGCCCAGGTCGGGTAGAGCGCGACCAGCCAGTCGAAGAGGATGTCGTCCTGGGCGAGGCCGCGGGTGATCCACTGGTAGAAGTGGTGATGGGTGTTGACCAGGCCGGGGGTGACGAGGTGGCCCTCGCCGTTGATCCGGCGCACCACGTTGTCCAGCCACTGCGGGGCGGGGCCGTCGCCGACCGACTCGATCCTGTTGCCGAGGATGACCACGTGGCCGCGGGCGTACTCGGTGTCGTTGGCGTCGACCGTCGCGATCGCGACGTTCTCGATCACGATCCGCTGGTCGGCGGGCGGGGGCTGGACTGCCATGGGGAACTCCTATGGGGGAGGCCGGGCGGGCATGGCGGGCATGCCCGCCCGGTGGGTCAGGACGGTGTCGCCGTCGGCACCGTCGTGCCGGGTGTCCCGTCGGCCGGCGACCGGCGGGCGACTCCGACGTGGTGGAAGAGCAGGTTGAGCAGGACGGCCATCACGCAGCCGGCCGAGATCCCGGAGTGCATCAGGGTGCGGACGGCCTCCGGGAAGGAGTCGTAGAAGGTCGGTACCGCGATCGGGATGATGCCGACGCCGAGCGAGACCGACACCAGGATGGTGTTCGAGCTGGACTCCATGCCGGCCTCCGCCAGGGTGCGGATGCCGCTCGCCGCGACCGTGCCGAACAGCACGATCCCGGCGCCGCCCAGGACGGGCTGCGGGACCAGGGAGACGAGCGACCCGAGCACGGGGAAGAGCCCGAGCAGGATCAGGATGCCTCCGCCGGCCGCGACCACGAAGCGGCTGCGGATCTTCGTCAGCGCGACCAGCCCGATGTTCTGGGCGAAGGCGCTGGCGGCGAACCCGTTGAAGACCGGGCTGAGCGCGGTGGCCAGTCCGTCCGCCCGCAGGCCGGCGGCGAGCACGGGCTCGTCGGCCTCGCGGTCGACGATCCTGCCGAGCGCCAGCATGTCGGCGGTGGACTCGGTCATCGAGACCACCATGACGATGCAGAGCGAGGCGATCGCGGCCGCGTCGAACATCGGCGCGCCGAAGTGGAACGGGGAGGGGAGCGCGAAGACCTTCGCGTCCTTGACCGCGCCGAAGTCGGCGAGGCCCAGCGGGAAGGCGAGCAGGGTGCCGATCGCCAGTCCGATGAGCAGGGAGAGCTGCTGCCAGAAGCCGCGCAGCAGCCGGTTGCAGAGCACCACCGCGACGAGGGTGATCGCGGCGAGGCCGATGGCTCGGGTGGAGCCGTACCCGGGGGCGCCCGGCGAGCCGCCGCGCGCCCAGTTGACCGCCACCGGGAGCAGGGACACCCCGATGAGGGTGATCACGGTGCCCTGGACGACCGGCGGGAAGAACCTGATCAGCTTGCAGAAGTACGGTGCCGCGAGGAAGCACAGGAGCCCCGCGACGATCACCGCTCCGAAGATCACCGGGAGGGCGTCCTTCGGTCCGTGCTCCTTGGCTATGGCGATCATGGGGGCGACGCCGGCGAACGAGACGCCGTTCACGAACGGCAGGCGGGCGCCGATCTTCCAGAAGCCGAGGGTCTGGAGCAGGGTGGCCAGTCCGGCGGTGAACAGGCTGGCCGAGATGAGCAGGGCGAGCTCGGCGGGGGAGAGCCCCACGCCGGCGCCGACGATGAGCGGGGGAGCGACGACTCCCGCGTACATCGCGGCGACGTGCTGCAGGCCGGTGGAGACGAGCTTCACCGGTGGCAGCAGTTCGTCCACGGGGTGGGTTTCCGGTCCGGACGGCTTGCCGGGGAGGCTGCTTGACGCGCCGTCCGGACCAGAAGATCTTGCAGGGGTGGAACCGCCGTCGGTGCTACTGGTGTTGCTGGGTGCCATGTCGAGCCCCTCTTGTGCCCGTGGCTCGCGACGCGCCCGCGGCGCTGGAGACGTTTCGATCGCGCGGCGGCCGGGGGCGGGACGGCGGTGCAAGGGTCCCCCGGCCGGTATCTCCAGCTCCCCGGGCCGGCCGCCGTGAAGCGGGCACGGTCTCCGGTGGGTGGGGGTGGAGAAACAGGTGGTGCGGGTACTGCTGGTGGTGCGGGTGTGGCGGGTACTGCGGGTATTGCTGGTGTGACGGGTACTGCTGGTGTGACCGGTACTGCGGCCCGTCCGGGATCGACCGGCCACAGGGGGCCGGAGGGTGCGGCGACGCCGGACGGTGTTCATGGGGGAGGTCAGGCGACCGGGATCACCGGGACGACGCCCTCGCGGTGCACGGTGCCCTCGATCAGGCCGTACATCCGGTCGGCGGCGTAGTAGACCTCGTTGTCGTTCTTGAGGCCGAAGGGCTCCAGGTCGACCAGGAAGTGGTGCTTGTTCGGCAGTTCCAGGCGGACCTCGTCCACCTCGGCGCGGTTGTTCAGCACCCGGGTGCCCATCGCGTGCAGGGTCTGCTGCAGCGAGTAGGAGTAGGTCTCGGCGAAGGCCTCCAGCAGGTGCCGCTTCACGTGGGAGTAGGAGCGGTTCCAGTTGGGCTGGGCCTCGCCGTCGCGGCCGCTGAAGCCGTACTTCCAGCGCGCCGTCACCTGGGTGGCGAGGATGCGGTCGTACGCCTCCTGGAGGGTGGTGTACCGGTCCTTGATGTAGCCCCAGAACTCCGAGTTGGTGGAGTTCATCACGATGAGGTCCTTGAGGCCCGAAACGACCTGGACGGACTCCCCGTCGTAGACGATCTCGCTGGTGCGGGTCTCCTGCCCGCTGCGGACGAAGGAGTGGCCGACCTCCTCGGAGCCGATGAAGCGGGCCGAGCTGTCCGGCGTCTTGATCCGGTCCCAGGCGTACTCCTCGATCCGGATCCGGGCGCTGTGCACGACACCGCGCTCGGTGTTGTCCACGAAGTGCCGCGCCAGGAGGATGCCGAAGGCCTCGGCCGACTCGATCCCGTGCTCCTTGGCGAAGGCGTACACGGTGTTCTTCGTCGTGTCGGTGGGCAGGCAGTTGGCGTTCGACCCGGTGAGGTGGACGTCCTCGAACTCGCCCTGGAGGGAGACCGAGACGTTCAGGTCCTTGATCTCGTGACGGGTCGAGTCACGGTAGATCCGGACGATGCGGTTCTCCGCCTTGCCGTACTGGTTCTGACCGAGCACGTGGGCCATGACGTGGCTCCCAATCAATCAAGCGGTCTAGCTTCCGCGGTAGACCGAGTATCCGAACGGGTTGAGCAGCAGCGGCACGTGGTAGTGGTGCTGCGCGGGCGCGACCGTGAAGACGATCGAGACCTCGGGGAAGAACGGCGTCTCCTCGGACTTCGCCGCGTAGTACGCGGCGGTGTCGAAGAGCAGCCGGACGACCGAGCCCGCCTCCACGGCCGGCAGGTCCTTGGCCCGGCCGTCGGAGTCCGTGGCGGAGGTGCCGAGCACCTTCCAGCCACCCTCGGTGTGCAGCGCGAGCTCGACCGGGACGCCCTCGGCCGGGCGGCCGAGGCTGGTGTCGAGCACGTGGGTGGAGATGCCAGTCATGGGTGAAGTGACCTTACTGATGGCAGGTGTGACGTTGCGTCGAAAGCGGCCGACCCGGGGTCAGCCTTCGTCGAGCAGCCGGTTGATCCGGATGTCGTTGATCTTGCGCAGCTCGCCCCGGACGATCTCCGCCTCGGTGGCGGCGTCGTTGGGGTAGCGCTCCCGCAGCGCGGCGAGCATGGTGTCCGCGGTGCGTCCGGTGGCGCAGATCAGGAACACGTGGCCGAACTTCGCCTCGTAGGCGGCGTTGGCCTCGTGCAGTTCGTCGAGGAGTGCGGTGTCCACTCCCCTGATGCCGGCCTGCTCGCGCTCGGAGGTGGCGTCGCCCGCCTTGGGCTTGCCGATCCGGGCGTGGCCGGCCATCGCGTCGTTCAGGTCGGCGACCGCGAGGGCGGCCATGGCCGACGCGTTGGCGTCGAGCAGGGCCGTGCGGTCGGACCAGGGCCGGGCCGCCGCGACGGCGTCGGCCCAGGTGGGGCTGGAGCAGACCTCCAGCAGGATCGCCCTCAGCTCGGCGGCGTCGGCCGCCGCCAGGGCGTCAAGGGCGTGGGGGTGGTTGGTCACGGGTGGACCTCCTGAAGAGTGGTGCCACCCGCACAAGCTAGATCGACCCAACGTGGCCGTCAACACTTTGTTGAACGGTTGGTGGTTACGTTTTGAACGGGTCCCGGTTACCCGGCCGTTTCGTGTGCGATGAGACAAGTGTGCCCCGCCGGGGGCTGGTGAAGACTGGCCTGGCCGGCGGGGTTCACCCGGACGTACGCGGATCCGCGCACCGCACGGGCGGCTCCGCACACCTCGCGGGGGCTCGCCGCCGCGCTCAGCCGGACTTCGAGCCGTCCTGGCGGTTGAGGTAGTTGTACACGGTGAAGCGGCTGACGCCGAGCGCCGAGGCGACCGTCTCGACCCCGTGGCGGACGGTGAAGGCGCCGCGCTCCTCCAGGAGGGCGACCACGCGCTGCTTCTCCCCGCGGTCCAGCTCGGTCAGCGGGCGGCCGTCGAACTGGCGGGTCATCTCGGCCAGCAGGCGGTCGAGCGCGCTGCTGAGGTGGGGCAGTCGTACGGCGAGCGCCGGGGCGCCCTCCCACTCCAGGACGACGTCCTCGGCCTTCGCCTCGTCCAGTCGGACGGGCGTGGCGCCGACGGCGTCCAGCAGCGGCTTTATCGCCGCGGCGAGCGGGTGTTCCACGTGCTCGGTCACGGCGTACCGCCCTCCTCGCCGAGCACGCTGACCTGGACCGAGATCCGGGTCGCACCCGCGTCCAGGGTGTCCCGGAGCAGCTTGGTCACCGCGCCGAGGACCTGCTCGGCATCGCCCTCCGCGCCGGTGCCGAAGGGGCCGACCGAGACGGCCAGGCCGGCCTCGTCGACCACCTTCCGGGCCGCCACGGCGTGCTCCGGGAACGTGTCCAGTTCGAACGGTTCTGTCGTGAACTCCACCATCAATCGCACCCGCCCACTGTAGCGAGCGGGGGTGCGGGCGGGCAGGGGCTGGTCGATCGAACAGCGGCGGGGCCTGCGGGGGAGCGGTTTCGGTCGGCTTCAACAAATTGTTGCGGCGGTCTTGACACCCGCTCAGCGCGGCGGACATGCTTCCACCAAGCAGAATCCCTCTTCCGGATCGTGGAAGTTGCGGATGACGGAAGAGAGTGAGAGGTGATTGACGTGACGGCTGCGGCCCAGCACCGCTACACGGTCAACCTGTCGATCCTGTTCAGCGAGCTCCCGCTCCTGGAGCGCCCGGCCGCTGCCGCCGCCGCCGGCTTCACCGCCGCCGAGCTCTGGTGGCCGTTCGGCGAGAGCGCCACGCCGTCGGAGGCCGAGCTGGACGCGCTCCGCAAGGCCTTCACCGACGCCGGTGTCCGGCTCACCGGGCTCAACTTCCTGGACGACCTCAGCCTCGGGGTCCGCGGCACCGTCTCCGTGCCGGCCGCGAAGGACCGCTTCCGCGCCAACGTGCCGGTCGCCGCCGAGCTGGCCGCCTCGCTCGGCACCAAGGCGCTCAACGCGCTGTACGGCAACCGGGTCGAGGGCGTGGACCCGGCCGAGCAGGACGCGCTCGCGCTGGAGAACCTCGTCCTCGCCGCCCGGGCGGCCCACGAGATCGGCGCGATCCTGCTGATCGAGGCGCTGAACAAGCCCGAGTCGCCGGACTACCCGCTGGTCTCCGCCGCCGCCGCGGTCGAGGTCGTGGACAAGGTCAACGCCGCCACCGGCCTGGGCAACGCGAAGTTCCTCTGCGACCTCTACCACCTGGCCATGAACGGCGAGGACCTGGCCGCGGTCATCGACACCTACGCCGACCGCTTCGGCCACGTCCAGATCGCCGACAACCCCGGCCGCAACGAGCCGGGCACCGGCGGCCTCGACTTCGAGGACCTGTTCGCCCGCCTCACCGCCGCCGGCTACACCGGCCGGATCGGGCTGGAGTACCGCCCCTCCACCGGCGTCAGCGCCGACAGCTTCGAGTGGCTCCCGCGCGAGCTGCGCTCGGCCGGCTGAGCGCACCGCCCCCGGCGCGCCCGCCGGACCTCCCGCACCCCACCCCTCCACGCACCTAAGGAACGACGCGATGAGCCGCAAGATCGCCTTCATCGGCCTCGGCATCATGGGCAGCCCGATGGCCGCCAACCTGGTCAAGGCCGGACACCACGTCACCGGCTTCAACCTCACCCAGCCGCAGATCGACGCCCTGGTCGCCGCCGGCGGCCACGGCGCGACCAGCATCGCCGACGCGGTGAAGGACGCCGAGGTCGTCATCACCATGGTCCCGGCCGACCCGCACGTCGAGCAGGTCATCCTGGGCGAGGGCGGCGTCCTCGAGAACGCCGCGCCCGGCACCCTGGTGATCGACATGTCCTCGATCACCCCGCAGACCTCGATCAAGGTCGAGGCCGCCGCCAAGGAGAAGGGCGTCCGCACCCTGGACGCCCCGGTCTCCGGCGGCGAGGCGGGCGCCGTCGAGGCCGTCCTGTCGATCATGGTCGGTGGCGCCGCGGAGGACTTCGCCGAGGCCAAGCCGCTGTTCGACGCCCTGGGCACCACGGTCGTCCACGTCGGCCCGGCCGGCGCCGGCCAGACCGTGAAGGCCGCCAACCAGCTGATCGTCGCCGTCAACATCCAGGTCCTGGCCGAGGCCGTGGTCTTCCTGGAGAACGCCGGCGTGGACCTGGGCGCCGCGCTGGACGTGCTCGGCGGCGGCCTGGCCGGCTCGACCGTGCTCAACCGCAAGAAGGCGAACATGCTGAACCGCGAGTTCGCCCCCGGCTTCCGCATCGACCTGCACCACAAGGACATGGGCATCGTCACCGACGCCGCCCGGGCCGTGGGTGCCGCCCTGCCGGTCGGCGCGGTCGTCGCCCAGCTGGTCGCCTCGGCCCGTGCCAACGGCGACGGCTCCCTCGACCACTCGGCGCTGCTGCGCGGCGTCGAGCGGCTGTCCGGCCGCGAGGCCAAGTAGCCGGACCGGGCCCCCGCGGCCCGCAGACTCCTCCTGGTGGCGTGTACCTATCCGGTCGTGCCCGCGCCACCAGGAGGCCAGGCCCGATCGGCAGGTGGGTTGGGGCTCATCCGCCTCCTGCCGATCGACCAAGCCGGTGACGCGCACTCCCTGACGGGGGCACTTCGGTCGTGCCAGTTGCGTGTCGCCCGGCCCTCTCCTTCGCCGAGGGGAGCCTCTCGTACGTCGGAAGCGGGACGAGGGGAACGGCGGGGAGGGGGCCACCGCACCCCCCACCCGGGCCCACGCCCGGCGGGGTGCACGCCCGGATCGCGGGCAGACCGTCCGGCGGGCACACGCCGGACGGGGGCGGGCCCCCGACGGACGCACCCCCGACGGGGGCACCTGCCCGCTCCCGGGCCCCGCCCCTGGGGCGCACGCCCGCCCCGTGGGCGGATGCTTGACGAACCAATTGCCAGACCAGTCCGGAAGTGAGGCCCACGCCATGCCCGCCACCCCCACTCAGGGCCATGTGGTCGTAGCTCCCGACAAGTTCAAGGGCACCCTGGAGGGCGCCGAGGTCGCCGCGCGGATCGCCGCCGGCATCCGCCGCGGCGCGCCCGGCACCGAGGTCCGCGAGCTGCCCGTCGCCGACGGCGGCGAGGGCACCCTGGCCGCCGCGCTGGCCGCCGGCTTCAACCGGATCCCGGCCAAGGTGGCCGGCCCCACCGGCCTGCCGGTGGACGCCGCACTCGCCGTGCGGGGCGACACCGCCGTGGTCGAGCTGGCGCAGTCCTCCGGGCTGGCCCGGCTCCCCGGCGGCCGGACCGCCCCGCTCGCGGCCGGCTCCTACGGGGTCGGCCAGCTGATCGGCCGGGCGGTGAGCCTGGGCGCCAAGCGGATCGTGCTCGGCCTCGGCGGCAGTGCCTGCACCGACGGCGGGGCCGGCATGGTCCAGGCCCTCGGCGTCGGCCTGCTGGACGCCGACGGCACCGAGCTGGCGCCGGGCGGCGCCGCGCTGCGCAAGCTGGACCGGATCGACCTCGGCCCGCTGCGTGACCCGCTGACCGGGATCGAGGTCGTGGTGGCCTGCGACGTGGACAACCCGCTGCTCGGCCCGCGCGGCGCGACCGCGGTCTACGGCCCGCAGAAGGGCGCCGACGGCGAGGACCTGGTGATCCTGGAGGAGGGCCTGACCCGCTTCGCCGACGTGGTCGGCGAGGCCGTCGGACGGGACTTCCGCAACGCCCCCGGCGCCGGGGCCGCAGGCGGGGTGGGCTTCGCCGCCCTCGCCCTGCTCGGCGCCACCATGCGACCCGGCATCGAGCTGATGCTCGATCTGCTGGGTTTCGACGAGGCCGTGCGTGGGGCACGCCTCGTCGTGACCGGCGAGGGCTGCCTGGACGCGCAGACGCTCCACGGCAAGGCACCCGCCGGCGTTGCCGCGGCGGCCACCCGGGCGGGGGTTCGGGTGGCTGCTGTGGCAGGGCGGTTGGAACTCTCCGAGCGCGAGTGGCGGGCGGCCGGCTTCGCCGGCGCGTACGCCCTCACCGACCTGGCCGAACAGCCCGGGGACAGCATGACCCGGGCGGCCGAACTCGCCGAGGTCGCGGGGGAGCGGCTGGCGGCGGCGTTCCTCGCCGGCTGACCGGACGGCCCCTTCGCGGCCGACCGGAGACCCCCGTCCGAGGCGGGCGGGAGGGCTCCGGCCGGTCGGGCGGAACGCGTCGCCCCGGGCGGCCGGAACCCGTCGGCCCTCGTACGTTCCTCCATTGACGTTTTGTTGAAGGCGGCCCTAGGCTCCGGGCAATCCTTCGACGTACCCCACCCCTCTTCTTCAGGCTTCGGAGGTCCCCCATGCCCCTCAGCGAGACTGCGGTGATCCGCTCCCGCCGGGTGGTCCTGCCGGACGGCGAGCGCCCCGCGGACGTGCTGATCCGGGACGGGCGGATCGAGCAGATCGCCGAGCACGGCTCGCTGCTCGCCGGCGACCAGCATCTGACCGACCTCGGTGACACCGCGCTGCTGCCCGGTCTGGTCGACACCCACGTGCACGTCAACGAGCCCGGCCGCACCGAGTGGGAGGGCTTCGCCACCGCCACCCGGGCGGCCGCCGCCGGCGGCGTCACCACGATCATCGACATGCCGCTCAACTCGATCCCGCCCACCACCACGGTGGCCGGCCTGGAGGCCAAGCGGAAGACCGCCGAGGGCCAGGCCTGGGTCGACCTCGGCTTCTGGGGCGGCGCCGTCCCCGGCAACGTCCCGGACCTCGAACCGCTGTACCGCGCGGGCGTGTTCGGCTTCAAGAGCTTCCTAGCGCCATCCGGCGTGGACGAGTTCCCGCACGTCGAGGCGGCCGACCTGGAGGCCGCGCTGGCCGAGCAGGCCCGGATCGGGGCGCTGGCGATCATCCACGCCGAGGACCCGACCGTCCTGGACTCCGCCCCGCAGCAACCCGGCGTCCACTACCGGGACTTCCTCGCCTCGCGGCCCGCCGACGCCGAGACCGCGGCCGTCGTGCGGCTGCTCGACACCGCCCGCCGCACCGGCGCCCGGGTGCACATCCTGCACGTCTCCTCGGCCGCCGTGCTGCCGCTGCTGCGGCAGGCCCGCGAGGACGGCGTCCGGGTGACCGCCGAGACCTGTCCGCACTACCTCACCCTCGCGGCCGAGCAGGTGCCGGACGGCGACACGGCGTTCAAGTGCTGCCCGCCGATCCGGGACGAGTCCAACCGGGACGCGCTCTGGGCGGCCCTGGCGGCCGGCGAGTTCGTCGCCGTCGTCTCCGACCACTCGCCCTCCACCCCGGACCTCAAGCTGCTGCCGGAGTTCGGCGGCAGCGGGGACTTCGCCAAGGCCTGGGGCGGCATCGCCTCCCTGCAACTGGGCCTGCCGGCGATCTGGACCGAGGCCCGCCGCCGCGGCCACACGCTCGGCGACGTGGTCCGCTGGATGGCGAGCGGCCCGGCCTCGCTGGTCGGCCTCACCGGCACCAAGGGCGCCATCGCCGTCGGCCACGACGCCGACCTGGTCGCCTTCGACCCGGACGCAGACTTCGCCGTGAACGCCGGCGAGCTCCACCACCGCAACCCCGTCACCCCGTACGCCGGCCGGACGCTGACCGGCGCCGTGCGCACCACCTGGCTGCGCGGCCGGGTCGTCGACGTCGCGGCCGAGCCGTTCGGCCGCCAGATCACCCGCCCGGCCGACGGCCAGATCACCCGCCCCGAGGAGACTCAGTGAGCACCGTCAACACCCCGAGCGCTCCCTTCACCGAGCTGGTCAACCTGGCCTCCCGGCTGCTCGGCGCCGGCGTCGTCGCCACCAACGAGGACACCTTCGCGGACGCGGAGAACCTGCTGGTCGCCAAGCCCGCCGAGTTCCGGCCGCACACCTTCGGGCACAAGGGCCAGATCATGGACGGCTGGGAGTCCAAGCGGCGCCGCGGCGTCGGTGCCGACCAGCCGCACCCCACCGACGACGACCACGACTGGACGGTCGTCCGGCTCGGCGTCGCCGGCGTGATCCGCGGCCTGATCGTCGACACCGCGCACTTCACCGGCAACTACCCGGAGAGCGCCTCGGTCGAGGCCGCCGCGATACCCGGCCACCCCTCGCCGGAGGAGCTGGCCGCCGCCGACTGGGTCGAGCTGCTGCCGCGCACCCCGCTCCAGGGCGACACCGCCCACGAGTTCGAGGTCCGCGACGGGACCCGTTACACCCACGTCCGGCTGAACATCTTCCCGGACGGCGGCGTGGCCCGGCTCCGCGTCCACGGCGAGGTGCTGCCCGACCCGCGCGAGCTCGACGGCCTCACCTTCGACCTCGCCGCCCAGGAGTACGGCGGCGTGGCCGAGGCGGCGTCCGACCGCTACTTCTCCTCCCCGCACAACCTGAACGCTCCCGGTCGCGCCTCCGTCATGGGCGAGGGCTGGGAGACCCGGCGTCGGCGCGACAAGGCCAACGACTGGGTACAGATCGCCCTGGCCGGGGGCGGCGAGGTCCTGGCCGCCGAGGTGGACACCACCCACTTCGTCGCCAACGCCCCCGGCTGGGCCGACCTGGTCGGCTACGACGCCTCGCAGGGCGGCAACCCCTCCGAGGACCGCGACGGCTGGTTCGGGATCCTGCCCCGCACCCGCCTGCAGCCCGACACCCGGCACCGGTTCCGGCTCGACGTCGGCCGCCCGGTCACCCACGTGCGGATCAACGTGTACCCGGACGGCGGTCTCGCCCGGCTCCGCCTCACCGGGCGGCTGACCGAGGCCGGCCGCGCCGCCCTGGCGCTGCGCTGGTTCAACGCCGTCCCGGCCGCCGAGGCCGCCGCCGCGCTCGCCGAGGCCGGCCTCACCGCCGACGAGGCCGCCGCGCTCACCGCCGCCCGTCCGCTGGCGGACCCGGCCGCGGCCACCGCCGCCGTCGCCGGGCTCCGGCCCGCCGACGGCCCGGACGGCGAGCACTCCTCCCGCCGCCGCTCGGCCGTCTGGCGCCTGCTCGGCATCTGACCGGCAGCCGGCCGCCCGGCCGCCGCTCGGCCGCCGCTCGGCCGCCAACCCCTCCTCCACGCACCGCTTGTCTCGACACCTGAAGGACCCTCCATGTCCAAGATCCTGACCACGGAGTCCGGCGCGCCGATCGCCGACAACCAGAACTCGGCCTCGGCCGGCGAGTACGGCCCGCTGCTCATCCAGGACCAGCAGCTGCTGGAGAAGCTGGCCCGGTTCAACCGCGAGCGCATCCCGGAGCGCGTCGTGCACGCCCGCGGCTCCGGCGCGTACGGCTACTTCGAGGTGACCGACGAGGTCTCGCAGTACACCAAGGCGGCCTTCCTCTCCGAGGTCGGCAAGCGCACCGAGCTGTTCCTGCGCTTCTCCACCGTGGCCGGCAACCTGGGCTCCAGCGACGCCGTGCGCGACCCCCGCGGCTTCGCGGTGAAGTTCTACACCGAGGAGGGCAACTACGACCTCGTCGGCAACAACACCCCGGTCTTCTTCATCAAGGACCCGCTGAAGTTCCCCGACTTCATCCACTCGCAGAAGCGCGACCCGTACACCGGCATCCAGGAGGCCGACAACGTCTGGGACTTCTGGGCCCACTCGCCGGCCTCGACCCACCAGATCACCTGGCTCTTCGGCGACCGCGGCATCCCGGCGTCCTACCGCCACATGAACGGCTACGGCTCGCACACCTACCAGTGGGTCAACGAGCAGGGCGACGCCTACTGGGTGAAGTACCACTTCAAGACCAACCAGGGCATCCGTTCGCTGGACGGCGAGCAGTCCGCCGAGGTGCTCGGCGCCGACGCCGACTCGCACCAGCGCGACCTGCACCAGGCCATCGAGCGCGGCGTGTTCCCGTCCTGGACCCTCTACGTCCAGCTGATGCCGGTCGCCGAGGCCGCGGACTACCGCTTCAACCCGTTCGACCTCACCAAGGTGTGGCCGCACGCCGACTACCCGCTGGTCAAGGTCGGTCGCCTGGTGCTCAACCGCAACCCCGAGAACGTCTTCGCCGACGTCGAGCAGTCCGCGTTCTCGCCGAACAACTTCGTGCCCGGCATCGGCCCGTCCCCGGACAAGATGCTCCAGGGCCGGCTGTTCGCCTACGCCGACGCCCAGCGCTACCGCCTCGGCGTGAACCACACCCAGCTGCCGGTGAACGCCCCGCGCGCCACCGAGGCCGACAACTACGGCCGCGACGGCCTCCACGCGGTCAACAAGGCCGGCCGCGGCAAGAACTACGAGCCCAACTCGTACGACGGCCCTGCCCAGACCGACAACGCGCTGGCCGCCCCGGTCCGGCTGAGCGGCCACACCGGCACCTACACCACGCCGGCGCACACCAAGGACGACGACTTCTTCCAGGCCGGCGAGCTGTACCGCCTGATGTCGGAGGGCGAGAAGTCCCGCCTGATCGGCAACATCGCGGGCTTCCTCGCGCAGGTCACCCGCGAGGACGTCGTGGAGAGGAACCTCGCCCACTTCCACGCGGCCGACGAGGAGTACGGCGCCCGCCTGGAGGCGGCCGTCGCCAAGCTCCGCGCCGGCGACGAGGGCTGACGCGCCGCGGGCTCGTCCGAACCACCCCCACCGGCCGCCGGGGCCCGCACCCCGGCGGCCGCGGTCGGGCCTCTCCCCCTGGGCAGTGGGGAGGGGCCCGATCGGCGTCCCCGGGCGGGGCCGGGGCGCCGGTGCGGTGGGTACGGCGTGCGGCGGGTGCGCCGTGGTCGGCGGCGAATTCGTGCACGGACCCTGCCCCCGGCCGGGTCGAGCGGTACCCTGACGACTCGTCAGAACTGCGGGTGGGGCGGGGTGGTCATGCGAATCGTCGTCAGTGTCGAGGGCGGGGAACAGGGCGGTCGGGCCGATGGCGGTGGCGTCCACGGGCTGCGCGGCTGGCTGGCCGAGGAGCCCGCGCTTCGCGGCCGGGTCAGACGGGCCGGCGGGACGCCCGAACCGGGAAGCATGGGAGTGGCCGCCGAGGCGTTGATCGCCCTGCTCGAACCCGGCGGGGTGGTCGCGGTGTTCGCAGGGGCGGTGGTCGCCTGGGTGCAGACCCGGCGCTCCAGCCACACCGTCACCCTCACCCGGCCGGACGGCGGCCGGGTGACGCTCTCCAGCCGTCAGGTGAAAGGCATGACGCCACACCAGATCGCCGAACTGGTGGGGGAGTTGGCGGCGGCGATCGACCAGGCGCCGGCCGGGACCGGCGCAGTGTCCGGGACGGCTTCCGGACCCGGGGCTTCCGGCGCGGGTGAGTCCGGCACCGGGGAGGTCGGAGCCCCGCGGCACGGTGGCCCGGACGCGGGCGACGCCGGGGCCGAACGGTGAGCGCCCCGCCCGGCCGGCTGTTCGGGCCGGGTGCGCGGGCCGTGCTGGTCGGCACCGCCGCCCACCGGGCCGGCTCGCTGCTCTCTCCGCTGCCCGCCGTCGAGACGACGCTCGACGACGTCGAGACCGCCCTGCGCGACCACTGCGGGCTGGCGGCCGACGCGATCCACCGGGTCCCGCCGTACGCCACCGCCACCGACGTGACCGCGCTGGTGGAACGGCTGGTGACCGAGGCCGAGGGTGTGCTGCTGCTCTACTACGTGGGCCACGGCATCCTCAGCCCGGGCGGCAGGCTCCATCTCGCCACCTGGGACAGCGAGTCGGACGAGTCGGTCGGCCGGGCGGTCTCCTACGAGACGCTGCGGGAGATCCTCGACACCGCCCGTCACGGCAGCATCGTCGTCCTGGACTGCTGCTATGCGGGCCGGGCCGCCGTTCCCGACGGCAGCCCCGGCGACCCCGCCGTCCACGCCCGGCCCCAGGGCAGCACCCTGCTCAGCGCGGCCAGCGGACACGAGCTCGCGTTCGCGCCGCCCGGCCTGCCGCACACGCGGTTCAGCGGGCGGTTGCTCACCCTGCTCGCCGAGGGGGACCCCTCCGGCCCGCCCGACCTGACGCTGGCGAGCCTCCACCGGACTCTGGCCGGGCTGCCCTGGGAGGGCGGCTCCGGCCCGCGCCTGCAGAGCGACGGGGCCATGGCCTCGGCGGTCCTCACCCGCAACCGCGCCTACCCCGAGCGGCCCGGGTGGCGGCCCCTGCCGCCCGAGCCCGGCCCCTGCCCGTACCCCGGTATGGGCGCCTTCAAGGCGGCGGAGGCCGCGTACTTCTTCGGCCGCGAGCGGTTCACGGCGCGCCTCGTCGACGAGGTCGCCACCCCCGGCCGGGAGGACGCCGTCCTGATCGTCGGCTCCTCCGGCGTCGGCAAGTCCTCGCTGCTCCGGGCCGGCCTGCTGGCCGTGCTGGGGGAGCGCCGCGCGAGGCGACCGGCGGACACGCCCTGGCCGGCTCTGCTGCTGCCGGCACCCGGCGAGCACCCGCTGCACCTGCTCGCCGAACGCTGGGCCCAGGCCACCGGCCGCGCCCCCGACGACGTGCTGCGGACGCTCTCGGCGGGGGAGTTCCCGGCCGCGCGGCCAGGCCACCAGGCGCCGCGGCTGCTGCTGGTGGACCAGTTGGAGGAGGTCTTCACCCGCTGCGAGGACGAGGCCGAGCGGGAGCTCTTCCTCGCGCTGCTCGGCCCCGTTCCGGCGGAGGCTCCCTCCGAGCAGCGGGCCCGGTCCGACCGGCCGCGTGCGGTCCCGCAGGCTCCGCCCTTCGCGCCGCCCCCCTCCGCCCGGCCGCTCGCCGTGCTGGCGGTGCAGGCCGACCACTACGGCCGCCTCACCGGCCACCCCACCCTGTACGCGGCGGTGGAGCGCGGCGTGGTGAACCTCCCGCCGTTGACACCCGCCGAACTGCGCGAGGCGATCGAACTCCCCGCCGAGCGGGTCGGCCTGGTCCTGGAACAGGGCCTGACCGGGCGGCTGCTGCACGACCTGCGGCACGGCCGCCAACGCGGGCAGTCCTCGTTCGGCGAGGCCCTGCCCTTCCTGGCCCACGCCCTGCACACCACCTGGCTGCACCGCAGCGGCCACGTGCTCACCCTCGCCGGGTACGAGCACACCGGAGGGATCTGGCAGTCGGTCAGCAGCAGCGCGCAGCGGCTCCACGACGAGCTCGACGAGCGGCACCGGGGCGTCCTGCGTGACATCCTGCTGCGCATGGTGCACATCGGCCCGCAGGACGTGGTGGTGCGCCGACGGGTCGGCACCGCCGAGCTGCTGGACGGTCGTCCGGCCAGCGAACAAGAGGTGATCAGCGAGGTGCTGGACCGCCTCACCCGCACCCACCTGGTGGTGCGCGGCGGCGGCGTCGTCGAGATCGCCCACGAGGCGCTGCTCCGGGCGTGGCGGCAACTCGAGGACTGGGTGGGCGAGTCCAAGGAGGAACTGCTGGCCCGCCAGCGGCTGACCGGCTTCGCCGTCCGCTGGGTGGACAGCGGGCGCCGCGACTCCTACCTGGTCGGCGGGGACCAGCTCGCCGCGCTGCGCGGGCGGACCGCCCCGGGCCGCTCCTCGCCGGCGGCGCGGATCAGTCTCACCTCCGTGGAACGGGAGTTCCTGGCGGCATGCGCGTCGCGGGAGCAGCGGCAGCGGCTGAAGCGGAGGTCGATCTTCGCCGGCGCACTCACGCTGGCGCTGGCGCTGGTCGTCGCGCTGGCCGTCGCCCATGTCCAGGGGAACCTCGCCCACACCCGCGACGCAGAGGTCAGCTCCAAGCGGATCGCGGCGGTGGCGGACGCGCTGCGTCCCGAAGACCCGGCGGCGGCACTGGAGATGAGCCTGGTGGCGTTCCGGACCTCGCCGACGGTGGAGGCGAGGTCTGCCCTGCTCCGGTCGGCGCTGACCCCGGTCCCGACGACCCTGGAGGGGCACACCAAGGCCGTCCTCAACCTCGCCTTCGCCCCCGGTGGTGCGACTCTCGCGAGCTCCGCGGCCGACCGCACCGTCCGGACCTGGGACGTCGCCGATCCGGTGCGTCCGCGCCCCCGGCAGACGCTGACGGTGGAGGGGACGGCCACCATCGCCTGGCGTCCCGACGGCCGCTACCTGTTCGCCCAGGCCGCCCGGCAGCTCTACGTCTGGGACATGGCCGACCCGGACCACGCGCGCGAGGTGTCCCGCACCACGGCCGCCGACTCCGGTCTGGCCTACGGCTCGGCGCTCAGCCCGGACGGCCGGCTGTTCGCGGTGGCCACCGACCGGGGCCTGGTGTTCTGGGACGTCACCGACCCGAGCCGGCCGGCCGGCGGGACGGTTCCCGGGCCGGACGGCGGGGCGCAGCTGAACTGCGTCGCCTTCCACCCCGACGGGCGGACCCTGGCGGCCGGGCTGCGCGGCGGGAACGTCCGGCTGTGGGACGTGGCCGACCGGCAGCACGCCACGCCGCGGACGCTGATCACCGACGCCTACGCGATGTCGCTCGCGATCAGCCCGGACGGCCGCACGCTGGCCGCCGGTGGCCCGAGCACCGTGAAGTCCTGGGACATCACCGACCGGGACCACCCGAAGGAAGCCCTGAGCCCGCTGGGCCTCCCCGCCACCACCCCCCTGCTGTCCTTCCGGGGGGACGGCCGCTACCTGGCCGGCGCCGGCTGGGACGGCCACGTCCGGATCTTCGCCGTGGGACCGGACGACAGCGACCTCGGCAACGCCAGCGAGCTTCCCTCCGAGGAACGCGGCACGATCGGCCCACGGCCGGACCTCGCCACCCTGAAGCCGGGCGAGGACGCGCCGATGCCGCCGCACGCCGTCCAGGCGGTCGCCTACCGGCCGGACAACCGCGGTCTCGCGGCGGGCCGTTACGACGGCGGCATCCGCCTCTGGAGCCCGCTGCGGCGCTCGGTGCCGGACGGGGCGGCTGCGGCCGGAACGGTCGCCGGCTCGATGCTCTCCTCCGACGGCAAGTACTACGTGGGCACCGGCACCGGCGCGGACGTCGCCCGGATCTGGCGGATCGAGGACGCGAAGGAGGCGCCGTCGCTGGCGGCCACGCTGCCGGAGCCGTGGTCGCGTGCGCGCTTCCTGCCCGGACGTGAGGCCCTGATCAGCCAGAACCGCGAGGGGACGAAGCTCAGGCTCTGGGACTTCACCCAGGGGTCGCTCAAACCGGGGCAGGAGTTCGAGAGTTCTGCCGGCGACGCGGGCTCGGCCGGCTTCGCGTTCGCGCCCGACGGAAAGCTTCTGCTGCTGCACCGGCCGGCCACCGGGGACGCGGTGCTCTGGAACATCGAGCGGCTGGACGGCGCCGAGCAGGAAGGGACGGTCACCGGGGC
This sequence comes from Kitasatospora sp. CM 4170, assembly GCF_032110285.1. Lineage (NCBI taxonomy): Bacteria > Bacillati > Actinomycetota > Actinomycetes > Kitasatosporales > Streptomycetaceae > Kitasatospora > Kitasatospora sp. CM 4170. Next base: position 7,133,763 of record NZ_CP134877.1, read on the forward strand.
CGGCGAGCAGGCCGTTCCCTCGTTCACCGGTCCCCGGTCGGTGGCGCTGCTGCTGCCCCGGCAGGCGCAGTTCTGGGACCTCGCCGATCCGCGCCGTCCGGTGCGGACCGCCCAGGTGGACGAGCCCCCGCAGGCGCTCTACCGCCTGGACGACAGCTGGCTGCTCGTCACCGCGCCGCTGCTGAAACCCGAGCCGGGCCGGCAGCAGCTGGGCGAGAAGGTACTCCGGCTGTGGGCCCCGGGCAGCCCCGACGGTGCCCGTACGGTGGGCACGACGGGGGCGGACACCCAGTCCACCGCGCTGCTCTCCGACCACCTGCTCGCCGTGGTCAACGGCCGTGGGAGGCCCTTCCTGATGGGCCTGCCGGAGCTGCGCCCGGTGGTCCTCCAGGGGGGTCTGACCGGTCTGTCCGGGCTGGCGGCCGACTCGAAGAACGGCCAGCTGGTGGGCTGGAAGAGCTCGGACGGCGGCGGGCTGGCGATCTGGCGCGCGCCGTCGGACGGCGACTCCGGTGGCGCGGGGGCCGAACTGCTCGCCTCCGCCGAGCGGTTGAGGGACTACGCCCGGATCGACCTCCAGCGGGTCGCGGTCCTGGGGATGAGCCCGAAGGACGGTGCGATGCTGCTGGACTTCGACTCGGACCTGCTGCACGCCCTGGACGTGGCCGTGCTGCTGGTTCCCACCGGCCTGGACAAGGAGCTTCCGGCGGCGCTGTGCGCCGCACTGCCCGGGCGGATGAGCGGGGAGAAGTGGCAGGAGGTGCTGCCCGGAACCGAGTACACCGACCCGTGCCCGCCGGCCCCCTGAGGTGGACTCCCGGGGCGGGTTCCGGAGCCGTCCGTGAAGTGACGGGGCGCGGGTTCCGGGGCGGGGCGTGAGTGTCCTCGCGCGGCGGCCGGGGCATATGCCGGTCAAGCCCGTTCACGATACCTGCACCAATATCCGTGGACGGCAACTGCCCGGCCGCTCGGGTGGCTAGGCTGGAGGAAGCCCGCAGGTCGCCGTGCGGGCGGACATCGGAAGGGGACGACATGTCGACACCAGCCCCGGGTCGTCACGCCGCACCGGACCAGGGCATGCCCGGTTCGATCACGTCCTTGCAGCACGCCCTGAGACTGCTGGAGGCCGTCGACCGGCATGCCGGCGGTGCCACCCTGGTCGCCCTCGCCAGGGAGACGTCCCTGAGCCTGCCGACGGTTCGGCGGCTCGCCGAGATCCTGGAGATCGAGGGCTATCTCCAGTGCCAGGACGGCGGTTGGCTGCTGGGCGGTACGTTCGCGCTGCTCGGGCAGCACAACCGGGAGCAGCTCGTCCGTGCCCGGCTGAACCGGCAACTCGCCGATCTTCGCGATGAGTTGGGTGCTGCGGTGTACTTCAGCCGGTACCACGACGGAGAGTTGTCGGTGGAGGCGGTCTCCGCGGCCGATCACGCGCCCGCCGTGCAGGAGTGGGTGGACTTCAGGGCCACCGCGCACGCCAGTGCGATCGGGAAGTGCCTGCTGAGCCAGCTCGACCACGACGGCCGCCGGGACCACTTCTCCCGGCACCCGGTGGCCCGGCTCACCTCACGCACCGTCACCGACACCGACCAGCTGATGCACCGGCTGGAGCGGCAGCCGGCCACCGTGCCGGTGCTGGACATCCAGGAGTACGCGCTCGGCACCGTCTGCGCGGCCGTGCCGGTGACGGCGGGCAGCACGGTCGGCTGCCTGGCCACGTCGATGCCGGTGGACAACGTGCACCGGCTCAAGGCGGCCGCGGAGCTGTTGGCGGCCCGGGCAGCGCCGCTGATGCTCGCCATGGCGGTCTGACCGGCCGTCGTCCGCCCGTCCACGTGCGGCCCCGCCGGATCCGGCGGGGCCTTCGCGTTTCCGGGGTGGGGTAGTGGGGTGTCGCGCGGTGCACATCACTTATTAGACTCGATGTCGATAAGAGTCGCCGAACCCCTTGTCGCCGCCGCTACCCGCGAGTACGTTTCCCTGAGCCGAGCCGCCACCCGCAGGTCAGGAGGGCCCTCCCATGCCTCGCTCCACGCCCGTTCCCGCCGTCGCCGCCCCGGCCTCGCGCGTCCACGACAGCCTCGTCCTGGAGCCCCGGGACGTCCGCTTCGACTGGGCCGGCCTGCCGCTGCACTGGATCCCGGACGAGCCGATGGCCACCCACGTCATCAACGTCCTCCACCTCCTGCTGCCGGAGGGCGAGCGCTGGTTCGTCAAGGTGTTCAAGGAGGCGCTGCCGCTGATCCGCGACGAGCAGCTGCGCGAGGAGGTGCTCGGCTTCATCGGCCAGGAGGCCATCCACGCCGAGGCGCACCAGGAGGTGCTGGACCACCTGCTCGGCCAGGGGCTCGACCCGCGCCCGTACGTCCGTCAGATCGCCTGGCTGTTCCAGCGGGTCCTCGGCGACAAGCCGGGCCTCCCGCCGGCCCGGCGGCGCGAGAACATCATCGAGCGGGTCGCCTTCATCGCGGCGATCGAGCACTTCACCGCCTTCCTGGGCGACTGGGCGCTCAACTCCCCGGGCCTGGACCGGGCCCAGGCCGACCCGACGATGCTGGACCTGCTGCGCTGGCACGGCGCCGAGGAGGTCGAGCACCGCAGCGTCGCGTTCGACCTGATGGTCCACCTCGACCCCGGCTACCTGCGGCGGATCCGCGGCATGGCGGTCTCCGGACCGCTGCTGGTCCACCTCTGGGTGCGCGGCGCCCGGTTCCTGCTGGCGGCCGACCCCAGCCTCGACGGCCGGCTGAGGCCGACCTGGCGCGAGGCCCGCCGGATCGCCCGGCGCGGGCTGCTGCCCGATCCGGTCAAGTCGGTGCGCTCCGGGCTGCGTTACCTGCGCCCCGGCTACCACCCCACCCAGGAGGGCTCGTCCAGCCAGGCGCTCGGCTACCTGGCCACCTCCCCGGCCGCCCGCGCGGCCGCCGCCCACTGACGGCGGGCGTGACGGGGTCTCGCGGCCGCCGGGAGGCGGCAGCGGAGCGGCCCCCACCCGTCCACCTCACCCGACGCCGCCCCCACGGACACCCAAGGACCCGCCGGATGGACCTGCACACCCCGCCCCCCGACCTCTACGGCCGGCCCCACGCCGACCGGTTCATGCGGCGGCTCACCGCCTTCGGTGACCGCTACAGCCCCGCCCTCGGCAGCCCGCTGCTGCGGCGCAGCCCGCGCCGCCCGTTCGTCCGCCCCGCGCCGCCGCTGCAACTGGTGGTCGCCGCCCGCCGCGAAGTCGCCACGGACGTCGTCGAACTGCGGCTCACCGACCCCTCGGGCGGCCCGCTGCCGCGCTGGCAGCCCGGCGCGCACCTGCGCCTCACGCTCCCCTCCGGCCGTGAGCGCCACTACTCGCTCTGCGGCGACCCGGCCGAGCGCACCGCCTACCGGATCGCCGTCCGCCGGCTGCCCGGGGGCGGCGGCGGTTCGGTCGAGGTGCACGACGCCCTGCACCGGGGCGTACGTCTCGCCGCCTGCCGCCCGCGCAACGGCTTCGCCTTCTGCGCCGAGCCGGCCGTCCTGCTGCTGGCCGGCGGCATCGGGGTCACCCCGCTGCTGCCGATGGCCCGCGAGGCCCAACGCCACGGGCTGGACTGGCGGCTCGTCCTGGTCGGCCGCAGCGCCGCCACCCTCCCGTACGCGGACGAGCTGGACGACCTCGACCCGGCCCGGGTCCACCGGCGCACCGACGACGAGCACGGCGGCGTGCCGACCGGCGCCGAGCTGCTCGGGTACGCCCCGCGGGGCGCCGCCGTCTACTGCTGCGGCCCGGCCCCGATGCTCGCCGCCGTCCAGGGCGCGCTGGACGGATCGCCCGCCGGCGCCCTGCACTTCGAGCGGTTCGGCGCGGCGCCGATCACCGACGGCGAGCCGTTCACCGTCCGCCTCGGCGCGGACGGCCCGGCGCTCGCCGTCCCCGCCGACCGGTCCGCCCTGGACGTGCTCCGCGAGGCCCGCCCGGACCTGCCCTCCTCCTGCCACCAGGGGTTCTGCGGTACCTGCGAGGTCCGCCTGCTGGCCGGCACGCCCGACCACCGCGACCGCCGTCTCACCCCCGAGCAGCGCGCCGCCGGCGCCCTGCTGCCCTGCGTCTCGCGGGCCGCCGAGGGCGAGACCCTCGTCGTCGACCTGTAGCGGTCGACGCCCGGCCCGCCGCCGACGCGCCGCGCCCGCCGGGCCCGCCGACGCGCCGCAGTCCCGCTCCCGCAGCCCCGGACCCCCAGAACAGGAGCCTCCCGCCGTGGCGAAGCCCCCGACCTTCCCGTTCACCGACCACGACCTCGCCCGCTTCCGCGAGACCCAGCAACTCGCCTACCACTGTGCCGAACAGGTCGCCGCCTGGATCGAACCCGGCGTCACCGAACGGCAGGCCACCGCCAAGCTGCGCCGCTGCCTGGTCGGTGCGGGCGTGCAGGACTTCTTCCACGTCCCCTTCGCCTGGTTCGGCGACCGGACGGCGTTCCGGCACTTCCACACGCCGCTGCAGTTCTTCGCCGGCGGCCGCCGGCTGGAGGAGGGCATGCCGTACGTGCTGGACTGCGCCCCCGTGGTGGACGGCTACACCGCCGACATCGGCTACGGCGGCAAGGTCGGCGAGAACCGGGTCTGGGACCGGCTCGCCGCCGACCTCCGGGTCTACCGCGAGCTGATCCTGGCGGAGGTCCGCGCCCGCAAGCCGCTGAACGAGGTGTACGCGGCCGTCGACGCGCAGATCGCCGCGCACGGCTACGACAACCGGCACCAGGTCTACCCGGGCCGGGTGATCGGCCACCAGGTGACCTGGATGACCGCCCGCGGTCCCGCCGGGGTCAACCTCTTCGGCTTCGGGGTGCGTACACTCCAGACCCTCGGTCGCGAGCTGATCAGCGAGCGCCTGCACGGCCGCTCCCCGCTCTGGGCGGACGGCCGGGCGTCCCGGCACGCGCCGACCCCGGGCCTGTGGGCGGTCGAGCCCCACATCGGGTTCCGCGAGGTGGGCATCAAGTTCGAGGAGCTGCTGGTGGTCACCGAGGACGACGCGTACTGGCTCGACGACGACCTGCCGCACGTCCGGCGCTGGAACGCGGCGGCGAGCACGCCCGCGTCCGTCCCGGCCGGGGCCGAGACCGCCCAGGAGGCGACCCGATGACGACGACCCCCCGCCGCCGGACCGTCCACTCCGGCGGGCTGCCGCTCGCCGTCTTCGAGGAGGGCGACCCGGCCGGGCCCACCGTCCTGTTGGTGCACGGCTACCCCGACACCCACGCGGTCTGGGACGACGTCGCCGCCGACCTGGCCCGCGACCACCACGTGGTCCGCTACGACGTGCGGGGCGCCGGCGAGTCCGGCGTCCCGGCCGCGCGCGAGGGCTACCGGCTGGAGCAGCTGGCCGCCGACCTGTTCGCCGTCGCCGACGTGGTCAGCCCGGACCGGCCGGTGCACGTGGTCGCCCACGACTGGGGCTCGCTGCAGTCCTGGGAGGCCGTCACCGCTCCCGGCGCCGAGCAGCGGCTCGCCTCCTACACCACGATGTCCGGCCCCTGCCTGGACCACATGGGCCACTGGCTGCGCCACCGCCTCCGCCGGCCGACCCCGCGCCACCTCGGGCAGCTGCTCTCCCAGGGCGTCCACTCCTGGTACATCACCGCCTTCCACCTGCCCTACCTCGCCCCCGGCCTCTGGCGGCTCGGCCTGGCCCGCGCCTGGCCGCGCGTGCTGCGGGACCTGGAGGAGGTCACCCCGCGCCCCGGCCACCCGCAGCCCACCCTGCGACGCGACGCCGTCCGCGGCATCGAGCTGTACCGGGCCAACATGCGGCCCGCCCTGCGCAACCCGCGCGAGCGGCCCACCGAGGTTCCGGTCCAGCTGATCACCCTGACCAAGGACCACTACGTGGGCGCGTTCCTCTCCGAGGGGCTGGAGCGCTGGGCGCCCAGGCTCACCCGCCGCTCGCTGCACGCCACCCACTGGTCCGCCCTGCTGGAGAAGGGATCCACCGTGGCCGCAATGGTCCGCGAGTTCACCGCCGCCGTCGACGCCGGGAGGGCCGCCGAGGCGGCCGCGGCCGGCCGGCTGGTGGTGGTCACCGGCGGCGGCAGCGGCATCGGCCGGGCCACCGCGCTGGCCTTCGCCGAGGACGGCGCCCGGGTGGTGGTCTGCGACGTCGACCTCGCGGCCGCCGAGCGCACCGCCGAACTCGCCTCCCTGATCGGCCCGGTGGCCCACGCCTACCAGGTCGACGTGAGCGACGGCGACGCCGTCGACGCCTTCGCCAAGGAGGTCGCGGCCGACCACGGCGTGCCCGACGTGGTGGTCAACAACGCCGGCATCGGCCACTCCGGGACGTTCCTGCAGACCACCGCGAAGGAGTGGCAGCGCGTCCTGGACGTCAACCTCTGGGGCGTCATCCACGGCTGCCGGGCCTTCGGCACCCTGATGGCCGACCGCGGCGCCGGCGGCCACATCGTCAACGTCTCCTCGGCCGCCGCCTACCTGCCCTCCAAGGCGCTCACCGCGTACGCGACCAGCAAGGCGGCGGTCTTCATGCTCTCCGACTGCCTGCGCGCCGAACTGGCCGGCCACGGCATCGGGGTCTCCACCATCTGCCCCGGCATCGTCAACACCAACATCACCCGCACCTCCACCTTCTCGGCCACCACCGCGGCCGAGCAGGCCGCCAAGCAGGCCCGCGCCGCCAGGCTCTACGCCCGCCGCGGCTTCCCGCCCGAGAAGGTGGCCGCCGCCATCCTCGACGCCGTCCGCACCGGGCGCCCCGTGGTCCCGGTCACCCCCGAGGCCAGGGCCGCCCGCTTCCTGAGCCGCCTCTCCCCGGGCCTGCTCCGCCTGGCGGCCCGCCTCAACGTGACCTGAGCGAAAGGCCCGTGGGCCTGTGATATCGGATAGTCTGGATGTTGATATCGCAGGCCCGTGCCGATCTGGGAGGCCGACCATGGCCCGTACCGTGATAGACGTCAACGACGAGCTGCTGGCCGAGGCCGCCGAGATCTTCGGCACGACGACCAAGGTGGCGACCGTCAACGCCGCCCTCGAAGACGCGGTCAAGCGCCGCAAGGGCAGGGAGTTTCTCGCCTGGCTCGCCGAGGGCGGACTGCCCGATCTCACCGGACCGGTGGACCAGAGTGAGTGAGCGCTTCCTGATCGACAAGTCGGCTTTCGCCCGCTACGCGAAGCCGGCGGTTCGGGCCGTGATCGACCAAATGTTCAACGAAGGGCTGCTCGCGCTCTGCGGGGCAGTCGAGCTGGAAATCATGCACAGCGCCCGGTCCAAGACCGATGCCGACCGGATCCGCGAGGGACTGCGCGGCTTCGACTGGTTGTCGACGCCCGACGAGGTGTGGGACCGCGCCGTCGAGGTCCAGGCGCTCCTCACCTCCGCCGGCAACTGGCGGGCGCTGTCAGTCGCCGACCTCGTCATCGCAGCCGTGGCCGAACGCCACGGCTGCACCGTCCTGCACTACGACGGCGACTACGACATGATCGCGGCCGTCACCGGTCAGTCCACCCGCTGGGTCGTCCCGCCCGGCACGGCGGACTGAGTTCCGGCCGCGCGGCCCAAGCCGCGGGGGAACTTCCGGGGCAGGATGGGTGGGCATGGGAGGCGCGAGGAGAGGACGGGGCATGGGCGGGCAGCCACTCAAGGGCAAGGTCGCACTGGTGGCCGGGGCGACGCGGGGGGCCGGGCGCGGGATCGCGGTGCAGCTGGGGGCCGCCGGGGCGATCGTGTACGGGACGGGGCGCAGCGCGGAGGGCCACCGGTCGGAGTACGGCCGGGCCGAGACGCTGGAGGAGACCGCCGAGCTGGTCACCGCCGCCGGCGGGCAGGGGATCGCGGTCCGGGCGGACCACCTGGTGCCCGAGCAGGTGGCGGCCGTGGCGAAGCGCATCGAGGCCGAGCACGGCGGGCTGGACGTCCTGGTGAACGACGTCTGGGGCGGCGAGCACCTCTTCGAGTGGGAGGTCCCGGTCTGGGAGCACGACCTCGACAACGGCCTGCGCCTGCTGCGCCTGGCGGTGGAGACCCACGCCGTCACCAACCACTTCCTGCTGCCGCTGCTGCTGCGCCGCCCGGGCGGGCTGGTGGTGGAGATGACGGACGGCACGGCCGAGTACAACGGCACCCGCTACCGGAACTCGCTCTTCTACGACCTCGCCAAGTCCTCGATCCTGCGGATGGCCTTCGCCCTCGGGCACGAGCTCGGCCCCCGCGGGGCCACGGCGGTAGCGCTGACGCCGGGCTGGCTGCGCTCGGAGATGATGCTGGAGCACTTCGGCGTCACCGAGGAGACCTGGCGCGAGGCCACCGAGCGGGAGCCGCGGTTCGGCATCTCGGAGTCGCCCGCCTTCGTCGGCCGGGCGGTCGTGGCGCTGGCCGCCGACCCGGAGGCGGCCCGCTGGAACGGCCGTTCGCTCTCCAGCGGCGCCCTGGCCCGGGAGTACGGCTTCACCGATGTGGACGGCGAACGCCCGGACTGCTGGCGCTACCTGCTGGACGCGGAGCGGGCCGAGGGGTTCCTGGATCCGGCCGACTACCGCTGACGCCGCACGGCCCCGGGCGCGGCAGCGCCGGTTCGGCGCCCGGGGGTGGTACCCAGGAGGTCGTCACCCCCGAGCGACCGAAGGAGTACCCATGGCCACCGGAACCGTGCAGTCCTACAACGTGCACCACGGCTACGGCCTGATCACGCCCGACGAGGACGGGCCCGCGCTGTACGTGTACTTCGACTCGATCGTCGCGGAGGGCGACCGGGCGCTGACCGAGGGCCAGCGGGTGGAGTACGACCCGACGGACCAGGAGGGCCGGCCGGTGGCCGAACACGTCCGGCCCCTCTGAACCGGGCGGGCCCGCGCGGCCCGGGACGGCCCGTGTCGGGAACGTCCAATCCGGTCCCCTCCGGGGGTCCGTACGATGAACGCCCATGGAGATGACGACCGCCCTGTGGTCCTTCGCCCTCGTGGTGGGACTGCTGACCCTCACCCCCGGCCTCGACACCGCACTGATCCTGCGCACCTCCGCGCTCGGGCACCGCCGCCAGGCCTGGGGCGTGGTGCTCGGCATCCAGGCCGGCACGCTGACCTGGGGCACCCTCACCTCGGCCGGGGTCACCGCCCTGCTGACGGCCTCCCAGGTGGCGTACGAGGTCCTGCGCTGGGCCGGGGCCGCCTACCTGGTCTGGATGGGCATCGGCATGCTGCGCAGCCGCGGCGACGGGGCCGACCCGGAGGAAGGGCCGGTCGACGGCGGCCTCGCCCACGGCTGGCGGCGCGGCCTGCTGACCAACCTGCTCAACCCCAAGGTCGGCGTCTTCTACGTGGCGGTGCTGCCGCAGTTCATCCCCGCGAACGCGCCGCACTTCGCCGCCGGGGTGGCGCTCACCTGCGTGCACGTCGTCGAGGGGCTGATCTGGTCGACGGTGCTGGTGGGCTTCGCGCAGGCGGTGCGCGGCTGGCTGCGCCGGCCGGCCGCGCGGCGCCTGATGGACCGGGTGACCGGTGCGGTGGTGGTCGGCTTCGGAGTGAAGCTCGCGCTCTCGGACTGACGCGGGCTCAGCGGCGCTCACCGCCCTCGGCGGCCCGTCCGGTCCGGCCGACGGCACCCGGCGTCACCCGGGCGGGGGAGCCGACTGGCGGCCGGGTCCGGGCCGGGGCTGCACTGGAGTCGGCCGCCAGTCGGCGACCGGCCGGCCCAGCGAGCAGGAGCAGCAGCCCATGGCCATCATCGTGGCGTTCGAGTTTCCCGAGGTCACCCAGGCGCAGTACCAGGAGAGCGTGGACCGGCTGACGGGCGGGGCGGGGTTGAACTCGCCGTCGGACTGGCCGGTCCACGGGCTGATCCTGCACGCGGGGGGCCCGACGCCGGGCGGTGGGTGGCACGTCACCGAGGTCTGGGAGTCCAGGGCGGCCTTCGACCACTTCGCGGCGGTGCTGATGCCGATCCTCCAGGAGATCGGCGTGCCCACTACCCCGCCGATGATCTGCGAGGCCTACGACGTCGTGACCTGACCGGCGACGCTCAGGCCGCGTACGGCCGGGGGTCCCCGGCGGCCGGGTCGTCCGCGGCCTCCGCCGCGCGCGTCAGGTCGTGGTGGATCGGCCCGTCGCCCCTGCTCAGCGGCAGGCAGCTGCCGCCCCGCCGGTGGGCGACGATCTCCGCGGCGACCGAGACGGCGGTCTCCTCGGGCGTCCGGGCGCCGAGGTCCAGGCCGATCGGCGAGCGCAGCCGGCCGATCTCGGCCTCGGTGAGGCCGACCTCGCGCAGCCGGTCCAGCCGGTCGCGGTGGGTACGGCGCGAGCCCATCGCCCCGACGTAGCCGACCGGCAGCCGCAACGCGCGCTCCAGCAGCGGGATGTCGAACTTGGCGTCGTGGGTGAGCACGCAGAGCACCGTCCGGCCGTCGATCCGCTCCAGCTGCGCGTCCAGGTAGCGGTGCGGCCAGTCGACGACGACCTCGTCGGCGTCCGGGAACCGCTTGCGGGTGGCGAACACCGGGCGGGCGTCGCAGACGGTGACGTGGTAGCCGAGGAACTTGCCGATCCGCACCACGGCGGCGGCGAAGTCGATGGCGCCGAAGACCAGCATCCGCGGCGCGGGCACGTAGGACTCGACGAAGACGGTGACGGTGCCCTGCTCGTGCTCGTCGCACGGGCGGCCGTCCAGGCCGAGGACGACCCGGCCGGTGCGGCCGGCGTCCAGCATGGCCCGGGCCTCGGCGACGACGGCGCGTTCCAGGTTGGCCACGGTCGTCGGTGCGGGGGAGAGGGCGCCGTGGTGGGTGTCGGCGGTGACGGCGACGGTGGCGCCGACCAGGCCGCCGGGGCCGGCGATGACCCGGGCGAGGGCCACCGGGGTGCCGGAGGCGATGTAGGCGATGCCGGCGTCGAGCGCGGGGTCGGTGCCGGGGACGACCGGCTGGACGAAGACGTCCAGGATGCCGCCGCAGGTCAGGCCGACGGCGAAGGCGTCCTCGTCGCTGTAGCCGAACCGCTCCAGGACCGGCTCGCCGGACTCGATCGCGGCCTGGCAGAGCTCGTACACGGCCCCCTCGACGCAGCCCCCGGAGACGCTGCCGACGGCCTCGCCGGCCGCGTCGACGGCGAGGGCGGCCCCCGGATCGCGCGGCGCGCTGCCGGAGACCCCGACCACCGTGGCCACGGCGAAGGAACGCCCGGACGCGTGCCAGGCCTGCAGCTGCTCGGCGATGTCCTGCATGTCGGGGAGCTCCTTCAACCTCAACGGACGGAACGGGTGGTGCCGCCGTACGGGAAACGATTCCCGTACGGCGGCGGTGCTGCTAGTGCACGCCCAGCCAGGACTTGATCGGGGTGAGCGCGAAGTAGACCACGAAGACGGCGGTCAGGATCCACATCAGCGGGCCGGGCTCGCGCCACTTGCCCTGGCCGGCCTTGATGACCGTGTAGGAGATGACGCCCGCGGCGACACCGGCGGTGATGCTGTAGGTGAACGGCATCAGGACGCAGGTGAGGAAGGCCGGGATGGCGACCTCGCGGTCGGACCAGTCGATGTGCCGGGCCTGGCTCATCATCATCGCGCCGATCACGACGAGGGCGGCGGAGGCGACCTCGACCGGGACGATGCCGGCGAGCGGGGAGAAGAAGAGCATCAGGGCGAACAGGCCGCCGGTGACGGCGGAGGCGAGACCGGTCCGGGCGCCGTCGCCGACGCCGGTGGCCGACTCGACGAACACGGTCTGCCCGGAGGCACCGGCCAGGCCGCCGACCGCGCCGCCGGCGCCGTCGATGAACAGGGCCTTGGAGAGGCCGGGCATCCGGCCCTGCTTGTCGGCCAGGCCCGCCTCGGTGCCGACGCCGATGATGGTGGCCATCGCGTCGAAGAAGCCGGCCAGGACGAGGGTGAAGACCGCGACGGAGGCGCTGATCGCACCCATCCCCTTGCCGCCGAAGGCGCCGAACAGGTCGATGTCGCCGAAGAGGCTGAAGTCGGGGGCGGAGACGGGGCTGCCCGGCCAGACCGGCACGGAGTTCTTCCAGGCCTGGGCCGGCACGTCGGCGAGCTTGTTGACGACCACCGCCAGGACGGTGCCGCCGGCGATGCCGATCAGGATGGCGCCGCGGACGTTGCGGGCCATCAGCACGAAGATCGTCAGCAGGGTGAGGCAGAAGATCAGGACCGGCCAGCCGGCCAGCTCGCCGGTGGGGCCGAGGGACAGCGGGGTCGGGCCGCCGGTGTGCACGAAGCCGGCCTTGTAGAGGCCGATGATCGTCACGAAGAGACCGATGCCGATGGTGATCGCGTGCTTGAGCGGCAGTGGGATGCCGTTCATGATCTTCTCGCGGAGGCCGGAGACCACCAGGAGCACGATCAGCAGGCCGTAGATGACGCACAGACCCATGGCCTGTGGCCAGGTGGTGTGCGGGACGACCAGGGCGGAGACGGCCCCGGAGACCGAGAGGCCGGCGGCCAGCGCGAGCGGGACGTTGCCGACCACGCCCATCAGGATGGTGGTGACCGCGGCCGCGAGCGCGGTGGCGGTGGTCAGCGCGGCGTGGTCCAGCTTGACGCCGGTCACGTCGGCACCGCTCAGGATGAGCGGGTTGAGCAGGATGATGTACGCCATCGCCATGAAGGTGGTGACGCCACCGCGAAGTTCGTTGGCGAGCGTCGATCCCCGCGCGGAGATCTTGAAGTACGCGTCCAGCGCGTTCTTCGAAGGAGCCGCTGGGGCCGACGTGGGGGCGTCGTCCTCGGCGGGTCTGTCTTCAGTGGTGCCGGGCTCCGTGGGGATCCTGGTCATGTCCACTCCCAAGTGTCAAAGGGGGTTGGGGTGGGCGAGCCGACCTGACAGCCAGTCAACGAAGTTGGCACAGGGGGACGATTCGACTCACTGGGCGCACTCTGTGGCAGTGCCGGCAGTGCGAGGGTGGTGGGCACCGCTGCAGAGCCCCGGCGTGGGAGAGGCAGCGGAGTGGTGCGTTCGCGTTGCTTCGGGTGGTGCATGGGCGGTGCTTCTTCACTGCGGTGGGTGGTGCTGCCCCGGGGCGGCGGGGAAGACGTTCGGTCGCCGCCCCGGGGAGGTGTGCGGAGGTTCCGGCTACAGGGCTTCCGGGGCCTCGGTGGTCAGGTGCTCGGGCCGGACCGGGATCCGGTTGAGCGCCAGGCCGGTGGCGTTGCGGATGGCGGCCACGATCGACGGCGTCGCGGAGACGGTGGGGGCCTCGCCGACGCCGCGCAGACCGTACGGCGCGTTGGGGTCGGGCAGTTCGAGGACGTCGACCGGGATCGGCGGGGTGTCCAGGATGGTCGGGATCAGGTAGTCGGTGAAGGACGCGTTGCGCACCTTCCCGTCCTTGACGATGATCTCCTCCATCACGGCCAGGCCGAGCGCCTGGGTGCAGCCGCCCTGGATCTGGCCCACCACGGAGAGCGGGTTGAGCGCCTTGCCCACGTCCTGGGCGGCGGTCAGCTCCACCACCTTGACGAGGCCGAGCTCGACGTCCACGTCGACCACCGCGCGGTTGGCGCAGAAGGTGTACTGGACGTGGCCGAAGCCCTGCCCGGTCTCCTTGTCGAAGGGGACGGTCGGGCGGTGGTGGTGCTCCCGGGTGAGGTCGATCGCCTCGTCGCCGAGCAGGTCGACCATGGAGACGAGCGCACCGGCCGAGTCCGAGACCACCTTGCCGCCGACCAGCGACAGGTCGTTCTGGATCCAGCCGTAGCGCCGGCGGCCCTTCTCGATCAGCGCCTGCTTGACCGCCTCGGCGGCCAGCTTCACCGCGCCGCCGGTCATGTACGTCTGCCGCGAGGCGGACGTCGAACCGGCCGAGCCGACCTCGGTGTTGGCCGGGTGGATGGTGACCTGCTCGACGCCCAGCTCGGTGCGGGCGATCTGGGCGTGGACGGTGACACCGCCCTGGCCGACCTCCGCCATCGCCGTGTGCACCATGGCGACCGGCTCGCCGCCGATCACCTCCAGGCGGACCCGCGCGGTCGAGTAGTCGTCGAAGCCCTCGGAGAAGCCGACGTTCTTGATGCCGACCGAGTAGCCGACGCCGCGCACGATGCCCTCGCCGTGCGAGGTGTTGGACAGCGCACCCGGGATCTGCCGGACGTCCAGGTGGTCGAGGTCCAGCGGCGGCGGGAGCGGCATGTCCTTGACCCGCTGGAGCAGCTCGGCGACCGGGGCCGGCGAGTCGATCTGCTGACCGGTGGGCATGTGGTCGCCCTCGGCCATCGCGTTCAGCTGGCGGAGCTCGACCGGGTCCATGCCCAGCTCGGCGGCCAGCCGGTCCATCTGCGTCTCGTACCCGAACGCGGCCTGGACGGCGCCGAAGCCGCGCATCGCGCCGCAGGACGGGTTGTTGCTGTACAGGGCGATGGCGTGCATCTTGACGTTCGGGATCACGTACGGGCCGTGCCCGAGCGAGGCGGCGTTGCCGACCACCGCCGGCGAGGCGGAGGCGTAGGCGCCGCCGTCCAGCACGATCCGGGCGTCGGCGAAGACCAGCTTGCCGTCGCGGGTGGCGCCGTGCTCGTAGGTCATCCGCGCCGGGTGGCGGTGCACGTGGCCGAAGAAGGACTCGTCACGGGAGTAGACGATCTTGACCGGCTTGCCGGTGTGCTGGGCCAGCAGGCAGGCGTGGATCTGCATCGACAGGTCCTCGCGGCCGCCGAAGGCGCCGCCGACGCCGGCCAGCGTGAGCCGGACCTTCTCCTCCGGCAGGGCCAGCACGGGCGCCATCTGCTGGCGGTCCACGTGCAGCCACTGGGTGGCGATGTAGAGGTCGATGCCGCCGTCCTCGGCGGGCACGGCCAGGCCGGACTCCGGGCCGAGGAAGGCCTGGTCCTGCATGCCGACCTCGTAGGTGCCCTTGACGATGACGTCGGCCATCGCGCGGACCTCGTCCGTCACGCCGAGGCCGGAGACGAGCTTCTGCTCGTGGCAGATGTTGCCGTACCCGTGGGACTTGTACTCGTGCGGCTCGTGCACGTAGCCGTGGGTCTCCGGGTCGAGGCACTGCTCCTCGGTGGTGATCGGGGTGAGCACCTCGTACTCGACCTTGATCTTCTTCACCGCGCGGCGGGCCGTCTCCGGGTGGTCGGCCGCGACCAGCGCGATCGCCTCACCGTGGTAGCGGACCTTGTCGATCGCCAGGGCCGGCTGGTCCTGGATCTCCAAGCCGTAGTACTTGGAGCCCGGGATGTCGTGGTGGGTGAGCACCGCGTAGACGCCCGGCACCTTGAGGGCCTCGGAGATGTCCACGCCCAGGATGTTGGCGCGGGGGTGCGGCGAGCGCAGCGCCATACCCCAGAGCATGTCCTCGTGCCACATGTCGGACGAGTACGCGAACTCGCCCTTGACCTTCAGGTTGCCGTCCGGGCGCAGCGGCGAGCCGCCGATGCCGTCCTTGCTGGCCTGGTTGATGTTCTGGAGGTTCTTCTGACCCTGGATGGTGCGAACGCTCATTCCGAGACCGCCTTACCGGCGCACTTGCGGGCGGAAGCCAGCCGCACCGCGTCCATGATCTTCTCGTAGCCCGTGCAGCGGCAGAGGTTGCCCGACAGCGCCTCGCGGATGTCGTTGTCACTCGGCTGGGCGTCCCGCTCCAGCAGGGCGTCGGTCTGCACCAGCAGACCCGGGGTGCAGAAGCCGCACTGCACGGCGCCGGCGTCGACGAACGCCTGCTGGACCAGGCCCAGCTCGCCGGTCTCCTCGGTCAGGCCCTCGACGGTGCGGACCTCGCGGTCCTGCACCTGGCCGGCCGCGACCAGGCAGGAGCAGACCGGCACGCCGTCGAGGTAGACGGTGCAGGAGCCGCACTCGCCCTGCTCGCAGGCGTTCTTCGAACCCGGGAGGCCGACCCGCTCGCGCAGGACGTACAGCAGGCTCTCGCCCTCCCAGACGTCGTCGGCCTCGACCGGCTTGCCGTTGGCGGTGAAAGTGACCCTCATGCCGCGCTCCTGATCTGCTTGCTGTAGTCGTTCCAACACCAGGTGAGGGTGCGGCGGGCCATCACGGCCAGCGAGTGGCGCCGGTAGTCGGCGGTGCCGCGGACGTCGTCGATGGGGGAGGCGGCGTCCTTCACCAGCTCGCCGAACCGCTGGATCACCTCGGCGCCCAGCAGGTCGCCGGACTCCCAGAGCCCGCGCTCGGCGAGCACGCCCTGCAGGTACTCCTCGGCCTCGACGGCGCGGCGCGGCGTGGGGGCAGCCGAACCGATACCGGTGCCGACGGTGCCGTTCCTCGGGTGGAGGGCGAAACCGAAGGCGCAGACCGCGATCACCATCGCGTTGCGGGTGCCGATCTTCGAGAACTGCTGCGGGCCGTCCGCCACCGGGATGTGCACGGCCCGGATCAGCTCGTCGGGCTCCAGGCTGTTGCGCTTCACCCCGACGTAGAACTCGTCGATCGGGATCATCCGGGTGCCGCGCACCGAGCCGGCCTCGACGAAGACGTCCCGCCCGGCCGCCAGCAGCGCGGGGTGCGCGTCACCGGCCGGGGAGGCCCCGCCGAGGTTGCCGCCGACACCGCCGCGGTTGCGGATCTGCGGGGAGCCGACGGTGTGGGCCGCCAGCGCGAGGCCCGGCAGCGGGCCGGACAGCTCGTCGATGATCCGGGAGTACGGGACGGAGGCACCGAGCCGGACGACGTCGCCGTCGTTCGACCATTCGGTGAGCTCGGTGATGCGGTTCAGGTCGAGAATCGCGGATGGCCGGTGCACGTCGAAGTTCATCTCGACCATGACGTCCGTACCGCCCGAGATGGGCAGCGCGGTCGGGTACTCAGCCTTCACCGCGAGTGCCTCGTCCCAGGTAGCGGGCCGAAGGAACTCCATGCGGGTGTCTCCTCAAGTCGTTGCTGCCGGACGGTGGGCACAGTGCCCGCTTCCGGTGTTCGGACTGTGCTACTGCTTTGTCGCCTTCGCTTTGCGTCCTGGTCACCCGGGTGTGTCCGGCGGCTTGTGGCCAGTGAACCGCTGTGACCGGGCCCACTGGGAGTCACCGATGGCATGAAGCCCCGGCTGTGGTGCCGCCCGGCATCCTGTACGTTCCTCTAAGGAGGACAATCGCGCAGCCCAGCTGTTTACGGGGCGCTACCTACGACCGTAATCCGGCCGTGATTCCCAAGCTATGGGCCCGTGATCCGGGCACCCGTCGGTACGTAACACCGAGCACTGATGTTCGGGCACACTGTCTGCCCGGACCGAGCGCTCGGGCCCTCACCCTCACCCCCCAGCCCGTTAGGAGTCCCGGATGCGTGTCCGTGACCTGCTCGCCCCCGGAGCCCCGCGACTGCGCCTGCTCGCGGCGGAGGAAGAGCTGGACCGGCAGGTCAGCGGCGTCATGACCACGGACCTGCACGACCCCGGCCGCTACCTGCACGGCGGTGAGCTGGTGCTCACCGGCATGCTCTGGCGCACCGGCCCGGCCGACTCCGAGCGGTTCGTCCGGACGATCGTGGCCGGCGGCGCCGTCGCCCTCGCGGCCGGCGAGGCCGAGGTCGGCCCCGTCCCCGAGGACCTCGTCGACGCCTGCCGCCGGCACCGGATGCCCCTCCTGGCGGTACCCGACGACATCGCTTTCGGGACCGTCACCGAGTTCATCGGCCGGCAGGTCTCGGCCGACCGCGCCGCCGACCTGGCCGCCCTGGTCGACCGCCACCGCCTGCTGGTCTCCGCGGCCGGCGGCGGCGGGCTGGACGCCGTCCTCGACCTGCTCGGCGGCGACCTCGACCTCGACTGCTGGGTGCTCACGCCCACCGGCGCGGTGATCGCCGGCCCCGCCGACCGGCTCTCCGCCGAGGACCGCGACCAGCTGGTCCGCGCCCACCTCGGGGCCCAGCGCCAGCGCCGCCGGCCCCCGCACCGGGCCCGGCTGCTCACCGGCTCGTACTCGCTGCTGCCCGCCTCGGCCACCCCCGACGCCGAGGCGCCGCTCGCCGACTGGGTGCTCGCGGTGGCCGGCGACGTCACCGAGTGGACCACCAAGCGCCAGCAGCTCGCCGAGAACCTGGCCCGGCTGGTCGCCGCCGAGCGCCAGCGCCGCGACGAGGGCCGCCGGCTGCGCCGCCGGCTCGCCGACGAGGTGCTCACCCTGCTGCAGCGCGACGCCGACCCGGCCGAGATCAGCCGCACCCTGTACGCCTCGTCGGCGATGGCCGCCCGGTACGAGACGCCCGAGCCGAAGCCCCAGGTGCCGGACGGCAACTGGCTGGTGCTCAGCGCCGAGGGGACCGGCCTGCCCGAGGGGGCGGTGCGGGCCGTCCTGGAGGAGGCCCTGGGCGGCACGACCGACCGGGCCCTGGTCGCCGGGGCCGGCACCGGCGCGGTCGTGGTGATGCCCGCGATGGACACCGCCGTCCCCGCCGACACCCTGCGTGAGCTGCTCGCCCCGCTGGAGGCCGGCCTCGGTTCCGAGGGCCGGATCACCCTCGGCGTCTCCGCCCCGGCCCCCGAGGCCGGCGGCCTGCGCGGGGCCCTGGAGGAGGCCCGGCACGCCCGCCGGATCGCCGGCGCCCGGGTCGGCCGGGTCTGCGTGGCCGGCCCCGAGGAGCTGGCCTCGCACGTGCTGCTGCTGGCCGCCGTCCCGGACGAGGTCCGCCGCGCCTTCCGCAGCCGCCTGCTGGACAAGGTGATCGCCTACGACATCGAGCACCAGGCCGACCTGGTCCGCACGCTGGAGGCGTTCCTGCGCTCGGACGGCTCCTGGACGCGCTGCGCCGCCCAGCTGCACGTGCACGTCAACACTCTCCGCTACCGGATCGGCCGGATCGAGGAGCTGACCGGTCGGGACCTCTCCCGCCTGGAGGACCGGGTGGACTTCTACCTGGCCCTCGAACTGGCCTAGGGATCGTCGGACACGCCCTGGTACGACGGCGCCCCGCCGGCCGGTCGGCCGACGGGGCGCACTGCCTGCCCGGATCCTGCTACGGATTGACGGGCAGGACGGGGGTGTTCACGGTCGGGATGCTCCAGCGCTGCGCCGGCGTGCCGTTGCAGGTGAACAGCTGGAAGACGGTGCCCGGGTTGCTGTTCGCCCAGGGGACGTCCAGGCACAGGCCCGACTGCGGGTTGTAGATGCTGCCGTCGGCCCGGGCGCGCCACTGCTGGCCGCCCTCGCCGAGGCAGGTCCACAGGATGACCGCGGTGCCGGACGCGGTGCCGTTGCCGCTCGCGGCCACGCACTGGCCGTTGATGGTGAGCGTGCCGTTGGCGTTCAGGCTGAACCGCTGGGCGTCGCTGCTGTTGCAGTCCCACAGCTGCGGGTGCATGCCGTTGCCGGTGTTGTTGTTCGGTGCGTCCATGCAGCGGCCGAGGTGGGTCGCGAAGCGGACCGGGCTGTTGCTGGTGGTCGCGGTGACCGCGGTGGTGTAGACGGCGAGGTTGCTCACCCGGCCGGTGAGGTAGTTGCTGCTCGCGTCGTTGTTGCGGTAGCGGCCGACGACCAGGCTGCCGGTCGCGGTGGGGCTGGTCGACGCGGCGTGCTGGGCGGTTCCGGCCAGGCTGCCGTTCACGTACAGGTTCATCTGGCCGGTGTCCGCGTTGTAGCTGGCGGTCAGCTGGGTCCAGGTGTTGAGCTGGTACGCGGCGGCCGGGCCCATGGCGGAGGTCCAGTCGTACGGCCAGGCGTTCGACGCGTCGTTCTGGGCGATGCCGAACTTCCAGGTGCCGTGGTCGCCGTAGATCATGAACGAGCTGCCGTGCGTGGTCTCCTGGCTGACGACCATGCCGGCGTCGTCCTTGGCCAGGTAGGCCCAGGTGCTGACGGTGAAGCTCTTGCGGGTGTCGACGGTGTACTTGGCGGTGAGGTCGGACTTGCGGGTGCCGTCGAACGCGGCGACCTTGGTCGCGTGGCCGTCGACGGTGTCGTCGGTCCAGGCGACGCCGTTGGCGGTGCCGTTGTACGCGGCCGGGTTGGCGGTGGCGTCGCCGGTCAGCCGCCACTGGGCGTACGGCGCCTGGGTGGTGCCGCGGATGTGCTCGCCGGTGAAACCGTTGACCTTGCCGGAGGCGGTGGTGGCGGCCCAGACGTGCAGGTTGCCCGAGGCGTCGGCGGCCCAGAAGTCGGGCACCTGGTCGTCGGTGACGTCGCCGTCGGCACCGACGGTCGGGTAGCTCCCGGCGGTGATGCCGTAACCGATCTTGGTGGTCGGGCTGGCCGTGAGGGCGGTCACCGTGGTGGAGCCGTCCGGCCGTCCGGCGGTGGTCAGCGCGTACTGGAAGATGTCGCCGTTGGTCCGGTTGCGGACCCACAGGGCCGGGGTGGTGGCCGTGGTGGCGCCGATCGCCAGCGTGTTGCCGGGGACCATCAGGTCCTTGTCGTCCCAGCCGCCGGCCGAGACCAGGGACGGCGGCGCCAGCGTGTGGTTGGTCTTGACCGGGTAGAACCAGAGGCTGTCCGAGTCGATGGCGAACACGCCGGTGGCGTCGGTCACCTGGCGGCTCGGGGTGCGGGTGTCCTTGGCCGAGCCGATCGGGGTGATCTGGCGCGCCAGGGCCCAGCTGCCGCCGTCGTGGTGGCCGTTGCAGGAGGTTGCGTACGCGGTGTCGCAGTCCGGCCGGTCGAGGGTGGTCGAGGTGCCGCGGGTGAAGCGGCCCGGGTCGGAGATCGTGTCGGAGTAGTAGTACAGCGCGTCGTCGCCGTCGCCGGCGCCGGGCTTGCTCTGGTCCTTGTGGACGAACAGGTCGTCCAGGTTGGTGGTCGGGTCGAGCGAGCCGCGGTGCGAGACCCGGTAGTCCTTCCACGTCCGCGGGTTGGTCGGCGAGTCGTAGCCGGGCGCCTGCGCGGCCGGGGCCGCGGTACCGGTGGGCGGCACACTGGCGTTGCCCGCATCGGTGGCCCGGCCGTGCGTCACCAGGTTGCCGGCGGTGTCGGCCAGCAGGATGTCCGGGCGGGCGTCGCCGGTGGTGTCACCGAAGGCCACCGGGCCGGGCGCCCACGGGACGTAGAAGGCGTACGAGTAGGTCTGGGAGGAGTTCCCGGCCTCGTCGACGGCGCGGGCGTACAGGACGTTGGTGCCCCAGTGGGTGGGCTTGGTGGTGATGTCCGTGATCGCCAGGGAGCCGCCGGGGGCGCACTTGCGCTCCGCGCCGGCCAGCTGGGCGTCGTAGCTCCACTCGACGCAGGCCAGGCCGGAGGAGATCAGGCCGGCGCCCGGGCTGGGGTCGGAGGCGGTCACCGGGATGTGGCCGGTGTCGCCCAGCTTCAGCTGCGTGGTCTGGCCGTTGCCGGCCGGCGGGAACTGGGTGGCCGGGTCGGTGAAGGCGCCGAAGCCGAACACCGGCGGGGTCAGGTCGACCGCGAAGTGGCAGACGGTGCCGGCCGGGCCGCGCAGCAGACCGTCGTCGCCCTGGGCGTACCAGCCGTAGTGGTGGCCGTTCTGGAGCAGCCCGACCGGCAGGTCGTACGCGGCCTCGCTGCCGGTGCCGACGAAGCCGGACCACCCGTTGTTCACGGTGTTGCCGCCGGTGGTGTTGTCCCAGATGCTGAGGTACTCGGTCAGCTGGCCCTGGTTGGGGCTGCTGACGGTCGAGCGCAGCGTGGCGGTGGTGTTGGTGACGTAGCCGTACGAGGAGACCGGGACGTCGGCGCAGGCGTCGGTGTCCGAGGTGGTGACCCGGTGCGGAGCCGGGGTGACCCGCTCGTTGGTGGGCACCCGCGGCGGGAAGTCGTACTCGCTGCTCAGCGTCGCGTCGTAGGAGTACCGCTTGAAGCCCATCCGCTGACCGCTGCCCTCCTGGCCGAGGACGGCGAAGGCGAGCGGCACGCCGGTGTTGCGGATGCCGTCGCGCAGGGCGTTGGTGATGTTGAAGTCGATCGGGATGTCGTTGTAGCACTCCGACAGGGTGCCGTTGCCCGGCACGTTCTTCCCGTCGATCCACTCCCGGACCTGGTGGTTGCTCCAGGACACGGAGGAGTCGAACTCACGCGCCCGGTAGAGGTTGACCGGGTAGGTCGTGGTGCAGGAGTGGTCCGAGGATATGTACTGCTTGATCTGCAGGTTGGCGTAGTTGATGGTGGCGCCGGCGTAGCCGTTCAGGTCGAACTCGTACAGCGCCCGCTCGATGCCGTACGGGGACTCCCAGCCCTGGTAGCCCGAGCCCGGCCGGTCACGGTCGTTGGAGCCGGTCCGGTCGAAGTTGCCGGTGGTGGTGTGGGCCTGCATCACCCAGGCGTGGTGCTGCTTGCCGCGGGCGTCCCGGCCCCAGGACGGGTCGACGTAGACCGGGTACGAGGTGCTGGGGCCGTCCAGCAGGTCGGGGCTCGGGGTGAGGGTGATCGCGCCCTCGGCCTTGCCGCCCTTGTCGTGGACCTCGGCCTTCGTGACCGGGATGTCCGCGACGGTGGCGAGCGAGCCGGGGCCGGCGGTGGTGCTGGGGGAGTCCGGTGCGGTGCGGGTCGCGGCGCCGGCGCCGGGCTGCCCGGCCGCGGGCGCCTCGGCGGCGGCCTTCGGGGCGCCCTGGGCGCGGGGCGCCGAGCCGGCGAAGGACTCGGCGGCGGCGGACTTGGCGGCGGCCCGGGCGGCCGGCGTCCGGGCCTCCTTGGCCGACCACATCTGCGGGGTGGGGGCGGTGAAGACCGCCTCGCCGCCGGCGGAGGCGGTCAGCGCGCCCTCGGCGTTCTTGCCGAGCTCCAGCCCCTTGGTGGTGGTGGGGAAGACCAGGGTGCGCACGGCGGGGTTGGCCGCCGCGGCCGGGGTGCGCAGCACGACGACGGTGGTGTAGCCGCCCCACTTGCTCGCGTTGACCTGCAGGTCGGTGTCCGGCGCGACGTCGCGGAAGAGTGCGCCGTTGCCGGTGAGCACCGGCGCCGGGAGCGGGCCGGGGAAGGGCGAGGAGACGGCGAGCTGCTTGCCGTCCTGGGTGGTCATGGTGGCCAGCGGGCCGGTGCCGCCGCCGGAGATGGCCAGGTCGCCGCTGGCGACCGCGGGGGCGACGGTGCCGTCGGGGCGCTGGACGAGGGTGTCGTCCAGGGTGGCCCAGGAGCCGTCGGTCCGCTTGGCGCGCTGGGGCTGCTGGTGCTGTTCGGAGCGCAGCTTGCCGCTGGCCGTGGCGACCACGGTGGTGTACTCGTCGGTGAGTTCGGGGACGGGGATGTCCTTGCCCTCGCGCTTGGCGCGGGCGATGGTCTCCTGGACCTTGTCCGAGGCCGGCGGGGTGGGTGGCTCGGCGGCGGCGGTGGCGCCGGGGGCCGGGGAGGGGCCGCCGGCGGCGTGGGCGGCGAGCGGACTGACGGTCAGCAGTCCGGCCACGACGGCGAAGGAGACCAGGGCGGCGGCGGGCCGTCCGGCCGGCCGGACGGGTCTGGGTCTGGGTGTGGTGGGCATGGAGCTCCCCCGTGGTTCGGCGCGCACCGTGAAGGGCGGATACGCAGAGGTCAGGCGCACTGTGGCAGTTCTGACGGACTGCCGACAACGTGCGCCGAGCGGGCTTGTCCGGGTTTGGATGCGAAACGGATCGGATGACCGGGCAGTGATATGGGTCACTCCCCTCGGCCTCCACCAGGGGTTGGCAGTGCCGGTCGCCGGACTGCTAGGTTCCGGCTGCTTATTTCTGATGAGCATTCAAATACCTTTTGCACCTAACGGGGTGGGAACGTGTCAAATTCGGACAGACCGCAACGCAGGAGAATTCCCTGGCGGTGGATAGCCGCGCCGGTCGCCTTCGCGGTGGCCGGCTCGCTGATCGGCCCGGCGGCGCAGGCCGCCGCCAAGCCGGACTTCTCCAAGGTCTGGCAGCCGCCCGGCACACCGCTGCCCGGCAGCCCCTCGGTCGCCGTGACCGACGCCGCCAAGGCCGCCGCGATCGCGCCGCACTACCCGGTGCCCGAGCGGGCCGGCAAGGCACCCGCTCCGGCCCCGGCCCAGCGCGAGTCGGCCACCGCCGACCTCGCCGGCGCCCGCCCGGAGGCGCCCGCGAAGGCCGGCCGGCTGCCGGTCTGGGTGGCGCCCAAGACCGGCGCGGCCGCGGCCGCCGACGTCCCCGCTGCGGTGACCGTCGTCCAGGGCGATGCGTCGAGCGCCCGCGCGGCCGGCGTGAACGGCCTGCTCTTCAGTCTCACCGCGCAGCCGGCGACCGCGGCCCCGGCCGCTCCCGCACCGCAGGACGGTGCCGCTCCGGCGCCGGTCCAGGTCGGCATGGACGTGGCTGCGCTGGACGCCGCCACCGGCGGCGAGTTCGCCTCCCGGGGCCGCCTGGTGACGCTGCCCGCGTGTGCCGCGACCACCCCCGAGGTGCCCGCCTGCCAGGTCCGCACCCCGGTGGCGAGCCACTACGACGCCGCCGCCAAGCGCCTGGTCGCCGACCTCGCGCTGCCCGCCGCCGCGGCCCCGGAGAAGACCGCCGGCGGCACCGTCAAGGCCGCCTTCGCCTCCGGTGCGCTCCAGGCCCCGGCCGCGGCCCCCGCCGCCGCGCCGCTGCTGCTGGCCGCCGAGACCGCGCCGGCCGGCGGCGGCGGCGACTACGCCGCCTCCTCGCTCAACCCCTCCTCGGGCTGGGCCGCCGGCAGCGCCTCCGGTGCGCTGACCTACAGCTACCCCGTCCAGGCGCCGCCGTCGCTCGGCGGTGCGGCGCCCACGGTCGCGCTCGCGTACAACTCCTCGTCGGTGGACGGCAAGACCTCCGCCACCAACGCCCAGGCGTCCTGGGTCGGTGACGGCTGGGAGCTGAACCCCGGCTTCATCGAGCGCACCTTCAAGCCCTGCGACAAGGCGGGCATCAAGAACTCCGGCGACCAGTGCTGGGCGGGCTTCAACGCCACCCTCTCGCTCGGCTCCCACTCCGGCCAGCTGGTCCGCGACCGCAACGCGGGTTCGGCCGGTGCCACCACCGACGCCGCCACCGGCGTCTGGCACCCGAAGGACGACGACGGCACCAAGGTCGAGTTCGGCTCCGGCGCCGGCAACGACGCCCGGGACGGCGCCTACGCCAAGGTGACCGACAGCTCCGGCACGGTCTACTACTTCGGGCTCAACCACCTGCCCGGCGGCGACAAGAGCGACCCCGCGTCCAACTCCGTCTCCACCGTGCCGGTCTACTCGCCCAACAGCGGCGACCCCTGCTACGACTCGGCCCAGGGCAAGGCTTCCTGGTGCCAGATGTGGCAGCGGCTCTCGCTGGACTACATCGTGGACCCGAAGGGCAACCTGACCAGCTTCACCTGGTCCCCGGAGACCAACTGGTACGCCCGCGGCGGCGCCCAGAACAGCGGCAACGGCACCCGCACCGCGTACACCCGGGCCAACCTCCCGGCCTCCGTCGCGTACGGCCAGCGCCTGGACGAGCAGGTGGCCGCCAAGGGCGCCCTGCAGCCGGCCGCCCGGATCACCTTCGCCACCGCCGAGCGCTGCCTCGACACCGCGAACTGCGACCCCGCCCAGCGCACCGTCGCGAACAAGAACAACTGGCCCGACGTGCCGGTGGACCAGGAGTGCAAGCAGGACGGCACCTGCACCCACTACGGGCCCAGCTACTTCACCACCAAGCGCCTGTCGGGCATCACCACCCAGGTGCGGGTGAACAACGCCTGGAAGGACGTCGACGCCTACGAGCTGAAGCACTCCTTCCCGGACCCGAAGGACGCCACCAGCCAGAAGGCGCTGTGGCTGGACTCGGTGAAGCGCACCGGCAGGACCGCGACGCCCGAGATCAGCTCCCCCCTGGTCAGCTTCACCCCGGTGATGCTGCCCAACCGGGTGGACGGCACCGACCTGGTGCCGGCGCCCCCGCTGATGAACCGCCCGCGCATCCAGCAGATCCACAACGAGCTCGGCGGCGTCCTCAACGTCGACTACAACCTGCCGGCCTGCTCCCGGATCAACAAGGTGATGCCGGCGGCCGAGGACGACAACTCCCTCGGCTGCTACCCCGTCCGCTGGCTGCCGCCGGGCTCGGTCGCCGACGCGACCCCGGTGCTGGACTGGTTCAACCACTACACGGTCGCCTCGCTGACGGAGAACGACACCGCCACCGACGCCCCGCAGAAGATCACCAAGTACGCCTACGAGCGGGCCGGCTGGCACCGCGACGACAGCGAGCTCACCGAGTCCAACGCCCGCACCTGGGGCGACTTCCGCGGCTTCGCGGCGGTCACCGTCACGGCGGGCAGCGGCAACGACGGTCCCCGGACGCAGACCCGCACCACCTACCGGCAGGGCATGGACGGCGACGTCCGGATCGGCGGCGGCACCCGCAGCGTGCACCTGACCGACGCGCTCGGCCGGGACGTCGTCGACGTCGACTGGCTGGCCGGTCAGGTCCTGCAGACCGAGGTGTTCGACCAGGAGAACGGCAAGGTCACCGCACGGACCGTGAACGGCGCCTCGGGCGAGGTCGCCACCGCGACCCACCCGCGCGGCAACGGCCTGCCGGACCTCGTCGCGCGCTACACCGCGACCACCCGGACGGTCACCACCCAGGGGCTCAAGGCCGACCAGACCTGGCGCACCACCACCAAGACGACGGTCAGCGACCCGGCCCACCCGAACCGCACGAGCACGGTCCTCGACCAGGCCGACGGCCTGCCCGACCTGTGCACCCGCACCTCCTACGCCACCGGGCCGGACCCGCAGCGCACCGACCTGGCCGCCGAGACGCTGACCGTCTCCGGCACCGACGCGTGCACCGCCACCGCCGGCCCGGGCAACACCACCTCCCGCAGCCGCGTGCTGTACGACAACCTGCCGTTCGGCCAGGCCGGGGCCACCGCCAACCCGAGCGGCGCCCAGGAGCTGGAGCGCTACGAGGCCAACGGCAGTGCCACCTTCACGGACACGACCAGCACCACCTTCGACAAGTACGGCCGGGTCGATTCGGTCACGGCGCTGACCGTCAAGGACGCCCAGCACCCCAACGGTGCGACCACCCGTACCACCTACGCAGCGGCCGCCGCCGGTGAGCTGCCCTCCACGCTGACCTCCTCGGCGCCCGCGCCGGGCCTCAGCGGGGTCACCTGGGACACCGTCACCACGATCGACCCGCGGCGCGGCAACACGCTCACCGTCAAGGACCCGAACAACAAGACCAGCACGCAGGTCTGGGACGCCCTCGGGCGGCTCACCGGTGTCTGGCTGGCCGGCCGCACGCCGGGGGCCAACCCGAACCCGAACCTGAGCTTCGCGTACAACCTCTCGAACACGGCCGGGTCGCCGTCCTCGGTGACGACCTTCGTGCTCAAGAAGGACCTCGCCAACCCGGTCCAGACCCGCAAGATCGACATCCTGGACGGCTTCGGCCGCATCCGGCAGAGCCAGGCGTCGCCGGAGAACCCGGCCTTCACCGGCCGGTTGATCACCGAGACGCTGTACGACTCGCAGGGCCGGGTCAAGACCGCCGACGCGCCCTGGTACAACAACGCCTCCGGCCCCACGGGCACCGTGGTGCAGGCGGCCGACTCGACCGTGCCCGCCCAGACCCGGACCAGTTACGACGGGCGGGGCCGGGCCACCGTGGTGGCCTCGTGGTCGCTCGGCGTCGAGCAGAGCCGCTCCACCACGGTCTACGCCGGTGTGGACCGGGTCGACCTGGTTCCGCCCGCCGGCACCTGGCCCACCAGCGCCGTCTCCGACGCCCGCGGCCGCACCGTCGAGCGGTGGCAGTACAACACGCCCACCGCCACCGGCAACCGCGCCGACGCGGTGGTCTCCGGCTACGGCTACACGCCCGAGGGCAAGCCCGAGTCGCGCACCGACGCGGCGGGCAACCGCTGGACGTACGGCTACGACCTGCGGGACCGGCAGATCTCGGCGACCGACCCGGACACCGGCACGGTCACCCAGACCTACGACCAGGCCTCCCGGGTGGCGACCACCACCGACAACCGCGGCCGCAGGCTCGCCTTCACCTACGACCTGACCGGCCGCAAGACCGGCGTGTACGAGGGCAGCGTCGCCCCGGCCAACCAGCTCGCGGGCTGGACCTACGACACCGTCGTCAAGGGCAAGCCGGCCTCGTCCACCCGCTACGTCGGCGGCACCGCCGGGCAGGCGTACACCACGGCCGTGACCGGGTACGACGACGCCTACCGCGCCACCGGGATGAGCATCACCGTCCCGGGCAGCGAGGTCGGGCAGAGCGGCAACTTCACCTACACCGCGTCGAGCACCTTCGACAAGATCACCGGGAACGTGAAGTCCCGCCTGCTGCCCGCCGTCGGCGGACTGCCGGTGGACGACCTCGCGTACTCGTACAACGACTACGGCCAGGTGTACAAGTACGCCGGCGCCACCACCTACGACACCCAGACCGAGTACGACGCCTTCGGCCGGGTGATCCGCTCCACCGTGAACCCCTGGGCCTCCCAGGTCGTCGTCACCAACGACTACGACCAGGCCACCGGCCGGCTGCGCAACCAGTTCCTGGACAAGCAGACCTCCACCTCCGGCGCGGTCCAGCAGACCGGCTACACCTACGACGACTCCGGTCGCGTCACGTCGATCAGCACGACCCCCGACAACAACCCGGCCGTCCGCGACCTGCAGTGCTTCGGCTACGACAGCCTCGGCCGGCTGACCACCGCCTGGAGCGACACCGGGAGCGTCACCGTCCCGGACCCGGCCGAGCACCAGACCCTGGACCAGGGCCGGTGCACCAACACCAGCCCGACCAGCGGCGCCGTCGCGCCCGCGCTGACGACGGTCGGCGGCGGCAACCCCTACTGGCAGGAGTACGGCTACGACGTCACGGGCAACCGCACCCGGTTCGTCCAGCACGACACCGGCGGCGACGCCACCAAGGACGCCGTCACCACCCAGACGTTCCCGAACGCGGGGACCGTCAACACCGGCAGCGGCAGCGGCGGTCCGCACGCGCTGACCGGCACCGGCACCAAGGTCGGCGCGAGCACGACGGTCTCCGGCAGCGACAAGTACGACGCCGCCGGGAACACCACCTCGATCTACACCTCCAAGACCGGCACGGCCGACCTCGCCTGGAACACCGAGGGCAAGCTCGACACCTTCGCCCAGGCCGGCCCGGTCACCGGTATCGGCGGCAAGTGCCTGGACATGCAGGGCGGCAGCTCGGCCAACGGCACCCCGGTGCAGATCTACACCTGCAACTCCGGCGGCGGCCAGCGCTTCGCGGTCAACGGCGGCGTGCTCAAGGTGTTCAACAAGTGCGTGACCGCGACGGGCACCGCGGCCGGCTCGCTCGTCCAGCTCCAGCCCTGCGACGGCGGCACCGCGCAGAAGTGGACGGCCCGCGCCGACGGCACCGTCCTCAACCAGGCGGCCGTCCGCTGCCTGGCCGTCCCCGGAGACGTCACGACCAACGGCACCGACCTGGTGCTCGGCGACTGCGCCACGACCGTGCCGGCCGGCCAGAAGTGGACCGTCCCGAACCAGGTCACCAGCTACGTCTACGACGCGGACGGCAACCAGCTGATCCGCCACAACCCGGGGAAGACCACGATCAACCTGGGTGGCGACCAGGTCACCTACGACACCGTCACCAAGACCCTCACCGGCACCCGCTCCTACCCGGTGCCCGGTGGCCTCACCATGGTCCGGGTCGGCAACGGCGGCCTGACCATCCAGCTGGCCGACCACCACAACAGCGGCCTGCTGACCGTCGACGCCACCAGCCTCGCCGTCACCCGTCGGCCGATGGACCCGTTCGGCAACCCGCGCGGCACCCAGCCCGCGGCGGGCGTCTGGGCGGGTGACAAGGGTTTCGTCGGAGGCTCCAAGGACGACGTCACCGGTCTGACCAACCTGGGGGCACGCCAGTACCAGCCCTCCACCGGACGGTTCGTCAGTCCGGACCCGGTCCTCGTCCCCGACGACCCGCAGCAGTGGAACAGCTACGGCTACTCGCACAGTGACCCGGTCAACCGCTGCGACCCGTCCGGCCTCTACGACCCGGACCTGCGCGAATGGCAGATGCAGCAGGAGCGGGCCAAGCGCGAGGCCGAGGCCACCGCCACCGGCGAGGAGGAGCCGGACCTCGGTTCCGACCCGGAACCGGAGGAGGAGAAGTGGTGGAAGGTCTGGACGCCGCGCCACGACACGGCCGTCCTGATGGCGACCACCTACCTCAAGGCCCGGCACCCGTACAACGACTTCGACAACGACGTCTTCATCCGTGAGGGCTCGGCCAAGGGCAACGGGAAGCCCGGCTACGCCGACATCGTGGAGTGGGGCAAGGACGAGGTCCTGATCTGGGAGGTCAAGCACGAGGGCGGCGGCGCGGAGGCCGACGGTCCGGCGCAGCTCGCCCGCTACATCGACAAGCTCCAGGAGATGTTGATCGAGGCCGGCGACACCCGGACGGTGAAGCGGGGCGGGAAGCTGGGCGCCGAACTCGGTCCGGTGCCCAACATCGGCAACCCCGCCGAGTTCATCACCGCCAAGGACGGCAAGTCCGACGGCATCATCACCTACAAGTGGACGAAGGAGGACAACCGCGGCGGTGAGCCCCAACGGGTCCCGCACCCGGTGCCCGTACCCCAGGCCATGCCGGTTCCCAAGGAGCAGTACGGCACCCGGCCCGGGTGGACCTCGACACGTCCGATCAAGAGCGGAACCCTGGGGCCCGAGGTCCCGGCCACGCCCCAGGCGATGCCGCACGCCGTCGGCGGCAGCCTCGACGGGGGAGGGCTCACGTTCAACGTCCCCACCATGACGCAGCAACAGCAGACCAGCACGGCGGAGGCCGTGGCGGTCGGTATCTTGGGGTTCATCGCCTACTGCCTCACCGCCGGCACCGCCTCGCCCTGACCGGGCGGGACTCCAAGGAGCGAACCACAGCAATGCACACCATCCGATGCGAGATCGACACCGAGTACCGCGACGCCGAGGCGCTCGCCGACCTCGCGTGGCGATGGCTGGTCGAGGGTGCGGAACGCCTGGAGGGGGAGTCCCTCCAGGCGGTCCTCGACTCCACCGACCTGGTCGCGGAGTCGCTCACCAAGTCCGTTCCGTGCGGTCCGCCCGGAGCGCTCTGGGGCTTCTTCTCGGCGGACACGGTGAACCGCGGCAACGGCCGGATCACCCACCGCACCCGGATCCTCACCAGGAAGAACCTGCCCCTGCTGCGCAAGTGGCTGGGCGAGGACATCCTCCTGGCGGAGACCGCCCTGTACCGGCTCGACGAGCACGGCATGCCCGGCGACCCGGTGCTGCGGATGGCCGCCGCGCGCGAGGAGAAGTGCCAGGACTGGGTCAGGCTCAGCGCGCTGACCCCGAAGGGGCGCTTCGGCTCGGACGGCCAGGCCCGTTGGGGCGACCTGCTGCGGGACCACGCGCAGGAACTCGATCCCTCCTACGCGCAGATCGGGTACGACCGGACGTTGGGCCGGACCGAGCACGAGGAGCGGGTCGGCCCACCGCTGCCCAGGATGACCCTGCCGCAGTCACGGCGGTTCCTGCGCGGGTACGAGTGGCTGATGGTCGTCCCGCGGGAGATCGTGCAGCAGCTCGGCGGTGCGGAGGCCATCCGCGCCGCCGGGTTCCACCGGGTCGAGGAGCTGCCCGGCGGCGCCGTGCTGCTCCAGGCGGTGCCGGAGTTCGACGGCTTCACCGGTGAGGCCGTCGAACGGCTCTGGCAGCTGGTCAGGCCCGCGCTGCGCCCGGGGATGCCCAAGCGGTTCAGCGCGGACACCGAGGCCGGGGATCCGCCGAGCCGGATCTGGTACGCCGACACCGTCTGAGGACCGGAAACGCCGGGAGGGCCCGCCGCGCATCGCGCGGCGGGCCCTCCCGGTTTCGTCGGGCAGGTCCTACTGGACCGGGATGACGCCGGTCAGCCACTCGAAGACGCCCGGCACCAGGGCCTTCCACTGGTCGGTGGTGTGCGGGCCGGTGGCCTCCTGGACCTGGACGGTGGTCGGGGCCTTGGCCACGGCGGCGATCGCCTGGCCGTCCTCGAAACCGTCGCCCTTGTTGCCGGAGACGTACAGCGAGACCTTCGGCGGCTGCTGGGCGCTCTTCAGGATGTTGACCGGGTTGTTGGCCTCGCGCAGCTTGGCGTCCTTGCCGACCAGCGAGTCCTTCTCGACCGCCGGGTCGTTGTAGCCGGAGAGGGCGACGCCGGCGCGGTAGCGGTTCGGGTGGGCGAGCGAGAGCTTGGCGGCGCAGTGGGCGCCGGCCGAGTAGCCGGCGATGCCCCAGCGCTCGGGCGACGGGTCGGCGCGGAAGTTGTCCATGACCATCTGCGGCACGTCCCGGGTCAGCCAGGCGTCGGCGTTGATCTTGCCGGGGATGTCGGTGCAGCCGGCGTCCTGGTGGCCGCCGAGCAGCAGGGTGCGCGGCGAGACCAGGATGAACGGCGCCACCTTGCCCTGCTGCATCAGCGGCTTCAGCTGCTCGGAGACCTTCAGCGTGCCGTACCAGGTGGACGAGGAGCCCGGGTAGCCCGGGATCAGCTCGACGACCGGGAACTTCTTGTCCTTGAACGCCGGGTCGTTGTACTGCGGCGGGAGCCAGACCAGCACCTCGCCGTCGACGCCGGAGACCGGGCCCTTGAGGTCGGTCTTCTGCACGTCGCCCGGGACGGCCGGGTCGTTGACCCCGCGGAACTGCTGGGTGAGCTTGGGCTTCGCGGCGTCCCCGCCCGCGGTCGGCTGCGCGCCGGCCGTGCCGCTCGCGGCCGGGACCGGCTGCTCGGCCGGCGGGATGGAGGGCACCGCGCGGACGTGGTTGCCGGTGCCCAGCAGGTCCTCCCAGCTGCCGTAGATCAGGTTGGCGTTGTTGACCATGACGAACACCATCACCACGGCCGTGATCTGGCAGAACACGATCATGACGAGCCGGGACAGGATCCGCACCGGCTGGGGCCCGCGTACCCGACCCCAGCACAGCATCGCCACCGCGATGGAGATCGGCACGAGGATCACCGTGCAGATGAGGAAGGGCGTGCCTGTCAGTTGCATCAAAGTCTCGTATCCGGGTTCGCAAGCCGCTCGGGCCCCACTCGCCCGAACGCACTCCAATGGCATTGGACGGCCTCAAACGGGGATCGGTTGCCGTCCGAATCTGTGCGGAACCTGAGAGGAACATCACGTTTCCGTGATGATCCCTTTCCGGGTCCGCCCTAGTCTGCCACCCTGACAGCCCGCGCCCGAACCATGCGCCCAGCGGGCGCCCAGGATTGCCCCCGACAGGGCACGATACCGCCCGTACGGACTCGGGCGGCGGGCGAGGCGGTGCAATCGCGTGCTCGCGGGGCAGCGAGACTATGGGGATGAGCACAACCCGCTTTCGCCCTTCCCGCCGGTTCTGGCCCGCCTGCGCCGCCCTGGCCGTGGTGGTCGCCGTGGCCGGCTGCAGCAGTACCGGAGGCAGACGCGCCGAGCAGGCCCGCGCCAAGGCCGCGGCCGCCGCCGGCAGCGCCGTGACCACCCCGCGCTGGAAGGTCGCCATGGTGACCCACGCGGGCGCCGGCGACGCCTTCTGGGACACCGTGCGCAAGGGCGCCGAGCAGGCCGCCGCCAAGGACAACATCACCTTCCTGTACTCCAACGACGCGCAGACCCAGAACCAGGTCCAGCTCGTCCAGGCCGCCATCGACCAGAAGGTCGACGGCCTGCTGGTGACCCTCGCCAAGGGCGACGCGCTCGCCGACGTGCTCGGCAAGGCCAAGGCCGCCGGCATCCCGGTGATCACCATCAACTCGGGCCAGGAGTACTCCGCGAAGTTCGGCGCGCTCACCCACATCGGCCAGGACGAGTCCACCGCGGGCCAGGCCGCCGGCGCCGAACTGGCCGCCCGCGGCCGCAAGAGCGTCCTCTGCGTCATCCACGAGCAGGGCAACGTCGGCCAGGAGCAGCGCTGCGGCGGGGCCCAGAGCAGGGCCGGGGGCGCCTTCCAGGTGCTCTACGTCGACGGCGTCAACATGCCCGACGCGCGCGCCGCCGTCGCCGCCAAGCTCCAGGCCGACCCGGCCATCGACACCGTGCTCACCCTCTCCGGCCCGATGGCCGCCACCGGCCTGCAGGCCGTCCAGGACGCCCACCGCGCGGTCGAGCTGGACACCTTCGACCTGGGGCAGGCGGTGGTGGCCGGGCTGAAGGCCGGCTCCGTCGGCTTCGCCGTCGACCAGCAGCCCTACCTCCAGGGGTACGAGGGCGTCGACCTGCTCTGGCTGTACCGCTCCAACCTGGACATGCTCGGCGGCGGCAAGCCGGTGCTGACGGGCCCGCAGATCCTCACCCGGAACGACGCCGACGCCCTCGCCGAGTACGTTGCGAGGGGGACGCGTTGAGCACCGACGTCCTCGTCCGGGAGCGCCCGGCGGCGGTGCGGCGGCTGCTCGCCCGCCCCGAGCTGGGCGCGCTGATCGCCGCGGTGGCGGTCTTCCTGGTCTTCGCCGCCGTCGCCGAACCGTTCCTGCGGGTCTCCTCGCTGGGCACCGTGCTGTACGCGGCGTCCACCATCGGCATCATGGCGGTGCCGGTCTCGCTGCTGATGATCGGCGGCGAGTTCGACCTCTCGGCCGGCGTGCTGGTCACCACCGCCGCGCTCACCTCGTCCATGGTCAGCTACCAGCTGACGGCGGTGACCTGGGTCGGCGTGCTGGTCTCGCTGGCCGTCACGCTGGCGATCGGCTTCTTCAACGGCTGGATGCTCAGCCGCACCAAGCTGCGGAGCTTCATCGTCACCCTGGGCACCTTCCTGATGCTCACCGGCGCCAACCTCGGTGTCACCAAGCTGGTCTCCGGCACGGTCTCGACCAAGCCGATCTCCGACATGGAGGGCTTCGCGTCCTGCCGGTGGCTGTTCGCCTCCGAGGTGACCGTCGGCGGGCTGACGATCCGGGCCACCGTCTGGTGGTGGCTCGGCCTGGTGGCGGTCGGCAGCTGGGTGCTGCTGCGGACCCGCTTCGGCAACTGGATCTTCGCGGTCGGCGGCGACGCGGCCGCGGCCCGCGCGGTCGGCGTGCCGGTCGCCCGGACCAAGACCGTGCTCTACCTCGGGGTCGGCTTCGGCGCCTGGGTGCTCGGCCAGCACCTGCTGTTCTCCTTCGGCACCGTGCAGTCCGGCGAGGGCGTCGGCAACGAGCTGATCTACATCGTGGCGGCGGTGATCGGCGGCTGCCTGATCACCGGCGGTTACGGCTCGGTGGTCGGCGCCGCGCTCGGCGCGTTGATCTTCGGCATGGTCGGCAAGGGCATCGTCTACGCCCAGTGGAACCCCGACTGGTTCAAGTTCTTCCTGGGTGCGATGCTGCTGCTCGCCGCCCTGCTGAACTCCTGGGTCAAGCGCCGCGCCGAGAGGGGACCGCGATGACCGAGCTGCTCGCGCTCGACCGGGTCGGCAAGACCTACGGCACGGTCCGCGCCCTGGAGGACGTCTCGCTCACCCTGCGGGCCGGCGAGATCAGCTGCGTGCTCGGCGACAACGGCGCCGGGAAGTCCACCCTGATCAAGATCATCGCCGGGCTGCACCGGCACGACGAGGGCACCTTCACGGTCGGCGGCGAGGAGGTCCGCTTCGACTCCCCGCGCCAGGCGCTCGACCGCGGCATCGCCACCGTCTACCAGGACCTCGCGGTCGTCCCGCTGATGCCGGTCTGGCGGAACTTCTTCCTCGGCTCCGAGCAGGGCCACCGCCGCTGGGGCGGGCTTCGGCTGGACGCCGACGGCATGCGCGCCACCACCCGCGAGGCGCTCGCCCGGATGGGCGTCGACCTGCACGACGTCGACCGCCCGATCGGCACCCTCTCCGGCGGCCAGCGCCAGTGCGTGGCGATCGCCCGCGCCGTGCACTTCGGCGCCAGGGTGCTCATCCTGGACGAGCCGACCGCCGCGCTCGGCGTCAAGCAGTCGGGCGTGGTGCTCAAGTACGTCACCGCCGCCCGCGACGCCGGCCTCGGGGTGGTGCTGATCACCCACAACCCGCACCACGCGTACCTGGTCGGCGACCACTTCACCCTGCTCAAGCGGGGCCGGTCGGTCGGCAGCCACCCCCGGGCCGAGATCGGACTGGAGCAGCTCACCACCGAGATGGCCGGTGGCTCCGACCTCGCCGAGCTCTCGCACGAGCTGGGCCGGCCCACCGACCCCGCCCCCGAACCCCGTGAGGAGCGTCCGCAGCCGTGACCAGCCCCAACGCCGGCACCCGGCCGCCGGTCCTGCCCAACCTGCTCGGCCTCGGCCCGCGGGCCGAGCGCCGCCGGCGCGCCCTGCCCGCCGGCGTCCTGCGGCTGCCCACCATCGGTGTCGACATCGGCGGCACCAAGGTGGTCGCGGGCGTGGTGGACGGCGAGGGCAAGGTGCTGGAGAAGGTGCGCACCGACACCCCCGACAAGAGCAAGAGCCCCAAGGTCGTCGAGGACGTCATCGTCGAGCTGGTGCTCGAACTCGCCGACCGGCACGACGTCCACGCGGTGGGCGTCGGCGCGGCCGGCTGGGTCGACGCGGACCGCTCCACGGTGCTGTTCGCCCCGCACCTGAACTGGCGCGGCGAGCCGCTGCGCGAGGCGCTCAGCGAGCGGCTGCGGTTCCCGGTGATCGTGGAGAACGACGCCAACGCGGCCGCCTGGGCCGAGTGGCGGTTCGGCGCCGGGCGCGGCGAGGACCACATGGTGATGCTCACGCTGGGGACGGGGATCGGCGGCGCCGTGGTCCGGGACGGCTACGTCGACCGGGGCAAGTACGGGCTGGCGGGGGAGTTCGGGCACATGCAGGTGGTGCCCGGCGGCCACCGCTGCCCCTGCGGCAACCGGGGCTGCTGGGAGCAGTACTCCTCCGGCAACGCCCTGGTGCGGGACGCCCGGGAGCTGGTCGCCGAGGAGTCGCCGGTGGTCCAGCCGCTGCTGGCCCGGGCCGGCGGCACCGTCGAGGGCATCACCGGCCCGCTGGTCACCGAGGCCGCCCGGGCCGGCGACCCGACCGCCACCGAGCTGCTGTACGAGGTGGGCACCTGGCTCGGCGTCGGCATCGCCAACCTGGCGGCCGCGCTCGACCCGGGCCGCTTCGTCATCGGCGGCGGCGTCTCCGAGGCCGGCGACCTTTTGCTCGCCCCGGCCCGCGACACCTTCCGCCGCACCCTGACCGGCCGGGGCTTCCGCCCCGAGTCCACCATCGTGCACGCCGCCCTGGGCAACGAGGCCGGCCTGGTCGGCGCCGCCGACCTGGCCCGCCAGGTGGCCCGCCGCTTCCGCACCATCAAGCGCCGCCGGGTGGAGCGCAGCGTGCCGTAGCGCGTCCCGGCCTTCAGGCAGTGAGGGGGCGCCCGCCTGACGGTGGGCGCCCCTTCGCCGCCCCGGCGTACGCCGGGCCCCGGGTGGAGCGTCAACTGCGCGGTGGTACCGGTGCGGCCCTGTTGTCCGGGCCATGCCTCCTGTGAAACAACGGAGTTGACGCCGACTCGGGAGGCCCTTCGGATGAGAGCTCTGGCCCGCATCACCCCGCCGATCCTGCTCGCCACCGCCCTGGTCTGCTCCGCCGCGGGGCCGGCCGGAGCGGCGGAGCCACCGCCCAAGGTGCCCGAGGCGGTGGGCTGGGGCGGGGCGGTGGCCAGCGTGGACGCCGACGCCACGGCGGCCGGGATCGAGGTGCTGCGCAAGGGCGGGAACGCGGTGGACGCCGCCGTCGCCGTCGCCGCCGCCCTCGGGGTCACCGAGCCGTACTCGGCCGGGATCGGCGGCGGCGGGTACTTCGTCTACTACGACCACGCCACCGGCCGGGTCTCCACCATCGACGGCCGGGAGACGGCCTCCCGGACGGCCGACACCTCGCTGTTCCTGGAGGACGGCAAACCGCTGCCCTTCGCCGACGCCGTCACCAGCGGCCTCTCCGTCGGCGTGCCCGGCGCCCCGGCGACCTGGGAGACGGCCGTCCGGCTCTGGGGCAAGCGCTCCTTCGCCGACGCGCTGCGGCCCGCGGAGCGGATCGCCGAGCAGGGCTTCACCGTCGACCGGACCTTCCAGGACCAGACCGCGCTGAACCAGGCCCGGTTCAAGGACTTCCCCGACACGGCGAAGCTCTTCCTCCCCGGCGGGGCGCTGCCCGCCGTGGGCTCCACCTTCCGCAACCCGGACCTCGCCGCCACGTACCGGCAGCTCGGCCGCGAGGGCACCGACGCGCTCTACCGGGGCGACCTCGCCGCCGACATCGTCAACACCGTCCAGCACCCCCCGGTGGACCCGGCCTCCGGCCGCAACGCCCGCCCCGGCAAGGTGGACGCCGCCGACCTGGCCGCCTACCGGGTCCGCCGGCAGCAGCCCACCCACGTCGCCTACCGCGACTACGACCTCTACTCGATCGCCCCCTCCAGCTCCGGCGGCACCACCGTCGGCGAGGCGCTCGGCATCCTGGAGGACGGCGAGGTCGGGCAGTACGACGGCACCCAGTACTACCACCACTTCCTGGACGCCAGCCGGATCGCCTTCGCCGACCGCAACCGCTGGGTCGGCGACCCGGCCTTCAACGACGTCCCCGTGCGGGAGCTCCTCTCCGAGCGGTACGCCGCCTCCCGGGCCTGCCTGATCAGCCCCGACCGAGCCCTCACCAGCCCGCTCGCCCCCGGCGACCCGCGCCACCCCGCCCGCTGCGGCGACACCGGCGCGGCGCCCGCCGCCGAGCCGTACGAGGGGCTGAGCACCAGCCACCTCACGGTGGCCGACCGGTGGGGCAACGTCGTCTCCTACACGCTCACCCTGGAGCAGACCGGCGGCAGCGGCATCACCGTCCCCGGCCGCGGGTTCCTGCTCAACAACGAGCTCACCGACTTCAACTTCACCCCGCTCACCCCCGGGGTGCCCGACCCCAACCTGCCCGGCCCCGGCAAGCGCCCGCGCTCCTCGCTCTCGCCGACCATCGTGCTGCGCGACGGCGAGCCGCTGCTCGCGACCGGCTCGCCCGGCGGTGCGACCATCATCACCACCACGCTCCAGGTGCTGCTCGGCCGCCTCGACCGCGGCCTCAGCCTGGAGCAGGCGATCGCCGCGCCGCGCGCCAGCCAGCGCAACACGGCCGCCACCCAGGCCGAGCCGGACTTCCTCGCGCTGCCCGAGCGCGCCCGGCTGGAGGCGCTCGGCCACGTGTTCGCGAGCACGCCCGAGATCGGGGCGGCCACCGGCGTCGAACGGCTGCCGGACGGCCGGTGGGTGGCCGCCGCCGAGCCGGTGCGCCGCGGCGGCGGTTCGGCCGCGGTGGTGCGGCCCGCCCCCTGACGCCGACCGGGTCTGTCGGTGCCGTTCGGTAGATTCGGGGTGGGCGTCCGCTCGGGCGCCCGCCCCCGTCCGTACCGCCACCGGGAAGGCCGCAAGCCGTGACCGTCCGCATCGCCACCTGGAACATCAACTCCGTCACCGCGCGGCTGCCCAAGCTCCTGGAATGGCTGGAGAGCGCCAAGCCGGACGTGCTCTGCCTCCAGGAGCTCAAGTGCGCCAGTGACGCCTTCCCGTACGAGGAGGTGCGCGAGCTGGGCTACGAGACGGCCGCCCACGGCACCGGCCGCTGGAACGGCGTCGCGATCGTCTCCCGGCTCGGCCTCGACGACGTCGTGCGCGACCTCCCCGGCCAGCCCGGCTACCTGGCCGACGGCGCGCTGCTGCCCGACGTCGAGCCGCGGGCCGTCGCCGCCACCTGCGGGCCGGTCCGGGTCTGGTCGGTCTACGTGCCGAACGGCCGCGAGGTCGACCACGCCCACTACCGCTACAAGCTGGAGTGGCTGGAGGCGCTGCGGGTGGCCGCGGCCGAGGACGCGGCCGGCCCGCGCCCGTTCGCCGTCCTGGGCGACTTCAACATCGCCCCCACCGACGAGGACGTCTTCGACGTCGCCGCCTTCGAGGGCCTCACCCACGTCACCCCCGCCGAGCGCGAGGCGCTGGCCGCCCTCGCCGGGGCCGGTCTGCAGGACGTCGTGCCCCGCCCGCTCAAGTACGACCGCCCCTACACCTACTGGGACTACCGCCAGCTGGCCTTCCCGAAGAACCGGGGCATGCGGATCGACCTCACCTTCGGCAACAAGCCCTTCGCCGACGCGGTGACCGACAGCTACGTCGACCGCGAGGCCCGCAAGGGCAAGGGCACCTCCGACCACGCGCCGGTCGTGGTCGACCTCGACCTCTGAGCCGGCCGGATCATTCCGCGCAGCACCTGGTCCCCCGAACGGTCCAGAGCGGTGGCCGGGCGGGGGACGGGTGCCTAGCGTCGGTGCATGACTGGGTGTGGTTGTTCGATCACGAGGACATCGGAGTCCCCGGCTGCGCCCGAGAATCCCGGAGGTTCCGGCATGCGCCCCACGCGTACGGCCGCCGCCGCCCTGATCGGCGCGGCGGTGCTGACCGGCCTGACGGCTCCCACCGCGCTGGCCAAGGACGGCGCCGCCACGGTCAGCCCGTCCCAGGCCGCACCGGGTCAGACCGTGACGGTCACGGTCTCCTGCGACAAGTCCGACAAGCCCAACGCCAAGACCATCACCGCCCACTCCCAGGCGTTCGAGGGCGGCCCGGCCACCCTCACGCTCGGTTCGGACGGCAAGCACACCGGCTCCGCCCGGCTGGCGGGCAAGAACAGCGGTGACAACAAGGTCGACGGCACCTGCCCCGACGGCGCCGTCTTCTCGACCAGCGTGACGGTCACCACCGTCGCCGCGTCCTCGCCCGCGGAGGGCATCGGGTCGTGGAGCCAGGCGGCGGGGGAGTGGGCCGGTTCGCTCGGCCAGTCCGGCGCCGGGAGCCAGCAGGTGGCCCCGCACGGTGCCGTGAAGACCGGGCTCGGCGGCTCGGTCGCGGCCAACCCGGCGGAGCTGGCCGGCGGCGCGGCCCTGGTCGCCGGCGGCATCGGCGGCTTCTGGCTGCTGCGGCGGCGGGCCGGCGCCGGCTCGATCTGAAGGGCGTGCTGCACGGAGGTGCCGCCGGACCACCGGTCCGGCGGCACCGCTGTGTCCGGGACCGGACGGACCCCCGGACGGCGTTCGGTCAGGGTCCGGCCGGACCCCGGTCAGACGGTGGCGGCCCGGACGGTGGGCCGGAGGGAAGGCCGGGCGGCGGCGGGCCCGGCGGCGGGCGCCTGCTCGCTCCGCAGGGTGCCGCTCGCCAGCAGGTACTGGGCGATGACGTACGTCGCCATGATCCAGAACTGGTGGCCCGGCAGCTCCCGCCACTTCGCCAGCTTGGTCGCGATCAGTGTGTCCGAGAGCAGGAAGAGCGCCCCGCCCAGGCCGGCCCGCCGGCCGAGGCCCGCCGAGGTGACGGCGGTCGCGGCGAGCAGCAGGCTGTAGCCCGCCACCGGGATCTGCAGGTCGCCGAGGTCCGGCCAGAGCCGGCCGATCATCGTCGCCCAGGCCGTCGCGTACGCGGCGGCCACCAGCAGCGCCCGCCGCCGGTCGGTCAGCGCCCCGCGCCGCACGAACATCGTCACGTAGCAGACGTGCGCCGCCGCGAACGAGCCCATGCCGGCCAGGAACGCGGTGTCGTTGCCGAGCTGCAGCAGCACGTCGCCGCCGGTGCTGAACAGCAGCGCCGGCGCCAGCAGCTTCGGGGCCTCCCGGCCGGCCTCGGTGGCGGCCGTGACGCTGTGTGCGGCCAGCAGGGGCATCAGGGCCGGCTTGGTGGTGTGCCGCAGCACCGGGGTCCCGGTGAGGATCGCGCCCAGGTGGGCCGCGGAGGTGGCGGCGTAGCCGGCGAGCAGCCCGGTGGCGGAGCGCAGGCGCCCGCCGAGAACGGCGCGGGTGGTCGTACGGATGCTCATGCGGCGGTGTCCTCCGGGTGGGTGGTGCGGTGCGGTGCGCGGGCGCGGCGGGGCAGGGGCGGGCGGGCCCGTTCGTCCGCACCCTAGGCGACCGGACCCGCCCGTGGAAGACATTGTTACCGGTGCGTAGCCCCGGTGCCGACCGGGCGGTGACGCGGCGGCGGATCCGCGCGGCGGCGGGGAGGCCCGGGGGAGATGCGGGGGATGCGTGGAGGGGTCGCCGGTACCGGCGGAGCCGGGCAGGTCAATTCGCCGGGAGGACCGGTTGCTGCCACCGTGGGCGGCACCCACCGTCTAGTCTGGTCCACGACATGGAGCAGCAGGAGTACGCGGCCGGCGCCACGCAGGTGGCCGGCGGCACGGCGGACGGGCGTACGGGCGGGGCGGGGCGAAGCACCACCGACGCCGTCGCCGCCGTACGCGGAGCCGGGCCTGACGCTCCGCAGGTGCCCGCGCCGGCCGACTCCGCCGACGGGCTCTCGCCCGACCCCGGGCTGCTCCGGCTCTCCCGGTGGTTCGCCGAGGCCGATCCCGGCACCGCCGACGACCTCTGCGCCTCCTCCTTCGGTCTCTACCCCGCCCGGCACTTCGGCGCCCCCGCCGAGGCGGCCCCCGCGCCGACCGTTCCCGCGCCGACCGTTCCCGAGCAGACCGCCGCCGGGGCCGCCGCCGGGGCCGCCGCCGGGGGCGCGGCGGACGTCAGCTGGTGGCACGGCCCCACCGCGCACGCGGCCGCCGCGCTGCGCGCCCGCGAGACCCGCCCGGCCCGTGGTCTGCGCCGGGCCCGGCGGGACGTCGACAACCCGCCGGTCGTCCGCTCGGGCGCCAAGCCCGGCAGCCCCGGGCGGCACCGCAAGCCCGAGCGGTCCCGCGGCGCCGCGGCCGTGCCGCCGGGCCCGGCCGGAGCGACCGGTGGGGCCGGCACGCAGGACCGTTCCGCCGCCGCGGCTGAGCAGCGGATCGCCGCCCGCCTGCTGCTCGCCCACCCGCTGGTCACCGCCTCCGGCCCGCACGCCGACGGCTTCCCGCTGATCCGCCGTCACCGTGACTGGCTCACCGAGCGCTTCGACACCCTGCTCGGCTACCGCCTCGTGGTCGGCCCCTGGCACGCCCGCCTCTGCAAGGCCGGGCTCGGCCCCGGCGCCACCCGCCGGCTCGAACACCCGGCCACCGGCGAGCCGTTCACCCCCGGCGGCTACGCCCAGCTCGCCCTCGTCCTGGCCCTGCTGGTCGACGCCCCGGAGCAGTTGCCGCTCGGCCGGCTGCGGGCGGCCGTGCGCGCCGCCGAACCCGGAGCGGTCCCCGCCGCCGCCCCCGGCGACCTCGCCATGGCCCTGGCCGCACTCGCCGACTGGCAGGTGCTCACCGGCGTGCCCGCGGATCCGGCCGACGAGGACGCCGTCCTGACGGTCGACCGGGAGCTGGCCCGTGCCGTTCCCGCCGGGCCGCCCGCGCTCGCCGCCGACGCCGCCGACCTGATCCACCGCGCCGCGGAGGCCGAACCCGGTACCGCCGTCCGCCGCCGCCTCGCCGAGACCCCGGCGGTCCTCGTCGCCGACCTGCCCGAGGACCAGCGCGCCTGGCTCCGCGAGCACCGCCACAGCGGACCGGCGGCCCTCGCCGAGTTCCTGGGCCTGGAGGCCGAGTCGCGGGCCGAGGGCGTCGCCCTGCTCGACCCCGCCGAGGAGCTCACCGACCTCGTCCTGCCCGGCCCCGGCACCCTGGCGCACGCCGCGCTGTTGCTGGTGGAGCGTCTGGTCGAGGAGGTCCGCCCGCTGCCCGGCGAGCCCGAGGAGGACGCGGAGGCCGCCGGCGGCGAACCGGCGGTGCCGGTCGTCCCGGTTCCCGACGCGCTGATAGACGGCGTGCTCGGCGACATCGCCGACGAGTACGGCCTCCCGGCCGGCTGGCGGCGGGACTACCTCGCCGACCGCACGGCCCTGCGCCGCGACGCGCTCGACCTGCTGCACCGGATGGGCCTGATCACCCCCACCCCCCGCGGCACCCGTCCGCCGGGCTGGCTGCTCCGCGCCCCCGCCGCCCGCTACGCCCCCGCGGCGGACCTCCTGCCGACGCCGGGCACCGGCCGTCACTCCCGCCGCGACCCGGCGGTCACCATCCCGTCCCCCGCCGGCGAACGCGCCGAGCAGCGGGCCTAGATCGGCTGGACGACCAGGCGGTTTCCGCACAGCCGTTCCATGTCATCCACATCGGACGTGAAGACGGTGACATCGCCGGGCTGGCGCAGCGCGACGGCTGCGAGCACGGCATCGATGGCGTACTTGTGCCCGTGCAGGCCGGCCTCGGCGAGCAGGTGGATTGCCTGGTCGGAGACGTCCTGGGTGATGGGCACCACGACGATCCGGGACAGTATCCACTTCCAGGCGGCCTGATTGACGCGAGCGTGATGCGCTTCGACGAGCGTCATCGTGGTCGTGACGACCGGGATGCCGTGGCGCTGTGCGTACTGCAACTGCGCGCCCATCGCGCGGTTTCCGAGCGCGGTCTGTGAGAGGCCCTCGGAGTCCAGGACGTAGACAGAGGTGCTGGTCAACTCGCCCGACGCTCCTCTTCGAGGAGGCGGGCCCTGCGAGCAGCGTGCCGGGCGACCAGAGCGCGGTGGGCGGCCTCGGCCTGGGCCTGCTCCTCATCGGTGACGGGCCCGTATTCGGCCTCCCACCAGTCCACCAGTTCACCCAGGCGATCGCGTTCGGCCTGGCGTTCTATGGCCTGGGTGACGTAGCGACTGAACTCGCCGGGGCCGACCTTCGCTCGGATCTCCTCGGCCAGCTCTTCGGGCAGCGTCACGGTGTACTTCTTGGTCGTGGCCATACCGGCGACCCTACCATCCATTCATGTGGCCCGGATCACATCACCTGCTCGCCGTGGTGGTCGCCACGGTGTCGTGCCGGACGGTCTCGACGGTGGCGCCGACACCGAGGGTGCCGAGGGCGACGGAGGCGAGTACGGCGGCGCAGGCGAGGAGGCGGCGGTGCCGCTGGGGGAGCGGGAAGCGCGGATCCTGGGAGGTCGCCGGAGGGTGGGCGTTCATGTCACGGAGCGTTCCAGGGCGGCGTTAACGATCGCTACGCGCGGGTGAAGTCCGGATGGGGGGTGGGCGTCGGCTTGTCGGATATGCCCCACCGCGCCCGGGCGCCGCCGTCGCGGCGGACTCGCCGGCCGGCGACGGGGCCGGACAATGGACCCATGTCGTCCGATGCCCAGCGTGCGGCCGGCGGCGGGGCCGGGCGC
Source organism: Kitasatospora sp. CM 4170 (assembly GCF_032110285.1). Lineage (NCBI taxonomy): Bacteria > Bacillati > Actinomycetota > Actinomycetes > Kitasatosporales > Streptomycetaceae > Kitasatospora > Kitasatospora sp. CM 4170. The sequence goes on from NZ_CP134877.1 coordinate 7,178,623, forward strand.
GCCGAGGAGGCCGCGGGCTCGCCCACGACCGGGATCGTCAAGCCGCTGCCCGCGGAGTGGTTCGTCCCGCACGGCACCAACGCCGAGATGCGGTGGGACGCGTTGCGCGACGCCGACGGCCGCAGCACGGTCGGCCGGCACGTCCCGGTGGAGCGGTTCTTCGTCCGCAATCACACCCGCACCCCGCTGATCGACCCGGCGGCCTGGCGCCTGCGGCTGTTCGGCAGCGGGCTGCGCGGCGCGCCCACCGCCGGGCGGGCGGTCGAGTTCGGCCTGGACGACCTGCGGGGGCTGCCCGCCACCCGGATCGACGCGCTGATCGAGTGCGCCGGCAACGGCCGCGGCTTCTTCGCCGGCCAGCAGCACCAGGCCGTGCCCGGCACCCCGTGGACGCTCGGCGGGGTCGGCTCCGCCGAGTGGCGCGGCGTGCGGCTCGCCGAGGTGCTGCGCCTGGCCGGCCTGACTCCGGAGGCGGTGGACGTGCTGCCGAGCGGTCTGGACCCGGAGTACACCGTCGGCGGGGTCGACTTCGGCCGGGTGCGCCGCCCGCTGCCGGTGGCCAAGGCGCTGGACGACGTCCTGCTCGCCTACGAGATGAACGGCGAGCCGCTGACGCCCGATCACGGCGCCCCGGCGCGGCTGGTGGTGCCGGGCTGGGTCGGGATCGCCTCGATCAAGTGGGTCGGCGCGGTCGAGGTGGCCGACCGGCCGCTCCACTCGCCCTGGAACACCGACTTCTACCGGCTCTTCGGCCCCGGCCACCCGGTCGGCGGCAGCGCGCCGATCACCGGCCAGGCGGTGAAGAGCGCCTTCGAGCTGGCACGCGACGCCGTGCTGGACGCCGGCCGCACGCACCGGCTGCACGGGCGGTCCTGGTCGGGCGCGGCGCCGGTGCGCGGGGTGGAGGTGAGCACCGACGGCGGCCGCCGGTGGCACCGGGCCGAGCTGCGGGACGAGCCGCGCCGCGACGAGTGGACGCGCTGGAGCTTCGACTGGCGCCCGGACCGGCCCGGCCGGTACGAGCTGCGGGCCCGCGCGACCGACCGGCTGGGCGGCACCCAGCCCGAGGCGGCGGTGTTCAACCGGGAGGGCTACCTGTTCGACGCCGTGGTGGTCCACCCGGTGACGGCCGTCTGACACCCGGCGCGCGGGCGGGCGGCCGGCACGGCCCGGTGGGCCGCCGGCCGCCCGGACCGGCTCACACGGTCGGCCGGACCTCGGACAGCACCTCGGACCGGATGTCCGGCCGCACCTCCGCCAGGCCCTCGTAAGGAGCCGGGAACGGCGTCTCGTACGGGGTCAGCACCAGCCGCACCACGTCCTCCAGCCGCCGCCGGGCGTCGCCGAGCGTGGTGCGGCCGGTCACCCAGGCCGTCAGCTCGCCCTGCCAGGCGTGGCCGACGATGTGCCGCACCAGGTCGCTCGCGGCGGCCGGCACCTCGGCCATCACCGCCTGCAGGGCGGCGCTGTCGGCCCGGGCCATGCCCTGCAGCGCCTCGCTGGCGAACGGGTCGGTGGAGGCGGCGACGGCCACCCGGAGCCGGGCGAGCTCGGGCTGGCGCTGGTAGGCGCGCATCCCGCCGCGGACGAAGCGCACCACCCGGTCGGTGGCGCCCAGTCCGGCCCGCGGCCCGCGCAGCTCCGCCACCAGGTCGGCCAGGAGCAGCCGGTGCCACTCGGCGATCGCCGCCGCCAGCAGGTGGTCCTTGGACGAGAAGTAGCGGTACGCCGTCCCCAGGGCGACTCCCGAGCGCTCGCAGACCTGCTTCATCTGCAGCCGCTCGACGCCGATCTCGTTCACCAGGGCGAGTGCGGCCGCGATCAGGGATTCGCGGCGTTCCAGCTGACGCGGAGACATCGCCTCCACCGGTCGTGGTGACAGGTCAACCTTGGTCACCCGCACCATGATACGGCTCGGGGCCGCTCAGGAGTATGACGCCGACCGGCCGCCCCGCGTTCGCCCGCCGTCCGCCTGCCGGTCGGTGCCGGCTCCGCGACCGCCCCTCAGGGGCCGCCCGACCGGCCCGCGACCGGCCCGCGACCGATCCACGACCGCTCCACGACCGCTCCGCGGGCGCCCCTCCGGCCGTCCTTGAGCCCCCTTCGGGTTCTCTTTCGTCCCCGTCGCGCCCCCGTCCAGTCCCCGTCGGGTCCTCTTCGAGCGCGGCCCGGCCGCCCGGGCGGCGGTCAGTGCGGCCGGGCGCCGCGGTCGCGGATGAGCGCCTCCTGGACGGCGGAGGCGACCAGCCGTCCCTCCCGGTCGTAGAACTCGCCGAGCGACAGCCCCCGGCCGTCCGAGGAGGAGGGGCTGCGCTGGGCGAACAGCAGCCACTCGTCGGCCCGGAACGGGCGGTGGAACCACATCGCGTGGTCCAGCGAGGCCATCATCAGCCGCGGCGGCTCCCGCCGCTGGAAGAAGTTCGGCTGGACGTGCAGCCCGGCGGTCGAGGCCAGGGTCAGGTCCGACAGGTAGGTGAGCGCGCAGACGTGCAGCAGCGGGTCGTCGTCGTCCAGCGGCGAGCCGGTGCGCAGCCAGACGTACTGCTGCGGCATGCCCGGGACGGCCGGGGGCAGTCCGGGGGCGTCCTCCGGGACGAACCGCAGGTCCAGCGAGCCGAAGCCGCCCGAGCGGGCCAGCTCGGCACGGGCCGCCTCGTCCCAGAGCGAGAGCGCGTCCGGCAGCTCCTCGGGGCCGGGGACCGGCGGCGCCTCCCGGTGGCGGTCGGCAGCCGCCTCGGACCGCTTGAACGAGGCGGAGAGGGTGAAGATCGCCGCGCCGCCCTGCACCGCCGTCACCCGCCGGGTGGCGTACGACATGCCCTGGCGGACCCGGTCGACCTCGTAGCGGATCGGGCGGGTCGGATCGCCGGGGAGCAGGAAGTAGCCGTGCAGCGAGTGCACCGGCCGGTCCGGCTCGACGGTGCGCCCGGCGGCCGTCAGCGCCTGCGCGGCGACCTGGCCGCCGAAGGCGCGCATCGGGGCCCCGGCGTGGCACTGGCCCCGGAACGTGTTCTCGTCCAGCTGCTCGATCCGCAGCAGCTCGGCGAACGGGCCGATGGTGTCGGTGGCCCGTCTCTCCTGTTCAGTCACGTCGGTCACGGGCCCATAGTGGCAGAAGCCAACGGTCCGACGGTGTGACCTGGGTAACCATTTCGGGCGAACATCAGCCATAGAACCTGTTGCAGTCCCGGCCGTGTCCGACGGGTTGTCAGTGGCCGCGCCTAGCGTGCTCCACATGTCGCAAGCCGCACACGCGTACGCCTATCTGCGCCCGTCCGCCGTCCTCTCCGACGCCGCCGGCCCGCGCCTCGCCCTGGAGACCTCCGGCGGCGCCACCCCGCTCGGGGCGGTCGCCAACCCGCGCTTCTTCGCGGGCTTCCTGGCCGACCCGGCCCCGGCCGCCGCCGCGCTGCTCGCGGTCGCCGACGTCGCCGCCGCCCGCTACTACCAGCCGCAGCTGCGGGCCTCGCTGGACCCGGTGGTCACCGCCAACGGCGACCGGCTGCGGTTCGAGTCCTTCTCCGGCTGCTGCGGTGTCTACGCCCGCCTCGACGTCCTCCGGGCCGGGCTGGACGGTGACGAGATCGGCCACGGCACCACCAACGTCGACGTCAACAACCCGCTGCGGGAGGCGCTCACCCGGATCGGCCCGGCCGAGCCGCTGCACCTCGCCGTCGGGCCGGACGCGCTGGAGGTCACCACCTTCGACGGCCCGGTCGTCGAGAAGAAGGTGCCGCTGCCCGAGCGCTGGCTGCGCGGCTTCGCCGAGACCCAGGTGACGGCCGCCGGGTTCGACCTGCGCGCCGAGCTGCCCGCCGCCGAGGCGGTCCGCTTCCTGCGCTCGCTGCCGCGCGGCGGCGGCCGGGCGGGCGCCCGCACCGCCGGGTGGGTCGTCCCGGTCGGCGGGACGCTGCGCCCGACCACCCGGCCGGTGCCCGGTGCGGTCTGCCTGCCCGGCCCGGACCGGCTGGCGGCGCTGCAGCGGGTGCTGCGGCACGCGCTGGCGCTGCGGGTCTACGGCCCGGCGGTGCCCGGTGACGGCCCGACGGCCTCGGCCTGGGAGGTGGTGCTGCCCGGGATGCGGCTGACGCTCACGCTGTCGCCGGACGCCTCGCGGGGCTTCTCCGGCGAGGGCGGCGTGCTCGGCGCGCTGGCCACCGGGACGGCCGAGCAGGACGCCGACCTGGTCGCCGTCCTGCTCGCCTGGGAGCCGCGGATCGAGGTGGCCGAGCTGGCCGAGCAGTCCGGGCTCACCCCCACCCGGGTCCGGGCCGCGCTGACCAGGCTCGGCACCGCCGGGCAGATCGGCTACGACACCGCCGAGGCCGCCTACTTCCACCGGCAGCTGCCGTACGAGGCGGGCCGGGCGGAGGCCCGGAACCCGCGCCTGCGGGCGGCGCACGCGCTGGTGGAGGCGGGCGCGGTGCGCCTGGACGGCGACGGATCGCTCGCGACCGTCACCGTGGACGACCACATCCAGCGGGTGCGGACGGACGAGGCCGGCCGGACCAGCTGCACCTGCCTCTGGTGGGCGAAGTACCGGGGCGGGCGGGGGCCGTGCAAGCACGCCCTGGCGGTCGGGATGGTCCGGGAGCGCAACGGCTCGGCTCTCAGCGGCTCGGGTCGCGCCGGCTCGGCTCTGAGCGGCTCCGGTCGCAACGGCTCGGGCGCTGCGGCGGCCGCCGCGGGCCCGGTGGGCGGTTCGACCGCCCCGAACGGGAAGGAGCCGGTCGCGTGAGCGGCGTCGAGGAGCTGTTGACGGCGGTTCGGGAGGGGCGGACGCCCCAGGTGCCGGCCCTGGTGGCCGCACTCGGGCCGGCCGAGCGCCGGGCCTGTCTGCCGGTCCTGAAGGAGCTGCGCAAGGAGGTCCGCGGCCAGTGGTCCAAGGAGGCGAGTGCGCAGAGCGGGGCGCTGCTGGTGGCCGGGGCCGGCTGCCACGCCGGCCCGGCCGGCGCCGCCACCTGGATCAACGGGCGGGACTTCGCCGAGCGGTCCTGGGCCCGGCACCCCGCGCTCGCCGAGGTCGTCCGGGCGCAGCCGGTCGAGTGGCAGGTCGAGGTGGCCACCCGGCTGGCGGCCCGGCGCGGCTCGCGCTGGGGCTGGGACCTCTACCCGCTGATCGAGGAGGTGGTCCGCCGGACCGGCTGCCCCGTTCCCGCGACCGACGCCTTCACCGCGGAGTGGCTCGACCGGCTCGGCGCCACGGGCGGGCGCGACGGCCGGCCGCGGACGCTGCAGGAGCTGATGACCGCGGACGCCTTCACGCCGGTCCTGCTGCCCCGGGTGTTCGAGCTGGACGACGTCGGCTGGCAGCTGGAGGCCCGGTACACCGACCGGCCCGGGGACGCCTTCCCGGCGGCCGTCGCGATGCTGGCGATGACCGGCACGGTGGACCGCGCCGAGCTGCTCGACCGCTGCCTGGCCCGGCTGGTGCGCGGCGGAAAGCCCGCCGACCAGCGCGCCTTCCTCGGCATCCTGACGGCGCTGGCCCCGGACGATGCGGAGTACCGGAAGCACGCACGGAGCCTGGTCGCCATGCTGGACGGCCTCTCGGTGGTGGCCGGCCACGCCCAACAGGTGCTGGCCGGCCTGGACGAGCGCGGCCCGGTCGAGCCGGAGCTGCTGGCGGAGGCCTCGGCCGTGGTGCTGTTCCGCACCGAGAAGAAGCTCGTCCGGGCCCAGCTGGCCTGGCTGGACAGGGCCGCGAAGCGCGCGCCGGAGCAGGCCGGCCCCGTGGTGCTGGCCGCCGCCGAGGCGTTCGCCCACCCGGACACCGCCCTCCAGGAGCGGGCGCTGAACGTCGTGGCCCGGCACCTGGCGAAGGCCGGCGAGGCCGTCCTGCCCGAGCTGCGGTTCGCCGCCGAGGGGCTCAACCCGGCCCATCACGCGCGGGCCGGCGAGCTGTTCGGCGCACCGGTCGGGGGTGACGGCGACCCGGACGCCGGGTGGATCGAACTGCTTCCGCCCGCACCGGTGCCGCGGCCGCTGGGCGCGCCGATCGCCACGCCGGCCGAGGTCGCCGAGGAGCTGTCGGCGCTGCTCGCAGCCCTGGAGGCGGACGTCGCCGGCTTCGAACGCACCCTGGACGGCCTGGTCCGGCACGCCCACCGGGACCACGCGGCGCTCGCCGAGGCGCTGGAGCCGGTCCTGCGGGTGCACACCTGGAACGGCGCCGTGCGCTGGCTGGACTGCTCCCCGGCCGATGTGCTGTACGTCGCCGCCGCGATCGCCGGGCGGGTCGACCCGCACCGGCGGGGCACGGTCTTCCGCGACAAGGGCCGGGACGCGCTGCGCGGCGACCACAACACGCCGTACGGGAACGTGCTGGCCGCGCGGCTCGCGGAGGCCGCCCGGCGGGTCACCACCGACCGGCCGCCGCTGCTGCTCGCCACGCCCAGCGACGCCACCGGGGCGGTCGCGGCGGCCGAGCTGGTGGAGCGGATCGCCGCGTACGAGGCGGCCGGTGTCCAGCCCGGGACGGCGGACCTGCACGCGGCCCTGCTGCGGCTCGCCCCGACCGCCGACCCGGCGGTGCTCGCCGACGCCGGCCGGCTGGCCTCACCGGCCGGGCGGTGGGTGGCACAGTGGCTGTGCGACGGCGGGCTGCGGTCGCTGCCCTCGGAACGGGTGGTCTTCGACCCGGGCCCCGGGTCGAGCGGCAGCCGGCTGCACGGCCCGAACTACTGGGAGCGCTCGTGGGAGGACGTCGACCGGGTGCTCGTCGCCCAGCCCGGCGTCGGGGCGGGGCCGCAGGGCCCGGCCGGCGAGCGCCTGGGCGAGGAGTTCCGTGCCCTGCTGGAGGCCACCGAGCCCAGCATCGCCCGGGCCCGGAAGCTGAACGCCTGGCTCTTGCCGACGGTGCACTGGGTGGCCGTGCTGCCGCACCACCGGGAGGAGCAGACGGCCCGGTGGCTGGACTGGTTCGCGGGCGCGGCCGACCGGGAGCAGCGCGGGGCCGCGGGGCTGCTGCCGGTCCTCGCCGAGGCCGGCGGCCCGGCCGGGCTCGCGGTGCACCTGGCGGTGGCCTACGGCCTGGGCGCGCGCTTCCCCGAGGACCGCACGGCCGCGGTGGACGCCCTGCTGGTGCTCGCCGCCCGCGGCGACCTGGACCCCGGCCTGCTCGGCCGCGAGCTGGGCGACCTGATCGCCCGCGGCACTGTGAAGCCGAACCGGCTCGGCGAGGCGCTGGCCACCGCGGCCGCAACCGGCGCGTACGCGACCGTCTGGTCCGTGCTGGCCCCGGCGCTGCCGGCCCTGCTCACGGGCGAGCCCGCCCGGGGCGCCGGCGAGGTGCTGGCCGTCGCGGCGGACGCCGCACGGCGCTGCCGGGCCCGCGGGCCGGTGGCGGAGGTGGACGCGGCGGCGGCCCGGCCGGGGTCGAGCCGGCTGGTGAAGGAGGCGCGCTCCCTGCGGGACGTCCTGGCCGGCTGAGCAGGGCCGGTTGAGCAGGGCTGGTTTGAGCAGGGCCGACGCCGGCGCGGGCCCGGGGCCGACCGCGGCCCCGGGCCTCGGCGCGGTTCTCGGGCCCCGGCGCGGGCACGGTTCTCGGGTTGGCGGTTCGCGGGCGAGCGGGAGCCCGCCCGGCCGTCACACCGCGACGCCGTCGCCCTCCGTCGTCGCCACCGGCCGGGCCGGGGGACGCTCGGGGGCGGTGACCGGGGCGGCCGGCACGACCAGCCCGGAGTCGTCCTTCGGCGGGGCGGCGACCGCCCGCCACCAGAGCCGCAGCGCGGGCGGGTCGGCCGGCTCGAACGGCTTGCCGGGGCGGGGCGCCGCCAGCCGCGCACCGAGCGCCTGGGCCGCGGCGACGACCCGCTCGGCGGGCTCCTCCCACGGGTGCGGTGCCAGGTTGAAGGTGCACCAGTGGATCGGCAGCAGCAGCTCGCCGCCGAGGTCCAGGTGGGCCCGGACGCCCTCCTCGGGCGTCATGTGCACCTCGGGCCAGTAGTCGCAGTACGCGCCGACCTGCATCATCGTCGCGTCGAACGGGCCGAGCCGGCGGCCGATCTCGGCGAAGCCCGGGAAGTAGCCGGTGTCGCCGCTGTGGAAGAGCCGGTGCCCGCCGCCGGCCACCACCCAGGAGGCCCAGAGGAACAGCGCGCTGGTGCGCGGCCCGCGGCTGCAGTAGTGCCGGGCCGGGGTGGCGGTCAGCGTCAGCCCGGCCACCTCGGCCGACTCCCACCAGTCCAGCTCGACGATCCGCCCGGCGGGGACGCCCCAGTGCTCCAGGTGCGCGCCGACGCCGAGCGGGACGGCGAAGACCGCGCCGGTGCCGGTGAGCGCGCGGATGGTCGCCATGTCGAGGTGGTCGTAGTGGTCGTGCGAGACCACCACCACGTCCACCGGGCCGAGTTCGCCGAGCGGCAGCGGCACCGGGTGGAGCCGCTTGGGGCCGGTCCAGGCGAACGGCGAGCAGCGCTCGCCCCAGACCGGGTCGAACAGCACCCGGCGGCCGTCGAGCTCGGCCAGCACGGTGGCGTGGCCGAGCCAGGTCAGCCGCAGGCCGGAGGCGGGCGGGACGGCCAGGTCGACCGGGAGCAGTCGGTGCAGCGGCACGGCGGCCGCGGGCACCCGGCGGGTCTTGTCGGCGGCCAGCTGGGCGCGGGTGATCTCCAGCGGCGTGCGCTCGTAGACCAGCCGGCGGGTGGGCAGGGGGTTGCGGAAGGCTCCGTCGGCGAACTGCGGTGAGCGGCGGATCCGGGCGAGCCGTTCGCCGCGGGGATCGGCGCCGAAGGCGTCGGTGCGGATCCGGTGCCAGGCCGCCCGGGGGAGGCCGGCCAGTCCCGGTCCGGTCCGGTCGGCGGAGGGCGCGGACGGCGTGGTGGACGGCGAGGTCAGACCGGCGACGCGGGAGTACCACGGAACGGGGCGGGGCACGGCACCTCCAAGGACGGTTACGGCTACCGGACATGCCGGGGCGCGCACCCAGGGCGGTGGGGCCGCTGAGGTACGACAACCATCTCGTCGGAGGTTACTCGCAGTGGGCCGTCCGGACCTGGTGGGCGGCCCGCCGCGGGCCGTTCGGCGTACGGGCGGCCCGGGCCGGGCCCGACCGGCCGGGCCCGGGGTCCGAACGGCGCCCGGCCCGCGCCGGAGGGGTGGCCGGTGGCCTCAGGCGTAGAAGCGGGTGATCGCCTCGGCGACGCAGTGCGGCTTGGCGCTCTCGGCGCTGGTGATGGTGAAGCGGACCACCACCTGGACGCCGCCGGGCACCTCGGTGGCCGAGACCAGCTCCGCGGTGGCCCGGATCGCCGTGCCGACCGGCAGCGGCGCGGGGAACCGCACCTTGTCGGAGCCGTAGTTGAGCGCCATCCGCACGCCCTCGACGCCGTAGCACTCCTTGGCCAGCACCGGGATCATCGACAGTGTCAGGTAGCCGTGCGCGATGGTCGAGCCGAACTGGCTCTCCTTCGCCCGCTCGGGGTCCACGTGGATCCACTGGTGGTCCCCGGTGGCCTCGGCGAACAGGTCGATCCGGGACTGGTCGACGGTGTGCCACTCGCTGGTGCCCAGCTCGGTGCCGACGGCGGCGGTGAGGTCGGCGAGGGACGCGAAGATCGTCACGGTGCGCTCCTGGTGGCAGGTGGGGGTGTGGACTCGGCAGAGTATGCCTACTCGCCGGTCACCTGTCAGGAGCCGGGCGGGATGCGGGGAACGGGCGGTGCCCGCCCCGGGGTGCGGGTGGGCGGTCAGGAGCGCGTCACGGTGCGGCCGGCGGGCAGCAGGCGGCGGCCGGTGACCAGCTCCGGCACCAGGGCGATGAACAGCGGGTCCGGATCCCCGACCCACGGCCGCAGGCCGGAGCGCAGCGCCCGGCGGATCTGCTCCGGGTCGCGCAGCAGATCCGCCCGGCCGTGCACCAGCACGCTCCAGCCGGTGCGGGTGACCGGGTCCAGCCGGTCCGCCTGGAAGGCGACGACGGTGCCGTCCAACCCGCGCGCGGTGGCGCTGTCCCGGCGCACGGCCAGCAGCAGGCGCCCGTCCGGTGCGAGGTCGAAGGAGAGCGGCAGAACCGCGGGCAGTGCGTGCTCGGTGTACACCACGCGCCCGACGGGCACGGTGCTGAGCAGCCGCAGGCACTCGGCCTCGCTCAGGGTCTCCACACGGTCGTCACGGTCCATGGGTCCGATCGTCCTCCGCCCCGGCGGCGGGTCGATAGGGCCCATGGTCCCGGAGCGCCCGGGTCGGGAGCCCCTCGCGGGCCGGGGAGGCGGCCCCGGGGGCGGTAGCTTGTCCGGCGGTGGCCGGTGCCGCTCCGCGGCGGTGGAACATGCCGGGGGCACGGCCGGTCGGGCCGCGGTTCGCCGCGGACGGGCCGCGGCCGCCGGTGGCGGCGAGGCGGCGAGACGGAGCGGTGGGCGGTCCCGGAGACGGCGGGCCGGCGAGGAGGGGGCGATGCGGGTGGTCAGCGGGGTCGATCTGGTGGTGATCGGGGCGGACGGCGGGCCCGACCGCGGCTTCGGCGGCTCGGCCCGGGCGGCCGAGGGCGCCCGGCTGCTCGCCGAGGTGCTGCCCGGGATGTGTTTCGACGCCGGCTCGGCGGGCTGCCGGGTCACCGCCGTGGACCCGGCCGCGGACGCCAACACCATGCTCACCGCGGTGCGCGAGGCGGCCGCCCGGCCGGGCCGGTGGCTGGTGGTCTGCCTGGTCGGCCAGCTGGTCGCCGACCCGCGCGGCCGGCGGCTGGCCCTGGTCACCGGCGGCTCCACCGCCGACAACGCCTACCGGCGCGGTCTGGCCTGGGACTGGGTGGTCAGCGCGATGGTGCACGGCGACCAGGAGGAGGCGCTGCTGCTGGTCGACGCCGTCGCCGACCGGGACACCTGGGCCGCGCTCGAACGCGGCGGCGGCGAGGACGGTGCCGGCGAGCTGCTCAGCTACCCGCGCGTCCCACTCTGGGGCCGGGTCGGCCGCTTCACCGCCGGTAGACGGGGCCGGGACGCCGTCCTGCCCGGGGCCGAGGGATCGTTCAGCCACGCCCTCACCACCGTCCTGCGGCACGGCCTCCCGGGCGCACCCGCGGTGGTCTCCCCGCTCGACCTCCAGCCGGCCGTGGCGGCCCTGCTCGACGGCGGGCCGGACCCCGCCCCGGGTGCCGGTACGCCGGGCGCACGCCTGCTCGTACCGCCCCAGGGCGGGCGCCTGTTGATGCGCAATCGGGCCGCCGTTCGGGGCGCATTGGCCGGATTGTCGCTTTCCGAAGAACTGTTGGCCGTCCTGTGGCGCGAAAGTGCCCCGACGGATCCGCCTTCCACGTAAGGTCAGGGGGCTCGGGGTGTTGCCGTGCAGGGGCGGGATGGCGAAGAATCGATGCTCTCGCGGCACACCAGCGGGACGGCGGAAATCTTCTGGCGACCACGGATCACCTACGGGGTCGGTCGCGACGAGGTGGGGCGATGTGGCGGCGCGGAAATCTGGTGCGCACGGGGACGGTTGGGGGAGCCGGGCTGGTTTCGGCGTTGCTCCTGAGTGCCTGTGCGGCCGGTGGTGACGCCGGTTCGGTCGATCGTCTCGGGACGACTGCGCCCACTGTTGCGGGAGTTGCGCCGCTAACTCCTTCGAGTGGTTCCGCAAACGACCGGATCGCGCCGACGGACGGCCCCGAAGGGGCGGCCGGGCGACTGGTGCTGAGGACGTATCAGGACTGGTGGCAGACGCAGGTGGAGGTCTTCGGCCGAACGGATTCGGACGGTTCCCGGCTGGAGGCCTTCTCCTCCGGGAAGGCGCTGAGCGGATCGCTCGTCAATCTCCGCCAGCTGCACGACGCCAAACTGGTAATGATCGGAAGCCCGGGCAATTCCCCCGTGCTGAAGAGCGTGGACCTCAAGGCCGATCCGCAGACGGCCGTGATCGAGGACTGCCTGGACGTCTCGGGGTGGCATCAGGCGGATGCGGCGACGCGCGCGGTAAAGGATCCGCCGAAGCGGCTCACCCGCTACATCGCGACCGTTTCCGTGCGGAAGTACCAGGCGCGTTGGCTGGTAACCGAGTTCAAGCAGGAGGTGGACCGAACATGCTGAAACCGGTACGGCGAATCCCGATCCCGGCGCTGTTGTTCGCCGGATTGCTGCTTTCCCCCGGGGGCACCGCGTCGGCGGACGAACCGCCTGCCGGCGGCGGGGGCGACGTCACGCAGTGTGCGGTGAACGTGATCTGCACGGGCGTCCACACCCCCGGCAGCACGCCCAGCCCCGGTGGCGGCGGCACGGGCGGCGGGGGCGGTGGTGGCGGCGGCGACCAGGTGTGCCAGTGGAACGGCGTGCCGATGGCCTGCCACGACCCCGTCTACGGCTGGTTCAGCAGCTCCAACGGCTGCTACTACCGCACCACCAGCCCGCAGCCCGCCGCCGACGACCCGGTCTGGGGCGGGCACAAGCCGTCGGAGGGGGCGATCTACGACGTCACCTGCGCCTACAGCGACGGCACCTTCGGCGCACCGCAGCCGGCGTTCTTCGCCCAGGCGCCGGCCGCGCCGCCGCCGATGAACCCGGGCACGAAGGCCCAGGAGATCTGGGACGCCCTCACGTTCCCGTTCCCCGCGCCGGGTGTCGCGCCCGAAGGCACGCCCGTGGTCGGCGTCCCGGTCTGGTTCTGGCTGAAGAACGCGACCACGCTGAACCCGGTCACGGTGACGGAGGGCGCGATCAGCGTGACCGTCACCCCGAAGCTGGAGTCGGTGGAGTGGGACCTCGGCGACGGGGGCCCGGCGGTCGTCTGCGCGGGGCCGAACGCCGGCGGGACGCCGTACGAGGCCAAGTACGGCGCGGCCAAGTCGCCGACCTGCGGCCACGTGTTCACCGCCGGCTCGGGCGGCAGGCAGGGCGGCACCTTCACCGGAACGGTCACCACGCGCTGGCGCGGCTACGTGACCGTGACCGGGAGCAACCAGAAGGTCGACCCCAAGGACATGTCGCTCTCCACCGACCTGAAGCTCAGAGTGGGCGAGGTGCAGGTCCTCAACTGACCGGCGGGCGGCGGGGGACCGCCGCCCGGGGCCGGCCCAGCACGTCCGCAACGTCCGTAGGCAGCGAGATCCGCACGACGCAGGAGAGGTCGGAACCCGGTGGAGAACCGTACATTCGCGACGCCGGGAGCCGGCACGTCCGGGGCTGCGGCGGCGGTGCTGCCCGAGCAGGGACGCGGTACGCCGCACGCTCCGGGCCGGACGCTGCGCGCCCGGCGGCGGCGGCCGGCCGTGCTGGCGATGGCGGTCGCGCTGATCGCCGCGGGCGGGCTCGGCGGCGCGGTGCTCTACAACAGCACCGGGCAGCGGGTCGCCGTGCTGGCACTGGCCCATGACGTGCCGTACGGGCAGGTGCTGACCGACGCGGACCTGGTGGTGGCGCGGATCGCGACCGATCCGGCGCTGAAGCCGTTGGACGCGGCGGACCGGGACAAGGCGGTCGGGATGCGGGCCGCCACCGACCTCAAGCGCGGCGAGATGCTGACCAAGGCGCACCTGGCGCAGTCGCTGAGCGTCCAGCCGGGCCAGCTGATCGTGGGCGTCTCGGCCAAGCGGACCCAGCTGCCGGCGACCAGGCTGCAGCCCGGGGTGGCGATCGTCGTGGTCTACACCCCGGACACCGGGCGGCCGGAGTCGCTCCCCGCGGTGGTGATCACGGTCGGCCGGGTGGACACCGACGGCAGCCAGGTGATCGACGTGGCGGTGCCGTCCGGCGACGCCGCCAAGCTGGCGGCCTGGGTGGCCAGCCAGCGGATCCAGGTGGTGCTGGCGCCGCGCGGCGCGGCGACCGGGGCGCCCTCGGGGGCGCCCGCGGCCTCGCCGTCGGCCGGTGCGTCCGGTGCCGCACCGGGGGCGGCGTCCGGTGCGCCCGCCGCGCCGGGCGGTTCGACGGCGGCCGCGCCGTCCGGGGCGGGTGGGGCCTGAGATGGCGGTGATCGCGGTGGCCGGCGGGCCCGGGGCGCCGGGCGCCACCACGGCGGCGCTCGCGCTGCTGCTGGCCTGGCCGCTCCAGCCCGGGCGCCGGATCCTGCTGGTCGAGTGCGACCCGGACGGCGGCGCGGTGCTGGCCGGCGCCCTGGAGGGGCGGGTCGAGGCGGTCTACGGACTGCGCAACCTCGCCGTCGCCGACCGGCGCGGTCTGCTCGCCCAGACGCTCTGGGAGCAGCTGATCGACCTCTCGCCGGACGGGAACGCCGAGCGGCTGCTGCTGCCCGGCCTCACCGACCCGGCCCAGGCACCGGGGCTCGCGTACACCTGGGAACCGCTGATGGAGGTGCTGCACGGGCTGGAGCCGCAGGGCTACGACGTGATCCTCGACCTCGGGCGCTCCGGCGCCACCGGGGCCGGCGCCGTCCTCGCCCGCCGGGCGGACGCGGTGGCGGTGACCGTGCGCACCACCCTGCGCGGGCTGAGCGCGGCCCGGCCGCGGCTGTCCGCGCTCGCCGAGGACCTGGCCGCTTCCGGCACCGGAGCCGACGCAATGGGCCTGCTGTTGGTCGCCGAGGGGCCGTACTCGGGGGCGGAGGTCTCGCGCGAGTTCGGGCTGCCGGTGATCGGCCTGCTGCCGCACGCGGTGCGCACCGCGCGGGTCCTCTCCGACGGCGGCGACACCACCGACCGGCGGTTCATCCGCTCGGAGCTGATGCGGACCGCCCGGTCGGCGGCCGACGAGGTGCAGCTGCTGGTGCGCCGCCGCCGGCAGCGGCTGGCGCCCACGGCGGCGCCCGCGCAGCTGCCCGCCGCGCCCGCGCCCGATCCGGGGGGCCGACCGCTCGCCTACGCGCCGCCGCAGCCGGCACCCGTGTCGCCGGCGTCGCCGCCGGCCGGGCAGGTGCCGCAGCCGGCCGCGCCGGTGATCACCACCGGTCCGGTGGCGCCGCTGGCCGGGCTGGCGCCGCAGCCGGCCGCGCCCGCGCCGTTCCCGGCGCACGGGTGGTCGCAGGAGCCGCAGCCGCCGCACGCGCAGGCGACGCCGCACGGCGAGGGGACAGCGCCGACGTACGCGGCGCAGCCCGCGCACGCGGTGTACCCGGCGCCCGCGGCGCAGTGGTCGCCCGCGGCGCACTGGCCGTCGCAGCCGTCACCGGACCCGGGTCCGGGTGCGGCCCAGCAGTACGGGCAGCAGTACGACCCGCCGTACGGACAGCAGTACGACCCGCCGTACGGACAGCAGTACGGACAGCAGCCGGGCGGCCTCCCGTACGGCGCGCAGTCCGGGGCCCCGCAGACCGGGGCCCCGGCGGACGGCCCTGCCCAGGAGAGCCCGCCGCAGGCTGCACCCGGCCGGCCCTACGGCCGGGTGCAGCCCGAGCAGTACCGCCAGGACCAGCCGCCGTCCGGCCAGGGGCCGCGGCAGTCGCCCACCGCACCCGGGGAGGTGCTCCGTGCGCGGTAGCCCCCTGCACCAGCACCCGGCGGCCGACCCGGCCGCGCTGCCCTGGACGACGCCGCCGTCGCCCCAGCCGAGCGCCCAACCGGGCGTGCGCGCAGCGGACCAGACCGCGCCGGGGTTCACCGCACCAGGGTTCACCGGAACCGGCCCGGTCGCGCCGGGACCGGTCGCCGGCGCGCCCGCCGGCGCCGCGGGCCCCACCGCCGTCCCCTCCCAGCTGCCCTCGCTCGACGTGCGCGGCGCCGCCACCCGGCCGGCCGTCGACCCGCAGGTCGCCCGCGAGCTCAAGCGCCAGGTCGCGGCCGAACTGCACCAGCAGATCACCCGGTTGACCGCCGCCTCCGGCACCGAGCCGGACCGCGCCACCCGCCGCCAGCGCGGCCGGGCGCTGATCGAGGAGGCCGTCGCCCGCTGGTCCGACGCCTACGCGCAGACCCACGGCATCCCGCCCACCCGCGAGCAGGACCGCGCGCTGGCCGAGGCCGTCTTCGACCTGCTCTTCCGGGCCGGGCGGCTCCAGCCCTACCTGGACGATCCCGAGATCGAGAACATCCTGATCAACGGCTGCGACGACGTCTGGGTCTCCCGGGTGCACCAGCCGCTGCGCCAGGTGCCGCCGGTGGCCGACAGCGACGCCGAGCTGGTCGAGTTGCTCCAGGACCTCGCCCGCCAGCACGGCGGCGGCGAACGCAGCCTCTCCACCGCCAGCCCGACGCTCGCGCTCCGCCTGGAGGGCGGCATGCGTCTGCAGGCGCTCACCGAGGTGACCCCGCGCCCGTACGTGGCGATCCGCCGCCACCGGGTGGCCTCGGCGACGCTGCCCGAGATGGTGCGCCTCGGCACCCTGGACGCCACCCTGGCGGCCTTCCTGGCGGCGGCGATCCGGGCCCGGAAGAACGTGATGATCACCGGCACCCAGGGCGTCGGCAAGACCAGCCTGCTGCGCGCGATGGCCGCCGAGATCCCGCCGGACGAGCGGATCGGCACCCTGGAGTCGGAGTTCGAGCTCTGGCTGCACACCCTCGGCCACCTGCGCCAGGTCGTCCCGATGGAGGCCCGCGAGGGCAACGGCGAGCGCGTCGACGGCCGGATGGCGGGCGAGTTGAGCATCGGGGACCTCATCCCGGCCGCGCTGCGGATGACGCTGTCGCGGATCATCGTCGGCGAGGTCCGCTCCGGCGAGGTCGTCCCGATGCTGCGGGTGATGACCAACGGTGAGGGCGGCTCGATGTGCACCCTGCACGCCCGCGGCCCGCACATGGTGGTGGACCGCATCGCCGAGCTCTGCCTGGAGTACGGCTCGCACATGACCGACGCGCTCGCCTACCGGCTCACCGCCAACGCGGTGGACCTCATCGTGCACGTCTCGATGGTCGACGAGACCGCGGTCGGCGGCCGCCGGCACCGGTTCGTCTCGCACGTCCTGGAGGTCACCGGCCTCGGCGAGAGCGGGCGGCCCGCGCTGAACACGGTCTTCGGCCCGCGCCCCGACCTGGGCGAGCCGCGCGCCGTCCCGCACACCCCGCCGAACTGCCTGGACGACCTGCGGCGGGCCGGCTTCGACGCGGCCCTGCTCGGCTCGCGCTTCGGCAGCTGGGCCGAGCCGCTGCAGCTGCGGATCGGGGGAGGCGCCCGATGACGCTGCTCTTCGTGCTCTGCGGCCTGCTGGTCGCGCTCGGCCTGGTCGCCCTGGTGGCCTGGGCCCGCGGCAGCGAGCCCGTCGAGGAGGACGCCGAGGAGGACCGGAACCCGCTGGCCGGCCGGCTGCACGTGTTCTGGTACGGGGCACCGGGCTCGGCCCCGGCCCGGATGGTGCGGCTGCGCCGGGTCCAGCTGCCGGCCGCCCTGGTCGGCGCGCCGCTCGGCTGGCTCTTCACCGGCATCCCGCTCACCGCGCTGCTGGTGCCGTTGGCCGTCTTCGGCCTGCCCTGGCTGTTCGACACCACCCGCCCGGACACCCACCGGATCGAGCGGCTGGAGGCGCTCTCCGAGTGGACCCAGCGGATCGCCGACGTGCTGCTGCTCGGCGTCGGCCTCAACCAGGCCATCGTCACCAGCCGCCGGACCGCGCCCGCCGCGATCGAGGAGGAGGTGGCCGAGCTGGCCGCCCGACTGCAGGCCCGCTGGCGCCCGGAGGAGGCGCTGCGCGCCTTCGCGGACGGCATCGCCGACGCCACCGCCGACAAGGTGCTCGCGGCGCTGCTGCTGCGCGCCGGGGACAGCGGCCCCGGACTGGCCCGGGCGCTCTCCGACATGGCCGAGTCGGTCCGCGAGGAGGTCCGCCAGCGCCGCACCATCGAGGCCGACCGGGCCAAGCACCGGACCACCATCCGCTGGCTGGTCGGCATCATCGTCCTGGTCGTCTCGATCGGCTCGTTCAGCACCGACTACACCCGGCCGTACAGCACCGCGCTGGGCCAGATCGTGCTGGCGGTGGTCGCCGGACTGTTCGTGGCGATCATCGCCTGGATGCGCGCGCTCGCCGCGCACCCGCCGGTGCCGCGGCTGCTGGAGGCCGACCGGCGCAGCCGGACCGGACGGCGCGGCCGGACCGCGACCGCGCCGGACGACGGCGAGGGCCGGGACGCAGGCGGCGAGCGCCGGCTCCTCGGGGAGGTCCGGTGATCTCCCCCTGGTCCGTGCTGGCCGGCGCGGTCGCCGCCGGCGGCGTCGCCCTGCTGGTCTCCGAACTCCGGCCCGCCCCGCCCGACCTGGGCCAGGCGCTGGAGCGGCTGCACCGCACGCCCGCCGAGCGGGTCGTCGACCCGGACGAGCGGCCGCGCTGGTACGACCGGATCGGCGAGCGCTCGCTCGGCCTGCGCGGGGTGCGCATCCCGTACCGCGAGCTGTCGCTGATCGGCCGCAGCCCGGCCCGGTTCATGGCGCACAAGCTGCTGTTCGCCCTGGTCGGCCTCGTCCTGCCGGCCTACCTGGGGGCGACCGCGGCGCTCCTGGACATGGGCCTGCCGTTCGCGCTGCCGCTGCTGGTCGGGCCGCTGCTGGCCGGACTGTTCTGGTTCGTCCCGGACGCCATCGTGCGCGGCGAGGCC
This sequence comes from Kitasatospora sp. CM 4170, assembly GCF_032110285.1. NCBI lineage: Bacteria > Bacillati > Actinomycetota > Actinomycetes > Kitasatosporales > Streptomycetaceae > Kitasatospora > Kitasatospora sp. CM 4170. The sequence goes on from NZ_CP134877.1 coordinate 7,197,029, forward strand.
AAGGAGGCGCGCACCGAGTACCTGCACGGCATCGCCGCCTACCTGGAGCTCGTCGCGCTGGAGCGGGCCGCCGACCTCGGCCCGGCCGAGGCGCTGCGCCGCGCCGCCTCGGTCGGCCGCGGCACCGTCTTCGGCCGGATCCGGGACGCCCTGGACCGCGCCGCCACCGACCGGTTGCCGCCCTGGGCCGGGCTGGACGCGCTGGCCGTGGAGCTCGGGCTGACGCCGCTGCAGGACGTCGCCGACATCATGCGGCTCTCCGGCACCGACGGCGCCGCCGTCTACGACACCCTGCGGGCCCGCGCCAAGGGCCTGCGCGGCGAACTGCTCGCCGAGGACCTGGCCCGGGCCAACGCCGACAGCGAACGGATGGTCGCGCCCGGCGCCGCCCTCACCCTGCTGATGACCGTCCTGATCGTCTTCCCCGCGCTCCACCAGATGCTCGCCTGACGTCGATGCGGCACCGCGAGCGGACGACACCGCACCCAACCCCGGGAGTCCCCTGATGTCCGACCAGCTCAAGTCCCTGGCAGGCCGGTTGCTCCGGCCGACCCTGCTGCCCGTGCAGTTCGCCCTGCTGCTCTTCCAGTTCCGGGTCGGCCGGGTGAAGGCCGCCCGGGCCCGCGGCGACCGCGGTGCGATCAGCATCGAGCTCGCCCTCGCCATCATCGCGCTGGTCTTCGTCGCGGGGGCCGTCGCGGTGGCCCTGTACGCGCTGAAGGACAAGGTCGTGAAGAAGGTCGAGCAGGACCCGAACATGCCCGGAGCGGGTGCGGCCACGTGATCGAACGGCCCCGTCGCCGAGGCGACCGGGGAGCGGTGAGCCTGAGCCTGGCCATCGTCTTCCCGGTCGTCCTGGTGCTGATCCTGCTCGCCGTCGACGTGTCGATGTGGTGGTACTACCGCCAGGTCGCGCTCACCGCCGCCCGCGAGGGCGTCGACGCCGGGCGGGTGCAGGGCAACCAGCGCGACGAGGTCAAGGACGCGGCGGCGAAGCTGCAGGCCGAGGACTTCCTCGCCCGGCAGGACGTCCGCGGGTACGACGTGCGGACGGACGGCAGCTCCCCGGTCCTGGTCCGGGTGACCGTCAAGCTGACCGCTCCGTCGGTGGTCCCGTTCCTGAACCCGACGGTGGTCCAGTCGGCCGAGGCCCCGCGCGAGCGGTTCGTCCCGCCGCGGGCGGCACCGTGAGCGCCCGGGCCCGGACCGCCGGGTGGGCGGGGCGGCTCGCCGCCCGACGGGCCGCCCGGTCGGCGCACGGACGGGACGCGGGCGGGGTGGCGATCGAGGCGGCCATCGTCGCGCCGGCCGTGGTCGCGCTGATCCTCGCCACCGTCGCCGCCGGCCGGGTGCAGACCGCCGCCGGCACGGTGGAGTCGGCGGCCCGCTCGGCCGCCCGGACCGCCTCGCTGGCGCGCAGCGTCGACGGGATGGACGACGTGGTGAAGAAGGCCGCCGCGGACACCATGCGGCAGCAGGGCGTGGCCTGCCGGGACTGGGACGCCGACGTCAAGCACGGCGAACTGGTCACCCACGGCGCCCCGCTGGTGACCGTCGAGGTGACGGTGGTGTGCGAGGTGCCGCTGAACGACCTGCTGCCGGGGCCGGGGATGCCCTGGACGAAGCGGCTCACCGGCCGCTTCGTCTCGGTGGTCGACCGCTACCGGGGCGGGTGAGGCGCCCGGTGCGGGTTCGGTCGGGTCGGACGTGCCCCGGCTGCCGGGGCGGGGATTGGGGAGCGTCCGGGCGGGGGAGACGCAAGCGGAGGGCTCCCGGGGGACGGCAGGTGCGAGGCGGAGCGGTTCCGGCGGGGACCGGTGGGGAGAGGAACGTGCGGGAGGGGTGCGCGGTGGTGCGCAGACCCGGGGGAGAAGGCCGGCGGAGCGCCCGGGCGGCAGGCGCGCGGTGCGCCGTGCGCGGCCGGTCGGACCGCGGCGACCGCGGGGCGATCGGCATCTTCGTGGCGATCTGCGCCGCCTTCCTGATCCTGGTCATCGCCCTCGTGGTGGACGCGGCCGGCCGGTTGAGGGTCGCCGAGCGGACCGACGGCTACGCCCAGGAGGCCGCCCGGATCGGCGGTCAGCAGCTCGACGAGGCCGCCGTCCTCCAGGGCGCCGGGTACCGGGTGAAGCAGGACTACGTCCGGGACGCCGCCAACGGCTACCTCGCCCTCTACCACCTCCAGGCCGAGAACGTGACGTTCTCGGCCGACGGCTCGGTCGTCACCGTCACGGTGAAGGCCGAGTTCCGGCCCGCCCTGCTGGGGGAGCTCGGCAAGCAGAAGGTCACGGGCAAGGGGAGTGCCACCCTCGTCCACGGAGTCGAGAAAGCGGAGACCGACTGATGGTCGCGCCACGTGCCAAGGACCAAGCCCGCGCCGGACGTTCGGCCCGCGGCGGGCCCGCCTCCCCGGCGCCCGGCCGGCGCCCCGCACCGCTGCCGCCGCGCCGCGGCCGGGGCGGCGCCGTGCTCACCGCCCTCGCGGCGCTGCTCACCCTGCTCGCCCTGCTGATCGGTCTGCCCGCCCTGCTGCTGTACGGCACCCAGGCCGTCGCCGGGATGGGCGAGCTCGCGCCGGACGGCATCGGGCAGGCGCTGACCAGCCCCGACGACGGGCGGCTCTTCCTCTGGCTGCTGGTCGTGGCCGGCTGGCTGGGCTGGATCTGCTTCGCGTTCTCCGTCCTGCTGGAGATCCCGGCCCAGCTGCGCGGCCGGATCGCCCGACGGATCCCGGCCTTCGGCTGGAGCCAGCGGCTCGCCGCCGGCCTGGTCGGCTCGGTGATCGCGCTGCTCCCGGTGGCCGGTTCGGCCTTCGCCGCCGCCCCCGACCGGGCCCCGGCCGCCGCCGCGCCCGCGGAGGTGGCCGCCGGCACACCGCGCGCCGCGCTGCCCGCCGCCCAGGCGGCGCCCGCCGCCGCGCCCGCCGCCGACCAGCGCCCCGGCTACACCGTCCGGGACAGCCGGCCCGCCGACAGCCTCTGGTCCATCGCCGAGCGCCAACTCGGCTCCGGCGAGCGCTGGGTGGAGATCGCCAAGCTCAACGACGGGCGGGTGATGGACGACTCGGGCACCCGTTTCGACGCGGAGCGGCCGATCCAGCCCGGTTGGGAGCTGCTGATGCCGGGCGACGCCAAGGCCGACGAGGCCAAGGCCCCGGCACCGACGCCGGCCCCGGCACCGTCCGCGCCGGCCGGGACCGGCGGGGGCGCCGGCGCCGGGCACACCACGGTGACGGTGGCCGCCGGGGACAGCCTGTCGGCCATCGCCGAGCGGGAGTTGGGGGACGCCGAGGCCTGGCCGAAGCTGTTCGACGCGAACAAGGGCGTCGAGGCGCCGGACGGGGAGCGGCTGACCGATCCGGACGTGGTGGTGCCGGGGATGGTCCTGACGCTGCCGGGTGCGGCTGCACCGGCACCGGCCCCGGCGCCCGAGCCCGCGCCGGCGCCGTCCGCGCCACCGCCGCCCGCCACGCCGGCTCCGCCCTCCACGCAGGCACCCGCGCCCGCGCCGTCCGCGCCCGCGAGCCAGGCACCGGCGCCGGCCCAGGCTCCCGCGCCGGCCCGGACGCCCGCGACGCCGCCCGCCCACGACCCGGCGACGCCCGCCGCGCACGCGGAGGACGCCCCCAGCGACGACTACACCGTCGCCCTGGCCACCTCCACCGTCGGCGTGCTGCTCGCCGCGATCATGGTCGGCACGGTCGCCCGCAAGCGCGGCGGCCAGCTGCGCGCCCGCCGCCCGCGCCACCGCATCGCCCTCCCGGCCTCACCCGCCGCCGCGTTCGAGGCCGAGCTGAAGACCCGCCAGGACGACCGCGGCCTGGACCTGCTCGACCGCGCCCTGCGCACCATGGCCCGCAACACCGTCCGGGGCGGCAAGCGCCTGCCGGCCATCGTCGCCGCCCGGGTGACCCCCAACCACACCGTCGAACTGCACCTCTCCGGCCCGGCCGCCCCGATCGCGCCGTTCCGTGCCGCCCACACCCCCAACATCTGGTGGTGCGCGGCCGACTCCACGGAGCTGCTCTCGCCCGCCCAGGCCCGCAAGGCCGCGGCGCCCTACCCGGCCCTGGTCACCCTCGGCACCGCACCGGACGGCTCGGTCGTCCTCGCCGACCTGGAGACCGTCCGGCTGCTGCACCTCTCCGGCCACCCGGACGACGCCCGCGACGTGCTGCGCACGCTGGCCGTCGAGCTCGCCCACAGCCCGCTCGCCGACCGGCTGCACCTGCACCTGGTCGACCTCGCCGAGGAGCTGCCGATCACCGGGCCGGCCGCCGAGCGGATCCACCGGCACACCACCCTGGAGGCGGCGCTCACCGCCCTCGGGCCGCGCACCGCCAAGGCCCGGGCCACCCTGGTCGCGGCCGAGTCCACCAGCCCGCGGGAGGCCCGCAGCCGGGGCCTGGCCGACGAGTCCTGGATCCCGGAGATCGTGCTCTGCGCGCAGCAGCCCGGCGGCGACATCCCCGCCGAGCTCGGCCGCCTGCTCGACGCCCGCCCCCGGACCTGCGTCGCCGTCATCACCCGGGCGCCCGAACGCGGCACCGGCCCGGTCGCCCGCTGGACGCTGCCCGCCAGCGGCCAGGCCACCATCCCGGGACTGCACCTCACGCTGGAGCTGCAGCGCCTGACCGGCCTGCAGTACGAGCAGGTCACCGAGCTGCTCCGGGCCGCCGACGACACCACCCAGCACCCGGCGCCGGCCTGGACCCTCGACGGCCCCGGCATCGACCTCGAACCGGCCGAACTCCCCAGCCCGGTACCGGTGCTGGCGGCCGTCGGGGCGGCAGCGGAGCCGTTCGCGGGCCTCGGCGGCGGTCTGGGCGGAGACTTCGGCGCAGCGGTCGCCGAGGAGGACGACGGGGCGGAGGCGGCCGGACCGCGCCTGCTCGCCCGGGTGATCGGCACCGGCGCCAGCCCGTTCGCGGGCACCGACCCGGTGGCGCCGGCCGGGCCCGCGGCGGCCGCCACGAACGGCACCAACGGTGCGAACGGCGCCAACGGCATGAACGGCACGAACGGCAGCAACGGTGCGAACGGCGGCCCGGGGGCGCGCTTCCTGGTCAACGGCCTCGGCCGGCACGCGAGCACCCACACGGCGCCGCCCGCGGGTATGCCAGCCGGCCCGTCGACCGGCCCGTCGACCGGCCCGTCGGCGGGTTCGTCGGCCGGTGACGGGGCGGACCAGGAGGAGACCACCCAGAACCTCCGCCTCCCGTCCGGGCCCGAGGCCCGGGGCGACGTGGTCGTCCCCGTCCAGCCGCTGCCTCCCGCCGCGCGCTTCCAGCCCGAGCCCGCGCCGACGTTCGAGCCGGTCCCGGCAGCGACGTCGGCGCCGAACGCGGAGGCGGGCGCTGCGCCGGACCGGGCCGCCGCCGAGCGTGCCACCGCGCCGGAGCGCTCCACCGATCCCGTCCCCGCCGTCGGCCCCGAGCCGGCGCCGACGCACGACCCCGCCCCCGCGGCGACCGTCGCGGCCCCGCGCACCCCGGGCCGCCCGGAGCCGACCCCGGCTCCCGAGCCCGGCCCCGCCGCCACCGCACCGGTGGCCCGCACCACCCCGGGCCGCACCGACTGCGACGACCTGCTCGCGATCCTCCGCTCCCCGGAGGCGCACGCCAGAGGGACCGCGCCCCGGATCCGCCTGCTCGGCCCGGTGGACGTGGCCGGCGCCGCCGGCAGCGCCGAGCCCGGCGCGCTCCTCCGGCTCACCGAGCTCGCCGCGTACCTGGCGCTGCGCCCGGGCGCCGACCACAACGCCCTCGACCACGACCTCCACCCGGGCGCGGCCCACCTCGACCCGCACCCGACCGCGGCCGACGCCAAGAGTCCGCTGCCCGCCAAGCTCGCCGACCTGGCCGCCTGGCTCGGCACCTCCTCGGAGGGCCGTCCGTTCCTGCCCACCGACACCTCCGACGGCTACTCCTACGCCCCGACCGTCACCTGCGACTGGGACGAGTTCCGCAGCCTCTACCGGCGTGGCATGCGCAGCACCAGCGCCACCGCGGACGCGGCGCTCGCCCACGCCCTGGCGCTGGTCCGGGGCGCCCCGTTCGCGGAGGCCCCGCCCGCCTCGTACGGCTGGGCCGAGGCGGAGCGGCAGGACATGATCGCCGCGATCGTCGACACCGCGCACGAGCTCGCCGCCCGCCGCCTCCAGTACGGCGACCACCGCAGCGCCGAGGCCGCCGTCTTCCGCGGCCTCGCCGTCGCCCCGGACGTCGAGCTGCTGCACCGCGACCTGTTCTACGCCTACGCCTCGGCCGGCGCCCGCGACCAACTGGTCCGCGCGGTCAACCGGCTCGACGCCCTGAGCCGCCGCACCGGCCGCGACCTCGACGCCGACACGGTGGCCCTCCTCCGCGACCTCCTCTCGGGCTGACCGGCCCGAGCCCACCCGCCCGTGCCGTCCGGAGCGAGCACGCCCCGGACGGCACGGGGCTCCGTACTGCTCGGAGCGCGACGGTACGGAGCCCGCCCAGAAGCCGAATCGAACCCGGGCCACCCCCGGCGCACCGCCCGGGTACGAGGACGGATCGGTCGGTGTCCCGGCCTTGTGCCCAGGACAGGCGTCGATCCGGCCTGACGCCACGGCGCCGCCGGGTTGCCGGTCCGCAACAGCAACCCCGGCGAGCACCGCGGCCAGACCCTCAGAGCCTGATTGCACGGATTGCTGACAAGCCCTGCACACCAGGTCGACCACCGGGTGCCGTGCAGGCCTAGGTTTCGGTGAGGCCGGCGACGGAACCTCGCAAGGCGCTCACGGCGCCGGGGTCAGGTTGGTCGCACCGTCGCCGTCGCCGTCGTGCCAACTCGACTGTTGACTGGGAGTTCCTGTGATGCGGATCGTCCGTTCGTTCATGGTGTTCTGTGCTGCATCGGCCATGGCCCTCGTCGTGAGCCCGCCGGCCAGTGCCGCCGGCGAGGGTACGGCGGGCCAGGGTACGGCTTGCTACCGGGCCCATGTGTCCGGCCTCGGTTGGGGCGATTGGTTCTGCGGTCCGGACTACTACGTCGGCACGGTGGGACAGAACAGGTCGATCGAGGCACTTCAGATCTCGCTGGGGGGCGTCGGTCGGTACTGCGTCAATGCCCATCTGCGTAACTACGGGTGGCAGGGACAGGTCTGCAACGACGGCGTCGGTGCAACGCACTCCGTCACTGTGGGGACCACGGGACAGAACCGGCCGATCGAGGCGCTGGAGATCAGTACGAAGTACGAAATGATCCACGGCGTGGCTCACGTGCAGAACATCGGCTGGATGGACGAGGCGTGGGGTTCCACGATTCGGCTGGGCACCGAGGGCCGTGCCTTGAGCATGGAAGCCGTCGCGCTCTGGTTCGAGTGAGGGACGGGTGAGCCGGCGGCTCAGGAGTGCGGATCGGCGGCCTGGGGGCGGGCAGCGGTCGACCGGGCTCCTGGTCACGGAGCCGGATGCCCCCGCCCGCCGCACGGGAAGTCGGACCGGCCGACTTCCCGTGCGGCAGCGGCACCTGCGGCCCGGCGAAGCGCGGGGCCCGTCGACCGGCCCGGCCCCGACGCGGGCGGGGCTCCGGGGCCGACCCGGCCTGGCTCGGGCGGGGCGTGATCTCGTAGGGTGGCGCCCACGGGTTGTGGTGGTCCGTCACCACGAGGCAAGGGCAGCAGACGCCGCAGGGCGGCGGGGCGGGGCGGTGACCAGAGATGGCGGAGACGACGGCTGTCCCCGGCGGCCCCGATCCCGTGGCGGACGCCGTGCCGCGCGACGCCGTACCGCCCGGGCCGCGCAACCCCTACGACGAGCACCTGCCCGGCCCGGCCGCCCTGTACGACCCGCCGACCCCGCCGCCCGCGGTGCCGCCCGCAGCTCCGCCGATGCCGCCGACCGGATGGACCGTCACCGGGATGCCCGCGGTGGACCTTCCGCCGTCCGCGACACCACCGCCGTTCACCGTGCCCGGCGCCACGCCCGCGCACGGCATCAGCGCGGCCCCGGGCGCCGGCCCGGGCGGCCTCGGCACCGCACCGCGCGGGCGGATCCTGGTCGTCGAGGGCGGCTACGGCACCTCCGGCCGCCGCACCTGGGGGCGCGGCGGGCCGACCCAGGCGCCCGTGCTCTCCGCGATGCTGGCCGCCGTCTCGCCGCAGGTCCTGCTCGCCGCCGACGCGGTCGACGCCGTCCACCTCCCCGGCGCCAGCGACCCGCACACCGTGCTCGCCCACCTGCGCGCCGCGGCCCGGCACCCCGGACCGCTGCTGGTCCACCTCGGCGGACACCTGCTCGCCGACAAGCGCGGCGGCCAACTCCACCTCACCCTGCGCGACTCCAAGCCCGGCAGCGTCCGTCAGGACGGCCTGGCCTGGCAGTCCATCGCCGGCGAGCTGCGCCACCGGCCCGCCGAGTGGCAGACGCTGGTCATCGCGGACCTGAGCGCCGATCAGAACGCCCTGCCGTTCCTCCAGGGCACCATCTCGCCGCTCGCCGACGGCCTCCCGCTCTGGGCGGTGGTCAGCCCCGACCCGGAGCAGATCGGCACGTTCACCCGGGCACTGATCGAGGCCCTGCACGGCGGCCGACCGGGCGCGGAGGCCGTGCTCGCCCCCGAGCAGTTGCGCCACCAGGTCTACTCGGTGCTCCGGCCGGACGTCGTCATCCTGGCCACGCACGCGCCGAACCGGCCCTTCTTCCGCAACACGGCCCGCCGGACGGACGGTTCGCAGCTCGACCCCGTCCCGTACGAGGGGCCGCGCCCGGCCGCGGTGCTGCCCCGGCCGCCCGCCGCGCGGGACGCCGCACCGCGGGACGCCGTGCCGCGCGACGGCGTGCCCGCGGACCGGCCTGCCGTCACCCTGGACAAGCCGGCGGCCGCCGGGGTGACGGGAGGTGCCGCGCCCGTTCCGGCGGCTCCGCCGGTGCCGCCCACCGCGCCCGCCCCGGTGCCGGCTCCCGTGGCGGCCCCGGCTCCGGCGCCGGTGGTGCCCGAGGGGCCGGTGGACCTGCTGAAGGCGGCGGTCCCGGCCACGCCCCCGCCGCCGGCCCAGCCCGTCGACCTGGTCAAGCCGTACGCCTGGCGGCCCACGCTGACGGACGGCATCCGGCTCGGCAAGCCCGCTCCGGCGGACGCCGTTCCACAGGACGCGGCCCCCGCGGATGCGGTGCCGGCCGACGCGGTGCCGAAGGACGCCGTTCCGCAGGACGCGGTCCCGGCCGACGCGGTGCCGAAGGATGCCGGTCGCGACGATGAGGCGCCCGTTTCGGAGACTCCCGCAGCGGAGGCCGCCACGGAGGCGGTCCCCGCCGAGGAGGGCTCTGCCGGTGAGAACGCAGCGGCCCCGGCGCCCGTCGGCGCCGCTCCTGCCGATGTCGCCCCCGCCGAGGCACCCCCGGCCGGGGCCGACGCGTCCCGGCGGCCCCGGGCCGACTACCCCGAGGTGATCGGCCGGATCGTCCGCAGTGCCGACGCCGGGGACCACGCCGCCGCGACCGACCTCGCGTTCGCCCTCGAACTGGAGGCCATCGCCGAGCACGGCACCGTCTCCGAGCCCGTGCTCCAGGTGCGCCAGGTCCGGGCCCACGTGTGCCGGCTGGCCGGGCGGACGGCGGAGGCGGCCGACATCTACCGCGAGGTGGCGCTGACGCTGCTGCGCTCGCAGGGGCCGGAGCACCCGGAGACCCAGCGCGCGGCCACCAACGCGGAGGCCTGCTGGCGGGCGATCCCGGACCGCGCGGAGGCGATCCGCATCGCACCCGAGATCATCGAGCTCCGGGCCCACCTCCCCGGCACCGACAACCGGAAGCTGCGCGCCGCCGAACGCCACCTGGCCAACCTCGCGGCCCAGGGCGCTTAGGGCCCGTCCTCACCCGCGGGGCAGGGGCAGAGTGACCCGGGCCCGGACGGCGCCGCCGGACAGAGCTGCGCGCGGAAAGTCGGCCAGGCCGACTTCCCGCGCGCGAGCGTTCCCGGACGGGCGTTCCCCGAGGGCGTCCCGCCCGCCCGGGGCCGGTCAGCGACCGGCGAGCGCGTGGACGAACTTCGCGCCGTCGATGGTGCCGAGGCCGCTCGCCAGGTCGTAGCCCTTGGCGGCCTGGTAGCCCGTCACCTTGTCCCAGGAGTTGTCGCCCTCCGTCACGTCGACCAGGCCGCTCCACTTCGGCGGCAGCAGGCTGAGGCCGTACAGGCGCCAGTTGATCTGGCCGAGCCGGTGGCCGGCGAGCTGGTCGGCGAGGGCGACGACGCCGGAGAAGACCGGGGTCGCCTCGCTGGTTCCGCCGGTGAGGTGCCAGCCGACCGAGGTCGGGTCGTAGGACTCGTACGTCCAGGCCCCGCCGTCCACGGCCGCGCTCATGCTGATGTCGGGCGTGCCGCGGTGGTTGCCGGTGACGCCGGCGACGCCGGCCTGGTACCACGGGCGCTCGAAGACGCCGGAGACCCCGCCGCCGCCCGCGCCGTACTTGTCGTGCCAGACCTTGTCGGGTGCGGTGTGCTTGCCGGCGTCGTCCAGGGTGAGCTGGGTGCCGCCGATGGAGGTGACCAGCGGGTCGGCGGAGGGCCAGGAGTTGACCCGGTGCGGGTAGAGGTCCTCGCCGTTCTCCTGTGCGTCGGTGGCGCCGTTGTCCCCGGAGGCGGCGAGCACGGTGACGTCGTGGGCGGCGGCCTCCTTGAACGCGTAGCGCAGGTCGGTCAGGGACTTGAAGTCGCCCTTGTCGAAGCCGGGGAAGGTGTTCTCGGTGGCGCCGAAGCTCTGCGAGATGACGTCGGCCCGGCCGGCCTTGATCAGGGCCTTCTCGGCGTCCATCATCTCGGGCAGGCCGGTCGTCCCCTCGGTCTCGGCGACACCGGTCGCCACCACGATGATGTGCGCGTCGGGCGCGATGGCGTGGGCGTACTCGACGTCGAGGGTGGTCTCGCCGGCCCAGCCGGTGTGGTCGGGGTTCTTCGGGTCGAACTCCGGGACGTCGCCCCACTTGACCACCTCGACCTTGGTGTCGGGGAGGCCCCACTGCTTGTCGAAGACCTCCAGGTCGTGCTGGATGGTCGGCGAGCCGAAGGAGTCGACGATGACGATGGTCCGGCCCTTGCCGGTGATGCCCTCCCGGTACAGCGGGTCGAGGTTGTAGGCGGTCCGGTACTGGAGCGGGGAGTAGCAGTGGATGCCGATCTGGCTGACGCACTCCGAGGTGGAGAGGGGTGCCGTCCGCCCGACGGCGCTGTGGTGCCCGGCCGAGGCGGGGCGGACGTGGACGCCGGAGAGGGACACGGACGCCGCGGTGGACGCGGCCGGTACCGCGACGGTGCCGGCGGTCAGGGCGGTGGCCCCCGCGGCGAGCAGGGCCAGGGAGCGGCGGAGGGTGGCGGGGCTGCCCATGGGACTCCTTGGGATACGGGGCCCGACCTGGTCCGGTCGGGTGGCTCCGGCCATCCCATCGAGAGCCGCATGATCATGCCATAGTCATTTGGTACCTGCGGCATGGTCACGCCTGGCCACCGGAAAAGGTAAAGGCCGGCCCAGGTGAAGGTAAGTATCCACCTGGGCCGACAGTATGACGAATCGTCAGCCGAAGGGCCGCTACGCCCCGCCGGTCCGGCTCAGCGCGCCCCACCGTTGACGTACAGCGTCTGGCCGCTGACGTACGAGGCGTCCTCGCTCGCCAGGAAGACGACCACCGAGGCGATCTCCTCCGGGCGGCCGACCCGCCGCAGCGGGGTCCGGGCGGCGACCTCCGCCTGGTGGTCCTCGGCCGTGGCGCCGACCCGCTCGGCGGTGGCGGCCGTCATCGCGGTGGCGATGTAGCCGGGGGCGACGGCGTTGACGTTGATGTTGAACGGGCCCAGCTCGATCGCCAGCGTGGCGGTGAGGCCCTGGATGCCGGCCTTGGCGGCGGCGTAGTTGGCCTGGCCCCGGTTGCCGAGCGCGGAGCGCGAGCTGAGCGAGACGATCTTGCCGTACTTCTGCGCCACCATGTACTTCTGGGCGACGTGGCTGCAGTTGTAGGCGCTGGTCAGATTGACCGTCAGCACCGTGTCCCAGTCGGACTTGGCCATCTTGAAGAACAGGTTGTCCCGGGTGATCCCGGCGTTGTTCACCAGGATGTGCACCGCGCCGAGGTCGTTCACGACCTCGGCGAAGACGGCCTCCACCGCGTCGTAGTCGGCCACGTCGCAGCCGTACGCGCGCGCGGTGCCGCCCTTGGCGGTGATCTCCTCGACCGTCCCGGCGGCGCGCTCGGCGGTGAGGTCGACGACGGCCACGGCCGCGCCCTCCTCCGCCAGCAGCCGCGCGGTGGCCGCGCCGATGCCCTGGGCCGCACCGGTGACGACGGCGACCTTGCCTGCGAAACGAGTCACGACGGACTCTCCCTCCGGACGATGCTCAGTGCTGCTCAGTTGACGTTCTCGACGAGGACGGCGGTGCCCTGACCGACGCCCACGCACATGGTGGCCAGCCCGCGCCGGGCGCCGCTGCGGCGCATCCGGTGCAGCAGGGTGGTGAGGATGCGGGCGCCGGAGCCGCCCAGCGGGTGGCCGAGGGCGATCGCGCCGCCGGTCGGGTTGACCAGCTCCGGATCGATGCCCAGCTGGTCCACGGAGGCCAGCACCTGGGCGGCGAAGGCCTCGTTGAGCTCGGCCTCCCCGAGGTCGTCGAGCGACCAGCCGACCCGGGTGAGGGCCTTCCGGGTGGCCGGCACCGGGCCGATGCCCATCACGTCCGGGTGCACGCCGGCCGAGGCCCCGGCGACGTACCGGCCGAGCGGCTGGAGGCCGAGGTCGCCCAGCGCCTCCTCGCTGACCAGGACCAGGCCGGCCGCGCCGTCGTTCATCGGCGAGGCGTTGCCGGCGGTCACCGTGCCGCCGGGGCGGAAGGCGGGCTTGAGCTTCGCGAGCTTCTCCAGGCTGGTGTCCTCGCGGATGCTCTCGTCCTGGGCGACCGTCACGCCGTCCGGCCGCTCGACCGGCACCAGCTCGGTGTCGAAGTGGCCGTTCTTTCGGGCCTCGGCGGCCCGCTGGTGGCTGCGGAGGGCGAAGGCGTCCTGCCGCTCGCGGGTGATCCCGTACCGGGAGGCGACCTCCTCGGCGGTCTCGCCCATGGAGAGCACCCCGTGCAGGTCGGCCATCCGGGGGTTGGTGAGGCGCCAGCCGAGCCGGGTGTCGAAGGTCTCGATCCGGTGCGGCAGCGCCTCGTCGGGGCGGGGGAGGACGAACGGCGCGCGGGTCATCGACTCGCAGCCGCCGGCCAGCACCACGTCGGCCTCGCCCGAGCCGATCGCCCGGGCGGCCAGGGTGACGGCCTCCAGGCCGGAGGCGCAGAGCCGGTTGACCGTGGCGCCGGGGACGGTGTCGGGCAGGCCGGCCAGCAGCACCGCCATCCGGGCGGCGTTGCGGTTGTCCTCGCCGGCCTGGTTGGCGGCGCCCCAGTAGACGTCGTCGATCCGGGCCGGGTCGAGGGCGGGAACGTCGGCGAGCAGGGCGCGCAGCACGGTGGCCGAGAGGTCGTCCGGGCGGACCGTGGCGAGCGCTCCGCGCAGCCGGCCGATGGGTGTGCGGCGGGCTGCGGCGAAGTAGACGGGACGCACGTCGTCGGGCTCCTTATCAGAACAGCGGAACGGCGGAACAGGGGAAGATCGGTGGGGCTCGGTGTTGCTCGGTGGTCGGGAGCGGGGGGACCGGCTAGAAGGCGTTGACACCGGTGAGCGAGCGCCCGACGAGCAGTTTGTGGATCTGACTGGTGCCCTCGTAGAGCGTCATCACCCGCGCGTCGCGCAGGTACTTGCCGACGGGGTACTCGTCGATGAAGCCGTAGCCGCCGAACACCTGGAGCGCGTTGTTGGCGGCCCGGACGGCGGCCTCGCTCGCGTAGAGCTTGGCCACGGAGGACTCGGTGGCGAACGGCAGTCCGCGGTCGATGTGGTCGGCGACCTTCCAGGTGAGCAGCCGGGAGGCCTCGACGTCCACCGCGATGTCGGCGAGCAGCTCCTGCACCAGCTGGTGCGAGGCGATCGGCTTGCCGAACTGCTCGCGCTCGCCCGCGTACCGGACGGCCGCGTCCAGGCAGGCCCGGGCGATGCCGACGCAGCCGGCGGCGACCGACATCCGTCCCTTGGCGAGCGCGGCCATGGCGACCGTGAAGCCCTTGCCGACCTCACCGAGCCGGGCGGAGTCGGGCACCCGGACGTCGTCGAAGGCGAGTTCGGCGGTGGCCTGGCCGCGCAGGCCGAGCTTGCCGTGGATCTCGGTGCGGGTGAAGCCGGGCAGGCCGGTGGGGACGAGGAAGGCGGTCACCCCGCGGTGGCCCTGCTGCTCGGGGTCGCTGCCCCCGGTGCGGGCGAACACCAGGGCGACGTCGGCCCAGGTGCCGTTGGTGATGAACATCTTGCTGCCGCTGATCAGCCAGTCCCCGCCGTCGCGGACCGCCCGGGTGGTGAGGTTGGCGGCGTCCGAGCCGGTGCCGGGCTCGGTGAGCGCGAAGCAGCCGAGCGCCTCGCCGGAGGTGAGCCGGGGCAGCCACTCGCGCTTCTGCTCCTCGGTCCCGTAGCCGTTGATCGACTTGCCGACCAGCCCGAGCGAGACCGAGACGATGCCGCGGACGGCGGAGTCGCCGCGTCCCAGCTCCTCCAGGACCAGGCAGTAGGCGAGGTGGTCCCCGCCGCTGCCGCCGTACTCCTCGGGCAGGGTGAGGCCGAGGAAGCCCAGCTTGCCGAGTCTGCCGATGATCGCGCGGTCGACGGACTCGGCGCGGTCCCAGGCGGCGGCGTGCGGGGCGATCTCGCGGTCGGTGAAGGAGGCCGCCAGGTCGCGGACGGCGGTCTGTTCCTCGGACAGCTCCAGGTTCATCGAGACCCCGTTAAACTAGCGCTGCAAGTTTTATGGGGGGACTGTAGCCCCGACGGGGCTCCGCTGGGAAGGGCCGCCTGCCAGAATCGATCCCCACCCCCAGGCGACCCGCGGGCAGACACGCGGGAAGCCGCCCCGACCCCACCCGACCGGAGGAACCGCGCCGATGGCCCGCCCGCGCACCCCGCTGCTCAGCCGTGAACGCATCATCACGGCCGCGCTCCGGCTCGTCGACGCCGAGGGGCTGGACGCACTCTCCACCCGGCGCCTGGCCACCGAGCTGTCCGTCAGCGGGCCGTCCCTCTACAACCACTTCGGGACCAAGGACGAGCTGCTGGACGCGGTGGTGGACAGCGTGATGGGCGAGGTCGACCTCTCGATGTTCACCCCGGGGGCCCCCTGGCCGGAGGCGCTGCGGGCCTGGGCCCGCTCCTACCGCGCGGCGCTCGCCGCCCACCCGAACGTCGTCCCGGTGCTGGCCCAGGGCCCCGGACGCCGGCCGAACGCGCTGCGGCTGGCCGACGCGGTCTTCGGTTGCCTGGTCGAGTCCGGCTGGCCGCGGGGGCAGGCCACCCGGATCGGTGCGCTGATGCGGTACTTCGTCACCGGCTCGGCGCTGGCCTCGTTCGCGGCGGGCTTCCCGGAGGACGC
Organism: Kitasatospora sp. CM 4170; assembly: GCF_032110285.1. Lineage (NCBI taxonomy): Bacteria > Bacillati > Actinomycetota > Actinomycetes > Kitasatosporales > Streptomycetaceae > Kitasatospora > Kitasatospora sp. CM 4170. The sequence continues at coordinate 7,212,493 of NZ_CP134877.1, forward strand.
CGGGCTGTACGACGCGGCCGACTACCCCCACCTCGGCGAGGCCCACCGGCTCGCCGAGCACCGGGGGGCGATCGACGAGGGCGCCTTCGAGACCGGGCTGGAGGCGCTCCTCGACGGGCTGGCGCTGCGGTTCGAGCGCACCGCCGAGGGCGCCCGGCGGGCCGGGGGAGACCGGTAGGGCGAGGACGACCGGGCCGACGTCGGGCCGGCGAGGGCTACTGCGGCCCGGGCGGCCGCGGTCACCAGGGCTCGCGGGCCGTGAACGCGGGCCGCAGTGCGGGGTCCACCGGGTCGTAGTACCGGTGGTAGACGGGTGTGAGTCCGCCCGAGACCGGCGGCACGATCCAGCTCCAGTCGGCCGGGGTGGGCCGGCCGAGCCGCTGCTCCTGGGCGACGTGCTTGAGGAACCGCACCGACTCGGTGTGGTGGTCGGCGATGGTCACCCCGGCCTCCTGGAACGAGTGCAGCACCGCCACGTTGAGCTCCACCAGCGCCCGGTCCCGCCAGAGCGTGCGATCGCTGGAGGTGTCCAGGCCGAGCCGCCCGGCCACGGTCGCCAGCATGTCGTACCGGTCGGCGTCGGCGAGGTTGCGCGCGCCGATCTCGGTGCCCATGTACCAGCCGTTGAACGGCGCGGTGGGGTAGCGGACGCCGCCGATCTCCAGCGTCATGTCGCTGATCGCGGGCACCGCGTACCAGCGCAGCCCCAGCTCGGCGAACCAGTCGTGGTCGGGGTGGGTGAGCTCGACCTCCAGGGTGGTGTCCTCCGGCAGCCCGTACCACTCCGGGCGCTCGCCGGGCCGCTCCTGGACCAGCAGCGGCAGCACCTCGAACCGCTCCTCGCCGCACTTCCACCCGAGGTCGCGCGCCCGGGCGGCGAGCCGCGCGCCGGCCGGATCGCCGGTCCAGCCGCCGTCCGCGGCCGGGTGGCCGGCGTAGCGCACCAGTTGCTGGTTGAGGATCCGGGCGGCCGGGCGGCCGGGCCGGTCGGGGGCGAACACCGAGACCACCGGGCGGATCCGCCCGCCATTGGTCGCGGTGCGCAGGTGCTCGAAGCACTCGGCGGCGATGTCGTCGGCCGAGCCCAGGTGCCGCAGGTCGCGCACCACCAGGCTGCGCCAGTACAGCCGGCCGATGCAGCGGGCGGCGTTGCGCCAGGCCAGCTTGGCGCCGTAGGCCAGCTCGGCCGGCGTGTGCTCGTAGGTGCCGGTGCGGTCGATCTCGTCGAGCACCGCGCGCAGCCGCTCGGCCGGGTCGCCGGCGGCGGGCTGCTCGTGGTGGAACTGGCGGACGAAGGCGGCGGCCTCCCCGGGGTCGGTGAACGGCTCGGCCGGGTGGGGGGTGAGCCGCCCGGTGCCGTGGCCGGTCGGCTGCCGGACCGCGGGCAGCGGACCGGGTCGCGGACCGGGTGTCGGCCCGGCCGTCGGCCCGGGCCGGGCGTCGGGCCGGGGAGCGCCCGCCCGGGCCGGCCCGGTGGCGTCGGTGGCGGGGTGCGCGTGGGCGTACGGGCAGCCGACGGCGGGTGCCGACGCCGGGGCTGCGGCGGGCGCCGAAGCGGGCCGGCGGCTGCTGTGGGTGCCGCGGGTGCGAAGCCGGTTGAAGATCAAGGACACATCCCTCCTGCCGGTCATGAGTACCGGAGGTGCGCGGCCCGCCGCAGGGAGTGAACGATTCGGCCCCCGCACCGGCGCCGGGGGCGCTAGGGTGCGGGGGCCGGTGGTCCGACTGTCGGACCGGCGACGGCCTCTGGTCGGGGTGGCCGGGTCGGACCGGGTCGGCGTCGTGGGGCGTCGGCCGGCGGCTCAGCCCATGTCCTCCAGGCGGACGCCCTTGGTCTCCTTCATGTACCGCGCCACGAAGAGGATCGACAGTGCGGCGAAGCCCGCGTACGCCAGGTAGGTCGCCGAGAGGTTCCAGCGCGAGAGCGAGGGGAACGAGACGGTGATCGCCCAGTTGGCGATCCACTGCGCCGAGGCGGCGACGGAGAGCGCGGCGGCGCGGATGCGGTTGGGGAACATCTCGCCGAGCATCACCCAGACCACCACGCCCCACGACATCGCGAAGAACAGCACGAAGGCGTTGGCCGCGACCAGCGCCACCGTTCCCTGGAGGTCGGGCAGCGTGACGTTGTCACCGCTGCCGGTGGCCGAGGAGAACGCCCAGCCGCAGGCGGCCAGCGCGACGGCCATACCGGCCGAGCCGATCAGGGCGAGCGGCTTGCGGCCGATCCGGTCCACCAGCAGGATCGCGACCACGGTGCCGAGGATGTTGATGACCGAGCCGATGAAGCTGATCAGCAGCGAGTTGCTCTGGTCGATGCCGACCGACTGCCAGAGGATCGACGAGTAGTAGAAGATCACGTTGATGCCGACCAGCTGCTGGAAGACCGACAGGCCGATGCCGACCCAGACGACGGGCAGCAGGCCGAACCGGCCGCCGAGCAGGTCGCGGAAGCGCGGGCGGTGGTCGGAGGCGATCAGGCCCTGGATCTCCGCGATCCGGGCGTCGGTGTCGGCGTCCTTGCCCTCGACCTCGGCGAGCACGGTGCGGGCCTCGTCCAGTCGGCCGGCCGAGATCAGGTAGCGCGGTGACTCGGGGATCGTCGAGGAGAGCACGAAGTAGACCGCGGCCGGTACGACGCAGATGCCCAGCATCCACTGCCAGGCCTCCAGGCCGAGCAGCCGGCCGCGGGTGTCGCCGCCGGCGGCGTCCGCGAGCACCCAGTTGACCAGCTGGGAGATGGCGATGCCGAGGACGATCGCCGCCTGCTGGAAGGAGGCCAGCCGGCCGCGGTAGCGGGTCGGCGCCACCTCGGCGATGTAGGTCGGGGCGATCACCGAGGCGATGCCGATCGCCGCACCGCCGAGGACCCGCCAGAAGGCGAGGTCCCAGGCGGAGAACGGCAGCATCGAGCCGACGGCGCTGACCGCGAACAGCAGCGCGCCCGCCTTCATCACCTTGATCCGGCCGTAGCGGTCGGCGAACCGGCCGGCCAGCGCGGCGCCGACGGCCGAACCCAGCAGCGCCGAGGAGACGATCAGCCCGGTCACGCCGTCGCCGACGCCGAACCTGTCCTGGATGCCGGAGACGGCGCCGTTGATCACGGAGCTGTCGTAGCCGAACAGGAAGCCGCCGAGGGCCGCGGCGGCGGTGATGAAGACGACGAAGCCGAGGCGGCCGGAGGGCCCGGCCTCCGCCGCCGCCGGCTCCGCGGGCTGCTGGGTGACGCTCACGATCTTGACTCCTGGTACTCGACGCTGAGCTCGGTCGTCGCGATCGTAACCCGTCAATGTTCAAGTGTTGTACGCGGGATGCCCTTCAAGTCCCTTTGCCCATTAGTAAGGTGAAAAATCAAATCGGCTCGGCCAGGGAGAGCCCGAACTGGCCCTCGTCGTCCGTCCACCAGTGGCCGAGCCGCATGCCGGCCGCGGCCAGCTCCTCGGCGACCCGCTCCCGGCGGAACTTGGCCGAGACCTCGGTGCGCAGCTCCTCGCCCCGGTCGAAGTGGACCGGCAGGTCCAGCGCCGGGATCTTCACGGTCTGGGAGCGCAGCGAGCGCAGCCGCATCTCGATCCACTCCTGCTCCTGGTCCCAGAGCGCCACGTGCTCGAACGCGGCCGGGTCGAAGTCGGCGCCGAGCTCCCGGTTGAGCACGTCGAGCACGTTCTTGTTGAACTCGGCGGTGACCCCGGCGGCGTCGTCGTAGGCGGCGACCAGCACCCGCGGGTCCTTGACCAGGTCGGTGCCGAGCAGCAGGAAGTCGCCCGGGTCCAGGGCGGCGCGCAGGCCGCGCAGGAAGGCCGCGCGCTCGGCCGGGAGCAGGTTGCCGAGGGTGCCGCCGAGGAAGGCGACCAGCCGCGGGCCGCCGCCCGGGGGCAGGCCGAGCCGGGCGGTGAAGTCGGCCAGCACGCCGTGCACCGTCAGCCCGGGGTACTCGTCGGCGAGCGCCTCCCCGGCGGCGGTCAGCGCGCTCTCGCTGACGTCGACCGGGACGTAGGTGTCCAGGGTGCCGTGCTCGCGCAGCGCGTCCAGCAGCAGCCGGGTCTTCTCCGAGGAGCCGGAGCCCAGCTCCACCAGGGTGCGGGCCCCGGTGACGGCGGCGATCTCGCCGGCCCGCGCGGTCAGGATGGCCCGCTCGGCGCGGGTCGGGTAGTACTCCGGGAGCCGGGTGATCTCCTCGAACAGCTCGCTGCCGCGGGCGTCGTAGAACCACTTCGGCGGCAGCCACTTGGGTTCGGAGGTCAGACCGAGCTGCACGTCGTGCCGCAGGGCGGTGCTGAAGTGGTCGGCGGGCAGCAGGCGGGTGACGTCGAAGGTGCTCATGGGGCGATGGATCCTCTGTTCAAAAGGTGAAGGAGAGGGGTGAGGGCGGCCGGTACCGGGCGGTCGGCGGCGCGGGCTCGGTTCCGGGCGTCTTCCCCGGGTCAGAGCGGTTGGACCGTGACGCCCTCCGGGCCGGCCAGCAGCAGCGAGCCGTCCGGGACGGCCGTCCAGTCCGGGTGGTCGTCGAAGGGCTCGGAGGCGACCACCACGCCGAGCCCGGGCAGGCTCCGGTGGTGCAGGGTGTCGCCCCAGGCGGTCGCGGCGATCGCGCGGCCGTCGGTGAGCAGCAGGTTGAGCCGGCCGGTGGTGTGCGCGGCCACGTCCGCCACGGTGCCGGCCAGCGCGTCGCCCAGGCCGTCGCCGGCCCGCAGCCGGTGCAGCACCAGGGCCCAGAGCAGCGCCGAGTCGGTGCGCGCCACCAGCTCCAGCAGCTCGGCCGGCGGCAGCAGGGCGGCCAGGGCGTCCAGCTTGCCCGGCCAGCCGGCCACCGCGCCGTTGTGGCTGAACAGCCACCGCCCGGCGGCGAAGGGCGCGGCGGCCTCCTCGCCCGCCGCGCAGCCCTCGGTGGCGGAGCGGACGGCCGCCACCAGCGCCCGGGTGCGGATCACCCGGGCGAGGTCGGCGAAGGCGGCGTCCGCCCAGATCGGACCGGCCCGCCGGTACCGGGCCGGGATCTCGTCCCCGTCCGCGTACCAGCCGAGGCCGAAGCCGTCCGCGTTGACCGTGCCGTACTGCTGGATGCGGGGCGCCCAGGACTGCCGGTGGAGCCCGAACGGCGGCTCCACCAGCAGCTCCCGGGGCGCCACCGGCGTGCCCAGGTAGGCCAGGTGGCGGCACATCAGCCGGCCTCCACGTCGGCGGCGGTGCGGAACCCGGCGAAGATCTGACGCCGGATCGGGTAGTCCCAGTTGCGGAACGTGCCGCGGCAGGCGACCGGGGCGACGGCGAAGCAGCCGCCGCGCAGCACCTTGTACTCCGGCCCGAAGAAGACCTCCGAGTACTCCTTGTACGGCCAGGCCGAGAAGCCCGGGTAGGACCGGAAGTCGCTGGCCGTCCACTCCCACACGTCGCCGATCAACTGCCGGACTCCGTAGGGGGATTCACCTTCCGGGTAGCTGCCTGCCGGGGCCGGGCGCAGGTGCCGCTGGCCCAGGTTGGCGTGGGCGGGGGCGGGCGCCGCGTCGCCCCAGGGGTAGCGGCGGGAGCGGCCGGTGGCCGGGTCGTGCCGGGCGGCCTTCTCCCACTCCGCCTCGGTCGGCAGCCGCCGCCCGGCCCACCGCGCGTACGCGTCGGCCTCGTACCAGCCCACGTGCAGCACCGGTTCGTCGAGCGGGACGGGCTCCAGGACGCCGAACCGGCGGCGCAGCCACTGGCCGCCGTCGCGGCGCCAGAACAGCGGGGCGGTCAGTCCGGCCTGCTGCCGGTGCTCCCAGCCGGCGGGGGCCCACCAGCGCGGGTCGTCGTAGCCGCCGTCGGCGATGAACCGCAGGTAGGCGCCGTTGGTGACGGGCGTGGTGTCCAGCCGGTACGCGGGCAGCTCGACCCGGTGTGCGGGGCGCTCGTTGTCCAGCGCCCAGGGCTCGGTGTCGGTGCCCATGGTGAACGGTCCGGCGGGGATCAGCACGTCGGCGGGCAGTGCGGCGGCGTCCGCCGGGGCGGGCGGCGGCGGGGGAGCGGACAGCACCGGCTCGCCCCTGCGGAGCTGGTGGGTGATCAGCATGGTCTCGTCGTGCTGTTGTTCGTGCTGGGCGATCATGCCGAAGGCGAACCCCGAGTCCAGCAGCGGCACGCCCTCCAGCGGGCTGGCGTCCAGCAGGTCGAGCACCCGGCCGCGGACCTCGTGCGCGTACGCGCGGGCCTCGCCGGGCGGCAGCAGCGGCAGGGTGGGCCGCTCGGCGCGCGGGTGCTGGAAGGCGTCGTAGAGCGGGTCGATCTCCGGGTGCATCGGGTCCCGGCCGCCGACGTTGCGCAGCAGCCAGAGCTCCTCCTGGTTGCCGATGTGCGCGAGGTCCCAGACCAGCGGCGACATCAGCGGGGAGTGCTGGGCGGTGAGGTCGACGTCCTCGACGCAGTCGGTCAGCGCGGCGGTCCGCACGCGGGCGGCCTGCAGCTCGGCGGCGATCGCCTCGCGCAGGGCCTCGATCGGGGTGTCCGGTCCGGGCTCGAAGGGGCCGGCGGCGGGCCGAGCGGCGGCGGGGGTGCCGGCGCCGGGGGCGCCGGCCGGGCGGGCGTCGTCGATCATGGTGCGGCCTCCTCCGGGGGAGTGCGTCGGGTGCCGGAGCGCAGGGCGTCCAGCTGGTCGTCGGCCGGGCAGCGGCCGCGCGCGGGGTAGCGCTCGGCGAAGGCCGCGACGGTGGTGCGCAGCCGCTCGGCGCCGGGCAGGCGGCCCAGCGCGGCGTCGGCGGCGGCGAAGCAGGCGAGGGCGGCGCGGCGCAGCTCGGGGTCGGCCACGGCCAGGGTGGCGGCGCGGCGCCAGGCGTCGCTGCGCGGCGGGCGCGGGCCGTCGGCGCACTCCAGCGGCTCCAGGGCGGCGAGTGCGGCGTCGGCGGCGACCGGGTCGTCCAGCAGCGCGCCGACCAGGGCGGCGGGGACGATCCAGCCGTCGCCCGGCTGGGCGTCGATCATCCGCAGCTCCAGGTGGCCGCGCGGACGGACCGGGGGGAAGAGCGTGGTGCGGTGGTAGTCCAGGTCGGCCAGGGTGGGCGGGCGCTCGCCGGCGCCGCGCAGCCAGGCGGCGAAGGTCAGCCCGGCCGGCGCCGTCCACGGCAGCCCGTCGGGGCGGCGGATGCAGAGCACCTCGGCGTCCAGGACGTACCGGGTCCAGGCCTCGCACGGGTCGCCGTGGTCCGGCTCGGGGGCGAGGGTGCGGGTGGGGTCCATCCGGGACCAGACGGTCTGCCGGGTGGACCGGTGTCCGGTCGGCTTCCCGTCCAGCAGCGGGGAGTTGGCGAAGGCGGCGACCAGCACCGGCCCGAGCCGGTGGGCCAGGCGCCAGCGGCGGTCGACCGAGTGCGGTCCGCTCGCGTCGCCGGCGTCCAGGCAGACCTGGACGGAGGCGGTGCCGGTCATCATGATCCGGCCCCAGGGCCCGGCGGAGTTGAAGAAACGTTCCATCGCCAGATAGCGCGGGTGGTCCAGCACCATGTTCCGCGGGCGGGCGAGGGGATCGGTCCCGGTGCCGGTGAGCCGCAGGCCCTGCGCCGCGAAGGCGGCCCGCAGGGCGGCGAGGTCGCGCCGGGTGTCGGCGACGCAGGCGACGAGGCCGTCGGCGGGCGGGGAGCTGAGCTCGACCTGTCCGCCGGGTTCGAGGGTGAGGCGGGCTCCGGAGGGGAGCGACGTGCCGTCGGGGCCACCGAGGGGGAGTGCGTCCAGTGCGGCGTGCAGCCGCTCCGGTAGGACGGGGTCGGTGGGACATCGGTCGTCGTGGACGAACCACTCGACCTCGACGCCGACCAGCCGGGGAGGGCCGATCTTGAAGCAGACGCCGGCCATGTGGCTGCGCGCCGCCGATTCGGTGAGCGGGGACACCCCGGTCGGGGGCGGTCCGGCGCTCTGCCGTTCCGGCGGGCTGGTCGGGCTGGTCGGACGAACGGGTATCACCGGACTCACCATCCTCGGGATCACGATTGCGGCCCGGTCTACCCTGCCCAGTCTGCTACGGACCATGCGGGGCCGCCCCGCGAACATCTCGTGAAGACCGCGTCCTCGCAGCTCGGAGGGGGTGGCAACCGGGTGAATCAGGCCGCGCGGAGCCGTTTCAGCCGCTCCGCGACCACCTCCAGGACCGGTTCCGGCAGGGCGTAGTCGAGCCGCAGCGAGCCCGCGCCGCCGGGCCCGAAGTCGGCCCCGTCCGAGGCCTCCAGGCCGCACCGCTCCAGCAGCGCCGCCCGGGCCCCCACCGGTGGCAGGCCCAGCGCGGCGGCGTCCACCCAGAGCAGGTACGAGGCCTGCGGCGCGGAGCGGACGGCGGCGCCGAGCACTCCGGTCAGCCGGTCCCGGGCGGCCGCCAGGTGCGCCAGCAGCGCGTCCAGCCACGGGCCGCCGTGGCGCAGCGCGGCCCGCTGCACCTCCTGCTCCACCAGCCCGCCCTCCCAGAGCCCGTAGCCCGCCATCACCTCGGTGAGGCGTTCGCGCAGCGCGGCGTCCGGCACCAGGGCGAAGCTGCTGGGGATGCCCGAGGCGTTGAAGGTCTTGCCGACCGAGTTGAGCGTGACCGTCCGTTCCCGGTACGGCCCCGCCACCTCGACGGCCACCGGGTGGCGGTGCCCCGGGTGGGTGAGGTCGCCGTGCACCTCGTCCGAGACGAGCACGGCACCGGCCCGCGCCGCGGCCTCCGCCACCGCGCGGATCTCGGCCGCGGTCCAGACCCGGCCGGAGGGGTTGTGCGGGCTGCTCAGCAGGACGGTGCCGCGGGTGCCGGAGCCGGGTCGGTGCGGTTCGGCGGCTGCGGAGGGCGCTGCGGAGGACGGCAGGGCGGCCAGGTGCTCGACGAGGGCGGCGACCGGCAGCCGGTGGCCCGTGGCGTCCTGCTCCAGCGGGACCTCCCGGTACGGCAGACCGGCGGCCCGGCAGAGCTGCGCGAAGCCGCCCCACTCGGGGGTCGGGAACAGCACCGGCCCGGTCGGGCGCAGGGCCTCCAGCAGCAGCCGCACGGCCGTCCGCGGCCCGAACGGCAGCAGCAACACCCAGGCCGGGTCCACCGCCACCCCGTGCCGCGCGCGGTACCAGTCGGCCACCAGCTCCCGGTCGGCGGGATCACACACCGTGTACCCGTACGCCCGGTGCCGTGCCCGCCGTTCCAGCGCCCGGGCGACGGCCGGCGGCCCGGGCAGGTCCATGTCGGCCAGCCCCATCGCGATCACGCCGGCGGGGTCGGGGGAACCGCTCCCGGCCCGCGCCCACTTGCTGCTCCCGGTCCCGGTGCGGTCGAAGGGCCGGTCGAAGCCGAACTCGTCCGGCTGGCTGGTCATACGGCCTCCAGGGGGAGCGGGTGGGGAGCGACGGCGGCGGCCGGAGCCGCCGGGCGGGCCGTGCCGTCGCTCCTCCCGTCTTCCCGCTCCGCGGTCCGGATACCCCCGCCGGGCGACGGGAACGGCCCTCCGCAGTAGCGGGCCGCCGTGCCGTAGCGGCAGGTGACGGCCGGCCGCCTCGGAGGATCACCCGAACCGGCCCGGCCCGGGAACGGGGCCGGCTGGACGATCGTCACGTCCCGGCCGGCAGCGGCACCCCGGTGCGGCAGCGGCCGGCACGTTGCGCCTACGCTGCGGGCCTGGCACGCCGGACCGGCACCCGTACGCCGGACCGGCATCCGCACGCCGGGCGGGCACCGTCGGGCCGCACGGCCACCGGCAGGAGGAGGGGCGCACGATGGCAGCGGACGGACAGCACGGGCACCAGGGCGACGAGATCACGCTGTTCGTGGCCCGGCGGGTGGAGCCCGGGTACGAGGCGGCGTTCGAGGTCTGGGCGAAGGGCATCCTCGCCGCGGCCGCCGCGCACGAGGGCAACCTCGGGACCGGCCTGCTGCGCCCGGCCGGCCCGGACGACCCCTGGCACCTGCTGCTGCACTTCCGGGACACCGCCGCGTTCCGCTCCTGGCAGGACTCCCCGGCGCGGGCGGCCTGCTTCGCCGAGGCGGACGGACACCACCACGAGGTGCACCGGCACGAGATCCTCGGCATGGAGGGCTGGTTCGCCACCACCCCGGCCGCCGCCAAGGGGCGGCCGCCGGTGCGCTGGAAGATGGCGGTCGCCTCGACGGTGGCGATAGCCCCGCTCACCGTCACCGCGAGCCTGCTGCTCAACCCGCACCTCGCGGGCCTGCCGGTGGCCGTCCGGCCGCTGGTGACCGCGCCGCTGATCAGCGCACTGATGACCTACGCGGCGCTGCCGGTGGTGACGCGACTGCTGCGCCGCTGGCTGTTCACCGGGTGAGAGCCGCGGCCGCACCCCCGGGAGCGGCGGACCCGGGAACGGTGGACCGGGGGCGGCCGTCACGCCCGCGCCGCCCGCCGTGGCGGGGCGGAGCCGAGGTGGGCCGCCAGTCCGCGCAGGCCGCGGTGCATCATGACGGCGTGGTTGGCCCGGAGCACCGGGTGCAGCGGGAGGGCGAGCCGGCGCAGCAGGGGCTTGCCGGGGCGGGTGTCCTCCTCGAACCGGAGCAGGCTGCCGCCGTCGTCCGGGGCGACCGTCCACCGGGACCAGCCCGTGAGGTCGCCGGTCATGGCGGCCTCCAGCACACCGGCCGCCGGATCGCGCCGGACCGTCCGCAGACCGATCACCAGCCGGTACGGCAGGTACCCGCGCACCACCACCGCGCCGGAGTCCGGGTCGTCCTCCCGGACGGCGCGGATCTCCGGCCACCAGCGCGGGTAGTTCCGCACGTCCTCCAGCGTCGCGTACACCGCGGCGGCCGGCGCGCTCAGCCGCCAGGCGCCGCGGAACCGGTAGTGGTTGGGGTCCACGCCCGCACTATAGGGCGGGTCCGCGGGCGCGGCCGCCACCGCCCCGGCCCGATCCACAAGACAGGCCCTATGCCGACTCGTTCAGAGTGAAGGCCGTGTTGACCAGCGCGACGTGGGTGAACGCCTGCGGGGTGTTGCCGAGTTGGCGCCGGGCGCGCGGATCCCACTGCTCGGAGAGCAGGCCGAGGTCGTTGCCGAGCCCGACCACCCGGGCGAACAGCTCGCGGGCCTCCGTCCGTCGGCCGGTGGCGGCGAGCGCGTCGGCGAGCCAGAACGAGCAGGCCAGGAAGGCCCCTTCGCCGCCGGGCAGGCCGTCGGTGCGCTGCCGGGCCTGGTAGCGGTGGGTCAGGCCGCCGTGGTCCAGGCCCTCCCGGATCGCGTCCACGGTGCGGACCACGCGCGGGTCGTCCGGCGGCAGGAAGCCGGTCTTGACCACGAACAGCGTTGCCGCGTCCAGCCCCTGGCCGCCGTAGTGCTGGACGAACACTCCGCGCCGCCGGTCGTAGCCGTTCGCGCAGACGTCCGCGTGGACGGCGTCGCGCATGGCCCGCCAGCGGTCGACCGGTGCGGGCAGTCCGGTGGCCTCGGCCAGCCGGACGGCGCGGTCGGCGGCCACCCAGGACATCACCTTGGAGTGGACGAAGTGCTGCCGCCCGCCACGGACCTCCCAGAGGCCCTCGTCCGGCTCGCGCCAGTGCTGCTCCAGGTAGTCCATCAGCGCGCGCAGCAGCGTCCAGACGTGCCGTTCCATCGGCAGGCCGGCCAGCAGGGCGAGGTGCAGGGTGTCCACCACCTCGCCGTAGACGTCGAGTTGGAGCTGGTCGACGGCGGCGTTGCCGAACCGGACCGGCCGGGAGCCCTCGTAGCCGGGCAGCCAGTCGGCCACGGTCTCGCCGAGGACGCGCTCGCCGGCCACGCCGTAGACGGCCTGCAGGTCGCGGGGTTCGCCGGCGATGGCGCGCAGCAGCCAGCGGCGCCAGGCGGCGGCCTCCTCGCGGAAGCCGCCGCGCAGCAGCGCGGAGAGCGTCATCGAGGAGTCCCGCAGCCAGCAGAACCGGTAGTCCCAGTTGCGCATCCCGCCGATCCGCTCGGGCAGCGAGGCGGTCGCGGCGGCGACGATCCCGCCGGTGGGCTCGTAGGCGAGGGCCTTGAGGGTGATCAGCGAGCGCAGGACGGCGTCCCGCCACTCTCCGTCGTAGCGGCAGCCGCCGGCCCAGTGCTGCCAGTCGCGGAGGGTGGCCGCCAGCGCGTCCTCGGTGTCGGTGCGCGGGCTGGTGGGCAGGTGGGAGGGCTGCCAGGTCAGCACGAAGGCGGTGCGGCTGCCGGGGGTGGCGGTGAAGTCGGAGACGGTGACGCCGTCCAGGCCGTAGGTGTGCACCCCGGGCGGGACCCGCAGCCAGGCCGAGTCCGGCCCCGCGACGGCGACCCGGTGGTGGCCGGTGCGGCGGACCCACGGTTCGATCCGGCCGTAGTTGAACCGCAGGCGCAGCTCGCCGCGGACCGGCACGTTGCCCTCGATCCCCTCGACGATCCGGATCAGCTGGGGGGTGCGCCGGCCGCCCAGGCGGCGCTGGGGCATGAAGTCGGTGACCCGGACGGCGCCCTCGGGGGTGCGCCACTCACTCTCCAGCACCAGGCTGTCGCCCCGGTAGCGGCGGGTGGAACACTGCGCGGCGCCGACCGGGGCGAGCCGCCAGGCACCGTGTTCACCGCCGCCGAGCAGTCCGGAGAAGCAACTGGGGGAGTCGAACCGGGGCAGGCAGAGCCAGTCGACCGAGCCGTCCCGGCCCACCAGGGCGGCGGTCTGCAGGTCGCCGATCAGGGCGTAGTCCTCGATGCGTCCGGCCATCGGCTCCATTCTCGGCCGCGGGCGCCGGAACGGCAGTCCGAACGCCGCGGCGCGCCGCGCCGCGGAACGGGGCTGCTCCGGCGGCTCCCCACGAGAACCCGCCGGTAGGAGGGCGGAACTCCGCTTGCACGCGTTCAGCGTGCAGGGGAGGATCTTTTGTGCTTGTAGTCTCATCAGTCGCAGCAGTCCCGTCAGACAGCTGGCTTCCCGGAACCGGAACGAAGGAGTCCCTAGGATGCGGCGACCGAACTGGGTACCGGAGGGCACGGACCTGGACAAACCGAACGCCGCGCGGGTCTACGACTACTACCTCGGTGGTTCGCACAACTTCGAGGTGGACCGGGAGATGGCCCGTAAGGCGATCGCCCTGTGGCCGGAGCTGCCCCAGATCATGAGGTCCAACCGCGCCTTCCTGCGCCGCGCGGTGCAGTTCGTCGCGGAGCAGGGCATCACGCGCTTCCTCGACATCGGTTCCGGCATCCCCACCTTCGGCGCGGTGCACGAGATCGCCCGGGCGATCCACCCCGAGTCCGAGGTGGTCTACGTCGACCGCGACCCGGTCGCCGCCGCGCACAGCCGGCTGCTGCTGCAGGACGACCCGCAGAGCGCCGTCGTCCAGGCCGACCTGCGGGACGTCGACGACCTGCTGGAGCGCCCCGAGGTGCGTGCACTGCTGGCGCCCGGCGAGCCGGTGGCCGTGCTGCTGGTCGCCGTCCTGCACTTCGTCGGCGACGCCGACGACCCGTGGAAGCTGGTCGGGGTGCTGCGCGACGCCCTGCCGCCCGGCAGCGCGCTGGTGCTGTCGCACGCCTCCCTGGAGGGCCGTCCCGACCAGGCCGAGGACCACCAGAAGCTGTACCGGATGACGCCCACCCCGCTGACCATGCGCACCGTCGAGCAGATCACCGCGATGTTCGCCGGCTTCGAGCTGGTCGAGCCCGGGGTCGTCTACCTGCCGCAGTGGCGTCCGGACCAGCCCGAGGCGGTCGGCCAGCACCCCGAGCGGATGACCGGGGTGGCGGGCGTGGGGTTCCGCGCGTGAGCGTGACCGCGACGGCGGTCCCCCCGGCCGGTGGCCGGGGCGGGACCGCCCGGCGGCGCGCCGGGGGCGCGGCCGCCGTTCCGCACGGCGGGGAGGGAGCGTGAGCGAGGCGCCGGTGCCGAGCAGCAGCGAACGGTTCCACGAGGACTGGGCGCGGCTGCTCTCCGGTGACCACGGCACGGCCGTCCACCCCGGCCTGCTCGGCCGGCTGGTCTCCCGGACCGCCGCACTGCTCCACCGTGCCCAGCAGGACCAGCCGTTCGAGCCGCACCTGGCCGCGCAGGCCGGCGCCGAGCTGGTCGACGCCCACTTCACCGACCCGGTCGTGCTGGCCCGGGCCGTCGAGCTGCTCCAGGAGCAGCCGGCCTCCGACGGCCGCGGCCCGGCGCTGTGCGGCGCCTTCGCGGCCGGCTGGGCCGCCGCCCTGCGCGAGCGCACGCTGCGTGAGCAGGAGGCGATCCGCACCGCCGCCGACGTCGCCCGCAAGGAGGCCGAGCGGGCGCTGCGCGCCTCCGAGGCCCGCTTCCGCGCGCTGTTCGAGAGCGCCGCGATCGGCATCGGCATCGGCGACACCGAGGGCAACATCCTGGCCGTCAACAAGGCGCTGCAGGAGTTGTTCGGGGCCGCTCCGGAGGACATGCAGGGCCGCCGCGTCGGTGACCTCGTCCACCCCGAGGACACGCCCGGCGTCTGGGAGGCGTACGAGGAGCTGATCAGCGGCAAGCGGGACTACTTCCAGTTCGACAAGCCGTACTACCGGCAGGACGGCGAGGTGGTCTGGACCCACCTGACGGTCTCGCTGATCCGCGACGACGACGGCCGCCCGCAGTACCAGGTCGCGATGCTGGAGGACATCACCGACCGCTACCGCCTCCAGGAGCGGCTGCGCCACCAGGCCACCCACGACCCGCTGACCGGCCTGCCCAACCGGGCCGCCTTCTTCGAGCGGCTGGAGAAGCTCTTCGAGGAGCCGGACCCGGGTGCCCGGTTCGGGCTCTGCTACGTGGACCTCGACGGCTTCAAGGTGGTCAACGACAGCCTCGGGCACGACACCGGGGACCAACTGCTCTCCGCCGTCGCCGCCCGGCTCAAGGCCGCCCTCACCCCGCTCGGCCACCTGGTCGCCCGGCTCGGCGGCGACGAGTTCGTGGTGCTGCTGGAGAACTGCCGGGGCGAGCAGGAGGCGGTGGCCGCCGCCAAGACGGTGCTGAAGGCGCTGGCCGGACCGGTGCTGATCGGTGATCACAAGCTGGCCGTCGGCGCGAGCGTGGGCGTACTGGAGCGGCGCGTCTCCACCACCACCCCCGGCGCCGCCGTCCGCGCCGCCGACCTGACGCTGTACCGGGCCAAGGAGGCCGGCCGCGGCCGGTGGACGCTCTTCGACCCCAAGGAGAACGCCCGCGCGGTCAGCCGCTACGCGGTCTCGGTCCGGATGCCCGCCGCGCTCGACCGCGGCGAGTTCTTCATCGACTACCAGCCGCTCTACGCGCTGGCCGACGGCCGGCTCGCCGCGGTGGAGGCGCTGGTGCGCTGGCGCCACCCGCAGCTCGGCGTGCTCGGCCCCGACGAGTTCGTCACGACCGCGGAGGAGACCGGCCTGATCATGCCGCTCGGCCGCTGGGTGCTGGAGCAGGCGTGCGGTCAGGCGGCCGACTGGGCGAAGCGGTTCGGCGGCGACGCACCGCAGCTCAACGTCAACCTGGCGGTCCGCCAGGCCCGCAGCGCCGCGCTCGTCACCGACCTCGACCGGATCCTCGACGCCACCGGCCTGGACCCGGCGCTGCTCCAGCTGGAGATCACCGAGTCGACCGTGGTCGGGCCCGAGGACGAGGCGCTGCGCACCCTGCACGGCCTGGTCGACCTCGGCGTCTCGCTCGCGGTGGACGACTTCGGCACCGGCTGGTCCAACCTCGCCTACCTGCGCGACCTCCCGGTCTCCGGGCTGAAGATCGCCGGCTCGTTCGTCGGCGACCTGCACGACCCGGCCAAGGACGAGGCCACCGGCTGGCGGATCGTCAGCGGTCTGGTGTCGATGGCGCACGCGCTCGGACTGACCGTCACGGCCGAGGGCGTGGAGACCCGCAAGGACGCCGAGCGGCTGCGCGGCATCGGCTGCGACTGGGCGCAGGGCTGGCACTTCGGGCGGCCGGTGCGGCCGGGGGAGATCGCCCGGCGGATCGCCGAGGAGCCGGAGGGCCGGCCGGTCGGGAGCTGAGCGGGTCGCCGCCCCGGGTCGGGCCCCGTGCCGCGGCCGGGGCCGGCCCGCGTTCCGTCGGCGCCCCGACCGGAACCGCCCGATCCATTCCGAATCGGGCATAAGAAACCAATCCCCGCAAACCCCTTGACGTGACACAGGTCACCTGGGCACGATGAGGCCCTGGCACACCCCGCACCCCGGTGCGGGAGGCACATTGGCCAGTTCGACAGACCGGGCGCTCCGGCGCCCGAGCGAGAGCGGGCGGCGCGCACCCCATTCGGCCGCAAGAGTCGCTCTCCAGCTTTTCGGCAGTCCCCCCGGGGACTTCCCTCCGGGGCCCCGCCCGCCCCGCGCATCCGTCGTGCGTCCGGGCCCGCCCCGTTCCGCAGGGGCCGCGCCGTGCCCGGCGCCGCCCGCCGCCTCCCCCCGAGAGGCCGTCCTCGATGAGTACCACCGTGCCCAACCACGTCGTTCCGCACCCGGAGCAGGACGGCCGGCCCAACCGCCGCGCCGAGGACCGGGCCGTCGCCCGGCGGCCGATGCGCCGGGCCGGGGACGGCGTCCCCAGCAAGCACAGCGTGACGCTGGTCGTCCCCGCGCAGAACGAGGCCCGGAACATCCCCTGGGTGTTCGAGCAGATCCCGCGCTGCGTCGACGAGGTCATCCTGGTCGACGGCTCGTCCAGCGACGCCACCATCCCGATGGCCCGGCACTGCCTGCCGACCGTCCGCAGCGTCGCCCAGAGCGGCCCCGGCAAGGGCAACGCCCTGCGCACCGGCTTCGCCGCCGCCTCCGGCGAGTACATCGTCATGCTGGACGCCGACGGCTCCATGTGGCCGGGCGAGATCCCGCACTTCCTCCACTTCCTCGACCACGGCTACGACTTCGTCAAGGGCTCCCGGTGCATCGCGGGCGGCGGCTCGCTGGACTTCACCCGGATCCGCTCGCTCGGCAACCGCGTCCTGCTCGCCGTGGTCAACCGCCTGTACGACGCACACCTCACCGACCTGTGCTACGGCTACTGCGCCTTCCGCCGCTCCTTCCTGGACGCGCTCGACCTGCGGTCGACCGGCTTCGAGATCGAGGCCGAGATGATCGCGCACGCGCTGCGCTCCGGACTGCGGATCGCCGAGGTGCCGAGCCTGGAACTCCCCCGCCGCAGCGGCCGCTCCCACCTCCACGCCGTCTCCGACGGCCGCCGGGTGCTGAGGACCCTGATCTCCGAGCGTCCCGGCGCCCGGGCCTCGGCGGCCCCTTCCGCGGAGGAGCGATGATGAATGGCTCCGACCGGCGCACCGCAGCTGCCTGCCCGCGCCCTGCCGCCCGTGACTCGCTCTACACCCCCGTCCGCGTCGTCGACCTGGACCTGGACGAGCCGAGCGGGCTGCGCTCGCCCGGCGGTCTCGGTGCCGACGACCCGGCCGGCCGCGTGTTGGCGTTGGTGCGGCTGCACGGACACCCGCTCGGGTTGGTCACGGCCACCGGTACAGCAGGCGACTCCGCCACGCTGCGCCGGGCGCTGGTCGACGCCGCTCACCGGGAACTCCCCGTTCCCGCCCTGTCCACCGCGACACCCGCGGCGCGTCCTCGTCGGGTCGGACGCGCCCGGGTGCCTGCGGGCCCGCTGACCGTCAGCGTGATCGTCTGCACCCGGGACCGGGCCGAGATGCTGCCCCGTTGCCTGGACTCGCTGGTGGGCATCGGATCGCCCGCCATCGAGGTGATCCTGGTGGACAACGCCCCCCGGACCGACGCCACCGAACGGCTGGTCCGCTCGCGCTACGGCGACCGGGTCCGGTACGTCCGGGAGCCCCTGCCGGGCCTGTCCCGGGCCCGCAACCGGGGCCTCGCGGCCGCCCGCGGGGACGTCTGCGCCTTCACGGACGACGACGCCATCGCCGACTCCCGCTGGGTGGCGGCCCTGGCGGAGGCGTTCCGGTCGGACGACCGGATCGGCTGCGTGACCGGACTGGTGCTGCCGGCCGAGCTCGACACCGAGGCGCAGTTCGTCGTGGAGGAGTACTGCGGTCCCGGCCGGGGCTTCGCCGCCCGGAGCTGGTCGCTGCGCGAACCGCTGGCCGACCCGCTGGTCCAGTTCTCCACCGGCCGCTTCGGGATGGGCGCCAACATGGCCTTCCGGACCGACGTGATCCGCTCCCTCGGCGGCTTCGACCCGGCGACCGGCACCGGTACCCCCTCGCGCGGCGGGGAGGACCTGCTCTCCTTCCAGCAGGTGCTGACCGCCGGGCACACCGTCGCCTACCAGCCCGACGCGATCATCTGGCACCGGCACCGGCGGACCATGGAGGCGCTCGCCACCCAGATCAACGGCTTCGGGGTCGGGTTCGGCGCCTACCTGGCGGCGGCGATCGCGCACCGGCCGAGCCTGCTCGCCGAGCTGGTCCGCCGGCTGCCCTACGGGGTGTGGCGCTGGCACGTCAGCCACCGGGTGACCCCGCACGTCGGGCGGGTCGACACCGACACCCTGCGCAGCCTCCGCAGGCTGGAGCGCCGGGGGCTGCTGTACGGCCCGTTCTGCTACCTGTTCACCGTCTGGCAACAGCGCCGCCCCGGGGCGGCGGGCCGCGCGGGAGGTCAGTCGTCATGAATGCCCCGATCGCCCTGCCGCCCGCGCCCGTCGCGGTCGCCGAGCTGGACCTCGAACGCCCGCACGAGCTGCACCGCCCCGGACGGGGCGAGGTGTTCTGCCCGAACGGCCGCGTCCTGGCGCTGATCCGCCGGCAGGGGCACCCGCTCGGCCTGGTGACCGCCGAGGCCGCGCCCGGCGACCCGGACGGACTGCTCCGGGCCCTGACCGCGGCGGCCCGCGAGCTGGACCCGCCCGCGGGGCCCGGGGTCCCGCCGGCCCCGCGGACCGGCACCCCGCTGGTGAGCGTCGTCGTCTGCACGCACGACCGCGCCGACCTGCTGCCGCGCTCCCTGGACGCCCTCCTGGCCGGCTCCTACCGGCACACCGAGGTGATCGTCGTCGACAACGCCCCCTCGGACCGGGCCACCGAACTGCTCGTCCGGCTCCGCTACCCGGGCCGCGTCCGCTACGTGCACGAGCCGGTGCCCGGCCTGGCCCGGGCCCGCAACCGCGGCCTCGCCGTGGCCCGCGGCGAGATCTGCGCCTTCGCCGACGACGACCTCCTGATCGACGCCGGGTGGGTGGCCGCCCTGGTCGACGGCTTCCGCTCGGACCCGCGGGTGGGCTGCGTCACCGGCCTGGTGCTGCCCGCCGAGCTGGACACCCGGGCGCAGATCGCGCTGGAGCGCTACTGCGGCTACGCCAAGGGCTTCACCGTGCGCAGCTGGTCGCTGCGCGAACCGTCCGACGACCCGCTCTTCCCGTTCGCCACCGGGCGGCTCGGCACCGGGGCCAACATGGCCTTCCGGACCGGCCTGCTCCGCTCCCTCGGCGGCTTCGACCCCGCCACCAGTACCGGAACCCCGGCCCGCGGCGGGGAGGACCTGCTCTCCTTCCTCCAGGTGCTGACCTCCGGCCACACCGTCGTGTACCGGCCGGACGCCCTGGTCTGGCACCCCCACCGCCGCTCCATGGAGTCGCTGACCACCCAGGTCTTCGGCTTCGGCGTCGGCTTCGGCGCCTACCTCGCCGCCGCCACCCGCCGGCAGCCGCTCCTGCTGGCCGCCCTGCTCGCCCGGGTGCCGCGCGGAGTCCGGCAGACCCTGCGCCGGGGCAGCCCGGCCGGGGGGCGCCGCGACCCGCTGATGGCCCACCTCGGGCGGCTGGAGCTCCTCGGGCTGGCCTACGGGCCGGTCTGCTACCTGCGCAGCGTCCGGATACAACGCCGGGCCGACAACTCGGCGAGGCCGTGATGTCCATCCTCGACCACGCCCGCTCCCGGCGGAGGACCGCGTCCGCCCGGCCCTGCTCGTGCCCGGTGGAGCTCCCCTGCGAGTGCTCCTACCCGGTGCTGCTGCGGGCCCGGCTCAGGGCGGCGACCGAGCGCCTGCGCGCGGACGCCCTGATGCACAACGGCCACGTGCTGGCCGCGAGTTCGATCGTCGCGGCCGGGCTCGGCGCGTTCTTCTGGATCCTGGCCACCCGCTACTACTCCGTCGAGTCGGTCGGGCGCAGCTACGCGGCGCTGTCGGCCGCGATGTTCCTGGCCACGCTCGGCAGCCTCAACCTGGGGGACGCCCTGGTGCGGTTCGTCCCCGCCGCCGGCCGGCACACCAGGCGCCTGGTGCTGTGGTGCTACGCGGTCAGCGCCGGCTGCAGCGCCCTGGTCGCGATCGGCTTCCTGCTGCTGCTCCCGGTGGTCGCACCCAACCTGCGCTACCTGCACTCACCGGTGCTCGCGGTCTCGTTCGTCGCGGCCACCGCCGGCTACGCGATCTTCGTACTCCAGGACGGCGCGCTCACCGGCACCCGCCGCACGGGCTGGGTGCTGGGCGAGAACGCCGTCTTCGCGGTCGCCAAGTCGCTGCTCCTCGCGGGCTGTGCGGCCCTGGCCGTCGGCACCGGCATCCTGGTCGCCTGGGCGGTCGCCATGGTCGTCTCGATCGCGCTGGCCAACGTGGTGCTGTTCCGCCGGGCCGTGCCGGTCCACGAGGCGGCCGACGACGGCAGCGCCGAGCCGCCCCAGCGGGTCCTGCGCTGGGCCGGCGCCGACTACCTGGGAAACCTCTTCAGCTTCGCGAGCTACAGCGCCGTCCCCCTGATCGTGCTGGCCCAGCTCGGCCCGGAGGGCAGCGCCTACTACTCGCTGGCCTTCGTCATCGCCTCGACCCTCTTCGTCGCGACGTTCAGCATGGGCCACTCACTGGTCGTCGAGGGTGCCCGCGACCCGCGCCGGCTCGCCGAGTACGCCCGGCGCATGCTGCGCCACACCGGACTGCTGCTGTCGGGCGCCGTGCTCGTCATCGTGGCCGGCGCGCCCTGGATCCTCAGCGTGTTCGGCCCCGCGTACGCCGAGAACGGCACCACGGTGCTGCGGCTGCTCGCCCTGTGCGCGCTGCCGATCGCGGTGACCAACGTGGTCATCCAGGTGTCCCGGGTCCGTCGCGCGCTGGCCTGGATGGTCGGGGTGCGGATGGCCTCCGCCGTCATGATCATCACCCTGGTGGCCCTGCTGCTGCCGCGGTACGGACTGGTCGGCGTGGGCCTCGCCTGGGTGATCTCCGAGTACACGCTGGCGGCGTTCCTGCTCGTCGTCCTGCGGCGCTGGCTGCGGGGCATGGAGCCGCCGGCCGCCGAGCCGCGGGCCGCGGAGCCGGTGGCCACCGAAGGAGGCGAGGGCGATGACCACTGACCGCTCCGCCGAGCCGGTCGGCCGGTCGTCCGACCGGGGCGGCGACCGGACCCACCGGCCCGCCGACGGCCACGAGCCGAGTCTGACCGTGGTGATCTGCGCCTACACCGTCGAGCGCTGGGACGACCTGTGCGCCGCCGTCGCCTCGGTCCACGCCCAACACCGTCCCCCCGACGAGGTGTTGCTGGTCGTCGACCACTGCCCCGAACTCCTCCGCCTCGCCCGGGAACACCTGTCCACCGGCCTGCGGATCCTCGCCAACGCGCAGCGGCGCGGCCTCTCCGGCGCCCGCAACACCGCCCTGGAGGCGGCCCGCGGCGAGCTGATCGCCTTCCTCGACGACGACGCCGCCGCCGACCCCGACTGGACCGGGCACCTGCTGGCCGGCTACCGGGCGGCACCGGAGGTGCTCGGCGTCGGCGGCCTGGTCCGGCCGTGGTGGCAGAGCGCCCGCCCCGTATGGTTCCCGCCCGAATTCGACTGGGTGGTCGGCTGCTCCTACCGCGGGCTGCCGCGCCGGGCCGCGGCGGTGCGCAACTTCATCGGCGCCAACATGTCCTTCCGCCGCGCCGAGGCCCTGGCCGCCGGCGGCTTCCGGACCGACCTCGGCCGGGTCGGGCGGCGCCCGCTCGGCTGCGAGGAGACCGAACTCTGCATCCGGCTGGCCGCCCGGCACCCCGGCGCCGTGCTCCGCTACGAGCCGGCCGCCGCCGTCCGCCACCGGGTCCCGCCGGCCCGCACCACCTTCTCCTACTTCGCCGCGCGCTGCTTCGCCGAAGGCCGTTCCAAGGCCGCGGTGGTGCGGTACGACGGCGCCGCCGCCGGCCTCGCGAGCGAGCGCGCCTACCTGCGGCACACCGTGCCCGCCGCCGTGCTGCGCAGCCTGCGCCGGTGGCGCCCCGCCACGGCGGCGGCGCTCTGCGCCGGCGTCGCCCTGACCGCCGCCGGCTACCTCACCGGTTCCGCCGGCGGCCGCACCGGACGGACCGCGACCCGCCGGACCGGCGCGGTCCGTCCGGCCACCGGGGGCGGGACCGCCGACGGCGAGCCCACCCGCGGCGAGTCGACCACGGTCCGCCCCACCGCCGCCGGCCGGCCGGCCGCGGGCGCACCCACCTGGGGCGCGCCATGACCGAGATACCCGTTTTCCTCTACCACTCGGTCTCGGACGACCCGCCGTCCTGGCTCGCGCCGTACACCGTCACGCCCGCCGTCTTCCGCGAGCAGCTGGCCCGCATCGCGGACAACGGCCTGCAACTCGTGCCGCTGCGCCGGCTGGTCGCCGCCCTGCGCGGCGGACCGCAGCTGCCGCCCGGCTCCGCCGTCCTGACCTTCGACGACGGCTACGCCGACTTCTACTGGACGGTCGCCCCGGTCCTCTCCGACGAGGGGCTGCCCGCCACCCTGTACGTCACCACCGGGGCCCTGCACCCGCCCGGCGGACGCGGCACCGGCAGCCTGCTGCCGCCGGCGCCGATGCTGAACTGGCGCCAGCTCGGCACGCTGGACGCCCTGGGCGTCGAGATCGGCGCCCACTCCCGGACCCACGTCCCGATGGACACCGTCTACGGCAAGCGGCTGACCGACGAGATCGCCGGCTGCAAGACGGTCCTGGAGGACGTCCTCGGCCACGAGGTCGTCTCCTTCGCCTACCCGCACGGGTACTCGGGCGCCGAGGTCCGCCGCAAGGTCGCCCAGGCCGGGTACACCTCGGCCTCCGCCGTCCGGAACGCCTTCAGCTCCCCGGCCGACGACCCGCTGCGGATCGCGCGCCTGATGGTCCGCGCCGACACACCGCCGCAGGTGTTCGACGACTGGACGAAGCGGCGGGGCGCCCCGACCGCGCCCTTCCACGAGAGTGCCGCCACCCGGGCGTGGCGGACGTACCGCCGCCTGCGCGCGGCCCTCGGCCGCCCGGTGGGCGGACCCCCGAGGGGCCGCGGTCAGGAGTGATCACAGTGACCGACTCCCTGGAACGTGAAGACGTCCGACCCGACCCGCGGACACCGGCTCACCGCCCACTCGCCCAGCGCACCTCCGCCCACCGGAGCGGCGGTCTGCGCACGGCCCTCGCCGCCCCCGGCCTCTCCGGCTGGGTGGTCCGGGGCGCCCTGCCGGCCGCGCTGGCGCTCTGGCTGCTGGCCCTCTCCCGGACGCAGCTCTCCCGGATGGGCGACCTCGGCCTGCTCCAGGCGCTCCCACCGGCCTACTTCGCCGCCCTGGTGCTGCTCACCCTCGGGTTCGTCACCGCGCTGCGCGCCCCGCGGATCCGCCACCGGTGGCCCGCCGCCTACGTCCTCGCCCTGATCCTGGTGGTCCACGCGACGCCCAGCCTGCTCTACCCGACCCTGCGGTACGCCTGGGCCTGGAAGCACGTCGCGATCGTCGACGCCATGCTGCGCCACGGAGGGACGGTGCCGGGCGCCGGCAAGCTCGACGTCTACAACCAGTGGCCCGGCTTCTTCGAGCTGCACGCACTGGTCCTGCGCGTCACCGGCCTGGACTCCGTCCTGGGCTACGCCTCGTGGTACCCGCTGATCACCAACCTGCTGCTGCTCGGCCCGCTGCTGATGCTCTACCGGAGCATCACCAGGGACCGCCGGCTGGTCTGGGGCGGGGTCTGGCTCTACTACTCGACCGCCTGGGTCGGCCAGGACTACTTCTCCCCGCAGGCCTTCGCCTACCTGGTGTCGCTCACCGTGGTCGCGCTGATCATGCGTCAGCTGGCGGTGGCGCGCACGCTCGCGGCGCCCGGGCGCGGGCCCGCCGGGCGGCGGGCGGGGCCGCCCGGCGCCCGGGCCCTGTCGACGGCCGACGAGGTGCCGCCGCGCGGCGGCTGGCGGGTGGCGCCGTTCGTGCTGATCCTGGTGCTGCTCGCGGCGATCGTCTCGTCGCACCAGCTGACCCCGATCATGCTGGCGGTGAGCCTGGCCCTGCTGGCCCTGGGCCGCCGCAACCGCCGCACCGTGCTGCCGGTGCTGGCCGCGCTGGTCGGCCTGACCGTGCTCTGGGACGCCACCGTGGCCCGGCCGTTCGTGTCGCAGAACCTGGCCGGCCTGGTCTCCGCCCTGGGCTCGCCCGACCACAACGCGGCGTCCGGCCTCGCCCAGCTGGGCCAGGCCGCCCCCGGCCAGATCATGACCTCCTGGGCCGACCGGTGCCTGACCGCCGTCGTCGTCCTGCTCGCCCTGGCCGCGCTGGTCCGCCGCCGCTGGGTGCGCCGGGTCGGCCTGGTGCCGCTGCTGACGGCGCCGCTCCTGGTGCTGCTCGCCAACGCCTACGACGGGGAGATGCTCTTCCGGGCCTACCTGTTCGCCCTCCCGGCCGCCGCCTTCCTCGCCGCGACCCTGCTCTGGGGGACGCGGGACGCCAAGCCCGCCGACCCCCGGCCCGCCGACCCGCCGTCCGGCTCCGCGTCCGGTGCCGACTCCGGCTCACCGTCCGGCGCCGACTCCGGCGCCGACTCCGGGGCCGCGTCCGGCCGCCCGTCCGCTCCGCCGCCCGGCCCGCCCGGCGGCCCGCTGCGGACCGGCCTCACCGCCGTCGTCCTGCTCGGCCTGCTCGGCGGCCTGCTCTTCGGCTACTTCGGCAAGGAGAGCATGAACTACTTCACCCCGCAGGAGGCCGCCGCACTCCGCTACGTCGCCGCCACCCCGGCCGGCTCGCGGATCGTCTCGCTGACCTCCAACGAGCCCGGCGGCGAGCTGCACTACGACGACCACGACCGGCTGGTGCTCAGCGACGCCTCCCACGACGACCTGAAGCGCCTGGTGGCCAACCCCGGCGACGTCCTGCGGACGATGCTGGAGCGCCCGAACGTCGCCGGCGGCCCGACCTACCTGATCCTGACCCGGGCCCAGATCGCCGAGTGCGAGCTCACCGGGCTGCTGCCGGTCACCACCACCGAGGGCTTCGCGGCCGCCGCGGCGACCGCCCCCGACCTCCGGCTGGTGTTCTCCAACGACGACGCCGTCGTCTACCAGTACGTCCCGTCCGGCGGCGGGAGCACCGGCTCCGCCCCGACCGGAGGGAGGACGCCGTGACCGTCCGGCCCTGGACCCTGCCCCGCGCGCTGCCCGCGCTCTGCGGCTGGATCGCCCTCGCCGCCCAACTGCTCCCGGCCGGGAACCCGCTGCGGGCCGTCGCCGCCGGCATCTTCCTGCTCGCCGGTCCGGGCGCGGCGGCCGTGGCCTGGGCCCGGCCGGGCCCGTCCTGGCGCGACCGGGGGCCCGGCCGGGTGAGCGCCGCCGCGCTGACCGTGACGGTGAGCCTGGCGCTCACGATGCTGACCGCGGAGGCGCTGTTCTTCACCCACAACTTCACGGTCGGCCGGGCCGTGCTGGCGCTCGCCGTGCTCACCACCCTGCTGACGGTGCTCCCGCGGCGGTTCCCCGCCGCGCCCGCACCCGCGCCTGCGCCCGTGTCCTCACCCGACCCCGCGTCCGGTGAGCCCGCCCGCCGGCCCCGCCGTGCCCGCCGCGTCCGCCGGGCGTCCGTGCGGCCGTCCGTGCGGCCCAAGGTCCGGTGGCGGCTGGTGTCGGTGGTCGGCGTGCTGCTCCTGGCCGCGGCCTGCGGCACGGTGAACGGCGCCGGCGTCGGCGCGGCGGCGCTCCACCCACCGACCACCACGGCGGCCGCGGGCGACGCGGATGTGCCCCCGCCGGTCGGGGCGGACCAGCCGCCCGGGGTGGGCCCGTGGCACGAGGCCTTCCGGGACGACTTCAACGGCACCGGCCTCGACGGCTCCAAGTGGACCACCTGCTACGACTGGAACGTCCGCGGCTGCACCAACGCCGGCAACCACGAGGACCAGTGGTACCTCCCCGGCCAGGTCTCGGTGGGGGACGGCACGCTCACCCTCACCGCCCAACGCCAGGCCACGACCGGCAGCGACGGGAAGACCTACCCCTGGACGTCCGGCATGGTCTCCACCGGCCGCGACACCTGGGACGGCACCCCGCGGCACACCTTCACCTACGGGTACTTCGCCGCCGCGATCCGCACCACCGACCAACCGCTCGGCATGTTCCCGGCGTTCTGGCTGCTCTCCGCCAACACCAGGGGCGGGCTGCCGGAGCTGGACATCGCCGAGTTTATCAACAGCAACCAGTACGTCGACCTCAACCTGCACGCCGAGGCCCCCGACGGCACCGACATCGACGCCCACTACGCCCACGGCCCGGCGGACTTCGCCGTCGGCTACCACGTCCTCGGACTCGACTGGGAGCCGGACGCCGTCACCTGGTACGTCGACGGCGTGCAGGTCTTCCAGGTCACCGACCCGACCTCGATCCCGACCACCCCGATGGAACTGATTCTCAACCTCGCCGTGGGCTACCAGCAGTCGCCCCCGCCCGGCGTCGACAAGACGCAGGTGAAGGTCGACTGGGTCGCCGTGTGGCAGCACTGACCGCAATCGGCGGCACCGAGGCGCACGACAAGAGGAGGCACGACATGAACCGGACCGACCACACCGATCCGGCCGGGCTGAACCTGGACCGGGAGACCGCGGTCCTGCTCGTCAAGGTGGGGAAGTACCCGCTGGCGCACGGCCCCGTCGGCGCCGTCCGCTCGCTGGGCCGTGCCGGGGTACCGGTGTACGCGATGGTCGAGGACCGGCTCACACCGACGGCGCTCTCCCGCTACCTGACGCGCGCCTTCGTCCGGCCCACCACCGGGCGCGAGCGCACCGACCGGCTGCTCGCCGTCGTCCAGGAGGTCGGCCGGACGATCGGCCGCCGCTGCATCGCCCTGCCCACCGACGACGAGGCCGCCGTCCTGCTCGCCGAGCACGCCGAGGAGCTGTCCCCGTCCTTCGTGCTGCCGCCGGTGCCCGCCGGCCTGCCCCGGCGACTGGCCAACAAGGGCGCCATGCACGCGATCTGCGAGGAACACGGTGTCCCGGCGCCCGTCACCCTCGCCCCGGGCGACCACGACGAGCTGCTGGCGGCCGCCCGGACCTGCGGCTACCCGATGGTCCTGAAGAACCTGGAGCCGTTCACCCGGCTCAGCCGCCCGGCGGTCTCGCACTCCACGATCGTGCGCGACGAGCGGGAACTGCTGGCCGCCTGCCCGCCGAACGGCCGGCTCTCGGTGCTGGCCCAGGAGTACCTGGCCCCGGAACGCTCCGAGGACTGGATCACCCACCTGTGCTGCGGCCCCGGCGGCGAGCCGCTCGCCGTCTTCACCGGGCAGAAGCTGCGCTCCTACCCGCCCTCGGGCGGATTCACCACCCGAGCGGTGTCGGTACCCAACCCCGAGCTGGCCGAACTCGCCGTCCGGCTCTGCCGGGCACTGGGGTACAGCGGCATCGCCGACCTCGACTGGCGGCTGGACCTGCGTGACGGCAGGTACAAGCTGCTCGACTTCAATCCCCGTACCGGTGCCCAGTTCCGGCTGTTCGAGACGGCGGACGGCGTGGACGTGGTCCGCGCCCTGCATCTGTCCCTCACCGGACGCCCGGTACCGCGTGGTCCGCAGCTTCACCGCTTCTTCGGGGTGGGACAGCTGGACGTGCTCTCCGCCGCCGTCACGTACTGGCAGGACCGGCGTCCGCTGCCGGACCTGAAGCCGCGGCGGTCCACGGAGCGTGCCTGGCTGTGCCGTGACGATCCGGCACCGGCCGCCGTCATGGCACTCCGCTTCGGCGGTCAGGGGACACGCCGCGTGGCCGGCTACGCCGGACAGCGGATGGCCAAGGGCCTTGCCCTGGGAGGTTCGAAATGAGCTCGATCACCGAAGTGCCCGTCGCGGTCGTCGGCGCCGGACCGTACGGACTGTCCGTCGCGGCCCACCTGAAGGGCCGGGGCGTGCCACTGCGCGTCCTCGGTGTGCCGATGGAGAGTTGGCGGGCGCGGATGCCCGCCGGGATGTTCCTGAAGTCCACGCCACGGGCCTCGTCGATCTCGGACCCGGCCGACCGGTACGGGCTGCACGACTTCCGGGCCGCGACGGGTCTGCCGTGGGCGGGCGACCGCTACGTGGTGCCCCTCGACGAGTTCGTCCGCTACGGCGAGTGGTTCCAGCGGGCCTGCGTGCCCGAGGTGGAGCGCGCCGCCGTGCTCCGGATCGAGCGCGTACCGGGCGGCGGCTACCGGCTGGCGCTGGACACCGGCGAGGCGTTCGCCGCCCGGGTCGTGGTGCTGGCCAGCGGGTTCCCCCCGTACGCGCGGATGCCGGCCCGGCTGCAGCCGCTGGTCGAGGCGGGGCTGGCGTCGCACACCTCGGACCACGCGGACCTGGCGAAGTTCGCGGGGCGGCGGGTGGCGGTGATCGGCGCCGGGCAGTCCGCGCTGGAGAGCGCCACCCTGCTGTACGAGGCGGGCGCGGATCCCGTCCTGGTGGCACGGACCGACCGCCTCCTCTTCGGCGACCCGCCGGACTCGGAACGCCCCGGTGACCGCCCCTGGCCGGTGCGGCTGGCGAAGCCGGCCTCGCCGCTGGGCCCCGGCTGGTCGTTCGCGGCGTTCGCCCGGGCCCCCGGAGCCTTCCGCCACCTGCCGGACGAGACCCGGGCCCGGCTGGTCCGGACGATCCTCGGGCCGTCCGGCGGCTGGTGGCTGCGCCGGCGGCTGGAGGGCCGCTTCCCGGTGCTGACCGGGCACGAGGTGGCCTCGACGGCGCAGGCCGACGGCGGGGCCCGGCTGACGCTGCGGGCGGCCGCCCCGCCCGGGGACACCACGGTGGTGGAGGCGGACCACGTGCTGGCGGCCACCGGCTACCACGTCGACGTCGGCCGGCTCGGCTTCCTGGCGCCCGACCTGCGCGGGGCGGTGGCCAAGCGGAACGGCGGCGCGCCGCGGCTCTCGGCCGGCTTCGAGTCCTCCCTCCCCGGGATCTACTTCACCGGGCTGTCCGCCGCCGACACCTTCGGGCCGCTGATGCGCTTCGTCTGCGGCACCGGCTTCGCGGCCCGGCGGATCGGCCGGTCGATCGCGGCGTCCTGAGCGGACCGGCCGCCACGACGCACAAGGCGGAGCGACACGGCGAGCGAGTCGATGAGGAGGTGTATGTCCTGATTTGACCCCCAGGGAGAGGTGAGGTCGACCGGCCCGGTCCTGCCCGGCGTGCCCGGGGTGCGGAGGCGCCTGTGCCCCATTTCACAGCCGGTCCGCCCCGGCGTCCCGAAGGCCCGCCCCACCTGGTGTTTTGAACCCGTACACGATCGATGCCGCGGTTCCGGCCGCGGCATCGGGCTTGCGTGGGGACCGTTCCCTCGTTCAGGCTGCTGGCTCCACAGCCGGGGGGGAACGAAAGGTTCTCCCCCTCATGCCCAAGCACTCGAAGCACCGTGCCCGCAGCTCGTTCAGCGGTCGTCGACGGCTCGCCGTCCTCGCCCTCGCGGTCGCCGCCACCGGAACCGGGGCGGCCGCCGCCTGGGCCCTGCCGACCGCGCCGGCCGACCCGGTGGTGGTCGACTCGCTGTCGGTCACGCCGTCGGCTCCCGGCGGCGGCGCGACGGTCACCGCCACCGCCAAGCTGCACGCCACCAAGCGGACCGCGGTACAGGCCCTGACCATCGCGGTCCGTGCGGCCGACGGCACGCACTACGACTTCCGCGGCGCCGTCCCGACGACCCTGTCCTCGACGCAGCGGACGTTCACGCCGGAGAGCCGGACCTTCCCGGCCGGCAAGTACACGTACTTCGTGGCGTACGAGATCAACAACACCTGGCACAACCTGGCGCCGATCGGCACCTTCACCGCCGGCGCGACGACCCCGACCCCGACGCCGAGCCCCACCGCGACGCCGTCGGCCACCGCCTCGCCCTCGGCCACCGCCTCGCCGTCGGCCACGGCCAAGCCGACTCCCAGCACGTCGCCCACGGCGACCGCCTCGCCGTCGGCCACCTCGTCGCCGACCCCGAGCACCTCGCCGTCGGCCACCGCCTCGCCGACCCCGAGCACCTCGCCGTCGGCCACCGCCTCGCCGACCCCGAGCACCTCGCCGTCGGCCACCTCGTCGCCGACCGCCACCGCCACGCCCACCCAGCCGTCCGGATCCGGTGCCGCCCCGCTCGGCATCCCCGGCACCTGGCGGTCGGTCTTCGCCGACGAGTTCAACGGCTCCTCGCTCGACAGCTCGAAGTGGAACCCCAACTGGTTCGGCTGCGCCACCTGCACGACGCCTCCGGTGAACGGCGCCGAGTCCGCCGCCTACGCCCCGTCCCAGATCAGCGAGAGCGGCGGCAGCCTGCACCTCAAGGCCGAGCAGAAGCCGGCCACGGTGAACGGCAAGAACTACGCGTACACCTCGGGCCTGGTCAACACCAACGGCAAGGCCCAGTTCACCTACGGCGCCTTCGAGGCCCGGATCTACCTGCCGGCGTCCGGTTCGCAGGTCGCCAACTGGCCGGCCTTCTGGGCCGACGGCCAGAGCTGGCCGGCCGACGGCGAGCTGGACGTGATGGAGGGGCTGAGCGGTGACGCCTGCTACCACTTCCACTCGCCGTCCGGCGGCCCCGGCGGCTGCGCCCCGGGCAACTACAGCGGCTGGCACACCTTCGGTGCGGACTGGCAGCCGGGCTCGGTGACCTACTACTACGACGGTGTGAAGGTCGGCCAGATCACCAGCGGCATCACCTCGTCGCCGATGTACCTGATCCTCAACAACGCGGTCTACGCCTCGGGCCCGACCGCGACCCCGGCGGACATGCAGGTCGACTACGTGCGCGCCTGGCAGCACTGACGGTCCTGACCGGTCCCGACCGGTCCCAACGGCGGTCCGGCGCCGCGGAGTCCCTCCGCGGCGCCGGACCGCCGTCGTGCTTCCCGGCCGACGGGCCCACGGGCCGTCGGCCGGGCCCACGGGCTGCGCCGGCTCAGCCCACCAGGCGGGAGAGCTCGATCGAGTGGCCGGTCCGCTCGGCCTTGGCGCGCAGGTAGCGCACGTTGCTGGCGGACAGGTGGACGCCGGTCGGGACCCGGCGCTCGACGGTGATGCCGAGGTCGGCCAGCTGTGCGGCCTTGTCCGGGTTGTTGCTCAGCAGGTCGACGGTGCCGGTGTCGAGCGCGGTGAGCATCTGGGCGGCGGCCGTGTAGTCGCGCCCGTCCTCGGGCAGGCCGAGCGCGGTGTTGGCGTCGTAGGTGTCCAGGCCGGAGTCCTGGAGGGCGTAGGCGTCCAGCTTGTTGTAGAGGCCGATGCCCCGGCCCTCCTGGCGCAGGTACAGCAGGTAGCCGCCGGCCTCGGCGATCCGCTCCACCGACTCGCGCAGCTGGGGGCCGCAGTCGCACCGGTCCGAGCCGAACACGTCGCCGGTCAGGCACTCGGAGTGCAGCCGCACCAGCGGCGTCCCGCCGTCCGGGACCGTGCCGAGGGCGAGCGCGAGGTGCTCGGCGCCGTCGGCCAGGCCGTGGAACGTGAAGACCTCGGCCTCGGCGCGGTAGCCGTCGGGGAAGGTCAGCGGGATGCGGACCCGGGCGCGCACGGTGGCGGTCCCGGGCAGCGGTGGGGCAGGGTGCGGCATGGGCGGGCCTCCGTTACCGGTGTGGTGGTCGGGTGTCGACCGTACTAGGTAGTTCCAATTTGAACAACAGTGGTCGGCGCCGCGGTGGCGCCGTGAGGTGCGGCGGAGGCTGGCAACACCGCGCAGGCGGCGGATCTTCCCGCAGGCCGTACGGCGAACCGCCCGTCCCGCGCGTACGGTGCGCGGAACGGGCGGTCGGTGTGGGCGGTCGGTGCGGGCGGGGCCGGGGGCTCGCTAGCCGCCGACGCGGCGGGTCATGGCGGCCCGGATGGTGCGCGTGCGCTCGGCGAGGGCGGCGAGGTCGAGGTTCTGCGGGCCCTGGTTGAGGTCGGTGACGCTGCCGACGGTGGTGGAGTCGGCCCAGGCGCAGACGGCGGTCACGTCGCGGGTCCCGTTCGGCTGCGCCGTGCACTTGAGGGCGCCGCCGAGCGGGCCGGGCGGGAAGACGGTGTACGCGGCGCCCGCCACCTGGTGGCCGGCGGCCGCGTCGGGGTGGAGCGCCGGGTCCACACCGCCGAGCAGGTCGTCCAATTCCCGCACCGGGCTGGCGAACGCACCGGTGGCGCCGACCACCACGAAGTCGGCGTCCGTGGAGCCCGGCAGGCGGTAGCCGGCCACGAAGTGCTCGCGGAAGCGGATGTAGCCGAGCGTGTCCGGGAACATCTCCGTGTTCTGGGCGGCGTACGCACCCGAGGTGTCGGCGTCGCGGGTGAGGTCGCCGATCTGCTGCTGGACGTCCAGCCGGTACTGGACCGGGTCGTCCGGTCCGAGGACGGCGGCGAGCACCACGATCGCGGTCGTCACGGCGACCGCACCACCGGCCACCTTCCAGACCCGTGGCGACACCCGCCGGTACCACGGCGGCACCGGTGTCGGCGGTGCGGCCCAGTGGGCCCGCAGTCGGGCCGTGGCGCTCTCGGCAGCGCTCTCCGCGGTGGGCTCGGCGGCCCGCTCCGCGACGGCTCCGGCGGCGTCGGCCGCCTCGGCGGTCCCTGCGGATGCTGCGGTCTCGACGGGTGCTGCGGTCTCGGCCGCGGCTTCGTCACCCGGTCTGGGCATGCTGATCGGAGTCCCCCCGATGGCGGTCCGCCCACAGCAGGCGGACGCTTCGGCACGGAACAATGGGGCCTGGACCGCCGCACCGTCAAATGACTTTCCGCGCAGCCGCATCGGCGGGTCCGCGGTGCCCCGCGCGGACCGGCCGACGCCGCGGCCGCCGCAGCTCCTCCCGGAGTTACGGCTTGTCAGATGCCGCGCGCTGCGCCTACGTTCTGACCACATGACCATGCCACGCAGGACGATCATCAAGGGAATGGCCGCCGCGCCCCTCGCGGCGATCGCGGGCGCGGCCCTCGCCCCGGCGGTGGCCGAGGCCGGGACGCTGACGCCCGGCCAGTTCACGCTGGCCGAGCGGGTGGGCAACGGCCACGGTGCGTACGCCGACCTCGCCGCCGGTCTGGCCCGGGCGCTGCCCGGGGCGACCGTGGCCGACGTGCTGGCGAGCGCGAACCGGGACGCCCGGCACCTGTCGGGCGCGCCGGGCGGGGTCGGGGCCTTCCAGGACGGCTTCGCCTGGAACCCGGGTGACCAGGGCGTCGCGGAGTGGGTGCCGCAGGGCGTCACCACCAGCGCGGACGCGCTGGGCTCCGGCGTGTGGGGCGGCAAGCGGGTGGTCCTGGTGTCCTGGTACTTCGACACCGACCCGAACGGCGACGGCACCCCCGACTTCACGATCAACAAGGGCGTCCGGGTCTCCTTCGTCGACCACACCGACCGGCTCGCGCCGAAGTACCGGCACGTCCTGCTGGTCGAGCCGGTGAAGACCGCCGCCGGTGCGTACTCCTACGCCCCGGTGCAGCGGCACGCGGGCGGCATCCTCTGGTACGGCAACCTGCTCTACATGGTGGACACCACCAAGGGGCTGCGGGTGTTCGACCTCAACACGCTCTTCGAGGTGTCGACCGGCAAGTCCGACGTCTGCGGGCTGGACGCCGACGGCAAGTACTACGCCCACGACTACCGCTACGTGCTGCCGCAGAGCGCCGCGTACGACAACACCGGCACGCTGCTGCGGTTCTCCTGCCTCGGGCTCGACCGCGCCGGCACGCCGGACAGCCTGACCGTCAGCGAGTACGCGGTGGACCCCGCCAACCCGGTGGTGGACTACTCGGGCACCGGCTGGAACGGCAACGGGACGAAGATCGGCACACCCAAGGTGGTGCGCTGGAACCTCGACCACACCGACCGCCGGCTCGGTTCGACCACCGCCTCGGAGGCGGTCACGGTCAAGCAGGGCAAGATCCAGGGCGTCGTCTCGCAGCGGTCGAAGCACTACCTCTCGACCAGCAACGGCTCCGCCAACGGCAGCCTGCGCGCCGTGACGTCGGGATCGGACACGCCGTCCACCGTCGCCAGGCTGGCGGTGGGCAGCGAGGACCTGAGCTTCCACAGCGCGGCCACCACCGACTGGGCCTACGGCGAGTCGGTGATCTGGAACCTCAGCGAGTACGCCGGGACCAGGTACGTCTACGCGGTGCGGGCCGACGGTTCCTGACCCGCCCGCCGTACCCCCTCGAACCGCACTGCCGCACCCCGCACCCGCCGCACCCGCCGTGTCCGCCGTGTCCGCTACCCCCCCGCACCCCGCCGCGCCCGCCGTGTCCGCCCGACCCGACCGGAGTGGGCACAGGATGTCGGGTGCGGCAGGGTGGGTCCTTCCTACGGTGGTGATCGGTAAGAGGAAGGACGGGGTCGGGATGCTGGAGCAGCTCAACCGGGCGATCGCCCACATCGAGGAGCACCTGGACGAGCCGCTCGACACTGCCGAGCTGGCGCGGATCGCGGTGACGTCGGAGTACCACTTCCGGCGGCTGTTCTCGGCGCTGGCCGGGATGCCGCTGTCGGAGTACGTGCGACGCCGGCGGCTCACCGTCGCCGGGGCCGAGGTGCTCGCCGGCGAGCGGACGCTGCTCGATGTGGCGATCCGCTACGGCTACACCTCGGGCGAGGCGTTCGCCCGGGCGTTCCGGGCGATGCACGGCGTCGGGCCCGGCGAGGCCCGGCGCGGCGGCCTGGTACTGCGCTCCCAGCCCCGGATCTCCTTCCGACTCGTCATCGAAGGGAGTAGCAGCATGGAGTACCGGATCGTGGAGAAGCCGGCGTTCAAGGTGATCGGCCGGAGGGCGCGGGTGCCCCTGGTCCACGAGGGGGTGAACCCGGCGATCGCCGCGTTCATCCGGGAGATCGGCCAGGAGGGCATCGCGCGGATCGCCGAGCTCTCCGACCAGGACCCGGCGGGCGTCGTCTCGGTCACCGAGTTCTTCTCCGACGACCGCGAGGAGGGCGTCGAACTCGACTACTACCACGCGGTGGTGGCGGGTGCGGACACCGTCGTGCCGGACGGGCTGGACGTGCGCGAGGTGCCGGCCGGCACCTGGGCGGTCTTCGTCAACCGGGGGGCGTTCCCGAAGGCGCTGCAGGAGATGTGGCGGGACGTCTACACCCTGTGGTTCCCGTCCAACCCGTACGAGACCAAGCTCGGTCCGGAGATCCTGCGGACCGGCTTCCTCTCCGAGGACGAGGCGGAGGCCGAGCTCTGGATCCCGGTGGACCGGGCAATCCGGTGAACTGTTCATCCGGCAAAGGAATCTGACTGAGCGACAGATTGATCGGCCGTTTGTTAGGGTCCGCGCATGATGAAGCGCGTGCCCTTCCGAGGGGCGGAGAAGGAGAGTCTGCTCGTGGCTCTCGACCGGCACCGGGACGCGGTGCTGTGGAAGCTCGAAGGGCTTGACGACGAGCAGTTGCGGCGGCCGTCGGCGCCGTCCGGGACGACCCTGCTGGGGCTGGTGAAACACCTCGGCGGGGCCGAACTCGGCTGGTTCTGCCGGACCTTCGGCCGGGAGACCGGGCCGCTGCCGTTCGACCTCGACGAGGACGAGGAGTCGGACCTGCGGATCCGCCCGGACGAGTCCACGGCCGACGTCCTCACCTTCTACGCCCGGGCCCGGGCGGCGGCCGACCAGGTCATCGAGGAGCAGGAGCTCGACGACCTCGGCCGGGCCTGGTTCGGCGACGAGGTGTCGCTGCGCTGGGTGCTCATCCACATGGCGACCGAGACCGCCCGCCACGCCGGCCACATGGACATCCTGCGCGAGCTGATCGACGGCCGGACGGGGGACCACGACCGGAGGTGACGGCCGAGGGGCGGCCGAAGCCCTCCGCCGCCCCCGCCCGCACCGCCGTCCGCCCCTGAGCCCGTCCGCCCCTGCGGCCCTGCGCCCCTGCGGCCCTGCGCCCCTCCGCCCGTTCAGCGCATCACCGGCAGGCCGGGGCCGCGGCCCGGCCGCATGCTGGGCCGGGGGAGTGCGGCCGAGCGAGGAGTGGATCGAGGATGGCCAAGGCGTTCGGGTTCGTCGACTACGGCGGGCCGGAGACTCAGGAGTTCCTGGACCGGCCGGTGCTGGAGCCGGGCCCGGGCCGACTGGGGATCGCGGTGCGGGCGGCCGGGGTGAACCCGGTGGACTGGAAGATCCGCCGCGGGCTGCTGGGCCGCAACCGCGAGCTCCCGGCCGTCTTCGGACAGGAGGCCGCGGGCGTGGTCGAACGGATCGGGCCGGGCGTCACCGGCTTCACCCCGGGCGACGAGGTGTTCGGCGTGGCCGCGACCGGCGCCTTCGCGGCGCAGACGCTGCTGCGCGCCGACATGAGCGCGGTCAAACCCCGCGGGATCGGGTTCGCCGAGGCGGCCACGCTCCCGGTGGCGGCGGCCACGGCCGACGACGGAGTCCGGGACGTGGGGGTCGGCTCCGGCGAGACGCTGCTGATCCTCGGCATCGCGGGCGGCGTCGGCAGCGCGGCCGCCCAGATCGCCCGCAGCCGGGGCATCCGGGTCCTCGGTACGGCGAGCGACGCCAACCGCGGTCACGTGGAGTCACTGGGCGCCGTCCAGGTGCGCTACGGCGACGGCGTGGCCGAGCGGATCCGGGCGGCCGCGCCGGACGGCGTGGACGGCATCCTCGACCTGGTCGGCGGGGAGGCCCTGCGGGCCGCCGCCGCGACGCTCGCCGACCGGTCGAAGCTGGTCTCCACCGCGGACCCGGACACCGCCACAGAGCTCGGCGGCCGCTACATCACCCGCTCCACCACCCCGGCCACCCTCGCCGCGCTGGCCGACCTGGTGGCGGCGGGCGAGCTGGACCCGCACATCACCGGCCGCTACCCGCTCGCCCACGCCGCCGAGGCGATGGCGCTGGTCGAGTCGGGGCACGCGCGCGGAAAACTGATCCTCGAAATCGGCTGAGAGCAGAGCGACGCCATGAAGCAGAACAGAGTGACCGTCGGCGGGCCGTGCTGGGTCGAGCACGGCAGTGCCGACCCGATCGCCGCCCAGCGGTTCTACGGCGAGATCTTCGGTTGGCAGGCGGAGGCCGACGAACGGCCCGAGGCCGGCGGCTACACCTTCATGAAGCTGGACGGCGCGGTCGCCGCCGCCATCACCCCGCTCTACGGGGAGGGGCAGCCGACGGCCTGGACGGTCTCCTTCGCCGTCGACGACGCGGACGCCACCGCGGCCAGGATCACCGAGGCGGGCGGCAGCCTCATCGTCGCGCCGATGGAGGCCCTGGACTTCGGCCGGTTCGTCATCGCCGCCGACCCGTCCGGCGCGGTGTTCGCACTCTGGCAGCCGCGCGCGCTGCTGGGCGCCGAGGTGCTCAACGAGCCCGGCGCGCTCGGCTGGGTGGAGCTGCTCACCCGCGACCCGGACGGCGCGCGCGCCTTCTACCCGGCGGTCTTCGGCTGGTCGGTGAACCCGTCCGAGCAGTACACCCAGTGGGGCCTGTCCGGTGAGGACTTCGGCGGCATGCTCACCATGGACGACCGCTTCCCGCCGCAGGTGCCGCCGCACTGGCTGCCGTACTTCGCGGTCGCGGACGCCGACGTGGCGACCTTCCGGGCCGGGAACCTCGGCGGCGACGTGCTGATGCCGCCGGTCTCGATGGCGAACGAGCGGCGGATCGCCGTCCTGCGCGACCCGATGGGCGCGGCCTTCGGCATCTACGCGGCCGGGCCCGAGGGCTGACCCGCCCCCGGCCCCGCCCCCGGCCCCGCCTCCGTCCCCGCCCCCGGCCCCGCCTCCGTCCCCGGCTCCGCCCCCGCCTCCGTCCCCGGCTCCGCCCCCGCCGCCCGGCGGCGGCGCCGGGCCGCCCCGCCGGCCACCGCCGCCACGGCGGTGACCAGCAGCGCCGCCGCCGGCACCACGTCGCCGACCCGGTCGTACCAGGTCGCCGTGGTGGCGGCGGTCAGCGGCAGCCGGACCGTGAGCGTGCCGGTGCTCCCGGTGCCGAGCCGGGCCAGCTCGCGCCCCTGCGCGTCGAAGGCGGCCGAGACCCCGGTGAGCGAGGCCTGGACGGCCGGGCGGCCGGTCTCGGCGGCGCGGATCGCGGCCAGCGAGACGTGCTGCTCGGGGGCCCAGGTGCGCTGGAAGGTCGAGGTCGAGGACTGGTAGACCAGCACCCGGGCGCCGTCGTTCGCGGCCGCCCGGGCCATGTCGGGGAAGGCCGACTCGAAGCAGACCAGCGCCCCGACCGGCAGCGGCGCACCCGTGCGGTCGGTCGACGGCAGCAGGTGGAACGCCGTGCCGGGCGCCCGGTTCTCCCCGGCCGCCCGGCTCACACCGGCGATCCAGCCGAGCGCCGGGCGCAGCGGGATGTACTCGCCGAACGGCACCAGCCGGATCTTGCGGTAGCGGTCGACGATCCCGTCCGGTGAGACCAGCACCGCGTCCTTGGAGATCCGCCCGTCCGCCTTGCGCGCGTCCTCGCCGGCCAGCACCTCGGCGCCGGTCAGTGCGGACAGCCGGCGCAGCCGGTCCAGGGCGGCCGGGTCGTGGTCCAGGTCGGCGGTGGTGCTGGACTCGCCCCAGACGACCAGGTCGACCGGTCGGCCGCCCAGCGCGGCGGTGGCCGCGGCGCTCGCCTCGAACCGGGCCTGCGGATCCTCGACGATGCCGGGTTGCACCAGCGCCACGGTGGCCTCACCGGCGCGGGCGGGCGCCGCGCGGAGCGCGAACAGCGCCGGGCCGGCCGCCAGCACCAGCACGGTGGCCAGGGCGGCGAGGGCGCGCGGCTGCCACCGGGCGGCGGTGAGCGCGATCAGCACGCCGGTGTTGACGGCCACCACCGCGGCGCTGACCAGCCAGATCCCGCCGGCCGAGGCCAGCGCGAGGAAGGTCGGGTGCTGCCACTGGGTGGCGCCGAGGAGCGCCCACGGCCCGCCGAGGGCGTGCCAGGAGCGCGCGTACTCGGTGGTCAGCCAGACCGCCGGGAGGACGGCCAGGGCGAGCAGCGCGCGGCGCGCGGTCAGCGGCGGGTGCAGCAGCCGGTGGGCGGCGTAGCCGAACCCGGCCTGCAGGACGCCGAAGACCACGGCGAGCAGCGGCAGGGCCGGTCCGACGGACGGGAGCAGCCAGTACATCCCGGTCAGGATGAAGCCGGCGCCGAACCACCAGCCGCGCACCGCCGCCTCCCGCGCCCCGGGCGCGCGCTGCATCAGCAGCAGCCCGGGGACCAGCGCGACCCAGGCCAGCCAGGCCTGCCCGGGGGCCGGGAAGGCGAGCACGGGCAGCGCCCCGGCGGCCAGCGCGGCCACCCGGGCCCGGTAGCGGTGGGCCCGGGAGTCGCGGTCCGGTGCGGTGGGCGCCGCACCGTGGGCGGGCCGGGCGAGCGCGAGGCGGCGGGACATGCCCCGTATTGTCCGCCCGCCGGGGGAGCGCCACCAGCATTCCCGTCACCCGAACGGACGACGGGAATGCGGACGGCCGGATGCGCGGGGCGGGACCCCGCCCCGCCCGGCGCACGCCGGGCTCAGCCCTCGTCGCCCTCCAGGTCGCCCTCGGTCTCCAGGAACGCGGCCTGCAGCTGCTCGATCAGCTCCGGGTCCGGCTGCTCCCACAGCCCGCGGCTCGCCGCCTCCAGCAGCCGCTCGCTGATCCCGTGCAGCGCCCACGGGTTGGCCTCGGCCAGGAACTCCCGGTTGGTCGGGTCGAGCACGTACTCCTGGGTCAGCTTCTCGTACATCCAGTCGGCGACCACGCCGGTGGTGGCGTCGTAGCCGAACAGGTAGTCCACGGTGGCCGCCATCTCGAAGGCGCCCTTGTAACCGTGCCGGCGCATCGCCTCGATCCAGCGCGGGTTGACCACCCGGGCGCGGAAGACGCGGGCCGCCTCCTCGGTCAGGGTGCGGGTGCGGACCGTCTCCGGGCGGGTCGAGTCGCCGATGTAGGCGGTCGGCGCCTTGCCGGTGAGGGCGCGCACGGTGGCCACCATGCCGCCGTGGTACTGGAAGTAGTCGTCCGAGTCGGCGATGTCGTGCTC
Organism: Kitasatospora sp. CM 4170; assembly: GCF_032110285.1. Lineage (NCBI taxonomy): Bacteria > Bacillati > Actinomycetota > Actinomycetes > Kitasatosporales > Streptomycetaceae > Kitasatospora > Kitasatospora sp. CM 4170. Next base: position 7,252,490 of record NZ_CP134877.1, read on the forward strand.
GCGGGTGTCGGTGTTCTTGGCCGCGACGGTGATCCGCTTGTACGCGGTCTCCATCTCCTCGCGGGCCGGCCGCCCGTCCAGGCCGCGGCCGTACGCGTAGCCGCCCCAGACCGTGTAGACCTCGGCCAGGTCGGCGTCGGTGCGCCAGTCCCGGCTGTCGATCAGCTGGAGCAGACCGGCGCCGTAGGTGCCCGGGCGGGAGCCGAAGACGCGGACCGTCGCCTTGCGCTCGTCGCCGTGCACGGCGAGGTCGGCCTGGACGTGGGCCCGGACGAAGTTGTCCGCCGCGGGCTCCTCCTGGGCGGCGGCCAGGCGCACCGCGTCGTCCAGCAGGGCGACCACGTGCGGGAAGGCGTCGCGGAAGAAGCCGGAGATGCGCAGCGTGACGTCGATGCGCGGGCGGCCCAGCTCCTCCAGCGTGATCGCCTCCAGACCGGTGACCCGGCGCGAGGCGTCGTCCCAGACCGGGCGGACGCCGAGCAGGGCGAAGGCCTCGGCGATGTCGTCGCCGGCGGTGCGCATCGCGCTGGTGCCCCAGAGCGAGAGGCCGACCGAGGGCGGGTAGGCGCCGTCGTTGTCGGCCGTGTAGCGCTCGACGAGCGAGGCGGCCAGGGCCTGGCCGGTCTCCCAGGCGAGCTTGCTGGGCACCGCCTTGGGGTCGACGGAGTAGAAGTTGCGGCCGGTCGGCAGCACGTTGACCAGGCCGCGCAGCGGCGAGCCGGACGGGCCGGCCGGGACGAAGCCGCCCTGCAGCGCGTGCAGCACGGCGTCCAGCTCGTCGGTGGTGGCGGCCAGGCGGGGGACGACCTGGGTGGCGGCGAAGGTCAGCACCTCGGCGACGGCGGCCGGCAGCCCGGCGGCGACCTTCTCGACCGCCGCGGGCGCCCAGTCCTCGGCCTCCATCGCCTCGACCAGGGCGCGGGCCTGCGCCTCGGCCGCGTCGGTGGCGCCCAGGTTGAGCGCCGCCTCGTCCAGGCCGAGCGCCTCGCGGAGGCCGGGCAGGGCGCTGACGCCGCCCCAGATCTGCCGGGCGCGGAGGATGGCGAGCACGATGTTGACCCGGTCGGTGCCGGCCGGCGCCTGGCCGAGGACGTGCAGGCCGTCGCGGATCTGGGCGTCCTTGATCTCGCAGAGCCAGCCGTCGACGTGCAGCAGGAAGTCGTCGAAGCCGTCGTCCTCCGGGCGCTCGTCCAGGCCGAGGTCGTGGTCGAGCTTGGCGGCCTGGATCAGCGTCCAGATCTGGGCGCGGATGGCGGGCAGTTTGGCCGGGTCCATCGCGGCGATGTTGGAGTGCTCGTCGAGCAGCTGCTCCAGGCGGGCGATGTCGCCGTAGGAGTCGGCGCGGGCCATCGGCGGCACGAGGTGGTCGACGAGGGTGGCGTGGGCGCGGCGCTTGGCCTGGGTGCCCTCGCCCGGGTCGTTGACCAGGAACGGGTAGACCAGCGGGAGGTCGCCGAGGACGGCGTCCGGGCCGCACTCGGCGGAGAGCGCGGCGGTCTTGCCGGGCAGCCACTCCAGGTTCCCGTGCTTGCCGAGGTGGATGACGGCGTGGGCGCCGAAGCCGCCGTCCTCGCGCGCGGCCTCGATCCAGCGGTAGGCGGCCAGGTAGTGGTGGGACGGCGGGAGGTCGGGGTCGTGGTAGATCGCGACCGGGTTCTCGCCGAAGCCGCGCGGCGGCTGGATCAGCACGAGCAGGTTCCCGGAGCGGATCGCGGCCAGCACGACGTCGCCGTCCGGGTTCTGCGAGCGGTCCACGTAGAGCTCGCCGGGGGCGGGGCCCCAGTGCTCCTCGACCCGCTCGCGCAGCGCCTGCGGCAGCGTGGCGTACCAGCGGCGGTAGTCCGCGGCGGGGATGCGGACCGGGTTGCGGGCCAGCTGCTCCTCGGTGAGCCAGTCCTGGTCGTAGCCGCCGGCCGCGATCAGCGCGTGGATGAGGGCGTCGCCCTCGTGGCCGTCCTCGGTGGCGCCGTCCAGACCGGGGAGGCCGTCGCCGAGGTCCATGCCCTCCGCGCGCAGCCGCTCCAGCAGCCGCACGGCGCTGGCCGGGGTGTCCAGGCCGACGGCGTTGCCGACCCGGGCGTGCTTGGTCGGGTACGCCGAGAGGACGAGGGCGAGCCGGCGCTCGGCGGCCGGGACGTGGCGCAGCCGGGCGTGCTTGACGGCGGTGCCGGCTACCCGGGCGGCGCGCTCGGGGTCGGCGGCGTAGACGGTCAGGCCGTCCTCGTCCAGCTCCTTGAAGGAGAACGGGACGCTGATCAGGCGGCCGTCGAACTCGGGCACGGCGATCTGGGTGGCGGTGTCCAACGGGGAGAGGCCGTCGTCGCTGGCCTCCCACTGGGCCCGCGACCAGGTCAGGCAGAGCGCCTGCAGGATCGGGCGGTCGAGCGCGGCGAGCGCGCCCGCGTCCCAGGCCTCCTCGTCGCCGCCGGCCTGGGCGTCGGCCGGGCGGGTGCCGCCGGCCGCGAGCACGGTGGTGACGATCGCGTCGGCCTCGCCGAGCGCGGCCAGCAGCTCGGGCTCGGCGCCGCGCAGCGAGGCGCAGTAGTAGGCGCGGGCCTGCGCGCCCTGCTCCTCGACGGCGCGGCAGAGGGTCTCGACGAAGGCGGTGTTCCCGCTCATGTGGTGGGCGCGGTAGTAGAGCACCGCGACGGTCGGGCCCTCGGTCGTGCGGGCCTCGCGCTCCAGCGGCCCCCAGGCCGGCGCGGAGGCGGGCGGGGCGAAGCCGTGGCCGGTGAGCAGCACCGTGTCGGAGAGGAAGGCACCCAGCTCGGCCAGGTTGGCCGCGCCGCCGTGGGCGAGGTAGGCGTGCGCCTCGGCGGCGATGCCGGCGGGGACGGTGGACAGCTCCATCAGCTGGGCGTCGGGCGCCTGCTCGCCGGTGAGCACCACCACCGGGCGGGGGCCGGCCAGCAGCGCGTCCAGCCCCTCCTGCCAGGCCCGGCGGCCGCCGAGCAGGCGGACGACCACGAGGTCGGTGCCCTCCAGCAGCTCGGGCAGCTCCTCGGCGGTGAGCCGGGCGGGGTTGCCGAGGCGGAAGCGGACCGGGCCCTCCGAGGCGCGGGCGCTGAGCAGGTCGGTGTCGGACGTCGACAGCAGCAGAATCATGCGAAGGCCCTCCCGGCCTTGTCGGTGGACAGGACCGCGAGTGCGGGCATGCGGCGGCGCATGGCTTCAAGCCTTCCTCGGGGTCCGCGCCCCGGGCCGGTGGAGGACGGCAGGAGTTCCTGGCTCCCGCGGCCGCCCGGAAGTCCGGTGAACCGCGGTCACAGTGGCGGGACCGCACCGGGCTTGCACCGGTTTCCTCCCCTGCGCCGTCGCTGGCGTGCGGGCGGCCCGCTCGGGGCGCCCGGCAGCATCGTACGGGGTACGGCTGAGCTGGGGGAGTGCGACCGGGAGTGTGACCGGGAGTACGGGGGCAACCGATCGGATCATCTGTATGCTCGCGGCCATGCCACCGACTCCCGACGCCACCACGCCGGGCGCCGGCGCGCCCGACCGGGGGCGTGCGGACGCCTGTCCGGGGGCCCTTCGTCTGCACACCGCCGACGACGGCGCCCTGGCGCGGGTCCGCCTGCCCGGCGGCCTGCTGACGGAACGTCAGGCGCTCGCGCTGGCCGAGGCCGCGACGGCGCTCGGCGACGGCGGGCTGGAGGTCACCTCGCGCGGCAACGTCCAGCTGCGCGGCCTCGCCGCCGGCTGCGGTGCCGAACTCGGCGCCCGGCTGCGCGCCGTGGGACTGCTGCCCTCCGACACCCACGAGCGGGTGCGCAACATCGTCGCCTCCCCCGGCCCCGGCACCGGCCACGCCGACGTGCGGGCCTGGGCGCGCGAGCTGGACGCGAAGCTCTGTGCGAGCCCGTGGGCGACCGGACTGTCCGGCAAGTTCCTGTTCGTCCTGGACGACGGGCGCGGGGACGTGGCCGCGCTGAACGCCGATGTGACGTTGATCGCAGGCCCGGCCGGCACCGCCCTGCTGCGCCTCGGGAACGCGCCTTCCGCGCGCCCGGTGCCGGCCGACCGGGCGGTGGACGCGGCGCTGGCGGCCGCCCGGGAGTTCCTGGACGCGCTGCGCGGCGCCGGCCGTACGGCCTGGCACCTGCGGGAGGTCCCCGATCTGCTGGCACCGGGCACGGCGGAGCTGCCGGCCTTCGCCGCCGCGCCGCCGGCGCTCGGTGCACTGCCGGGCGGCCTGGCGGTCGGCCTGCGCTTCGGCCGCTGCGACGCCGCCGCGTGGCGGGCGCTGGTCGACGCGGCCGAGGGCGAGCTGCGGCTCACCCCGTGGCGCGCGGTGGTGCTGCCCGGCGCGCCCGCCGAGCGGCTGGCCGGCCTCGGTGCGGCCGGCTTCCGGACCGCGACCGGCACGGCCTGGGACGGCGCGAGCGCCTGCACCGGCCTGCCGGGCTGCGCGAAGTCCCTGGCCGACGTCCGGGCCGACGCGGCCCGGGCGCTGGCGGCGGCCCCGGCCGCCGGCCTGCCGGTGCACTGGTCGGGGTGCGAGCGGCGCTGCGGCCACCCGGCCGGGCAGTGGGTCGACGCACTCGCGACCGGGCAGGGATACCGGGTGACGGTGGCGGGCGCGCCGCAGGGGCGCGGCACCGCCGTGGACGTGACGAACGAGGAGATGGCCGAGGCGGTCGCCGAGGCCCGGAGGACCACGAAGTGATCGAGTACGAGAAGGACGGCGCGTCCATCTACCGCCAGTCCTTTGCCACCATCCGGGCCGAGGCCGAGCTGGCCGCCCTGCCCGCGGACGTCGCCCAGGTCGCGGTGCGGATGATCCACGCCTGCGGCATGACCGACCTGGTCGAGGACCTGGTGTACTCGCCGGGCGTGGTCGCCTCGGCCCGCGCGGCGCTGCACGCCGGCGCCCCGATCCTCTGCGACGTGAACATGGTCGCCAGCGGCGTCACCCGCAAGCGGCTGCCCGCCGACAACGAGGTGGTCTGCACCCTCACCGACCCGTCGGTGCCCGAGCTGGCCCGCAAGATGGGCAACACCCGCAGCGCCGCCGCCATGGAGCTGTGGCTGCCCCGGCTGGAGGGCGCGGTGGTCGCCGTCGGCAACGCGCCGACCTCACTGTTCCGGCTGCTGGAGCTGATCGAGGCGGGCGCGCCGCGCCCGGCCGCGGTGATCGGCGTCCCGGTCGGCTTCATCGGCGCGGCCGAGTCCAAGGAGGCCCTGGCCGTGCACCCGTCCGGCCTGGAGCACCTGGTGGTGCGCGGCCGGCGCGGCGGCAGCGCGATCGCCGCCGCCGCCATCAACGCGATTGCGAGCGAGGAAGAGTGACGGACGATCAGGCAACCACGGGCCGGCTGTACGGGGTCGGGCTCGGCCCGGGCGACCCGTCGCTGGTCACCGTCCGCGCCGCCGAACTGATCGGCAAGGCCGACGTGGTGGCGTACCACAGTGCCCGGCACGGCCGCTCGATCGCCCGGTCCATCGCCGAGCGCTACCTGACGGGCGGTCAGATCGAGGAGAAGCTGGTCTACCCGATCACGGTCGAGACCACCGACCACCCGGGCGGCTACCGGGGCGCCCTCGACGACTTCTACGAGGAGGCCGCCGCCCGGCTGGCCGCCCACCTGGACGCCGGCCGCGACGTCGTCGTGCTGGCCGAGGGGGACCCGTTCTTCTACGGCTCCTACCAGCACATGCACAAGCGCCTGGCGCACCGCTACCCGACCGAGGTGGTCCCCGGCGTCACCTCCGTCAGCGCCGCCGCGGCCCGGCTCGGCCAGCCGCTCACCGAGGCGGAGGAGACGCTCACGGTCATCCCGGGCACCCTGCCCGAGGAGGAGCTGGCCGCCCGGATCGCCTCCGCCGACTCCGCCGTGATCATGAAGCTGGGCCGGACCTTCCCGGCCGTCCGCCGCGCCCTGGAGCGGGCCGGCCGGCTGGAGGACGCCCAGTACGTCGAGCGCGCCTTCATGGACGGCGAGCGCACCGCGCCGCTGGCCGAGGTGGACGCCGGGACCGTGCCGTACTTCTCGGTGGCCGTGCTGCCCAGCAAGGTCGCGCCGCTGGAGCCGCAGGTACGGCTCGCCGACGGGACGGGCAGCGTCACCGTCATCGGCACCGGCCCGGCCGGCCCGCTCTGGCTCACCCCCGAGGCGCGCGGCGCCCTCGCCGCCGCGACCGACCTGGTCGGCTACACCACGTACCTGGACCGGGTGCCCGTCCGCCCCGGCCAGCAGCGGCACGGCTCCGACAACAAGGTCGAGTCCGAGCGGGCCGAGTTCGCCCTCGACCTGGCCCGCCGCGGCCACCGGGTCGCGGTGGTCTCCTCCGGTGACCCGGGCGTGTTCGCGATGGCGACCGCCGTCCTGGAGGTGGCCTGCGAGGAGGCCTACCGGGACGTCCCGGTCCGGATCGTGCCCGGGATGACCGCCGCCCACGCGGCCGCCTCCCGCGCCGGCGCCCCGCTCGGCCACGACTACGCGGTGGTCTCGCTCTCCGACCGGCTCAAGCCGTGGGAGGCGGTGGCCAAGCGACTGCGCGCGGCCGCCGAGGCCGACCTGGTGCTCGCCCTCTACAACCCCGGCTCGCAGTCCCGCACCACCCAGGTCGGCCGGGCCCGGGACCTCCTGCTGGAGTACCGCGCACCGGAGACCCCGGTGGTGATGGCCCGCGACGTCGGCGGCCCGACCGAGCGGGTCCGTACGGTCCGCCTCGGCGACCTGGACCCCACCCAGGTCGACATGCGCACCATCCTGCTGATCGGCTCCTCGCAGACCCGGGCCGTCGAACGCGGCAACGCCACCGAGGTGGTCTGGACGCCGCGCCGCTACCCGGAGGCCTGAGCCCGGGCGGCGGGCCGGGGCCGACTGCCCCGGCCCGCCGCCGGCTGCGGCTACACAATCGCCCGTGTCGGTCGCTGCCCCGGCTGGGTCGGTGGTCGGCCGAGCAGGGAGGATGGGGGCGTCCGGGAACAGCGTGCGTGGCGAGGAGCGGTCGTGAGTGAGGTCGGTGGTCGGGCCGGGCAGCTGCGGAGCAGCGGGCTGCGGCACGGGTGGACGACCGGGGCGTGCGCGACCGCGGCGACCAGGGCGGCGTACCAGGCGCTGCTGACCGGGGAGTTTCCCGATCCGGTGGTGATCACGCTGCCCAAGGGCCAGCAGCCCGCCTTCGCCCTGGCCGCCGAGCGGCTGGCGGACGGGCCCGGTGGCCCGCGGGCCACGGCCGGGGTGGTGAAGGACGCCGGGGACGACCCGGACGTGACGCACGGCGCGCTGATCCGCTCCACGGTGTGGGCGGGGGAGCCCGGCTCCGGGGTGGTGTTCCGGGCCGGTCCCGGGGTCGGCACGGTGACCAAGGCGGGCCTGCCGCTGCCCGTCGGCGAGCCCGCCATCAACCCGGTGCCCCGGCAGATGATCCGGGACGCGGTGGCCGAGGTCGCCGCGGAGTTCGGCGCGGCCGGAGACGTCGTGGTGGAGATCTCGGTGGACCACGGCGAGGAGATCGCCCGCTCCACCTGGAACCCCCGGCTGGGCATCCTCGGCGGCCTCTCCATCCTCGGGACCACCGGCATCGTCGTCCCCTACTCCTGTTCGGCCTGGATCGACTCCATCCGGCGCGGGGTCGACGTGGCCCGCGCCGCCGGACGGACCCACGTCGCCGGCTGCACCGGCTCGACCTCGGAGAAGGTCGCCGTCGCCGAGCACGGCCTGCCCGAGGACGCGCTGCTGGACATGGGTGACTTCGCCGGTGCCGTGCTGAAGTACCTCAAGCGCCACCCGGTGCCCCGCCTCACCATCGCCGGAGGCTTCGCCAAGCTGTCCAAGCTCGCCGCCGGCCACCTCGACCTGCACTCGGCGCGCTCCCAGGTGGACAAGGGCTTCCTCGCGGAGCTGGCCCGCCAGGGCGGCGCGGGGCCGGAGTTGGTGCAGGCCGTGGCCGCCGCCAACACCGCGTTGGAGGCGATCCAGCTCTGCCGTGCGGCGGGCGTGCCGCTCGGCGACCTGGTCGCCGAGGCGGCCCGGGCCACCGCGCTGGGCGTGCTGGTCGGCTCGCCGGTCGCGGTGGACGTCATCTGCATCGACCGGGCCGGCACCGTCGTCGGCCGGGCGGAGCCGCTGGGGCCCTCGCAGGCCTGACCGTTCCTTTGCCCGGGGCGTGAACCGTCGTCATGATGTGAAGATCTGACGTCCATACGGGGTGAGAAACGGACAAATGTGGCGTGGCGCCCATCGTCGATTCTGGTGCTATCTCAGCCATGAGATATGGTCTGCCGGGTGACAGGCGACTACCTCACCCGTATCGGCACCCTCATCCGTACCGCGCGCCAGCACCGTGGTTGGTCCCAGGCCCAGCTCGGCGAGGCCCTCGGCACCAGCCAGAGCGCGGTCAACCGCATCGAGCAGGGCAAGCAGAACGTCAGCCTTGAGATGATCGCGCGCATCGGCGAAGCGCTGGACAGCGAGATCGTCTCGCTCGGCTACGCCGGCCCGATGCACCTGCGGGTCGCCGGCGGCACCCGGCTCTCCGGCGCGATCGACGTCCGCAGCAGCAAGAACGCCTGCGTGGCGATCCTCTGCGCCTCGCTGCTGACCACCGGCCGCACCACCATCCGGCAGGTCGCCCGGATCGAAGAGGTCTACCGCATCCTTGAGGTGCTCACCAGCATCGGCGTCAAGAGCCGCTGGACCAACGACGGCCGCGACCTCGAACTCACCCCGCCCGCCGAGCTCGACCTCGCGGCGATGGACGTCGAGGCCGCCCGCCGCACCCGCAGCGTGCTGATGTTCCTCGGCCCGCTGATGCACCGCGCCGACAAGTTCGCCATCCCGTACGCCGGCGGCTGCGACCTCGGTACCCGGACCGTCCAGCCCCACCTCACCGCGCTGCGCCGGTTCGGCCTGGAGGTCGCCACCACCGGCGGCGCCTACCACGCCTCGGTCGAGCCCGGCACCCCGATGGACCGGCCGATCGTGCTGACCGAGCGCGGCGACACCGTCACCGAGAACGCCCTGCTCGCCGCCGCCCGGCACGACGGCGTCAGCGTCATCCGCAACGCCAGCCCCAACTACATGGTCCAGGACCTCTGCTTCTTCCTGGAGCGGCTGGGCGTCCGGATCGAGGGCATCGGCACCACCACCCTCACCGTGCACGGCGTGCCCGAGATCACCTGCGACGTCGACTACACCCCGGCCGAGGACCCGGTGGAGGCGATGAGCCTGCTCGCCGCCGCCGTCGTCACCTCCTCCGAGCTGACCATCCGCCGGGTGCCGATCGAGTTCCTGGAGATCGAGCTCGCGGTGCTGGAGGGCATGGGCCTCGACTACGACCGCACCCCCGAGTACCGCGCCCACAACGGCCACACCCGGCTGGTCGACCTCACCGTGCGCCCGTCCAAGCTGACCGCGCCGATCGACACCATCCACCCGATGCCCTTCCCGGGCATCAACATCGACAACGTGCCGTTCTTCGCCGCGATCGCGGCCGCCGCCCACGGCACCACGATGATCCACGACTGGGTCTACGACAACCGCGCCATCTACCTCACCGAACTCACCCGGCTCGGCGCGGACATCAAGCTGCTCGACCCGCACCGCGTCCTGATCCAGGGCCCGACCCGCTGGCGCGCCGCCGAGATGGTCTGCCCGCCGGCGCTGCGCCCGGCCGTGGTCATCCTGCTCGCGATGCTCGCCGCCAAGGGCACCTCGGTGCTGCGCAACGTGTACGTCATCAACCGCGGCTACGAGGACCTCGCCGAGCGCCTCAACTCGATCGGCGCCCAGATCGAGACCTTCCGCGACATCTGACGGTCACCCGACTCCTGCGCTGCCGGCCGGCCTCACCCGTCGAGGCCGGCCAGCAGCGCAGCCGTGCCCAACCCGGCCGCCAGGTACTCCACGAACAGCCGGTTGTTCAGCGCCCACGGCGACCGCCGCTCGCGGACCAGCTCCACCGCCCGGTCGGCCTCGTGGCCGAGCTCGACCAGCGCCTGGGCGACCACCAGGCCGGAGCGGTTGTAGCCGGAGTGGCACCGCACCAGGACGCGCCGTCCCTGCCGGACGGCCCCGGCCGTGTACGCCGCCGCCTCCCCGACGGCCAGCAACTGCGCGGCGGAGAGCGGCCCGTCCGGCACCTCGCGGACCAGGTGCTCCACCCCCGGCGCCGGCCCGTGCCCGGGCTGGGTGTGCAGGCTGACCACCAGGTCGAACTCCCGCTCCACGACGACCGGTTCCAGCGGTCGGCGGGGTGGGGTGACGAAGTGCCCGCCCATCCAGAGCCCGGGCGCGATCTCGCTCCACCGCTCCGGAGGTCCGGGGGTGTCGCGGTCCTTCTGGCGGGTCGGCATCGGTTCTCCGTCGCTCGTTCCGGTGCGCCCGGGCTACTCGCCGGTCTCGCCGTCCAGGTGCTCGCGGAGCAGGTCGGCGTGGCCGTTGTGCCGGGCGTACTCCTCGATCATGTGGGTGAGGATCCAGCGCAGCGAGAAGGCCTCCTCGCCGTGGTGCCCGAGGACGTCCAACGACTCGGCGGCGGCGACGAGTTCCCGGGCGTGGTCGCACTCGCCGCGCCAGACGGCGAACGCCTCCTCCGGGTCGGCCGTGTCGACGTCGAACTCGGCGAAGCCGCCGTCCGGGCGCTTCCAGAAGCCGGGCCGGGCCTCGTTGTTGTAGGTGTTCCGGAACCAGCCGCGCTCGACCTCGGCGAGATGGCGGACCAGCCCGAGCAGTGAGAGCTCGGACGGCGCCAGCACCCGCGCCCGCAGCTGCTCGGTGGTCAGCCCGGCGCACTTCATGGCGAGGGTGTCCCGCTGGAAGTCCAGGAAGCTGGCCAGGGTGGCCCGTTCGTCGGCGGTCTGCTCGGTCCGGGTGCGTGGGAAGTCGCTCATCGCAGCATCCTGGCAGGCCGGAACGGGCATCGGTACGGGGTTTACCGGATGTCGTCGCCCGGCCCGCCGAACCCGCGGGCGCCGAGCCAGGCCAGTGCCGTCGGGACGGACTCGGCGACCGGGACGCCGGCCGGCGGGGCCGGGCGCTGCACGACCACCACGGGAAGGCCGAGTTCGCGGGCGGCGGTGAGCTTGGGGGCGGTGGCGGCGCCGCCGCTGTCCTTGGTGACCAGGACGTCGATCCGGTGCTCGCGCAGCAGCGCCCGCTCGCCGTCCAGGTTGAACGGGCCGCGGTCCAGCAGGACGTCCAGGTCGGCGGGCATCGGCGGCTCGGGCCGGTCGACCGAGCGGGCCAGGAAGTGCAGGCCGTCCAGGTGGGCGAAGGCGCCGATGCCCTGCCGGCCGGTGGTGAGGAAGACCCGCCGGCCGAGCGCCGGCAGCGCGGCGGCGGCCGCGTCCAGGTCGGCCACGGGGTGCCAGCGGTCCCCGGCCACCGCGGTCCAGCCCGGACGGCGCAGCGCCAGCAGCGGCACGCCGGTCGCGGCGGCGGCCAGCCCGGCGTTGCCGGAGATGGCCGCGGCGAACGGATGGGTGGCGTCCACGACGGCCTCCACCCGCTCGGCGCGCAGCCAGGCGGCCAGCCCGTCCGGCCCGCCGAAGCCGCCGATCCGGACCTCGCCGGCGGGCAGCCGGGGTTCGGCGACCCGCCCGGCGAGGGAGCTGGTGACCCGCAGCGGTGATCCGGCCAGCGCGGCGGCCAGCGCCCGCGCCTCGGTCGTCCCGCCGAGGACCAGCAGGTGGCGCGCCATCACGCCCCGCAGGGCTCGTGCGGCCGCTCGCGGTCCGCGGAGTAGAGGTGGCTGTCGCGGAACTGCCCGGCGGCCAGCGTCCGGCCGACGATGATCACTGCGGTGCGGACGATCCCCGCCTCCTTCACCTGCCCGGCGATGTCGGCGAGCGTGCCGCGCAGCACCAGCTCGTCGGGCCGGCTGGCCATCGCGACCACGGCGGCCGGGCAGTCGTCGCCGTAGTTCGGCAGCAGCTGCTCGACCACGTCGTCCACGTAGCCGGCGGCCAGGTGCAGCACCAGCAGGGCGCCGCTGCGGCCGAGGGTGGCGAGGTCCTCGCCCTCCGGCATCGGGGTGGCGCGCTTGGCGATCCGGGTGAGGATGACGGTCTGGCCGACGGTCGGCACGGTCAGTTCGCGCTTGAGCGCGGCCGCGGCCGCGGCGAAGGCGGGCACGCCGGGGACGACCTCGTAGGGGACGCCGGCCGCGTCGAGGCGGCGCATCTGCTCGGCGACGGCGCTGAAGACGGACGGGTCGCCGGAGTGCAGCCGGGCCACGTCCTTGCCGTCGCGGTGGGCGGCGACCAGCTCGGCGGTGATGGCGTCCAGGTCCAGGTTGGCGGTGTCGACCAGCCGGGCGTCCGGCGGGCACTCGTCCAGCAGCTCGCGCGGCACCAGGCTGCCCGCGTAGAGGCAGACCTCGGCGCGGGCCAGCAGCCGCGCGCCGCGCAGGGTGATCAGGTCGGCGGCGCCCGGGCCGGCTCCGATGAAGTAGACGGTCACGAGGCGTCCTCCTGGAGGTCGTGCTGGGGGTCGTGGGGCTTGACGGCGGACCACTGGGTGACCGGCATCGCCTGCCGCCAGCCGGTGAAGCCGCCCACCGGGACGGCGTGCGCGGTGGCGATCCGCAGCAGCTCGCCGCCGTGGCGTCGGTACCACTCGGTGAGCAGAGCCTCGGACTCCAGCGTCACGGTGTTGGCGACCAGCCGGCCGCCCGCCGGCAGCGCGGCCCAGCAGGCCTCCAGCAGCCCGGGCGCGGTGAGGCCGCCGCCGACGAAGACCGCGTCGGGGGTGGGGAGTCCGGCCAGTGCGGCGGGCGCGGGGCCGGTGGCCACCTGCAGCCGGGGCACGCCGAGCGCGGCCGCGTTCCGGGCGATCCGCTCGGCCCGGGTGCGGTCCCGCTCGATGCTGACGGCCCGGTTGTCGCGGTGGGCGCGCAGCCACTCGATCGCGATCGAGCCGGAGCCGCCGCCGACGTCCCAGAGCAGTTCGCCGGGTGCGGGGGCGAGCGTGGCGAGGGTGGCGGCCCGGACGTGGCGCTTGGTCAGCTGGCCGTCGCTCTCGTACGCGGCGTCGGGCAGGCCGGGCACCAGCGAGCCACGCGGGCCGTCGGCGGGCAGCTCGACCGCGATGAGGTTGAGCGGGTCGCCGGGCGGGTGCGGCCAGCCGTCCGCCGGACCCTCCGACTGCCGCTCACCGGGCCCGCCGAGCTGCTCCAGCACCCGGAGCCGGGCGGCGCCGTGGCCCCGCGCGGTGAGCAGGGCGGCGACCGCGGCGGGGGTGCGGGCGTCGGCGCTGAGGACGAGCAGTCGGCGGCCGGGGTGCAGGGCGAGCGCGAGGGTCTCCAGGGGCCGGCCGACCAGGCTGACCACCTCGGTGGCCTCCAGCGGCCAGCCGAGCCGGGCGCAGGCGTAGGAGACGGAGGACGGGTGCGGCAGGATGCGCAGCCGGTCGGCGCCGACCGTCTCGGCGAGGGTGCGGCCGATGCCGTGGAACATCGGGTCGCCGCTGGCCAGTACGGCGATGCGGCGGTCCGCGTGCTCGGCGAGCAGGCCGGGCACGGCCGGGCGCAGCGGGGACGGCCACGGCACCCGGGTGGCGGCCACCTCGTCCTCGGGGAGCAGCGCGAGCTGTCGCGGGCCGCCGATCACCACCTCGGCGGCGCGCAGGGCGGCACGCGAGGTGCCGGCGAGGCCGGGCCAGCCGTCGGCCCCGATCCCGACGACGGAGACCGGAGGGGGCAGCTCGGGCACCGGGAGGCTCCTCGGGGGTCGGCGAAGGGTGGCCGGGGCAGCCTACCTGGCGGTAGGCGGCCACGGGCAGGTCAGGGTGCGTGCGTCCGCCGGTCCGGGACCGGCGCGGCGAGGGAGGGCGGATGGTGGTCCGGCCCTCCCGGCGGGAGGGGCGGCCGGGTGCGTCGGGCCGGTGGTCCGGCGGGCCGGCGGGCCGTCAGCGCCGGAACCAGTCCCCGGAGGCGACCGGCGCCGGGCGGAGCCGCAACCCGGCGGCGACCGTCGGACCGGCCAGGTAGACCCAGGCGTCCGCCGTCCGCCCGTCCGGGAGCCGGACGGGCAGCCGGCGCCGCACGTACTCGCCGGTCCCGTCGGCCCGGCAGTCCTCCAGCCGGTCGAGCGCCGCGAGCGCGGCGTCGTACGCGCCGGGACGGATCGCCACCAGCTCGCCGGTGATGTGCTGCTCCGGGTCGGGGTCCGGCACCGCGTACGGGTACCCCGGTCCTGCGTGCAGCATCGCACCCTCCAGCACGGCCGGCCGCACGTCGGCGCACCGCCCGGCGAGGTGGACGGCCTGGTTGGCGCCGCCGGTGCGCAGCGTGCCGTAGACGAAGAAGGGCAGGGCGGTCACGGGACGCGGACCTCCGATGGCCGGTCAGGAGCGGAAGGAGAGGAACGGAAGGAGGGAGTGGGAGGAGGGAACGGGAGCAAAGGCCGAAGCAGGGGTGCGAACGGGGGCGGCAGCGTGACCGGGCGCGCGGGCTCGGCGCTCCGGGGGCCCCACGGTACGCCCGCCGCGCCACGCCGTCGGCCCGACCGGTCGGATCATCTGGTGATACCCACTGGCGCTCCCGGCGCTGATGCGCTGTCATGGCGGGTGAACCGCCAGTACCGTCCGAGGGGGACACCCATGACAGCTCCCGTTTCGCGCCCTGCGAGCAGCCCCGTCGACGCCGTGCCGGGGAAGGCCGGGGGCGCGGCGGGCGGGCCGGCCCGGCTGAGCGGCGCGGTCTGGGCGGCGCTCGCCGTGGTCTACGTGGTGTGGGGGTCGACCTACCTGGCGATCCGGATCGCGCTGGAGACGATGCCCGGCTTCCTCTCCGCCGGGGCGCGCTTCGTGCTGGCCGGGCTGGTGCTGGCCGGCTTCATCCTGGTCCGGCACGGCACGGCCGCACTCCGGGTGAACGTCCGGCAGCTCGGCTCGTCGGCGCTGGTCGGCGTCCTGCTGCTGACCGGTGGCAACGGTCTGGTGGTGCTCGGCGAGAACTACATCTCCTCCGGGCTGGCCGCACTGCTGGTCGCGGCGGTCCCGCTCTGGATGGTGCTGCTGACGGCGGCGGCCGGGAGCCGTCCGAAGCCGGCCGAGCTGACCGGGGTGCTGCTCGGGCTGGTCGGCCTCGCGGTGCTCTCCGCGCCCGCGATCGGCGGGAACATCGCACCGGTCGGCGTGGTCGCGGTCATCGGTGGCACCCTGACCTGGGCAGCCGGCTCGTTCGCCGCCAAGCGGCTCCCGATGCCGGGCAACGTCTTCGCGGCGAGCGCCTACCAGATGCTCGTGGGCGGGCTCGGCAATGTGCTGATCGGACTGGCGCGCGGCGAGCAGCGGGGACTGGACCCGGCCGCCTTCTCCACGCGATCCTGGCTGGCGCTCGGCTACCTGGTGCTGGTCGGCTCGCTGGTCGCCTTCACCGCGTACGCCTGGCTGCTGCAGTCCGCGCCGCTGACCCTGGTGGCCACCTACGCGTACGTGAACCCGGTGGTGGCGGTGGCGCTGGGCTGGCTGGTCCTGGCCGAGCCGCTGACCGGCCCCACCCTGGCGGGCGGGGCGATCGTGGTCGTGGGCGTCTGTCTGGTGGTCAGCGTCAGTCGCGCGCCGAGGACCTCGGACCGGACGCCGGGGCGGGGCCCGTGGCGGGCACTGCGGCGGACGTCTTCCGGAGGCTGACGGCGACGTCGCCGTCGTCCTCGGTCGCCGGAGGGGGGCGCCCGGTGGCGCTGCCCGTGACTCTGCCCGGTGGATCGGCACCCCGCACTCAACCACTGCAGCTATAGTGCTTTGTCTGCAGTGGTTGTTCCGTGCCTCTTGAAGGAGAAGCCGCGCCGTGGCCCAGAACCCCGCCCGCCGTGCCGCCCTCACCGATGCCGCCATCGACGTCCTGGCCCGCGAGGGCGCCCGCGGCCTCACCTTCCGCGCGGTCGACGTCCAGGCCGGCGTCCCGACCGGGACGGCGTCCAACTACTTCGCCAACCGCGACGACCTGCTCGACCAGACGGCCCGGCAGATCCACCACCGCCTCGTCCCGGACCCGGCCGTCATCGCCGACCTGTTGCGGGCCCCGCGCGACCGCGCCCTGGTCGGCGCCCTGATGCACGACCTGATGCGCCGGATCACCGCCGACCGGGCCGGTTACCTGGCCATGCTGGAGCTGCGCCTGGAGGCCACCCGCCGGCCCGGACTGCGCGCCGCCCTCACCGGCACGATCCGGGACGAGCTGGAGGCCAACATCGCCTACCACCTGACCGAAGGCATGCCGGGCGGCCGCGAGACCGTCGTCGCGCTCTACCTGGCGATGACCGGCCTGATCCTCGAACACCTCACGCTGCCGGAGGTGCTGGGCGCGGACGGGCTCGGGGCGCTGATCGACTCGCTGGTCGAGCAGATCGTCCCGGCGGCCTGACCACGCCGGCACCGGGCGGCTCGGTGCGGCGCCGTGCGGTGCCGGGCGGTGCCGGGCGACTCCGCCCGGCACCGGCGCCCGGGCACCGTGCCCGGGCGCTCACCCGTCCGACCGCTCCCGGGACGCCGCCAGGACCGGCCGCAGCAGGCCCAGCACCCCGGTGAGGTCGCCGTCCTCGCTCACCAGCACACCCATCGACCGCAGCCGCGCCAGGCTGTCCGCGTACGCGGGGTGGGCCGCCTGGGCCGGACTGAGGACGGGGCGCACGGCCGTCGGCACGCCCAGCCCGTACGCCTCGCAGAGGATGCCGAGGGCGAGCGTGTCCGAGATCCCGGCGGCCCACTTGTTGACGGTGTTGAACGTCGCGGGCGCCACGGCTATCGCGTCCGGCGGAGGCAGCGGCTTCGGCTCGCCGGGCTTGCGCCAGGCCGAGCGGACCGGATACCCGGTCAGCTCGGCGAGCGCGGAGCCGTCGACGAGGGCGAGCGCGTCGGGCGTGGCGACGGCGCCGACCTCCCAGCCCTCGGCCTGGGCGGCGGCGATCAGCGCCGGCGCCTCGGGCGCGCGTCCCGAGGCGCAGACGACGACGTAGAGGAAGGGCACGGGTGGGCTCCCTGGCGTAGTGGCGGCGGCGGTGTCACTGGCGTCGGTGGTGTCGGGGGCTGCGGTGGGCGGTGGTGGTTCCGTGGCCGGCGGATCCGTCCGTGGGGTTGTTGCCGGGTCCATCATCCCGGGCCCGGACAGCCCACCCCAGGCCCGGACGGCACGGCCCGACCGACACGGCCCGGACGGCACGATCCGGACGGCAGGGCCCCTCGGCAGAACCCCGCCCAGGCCCCCCGACGGCAGAACCCCACGGCCCCCGCCCACGGACACCGGCTGCCGCGCTCAGGCGGCCGGACCGGCCCAGCCGACGAGCAGGGCGCTGAGCGCGACGCCCGGCCCCAGGCCGAAGACCAGCCCGCGCGCCCCGTCCGCCGGCGGCGCGCCGTGGGTGCGCGCGAGCACGGAGAAGATCGTCGCGCCGCCCAGGTTGCCCTCCTCGCCGAGCACCCCCTTGGAGTGGCGCAGGAACTCCTCGTCCAGGCCGAGCAGGCCGCCGAGCCGGTCGAGGATCGCCGGGCCGCCCGGGTGCAGCACGCCGAAGTCCAGCTCCCGGCCGCCGTGCTTGTCCAGCCAGCCGAGCAGCGCCGGACCCAGGTCGGTGACGGAGCGCAGCGAGGCGCGGGTGGAGGCGAAGTGGTCACCGCGCCCGTCGGTCAGCTTCCGGTACCGGTCGGTGGTCTGCGGGATGGTGTACTCGAAGGTGTGGTCGAGGCGGAGCCCGGGCGTGCGCTGCTCCGCGGTCACGACGGCCGCGGCCACCGCGTCGCCCCAGAGCGCCTTGTAGATCTGGTCCTCGATCGAGGTCTGGCTGTCCTGGTAGAGCGAGGAGAGCGACTCGGCGGCGACCACCAGGACGACCGCGTCCGGGTGCCGGGCCAGGTGCTCCTCAGCCATGATCAGCACGTGCGCACCGCCCGCGCAGGCCAGCTGGGTGAGCGGCCGGCGGCTGATGTCGGGGCGCAGCCCGAGCCGCTGCTGCAGCTGGACGTCCAGGCCCGGCACGCCGTCCCCGGTCGCACTGGTGACGATGACGCAGTCGACGTCGCCGGCCGCCACCCCGGCGTCCGCCATCGCCGCGGCCACGGCGTGCTCGGCGGCGGTCAGCAGATCGGCCATCACGGTGGTCTTGCGCTCGGCGGCGGTGCGGCCGGGGGAGGTGACCACTTCGTACGGTTGGAAGTAGCGCCGGGTGCCGGGCAGGTTGCCCAGGGCCATCCGGACGGTCTGGGCCTGGCGAGCCGAGTAGCCGGGGTTGCGGGCGAGGATGTCGTCCCGGATCCGCTCGGCCCGGACGGCGTGCGGGCCGACGACCAGGGCGGGGCGGCTGAGGTAGGCGGTGGTGGGCATGGCGCGGAGTCCTCGGAGGAGGTCGGTACCGCGCCCGGTCGGACACGGCAGCCGGCGCCGGTGCGGCGGCCGGACGAATGCCGGTGCGCCGCCTCGCACCGTGCCGTCCTCGGCTGCCCCCGCCCGGACACAGACACTCCCACGCTACCCGGCCGTCCCGCCCGCCCCGGCCGGTCGACCGCACGGGTCCCGCATCGCGGAACGCGGGTTCCGGGCCGCCGCTACCGTGCGAACGGGGGTCGGCCGGTCCACCAGTTGCCGGGGGCCTCGGGGTTGCGGCTGGTCCAGAACTCGATGATGGCGCTGGTGAATTCGGCGGCGGAGAGCCTGCCGTCGCCGTCGCGGTCGAGCCGCCGGAAGGCCTCGTCGGCGTCGTCGCGGGAGAGCCCGGCGAAGTGGCCGCGCTGGAAGACGAAGAACTCGCCCGCGTCGACCGTCCCGCTCTTGCTCGTGTCGGCGACGGCGAGGAAGGCGCCGGCCAGCGCGCCCAGGCTGGCCTGTGCGGCCTCCGGGTCGTCGGCGAGCGAGCCGGTCGAGGCGACGAACTGCTCGCGGGTGATCGCCTGGGTGTCGGCGGGCAGGTGGGCCAGGTGCAGGTCGTGCCAGATCGTCAGGTAGGCGCGGACGATCCAGGCCTCGGCCTCCGACCCCTCCGGGTGCCCGAGCGAACGTGCCACCGAGTGGCCCATCAGCACGTGGTCCCGCTCGGTCAGCAGTCCGTCGCCGTCGGCGTCGAGGTGGTCGAAGCCGTGGTGGATCTTCGCCATGAGCAGGTCGTCCGACACAAGTGGCCCCTCGGGTTGGTGATCACTCCTGCTCGCACGCTAGTGCCTCCGGGGCCGGCCGCGCAGCCGAACGCCGGGGGAGTGGAAGCCCGCCCGGCGCACCGCTTCCCGCCTGCACGTCCGGGCCCGTGGCCCCGCCCGTCCCCGCCCGTCCCGGGCACCCCCGCGGCGCGCTGCCGGGGGCCCGGGACGGGCGCGGCCACGGGCCCGCGGGGGCGGCCCGTCCCGAACTCTGAGACCGCCCTCGCCGTCCCTCCGGTGTTGATACGATCCGGGCGAGCCGCGACTGGCGCGCACGGATGGAATCAACCATCGGGAAGCGGCTCCGTGGAACGCCACGTCAAGTTGCCGAGCGCCTGGGCCGTCCGAACGCGTCACGAGGACACGAGGAGACCGCCTTGGCCGCCCAGCAGCCCCACACCACCGCGAGTGCCGTCGCCAACACCGCCTTCCGCAGCGCCCTGGACACCGTCCGCGAGGTCGAGCCGCGGATCGCCGCCGCGATCGGCCAGGAGATCGAGGACCAGCGCGCCTCGCTCAAGCTGATCGCCAGCGAGAACTACGCCTCCCCGGCCGTCCTGCTGGCCATGGGCAACTGGCTCAGCGACAAGTATGCCGAGGGCACCGCCGGCCGCCGCTTCTACGCCGGCTGCCGCAACGTCGACACCGTCGAGACCATCGCCGCCGAGCACGCCCGCGCCCTCTTCGGCGCCGACCACGCGTACGTCCAGCCGCACTCGGGCATCGACGCCAACCTGACCGCCTTCTGGGCCGTCCTCTCCCAGCGGGTGGAGAGCCCGGCCCTGGAGCGCGCCCGGGTGCGCAACGTCAACGACCTGACCGAGCAGGACTGGGCCGAGCTGCGCCAGGAACTGGGCAACCAGCGGATGCTCGGCATGTCCCTGGACACCGGCGGCCACCTCACCCACGGCTTCCGGCCCAACATCTCGGGCAAGATGTTCGACCAGCGCAGCTACGGCACCGACCCGGCCACCGGCCTGATCGACTACGACGCGCTGCGCGCCACCGCCAAGAAGTTCCGCCCGCTGATCCTGGTGGCCGGCTTCTCGGCCTACCCGCGGCTGGTGAACTTCCGCCGGATGCGCGAGATCGCGGACGAGGTCGGCGCGACCCTGATGGTCGACATGGCCCACTTCGCCGGCCTGGTCGCCGGCAAGGTGCTCACCGGCGACCACGACCCGGTGCCGCACGCCCAGATCGTCACCACGACCACCCACAAGTCCCTGCGCGGCCCGCGCGGCGGCATGGTGCTCTGCGCCTCCGAGCTGGCCGAGCACGTCGACCGCGGCTGCCCGCTGGTGCTCGGCGGCCCGCTCTCGCACGTGATGGCCGCCAAGGCCGTCGCCTTCGCGGAGGCCCGCCGTCCGGAGTTCCGGGCCTACGCCCACCAGGTGGTCGACAACGCCCGGGCGCTCGCCGAGGGCCTGCTGCGGCGCGGCGGCAAGCTGGTCACCGGCGGCACCGACAACCACCTCGTCCTCGCCGACGTCTCCGGCTACGGCCTGACCGGCCGCCAGGCCGAGGCCGCGCTGCTGGACTCCGGCATCGTCACCAACCGCAACTCCGTCCCGCAGGACCCGAACGGCGCCTGGTACACCTCCGGCGTCCGGTTCGGCACGCCGGCGCTCACCACCCGCGGCCTCGGCACCGCCGAGATGGACGAGGTCGCCGCCCTGGTCGACACCGTCCTGCGCGGCACCACCCCGGTCACCACCGCCGCGGGCGCCCCGTCCAAGGCCCAGTACACCCTGGACGCCGCGCTGAGCGAGGGCGTCGCCAAGCGCGCCGCCGACCTGCTGTCCGGCTTCCCGCTCTACCCGGGCGTCGACCTGGTCTGACGCCGGCACCGCCGGAGGTCGGGGGGCCCGCGCCCCTCGGCCTCCGGCGGCCCCGACCGCCTCAGTACTGCAGGGACTTGTACTGCAGGAACTCCTCCAGGCCGTGCCGGCCCAGCTCGCGGCCGAGGCCGGAGTTCTTGTAACCGCCGAACGGCGCCAGCGGGTTGAAGCGGCCGCCGTTGAGGTCGATCTGTCCCGCGTCGAGGCGGCGGGCGAAGGCCGCGGCGGTGGCGGTGTCCGCCGCCCAGACACCCCCGGCCAGGCCGTACTCGGTCGCGTTGGCCAACTCGGCGGCGTGGTCCTCGTCGCGGTAGGCCAGCATCGCCAGCACCGGTCCGAACACCTCCTCCCGGGCCACCGTCATGTCGGCGGTGACGTCGGCGAGGACGGTCGGCAGGACGTAGTAGCCGGCCGCCAGGCCGTCCGGGGCCTCGGCGCCGCCGACCACCAGCCGGGCGCCCTCGGCCAGCGCGCCGGTGATGTAGCCGCGGACCTGCTCGCGCTGACGGGCGCTGACCAGCGGGCCGACCCGGGTCTGCGGATCGGCCGGGTCGCCGGGCAGGTACTTGCCGGCGGCCTTCGCGGCGAGCGCCACCGCCTCCTCGTACTGGTCCCGGTGCACCAGCAGCCGGGTCCAGGCGCTGCAGGTCTGGCCGGAGTTGGCGAAGACGTTGGCCACGTTGACGCTGACCGCCCGGGCCAGGTCGGCGCCGGGCAGCACGACGTTGGCCGACTTGCCGCCCAGCTCCAGAGTGACCCGTTTGATCCCGCGGCCGGCGGTCTCCGCGACGCTCCGGCCGACGGTGGTGGAGCCGGTGAACGAGACCACGTCCACCCCGGGGTGGGCGGCCAGGGCCGCGCCCGCCGCCGGGCCGGTGCCGGTCACCAGGTTGAACACCCCGGCCGGGAAGCCCGCCTCGTGGACCAGCCGCGCGAACAGCCGGGCGACCAGCGGGGTGTCCTCTGCGGGCTTGAGGACCACCGGGCAGCCGGCCGCGAGGGCGGGCACCACCTTGGCCACGATCTGGTGCAGCGGGTAGTTCCACGGCGTGATCGCCGCGACCACGCCGGCCGGCTCGGCGAACACCACGGAGTTGCCGACCCGCTCCTCGAAGGGGTGGTCGGCGAGCAGCGTCACGTACGAGCCGGCCACGGCGAGCGGCAGCCCCGCGTGCACGGCGGCGGCGAAGCCGATCGGCGCGCCGAGCTCGGCGACCACGGTGGCGGCGATCTCCTCCTGGTACGCGGCCAGGCCGTCGCGCAGCCGGGTGAGCGGGGCCAGCCGCTCCTCGCGGGTGGTCGCGCCCCAGGCCCGCGCGGCCCGGCGGGCGGCCGTGACGGCGGCGTCCACGTCGGCCGCGCCGCCGGCCGCAACGGTGGCGAGCACCTGCTCGGTGGCCGGATTCAGCACCGTGATCGCGCCGGTGTCCAGCGAGGGGCGCCAGCCGCCGTCGACGTACTGGTCGCCGTGCTCGCCGTACGGGACGGCGTCCTCCGCGCGCTGGTACTCCGCGTGCTGCTGCACCGCTTGGTCCTTTCGTGTGATCGGCGTCTCAACTACCATCGCTGGTCGGAGGCCAGTCAAGGACGGTCGGGCGGGCGTGCGCAAGAGCCGGATCCGGCGGCCCACCTGGCCGGAAACCGCCTCCGCCGTCCGGTGCGGGGCGGCTCGTCGCCGTGCGCAGGTGCCCGGCGCGCGCTGGGTGGTGTGCGTTCCCCTTCATTTCGATGCCACCGTTCGCCCCTTCCCGGCGGATTGACGGGTCGCGGCCGATTCCTTGTGCAAAAGCTCCTCAACTCCGGTCACTGGAGGGTAGATTGCAGCGCACTCGGGCCTTCGGCAGTGGTGCCGGTGGCGAGTCCGGGCGGGTTTTCGCCGTGCCGGTCCGCCGGCTCCTCCGGATGATGGGTGGGAGACCGTTCGCGGTCCGGGACCCGCCGTCCCGAGTCCAGGGACCGTTCCCATCGGTCGTCCGTACCGTGTAAGGAGCTACCTCGTGACAGACGCCGCCTTGCGCACCGAGCAGCACCGGCCCGCCGAGCCCGCCGTGCTCGACGACGTCCCCGGCTGGTTCTGGGACCACGACCGCCACCTGTTCGAGTGGTTCCTCACCCGGCAGGAGAAGGCGGGGGTGACCGGCGACCTGTTGGAGATGGGCGCCTACCTGGGGCGCAGCGCCATCGTCATCGGGGGCCACCTGCAGCCGTCCGAGACCTTCACCGTCTGTGACCTGTTCGACTCGGACGCCCCGGACGACGAGAACGCCGCCGAGATGGAGATGTCCTACCGGAGGACGCTGACCAGGTCCGCGTTCGAGGAGAACTACCTCTCCTTCCACGACGAGCTCCCCGAGATCATCCAGGCGCCGACCTCCAGCCTGGCCGGCGGCCGGATCCCGGCCGGCGCCTTCCGTTTCATCCACATCGACGCCTCGCACCTGTACGAGCACGTGGTGGGCGATCTGCAGGTGGCCCGGGTGGCGCTGCAGCCGGAGGGCGTGGTGGTCCTGGACGACTACCGCTCGGCGCACACCCCCGGCGTCGCCGCCGCCACCTGGGAGGCGGTCTTCAACCACGACCTGAAGCCGATCGTGCTGACCGAGGGCAAGTTCTACGGCACCTGGGGCGACCCCGAGCCGGCCCAGCGCGACCTGCTGGACCGGGTGGACCTGTCCGAGGACTGCGACCTCACGGTCGAGGTGCTGAACGGCCGGCGCATGGTGCGCATCGGCAACAACCCGTTGCGGATCGCCCCGTTCCGGCCCTCCCGCCACCACGACCGGCTGGCCGCGGAGGCCGCCCGCCGCGAGGCCGAGCAGACGGCGGAGGAGGAGCAGCGGGCACAGCGTGCGGCCGCGGCCGACCTCGACGCCCGCCGCGCCCGCGCGGCCGAGCGCCGGCGGCCGGTCAACGTCGCCAAGCGCGTCGCGGGCGACCTGCTCCCCCCCGTCGTCACCTCCGCCATCCGCCGCGCCCGCCGCGGCTGACCCCCGGGGCCGCCGGCGCCCGACCCGTCGACTGCTGTGATCCGCTGAATCGCCGAATCACCGAATCACCGAATCGCTGGATCGCTGAACCACCGAACCGTCGGGCGCCGGACCGCGCCCGGCGCACCCCGTCCGCGAGAGTGCGCCCGAGAGCCGCGTGGCCCCGTGCCGCGCGGCTCTCGCCGTTCTCACTCCCGGGCGGCACCGACAGCCCGCGTCCCCGCCGGACAGCCGGCCGCCGCACCGGTCTCAGTCGTGGGTCGGCAGCCCCGCCTCGGCGCCCAGGACGCCGAGCGTGCGCCGCAGTGCCTCGCGCTCCGAAGCCCCCAGCGCGGCGGTGACCTCCTCGTCCAGCCGGTGCGCGAGCGCCGCGCATTCGGCGAGCAGCGCCCGCCCGGCGCCGGTCAGGGCCAGCACCTGGCGCCGCCGGTCCGCCGGGTCGCGGACCCGGTCCACCGCGCCGATCTGCTCCAGGTGGTCGGCCAGCGAGACCACCAGGCTGGGTGCGACCGCCATGGTCCGGGCGAGTTCCAGCTGCGACGGCGGCGCGCCGGAGTCCAGCGCGACCATCAGGCCGACGTGCTTGGGCTTGAGCCCGATCTCCGCCAGCGCCTCGGTGTACCGGGCCGTGACGACACTGCCGAGCGTGCCGAGCCGGAACACCACGGAGGTCGTCACGGGTCGGGCGGCGGCCTGCGGGGGCTTGACATCGTTCACATGAGGAACGCTAGCATGCGGGAACCATTCAGAGTCAGAACGATTCGGGGAGTGACTCAATGCTGCGCCGTTCCACCCTCGCCACCACCCGGGGCATGCGGGCCCTCGCCATCGCCAATGCCGCCGGGGCCGCGCTCTCCATGGCCTCCGCCGTCGTCGGCCTGCTCTCCCCGGAGCTGGCCCTGCCGGGCGCCGCCGAGCACGCCGGTCCGCTCACCGAGCTGTACGTCCAGGCGTACGTGGTCCGGGCCCTGCCGCTCGGCGCGGCCCTGCTGCGTCAGCTGCTCGTCAGCCGGACCGGGCGTGGTCTGGTGCCGCTACTGCTGGTCGCGGGGGCGGTCCAGGCGGGCGACGCCGCCATCGGCCTGGTGGCCCACAACCCGGGGATGACCGCGGGCGGCGCCGTGCTCGCCGTCCTCCACCTGGGCCTCGCCGCCCGCCTCGCCCGCACCGCCGACCACCCCACGGCCGGCCGTACCGCCGACCCTGCATCCGCCTGACCACCCCGGAGCCGAGGACGCCCCTCCCAGCGCCGAAGCGCCGGTCGAGTCGACTCGACCGGCGCTTCGAAGAACTGCCGGGCCGTACCCCTCGGGAGGTCGACACCGGCGGCAGGCCGTTCGGCCGCACGTGTCGGTACACGGCATGCATGAGGATGCACCGGCAAAGGGGAGAGGGTGTGTCGAGCTTCAAGCTCGACACACCCCTCTCCCCTTGTCAGTGCGCGGTCCGCTCAGACCCGTGAGGTCTCGCCGGCCTGGTGGGGCAGCCGGGTGGCGCCGGCGGGGTCCTCGTCGGCGTCCGCGGCCTCGGCGGCGAGTTCGGCCTTGACGGCGGCGAGGGACGGGTTGGCCCAGGCGCTCGCGACGCCCCACTGGTAGAAGGCGAGACCGATCGCCGCGACGATCAGCAGGTCCCAGCCCTCCGGCAGGTAGCCGTGGCCGCCGAAGTCGGCGGAGCCGGCCCAGGAAACGGCGGCCATCACGAACAGGTAGGCCACCATCCAGGCACCCGCCTTGAGGTGCGGCTTCAGCTCGGCGAACGGCTTGCGCAGCTCGTACCAGGCCCAGATCGGCAGGCCGGCCGCCATCAGCAGGATGACCTTGCCGGTCAGCGGCCAGCGGGCCCAGTACAGCACCAGCGAGCCGAAGACCATGGCGACCGGGGCGATGACCGGCATCGCGCGCAGGCGGACCGGGCGCGGCAGCTCGGGGGCCAGCCGGCGCAGCGCCATGACGGCGACCGGGCCGGTGATGTACGAGATCACGGTGGCCACCGAGACGATCTCGGCGAGCGAGCCCCAGCCGCGGAAGACCGCGAGGAAGAGGAAGGCGATCAGCAGGTTGAGCAGCAGGGCCGGGCGCGGGATGCCGGTCTTCGGGTCCACCCGGCCGAACAGGGACGGCAGGTGTCCGTTCTCCTGCACGCCGTGGATCATGCGCGAGGTGGTGGCGGCGTAGATCATGCCGGTGCCGCTGGGGGAGACGAAGGCGTCCGCGTAGAGCAGCAGCGCCAGCCAGTTCAGGCCCCAGGCGATGGAGAGGTCGGCCAGCGGGGAGGTGTAGCCGAGCGAGCCCCAGCCGCCGGAGAGGTCCGCGGCCGGGATGGCGCCCAGGAAGGCGACCTGCAGCGCGACGTAGATCACCAGGGAGATCAGGATGGAGCCGATCACGGCCTTGGGCAGCGACTTGCCGGGGTTGCGCGCCTCGGCGGCCAGGTTCAGCGGGGACTGGAAGCCGTTGAAGGCCCAGACGATGCCGGAGACGGCGACCGCGGTGAAGACCGCGCTCCAGCCGTTCGGGGCGAAGCCGCCGTGGTCGGTGAAGTGGGCGGTGTCGAAGTGGGCGAGCAGCAGCGCGCCCGCCGTCAGCGTCGGCACGACGACCTTGAACACGGTGATCGCGGTGTTGGTCTTGGCGAACAGCGTGATCGCGAACCAGTTCAGCGCGAAGTAGCCGACAAGCAGCACGCTGGCCAGGGCGACGCCGCTGACGGACAGCTCCTGTCCGTCGTAGAGGTCCTTGGCCCAGCCGAAGTCCCAGGAGCTCATGTACTGGACCGAGGCGGTCGCCTCGCCGGGGATCACCGAGACGATCGCGATCCAGTTGGCCCAGGCGGCCAGGTAGCCCGCCAGCGACCCGTGCGAGTACTGGCCGTACCGGACCATCCCGCCGGCCTTGGGGAACATCGAACCGAGCTCGCTGTAGGTCAGCGCGATGGTCAGCGCGACCGCGGCCCCGATCACCCACGCGACGATCGACGCGGGGCCTGCCAGTCTGGCCGCGCGCTCGGCTCCGAACAGCCAGCCCGACCCGATGATCGAGCCGAGCCCGACCGCGGTCAGGCTGATGGTGCCGAGCGAACGTCGGTAGTTCTGATGGGAGGCCGTCGATGCCGTCGTCGAATCGGGCGCGCTCAACGAATCGGTCCTCTCTCTCGTCGGGGTCAGGACAAACGCAGAGCAGACTATGGTGCGAAATCGGGCGAAAGCCTCAGGTGAAGCTCAGATCGTTCGATCGTTGCCATCTCGTGTCCGACTATCGGAGCACGATGCCCGCAGGTCAGGGGCGTGGCGGCGGCGCGGAGGCCGGTCGGGAGGAGTGGCGCGTGTGCGCGATCGCGTGCCGCGGAGCGGGCCGGTGGCCGGATCGGGGCCGGATCGGGGCCGGATCGGGAACAGCGCCGGGATCGGGCCGGAATTGCGCTGTAGCGGCAGCGCCCCCGCAGCAATGCCCCCACCGCGGAGCCGCAAAAGGGGCCCCGCAAAGAGAAATTCCCCGTGGGATCTCTTTCGAGTTCCCACGGGGAATCGCCGGTGTCCGAGGGGGGACTTGAACCCCCACGCCCGATAAAGGGCACTAGCACCTCAAGCTAGCGCGTCTGCCATTCCGCCACCCGGACGGGGTGTGTGCTTCGGGGGCTTTTCTCTCGCCCCCTCGGCGACAGAGAGAACATTACCAGGGTTCTGGAGTGCTTCTCACCTGCGTTTCCCCGGTGGGGATCGCGGGGGTGGCCGGGACGGGTCGATGATCTGAGCGAACCGGTGGTTTCGGGGGCGGGAATCGATCGGGTTGAGAGGGGGGAGCGATCGGAATCGGGCGGGAGCGATCCGACACGGGCAAGTTGTCGACGGTGCCCCGGACCCCCCGGCGGCTCTCCTAGCCTCTGTGGACCGAGGGCGCCATGAGCGGAACGCCTGATTCCCGGGGTCGCGGACGAAGGGCGGCTGGACGTGGAGCTGGAGCAGATCAGCGGGGCGGCGGAGGCCGGGCCGAGACGGGCCGGGGCCGGGCCGGTCGAGGGGGTGTGGCGGTTCGCGGTGCCCGCCGCCGAGGCCTCCGTGCCGCGGACCCGGCATGCGGTGCGGGACCGGCTGCTGGCCCAGGGGATGGCCGGGGTGCGCTACCAGGAGCTGGTGGACGACCTGCTGCTGATCGTCTCCGAGCTGGTCGGCAACGCCGTGACGCACGCCGCGGAGCTCTCCCCGGAGGTGACCACCGAGCTGGCGGTGCGGGGCGGCTGGGTGCGGGTCTCGGTCGAGGACGGCGACCCGTACCGGCCGAAGGCGCTGGAGAGCGACACCGGGCGGACCGGTGGGCGCGGGCTGCTGCTGGTGAAGAGCGTGACGCTGCAGGCCGGGGGGATCTGCGACGTCGAGCGCACCGGGGAGGGCGGCAAGGTCATCTGGGCCTCGCTGCCCATCCCCCGGCAGGACGCGGACCGGCCCGAGGCCGAGTGACCGGCGAGAAGCCGGAGTGGCGGACGCCGGCCCGGGTGACCCCCCGACGCCGGGTGACCGCCCCGAGGTCGGGTGGCCGGCCAGAAACCGGCCCGAGGCCGGGTGGGCGACCGGACGTCGGCGCAGCGCCCGGCCCCGGCGAAGCGCCTACCAGTCCCGGCCGGCGATCTCGCGGATCCCGGGCAGGGCCGCCTCGAACACGGTCCGGAACCAGACCGAGAACGGCCGCTCCTCCTGCAGCTCGCGCAGCTCCTGCGCGGTGACGAAGGCGAAGTCGTCCACCTCCTCCGGGTTCGGCCGCACCGGCGCGGTGGCCAGCCCCACGAACAGGTGGTTCCACTCCCGCTCGATCAGGCCCGAGGCCTCGTCCGGCAGGTCGTAGCGGACCGTCCCCGCCTCGCAGAGCAGCGCCGGGGCGACGCCCAGCTCCTCCGCGGTGCGCCGGGCGGCGGCCACGAACGGCTGCTCGTCCGGGTACGGGTGGCCGCAGCAGGTGTTCGACCAGACGCCGGGGGAGTGGTACTTGCCCAGGGCGCGGCGCTGCAGCAGCAGGCGGCCCTGGCGGTCGAAGAGGAACACCGAGAACGCCCGGTGCAGCCGGCCCGGCTGCTGGTGGGCCCAGAGCTTCTCGGCGGTGCCGATGGTCACGCCCTCGTCGTCGACGAGCTCCAGCAGGATCTCCGGCCCGGCGGCCCCGGTCCCGGTCGAGGCCGTCGGGTCGGCCGTCACGTCGGTCTCCACGTCGAGACCGGTGTCGATCTCGGAGGTGAAGTGCGTCGGGCTGGGCGGCAGACTCTGGGGCATGAGGCCTCTTTCGGGGGCAAAAGGGAGCGCCGGTGGCGTCGTGCTCCAGTCTGCCGTACGGGTGGCGGTGCACAGGGGTCCCACGCACAACCGGGCCGATCATGACCGAACCCGGTCCGATCCCGTCCCCGGAACGGGCAATGGATTAGCAGAACCGTTCGGGTCTCGTTCGGCCGGCGTTCGATCCGATGGTGCACGCACGGCGAAACCGACACGTCGGCGGCACTCCTCCTTCACAACCCCCGCCGCGCCGGCCCGGAGCGCCCGCCGGTCGCCCGGGGCCCGGTGTGCGCGGGGCCCCGGCCCCGTTCGGGCTGGTCGCCGCGGTCGCCTACCATCACATACGACGCGGTGCCCGCACCCCCGCCGGCACCGGCGCGCCACCCGCGCGCCGGCGGCGCTCCGTCCCCGCGGGACGGACGGGCGGCAGCGCACCCACCGAGGGACCGCACGGACCGCACCGGACCGGCGGACCAGCGGACACGACGGATCAACGGATCACCAGAGCACGACGGATCAGGAGACCCCCGCATGATCGGCCTCGTCCTGGCAGCCGGCGCCGGCCGCCGACTGCGCCCGTACACCGACACCCTGCCCAAGGCACTGGTGCCGGTCGACGGGGAGCGGACCGTCCTGGACCTCACCCTCGGCAACTTCGCCGAGGTCGGCCTGCGCGAGGCGGCGATCGTCGTCGGCTACCGCAAGGAGGCGGTGTACGACCGCAAGGCGGCGCTGGAGCAGAAGTACGGCGTCAAGCTCACCCTGGTCGAGAACGACAAGGCCGAGGAGTGGAACAACGCCTACTCCCTCTGGTGCGCCCGCGAGCTCTTCACCGAGGGCCTGCTGCTCGCCAACGGCGACACCGTCCACCCGGCCTCCGTCCAGCGGACCATGCTGGAGGGCAACGCCCGGCTCGCCGAGAGCGGTGACGCCCCCGGCATCCTGCTCGCCCTCGACACGGTGAAGAAGCTCGCCGACGAGGAGATGAAGGTCGTCGTCGACCCCGCCGCCGGCATGCGCCGCATCACCAAGCTGATGGACCCGGCCGAGGCCACCGGCGAGTACATCGGCGTCACCGTGATCAACCCGGCCGCCGCCGCCGACCTCACCGACGCGCTGCGCGCCACCTACGAGCGCGACCCGCAGCTGTACTACGAGGACGGCTACCAGGAGATGGTCGACCGCGGCCTGCGGATCGACGTGCAGCCGATCGGCGAGGTGTCCTGGGTCGAGGTCGACAACCACGACGACCTGGCCAAGGCGCGGGAGATCGCGTGCCAGTACTGACCCGGCTGGTGCCGTCGCCGGTCTTCGTGGAGATCCGCTCGGGCGCGCTGGACGCGCTCGGCGGGATCCTCGCCGACCAGCGGCTCTCCGCCTCGGGCCGGATCGCGGTGGCGATCAGCAACGGCTCGGGGGCGGTGCTGCGCGCGCGGCTGGAGCCGGCCCTGCCCGGTGCCGACTGGTACAACGTCGACGACGGCAGCCTGGACAGCGCGGTCCGGCTGGCG
Source organism: Kitasatospora sp. CM 4170 (assembly GCF_032110285.1). NCBI lineage: Bacteria > Bacillati > Actinomycetota > Actinomycetes > Kitasatosporales > Streptomycetaceae > Kitasatospora > Kitasatospora sp. CM 4170. The sequence continues at coordinate 7,283,159 of NZ_CP134877.1, forward strand.
GAGGCGATGCGCGGCGGGCACTACGACGCGATCGTCGGCCTCGGCGGCGGCAAGATCATCGACGCCGCCAAGTACGCCGCGGCGCGGGTCGGCCTGCCGCTGGTCGCGGTCGCCACCAACCTCGCGCACGACGGCATCTGCTCGCCGGTCTCCACCCTCGACAACGACGCCGGCCGGGGCTCCTACGGGGTGCCGAGCCCGATCGGGATCGTGGTGGACCTGGACGTGATCCGGCAGGCCCCGCCGCGCTTCGTGGCGGCCGGGATCGGCGACGTCATCTCCAACATCTCGGCCTGCGCCGACTGGGAGCTGTCGCAGGCCGTGACCGGTGAACCGGTGGACGGACTGGCCGTCGCGATGGCCCGCTCGGCCGGCGAGAACCTGCTGCGCCACCCAGGAAACCTTCAGGATCAGGACCTCCTTACTGCGCTCGCGGAAGCCCTGGTACTGTCCGGCATCGCGATGAACATCGCGGGCAGCACCCGGCCCTCCTCGGGCGCCTGCCACGAGATCTCGCATGCCCTGGACGTGCTGTATCCCAAGCGGTCCGCCCAGCACGGCGAGCAGGTCGGCCTCGGGGCCGCCTTCGCCAGCTTCCTGCGGGGCGAGCGCGAGCTGACCGGTCTGATCGTGGAGCGCCTGGCGCGCCACGGGCTGCCGGTGACCGCAGCTCAGATCGGCTTCACGGAGGCGGAGTTCACCGAAGCGGTGCACTACGCTCCGAACACCCGTCCGGGCCGCTTCACCATCCTCGAGCACCTCGACCTCTCCCCTTCAGCCATCAGGGACGCGTACGCCGACTATGTCCAAGCCGTCAACAGCTGACCCCGCCACGAAGGGCTCTCCCCCGGCCCCGGTGGACCTCACCCGCCGCCCCTCCATCGAGGAGCTGCGCGCGGTGATCCACCCGGAGGGCATGCTCCAGCGCCGCAGCGCGGAGCACTGGGCCGGCCGCCTCTACATGCGGAAGATCTCGCTGCGGATCACCCGCGTGCTCTCCACCATGACGGCGATCACGCCCAACGGCCTGACCTACCTGATGATGTTCACCGGCATCCTGGCCGGTGTCGCGCTCGTCGTCCCGGGCCTCGTCGGCGCGGTCCTCGGCGCCCTGCTCATCCAGGTCTACCTGCTCCTGGACTGCGTCGACGGCGAGGTCGCCCGCTGGCGCCGGCAGACCTCGCTCACCGGCGTCTACCTGGACCGGGTCGGTCACTACATGTCCGAGGCGGCCCTGCTCACCGGCCTCGGCCTGCGCGCCACCGACCTGCTGCACCGCGAGGGCGGCGGCTCGCACTGGGAGTGGGCCTTCCTCGGCACCCTGGCCGCGCTCGGCGCGATCCTGATCAAGTCCGAGACCGACCTGGTGGACGTGGCCCGCGCCCGCAGCGGCATGACCGCGGTCGAGGACAGCGCCTCGGTGCCGCGCTCGGCCGGCGTCGCCAAGGCCCGCCGCGCGGCCTCCGTCCTCAAGTTCCACCGCCTGGTGGGTGCGGTCGAGGCCTCGCTGTTCATCCTCGCCGCGGGCGTCGCGGACGCCGTGCACGGCGGGCTGTTCTTCACCCGGCTCGCGGTGGTCGTGCTGGCCGCGATCGCCATGCTGCAGACCGTGCTCCACCTGCTGAGCATCGTCCTTTCGAGCAGGCTGCGGTGAGCGCCGTGCAGACCGGGGCCGACACCTTCCGGCTCGGCGCGGTCATCATCACCATGGGCAACCGGCCGGAGGAGCTCAACGCCCTGATCGCCTCGGTCCGCGCCCAGGAGGGCCCGCGGGTCGAGCTGGCCGTGGTCGCCAACGGCGCCCCGCTGCCGTCCCTCCCCGGCGACGTGCGCAGCGTCGAGCTGCCGGAGAACCTCGGCATCCCGGGCGGGCGCAACGTCGGCATCGAGCTGTTCGGCAAGGACGGCCGGGACGTCGACGCGGTGCTCTTCCTGGACGACGACGGCCTGCTGCCGGGCACCGACTCGGCCCGGCTGCTGCGCGAGGCCTTCACGGCCGACCCGCGGCTGGGCATCGTCAGCTTCCGGATCGCCGATCCCGAGACCGGCGTCACCCAGCGCCGGCACGTCCCCCGGCTGCGGGCGAGCGACCCGCTGCGGTCCTCCCGGGTGACCACCTTCCTGGGCGGTGCGAGCGCGGTGCGCTGCACGGTGTTCGAGCAGGCCGGCCAGCTGCCCGCCGAGTTCTTCTACGCGCACGAGGAGACCGACCTCGCCTGGCGCGCGGCGGACGCCGGCTGGGCCATCGACTACCGCGCCGACGTGGTGCTGTACCACCCGGCGACCTCGCCCGCTCGGCACGCCGCGTACTTCCACAACGTGGCCCGGAACAGGGTCTGGCTCGCCCGGCGGAACCTTCCGGCCCTGTTGGTGCCTCTCTACTTGGGAACCTGGTTCCTGCTCACGCTGGCCCGCCGCCCCTCCAAGGAGGCGCTGAAGGCCTGGTGGGGCGGGTTCCGGGCGGGCTGGCGCGAACCCTGCGGTAAGCGGCGGCCCATGCGATGGCGTACCGTTTGGCAACTGACCAGGCTGGGCCGACCGCCGGTCGTCTGATCCGCCAGACGACCGAAGCGACGGCCTGCCACTGCGTCGCGAGCCGCAGGGCAGGCCGATCGCACCGGCCGGTGGACCAGCACCGGCCGCAACCCCCGTGATCCGAGTGGATCCCCCTCGGCGAAAGGCCGGCGGACCCCCGCCGACCGGCCCGCCCCGACCCGATCCCGCGCGAAGGACGAATGTGTCGACAGTGAGTGAACCCGTCAGCCTCTCAGCCCCGAGGGGGGCGGACGCAGGCCTGACCCCCAAGCAGCTTGCGGACAAGTACGGCCTGGCGGTCAGTGGCAGACGACCCGGCCTGGTCGCCTACACCAAGCAGCTCTGGGCCCGCCGGCACTTCATCTGGGCCTTCGCCACCGCCCGCCTGGTGGCCCAGTACACCGACGCCAAGCTCGGCCAGCTCTGGCAGGTCGTGACCCCGCTGCTGAACTGCGCGGTCTTCTACCTCGTCTTCGGCGTGATCCTGAAGAGCAAGGACAACTTCCCCGAGGGCACCTACACCGCCTGGCTCTGCATCGGTGTCTTCGTCTTCCAGTTCACCCAGAACGCGGTGCAGTCCGGCACCCGGGCGATCGCCGACAACCTCGGGCTGATCCGCGCCCTGCACTTCCCCCGCGCCTCGCTGCCGATCGCCTTCACGGTGATCCAGCTCCAGCAGCTGCTGATCTCGATGGTCGTGCTGGTCGGCGTCGTGCTGGCGAGCGGGATCGCCCCGGGCCGCACCTGGGTCCTGGTGGTCCCGGCGCTGCTCCTGCAGTCGATGTTCAACACCGGCATCGCCCTGGTGATGGCCCGGATCGGCTCCAAGACCAGTGACATCTCCCAGCTGATCCCGTTCGCGATGCGGGCGTGGATGTTCCTGTCCGGCGTGATGTTCAGCATCCAGGACAAGATCAACACCTGGCCGCCGTTCTGGCAGAAGGTGATGCAGCTCAACCCGGCCTCGGTCTACATGGACCTGGTCCGGCACGCCTTCGCCCCCGTCATCTACAACAAGCACCTCCCGGCGCACCAGGAGTTCCCGGCGCACCAGTGGAAGTTCGGCATCGCCTGGGCGGTCGGGATGTTCGTCGTCGGATACGTCTTCTTCTGGAAGGCCGAGGAGGAGTACGGCCGTGGCTGACACCGATCTGCGCAAGGGTCTGAGCATCCAGGACACCGACGTGGCGCGCGAGCCCACCGTGGTCGTCGACGACGTGCACATCGTCTACAAGGTGCACGGCGCCGGCTCCGGCAAGGGCAGCGCCACCTCCGCGATGAGCCGCATCATCAGCCGCAAGCGCGCCGCCGGCGTACGTGAGGTGCACGCGGTCAAGGGCATCAGCTTCACCGCCTACAAGGGTGAGGCGATCGGTCTGATCGGCTCCAACGGCTCGGGCAAGTCGACCATGCTCGCGGCCATCGCGGGCCTGCTGCCGACCGAGCGCGGCGCCATCTACACCAACGGCCAGCCCTCGCTGCTGGGCGTCAACGCGGCCCTGATGAACGAGCTCACCGGCGAGCGCAACGTCGTGCTCGGCTGCCTGGCCATGGGTATGACCCCCGCCCAGGTGAGGGCGCGCTACCAGGAGATCGTCGACTTCTCCGGCATCAACGACAAGGGCGACTTCATCTCCCTGCCGATGCGCACCTACTCCTCCGGCATGGGCGCCCGCCTGCGGTTCTCCATCGCGGCGGCGAAGACCCACGACGTGCTGCTGATCGACGAGGCGCTGGCCACCGGCGACCAGTCGTTCCAGCAGCGGAGCAAGGCCCGGATCGACGAGCTGCGCAAGTCCGCCGGTACGGTCTTCCTGGTCAGCCACGACAACGCATCGATCCGCGAGGTCTGCGAGCGGACCATCTGGATCGAAGCCGGCGAGCTGGTCATGGACGGCCCGACCGAGGAGGTCGTCGGCCGGTACGAGCGCGGCGAGCGCCCGTAGCGCCGCCCGGCCCGCACGCACGGGGCCGGTGACCGGGACACCCGGTCACCGGCCCCTGCGGCGTTCCCGGGCCCGCCCGGGGCGCCGGGCGGGCGTTCGGGCGCCTTCGGGGCGGTCGCCCGGGTGGCCCGCCGCTGCCCGGGTGAGCGCCCCGTGCGCCGGGCGGGGCGCCCTTCTCCGGCGCGGCCGGTGGTGTCAGGCTGTAAGGCGCGGGGGTGGTGTGTCGTACGGGACTCCCGGTATCGGACGCGTGTCCGACTCGGGCCGGGCGTGCGGAGCGGTGTAGAACGGGGGAGTGACTGCAGTGTCGGCTTCGGCCCAGCCCAGTAGTGAGCCAGCGGACCGTTCGATGGGGGTGACGCTGGACAAGGCGAACGCGGAGAACTTCCCCGTCGCCCCGTTCTTCCTGCCCGCCGCCTGGCGGGGAGACCTGATGGCCGTCTACGGCTTCGCCCGGCTGGTGGACGACGCCGGCGACGGCGACCTCGCCGACCCGGGCGCCGCCGCCCGGCTGCTCGGGGTGGCCGAACGGCCCCCCGCCACCCCTTCGGCCCAGAGCGGCCCGCCCACTGCGGCGGAGACCGCCTTCCGGCTCGCCCTGCTCGACGGACTGGAGCAGGACCTCGACCGGGTCTTCGAGTCCGCCCTGCACCCCGCGGCCGCCGAGGCCCCCCGCCACCCGCTGCTGCGCGCCCTCGTCCCCGTGGTGGACCGGCACGGGCTGACCCCGGAGCCGTTCCGCCGTCTGATCGAGGCCAACCGGGTGGACCAGACCACCACCCGCTACGCCACCTACGACGACCTGATCGGCTACTGCACGCTCTCCGCCGACCCGGTCGGCCGCCTCGTCCTGGCCATCGCCGGCGGCTCCACCCCCGAGCGGATCGAGCTCTCGGACGCCGTCTGCAGCGCCCTCCAGGTGGTCGAACACCTCCAGGACGTCGCGGAGGACCTCTCCCACGGCCGGATCTACCTGCCGGCCGAGGACCTCGCCCGGTTCGGCGTCACCGAGGCCGAGCTCGCCGCGCCGACCGCCAGCGGCGCGGTCCGCGAGCTGATCGCCTTCGAGGCGGAGCGGGCCCGCACCCTGCTCGACCGCGGCGCGCCATTGGTAGGTACGGTTCGGGGGAGGCTTCGACTGCTCCTGGCGGGATTCACCGCCGGGGGGTACGCGGCCCTGGCGGCCATCGAGGACGCCGGGTACGACGTGCTCGCCCAGCAGGCGAAGCCGGACAAGCGCCGCCTCGCAGCGAAGGCGGCGGCCATCTTCGCGAAGGGAAGGTGAACGCCCGAGTGGCGGCATCACCACTGGCGTCGGCGCAGGTCATGGCGGCGTACCGGTACTGCGAGGCAGTCACCGGACTGCAGGCCCGCAACTTCAGCTACGGCATCCGCCTGCTGCCGGAGCCGAAGCGGCTGGCCATGTCGGCCCTGTACGCCCTGGCCCGCCGGGTCGACGACATCGGCGACGGGGACCTCCCCGACGACCGCAAGGCCGAAGCGCTGCTGCGCACCCGCGAGCTGCTGGACGAGATCCGGGCCGGCGTGGTCGCCGAGGACGACACCGACCCGATCAAGGTCGCCCTGGCCGACGCCGCCCGGCGCTTCCCGATCCCGCTCGGCGGCTTCGACGAGCTGATCGACGGCGTCGAGATGGACCTCAAGGGCGCCGAGTACCAGACGTACGAGGAGCTCAAGGTCTACTGCCGCTGCGTCGCGGGCGCGATCGGCCGGCTCTCGCTCGGCGTCTACGGCTGCGAGGACCCGGAGCGCGGCGCGCAGTACGCCGACACCCTGGGCCTGGCGCTGCAGCTCACCAACATCCTGCGCGACCTGCGCGAGGACGCCCTGAACGGCCGGACGTACCTGCCCGCCGAGGACCTCGTGCGGTTCGGCTGCCAGCAGGGCTTCGCGCTGTCCAGGCCGCCGGCCGGGGCGGACTTCGCCGGCCTGGTGGCGTTCGAGGCCGCCCGGGCCCAGGCCGCCTTCGAGGAGGGCCTGCGGCTGCTGCCGATGCTCGACCGCCGCAGCCGCGCCTGCACCGCGGCGATGGCCGGCATCTACCACCGGCTGCTCGGCCGGATCGCCGCCGACCCGGAGTCGGTGCTGCGCGGCCGGGTCTCGCTGCCGGGCTGGGAGAAGGCGTACGTGGCGCTTTCCGGGCTCGCCGGGGGGCGTTCTTGATTCTTGCCGCAGTTCTGTCACGCTGTGTCAGCGGGGAATCACTGATGGGTGGAACCGTTTTGTCCACCGTGTTGGGCACGACCGTGCCGGGCGCGGCCGCCTCGGCCACGACCGTGTTGACCACGAGCGCCCCGGCCGCCGTCCGGCCGGGCGCCGGATGCGAGGGGGAGGGCCGATGACCGGGCGAGCCGATGCCGCGCGCCCGGCCGCCGTGGTCGTCGGCGGCGGCCTCGCGGGCATCACCGCCGCGCTGCGGCTGGCCGAGGCCGACCACCGGGTCACCCTGGTCGAGGGGCGCCCCCGGCTGGGCGGCCTGGCCTTCTCCTTCCAGCGCGGCGAGCTGACCGTCGACAACGGCCAGCACGTCTACCTGCGCTGCTGCACCGCCTACCGCGGCCTGCTGGACCGCCTCGGCGCCGGCCGGCTGGTCCACCTCCAGGACCGGCTGGACGTGCCGGTGCTCGGCGTCTCCGGCCCCGAGGGCGCTCCCGAGCGGACCCTGGGCCGGCTGCGCCGGGCCGGCCTGCCCGTCCCGCTCCACCTGGCCGGCAGCCTGGCCCGCTACCCGCACCTGGGCCCGGCCGACCGCGCCCGGGTGGTCCGCGGCGCGCTCGCGCTGCAGGGCCTGGACCTGGCCGACCCGGCCCTGGACGCCGTCTCCTTCGGCGCCTGGCTGCGCGGCAACGGGCAGAACGACCGGACCGTCGCCGCCCTCTGGGACCTGGTCGGCGTGGCCACCCTGAACGCCCGGGCCGACCAGGTGTCGCTGGCGCTGGCCGCGATGGTGTTCAAGACCGGCCTGCTCTCCGATCCGGGTGCCTCCGACATCGGCATGGCGGCCGTCCCGCTCGGCCGGATCCACCACGACCGGGCGCTCGCCGAGCTGGAACGGGCCGGCGTCACGGTGCTGCTGCGCGCCCGGGCCGCCGAGCTCAAGCCGGCCGCGCCGCAGCACGCCGTCCGGCTGGAGGGCGGCGAGCTGCTCACCGCCGACACCGTGGTGCTGGCCGGCGCCCAGGACACCGCCGTGGCGCTGCTGCCGCCGGACGCCGTCCCCGGGCAGGACCGCCTGGCCGGCTTCGGCACCGCGCCGATCCTCAACGTCCACGTGGTCTACGACCGCAAGGTGCTGCGCCGCCCGTTCTTCGCCGCGCTCGGCTCGCCGGTGCAGTGGGTCTTCGACCGCACCGAGCACTCCGGCCTGGCCGGCACCGCGCTCGGCCGGGCGCACCCCGGCGCCCAGTACCTGGCCCTCTCGCAGTCCGCGGTGCAGGACGAGATCGACCTGCCGGTGGCCGAGCTGCGCCGCCGCTACCTGCCGGAGCTGGCCCGCCTGCTCCCGGCCGCCGGCGGCGCCGAGGTGCTGGACTTCTTCGTCACCCGCGAACGCACCGCCACCTTCGACCCGGCCCCGGGCACCGCCGCCGTGCGGCCGTCCGCCCGGACGAGGGTCCCGGGCCTGCTGCTGGCCGGCGCGTGGACGGCCACCGGATGGCCCGCCACCATGGAAGGCGCCGTCCGCAGCGGCCACGCCGCCGCCGACGCCGCGCTGGCCGCCGCCGGCACCCGGCTCCCGGTGGACCGGGGCGACGGGAGGTGGCCCAGGTGACCCAGGGCCCCGCCGCCGGCCCCGGCGACCCCGCGAGAGCCGGCGGGTCCGCCGCCGTCGGCCGTACCGGTCTCATCGACATCGCAAGCGCCCGGCCGTCCCGTGCGGCCCGGCACCACCAGGGAGAGGGAACGCACGTGGAGTCACGCACCGGCACTGCCGTCGGAGGCACGGCGCACGCCGAACCGGTCTCGGTGCCGGAACTGCTCGCCCGTAGCCGAACGCTCTGCACCCCGCCGCTGAAGGCCGCCGTCGCCCGTCTGGCGGCACCGATGGACACCGTTGCCGCGTACCACTTCGGCTGGATCGACCGGGACGGCACGCCGTCCGCGGGGGACGGCGGCAAGGCCGTCCGCCCGGCCCTGGCGCTGCTCTCCGCCCAGGCCGTGGGCGCTCCGGCCGAGGCCGGCGTACCCGGCGGGGTGGCCGTTGAACTGGTGCACAACTTCTCCCTGCTCCATGATGATCTGATGGACGGTGACGAGACCAGACGGCACCGGGCCACCGCCTGGACGGTCTTCGGTCCGGCCCAGGCGATCCTGGTCGGCGACGCACTGGCGACGCTCGGTACCGAGGTGCTGCTCGACGCGGCCACCTCCGGTGACGCGAGCGCCACCGACGCCGCGCGCGCCGTCCGCCTGCTCACCACCGCGACCCGCAAACTCATCGACGGCCAGGCCATGGACGTCGCCTTCGAGCAGCGGGACAGCGTCACCGTCAACGAGTGCCTGGAGATGGAGGGAGGCAAGACCGCCGCCCTGCTCGCCGCCGCCTCGGCGATCGGCGCCGTCCTGGCCGGCGCCGACGACCGCGTCTCGGGCGCGCTGGAGCGCTACGGACACCACCTGGGCCTGGCGTTCCAGGCGGTGGACGACCTGCTCGGCATCTGGGGCGCCACCGAGGTCACCGGCAAGCCGCACTGGGGCGACCTGCGCCAGCGCAAGAAGTCGCTGCCGGTCGCCGCCGCCCTCGCGGAGGGCGGTGCCGCCTCCCGCAAGCTCGCCGAGCAGCTGGCCGACCCGACCGGCCGCGGCGAGGAGAGCGAGCCCGAGCTCGCCGCCCGCGCCGCCCTGATCGAGGAGGCCGGCGGCCGCGCCTGGACCCGGGAAGAGGCCCGCCGCCAGCACACGACTGCCCTCGCCGCCCTGGACGAGGTGCCCATGCCCGACGCGGTGCGCGAGCACTTCGTCGCACTCGCCGAATTCGTGGTGGTACGAGAGAGGTGACGTTACGTTGACAGCAACCGCGGACGGCCGGCTCGACCCTGAGTACGATTCCGAGCCGGTCGCGGTGGGCGACCGCCCGCCGGCGCTGCTGAGCGCCGGCCGGTGGCAGCCCGCGGGGCCCGAGCCGGTACGGGCGGCCGAGGCGCCCGACCAGCCGCCCGGGCCCGCCTCCGCCGAGGAGGCCCTGGCCCGGGCCACCACCCACCTGCTCTCGCTGCAGAGCTCCGAGGGCTGGTGGAAGGGAGACCTGGAAACCAACGTCACCATGGACGCGGAGGACTTACTGCTCCGGCAGTTCCTCGGGATCCGGACGGAGGACCAGACCAAGGCCACCGCGGAGTGGATCCGCTCCCAACAGCGGGAGGACGGCACCTGGTCCACCTTCCACGGCGGGCCGCCCGAGCTCTCCACCACCGTCGAGGCCTACGTCGCCCTCAGACTCGCCGGCGACGACCCGAACGACCCGCACATGGCCGCCGCCGCCCGCTACGTGAGATCCGCCGGCGGCATCGCGGCCGCCCGGGTCTTCACCCGGATCTGGCTCGCGCTCTTCGGCTGGTGGCCCTGGGAACGGCTGCCCGAGATGCCGCCCGAGATCATGTTCCTGCCCAAGTGGCTCCCGCTGAACATCTACGCCTTCGGCTGCTGGGCCCGCCAGACCATCGTGCCGCTGACCATCGTCTCGGCCCACCGCCCGGTCCGCCCCGCGCCCTTCCCGCTCAGCGAGCTGCACACCGACCCGGACCACCCCTTCCCCGAGCGCCCGCTCGCCCCCGCCACCAGCTGGGACGGCGTCTTCGAACGCCTGGACAAGGTCCTGCACGCCTACCACCGCAGGGCCCTGCGCCCGCTGCGCCGGCTCGCCGTCTCCCAGGCCTGCCGCTGGATCGTCGAACGCCAGGAGGCGGACGGCTGCTGGGGCGGCATCCAGCCGCCCGCCGTCTACTCGCTGATCGCCCTGCACCTGGAGGGCTACGAGCTCGACCACCCGGTGATGCAGGCCGGGCTCTCCTCCTTCGACCGCTTCACCGTGCACACCGAGGACGGCCGCCGCTGGCTGGAGGCCTGCCAGTCCCCGGTCTGGGACACCTGCCTGGCCACCATCGCGCTGGTCGACGCCGGGCTGCCGGCCGACCACCCCGCCCTGGTCTCCGCCGTCGACTGGATGCTCGCCGAGGAGATCACCCGGCGCGGCGACTGGTCCGTGCAGCGGCCCTCGCTCGCCCCCGGCGGCTGGGCCTTCGAGTTCGAGAACGACACCTACCCCGACATCGACGACACCGCCGAGGTGGTCCTCGCGCTGCGCCGGGTCCACCACCCCGACCCCGGCAAGGTCGGCGGAGCGGTCGACCGCGGCGTCGGCTGGAACCTCGGCATGCAGTCCAAGAACGGCGCCTGGGGCGCGTTCGACGTCGACAACACCAGCACCCTGCCCAACAAGCTGCCGTTCTGCGACTTCGGCGAGGTGGTCGACCCGCCGTCCGCCGACGTCACCGCGCACGTGGTGGAGATGCTCGCCGAGGTCGGCAAGGCCAAGGACCCGCGCACCCGGCGGGGCGTCGAGTGGCTGCTGCGCAACCAGGAGGCGGACGGCTCCTGGTTCGGCCGCTGGGGCACCAACTACATCTACGGCACCGGCTCGGTGCTGCCCGCCCTCGTCGCCGTCGGCGTCCCGGACGAGCACCCCGCGATCCGCCGCGCCGTCCGCTGGCTGGAGGACCGGCAGAACACCGACGGCGGCTGGGGCGAGGACATGCGCTCCTACGACGACCCGGTCCGCTGGGCCGGGCGCGGCGACTCCACCGCCTCGCAGACCGCCTGGGCGCTGATGGCCCTGCTCGCGGCCGGCGAGGGCCCCGACGGCCGGGCCAACCCGGCGGTCGAGCGCGGCGTCGACTGGCTGGTCCGCACCCAGCTGCCCGAGGGCACCTGGGACGAACCGCAGTTCACCGGCACCGGCTTCCCCTGGGACTTCTCCATCAACTACCACCTGTACCGGCTGGTCTTCCCGGTCACCGCACTGGGCCGGTACCTGCACGGCAACCCCGCCACCGGCCGCCCGGCCACCGGCACCCCGGCGATCGGGGCGGCCCGGTGAACCCTGCCCCGCTGCTGGTGCTCTGCGCGCTCGGCCCCGAGGTCTGGGCCCTGCGCGGAGGGGACTGGCGCGGCGCGGCCGGCGGTCCACCGGTGCTCGTGCGCACCGGCGTCGGGCGGCGGCGCGCCTCGCACGCCGTACGACGGCTGCTCACCTCGGCCCCCGGCGGCTACGGCGCCGTCGTGGTGGCCGGCTTCGGCGCCGCCGTCGGGCCCGGTGTGGCCCCCGCCGACATCATCGTCGCGGACGGGGTGCGCGACGCCGAGGGGAACCACTTCGCCGTCGACTCCGGCCCGGACCTCACCCGGGCCCTGACGGCGCGCGGCCTCACCGCCCACACCGGCACCCACCACACCGCCGACCACGTGGTGCGCGGCCTGGAACGGCGCGCCCTGCACCTGCAGGGGGCGCTCGCCGTCGACATGGAGGCCGCCGCCGTCCTCGCCGCCCTGCACGAACTCCGCCCGGTGCTGCCCGCGGCCGTCCTGCGGGTGGTGGTCGACACCCCCGAACACGAACTGCTGCGCCCGGGCACCCTGCCGGCCGGCGTCCGGGCCTGGCGCACGCTGCGGGCCGCCGTGCCCGCGCTGGTCGACTGGCACGAACAGAACCGGCCGGACCGGCGGCGCCCGGCACCCGGCGCCCTCACCCACCCCACACCCTCGATCCCCCAGGAGGCGAGCTAGCCATGGCCATGCCGCTGCGCCAGACCGTGCGGGTCAGTACCTACCTCATGCAGCAGAAGCTCAGGCGGCGGGAGAAGTTCCCGCTGATCGTCGAACTGGAACCGCTCTTCGCCTGCAACCTGGCCTGCGAGGGGTGCGGCAAGATCCAGCACCCGGCGGGCGTGCTGAAGCAGCGGATGCCGGTCGCGCAGGCTGTCGGCGCGGTGCTGGAGTCGGGTGCGCCGATGGTCTCGATCGCCGGCGGAGAGCCGCTGATGCACCCGCAGATCGACGAGATCGTGCGGCAGCTCGTCGCGCGCCGCAAGTACGTCTTCCTCTGCACCAACGCCCTGCTGATGCGCAAGAAACTCGACAAGTTCACGCCCTCGCCCTACTTCACCTTCACCGTGCACATCGACGGGCTGCGCGAGCGGCACGACGCCTCGGTGGCCAAGGAGGGCACCTTCGACGAGGCGGTGGAGGCGATCAAGGAGGCCAAGCGCCGCGGCTTCCGGGTCACCACCAACAGCACGTTCTTCAACACCGACACCCCGCAGACCATCATCGACGTCCTGGACTACCTCAACGACGAACTCCAGGTCGACGAGATGATGATCTCCCCGGCGTTCGCCTACGAGAAGGCCCCCGACCAGGAGCACTTCCTCGGTGTCGAACAGACCCGGGAGCTCTTCCGCAAGACCTTCGCCGGCGGCAACCGGCGCCGCTGGCGGCTCAACCACAGCCCGCTCTTCCTGGACTTCCTGGAGGGCAAGGTCGACTTCGAGTGCACCGCCTGGGGCATCCCCAACTACTCGCTGTTCGGCTGGCAGCGCCCCTGCTACCTGATGGCGGACGGCTACGTCGCCACCTACCGCGAGCTGATCGAGGAGACCGACTGGTCGAAGTACGGCCGCGGCCGGGACGCCCGCTGCGCCAACTGCATGGCGCACTGCGGCTACGAGCCGACCGCCGTGCTCGCCACCATGGGCTCGCTCAAGGAATCGCTGCGTGCGATCACCGACACCGTCGGCGCCAACCGCCGCCGCTGATCGCACCCCCCGCCCGGCACGGGAACGGCCTCCCGGGCCGGGCGGCCCCTGCACCAGGGGTACCGCCGCACCAGCGGTACCACCGGTACCACCGCACCACCCCGAGTCGTGAGGTGAACACATGTCACTGCTCTCCAGCGTCAAGTCCCCGGCCGACCTGCGGAAGATCCCGGCCGCCGAGCTACCACTCCTCGCCGACGAGATCCGCGACTTCCTGATCGACGCCGTCACCCGGACCGGCGGCCATCTCGGCCCCAACCTCGGCGTGGTGGAGCTGACCATCGCCCTGCACCGGGTCTTCGACTCGCCCTACGACCGGATCGTCTGGGACACCGGCCACCAGAGCTACGTCCACAAACTGCTCACCGGACGGCAGGACTTCTCGAAACTGCGCAGCAGGGGCGGGCTCTCCGGTTATCCCTCGCGCTCCGAGTCCGAACACGACCTGGTCGAGAACTCGCACGCCTCCACCGCGCTGTCCTACGCGGACGGCCTGGCCAAGGCGGCCCGTCTGCTCGGCCAGTACGACCGGCAGACCGTCGCGGTCATCGGCGACGGCGCCCTCACCGGCGGGCTCGCCTGGGAGGCGCTCAACAACATCGCCGAGGCCCGGGACCGGCCGCTGGTCATCGTCGTCAACGACAACGAGCGCTCCTACGCCAAGACCATCGGCGGCCTGGCCAACCACCTCGCCACACTGCGCACCACCCAGGGCTACGAGCGCTTCCTCGCGCTCGGCAAGGGCGCCCTGCAGCGCACCCCGCTGGTCGGCCAGCCGATCTTCGACGCGCTGCACGGCGCCAAGAAGGGGTTCAAGGACGCCTTCGCCCCGCAGGGCATGTTCGAGGACCTCGGGCTCAAGTACCTCGGGCCGATCGACGGGCACGACCTGCCGGCGATCGAGCAGGCGCTGCGCCAGGCGCGCGGCTTCGGCGGTCCGGTGATCGTGCACTGCCTGACCGTCAAGGGCCGCGGCTACCGCCCGGCCGAACAGGACGAGGCGGACCGGTTCCACGCGGTGGGCCCGATCGACCCGTACACCTGCCTGCCCATCTCGCCGAGCGGCGGGGTCTCCTGGACGTCCGTGTTCGGCGACGAGATGTACGCCCTGGGGGCGGAGCGGCCGGACCTGGTCGCGATCACCGCGGCGATGCTCCAACCGGTCGGGCTCGCCAAGTTCGCCAAGGCCTTCCCGGAGCGGACCTTCGACGTCGGCATCGCCGAGCAGCACGCCGTGACCAGCGCGGCCGGGCTGGCCACCGGCGGGCTGCACCCGGTCGTGGCGGTGTACGCGACCTTCCTCAACCGGGCCTTCGACCAGGTGCTGATGGACGTCGCCCTGCACCGGCTGGGCGTCACCTTCGTCCTGGACCGCTCCGGCGTGACCGGCCCGGACGGCGCCTCGCACAACGGCATGTGGGACATGTCGATCCTCCAGGTCGTCCCCGGCCTGCGGCTCGCCGCACCGCGCGACGCCGACCAGCTGCGGGCACAGCTGCGCGAGGCGGTGGACGTCGCGGACGCCCCGACCGTGGTCCGCTTCCCGAAGGCGAACATCGGGCCGGCCGTCCCCGCGGTGGAGCGGGTCGGCGGCGTGGACGTGCTGCTGCGCACCGGCGAGCTGCCGGAGATCCTGCTGGTCGCGGTCGGCACCACGGCCGGCGCCGGGCTGGACGCGGCCCGGCTGCTGCTGGCCGAGGGGTTCACCGCGACCGTCGTCGACCCGCGCTGGGTCAAGCCGGTCGACCCGGCCCTCGCCGTGCTGGCCGCCGAGCACCGGCTGGTCGTCACCGTCGAGGACAACGGTCGCACCGGCGGTGTCGGCGCCGCGGTCGCCCAGGCACTGCAGGACGCCGGCGTGGACGTCCCGGTGCGGGTGCTCGGCCTGCCGCAGGAGTTCCTCGGGCACGCCGCCCGCGGCGAGATCCTGGAGGAGACCGGCCTGACCGGCACCGGGGTCGCCGCCCAGACCGCCGCCTTCGCCAAGAACCTGCTACCGACCCGAGGAGCGAAACAGCGCCATGCCGGCTGACCCCGACCGAACCGGTCCCCGCTTCGACCTCGCCGCCCTGATCGCCGAACGCGGCGCCGAGCGTTACGAGTTGCACAGCCGCTACCTGAATCCGCAGCTGCCGCGGATGCTGCACACGATCGGCTTCGACAAGTACTACGAGCGCGCCGAGGGTCCGTACTTCTACGACGCCGAGGGCAACGAGTACCTGGACATGCTGGCCGGGTTCGGCATCTTCGCCCTGGGCCGCCACCACCCGGTGGTGCGCTCGGCGATCCAGCAGGTGATGGACCTCGACCTGCCGGACCTGGTCCGCTTCGACTGCTCGCCGCTGCCCGGCCTCTTCGCCGAACGGCTGCTCTCGTACGCGCCCGGGCTCGACCGCGTCTTCTTCGGCAACAGCGGCACCGAGGCGGTCGAGACGGCGCTCAAGTTCGCGCGGTACGCGACCGGCCGCCGGCGGATCCTCTACGCGGACCACGCCTTCCACGGGCTGACCACCGGCTCGCTCTCGGTCAACGGGGAGAGCGGGTTCCGCAAGGGCTTCGACCCGCTGCTGCCGGACACCGCCGTCCCACTGGGCGATCTCGCGGCCCTGGCCAAGGAGTTGAAGAAGGGCGACGTCGCGGCGCTGATCGTGGAGCCGATCCAGGGCAAGGGCGTGCAGGCGCCGCCGCCGGGCTGGCTGCGCGAGGCGCAGGAGCTGCTGCACGCGCACAAGGCGCTGCTGATCTGCGACGAGGTGCAGACCGGCGTCGGCCGCACCGGCGACTTCTTCGCCTACCAGCACGAGGAGGGCGTGCTGCCGGACCTGGTCTGCGCGGCCAAGGCGCTCTCCGGCGGCTACGTGCCGGTCGGGGCGACACTCGGCAAGAGCTGGATCTTCGAGAAGGTGTACTCCTCGATGGACCGGGTGCTGGTGCACTCGGCCAGCTTCGGCTCCAACGCGCAGGCGATGGCGGCGGGCCTGGCCACCCTGGAGGTGATGCGGGACGAGAAGGTGGTCGAGAACGCGGGCCGGATCGGCGACCTGTTCCGCGAGCGGCTGGCGGCGCTGGTCGACCGGTACGAGCTGCTGGCCGAGGTCCGCGGCCGGGGCCTGATGATCGGCATCGAGTTCGGCCGTCCGAAGTCGCTCAAGCTGCGGACCGGCTGGACGGCGCTGCAGGCCGCCCGGAAGGGCCTGTTCGCGCAGATGGTGGTCGTCCCGCTGCTGCAGCGGCACCGCATCCTCACCCAGGTGTCCGGGGACCACCTGGAAGTGATCAAACTGATTCCGCCGCTGATCATCACCGAGCGGGACGTCGACCGTTTCATGGACGCTTTCGTCGACGTGATGGACGACGCCCACCGGGGGAGCGGGCTGATGTGGGACTTCGGCCGGACCCTGGTGAAGCAGGCGGTCGGCAACCGCTAGGTCCTGTCCGGTCCCAGAGCCTCTCGTTCGGGGCACCGTGGAGGGGGAGGCCGGGCGGGCCCGGCCGCCCCCTCCGGGGGAGACACCGCGTCAGAGCTCGGTCCGGCGGCGCCGGACCACGACGACGAGATCGACGACGGCGAACAGGGTGAGGATCCCGCAGGCCACCGCGAAGCCGGTGAGCGTGCCCCGGCTGGGGGCGCCGTACTCGGGTGCGTTGGCGGCCCAGATCGCGAAGGCCGCGGTCGCGAGGGCGAACAGCGGGGTGAACGTCAGCGAGAGCAGGTAGCGCAGCTTGAGATCGCTGCGGGCGGTGGCGGGTTCGGTGCCGCTCCGCCACCGGCGCGGAGTCGTGGTGCGCACGCCCGTCACCTCCTTCGGCGGTCTACGATTCCAGCGTACGTCCGGGCCGGGAAGCGGGGAGGCACGATGACCGAGGCGGACGCGGAGGGCTACGCGGGGCTGCGGGTGGAGCGGGCGCAGGAGCTGGCCCGCCGGCACGGCTGGGCCTCGGTCCGGGTGCTGCCGCCCGGCGCGGCGATGACCATGGACCACCGGGAGGGCCGGCTCAACCTCGCGGTGCGCGACGGGGTCGTGGAACGCTCCTGGGAGGGATGACCGCCGGCGCCGCCCGGCGGGCCCGGCGGGCGGCCACCCGCTGTTCGGCGGCGGTCACCAGGGGTTCGAGCAGCGGCAGCGCGAGCAGCACCAGCAGCCCGGCGGTCCAGCCGGCCAGCACGTCGGACACCCAGTGGGTGCCGAGGTAGACGGTGGTCAGCCCGACCGAGCAGGCGGTGGCGGCGGCGAGCACCGCGCCGGTGCGCCGCCAGCGGACGGCCAGGTAGGCGAGGACGCCCCAGGTGACGACGGCGTTGGCGGTGTGGCCGGAGGGGAATATGGTGCCGCCCGAGAACAGTTCGGGTGAGCCGACGTAGTGGGCGTAGTGCGGGCCCAGCCGGCCGGTGACGATCTTCACCGCGCCCACGGTGACGTTGAGCAGCAGCAGTGCGGCGCCCATCACCAGCAGCGGGCGCAGCCGCCGGAGCCGGTGGGCGCGCCAGCCGAGCCAGGCGAGGGCCGCGATCGCGGAGGGACCGCGCTGCCCGGCCACCACCCAGTTGTCGAGCAGCGGTCGCAGGCCGGGCCACCGTTCACGGGGGTGGAGCAGGCGGAGCGACCAGTCGAGGTCGACCAGTGCGGTGTCCAGCAGCACGCCGGCCACCACCAGCAGGTAGCCGAGGCAGGTGAGGGCGAGCAGGCCGGCGTGGCGCCGGCTCAGCGGCGGCCAGCCGGCGTCCCGGCCGGGCTCCCGGCAGGCGTCCCGGCCGGGCTGGGCGGGGGTGCGGCGCACGCGCTCACGGCGGGTGGTCCCGTTCTCCGGCAATTCACTCGGCGCTTGCACGCCGGTGACCATACCCACGGGGTCGGGGCCGCCGGCCGGGGAATTCGGAATTCTCCGGAAAGCATCGATGCGGCCGGAATCCGGTCATACAGGGATGCTTTTCCGATATTCTTCGATCGCTCGTACGTCCGGTATTCGGGCAGGCATTCCCAAGGGCGGGCAAAGCGAACGGAGCGGGAGACCGGCCGAGCCGGCTCCCACTCCGTGGTCACCCTGTGTAGGTCCGGTGCTCAGTCGAGGGGGCCGCCGGCCACGTAGATGACCTGGCCGGAGACGAATCCGGCGCCCTCGCCGGCCAGGAACGAGATGGTGTTCGCGACGTCCTCGGGCACGCCGACCCGCTGGACCGGAATCTGCGTGGCGGCCGCGCGCTTGAAGTCCTCGAAGTCCATGCCGACCCGGGCGGCGGTGGCGGCGGTCATGTCCGTGGCGATGAAGCCGGGGGCGACGGCGTTGGCGGTGATGCCGAACTTGCCGAGCTCGATCGCCAGGGTCTTGGTGAAGCCCTGGAGTCCGGCCTTGGCGGCGGAGTAGTTGGCCTGGCCGCGGTTGCCCTGGGCGGAGGAGGAGGACAGGTTGACGATCCGGCCGAAGCCGGCGTCGACCATGTGCTTCTGGACCGCGCGGGTCATCAGGAAGGCGCCGCGGAGGTGGACGTTCATGACCGTGTCCCAGTCGGACTCGGACATCTTGAAGATCAGGTTGTCGCGCAGAACGCCCGCGTTGTTGACGAGAACGACCGGGGCGCCGAGCTCGGCGACGATCCGGTCGACCGCGGCCTGCACCTGCTCGGCGTCCGAGACGTCCGCGCCGACGGCGATCGCCCGGCCGCCGGCCGCGGTGATCCGGTCGACGGTGTCCTTGCCGGCCGCCTCCTCCAGGTCGAGGACGGCGACGGCGTAGCCGTCGGCCGCCAGGCGCTCGGCGGTGGCGGCGCCCAGTCCGCGTGCGGCGCCGGTGACGACGGCGACCCGGGGGGCGGTGGTCTGCTCGGTCATGCTCGCTCTCGTCTCTCTCGGATCTGCGGGATCGTCGATCCCGCTCGGGTCTCGCCGGATCCGGTGCGGAGCGTCGCGGGGTCCGCGCGGGCGTCGCGCGGAGCGGCGGCTCGGGGCGGACCGTCGAGTGGCCACACCCTACCGGCGGGTAGGGTGCGCGGCCAGGGCGAAGCCGCAGGTGACCGAGGGTAAGGACCGGCCGGTCGGCTTTCTCCTGCGTTCGGGTTACTGTCGAGTCGGCACGGCGCGTAAATATGCCAATGTTGGCGAACCTGCGTCTACTATCCGCCCCCGCCTGCCAGCGAGGGCCTGCCGTTTGTATAGTGTCCGCCAGCAGCCACCGGCTGCACGGCTGGAGCGCCCTCCCTCACAGCGGGACGCCCACTCGCCGTTACTGCCCCACCCGGGTGTCCCACACACACCGGGTGTGACATCGGGACGGATACATGGTGCTGGGGGAGATCCCGACGACCCGCGTGTCCGCGCGACTGCAGCAGTCGCCCGGGCACCTCATCCGCGTTGCACAGCAGGTTCACACCCGTCTGTGGTCCGAACACGTCGGAGCCGACCTCACGGCTCCGCAGTTCGCCGTACTGCTGGTCCTGGCCCTCGAACCGGGTGCCGACCAGCGGACGGTCGGCGAGCGCGCCTCGCTGGACAAGGCCACGATGGCCGAGATGGTCGCCCGGCTGGTCCGGCGCGGTCTGGTGCTGCGACGCCGCGACCCGGCCGACGGCCGGCGCAAACTGCTCGCGCTCTCGCAGGGCGGTGCCCAGGCGGTGCGCGAGGCCACTGGCGGGGTGGTCCGCGTGCAGCGCACGCTGTTCGAGCCGCTCTCCCCGGAGGAGCAGCTGGAGATCGTGCGGGTGATGGCCAAGATAGCCAGGCTGGAGCCGGCCCAGGTCGCCGTCCTCAGCGACGCGCGACCGATGCTGGACGCCCAGCGGGCGATCGGCTACCTGATCCGGGTGAGCCAGCAGGTGCACACCAAGCTCTGGTCGGAGCACGTCGGTTCGGAGCTGACGGCGCCGCAGTACGCGGTGCTGGACGCGCTCGAACTGGAGCCGGGTGCCGACCAGCGGACGGTGGGCGAGCTGGCCTCGCTGGACAAGGCCACGATGGCCGAGATGGTCAGCCGGCTGGTCCGGCGCGGTCTGGTGCAGCGCCGGCGCGACCCCTCGGACGGGCGTCGCAACCTGCTGTCGCTCTCGCCGGCGGGCCAGGACCTGCTGCACCGCTCGGCCGCGGGCGTCGCCCAGGTCCAGCGGCTGCTGCTCGCCCCGCTGGAGGAGCACGAGCACGAGACCGCGCTGGCGCTGATCGCCAAGGCGGCGCGGTTCTAGGCTGGGAAGCACTGGAATCTCCAGCCAAAACGATTCGCCAACGTACTGAAGGCCGCCGACCCGGAAGAGGGAAGGCGGCCTTCGGGGTTGACTGACCCCCGGCGGTCGCGGTGACCGCCGGCCGGTCGCGGCCGGTGGCCGACCGCGACCGGGTGGGGCGTCAGTTCCAGTCGAAGCCCTGCGGGTCCGGGCCGATCCGCTGGCCGGTGGCGATGCCCGCGATCGCGGCGATGTCGGCCGCGTCCAGCTCGAAGCCGGCGACGTCCAGGTTCTCCTTGATCCGGGACGGGGTGACCGACTTCGGGATCGCGATGACGCCGCTCTGCAGGTGCCAGCGCAGCACCACCTGGGCGACGGTGCGGCCGTGCTTCTCGGCGATCTGCAGCAGCGCCGGCTCGGCGAGCAGGTCCTTGCCCTGGCCCAGCGGGCTCCAGGCCTCGGTGGCGATGCCGTGCTCGGCGTGGAAGGCGCGCAGCTCGTCCTGCGGGAAGTAGGGGTGCAGCTCGACCTGGTTCAGCACCGGGACGACCGAGGACTCGTCGAGCAGGCGGGTGAGCTGCTCCTGGCCGAAGTTCGAGACGCCGACCGACTTCGCCCGGCCGTCGGCGGCCAGCTGCTCGAACGCCTTCCAGACGTTGGCGTAGCTGCCGTGCATCGGGCGCGGCCAGTGGATCAGGTAGAGGTCCACGTAGTCCAGGCCCAGCTTGGCCAGCGAGGCGTCGAACTCGCGCAGCACCGCGTCGCGGCCCTGCTCGCCCGACCAGTCGCGGGTGCCGGAGTTCCACAGCTTGGTGGTGATGTAGAGGTCCTCGCGGGCCACGCCGCCGGCCAGCGCCTGGGCGATCGCCTGGCCGGTGCCGGCCTCGTTCTCGTAGATCGCGGCGGTGTCGATCGAGCGGTAGCCGGCCTGGATGGCGGCGTGCACGGCGGCGGTGGCCTCCGCGTCCGGGACCTGCCAGACGCCGAAGCCGAGCTGCGGGATCTGGGCGCCGTTGTTGAGGGTGACGCTCGGGATGCTGCTCACGGGAAGGGGTGCCTCCGGGTTGTCCAAGTGCTTCCAGTGCCAGAACCGGCTCCGTGTCCGGATTGTTCCCGGTTCGGGAAAGAAATTTCTGACGCGTGGTACCGGCGTGCGCAGCGGGTTGCGCCAGCGGGTTGTGGCGGGGTTGCGGCAGGGGTCCGTAAGCGGTGGCCGGTGGCCGGGGGCCGGGGGCGGTCGGGCGCGGAGGGGGGCGGGCAGGGGGCGCGCGCGGCGGGAAAACCTGTTGCGCAGGTCACACCGGGGTTGGCAGTCTCACTGCCATGACCTCCTGACCAGCTCGTCACGGCCGTGACCCCACCGGCCGGTCCCCCGTCGCCCCGCGCCACCCGCGCGGCCGCCTTCGTACGCCACCAGCGTCGCCGCACTCCCCGCGCCAACCGCCCGTACCATCCGCAACGGAGCGTCATGCCGCTCAAGACCCTGCCGCTGGCCGATCCCGGCAGTCCCGATCTGTCCTCCCCCCTCGCCTTCCTGCGCTGGCTCCAGCGCAGCCAGCGCCGCGGCCAGGTACTGGCCACCTGCTGGTCCGTGCTGGAGATGGGCTGCCAGGCGGCCCTCCCCGTCCCGCTCGGCCTGGGTGTCCAGGCCGCCGTCGACGGCGACGCCGCCGGCATCTGGCGGGCCGGCGGCCTCGCCCTGGCCCTCGCCGCCGTCGCCGCGCTCGGCACCGTCCTGCTGCACCGCCAGGCGGTGTGGAACTGGATCCACGCCGCGACCCAGGTCCGCCAGCTGGTGGCCCGTCAGGCCTCCCGGCTCGGCAGCGGGCTCGCCCGGCGGATCGCCACCGGCGAGATCGTCGCGGTCGGCAGCGGCGACGTCGAGAAGATCGGCTGGTACGTCGAGCTGGTCGCGCGGGTCCGCGGCGCGGTGGTCGTCTGGCTCGCGGTCAGCGGCGCCGTCCTCGTCACCGAGCCGCTGCTCGGCCTCGCCGTGCTGCTCGGGGTGCCGGTGCTGGCCGCCGCCGTCTGGCCGCTGCTCGGCCCGTTCGAGCGGCGCTACTCGGAGCAGCGCGCGCTCGGCGGCAAGGCCACCGAGCTGGCCGCCGACACGGTGGCCGGGCTCCGGGTGCTGCGCGGCATCGGCGGCGAGGAGCTGTTCCTCGACCGCTACCGGGCCGCGTCCCAGAAGGTCCGCGCCGCCGCCGTCCGGTCGGCCCGGGTCTGGTCCCTGATGCAGGCCCAGCAGATCCTGCTGCCCGGCCTGTTCGTGGTCGGCGTCAGCTGGTACGGCGCCCACCTGGCGGCCTCCGGCCGGATCGGGGTCGGCACCCTGGTCGCCGTCTACGGCGCCACCGCCTTCCTGGCCGCGCCGCTGCGCATCCTGGGGGAGGCTGCGCACGCCTGGAGCGTCGCCCGGGTCTCCGCCGGCCGGGCCGTCCGGGTGCTCTCGCTCAGCCGGACCACGGCCACCGCCGAGGCCGGGCTCTCCGGCCCCGGCCGGTCCGACCTGTACGACCCGGCCACCGGGCTGACGGCCCGGGCCGGCGAGCTGACCGCGGTGGTCTGCGGCGACCCGGACTTCGCCGGGGCGCTCGCCGAGCGGCTCGGCGGGCACGTCCCGCTGGCCGAGGGCGAGGAACCGGAGCCCTCGGTCCGGCTCGGCGGCACCGAGCTGGACGCCGTCCCGCTGGCCGAGGCCCGCGCGGCCGTCCTGGTCCACGACAAGGAGCCGGTGCTGCTCTCCGGCACCCTGGCCGCGCTGCTGGACGTCCCGTCCTCGGGCCGGGTCGCGCCGGCCGAGGCGCTGGCCGCGGCCCGGGCGGAGGACGTCCTTGACGCCCTGATGGACGGCTCGCCCGACTGCGGCGGGGACGCGATGCGCGCCGGGATCACCGAGCGCGGCCGCTCGCTCTCCGGCGGCCAGCGCCAGCGGCTGGCACTCGCCCGCTCGCTGCTGGCCGACCCGCCGGTGCTCGTCCTGGACGAGCCCACCAGCGCCGTGGACGCCCACACCGAGTCACGGATCGCCGCCGGGCTGCGCAAGAACCGGGAGGGCCGCACCACCGTGGTGTTCGCGACCAGCCCGCTGCTGCTCGACCAGGCGGACCGGGTGGTGCTGGTCCAGGACGGCCGGGCGATCGCTTCCGGCCGCCACCGCGAACTGATGCACACCGAGCCGGTCTACCGCGCCGTGGTCACCCGCGACGAGGAGCCGGCCCCGGTCGGGGAGGGCGTGTGACCGACCACCCCGCCGCACACCGGACGACCTACCCGCTGAGGAGCCTGACATGAAGCCCCCCGTCCAACGGGAACAGGGGCCGGCCGCCACCCTCCCGGTCGGCTCCCCGACCGCGGTCCGCGCCTACCTGCGGCTGCTCGCCCGGCGCCACCGGGCCGGCTTCTCCTCGGTGGTGCTGCTGCATTCGGTGGCCACCGTCGCCGGACTGGTCGGGCCCTGGGTGCTCGGCACCCTGGTCGAGTCGCTGGCCACCGGCACCGCCGAGTCGACCATCGCGGTCGCGGTGGCCTGGTACCTGCTGGCGCTGGTGGTGCACTCCGCGTTCACCTGGTGGTCGCGGCTGCGCGGCAGCATCCTCGGCGAGCGGGTGCTGGCCGACCTGCGCGAGGACTTCCTGGTCCGCTCGGTGGCGCTGCCGACCGGCGTCCTGGAGCGGGCCGGCACCGGGGACCTGGTCTCCCGGGGCACCACCGACATCGACCGGCTCGACAAGTCGGTCCGGGAGGCGGTGCCCGAGCTGGCCGTCGCCGTGGTGTCGCTGCTGCTGGTCATGGGCGCGCTGGTGCTCACCTCCCCACTGCTCGCGCTCACCGCGCTGATCGGCCTGCCGCTGCTGCTGGCCTCCTCGCGCTGGTATTTCCGGCGCGCCCCGCAGTCCTACCGCCACGAGTCGGCCGGCTACGCCGCGGTGAACACCGTGCTGGCCGAGACGGTCGACGCCGGGCGGACGGTCGAGGCGCTACGCCTGGGCGACGAGCGGGTCCGGCTGACCGACCGCAAGCTGGGCGAGTGGCTCGCCTGGGAGCGGTACACCCTCTGGCTGCGCTCGGTCTGGTTCCCGACCATCGACGCGGTGTACACCCTGGCCGTGCTCGGCACCCTGGTGCTCGGCGGCCTGTTCACCCTGCGGGGCTGGATCTCGGTCGGCCAGCTGACCACCGGGGTGCTCTACGCCCAGGCGCTCACCGCACCGGTCGACCTGATCCTGCGCTGGTACGACGAGCTCCAGATCGGGCAGGCCTCGCTGGCCCGGCTGGTCGGGGTCCGCGAGGTGCCCGAGCAGGAGACCGACGAGGACGCCAGGCCGAGCGGTCGCCGGGTCGAGGCGACGGACGTCCGGTTCGGCTACCGCGAGGGCGCCGACGTGCTGCACGGCATCAGCCTGGACGTCGCCCCGGGCAGCCGGGTGGCGCTGGTCGGACCGTCCGGCGCCGGCAAGTCCACCCTCGGCCGACTGCTGGCCGGGATCTACGCCCCCGGCCGGGGCACCGTCACGCTGGGTGGGGCCTCGCTGGCCCGGATGCCGGCCGAGCGGGTCCGGGCGCAGGTCGCACTGGTCAACCAGGAGCACCACGTCTTCGTCGGCACGCTGCGGGACAACCTGCGGCTGGCCGCGCCGGAGGCGGACGACACCGAGCTGCGCGGCGCACTCGACGCCGTGGACGCCGGCGAGTGGGTGGACGCGCTGCCCGAGGGCCTGGACACCGAGGTCGGCTCGGGCGGCACCGCACTGACCCCGCCGCAGGCGCAGCAGCTGGCGCTGGCCCGGCTGGTGCTGGCCGACCCGCACACCCTGGTGCTGGACGAGGCCACCTCGCTGCTGGATCCGCGGGCCGCCCGGCACCTGGAGCGTTCGCTCTCCCGGGTGCTGGAGGGGCGGACGGTGATCGCCATCGCGCACCGGCTGCACACCGCGCACGACGCGGACGTGATCGCCGTGGTCGAGGGCGGCCGGATCAGTGAGTACGGCAGCCACCCCGAGCTGGTGGCGGCGGGCGGTCCGTACGCGGCGCTCTGGCGGTCCTGGCGCGACGAGCGCTGAACCGGCCGGGCCAGCGCGACGAGCGCTGAACCGGCCGGGCCGGGGGCGGCTCTCCTGGGCGGCCCCCGGCCCGGCTCGGCGGCCCCGTCCGTCGCTCGGGCTGCCGTCCCCTGGCCGGGCTCCCTGGCCGGGCTCCCGGACCGTCCGCCCCCGGGCCGTCCGTCCCCGGGCCGTCCGTCCCTTGCCCGGCCGCGGTGGCGGCCCCGCCGGGCGGCCGGGGCGACGCGGTCGGAGGCCCGCGCGGTGGGTTGCCCCGTGCGGGCTACTCCCGGGCGCGTAACCGGAGAAATCCGCCGGTCGGATCGCAGACTGCGCGTGTGACCAAGATTTCAGACGGCTCGTCCGGCGCCAAGCGCAGCGAGATCGCCGGCATCCCCACCCGGTACATCGGGATCGGGGTCATCGTCGTGCTCGCGGTGTGGTTCCTGTTCGCCAACCTCGACAGGGTCCAGATCCAGTTCTGGGTATTCACCGTCACCGCCCCGCTCTGGATCGCCCTGCTCGCCACGCTGGTGGCCGGCGGCGCGCTGGGCTGGCTGCTGAAGGGCCGTCGCAGCAGGTGACGCCCGGGCCGCCGGCCCAACGGGTGACGCCCGGGCCGCCGGCCCAACGGGTGACGCCCCGGCCGCCGGCCCGGCGGCCCCGGTCTTCGTGCCGCTGATCGAGCCGCGCGGGGTCACCTGGCACTTCGGCGAAGGGGCCCGGCCGTGGGCCCGGCCGTGGGCCCGGCCCGTGGTTCCGGTGGGGTGGGTGCTTCGGCCGTAAACCATAGGTGCGCACGGGGTCAGGCCGGGCTCCTCCAAAGTCTGCTTATGATTGCCGGACTGCAGCGGAGCGGACGGGCGGAGGGGCAGTGGAGCCGGTATTCGATTCGCGGCACATCAGGACTTTCCACGAGGTCGTCCGGGCAGGCTCCTACTCGGCGGCCGCCCGCGAACTCGGCTACACCCAGCCCGCCATCACCCAGCAGATGAAGGCGCTGGAACGCTCCGTCGGCCTCCCGCTCTTCACCCGGGCCGGGCGCGGACTGCGGCTCACCGAAGCCGGCGAGGCGCTGGCCCGGCACGCCGAACAGATCCTCGGCAGCCTCTCGGCCGCCCAGCAGCAGCTCGCCGCGCTGGCCCGGCTGCGCGCCGGGCGGGTCCGGGTCTGCGCGTTCCCGAGCGCCAACGCCACCCTGATCCCCGAGGCGATGGCCCGGCTGCTGGCCGAGCACCCCGGCGTCCGGGTCGAGCTGCTGGAGGCCGAGCCGCCCGACTCCGTCCAGCGGCTGCTGCGCGGCGAGTGCGACATAGCGCTGGCCTTCCGCTACCCCGGCGTGGTCACCGAGCTGCCGGACGGCGTGGACGAGATACCCCTGATGGAGGACCTGCTCACCGTCCTGCTGCCGGTCGGCCACCCGCTCGGGCGCCGGCACGCCGTCCGGCTGTCCGACCTCGACGGCGAGCGGTGGATCGCCGGCTGTCCGCGCTGCCGGGCCAACCTGCTGCACGTCTGCGCCGAGGAGGGCTTCGCGCCCGACATCGTCTTCTCCACCGACGACAACCTGGCCGTGCAGAGCCTGGTCGCCGCCGGGGTCGGGATCGCACTGATGCCCGCGCTGGTGCTCTCCTTCATGTGCCACCGCAAGGTCACCGGGCGCGCGGTCGAACCGCACCTGCGCCGCCAGGTGAGCGCGTACGTGCTCCGCGAGCATCGCCGGATTCCGGCGACCGCCCTGGTGCTGGACCACCTGCGGTCGGCGGCCGCGGCCAGGGTCGGCTGCTGACGCCACCGCGATCCATAAGCGGAATTTTGCACACGGCTAACGAACCATCGTTGGACGTGATAGGTGGGGTACCGCGAACCTGCTGCCATGACACCCTCAGCCACGGTCGGCAGCGGCCGGCTCACCGAGCGTATGACCGCCCTGGTCGGCGAGGTCCGCGCGGTCGTGGACCGCGGACTGCCGCCCGAGCTCACCGCCTACCTGGTCGGCGAGCGCCTCGCCCCGCGCCTGCGCGAGAGCGACCTGCTCACCGAGGACCAGCGCGAGGGTGACCCGGACCGCTACCGCCAGCACCTCGTGCACGCCGAGCCCGACGGCGGCTTCTCCGTCGTCGCCCTGGTCTGGCTCCCCGGCCAGCACACCCCGATCCACGACCACGTCGCCTGGTGCGTGGCCGGCGTCCACGAGGGCCAGGAGAGCGAGACCCGCTACCGGCTGGTCTCCGACGGCCGCACCGCCCACCTGGTGGAGACCGAGCACGTGGTCGCCCCGGCCGGCAGCGTCGCCGCCTTCGCCCCGCCCGGCGACATCCACGTCGTCCGCAACACGGGCACCACCATCGCCCACTCGATCCACATCTACGGTGCCGACATCTCCCGCCTTGGCACCAGCGTCCGACGGACCTACCGGCTGCCCGCCGACGGCCGGAAGTGAGCACCCGGTGGCACTGACCGTCCGGGAGCGGCACGTCCGCACCCGCCTGCTCCCCCCGCTCGGCGGAGACGCCCCCGGCCTGCTGCTCGCCGCCGTCGGCGTCGCCGCGGCCCTCGCCGTCCACCAGGCCGTCCCCGCCGTGCCCAAGCTCACCGCGGCCGTGGTGCTCGGCATCGGCGCCGCGCACCTGCCCGGACTGCGCCCGGTCGTCCGCGGCGTCGCCCGCCCCGGCCTCTCCACGGCCGGGAAGCGGCTGATGCGGATCGGCATCGTCCTGCTAGGCCTCAAACTCTCCCTCGGCGACGTGCTCGGGCTCGGCTGGGCCACCGTGGCCATGGTGATCGCCGTGGTCGCCGCCACCTTCGCGGGCACCTGGTGGCTCGGGCGCCGGCTCGGCCTGCCCGGCGACCAGCCGCTGCTGGTCGCCACCGGCTACTCGATCTGCGGCGCCTCCGCGATCGGCGCGGTCAGCCAGGCCGCCGGCAGCGACGAGGAGGACGCCGCCGCCTCCGTCGCCCTGGTCACGCTCTGCGGGACCCTCGCCATCGCCGTCCTCCCGCTGCTCCAGCACCCGCTCGGGCTCGGCGAGGCCGAGTTCGGCCGCTGGGTCGGCGCCAGCGTGCACGACGTCGGCCAGGTGGTCGCCACCGCGCAGACCGGCGGGGCCGGCGCGCTGCGGGAGGCCGTCCTGGTCAAGCTGATGCGGGTGATGCTGCTGGCACCGCTGGTCGCCGGCGTCGTGGTCGCGGTGCGCCGCTCGCGGGCCGGCCGGGGCGAAGGCGAGGGCAAGGCCGCCCGGCCGCCGATCGTGCCGCTGTTCGTGGCCGGCTTCCTCGCCATGATCGTGCTGCGCACCACCGGCGTGCTGCCCGACCGGGCGCTCACCCTCGCCGCGGACGCCCAGGAGCTGCTCCTGGCCGCCGCCCTGTTCGGCCTCGGCAGCGCCGTCCACCTGCCCACCCTGCTGCGCACCGGCGGGCGGATCGCCCTGCTCGGCCTGGCGTCCTGGGTGATGATCGCCGGCGTCTCCTACGCGGGGGTACTGATCACGACGTGACCCGGGGCGGGCGCGGCCTCGGCTATTGTCGGGCGGGTAGTCCGTGCACCCGAGTCTGCAGGGGAACCCGAATGTCCACCGCACTGCCCGAACGGGACGGTCACGACGCCGTCGTCACGCTCGACCGGCGGGAGGGCCCCTTCGGCGAGGTGGTCCTGCGGCAGCGGGGCCAGCACTTCGAGATCATCGCCAACGGCTGCTTCCTGATGGACACCGCCGACGGGCGCTCCGAGCGGCTGCTGGTCCAGGCCGCACTGGACGAGCTGGACCGCGCCGGCACGGCCCCGATCCGGCCCTCGGTGCTGATCGGCGGGCTCGGCGTCGGCTTCTCCCTGGCGTACGCGGCGGCCGAGCCGCGCTGGGGCCGGATCGCGATCGTCGAGCGCGAGACCGCGATCATCGACTGGCACCGGACCGGCCCGCTGGCCGCGTTCTCGGCCGGTGCGCTGGAGGACGTGCGGGTCGAGGTGCTCCACACCGACCTGCTGGAGTACCTGGCGGCGTCGGACGGCGAGCGCTACCACGCGCTCTGCCTCGACATCGACAACGGGCCGGACTGGACGGTCACCGACTCAAACGCCGGGCTCTACGGCGCGGACGGGCTCGCGGTGCTCCGGCAGCGGCTGCAGCCCGGCGGGGTGCTGGCGGTCTGGAGCGCGCAGCCCTCCCCGGCCTTCGAGGAGGCGCTGCGCGCGGCGGGCTTCTCGGACGTGGCCACCCACGAGATCCCGGTCGCCCGAGGGGTGCCGGACGTCGTGCACCTGGCCCGCCGCACCGGCTGACCTGCTGCACCGCCTGGCCTGCCGCGCCGGTCGAGCGGGCGGCGGCGGGCCGGCCGGATCCGAGAGGTGGCCCGAGCTACTTGAGGCCGTTGTCGACCGCGGCCATCAGCTCACCGTTCGCGGTGTCGCCGTCGAACGACCAGACCATCGCGCCGGCCAGCCCCTGGGACTTGATCCAGGCGGTCTTGCGGGCGATCTCGGTCGGGTCGTCGTAGGTGTAGAGCACCGTGCCGTTGTAGAGGTAGGCGAAGCCGGCCACCGGGTCCCGGTAGAGGGTGTAACCGCCGCTCGTGGCAAGGTCCTTGAGCTTGTGGTAGTCCTCGAAGCCGTTCTCGTAGCTGCCCGGCGCCGGCCCGGTGGCGCTCTGGAAGAGGCCGTTGGTGGTGCCGCGCGGCACGCCCGTCCAGCCGCGGCCGTAGAACGGGACGCCCAGGGTGAGCTTGCTCTTCGGGGCGCCGCCGTTCACGTACGCGTTGATGGCGATCTCGGAGCTGAACCGGCGGTCGGGGGTGGACGGGTCGCCGGCCGCGACCTTGAGCGCGGACTGCTGGTTGGTCGTCATCTCCCAGGCGCCGTGGTAGTCGTAGCCCTGGATGGTGGCGAAGTCGAAGGCGCCGAACAGGCCGGGCACGTCGATGCCCGCGGTGATCTTCGCCGGGTCGGCCGGGAGGAAGGCGCTCAGCGTGTAGTGCTTGCCGGTGGTGGCGCCGAGCGCGTCCAGCTGGCGGCGGAACTCCTGGGCCAGCAGCGTGTAGTTGGCCTTGTCGGCGGGCTTGAAGATGTTGCCCAGGTGCCCGTCGGAGTTCGGCCACTCCCAGTCGAGGTCGATGCCGTCGAAGATGCCGGCCGCGCTGCCCGCGCCGCCGCGGCCGTCGATGACCGGCAGGTTGCCCTTGAGGTACAGGTCGATGCAGGAGCTGACCAGCGCCTTGCGGGAGGCGTCGGTGGCGGCCGCGTCGGAGAACCACTTGCTGTACGACCAGCCGCCGATCGAGATCTGGATCCGCAGGTTCGGGTACTTGGCCTTGAGCTGCTTCAGCTGGTTGAAGTTGCCGGCCAGCTTCTGGTCCCAGGTGTCGGTGGTGCCGGCGACCGAGTTGCCCGCGTCCCAGCCCTTGCCGTAGTCCGCCCAGGCGTCACCGGCGCCGTCGCCCGCGTTGGGGTCGGAGTCGTTCCCGGCCGCCTTGTTGGTGATGAAGCACTGCTTGGTGGTCGGGTGGATGTTGGCGAAGGCGTAGTTGAGCGTGGTGAGCCGCCCGGCCGAGCCCGAGGTGTCGAGCCTCTTCACGCTGTAGCCGCGGGCGTAGATGCTCCACTGGGTGAAGTAGCCGATCTTCAGCGCCCCGGGGTTGGTGCCGCCCGGCTTGGTCTTGCCGGTCACCGGGCCGGAGGCGGGCGAGACGTTCCCGGCCGCGTCGCGGGCCTTCACGGTGAAGGTGTAGGAGGTGTCCGGCGCCAGGTTGCCGACGGTGGCGGACGGCGTGGTGACGGTCGCGGCGAGCGCGGTGCCGTTGTAGACGTCGTAGGCGGTGACGCCGACGTTGTCGGTGCTGGCCGCCCAGCTCAGCGAGATGCTGTTGGCGTCCGAGCCGGTGACGGCGGGGGTGCCGGGGGTGGTCGGCGGCTGCTTGTCCGGGTCGACCGGCGGCTTGGTGGTGGCGCCGACCGGGCCGGCGGCGGCCGAGCGGTTGCCCGCGGCGTCGAAGGCCTGGACGGTGAACTGGTAGGCGGTGCCGGCGGTCAGGCCCTGGACGGTGACGGCGGTGGTGGCGCCGTCCGTGGTGGCCACCTTGGTGCCGCCCTGGAACACGTCGTAGCCGGTGACCGCGACGTTGTCGGTGCTCGCCGTCCAGGAGAGGTCCACGGTGGTCTGGGTGGTGGCGCCGGCCTGGAGGTTGCCCGGAACGCTGGGCGCGACGACGTCCCCGCCGCCCCCCTCGCAGGGCAGGCCGTTCAGCTTGCAGTTGAGCAGCGGCTTGTAGGCGCCCGAGTAGGCGATGTTGAAGCCGAAGTTGTACGTGCCGCCGGGCGGCAGGCTGCCGGCCCAGCTCGGGTTCTTCACGGTGACGTGCGAACTCGCCGTGGTGTAGGTCGCGTTCCAGAGGGAGGCGACCGTGTTCCCCGAGGGCAGGTCGAACTCCAGCGTCCAGCCGTTGAGTGCGGTGCTGGAGCCGTTGGTGATGGTGTAGCCGCCCTCGTAGCCGCTGCCCCAGTCGCTGCCCTTGGTGAAGGACGCGGTGGCGGACGCTGTGGCGGACCCGGAGGCGGCGTGGGCGGTGGTGGCGGGGAGGGTGGCGGCGAGCAGCGGGACGAGCAGGGTCCCGGCTGCCATCAGCGGAAGACTGATCCGACGTCTGCGCATGGATGTGGCTCCTGTCCTGGGGGCCCGGGCAGGCCCGGACGCCCCGTTACCCGTGGGGAGGTGTCAGGTGCGTGGAGCAGCGTGCTCCGGGCCATGGGGGCGGCGCGGAACCGGGGACCTCGGGCCGTCGGGGTGCCGCGGAGGATCCTGAGCCGAGAGTAGGGAGCGGACCGGCAACTGGCAATAGGTCTGTACCAGTTGGCGGTCGCCCCGGCCGCCGGGCCGGGCGGGGCGGGCGGTGAAACGACGGTGCCGGGCCCGACGACACGATCGTCGGGCCCGGCACCGTCGGCTCACCGCAGGGCCTAGCCGAACGGGCTGTTCTCGGGTGCGGCGGCGGGGGCTTCCGCCGGCGGGGCGAGGGTGTCGGCGGCCATGGGGGCGAAGGGGTTGAAGTCCGGCGGCGGGACCATCACCGGCGTGCCCTTGGGCTTGCGGTCCGGATCGTCCGCGGTGTCCTCCACCGGCAGGGTGACGGTCGGCGCCGGGACGGCCGGCGGTACCGAGGGCGGCGGCGGGACGGGCGCGGACGACTGCGGGAGCGTGGTGCCGAACGGGTCGCTGGGCTGCTCCGGCACCACCGTGCCGAACGGGTCGGACACGGGGGCGGCGGCCGGCGCGGCGGGCGCGGCCGGGGCGAGGGTGCCGGCGGCCATGGGGGCGAAGGGGTTGAAGTCCGGCGGCGGGACCATCACCGGCGTGCCCTTCGGACGGTCGTCCGCCTCCGCGCCGGGCACGGTGGTGTCGGTGAGGGTCGGGGCCAGCGGCGCGAACGGGTTGAAGTCCGGCGGCGGGACCATGACGGGCGTGCCCTTGGGGGCCTGCTCGGAGTCGGCCGCCGGGCCGTCGTCCGGGACGAGGATCGGCTGGGTGGGGGTCGGCTCGGCGACCGGGGCGAAGGGGTTGAAGTCGGCCGGGGGGACGCGCACCGGCGTGCCGCGCAGGTGCACCGGCAGCGGGGTGGCGTCGGCCGGGGCCGGATCGGCGGACACCGGCGGCAGCGGCGGGACGTCGGCGGTGCCCGCGTCCGCCGCAGCGCCCGGTGCCGTGGGAACGCCGGCGGGCGGCGTCGCCGGGGCGGCCGGGGCCGGTGCCGGGGCCGGGGGGGTGAGCTTCCCGGCCACGCCGTCCCAGCCGAACTGGATGCTCTTCAGCAGTTCGGCGAGGACCCCGGTGTACAGCTCCCAGTCCTGAGCCCGGCCGGTGGCCAGTTGGACGCAGAGCACCGTCACACCGTCCGGCAGCGGGACGAACGCCTCCGCGACCGAGGTGACCGTCCAGCGGCGCTGTCCGTCCGCGGCCAGCACGGCGGGCACCGGGACGCTGCGCCCCTCGACCAGGACGGCGGCCGGCCCGGCCGGCAGCAGCACCGTCCAGACCTCGGCGTGCCGGCGCACCGTGGCCAGCTCGGTGGCGAGCCCGGTGATCGGCAGCGGGTGCTGGGCGAGCGCGACGGTCAGGGTCGCCTCGCTCGGGCGGCCGTCCACCTCGACCGCGCAGACGCCGGCGTAGACCGTGCCCGAGGCGGTGACGGTGTCGGCCAGGGCGGCGGAGACCACCGCGAAGTCCCGGCGCGGGGCCGGGCCGGTGCCGCTGAACAGCTCCTCGGCGACCTCGGCCAGATGGGCGGTCAGCTCGGCGGTGGCCGCGCCGGTCACCGGGTCGGTGCCCTTGGCGAGGGCCGGGGCGTCCGGGCCCGCAGGGTCGGCGGACACCGTGCGCGCGGAGACACCGGGCGGGCCGCCCGGGGAGGTCAGCGGGTGGAAGCCGGGCGGCACCACCAGACGGACCTCGGCGCCGGCGCCGGTGGCCAGCTCGACGGGCTCCCGGGTCTGCTGCCCGGCGGCGAGCTCCGCCAGCGCCGGGGCGAACGGCGGTCGCAGCTTGGGGTCGGCGGCCTCGCCGGTCACCGGCAGCTCGAAGAGCGCGGCCGTGGCGGTGCCCCGGTCGGCCACGACGCCGCGCACCGCGCCGCCGCCGAAGCGGGCGAGCAGGGCGTCGGCGGTCGCTGCGGAGAGCGGGGCGCCGGTGCCGGGACGGGCGGTGCCGGCGGTGACCACGGTGCCGAGCCGGTCGACGGCGTCGTGCACCGGACCGTTGGGCGCCAACCGCAGGTTGAACAGGGTCTCGGCGGCGGGGTGCGCGCCGGACCGCAGCGCGGTCAGCGAGGCCGCCGGGTGGCGCGAGGCGTGCGGCTCGAAGAGGGCGTCCACGAGGGCGCCGAGCGTCGCGGAGACCTGCTCCGCGGCGGCGAAGGCGTTGGCCTCCGTCGTGAACTGGCCGTCCTGGGTCAACTGATGAGCCCCCGCTCTGCGCGTGCCTTCGGTGGTCTGGTGGTTCGGGCACGCGCTCGACCGGCATGCCGTCAGATCCGTGCACATTCCTATCAGAGGGCGCTGTCGCGGCAGAACCGGCGGCCCGTCAGGCCGGTGTCGGCCGGGCCGGTGCGGTTCGGGGCCGGTGTGGTTCGGGCCCGGTGTGGTTCCGGGCCGGCGTCCGTCAGGCAGGTGCGGTCGGGGCCCGCGTCCGTCAGGCCGGATCCGGGCCGGCCGGCCCGGGCTCCGCGGCGGGCTCCGGCGGGGCGGGCGGGGGCACCACGGCAAGGGCGGTGACCGCCTCGGCGATGCCCGGAACGGTGAAGAGCCCGGCGAGGTCCCGCACCAGCCGCCCGGTCGGGCCGTCGGGGCGCTCGCCGGCGAAGAACCCGGCCATTTCGACGGCCAGCGCGGGCTCCCGGGCGGCGGTCAGGGTGAGCGAGGCCACGAACTCCTGGACCAGCTGGAGCTGCAGCCGCTCCAGCGGCAGCGAACGCTCGGCCAGCCACTCCAGCGAGGTGATCTCGGCGTTGGCGATCCAGGCCCGCACGGTCAGCCGCAGGCCCGCGCTGGGGGACGGGACGGCCAGGTGCGACAGGATCTGCTCGTGCGCGGCCTGCCGGACCTCGTCGATCACCGCGGACGTCCCGGCGCTGGCGGCCACCGAGCCGCCTCGCAGCAGCGCGGCGAAGCCGGGGCCGTGGCTCTGCACGAAGTCCAGGTAGCGGCCCATCACCCGGTACAGGCGCTCGGAGAGGGGGCCCTCGGCCGGTTCCTCGAACCGGGCGGCCAGCTCCCGGCCGGCCCGGCGCAGCGACTCCTCGTACAGCGCCTGCTTGCCCGGGAAGTAGTGGTACACCAGCGGCCGGGAGGCGCCGGCGGCGGCCGCGATGTCGTCGATCGACACCTCCTCCGGCGGGCGGCGGCTGAACAGCTCCAGCGCGACGGCGATCAGCTGCTCCCGCCGCTCGTCCACGCTGAGCCGTCGCCGCGGCCGGTCGCCGCCCTTGTCCGCACGGGCGGCGGCTTTTCCGGCAGCCTTGCCGGCAGCTGCTGCGGTGGCCTTGCCGGCGGCCGGGCCGCGGTCGGCGCGCGCGGACGGGGGCGTGGCCGACGGCGTACGGGAAACCATGCGCGCCACCCTATCCGTCCGGGTCCCGGCCGGTGGATCTCGGCGGTGAGCCGGTGCCGGGCCGGGCTTCACCCGCGTGGCCGGCGCCCGCCCGGGGGCCGTGCCCGACCGCCCGGGCGGGGCCCCGGCCGGGCGGCGTCACCCGGCCCGACCGGCCTGCCACGCGCGGTAGCGCCGGTAGGCCTCCAGGCCGTCCGGGACGAAGGTGTCGCGGGCGAGCCGCTCGTCCAGCTCGGCGGGGGTGAGCCAGGCGTGCCAGGCGACCTCGGACTCCTGCGGCGCGACCGGGCCGTCCCACTCGGCCTCGTAGACGTCGCACCACCAGGAGAGCCCGTCCCGGCCGAAGAGGAACTTGAACAGCGGGCGGGGCTCGACCCCGCTCACCCCCAGCTCCTCCTCGGCCTCCCGGACGGCGGCGCTCGCGTACGTCTCGCCGGCGCCCACCACGCCGCCCACGAACATGTCGTACGCGCCGGGGGCGAACAGCTTGGTGTCGGTGCGCCGGTGGACGAAGAGCCGCCCGGCGGGGTCGCGGACCAGGATGAAGACGCAGCGGTGCGTCAGCCCGTCCCGGTACACCTCCCCGCGCAGCGCGGTCCCGATCACCCGGTCGTGCTCGTCGACGACGTCCAGCAGCTCTTCGGCAGGGTTGGTCATGACCGACAGGTTAGGGTTTCGGAGTCGGTTCGAACGGTTCGAACGGTACGGAAGGCCAGGACGGATCGAGCGGGCGGAATGGCCCGGACGATCCGGATCGTTCCCATGATTCGGACGCTGGCGCATGCGGGCGGCGCGGGCACAGGGCGACGGTCGGACGAGACAGGGCGGCACGCGGTGGTGGAGATCTGGGGCGAGACGGCCGAGGGCTTCGAGCCGGTACGGGAGGCCTTCGGGCGCAACTTCCGCGAGTACGGCGAGCTGGGCGCGGCCTTCGCGCTCTACCTGCGCGGCCGCAAGGTGGTCGACCTGTGGGCCGGCGACGCCCGTCCCGAGGTCGGCGGGCGGCCCGCGCCGGCCGTGCCGTGGACGGCCGACACCGGGCAGGTGCTGCGCTCCGTCACCAAGGGCCTCACCGCGACCACCGCACTGCTGTTGGCCGAGCGCGGGCAGCTCGACCTGGACGCGCCGGTCGCCTCGTACTGGCCCGAGTTCAAGGCGGCCGGCAAGGACCGGGTGCCGGTGCGCTGGCTGCTCTCGCACCAGGCCGGGGTGCCCGCGCTCGACGTGCCGCTGCGCCTGGAGGACGTGCTCACCTGGGAGCGGGCGGCGGCCGCCGTCGCCGCCCAGGCGCCCGCCTGGGAGCCGGGCACCGCACACGGCTACCACCCGTACACCTTCGGCTGGCTGGTCGGCGAGGTGGTCCGGCGGGTGAGCGGGCGGACGATCGGCCAGTACTTCGCCGAGGAGATCGCCCGGCCGCTCGGCCTGGACCTGTGGATCGGCCTGCCGGCCGGCGCCGCGCCCCGGGTCGGCCGACTGGTGGACCTGCCCGCGCCGGAGGCCGCCCGGACCGGGCCGAGCGGGCTGCGGCTGCGCCCCAAGCAGTCGGTGCGGGACGCCTACCAGGACCCGGCCTCGCTGACCGCCCGCGCCTTCGCCTCGGTCCGCCCCGGCGTGGACCTCAACGACCCGGCGGTGCAGGCCGCCGAGATCCCCGGCGCGGGCGGGATCGGCACCGCCCGCTCGGTGGCGCGCTTCTACGCGGCGCTGATCGGCGCGGCGGACCGGCACGGTGGGGCCCCCGGGGAGACGCACCCGCCGCTGCTCGGGCCGGAGCTGCTGGCCCGCGCGGTCGGACCGGTGGTCAGCGGGCCGGACCGGGTGCT
Source organism: Kitasatospora sp. CM 4170 (assembly GCF_032110285.1). Lineage (NCBI taxonomy): Bacteria > Bacillati > Actinomycetota > Actinomycetes > Kitasatosporales > Streptomycetaceae > Kitasatospora > Kitasatospora sp. CM 4170. The sequence goes on from NZ_CP134877.1 coordinate 7,320,580, forward strand.
GATCGTCAACTCGACGTTCGGCCTCGGATACTTCCGGCACAGCCCGACCGCGCTGATGGCCTCGCCGGCTAGCTTCGGCCACCCGGGCCGCGGCGGGTCGCTCGGCTTCGCCGACCCGGACCTCGGGATCGGCTTCGGCTACGTCACCAACGGCATGCAGCCCGGCGTCACGGGGGACGTCCGCTCGCGCAACCTGATCCGCGCGGTGCGCGGCTGCCTCGGACTCGCCTGACGGCCCTCCCCGGGAGGCCCGGAGAGGGCCGGAGAGGCCCGTCAGGCCCGGAGAGAGCCGTCGGACCCGGAGAGGCCCGTCAGGCCTGGCCGGTCTCGAAGCGGCTGATCTTCCCGCCGTCGACGGTGAAGCGCCACGCGGTGCGCATCTCGCCCCAGGTGTCGTTCCGGTAGTTGGCGACCAGCGCGTGTCCGTTCTGGGTCTCGGACTGGACGTCCAGGTGGCCGCTGCTGGAGAAGATCTCCCGCTCGGTCCAGTCCTCGACGTCTCGGTCCGAGCCGTCGTCGGACATCGTCGCGCCGGGGGTGAGCGCGTCGAAGAAGGCGGTCCGGTCGCCGGCGTTGAGCGCGGTGACGAAGGCCCGGACGGCCGGGTCGGTGAGCTTGGCGGTGGCGATGGTCATTCAGGTCTCCCTGGAAAGAGAAGGGTTGGGCCTCCTCCTGTCTAGGGCGTCGCCCGGGCGTGTCCGGGCGTGTCGGCGGCGTGTCGGCGATTTTCGGCTTTCTTGTGCTTAGATCCCGTTACGGGCGATTTGTCCGTTGACGGGAGTCCTGCGGGCCACGGGGAGTGGCGACGGAGTGGGAAGTCGGCCGGCCCGACTTCCCACTCCGCGATCTCGGACCCCGACCGGCGCAGCCCAGCTCGGCCCGGCCCGGCGCGGCGCAGCCCGGCGGGGCACCGCCTAGAAGAAGCCCAGGGCGTCGGGGGAGTAGCTGACCAGCAGGTTCTTCGTCTGCTGGTAGTGCTCCAGCACCGCCTTGTGGTTCTCCCGGCCGATCCCGGAGTTCTTGTACCCGCCGAAAGCCGCATGGGCGGGGTAGGCGTGGTAGCAGTTGGTCCAGACCCGGCCGGCCTGGATGGCCCGCCCGGCCCGGTACGCGGTGTTGCCGTCCCGGGTCCACACCCCCGCGCCGAGCCCGTAGAGGGTGTCGTTGGCGAGGGCGATGCCGTCCTCGAAGTCCTCGAACCGGGTGACGGAGAGGACCGGGCCGAAGATCTCCTCCTGGAAGATCCGCATCCCGTTGACGCCCTCGAAGACGGTGGGCGTCACGTAGTAGCCGCCGGCGAGCGAGCCGCCGAGGTCCGCGCGCTCGCCGCCCGCGAGCACCTTGGCGCCCTCGGCCTGGCCGACCTCGATGTAGGAGAGGATCCGCTTCAGCTGGTCGTCGCTGACCTGGGCGCCGATCTGGGTCTCGGTGTCCAGCGGGTTGCCCTGGCGCATCGCCCGCACCCGTTCCAGGCCGTCGGCGAGCAGCCGGTCGTAGACCTCGGCCTGGATCAGCGCCCGGCTGGGGCAGGTGCAGACCTCGCCCTGGTTGAGGGCGAACATCGCGAAGCCTTCGAGCGCCTTGTCGTAGAAGGCGTCCCGCTCGGCCGCGACGTCGGCGAAGAACAGGTTCGGGCTCTTGCCGCCGAGCTCCAGCGAGACCGGGATCAGGTTCCCGCTGGCGTACTGGGAGATCAGCCGGCCGGTGGTGGTCTCGCCGGTGAAGGCGATCTTGCGGATCCGGCTGCTGGAGGCCAGCGGCCGGCCGGCCTCCAGGCCGAAGCCGTTGACGACGTTCAGCACGCCGGGCGGCAGCAGGTCGGCTATCAGCTCGACCAGCAGCAGGATCGAGGCGGGGGTCTGCTCGGCGGGCTTGAGCACCACCGCGTTGCCGGCCGCCAGCGCCGGGGCGAGCTTCCAGACCGCCATCAGGATCGGGAAGTTCCACGGGATGATCTGGCCGACCACACCGAGCGGCTCGTGGAAGTGGTACGCCACGGTGTCCTCGTCCAGCTGCGAGATGCCGCCCTCCTGGGCGCGCAGCGCCCCGGCGAAGTAGCGCAGGTGGTCGACGGCGAGCGGGAGGTCGGCGGCCAGCGTCTCGCGGACCGGCTTGCCGTTCTCCCAGCTCTCCGCGACGGCGAGCTCCTCCAGGTGCGCCTCGATCCGGTCCGCGATCCGCAGCAGCACCTGGGCGCGCTCGGCGGGCGAGGTGCGGCCCCAGGCCGGGGCGGCGGCGTGGGCGGCGTCGAGCGCGGCCTCGACGTCCTCGGCGGAGCCGCGGGCTACCTCGGTGAAGACCTCGCCGGTGACCGGGCTGGGGTTCTCGAAGTACTCGCCGCGGACCGGGGGCGTCCAGCCGCCGCCGATCCAGTGCTCGTAGCGGGAGCGGTAGCGGACGATGGAACCGGGCCGCCCGGGGGGCTGGTAGACCGTCATGCTCGGGTGCCTCCTGGCGTAGTCGGGGGCACCGCCGCGGCCGCGCGGGGCCGGGCGGCGCGCCGGACCGCGGACCCGGGGCCCGAGCGGTCCGGCGGAGGGTACGGACACGCACGTGGGCGGGGCGCCGCCGGGGCGCCCGCGCCGTCGAGCACCCTAGCCGGGGACGGCGGGCCCGGCTACGGTCCGTCCGCGGCCGCTGTACGGAGGGTGGTGGTTTCCGGCCGTTTTCGGCCGGCGGGCGGCCCGGGCCGGCGCGCTCAGGCCGTCAGGTAGCGGCCGGTGCGGGACTCCCAGGTGAGGTAGCCGGCCAGCCAGGTGACCAGGCCGTCGGCGTAGCGCTGGGCGAGGATCCGCTCCACCCGGGCCAGGCCGAGCTCCCGGTGGACGGCGGGCAGGCGGTCGTGCAGCTCGCCGCAGCGCTCGACCATCAGCTGGGCCTCGGCCATCACCACGGCGCAGGCCTCCTCGGCCGAGCAGTCCCGCTCGCGCTGCACGATCATCACCAGGTTGTTGACGTCGCCGCGCGGCGCCTCCAGCGGGAACGACCGCACGTCGTTGCTCAGGGACGGTATGTCGGCGGCGAGCTGCCGGAGTTGACGGAGCACGGGGTGGTGGAGGACGGCGGCGGGCACCTCGAAGTTGCCGAGCCGCTCCACCATGTCGAAGATCGTCTCCATCGCGGCGGTGCCCCGGCGCAGGGCCAGGTAGCCGTCGCGATCGGGCGGCCGTTCGGAGATCCGGCCGGCGGCCTCGGCGGGGTGACTCGCCAGGTACCACTCCCAGTTGTACGCGGCGCGCGCCTGCCAGCGCGCGGGCATGCCCCGCACGCTGCGCTCCCAGAGGTCGGTGAAGGCGGTCTCGACCGCGGAGGACCGGCTCGGCCGGGCACCGTGCAGGACGGCGATCAGCCGTTCGCAGATCGGTGCCACCTCGGTGGGGCGCCGGCCCAGCGGCCCGTCGAACTGGTCGTCGAAGAGGAAGTAGAAACCCATCAGGTCCGCGGCCAGCGCGAGTTCGTCCGGCCCGGCATCGGGGTAGCCGAGTGCGGCGAGGGACACCACGTCCCAGTGCGCGTAGGAGGGCTGGTCGGGGTCGGAGAGCAGCGGATGCCGCAACAACCACGCGCGGTGCAGTTCGGCGGCGTACCGTCCGTGAGGACTGCGACGGTGCGGGAACGGAATCTGAAGTGAGGTGTCGTCAGACATCGGACTCCCGGTGCGGCTGAGGGTGGGGGGGCCTACAGGGTACGAGGGCTGGTCGTGGGAGTTGAGCCGCGGTACTCGACGTGGACGGAGCAGTATGGCAAGATCAACTAGCCTCAGGGGCCGTAGAGTATCCGATGCAATGATCGGACGTTAGGGATATAGGGCAATTGCCCTTGGCAAGCCGTCCGAATCCTCAATCTCCGCCCCACCCCGGGCGAACGCCGCGCAGTGCGCCCCCCGCGGCGCTAACCTCGCTCCCACGAGCACGGAACGGCGAGGCGGAGGCGCGACGGTGACCGAGCAGGAACACGAACTCCGGGTGGGGCGGGAGCCGGCGGACGGGACGCCGACACCGCGTCGACCCGGGTCAGGCTGCGCGACCGCGACGCCGAACTGCGCTCCGCCGAAGCCGCGGTGGAGAAGCTCTGCCGGGAGTTCGCGGCCGGCGGCACCGAGATCGGCGAGCTGCTCACCTTCTCCGGCCGGCCCGGTATCGGCAAGACCAGTCTGCTGCACGAGGTCCGCCGGATCGCCAAGCTCCGCGACGGCGCCACCGTGCTGTTCGCCCGCGGCGGCGAGCGCCAGTCCAACGAGCCGTACCACGTGCTGCGCCAGCTGCTCCAGCCCGTCCTCGGCAGCCTCGACGCGACGGAGTTCCGCCAGGTCATGGGCACCTGGGAGGAGGTCGTCGGACCGGCCATGGGCCTGAAGCAGCCCAAGGCCGGCGCCCGTCGCCTCGACCCGCAGGGCGTCCGCGACGGGCTCGACTACGTCCTCACCCAGCTCGCCCCGCGCCGTGCCCCGCTGGTGATGATCGTCGACGACCTGCACTGGGCCGACCTCGAATCGCTCGCCTGGCTCGCCCAGTTCGCGGTCCGCGCCCGCGAACTGCCCGTCCTGCTGGTCTTCGCCTACCGCGAGGACGCCGCGGACTGGCAGCCCGAGGCGCACGAGCACCGGGTCGCCGTCTCCGACCTGGCCACCCGCCGGCACGAGCTGAGCCGGCTCACCCTGGTCTCCGTCACCGACATGGTCCGCGCCGAGCTGGGGGACAAGGCCGAGGACTCCTTCTGCTACGAGTTCTGGAACGTCGTCAACGGCAACCCGTTCGAGGCCGTCGCCCTGCTCGACCAGGTCCGGGACCAGGAGCTCGACCCGGTCGAGGAGAACTCCCAGCAACTGCGCGAGCTCGCCGTCGACGTCATCGGGATGACCCTCAAGGGCTGGCTGGACCGGCTCGGCGCCGCCACCCTGCGCTTCGCCTGGGCCTGCGCGATGCTCGGCACCGACATCCGCCAGGACCTCGCCGCCCGGATCTGCACCCAGAGCACCGAGGGCGCCCGCGACTCCGTCAAGCAGCTGCGCAGGCAGCGCATCCTCACCCAGACGCCCGGCGGGAACCTGGAGTTCGTCCACCCGCTGATCGGCAGCTCGATCTACAACACCATGCCCGAGTCCACCCGGACCGGCATGCACGGCGTGGCCGCCGCCGAGATCGAGAACGCCGGGCTCGGCCTGCTCGCCGCCTCCCGGCACCTGGTGGAGACCTTCCCCGGCGAGGGCGACGACCGGACCGTCCGCAAGCTGCGCCGCGCGGCCCAGGAGCACCAGCTGATCGGCGCGCCCGAGGCGGCCCAACGCTGCCTCCACCGCGCCCTCGCCGAGCCGCCGGACGACGACATCCGCGCCGAGGTGCTCTACGAGCTGGGCTGCTCCGCCCTGCTCACCGACCCGGCCGCCACCGTCAACCAGCTCAAGCTCGCCCTCGACCCGGAGGAGGGCCCGCTGCGCCCCTCGCTCCGGGTGGACGCCACCTTCCGGCTCTCCGAGGTGCTCGCGCACAGCGGCCAGCTCGGCGAGGCGGCCCGGGTCTGCCAGGAGGAGGCCGAGAACACCCTGGACGACCCGGCGGGCCGGCTCCGGCTGGAGGCCGCCGCGTTCATGTGGCACGCCTACCGCAAGTCCGAGGAGGACGGGCCCGCCCGCTCCGCACGGCTGGGTGCGCTCTGCGCGAGCCTCACCGGCCGGGAGGCCGCCGACCGGGCCGTCCTGGCGCTTCGCGCCTGGGACCTCACCCTGCGCGGCGAACCCTCCGCCGAGGTGCTGCGGCACGCGGACCAGGTCCTCGACCAGGGCCGGCTGCCCAAGGGCCTCGGCTGGACGGACTCCACCTGGGGCTTCGAGCTGCCCGCCACGCTCGGTCTCTCCTACACCTACAACGACCGCATCGCCCAGGCCGAGCGGCTCTTCGGGGACGCCATCGTCCAGTTCGAGATCGCCGGCTGGAGCGGTGCCCACCGCGGCTTCGCCTACTTCCTGATGGGCCTGGCCCGGTTCCGCCGCGGCCTGCTCGCGGAGGCGGAGGACTTCCTGCGCCGGGCACTGCGGCTGTCCGAGCGGATCGGCCCCAAGCTGCCGCTCGCCTGGGACGCCGTCGGCGTCCTGGTGGACACCCTGATCGCCCGCGGCCGGGTGAACGAGGCCTGGGAGGTCGCGAGCGGCTTCGGCTTCAACCCGCCGTACCACGACACCGCGATGGTCCTGCCGGACGCGGCGTCGCTCTACGGCAAGCTGCTGCTCGCCAAGGGCCGCAAGGCCGGTGCCGCCGCCGCGCTCACCGACGCCGGCGCCCAGCTGGAGGCGCGCGGCTGGCACAACACCGTCTGGGCGCCGTGGGCCGGCCACCTCGCCGTGGCGCTGGCCAAGGACGAGCCCGAGCGCGCCCGCTGGTACGCACAGAAGTCCGTGGCCGACGCCCGCCGCTTCGGGACCGCCTCGGCGATCGGCACCGCGCTGCGGCTGCAGGCCGAGATCGAGGACGGGCAGCAGGCGGTCGAGCTGCTGGAGGCCGCGGTGCGCCACCTCGGGCAGTCGCCCGCCGGCTACGAGCACGCCGTCGCCCTGGTGGACCTCGGTGCCGCGCTGCGCCGGGTCGGCCGGCTGGAGGACGCCCAGGAGTACCTGTACCAGGGCATCGAGCTGGCCCAGCACTGCGCGGCCGACGGCCTGGTCGTCCGGGCCCGCCGGGAGCTGGCCAACTACGGCCTGCGGCCCAACCGGCTCGGTGACACCCGCGAGACGCTCTCCCAGCCCGAGTGGGACGTCGCCCGGCTCGCCGTGCGCGGTGTGCCGGCGCCGCGGATCGCCGACCAGCTGGGCGTCCACCTGAGCCTGGTCAACCGCCGGCTGGCGGCGGTCTACCGCAAGGCTGGCAGCGGCCCCGACGGGCTCGCCTCGGCGCTCGGCCTCCCGCCGGAGCAGCGCGACACCGCGGGGGAGCAGCCGGCCGACGGCGCGGACGGCCGTGCGGACGGATAGCGGCGGTGGCGGCGGGCGGTGATGGGGAGCGGTGACGGCGGGCGGTGGCGGGGCGGCGGCCGGGAGCACCGGGGCGGCGCGCGGGCGCGGCAAGAGCCCCCGCACCGCCCCCGGTGACTAGGCTTTCGCCCCAGGGGGACGCCCTTCGGCGGGCCTCCGACGACCGGGTACCAAGGGGCCGCGGCGCGTCCGCGGCCGGCAGTGAGGAGCAGGCCATGGCGACGCCCCCGGCGAACGGGTCGCAGGCGACCAGCGTGCGGCGCGGACCCCTCGAACCCTCGGGCGCCGGCATGGCGATCGAACGGTGGACGCTCCGGGCCGGCCCGTACGAGGCGACGGTGCTCACCCTCGGCGCCACCCTGCACACCCTCACCGCCCCCGACCGGGCGGGCCGGCCGGGCCAGGTGCTGCTCGCCCCCGACCGGCTCGCCGAGCTCCTCGGCCCGGCCCGGCACTACGGCGCCGTGGTCGGCCGGTACGCCAACCGGATCGACGGCAGCACGGTGACCATCGACGGCGAGGAGCACCCGCTCGCCCCCACCGGCGGTGGCATCACCCTGCACGGCGGCCCGGACGGCTTCCACCACCGGATGTGGGAGGCGCGGGCGCTGCCCGAGGGCGTCCGGCTCCGGCTGCACAGCCCGGACGGCGACCAGGGCTTCCCGGGCGGGCTCGACGTCACCGTCGACTACACGCTGAGCGCCGCCGGCGAGCTGGTGATCGCCTACCACGCGGTCACCAGCCGGCCGACCGTGCTCAACCTCACCAACCACGCCTACTTCAACCTGGCCGGCGAGGGCAGCGGCGACGTCCTCGGCCACCTGCTGACCGTGGACGCCGACGGGTACACCCCGGCCGACGAGCGGCAGATCCCGTACGGGCGGATCGAGCCGGTGGCCGGCACGCCGTTCGACTTCACGGCCGCCCGCCCGATCGGCAAGTCGGTGCACGACGAGCACCCGCAGCTGGCCGGGCCCGGCGGCTACGACCACAACTGGGTGCTCCGCCCGCGCCCGGCGGACGGCGGCCCGGCCCGTGCGGCGCTGCTGGAGGACCCGGTGAGCGGGCGCACCCTGGAGGTGCTGACCACCGAGCCGGGCATCCAGGTCTACACGGCCAACAAGTTCCAGGGCGCGGTGACCGGGGCGAGCGGGACGGCGTACGGGCCCTACGCCGGCGTCGCGCTGGAGACCCAGCACTTCCCCGACTCCCCGCACCACCCGGAGTTCCCCGACACCGGCCTGCGGCCCGGGCAGGAGTTCCGCTCGACCACCGTGCTGCGGCTCGGGGTGGCCTGACCCGGGGGCACGGACCGCGGGGGTACGGACCGCGGGGCACGAACCGCGCGGGTACGAACCGTGGGGCAGGCACAATAGGGGGAGTCGAACGAGAGCCCGGGCCGTCGGCCCGGGCTCTGTGCGTACCCGCTGCAAGCGTCTTTCCGCAACGCAGCGTACAAATCGGGCCGTCCACACCGGGGTGAACCGGACATATCGTCGCCTCGGCTTCACCGGTCAACTACCGTGCGGCAACGTCAAGGACACGCCCGCGTAACGATCGCCGATTCTTGCAGAAACTTGCTGCAAGGACTTTCCGCGATGATTGCCCCGCTGTTAACTTCCTTCCGAGCCCGACGGCAGCAACGGTGCGGTCGGCACGAGGCAGTCATTATGCGCCTGTCTCCCAACATCTCGGGCACCCCCACCCCTCCAAGGAGTTCTCATGCGGCGTGGCATCGCGGCCTCTGCCCTCGTTGTGGCCCTCGCGGTCTCGATGGCTGCCTGTGGCAGCAGCGGCTCCAGCTCGGACGGCAAGGCCGACGGGCCGGTCACCCTCACCTACTGGGACACGTCGAACGCCACCAACGAGGCGCCCAACTACCAGGAGCTCGTCAAGAAGTTCGAGGCGGCCAACCCGGAGGTCAAGGTCGACTTCGTCAACGTCCCGTTCGACCAGGCGCAGAACAAGCTCCAGACCGCCATGGGGGCCAAGGGCGCTCCGGACGTGTTCCGCTCCGAGGTCGGCTGGACCGCCGCCTTCGCCAAGGCCGGCTTCCTGGAGCCGCTGGACGGCACCCCGGCCACCGCCGACGCCGGCTCCTTCCAGCCCACCCTGGTCCAGCAGGCCAAGTACGAGGGCAAGACCTACGGCGTCCCGCTGGTCACCGACACCCTGGGCCTGCTCTACAACAAGGAGCTCTTCACCAAGGCCGGCGTCGCCGCCGCTCCCAAGACCTGGGACGAGCTGAAGACCGCCGCCGCCGCCGTCAAGGAGAAGACCGGGGTCGACGGCTTCTGGCTGAAGGCCGCCGACGGCTACTACGCGATGCCGTTCCTGTTCGGCGAGGGCACCGACACCGTCGACGCCGCCGGCAAGAAGATCACCGTCGCCTCGCCCGACGCCGTCAAGGCCATCGAGACCTACAAGACGATGTTCACCTCGCCGGGCACCGCCAAGGCCGACGTCACCACCGACGCCTACGCGCACATGATGGACGCCTTCAACAGCGGCAAGGTCGCGGCGATCATCCAGGGTCCCTGGGAGATCACCAACATCTACAAGGGCTCCGCGTTCGCCGACAAGACCAACCTCGGCATCGCCCCCGTCCCGGCCGGCGCCTCCGGCAAGGCCGGCGCCCCCACCGGCGGCCACAACATCTCCGTCTACGCCGGCTCCGACAAGGCCCACAAGGCCGCCGCCGAGAAGTTCGCCGCCTTCATGACCTCGGCCGAGAGCCAGGCGTTCATCGCGAAGAAGAACTCCACGCTGCCGACCCGCTTCGACGCCTTCACCCCCGAGGTCAAGGCCGACCCCGGCATCGCCGGCTTCCAGGCGGTCCTCTCCAGCGCCAAGCCCCGCCCCGAACTGCCGGAGTACAGCTCGCTGTTCGCCTCGCTCGGCACCAACCTCGGCAAGGTGGTCCAGGGCACCGGCACCCAGGACGGCCTGAACACCGTCGCCACCGACTACGCCAAGCTCCTCCCGGGCTTCGCGAAGTAACACCCCGCAGCCGTCCGGCCCGCCGCCACCTCCCCGGCGGGCCGGACGGCCGGACCCGTAGCAGCAGCAGTCGCCGTAGCGAGGCGGCGGACCTCCCCGAGAAGGTGTCGAACATGTCAGTCGCCGTGCAGGGCGCCACCGGCCAGGGCAGCCGGGAGCGCGATCCGCGTCCGGGCCTGATGGAGCGCCTCAAGCGCTCGTACGCCAAGCACTGGTACGCCTACGCGATGATCGCGCCGGTGGTGCTGGTGCTCGGCGTCCTGGTGCTCTACCCGCTCGCCGAGGGTGTCTGGCTCACCCTCACCGACGCCAACAGCCTCAACGCCGCCCGCAAGATCGGCGTCAACGAGATCCCGGCCAGCTACCACTTCGTCGGCTTCGACAACTACGCCGACATCCTCTGGGGCCCCGGCTCGTACGACCGCTTCTGGTCGCACTTCGTCTGGACCATCAGCTGGACGGCCCTCTGCGTCGCCCTGCACTACGGCATCGGCCTCGGCCTCGCCCTGCTGCTCAACCAGAAGCTGCGCGGCCGCGCCTTCTACCGGATGATGCTCATCCTGCCGTGGGCCGTGCCGACCTTCGTCACCGTCTTCTCCTGGCGGCTCATGCTCGCCGACGGCGGCGCCGTCAACGGGCTGCTCTCCGCCCTGCACCTGCCCGAGCCCGGCTGGCTGGACGACCCGCTGGCGCAGAAGGCCGCCGCCGTCCTGGTCAACACCTGGGTCGGCGTGCCGTTCATGATGATCTCGCTGCTCGGCGGCCTGCAGGCGATCCCGGCCGAGCTCTACGAGGCCGCCGAGATGGACGGCGCCACCGCCTGGCAGCGGTTCCGCCACGTCACCCTGCCCGGGCTGCGCACCGTCTCCTCCACCGTCGTCCTGCTCGGCGTGATCTGGACCTTCAACCAGTTCGCCGTGATCTTCCTGCTGTTCGGCGGCAACGGCGCACCCGACGCCCAGCTGCTGGTCACCTGGGCCTACCGCCTCGGCTTCGGCCAGCAGCCCCGCGACTACGCGCAGTCCGCCGCCTACGGCGTCATCCTGCTCTCCATCCTGATCGTCTTCACCGCCTTCTACCGGCGCTGGCTCGCCCGCAACGAGCAGGCGAACGGCTGATCCCGACCACCCCGGCGACACGAAGGCAGGAATCCCGATGAGCACCACGACCGACCGACCCGCACCCCTGACCACGCGCCCCGCGGCGCCCGCCGCCCACCCGGCCAGGGCCCGCCGCCGCGGCGAGGCGAGCCCGCTGGCCCGGGCGCTCTCCCACGGCGCGCTGATCCTGGCGAGCCTGATCGCGCTCTTCCCGGTGGCGTGGATCGTCTACGTCTCCTTCGGTCCGGACAAGACCGACTACCTCCACCCGGGCCAGATCCTCGACAAGATGACGCTGTCGAACTACAGCACCGTGCTGTTCGACACCGACTTCTTCAGCTGGTTCGGCAACGCCTTCCTGGTCTCCGGCATCACCACCGTGTTCGGCGTGCTGATCGCCGCCTCCACCGGTTACGCCGTCTCCCGGATGCGCTTCCCCGGCCACCGGCCGCTGATGTGGTCGCTGCTGGTCACCCAGATGTTCCCGATCGCGGTGCTGATCGTGCCGATGTACACGATCCTCTCCGAGCTCGACCTGCTGGACAGCTACCTGGGCCTGGTCCTGGTCTACTCGACCACCACCGTGCCGTACTGCGCCTGGCTGCTGAAGGGCTACTTCGACACCATCCCGGTGGAGATCGACGAGGCCGGCCGGGTCGACGGGCTCACCCCGTTCGGCACCTTCTGGCGGCTCGTGCTGCCGCTCGCCCGGCCGGGCCTGGCGGTGGCCGCCTTCTACTCCTTCCTGACCGCCTGGGCCGAGGTCGCCTTCGCCTCCACCTTCATGCTCAGCTCCGACAAGTACACGCTCGCCGTCGGCCTGCAGACCTTCGTCAGCGAGCACGACGCGCAGTGGAACCTGATGGCCGCGACCGCGGTGCTCATCGCGATCCCGTCGTCGCTCCTCTTCTACCTGGTGCAGCGTCACCTGGTGACCGGCCTGACCGCCGGCGCCTCGAAGTCCTGACCGCTCCCCGCTCCTCTGATTCCCAAGGGACACCGTCCATGACCCAGAACCTGGCCGACACCTCCCGGCCCGCCGCCGACGCCACCGCTCACGAGGCCGGCGCCGGCGCGTCCAGAGGCTGGTGGCGGGACGCGGTCATCTACCAGGTCTACCCGCGCAGCTTCGCCGACTCCAACGGCGACGGCATGGGCGACCTGCCCGGAATCCGCAGCCGCCTGCCCTACCTGCGCGACCTCGGCGTGGACGCCGTCTGGCTCTCCCCGTTCTACGCCTCCCCGCAGGCCGACGCCGGCTACGACGTCGCCGACTACCGCGCGGTGGACCCGATGTTCGGCACCCTGCTGGACGCCGACGCGCTGATCCGCGACGCGCACGCGCTGGGCCTGCGGATCATCGTCGACCTCGTCCCCAACCACTCCTCGGACCAGCACGAGTGGTTCCAGCGTGCTCTGCGCGAGGGTCCTGCGTCCCCGCTGCGCGACCGCTACCACTTCCGTCCGGGCAAGGGTGAGAACGGCGAACTGCCGCCCAACGACTGGGAGTCGATCTTCGGCGGTCCGGCCTGGACCCGCTCGGAGAACCCGGACGGCACCCCCGGTGACTGGTACCTGCACCTGTTCGCCCCGGAGCAGCCCGACTTCAACTGGGAGAACCCGGCCGTCGCCGACGAGTTCCGCTCGATCCTGCGGTTCTGGCTCGACATGGGCGTCGACGGCTTCCGGATCGACGTCGCCCACGGCCTGGTCAAGGCCCCCGGCCTGCCCGACATCGGCGGCGGCGACCAGCTCAAGCTGCTCGGCAACGACGTCATGCCGTTCTTCGACCAGGACGGCGTGCACGAGATCTACCGCAGCTGGCGGAAGATCCTGGACGAGTACCCGGGCCAGCGGATCGGCGTCGCCGAGGCGTGGACCCCGACCGTCCAGCGCACCGCCAACTACGTCCGCCCCGACGAGCTGCACCAGGCCTTCAACTTCCAGTACCTGGGCACCTCCTGGGAGGCGGCCGAGCTGCGCGGGGTGATCGACCTCTCGCTCGACTCGATGCGCCCGGTCGACGCCCCCACCACCTGGGTGCTCTCCAACCACGACGTCACCCGGCACGCCACCCGGTTCGCCAACGAGCCCGGCCTCGGCACCCAGATCCGCACCCCCGGCGACCGCGGGCTCGGCCTGCGCCGCGCCCGCGCCGCCACCCTGCTGATGCTCGCGCTGCCCGGCTCCGCGTACCTCTACCAGGGCGAGGAGCTCGGCCTGCCGGACGTCACCGACCTGCCGGACGAGGTCCGCCAGGACCCGTCGTTCTTCCGCCAGGCCGGCCAGGACGGCTACCGCGACGGCTGCCGCGTGCCGATCCCGTGGTCCGGCACCGAGGCCCCGTACGGCTTCGGCCCGACCGCCGGCGGCCCGAGCTGGCTGCCGCAGCCCGCCGAGTGGGCCGAGCTCAGCGTCGAGGCGCAGACCGGCGACCCGACGTCCACCCTGGAGCTGTACCGCAGCGCGCTGGCCGTCCGCCGCGAGCAGGCCGACCTCGGCGCCGGTACCGAGGTCGAGTGGCTGGACAGCCCGGCCGGCACCCTGGCGTTCCGCCGCGGCTCCTTCGTCTGCACCGTGAACACCACCGCCGAGCCGGTCCGGATACCCGCGCCCGGCCGCCTGCTGCTCTCCTCCGCGGACGCCGTGGTGGACGGCGGCGAGACGGTGCTCGCTCCGGACAGCACCGACTGGTGGGCGGTCTGACGTGGTTGCAATAGGCTCTGGGACCGTGACTACGGCGCGACTCTCAGACATCGCGGCGCAGGCGGGGGTCAGCGAGGCCACCGTCTCCCGCGTGCTCAACGGCAAGGCGAACGTCTCGGCCGCCACCCGGCAGACCGTGCTGGCGGCGCTCGACGTGCTCGGGTACGAGCGGCCGACCCGGCTGCGCCAGCGCAGCGCGGGGCTGATCGGGCTGATCACCCCCGAGCTGAGCAACCCGATCTTCCCCGCGCTGGCCCAGGTGATCGAGCAGGTGCTGAGCCGGCACGGCTACACGCCGGTGCTCTGCACCCAGACGCCGGGCGGGTCCACCGAGGACGAACTGGTGGAGATGCTGGTCGACCGCGGGGTCTCGGGCATCGTCTTCGTCTCGGGCCTGCACGCCGACACCACCGCCGACCACGACCGGTACGCCCGGCTCATCGGCCGGCAGGTGCCGTTCGTGCTGATCAACGGCTTCAGCGAGAAGATCGACGCCCCGTTCATCTCGCCGGACGACCGCTCCGCGATGTGGATGGCCGTCCAGCACCTGGCCGAACTCGGCCACGAGCGGATCGGGCTGGCCGTCGGCCAGCGCCGGTACGTGCCGGTGCTGCGCAAGATCGAGGGCTTCACCGCGGCCATGCGCGAGGTGCTCGGGCGGACCGAGGAGGAGGCCCGGGACCTCGTCCACCACACGCTGTTCAGCGTGGAGGGCGGGCACGCCGCGGCCGGCGCGCTGCTGGACAAGGGCTGCACGGCGATCGTCTGCGGCAGCGACATGATGGCGCTCGGCGCCATCCGGGCGGTGCGCCAGCGCGGGCTGAGCGTCCCCCAGGACGTCTCGGTGGTCGGCTTCGACGACTCGCCGCTCATAGCGTTCACCGAGCCGCCGCTGACCACCATCCGGCAGCCGGTCGAGGCGATGGCCACCGCGGCCGTCGACGCGCTGCTGGAGGAGGTCGGTGGGAACGCCGCCCAGCGCGCGGAGTTCATGTTCCAGCCGGAGCTCGTGATGCGCGGCTCCACGGGCGCCTGCGCCCGCTGAGACGGCACGCCCGGACACCGCGTCCGGGCGGGAACGGCCGGGGCCCGGGGAGCGATCGCTCCCCGGGCCCCGGCCGTTCGCCGTTCAGCCCTCCTGGGCGGCCGGGCGGCCCTGCTCCAGCCGGTGTCCCTCGGCGGCCTCGCCGGTCCGGGTCTCGGTGCGCCGGCCCCGGGCCAGGTAGTCGCGGAGGATCAGCTCGACGGCGTCCTGCGGGTTCTTGGTGCCGGAGAGCATCATCGCGTCGATCGCGAGATTGGCGTCGAGCGTGACGGTGACCTGGGCCATGGGGACTCCTCCTCGGGTGCGCAGAGCAGCAGCATGCCCGGTGCGGCCCGATTTGACCATGACCCGGCGGGCCCGCGCCGGGCCCACCGCGCCCGCCCGTACGGCCCACCGCGCCCGCCCCCGCCCGGCCGGCGGCGGGCAGGCCGAAGCCCCCGGGGAGGAGCGACCAGACTCTCCCCGGGGGCTGCGGCGTGTGCGGTGGGATCAGACCCGGCCGGCGAAGTCCGGGGCCCAGTTGGCGACGGTCTGGGTCCGCACGCCCGCGCTCGGGTTGGCGGCCTCGACGTACTTGCCGTCACCGATGTAGAGCGCGACGTGGTAGACGCCGGAGTCCTGGCCGTTGTTGGACCAGAACAGCAGGTCGCCCGCCTTGAGGGCGTCCAGCGACACGTGGGTGCTGGCGGCGGCCTGGTCGGCGGCGACGCGCGGGACGGAGACGCCCGCGGCCCGCAGCGCGGCCTGGGTCAGGCCGGAGCAGTCCCAGCCGCCGTTGCCGGTGCCGCCGTAGACGTAGGCCTGGCCGACCTTCGACAGGGCGAAGGAGACCGCGGCGGCCATGCTGCCGGTGGCGGCCTCGGCCGGGGCCTGGGCCTGGGTCTGGGCGGCCTGGGTGGCGCTCTGCGCGGCCGGCTTGGCGGTGGTGGTGCCCGCGGCCTGGCCGGAGGAGCGGGTGAACCAGTCGAAGCCCTTGCCGGACTCGTCCGAGGCCTGGGCCTTGGCGTGGTCGCCGAGGCTCAGGTGCTGGCCCGGGTAGATGTGGTTCGGACCGTCGGTCAGGGTGTCGCGGTTGAGCTCGTACAGCCGCTCCCAGCCGCCCTGGACGTTGTGCTTGTCGGCGATGGCGGACAGCCAGTCGCCGGCGACGACGGTGTAGTCGCCGTCCTTGCCCTGCCAGTTCTGCGACCAGTCGGACCGCTTCTGGCTCCAGGTCTTGGCGGAGTCGGTGGCGGCCGGGGTCTCGGCCTTCGGGGCGGCGGGCTCGGCGGCGGGGGCCGGGGCGGCCGGCTTGGCGGCCGGGGCCGGGGTCTGCGCGGCCGGCTTGGCGGCGGCGGAGGTGTCGACCGCGGCGGGGGTGCCGCCCTTGGTCAGACCGGCCTGGACGGAGCAGACCGGCCAGGCGCCCGGGCCCTGGACCGCGAGCACCTTCTCGGCGATCGCGATCTGCTGGTCCTTGGTGGCCAGGTCGGCGCGGGCGGCGAAGGCGGTGCCGCCGAACTCGGCCCAGGTGCTGTTCGTGAACTGCAGGCCGCCGTAGAAGCCGTTGCCGGTGTTGATGCTCCAGTTGCCGCTGCTCTCGCACTGGGCGACCTTGTCCCAGGTCGCGACCGAGGCGGCGGAGGCGGAGGTGGTGGTCAGGCAGGGGATGGTGAGGCCGATGCCCGCGACTCCGAGCGCGGCGATGGCGCGGCGGGTACGGCCGGACAGACGGGTGCCGTTGGTGGGCAGCATGAAGATGCGGTCCTCTCCCACGCCTGCGAGGTGAGCTGTCGGATTCGGGCTGGAGTTGCCCGGCCGCGCTGTGGACGCGGCTTCACCCCTAGCCCTGGACCGGTACGCGGACCGGCCCGGGGCGACTTACCTGTGGTTCCCCCGCTCCTGCCGTGGTGCGTTTCTGCGCTGCCAGCACACCCGACGGCAGGACTCGGCGTTGCGGACGGGCTGGGTCCGTGTGGCCACGAACGGGGAGCACGTTAAGCAGACTCAACTTCAAACCGCAAACATGTGTGATGCTCGTCACCGTTTGCGAACAACCTGCCCGCGGCGTGTCCACCATGATCAGAAATGACCGATTTCCGGCAACGCCCGTACGGGCCGCCGCAACTGCCTATGCTTCAGAACGTCGGGACCGACGCAGCCGTCTGGGGGGAGGGCTACGAAGCGATGGCCATGGACGAGGAGCAGGGCGGCGGACAGCCGGCCGATGGGGCCCGCGGAGTGCATCGCAGGGCAAAGCATCGCAGACCGGACATCCCGCCCGAACGCGCCCGAACTCCCGTAAGCCGTCGCACAATGCTGCGCTGGCTCGCGGTCGGCACGGTGTTCGCCGCGGTCGGCGGCGAGGAGGCCCTGCGGCGCTCGCTGACCGGCTCGACCGGGCCCGCTGCCGGGAGCACCGCCACGAGCCTGGCCGACACGGGCGGCGACGGGGGCATGGACCACGGCGGTGCGGACCACGGCCCCGGCGCACCGCCCGCGTCCGGCGGTGACGTCCCCGGGCAGGGGGCCGCCCCCGCGCCCGACCAGGGCGGCCGCCGCTGGTCCGACCCGGCCGGCTGGGGCGGCCGGGTGCCCGGACCGCAGAGCGCCGTCCGGATCACCGACCGGGTGCTGCTCGACACCGACGCCGCCGTCGGCTCCCTGCTGGTCGAGCCCGGCGGCTCGCTCACCTTCGCCGCCGACCGCGGCGTCACCCTCAGCTCGGCCGGCAACGTCGAGGTCCGCGGCACCCTCGCCCTCGCCCCCGGCGGCACCGCCGTGCACGCCCTGCGCTTCCCCTCCGTCGACGAGAAGCGTTTCCAGGGCGACGGCATGAAGGTGGTCGACACCGACGTCGGCCTCTGGGTCACCGGGGCCGGCTACCTGCGGCTGGACGGCGCCGCCAAGACCGCCTGGGTGCGCGCGGCCGACGAGCTGCGGGCCGGCGCCACCACCGTCAGCCTCGCCGCCCCGCCCGCGGGTTGGCAGCCCGGCGACGAACTGGCCGTCACCCCGACCGGCCCGCCGGACGAGGACGGCTTCTCCGCCCGCTACGACCTCGCCGTCGTGCGCTCCGTCAGCGGATCCACCGTCACCCTGGAGGCCCCGCTCCGGTACGCCCACCCCCGGGTCGCCCTCGGCGGGGGCGTCACGGTCGGCGCCGAGGTGCTCAACCTGACCCGCAGCGTCCGGGTCGAGGGCTCCGCGAAGGGCCGAGCCCACGTCCACCTCACCAGCTCCCGCCGGGCCGACGTCCGGCACACCGCCCTGCGCTGGGTCGGGCCGCGGACGGACACCAGTGAGAGCTGGAAGGGCCCGGACGGCACCGCCCCGGTCACCGCGCCGGTGCTCGGCCGGTACGGGCTCCACTTCCACATGCTCGGCGACGCCACCCGCGGCACCGTGGTCGAGGGCGTCGTGGTGCGCGACGCCGGCAACCACGCGTACGTCCCGCACGCCAGCCACGGCATCACCTTCCGCAGCTGCATCAGCCACGACACCTGGGAGGACGCCTACTGGTGGGACGGCCCGCTGGACACCCGTACCCCGCAGCAGCCGTCCGACGACATCGTCTACGAGTCCTGCGTCGCCTCCCGCACCGTGCTGGAGCCCAACCCGCGGGCCTACCGGCTGACCGGCTTCAACCTGGGCGCCGGCACCGGCGGCAAGGCGCTGGACTGCGTGGCCGTCGGCGTCCAGGGCGCCAACGGCGCCTCCGGCTTCGAGTGGCCGGAGAACAGCGAGGGGGTCTGGACCTTCCAGCGCTGCCTGGCCCACAACAACCTGCAGGACGGCGTCTTCGTCTGGCTGAACGCCCGGCAGCACCACGTGGTCACCGAGTTCGCGGCCTACCACAACGGTGGCTGGGGCATCGAGCACGGCGCCTACCTCAACGACTTCGACTACACCGCGAGCGTGCTCTACGGCAACGCCGGCGGGGGAGTGGCGCTGCACTCGCTCGGCCGGGAGAAGGGCACCGTCTTCGACGGGCTGCTGATCGACGGCGCCGGGCTGAGCGACTTCGCCGTCTCCACCGCGCGCCACGAACTGGCCGGCGAGGCCGTCACCTTCAGCCGCAGCCGGTTCACCGGCTACCGCCGGGCCGGCCTCGCCTTCCGGGCCACGCCCGACGGCAAGCCGGACGACGTCCTGGTGCTGGACTGCGAGTTCGGCGGGAACGAGCTCTGGCTGGACCCGGAGGCCGGGCCGCCGAAGAACATCACGCTGCGCCGGGCCGGCCGGGCCGAGACGCTCCAGGTGCGCCGGGCGGAGGAGGGCGGCACCGCGCAGCCGCAGTGGAACGCGAGCAGCACCCCGATCGCCTCGTTCGCCGTGCAGTCCCGGCCGGTGCAGCTGCCGGCGCTGCGCTTCAAGGACGCCGCCGCGCCCACCGGACGGCTCGGTGGCGGCTCCTGAGGGTCCGACCGCGGGCAGGCCGCCCACGGCACGCGCGGGGCCCGGAACGCCACCGTTCCGGGCCCCGCGCCGCGTTCTGCCGTTCTCCCGCTACTCGGCGGCGTGCCGTCCGCCACCGGAGCCGGCGGCGGGCTCCTCGGCGGCCTCCTCGGCCTCGACGATCTGGGCCGGCAGCGCGGCCAGGTAGGTGGAGCCGATCAGCTGGCCGACCGTCGGGTACGCGCCCAGCGGGGCGGCCGACGGGCAGCCGCTCTCCTCGGCGGCCGCGGCGAGCAGCTCGGAGTCGGCCTCCGGGCCGATCACCAGCGGGGCCAGCGCCGGGTTCTGCGCGCCCATCTCCTTGAGGTGCGCGACGGCCTCGGCCACCGAGCCGGGGATGTCGAGCGCGGCGGCGACGACCGGCACGGCGAGGCGGGCCGACAGCAGCACCCCGGTGATCCCGGCGGCGGCCGCGGCGTCCTCGCCACCGACGGTGGTGAGCACCACGCCGTCCGCGGCGGTCGCGATGGCGAACAGGCGGGCGCGGTCGGCGCGGGCCAGACCGGCCTCGGAGAGGCGCACGTGGACGGCCTCGGCCAGCAGCGGGTGCGGGCCCAGCACGTCGGTCACCTGGGCGCCGTACTCGGCGGCCAGCGCGTGCAGCTCGGTCAGGAAGCCGTGCGGCCCCGGCACCAGCGGCACCACGACCGGCGTGGGCAGGCCGGCCTCGGCGGCCGCGGCCAGCAGCTCGCCGACGGTGCGGTCCTCGGCGGAGGCCTCGCCCTCGGCCTCGCCGGCCGGGAGGTAGCCGGCGGCGGTCTGTACGCCGGTCTGCTCGCTGCGCACGATGGAGAGGAGTTCCTCGACCACCGGGCGGGACTCCGGGCCGGCGGTCGCGGGCACAGCGAGCACCAGGGCCGGGGCTCCGGTCGGGATCTCGGGGCGCTCGGGACGGCGGTGGCGCCCCCGCGCACGGGAGCCTGGGGTGCGGACGGGCAGTGGCGCGCCCGGGATGGCTGCGGTGCTCATGGCGGAGATCGTAGGACATCGGGCCGCCCTGGCTGCAGTCGGCTACCGAACCGAGCAGGGCGGCCTGCCCCAAAGCAGGACATAAGGTGCAATCTCTTCGCGAAGCGGGGGCGCCGCCCCGGACGCGTCCGGACCCGCCCTCTGTTGCACCTGTGGCGCGTGAGATGTCTCACAGGGCGGCGGGCGTCTGACGCAGGGTCACGGCGGTGCGACTCCGGGCGTTCGAAGATCAACATTCAGCGGGGAGCCGCCTACGGGCGGTTATCGGAAGCCTGCCGATTCGGTCGGATTTATCCGTTTACGTACCGTCAGGTGTCGAGGTGGTGAAGAGTTGCGGTTCGGTGGCGAAGGGCCCGTGCACCTGCACTGTCCCGTGCTGATGCACGTGCACTGGAGCTATCATCACGTCAAGTGAGGCGTTGTGCCGGGCCGGTACGGGGCCGGTCCAGTCGTTCGGCTGTGGCCGGGGCGCCGCGCTGGACGACCACTCCGGAGCTCTTCGGGAGATTTCTATGCACGACACGTACGGCACGTACAACGGGATGGCGGCTGCGGACCTCAAGGACGTGGTCTGGCAGAAGAGCCTGCACAGCAACTCTCAGGGCAACTGCGTCGAGTTCGCCGCCCTCCCGGGGGGCGAGGTGGCGATGCGCAACTCGCGCTTCCCGGACGGTCCGGCGCTCATCTACACCCGGGCCGAGATCGCGGCGCTGCTGTTGGGGGCCAAGGACGGGGAGTTCGACCACCTGGCGGTCTGATCGGCCGTCGCCTTCGCCATCGGGGGGCCGTCGTGGGTGCTGACACCGCGACGGCCTTTGTCTTGCCGGCGGTTCCGCGGGGCCCGGGGGCCTCCCGCGTGCGGTTCGTGCTCCTCGCCCGCCCGTCCGGTCCGCCGCCGCGGTCGTGAGGGGTGCGAGGTCGGCCGGTGCCCGCTGCCCGAGGGTCCCGGTCGCCGCCGCCGGAGTGTGGTGGCCGTTCGGGGGCCGTGGTCGCGCTCCGAACGGGTGTCGCCGTGGTCGTGGTCCGGAGCTAGGCCGAGCGCCGGTGCCGGCCGCCGAGTCCGGGTGCCGGGCTCTTCAAGGCCTCCGACTCGGCCTCGAACAGCGCCCAGACCACCTTGCCGCCGCCCAGCGGGTGCCAACCCCAGGAGTGGCTGAAGGAGTCCACCAGGTGCAGCCCCCGGCCCGACTCGGCGACGAAGTCCGCCTCCCGCGCCACCGGGCCGGCACTGCTGGGGTCGCTCACCGCGCAGACCACCTGCGGCGCGCGGTGCACCAGGCTGATGCGGATCGGCAGCCGCCCCTCCGGGCCCGCCTGGGTGGGGAAGTCGTACTGGTCGAGGGCGCTGCCCGCCGTTCCCGGGCGCGCGCCGATCGCGTGCCGGAGAGCGTTGGTCACCAACTCCGAGGCCACCAGCGCGACATCGTCGAACAGCTCGTCCAGTCCCCAGCGCTGAAGAGCGGTTCTGGCGAAGTCGCGCGCGGTTCTGACGGCTTCGTAGCGGGGGGCGAGCGTACAGGTGACCACATGGGGATCGACTGCCAAGGCCGTACCGGTGCCCATGAAGAGCTCCTCCCATAAGGGGGCGGACACGGCTGGACCCGCCGGGGTCATGCCGGTCACCTCCGACTCGCTCGGCCGCGCGACCGCTCCCTCGACCAGGTGCGCGCGCACACGAACGCCCGGTGGCGCGGGGGCGCTGCCGGGCTGGTGCACGGAGTCGCGCGTGGGGTCGAACGCGGAGCCCGCGGGATTGCCAGGGATGTGCAGGTGCACGTGCACCATGGTCCTCTGCGCTCACTGCAGATGCAAGAGTCGATTCACGTGCAGTCGTTCAAATGGCATATGCAAGCGCCGAATGCACGTGCATCCTGGTGTGTGAGGTGCAGAACTGATAGGAACATCCGTCAGTATCGGCACCGTGAGCGCTCAACTGATGGCAGACTGTGCGCTGTTTGCCCTAGGTGGAGGTTTCGACGCATGACCACAGTTCAGCCGGGCGGCGGCTCGATGGTCCGCCGGATCCTCCTCGGCTCACAGCTGCGCCGCCTGCGCGAAGCCCGCGGCATCACCCGCGAGGACGCGGGCTACGCGATCCGCGCCTCCGAGTCGAAGATCAGCCTCATGGAGCTCGGCCGCGTCAGCTTCAAGGAGCGGGACGTCGCCGACCTCCTCAGCCTCTACGGGGTGGACGACGGCGGTGAGCGCGAGGCCCTGCTCGGCCTGGTCCGCGAGGCCAACAAGTCCGGCTGGTGGCACAGCTTCAACGACGTCCTGCCGGGCTGGTTCCAGACCTACGTCGGCCTGGAGGAGGCCGCCGCACTGATCCGCACCTACGAGGTGCAGTTCATCCCCGGCCTGCTGCAGTCCGAGGAGTACGCCCGGGCCGTCTTCGGCCAGAGCCGGCCGGTGATCAGCGAGGACGAGGTCGAGCGGCGGGTCAGCCTGCGCCTGCGCCGCCAGAAGCTGCTCACCGAGGGCGCCAGCCCCCGCCTCTGGGCCGTCATCGACGAGGCCGCGCTGCGCCGCCCGGTCGGCGGGCCCGAGGTGATGCGCGGTCAGGTGCAGTACCTGATCGACGTCGCCGAGCAGGCCAACGTGGTGATCCAGGTGATGCCGTTCCGCTTCGGCGCGCACGCCGGGGAGTCCGGCGCCTTCACCATCCTGCGCTTCCCCGAGCAGGACCTCGCCGACGTGGTCTACCTGGAGCAGCTCACCAGCGCGCTCTACCTCGACAAGCGGGACGACGTGGACGCCTACATCCAGGTCATGGAGCGGCTCTGCGTGGACAGCCTCACCCCCGAGCGCACCATCGACCTGCTGGCGTCGATCCTCAAGGAGCGCTGACGCGCCGCTGAGCCGCCCCCGGGTCGCCCCTCCGCGGCCGACGGACACCGCGCGTCAGCCGCGGGCCGTCGGCCGTTCGTGCTCCGGGGGCAGCGGCTGCGGCGGCACGCCCAGCCGCCAGTCCAGGCCGTAGCGGCGGAAGAGGTCCGCCCGGATCGGCGCGAGCGGCAGCTCGGCCCCCGGCAGCAGCACGCCTATGCAGCCGCCCATCAGCGCGCTGCGCAGCACCGCGTGCTCGGCCACCGGGTCCGGCGCACCCCAGTCCCGCAGCAGCTCCTGGATGATCGCGCCCAGCCGGCGCTGCTCCGGGTCCTGGACGAACGCCCCGGTGTCCGGGTCCAGGATCAGGGCCAGGTGCGAGCGCATCACCCGCGGGTGCTCCACCGCCAGTCCCAGCACGGCGTCGATCGCCCGGGCCAGCCGGGCCTCCGGCGAGGCCCCGGGCGCGAGCTCGCCCAGCGCGGTGGAGAGCGCCTTGTGCATCATCCGGTGGGTCGCCGACTGCATCAGCAGCCGTTTGCCGTCGAAGTAGTAGGAGAGCAGTCCGCGGGCCAGCCCGGCCCGCTCGGCTATGTCGCCCAGCGTGGTGCCGGCGTAGCCGCGCTGGTCGACGAGTTCGACGGTGGCGCGCATGATGCGCCGGCGGGAGCGTTGGCGCATTTCCTCATTGACCGATTCCCCGCGAGGTGCCATCGTGTCTGCTCCGTACGTTCGTTGGCTCCCGGCCAATATACTGGCGGGGCGAGCGGCCGTACCGGGCCTTCCGCACCGGGCGGGCACACGCGGGCCGACTGGCGCGGAAGCGCCGACTCCACCAACACGGGGGTTTGGTGGAGTCGGCGCCCGCCCGGGGACACGGGGCCCCGGGCGTCGTTCAGCTCTTCGTCAGCATCCCGTCCTGCCGGTCGGCCAGGTCGACTGACGGATAATCATAGTCCGGCACCGTCGCCGGAGTTGCCCGCTTCCGTCGCCGGTCGAGCACGGCGCCCGCCGCGGCCACTGCGAAGCCCAGCAGGGCGACCGCGGTGACCAGCGCCAGCGCGGGGCGGTAGCCGTCCAGCTGGGCCGCCGGGCTCTCACCGCCGCCGCTGCCCGCGGTGATCGCCGCGGTGGCGACCGCCAGCACGACCGCGCTGCCCACCTGGAAGGCCGTGTTGACCAGCCCGGAGGCGAGCCCCTGCTCCTCGTCGGCGACACCGGCCGTGGCGGCGATGTTGACCGACGGGAACGCGAGGGCGAAGCCGATCCCGAGCAGGATCATGCTGGGGAGCACCAGCGCCGGGTAGGAGCTGTGCTCGTCGAGTCGGAGGAACACGGTGTAGCCGAGCACCAGGGCCAGCACGCCGATCGGCAGCAGCTTCCCGGTGCCGAAGCGGTCGACGATCGCGCCCATCCGGGTCGCCGAGAGGGCGACCAGGGCACCTGCCGGGAGCAGGCCGAGCGCCATCTCCAGCGCCGACCAGCCGAGCAGCTGCTGCAGGTAGAGCGTGACGATGAACTGGAAGCCGGCGTACGAGCCGAAGATCGTGAACGCGATCAGGTTGGCCCGGGCGACCGAGCCGTTGCGGAAGATCCCGAGCCTGACCAGCGGGTGCGCCGTCCTGGTCTCGACCACCAGGAACGCGGTGGCGAGCACGGCGACCACGGCCAGCGAGCCGAGGGTGCGCACGCTCAGCCAGCCGGCGCCCTGCGCCTCGGTGACGGTGAAGACCAGCAGCAGCACGGCGGCGGTGCCGGTGATCGCACCGAGCACGTCGTACCCGCCCCGGGCCCGCTCCTCGGTGGGGCGGGGGAGCAACCGGACGGCGAAGAGCAGGGCGACCAGCGCGACCGGGACCGGCATCAGGAAGGTCCAGCGCCAGCCGACCGAGGTGAGCAGGCCGCTCAGCACCAGGCCGAGCGAGAAGCCGCTGGCGCCGCAGGTGGTGTAGATCGACAGCGCCCGGTTGCGGGCCGGACCCTCGGCGAACGTGGTGGTGATGATCGACAGACCGGCCGGTGCGGTGAAGGCCGCGGAGACGCCCTTGAGGAAGCGGGCGGCGATCAGCAGGCCGCCGTCGTCGACGAGCCCGCCGAGCAGCGAGGCGCCGGCGAAGACGCCCAGGGCCACCAGGAAGACCCGGCGCCGGCCGAGCAGGTCGGCGGCGCGCCCGCCGAGCAACAGCAGGCCGCCGTAGCCGAGCACGTAGCCGGAGACCACCCACTGCAGCGTGGAGGTGGAGAGGTGGAGTTCGGACCCGATGGACGGGAGGGCGACGCCCACCATGGAGGTGTCCAGGGCGTCGAGGAACATCGCGGTGCAGAGCACGATCAGCGTGCCCCAGAGGCGGGGTGTCCAGCTCAGCCCGCCGGTTGATGAATCGTCAGATGTCGTCGCGGTCGCGGTGGTCATGGGGAGGACACTACATGCACGTGCATTCAATGCAAATGAATTAGATGTGGTCGCATAAGCTTCCTGTGCATGTGATAGCGTGGCGGCGTGACTGAGCTCGATTCCGACGCGGACGCGGCGCTGGTCGCGTCGTGGCGCGACCTGCTGGCGCGGCACGCCGCCGCCTCCTGCCTGCTCGACCGCGAGCTGGGCGAGAAGCACGGCCTGGGCATGAGCGAGTTCGAGGTGCTGGAGCGCCTGGTCGAGGAGCGCAACGCGGACAACTCGCATGTCCTGCGGGTGCAGGAGCTGGCCGACACGGTCCACCTGAGTCAGAGTGCGCTCTCCCGGCTGATCGGCCGGCTGGAGAAGGCCGGCCTGGTGACGCGCGCGATGTGCCCCGACGACCGTCGGGGCATCCTGGTCGCGCTGACCGAGGAGGGCTGCCGGCGCTACGCCGAGGCCCGCCCGCTGCAGCGCGAGGTGCTCGCGCTCACGCTCGGCGGCCCGCTGGAGGGCGGCTGCCCCGCGCAGGGGTGACGGCACCGGCCGGGGGTGACGGGCGACCGGCCCCGCCGGTCAGATCAGCGCCGAGAGCCCCGGAGCGGTGGCCACGAGCACGACGGCCGCCGGTGCCGCCAGCGCCGCCACGGTGAGCTGCAGCCGGTGCAGCACGGGCAGCCGCGGCCGCCCCGCGAGCAGCCGGTCCACCCGCTTCGGCGACTGTGCCTGACCGGGTGGGCAGGAGCCGAACACCCCGCGCCCCAGGTTGAGTTCGGCCAGCGCCAGGGCGGTGGTGTGCCGGCCGTGCCGACGGGCCGCCCGGTCGTCCGCGGCCAGCTCGACCAGCTCGCCCACCTGGTCCCGGAAGGCGCTGAACACGCCGACCCCGGGGAAGCCCGACGCCAGCGCCTGCGAGCACTGGGACAGCCAGTGGTGGCGGGCCCGGACGTGCCCTCGCTCATGGCTGAGCACCGCCGCCAGCTCCCGGTCGGTCAACTGCTGCAGGGCGCCGGTGGTGACCACCAGCCGGGAGTTGTGACCGGGCAGCGACCAGGCCTCGGGGCGGACGTTCTCCAGCACCACCAGCCGCTCCCGGCGGTGCCGCACGGTGTCGATGGACTCCGGCAACTCGGGAGCCCGGTCGGCCAGTTGGGCGTGTCGATGATTGCGCAGGGCCTTGGCGGAGCGGACCTCGCGGGTCAGCGCCAGGACGGTCTGCACCCCGCCGGCGGCCAGCACCGCGGCGTACAGCCGCCCCCAGCCCTCGCCGCCCTGCAGCCCGTACGCCTCCTCCACGCCGTGCGGGGCGCCGGCGAAGACCAGGTCGCGCAGTCCGGGGAGGGCGGCCGAGGCGGCCAGCAGCAGGCTCAGCGCGCAGCACAGCATCACGGCCACCACCAGGCACTGCCAGGCGAGCAGGGCCAGCACGGGTTCGCGCCCGGCCCAGTCGGCCCGGGCCAGCAGCCGGGGCGCCACGGTCGAGAGCAGCAGTCCGAGCAGCAGCAGGCCGAGCAGGGCCGTCATGGCATGGGCTCCCCGAGTACGCACGGAACGCGACAGCGCGCTCCCCGCCAACCTAAGCCGTGGCGGCGCCCCGGGGAACGGCTTTCGGCCACCCAGTGACCAACGCCACGCGGACCCCGGCGGCGGGTCGGCCGGGGCGCCGGAAAGGGGTTCGGAGGCGGCGCGTCACATCGTCAGGAGCATCGCGAACATGCCGATGCCCATCGACAGTCGGCACGCGCGGGGGAGCCCGGCGGTCGCCGCCGCCAGCCGCCCCGTCGTGGTGCCGAGCAGCCGCGTCCCGGCCCAGAGCGAGTAGCCGCCGAAGTAGAGCAGCAGGACCCCGGTCAGCAGCGGCGTCCCCCCGGCCCCGGCGTGGTGGTGGCCGGCCGCGGGCGCGGCCGCCATGGCCAGCGCCGCGTAGGTCATCGCCAGCCCGCCGATCGCGTGGTGCAGCCGGTGCGCCCGGCGGTCCGGCCCGAGCAGGGCGGCCAGCAGGAAGACCGCCGCCGGCACGCCGAAGACCCAGGCCCAGACGACGGCCGGCACGGCGTCCCCGGAGACGGCCATCGCCGCCATCCCGAGCCCCATCAGGGCCTCGGCGGCGTCGGACTCGTGCGAGTGGCGCCGGTGTGTCCCGGTTCCGGCGATGCCGGGGGCCCGGCGCAGCCGGCTGAGGCAGTAGCCGCCGGCGGCCGCGGTGAGGACGGCCAGCAGCCAGTTGACCAGGACTGGTCCGTGCAACGGCGGCCTCCCCGACGGCGCGGACGTGCGTACCGTCCACGATCACGGGTCGGGGCCGCGGGCAGTAGGGCGCGCACGGGGGCGCATGGTGGTGGGCGCCGGAGTGGAGGCCTCCGCCGGACACCGGTGGCGGGCGCGCCCGGCCGAACCGGACCTCCGCCGTCACCTTCTTCCCCGGTGGCGGCGGTCCTCCCCGGTGGCGCCGCCGGAACGCAGACGGCATGGTCGGCATAGGGGGTGCGTTCGCGACGCCCCCGGACCGGAGCGGTCGCGCCGGGGGCCGGCGACTCCCGCCGCGCCCACCGGTGCACCCGCGTCACGGGCCCGCGAGGGCCACCGGCGTACGAGGCCCACGAGGGCCACCGGCGTTAGTGGCCCACGAGGGTCACTGACCACGAGCCCGCACGGGCCACCGCCGGGCGCAGGGCGGGAGGTTCGCACCGCCGCAGTGCCGCCGTCCTCAAGATCCGAACGGCGTCCCCGGCCGGGGCGTCCGGCCATCGGCCCTGGCCGCGGGACATCTTCGGCCAGGCCCCCCCTTGAACAGGAGAACCTTTCGTACTTATGGTGGTCTCGTTGAAAACCCTCCTGTCGAAGTGAGTCCCCGATGCAGAATCTTTCGCCAAGGCTCGCCGTGGCGGCCGACGCCCCGGTCTCCGGCCTCGCCGGCCACCCGGCCTGGCTGCGCCTGAAGGAAGCCGTCGAGGCCCTGCGCCCGCTCCAGTCCAAGGACGGCTCGATCGACCTCGCCGCCGTGCAGCGCCACACGGTCGACCCGCTGGTCGCCACCGTCCGCGGCGCCGTCGAGGAGCTCGCCCCCAACTTCCCGCACGACGCCGAGTACCTCGCCGCCGTCGACGCCGACCTCGCGAAGTGGGCCGACACCGGCTACCGGGAGCCCGACTTCCTGGACTCGCTGCTCGCCTTCCAGCCCGCCGACCAGCGCGTCGACGGCCTGGAGCACCTCGTGGTCTTCCCGATGTACACCCAGAACGGGAACCCGGACCGCAACCTGGAAGCCGTCCTGCTGACGGTCGTCTGGCCGGACTGGCTGGCCGAGCTGGAGCGCACCCGCTTCGACAACCCGATGTTCGTGCCGATCACCTTCACCGACTTCACGGCCGGCTACGACACCAACTCCGCCGTCCTCTTCCCCGAGACCGTGGCCGTGCGCAAGGCGCCGGAACGTTTCACCTGGGGCGGCATCTTCTGCGACCGCGAGGCCGCGCGCTTCCGCGCCGTCACCACCAGCGCCGTCCAGCAGCTCGGCCTGGAGATCCCGGCCGACGCCGCGGGCCTGCTGCAGGACCAGCAGCGCGCCCAGGAGACCTTCGTCCTGTGGGACCTCGTGCACGACCGCACCCACAGCCACGGCGACCTGCCGTTCGACCCCTTCATGATCAAGCAGCGCAGCCCGTTCTGGATGTACGGCCTGGAGGAGCTCCGCTGCGACCTCACGACCTTCAAGGAGGCCGTGCAGCTGGAGGCCGAGGGCAACTCGCACGCCCGCGACGTCCAGTACGCGATCCTGTTCGACCGCATGTTCCGCTTCCCGGTCAGCGGCGACCGCGTGCGCAACTACGACGGCCTCGGCGGCCAGCTGCTCTTCGCGTACCTGCACAAGCACGACGCCCTGCGCTGGCGCGACAACCGCCTCACCATCGACTGGGAGCGCGCTCCGCAGGTCACCAACGCGCTCTGCGGCGAGATCGAGACCCTCTACCGGGACGGCATCGACCGCCCGAAGCCGGCCCACTGGATCGCCGCCTACGAGCTGGTCTCCCGCTACCTCACCCCGCACCCCGCCTCCACCTGGGCGAAGGGCTCGGACGCGCTGCCGCTCGACATCACCGACGGCAAGGCGCTCAACAAGGCGCTGTGCGACGCCGTGCTCCCGGACGAGTTCCCGCTGAGCATGTTCTACGAGGCCCTCAACAAGAAGCTCAGCGGCGTCATCGCCTCCACCACCGGCATCACCGGCGCGAGCACCCAGGGAGTCGCCGCATGACCAGCACCGACAACAAGCCGCTGACCGGCAAGGTCATCGCCGTCGCCGGCGCCAGCGGCCCGGCGGGCCAGGCGGTCCTGCGCCGCCTCACCGCCGACGGTGCCACCGTCATCGGCGCCGACATCGACGCCCAGCGCCTGGAGGCCGCGCTGGACGCCACCCGGATCGCCGTCCCCGGCGCCCGGGTCAGCGGCCAGGTCATCGACCTGCTCGACCCGCAGGAGGTCCACGACTGGGCCGACCACCTGGAGGCCGAGCACGGCCACGTCGACGGCGTCTTCCACCTCGTCGGCGGCTGGCGCGGCAGCAAGAAGTTCTTCGACACCCGGATCGACGACTGGGACTTCCTGCACGACACCGTGGTGCGCACCCTCCAGCACACCTCGCTGGCCTTCCAGCCCGCGCTGATCCGCAGCGAGTCCGGTCGCTACGCGATGATCTCCGCCGCCTCGGCCCACAAGCCGACCGCCGGCGGCGCCGCCTACGCGGCCGCCAAGGCCGCCACCGAGGCCTGGACCCTCGCGATGGCCGACTCCTTCAAGAAGGAGACCACCGCCGAGGATGGCGAGCCCACCGCCGCGGCTGCGATCCTGGTGATCAAGGCGCTGGTCAGCCCCGAGATGCGGGCCGAGAAGCCGGAGGCGAAGTTCCCGGGCTTCACCGACACTGCTGACCTCGCCGCGTCCCTGGCGGGCCTCTGGGACCGCCCCGCAGCAGAACTGAACGGACAGCACCTGTGGCTGACAGCCCGATGACCGACCCCACCGCCGGCACCGACGCGGTGCGGCGGCACGACCCCGCCGTCCGCGGCTTCGCCAGCGACAACTACGCCGGCGTGCACCCGGAGGTCCTCGCCGCGATAGCACTCGCGAACGACGGCCACCAGGTCGCCTACGGCGAGGACGACTACACCGCGCACCTGCAGGACGTCTTCCGCAGCCACTTCGGCGAGAAGGCCGAGGCGTACCCCGTCTTCAACGGCACCGGCGCCAACGTCGTCGCCCTGCAGGCGCTGCTCCCGCGCTGGGGCGCCGTGATCGCCGCCGAGTCCGCCCACATCAACGTGGACGAGGGCGGCGCGCCGGAGAAGATGGGCGGCATCAAGCTGCTCACCGTCCCCACCCCGGACGGCAAGCTCACCCCCGAGCTCATCGACCAGCAGGCCTGGGGCTTCGGCGACGAGCACCGCGCGCAGCCGTGCGCGGTCTCGATCACCCAGAGCACCGAGCTCGGCACCCTCTACACCGTCGAGGAGATCCGGGCCATCGTCGAGCACGCCCACCAGCACGGC
Source organism: Kitasatospora sp. CM 4170 (assembly GCF_032110285.1). Lineage (NCBI taxonomy): Bacteria > Bacillati > Actinomycetota > Actinomycetes > Kitasatosporales > Streptomycetaceae > Kitasatospora > Kitasatospora sp. CM 4170. The sequence continues at coordinate 7,351,568 of NZ_CP134877.1, forward strand.
ATGCTCGTGCACGTGGACGGCTCGCGCCTGGCGAACGCCGCCGCCTCGCTCGGCGTGCCGCTGCGCGCCTTCACCACGGACGTGGGCGTCGACGTGCTGTCGTTCGGCGGCACGAAGAACGGTCTGCTCTTCGGTGAGTGCGTGGTCGTGCTCAACCCCGAGAAGGTCCGGAACATCAAGTTCCTGCGCAAGACCTCGATGCAGCTGGCGTCGAAGATGCGTTTCGTCTCGGTCCAGTTCGAGGCGCTGCTCGCCGGCGACCTCTATCTGCGCAACGCCGGTCACGCCAATGCCATGGCCAGCCGGCTGGAGGCGGCGGTCCGGGACATCGACGGTGTCACCGTCGTCCGCCCGGTCCAGGCGAACGCGGTCTTCGCGATCCTCCCGCGCGAGGTGAGCGAGCGGCTGCAGAAGCGCTACCGCTTCTACTTCTGGAACGAGCACACCGGTGAGGTCCGCTGGATGTGCGCCTTCGACACCACCGAGGCCGACATCGACGCCTTCGCGGCCGCCATCTCCGAGGAGATGGGCCGCGGCTGACGCCGCCTCGACCGCCGATCGTCCCGTCCTGCCGATGCAGGGCGGGACGATTTGCATGTGGCGGGTCGCTCCCCGTACAGTTCCGGAGTCGCCGCGAGAGAGCGGGGACAAGCGGAAAGCGAAGTCGGGTGAGTGAAACTCCGGAAAACGGAGCGGAAAACGTCTGATAAGCTGGAAACACGAAAGAACGAAGCGCCCGGAGGGCCGGTGTGAAAGCCGCCTGAAGGAAGTGTCCGTTCCTTGAGAACTCAACAGCGTGCCAAAAGTCAACGCCAGATATGTTGACATCCCCGGCCTCAGATTCTCTGGGGTTGGAGATTCCTTTTGAAATAACACAGCGAGGACGCAGTGCGCGGGATCACCCTATTCCGGTGGTTGCCGTGCCGCTCAACG
>NZ_CP134877.1:7355000-7465000 GCF_032110285.1 Kitasatospora sp. CM 4170
GACTGCGTGCCTTTTGAAGAATGAGCCTGCGAGTTTGCGGTGTGTAGCGAGGTTAACCCGTGTGGGGTAGCCGTAGCGAAAGCGAGTCCGAATAGGGCGTTTGAGTTGCATGCCCAAGACCCGAAGCGGAGTGATCTAGCCATGGGCAGGTTGAAGCGCGGGTAAGACCGTGTGGAGGACCGAACCCACCAGGGTTGAAAACCTGGGGGATGACCTGTGGTTAGGGGTGAAAGGCCAATCAAACTCCGTGATAGCTGGTTCTCCCCGAAATGCATTTAGGTGCAGCGTCACGTGTTTCTTGCCGGAGGTAGAGCACTGGATAGGCGATGGGCCTCACCGGGTTACTGACCTTAGCCAAACTCCGAATGCCGGTAAGTGAGAGCGTGGCAGTGAGACTGTGGGGGATAAGCTCCATGGTCGAGAGGGAAACAGCCCAGAACACCGACTAAGGTCCCTAAGCGTGTGCTAAGTGGGAAAGGATGTGGAGTCGCAGAGACAACCAGGAGGTTGGCTTAGAAGCAGCCACCCTTGAAAGAGTGCGTAATAGCTCACTGGTCAAGTGATTCCGCGCCGACAATGTAGCGGGGCTCAAGCACACCACCGAAGTCGTGTCATTGCAGCATGAAGGGCCAACGCCTGCTGTGATGGGTAGGGGAGCGTCGTGTGCCGGGTGAAGCGGCGGTGGAAACCAGTCGTGGACGGTATACGAGTGAGAATGCAGGCATGAGTAGCGATACAAGAGTGGGAAACTCTTGCGCCGATTGACCAAGGGTTCCTGGGTCAAGCTGATCTGCCCAGGGTAAGTCGGGACCTAAGGCGAGGCCGACAGGCGTAGTCGATGGACAACGGGTTGATATTCCCGTACCCGCTTTGAAGCGCCAACGCTGAACCTCTTGATGCTAAGCCCGTGAAGCCGGCCCGGAGTCTTCGGACGATGGGACGTGGTGGAGCCGGTGACCCAACGGGGTAGTAGGTGAGCGATGGGGTGACGCAGGAAGGTAGTCCAGCCCGGGCGGTGGTTGTCCCGGGGTAAGGGTGTAGGACGAACGGTAGGCAAATCCGCCGTTCACATAGTCTGAGACCTGATGCCGAGCCGATTGTGGTGAAGTGGATGATCCTATGCTGTCGAGAAAAGCCTCTAGCGAGTTTCATGGCGGCCCGTACCCCAAACCGACTCAGGTGGTCAGGTAGAGAATACCGAGGCGTTCGGGTGAACTATGGTTAAGGAACTCGGCAAAATGCCCCCGTAACTTCGGGAGAAGGGGGGCCATTCCTGGTGACGAGTCTTGCACTCTGAGCTGGGGGTGGCCGCAGAGACCAGCGAGAAGCGACTGTTTACTAAAAACACAGGTCCGTGCGAAGCCGTAAGGCGATGTATACGGACTGACGCCTGCCCGGTGCTGGAACGTTAAGGGGACCGGTTAGCTCCATTTCGGTGGGGCGAAGCTGAGAACTTAAGCGCCAGTAAACGGCGGTGGTAACTATAACCATCCTAAGGTAGCGAAATTCCTTGTCGGGTAAGTTCCGACCTGCACGAATGGCGTAACGACTTCTCGACTGTCTCAACCATAGGCCCGGTGAAATTGCATTACGAGTAAAGATGCTCGTTTCGCGCAGCAGGACGGAAAGACCCCGGGACCTTTACTATAGCTTGATATTGGTGTTCGGTTCGGCTTGTGTAGGATAGGTGGGAGACTTTGAAGCAGCAACGCCAGTTGTTGTGGAGTCGTCGTTGAAATACCACTCTGGTCGTGCTGGATGTCTAACCTGGGTCCGTGATCCGGATCAGGGACAGTGTCTGGTGGGTAGTTTAACTGGGGCGGTTGCCTCCTAAAGGGTAACGGAGGCGCCCAAAGGTTCCCTCAGCCTGGTTGGCAATCAGGTGTTGAGTGTAAGTGCACAAGGGAGCTTGACTGTGAGACTGACGGGTCGAGCAGGTACGAAAGTAGGGACTAGTGATCCGGCGGTGGCTTGTGGAAGCGCCGTCGCTCAACGGATAAAAGGTACCCCGGGGATAACAGGCTGATCTTCCCCAAGAGTCCATATCGACGGGATGGTTTGGCACCTCGATGTCGGCTCGTCGCATCCTGGGGCTGGAGTAGGTCCCAAGGGTTGGGCTGTTCGCCCATTAAAGCGGTACGCGAGCTGGGTTTAGAACGTCGTGAGACAGTTCGGTCCCTATCCGCTGTGCGCGTAGGAGTGTTGAGAAGGGCTGTCCCTAGTACGAGAGGACCGGGACGGACGAACCTCTGGTGTGCCAGTTGTTCTGCCAAGGGCATGGCTGGTTGGCTACGTTCGGGAGGGATAACCGCTGAAAGCATCTAAGCGGGAAGCCTGCTTCGAGATGAGCACTCCCACCTCCTTGAGAGGGTAAGGCTCCCAGTAGACGACTGGGTTGATAGGCCGGATATGGAAGCCCTGTGAGGGGTGGAGTTGACCGGTACTAATAGGCCGAGGGCTTGTCCTCAGTTGCTCGCGTCCACTGTGTTGTTCTGAAACAACGACCCCCACCGCTCTGCGGGTGGGCGGTGCGATAGTTTCATAGTGTTTCGGTGGTCATAGCGTGAGGGAAACGCCCGGTTACATTCCGAACCCGGAAGCTAAGCCTCACAGCGCCGATGGTACTGCAGGGGGGACCCTGTGGGAGAGTAGGACGCCGCCGAACAATCATTCACGAAGAACCCCCGATCCATTCACGGATCGGGGGTTCTTCACATTTCCCGGAGATTCCCGGAAAAGGGGTCGGGCACGGCGCCATGCCGTGCCCGACCTCGTCCTGACCCCGGGTCAGCCGCGCGGAGTCCCCACCGCGGTGCCCCAGTTGGGGCGGCTCTCCCAATAGTCGGGGCTGTTGGTCAGCGGGGCGACGTTCGAGCCGTCGCTCTTCATGGTGTACAGCTCGGCGCTGCCGTTGGCCGGTGCCTGGGTGAAGGCGATCGACGTGCCGTCGGGGGAGTAGGTGGCGGCACCGTAGAAGACGTCGGACGGGCCGGGGGTGAGGGCGCCGATGGCCGTGCCGTCGGGGCGGACGGTGTAGATGCCGCCGCCCGGCGTGTTGTCGGCGCCGGCGGGGTAGGTGGTGAAGACGATCTGCGTGCCGTCGGGGGACCAGCTGGCCCGGTCGCCGGCGCGTAGCTCCCAGGGGGTGAGCCGGCGCAGGCCGGTTCCGTCGATGTTGACGATGTAGAGGGCCCGGCTGTTGGCGGGCTGGCCGGTGGCGCTGGTCTGGTAGGAGAAGACGAGCTGCCTGCCGTCGGGCGACCACGCCGGATCGGTGACCAGGCCGGAGTACGGCTTGTCGTTGGTGAGGAAGGTCAGCCGCTGGGCGTTGGTGCCGTCCGGGCTCATCAGGTAGAGGTCGCTGTACTGGGTCTGATTGGCCGTCGGGTCGGCGCTGCCCCAGGTGCGGCTGAAGGCGATCTGCTTGCCGTCGGGGGAGAAGGCCGGGGTGACCTCCTCCTCGTTGGTGCAGTCGGGGGCGCCCGTTTCGCAGAGCTGGCCGACCTGGTGGGGGTTCTCGCCGTCGGCGCCGATCGTCCAGATCCGGCCGGCGGACTCGGGGCCGGTGCGGTCGAAGGCGACGGTGGTGCCGTCGGGGGACCAGTCGGGGTGGTCGTCGCGGGTCTGCGCGGGCGGCCGGGTGAGCTGCTGTGCGCCGCTGCCGTCGGGGGCGATGGTGAAGACGGCGCTGTTGGTGCGGTCGGCGGTGAGGAAGATCCGGCCGACGATCAGGCCGTTGTGCCGGGCGCTCGCCGCGGCAGCGAGGGCCGGGTCGGGCGCGGCCGAGACGGCGACGGCGGGTTCGGGCGCCGGAGTGGGGGTGGGGGCGGCGGGTGGCGTCTCCGCCCGGATCTCGCTGAGCGGGATCTCGCCCGGCTCGGCTCCGCATCCGGTGAGCAGGGCGCCGGCCAGCAGGAGGCCCGCACCTGCGCGTGTGCGGGTGCGGGCCGTGGTGGTGGGTGGCAGCTGCCGTGTGCCGGTCATCGGCGTGTCCTCTCCGTCTCCGCCGCAGGACGAGGCCCCGGGGAGCTGCCACTGTGGCAGACGGAGGGTGCGGGTGAGCGGGCGACACGCGACGCTCCGGCGTCGATCGGTCACATGGAGTATGAAGAGCGGACCGTCTGGTTGACCGATGGAGTACGGAGGTTTCGCCGCTGTACCCCGGCCGCGTGCGCCGGGGGCGGGCCGCCCCCGGCCGACGAGCGCGGCGGTCAGCCCCGGGCGGCGCGGCGCTCCGCCTTGGCGGCGGCCTCCGCCTCGTCCTCGGCCTCGGCGGCCTCCAGCGTCGGTGCCGTGCCGCCCATGTGGGTGGGGAGCCACCAGGTGTCGTCCGGGCCGGCCGGCTTGCCGGGGTACTCGCGCTGGGCGCGGTCCAGCATCTCGCTCATCGCGGCGCGGAGCCGGCGGGTGACCATGACCGGCTTGTCCGTGTCGCTCAGCTCGATCGGCTCGCCGATCATGATGGTGACCGGGACGTGCCGCTTGGTGAGGGTCTTCGGCCGGCCCTTGGTCCAGAGCTGCTGGGTGCCCCAGAGCACGACCGGCAGCAGCGGGGCGCCGGAGTCGGCGGCCATGCGGGCGGCGCCGGTCTTGAACTTCTTCAGCATGAAGGAGCGGCTGATGGTCGCCTCGGGGAAGACACCGACCACCTCGCCCGCCCGCAGCGCGCGCACGGCGGCCTCGTAGGCGGGCTGGCCGTCGGTGCGGTCGACCGGGATGTGCTTCATGCCGCGCATGAGGGGGCCGGAGATCGCGTGCTTGAAGACGTCGTCCTTGGCCATGAAGCGGGTCTTGCGCTTGCCGCCGCGGTAGGCGCCGAGGCCGGCGAAGAGGAAGTCCAGGTAGCTGATGTGGTTGCTGACCAGGACTGCTCCGCCCTTGGCGGGGATGTTCTCGGCGCCGACGATCTTGATGCGCACGTCGAGGGCGCGAAAGACGGTCAGTGCGGCGCCGATCACCGGCGGGTAGACGAACTCTGCCACGGTCAGTCCTGACTTCCACGGGCCCTGGCGGCCCGGTAAGGCGGTACCCGGACCGGGCGTGGGGGCCGACCGGAGGCGCGGCACGCCGCGGCGGCACGGGTGATACACGGAGATGATCCCCCGAACGAGTGCCCGCTGTCACCTGAGCCGGGCCGCCGGGCTCGGTCGAGCGGTGTGATCTCCGTGATGGGGCGGGCGGGAACCTTTTGCGGCGGCCTCCGGCACCTGGCCCGTCGCCCGGCTTCGCAGGCCGTCGGGAGCTGTCCGTCGGGAGCCGTCCGGTCGGCGGCGCCCGGTGGGGGGAGCCGTCCCGCCCGGGAGCCCCCCGGCACCCGGGCGGGACGGCGTCAGGGTGTCGGGTCGAGGCGGCCCTGGGCGCGGCGGACGACCAGGTACATCTCGCAGCCGAGGCAGTAGCCGAACACGGCGTTGAGGAACGCCGCGGCGAGCGCGAAGCCGGCGGTGAGCAGGCCGAGCCAGGCCACACCGGTGAGGAAGCCGAGCGTGCCGATGGCGGCGAAGGCCAGGCCGACGCCCTGGGCGAAGCGCGGGGGCCGCTCGTCCTCGGTCGTGGTCGGTGGCGCGAGTCGGGGGCGGACCAGCGTCCGGTACACCCAGCCGTAGGGGGAACGGCGCAGGCCGCCGATGGTGCCGAGGGCGAAGACGACGGCCTGCAGCGCGAGCAGCAGGCCGCTGCCGGTGAGCAGGACGGCGATCAGGACGAGGGTGGTGAGCGCGGCGGCGAAGCGCGGGCCGCGGGGGTCGATCTGCACGGGGACTCCGGGAGGGGCGCGTGGCGGGGGCGGCGACGTGGTGCGTCAGCGACAGCGCGAGGCGGTGGACCGGCACAGGTCGACCACGCGGCGGGTGGTCAGCAGGGGCTGTGCGGGGCGGTCGGAGTCCACGCGGCGATCGTACGCGGGCGCGGGTCCGGCGGTCGACGCCTTCGCCCGGCCGGGGCCCGGCGTGACCGCCCGCCGGCCGGACGCCGTGCCGGGGCACCTTGCCGGGGCGCGGCGGGCCTGCCGCAGACTGGGGGGATGACCGGGTTGGTGGTGTGCGTTGTCGTGCTCGTGCTGGCGGGCGCGTTCGGGCTGCTGCGGGCCAAGCACGACGGGAGGCTGCGGGTGCGCACGAAGGACGGGGCGGTTCGGCTGTCGGCGGCGGAGCTGGGCGGGCCGCTGGGGGAGCGAGCCACCCTGGTGCAGTTCTCGACGGCCTTCTGCCAGCCCTGCCGGGCGACCCGGCGGGTGCTGGCCGAGGTGGCGGGGATGGTCGAGGGGGTGGCGCACGTCGAGCTGGACGCGGAGGCGCGGCTGGAGCTGGTCCGCCGGCTGGACGTCCTGCGGACGCCGACCGTGCTGGTGCTGGACGCGGAGGGCCGGGTGGTGCGCCGGGCCGCGGGGCTCCCGCGCAGGGCGGACGTGATCGCGGCCCTGGGCGAGGCCCTCTGAAGCGGGCGGGCGCCTGCGCACGCGGGCGGAGCGCGCCGGACCGGGCGGCCGGGGCGGCCGGGGGTCGATCCCGCCGTTCCGGCGGTGAATCTCGCCCCGGATACGCCGCCCCGTCAGGTGGTGTCCGGCGCGGCCTGGGGCAGGATGGGCGACGACGGCAGTGCGGGCCGTTCCGCCGGCGGGGTCCGGTCCGGGCGTGTTCCGGGCCGTCCGGGCCTCCGGGTGGGGCGTCCGGGCCGGGCCCGGCGGCGTAAGCTACTGGCCAGTAGTGACCACTGAGCTACCGGCGAGTATGCTGCCAGAGAGTTCCGGACCGGCACGGGAACACGCTGCCCGGAGCGGGTGCGTGCCGTATTCGCGCCCGCTTGCACAGCCGCAGCCGCCGGACGAGACCAGTACAGGAGACAGGCCGTGAGCTTGAGGATCGTTGTCTGTGTGAAGTACGTGCCGGACGCGACGGGTGACCGTCGGTTCGCGGACGACCACACCACCGACCGGGAGGGCGTGGACGGCCTCCTGTCGGAGCTGGACGAGTACGGCGTGGAGCAGGCGCTGCGGATCGCGGAGGCGCACGGCGACGCCGAGGTGACGGTGCTGACGGTCGGGCCGGACGACGCGAAGGACGCGCTGCGCAAGGCGCTGTCGATGGGTGCGGACAAGGCCGTGCACGTGAACGACGACGACATCCACGGCACGGACGTGATCGGCACGTCGGCGATCGTGGCGAAGGCGCTGGAGAAGACCGGGTTCGACCTGGTGGTCGGCGGTATGGCGTCGACGGACGGGTCGATGGGTGTGCTGCCGGCGCTGCTGGCGGAGCGGCTGGGCGTGCCGCAGGTGACGCTGCTGTCGGAGGTGTCGGTCGAGGGCGGTGTGGTCAAGGGCCGTCGCGACGGTGACGCGGCGACGGAGCTGGTGGAGGCTGCGCTGCCGGCGGTGGTCTCGGTGACGGACCAGTCGGGCGAGGCCCGCTACCCGTCGTTCAAGGGGATCATGGCGGCGAAGAAGAAGCCGGTGCAGTCCCTGGACCTGGACGACCTGGGCATCGAGGCGGACGAGGTCGGTCTGGCGGGTGCGTGGACGGCGGTGGAGTCGGTCGCGGCGCGTCCGGCGCGCACCGCGGGCACGGTCGTCAAGGACGAGGGCGAGGGCGGCAAGCAGCTCGCCGCGTTCCTCGCCGACCAGAAGTTCATCTAACCCCCGTTCGCGTTCCCAACGATCGATCAGGAGCAACGAATCATGGCTGAGATCCTGGTTCTCGTGGACCACGCCGACGGCGCGGTCCGCAAGCCGGCCCTGGAGCTGCTGACCCTGGCCCGCCGGATCGGCGAGCCGTCGGCCGTCGTCCTGGGCGCCGGTGCGGCCGCCGCCGACATCGCCGCCAAGGCCGCCGAGTTCGGTGCGGCGAAGGTGTACGTCGCCGACGGCGCCGAGTTCGCCGACCAGCTGGTCGTCCCCAAGGTCGACGCGCTGGCCCAGATCGCCAAGGCCGCCGAGGCCGCGGCGGTGCTGGTCACCTCCTCCGGCGAGGGCAAGGAGGTCGCCGCCCGCGTCGCGCTGCGCCTCGGCTCCGGCATCATCACCGACGCCGTGGACCTGGAGGCCGGTGCGGACGGCCCGGTCGCCACCCAGTCGGTGTTCGCCGCCTCGTTCCAGGTGAAGTCCAAGGTGTCGCACGGCGCCCCGGTGATCACGGTCAAGCCGAACGCCGTCGCGCCCGAGGCCGCCCCGGCGGCCGGCGCGGTCGAGAACGTCACCGTCGCGTTCACCGGCAACGCCGCCAAGGTCACCTCGCGCACCCCGCGCGTCTCCACCGGCCGCCCCGAGCTGACCGAGGCCGCCATCGTGGTCTCCGGCGGCCGCGGCGTCGGCGAGGCGGCCGGCTTCGGCGTGGTCGAGGAGCTCGCGGACGCGCTCGGCGCGGCCGTCGGTGCCTCCCGTGCCGCCGTCGACGCCGGCTGGTACCCGCACACCAACCAGGTCGGCCAGACCGGCAAGCAGGTGTCCCCGCAGCTCTACATCGCGGCGGGCATCTCCGGTGCCATCCAGCACCGGGCCGGCATGCAGACCTCGAAGACCATCGTGGCCGTCAACAAGGACCCCGAGGCCCCGATCTTCGAGCTGGTCGACTACGGCGTGGTCGGCGACCTGTTCGCCGTGCTGCCGCAGCTCACCACCGAGGTGAAGGCCCGCAAGGGCTGATCCGCCGACAGGCGCACGCGCAGGGCGCGTCCGGGAGACCTCCCGGGCGCGCCCTGCGGCGTTGCGGGCCGTTGCGGGCCGTTCAGCCCGTTCAGCCCGGTCAGCGGAGGCGGCCCGTAGAGTCGGCCCCGACCGGTGGCGACGCGACCGGTGGCGCCGGGCCGGCCGAGGCCGGGCGGCACACCCGCGAGCGAGGGCGAGGGCGAAGGCATGACACTCCTGACGGCACTTCAGGGCGACTACGGGGACTCCGGCGACGCGCTGCGCGTCGACGGGCGGGCGCTCTCCCGCGAGGAGCTGCTCGGCGCGGCTACCGCGGTGGCCGACCGGGTGGCCGGCGCGCCCGGACTCGCGGTGCTGGCCCGGCCCACCGTGGAGACCGTCGTCGCCGTGGTGGGCGGCCTGCTGGCAGGGGTGCCGGTGGTGCCGCTGCCGCCCGACTCCGGCCCCAAGGAGCGCGCGCACATCCTGCGGGACTCCGGTGCGGCCCTGCTCGCGCACGCCGCCGGGGACGCCGTGCCGGCGGACGCCGGGATCGCCGCGCTGCCGGTGGACCCGGCCGAGCGCTCGGCCACCACCTACGCCGAGCCCGACGCGGCGGCGACCGCGTTCGTGCTCTACACCTCGGGCACCACCGGGGCGCCGAAGGGGGCGGTGCTCCGCCGCGCGGCCGTGGGCGCCGACCTCGACGCGCTGGCCGAGGCCTGGGGGTGGACCGCCGAGGACACCCTGGCGCACGGTCTGCCGCTGTTCCACGTGCACGGCCTGGTACTCGGCGTGCTCGGCGCCCTGCGCACCGGCAGCCGGCTGGTCCACACCGGACGGCCCACCCCGTCCGGGTACGCGGCCTCGGGCGGCAGCCTCTTCTTCGGCGTGCCGACCGTCTGGTCCCGGCTGGCCGCGGACCCGGAGGCCGCCGGGCAGCTGGCCTCGGCCCGGCTGCTGGTCTCCGGCAGTGCACCGCTGCCGGTACCGGTCTTCGAGAAGCTGGCCGCGCTGACCGGCCACGCGCCGATCGAGCGCTACGGCATGACCGAGTCGCTGATCACCGTGTCCACCCGGGCGGACGGCGAGCGCCGCCCCGGCAGCGTCGGCCTGCCGCTGACGGGCGTGCGGACCAGGCTGGTCGGCGAGGACGGCGAGCCGGTGGCCTCCGACGGCGAGAGCGTCGGCGAGCTGCAGGTCGCCGGGCCGACGCTGTTCTCCGGTTACCTGAACCGGCCGGACGCCGACGCGGAGGCCTGGACCGCCGACGGCTGGTTCCGCACCGGCGACGTCGCGGTGATCGGGGCGGACGGTTTCCACCGGATCGTCGGCCGTGCCTCGGTCGACCTGATCAAGAGCGGCGGCTACCGGATCGGCGCCGGCGAGGTGGAGGCCGCGCTGCGCGACCACCCGGCGGTCGCCGACGCGGCCGTCGTGGGCGCGCCCGACGAGGACCTCGGCCAGGCGGTGGTCGCCTACGTCATCCCTGACGGCCCGGTGACGGGGGACCAGCTGGCGGCCTTCGTTGCGGAACGGCTGTCGGTGCACAAGCGGCCCCGGAAGGTGGTGCTGGTACCCGAACTGCCCAGGAACGCCATGGGGAAGGTGCTGAAGAAGCAGCTGCTCGCGGGGTCCGCGGGGTGACGGCACCCGGGTGACGGGCGGTCAACCGATGACGGTCGCTCACCTGATCGCCCGTCGAGGCGCTCACCATCCGTGAACCCTTCCTTTGGCGCACTCCACTGCGCGCCGTGAGCGGACGCGTGCCTAACGTGACACGCAGGCAGAAACCGAATAGCTGGACGACACGCCGCGGCTTCCGGTCGCAGGACCGGGAGCCGCGGCACGTCGACCGGAGCGGTTCTGCGGTTCCCGTTCAGCAAAGGAAGACAGCAGGATGACGACCGTCAACACCGGCGCACCGGGCGCCGCCGACGACCCGACCGGGCAGCACGCCGTCACCGACGGGCGGACCCGTACCGCCCGTCCCTCCCGGGCGGGGCGGATCCGTCGCGGGATAGCCATGGTGGCCGTGGTCGCGGCCGGAGCCGGCGTGATCGGCCTCGGCACCGGCGTGGGCACCGCCGCCGCGGAGGCCGCTCCCGCCCACGCCGGGTGGGACGGCTCGCGGTACTGGTTCAAGAACAGCAAGGGCGAGTGGCGCTGGACCACCCACTACGACATCTACCGGGCCCGGACCGGCGGCTCGTCCTCCGCGGCCAAGTCCTCGTCCTCCACCGCGTCCTCCGGCGGGATCAAGCAGGGCTGGGACGGCTCGCGGTACTGGTTCAGGAACAGCAAGGGCGAGTGGCGCTGGACCACCCACTACGACATCTACCTGGACCGCACCGGCGGCGGCTCCTCGTCGTCCTCCGCGGGCTCCGCCACCTCGGCCTCGGCGGACTCCGCCGAGCCGGCGGCCGACGGGGACGTCGAGACGGCGGTGCAGTTCGCGCTGGCCCAGCTCGGCAAGCCGTTCCGGACGGCCGGCAACGGCCCGGACGGCTACGACTGCTCCGGCCTGGTGCAGCAGGCCTTCCGGCGCGGCGGGATCGAGCTGCCGCGGGTCGCGAACGACCAGTACGCGGCGACCACGCCGGTCCGTGCCAGCCAGCTCCGCCGCGGCGACCTGCTCTTCTGGTCGACCGACGGCACCGCCCGGGGCATCCAGCACGTGGCGATCTACCTGGGCAACAACCAGTACGTGGAGGCCGCCCGGCCCGGCACCAACATCCGTGTCTCGGGCATCAGCAGCGGCTACTACCCCACCCACATGGGCCGGCCCTGAGGGCTGCGCACGGGTGGCGCGACCCGGGCCGGGCGGGAGGCACTGCCTCCCGCCCGGCCCGGGGGCTTCCGGCGCGCGGGAAGTCGGCCCGGCCGACTTCGGGATCGGAGGCCCCCGGCAGGTGACGCGGGGGTCGGGTACGGAGGGGGCGTGTGCGGTGTGGAAGGGGCGCGCACGGAGGGATCGGACGCCGGTTTTCGGGGGCGCGTGAACCGGCGGTCACGCGGGCGTGCGGGTGCACCGGTAGGGCCTCTGGCCTGGGCACATGCCGCTGTCAAAGGGCGCACCACGGTGCGTCCGGCCGGAACGGATCGGAGGCATGGGGACCGGCGCGGCGGGGGTACCACCTCGGGTGGCGCCGGTTCGGCTGACGGGGGCGCCCGCCCGGTGCGAACGGCACCGGGGGAGGTCGAGGGGCAGGGGACACTGTGATCGTCTGGGTCAATGGCACGTTCGGCGCGGGCAAGACGAGCGCCTGCCGGGAACTGGTCGAGCTGCTGCCCGGGAGCATGCTGTTCGACCCGGAGCTGGTCGGGTTCGGGCTGAGAGGGATGCTCCCGGCCGACCGGATGGCGGCGGTGTCCGACTTCCAGGACCTGCCGGCCTGGCGCCGGCTCGTCCCCGAGACGGCGGCCGCGCTGCTCGGCGAGGTGCCGGGCCCGCTGGTCGTCCCGATGACGCTGCTGCGCGAGGACTACCGGGACGAGATCTTCGGTGCGCTCGCCTCGAACGGGATCACCGTGCACCACCTCGTCCTGGACCCTGAAGAAACGATCCTGCGAGAGCGGATAGCCCAGCGCGAGGAGTGTCCCGGCGATCCCGAGCGCAGCTCGCGCGTCCGTGAGTGGTGCCTGGACCACGTCCCCCGCTACCGGGCCGCCCGGCGCTGGCTCGGCCGGGACGCCCGGCTGGTAGACACCAGCGCGCTGACCCCGGGCGAGACCGCCGCCCGGCTCGCCCAGCTCGTCCGGGACGGCTCGGCCCGCTGCCCCATCGTGCAGACCCCCGACCCGACCGGGGACACCGTGGCCTCGGCGGTGCTCCTCTTCGACGAACAGGACCGGGTGCTGCTGGTCGACCCGGTCTACAAGCCGGACTGGGAGTTCCCCGGCGGCGTGGTCGAGCGGGGCGAGGCGCCGACCGACGCGGCCCTGCGGGAGACCGCCGAGGAGCTCGGCCTGCGGCTCGATCCGGCTGCGCTGCGCCTGCTCGCGGTCGACTGGGAACCGCGCACCGGCCCGCGCCGCGGCGGCCTGCGGCTGGTCTACGACGGCGGCCTGCTGGACGCCGCGGCCCGCCAGAACCTGCTGCTCCAGCAGGAGGAGCTGCGCGGCTGGCGCTTCGTCAGCCTGGAGGAGGCCGCCGGCCTGCTGCCGCCGGGGCGCTACCGCCGGCTCGCCGCCGCGCTCGACGCCCGGCGCAGCGGCGAGCTGCGCTACCTGGAGGCCGGCCGGCGGGCGGCGCTGGGCATGGCGCGCGTGGTCGACGCGGCGTAGCGGTCGGCGCGGCACGGCGGTACGCGGTGTGGTCGGCGTGGCGCGGCGTGCGGGAGCGTGCCGGTGGTCGCCCGGCGGTTCGGCGGCGCACCGGTAGGACGCGACAGGGGCCGTGTGACGGGGTGGGTGGTGCGGCGGCGGCCGGACCGGGGCGGCAGGATGAGGGCATGCCTTTCACACTGAGCCACCCCGCCGCCGTCCTGCCCCTGCTGCGTACGGCGGGCCGGCGCGGGCCGCTGGTCGCCTCCGCGCTGGTCGCCGGCTCGATGGCGCCCGACGTGCCGTTCTTCGCGGAGTCGCTGCTGCCCGGGGTCTACGAGCAGGGCGGGCTGACCCACCGTTGGTGGGCGGTGCCGACGGTGGACGTGGCGATCGCCGGTGCGCTGGTCGCCGGGTGGCACGGTCTGCTGCGCGGGCCGCTGGTCGGTCTGCTGCCCGAGCGGTGGGCGGGCGCGGCCGAGGCACTGACGGTCCGCCGGACCGGTGGCACGGGGGCGGGCCGGGGCAGCGACGCCGACGCCGACACCGGCACGGGCACGGCGGTCGCGTGGTTCGCCGCCTCGGCTGCGGTGGGCGCGGCGACCCACGTCGGCTGGGACGCCTTCACCCACGAGGGCCGGCTCGGCGTCGCCCTGCTGCCGGTGCTGGAGCGGAAGGTCGCCGGGCTGCCGCTGTACACGGTGCTGCAGTACGGGACGTCGGCGCTGGCGCTGGCCGCACTGGCCGGGTGGGCGTCGCGCGCTGCCCGGGAGGTGGAGCCGGTACGGCCCGCGGTGGCGCTCCCGGGCGGGGCGCGGCGGGCCGCCGTCGCGGCGCTGGGCGCGGCCACGGCGGTCGGGGTGGTCCACCGGCTCGTGCCGCTGCGGCGGAACCTGATCCCGGAGTTCTGCTTCGGGGCCGGTGCGGGCCTGGCGGTCGGCGCGGCCGGGTACGCGCTGGTGCACGCGGCGGCGGCCCGGCTGGCCCGGCGGCACCGGCCGCGGCCCCGCCCGGCGGACCGGGACCGGGCGGTCGAGCGGGCCGGGGTGTGAGACGGCGCCCGGGGTGCTGCCCGGGCGCGGCGGGGCGCAGGTGTGGTCGGTGCGGCACCCGGGAGGGCCCGGCACCCGGGAGGGCGCCCGGCCCGCCGGCCGGCGGGTCAAGGCCCTCCCGGGGCGCGCCAGGGGCCGGGCGTCCGGCCCCTGGCGCTGCGTCAGGCCGAGTGGAGTTCGGCGTAGCGGCGGAGGAAGAGCGCCTCGGTGAGCGCCATCCGCTCCAGCTCCAGCGGGTCGACGCTCTCGTTGACGGCGTGGATCTGGGTGGTCGGCTCCTCGACGCCGATCAGCACGATCTCGGCCTGCGGGTAGAGCGTCTGCAGGGTGTTGCAGAGCGGGATCGAGCCGCCCTCGCCGGAGGCGACCATCGGCGTGCCGAAGGCCTCGGCCATGGCCTCGCCCATCGCCTCGTACGCCGGGCCGGAGGTGTCCGCGCTGAACGGCGCGCCGTTGCCCTGGCGCTCGATCCGGGCCTGCGCGCCGAACGGCACCTGGGCCTCCAGGTGGGCGACCAGCGCGTCCTGGGCGGCGGCCGTGTCGGTGCCCGGCGGCACCCGCAGGCTGACCAGCGCCTTGGCGGCGGACTGCACGGAGGAGGTGGCGCCGATCACCGGCGGGGCGTCGATGCCGAGGACGGTGACGGACGGGCGGGCCCAGAGCCGGTCGGCGACGGTGCCGGTGCCGGTCAGCTCGACGCCGTCGAGCACCTTGGCGTCGGCGCGGAACTGCTCGTCGGAGTACTCCACACCGGGCCAGGTCTGGTCGCTGGTCAGACCGGCCACGGCGACGTCGCCGTGCTCGTCGTGCAGCGAGGCCAGCACCTTCACCAGCGCCTGCAGGGCGTCCGGGGCGGCGCCGCCGAAGGCGCCCGAGTGGAGGTTGCCGGCCAGCGTGGTGATCGACACCTCGACCACGGTCATGCCGCGCAGCGAGGCGGTGACGGTGGGCAGGCCGGGGGCGAAGTTGCCGGTGTCGCCGATCACGATGGCGTCGGCGGTGAGCAGCTCGGGGTGCGCCTCGGCGTAGCGCTCCAGGCCGCCGGTGCCCTGCTCCTCGGAGCCCTCGACGATGATCTTCAGCCCGACCGGGTAGGCGTCCCCGTGGACCTGGCGCAGCGCCCGAAGGGCCGTCAGGTGCATCAGGATGTTGCCCTTGCAGTCGGCGGCGCCGCGGCCGTACCAGCGGCCGTCGCGCTCGGTCAGCTCGAACGCGGGGCTCAGCCAGCCGCTCTCGTCGAGCGGGGGCTGGACGTCGTAGTGGGAGTAGAGGAGCACGGTCGGCGCGCCGACCGGGCCGGGCAGCTCGGCATAGACGGACTGGGTGCCGTCGGGGGTGTCCAGCAGCTGCACGTTCGTCAGGCCCTCGGCCGCGAAGGCGTCGGCCACCCACTGGGCGGCCTTGCGGCACTCCTCGACCGGGAACTGGCGCGGGTCGGCCACCGAGGGGAAGGCGACCAGCTCGGCGAGGTCGGTGCGGGCACGGTCCATCAGGGACCGGACGGCGTCGGCCAGGGGCTGCTGCGGCATCGGGCTGCTCCGGGAGGGTCGGTCCGGCCGGGAGGATGGTCGGGGCGGACGCGTTGACTGGGGGGTGTACCGATCATAGGCCGAGTCGAACGGGCAGCCGCCGGGATCGCTCGAATGTTCGCGGTGCCGTGGCGGACGGTGGATCACCGGGCCGCATAGGATTGCTCGACGTGACTGACTCCGGAAGCTCCGATTCCCGTAGCCCGCTCGACGCCGCGGCGTCCGGACAGCCGTCCGAGCCGCAGCCCGACCAGCCGGCGGCCGGGCCGGACCACCTCGACGGTGTCTGGGACGTCGTCGTGGTCGGCGCCGGCCCGGCCGGGGCGTCGGCGGCACACGCCGCCGCGGTCCAGGGCCGCCGCGTGCTGCTGCTCGACAAGGCCGAGCACCCCCGTTACAAGACCTGCGGCGGCGGCATCATCGGCCCCTCGCGGGACAGTCTGCCGCCGGACTTCAAGCTGCCGCTGCAGGACCGGGTCTACGCCGTCACCTTCGCGTACGGCGGCCGGTTCACCCGGACGCGGCGCTCCGACCGGATGCTGTTCGGTCTGGTCAACCGCGACGAGTTCGACCTGCGCCTGGTCCAGGCGGCGAAGCAGGCGGGCGCGGTCCTGGTCACCGGAGTGACCGTCACCGGGGTGGAGCAGCGCGGCGGCGAGCACCGCACCGCCCTGGTCACCGCCGCCGACGGGCGCAGCTTCGAGGCGCGCGCGGTGGTCGGTGCGGACGGCAGCGCCAGCCGGATCGGCCGCCACGTCGGGGTCTCCTTCGACCAGATCGACCTCGGGCTGGAGGCGGAGATCCCCGTCCCGCCCTCGGTGGCCGCCGACTGGGCCGGCCGGATCCACCTCGACTGGGGCCCGCTGCCGGGCAGCTACGGCTGGGTGTTCCCGAAGACCGAGTCCGCCAGCCTGACCGTCGGGGTGATCTCGGCCCGCGGCGACGGCGAGCGGACCAAGCAGTACCTGGCCGACTACATCCGCCGGCTCGGGCTGGCCGGCTTCGAGCCGAGCGTGGAGTCCGGGCACCTGACCCGCTGCCGGGCCGAGGACTCGCCGCTCTCGCGCGGCCGGGTCCTGGTGGCCGGCGACGCGGCCGGCCTGCTGGAGCCGTGGACCCGCGAGGGCATCTCGTACGCGCTGCGCTCGGGCCGGCTGGCCGGGGAGTGGGCGGTCAAGGTGGCCGAGGCGGGGACGGCGGCCGAGGTGCGGCGCGAGGCGCTGAACTACGCGTTCGCGATCAAGGCCGGACTGGGCGTGGAGATGCGGGCGGGCAAGCGGATGCTGGCCGCCTTCGAGCGCCGGCCGTACCTGTTCCACGCGGCGGTCTGCCTGGTGAAGCCGGCCTGGCGGGCGTTCGCCCGGACCACCCAGGGGCACACCACCTTCGCCCAGGTGCTGCGGCAGTACCGCTCGGCGCGCCGGCTGGCCTCGCTCGCCTCGCGGTAGCGGTAGCTGAGCGGTGCGGGCCGGCGTTCGGCTCCGGGCCCTGCTCGGGCTCCGGGCCTTGGTCCGGCTGCGGCCCCTGCTCCGGCTTCGGGCCGGCGGGCCCGGCCGGGCTCCCCGGGGGTGGTCCCCGGGACCCCGGTGCTCACCTGAGGCTGTTGGACGAGGGCCGTGACGGGCGCCGGTCGGGGTACGGCCGCCCGACCCGGCGCAGCCGTCGGCGGCGACCGACCGGGTGCCGTGGTGGACGGTCGGGACGGGCGGACCGCCCCGGCGCGCCGTGGGTCAGGGCCGGCGCGGGCCGCCGGTCAGCTCGTCGCCGAGCGGGCTGCGGCTGTAGAGCACCGAACGGCCGTTCCGCGCCCGGGTGACCAGGCCGGTCCGGTGCAGCACGGCCAGGTGCTGGCTGACGGCGCCGGGGGTGACGCCCAGCCGGTAGGCCAGATCCGTGGTCGAGGCCGGCTCGGCCAGCAGCGCCAGCAGCCGGGCCTTCGGTGCGCCGACCAGCAGCGCCAGCGCCCGGGTGGTCACCGGCGCCGGCGGGCCGGCCATGGCACCCTGGCCCCGTGCCGGGTAACTGAGCTGCGGCGCCCGGTCGTTGCCGATCATCGTGACCACGCCGTGGGCGAAGAAGGTCGGGGTCAGCACCAGCCCGCGGCCGTCCACGGTGATGTCGCGGTCCTGCGCCGTCCAGCGGCGGTCGATCGACAGCACCCCGTCCTCCCAGCGCAGCCGGTGGCACAGGTCGGCGAAGAGCGCCGCCGCGCCGTGCTGGGCCAGCACGCGCGCCCGGTAGACCAGGTCGGCCTCCAGCACCGCCCGGGCCTGCGGCCACCAGGCCGGTGCCAGGCAGACCTCCCAGTACTCCTCCAGGGCGTCCGCGATCCGGGCCAGCAGCCGGGCCGGATCGGCCAGCCCGGCCGCCAGCGGTGGCGGCAGCGGCTGCCCGTGCGGCCGGAAGGTCTGCTCCAGCTCCGGGCGCAGCCGCTCGGGCGGCAGGGCCCGGACCATCGCCAGCTCGGCGCGGAGGTCGGGGGCGGGTCCGGCCGGGCGGGGCGTCAGGAAGTCCGGGATCCAGCGGACCTCGGAGACCAGCGAGCGCAGCAGCACGGTGTCCAGCCGCTCGAAGGCCGGCCGCAGTCGCTCGAAGGCGGGGGTCTGCAGCGGGTAGTGGCCCGGGTGGGTCCACATCCGCAGGCTGAGCGCCGCCTCCTGGATCGGCGAGCAGGCGAACCAGGTGGTCGCCAGGTCGGCGAGGCCGAGCCGGAACCGGTGCACGGACGGCCCTCCCTCCCCGGCCGCCGTTCCGGCCGGCCGCACTGCCCGTGGTTTCAGGCAGAGCCTAAATCAGTACTGCCCGGCCGGGGGGCGGGGGTGGGATCGAGGCATGACCACCCCTTCGGCGGAGACCTCCGCGGCCACGTCCGGCCTGCCCGAACCCGGCCTGCCCGAACCCGGCCCGGCCTCGCCCGGTCCGTCCGAGCCCGGCCGGACCGGCCTGGCCGCGCGGTTGCTGCACCCCGACCCGACGGTGCGCCGGCTCGCCGCGATCACCCTCGTCAACACCGTCGGCAGCGGGCTCTCGCTCTCCGTCGGGGTGCTCTTCTTCACCCGCGTCCTCGGACTCACCGCCGCCCAGCTCGGCCTCGGGCTCACGGCCGCCGGGCTCTGCGGGGTCGCCGCCAGCGTGCCGGCCGGCCGGGCCGCCGACCGGTGGGGAGCCCGCCCGGTCCTGGTGGTGCTGGTGACGGTCAACGCGCTCGGCACCGCGGGCTACGCGCTGGTGCACAGCTACGCGGCCTTCCTGCCGCTGGCCTGCGTGGTGTCCGCCGTCGACCGCGGCTCGGCCGCCGTGCGCAACGCCCTCTACGCCCAGGTGCTGCCGGCCGACCGGCGGGTGGCGGGCCGCGCCTACCTGCGCGTGGTGACCAACATCGGCATCTGCCTCGGCACCGCGCTCGGCGCGATCGCGTTGCAGGCGGACACCCGGGGGGCCTATCTGGCCGCGATCCTGGCCGACGCCGTCTCCTACCTGGCGGTCGCGGTGCTGTTCCAGCGACTGCCGGTGCCGGGGGTGCGGCGCCGGGGCGCAGCCGGAGCCGGGGACGGGGGCGCCGGTGGGAGCGGGGCCGGGACCGCGGACGCGACGGGACGTGCGGCGGGGGAGCGGCGGCGCAACCCGGCGCTGCGGGACGCGCCGTTCCTGGTCGTGACGGTGCTGAACGCGCTGCTCTGCCTGCAGTTCGCGGTGCTGGAGGTCGGCGTGCCGCTCTGGGTCGTCCAGCAGACCGACGCCCCCCGGATCACGGTGGCCGGCACCCTGGTCGTCAACACCGTGCTGGTGATCGCCCTGCAGGTCCGGGCCACCCGGGGCACCGAGGACCCGGCCACCGCCGCCCGGGCCTGCGGCCGGGCCGGGCTCATCCTCGCGGCGTCCTGCCTGGTCATCGCCCTCGCCCACGGCCTGCCGGCCACCGTCGCGGCGGCCGTGGTGCTCGGCGGCGTGGCGCTGCAGGCCCTCGGCGAGGTGCTGGCGCAGGCCGGTGGCTGGGCGCTCAGCTACGACCTCGCCGGCGAGCGCGACCACGGCGCCTACCAGGGCGTCTACAACGCGGGCACGGCTGCCGCGCTGATGATCGGACCGGCCGTGGTCTCCACCGCCGTCATCGGGTACGGCCTGCTCGGCTGGGCCGCGCTCGGCGCGCTGCTCGCCGGGGCCGGGCTGGCCATGGGCCCCACCGTCCGGTGGGCCCGGCGGCGGGGCCCGGACGAGGCGGGCTGCCGCTGATCGCGGCCGGGCGGCCGGGGCGGGGGTCGCCCCGGGCCGGCCCGGCGGATCGGGTCGGCCCGGGCGCCGGACGCGGCTACGCCCGGTCGTCGACCAGGGCGAGCGCCTCGATCTCGATCAGCACCTCGGGCAGGAACAGCGCGGCGACCTGCATCGCCGAACTGGCCGGGAGCGGCGTGTCGCCGAAGTACTCGTTCCGGGCCTCGCGGACGGCGGGCAGGTGCCCGATGTCGGTGAGGAAGTAGGTGAGCTTCACGACGTCGCCGAAGCCGGCCCCGGCGGCGGCCAGGCAGCGGCGCAGGTTCTCGAAGACCTGGCGCGCCTGCGCCTCGGGGTCGCCGGCCCCGACCAGCTGCCGCTGCTCGTCGAAGGCGACCTGGCCGGAGACGACCACCAGGCGGCCGGTCCCGGTGACGACCTGCGTGTAGCCGGTGCCGGGGGCGACCCCGGGCGGCTCGGCGATGTGGGTGAGGTGCTGGGGCGCGGGGTGCTGGGAGGCGGAAGTCATGGACGTCATCGTTGCTGATGGGTGATCAGCGCACCACCGGCTTTCGGTCCCGGCCCCGACGGGCCCGCCCGGGCCGGGTGCCCCCGGCCCGCAGGGTCAGCCGACCACCGAGGCCGACGCGCGGCAGTACCGCCGGTCCGCCTCCGCGAGCCGCTCCGCCGGTCCGCCTGCGCGCAGCACCACGTCCAGCACGGCGTCCGGGTCGCACGCGTAGCCGCCGCTCGCCCAGGCCGTGTTCGCCTCGACCGCCGCCCAGCCGCCGTCCTCCAGCAGGCCGACGTCGACGACCACGGCGCTCGGCAGCCTCCCCACCGAGGCGGCCAGCACGTCGGCGGCGAAGGCGGACACCTCCGCCCGGTACGGGTCCTCGGCCAGCGGCGCCTCGTCCAGGTCGCCGTCCAGCGCGTAGCGGGAGGCGGCGCGCACCTCGCCGTCCAGCACGAACAGCCGGTACTCGCGGAGGAACCGCACCACCTCGCTGACCTGCACCGGGCTGTCGTCGTCCATCGCGTCCGGACCGGGCAGGCCGG
Organism: Kitasatospora sp. CM 4170; assembly: GCF_032110285.1. Lineage (NCBI taxonomy): Bacteria > Bacillati > Actinomycetota > Actinomycetes > Kitasatosporales > Streptomycetaceae > Kitasatospora > Kitasatospora sp. CM 4170. The sequence goes on from NZ_CP134877.1 coordinate 7,375,739, forward strand.
AACCGTCCCGGTACACCTTGGCCGGGAACAGCTTGTCCCCCGGCGGCTTGACGAACGCCGGGCTGCGCAGCGCGCGTGCCTCGGCCAGCGTGGTGAGCTCGACGCGCCGGCCCGTCAGCTCCCGCGGCAGGACGGTCAGCCAGTCGTGCGGCGGCTGCGTCAGCGCCAGGCCGAGCGCGCTGCCGACCGCGTCCGCGAAGAGCGGCCCGCCGTAGACGTGCACGGGCGTTCCGATCAGCTCGGCGGGTGCGCGCCACGCGGTCGCGGTGTGCGACCGCAGGCCGCGCCGGCCGGCGGCCGCGCGCAGCTGCAGGCCGGTGTCGTTGATCCGGGGCGAGAGGAGGAGAACGCTTTCGGTGGTCACGCGCACCGATGCTGCCGTCCCCGGACGCGGCCCACCACCCGTTTTCCCCGGCGGGCCGCCGCGCGGATTCCCCGCGGGTGGCTCTGGCCGAGCGGAGGGTGGGCATGTCAGAGTCGTCCGGGCGCCGTCCGAGCAGGACGGACGCCGCCGCAGTCCGACCCACCCTCAGCCGGAAAGCAGGCCCGCACCGATGACCCGCGAAGTGCCCCTCGTCCGCGTCAGCACCGCCGACGCCGTCACGACCCTCACCCTCGACTCGCCGCACAACCGGAACGCGCTGTCGACCCGGCTGATGGCCGAGCTCACCGCCGGCCTGGCCGCCGCGGCGGCCGACCCGGAGGTCCGCGCCGTGGTGCTCGGCCACGCCGGCAAGGTGTTCTGCGCGGGCGCGGACCTCTCCGAGGCGACCGGGGCGGACCCGACGGTCGGCCCGCGCGGCCTGGTGGACCTCCAGCGCGCCATCGTCGACTGCACGAAGCCGGTCATCGCGGTGATCGACGGGCACGTCCGGGCGGGCGGCCTCGGCCTGGTCGGCTCGGCCGACCTCGCGCTGGCCGGTCCGGCCGCCACCTTCGCGTTCACCGAGGTCCGGCTCGGCCTCGCGCCCGCCGTCATCTCGCTGCCGCTGCGCCCCAAGCTGGAGCCGCGCGCCGCCTCCCGCTACTACCTGACCGGCGAGGTCTTCGACGCCGCCGAAGCCGCGCGGATCGGTCTCGTCACGGAGGCGACCGACTCCGCGGAGTCCACCGCCACCGCGCTCAAGGGCCTGCTGGACGCCCTGCGACTCGGGTCGCCGCAGGGCCTCGCGCAGTCCAAGCGGCTCGCCAACGCCGAGGTCGTGCGCTCCTTCGAGCGGGACGCCGACGAGCTGGTGGCGCTCTCCGCCCGGCTCTTCGGGTCGGACGAGGCCCAGGAGGGCATGCGCTCCTTCCTGGAGAAGCGACCGGCGGCCTGGGTGCGCTGAGGGCGGTGGCCGGCCCCGGCCGGCGCCGGGAACCGGCCGGGGCCGGCCCCGGGCCTGTCCGAGCCGTCGTGGGGGCGGGTGCGCGGGTGCCGGGCCGTTCCCGGGTGTGGTGGCACTCCCGGACACGGTGGGCGTGTGCGGTGGGACGGTCAGCTCCAGCGGACCACGGCCGTCTCGCGCCACAGGTCGAGCAGCGACTCGTCGCCGGTCCGCTCGACCTGCGCGGCCGGCAGCCGGTTCCAGAGCAGCAGGTAGAGGTCGCGGGCCCGGCCGGCCAGCGTGAGGTCGGCCGGCGTGAGGTCGGCCGGTGCGCCGGTGCCGTCCGCTGCTTCGGTGCCGTCCGCGTGCCCGGCCCCGTCGGCGGTGGTGACGGTGAGCGGCTCCGGGCCGATGGTCAGCAGCCAGGAGACCGTGCCGTCGGTGGGCCGGACCAGGACCGTCCGCGGCTTCTCGCTGCGCACCCGGGCCCGGCTGCGGGCCATGAACCCCTGCAACAGCTCGTCGATCCCGTCCAGCGCCAGGTCGGCGGCCGTCTCCGGTCCGGCCGCCCCGGCGGCCGCGTCGGCGTCGAAGCGGTGCACGGCCGTCTCGTGCGCCTGGCGCCGGGCCCAGAACGCCAGCGGGCTCGGCGCCGGCAGGAAGCTCCAGCAGTCGAGGTCGGCCGGTGCCGCGGCGAGCGCCTCGACCAGCGCGGTGTGGCCGGCGCGGAACCAGTCCACCAGCTCGCCGTCCGACGGCTCCGGCCCCCGGGCGGCGCGCTCGCCGTCGGCGTCGAGCGGTTGCCGCCGGCCGTCCCGCACGTGGGCGGCGGCCCAGCGGTGCACCTGACCGGTGTGCAGCACGAGGTCGCGCAGCCGCCAGTCGGGGCAGGTCGGGACCGGGGCGCCGGGGTCGGTGCGGGCGGCGGCGTCGGCGAGGAGGGCGCCCTCACGGCGCAGCGCGGCGAGGTGCTCGGTGATGTCCATGATCGAGGAGTCTGGCAGCTCGGACGGTGATCGGTCGCGGAAATCGGACAGGCGCCGGGCGGCGCGACCGGGTGGGTGGTCGGGCGGCGCGGGTGCCGGCCGCGGCGCGGATGTGATGTTGGCCGCCTCCCGGCTGGCGGTGGTGCGGTGACCGGTAGCGTGGCCGCATGTCGATCACGCGTTCCCTGTACTCCGCCGTCCGGACCGGCAGCCGGCGCGCCGCCGGCCGCCTCGTCCACCGGGGCTGGCAGTGGGTGCAGCGGGCCGGTGCGGTCTCCAGTGAGAGCCCCGGTCCGTACCGGTTCGGTGAGCTGGGCGCCGGGACGAAGCTGACGTTCCCGCTCGGGGCGGTCTTCAACGAGCAGTGGATCACCATCGGCCCGTTCTCGATCATCGGTGAGCGCGTCACCATCAGCGCGGGCTTCCTGCCCGGCCTCGACCTCGGACCCGAGCCGATCGTCCGGATCGGCGGCGGTTGCGTGATCGGCCGGGACAGCCACATCGTCGGCCACCAGTCCATCGTGCTCGGTGACGACGTGTGGACCGGCCCCGGTGTCTACATATCCGACCAGGCCCACGAGTACCGCGCCACCGAGCTGCCGATCGGCAAGCAGTGGCCGCGCAACGAGCCGGTGGAGATCGGCGCCGGCAGCTGGATCGGCACCGGCGCGGTGATCCTCCCCGGCGCCAGGCTGGGTCGCAACGTGGTGGTCGCGGCCGGCTCGGTGGTGCGCGGCGAGGTGCCCGACCACAGCGTGGTCGCGGGCGCCCCGGCGAAGGTCGTCCGCCGCTGGACGCAGGAGGACGGCTGGCAGCCGCCGTTCCGCAACGACCCGCCGAACCCGCTCCCCGACGGCATCACCGCCGAGCAACTGCGCGCACTCGCCGGCTGGGACCTCCGTCTCCCGGGAGAGACCGGCGCCTGAGGGGGCGCCGGGCGCCGGAGAATCCGGGTCCCGTCCGGTCGATCCGGCGGGGCGCCCGGCGTGCTGCGCCCGGCCGGATCGACCGGACGGGCCTACGCCGGTCCGGGGGCGGGGCCGGCGTCGCGGGCGGCGATGGCGGCGGTGATGCGCAGGAGGTCGGCCGGGCGGGTCGGGTCGAGGCCGGTGAGGACGGCGATCCGGCGCAGCCGGTAGTCGACGGTGTTGGGGTGGAGGTGGAGCGCACGGGCCGTGTGGCGGCGGTTGAGTCCGCCTGCGAGGTGGGTGCGGAGGGTGACGAGCAGTTCGCCGCCGTCCTCCAACGGCTCGATCAGTGAGGCGAGCCGGGACCTGGCCTCGCTGGGCCGGCTGAGCTGGTACTCCAGCAGCACGTCGTCGAGGCGGTGCAGCCCGGGCGGCCGGCCGAAGGCCCGGGCGACCTCCAGGACCTCCAGCGCGAGCACGGCCGCGCCGGGCACGGCGGCCGGCGCGGCGGCCGCTGCGCCGGCCTGGACGGCGGCGCCCGCGGCGCGTGCCGCGCGGTGGACGGTGTCCGCGAGGAGCCGCCAGGTGGCGGCGGGGACGGCGTCCGGCCGGCAGTCCAGCGGGACGAGCGCCACGCCGCCGGAGGGCGAGAGCTCGGTGAGGACCGACTGCCGTGTGCGGTGGTCGAGTTCGGTGCGCAGTCGGCGGAGCTTGCGGCGGCCGGCCACCGAGGTGTCGACGTCGGGCGCCTGTTCGTCGGGGTGTGCGGCGACGGCCAGGCGGAGGACGGCGTAGGCGGGCGGCAGCCGGACCCCGGCGCGGTGGGCGGCCTCCTCGGCGGGGGCGCCGTCCAGCAGGGCGGCGAACAGGGCGTGCCGGGCGGGGCCCCGGTCGTCGGCCGGGAGCCGCCGTTCGTCGAAGTAGCCGGCCCCGGCCGCGGCGGTGGCCTGGCGGAGCTGGTCGAGCAGGAGGCGGTTGAGGACGAGCAGGTCGGCCGCGTCCCCGTCGCCGGCCTGCCGGGTTACCAGCTCCCAGCAGACCTCCATCCCGAGGTGGTGGGCGAGCAGGACGGCGTCCAGTGGCAGTCCCTCCTCCGCGCGGCGGGCCGCGGCCTCCCGGACGGCGGCGAACTCGGCCTCGGGGGCGGGCAGTCCGGTGCGGACGGCCTGGGCGAGGGCGCGGATCCGGCGTTCGGTGACCTGGGCCAGCTCGCCGGTGATCTGTTCGCGGGGCAGCCGGCGATACGTGGGAACGCGCTCCAGCAGGGCCGAGATGACCGTCTCGACCAACTCGGGTACGGCGCCGAGCAGCCGCTGGTCGGCGGGTACGCCGCCGATCACCGGGATCCGCCAACCGGGCGCGCAAACGGGTGAATTGTGACCGGTCACAGAAAACACCGTCCAGGTCTGGGGGACGCCCAAGGGCCGGGTCGGAGGGGCGACCGCATGATGGAGGCACTCGGGTTACCTGTTGGTAACAAACTTCCGCTGTGGAGGCAACAGTTGGGAACCCCACTTCTCCGCTTCTCCGCAAGACCGGTGCGGCGCAGGCTGATCGGTGCACTCGGTTCGGGCCTGCTGGCAACAGCGCTGCTCGTCGGCGGCCCGGCGGCCGGCGCCGCCGCAGCTGCCGACGGGGCGGACGCGACCCCCACCGCGTCCGCCCCGTCGGCTCAACTCCCGCCGGACGGTGACACGGTGGCCTCGCCGCCGGGTGCCAACGACTGGAGCTGCCGGCCCACCGCCGCGCACCCCGACCCGGTGGTCCTGGTGCACGGCACCTTCGCCAACCGGTACGAGAACTGGCTCGCCCTCTCGCCGCTGCTGAAGAGCCAGGGCTACTGCGTCTTCGCCCTGGACTACGGCATGGTCCCGGGGATCACCTCCTCCGGCAGCGGCCTGCTGCTGCCGATCGGGGGCCTCGGCCCGATCGACGAGTCGGCGGCCCAACTCGGCCGCTTCGTCGACCTGGTGCGCGCCGCGACCGGCGCCGCCAAGGTCGACCTGGTCGGTCACTCGCAGGGCGGCATGCTGCCCAACTACTACGTCAAGTTCCTCGGCGGCGCGGCCAAGGTCGACAAGGTGATCGGCCTGGCCCCGTCCAACCACGGCACCACGCTGGACGGCATCGCCAACCTGGCGCCGTACTTCCCGAGGGTCGCCGAGCTGATCTACACGGCGTGCAAGGCGTGCCGGGACCAGGTGGTGGACTCGGCGTTCAACCGGAAGATGGCCTCGGTCCCGGACACCGTGCCGGGCGTCCGCTACACGGTGATCTCCACCGTGTACGACGAGGTGGTCACGCCTTACCGCAGCCAGTTCCTCAGCGGCCCGAACGTGGACAACGTCGTCCTCCAGGACCGCTGCCCGATCTCGCTCGCCGAGCACGTGGCGATCGCCTTCTCGCCGACCGCGCTGCACCTGGTCGGCAACGCGCTCGACCCGGCGCACGCGACCCCGGTGTTCTGCGGCTGATCCGCGGGGGCGTCGCCCACGGACTGCACAGGAAGTCGGCCCGGCCGACTTCCTGTGCAGCTGTGTTCGGGGCGGGAGCCCCGAGGGTCAGTGCTCGGAGCGGAAGACGACGACGGCGGTGACGCCGTCGGGCCGCAGCTCGAACGTGCCGGGGCCGTCGAGCTGCGCGGCGTCGAAGCGGCCGAGGGCGGTGCTGCTCCCGGCGGTGGTGGCAGTGGTGGTGGCGGCTGCGGCGAGGGCGGCCGCGCCGGAGAGGCAGACCAGCAGGACGGTGGCACCGGCCGGGACGTCGACGGTGCGGGCGGCGGTGGCCAGGTCGAGCCCGGCGGTGGTGCGGCCGCGCCGGGTCATCACGTTGAAGTCGACCACCGGCCCGCCGAGCAGCCGGCAGTCGGTGGCCGCGTCGCCGGAGAAGGCGAAGGGCCGGAAGGGCGCGTCGACGAGGTGCTCGGTGCCGTCGACGGTCAGCGCCATGCCCGTGCCGTCGACCAGCGTGATCACGCGGTCGATGCCGGCGAACTCCGAGAACGGCCCGGCGGAGGCCACGTCCGCCAGGCTGACCCGCCAGTCGAAGGCGGCCGCCCCGGCCCCGGCCGGGAACCCCGCGACCTCCCGGGTCACCCCGCCCCCGTTGAGCCACGCCGTCGCCGGCCGGTCGGCCGCCCGCAGTACCTGGATCCGTTCGGAGGTCGTCATGGCGCGATCCTCGCACGGCGGGGCGGGCCGGCGGGCCGCAGGTGGGGTCGCGGGTGGGGTTGCGGGGAGGTCCGGCAGGTCCTCGGGGGCGTCGGCGCGGACGACGCCGGCCGCCGGGCGGTGGGCAGGGTGCCGGGCGGTGGGTCGGGCGGTGGGTCGGGCGGGGCGTCGGGCGGTGGGTCGGGCGTGGTCAGCGGCTCCGGGCGGCCAGGGGGAGGAACGCGGCGACGGTGGCCGCGACGGCCACGGTGGTCAGGGCGAGCGGCAGGCCGGCGGCGTCGGCGAGGAAGCCGATGACCGGCGGGCCGATCAGCATGCCGCCGTAGCCGAGGGTCGAGGCCAGCGCGACGCCCTGCGGGCCGCCGGTGGCGCCGGCCCGGGCGATGGCGAGCGGGAAGATGTTGGCCAGGCCGAGTCCGACCAGCACGAGCCCGGCCAGGGCGAGCGGCACCGACGGCGCCAGGGCGGCGAGCAGCATGCCGGCCGCGGCGGTGAGGCCGCCGAGGAGCATCACCCGGGTCTGGCCGAGCCTGATGGAGAGCCAGGTGCCGCCGAGTCGGCCGCCGGTCATCGCGAAGGCGTAGGCGGCGTACCCGGCCGCCGCCGTGCCGGCGCTCGCGTGGACGTCGTCGGTGAGGTGCAGGGTGGTCCAGTCGGCGATCGCGCCCTCGCCGTACGCGGTGCAGAACGCGGTGAGGCCGAGCAGCAGGACGAGCAGCCGTGCGTGCGGGAGACGGCTCGCCTTCGCCCCGCCGCCGCTGCCGGTTCCGGCGCGGGCGACCGGCGCCGCCTCCGGGCTGCGGAGCAGCACGGTGCCCGCGACCGCGGTGACGGCCGCGCCCAGCAGGCCGCCGAGCGCGAGCGCCCAGGAGGCGCTGAGGGCGCCGGCCAGCAGGCCGCCGAGGCCCGCCCCGAGCAGGCCGCCGAGGCTGTAGCCGGCGTGGAAGCTCGGCATCACCGGGCGCCGCAGCTCGGCCACCAGGTCGACCGCGGCGCTGTTCATGGCGACGTTCGCCCCGCCGTACCCGGCGCCGAAGAGCAACAGGACGCCGCCGAGTGCCGCCACCGAGTGGGTGTGCGCGGGCAGTGGCACGGCCAGGCTGAGCAGGGCGAGCGAGGCGACGGTGACCGGCCGCGAGCCGTACCGCAGACAGAGCCGCCCGACCAGGGGCATGGTGGCGACGGCGCCGGCCGAGACGCAGAGCAGGGCGAGCCCGAGGCCGCTGTGCGAGGCGTTCACCTGGCTCCGGACGTCCGGGATGCGGACCACCCAGGCGGCGAAGAGGAAGCCGTCGACGGCGAAGAAGGCGGTGAGGGCGAGCCGGGCCGCGCTCCACGGGTTGTCGGGTGCGGCGGGTGTGCTGCGAGACTGGGAGGACGGTCGGTTGACGGGGTCATGGACACGGATTTTGTTTCGGAGCGGCACAAAGTAACAATAGGAGCGTGCAGCCCACTCCTTCAAGTCCGCAGCCGTCAGGTCCGCAGCCGTCGGGTCCGAGGTCGTCGAACCCGGGGCGGTCGAGCGCGCAGCCGTTGAACCCGGGGCCGTTGAACCCGGGGCCGTCGGGCGTGCGGTCGTCGGGCCTCAGGCCCGGCCCCGGGACCGACCCGGACGCGCAGCGCGACGCCCGCCGCGCGGCCCCCGACCGCGGCCGGACGCTGCTCGGCCCCGCGCTCTCGCTCATCCACACCGGACAGGCCCCCACCCGCTCGGCGCTCACCCGCGCGCTGGACGTCACCCGGGCCACGGCCGGCGCGGTCACCGCGGAGCTGGAGGCGCTCGGCCTGATCACCGTCGACTCGCGCCCGGCCGGCGGCGGCCGCGGCCGCCCGTCGCACCGGTTGGCCGTCAACCCGGACGGCCCGGTGGTGATCGCCGGCCAGATCCACGTCGACGGGCTGAGCGTCGCCCTCGCCGGGCTCGGCGGGCTGCTCGACCCGCCCGTGCAGCGGCCGCTGCCCGCCGCCACCGACCCGGTCCGGATGCTGCGCGCCGTCGCCCAGGCCGGTGCCGAGCTGGCCCGCGCCTCGGACCGTCGCTGCCTCGGTGCCGCGCTCGCCCTGCCCAACCCGGTCACCGAGCCGGACGGCACTGCCCTCGCCGCGCTGCACTTCGCCTGGCCCAGCGGCACGCCCGTCGCCGACCTGTACGACGTCGAGGTCGGCCGCGCCGACCACGGTCCGCGCGCGCTCGACCCGCTGCCCACCTCCATCGCCAACGACGCCAACCTCGGCGCGCTCGCCGAGTACCGGCACGGCGCCGGTCGCGGCGCCCGCCACCTGCTGCTGGTCACCTCCGGCCACCGGGGCGTCGGCGGCGCGCTGGTGATCGACGGCCGGCTGCACACCGGCAGCGCCGGTCTCGCGCTGGAGGTCGGGCACCTGACCGTCGACCCGTTGGGCCGCCCCTGCCAGTGCGGCAACCGGGGCTGCCTCAACGCGGAGACCGACCCGGACGCGCTGTTCGCCGCCGCCGGGCTCACGCCCGACCCGGACCGTCCGTTGCTGGACCAGGCCCGTGAGCTCTGCCGTGCCGCCGCCACCGACGAGCGGGCGCGGGCCGCCGTGGAGCACGTGATCGACCGGCTCGGACTGGGGCTGGCCGGGGTCGCGAACATCCTCAACCCCGACCGGGTGGTGCTCAGCGGGCTCCACCTCGACCTGCTGGAGGCCGCGCCCGAGCGGCTGCGCGCGGTGGTGGCCGAGCGCTGCCTCTGGGGGCGCAGTGGCCGGGTGCCGATCGTGGGGGCGGAGCTGGCGCACAGCGCACTGGTCGGCGCGGCGGAACTGGCCTGGCGCCCGTACCTCGCGGATCCGCAGTCGGTGGCCGTCTGACGGACGGTCCGGCGGGGCGTCGGCGCTCGGGTAGGTGTCGGCCCTTCGGCGTGGCGGCGGCCCTTCGCCGGGTGTCGGCGCTCGGGTGGGCGCCGACGCTTCGGCGTGAGCGGGTCCACGGGATAAGCGGAACCTGGGGCGCCGGAAACGGTCACTTATCGTGACCCTCGTACACTCGTAGTGAGCAATCGGGGGGTTCGAGCGAGGAGAGTGACGGATGAGCACCCAGCTGAGTGCCGAGCGGACCGACGACGTGGACCGCTCCGACCCGGCGTACCGCAGCTGGCTCAAGGACGCCGTGCGCAAGGTCCAGGCGGACGCCAACCGCTCCGCCGACACCCACCTGCTCCGGTTCCCGCTCCCCGCCGAGTGGGGCATCGACCTCTACCTCAAGGACGAGTCCACCCACCCCACCGGCTCGCTCAAGCACCGGCTGGCCCGCTCGCTCTTCCTCTACGGGCTCTGCAACGGCTGGATCCGGCCCGGCAAGCCGGTGATCGAGGCCTCCAGCGGCTCGACCGCCGTCTCCGAGGCGTACTTCGCGCAGCTCGTCGGCGTGCCGTTCATCGCGGTGATGGCCAAGTCCACCAGCCAGGCCAAGATCGACCTGATCCAGTTCCACGGCGGCGAGTGCCACCTCGTGGAGCGCCCCGACGAGGTGTACGAGGCCTCGGCCCGGCTCGCCGAGGAGACCGGCGGGCACTACATGGACCAGTTCACCTACGCCGAGCGGGCCACCGACTGGCGCGGCAACAACAACATCGCCGAGTCGGTCTTCGCCCAGCTGCGCCTGGAGCCGCACCCCGAGCCGGCCTGGATCGTCGCGACGGCCGGGACGGGCGGCACCTCGGCGACCATCGCCCGGTACGTGCACTACATGCAGTACGACACCCGGATCTGCGTCGCGGACCCGGAGAACTCCTGCTTCTTCGACGGCTGGGTCCACCATGACCCGGACGCCGTCTGCGACAGCGGTTCGCGGATCGAGGGGATCGGCCGGCCCCGGATGGAGCCGAGCTTCGTGCCCGGGGCGGTCGACCGGATGATGAAGGTCCCGGACGCCGCCTCCATCGCCGCGGTGCGGGTGCTGGAGCAGGTGCTCGGCAAGAAGGCCGGCGCCTCCACCGGGACCGGGCTGTGGAGCGCGCTGCGGATCGTCGCGCAGATGCGGGAGGCGGGGGAGCGCGGCAGCGTGGTCACCCTGATCTGTGACCCGGGAGATCGCTACCTCGACAAGTACTACTCGGACGACTGGCTGGCCGGCGAGCGGATCGACATCGCGCCGCACCGGGCCCGGCTGGAGTCCTTCCTGGCCGGCGGGGCCTGGACGGACTGAGGCCGGGGGCGGGGCGAGCGGGGCCGGGCGGGTCGGGCCGGTCCGCTCGGGCGGTTTGCTGGGGCCGGGCTGCTCGGGCCGGTGGGCTCGGGCCGGTTCGGCCGCCATGGCCCTTCCGGGCGCTCAGGCGGCGCGCCGGCGCTCGGTGAGGAGCAGGGCGCCGGTCAGCGCGACGGCAGCGGCCGTCGCGCCGTGAATGCCGTACGCCGCGGCCGCCGAACCGTGGTGGCTCAGCACATTGATCGCGTCGTCCAGCGGGACGAGCGCGTCGGCCAGCAGCAGCCAGCCGAGGGCCCGGCGGTGACCGGTGGCGAGCAGGGCGAGGACGCCGATGCCGGTCGAGATGTCCCGGACGCCCTTGACGTCGAAGAACGCGGCGGCCTCGCCGTGCGGCCACTCGGGCAGGCCGAAGTTGGAGGCCATGCTCTCGGGGGTGAACAGGTAGCCGATACCGACGTACCCGATGCCGAGGCCGAGCAGGGCGGCGAGCACGGTGGCGATCCTCGCGCGCACGGCGCCGGTTGGGGGGCGGGTCGCGGTGCGGGCGGCAGCCGGGGCGTTGGTGGTGGCGGTGGCGGCGGACATGGTGGATCTCCCTCGGGGGTGCGGGCGAGTGAACCGGATGCTTGCGCCGCAAGGACGTCTAGCGCCGCTAGGATCTGAAGCGAAGTTAGCCCGTTCGGCGCTCCCTTGTCTAGCGCTGCTAGGATCTCTGTCATGTCAATCCAGGAGCGCCGCGAGCGCGAACGCGCCGAGCGGCATCAGCTGATCATCCGAATCGCCCGCGAACTGGCCGAGGCCGAGGGCTGGGAGGCGGTGACGACCCGTCGGCTCGCCGAGCGGATCGAGTACAGCCAGCCCGTGCTGTACAGCCACTTCGCCAACAAGGACGCGATCGTGGCCGCCGTCGCGCTGGAGGGCTTTGCGGAGCTCGCCGCGCAACTGCGGGACGTCGCACACAAGGTGGACGGGCCGGTCGCGGTCTTCACCGCGGTCGCCGGCGCCTACCTCGCCTTCGGAGCCGCCAACCCGGCGCTCTACGACGCCATGTTCACCATGGCCTCCGAGCTGCCGTTCGGCCGTCCGGACTCGCCGACCGCGCTCAAGGAGGCCTTCGCGGCCCTCGCCGGGCCGATCGCCGAGGTGGCCGGCGGCGAGGACCCGGAGCCCTTCACCGAGGTGGTCTGGTCGGCCCTGCACGGCCTGGTCACCCTGGACCGGGGCGGCCGGCTCCGCCCGGACTTCGCGGAACGCCGACTGGAGCTGCTGGTCGAGCGAATGCTCGGCGGCGCGACCGACGAGGACTGACGAGGACGGGCCGGGACTGAGCGGGACGGACCGGGGCCGACCAGGGCGGACTGCGACCGACCGGGACCGGTGCCCGGGTGGAGGCGGACGGCGGAGCTCAGCGCCCGCCGTCCGCCGCCCGGCGCCGGATGAGCGCGGTGCCGCCCGCGAGGTCGATGCCGGTCCGCTTCGGCGCGCCGTCGTGCTCGTCGTCCCGCAGCACCAGTTCGACGCGGCGCTGCTCCAACTGGGCACGCTTGCCCGGGTACAGCAGGGCGTGCAGTTCCTCGGTGGCCGTCGCGCCCGCTCCGCGTCGGTCGGTCCCGTACGCGCCGGCCCCGCGCCGGCCGGCCGTGGCCCCGCCGGGACCGGTGACCGGGCGGCCGGGTAGCCGGTGCGCGAGCGTCCGGCGGGCGACCGCGCCGAGGAAGAACAGCACGACCAAGGCGGCCGGCAGCAACAGCCCGCCGGCCGCACCGCTGAGGAGTAGCTCCATGCCGGGTCCAACGCGGGCCCGGCACGACGGAGTTCCCGGCCACCCGGCTCCGGAAGCCCCCAGGCCGGCCGGTTCCGGCCGGTTCCGGCCGGTGCGACGACCGCCGGCGAGGGGGCTCCCCGCCGCGCCGGGCCCTCCGTCCGGGGGCTCAGGGGAGGCGGGCTGTCGGCAGGTCGCCCGGTACGAGCAGCTGGAGTTCCTCGGTGGACGGGTCGGCGAGCTGGGCGACGCGCATGGCGTGGCGCTCGACCATGGTCTCGAACACCTGCCGCGCGGTGCGCCCGTTGCCGAAGTTGGGGCCGCGCTCCAGCGTCGCGAAGTGGTCCAGCAGCGCGCCCTCGGTGGCCTCGGACAGCGCGTACTCGTGCTCCGCGCACTGCGCGCGGGCGATCTCCAGCAGCTCGTCCGCGGAGTAGTCGGGGAAGGTGATGGTCCGGGAGAACCTCGACGACACGCCCGGGTTGGCCGACAGGAACCGCTCCATCTCGGCGGTGTAGCCGGCCACGATGACGACCACCTCGTCCCGGTGGTCCTCCATCAGCTTGACCAGGGTGTCGATCGCCTCGCGGCCGAAGTCGCGGCCGCCGTCCTCGGGCGCCAGTGCGTACGCCTCGTCGATGAACAGCACGCCGCCGCGGGCCCGGTCGAAGGCGGCGGCGGTGCGGATCGCGGTGGAGCCGATGTGCTCGCCGACCAGGTCGACCCGGGCGACCTCGACCAGGTGGCCGCGCTGCAGCACCCCGAGCGCGGCCAGGATCTCGCCGTAGAGCCGGGCCACCGTCGTCTTCCCGGTGCCGGGGGCGCCGGTGAAGACCAGGTGGCGGCGGAGCGAGGGCGCCTTGAGTCCGGCCTGGCGCCGGCGGCGGCCGACCGAGATCAGGTCGATCAGCGTCCGGACCTCCTGCTTCACGGTGGCCAGGCCGACCAGCGCGTCGAGCTCGGCCAGGGCCTCCTCCGCGGGCCGGCAGTCCGGGATCGGGCCGATCGCGGCCGTGCCCGCCGCCCCGCCCGCCACCGCGGACGCCAGTGCCGCGGCGGTCAACGGCTGGGCCACGCCGACCGGCGGGACGCTCCGTGGGGCGGGCACCTCGGCGGTCGCGGCCGGTGCGACGTCGTCGGAGGTGCAGCCCTCCACCACCGGGCCCGGTTCGGAGAACTCGAAGCCGGCCCGCCCGTTCTGCTCGGCCCGGCAGCGGGTGAGCACCGTCCGGCAGCCGTCGATGATGTGGAAGCCGAAGCCCTTGCCGTGCGAGACCCGGCAGTCCTCGAAGGTGCCCCGGCCCTGCGCGGAGACGTAGACGCCGGCGTCCGAGCTGGCCCGGACGGTGCAGTCGCGCAGGACGGGGTCGGCGCCCTTGGTCACGATGACGCCGGTGGCCACGTCGGAGATCTCGCAGTCGGTGAGCAGGCCGCCGCTGCCGTGGTCGCGGAACCAGAGCCCGGTGCCGGCCTCCTGCACCCGGCAGCCGGTGAGCGTCACGCCGGCGCCGCCGCTGACCGAGACGGCCGAGCTGCGGATCCGGCTGAACGAGCAGCCCTCGGCGGTCGCGGCGGAGTCCCGGTCCAGGACGAAGAGCGCGTCCGGCAGGTCGTGCAGCGAACAGTCGGTGAGGGTGAGCCGGGCGCCGTCGCTGACCCAGAGCGCCGGGTACTCGCCGCTGGAGCCGTGCAGTTCGCAGGACTCGGCGACGGCCTCGGTGCCCTGGTCCCAGACCGAGAGCGCGCCGCGCCCGAAGTCCCGGACGGTGCTGTTGGACAGGCTGAGCCGGGCCCGGCCGCGCAGGTCGGCGCCGTTCTCCGGCAGGTCGTGCACCCGGCAGCCGGTCAGCACGAGTTCGGCCTCGCCGTCCAGGGTCAGGCCGTTGCCGGTGACGCGGTGGATCTCGCAGTCGACCAGCCGCCCGGCGGCCTGCGCCTCGGCCTGCACGCCGCTGCCGCGGATCTCGTAGATCTCGCAGCCGGTCAGTTCGGCGGCGCTGCCCGGGTCGGTGAGCAGCACGCCGGCGCCGGACGCGTGGTGGACCTTGCACCGGTCCAGCGCGGCGGCGGCGCCGCCGAGGACGGCGATCCCGGCCTGGCCGGCGGCGGCCACCTCGCAGTCCTCGAAGGCGGCCGCGGTGCCCTCGCCGCGCAGCCGCAGGCCGAGGCCGGCCGGATTGGCGATCACGCAGCTGCGCAGGGTGGGCCGTGCGCCGCCGGTGACCTCGACGCCGGTGGCCGAGCGGGTCTCGACCCGGCAGCCGCTGAGCGCGGGCCGCGCGTCGGGGCCGGTGACCAGCACGGCCGGGACGGAGCTGTCGCTGCCCTCGATCACCAGGTCGCGGACGGTAGCGGCGGCGGTGACGGTCAGCGGCACGCCGCTCGGCGGGTCGATCCGGACGCTGCCGGGGCCCTGGGCGGGGACGATCGTGACCGGCTTGTCCAGGACGACGTTCTCCCGGAAGGTGCCGGGGCGGACGGTGACGGTGTCGCCCGGTTCGGCGGCCGCGAGGGCCTCCGCGAGCGTGTCGTACTCGCCGGCGCGGCGCCGCCAGCGGGATGCGCTGTCCTGGGTGACCCGGACCCTGTGCTCAGCCATGACGGTCTGTCGTCCCCACCTTCGTCGAGCCGGCGATCAACGGTCGGTACGCGCGGGGGCGCACCGGCCGTCCGCCCACCGTAGCGCGCCCGCGGGGGTGGTCCGGTCGCTCCGGCGCCGGGTCGGCCGGGGAGCGTTTTCCGCTTCACCACATGCTTCAACGAGCGCGCACAGTTCCGGTTCCGGAACGGCCGGCGCAGCGGTGGATCGCAGGCCGCTCCGGAACGCGGGCGTCAGACGAGCGCGTTCTCCGGCCAGTGCGCGCCGTCCTCCAGCACCTCGACCTCGTCGCCGATCCGCAGCGTGCCGAGCGCGTCGCCCTCGACGCCGGCGGGGCGCTCGGGGATCAGGTTCTGCCCGAACGCGGCCTTCTTCAGCAGCCGGTGGTGCTTGGCCAGGGTGCGCAGCGGTTCGGGGCCGCGGCGCTCGCCGGTCTCCTGGTCGGTGGTGGTGACCACGCAGCGGCCGCAGGGCTTGACGACCTTGAAGGTCAGCTCGCCGATCCGGATCCGGCGCCAGCCGTCCTCGGCCCAGGCGTCGGCGCCGCCGACCACCACGTTGGGGCGGAACCGCTCCATCGGGAGGGTCTCGTGGCCGTCCGGGTCCGCCTCGGCGATCAGCGCGTTGAGCGCGTCCAGCGAGGCGGTGGTGGCGAGCAGCAGCGGGAACCCGTCGGCCATCGACACGGTGTCGCCGGGCGTGCCGAACTGCGGGTCGACCGGGCGGGCGCGCGGGTCGTCCAGGTGCACCAGGCGGTAGTCGCCGAGGTGTTCGGCGATCCAGAGGTGGGCCTCCTTGGCCGCCTCGGCGGCGTGGAAGCGGGTGCCCCAGACCTCGACGTCGGCCATCGGGTCGCCGGCCGTGACGGCGGGGGCCGGGACCTCGATCCGGGAGCCGCCCGGGGCGGTGAGCAGCAGCGTGCCGTCGGCGGCGAGTTCGGCGCGGATCTGGCCGAGCGCGGCGTTCTCGCGCTGGCTGACGAAGCGTCCGGACGCGTCGGCGAGCATCCACCGGCGGTCTCCGGCGAGGCCCCACGGTTCGACGCGGGCGCTCTCGGGGCTCAGGCGGTACATGGACTTGACGGGGTAGACGTGGAGTCCGGTGAGCAGCATTCTCCCATCCTGCCAGCACCGCAGGGATGGCCGGCACCCGGTGCCGTGCCGACCGCGGGCCCCGCCCGGCCCGGTGGGCGGCGGCCCTACGCGCACGGACCGCCCGGACGCCGTGGGGTGGCGGTCCGGGCGGTCCGTGGATGACCCGTTTCTCCGTACGCCCGGCGCGGGGGCGCCGGGTGGTGCTCAGGTGGTGCGGGTTCGGGCCGGGTGGGGCCGGCCCGGGGGTGGTGGCGGTTCGCTCAGTAGCCCTGGCCCTGGGGCTGGTAGGCCTGCTGGAACTGGGCGGGCTCGCCGTAGGGGCCGGGCCGCTGCGGCTGCATCGGGCGGAGCGGCGCGACCGGCGAGACGGCCGGGCGCAGCGGGGCTCCGCCGAAGCTCTGGTCGCCCGACGGGCCCGCGAAGCCGGGGCCGCCCATGCCCTGGCCGCCGGTGAAGGACTGCTGGCCGCCGAAGCTCTGCGGGCCGCCCTGCGGCTGGCCGCCCGGCTGCTGCGGGCCGCCGAACCCGGCGGGGCCGCCGAGCGGCTGGGCGCCGAAGGACTGCTGGCCGCTCTGGCCGGCGCCGACGAAGGTGTTCTGCCCGCCGAAGCTCTGGCCGCCGCTGGGCTGGTAGGCGCCGCCGCCGGTGGCCTGGGAGAAGCCGGGGGCGGGGGCCTGCGGGCGCTGGCCGGGCACGTACGGCTGGGGGCCGCCGTAGCCGGGGACGGGCGGCTGGGGCGCCGCGGCGTACGCCGGCGCGGGCTGCACCGGGACGTAGGCCGTGGCGGGGCCGGCGGAGGGGCCGCTGCTCGGGCCGGGGCCCAGGGCGAGGCGGGCGGGGGGCAGCGCGGGGAGGTTGCTGCCGGGGGTGTCGTACCCGGTGCCGTACCGGTTGTCGTAGGACTGGCCGAGGCCGGATCCGTAACCGGAGGACAGCGCCGGCGGCAGGGCGGCCGGCACGTTGATGGGTGCGATCTGCGGGACACCGCGCTCTGCGACGAGGCTGTCGTAGATGGGCGTGCCGGAGGAGAAGGACGGAGAGGGGTAGCCGACTCCGTCGTAGGAGCGGGGCGAGGTCATGGGGCATACGGTAAGCCCACAATGCGCCTGCTGAGGAGAGTGGGAGGCCGAGCAGTTCGAGTGTTTACACAGTCTTCGCTCGAACAAAAGCTTCGAAAGTAGGAAGAACGGACATTCTGGCGTCGACTTCCGGCCAGCCCGGGAGGGGTGTGCACCCTCGAACGGAGCTCGGGCGGCGTCCGCGAAGGCCCGTTGGGTGAAGGCCCGGTGGACGGTTGGGGTACCGCCGAAGAAACTTCTGCGGGCGGGGCGTGCGCTGGCGCATTCGAGCCCCCGTCGGCGGTCCGGCGGGGGCTCGTGAATGTTTCGGGGATATGGTCCCCGTGAAGTCCGCTCCGGAGGTCCGGTCGGACGGCCGGCCCGGGTGCGGAACCCGAGGTCAGCGGCGTGCGCGGCCGACGGGGAGGCGCCCGGCGGGGCTCGACGTGCCCGGTTGGGCGCTCAGCGGGTCGGCAGCGGCTGCGTCGGCGCGGCCTGGGTGGGGAAGCCCGGCCGCCCGGCCACCTCGGAGGTGCAGAACGAGCAGCGCAGCGCCGCCGCCGGGATCGGGCTGAGGCACTCGGGGCAGTCCGCCTTGGCCACCGGGGCGGGCTTGGCACCCTCCAGCTTCGCCTGCAGCCTGCCCACCGGAACCACCACGACGAAGTAGATGACCGCGGCCACCAGCACGAAGCTGATCAGGGCGTTGACGAAGACCCCGTACGGGAAGCGGGTGCCGGCGATGTCGAAGGTCTTCTGGGTGAAGTCGCCCACGGCGCCGGTGGCCACGCCGACGAGCGGGGTGAGGAAGGCCGTGACGAACCCGGTGACGACGGCGGTGAAGGCCGCGCCGATGACGATGCCGACGGCCAGGTCGACGACGTTTCCGCGCAGCAGGAAGCTGCGGAATCCCTTGAGCACCGGGTGACTCCAAATCCTTGCGGGGGAGGGTGGGACGAGGCCGCGGGCCCCGGCCGGCCATCCTGCCGACCGGGTGAGCCCGCGGTCCAACCGGCGTTCACCCGAACCGCGTAACCGGCGCCGGTCGGATCAGGCGGTGCGCAGGCGCTCCGCGTACGGCTGGATCCGCACCACCGCGTCGGCGATCCGGCGCACGGCGGCCGCGTCCATCTGGGACCAGAGCGGCACGGTCAGCACGGAGGCGGCGAGCCGGTCGGTGCGCGGCAGCGACTCGGCCTGGCCGAGGTGGGCGTAGGCGCGCTGGCGATGCACCGGCGGGTGGAAGTAGCGGCGCGAGTCGATGCCCTCGGCCCGCAGGGCGTCGGCGAGTTGGAGCGCCGAGAGCCCGAAGGCGCCGGGGTCCAGCATCAGCGTGAGGTCCTTGAAGGTGGAGGTGTCGCCCTCCTCCGGCAGGGCGATCCGCAGGCCGGGCAGGCCGGCCGTGGCGGCGGCGAACTCGGCGACGAGGGCGCCCCGGTGGGCCACCCGCTCGGGCAGGTCGGCCAGCCAGTTGAGGCCGACGGCGGCGTGCAGTTCGCTCATCCGGGCGTTGAGGCCGGGGAAGAGCGTGTCGTAGTCGCCCGGGTTGCCGTAGTCGCGGGCGTGCCGCAGCCGCTGGGCGAGCCCGGCGTCGCGGGTGGCGACCAGGCCGCCCTCGCCGGCCACCGCGACCTTGGTCGGGCTCATCGAGAACACCTCGGCGTAGCCGAAGTTGCCGACCGGCACCCCGCGGCGGACGCTGCCGAAGCCGTGCGCGGAGTCGTACACCAGAGGGACGCCGGCCGCGTCGGCGACCTCCTGCAGCCGCTCGACCTGGCAGGGCGTGCCGTAGACGTGGGTGGCCATCAGGGCGGCCGGGCGGTCCGCGGCGGCGAGCCGGGCGGCGGCGTCCGCGGGGTCGAGGGTGACGTCCTGCTCGCGGGCCTCGGCGAACACCGGGGTGCCGCCGGCCCAGTGGGCGGCGTGGGCGGTGGCGGAGAAGGTGAAGCCGGGCATCACCACCGGCCGGCCGTCGCCGACCCCGGCGGCCTGCAGCACCAGCATCAGGCCGGCGGTGCAGTTGGAGACGGCCACCACGTGCGGCACGTCGAGCAGCTTGGCGGCGGCCTCCTCCAGCTCGGCGACGGTCCGGCCGTTGGTGAGCTGCCCGCTGTCGAGCACGGTGCCGAGCCGCTCCAGCAGCGCGGCGCGGTCGGGGACGCGGACCCGGGTGAGCGGGAGTCCGTCCGGGAAGGCGGGCGTTCCGCCGAGGGCGGCGGGCAGGGCGTGGGTGTCGGTGGTCATCAGGGCCCTTTCGTGGATGCCCCCGGCTTCCGCCGGGGGAGGAAACGAAACTCCTGCGGAGCGGGGCAACGGGCTGCGTTTCCAGGAGGGGGAGGAAGTCAAGGCGCGGTCGATCCCCCCTGGGACGGTGACTGGGATTCGGTGTGGCTCGGGGACGGAGAGGGCGAGGTGAACGGTGGTGCGGCGTAGGGCCGTGCGGCGTACGGCGGTGCGGCGTACGCAGGTGGGGTGACCTGCGGTGGGCCGGCCGGGCGCCGCTCCCGCCACTGGCCCGGCGCGACCCGCCAGACCGGTGGCGGCCGGCGCTTGGCCGGCCCGCGGGTGGCGGAGGCGGCCGGCACGACCAGCAGGACCAGCACCAGCGGCAGCACCTGGACCCGTTCGCGGGACAGGATGCCCATGTTGTTGATGGTCGAGAACGCCCAGCAGAACAGCAGCGTGTACACGGCGGTGAAGGCGACGTACGAGCGCTGCACGAAGAGCCGGGGCAGCCGGCTCAGCCGGGGCCAGCCGCGGATGAACATCACCAGCAGCGCGAAGCACTCCACCGACTGGATCAGGTTCTGGATGTTGGAGGCCTCGAACGGGAACGGCCGGAACAGCACGCTGACCACGGCGACCGGCAGGCCCGCCGGGTTGAGGCTGAACTTGGGCGCGGTGTCCTCGGGCGCGGTCGCGTTGATCATCGAGTTGCCCTGGCTGGTGCGCCGCGAGGTCTCCGAGAGCACCTGGTTGACGGCGTCGCCGCCGGTGCCGTCGGTGCCGAAGAAGGTGGACACCTGCTGCAGCATCAGCACCGCCATCGCACCCAGCACCACGGCGGTCAGGATCGTCCGCAGCGGCCCGAGCGCGCTCGCCTGCTG
The DNA here is from genome assembly GCF_032110285.1 of Kitasatospora sp. CM 4170. Lineage (NCBI taxonomy): Bacteria > Bacillati > Actinomycetota > Actinomycetes > Kitasatosporales > Streptomycetaceae > Kitasatospora > Kitasatospora sp. CM 4170. The sequence continues at coordinate 7,395,901 of NZ_CP134877.1, forward strand.
CGGCCGCTTGCGCAGCACGTACGCGACCATCAGCCCGGCCCCGGCGAGGGCGGTGACGTGCGGGCGGACCATCGCGGTGCCGACCGAGCCGAGGGCGATGCAGGCGAAGGCCCCGAACCGGCGGTCGAGCAGCCGCGCGGTGCCGTAGGTGGTCAGGCCCAGGCAGAACATCATCCAGGCGTCCTTGCCGATGCTGGACGGCCAGAACAGCAGCGAGGGCAGGAAGAACACCAGCTTGGCGTACTTGCGGGTGTCCGCCTCCGGGAAGGCGATCTGCAGCGCCCGCCAGAACAGCAGCAGCCCCCAGAAGCCCAGCCAGGAGAAGACCAGGAAACCGCCGATCAGCGACGGGCCGGTGATCGCGTAGACCACGCCGGTGACGACGATGATGAAGCCGGTGCCGGCCACCTTCATCCCGAGGTCGTACTGGATCCCGCCTAACAGGTCGGCCTGGTCCAGGTAGGCGGCCAGCTCGCCGCCCTTCTGGTGGTACATCTTGGAGTCGGCCGCGCCGCCGTACAGCACGAAGGCCATCAGGTAGCGGGGGAAGGCGCAGAGCAGCTTGGCCGTCATGGCCAGCAGCAGCAGCCGGAACACGTCCCGCTCGGGGTTGGCGGCGGCGATCCGGGCCAGGATCGGGGTGCCGATCCCCATCAGCACCGGGAGGATCAGCAGTGCGCCCCAGATGTCGTACGAGGTGTGCACCATCGCGACGACGAAGAGCGCGACGTAGCCCGTGACCAAGGCGGCCGCGACGGCGGACGGCCACGGCACCCGGGTCACGGCGGCCCGGGCTGCCGGGGCCGGCCAGGGCATCAGAAGACCTCCAGGTCGCCGAGGGTGAACCGCCAGTCGGTCAGGGTCAGGCGGGTCGGTCCGGCCGGGGCGCGGGCGGCCAGGGTCATGCCGGTGCGCGGGGCGCGCAGGTAGCCGGCCCGCAGCGCGGCCGCGGCGGCCTCGGTGCCGGGGGAGAGGTGGGTGGCGACGTGGTCGCAGCCGGACTCCCGGGCGGCGGCGCGCAGCAGCCGCGCGGCGCTGTCCCGGTCGCCCGGGCGGACCAGCACGTCGGCGAGGGTGAACTCGGCCAGCGGGCCGCGCCGTCGGGGCCGGCCGACGGCCAGGCCGGTGAGCTCGCCGCCGCGGTGGCAGGTGAGCACCCGGTAGTCCAGGCCGGGGGCGCGCCCGTAGCGCCAGCGCAGGAACTCCGGGGTGCGGCGGACGGCCAGCCGCGGGTCGGCGGCGTCGGCGGCGGCGCGCTCGCGCAGCAGCTCGGCCAGCGGGCCGTCCGCCGACTGCGACTCGAACCAGTCCTCGGCGGTGGGGAGTTGACAGACGGGTGGGGTCGCGGGGCCGGCCGGTCGGCGGGCCAGCGCGGCCCGCACCCCGCGGACGAACGCGGTCGGGCGGACCGGGCGCAGCGCCACCGGGACCTGCCCGAGCTCCTGCCAGCCCATCTTCCGGTAGCCCGGCAGGCTGTTGCCGTTGGGCGTGTTGAAAACCAACTCCGCCTCCTCCTCGACCTGTTCGAGGAGATCGACGGTGAGCCGGCGGAAGATGCCGCGGCCCTGGAAGTCCGGGTGGGTGGCGGTGTCCACCGGCCGGACGGCGGCGACGGTGCGGCCGGTGGCACCCTCGTGCCACTGCCAGCGGAGGAAGAGCCGCACGCCGGCGAGCCGCCCGTCCGGGGTCTCGGCGAGCAGGCCGGGACTGGCGCCGAAGGGGTTCAGCCGGTGCTTCCAGCGGAAGAACCCGGCGGTGCGGGTACCGGTCGGGCCGCCCGCCAGGGAGGCGGTCAGCAGGTCGAGGACGGCCGGGAGATCGGGCTCCGCGAGCGGGCGGAAGGTCAGCTCGGCGGGGGCGGGCAGGGCACTCACGTCCGGACTCGCACTCTTCTCGGTGGTAGGGGCCTTCGGTGGCTGCGGGAGCGGGCCTCAGCGCCGCAGGACCTGCTCGTACACCGCCTCGACGGCCCGCTGCGCGCCGGCCACGTCGAAGCGCTCGGCGCGCTTGCGGGCCGCCGCGCCGAGGCGGTCCCGCAGCGGCGGATCGCCGGCCAGCCGGCCGAGGGCCGCGGCCAGGGCGGCCGGGTCGCCCGGCGGGACGAGCAGGCCCTGCTCGCCGTCGTCCAGCACCTCCGGCATACCGCCGACCCGGGTGACCACGGACGGCAGTCCGCTGGTCATCGCCTCCATCAGGGCGACCGGCAGGCCTTCCTGACGAGAGCTCAGGGTGAAGACGTCCAGGCCGGGCAGCAGCGCGGGCACGTCGGAGCGCGAGCCGGCGAACAGCACGCTCCCGGCGACGCCCAGTTCGGCCGCCCGGGCGCGCAACTGCCCGTCCAGCGGCCCGGATCCGATCAGCACCAGGCGGGCGCCGGGGTGGCGGCGGTGCAGCTCGGCGTGCGCGGCGAGCAGGGTGGCCTGGTCCTTCTTCGGGGTCAGGTTGCCGACCGTGCCGACCACGAACGCGTCCTGTGGAAGGCCGAGTCCGGTCCGTGCGTCGGCGCGGGCGGCCGGCCCCTCGGGGGCGCCGGAGAGGTCCGGCCCGTGGTGCACCACGGTGACCCAGGCGCCCGGGCGGCGCCGGGCGGCCGGGATGCCCCGCTCGACGGCGTGCGAGACGGCGATCACCGCGTCGTTGCGCCGGTAGGTGAGCGCGTTGGCCCAGCGGGTCGCCGTGCGGTAGCGGTCCCAGACGTTGTGCTCGGTGTGCACCAGGCGCGGCGAGCCGGCGGTGGGCGCGAGCAGCCGGGCGGCGGCGGCCGGGACCGGCATGTGGGTGTGCACCAGGCCGTAGCGGCGCGCGGCGAGCAGTCGGCGCAGCCGCAGCGGCCAGCGCGGGTCGGCCCGGCCGGGCGTGCCGGTGGCGCTGCCGCTGCCCGGGGCCCCGAGGCAGTGCACCCGCACCCCGGCCTCGGTGAGTGCCGGGGCGAGCGCGTCCTTCCACGGCAGCACGTACGCGACCTCGATCTCGTAGCGTGAAGTGTCGGCGTGGCGGGCGCAGTTGAGCAGCAGCTGCTCGGCGCCGCCGCGGCCGAGGCCCTTGGCCAGCCAGAGCACCCTGGTCCGTGCGCTCACCGCTCCTCCGCCTCGCGCAGCAGGGCCGGCTCGCCGTGCTCGCCGTCCCCGGCCGGGCCCTGGGCGCGGCCCCGGCCGTTGACGCCCGCGGCGCCCTCGGCCGGCCCGGGCGGGGCGTGGTCGTCCGGGTGGCGGTGGTCGTCCGGGTGCCGGCCGTGCGGCTCGGCGGCGCCGGCCCGGGGGCCCTCCGCCCCGGCCCCGGGGGCCGCGGCGGGCCCGCGCCGGGCCCAGCTGGGCGTGGGTCGCTGCCCGGCGGCCCGCTCTGCCGCCCGCTCGGCCGGGCGCTCCGCGGCGCGCGGCAGCGCGGGCTGCGCCGAACGGGCGGCCGGGGCCGACGGGCCGCCGCCCGCCGCGGTGCGCCGCCGCCGTCCGGCCGGCCCGACGGTGCCGAGCAGCGCCACGCCGGCCACCGGCACACCGGTGCGGCAGAGCAACTCGGCGACCCGGTCGGCCTGTTCCGGGGTCACATTGCCGCTGCGCACGGTCACCAGCACCGCGTCCGCGTGCTGGACCAGGTCGAACGCGTCGTTGGCGTGCAGCAGTGGCGAGGTGTCGACCAGGATCACGTCCGCGTACCGGCGGGCCCCGCGCAGTACCTCGGCGGCGCGCAGCACCAGGGCGGCCGGGTAGGCGGTGGTGTTCCCGCCGGTGATCAGCGAGACGCCCTCCACGTTGGTCGGCCGGATCAGTTCGTCCAGCTCGCCGAGCTGCTCGCCGCTGAGCAGCTCGGCCATGCCCGGCCCGCCGCCCACGCCGAGGTGTGAGTGGAGCTGGGGGTGGCGGAAGTCGCAGTCCAGCACCAGGACTTCGCGCCCGGTCTCGGCCAGCGCGGCGGCCAGGTTGGCGACCGTGGTGGTCCGGCCGTCGCCGCTGCTGCCGGAGGCGACCAGCACCACCGGCGCCGGGTCGGCCAGCCGGCGCGAGACCGCCTCGGCCGGATCCCAGCCGGTGTGCGCCCGGACCGGCAGCGCGAGCGCGTCGGGGCCGGTGAGCAGCAGGGTGGAGCGCAGCGAGCGGTACGCCTCCGCGGCCGGGTCGGAGGGCCGGGCCCGCACCAGCGGCTCGCGCAACCGCCGTAGCCGGCGCGAGAGTTGCGGCACCTCGCCGATCACCGGGAGGTTGAACGCCTCCTCGACCGGGTTGCGGGTGCGCAGCCGGGTGTCCATCCGGCTGAGCATCAGTGCCGCCACCACCCCGAGGGCGAGTCCGAGCGACACGGCCAGGCCCAGCCGCACGGTCCGGCTGGGGGAGGAGAGCAGGTTCCCGGCGCTCTGCCGGGCGTCGATGCTGCCCCACTGCTGGATGGCGTCGGTCTGCGCGCCGTTCTGCAGCTTGCTGATCGCGGTGAGCGTGGAGGTGAGCGAGGTGGACGCGGCGGTCAGCTTGGGCTGCAGCTTGGGCTGGTCGCCGGCCGAGGAGCGGTTGAACTGCTGCTGGATCTCGTCGAGCGCCTTCTGCTGCGCGTCCGCCTGGGCCTGCAGCTTCTTGATCGTCTCGGCGGCGCTCTTCGCGGACTCCTCGCCGAAGCCCTTGATGATCGCGGCCGAGTAGGCGGCCGCCAGGTCTGAACAGGACTGCTGGGTGGGGCCGATGGTCGCTATCGACAGCATCTGCGCACTGTCGGCCGTCACCGTGCGGCGGGCGATCACCGCGGCGGCGTCGGCGATGCCGAGCTGCCGGGCCGCCGCCGTCGCGACGTCCGCGCCCTGCGCGTACGAGAGCACCTGGTCGGCCCGCACCGTGTCGCCGGCCCCCGCGACCGGCGTGATGGCGACCTTGCACTTCCATTTGGCGTTGTCCACCGTGTCACCGGCGGGGGTCAGCAGCCAGCCGACGACGAGCGCGGCGAGCGTGCAGCCGACGAGCAGCCGCCAGTACCGCCGCAGGACGGTGAAGTGGTTTGCCGGTTCCACCGGTTGGATCCCCTCGCGTTCGTGGTGCGGTGGTGCTGTGGAACTCCCGCCCGGGGGCGGCCCGTTCGGGAGCGCGGCGGTCCGGGTGCTGCTACCTGTGCCGGATCCGCGGCACGGTGGAATCCCTCGGCCGGTGCAACTCGCCCCCCCTGACGATTGCGCTACCCCCGTAGCCCCGCGTCCGGCGTCCCGGGGCAGCCCGTGCGCGGCCCGCCGCCCCCGCCGGTCCCCTTGCGATGCTTGCCGAGCCGCGACGTGCGGCGCAACCGCTTTGGCGATACTGGGACCGGTCGATTCCCGACGAACTGTTCGCGGGTGGCCGGATCCCGTCAGACCGGGCGCAGCCGCAGCGAGCGCTCGTAGAAGTCGACCATCTGCGCCGACACCTGGTGCAGGGTGAACGCGGTCAGGAACCGGGCCCGCGCCGCCTTCGCCCGGACCCGCGCCGACGCGCGGTCGTCCAGGGTGTCGGCGAGCGCCGCCGCCAGCTCGGCCGGCCGCTCCGGCGGCACCAGCCGGGCGTAGTCCTCGGATCCCACCGTCTCGCGCAGCGCGGGCACGTCCGCGCAGACCAGCGGCACGCCGACGCCCATCGCCTCCATCGCCGCACTGCCCAGCCCCTCCCAGCGGGACGGCACGGCGAACGCGTCGGAGGCGGCCATCAGGTCGAACACGTCGTCGCGCGGCCCCAGGAAGCGCACCCCGCCGGCGGCCTCCGCGAGCGCGGTCAGCCGCGGCGTCTCGCTGCCCTCGCTGCCGGCCAGCAGCAGCACCGCCTCCGGCTCGGCGCGCAGCACCGCCGGCCAGGCCTCCAGCAGCACGTCCAGGCCCTTCTGGTACTGCTGGCGCGCGGCCGCGAGCACCACCGGCGCGTCCTGCGGCAGGTCCAGCGCCGCCCGCACGGCGGCCCGCCGGTCCGGGGTGACGGTGCCCAGCAGCTCCGGGTCGCGCCCGCGCGGCACGACGTCGATCCGCTCCCGCGGTACCCGCAGCCGCTGCGCCATCGCCCCCGCCACGTAGCGGGTCAGCGCGTGGAACCGGCGGGTGCCCTGCGCGGTGGCGGCGTCCACGGCCTGCGCCGCCCGGACCTTCCACGGGCTGAGCCCGCGGGCGTTCAGGTGCTCCGGCCCGTACGCCGAGTTGACCAGGCTGGAGACCACCGGGGTGCGCGCCGACAGCGCGGCCGCCCGGCCGAGCACGTCCGACTCGTAGAGCGTGGTGTGGACGAGGTCGGGCCGGCGTTCGCGGACCAGCCGGTGGAGCGCGGCGGCGGAGCGGCCCCGGGTGGCCCGGCCGACCCCGAAGACGTCGGCACCGGCCGCGGTCAGCTCGGGCTGGAACCCGCCGGGCGAGTCCTTGAGGTACGCGACGTCCAGCTTCACGCCGGCCCGCACCAGTTGGGGGGCCATCGCCACCAGGCCCTGCTCGGCCCCGCCGACCCTGCTCACGCTGTCGATCACATAGAGCACATGCACAGGCCAACCCCCGCCCTCCTGGGCGCGTCCGGTCTCCCATGCCGGCCGGCACCCTGACTGCCGATCAGCATTGCAGGTGGCGACCGCCGCTCGCCAGGGAATCGGCCAGGAGGCACCGGCCCCCGGGGTCGGTCGGGGGCGGCCGAGGGCGCACGGCTGGGCGCACATGGGGCGCAGCCGGCGGGCGGGGGCGCCGAGCGGCGCCCGACCGGAGCGCCCGCGCCCGCGCACGGCCACCACCGGCCGGTGCGAAGGGGCTGTACCGCGCCGGGGCCTGTGCCAAGGTCGTTCCCATGCCCGAAGCGACGCCGGCGACGCCGACCGGAACCCGCCCCCGCATCCTGCACCTGATCACCGACCCGCGGCGCCGCGGCGCCCAGAACCTCGCGCGGGACCTCCACGGGGAGCTGCGCCGCCGTGGCCAGGCCTCCGCCCTGCGCGCCCTCGCCCCGCACCCCGACGCCCACCCGGACGCGCCCGACACCCGCGCCACCGCCGTCCTCGGACCCGGCCGGCTCCACCCGGCCACCCTGCTCGCCCTGCGCTCCGCCGCCCGCACCGCCGACCTGGTCGTCGCCCACGGCTCGTCCACCCTCCCCGCCTGCGCGCTCGCCCTGGCCGGCACCCGCACGCCTTTCGTCTACGTCTCCATCGGCGACCCCCGGCACTGGACGGCGAGCCCGCTGCGCCGACTGCGCACCGGCGCCCTCCTGCACCGCGCCGCCGCCGTCACCGCCCTCGCCGACGAGGCCCGGGCCGTGCTGCAGCAGCGGTTCAAGCTGCCCGCCGCCAGGCTCCGCACGATCCCCAACGCCCGCGCCGCCGACCGGTACCCGCCCGTCGCGGACGAGGCCGGCCGGCGCGCGGCCCGGCAGGCCCTCGGCCTGCCCGCGGACGGCCCGCTGGTCGCCTGGCTCGGCGCGATCGCCCCCGAGAAGCGGCTCGACCTCGCCCTCGACGCCCTCGACCGGCTCCCCGACGTCCGGCTCGCGGTGGCCGGCGACGGCCCGCAGCGGGCCGCCCTCGAACACCACCCGGGCGCCGCCCGGGCCCACTTCCTCGGCACCCTCGCCGACCCGGCGCCGCTCTACCGCGCCGCCGACGCGGTGCTGCTCACCAGCGACAGCGAGGGCGTCCCCGGCGTCCTGATCGAGGCCGCGCTGGCCGGGCTGCCCGCCGTCGCCACCGACGTCGGCTGGGTCGGCTCGGTCGTGCGCGACGGCGCCACCGGCGCCCTGGTCGCCCCGGGCGACCCGCTCGCCCTCGCCGAGGCGCTGGCCGCGGTGCTGGCCGGCGACCGCGCCGCACTCGGCGCCGCGGCCCGCGAGCACGCGCTCGCCCACTTCGAGCTCGGCGTCGTCGCGGACGCCTGGCAGGAGCTCTTCACCGAGCTCCGGCGACCCCGGGCGGGCGGCGGCTCGGGACGCCTGACAACCGGACGCTGACAAAGCGTCAAGATCGGTTGGTGCTCTGGGCGCCGGTGCGGTGCGGGCGGATACTTCCCTGCGCGGCGCGCTCGTCCGACGGAGCCATCAGGGACTCCGCCCGGGTGCGCCGGCACGGGGAAGGATCACCGACATGGTGGTACTCGCGGGCCTCGCGGCCCTGGCGGTTCTCTGGCTCGCCACCGGAGTGCGGGTGGTGCAGCAGTACGAGCGGGGCGTGGTCTTCCGGCTGGGCCGGGTGCGCGGGGTGGTGCGCCAGCCCGGCCCGACCCTGCTGGTGCCGATCGTCGACCGGATGCGCAAGGTGAACGTGCAGGTCGTCACCATGCCCGTCCCGGCGCAGGAGGGCATCACCCGGGACAACGTCTCGGTGCGGGTCGACGCGGTGGTGTACTTCCGGGTGGTCGACCCGGTGCTCGCCACCGTCGACGTGCAGAACTACGCCTTCGCCATGTCGCAGGTCGCCCAGACGTCGCTGCGGTCGATCATCGGCAAGAGCGAGCTGGACGACCTGCTGTCCGGCCGGGAGAACCTGCACCGCGGGCTTGAGCTGATGCTGGAGAGCCCGGCCGTCGGCTGGGGCGTGCACATCGACCGGGTCGAGATCAAGGACGTCGCGCTGCCTGACTCGATGAAGCGCTCGATGGCCCGGCAGGCCGAGGCCGACCGCGAGCGGCGCGCCCGCATCATCACCGCCGACGGTGAGTTCCAGGCCGCGGAGAAGCTGGCCCGGGCGGCCGAGATGATGGACAGCACCCCGTCCGCGCTCCAGCTGCGCCTGCTCCAGACCGTGGTCGAGGTGGCCGCGGAGAAGAACTCCACGCTCGTGCTGCCGTTCCCGGTCGAGCTGCTCCGCTTCTTCGAGGGCGCGACGCCGAAGGCGGGCGCCGTCCCGCGGCAGCCGGCCGGGTCGGCCGACGAGCCGGCGGCGGCCGTGGGGCCGGGGGCGGCCGTGGAGTCGGGGGCGGGCGAGCCGCCCGCGCTCGCCGAGGCGGAGCCCGCACCGGCCGCCGCGGTGGTCCCGCCCCGGCCGGAGCACACACCGCACGCGGAGTGACGCCGGGTCGGCGGCGTCGGACCCGCGGGGCGGGGTCCGGCGCCGCCGGCTTCGCATGCGGCGGAACCGCGCCGCAGGGCGGCCGTCGGCGCCCGCTCCGCAGTGTTGGGCCGAACGGGCGAATCCGACCCGCGCCGCCAGGCAGAAGCCGGCTGCTCGCCGACCGTGACGGACACACTGCCCGGTGTGAAGTCGCTGCTGAGGTCCACCGTCCTGCTCGCCGTCGCCACCGGGATCGCCGCATCCCCGATCCAGGCCGGCGCCGCCACCACCCACCAACCCGCCACCGACGGCGCGCAGTCCGTCCTCGCCGAGCGCCTCCAGCCGGTGCGCGAGGGCGCCCGCACCGAGACGCTCGAATTCTTCTGGTACGACTGCGGCCACTCCCAGCAGCTGGAGCAGCCGCTCCAGGCCTGGGCCGAGAGGCACCGCGCCGACGTCGACCTGCGCCGGGTGCCCGCGATCTGGCCGGGCAGCCGCGAGGAGGGCGTGCAGCGCGGACACGCGCGCCTGTACTACACGCTGGAGCGTCTGAGCCTCGTCGAGCGCCTGCAGACCAGCGCCTTCCGCGCGATCCACAACAACGACCAGGACCTCACCACCGAGGCCGCCGCCGTCGACTGGGCGATGCGCCAGGGCGTCGACGCGGGCACCTTCCGCGACGCCTACCGTTCCGAGCAGGTCCAGCGGTCGGTCGACGAGGCCGCCGAGATGTTCGTCCGGTACCGCATCAACGAGCTGCCCACCGTGGTGGTCCAGGGCGACGCCCGCACCACGCCGACCCAGGCCGGCGGGGTCGACGCCATGCCCGCCGTCATGGACCGCCTGGTCGCCGACGACCAGCGGCGGCAGCAGGAGCAGTCCCGCCCCTGAGTCTCCCCGCGCCGCCCCCGTCCCCCCGTCGACCCCGCTCGCGCCACGCCCGTCCTCCCGGTGTTCCGATCACCTTCACGGAACCGACCCCCGGCGACCACACTCTGTGCCATGGTGGACGCCGGGCCGCACCGTCGCGGGGGAGAACTGCCGTGGCGGCTGGCCCACTTCTCGATACCGCCGGTACCGGAGAGGGCAGGGGTCCGTGGGGGGACAACGCGCGCAACTCGTCGACGAGCGCGACAGCCAGACATCGGCCGCTCCACGGCGGCCCGCGGCCGCCGACGGGCCGCCACCCGAACTGATCTTCAAACGCCGACTGCGCCCCGCCCAGGTGGCCCGGGAGCTCTGGGGCGCCCGTGAACTGGTCCGCGCGCTGGCCGAACGCGACCTGCGCGCCCGCTACAAGCAGGCCGTGCTCGGATTCGCCTGGGCGGTCCTCACCCCGCTCGCGCTCTGCGCCATCTTCACCCTGGTCTTCCACCGCGCGGTGAAGATCGACACCGGCACGGCGGCCTACCCGCTCTTCGCCTACGTCGGCCTGATCGTCTGGCAGTTCTTCAGCAACACCATGAACCAGGGCGCGCTGAGCCTGGCCAACAACCTCAGCCTGCTCAACAAGGTCTACTGCCCGCGCGAGGTCTTCCCGCTGGCCACCATGCTGGTCGCCGGCGTCGACATGCTGATCGGCATCGGCGTCCTCGGCCTGCTCTTCCTGCTGTTCTGGACCGCCCCGGCCGCCACCTTCCTCTGGGTGCTGCCACTGCTGCTGATCCAGTTCGCGTTCACCTACGGCGTGGCGCTGATCCTCTCGGTCGCCGTGGTCTACCTGCGCGACGTCCGCCACCTGCTGCCGATCATCACGCAGATGGGCGTCTTCGCCACCCCCGTCGCCTACCCGTTGGCGCAGATCCCGCAGCGCCTGCAGGAGATCTACGTCGGGTTCAACCCGCTGGGCGCCGTCATCGAGGGCTACCGCGGTGCGCTGCTGTACGGTGACGCGCCCGACCTCGCGCTCACCTCGATCGCCGCGGTCTCCTCGCTGGTGTTCCTGGTCGGCGGCTACCTGCTGTTCAAGAAGCTGGAGACGGGGATCGCCGATGTCGCCTAGCCGGACCCACCCCCTGGGCACCATCCGCACCGAGCAGGTGTGGAAGCGCTTCAAGGCCGACCAGCAGCGGATGCTGCTGCGCGACAAGGTCGAGTCGATGGCCCGCCGGCTGCGCGGCGAGAAGGGCGAGGACTGGCGCTGGGCGCTGCGCGACATCAACCTGCACATCGAACCGGGCGAGTCCGTCGGCCTGATCGGCTCGAACGGCTCCGGCAAGTCCACCCTGCTGAAGATGCTGACCCGGGTGATGTACCCGTACGGCGGCGTGATCGACGTCCGCGGCCGGATCGGCGCCCTGATCGAGATCCGGGCCGGCATCCACCCGGACCTGACCGGCCGCGAGAACATCTACCTGTTCGGCGCGCTGCTCGGCCTGCGCCGGCGCGAGGTGGCCACCCGCTTCGACGACATCGTGGAGTTCGCCCGGCTCGGCGGCGCCATCGACCGCCAGGTGAAGTTCTACTCCTCCGGCATGCAGATGCGCCTCGGCTTCGCCGTCGCCGCCTACCTGGAACCCCATGTCCTGCTGGTGGACGAGGTGTTGGCGGTCGGCGACGCCGTCTTCCAGCAGCGCTGCCTGGACCGGATGCGCGAGGTCGCGGAGCAGGGCACCACGATCGTCTTCGTCTCCCACGACCTGCCCGCCGTGGAGTCCATCTGCCGGCGCGGCGTCTGGCTGGAGCAGGGCTCGGTCCGGGTGGACGCGGGCATCAAGGACGCGATGGCCGGCTACCGCGACTCCATCGAGGCCCAGTCCGAGGCCGGCGGCCGTACCGGCGAGCCGCTGCAGCTGCTCGATCACGCCGTCCGGGGCGAGGACCGGGAGAGCCTGACCACCGACGAGCCGATGACCGTCGAGCTCACCCTCGGCGGCGACTACCGCGGCCACGCGACCCTGCACCTGGGCGTCAGCGAGGGCACCTCCAGCCCCATCTTCCAGATCAGCCACGAAATCCGCCTCACCGGCGACGACCGCCAAGTCGCCTGTGTGATACCCAGGTTGCCACTGCCGCGCGGCCGCTACACGCTCTGGGCCGGCGTGTACGGCATCGGCCGGACCGACGGCGGGACGCTGATGAGCTGGCACTCGGTCGGCCAGTTCGACGTGTTCGGCCCGATGCTGGACACCCCGCCGCGCGCGGTCGTGCTGGCCGCGCCGGTCTTCGTCCCGCACCACTGGGAGGAGTGACCCTTGAGACCTGTCCGGGTGCTGGTCCATCTCAACAACCTTGCCCTGGGCGGAGCCCAGCTCAACGCGGTCGACATCGCCCGCACCCTGCGCGACCGCGGCCACGACCCGGTGCTCTTCGCGCAGGGCGTGGACGGCCCCGCCCCGCTGGTCGAGGTCGCCGCCGGGCACGGTCTCGAGGTCGTGGTCGCCGGCGGACCGCAGACCCCGCACGGCGAGATCCGCCGCCGCCTCGGCAGCCTCGCCGCCGAGCACGGCAGCCAGCTGCTGCACGCCTGGGAGGTCCGGGCGGCCCGCAACTCCTACTTCGGGCCCGGGCGTTACGGTCGACTGCCGGTGATCACCACCTTCTACGGAATCCGGATGCTGCGCGGCCTGCCCCGGCACCAGCCGCTCGTCCTCGGCCTCGGCGCTCTGATGGGCGAGGGAAAGGCCTTCGGCCACCAGGACGTCAGCCTGATCGAACCGCCGGTGAACACCGCCACCGACGCACCCGGACTGGTCGACGGCGCCGCCTTCCGGCGCGAACACGGTATCGGTGACGACGAGTTGCTGCTCGTCATCGTCACCCGGCTGGTCCCCGCACTGGAGAAGGACGCCGGCGCCGAGCTCACCGTCGACGCCGTCCGGCACCTCGACGACCCGCGGGTCCGGCTGGTCGTGGTCGGCGCCGGGCCGAGCCTGGAGCCGCTGCGCACCCGCGCGGCCGCGGCCAACACCGCCCTCGGCCGCCAAGCCGTCCTGGTGCCGGGCCAGTTGGCCGATCCGCGGCCCGCCTACCAGGCCGCCGACGTCGTGCTCGGCATGGGCGGGTCGGCCCTGCGCGGCCTCGCCTTCGGCAAGCCGGTGGTGGTGCACGGGGCGGCCGGCTACACCGCCGTGCACGAGCCGGGCCCGCTGGTCGAACCGCATGCCTCGCGCTGCATGTACGGCTTCGGCAACGGCTCGCGCGAGCCCGGGTCGCTGGCCGGCCAGCTCCGCGGGCTGCTCGACGACCCGGGCCGGCGCGCCGAGTTGGGCGCCTGGGGGCGGGACTGGGTGGTCGGGCGGTTCTCGCTGGAATGCGTGACCACGGCGTTCGAGGAGCTCTACGCCCGCGTCCTGGACCGGCCGGCCCGACCGGCCCGGGCAGGGCGCTGGCTGCGCGACCTGGAGCAGATGACCAGGTACGAGTTCACCAAACCGGCGGCCCTGCGCCTGCTGGGCCGCCTCTGAACCGCGCCGCGTCGGGCCCGCGCCGCCTCCGACCTCCGCCGTCTCCGGCCCGGCCACACCGGGCCGTCGGGCCCGGCGGCCCGGCCGGTCAGTCCCGGCGCAGCAGGTAGGTGACGAAGCCGAGGGTGCCCCGGTACCCGTGCAGCCACTCGGCCCGGTGCCGGTCCGCCGCCTCGCGGGCCGCCGCCGCGTCCGGGTGGTCCGGGTGGTCCAGCGCCCACGCGGCCAGCGAGCCGGTCCAGGAGAACTCGTAGTCGTCCCACTCCTGGATGCTGCTCACATAGCCGTACACCGGTGTCCAGCCGTCCGCGATCACCCGGTCGGTCGTGGTCGCGAGGTCCGCGAAATCGTCCCGCTCCGCGCCGAGCCCGTCCAGCGCGGCCTGCCCGGGTTCCCGCTCCCAGAAGCCCTCGCCGACCATGACCAGACCACCCGGCGCCAGGTGCTCGCGGGCCGCGGCCAGGGTCGGCAGCAGCCCGCCGAAGGCGTGCGTCGCCCCCACGTTCAGCACCAGGTCGAACGGCTCGACGGCCTTGAACTCCTGGGCGTCCAGGTGGTGCAGACCGATCCGCCGCTCCACCCCGAGGGCCAGGGCGACCTCCCGGGCCCGGGTCAGCGCCGCCGCGTCCAGATCCACCCCGACCGCCTGCCACCGCGGCCGCGCCGCCAGCGCGCGGATCAGCCAGCCGCCCTCGCCGCAGCCGAGGTCGAGCGCCCGGCCGGTCTCGGTGTGCCCGGTGGCCCGGGCCAGCAGCCCGGCCACCGACTCGTCGGCGATCGGCGCGGCGATCGGGTGGTGGGCATGGGCGAGGCGGGAGATCGTCTGGCGGTCCATTCGAACAGTGTGGACCAGGAGGCTCAGTACGTGCGGCCTTTCCACGAAGCTCCGCGGCCGCGCCAGTGCTGCACCGCCGAGTCAACCGTCATCAGCAGGTAGAGCGCCGCGGTGAACGGCAGGAGCAGCGCGGCCGGCGCGGGCTGCCGGTAGTAGCGCAGCATCGGCAGGTACGTCCCCGTCATCAGCGCCCAGGCCGCCCCGCCCGCGGCGGCCGTCGCCCACTGCCCGGCGGCCGATCCGGCCACGGTCGCCAGCGGGGGCACCAGGTACACCAGCGCCAGCCCGAGCACCGTGCCCGCCAGCAGCAGCACCGAGTGCCGCAGCTGGGCGTACGCGCTGCGCGAGACCATCCGCCAGAGCTGCGCCAGGCGCGGGTACGGGCGGACGCTGTCCACCTGGTCCGCCAGGCCCAGCCAGGTCCGGCCGCCGGCGGCCTTCACCGCGCGGGCCAGCGACACGTCGTCGATCACCGCCCCGCGGATCGCCGCCACCCCGCCCACCCGCTCCAGCGCCTCGCGCCGCACCAGCGAGCAGCCGCCCGCGGCCGCCGCCGTCCGCGCGCCCGGCCGGTTGGACCGGCGGAACGGGTACAGCTGGGCGAAGAAGTAGACGAAGGCCGGCACGATCAGCCGCTCCCACCCGGTCTCCACCCGCAGCCGGGCCATCTGCGAGACCAGGTCGAGCCGGTTGCTCTCGGCCGCGGCGACCAGCTCGGCGAGCGAGTCCGGCCCGTGCGCGATGTCCGCGTCGGTCAGCAGCAGGTACTCCGCGTCCGGACCGGCCAGCTCCACGCCGTGCCGCAGCGCCCACAGCTTGCCGGTCCAGCCCGGCGGCAGCGGGGGAGGCGTGGTGACGGTCAGCTCCAGCCCCTCGGGGGTGGCGAGCGAGGCCGCGAGCGCGCCGGTGCCGTCCGAGCTGTGGTCGTCCACCAGGACCACCCGGGCCCGCCCCGGGTACTTCTGGGCGAGCAGGCTCGGCAGGCTGAGCGGCAGCACCTCGGCCTCGTCCCGGGCCGGGACCACCACCACGACCTGCGGCGCGCGCGCCGGCGGGCGGCGCGGCGGCAGCCGCACGTCGGTGCGCCAGAAGAACCCGTGGCAGCACGCCAGCCAGAGCCAGACCAGCAGGGAGAGCAGGGCGATCCACAGCAGGACGGTCACCCGGGCAGTCTGCCGCACCGGGGGCCCGCGGCGGGGCATCGACTAAAGTCTTGGTCCGTGAAGATCGCACTGATGGACTCGGGAATCGGCCTGCTGGCCGCGGCTGCCGCGCTTCGGACCCTGCGCCCGGACGTCGATCTGGTGCTCTCCTCCAACCCTGCCTCGATGCCCTGGGGCCCGCGCACGCCCGAGGAGGTCGCGGCGCTCGCCCTGGACTGCGCGCGGGCCGCGGCGGACCACGAGCCGGACGCGCTGGTGGTCGCCTGCAACACCGCCTCGGTCCACGCGCTGGACGCGCTGCGGGCCGAGCTGGAGCCCGCGCTGCCGGTCATCGGCACGGTTCCGGCCATCAAGCCGGCGGCCGCGCTCGGCGGTCCGGTCGCGATCTGGGCCACCCCGATCACCACCGGCAGTGCCTACCAGCGCGGGCTGATCCGCGACTTCGCCGGGACGGCCGCGGTCACCGAGGTCGCCTGCCCGGGCCTGGCGGACGCCGTCGAGCACGGTGACGACGCGGCGATCGAGGCGGCCGTCGCGGACGCGGCGGCCCGGACCCCGGCCGGTACGGCGGCCATCGTGCTCGGCTGCACCCACTACGAGCTGGTGGCCGACCGCATCCGCGCGGCCGTCGCCCCCTTCGCGGCCCCCGGGCTGACGCTGCACGGGTCCGCCGACGCGGTCGCGGCCCAGGCGCTGCGCCGCATCGCGGACCCCGGCCGTACCGGGGAGGCCACCGTGACCGTCCTGCACGCCGGCACTCCGGTCCCCTTCCCCCCGGCCGCCCTGCTCTACCCCCAGGGCCTCACCCTCGCCGCCCCCGCCCCCACCGCCTGACAGCCCCGCGCCCGCCCAGTAAGTCGGCCGGGCCGACTTACTGGGCGAGCCTTGCCGGTTGCCGCGCCCGGCATCCTGCGCGGCTCCCCCGCGTGGCCCATCCGAGCCTGCCGGCGTGGGAAGTCGGCTGGGCCGACTTCCCACGCGCGGGGGTCAGGCGACGGCGTGGCCGCGCCAGCGGCGGTAGGCCGGTTCGAGACCGGAGAGGATGGTGTCGAACCGGCGGGTGCTGGTGGTGGAGTCGACCTGGAGCCGGCTGATCTGCAGCGGGTGGTGCGGCAGGCGCGGGCCCAGCCGGTGGTCCGAGAGGAATCCCAGGCGGTAGCCGAGCTCCTGCAGGACGGCCTCCGCGCGCGGGTCGTGGCCGCCGTCGGGGTAGGCGAAGGCGGCCGGCGGCTCGCCCAGCCAGCGGGTGAGCGCCTCGTGCGCACCGGTGATCT
This sequence comes from Kitasatospora sp. CM 4170, assembly GCF_032110285.1. Classification (NCBI taxonomy): domain Bacteria; kingdom Bacillati; phylum Actinomycetota; class Actinomycetes; order Kitasatosporales; family Streptomycetaceae; genus Kitasatospora; species Kitasatospora sp. CM 4170. The sequence continues at coordinate 7,412,528 of NZ_CP134877.1, forward strand.
CGGCCCGGACGGTGACGTCGTCGCAGCGCCCCAGGCACGGGTGCCCCTGGGTGTGGTTGCCGATGGCGACGCCGCCCTCGCGCAGGGCGAGCAGATCGGCCGGGGTGAGCTGCTCCTGCCGGGGCGGACGCCGGTCCGCGCTGACCCGGAGCTCGTGCAGGCTGCGCCGCCGGTCCGGGTCGGGCATCGCCTTGAGCCGCCGGAGCAGCTGCGAGGGGTGTCCGCAGTCCAGCGAACGGGCCCGCCCGCCGTGCCGGGCCAGGAAGTCGGCCTCGTGCCACCAGAACGGCCGTTCGGTCCCGATCAGTTCGGAGATCACGAACGCGGCGGCCGGGATCCCGCGGTCGTTGAGGGCGGGCAGGGCGTGGGTGAGGACACTGCGGTCGGCGTCGTCGAAGGTCACCAGGACGCTGCGCGGAGGCAGCGGCCGGCGCTCGGTGACGGCCTGCTGGACGGCGTCCAGGGAGACGGGGGTGGCGAGTCTTCGCAACCGGTCCAGCTGGGCGCCGAAGGACCGCGGGTCGGTCACGCCGTGGTAGGCGAGCACGGCGAGCCGCTGCGCGGCCCGGGCCCGGAACAGCGGTTGGACGGGGGCGAAGCGCAGCCACTCACCCCGCCCGTCCGGTCGGCAGGGGTCGGCCGCCGGGGTCTGCCGGTCGGCGGCCGGCTGGTGACCCCCCGCCGGGCTCGCCGGCAATGCCGGAGCGGCCGGAGCGGCCGGCACTGCCGGAGCGGCAGGCACCGCCGGCGCGCCGGAGTAGGCCACGGGGACCGGCTTCGTCGGCCGGAGAACGGGTTGGGAGCGAATGGGTTGCGGGCGGACGGCGGACTGCTGCAGGGCGGCCGGCTGCCCGACAGCCGCCTGCGGCAGCGAGCGCACGGTCACGCTCGGCAGGGTGTGGACCACGGACCTGGACCTGGCCCTGGAGGTCGACGTGGTGGACTGGGAATGCGGCACGGTTCCCCCTCGGTCGCCTGTGCGGCGTGGCGGTACCGCCGGAGGACGGAGCCCTGCCTCCGACACCAGGGCACGGCGGCTCCGCCCCCTGGGTAATTCCGGTCCTCGGCGGGGACTCCCAACCCGCACCGCGGACGGCTCCTGGATCGCTCAATGTAGTGGAGACAGCTACTACGCGTAGATGGTTGTACCGGACAGTCGAGGATTTTTCGCGAGCCCGGAACATATGCCCGCGGGGCGTGCGCCGGAGCGCCGAAACGGCCCGTTCCGTCGCCGAGCGTGCCCGGGAGGTCACTTCCCGCGGGCTGCCGGTGCGGGCTCCTCGCGGTACCTTGGGCTCATGGCAGACGCGGAACGTGATCACCCCCGCCCGCACGGTGCGACCCGGATGCAGCACCTGTGGCGCGGTGGCGCGCTGGTCACCCACCAGATCCCGCTCGCCGTGGTCGGCCTGGCCTGCCTGGCGGTGGGCATCGTGGTGGCCGTGGCGGTTCCGGAGAGTGACGGTCCGGCCTGGGCCATGGCCGTGGCCGGTTCGCTGGCGGCAGGCGTGCTGCTGCTCGGCCGGATCGCGTTCGCCATCGTGCGCTACCGGCGCGGCGCGACGCTCTGACCCCTGCGGCCCCCGCGCCCGTCGAGCCCCGGGTGCGCCCGCCAACCCCGGGTGCGCCCGCCGCGCCCGGATCCGCCGCGCGTCCCGAACCGCCCGCAACTGCCGCGACTCCCGGGGCGCCCGCGGCTCCTGTGGCTCCTGCGCCGTCGGAGTGTCCGGTATGTCCGCACGGTGGCTGAACTCCCGATCGATTCCGGCCGGTCCGATCGGCCGGTTTTCAGCCCATCTGCCAACTCCTTCTCGCTTCTTTCACAAATCCGGGGCAGCAGCCCCACATCTCCCCCTACTGTGATTTCGTCCGGCCGGCCCAGGGCAGCCAACTGCGCCGGATGAACGGCCACTTGACGGCACCGGGGAGGGTGCCGCAGAGGGGGGAGCGATGAGCGGCAACGCCGCGTCCGGGGCAGCCGAGGCGGCAGGAACGGGTGGGGGCATTCGCGCCCAGGTCAAGCGCGGGCTGGCCCGGCGCGTCGGGACCAGGCCCGGCGAGGGCGCCACCGTCCTGATCTACCACCGCGTGGGCGGCGGCAGCCCCGACGAGCTGGACGTCACCACCGCGGACTTCACCGCCCAGGCCGACCTGCTCGCCGAGCTGCCGCCCGGCCGGGTGGTCGCACTGGACGAGGCCGTCGACCGGATCGAGGCCGGCCGCCGCACCCCCGGCATCGTGCTCACCTTCGACGACGGCTTCGCCGACGTCTACGACCACGCCTGGCCCCTGCTGAGTGAGCGCGGCCTCCCGTTCACGATCTACCTCGCCAGCGGCCACGTCGGTGGTGAGATGCGCTGGGAGGGCTCCACCGCGAAGACCGCCGGCGCACCCGCGCTCAGCTGGGAGCAGCTGCGCGAGATGACCGCCTCCGGTCTCTGCACCGTCGCCAACCACACCCGCAGCCACGCCCGCCCGGAGCTGCTCAGCACCGCCGAGCTGGACGCCTGCAACGACGACGTCGAGCAGCACCTCGGCGTCCGGCCCCGGCACTACGCCTACACCTGGGGCGTGCCCGTGCCCCACATGGAGCCGGCGCTGCGGGCCCGGTTCCGGACCGCGGCCACCGGAGAGGTCGGGCGCAACACCCCCGGGACGGACCCCGTCCGGCTGCGCCGCGTGCCGGTACGCCGCACCGACCCGATCGACTTCTTCCGCGCCAAGCTGTACGGCCGGCTGATCCCCGAGCGCGCCTACGCCCGGATCGTCGCCACCGCCAAGGCGGTGGGCGCCCGTGCCTGAGCCCACCCCGGACATACCCGGGCCCACCGCGCCCGGTCCGGCCGCCGTGCACGAGCCGCTTGCGAGGCACGAGCCCCCTGCCCCGGCGACCCGGCTGCGCGGCCCGGGCGGCCGACCGCTGCGCGTCGCCCACCTCACCACCGTCGACATGAGCCTCCACCTCCTCCTGGCCACCGAGCTCAAGGTGGACGTGGAGGCCGGCTTCGAGACCTACGGCATCAGCGCGCCCGGCCCGTACGTCCCCGCGATCGAGGCGATCGGCGTCCGCCACGAGCCGCTCTCCGCGCTCACCCGCGCCTGGCAGCCCCGGGCCGACGCGGCCGCCGCCCGCGAACTGCTGGCCGTCCTCGACCGGATCCGTCCGGACGTGCTGCACACCCACAACCCCAAGACCGGCGTGCTCGGCCGGATCCTCGGCCGGCTGGCCCGGGTGCCGGTGGTGGTCAACACCTGCCACGGCCTCTGGGCGCAGGCCCACGACCCGTTCGCCAAGCGGGCGTTCGTGCTCGGCGCGGAGGCCCTGGCGGCGCGCTTCTCGCACGCCGAGCTCTACCAGAACGGCGAGGACCGCCGGACGCTGGCCCGTGCCGTCCCGTCCCGCCGCTCGCGGGTGGTCGGCAACGGCGTCGACCTCACCCGGTTCGTCACCGACCCCGGCGAGCGTGACCGGCGGCGTGCCCGGATCCGCGCCGAACTCGGCGTCGGGCCGGGGGAGCTGCTGGTCGGCGGGGTCGGGCGGCGGGTCGCCGAGAAGGGCATCCGCGAGTACGCCGAGGCGGCCCGGGCGCTGGCCGGCAAGGCCCGGTTCGTCTGGATCGGCCCGGACGACCCCGACAAGCCCGACGCCCACGGGGCCGAGTCCGGCGTGGAGTTCCTCGGCCCGCGCAGCGACATGCCCGCGGTGTACGCGGCCCTCGACGTCTTCGTGCTCCCCTCCTACCGGGAGGGGTTCTCCCGTTCCGCCATGGAGGCCGCCGCCGGCGGTCTGCCGATGGTGCTCAGTGACATCCGCGGCTGTCGCGAGATCGGCACCCACGACGAGCACCTGCTTCTCACCCCGCCCGGCGACGCCCGGGCCCTCATCAGCGCGTTGGACCGGCTTCTCACCGAGCCCGCCCTGCGCGACCGGCTCGGCGCCGCAGCACGGCGCCGCGCCTCGGCCCACTTCGACCAGCGCGCCGTCGCCGGGGTCTCACTGGAGACCTACGCGGCCGTCGCCCGCGCCAAGGCCCTGCCCTGGACGGTCGGCTGAGCCCACCCACCACATCAGACTCAGGGGGAAGGACCGTCATGAAGCGAGGGGGGGACCTCGCGGTCACCGTCCTGGCCGGGATCGTCGCGATTCCGCTCGGCCTGGTGATCGCCCTGCTGATCCGCTGCACCATGGGCGGACCGGTGCTCTTCCGCCAGACCAGGACAGGTCGGCACGGCAAGGAGTTCGAGATCCTCAAGTTCCGCACCATGCGGGACAAACGCCATGCCGACGAGCCGGATGCCCCCCGCATCACCCGGCTCGGCGACCTGCTCCGCAAGACCAGCCTGGACGAGCTGCCGCAGCTCTGGAACGTCGCCCGCGGCGAGATGGGCGTGGTCGGGCCCCGGCCCACCCTGCCCGAGCAGGTCGTCCACTACTCGCGCCGCCAGCGCGGCCGGCTCGACGTCCGCCCGGGCCTCACCGGCTGGGCACAGGTCCAGGGCCGCAACTCCATCGGCTGGCCCGAGCGGATCGAGCTCGACCTCTGGTACGTCGAGCACCGTTCGCTCCTGCTGGACCTGCGCATCCTCGTCCGCACCGTCGGGGTGCTGCTGCGGCCGAGCGGCATCACGGCGGCCGGCGGCGTCAACCCCGGCTTCCCGGCGCCCACCGAAGCGGCCGAGACCCCGGCCGGCCACACCGCACCCGCCCGGCCGGTGCCGGCCCAGCCGGTACCCGACCACCCTGCGCCCGACCACCCCGTGCCCGACCACGTCGGGACCGCCGCCGGGCCCGCGCCGGTCGTCCCGTTCCCGACCATCAGCCTGCCCAGGCAGGCCACCGGGACCCGGCTGGCGCAGCCCGTCCGCGCCGCCGTCGAGGAGGCGTCCTGAACCCGGAACCGGGCAGGATGACCGCCATGCCCACCACCGCCACGTCCACCACCGACAGCCCGGCCACCCGACCGTCACCGGCCGACCGGCCCGACCACCGGGAGCTCTGGATCGCCGGCGCCGGCGGCGTCGGCCGGGAGGCGCTGGACACGGCGCTCGCGGCCGGCGTCCCGGTCGCGGGCTTCCTCGACGACCGTCAGCACGGCGCCACCGTCCGCGGCCTGCCCGTCCGGCGGCCCGCGGACGTCCCGTCCGGCGCCCGCTACCTGGTCGGCATCGCCGACCCGGCGGTCCGGCAGCGGCTCGCCGCCCTGCTGGACGGCCGGGGCGCGGTGCCCGCCGTCCTCGTCCACCCCAGGGCCCTGATCGCCCCCGACACCGTGCTCGGCCCCGGCTGCCTGGTGATGGGCGGGGCGTACGTGTCCAGCAGCGTGCGCCTCGGCGCGCACAGCCAGGTCCACTACAACGCGACCGTGGGCCACGACACCGTGCTCGGCGAGCGGGTGACGGTCTACCCGGGCGGCAACGTCTCCGGTGCGGTGCACCTCGCGGACGGCGCCACCGTCGGCAGCAACGCCGTGGTGCTGCAGGGCCGCAAGATCGGCGCGGGCGCGTTCGTCGGCGCGGCCGCCGTCGTGACCAGGGACGTCCCGCCCGGCGAGGTGGTGGTGGGCTCCCCGGCCAGACCGCTCCGCCGCTAGGGCCGGACAGGGCCCAGGGCCCGGCGGCCCGGGCGGGGGCGGCTGTGGCCGGGGCCCCGGGGGCGCCCGCGCGGGCCGTAGGCTCGGGGCCATGGCCATTCCCGCATTCCTCGCCGAACTCCGCTCCGTCGTGGGCACCCGCAAGCTCTGGCTGAGCGCCGCCGTCACCGTCGTCCTGGACGACCGGGACCGGGTGCTGCTGCTCCAGCGCGCCGACGACGGCCGCTGGGCGCTCCCCGGGGGGATCCTCGAACCCGGGGAGCAGCCCGCCGACGGCGCGGTGCGCGAGTGCCTGGAGGAGACCGGCGTGGCGGTCGTCCCCGAGCTGCTGGCCGCCGTCAGCGTCTCGCCCGAAGTCACCTACCCCAACGGCGACGTGACCCAGTACCTGATCACCGTCTTCCGCTGCCGCGCGGTCGGCGGGGAGGCCCGGGTCAACGACGACGAGTCGCTCGCGGTCGGCTGGTACGGCCTGGACGAGCTGCCGCCGATGATCGAGCAGGAGCACGAGTGGCTGCGCCAGGCGCGAGAGTCGCAGGGTGCCGCCTTCTTCGCCTGGGAGGGCGTCCAGCGCCCCTGACCGCGGCCGGGCGCGCCCTCATCGGCCTACAGCGTCCGGAACCACTCCGCCGTGCGCTCCAGCCCCTCCCGCAGGGGCACCGGCCGGACGTCCGGGAACAGCTCGCGCAGCCGGGAGTTGTCGGCCTGTGAGTCCCGGACGTCGCCCGGCCGCGGCTCGGTGTGGGCGACCTCGACGGGGCGGCCGAGCACCTGCTCCAGCTCGCCGACCAGCTCCAGCAGCGAGGTGCGGGTGCCGAAGGCCAGGTTCACCGGGTCGGCGTGCACCACCCGGCGCACCACCGCCTCGGTGATCACCTGGGTCACCGTGCCGACGTAGGTGAAGTCCCGGCTCTGGCCGCCGTCCCCGTGGACGGTCAGCGGCCGTCCGGCCAGCGCGGCGTCGAGGAAGGCCGGCACCACCGCGGCGTACGCGTGCCCGGCCGGCTGCAGCGGGCCGAAGACGTTGAAGAAGCGCAGCGGCAGGACGCCGAGGCCGTAGCAGTGGTGGTAGGCGGCCAGGTAGGCCTCGGTGGCCAGCTTGGAGACGGCGTACGGGCTCATCGGCGCGGTGCGCATGGTCTCGCGCTTGGGCAGTTCGCGGTTGGCGCCGTAGACCGAGGACGACGAGGCCGCGGCGACGTACAGCCCGCCGGCGCGGCGGGCGGCCTGGAGCACCTCCAGCGTGCCGGTCGCGTTGGCGTGGTGACTGGCCAGCGGGTCCGCGACCGAGCGCGGGACCGAGGGCAGCGCGGCCAGGTGGACCACCGCGTCGGCGCCCGTGAAGGCCTCGTCCAGCAGTGCCGGGTCGAGGATGCTGCCCTCGTGGAGCACGGCGTCGACGCCGGCCAGGTTGGCCTTGGAGCCGGTGGAGAAGTTGTCCACCACCCGCACCTGGTCGACCTCGGGGCGGGCCAGCAGGGCCCGGACCAGATTGGCTCCGATGAATCCGGCCCCGCCGGTGACGACCACGCGCATGGCTGAGGTTCCCCCCTCCGACCACCCGGCCCGCTCGGCCGGTCCTGCGCCGATGGTAGCCGGGCGGTCACCACGCGTGGGGTGGAACGGCGAGAACCGGACGGGCGGCGGGCCGGGCCGGCGGAACATTCGGTGAACCCTGGCCGAAGGCCGGGTGCCCTGGTATCCGCGGGCCACACCTGGGTCCCTCCCCGTCCCCGGCCCGGGTCAGTCCTTGTGCTGGCGGTAGGCCTCCTCGGCCGCGTCGAGCACCGCTGCGAGGTCCCCGCCCGCGGTCGCGGTGGCGACGGCGGCGACCGCCCCCTCGACGAACGGCGCGTCGGCGAAGCGGACCGGGAACGGCAGGCCGTGCTCGTCCGCCTGCGAGAGCAGTGCGCGGACGGTGGACACCGCGCTCCCGAGGTCGGCGAGCACCACCACGCCGTGCCCCTGGTCGACCCGGCGGGTGGCCGCGGCGACCAGGACGGCGCTGATCCCGGGCCCGGAGTGCGGGTCGCCCCCGGTGCCGGCGACCGGGGCGGGGGAGTCGGAGGGCACCAGCGCGAGCGCGAGGGCCCGGACGGCGTCGGCCAACTCCTGGCTGTGCGAGACCAGCACGATCCCGACCCGGCCGTGGGCGGGCGGCCGGCCCGGGGTCGGCCGGGGCAGCGGGGTGCGCGAGGGCGGGGTGCGGGGCGCCGGGGGGTGGGCCGACGGGGCCTCGGAGATGGGGATGACATCGGCGCGGGTGCCGTCCCGGCGGCTCATCGGCGGCTCCTCGGGGCGTTCGGTGGGGGCTTCCCACACTCTGGCAGCTCGCCCGCCGCCCGCCCCGCCGGGACACGCTCAGGGCGGCTTCCGGGCCGCCTCACGCCGTATCACACCGCACCCGGTCGCGGGGCGGTGTGCCGGCCGTCGCCCCGGTGCGGGGGAGACCTCGGCAACTCGCTGACCGGGGCGGTGAGGGTGGCTAGGCTGACCGGGAAGCCGTCGGGAGGAGAGCAGCAGTGCCAGCCAACATCGGAACTGACGTGGAATCGGCCGCCGAGCCGGTGGACCTGGTGCCGGAGCTCGCACCCAACGGGAAGCCGAGGGTCGACTTCACGGGCGCCACCTGGCAGTGCTCCAGCCAGGGCGTCGGCGATGTCCAGATCGCGTTCGTGGACGGCTACATCGGGATGCGGGACGGCCGCCAGAAGGACGGGCCGATCCTGGTCTTCACCCCGGGCGAGTGGCGGGCCTTCGTGCTCGGTGCGCGGGACGGCGAGTTCGACCTCACCTGAGCCACCGGTGGACGGGCCCCGAGCGGGGGTCCGTCCACCTCTGCATCGGACGCGCATCGGTCTGATCTCTTTTGAGCGTACCCCGTCATATTTTCTGTTGACTGTTAGACAAACGCAGCTCAGAGTATGAGCACAGGCAGACGCCGTGCCCACCGCCCCCACGCGGCCAGACACGGCGCCTGCTGTGCAGCCCGGCAGCGCTGCCAGGCCTGCCTCCCAGTCATCCCCTGCGCACCGGGGGTGCGTTGGCCGGTCCCGACCCGTGAAGGGTCGGCAGTCGCCGGGAGGCTGGCACCGGCTCCGAGAGCGACTCGGACCCGGTACCGGGTGCTCGGGACCCGCACGCCCCCACGCGGCGGCGTCCCGAGCAGATCCGCGGGAGCGACGGGCCGGGGCCCCGCGGACCTTGCTTGTGTGGTATCGAACTGTTGGCTTGTGTGTGTGCTGTGTGCGACGACGAAGCTGGGTGCTCGGCGGTTCGGCACGACATATGTGCACAGTGAGGGATACGCGTGTAGGGCCGCGTTGCGACGTGCCGTCCCCCCGGAGGGTGAAACCCAGAACGGCTGTCGTGCTGAACCGAACGTAGCCCGGACGGTTGCTCAGAGTCAACATTGGTCTCTGAGCGTGGATCTCCGGCCGGTGCCCGACCCACCCCGCGAGCGCGGTGTGCCGGGCACGTACGATGTTCCCATGTCTTTTCTCCGCCGTCGCTCCGGACAGCCCGCCGGCCCGGACTTCGACGTGCTCGCGATGGACCCGGGCGACTGGCCCGGCGACTTCGGTGCGGCCATGATGACCGGCTCGGACGGCTCCTGCCAGGGGATTTTCCTGCGCTACGACCTGTTCGGCGGCAGAGGCCCGGCGATGTTCATCGGCAACCTCCCCGAGGGCTCGCCCGCCCGCGACACCGGGGACGACGTGCCCTTCGAGGTCCGGCAGCTGCTCGCGGCGCTGGAGAACGACGAACCGGTCGAGTTCGTCTCGGCCGAGGACTTCCCGGTGATGCTCGGGGACGACCTGCTGATCGTGAAGAAGGTCAAGGTCAGCGAGGGGCGGGTGTTCTGCTCCCAGTTCGGGCGCAGCGACGGCGTCCAGGTCACCATCGCCTCCTGGGACCGACCGATTTCGGACGACCTCTACCAGCTCCTGAAGCCGCTCCCGGCGGAGATGTTCCAGCAGGGCTGACCGGACCGCCCGGCCGTGGAACGGCCGGGCGGTCGGCGCGTTCCGGGCACTGCTTGACGGTTTCGATCATCGCTTCGTACAGTCGCGAGCATGTCGTGCCGTCTCCCGCTGCTGACCCGTCGCAGCTATCTGGACCTGCGGCGTACGGCCAGCGCGGTGTGTCCGGGCCACTGAGGGGATCCGTCCCCGAGGCGGCGGGCGACCGGCCGGAAGGGCCGGCGCCGATACCGGGGGCACATGTCCACCGACCTCCGGGGCCGTCCACCGGCACCGCGCGCCCGTTCGGCGTGCGCCGTCCGCAGTCGCCCCAGGGTCCGTCCGCCGGATCGGCCCGCCCATGCTGCCGCCCGGAGGCACCAGCACCATGACCACGACCCCTGCCGACCAGTCGCCCGTCGCCGCCGCCCTGGCCGGACTGCCACGGGTCGTCGACCTGCTGGCGGCCCGTGCCGAGGAGCACGACCGCGACGCCACCTTCCCCTACCAGGGCATCGAGGCGGTGCACGAGGCCGGACTGCTCACCCTCACCGTCGGCCGGCGGTACGGCGGCCCGGGCGGCACGCTCGCGGACACCGTCCGGGTGCTCGCCCAACTCGGTCGCGGGGACGCCTCGGTGGCCCTGGTCACCGCGTTCACCCTGCTCCGGCACGCCGAACAGGCCCGGGTGGCGGCCTGGCCGGCCGCGGGCTACCGGAGGCTGCTCACCGAGTCCCGGCGCGGACCGGTGCTGGTCAGCACCCTGCACGCGGAGCCCGGCGGCCGGCCGGGGGAGCTCCCGGCGACCCTCGCCCGGCGGGACGACACGGGCGGGTGGCGGCTCACCGGCCGGAAGACGTACTGCGCCGGCGCCGAGGCGCTGGCCTGGATGGCCGTCACGGCGCGGACCGACGAGCCGGAGCCGCGGATCGGCACCTTCCTGGTCCGGGGCGAGAGCGAGGGCGTCGAGGTCGACCCGACCTGGGACCAGCTCGGCCTGCGGGCCAGTGCCGGCCACGACGTGGTGCTGGACGCGGTCCGCGTGCCGGCCGAGCTCGCCCTCGGGCTGACGGTCGTGAAGGACCCGTCCGCCGGCGGCACCGGTTCGGCCGGGGACCGGGCCGAGGGGGGCGTCCCGGCGGCCGAACTCACCCGCGCCTGGCGCGATCTCGCCCTCGCCGCGGTCGTCCTCGGGGTGGCCCGCTCCGCGGCGGACTGGCTGGTCCGGTTCCTGCACCGGGGCACCCCGGCCGACCTCACCGGGCCGCTCGGCGGCCTGCCCCGGTACCGGTGCGCGCTGGGCGAGATCGAGGCCCAGCTGGTCGGCGCGGAGGAACTGGTCAACGGGCTGGCCCCGCGGGTCGACCGGGCCGAACCGGAGGCCGTCGCCCGGACCGGCCCCGCCCACCTGCTGGCCACCCGCGCCGCGGTGTCCGCCGTCCAGCAGGCCGTGACGCTCACCGGCAACCCGGGGCTGAGCCGGCGTCACCCACTGGAGCGCTACCTGCGCGACGTCCTCAGCAGCCGGGTGCACTTCACCCCGGACGAGGCCGTCCTGGACGCGGCCGGCCGGGCCGCCCTGGCCCGCGGGGCCCGGCCCTGAGGACCGGGCCCCGCGATCGGGCCGAGGACTACGCGCCGGACGCGCGGTGCCGACCGGGTGCACACCGCCAGGGTGCGTTCCGTACGGGCGTGTTCCGTACGGGCGTGTTCCGCCCGGACGGAACGCACCCTGGCGCCGGCTCAGCGCGTTCCGACGGCGGCGCGGACGGCCCGGCGGGCCAGCGCGGCGTCGTCGTACAGCCGGCGGATCATGATCCGCTGCTCCTCGCCCGCGCCCGGCACGTCGTACAGCCGGATCTCCCGCATCAGCACCAGCACCAGGTTGACCAGGAACGCGTCCCGGGCCATGGTCCCGCCGCTCTGGGCGAGCTGGCTGATCTGCCGGCGCGCCGCCGTGTCCCCGGAGAGCACGCTCCACAGCACCGCCAGGTCGTAGCCGGGCAGGTACCAGCCGGCCTGCTCCCAGTCGACCAGCACCGGACCGGACGGCGCCAGCAGCATGTTGCTGAGCAGGGCGTCGCCGTGGCAGAGCTGCAGCGGGGTGTGGCTCAGGCCGTGCAGCAGGCCGCGCAGGTCGCCCGCGTCCCGGTCGGTGAGCTGGCCCACCGAGTGGTACCGGGCGATCTCCAGCTGGTAGTCCAGCCGTGGCTGGAACACGTCGGTCGGCGGCCGCCAGAGGTTGAGCGTGCGGACGGCGGTGAGCAGCGCCCGCACCTCGCCCGGGGTGGGCGCGTTGACCGGGTGGCGCTCCCGGGCGGCCGGGCGGCCGGGAACGCGCTCCATGACGAGCACGCAGCGGTCGTGGTCGGCCGCCACCAACCGGGGCAGCCGCACCGGCGGACGGTGCCGGACGAACGCCCGGTAGACCGCGACCTCGTGGTGGAAGTCGGCCACCAGCTGCTCGAAGTACTCGCTCCGCACCGCCTGCGGCGCCAGGCACTTGGCGACCACCGGGGCCCGCCCGATGGTGCCCGCCACCAGGATGTGGCGGCTCCCCTCGCGCAGCACCTGCCGCGGGGTGAAGGCGGGGCATATCCGCGCGACACCGGCCAGCGCGGCCCGTACCGCCGGCGTCTGCAGCGCCGACGGGTCGATCCGCTCGGGTGCGCCGGACTGGCCGGGGCGCAGCGGTGCCCGCAGCGGCCGGCCGTCACCGGGGCGGGTGGCCGGGACGCGGGTGGCGGGAATGCGGGCGGCCGGGATCCGGGCCGCCGACTGCCCGGCCTCGGGGGCGCGCAGCCCCAGCGCCGTCCGGGCGGCCTGGCCCCGCGCGTCCGCGGACCGGCCGTCGGTGCCCCGCTGCGGGGCGGGGCGTCCCGGCGGCGGGACCAGCTTCGGGCCGGGACGGCCGGTGGCTGCGGTGGGGGGGCGCAGCGCGGTGCGGGTCGCGGTCGGCGTGGGGGAGGTCGCTGAGGAGTACATGGGGTGAGGGTGGTCCCTTCCTGTCCGTCGGCGGGTGAGCCCCGCGGTGCGGGGGAGGGCCGGTGCCGTGTGCTTCCTGGCGTGACGGCGGCCCTGGTTCGGTGCAGTGGGTGGAGCGCGGGCGCCGGGCACGGACGGGGCCGGAGCCCCTGGCGCGGTGGACCGGCCGTCCGCACCCTGGGGAATGCGGTCGGCCGGACTGCCGCGGCCGTGCCCGGCGCCCCCGCGCCACCCGGCCGCGCCACCCCCTCGGGTGAGGACCGGGGACGCCCCGTGACCCGGGCGGGGGTGAACCCGCCGCCGGCCTGGGGCGCCGCCCGAACCGAGGGGCGAGGTGGCGCACCTCTACATCACACCCGGACGGCACTGGTTCGTAATGTGGCGGACCCTGGCGAAGCCTGGCGAATGCTCGCCTGGCACATGACGGAGCCTCTAGCCTCGAACCAGCCGAGGAACCTGGGGGCTTCACTTGAGCAGGGGACCCAACACCCGACTCGCCGACCTGTTCGTCATGACCGGATGGTCGAAGGGCGAGCTCGCGCGGCTGGTCAACCGGCGTGGTGCGTCGATGGGACAGCAGCAACTGTCCACGGACACCTCGCGGGTGAGGCGGTGGATCGAGCAGGGTGAGATCCCGCGCGATCCGGTGCCCAGGGTACTGGCTGCCGTGTTCACGGAGCGGCTCGGCCGTGTCGTCACCACTGAGGACCTCGGTCTGGAGCGACACCGGCCCACCAGGACCGGAGCGGCGGAGCCCGCAGCACATCCATGGGAGCCGGATCGTACGGCCGCGGTCCTCACCGAGTTCACGGGAATGGACCTCATGCTGAACCGACGTGGATTGGTGGGCGCGGGAGCCGCGCTCACGGCCGGGGCGGTCGTCGCCGACTCGCTCAGGGGCTGGTTGGGCGGGGACGCCGTCGCCTACGCGGCCTCGGCACCCGGCCCCCGACCGGTGGTCACCGGCCAGGGTGGAGCCCGGCCGGTGGTGGACGTGTACGACGCGGGCCCGGTCGGGCTCGACGAGGTGGAGGCGCTGGAGCGCTCGGTGCAGGTGTTCCGGGCGTGGGACGCGGCGCGCGGCGGCGGACTGCAGCGCAAGGCGGTGGTCGGCCAACTCAACGAGGTGGGCGGTCTGCTGACGAGTCGCCACAACCCCGTGGTGGAGCAGCGGTTGTGGCTGGTCGCGGCCAACCTGGCGGTGCTGGCGGGCTGGATGTCGCACGACGTCGGCCTGGAGCCGACGGCGCAGAAGTACTTCGTGATCGCCGCCCAGGCGGCCAAGGAGGCGGGCGACCGCCCGCGGGCCGGCGAGGCGATCTCGCGGGCCGCCCGGCAGATGGTCCACCTCGGCCGGGCGGACGACGCGCTCGACCTGATGGCGGCCGCGAAGGCGAACGGCGGCCGGCTGCTGCCCAGGACCAGAGCGATGTTCAACACCGTGGAGGCCTGGGCGCACGCCTCGATCGGGCACTCCCAGGACACCTGGCGCCTGCTCGGCGAGGCGGAGGACCTGTTCGCCGAGGACGCGCCGGAGCCGCCGCCGTCCTGGATGCAGGTGTTCGACGAGGCCGAGCTGCGCGGGATGCAGGCGCTGGTGCTGCGCACCCTGGCCGAGCACGACCCGGGCGCGGCCCCGCAGGCCCGCCGGCACGCCGAGCGGGTGATCGGCCTGCGCGAGGGCACCGGGCAGCTGCGGTCGGCGCTGTTCGACCGGATCACGCTGGCCTCGCTGCACTGGCTCACCGGAGAACCGGACGCGGCGGAGTTCCAGGCCAAGATGGTGATGAACCTGATCGGCCAGAACTCCTCGCACCGCACCTGGGACCGGCTGCGCGAGATGTACCGGCTGACCGCCCAGTACCGCGGCGTGCCGGAGGTCGACGAGCTCCGTGCGGAGATGGGGCGGGAGCTGCGGCGGGTGGACGAGAAGAACCGGCCCAGGCTCGCCTGAGCGGGGCGGCCGGTGGTGGGTGGCGGTCGGGGCCGCGGCGGCCGGGCCGTCGGTGTGCGGTCCGGGGCGGCCGCGGACGGGTGCCGTGGGCGGGTGCCGTGGAGGGCCGGCGGCGCGGGTGCCGTCAGAGCGGGTCGGCCGGGGCGGCGGCGCGCAGCCGCATCCGCAGGGCGGTGACGGTCCCGTCGTTGCCGAGGACGGGCTCGCCCGCGTACTCGATCGTGTCGTGCCCGCCGTCGGGCCGGCGGACGAGGAGCGTCCCGCCGGCGTGGCGTCCGTGCACGAGGGCGTCGGTCATCATCCGGCGCAGCTGCGGCCGGTCGCACTCGTCGAGGCGGTCGGGCAGGCGGTCCAGGCTGAGCGGGCCGTGCCCGGGGTCGCAGCCGAGCAGCCGGAAGGTCTCGGCGGACCACCGGATGTCGTCGGTGAGCAGGTCCCACTCGGCCGAGCCGACCCCGGGGCCGGACGGCGCCTGCGCCGTGCCGTCCACTCTGCCGTCCCCCGCAGTGTCGCCCGCCCCGGCGCCGTCCCGGCCGGCCCCGGAACCGCCGGTGGCGCCGCCCGTCCGCCCGTCGGCACGTCCGGCCGCCGGAGCGGTGCCCGCGGGGCGGGCGGCGGCATTCGGCATGATCATGACGCTTCCATCGCTCGGCTGTGGCGGGCGGTGAGGGCCTGCCGGGTGGGTGAGAAGACTGTCGCACAGCGCAGTCACCCCTGTGGGGGATTTGGGGCAGATCCTTGGCAAAATTCCTCCGGCATATGCCACTGCGGAAGAACGGTCGGTTGCCCTGTGTGCGGCGGGGTGCCCGAGGCGGTAACCTTCGGTGATTCCGGCGCCCGGGCGCCCACCGCAGTACCGACCAGAGACCCCGGCGACGGAAATCCCGTTGCCACTACGACCGCCGCAACGGATGCTGACCTCATGTTCGAGCCAGTGATAGCACCCAGTGCCAGCCTCCTCGGCCTCCTTCAGCGAGGTCGCGGTGACGGGCAGCTCCATGCGCTGGCCGCCGACCGCACCGAGGCCATCGCCGCACTGGAGGAGTGCGTCACCAGGGATCCGCGAGCCGACTGGCAGGTCGAGAACCGCTCCCTCTACTACGCACGCCTCTACATGGAGCTGGAGGCTCCGCTCGACGGCATCGAGGACCACCTCCACTCCTCGGAGGACCTGCTCGACGACGACGAGACCCGCACCGGCCTCGCGCTCTCCGTGCTGGGCCACCTCGCCGCCTACGGCCGCCGCGACGCGCTGCTGATGCTCCGCGAGTACGCCGCGACCGGCACCAACTGGGCCTGGGCGCTGGACGAGCTCGCCCTGCGGGACGACGACCGCGGCCTGCTCCTGCTCGGCACCGCCGTGCTGGACCGGTTCGCGCCGGGCCCCGAGGGCGACGCCGAGCTGCGCGAGTTCATCCGCGGCGCCTACGAACCCCGGCCCTGGCGGCTCTGGGCGGCCTACCACCCGCGGGTCGCGGCGGCCAGCGAGCAGTCCCCCTTCGACGTCTGGCAGCGCCAGCTGAACCGCAGCGGCGTCACCCCGGGCTGGTCCACCGCCGACGTGCTGGCCTGGGCCGACCAGGGCGAACTCGGCGGCGCCGGGGTCGGCGCCTTCACCGGCCGCCCCGACCGGCCCGAGCCCGGCCGCGACGCCGATCCGGACGCCCCGGACGCCGTGGACCGCAGAGCGGCCGCCGCCGCCCGCTGCCTGGCCGCCGTGGTCCGGCCCGAGGACCGGCCCGAGGTGCTGGAGGCGGCCCGCAACGGCCTGCCCGGTGCCCGCCGAGCCGCCCTGCGCTACCTCGTCGACCGGCGCGACCCCGCCGCCGCCGGCCTGATCGAGGCCGCGGCCGCGGACGTCGACGACCGGATCGTCCGGGCGGCCCTGGAACTCCTCGGCCGGATGCGCGGCCCCGAGGCCCTGGCCCACGCCCGCCGCTGGGCCGCCCCGGACACCGGCGGCGCCGACAGCGCCCTCGGCGAGGCCGCCGTCCAGCTGCTCGCCGACGCGGGTGAGCCCTGTGACGCGCCGCTGGTGGTCGCCGGGCTGCGCCGCTGGATCTCGGTGCGCGGCGTGACCGGCACCGGGCTCGGGGCACTGGTCGACGGTGCGGGGCGGCTGGCCGCCGCCGAAGCCGTCCCGGTCCTGCGCCACGTCTACGGCGAGGCCGCCTCCTCCGAACTGCGCGGACGCGCCGCCCGGGCGCTGGCCGTGACCGACGTGCACTTCCCCGAGGGGCCGGCCGTCGAGTGCCTCTGGGACTGCGAGGAGTCCACCCGGGAGCTCGCCGCGAGACACGTCGCCACCACCGGCGACGCCCGCGTGCTGGAGCGCCTGCGCCGGCTCGCCGCAGACCCGGCCGAGGAGGCCGAGGTGCACGCCGCCGTGCGCGGCCGGCTGACCGCCGCCCGGGAGCGGAGCCGGTAGCCGGCAGCCGATTCGGCACGACGGATGCGGTACGACGGATCCGGTACGACGAACGGCGCCGGCGGATCCGGTGCGACGACGTGGGTACGACGAAGCGGGCCGGGCACCTGGGAGAGGTGCCCGGCCCGCTGCGGCTTTCAGGGTCCTGCCGTGGTCCCGGCGGCCCGCTGTGGTGGAACCGGGTTCTACTTTCGCGCCCCGGTTCGGGTCCTGCCCGACGCTACTTGACGACGCCGGCGTCGGGCGCGAGGGTGCCGATGCTCACGAGGGTGATGATCAGGATGCCGAGCGCCACCCGGTAGATCACGAACGGCATGAAGCTGTTGTTCGAGATGTACTTCAGGAACCAGGAGATGGCCGCGTAGCCGACCGCGAAGGCGATCAGCGTGGCCAGGACGGTCGGGCCCCACGCGGGCGCCGGTCCCTCGCCGATCTTGAACAGCTCCAGCACGCCGGAGGCGAGCACCGCGGGGATCGCCAGCAGGAACGAGTAGCGGGCCGCCGCCTCGCGGCTGTAGCCGAGCAGCAGGCCGGCGCTGATGGTGCCGCCGGAGCGGGAGACGCCCGGGATGAGCGCCAGCGCCTGGGCCATGCCGTAGCAGGCGGCGTGCGGCAGGGTGAGGTCGGTGATCGGCCGGGCGTACCGGACGGCGCGGGTGCGGTCGGCCACGGCCAGGATCACGCCGAAGACGATCAGCGTGGACCCGATGATCCGCAGGTCGCGGAGGTTGGTCTCGATGGTGTCCTGGAACAGCTTGCCCAGGATGCCGATCGGCAGGGTGCCCATGATCACGAACCAGCCCATCCGGGCGTCCTGGTGCGAGCGCAGTGCGGGCCGGAACAGCGAGAGCGTCCAGGTCTTCACGATCGAGGCGATGTCGCGCCGGAAGTAGATCAGCACCGCGGTCTCGGTGCCGAGCTGGGTCACGGCGGTGAACGCCGCGCCCGGGTCCTTCCAACCCAGCAGGGCCGGGAAGACCCGCAGGTGGGCGCTGGAGGAGATCGGCAGGAACTCGGTGAGCCCCTGGATCAGGCCGAGGACGGCCCCGTGGAACCATTCGATCACCGGACACCCGCCCGGGGTATCCGTCGCTCGATGCGCATCAGCGGTCCTTGTTGGTGGTCGGTGCGGGAGCATGCTCAGCGGCATGCGCGGGGCACATGCCGACGGCATGCGAAGGGCCGGTCCCGCCCGACGCTCGGGCCGTGCGCAGGCCCGGCGCGCGCCTGATGCTACGCGGTGGAGATGACGGGTATTCGCGCGCCCCCGTTCCGGACCGGTTCGCCCGCTACGGAAAGGGTGCTCGGTGTACGACGGATGCCGACCGGGCGGCCCCGACCGGGCGGGGCCGCCCGGTCCGCTCAGGCGGAGGTCGGCCGGGCCCGCACCCAGACCCGGTCGTCCGTGAGGTAGGTGTCCACGGTCAGTCTGGCGTCGGCTAGTGCCCGCTCGAACTCGGCGGTGGTGAGCGGCCGGGACAGGAAGGTCTGGGTCCAGCGGGCGTCGGGGAACTCGTACTCGACGAACACCGAGTTGACCCCGTCCCCAACCGGCGTGGCCGAGGCGATCCGGACCAGCCCGTCCGGCCCCAGCGGCCGCTCGCGCGGCACGTTGTCCTGCCAGTCCTCGCCCTCGCGCTGCAGCAGCACGCAGCCGTCGTCCGCCACGTGCCGTCGGCAGGCCTCCAGCAGGCCGCGTCGGACGGCCGGGTCGCCGGCGTGGACCAGGAAGGACGCCAGCAGGACGGCGTCGAAGCGCTCGCCGAGGTCGAGGTGTTCGATCGGGCTGCGGACCGTGCGGGCGCCGCGCACCCGGGCCAGCATCTCGGCGGACTCGTCGACGGCCGTGACCGTGAAGCCGTGCTCGATCAACGGGTGCGTCATCCGGCCCACGCCGCAGCCGAGTTCGAGGATGCGCGCGCCCGCGGGCAGTGCCTGTGCGATCACCTCCGGCTCGCCGTGCAGGGGCAGTCGTGCGTACATCTCGACGGCGCAGCCGTCGGGGGTGATCGCGCCCGGTCCGGTTCCGTCGTATCCCTTGCGTCGTTCGTCGGCCATGGACCCATCGGACCACGCGGGGGCGGGGTGGGGAAGGGCGCGTCGACGGGAGGGCTGCGGCAGGGGCGCGACAGGGTTGCGGCATACCCCCTAGGGGTATATGTTTCATGGCGTCGGAACGAGGGGCGCGGCGCCGGCGGGCGCAGCGGCGGAACACGCGGAGGACGACATGGCACACCCGGCTCAGCACGAGCAGCACCAGCAGCACACCGGTCACGAGGGCCACGAGCACCACGCGGGTCACGGCGGTCACGAGCACGCCGGGCATGCCGGTCACCACGGCCACAGCCGCGCCGGGCACGCCGGTCACGGGGCTGCCCACGGCGTCGGCGGGGCGAGCTGGCGGACCGCCGCACAGGCGACCCTGCACTGCCTGACCGGCTGCGCCATCGGCGAGGTCCTCGGCATGGTGCTGGGTACCGCGTTCGGGCTGCACAACGGAGCGACCGTGGTGCTCTCGGTGCTGCTCGCCTTCGTCTTCGGCTACGCGCTCACCATGCGCGGCGTGCAGAAGGCCGGCCTGGACGTGGGCGCCGCCGTCAAGGTCGCGCTGGCCGCCGACACCGTGTCGATCCTGGTCATGGAGCTGATCGACAACAGCGTGATGATGACCGTCCCGGGGGCGATGGACGCCGGCCTCGGTGACCTGCTGTTCTGGTTCGCGCTGGCGGGCTCGCTCGTCCTCGCCTTCGCGCTGACCGTGCCGGTGAACAAGTGGATGATCGGTCGCGGCCGCGGCCACGCGGTCGTCCACGCCCACCACCAGCACTGACGCCCCCGGCCCCCGGTCGACCGGCACCGCGGCGCCGCTTCCGGCGCCGAGCGCCCCGGGGTGCACCGGACACCGCAGCGGCCCGCACCGACCGTCGAACGGTCGATGCGGGCCGCGGGCGTTCGCGCTGCGGGGGTGGGGTGGCCGGGGGTGGCGGCGCGTGGCCGCCGCGGCCTCAGGGGGCGGTGCGCTCCAGTTCGGCCAGCGTCCCGCGCAGCCAGGTCAGCTCCGCCTCGGAGGTCGCGCGGGCGATCAGCAGGAGGCCTCGGCGGAACGGGTCGCCGACCTCTTCGGCGCCGATCGGGCGCGTGCCGTCGTAGAAGAAGCTGGCCGGCTCGCTGAGGAAGTCCAGCCGGCGGCGGAGCACGGCGGCCTGGGCGGCGGGCTCGGCGTCCAGGTGCCGGAGGAAGGCGAGCACGGTGAACCAGCGGTTCTCGTCGCTGATGTCCAGTTGCTCGGGCTCGCGGAGCCGGCCGAGCAGGGCGGCCCGCCCGGCCTCGGTGAGGTGGAGGGTGTGGCGGGGGGCGGCCGTCGTGCCGGGCTCCGTCTCGCGCACCAGCAGGCCGTCGGTCTCCAGGCGCTTGATCGCGGGGTAGAGCGTGCCGTCGCTGATCGGCCGGACGTGCCCGGTGAGCGCGGCGAGATGGCGGCGCAGCTCGTAGCCGTGCAGGGGGCGGTCGTGGAGGAACCCGAGGATCGCGAGCTTCAGCATAGGGCCACTCTCTCAGAGATCGGATCCACCTATCTCGCTATCGCTATACCTCGGGTTCGAGGTATGTTCTTGGTGCTGCGGCGGACGCCCCGGCCGCGATGCCCGCGGGCCGGATCCGTCGCCCCTGCCCCGAGGAGGAGTTCGCACATGCGTCACGCCCCGGTCACCCCGAACGGCGACCTGATCCGCTGGGTGGAGCTGCCCGGCGCCGAGCCCGCCCGGCTCTACCTCCACGGCCTCGGCGCCACGTCGCCGGTCTACTTCGCCGCGGCCGCGGCCCACCCGTTGCTCGCCGGGCGGCGCTCGCTGCTGATGGACCTGCTGGGCTTCGGCATCAGCGACCGTCCGGTGGACTTCCCGTACACGCTGGAGTCCCACGCCGACGCGGTGGCGGCGGCGGTCCGGGCGGCCGGGCTGGAGCGGGTCGAGGTGATCGGGCACAGCATGGGTGGCGGAGTGGCGATCGTGCTGGCCCACCGGCACCCGGAGCTGGTCACCGACCTGGTCCTGGTCGACGCCACGCTGGACCCGGTCGAGCCCACCCGCACCCCGGGCGGCAGCGGCATCGCGACCTTCACGGAGGAGGAGTTCCTGGCCGGCGGGAGGGCCCAGGTGGAGGAGTGGGTCGGCCGGTTCTGGTGGTCCACGATGCGGCTGGCCGGCCCCGAGGCCCTCTACCGCAGCGTCGTCCACCGCATGCGGGGCACCGTCCCCACCATGCGCGAGATGCTGCTCGACCTGGAGATCCCGCGCACGCTCCTCTACCCGGAGGCCGACGGCGAGCCGGACGGCGCGGACCGGCTGCGGGAGTCGGGCGCGGAGCTGGTGGCCGTCCCGGACTCCGGTCACAACATCATGTTCGACAACCCCGAGGACTTCGCCCGGTCCACGGCCCGCGCACTGGCCCGCCGCGCCACGGCCGCGTGACGTGCCGACGGCCGACCGCGTCGACCGCCCCGACGCGGCGGCGCGCCGTGCCTGAGCAGCTCGCCGTGCCACGGGGGCACCGCGCGCCACGGGCACGGCGCGCCACGGCCACGGTGCGCTGCGGCGGACCGAACGCGCTGGTCACCGCCCCCGGAGGAGGACGAATCGCAGGGGTGTCCCCGGGCGGGCCTGGGCGGCTGCGGCGAGGTCGGCGCGCGGCACGACGCCGACCACCGGGTAGCCGCCCGTGGTGGGGTGGTCGGCCAGGAAGACCACCGGCCGGCCGTCCGGCGGGATCTGGACGGCGCCCAGCACCATGCCCTCGCTCGCCAGCTCGACGTGGCGCGCGCGGGTGACCGCCGGCCCCTCGGTCCGCAGCGCGATCCGGTTGCCGGCCGAGGCCACCGTGTAGTGGTCGCGGGCCAGCCAGGCGACCGACTGCGGTTCGAACCAGTCCGCGTGCGGCCCGAGCCGCAGTCGCAGCACCAGTTCGGTCGGCGGTGCGGGCAGCGGCACCAGATCGGGCAGCGGCCGGCCGGGCTTCGGCACACCGACCGGCAGCCGGTCCCCGGCGGCCAGCGGGGCCGGTCCGAGCCCCGAGAGCAGATCGGCCGAGCGGCTGCCGAGCACCGGCGGAACGGCGATCCCGCCCGCCACCGCCAGGTAGCCGCGGACGCCGTGGGTGGCGGCGCCGACCTCGATCACCGCGCCGTCCGGCACGGTCACGGGCGCGCCCCACGCGGCGGTCCGGTCGTCCACCCGCACGGCCGACGGCGCGCCGGTCACGGCGACGACCACCGGGCCGAGGGCGCGTACCGCGCAACCGCCGAGCGTGGTCTCCAGTCCGGCCGCGTCCGGCTCGTTGCCGACCAGCCGGTTCGCCGCCCGCAGCGCGGGCTCGTCCAGCGCGCCGGCCCGCGGCACGCCGAGATGGGCGACGCCCCGCCGCCCGAGGTCCTGGACGGTGGTCAGCGGGCCGGGCCGGACGACCTGGAGCTCAGCCACGGTCACCCCGCACCGCGGTGAACCGGACCCGTACGCCCGGCGCGAGCAGCGCAGCCGGTTCCCGGTCGGCGTCCCAGAGCACCAGACCGGTGCGGCCGAGCAGTTGCCAGCCGCCGGGGGAGGAGCGCGGGTAGACGCCGGTGTAGGGGCCGGCCAGGGCGACCGACCCGGCCGGGACGGAACCGCGCGGGGTGGCGCGGCGCGGGACCTCGTAGCGCTGCGGCAGGCCGGTGAGGTAGCCGAAGCCGGGCGCGAAGCCGCAGAAGGCGACGACGTACTCGGGCTCGCTGTGGATCCGCACCGCGGCCTCGGGGGAGACGTCCCAGAGCGCGGCCACCTCGGCGAGGTCGGCGCCGTCGTAGACGGTCGGGACGTCGAGCAGCGGTCCGGGTGCGGTGTCCGCGGCGGTCGGCCGGGCGGAGCGCAGCAGGGCGGTGAGCGCCGGGAGATCGGCGGCGCCGTCCAGCAGGACGGTCCGGGCCGCGGGGACGATCTCCTCGACGGCGGGCAGCCCGCCCTCCGCCTGCCGCTCGCGCAGCCAGCGGTAGAGGGCGCCGACCTCGGCCGGGTCGGCCGGCTCGACCAGGAGGGCGTTCTCCCCGACGGTCCGGATCACCGGCGCGCGGCCGGCATCGTCCGGCGTGCCGGCCCGGCCGGCGGCGGTACCCGCGCCTGCGCCGCCCGAACGCTCCGCCGGGCTGCCCGCTCCCTCCGCCGGGCTGCCCGCACCGGTGGACCCGCCGCCCGGCGTCCGTCCCCCGTCCTGCCCTGCGCCCCGCCCTGCGGGCGTCACGCGAAGGCCTCCACCCGCACCCCGGCCGAGGCGAGCGCCCCGCGGATCCGCCAGGCGAGCTGCGCGGCGCCGGGCGTGTCCCCGTGGACGCAGAGCGAGCGCGCCTGCACCGCGATCGGCTCGCCGCCGACGGCCTCCACCAGACCGTCCCGGGCCATCCCGACCGCGCGGGTGATCACCGTCTCGGGGTCGTGCACGACGGCGTTCGGCTCGCGGCGCGGGACGAGGGTGCCGGCCCAGGTGTACGCCCGGTCCGCGAAGGCCTCGGTGACCACCGGGAGCCCGACGCCCTCGGCGACGGCGAGCAGCCGGGAGCCGGGGAGGCCGAGCACCGGCAGCGGGCCGTCGCAGACCGCCCCCGCCCGCAGGACGCCCGCGACCACCGCCTCGGCCTGCTCGGAGTCGCCCACCACCCGGTTGTAGAGGGCGCCGTGCGGTTTGACGTAGGAGACCCGGGATCCGGCAGCGCGGGCGAAGACCTGGAGGGCGCCGATCTGGTAGGCGATCTCGTCGGCCAGCTCCTCGGGCGGGACGTCCATCGCCCGCCGCCCGAAGCCGGCCAGGTCGCGGTAGGAGACCTGGGCGCCGATCCGTACGCCGCGCTCGGCGGCCAGCGCGCAGACCCGGCGCATCGTCGAGGGATCGCCGGCGTGGAAGCCGCAGGCGACGTTGGCGCTGGTCACCACGGACAGCAGCGCCTCGTCGTCGGTCAGCGTCCAGCGCCCGAACCCCTCGCCCAGGTCCGCATTGAGATCGATCACCGCATCGGCCACGCCCGTCCGCCTCCCAGCAGCTCTTGAGCCAGATGGTAGGGCCTGCGTGTCACCGCCGTTGCCGCCCGTCCATGCCGGGCCCGTGCGCACCGCCGCACCCGGCACCAGGCCGTTCCCCCGGACGGATCAGCCCGTGGTCCGCGGGCGGTTCGGCGACCGGTTCAGCCGGCCGCTCGGAGGGTGCCCGCACCATCCCGGCCCGGGTTCGCGCCACCGCTTCCCGGGCCGGCCCCGACCCCACCCGCGCCACCCGCGGCGGCGTGCCGTTCCAGCGGCCGCAGGGCGCGCAGCACGATCAGCAGCGGGACGACGCCGACGATGCCGAACGACATGTCGATGAATCGCCAGTAGAGCGGGATGCCCCGGAGCGGGCCGCAGACCAGGGCCAGGGGGATGACGCCGGCGCAGGCGAGCACGGCCCACCGGATCACCCAGATGTTGCGCAGCGGGTCCTTGACCGGCCTCCAGAACGCGGCGGCGATGACCAGGTGGGCGAAGGCCAGCCAGTCCGTCCCGTAGGCGAGGAAGGGGTAGCGCGCGTTGGTGTCGGCGATGGCGTCGCGGGCGTGTTCGAGCCACCGGACCAGGGCCGGGACGTGATCGGCCAGCGGGGCGGCCGGGCCGGTGACGAGCTCGGTCACCCACCTGGTCTCGGTCTCCAGCGGGAAGGCGGTCAGTCCGCTCAGGACCAGGCAGACGACGAACAGCCAGAGCCAGCGGCGCACCCGCCGCAGGACCGCCCCGGTGTCGGCGCCCGACGCGTCGGCGCCGGAGCGGTGGGCGCCCCTCCCGCCGGGGCCTCCGTCGGCGCCCGTACGTCCACTGCCGCTCGAACCGCCTGTGTGCGAAGCATCGGTGGTCACAGCGCAAACCTCCATGCCGAAGTCCGGGTGGGGACTGGTCCCACCCGTGCGGCACCGACTCTAGACCGGGGAATTGAACGCGTTCAACTCGGCCCCTGCTGCCCGGAGACGCCGGTGGCCGGACCCGGAACGGGCCCGGCCACCGGTCTGGAAGCGGTGTCGCTACGCGGCGTACGTGAACCGGTCGGCGGCACCGGGCGCGCTGGTCCCGCCCGCCGTCGTGACCGTCACGTCCACCGTGCCCGTCCCGGCCGGCGCGGTGGCCGAGCAGAAGGTCGGGCCGCAGGAGACGTGCGCGGCGGGGACGCCGCCGAAGGCGACCGTGCCGTAGGTCAGGTTCGAACCCTGGACGTACAGCTGGGTGCCGCCCGCGGCCGGGCCGCTCTTCGTGGTCAGGTTGGTGACGACCGGAGCCGCCGGCGGCGCGGGCGGCGCACCGGTGTAGTCGAAGGCGGTCGGCGCCGCGGCCGGGCCGCCCGGGGTCACCACGGTGACCGGGACGCTGCCGGAGCCGCCCGGAGTGGTCACCGTGCAGGCGGTGTCGGTGCAGGTGCCGCTCGCCGGGACGCCGCCGAACAGCACGAAGCCGTTGGTCAGGTGGGTGCCCGCCACCGTGACGGCGGTGCCGCCGGCGCCCGGACCGGTGGTGGTGCCGAGGCCGGTGACGGCGGGTGCGGGCGCGGTGGTCCGCGGCTGCAGGCCGCTGCCGAGCAGGTAGGTGGAGACGTTGTCGGAGGGGTCGGCGTCGCCCGCGTTGGCCACCGTGACGGTGATCGCGCCGGCCGGCCTGGTGCCGTGCGAGGCGACGTACACCTTCATGAAGTCGCTGCGCCCCGGCGCGCGGGTACCCGTGAAGACCGCTTCCAGCCGCCTCCCGTCGGCGGACACGGTCTGGGTGAAGGTGTAGTCGGCGGGCACGGCCGTGAAGGCGGCGCCGCTGGTGGTCAGCCCCGGCGGCAGGTCGACCGTGAGCCGGGTCGGCCCGGTCAGGTCGGCGGTGCCGTTGGACGTCCAGGTCACCGCGAAGTTGGTGTTGTCGACCGGGAAGATCGGGTAGTTGCCCGCCTGCGTGACGCTGACGTTGGGGCCGGCCGCCGCGGCCCGGGCGGGCGTCGCGGCGGAGGCGGTGGCGGAGGTGACGGCGCCCGCGGCGAGGGCGGTTGCGGCCAGTGCGGCGGCGAGGCCGCCGCGTACCAGTCTGGTGATCATAGGACGCATGATGGCCGGGCCGGGCGCCTCGCCGCCGGGTTTCGTCGAAATCCAGTTCTATCGGCGGGGTCGGGCCGGCCGGGCCCGACCGTCCGTGTCCGGCCCACCCGTAAGGTCCGTTTCGGTCGATGTCGGTATCTACCTCTAACCTTGTCCACCGTGACCGCCATCGCTGACCAGCCCACCGGGCACGGGCTCCGGCCGCCCGCCGGGCCCGCCTCCGCCGCCGTGCGGCCCGCGCCCGGCCCCGCCGCCGACGAGGGCCTCGCCCGTCGGCTCAAGGCGCTGGCCTGCACCGCCCCGCTGCACGACCTGGACAGCCGCAAGGTCATGCTGGCCGGCGAGTACGGCGGCTACGCCATGGCCGAGGTCGGCCTGGCCGCGATCGACCTGGTCACCCTGAACATGGACTTCGACACCGGGGCGGACCGGGAGGCGGTGCTGGCCCGCCTGCTGCCGCGGGTCGCCGCCCAGGCCACCGGCCGTCCCACCGCCGAGCACGAGCGGGTGGCCCGCTGGGTGCTGGAGTCGCTGATCAACGTCGGCAGCGTCGACCGCGGCTTCCGCGCCGTCTACGGCACCTTCGGCCCGGACGGCGAGTACGTCCGCCGCGACTACGACTTCAAGCTGATCGAGGAGGTGCCCGGCCCCGACGGCGGCGTCTACCTGCGCACCACCGACGAGGCGGTCAACGTCCTGGTCGGCGCGCTCGACACCGACGTCACCTCGGCCCAGATCGCCGCCGAGGTCAAGCTGGAGGTGCTGATCCGCCGCGGCCGCCTGGCCGACGCCCAGCTCGCCGCCGAGCAGGCCCGCTACCGGACCGTCCAGTACGCGGAGACGCTGCGCCGCGCCCTCGACGCCACCCGGCGCAACGTCCGCGCCGTGGACTGGATGCAGGCGATCCCCGATCTCATCGACGAGGCGCTCGACCACATCGCCGACCGCTACCGGCACGAGAATGCGATTCTCACCAACATCCGCAAGGCCCGCGACGAGGCCGAGGAGCCCGAGCACAAGCGCCGCGCCGCCGAGCTGGTCGACATCGTCAAGGACTGCATCCGCCGCCACACCCAGCTGCAGACCCGCCTGCTGGAGGCCGGTCCGCTGTTCCGTGCCGAGCAGGACCGGCAGGCCTTCGCCACGCCGGGTGCCCGGAGCGGCATGGACCTCTACGGCCAGCTGCTCGCGCCCGTGCTGCGGCTGCCGGTGGAGCAGGCCGTCCGGCCCACCGGAGCGTTCTTCGCCCGGGGCACCGGTCTGCGCACGCCGGTCTCCGTCCGGGTCGCCGACCTGGTGGACCTGCTGCTCACCCCGCCGGTGGAGCGCGAGCACCTGGGCGCCGAACTGCCCGACCCGGACCTCGTCGCCACCCCGGACGACAGCCGGTTCTCCGAGGCGCAGCTGGAGGCCGCGCTGGAGCTGCTCGACCTGCCCGCCGACGCCCCCCGCCGGCTCTCCGGCCTGCTCGCCGACGCCCGCAAGCAGGACCCGGAGCTTCCGTACCTGGTCGCCCTGCTGGCCGTGCACGCGGCGAGCCCGCCGGTCGGCACCGCCTACCGCCAGGGCGAGGAGCGGCTGCTCTTCGCGGTGGACGACGGCACCCCGCTGCGCGACATGGAGTTCGGCGGCGCCGACCTCATCGTGGGCAGTGCCCTGCTGGACGCGGCCGGTATGGCCGCCGACCGCAAGGACGCCAGTTGACGGCCGGGCCGCCGACGCACCGCCGGCCGTCCGCACCGGGCCGGACCACCGGGGCGTCCCGCGCCACCGCCACCCGCAGTACCACCGCCACCCGCAGTACCGCCGCCACTCCCAGAACCGCCGCCGCCCGCAGAACCACCGCCGTCCCCGGCGCCGCCCGGACCACCCGTACCAGTAGCAACACCCGCGAGGAGCACCGCCCGTGACGACCCACCACGACACGTCTTGGGCGCCCGAGACCGAGCCCGCCGCCCCCGCCGCGATCACCCCGGCCGACGTCGCGGACGCCGCCCGGCTGGTCTCGTTCGGCCTCCAGGCCAAGCTGCTCCCCGCCCGCGACGCCGAGTACGCGGAGCTGGTCCGCCGCCACCGCGAGGACCCCCCGTTCGCCCGGCTCGCGGACGCCGTCGCCACCGGCATGGGCCTGGTCGTCCTGGAGGTCTCGCCGCGCGCCGGCATGGCCGTCGCCGCCGCCGAGGACTCCGTCTTCGCCGTCCGGATGGGCGACTACTCGCGCCGCGCCGCCTCCGAGTCCACCGACCGCTTCCTGCACGGCCTGGCCCACCTCGCCGTCGCCGCGATGGCCTTCCCGCGCCCCGAGGACCTCGCCGACGACGGCTACCTCGGCCGGATCACCGTCAACGGCGTCGACGCCTTCGTCCGTCAGGCCTGCCGCCGGCTGGAGGAGCAGGCCGACGCCGCGGGCACCAACACCGACCCGCAGAGCGACGCCCCCGGTCTGGAGGCCGCCTGGCGGGTCTGGGCCCGGCGGACCGCCACCGGCGCCACCAAGGACGCCCGCCGGCTCTCGGGCTCCACCATCGGCATCGTGGCCAAGGCGGTGATGTTCCTGGTCGATTCCGGGTTCCTCCAGAAGGTCGCGGACGACGCCGGCGGCACCTACCGCACCACCGCCCGCTACCAGCTCCAGGTCCGCGACCTGGCCGGGAGCGCGGCGATGGCCGAGCTGCTCGACCTCGGTGTCGTCCCGGTCTCCGACGGCAGCGCCAGCCTGCTGCCGCCGGACACCGGTGACGAGCTGGTCGCCGACGCCGGCCTGCCGTTCCACTCGCTCTGACGCTCCGCGCGGCGGCACCGCCGTAGGACCGCCGGCGACGGCGGCCCCCGCAACGGCGCCGCCCGGAGCCTCGGCACCCGGAGCCTCGGCACCCGGACCGCGCACCCGCCCACGGTGCCCGCCCCGCCGCCGTACCCGCCGCAGCACCCGCCACCGCGCCGCCCCCAACGGCGCCGGCACCGGGCACCGGCCCCGAGGCGCCACCACCCCCCGACCGTCCGACCACCCCACCCGCTTCCTGGAGAACCGCCGCACATGTACGAGCTCAACCGGGTCCGCCTGTACTCGATCGGACCGGCCGGCGCCCGCTACGCCGACACGGTGCTCGACCTGCGCGGCGTCGGCGAGCCGGTCGCCGATCCGGCGCCCCAGCAGATCGGCCTGTTCGGCGAGGACACCGACGGCCCGGTCCGCCGCCCCGCCCCGGCCGGCGTGCTCTTCCTGGAGAACGGCGGCGGCAAGTCCGTCCTGCTCAAGCTGATCTTCTCGGTCATGCTCCCCGGCCACCGCAACACCCTCGGCGGCGCCAGCTCCGGCGTGCTGCGAAAGTTCCTGCTCGCCGACGACTGCGGCCACGTCGCCCTGGAGTGGCAGCACACCGTCACCGGTGAGCTGATCGTGGTCGGCAAGGTCAGCGAGTGGCGCGGCCGCCAGGTCTCCTCCGACCCGCGCAAGTTCGCCGAGACCTGGTACTCCTTCCGCCCCGGCCCGGGACTGACCCTGGACTCCCTCCCGGTCGCCGAGCGGGTCAGCCTGGCCGGCGACCAGAAGGCCCGCGGCCGCCGCCGCACCATGAAGGGCTTCCGCGACGCCCTCACCGAGGCCGGCAAGGCGCACCCCCACCTCGACCTGGTCTTCGAGGACGGCCACGACCGCTGGACCGAGCACCTCGGCGACCTCGGCCTCGACCCCGAGCTCTTCCGCTACCAGCGCGAGATGAACGCCGACGAGGGCGAGGCGGCCGGTCTCTTCGCGGTCAAGCACGACAGCGACTTCACCGACCTGCTGCTGCGCGCCGTCACCGACACCCGCGACACCGACGGTCTGGCCGACCTCGTCCACGGCTTCGCCGCCAAGCTCGGCCGCCGCGCCGAACTCACCGCCGAACGCGACTTCACCGCCGGCTCGCTCGACCTGCTGGAGCGGATCGCCGAGGCGACCACCGCCCGCGAGACCGTGCGCGAGGCACACCGCACCGCCGAGCGCCGCACCCGCCGCCTCGCCCACGCCCTGGCCTCCCGTGCCGCCGCCGAGCGCGACCGCGGCCAGGACCTCGCCATCGAGGTCGCCGCCGCGGCGAGCGCCGTCACCGCCGCCGAGGCCGACCGCACCCGGCACACCCTGATCACCGCCGAGCTCACCCACCGGCACGCCACCCTCGGCCTGGCCGCCGCCACCACCGAGGCCGCCGCCCTGCGCCGGGAGCTCACCGACGCCCGCACCCTGCACTCCGCCTGGCAGGCCGCCGAGGCGGTGCTGCGCCACCGCGCCGCCGCCGACCGGGTGGCCCGGGTCGGCGCCGCCATCCGCGAGGCCGAGCTCGACGCCGCGCCGGCCCTGGCCGCCCGCGCCCGGGCCGCCACCGCCCTCGCCCGCGCCCTCGAAGCCGCCGCCGCGGCCGCCGAGTCCCGCGCCGACACCGAGGAGGAGCGCGCCGGCGAGCTGCAGGCCGACGGCGCCAAGGCCCAGTCGGACGCCACCGAGGCCGCCACCGCCGCCCAGAAGGCGCGCAGCGAGGCCGAACACCTGCGTCAGCGCCTCGCCGAGGTCGAGCAGGAGACCGCGGCCGCCGTCGAGGCCGGATTCATCGACGCCGACGGGGACGTCGACCCGGCCCGCGCCGCGCTGCACGCCGCCGACGTCGAGAAGAGCGCCAGCGCCGCCCTGGCCCAGGCCCGCACCGCCGCCGAGTCGGCCGCCACCCGGCTCCGCGAGGCCGCCGCCGCCACCGGCCGCGCCGAGCTCGCCGCCGCACGCGCCAACGACGCCCGCAAGGCCGCCGCCCAGGCCCTCGCCGCCGAGCAGCGCACCGCCGCCCTGCTCGCCACCGAGCCGCGCCTGGCCGACCTGCTCTCCCTGACGCCCTACCAGGACAGCGCCGAGGAGGACGCCGGCTTCCTCACCCCCGCCGTCCTCGACCGCTCCGCCGAGTACCTGCGCGAGCTGCTCGACGAGGCCATCGCCACCGCCGAGCGCACCCTGTTCGACCTGCGCACCGCCGCCGCCGACGACGCCCGCATCCTGGCCGCCCTCGGCGACGGCGGCCTGCTGCCGCCCGGCCCGGACGTCCTCGCCACCGTCGAGTACCTGGCCGAGCACGGCATCCCGGCGCTGCCCGGCTGGCGCTACCTGGCCCAGTCCGTCGACCCGGCCGACCACGAGGCGATCCTCGCCGCCCGGCCCGAACTGGTCGACGGCGTGGTCATCACCGACCCCAACTCGCTGGAGCGCGCCCGCGAGGCGCTGCAGGCCGCCGCCCTGCTGCCGCGCTCCACCGTCGCCGTCGGCGCCGCCGCATCGCTGATCGCCCCGATCACCGACGAACCGGCGTTCTTCCTCGTCCCGCCGAACCCGGCCATGCACGACGAGTCCGCGGCCGACGGCGAGCGCCGCGAGCTGCGCGCCCGCGCCACCGCCCGCGAGGAGCACATCCGCGAGCTGGCCGCCCGCCTAGGCGGCGACCGCGCCCTCGCCGCGCGCCTCGCCTCCTGGCACGCCAGCTGCCCGCCCGGCACCCTCGCCGAGCTGGCCGCCGCGGCCGAGGCCGCCCGCGAGCACGCCGAGCAGGCCACCGCCGCGCTCGGCACCCTGCGCGCGGACCACGACGAGGCCGAGACCGACCACGCCGCCGCCGCCGTCACCCACGAGGAGCACCGCGAGAGCGCCCAGCGGGCCCGCCGTCGCGCCGACGCGCTCTCCGGCCTCGCCTTCCGCCTGCGCGAGCGCGCGGGCTGGACGCGCCGCCAGCGCGAACTCGCCGAGGACGCCGCCGAGTGCGACCGCCGCCAGACGGTGTGCGCCGAGCGCGCCCGCACCTGCGACGAGGACCGCCGAGCCGCCCAGCGCGCCGCCGACGACGCCCGCCGCACCGCCCGCACCCTGCGCGCCGAGCGCGCCGAGATCCCGGCCGGCGAGCAGTCCGACGAGCCCGACACCACCGCGCCCGCCGCGCTGCCCGCCCTGCGCGAGGCCTACCGGGCCGCCTCCCAGCTCTACGAGAAGGTCGGCGTCGGCGCCGACCTGCGCGCCGAGCAGGCCCGCGCCGAGGGCGACGAGGCCACCGCCGCGGCCGAGCTCGACCGCCTCACCAACAAGGTCCGCACCCGCGCCGAGGAGCTGCTGGGCAGCCCCGACGGCGCCGACGGCCCGGCCCGCCAGGCCGCCGCCGCCCGCGCCGAGGAGCTGGTCGCCACCATCGAGGCCCGTGCGGCCGCCGCCAGCGAGCAGCTCGGCCGCCTGCGCGGCGAGGCCGAGCGCTCCGCCCCGGCGGACGGCGACGCCCACACGGAGCTGCCCGAGGACCTCGTCCCCACCGACCCCGAGCACGCCCAGGTCCTGCTGCGCACCGCCACCAGCCGGCTGGCCGAGCGCCGCGAGACGGTCGACGCCGCCCGCCTCGCCTACGCCGACCTGCAGCGCACCTTCGACGCCGCCCAGGCCGCGGCCGCGGACTTCGACGAGCACGCCGGTCAGCTCCGCGACGGCCTGCGCGAGCACCAGGACGACGAGGGCCAGCCGGTCGAGCCGTACCTCGGCTCGCTCACCGACGCCCGCACCGCCGCCGCCGAGGCCCGCCGGGCCCTGCGCACCGCGGCCGGCGAGCTCTCCTCGGCCGAGCTCGCCGTCCGCGACGCCTCCGACGCCCTCGTCCGGCACGCCAACGCGGCCCGCTACGAGGCCGTCCGGACCCCCGCCCGTCAGCAGATCCGCGAACTGCCCGCCTCCGCGCTGCCGGACCACGCGGCCGCCTGGGCCACCGCCTTCGCCCCCCGACTGCGCGTGCTCACCGACGAGCTCGCCCAGCTGGAGAGGAACCGCGGCTCGATCGTCGACCGGCTGCGCGGCCTGGTCGAGTCCTCGCTCGCCACCCTGCGCGCGGCGCAGCGGCTCTCCCGCCTGCCCGAGGGCCTGGGGGAGTGGTCCGGCCAGGAGTTCCTGCGGATCCGCTTCGAGGACCCGGACCACGCCACCCTGGTCGAGCGGCTCGGCGAGGTCATCGACGAGGCGACCCGGGCCGCCGTCAAGAAGAACAGCGACCTCCGCCGCGACGGCATGTCCCTGCTGCTGCGCGGCGTCGCGGCCGCGATCGGCCCGCGCGGCGTGAGCGTCGAGATCCTCAAGCCCGACGCGGTGCTGCGCGCCGAGCGGGTGGGCGTCGGCCAGATGTCCGACGTCTTCTCCGGCGGCCAGCTGCTCACCGCGGCCATCGCGCTCTACTGCACCATGGCCGCGCTGCGCGCCAACGACCGCGGTCAGTCCCAGCTGCGGCACGCCGGCACGCTCTTCCTGGACAACCCGATCGGCCGGGCCAACGCCACCTACCTGCTGGAGCTCCAGCGGGCGGTCGCGGACGCGCTCGGCGTCCAGCTGATCTACACCACCGGCCTGTTCGACACCACCGCGCTCGCCGAGTTCCCGCTGGTCATCCGGCTGCGCAACGACGCCGACCTGCGGGCCGGGCTGAAGTACATCTCGGTGGAGGAGCACCTGCGGCCCGGCCTGCCGGCCGCACCGGACCCGGACGGCCCGACCATCCACGGCGAGATCACCGCCACCCGGATGTTCAAGCGCCCCGCGGACGCCCCGGCCTCCTGACGCGCGCGCCGGACGCCCCGCTCCTCCGCCGGGGAGCGGGGCGCCCGTGTCCCGGCCGGGGCCGGGGCGCAGCCGTTGCGGGTACCGGAACGGCCATGGCACCCGCAGTGGCTACGGCATCGGCACGCGCGACTGCCGACCGCCCTGCGGCGGCCGGTTCTGCCGGGGCTGCCACCCCGGCGACGGTCGCTCCTGCGGCTGCCACCCCTGGATCTGCCGTCCCTGCTGCCGCTCCTGGGGCTGACGCGCGGGCGGCGTCGCCGGGTGCGGGTGCGGGTGCGGGTGCGGGTGCGGGTGCGGCTGGGGGCGGGGGACCGGACGCGGTTGCGGTGCGGGTGCCGCCGCCCGGCTGCCCGCCATCGGCGAGGCCGGGTTCGGCCCGCGCACCCGCTGGGCCGCCACCTGGCGCGAGATCAGGATCTCCAGCAGGCACCACATCGTGCCGAAGACCCCGAGCCCCATCGCCATCAGCGCGGGCGTCAGCAGCCAGCTGTCCGCGTACGAGGCCAGTGCCGCGACCAGCAGGCCGACCAGGGTGAACGCCAGGCAGAGCACCGCCCGGACGACGGCGACCCGTACCTCGTCGGGCAGACGGCGGCGACGGCGTGCGACGGACATCGGGCGACCCCCAGCGCGGTCACGGTGGCAGGACGGGTGGCACGGGAGCACGGAACGCGCCCCTGCGCACCACTCTGCCCGGCACCAACCGGACTATGCGCGCCAATCGGCCGAACTTCCGTCAAATCGTGTGATCTGCACCGGAAAGCCCCGCCGGCCGGCCGTCGCGGCGCGGCCACAGCGCCGCCGCCGGGCCGACCGTCGGGCCGACACCCGCGGGCCGGCGGTCGGCCACAGCGCCGCCGCCGGGCCGACCGTCGGGCCGACACCCGCGGGCCGGCCGGCGCGGCCGGCCTCAGCCGAGCTGCTGGTTGAGCTCCTCCAGGGCGCCCACCACGATCGTGCGCATCGCCTGCTCCGCGTGCTCGGCGTCCCCCGCGCAGATCGCCTCCGCCACCTCGCGGTGCAACCGGATCGCGTACGGCTCCGGCTGATGGGGCATCAGATGGTACTCGGTGCGGCCCGTGAGCACCGCCCCGACGGTGTCACCGAGGTGGGCGAACATCTCGTTGCCGGAGGCCTTCAGTACGGTGGCGTGGAAGGCGATGTCGTGCCGGAGGAAGGTCTCCAGGTCGGCGGCCCGCGCAGTCATCGTCAATTCCACCGCCAGTGCGCTGAGTTCACGCCGCTCGTCGTCGCTGGCGTGCCGGGCGGCGAGCGCGGCGGCGGCCGGCTCCACGGCGACCCGCAGCGAGCCGAGCGACCGCAGCTGGGCCGGGCGGTCGGCGCCGGCCAGGCGCCAGCGGATCACCAGCGGGTCGAAGACGTCCCAGTCGGACTTCGGCTGCACGGTGATGCCGACCCGTCGGCGGGGGGCCACCATGCGCATCCCCTCCAGGATTCGCACCGCCTCGCGGACCACCGTCCGCGACACCCCGAACCGCTCCTCCAGCTCCTCGCCGCGGAGCACCGCGCCCTCGGGAATCTCCCCGGACGCGATCGCCGGCCCGAGCTCC
Organism: Kitasatospora sp. CM 4170; assembly: GCF_032110285.1. Lineage (NCBI taxonomy): Bacteria > Bacillati > Actinomycetota > Actinomycetes > Kitasatosporales > Streptomycetaceae > Kitasatospora > Kitasatospora sp. CM 4170. The sequence goes on from NZ_CP134877.1 coordinate 7,447,731, forward strand.
GCAAGCAGTCGGCCGGGCAGCCCCTGGATCTCCATCCGCCCAGCCTAGACGCCCCGTCCCGGTCCGCTCCCCGCGGGTTCGCCCCGCCCGCCCGCCGATGACGCCCCAAAAGTATGACGATTTGGTTTCCGGGGCTTGAATACGTCATACCTTTGGAGCGATAGTGGCGGCCAGCAACGAAGGAGCACCCTCTATGGCTCTCAGCGTCGAGAACCACGGCACCCCCGAAACGCCCCTCACCGTCGTGGTGATGGGCGTCTCCGGTGTCGGCAAGACCACCGTGGCCCGCCTCCTGGCCGACCGCCTCGACCTCCCCTACGCCGAGGCGGACGACTTCCACCCGCCGGCCAACATCGCCAGGATGTCGGCCGGCATCCCGCTCGACGACGAGGACCGCGCCCCCTGGCTGCGCGCCCTCGGCGGCTGGCTGCGGGAGCGGACGGAGGCCGGCACCGGCGGGGTGGTCACCTGCTCGGCGCTGAAGCACCGCTACCGCGACACCCTGCGCGCGGCCTGCCCGGGCGCCTTCTTCCTGCACCTCAGCGGCGGTACCGAGCTGGTCGAGGACCGGCTCGCCCACCGCACCGGCCACTTCATGCCGCCGTCGCTGCTCGCCTCGCAGTACGCCGCCCTGGAACCCCTCGGGGCGGACGAGCACGGCGCCGTCCTGGACGTCGGCCCGTCCCCCGAAGAACTCGTCGAGCTGGCCGTGGCGCTGCTGCGGCCCGTCAATGGAGACCTCGCGTGAGCCTGCCCCTCACCTTGCTGGCGGCCGCCCCACCGGCCCTGCCGCACACCAGCAGCGACACCCGCCTGCTGGTCGCGGTGCTGCTCAGCATCGGCGCGATCGTCGTGCTGATCACCAAGCTGAAGCTGCACCCGTTCCTCGCTCTCACGCTCGGCTCCGGGCTGCTGGCCGTCGTCGCCGGCGCCCCGTTCGACAAGCTGCTCGCGAGCTTCTCCACCGGCTTCGGCGCCACCGTCGCGGGCGTCGGCCTGCTGATCGGGCTCGGCGCCATGCTCGGCAAGCTGCTCGCCGACTCCGGCGGGGCCAACATCATCGCGGACACCGTGCTGGCGCGCTCCGGCACCCGCGCACTGCCCTGGGCGATGGCGCTGATCGCGGCCGTGCTGGGCCTGCCGCTGTTCTTCGAGGTCGGCGTGGTGCTGCTGATCCCGATCGTGCTGCTGGTCGCCCGCCGGGGCGGCGTCCCGCTGATGCGGATCGGCGTCCCCGCCCTGGCCGGACTCTCGGTGCTGCACGGACTCGTCCCGCCGCACCCGGGCCCGCTGGTCGCCGTCGACGCGCTCAAGGCCGACCTCGGCATCACCCTGGCCCTCGGCCTGCTCATCGCCGTCCCGACGCTGATCGTCGCCGGCCCGCTGTTCGCCCGCCTGGCCGAGCGCTGGGTGGGCCCGCTGGAGATCCCGACCACCACCCCGGTGGAGACCGTGAAGCACGAGCGCACCCCGTCCTTCGGCGCGGTGCTCGCGACCATCCTGCTGCCGGTGGTCCTGATGCTCGGCAAGGCGCTCGCCGACGTGGTCGTCGACGACCCGAACGCCATGGTCCAGCGCGTGTTCGACTTCATCGGCTCGCCGCTGATCGCGCTGCTCGCCGCGACCCTGCTCGGCATGGTGACGCTCGGCCGGGCGGCCGGGTTCTCCAAGGAGCGGATCTCCGCCACCGTCGGCTCGTCGCTCGGCCCGATCGCGGGCATCGTCTTCATCGTCGGCGCGGGCGGCGGCTTCAAGCAGACGCTGATCGACGTCGGCGTGGGCAACGCGGTCAGCACGTGGTCGAGCAAGTGGCACATCTCGGCGCTGCTGCTCGGCTGGCTGATCGCCGTCCTGATCCGGCTGGCCACCGGCTCGGCCACGGTCGCCACCATCACCGCGGCCGGCATCGTGGCGCCGCTCGCGGCCGGCATGTCCTCCACCCACGCGGCCCTGCTGGTGCTGGCGATCGGTGCCGGATCGCTCTTCTTCTCGCACGTGAACGACGCGGGCTTCTGGCTGGTGAAGGAGTACTTCGGGATGAGCGTCGGTCAGACGCTGAAGTCCTGGTCGGTGATGGAGACGGTGATATCCGTCGTCGCGATCGCCCTCATCCTGCCGCTCAGCCTGGTCATCTAGTTGTTCTGACTCGTGAGGTTGGGGACGCGGCTGGCGGGTGGCTTGCCTGCGAGTGCTGTGTGTCCGCGGTGGTGATTGTAGGTGTGGAGCCAGGCGGGGTAGGCGTCGCGGCGTTCCTGTTCGGTGCGGTAGGGCCTGGCGTAGGCCCATTCGTCGAGCAGGGTGCGGTTGAAGCGTTCGACCTTGCCGTTGGTCTGGGGCCGGTAGGGCCGGGTTCGCTTGTGCGTGATGCCTTCGGCCGCGAGGGCATCGCGCCAGGTCCGGGAGCGATAGCAGGAGCCGTTGTCGGTCAGCACGCGCTGGACGGCGATCCCGGCCCGGGCGAAGAACTCGCTTGCCCGGGCCCAGAAGGCGGTGGCGGTCTCCTTGCGCTCGTCGGGCAGGATCTCGCTGTAGGCCAGGCGGGAGTGGTCGTCCACGGCGTTGTGGAGGTAGCTGTAGCCCGCGCCGGAACGGGTCTTGCGGCCGGCCTCACGGCCCAGGATCTTGTGGCCGCCGCCGTCGGGGATGTTGCCGAGCTTCTTGATGTCGACGTGGACCAACTCGCCCGGTGCGGCGCGTTCGTAGCGCCGCACCGGGCGAGCGGTCGCGCGGTCCAGGTGGGCCAGGCGGGCGAGCCGGTAGCGGGTCAGCACGCGGTGCACGGTCGCTGGGTTGAGCCGCAGCAGGTAGGCGATGCGGGCCGGGCCCCAGCGGCGCAGGACGCGGACCTTGATGATCCGCCGCTCGGTGCGCGACGGGGTCCGCCGGGGGCTGCGGTGCGGGCGGCTGGAGAGGTCGCTCATACCGGCCTCGCCCAGCGCCCGGTAGCGGTCCGCCCAGCGCTTGGCCGTGGTGGGCGAGACCTGGAAGCGCTCGGCGGCCCGCCGCAACGGCCAGCCGTCGTCGACCACGCAGCGGGCCAGGCGCAGGCGTCCGGTCTCGGTCAGCGGTGCGTTACGGTGTGGCATGAGGGCCTTTCTGGCTGAGGTGCAGATGTCGCAATCCACACCGAGCCAGAAGGCCCTCACTCATTTCAAGATCACCACGCCGTGAGCCCTGTCACCAACCTCCGTGGTCAGTACATCTAGTCCTCTCGTCAGGGCCTGCACCGCACCACATCGCACGTCACCCCCGAGGGGCGGCACCCGGATCGACCGGGTGCCGCCCCTCGGCGCCTTCCCGGGTGCTCAGCCGAGCATTCCGCCCAGGACGGCGGCGGTCGCGGCCAGCAACTCCTCCGCCACCTCGCCGCCGGCCGCGGTCCGGGCCAGCAGCCCCTCCCGCGCGGCCAGGATCACCGCGGCGGCCTGCGCCGCCGAGGCGCCCGGCGGCACCAGTTCCGGCAGTGCCCGCTCCAGCACCGCGGCGAGTGCCCCGGACACCGTGCGGTCGTGCGCGGCGACCCGGTCGGCCAGCCCTGCGGTGCGGGCGGCGAGCAGCCGGAACTCCAGGAAGAGCAGGATCCAGCCGGCCTCCTCCGGTTCGACCCGCAGCAGCGCCTCGACCAGACGGCGGGCCCGCTCCTGCGGCGCGAGCGCCTCGCAGGCGGCGGCCAGCCGCTCCAACTCGGCCATCCGGCCCGCGGCCTGCTCGTCGAAGAGCGCCAGCAGCAGGTCCTCCTTGCTGCCGAAGTTCGAGTAGAAGGCGCCGCGGGTGTACCCGGCGGCGGCGCAGACGTCCTCGATGCTCGTCCGGGCGAAGCCGACGGTGAGGAAGAGCTCGCTCGCCGCGGCGAGCAGCCGGGCCCTGGTGTGGGTGCGCCGGCGCGGCGGTCGGGGACCGGCGGGTCGGGCGGGGGGAGGGTTCACACGAGAACGATACATGGTGTATTCAATACAGGTCGTATTGAATACGAGCCGTACTGAACGCGGGCCGTGCCGAGCACGGGTCGCGTCGAACCGGAGGGGACCGCGCCATGAGCCGACTGCTGATCACCCACGCCCACCTGCTGCACCCCGAGGACGGCACCCGCACCGAGCCCGCCTGGCTGGAGGCCGCCGACGGCCGGATCGCCGCCACCGGCACCGGGCGCCCGCCCGCGGCCGGCGAGGACGTGCGGGTGATCGACGCCCGCGGCGCCACCGTGCTGCCCGGCCTGATCGACGCGCACGTCCACCTGCTGGTCACCAGCCTCGATCTGCGGGACGTCGCCGACTGGACCCCCGGCTACGCGACCGTCCGCGCCCTCGCCGAAGCCGGGCGCATGCTGCGCCGGGGCTTCACCACCGTCCGGGACGTCGGGGGGGCCGACCACGGCATGGCCCGCGCCCTGGCCGAGGGCCTCGCGCCCGGCCCCCGGCTCGTCCACGGGGGCAAGGCGCTCTCCCAGACCGGCGGACACGGCGACCTGCGCCCCCTCGGCGACGACGCGCTGCCCTGCTGCGAGGCCCGCCCGCACTTCGGCCGGATCGCCGACGGCGTCGACGCCGTCCGGGCCGCCGCCCGGGACGAGTTCCGCAAGGGCGCCGCGCACCTCAAGGTGCTGCTCTCCGGTGGCGTCGCCTCGCCGAACGACGAGATCGCGGCCGTCCAGTACAGCGAGGAGGAGATCCGCGCGGCCGTCGAGGAGGCGGAGAACCACAACCGCTACGTCACCGTTCACGCCTACCACCCGCGCGCCATCGACCGGGCGCTGCGGGCCGGGGTGCGCTGCGTCGAGCACGGCAACCTGCTGGACGACGCCAGCGCCGCGCTGCTGCGCGAGCGGGACGCCTTCCTGGTCCCCACCCTGGTCGCCTACGAGCAGACCGCGAAGCTCGGCGCCGCCTCGGGCCTGCCGCCCGCCGCGCTCGGCAAGCTCGCCGAGGTCCGCGACCAGGGGCTGGCCGCGCTGGAGCGGGCCCACCGGGCGGGCGTCAACCTGGTCTACGGCAGCGACCTGCTCGGCCCGCTGCACCCGGCCCAGCTGGAGGAGTTCCGGCTCCGCGCCGAGGTGCAGCCGGCCGCGGACGTGATCCGCTCGGCCACCGTGACGGCGGCGCGGCTGCTCGGCATGGCGGGGGAGATCGGGACCCTCGCCCCGGGCGCCCACGCGGACCTGCTGGTGGTCGACGGCGACCCGCTGGCGGACGTCGCCGTGCTCACCCGGCCGGAGCGCCACCTGCGCCAGGTGATCAAGGCCGGCGTGCCGGTGTGACGGCGCGCCCGGTGTGACGGCGCGACGACGGCCACAACACGAACGGGCGGGCGCCCGGAACACCCGGACGCCCGCCCGTTCCACACCGATGAGCACCGGTGCGCTGCGCGAGGTCGTGCTTATTTGGTCCCGCGCTTCGCGGGGCTGTGCTTACTTGCTTCCGCGCTTCGCGAGGCTGTGCTTACTTGCTTCCGCGCTTCGCGGGGCTGTGCTTACTTGCTTCCGCGCTTCGCGAGGCTGTGCTTACTTGCTTCCGCGCTTCGCGAGGAAGGTGTCGACCTCCGCGCGGATCTCCGGCGTGTCCAGGCCGCGCACGGTCATCGTGGTGCGGCGGCGCAGCACGTCGTCCGTGGTGTACGCCCACTCGTTGTCGGCGGCGTAGGCGACCTGCGCCCAGACGTCCGGACCGTCCTCGTGGATCGGCCGGCCCAGCTCCGGGTTCTCGTCGATCAGGCGGGCGATCTCGAAGGAGAGCGTGCCGTAGTGGCTGGCCAGGTGCTTGGCGACCAGCGGCTCCATGCGGGAGCCCGGCTCGCGGTCGATCAGCAGCCGGTGCGCGACGGCGTTCGGGGCACCGACGCCGGGCAGCGGGACGGTCGGGGCGATCGGGGACATGTCCTCGCCGAGGCTGGTGCCGGGCACGTGGGCCAGCTTCTCCAGCACGGTCCGGCCGATGTGCCGGTAGGTGGTCCACTTGCCGCCGGCGACCGACAGCATGCCGCCCTTGCCCTCGGTCACGACGGTCTCGCGCTTGGCGGCGGCGGTGTCGCCGGGGCCGCCGGGGAGGACGCGCAGGCCGGCGAAGGAGTAGGTGATCAGGTCGCGGTCGAGGTGCTCGTCGCGGATGGCGTGCGCGGCCTCGCCCATGATCTGGTCGATGTCGGCCTCGGTGGCCCGGACGTCCTGCGGGTCGCCGGTGTACTCCTCGTCGGTGGTGCCGAGCAGGACGTGGTCCTCCCACGGGATGGCGAAGGAGACGCGGTACTTGTCGATCGGGATGGTGAGGGCGGCGCGCCACGGGGCGCGGCGCTTGACCACCACGTGCGCACCCTTGGAGAGGCGGATCGACGGCGCGGCGCCCGCGTCCTCCATCCGGCGCAGGTGGTCGACCCAGGGGCCGGTGGCGTTGAGGACCAGGCGGGCGTCGACGCCGAACTCGGTGCCGTCCAGACGGTCCTTCAGCTCGGCGCCGGTGACCCGGCCGCCGGTGAAGCGCAGGCCGGTGACCTCGGCGTGGTTGAGCACCACGGCGCCGGCGTCGACGGCGGCGCGCACGGTCATCACGGCGACGCGCGAGTCGTTCATCTGGTGGTCGCCGTAGACGGCCACCGAGCGCAGGCCCTCGGTGCGCAGCGCGGGCACCTGCTGGGCGGCGTGCGCGGCGGTGGAGACGCGGCCCATGCCGTCGCGGAAGGCGGAGAGCGCGGAGTAGAGGAAGACGCCGGCGCCGAGCTTGGGGGCGCTGTGCGGGCCGCCCTTGTAGACCGGCACGAAGAAGGTCAGCGGGTTGACCAGGTGCGGGGCGACGTCGGTGGAGAGCGCGCGGCGCTCCTTGTGGTTCTCGGCGACGAGCTTGACCGCACCGGTCTGCAGGTAGCGCAGGCCGCCGTGGACGAGCTTGGAGGAGGCGCTGGAGGTGGCTCCAGCGAAGTCGCCGGCGTCCACCATGGCGACCTTGAGGCCGGCCTGGGAGGCGGTCCAGGCGACGGCCGTGCCGAGGATGCCGCCCCCGATCACCAGCAGGTCGTAGGTGGCCTTGCCCAGCAGCTCGCGGGTCTCGGCGCGGGAGGCGGTGCGGCCGGCGGTGCGCTCGGCGCCCAGGGTCGGGATGGTTGCCATGGTGTGTGTTACGGCGACGCGGGTCGGGCGGCGCCGTTACTCCTCTCGGTGTGCGGTGCGGCCCCTGCTGAGAGGCCGGTCGGCCCGGTGCGGCGGGCCGGTGAAACGGGGGCGAGCCGGTCGGGGCCCGCGGGCCCCGACCGGCTCTGCGGTCAGTTCTGCTCGTCCTCCTCCACCCAGCCCATGGTGCGCTCCACGGCCTTGAGCCACTTCTTGTACTCGCGCTCCCGGGTGGCCTCGTCCATGCGCGGGGTCCACTCGGCGGCGCGGTGCCAGTTGGCCCGCAGGGTGTCGAGGTCGTTCCAGAAGCCGACGGCCAGGCCGGCCGCGTAGGCGGCGCCCAGCGCGGTGGTCTCGGCCACGTACGGGCGCTCGACCGGGGCGTCCAGGACGTCGGCGATGTTCTGCATGAGCAGGTTGTTGCTGGTCATGCCGCCGTCGACCTTGAGCGCGGTGAGCTCGACGCCGGAGTCCTTCTGCATGGCGTCGACGACCTCGCGGGTCTGCCAGGCGGTGGCCTCCAGCACGGCCCGGGCCAGGTGGCCCTTGGTGACGTACCGGGTGAGGCCGGCGATCACGCCGCGGGCGTCGGAGCGCCAGTACGGGGCGAACAGGCCGGAGAAGGCCGGGACGAAGTAGGCGCCGCCGTTGTCCTCGACGGTGTTGGCGAGGGTCTCGATCTCGGCGGCGGTGGAGATGATGCCGAGCTGGTCGCGCAGCCACTGGACCAGCGAGCCGGTGACGGCGATCGAGCCTTCCAGGGCGTACACCGGGGCCTGGTCGCCGATCCGGTAGCCGACGGTGGTCAGCAGGCCGTGGTACGAGTTGACGATCTTCTCGCCGGTGTTGAGCAGCAGGAAGGTGCCGGTGCCGTAGGTGGACTTGGCCTCGCCCTCGTTGAAGCAGGTCTGGCCGAACAGCGCGGCCTGCTGGTCGCCGAGCGCGGAGGCGACCGGGACGCCGGCCAGGTCGCCGACGGCCTCGCCGTACACCTCGGCGGAGGAGCGGATCTCCGGCAGGACGGCCATCGGCACGCCCATCGACTCGGCGATGCTCTCGTCCCAGGCCAGGGTCTTGAGGTTCATCAGCATGGTGCGGCTGGCGTTGGTCACGTCGGTGACGTGCTTGCCGCCGTTCACACCGCCGGTGAGGTTCCAGATCACCCAGGTGTCCATGGTGCCGAACAGGATGTCGCCGGCCTCGGCGCGCTCCCGCAGGCCCTCGACGTTGTCCAGCAGCCAGCGGATCTTCGGGCCGGCGAAGTAGCTGGCCAGCGGGAGGCCGGTCTCGCGGCGGAAGCGGTCCTGGCCGACGTTGCGGCCCAGCTCGCGGCAGAGGCCCTCGGTGCGGGTGTCCTGCCACACCAGGGCGTTGTGCACCGGCTCACCGGTGTTCCGGTCCCACAGGACGGTGGTCTCGCGCTGGTTGGTGATACCGATCGCGCGGATGTCGTCCCTGGTCAGGCCGGCCTTCTCCAGGGCGCCGCGGATGACGGACTGCACCCGGGTCCAGATCTCGGCGGCGTCGTGCTCGACGTAGCCGGGCTGGGGGAAGATCTGGCGGTGCTCCTGCTGGTCGACCGCGACGATCCGGCCGTCCGCGCCGAAGATGATGCAGCGGCTGGAGGTGGTGCCCTGGTCGATCGCGGCGATGTAGTTGCCGGTGCCAGTGGAGGTCATGAGGGTCCTCGGCTCAGTCGGGGGTTCGGGGGTGGGTGGGTCTGACTGTCGGGTCAGTCCCCGTGCTCGGGCTGGGTGAAGCCTGTTCCGGAAAGATGGCCGGCTTTAGAAGATGACGTTGTAGAGGCCACCGGCCAGCAGTCCGCCGACGAGCGGGCCGGCCACCGGGATCCAGGCGTAGGACCAGTCGGAGCCGCCCTTGTTCGGGATCGGCAGCAGCGAGTGGACGATGCGCGGGCCCAGGTCGCGGACCGGGTTGATGGCGTAGCCGGTCGGGCCGCCGAGCGAGAGGCCGATGCCGACGACGGTGAACGCCACGATCAGGATGCCGAGGCCGGACTTGCCGAGGCCCTCGTTGCCCGCCTGGGTGAGGATCGCGAAGCAGAGCACGAAGGTGCCGATGATCTCGGTGAGCATGTTCTGGATCGGGTTCCGGATCTCGGGACCGGTCGAGAAGATGCCCAGGGTCGGCTCCTTGTTCTCCTGGAACTGGCCGAGGTAGGTGGCCCAGACGAGGACGGCGCCGATCATCGCGCCGAGCATCTGCGAGCCGAGGTAGAGCGGAACGTCGCCCCATTCGCCGCTCTTGACGGCGAGGGCGAGGGTGACGGCCGGGTTGAGGTGGGCGCCGGACTTGGAGGCCGACATGTAGGCGGCGATCATCACCGCGAAGCCCCAGCCGAAGGTGATCGCCAGCCAGCCGGCGTTGATGGCCTTCGACTTCTTGAGGGTCACAGCGGCGCACACGCCGCCGCCGAGGAGTATGAGGGCGGCGGTGCCGAGGGTTTCGCCGACGAAGATGTCGCCGTTGGAGAACGCGGACACAAAGACTCCCTTGTCCATTTGGCCCGGAGGTGCGGGTGGGGGCAGGTGGCCGAGCGACCGCTGTGCGGGTGAGCGCTTTGTGGGAGTGGTCTGCTCGGCCATCGTTCGACAATGTCGACCGTCATGCGGAAGCTTCCTCCCCGCGCCACCTTCGCGTCAAGGCCGGGTTACGCAGCTGTGACCCTTCACTCGAAGTTACCGAGCGGATATGGCCGAATGCGGACAAAACGCCAAGGCGCGGACAGGCGTCACGCCCGTCCGCGCCTCAGTGTGAACACGGGGTTACCGGCGCGTCCGCGCGCCCGGGGGCCGGCCGGCGGGCCGGCCGGAGGGGTGGGGGCTCAGAACCGCCCGGCCCCGAGGTCGCGGGAGATCGCCCGCGCGGCGCTGCGCACCGAGGCGACCAGCGACGGCTTGACGAAGCCGTCCTCGCAGACCCGCTCGACCGGGCCGCTGATGCAGACCGCGCCCACCGGGTTGCGCCGCCGGTCCTGGATCAGCGCGCCGATCGAGGCCACGCCCTCCCAGGTCTCCTCGATCGAGTCCGTCCAGCCGCGCTCGCGGGTCAGCGCCGCCTCCGCGTCCACGTCCGCGGCCTCGATCAGCGTCCGCGCGGTGTACTGCTCGAACGGGCCCTCGCCGAGCTCGCCCCGGGCCACCGGGTCGTAGGCCAGCAGCACCTTGCCCAGTGCGGTGGAGTGCAGCGGCTGCATCGAGCCGACCTCCAGCACCTGCCGGGTGTCGTCCGGCCGGAACACGTGATGCACGATCAGCACGCCCTGCTGGTGCAGTACCCCGAGGTAGACGGTCTCGCCGGCCGCCCGGGCCAGGTCGTCCGCCCAGACCAGCGCCCGGGCGCGCAGCTCGTGCACGTCCAGGTAGCTCTGGCCGAGCCGCAGCAGCTCTGCGCCCAACTGGTACTTGCCGCTCTCCGGGTCCTGCTCGACGAACCCCTCCTGCTGGAGGGTGCGCAGGATGCCGTGCGCCGTGCCCTTGGCGAGGTCCAGCGCCGTCGCGACCTCGGACAGGCCCAGGCGGCGCTCACCGCCGGCCAACAGGCGCATGATCGCGGCGGCCCGGGAGAGCGACTGGATCGGGCCGGGCATTCGATACCTCCGGGCTGACAGGCGGTCGACATTGTCGACCGCATTGGTAACGGGACGAGTCTGCCAGGCCGCCCCCCGTCCGTGCACCTTCCCCCTCGGTAAATCGCCCGCCCGGCGTTCACCTCAGCGCCGGTCGCGCGCCACCTCGGCGGCCACCGCGGCGATCTCCCGCGGCCCCACCCGGCAGCAGCCGCCCACCAGTCGGGCGCCGTCGCCCAGCCACCCGGCCACCTGCCCCGGGCGGAAGGTCGGCGCACCGCGCCAGTCCCGCGCCACGGCGTCCCAGGCCTCCCCGCTGTTGGGGTACACCACCACCGGCTTGCCCGTAACCCGCGTCGCCAGCGCCACCGCCCGGTCCGCGTCCGCCGGCGTGCAGCAGTTCACCCCGACCGCCACCACCTCCTCGGCCTCCGCCGCGAGCGCGAACGCCTCCGCCAGCGGCTGGCCCGCCCGGGTCCGCCCGCCGTCGACGCTGTAGGACAGCCACGCCGGGACCCCCAGCCCGCGCACCGCCCGCAGCAGCGCCCGCGCCTCGTCCGCGTCCGGCACCGTCTCCAGCGCCAGCACGTCCGGCCCGGCCGCCGCCAGCACCTCCAGCCGCGGCCGGTGGAACGCCTCCAGCTCGGCCACCGTCAGCCCGTACCGCCCCCGGTACTCCGACCCGTCGGCCCGCACCGCGCCGTACGGCCCCACCGACGCGGCCACCCAGAGCCGCCGGCCCGCCGCCGGCCGCCCGGCCGCCTCCCGCGCCAGCTCCACCGCGCTCGCCAGCAGCCGCGCCGCCTCCGCCCGGCCCACCCCGTGCCGGGCGAACCCCTCGAAGCTCGCCTGGTAGCTCGCGGTGATCGCCACCTCCGCCCCGGCGTCGAAGTACGCCCGGTGCACGGCCACGACCGCCGCCGGATCGTCCGCCAGCAGCCGCGCCGACCAGAGCGCGTCGGACAGGTCGTGCCCGGCCGCCGCCAACTGGTTGGACATCCCGCCGTCCAGCACCAGCGGACCGGCGGCCAGCGCCGCGGCGAAGTCGCCCCAGGCCATCGCAGACCCCTTCCCGAACCGAAACCCCCTGCTCCGACAGCCTAGGACCGCCCCGGCGCCGGCCCCTCCAAAATCATTTGCCGCGGCCCCCGGGGATCGCTACGTTGTGCTCAGTCCGAGAACGACGACCACCGCACGGAGAGGAGCCGGCCATGGCCGCGGAGCAGCCCCCCGCCGACACCGGCACCGACGAGAGCGCGTGGCTCGCCGCCTACGACCCGCGCGCCTACACGCCCGTCGCCGTCACCGTCGACGTCGTCGCCCTCACCCTGCGCCACGGCAGCCTGCACGTCCTGCTCGTCGAGCGCGCCGCCCCGCCGCACCAGGGCGCCTGGGCGCTGCCCGGCGGATTCCTGCGGGCGGGGGAGGAGAACCTCGACGAGGCCGCCGCCCGCGAGCTCGCCGAGGAGACCGGCCTGCTCGGCGCCGCCGACGCCGAGGCCGCCCTCAGCCGCATCCACCTCGAACAGCTCGGCACCTACGGGGAGCCGAACCGCGACCCGCGGATGCACGTCGTCTCGGTCGCCTACCTGGCCTTCGCCCCCGACCTGCCCGACCCCGAGGCCGGCTCCGACGCGGCCACCGCCGCCTGGCACCCCGTCACCGCCCTCGACCTCCGGCCCCCCAGCGGCCGGTCACCAGCCACCGGTGTGCCCGCCGACACCCACGGGGGTGGCGTCGGGGGGCACACCGGTCCCGCCACGGAGCCCACCGGTCCCGCCTCCGAGCCCACCGCGGCCGCCCCGCACACCGCGGAGGCCGGCCCCGCACCGATCACGCTGGCCTTCGACCACGCCCGCATCCTCGCCGACGGCCTCGACCGCGCCCGCGCCAAGATCGAGTACAGCCCGCTGGCCACCGCCTTCCTCCAGTACGACTTCACCATCCCCGAGCTGCGCGCCGTCTACGAGGCCGTCTGGGACGAGAAGCTCCACCCCGGCAACTTCCACCGCAAGGTGCTCTCCGTCCCCGGCTTCGTCGACAGCACCGGCACCACCACCGAACGCGGCGGCGCCCGCGGCGGCCCGCGCGCCCGCACCTACCGCGCCGGCGACGCCCACCTCCTCCACCCCGCACTGCTGCGCCCCACCCGCGAGGACGAGATCCGCTGACCGGCCCCATCGGCCGCCCACCGGCGCACTACCATCCGGCCATGACCACTCAAGAGGTGAGCAGGACGAGCAACCGGCCCAACTCCCACTGCCACTGGTGCGGCGCGCCCTACCCGCCCGGCACCGAGGCCTGGCCCCGCACCTGCCCGGGCTGCTCCGAGATCAGCTACCGCAACCCGCTGCCCGTCGTCGTCACCCTCCTCCCGGTCATCCAGGAGGACGCCGAGCCCACCCTCGTCGTCATCCGCCGCACCATCGAACCCGGCTACGGCCAACTCGCCATGCCCGGCGGCTACATCGACTACGGCGAGAGCTGGCAGCAGGCGTGCGTGCGCGAACTCCGCGAGGAGACCGGCATCCTGGCCGACGCCGCCGACATCACCCTGGTCGCCACCGACTCCGACACCCGCGGCGGCTTCCTCTGCCTCTTCGGCCTGCTCCCCGCCCGCCCGCTGGCCGATCTCCCGCCCTCCAAGCCCACCGAGGAGACCGACGGCTGGCAGCTCGCCACCCCGGAGACCCCACTGGCCTTCGCCTTCCACACCCGTGTCTCCCAGGCCTGGTTCAACGGCGAGTACACCCCCCGCTGACCGCCCCCGGCCACCGGGCTGACCAGGGGCGCGCCCCCCGAGCAGACCCTGGCGCACCAGGCGATCACGTGGCAGGGTCTGCACCGACAGCCCCAACCGGACGGACCCTGCCACAAGCGCGCCCGTCCCTCCACCGGCCGGGAGACCACCACCGTGAGCACCCCACCCCAGGACCAGCCGCTCTGGCGCCCGCACCCCGCCCGCGCCGCCAGCACCGGGATCGTCGCCTTCCAGGCCTGGGCGGCCCGGCACCACGGCGCCCCGGCCGCACCGCTCGCCCCCGTCGACGACGACCAGCAGGCCGCCCGGCGCTACGCCGACCTGCACGCCTGGTCCACCGAGGACCTCAACCGCTTCTGGACCGCCGTCACCCAGTGGTTCGACGTCCGCTTCACCCAGGCCCCGGAGGCCGTCCTCGCCGACCCGGCCATGCCCGGCGCCCGCTGGTTCCCCGGCGCCCGCCTCAACTACGCCGAGCACGCCCTGCGCGCCGCCGAGGACGAGGCCAACGCCGACAAGCCGGCCATCCTCCACCTCGACGAGACCACCGAGCAGCCGACCGCTCTCACCTGGTCCGAACTCCGCCGCCAGGTCGGCTCCCTCGCCGCCGCCCTGCGCGCCCGGGGCATCGGCCCCGGCGACCGCGTCAGCGCCTACCTGCCCAACATCCCGCAGGCCGCCGTCGCCCTCCTCGCCACCGCCGCCGTCGGCGCCGTCTGGACCAGCTGCGCCCCCGACTTCGGCGCCCGCAGCGTCCTCGACCGCCTCCAGCAGATCGAGCCCGCCGTCCTCTTCGCCGTCGACGGCTACCACTACGGCGGCAAGGACCACGACCGCACCGAGGTGGTCGCCGAGCTCCGCCGCGAACTCCCCACCCTGCGCACCGTCGTGCACGTCCCTCTGCTCGGCGCCCCCGCCCCCGAAGGCGCCCTGCACTGGGACGACCTCGTCGCCGGCGACACCGCGCCGGTCTTCGAGCCCGTCCCGTTCGACCACCCGCTCTGGGTCCTCTACTCCTCCGGCACCACCGGCCTGCCCAAGGCCATCGTCCAAAGCCAGGGCGGCATCCTGCTCGAACACCTCAAGCAGGCCGGCCTCCACCTCGACCTCGGCCCGGCCGACCGCTTCCTCTGGTACACCTCCACCGGCTGGATGATGTGGAACTTCCTCCTCGCCGGCCTGCTCACCGGATCCACGATCGTCACCTACGACGGCAGCCCCGGACACCCCGACACCGGCGCCCTCTGGTCCGTCGCCGCCCGCACCCGCGCCACCGTCCTCGGCACCTCCGCCGCGTACGTGATCGCCAGCCGCAAGGCCGACCTCCACCCCGGCCGCGACCTCGACCTCTCCGCCGTCCGCTGCATCGGCACCACCGGCTCCCCGCTCCCGCCGGACGGCTTCCGCTGGATCTACGACGAGGTCAAGGAAGACGTCTGGCTCGCCTCCGTCAGCGGCGGCACCGACGTCTGCTCCTGCTTCGTCGGCGGCGTCCCCACCCTGCCGGTGTACCTCGGCGAGATCCAGGCCCCGTGCCTCGGCGCGGCCGTCGAGTCCTGGGACGTCCAGGGCCGCCCGCTCACCGACGCCGTCGGCGAACTGGTCGTCACCAAGCCCATCCCGTCGATGCCCACCGGCTTCTGGAACGACCCCGACGGCACCCGCTACCACGACAGCTACTTCGACACGTACCCCGGCATCTGGCGCCACGGCGACTGGATCACCGTCACCTCCCGGGGCACCGTCGTCATCCACGGCCGCTCCGACTCCACCCTCAACCGCCAGGGCGTCCGGATGGGCTCCTCCGACATCTACGAGGTCGTCGAGCGGCTCCCCGAGATCGCCGAGTCGCTGGTCATCGGCCTGGAGGAGCCCGACGGCGGCTACTGGATGCCGCTCTTCGTCGTCCTCGCCCCCGGCGCCGCCCTCGACGACGACCTCACCGGCCGCATCCGCACCTCGCTGCGCACCGAGCTCTCCCCGCGGCACGTCCCCGACGAGGTCATCGCCGTCCGCGGCCTCCCGCACACCCTCACCGGCAAGCGCATCGAGGTGCCGGTCAAGCGACTGCTCTCCGGCACCCCGCTGGAGCAGGCCGTCAACCCCGGCTCCGTCGACAACCTGGACCACCTGCGGTTCTTCGAGCAGCTCCGGCTCGACCGCCGGGCAGCCCAGGGCTGACCCGGTTCCCGCTCCCGCTCCGGGGCCCCGTCGGCCCCCGGCCACGGCGAAGGGGCGCCCCCATGACGGTGGGGGCGCCCCTCGGCACCTGCGATCGAGGGCTACTCGCCCGACAGCACCTGCTGCGCCGCGGCCCGCGCCGCCTCCGCGCCGTCCGCCGCCCGGGCCGCCTCGGCCGCCCGACGGCACTGCGCCAGCGTGTACTTGGCCAGCGTGGTCCGCACGTACGGGATCGACGCCGCGCCCATGGAGAGGCTGGTGACACCGAGACCGGTCAGGACGACGGCCAGCAGCGGGTCGGAGGCCGCCTCGCCGCAGACGCCGCAGCTCTTGCCGACGGCCTGCGCCGCCTCGGCGGAGCTCGCGACCAGGTCCAGCAGGGCCGGCTGCCACGGGTCCTGCAGCCGGGCCAGCGCGCCCACCTGCCGGTCGGCGGCGAAGGTGTACTGCGCGAGATCGTTGGTTCCCAGCGAGAGGAACTCGACCTCCTGCAGGATCGAGCGGGCCCGCAGAGCAGCGGAGGGGATCTCCACCATGGCGCCGAACTTGGCGTCCAGGCCCGCCTCGCGGCACGCGTCCGCGAAGTCCCGGGCGTCCTTGCGGTCGGCCACCATCGGGGCCATCACCTCAAGGTGCACCGGCAGCCCCTCGGCGGCCTTCGCCAGTGCGCGCAGCTGGGTCTGCAGGACGTCGGGGTGCTCCAGCAGCGTCCGCAGACCGCGCACGCCCAGAGCGGGGTTCGGCTCGTCCGCCGGGGTCAGGAAGTCCAGCGGCTTGTCCGCGCCGGCGTCCAGCACCCGCACCACGACCCGGCCCTCCGGGAAGGCCTCCAGCACCTTCCGGTAGGCCTCGACCTGCTTCGCCTCACCGGGCGCCTTCGCCGAGTCGTCCAGGAAGAGGAACTCCGTCCGGAACAGGCCGACGCCCTCCGCACCGGCCTCCAGCGCGGCCGGCAGGTCGGCCGGGCCGCCCACGTTGGCCAGCAGCGGAACCCTGTGCCCGTCCGAGGTCTGCCCCGGGCCGGAGGAGGAGGCCAGGGCGGCCCTGCGCTCGGCGGCGATCCGCCGCAGCTCGTCCTGCTTCTCCGCGGACGGCTCCACCAGCACGTCACCGGAGCTGCCGTCCACCGCGACCACCGTGCCCTCGGCGACGTCGGTGGCCGCCGGGAGCGCGACCACGGCCGGCACGCCCATGGCCCGGGCCAGGATCGCGCTGTGGCTGGTCGGCCCGCCCTCCTCGGTCACGAAACCCAGCACCAGCGTCGGGTCGAGCAGCGCGGTGTCCGCCGGCGCGAGATCGCGGGCGAACAGGACGTACGGCTCGTCGCTGTCCGGTACACCCGGCATCGGCACGCCCAGCAGCCGGGCCACGATCCGGTTGCGCACGTCGTCGAGGTCGGCGACCCGGCCCGCCAGGTAGTCCCCGGCCGAGGCGAGCAGCGCGCGGTAGGCGGCGAAGGCGTCGTAGATCCCGCGCTCGGCGCTGCTGCCGACGGCGATCCGCCGCGCGACGTCGGCCATCAGCTCCGGGTCCTGCGCCATGAGCGCCTGGGCCTCCAGCACCGCCTGGGCCTCGCCGCCGGCCAGGTTGCCGCGCGCGGTCAGGTCCGCGGCGACCGCCTCGACGGCGGCCTCGGCGCGGGCCTG
>NZ_CP134877.1:7470000-7902500 GCF_032110285.1 Kitasatospora sp. CM 4170
ACTCGGCAAAATGCCCCCGTAACTTCGGGAGAAGGGGGCCATTCCTGGTGACGAGTCTTGCACTCCGAGCTGGGGGTGGCCGCAGAGACCAGCGAGAAGCGACTGTTTACTAAAAACACAGGTCCGTGCGAAGCCGTAAGGCGATGTATACGGACTGACGCCTGCCCGGTGCTGGAACGTTAAGGGGACCGGTTAGCTCCATTTCGGTGGGGCGAAGCTGAGAACTTAAGCGCCAGTAAACGGCGGTGGTAACTATAACCATCCTAAGGTAGCGAAATTCCTTGTCGGGTAAGTTCCGACCTGCACGAATGGCGTAACGACTTCTCGACTGTCTCAACCATAGGCCCGGTGAAATTGCATTACGAGTAAAGATGCTCGTTTCGCGCAGCAGGACGGAAAGACCCCGGGACCTTTACTATAGCTTGATATTGGTGTTCGGTTCGGCTTGTGTAGGATAGGTGGGAGACTTTGAAGCAGCAACGCCAGTTGTTGTGGAGTCGTCGTTGAAATACCACTCTGGTCGTGCTGGATGTCTAACCTGGGTCCGTGATCCGGATCAGGGACAGTGTCTGGTGGGTAGTTTAACTGGGGCGGTTGCCTCCTAAAGGGTAACGGAGGCGCCCAAAGGTTCCCTCAGCCTGGTTGGCAATCAGGTGTTGAGTGTAAGTGCACAAGGGAGCTTGACTGTGAGACTGACGGGTCGAGCAGGTACGAAAGTAGGGACTAGTGATCCGGCGGTGGCTTGTGGAAGCGCCGTCGCTCAACGGATAAAAGGTACCCCGGGGATAACAGGCTGATCTTCCCCAAGAGTCCATATCGACGGGATGGTTTGGCACCTCGATGTCGGCTCGTCGCATCCTGGGGCTGGAGTAGGTCCCAAGGGTTGGGCTGTTCGCCCATTAAAGCGGTACGCGAGCTGGGTTTAGAACGTCGTGAGACAGTTCGGTCCCTATCCGCTGTGCGCGTAGGAGTGTTGAGAAGGGCTGTCCCTAGTACGAGAGGACCGGGACGGACGAACCTCTGGTGTGCCAGTTGTTCTGCCAAGGGCATGGCTGGTTGGCTACGTTCGGGAGGGATAACCGCTGAAAGCATCTAAGCGGGAAGCCTGCTTCGAGATGAGCACTCCCACCTCCTTGAGAGGGTAAGGCTCCCAGTAGACGACTGGGTTGATAGGCCGGATATGGAAGCCCTGTGAGGGGTGGAGTTGACCGGTACTAATAGGCCGAGGGCTTGTCCTCAGTTGCTCGCGTCCACTGTGTTGTTCTGAAACAACGACCCCCATCGATACGGGTGGGTGGCAGATAGTTTCATAGTGTTTCGGTGGTCATAGCGTGAGGGAAACGCCCGGTTACATTCCGAACCCGGAAGCTAAGCCTCACAGCGCCGATGGTACTGCAGGGGGGACCCTGTGGGAGAGTAGGACGCCGCCGAACAATTCTTCGAGAGAAGCCCCCGCCGGGGAACCGGACGGGGGCTTCTCTGTTGTAAGGTCAACGTGCAAACGTGCACGGTCGTCACACGTACAGGAGGCCCCCGGGTGGAGGTCCAGGAGACGCAGGTCCAGACGGATCGCGTCCTCACCATCCCCAACCTGCTGAGCATGGGCCGGCTGGTCGGCGTTCCGCTCTTCCTCTGGCTGATTCTCTGGCCGGTGTTCGGCGGGCCGAACAATGACGGGTGGGCGCTGCTGATCCTGATGCTGAGCGGCATCAGCGACTACCTCGACGGGAAGCTCGCCCGCCGGTGGGGGCAGATCAGCCGGGTCGGCCAGCTGCTCGATCCGCTGGCGGACCGGCTCTACGTCCTGTCGACGCTCCTCGGCCTGACCTGGCGTGAGATCCTGCCGTGGTGGCTCACGGCGATCCTGCTGGCCCGTGAGCTCTTTATCGCGGCGCTCCTGCCGATTCTCAACCGGCACGGCTACGGGCCGTTGCAGGTGAGTTTCCTGGGGAAGGCCGCGACATTCAATCTGATGTACGCGTTTCCGCTTCTGCTGCTCGGCACCGGGGACAGCTGGATCGCGCAGCCGGCGGAGATTGTGAGCTGGGCCTTCATCTGGTGGGGCACCACGCTCTACTGGTGGGCCGGGATTCTGTACGCGATCCAGGTGCGGCAGATCATCCGCGGTGCCGCGGCCTCCTCCGCGTCCACAGTCTGAGACGTGATCTGAGAGAAGTCCCACGACGACACGGTGAGTCGGACGATATCTTCCGGGTAGACACCCCCTGGAACGGTTTGATGGACCTGCAGGTCCACCACCGCGAAGGAGGACGCACCCGTAATGAAAGCCGTAGTAATGGCAGGGGGCGAAGGCACCCGACTCCGCCCGATGACCTCCAGCATGCCGAAGCCGCTGCTTCCGGTGGCCAACCGGCCGATCATGGAGCACGTGCTTCGGCTGCTGAAGCGGCACGGTCTCTCCGACACCGTCGTTACCGTCCAGTTCCTGGCCTCCCTGGTCAAGAACTACTTCGGCGACGGCGAAGAGCTGGGTATGAACCTCACCTATGCCAACGAGGAGACGCCCCTGGGCACTGCGGGGAGTGTCAAGAACGCCGAGGACGCGCTCAAGGACGACTCCTTTCTGGTGATCTCCGGTGACGCGCTGACCGACTTCAATCTCTCGGAATTGATCGAGTTTCACCGCAGTAAGAACGCACTGGTCACGGTCTGTCTCACCCGTGTGCCGAATCCCCTGGAGTTCGGCATCACGATCACCGACGACGAGGGGCGGGTCGAGCGCTTCCTGGAGAAGCCGACCTGGGGGCAGGTCTTCTCGGACACGGTCAACACCGGTATCTACGTGATGGAACCCGAGGTCTTCGGCTACGTGGCGGCCGGCGAGTCCGTCGACTGGTCGAGCGATGTGTTCCCGCAGCTGCTCAAGGAGGGCAAGCGGGTCTACGGCTACGTGGCCGAGGGCTACTGGGAGGACGTGGGCACGCACGAGAGCTACGGCAAGGCCCAGGCGGACGTCCTGGAGGGCAAGGTCGACGTCGAGCTCGACGGCTTCGAGATCTCACCGGGCGTCTGGGTGGCCGAGGGCGCCGAGGTCGACCCGGAGGCGGTCCTCCGCGGGCCGCTGTACATCGGGGACTACGCCAAGGTCGAGGCCGGCGTGGAGATCCGCGAGCACACCGTGCTCGGCAGCAACGTGGTCGTCAAGCGCGGGGCGTTCCTGCACAAGGCGGTCGTCCACGACAACGTCTACGTCGGGCCGCAGAGCAATCTTCGGGGCTGCGTGGTCGGCAAGAACACCGACGTCATGCGGGCCGCGCGGATCGAGGACGGCGCGGTGATCGGGGACGAGTGCCTGGTCGGCGAGGAGTCGATCATCGCGGCCAACGTCCGGGTGTACCCGTTCAAGACCATCGAGGCCGGCGCGGTCGTCAACACCTCGGTCATCTGGGAGTCCCGCGGTCAGGAGCACCTGTTCGGGGTCCGCGGCGTCTCGGGCATCCTGAACGTGGAGATCACCCCCGAGCTGGCCGTGCGGCTGGCCGGCGCGTACGCCACCACGCTGAAGAAGGGTGCCACCGTCACCATCGCGCGTGACCACTCACGTGGTGCGCGTGCGCTCAAACGGGCGATGATCTCGGCGCTGCAGACCAGCGCGATCGACGTGCGCGACCTGGAGAACGTGCCGATGCCGGTGGCGCGCCAGCACACGGCGCGCGGGAGCGCCGGCGGGATCTTCCTGCGGACCACGCCCGGGGTGCCGGACTCGCTGGACATCCTGTTCTTCGACGAGCGCGGCGCCGACCTCTCCCAGGCCGGACAGCGCAAGCTGGACCGGGTCTACGCACGCCAGGAGTACCGGCGCGCGTTCCCGGGCGAGATCGGGGACCTGACCTTCCCGTCGAGCGTCTTCGACTCCTACGCCGGCAACCTGCTGCGGGCGGTGGACACCACCGGCGTCCGCGAGGCGGGCCTGAAGGTGGTCGTGGACACCGCGCACGGCAGCGCGGGGCTCGTTCTCCCGAGCATCCTCGGCCGGCTCGGGGTGGAGGCCCTGACGGTCTCCAGCGGGCTGGACGAGGCGCGGCCCACCGAGGACGCGGAGGAGCGCCGAGCCGGCCTGGCCAGGCTCGGCGAGCTGGTGGCGTCCTCCCGGGCGGCGTTCGGCGTCCGCTTCGACCCGGTGGGCGAGCGGGTGGCCTTCGTGGACGAGCTGGGCCGGGTGATCGACGACGACCGGGCGCTGCTGGTGCTGCTCGACCTGGTCGCGGCAGAGCGCCGGAGCGGGCAGGTGGCGCTCCCGGTCACCACGACCCGGATCGCCGAGCAGGTCGCCGCGTACCACGGCACCCAGGTCATCTGGACCACGACCACGCCGGACGACCTGGCCAAGGCGGCCTCCGCCGAGGGAACGGTGTTCGGCGGGGACGGGCGCGGCGGTTTCGTCGTCCCGGAGTTCAGCGGGGTGCTGGACGGGGCCGCGGCCTTCGTCCGGCTGGTCGGGCTGGTGGCCCGGACGCAGCTCACGCTGAGCCAGATCGACGCGCGGATCCCCCAGGCGCACATCCGCCGGCGGGACATCGCGACGCCGTGGGCCGCGAAGGGCATGGTCATGCGCTCGGTGGTGGAGGCCGCCGGGAACCGGCGGCTGGACACGACCGACGGCGTCCGGGTGGTCGAGGCGGACGGGCGGTGGACGCTGGTGCTGCCCGACCCGGCCGAGGCGACCACCCACCTCTGGGCCGAGGGTCCGGACGACGAGGCGACCGAGGCCCTGCTCGACGAGTGGGCGGCGGTGGTCGACAGCGCCGGGCGGTGACGACCTGACCACGGCCGCGGCCGCGGCCGCGGTGCCGGGTGCCGGGTGGCACTGACCGGCGCCGCGGTGCGGGGACGGGACGCGGACGGCGGGGCGGGCGGCAGGGATGCCGTACCGCCCCGTTGTCCGTTCTGTCGCCCTTGATGGCGGTCTGCGGCTTCTGGGGGGTTCCCACCTCAGGGGGCGTGCACGGGCCCCTCCGCCGACGTGGGACGATGGTCCGCATGCCAGCGACGCCGACGCCGAGTGCCAGCAACGGACGGTTCAACCGTCCGGACGCCTCGATGTCCCTGCTGACCAACGTGATGGACCACAGTCTGGACGAGGGTTATGCCGAGGCGGCCGCGGCGAGGGGTGGGGACCACGACAGCCGGATACCCGGCACCGCCCGGGGTCTCCTGACCCTGGGCGCGGGCCTCGCCCTGGTGGGGGCGGTCCTGACGGTGGGCGCGGTGAACGCGCACAAGGCGGCGCCGACGCTGGCCAAGGAGCGCGACGCGCTGATCCACCGGGTCAATGACAGCAACGGCTCGGCGGACCGGCTGCAACAGCAGGTCCAGGACCTGCGACGGAAGGTCGACAGCGCCCAGCAGCAGGCGCTGGCCCCGGGGGAGGGCGATCCGGCCGCCCTGGCGGGGGCGGTCGGCCTCGGCGAGGTGACCGGCCCGGGTGTCCGGCTGGTCCTGGAGGACGCCGCCGGGACCGGCGCCGGCGGAAACGTCGATCCACGGGCAGGCCAGGGCTTCTCCAACAGCGGCCGGCTGCGTGACCGCGATCTGCAACTGGTGGTGAACGGGCTCTGGGAGTCCGGTGCGGAGGCCGTTTCGATCAACGGCCAGCGGCTGACCGCGCTCTCGGCGATCCGCGCCGCGGGTGAGGCGGTGCTGGTGGACAACCGGCCGCTGGTCCCGCCGTACACCGTGCAGGCGCTCGGCGACGGTCCGAAGCTGGTCGGTGCGTTCGAGAGCCACATGGCGGGCCAGTACCTGCGTCTGCTGCAGGAGAAGTACGGCATCAAGTCGACGATCTCGGCGCAGAAGAGTCTGACGCTGCCCGCCGCGGTGGGTGTGACCCTGCGGACCGCGCAGCCGGCCACGCCGGAGCCCACGCCGACGGCGGGCCCCGGTGCCGGCCAGAGCGCGAGCCCGTCCGCGGCTGCGAGCCAGTCCCCGAGCCCCACGGCCTCCGGCAGCCGGTCGGCGAGCCCCTCCACGAGCCCGTCGGCGGCGCCGAGCACGTCCTCCTCCGGGAAACGCCCCTCGGGCGGTTCCACCAAGACCACGACAACCCACTCGTCGACGGCGCCCGCGAGCGGGTCGCCCTCCTCCGCAGGGACAGGAGCAGCTAGACCGTGATTGCCGTACTGGGTCTCGTGATCGGGGTGGTCGTCGGGCTCTTCGTCCAGCCCGAGGTGCCGGACGCCGTCGTGCCGTACCTGCCGATCGCGGTGGTGGCGGCGCTGGACGCCGTGTTCGGCGGTGTCCGGGCGATGCTGGACGGGATCTTCAACGACAAGGTGTTCATCGTCTCGTTCCTGTCGAACGTGGTGGTCGCGGCACTGATCGTCTTCCTCGGGGACCAGCTGGGCGTCGGTTCCCAGCTCTCTACCGGCGTGGTCGTCGTGCTCGGCATCCGCATCTTCTCCAACGCCGCAGCGATCAGGCGCCATGTCTTCCGCGCCTGAGCCGGGCCGCGGGCCGGCCGCCGCAAGGAGGCCGGACGTGGAGACGGAGGACGCGGCGAAGGCCGGGAGGACGGTGGCCGGAACGACGGTGGACGGACAGGCGGGAGAGGTCGTGCGTGAGGACGGCGACGCGGAGCGCGGGATGGCTCCGTGCGGGACGGCTCCGCGCGGTACGGCGCCGGATCCGGTGAAGCCGCTCCCGAAGCCGGCCGAGCCGACGGTCGAACCCGTGGTCGAGCCGACGGCCGAGCCGGTGGTCGAAGCGGCGGAGTCGGCCGAGCCGGCCGAGACCGGAAGGACCACCGAGAAGGCCGTGGAATCCGGGAGGGCCGAGCTGCCCGCCCCGGGCGTGCCGGTGAAGCGTCCGGAGCCGGCGGCGGCGAAGGAGTCGCCGGCCGCTCAGGAACCGGCAGCGCAGGAGCCGGCCGCCGAAGCGCGGGCCGAGGACATACCGGCCGAGAACGGCGAGGCCGCCGAGGCGACCGAGGCCGCGCAGGCCGAGGAGCAGGCCGACCAGGCCGTGACCGAGCCTGTCGCAGAGCCGGCGGAGAAGCCCGAGGCGGAGGGCGGGCCGTCGGACCCGGAGCCGGCGCGCGCACCCGAGGCCGCCCCTGCACAGCCCGGGCCGGCGACGCCCGCCCCATCGGCCACTCCCGCCGTCGACCGTGGCGCGGGACGCCGCCGGCTGAAGGCGGTGCTCTGGCCGCCGCGGCTCTCCCGCGGCCAGCTGGTGGTGGCGCTGCTGCTGTTCTCCCTCGGTCTGGCCCTGGCGATCCAGGTCCGCTCGACCAACGACCACCACAGCCAGCTGCGCGGCGCACGTCAGGAGGACTTGGTCCGGATTCTCGACGAACTGGACAGCCGTCAGCAGCGTCTCCAACAGGAGAAGGCGGAGCTTGAGCAGTCCCTGGCCAAGTTGGAGAACAGTTCCAACCAGGCCAAGGAGGCCCAGGAACAGACCAGGAAGAAGGTGACGGAGCTCGGCGTGCTCGCCGGCACCGTCAAAGCCACTGGTCCGGGCATCGTACTGACGGTCGATGATCCCCAAGGGCAGGTGAAGGCGGATATGCTGCTGGACACCCTGCAGGAACTCCGAGCAGCGGGGGCGGAGGCGATTCAGATCAACGATGTGCGCGTGGTGGTCAACACCTACTTCACGGACGTGTCCGGCGGCGGCGTGCTGATCGACGGGAAGAAGGTCTCGCAGCCGTACCGCTTCACCGTCGTGGGGAACCCGCAGGACCTCACACCCGCGCTGAACATCCCGGGAGGTGTCGTCCGTACCTTGGAGAGTCACCAGGCACGGGCCACCATCTCCCAACAGCAGAAGGTCGTCGTCGACGCCCTCGTCGATCTGAAGACGCCGCAGTACGCCAAGCCGGCTCCGAAGTGACGGGGCGCCTGCCGCACGGTCCGTCACCTGCGGGCGGCCCCCGGTGCGGGGTGCCGCCGTCGGGTGGGCGAGACTGGTCCACACCAGCACATGTCGGAGCACCACACGTCGGAGTACCACTCCAGCCGGCCCGATCGCAGACCGGGCCCGCAGCCTGTCCGAGGTTCTCACCCTGCCCCGCGGGCGGGTCTGTCACACGCAAGGGGATTCGCCCGTGAGTTTCTTCTCGAAGTTGTTCGGTCGTAGCAAGGACCGTGACGCAGCCGCCGTCGAGGCGCCCACCGCGCGGCACCGCCGTGCCGACGAGGAGCCCGCCGTGCCGGGCATGCGACCCGCCCCCGAGGGGGTGGAGTACGCCGAGCGCCCGCTCTTCCGTGAGGGCGGGGGCCAGCAGTTCGCCGGGAATCCGGCGGGCTACGGCGCGTCGGTTGACCCCTCCGGCGACCCGCGCATAGGTTTCCAGTCAGGACCCTCAATCTCTGGTGGAGGGTTTGCCCCGGACCCGTACGCCGGGCACAACCCGTCGGGTGTGCCTCGCCAGGAGGCTGTGAACATGGCTGGCCCCACTCCGTGCCCCCGGTGCGGTAACCCGAACCCGGCGTCGGCCCGCTTCTGCTCCAACTGCGGTACGGCCCTGCGCGGTGGCGCGCTGCCCGAGGGGGCGGTGGAGACCACGTCGACCATCTCGATCTCCGGCCTGGAGTCCTACGACCCGAACACCACGACCGGGACCGGCACGCCGGCCCTGTCGGCCGAGGTGCTGTCGGCGATCGACGCTCTGCCCCCGGGCTCGGCCCTGCTGATCGTCCAGCGCGGCCCGAACTCCGGCAGCCGCTTCCTGCTGGACTCGGACAAGACCACGGCCGGTCGCCACCCGCAGGGCGACATCTTCCTGGACGACGTCACGGTCTCCCGCAAGCACGTGGAGTTCCGCCGCACGCCGGGCGGCGGCTTCACCGTCGCGGACGTGGGCAGCCTCAACGGCACCTACGTCAACCGCGAGCGGATCGACGAGGTGCCGCTGAACAACGGCGACGAGGTGCAGATCGGGAAGTACCGGCTGGTGTTCTTCGCCAGCCACAACCGGGGGTACTGAACCCAACTTCGGCAGGAGCCCGAGTGAGCACGAATACCCCTTCCTCTCCGCTCGGGGCGGCCGCCCCCGCACCCTCCGGTCCGCAGACGGACCAGAGCACGTGGGGGGCGGTCGCGGCCCCCAGGCAGCCGGTCCGCCCGGACCGGCCGGCCGGGGGCGGCCGCCGGCGCGGCGGCGACGAGCTGCTGAGCATCGGTGCGGTGCTGACCTTCCTGCGGGACGACTTCCCCGAGGTCACCATCTCGAAGATCCGCTTCCTGGAGGCCGAAGGCCTGGTGGAGCCGCAGCGCACGCCCTCGGGGTACCGCAAGTTCAGCCCGGCCGACGTCGAGCGGCTGGCCTACGTCCTGCGGATGCAGCGTGACCACTACCTGCCGCTGCGGGTGATCCGCGAACACCTGGACGCCATCGAGCGGGGCGAGAGCCCGCCGGCGCTGCCGGCCGCCGAAAGCCGCCCGGGACCGCTGGAGGAGGCGGACCGCGAGCTGGTGGCGACCGCGGAGGCCTCCACCGGGGTCCGGCTGGGCCGGGCCGAGCTGCTGGCCGCGGCCGAGGCCGGCGAGGGCGAGCTGGCCGAGTGGGAGTCGTACGGGCTGGTCGCGCCCGGGCCGGACGGCGGCTACGACGGCGAGGCGCTGCAGGTCGCCCGGCTGGTCGCGGAGCTCGGCCGGTACGGGCTGGAGCCGCGCCACCTGCGGGCCATGAAGGCCGCCGCCGACCGCGAGATCGCGTTGGTCGAGCAGGTCGTGGCGCCGCTGCGCCGGCACCGGAACCCGCAGACCAGGGCGCACGCCGAGGCCACGGCACGGGAGCTCGCGACGCTCTCGGTGCGGCTGCACGCGGCCATGGTCCAGGCCGGTCTGCGTACCCGCGCGTGACGACTCCGGGCCGCTGACCAGCGCCGTCGGCTCTGCGCTTTCATATCCGGGGCGCGGGCCATAGGGTTGCCTGTGTGAATGAGCTCGACGTCGTGGGTGTCCGGGTGGAGATGCCTTCCAACCAGCCGATCGTGCTGCTGCGGGAGGTCGGGGGCGATCGCTACCTGCCGATTTGGATCGGCCCCGGCGAGGCGACCGCGATCGCCTTCGCCCAGCAGGGCATGACGCCGGTGCGCCCGCTGACGCACGACCTCTTCAAGGACGTCCTGGAGGCGCTCGGCCAGCAGCTCACCGAGGTGCGGATCACCGATCTGCGGGAGGGCGTGTTCTACGCGGAGCTGGTCTTCGCCGGCGGGGTGGAGGTCAGCGCACGGCCGTCCGACGCGATAGCGCTGGCGCTTCGCACGGGCACGCCGATCTACGGGAGCGAGGAGGTGCTCGCCGAGGCGGGCATCGCGATCCCGGACGAGCAGGAGGACGAGGTGGAGAAGTTCCGCGAGTTCCTCGACCAGGTCTCGCCGGAGGACTTCGGCGGCGGCGCGCCGCAGTAGCCCGATCCGGTGATTCCCGCCCGGCCGCCGCTGCGTGCGGCAAGCAGCCGGGCCGATAGGACGTACTCGTTTGGTCGTTTTGCCAAATAGCGTCCGCCTACCCACACTAGGGGCACGAAAAACCACTCTCCTGAGCGATGGGGTTTCCCCGGCCCGGCGTGGCGATCGTTGACGGGTCATGGGCGACTGCCTACCGTCAGGAGTGGCTGTCCGGGTGCCTGTCGCCCGCAGTCTGGGTTGCCCGCAGCACGAGTGGACGGAGGTAGGCATGACCGGCACCGGCGATGACGCGGCCGTGGGAGGCCTGTGTGCCGTGCACATGCCGCGCACCGGCCGTACCGTGTCGGACCTGCCCCGGACGGAGCTGCCCCGCATGGGCCGGTTTCCGGCGGTCCAGCCGGGTCAGCCCGCCATCGAGCGGCTCGCCCCGACCTCGGAGCTGATCGGCTACCGCGGGCCTACGGCCTGCGCCGCGGCCGGGATCACCTACCGCCAGCTGGACTACTGGGCCCGGACGGGCCTGCTGGAGCCGAGCGTCCGCGCGGTCTACCCCGCGAGCAGCCACCGGTTGTACAGCTTCCGCGACGTCCTGCTGCTGAAGATCGTGAAGCGGCTCCTGGACGCCGGCGTGTCGCTGCAGAACATCCGGGTGGCGGTCGCCCACCTGCAGTCCGCCGAGGTCGGCGACCTGACCGGGCTGACGCTGATGTGCGACGGCGCCACGGTGTACGAGTGCACCACGCCGCAGCAGGTGGTCGACCTGCTGAAGGGCGGTCAGGGCGTGTTCGGCATCGCGGTCGGCGCGGTCTGGCAGGAGCTGGAGCTGGCCCTCGGGCGGCTGCACGCCGAGCGGACCGACACCGGCGAGACGCTGGTCGGGCACGACCCGGGCGACGAGCTGGCGCAGCGCCGCAACCGCGCGGTCTGACCGCCGGAGCCACCGAACGGAGGACGAGGCCGCGGGCCCGGACGGGGAACCGTCCGGGCCCGCGGCCTCGTCGTGCCTGGTGGAATCGAACAGGCCGGGCGCACCGGGGAACCGGCGCACCGAGCGGGGGAGGGAACGTGCGGGGCGGCTCGGGAATGATCGACCTGACGGTGCGGCGGGCGCGCCGGCTCGGGGTGCGGCTGCGGCAGCGGCGCACCCAGCGGCGGCTGTTCCAACTCGTCACCGCGGGCTGCGCGCTGGCGCTGGCGCCGAGCGCCTGGCTGTGGATCGCCGCGGGGGACCGGGTCGGCACGGTGGCGAGCGCGCCGAGCGCTCCGGTGGCGGTGGTGTTCGGCGCCGGGCTGTTCGACGGCAAGCCCTCGCCCTACCTGGCGCACCGGCTGGATGCGGCGGTCGACCTGTACCGGGCGCAGAAGGTGCAGGCGATCCTCGTCACCGGGGACAACGGGCGCGACAGCTACGACGAGACCGACGCGATGCGCGACTACCTGATCGAGCACGGCGTGCCGCGGATCCGGGTGGTCGGCGACTACGCGGGCTTCGACACCTGGGACTCCTGCACCCGGGCGCACCGGATCTTCGGTGTGGACCGGGCGGTGCTGGTGAGTCAGGACTTCCACGTCCGGCGGGCGCTGGCGCTCTGCGAGGCGGCCGGCATCGACTCGTACGCCGTCGGTGTGCCCGAGTGGCGTGACGCCACCTGGCTGTACGGCGGGGTGCGCGAGATCCCCGGGGCGGGCAAGGCGGCGCTGAACGTGCTGATGCGTCCGGACCCGCTCTTCCTCGGGCCCAAGGAGGAGGGCATCCCCCGCGCGCTGGCCGACGCGGCCGCGGCCCGACTGTAGCGCCCGGGCCGCCCGGCCGCCCGGGCGCCGGCGTGGGCGGTGGGCACGGCGCAGCCGTCGCGGGCCGCGGTTCGCACGGACTGTCGGACCCGTACGGCATGATCGGCAGGTGCGGTCGCTGCCGAGCATCATCCACCTCGACATGGACGCCTTCTTCGCGGCGGTGGAGCAGGCGGCCAAGCCGAGCCTGCGCGGGAAGCCGGTGATCGTCGGTGGCCTGGGCGGGCGCGGGGTCGTCTCGACGGCCTCGTACGAGGCGCGGCGGTTCGGGGTGCACTCGGCGATGCCGATGGCGCAGGCGCGCCGGTTCTGCCCGAACGCGGCCTTCCTGGCCGGGCGGTTCGAGGCCTACCGCCAGGTCAGCGAGATCGTGATGGGTCTGCTGCGGGAACTGTCGCCGCTGGTCCAGCCGCTCAGCCTGGACGAGGCGTTCGTCGACCTGGAGGCGGGCCCGTACGGGCCGGTGCTGGCGGAGGCGGACCACGGGACGGGGGAACGGCTGGTGCTGGCCCTCGCGGAGGACCTGCGGGCCGACATCGAGCGGCGCACCGGTCTGACCGCCTCGGTCGGGGCCGCCGGGTCCAAGCTGATGGCCAAGATCGCCTCCGAGCAGGCCAAGCCGGACGGGCTGGTGCTGATCGAGCCGGGGGAGGAGCGGGCGGTGCTCGGGCCGATGCCGGTGCGGGCCCTGCCGGGCATCGGCCCGGCCACCGAGCAGGTGCTGCGCCGCGCGGGGCTGAACACGGTGGCCGACCTCGCGGAGGCGGGGGAGGCCGAGCTGGTGCAGTTGCTGGGGCGGTCGCACGGTGTCGGCGTCCACCAGATGTCGATCGGGCTGGACGACCGGCCGGTGGTGGCCGACCAGGACGCGAAGTCGGTCTCGGTGGAGGACACCTTCGAGGTGGACCTCGCCGACCGTGAGCGGGTGCTGCGCGAGGTGGACGTGCTGGCCGCGCGGTGCGTGCGGCGGCTGCGGGCGGCCGGCCGGTCGGGGCGGACGGTGGTGCTGAAGGTCCGGCGCTTCGACTTCTCCACGCTGACCCGTTCGGAGACGCTGCGCGGTCCGACGGACGACGAGGCGGTGATCACGGAGACCGCGCGCCGGCTGGCCTCCCAGGTGGACATCACCGGCGGGGTGCGGCTGCTCGGCGTGGGGGTCTCCCAGCTGGCCGACTACACCCAGGAGGACCTCTTCGCCCAGGCGGAGCGGGAGGAGGCGGCCGCCGAGCAGCACCCGGCGCCGACCGGGGAGGAGCACGGGCCGGAGGTGGAGGAGGAGGCCGTGGTGCGGCACTGGATGCCCGGGCAGGACGTGCACCACGCCGAGTTCGGCCCCGGCTGGGTGCAGGGCAGCGGGGTCGGGCGGGTGACGGTGCGGTTCGAGACGCCGTGGAGCGGGCCCGGGCGGGTGCGGACCTTCGCGGTGGACGATCCGGTGCTGGAGCCGGCCCGGCCGCTCCCGCTGCGCCGGGGCGCGGGCTGGGGGGAGCCCGCCGGCGGTGAGCCCGAGGACGGCGGGGCCGGTGACCGCGCGGCCGGTGGGAACGGGGCCGGTGACAGCCGGCCCGGTGACGGCGGGACCGGTGAGGACGGGGCCGCCGAGCCGGGGGAGCGGCCCGGTCGCGAGGGCTCCGCCGGTGCGGATCCCGCCGGGCGGGACCCGGCCGCGGAGGGCTGAGGAGGGCTGAGGACGCGAAACGGCCCCACCCGGCAGGGGGGCCGGGTAGGGCCGTTCGCAGTGCCGGCCACGGCGGTCGTGATGCCCTCGTCGACCGTTCGGGGACCGGTTCCCCCGCGCCCTGTCCCTGAGCGCGGGGGGTGGACGCCTCGTCAGGCGTCGGTCTTGGCCAGCGCGGGGCTGGAACCGAGCTCCGCCGTCTTGCCGCCGTCGGTGACGGTGGCGGCGGGCTTGATCGTGCGGATCAGGAACGGCACGGCGCCGGCGACCGCGCAGACCGCGGCGGCGACCCAGAACGCGTGCTTGTAGGCGTCCAGGGTGGGCAGCGTGACGGGGATCGGGAGCTTCATGGTGTCACCGGTCAGGATGGCGGCCATGACCGCGGTGCCGATCGCGCCACCGACGGTGCGGAGCACGGCGTTCATGCCGTTGGCGATGCCGCTCTGCTCGACCGGGACGGCGCCGTTGATGTAGGCCGGCATGGCCGAGAAGGCGAGGCCGATGCCGAGGCCGAAGATCGCCGAGGCGGTGTAGATGTCGCCCTCGTGGCTGTGCCGCAGGGCCAGGTAGGCCATGGCGACGGCGCCGAGCACGCCGCCGAGGACCAGCGGCAGGCGCGGGCCGCGGCGGGCGATCAGCAGGGCGCCCAGCGGGGCGGCGACCATCGAGCCGATCGCGGAGGGCAGCAGCATGACGCCGGCGTGCAGCACGGTGGCGGTGAAGCCGTAGTGGGTGAGCTTCTCCGGGGTCTGGGCGAAGTTGCTGATCACCATGAACGAGCCGTACATGCCGAAGCCGATCAGCAGGCCGGCGAGGTTGGTGAAGGCGACGGCCGGGCGGGACATCATCTTCATGTCCACCAGCGGGTGCTTCACCTTGACCTCGATGACGCCCCAGACCAGGGCGACCACGGCGGCGACGGCGAACAGGCCGAGCGTCCGGGTGGAGGTCCAGCCCCAGTTGTTGCCCTGGCTGACCGCGACCAGCAGGGCGGAGAGCCAGCCGGCCAGGGTGATCGCGCCGAGCGGGTCGGCACCGCCGTCCTTGTCGGTGACCGGGTCGGTGGGCACCCGCAGGGCGACCAGGGCGACCGCGAGCAGGCCGAAGACCAGGCCCATCCAGAAGATCGACTTGTAGCTCCAGTGCTCCAGCAGGAGACCGGTGGCGACCAGGCCGAGGCCGCTGCCGACGCCCATCGAGGCGCTGATGGCGGCGACGCCGCCGGTGACCTTCTGCTTCGGCAGCTCGTCGCGGACGATGCTGATGGCCAGCGGGAGCACACCACCGCCGGCGCCCTGGAGGACGCGGGCGACGACCAGCCAGGTGAAGGAATGGGTGCTGACGGCCAGCGCGGAGCCGGCCACCAGGCCGGTCAGCGAGATCAGCAGCATCGGCTTGCGGCCGCGCAGGTCGCCGAACCGGCCCAGCAGGGGGGTGAGCACGGCGGCGGAGAGCAGGTTGGCCGTCATCAGCCAGGTGATGCTGGAGCCGGAGACGCTGAGTTCCTTGGCCAGCGAGGGCAGGATCGGGACGACCGCGGTCTGCACCACGCTGAACGACAGCATCGCCAGAATCAGGGCCGGCAGGACCCGGGCGCTGCTCTGCTTCTCGGCCGCGGTGGTGGGCTGGGGTGCCTCACTCACGGTTGCTTCCTCCCGTACATAGTGAATGAACTGAAGCAACCATGCCGGGAGATACTTCATTGTGTCAAATATCGATCGGTGAAGCTTTGGCAAAGTCGAAGGACCCCGGGCCGGGCCCGGGGTCCTTCGGACGGAGGGAGGAGGAGGAGAGAGGTCAGGCGAGCGGCCGCAGGGGGGCCGGGTGGGACGGTGCGTCGGGCGACGGGTGCTCGCCCGAGGCCGGGGTCGCCGACGCGGGTGCGGCGGAGTGGTCGGAGGCGCTGTGGTCGGAGACGTTGCGGTCGGAGGTGCCGCGGTCGGCCGCGGAGGCGGTGTCGTCCTGCACCTCGACCTGCTCGCGGCGCAGCTCGTCCCGGATCACCTCCTCGGTGGTGTACCGCTCCACCACCAGGCGCACCCGCTCGATCGGGGCCAGGTACTTGCGGACCACCGGCCTCTCCTCGCGGAGCGTCACCTCCTCCACCGCCTCGGCGATCTCCTTGTCGGTGAGCGCGGCCCGCTCCGCCTCGCCGACCGGCATGCGCTCGACCCGGACCCGCTCGCGCACCACCGGCACCCGGCGCTCCACCGGTTCGCTGGTGACGTACTTGCGCAGCTTCGCGGTGCCGAGCACGTGCCACTCGGTGGTGATGTCCAGCCGCTCCTCGCGGCAGGTGATCTCCACGGGGGCGGCGGGGGCCGTCGTGTCCGGGCCGGCCGCCGTCGTCGTCGTGACGGGCACGGCCGGGGCGGTCGGGACCGAGACCTGCGGACGCGGCTCGGGGGTCGCGGGTGCTGTCGGTGTCGCGGGTGTTGCCGGTGTCGCCGGTGTCGCCGGGGCGGCGGCCGGTGCGGTGCTGTCGAGGGTCCGCACGTGGGCCTCCGTGGCGGGTTCGGACGGCTTGCCGAGGTCGGCCGCCGGGGTGGTGTGGTGGGCGGGGGCGGCCGTGTCGGCCGAGTGGAGCGCGGACGGCTTGGTGGTGGCCGCGGCAGTGCCGGCGGCCGCGGCGGTACCGGTGGCCGCGGCGGTACCGGCGGCCGCGGCCGGGCCGGCGGGCACGGTGCCGAAGTCCAGGTCGGCGGGCTGCGAGCCGGAACCCGCGCCGTTCGACGGGCTGCCGTCCACCGGGGTGTCCAGCCCGTAGTAGCGGTACAGCTGGAGCTCCTGGGCCGGCGACAGGTGCTGGCCCACGCCGAAGTCCGGTGACTCCTTCACCAGCGACTTGTCGTACGGCACCCTCAGCTCGTCGCCGGAGAACTCGCTCGTGGTCAGGGGGACGAAGGCGTCCCGGCCGAAGATGCCGGTCCGGACGGCGGCCCACTCGGGCTGCCCGGTGGCGTCGTCCAGGTACACCTCGTCGACCGTGCCGATCTTGTCTCCGTTGCGGTCGACCGCCTTGTGGCCGATGAGGTCCCGGGGGTCGATATCGGTCTGCACTCTTTCCTCCAGTGCGCTGCGCCTGCGGAACTCCCGCGGGCCGGCGGCCGGCCCGCCCGTCCGACACCGCCACTTCACACCAAAAGCCATGAACCGGACGCCCGCGACCGGGGAACCGCCGGACGGGCCCCGTGCTGCTCCGTACGGGTCACCCGTGCGGCGGTCGAGTGACCCGGCACACCCGTGATCGAACGGCCTCCCGCTGGTACCCTGGGCGCGACCGCCGAGCCCGCTCGGGAGAGTCCCCGACATCGGAAGTCGCTGGTCGGGGCGCCGAAGGAGCAACTCCTCCCCGGAATCTCTCAGGCATCCGTACCGTGTGGGATAGGTCACTCTGGAAAGCAGGGCAGGACCGCCGGCGAGGGAGCCGACGGGAACCACCCTCACCGACGGTGCAAGCCGACGGGTCGCCCCCGCGCCCCGTGCGGGCGAAGCTCTCAGGTCCCGATGACAGAGGGGGAGGCCTGTCGGGTTCGCCCGTCCGGGCCGATCCGCTGTTGTCCGCAGCGGCGAAGCCGCCCGGCGTGCGTACCCCCGCCGGTCCGTGACCAGGAGGCCTCGACCACATGAACGCCCAGCCGAACGCGGGACGCCCCACCGGCGCCTCGACCCTCACCGAACTTGAGCTGGCCAGCCCCTTCGAGAACCGCCACATCGGCCCCGACGCCGCCGCGCAGGAGAAGATGCTGGCGCAGG
Source organism: Kitasatospora sp. CM 4170 (assembly GCF_032110285.1). NCBI lineage: Bacteria > Bacillati > Actinomycetota > Actinomycetes > Kitasatosporales > Streptomycetaceae > Kitasatospora > Kitasatospora sp. CM 4170. The sequence goes on from NZ_CP134877.1 coordinate 7,487,608, forward strand.
TCGGCTACGGCTCGCTGGACGAGCTGGCCGCCACCGCCGTGCCCGAGGCGATCCGCTCCATCACCGGGCTGGACCTGCCCGCCGGCCGCAGCGAGGCCCAGGTCCTGGCCGAGCTGCGCGAGCTGGCCGGCCGCAACCAGGTGCTCCAGCCGATGATCGGTCTGGGCTACTACGGCACCTTCACCCCGCCGGTGGTCCTGCGCAACGTCCTGGAGAACCCGGCCTGGTACACCGCGTACACGCCGTACCAGCCGGAGATCTCGCAGGGCCGCCTGGAGGCGCTGCTCAACTTCCAGACCGTGGTCTCCGACCTGACCGGCCTGCCCACCTCCGGCTCCTCGCTGCTGGACGAGGGCACCGCGGCCGCCGAGGCCATGGCGCTGGCCCGCCGCGTCACCAAGGTCAAGGGCGGCGTCTTCCTGGTCGACGTCGAGACCCTGCCGCAGACCATCGCGGTGATCAACACCCGCGCCGTGCCGACCGGTGTCGAGGTCGTCGTCGCCGACCTGTCCGGGGGCATCCCGGCCGAGGTCGCCGAGCGCGGCGTCTTCGGCGTGCTGCTGCAGTACCCGGGTGCCACCGGTGTGGTCCGTGACCTCACCGCCGTCATCGAGCAGGCGCACGGCCTCGGTGCGGTCGTCGCCGTCGCCGCCGACCTGCTGGCGCTGACCCTGCTGAAGTCCCCGGGCTCGCTGGGCGCCGACATCGCCTGCGGCACCTCGCAGCGCTTCGGTGTGCCGATGGGCTTCGGCGGTCCGCACGCCGGCTACCTCTCGGTGCGCGCCGAGTACGCCCGTTCGCTCCCGGGCCGCCTGGTCGGCGTCTCGGTCGACGTCGACGGCAACCGCGCCTACCGCCTGGCGCTGCAGACCCGTGAGCAGCACATCCGCCGGGAGAAGGCCACCAGCAACATCTGCACCGCCCAGGTGCTGCTGGCCGTGATGGCCTCGATGTACGCCGTCTACCACGGCCCGGACGGTCTGGCCGACATCGCCCGCCGCACCCACCGCTACGCCGCCGCCCTCGCCGAGGGCCTGCGGGCCGGCGGCGTCGAGCTGCTGCACGGCGAGTTCTTCGACACCGTGACCGCGGTCGTCCCCGGCCGCGCCGCCGAGATCGCCGCCGCCGCGCGCGCCAACGGCATCAACGTGTACCAGGACGGCGAGGACCGGATCTCGGTCTCCACCGACGAGACCACCACCCGCGAGCACCTGGCGGGCGTCTGGGCCGCCTTCGGCGTCGAGGGCGTGGAGGTCGCGGAGAGCGCCGACGCGCTGCCGGCCGCGCTGCTGCGCGAGGACGAGTACCTGACCCACCCGGTCTTCCACAGCCACCGTTCCGAGACCGCCATGCTGCGCTACCTGCGCCGCCTGTCGGACCGCGACTACGCGCTGGACCGCGGCATGATCCCGCTGGGCTCCTGCACCATGAAGCTCAACGCGACCACCGAGATGGAGCCGGTGACCTGGCCGGAGTTCGGCCAGCTGCACCCGTTCGCACCGATCGACCAGGCGCAGGGCTTCCTGACCCTGATCCGCCAGCTGGAGCAGCAGCTGGTCGAGGTGACCGGCTACGACGCCGTCTCGATCCAGCCGAACGCCGGCTCCCAGGGCGAGCTGGCCGGCCTGCTGGCCGTCCGCGCCTACCACCACGCCAACGGCGACACCCAGCGCGACGTCTGCCTGATCCCGTCCTCCGCACACGGCACCAACGCCGCCTCCGCGGTGATGGCCGGCATGCGCGTGGTCGTGGTGAAGACCCTGGTCGACGGCGACGTCGACGTCGAGGACCTCAAGGCCAAGATCGAGCAGCACCGGGACAGCCTGTCGGTGCTGATGGTCACCTACCCGTCCACCCACGGCGTGTACGAGACCCAGATCACCGAGATCTGCGGCATGGTGCACGAGGCCGGCGGCCAGGTGTACGTCGACGGCGCCAACCTCAACGCCCTGGTCGGCCTGGCCAAGCCGGGCAAGTTCGGCGCGGACGTCTCGCACCTGAACCTGCACAAGACCTTCTGCATCCCGCACGGCGGCGGCGGCCCGGGCGTCGGCCCGGTCGCGGTGCGCGCGCACCTCGCGCCGTACCTGCCCAACCACCCGCTGCAGGAGGAGGCCGGCCCGGCCACCGGCGTCGGCCCGATCTCGGCCGCGCCGTGGGGCTCGGCGGCGATCCTGCCGATCTCCTGGGCGTACGTCCGGCTGATGGGCGGCGAGGGCCTCAAGCGCGCCACCCAGGTGGCGGTGCTGAACGCCAACTACATCGCCAAGCGCCTGGCCCCGCACTTCCCGGTGCTCTACACCGGCCCCGGCGGCCTGGTCGCGCACGAGTGCATCATCGACCTGCGCCCGCTCACCAAGGAGACCGGCGTGACGGTGGACGACATCGCCAAGCGCCTGATCGACTACGGCTTCCACGCGCCGACGATGTCCTTCCCGGTGGCCGGCACGCTGATGATCGAGCCGACCGAGTCCGAGGACCTGCACGAGATCGACCGGTTCTGCGACGCGATGATCGAGATCCGCGCCGAGATCGAGAAGGTCGGCTCGGGCGAGTGGGCGGCGGACGACAACCCGCTGCGCAACGCCCCGCACACCGCCGCCGCGCTGGCCGGCGACTGGGCGCACGGCTACAGCCGCCAGGAGGCCGTCTTCCCGGCGGGCGTGAACCCGGCGGACAAGTACTGGCCGCCGGTCAGCCGGATCGACGGCGCGTACGGCGACCGCAACCTGGTCTGCTCCTGCCCGCCACTGGACGAGTACGGCGTCTGACGTAGGACGGCGTCCGATCCCGGACGGGAGACGGCAGGGCCCCGGCGGAACGATCCGCCGGGGCCCTGCCCGTTGCTCCGTTCGTGTGGCGGCTGCCCCCGCCGACGGCCGTCAGGCCGCGTGGGCGACGGGGCGGCGCGGGGCGATCACCCGGCCGTCGGGCAACAGTTCCCCCGTGTCCTCGAACATCAGGACGCCGTTGCAGAGCAGGCTCCAGCCCTGCTCCGGGTGGCAGGCCACCGGCACGGCCGCCTCGCGGTCCTCGGACTCGGCCGATGGGCACTCAGGACGGTGCTGGCACATACGCGTACCCTCGCTTCGCTCTGCGATCCTCCCCGTGATGCGGCGCCCTCGGGTGGCCGTCGGGAGCCGCCGCGGTAGTCGGATCCTGTCCGGCGCCGGAGCAGGTGTGGACCGGCGCTCAAGTGGGTAGGACAGGTGGTCCTTCCACGCTGGTTCCCAGTGTCGGCATCCCGGGACGCTCGCGCAGCAATTCGGTGACATGGGCCACAAGCGGCGGGCAGAGATCACCCGTTCAGGTGGCTTCGGCCGGAAATCGCGCCCGGACGGGCCATCCGGCGGCTGGCCCAGGAGGGCTATGCCCGATGGCCCGTCCGGGTGGGGCGGGCGAAACGAGTGGCGGGGGTGACGGGTGGCGGAGGTGTCGCTCGGGACCCGCCCGGGGCGGGGGTCGCCCGGGCGGGCCCGGCGGTGGGGGGATGGCTCAGGGGGAACCGAGCAGCAACGGGCGGCCGAGCGGCGCCCGGGCCAGGACCGGGAGCAGGTCGGCGGCCGGGTAGGCGCGGTGCGCGGTGACCCCGAGCGGGGCGGGTGCCAGCGGGATCAGCAGGTCCCCCTCCGGCCCGCCGTCCGGGCCGTGCAGCCAGAGCGCCGTCGCGTACTGCCCCGGGAAGGTCAGCAGCCGGGGCTGCCGGCGGGCCCGGGAGGTCTGGGCGAGCTGCCAGGCCTGGCGCAGCGCCCGCACCGTGGAGTCCAGGTACGGGCCGGCGGTGAAGTGGGAGAAGGTGTGGCCCTCGACGCCCTGCACCACCTCGGCCGCGGCGGCCACCTCCGCCCCGTCCTTGATCAGGAAGCGCCAGCCCGTGCGCCGGGCGGCGGCGAGCTCGGGGCGCGGCCCGTCCAGGACGTGGACCGCGAGCGGATGCGCGGGCAGCAGCGGGCCGGCCGGATGGCGCAGCGCGGCGGCGGCGGGCTGGCGCAGCGCGGTCTCCGAGTCGAGCGCGGCGAGGACCGCGCGCAGGGCGCTGGGCGGGGGCTGGGGGGTCTGCAGAGTCATGGCGGGGTCGCCTCTCCGTGCGAGATCGGCGTGCGAGTGCGGCATACCGGCGGGGCGCGGTGTGCGTCGGTGACGGGACCTGGCCGTGTCCGGTTGTGCATGATCGCGGTGCGGGCGCGGTCGCTTCCGTCGACGAGGGTTTCGGAGCGGTAGCGGGCCGGCCTGGGCGCAGTGCGAATTCTATCGAACAGGTGCGCAGGGTGACCTGTTTATCACAGGCCGTGGCGCCGGGCAAGTCGGCAGATGTGCTGAAAGACCATCAGTTTCCTTGCTTTGCAAGCCGTTCGAACCAATCGGGTATCGATCTTCGGGGTGGGCATGATGCTTGCACGGTCGCTCGGCCGGGCGGCTCAGAGGAGGGGATCATGGGCGAGAAGGTCGTGGCGACGCGGGCGGACCTGTCGGACCGGCAGCTCTACCGCCGCAAGCTCCAGTCCTGTCTCGACGCACTCGGACGGATGCTCCGGGAGGAGCGCTTCGACCGCCCCAGGGCGGTGATGGGCCTGGAGATCGAGCTCAACCTGGCCGACGAGCAGGGCCTGCCCGTGATGCGCAACGCCCAGGTGCTCAGCGCGATCGGCTCCAGCGACTTCCAGACCGAGCTGGGCCAGTTCAACATCGAGGTCAACATCGCGCCGCACCGGCTCTGCGGTCACGTCTTCGAGGAGCTGCGCGAGGAGATCGACACCGGGCTGCGCTACGCCGACCGGCGGGCCGCCGAGGCCGGGGCGCGGATCGTGATGGTGGGCATCCTGCCGACCCTGGAGCACGACCACACCGGGCTGGACGCGATGTCCCACAACCAGCGCTACAGCCTGCTCAGCGACCAGATCCTGGCCGCCCGCGGCGAGGACATCACGCTGGACATCGAGGGCGTCGAGCACCTCCAGCTGGAGTCGATCACCATGGTCGCGGAGGCCGCCGCGACCTCCCTGCAGCTGCACCTGCAGGTCACCCCCGAGCGGTTCTCCTCGGTCTGGAACGCCGCCCAGGCGCTCTGCGGCGTGCAGCTGGCGCTGGGCGCCAACTCGCCCTTCCTGTTCGGGCGCGAGCTGTGGCGGGAGACCCGGCCGGTGCTGTTCCAGCAGGCCTGCGACACCCGTTCGGCGGAGCTCAAGGCGCAGGGCGTGCGCCCGATCACCTGGTTCGGCGAGCGCTGGGTGGACTCGGCGTACGACCTGTTCGAGGAGAACCTGAAGTACTTCCCGGCGCTGCTGCCGATCTGCGACGACGAGGACCCGCTCAAGGTGCTCGCCTCCGGCGGCGTGCCGCGGCTCGCCGAGATGCGGCTGCACAACGGCACCATCTACCGGTGGAACCGGCCGGTGTACGACGTCAGCGGCGGCGTGCCGCACCTGCGGGTGGAGAACCGGGCGCTGCCGGCCGGGCCGACCGTCGCCGACACGCTGGCCAACGCGGCCTTCTACTACGGGCTGGTCCGGGTGCTCGCCGAGCAGTCCCGCCCGATCTGGACCAGGATGCCGTTCGAGCGGGCCGACGAGAACTTCCGGCAGGCCGCGCGGTACGGCATCGACGCCGTCCTCCAGTGGCCGCGGCACGGCCGCGCCGGGCGCGGCGGCGGCCTGGCCGCCGTCCCCGCCGTCGACCTGGTGCTGAACGAGCTGCTCCCGCTGGCCTACCAGGGGCTGGACGAGTGGGGCGTGGAGCCGGCGGACCGGGACCGCTACCTCGGCATCATCGAGCAGCGCTGTCTGCGCCGGGTCAACGGCGCCTCCTGGCAGAGCGCCACCTTCCACCGGCTGCGCGAGCAGTTCGGGATGGACCGGCCGGCCGCGCTGGCGGCGATGACCCGCCGGTACGCCGAGTACATGCGCGCCGGTGAGCCCGTCCACACCTGGCCGGTCGGTTAGGGCCTGTCCGGCCGGGGCCAGGGTCCTGCGAGCCCGTCGGGGTCCGTGCCGGTCGGTGGGCGCTTGACCCGGCCCCGACGCCCTCCTGTGGAAGGATGACCGCTCCGGCGGTCGGCCGACGGCCGGAGCGATGCCGGACCGCTGGAGCACGCCGTGACCACCGCCTCGACCGAACAACCGGAGACCGCGAAGCCGACGCGCCGGCTGCTCGGAGTGGAGCTGCTGACCGTCCTCGGCCTCTCGCTGGGGGCCAGCGGGATCGGCGCGCTGATCAGCTTCACCGGCTCGCTCACCGAGGCGCTGAAGCTCGGCCAGCAGGTCGCGACCCTGAACGCCTCGCGCGCCCCCGGCCGCCCCTGGCTGGACCTCGCCTGGCAGCTCTACTACGTCGCCCGCGGGCTGATGCCGGTCGTCCTGGTCGGCTACCTGCTGGTGCGCGAGGGAACCTCACTGAGGGTGCTCGGCTTCGACCTCGGTCAGAAGCTGCGCGACCTGGGCCGCGGCACCGTCGTCGCGGCCGCGATCGGCGGCTCCGGGCTGGCGCTGTACCTGCTCTCGCAGGCGGCCGGCTACAACCTGACGGTGGCGCCGTCCGGGCTGCCGGACGTCTGGTGGCGGATCCCGGTACTGGTCGCCTCCGCCTGGCAGAACGCCATCCTGGAGGAGGTCGTCGTCCTCGGCTACCTGCTGCGCCGGCTCGGGCAGTTGGGCTGGTCGTGGCCGGCCGCGGTGGTGGCCAGCTCGGTGCTGCGCGGCTCGTACCACCTCTACCAGGGGGTCGGCGGGCTGGTCGGCAACATGGTGATGGGCGTGGTGTTCTGCCTGCTGTACCGGCGGTGGGGGCGGGTGATGCCGCTGGTGGTGGCGCACGCGCTGATCGACACGGTGGCCTTCGTCGGGTACGCCCTGCTGGCCGGGCACGTCAGCTGGCTGCCCACCGGCTGATCGCCGCCCGGGCGAGGGCGGTGCGCGGCGGGCGGGCGAGCAGCCGGTCGACGTGCCGGCGCTCCAGGCCCTGGGCGGGGTCGATCGGGAGCAGCAGGCGGTCGCGGCGGAGGACCGAGCCGCGGACCAGGCGGGGCGGGATCACGTCGTCGACCCAGGCGAACGGGCGGCCGCCGGCGTAGCGCAGCAGCGGGGCCCACTTGTGGGCGGAGAACAGCTCCATCAGCGGTACGCGCGGGTCGCCGGGCTGCGGGACGTAGCCGGTGAAGCGGACCACCGGGAGTTCGGGCAGGCCGATCGCCGGGGCGATGTGGGTGTTGGCCTCCTCCTCCCAGGTGGTGGCCCAGACCAGCTCGTAGCTCCCGGCGAGTTCGCGGAGCCACTCGCCGTGCCGGGCCGAGAGCAGGACGGAGTAGCCGAGCAGGGTGTGGGTGTCGAAGTCGCCGTCCGGGCCGGGACAGACCGGATTGAGCACACCGTCGACGTCCAGGAACAGCAGTGGCTTCGGCATCGGGCCCCCCAGGCGTCACTCCGTCGTTCACCTGGTCGGACGAGCGGCGCCCGCCGGTGGTTGCCCACCGGAGGGCGCAGGCGGGGGAGCACGGGGCGCGTCGACGCCGGTCACGCCGGTCACGCCGGTCACGCCGGGGGTGTCAGCGGTGGGCGTCGGCCGGCGCGACCGGTTCGGCCGCCCCGCCGGACTGCGCGGCCGGGGCGGCGGGGGTGCGCCGGGAGAGCCGGCGGACCTGCGGCTCCAGCAGCACGGCGGCGCTGAGCACCAGGGAGATCGCCGCACACGCCCAGAGCGCGCCGGAGAGGCCGAGGGCGTCGGCGGCCGGTCCGGCCAGCGCCGTGCCGAGCGGGGCCAGTGAGAGCGAGCCGAGCTCGTCGTAGGCGGCGACCCGGGAGAACGCCTCGGCCGGGATCTCCTGCTGGAGCGCGATCATCCAGTTGACGCCGAAGACGGTGACCCCGGCGCCGGACAGGAACATCGCCACCGCCAGGACCGGCAGCGGGGCGGCCACCGCCAGGGCGAGCGCGGGCACGCCGAACAGGAAGACGCCCCAGTTGCCGACCAGCAGGATCCGGCGCGGGTGCCAGCGGACCATCAGCAGGCCGGTGGAGACCAGGCCGATCCCGTAGGCGGCCATCGCCAGCCCCCAGGCCCGCGCCCCGCCGAGGTGCTGCTTGGCGACGATCGGCCCGTAGACCGCCTCGACGGCGCTGACGCAGGCCACCAGCACGGAGAACTGGAGCACGATCACCCAGAGCCAGCGGCGGGAGGCGAACTCCTGCCAGCCCTCGCGCAGGTCGCGCAGCATGCCGCCGCCCCGCGCGGTGGTGAGCGGCTGGGTCTCCAGGAAGAAGCGCAGGGCGGCGGCGACCAGGAAGCAGCCGGCGTCCACGGCCAGCACCCAGCCGGGGCCGATCGCGGCGGTCAGTGCGCCGCCGAGCGCGGCGCCGCCGATCTGGGCGCCGTTGAGGCCCATCCGGAACACCGAGAAGGCGCGTGCGGCGTGTTCGGGGGCGACGCTCTCCAGGATCATGCCGCCGGCGGCGGGGGAGTAGAAGGCGTAGCCGGCGCCGCCGCCGGCGGAGAGCAGCAGCAGTTGCCAGAGCTCGGCCTCACCGGTGAGGACGAGGACGGCGAGGGCGGCCTGGGCGAGGGCGCTGAACAGGTTGGCGGCGACCATGATGTGGTGGCGCGGCAGCCGGTCCGCGAGGGCGCCGCCGAGCACCAGCAGCAGCACGGTGGGCAGCAGCCGGGCGGCCGTGACGTAGCCGACGTCGGCGGTGGAACCGCCGCCCTCCAGGATCGCGAACGCGGTGGCGATGGGGGCGCCCGCGTTGCCGAGTCCGCTGATCACGGTGGCGGCGGTCTGGATGCGGAAGTTGCGGCCGGCCCAGGCGAACCGGGGGGCGTGCGGGGGTGGGGGTGGGGGTGGGCTCTGCACCCCGTGACTATGCCGGGGCGGATGCTCCGCGTCCATCCGATTACCGGACGATCCGCTGGTGGGCTGGTGGGCTGGTGGGCCCCGGCGCGGCGTGCGGCGGGGAGGCCGGCCGGGCCGGTTCGGCGGGGTCAGCCGAGGTGGCCCCAGAGGAAGCTGAGGGTGCGCTGCCAGGCGATGCCGGCCTGCAGTGCGTCGTAGGTGCCGAGCAGGTTCTCGTCGTTCATGAAGGCGTGCCCGGCCGGGTAGAAGTGGACCTCCGGCCGGACGTCGGTGGCCTCGCCGATCCGGATCGCGGCCTCGTCGACGGCGGCCATCCGGATCGACCGGTCGTGCTCGCCGAAGTGGGCGAGGACGTGGGCGGTGAGGCCCCGGTAGTCGAAGTCCGGGTCGGGCGGCAGCCCGTAGAACGGGACCACCGCGGCCACCCGGTCGCCCTCGGCGGCGGCCAGCAGCAGGGCGAAGCCGCCGCCCATGCAGAAGCCGACGACGCCGACCGCGTCGCCCACCACGCCGTCCAGCCCGAGCAGGAAGTCCACCGCGCCGCGCAGGTCCCTGACGGCCCGCTCGACCGGCAGCTCGCGCTTGAGCCGGGCGGCCTCGGCGCTGTCGTGGGTGGTGGCACCGCCGAAGAGGTCGGGTGCGAGGACGGTGAAGCCCTCGGCGGCGAAGCGGTCGGCCATCGCGGCGACGTGTGAGGTGAGCCCCCACCACTCCTGCACGACCACCAGGCCGGGGCCGACGCCTTGGGAAGGGCGGGCCAGGTAGCCGTGGGCCTCGCGGCCGTTGCTCGGGAAGGTGACGTTCTGCCGGGAGCCGCCCTGGTCAGGCATGGCTTCCTCTCGGTGGGACGGGCCGCGCGCGGCGGCGTGGTCGGCGGTGGCGCAGCAGGTGGGCCGGTCGGCGGACCGGTGGTCCGGCCGGGGAGCCGGGGCCGGACCGGTCGGAGGGCCGTCGGCCGGTGGGTGGATCAGCCCATCTCCTCCAGGGGCCGGCCCTTGGTCTCCTTGATGCAGAAGGCCACGAAGGGGATGGAGAGCAGGGCGAAGACCGTGTAGATGACGTACGTCGCCGACAGGTTCCAGTCGGCGAGGTCGGGGAAGCTGACGGTGATCGCCCAGTTGGCGATCCACTGGGCCGAGGCGGCGACGGACAGGGCGAGCGCCCGGATCCGGTTGGGGAACATCTCGCCGAGCAGCACCCAGACCACCACGCCCCAGGAGAACGCGAAGCAGAACACGAAGACGTGCGCCGCGACCAGTGCGACGGTGGCGTACGTGTCGTCCAGGGTGGCGGTGTCGCCGGTGCCCACCCGGAACGAGAAGGCCCAGGCCGCCGTGGCGAGGGCCGCCGCCATGCCGGCCGAGCCGGCCAGCGCCAGCGGCTTGCGGCCGATCCGGTCGACCAGCACCATCGCGACCACCGTGCCGATCACGTTGACGATCGAGGTGGAGAGGCTGATCAGCAGCGAGTTGGACTCGTTGATGCCGACGGACTGCCAGAGGAACGACGAGTAGTAGAAGATCACGTTGATGCCGACGAACTGCTGGAACACCGAGGCGCCGATGCCGACCCAGACGATCGGCAGCAGGCCGAAGCGCCCGCCGAGGAGGTCGCGGGCGCGGGGCTTGTGGGCGGACTCCAGCACCGCGCGGATCTCGGCCACCCGGGCGTCGAGGTCGACCCCCTCGCCCTCCACCTCCAGCAGCACCTTGCGGGCCTGGGCCTCGCGGTGGTCGGCGATCAGGTAGCGCGGGGACTCCGGGATGGCCAGTGCCATCAGGCCGTAGACCACGGCGGGCACGGTCTCGACGCCGAGCATCCACTGCCAGGCCTGGATGCCGCCGAGGTGGCCGGTGGACTCGCCGCCGGCGGCCTGGTTGAGCGCCCAGTTGGCGAGCTGGGAGACGGTGATGCCGAGCACGATCGCCATCTGCTGGAACGAGGCGAGCCGCCCCCGGTAGGCGGTGGGCGCGACCTCGGCGATGTAGGTCGGGGCGATGACGGAGGCGATGCCGATCGCGACACCGCCCACCACCCGCCACAGCGCCAGCACTTGGACGGTAGGCGGGAACATCGAGCCGATGCCGCTGATCGCGAAGAGCGTGGCGGCCAGCAGCATCGTCCGGACCCGGCCGAGGTGGTCGGCGAGCCGGCCGGCGGCCACCGCGCCGGCCGCCGAGCCGAGCAGCGCGATCGCCACCACGAACGCGGTCTCGCCGTTGCCGACGCCGAAGTGCTTCTGGATGCCCGTCACCGCACCGTTGATCACCGCGCTGTCGTAGCCGAACAGGAAACCGCCCATCGCGGCGGCGGCGGAGATGAACACGACGTGCCCGAGGTGTGCTTCGCCGGAGACCGGATGACTGCGGGTTGTCGACACGGACGCTCCCCGAGTGGACGGGCCCGTCGGCGCGGCCGAGTGGGCAGGATTCGTCTCACATTCGATCAGCGTCCGGCCGGATTCGCCCGATTTCCGGCCGTTCGGGTGAGTGCGTGTCAGGGGCGCGGGTCGGCCGCGCGCCCGGACGTGCGCCCTGCGCGCCGGGCGTTGCGGCGGAGCACCTGGCCGCGGACGGCGGCGTCCAGGCCCTGCCCGCGTTCGGCCAGGCGCTGGGCGAGGGCGTACTGCTCGCCGGCGGGCTTCTTGTCGTCGTACTTGAACTTGGCGCGCACCTCGCGGACCGTCAGCCGCAGTCCGCACAGACCCGGCAGCTGCCGGCCGAGCGGGCCCTCGCCCGGGACGACGCGGACGTCCGGGGTCTCCGGCTGGAAGTGCGCCAGCTGGCGGTTGAGGATCTCCGCCTTGCCGGCCGCGTCCTCGACCGGCTCGGCGGTGCAGTGGAAGTGCACCGAGGCGTAGAAGCTGGTCGGGGTGCCGGGTTCGCCGCGCCAGTGCCCGGGGGCGAACGCGTAGTCGTCGGTGACCGCCAGGGTGACCGCCGGATCGGCGCGGACCGCGGCGAGCAGCGGGTTGGGCGCGGCGAGGTGGAGCAGGATCTCGCCGCGCCCGGCGTCCAGCAGGAAGTGCGTCGGGACCAGCACCGGGCCCTCGCCGGGCGGGCCGTTGGCGGCGAGCAGGCCGAAGTCGCGGCCCTCGGCGAGCCACGCCCGCCACTCGGCCTCGTCGCCGCGGTCCCAGGAGCGGATCAGCATGGCGGGCGCCGGTCAGCCGACGAGGTCGCGCAGGTGCGCGGGGAGCGGGACGGTGGTCGAGGCGTGCGGTGCGGGCGTGCCCAGCACCGTGGACACCGGTACCACGCCGGCCCAGTACGGGAGGTCGAGGTCCGCCTCGTCGTCGTCGGCGCCGTCGTCGCGGGTCTTGGCGGACACCTCGTCGAGGACCAGGCGGATGACGGCGGTGGCGGCGAGCTCCTTGGCGTTGGCCGGACGGACCTCGGCGGAGCGGCCGGGGACGGCCTGGTCCACCAGCGCGTCCAGCGCGACCGAGAGCTCCTCGGGGTCGGTGACCTGGTGGGCCGTGCCGTGGGCGACCACCGAGCGGAAGTTGACGGAGTGGTTGAACGCGGACTTGGTCAGCACCAGCCCGTCCACGAGCGTGACGGTGACGCAGACCGGAAGTCCCTGCCCGCCCTTGGCGCCGCGCATCGGCCGACTGCCGGTGGAGCCGTGGATGTAGAGGCGGTCGCCGACCCGCGCGTAGATGGTCGGCAGCACGACGGGGGCGCCGTCGGCCACGAAACCCAGGTGGCAGAGCCAGGTGCTGTCCAGGACGGCGTGGATGGCGTCCTGTTCCCAGGTCGCACGCTCCTTGTACCGGGTGGGGGTGGTCCGCGGGGTGCGGGCGTAGGACGCGGCGCCGTCTGACATGACAACCTCTATGTACTAGTGCATAATCTCTTTTGTGCTAGGAGACTATCCGATCAAGGGGCGGCGCGCCAGCGATATCGCGGCCGACGTCGAGCAGGGCGTCAGCAGCGGACGGCTCGCGCCGGGCACCGCCCTGCCCCCGCTGCGCGACCTCGCCGCCGAACTCGGGGTCAACCCCAACACCGTGGCCGCCGCCTACCGGCTGCTCCGCGACCGGGGCGTGATCGAGACCGCCGGCCGCAGGGGCAGCCGGATCCGCTCCCGGCCCGCCCACACCCCGCGCGACCAGATCCGGCTGCCCGTCCCGCCGCACGCCCGCGACCTCTCCCACGGCAACCCCGACCTGGGCCAGCTGCCCGACCTCGCCCCGGCCCTCGCGGTCGCCGCCGAGGCCGCCCGCCGCGACCCGGTGCGCTACGGGCACCCGTCCGCCGACCCCGGGCTGCTCGCCCTGGCCGCGGAGGGCTTCCGGTCCGACGGCCTGCCGGACGCCCCGATCGCCGTCGCCTCCGGCTCGCTCGACACCGTCGAGCGGATCATGCTCGCCTGGCTGCGCCCCGGCGACGCCGTCGCGGTGGAGGACCCGGGCTGGGGGAGCCTGCTCGACCTGCTGCCGGCCCTCGGCCTGCGCGCCGCACCGGTGCGCCTGGATGACGCGGGGCCGCTGCCCGAGTCGCTCGACGAGGCGCTGGCCCGCGGCGCCCGCGCGGTCGTGGTCACCAGCCGGGCGCAGAACCCGACCGGTGCCGCCCTCACCGCCGAGCGCGCGCAGGCGCTGCGCGCCGTCCTGGCCGGCCACCCCGACGCGCTGCTGATCGAGGACGACCACGGCCACGGCATCGTCGACCAGCCCTACCACCCGCTGGTCGGTGCCGGGTCGGTGCGCTGGGCGGTGGTGCGCTCGGCGGCGAAGGCGTACGGGCCGGACCTGCGGCTTTCGGTCGCGGTCGGCGACCCGGAGACGGTGGGCCGGGTGCTCGGGCGGCAGCGGCTCGGTGCGGGCTGGGTCAGCCACCTGCTGCAGCACACCGTCGCGGAGCTGTGGCGCAGCGACGCGGCGCCGGCCGCGCGGGTGGCGGCGGCCTACCGGGAGCGGCGGGACGCCCTGCTGGGCGAGCTGGCCGCGCGCGGGATCGAGGCGCACGGCGCGAGCGGGCTGAACGTCTGGGTGCCGGTGCCGGACGAGACCACGGTGCTCTCCGCGCTGGTGCAGCGCGGCTGGGTGGCGGCGCCGGGGGCGCGCTACCGGCTGCAGTCGCCGCCCGGGATGCGGATCACCGTCTCCGAGCTCGACCCCGCGGACGCGCGGCGGCTGGCCGACGATCTGGCGGCCGTCCTGGGAACGGGCGGTGCCGTCCCGCGACTGATCTGAACCGCCCGGTAACACAACGAGAAACCTGCTGCAGATACCTAGCGGTAACAACCGCGGGCATGTCATCTTCATCGCGCCACCGGCCGGCGGCCCACCCTCACCTACGCGTCCCACCCGTCCCCACACACGGGTGGGACCGACAGCAGGAGTTCCGCCGTGCCCGAAAGCAGTTCGAGCATCACCCGCAGAACCACCCGCTTCACCCGGCGACTGCTCGCCGCCGTCCTCGCCCTCCCGCTGAGCGCCGTCGGCCTGGTGGTCGGCGCCGCCGCCCCGGCCCGCGCCGCCGCCGGGACGGGAACCACCGCCAGCGTCACCCTGGGCGACAGCTACATCTCCGGCGAGGCCGGCCGCTGGAAGGGCAACTCCGTTGCCACCGGCGGAAACCGGGCCGGTACCGACCGGTCCTGGACGGGCAGCGGCTACGACCCGTCGCGGATCTACGGCAGCACGTACGCGAGCGGGTGCGACCGCTCGGACGTCGCCGAGGTGCGCAGCGCCCCGACCGTCGCGCAGACCCAGATCAACCTGGCCTGCTCCGGCGCCGTCGCCGCCAACGTCTACCGTGCCGCCAACGGCGGCCAGTCGTTCAAGGGCGAGGCCCCGCAGGCCGACCAACTCGCCGCCGTGGCGGCCCAGTACAACGTCAAGCTGATCACGCTCTCGATCGGCGGCAACGACCTCGGCTTCTCCGACGTCATCGAGACCTGCGTGAAGGACTACCTGGTCTGGTACTCCTACTGCCACGACGACCAGCAGGGGGAGATCGACTCCCGGATGCCGGGGGCGATGGCCGGCGTCGGCAAGGCGCTTGACGAGATCCGGGCGGTGATGACCAACGCCGGCTACCGGGCCGGCGACTACCGGATCGTGCTGCAGTCCTACCCCTCGCCGATCCCGCGCAGCGCGGAGATGCGCTACTCGGAGAGCGGCTGGACCCGCTCCAACACCGGCGGCTGCCCGTTCTGGGACGGCGACGCCGACTGGGCCCGGGACTCGCTGGTGCCGCAGATCTCCGGCGAACTGGGCAAGGTGGCCGCCGCCAAGGGCGTGCAGTTCATGGACCTCGCCGACATGCTGCAGGGTCGCGAGGTCTGCTCCACGGCGACCCGCCAGCCCACCTCGACCTCCGCGCCCTCCGCGACCACCAGCGAGTGGGCCCGGTTCGTCGACGGCGGCCTCAACAGCTCGCAGGGCACCGTCCAGGAGTCGATGCATCCCAACTACTACGGGCAGCAGGCGCTCGGCCAGTGCCTGACCCTGATGTACGCGCGGCCGAGCGGTGACTACGCGTGCCGCAACACCGCCGGGCGGGACGCGAGCGGGATGTACCTGGTCGCCGAGTAGCTTCGCCGGACGGGCCTTCGGGCCTGTGGGCCTGCGGGGCCTGTGGGCCTGTGGGTCTCCGGGCCAACGGCCGGCGCCCTGCCCCGCGGACCGTCGCGGGGCGGGGCACCGGCCGTCGGCGGTCAGCCCTTGGCGAGCAACGCCTGGGCGTGCGCCCTGACCTGATCCCTGGTCAGATAGGCGTCCGTGTACTCGAAGTCGCGCAGCCGGGCGGGCTGGCGGGCCAGGAAGCCGGTGCGGACGAAGTCGTCGCCGGCGGCGGCGTTCAGCAGCCAGTTGGCGCCGACCCGGAACTTGGCGACGTTGGTGCGCATCGCCATCAGGTGGTAGCCGCGTGCCACCACCTGCGCCGGGACGCCGCGCAGCTCGATGCCGACCGGCTTGGACACCGCGTCCTTGCCGCCGAGGTCCACCACCAGGCCCAGGTCCTTGTGGTAGTACGGCTCCAGGGGCTGGCCGCGCAGGGCGGCGATCACGTTGTTCGCCACCACCTTGCCCTGGCGGGCGGAGTGCTGCGCGGTCGGCGGGCAGACCGCGCCGTCGCCCTTGGCGAGGTCCGGCACCGCGGCCGCGTCGCCGAGCGCGAAGACGCCCTCGAACTGGGGCACCCGCATCTCGGCGGTCACCGCGATCCGGCCGCGCACCGTCTCGGCGTCCAGGGTGGCGATCAGCGGGCTGGCCGCGACGCCGGCGGTCCAGATCAGGGTGCGGCAGGGGAGCACCCGGCCATCGGTGAACTTGACCGACTCCGCGCCGACTTCGGCCACCGAGACGCCGAGCGAGACGTCGATGCCGCGCCCGCGCAGCACCTCCAGTGCGGCGGTGCCGAGCGCCTCGCCCAGCTCGGGCATGAGTTTGGGGGCGATGTCGATCAGGTGCCACTTGATCTGCCGGGCGTCCAGGCGCGGGTAGCGCAGGGCGGCCGCCGTGGTCAGCCGCTGCAGGCAGGCCGCCGTCTCGGTGCCCGCGTAGCCGCCGCCGACCACCACGAACTGCAGCCGGGACTCCCGCTCCCGCTGGTCCAACGTGGCCGAGGCGAGGTCGAGTTGGGAGATCACGTGGTCGCGGACGTAGGTCGCCTCGGCCAGCGTCTTCATGCCGCGCGCGTAGTCCGTCAGGCCCGGGATGTCGAAGGTGCGGGTGACGCTGCCGGGGGCCAGCACCAGGTAGTCGTACCGCTGCGCGACCACCTCGTCGGTGATCTTGCGGACCACGCAGACCTTGGAGCGCGGGTCGACGCCGATCGCGCCGCCGGGGACGATGTGCACGCGGCGCAGGGAGCGGCGCAGCGACACCGCGACCGACTGCGGGGTCAGCACACCGGCCGCGACGTGCGGCAGCAGCGGCAGGTAGAGCTGATAGCTGAACGGCGTGACCAGCGAGATCTCCGCCTCCGAGGGCGCGAGCTTGCGCTCCAGCCGGCGGGCGCACTCCAGTCCGGCGAAGCCACCGCCGACGATCAGGATCCGAGGTCGTTCCATCGCTCATCCCTTAGGTGCAGGTCGTACCGTGCAGGGTCCGAGGCCGTTTCTGCCCGCCACACTCGCACGGAGCAGCGCGGGCTGCCACCGGGGCGGTGCGGACGGGCGGAGGGCGGGGCCGGTGGGACCGGCGGGGCGCCGGAGGGTCGGCCGTCGACGGCGAGGTGCGGGGCGGCGCAGCGCCCGGTCGGGGCGCCCGGGGATCGGGGGCGGCCACGGGAACGGGGGCGGTGGCACGGACGGTAGGCAGGGGCGGTGCGGGCGGTCGGCGGGGCCGCCCGGGCGGCAGCCCGATAGGCTGTCCGGCGTGCTCCCCGAGGTGACGGCGGTCCGCTACGTGACGCCACTGCGAGAAGGCGGCTCGATGCCGGGCCTGGTCGAGGCCGACGACCGGCGGCTGTACGCGCTGAAGTGGGTCGGTGCGGCCCAGGGCCGCAAGGCGCTGGTGGCGGAGGTGCTGGCCGCCGAGCTCGGCCGCCGGCTCGGCCTGCCGGTGCCGGAGCTGGTCACCGTCGACCTGGACCCGGTGCTCGCCCGCAGCGAGCCGGACCAGCAGATCCAGGACCAGATGCGGGCCAGCGGCGGCCTCAACCTCGGCATGGCCTTCGTCAGCGGCGCGCTCAACTTCGACCCGCTCTGCTTCGACGTGGACGCGGGCCTGGCCGGCCAGGTGCTCTGGTTCGACGCGCTGATCGGCAACGTCGACCGCTCCTGGCGCAACCCCAACCTGCTGGTGGCGACGGGCGGGCTGCGGCTGATCGACCACGGCGCCAGCCTGATCTTCCACCACCACTGGGCCGGCGCGGCCGCCTGGATCCGCCGCCCGTACGACGCCTCCGACCACGCGCTGCTGGGCGCCGAGCCGGACCTGGCGGCCGCGGACAAGGCGCTGGCCCCGCTCGCCGAGGCGGCGATCGGGGAGGCGGTGGCGCAGATCCCGGACGTCTGGCTGGAGGACGAGCCGGGCTTCGACTCGCCCGAGGCGGTGCGCGCCGCGTACCGCGCCCAGCTGACCGGGCGGCTGGCCGGTCCGCGCGACTGGCTGCCGGAGGTGCCCGCATGACCGAGCCCACGACCCCCGCGCCGGCGGCCGCCGCCGAGCTGCACGACTACGAGTACGCGGTGATCCGGGCGGTGCCCCGGGTCGAGCGCGGCGAGTGCGTCAACGTCGGCGTGCTGCTGTACTGCCGGCAGAACGGTCACCTGGCCGCGCGCACCCACCTCGACCAGGCGCGGCTGCTGGCGCTGGACCCGGTGGCGGACGTCGCCGGGGTGCGGCGGGCCCTGCAGGGGATCGAGGCGGTCTGCGCGGGTGGTGCGGCGGCCGGTCCGGCGGCGGGGGACAGCCCCGGGCAGCGGTTCCGCTGGCTGACGGCGCCGCGCAGCGCCGTGGTCCAGCCGGGCCCGGTTCACACCGGGCTGACCGCCGACCCGGAGACGGAGCTGCGCCGGCTCTTCGACCAGCTGGTGCTCTGAGCCGGCGGCAGGTGGCGGTCTCCCCACGGGCGGACCGTTGCCGTGGTCAAAGCTTGAGTTGCTGAAGCACTCCGCCGTACCCTTGTCCCATGGGTTCGACAGCGACGACGACCGTACCGACCAACGCCGAGTTGATGGAGGCGCTGGCCGCCGTCGGCGCCGCCTACTTCCAGGACTTCGCCGCGGCGGCGGCCCGGCACGGGCTCTCCTCCTCGCAGGCGAAGGCGCTCGGCGCGGTGCGTGAGCCGGTGCCGATGCGGGCGCTGGCCGGCCGGCTGGGGTGCGACGCCTCGAACGTGACCGGCATCGTCGACCGGCTGGAGTCGCTGGGCCTGGCCAACCGTGAGGCGGCGGCGGGCGACCGGCGGGTGAAGATCGTCGTGATCACCGAGCAGGGCCGCGAGATCCTGAACCTGATCCGCGGCGAGATGGCCCGCACCCACCAGGCCTTCGAGGCGATGAGCGACGAACAGCGGGTGGCGCTGCACTCCATCTGCGCCCAGGTGCTCCCGGTGCTCGCCGGCCGCTCGGCCGGGGCGCAGTAGCGCCGGTAGCGACACGGGCCCGGGCGGCGCGGTCCGCGGCCTCCGTGACGGCGCGCAGGGCGCCGATGTGCTGCGCACGTGGTGGCGCCCGTGGCGGCACCGCCGTTGGCAGCCGGTCCGGCGCCGGTCCGGCTGACCTCGGCTGTTAGGCTTGCGAAGCGTGAGCGCGAAGCCCCAGATCCCCAATGTCCTGGCCTCCCGGTACGCCTCGGCGACCCTGGCCCAGCTCTGGTCCCCCGAGCACAAGGTGGTCCTCGAGCGCCACCTGTGGCTCGCCGTCCTGAAGGCCCAGCAGGACCTCGGCGTCGAGGTGCCCGCGGGTGCCGTCGCCGACTACGAGCGGGTGCTCGACCAGGTCGACCTCGGCTCGATCGCCGCCCGTGAGCGGATCACCCGCCACGACGTGAAGGCCCGGATCGAGGAGTTCAGCGAGCTCGCCGGCCACGAGCAGATCCACAAGGGCATGACCTCCCGGGACCTCACCGAGAACGTCGAGCAGCTGCAGATCCGCCAGTCGCTGGAGCACGTGCGCGACCGCACCGTCGCCGTGCTGGTCCGCCTGGCCCGCCTCGCCGCCCAGCACTCCGAGCTGGTCATGGCCGGCCGCTCGCACAACGTCGCCGCGCAGGCCACCACCCTGGGCAAGCGGTTCGCCACCGTCGCCGACGAGCTGCTGGTCGCCTTCAACCGCCTGGAGGAGCTGATCGCCCGCTACCCGCTGCGCGGGATCAAGGGCCCGGTCGGCACCGCCCAGGACATGCTGGACCTGCTCGGCGGCGACACCGAGAAGCTCGCCGAGCTGGAGCGCCGGGTCGCCGGCCACCTCGGTTTCGAGAACGTGCTCACCAGCGTCGGCCAGGTCTACCCGCGCTCGCTGGACTTCGAGGTGCTCACCGCGCTCGTCCAGCTGGCCGCCGCGCCGTCCAGCCTGGCCAAGACCATCCGCCTGATGGCCGGCCACGAGCTGGTCACCGAGGGCTTCAAGGAGGGCCAGGTCGGCTCCTCCGCGATGCCGCACAAGATGAACACCCGCTCCTGCGAGCGCGTCAACGGCCTTGCCGTCATCCTCCGCGGCTACGCCTCGATGACCGCCGAGCTCGGTGGCGACCAGTGGAACGAGGGCGACGTCTCCTGCTCGGTGGTCCGCCGGGTCGCCCTGCCGGACGCCTTCTTCGCCTTCGACGGCCTGCTGGAGACCTTCCTGACCGTCCTCGACGAGTTCGGCGCCTTCCCCGCCGTGATCGAGGCCGAGCTGGACCGCTACCTGCCGTTCCTCGCCACCACCAAGGTGCTGATGGGCGCGGTGCGCGCGGGCGTCGGCCGGGAGACCGGGCACGAGGTCATCAAGGAGCACGCCGTCGCCTCGGCGCTGGCGATGCGGGCCGGCGCGCGGGAGAACGAGCTGCTGGACCGGCTGGCCGCCGACCAGCGGATCCCGCTGGACCGCACCGCGCTGGACGCGCTGCTCGCCGACCGGCTCGCCTTCACCGGCGCGGCCGGTGCCCAGGTCGCCGAGGTCGTCCGCCGGGTCGAGGTCGTCGCGGCCGCCTACCCGGAGGCCGCCAAGTACGCCCCGGGCGACATCCTCTGACGATCCGTCACCCCTGCTGCGTCGACGAGCGCCCCGTCACCGTTCCGGTGGCGGGGCGCTCGCCGTTCCGCTCCCGGGCGCGCCCTACGAGGTGCCGGCGGCCGGGTGGCCCGGGTCGAGGGGCGGGGCGTTGGTGCCGCAGTTGTAGCGGCACTCGGGTTCGGCCACCGGGTGGTCCTCGGGGGCGAGCACATTGCCCCGGACGGTGGTGAACGCGATCAGCCCGCCCGTGACCAGCAGCCCGGCGCAGATCAGCATCGCGGTGTGGAAGGCGGCGTCCACCGAGGAGGGCACCCGGTAGGCGTCGCCGCTGAGGCCGGACAGTGCGGGCAGTGCGGCGACCGCGAGCAGGCCGGCCGCGCGGGCGGCGGCGTTGTTGACCCCGCTGGCGATGCCCGCGTGCCGGACGTCCACCGCCGCCAGCACCGTGGCGGTGAGCGGCGCGACCAGCAGCACCATGCCGCAGCCCATCACCGTGACGGCGGGCAGCACGTCCGTCCAGTACGAGGCGCCGGGCCCGATCCGCAGCATCAGCAGGACCCCGGCCGCGCAGAGCAGCGGCCCGACGGTCAGCGGCAGCCGGGGGCCGATCGCCTTGCCGAGCCGGCCCGCCCGGGCGGAGAGCGCGAGCATCAGGACGGTGATCGGGACCAGCGCCAGCCCGGAGACCAGCGGCGAGAAGCCGGCGACGATCTGCAACTGCACGACCAGCAGGAAGAACACCCCGCTGAAGGCGGCGTAGACGCAGAGGGTGACGAGGTTCACCGAGCTGAACAGCCGGGAGGAGAAGAGGCCGAGCGGCAGCATCGGCTCCGGGGTGCGGCGCTCGACCGCGATGAAGGCCGCGCCGAGCAGCAGACCTGCCACGCCGGTGATCCAGACGCCGGCGGAGAGCCCGTCACCGGCCGCGGTCAGCGCGTAGGTGAACGAGCCCAGGGCGAGGGCGGCCAGCACCGCGCCGAGCGCGTCGAAGCGGCCGGTCGCGCTCTCGTCCCTGCTCTCCGGCACGTGCCGGGAGGCCACCACGACCACCAGCGCGGCCAGCGGGACGTTCAGCAGGAAGATCCACCGCCAGCCCGGGCCGTCCACCAGCCAGCCGCCGACGAAGGGGCCGACCGCGGCCGACACCCCGCCGAGGCCGGACCAGAGGCCGACCGCCGTCGAGCGGTCGTCCGGGTGGAAGACGGCCTGGAGCATCGCCAGTGACCCGGGGGTGAGCAGTGCCCCGCCGATGCCCTGGACGGCGCGGGCGGCGATCAGCACCTCGATGGTGGGTGCGGCGGCGCAGGCCGCCGAGGCGGCGGCGAACCAGACCACGCCGAGCAGGAAGATCCGGCGCCGGCCGTAGCGGTCGCCGAGTGCGCCGCCGAGCAGGATCAGCCCGGCCAGGGTGAGCAGATAGGCGTTCAGCGTCCATTGCAGGGCGGCGAGCGGGGCGCCGAGGTCTTCGCCGATCCGGGGCAGGGCGACGTTCACCACGGTGCCGTCGAGCATCGCCATGCTGGAGCCGAGCACCGTCGCCAGAAGTACCCAGCGACCCTGCGCGGTGCTCAGGCGCAGGGTGCCGGCCTCGGAAGTGGCCACGGCCCGATGGTCCGCCCAGCGGGGCCCGAGTGACAAGGGTCACCGGGGGTGTGTCGGCGGTTGGCTTTCCGTGAGTGATCGTGTGCGGACGGCCAGCGAAATCGGCGGAGTGTCGCGGATCAGTGGCGCGCCGTGAATCGATTGTGCACGTACTGTGCAGCGGATCATCCGGAGCGTCACATTGTCGCCGGAGGAATTCACCGATGCGGGAGATCGACATTGCTTCGCTCGAACGGATGGGTTTTAGTTCAGCGACCGCCCGGCGTCAGCCCGGGTGGCCACCGGGTGGAACGCCTAGTCCTGCCGCTGCCCGGTGGTACGAACTGAACTCTGTACGGCAGGAGCGGGGGACCCACAGGTAAGTCGCCGGACCGGAATTCGCGGTCCGGCTTGGGGTGAAGCCGCCTATGCGGCCGGGCAACTCCAGCCCGAACCCGACAGCTCACCTCGCAGGCGTCGGAGAGGAACTCCCCCATGCCCGCACAGGCCCGTCGTATCGCCCTGCCCCGCGCCGCCCGCATCGGTATCGCCACCGCCGTCACCGGCGCCGCGTTCGCCCTCCCGCTGGTGACCACCATCAGCGCCCAGGCCCACACCGCCCCGGCCGCGAAGCCGCAGCAGACCGCCACCTGGACCGGCGCCACCAGCGTCGACGCCGCTCCGGCCGCCGCCGCGCAGCCGGCCGCCGAGGCCGCCGCTCCGGCCGCCGCCCCGGTCGAGGAGAGCTACAAGGTCGTCAGCGGCGACACCCTGTCGAAGATCGCCGACGCCAAGGACGTCCAGGGCGGCTGGAAGGCGCTGTACGAGCACAACCGCTCGGTCGTCGGCTCCAACCCGAACCTGATCTTCCCGGGCCAGAAGCTGGCCCTGGGCGCCAAGGCCGCCGCTCCGGCCGAGGCCGCCAAGCCGGCCGCCCCCGCCGCCAAGCCGCAGGTCTCGCACGACTCCGCGAAGCCGGCCGCCCCGGCGCAGGCGCCGAAGCCGGTCCAGGCTGCGAAGCCGGCCGCCCCCGCCGCCAAGCCGGCCCAGGCCCCCGCCGCCAAGCCGGCCGCCCCGGCCACCACCCCGGCCCCGGCCGCCGTGGCCTCCACCTCCGGTTACGTCGCCCCGCTGGCCAACCCGAAGCTCGGCACCGCCTACGGCGTCGCCGGCTCGATGTGGGCCTCCGGCCACCACACCGGTGCCGACTTCGTCGCGGCCACCGGCACCCCGCTGCGCGCCGTTGCGGCCGGCACCGTGGTCAAGGCCGGCAACGGCGGCGCCTACGGCAACGAGGTCGAGATCAAGCTCGCCGACGGCAAGTACGCCCAGTACGCGCACCTGTCCTCGATCGGCGTGAAGGTCGGTCAGGCCGTCACCGCCGGCCAGCAGATCGGCCTCTCCGGTGCGACCGGCAACGTGACCGGCCCGCACCTGCACTTCGAGATCCGCACCGGCTCGGAGTACGGCTCGGACATCGACCCGATCGCCTACCTGCGGGCGCACGGCGTCTCCATCTGACCCGGTCCACAACCGAGTTCAGACCACCGCCAGGTGCGGGGCGAACGAACTCCCGGGATGGTCATGTCGGGTGACCGCTCGACCGGGTGATCGCCGCACCAGTGGCGGACATACGGGCGCGGGACACGCCCAGGCCGGCCCGGCTCGCGAGACCTCCCTCGCGAGCCGGGCCGGCCGCTTTCGTCGTCCACGTCCGCTTCGGCGCCGTTTCCGCGGCGCCTCCGCAGCGAAGCGGTTCCGGAAGGCCTGTCCGGCCCGGTCCGGTCACGACCGGCGGGCGGGCAGGCCGGTCTGTGCGGCGGTCAGCAGCCGGTGCATCTGCTCGCCGAACTCCTCGGTGTCGCAGGCCGGTTCGGGGAAGACCAGGCGGACGTCGCGGTGACCGTGCGGATGGTCCAGGCGCAGCACCAGGCCGTGGCGGTCGAGCGCCAGCGGGCGGATCTCCGGCCGCCCGGCGAGGAGTTGGGGGTCGAGCAGTCGGGTGAGCGCGGCGAGCGCGTCGGGGTGGTCGTCGATGAGGTGGGTGAGCAGGCCGGCCTCGTAGCGGGCGAGCGGGTCGGGCCCGGCGAGGGCGAGGTCGGCGCCGGTGAGCGCGCTGGTGCCGTACGGAGTGGCGAGGACGGCGTGGGCGACGTCCAGGTGTAGGTGGACGCTGAGGCCGTCGTCGGCCAGGTGGGCGAGCCGGAGCCGGCCGGCCATGGTGAGCCGGCCGCGGACGCGGTCGCGGACGGCGACCGGGGCGATGTCGGTCACGTCCAGGACGACGGCCAGGCCCTCGGTCTCGCCGGTCGCGGCGAGGGTGAGCCCGGAGCCGAGCGGGGCGGTCAGGCGGAGCCGGGAGCCGTGCACCGAGACCGGGGTGTCGAGGTCGTGGTGCTCGCCGCGGGCCCGGACCACCACCGAGGAGGTGGCGCTGAGCAGGCTGCAGATCCGTTCGGCGGCGGTGGGCTCGGGGGCCTCGGCGTCGGCGGGCGTGGGGCTCATGGCGACCTCCATCGAGTTAGGTGAGGCTTACCTAATCATTTTGGTCGCGTGGAAGGCAAGGGCCGCCCGCCCGGTGCCCGTCGGGTACCGGGGCCCGGACGGCGCCCGCCCGGGCCCCGCGCTTCGGCGACCGTCCCCGGGCCCCGCCTGTCCGGCGGTGGATCAGCCGATCACGGCCTGGGCGTCGATCTCGACCAGCATCGGCTCCTGCGGCAGTTCGACGAAGACCGTGGTGCGGCAGGGCCTCACGCCGCCGGGCTTGACGTTCTCCTCGATGAACTCGGCGTAGACCTCGTTCATCAGCGGGAAGTCGGCCCGCTTGGTCAGGTAGACGCGGAACATCACCACGTCCTCGATGGTGGCGCCGCCGGCCTCGACGATCGCCTTGACGTTCTCCAGCGTGCGCCGGGTCTGCGCCTTCACGTCGCCGTGGTGGAGGTACTCGCCGGTGGCCGGGTCCTGCGGCCCCTGGCCGGAGACCTGCAGGATGGGGCCCTTGCGGACGCC
Organism: Kitasatospora sp. CM 4170; assembly: GCF_032110285.1. Lineage (NCBI taxonomy): Bacteria > Bacillati > Actinomycetota > Actinomycetes > Kitasatosporales > Streptomycetaceae > Kitasatospora > Kitasatospora sp. CM 4170. Next base: position 7,512,662 of record NZ_CP134877.1, read on the forward strand.
CTGGGAGAACGTCCAGGCCGGGGCGGGGGCGCCGTCGGTGCGGATCTCGGTCTTCTCGTTGCCGCTCATGGCTTCCTTCGTGTCGCGGACGGGCGGTTGCGTGTGGCAGGGGGGTGTATGGCAGCGGGCTTGCGGCAGGGGGCGGATGGCGGGGGCGGCGCGACGGTGGGCGGGCCCGCGGGTGGGGATTCCCGGGAGGGCTGACCGCGCGGGCCCCGGTCAGCCCTCCTGATGCGGTCGGCCGCAGTCGGCGGAGACCGCGCGGGCGGTGGCGAGCAACTGGGGCAGCAGCTCCAGCACCTGCTCGTACGGGAGGACCACGTCCGGGACGGAGATCGAGACGGCGGCGACGGCTCGTCCGCCGGCGTCCCGGATCGGCGCGGCCACGCAGTTGATGAAGGCCTCGTGCTCGGCGTGGTCCTGCGCCCAGCCCTGGGCGGCGACCTTCTCCAGCTCGGCCAGCAGCGCCTCGGGGGTGGCGAGGGTGCGCGGGGTGTGCGGGGTGAACTCGATGCCGGCCACCGCCCGTCGCCGCTCGGGCAGCGGAAGGTCGGCCAGCAGGACCTTGGCGACGGCCGCGCTGTGCAGGACGGCGCGCAGCCCGATCCGGGAGTACATCCGCACCGGGTGGCGCGAGTCGTACTTGTCGATGTAGACCACCTCGCCGCCCTCGTGGGCGGCCAGGTGCACGGTCTGGCCGGTGGCGGCGTTCAGTTCGGCCAGGTGCGGGGCGGCGATCCGGCGGATTCCGCGCTCTTCCAGGGCGAGGCCGGAGAGGGCGAACAGGCCGGCGCCGAGGTGGTAGCGGTACGCCTGGTCGCGGTAGACGAAACGTTCCTCTTCGAGACTCTGGAGCAGTCGCAGCACCGTGGTCTTGTGCACGCCGAGCACCTCGGCGAGCTGGTCCAGTGAGCGCTCGCCCTCGCCGAGCTCGGCCAGGATGCGCAGGGCGCGGGTGACGGTCTGACTCATCGGTGGCCTCCCAGGGCCGGGGAAGGGGTCGGTCGGGGGCCGGCGGTCGCGTCACCGGGCGGGGGCAGGGCGGGGGAGGTGATCCCGTCCGCCGAGACCGTGGTGGCCGCCCACGCGTCCGTGGACGCGTCGAGCAGGGCGGCCAGCACCGGTCCGGGCGGCAGTTCGGCCTGGTCGCCGTGGGCGGTCAGGGCGCAGGCGGCGCTGAGGTGGCCGAGCCGCAGCCGGCGGCGCCGGTCCAGCCCGCGCAGGGTGGCCGCCAGGTAGCCGGCCGCGAAGGCGTCGCCGGCGCCCGTCGCCTCGACCACCTCGACGGCGAGGGCCGGCTCGGTGACGGCCGTGCCGTCCCGGTCCACGGCGGTGACGGTCCGGGCGGCGTCCTTGACCACGAGGGTGGCGGGGGAGGGGAAACGGCGGCGCAGCGCCTGCGCGTCGCCGGTGCCGAACGCCTCCTCGGCCTCGTCGGCGCCGAGCAGCAGCAGGTCGCAGGCGTTCAGCAGCGGCGGCAGCACGGCCGGGTCGCGCTCGCGCCACAGGGCGGGGCGCCAGTTGAGGTCGAAGCTGACGAGGCGGCCCGGCCGGCGGTCGGCGAGCAGGGCGCGGAGCAGGGCGAGGCAGTCGTCGGAGAGGGCGGCCGTGATCCCCGAGAGGTGCAGCAGCCGGGCGCCGGCCAACAGGCGGGCGGCCGCCGGGTCGTCCAGCAGCGCCGGGGAGAGCGCGGAGGCGGCCGAGCCGCGGCGGTGGTAGTGCAGCCGGCTGCGGCCCGGACCGAGGTCGTGGCGGCTTCCGGTGGAGCCGCCGACCTCCTTGAGGTAGAGGCCGGTCGGGCGGTGCCGGTCCACGGCGACGGCCGAGACGTCCACCCCGCGGGCGGCCAGCTCGGCGAGCAGGCGGCGACCGAAGCCGTCGTCACCCACCCGGCTGATCCAGGCGCTCGACACGCCGAGCGCGGCCAGTGCGGCCGCCACGTTGGACTCGGCGCCGCCGACGGAGAGGCGGAAGCCCTCCACCGACTCCAGCGGGCCCGGCCGGTCCGGGAGCAGCACGGCCATCGACTCGCCCACGCAGACCGCCGTCGGGCCGTCGGGCGGCGGCGGGGCGCCCGGGCTCCCGGTGGACTCCTGTCGGGGCATCTGCGGGCTCCTCGTCTGCGGCTGCCGTTCCGTCGAGCGTCGGTTCCGCCGGTCTCGGTTCCGTCGGTCCTCGATTCCGTCGGTTCCGCCGGTCCTCGGTTCCGTTGACCTTCGTCCGGCGCCGATGCTAGAACCGTGATGTCAACATGCGCAACCAGCGTTGCACATGTTGCAACCTGCAGAGGGAGGGTGACCGTGGATCAGACCTTCGCGAGCGCTGGCACCGGGCCGGGCATCGACGTCGGCAAGGTGGCGGCCCTCGCCGACGAAGTGCTCGACTGGCGGTTCAAGGCGCTGCCGGACGCCGCCCGGGGGGTGAGAGTTCGCGACTACCTCGCCACCGGGCCCACCCTCGCCGGGTTCGGCACGCCGTTGCTCACCCTCGACGGTGCCGCCGTCGAGCACAACGTGCGCACCATGGCCGACTGGTGCGCCAAGGCCGGCGTCGCGCTAGCCCCGCACGGCAAGACGACGATGGCGCCCGCGCTCTGGCAGGCCCAGCTGGACGCCGGCGGCCACGGCATCACCCTGGCCAGCCTGCCGCAGCTCCGGGTGGCCCGGGCCTTCGGCGTCCGGCGGATCCTGCTCGCCAACACCCTGCTGGACCCGGCCGGACTGGGCTGGCTCGCCGCCGAGCTGGCGGCGGACCCGGCGTTCGCCTTCGCCTCCTGGGTCGACTCGGTCGAGAGCGTCCGGCAGATGGACGGGGCGCTGCGGGCGGCCGGCGCCGAGTGCCCGGTCGAGGTGCTGGTCGAGCTCGGCGGCCCCGGCGGGCGCACCGGCGTCCGCGGCGTCGACGCCGCCGTCGACGTGGCCGCCGCGGTGCTGCGCGCGCCCACCCTGCGGCTGGCCGGCATCGGCGGGTACGAGGGGGCGCTCGCCCACGACGCCACGGACGACGGGCTGGCCGCCGTCCGCGGCTACCTGCGGGACCTCGCGGACCTGCACGGCCGGCTCTCCGCCGCGTACGCCGACGACGCGCCGCCGGTGGTCACGGCCGGCGGCAGCGCCTACTTCGACCTGGTCGCCGAGGAGTTGGCCGCGCTCCCGGAGGCCGCCGTGGTCCTGCGCTCCGGCGCCTACCTCGCCCACGACGACGGCTTCTACCGGGGGATCTCGCCGTTCGTCCGCGGCGCCGGCGACGCGCCGTTCCGCGGCGCACTGCACGGCTGGGCGCGGGTGGTCTCGCGGCCCGAGCCCCAACTCGCCCTGCTGGACGCCGGAAAGCGCGACCTGCCCTTCGACGAGGGCCTGCCCGAGCCGCAACTCGTCCGCGGCGGCCCGGCGCTGACCGGCACGGCGGCCCGGGTCACCGCGCTCAACGACCAGCATGCCTTCCTGCGCGACGCGGGCGACCTCGCACCGGTCGGCGCCGTGCTGCGGCTGGGCATCTCGCACCCGTGCACGGCCTTCGACAAATGGGCGCTGATCCCGGTGCTGGACGACGCCTCGGCCGCCGAGCCGAAGGTTACCGGGCTGGTCAGGACCTTCTTCTGATGGCCGGCGGCCCGCTGGTCTTCAAGGGCGCCACCGTCGTCGACGGCACCGGCGCCGACCGGTACCGCGCCGACGTCCGGATCGAGGGCGGGCTGATCACCGCGATCGGCCGCGGCCTCGGGGCGGCGGCCGAGGTGGACGCCGACGGACTGGTGCTGGCCCCCGGGTTCATCGACATGCACGCCCACTCCGACCTCGCCCTGCTGCTCGAACCCGAGCACCCGGCCAAGGTCACCCAGGGCGTCACCTGCGAAGTCCTCGGCCAGGACGGCCTGGCGTACGCGCCCGTGGACGACACCACGCTCGTCGCGCTGCGCCGCCAGCTCGCCGGCTGGAACGGCGATCCGGAGGGCTTCGACTGGGACTGGCGCACGGTCGGCGGCTACCTGGACCGCCTCGACCGGACGGGCCCCGGGGTCAACGCCTGCTACCTCGTCCCGCACGGCTCACTGCGAATGCTCGCCATGGGCTGGGCGAACCGGCCGCCGACCCCGGCCGAACTCGACCGGATGCGCACGCTGTTGGCCGAGGGGCTGGAGCAGGGCGGGGTCGGGCTCTCCAGCGGCCTCAGCTACCCGCCGGGCATGTACGCCGACACCGCCGAACTGGTGGAGCTGTGCCGGGTGGTCGCCCGGTACGGCGGATTCCACGCACCGCACCAACGCTCCTACGGGGAGGGTGCGTTGGAGGGGTACGCCGAGATGGTCGAGATCGCCCGCCGGTCCGGCTGCCCGCTCCACCTCACCCACGCCACCATGAACTTCGGCGTCAACCGGGGCCGGGCCGGCGAACTGCTCGACCTGGTGGACCGGGCGCTCGCCGACGGCGTCGACCTCACCCTGGACAGCTACCCCTACCTGCCCGGCTCCACCACGCTGGCCGCCCTGCTGCCGAGTTGGGCCACCGAGGGCGGCCCGCAGGCCACCCTGGCCAGGCTCGCCGAGGCGGACGCGTGCGAGCGGATCCGGCACGAGGTGGAGGAGAAGGGGAGCGACGGCTGCCACGGCGTGGTCACCGACTGGGCGACCGTCCAGCTCTCCGGCGTTCGCAACCCCGCCCTGGCGGGCCTGGTCGGCCGGACGGTCGCCGACATCGCCGCCGACGAGGGGCGCAGCGGCACCGAGGTCTTCCTCGACCTGCTGCGCCGCGACGAGTTGGCCACCGGCATCCTCCAGCACGTCGGCCACGAGGAGAACGTCCGGGCGATCATGCGCCACCGCGCGCACACCGTCGGCAGCGACGGCCTGCTGGTCGGCGCCCGCCCGCACCCGCGCGCCTGGGGCACCTTCCCCCGCTACCTGGCCCGGTACAGCCGCGAGTTGGGCGTCCTCACGCTGGAGGAGGCGATCGCGCGGATGACCGGACGCCCCGCCGCCAGGCTCCGGCTCGACCGCCGCGGGCGGATCGCCCCCGGCCACCACGCCGATCTGGTGCTCCTCGACCCCGGAAGAGTCCAGGACACCGCCACCTTCGACCGTCCGCGGCGGCCCGCCGCCGGTATCGAGCACGTCTACGTCAACGGCACCGCCGTCGTCCGGCAGGGCCGCGCCACGGGCGCCCGCCCCGGGCGGGCGCTGCGCCGCACCGACCGAGGAACGCTTGCCGCATGAACCCCACGCCCGCCGTTCTCGCCCGCACCCGCGCCGTGCTGGCCGCCTTCCCCGTCATCGCCGTGGTCCGCGCCCCTCGGATACCGGACGCCGCCGCGCTCTGCGCCGCGCTCTCCGAGGGCGGCATCCACCTGACCGAATTCACCTTCACCACACCGGACGTGACGACACATCTGCGGCGCGCCACCCGGGTGGGGTGGCGGGTCGGGGCCGGCACCGTGCTGACCGCGGAGCAGGCCGACCGGGCGATCGGCGCAGGTGCCCGGTTCCTGGTCACGCCCGGGCTCCGCCCGGAGGTGGCGCGGCGCGCGCACGCCGAGCGGGTGCCGGTGATGCTCGGCGCGCTGACGCCGACCGAGGTGCTCCAGGCCCACGAGCTCGGCGCGGCCGCGGTCAAGATCTTCCCGGCCCGGGCGTTCGGCCCCGGCTACTTCAAGGACCTGCGCGGCCCCTTCCCGGAGGTCCCGCTGGTCGCCTCCGGCGGCGTGAACGCGGGCAACGCCGGCGAGTTCCTGGCCCAGGGCGCGCTCGCGGTCTGCGCCGGCTCGGAGGTGGTGGCGCCGGAGGCGGTGGCGGCCGGCGACTGGGCGGAGATCACCCGCCGGGCCAAGGCGTTCACCGAGGCCTGCGCCGGTCGGTAGTGCGGCGGCGGGGTCGCACCGGACCGGGCCGGGGCCGCTGCCGGCGCCACGCCGGGGGCCGGTGCGGGCTGTCGGGACGGCCGGGATTGGACGAGAATCGGTAGACCCGGCCCCCGGCAACCGGCAGGAGGATCCACCCCATGACCTCGACCCGCCCCGGCCCCGACTGGCTGGCCGACGCCGTCCTCTACCAGATCTACCCGCAGACCTTCGCCGACTCCGACGGCGACGGCATCGGCGACTTCGCCGGTGCCGCCGAGCGGCTCGACCACCTCGCCTGGCTCGGCGTGGACACGGTCTGGCTCACCCCCTGCTTCGCCTCGCCGTTCCGCGACGCCGGGTACGACGTCAGCGACTACCTCACGCCCGCCCCGCGCTACGGCACCTCCGACGACCTGGCGGCGCTGGTCGAGGCCGCCCGCCGCCGCGGCATCCGGATCCTGCTCGACCTGGTCGCCGGCCACACCTCCGACCGGCACCCCTGGTTCCTGGCCGCCGCCGAGGACCCGTCCGACCACCGCTACATCTGGTCCGAGGACCGGGTGGACGGCTTCGTCGCCTCGCCCGGCAGCCGCCCGGGCTGGTACCGGCCGAACTTCTTCGACTGCCAGCCCGCGCTCAACTTCGGCTATGCGCGCAGCCGTTCCGACGAGCCGTGGCGCCAGCCGGTCGACGCCGACGGCCCGCGCGCCAACCGCCGGGCGCTGCGCGGGATCATGGCGCACTGGCTCGGCCTCGGAGTGGCCGGCTTCCGCGTCGACATGGCGTCCTCGCTGGTCAAGGACGACCCCGGGTTCACCGAGACCGCCAAGCTCTGGACCGAACTGCGCGACTGGCTCGACCGGGCCCACCCGCAGGCCGCCCTGTTCGCCGAGTGGGGCGACCCGGCCGCCGCCGTCGCGGCCGGCTTCCACGCCGACTTCTTCCTGCAGTTCGGCGGCGCCGACCGCGGCCTGCCGCTGCGCTCGCTCTGGAACAACAACGCCGGCACGGTGGAGGAGTTCTGGCAGCAGGGCCCCTGCTACTTCGAGGCCGAGGGCCGCGGCACCCCGCAGGTGTTCCTGGACGCCTGGCGCTCCGCCGCCGAACTCACCGAGGGCGCCGGGTACATCGCCCTCCCCACCGCCAACCACGACTTCTCGCGGCTCGCCACCGGCCCGCGCACCGGCGCCCAACTCGCCCCCGCCTTCGCCTTCCTGCTCACCTGGCCCACCCTGCCGGCGGTCTACTACGGCGACGAGATCGGCATGCGCTACCTGCCGGGCCTGCCGGACGTCGAGGGCAGCGTGCTCGGCCCGCAGTACAACCGGGCGGGCTCGCGCACCCCGATGCAGTGGGAGCCGGGGCCGAACGCCGGCTTCTCGACCGCGCCCGCCGACCGCCTCTACCTGCCCATCGACCCCGATCCGCACCGGCCCGACGTCGCCAGCCAGCGGGCCGACCCGACCTCGCTGCTGCACACCGTCCGGCGGCTGATCGCGCTGCGCCGTGCCCACCCGGGGCTGGGCGCGGCGGGGGAGGTGGACGTCCGGCACGCCGGGTACCCGCTGGTGTACACCCGGGCCGGGCGGTACCTGGTGGCCGTCAACCCGCGGCGGGAGCCGGGCGAGGTGCCGCTCGGGCGGGTCGGGGTGCGGCCGCTGGACGTCCAGGGGGTGCGGGTGGTCGACGGGCGGCTGCGGGCGGACGGGTTCTCGTACGGGGTGTTCGAGCTGGCGTGAGGGGTGGGGCGGCTCCGGGCGTTCGGTGAGGTCGCCGGGCGCCCGGGCCGCGGCGCGCGCCCGGCGCGGCTTCCGCACGGCGCGCCTCGGGCAGCGGCCCGGGCTTTCGTACGGCCGCAAGGTGGTTGTAGACTGCATCCAGATGGTTGCATTTACCATCCTTTTCGTCCGGGCTCGTGCCCGGGCCGCAGCCCGAACCCGGAGGACCGGACGAACGCCATGAGCACACCCCAGACCACCGCCGCGGCGCCCACCCCGGGGCATGCGCTCAAGCACCTCGCCGTCCACCTGCTCACCCCGCTGCTGATGTGCCTCGGCATGGCGCTCGCCTACCAGGGCGCGTTCCACCAGCCCGAGCCCCACCACCTGAAGGTCGCGGTCGTCGGCACCTCCGCGCAGGACCGGGGCCTCGCCGACGCGGTGCGGGCCAAGGCGGGCCCGGCGCTCGACGTCAGCACCCTGCCGGACCGCGCGGCCGCCGAACGGCACCTGCACGACCGCGACCTGGTCGGCGCGTTCCTCCCGGACGCCCGGCGGCCCGAACTGCTCGTCGCCAAGGCCGGCTCCGACACCTCCGCGATGGCGGCGGAAGCGGTGTTCCAGAACGTCACGGACCGGCAGGGCGTGCCGCTGACCGTCACCGACCTCGCCGCCCCGGCCGAGGGCGACCCGACCGGCCAGGGCCTGTTCTTCCTGCTGGTCGCGCTCAGCATCGGCTGCTACGCGAGCGTTGCGGTGATCGGCGCGGCCGGCGCGGCGCTGAGCATGCGGATCCGGGCGCTGGTCGGCCTGGCCGTCTCGCTGGTGGTGAGCCTGATCGGCATCGTCACCGCCGGACCGGTCTTCCACGTCGTCGACCACGACCTGGCGGCCGTCTGGGCGCTGGGCTGGCTCTACTCGGCCGGCGTCGTCGCGGTCGGCATCGGCCTGCACACCTTCCTCCGGAAGTGGACCACGCTGGTGATGATGGTCCTGTTCGTGATGCTGAACTTCACCACCTCCGGCGGGGTCTACCGGCCGGACCTGCAGAACGGCTTCTTCGGCACGCTGCACTCCTTCTGGACCGGCGCCGGCTTCCTGGAGGGCGTGCGCAGCCTGCTCTACTTCGACGGCGGCGCCGGGCTCGGCGGGCACGTCCTGACGCTGGCGCTCTGGCTGCTGCTCGGCGGGCTGGTGATGACCGGCGCGGCGCTGTACGAGCGGCGCGGGCGGGCCGCGGCGCCCGCGACGGAGGCGGAGGCGGAGATGGACGAGGCCGTCGCGGTCTGACCGTGCGACGGCGACGGGGTCGACGCGGACGGTGTCAGGGCGCGGCGCCGGGGGCCGCGGCGTCCCCGGTCGCCGGGGCATCGCCGGCGTCCCCGGTTGCCGGGGCGTCCAGCCAGGCCCTGAGCTCCTCGGTGTGCTCGCCCAGCCGGGGCGGCCGGTGCGCGTAGCGCGGCGGCGTACGGGAGAGGTTGATCGGGTTGGCGACCAGGTCGAGCGGCTCGCCGTCCGGGCCCGGTACCGTCGCCCGCGGCTCCAGGCCGAGGCTGTCGGCGAGCCGGAAGGCGTCGGCCAGGTCGTTCACCGGTCCGCACGGTACGCCGAGCGGTGTGAGGACGGCGAACCACTCGGCGGCCGTGCGGAGTCGGAGCCGCGCGGAGAGCTCGGCGGCCAGCTCCCCGACGTGCGCCACCCGGTCGGGATTGGTGGCGAACCGCCGGTCCCCGGCCAAATCCGGTACGCCCAACCCGCCGCAGAGCGCGGCGAACTGGCGGTCGTTGCCCACCGCCACGACCAGTGGCCGATCGGCGGCCGGGAACACCTCGTACGGCGCGATCGACGGGTGGCGGTTGCCCAGGATGCCCGGGACCGCGCCGGCCAGGGTGTAGCCGGCGGACTGGTTCACCATGCTGGACAGCAGGGTGGTGAGCAGATCGACCTCGACCACCTGCCCCTCGCCGGTGGCCTCGCGCTCGCGCAGTGCGGCCAGCACCCCGACGGCGGCGTGCAGCCCGGTCAGCACGTCCACCACCGCGACCCCGGTCTTCACCGGTTCGCCCGGGGCGGCGCCGGTGATGCTCATCAGGCCGCCGACGGCCTGGACCAGCAGGTCGTACCCCGGCAGGGCGGCGCCCGCGCCCGCGCCGAAGCCGGTCACCGAGCAGTAGACCAGCCGGGGGTTGAGCGCGAGCGCGTCCTGGTGGCCGAGGCCGTGCCGCGCCATCGTGCCCGGACGGAAGTTCTCCACCAACACGTCGGCCCGACGCACCAGTTCGACGGCGCGGACGTGGTCGGCCGGATCGCGCAGGTCCAGCGCGATCGAGCGCTTGTTGCGGTTGACGGAGAGGAAGTAGGTCGCCTCGCCCTGCGCGTGCGGCGGGCCCCAGGCGCGGGTGTCGTCCCCGGCTCCCGGCCGCTCGACCTTGACCACGTCGGCGCCGAGGTCGGCGAGGAGCATCGTCGCGTAGGGGGCGGCCAGCACCCGCCCGAAGTCGGCGACCAGGACGTCGGAGAGCGGGAGGGCCGGGGCCGTCGGCCGGGCGGGTCGGGTGCGGTCGCCGCTCATGCCGCACCCCCGGCGGACGTGTGGACGGGCACCGTCCGGGTGGTGGTGAGGACCTTCCGCGCCGTCTGCCGCATCGTTCTCCCTGGCGTTCTCGTCGTTCACGTCGGCCGCCCGCCCGCTTGCCCGTCCGGGTCCGGGGCCGGCTCCGGCTCCGGATCATTCTGGGCATGGGCGCGGCCTCCTGGGCAGTGGGCGTTCCGGCCGGACGACCTGTCTTCGGCCGGCTGTGCGGGCGGCGGTCGCTCGCGGTGCGTCCGGTAGTCCCCCGAACAGGGGCCGCCCGAGCGGGGGATCTCCCGGTGGCGCGGCGCCGCAGGGCGAAGCGGCGGCCGTTCGGCGTGCTCTGCTGACAGGTGCGCGCCCGTCGCCCGTTCCCGCGCGTCGCCCGTTCCCACGCCGAAATCCGATCGATTCGACGATCCGAGGAGATGTCCATGCCCCGCCCGCCCCGCCACCGCCTCGCCGGACTGCTCGGTACGGCCTCGGCCGCCTCCGTCGCGCTCGCCCTGCTCGCCGCCACGCCGGCCGTCGCCGTCTCGCCGCCCCTGTCCGACCCGCGGATCATCGCCCACTTCGACCTGGCCCAGGGCCAGACGCCGGAGAACATCGCGCTCGAACCGGACGGCTCCGCGGACCTCACCTTCGCCTTCGCCCGGCAGGTCGGCCGGGTCGACCCCGCCGGACACCTCGCGATCCTGGCCACGCTGCCCGCGCCCGACCACCCGAACACCCCGCTGATCACCGCCCCGATCGTCACCGGCATCGCCCGCGCGCACGACGGAACCCTGTACTTCGCCTACGCGACCGGCACCGCCGATCTCACCGGCATCTGGCGGCTCTGCCCCGGCGGCACGCCGGAGCGGATCTCGGCCTTCCCGGTCGACAGCCTGCCCAACGGCCTCGCCCTCGACGAGCGCGCCGGGCTGCTCTACTCCGCGGACTCGGCGCTCGGCCTGGTCCGCACGGTGCCGGTGGCCGGTGGAGACCCGGCGGTCTGGTCGGACGACGCGCTGCTCAAGCCCGCCCCCGGAGGGTTCGGCGCCAACGGCCTCAAGCTGCACCACCACGCCGTCTGGGTGGGCAACACCGACACCGGCACGCTGCTGCGCATCCCGATCGAGCACGACGGCGCCGCCGGGACGCCGCAGGTCCGGGCCACCGGGCTCACCGGCCTGGACGACTTCGGCTTCATCGGTCGCAGTGACAGGCTGATCGCGGCGCTCAACACGCCCAGCGAGGCCGTCTACCTCGACGAGCACGGCAACCGCCGCACCGTCCTCACCTCGCAGGACGGCCTCTCCAACCCCACCTCGGTGGCCGTCCGCGGGGACACCGTCTACGTCCCGAGCGCGGCCTTCTTCACCCAGACCGACCCGAACCTGCTGCTCGCGACCCTGCACCGGTAGCCGGCCCGGCGGCGGTGGCCCGGGCGGGCGTGCGGCGCCGGCCCGGGCCGGCGGCTCGCGCGGTCAGCGCCGGCCCGGCACCTGGGCGTAGCGGCCGGCCGAACCCCGGCCGAGGAGGCCGCGGCCCGCGCCGAGCAGGGAGCCGACCGCGCCGCCGAGGGCGAAGAACGGGGTGAGGTAGGACGGCCACGCCGCCCAGCCGGCGGTCGCCGTCACGGCGCCCGCGACCAGCAGCGCAGCGAGTACCGCCGCGAACCGACCGGCACCGACGGTGAACCGGACGGCCAGCAGGCCGAGGCAGTAGGCCCCGACGGCCACCACGGCGAGCAGGAGGAGAGCGAGCGACACGGCGCGACCCTACCCGCCGGCCCGTGCGGGGGGACTCCCCGGGGGGGCTGCTGCCGGTGGGGGCCGGACCGGTGACCCGGTGGGCGGGTGGAGCCGTCCGTGGGCCGCCGGCCGTCGGGGGCGCCGGCGGAGCGCCCGCCGATGCGGCTGCGGCCGATGCGGCTCAGGAGCGGCGGGGTGGGCGGGTGAAGCAGCAGTCGCCGCAGACGCCCGCGGCCGGGCCGACGCGGTAGTAGAGGCAGCAACTGCTGCGCCGGAAGCCGCCGGCGTGCAGCGTCCCGGTGCCGGCGAGCGGTGGCCTCTCCAGCAGGTGCGCGACGAGTGCCTCGGCCCGGCCGGGGGCCGCGTGCGGGCGGAGCATCCGCAGCGTGCCCGCCAGTGCCGAGGCGGCGTTGCCGTCGAGCAGCCGCTCGGAGAGCGGCACCGCGGCCCGGACGGCGACGGCCAGCGGCGCCAACTGGCCCTGGACCAGCACCCGGTGGAGCCGGTCGGCCAGCTCCGGGAGGCGGTCGGGGCCGGCCTCGCCGGGGGAGGCGTCCTCACCCGCGGGCTGCGGCCGCTGGGGCGTCCACAGCTCGATCGGCCCCTGCTCGGGTATGCGCACGTGGGCCCGGTCGGGGTCCAACTCCGGGACGGTGCCGAGCAGGACGGCGGCGCCGAGGCCTACCGAGCAGAACCGGGCGGCGAGTCCGAGGTGCAGGATCGAGGCCGCCACCCGGGGCTCGGCGGTGCCGAGCCGGCGCGCGACCTCCCGGACCCGCGCGGCCAGCAGGGAGTCTGACCCGGTCGCGTACAGCTCGCGCAGCGGACGGTAGCCCGGTGGCGGCGTGTCGGTGGGTGCGGTGGCGGTGTCCAGCGCGAAGTACGGCCCGGCGACGGCGAGTCGGCGGTAGTCGGGCATCGGGCCGTCCTCCGGGGCGGTGGCGGGCGGCCCGGCGCCGTCGGGCGGCCGGGCCGTTGTCGGTACGGAGGAACGGTAGCGGGTGTCCGGCGCCCGGGAACGCCGGCGGTGTGTGCGGGAGGCCGGCGGTGGTCCGGACGTGCGGAACCTGCGAGGCGGGGGTGGCCTCCGGACGTCGCGTCCTCCGGCCTGTAGTTCGATCGTCGACCTAGGTACCAGCGGCAGACCCTGATCCGTCTCGATCTGTCGCCACTGCCTCCTGCGGTCGAACTTCCGCGTCTACCTCGCAGGTCCACTTCCATGATGCGCCTGTCCTGGTCGTTGCACCAGGGTTCTGCCGCCGTGAATCCGGGCGAACTGCGATGTTCCGGGCCGCGTGGTCAGCGCAGCGCGTCCTTTCGCAGGAACTTCTTCAGCCGCTGCCAGGTCCAGGTGTTGATCACGTCCTCGGTGGTCAGCCAGGCCCGCTGGGCGGTGCCGATCCCGTACCGGGGGTAGGCCAGGTGGCCGGTGGCGTGGGCGTCGCTGTCGATCGAGAACTTCACGCCGTACCGCTTGGCGCGCTGGACGTCCTCGTCCCGCAGGTCGAGCCGCTGGGGCGAGCTGTTGATCTCGATCGCGGTGCCGGTCCGCGCGGCGGCCTCGAAGACGGCGTCCAGGTCGACGTCGATCGGCCCGCGCCGGCCGATCCGCCGGGTCGTGAGGTGGCCGATGACGTGCACGTGCGGGTTCTCGCAGGCGCGGATCAGCCGGCGGGTCTGCGCGGCCCGGTCGGCGCCGAAGTGCGAGTGGACGGACGCCACGCAGACGTCGAAGCCGGCCAGGAACTCGGCGGGCCAGTCCACCCCGCCGTCCGGGCCGATGTTCAGCTCGGTGCCGTGGAGCAGCCGCATCCGCTTGTGCCGGTCGGCGAGCCCGCGCAGCTGCTCGCGCTGGGCGAGCATCTTCTCGTCCGTCATCCGCTGCATGACCAGGTCGGGGGCGTGGTCGGTGACCGCGTAGTAGCTGTAGCCGCGGGCGGCGGCCGTGTCGATCATGTCCTCCAGGGTGGCCAGCCCGTCGGTGAGGTCGGTGTGGGTGTGCAGATCGCCGCGGAGGTCGGACTCGGCCACCAGGTCCGGCAGCTCGCCGCGCAGCGCCGCCTCGACCTCGCCCCGGTCCTCGCGCAGCGGCGGTGCGATCCAGGGCAGCCCGAGCGCGGCGTAGACCTCGTCCTCCGTCGCCGAGACGACCTTCTCCCCGCTCTCCGCGTCGAACAGCCCGTACTCGGAGAGCTTCAGCCCGGCCCGGACGGCCATGGTGCGGAGCTTGATGTTGTGGGCCTTGGAGCCCGTGAAGTAGACGAGCGCGGCGCCCCAGTCCTCCTCGGGCACCACCCGCAGGTCCACCTGCAGGCCCTTGGCGGTGCGCACCGAGGTCTTGGTCGGCCCGCGGACGATCACCTCGGCCACGTACGGGAGTTCGGTGAGTGCGGTCATCAGCGGCTCGGAGTCCTCGGCGGTGGCGAGCACGTCGATGTCGCCGACGGTCTCGCGCATCCGGCGCAGCGATCCGGCGTAGGCGCAGCGGGTGCAGCCCGGAACGGCGGAGATCGCCCGGACGATCTGCTCGGCCTGCTCGGTGGCGGCGTCGAGCAGGGTCCGGCCGCCGGACTGCCGCATCAGCTCGATGCCGTGCAGGATCTTCTCGCCGCTGCGCTCGCCGAAGCCGGCCACCTCGCTCAGGCGGTCGGCGCGGACGGCCTCGGCGAGCTGGTCGACGGAGGCGATGTCGAGGTCGCGGTAGAGGGCGAGCGCGCGCTTGGGCCCCACGCTCGGCACGGCCATCATCTCGCGGACGCCGGGCGGGATCTTGGCGCGCAGCGCTTCCAGCGCGGACATCCGGCCGGTGGCGAGGTACTCGGCGATCTTCTCGGCGGTGGACTTGCCGACGCCGGGGATCTGTTGGAGCCCCTTGGCGTCCAGCCGTGCGACGTCCTCCGGGTGGCCGCCCACCGCGCGGGCGGCCTTCTCGTAGGAGCGGGCCCGGAAGGCGTCCCCGCCGGTGATCGAGATCAGGTCGGCGTACTCCTGGAGCAGCTCCTGGACCTGGTCGTTGAGCCGGGTCATGCGGCCAGTCTAGGTTCGGCGGCCGGATCGGGCCGGGCGGCTGAGCCGGCCGGGCGGTGTGTGGGCGGTGCGTGGGACGGGTGGTACGTGGGACGGGTGGTGCGGTTCGGACCGCGGGTGGTGCGGGACGGGTCGTGTACGGGGCAGGTCGGGCGGGAGCGGGTCGGCGCGGACCTCGGGGTGGCGGGGGCGGCGGTGCCCTCCGGCCCGCCCCGTCTGTCGGCCGAGCCGGACCCCGCCGGTCGGCGGGGGAGCGGGGCGAATGTGCGCCCCTGAGCCGGATTGTCACCCGTCCGGCGGGGGCGCAGGCTGGGCGGAGGGGCCCGGAAGGCGGCCCGCTCCGGCTCACCCGCGTCCGATGGCGGGAAGGGCCGGCGAAGTACGAGGGGCAGGGCGCGATGGCACGCGGGAGGCTCTGGGGCTACGTGGCCTCCGGTGCCCGGATGCTCGGTGGACTCGCCGTGGCCGGCGGTGCCGGCGGCAGCGCCGGCGGCCGGCCGGTCTGGGGCGGGCCGGGCGGCGGGCGGCCGGACGGTGGCCGGCGCGGTGGGCCGGGCTGGGGCGGGAGCGCCGGTCCGGGCGGACCGGGCGGTGCCGCGGAGGGCCCGGGACGGTCGCGAGCAGGGGTGATGGCCGGTCCGCGGCCGCTCGGCCGCGCCGAGTTGGAGCGGGTGAACTGGACGGTCCGCCCGATCGGCTGCGGTCCGCAGGCGCAGCACGTCCAGGTGGCCGAGGTGGTGCAGCGGGTGCTGCGCGGCGGCGGTCGCGCGGCGGCCGTCGCGGTGCGGATACCCGGTGGGCTGCCGGTGGTGAAGGGCGACGCCCGGCGGCTGGAGACGGCGCTGGCCGGGCTGGTGGACCACGCCGTCCGGCGGACTCCCGCCGGCGCGGCGGTGGTGGTGCGGGCCGAGGTGGCCGCGGCCGGCCGGACCGGCCCGCGGCGCGCGCACGGCGCGGACGACGTGGGAGGCGCGGGGGGCGCGGGCGATCCGGATCCGACGGGCGGCTGGGGCACCGGCCCGGCCCGGGTGGAGGTCCGGGTGGTGGACCGGGGACCGTGCGAACTGCCCGAGGCCCGGGAGTGGCTGCTGGCGGGGATGCGCACGAGCGGGCCGGTGGGCCCGGCCGTGCACGGGCTGGTGCGGGCGGCCGGCGGCCGGCTCGCCGTGGAGCAGACCCCGGGCGGCGGCCTGACCGTGGTGCTGGCACTGGCGGTCGCCCTGGAGTGACACCGGGCCGGGCGGCCTTCGCCCGTCTCTGGGCAGCCTTCCGGAGGACCGCAAAGACTTCTTCGCAAAATTCCTTTGCGAAGAAGTCTTTGCGGTCCTAGGCTGCTGCCATGACCGAAGAGAAGCGGTGGCCGCACAGCCCCGACCCGCAGACCGATGTCGTCCTGGACGCCCGGGGCCTGCGGGCGATGGCCCATCCGGTGCGCGTGCAGCTGGTCGGGCTGCTGCGCCGACTCGGGCCGTCCACCGCGACCAGGCTCGCCGAGCGGATGGGCCTGACGTCGGGCGCGACCAGCTACCACCTGCGCCAGCTGGCGGCCGCGGGCTTCGTCACCGAGGACACCGAGCGCGGCAACGCCCGTGAGCGCTGGTGGAAGGCGGTCCACCAGAACACCGTCTGGTCGGACCGGGACTTGGCCGAGCAGGAGCCCGAGGCCGCGATCGGCTTCCTCCGGTCGGTCGTCGCCGCGAACGCGCTGACCACCCAGCGCGCCCTGAACGGGTTCGACGCCATGTCGCGCAGCTGGCGCCACGCGTTCGAATTCAGTGACTGGGCGCTGCGGCTGACGCCGGAGGAGTCGCGCGAACTCGGCGAGGAGCTGGCGGCCGTGGTCGCCCGCTACCGCCGGGACGACGCCCGGGAGGAGGCGCCCGAGGGGGCGGAGCGGGTGGCCGTCGTGCTCCAGGTGCTGCCCGATCCCGCGGGCGGGCTGCCGGCGGAGGACACGGATGAGGCGGGCCGGGACGACTCGGGCGAGGGGGGCGGGCAACGATGAGCACCGCACCGGAGCGGGGTGCGGCCCCGGCGGCGCCGCGCCGGACCGTCCGCCCGCTGCTCGGCGTCTTCACAGCGATGGCGATCTCGCTGACGGGGACGCGGGTCTCGGCCATCGCCCTGCCCTGGTTCGTCCTCGCCACCACCGGCAGCGCCACCATGACCGGCCTCGTCGCCTTCGTCGAGATGACGCCGTACGTGCTGGTCAAAGCCCTCACCGGGCCGCTGATCGACCGGTTGGGCCCGCGCGTCGTCTCCTGGACGACGGACGCGGTCAGTGCCGTCGCCGCGGGCCTGATCCCGTTGCTGCACGGCCTGGGCGCGCTGCCGTTCTGGCTGCTCCTGGTCATGGTCGGTGTGGTCGGCGGGGTCCGCGGCCCGGGGGACCTCGCCAAGGAGGTGATGGTCCCCGAGGCGGCCGACCGCGCCCGGATGCCGCTGGAGCGGGCCACCGGACTCGCCGGCGTGACCGAGCGGCTGGCCTCGACGGTCGGACCGGCGGTCGGCGGTGGTCTCATCGCGCTGCTCGGCCCGATGGCGGGCCTGACCGTCAACGCCGCCGCCTTCGCCCTCGGTTCGCTGGTGATCGCGCTCGCCCTGCCGGGCGGCATGGGCCGCGCGGCCGCCGTGCCCGAGCCCGCGGGGGAGGGCGCGCCCGGGGAGAAGGCCGGCTACTGGCAGATGTTCCGGGAGGGGTTCACCTTCCTGCGCAGCGAGCCGCTGATGCTCACCGTGATCGTGATGATCGGCATCACCAACCTGCTGGACGCCGGGTTCATGACGGTCCTGATACCGCTCTGGGCCAAGGAGTCCGGCGGCGGCCCGGCGGCCATCGGGCTGTCCGGCAGCGCCTGGGGGATCGCCGCGGTCGCGGGCAGCCTGGTCGCGGCGGCCGTCGCCCACCGCCTGCCGCGCCGGACGGTCTTCTTCGCCGGTTTCCTGCTCTGCGGTGCCCCCCGCTTCCTGGTCCTCGCGCTGGATGCGCCGATGGGTGTGGTGCTCGCCGTGTTCGCGGTGGGCGGCTTCGGGGCCGGGTTCCTCAACCCGATCCTCGGCGCGATCACCTTCGAACGCGTCCCGCGCCACCTGCTCGGCCGGGTCGGCGCCCTCGGTGACTCGCTCGCCTGGGCCGGCATACCCCTCGGCGGCCTGCTCGCCGGCACCGCCGCCGCGCTCACCGGCCTGCTGCCCGTGCTGCTCGCCTTCGGCGGCCTCTACCTCGCCACCACCACCCTGGCGGGACTGCGCCCGGAGTGGCGGGAGATGGACCGTTCGCGCGGCCGGGGTCCGGTGGCCGGATCGGCTCGGACGACCACGGTCGGGGCCGAGTCGGCGGCCGGCGAACCGGTGGGGTCGGCGGCCCGGTGACGGCGGCGCCCGTGCGGCGCCGTGCATCCGGGCCCGCTCACCTCCTGCCGGCCGACCCGAGCCGGGTGACGCGAGCTGGGCGATGCGAGCCGGGCCACGCGAGCCGGGTGACACGAGCCGGCGGCCCCGAGACCCGGGGCGGCCGGACGCAACTGCCGACGAAACCGCGGGCGCGGGCGATAGCGTGGTCCTCGGCCGTACCGGCGCGCCGCGGCGCACGCCCGACGAGGAGACCGAGCATGAGCTGGTTGCCGCCGGAACAGTACGTGCAGACCATCGAGAACGCGACCGTCTTCGGCTGCTTCTACTTCACGGACACCCTCGGCCGTCCGCTCGGGATGCGCTCGCGCCACGACCCGGAGTTCTGGGGCTGGCCCGGAGGGAACGTCGAGCGCGGCGAGCATCCGCTGGAGACCGCGGTGCGGGAGTGCCGTGAGGAGACCGGCATCGACCTGGAGACCGCCGAGCCCGGTCTGCTGGAACGGCCCCGGCTCCTGGCCGTCATGTTCAGCGGGCCCGATGCGGCCTGGCCGCTGGCCAAGGTCGGATTCGTCTTCGACGGAGGCGAGCTGACCGACGACCAGCTCGCGGGCATCGTCCTCGACCCCGACGAGCACACCGAATGGCAGGTCCGGCCGGTGGCCGGATGGCTCGACCTGATGGGGCCGGCGGAGTTCGCCCGCCTGCAGCATGTCGACGCGGCCCGCCGGACCGGTGCCGCTGCCTACCTGCCCTTCACCGTCGGAAGCGAGCCCCCGCCGACCGCGTGATCCGAGGAGCCTCGGGGACTCCCGGGTCGGTCCCGGCCCGGTCGGCGGGGGTCGACTCCGGTGACGGGCGAGGGGAGACTCGCGGCATGGTGACGTTGCGGGTGCTGACGCCGGAGGACTGGCCGTTGTGGCGGGCGCTGCGCCTGGCCGCGCTGGCCGCGCTGGCCGATGCGCCGGACGCGTTCAAGGTGCGGTCGAGGACTGGGCGCGGTCGTCCGGCGCACGGGTGCTGAGGCTCGCCGTGCTCCCGGGGAACGAACCGGCCGTGGCGCTCTACCGGCGGCGCGGGTTCGTGGCGTCGGGGGAACTGGGAGCTCCGCTGCCGGGCGGCGCGGGCCGGGAGCTCGTGATGGTGAAGGCACTGGACGCGAGCTGCCCCTGACGGGCGGGGCGGGCGGCGGTGCGATCACGGACCGGGGTCGCGGGCGTGGCGCTCGGCTTCGGCGTGCCACCAGCCGGGCGGAGGCGTGCCGGTGACCGTCGAGGTCGGCTGGTCGGGGTGCAGCCCGAGTCGGTGGAGGAGCGGCCCGTGGAGGTGGACGTGGAACCAGCCGTGCCAGTGGCCGTCCGGTCGGATGCCGCAGGTCAGACCGGAGCGGATCTCGTCGGCGGTGAAGGGCGTCCAGTCGATGCCCCGAGCCCGTAGTCAGGCGCGCGCGGCGGCTGCGGGCCGGAGGCAGCCGGAGACGTTCTCGTAGTGCGCGACGAGGATCCACTCGGACTCGGGTGCGGTCATGCCCGCGATGTTAGGGCGTCCCGCCGGAGGGCGTGCCCTGGTCGGCGGGATCGTGGTGGGAACGGCGGCTGCCGGAGGGGTGGTCGTCGCGTGGGCGGTCGTCGGGCGGGGTGGCGGTCCAGCGGAGCAGGAGCACGCTGGCCAGGGCGGCGAGGGCGCACCAGGTGGAGACGAAGGCCAGTCGCCACAGCAGCGCGCAGACGGCGGCGCCCACGCCGGTGAGCAGGCCGAGGTGCCGCAGCCGGCGGTCGCCGCTGAGGAGGAGCGAGCCGACGGTGGCGAGCAGGTAGCCGGTCAGCAGGAGTCCCGGGTGCGGGAGGCCGACGGCGTAGGTGAGGGTGTGGCCGTGTTCGGCGGCCCCGACCGGGTGGGTGGCGACGGCCACGGCGAGCGGGGCGGCGACGAGGAGGCCGAGGAGCACGAAGGGCAGGAGCCGCCGTCGGCGGGCCGGTTCGCGGACCGCGCACCAGACCCCGGCGGGAACGAGCACGGGCAGCAGCGGCAGGGCGATCACCGCCCACGCGGTGCGGGCCCAGCCGGCCGCGGGCGCCGGCAGGTCGCCGTCGGCGCCGAACCAGACTGCGGCCTCGATCAGCTGGTGCACGCCGAGCACCAGGGGGAGCGAGGCGAGAGCAGGCGTTCGGGTCTCCCGGCGCGGTACGTGCGGGTCAGGCAGAGCAGGCCGATCCCCGCGACGAAGCCACCGGCCGCCAAGTCCGCCTGCGCGCTCCAGCACATGCCGTCGCCCGTCCCGGGGACTACCGGGGGTTCCCGCCGGTGCCCCGGGGATCGTTGCCCCCGTGGCGGTCGGGGCCGTGGTTGTCCTGCGTACGTTCGTCGGGCCCGCGACGGTCGGCTGTCGGGGTGTCGGCCTCGTGGCCGCCACCGGTTGGGCTGCCGTCGACGGGTCCGCCGACGGGGTCCTTGGTGGGGCCGCTGCCCGGGTAGTCCTGGTGCGGGAGACCCGGGCCCGGGGCGTGGTCGGGGGCGTCGGTCCTCGCGGTCCCGTTCCCACCGTCCGGGGCGTGGTCGGGGGCGGGGTCCGTACCGGCACCGGCACCGGCACCGGCACCGGCGTCGGCGTCGGCACCGGCTACGTCACCGGCGTCGGGGGCGGCCTTGGCCCCGGCCGTGCCCTCGTCGTCGGGCAGGTCGCCGACGCTCTCCAGCAGGTCGCCGGTCGATCCGGGCATCGCGGGGTGGCGGCCGATCACGATCACGCCGACCACGATGGCGATCAGCCCGGCGATCTCCCAGGCCAGGGCACCGGGCGTGACCCGCAGGCGGTCGCCGAGGAAGCCGACCGCACAGACGATCCCGGTGATCGGCTGCGCGGCGGTGAGTGCGGGCAGCGACATCCGCAGCGGTGCGGCCTCGAAGGCGCTCTGCACCAGCAGCAGTCCGACCACGCCGGCCGCTACCACCGCGTACGGTTGCCAGGTGCCGAGCACGGCTCGCAGACCGTCGTGGTCGAGGCGCTGGGTGGTGGTGCGGGTGAGGGCGTCCTGCAGACCGTAGAGCAGGCCGGCGGCCAGGGCGAGCAGCGTGGCCTCCTCGAAGAGGGGCAGCCGGCGGGCGAGCGAGACCAGCAGCAGGGTCAGCCCGGTGACCGTCCCGACCACCAGCCAGTGCCGCAGCTCGCCGGCCGGTGGACCGCCGCCGGTGGGCCGTCCGGCCACGATGAAGGCCGTGACGCCGAGGGCGAGCAGCAGCACCCCGATCCAGCCGGAGCGCCCGAGGGACTGACGGGTCAGGACCCGGGAGAGGGCCATGGCGAAGAGCAGGTTGGTCGCGAGCAGCGGTTCGACCAGCGAGACCTCGCCCTGGTTGAGGGCGAGCGCGGAGAGGATGAGCCCGCTGACCATGAAGCCGGTGCCGAGCAGCCACTCGGGCATCCGCAGCAGGTCGAGCAGCAGTCGCCAGTGCAGCAGGTCGCCACGCGGGGCCCGTTGTGCCGCGTGCTGCTGGAGGACGAACCCGAGGCCCAGGCAGCAGGCGGCGCTCAGTGCGAGGAGGAAGACCGCCACGAAGGGACCACCCCAATGTCGCTGCCCGCGCCGCACCGGCGGTCTGTGGTTCGACGGCGGTCGCGGCGCGCTCTCGTCAGCGTACCGCCGGGGAGGCCCGCCGACCCCCGGGAGCCGCCCGGGGTGGGCGTGGCGCCCGGGCCCGGCCCCGGGCCGGCGGGCCGGGCACGCCCGGGCCCTGCGGTGCCAGGGCTCGGGGCGGTGTCGCCGCCCGCGCTTGCCGCCGCGGGCGGAGCGGGCGCACGCTGGTGTGAGCGGCCGCCACGGCGTCAGCATCCGTGCCGGTCAGAGCAGGCACGACGGGGGCGGGCGCCAGGAGGTGTGGCATGCACAACCAATGGGATGTGGAGCTGAGCTTCGACGAAGACGGCGTGCACACGGCGTGCGACGCGAGGCTGACCGGGGCCAGGGCACCGGGCCTCAGCGCGCACGGGGAGGCCGTCAAGAGTGCGGACGACCGTCCGCTCGCCCGGATCGGCGAGGAGATGGCGGCCTCCCGTGCACTGGAGGAACTGGCCCACAAGCTCCGGGCGCAGGCCACCGGGGAGATCGAGGACGAGGGCCACCGGCCCGGCTACCTGATCTACTGACCGCCGGCCGACAGGGCCTCCGGGCCTCGGGACATCAGAAGCAACGGGGCCGGGCGCACGCTGCGCCCGGCCCCGGGTGGCCGTGGGTCCCGTCCGGCTCCGGTCGATCAGTCGATCGGCCGGTCGGCCGGTCGGCCGGTCAGCCGAACTGGCCGGGCTGGTAGTCGCCGGCGGGCGTCTGGAGCATGACGTTCCCGCGGTTGAAGGCGTTGATCACGGTGATGACCCCCACCAGGGCGCCGAGCTGCTCCTCGTCGTAGTGCTTGGCGGCGTTGGCCCAGACCTCGTCCGGGACGCCCCCGGCCGCATCGGCGATGCGGGTGGCCTCTTCCGCCAGCTCCAGCGCCGCGCGCTCGGCGTCGGTGAACACCGTCGCCTCGCGCCAGGCCGCGACCAGGTTGAGGCGCTCGGGGCTCTCGCCGGCGTGCACGGCGTCCTTGAAGTGCATGTCGGTGCAGAAGCCGCAGCCGTTGATCTGGCTGGCGCGGAGCTTCACGAGCTCCTGGGTCGAGGCCGGCAGCGTCGAGTCTTCGAGCACCTTGCCCGCGGCGATGATGTGCTTGAAGACCTTGCCGAGGACCGGGTTGGTGAAGGGGTTGAGGCGTGCTTCCATGATGGGCTCCGTTGCCGTCGTCCTGCGGTTTCACATCTCTGACGGGACGGCTCGGACGTTTGTGACACGGTGCCGATGTGACGGTCGTCACTCCCGTGCGGCTCGTCGGCCCTGACGCGGCGGCGTGATCCGGCCCCCGGGGCGCCCGCTATGCGCCGGCGGCGAGGAACTCGGTGAGGCGGCGGTTGAGTTCGGCCGGGTGAGCGGCCGGAAGGGTGTGGTGGGAGGCGTCGGGGAGCACGTCCACTGTGGCCCCGGGCAGGGCCTTCTGCGCCAGGTCGGCGACGCGCCGGGCGTCGTGCGTGCGGCTCCGGGCGGCGAGCAGGACCAGCGTCGGCGCAGTGAGGGCGCGCAGCCGTTCGGGGGCCGGTCGCGGGCCGGTGACCGGGCGGGCGGCGGGGAATCCGGCGAAGCCGAGCGCGTACAGCTCGCGCCAGGCGGCTTCGGCGGCCGTGCCGGAGCCGGTGCCCCGGGCCTCCCAGGTGAGGTAGGAGCGCGCCTTGCCGGCCGTCCGGGGCGGCAGGAAGAGCGGCAGGACGCGCAGCAGGTAGCCGGGGCGGAACCCGGCGAAGCACTGGGTCGGGTCGAGCAGGACCAGTCGACGGACCCGCGGCGGGGCGTGCAGCGCGAACTCCAGGGCGATCCAGCCGCCGTAGGAGTGGCCGCAGAGGTCGGCCTCGGCGACGCCGAGCCCGTCGAGCACCGCGTCGAGCCAGCTCATCAGGCCCTCCACGCCGCCGAGCGGGGCGTCGAGGACGCTGCGGCCGGGGTCGCCGATCAGGTCGACCGCGAGGACGCGGTGGCCGGCCGCGGCGAGCGCCTCGGCGTTGGCGGTCCAGCCGGTGGAGGTGGCGCCGCCGCCGTGCAGCAGGACCAGCGGCCGGCCGTCGCGCGGGCCGCAGGCGTTGACGCGGGTGGTGCCGTGCGGAGTCCGGACGGTGATCGCTTCGGCGGGGACCGGCCACCGGCTCAGGGCCTCGTCGTAGGCGGCGAGGAACGCGGCGAGCTCGGGTGGATCCTGTGCGGTGGGGGAGCCGGGCGAGGCGGACGAGGCGTGGGCGGATCCGGTGCTGCGTGCTGACATCATGCCCTCCGACGGATGGCGAATTCACTCGCTGGCCAACAATCTCGCTGAGCGAGAGAATAGTCGCACGCGGCATGCCGAGGAAAGGACGACAGGGTGGGTGCACAGGTCGACGGACGGCCGGACGGAGAGCCGGGCGTGCCGCGGGCGGACAGTGCCGCCGAGCGACCGGAGGAGCGGGTGGGTGCTGCCGCGGAGCCGATGCAGCTGGTTCACCTGCTGCGCGGGCTGACCGTCGAACTCGACCTGTTCGGCGCGGAATTCGCAGGTCGGCACGGACTGCACCCGACCGACCTGCGGGCGCTGATCCACCTGTTGGACGCCGCGCGGGCCGGCACGGTCGTGACGCCCGGTCGGCTCGGTGCGGCGCTGCGGCTCAACTCGGCGGGCACCACGGGCCTGGTCGACCGGCTGGAGCGGCTCGGCCTGATCCGCCGCGAGCGCGACCCCGGGGACCGGCGGAAGGTCCGGCTGCTGGTCGAGGACCGGGCGATGGAGCTGGGCCAGGACTTCTTCGGCGGCCTGATCGGGGACCTCGTGGCGGCCATGGGCCGATTCGACGCCGGAGAGCTGGCGACGGCGCAGCGGTTCCTGCAGTCGATGACCGCCGTGGTCGCCGCCGCCCGGGAGGAGTGAGCCGGCCGTCGCGCCGCGCCGCGGGACGAGCTGCGCCGCGGGGCGAACCGCGCCGCGGCGGGCGCGGCGGCTCAGTGGCTCGGGGAGAGCGCCCAGGTGACGGCGGAGAGGGTGGCCATCGAGACGAGGGTCGAGCAGAGCACCGAGTCGCGGGCGAGGGCGGTGGCATGACCGTACTCGCGGGCGTAGACGAAGACGTTCTGGGCCGTCGGCAGTGCTGAGAACAGCACCACGGTGAGCAGCTGGTGCGCCGGCAGGTGGAGCAGGAAGGCGCCCATGGCGAACGCGCCGAGCGGCTGTATCAGCGTCTTGATCGCGACCGCCACGCCGACCTCCGCGTAGCGGCCCGGACGGCCGGCCCGCCGGCGGTCGTCGTGCTCTCGGCCGGTGCGCCCGGAGTCGGTGTCCCGAAGGTCGGCGCCCCGAAGGTGGGTGCCCCGAAGGTGGGTGCCCTGAAGGTCGGCGCCCTGAAGGTCGGCGCCCCGAGGGCCGTTGCCGGCAGGGTCGGTGCCCGGACGGTCGGCCGGTGGGCGGTACAGCGACATGCCGAGGGCCACCAGGGCGGTCGGCACACCGGCACCGCCGAGCAGCTCGCAGGAGCGGTTCAGCTCGGCCGGCAGGTGCCAGCCGCCCGCCGACACGGCGGCGCCGAGGGCGGCCGCGAGCAGGATGGGGTTGCGCAGCGGCAGGGTGAGCGCCGCCCGGCGGCCGGCACGCCCGGTGTCCAGCACGGTCAGCACGGCGGGCGTCACCAGGAGGGTCTGGAACAGCACCACCGGTGCGGCGAAGGAGGCGTCGCCCAGGATCTGCATGGCGACCGGGATGCCGAGGTTGGCCGAATTGACGTAGCCGGCCGCCATGCCGCCGATCGCCCGCTCGGCCGGCGGCCGGCCGAAGAAGCGGTGTGCGACCAGCGCGCCGATGCCCACGGCGAGCGCCGTTCCGGCGGCGAAGGCCAGCATCGACGGGTTGGCGAACTGGTCCAGCGGCGTGCGGCCGATCATCAGGAACAGTGCGGCCGGCATCGCCACGTGGAACACGAACCGGCTCAGCACCGCCTCCGCCTGGGGGCCGAGCAGTCCGCTGCGGCCGACCAGGTAGCCGATCCCGGTGAGGGCCCAGATCGGGGCGAAGCCGGAGAGCAGCGGATGCAGGCTGGGCATGGTTCCTCGGAGGGCTCGGCCGCGCCGGGCCGCGGTGGCCGGTCCGCGTGCCGGCGCACCGGTCGGGCGGCGTCCGGCCGGCGGCACGGCGGTGCGGCGACACCGCCCGGGTGGTGGCGGCGTCGTCGGGGCGACAGGGTGGGTCGGCGGGGTCGGGTCGGCGGGGTGGCCGCCGAGCCGGGGGTCGCCCGGCCATGCCGAAGTCAACCAGACGCCCCGCGGCCTACCATGGCCCGGTGGACTATCTGAGCCTGGCCGAGGTGGAGACGATTGCACGGCGAGCGCACGAGGGGCAGGTCGACAAGAACGGCCACCCGTACAGCGAGCACCTCGCCGCGGTGGCGCACGGTGTGGCCGCGCGCGGCGGGAGTGACGAGCAGGTCGCGGCCGGTTGGCTGCACGACGCGATCGAGGACGACGCGCTGACCCGGGAGTGGCTGGCGGAGGCCGCGCTCGCCGACGCCACCAAGGCGATCGTCGACGCGCTCACCAAGCGCCCCGGCGAGCCGTTGGAGGGCTACACCGCCCGGATCCTGGCGACCCCGGGCGCCCTGCTGGTCAAGCAGGCCGATCTGGCGCACAACTCGAACCCGGTGCGGCTGGCCTCGCTGGACGACGCGACCGCCGCCCGCCTCACCGAGAAGTACCGTCGGACGCGTGAACTGCTCGGTCTGGCCGAGGACTGACGGGGCGCCGGTCCGCCGCCGCCGGGTGTGGTCGCGGACGGCCGGGGGCGAGGTCGGGCCGAGGGCGGGTCGAGGACGGGCGAAAGGGCCCGTGCACGCGGATCGCGCGTGCACGGGCCCTTTCGGTCACCCCGGTGATCCCTGTCCGATCCCCGGGGTGAGGGGGGACAGCGGCTCGGAAGCTGGGGGAGGTGGAGCCGGGCGGCTCAAGGCCGATGGCTCAGCGCCAGTGGCTCGGTACGAGTGGTTCAGTACGAGCGGCCCGGTACCAGCGGCTTAGTACCAGTGGTGGGTCTGCCAGAAGGCCCAGGCGGCGTTCGGGCTGCCGTAGCGGGTGTTCATGTAGTCCAGCGCCCACTTGATCTGGGTGGCGGGGTTGGTCTTCCAGTCCGCACCGGCGGAGGCCATCTTGGAGCCCGGCAGCGCCTGCGCCAGACCGTACGCGCCCGAGCTCGGGTTGGTCGCGGTCACGTTCCAGCTGGACTCGTGGCTGATGATCTGGCTGAACGAGGCGAGCTGGTTGGCCGGCACGATCTGCGCGGCGATGGTCTTCGGGGAGACGGTCGCGGCGGAGGCGGTGGAGGGCAGCAGGCCGGCGCCCACGGCGGTCAGACCGGCGGCACCGGCAAGAATCGCGGCAGAAGTACGCATACGGAGCTTGAAAGCGGGCATGAAGAACTGGACCTCAATCAGGTTGGGCCGGTGTCACGCCCCGCCTCGACCGGTGGCCGGACAGGGGCCGAAACGGTCGCGGGGTGTGACTCGGCAACAAGCCGTCCTCCGGCGGGACAGGAGCCGGGGCGGCTGACGACTGAGCCATTGTTGCCAGACCGGATCGGCCCTCGCCAAGACCCCCTGGCTACGACCCGCCGTCGTAGCGCCGGGTGCTGCCGTGGAATCGAAGGGCCGGCCGGGGCGGTCGCCAGTATGCCCGCTGACCTGGGGGAACGTGCCGAGGTGAGATCGCGGGTAACCGCTGCTCGGCACTCACTACCGGCCGTCGTGCCGCCCGATCGCGTGTGAGCGCACTCACCGAGCGACCGCCCCACACCGTCACCGACCGGACGGCCGGCACCACTGCGCGTACAGACGATCTGAGAGCGGCGCCACAGCCGGCGCCACAGCTGGCGCCCCGGTCGGGCCGACGCGGCCGTCGCCGCCCGGTCGCGGCCGTCGCATCCGGGCCGCCGCACCGGCGTTGAAGCCGAGGGCCGTCCGGCCCGGTGCGGCCCGGCCCGCGGACGTCAGCCGGCGAGCACGTCCCCGAGCCGGCGGTGGCGGACGGCGCGGGCCGCAAGCCGGTCCGCCTCCGATGCCGAGGCCAGGGCGTCGAGCGCGCTGCCGAGGGCGAGGCCGAGCCGCTCGCAGAACGCGGCCGGCTCCTCGGCGGCGTCCGGCAGCTCGGGGACGACCGCGTCGACCAGACCGACCTCCGCCAGGTCGGACGCGCCGATGCCCTGGGTGCGGGCGAGCTCGGCGGCGTGGGCGCCGTCGCGGTGGACGATCGCCGAGGCGCCCTCGGGCGGGAGCGGGGCCAGCCAGGAGTGCTCGGCGGCGAGCACCCGGTCGGCGGGGAGCAGGGCGAGCGCACCGCCGCCCGATCCCTGGCCGAGCAGCACCGCGAGGACGGGCGTGCGCAGGGCGAGCAGGGTGATGAGGCAGTGCGCGATCTCGATCGCGACGCCGTCCAGCTCCGCCTGGGCGGAGAGTTCCGCGCCGGCCGTGTCCACGACCGTGACCAGCGGCAGACCGAGCTGTTCGGCGAGCCGGGCGGTGCGGCGGACGGCACGCAGGTCGGCGGCGGTGAACGGGCGCTCGCGCTCCGCGTCCTGCCGCTGCTGCCCGACCACCAGCGCGGGCCGGCCGTGCAGCACCACGAGTGCGCGCACCAGTGCGCCGTCCCGGCCGCCGGGGGCGTCCAGCAGGAGGAGCTCCTCGGCGCTCCGGCGCAGCAGCTCGCGCGTCCCCGGGCGGTCGGGGCGGCGGGTGCGGCGCACCGACTCCCAGGCGTCGGGGCGGTCGGCCGGCCGCGGCCCGTCGGCGGCGGCGTCGGCCCGGGGTGTGTCCGTGCCGCCGATCCGTGGTGTGTCGGTGCCGCCGGTCGGTGGTGTGTCCGCGGTGCCGGACGCCGGCCCGGCGGCCAGGCCGAGTACGGCGAGTGCGCGCCGCAGCACCTCGCGGAGCTCCTCCGGCGGGACGACCGCGTCCACCAGGCCGTGGCCGGCGAGGGTCTCGGAGCGCTGCACGTCCGGCGGCAGCTCGACGCCGCGCAGCTCCTCGTACACCCGGGGGCCGAGGAATCCGAGCCGGGCGCCGGGCTCGGCGAACACCAGGTGCCCGAGGGTGCCCCAGGAGGCGAACACGCCGCCCATGGTCGGATTGCGCAGATAGGTGAGGTAGGGCAGGCCGGCCGCGCGGTGCGCCTGTACGGCGGCGGTGATCCGGAGCATGCAGAGGAAGGCCGCCGAGCCCTCCTGCATCCGCGTACCGCCCGACACGGGCAGCGCGACCAGGGGCAGCCGCTCGGCCGTGGCCCGTTCCACGGCCCGGGTGATCCGCTCGGCGGTGGCCACTCCGATCGACCCGCCGAGGAACCCGAACTCGGACGCCACCAGGGCCACCGCCCGGCCGCCGATCAGCGCGGTCCCGGTGATCACGGCCTCGTCCGCCCCGGTGCGCTCCTGCGCCCGGGCCAGGGCCGCGCGGTAGCTTGCATCGGCGGGTTCGCGGCCGATCGGCTCGTCCCAGCTCAGGAAGGAGCCGGGGTCCACCAGCAGTCCGAGGAGTTGGCGCGCCGTCAGAGAGATTCCCGTACCCAACGCCCACCCCGCACCCGAGCCGCCCGCACCGACAAGATCCACCCTACGCAGCGGGCGCGGGCGCGTCAGGGTCCGACGTGCGGATGTGACCGGGTCGACAGCCCCGGCAGACCCGCCGGGTCCGCGGAGCCCCGTCGGCCTCGGGAGGCCCGTCGGCCGAGGGGAAACGCGTCGCGGAGCGGGGCCACCCCGCCCACGACGGCGGGCATGGAGACGTGGCGGCGGCGCCCACCGGCGGGTCGGCCGGCGGGTCCGCAGGCGGGTCGTCAGGGCGTGGGGGTGAGGACGGGGCGCCGGCGGCGGCCGGCCCGGGGCTTCGACCCGGCGGGCGCGCGGTCGCGGAGGCCGGCGCAGGCGCCGTCGTAGCGGGCGGCGACCAGGCGGGCGAGGGCGTCGTGCGTACCCAGCGGTGCGCTGGTCCAGTGGGCGGGGGTGTCGGCCGCCCGGTCGGCGAAGAAGCCGGGGCCGAGGAGGTAGGTGGCGACGGCGACCCGGCGGTGGCCCGCGGCGTGCAGGGCCTCGACCGCCTCGTGCGGGGTCGGCCGGGCCGCGGAGAGGTAGGCGGGGACGACCGGCCGGCCGTCGGCCAGCCGGGCCGCGAGCAGCCGGGCCGTCCGGCGGGTGTCGGCGGCGGCCGCCGGGTCGGAGGAGCCGGCCGCGGCGAGCACCACCGGGCCTGCGCCCGGGGCACGTCCGCTCTCGGCGAGCCGGTCCGCCAGGACGGTGGCCAGCAGCGGGTCGGGGCCCAGTGCGGGGGCGAGGCGGACGTGCGGCAGCCGGGCGGCGGCCAGCGCGCCGGGGATGTCCACCCGCAGGTGGTAGCCGGTACCGAGCAGCAGCGGCACGAGGACGGCCGGCTCGTCGGCGGCGAGCCCGGCCAGGGCCTCGGGCAGGGAGGGTGCGGCGAGGTCCAGGAAGCAGCAGCGGACGTCGAGTTCGGGCCGCTGTGCGCGGACCAGGTCGAGCAGCGCCCGGGTCGCGGCGACGCCGGCGGGGTTCCGGCTGCCGTGGGCGACGGCGAGCAGCACCGGACGGTCGGCGCCCCGGACGGAGGGCCCCGGCCGCCTTGCCGCCACGCCCACCGGTCCGTCCGGCGGCCCGCCGGCCGCGCGGCCCGCCACCACTCCGCCCGCCGCCACCTGACGCACCACCAATCCGCCCGCCGCCCGACCCGTCACCGCTGCGCCCGTCACCACCCCGCCTGTCACCGCCGCGCCCGTCACCACCCCGCCCGTCACCGCCGCGCCCGTCACCGCTCGGCCTGCCGCCGCGCGCACCGCGCCGCCGGCCGTCAACTCGCCGCCAGGCGGTAGCCGCGCTTGGGCACCGTGCGGATCAGCGCGCCGTGCGGTCCGAGCGCCGCGCGCAGCCGGCCGACGGCCGCTTCGACGGCGTGCTCGTCGGCGGCCGCGTCGGCCCAGGCGGTACGGAGGAGTTCGGCGCGGCTGAGCACCCGGCCGGGCTGCTCGGCGAGGGCACGCAGGACGGCGGCGCCGCGCGGGCTGAGCCAGTGGCTCTGGCCGTCGACGAGGACGGCGTTGCCCTGGAGGGTGAGCACCCGTCCGGCGAGCGCGACCTCCTGGCGGCCGCGGCCGGGCAGGGCCTCGGCGAGCAGGCGGACCAGCGAGCCGAGCCGGCCGCGCTCCGGGAAGACCGCGGACAGGCCGAGTTCGGTGAACGGCCGGGCGCAGAGCGCACCGACGCAGACCGGCAGGACGTCGGCGCGCAGCGCATCGAGCAGCGGTTCGCGCAGGCCCTCGGCGGTGGCGGTCTCGACGAAGGCGGTGACCGCCGGGGCGCTGGTGAAGGTGAGCGCGTGGACCTGCCGCCGGACGGTCTGCTCGACCAGGCGGCGCACCGGGGCCGGGTCGTCCGGCGGCTCCCAGCGGTAGACCGGGACGGAGATCACCTCGGCGCCGCGCTCGCGCAGTGCCGCCGCGAACGCGTCCAGCCGGATGCCGTGTTCCTGGACGGCGATCCGCCGGCCGGCCAGCGGGCGGGCGAGCAGCCAGGTGAGCAGTTCGTCGGTGGCCTCGGAGCCGGGGGAGAAGCGCTCGCCGAGGCCACTGGCCCGCACCGCGCCGGTGGCCTTGGGGCCGCGGCTGAGCACCACCGCGTTCCGGCAGGCGTCGGCCAGGGCAGCGCCCCGGCCCCAGCCCTCGGCGGCGCTCATCCAGCCGCGCCAGCCGACACCGGTCGTGGCGACCACGTAGTCGAGCGGTGCGGCCAGGCAGCGCTCGGTGGCCTGGCGCAGCGCCAGGTCGTCGGCGAGCGGGGTGATCCGCAGCACCGGCGCCTCGACCACCTGGGCGCCGCGCCGGGCGAGCAGGGCGACCAGTTCGTCGCGCCGCCGGGCGGCGGTGACACCGATGGTGAAGCCGGTGAGGGGTCCCGGCTGCGCGCTGGGACGCGGGAGGGCGGGGGTGGGGGAGGGAGCCATGGCGGCAAGGGTGCGTCGGCCGCGTTACGTCCGGATTGCCCGGCCGTCACCTGCACGTTAGCGAATCAGGCCGTCGGGTTACGGCTGATGTCCGACCGCGCACCCCGTGCCGGTGGCGGCGTGAGCGAGGCGTACCCCGCCCGCAACACGGGGGACGCGGCGGCGAAACGATCTCCGGCGAGATTCTTCGGCATGACGACGACCACCGACACCCACTGCCCGTACTGCTCGCTGCAGTGCGGCATGCGGCTGCGCACCGGGGGCGACCCGGCGGCGGCCGGTGCGGCCGAGGCACCTGCCGAGGTGCTGGAGCGGCCCGGGTTCCCGGTGAACCGTGGCGCGCTCTGCAGCAAGGGCCGCTCGGCGCCCGCGCTGCTGGCGCCGGGCGCCCGGCTGACCGGCCCGCTGCTGCGCGACCGCCCGGGCGGCCCGCTGCGGTCGGCGGGGTGGGCGGAGGCGCTGGACAGGGTGGCCGCGGGCCTGGCCGAGGTCCGCGAGCGGCACGGGGCGGACGCCGTCGGGGTGTTCGGCGGCGGCGGGCTGACCAACGAGAAGGCCTATCAGCTGGGCAAGTTCGCCCGGGTGGTGCTGCGCACCGCGAACATCGACTACAACGGCCGGTTCTGCATGTCCTCGGCGGCCGCCGCACACCGCAGGGCGTTCGGGCTGGACCGCGGGCTGCCGTTCCCGCTGGCGGACATCCCGCACACCGGCTGCCTGATCCTGGTCGGCGGCAACCCCGCCGAGACGATGCCGCCTGCGCTCCGCTACTTCCGCGAACTCCGGGAGAACGGCGGGACGTTGATCGTGGTGGACCCGCGCCGCACGCGGACCGCGGCGGAGGCCGACCTGCACCTGCAGCCGCGGCCCGGCGGCGACCTCGCGCTGGCGCTCGGCCTGCTCCACCTGGTGATCGCCGACGGCCGGGTGGACGAGGAGTTCGTCGCCGCCCGCACCACCGGCTTCGACCGGGCCCGGGCCGCCGCGATGGCGCACTGGCCGGACCGGGTGGAGCGGATCACCGGCGTCCCGGTCTCCCGACTGCGCGCCGCGGCCGAGCTGTTCGGACGTGCCGAGACCGGCATGGTGCTGACCGCGCGCGGCCCGGAGCAGCAGAGCAAGGGCACCGACACGGTCGGCGCCTGGATCGACCTCTGCCTGGCGACCGGGAAGGCCGGCCGCCCGTACTCGGGGTACGGCTGCCTGACCGGCCAGGGCAACGGCCAGGGCGGCCGGGAGCACGGCCAGAAGGCCGACCAGCTCCCCGGCTACCGCTCGATCGAGGACCCGGCGGCCAGGGCGCACGTGGCCGGCGTCTGGGGCGTCGACCCGGCCGAGCTGCCCGGCGCCGGCCGCTCCGCCTACGAGCTGCTGGACGGGCTCGGCCGTCCGGGCGGGGCCCGGGCGCTGCTGCTGACGGGCTCCAACCCGGTCGTCTCCGCGCCGAACGCCGCCCACGTCACGGCCCGGCTGCGCGGGCTGGACCTGCTGGTCGTCGCGGACCCGGTGCTCTCCGAGACGGCCCGGCTGGCGGACGTCGTCCTGCCGGTCACCCAGTGGGCCGAGGAGGACGGCACCACCACCAACCTGGAGGGCCGCGTGATCCTGCGCCGCCGTGCGCTGGACCCGCCCGAGGGCGTGCGCAGCGAGCTCTGGGTGCTGCGCGAACTCGCCGCCAGGCTGGGCGTGGAGAAGGGCTTCCCGGACGCGGCCGAGGAGGTCTTCGACGAGCTGCGGCGCGCCTCGGCCGGCGGGGACGCCGACTACTCCGGCATCAGCTACCGGCGGATCGCGGCCGAGGACGGCGTCTTCTGGCCCTGCCCCGACGACGCGCACCCGGGCACCCCGCGGCTCTTCCTGGACCGCTTCGCCACCCCGGACGGCCGGGCCCGCTTCGCCGGCGTCACCCACCGCCCGGCCGGTGAGGAGCCGGACCGCGACTACCCGCTCCACCTGACCACCGGCCGGGTGCTCGCCCAGTACCAGAGCGGTGCGCAGACCCGGCGGGTGCCGGAGCTGAACGCGGCCGCGCCCGGGCCGTTCGTCGAGCTGCACCCGCGGCTGGCCGCCCGGCTGGCCGTCGCGGAGGGTGATCTGGTCGCGGTGACCAGCCGGCGCGGCCGCGCGGTGGCGCCGGCCCGGATCACCGACGCCATCCGCCCGGACACCGTCTTCATGCCGTTCCACTGGCCCGGCGCGGGCCGGGCCAACACCCTGACCAACCCGGCCCTGGACCCGGTCTCCCGGATGCCGGAGTTCAAGCTCTGCGCCGTCCGCGTGGAGCGGGCCCACGAGACGACCCACGAGACGGCCCGGGAAACAGCCCAGGAGGTGGCGCGGTGAGGAACGCACAGGACCGGCGGATCGCGGTGGTCGGCGGCGGCATGGCCGCGGCCCGCTTCGCCGAGCGCTACACCGCGCTGGGCGGCACCGGCCGGGTCACCGTGTACGGCGCCGAGCCCCGCCCGCCCTACAACCGGGTGCTGCTCGCCGACGTGCTCACCGGCCGCTACGACGCGGAGTCGATCGCGCTGCCGCTGGGCGGCGCCGAGCCGCGGCCCGGCTGCGAGGTGGTGGCCCTGGACCCGGCCGCCCGTACGCTCGGCCTCGCCGACGGCACCGTGGAGCCGTGGGACGAGCTGGTGCTCGCCACCGGCGCCAACCCGGTGCTGCCGCCCATCCGGGGCCTGCGGCGGGTAGACGGCGGCGGCCTCACCGAGGGCGTCCACACCCTGCGCACCCTGGAGGACTGCGGGCGGCTCGCCGAGGACGCCGTGGCCGCCCGCCGGGCCGTGGTGATCGGCGGCGGGGTCCTCGGGGTGAGCGCCGCCCGGGCCCTGGCCGCGCTCGGAGTGCCCACCGAGATCGTCCACCAGGGGCCGTACCTGATCGAGCGCCAACTCGACGCACAGGCCGGGGAGGTGCTCCGCGGCCGGCTGCGGGAGGTCGGTGTGGAGACCTACCCCGGCAACCGGGCTCGCGCCCTGCGCGGCGAGGACCGGGTGACGGGCGTCGAGTTGGCCAACGGCTACGTCCTCGACTGCGACCTGGTCGTGCTGGCCTGCGGAACCCGGCCGCGGACCGCGCTCGCGCACACCGCCGGCCTGCCGGTCGCCACCGGCGTCCCGGTGGACGACGCGCTCGCCACCGCGGCCCCCGGTGTCCACGCGATCGGCGACTGCGCGGAGCACCGCAGCACCGTGCACGGCCTGGCACTGCCGGCCTGGGACCAGGCCGACGTGCTGGCGCTGCGCCTGTCCGGTGCCGAGCCGGACGCCCGCTACACCGGCTCCCGGCCCCCGGCCCGGCTGAGCACCGGCGGCCTGGAGTACGCGGCCTTCGGCGCGGTGGACGAGAGCCTCGACCCCGGCCTGGACGTGCTGCGGCTCACCGACGCCACCCGTGGCAGCTACAAGAAGCTCGTACTGCGCGGGGACCGGTTGGTCGGCGCGATCCTGCTCGGCGACCTCGCCGGCGTCGACGCCCTCGCCGAGGCCTGGCAGCGCGACGACCCGCTCGTCGACCACCCCCTGCACCTGCTCACCTGAGCCGCCCCACCGGTTCCCCGGCCCCGGCCGGCCCCGCGGACCCACGGACCACCGCCCCGCGGCCCCGCGGACCCGCCAGAACCCCCGAACCCTGCACCCCCGAACCCCCTGCACCCCCGCACGACCCCGAGGAGCATCGCGATGACATCGCACAAGCCCGACCGACCGCGGGACCTCGTCCTCGTCGGCCACGGCATGGTCGGCCAGCGCTTCCTGGAAGCCTTCACCGAGCAGCCCGGCGCCGAGGGCTGGCGGATCACGGTGCTCGCCGAGGAACCGCGCCCGGCCTACGACCGCGTCCACCTCAGCGCGCTGTTCGACGGGAAGACCGCCGAGGACCTCGCGCTCTGCCCGCCCGGCTTCCTCGCCGAGCACGGCATCGACCTGCGCCTCGGCGACCCGGTCACCGCCGTCGACCGCGTCGACCGGGCCGTCACCACCCGGGCCGGCACCCGACTGCGCTACGACGCCCTGGTGCTGGCCACCGGTTCGGTGCCGTTCGTGCCGCCCGTGCCCGGCAAGGACGCGGACGGCTGCCACGTCTACCGCACCATCGAGGACCTGGACGCGATCCGCGCCGACGCGGACCGGTCCGGGACCGGCGTGGTGGTCGGCGGCGGCCTGCTCGGCCTGGAGGCCGCGGGCGCCCTCAAGGCGATGGGCGTCGCCACCCACGTGGTCGAGTTCGCCCCCCGGCTGATGGCCGTCCAGGTCGACGACGGCGGCGGCGAGCTGCTCCGGCGCAAGATCGAGGAGCTCGGCGTCACCGTCCACACCAGCGCCGGCGCCAGCGGGGTCGAGACCGGCGCCGATGGCCGGGTCCGCGCCCTGGCCCTCTCCGACGGCCGCGAACTCGCCGCCGACCTGGTGGTGTTCTCGGCCGGCGTCCGCCCCCGCGACCAGCTCGCCCGCGACTGCGACCTGCCGGTCGGCCCGCGCGGGGGCATCGTGGTGGACGAGCACTGCCGCACCGCCGACCCGGCCGTCCTGGCCATCGGCGAGTGCGCGCAGACCGTCGACGGCCGGGTCTACGGCCTGGTCGCGCCCGGCTACCAGATGGCCGAGACGGCCGCCCGCACCCTGGCCGGAACCGCCGGCTCCGGCTTCACCGGCGCCGACACCTCCACCAAGCTCAAGCTGCTCGGCGTCGACGTGGCCAGCTTCGGCGACCCGCACGGCACCGCCGAGGGCGCGCTCGACGTGCTCTACAGCGACAGCCGGCTCGGCGTCTACCGCAAGCTCGTGATCGGCACCGACGGCGCACTGCTCGGCGGCGTCCTGGTCGGCGACACCGAGGCCTACGGCACCCTGCGGCCGCTCGCGATGGCCGGCAAGCCGCTCACCACCCCGGCCGAACAGCTGGTGCTGCCCGCCGGATTCGCCGCCGCCGGCCCCGTCGCACTGCCCGACGACGCGGTGCTCTGCTCCTGCCACAACGTCACCCAGGGCGCCGTCCGGGCGGCCGTGCACGAGGAGGGCTGCGACTCCGTCGCCGCGGTCAAGAAGTGCACCCGGGCCGGCACCGGCTGCGGCAGCTGCATCAAGCAGCTCACCACCGTCGTCAACGAGGAGCTCGCCGCCTCCGGCGTCGCCACCGGGACCGGCCTCTGCGAGCACTTCCCGCAGACCCGTGCCGAGTTGTACGAGATCGTCCGGGTCACCGGCATCACCACCTTCTCCGAGCTCGTCGACCGCTACGGCGGCGGCGAGGGCTGCGACATCTGCAAGCCGACCGTCGCCTCCGTCCTGGCCAGCCTCGGCAACGGCCACATCCTGGACGGTGAGCAGGCCGCGCTGCAG
The DNA here is from genome assembly GCF_032110285.1 of Kitasatospora sp. CM 4170. Lineage (NCBI taxonomy): Bacteria > Bacillati > Actinomycetota > Actinomycetes > Kitasatosporales > Streptomycetaceae > Kitasatospora > Kitasatospora sp. CM 4170. The sequence continues at coordinate 7,549,834 of NZ_CP134877.1, forward strand.
GACTCCAACGATCACTTCCTCGCCAACCTCCAGCGCAACGGCTCCTATTCGGTGGTGCCCCGGGTCCCCGGCGGCGAGATCACCCCCGAGGGCCTGATCGTGATCGGCGAGATCGCCCGCGACCACGGCCTCTACACCAAGATCACCGGCGGTCAGCGGATCGACCTGTTCGGCGCCACCGTCGACCAACTCCCCGCCATCTGGCGGCGGCTGGTCGACGCGGGCTTCGAATCCGGGCACGCCTACGGCAAGGCGCTGCGCACCGTGAAGTCCTGCGTGGGCGAGACCTGGTGCCGCTACGGGGTCCAGGACTCGGTCGGCCTCGCGATCGAACTGGAGCTCCGCTACCGTGGGCTGCGCTCCCCGCACAAGCTCAAGTCCGCCGTCTCCGGCTGCGCCCGCGAGTGCGCCGAGGCCCAGAGCAAGGACTTCGGCGTCATCGCCACCTCGTCCGGCTGGAACCTCTACGTCGGCGGCAACGGCGGCATGACACCACGTCACGCCGACCTGCTGGCCGCCGACTTGGACCGGGGGACGCTGATCCGCACCATCGACCGGTACCTGATGTTCTACATCCGCACCGCCGACCGCCTGGAGCGCACCTCGGTCTGGCTGGAGCGGCTGGAGGGCGGTCTGGACCACCTGCGCGCGGTGGTCATGGACGACTCGCTCGGCATCGCCGCCGAGCTGGACGACCTGATGGCCCGTCACATCGACGACTACCAGGACGAATGGGCGGCCACCCTGGCCGACCCGGACCGGCTGCGCCGGTTCTCCTCCTTCGTCAACGCCCCCGGCACCCCGGACCCGGCCGTCACCTTCGTCCCCGAACGCGGCCAGATCCGCCCCGCCCGCCCCGACGAGGACGGGAACGTCCTCACCGCCCCCACCCCGGTCCTGGTGGCCGGACCCCGACTGGAGGTGCTCACCCCGTGACCGTGGAGATCCACGACGGCACCCGCTGGCAGCCCGTCTGCACCCTCGACGACCTGCAGCCCGGCCGAGGTGTGGCCGTACTGCTCGGCGCCGACCAGGTGGCCGTGTTCCGCGACCGCGCCGGCGCGCTGCACGCCGTCGACAACCGCGACCCGTTCAGCGGCGCCCACGTCCTCTCCCGCGGCCTGATGGGCAGCCGCGGCGACCGGCCGACCCTGGCCTCCCCGATGTACAAGCAGGTCTTCGACCTCACCGACGGCCGCTGCCTCGACGAGGAGACCGCGCCCGACGGCGCCCCGGCCGTCCTGCGGCTCTGGCCGATCCGCGACAGCGCCGGCGACGGCGCGGGGTCCGCGGGCGCCGCGGGCTCCGAGCGGGCCGGACTCGCCGGACAGGAGGAGGCGGTATGAGCGCCGTCGTCGAGACCCCGCCCGCGAGCGGCAGAGCCGGCGCCGCCCCGCTCACCCACTGGGACCCGGAGGACGAGGTCTTCTGGGAGCGGACCGGCGCCGCGATCGCCCGCCGCAACCTGGTCTTCTCCGTGCTCAGCGAGCACATCGGCTTCTCGGTCTGGAGCATCTGGTCGGTCCTGGTGCTCTTCCTCGGCCCCGAGTACCACATCGACACCGCGGGCAAGTTCACCCTGACCGCGCTGCCCACCGCCCTGGGCGCCCTGCTGCGCCTGCCCTACACCTTCGCCGTCGGCCGGTTCGGCGGCCGCAACTGGACGGTCGTCAGCGCGCTGCTGCTGCTCGTCCCCGCCACCCTGGCGGCCCTGGTGCTCACCCCCGGCGTCTCCTACGGCACGCTGCTCGCGGTGGCCTGCGTGGCAGGGGTCGGCGGCGGCAACTTCGCCTCCTCGATGGCCAACATCAACGCCTTCTACCCGCACCGGCTCAAGGGCTGGGCGCTCGGCATCAACGCGGGCGGCGGCAACCTGGGCGTCCCGGCGGTGCAGCTGCTCGGCCTGCTCGTCCTGGCCACCGCCGGCGCGGCCCACCCCCGGCTGCTGCCGCTGCTCTACCTGCCGCTGATCGTGCTGGCCGCGGCCGGCGCCTGGTGGCGGATGGACAACCTGGCGGCCGCACCGCGCGGCGAGGGCCGGGCGTTGCGGGAGGTGGCCCGCGACCCGTACGGCTGGGCGGTCTCCGCCCTCTACATCGGTACCTTCGGCTCGTTCATCGGCTTCGGCTTCGCCTTCGGGCAGGTGCTCCAGGTGCAGTTCCACGACCGCTTCGACACCCCGGTGAAGGCGGCCGCGCTGACCTTCCTCGGCCCGCTGCTCGGCTCGCTGCTCCGGCCGGTCGGCGGCCGGCTGGCCGACCGCTGGGGCGGCGCGCGCGTCACCCTGGTCACCTTCGTGGCGATGGGGGCCGGCACCGCGGTCGTCCTGTCCGCCTCCCGGGCGCACTCGCTGCCACTCTTCCTGAGCGGCTTCATCGCGCTCTTCGTGCTCAGCGGCATCGGCAACGGCTCGACCTACAAGATGATCCCGGCCCACTACCAGGCCAGGGCGCGTGCGGCCGTCGCGGCCGGCACCGACCCGGCGACGGCGGAGTCCGACGCCCGCCGCCGCTCGGCCGCACTGATCGGCCTGGCCGGCGCGGTGGGCGCCTTCGGCGGGGTGCTGGTCAACCTCGCCTTCCGGCAGTCCTTCCTCGCCAGCCACAACGGCGACGCCGCCTACCTGGGATTCCTGGTCACGTACCTGGTCTGCTCGGTGCTCACCTGGGCGGTCTGGCTCCGCCCGCGGGCGGCCCGTTCGAGCGCAGCCGCCGAGGCCTGACACGTCCCACCCCGCCGACCGGCCCCGGGCGCCCACCGCCCCGGGGCCGGCCGGCGTGCTCCCGGGGCCGGCCGGCGCGATCCCGCGACCGGTCGGCGTGCTCCCGGGACCGTGCGTCAGAACCGCGTACGGAAGCGGGTCCGGCCCGTCAGAGCCCCGTCAACGAACAGTCCCGTCGTGGGCGGCCCGGCTTTGCTGGAGCCGACAGCGCATCGGGCGAGTCGGAAGGACGGACAGGGCGATGGCGGACTTCGGAGCCACGGGAGCCGGCTTCCCCGCAGGGGAGCGAGCGATCGGTCCGGTGCCCGGGCCGGAGGCCGAGGCGACCGGGGAGGAGGGCGGCGGGCGGCCCGGCCGCCCCCGGATCGTGGTCGGCGTCAGCGGCTCCCTCGGCAGCCTCGCCGCCCTGCACCGCGCCGTCGCCGAGGCCCGCCGCACCGACGCCGAGGTGCTCGCCGTCCACTGCTGGACCCCGCCCGGCGGCGAGATCGGCTACCGCCACTGCCCCTGCCCGCCACTGCTGGGCGTCTGCCGCGAGGCGGCCGACGCCCGGCTGCGCCAGGCCCTCGACGAGGCCTTCGGCGGCGGTCACACCGGCGTCCGGCTGCGCTGCCGGGCCGTCCGCGGCGAGACCGGCCAGGCCCTGGTGCGTTCCGCCGACCGCCCCGGCGACCTGCTCGTCCTCGGCGCCGGCAGTCGCGGAGCCCTCGCCCGCGTGCTGCGCCCCTCCGTCACCGCCTACTGCGTCCGGCACGCCACCTGCCCGGTCCTGACGGTGCCGAGGCCCGCGCTGCAACGCGAGCTCGAAGCCCTCGAACGCCGCCACCTCACCCTGGTGCGCCCGCTGGGTCCTGTCGGGGGCGCCGGTCGGTGAGCGGCGCCCCGATCCGCCCGGGGTCCGGTTCGGGGCGCCGCCGTCATGCGGAGTCGAAGCGGTGGCGGGCCGTCTCGATGGCGCCGAGGTAGCGGTGGGTCCAGTCGCACAGGCTCGCGACCGTCGTACGCAGGGCCCGGCCCGACTCCGTGAGCGTGTACTCGACGCGCGGCGGGACGGTCGGGTACGCGGTCCGCTCGACCAGACCGTTGCGCTCCAGCAGACGCAGGTTGTGCGTGAGCATCTTGTGGCTGATGCCCTCGACCGCGTTGCGCAGTTCGGTGAAGCGCAGCGTGTCGTCGCCCACCGCCTCGATGATCAGCAGGGCCCACTTGTTGGCGATGTCCGAGAAGATCTCCCGCGCCAGGGAGTCCGCCCGCGTGACATCCGCCCCGTCCTTCGCCGAGCCGCTGAGCTGCTTGGTCACCATGAGGTTCCTCAGTCACCGAAAAGTGCGTTCTTCCAGGTCAGCGGCCACTCTCCTACGGTTTCCCAGTAACCGCAAGAGAGCACGAGGAGGCAGGCAGCATGGCCATCACCCTGGTGAACCCCGAGGGGTTGCCCACCGTCGACGTCTACCGGCAGGTGGCGATCGCATCCGGTTCGCGGACGGTCTTCGTCGCCGGGCAGGTCGCCTGGGACGCGGCGGGCGCCACGGTCGGCGAGGGAGACCTGGCGGCCCAGGTCGAGCAGTGCTACCTCAACGTCGGCACCGCCCTCGCCGCGGCCGGCGGGACCGTCGACGACGTGGCGAAGCTGACCGTCTACGTCGTCGACTGGACCCCCGACAAGATGCCGCTGCTCCTGGACGGGATCTCCCGGGCGGCCGCGAGGCTGGGCGCCGCCCCGGCGCCGCCGGCCACGCTGGTGGGCGTGGCGGCCCTGGCCGCGCCCGAGCACCTGGTCGAGATCGAGGCCACCGCCGTCCTGGACTGAAACCCCGGTCCCGCGGCTCAGCCCAGGCGGGCCGCCTCCGCGAGGACGTGGGCCGTCGCCTGCCCGGCCCGGACGGCGTGGTCGGCCTTCGCGGGCACGCAGCGGGCGAGCGCCGGGTCGAACTCGGTGAGGATGACCCCGGCGTGGTCGGAGTCCGGCTCCAGGAGGTGGTGCGGGCCCCGCGCCGCAAGGGCGGTGCTCAGCTCGCGGCTGCGCTGCGCGGGCACGAGCTCGTCGCGGGTGCCGTGCACCAGCCGGACCGGGACCGGCGAGGGGTGGGCGGAGAGGAAGGCGAGCGGGGACTCGCCGGTGGTGACGGCGGGCCGCTCGTAGCTGGAGGCTATGCCGACGGCGGCCGTCGGGCGCAGCTCGGCGGGGGTGTCCGGGTGGGTGGCGAGGGCGACGGCCTCCCGGCCGCTCAGCGACCAGCCGGCCAGCACGAAGCGGTCCGGATCGCCGCCGTGGGCGGCCGCGTGCCGGCGGGCGTACGCGAAGGAGGCGAGCAGCTGGGCCCGGCCGCCGTCCTCCTCGTCGGACCGCCAGTCGGGGACCAGCACCAGCAGGCCCAGCCCGGCCGCGGCGAGGGCCAGCGGGCGCATGACGTCCCGCTCGTCGGGCCCGCGCCCGTGCCAGAGCAGGACGACGGGGAACGGGCCCTCGCCGCCCGCGGGGCGGTGGACGTCCATCAGCTTGCCGGGGGCGTACTCGACGACCTCGGGCGGGGCGGGGTGCAGAGCGGTCATGCGCGATTCTCCTCGGGTTCGGGCAGGGGTTCTGACCTGCTATCGTTCTTCTCGTCGCGAGGGAGATGATCTCTCGTCAGGCGTCAGTGGTGCTACCAGAGCACGTCCTACTTTCAGTAGGGAGAGTCCGTGCAACCCGGGCCTGGCGCTCTACCGTCGGACGGGGTCCGGTGCCTGTGAGGGTGCCGGGCCCCGTTCGCGTTCCCGTCTCCGGGTGGGGTGGGCCGGGTCGCGGGCGCGGGTTGGGTGCACCGGCTCTGACCTGCTAGTCTTCTTCTCGTCGCGAGGGAGAAGATTCCTCGTCAGGCGTCAGTGGTGCTACCAGAGCACGTCCTACTTTCAGTAGGGAGAGTCCGTGCAACCCGGGCCTGGCGCTCTACCGTCGGACGGGGTCCAGTGCCTGTGAGGGTGCCGGGCCCCGTTCGCGTTCCCGCCCGTTCGTGGCACCCGTTCGCGTCGCCGCCGTTCGTGTCCCGCCCCCGAGCCTGCGGTCACCTGCGGACGAACGCGTAGGCCTCCCTGGCCAGTTGCTCCCAGGACAGGGCGGACGCCGGGTCAAGTGCGAGCCACTCCTTCATCGGGCGGCCGCGTCCGGCGTCGTAGTGCTCGCCCTCGCCGGCCGCCACCAGTTCGTCCACCCGGGTCCGCGGCAGCTTCACCACCAGCCGGCCGGCCGAGAGCATCGCGAAGATGCGGTTGTCCGCCTTCAGCGCGTCCGAGCCGAAGCGCCGCCCGCCCGCGCCCGGACCGGTGACGCCCGCCAGGGGTTCCAACTCCTCGACCAGCTCGGCGAACCGCTCCGCCGCCGGGTCCGGATCCGTCATCTCAGGCCGCCTCCGCCGTGTCGTCGAGGTCGTTCCCGGCCTCGCTGTCGCCCGACGGGCCGGCGATCAGGGTGAACGCCGCACCGTCGTCGTCCCGCACCACCGCGACCCGTCCGAACGGGGTCGGCTCCGGGCCGTCCAGCACCGTACCGCCGAGCCGCAGCGCCCGCTCCACCGTTCGGTCGGTGTCGGCCGCGGCGAAGTAGACCGCCCAGTACGCCGCCGGGCCCGCCGGATCGACCCCGGGGTTGCCGCCGATCCCGCCGCCCGGCAGACCGTCGACCCGGAACAGGGTGTAGTCGCCGGCCGGGCTGTCGTAGCCGTAGCCGAAGACCTGCCGGTAGAAGACGCGGGCGGCGTCCGGGTCGGGCGACAGGTGCTCGTTCCAGGTGAACGTGTCCGGCTCGTTGACCAGGCCCGCGCCGGGGTTCAGCCGGCCCTGCCAGAGGCCGAACGGCGCGCCGAGCGGGTCCACGGCCAGGGCGGTGCGGCCCAGCTCGGCCACCTCCGCGGGCTCGCGGGCGATCCGCCCGCCGGCCGCCCGGACCGCACCGGCCGCCCCGTCGGCGTCGCGCACCGCCAGGCAGGTCGTCCAGACCGACGGCTCGGCGGCCGTCGCCGGGCCGCTCCCGCCGCCGCCCGGCCGGGTGAACCCGGCGACCTGCGCCCCGCGCAGCGTCGCCACCGTGTAGCCGTCCAGCTCGACGAACTCCCAGCCGAACAGCCCGCCGTAGAAACGCCGGGCCCGGCCCACGTCCCGCGCGGACAGCTCGACCCAGCACGGCACGCCCTCGTGGTACCTGCCCGCCTTCGGCATGCCGTCCTCCCAACCCCGGTGGACTCCCGCGGACCTCCTCGGACAGCCTCCGCGACCCCGACCGCCCCGGCAACCGGGGCGCCCGCCCGCCGCCGCCCGCCCCGGGTCGGTCCGCCACGCCGTGCCGCCCCGGCTCAGGCCACACCGCGCGGCCGGAACTGGATGCTGATCCGCGGCCCCACCGGCCGGGCCGTCTTCGGGACGGCGTGCTCCCACGTGCGCTGGCACGAGCCGCCCATCACCAGCAGGTCCCCGTGCCCCACCTGGTGGCGGACCACCGGCCCGCCGCCCCGGGGCCGAAGCAGCAGCGCCCGCGGCTCGCCGACCGAGACGATCGCCACCATGGTGTCCTCGCGCGCCCCGCGCCCGATCCGGTCGCCGTGCCAGGCCACGCTGTCCCGCCCGTCGCGGTAGTAGCAGAGACCCAGCGTCCGGAACGGCTCGCCCAGCTCGGGACCGTAGTGGGTGCTCAGCGCCGCCCGGGCCTCGCCGAGTACCGGGTGGGGCGGCTCGTCCCGCTCCCCGTACGACGCGAGCAGCCGCGGCACCTCGACCACCCGCTCGTACATCTCCCGCTGCTCGGCCCGCCACGGGACCTCGGCCGCCAGCTGTTCGAACAGCCGGTCCGCGCCCCTGACCCAGCCCTCCAGCACCTCCACCCAGGCGCCCGCGCCGAGCTCCGCCCGCCGCGCCCCGGCCAGCGGCCCGAGCAGGATCCCGCCCTGCCCGGCGTCGTCGAACAGCGAGGGCTGGAGGGCGAGGGTGTTCCGCATGCCTCCAGCGTACGCCTGATTCGAACGCATGCTCGAATAGATTCCTGCGGGTGTCCGACCCCGGGGCTAGGCTTCGGCCATGCCGGGCCGTGGAGGCCGCGCAACGGGGGCCCCGCCGACGAGGCGACGAGGGGCGACGAAGCGACAAGGGGAGAGACGATGGGCAGGTCCGCCGCCGACAGCCACGATCTGATCCGCGTGCACGGCGCGCGCGAGAACAACCTCAAGGACGTCAGCGTCGAGATCCCGAAGCGCCGGCTGACGGTGTTCACCGGCGTGTCCGGCTCCGGCAAGAGCTCGCTGGTGTTCAGCACGATCGCCGCGGAGTCGCAGCGGCTGATCAACGAGACCTACAGCGCCTTCGTCCAGGGCTTCATGCCGACGCTGGCCCGGCCCGACGTCGACGTGCTCGAAGGGCTGACCACCGCGATCATCGTCGACCAGCAGCGGATGGGCGGCGACCCGCGGTCCACGGTCGGCACCGCCACCGACGCCAACGCGATGCTGCGCATCCTCTTCAGCCGGCTCGGCCGGCCGCACATCGGCTCCTCCCGGGCGTTCTCCTTCAACATCCCCTCGGTGACCGGTTCGGGCGCGATCACGCTCGAACGCGGCGGCAGGACGGTGAAGGAGCGGCGCAGCTTCACCGTCACCGGCGGCATGTGCTCCACCTGCGAGGGCCGCGGCACGGTCTCCGACATCGACCTCACCCAGCTGTACGACGACGGCAAGTCGCTCAACGAGGGCGCGCTCACGATCCCCGGCTACACCATGGACGGCTGGTACGGCCGCATCTTCCGCGGCTGCGGCTTCTTCGACCCGGACAAGCCGATCCGCGAGTTCACCGAGACGGAGCTGCGCGACCTGCTCCACCGGGAGCCGACCAAGATCAAGGTTGACGGCATCAACCTGACGTACGAGGGCCTGATCCCGAAGATCCAGAAGTCCTTCCTGTCCAAGGACGTGGACTCGCTGCAGCCGCACATCCGCGCCTTCGTCGAGCGGGCGACGACCTTCGGCACCTGCCCCGACTGCCACGGCACCCGGCTCAACGAGGGCGCCCGTTCCTCGAAGATCGAGGGGATCAGCATCGCCGACGCCTGCGCGATGCAGATCAGCGACCTCGCCGCCTGGGTCCGCGGGCTGGACGAGCCGTCGGTCGCGCCGCTGCTCGACTCGCTGCGGCAGACCCTCGACTCCTTCGTCGAGATCGGCCTCGGCTACCTCGCGCTCGACCGGCCCTCCGGCACCCTGTCCGGCGGCGAGGCGCAGCGCGTCAAGATGATCCGCCACCTCGGCTCCTCGCTCACCGACACCACCTACGTCTTCGACGAGCCGACGATCGGGCTGCACCCGCACGACATCCAGCGGATGAACGAGCTGCTGCTGCGCCTGCGGGACAAGGGCAACACGGTGCTGGTGGTGGAGCACAAGCCGGAGATGATCGCGATCGCCGACCACGTCGTCGATCTGGGCCCCGGCGCCGGTTCGGCGGGCGGCACGGTCTGCTTCGAGGGTACCGTCGACGGCCTGCGGGCCGGCGGCACGGTCACCGGACGCCACCTCGACGACCGGGCGACGCTGAAGGAGGCGGTCCGCAAGCCCACCGGCGCGCTGGAGATCCGCGGCGCGTCGGCGAACAACCTGCGCGACGTCGACGTCGACATCCCGCTCGGGGTGCTGTGCGTCGTCACCGGCGTGGCCGGCTCCGGAAAGAGCTCGCTGGTGCACGGGTCGCTGGTGCGCGGCGCGGGGGCCGGCGGGGCGGGCGGTGAGCGTGCGGGCGTGGTCGCGATCGACCAGGCGGCGATCCGCGGCTCGCGGCGGAGCAACCCGGCCACCTACAGCGGGCTGCTCGACCCGATCCGCAAGGCCTTCGCGAAGGCCAACGGCGTGAAGCCGGCGCTGTTCAGCGCCAACTCCGAGGGCGCCTGCCCCACCTGCAACGGCGCCGGCGTCGTCTACACCGACCTGGCGATGATGGCCGGGGTCGCCACCACGTGCGAGGAGTGCGAGGGGAAGCGGTTCGAGGCCTCGGTGCTGGAGTACCGGTTCGGCGGCCGTGACATCAGCGAGGTGCTCGCGATGCCGGTGGCCGAGGCGGAGGCGTTCTTCGGCGACGGGGAGGCGCGCACGCCGGCCGCGCACCGCATCCTCGGACGGCTCGCCGACGTCGGGCTCGGCTACCTGACCCTCGGCCAGCCGCTCACCACGCTGTCCGGCGGGGAGCGCCAGCGGCTCAAGCTGGCCACCCACATGGCCGAGAAGGGCGGTGTCTACGTCCTCGACGAGCCGACCACCGGCCTCCACCTCGCCGACGTCCAGCAGTTGCTGGGTCTGCTCGACCGGCTGGTCGACTCCGGCAAGTCGGTCGTCGTCATCGAGCACCACCAGGCGGTCATGGCGCACGCCGACTGGATCATCGACCTCGGGCCCGGAGCCGGCCACGACGGCGGCCGGGTCGTCTTCGAGGGCACTCCGGCCGAGCTGGTCGCCGCCCGCTCCACGCTCACCGGCCGCCACCTGGCGGAGTACGTCGGCGCCTGAGGGACGCGGAGGGACGGGGTGCGGCCGCTGCCCGGGCGGCCCACCCCGTTGTCCGCTTCCCTACGATTTCTGAGCAGGCGTGATGTCCTGCTACTGTTCTTCCCGTCGAGAGGTGATCTTCTCTCGAACAGGCGTCAGTGGTGCTACCGGAGCACGTCCTACTTTCAGTAGGGAGAGTCCGTTCAACCCGGGCCTGGCGCTCCACCCGAGGGGCCGTTCCATGAGGAACGGCCCCTCGTCGTTGTGCCGCCGCCGTACCGCTGTGTCGTCGTGGCGCGTTGGTCTCTGCCTGCCTGCCTGCCTGCCTGCCTGCCTGCGCCGGTGTTTCGGTGTCGGGTGGGTCGGGTTGTGGCGGGCCCGGTGCGGGCCGAGCCGGTTCCGGGCGAGGCCGAGGGTCTGTCCTATCGCAGGTTGTGGCTGAAACCGTCCGGCGTGGCCGAGTACCGGCCAAGGTCCCGCCCCAGGTGGCTCGATGGGGCGGATCCGTGCAACGGCCGCGGCCAGCGCTTTTGCCCGTCACCCTGTGCTGATGTGTCGTCACAGGTTGGCTGGAAACCGGTGCTTCTGGTGTGAATATGCCATTGGAATGTTCGTCATACGGAATCCGGCAGTAGCCTTCCGTGTCGAACCCGCCACTGGTCGTGGTGGTCCGGCCGGCGCCGGCCGAGTGAAACCGGCTGCCCCAACCCTCCGAAGGAGCCCGAGTGCCGGGTATCGACGAATGCCTGTCCGGGGCGATGGCGATCGCCGGCGCCCGTGCAGCCAGTCTCATCGACTGGAGCAGCGGACTCGCCCTCGGCAGCCTCGGCGTCAGCCCCGCAGGAGACCACGAGACCTCGGCGGCAGAGGCAACCGACCTGGTGCGGGCGGCCGTTGAGGGCCAGACCTTCACCGCTGAGGAGGACGTACGGGCACCGCTGCAGGACATCATCGTCACTGCGGGCCGCAGTTACCACCTGATCTGCTTCATTGACACCGTCTTCGACAGCCCGCTCGTCCTGCACCTCTGGCTGGACCGGATCGACGGCAACCTTGCCGCCGCTCGCTACCGCCTGCAGACCCTTGCCGAGGAACTGGTGCTCGGATGACGAACGAGTTGGCGAACGTGCCGGGGCGGGGGCGCGGGCGGGCCGTCATGTTTCGGCCAAGCGGCCGTGGTTGCGGCCACGTCGGCCGGGTCGACGGCGGGACCGCGCGCCTCGGGCGACCCCTGCGACTGCTCCGGCTCCTCCAGGAGTTCTGGGTCACCGGCGCCCTCCGGTCTCCCTCCCCCCGGGGCTCCCGTCCCGCTCGGCTTCCTCGGTGGTCGGCGTGACGACCGTGACCGCCGCCGACGCCCTCGCCGCCGTCGGATGGTTGGCCGACCAGCGCGCGACCGGGGTACTGCGCGGACCCGCGGGTGCCGTCTACCTCGCCGACGGCCTGGTGGTGCACGCCGAGTCCGACCTCGCCCCCGATCTGGCCGTGCTGCTCACCCGGAGCGGCCGGATCGCCCCGGAGGTGTGGCGCGAGGTGGTCGGCGCGTTCGGCCCGTACGGTCTGGTCGCCGGCGCGCTTGTGGACCAACGGCGGCTCACGCGCGGGGAGTTGGAGGTCGGCCACCTCGGGGTCCTGTTCGACGCCGCCTACTGCGTCCTGACGGCGGGCCGTGCCGCGTCCCGCGCGGGGGAGGCGGGCCCGCGGACCGGGAGACCGGAGGGCGGCGCCCTCGGGGGCGCCGGCTTCGGTGGTGGCGGGGTCGGTGGTGGCGGCTTCAGCGGGGTCGGTGGCGGGTTCGGGGGCGGGCAGGTCGTGGCCGAGGCCGACGACGGCGAACCCGCCACCGAGGACTGGCTGTTCGAACCCGGCGTCCGGCACTGGCTCGGTCCGGTGTCGGCGGTGAACGCCCAGTGGCTCTGCCGGGAGGTGGAGCGCCGGCGCCGCCTGCTGGACCGGATCTGGCCCTGGCCACAGCTCGACGCCGCGCCGGTGTGCCCGACCGGGCTCCGCGGAACGGCGGCCGGGCCGGGCAGCCGTGCCGGCCGTCAGCGTCCGCCCACGCGGCGTCAGTGCGAGCTGCTCGACCAGGCCGACGGCCGAAGAACCCCGGCGGAGCTGGCCCGACTGCTCGGCCGCTCGGCCTTCGACACCACGGCCGACGTGCGGCGGCTCGCCGCCGCCGGACTGGTCGCCACCCCGGGGCACGACGCCCCTCGGCGTGCCCCGCGGCACGCGGCCCGCCCGGTCGCGGAGCCGGCCGTCCGTACCGTCGAGGGACAGGCGGTGGGGGTGCCGGCCGGTGACGTACCGGCCGGCGGTCCCCGTGCCGCGGACGTCCCGGCGCCCGGCGGGCAGGCCACCACCGGCCGCGCCACCACCGGCCAGGCCGGAGACAGCCGTCTCGGCGGCGGTCCGGCCGCCGGCGGCGGTGGGGGTGTCGGCGCTGGTCAGGCTGTTGCGGTCGGTCAGGCCGTTGCCGTCGGTCAGGCCGCCGGTAAGGGCCTGATCGCCGGGACCGGCCGGACCGCCACTGCTCGCCAGGCCGCCGGTACGGGCCAGGCCGCCGGGGCCGGCCAGGTCACGGGTGCCGGTCAGGCCGTCGGCGATCAGGCCGTCGCCGGCCGTACCGCAGGCGGCCTGCACCGCCGGGTGCCGGGTGCCGCGCTGGCCGGACTGCTGCCCCCGGCCGCCCGATCCGCCCGCCCGCCCGCCCCGATCCGCCCACCGACCCCGGCAGCGGCCCACCCGTTGACCGTCACCGACCCGGACATCGCGCTGCTGACCCGGGTCCGAACCCTTCTGGAGGCCCGACTTTGAACCTCTCTCCGCCCGCGACCCCGCCCTCTCGGCCATGAGGCGGGCGCTCAAGCAGCGTGTCGGAAGGAGACAACTGATCGCCTTGGAGACCGAGCTGCTGGCCGAACTCCGCGCCCTCAAGCACCGGGTGCCGCACCTCGCGGGCGGCCTGGTCGGGAGCGTGGACGGCATGCTCGTCGCACACGACACCCACGGGACCGAGCCCACGGGGGTGGCGGCGATGACCGCCGCCTCCCTCAGCCTGGCCCAGCGCCTCGCCGACGCCACCGGGCAGGGCGACTTCCGGGAGTCGCTGGTCCGCGGCGAATACGGCTACGTGGCCACCTACGGCGCGGGCGGCAGCTGCGTCCTCACGCTGCTGGCGCACCCGGACGTGAACGTCGGCCGGTTGCACCTGGAGGCCCGCCGCTCCGCCCAGCGGATCGCCGCGCTGCTCAACGACTCCCTCACCTCCAAGGAGACCCGGGAACCGCGCGAGGTGAGCTGACCTCTTCGCCCGGCGTCTCCCCGCCCGCCAGGGAGACCGGGCGATCCCACCACCCGACCATCCGACCTTCTTCCGTCCGACCACCCGCCCTTCAACCACCCGCCCTTCAACCACCCGCCCTTCAACCAACCTCGCAACCATCCCCCGAACGAACTGGAGAAACCGACATGACGGACGCAGCCGGCGCACTCAAGCAGGCCATGAGCGTGATCGAAGGCGCCATCGGCGCCGCCCTGGTGGACTACAACAGCGGCATGGCGCTCGCCACCCTCGACGGTGGGGGCGGGCTGGACCTCAACGTGGCCGCCGCCGGGAACACAGACGTGGTCCGGGCCAAGATGCGCACGATGGACATGCTGGGCCTGGGGGACGGGATCGAGGACATCCTCATCACGCTCAGCAGCCAGTACCACCTGATCCGCCCACTCACCGGGCGCAGCGGCAAGGGGCTGTTCCTCTACCTCGCACTCGACAAGGGCCGAGCCAACCTCGCCATGGCGCGCCACCAGCTGACGAAGATCGAGAACGATCTGGAGGTCTGACGGCTGGGGCTCCGACCCCCGGGGAGGACCGACCCCCGGAGGCCTCCCCGGGGGGCCGGACCGCGCGTCACCCGGCGCGCGGTCCGGCTCACCCTTCGGTTCGTCCCTCGGTTGCGGGGCCGTCCGACCAGACCACCTCGCCGCCGGCGAGTCCGTCGCAGACGGCGCCCCCGGGCGTGAGCACGCTCCAGGGCGCGACCACCGCGTGCGGTGGCACCGAGAGCGTGACACCGCCGTCGAACGCCACCTCCAGACCGCCGGCCATGGTCACCCGGGCGCCGGCGACCGCCCGGCCCACCAGGCCCAGCAGGGGACCGGTGGGACGGAAGGTCAGCCCGGGGTAGTAGTGCTCCACCTCGGACGGCGCGTCGACCCGGAACTCGTGCGCCACCCGGACGGTCACCGGTCCGTCCAGCGTGAGGTCGAGCCGGCCGCCGCCGCTGACCGCCGCCACCCGCCGTCCGGTCAGCACCTCTGCGATCCCGTTCTGCATGCGCCCAGTGTCGCCCAGGAACACCGTTCTGAAGCAGTGCACCACCAGGACGGGGCCCCCGGGACCCACCCGAGGGCCAGGACACCGAGGCCGCTCGGTCAGTCGGCCGGACGTCCCCCGACCAGCTCGGCCGGCCCGCCCGGGCGGTGTCGGGCGGCGAGCGCGGCCGCCGTCCGGGCCCAGGACCCCGCCGACAGCAGGCTCCGTGCCTCCTCCTGGTCGCAGAGCCGCAGTTCCACCAGCTCGTCCTCGGCCAGGACGGCCGACGCGAGCTGTTCCTCCGTCACCGTGCCGCCGTCGAAGACGTAGACCAGGACGGCCGTGTCCCGCCGGCTCGCCGGGTCCGCTTCCCGCCCGGGCAGCCAGTCCAGCGCCAGCAGCCGGCCCGGTTCGCACTCCCACCCCAGCTCCTCGCGGACCTCGCGGCGGGCCGCTGCCCGTGGCAGCTCCCGGTCAGCCTCGATGCCGCCGCCGGGCAGCACCCAGTACGGCTCCTCGCCGCCCGGGCCGTCCCACGGCCGGAGCCGGACCAGCAGCACCCGCCCGTCCGCGGCGGTGAAGAGCGTCCGGGCCTTGGCCCGGATCCGCGGCCGGGTGGCGATGTACGTGGCGCGGTCCAGCGGGGGAGCGGCGGCCCCGGCGGTCGGCCGGTCGGCGCCGCCGGTGAGGGCCACGCCCGCCAGTCCGGTGTAGTCGACGGGTGGTTCGGCCGCCAGGTGGTCGAGGGTGTGTCCGGCCGGCAGGCTGTCCTCCAGCTCCAGCGGACCGGCCGAGCGCGGTGCCCGCAGACAGGCGCCGACCCGCCGGGAGAGCCGCGGCGGCAGCGCGTGGCCCGCCTGCTCCGGCGTCAGCCACGCCCAGCCGCCGACCTCCGCCGCGTCCGGCGTGAACGCGGCCGACTGCTCGGGCGTCAGCGGCTCGGCCCAGTAGAGGTGTGCGGCGATCGGCGGCCGGAGGTCGTCCAGCGTCCAGTCGATGCAGGCCAGCGGCCCGAGCCGGGGCGTGAACCCCAGCTCCTCGGCGATCTCCCGGACGGCCGTCCGGCGCGGCGACAGGTCCTCGGGCTCCCAGCCCCCGCCCGGGATCGCCACCGGGTGCTTCCGGTCGTACGGCAACCGGACCACCAGCACCCGGCCCTGCCCGTCCGGGAAGAGGACCCCGGCGGCGGCCATCAACTCGCGCCCCGCGCGCCCGTCCTGTGCATCCGCCGCCGATGACGTCACCACTGCGACCACTCCCTCCGCCGAGCCGGGATCGCCCCGACCGCTGCCCATCACGACACATCCGGTCGGCCGATGTGGTTCCCCCGGCGGCCGCTCCGTGACCATTCGTCAGAATCCTAGGCCTCGACCAGGCCGATCACCCTCGGCGCAGGAGTCGGACCACGCCGCACACCGGGCTCCCGGGCCCGGCTCCCCAATGGCCGCAGCCAGTCCACGACACCCGACGCGCCCGCCCGGATCAGCGGCCGGGCACGACCTGGCCGGGGACGCCGGGGAGGCCGGGGAGGTGGACCGGGGCGACCGGGCCGGTCGTGCCACCCGGGCCGAGCGAGGCGAGGGCTGCGTCGGCCGCCCGGGCCATCTGCTCGTCGTACCGGGCCGTCGCGCCGCGGAGGCGGGCGACGGTCTCGCCGGCGGCCAGCGCGAGCAGCCCCGGGAGCAGGTCGGTACTGCGATCGACGACCCAGCTGGTGCCGCGGGTGGCCATCCACCACAGGTCGGCCGCCGTGCCGGGCGGCGGCTCGGCGGGCCGGTCGGCGGGAACGTCGCCGAGCCGGCGGCCGGTCTCGGCGATCAGCGCGTGGAATCCGCGGGCGATCAGGTGGTGCCCCTCGGCACTGGGGTGGAGCCGGTCGACGCTCAGCAGGTGCCGCTCGGCCACCCACGGCAGCTCGGCGACGTGCAGGTGGACGGCCCGGTGGCGCACGGAGAGCGCGTGCACCACGGTGTTCACCGCACGCATCCGGCGCGCCAGCGGGCGTGCTAGCGGCCGGGGCAGCCGCAGCAGCGCGCCTGGATCGGGCAGGCATGCGGTGAGCAGCAGGGCGCCGCTTTCGGACAGTTCGCCGAGCACCGCGTCCAACTCCCGTGCGGTGCGGCCGATGTCGAACCCGGCCCGCAGCGTGTCGTTGCCCCCGACCACCACGGCCGCCACACCCGGCCGCAGTGCCAGTGCAGCGGGCAACTGCTCGGACCGCAGATCGCCGCTGAGCGCCCCGCTCCGGGCGAGGTTGGTGAACTCGACGCCTGCCTTCAGGGGTGCCAACGCGCCCGCGAGCAGCGCCGCCCAGCCCCGCCACCCGCCGGGCACCGGGTCACCGACCCCCTCCGTGAGCGAGTCGCCGAGCGCCACGAACCGTACCGGCTCCACCACCCGCCCGTCCCCGACCACGAACGCCGCCTCCACCGCGAACCTCCCACACCTCACTGCGGGCGCGGAAAGTCGGCCTGTCCGACTTCCTGCGCCACGTGTTTCGTTGCCGTGTCTGTCGCTGCCGCCGTGGGGCTGCTGCTGTGCCGCGTGCCTGCTTGCCTGCTTGCCTGCGTGCCTGGCCGGGTGGCCGGGGGAGCCGTGTGCGGCCCGCACCGGAAGTCGGCCGGCCCGACTTCCCCGTCGGCGGGGTGCGCCCGGGCCGACCGCCGACCGCCGACCGCCCGCGCCCTGCGCCTCGCGCGCCAGAAGTCGAAGGGGCCGACTTCTCGCGCTGCGCTCGCTGCTGCTGCTTTCGCTACCGCTGCGCCCGCTCCCGCGGGGCGTCGTCCGCTCCGCGGAGCCGCCGCGCGACGTGCGCCTGATCCGCGCGCTTCTCCTCGGCGTCCTGCGGCTGAGTGCCCTGTTGGTCCGCGTCCTTCCGCTCCGTGCGCAGCTCCTCGGTGCTCTCCTGCGCCGGGCCTCCCGGAGGTGCACCGTGGGCGGTGAGGAACGCGGCGACCGCGGCCGGCCAGCCGTACTGCTCGGCCTGGGTGCGGGCCGCGGCGCGGCGGGTCTGCTCCGGGCGGTCGAGCAGTTCGCGGACCGCGTCGGCGAAGCCCGTACCGGTGTCGTCCGCGGCCACGCCCGCCGGCCCGACCAGCCCGGGGAGGGCCGACGACCGGCTGACCGCCACCGGCGTGCCGCAGGCGAGCGCCTCCATGGCGGCGAGGCCGAAGGTCTCCACCGGCCCGGGGGCGAGCACGACGTCCGCGCAGCCCAGCAGCCGGGCCAGCGCGTCCCGGCCGGCGACGTGACCGAGCAGGTGCACGGGCAGCGCGAGCCGCGCGGCGCGGGCCGCGAGCCGGGACCGGAGCGGCCCGGTGCCGGCCACCACCAGCACGGCCGGGAGCCCGCGCGCCCGCAGCCCGGCGAGGGCGTCGACGGCCCGTTCGGGGTGCTTCTCGGTGGAGAGCCGCGAGCAGAGCACCAGCAGCACCTGGTCCGGATCGGCGTACCGTGCCCGCTCGTGCGCGCGCTCGGGGGCGGTCAGCGGGCGCAGTGCGGCGAGGTCCACACCCAGCGGCGCCCGCGCCAGGTTCCGTACGCCCAGTCGGCGGAACTCGGCGGCGGCCCAGTCGGTCGTGCAGACCACGGTGTCGTACGTCCGCGCGGTGCGGGTGTTGAGCCGGTCGGCGGCCGCGTCGGCGAGCGGGGCGGGCAGGCCCCAGGTGCGGAGCAGTCCGGCGGCACTCTCGTGCGAGACCATCGCCGAGCGGAGGCCGTGCCGGCGGGCCCACTCGCCGGTCCAGCGCAGGGTGGTGCGGTCGGAGACCTCCAGCCGGTCGGGCGCGAGCCGGGTCAGTTCGTGCGCGACGGCCCGCCGGTCGGTGAGCAGCCGGTAGCCGCCGCTGCCGGGCAGGACCGGTCCGGGCAGGGTGACGACCAGGCCCTGCTCTGTCTCCTGCTCCGTCCGCCGCTCGCCGGGGACGAGGAGGACGGGCGTGTGCCCGGCGGCCCGGTAGCCCGTGCCGAGGTGCCGCAGGGCGGTGCGCAGTCCGCCCGAGACCGGGGTGACGAAGTTCGCCACCCGGACGATCCGCAGGGAGTCGCTACGGCCGGTCATGCCGGCAGGCCCTCTGCCACCGCGGGGGCGTCCGGGGCGGGGGTGCCCACGGCGGGCGCTGCGGCCACGACCGGCGCGTCGGCCCCGGGGGCAGCCGGTACGGCCTGCGCGGCCTGGCCGGCCCCGGGGAGGATCGGCCCGGGGAGGACCGCCCCGGGGAGGACCGCTCCGGGCACGGCTGCGCCGGACCCGACTGCGCCCGGGACGGGTGCGCCGCGGTGCTCCGCCAGCACCTCCGCGTAGTGCCGCAACAGCAGGTCCCCGACCGCCTCCCAGGTGCGGGCGGTCACCTCCGCCCGCCCGGCGCGGCCGTAGGCGGCCCGCAGCTCGGGGTCGGCGGCCAGGGTCTCCACCGCCCGGGCGACCGCCGCGCCGTCCCGGGGCGGCACGAGCAGGCCGGTCCGGTGGTGGGCGACCAGGTCGAGCGGGCCACCGGCGGCCGGCCCGATCACCGGGACGCCACTGGCCATCGCCTCCTGGATGGTCTGGCAGAAGGTCTCCAGCGGGCCGGTGTGCACGAACACGTCCAGGGTGGCGAAACAGCGTGCCAGCTCGTCGCCGGTGCGGCGGCCGAGGAAGACGGCGCCGGGCATCGCGGCCTTGAGCCCCGGTGCGGAGGGGCCGTCGCCGATCACCACCACCCGCACGCCGGGCAGCGCCGAGGCCGCGGCCAGCAGGTCGACGCGCTTCTCGGGTGCGAGCCGTCCGACGTACCCGACCAGCACCTCCCCGCCGGGGGCGAGCGCCCGGTGCAGCGCCTCGTCGCGGTGGCGCGGGTGGAACCGCACCGAGTCGACCCCGCGCGGCCAGAGCTGGACCCGGGGGACGCCGTGCGCGGTGAGGTCCTGCGCGGCCGGGGTGGAGGGCGCGAGCGTCCGGGCGGCGGCGCCGTGGATGGCGCGGATGCGGTGCCAGGCGGCGGTCTCGCCGAGCCCGCGCCCGGCGCGGTAGGCGTGCGCGTACCCGGCGAGGTCGGTCTGGTAGACGGCGACGGCCGGGACGCCGAGCCGGGCGGCGGCCTGCATGCCGCGCGCCCCGAGTACGAACGGGCTGGCCAGGTGGACCACGTCGGGTCGGTGACCGGCGATCGCGGCGGTGAGCTGCCGGCTGGGCAGGGCGATCCGGACCTGCGGGTAGCCGGGCAGCGGAACGGAGGGGA
Organism: Kitasatospora sp. CM 4170; assembly: GCF_032110285.1. NCBI lineage: Bacteria > Bacillati > Actinomycetota > Actinomycetes > Kitasatosporales > Streptomycetaceae > Kitasatospora > Kitasatospora sp. CM 4170. Next base: position 7,569,586 of record NZ_CP134877.1, read on the forward strand.
TGCGGACCACCGGCAGCTCGGCGGCCGTGGAGCCGGCCCCGAAGGTGTGCGGCGGGCAGTCGGCACCGCGCGCGGGCGCCGGAGTGACGACGAGGGGCTGATGGCCCCGGCGGAGCAGGTGTTCGGCCGTCCGCAGCACGCTGTGGGCGACTCCGTTGACCTCGGGCGGGAAGGATTCGGTGACGATGACGACGCGCATGCCAGTGTTCTGTCCGCGTCCGGCGTGCACCCGGCCAAAGGGATCTGTCGTACAAACGAACGGGGGTCGGCGAATTCCCTCGCTTCGCCGACCCCGCGCCACGCGCGCCCGCACCCGCCGCTGGCGGGGCTGCGCGCGCGTCCGGTCAGGCCTTACCCGCGGCCGCCTCCTTGAGCTCCGCGTAGGGCGCGAGCTTCCGGATCGACTCGATGCTCTTGATGCAGTCGTCCCGACTCTCCTGCGGGTCGCCCGTCACGACGATCGAGCCGTTGCTCGCCTTCAGCCGGAACCGGTGCATGCCGCTCTCGTCGGTGTACAGCTCGAACTTGCCTGCCATGGCAGTAGACACCTCTCGGTCGAGTAGCCCCCTCGCAACGCAACCTAGGGCCAAGTCCCCTCCGCGGCACGCCAGATGATCCATCCGGGGCAACGCGGGCCCGGCCGGGGCCGATCCGCAGGTGAGTCGGGGGAGTGCGACCGCCCGGGGTGTCGCCCGGGTGTCGTCGGGGGTGTCGACCCGGGGTGTCGCCGTCGATGTCGGCGCGACCCGCCGGCTGCCGGGCGCCGTCCCGGAGCCGGACGCCCGAGCGGTCCCGGCCACGGCCACGGCGTGCTCGGCGTCGGCGTCGCGGGCCCGGCAGGATCAGGGGGAGAGGCCCGCGCCCGGGTGAAGGGTCAGTTCCGGGCCTTGGCCGGGTGGGAGTCCACCGCCCGGCCGGGGACGGCGACCGCCGGCGTCGGCCCGTCGGCCGGCCGCATGGCGGCCAGGCGATGGAGGCAGGAGCGGCGCTGGAGGAGGGAGAGGCCGGCGACCGCGGTGCCGAGGACGAGCCAGCCGGCCGGACCGGCGGTCATCACGGCGCCGGTGAGGAGCAGCGGGCCGGCGGACTTCTGGATGGACTGGGACATGCCGGCGACGCCCAGGTAGGAGGCGCGGGAGCGGTCGGGGGCGAGGGCGACGGCCAGCTCCCAGGAGCTGACCGAGCGCATCAGCTCGGCGGCGGTCACCACCGTCGCCGCCACCAGCAGGGCGGCCGAGGCGGACCAGGTTCCGCCGCCGGTGCCGAGGGCCACCACGGCGCAGCCGATGAACATCGCCAGGCCGGCGAGCGCCACTGCGCCGGCCGCCCGGTGGGGGCCCTCGGCCCGTGCCGAGAGCCGTAGTTGGAGGAGGACCACCAGCACCGTGTTGAGCACCAGGAAGGCCGGCACCAGGGCGTGCGGCGCCGTGGTGTGGTCGACCAGCCAGAGCGGCAGGCCGACGGCGAGCACGGAGTCGTCCAGGTTCATCGGGATGTCGAGGAGGACGAAGCGCAGGTAGCCGCGGTCGCGCCAGGGGCGCGGCGCCGGCCCGGCGGTCGGGGCGGGTGCGGCCGCCGGGCCGGCCGGCGCGCCCGCCGCGACCCGGCCGGGGGCGGAGCGCGGCTCCCGGGTGCGCGAGACCAGCGCGGCGGTCACCGCGAAGGAGAGCGCGTTGGCCAGCACCAGCAGCTGGTAGGCGCCGACCGTCCCGACGGCCAGGCCGAGCGCCGCGACCCCGGCGCCCAGGGCGTACCCGGCGTTGGCCGCGCTGCGGGTGAGCGCCTGGTAGGTGGACCGCCGCTCGCCGGCCGCCCGGGTGGCGAACAGCATCTCCAGCGTCTTGGCGGCCCGCTCGGCCAGACAGGTGACCGCCATCACCGGCAGCAGCGCGGCGAAGCCGTCGCAGGCCAGGAGCAGGCCCATCGTGCCGAGGCGCAGCAGGTGGCAGCCGATCAGCAGCGTCCGCACCGGGAACCGTTCGGCCAGCTGCCCGGCCAGCGGGGAGCCGGCGATGCCGGCCACCGCGGCGATGCCGAGCAGCAGGCCGATCTCCCGCGCGTGGAGCCGGGTCACGAAGGTGAAGTAGAGCACCGCGGACGCCGCCCACACCCCCGTACCGGCCCGGTCCAGGAACTGGGCGAGGAGCATGATCCGCCCGTCCCGTCCGCCCGGCGGCCGGCGCAGCTGTGCCAGCAGTCCGTCCCCGCGCTTGCCCATGGTCCGACCCTCCCCGTTCCGTTGTCCGGAGAGCAGCCTGCCGGAGGTGAATCTCGACGTCAAGATACTTGATGTCGACAGACTTGGCCGGGGGTGGTCGGTCAGGTCGAAGCGTTCGGGGTGGTCGGTGCGGCCGCGGCGGTTGCGGCGGTTGCGGCGGTCGGCGCGAGCGTGGCGCGGAGCAGCTTGCGGTCGGGCTTGCCGGCCTCGGTGAGCGGGAGGCGGTCCAGGAGGTGGACGGCGCCCGGGGCGTACATCCGGCCCAGCCGCTCGGTGACGAGCGCCCGGACCAGTCCGCCGTCGGGGTGGCCGCCGGCCGCGGGCACGACCGCGACGTGGAGTTCCTCGGTCCCGTCCGCTCCCAGGGCGCCGAAGGCGGCGCACTGGGCGACGGTCGGGTGGGCGAGCAGCACCTCCTCGACGTCGGCCGGGTACACGTGGCCGCCGACCACCACGACCATGTCCTTCAGCCGGTCGACCAGGTGGAGGTAGCCCGCCGCGTCGAGCTGGCCGACGTCGCCGGTGCGGATCCAACCCTCTTGCAGCACCTCGGCGGTGAGGTCTGGGCGGCGCCAGTAGCCCGTCATCGTCATGGGGGTGCGGACGTGGATCTCCCCGTTCTCGCCCGGGGGCAGTACGGCGCCGGCGGGGTTGCGGATCTCGATCGTCACCCCGGGCGCCGGGCGTCCGGCGGTGATCCGGCCGCCCGGCCCGGTGACGGCGTGCTCCTCCGGTCCGACCTCGGTGATCGCCCCGGCCTCGGTCTGCCCGTACCAGCCGTGCAGCACGGGCCCGAACAGCTCGGCGGCCCGGCGCAGCCGCTCGGCCGAGGCGGCGGTACCGCCGTAGAACAGCCTTCGCAGGGCCGGTGGTTCGGCGTCGGCCGCGGCCGGGTGGTCCAGCAGCCCGTACAGCAGCGGGGGCAGCAGCCAGAGGTCGGTGACGTGCTCCCGCTCCAGCGCGGCGAGGACGTCCGCGGGGTCGAAGCCGCGCTGCAGCACGACGGCGCCCCCGGCGAGCAGCGCCGCGTCGGCGAGGATGCCGACCATGTGGGCGAGCGGGGTGCAGGCCAGCACGCGGGGCGGGCAGTCGGACCGCAGGCGGTCCGCGAGCCCGTCCAGCATCCGCCGGTAGGGGCCGTGGGCCATCGGGACGCCCTTCGGGGTCCCGGTGGTGCCGCCGGTGAAGCGCAGGCACCAGTCGTCCTCGGCCCGGACGGGCTCCGGCGCCCGGAACGGCGTGCCCGCCGTGGCGGGGGCGGGCAGGGCGCCGAGGGCGAGAACGGTCGGGAACGGCAGGCGGGCGAGCAGGGCGTCGGCCGCGGCCTGCTCGGCGGGGTCGACCAGCAGCGTGGCGGCGCCCGCGCTCGCGGCGACGTCCGCCTGCACGGCGGCGGACATGCCCGCGCCGAGGAAGGCGGCCCGGGCGCCGAGGAGGTTCACGGCGTAGCGGGCGGAGAGGGCCTCCGGTCGGTTGCCGGTCAGGAAGGCCACGCTGTCCCCGCGCCGGACGCCGCGAGCGGCCAGCACGGCCGCGGTCGCACGGACTTCGTCGGCCAGTGCGCGGGCCGTGACCGTGCGGCCGTCGGCGGCTACCACCGCGGGCCGGTCGGGCCCGCGCTCCAGGGCGGCGAGGACGCCATCGACATAACTCTCGAAGGGGGGTGCCGGGTTGGCGGCCATACAGGACAACTCCTCGAACGGGGCGGGTGCGGGGCGGGGGCGGCGCCCCCTCCCGGAGGCTAGGCGAGCTCCGCTCATCAACTCCACGACCGATTCGGGCATGAGACGATGCCTCAGGTGTTATAAGCGGACGACGCGGACGGCTCTGATGTCGCGACGACACCGATGTCGCGGACGGTGCGGGCCCGAGGGGGGACTGACGGATGGACCTGCCGGCGCTGCGGTGCTTCCAGGTGGTGGCCCGGTACGAGCACATCAGCCGGGCGGCCGAGGAACTGCGGGTGGCCCAGCCCTCGGTGAGCCGGACGATCTCCCGGCTGGAGGCGGAACTCGGGGTCCGGCTCTTCGACCGCCGGGGCCGCCGGATCCACCTCAACGAGCACGGCGCGTCCTTCCTGCGCCGCGTCGATCGCGCCCTCCGGGAACTCGACGACGGACTGCGCGAGTTGGCCGACGCCGCCGAACGCAACCGGCGGGTGACGCTGGCCGCCGAGACGCTGCTGACCGTCACCGCCCTGCTGGTCCGCTTCCGGGACGCCCACCCGGGCATCGAGGTGCGGCTGCGCCAGTCGTCCGCCGACTCCATGGCGCGCCGGCTCCGCGCCCGGGAGGTGGACCTCTGCGTCGCGTCCCAGCCGCTCGTCGGGCCCGGCCTCGTCTCCGAGCTGCTCCTGCGGGAGGAGGTGCTGCTCGCCGTGCCGGACGGCCACCGGCTGGCCGGCCGCGACGCGGTCCCGCTGTCCGCGCTGGAGGGCGAACCGCTGGTCTCCCCCAGCCGGGGGCACTGGCAGCGGGTCCTGGCGGACCGGCTCTTCGCCCGGGCCGGCGTCGAACCGGTGGTCGTCTGCGAGGGCGACGAGCCCGGAGCCGTGGTGAGTCTGGTCGCCGCGGGCCTCGGGGTGGCCCTGCTCCCGGCGATGGCCCGGGCCTCGGAGATCCGCGGGCCGCTTTCCTGGGTGCGGATCGCCGAGCCCGGATGCCACCGCGAGCTGCGCCTCGTCCGCGACGGCGGTGCCCCCCACTCGACCGCCGCCCGCCTCTTCGCAGCGTTCGCGGCCGACCACTTCCGCACGGTGGGTGCGACGGCGACGGCGACACCGGCTGGAGCCGCGGCCCGGGCCGGGGCCGGAGCCGGCACGACCGCCTGAGCAGGGGAGCAGCCGGCCTCCCGGCGCCCGCGCCGGGCCGGTTGTCGGAGGTCGTGGTTAGGCTGGGAGGCTCGCTGTCCCACCGCCGTCCCACCGCCCCGGAGGCCCGCCCCGATGTACGCCCTGCACGCGCTCTGGCGAGCCGACGGTCGCCTCGCGCTGTGGGCGGAGGACGCGGCCGCCTACCGTACCGGGCGGCCCGCCGCAGCGCGGCCGGGCGCGGGCGCGCACCCGTACGCCTGCGCGGCGGGGGAGGTCGCCCGGCTGCTGGGGGCGATCGGGCCCGGCCTCGACTGGCTGGCCGGGCAGGCGGACGAGCGCTGGACCGGGCTGCTGCTGCCGACCCTCGGCGAGCGGCCAGTCCCCTCGCCCGACCTTCCGGTGGGCAGCGCACCGCGCGGCGTCGCGCTCGGCGCGTGGCGGGTGCCGACCCTGCTGTTCGGCCCGGCGGAGGCGGCCCAGTTGCTGGGGTCGCTGCACGATCCCCGCTGGCCCGGTGCGACGGTGGAGCTGCCCGGCGGCGAGTCCGTCGAGCTCGCCTACGGCGCCTCGCTGCGCTGGCTGTCCGCCGTGCACGACCTCGCCTGGCGGCTGGTCGGGCGGGGGCGGCTGCTGCCGGCCCTCGCCGAGGAGCGGCCGGGCGAGTGGTACGCGCGCTGGCGGCCCGCCCCGGACGCGCCGGCCCGGCGCGAGCTGGCCGCGCTGGCCGCGGGCTGCCCGCCGGTCTGCCGGGCCGAGCACCGCCCGGGCGCGGGCGCGCCGGAGGCCCCGGCCGCCGCCCCGACCGGGACGGAGCTGGCCACCGGCCTGCTCGACACCCTCGTCGACCAGGAGGCCCGCGCCGCCCTCGTGGACCTCGAACCGCCCGCCGAGCCCTGGCTCGCCGCACTCCACGCCGCCGACGGCCGTCTCCGCCGCCCCCCGGCCACCGACCTGCCGGAGCGCCTGACCGTCTGGGGAGCCGCCCGCCCCGCCGACAGCCCGGTCCGGCTCAACCTCCGCCTCACCGAACCCCTCGGCCCGGACGGCCTCCCGTACGGGGGCGACCGAACCGGGGGCGACCGAACCGGGGGCGACCGCACCGGGGCCTCGGCCCAGGACGACGACCCGGGGGCGGCCCCCGAGACCTGGCGGCTCGACCTACTGCTCCAGGCAGCCGACCGCCCCTCCCTGGTCGTCCCCGCCGCCGACCTCTGGACCGAGGACGCGGGGTACGCCGCCCTGACGCGCACCGTCTCCGACCCGGCCGCCGCCCTCCTCGCCGAGCTGGAGCGCGCCGCCCGCGTCCACCCGCCGCTGCGCAGCGTGCTGCTGGCCCCCCGGCCCACCGGCGTCGATCTGGACCGCGCGGGCGCCCTGCGCTTCCTGCGCGAGGCCGCCCCCGTCCTCACCCGGGCCGGCTTCGGTGTGCTGCTCCCGGCCTGGTGGCAGCGGCGCCCCCGGCTCGGTCTCGCCCTCACCGCGGCGCCCGCCACCGCCCCGGGCTCGGTGCGGCGCACCGCCCGGGTGGACCGGGACGCCGTGCTGAACTTCCAGTGGCAGCTCTCCATCGGTGAACTGACCGTCACCGAGGCCGAGTTGGCCGAGCTGGTGGCGGCCCAGCAGGGGCTGGTCCGGCTTCGTGGCCGCTGGATCGAGGTCGACCAGGCCCAACTCGCCGCCGCCGTACGCTTCCTGGCCGCACGGGGCCGTGGCGTGATGGAGCCCGTGGAGCTGCTCCGGCTGGCCCTGGACGACGGCGCCGTGGTGGACGGGCTGCCGGTGACCGCCGTCCGCGCCGCCGGGCCGATCGGGGAGCTGCTGGCCGGCCGACCCGGCCCGGCCGACCGCGTCCCCGAACTGCCGGACGGCTTCACCGGAACCCTCCGCCCCTACCAGCGGCGGGGGTTGGCCTGGCTGGACGCCCTCGGCCGGCTCGGGCTCGGCGCCGTACTGGCCGACGACATGGGCCTCGGCAAGACCGTCCAGACCCTCGCCCTGCTCGCGCTGGAGCAGCAGCGCGGCGCCACCGGCCCCACCCTGTTGGTCTGCCCGATGTCGCTGGTCGGCAACTGGCAGCGGGAGGCGGCCCGGTTCGCGCCGGGGCTGCGCGTGCACGTCCACCACGGGGCCGACCGCTCCGCGCCCGACCGGTCCGCCGACCTGGTGATCACCACCTACGGGCTGGTCCAGCGCGACGCCGCCGAGCTGCGCGCGATCCGCTGGCGGCGGATCGTCGCGGACGAGGCGCAGCACATCAAGAACCCGGCGGCCCGGCAGTCCCGCGCGCTCCGCTCGCTGCGCTCGGGGCCGCGGATCGCGCTCACCGGAACGCCGGTGGAGAACCGGCTCGCCGAGCTGCACGCGGTGCTGGACTTCGCCAACCCGGGGCTGTTCGGCAGCGCGGAGTCCTTCAAGGAGCGGTTCTCGATCCCGGTGGAGCAGGCCGGGAGCGTCGAGGCGGCGGCGCGGCTGCGCCGGCTGTCCGGGCCGTTCCTGCTGCGCCGCAGCAAGAGCGACCCGCAGATCGCCCAGGACCTGCCCGCCAAACAGGAGTTCACCGTCCACTGCAGCCTCACCGCCGAACAGGCCGGTCTCTACCGGGCGGTGGTGGCCGATCTGTTGGAGCGGCTGCGCGGCATGCGCGGTGTGGAGCGCAAGGGCGCCGTCCTGGCGGCGATCGGCAGGCTCAAGCAGGTCTGCAACCATCCGGCCCAACTGCTGCACGACGGAACGGCGGTGGCCGGTCGCTCGGGCAAGGTCGAGCGGCTGGTGGAGGTGCTGGAGGAGGCGCTGGCCGAGGGGGACCGGGCGCTGGTCTTCACCCAGTACGCCGAGTTCGGCGCCATGCTGCAGCCCCACCTGCGCGAGCGGCTGGGCGAGGACGTGCCGTACCTGCACGGCGGGGTGCCCAAGGGGCGCCGGGACGAGCTGGTCGAGCGGTTCCAACGGCCCGACGGGGCAAGGGTCTTCCTGCTCTCGCTGCGGGCGGGCGGGACCGGTCTCAACCTCTCCGCCGCCAACCAGGTGATCCACCTCGACCGCTGGTGGAACCCGGCCGTCGAGGACCAGGCCACCGACCGGGCGCACCGGATCGGGCAGCGCCGCGACGTGCAGGTGCGGCGGCTGGTCTGCGTCGGCACGGTGGAGGAGCGGATCGACGAGCTGCTGGCGGCCAAACGCGGCCTGGCCGACGCCGTGATCGGCGGCGGTGAGGAGTGGCTGGCCGAACTGTCCGCCGAGCGGCTGCGCGAGCTGCTCAGCCTGTCCGCCGACGCGATCGGAGAGTGACCCGTCCGATGCCCGCCCCCGACCGCCGGCCTGCCCCCGACCGCCGGCCCGCCTCCGACCGCGGGCCCGCGCCGGGCGACCGCCCGCTCGCGGACTGCCTCGACACCTTCTGGCAGGCCCGCATCCCGGCGGCCCCCGCGGAGCCTGCCACGGCGGCCCCCGTGCAGGCACCCGCCGGCAGCCCCGTACCCGGCACCGCGCTCGCCGAGCTCGGCGCCTCCGGGATCACCGTCCGGGGCCGGCCCCTGGAGGCCGCCCTCGGGCCGGCGTACCGGCTCTTCACGGGCGGCGCGTAGGCCCGGTCCGGCCGGACCGGACCTACGCGCACCACCCGCCTCGACGGGCCTTAGCCGGCCGTCACCGGGTAGTGGTCGGAGAGGTCGTTGTAGGTGTAGCTCTTGCCCCAGCTGCTCACCGTCCACGGCGCGCTGTGGAAGCGGACCACCGTGTTGGTGTAGCTCGCCGGCCGGGCGTGGTCGGTCCGGTAGAGGACGTAGTCCAGGTCCTCCTTGGGCTCACCGGGGTACCGGTAGGCGGCGATCGAGTTGTCGACGGTGTCGAACGAGTTGACCCAGCCGTTGCGGGTGTCGGCCGGCGCCACGCCCGCGTTGGCGAGCAGCGACGGGTACTCGGTGTCGTGCGAGTTGATGTTGAGGTCGCCCGCGATGACCACCGGCTCGGCGGCCGGGATGTTCTTGCCGTCGATGAACGACTTCATCGCCTTGAGCTGCGCCGCCCGCACGGCCGCCGGCTCACCGGCGGAGCAGCCGGTGTCGGTGGACTGCAGATGGGTGCCGACCACGTGGGTGCGCACGCCGTTGACGTTCAGCACGGCGTAGACGAAGCCCTTGTTCGACCACCAGTCCGCCCCGCAGGCGTCCTTGAAGACGTACTGCTCCTTGCGCAGGATCGGCCACTTGCTGAGCAGCGTCACCCCGCCGTCCTCCGGCGTGGTGGAGCTGTAGCTGCCGCCGGTCGCGTCCCAGCCGCTGGTCGACCGGCCGACCACCGGGGTGTGGTACGGGTAGGCGGCCGAGGCCTGCGAGGTGAGCAGGTCGGAGGCGGCGTTGTCGAAGGCCTCCTGGAGGACGACGACGTCCTGCCCCTGGAAGAAGTCCGCGGCGGCGATGGCCTTCGCGCGGTAGTCCTGGCCCCAGTTGGGGTAGAGGCTCTTGCTCATCAGGAAGACGTTGTACGTCAGCACCTTGAGCGCGGGCACCGAGCCGGCGGGCACGGTGGCGGCCGAGGCGGCGGGGGCGGTCGCCAGCGGGGCGATCAGGCCCGCGGCGACGGCTGCGGCGGCGGCCAGGCGGGTGCCGCGGCGAAGCGTGGTGGGAGTTGGCATGGCCGCAGTGAACTCGCCTCCGGCCACGCATGGCAAGACATCGGACGATCACCGTATGAACTCGACGGTAACTTAAAGCTGTCTGGCCAACTCGCCTTCCGAATCCACGACTTGCTTGGACAACTTGCTCGGCCACCAGATGTGCCGGTCCAGGTCCATGGTGAGCGCGGTGACCAGCACCGACCGCACCACCAGGGTGTCCAGCAGGACGCCGAGGGCCACCGCGAAGCCGATCTCGGCGAAGCCGACCAGTGGCAGGGTGCCGAGCACCGCGAAGGTGCTGGCCAGGATCAGCCCGGCCGAGGTGATCACCCCGCCGGTCGCCGCCAGTCCGGAGATCGCCCCCCTCCGGGTGCCCTGGTGGACGGACTCCTCCCGCACCCGGGTCATCAGGAAGATGTTGTAGTCGATGCCGAGCGCCACCAGGAAGACGAAGACGAACAGCGGGAAGGAGTTGTCCTGGCCCTCGAAGTGGAAGACGTGCTCGAAGAAGAACGCGCTGATCCCGAGCGCCGACGCGTACGACAGCACGACGGTCGCGATCAGCACCAGCGGCGCCGTGATCGCGCGCAGCAGCAGCGCCAGGATCACCAGCACCACGCCGAGCACCAGCGGGATGATCGTCCGGTTGTCGTTCGTCGCGGCACGCCCGGCGTCCAGGATCACCGCCGTGCTGCCGCCGACCTTGGCGTCAGCGTCCGGCACCGCGTGGACGGCCGTCCGCACCCGGTCCACGGTGTCCTTGGCGGCCTGGCTGTCCGGCGGGTCGGTGAGGGTGGCCCTGAACAGCGCCGTCCCCTCGTGCACCTCGGGCGCCGACGTCCCCGCGACCCCGGGTGTCGAGGTCGCCGCCGCGCGCACGGCGGCGACCCCGGACTCGGTGCTGATCACGGTCAGCGGCGCGCCCGTCCCGCCGGGGAAGTGGTCCTGCAGCACCTCCTGGCCGACCACCGAGTCCGGCTTGCCGGTGAAGGTGCCGGCCGTGCTCAGGCCGGAGGCGTTCAGCGAGACCAGGCCGATGCAGCAGGCGGCCAGAGCCAGCGTGGTGCCGATCCACACCTTGCGCGGACGGCGGCCGATCCAGGCGCCGACGTGCGCCCAGCGGCCCGTCCGGGTCGGCTCCGGCGTCCCGTACGCGGGCTTGACGGGCCAGAAGACCCACCGGCCGAAGACCACCAGCAGCGCCGGCAGCAGGGTGAGCATCGCGACCAGCGCCACCAGCACGCCGATCGCACAGACCGGCCCGAGTCCGCTGGTGGAGTTCATCTCGGCGATCAGCAGGCAGAGCATCGAGGCCACCACGGTGGCCGAGGAGGCCAGGATCGCCGGGCCGGCCCGGTGCAGGGCGAACGCCATCGCCTCGTGCCGGTCCTCGTGCCTTCGCAGCTCCTCCCGGTAGCGGGCGGTGAGCAGCAGCGCGTAGTCGGTGCCGGCACCGAGCACCAGCACGATCAGGATGCCCGCGCTCTGCGCGTTGACGGTCAGTCCGGCGTGGTCGGCCAGCAGGTAGATCACCGCCTGCGAGACGACCAGCGCCCCGGCGGCCGAGAGCAGCGGCAGGAGCCACAGGACGGGGCTGCGGTAGGTGAGCAGCAGCAGGATGATCACCACGCTGATGGTGGCGGCCAGCAGGGTGCTGTCGATGCCCGCGAAGACCTCGGCCTGGTCGGCCCCGATCCCGGCGGGGCCGGTGACGTGGGTGACCATGCCCTGGCTGCCGTCGGCGGCGGTGGCGCGCAGGTTGTCCACGGCCGGGCGCAGGTCCTCCCAGCCGCCTGTGCCGATGTCGATCGGCACGATGGTCTGCATCGCCCGGCCGTCGGCGGAGACGACCGGTCCGACCACCTCGCCCAGGACGTGCGGCGCGGTGGCGAACGCGGCGGCGTCCCGGGCCGCCTCCACCCGGTCCGCGGGGGTGATCCCGCCGTCGCGCTGGTAGACCACCACGGCCTGCGCGGTGTCGACCGGCTGGAAGGCACGCTGTTCGTTGAGCACCTGGGTGGACTCGGCGTTGCCGGGCAGCCAGCTGGAGGCCTGGTTGTCCTCGGCGCCGTTGAGCTTGCCGGCGAGCGGACCCGCGACGAGCAGCAGCACCAGCCAGAGGGCCAGCACCACCCACTTGCTGCGGCGTCCGCACGGGAGTGCGGCCAGTCTCCGGGTCGGGCTCATCGGAAACCCCCAGGGGCCTGAGGCGTCAACTCGTTCCAGCCTCTCACCGGCCCGCCGACCCGGCAGCCGGAGCGCGGCCGGCCCCACGCGCCGCCGCAGACGCGCGGTCCGCTCACCGCGGGCGCTTCCCGCGGACCGCTCCTCGCCCCCCCGAGGGCCGCTTCCTGACCGCCGCCGTGCGTGACCCGCCGCCGTGCGTGACCCGCCGCCGTGCGTGACCCGCCGCCGTCAGCGGCGCGAGCGCTGCCCCGGGACGGCGGCCCGCTCCCGCAGCTCCTTCAGTACCGCGATGTCGAGCGCGTGGCCGGCCCCCTCGCCGCCGTGCTTGCGGTCCGGGGTCTCGACCACCAGCGGGACGCCGGCCGTCTCCGGGTGCTCGAACAGCTCCCGGAACGGCTCCGCGCCGATCATCCCGGCGCCGATGTTGGCGTGCCGGTCCTTGCGCGCGCCGACCGCGTCCTCGGAGTCGTTGGCGTGGATCAGCCGCAGCCGCCCCGGCCCGGCGGCCGCGACCAGCGCGTCCAGCGCTTCCCGGACGCCGCCCGGCGACGCCAGGTCGTGCCCGGCCGCGAAGGCGTGGCAGGTGTCCAGGCAGACCCCGACCTTCGGGTGGCCGTCCAGCGCGTCCACGTACTCCGCGAGGTCCTCCATCCGCGAGCAGAGCGAGCTGCCCTGGCCGGCCGTGGGTTCCAGCAGCAGCCACGGTGCGTCGTCGCCCAGCGCGTCCAGTTCGTCCAGCAGCGGGCGGACGTCCGCGCGGACCTGGGCCATCGCCTCGGCCCGCCGCGACCCGCCGCCCGGCGCCGTCCCGACCGCCGACCCGGTGTGCAGCACCACGCCCAGCGCGCCGATCGCGTGCCCGCGCAGCAGCGAGTGGCGCAGCGAGTCGGCCGAGCGCTCGCGCGTCGCCGCCGTGTCCGAGCCGAAGTTGATCAGGTACGGCGCGTGCACGTACGCCGGGACGCCCTGCTCGGCGCAGGCGGTGCGGAACTCCTCGTCCTGGGCCGGGTTGCCCGGGGGAGTGGCCCAGCCGCGCGGGTTCGCCACGAACACCTGGACCGCCTCCGCGCCCACCCGTCGTGCGTACGCCAGGCCCGTCCCGGCCAGCCCGCGGGCGGCCACCGGAACGTGGGCACCGATCGGGTTGCGGACGGCGCCCGCCGAGGGCACGGCGGTGGTCGCCGAGGGCGCGGCGGCGGGCGGCAGGACGGCAGCGGTGTTCATGGCCCCGAGCATGCCACGTGCCGGTCCCCGCCCCTGCCGCGGGCGGGGCGGGCACGTCGCCCGCCACCCCGCCGTCGGTGCCCGGCGGCCGGTCCGCCAAGGGCGAGGCGCTGACGCCGACCCCGGCCGGGGCGGACCACGACCCCGAGCCGTGCCCGACCGCGCCCCCGGCCGGCGCCGAGCCCGGCCGCGTCACCTCCTCGGCCGACGGTCCGTCAGCCCCACAGCCCAGCCCTGGTGGCGGGTCCACCCGTGCACCCATAGCGTCGATTCCGGCCGACCACCACCGGCCGTCGTCTCCCACTCACACCGCGTCACCGCGCCGGAGTCCGGCGAGCGCGGCAGAAAGCAGGTCATCAACTCATGCCCACGCGACGGGTCCACCACCTCGCCGCGGCCACCGCCGCCGCCACGACCGCCCTCACCACCGTCCTGGCCACCCTGGCCGCCGCGCCCGCGGCCCACGCCGCCGGCGGCCTGCACCTCGTCCGCCCGGGCGAATCGATTCAGCAGGCCGTCGACGCGGCCGCCCCCGGTGACACCGTCCAGCTGCTGGCGGGCACCTACTACGGCAGCGTCCGGATCACCACGCCCGATCTCACCCTGCGCGGCGTCGGCCGGCACAGCGTGATCGTCCCGGGGAACGCCGCCGACGGCACCGCCGGCGACACCGTCTGCGCCACCGCCGGCCACGGCCTCTGCGTCGCCGGCACCGACGCGGAGCCGCTGCGCGGCGTCACCGTCGAGGCCCTCGCCGTCACCGGCTTCCCCAAGAACGGCGTCAACATCGCCTCGACCGCCGGTATGACCGTGCGCGCCACCTACGTCCACGACAATGGCCAGCAGGGCATCAGCCAGGAGAAGTCGACCCGCGCCGTCATCGTCGGCAACGAATCGGCCCGCAACGCTCAGTCCGGCATCTTCCTCGCCAACAGCGTGGTCAACGAGGGCGGCGCCGCCGACACCGAGGGCACGCTGGTCAGCGGCAACCGGCTCTCCGAGAACCGGATCGGCGTCACCGTCCGCCGGCTGCGCGACCTGAGCATCGAGCAGAACGAGGTCCGCGGCAACTGCGGCGGCGTCTTCATCGTCGGCGACGAGGGCGTGCCCAAGGCGGGAGCGCTGAGCGTCACCCGCAACCGGGTCCTCGCCAACAACAAGTACTGCCCGCCCAACCCGCGGCTCGACTTCATCCAGGGCACCGGCATCCTGCTCACCGGCGCCGAGGACACCCAGGTGACCGACAACCAGGTCCGCGACAACGTCGGCACCTCGTCGATGTCCGGCGGCATCGTGCTCTTCCGCAGCCTGGTCGGCGCGCCCAACGCCCGGCACACCATCAGCGGCAACTACGCGACCGGCAACAGCCCGGCCGACCTGGTCGACGCCGACACCGGCACCACCAACACCTTCGCCCGCAACCACTGCGCGGTCTCCAAGCCGGCCGGCCACTGCTGACCCCGCGCGCCCTCCGCCACCCCTCCCACCTGCAGAAAGACGGCACATGACCACCGCACCCGCCACCACCCCGCAGGCCGCGATGCGCCTGCGGGAGCTCGTCTTCGGCGCCGCCTGCGCCGCCGCCGTCCGCGCGGCCGCCAGGCTCGGCGTCGCCGACGCGCTCGGCGACACGCCGACCGCCGTCACCGACCTGGCGGCCGAGCTCGGCACCGAGCCCAAGCCGCTGCGCCGGCTGATGCGCGCCCTCACCTGCTACGGCATCTTCCACGAGGTCGGCGACGACCGGTTCGAGCACACCGAGATGTCCCGGCTGCTGCGCGAGGACGCCCCCAACAGCCTGCGCTACATCTCGCTCTGGTGCACCGAGCCGTGGACGTGGGAGGCCTGGCCGAAGCTGGACGAGGCCGTCCGCTCCGGGCGCAACGTCTTCCCCGAGATCTTCGGCAAGGAGTTCTTCGAGTACCTGCACAGCGAGGGCGGCGACTCCGCGCGGGTCTTCGACCGGGCGATGACCACCTCCAGCCGCCAGTCCGCGGCCGACTTCGCCGCCTACCTCGACCTGACCGGCATCGACTCGGTGGTCGACATCGGCGGCGGCCAGGGCCACGTGCTGGCCAGCCTGCTGGAGAAGCACCCGGCGCTGCACGGCACCCTGCTGGACCTCCCCAAGGTGGTCGCCGGCGCCGACCCGCGGCTCCGCGACGGCGGTGCCTTCGCCGCCCGGGCGCGGCTGGTGCCCGGCGACTGCCGGGTCGACATCCCGGTGCGCGCCGACCTCTACATCATCAAGAACATCCTGGAGTGGGACGACGAGAGCACCCGCCGCACCCTGGCCAACGTGGTCCGGGCCGCCAAGCCGGGCGCCCGAGTCGTGGTGGTCGAGAACCTGGTCGACGACAGCCCCTCCATGCGCTTCACCACGGCGATGGACCTGATGCTGCTGCTCAACGTCGGCGGTGCCAAGCACTCCAAGGAGAGCATGGTGCGGCTGATGGAGGAGGCCGGTCTGTCCGTCGCCGGCGTCCGCGAGGTCAACCCCTACCTGCACGCCTTCGAGGCCACCGTCCGGGGCTGAGCCGCCGGCGCCCGGTCGCCGGACCGCCCGCACCGATCGCCGGTGCGGGCGGTTCCGCGCGTCGCCCGCGCCGCTCCTGCGCGAGGAACGACGGGGCCCCGGCCGGCAGGGGTCCGCCGACCGGGGCCGCGCCGCGGCGGGCTCAGGCCCGCCGGGAGGACTCCAGGTGCGCGAAGACCACCACGTTGTCGAGGTAGTCCTTGCGCTTCTTGTCGTAGGTGCCGCCGCAGGTGATCAGCCGCAGCTGGGCGTCGGGCGTCTTCCCGTAGACCTTCTGGTCGGGGAAGGCGCTCTTGGAGAAGGTCTCCACCGAGTCCACCGAGAAGACGGCGACCGTGCCGTCCGCCCGCTGCACCTCGACCTTGTTGCCCGGCAGCAGCAGGCTCAGCAGCAGGAAGACCGCCGGGCCCTTGGTGGTGTCCACGTGCCCGGCCACCACGGCGCTGCCGCGCTCGCCGGGGGTGACGCCGTCCCGGTACCAGCCGACCAGGTTCTTGTCGTCCGGCGGCGGTGCGTTGAGCTGGCCGGACGGATTGAGCGTCAGCTCCGTGAACGGGGCGTCCACGCCGATCTGCGGGATCCGCAGCCGGGTCGGCACGGCCCGCTTCAGCGGGGGCGCCGCGGCGCCCTGGGCGGCGGCCTTCGGTGTGGCGGGCGCGGTGGGTATGGGGGTCGCGGACGCGGCGCCGGGTGTCGGGGCCGCTGTGGCCGCCGGAGGCGCGGCCTGGCCCGAGGCGGACTCCGCCGGGGACCCGGAGTCCACCGAGTTGTAGATCAGCAGCAGACCGGCCGCCGCCGCGCCCATACCCGCGCGCAGCAGCCGGGACGTACCAGGAACCAGACCGGCCATCGTTCCACTCCTCGGCCGTGCGGGACTGTTCTGTCACCACGACCCGGTCGTCACGACCCGGCCGGGGCGACTCGGCCCGGCGACTCGGCTCGGCGACTTGCCGAGGACGAGCCGGCCGGCACGCGTCGGCCGCGACGAGTCGGTGATCACGCGTCGGCCGTCGCGACGAAGCGCCGCCGCGGCCGCTCGGCGGGCCCGGTGGACCCGCGCGCCCCCGCCGCGGCCGGCGCGCAGGGGCGGCGGCCACGGCGGGGAGGCGTCGGACGGCGCCGTCGGACGGCGCCGGGCTCA
Organism: Kitasatospora sp. CM 4170; assembly: GCF_032110285.1. NCBI lineage: Bacteria > Bacillati > Actinomycetota > Actinomycetes > Kitasatosporales > Streptomycetaceae > Kitasatospora > Kitasatospora sp. CM 4170. The sequence continues at coordinate 7,586,319 of NZ_CP134877.1, forward strand.
GATCGCGGCGCCGGCCGAGCGACGGCCCTTGCGCAGCGCGATGGCGCCGGCCCCGAGACCGCCGAGCAGCAGGACGGCTCCGGAGGCGAGGCCGCCGCCGGACACCAGGCCGCCGCCACCGGTGTGCACACCACCGTGCGGGGCCTTCTCCTCGCCCTTCTCCCCCTTCTCGCTCTTCTCGCTCTTCTCGCTCTTCTCGCTCTTCTCGCCGTACGAGGACGAGCCGGAGGAGCTGGAGGAGGAGCCGGAGGAGGAGCTCTTCTCCTGCTTCTCGTCCCACGTCTTCTGGCCGTCGGGGCTGGCGGCCTTGTCCTGCTTCTCCTGCCAGGTCAGGTTCTTGTCGCCGCCGTCCGCGAAGGCGGCGGGGGCAGTGACGGTCACGGCGGCGGCGGCGATGACCGCCCCGGCGAGCAGCGTGCGTGCAGAGCGCATGATGGTGATCCTTCCGGCGCGGAACCGCGACTGCCGACACGTCGTCGGCCAAGGGGACTCGCGGGGCTGCGCCTGATCCACCGTCAACCACCCTCGGCGCCGTTGCCACCGGAGGACGGCGGTGGAGGCCGCGGCGGTGCGCCCCTTCGGGTGGTCTCCCGGGCGTGTTCACCCGAGTGCACGTGCGGTCCGGGTGAATCCGCGCCGGGCCCTGTGCGCGTCGCCCGCCCAGCGCCGCGGTCGTCCCCGCGCCGCGGTCGTCCCCGGCCGTCCCCGGAGGCCCGTAGGCCCCGGGCGGGCGCGTCAGGAGGGCAGGGGGAAGGACAGGTGCTGGTGCACCATGGCCCACCCGCCGTCCCGCCGCTCGAACACCCGGGTGCCGCGCGACCAGGTCTCCGCGGTCGAGCCGTCCGCCCCGGTACTGCGGATGTGCTCCAGCCCCCAGGCCACGGCGAGGTCGCCGCCGACCCGGACGGTGAGGTCCGGGATGTCCCAGGCGACCGGTCCGGGGGAGGCGGCCAGCCCGTTGCGGCAGATCTCGCGGACCTCCTCGATCCCCCGGTAGCCGAGCGGGCCCGCGTGCTCGTAGGAGACGACGTCCTCGGCGACGTGGGCCATCAGTCCGTCGAGGTCCTTGGCGGCGGTCTCCTCCGCCCAGCGCTGGTGGATCGCGCGCACCTCGCGCTCGGCCGCACCGGGCGGCGCGGAGCCGGCCACCGCGGCGGCCTCCGCCGGCGCGACGGTGCCCGAGCCGGCGTCCGCGACGATGCTCGGCGCGACGGAGGTGTCGGGGAAGGAGTGGTGCTCGTGCGCCACCTCCCACTGCCCGTCGGTGCGCCGCAGGCCGAGGGTGAGCCGCAGGCGCAGGGCGGGCTGCTCGGCGAAGTCACGCGCGGTCCCGCAGCGCAGCAGGGCGTGGGCGAAGGCGACGTCCGCCCCGGTCGTCACGTCGAGGGACTCGATCTCGAACGCCGCTCCGTCGGCCAGCCAGTCGAAGAAGGGCGGCCAGGTCGCGCGGTAGGCGTCGAGGCCGCGCACGCCCTCGAACGGCGGCGGGACGTCGAACATCACGATGTCGTCCCGGTGGTGGGTCAGGACGCCGTCGAGGTCGCCGCGCCGCACCGCCGCGGCCCACCGCTCGACCAGACCCCTGATCTCCTGCTCGTCGTCGCGCTGCTCGTTCTCGGTCGGCATGGGGCCGATGCTGCCACCGCTGCCGGGGGCGGCACCGGGAGGCGCGCGGGCCCGGCGGCGCGCCGTCCTGACGGGTCGGGTGCCGCGTGCGGGCGGCCGTCGGCGGGCAGGATCGCCGCATGGTCGAGATCTCGAAGGACATCAGGGCCCGGATCGACGCGGGCCACATCTGGTACGTGGCCACCGTCAACGCGGACGGCTCGCCGCACGTGAGCCCGATGTGGGTGGGCACGGAGGGGGACCTGGTGCTGTTCAACACCTCGGTCGGACGCATCAAGGAACGCAACCTGCGGCGCGATCCGCGGGTCTGCCTCTCCTCCGCCGATCCGGCCGACCCGTACGGCCGGGTGCAGATCCGGGGGCGGGTGGTGCGGTTCGTCGAGGGGGTGGAGGCGGACCGGACCATGGACCGGCTGGCCGGGGTCTACCTCGGGACGGAGCGCTACGAGTGGCGGGTGCCGGGCGAGCGCCGGGTGGTGGTGCTGGTCGAGCCGACGCGGATCAGCCGGGTGACCGGTGTGGAGCCGCTCCCGCCGGGCGCCCCGGGCAGCCGCGTACCCGGGGAGGAGTGAGCCGAGCCAGCCCGGCCGGACCCCGGGGCGGAGCCTGACCGGACCCCGGGGAACCGGGGGCGCCCACCCGCGTCTATCTTGATGGTCCACTGACACGAGAGGGAGCGGGCGATGGGCACGGTCGGTCGGAAGGTGGCCGCCGCGGCGGCCGCAGGTGTACTGCTGGGCGTGCTGACGGCTTGCAGCTCAGGGGGGTCGGAGGCCTCCCGGGACGCGGCGAAGGGCGGCGCGTCCGCCACCGCGGGTGCAGCCTCGGGCCAGGCCTCCGCCGCCGCGGCCTCGCCCGCGGGTTCGGCGCCGGCCCCCACGGGCGGCGCCGCCACCGCTGCGGCCGGCGGCGCGTCCGCCGCGGCCGGTTCTCCCGGCGCCTCCGGAACGGCCGGGGCGCCCGCGGGCGGTGCGTCGACGCCGGGGGCGGGCGGCGGTTCCGGGACCGGCGGAGCCCTGCCGGCGCCCACCGCGGACTCGGACGCGCTGGTGCTCGACGAGAAGCTCCTCCTGCAGTTGCTGCCCGACGGCAAGGCCATGACCGGCTGGGAGGAGGAGAAGCGGCGGGTCGACAGCGCCGACCACGCCACCACCTGCTCCGGCAGCGGGGCGTGCAGCGGCAAGCCGCTCAGCGGGACGGCCCGCTTCTCGCTCGGGGAGGTGACCGCGCGCTTCGCGATCGACACGCTGCCGACCAAGGCCGCCGCCAAGGAGAAGCTCGCCGAGGTGTACGCGTCGTACGCCGACGGGAGCAAGTACCGGGCGGTGGACATCGTGCCGCTGGGGAGCGAGTACCGCGCGTTCCAGGGCCAGCTGGCCGGCCGGGACGGTGTGAGCATCGTCCTGCGCTCCGGCACGCTGGTCGCGGCCGTCACCACCGAGGGCGGCCCGGCCGACCCGGCGGTGGCGCGGAAGCTGGCCGTGATGCTGGTGCAGCGGATCGAGCAGGCGCAGGCGGGCAGGACGCCGGACGCCGCACTCGGCGCGGCCTGAGCCCGTACCGACCCGCCGCCGGCACCCGGCCGCCTTCGACGCCCGACGCCCGACGCCCGGCCACCGACGTCCGCCCGACGCCGGTGGCCGGGCGTCGGCGTACGGCGCGGCGGTTCGGGCGCGGCGGTTCGGGGGCGGGTACGGCGGCCCGGGGTGGTCGGGGGAGGTCGGGGTGGCCGGGCGCCCGATAACACGGCGAGGCCACGTCAGAGTGACGAATCGTCAAGACTTTGCAGGTTCCGGCCATGTTGAAGGTGGCCGCCCGATGGCGAGAACATGCCTGTCCGGTATTCGGACAATGTGACGCGGATCCTGGTTTGAAATCCGCCCGGCCGGAATGTTGCTGGTCGGACTCCGGCGGCGGTCCGGCCCGGTGGGGCGGCGGACCGGGGCGGAGCGCGACCGGGCCCGGGAATGGGCGGGATCCGGCCGTTGTGGCGGAAGGCCGGAAACGAACCGAACGGTTGCCCGGTGTCGAATCGGTAACCGAGAGTCGTACTGATGAACGACATGCCTCGTCCGAACCCCGCCCGCCTGCTGGGTCTGCGCGACTTCCGCCTCCTCCTGTCGGGGGCCGTCGCGGCCCAAGTGGGGAGCCAGGTCACCCTGGTGGCGCTGCCGCTGGTCGCGGTGGTGGAGCTCGACGCCACGCCGTTCCAGGTCGGCCTGCTGACGGCGGCGGAGACCGCGGCCTTCCTGCTGGTCGGCCTCCCCGCGGGCGCCTGGCTGGACCGGATGCGCAAACTGCCCGTACTGATCCGCGCCGACGTGGTGCGCTGCCTCGCCGTCGGGTCGATCCCGCCGGCCGCCGCCCTCGGTGTGCTGACGATGGCCCAGCTCTACCTGGTCGCCCTGGTCACCGGTGTGGCGACGGTCTTCTTCGACGTGGCCCACCAGTCCTTCCTGCCGGCGCTGCTGCCGCGTGCGCACCTGGTCGCCGGCAACGGCGCGATCGAGACCGTCCGCTCCTCGGCCCAGGTCGCCGGCCCGGGGCTGGGCGGCGGGCTGGTCCAGCTGCTCGGCGCACCGCTGGCGATCGTCGCCGACGCGGTCGGCTACCTGACCTCCGCGGTGGTGCTCGCACGCATCCGCGCCGAGGAGGAAGCGCCGCCCCCGCCGGACCCCGGGCGCTCGCTGCGCACGGAGATCGCCGAGGGCGTCGGGTTCGTGCTCAGGCACCCGCTGCTGCGGGCGATCGCCGCCGCCACCGCCGTCTCGAACCTGTTCGCCGCCGTCCTGATGGCCGTCCAGACGGTGTTCTGGGTCCGGGTGCTGGACCTCTCGCCCGCCGCCATCGGGGTGCTGCTCTCCGTCTCGGCCGTCGGGGGACTGGCCGGGGCGCTCTGTGCCGGCCCGCTGGCCCGGCGGGTCGGCCAGGCCCGGCTGATCTGGCTCGCCCCCGTCCTCACCGGACCGTTCGCGCTGCTCTGGCCGCTGACCGGTGGCGGGGCGGGCGTGGCGCTCTTCGCGCTGGCCTCGGGAACGGTCCTGTTCGGTGCGGTGGTCTACAACGTCGCCCAGGTGAGCTTCCGGCAGGGCGTCTGCCCGCCCGGGCTGCTCGGCCGGATGAACGCGACGATGCGCTTCCTGGTCTGGGGCACCCTGCCGCTGGGCGCGCTGCTCGGCGGCGCCGTGGCCGACGCCGCCGGAGCGCGCGCCGCGCTCTGGGTCTGCGCCGCCGGGTTCCTGGTGGTGCCGCTGCCCCTGCTGCTCTCGCCGCTGCGCGGCATGCGGGAGCTGCCGACCGACGCCGGCCCGGTCGGGGCGCACGTCCCCGAGGACGAAGGCTCCACCGACCCGGCCGCCCCGGGCGGGCCCGGCGGCGCCGCCGCCGAGGCGGCCGGGCCCGCCCCGGAGGACGCCAGACCCGCCCGCTGACCCGCCCGCCCGCACGCACGTGCCGGCGACCGCACCGGTCGCCCGGTGGGGCCGCCCTGCCCGGACGGGCCACCACCCCGCCCCGAGTCCCGCTCGCCCCTGCCGATCCGCCGATCCGCCGATCCGAAAGCGGAGATCCTTCCGTGCACTCCAGCATCACGGCCGCCTACCTCGCCCGGTTCCGCTCCGTCGCCGCCGGCTCCTCCGCCGCCGACTCCGGGGACGGGCTGCTCCCGCTCACCGGCGCCCAGCGCCGCTTCCTGATCGCCCGGCGGCGCGACCCGCAGAGCCGCACGGACGTCGTGCCGCTGTTCTTCGCCTACCCCCGGGGCACCGTCGACCTGCCGCGGCTGCACCGCGCCGCCCTCCGACTGGCCGCCTCCCACCCCGCCCTGCACGGCTCCTTCGCCACCGTGCGCGGCACCCCGGTGCTGCGCCTCGGCGGACCGTCGGTCGCGGTCGAGCGGGCGGAGACCGGCCCGGACGGCACGGCCGAGGAGGCGCTGCGCCGCGCCCTGCTCGACTGGCCGGCCGACGGCCCGGCCCTGCGCCTGCTGCTGGCGGCCGCCCCGGACGACGAGGAGGAACTGCTCGCCGTCGCCCTCGACCACGCGGCCTGCGACGAGCAGTCGCTCGGCCTCGTCACGGCCGGGCTCGCCGTCGCCTACGCGGAGGACGGGCCGGCCGAGCCGGCGGCGGACGACGGGTCGGCGGCCTACCGGGAGGCGGTGGAACTGCAGTTGGCGGCCGAGGACGCGGCCGCGAGCGCCGCCGCGCACGCGTACTGGGCCGCCCGGCTGGGCGGACTCGGCGGGTCCGGCGACGCCGCCGACGCCGGTCCGGCGGCGCGGTCCACCGGGATGGTCACCCACCGGCTGCCGGCCGCCACCGGGGCGGCCCGGGGCGCGGTCTTCCCCGCGCTGCTGGACGCCGTCGGGGCCGCCGCCCACCGGCTCGGCGAAGGGGACCGGGCGCTCGCGCTCGGCTACCCGTGGGGCGGGCGGCCGCCCGGTGCCGCACCGGTGGTCGGCTGCTTCCTCAACACCCTGGTGCACCCCGCGCCGGCGGGGCCCGCCGCGGGACAGGCCGACCGAACCGGCCTCGACGAGCTGAGCGCGGCCTGGTGGGACGACCTGGACCACGCCGACACCCCGTTCGACGACGTGGTCCGGGCCGCCCGCTCCGCCGGGGCGCGCTGGTCCGGCGCCCTGGACGGGCTGCTCACCTTCGAGGACCTGCAGCGCCGCCCGCCGCTGGTGCTCGCCGGAACGGCGGGCCGTGAGACCCACCTGGCCGGACGCCCGCTGGCCGCACCGCTGGCCGTCTCCGCCTCGCACGGTGACGATCTGCTGGTCCGGCTGGCCTGGGACCGCGACCGCTACCCGGACGTCGCCGCCGAGGCCGCCTTCGAGGCGCTGCTGTCGACCCTGCGCCGGCACCTGGGCGGCCCAGCGGCCTGAGCCCCGGCCCGGCCGACCCTGCGCCGGGCCCCTGCCACCACCCACAGCCACCCCCCCGCCCCGCCGGGCCGCCCGATCCGGGCGCACCCGCCCGGCGGTCGGCCGGCCACGCCCCCACCCCCGGCGCCGGCCGCGACCCGAGCCGGACGGCCACCGCCGCCCGGTTGCACGACCGAACAACAGCCCACCACCACAAGGGAGTTCGCCATGTTCGCCCTCTCCTCCTCGCAGGAGATCGTCTGGCTGCACGAGCAGATGCTGCCCGGCAGTCGCGCCTACAACTTCACCGCCGCCCTCGACCTCTGGGGCCCGCTCGACACGGACGCGCTGCGCGCCGGAATGGCCGCCGTGCTCGCCCACCACCCGGGCCTGCGGCTGGAGTTGGTGGCCCGGCCGGAGGGTCTGCCGGCCCAGCGGGTCGGCGCCCGGACCGAGCCCCGGCTGCGCATCGGCGACCTGGCCGGCGAGGCCGATCCCGAGGCCGCCTTCCAGGCCCTGCTGCGGGCCGAGGCCGAGGAGCCGCTGGACACCTCGGCGGCGCCGCTGCTCCGCTGGCACCTCGTGCGCCTCGCCGAGGACCACCACCGGCTGATCCACGTCGAGCACCACCTGATCCACGACGGGCACTCCTTCGCGATCCTGCTCCGCGACCTCTTCACGGTCTACCGCGCGCACGTCCTCGGCGAGCCCGCCGAGCTGCCCGCGGCCCGCTCGTACGAGGAGCACGTGCGCACCGCCGAGGCCGCCGCGGCGGACAACCGGGAGCGCGGACTCGCCTTCTGGAAGCAGGAGTTGCAGGACGCGCCGCTCGACCTCACGCTGCCCGGGCTGGCCCGGCCGGGCGTCGCGCGCCGCCACCGGGGCGGGCAGCTGCGCCAGTCGATCGGCGCCGACCTGGCCGAGCGCCTGCGCGAGCGGAGCCGGGAGGACGGTCACACCCCGTTCTCCACCCTGCTCACGCTCTTCGCCGAACTGCTGCGCCGCCACAGCGGGCACCCGGAGCTGGTGGTCGGCACCGCGGTCGGCAACCGTCCGCAGGGCTTCGAGAGCGCCGTGGGCATGTTCGTCAACACGGTGCCGCTGCGGCTGCGGCTGGACCCGGCCGCCCCCGGCACCGAGGCGGTCGACGAGGTGACCGACGTCCTCTTCCGCGCGCTGCCCCACCAGGACGTCCCCGTCCAGGAGTTGACCCGCGCACTGGGCCGGCACACCAGCGGCGCCGACAACCCGCTCTTCGACGTGATGTTCAGTGCGCACGACGCGCCGCTGCCGGACATCCAGGCGCCCGGTCTGGAGGTCTCGCTCTACGAGGGCTTCAACACCGGCACCACCCGCTTCGACCTGGACGTGGTGCTGCTGCCCGACGACCGCCGGGTGGTGGGCGAGAAGCACGGCGCGGCCGGGATGACCCTGGTCTGGGACTACGACGCGGACCTGTTCGGCGAGGAGACCGCCGAACTGCTCGCCGGCCGCCTGCTGGAACTGCTGCGCCGCTACCTCGACCGGCCGCAGGCCCCGCTGGCCGAGCTGGCCTCGGCCGCGCCCGAGCAGTCCGCGCCCGAGCAGGTCGCCACCGGGCCGACCGCCACCGGGCAGGCCCTGGACGCGGCCGCCGTCCTCGACCCCGCCGCCGCCCACGACCCGGCCGCCCTGGCCGTGCTCGCCGGCGCCGAGCGGCTCAGCTACGGCGACCTCGACCGCCGGGTCGGCGAGCTGGTCGACCGCCTGCGGTCCGCCGGTGTGACGCCGGGCCAGCCGGTGGCCGCCGTCCTGCCCCGCGGGGTGGACAGCGTCGTCGCGCTGCTCGCCTGCCTGCGCCACGGCGCGGTGTACGCCCCGCTCTCCGCCGAGGACCCGGCGGCCCGCCTCGGCCTGCTGCTGGAGCGGCTGAGCCCGGCGCTGGTCCTCGCCACCCGGCAGAGCGCGCTCGCGCTGCCCGCCGAGGGCGTCACCCCGGCCCTGCTGGACGGCCCGGCGTTCCCCAAGGCCGAGCCGGCCGCGGTCCTCGACGGCGCCGCCTACCTCATCCACACCTCCGGTTCCACCGGCGTGCCCAAGCCGGTCCTGGTCGGCCGGGAGGCGCTGGTCGGCTACGTGACCGCCGTCGCCGGGCGGTACGGACTGGCCCCCGCCGACCGGGTGCTGCTGTTCGCCCGCCCGTCCTTCGACGTGGCGCTGGAGGAGGTGCTGCCCGCGCTGGCCGCCGGCGCCGCCCTGGTGGTGCCGCAGCGCGAGGTGCCGACCGGGCCCGAGCTGGTCGCCGTGCTCGCCGCCCGCGGCGTGACCGTCGCCAACCTGCCGACCAGCTACTTCCTCGCCGTCCGGGAGGACCTGGCCGAGGCGCTGCGCGACGGCCGCTGGTCGCCGCGCCTGCTGGTCCTCGGCGGCGAACGGCTTCCGGCCCGCGCCCTGCGCGGCCTGGCCGGCGCCACCACCGCCACCGTGCTGAACGCCTACGGCGTCACCGAGGCGACCGTCACCTCCACCGTGCACGAGGTCACCGAGGCCGACCTGGCCGAGGACGCCGCCGAGATCCCGCTCGGCACCGAGCTGCCCGGCGTGCGGGTGCACGTCCTGGACGACGGCCTCCACCCGCTGCCGGCCGGTGCGGTCGGGGAGCTGGCGATCGGCGGCGCGCTGCTCGCCGAGGGCTACCTCGGCCTGCCCGAGGTCACCGGGGCCCGCTTCGTGCCGGTGCCCGCGCTCGGCGGTGAGCGGGTCTACCGCACCGGCGACCGCGGCTACCGCGACCTGAAGGGCCGGCTCTGGTTCCTCGGCCGGCAGGACAACCAGGTGAAGCTGCGCGGCTACCGGATCGAGCTGGAGGAGATCGAGGCCGCCGCCTCCGCGGAGCTCGGCGGCCGCTCCTGCGCCGTCGTCCTCCACCACGACGAGGCGTCCGGCCCCCGCCTGCTCGGCTTCCTGGAGGGCGCCGAACAGCCCGACCAGGCCGCCCTGCACCAGGCGCTCGGCCGCCGGCTGCCGGGCGGGCTGGTCCCGTCCGCCTGGACGGCGCTGGACACCATGCCGCTGCTGCCCGGCGGCAAGCCCGACCGCGCGGCCCTCGCCCGGATCGCCGCCGAGGCGGGGCCGGCCGGCGAGCCGGCGCAGGCGCAGCCGCAGGCCTTCACCGACCCCGGACAGGCCCTGGTCGCCGAGGCCTGGCAGGAGGTGCTGGGCCACGACCGCTTCACCGCGGACTCGCACTTCTTCGAGGTCGGCGGCCACTCGCTGCTCGCCGCCCGGCTCGCGGCCTGGCTGGAGCCGCGCCTGGGCAGCCGCCCGCAGCTGCGCACCCTCTTCCAGCACCCCGTCCTGGCCGACCAGGCCCGTGCCCTGACCGGAGCGAACCAGTGAGCACCTCCGCGCTGTCCACCCCCTCCAGCGTCCTCGAAGCCGGTCACCGCGAGCTCGTCGACGCCTTCGAGAGCTTCGTCCGCCGCGAACTCGTGCCGCTCGCCGCCGAGTTGCCCGAGACCGCCGACCAGCCGCCGGCCGACCTGCGGGCCTACGTCCGCAAGCGCTCCGCCGCCCTCGGCTTCTACGCCGGCGACTACCCCGAGGAGCTCGGCGGCGCGGACATGCCGTTCACCGCCGTCGTGCTGCTCCACCACGCCGCCGGGCGCAGCGGCTGCCCGCTGGCGCCGTACGCGCTGGCCGGGTCGGACGGGCCCAGCCCGCTGCTGCGGCACGGCACCCCCGAGCAGATCGAGCGCCACCTCGTCCCGCTGGTCCGCGGCGAGCAGGCGCGCTGCCTCGCGCTCACCGAGCCGCAGGCCGGTTCCGACGCCTTCCGGCTCACCACCACCGCCGTCCGTGACGGCGACGGCTGGGTGCTGAACGGCCGGAAGACCTTCGTCAGCAACGCCGACCGGGCCGACATCGCCCTGGTCGTCACCGCCACCGACCTCGGCGAGGGCGCCGGCCCGACCGGCGGCGCCACCGCCTTCGTCCTCCCGATGGACCACCCGGGCCTGCGGATCGGCCAGCGCTACGAGGGCATGTCCGGCGAGCCGCTGTTCGAGCTCACCCTGGACCAGGTGCGGGCGCCGATGGACGCGGTGATCGGCGGCGAGGAGGGCGTCGGCGCCGCCACCGCGCTCGCCATGGACAGCCTCTCGCGCGGCCGCCTGGTCGTCGCCGCGATGTGCAACGGCATCGCCGAGTACGCGCTCCGCCTGGGCGTCGAGTACGCCCGGGAGCGGAAGGCCTTCGGCGAGCCGATCGGCAACTACCAGCACGTCCAGGAGCACCTGGTGGCCACCCGGGCCGAGGTCGAGGCCTCCAAGCTGCTCACCCTGGCCTGCGCCCGGCTGGTCGACGAAGGCACCGAGGCGCCCGAGAACGCCGCGCTGGCCAAACTGACCGCCTCCGAGACCGCCGTCCGGGCGGTGGACCGCTCGCTCCAGGTGCACGGCGCCACCGGCTGGGTGCGCGGGCACCCGCTGGAGTTCCTGTACCGCTACGTCCGGATGACGACGATCATCGAGGGGACCTCCGAGGTCCAGAAGGTGATCGTCGCCCGGGCGATGGGCCTGGGCTGAGCCGCTCCCGCCCGCGACAACCGCCACGCGACCTTCGGAGAAACCGTCATGACTGATCGTCAGACCGAGCTCGGCATCGGCTACGGCCGGCCGCACCAGGACGGTGCGGTGCTCGACCTCTTCACCCACTGGGTCCACCGGACCCCGGACGCCCCCGCGCTGGTCGACGGCGCGCGCAGCTGGAGCTACGCCGAACTCGACCGGCTCGCCGCCGAGTCGGCCGAGCGGCTGAAGGGTCGGGTGGGCCGCGGCGACCTGGTCGGCGTCTGCCTGGACCACTCGGCCGCACTGGTCGCCGCCACCCTGGCGGTGGCCCGGCTCGGCGCCGTCCACCTGCCGCTCGGCCCGCGCCCCGGGGAGCGGCGCCTGCAGGCCGTCGCCGAACAGCTCCGCCCCGCCTGCCTGATCGGCGACCCGGCGCTGCTGCCGCCCGCCCACCGGGCCGGCGAGCAGCTGCCGCTGGCGCTCCCGGGGGAGGGGGCGAACGCCGCCGCCACCGTGGTCGCCGCCTTCGCCGCCGCCGCCGACGAGGGCGGCAGCGGCGCCGGGGCGGGCGTCCGTGCCCCGGCCGGCACCCACTACGCCGTCCTCACCTCCGGCTCCACCGGCACTCCCAAGGCCGTGGCCGTCGGCGAGTCCGCGCTCGGCGCGCTGCTGCAGTGGTACCGGCAGCTGACCGGCCTCGGCCCCGGCGACCGGCACAGCCTGCTGATCGGCGTCGCCTTCGACCCGCACCTGATGGAGCTCTGGGCCACCCTCACCTCGGGCGCCGCCCTCAGCGTCGCCCCCGACGCCGTCCGGTGGGACCGGTCCGCGCTCACCGACTGGTGGCGCGAGGCCGGCATCACCGTCGCCGTCCTGCCGACCCCGCTCGCCGAGCCCGTGCTGGACCGCCCGTGGCCGGCCGGGCTGGCCCTGCGCCACCTCTGCATCGGCGGCGACCGGCTGCGCCGAACCCCCGGGCCGGACGTCACCGCGACCGTCCACAACGCGTACGGGCCGGCCGAGGCCACGGTCGTCACCAGCGTCCACACCATGCCCCCGGGCGGCGGCCACGGCGCCGACGCGCCGCCGATCGGTCTGCCGATCCCCGGCACGGTGGTGCTGGTGGCCGACCCGGACGGCCGACCGGTGCCGCGCGGGCAGGCCGGCGAACTGCTGATCGGCGGACGGGGGTTGGCCATCGGCTACCTGGACGCGGAACTCACCGCCCAGCGCTTCGTCGAGGCGCCGGCCGGGATCGAGGGCATCGACCGGGTCTACCGCACCGGCGACCGGGTGCTGATGCGACCGGACGGCGTGCTGGAGTTCCTCGGGCGCCTGGACGACCAGGTCAAGGTGAGCGGCGTGCGGATCGAGCCCGCCGAGGTCGAGGCCGCGTTCGAGCGCGACCCGTGGGTGCGGCGGGCCGTCGTGGCAGCGCGGCCCGGACCGGCGGGCGGCGTGCAGCTGGTCGCCTTCGTCCAGCCCGCGCCGATCGGGGAGGCGCCGGCCGGCGAGGCGCCCGCGGCCGCCGAGCTGCTGGACGCCGTCCGGCCCTGGCTGCCGGAGCAGGCCGTGCCCACGGCGGTCCGGCTGGTCGAGGCCTTCCCGCTGGACGCCAACGGCAAGGTGGACCGGGCGGCCCTGCTCGCCGCCACGGAGCCGGTCCGCCCGGTCGCTCCGGAGGAGGAGGACGCCGGTCCCGCCGAGCGGGCCGTCCTGCGGCTCTGCCGCGAGCTGCTCGGCCGGCCCGACCTCGGTCTCGCCGACAACTTCCTGGACGCGGGCGGGACTTCGATCGTCGCCGCGCGGCTGCTGGCCGCCCTGGAGGAGGAGTGCGGCGTCCGGCTGCGCGCTCCGCAGCTGCTGCGCCAGCCCGACCTGCGCGCCGTCGGGCGGCTGGTCGAGGAGCGGCTGCCGAGCGCCGTCGGCTGACGCCCGGCGCCCGCCTCCCACCGTAGGCCCGTCCCACCACACCCCGCAGCAGGGCGCCCCCGGCAGCGACCGGGGGCGCCCGGAAGGGAAGACACCCATGACCGCTCCCACCCCGGGCGGCCCCGCGCCGGAGCGCCCGGCCGCGGCCACCGCCGCCGAGCCCGCCGCCACTGCCGCCGACGCCACCGCTACCACCGTCCCCGCCCTGATCGCCCGGTACGCCGAGCAGCACCCGCGCGCGCTGGCCGTGACGGACGGCTCGCTCAGCCTGACCTACCGCGAACTCGTCGACTCCGCGCGCAGGTTGGCCGCCGAGCTGGCCCACCGCGGGGTCCGCCCCGGCAGCGCCGTCGGGCTGCTCTGCGCCCGCTCCACCCGGCTGGTCGTCGCCGAACTCGCCGTCTGGTGGGCGGGCGGCCACGTCGTCCCGCTCGACCCGGCCTACCCCCGGCCGCGCATCGCCGAGATGACCGGGGACGCCGGCGTCCGGCTCACCCTGGGCGACAAGGCGCTGCTCGCGGACGCCGGACTGGCCGACGACCAGGTCCTCGTCCTGACCGAGACCGGCCCGTCCGAGACCGGCGTCGCCGGGCCCGGCCCGGCCGCCGGGACGCCCGCCGCCGGCCTCGCGGACCGGCCCGCGGCCACCCCGGACGCGGTCGCCCTGGTGCACTACACCTCCGGCTCCACCGGCCGCCCCAAGGGCGTCCAGGTGCCGCACGCCGCCGTCGCCGACCTGGCCACGGCGCCGGACGCGGTGGCGCTCGGCCCCGGCGACCGGGTGCTCTTCCACTCGCCCGCCACCTTCGACGCCGCCACCTTCGAGCTCTGGGCTCCGCTGGCCCGCGGCGCCGCCGTCGCCGTGTCGCCCGCCGAGCGGCCCACCGCCGAGGAACTCGCCCGGGACGTCGAGCGGTTCGGCGTCACCACGGCGTTCCTCACCACCGCGCTGTTCCACCAGCTGGCCGCCCGCCGGTCCCGGATCTTCGGCGTGCTCCGCACCGTCGTGGCCGGTGGCGAGGCGCTGGCCGCCGAGCACGCCGGTGCGGTGCTCCGGGCGTTCCCGTGGCTGACCCTGGTCAACGGATACGGCCCCACCGAGGCCACCACCTTCGCCACCCTGCACCGGGTGGAGCCGGCCGACTGCGCGGGCCCGGTGCCGATCGGCCGTCCGTTCGGCGGCGCCCGGACGTACGTCCTGGACGACGGGCAGGCGCCGGTGCCCGACGGCACCCGTGGCGAGCTCTGGGTCGCCGGGGCCCGGCTGGCCCTCGGGTACCTGGGCCGGCCGGAGCTGACGGCCGAGCGGTTCCGGGAGCTGCCCGGCATCGGCCGCGCCTACCGCACCGGCGACCTCGCCGTCCGACGCCCCGACGGCACGCTGGAGTTCCACGGGCGCCTCGACGACCAGGTGAAGGTGCGCGGCTTCCGGATCGAGCCCGGCGAGATCGAGCACGCGCTGCGGGCCCTCCCCGAGGTGGCCGAGGCCGCCGTGGTGGTCCGCCGGGCCGGCCGCGAGGACGCGGCGCTGACCGCCTGCCTGGTGCCGGCCGAGGGCACCCGGCCGGCCCCCGAGGCGCTCCGCCGCCGGCTGGCCGAGCGGTTGCCGGCCCACCTGGTGCCGACCGCCTGGACCGTCCTGGACGCACTGCCGCTCACCGGGACCGGCAAGGTCGACCGCCGGGCGCTCGCCGAGGACGACATCGCACCGGCCACGGCCGCCGCGGCCCCCGGGGCCCAGGCACCCACCGGCGCCGCGGCCCTGACGCCGATCCAGCAGGTCGTCGCCGAGGCCTGGTCGCGGGCGCTGGAGCGCCCGGTGACCGCGCCCGACGCGGACTTCTTCGCCGAGGGCGGCCACTCGCTGCTGGCCATGTGGGTGGTCGACGACCTGCGCGAGGACCTCGGCGTGGAACTCCCGCTCGGGGACTTCCTCGACCACCCCACGGTGGCCGGCCAGGCCGCCCTGATCGAACGCGCCCTGCTCGCGGCCGACGACGCAGCGCCCGCCGACCCCGAGGCGGGCGACCCCGAGGCGGGCCGGCCCGAGCCCGCGCCCGCCGCGCACCTCCTGGAGCCGACCCGATGACCTCCGCCACCGGCCACCCGGGCGACCACGCCGCCCACCCGGCCGACAACCACCAGACCGCCGTCGGCCAGGGCGCCGCCGGCCACGCCGCGGCGCCGCAGACCGCCGCCCGCCAGGCCGACCTGCTGGCCCGCGCCCGCCGCCGCTCCGGCGCCGAGCGCGCCCGGACCGCACGACCGCTCGCCCGCGCGGCCACCACCGAACCCGCCCCGCTCTCGCACGCCCAGCAGCGGATGTGGCTGATGGACAGCCTCGGCCAGGGCGGCGCCCGCTACCACGTCCCGCTCGCCACCCGGCTGCGCGGCCCGCTCGACCCCGAGGCCCTCGCCACCGCACTCACCGCGCTCACCGCCCGCCACGCCGTGCTGCGCACGCGGTACGGACAGCGGGACGGCAGGCCCTGCCAGGAGGTCGGGCCGGTCGTCCGGGTGCCGGTCGCCGTGGTCCCCGCCACCGTGCAGGACACCCCGGCGCTGCTGCACGAGGAAGCGGCGCACCCGTTCGACCTCGCCACCGGCCCGGTCCTGCGCGCGCTCGCCCTCCGGCACGCCCCGGACGACCACACCCTGCTGCTGACCGTCCACCACATCGCCGTCGACGGCGGCTCCCTGCCCGTGCTCACCGCCGACCTGCAGGCCCTGTACGCGGCGGCGGTCGAGGGCCGGCCGGCGGACCTGCCCGACCCCGGGCCGCAGTACGCCGACTACGCCCGCTGGGAGCGCGGCCGGGACGCCGAGCTCGCCGCCGCCGCCGACGAGCGGGCCGCCCGGCTGGCCGGCACCCGGCCGCTCCCGCTGCTGCGCCCCGTACCGCCCGGCACCCCCGAGCGGCGGGCCGCCCTGCACACCGCCCCGCTCCCGGCCGCCACCCTGGACGCCCTGCGGCAGCTGGGCGCCCGCCACGGCGCCACCCTCTTCACCGCCGTCCTCGCGGCGGCCTTCGCCACCCTGCGGATCGCCACCGGCGAGCCGGACCTCACCCTCGGCTGCGCCGGCGGCCACCGCGCCAGGCCCGAACTGCGGCGCCTGGTGGGCCTCCAGGTCAACACCCTGCCGGTCCGCGTGGACCTCTCCGGCGATCCGCGGTTCACCGAGGTGCTGGCGGGCGTCCGGGCGGCCCAGCTGGACGCGCAGCAGCACCAGCACGTCCCGTTCGACCTGGTCGTCGCCCGGCTCGACGCCACCTCCCGCGGTGCGGACGGCACCCCGCCGCTCGCGGTGAGCTGCGACGTCGTCCGCCCGGCCGAGCCGCTGGCGCTGCCCGGCCTGACGGCGGAGGCGGTCGACGTCGACCTCGGGCTGGCCAAGTTCGGCCTCACCCTGCTGGTCGAGGACGGCCCCCGGCCGCGCTGCCTGCTCCAGCACGACCCGGCCGCCCTCGACAGCGAGCCGGCCGGCCGGCTGCTCGCTGGCTTCGCCGAGCTGCTCGCCGCCGTCGCGGCCGACCCGGACCGCCGCCTCTCGGCGCTGCCGGGCACCCGGCTCGACCCGGCGGCGCCGGTGGCCCCGCAGTCCGCGGCCGCGCAGTCCGCCGTCGGGCCCGCCGCCGCCGTGCCCGACAACGTGCCCGACACCGAGCCCGACACCGGGCCGGAGCCGTCGCACCCGGCCGTCGCCGCGCTGCTGGCCGACCCCGGGGTCGCCGACGCCGCCGTGGTGCACCCCGTGGCCGGCCCGGCCCTCGCCTACGCCGTCGTCCGCGGCCCCGGCGCACCGAGCGGCGCCGACCTGCGCGCCGCCCTCCGCCGCCGGCTCCCGGCGGACCGGCTCCCGGCCGCCGTGACGCTGCTGGACGCGATACCGCGCACGGCCGACGGCGGGCTCGATGCCGCCCGACTCCCCGGAGCACCCGCCCCGGCGGAGCCGCCGGCCCCGACACCGCGGCTGGAGGCGGTCCGGGACGCCTTCGCCGAGCTGCTGGGCAGCAGGCCCTCGGCCGACGGCGACTTCTTCCAGCTGGGCGGTCACTCGCTGGTCGCGGTCCAGCTGGCCGAGCGCCTGCGCACCCGGGCCGGCCTGCCGCTGACCGGCCTGGACGTGCTGGAGCAGCGCACCCCGCGGGCGCTGGCCGCGCTGCTCGACGAGCGCGCCACCGAGCGCCGGGCGGCCCTGGCCCGGCGCACCGGTCCGACGACGGTTGCCACCCGGGTCGGGACGGTGCTGCTCACCGGCGCCACCGGCGGGGTCGGCGCCGCGGTGCTGCAGGAGCTGACGGCCCAGGGCCGACCGGTGCGGGCACTGGTCCGGCCGGAGTCCGCGCACCTGGTGGCCCGCAGCGGCGCCGAGGTCGCCGAGGGGGACCTCGGCGATCCGGACAGCCTGCGCCGCGCGGTGGAGGGCGTCGACGCGGTGATCCACGCCGCCTGCACCTTCACGGAGCACGCGGTCGACGTCGCCGCGATGCGCGTCCTGGTGGACGGCTGGCGCGGCAGCGGCCCCTTCGTCTTCGTCAGCAGCATCGACGCCTACGGCCGCCCGGCGGCCCACGACGTCCCCGAGGGCGCGCCGGCCACCGAGCCGGTCACCCCCTACGGGCAGGCCAAGGCGGAGTGCGAGCGGATCCTGCTGGCCGCGGCCGGCACCGGTGGCCGCGGCCCGGGGGCGGTGGTCCGTTCCCCGCTGGTCTGGGGGCCGCACCGGCGGCTGCGCGACCAGCTCCGCTGGGGCGCGACCGGCGCGCTCTACCAGGCCGCGCTGGCGGGCCGGCCGATCGCGCTGCCGGCGCCGCCGCCGGGCGCCGGCCCGGACCACGACGTGGCCTGCTGGGTGCACGCGGCGGCCCTCGCCCGGGCGGTGGTGGGCTGCGCGGACGGCGCGGCGGGGACGGCCCGCGCGGCCGGCCGGATCGTCAACGCGGTCTCCGGCCACGTCCCGTGGCCCGAGTTCACCGCCGAGCTGGTCCGGTTGCTGGGCTCGTCCAGTCCGCTGGAGGAGGCGGCGGACGCGGACCCCGAGCTGCTGCGGCCCTGGCGCTACCGGGCGGACGCGCTCGCGGACCTGCTGCGTCCGGAGCCGGGCGAGGACTGGCGCACCGTCCTCGCCGCCATGACCGGCTGAGCCGCGCGCACCCGCCGGGCCGCACCCCGCCCGGCCGCGCACGCCCGCCGGCCCGGGGCCGGACGCACCGCACGCCGGTGCCCCGCAGGCGTTCCTGCGGGGCACCGGCGTGGTCGGGCGCGTCCGGGCGGTCGCCCGCCGGCACCCGGCCGGGAGCCGGCCGTCCGGGCTCCGGCCGTCCGGGCCCGGTCAGTTGAGGCCGGGACGCTCCCAGCGGTAGAACTCACGCGCCATCGCGTCCTTGGGCTCCCGCCAGGTGGCCGGGTCGTACGCCTGGACGTAGGCGGTGAGGGCGTCGCTGACCGCCCGGAACTCCGGGTGGCCGATCACCTTGGCGACGGCCGGGCCCGGTGGGCGGTCGGCCTCGATCAGGTGCAGGTAGACATCGCCGAACTGGAACAGGCTCCGCCCGGTGACGCCGATCAGGTGCGGCAGTTCGCCGCGGTCGGACTCGGCGAACACCTCGGCGATGCCGTCGGCCGCCCCGGGCTTCATCCGGGCGACGATCAGTGCGCGGTGGGTCATCGGGCTCACACCTCCGCGGCCTTCTTCTCGACCTTCTCGCGGATCAGCTGCATCTGGATGCGCGAGTTGCGGTTGATGTGGTTGACCATGCCGTCGTCGTCCACCGGCGCGGTCGGCTTCATCGCGAAGTCCTGCACCCAGCGCATCCGGGTGCCGGCCGGGACCTCCGCGTACTCCCAGCGGATGTCCATGAACTCGAACGGACCGGGCTCGACCCGGCGGGCGTTCACCGCGAGCGAGGCCCGGTCGGTGGTGCGCTCGGAGACCCAGCTCCACACCTGCCCGTTCTCGTCGGGGTGCATGGTGAGCCGGAAGCGCACGCGGTCGCCGTCGCGCTCCAGCACCTCCACGGAGGCGTACTCGCTGAACAGCTGCGGCCAGTTCTCCAGGTCGTTGGTGATCTCCCAGACCAGGTCGAGCGGCGCGGCGATGACGATCTCGTTGTCGGTGTGTCCGGGCATCTCAGGCACCCGCCTTCGCGGTGAAGGCGGAGTTGACCAGCTCCAGGAACTCGGCCGGGGTCTTGGCCGACTCGGCGCCGTTGGTGACCTTCACGCCGTGCCGGTTCTCCAGTTCGCCGACCACGCCGAGCAGACCGAGGGAGTCCACGCCGAACTCGTCGAAGCTGGCGCCCGGGCGCTCAAGGTCCACCGGGTCGATCACGACGCCGGCCCGGGCCTGGATCAGCGCGGCCAGTTCGGGATGGGTGAGGGTGTTGCTCACGGGTTGTTCCCTTCCGTAGGTGGGCTCACCGGGTCTGCCGGGTGAGCCGGGTGGGCCAGACGGGAGTGCGGTCAGGCCTGCTCGCCGCGCCGGAGGACCAGCGCGGAGTTGGAGCCCATCAGCCCGCGGCTGAGCACCAGGGCGGTGCGCAGCTCGGCCGGGCGGGCGCGGCCGGTCACCAGGGCGAGGTCGTGGCAGACCTCGGTGACGTTGGGGGTCGGCGGCACCAGGCCGTCCTCCATGGCCAGGACGGCGGCGGCGGTGTCCAGCACCGGTGCGCCGCAGTAGGCCCGCCCGGTGCCGGCCTTGGGCGCGGTGACCGGCACGCGTTCGGCGTACGGGCCGAGGGCGTCGGCCAGTGCGAGTGCCTCGGCGCGGTCGGCGGCCGGGACGCCGAGGGCGTCGGCGAAGACCACGTCGACGTCCTCCGCGGAGATCCGGGCCTGGTCGAGCGCGATCCGGATCGCCGCGGCGAGGCCCTCCCGGGACTCCTCCCAGCGGGAGGCACCGGTGAAGGTCGCGCCGTGCCCGGCCAGGTGGGCCCGGACGGCGGCGCCCCGGCGGCGGGCCGACTCCTCGTCCTCCAGCATCAGCATCGCGCCGCCCTCGGCGGGGGAGAAGCCGACCGCCGCGGGGGAGAACGGCAGGTAGGCGCGGTCGGCCCGCTCGGCGAGGCTCAGCTCGGGGTAGCCGAGCTGGCAGACCATCGAGTACGGCGCCAGCGGCGCCTCGGCGGCGCCGGCCACCACGGCGTCGGTGCCGCGCTCGATGGCACGGGCGGCGTGGGCGAGGGCGTCCAGGCCGCCGGCCTCGTCGCTGGCCACCACCCCGCAGGGGCCCTTGTAGCCGCCGCGGATCGAGACCTGGCCGGTGCTGGCCGCGTAGAACCAGGCGATGGACTGGTACGGTCCGACGAACTGCGGCCCCTGGCCCCAGAGTTGCTGGAGCTCGCGCTGGCCGAACTCGCCGCCCCCGGAGCCGGCCGCGGTCACCACGCCGACTCCGAAGGGCTGCTCGGGGTCGGGGGTGAACCCGGCGTCCGACACCGCCAGGTCGGCGGCGGCCATCGCGTAGTGGGTGAAGCGGTCGGTCTGTACGAGAAAGCGGCTGTCGATCACCGAGGACGGGTCGAAGTCCCGTACCTGGCCGGCGATCCGCAGGGGGAGGTGGGCGCAGCCCTCCCGGGATATCCGGTCGAGGACGCTCACGCCCTGCGTGGTGGCCTTCCAGAAGGCGTCGGCCCCGACGCCGTTCGGCGCCACCACGCCGAGGCCGGTGACCACCGCCCGGCGGCCCTGTTGACGTGACGTCATGGAAATCACCCCGTTCTGTTCAACACGACGGCGGACTGGAATCCGCCGAATCCGCTTCCGACCGACAGGATGTGACGGAGCGGCAGCTCGCGCGCGGTGCGCGGCACGTAGTCGAGGTCGCACTCCGGGTCCGGAGCTTCGTAGTTGGCGGTCGGCGGCACCACGCCGTGGGCGAGGGCGAGGGTGCACGCGACCACCTCGATCGCGCCGATCGCGCCGAGGGAGTGCCCGACCATCGACTTGATCGAGCTCATCGGCGTCTCGTAGGCGTGCCCGCCGAGCGAGCGCTTCACGGCCGCCGTCTCGTGCCGGTCGTTCTGCTTGGTGCCCGAGCCGTGCGCGTTGACGTAGTCGACGTCGGTGCGGTTCACCCGGGCGTGGGCGAGCGCGTCGTCGATCGCCCGGGACATCTCCAGCCCCTCCTGGGTGAGGCCGGTCATGTGGTAGGCGTTGCCGAAGGTGGCGAACCCGCCGATCTCGCCGTAGATCCGGGCGCCGCGCCGGCGGGCGTGCTCCAGCTCCTCCAGCACCAGGACGGCGCCGCCCTCGCCGAGCACGAAGCCGTCCCGGTGGGCGTCGAAGGGGCGGGAGGCGTGCTCCGGATCGTCGTTGCGCTCGCTGGTGGCCTTGATGGCGTCGAAGCAGGCGACGGTGATCGGTGAGATCGGCGAGTCGGAGGCGCCGGCGATGCAGATGTCGGCGCGCCCCTCCTCGACCGCCTGGAAGGCGTAGCCGATCGCGTCCAGTCCGGAGGTGCAGCCGGTGGAGACGGTCTGCACCGGGCCGTGCGCGCCGGTGCGCTCGGCGACCGCGGAGGCCAGCGTGCTGGGCGCGAACGCCCGGTGCAGCTGGGGCTCGGCCTGCCGGTGGTCGACGTCCCAACGGTCGCCGCCGGCGCTCACCAGGGCGTAGTCGTGCTCCAGCCGGGTGGTGCCGCCGACGGCCGTCCCGAGGGAGACGGCGATCCGCCACGGGTCCTCCGCGGCCAGGTCGAGCCCGGCGTCGGCGATCGCCTCGTCGGCCGCCACCATCGCGAACTGCACGTACCGGTCGGCCCGTTGGACCTCCTCGGGGCCTAGCCCGTGCGCCGCCGGGTCGAAGTCGCACTCGGCGGCGATCCGGGAGCGGAACCCGGTGGGGTCGAAGAGCGTGATGCCCCGGGTGGCGGTGCGCCCGGAGGTGAGCAGCCGCCAGAAGGCCGGCACGCCCACACCGCCGGGCGCCACCACACCGATCCCGGTGACGGCGACACGCCGTGTCACGAAGCGACCTTGGCGTGTTCCGGCGGGCCGGAGGCGACGGCCGGTTCGGTCTCCTCGGTGTCGACGTGGCCGAGCTCCGGCCGGGGAGCGAGCGGGCCGAGGTGGAAGACCATCCGGGCCTCGGTGTCGCCGACGTTGCGGAAGCGGTGGCGCATGTTGACCGGGATCATCAGCCCCTGGTTGGGCTTGATCGGACGGGTCTCCCCGTCCAGGTCCACCTCCAGGTCGCCGCACACCACGAACACGAACTCCTCGGAGTACGGGTGGTAGTGCTCGCCGATCCGCTCGCCGGGCTGCACGATGGCCAGACCCATGAACCCGCTGGTCGCGCCGCAGGTGGTGGGGGTGAGCATGGCGCGCAGGTCGCCGCCGCGCCGCCGGTTCTCCGGGGCCTCGTCGACGTGCACGATCCGTGGGTACTGCGTGGTCATGGTTCTTCCTCCGAGTGTGGGGTCTGGTCTTCCGGTCCTGCGGGGGTGGCTGGGGTCCGGTCAGCCCGTCTGCGAGCTGCGGTCGGTGACCGGGCTCATCGAGCGGGCGGCGAGGAACGCGCTCAGGCCGGCGACGGTTCGCAGGTCGCCCTCCGCGCCGAGGTCGAGCAGCCGGCCGAGCACGGTGGCCTCCCGCTCGCCGGCCACGCCGAGCGCGGCGGCCGGGTCGGCCTCGGCGGGCACCCGCAGGTCCACCAGGCGGACCACGATGTCCTCGCGGTGGAAGACGGTGCTCGCCGCGACCGGGCCGGTCGGGTCGGCGGTGGCGAGGTTGTCGTACTCGGCCAGCAGCTCGGTCACCGCCCGCGCGTTGCCCGGCTTCACCGGGTACAGCACGGCGTGCCGGTGCAGCCGGCCGGACGCGGGGGAGCCGGCGATCGCCTGGTGCTCGGCGGGCAGCGCGGCCTTGGCGAAGAAGGCGCGCGCGGACTGCGGGTCACCCAGCTGCCGGGCCTCCTCCAGGTACGGGTTGATGGCCTCCTCGACGGCCCGGACCTCGGGCTGCATCGCGACGTGGCGCAGCGCGTCGCCGAGACTGCCGATCACCTCGACCGCCCGGACGACCCGGTTGCCGTGCATGAACAGCGAGGTCCGGCGCAGCCGGGTGCTCTCGTCGACCTCGGCCTTGGGGGAGGTGTAGCCGGAGAGGATCTTGGCCACCTCGTGCTCGCTGCCGGGCTTGACGGTGAAGGTCAGCGCGTGGCGGACCACGCCGTCCGGGCCGGGGGCGGCCTGCGGCGGGCCGACGTGTCCCGGGGTCTCGGTGCGGGGCAGGCCGGGCGGGACCGGCATCGGCGCGCGGGTGCCGGTGGCGCCTGCCGCGGAGGTCTCGCGGAGGATGGAGTAGCGCAGCGAGCGGAAGGTGTCGCTGACGCAGCCGTGCATCGGCTTGACCATCTCGCGGTGCGCGGGGCTGTCCACCCACTCCAGGAAGGTCTCCTGGTCCCGCCACTCGCTGGTGATCAGCCACTGCCGCGGGTCGTTGATCGACTGGCAGAGCTGGTCGCTCACATGGCCGGGGACCGAGGCCACCTGGTGGCGCAGCTTCTCGTAGACGTCGAGGAAGCGCTGCTGGGCGCCGTCCTTGATTTCGAGCATCAGCATCACGCGCAGCCGGGTGTCGGTCTCGGCGTGCTGCTGCGCCTGCGGTTCGGACAGAGTCGTCATGATCCACTTTCTGCTTCTGGGCCGCCCGCGAGGGCCGCGCCGGGCGGCGTCCGGGGGACTGCGCCCGGTAGGGGAGGAGGGCGGTGCGGTGGCGGTCGGCCCTGGCGTTCGGCGCCAGGCCTGAGGTCGATCGTGCGCGGACCCCACGGGTTGCGCGAGATATGCGGGCCATCCGAGCGAAGAGGCGGCAGAACGCCCCCGGCGCGGGGGATGGAAGGACGGGGCCGCTGTCCGTCCGGCCCCGCCGAGGGCGGCGCCGTGCCCCGCAGCCGGGCCGCGAACCCCCGTACAGGCTGGAGCAATTGATGAATCCGAAGGTTGACGACCGGGTGCCGGTCCTGATCGTCGGCGGCTCGCTGGTCGGGCTGTCGGCCTCACTCTTCCTGGGCCGACTGGGTGTCAGACACCTGCTGGTCGAGAAGCACGCCGACACCTCGCATCACCCGCGTGGCCGAGGCAACAACGTCCGAACGATGGAGCTCTACCGGGTCGCCGGGATCGAGGCGGCGATCCGCGAGGCCGCCTCGGTGCTCGCCGCGAACCACGGCATCCTGCAGGCCCCCTCGCTGACCGGCGCGGAGCAGGAGTGGCTGTTCCGGGAGATCGACCCGGGCGGGCGGCTGGCCCGGTTCAGCCCGAGCGCGTGGTGCCTGTGCAGCCAGAACGACCTGGAGCCGGTGCTGCTGCGGGCCGCCCGCGAGCTGGGCGGCGACGTGCGGTTCAGCACCGAGCTGGTCTCCTTCGAGCAGGACGCCGAGGGCGTCACGGCCCTGCTGCGCAGCCGGGAGACCGGTGAGGAGCGGACCGTCCGGGCGCAGTACCTGGTCGCCGCGGACGGTCCGCGCAGCCCGGCCCGGGAACGGCTGGGCATCGGCCAGTCCGGGAAGGGTGAGCTGTTCCACAACGTCAGCATCACCTTCCGGGCCAAGCGGCTGGCCGAGGCGGTGGGCGACCGGCACTTCATCGCCTGCTACCTGACCAACCCGGAGGCGGACGGCGCGCTGCTGCCGGTGGACAACCACGAGGAGTGGGTCTTCCACGCGCCCTGGCACCCGGAGCACGGCGAACCGCTGGAGGCGTTCACCGACGAGCGCTGCGTCCGGCACATCCGGGCCGCGGTCGGCATCCCGGACCTGGAGGTGGAGGTCACCGGGAAGGCGCCCTGGCACGCGGCCGAGCGGGTGGCCGACCGGTACTCCGCCGGCCGGGTCTTCCTGGCCGGGGACTCCGCGCACGAGATGTCGCCGACCGGCGCGTTCGGCTCCAACACCGGCATCCAGGACGCGCACAACCTGGCTTGGAAGCTGGCCGCGGTGCTCTGCGGCTGGGCCGGGCCGGAGCTGCTGGAGTCGTACGGGCGGGAGCGGCAGCCGGTGGCGCGGGTCACCGGCGAGCGCGCCTCGGCCCGGTCTGCCGAGCACAGCCACCCCGGGTACGCGGTGGTGCCGGGCGTCGGACGCCAGGCCGGGGTGCTGGCGGTGGCGCTGGGCTACCGCTACCCCGCGGGCGCCGTGGTCGGGACGGACCCGGCCGGCCCGGTGGTGCCGGAGCAGTTCGGGGCGAACGGCGAGCCCGGCAGCCGGGCGCCGCACCAGTGGCTGCTGCGCGCCGGGGTGAAGCTCTCCACGCTCGACCTGTACGAGCAGGCGATGGTGCTGCTCACCGGCCCGGAGGGCGGGGCCTGGCTGGACGGTGCGCGGCGGGCCGCGGACCGGCTGGCCGTCCCGCTGGACGCCTACCGGATCGGCACCGGCGCGGAGGACGACCTGGCGCCGGAGCCCGGGGCGGACTTCACCGAGCTGCACGGCGTGCGCCCGGACGGCGCGGTGCTGGTCCGCCCGGACGGCTTCGTCGCCTGGCGCTCGGAGGGCGCCGCCGCGGACCCGGAGTCGGCGGTGGCGACGGCACTTCGCGCGGTGCTGAAGATCTAGCACCCGCCTCGCAGCACAGGGCACGGGCCCGCCGGTGGAACCGGCGGGCCCGTGCGTCGGGTGGTCGATCGTCGAGGGGGCGGTGGGGTGCGTCAGTGACCGCCCGCGTCGACGACCTCCACGTCTTCGATGTTCTGCTCGATCACGTCGGCCGGCAGCGCGACCCGGATCGCCCAGAAGTAGATGCCGAGGGCGAAGGCCGCGACCACGAGCATGTCCCACCACATCGGGATGTTGCCCTGGCCGCCGAAGGTGCCCTGCCAGGAGATCACGCCGAGACCCACCAGGAAGGCCGGCAGCCACTGGGCGGCCCGCCAGTCCAGGCGCGGGGCGTTCGGCAGGCCCTTGCGGATCGCGTAGACCGCGTAGCCGCCGAGCAGCAGGTAGCCGATCAGGATGGCGAAGCCCAGGCGGTACAGGGTCTCCCAGCCGGACCAGTAGATGATCAGGCTGGCGACCACGAAGGACAGCGGCGAGATGACGGCGCCGCCGGGCAGGCGGTAGGACCGCTCGCGGTGGGGCAGGCGGCGGCGCAGCGCGCCGAAGGCGAGCGGGGCACCGGCGTACATCAGCACGCTCGCGGAGGTGATGAAGCCGACCAGCTCGTGCCAGCTCGGGAACGGCAGGAAGCAGATCACGCCGGTCACGAAGGACATGATCAGGCCGAAGTACGGCACGCCGTTCTTGTCGACCTTCTCGAAGACCTGCGGCGCGTAGCCGTTCTTGCTCAGGCCGTAGGAGATGCGCGAGGTGGAGGTGGTGTAGATCAGGCCGGCGCCGCCGGGGGAGACGATGGCGTCCACGTAGAGGACGTAGGCCAGCCAGCCGAGGCCGACGGTCATCGCGAGGCCGGCGAAGGGGCGGCTGATGCCCTCGAAGTCCAGGCCGGCCCAGCCGCCGGCGAGGCTCGCGGCGGGGATCGCGGCGATGAACACGACCTGGAGCAGGACGTAGATCAGGGTGCCGATGCTGACCGAGCCGATGACGGCGCGCGGGATGTCGCGCTTGGGGTTCTTGCTCTCACCGGAGATCTGCAGGGCCTGCTCGAAGCCGAGCAGGGCGAAGATGATGCCGCTGGTGCTGATCGCGGTGAGGACACCCTTGATGCCGAACGGCGCGAAGCCGTGCTCGGTGAAGTTGCCCGGGTGGAAGTTGGTGATGGCCAGGACGAAGATCGTGGCCAGCGGGACAGCGATCTTGAACCACGTGGTGATGCTGTTGGTGCGGGCGAGCACCTTGACGCCGAGGAAGTTGACCGCGACGAAGAGGGCCATCAGGAAGACGGCGACGATCAGGCCGCTGGTGGTCAGCGTCTCGTCGGGCCGCTGCAGGCCCTCGGCGAAGGACCAGTGCGTGGCGTAGTTGATCATGGCGAAGACCTCGATCGGCGCCACGGTCGCCGCCTGAAGCCAGGAGAACCAGCCGAAGGACATCCCCGCCAGGCCGCCGAAGGCGTAGTGCGGGTAGCGGGCGGTGCCACCCGCGACGGGGAAGAGGCCGCCGAGCTCGGCGTGGACGAACGCCAGGAGTGCGATCGCGATGGCGCCGATGCCCCAGGAGATGAGGGCGGCGGGGCCGGCGACCATGGAGGCGTTCTTGGCGCTGAACAGCCACCCGGAGCCGATGATCGAGCCGACCGAGGCCCACATGAGGCCGATCAGTCCGACCTCGCGGCGCAGCGAGCGGTGGTTGGTGGTACCGGAGTCGGTACCGGTGCTCGGCGGGGAGAGCTGGTTGAGGGATGCCATGCGAAATCTCTCTGTGGTGTGGGGGCCCCGGCCATCGGAGCGCGGAGAGTTGCCACACAGTAGGCGTATTCATAGGCCTCTGCACAGATTCCTTTGCTGAATGTTTACCTACTTCGCCCCTACATCGCCGCAGGTAGGGGGCATTCAGTTCATACATGTGTTACGTAACTGATGGGTAGGTTCAACGCTTGAGCGCGAATTGAGGTTCGCCCCGGGATCATGCACTCTTGACGGCGAATCGAGTTATAGAAATGGCCGTCCCTGCATAGTGATGCCGACTCGAACGGGTGACGGCTACTGCCGCCCGGGTCGTTCGTCCGCCACGGTATGCGCCACCACCGCCGTGTCCGCGTGCTCCTCGGGCCGGCGGATCGGCGCGTGGCGCGCCCGAGCCGGGGCTCGTCCCGCACCTAGGTCCTCTCTTTCGGATCTTGCCGGGCGTGCGACGCCGGAGCACGCACCTCGCCGGCTTGTCGTCGGTCGCCGATGGCCCCCAGCCTCCGGCCGGGAGGTACCCCCACCGCATGGACTCCCTCCTCCGCACCGCCGATGCACGCACTCCAGCGCCGCGCGCTGATCCGACAAGATCCGAAAGAGAGGACCTAGCCTGGGGCGATGACCGATCGCACGCCCGGTCCGTCGCGACCGGTCCGCTACCACCCGCTCTCGCCGCTGCGGGAGCACCTGCGGGACTCGTTCTGGTTCGCCCCGCTGCTGGCCTGCATCGGCGCCGTGCTGCTCGCCTCCCTCACGGCCTGGCTGGACGAGCAGGCGGTCTCCGCCACCGTCGCCGAGACCGGCTCGGCCGACGAGCTGATGCGGTTCAACGGCGCGGCCAGGAGCGTGGTCTCCACGGTGAGTTCGGCGATGCTCACGTTCATCGCCGTGGTGTTCTCGATCTCCCTGGTCGCCCTCCAGATGGCCGCCAGCCAGTTCTCGCCGCGCGTGCTCCGGCTCTACGTGCGCAGTCGGCTGACCAAGGCCACCTTCTCGGTCTGCCTCGCCACCTTCCTGTTCTCGCTGCTGGTCCAGCTCAGCTACGACGACTCCACCGACCCGGCCGAGGTCACCGCGGTGCCGCTGTTCTCCGGCCTCACCGCGGTGCTGCTGGTGCTGCTCAGCCTCGGGCTGTTCGTGTTCTACGTGCAGGCGACCATGCGGTTGCTGCGCGTGCCGCACGTCATCGACCGGATCGCCGACGAGTCGGTGGCGGTCGTCCACCAGTACCGGCTGATGCCGCCCGAGGCGCGGCCGCCCGTCGTCCCCGAGGGGGCGCCCACCCTGCTGCACGAGGGCCGGTCCGGCGTACTGCGCGACATCGCCGTCGCCCGGCTGGTGCGGATCGCCCGCAAGCACGACGTGGTGCTCCATCTGGTGCCCCGGATCGGCGACTTCGTCACCCCCGGTACCCCGATCGTCCGGGTCGTCGGAGCCGCCGACCGGCCGCCGCGCCCGCGCCGGATCGCCCAGGCCTTCAACGTCGGTGTCGAACGGACCATGCACCAGGACCTCGGCTTCGGCTTCCGGCAGCTGGTGGACATCGCGATCCGCGCGCTCTCGCCGGCCGTCAACGACCCGACCACCGCCGTCCAGGCCGTCGACCGGATCCACCAACTGCTCGGGATGGTGGCGCATGAGAGCGTTGGCGACCTCTGCTACCGGGACAGGACCGGCACCGTCCGGCTGGTCGAACCGGTGCCGGACTGGGGCTGCGTGGTCGACCTCGCGTTCACCGAGATCCGCCTCTGCGGCGCCGGACACCCCCAAGTGACCCGCCGGCTCGCCGCCGCCCTGGACGACCTGCTGCGGATCGCCCCCGAGCCGCGGCGCCGCGAACTCCTGGAGCAGCGCGAGCTGTTGGAACGTGCCGTGGCCGAGAACCTGGCCGACCCGGACGTCCGCGCCTTCGCCCTGGATCCCGACCGCCAGGGGATCGGCTGAGCAGGGCGCCAGGCACGTCCCTCCGTAGGTCGGTCCGGGTCGGTCGGTCGGCCGTGCCACCGCCGCCCCTATGCCGTGCGGGCGGCGGCGTGAAGATCACGATCGCTCCGGACCGGACCGCCGGCTCACGAGACCGGGCGGATCGGGGGCGGGCCCGGGTCGAGGGACCGGAGCACCAGCTCGATCCGGACCCGGGCCGCACCCGAACGCTGCAGGGCGGCCGCGACCGCCCGCAGCTCCGCCGGGCCGGTGCAGGCGAGGCGGACCTCCAGGTCGGCGTCCCCGGCCAGGGCGAGGCCGCTATGCACCGCCGGGAACTCCGCCGCGAGGCGGTGGAAGTCCAGCGGGACCGGTCCGAAGCTGATCCGGGCCAGCGCGTGCAGCGGCCGGGCGGCCTCCCCGGGGCGTGCGGCGCCAACGGGGACGAGATGGAGCGCGGTCACCTGGGCTGGAGCTGGGCGGCCGCGGCGGGGGAGAGCGGGGTGGCCGGCCCGGCGACGGGTGGGGCCACCAGGCGCGGGTCCAGGACCACGGTGTCCACGCCGAGCGGCGTGACGAGCGCGCGCAGCGCCGGTTCGGCGAGCCGGACGGAGGCCTGCTGCGGGCCGAGCAGGGCGGTGAGCGCCTCCGCCGAGGCGAAGCCGACCGCGCAGCGGCGGCCGTCGCGCAGGCGGAAGAGGCGGAGGGCGGTGGTGCGTCCGGTGACGGTGACCGGGACGTGCCAGACGACGCGGGCCATGCGGGTGCTCCCGAGTGGTGGAGGGGCCTGCCGGAACTGCTCCTTCGACGCTAGGGCGGCCGCGGGCGCCCGGGCGCCGTCCATACGCGGCGTTGACCGAATGAGGCGCCGTGTTGACGGACTTCTGACGCGCCGTGCGCTTCCGGACGCCCCCTCGGAGCCGTTCGCGCCCCTGGGGCGGATCTCCTGGCGGACTCCCTAAACGTCCCTATCCATCCTCATCGAATGGTAGGTTGCGGTTGTTGAGGGAATCATGCGAGAGGTGGGCTCCGTGCCGCAGTACTACTCGGTGGAGCAGGTGGCCGAACTGCTGGGCCTGCACGTCCGCACCGTGCGCGGCTACATCCGCGACGGCCGGCTGCGGGCGGCCAGGATCGGCAAGCAGTACCGCATCGCCCGCCAGGACCTGGAGGCCTTCACCGGCGCGCCGGTCGCCGAGCCGCCCGCCGCCGAGCCGCGGTACGCCGAGGTGTCCGCCGTGGTCCGGATCGAGTCGATCGGCCGCGCCGAGGCCGGGCGGGTGGCCAACACGGTGCTGGCGGCGATCGCCGGCCCGCGGGACGGCGGCCCGCCGCTGCGGGTCGAGGCCGTCCACGAGGAGGACCGCGAGACCCTGCGGCTGGTCGTCCTGGGCGGCCCGGCCGACACCGCGGCCGTGCTCGCCCTCGTCGACACACTGATCAAGGAGAACCGGCATGGCTGAGACCCCCGGCACCACTGAGACCCCCAGTACCGCTGTGACCTGCGACACGACGGAGACCCCCGAGGCGGTCGGGACTCCCGACCGCACGGTGCTGCGGGTGGCCGCCGAGGGCGCGCCGATCCGCGAGGAGCGCGATGCGACCGACCTGATCGGCGAGGCCTTCGGCCTCGGCGCGACCTGGGTCGTCCTCCCGGTCGCACGGTTGCACGAGGACTTCTTCCGGCTCGGCACCAGGGTGGCCGGCGGCATCGTGCAGAAGTTCGTCAACTACCGCATCGGCCTGGTCGTGCTCGGTGACATCGCCCACCACGTCGCCGCGAGCGAGGCGCTGCGCGACTTCGTCCGGGAGAGCAACCGCGGACGGCAGCTCTGGTTCCTGGCCGACGAGGCCGAGCTCGCGGACCGCCTCGCCGGGGCCGGGATCACCGGGATCCGGTAGCGCTCCGCTTGCCCCGCGCCCGCCCCGGGACCACGGTGGAGCTGACCGCCGTCCGCCCCGGTGGCGGGCGCCCGTGCGCAATCCATGGCGGGGGGAGGTGGAGCGAGGGGGCATCGACGAGATATCTTGACGTCAAGACGTTGGAGACGTGAAGCGGAGTACCGATGACTGACTCGACCATCATCTATACGCACACCGACGAGGCGCCGGCCCTGGCCACGTACTCGTTCCTGCCGGTGGTCCAGGCCTACGCCTCGACGGCGGGCGTGCAGGTGGAGACTCGCGACATCTCCCTGGCCGGGCGGATCATCGCGAGCTTCCCGGAGCGTCTGGAGGAGGGCCAGCGGATCGAGGACGCCCTCGCCGAGCTGGGCGAGCTCGCCAAGACCCCGGGCGCCAACATCATCAAGCTGCCGAACATCTCGGCCTCCATCCCGCAGCTGAAGGCCGCGATCGCCGAGCTGCAGGCGCAGGGCTACGCGCTGCCGGACTACCCGGACGACCCGCAGACCGACGAGGACAAGGACGTCCGCGCCCGCTACGACAAGGTCAAGGGCAGCGCCGTCAACCCGGTCCTGCGCGAGGGCAACTCCGACCGCCGCGCCCCCGGCTCGGTCAAGAACTACGCCAAGACCCACCCGCACCGCATGGGCGCCTGGTCGGCCGACTCCAAGACCAATGTCGCCACCATGGGCGAGAACGACTTCCGCTCCACCGAGAAGTCGACCGTGATCGCCGCGGACGGCGCGCTGCGCATCGAGCTGGTGGCCGAGGACGGCACCACCACCGTGCTGCGCGAGAAGGTGCCGGTGCTGGCCGGTGAGGTCGTCGACGCCTCCGTGATGCGCGTCGCCGCGCTGCGCGAGTTCCTGGCCGCCCAGGTCGCCCGCGCCAAGGCCGAGGACGTGCTGTTCTCGGTGCACCTCAAGGCCACCATGATGAAGGTCTCCGACCCGATCGTCTTCGGCCACGTGGTCCGCGCCTTCTTCCCGCAGACCTTCGCCAAGTACGGCGAGGTGCTGGTCGCCGCCGGTCTGAGCCCGAACGACGGCCTCGGCACCATCCTGAACGGCCTGGACAACGTGCCGCACCTGGGCGCGGAGATCAAGGCCTCGTTCGAGGCCGAGCTGGCCGACGGCCCGGCGCTGGCCATGGTCGACTCGGACAAGGGCATCACCAACCTGCACGTCCCGAGCGACGTCATCGTCGACGCCTCGATGCCGGCCATGATCCGCACCTCCGGCCACATGTGGGGCCCGGACGGCAACGAGGCCGACACCCTGGCCGTGCTGCCGGACAGCAGCTACTCCGGCGTGTACCAGGCCGTCATCGAGGACTGCCGCGCCCACGGCGCCTTCGACCCGGCGACCATGGGCTCGGTGCCCAACGTCGGCCTGATGGCCCAGAAGGCCGAGGAGTACGGCAGCCACGACAAGACCTTCGAGATCGCCGCCGCCGGTACCGTCCGGCTCGTCGACGCCGAGGGCAACGTCGTCCTGGAGCAGGCCGTCCAGCCCGGCGACATCTTCCGCGCCTGCCAGACCAAGGACCTGCCGATCCAGGACTGGGTCAAGCTGGCCGTCACCCGCGCCCGCGCCACCGGCGACCCGGCCGTGTTCTGGCTGGACGAGAGCCGCGCGCACGACGCCGTCCTGATCGAGAAGGTCAAGGCGTACCTGCCGCAGCACGACACCACCGGCCTGCAGATCGAGATCAAGTCCCCGGTCGAGGCCACCAAGTTCTCGCTGGAGCGCATCCGCCGCGGCGAGAACGCCATCTCGGTCACCGGCAACGTGCTGCGCGACTACCTGACCGACCTCTTCCCGATCCTGGAGCTGGGCACCAGCGCCAAGATGCTGTCGGTCGTCCCGCTGATGGCCGGCGGCGGCCTGTTCGAGACGGGCGCCGGCGGCTCCGCCCCGAAGCACGTCCAGCAGCTGGTCAAGGAGAACTACCTGCGCTGGGACAGCCTGGGCGAGTTCTTCGCGCTGGCCGCCAGCTTCGAGCACCTGGCCCAGTCCACCGGCAACGCCCGCGCCAAGGTGCTGGCCGACACGCTGGACCGCGCCACCGGCACCTTCCTCAACGAGGACAAGTCGCCGAGCCGCCGCCTCGGTGGCATCGACAACCGCGGCAGCCACTTCTACCTGGCCATGTACTGGGCCCAGGAGCTGGCCAAGCAGACCGAGGACGCCGAGCTGGCGCAGGCGTTCGCCGGTCTGGCCAAGGCGCTGACCGAGCAGGAGCAGACCATCGTCGCCGAGCTCGTCGCGGTCCAGGGCTCGCCGGTCGAGCTGGGCGGTTACTACCAGCCCGACCCGGCCAAGGCCGCGGCCGTGATGCGTCCGTCCGCGACCTTCAACGAGGCGCTGGCCGACCTCGGCTGACCACGGCCGA
Source organism: Kitasatospora sp. CM 4170 (assembly GCF_032110285.1). Lineage (NCBI taxonomy): Bacteria > Bacillati > Actinomycetota > Actinomycetes > Kitasatosporales > Streptomycetaceae > Kitasatospora > Kitasatospora sp. CM 4170. The sequence goes on from NZ_CP134877.1 coordinate 7,619,821, forward strand.
ACTGAAGCACCGGGAGGCCCCCGGGTCCGCACCGGACCCGGGGGCCTCCCCGCGTCGGGGGGCTGTGGAGATCACGCCTCCGGGGCGTTTCCGGGGGCTCAGACCTCCGGGGCGTCCTGCGGGCGGGCGTGGCGGGGGAGCAGGAAGGCGACCGCGAAGGTCACCGCGAACAGGCCGGCGGTGAGGCCGTACGTCCAGCCGGCCGCGTGGCGGAAGCCGTCCGAACCGGCCCAGCCGAAGAAGGCGGTGCCGAGCAGGGCGACGCCGATCGAGCCGCCGAGCTGCTGCTGCGCGTTCAGCACGCCGGCCGCCGAACCGGTCTCGGAGTCCTCCACCCCGGCCAGGGCGATGTCGAAGAACGGCGCCATGATCAGCCCGAGCCCGAGGCCGGCGGCGGCCAGCGCGGGAACCAGCTCCCAGCTGGTGAGGCCGTCGGCCCAGTGGTCGACCGAGGCCCAGAGCCCGAGCACGCCCGCCGCCGCGATCGCCATGCCGGCGTGCAGCACCTTGCGGCCGTACCGCGGGCCGAGGACGGCGCCGGAGAGGACGGCGCCGAGCACGATGCCGAGCGAGAGCGGGATCATGCTCAGGCCGGAGTGGAGCGGCGTCCAGCCGAGGCCGAGCTGCAGGTAGAGGGTGAAGACCAGCAGCAGGCCGGAGACGGCGGCGAAGAAGACCAGCCCGGTGGCGAGCGCCGAGGTGAAGGCGCGCTTGCCGAACAGCGAGGGCTCGATCAGCGGGGTGCCGCCGCGGCGCAGCACCCGCCGCTGGTGGACGGTGAAGAGCCAGAGCACCGGCAGCGAGGCGGCCATGGCGGCGTACGTCCAGAGCGGCCAGTCCAGCTCGCGGCCCTGCACCAGCGGGTAGACCAGGAGCAGGACGGCGGCGCTCAGCACCAGGACGCCCACCGGGTCGAGCCGGTCGGCGCCGGGGGTGCGGGTGGTGTGGTTGGCGGGCAGCACCTTCAGGGCGGCGAGCACGGCGAGCACGCCGAGCGGCAGGTTGATCAGGAAGACCATCCGCCAGCCGGTGCCGAACCAGTCGGCGTCGGTGAGGTAGCCGCCCAGCGTCGGCCCGAGGACGGAGGAGAGCCCGAGGACGGGGCCGAACAGGCCGAACGCGGCGCCCACCTCCTTGGGCGGGAACATCGCCTTGATCAGGCCGAGCCCCTGCGGGATCAGCAGCGCGGCGAAGAGGCCCTGGACGGTCCGGGCGGCGATCAGCGTGCCGGCGCCGGGCGCGGCCGCGCAGAGCACCGAGGCGGCGGTGAACCCGGCCGCGCCGGCGACGAACAGGCGCTTGCGGCCGAAGAGGTCGCCGAGCCGGCCGCCGGTGATCAGCAGGACGGCGAAGGCGAGCGTGTAGGAGGCGGAGATCCACTGGATCTGCGCGTCGCTGCCGCCGAAGTCGTGCTGGATGGCGGGGGAGGCGACGCCGACGATCGTGGTGTCGAGGAGGTCCATCACCTCGGCGGCGAGGATCACCGCGAGGGCGGCCCAGCGCAGCCGGTAGCCGGCCGGCTCGGGCGCGGCCGACGGCGCGGGGGCGGGAGGGGCGGTCTGACTGGTCATGCGGGGTCTCCGAGTGGATTCAGAGCCGGACGAACCTCGTTCGCCCTAACGAACACTGTTTGTCGTGACGAACAGTGTTCTTCCATGGAACGGTGTTCGTGTCAAGTAGGGTGGAGTGCGTCGTCGACCGTGAAGGAGCCCTCCATGACCAGTGCCGCCCCGCGTTCGAGCTGGTCAGGGCAGTGGCAGGAGAAGGAGAAGGGCGGCTCCCGGCGCCAGCCGCTGACGCGTGAGCGGATCGTCGAGGCCGCGCTGCGGATCGTGGACACCGAGGGCATGGACGCGCTGAGCATGCGCCGGGTCGGCCAGGAGCTCGACACCGGGGCGGCCAGCCTCTACGCGCACGTCGGCAACAAGGAGGAGCTGGTCGATCTGGTCCTCGACCTCGCCTACTCCGAGATCGAGCTGGAACGGCCGGACCCGGCCGCGTGGCAGGAGCAGGTGAAGCGGCTGATGCGCCGCTCGCGGGACGTCCTGCTCGGCCACCGCGACCTGGCCAAGGCCGCCGTGGTCGCCAACGTCCCGAGGACGCCGCACGCGATGGACGTCGCCGAGAACATGCTCGCCATCCTGCGCGCCGGCGGCCTGGACGAGCAGACCGCCGCGTACGGGGTGGACCTGCTCGGGCTGTACACGACGGCGACCACCTTCGAGGCCTCGACCCGCAGCGGCGGGAACTCCCAGGAGTTCACCGACCAGGTCCTGGCGTACTTCGGCACGATCCCGGTCGACCGCTATCCGATGATCACCTCGATGGCCGTGGCGCTCACCCGGAACGTCTGGGGCGAGCGGTTCGAGTTCGGCCTGGACATCCTGGTCGCCGGCCTGGCCCGGCAGGGCGGCGGGACCGACCCGGCGGCCTGATCCGGTGGCCCGGCCCGCGCGTGTTCGGGGCCGGCCGGGCCGGACAACGCAGGAGCCCCCGCCCGTGGTCGGGCGGGGGCTCCTGCGGCCGGCTCAGCCGGCGTCGGCGGCCGGGGCCGCCGGGCGCTGGTTGCGCTTGTCGAGCGAGGCCAGGTAGGCGTTGTACGCCGCCAGCTCGGCGTCGCCGTTGCGGTCCTCGGCACGGTCCCGGCGGCGGGAGAGCCGCTCCTCGGACCGCATCCACTGGTAGACCAGCGCGATCAGCACGATCGCGGTCGGGATCTCGCCGAACGCCCAGGTGATGCCGCCGGCCAGCTTCTGGTCGGCCAGCAGGTCGGTGCCGGGCGGGGCGCCCGCCTCGGTGAAGGTGCTCACCAGCTGGTGGCTGCCCATCATCACGGCCACGCCGAAGAACGCGTGGAACGGCATCCCCATGAACAGCTCGATGATCCGCATCACGTGGCCGGGCCGGTGCGGGCCCGGGTCCACGCCCATGATCGGCCAGAAGAACGCCAGCCCGGCGGCCAGGAAGTGCACCATCATGAAGATGTGCCCGAGCCGGTACTGCATCAGGAAGTCGAACAGCGGGGTGAAGTACACCCCGTAGAGGCTCGCGATGAACAGCGGAATGGTGAACGCCGGGTGCGAGACCACCCGGACGTAGGTGCTGTGCAGCAGCGCCACCAGCAGCTCGCGGGGGCCGCGCGGGCGGCCCTTGCCGGCCGGCCGCAGCGAGCGCAGCGCCAGCGTGATCGGCGCTCCGAGCAGCAGCAGGATCGGCGAGAGCATGGAGAGCACCATGTGCTGCATCATGTGCGCGCTGAACAGCACCATGCCGTAGTCGTTGAGCCCGGTGCAGGTGACCAGGATCACCGAGCCGACGCCCGCCACCCAGCCGACGGTCCGGCCGACCGGCCAGCGGTCGCCGCGGCGGTACAGCCGGACCACGCCGGTCACGTACAGCGCCAGGGCGACCAGGCTGCCGATCAGGAAGACCCAGTCGGGGGACCAGGTCATGACGTTGGAGAGGGAGAACGGTCCCAGCTGCGACATCCCGCCGTGGTGGTGCATCCCTGACATTCCGTCGCCCATCGGCGGGTCCTGCTTTCCCTCGTCGCGGCCCCTGGGTGGGTCCGGTTCGCCCGTTTTGGTTCGCCCTACAGCCTAGGCGGGCCTTACTCCGGGCCTCCCCCCGGCCCCCTTCCGGCGGCGAGCCGGGCCGGGAAGGGTCGGGGGCGGACGGCGCCGGTCCCACCCGGGCCGGACGTGCGGGCCGCGCCGGGACGGCCGTCCGGTCCACCGGCCGTGCCTCAGGTCACCACCGCCCGCTGCCCGGCCAGGTACGGCCGGTGCGCGCGCTCGCCGGCGATCTCCCGCAGGGTGGTCATGGCGCGCAGTACGTCGGCGTGGGACACGTAGAGGGCGTTGACGCCGAAGCGGAGCAGGTCGGGGGCGCGCATGTCGCCGATCACCTCGCGATCGGCCAGGGCCCGGACCAGCGCGTACGCCTCGGGGTGGCGCAGGGCGACCTGGCTGCCGCGCCGGGCCGGTTCGCGCGGAGTGACGGGAGTGAAACCCTCCGTGGCGAGCAGGTCGTCGGCGCAGTCGATCAGGAAGCCGGTCAGCGAGAGGCTCTTGGCGCGCAGCCGGGCCGGGTCGACGCCGTCGAAGACGGTGAGGGCGGCTTCCAGGGCGAGCAGGGAGAGCATCGGCGGGGTGCCGATCCGCGCGCGGGCGATGCCCTCGGCGGGACGGTACTCCTCGGTGGGGTCGAACGGGTCGGCGTGGCCGTTCCAGCCGGTCAGCGGGTGGTCGAAGCCGGCCTGGTGGCGGTGGGCCACGTAGAGGAAGGCCGGGGCGCCGGGGCCGCCGCACAGGTACTTGTAGCCGCAGCCCACGGCCAGGTCGGCGCCGAGCGCGTCCAGGTCGAGGGGCAGCGCCCCGGCGGCGTGGCACAGGTCCCACACCGCCAGCGCGCCGGCGTCGTGGGCGGCCCGGGTGACGGCCGCCGGATCGGTCAGCCGGCCGGTGCGGTAGTCCACCGGCGCACCGAGCACGGCGGCCACCCGCTCCCCCTCCCGGGACAGCAGGTCCGCCAGCGCGTCGGCCGGCACCGAGCGGAGCCGGAGGCCGTGGATCCGGGCGACGGAGGCGGCGAGGTACCGGTCGGTGGGGAAGTGGTCCCGGTCGACGACCAGCAGTGGCCGGCCGGGGCGGAGCCGGACCGCCGCGCTCAGCGCGTTGAACAGCTGCACGCTGGTGGAGTCGCCGACCACCACCTGCCCCGGGGCCGCGCCGACCAGCCGTCCGACCGCGTCGCCGACCCGCAGCGGGGCCTGCCACCAGGCGTGCTCGTTCCAGGAGCGGATCAGACCGGTGCCCCACTGCCGGTGCACCGCGTCCGCCAGCACCGGCGGGACGGCCGCGGGCAGGGCACCGAGCGAGTTGCCGTCCAGGTAGACGACGCCCGGCGGGAGCAGGAAGCGCTCGCGCAGGCCGGACAGCGGGTCGGCGGAGTCCAGTGCGGCGGCCCGGGCGGCGAGGCGTCCGGCGGTGCTGCTCATGCCGTGCTCCCGGCGCTCCCGGCGGCCGTGGCACTCGCGGTGGTGCGCCCGGCGGTGAACTCCGCCGCCAGCCGGTGCAGTTGCTCCGCGACCGCGCGGGCACCCGGCGCGCCGGGCTCGATCAGGGTGTAGTGGCCGGTGTCCGGCAGCACGACCACCTCCAGGTCCCGGTGGACGGCGGCGTAGTCGGTGAACTGGCCGAGCGGCACCTCCTCGTCGGCCGCGCCGTGCAGCAGGACGGTGCGCACCCCGGTGGTGCCCGGCCCGCGCAGCAGGGTGACCGGGTCCACCAGCGGCAGCCGTTCGGGTGCGGCCTCCGGGCCGCCGAGCAGCTGCAGGGCCGCGTCCTCGCTGAGCCGGTCGCGGACGGTGGCTCCGAGGTCGGTGAGCGGGGCCAGCGCGAGGATCGCGGTGGGCGACTCGGTGCTGTGCCACGGGGAGTCGGCCGGCAGCAGGCCGCGGGCCCCGGCCCACAGCGCCAGGTGGCCGCCCGAGCAGTGCCCGGCGAGGACGTACGGCCGCCCGGCCGGGAGGGTGTCCACGATCCGCGCGATGTCGTCGAAGGTCTCGGGGAAGCCGCCCGCGCCGCCGGAGCGGCGGAAGCCCGGCAGCACGGTGGTCAGCCCCTGCCCGGCCAGGTAGGCGGCGAACGGTGTCAGGTGCATCCGGTCGTAGCGCCAGTAACCGCCGTGCAGCAGGATCACCAGGGGCGCGTCGTCCTGGCCGCCCTCGGCCGGCCACAGGTCGTAGACCTGGTGCGGGTGGTCGCCGTAGCGGCCGTGGACCGGGGCCAGCACCGGCCGGAGGCCGAGCACCCGCCGCTCCTCCTCGGCGGCGAAGGCGGAAACCGTTCTGCCGGCCGTGGTCGTCGTGGCGGCGGCCTTCGTCGTGGCGGCCTTCGTCGTGGTGGTCGTCGTGGCGGCCGCGGCGGTCGGGTCGGGCGTCGGGTCAGACATCGCTGCGCACCGTCCAGAGCTCCGGGAAGACCCGGCGCCGTGCGCGGCGGTCCAGCCAGTCCAGCCCGGAGGTGCCGGCGCTGCCCGGCCTGGCACCCATCGCGCGCCGCACCACCAGCAGGTGGTCGGTGCGCCAGCGCTCGACCGACTCGGCGATGTCGGTGAGCAGCTCGCCCAACCGCAGGAGCGGATCGTGCTGCGGTCCGCGGTAGATCCGCCGCCACACCTCGACGACGCCCTCGTCCGGCTCGTAGGCCTGGGTGACGTCCCGTTGGAGCACGGCCTGCGGCACCTCGTGGCCCTGGGAGTGCAGGTAGTGCAGCGCCTCGTCCCAGAGCGAGGGGGCGTGCAGGTGCTCACCCAGCTCGGAGTGCTCCACCGGGTCCCCGCGATGGGCGTCCAGGATCGCGTCGGACTTCTCGCCGAGCAGGAACTCCATCATCCGGTACCGGACGGACTGGGCGCCCGAGGCCTTGCCGAAGGCGGCCCGGAAGCCGTTGAAGCGCACCGGCGTCAGCGCGGCCAGCGGCGTCCAGCTGGCATTGAGCGACAGGTGGGCGCGGCGGCTGCGCTCCAGGGCGTCCAGCGCCGCCGGCAGGTCCTGCTTGGCGAACGCGTCGCAGGCCGCGCGCCACTCGTGCACGATCAGCTTGAACCACAGCTCCATCACCTGGGTGGTGACCAGGAAACCCATCTCGTCGGGCGCGTCGGTGAACGGCTGTTGGAGCGAGCCGAGCACCGAGGCGTGCACGTAGTCCTCGTACGGCGAGGTGCCCGCGAAGACGGCCAGGTCGGCGGCGTCGCCGGGGACGGGCGTTCGGTTGATCATCTGTGGGCTCCAGGGTGTCAGAGGCCGAGGTGGACGCCGCCGGTCGCGTCGATCCACTGGCCGGTGATCCAGCGGGCGTCGTCACCGGCCAGGAAGGCCACCACGTCGGCGATGTCGGCGGGCGTTCCGAGCCGGTTGAAGGCCGAGTGCGCGGCGAGGGCGCTGCGGATCTGCGGGTCGGCGAGGGTCGGGTTGATCGCCGTGTCGGTGAAGCCGGGCGCGACGGTGTTGACGGTGATGCCGCGCGGGCCCAACTGCAGGGCCAGGGCCGGGGTCAGCACGTCCAGCGCGCCCTTGGTCATGGTGTAGGCGGCGATCGCGGGGTAGCCGATCCGGACGGCGCCCGAGGAGATGTTGACGATGCGGCCGCCGTCGCGCAGCCGGGGCAGGGCGCGCTGGAGGATGAAGAACGGCGCGCGGGTGTTGACGGCGAAGACCCGGTCGTAGTCCTCCTCGGTGACGTCCGCGAGGGGCTTGGGCAGCGTGACGCCCGCGTTGTTCACCACGATGTCCACCCCGGCCGGCGCGCCGACGGCCGCCAGCCCCTGGTCGAAGCCGTCCCAGACGGCCTCGGCGTCGCCCGGCACACCGAGCTCGGCGCGCAGGGCGAAGGCCCGGCCGCCGTCCGCCTCGATCTGCTTGACGGTGTCCTGTGCGGCCTGGTGGTCGTGGCCGTAGTGCACGGCCACCAGCGCGCCCTCGGCGGCCAGCCGCAGCGAGATCGCCCGGCCGATGCCGCGGCCGCCGCCGGTCACCAGCGCGGTCCGCTCGGCGAGTCTGGTCGGGGTCATGTCGTTCCTCTCTGCGCCGGCCCTGCTGGGTCCGGCGGTCGGGACGCCCGAGGTCTCAGGCGTCGAAGTCGAGTTCGACCGCATCCGTCTGCGGACGGGCACGGCAGGTGAGGGTGTAGCCGGCCGCCACCTCGGCCGGGTCGAGCGCGTACTGGCTGTCCAGCACCGCCGAGCCGGAGACCACCCGGGCGCGGCAGCTGCCGCAGAGCCCGACCCGGCAGGAGTACGGTGCGTCCGGCCGGACCCGCAGCACCGCGTCCAGCAGCGTGCGGTCGCCGGGCAGCATCCGGGCGTCGGCGGTGTGGCCGCCGAGCCGTGCGGTGACCCGGACGCTTCGGCCGGCCGGCGGCACCGGTACCGCGGCGGGCGTCCCCTCGGGCGAGAAGAGCTCCACGCGGATCTGCCGCTCGGCCGCGCCGGCCTCGGCGAGCGCGGCTCGGGCCAGCGTCACCAGCCCCCACGGCCCGCAGAGGTAGAAGGCGGTGGCCGCGTCGAACCCGGTGCCCGCCGCGGACAGCAGGCGCCGCAGCCGGTCGCCGTCGGGCCGGCCGGAGAGCAGGTCCGCCTCCCGGCGCTCCCGGGAGAAGACCTGGAGCGCGCTGAACCGGCCCAGGTGGGCGTCCTTCAGGTCGGCCAGCTCGTCGGCCAGCAGCAGCGAGCCGGCGCCGCGGGCGGCGTACAGCAGTGAGACGCGGCAGCGCGGGTCGTCGCGCAGCGCGGCCGCGGCCATCGCCAGCAGCGGGGCGATGCCGGTGCCGCCGGCCAGCAGCACGTGGTGCCCGACCGGTGCGGGGGCCAGCCGGAAGGTGCCGGCCGGCGGGGAGACCCGCAGCCGGTCCCCCACCGCCAACCGGGTCGTCGCGTACGCCCCGAAGCCGTCCGGGCTCGCCCGCTTGACGATCAGCCGCAGCCGGCCGGGGTCGAACGGCGGCGGGCAGACCGAGTAGCAGCGCCGCAGTTCGCGCTCGCCCTGCCGGTGGCGGACCACCACGTGCTGCCCGGCCCGGTGGGAGAAGGCCTCCGCCAGCCGGTCCGGCACCGCGAGGGTGATCGCCACGGTGTCGTCGGTGAGGCGGTCCAGCCCGCTCACCGTCAGTGCGTGCCAACCGTGCTGCCCGGCGGGCCGCCTGGTCTCGTCGATCGTGCTCCGCACTTCGCCTCACCCCGCCCTGAACTGTGCGAACGTCTCGCGGCAGGCCGTGCACTGCAGGATCGACTGGCAGCGGGTGGCCCCGAACGGGCTCAGCGGCCGGGTGGCCGCTGACCCGCAGTGCGGGCAGGACGGCCCGAGCTCCAGCGTCACCGGCCGGGCCCCGGCCCCGGCCGGGCGCCCCGGTGGGGCGATCCCGTGCGCGGCGAGCCGGCGCCGGCCCCGCTCGCTGATCCGGTCGGTGCTCCAGGCCGGGACCAGCACCCGGTGCACCCGGCCCGCCGGGTGGCCGGCCTCGGCGAGCACGCCGCGCACCGCCCGCTCGATGACCTCCATCGCCGGGCAGCCCAGGAAGGTCGGGGTGAGCTCCACCTCCGGCGTGCCGTCCGCGCCGATCCGGACCTCGTGCACGACGCCCAGGTCGCCGAGGGTCACCATGGGCAGCTCGGGATCGGGCAACTCCTCGACGGCGGAGCGCAGTTCGGCCAGTCCCCGGGTGGGCGGGCGCGACGGCGGAGACCAGGCGGCCGCGCGGGCCGGTTCCGGGACGCTCACCAGACGCCCCCCGGGTACTGGCGGTGGACCGACTGGAGCTCGGCCAGCAGCAGCCCGAACTCCTCCGAGTGGCGCCCGTCCCGCCCGCCGCCGGCCGACCAGGAGGGCTCGGGCACGCGCAGTCCCGCCCGGTCCACCACCTCGGTCACCTCGCGCTGCCAGCGCTCGCGCACCTCGTCCGGGGCGGGGACCAGGCCGGCCGCGGCCAGCCGCGCCACGGCCTCGTCCGCCTCGAACAACTCGGCGGCGTACGGCCACATCCGGTCCAGGCCGTCCTGCATCCGGCGGCGGCTCTCGGCCGTGCCGAGGCCCAGCCGGACCGTCCACCCGTCGGCGTGCGCCCGGTGGTAGCCCACCTCCGTCGCGGCGCGCCCGGCGAAGGCGGCCAGCTCCGGGACGGCGCAGCCCGCCAGCTCGGCGTAGTGCAGGCGCGCGTAGTGCGTGTAGAGCAGCTGCCGGGCCACCGTGACGGCGAAGTCGCCGTTCGGGAGCTCGGTGAGCAGCGTGTTGCGGAACTCGCGTCCGTCGCGCAGGTACGCCAGGTCGTCCTCGCTGCGGCCGGTGCCGTCCAGGCGGCCGCTCATGGTCAGCAGGACCCGGGCGTGGCCGAGCAGGTCCAGGGCGATGTTGGACAGCGCCAGGTCCTCCTCGATGCTCGGCGCCCGGGTGATCCAGGCGCACAGCCGCTGGGCCAGGACCAGTGCGTCGTCGCCGAGTCCGAGCGTGCAGCGGGCGAGGTCGTGCTCCCGCGCCACCGTCGCCCCGGCGGCGGCGCCGGCCGTCGTGTCAGCGGTCATGGCCCGCTCCTTCCGTGGACCCGGACGGCTCGGACGTTCCGGACGTCCCGGCGGTCCCGGTGCTCTCGGCCGTCCCGGCCGTCTCGGCCGTCTCGGGACCGCCCAGCGGCGCGTAGTGGCCGGGGTAGCGGTACGGCTTGTCCGCCGCGCCGGAGAAGTACGGGTCCTTCTCCTGCGGCGAGACCGCGTGCACCTGGTCCGAGCGGACCACCCACAGGGACTGCGGTTCGCCGCGGCGGGCGAAGAGGTCGCGCGCGGTGGCCAGGGCCAGCCGCCGGTCCGCCGCGCGGACCGAGCCGACGTGCTGGTGGGCCAGCCCGCGCCTGGCGCGCAGGAACACCTCCCAGGACGCCGACGGGTCGCCGTTCCCGCCGGTCATGACGCCACCTCCGCCGTCTCGTCACCGTCGCGCCTCGCGTACGCCTCGGCGGCCTCCCGCACCCAGGCGCCGTCCCGGTGGGCCGCCTCCCGGTGCGCGAGGCGCCGCCGCGCCCAGTGGGTGCCCTCCGCCAGCGCCCGCCGGTAGCAGGGCCAGTCGATCGGGCCGAAGTCGTGGTGGCCGCGCTCGGGGTTCCAGCGGATCGCCGGGTCCGGCAGGCTCAGGCCCAGGCTCTCGGCCTGCGGCACGACCAGGTCCACGAAGCGCTGGCGCAGCTCGTCGTTGGTGTGCTGCTTGATGCCCCAGGCGATCGCCCGCCGGGAGACCGCCGAGCCGACCGCCGCGCCCGCGCCGCCCGCCTCGGTGTCCGGTGGGCCGAACATCAGCGCCACCGCCGGCAGCCACCAGCGGTTCACCGCGTCCTGGGCCATCCGGTGCTGTTCCGGCGTGCCCCGGCTCAGCGACAGCAACTGGTCGTAGCCCTGCCGCACGTGGAACGCCTCCTCCTGGCAGACCCGCCGCATCGCCCGCGCGTAGGGGCCGTAGGACGTACGGGTCAGCGGCGCCTGGTTGACCACCGCGGCGCCGTCCGTGAGCCAGGCGATGGCGCCGGTGTCGGCCCAGGTCAGCGCGGGGTGGTCGAAGGTCGCCGCGTAGCGCTGCTGGCCGCGGTGCAGCGCGTCCATCAGATCGGCGCGGTCCACGCCCAGGGTCTCGGCCGCCGAGTACAGGTACATGCCGTGCCCGGCCTCGTCCTGCACCTTGGCCAGCAGGGCCGCCTTGCGGTGCAGGGACGGCGCCCGGGTCAGCCAGGCGCCCTCCGGCTGCATGCCGATGATCTCCGAGTGCGCGTGCTGGGCGATCTGCCGGATCAGCATCCGCCGGTAGCCGTCGGGCAGCCAGTCGCGGGGCTCGACGGTCTCGCCGGCCGCCACCAGCGCCTCGAACCGCGCGAGCAACTCCTCGTCTTCCCGGTGCAGTTGTCCGCCCCGTTCGCCCTGCCCGGTGGCCGGCGCCCGAAGCGTCGGCTGATGCCCGCCGGTCATGTTGGCCACTCCCTCAGCTCTCCTGCCGGTCCGGGCGCCGCGTCGTCGCGACCGGCGCCTCCGAAACAGAAAGAGGCGCCGATCGGCGCGGGCTATCCCCGGCGCCGCCGATTCCGGTGCGTGACGAAGGTCACGCACAGGGTGGGGAGTGCCGGGCCGGTGGCGTCCCTCCTTCCAGAGGTGAGAGCAGTGCCGGAGCCGCCGCCCGCGGCGGCCGCGCGACGAGCGGCGAGCGACGCGGTGGACGGTGGCTCCCGGCGAAGTGACCAAGCGCATGAAGCGAACGAGCGCACAGCGAAAGGGAAACCATGAGCCTGATCAGGTCGATGCTGGTGGAACTGACCGGCACCTCGGAGTACACCGACGGGATCGGTGACGACGTCGACCTCGCGGCCAGCGGCATCGACAGCGGGGACCTGGTGCGCCTGGTCCTGCTCATCGAGCAGCGCACCGGCGTGGAGGTCACCGCCGAGGACATGGAGAAGCTCGCCACGATCGGTGACTACGAGCGCTTCGTCGAGGAGCGCAGCGCCGCCCTGCAGTCCGGCGGCGCGTGATGTGGCTCAGCCAGCTGACGGACCGCAACCGGCAGTGCTTCCCGGACCGGGTGGCGCTGGTGGACGAGCACCGCTCGGTGACCTGGGCCCAGTTCCACGAGCGCACCGTCCGCCTCGCCCGGGGGCTGGGGGCTCTCGGCATCGCCCCCGGTGACCGGGTGGTGGTGCTCTCGCTGGACCGCGTCGAGGTGCTGGAGACCTACTTCGCGCTGGCCCGGCTCGGCGCGCTGTTCGTGCCGCTCAACCACAGTCTGACGGTGCCCGAGGTCGCCGAGATCGTGGAGCGGGTCGAGCCGGCCGCCCTGATCGGTGAGACGGCGCTGTTGGAGCGCTTCGCGGACCTCCCGGTGTCGCGGCGGATCGCCCTGGACGAGCCGGCCTTCGCGGAACTCGGTGCGGACGAGGCGGAGTTCGAGCTGCCGGAGGTCGCCGACACCGACCCCGTCGCGATCCTGCACACCTCGGCCACCACCGGGCGGGCCAAGGGCGTCGTGGTGGACCAGCGGTCGTTCCGGGCCATCGCGCTCGGCTGGCTGGCCGTCAGCAGGCCGGCCGACGACATGGTGCTGGTCACCTGCTGCCCGCTCTACCACGGCAGCATGGTGGTCACGCTGACCTACCTGGCCGCCGGGGCCACCGCCGTGCTGATGCCCGGCTTCACCCCGCAGCGCGCGCTGGCCGCGGTCGAGACCCACCGTGCCACGCACATCTGGCTCGTCCCGCAGATGCTGCGCTTCATGCTGCAGGCCAAGGCCCTGGATCGCGCCGAACTCGGCACCCTGCGCGAGGTGATGTACGGCGCCGCGCCGATGCCCCGCGAGGTCTACGCGGCGGCCGCCGAGCGGCTGGGCTGCGGGTTCCGGCAGGTCTACGGCATGACCGAGGTCGGCGGCCCGTTCGTCACCCTCGGCCCGGAGGAGCACCCGGCCCCGGACGCGGTGGGCGAGATCATCCCGGCCGGCCGGGTCGTCCCCGGCATGTCCGTACGCGCGATCGGCGCGGACGGGCGGGAGGTGGAGCCGGAGGCGATCGGTGAGATCGTGGTCCGCGGGCCGGGCGTCATGCACGGCTACCTGCACAACCCGGACGCCACCGCCGAGATCACCACGGCGGACGGCTGGATCCGCACCGGAGACCTCGGCCGGATCGACCGGTCCGGCCGCATCCACCTGGTCGACCGCACCAAGGACCTCATCCTGCGGGCCGGGCAGAACGTCTACCCGTCCGAGATCGAGCGGGTGCTGTTGCAGCACCCGGCGGTGCGGGACGCGGCCGTGGTCGGCATGCCCGACGCCGACTACGGCGAGGTCCCGCTGGCCTACGTGGTGGCCGAGGCGGGCACCGGCCGCGCCGAGCTGCTGCGCCACCTGGCCGAGCGGCTGGCGCCCTACAAGCGCCCGGCGCGGATCGAGTTCATCGAGCAGGTGCCGCGCAATCCGGCCGGAAAGATCGTCAAGAAGTTGCTCCGGGCGTGACCGCGGAGCTCGTGCGGCGGCAGGTCCTGGACGACCTGCCGCCGCTTCGCGCTGCACTGGCCGCCCGTGGCCTCTCCCTGGGCTGGGCCGTCGCCAGGGCCGGCGACGCCGAGCACGTGGACGCCACTCCCGCCGGGCCGAGCGAGGCACAGGCCGCGGCCGGGATGCCGCCCACCCGGCGCCGCGAGTTCCTGGCCGGCCGGTGGGCGGCGCGGCGGGCCCTGCGCGCGGCCGGCGGCCCGGGTGGCGAGATCGGTCGGGCCGGGCGCCGCCCGCTGGCGCCGGCCGGCTGGACGCTGTCCATCAGCCACTCGGCCGGCCTCGCGGTGGCCGTCGCCGCGCCGCTCGGCCGGCACGCCGCGGTCGGCTGCGACCTGGAGCTGCGCCGGCTGCCGGCCGCCGCGGCACGTCTGGTGCTGACCGGGCCGGAGCGGGCCTGGGCCGGCGACGCCGGTACGCCGGGCGCGGAGCACCGGCTGCTGGCCCTGTTCTCCGCCAAGGAGGCGGCCTTCAAGCTGCTGTGCGGTCTGCAGCCGGAGACCTTCGGCGCGCTCACCGTGGCCCGCCTGACCGCCGACCCGCCGCCGGCCGGCGCCCGGCCGCGGGCCTTCCGGCTGCGGCCGGTCCTGCCGGCCGCGCCGGACCCACCGGGCATGCCGGACCTGCCGGGTGCGCCCGGCACCGCCCGGGCGCCGGGCGCACCGCCGCCCGCGGCGCTGGTCCGGGTCAGCGCCGCGGGCGACGGGGTGTTCTGCTGGACGGCGCTGCCCGCCCAGGCGCTGTCCGGCCCTACCGTCGGGCGTTGACCAGCACCGCCATGTTGCCCGGCGGGTGCTGGTTGTCGTGGATGAGCTGGTGCGCCAGCCCGACCTCCTCGAAGCCGAAGGTGCGCGACAGGCACGGGTCGATGTGCCCCTGCGCGATCAGCGCGGACACCTCCCGCGCCTCGCGGGCGCTGGCCACGTGCGAGCCCTGCAGGCGCTTCTGCCGCATCCACAGGAACCGCAGGTCCACGTCGCCGTTGTAGCCGGTGGTGCCGCCGCAGATGACCACCATGCCGGCGTTGTCGCACAGGTACATCGAGGTCGGGATGGTGTCCTGGCCGGAGTGCTCCAGCACGATCCGCGGAGCCCGCCGCTCGCCCAGCACCTCCCAGAACCGGCGGCCGAACGCCCGGGCCCCCTTGAGCCAGTGGGCCATCGCCTCCTGGTCGGTGGCGTCCGGCAGCCGCCCCCAGTGGTCGAAGTCGCGCCGGTCGATCCAGCCGTGGGCGCCCAGGCGGACGCAGAACTCACCGCGCTCCGCGCTGGAGACCACCGCCACCGGGACGCCCCCGGCGTGCCGGACCAGCTGGATCGCGATGCTGCCCAGACCGCCCGCGCCGCCCCAGATCAGCACCGGGTCGCCGGGCCGGACGGCGTGCGGCTCCCAGCCGAACAGCTGGCGGTAGGCGGTGGCCGCGGTCGCGAGGTAGCAGGCGGCCTCGGCCCAGGACAGCCGGGCGGGCTTGGGGTGCAGCTGGTACTCGCCCACCACCGCGAACTGCGCGAAGGAGCCGTAGTTCTCCTCGTAGCCCCACACCCGCTGGCTGGCGGAGGTCGCCGGGTCGGCGCCGAGCCGGATGTCCTCGGCGTGCTCGTCCCAGGTACTGGCGAGCACCACCACCTCGTCGCCGGGCCGGAACTGCTGCACCCCCTCGCCGGTGGCCCAGACCACGCCGGAGAGGTCGGAGCCGCCGATGTGGAAGTCCTCGGTGGCGCCCTGCTTCTGCCGGGCCGCGATCACGTCCAGCGGGTAGCCCTGGGCCGCCCAGACGTTGTTGTAGTTGACGCCGGCCGCCATCACCTTCACCAGCACCTGGTTGCGGCCGACCGGCGGCACGTCCACCACCTCGGTGCGGAAGGCGTCCGCGGGGCGGCCGTAGCGCTCCCGGCGGATCAGCGAGGCGTACATCCGCCGCGGCGTCCGCCCCAACTCGGGGGCGTCGCCCAGTTCGTAGAGGTCCTTCTCGGCGAAGGGGACCTGGCTCGGCTGCGTCACCGGAAGACTCCTCGGGCGGTGGTACCGGGGTGGGAGGCGGCGGCGTGCTCGGCCGCCGCCAGGCAGGCACGGTGGGAGGCGGCCGGCAGCGCCTGCCGCCAGCCGGCCGGGAGCTCGGCGAAGACCGGCCAGAGCGAGTGCTCACCTGCGGCGTTCACCAGTAACAGGTGCGACGCCTCGTCGCCGCGGTCCTCGAACGGACTGCACACGGTTCTCTCCTGTCTCACGGGGTCGTTCACGACTTCAGCGCGGCGGCCAGCACCGCGCCGATCTCGGCCATCGGCCCGGGTTCGGTCATGCCGTAGTGGCTGCAGGCGACCGGACGGTCGTGCAGGGTGCCGGTGACGTACGGGCGCCAGGCCTCGGCCTTGCCGGGCGTCAGGGACGGGTCGTCCGCCCCGTCCGCGGCGGGCCGGTCCGCGCTCGCGGTGAAGAAGAGCGCGTCGCCCTCGAAGACCCCGGGCGCGAAGTCGGGCGCGATGCGCAGGTTGTTGCGCATCACCTCGGCGATCCGTTCGGCCTCCGCCCCGGTCACCGGCGACGTCGCGCCGTCGGCCCCGGACAGCCGCGCCAGCACCCCGGCCACGGTCGGCAGCGGCCCGTCGCCCGGCTCCAGGCCCGCCACCCGCAGCAGCAGTGCCGCCACCTGGGACTCGATCTGCTCCGGCGTCCAGGGCAGGCCGTACGGCTGCGGCGCGTCCAGCATCGCCAGCAACTCCACCTGCTCGCCCTGCCGTTGCAGGGCGCAGGCGACGGCGTGCGCCACGAAACCGCCGTAGGACCAGCCGAGCAGCCGGTACGGGCCGTGCGGCCGGTGCTCGCGCAGCAGCGCCACGTACGCGTCGGTCATCGCGGCGGCGTCCGCGGCCGGCGGCCGCCGCCCGTCCAGCCCGAGGGCCTGGATGCCGTGGACCGGCTGGTCGGCGCCGAGGTGGGGCAGCAGCCCGGAGTACCGCCAGGACACGCCCGCCCCGGGGTGCACGCAGAACAGCGGGTTCTGCCCGCCCTCGGCGCGCAGCGGCAGCAGCGGGGCGAAGGCGTCGGGGCCACCGCCGCGGCCGGCGGCCGTGATCAGCCGGGCCACGGTCGGGGCCGACAGCAGCGCCGCGGCCGGCACGTCCAGCACCCCGGCCTCGCGCAGCCGGCCGACCAGCAGCACGCCGCGCATCGAGTCGCCGCCCAGGTCGAAGAAGTTGTCGTCGACACCGATGCCCTCGACACCGAGCACCGCCTCCCAGGCCTCGGTGACCGCCTGTTCCAGGGGGGTGCGCGGCGGCACCTGCTCGGTCGTCAGGTACGGGCGCGGGGAGCGTCCGGCGGGGGTTCCGGCCGGGCCGTCCGCCGCCTCGGCCGGGCGGGCCCCGGGGGCGTCGATCCAGTACCGCCGGCGGTCGAACGCGTAGCCGGGCAGCGGGACCGGACGCACCTGCTCGGCCGGGTCGGGACCGGGCAGCGCGGCCATGCCGGCGCTCCACAGCCGGCCCAGAGCGGCCGCCAGCACCTGCTCGTCCGGGCTCTCCGCCTTGGCGTGCCGCATCGTGGTCACCCCCACCACCGGGGCCTGCTCGCCGAGCGCGGCGCCGGCCAGCTTCAGCAGGGTGTCCCCGGGGCCGATCTCGACCAGCACCGGGTTGCCGCGCTCCCAGAGCGTGCGGACGCCGTCGGCGAACCGCACGGTCCGCCGGGTGTGGGCGACCCAGTGCTCCGCCGAGCCGGCCTGCGCGTCGGTGACCCAGTCGCCGGTGACGTTGGTGACGTAGCGGATGCGCGGCGGGCGCAGGGGGGCCGCGCGCAGGTGCCCGGCCAGCTCGCCGAGCACCGGGTCGAGCACGGCGGAGTGCGCCGCGGCCGGCATCCGGAGCCGGCGGAACGTCACCCCGGCGTCCGCCAGCCGCCGTTCCAGCTCCGCCACCGCGGCCACCGGGCCGGCGACCGTGCAGGCGGCCGGGCCGTTGACGGCGGCCAGTGAGACCCCCTCGGTGAGGAACGGCCGCAGCTGCCGTTCGCCCAGCGCCACCCCGACCGTGGCACCGCCGCAGGCGGTGATCAGCCGGATCCGCTCGTGGACCAGCGGCAGCATCTCCTCCGGGGTGAACACCCCGGCCAGGCAGGCGGCCGTGTACTCGCCGAGCGAGTGCCCGATCATCGCGTCCGGCCGCACCCCGCGCTCGGCGAGCTCCGCGGTCAGCGCGTACTGGGTGACCACCAGCGCCAGGAACGCCTCGGCGGACGCCGGGTCCACCTGCTCGAACAGCGCGGTGCGCAGGTCCGCGCCGAGCCCCGGCCGCAGGATGCGGGCGCAGTCGTCCACCGCGTCCCGGTACACCCCGCCGGCCCGGTACAGCCCGGTGCCCATGCCCACGTACTGGGTGCCACCGCCGGGGAACAGGAAGGCCACCGGCCGCGGCGCGCCGTCCGCCACCTCCACCGGCTCGGGCAGCGGCGCGCGCAGCGCGGCCACCGCCTCCCGGACGGTGCGCACGGTGACCGCCGAACGCAGCCGCATCGCCGGCCGGTGCCCGGTCAGCGTGTGGGCGACGTCGGCCAGCCGCAGCCCGGGGTCGTCCGCCAGCCGCCGGGCCAGCTCGTCGGCCTGGCCGCGCAGGGCGCCCGGGGTGCGGGCCGACAGCGGCAGCACCCGCCAGCGCGCCTGCTCCGGCGCCCGCGAGTCCGCCGGGACGGCCGGCGCCTCCTCCAGCACGACGTGCGCGTTGGTGCCGCCGACGCCGAAGGCGCTCACCGCGGCGCGGCGCGGGTGCCGGCCGGACGGCCAGTCCTCCAGCGCGGTCGGGACCCGGAACGGGGTGGCGGCGAAGTCGATCAGCGGGTTGGGCCGCTCGAAGTGCAGGGTCGGCGGGATCCGGCGGTGCTCCAGGGCGAGGACGGCCTTGACGAAACCGGCGATGCCCGCCGCCGCGCCCAGGTGCCCGATGTTGGTCTTCACGGAGCCCAGCGCGCAGTAGCCGCGCTCGTCGGTGCTGTGCCGGAACGCCTCGGTGAGCGCCGCGACCTCGACCGGGTCCCCCATCGCGGTCGCGGTGCCGTGCGCCTCGACCAGGCCGATGGTGTCCGCGGTGACGCCGGCCGCCAACTGCGCGGCCAGCACCGCCTCGGTCTGGCCGGCCGGGCTCGGCGCGGTGAAGCCGACCTTGCGGCGGCCGTCGTTGTTCACCGCCGAGCCGCGCACCACCGCGCGGATCCGGTCCCCGTCGGCGATCGCGTCCTCCAGGCGCTTGAGCACCACGACGCCCACCCCGTCGCCGGAGGAGGTACCGGCCGCGTCCGCGGCGAAGGCCCGGCAGTACCCGTCCGGCGAGAACGGACCGCCGGGCACCCAGCGGTAGCCCAGCAGCGCCGAGGGGTTGACCGACACCGCCCCGGCCAGGGCGGTGTCGCAGCGGTAGTCGATGAGGTCCTGGCAGGCCTGGTGGACGGCGACCAGGGCCGTGGAGCAGGCGGTCTGCAGGGACAGGCTCGGCCCGGTCAGCCCCAGCTCGTAGGAGACCCGGGTGGCCAGGGTGCCCAGCGAGTTGCTGGTGGCCGCGTGCACCAGGGCGACCGAGCCGGGCCGGCCGGCGTACTGCGGGTGCAGGTGCGACGGGTAGTAGCGGCTGTCGCCCGCCCCCGCGTACACCCCGACCTGCCGGTCGCCGAAGCCGCCGGCGTACCCCGCGTCCTCCACCGCGTGGTAGGCGGTCTCCAGCAGCAGGCGCTGCTGCGGGTCCACCACGGCGGCCTCGGTCGGGCTGTAGCCGAAGAACGCGGCGTCGAACCGGTCGATGCCCTCCAGGACGGAGACCGTGCGGACCAGGTCGGGGTCGGCCAGGTCCGCCGGGTCGCCGCCGGCGGCCAGGAACTCGTCGTCGTCGACCTGCCGCATCGAGTCCCGCCCGGCGGCCAGGTTGGCCCAGAACCCGTCGACGTCGGCCGCGCCCGGGAACCGGGCGGCCATGCCGATCACGGCGATCAGCGGGGGGTCGTCACCCGTCATCGGGTCGTCGGTGGCCAGGTGTTCGTCAGCCATGGTTGTCGCCCTTCTGCTGTGCGGTGGTACGGCGGGCGGCCTGTGCGGTGCGCCGCCGCTGGTTCTGCCGGCGGGCCCGGTCCAGTGCCGAGGCGGCGCTCGGGGCCGTCGGCTCGGCGGGCCGGCCGGCGGCGTCGGGCTCCGGTACGCCGGGATCGGCGGGCGAGGTGCCGTCGGCGGTGCGCATGCCGGTCGTAGCGAGGTGCCGGGCCAGATCGCGCACCGTCGGGTGGCCGAACAGGTCCACCACCGTCAGGTCGGTGCCCAGCGCCTCGTTCACCCCGGCCTGCGCGGCCACCAGCAGCAGCGAACTGCCGCCCAGGTCGAAGAAGTTCTCCTCCCGGCCGATCCGCTCCCGGCCCAGCAGCCCGGCCCAGATCCCGGCGATGGTCCCTTCCAGCCGGTCGGCCGCGTCCGCCGCTCCGTCCGGGGCCCCGGCCGCGCCGGGCTCGGCGGACCCCGCGGCCCGCAGCACCCAGTGCCCGTCGACGTCCAGCGTCCGGGCCGCCTCGCCGGCGCCCGCGCACACCGCTCCCAGGTCGGTGCCGTCGGCCAGCACCACCCGGCCGGCCAGCCGCTGCACCGGGCGGGCCGGGCCGGCCAGGTGCGCGCGCACCCAGGGCGCCGTGCGGTCCGCGCCGATCAGCAGGTGCGGCTCGGCCGACGCGGCTGCCAGGTCGTACGAGCGCAGGGCCGCCACCGGATCGAGGGCGCGGTAGCCGCGGGCCTCGGTCAGCGCCGCCAACCGGTAGCCCTCGCTCATCCCGCGCCCCTTCCAGGCGCTCCAGGCCAGACTGCGCACCGGGCGTCCGTCGCGCCCGTGGCGCACCGCGAGCGCGTCCAGGAAGGCGCAGCCCGCCGCGTAGGCCGCGTTGAGCGAGCCGCCGAAGAAGCCGTTGACCGAGGAGAAGGCGGTGTAGGAGGCGTCCAGCTCCGCGGCCAGCCGGTGCAGCACCCAGCCGCCCTCGACCTTGGCCGCCAGCGCGGCCCGCCAGCGCTCCGGATCCAGCTCGGTGACCGGGGCCTCGTCCCGGTCGCCGGCCAGGTGCAGCACGCCGGCCAGCGGCGCCGACCACGCGTCGCGGGCCCGGTCCACCGCGGCCCGCAGCTGCACCGGGTCGGTCACGTCGGCCACCTCGTAGCGGATCTCGCCCATGGCCCGCAGCCGCCGGTACGCCTCGGCCCGGTCGGCGGCCGGGCCACCCGTGGCCGGCTCCCGCTCCAGGTCGGACCCGTCGGGCAGGGCGGTGCGGCCGACCAGCAGCAGCCGGGTGCCGGTCGTGCGCAGCAGATGGGCGGCCAGCTCCGTGCCGACCCCGCCCAGGCCACCACTGACCAGGACGAAGCCGGGCGCCTCGGGGTCGGCGCCCTGCCCGGCGGCCGGGGGCTGCTCGGCCGACCGCTGTTCGGCCGGCGGCTGTTCGGGCAGCGGCGCCAGCCGGCGCAGGTGGCGCACGCCCGACCGGTGGGCGACCTCCGGTTCACCGGGCGGCAGCGCCAGCTCGGTCAGCAGCACCCCGGCCGCCGCCCCGGCGTCGACGTCCGCCGCCAGATCGACGTGGACGGCGCCGAGCCAGGGCAGCTCCTCGCGCAGCGTGCGCAGCAGCCCGCCGGCGGCCGCGTGCAGGTAGCCGCCCCGCTCGGCCGCCAGCACCGGCTGGGCACCGGCGGTGGCGAAGAGCAACGGCAGCGGGGCGGTGCGCTGCTCGGCCCGGGCGGCCAGCGCCCGGGCCAGCGCGAGCAGCGACTGCGCGCCGTCGCGCTGCGCCTCGACCAGTTCCGCGACGCTGTCGGGCTCGCGGTCGGCGCCGTCCAGCGCGCCCAGGTGCAGTACCGCGTCGACCCTGCGGCCGTCCTGTGCGAGTCGGTCCAGCAGCCGGGCCAGATCGGGCTCGTGGTCCGGTCGGACCCGGTAGCGGGCCGCGTCGGCGCGCTCGAAGCCGGGGCCCGCCGTCACCACGGTGCAGCGGCCGTCCGCCGCCCGCAGCCCGGCGGCCACCCGCTCCGCCACGGCGCCGGCCCGCTCGCCGCGGCCGGCCAGCACCAGGGTGTGCCCGGGGGCGCCGCCCGGTGCGCGGTGCGGCCGGGCGGGCTGCCACACCGGGCGCAGGAACCAGTCCGGGACGGTGGCGGCGGTGCCCAGCAGCTCCTCCGCCTGCCGCAGCACCTCGTCGAACTCCCCGGCCTCGAAGCGCTTGCGCAGCCGGGTGCGCTGGATCTTGCCGATCTCGGTCTTGGGGATCGCGGCCGCCGGGACCGGCAGCAGATGGGCCGGACTCACCCCGATCTCCCGCGTCACCTTGCCGCGGATCTCGCGCAGCGCCGCGGCGGCGTCCACCCCGTCGGCCAGGTGGACGAAGAGCGCCAGCTCGTCGGTGCCCGCCGCCGGATCGGGGCGCACGGCCACCGCAGCGGTGAAGCTGCGCACCACGGTGGCGAGTTCCTCGACGCACGCCTCGATCTCGTGGCTGTAGTGGTTGACGCCGTTGACGATGATGACGTCCTTGGCGCGGCCGGTGATGTACAGCTCACCGTCGCGGAGGAAGGCCAGGTCACCGGTGTCGAACCAGCCGTCCGCGGTGAACGACTCGGCGTTGGCCTTGGCGTTGTCGTGGTAGCCCGAGGTCACCGACGTGCCGCGGACCTGGAAGCGGCCGACCTCGCCCTCGCGCAGCACCCGGTCGGTGCCGTCCACGATCCGCATCGCGAAGCCCGGGTACGGCCGGCCGCAGCTGACGAAGGACTCGTCCGCCCCGGTCGGCTCGCCCGGCAGGCTGACGTCGGTGACCACCGAGCAGGTCTCCGACATGCCCCAGCCCGGGTGCATCACGTCCTGCGGCAGGCCGAACGGGCGCAGCACGTGCAGGAAGCCGCGGGCGGTGGCGGCCACCACGACCTCGCCCGCGTTCATCACCAGCCGCATCGGCGAGAGGTCCCAGCGGCGGCCGGCCATCCGGTCGGCGTGCTCGGCCAGCAGGCCGAAGGCGAAGTTGGGCGCCCAGGTGACGCTCACCCGGTGCCGGTCGGCCAGGTCGACCCAGCGCAGCGGGTCCTGGAGCAGCCAGCCGGTCGGCGCATGGACCTGACGGCAGGTCAGGTAGACGTCGCGCAGGTGGAACATCACCACGCCGGTCACGTGGTCCAGCGGGATCCAGTTGAGCGAGACGTCGGCGGCCGACAGGTCGTTGGTGACGGCGGCGGCCGCCGAGCGGGTGAGCACGTTGCGGTGGGTCAGCCGTACCGCCTTGGGCAGGCCGGTGCTGCCCGAGGTCATCAGCATCAGCAGCAGGTCGTCCGGCTGCGCCCGGTACCAGTCCCGGTCCTCCGGGCCCCGGCGCAGCGCGTCCACGGTGGCCAGCCGCAGCTCCGGCCAGCCGCGCCGCTCGGCCAGGCCGCGCAGCCCCGGTTCGCCGGCCGTGGTGGTGACCACCGGCGGCGTGCCCAGCATCCGCCAGATGCCCTCCAGCTTGGTCAGGGCCGCCGAGGCGGCCTCGTACGAGGCGGGCACGGTCAGCGGGACGGCCGTGATGCCACCGAGGATGCAGCCCCACAGGGCGGCGAGGTAGTCCTCGGTGTCCTCGCACTGCAGGATCACCCGGTCGCCGGGGCGCAGCCCGAGGGCCCGCAGCCCGCCCAGCACCCGGGAGGCCTCCGGGACCAGCGAGGCGTAGCTGCGCCGGGTCTCCGAGCCGTCCGCGCGGACGTGCACCACCTCCGCGTGCTCCCCGGCCGCGGCGGCGCGGCGCAGCGCCGCCGCCCAGCTGTCCACCGTGGGCTCCGGCAGCTCGGGGCCGGTGCTCACCGCGAGCGGCGTGTCCGCGGTGGCCGCCGCCCCGGCCGGCCGCTCCGCCGCCGGGCGCCGTCGGGCGGCGGCCGGACGCCGGGTGCCCAGCTCCTCGGGCGCGTCCTCCAGGTCGACGGTGGCCGCGCGGACGCCGGGCAGCGCCGCCAGTGCGCGCTGCCACTGTTCGGCGGTCACCCGGTCCAGCGGGGGCAGGCCCGTCAGCGCGGCGGTGTCCAGCGCGCCGTCGGCGTCGTACGGCAGGGCGCCGACCACGGTCAGCCGGGCGTCGGTGCCGAGCGCGCGTGCGGTCTGCTCGGCGGCCCCCGCGCGGGCGGGCACCGCGAACAGCCGCGGCCGGCCGTCCGGTTCGCGGACGGCGGCCGCCGCGCGCAGCCCGCCGGTGGCCAGTGCGGCGCGCTCCAGCGCCGCCGGGTCGGGGCCGGGCGGGGCCGGATCGGCCGCGCCGTGCGGTGACGGGGGAGCGGGCAGTGCGCCGAGCCGCTGCGCCGGGTCGGCGGCGACCGCGGTCAACAGCCGGTGCAGCGCCTGCGCCAGCCCCTCGGCCGTGGGGGCGTCGAACAGCTCGGTGGCGTACTCCAGATGGCAGTCCAGGCCGGCCGGGGCGCCCTGCTCGTCGGTCCGCTCGACCACGTCGAGGAACAGGTCGAACTTGGCGGTGCCGGTCGCGGTGGGCCGCAGCGGCGCCGTGGTCGGGCCCAGCCGCAGCACGGCCTCGCCCGCGTTCTGCAGCGCCAGCATCACCTGGAACAGCGGGTGCCTGGCCGGGTGCCGGGGCGGGTTGAGGGCCTCCACCAGCAGCGGGAACGGAACGTCCTGGTGGTCGTAGGCGGCCAGGTCGACGGCCCGCACCCGGGCCAGCAGGGTGCGGAAGTCCGGGTCGCCGGAGGCGTCGGTGGGCAGCACCAGCGTGTTGGTCAGCAGGCCGACCAGGTCGTCCAGCGCCGGGTCGGTACGGCCGGCGACGGGCGTGCCGATCGCGACCACCGGGCCGGCGCCCCACCGGGTGAGGAGCGCGCCCAGCGCGGCCTGCAGCACCATGAACAGGCTGGCCTCGCCGTCCTCGGCCTGCCGCAGCAGCGCCCGGTGCAGTCCGGCGTCCACGGTCAGCGTGCGGGCCGCGCCGTCGCCGGGCCGGGTGCCCCGGGGCCGGTCCGCGGGCAGCCCGGCGTCCTCCGGCAGGCCGGCCAGCGCCTGGCGCCAGAAGGTCAGTTGCTGCTCCAGCAGGCCCGTCCCGGCCGGCGGCGGGGCGAGCAGGCGGCGCTGCCAGAGCGCGTAGTCGGCGTACTGCACCGGCAGCGGGCGCCATCCCGGGCCCCGGCCCGCGAGCCGGGCCGCGTAGGCCGCGGAGAGGTCGTCGGCCAACGGGCGCAGCGACCAGCCGTCACCGGCGCTGTGGTGCAGGACCAGGACCAGGACGCGGTCCCGGCCGGTGCCCAGCAGCCAGGCGCGAAGCGGCAGTTCGCCCGCCAGGTCGAAGCGGTGGCGCAGCGTGGCGGTCAGCTGCGCGGCGACCTCCTCGGCCGGGCAGTCGACCTCCGTCAGCTGCGGGGCGCGCTCCCCGGCGGGCAGCACCCGCTGCCGGGGCCGTCCGTCCGTCTCGGTCAGCAGGGTGCGCAGGCTCTCGTGCCGGTCGGCCAGGTCGGCCAGCGCCGCACGCAGCGCCCCGACGTCCAGCCCGCCGGCCAGCGGTACCACCAGGGGGATGTTGTAGGTGGCGCCGGAGGCGTCGATCCGGTTGAGGAACCACATGCTCTCCTGCCCGTGGGAGAGCGGCAGCAGCTCGGGACGCCCGGCGGGCGCCAGCGGCGGGCGGGCCTGCGACCGCGGACCGCCGGGCGTCAGCCGCCCGGCCACCCCGGCGGGCGTCGGGGCGTCGAACAGCGCCGCCACCGGCACCTGTTGACCGGTCTCCAGCCGCAGCCGGGAGAGCAGTCGGGTGGCGCTGAGCGAGTGGCCGCCCAGGGCGAAGAAGCTGTCGTCGCGGCCGACGCTGCCCTCCGGCAGGCGCAGCACCTCCTCGAACAGCCGGCAGACCAGGGCCTGTTCGGCGGTGTCCGGGGCCCGGCCGCCGGCCGCGGCGGCGAAGTCCGGCGCCGGCAGCGCGGCCGCGTCCAGTTTGCCGTTGCCGGTCAGCGGCAGCGCCTCCAGCAGCACGCAGGCGGCCGGCACCAGGTGCTCGGGCAGCAGCCCGGCCAGGTGGGCCCGGAGTGCGGCCGGGTCGGGCCGCTCGGCGGGCGCCGGCACCGCGTACGCCACCAGCACCCGGTCGCCGCCCAGGTCGCGGGCCACCACGGCCGCCTGGGCCACCGCGGGGTGAGCGACCAGGGCGGCCTCGATCTCGCCCGGTTCGATCCGGAAGCCGCGGATCTTGACCTGCTGGTCGGCCCGGCCCCGGTACTCCAGGGTGCCGTCCCCGGCGCGCCGGGCGAGGTCGCCGGTGCGGTACATCCGGGAGCCGGGTGCACCGAACGGGTCGGCGACGAAGCGCTGCGCGGTCAGCCCCGGCCGGTCCAGGTAGCCGAGCGCCAGGCCGGGGCCGGCGACGTACATCTCGCCCACCGTGCCGGGCGGCACCGGCTGCAGGCAGTGGTCCAGCACGTACACCCGCAGATCGGCGAGCGGGACGCCGATGGTGCCCCGCGAGTTGGGCTCCTCGACCGCTTCCCGGGTCACCCGGTGGTGGGTGACGTGCACCGTGGTCTCGGTGATGCCGTACATGTTGACCAGTTCCGGGCCCCGGTCCCCGTGCCGGTCCAGCCAGGGGCGCAGATGGGCGGCCTCCAGCGCCTCGCCGCCGAAGACGACGTAGCGCAGGGCCAGCGGTGCGGCCCCGGCGGGCGCCTCCTGGTCGGCCCGCACCAGCTGGTGGAAGGCCGAGGGCGTCTGGTTGAGCACGGTGACGCGCTCGCGCCGCAGCAGCTCCAGGAAGTCCCCGGGCGCACGGGAGACCGCGTACGGGACGACCACCAGGCGACCGCCGTGCAGCAGCGCGCCCCACAGCTCCCAGACGGAGAAGTCGAAGGCGTAGGAGTGGAAGAGCGTCCACACGTCCTCGGGCCCGAACGCGAAGTCCCCGGCGGCGGCGAACAGGCGCAGCACGTTGCCGTGCGGGACCGGCACGCCCTTCGGCCGGCCGGTCGAGCCCGAGGTGTGGATGACGTACGCCACGGTGTCCGGGGTGAGCGGCGCGGTCCGGTCGGCGTCGGTGAGGTCGGCGGGGGAGAGCACGGCGAGCTCCCGCTCGGCCGCCGGGGCACCGAGCACCACGGGTACCGGGCCGTCGGCCGGCAGCTTCCCGGCGCTGCCGACGTCGGTGACGGTGAGCAGCGGCGCGGCGTCCTCGGTCACCAGGCGCAGCCGCTCGGCGGGCTGGGCCGGGTCCAGCGGCAGGTAGCCGGCCCCGGTCTTGAGCACGGCTAGGACGGCGGTGACCAGCTCGGCGGTGCGCGGCAGGGCCAGCGCCACCAGCCGGCCGGGGCCGGCGCCGCGGGCCGCCAGCAGCCGGGCGAGCCGGTTGGCCCGGTCGTTCAGCTCGGCGTAGGTCAGGGTGGCGTGCTCGTCGGTGACGGCCGGCGCCTGCGGGGCGCGGGCCGCCTGCTCCTCGAACCGGGCCGGCAGGGTGCCGCGGGCCGCCGCGGTGAGGGCGGCGGGCAGCGGCGGCGCCGGGGCGAGTTCGGGCAGCTGCCGGTGCTCGTGCGGCAGCAGCAGGGAGGTGCGGGCGAGCGGCAGGCCGGGCTCGGCGGTGGCCAGCTGGTCGAGCAGGTGCACGAAGCGCTGCTGGTGTGCGGTCAGTTCCTGCTCGGTGTACGCCGCGGGGTTCGCGTCGAAGGCCAGCCACAGCCCGGGACCGTCCTCGGCGGGGCGGACGTTGATCTGCAGGTCCTCGACGGCGCCGCCGGTGAGGTGGTGCGAGGTGCTCGGGTGCCCGCCGAAGCGCAGGTCCTCGCTGAACGGGATCAGGTTGACCACCGGCCCGTACAACCGCCGCCCTCCGTCGAGCAGGCCCAGGTCACGGCGCAGGTACTCGCCGCGGTAGAGCTGGTTGCGCCGCAGGGCGGCCAGCTCGGCGGCGACCCCGCGCACCAGGTCGCCCACCGTGGTGCCCGGGCTCACCGCGACCCGCAGCGGCAGGATGTCGGAGGTGGTGCCCGGCGTGCGCAGCGCGGCCGAGCCCAGGCGGCTCATCGTGGCCAGCCCGAGCACCAGGTCCTCCGCGCCGGTCGCCCGGTGCAGGTAGGCGGCCACCGCGGCCACCAGCAGGTCGGTGCGGGAGGCGCCGAACCGGCCGGCGGCGGCCGCCAGGCCCTCGGCGTCGGGCAGCACGGTGGCGCGGCGGCGGAACGAGTGGACCGGCGGCGCGGTGCGCCCGCTCAGCCGCACCGGCGCGGGCGCGTCGGCGAGCCGGTCGGTCCAGTACGCGCGGTGCCGGGCGAAGCGCTCCGAGGACCGGTACTCGGCATCGGCTTCCAGCAGCGGGCCGATCGGGCCGAACGGATCCGGCGGGACCTCGCCGCCCGCGGCCAGCGCGCTGTAGGTCTCGGCCAGCCGGCGGGCCACCAGCTTGTAGCTGTAGCCGTCCAGCAGGATGTGGTGGGCGCGCAGGGACCAGGCGTAGTGGTCGGCGCCCAGCGTGAACAGCGCGTGGGTGAACAGCGGGCCGCTCTCCAGGTCCACGGCGGCGGCCAGGTCGGCGCGGATCCACTCCTCGGCCGCGGCCCGCGGGTCGGGCTCCGCGCTCAGGTCGACCCGGTGCAGCGGCCAGTCGGCCGGCTCGGCGGGCAGCACGCAGCACGGTCCGTCCGGGGTGTCGCGGAAGCGCAGCGCGAAGGTCTGGGCCTCCGCCACCGTGCGCCGCAGGGCGGTCTCGAACAGCGCCGGGTCGATGCGGCCGTGGATCTCGACGTACTCGCCGGTGTTGTAGGCGCCATTGGCGGGGTCGAGCCGCTGGGCGAACCAGATTCCTTCCTGGGCGCCCGACAGTGGCCGGAGTTCTTCCTCGTGGACTGACATTGCACCAACCTTCAGCGCGGAGCGGGAATACCGCCGGAGAGACCGACCGATGTCTTCGAGCAGGAGTCGGGGCGCGCGCGAGGAAAGCCGCCGGCGTACCCACGGAAAGCTCAAGAAAGTGAAAGGTGAATTCGGGCTGAACGGAGCCCGGCGTGGAGGCGCGTCGCACTGCTGAATGCATTGGCGACGGTGATCATTCAGGCCTCATTATCAGGAGCCCCACTTGTCGGGTCAAGGTCAACTTTGCCGGTGGCCGGTCGGGACAAAAGTGGGCAATCGATGCGTCCGGCCAGCTCGGATGTGGAACTTCCGGATCCCGTGCCGGGGCTGATTTGGCCGAGAACCCGCCGGAAGACGCGATTCGGCCATGTCTGAGAGGCGACCTTGGCGCGTACGCGACCAGGTGAAAAGCTGAGCGCGCGGACCCCTTCGGCGGGTCCGCCGCAGCTACGGGGGACACGAATCTTGCTGCGGAAATCCGGATTCGGTCGAACCTGATCGGCTCGCCATCCGTAGGACCGAACAGTGCGCCGTTCCAAAGCTCGAAAGGCTCACCATGCAGCGCTTGCTATGCCCCGTGGAAACGCTTTACGTCGGCCAGCGGAGCCGGGCCGTCATTTCCTGCGCGGTGTCGGGCGGGGTCGACCCGCAGGTGCTCACCGCGGCCTTCGCGGACCTGACCGCCAAGCACCCGCCACTGCGCTGCCGCATCGCACGCGAGGACGCCGGGTTCGTCCTCCAGGAGCTCGACACCCCGCCGCGCCTGCTGGTGCGGGAGGACGCCGACCACGGCTACGCCGACGAACTCAACGCCCCGCTGCCGGTGGGCGGCCCGCTGGTCCGCGCCACGCTGCTGCGCGGCGGCGGCACCGACACCGTGGTGCTGGTCGTCGACCACACCGTCACCGACGGCCACAGCGCCATCGCGCTGCACCATGCGCTCTGGGACCGCTACGCGCAGCTGCTCGCCGCACCCGGCACGGCCCCGGAACCCTGGTGCACCGACTGGCCGGCGCCGCTGACCGAGCAGCTGCCGCCCTGTCCCGAGGAGGAGGTCGCCCGGTACTTCGACCGCCGGGTGGCCGCCGCCCGGGCCCGCCCGGTCGAGCTGGTGCCCTACGACGCCGCGGGCGGGGTCGAGGGCGGCCGGATCGAGATCGCCCGACTGCGGCTGGACGCCGAACGGACCCTCCAACTGCGCCGCGCGGCGGCCGCGTTCGGCGTCTCGGTGCAGGGACTGGTCGCCGGCGCCCTGCTGGTCGCCGCCCGGCGGCGGCTGCCCGGTGAGGGCCCGCGGACGCTCGGCTGCCTGTCACCCGTCGACCTGCGCTCCCGCATGACGCCCCCGGTGCCGCGCGAGCTGATGATCGCCGCCGTCACCTCCAACGTCCAGGCGCTCGACGTCGCCCCGGACAGCGAGCCGGTGGAGCTGGCCCGTACGGTGACCGGCGGACTGCGCCGGGCCCTGGAGGCCGGCGAACCGCCGCTGGAGGTGCGCATCATGCCCCGGGTGGCGGAGTTCCCGCCGCTGATGGCCGGCACGGTGATCGCCACCAACATGGGGGCCGTCGCGGCCCCGCCCCTGCCCGAGGGGCTGGAACTGCTCGACGTGCGGCTGGTTCCGGCGCGGGAGCAGTACTTCCCGCAGGCCGGGCGCAGCCCGCTGATGGCGTGCGTGACCACCTTCGCCGGGCGCCTCGCGGTGGAGTTCCCGTACTGGACGGAGTGCTTCAGCGGCCCCTTCATGGCAGCCCTCCGGGACGACGTGCAGGCCGCGCTCCTGGACCTCGCCGCGCTCGGCGGGCCGACCGGGAGCGCCGCGTCTTGACGGCGGTCGACACGAGCCCGGCCGCGACCGCGGCGCAGCTGCTCGTCCGGGCACGGGCCGGCGACCGGCAGGCGCTCAACGACCTGCTGGCCCACATCGCGCCCTACGTCTCCCGGGTGTGCACGCCGATCGCCCGGCGGCACGGCCCGGACGCCGTCCAGGAGGCTCTGCTCGCGGTCTACCGCGGTGTGCACGGCCTGCGGGACACCGGGGCGTTCTACGGCTGGGTGCGCGCCATCGCCGTCCGTGAGGCGGTGCGCGCCGCCCGGCTCTCGGTGGCCTCCGCCGCGGACGCGCTCCCGGAGGTCACCCAGACCGCCGACCCGCTGGACGTGGTGCACATCGACGACATCCTGGAACGCCTCTCCCGTCAGCACCAACAGGTGCTCTCGCTCAGGGTGTTGGGCCTGAGCGAGGAGGAGATCGCGCACACCCTGCAGCTCCCGGTCGGCACCGTCCGGTCCCGCCTGCACCGGGCCCGGCGCCGCTTCCGCCAGCACTGGAACGCCACCCCGGTCTGCTGACGGTCGGGCTCTCTGCGGCCTACTCCCTCGGCACGAGGGTGTTCTCGTTGCGGCGGCCGGCGGCGAAGTCGTCGATGTTGCGGGCGGTGGCGTCGATGATCTGGCCGACGGCGGTACTGGTGAAGTAGGCCTGGTGGCTGGTGACCAGCACCTGGGGGAAGGTGACCAGGCGGGCGAGGGTGTCGTCGGAGATGCCCCGGACGGAGCGGTCGGTGAAGAAGACGCCGGTCTCCTCCTCGTACACGTCGAGGCCGACGCCGGACAGCCGTCCGGCGCGCAGGGTCTCGACCAGGGCGGCGCTGTCGACGAGGCCGCCGCGGCTGGAGTTGACCAGGATGGCGTCGTCCTTCATCCGCGCCAGGGCGGCGCCGTCGATCAGGTGGTGGGTGGCCGGCACCAGCGGGACGTGCAGGCTGATCAGGTCGGAGCGGCCGAGCAGTTCGGGCAGCTCGGTGTAGGCCATGCCGAGCTCCAGGCAGTCCGGGTTCGGGGCGAGGTCCCAGCCGAGCAGCTCGGTGCCGAAGCCGGCGGCGATCCGGGCGAAGCAGGCGCCGATCTTGCCGGTGCCGACGACGCCGACGGTCATGCCGTGGATGTCGCGGCCGAGCAGGCCGTCCAGCCGGAAGTCGAACTCGCGGGTGCGGACGGTGGCCCGGGCGAGCCGCCGGTTCACCGCCAGCGCCAGCGCCCAGGCGTGCTCGGCGACCGCGTAGGGGCTGTAGTGGGAGACCCGGGCGACGGTCAGGCCCAGCTCGGCGGCGGCCTCCAGGTCGATGTTGTTGAACCCGGTGGAGCGCTGGGCGATCAGTTTGGTGCCGCCGGCGGCCAGGGCACCGAGCGTCCCGGCGTCGAGCACGGCGTTGACGCTGCTGCTGACCACCGGGTGGCCGGCGGCCAGCGGGGCGGTGTCCCGGTTCAGGAAGACGTCCAGGCAGCGCAGCTCGTGCCGCCCGGCGAAGGCCTGTTCCAGCAACGGCCGCTCGTCGGTCAGGACGCCGTACGCGAGGATCTCCATCGACTGGTTCCTTCCGTGGTGGGCCGGTCCACCGGTCACGCTAGCCGCTGCCGCCGGGCGCCGGGCCGGAATGACACCGACCGCGAGCGGGAACGGCAGCGGCCCCGGCGCGGGAGCGGCGCCGACCGCCGGGGCGGGAACGGCACCGGCCCCCGAGCGGGTGCTCGGGGGCCGGTGCGGTGGTGCTGCGGGCCGCGGTGCGGCGAGGGGCGGACGGGTCAGATGACCGTCTCGGCCTCCACGTAGCGCTCCTGCGGGACGGTCTTCAGCTCGGCGACGGCCTCCGCCAGCGGCACCAGGTTGATGTTGGTGCCCTGCAGCGCGGTGATGTGGCCGAAGGCGCCCTTGTGGACGGCCTCGATGGCGTGCCAGCCGAAGCGGGTGGCCAGCACCCGGTCGTAGGCGGTCGGCGTGCCGCCGCGCTGGGTGTGGCCGAGGATCACCGGGCGGGCCTCCTTGCCGAGGCGGTGCTCCAGCTCGCGGGAGAGCTGGGTGGCGATGCCGGTGAACCGCTCGTGGCCGTAGATGTCCTTGCTGCCCTCCTCCCAGTGCATGGTGCCGGGCTCGGGCTTGGCGCCCTCGGCACAGACCACGATCGCGAACTTCTTCTGCCGGTCGAAGCGCTCGCGGACGACGGCGGTGAGCTTCTCGATGTGGAACGGGCGCTCCGGGACGACGATCGCGTGGGCGCCGGCCGCCATGCCCGCGTTGAGCGCGATCCAGCCGGTGTGGCGGCCCATGACCTCGACGACCATGACGCGCTGGTGCGACTCGGCGGTGGTCTTCAGCCGGTCCAGCGCCTCGGTGGCGACCGAGACGGCGGTGTCGAAGCCGAAGGTCACGTCGGTGCAGGCGATGTCGTTGTCGATGGTCTTCGGCACGCCGACGATCGGCAGGCCGGCGTCGCTCATCAGCTTGGCGGCCTTGAGCGTGCCCTCACCGCCGATCGGGATGACGGCGTCCAGGCCGAGGTCGGCGCAGTACTGCTTGGCGCGCTCGACGCCGTCGCGCAGGTGGCTGGGCTGCACCCGGGAGGACCCGAGGATGGTGCCGCCCTGAGCGAGGATGCCGCTCACCGAGTCGAGGGTCAGGGGCCGGTGGTGGCCCTCCAGGAAACCGCGCCAGCCGTCCTCGAACCCGATGATCTCGTCGCCGTGGTCGACCACCCCCCGGTGGACCACGGAGCGGATCACCGCATTCAGTCCGGGGCAGTCACCGCCGCTGGTCAGCACTCCAATACGCATTGCTTTGCAACTCCCGAGCAGAACCGAGGAACGGCCGGACTACAGGCTGGGACGACGAGCCGTCACCGTAGCGGCCCGATCCCGCACCGTGGTGACGGGGAGGCGACCGTGGGGTGAAGGACCGGCCGATTCGGACGGAACGCCCGAAAGCGGCCGGGGAGTCGAGCATACGGCCCCTGCGTCCGGCCGGGCAGGGGCCGACGCGGGAGCGGCGCCGTCGGCGCCCCCGCGCGGAAGTGCAGCCTGCTGCCGAGGAGGGTGTGCAGCCGGCAGCCCCATTGTGGTACGTCCGGCCCGCCGGTGGGCCGGGTGACCGCATCGCGGGCACCCGGACCGGGCGGGGGGCGTGCTACGCGGGGCGCGAAGTGGCCGCGATGCGCTCGGCGCGCAGCGCGTCGTACCAGGTGGTGTCGGCCGGCGGCAGGGCGTTGACGTCCAGCGCCAGCTTGATCAGCATGTCCGCCACGGCGGGGTTGCGGGCCAGCACCGGGCCGTGCAGGTAGGTGCCGAAGACGGTGTCCCGCCAGGCGCCCTCGGTGCCGTCCCCGGTGCCGTTGCCCCGGCCGACGGTGACGTTGGCGAAGGGCTGGACGCCCTGGCCGAGGTGGGTGACGCCCTGGTGGTTCTCGAAGCCGGTCAGCTGCGGCAGGCCCAGGCGCGGGTCCACGTCGGCGAGCACGTCGCCGACGCAGCGGGCGCCCTCGCCGCGGGTGGTCCAGACGTCGAGCAGGCCCAGGCCGGGCTCGCGCTCGCCGAGGTCGTTGACGAACTCGCGGCCCATGATCTGGAAGCCCGCGCAGACGCCGAAGATGATCGCGCCGTTCTCGGCGGCCCGGATCAGGCCGCTGTCGGCGCGCAGCCGCTCGGCGGCCAGCCGCTGCGGGCGGTCCTCGCCGCCGCCGATCAGGTAGATGTCCCCGCTGGTGGGGATCGACTGGTCGGAGCGGACGTCGATCCGGGTCACGTTGAGGTGGCGCTGGCGGGCCCGGCGCTCCACGACCAGGGCGTTGCCCCGGTCGCCGTAGGTGCTGAGCAGGTCCGGGTAGACCCAGACCACGCGCAGGCTGCTCTCACTCATCCTCGAAGGCCTTCCGTCACGCTCACTCGATGGGGCTGCTGGGCCGGCATCAGCCGGCCACGACCTTCCGCAGCTGCTGGAAGGCGGTGTAGTTGGCGATCGCCTCGATCCGGCCGGGCGGCGCCATCCGGACGGCCTGCTCCAGCGAGTCCACCACGTGGAACTGCAGCCCGGCGACCTCCAGGCGGACGGCCAGGTCCAGCTTGCGCTGGCCCATCACGAACACCGGGTGCCCGGCGAGGCGCTCGTAGTCGACGTCCCAGAGCCACGAGGTGTCGGTGCCGTCGGCGTCGAGGGCGTTGACGGAGAGGATGACCGGAGCCGGGGGGCCGTCGATCAGCGAGAAGGTCTCCAGCCAGCCGGCCGGGTTCTTGGCCAGCAGCAGCCTTATGTCGCGGCCCTGGTACTGCACCACGTCGTAGCGGCCGGCCACGGCGGTGACCGAGCGCATCCGCTCCAGCGCGACCTGGGGGGCGACGCCGAAGACGGCGGCGACCGCGGCCGAGCTGGTGGCGTTGGCCAGGTTGGCGCGGCCGGGCAGCTGGAGCTGGATCGGCCAGGCGCCGCGCTGCGGGTCGATCACGTGGGTGCCCTGGAGCGCCCAGTGCGGGTTGGGGCGCCGGAAGCCGCAGTCCTGGCAGAACCAGTCGTCGCCGGGGCGCTGCATCACACCGCCGCAGGCGGGGCAGGACCAGGCGTCCTCCTTCCAGGCCTGGCCGGCGGCCACCCAGACCACCTTCTTGCAGGAGGAGGCGGCCCAGGTCACCAGCGGGTCGTCGGCGTTGGCGATGACCACGGCCTCGGTGTCCTGGAGGCCCTCGCGCCACTTCTCGGCCATCATGCGAGTCTCGGCGGCGCGGTCGAGCTGGTCGCGGGAGAGGTTGAGCAGTGCGATCGCCTTCGGGCGGGTGTCGCGGGCGACCCCGGCCAGGTACTTCTCGTCCACCTCGATGACGCCGAAGCGGGCGTCCGAGCCGCCGGCCAGGGCGGAGGTGATGCCGGCCGGCATGTTGGCGCCGAGGGCGTTGGAGACCACCGGGCCGGCGGCGCGCAGCGCCTCGGCGATCAGTCGGGTGGTCGTGGTCTTCCCGTTGGTGGCGCTGACCAGCACCACGTCCAGGTGGTCGGCCAGGGTGGCGAGCAGATCGGGGTCGAGCTTGAGGGCGACCTTGCCGCCGATCACCGAGCCGCTTCCGCGGCCGGCCTTGCGGGACACGGCGGCGGCCACCCGGCCGGCCGTCACAGCGATCTTGGCGCGGGCGGGCAGCGAGGCGTCGCGTGCGCCTGTGGGCTCCGGTTCGGTGCCTGCCATGCTCAGTGGTTCCTCCTTGCTGCGGCACCGCCCGGGGGCCGGATAACGAGCCGTCGGGCGGCGGGGACGGGGTCAGCCTACCGACTCCGCCGGCCGGCTCGATGCTCCGGACCCCGCGCCGCCTGCTGCGACGGCCCCGGCGGCCCCCTTGCGGCGGCCCTGACGCGGTGTCAGGAAAGACGGTGTACGGAGGGGCCTTTCGCCGCTGGGGACGCTGATCCGGGGCCTGCCGGTTCCCCGTGGCGGGCGTGCGACGGGCCGGACGGCGGGCTCGCCGTCCGGCCCGAGGGGCCCCGTGAGGATGTGGTGAAGAAACGATAACCGGCTGGTTGGTTGCCGGATGATCGGCTATCGAACCGCCGGGTAACCCGGCACGGCCGGGCCGCCGGGCCGCGCCCGGCAGGATCCACAGGGCCGGGTCCTACCGCCCCGGGCGGGTCGGCCAGGGGACGGGGAGCTGCTCGGCGGCCTCCGCCAGGTGCGCGGTGATCACCAGGGTGCCCTCCTCGACCTGGTAGTCCAGCGGTGCGGCCAGCCTGCGCATGGTGGCGATCAGCCCGGTGTTGGACGACTGGGTGACGGCGTAGACCGTCTCCACCCCCGCCTCCAGGGCCAGCGCGGACATCCGCCGCATGAGGTCCAGCCCCAGCCCGCGGCGCTGCCAGGCGTCCTCGACCAGCACCGCGACCTCGGCGCTGTCGTCGTCCCACATCAGGTGCCCGAGGGCCACGATCCGGCCGTCCGCCGCCTCCACGGCCAGGGTCTGGCCGTGCCGGGCGTCCAGCAGGTGGTCGAGGTAGCGGTCGGCGTCCCGGACCGGGCCGTGGTAGCGCTTGCGCAGGGTGTCGGGGGAGCAGCGGTGGTGCATGGCCAGCGCCGCCTCCTTGTCGCCGGCGTCGGCCCGCCGCACGGTGAGGTCGGCGCCGGCGGGCAGCGTCAGCCGCGCGCGGACGTCCGGGACCCGGGGGCCGAGCAGGGTGTCCAGCTCGACCAGGGCCTTGGCCCGGGCGAACTCGGTCGGGGTGAAGGGCAGCTGCGGCCG
This sequence comes from Kitasatospora sp. CM 4170, assembly GCF_032110285.1. NCBI lineage: Bacteria > Bacillati > Actinomycetota > Actinomycetes > Kitasatosporales > Streptomycetaceae > Kitasatospora > Kitasatospora sp. CM 4170. The sequence continues at coordinate 7,656,277 of NZ_CP134877.1, forward strand.
GCTGAGCTCGATCAGGTCGCCGGACGGCAGCGGCAGCCGCAGCACGTGGCCGTCCACCCCGGCGGCGGCGCGCCCGGCCCCGCCCGGGTACTGCCGGATGGTGCACTGCCCGAACAGCTGGCGCAGGGCGACCGGCAGCTCGGCGGCGTCCAGCGCGGTCCGGGTGGCCAGCGCCAGCACGTGGGTCGGCCCGTCCACCAGGTCGTGCGCGTCGGCGGGCGCGCTCCAGATGTCGTGCCCGCCGGCCGCGGCCACCAGCGCGGTCAGGTCGGCCCGGGTGAACGAGCGCGGGGCGCGGACGAAGAACTCGTCCACGGTGCCCTCGGGCAGCGGGTGGGACTGCATCGAGACGATGTTGACCCGCCGCTCGGCGAACGCCGTGCAGACCCGGGCCAGGCTGCCGGGGGAGTCCTGCACGGTGGTGCGGATCCGCCAGAGCGCGGTCTCCTCGAAGCCGTCCAGCGGTCCCTTCGGCGGCTCGGCCGCGGCGGACCCCGCGGCGCCCGGGGGTGCGGGCGCGTCCGGCGCGGGCGGGCCGTGCAGCTGGTGGCGGTGCGACCACCAGGTGTGGAAGAGCGCCGTGGCGACCAGGGCGGCCGCGGAGGCGGCGAGCACCACCGGGCCGTCGGGGCCGTGCACCACGACCTTGGCCACCAGGTCGGCGGCGGTCACCGAGAGGAAGACCGCGGCGAGCTCGACGGTGTCGCGGCGCCAGCGGTGGCTGCGGGCGCCGCGCCGTTGGGCACGGGAGGGGGTCGGCGTCTGCGGGGATCGGGTCGTCGTCAGCTTCTCCGTGTGCTCCATGCCGCCAATCTGCCGCCCCGGTGTTTCACGATCACGAATCCTCCGTGTCCGGTCGGTAAATGGTGTGCAGGTCGGCGGCGGCCGACTTCACCTCGGCCAGCAGGAGGGCGAGGTCGGCCTCGGTGGTGGTGGCGTTGAGGAGGCAGGCGCGGAGCATCTCGCGGTCGCCGAGGCGCGCGCCGGTGACGAAGACCCGGCCGCGGCGCTGGACCGCCGCGGGCAGCTCGCGGTTCAGTGCGTCGAGGCCGGCCTCGTCGAGCCCGGCCGGCCGGTACCGGAAGGCCGTGATGGAGGTCTGCACCTCGGCGAGCAGCTCCAACTCGGGGTCGGCGGTGACGAGTTCGCCCAGGTGTCGGGCCAGCTCGGTGCAGCGGGCGATGTCCCGGGCGAGGCCGTCGCGGCCGCGGTGGGCGATGGTGGCCCAGACCTTGAGGGCGCGGAACGGGCGGGTCTGCTCGGTGCCGTACTCGGAGAACCAACCGAGCTCGCCGGCCGCCTCGTCCCGCAGGTAAGAGGGGACGAGGCTGAAGGTGCCGCGCAGCTCCCCGGTGTCGCGCACCAGTGCGCAGCCGCAGTCGACCGGGACGCCCAGCCACTTGTGCGGGTCGAGGGCGAGCGAGTCGGCCCGCTCCAGGCCGGCGTAGCGGTGGGCGATCGCCGGGTCGAGCCGGCCGAAGGCCCCGTACGCGCCGTCCACGTGCAGCCAGAGGCCCTGCTCGGCGCAGAGGTCGGCGATCGGGTGGAAGGCGTCCACGGCGCCGGTGCCGACCGTGCCGGCCGAGGCGACCACCAGGAACGGCAGCAGGCCGGCGGCCCGGTCGCGCTCGATCGCGGCGCGCAGGTCGGCGGTGTCCAGCCGGCCGTCGGGGCCGGTGGCGACGGTGCGCAGGTGCCGGCTGCCGAGGCCGAGCAGCTCGGCGGCCTTGCGGACGCAGGAGTGGGTCTCGCCGGTGACGTATCCGACCAGTGGCGGCAGGCCGGCCAGGCCGTCCTCGCGGACGTCCCACCCGGCGGCCCGGGCGGCGCGGTTGCGGGCGGCCGCGAGGCAGACGATGGTCGCCATCGAGGTGCCGGAGGTCAGCAGTCCGCCGCCGGCGGGGTGCGGGAAGCCCACCAGCTCGGCGATCCAGCGGACCACCGTCCGCTCCAGGTGGACGTCGGCGTGGTCGCCGCCGGCCGAGCTGGGGTTCATCGCGGCGGCGGCGAGGGTGGCCAGCACGCCGGCCGGGGCGGGGGCGGAGTTCACCCAGCCGAAGAAACGCGGGTTGCCGTTGCCCATCGGGTACGGCAGGACGTCCCGCTCGACGGCGGCGAGCAGCTCGGTGAGCGCGGTGCCCCCGGCCGGGAGGGGTGCGTCCAGCAGGGCCGCCCGGGCGGTCCCGTCCATGGGCTGCCAGACCGGGCGGGCGGGCAGGCCGTCGAGGTAGTCGGAGACCAGGTCGGCGGCGGCGTGCGCCGCGGCGCGGAAGTCGTCAGGGGTCACGGCGGGCTCCCAGGGGGTGCGGGGCCTGGTGGCGCGGCGTCCTCGGCGCACCCGATCACCGCGATCCTACGGAAAGGGGCCCGCGCCGTGCGGCGCGGGCCCCTTCCGGTGAAAGACCGTTCAGTCGAGCGAGGCGGAGAGGCCGCTCGCGGAGCGGCAGTAGCCCTGCATCTCCTTGTTGGTGATCTTGTTGCAGAGCCGGCCGGCCGCGCCGGCGTCGGTGTAGTTCACCGTGTAGTAGCTGACCAGGCCCTCGGCGCAGGCCTTGCGCTGCCAGCCGTCGGCGGCGGTCGCGCACTGCTGGGCGGCCCAGTCCTCGCGGTCCAGGTTGTACTTCATGGTCCGCGAGCCGACGCCGCGGCTGCAGTCGACGGCGCCGCCGGAGGCCTTGCCAGCCAGGCACCACTTCAGGGCGTCGGCGTAGACCTCGGGGTGGTTCGGGTAGTCGTGCGAGGAGAGGTAGAACGTCGGCGCGTAGAAGAAGCAGGCGGACTGGAACAGCGCCGGCTGGTCCTTGCACGGGTAGAGCGGGTCCTGGGCGAGCTTGTCGGCGGGCAGGTTCGCCTTCGCCTTCTCGTCCTCCTCGTCCGGGCCGAAGAGCTGCATGAACAGGCCCTCGGAGCAGCGGATCCGGTTCTGGTCGGTGGTGAACTTGTTGCACAGGTCGCGGGCCTTGGCCACGTCCTGCTTGGCGACGAACATCGTGCCGTGGCCGACGCCGTGGATGCACGGGCCGCTGTTCTTGGGGGCGCAGAGCTTCAGCAGGTCCACCTCGGGCTGCGGGGAGGCGTTCAGCATCTCCTCGACCGCGCCGTGCAGGTAGCCGGCCGCGCAGGTCTCGTGCGGGAAGGAGATGACCTTCTGGAAGTCGGCGTTGAACCGCTTGACCGCCGCGTGCCCGAGCTCGTGCGCGATCGGGTGGCAGAACCGGACGGTGTACGGCAGCTGCTTGGTGATCTTGTCGAGGTCGGCCAGCGCGACGCCGGGGTCGGTGGCCTCCATCTCGGACATCAGCTTGTTGCGCAGCGTCGAGCGGGTCCAGACCGCCGGGTCGCCGGTGGGGGTGGCGCTCGCGCCGGTGGCGGTGGCGCCGCCGGAGGGCGGTGCGCCCGCGCCCGTCGCACCGGTGGCCGCCGGAGCCGCGGCCGCCGCGGTGGTCGAGGGCGTCCAGTCGGTGACGGCCACCGAGCCGAGGCCCAGGACGCCCAGCAGCAGGGCGGTGAGAATCGCGAATGCTCGCGGTTGCATGACGGAGATCCCCCGGCGGATCGATGCGGACGGTTCGCTCCCCATCCTGACGGCACGCGGGTCGGATTCCGTGTTTTCGGCCGCCATTCGGGAGGTGTCGGCGACGCTACCGCACGTGGCGCCGGCCCATCGAGGCGGGATGGCCGGGGCCGGCCGCGGCCGGTACGGGGGTACCCGGCGGCCACCCGTACGGCGGCACGCGGCCGCCGTACGGGCTGAGGTTCGGTCAGAGTTCCAGCTCCACCCGGTACTCGGTCAACCAGGCGTTGAGGTCCAGGGCCAGGTCGACGCCGAGCCGGACGGACTGCGGGTCGGTGTCCGGGGCGAGTGCGTCGGTGAGCGCCCGGCGGTCCAGCAGGCCGAGCACGGGTGCGGTGCCGTCGTCGGCGAGGGCGGCCAGCTCGGCCCGGAGCAGCGCCGGGTAGTGCGGGTCCTGGACCACCGGGTACGGGGCCTTGGGCCGCTGGGCGACCTCCTCCGGCAGCAGGTCCCTGACGGCGGCGCGCAGCAGGCTCTTCTCCCGGCCGTCGAAGGACTTCATCCACCAGGGGGTGTTGAAGACGTACTGGACCAGCCGGTGGTCGCAGAACGGCACCCGGACCTCCAGACCGTTGGCCATGCTCATCCGGTCCTTGCGGTCCAGCAGGATGCAGACGAAGCGGGTGAGGTTGAGGTAGGAGATCTCCCGCATCCGCCGCTCCAGCGGGTCGGCCGAGGGCAGGTGCGGGACCTCGGCCAGCGCCTCGCGGTAGCGGGCCCGGCGGTACTCGTGCACGTCGAGCTTGGCGACCAGGCCCTGGTCCAACAGCTGCTCGCGCGGCCCGGCGCCCGCTCCGGCGAGCTGGCTCAGCGCGCCCGCCCAGGGGAAGTCCTCGGCGGCGACCAGCCTCGGGTCGTGGAACCAGCGGTAGCCGCCGAACAGCTCGTCGGCGGACTCGCCGGAGAGCGCCACGGTGGAGTGCTCGCGCACGCCGCGGAAGAGCAGCAGCAGCGAGACGTCCATGTCGCCGAAGCCGCCGGGGACGTCCCGGGCGCGCAGCACGGCGGCCCGTTCGGCCGGGTCGGTGACCGCGCTCGCGTCCAGCTCGATGACGCTGTGGTCGGCGCCGACGTGCCGGGCGAGCAGCTGCGCGAACGGGCCGTCCGGGGTGGAGCGGACCTCGTCGGCCCGGAAGTGCTCGCTCTGGCCGGTGAAGTCGACGGCGAAGGAGCGGACCGGGCCGGCCCCCGCGGCACGCAGCGCCCGGGCGGCGAGCGCGGTGACGGCGCTGGAGTCGAGGCCGCCGGAGAGCAGCGAGCAGAGCGGGACGTCCGCCTCCAGCTGGCGGTGGACGATGTCGTCGAGCAGGGCCCGGACGGTGGCCACCGTGGCCTCCAGGTCGTGGGTGTGCTCGCGGGCCTCCAGCGCCCAGTAGTGGCGCACCGAGACGCCCTCGCGCCGGATCCGGACCACGTGGCCCGGCCGGACCTCGGCGACGCCCCGGTAGATGGTGCGGCCGGGCGACTTGGTGACGGCGAACATCTCGCGCAGCCCGTCGAGGTCGACCACCGGCCGGACGGAGGGGTGGGCGAGCACGGCCTTGGCCTCGGAGCCGAAGACCACGCCGTGCCGGGTGAGGTGGTAGTAGAGCGGCTTGACGCCCATCCGGTCCCGGACCAGCAGCAGCTCCTCGGTGCGGGTGTCCCAGACGGCGAAGGCGAACATGCCGTTCAGCCGCTCGGCCAGCCGCTCGCCCCACTCCAGGTAGGCGTGCAGGACGACCTCGGTGTCGCTGCGGGTGCGGAAGCGGTGGCCGGCGGCCTCCAGCTCGGCCCGCAGCTCGCGGTGGTTGTACACCTCCCCGCTGTAGGTGAGGGCGGCCAGCACCCGGCCGTCGTGCTCGACCGTCATGGGCTGGGTGCCGCCCTCGATGTCGATCACGGCGAGGCGGCGGTGGCCCAGGGCGGCGTGCCGCTCCAGGTGGACCCCGCCGGCGTCCGGGCCGCGGCAGAGCTGGGTGGCCGTCATCGCGTCGAGCACTGGCCCTTCGACGGTGAGGTCGCGGTCGAAGGCGACCCATCCGGTGATCCCGCACATCAGCAAGCCTCCGGTTCTTCCGAGACGCGTCGTGGAGGGCGCGCCTCTCCGATGCGTATGCGAAGAGTCACGCTACGTGTCGATCCGGTGTCGCTACAAGGGGTCCGTCGGTGGTCCGCCGGCCCGGGCGTCGGGCGGCGGTGGCCGGGTTCCGTGGCGCCGGCGGTGGGCATCGGGGCGCGGGTGGTCCGGACTTTGAGCTGAATGCGGCAAGTCCTGCCCGAATTCGGGCAGGATCTTTGATCTCCGCGCCCTGCCCGGCCTAGAGTCCCGAGTTGTGTCCAGCACTCCCGGTTCCTCGCACCCTCAGCCCCACCCGCACGAGGAACTGCTCGCCCACCTCACCCGGACCAGCCCGCTCGGGCCCCGGGAGGCGGCGCGGGTGGTGGCGGAGGTCCTGGCGTACTTCTCCGAGACCGCCGAGGAGTACGTCCGGCGCCGCCACGGCGAGCTGCAGGCACGCGGCCTGACCAACGAGAAGATCTTCGCCAGGCTCGCCGAGGAGCTGCCGGCCCGGCGCGTCGCCGCGCCCGGGCTCTCGGCCCGCCAGCTGCGCCGGATCGTCTACGGCTGACCGGCGTCCCCTCGCGGGCCGCGCCCGGCCCGCCCCGGGCCCGCCGGCTGCGCCACCCGGAACGCCCGGCCCTCCCACGCCACCCCAGAAGGAGTCCACTCAGATGTGCGGAATCGTGGCCTACATCGGCCCCAAGGACGCGACGCCCTTCCTGCTGGAGGGTCTCGCCCGGCTGGAGTACCGCGGTTACGACTCCGCGGGCGTGGCCGTCGCCGGACGCACCGGCGGCATCAAGGTCCGCAAGGTCAAGGGCCGGGTCGCCGACCTCGCCGCCGCCGTCCCGGTCCGGTTCAAGGGCGGCACCGGCATCGGCCACACCCGCTGGGCCACCCACGGCGTGCCCAGCGACGCCAACGCGCACCCGCACCAGGACAACGCGGAGAGGATCGCCGTCGTCCACAACGGCATCATCGAGAACGCCGACGAGCTGCGGGCCCGGCTCACCGCCGAGGGCGCCGTCTTCCGCTCCGAGACCGACACCGAGGTGCTCGCCCACCTGATCGCCGCCCACGCGACCGAGGGCGTGGAGCTGGAGGAGGCGGTCCGCGCCGCGCTCGGCAAGGTGGTCGGCACCTACGGCATCGCCGTCCTGGACGCCGAGCAGCCCGACCGCATCGTGGTCGCCCGCAACGGCAGCCCGATCGTGCTCGGCATCGGCGAGAAGGAGATGTTCGCCGCCTCCGACGTGTCGGCCCTGGTCCGCTACACCCGCCAGGTCGTCCACCTGGAGGACGGCGAGCTGGCCACCGTCCGCGCCGACGGCTTCCGCACCTTCACCGAGGACGCCCGCACCACCCACCGCCAGCCGTCCACCGTGGACTGGGAGATCGACTCCTACGACACCGGCGGCTACGAGCACTTCCTGCTCAAGGAGATCCACGAGCAGCCCGGCTCGGTCGAGCGCACCCTCAGCGGCCGCCTCGACGAGCGCTTCGCCACCGCCCACCTCGGCGGCCTCAACCTGGACGCCCGCGAGCTGCGGGAGATCCGCCGGGTGAAGATCCTCGGCTGCGGCTCCGCGTACTACGCGGGCGAGATGGGCGCGCAGCTGATCGAGGAGCTGGCCCGCATCCCCGCGCACAGCGAGCCGGCCTCGGAGTTCCGCTACCGCAACCCGGTGATCGAGGCGGACACCCTCTACATCGCGGTCAGCCAGTCCGGCGAGACCTACGACACGCTGGCCGCCGTCCAGGAGGTCAAGCGCAAGGGCGGCCGGGTGCTCGGCGTCGTCAACACCGTGGGCAGCGCCATCGCCCGCGAGTGTGACGGCGGCATCTACCTGCACGCCGGCCCGGAGATCTCGGTCGCCTCCACCAAGGCGTTCACCTCCACGGTCATCGCCTTCGCGCTGCTCGCCCTGCACTTCGGCCGGATCCACGACCTCTCGCCCGCCGACGGGCGCCGCATCGTGGCCGCCCTCAAGGCGCTGCCGGACCAGATCCGGGAGGTCCTCGCGCAGAGCGACGCGATCGCCGGTCTCGCCGCCGAGTACGCCGACTCCGAGGGGATGATGTTCATCGGCCGGGTCCGCGGCTACCCGGTGGCCCGCGAGGGCGCGCAGAAGCTCAAGGAGATCTCCTACGTCCACGCCGAGGCCTACCCGGCCAGCGAGCTCAAGCACGGCCCGCTCGCGCTGATCAGCCCCGAGCTGCCGACCGTCGCGCTGGTGCCGGACGACGAGCTGCTGGACAAGAACCTCACCACCCTCGGTGAGATCAAGGCCCGCTCCGGCCGGGTGCTGGCCGTCGCCCACCGCGCGCCGGAGGCCAAGCTGGCCGACCACTGCATCCTCGTCCCGAAGAGCGAGCCGGAGCTCGACCCGCTGCTGCTGAACATCCCGCTGCAGCTGCTCGCCTACCACGCCGCGGTCGCGCTGAAGCGGGACGTCGACAAGCCGCGCAACCTGGCGAAGAGCGTGACGGTGGAGTAGACGGTGGAGTAGGCGGCGTCCGATTGCCGAGGGAGGGCCGGTCCCGGACGGGGCCGGCCCTCCTCGCCTCCAGATGCTTGACTTTGCCAACCATTCGGACCTACCGTCGAGGCAAGTGCTTGATGTTTGCAACTATCAAGCGACTGAAAATTTCTCGCCGGGAGTACTGTCATGAAGGCCACCACCCACCCCGCACCCGCCGACCCGGCCGCCGCCGCCGAGCCCGTGGCGGCCCCCGCACCGGCCGCCGTCGTCGCCGGGCTGCGCGCCGCGTTCGCGACCGGCCGGACCCGCCCGCTCGCCTGGCGCCGGGAGCAGCTCGCCGGGCTGCGCACCCTCCTCACCGAGCGGAGCGAGGAGCTCCTCGCGGCCCTGGACGCCGACCTCGGCAAGGGCCCCGCCGAGGCGCACCGGACGGAGATCGCCTTCACGCTCAACGAGCTCGACCACACCGTCCGGCACCTCGACGAGTGGGTCCGGCCGAAGCCCGCCGCCGTCCCCGACGCCTTCCGCCCCGCCACCGCGCGGGTGGTCCGGGAGCCGCTCGGCGTGGTGCTGGTGATCGCCCCGTGGAACTACCCGCTGCAGCTCGCCCTGGCGCCCGTGGTGGGCGCGCTCGCGGCCGGCAACGCCGTCCTCGTCAAGCCCAGCGAGCTCGCCCCCGCCACCTCGGCGGCGATCGCCCGGCTGCTCCCGCAGTACCTGGACCCGCAGGCGGTCGCGGTCGTCGAGGGTGCGGTGCCCGAGACCACCGCCCTGCTGGAGCAGCGCTTCGACCACATCTTCTACACCGGCAACGGCGCGGTCGGCCGGATCGTGATGGCCGCCGCCGCCCGCCACCTCACCCCGGTCACCCTCGAACTCGGCGGCAAGAGTCCGGTGGTGGTCGACCCGGGAGCCGACCTGAAGGTCACCGCGCAGCGGCTGGCGGCGGGCAAGTTCCTGAACGCCGGGCAGACCTGCGTCGCCCCCGACTACGTCCTCGCCGTCGGCGGCACCGGCCCCGAGCTGGTCGCCGAGCTGGCGGAGGCCGTGCGCGGGCTCTACGGCGAGGACCCGGCCGCCCACCCCGAGTACGGGCGGATCGTCAACGACCGGCACTTCGACCGGCTCGCCGCGCTGCTCGGCGACGGCCGGGTGGCAACCGGCGGCCGTCACGACCGCGCCGCCCGCTACATCGAGCCCACCGTGCTGGCCGACGTCCGGCCGGACGCGCCGGTGATGCGGGAGGAGATCTTCGGCCCGGTGCTGCCGGTGCTGGAGGTGCCCGACCTCGACGCGGCCATCTCCTTCATCACCGACCGGGAGAAGCCGCTCGCCCTCTACGCCTTCACCGCCTCGGAGACGACGAAGGAGCGGCTCGCCGCGGAGACCTCGTCCGGTGCGCTGGTCTTCGGGCTGTCCGTCTCCCACCTCGCGGTGCCCGAGCTGCCGTTCGGCGGCGTCGGGGAGAGCGGCATGGGCAACTACCACGGCGAGTACTCGATGACCACCTTCAGCCACACCAAGGCGGTGCTGGACAAGCCGCTGGGGTGAGGGCGCTGGGGGACGGGTGCGGGGCGGTGGTCGGGTCGGGCGGGTGCCCCGGTCAGGCGGTGGAACTGCGCCGGGCTGCGAGGGAGTTGAGCAGCGCGGCGCCCCGCTCGGCGTCGTCCAGGCTCACCGCGAACTCCGCGCCCGCGCGCGGACGGACCACCAGGCAGGGGCCGCCGCGCAGCATCACCGTGGTGCCCAGGCCGCTCAGCCGGTAGCCCCAGCCGCCGACCTGGGCGGGGGTTCGCTCCTCGGCGCGGGCCGACTCGATCTGCTCCAGCGGCCAGCGGCGGACCGGCCAGCCGAAGGGGCCGAAGGACACCTCCAGCCCCTTCGGCGACACCACGGCCTGGACGGCGGAGCAGCCGAGCGTCGCCAGGGCGACCACCGCGAGCGGTGCGACGGCCGCCCAGAGACCGTCGGCCAGGCCGGCCGCGGCGGCGATCGCCAGGGCGGCGGCCGCCGTACCGGAGACGGTGGCGGTCAGCCGGAGCCAGGGGTTGACGGTGCGGGAGAGCCAGGCGAAGCGCTCGCCGTCGGGGAGGGTGAGCTGCGGACCGGAGGACGGGCCGGCCGCCGCGGCGCCGGCGGCGGTGTCGGCCGGGGCGGCGGTGCGCCGGGCGACCAGCTGGCCGAGCAGGCCGGCCGCGGCCGCGGCGAGCAGGACGAGGGCGACGTCCAGGCCGACGTCGCCGGCCGCGGTCCAGTCGGCGCGGTCGAGGTTGGCATGCACGATCGAGGCCTGGGCGCCGATGAGCAGCACGCCGGCCGACGGCAGCGCCGTGGCGTACCAGAGCCGCCGCACTGACGGGCCCAGCACCCGGGCGGTCAGGGCGAGGGAGAGCAGCAGGGCGGCCCAGAGCGCCGCCGGTCCGAGCGTCGCGGCCCAGAACGGCATCGAACCGTCCGGGCCGCCGCTGCCGGACCAGTGGGTGGCGAGCCGCTCGGGCAGCCGGCCGGCCGCCACCAGCGGCAGGGCGAGCAGGGCCGCGAGAACCCCGGCGGCGCCCAGGGCGACGCTCCGGCCGGTGCTCGTCCGTGCGGCACTCCGCCGCTCGCCGGGTCGCCCGCCCGGTACTTCGTTCCCCCCGCTGGTCAAGGCAGCCTCCTGATCAGTTCCACGAGATCCTCCCTGCTGTAGCCCAGCCGTGCGGCTTCCTCCACCAGCTCGGCCGCCCGGCCGGCGAGCTCGGCCCGCCCGTCGGCACCGCCGGCGACGGTCACGCCCCGGCCCCGGCGGAACTCCAGGACGCCCTCGTCCCGCAGCGCCCGCAGACCGCGCAGCACGGTGTTGGCGTTGACGCCCAGCGCCCGCGACAGCTCCCGGGCGGGCGGCAGCCGGTCGCCCGGCGCGCACTCGCCCTCGGCGATCGCACGCCGGATCGCGCCGGCCACCTGCTCGTGCAGGGGTCGGGTGTCGGTGAGGTCCAGCTTCAGCAGCATGATGCTATCGACAGTAGCACCATCCGGGATGCGGGGAACCGTCGGCGCCGAGAGGTCCCGGCGGACCCTCCGGGACGCACCGTGGCCAGCCGCCCCGGAGGGTCCGGGGGCCGGCCGGCCACGGCGCGCGCGGGTCAGTAGTCGACGCTGGGGGCGGTCGTGGTGGAGCCGAGGTCGGGGCGGTCGCGCAGTTCGAGGGCGGTGCCGTGGGTGGCGAGTTCGAGGACGATCAGCTCGTTGCCGCCCGCGCGCCAGAGCGGCCCGGGGGCGTAGAGGGTGCGCTGCGGGCTGTCGGGGGAGTAGCGGCCGAGCATGAAGCCGTTGAGCCAGAGCAGGCCGCGGCCCCAGCCGGGCAGGGCGACGAAGGCGTCGCCGGGCGCGTCGAGGTGGGCCTCGAAGCGGTGGAAGGCCGGGTCCTCGTCGGCGGCCCCGACCGCGGGGTCGAAGGCCAGCGCGGAGAGGTCGGTGAGCGGCAGCGGCCGGATCTCCCAGTCGAACAGCCGCTGCCGGCCGTGCGAGACGCCGCGGCCGATGCCCTTGTGGTCGTCCATCAGCGGCCCGTAGTTCACCCGGCCGTGCGCCTCGACCAGGATGTCCAGGGTCGCACCGGTCGGCCCGGTCGCCAGCGGGAGCGTCCGGCCGGGGGCGTTGCGCTCCAGGACGCCGAGCGGCGCACCGTCGGCGAAGACGTGGGCGCGGTCGCCGATGCCGTCGATCCGCAGCGGCAGTTCGCCCCGCGGCCCGGGGACGCGGGTGCGGTAGTGGATCAGGCCGAGCGACTGGCCGACCCGCTCCATCGGCTCCGGCGCGGCCCGGCGGACCGGCTCGGAGAGGGCGTCGAGGGAGTCCAGCAGACGGGCCCGGCCGGTGGGGCCGTCCAGCCGCTGCGGTGCGATCCGCGGCGGCGGCTCCGGCAGCTCGACGTCGGGCAGCGGGACGTACTTGCCGATGACCGCCCGGAAGGCGTGGAACTTCTCGGTGAGTTCACCGGCCTCGCCGATCGGGGCGTCGTAGTCGTAGCTGGTGACGTCCGGCTCGTGGCCGGCGTCGTACGGGTGGGCGCCGGTGTGGTTGGCGCCGGCCCAGAAGCCGAAGTTGGTGCCGCCGTGCGCCATGTAGAGGTTGACGGAGGCGCCGGCGGCGAGCAGGTCGTCCAGGGAGCGGGCCGACTCCGCGGCGTCGCGGACGTGGTGCGGCGCGCCCAGGTGGTCGAACCAGCCGATCCAGAACTCCATCGCGGTGAGCGGGCCCTTGGGCTGGTGGCGGCGGAGCACCTCGAACCGCTCGGCCGCCCGGGAGCCGAAGGTGGCGGTGGCCAGCAGGCCGGGGATCCCGCCGCCCTGCTGCAGGGCGTCCTCGGCGCCGTCGGCGGTGAACAGCAGGCAGTCGACGCCCCGCTCCACCAGGCCCTCGTGCAGATGGGCCAGGTAGGCGGCGTCGTTGCCGTAGCTGCCGTACTCGTTCTCGATCTGGACGGCCACCACCGGGCCGCCCCGGCTCGCCAGCAGCGGCAGGAACTCCGGCACCACGGCGTCGAACCACCCGTCCACCTCGGCCAGGTAGGCCGGTTCGGCGCAGCGCAGCCGCAGGCCGTCGACGGTGAGCAGCCGGGCCGGGAAGCCGCCGAACTCCCATTCGGCGCAGATGTAGGGGCCGGGGCGCAGGATCACGTCGAGGCCGTTGTCCCGGGCGAGCCGGAGGAACCGGCCGAGGTCCCGCCAGCCGGTGAAGTCCTTCTTACCGGAGGGGAGTTCGTGGAAGTTCCAGGGGACGTAGGTGTCGACGGTGTTGGCGCCCATGGCGCGCAGCCGGCGCAGGCGATCGGCCCAGAGGTCGGGGTGGATGCGGAAGTAGTGCACCGCACCGGAGATGATCCGGTGCGGTGCGCCGTCGCGGCGGAATCCGCTGTCGTCGTAGTCGAGCATGAAGACCGGCTTTCGGGTGCGGGAGGCGAGGGGGAGCACGGTTTTCGGGTTACCGGGAAGGATAGTTGGGCCCGGCCCACCGCGGGTGCGGCACGCGCCGAGCGGCGCCGGCCGTCACCCCCGCCCGTGGGGTGTTCCGGTGACCGGGCCGGGCCTAGACTGCGGAGCTCGCGCGGTATTACCGGCCGGTAGGGATGGGGAAGTCGTATGGCGGACGAGCGGGTCCACGCTTTCGGGGACGACGCGCTGGGGGAGCACGACGCGGTGGCGCTGGCGGCGCTGGTGAAGGCGCGCGAGGTCAGTCCGGCCGAGCTGGCGGCGGCCGCGGAGGCGCGCGCCGAGCAGGTCGACGCCGCCCTGGCGCCGCTCGCCTTCGCCGCCCGCGGTGGTCCGCGGACGGCCCCGGCCGGCGACGGCGGCGCGCTGTACGGCGTGCCCAGCTACCTGAAGGACAACGTCGACCTCCGCGGAATGCCCACCACGCACGGCAGTTCGGCGTTCCGCGCCAAGCCGGCGCGGCGCACCGCCGGGTTCGCCGAGCAGTTCCTGGGCACCGGCCTGGCCGTGCTGGGCAAGACGCGGCTACCGGAGTTCGGCCTCAACGCCTCGACCGAGTTCGCCGAGGCCCGGCCGGTCCGCAACCCGTGGCGGACCTCGCACTCGCCGGGGGCGTCCTCGGGCGGCTCGGCGGCGCTGGTGGCGGCCGGCGTCGTGCCGATCGCCCACGCCAACGACGGCGGCGGCTCGATCCGGATCCCGGCGGCCTGCTGCGGACTGGTCGGGCTCAAGCCCACCCGCGGCCGGCTGGTGCCCAACGACCAGGGCCGGCGGCTGCCGATCGACCTGGTCACCGACGGCGTGCTGACCAGGTCGGTGCGCGACACCGCCGCCTTCTTCGCGGCGGCCGAGCGCCACCACCGCAACCCGGCACTGCCCCCGCTGGGCCTGGTGGAGGGGCCGGGCGACCGCCCGGTCCGGATCGGGCTGGTGGTGGACTCGCCGCTGGCGGTCAGCGACGAGCCGACCCGCCGCGCCGTCGAGCGGACGGCGGAGCGGCTGGAGGCGATGGGGCACGAGGTGGTCCCCGCGACGCTGCCGTTCGGCGAGGAGTTCTCCCGGGACTTCACCATGTACTGGGGCTACATCGCCTTCCTGATCGCCACGTCCGGCAAGCTGCTCCTGGACCCCGGCTTCCAGGCCGGCAAGCTGGACGGCCTCACCACCGGCCTGCGGCGCTCCTTCCACCGCGAGTTCCACCGGACACCCGGCGTGCTGCGCCGGCTCCGCCGGGCCGAGGCGGCGTACGCGGGACTCTTCCGCGACCACGACGTGATCCTCTCGCCGGTGCTCGCGCACACGCCGCCGCCGATCGGGCACCTGAGCCCGAACGTCGCCTTCGACGAGCTGCTGGAGCGGCTGCGGCGCTACGTGGCCTTCACACCGGTGAACAACGTGACCGGCGGTCCGGGGATCGCACTCCCCGGTGCGGCGGCCGGCGACGGCCTGCCGGTCGGCGTCCACCTCTCGGCGGCGCACGGCCGGGAGCGGGTGCTGCTGGAGCTGGCCTTCGCCCTGGAGGCGGACCGGCCCTGGCAGCGGATCCAGGACGCCGCGACCGGGGCCTGAGCGGCCGGGGCCCAGGGGTCGGGGCTTGAGCGGCCGGGGCTTGAGCGGCCGGGGCCTGAGCGGCCGGGGCCCGGCTGGGCGGGGCCCGAGGGGGCGCGTACGGCGGTCGGGCGGGTCAGCCCGGGGCGGGTGCGGCGATCGCCCGGGCGGCCCGGACCTCGCGCCGCAGCGGGTCCAGCACACCCTCCTCCCCGTCCGGGCCGCCGGGGGTGACCGGCCCGCCCGCTCCGGACGGCCCCGTTCCGCCGTCCGCCCCGGCCGCCGGGGCGGGCTCCTGCTCCTGCTCCGGCGCCGCCCCGCCCGGTACGGCCGTCCCGGTGCGCAGCGCGCCGGCGAGGTCGTCCAGCTCGCGGGTGATCGCCGCGACCTCCGCCGCGGGCGGCGCCGGCACCCCGTGGTCCACCCGGACCCGGGTGGCCGTGGTGGCCTCGACGATCCGCTCGACCGCGATCACCAGCGGCCACCAGGCCGCGGCCAGCGCCCCGGTCGGCGGCGGTTCGGTGAGGGCCCGCTGGAACTCCGAGCGCACCGCGGAGAGGTCGCGGTAGAGCCCGCGCCGGTGCCGCAGCCGAGCCGGGTGGTCGCGCCCGGGGGCCGTGGCGAAGGCCAGCGAGACATAGGCCGCCGTGTCCGCGACGGCGTCGGCGAGCCGGTCGCCGATCCGGCTGTGCCAGGACTCCGGCCAGAGCAGGTAGCCGGCCACCAGCGAGATCGCGCAGCCGATCAGCGAGTCGTAGAGCCGGGGCAGCACCAGCTGGAACCCCTGCTGGTTGAGCTGGTCGGAGAGCAGCAGGATGACCGGGGTGATCGCGGCGGTCTGGAAGGCGTAGCCCTTCGCGGAGAAGGCCGGGATCAGCGTCGCCAGCAGCGCGAGCGTCGGCACGTCCCACCACCCGCGCGGCACCTCGGCGAGCACCGGGATCGCGATCAGCAGCCCCGCCGCGGTGCCGAGTGCGCGCAGCACGGCCCGGGAGAAGACCGAGCCGAAGTCGGGCTTCATGACGAAGGTGACGGTGAGCGTGACCCAGTACGAGCGGGGCACCGCGATCACCGAGACCAGCACCTGGGCCAGGCCGATGCAGAGCGCGATCCGCAGCCCGTACCGCCAGGACGCCTCCGACACCAGGGCCGCGCGCGCCGTGCGCCGGGCCCGGATCCTGAGCTCGGCGGGCCGGCCGAGGCGGTCGGTGGCGCCGAACGGGTCGGGCGTGTCCTCCTGCATGACCTCGGCCGCGTACCGCAGCGCGCGGTCGACGGCCCGCTCGGTGGGGCCGGTGGGCGGCGGCAGGTCGAGGACGGGGGAGGTGCGGCCGGGGAGGGCGGTGCCGGGCGCGCGGCGGCCGGCGCCGCCCCGCTCCACCGCGTCGGCCAGCCGCCGGGCCGCCGCCGGGTAGGCCGGCGACAGCGGGCCGAGCGCGGCCGGGCGCAGCTTCGCCGACGAGGCCGCCTCCACCAGCGGGATCACCGCGTTGAGCTGGGCGGTCAGCCGGGCGAGCGCCGGCGAGCGGCCGTGCCGCCGGGTGCGGTGGGAGAGCAGCAGGTCGTACGAGCGGTTCAGCGAGAGCGTGACGGCCTGCCGCCGCTCGTCGTGGGCGGGGCCGCCGGCGGCCTCCAGGAACCCGGCGACGCTGCGGTACGTGCCGGCGACCGCCGACCGCTCCGGCACGCCGCCGCGCAGCGGCCAGCCGAACAGGGCGAGCACCAGGACGACCAGGCCGCCGAGGGCGAGCAGCAGCGGCGGCTTCCACCAGGGGCCGGGCATCGGCAGGCCGGCGCCGACGACGGCGTTGAGCAGGAGCAGCAGCCCCGACGCGGAGGCGACGGCGCCGATCGAGGAGATCATCCCGGAGACCAGGGCGACGGCCGTGACCACGGCGACGGCCGTCCACCCCTGGCCGTGGACCAGCGTGCCGAGGGTGACGCCCAGGGCGCCGAACAGCTGCGGGACGGCGATGTTGAACAGCCGCATCCGGTAGGCGTCCGCGGTGTCGCCGATGACGGCGGAGAGCGCGCCCATGGACGCCAGCGCGCCGTAGTCGGGCCGTCCGGCGGCCATGCCGACCGCCAGCGGGGTCGCGAGGCCGACCGCGGCCCGGGCGACGGCGGCCCACGGGATCGGCGCCGGGTGCGGGCGCAGGCCCTCGGCGAGCCAACTGGGTGGTGCGAGCCGACCGGCCCGTGCGCTCCGTGCCACAGTCCCAAGCTATAGGGCCTGTCCGGCCGGCTCCGCCGGGCGCGCGCCGCCCGGACGGGGGCTTCAGTGCGCCGAGGTGGCCGGGATGCCGGCGGCGTCGGCCGTAAGCCGGAGCGCGGGGCGGTCGGGGAGGTCGCGCAGCCGGGGCAGCGGGGAGAGGAGAAGCGTGGTGGCGGCGACCGGGACGGCCGCGGTGGCCAGCCACATCGCCGGCCCGACGCCGAACGCGGTGGCGAGCGCCCCGCCGGCGAGCGCGCCCACCGGGATGGTGCCGTAGTTGAGGAACGCGCCGCTGGCGCTGACCCGGCCGCGCAGGTCGGCGGGGACGTAGCCCTGCTGGAAGGTGGCGCGCAGGATGTTGCCGGCCACCACCCCGGCGGCGACGGCGCCCGCCCCGACGACGTAGCAGGCCACGCCGGCACCCGGCCCGGTGAGCGGGATCAGCAGCGCGAGCGTCGGCAGTCCGAGCTGGAAGAGGAGCATGGCGCGCGCGGTCCCGATCGCGGCGGCCGTCCGGCGGGCCACGGCCGCGCCGACGATGCCACCGGCGCCGGCCAGGCCGAGCACGGTGCCGATCGCCCCCTCCGAGAGGTGGGCCCGTTCGACCAGGAAGACGATCTGGATCGCCTGGTAGGCCATCAGCACCATGTTGCACAGGGAGCCGTGGAGGACGAAGGTGCGCAGCCACACGTCGCCGGCGATCAGGCGCAGGCCCTGGACGACCTCGCGGCCGAGCGCCCGCTCGCGCGGCGGCACCGGATCCTCCCGGTACCGGATCCGGCTCAGGCAGACCAGCGAGACCAGGAAGGTGACGGCGTTGGCGAACATGCCGTTGGCCGCGCCCGCCGCCTGGGCGATCAGGCCGCCGGAGCCGAGGCCGGCGAGCTGGGCGGCCGAGCCGCTGCCGTGCAGCTTCGCATTGCCCTCGGCCTGGTCGGCGGGCCCGACCAGGCCGGGCAGGTAGGCGGTGTAGGCGGTCTGGAAGAAGACGCCGGCGGTGCCCACCAGCAGCGCGACCACCAGCAGCAGGCCGATGCTCAGCGCGCCCAGCCAGGCCGCCACCGGCACGGCGGCGAGCAGCAGCAGGGAGGCCGCCGCGGAGGCCAGCATGATCGGCCGTCGGGGTAAGCGGTCCACCCAGGCCCCGACCGGCAGACCGATGACCAGCCACGGCACCCACGCGGCGGCGCTCAGCAGGCCGATCTGGAAGGTGCTCGCGTGCAGGTCGGCGACGGCGATCAGCGGCAGCGCCACCGCGGTGACCGAGGAGCCGAACCGGCCGGCCGTCTCGCCGCACCAGAGCAGCCGGAAGTCCCGGTGGCGGCGGAGCAGTCCGCCGCGCGCGTCGCGGCTCATTCGGCACCTCGCGGCCGGCGCGGGAACGCCTGGATCTGGACGATGACCGGCAGTGCCTCCGGGTCGGCCTCGGCGTCCGGGGCGGGGGTGTAGCGGTTGACGAGTTCGGTCAACTCGCGGTTGAGGGACTTGAGCTGACCCGGCGTCATGCGGAGGTTGCTCCAGTTGGAGAGGGTGCCGGAGTTGCGCCACTCGTCCTCCCACTCCTCGCCGAGGTAGGAGGTGACCCGGTTGAAGGACTGCTGCACCATCTCGTGCAGGTAGAGCGAGAGCGCGCCGCGGCTGTCCGGGTCGTCCCGGAAGTCCACGGTGTCGAGCCGGTTGGACACCGGGACCCGTCGCCACCAGCGCTCGCGCTTGGTGCCGCGGCCGGTCTCCTCCTCGATGAAGCCGTGCTCGGCCAGGTGGCGCAGGTGCCAGCTGACGGTGCCGGTGTTCTGGCCGAGCCGTTCGGCGAGCCGGGTGGCGGTGGCGGGACCGTCGAGGTTGAGCAGTTCGACGATCTCGATGCGCAGCGGGTGGGCCAGCCCGCGCAGGCTGCGGGCGTCGAGCCGGCGCTCGGGCCGGCCGCCGTGTTGCTGCTCGGGCCGGCCGGCTGCGGCCGGGGGTTCGGGGTGCTCGGGGTGCTCGGGGTGCTCGGTCATGCCGTCATCGTATGGTGCAGAGAACTCTCTGCATAGGGGAGTCTGCAGAGAATTCTCTGCAACTTGGATGCGGGGCTGGAGGGGGTCGGGTGGTGCGGGGAGCCGGGAGCCCCCGGGCGTCCGGCGCGACACCGGGCGCCCGGGGGCTCAGAGCCCGGCGGGCCCGTAGAGCACGTCGACGGTCAGCTGTCCGTCGGACTGGCGGGCCACCGCCGTGTTGGCGACCACCGTGATCAGGGCGTTGGAGTTCTTCGCGGTGAAGATGCAGACCCGGTCGCCGGGGGCGAACCCGTGCGGCGCGTAGCCACTGGTGAACCGGTTGGTCACGGCGAGGCAGGCGTCCCGGGTGGCGGGCGCGTCGCTCGGGAGGAAGGCCGCCGCGTCCTTGTAGCCGGCGATCTCGCTGCCGTCGTCGGCCTTGCCGTACCAGCCGAAGGTCTCGTTCGGGCCGTCCCACTTCGACACGGCCGGGCTGCTCCGGTTGCCGAGGTCGACGGCCGTCCCCTGGGGGATGACGGTCCGGTAGCCGCCGGTCCACCCGGTGGCGGGCTGCGTCGGTGTGACGGCCGGGCTCGGGACCGGGGCGGTCGGCTGCGAGGTGGCGGGCGGCGGTGGAGCGGACTGGGCCGGCGGCTGCGCCGGCGGGGGGACGACCTGGGTGCCGCCCCCGCCGGGTCCGGTGCCGCCGTTGGCCGCGCCGGTACCGCCGTCGCCCGCGCCGCCGCCTCCCCCGGCGGCGCTGCCGCCAGCGGCCGAGCCGCCGCCCGTAGCGGAACCACCCGTTGCGCCGCCGGCGCTCCCGAGGCCGCCGGCCTTGCCGGTGCCGCCGCCGGTGCCGCTGCCGCCCGCTGCGCCGCCGGTGCCGCCGCCGCTGCTCGTGCCACCCGCGGCGGCGCCGCCGCTCCCGCCGACGGCGCCAGCTCCGCCGACGGCGCCACCGGTGCCGTTCGCGGTGCCGGTGGTGGGCGGGTTCTGCGGCCCGTTCTCGGCCGGCTGTGTGGGGCCCGGCCCGGACGGCGTCCCGGTGCCGGTCGGACGGTCGGTGGCTGTGGCCGGGGCCGGGGCCGTGCCCGCCCGGGTCCGGTCGTCCCCGCCGGGATCGCCGGAGGTCAGCGCCATGGTGGCGGCGAGCACCGCCAGGCACACGGACGTCACGACCAGCCCGACCACGCTGCGCCGGGAGAGCCGCCGGCCCGCCCGGGGTACGGCCGGTGCGGTCATGTTGACCGTGGCCGTCTCGCTCTGCACGGTCACGCCGTTCGTGGTGCTGTCGCGAATCGTGCTGTGAACGCTGCTCCGGGCCTCCCCGGCCTTCCGGGCCTTCCGGGCATCCCCGGCCTTCCCGGGTTCGCCGGCGCCGGTCGGGCCGGAACGCGCCGCCTTGCCGTCCTTCTCCCAGTTCACGCGCCGACCCCCACGATCTCCCCGCGGATGTTCGATCCGCCCCGGGAGGAGTCCTGCCCGGCCCGGCGCGCTCCCCAACCGGCCCGTCGGGCACGAACATGATCCCGGGCCCCGCCCGCGGCGGGGGTGGCACGCGCCCGATCCGACCGGCAGCCGACGGTCAGGGGCCTTGAGCGGAAACGGGACTGACGGACTGTCCGGCGCCCGTTCGGCCCCGCGATCTTCTAGAGTCGCCAGCGGTAGGACCGTAGGACGACCGCACCGGCCGCCCGGCCGGGCACGACCGCACCAGGCACGACCGCACCGCGCACACCACGGAGAGGCAGTACCCATGAGCGAGCAGCAGGCGCCCGAGCCGTTCGAGCCCGTCGACGAGGACTGGCAGACCGCCCTGGCCGTCGTCGCCCACCCCGACGACATGGAGTACGGCGGGGCCGCCGCCGTCGCCCGCTGGACGGCGCAGGGCAAGAAGGTGGTCTACGTGATGGTCACCAGCGGCGAGGCCGGGATCGATTCGCTGAGCCCGGAGGAGTGCGGCCCGCTGCGCGAGGCCGAGCAGATCGCCTCCGCCGCCGTCGTCGGCGTCGACACGGTCGAGTTCCTCGGCCACCCGGACGGTGTGCTCGAGTACGGGCTGCCGCTGCGCCGCGACATCGCCCGGGCGGTCCGCCGCCACCGCCCGGACATCGTCATCACCGGCAACTTCCGCGAGACCTACGGCGGCGTCATGCTCAACCAGGCCGACCACATCGCCGTCGGTCGGGCCACCCTCGACGGCGTGCGGGACGCGGGCAACCGGTGGGTGTTCCGCGAGCTCACGGCCGAGGGGCTGGAGCCGTGGAACGGCGTTCGGCAGGTCTGGGCGGTCGCCTCGCCGGAGTCGCGGCACGCCGTGGACACCACCGACCACTTCGACCAGGGGGTCGCCTCGCTGTCCGAACACAAGGCGTACCTGGCCGGACTCGGCGGCGCGATGGCCGAGCCGCGGGAGTTCCTGGAGGGCTTCGGCCGCTCGGCCGGCTCCCGGCTCGGCACCCGCTTCGCCGTCCCGTTCGAGGTGTTCCCGCTCCGGTAGCGCGACGGCTTCGGGCTGGCGGGCAGGCCGGCAGGCGGCGCAGAGTGGTCGGCCGGCGCCGCTACCGCGGGTCCTCCGGGGCCCGCGGCTCCCGCCGCTCCGGCGGCTCCGGTGGTTCGGGCGGTTCCGCCGGCTCCCGGGTGCCGGACGGCTCCGGCGCGTCCGGCCGGCCCTGCCCCTGTCCCTGTCCCCGCCCCCGTCCCGGCCCGCTGCGCCGCCGGGCGCCGCGCCGGCGCCGCAGTACGGCCCGGACGGCGAGCAGCGCGCAGACCGCGAGCAGGCCGAACAGCAGCCAGAGCTGGTAGCGGACCACCGCCCGGTAGATGGTGCCGATGTTGGTGCCGGCCAGGTAGCCGAAGGCCGACCAGACGCCGACCCAGAGCGCCGCGCCGAGCACGTTGAACGGCTGGAACCGCCGCCACGGCATCTCGGTGGTCCCGGCGATGATCCCGTTGGTCTGCCGCAGCCCGTCCACGAAGCGGGCCACCGTGACCACCTTGCCGCCGTGCCGTGCGAAGAACCCGTCGGCGCGTTCCATCCGGGCAGGCGTGAGCGCCACGTACCGCCCCCAGCGGTGGACGAAGGCGCGGCCCCCGGTGCTGCCGATCAGGTAGCCGAGGCTGTTGCCGACGACGGCGGCCGCGAAGGCGATCGCCACCACGGCGGCCAGACTGAGGTGCCCGGCGCCGGCGTAGACGGCGGCGAGCACCAGGATGGTCTGGCCGGGGGCGGGGATGCCGCAGTTGTCCAGCAGGACGAAGAGCGCCACCGCCGGATAGCCGTACTGGTCGAGCAGCGGCGCGAGCCCGGCGAGTGCGCCGGGCAGTTCGGGGGCGGACGCGGACACGCGGCTCACCACCCCGCGCCGCGGCGGCGCGGGGTGGTGGTGGCCTGGGTCAGTGGAGCGCCTCGCGGCGTTCGATGTTGCAGTCGGGCCCGGGGTAGATCAGGCCAACGTGGCCGTCCTCGAAGCGGACCATGTACGGCGGCTCGCCCTCCTGGCCGCGCACCTCGATGATCTCGCCCTTCTGGTCGACCATGCCCACCGACCTGCTGTGGATGTGGAGCTGGTCACCTACCGCTGCCTGCATGGTCTGCTCCTCGGGTAGCTGTGGCCGCGCGGCGGCCGTTCTGCTTCCACTGTGCTGCGGCGGAGGCGGGCTCGCAACGTCGTGGTGGGCCGGTGCACGGCCGTGCCGCGCGCCGCGTGCGGCCGGTTCATGCCGCCCGCTCCCGGGCAGGTGCGCGGTGTGTCCGGCCCGGCGCGGGGTGTGCCGACGGGGCCCTCACCGGTCCCGCTCCAGCCGGTCCGGCGGCCGTCAGCGCGGGCCGAACTGCGCGGCGAGGTAGCAGCGGACCAGCTGCTTGCACTCGGCGATCAGGGCCGGGTCGCCCTCCGGGTCGGAGCGGAACGCCAGCTTGAGGACGGCGTCCGCCGCCTCCAGGGCCACCCGCAGCCCGAGCGTGAGCGCGGCCGGGTCGGCCGCCGCGAACAGTTCGGCGCCGAGCGCCTGCAGGCGCAGCGCGACGGCCGTGTTGTTGTCGAGCTCGGTGTCGAGCAGGTGCTGGTCGTCCCGGACCCCGGCGGGGACGGCGGCGTCGGCCAGTCCGAAGTCCACCTGGCCGAAGCCGGGCACCGTCCGCTTCATGACGACGAACTCGTCGACCGCCAGGTCGGTGAACCCGGCCGGGCCGGCCGGGGACTCCGCCAGCAGCCGGTGCTCGACCCGCCCGAGGTAGAGGTCGAGGTTGCGGCCGGCCAGCGCGGCCAGCAGGTCCTCCTTGCCGGCGAAGAACTGGTAGAGCGTGCCGATCGGCACCTGCGCGCGGTGCGCGACCTCCTTGGTGGTGAGCGCACCTGCGCCGACCTCGTCGAGCAGCCCGGCGCAGGCGTCGAGGATCCGGCCGTAGCGCTCCTGGCTGCGCTGCTGCACCGGTCGCCGGCGGCCCGGACCCGTCCGCTCGGGGGCCTGGTGACTCCTCGTGTCCGCGCTCATGGGGCCACTGTGCCGCATCGGGCGTTCCCCCGGCCAATTCCCGCCCCCGCCGCCGCGCCGCGCCGGCCCGACCGCGCCGGTGGCGTCCCGGGGACGGGCCGCCGCCCCGCCCGGCCGCGACCGGGCCGGGCTCCGGGGGCGTGGCCCGGCGCCGCGGCGGCGGGGTCGGGGTCGGGGTCGGGTGAGGTTCCGCGTTCGCCGGGAGGCCGGACTCCGGATACCGGGAGTTGTCCGTGAACAGTCGTCAGGAGTGGTAGCGTCCTGCCCTGCCACGACCGCGGCACTCCTCCCCGGTGACCGTCCGGTTCCTGGTGTCCGTGCTCAGCACCGTCCCCTTCCAGACCGCACGGGGCCCGGCCCCGTTCGCCACGACCGCTGCGACCGCCCCGGGTTCACCGCCCCGGGTCGTCCACGGCCCCGGGCTCACCGACCGACCTCCGTCGGAACGCCGAGTCTCCGCGATTCCCGGGACCGAGCAGCGGGGTGAACGGTCGCCGCGGCCTGCCTCGACCCACCGGGATGACAAATGAAGAAACTCGTGCACCGCGCACTCGCGGCAGGGGCAGCCCTGTCCGCGTGCGTCGCGATGACCGTGGGAGCCGGCACCGCCGCCTCCGCCGCACCTGTCGTATCCGCCGCAGCACCCGCGGCCGCCGCTGCGCCGGTGCCGCTCACCGGCCCGCAGCTCGCCGCCTCCTGGACCGCCCCGCTCAGCACCCGCGGGCGGTACATCGTCGACGCCGCCGGCAACCGCTTCAAGCTGAAGGCCGGCAACTGGGCCGGTGCCCAGGGGACTTGGCAGGGCAGCGGCTCCACCACCGACCCGGCGAACAACCAGGCCGGCCAGGTCTCGTACAACCTGCCGCTCGGCCTGGACCGGGCGCCGATCGCCGACATCCTGACCGGCTTCCACCGCCTCGGCATCAACAGCGTCCGGCTGCCCTTCGCCAACGCGATGATCCACGACACCGCGCCGGTGCCGGACGTCGCCGTCACCGCCAACCCGCAGCTGAAGGGGAAGACCCCGCTGCAGGTGTACGACGCCGTGGTGGCGGCGCTGACCGCCGACGGCTTCGCGGTGATCCTCAACAACCACACCACCAGCTACCGCTTCTGCTGCGGACTGGACGGCAACGAGCGCTGGAACAGCGGCCAGTCCACCCAGGCGTGGGAGGACGACTGGGTCTTCCTGGTGAGCCGGTACAAGGACAACAAGCGGGTGGTCGGCGCCGATCTGCGCAACGAGGTCCGCCGCGACACCTGGGACGACCCCAACTGGGGCATGGGCGACAGCCACGACGAGTTCGCCGCCTTCGAGGAGGCCGGGAACCGCATCCTCCAGGCCGACCCCGACATGCTGGTCGTCATGGAGGGGATCAACTGGTACGGCATCCCCGCCGCGATCTTCAGCCACGGCCGGCCCAACCTCACCCCGGTCCGCACCCTCTCCAACACCCTGATCGACTCGGGCAAGCTGGTCTACGCGGCGCACTTCTACGGCTACACCGGCCCGGCCAACACCGGTGCGGGCAGCGGCCCGGGCGCCACCAGTGACCCGCGCTACCAGGACTTCACCCCCGAGCAGCTGGCGCAGGTCGTCAACGACGAGGCCCTGTTCGTCACGCAGTCCGGCCAGCACTTCACCGCACCGGTGTGGATCAGCGAGTTCGGTGCCGGCGGGCGCGGCGACACGGACGCCAAGGGGCAGGCCTGGTTCGACCACTTCACCGCGATCCTGGCGGCGAACGACACCGACTTCGCCATCTGGCCGCTGGTCGGCTGGCAGAACGCCGGCGTCCCGAACGACAGCTGGGCGCTGCTGCACTTCGACACCGCCGGCCGGGCGCTCAGCCTGGAGGACCCGGGCGACTGGCGCGCCCCGTACTGGAACCGGCTGCTCGCGGCCCCCTCCTACACGGGTCAGGTCGCGCCGGGCCCGCGCTGGAACATGCTCGACCTCGACCACACCGACTTCAACGTCTCCCGGCGGATGCTCGCCCGGCCCGACTGGAGCCCCGGCAACCGCAAGGGCAACTGCCCGGACGGCCAGCGCCTGGTCGGCCTCGCCCGCAGCGACGGCCGGGGCCTGTGCACGGACGCGGGCGGGCCCGCGACCGGCCCCGGCGACTGGGTGACCGTCACCGACGAGCGGTACGTCACCCACGGGGACTGGGCCTCCGGCTACAACAAGCTCCAGTGCCCGGACAACACGTACGCGGTCGGCTACAGCGTCCACTCCAACGCGATGTCCGCCCTGCTCTGCGCCCCGGCGGCGGGGCTGCCGCTGTCCGGGCGGAACGTCTGGTTCGACCACGGCGACAACCGGCCCGCGTCCGGCGGGTCCACGGCCAGCGACTGGGCCCCGGGCCACTACAAGGGCCAGTGCACGGACGCCGAGTACGTCGCCGGTGTCGCCTTCACCTGGAAGTGGCTCCACTACGGCGTCCCGGACGCCCTGCTCTGCCGCCCGGTGAAGTGATCCGGGGGAGCAGCAACCGACGGTGCCCCCGTCGGCGGTCGAACCGCCGGCGGGGGCACCGTCGTCCGGCGCCGCCCGGGGTGACTCCGGCCACGCCGCCGGGTGACGCCGGCCACGCCCGGACGACCCGCTTGTACGGACAACTTGAGGCGTTCGCCTGACGTACAGCCGGCCGCCACGAGCGGTCCCCCGGGCGGTACCCCGCCCACGCTGTCCTTGGGGGCGCCGTCCTCCCCCCCCGACACGCAGAGGTCACCCACCATGGCTGAGCTGAGCCGCCGGCGATTCTTCCAACTGACCGGCGCGACGGTCGCGTTCTCGGCACTGTCGCAGAGCATCGCGCGTGCCGCCGCCATCGCCCCGCAGGGCAGCACCGGCACCATCCAGGACGTCGACCACGTCGTCGTGCTGATGCAGGAGAACCGTTCGTTCGACCACTACTTCGGGGCGATGAAGGGCGTCCGGGGCTTCGGCGACCCGCGTCCGGTGACGCTGCCCAGCGGCAAGCCGGTCTGGTACCAGACGGACGCTTCGAAGAAGGAGGTGCTGCCGTTCCGCCCCCAGGTGAACGACCTGGGCATGCAGTTCGTCCAGGACCTCAACCACGACTGGGCCGGCGGCCACAAGGCCTTCAACAACGGCAAGTACGACCAGTGGATCCCCGCCAAGACGGCCACCACGATGGCGTACCTGACCCGCCAGGACATCCCGTTCCACTACGCGCTCGCGGACGCCTTCACCATCTGCGACGCGTACCACTGCTCGTTCATCGGCTCCACCGACCCGAACCGCTACTACATGTGGACCGGCTACACCGGGAACGACGGCGTCGGCGGCGGCCCGGTGCTCGGCAACCAGGAGGCCGGTTACAGCTGGACGACCTACCCGGAGCGGCTGGAGAAGGCCGGGGTCTCCTGGAAGATCTACCAGGACGTCGGCGACGGCCTCGACGCGGCCGGCAGCTGGGGCTGGATCGGCGACGCGTACCGCGGCAACTACGGTGACAACTCGCTGCTGTACTTCGACAACTACCGCAACGCCAAGCCCGGCGACCCGCTCTACCAGAAGGCCCGCACCGGCACCAACGCCAAGGCGGGCGAGGGGCTGTTCGACGGCCTCCGGCGGGACGTGCAGGCCGGCACGCTGCCGCAGATCTCCTGGATCGCCGCCCCCGAGGCCTTCACCGAGCACCCCAACTGGCCCGCCAACTACGGCGCCTGGTACGTCTCCCAGGTGCTGGACGCGCTGACCTCCAACCCCGACGTGTGGGCCCGCACCGCGCTGTTCATCACCTACGACGAGAACGACGGCTTCTTCGACCACGTCGTGCCGCCGTTCCCGCCGTCCTCCGCCTCGCAGGGCCGCTCGACCGTGTCGACCACGGCGGACCACCACCCGGGGAGCACCGGCTACGCGGCCGGCCCCTACGGCCTCGGCCAGCGGGTGCCGATGCTCGTCGTCTCGCCGTGGAGCACCGGCGGCTACACCTGCTCCGAGACCTTCGACCACACCTCGATCATCCGGTTCATGGAGCGGCGCTTCGGCGTCCAGGAGCCCAACATCTCGCCCTGGCGGCGCGCGATCTGCGGTGACCTGACCGCCGCCTTCGACTTCACCAGCTCGAACGCGACGCCGGTGGCGCTGCCCTCGACGGCCGGCTACCTCCCGCCGGACCGCAACCGCCACCCGGACTACGTGCCGGCCCCGCCCGCCACCGGCACCATGCCCAAGCAGGAGCGGGGGACCAAGCCGACCCGCCCGCTGAAGTACGCGCCGTACGTCGACGGCGCGGCCGACACCGTCGCCGGCAAGTTCGGCCTCACCTTCAGCGGCGGGGCCGCGGCCGGCGCCCAGTTCCTGGTGACCTCGCCCAACCGCACCGACGGCCCGTGGACGTACACCGCCGAGGCCGGCAGGTCGATCGCCGACGCCTGGAACACCAAGTACTCGAAGGGCCTCACCGACCTCACCGTGCACGGCCCGAACGGCTTCCTGCGGCGCTTCCGCAACCCCGGCAAGACGGCCGGACCCGAGGTCACCGCGCGCCACAACGCGACCACCGGCAACCTCGACCTGACGTTCACCAACGCGGGCACCGCCGACGCCGCCCTGACCGTCACCGACGCCTACGGGGGCGCGCCGACGACGGTCACCGTCCGCCGCGGCGCGACCGTCGCCCTCACCGTCGACCTGACCGCCGGGCACCGCTGGTACGACGTGACCGTCACCTCCAGCACCTCGACGGACTTCCTCCGCCGCCTGGCCGGACACGTCGAGACCGGTGCCGCGGGCGTCTCCGACCCCGGGATCCTCACCTACTGATCCGCCGTCCACCGGTCCGCCCGCCGCCACCGCGGCGGCCGGACCGGCGCCGGGCTCCGCGGCTCAGGCGCCGGGCCGCACCGGGTGCCACTCGGCCAGCACGAGGGTCGCGTCGTCGCGCAGCCGGTGGTCCTGGTGGGCCATCAGGCTGTGGATGAGCCGGCGCAGCGCCTCCGGGGCCGGGTCGCCGCCGGCCATGTGGTGGACGATGGTCTCGGCGAGGCGGGCCTCCCCGTAGAGCTCGCCGTCGGCCGAGCGTGCCTCGGTCACGCCGTCGGTGTAGAAGAGCAGCCGGTCGCCCGGTTCGAGCCCCGTGTGGTGGGTGACCGGTGCGGTGTCGCTGTGGAAGCCCAGGCCGAGGGGCAGCTGGGGCCGGCGGCCCAGTGCGTCGGGCAGCACGCGGCGGGCTCTGATCAGCAGCGGTGACGGGTGGCCGCAGTTCACCCAGGTGAGCCTTCCGGTCGTGGTGTCCAGGTCGGCGAGGACGGCGGTCAGCAGGCGGCCGGGGATCCACTCGACGAGGGTGCGGTCGATGGTGGTGGCGACCTCGGCGAGGCTCCCGCCGGCCCTGCGGGTCGAACGGCAGGCGGCCAGGGCGACCGCGCTGGCCCCGCCGGCGGCGAGGTCGTGCCCCATGGCGTCGAACACCGACAGGTGCAGGACGTTGCCGATCATGCTGTGGTCGAAGGCGTCGCCGCCCACGTCGTAGGCGGGCTCCAGCACCGCACTGGAGGTGACGCTCCGGGTGCCGATCGTGCGCGGCGGCAGGAAGCCCCAGAGCAGTTCGGCCTGCAGGCTCATCGCCGCGCGCCGGGTGGTCTGGGCGATGACGTCGCCGAAGGCGGCCCGGGAGACCACCAGCAGGGCGACCAGGCCGGCCAGGGCCTCGCAGTCGGCCAGCGTCCGCTCGTCGAGCGCCGGTGCCTCCACCCGCAGCGCCCCGATCCGCTCCACGCCGTCGATCAGCGGCAGCCAGCCGACCGCCGGCGGGCCGGCCGACACCTGGGTCCGTTGCAGCCGGTAGGCCCGCCCGCCGAGCGATCCCTCGATCGCGACCGTCGGGTGGCGGACGTCCGACGCCGGGTCCGGCATTGCGACGAGCCGGTGCTGCTGCAGGTCGGCCAGGAACACCCAGGCCTCGGACAGGCCCAGCCCCCGGGCCGCCTCCCGCACCAGGTCGGGCACCTCCCGCGGCCAGCCCACCCGGGCCCGCGCCATCGCCCGTGCGAGGACGCGCCCGAGGCGTCCGTCGTCGACGGCCACGACCGCACCTCCCGCAACGGCTTCGGAGGTCACCGGGCGGGTTCGACCGGCCTCGTGCCCCTCGCCCACGCGGTCGCGGTCGCCGGTCGTCCGCGCCCCGACCACACCCCTGTCGTGTCCCACGGTCGTCACCGCCTTCCGCCGGCGGTCACCGTCTGTCGCGCGGCGCGCCGGGCCGTTGCCCCCGCGGCCGGCGGCGGGGGCCCCACCGATCGGCTGCCCGGGGAGGCCGCACCGAAACCCGGAGGCGGCCGCCGCTGCCCGGTCGTGCCGGCCGCTGCTGACCGGCCGGTCGTGCCGGCCACGGTTTCCCGGCCTCTCGCGGCGGCCGCCGCGCCGACGAGCCCGGCCGGGACCGGGATGCGGAACGGCCCGTCCACCCCGGGCGGGGGTGGACGGGCCGGGTCGGTTCACCGGATCGGGCTCAGCTCAGCCGGGTCGGCACCGGCCGCTTCCCGTCGAGCGAGGAGACCCCGATGGGGGTGAGCGCCTCCGGGAAGAGCTGCACGTCGGCGACCTGGCCGGCGGCGTACTCCGCGTAGGTGCCCTTGTAGAGGCGGCGGCCGAGCTGCAGCGGACCGGTCGCGTTCCAGACCGTGCCGGCGTAGTCGGCGGCGCCGGCGGCCGCGCCGTCGACGTACAGGCGCAGGTCCGCGGAATCCGCGTCGTAGACGCCCACCAAGTGGTACCAGGTGTTGGTCTTCGGCGCCGCCGCGCCGCTGGTGGGCCCGTAGGCGCTGGTGAAGGCGCCGGTCGTGTCGTCCGCGTGGGCGTGGCCGAAGGCGAACGCGTGCGCCCCGCTGGAGTAGTACAGCTGGAGGGCGTTGGCGTTGGTGCCGGACTGCGAGACGAACGTGGAGTTGGCGGTGAGGCTGGTGAGCTTCACCCACGCCGACACCGTGTAGCTGCGGCCGGTGTCCACCGCCGGACCGGCGGTCGCGGCGTACGCGGTGGAGCCGTTGAGGGTCAGGACCCCACCACGCGCCGGGTCGGCCCCGACGGTCGCGCCGCCGCTGAGGGTCAGCTCACCGGTCGGGCGGATGCTGTCCGCGGTGCTGTCCAGCTTCCACCAGGCGGAGGGCTGACGGACGTCGCCGATGCCGACCGGGGCCCCGAACTGGGCCAGGCCGCCGGCCGGCGCCGCACCGGGGTACTCGGTCAGCCGGCCGGACCGGGAGCCGGCGTAGAGCGCGGGGAACCCGGTGCCCTGCACGTCGCCCGGGGAGGCGACGGTCGGGTGGTCCCGGTCGCCGACGCCGAGGGGCAGCACCTTCTGAGCGGTCGGCAGCACGTTGCCGCTGGTGGCGGCCCACTTCTGGTCGGCGATGTTGAGGCAGTCCCAGATGACCGTCTGGGTGCGCGGGTTGCGGTTGCTCGCCGGGTCGGCCAGGCAGCGGCCGGACTGCGGGTTCTTCAGGGTGCCCGGGTTCGGGCCGGGGACCCACTGCTGGGCGCCGGTGCCGTTGCACTGGTAGAGCTGCACCGGCGTGCCGTTGTCGGTGCCGCCCTTCAACACGTCCAGGCACTTGCCGAGGGCGTGGACGCTGCCGTCGGCGCCGAGCGTGAACTGCTGCGCGTCGGTGCCGTTGCAGGTGTACATCCAGGCCGCGGTGCCGTTGGCGGTCTTGCCGCCGGCGATGTCCAGGCAGAGGTTCTTGTTGTTGGTGTCGAGCACGCCGGAGACCAGCGGGGCGTGGGCCGGTGCGGCGATCTTCGTGGTGGGCACGCCGGCACTGAAGGTCAGCGGGAAGCTGCTGACCGCGCCGGTGGCGTCGTCCCGGGCCCACAGGGTCGGCACGCCGCCGACCGTGCCGGGGGCGAGCAGGGTGGTGCCGTTCCAGTCACCGGTGCCGATCCGCACGCCGGCCCCGAGGTTGCAGCCGGCCTGGAACGTCCCCGGGAAGTACCAGAGTTCGCCCTTGTCGACGGTGATCAGGTCGGGGGCGTCGGCGAACTGGGCGAGCTTGCCCGGGGCGAGGATCTGGGTGACGTTGTTCCAGGTGCCGTCCGAGCCCTTGGCCGGGCAGGAGGACGAGTTCCGGATCGGCACCACGTTCTGGGTGAGCGTGAAGCGCCCCGTCGTGCCGCCGGGCGTCACGGCGTCGTTCTGGTAGAGGTACAGCTCGTGGGTCGACTTGGAGTAGGCGAACAGGTCGTCCACGTTGGTGCCGGTGGCGGTGCCCCGGTGGGCGACCAGGTAGTTGTTCCACCCCGTGCCGTCCGGGCTCTGGGCCTTGGCGGAGGCGCTGACGGGCGGACCGGCCGGGTCGGCGTCGCCGCGCACCAGGACGAGGTCGCCCTCGGTGGTGGGGGCGATCAGGTCGGGCACCGCGTCACCGTCGAGGTCGCCGGCGGTCACCTTGGCGGCCGGGTTCCAGGGGGCGAAGAAGCTGTACTGGCCGACGGTGCCCTGGCTGTTCCCGGCGTTGTCCACGGCCCGGACGAACAGCGTGTGCGCGCCCCACTGGGCGGCGCTCAGCACGATCGGGACCTCGGCGGTGGCGCTGCCGCCGGTGGTGGCCACGGCGTTGACCGAGGCGGCGCCGTTGGCCGGGATGTTGGCGTCCAGCGAGTACTCGAAGCGGTCGACGCCGCTGCTGACGCAGCTGCCCCGGGTGCAGCCGGTGGGCGTGGGGTCGTTGGAGGTCACCGCGATCTTGACACCGGTGTCACCGGCGTGGCCGGTGGGCGCCTTGTCGCCGCCGAGCGGCGGGAAGACCGGCGAGTCGGTGAAGGAGGGGATGCCCGGTGCGCTCAGGTCCACCTTGAAGTAGCAGTTGGCGGACCAGGCGCTCGCCAGGGTGCCGTCCTCGGCCTTGACGTGCCACCCGTACTGGTGGCCGTCGGCGACCTTGAAGCCGATGTTGACCCGGGTGGTGCCGCCGTCGCTGACCCAGCCGCTGACCGGGGCGCCCCTGTCGGTCGAGCCGCCGTCGGCGGCCGCCGTCTTGGTGTCCCAGACCTCGTACCGGGAGCGCAGGTTGACCCCGCTCATCTCGGTGTCGAGGTGCGCGTTGAGCGTGATGTCGGAGGCGTCCCCGGCCAGGCCGGACTGCCCGATCCAGCCGTCCGCCGCGCCGGCGCAGCCGTTGCTCGCGGGGGCACGGGTGGCCGGGGTGGTGCCCAGGCCGTCCGGCACCTCCGGGGCGATGTCGAACACCGTGGTCAGGTAAGGGTTGTTGGCGAAGCGGACGAAGTCGTTGTTGCTGCTCGACTTGGACTCGTTGCCCCAGAGCCCGAAGGTCCAGCTGTCCTTGACGCCGGAGAGCTTCTTGATCTGGCCGGTCACGTCGAAGTTGACGTCGTGGTTGCCGCACTTCTGACCGATGTTGGAGCTCTTGACCTTCTGCGTGCCGCCGATGTAGCCGTCACCGGTGACGTCCGGCTGGTTGTTCCAGCTGGTGGAGCCGCTGATCGCGGTCACCGTCGCGAGCTTCACGCTGGTCTCGTTGTCGCAGTCGAACGAGGCCCCGTAGGTCGAGGTCAGGTGGACCACCGACTTGGAGATCACCATCTTCTTGTCGAGGTTGGCGATGTTCAGCTCGAAGTAGGCGCGGTTGAGGCCGAAGCAGTCCTGCCAGCGCTGGTAGCCGACGCCCTCGCCGTTGTCCTGGGCGTCGTCGTACGGGCTCTGGCCCGCGCAGCCCTCCTTGACGGTGACGAAGTGGCTCTTCTTGCTGGTGATCGGGCTGGTGTACGGGTCGATGTACAGCGGCCAGACGGTGTCGGCGCCGCCCAGCAGGCCGGCGTCCGGCACCAGGGTCAGGGTGTTCGCCTCCTGGGTCACGGCGATCCGCTTGACCTGAGCAGAGCTGCCCGGCTGCTCGGGGGTGGAGACCGTGGCGGGGGCGGTGTCGGCGGGGACGGCGTCCGCGGGGGCGTCGGCCTGCGGTGCGGCCTGCGCTGCGGCCGGTGCCTTGCCGGCCGGCGACTTGGCCGCGGGTGACTTGGTGGCCGGCGAAGGCACGACGGCGGCCGGGGCGGCGGAGGGCGCGGCGGTGGTGGCCGAGTCCCACATCAGCGGGGTCGGCGAGCGGAAGACCGCGCTGCCGTCGGCGGCGGTGACCGCCACCCGGCCGTCCTGATCGGTCGTCAGCGACAGGCCCGCGCTGACGCCGGTGGTCAGCTTGAGCGCGCCGAGCGCCGGGTTGGCCGCCGCCTTGGCGTCGTGGACGATCAGGACCTCGTGGAAGCCGCCCTGGTCGGTGCTGGTGACCTTGAGGTCGACGCCCGGCAGGACGCCGTTGTACTGCGCGGTGCTGCCGCTCACCACCGGTGCGGGGAGCGGGAACGGGAGGCTGTAGGAGAGCTTGCGCCCCTCGGCGTCGGTGAGGGTGGCCAGCGGTCCGCCGCCCCCGCCGGAGAGGACCAGCCCCGAGGGGGTGGCCGAGGGGGAGAGGGTGCCGTCACCGTTCCTGGCCAGGGCGGCGTCGACGTCCTTCCAGTGGCCGTCCTTGCGCACCCGGGCGGGCTGCAGGTGGGAGGTGACGGTGAAGGTGCCGTCGGCGTTGGCAACGGTCTGCGTGGTCTCGGTGGTCAGGCTGTCGACGGTGACCGGCCCGCCGGTCCGCGCGGCCTCGGCTTTGGCGGCCGCCAGCGGCGAGTCCGCCGCCGGGGTCGCCGGGCCCGCGGGCCCGGCGGCGGTCGGACCGTCCGCGAGCGCCGGTCCGGCGCTGCCGAGCAGCAGGCCGGTGACCGCCGCCGACAGCGCCAGACGGCGTGTCAGTGTGCGCGCCGGATTTCTCCGGGCACGGAGGTGCTCCCCCATGGATCGCCCTTTCAGGGACCGGCGGCGGGCGATCCCGGGCGACGCTGTGTTTCTTCTCACAGGGTGGTCGCCCCGTGGCCCCCCGCCACGTGTCGGAATTGCGGTCGTTTACTCGCCCTGATGCCGCTTGTGAAGGTCCATTGGGGCCTGTGTGACGGAAGGGGTCAGAGTGACTGCTGGGGAAGGGTATTGCTGTGACCCGGCCATGGCAATACCGTTCCGAACGGCCAGACGCGCCGTCAGCTGGTGATTCGTCAGATCACCGGCCATTTTTGTTTCTCTGGGGGATTGCACATGCGCGCAGGACCGCGCGGAGTCAGAGGTGCCCGGAAACGGGCCTGGATGGAACGGGGAATCGTCGCCGTCGCGACGGCCACCCTCTTCTCAATGGCGACCCCGCTCGCCGTCGCCGACTCCATTGTCGGCGGATATCAGTACACGGACAGGAGTTGGGACGCCGACCCGCTCCCCGATCAGCCGAAGGTCCCCGGCGCCCCGGTGGGTGGCCGCGGGAAGAGTGTCCCGGCACCCGCGATCCCGCCCGGTGCGCGGGAGTTGGTGCCGCACGTGGTGAAGACCGTGCAGTGGCCGGCCGCCGCGACCGCCACCGTCGACCTGGGGAAGACCCCGGCGGTGCGCAGCCTGTCGGCGCCCGCCGGTGAGGCGAAGGCCGCCGGCCTGCCGGTCTCGGTCTCGCCCGCCGCGCCCACGGCGCTCGGGGCCCGGGCCAAGTCCCTCGCGCCGCCGGTCGCCCCGGTCAGCCCGGTCTCCTCGGTGCGGGTGAAGCTCGCCGACCGCGGCCAGGCCAAGCGGGCCGGCGTGGACGGTCTGCTGGTCGGCCTGGACCGGGCCGACGCCCGGACGGAGACCGGAAACGTCGCGGTCTCCCTGGACTACGGCGCCATCGAGCAGGCGTACGGCGGCGGTTGGGCCTCCCGGCTGCAGCTGGTGGCGATGCCCGCGTGCGCGCTCACCACTCCGCAGCTCGCCGCCTGCCGCACCCGCACGCCGATCGAGGCGGTCAACGACCCGGTCAACCGGAAGCTGAGCGGCACGGTCGCGCTCGCGGCCACCGGTTCCGGAACGGCGAAGGCGGGCAGCGCCTTCGCCGCACCGGCCGCGGCGGCGGCCGCGCAGTCCTCCGGCGGCGTGGCGGTGGCCGCGGTGGCCGGTACCAGCGGCTCCCAGGGCGACTACGGGGCGACCTCGCTGTCCGCCTCGGGCGCCTGGTCCGCCTCCGCCTCGGGCGCCTTCACCTACCGCTACCCGATCACGGCGCCCCCGTCGCTGGGCGGTACGGCGCCGACCGTCGGGCTCGCCTACGACTCGCAGTCCGTGGACGGCGAGACCTCGGCGCGCAACTCGCAGTCCTCCTGGATCGGTGACGGCTGGTCCTACAGCCCCGGCTTCATCGAGCGCTCCTACAAGAGCTGCAAGGACCAGGGCATCGAGGACTCCGGTGACTCCTGCTGGGCCGGCTGGAACGCCACGATCTCGCTCGGCAGTCACAACGGCCAGCTGCTGCGGGACTCGGACGGTGCCTACCACCTCCAGACCGACGACGGCACGAAGATCGAGCGGCTGACCGGCGCGACCAACGGCCTCTGGCAGGGCGAGTACTTCAAGGTCACCACGACCGACGGCACCGCCTACTACCTCGGCCTCAACCACGCCCCGGGCGGCACCACCGACGACGCCACCGACAGCGCCTGGGGCATCCCGGTCTACCACCCCAAGTCGGGCGACCCCTGCCACAGTTCGGACAAGGGCGACGACTCCCAGTGCGACAGGCCGGTCGGCTACCGGTTCAACCTGGACTTCGTGGTCGACCCGCACGGCAACGTGCAGCGCTACGACTGGGCGACCGAGTCGAACTACTACAACATGGGCTTCGGCCAGGTCCCCGACGAGGACAAGGACGAGAAGGGCGGCACCCTCACCAAGTACACCCGGGGCGGCCGGCTCACCCAGATCTCCTACGGCTACCAGCTGGCGGACGCCCGGGCGGGCCGCGAGCCGGCCGCCAAGGTGGTCTTCCGCACGGCGCAGCGGTGCACCACGTCGGACACTGTCTGCAAGGACGGCAACCTCTCCGCGGACACCGCGGCCGACTGGCCCGACACGCCGTACGACCTGAACTGCCCCTCCGACTGGAAGACCAAGATCGGGGAGGAGGGCGACACCAAGGGCGTCTGCCTGATCAGCGGGCCGACCTTCTGGCAGACCTACCGGCTGAAGGGCATCGATACCAAGGTCCGGACCGCGTCCGGCTGGCAGGACGTCGACAGCTACGAGCTGAAGCAGGTCTTCTCGGACGCCGGCGGCACCTACGACCCGGTCACCGGCAAGACCCAGGACCCGAAGGTCACCGGCTCGCTGCAGTCGGTGATGTGGCTCTCCGAGATCGTCCACACCGGCAAGGACGGCTCCGCCGGCGGCGACGGCCCGATCACCCTCGACCCGGTCACCTTCATCGGCATCGAGATGGACAACCGGGTCGACGGCCTCACCCCGGCCGCCCCGCCGCTGTACCACCCGCGGATCTCCAGCGTCCAGACCGAGACCGGCGAGTCGGTCGCGGTCACCTACCGGGCCCCGGAGTGCTCGCGCGAGAAGAAGACCATGCCGGCCTCGGCCGACTCCAACACGATGGCCTGCTACCCGGTGTTCTGGAACACCCCCGGCGGCGTCGAGCCGATCGAGGACTGGTTCCACAAGACCCTGGTCTCCCAGGTCACCTCCAGTGACCGGACCAAGGCCGGTTCGCCGGCCAAGGTGACCAACTACACCTACTCGGACGGCGCCGCCTGGCACCGCGACGACGCCGAGCTGACCGACGACAAGCACCGGACGTGGAACGACTTCCGCGGCTTCCGGACCGTCACCACCACCACCGGCGCCGCCCCGGACCCGATCACCCAGAGCACCGTCTCCTACCTCCAGGGCATGGACGGCGACTACACGAAGGACGGGAACCGGCGCAGCGTCAAGGTGAAGAACTCGCTCGGCGAGGAGATCACCGACAGCCCCTGGCTGGCCGGCACCCCGTACGAGAGCCAGGGCTTCACCAAGGCCGGCGGCACCGTCGCCACCAAGACCCTGACCGACCCGCCGGCCTCGGTGGTCGTGGCGACCGCGAAGCGCACCGCCTGGACCTCGGAGGACCCGAAGCCGGACAAGCTCTCCACCCTGCCCGACATGGTGTCGCGCCGGGCGACGTCCAGCAGCAGCCGTTCGCTCGGCCTGCTCAGCGACAACAAGACGTGGCGGACCAGCAGGTCCAGCACCGTCTTCGACGACCTGGGCCGGATCTGGAAGGCCGACGACCAGGGCGACCTGGCCGACCCCTCCCAGCGGACCTGCACCATCACCACGTACGCCGACGCCCCGTCGGACAACCCGATGATGCTGGTCTACCCGAAGGAGACGATCAGCGTCTCCGGCGCCTGCGACACCAAGCCGGGCCGGAGCACCACGCTCTCCCACAAGCGGGTCTACTACGACGGTGACGGCACCGTCACCAATCCCGGCACCCTGGGCCGGCTGGGCCAGCGCCCCGGTTCGCTCGGCCTGGTCACCGCCACCGAGTCGGTCACCGGCTACGACGCCACCGGCAAGGCGCAGTTCCAGGTGCTCGGCGCGATGACCTACGACCGCTACGGCCGGGTCGGCGCGAGCACCGACGCGGCCGGTCAGACCACGTCGACCACGTACGCGCCGGTCTCGGGCGTGCTGCCCACCGCGGTGTCGACCGAGAACCCGCTGAAGTGGACGGCGACCAGCACGGTCTCGCCGGGCCGCGGCTCGATCATCCAGGCCAAGGACGTCAACGGCCGGGTCACCGAGTCCGCCTACGACGCCCTCGGGCGCCGGGTGAAGGTGTGGATGCCGGGCCGGAACAAGGCGACCCAGTCGCCCGACCGGACCTTCGCCTACTCCGTCCACGGGGCTGGCGACAACCCGGACCCGTCGACGGTGACCACCAGGACGCTGCGCGAGGACGGGACCTACTCCACCGAGGTCACCTTCTACGACGGCACGCTGCAGGCGAGGCAGACCCAGACGACCACCGCGGACAACTCGGCGGGCCGGCTGGTCTCCTCGACCTTCTACGACTCCCACGGGTGGACCTCCTCCGCCATCGCGAGCTACTACGACGCCGCCAACGCGCCGGGCACCTCGATGTGGGCGGAGACCAACAAGACCGGCCCGGCGGTGACCCGCACCGCCTACGACGGCCAGGGCCGCCCGGTGACGGTCCAGCAGGTGTCCTTCGCCAGTACCCTCTGGCAGACCGGCAGCACCTACCGGGGCGTCGACCGGGTGGACGTCACGCCGCCGCCCGGCGGCAAGGCGACCACGAAGTACACCGACGCGCTCGGCCGCACGAGCTCGACCGTGGTCCGTGACACCACGCCGGACCGCAAGCTCTCCGGCGGCAGTGTGATCGCCTCGGGGACCTCGGTGCTCTCCCGGAGCGTCCGCCTGGCCGTGCAGGCCGACGGCAACCTGGTGCTGACCGCCCTGGTCGGCGGGAAGACCCTCTGGTCCTCGGGCACCGCGGGCCACCCGGGCGCGTACGCGAGCGTGCTCGCCGACGGCAGCCTCGTGGTGCTGGACGCCGCCGGGAAGACCACGCTCTGGACCAGCGGCAGCGGCGGGCACACCGGCGGCTACCTCAAGGTGCAGGGCGACGGCCGGATCGTCATGTACGACGGTGCCAACGCCGAGCTCTGGTCGGCCGGCACCGCGGGCGCGACGCCCGCGGACGTCACCACCACGTTCACCTACACCGCCCGCGGCCAGGTCGAGACGGTCAAGGACACGGTGGGCAACACCTGGTCCTACACCTACGACCTCCAGGGCCGGACGGTCTCCCAGACCGACCCGGACAGCGGCGGCTCCAGCAGCGCCTACGACGAGCTCGGCCGGGTGCTGACCGCCAAGGACGGGCGCGGTCAGGTGCTCTCGTACACCTACGACGCGCTCGGCCGCAAGACCGGGGAGTACGACGGCGAGACCCCGGGCGACCAGGCGAAGCTGCTCGCCGAGTGGACGTACGACTCCCTCGGCAAGGGCATGCCGGCTTCGGCGACCCGCTACGTGGGCGGCAGGACCGGCAGCGCCTACGTCAAGAAGGTCAACGGCTACAACGCGGTCGGCCAGCCGACCGGGTCGACCACGGTGATCCCGCCCTCCGAGGGCAAGCTCGCCGGTACCTACAGGACCGAGGCGGCCTACACCGAGACGGTGGGCCTGCTCGCGTCGACCACCTTCGGCACCGAGGGCGGCCTGCCCGCGGAGACGGTCGGCTACGGCTACAACCTCCAGGGCAAGCTCGTCGGGATGGGCACGCCCGCCCGGCCGTACGTCTCGACCGTCGCGTACAGCCCGCAGGGCAAGGTCCTGCAGACCACCATCGGCACGCCGAGCAAGCAGCTGCGGACCGCCCAGACCTGGGACCAGGCCACCGGCCGACTGGCCACCAGCAGGGTCACCCTGCAG
The DNA here is from genome assembly GCF_032110285.1 of Kitasatospora sp. CM 4170. Lineage (NCBI taxonomy): Bacteria > Bacillati > Actinomycetota > Actinomycetes > Kitasatosporales > Streptomycetaceae > Kitasatospora > Kitasatospora sp. CM 4170. The sequence continues at coordinate 7,695,927 of NZ_CP134877.1, forward strand.
AACAACACGGCCAACCCGATCTCGGCGACCACCTACGGCTATAACGCGGCGGGCAGCGTCACCGCCGTCTCCGACGTCCAGTCGAGCGGCGGCACGGACCGGGTCACCGACACCCAGTGCTTCACCTACGACGCACAGAACCGGCTGACCACCGCCTGGACCGACACCAAGGGCCTGACGGCGGCCACCGCCGGGCAGCTCGCCAAGTGCACCACGGCGGGCCCGTCGCCGAGCACCATCGGCGGACCGGCCCCGTACTGGCTGGACTGGCAGTTCAACCAGCTCGGCGACCGGGTCCAGCAGGTCACCCACGATGTGAAGGGGGCGGCCGCCAAGGACGTCACCCAGAGCCTCAGCTACCCGGGCGGCGGCACCACGCCGGCGAAGAAGCCGAACGCGGCGACCGCCGTCACCACCACCGGCCCGTCCGGCAGCACCACCGTCGTGCCCGACTACGACGGGGCCGGCAACACCAAGACCCGGACCGGTCCGGGGACGGCGAGCCAGGGCTTCGAGTACGACGCGGAGGGCCGCACCAAGACGGTCACCACCAGCGGCAAGGAGGCGAGCTACCTCTACGACGCCGAGGGCCAGCTGCTGATCCAGCGCAACCCCGGCAACGACGTCCTCTACCTCTTCGGCGGTGCGGAGCAGCTCAGCCTCGACACCGTCAAGAAGACCGTCACCGGCCTGCGCTACTACCGCAGCCCGGACGGCACGGTGATCGTCCGCTCCTCCGGCGGCACGGTCAACTACCAGCCGACCACCCCGCACGGCACCGCGCAGCTGCAGGTGGACGGCACCAGCCTGGCCATCACCCGGCGCGCGTACGACCCGTACGGCAACCCGCGCGGCACCGTGCCCGCCGCCTGGGCCGACAACCGGGCCTTCCTCGGCAAGCCCTCGGACGCCACCAGCGGGCTCGGTCTGCTCGGGGCGCGCGTCTACGACCCGCTGATCGGGCGGTTCCTCACCGTCGACCCGGTCTTCGAGTCGACCGATCCCAACCAGATGGGCGGCTACGGGTACGCGGCCGGCAACCCCACCTCCGGGAGCGACCCCAACGGCCTCTGGTGGAGCTGGGGCGACGTCGGGAGCTTCTTCACCGGCGTCGGCGACTCGATCGTCGGCGACCCGTGGCAGTGGAGCGTCAATACCCTCTCCGACGGCTGGAACTCGTTCGCCGACATCGCCAACGGCGACAACCAGGCGTTCAACGACATGTTCGGGTACTCGAACGAGACCCCGTTCAAGCTCGGCCACACCGGGTACGTCGACGACACGCCGCTGGCCGACCTCTTCGAGGTGGACACCAGCTCGACGTCCTACTTCGCGGGCCAGGTGACCGGCGTCGTCGGGTCCTTCGCGATCGACGGCTACGGCGCGGTCAAGGCGATCAGCGGCGGCGTCAAGGCCGTCAAGGCGGTCAAGACCGCGGTGTCCGAGGGCGAGGACCTCGTCAGCGCGGTGAAGAAGCTGCTCTCGGACGACCTCCCCACCACCACCAAGGCGGACCCGGCGCCCACCACGCCGAAGACGGAGAAGCCGAGCAGCCCGAAGTCCGGCACCGGCAAGGGCGGCGACGACCCGGGCGCTCCCGCGTCCGAGACGCCGGCGGCCGGCAAGGACGCCGGGCGCCCCAGCGGCGGCGGCTCGCCCGACTCCGGTGGCGGCGGACAGGCCGGTGTCAAGGGTCCGAAGGCCGGCAAGGCCGAGGACACGCTGGAGGGTGCGAACCCCGGCGGGTACAACGACAACTGCGGCGCCTGTGCCCAGGCCGGTGACAGCCGTCTCGCGGGCACCCACAGCGGCGCCACGGCCTGGGACAGCGGGATCCTCGCCCCGGAGGAGCTGGAGTACAAGTTCGACTCCCTGTTCCACCTGACCGATGGGGTCGCCGACATCGAGCACCAGCTGGGCGTGCTCGGCTACGGCACCCGTGGCATCGTGTTCGGCTGGACCGACGGCGTGAGCGTCGGCCACTACTTCAACGTCGTGAACGACGCGGGTGTGGTCAAGTTCCTCGACTACCAGTCGGAGGCCTTCGCCAACACCTCGGAGTGGGAGAATCTCGAACTGATGATCACGTGGTGGTAACCCGGGAAGGACACGGACTGTGACCATGGACCAGGAGACGGCACGACTGGCGGCGGAAGCGTACTGCCGCGAGCGGGTCCGTGACTGGGACGAGCGTGCGTACCGGCTGAGGATCGAGGAGGGGATCTCCGTCGAGGGCGCCTACGTCTTCGGCTACCTGCCGACCGTGCCCGATTCGCGCGGGCGCGTCCGGGTCGGCGGGAACCTCCCGGTGATCGTCGACCGGGAGACCGGCGACTGCCGGCTCGTCGCCGGCGTCGCGGAGTACTTCGCGCTCCGGGATGCGAAGAAGCAACAGGGCTGACCGCCCGACGGTCCGGTGCCCGGGTGCGCGCGAGGCGCACCCGGGCACCGCCGTCTCCGGGCCTGGCCGGCACTGGGCCCGGCCCGTACCCCTGGCGTTCCGACGCCCGGGCACTAACATGAGTACTCCTCGCATTCCTGTCAGGAGGCTTTCGTGATGCCGGACCGTTTCGACCTCCCGGCGGGGTTCCGCTGGGGTGTTGCCACTGCCGCGTACCAGATCGAAGGGGCGGTGAAGGAGGACGGCCGAGGTCCGTCCGTCTGGGACGTCTTCGCCGCCCGCCCAGGAGCCGTCCGGGACGGCCACACCGGCGCGGTGGCCTGCGACCACTACCACCGGTACCCCGAGGACATCGCCCTGATGAAGGACCTCGGGCTGGACGGCTACCGCTTCTCCATCGCCTGGCCGCGCGTCCTGCCCACCGGCGCGGGCGCCGTCAACCCCGCCGGCCTCGCCTTCTACGACCGCCTCGTCGACGCCCTGCTGGAGGCGGGCATCACCCCGCTCCCCACCCTCTTCCACTGGGACCTCCCGCAGGCCCTGGAGGACGAGGGCGGCTGGCTCAACCGCGACACCGCCCACCGCTTCGCCGACTACACCGCCGTGGTGGCCGACCGCCTGGGCGACCGCATCCCCGCCTGGATCACCCTCAACGAGCCCTTCGTGCACATGGTGTACGGCTACGCCCTCGGCATCCACGCCCCGGGTCGCGCGCTGATGCTCGACGCCCTTCCCGCGGCCCACCACCAGCTCCTCGGCCACGGCCTGGCCGCGTCCCTCCTCCACGAACGCGGCCACGACGTTCTGATCGCCAACAATCTCACCCCCGTCCGCCCGGCCTCCCCCTCGCCCGAGGACCTCGCCGCCGCCACCGCCTACGACGCCCTCCACAACCGCCTCTTCACCGACCCCCTCCTCCTCGGCCGCTACCCCGACCTCTCCGCCTTCGGCGTCGCCGACGACCTCCACGGCGCCGTCCGCCCCGGCGACCTCGACCTGATCGCCTGCTCCCGCCTCGCCGGCCTCGGCGTCAACTACTACAACCCCACCCGCATCGCCGCCCCCACCGACCCGGGCCTGCCCTTCGCCGAGGCCCCGATCGACGGCGTCCCCCGCACCGCCTTCGGTTGGCCCGTCGTCCCCGACGGCCTGCGCGAACTCCTCGCCGGCCTCCGCGACCGCTACGGCGCCGCCCTCCCCCCGATCACGATCACGGAGAACGGCTGCTCCACCACCGACGACCTCGACGACCAGGCCCGCATCACCTACCTCGCCTCCCACCTCGACGCCCTCGCCACCGCCACGACCGAAGGCATCGACGTCCGCGGGTACTACACCTGGTCACTGATGGACAACTTCGAGTGGGCAGAGGGCTACCACCAGCGCTTCGGCCTCGTCCACGTCGACTTCGAGACGCAGGCACGCACCCCGAAGGCCTCGTACGCCTGGTACCGAGACCTGATTGCGGTTCACCAGGCATCCCGCCGAGAGTAGTTGGCCTCCAGCCGCTGCCGGATGTACGACCTTTTGAACGGCTGAGAGGCCATCCGGACGGCGCGGCCTGCAGCAGCTGCGCTCCGGACACTGCGCAAAAGACAGGGTGTTCAACAAGTCCAGAGGCTGGACTTTCACCGTCAAGTGGGGCGACCTTGAGCTGAACGCCTGCACGGGGGGTGACTGACACGGGATGGAGGACCAGCTCGGCGCGCTCGGCCTGGTCCTCAATGCCATCGTGCTCTGGACCACGAAGTACATCGACGCCGCCGTCGCCCAGCTGAAGGCCGAGGGCCACGAGATCCGCGACGAGGATGTTGCCCGGCTCTCCCCGCTCAAGCACAAGAAGCTCAACCTGCTCGGCCGCTACAGGCTTTACCGCCGGCGTCCCGTCCGCCGGCGCCCTGCGCCCGCTGCGCGACCCGGAAGCGCCGGAGCCGGACGAGGACGACGAGGTAGAAGGCTTCTGAAACCTAACTCGCGGTCACCCCGTCACTTCCGCAGCAACACCTGGTTGCGGCCGGGTCCGCATGCCCCAGCGGGCAAGAGATGGACCGACAGCGCCCAGTGCCGCGAAGAACACCGCCAGCAGCAGCCAGCCTGTCGTGCCGAGGCCGAGTACCACCGTGGTGAGGATCGCGGGGGCGAGAGCCTGGCCCGCGCTGAAGCCGAGACCGAAGACACCTTGGTACTGGCCCTGTGCGTGGTCGGGGGCAAGACCGAAGCCCAGGGCGAAGGCCGCCGATGACTCCCACACCTCTCCCAGACTGTGGACGAAGATCGCGGCCAGGACCAGTCCCGCCGCCGCCCAGACAGGGGTGTACGCCGCCAGTGCCATCATCGGGCAGCTGACGAGGAAGAGCAGCCCCGCCGTGCGAAACGCCAGGCCGCCATCGTGCGGGGTCTCGATACGCGAGCCGATCCCGGTCTGCATCAGCACACAGAACAGGGAGTTGACGGCGAACAGCGCGGCCACCATCCAGCGCGGCGCCTCGGTGTGCTCGGAGATCCAGATCGGCAGGAGTAGTGAGACCACCGGGTACTGCAGTCCCATGGCCCCGTAGAGGGCGGTGAACGCGAGGAAGGGACGATCCGCGAGGACGGGCCAGCGCCGCTGTTGCGGTGGTGCTGCCAGTACCGGATAGCGGGGCAGCAGGAGCAGAAGCACCGCGCACAGGGCGAAGCTCGCCGCGTTGCCGAGGATCAGCGTGACATAGGCGCCGCGGGTGTTCGCGGCCAGCGCCAGCCCCGCACCCACCGTTCCCAGGACGACGCCCAGGTTGACGAACGTGCGCAGCTTGGCACGGAACAGGGCCGGGCGCTCACCCCCGACCCGGACCACCAGCGCGCCCCACGCCGCCCCACCGGCCGCTGCGGCGATCTGGTCGACCGTCGCGATGATCGTGAGCGCGGCCCAGCTCTCGACGAGGACGAGGGCCGCCATCGACACGGCCTGGACCGCGAGGGCCGACATCATGATCGTGCGAGCCCCTCGCCGATCTGCGAGATGCCCGCCTGGTATCCCCGCGCACAGACCGATCACTCCGGCGATGGTAAGCGCGGCACCGACCTGCACCGCAGGCAGGCCCACGACCAAGGTGAAGTAGAGCGCTGACGCGGCGTTGAACAGACCATTGCCGACTCGGTTGACGAAACTGGCGGCGACCAGCACGCGCTCCGGCCTACTGTCCCCCGCCAACCGGCCTATTCGACCCGTCAAGTTGCCCTTGATCATGGATGGCACGCTAACAGCGGTCGCTGATCCAGCGGAGGTAACGCCGAGATCACGTGCTCTGGTTCCGCCATCGATGTTCCCCGAGGCCGTAGTTGGGGCGTCAGACGGGCGGGACGACCGTATGGGGCGGCAGGGCTCGGTGCGAGGGTTCCCGCAGCGATGACGCCCACCACTGCCCACTCACCGGGTTGATGAAACGACAAGCTTCCACACTCATCGGGCGAGTGGAATCGCCGCGTTCCAGAGCTCGTCGAAGCGGCGGATTCGATGGTTCACCCGGTCGGGGCGGACCGCCAGCCGGGTTCCGGCGATCGTCAGCCGCCCGCCTCGGTCCAGGGCGGGGGCCGACGACACTTCGTAGCTGAGCGCCTGGTCGAACAGGATGAAGTCGAACATGGGATCCACCCGGGAGGAGGCGGCCAGTCCGCTGGAGCGCATCACCCGGACGTCGATGCCGAACTCGGACTGTTGGCGGCACACCCTCTCGATTTCCTGGGCGGCCGCCGGGTCGTCGCCGTCCAGGATGAACACCCGGCGCACCGCCACGCCGCGCCGGGAGGCCTCGCCCTGAAGTGCCAGGTAGCGCAGGCCGAGCGGGGAGTCCCAGAACTCGGAGTCAGCCGCGGCGCTGGTGGCGTCGATGCTGCTCGCTGCGGCTCCGGTCAGCGACAGCAGCCAGTCCTGGTCCTCGCCGTCGTACGATGCCTCGCCGGCGTGTAGCTCCCTCATCAACTTACTGAGCCGCCGGATCTCCTGTTCGAGGAAGGCGTACATCACGGTCGGTCCTTCCTGGCTGAGCTCCGAGGCGTGGTGCAGCAATCGGATCACCGTCGCGGTGTCGAGCCGGGAGGACCTGAGCAGCTGCATCTGTCGGGAGTCCTCATTGACGCCCGCAAGGCCGCTCTGCAGCACGTTCTCGACGGACAGCAGTCGGCGTTCGAAGTCGACCAGGAACTGGACCATCAGCAGTGTGCCGCCGACGAATGAGGAGAGGACCAGGTTGGTGCTCTGCGGCTGTTCCGTTGCGTTGGTGATCAGGAGGGCGATTCCGCCGCCCGCCAGCGAGACGAGGATCTTCCGGACGATCGGAGGTACCCGGACCATCGGAGGTGTCGCTGTTTCCTGTGCCATGCATTCCCCCAGGTGTGAGTCGGCCGGTACGAGCCGGCGGGCGGTCCGACCGGCCGCGAGGTGATCCGGTCACTGGTCCTCTGCACGCTCAGCGCCGCGGTGCAGCCACGGTGATGTGCTGAATCCGTCCCCAGCGGCGTGAGTTCCGCAGCCACCAGGCCGCCCGGTGTCCGGGTGGCGGCCTCGCCCGGCCGAGGGTCGGAGTACTGGAGCAGGCGGGTGCGGATCCCGCCGGCGGGCCGGGACGGCTGAGGTGCGGTCACGACGGCCCGTAGAAGACGTAGTCGACCCGACGCGCGATCTCCTCGGGGAGGGCGAGGTCCTCGAGGGCGGCCTGCTCGGCCATCTGCTCCAGAACCGTCGGCTCCGGTGCCCACCGGTCCAGGATCACCCTTACGGCGTGCTCGACCGGCAGGAACGCGGATGGCAGAACCGAGCAGGTGCGGTACGCGGTGAACGGCGCTGCCCCGGGCCGGAGTTGTATCAGAGCCGGAAGGTCGCTCCAGGATTCCGGAAACTCCCCGGCGGCGGGAACGGGCTTCAGTGCTGCCCGGCCCCGGTCCCGCAGCAGACCCAGCCGCAGGAGCTGCCAGACGGCGGCCAGGAAGCTGCAGGACCACCTCCGGCCGCTGCTCCCCTCGCGCCACAGCTCGACGTCGAGATGGACCGAGTGGCTGTGCCTGTCGGTCGCCCGAAGGGGGCGCCGGACGGGCCCGGCACAGGTCGACTCCACCGGTCCGGCAATGGGCGAGCGTTCACCGTTGCTGAGCCAGCCGCTCTCGGCTGTCGGGGGGCGACATCCGTTGCGGCCGGGCGGCGGGGCGGGCGCCAGGCGCGATTCGACCAGCCGGGCCGGGTGGACGGCTCCCGCCTCGGCGAAGGCCGACTCCCGGGCCAGGTAGTCGACCGCGAGCCCGGCATCGGCGGCGACGCCCAGGAGTTCCGGCAACAGCTCCTTCGGGAGAACGCGTCGGACGGAGCGGTCGTCGACCAGGAAGCATGTGCTGATCCTGGCCACGGCGCCGGTCTGTGCAGCGGACACCTGTCGGGCCGCGTCGACCCAGGGGGCGATCCGGTCGAACTGCTCGCGCAGGCGCTCGGGCCCGGCCGCCAGATCGTCCCGGTAGAAGTGACCCAGTTCCAGCGAGAGGTGGGAGAACGACGGCGCTGTCGGCCTCGGCAGGTGGTCCGGGCCCGGGAATGCCGTGTGGGCCGGGTGCTCCGTGGTGCGGTCGTTCACGCCCGGGCCTCCCGGTGCCGATGGTCGACCGATTGGGCTGTAACCCCTGTAGCCCCTGCCGTCCCGTCGGCGGTCCGGGCGGCAGGAATACCGCCGGTCGGTTCACGGCGCCGGTCGCCGTCCCGGCAGCTGTAGCGAAGGAACGGCTTCCGGATCGCTGGGAGTTGACCGCTCGGCTGGATCCGCACCCCTCACCCGTTTCCGCCCCAGTGCCAGGAGCATGCCGGTGTAGCCGGTCCGCAGCGGACCCGCCCCAGGAGGTTCTATCCGGATCACTCCTAGATCACTCGCAGCCTGGCTCGAGAGAGCGGCGAATACGTCGTCGGGGCCGATGGCACAGGCAGGGAACCGCAGGTCACCGACGTCGTAGCCGAGCGAATTCTCCATGAACGCCACCGCGAACGGGGCGCCGGGCATCAGTGCCGCGGTGAACCGGTCGAGCGCCGCGGAAAACTCCCCGCGGTCCCCGGACACCGACTCGGCGACGAAGAACATCGTCCCGATCTCCGCGCTGTCCACCGGCAGGTCGGAGAAGAGGTTCCCGCCGACCACCCGTGCGATCCGCGCGAGCCGCCCCCGCGGGTCCGTGACGGACCGGTAGGCGGGATGCTCGCTCAGCACGTGCCAGTACTCGTCCCAGTTCTCCGAGAACTGTCCGACCTCCCGCTGGAGCCAGTCCACGTTCCGCTTGCCGTGTTCGAGGAGCGTGATCCGGGAGCACCACGGCAGCATGGCGAGCGCAGGGTAGAGGTTGCTGCCCGAGCCGACGTCGATGCCCCGCAGGGTCCTGATCGCACGGCCCGCGATCATGCCGCTGAAATGATCGCGGACGGCGGCTAGGATCTGTCTGTCGTCAGCGCGCAGCGGCCAGTAGTTGTACGTGGCGTACGACTCCGGGTCCAAGGCGTCCCAGGGGAGTTCGCGGTTGGTTGTGGGCATGGTTTCGAGAGGCTACCAAGGCCAGGTGATGGCTGTGCACCACGGCGTCCGACCCACCGGTCCCGCCGGGATGTCCGTGCGGTCCGCTACCGAGCAGGACCTCTCGGAACTGGTCCGGATGGACCACAGGCTCTTCCCGGACATGCCCTACCCGTACTTCGCATTGCGGCAGTTGTTCGAGCTTTACCGTGACCGGCTCCTCGTCCTCGACCACGACGGAGAGCTCGCCGGGTACGCGCTGTTCGCCACCACCGCGGACGGCGCCCGCAGCTGGGTGCTGGCTCTCGGGGTCGTTCCCGGTGTTCGAGGGCTCGGGTACGGACGCCGGCTGATGGCGCAGGGCCTGCGCCGCCTCGCCGATGACGGTGTACGCGAGGTGATGATCACCGTAGCCCCGGGCAACGCTGCGGCCTGCGGTCTGTACGAGTCGCTCGGCTTCGTTCAGGTCGATCACCGGGTCGACTATTTCGGTCCCGGCGCCGATCGGCTGATCATGCGAATGTCACTTCCCGGGTGGCACATCGAGTAGGGGAGTCCGGCGACCGCCCACCTGGCGTGGCCCCCCTGCGGTCGGTGCGGGCTCCGGAGCCGGTCGTCACTCCGTGCGACCTCGACGCCGAGCCTCGCTGACCTGATCGCCACCCAGCGAGCCTATCGCCCAAGGTGGTTGGCCTCCGGTTGCTGCGGGATGTAGGGCCTCTCGGCAAAGGCCGAGAGGCCTCTGGACGACGCGGCCAGCAGCTGCGCCTCGGACATTGCGCAAAAGACAGGGTGTTCGACAAGTCGACAGCCCATCGCCAGTGGTTCAACCCTCGGCCTGTTGCGCGGCACTGGCCACCGTGCGAACCCGGGCGCGACGGGGATCTCGGTACCCCGCAAGACGGAGGTGGGCACGGCTTCGAGCCGCCGTCGGTGATCAGAGCTGCGTGCGGCCGACGTGTCCAACGGCCCGAGATCGGAACGGCGGCAGCAACTTGTGGGGATCCGACCATCTGAGCCTCTCCGCCGGATAAGTTGTCGATCTGTGGAGCGACGACCCATCAAACTCGTGGTCGATGTCCTGCTCATGGTGATCGGGACCCTGCTGGGCATGGCGACTAATTACGCGACCGGCCAAACGGACCACGTGCCGCTGCCGCTGCGGCTGTTGCGGGACTGGTCGGTGCCGTTGATCGGCGTCGCGTTGGTCCTTCTCGTCGGGGGCCAGATCGCGCTGCACCTCCTCGACCGGCCGGCGCCGGTGCGCCGGATGTGGGACCGGGCCCAGCCTCCGTACCCGGGCCTGGAAGCCTTCACAGAGGGCGACGCGGCCGTCTTCTTCGGGCGGGACCGGGAGATCGCCGACCTGGTCGGACGGCTGCACCCGGCGGCGCCGAGGCGGGCGCAGCGGTTCGTGACCGTGGTTGGGCCGTCGGGCAGCGGCAAGTCGTCGCTGGTGCGGGCCGGGCTGCTGCCGGCGTTGGCCCGGCGGCGGGGACGCTGGGCGGTCGCAGCACCGTTTTCGCCGGGGGTGGACCCGGTCGGCACCCTGCGACAGCGGCTGGCCCGACTGTCGGCCGAACGACCCGCGTTGCTCGTCATCGACCAACTGGAGGAGTTGCTCACCCTGTCCGGGCCCGAGGAGCGCGACGCGTTCCTCGCCGCCGTACGGGACGCGCTGCGCCGTGACCCGCGGTTGTGGATGGTGGCTACTTTGCGCTCGGACTTCCTCACGGGGTTCCTGGAGTCCGGCTTCGCCGAGCTGGTGCGCGAGTCGACCATCGTCGGCACGCTCGCTCGGGACGCGCTGTACGAGGTCATCGAGAAGCCCGCCGAGCAGGCCGGGCTGACTTTCGCGCCCGGCGTCGTAGCCCGCATGGTCGACGACTGCGGAGGCGGCGACGCGCTGCCGCTGCTCGCCTACACGCTCCAGGAGTTGTACCTGCGCGCCGGAGGGTCCGGCGGGACGGTGACCGAGGAAACCTACCGCGCCCTCGGTGGCGTCGCCGGAGCTCTGTCCGAGAGGGCCGACCAGATCGCCGCCGAGCTGGCGGACGCACCCGTGATCCCCACCCTGCTGCGGTTCGTCACCGTCGACGGCAACGAGGCGACCCGTCGGCGGGTCCGACGCGGCGACCTCGCCCCGCATGAGCAGGAGGTCGCCGACGCCTTTGTCGCCGGACGCCTGCTCACCAGCGACGGGGGCGTACTGGACGTGGCGCACGAGGCGCTGTTCCGCCAGTGGGCGCCGCTGCGCCAGGCGGTCGTCGCGCGTACCGAGGACTTGCGCCGCCGCACCGAGCTGGAACGCTGGGTGCAGGACTGGGACCGCGCGGAGCGCCAGGACGCGTACCTCCTCACGGGGGAGCGGCTGTCTGTCGCCCGGCGGTGGCTGGCGCAGTCAGCGCGGACGGTCGGCGCGACGCCGCTGGTCGAGGAGTTCGTGGACCGGTCGCTACGAGCGGACCGGGCGGCGATGGAACGTGCCGCGGACGCGGTGGCCGTCCGGGCCCTCGAACGCCTGGACACGGAGCCCGAGACCGCCGTGCTCGCCGCCCTTGCGGCAGTCGAGGAGTGCGCGGCCACACGCGGCGCGGTCCAGGCGCTGCACACGGCCCTGGACGCCTCACGGTTGCTCGCGGTGCTGCGCGGCTTCGAACGCGGCGCATCCGCGGTGGCCTGGTCGCCGGACGCTCGGCTGCTGGCCGTGTCGAGCGACGACGGCACCGTCCGCGTGTGGTGCCCGGAGGGTGACGACCAACCGGTCGTGCTCTCGGGGGACGGTGCCTGGATGCAAGCGGTGGTCTGGGCCCCCGACGGGCTCCGGCTCGCCGTCGGCTGCAGGGACTCCACCGTCCGTGTCTGGTCCACGGACACCTGGGCCGAACTGGCCGTGCTCCGCCACACGGCGGCGACCGGCGACCGGGAGGAGGGGGTCGGCGGTGTCGCCTGGTCATCCGATGGCGCCCGCCTCGCGTCCGTCGGCAGCGACCGCGCCGTGCGGATCTGGGACACCGACACGTACGCCGAACGCGCGGTGCTGCGCGGGCACGAGCGCATGGTCTGGAGCGTGACGTGGTCACCGGACGGTGAACACCTGGCCAGCGGCGGAGAAGACGGCACGGTGCGGGTCTGGGCTTCAGCCACGGCAGCCGTCGTCACGGTGCTCACCGATCACCGGAACAACATCGAGTCGGTCCGGTGGTCGCCGGACGGCCGTCGGCTCGCTTCGGCCTCCGGTGACCGGACCGTTCGGATCTGGGACACCGTCGGATGGGAGGCGCAGCGGACGTTGGAGAACCCGGAGGTCATCAACTCCCTGGCCTGGTCTCCGGACGGCACCCGCCTTGCCGGTGGTGACGCGAACCGTACGGCCCACGTATGGAGCCTCGACGGCAGCAGTGGGGATGTTCGGCTCACCGCCCACGCGGACACCATCTACGGTGTCTCGTGGTCGCCTGACGGGAGGCGGCTGGCGAGCGCCTCCCGCGACCGGACCGCGGCCGTGTGGGACGTCAGCGAATCGACCGATGTCTTCGGCGGCCAGGCCGATGCGGTCCTGCAGGTTGCCTGGGCGCCCGATGGGACGCGCATCGCCTCCGCCTGCCAGGACGGCTCCGTGCGTATCCGGGACATCGCCACCGGCCGTACGACCCGCCTCCGGCGCGGCGGTGAGTTGTCCGCGGTGGCATGGGCCCCGGACGGCACTCGGCTGGTCACCGCTCTGCGCGATGGTGCAGCTGTCGTGTGGCGGGCGGACGGCAGCGGCGATGACATCGTCCTGAACGGGCACGCCGGCGAACTGTCCTACGTCACTTGGTCCCCCGACGGCAACCGCATCGCCACCGCCTCCCGCGACGGCACGGCTCGCATCTGGGACGCCGCCACCGGTGCGACCGTTCACATCCTGCGCGGCCACGCGGACTGGATCGGCGGTGCGGCCTGGTCACCGGAGGGCCGCTACCTCGCCACGTCCAGCACGGACCGCACCGCCATCGTCTGGGACGCCACCGTCGGCACCCCCGTCACCACCCTGCACGGCCACCTGGACCACGTCTGGAGAGTCCACTGGTCACCCGACGGCCGCCGCCTGGTCACCGGCTCCCGCGACCACACGATTCGCCTGTGGGACCCGTTCGGCGGCACCGAACTCGCCGCCATGGCCGGCCACGAGGGCCCGGTCCAGGACGTCGCCTGGTCACCCGACGGCACCTGCATCGCGTCCGTGTCGCGTGACCGCACGGTCCGACTCTGGAATCCGGACACCGCCACCCAGGTCGCCGTACTCGGCGTCCACGCCGACTGGAGCAGCAGCCTCGCCTGGCACCCTGACGGCACGCGCCTCGCGACCGCCTCCCGCGACCGAACCGTACGCATCTGGACCTTGGCCGGACACGACGTCGACGACCTGCTGCGGCGCGCCCACAAGAGGGTGTTCCGGGAGCTCGGCACCGAGGAGCGCCGCGCATTCCTGCTGCCGGACAAGCGCTGACACCCACGTTCCGCCCCTGCCCCCTTGAAAGAACTGGTCCCGGGTCTCCGGGGCAGGGCTGCGGCGTTCTCGTGGGGCGTCCGGTTGCGGGCCCCTCGACCAGCGGAAGCCCTCCGCGGGCCGGAGGGGCTATGGTCGAATACATGGGAGAGCGACAGGTCGCACCCATGGCGCCGGACCTGGTACTGACGACTGCCGGCGACTCGCGGGTCCTCACCCCGAGCCGCTCGTACCACGTCGGCCGCGACCCGGTCAGCGAGATCCCGCTCAGTGACCCCCGGGTGTCATGGCACCACGCGGTGCTGCACCTCGGCGACGGACACTGGATGCTGGACGATCTGGACAGCGACAACGGCACCTGGTCCGGGGGCCGCCGGATCTCGCGCCTCGATCTCGGCGACCTCGGCACCGACAGTGTCATCCGGTTCGGCAGCCCCGGCGACGGCCCGGAGGTGGAGCTCACCGTGGCACCCCCGCAGCAGTCCGCCGTCCCGCGTCCCACTGCGCTGACCGCGATCACCGGTTCGTACCGGCCGCCCACCAGCATCCACCCGCTGATCGCGCGCACCCTGCGGATCGGCCGTGCACCCGACAACGACCTGGTCCTGGCCGACCTGGAGGTTTCCCGCCACCACGCCGAACTGCACACCACCGCCGACGGCCGGTACGCGATCACCGATCTGCACAGCCACAACGGCACCTACCTCAACGGTCAACCGGTGGTGGAGGCCGTGATCGGCCCGGGAGACCTGCTGGGCATCGGCCACTCGGAGTTCTGCCTGGTCGACGGCGAACTCCAGGAGTTCGTCGACACCGGCGACATCACCCTCGACGTGGCCGACCTGGTGGTCACGGTCGGCGACGGCCGGCTGCTCGACGGGATCAGCTTTCCGGTCGGCCAGGACTGCCTGCTGGCGGTCACCGGTCCGAGCGGCTCGGGCAAGTCGACCCTGCTGAACGCGCTCACCGGGCTGCGGCCCGCCGACGGTGGCACGGTGCGTTACGACGGTCGCGACCTCTACCGCGACTACGCCGAACTGCGCCACCGGATCGGCTTGGTGCCGCAGGACGACATCCTGCACACTCAGCTGACCGTCCGGCGCGCGCTCGGCTACGCCGCCGAACTGCGCTTCCCCGGCGACACCGGGGCGGCCGAGCGGAACGCCCGGGTCGACGAGGTGATCACCGAACTGGGCCTGGAGAAGCGGGCCGACCTGGTGGTCGCCAGCCTCTCCGGCGGCCAGCGCAAGCGGGTCAGTGTGGCACTGGAACTGCTCACCAAGCCGTCGCTGCTCTTCCTCGACGAGCCGACCTCCGGCCTGGACCCGGGGATGGACCGCTCGGTGATGCAGATGCTCCGGGACCTGGCGGACGACGGCCGCACCGTCGTCGTGGTGACGCACAGCGTGCTGAGCCTCGATCTCTGTGACCGTCTGCTGATGCTCGCCCCGGGCGGTCGCACCGCGTACTACGGACCGCCCGGCGACGCTCTGGAGTACTTCGGGTGCTCGCAGTGGCCGCAGGCGTTCGAGAACTTCGAGACCCAGGAGGACCGCGACTGGATGGGCGAGTACCGGGCTTCGCCCGCGTACCGCCGGTACATCGAACCCATGGAACGGCCCCGAGCCCCGGTCGCGCCGTCGGGGCCGGCCGAGACGGACGGGGTGCCGCCACCGGGGGCGGCCGAGCGGAGCGGTGTGCCCTCTGCGCCGTCCGGGCAGCGCAGCCTGAGGTCCCCGCTGCCCGCGCGACGCCGTGCCCGGCCCGTACCGGCCAAGCCGCCCCCTCAGCCGCAGCGCTGGGACCGCCAGTTGGGCACCCTGGTGCGCCGCTACACCGCCGCACTGGCCGCCGACCGCACCTTCGTGGTGATCATGATCGCGTTGCCGTTCGTGATGGGCGTGTTGGCCCGGGCGTTGGCCGGCGGCAAGCTCACCGACAGCAGTGTGTTCAGTGCGCTGTTGATCCTCTGCGTCGGCGGGGTTCTCACCGGTGCCGCCAACGCGGTCCGCGAGCTGGTCAAGGAGCGGGTGATCTACCGGCGGGAGCGCGCCGTCGGGCTCTCCAGATCGGCGTACCTCTGCTCGAAGGTGGTGGTGCTCGGCACGGTCACGGTGGTTCAGGCCGTGGTGCTCACCATGGTCGCGTTGGCGGGAGTGCGGCTCAGACCCGAGGGCGGCAGCGGGGTCTTCCTGCCGCCGCTCGTCGAGATCGTCATCGTGATGGCGCTGCTCGCCTTCGCCGGAATGATGCTGGGACTGCTGGTCTCGGCGCTGGTCGGCAAGGAAGAGGCCACCATGCCGTTGCTGGTGCTGCTGGCCATCGTGCAGGTCGTCTTCACCGGCACCCAGCTGCGCCTGTACGGGGTGCCGGGACTGGAACAGCTCTCCTGGCTGGTGCCGTCCCGCTGGGCGATGGCGGCGATGGCCGCCACCGTCGATCTGCACGCCATCTCGCCCGGCAACGACCTGGCGGCCGATCCGCTGTTCCGGCACAGCACGGGGACCTGGCTGCTGAGCACCGGAATGCTGCTGGTGCTCAGCCTGGCCTACGGCCTGGTGGTCTACTGGCTCCTGCGGCGGACCGAGCCGGCGGTCATGCGCCGGGCCCGGAAGGCCGGCTGACGGACCCGCTCCGGCCCGGGCGGCGGCCGCCGAGGCGTGTGATCCGGCGGAGTCGGTCGGGTCCGCGCAGACCGGTCCGGCGCGTTCCGTGACAGCGGACCGCAGGCGTCGTGGGGCGCCCGCGGTCCGCTGTTGCCACTACCCGACCACCGCGGGGGAGCGGGGCGCCTCGGCGGCGGCCTTCGGCTGGTAGAACTCGGTGTGTCCTTCGACGTGGAGGTGGGGCAGGCGGCGGTCCAGCCAGGCGGGCAGCCACCAGTTGCCGCGGCCGAGCAGGTGCATCACGGCCGGTACCAGCAGCAGTCGGACCAGCGTGGCGTCGATCAGGATGGCCGACCCCATGCCGACGCCGATGACCTTGATCGGCAGGTCGGGCGCCGGGACGAAGGCCGCGAACACGGCGACCATGATGGCCGCCGCCGCGGTGATCACCCGCGCGGTGCCCGCCAGTCCGCTGACGATGGACTCCGCGTTGTCGTCGGTGCGCAGCCAGGCCTCACGCATCCGACTCACCAGGAAGACCTCGTAGTCCATCGAGAGGCCGAACAGGACGGCGAAGGTCAGCACCGGGACGAAGGCCGGCAGCGGGGTGGGGCTGTCGATGCCGATCAACCGGCCGGCGGTGCCCCCTTCGAGGACGAGGGCGACCACGCCGTACGCGGCGCCGACGGAGAGCAGGTTCATCACAGCCGCCTTGAGGGCGACGGCGAGGCTGCGGAAGGCCACCAGGAGCAGGAGCATCGACACCGTGACCACGCCGCCGACGAGCAGCGGGATGCGGCGGGCGATGTTGTCGGTGCTGTCGATCGCGCTGGCGGTCGCCCCGCCGACGTGCACCCGGACGCCGGGGCCGACCGCACCCGGGATGACGTGATCGCGGAGGTCGCGGACCAGGGTCTTGGTGGCGCTGGACTGCGGACCGCTGTCCGGGACGACGGTGAGCAGCAGCGAGCGGCCGTCGGAGCCGGGCGCCGGAGGGGTCACGGCCGTGACGCCGGGCACCGCCTTCAGCGCGGTGGGCAGCGAGGCCGTCGCGTCGGCGGGGGTGCCCGGCGCCAACTCGGCGACCAGGACCAGCGGTCCGTTGCTTCCCGGTCCGAAGCCGGCGGCCACCGCGTCGTACGCGAGCCGGTTCGAGCGCCCGGCGGGGTCGTTGCCCGCATCGGGGAAGCCGAAGCGCACGCCCAGGAACGGCGCTGCGAGCGCCAGCAGGACGACGACCCCGGTGACGGCACCGAGGACGCGGTGACGCTCGACGAGCCTGCTCCAGCGCAGCCAGCCGGCGCTCACCGAGCTGTCGCCCTGGGCGGCGCGGCGCTGGGGCAGGGGCAGCCGGAGGCGCTCGATGTGTCGGCCGAGGTAGCCGAGCAGGGCGGGGAAGAGAGTGGCGGACGCGGCGATCACGACGAACACGGAGAGGATCGCCGAGACCGCGGCGCCGCGCATGAACGACAGACCCATCGCGAACAGCCCGAGCATGCTGACCACCACGGTCATTCCGGCGACCACGACCGCGCGGCCCGCGGTGTCCAGTGCGGCGACCGTGGCGGCCTCGGGTTCGAGCCCCTCGGCGCGCCACTCGCGGAACCGGGTGACCAGCAGCAGCGCGTAGTCGATGCCGACGCCGATGCCCAGCATTGCGGCGAGCGAGGTCGACCAGTCCGGGACCGGCATGATCGCGGCGAGGACCGGCAGCAGGGCGCTGCTGACCGCGAGCCCGCCGAGCGCGGTGAGCAGCGGGAGGCCGGCGGCCACGACCGAGCCGAAGGTGATCACCAGGATCAGGGCGGCGGCCGCGATGCCGATGCCCTCCGAGCCGATCGCGCCCTGCTCGGCCTGCTGGACCGCCATGCCGCCGAGGTGGACTCGCAGGCCGCCGTCGGCGGGGCGGGCGAGGTCGAGCAGCCGCTGGGTGTCCGCCTTGGGCATGTCGGGGGCGACGGCGACGTCCAGGTGGATCTGCCCGAGGGCGGTGCGGCCGTCGGCCGACACCTTGCCGCGCGGGCCGTACGGGTCGTCGATGCCGCTGACGTGCGGCACCTCGGCCATCCGGGCGAGCAGGTCCTTGACCCGGTCGCGGGTGGCGGCGTCGGTCACGCTGCCGTCTGAGGTCAGCACCAGGCTGATCGATTCACCGCCCAGCCCGGGGAAGTCCCGCGTCAGCAGCTGCTGGGCCTGCTTGGAGTCCGAGCCGGGCGCGGTGTAGTCGGCGCTGTACTTGGCGCCGAGGCCGGCCGAGAGGCCGAAGGCCGCGCCGGCGGCGAGCAGCCAGAGCAGCACCGTGCGGCCCCGGTTGCGGAAGCTCCAACCGGCTATTCGGCCGAGCGGGCCGGGCCTGTGTGGCCCGCTCTCCCCGGCGGCTGTCCGCCGATCCTCGCGCAGTCCCTGGGACATGTGGTCCTCCGTGCGTCGTCAGGGGCTCCGCCCCCAGGCAAAGCGTTACGCTTCATAACGTGCCTTATGAAGCGTAACGTTTCCCTCGACGGGTACGGATTGTCAACGTGGTGACCGGCGCGGCGAGCGGATGGAGATGCGATGACGGGTGGGTCGGCCGACGAGAGCGGGGGGCGGAGCCGCCGTGAGCGGCTGCGCGCCGACACTGTGGAGGAGATCAAGCACGCGGCCCTGAGCCTGATCGTCGAGCGCGGCGCCGCGAACCTCCGCTTCACCGACATCGCCCGCAGCATGGGGATGACCCCGCCCGCGCTGTACCGCTACTTCGCCGACCGGGACGAGCTGCTCACCGCCCTCGTCGCCGACTCGTACGACAGCCTGTCGGACGCGTTGACGGCGACCCGCGAGACCGTGCCGCCGGACGACCTGGACGGACGCTTCGTGGCCACCTGCACCGGCTACCGCACCTGGGCGCAGCGGTATCCGGAGCGCTTCGCCCTCATCTTCGGCGCCCCCGTGCCCGGGTACGCCGCCCCACCGGACGGACCGACCGTGGTGGCCGGCCGGCGGGCGATGGAGCACATGGTCGAACTCGTCGCCGACACGGCCGAACGCGGACGGCTCGGCAGCCCGCTGGTGCCGGACGCGGCGGAAGCCCTGATGCTGGCCTGGGCCACCGTGCACGGCTTCGTCACCCTTGAGGCGCACGGCCACCTCCACACGCTCGACCAGCACGCGCGGGACCGCCTCTTCGCTGTCCAGGCGGGCGTCGCCGCGCGCACCGCAGGCCTGTCGCCGGCCGCGGACCAGTGGTGACCACAACCCGCGCGGCAGACAGCCGTGCTTGAGGTCGTGAGGTTCCGGCCCGTCACCCGTCGGGTGTGTCCGGCCGGCCGGGCTCGGTGGTCGTGGCGTCGGCGTAGCGGCGGGCCAGTACGGCGCAGGCTTGGTGGAGGGCCGGCGGGCCGAACTTCTACCAGTCCGTCTTCGGCGGGCACACCGTCGTGGTGACCTACAAGGACGCCGGAAACGTCCAGGACGAGAGCGAGGCGGACTGGGTGATGTGGGGCCAGGTCGTCGCCGACGACGGCTTCCACGTCATGGCCTACGACGTGCCCTCGGCGATGCCGTACGAGCAGGGCGCCAACCCGTTCTTCGTGTCCGTGCGCGGCGAGGGCGCCGAGGAGATCAGCGACCTGTGGCACCGTCTGGCCGAGGGCTCGAACGTGCTGCGCCCGCTGGAGCCCGCAGCGTGGGCTCCGCTCTACGGCATGCTGACCGACCGTTTCGGCGTGACCTGGGTCCTCGACGCCACAGCCCCCTACAACGGCTGACCCGCCCCGGGGGCGGGCGCCCTGCAACGGCTGGCCCGCCCCCGCCCCCGCTCATTCTCGGCATCGGCGCGTCGACGGCAGTCGGCACACAGGGGAAGCAGATCTTGACAATGCACAGGCGTCAGCTCGGCCGGACCGGCATCGAAGGCAGCGCCCACTGCCCGGGCACCACGATGTTCGGCCCGAACGGAAACCCGGATCATGACGCACGCGCCCGCATCGTGCACCGGTTCCCGGCCGGCTGCATCAACGGCATCAACCTCATCAACGAGGCACCATGGACGTCCTGACCCAGCGTCACCTCAACCGGGCCACCCTCGCCCGCCAGTACCTCCTCGGGCGTGTGGACTGCACCCCCCTCGATGCCGTCTCCCACCTGGCCGGACTACAGGCCCAGGCCCCTCAGGAACCATTCACCGGCCTGTGGTCCCGCATCAGCGCGTTCGCACCCGTCGACCTCGACGACCTGGTCACCGGCCGCCGGGTCGTGCGCACCCATCTCATGCGCCGCACCGTCCACCTCGTCACCGCCGACGACGCGGTTGCCTGGCGCGCTCGCCACGACGCCATGCTGCGCCAACGGGTCCTGGCCACCTACCGCAGCGAACTCGCCGGCATCGACCTGGACGAACTGAGAGCAGCAGGCCGGGCTGTGACCGCCGCCGGGCAACCACTCACCATGGCCGAACTCGTCGACGCCCTCCGCGACCGCTGGCCCACCCCGCCCCGCCGGGTGCTGGGCGAACTCCTCGTCGCCGCGCTCATCCCCATGGCCCAACTGCCCCCCAGAGGACTGTGGAAGAGCACCGCAGGCGTCCGCAACCTCCCCCTGGCCGCCTGGCTGCAACAGCCCGTCGCCCCCGTGTCCACGGATCCGGACGATCCGGTCGGACAGCAACTCGTCCTGCGTTACCTCGCCGCCTACGGCCCCGCCACCACCGCGGCCAGCGACCGCCGCCTCACCATCAGCCCCCTGCGCAACCTCACCCGGTCCGAAGGACGAGACCTGAAGGCGGAGGGCCGGGCGCTGGCCACCTTCCTGGACCAGGACATCGACACGATCCATATCGCCGACTCCACCTGACCCCACGGGACTCACGGGGGCTGAGGGGGACCTGTGGTCGCGCCCACGCGGTGACGGATTGCGGAACCGGCGTTGCCCGGTTCGGCTCCCGGAACAGACGAGACGGAGCCGTCGGCTGGACCGGCCCTGTTCCGGTGCCTACAGCCGGCGGAACACGGAGATCAGGGTTTCGATCTCCTGCGCGGAGAGCTTGTCGGTGAGGTGGCGGCGTACCGCGGTGTCCAGGCCGGGGTGTACGGCGGTGATGGCCGTACGTCCGGAGTCGGTGAGGGCGACGGTGACACCACCGGCGCGTTCGCGGGTGACGAGTCCACGCTTGCCCATGCGGGTGAGCTGGTGGGAGATGCGGGTGCGGTCCCAGCCGAGTGAGGCGGCGAGCTCGCTCTGGCGCAGGCTGCCTCCCGCCTTGTCGAGGTTGGCGAGGATCGTCAGGTCCGGTTCGGACAGGCCCGCCGCCTCGGCGGTGTCCGCGATCACGCGGGCTCGGACGACCTCGTGGGCGCGCTTGAAGGCGCTCCAGAAATCGACGGGCTCGCACGCGGCGTCGGTCGCGGCCTCGTCCGGCGCGGTGGCCCCCCCGTTCGGTGTTGACATATCAACCCACCTCTTCTTAGTGTTGAGATGTCAACGCTAGCAGGTGGCTGCGCCCTCAGCAGCTCCTGTCGGCCGCGTCCACCCTTCTCGCCCCGCAGGAGGCACCGTGCAAACCCGACCCCTTGGAGCCGGCGGCCCGCAGGTCCCCCCTCTCGCACTGGGCTGCGCCGGCATGTCCGACCACACCGCCCCCGCCGACGAGGCCGATGCCATCGCCACGATCCGCACGGCCCTCGACGCCGGCGTCACCCTCCTCGATACCGCCGATTTCTACGGCATGGGCCACAACGAGGACCTCATCCGCCGCGCCCTACGCGCCGGCGATCGCGAAAAGGCCCTGCTGAGCGTCAAGTTCGGCGCTCTGCGCGGCCCCGACGGATCCTTCGTCGGCATCGAGGGCCGTCCCGCCCACGTGAAGAACGCGCTCGCCTACTCGCTGCGCCGCCTCGACACCGACCACGTCGACATCTACCGCTCCGCCCGCCTCGCCCCCGACACCCCGATCGAGGACACGATCGGCGCCCTCTCCGAGCTGGTCCAGGACGGGTACGTGCGGCACATCGGGCTCTCCGAGGTGGGGCCCGAGACCATCCGCCGAGCCCACGCCGTGCACCCGATCTGCGATGTGCAGATCGAATACTCCCTGTTCAGCCGTGATCCCGAGGCCAACGGCGTCCTGGACACCTGCCGCGAGTTGGGGATCGGCGTCACCGCCTACGGGGTCCTCGCGCACGGCCTGCTCACCGGCACCTACCGACCACCCGCCGGAGGTGACCCGCGCGCCCACTGGCTGCCCCGCTTCCACCCCGACAACCTCGCCACGAACCTCAACCTCGTCGAACGGCTGCGGCCGCTTGCCGACGCGCGCGGCATCAGCGTCGCACAACTCGCCACCGCCTGGGTCGTCGCCCGGAGCCGTGAGCGCGGCACCGTCGTGGCCGTCCTGGGCACCCGCCGACCCGGCCGCGTCGCGGAGGCCCTGGCCGCGGCCGACGTCGCTCTGACCGACGCAGACCTCCGCACGATCGACGAGGCCGTCCCGGCCGATGCGGTGGCGGGACCCCGCTACGCCGCACCCCTCATGGCTCTGCTGGACGGCGAACGCGGCCCGAATCCGATGGCAAGCGCACGGAACTGACCGCTGACGGCCGGCGGGACCTTGCGGCCTCCAGCGCCGTGGTCTCCGTCGGCATGCTCGGTGAAACCGGGCCAGAGGTTTCGCGGCACCTGCAACACCACCGTGTCCTCCGCGCCCGTCTGCGGCATCACCCGCTGACCCACGCACTCCGATCCCGTGCCCACCGGGCGCGGAGCTCCTGCCCCGACGCCTGCTCGACACGTGGCCCCGCCTCCCGCGCCGGGGCCCCGTGGTCGGTCATGCCCTCACCGGGCCATGGCCGCCATGAGCGACGCCGGCGCCCCGTCCACACAGAGAACAGGCTGCGAATCGTGAACACATCCGAGTCACTGCTCACCGAACTGGTCCGGTCCGAGAAGCCGATCGGAGTAGGGATCATCGGACTCGGGGCGCACGGTGGCTGGGCCGAGCGCTCTCACCTGCCGGCCCTGCGCGCCGTCCCGGGTTACGAGCTGAAGGCCTTGAGCGCGAGTTCGAAACAGTCGGCGGAGCGCTCCGGACAGAAGCACGGTGTCTCTCGGACCTTCGGGACGGCGGCCGAACTGGCTGCCTGCGACGAGGTGGACCTCGTGGTCGTGGCGGTGAAGGTGCCGCACCACCGGGAACTGGTGCAGACGGCGCTGAGCGCCGGCAAGAGCGTGCTGTGCGAGTGGCCGCTGGGCAACGGGCTCGCGGAGGCCGAGGACATGGCGCAGCAAGCGCGCAGTCGCGCTGTGCCGACCGCCGTCGGACTCCAGGCGCGGTCGCATCCGGCCCTCGCCTATGCACGGGATCTCGTGGCCGACGGCTACGTCGGCGAGGTGCTGTCCACAACGGTCGTCGGCTCCGGCGGTGCCTGGGGCGCTACCGTCGGCCCCGGTGATCACTACGTGCTCGACGCCGTCAACGGCGCGACACTGCTGACCATTCCCTTCAGCCACACCCTCGACGGAGTCGCGTCCGTCCTGGGAGAGCCCGAGGAGCTGCGGATCCAGCTGGCGTCGCGGCGTACGTCGGCCGTGGACACCGAGAGCGGCCGGCCCGTGCCCATGACCGCCGCGGACCAGGTGGTGGCCTCGGGACGGCTGCCGGGCGGCGCGGTGGTCACCTTCCACTACCGCGGAGGCATGTCCCGGGGCACCAACTTCCGCTGGGAGATCAACGGCACCGAGGGCGACCTCGTCCTCACCGCCCCGATCGGCCACCTCCAGCTCAGTCCGGTCACCCTCGAAGGCGGCCGCGGAACGTCCCCCGGACTCGCTCCCCTGACGGTGCCGGAATCATATGTTCACGTCCCGCAACTGGACCCCCGAGCCGACGCGCCGTTCTACGCGGTCGCTCACGCCTACCAGCAGTTCCTGACCGACCTGCGTGCGGGCACGTCGGCGGTACCCGATTTCGCGCACGGCGCCGCACGGCACCGCAGCATCGAATCCGCCATGACGACAGCCTGACCGGACGTGGGGAGCGCCGCCGCGGACGGCTTGAAGCTGCTCGCGAGCCGGTCCGCCACAACCGGCCCGGATGCCCGCTCCCCACACTGTCCGCGCTGCGCGGGGGGCGTCTCAGTGGTCGCCCAGGAGCGCGAAGGCGAACGCCAGACGCCGGTCCACCCACTCCGCCTGCACGGTGACCTTCTCGCTTCCCGCGGAGAGCATCACCACCTCGTCACCGGCACGCCATTCCAGTGTGCGTGGTTTGGCCGGCTGGTCGCCGCCCTCGGCCCCGAGCGAGGCGAGGGAATCGACCACGCCGAGCGCGAACCGACCCGCCGCCCGCGAGAGCGCATCCTTCGGAGAGCCGCCCGCGATCCACTCGTTGCGGCCGACGACCGAGGGACGGCCGGGCTGGTCGATGGCCCAGGTGTGCCGGAACGGACGCCGCGGTGAAACGCGCCGGAGGGTGCCGATGAGCCGTCCGTCTCCGTCGTGGACGGGGTGGCGCCGCTCGCCGCCGCCCTCCTGCGGTTCGCCGACGTAGCAGAGCAGACGGGTGGCGTCGGTGTCCTCGAAGAGGGTGAGTTCGGGGCCACCGGCCGGGGGAACCGACACCGGTAGCGGTCGGGCCGAAGTGGCGACGTACGCGCACGGGGCGAGGACGCGGTCGTTCTTGCCGCCCTTGGGCACGCGGATGGCGCGGGGGCCCCAGGTGATGCGGGCACGCGTGGGGGTGGCCGGCCGTTCGACGTCGCTGACCACGAACTCCCGGACCCGCTCCCAGCCGACGGGCTCGACCGGAGGTTCCGGGGAGCCTTCCCTGTTCATGCCGAAGCGCATCTCCCCGCCCCCGGACGGTCCGGCTGATCCTGAGTACTCACCGACCCTATACGGATCGGGCCGGCCGCTGCCCACGAGGGCCACTGCCCGCACTCAGCGGGGCTGGCGCAATCAGGGCGTCGATGCGCTTGTCGGACGGCGCCCCGACGTCGCGGTAACTCGGCTCAGCGGGTGATCGAGATCGCGAAGGGCGTGAACCCGCTGGAGCGGATGACGTGCGGGACGAAGAGGATCGCGGCCTCCGTGGCGCGGGCGGTCCGGATCCCGCCGAGGTCGGTGATCCATGCGTTGTGCCAGCCGAGGTCGGTGAGGACTGCGCGGACGGTCTGCTTGGCCTGCGGGTCCTCGCCGGAGAGGAACGCGGTGGGTGTCCGGGTGAGCGTGGCCGGGGCGGTCATCACCGGGAAGAGCATGGTGTTGAGCGTCTTGACGACGCGGGTTTCGGGGAGTGCTTCCTGGAGTTGCTCGGCGAGGCTGGAGCCGGGGTAGAGCAGGTCGGCGGGCAGGCCGTCCGGTCCGTCGGTGGTGGCGTTGGAGACGTCGACGAGGATCTTGTCGCGCAGTTCCTCGCGCAGGGCGGCGAGCCGTTCCAGGGAGCCGGCTCCCGGGGTGGCGTTGATGACGATCTGCGCGCGTCGGGCGGCGTCGGCGGCGGCGCCCGGTGTGCGGGACGCGACGGTCACGTCGTGCCCTGCGCGGGTGAGGGCGGCGGCCAGGTTGCCGCCGACGCGGCCGTTTCCGAGTACTGCGATCGTGGTCATGAGGGTGTGGTCCCTTGTCCTGTGTGCGGGTGGGGTGGTGTTCGATCAGCGGGAGAGGGTGGTGACGGCCTGGGCGTGGACGCCGGGTGCGGCGGCCAGGAAGCTCTCGCTCCGCGGGGTCCAGGGGCGGCCTTCAGCGTCGGAGATCCGTCCGCCGGCCTCGGTGACGAGAAGCGCGCCGGGCAGCAGGTCCGCGCGGGCGCCGGCGAACTGCCAGAAGGCGTCGATCCGGCCGGCGGCCACGTTCAGAAGGTGCAGGGTCGCGGGCACGGCGACGCGGACGACGAGCGCGTCGAAGAGCATCGCGGTGATCGAGGAACCGACGCGCCGCACGACGTTCTCGTCCTCGTCGGGGCGGGCCTGACTGGTGGCCACGATGCTCAGGCCTAGGTCCGCGGTCCGGGAGACGTTCAGCGGCCGGCCGTCGAGGTGGGCGCCCGCGCCGGTGAGCGCGGTGTAGGTCTCGCCGGTCAGCGGCAGGTGGACGGCGGTGAGCACCGGCTGGTTGTCGCGCACGAGGGTGGCGGTCACCGCCCATTCGGGCAGGGCGTGCAGGTGGTTGACGTTGCCTTCGGCCGGGTCCACGACCCACCACTCGCCGGGCGGAAGCGCCCCGCCGTCCAGTTCGTCCTCCACCCAGCCGGCGTCCGGGCGCAGGCTCGTGAGGTGAGGACGCAGGATGCCGAGGGCGGTGTCGTCGTTGGCGGCGAGCGCGCTCATCAGCTCTTCACGGGTCCGGTACGGGATCACCGCGCCGAACCGCTCGCGCAATACCGCGCCGGCCTCACGTACGGCGGCCGCGGTCCGGTCGAGCAGGTCGGCGTCCAAGACGGTGACGTCAGTGGTCTGAAGCGTTGCGGACATGGTGGTGCTCCCGTCTGCGGAGGGGGATCAGGCCGGTCGAGGGCCGAACTGCGCGTTGCTTCTTGCGCTTTCGCCTCAACGGTAGACAGCCCATTGGTTAACTTCAAATGCATGTCAAGCACGGCTAGGATTACTCGCATGCAATTGGATTTGAATCTGCTCGCCGCGCTCGACGCGCTGCTGGAGGAGGGAAGTGTGGCCGGGGCGGCTGCGCGCCTGCATGTCACCGCCCCCGCGATGAGCCGGAGTCTGGGCCGGATCCGGCGCACGACCGGAGACCAGATCCTGGTGCGCACCGGCCGCACCATGACCCCGACGCCGTATGCGATCGCGGTGCGGGAGCAGGTGCACGAGCTGCTGCACCAGGTCCGGGGGGTGCTGGCACCGAGCCGCGAACTCGATCCGGCAACGCTGGAACGCACCTTCACACTCCGCTGGCACGATTCCCTGGTCGCCCTCGGCGGCCCCGTGCTGCTCGCGGCCGTACGCGCACAGGCGCCGGGCGTGCGACTGCGCTTCGTCGCGGAATCGACCACCGACACCCCCGAACTGCGACGCGGCGAAGTCGATCTGGAGGCGAACGCCAACCGCCCGAACGCACCCGACATCCGCGCCGAGCACGTGGGCGAGACCCGCCTCGTCATGGTCGTGAGGCAGGGGCACCCGCTCACCCGCGCCCGAACCGTCACCGCGCAGCAGTACGCCGCCGCCGAACACGTCACCGTCTCGCGACGAGGAAACCTCAGCAACGCCGTCGACGACGCCCTCGCTCGGCTCGGTCTCACCCGCCGGGTGGTGGCGGCCGCCCCCACGGAAGCAGCCGCGCTGGAGTTCGTGCGAGGCACCGACCTCGTGGTCAGCGTCCCAGAAATCACCGCACGCACCGCGGCCGCCGACCTCGGCCTGGCCTTGCTCCCCCTGCCGCTCGAACTCCCCTCGGCGCCGGTGTACCTGTCATGGCACCAGCGCTACGACACCGACCACGCCCACACCTGGCTGCGCGCACTGGCGCGAACCGCACTGGCCACCTGCGGAGCGTCATAGCCCCGGCGGGGCGCAGGCGATGTCAAGGGTTGTGACCGGGGTGCCAGTGCGTCCGCGTACTGTGGTGCCCGACGAGGGGAGGGCCGCAGTTGCGCAGGGTGCCGCCGGAGATGTTCCGGTTCACGACGGGGGACAGGGCCGAACTCTACGGTGTGATCCTCCAGGCCTTCGGCGCGGCCAACGAGCGGTTGGAGACCGCGCTCGGGCTGGACGAAGTCCGCGCCCGGCTGAGGACGGTCGGCTGGCTCGACGCGATCCACGACGACGACCTGCGGGAAGCGCTGCGGAGGCTCCGGGAGTGGCAGCTGCTGGACGTCGTCCAGAACCATGCGGAGAACTACCGCACCGCGGAGGAGTACGAGCGCCGGAACCTCCAGTACTCGCTGACCCGGCGCGGTGAGGCCGCGTTCGCCGGGGTCGAGCACGCCCTGTCCGTGCTCGCGTCGACCGGTGCGCTCCAGACGGCGGTGCTGGAGGCGATCGCGGACCGGCTCGACGAGCTGTACGTCCTGCTGGGCGAGTCCGCGTCCTCGGACCGCCGGGTCTTCTCCACGCTGCAGGAACTGGAGGGCCACCTGGAAGCGCTGCTGGCCAACACCAAGGCGTTCAACGGCGAGTTGCAGCGCCTGCTGCGCACCGAGGGCGCCGACCTGGCGACCTTCCGGGAGGTGAAGGCCGCGACGGTCGCCTATCTCCAGGAGTTCCTCGTCAACCTCGATCAACGGGGGCAGGCGGTCACCTCCGCCGTGGAGCGGGTCGAGCAGCGCGGGGTGAGCCGACTGCACGAGCGGGCGCTGCGGGGTGCCGAGCTGCCGCCGACCGCCGACGGCGATCCCGCGCCGGCCTGGCTGGAGCGGCGCCGGGCCCGCTGGGAGGGGCTGCAGGCCTGGTTCCGGCCGGTGGACGGATCGCGACCCCGGGTGGACCAGCTGCACGACGTGGCGCGCCGCGCGATCGTGACGCTCCTCCAGGTCCTCGACCGGATCACCGAGTCCCGACGCCGTTCGTCCAGTGCCGTCCAGGACTTCCGGGAACTGGCCCGCTGGTTCGCCACGGCGCCCGCGGAGGACGACCTGCACCGGCTGTGGTCGGCCGCTTTCGGACTCGGCCCGGCTCGTCACGCCCATCTCGCCCACCCTGACCCGGAGTTGGTGCCGTCGTCGAGCAGCTGGGCGCAGGCCCCGCCGGTGCAGGTGTCGGCTCTGCTGCGGACCAGCGGCCGCACCGAGCGGTTCACCCGCACCGGCAGGGTGCGTGACATCGGTGGGATCAAGGCCGCCCGGGCCGAGCGGGCTCGCAAGGAGCGCGCCCAACTCGAAGCGGCCTGGGACGTCCTGGGCACGGACGGCCCGGTGCGGCTCTCCGACTTCGGCATGCTCGACCATGCGGTCTTCGAGCGGCTGCTCGACCTCCTCGGCCGGGCGTTGGCCGTCCGACCGGACGGCAGCGGGGCCCGTCGGGCGGTCACCTCGGACGGCCGGGTCGAGGTCGTCCTCCGTCCGCTGCCCGATGCCGGCCGGGCCGTCCTGCGGACGCCCCGGGGGAGCCTGGAGGGGCCCGACTTCCTGGTCGAGGTCCGAAGCCCGGGCAGCGCCCGGGAATCCGTCCGGCCGGACGCGCGATGAGCACCCTGGCGAACCAACTGGTCATGGCCGAGCGGCAGGACATCGCCCGAGGCGTCAGACTGCTCCTCGGCCGACCGTTGATCACCGAGCGCGGCGACCCGTCGGCCTTCGAAGTGATCCGACGCCGACAGGGCCCGCTGACCAAGTGGTTCGACTATCACTGCGGCTGGCAGCTGGTGGTGGAGCCGCGACTGGGGTACGCCCGGCTGTTCAAGATCCGGACCGTCCCCGACAGCTCGCGGCCCGCCCGCCGGCTGCGCTCCGGCAGGGCGCCGTTCGACCGTCGCCGGTACACCCTGCTGTGCGTCGTCGCGGCCGAGTTGCTCCCCGTCCCGGTCACCACCGTCGGCCTGATCGCCGACCGCGTCGTCCAGGCCTGCGCCGCCGACGAGGCGCTGCCGCCCTTCGAAACGGCGAGCAGGTCCGAGCGCATGGCCTTCGTGGACGTCCTCAAACTGCTGGAATCCTACGGTGCGCTCCTCACCGTGGACGGTGCCACGGAGAGCTTCGTCGACTCGGCGGAGGCCAAGGTCCTCTACCGGGTGGACGCCACCGTGCTGATGCGCCTGCTCGCCGCACCCGTCGGGCCGTCGCGGCTGGCCGTGCCGGCGGAGGACGTGCCGCTCCGCTTCGAGGAACTCCTGCGGGGCACCGCTCGCGAGAGCCGGTACGGGGGTTCCGACGCCTCCGACGCCCAGCGGAACCTCCGGCTGCGGCACTCGGTGCTGCGCCGGCTCTTCGACGACCCGGTTCTCCACCACGACGAGCTCCACGCCGACGAACTCGCCTACCTCACCTCGCCGACCGGGCGTCAGATCGTGCGGCGCGCAGCCGAGCAGGGCGGCTTCGTGCTGGAGGAACGGGCCGACGGCCTGCTGCTCGTCGACCCGGAGGGGATCGCCACCGACAGCCGCTTCCCGGACGATTCCGCGACGGCCCGGGTGGCCGCCCTGCTCCTGCTGGAGCCGCTGACGGCCGCCCCGGGCGGACTGACGCCGGAACAGCTCACCGTCGAGGCCGACGGACTCCTGCGGCGCTTCCCCCAGTGGGCGAAGAGCTACCAGTCGGACGACGGAGCCCAGCGCCTCGCGGCCGACGCCGTCCGGGTCCTCGCCGACTTCGATCTGGCCCGCCGGATCGGCGGCCGTACCGTTCCCCGGCCCGCGGCGTTCCGGTACCGGACCGCCGTGGCCGACGGCCCGCCACCTGATCAGGGGGATCACCGATGACCGTGACACAGCTCCCGCAGCCCGCCGCGGTCCCGGCGGCGGCCTCGGCAGCCCGGTGGCAGCCGTCCAGGGCCGGCATCCTCAACGTCTGGCGCTACTACGACGAGACCTTCACCTTCCACGAGGGCCGGCTGCTCCTGCGGGGGCAGAACGGCACCGGCAAGTCCAAGGCGCTGGAGGTGCTGCTGCCCTTCCTGCTCGACGCCAGCCTGCGCCCCAACCGGCTGTCCACCTTCGGCGGTTCCGAGCGGACCATGCACTGGAACCTGATGGGCGAGGGCGCCTCGGGCAAGACCCGCGTCGGGTACGTGTGGCTGGAGTTCGTCCGTGACGACGGCGATCCCCACTGGTTCACCTGCGGCGCCAGGCTCCAGGCCAGCCTGCACACCACCGGTGTCACCGTCGACTACTTCACCACCGGCGCGCGGATCGACCGGCCCGGGGGCCTCGCCCTGGTCAACGACGCGGGCCAGCCGCTCACCCGTGCCGCCCTGGCCGAAGCCCTGCACGGCCGGGGCGAGCTGCACGGATCACCGGCCGACTATCGGAGCACGGTCCGCAGCACGCTCTTTCCGGGGCTGAACGAGCAGCGCTACGACGCCCTGATCACCGCCCTGCTCCAGCTCCGGACGCCCAAGCTGTCCGAGCGCCTCGATCCCACGCTGCTGTCCTCCCTGCTCTCCCGGGCCCTGCCCCCGCTCGGCCAGGGCGAGATCACCGAACTGGCCGAGGGCTTCGAACGCCTCGACCGCCAGCGCGAACACCTCAGGACCCTGGACGACGAAGTGGCCGCGGCCACCGCCGTCGCGAGGCAGCAGCGCGGCTACGCACAGCGCGTCCTGCGCGCCGGGGCGGCGGCGCTCATCTCGGCGACGACCGAGATGGACAACCTCACCCGGATCGCCCGGGACAGCGAGGAGGAGCACACCGAAGCCCTGCGGCAGCGCGCCGACGGCACGAGGGCGAAAGAGCTGCTGGAGCACCGGCGACAGGAGATCGACGGTGCCGTCGAGGGGCTCCTCGACTCCGAGGTCTACCGGCAGGGGCAGGAACTCGACCAGCTCCGCCGCAGGGCCGACCACGCCGCCCGGAGCGCCGCCCGTACCCGTGCCGCGGCCGACCGGAAGGCCGACGCGGCCACCGAGGACGCCAACCGTGCCGGTGATGCCCGGCTGCGCTCCGAGCAGTTGGCCGAGCAAACCCGCGCGGCCCGGGAGGACACGCGGGGCGCGGCGCGGCGGGCGGCCATGGAATCCGTCTGCACCGAGGTGCAGACGGTGCTCACCACCCCGCCGGGACCGTCCGGGGACACGGGGGAGCAAGGGCGCACGGCGCGCCGCCTGCTGCGCGGTGCGGTCGCCTCACGACACGGTCGGATCGCCCAAGTCCGCGCTGCCGTCGAACGCCACGAACGGTCCGTCGCGGACCGAACGACGGCGGAGCACCACCTCGACACGGTGCGCGAGCGGTTGGCCGAGGCGACCGGCCGGCGCGACGGCAACGCCCACGCCTACGAGACGGCCCTTGACGCGCACGCCGAGGTGCTGCGCCGCTGGGCGACGGCCGACTGCACCGAGTTGCACATCGACGACGCCGAGGAGCTCGCCTCACGTGCCGCCGTCGAGACCGACGTGCTCGCGCTGGTCGAGGCCGCCGCCCGGGTGGCGGAGAGTGCCATCACCGCCGAGGAGACGACCGCGCGCGCCGGCCGGGACGGCGCCCGGGTCCGGCGTGACCGGCTGGCCGAGGAGCTGGAGCGCACCGCGGCCGCGGCCGATCTGCCGCCGGTGCCACCGCGCACCCGCACGGCCGACCGCTCGGCCCTGCCGGGCGCGCCACTGTGGCGCCTGCTGGCCTTCCGGTCGGACGTGCCGTCCGCCGACCAGGCGGGCATCGAGGCGGCCCTGGAAGCAGCGGGCCTGCTGGACGCCTGGATGACCCCCGACGGCGGCCTCGCCGCCGCCGGCCATGACACCCTGGCGGATCCGGCGTCGGCCACGCCCGCGCCCGGCTCCTCGCTGCTCGACGTGCTGGCTCCCGAACCCGACGGCCCGGTGCCGGCCGACCGGGTGCGGCAGCTGCTGGCCGGCATCGCCTTCGGCGCCGCACTCCCCGCCGGCCACCCGGCCGCCGTGGCGGCCGACGGAAGCTGGCGACTGGCGACGGCGGTCGGCTCCTGGACCAAGGACGAGTCCAGCCACATCGGCTCCGCAGCCCGGGAACGGACCAGGCAGCGCCGGATCGCCGAGCTCTCGGTCGAACTGGCCGAAGCCGGTGCCGCCGTCACCGGGTTCGAGGAGAGCCTGCGTACCCTCGCCGACCGCCGACTCCGCCTCGGCTCCGATCTCCGCTCCAGGCCGCACCACCGGGACGTGGAGCAGGCCAAGCGCGCCTGGGAGCGGTCCGAATCCGAGGTGGGCGCCCGGGAGGACGCCGTACGGGAGGCCGTCGAGCGGCTCGCGCAGCAGGAGGAGGCGGTCGCCGACACGCTGCGCGGGCTCGCGGTCGCCTCCGCCGAACACGCGCTGCCGACCGACCGCGCCGCGCTGGACGCCACCGCGGCCGCCGTCGACGTGCTCCGCGAACAGGCCGAGGCCTGGCTGGACGCCCACCTCGCGTGGGTGGCCGCCCGGGACGCCTGGGACACCGCCCGCAGCCATGCCGAGTCCTCCCGGACCGCGGCAGAGGAGACTGCGTCCGAGGCGGAGGACGCCGAGGCCGATGCCCGGGGGCTCCGCTCGACGCTCAAGGCCGTCGAGGAGACCGTCGGCGAGGACTACCGGCTGGTCGCCGACCGGATCAGTGAGCTGCGGCAGGCGTCCGGCCGGACCCGCCGGGAGATCGACGACAGCACCCGGGCGCTGATGGCCCTCGAAGGCCGGATCGGCGTACTGAGCGCCACCACGGCCCAGGACGCGGTCCGGCGCGACGAGGCTGTGGCCGCCCGCGACCGGGCCGTCGGCGGCTTCCGGCGCCTGTGCGTCCTCGGCTTCCCCGAGGACGCGGGCCTCGGCCTCGTCCTCACCGCCGCGGACGGCACCCGTGCCACCCTCGAAGCGGCGCGCGAGACCGCCGCCACCTGGCCCGGCCTGCCGCACGGCACCCGGAACCTCGGCGACTCACTGAACCGTCTCTCCGAAGCGGTCCACCGAGCCCGCCAGAGCCTCAGCAGCCGTGCCGACCTCGATCTGGAAGCCGACGAGGACATCCAGGTGCTGACCGCCACCGTCGACGGCATCCGGGTCGGTGCGACCGGCCTCCTGACCATCCTCACCGGCGACCGCGACCGCAGCCAGGACGACATCACCGCCGCCGAACGCGGTCTCTTCGACCGGACCCTCACCGGAGACACCCGCCGCCACCTCGCCTCCCGGATCCGCCAGGCCGGCGAACTCGTCGAGCGGATGAACGGCCACCTCGAACGGGTCAGGACCGCCTCACGGGTGGCCGTCCGCCTCGTGTGGCAGATCCACCCCGACCTGCCCGCCGGTACCCGGTCGGCCCGTGAACTGCTGCTCAAGGATCCGGCCCGGATCACCGAAGCCGACCGCGAGGCCCTGCACGCCTTCTTCCGCGGCCGCATCGAGGAGGCCAAGACCCGTAACACCGCGGCCACCTGGGAAGAGCAGCTCGCCGAGGTCCTCGACTACACGGCCTGGCACCAGTTCGTCGTCAAGCTGGACCGCGCCAACGGCTCCGGGTGGCAACTGCTCACCAAGAAGCTCCACGGCGCGCTCTCGGGCGGTGAGAAGGCGATCGCCCTCCACCTCCCGCTCTTCGCCGCCGTGGCCGCGCACTACGAGGCAGTGCCGCAGTCCCCGAGACTGATCCTGCTCGACGAGGTCTTCGTCGGTGTCGACACCGTCAACCGCGGGCAGGTCTTCGCGCTCCTCGCGGCGCTCGACCTCGACCTGGTGCTCACCTCGGACCACGAGTGGTGCACCTACCGCGAGCTCTCCGGGATCGCCGTCCACCAGCTGATCACCGGAGGTGACGGCGACGACGCCGTCACCAGCGCCCGCTTCACCTGGACGGGTGCCGAGCTGCTGCCAGCCGATGCCGGCGCGGAGGAACCGGCATGACGGACCGCCACCCTCTCGACCTCCCTGAACTCCGACCACTCTGGTCAGCCGTCCACGACCGTCTCTCGACCGGCCGCCCGGTCAGCCGGGTGCGATCCGGCCCGCTCGACGACGCAGGCCGGGAGGCATTGGCCGACCTCCTCGGACTCGACCGGCTTCCCGATACCGAGCCGACGATTTCCCTCGCCGGACTCGATGGTGCCGTGCTGGACGCCTGCGGCCGGCCCGTACGGGACATAGTGACCGCGATCCTCGGCCCGATCCACGACCGGGCCGCCGAGCGCAAGCGCAGGGCCGGCCAACGCGACGCCCTGTGGGAGTGGTTGGCCGGCCACGAGGTGGTCACCGCCCAGCCCGTCCTCCTGGACTGGGTCGCCCACCTGCGGACCAACGGCCTCGTCGACGGCTCACCCGATCGGACCCGGGGCTTCCTGGCGGCCGCGCTGACCGTCCTTGCCGCGCTCCCAGCCGACGGCGAGCCACTACCGGTCCTCGCCGCCCGCTTCCTCGACGGCGACTCCCACGCCCTCGACGACGGGACCCGGCTGTCCAGCCTCGTCCTGCGGGCCCTGGCGGTGCTGTACGGCACCGACATGCCGGACGGCGCGGACGCCCGGCGGGCCCTCTGGAGCCGGGCCGGAGTGGCCGACGACCAGCTCTCCGCCACCGTGCTCGCCGTCGGTCTGCGCCTCGACGGCGGCGGCCCGGTCGCCAGGGTCTCCCGCATCTGCGCCCGAGCCGGTCACCCCGTCAGCCTCACCCTCGCCCAACTCCGCTCACCCGGCGAACTCGCCCTGCCCGCCGGGCCGCTGTACATCACCGAGAACCCGAGCGTGCTCGCCCTGGCCCTGCGCCGATTCGGCCGGTACTGCCCGCCGCTCGTCTGCACGTCCGGCTGGCCCAACACCGCCGTGATCCACCTGCTGCGCCTGCTCGCCGACGCCGGTGCCTCCCTGCACTACCACGGTGACTTCGACGGCGAAGGGATCCGGATCGCGGCCCACGTTCTCGCCAAGACCGGGGCCGTACCCTGGCGGATGTCAGCCGACGACTACCGGGCTGCCGCGACCCGAGTCTCCTCGGGCCCCGATCCGGGTCGGCTCACGCCCGCACCGTGGGACCGGGCACTCGTCGAGACCATGGCCGAACTGCGCACGGCAGTGGTCGAGGAGGTGGTCGCGGACATCCTCCTCGACGATCTCGCGGACCACCGGCACGGCTCAGAGTGACAGGCTGTCCGACGGCCCGAGGGCTACC
The DNA here is from genome assembly GCF_032110285.1 of Kitasatospora sp. CM 4170. Taxonomy (NCBI): domain Bacteria; kingdom Bacillati; phylum Actinomycetota; class Actinomycetes; order Kitasatosporales; family Streptomycetaceae; genus Kitasatospora; species Kitasatospora sp. CM 4170. The sequence goes on from NZ_CP134877.1 coordinate 7,731,623, forward strand.
ACCAGCGCTTAGGGCCTCTCGTTCGGATCTTGCCGGGCGACAAGATCCGAACGAGCCCTAAGCCTCGTCCACGTCGACTTCGAGGCCCAAGTGCGCACTCCGACGGCCTTCTACGCCGGGTACCGGGACCTGATCGCTGCCCATCGGAACGGCTGCGCGGAGTAGTTGGCCGCCAGTCACTGCAGATTCCGGCAGGCACTCGTACGACGGCTCAGGCTGCCGCCAGTGCGTCGATCCGCCGGAGTTCGGTGAGGACGTCGTCGAGGGTGCGGCAGCCGTCGGGGACGTGGGCCGAGGCGGTGGCGAGCGAGGTGGCGGCGGGCCCGCCGCCCTCGATGGCGTCCGCGACGGCCGCCAGTGCGGCGGTCACCTCCCGCCGGGCCGGTGGGGCCGGTCGGGGCGCGCCGTGTTCCAGGCGTACGGCGCAGGCGGTGGCGGCGTCGGCGATGCGTTCGGCCCCGGCGGTGACGCGGAGCCAGTCCTGGTCCGGTGCCGTACGCAGCTCGGCGGCGGCGTGCTCGGCGGCGGTGCGGGCCTGCGCGAGCGCCTGGTACGCGGCACGACGCAGCACCGCCCGCCGGTCTGCGTGGTGCGGGTCCCCGGGTTCGTCGAGGATGTGGTCCAGGTAGCGGTGGAGGCCGCGCAGCGCCTGGGCGCAGCGGTGGCCGACGCTGGCGCGGGTGTCGACGAGCCCCGGCAGGTGGCCGACCAGGAGCACGATCGCGCAGGCGATCGCGGTGTCGCCGAGGCGGGAGGTCGCGGCCCGGGTGTCGCCGCCGAGAGTGACGAAGGCGAGCACGGTGACGGTGATGACGGCGGTCTGCAGTCCGAAGTGGCACAGCGCGGACGGCAGCAGGGCGCCGGCGATCGCGACCGCCGCGACCGGCCACCAGACGTCGATCCCGGCCGCGGTCGGTGCGAACGCGGCGAGCACCGCGAACAGCAGGACGCCGACGGCCGTGCCCGCGAAGCGGTTGACGACGCGGGAGAACAACGGCCCGTAGTCGGGCTTGACCAGGAAGGCGGCGGTCGCGGGCAGCCAGTACCAGTGGTCGGTCCGCAGCAGCAGGGCGACGGCGGTGCTGACGGTCACGCAGACGGCGACGCGCAGCGCGTACTCGCGCCCGGCGGGCCCGGTCGGGTGGACCCGGCTCCGCGGGCGGCCCGACGCGGTTCGCGGCGTCCCCGGGTGGCCGGTGCCGCTCGGTGTTCGGTCGGGCTGCCCGACGGCGGGGCCGGCGAGGCTGAAGGCGAGTCCGGCGTCGAGGAGGGCGCGGTCGAACGCGGTGCGGGCCGGCGTGTCGGGGACGGGCGCGGGCAGCGGTCCGGGGGTCGTGTCGGTGCGGACGGCCGAAGCGAGGCGGCGCGGGCCGTCGCTGATCCGCTGTGGCAGGGGTTCGCGCTCCCAGAGCAGGGCGACGCCCGCCTCGCAGAGGGCCGACGCGGCGGCGAGACGTACGGACGCCCGGTCCGGCCGGGTCGGGCGGCGGCCGGGCAGCCGGAGCAGGCGGTGCAGGCGCAGCGCCTCGTCGGCCCGGTCGAGTGCCGTGGTGAGACGGCGCCGGGCCGCGGCGGCGCCGGGGGTTCCGACGGCTGCGAGCGCGTCCGCGAGGGCGTCGAACACGGCGGCGACGGCGAGCCGCTCGCCGGCGTCGTGTCCTCGGGTGGTGCCGCGCGGGCGGACGGCGAGCCGCTGCAGCATGATCCATGCAGCGCCGGCGAGGTAGCAGCAGGCCCTCAGCGGGCCGGGCAGCTGGAGCGGCATGCCGCTGCCGACGGCGGCGAGGACGAGCAGCTGGACGGCAGCGGCCGAGCTGACCGGTCCGGCGACGCTGATCGCACCGGAGACGAGGCCGACGGTGCCCAGCAGCGGGACGGCCCACCAACCGTCGGCGACACCCAGCAGCAGGCCGAGTGCGCCGCCGAGGGCCGGGACGCCGATGTGCAGCAGGCCCGTGCGGCGGGTACCGGCGCGGTCGTTGATGCCGGCGAACAGGGCGCCGAGACCGGCGAGCACCGCCTCGTGGGGGCGTCCGACGGCGACCCCGACGGCGAGCAGCGGGGCCATCCCGAGGGCGCCGCGCAGGGCGGCCGTCCAGGGGACGGGGCCGCGCTGGACACGCAGGGGATGGGCGAGCCAGTCGGGTGTGTTCGGACGGTGCACGGGCCTCCTCGGATCCGCTGCCGCTGCCGGTACCCCTCGTCCGCCGCGGACGAGGCGGTGGATCCGGCGGCTGGGACGGATCCGGTGGCGGCGGCGACGCTTCGCAGCGTAGGCGGGCGGATCGTCCGGGCTGCTGCGCCGCTGTTACGCCCCGGATAAATCTGTCATCTGTCGTCTGTCATTCCGGAAGTCCCCGTGGCCGGACCCCGCGGGACTGCACTGACACCCTGTGTCGGCGAAGCGAGCGGCTCCCCGTGGCCGCGCCCCGGCCCCGTGGGTGGGTCCGGTCGGATCGGGCCGGACCCGATGCGGCGGTGGCGGTCGGGGAGGCGGGAGGCGCAGCCTGGAAGCAGGAGGCACGTGATGAGCACTTCGTACGACGTGGTGATCGTCGGGGGTGGAAGTGCGGGCTGTGTGCTCGCTGCGCGACTGAGCGAGGATGTGGAGCAGCGCGTGCTGCTCGTCGAGGCGGGGCCGGACTACCGGCCCGGGGCCCTCCCGGCCGACCTCGCCGAGGGCCGGCAGGGGCCGGCGGCGTCGCACGACTGGGGCCTGCGCGGAGTCGGTGTCCGCGGCGTACCGGCGCTGGACCTGCCGCGCGGGCGGGTGATGGGCGGCTCGTCCGCGGTCAACGCGACCTTCGCGCTGCGCGGGCACCCGGCCGACTACGACGCGTGGGCCGCGGCCGGGGCACCCGGCTGGGCGTTCGAGGACGTCCTGCCCGCGTTCATGCGCCTTGAGCGCGACCTCGACTTCGGCGCCGCCGACTACCACGGCGACGACGGGCCACTACCGATCCGCCGGTACCGGGGCGCCGAGCGGTCCGCCGTCGCGGACGCCGCCGAGGAGGCCATCGCCTCGCTCGGCGTGCCGCGGATCGCCGACCACAACGCGCCTGCCGCGGTGGGTGTCGCACCGCTGCCCGTCAACGCCGTGGACGGCCGACGGATCAGCACCGCCTCCGCCTACCTCGACCCCTGCCGGTCGCGGGCCAACCTCGACGTCCTCGCCGACGCGCTCGTCTCCGACGTCGTCGTCCGCCGCGGCCGTGTTGCGGGCGTACGCCTGTACGGCACGGGGGAGGTCGTTCCCGCCGGTGAGGTGATCGTCGCGGCGGGCGCCTACCTCTCGCCGGGGCTGCTGCTGCGGTCCGGAATCGGGCCGGCGGCGGAGGTGGCCGCGCTCGGCCGGTCGGTGGTGGTGGACCTGCCCGGCGTGGGAGCCAACCTCGTCGACCATCCCGCGGTCTCGATCGACCTCCCCTTCGTCGGCCCGGTCGGCGACCACGCCCGGTACCAGACGGTCGCCACCTGTCACAGCAGTCGGGCGTCCGGGCCACCGGACCTGCAGCTGGTGGCGGTTGGCCCCTATCCCCTCGGCTCCGGGGCCTACGGCTGCTCCGTGTTCGCCGCGTTGCTGAAGCCGGTCTCGCGCGGCCGCGTCCTGGCACGCTCGGCCGACGCGGCCGTGCCGCCCGCCATCGACCTCGGCTACTTCGACCACGGCTCCGACCTGCCACGGTTGATCGAGGGTCTGCGACTTGCCGAAGCCGTCACCCGCACGCCGGCGTGGGAGGCGGTGGCCGCCGTGCCCGCGGCCGGTCTCCCCGCAGGGTTGCCGGGTGACCCGGCAGCGGCCCACGCCTGGGTGAGGTCCAATTCCTGGAGCTACCACCACCCGGTGGGCTCGTGTGCGATGGGCTCCGATCCCGAGGCGGGCTCCGTCGTCGACCACGAGGCCCACGTCTTCGGCGTCGTGGGGCTGTCGGTGGTGGACGCGTCGATCATGCCCGACATCCCGTCGGCCAACACCAACCTGCCGACCATCATGGTCGCCGAACACGTGGCCGCCCTGCGGCAGCGCACCGGGAACGCCCTACGGGGTTCGCGCCGTTCTGCCCGCCGCTGACGGCTCGCGGCCGGCGATGGCGTCGAAGACCTCCGCCATCGCCGCGAGGCTGTGCCCGCTCACGAAGGCGTCGCAGTGCGGCAACGCTGCCGCGATCCCGGCGGCGATCGGGGCGTAACCGGGCGCGGCCTTACGGGGGTTGACCCAGACCACCCGGTGCGCGAGCCGGCCGAGCCGGGCCGTCTCCCGGCCGACGGCCGACGGGTCCTCGCCCTCCCAGCCGTCGGAGAAGATCACCACCACCGCTCCCCGGGCCATGCCGCGCCGTCCGAAGCGGTCGTTGAACTCCGCGAGCGCCCGCCCGATGAGCGTGCCGCCGGACCAGTCGGGGGCGGCCCGGCCCGCCCGGCGCAGCGCGGTATCCGGAGCCGTGTGCCGCAGCACCGGCGTGAGACGGGTCAGCCTGGTGGCGAAGACGAAGATCTCTGCGGTCACCCCGGACCCCGCCCGTGTGCACAGCCGCGAGAAGAACCGCACGTAGACGCGGGTGTACGGCTCCATGGAGCCGGAGACGTCGCACAGCAGCACCAGCGGTCGGCGGCGCAGCCGGCCGTGCGACCGTGCCAGCCGGACGGTCTCCCCGCCGGTTCGCAGGCTGCGCCGCAGGCTCCGGCGGAGGTCGATGTGGCGTCCCTGCGGGTCGGCCTCCCGGCGGCGGGTGCGGCGCAGCGGGAGGCTGATCGCGAGGTCGTCCAACAGCCGGTCCAGCCGGTCCAGTTCGCCCGGTCCGAAGGTGCCGAAGTCCTGCTGCGCGAGTGCCTCGGCGGTGCTGCCGACCAACCGTTCCGCGCCGGTGCGGGTGGGCCGTTCGAGCGCTCGGCCGGCGGCGTCCGGGCGGAGCGCTCCACCCGGCAGGGGCCCGGCCGCGGGGCGTGGCGGTGTCGGGGAGGCGGCCGGGGGTGCGCCGGGTCCGGGTTCGAGGCCCGGGAGTGGCGGGTTGTCGGGGGACCCCCTGGTGTCGGCGGGGTCCGCCTGCCCGCCGAAGAGCGCGGCGAAGACGCGGTCGAACGGCTCGATCTGTTCATGGGCCGTGACGAAGGCCAGCCGGGCCGCCCAGTACAGCGTCGGCCGGTCCACGGGCGGCAGCAGGTGCAGTACGTCCAGGAAGCGGCCCGAACGCTCGGGCGTGACCGGGACACCCGCCCGGTGCAGCGCGGCGCCGAAGCGGGCGGCGAAGGCGGGCCGGTCGAAGGACGGGAGTCCGGCGGGCGGTGCGGCCACGGCGATCAGTTCTCGGGTCCGCCGACCAGCCAGGCGAGCCCGCGGTCGCGCACCAGGTCGACGTCCTCCCGGTACTTGAGGAGGACCCCGAGGGTCCGGTCGGCGGCGGCGGCGTCGAGCCGCTCCACGCCGAGCAGGGCGAGCGCGCCGACCCAGTCGATGCTCTCGGCGATGCCGGGCGGCTTCTGGACCTCCAGGGTGCGCATCCGGTGTACCGACGCCGCCACGTCGGCCGCGAGCGAGGGTGTGGTCCCGGGGACGCGGCGGCGCACGATCTCGACGACCCGTTCGGTGTCGGGGTAGTCGATCCAGTGGTAGAGGCAACGCCTCTTGAGGGCGTCGTGCAGGTCGCGGGTGCGGTTGGAGGTGAGTACGACGACCGGTGTGACGGTGGCACGCACGGTACCCAGTTCCGGGATGGTGACACTGGCCTCGGCCAGCACCTCCAGCAGGAAGGCCTCGAAGTCGTCGTCGGCGCGGTCGATCTCGTCGATCAGCAGCACCGCGGGCAGCGGGCCCGGGTGGGTCAGCGCGGCGAGGACGGGGCGGCGCAGCAGGAAGGCGTCGGTGAAGAGGTCGGCCTCGTCGAGTGCCACGCCCTGGCTCTCGGCGAGCCGGATGCTCAGCAGCTGGCGCGGATAGTTCCACTCGTACAGCGCCTCGGCGGCGTCGAGTCCGTCGTAGCACTGCAGCCGGATCAGCGGGCTGCCGAGGACGCCTGCCAGGGCACGGGCGGCCTCGGTCTTGCCGACGCCGGGTTCGCCCTCCAGCAGCAACGGCTGGGGCAGCCGCAACGCGAGGTAGAGCGCGGTGGTCAGGCCCGGGTCGGCGAGGTAGCCGAGGGAGTCCAGCGAGGCGTGCAGGGTCGGCGGGTCCGGTACGGCCACGGCGACCGCCGCCCGGGCCGACTCGGCCGTCGCGGGCGTGGCGGCCCCGGTCACAGCGCCTCCGCGGGCCGGGCGGTCTCCGCCTCGAAGCGGTCGCGGCAGCCGGTCGAGCAGAACCAGTGCCGGTGCCCGCGGGCGTCCGAGTACGGGGTGTCGGCGACGACGGCGACGGTCATGCCGCAGACCGGGTCGAGCGCGGTCCGCGGCTCGGTGGACGGCGGAGCCGGTTCGGCGGCCGCCTCCTCGGTGTGCACCGACAGGGCGTGCCGCGAGGCCACCAGCTCGGCCAGGATCGATACGGCGATCTCGCCGGGGGTACGGGCGCCGATCCACAGCCCGGCCGGCGTGTGGATCCGGTCCCGCTGCGCGGCGGTGAGGTCGAGGCCGTCGAGCACGGCGGCGCCGCGACGACGGCTCGCGACCAGCGCGACGTACGGCACCCCGGCCCGCACGGCACGGGTCAGCAGCCCCTCCTCCTGCCGTCCGTGGGAGGCGATCACCACGGCCGCCACGTCGGCGAGTTCCTCCGCGCCGACCTCCTCGGCGGCGGTCCGGACGTCGTAGTCGAGCCCGGCGCCGAGTGCGACCAGGCTCCGGCCGATGGGGGTGTCGCCGAGCACGAGCACCACCGGGTCGGGCCGCAGCGGCTCCAGGAAGATCTCCAACTCGCCTCCGGACAGGCACGGGTTGGCGACCAGCAGGGTGCCCGCCCCGCCTTCCTCCTGCGGCTCCGCGGGAGCGCCGGGCGAGATCCGCAGCAGCAGTGACTCGCCGGTGCGCAGCAGCCGCAGCGCCTGCACGCGGACGGTCGCCTCGGCGCAGACCCCGCCGACGAAGCCCTCGATCCGGCCGTCCTCCAGGACCAGCGCGGTGTCTCCCGGCTGTGCACTGGTCGGGTGCAGCGCACGCACCACCGTGGCCTTGACGAAAGGCACATGACGGTTCGTCAGCTCGGCCATGCGCTGCTCGACGGCCGGGCCGGCGTTCATGCGGCCGCCTCGCAGGGCCCGGCGGGCGCCTCGCGTGCGCGCCCCCTGTGATCAGTGGCCTCGCTCCGCTCACTCACTGCGGCGCCTCCACGCCTCCGTGCATCGCCAGCCACACCCGTCCGGGGGTCAGTGGCATGTCCGCGTGCCGGACGCCGATGGCGTCCATCACCGCGTTGACGACCGCGGCGGGCGAGCCGACCGTCGCGGACTCGCCGACGCCCTTGGCTCCGATCGGATGGTGCGGGGACGGTGTGACGGTGTAGCCGAGCTCCCAGGCCGGCACTTCCAGTGCGGTCGGCACGAGGTAGTCCATGAAGGAGCCGGAGAGGCAGTTGCCGTCCTCGTCGAAGCTGATGATCTCGCTCAGCGCCATGCCGACGCCGTCGGCGAGGCCGCCGTGCACCTGCCCTTCGATGATCATCGGGTTGATCCGGGTGCCGCAGTCGTCGACCGCGACGAAGCGGCGCACCTTCACCACGCCGGTGCCCGGGTCGACGTCCACGACGCACAGGTACGCGCCGTACGGGAAGGTGAGGTTGGGCGGGTTGTAGACGGTGGTGGCCTCCAGGTGGCCCTCCACGCCCTCGGGCAGTTCCAGCACACCGTGCGCGGCGAGCGCGATCTCCTGGATCGTCCTCGCGGCCGTCGGGTCGCCCCTGACGAACCAGCGGCCCTTCTCCCACTCCAGGTCGTCGGGGGAGACCTCCATCATGGCGCCGGCGAGGATCCGCGCCTTGTCGCGGACCTTGCGGGCCACCACCGCCGCCGCGGCGCCCGAGACCGGCGTCGAGCGGCTTCCGTAGGTGCCGAGTCCGAACGGCGTCTGGTCGGTGTCGCCGTGCACCACCTCGATGTCCTCCGGCGGGATGCCGAGCTCCTCGGCGACGATCTGGGCGAACGTCGTCTCGTGTCCCTGACCCTGGGTCTGGACGCTGATCCGCACCACCGCCTTGCCGGTCGGGTGCACCCGCAGCTCGCAGCCGTCGGCCATGCCGAGGCCGAGGATGTCCATCTGGCGGCGGGGCCCGGCGCCGACCGTCTCGGTGAAGAACGACAGCCCGATGCCCATCAGCTCGCCGCGTGCCCGTCGCTCGGCCTGCTCGCGGCGCAGCGCGTCGTAGCCGGCCAGGTCCAGCGCCTTGCGCAGGGTGGCCGGGTAGTCGCCCGAGTCGTACTCCCAGCCGGTCTTGCTCGGGTACGGGAACTGCTCGGGCCGGATCAGGTTCCGCATCCGCAACTCGGCCGGGTCGGTGTGCAGTTCGTCCGCCAGGCAGTCCACCAGCCGCTCGATCAGGTACACCGCCTCGGTGACCCGGAAGGAGCAGGCGTAGGCGACGCCGCCGGGCGCCTTGTTGGTGTAGACGCCGGTGACGGCGCAGTGGGCGGCCTCGATGTCGTACGAGCCGGTGAAGACGTGGAAGAAGCCGGCCGGGAACTTGCTGGGCTGGGCCGTCCCGTTGAACGCGCCGTGGTCGGCGAGCACCTTGACCCGGACGGCGAGGATCCGGCCCTCGCGGGTCGCGGCGATCTCGCCGTGCATGTGGTAGTCGCGGGCGAAGCCGGTGCTCATCAGGTTCTCGGAGCGGTCCTCCACCCACTTGACCGGCTTCTTGGTGAGGATCGAGCCCACGACCGCGCACACGTAGCCGGGGTAGATGGGGACCTTGTTGCCGAAGCCGCCGCCGATGTCGGGGGAGACCACCCGGATCTTGTGCTCGGGCAGCCCGGCGACCATCGCGTACAGGGTGCGGTGGGCGTGCGGCGCCTGGGTGGTGGACCAGAGGGTGAGTTTGCCGTCGACCGGGTCCATGTCGGCCACGCAGCCGCAGGTCTCCAGCGGGGCGGGGTGCACGCGCGGGTAGAGCATGTTCTGGGCGACGACCAGCTCGGCGCGCGCGAACACCTCGTCGGTGGCCGCCTTGTCGCCCGCCTCCCAGTCGAAGATGCGGTTGTCCGTGCGGCCCTCCTGGTCGTCCCGGATCACCGGCGTGTCCGGGTCCAGCGCGCGCCGCGCGTCGATCACCGGGGGCAGCGGCTCGTACTCGACGTCGATCAGCTCGACGGCGTCGCGTGCCGCGTAGTGGTCGTCGGCGACGATGAACGCCACCTCCTGGCCCTGGAAGCGCACCTTGTCGGTGGCCAGCACCGCCTGGGTGTCCATCGACAGGGTGGGCATCCAGGCCAGGCCCAGCCCCTCCAGGGTGGCGCCGGTGATCACCGCCCGGACCTTCGGGTGCGACTCGGCCGCGGAGGTGTCGATGGACACGATCCGGGCGTGCGCCAGCGGGCTGCGCAGCACGGCGCCGTGCAGCATGCCGGGCAGCTGCACGTCGTCCACGTAGTGCCCCTTGCCGCGGACGAACCGCGGGTCCTCCTTGCGCTTCAGCCGCCCGTAGCCGATCGGACGCTCCTCCGCGGGGGCCGAGCCGGTCTCCTGCACGGCGGTCATGGTGTGCTCCCCGCGCTCGCACCGGCGGTGACGGTGGCCTCCGTCGGGTGGTGCGCGGCCCACCGGACCGCGCGAACGATGTTCAAGTAGCCGGTGCACCGGCACAGTTGCCCGGAGATCGCCTCGCGGATCTCCTGGTCCGTGGGGTCCGGATCGCGGTCGAGCAGCGCGCGGGCGGTCAGCATCATGCCCGGCGTGCAGAATCCGCACTGCAACCCGTGCTGCTCGATGAACCCCTGCTGGACGGGGTCGAGGCCGTCGGCGGTCTCCAGGCTCTCCACGGTGCGCACCCGGTGCCCGGCCGCCATGGCCGCCAGCATCGTGCAGCTCTTGACCGGCTCACCGTCGTACAGCACCACGCAGGTACCGCAGTTGCTGGTGTCGCAGCCCCAGTGGGTGCCGGTGAGGCCCAGGTCGTCGCGGAGGAAGCGGACCAGCAGGTGCCGGGGCTCCACCTCGGCCGTGCGGTCCTCGCCGTTGACGTTGATGGTGACCTGCATCGTGAGCCGTCCTTTCCGTCCGTTCACGCCGTACTCACGACCGCCGGGCCCGTTCGGCGGCCCGGCGCAGCGCGCGTTCGGTGAGCTCGCCCGCCAGGTGCCGCTTGTAGGCGGCGGTGCCGCGGGTGTCGGTGACCGGATCACAGTCCTCGGCGGCGATCCGGCCGGCCGCGGCGAACGCCTCCTCGGACGGCTCGCGGCCGACCAGGGAGTCCTCCGCGCGCCGGTAGCCGACGGCCGACACGCCGACCGCCGCGAGCCCGACGCCGGCCGTCCCGATCCGCCCGTCCACCAGCGACAGGGCGGCGCCGGCCGCCGCGATGGCCCAGTCCCCGGTCTTGCGCTCCACCTTCTCGTAGGCGCTGCCGGCGTTCGGCAGGATCGGCACGCGGACCTCGACCAGCATCTCGCCGAGCCCCACGTCCGTCTCGTACGGCCCTTGGTAGAAGTCCGCCATCGGCACCGGGCGTCGCCCGCCGTGGCCGAGCACCACCGCCACCGCCCGGACGGCCGCGCACACCGCGGACAGGTCCTCCGCCGGGTCCGCCTGGCAGAGCGAGCCGCCGATGGTGCCCCGGTTGCGCACCGGCGGGTCGGCGATCACCCGTTCGGCGTCGTGGAAGATCGGGAAGAGCCGGCCGACGAGCTCGGACTCCAGCAGACCGCGGTGGCGGGTGAGCGCGCCGATGCACAGTTCCGCGCCCTCCTGCCGCACGTAGTCCAGTTCGTGGAGGTCGTTGATGTCGACCAGGAGCCCCGGACGGGCCAGGCGCAGCTTCATCATCGGCAGCAGACTGTGCCCGCCGGCGATGACCCTGGCCTCCTCGCCGAACCGCTCCAGCAGGGCGAGAGCGTCGTCCACGCTCTCCGCCCGCCGGTACTCGAATGACGCGGGAACCTGCACGACGGCCTCCTGGTGCAGTGCCTCCGGTGATGGCGGGCCCGGCCTCCGGTGACGGCAGGTCCGCGGCAAGGCGCACACACCGCTTGAGCGCACTGTCACCCCGGCGACCACCCGGGTCAACGGCGACTGAAGGGAATGGTTAAGAGCCGTCCACGGCTGACACCTGGGGGGCGTGCGATCGCTGGAGGCCGCGATGACCCTCACACAGCTCAGGGCCTTCGTCGCGGTGGCCCGGCTCGGCTCGGTCAAGGCCGCCGCGATCTCCCTGGGGGTGAGCGAGCCCGCGGTGTCGGGCGCGGTCGCCGTGCTGCGCCGCGAGCTCGGCGACCGGCTCTTCGTCCGGGCGGCGGGCGGGATCGCCCTGACGCCCGGCGGGCGGCGGCTGGCCGCGGGCGCGGCCGAGATCGTGGGCCTGGCCGAGGAGACCCGCCGGCAGGTCCGGCAGGCCGGCGCGGACAGCTCCTACCTGCGGGTCGCCGCGACCGAGACGACCGCCGAGCAGATCGTCCCGCCACTGCTGGAGGCCTTCGTCCGGCGGCACCCGGACGTGGAGACCACGACCCTCGCGGTGGCGTCCACCGCGCTCGGCGAGCTGCTGCTGGACCGGCGAGCGGACGTCGCGATCGGCCCGGTCGCCGCCGAGCCCGGCACCGTCGCCGTCGATCGCGCGCCGGACACCCCGGACACCCTCGAACACATCCCGTTCCTGCGCATCCAGCTGGTGGTGGTCGCCTCGCCGCGCCACGCCGGCGCCCGGCCGGACCACGGCGACGGCGGCCGGCTGCACCTGCCGATCGGCCGGCTGTCCCGGGAACACTGGCTGCTCGGCCCGGGCGGGCTCGACCCCGGCACGCCCGGTGGCGCCTTCCTGACGCGGCACGGCGTCGGCGACGCCGACGCGTCGATCTTCCCCAGTGCCAGTGCGGCCCTGGCCGCGGCCGTTGCCGGCGACGGGCTGTCGCTCGCCGTGCTCCACCTCGTCCGCGACGAGCTGCGCCGCGGCACCCTCACCGTGGTCTCGGTGGCCGGCACCCCGGTCAACGGCGTGCTGCGGGCCTCCGCCCTGCGCGGCGACCGGCGATCGCCGGCCGCATCCGCGCTGTGCCGGTTCGTGACCACGCCCACCGCCGTGAAGAGCCTGATGGCCCGGGCCACCGGTGTACCGGTGGACCACTACCGGCCGACCGTCCGGGTGAGCCTGTGGAGCTGACCGCGGGGACGGCTCCGGGAGGGGAATCGCCGGGTGGCCGGTCATCGTTGGAACGTACGTCGACGGGGGGATTCCGGAGCACCGGGCTGGTCCGGGCAAGGAGGCTCGTCCACATGGAGTTCACCAACGAGTTCCGCGTGAGCCTGCCGGTGGAGGCGGCCTGGGACCTCTTCACCGACGTCGAGCGGATCGCCCCGTGCATGCCGGGCGCGCAGCTGACCGGGGTCGACGGCGACCGGTTCCACGGCACGGTCAAGGTGCGGGTCGGAGCGGTGACCGTGCAGTACCGGGGCACCGCCGCGTTCGACGAGCGGGACGAGGCGAACCACACCGTGCGGCTCACCGCCTCCGGACGCGACGCGCACGGCCAGGGCAACGCCGACGCGCACGTCACCGCACGGCTGGCACCGGACGGCGACGGCACGCGGGTGACCGTCGAGACCCGGCTCAGCGTCACCGGGAAGGTGGCCCAGTTCGGCAAGGGCGTCATGACCGACATCAGCCGGAAGCTGCTGGACCGGTTCGTGGCCTGCCTGGAGGAGCGGCTGGCCGCCGAACACGAGACCGGGGGCGAGGCCGCGTCGGCCTCGCAGCCGGCGGCCGCCGAACCCGCAGCGGCCGCGTCCGCCGCTGCGGGTTCGGCCGCCGGGCGGGCCGCACCCGTGGGGGAGCCGCAGCCGACCTCGGCGGAGGGGGAGCCGCTGGACCTGCTCGCCGTGGCCCGCGGACCGGTGGCCAAGCGCCTGGCGTCCGTCGTCCTCGCCGGGTTGATCCTGCTGGGGGTCGCGCGCCGGCTGCGCCGGGCCTGTCGGTGTCCACGAGGGGGACGCTGTGCGTGACGTCCTGGGCGAGGTGTACCCGTGGTACCGCGCCGGCGAGGTCTTCGGGCTCGCCACCGTGGTCAGCACCTTCCGGAGCGCGCCCCGCCGACCGGGTGCGGCGATGGCGGTCTCGGCCTCCGGCACCGTGGTCGGCAGTGTCTCGGGCGGCTGCGTCGAGGGCGCGGTGTACGAGGAGGCCGATACGGCCCGGATCTCGGGACGCCCGGTGTTGCGGTCGTACGGGGTGAGCGACGACGACGCCTTCGAAGTGGGGTTGACCTGCGGCGGCACGATCCAGATCTTCGTCGAACCCGTGTCCAGCCGCACCTTTCCCGAACTGCCGGACGTGGTGAAGTCGTTGGGTGCCGGCGAGCCTGTCGCGGTGGCCACCGTGGTGACCGGTCCGGACGCCGGCCCGGGAGCGCTCGGGAGCCGCCTGGTCGTCTGGCCGGACCGCGCCCGCGGCACCCTCGGTTCGGCCGCACTGGACCGCGCGGTGGGCCTCGACGTCCGCGGCATGCTCGAACACGGCACAACGGGGCTGCGCCACTACGACACGGCGGGTCGCTGCCTGGACGGTGAGGAGTCCGCCGAGCCCGGCGAACTGACCGTGTTCGTGGGGTCGTTCGTCGCGCCGCCGCGCATGCTGGTGTTCGGTGCGATCGACTTCGCCGCCGCGGTCGCCGAGTTGGGGTCCTTCCTCGGCTACCGCGTCACGGTGTGTGACGCGCGGGCAGTGTTCGCCACCGCCTCCCGCTTCCCGCACGCGGACGAGGTCGTGGTGCGATGGCCGCACGAGTACCTGGCCGAGGAAGCCGCGGAGGGCCGGATCGACGGCCGTACGGTGGTCGCCGTCCTCACCCATGACCACAAGTTCGACGTGCCGTTGCTGACCACCGCGCTGCGGCTGCCGGAACTGGCGTACATCGGTGCGCTCGGGTCGCGTCGGACCCACCGTGAGCGGCTGGCCCGTCTGCGCGAAGCCGGCGTGGAAGAAAGGGAGTTGGCCCGGATGTCGGCCCCCGCCGGGCTCGACCTCGGTGCCCGCACGCCGCAGGAGACGGCAGTCTCCGTCGCCGCCGAGATCATCGCCGCCCGCTGGGGCGGTACCGGTCGGCCGCTCACCCGGACCGACGGACCGATCCACACCGCCGCCGGGGCCGGCGATCAGCCCTCGGCACCGGCGGAGGCCGGCTGAACGACGGGTCCGACGGGCACTGCTGGTGGGGATTCAGCTGACGGCGATTTCGCTGATGGCAGAGGGGGGTGGACCGACCGGCAGGTCGGTGAGGACAGTGGTCGGCATGCGACTTCTCATGCTCGGCGGGTCCGGCTTCGTCGGACGCGCCATCGTCAACGAGGCCCTGTCCCGGGACTGGGACGTGACCCTTCTCCACCGCGGCAGCCGCCGCCCGCCGTCCGGAGCCACCGTCCTCCAGGGCGACCGGACGGCCCCCGACGGACTGGCCGCGCTCGGCGACGGCGAGTGGGACGTCGTCGTGGACACCTGGTCCGCGCGGCCCTCGGCGGTGCGCGACGCGGCCGCCGCGCTCACGAAGCGCGCCGGTCGGTACGTGTACATCTCCAGCGCCTCCGTGTACGCCGACCCGGTCGACCACAGTGCCGCCGAGAACGGCGTCCTGCTGGACGGCTCGCCCGACGACGGCGACGTCCCCTATCCGCAGGCCAAGCGCGGCGGGGAGCTCGCCGTCACCGGCGCGTTCGGCGAGGACCGTTCGCTGCTGCTGCGCGCCGGCCTCATCCTCGGTCCAGGAGAGGACGTCGGCCGGTTGACCTGGTGGCTGGGCCGGATCGCCCGTGGCGGCCCCGTGCTGGCCCCCGGTCCGCGCGGCCTGCCACTCCAGTACGTCGACACGCGTGACCTCGCGATCTGGGCCCTGGACGCCGCCGTGCGCGGGCTGTCCGGCCCGTACAACCTGGTGAGCCGGCCCGGTCACGCCACCATGGGTGAGCTTCTGGAGGCGTGCGTGGCTGCGACCGGATCGGATGCGGAGCTGCGCTGGACCGACCCCGAGCGGATCGCCGCCGCCGGAATCGCGCCGTGGACGGAGCTGCCGATCTGGGTACCGCCGGGCGAGCTGCACGAGTTCATCTACGGCGCCGAGACGTCCAAGGCGTTCGCGGACGGGCTGCGCTGCCGGCCGGTCGCCGAGACCGTCGCCGACACGTGGGAGTGGCTGAAGGGGCTGGGCGGAGTCTCGCCGCAGCGTCCCGACCGCCCGATCCTGGGGCTGGCCCCCGAAGCCGAGACCGCCGCACTGCGCGGTTGACGGACCGCCATCTGCTGCGGGCGTCGCCGGCTCATCGGCGAAGGCTTGCCGCCGGGCCACCTGCCCGGCGCTCCGCACCGCTTCAACTCCACGATGACACTGCGCACTTGCTGGGACCACCATGCCTACTCTCATTGCGCCCGACGGCACCGAGCTCGCCTACCGCGTCCTCGGGGAGGGCGCCGGCGCTCCCCTGGTCTGCCTGCCGGGCGGACCGATGCGGGATTCCGCCTACCTCGGCGACCTCGGTGGCCTCCCCGCGCACCGGCGGCTGATCGTGGCCGACCAGCGGGGCGCCGGGCTGTCCGCAACACCGGCGGACCCCGCGTCCTACCGCTGCGATCGCCTGGTCGGCGACGTCGAGGTGCTGCGCGAACACCTCGGCCTCGACCGCATGGACCTGCTCGCGCACTCCGCGGCCGCCAACCTCGCCGTACGGTACGCGGAACAGCACCCGCACCGCGTCGGCCGGCTCGTCCTCATCACGCCCGGCACCAACGCCGCCGGCCTGGAGGTCAACGGAGACGACCGGCGTGAGGTCGCGCGGCTCCGCCGGGACGAGCCCTGGTACGCGGCGGCGTCGGCGGCATTCGACGCCATCGACGCCGGCGAAGCCGCGGCCGCCGACTGGGTGACCATCGCACCGTTCCTCTACGGTCGTTGGGACGGGACGGCGCAGGCCCACCGGGCGGCCGAGGAGTCCCAGTGGAACGCGGCGGCGGCGGAAGTCTTCGGATCGGAGGGAGCCTTCGACCCGGGCGCCACCCGGGCGGCGCTCGCCGCGCTCGACACGCCGGTCCTGGTCCTCGCCGGGGAGTTCGACCTGGCCTCGCCCCCGCACGTGACGGCCCGCCTCGCCGCGCTGTTCCCGCGCGCCGAGTTCGTCGTCCAACCGGGCGCAGGCCACTACCCGTGGCTGGACGACGCCGACGGCTTCGTGTCGACCACCGTGCGGTTCCTGAGCTGATGCGCCCGACAGGACACTGACCCGCCGGGGCGTCCGGGGCGTCCGGGGCGCCCCGGTCCTCCGCCGCGTTCCGCCGCCCGAGCACCGTGAGGTCAGCAGGCGGCGGCAAGCGAGTCGAGGAGGATGCCGAGTCCTTCCCCGGCCTCGTCCTCGGTCAGGGTGAGCGGGGGAGCCATCCGTAGGGTGTGGCCGTAGAGGCCGCCCCTGCCGATGAGCAGGCCGCGCTCCTTCGCGTGTTCCATCACCCCGGCGGCCAGCGCCGGGCTCGGCGCTCCCGTGCCGGGGTCGATCAGGTCGACGGCGAACATCAGGCCCTTGCCCCGGACGTCCCGCGCGACCGGAAGCCCTTCCGCCGCGGTCCGCAGGCCGTCCACCAGCAGGCGGCCGAGCCGGTGTGCGTTGGCCTGGAGGTCGTGGGCGAGCAGGTAGTCGAGGGTGGCCCCGGCAGCCGCCGTCGCGATCGGGTTGCCACCGAAGGTGGAGATGCCGTTGGCCGGAAGCGCGTCCATCAGCGTGCCCTCCGCGACGACACCGCCGATCGCGAAGCCGTTTCCCAGACCCTTGGCGAAGGTCATGACGTGGGGTGTCACGCCATGGGCCTGGATGCCCCAGAAGTGCTCTCCGGTGCGGCCCCAGCCCGTTTGCACCTCGTCCGAGACCAGCAGGATCCCGTACCGGTCCAGGATCTCCCGGTATCTCCCGAGGAGTCCGTCCGGTGCAGCGGTGAAGCCTCCGACGCCCTGGACGGGCTCCACGATCAGGCAGGCGACGTCGGTGGCGGTGGCCGTGTCGAGGACGTGCTGCAGATCGTCCGCGCAGAAGGCAAGGAACTCCTCGTCCGACAGGTGCGGGAAGCGTTCGCGGTCGGCGCCGTGCAGGTAGTGCACGTTGACGGGCGAGAGCGAGGAGTTCTTCCAGCTCCGGTTGCCCGTGACGGCCGTGGCCGCGTACGAGCGCCCGTGGTAGCTGTTGCGCAGGGCGAGCACCTGGTCGGACCGGCGGGCATGGGTGGCGAGCAGCAGCGCCGTCTCGTTGGCCTCGGTGCCGGAGTTGGTGAAGAAGACCTTGGCGTTCGCGATGCCCGACAGCTCCGCGATCCTCTCGGCCAACTCCACCTGGGCGCGGATGAGGTACAGCGTCGAGGTGTGCGCGACCCCGGTGCGCAGCTGCCGCTCGACGGCCTCCCGTACCTCGGGCACGTCGTACCCGAGCATGTTGGTGAGGATGCCGCCGAAGAAGTCGAGATAGCTGCGCCCGTCGGAGTCGGTGACGCGGCGCCCCCTGCCGCTCACGATCTCGATCGGGTCGTCGTAGTAGAGCGACATCCACCCCGGCATGACCGCGCGATGGCGGTCGAGCAGGTTCGACATGCGAGCCCTCAGGCCTTCCCGTACTCGTCGTGGCGGCGCAGCCAGTGGGTCTCCTCGCCTTCCTCGTGCCGGCCCATCGGCGTCCGGTCGAGGAGGCCGTAGTAGGCCATGGCAGGCTCAAGGCCGCGCGCGGTGGTGACGTACGTCCGGTAGACGGTGCCGTTCGAGAGCGCGTAGGCGCTCAGCCCGGGCCCCTCGGCGACGTACCCGGGCACGTCGGTGCCGCAGGCCTGCGCCATCTGCCGGACGGTCGGCGGGATGTCACTCCCGAGGAACGGCCGTAGCTCCTCCTCGGTGTACTGGAAGCCGAGGTCGCGGTGGAAATCGCTGCCGGCGGCGGAGACCCAGTCGAAGCTCCAGCCCATCCGCGCTCGGTAGGCGAGGAGCTTGTCGATCGGTGCCCGCGAGGAGCAGATCAGCGTCACGTCGCGGGCTTTCAGGTGGATCGCGTTGGGGTCGAGGGTGTCCGCGATCGAGGAACAGACCGGACATCCGGCCTCGTACGGCGGGCCGAACATGAAGTGGTAGACGAGCAGCTGCGAGCGCCCGCCGAAGAGGTCCGCGAGCGACTTGGTCCCGCCCTCGGTCTCGAAGCCGTAGTCCTTCTCGACCGGCACCCAGGGAAGCTCCCGCCGTTTCCGCGCGAGCTCGTCACTTCGTCGGGTGAGCTTCTTCTCCTCCGCGAGCAGTTCCGCTCGGGCCGCCTCGAACTCCTCCTGCGTGCCGATCCTGTGCTCGGGCATGGCCCTTCCCTCCTGCAGTGGAGCAGAACCCCGCATCGCGGCGTGCGGTCACCCGCAGTGGCGGCCGGCCCCGCCTGCCACCGGCTGCCCGCCCGGCCAATACATCCACCGTACGGTCGAGGCCGGCCGCTCTGCACTCCGGCGGCCCGGTGTCCAGAGGTACCCGACCCGGATCGTCGAGGCGGCCCTTCGAAATCGGCCGGACAGGGCCTAGAAGTCTGATGAAGATGTTGGGTTCTGGCCCCACCGTCCGTGTGGTGGGGCCAGACTCGTCTCTGTGGCGATGGGGGAATGGGCCGGGGAGCTGGTCGGGCCGGATGTGTGGGAGACCTGCCGGGAGTTGATCCCGGCGGGGAGTGTCTTCGCGTTCCTGGCCGAGCACCGGGAGGCGCTGTTCCCGGGTTCGATGTTCGCGGACATGTACCCGTCTCGGAACGGACGGCCGAGCATGCCGCCGCAGGTCCTGGCGGCGACCGTGGTCCTGCAGAGCCTGCACGGGTTGTCGGACTTCGAGACGGTCCAACAGCTGCGGTGTGACCTGCGGTGGAAGGCCGCGTGCGGGCTCGGCCTGTACGACACCGCGTTCGACCCGTCGCTGCTGGCCTACTTCCGCCGCCGGCTGCAGCGCTCGCCGGATCCGAACCGGTTGTTCACCAGGGTCAGGCAGGTAGTGGCGGCGACCGGCGTCCTCAAGGGCAGGCAGCGGCGGGCGCTGGACTCCACCGTGCTGGACGACGCGGTGGCCACCCAGGACACCGTCACCCAGCTGATCGCCGCGATCCGCCGGGTGATCCGGGACGTCCCCGACGCCGGGCGGACCGCCGCCACCTGGTGCACCGCCCACGATTACACCGACCCGGGCAAGCCCCGCATCGCCTGGAACGACGAGCGGGCCCGCGCCGACCTGGTCGACGCCCTGGTCACCGATGCCCTCAACCTGCTCGGCCGCCTGCCCGAACGCCAGCTGGACGAGAAGGCCGCCAACGCGGTCGGGCTGCTGGCCCTGGTCGCCGGTCAGGACGTGGAGGTCGCCGACGGCTCCGACGGTCGCGACGGCCGTTGGCGGATCGCCCGTGGCACCGCTCACGACCGCATCGTGTCCACCGTCGACCCCGAGGCCCGGCACATCCACAAGACCCGCACCCGCCACCAGGAGGGCTTCCGCGCCCACGCCGCGTTCGAGCCCGAGACCGGCCTGCTCACCGAAGTCGAGCTCACCGCCGGCACCGGAGCGCAGAACCACGAGGCCGCCGTCGCCCAGGACCTGCTCGCCGACGAGAGCGAGACGCTGACCATCCTCGGCGACACCGCCTACGGCACCGGCGACCTGCGCGAAGCCCTCGAAACCGACGGCCACACCCCGGTCGTCAAGCCACCGCCGCAGCGGCCCGCCGTCCCCGGCGGCTTCACCAGTGACGACTTCCACGTCGACACCCGGGCCGCCACCGTCACCTGCCCGGCCGGCCACACCAAGGCCCTCGGCCGCCCTGACGCGGCCGGCGCCCGCACCGCCCAGTTCAAGAAGCTCTGCACCCACTGCCCCCTGCGCGAGCGGTGCACCCGTTCCAAGACCGGCCGCGCCCTCCAGGTCCACGCCCACTACGACCGTTTGAAAGCCGCCCGCGACCAAGCCTCCGACCCCACCTGGCAGGCCGAATACCGCCGCTGGCGGCCACCGGTGGAACGCGCCATCGCATGGCTCACCGCCCGGGGCAACCGCCGCGTCCCCTACCGAGGCGTCCTGAAGAACAACACCTGGCTCCACAACCGCGCCGCCGCCCTCAACCTCCGCCGCCTCATCAACCTCGGACTCACCCGCACCGGCCACACCTGGACCATCGCCCCCGCAACCACATAGCGCTGGAGGGGCTGTCCCAGACAGGACAACCCCTCCAACAGCAAGATCTTCATCAGGCTTCTAGTCGGCCGGGGTGCGGCGGACACCGGTCGCCAGGAGGTGGAGCAGTCCGACGGTCTCCTCCTCGTGTGACGCGAAGACCCCGTGGTCGCTGTGCCAGGTGAGCGCGCGGGTTGCGCGGGCGGCGAACCGGCGTTGCAGGTCCGGGTGCATGACGCGGTCCTCGGTGCAGACCACGTAGGTGCTGGGCCGCTGGTGCCAGGCGGCGCTGGTCGTCGGCTGGTGGCCGGGGGCCATCGTCTGGGGGACGAGCCCGGCGGTGTGGCGGGCACGCTCTTCCTCGCCCAGCTGGGCGTGGAACAGTCGACCCGCGGCCTCCGGGTCGATCGTCGTGGTCCCGGCGGGATCACCGATCATGCCGGCCCCCAGGTCGGTGGGCGGTGCCCCGGCGAGAAGGCCGAGGGCGGTCTCGCCGCGGTCGGGCATCATCGCGGCGAGGTACACGAGGTGGTCGACGCGGCGCGGCGGAAGGCCGGTGATGACGGCACCGCCGTAGGAATGACCGCACGCGACGGCGGGGCCGCCCTCGGGCAGCCGGTCCAGCGCGGCCGCGGCCGCGGCGATGTCGGCCGCCAGCGACCCGCGGTGCAGCTCGGCGACGGCCACGGCGACACCACGTGCCCGCAGCCTGGCCGCGACGCCGTCCCAGGCATGACCGGTGTGCCACGCGCCGTGCACCAGGAGCACCCCTCGGGGTGCGCGGGAGGTTGAGGAAGGAATCACGAGGGGCCTCTCGTCGTGCCGTCGATTGCGGAACAGGGGACGGCAGGTGGCACGCGGACGGCACCGGCAGGCCGGTGCCGACACGCCCTCACAGCCGTTCGACCATAAGAGCCACCAGCCGGCGAAAGGATTCAGCCGGTCGAGCTGCTCGTCGGGTGCGCCGGCCGGTTCCGGGGCGAGGCGGTGTCATACCTGGGAGCCACCCGTCGGGACGGCTCCCCAGGGGGACTCGGACGACGGCTCCCGGTCGGTAGCCTCGCGGGTCGGACGACGCCGTTCCCGCGGCGTGGTGCGTGACCAGCCGTCGAAGCCTGCAAGGATGCCTCCGTGCCCGACACCTGCCTCATACCCGGCCCGGCGGCAGACCGCCGGGCGGGACCGGCGCTGCCCCGAGTCCTGTGCGAAGACCTGTTCACGGTCCGGAGCAGGCCGTTGCCGCCGCTCGGTTGGCCGCGCCGGCTGCGGTGGCTGCCGCACACGCTGGTCGTGCTGGCCGCCGTTGCTCTCGGGGTGACCGGTGAGGATGTGGCCGACCGGATCCTGGCGGCCGCTCAGGCCGGCACACTGGTCGCCGCCCTGCGCCACCCGGTTCCCGCGCTGTGGGCGTCGACGGCCGTGGCCGCCGTCATCGAGATCGGCCACCCGCCCACCCCTGCGAACGAGGACTACGCGTGGATGGTGCAGGCCGGGGTCGTCTTCCTGCTGGCGCTGCGCGTCCGGACCGGGCCCGTCGTGGTCGCGGCGCTGCTGAGCGGGCTGCTGGCCGCCGGTCTGGTGCAGGCCGGGCCGGGCACGGGATCCTGGCCGGTCGTCAGGGTCGCCGTCGCGGACCTCGCCGGGGCGGTCGTCCTGGGGGTCGTCCTGCGCAGCCGCCGCGAGGCCCGGGTGCGGCTGACCGAGCAGATCGCCGCCACCGCCCAGGAGCGAGCACTGCGGACGGTGCTGGAGGAGCGGGCGCGCATCGCCCGCGAACTCCACGACGTGGTCGCCCACCATCTGTCGGTCATCGCCATCCAGTCCGACGCCGCCCCCCTGCGGGTCGCCGACCCGCCCGGGGCGCTCGTCGCCGAGCTGGCCGCGATCCGGGCCAACGCCCTGGAAGGGCTGGGCGAACTCCGGCGGCTGTTGGGCGTGCTGCGCTCGTCCGACGGGCGGACGGCCGCCGCACCCCTCGGACCGCAGCCCACCCTGGACGGGCTCGACGACCTGGTCGCCGCCGTCCGCACCGCCGGGCTGGACGTCGCGGTGCGTATCGGCGGTCCGCGGCGGGTGCTGCCGCCGGGCGTGGAACTGTCCGCGTACCGGATCGTGCAGGAGGCCCTGAGCAACGTCCTTCGCCACGCACCCGGATCCGGCGCCGGCGTGCAGCTCGACTACGGCCCCACCGCGCTCGGCCTACGGGTCGTCAACGGTCCACCGACCCGGGCCGCCGCACCGTCGCCCGGAGCGGGGCACGGCCTGCTGGGCATGCGCGAGCGCGCCGCCATGCTCGGCGGCGACCTGTCCGCCGGACCCACGCCCGACGGCGGTTACGAGGTCGTCGCACTTCTGCCGGCCGCCGTCCCCACGACCGAGGAGCGGAACACCGAATGACGATCCGTGTGGTGATCGCCGACGACCAGGCCCTGATCCGGGAGGCCTTCTCGGTGCTGCTCGGCGCGCACGGCGACATCGAGGTGGTGGCCACCGCGGCGGACGGCGCCGAGGCCGTCGACAAGGCGCTGGCCCTGCGCCCGGACGTGGTCGTCATGGACATCCGGATGCCCGGGACGAACGGCATCGAGGCGACCCGGCGGATCACCTCGACGTCCGGTCTGCCCACCAGGGTCCTCGTGCTGACCACCTTCGACCTCGACGAGTACGTGTACGACGCCCTGGGGGCAGGCGCGGCAGGGTTCCTCCTCAAGGACGCCTCCGGCCTCCAACTCGCCGAGGCGGTGCGGGTCGTGGCGGCAGGAGCGGCCATGCTGGCGCCGGAGATCACGCAGCGGCTGATCTCCGAGTTCGCCCGCATGGGCCGGGCGCCCAAGCCCGCCGCGCCGGTGCGGGTGGCCGGACTCACCGACCGGGAGTGCGAGGTCGTCCGGCTGGTGGCGCAGGGGCTGTCGAACGCGGAGATCGCCGACCGGCTGGTCGTGGCCGAGCAGACCGTCAAGACCCACATGGGCCGCATCCTGCACAAGCTCCAGCTCCGCGACCGCACCCAGGCCGCCGTCTTCGCGTACGAGAACGGGCTGGTCAGCCCCGGCAGCGCGCGCCTGTAGGAGGGGCGTCCGGGCGCGTCCGCGCGGCGGGGGCGGGACCCCTACCTACGAGCCGTCCCGGGGTTGGCTCCGCAGCGGGACGCGGGCCGGGGCCGCCGAACGGAACGCTTCGGTGTGTCCCACGGGGGAGCGACGCTCCCCCCGTCGCACCGAACCGCAGGAGCCACCGTGCCCGTCGTCCGACGCAGCAAGAGCCCCACGACCACCGTCCGCCCGATCGGACGGCCGCTCAGAGCGGTGCGGGCGGGCATCGCCGTCGTGGTCTCCGTACCGGCCTTCCTGGTCGCCGCGGTCATGCTGGGCGCGTACGTCCCGGCGATTCCGAAGGCCGGAGTCATCGGTCCGGTGCTGGGCGGACAGTACCCCTTCCACATGGCGCTGTTCGCGCTCGTCTGTGCCGCCCTGGGGGCCGTGGTCCGGTACACCGGACTGGTGCGCTGGGGCCGTACGGTCATCGTGGTCACGGTGTTGTCGGCCGTATCGGCCCTGGTGGTCGGCGGAGTGCAGTTCGCGGACGCGCGCCGGGCCGGGGTGAGGGTCGCCTACGGCGAGGTGTTCAGCCAGATCGGGTACCCCGGTACCGCACCGGACGTCACCACCGGCTACGCGACCCGCGAGGGCGAGGAGCTGAAGGTGGACGCCTACCTGCCCGCCGGGCACGCCGACGGCCAGCGGGGCGAGGGGACCGTGCCCGCCGTGGTCCTGGCGCACGCAGGGGGCTTCCACACCTTCGACCGCGGCGACCTGCGCGGCACCGGTCGCTGGCTCGCCGACCACGGTGTGGCCGTGTTCGCCGTCGACTACCGGCTGGCCGGCCCGGGGCGGCCCACGTGGGACAAGGCCCCCCAGGACCTGGTGTGCGCGCTCGGCTGGGTCGAGGAGCACGCCGACCGGTACGGCATCGACCCGTCCCGGGTGTCACTCGGCGGCATGTCCGCGGGCGGGACGCTGGCCATGGACGCCGCCTACCGGCTCCGGAGCGGCGGCATCACCTCCGACTGCGGCGCGGCCCCCAGGCCCCCGGCCTCCGTGGTCGGCTTCTACCCCGGCACCGACGTCACCGACATGTGGCAGGAGGACGTCGCCGGCAGCCGCGATGCCGCCCAGCTGTTCACCGGCGGCACGCCCGAGCAGTACCCGGACCGCTACCGCGAGGTCTCGCCGACCTCGCAGGTGCGTCCCGGCCTTCCGCGAACCCTGCTCGTGGTCGGGGACCGTGACCGCAGCGCCCGGCCGGAGTCCGTGACCGCGCTCGCCGACCTGCTCACCCGGCAGGGGGTCGACACCGAGGTCCGGGTGCTGCCCTTCGCCGAACACGCCTTCGACGACGCCTACGGCAGCCTGACCTCTCAGACCAGCCGACAGATCCTGCTCGACTTCCTCACCACCGCCCCCCGCCCGGCCTCGACCGCCGGTCCCGCCTGACGGGACGGCGGCCTGACCGGCCCGCGGCCTGACGGGACCGGGGTCGGGGGGGCTGGGGGGCCGAGTGGGGCCGGCCGGGCGGCCGGGTGCGGTCGGCCGGTCGGGTGGGGCCGGTCGGTCGACCGCTGCTCGGTGCTGCTCCCGATGTCGCCGGTCCACTGATGCACGGCAGCCGGTGAGTGGATCGCGGGGCACGTCCCGCCCCCGTGGGTGTCGGGGGCGGGACGCGGTGCGGGCCCGGGGCCCGCGGGAGGTGAGGGCGGTGTCACCTCAGGGCCGGAGGCTCAGTACCAGAGGTCGGGGCTGAGCTGGTAGTCGTAGCCGCTGCCGGGCTGCCAGTAGAAGCGGGCCTCGGCCTTGTAGTCGTGGCCCGGGGTCGGGTTGGTGAGGGTGTAGGTGTAGGAGTACTGGCCGGAGCGGCAGGGGAACGAGGTGGAGAGCGCCTGGCTGCCGGTGGTGTAGTCCCAGATGATGATCTGCTCGGTGCAGTTGTTGCTGGCGAAGTTGGTGTTCACCTGCGCCGACACCTGGCCGCCGCCGGCGCTGATGCAGGTCTGCTTCCACCCCGGGCCGCCGCAGCCGCCGCCGCTCGATGCCGAAGCCGTCCCGGCGCCGCTCAGCGCCATCCCGCCGGCGAGTGCGGTGGTGGCCAGGCCCAGGACGACCCGGCGGATTCCCTTCACGGACATGTGCATTCCTTCCCTAGGTGCCCGGTCCGGTTGACCAGGGCACGACATGAGGGTCGGTCACGGCGATGGACATTCGATGACCAAGCCGAGCAAGTGCTCGGTCTCGGCCGCCTCGGCGTCGAGGGTGAGCCGCCGGAAGTGCTCAAGGGCCTGTCCGAGGCAGGCCCCGGCCCGGCTGCGGTGGCCCAGTGCGGCGAGGGCCTGCCCGAGGGTGCGCAGCACGGTGCCCTCCACCACCCCGCCGACGCGGGTGGCCTGCGGAAGTGCCTCCTCCGCGGCCCGGACGGCGGCCGCCGGCCGCCCGGCCGTGAGGTGGATCCGGGCGATCAGACCGGCGGTCGCGGCCTGGAAGGCCGGCATGCCGAAGGAACGGAACCGGGCCAGGGCGGCTTCCGCCTGCTCCAGGGCCGGCGTGAGGTCCCCGCAGAGGTGGAGGATCCGGGCCAGGTAGTAGCTCCCGACGGACGAGGAGATGGACACCTCACCACCGGTCAGCCCGGCGCACCGCTCGCCGGCCGCGCGGGCCCGGGAGAGGCGGCCGCACCTGGCGTGGACGTAGCCGAGCTCGCCGAGTGCGAGGCCCTCGGCGGTCCGGTCGTCGAGCCGGCGGAACAGCGACGACGCCTCTTCGAGCGGGCCGGTCGCCGCCCCGAAGTCGCACAGCACCCGGGCGTTCGCCCCGAGCAGCTGGAGGACGTTGGCGCGCAGCCGGCGCAGCGCCGCCCCGGCGCACAGCGGCAGGCAGCGGTGGAGCTCCTCGCCCGCCGCCGCGTAGGAGCCGGCGTGCCAGAGCATGCTGCCGCGGACCGAGCGGGCGAGCGCCTCGGCGTCCCGCTCGCCCCGGGCCGGCGCCGCCTCGGCGACCCGGGCCGCCAGCTCGCCGACCGTGGTCACGTAGTCGCGGCCGAACAGGATCGAGCCCATCTTGTCCGTCAGGTCGGCGGCCTGGGCGAGCGGCAGGGCCGGGTCCTGGCAGGCCCGGCGGATCACCGCCTGGTGGAGGTCGGTCTGGTCGCGCAGCCAGGCGGTGGCGTCCTCGACCGTGTCGAAGGTCCGGCCCGGCGCGGCGGTCTCCGCCGTGATCAGGCTGCGGCGGGTGTGCTCGACCTGGTGCGCGGTCGCCTCGGCGTTGCGGGCGGTGGCCAGGCAGAAGGCGAGCAGCCGGGCGTACGCGGCCGAGACCCCGGCCGGGGTGTCCTCGCCGGCGACGCGCCGGCGGGCGAAGACGCGCAGCAGGTCGTGCAGCCCGTACCGGTCGGCGGCAGGGGAGTTCAGCAGATTGAGGTCGACCAGGGTCTCCAGGAGTTCGCGGGTGCGTTCCGGGGAGCGGTCGAGCAGCGCTGCGGCCGGGCCCAGGCCGAGCACCGGCGTGTCCGGGAGGGCGAGCAGTCGTAGGGCGCGGGCCTGTTCGGGGTTCAGCCGGGCGTAGGAGAGCGCCAGGACGGGCTCCACCGCCGTGTGGTGGTGGGTGAGTTCGGCGAGTCGGGTCCGCTCGTCGGCCAGGGCGGAGGCCAGGCCGGCCAGGGACTGCGCGGGGTCGGCGGCGAGCCGGGAGCCGGCCACCCGGACGGCCAACGGCAGCAGGCCGCAGGCCGTGACGATCGCGGTGGCGGCCTCGGGCTCGGCCCCGGTCCGGGCGCGGCCGGCGACGGTGGCGAGCAGGTCCAGCGCTTCGGCCGGCGCCATCGCGTCGAGGTGGAGGTGGTGGGCGCCGGGCAGGCCGGTCAGCCAGACCCGGCTGGTGACCAGGACGGCGCAGGTCCGGGCGCCGGGCAGCAGCGGGGCGGTCTGTTCGGCGGAGGCCGCGTTGTCGAGCAGCACCAGCAGGCGGCGGCCGGCCACGGTGGTGCGGTAGAGCGCGGCGCGCTCGGCCGGGTCGGCCGGGATCTCCCGGTCCGCGACGCCGAGGGCGGTCAGCAGCAGGCCGAGTGCCTCGGCCGGGTCGAGCGGGTCGGCCTGGGTGCCGCGCAGGTCCAGGTGCAGTCGGCCGTCGGGGAAGTGCTCGTGCAGGGCGTGGGCGACGTGGACGGCCAGGCTGGTCTTCCCGGCGCCGCCGATCCCGTTGACCGCCGCAATGACCACGGCGCCCGGGTCGGGCCGGGTGAGTACGGTGGTCAGCTCCGCAACGGCGCCCTGCCGGCCGGTGAAATCGACGAGGGGGTTGGGGAGTTGTTCCGGTACCGGTGAACGACCGGAGTCCGTACGCCGGCCGCCTCGGCCGTCTCGGCCGTCTCGGCCGGGAACCGGCCGGTCGTGGGCGGCGGCCGAGCGGCCCACGGGGCGGGTCGCCGTGCCGAGGGTGGGGTCGGCGCGCCGGATCCGCGCGTGCAGCGCGTCGAGCTCCGGGCAGTCCAGCCCCTCGGCGTGGTAGTCGCGCCGGGCATCGGCGTACACGGCCCGTGCCTCGGCCGGACGGTCCGCCAGGTGGTACTCCAGCATCAGCAGGGCGCGGAACCGCTCGCGGAACGGGTGGGCGAACACGGCCTGGTCGAGTTCGACCAGACAGGACGGGTTGTCCCCCAGGTCGACGTCGAGCGCGAGCTTGGCCTCCAGTGCGTCCACCCGGCGTTCGGCCAGGTGCCGGCGGAGCTCGGCGGCATGGCCACCGGGCAGTCCGGCCAGCGGCTCGCCCTCGTGCAGGGCCAGCGCCCTGGTCAACAGGTCACGGGCCCGTGGCCGGTCGGCGGCGGCCGTGCGGAGCTCCGCCGCCTGTGCGACGAGGCGGTCGAAGGCGACGGAGTCCAGTGACTCGGCGGGGACGTCGAGGCGGTAGCCGCCGTCGACGGTGACCAGGAGGTGGTCGGCGTGGTGGTCGCGCAGCGCGCGACGCAGCCGGTAGGCATGGGTGGCCAGGACGGACTTGGGCCGGGCGGGCGGGTTGTCCTCGTCGAAGACGCCCTCGGCGAGGCGGGCGGCGGTCAGCGGCCGGCCCGGGTGGGCGAGCAGCATGGCGAGGAAGGCCTGCTGCTGGCTGCGGCCCAGGTCGAGGCGGCGGTCGCCGATCCGGGCGCTGAGCGGGCCGAGCAGATGGAAGCGCAGGTCCGGCGTGCTGGTGGGGGGTGTGCGTTCGGCGGCGGGTGCGGGCTCGGTGGCGATGACGGCGCTCCCGGGGGATCGTCGGGCCCCGGGTGGACGGCGCGCCGGGGCTGGTGGATGGCGGTGACGCGTGGGGGTGCGCGGCGGGCCGGGGGCGGCGGGCCGGGCGTCGGGGGACACCCGCCGCGGGCCGGCGCGCCGGGGTGGGGCCCGCTGGGCTACGGCGCACTGGGGTACGGCGCGCCGGGGCTCAGCAGGTCTCCGGCATCGGCCGGACGGCGTGGGGGCTCTCGGTGGAGCCCGGGCCGGCGAGGATCCCGGTGCGGAGCCGGCCGTCGACCGACGTCCGGGCGGGCAGGTGGTGCCGGACGGTGATACCGCAGGCGTTGCCGCGACCGATACGTGTGAGGGTCCCGTTCATCCGTTCGTCCTCTTTCCATCGCTGATGATCCCGCTGGTCAGGCGGTGGTCGAGACCACCGACGGGATTCTGTGACGGGCCGGTTGACGAGGGATGAACGCCCGCGTTTATTCGCAGACGGAACTTATGCGCGGGAGTGCGAAAGGAGGGCGGAAATCGGCCAGGCGGGACGGCCTGCCAAGCGGCTCGCGGCCAGACGCAGCGCGCGGGGCTGATGGTCGCACGCAGCGGCCAGGGCCCGGGCCGCGTCCGGTTCCCGGGCCAGGCGCCCGGGTCCCAGGGCGCGGGACAGCAGCTCGATCCCCTCGTCGGGCGTCATCCTGCCGACGGTGACGGTGTGTCCACCGGGCAGCGGTCGCCGGGCGGTGACGAGGGCCGCGCTCCCGGGCTCGGCCGGCAGCAGCGGGCGGACCTGCTCGACCCCGACGGCGCCGTCGAGCAGCACCAGGACGCGCCGTCCGGCGATCAGCCGGAGGTAGAGCGCGCGCAGGTCGGCGAGGCCGGGCGGGACGGCCTGCTCCTCGACGCCCAGGGCCCGGACGAAGGCGGCCAGCACGGCGGCCGGGTCCGCGCCGGGGCCCCTCCCGTTCAGGTCGGCGTGGAGCTGGCCGTCGGGAAACCCGGGGGCGAGCCGGTGGGCGGCGTGGACGGCGAGGGCGCTCTTGCCGTAGCCGGGCGGTCCGGTGACGGTGACCCGGCGTGGGCCCGGCGCGGCCAGGGCGGCGGCGAGCTGGGCCAGCAAGTCCGACCGGCCGGTGAAGTCGGCGATGTCGGGAGGGAGTTGGAACGGCCGGCGAACCGGCCGGGGGGCGGTCCGGGAGGCCCAGGGCGTCCAGCCCGCCAGGTCCGGATCCCGGCCGCGCAGGCGTGCCGCCAGAGCCGCCGCCTCGCCCCCGGGGGCGGACCCGGCGAGCAGGGCGAGGGCCCGCTCGGGGCGGCCGGCCCGGGCCAGCGCGAGCGCGTGGGGGACGACGGTGACCGGCTCCGGCCCGGGTTCCGCGGTGAGTGCCAGTCCGAGTTCGACGTCGAGTTCGAACCGGGCCAGCCGGGCCTCCTCCCGGCGCCCGGCCAGCATCCGGCGGTCGTGCTCGGCGAACGGGCCCGGCACGCCGTCCAGCGCCACCGGCGCCGACCACCGGCCGAGCGCGGCCGTGAGCAGGGCGTGGGCCCGCTCGGGCTGCCGGTTCCGACGGGCGGCGGTGGCGGCGGCGAGCTCGGCGAGGAACACCGTGCGGTCGATGTTGGCGGGGTCCGCCTCCAGCCGGTACGCCTTGCCGACGTGCCGCAGGACACCGCCGTCCTCGACGGTGCGGTCCTCGCCGGCCAGGACGTTGCGCAGCCGGTACATGGTGGCGGGCAGCCCCCTGGCCCGGTTCGGCGCCTCGTCACCCTCCTCGCCCCAGACGCCGTCGATGATCTCCGCGACGGGCACCGGCCGCCCGGCACGGGCGAGCAGGACGGCGAGCACCGCGCGGTCGCGGGCCCGGTTCAGTAGCAGCTCCTGATCGCCGCGCCGGGCCCTGAGCGGTCCGAGCGCGCTGAAATGCAGCTCCAGGGCGATCCTCCTTGTGCGACCGAATCCGACATCCGGCCATGTTACGGAGGCCGTACGCGCCGGCAAGGGGACCGGTCGAAATCGCGCCATCGACCGCCGTCCGCCGAACGTGCGACCTTCCACCCGCCCCGAACCGCAGGGAGTGCGGAGGCGGACGGCGCGATTCCGGTGGACGCATCGGGAAGGCGGACGGATTCCCCGGCCGATCGGCGCGGGCCGTCGGGCGGCGGGCGCCGGTGCCGGGCGGCCCGGCCGGTCCCGGACCGTACGCCCCCGACCGCCGGCCAGGGTCCGGCGCGCCGGGCCGTGGTGTGATGGGAGGAGGGGGCTGTGCGCCCGCTCGCCGACTGGAGAGAGGTTTTGCCATGGGCTGGTCATGACATGCGTCGGCGCGGCCCGGGCGCGCCGGCCGGCGAACCATCCGATCGACCGGCAGGCGCCCTCGTCGGCCGGGCCGGGCGGTGGAGCGCCGCACCGACGACGGTCGCGCCGCTCCCGGTCCGGTCCGGCCCCCGGTGAATCGCGGCGGGAAGGAGGTTTCCGTGGCACGAACGCCGCTGCTGGCCGTACGCGGCATCTCCAAGCGGTTCGGCGCCGTCCAGGCGCTGAGCGACGTCGACCTCGACATCGAGGAGGGGGAGGTGGTCGCGCTGGTCGGGGACAACGGTGCCGGCAAGTCCACCCTGGTCAAGGTCGTCTCCGGGGTCTCCCCGCCGGACAGCGGAGTGATCGAGTGGGAGGGCCGGAGGGTCGACTTCCGCAAGCCGCTCGACGCCCAGAACCTCGGCGTCGCCACCGTCCACCAGGACCTGTCGCTGTGCGACAACCTCGACACGGTCGCCAACATCTTCCTCGGCCGTGAACTGCGCAGATTCGGCGTTCTCGACGAGATCGAGATGGAGAAGCGCTGCCGCAGGCTCCTGAACGCCCTGTCCCTCCGGCTTCCCGGCCTGCGCGTCCCGGTCGGCTCGCTCTCCGGCGGCCAGCGCCAGATCGTCGCCATCGCGCGGGCGATGATCGGCGGGCCCCGGATGGTCGTCCTGGACGAGCCCACCGCCGCCCTCGGGGTCGGTGCGACCGCCGTGGTCCTGGAACTGGTCGAGCGCCTGCGGACGCGGAAACTCGGTGTGCTGATCGTCAGCCACGACCTGGACAACGTGCGGGCGGTCGCCGACCGGGTGGTGGTGCTGCGCCTGGGCCGGAACCGGGGCTTCTTCGACACGAAGTACGCCACCCAGGAACAGATCCTCTCGGCCGTCACGGGCGACCACAGCACGGCCGTGACCCTGCAGCAGAGCCTGCTGCCCCACGGCCTGCCCGAGCAAGACGCCCTCGACGTCGCCTACCGCTACCTGCCCGCGCAGTCGGGCGTCGGCGGGGACTGGTTCGACGTCATCCCCCTGTCGGGAACCCGGGTCGCGCTGGTCGTCGGCGACATCGTCGGGCACGGTGTGCACGCGGCCGCCACCATGGGCCGCCTCAGGACGGCCGTGCACAACTTCTCCATGCTCGACCTGCCCCCCGACGACCTCCTCGCGCACCTCGACGAACTGGTCAGCCGGATCGACAAGGACGATGCCACCGCGCGTGACGACCCCGGGATCACCGGGGCCACGTGCCTGTACGCGATCTACGATCCGGTGTCGCGGTACTGCGAGCTGGCCCGGGCCGGCCACCTCCCGCCCGCGCTCGTCACGCTCGACGGCACGGTGGAGTACCTCGACCTGCCGGCCGGACCCCCGCTCGGCGTGGGCGGCCTGCCGTTCGAGGCCGCGCGGCTGCGGGTGCCCGATGGCGGCCGGCTGGTTCTGTACACGAACGGACTCGTCGAGGACCGGCGCCGGGACGTCGACTGCGGACTCGAAACGCTGCGCGGCACCCTGGCCGACAGCCACCGGACGCCGGAGGAGACCTGCGACGCGGTGCTGGAGGCGCTGCAGCCCGCGAGCTCGACGGACGACGTCGTCCTCCTCGTGGCGCGGACCCGCGCACTGCCGGCCGACCGGATCGCCCGGTGGGACGTCCCGTCGGATCCGGCCGCGGTGGCGGGCGTCCGGGCCGAGGCCGGTCGGCAGCTGGCCGAATGGGGGCTGGAGGAGCTGGAATTCACCACGGAGCTGATCCTCAGCGAGCTGATCACCAACGCGATCCGCTACGGGACCGGGCCGATCGGCGTCCGCCTCCTGCTGGGCCGCGCGCTGATCTGCGAGGTCTCGGACACCAGCAGCTCCGCCCCGCACCTGCGCTACGCCGCGGCCACGGACGAAGGCGGACGGGGACTGTTCCTCGTCGCCCAGTTGGCCGAGCGCTGGGGGACCCGCTACACCCCCGACTGCAAGATCATCTGGGCCGAGCAGCACTACTCCGGCCGGTAGTGGGTGAGCAGCAGGGCGATGTCGTCGGACCGGTGCGGGGAGTGCCGGGCCTTCCGCAGGAGTTGATCGGCGAGTTCGTCGAGGGTTCCGGCGGCGGCGTGGGCCAGCGAGGCCCGCAGGCCGTCGATGCCCAGATCGATGTCGCTGCCGCGTTCCTCGACGAGGCCGTCCGTGTAGAGGGCCAGGATCGAACCGCGGGGGAGGTCCACCCGGCTCTCCGGGTAGGTGCTGCCGTAGTCGACGCCGAGGAGCGGGCCTCCGGCCAGCTCCAGCACGTCGGCGCTTCCGTCCGGCCGCCGCAGCAGCGGCGGGCAGTGCCCGGCGCGGACGGCGTGGGCACGGTCGCTGCCCGGCTCGATGCGGAGGTAGCAGCAGCTGGCGAGCATCCCGGGGTCGAGGTCGACCAGGAGCCGGTTGGTGCCGGCCAGGACGGCGCCGGGCGAGTGGCCGGCCGTGACGAAGGCCCGTACGGCGCTGCGCAGTTGGCCCATGATGCCGGCTGCGGCGACGCTGTGGCCCTCGACGTCACCGACGACGAGGGCCACTCCGCCACCGGTGGGGATCACGTCGTACCAGTCTCCGCCGATGTTCATCCCGCTGGTGCCGGGCAGGTACCGGCCGGTGGTGCGGATGTCGGGCAGAACGGGCAGCCGGTGTGGCAGGAGCGCGTTCTGAAGGCCGTGGGCGAGGGCGGACTTCTCGTCGTACAGCCGGGCGCGTTCGAGTGCTTGGGCGATCAGACCACTGAGCGCGGTCAGGATTCCCCGGTCTCCGGTGGTGAAGTGGTGGATCTCGTCGAAGCCGAGGACGCAGGTGCCGACGGGACGGTTGGAGGCGACCAGCGGCAGGTAGGCCCACGCCCCGATGCCTTCCACGGCGAGAGCCTGAGAACCGCCCGTGAGCTCCTGCTGGGACTCGACGAAGAGGGGGACGCCGGAGGTCAGCGTCTCCATTCCCGGCAGAGGGGTGTCGAGTGGCTTGCCTTCCAGCCAGTGCAGGAAGCGGTCGTGGTAGCCGCTGTGGAAGAGCAGGTGCAGCCGGCCTTCGTCGATCACGTAGACGGCCAGGTGCTGTCCGCCGAAGGCCGGCAGGAGCTGGTCGGAGACGACCTCGCACACCTCGTCCGTGGTGACCGCCTCGGTCAACGCGCTGCTGAGCTGCAGCACCTGGTAGATGGCGCCCAGGCGCGCGGGCGCCGCCCGGTCCGCCGGCGGGCCCGGCGCGCTCGGCGGGGGACGCCCGGGCCCGGGGGCGGACGAGGCGGTGGTCGATTCTCCGGGCCCCTCCCCTCGCCCGGACGCTTCCTGCGGCGGTTGCGGCGGTTGCGGCGGTTGCGGCGGTTGCAGCGGTTGCAGCGGTTGCGGGGGTTCCGAGGGCACCACTCTCCCGGTCACGCCGTTCGCGTCCGGGTGGAGGGAGAACGCGAGCCACCGGTCCGGCGGGCGGTGGGCCAGAAAGGTGGTGGGCTGCTGCGAGACCATCGAGGCCCGGTGCCGGTCTTCGTAGGCGGGGTCGGACAGCCAGGGCAGAACGTCCCACAGGTGGCGGCCGAGCAGCTCTCCGATCGGCACTCCGAGCAAGTGCTCCAGACTGCGATTGCCGTAGACGACACACCCGTCCGGGGCGAGCGAGAAGAGCCCGTCCCTGAGTCGCTCCACGGCGGTGGCGCCCGCGGCGTCGAGCACGCAACCGACCAGGTGGGTGCCCGCGTCCTCCCCGCGCGCTTCCGGTACCCGACCCCACAGCTCGACGGTGCGGTACCCGTCGGCGGCGCGGATGCGCAGTCGGCGGGCGAGAACCCTGCCGTCCGCGGTGGCCTCGCGGGCCGCGGCCCGGAGCGAGACCCGGTCGCCGGGGTGGAGCCGGGAAGCCAGGGTGTCGGCCCGCCCGTCGAAGGAGTCGGGCGTCAGACCGAGGATCGCGCACAGCTCGTCGTCGGCGACCACGGCCCCGGTGTCGAGCCGCCAGTCGAACAGACCGACCCGCACGGCCGGCGTGGCGGCGGCCGTGATCTCGACGGGCACCGTCGCGGCGTCGTAGTCGAAGGCGGCGCCGCGGTCCCGGAGGTCGGCGAGGGCGGTGCCGAGCCGGTTGGCGATGGCCCGGAGGCGGCGGAGCTGGGTCCTGGACAGCCTCGGGCGCCCGGCCGGCGCCCCCCACACCACCGCCAGCGCCCCCAGACTCTCCTGCCCGGCCCTGACCGGCACCGACGCCGAGCCGAACGCGTACGGCAGGGCCACCGCGAGCTGGGGATAGCGTCGCGCCGTCTCGCCCGCGTCGGCCAGATGGACCGTCCGGCCCGACCGGTAGGCCGCCGCCACCGGAATGGGGCTGTTGACCGGGATGAGCCGCCAGCCGCCGAGCAGGGACGGCGCCGGACCGCAGGTGGCGGCGAGGACGATCGAGCGGCCGTCCCGGGAGCGCAGGAAGACGCTCCCGGCATGGGCGCCGGTCTCCCCGATGGCCTTGACGACGGCCGCCACCAGGGCGTCCTCGCGTTCTGCCGCCACACCGTCGGCCTCCCCGGCCCCGGCCGCCTGCGCACGACGGTCCGGACCGGCCGCGGCGTCCGTGTCCGGGTGGGTCGCCGTGTCGTTCCCGACCCGTGGTGTCGCCCGTTCCACCGGCTCGTGCCGACTCATGCTTCCCGCTCTACGTCCGGCCGGCGGCGCTGTCAAGGCAGACCAGGCGCACGCTGCGAACCCCTGTGAAGAATCCAGGGCCGGGGTTAGCCTGCTCGGCATGGCACCACGGCCCCCAACGCCCGTAGTCCTCCACGGCCGGTACACCCGGCTGGAACCCCTGACCACGGGGCACGTACCGGACCTGCACCTCGCGGGCAGCTGCGACGACGACCTCTGGCAGTGGCTTCCCGTGGTGGCGCCGTACACCCTCGGTGAGATGCGCATGCTGGTCGAACAGCGGCTGGCCCAGCAGGCCGCGGGAGGAGCGGTGCTGTTCGCGATCGTCCCGGCCGACACCGGCCGCGCCGCCGGGTGGATCGCGTACACCGACGTCGCGCTCGCCGACGAGCGCCTGGACATCGGCTGGCACTGGGCCGCGCGATCCACCTGGGACACCCCGGTGACGGCCGAGACCCAGCTCCTGCTGCTCCGCCACGCCTTCGAGCACCTGGCCTTCGGCCGGGTGCAGTGGCAGATCGACCATCTCGACGTGCGCTCCCAGCTCGCGCTGTCGGGTCTCGGCGCCGTCCGCGAGGGCCCGCTGCGCCGACACGCCCGGCGCTGCGACGGCACGTGGCGGGACACCCTCGTGTACGCGCTGCTCGCCAACGAATGGCGGAGCGGCTGGGGCGCCGGGCTCTCCTGAACGGTGCCGTTCCCGGCGGTGACCGCAATCACCGAAGTGGTGGTGACGAATCCTCGAATCCTCGACCGACGCTCGGGGGTGGCCCACGCGACGTCGTCGACCGCGAGCCGGGGCGTGCCCTCGACGGCCCGAAGGGAGCCGCCGACCGCCCGTAGGCCGAGGGCGGACGCTCCGCCCGGCGGTCGACCGACGAGTGCCCGAAAGTGCACTTGTCGCCCGGCCTCCTTGGCCCGACCCCTCGCCAGGTGGTCGAATCGCCGGGTGCGTCCGGGCCGATCGGTCCGGACGGAGTCCGTTCCGGCCACTCGTTCACCCCGGGAGAGGCATGTCCCTGCTGTCCGACCACCGCAAGACCGTCGTCGGCGTCGTGGCCCTCACCACGCTCGCGATCTCCTGCGGCTGGGCCACCGCCGGCAGCTCCGCCGCCGCCGCGGGCAAGGTCCTGTGGAGCCCGAGCACCGGCAAGGGCCCGTCCTCCTTCGCCGCCGTGCAGTGCGCCCCGGGCGGGCTCCGTGTCGTCAAGGACCCCGCCAAGGGCAGCGTGTGGCGGGCGTTCCAGGCGGCGGGCGAGGAGCGCTGCGAGACGCTGAGCCCCGACCTGAAGCAGGGCGACACCTTCTACCTCGGCTGGTCGTCCAAGGTGGACATCAAGGACTCGAACAGCCGCTACGTCTTCCAGCTCAAGTGCTCGCCGAGCACCGACACGGCGAACCACCCGATCGAGATCGACGCGACGACCGGGCGCATCCGCCTCCAGGAGTGGGACACCGACCACGTCGCGCACACGCTGTGGACCGCGCCGACCGCCAACAACCAGTGGCACTCCTACGCGCTGAAGATCCGCCTGGGCCGCACCGACGGCACCATCGACTTCTGGTTCGACGGCGTGAAGCAGACCTTCACCACCGGCTCCGGAACCTTCAAGGGCACCACCTGGGACGGGGACCGCAACTACCTCAAGTGGGGCTCCTACCACCCCTCCTCGGGGGACGCGACGAACACCTTCACCAGCCCGGTCATGGCGACCACCCTGGAGGCGGCCACCGCCGGCTCGTAGGGCACAGGGCCGGCCACTGACCCCGGACCGGTGGCGCGCCCGGGCCGCGACGCGCTGTCATGAACCATGCATCTCACCCGACCTGGGGAACAGGCCATCCCCGCAGAGACCAACAGCCTCGTCGGACGGAGCCGTGAACTCGCCCGAGCACGCCGCTTACTCACCCGGTCGCGACTGGTCACCGTCACCGGGCCGGCCGGGATCGGCAAGACCCGTCTCGCCCTGCGCACCGCCCGTGACCTGCAACCCGCGTTCCCGGACGGCACCCGCCTGATCGACCTCGCCCACCTCCAGGACGGCGACCGACTCGCCCAGACCCTCGGCCTCGCCCTCGGCGTCGACCACGAGAGCACCCTCGACCCGCTCACGCCGCTCGTCCACCACCTCGCCGACCGGCGGCTGCTCCTGGTCCTCGACAACTGCGAACACCTCACGGACCACTGCGCACCGCTGATCCACACACTGCTCACGGCGGCTCCCGGGCTCCGGATCCTCGCCACCAGCCGCCACCGGCTCGGCGTCTACGGGGAGCACATCCTCGACCTCCCGCCCCTGGCCACGCCCGACGCCGAGCACCTCCCGCGGCCAGACGCCCTGACCCGCTACGCCGCGGTCCGGCTCTTCGTCCAACGAGCGCGGGCGGTCCTCGGCGGATTCCCGCACGGCGAGGAGGAGTGGACCGCCGCCGGCCACATCTGCGCCCGCCTCGACGGCATCCCGCTGGCCATCGAGCTGGCGGCGTCGTGGATGCGCGTCCTTCCGGTCCGGCAGATCCTGGACCGGCTCGACGCCTGCCCGCACCTGCCCACGCCGACCGGCGGCGCCGTGCCGGAGCGGCACCGCACCCTCCACGCGGCGATCGACTCCAGCCACCACCTCTGCACGCCCCGCGAGCGTCACCTGTGGACCGCGCTGTCCGTCTTCCACGGCGGCTTCGACCTCGCCGCGGCGGAGGCCGTCTGCCACAGCGAGGACCTGCCGCGCCAGGCGGTGCTCCGCACGCTCGCCGCACTCATGGACAAGTCCGTCCTGATCCGCGAACCGCACTCCGGGGAGCCCCGCTACCGGATGCTGGAGACGCTCCGCCACTACGGTCTCGCCCGGCTGCGCGAGCAGGGACGCGAGGCGGACACCCGGCGGCGCCACCGCGACCACTACCGCGATCTCGCCGCCCGCGCCGAGGCCGACTGGTTCAGCCCCCGGCAGAGCGCCTGGTTCGCCCGCCTGCGCCGGGACCACGCCAACATCCGCTCCGCCGTCGAGTTCGGCCTCACCTCACCCACCGAGGCCCAGGGGGCGCTCGAACTCGTCGCCGCCCTCTGGAGCCACCGGTTCGGACACGGCTGCCTGGAGGAGGAGCGGTACTGGCTCGACCGCACCCTCGTGCTCGGCACCACGCCGACCCCGGCCAGGGCCAAGGCCCTCTGGGCCGACGGCTGGCTCGCCCTCCTGCGCGGCGACGCGCCGACCGCCGCCGCGCGCCTCGCCGAGTGCCGGGCCATCGCCGAGCGCTTCGACCACGGCCCCACCCACGCCCTCGCCGACCAGCTCGCCGGCCTGAGCGCGCTGTTCCGGGACGACTTCGCCCAGGCCGTCGAGCTCCTGCACCGGGCCCTCGACCACCACACCGCGACGGAGGACCCGGGCGCGCAGTGGACCACCCTCTTCCTGCTGGCCGTCGCCTGCACCCTGGCCGCGGACCCCCGCGCGCGCCACTACGCGGACCGGGGCCTGGCGCTCTGCGACGCCCATCAGGCCCAGTGGTCCCGCCGGTACGCCCTGTGGGTCATCGGGCTGCAGCGCTGGCTGGCGGCCGACCTCGACGGCGCCCGCACCGCCCTGAAGGACGCCCTGAGGGTGGAGGAGCCCGGACACAACCTCTTCGCCACGGCGCAGACCCTGGAGGTCCTCGCCTGGACCGCCGCGCAGGCCGGATCGGCCGCCGACGGTGCCGTCCTGCTGGGAGCCGCCCAGGCGGTGTGGGAGCGGATCGGCGTCGTGCCGCCCGCGCTCGGTCGCCTCCTGAACCACCGCGAGGCCTGCCGCACCCTCCTGCGCCGCCACCTCGCCGAGGAGCAGCTGGCGGGGGCCGAGCGAACCGGCGCCGAGATGTCCCTGTCGCAGGCGGTCGCCTTCGCCCTCGACTGGGAACCGGCCCCGCCCGCCGGGGCCGCGCCCGGGCGCTCTCCCCTGACCGCCCGGGAGCAGCAGGTCGTCGACCTCCTGATCGAGGGCCTGACGGACAAGCAGATCGCCGCCCGCCTGGTCCTGTCCCCGCGCACCGTCGAGGGCCACGTCCAGCGCGTCATGACCAAGCTCGACGTCACCTCCCGGCTCCAGATCGCGACCTGGGCCTTCGGCCTCCGCGCCACCCCGCGCTGAACCCCCGGTCCCCGGCGCCGTGTCCGGCGGTCCGACCGGCCACGTGGTTGTACGTGACCGGTCGGGCCGGGGCGAGCAGGTGATTCCACGCTGTCGCGTACCGGCCCACGGCCCCGAAGCTTGCTCCGACACGCCGGCCCACGACCCGAGCCCAGCCCCCACGTGCGTCCCGCACAACAGTGCGCAGCACGCCCAGCGGGCCGGTCGCGTCACCCCCACCCTCACCCCCGGGACCACCCCAGTGCCCGGGACACACCTCTGGAGCCGCTGTGCACGCGCGCCGCCGCACCTCCCGCCTCCTCGCGCCACTGACCGTGGCCGCGCTGGCCCTGCCACTGGCCCTCGCCGCCACCCCGGCACGGGCCGCCGACAGCCCCACGGCGGGCAGCCCCACCGCCGTGAGCCGTACGGCCGCCGGCCCCACGGCCGCCAGCCCCACCGCCGCCGTCGCCATGGGAGACAGCTACATCTCCGGCGAAGCCGGCCGCTGGAAGGGCAACAGCCTCAGCACCTCCACTAGCCGCGCCGGAACCGACCGGGCCTGGACCGGCAGCTCGTACGACCCGTCCCGGGTCTACGGGGCCAGCGCCGGCAACGGCTGCGACCGCTCGGACGTCGCCGAGATCCGCAGTGCCCCCACCACCGCGCAGTACCAGATCAACCTGGCCTGCTCGGGCGCCACCTCCGCCAACATCCCCCGCGCCGCCGGCGGCGGGCAGTCCTACAAGGGCGAGGCCCCGCAGGCCGACCAGCTCGCCCAGGTCGCCCGCAACTACAACGTCAAGCTCGTCTCCCTCTCGATCGGCGGCAACGACCTCGGCTTCGCCGACGTCATCATCTCCTGCGTCCAGGACTACGAGATCTGGAACTCCTACTGCCACGACGACCAGCAGGAGGCCGTCGACTCCCGGATGGACGAGGCCATGGCCGGCGTCGCCAAGTCCATCGACGAGATCCGCGCCGTCATGACCCAGGCGGGCCAGGCCCCCGACAGCTACCGGATCGTCCTCCAGTCGTACCCGTCCCCGATTCCGCGCAGCTCCGAGAACCGCTACCCGGAGAGCGGCTGGAGCCGGACCAGCACCGGCGGCTGCCCGTTCTGGAACCAGGACGCCGACTGGGCCCGGGACCGCCTCGTCCCGCAGATCTCCGACCGGCTCGCGCGCGTCGCCGCGGCCAAGGGCGTGCAGTTCCTCGACCTCC
The DNA here is from genome assembly GCF_032110285.1 of Kitasatospora sp. CM 4170. Lineage (NCBI taxonomy): Bacteria > Bacillati > Actinomycetota > Actinomycetes > Kitasatosporales > Streptomycetaceae > Kitasatospora > Kitasatospora sp. CM 4170. The sequence continues at coordinate 7,772,424 of NZ_CP134877.1, forward strand.
GGGACATGCTCCAGGGACGTGAGGTCTGCTCCACCGCCACCCGTCTGGCCACCCCCAGCAGCCCGCCCACCGCGACCGGGAGCGAGTGGGCCCGCTTCCTCGACTTCGGCACCACGGTCCAGGGCACCATCGAGGAGTCCTTCCACCCCAACTACTACGGCCAGCAGGCCCTCGGGCGCTGCCTGACCCTGCTGGACGCCAAGGGCGGCGGCAACTGGTCCTGCCGCAACACCGCTGGCCGCGACTCCACCGGCATGTACCTCACCGCTCGGTAGCCCGCCCCGCGACGGGCCGCCCCTCCCGGCCCCACCCGGGAGGGGCGGCCATCACCGGTGAGCGGCGACAGGCCCTTTGGCGGGTTGCCCGGGGAATCTTGTATGGTGCTTGGCGAATCATCCAGAGGGGTGGAGGGACCGGCCCTACGAAGCCCCGGCAACTCCCCGGTCGACTCGGCGTCCGAAGTACGCGCCGCGCCGTCCGGGACCAGTGCCAACTCCGGCCTGTCGCCAATGTGGCGCGGGAAAGATGAGGAGACACGGTGCTCTCTGTGCTGTCCTTCGCCCGGGCGCTTCCCGCCCCGGTCCTTCCGCGTACCCGTCTCGTGCCCGGCGCAGGCAATCGGCCGACTTCTCCGGCCTGCACTCGCTGACCACCCCCCCGCTCCCCGCGGGGAGCGTCCGCGAGCGAAGCCCTGCTGCTCGCGGGATCTGAGACGGAGTACCCATCCATGGAGAACACGAGCGGCGTCGGCGTGCTCGACAAGGTCACCTCGATCCTCGGCACCCTGGAGGCCGGTCCCGCCACCCTGGCCGGACTCGTCAACGCCACCGGCCTGGCGCGCCCCACCGCCCACCGGCTCGCCGTCGCACTCGAACAGCACCGACTGGTCACACGGGACTTGCAGGGCCGGTTCATGCTCGGCCCCCGGCTCACAGAGCTCTCGGCGGCCGCCGGTGAGGACCGCCTGCTGGCGGCCGCCGGCCCGGTCCTCACCCACCTGCGCGACGTCACCGGCGAGAGCGCCCAGCTCTACCGCCGACAGGGCGAGATCCGGATCTGCGTGGCCGCCGTCGAGCGCCTTTCCGGTCTGCGTGACACCGTTCCCGTTGGCGTCACCCTCCCCATGAAGGTCGGCTCCGCCGCCCAGATCCTGCTCGCCTGGGAGGAGCCCGAGCGGCTCCACCGCGGCCTGCAGGGCGCCCGCTTCACCGCCACCGCCCTCAGCGGCGTACGGCGGCGCGGCTGGGCCCAGTCCATCGGTGAACGCGAGCTCGGGGTCGCCTCCGTCTCCGCGCCGGTCCGCGGCCCGTCGAACCGGGTCGTGGCCGCGGTCTCGGTCTCCGGCCCGATCGAGCGGCTCACCCGCCACCCCGGCGCCCACCTCTCCCAGGCCGTCGTCGAGGCGGCCGCCCGCCTCACCGAAGCCCTGCGCCAGTCCTGATCGGTTCGCGTCCTCTTCGTGAAGCGGTTCGCCGCCGGCGGTCGGACGGGCTCCGCCGTTGCGCGGCGGAGCCCGTAGAGGGGGAGGCCCGGGTGATGGGGGACGGGCAGTTTGTTTCCTGCGCTGAGTAGGAGTAATCTCGCCCAGTCGCTCGGCAGGGAGCACCGGACACGCATCGGCGCGGACGGTCCCGGGGCGGCCGATCCCTTGAAACACCACTCCTTCCCTTCCGGGCTGGATTGCGTCTTGTCGCACTCCTGTTCGGGGCAGGGTCTATTCGGCGTGTGTGTTTATCGGGATTGTGGCCGGATTCGCTTTTCGGAGCGGGGGTCGGCTAGAGTTTGAAACGTCGGACGGGGCGAACAGCCGCAGAAGACACCGGCGAGTTGGATGAACGAAGCCCCGGAAACGGAGCGGAAAACGTCTGATAAGCTGGAAACACGAAAGAACGAAGCGCCCGGAGGGTCGGTGTGAAAGCCGCCTGAAGGAAGTGTCCGTTCCTTGAGAACTCAACAGCGTGCCAAAAGTCAACGCCAGATATGTTGACATCCCCGGCCTCAGATTCTCTGGGGTTGGAGATTCCTTTTGAAATAACACAGCGAGGACGCAGTGCGCGGGACCGCCCTATTCCGGTGGTTGCCGTGCCGCTCAACGCGAGTGTGACACCGGCCCTGTTCAATGTCGGGGCCGAGTAATCATTCACGGAGAGTTTGATCCTGGCTCAGGACGAACGCTGGCGGCGTGCTTAACACATGCAAGTCGAACGGTGAAGCCCTTCGGGGTGGATCAGTGGCGAACGGGTGAGTAACACGTGGGCAATCTGCCCTGCACTCTGGGACAAGCCCTGGAAACGGGGTCTAATACCGGATATGACCTTCCTCCGCATGGGGGTTGGTGGAAAGCTCCGGCGGTGCAGGATGAGCCCGCGGCCTATCAGCTTGTTGGTGGGGTAATGGCCTACCAAGGCGACGACGGGTAGCCGGCCTGAGAGGGCGACCGGCCACACTGGGACTGAGACACGGCCCAGACTCCTACGGGAGGCAGCAGTGGGGAATATTGCACAATGGGCGAAAGCCTGATGCAGCGACGCCGCGTGAGGGATGACGGCCTTCGGGTTGTAAACCTCTTTCAGCAGGGAAGAAGCGCAAGTGACGGTACCTGCAGAAGAAGCACCGGCTAACTACGTGCCAGCAGCCGCGGTAATACGTAGGGTGCGAGCGTTGTCCGGAATTATTGGGCGTAAAGAGCTCGTAGGCGGCCTGTCGCGTCGGATGTGAAAGCCCGGGGCTTAACCCCGGGTCTGCATTCGATACGGGCAGGCTAGAGTGTGGTAGGGGAGATCGGAATTCCTGGTGTAGCGGTGAAATGCGCAGATATCAGGAGGAACACCGGTGGCGAAGGCGGATCTCTGGGCCATTACTGACGCTGAGGAGCGAAAGCGTGGGGAGCGAACAGGATTAGATACCCTGGTAGTCCACGCCGTAAACGTTGGGAACTAGGTGTTGGCGACATTCCACGTCGTCGGTGCCGCAGCTAACGCATTAAGTTCCCCGCCTGGGGAGTACGGCCGCAAGGCTAAAACTCAAAGGAATTGACGGGGGCCCGCACAAGCAGCGGAGCATGTGGCTTAATTCGACGCAACGCGAAGAACCTTACCAAGGCTTGACATATGCCGGAAACGTCTAGAGATAGGCGCCCCCTTGTGGTCGGTATACAGGTGGTGCATGGTTGTCGTCAGCTCGTGTCGTGAGATGTTGGGTTAAGTCCCGCAACGAGCGCAACCCTTGTTCTGTGTTGCCAGCATGCCTTTCGGGGTGATGGGGACTCACAGGAGACTGCCGGGGTCAACTCGGAGGAAGGTGGGGACGACGTCAAATCATCATGCCCCTTATGTCTTGGGCTGCACACGTGCTACAATGGTCGGTACAAAGGGCTGCGATGCCGCGAGGCGGAGCGAATCCCAAAAAGCCGGCCTCAGTTCGGATTGGGGTCTGCAACTCGACCCCATGAAGTTGGAGTTGCTAGTAATCGCAGATCAGCATGCTGCGGTGAATACGTTCCCGGGCCTTGTACACACCGCCCGTCACGTCACGAAAGTCGGTAACACCCGAAGCCGGTGGCCTAACCCGTAAGGGGAGGAGCCGTCGAAGGTGGGACCAGCGATTGGGACGAAGTCGTAACAAGGTAGCCGTACCGGAAGGTGCGGCTGGATCACCTCCTTTCTAAGGAGCAATACGCCGGTTGCAGGCGAGTGTCCTGCACGGTTGCTCATGGGTGGAACGTTGACTATTCGGCACAGTTCAGACGATGTCTCCTAGTACTGCTTCGGCGTGGAAGAGAGTTCATGGTTTGGGTGTGTCGGGCACGTTGTTGGGTCCTGAGGGAACGGAAGTTGCCTCATGGATGCCGGTCTCACTGAAGAGGTGCCTTCGGGTGTCTTGGAGGTGGGTGACTGGTCGTTGTTTGAGAACTGCACAGTGGACGCGAGCATCTGTGGCCAAGTTTTTAAGGGCGCACGGTGGATGCCTTGGCACCAGGAACCGATGAAGGACGTGGGAGGCCACGATAGGCCCCGGGGAGCTGTCAACCGAGCTTTGATCCGGGGGTGTCCGAATGGGGAAACCCGGCAGTCGTCATGGGCTGTCACCCGCTGCTGAACACATAGGCAGTGTGGAGGGAACGCGGGGAAGTGAAACATCTCAGTACCCGCAGGAAGAGAAAACAACCGTGATTCCGGGAGTAGTGGCGAGCGAAACCGGATGAGGCTAAACCCAAGTGGTGTGAGACCCGGCAGGGGTTGCCGCTTGGGGGTTGTGGGAATGAGCTTCAGTCGTCTGCCGGCGGCTGGGCGAGTCAGAAACCGTATGGATAGTCGAAGGACATGCGAAAGGTCCGGCGTAGAGGGTAAGACCCCCGTAGGCGAAATCTGTACGGCTTGCTTGCTCATCTCCCAAGTAGCACGGGGCCCGAGAAATCCCGTGTGAATCTGGCGGGACCACCCGCTAAGCCTAAATATTCCCTGGTGACCGATAGCGGATAGTACCGTGAGGGAATGGTGAAAAGTACCGCGGGAGCGGAGTGAAATAGTACCTGAAACCGTGTGCCTACAAGCCGTGGGAGCGTCGTCAGTGGGCTTGCCTGCTGGCCGTGACTGCGTGCCTTTTGAAGAATGAGCCTGCGAGTTTGCGGTGTGTAGCGAGGTTAACCCGTGTGGGGTAGCCGTAGCGAAAGCGAGTCCGAATAGGGCGGTTGAGTTGCATGCCCAAGACCCGAAGCGGAGTGATCTAGCCATGGGCAGGTTGAAGCGCGGGTAAGACCGTGTGGAGGACCGAACCCACCAGGGTTGAAAACCTGGGGGATGACCTGTGGTTAGGGGTGAAAGGCCAATCAAACTCCGTGATAGCTGGTTCTCCCCGAAATGCATTTAGGTGCAGCGTCACGTGTTTCTTGCCGGAGGTAGAGCACTGGATAGGCGATGGGCCTCACCGGGTTACTGACCTTAGCCAAACTCCGAATGCCGGTAAGTGAGAGCGTGGCAGTGAGACTGTGGGGGATAAGCTCCATGGTCGAGAGGGAAACAGCCCAGAACACCGACTAAGGTCCCTAAGCGTGTGCTAAGTGGGAAAGGATGTGGAGTCGCAGAGACAACCAGGAGGTTGGCTTAGAAGCAGCCACCCTTGAAAGAGTGCGTAATAGCTCACTGGTCAAGTGATTCCGCGCCGACAATGTAGCGGGGCTCAAGCACACCACCGAAGTCGTGTCATTGCAGCATGAAGGGCTAACGCCTGCTGTGATGGGTAGGGGAGCGTCGTGTGCCGGGTGAAGCGGCGGTGGAAACCAGTCGTGGACGGTATACGAGTGAGAATGCAGGCATGAGTAGCGATACAAGAGTGGGAAACTCTTGCGCCGATTGACCAAGGGTTCCTGGGTCAAGCTGATCTGCCCAGGGTAAGTCGGGACCTAAGGCGAGGCCGACAGGCGTAGTCGATGGACAACGGGTTGATATTCCCGTACCCGCTTTGAAGCGCCAACGCTGAACCTCTTGATGCTAAGCCCGTGAAGCCGGCCCGGAGTCTTCGGACGATGGGACGTGGTGGAGCCGGTGACCCAACGGGGTAGTAGGTGAGCGATGGGGTGACGCAGGAAGGTAGTCCAGCCCGGGCGGTGGTTGTCCCGGGGTAAGGGTGTAGGCCGTGAGGTAGGCAAATCCGCCTCACATTAAGGCTGAGACCTGATGCCGAGCCGATTGTGGTGAAGTGGATGATCCTATGCTGTCGAGAAAAGCCTCTAGCGAGTTTCATGGCGGCCCGTACCCCAAACCGACTCAGGTGGTCAGGTAGAGAATACCGAGGCGTTCGGGTGAACTATGGTTAAGGAACTCGGCAAAATGCCCCCGTAACTTCGGGAGAAGGGGGGCCATTCCTGGTGACGAGTCTTGCACTCCGAGCTGGGGGTGGCCGCAGAGACCAGCGAGAAGCGACTGTTTACTAAAAACACAGGTCCGTGCGAAGCCGTAAGGCGATGTATACGGACTGACGCCTGCCCGGTGCTGGAACGTTAAGGGGACCGGTTAGCTCTATTTCGGTGGGGCGAAGCTGAGAACTTAAGCGCCAGTAAACGGCGGTGGTAACTATAACCATCCTAAGGTAGCGAAATTCCTTGTCGGGTAAGTTCCGACCTGCACGAATGGCGTAACGACTTCTCGACTGTCTCAACCATAGGCCCGGTGAAATTGCATTACGAGTAAAGATGCTCGTTTCGCGCAGCAGGACGGAAAGACCCCGGGACCTTTACTATAGCTTGATATTGGTGTTCGGTTCGGCTTGTGTAGGATAGGTGGGAGACTTTGAAGCAGCAACGCCAGTTGTTGTGGAGTCGTCGTTGAAATACCACTCTGGTCGTGCTGGATGTCTAACCTGGGTCCGTGATCCGGATCAGGGACAGTGTCTGGTGGGTAGTTTAACTGGGGCGGTTGCCTCCTAAAGGGTAACGGAGGCGCCCAAAGGTTCCCTCAGCCTGGTTGGCAATCAGGTGTTGAGTGTAAGTGCACAAGGGAGCTTGACTGTGAGACTGACGGGTCGAGCAGGTACGAAAGTAGGGACTAGTGATCCGGCGGTGGCTTGTGGAAGCGCCGTCGCTCAACGGATAAAAGGTACCCCGGGGATAACAGGCTGATCTTCCCCAAGAGTCCATATCGACGGGATGGTTTGGCACCTCGATGTCGGCTCGTCGCATCCTGGGGCTGGAGTAGGTCCCAAGGGTTGGGCTGTTCGCCCATTAAAGCGGTACGCGAGCTGGGTTTAGAACGTCGTGAGACAGTTCGGTCCCTATCCGCTGTGCGCGTAGGAGTGTTGAGAAGGGCTGTCCCTAGTACGAGAGGACCGGGACGGACGAACCTCTGGTGTGCCAGTTGTTCTGCCAAGGGCATGGCTGGTTGGCTACGTTCGGGAGGGATAACCGCTGAAAGCATCTAAGCGGGAAGCCTGCTTCGAGATGAGCACTCCCACCTCCTTGAGAGGGTAAGGCTCCCAGTAGACGACTGGGTTGATAGGCCGGATATGGAAGCCCTGTGAGGGGTGGAGTTGACCGGTACTAATAGGCCGAGGGCTTGTCCTCAGTTGCTCGCGTCCACTGTGTTGTTCTGAAACAACGACCCCCACCGCTCTGCGGGTGGGCGGTGCGATAGTTTCATAGTGTTTCGGTGGTCATAGCGTGAGGGAAACGCCCGGTTACATTCCGAACCCGGAAGCTAAGCCTCACAGCGCCGATGGTACTGCAGGGGGGACCCTGTGGGAGAGTAGGACGCCGCCGAACAATCATTCACGAAGAACCCCCGATCCATTCACGGATCGGGGGTTCTTTGCATTTCCGGGCTTTCCGCCACCCACCGGTCCCAGCGGAGCCGGGACCGGTGGCCCGTGCGGCTGGGACCACGGGCCGGGCAGCATGGCCGGGGCCAGGGAGGTGCGCGGATGAGAGGGTTCGGTACCGTCGGGGCCGGCGTCGTCGGAGCCCTGGCGGCGGCCGGGGCCGCACTGGTGTGCGCGGTGGTGTGGTCGGTCCTCGCGCTCACCCACCCCGGGGTGGCGGGCGTCAGCGAGAGCTACTTCATCGACGGTCTCTGGCTCGCGCTCGGTCTGACGTTCACGCTCGCCGGCCTGTTCCTCGTGGTCAACCGGAACGGTCGGGGCCTGGGCGTACTGATGCTCGCCACCGGCCTGTTCCAGGCACTTCGCATGGTGGTGATCCTGGCCGCGGCGCTGTCCGGTGCCGGGCCGGTGGCCGCGGGTGCGATCACGGCGGTGGTGCTGGCCACCAGTTTCACCAACGCCTTCCTGGTGCTGGCCTTCCCGCTCTGGCTCCCCGACGCCCGCCTCCCCGGTGGGATCTGGCGCGCCGTGACGGTCCTGGTGGCAGCCTTGAGCGTCCTGCTCGCCTTCTCCGACACGGCCGGGGACTCCCAGTGGTACACCGTGCCGAATCCGCTCCACGACACCGCGCTGTACGCCTGGCTGGACGGGTGGCTCGGCCGGTACGCCTTCGACGTCTTCACCGCGAGCCTCGCGCTCACCCTCATGGTGGCCGCAGTCCGCTGGTGGCGTTCGCCCGGACCCCACCCGCACCTGCCCGAGGTCGTGGCGGCCTACGTGGCCTGGGCCGCGCTGATCACCGTCCCGCACTACGTCGGCGACTACCCGGGGTGGCTGCCGTACGCGGTCCTGGTGGCCGGCGAGGCGGCCTGGATGCTGGTGCCGATCGCCGCCTTCCGCCGCGACCGGCAGCTCTCGCTGGGCCGGGTCACCCGGCGCTACCTGACCGCCTACGCCTACTGCACCCTGGTGTTCATCGCCGTCCTGTTCGCGGTCTACCTGATGCACCGCCTGGAGCCCGGCTCCGGGGGCGGCCCGCGGTGGTGGCAGGTGGTGACGGCGGTGGTCCTGGGCGCGCTGCTGCGGCCGGCGGCGCGGGGCGTGGGGCGCGCCGTGGACCGGTACTACTACGGCGAGCGGGCCCACCCGTACCAGTTGGTGCGGCAGCTGGCGGAGCGGATGAGCCACGCCGTCAACCCGGCCGACGCCCCGCCGCTGCTCTGCCGGACGGTGGTGGAGGCGCTCGGGCTGCCGGCCGCGGCGGTCCGGGTGCGGACCCGGGGCGGACCGCGCGAGCTGGCCCGGCTCGGGTCGGCGGACCGGTCCGGCGAGAGCTTTCCGCTCACCTACGAGGGCGCCGAGATCGGCGAGCTGTGGGTGCCGCCGCGCTACGGGCAGACCGAGCTGGACCGGCAGGACCGGGCGGTGCTCCACCTCCTCGCCGACCAGGCCTCGCCCGCGATCGCCTCGCTCGGCCTCTACGAGGACCTCCAGGCCAGCCGCGAGCAGCTGGTGCTGGCCCGCGAGGAGGAGCGTCGCCGGCTCCGTCACGACCTGCACGACGGCCTCGGCCCCGCCCTGTCCGGCCTGCGCCTGCGGATCGACGCCGCCCGCACCGACCTGCCCGACGGCTCGACCACCTCCGCCTCGCTCACCACGGCCTCCGCCGGCATCGGCCAGGCGATCACGGAGCTCCGCCGGATCACCGACGGGCTGGCACCCGCGCCGTTCGACGGCAGGGGCCTGACCGGTGCGCTCCGCCAGCTCGCCGCCAGCCTCGGCAGCCGGTCGCTCCGGGTCACCCTCGACCTGCGGCCCGACCCGCTGCCCACCCTCCCGGCCGCCGTCGAGGTCGCTGTGTACCGGATCAGCGGTGAGGCCCTCAACAACGTGGTCCGTCATTCCGGCGCCACCGCCGCCCGTCTCACCCTCCGGGCCCCGCCCGACCGGGTCACCGTCGAGGTCGCCGACAACGGCGCGGGCTTCCCCGCCCGCGCCACCACGCCGGGAGTGGGCCTCAGCTCCATGGCCGAACGCGCCGAGGAGCTCGGCGGCACCTTCACCGCCACCAACGCCCCCGTCGGCGCGGTCGTCCGGGCCGTCCTCCCGCGCGGCCGGGCCGGGTGAGCCGCCACCGCTGTCGGACGGGCCGGCCGGGGCGGACGGATGGACGGGCGGACGAGGAGCCGACGGGCCGAAGGGCCGAGGGGCCGGGAGGGGCCGGCGAGGGCTCCGGAGCGTACACGGGGATGTGGCACGGTGGTTGCGGTGCGTGATCACGCCGGGTTGTATGTCCCGCTCACCTCCGGGAGGGGACCATGGGTGTATGGCCAGAGACACGGGCCCCGCTACCCGGCCGCCTCTGCGCCGGCCGGGTGGCCGTCGTGGGCGGCGAGATCCACGCGCAGTTACGAGGGAGCCTTCGGCGTACCGCCTGCGGTCGATGATGAACATCCGCAGCGTCGCCGGGCAGATGTTCGTCCTGCAGGTGTTGATCGTGCTGTTGCTCGTGGTGGCGGCCGTCGTCGCGCTGCTGGTCCAGTCCCGCAGCGATCGGTACGACGCGGCGCGGGACCGTTCGCTCGCCGCGGCCCAGGCGTTCGCCCACAGCCCCGGGCTGGTGGACGCCATGCAGGGCCCCGATCCGAGCGCCGTGCTCCAGCCGCTGACGGAGGCGGCCCGCAAGGACGCCCACGTCGACTTCATCGTGGTGACCGACCGGAACGGCACCCGCTACACCCACCCCCAGCCGGAACAGATCGGCAAGCAGTTCGTCGGCACCATCGGACCGTCGCTGAACGGCGCGGTCACCGTCGAGCAGGTGCACGGCCCGCTCGGGCTGGAGTACCAGGTGGTGGTCCCGGTGGAGGACGCCAACGGTTCGGTCGTGGGCATCGTGTCGTCCGGGATGAAGGTCGCCAACGTGAGCAGCGCGGTCAACCGGCAGCTGCCGGTCGTCCTGGGTGCCGGCACCGTCGCGCTCGGCCTGGCCACGGCCGGCACGGCGCTGGTGGGCAGGCGCCTCCTGCGGCAGACCCACGGCCTGGGGCCGGAGGAGATGACGCGGATGTACGAGCACCACGACGCGGTGCTGCACGCGGTGCGCGAGGGCGTGGCCATCGTCGGTGGCGACGGCCGGGTCCTGCTCGCCAACGACGAGGCCCGTCGGCTGCTCGACCTGCCCGACGACGCGGAGGGGCGTGCCGTCACCGATCTCGGCCTCGCTCCCCGTGCCGCCGAACTGCTGGCCTCCGGCCGCTCGGTCAGCGACGAGGTGCTTCCGGTCGGTGAGCGGTTGCTGGCCGTCAACACCCGCCCCACCGACAGCGGGGGCGGCCCGTCCGGCAGCGTCACCACCCTGCGCGACTCGACCGAGCTGCTGGCCCTGGCAGGGAAGGCGGAGGTCGCCCGTGGCCGGCTCAGGCTGCTGTACGACGCGAGCATGTCCATCGGCACGACCCTGGACGTCCGGCGCACCGCGGAGGAGCTCGCGCAGGTGGCCACCCGGGAGTTCTGCGACTACGCCACCGTCGACCTCGCCGAGGAGGTCCTGCGCGGCGAGGAGCCGCCGGTCCTGACGGTCGGTGCCCCGGTGGAGCTGGAGCGGGTGGCGGTCACGGGCGTCCGTGACGACTCGCCGCTGTATCCGCAGGGGGAGCTGGTCAGGTGGGCCGGGAGCACCCCGCAGGCGGCGGGGTTCGTGAGCGGGCGCTCCGCGCTGGTCCCCGAGGTGTCGACCGACGCCGGGTGGCGCAAGCAGGACGCCGAGCGCACGCGGGCGGTCATGGACTTCGGCCTGGTGTCGCTGGTCGCCGTGCCGCTGACGGCACGGGGTGTGCTGATGGGCGTCGCGTCCTACTGGCGCGGCCGGGACAAGGAGCCGTTCGACGAGGACGACCTCTCCCTGGGCGAGGAGCTGGCCGCCCGGGCGGCCGTGTCCATCGACAACGCCCGCCGCTTCACGCGCGAGCACACGATGGCCGTCACCCTGCAGCACAGCCTGTTGCCGCGCGGGCTGCCCGAACAGAGCGCCCTCGACGTCGCCTACCGCTACCTGCCCGCCCAGGCGGGGGTCGGGGGTGACTGGTTCGACGTCATCCCGCTCTCGGGCACCCGGGTGGCGCTGGTCGTGGGCGACGTCGTCGGCCACGGCCTCCACGCGGCCGCGACCATGGGCCGCCTGCGCACCGCGGTCCAGAACTTCTCCACCCTCGACCTGCCCCCGGACGAGCTCCTCGGGCACCTGGACGACCTGGTCACCCACATCGACCAGGAGGCGGCCGCGGTCGAGGGGTCGCTCGCGATCACCGGCGCCACCTGTCTCTACGCCATCTACGACCCCATCACCGCCACCTGCGTCCTGGCCCGGGCGGGCCATCCGCCGCCCGCCCTCGTCCGTCCGGACGGCACGGCGGAGCTGCTGGACCTGCCCGCCGGTCCGCCGCTGGGCCTGGGCGGGATGCCCTTCGAGGCGATGGAGGTGCGCCTCGACCCGGGCAGCAGCCTGGTGCTCTACACCGACGGCCTGATCGAGGACCGCACCCGTGACCTCGGGGTGGGCCTGGACGTGCTCACCGCCTCCCTGGCCCGGCCCGACCGGTCGCCCCAGGAGGCCTGCGACGCGGTGCTCGACGCCCTGCTGCCCGCCCGCCAGACCGATGACATCGCCCTCCTCGTCGCCCGCACCCGGGTGCTGGAGCCCGGCCGGACCGCCGAGTGGGAGGTGGCCGAGACCCCGGCGGCCGTGGCCCGGGCCCGTGCCGACGCCACCCGGCAGCTCACCGAGTGGGGCCTGGACGAGGCGGTGTTCGTCACGGAGCTGGTGCTCAGTGAGCTGGTGACCAATGCCATCCGCTACGCGACCGGTCCGATCACGATGCGGCTGCTGTACGACCGCACGCTGATCTGCGAGGTCTCGGACACCAGCAGCACCGCGCCGCACCTGCGCTACGCGGTCGCCGACGACGAGGGCGGCCGCGGCCTGTTCCTCGTCGCGAGGCTCGCCGAACGCTGGGGCGTCCGTTACACCCCGCAGGGCAAGATCATCTGGGCGGAGCAGTTCCTGGAACCGGGCGCCGGCACGGCCGGGCCGGTGGACGCCTTGGCCTGGCCCGTCGACGAGGCGGCCTGGCCCGAGGACGAGTAGGGCGAGCGGGAGGAGTGGCGGGCGGGGCCGCGGTGGTGTGCCCCGGCCGGCCGAGGGGCTCAGCGGCGCACGCGGCGGGCCCGGAGGTACTCGCGGCCGAGCAGGCGGAGGGCGGCGGGCTTGGACGGGCCCGCCGAGCGGCGCATCAGCGCGGGGACGTCCGCGCGGGCGGCGGCGCTGGTCAGCTCGTCCAGGCCGATCAGGCAGCGGACCATGGGCCGGTGGGCGGGCGGCACGAGACCGGCCACGGCGCGGCCCTCCGCGAGGGTGCGGTCGACCAGGTCGAGCTGCTCGGTGATCATCGCCCGGACGGCCGGGAGGTCGCGGGCCTGCTCCAGGTCGGCGCGGGTGACCCCGTGCCGGTCGAGGGTCTGCTCGGGGACGGTCAGGCGGCCGTCGGCCAGGTCCTCGGCGAGGTCGCTGACGAAGTCGAGCCGCTGGCCGGCGTCGATGAAGGTGCGGCAGGCGGCCCGGTAGGCCGTCTGGTCGCCGTCCGGGCCGAGCAGGGTGGCGACGACCATGAACGCGGGCAGCGAGTAGGCGTCCACGTAGTGCTGGTAGTCGGCCTCGGTGGCGAACCCGGTGAAGTCGAGGTCGGTGAGGGCCCCGGCGAGGTGTTCCAGCGCGCGGTCGTGCAGGGTGGGGTGGGCGGCGGCGGTGTTCAGCAGCGGACGCAGCTCGGGGTTGTCGGTGCCACCGGTGGCGAGCCCGTCGGCGACCTCCTGCTCCCAGCGCGCGTACGCCGCCTTCCGCTCGTCGAGCGGGCCGCTGTCGAGCAGGCTGTCGGTGCGGTGCATGTAGGCGGTGGCCGCGATCACGTGCGGCACGACGGGCGCCGGCAGGAGGAGCCGTGCGGCGAGCACGGCCTCCCGCTTGTACTGCGTGACCTGCCGGCGCTGCCGGCTGTAGTCCTCGCGCAGTCCGGGGTCGGTGATCCCCGCCGCGTCCAGAGCGCTCTCCCAGCTGCCCACTCGCGTTCGCCCTCTCCCTGGTCGGTGTACGCCGAGCCTAGACGGCCGGTGATCACGGCCCCGAGGGGAGGGGCGCAGTTCGGGGACGGGGCGCCGGCCCCACCGGGCGGCGGGCTCGGTGGGGCCCTGGAGACGGATCAGCGGTCGGGCTCAGTGGGGGGAGAGGACCAGGCGGCGGGTGTCGTTGCGGTAGCCGAGGCGGTCGAAGGCCGCGGCCATCGGGGTGTTGGTGAGGTCGGTGTCCGCACGGACGCGTTCGGGCGCGGTCTCGGCGGCGAGGATCCGGGTGATCTCGGCGAGGATGTCGTCGCCGTAGCGGCGGCCGCGGTGCTCCGGGACGACGCCCAGGTAGCCGACGACGGGGAAGGCGTGGTTGCGGGAGGGGATGCCGAAGCCGACCGGCTCGCCGTCGGGCGTGCGGGCGATGCGCCACCAGGAGCGGTCGCCGAGCATGGTGTCGCGGTAGAAGGCGACGTCGGCGCGGGCCTGGGCCTCGGCGCCGAGGCGTTCGGCCTCCTTGCGGGAGTCGGTGTCGAGGGTGCCCACCAGGACCCGGCGGAACAGGTCGACGAAGACCTCGTCGTCGGGCTCGGGGTGGAGGAGGAGACGGCCGGACGGCTCCGGGAGGCCGGCCGGGGGCGTCCACTCGTACCGCAGGCGTTCCAGGCCCGCCGGGAGGCCCGCCCGCCGGGCCGCCTCCCGGCGCCAGGCCACGGCCGCCACCGCCTCGGGACGGTCGCGCCAGTCGCCGGGGAGGACGAGGTGGTACTCCGGGGCGGCGTCGGCACCGGCCCCGGCGTAGGCCGCGTGGGCGGCGGTGAGCAGCTGCGCGGCCAGGTCGGTGCGGTCGGCGGCGGACTGCACCGAGTCGTGGACGAACACGGCGTCGAGGGCGTCGGGCAGGTCCCCGTCCGGGTCGCCCCACCAGACGGCCAGTGCGAGCGGGGCGCCGCCGGGGGCGTCCTCGGCGACCCAGGTCCAGTCGGGGCGGTACTCGCCGTCGGCGAGGCGGGTCCGGTAGGTGTCGGCCGTCAGGCCGGTGGCCGGGTCGGGCACGATCAGCGGGAGGACGCGGTCGAGGTCGGACGGGGCGGTGGGACGGACGATCACAGTGGCTCCGCATCGGTGGAGTTGGCGGGAATCCTGGCCAGGGCGGTTCTATCGCACCCGATCGGTTCCGGGGGCGGAAGCGCCTCGACGGTGTGGCGGCGCCCGGCCAGGCCGGTCACGGCCAGGAGCAGGCCGGTGCAGCAGAGCAGCAGCGCGCTGCCGCGGTCCCGGTCGGTACCGAGGAGGCGGCCGAGGGTGGAGTCGAGCGGGCCGCCGGGGCCCACCAGCGGCTCGCAGACCTGTGCGGCGAGCGGTCCGGCCAGCAGGTAGCCGAGCAGGGTGCCGGCCTGGGTGAACATCCGGCGCAGGGCGAAGACCCGGCCCTGCGCCTCGGCGGCCACGGCGGACTGCCAGAGCACCTGGGCGCAGCCGGTCACCACCGGCAGGCCCAGGAAGAACGTGAAGGCGGCCGCCGAGAGGGCGGCGGGGCGCGGGTGGAGGCCCGCCGCCAGGACGGCGGCGCCGCTGAGGACGGTGGCCGAGGTGACCCAGGCGAGCGGCCGGCGCGGACCGGACCAGATCGACATGGCGACACTGCCGGCCGCCAGCCCGAGGCCTCCGGCGGTACTGACCACGGCGACCGCGGCGTTCTGGTCCGCGGCCGGGGTGCCGGCCAGGACCAGGGGCAGCAGCAGGGCGGTGGCGGCGGCCTCGGCCGCGTTGAGCACGGTGACCACGCGGAGCAGGTGCCGTAGCCCCGGTTGGCCGGTGAGCAACCGCCGGCCCTCGGTCAACTCGGCGCGCCAGCTCGGGCGTTGCGCCGGTTCGGTGGCGCGCCCGGGTGGGCGGGGGCGGTCCCGGTGGCCGGCCGGCTCGGGGAAGCGGGCGACCAGCAGGGTGAGCAGCCCCAGCGCGAACGAGACGACGTCGGTCCACAGGACGGCGCGCAGCCCGCCCGCGCCGAGCAGGACGGCGGCGAGCATCGGGCCGAGCAACTGGGCCCCGGCCAGGGCGGTCTGGGTCATCGCCCCGGCCCGGCCGCGCTGTTCGGGCCGGACCATGCCGGTGACGGCGGCGGCGAGCGCGGGCCACTGGAAGGCGGCGCAGCAGGACTCCACGACGGTGGTCGCGTACACCTGCCAGACGGCCAGGTGCCCGGTCGCCTCGGCGGCGGCCATCGCCACGGCGGCGAGCATGGCCGCCGCGTCCGCGCAGAGCAGGACGGTCCGGCGGCGGTGGCGGTCCACGAGGACCCCGGCGGCCGGGGCGGCCAGCATGCCGGGGGCGAAGCCGAGCAGCAGGCCGGTGGCGAACTGGGTGACGGATCCGGTCTGTTGGTAGATCCACAGGCCGAGGGCGAAGCCGGAGATGCTGGAGCCGAGGGCGGTGAGCAGCCGGCCGACCCAGATGAGGAGGAAGGTGGTCACGGCACCTCCGGAGGGGGCGGGGGAGGGGCGAGGGGCAGGGGCATGGCAGGGCTCCGCTAGGTGGTGGCGTGGGAGGGACAGCGGTGGGAGGGGCGGCGTGGGACGGCGGCGGTGGGAGGGGTGGTGCGGCCGGGGCCGGCCGCACCACCCCCGGGGCGGCCGGGTCAGCGCAGGTGGGCGGCCAGGACCGGGCCGATCACGTCCAGGGCCTCCGGCGTGGTGAAGCGGCTGTGCGGGATGTCCAGCGGGTGGTTCTCGATCGGGCCGTCCACGTGCTCGGTCCACAGCTCGGTCAGCGGGGTGCCGTCGGAGCCCCGGCCGGGCAGGGCCTCGAAGAAGAGCACCCGGCCCCGGTAGCGGCCGGGCCGCTCGCCCCGGGCCAGCGCGATGTTGTTGGCGGTCACCTTGACCAGCCGGTGCAGCGCCGCCGGGTCCAGCCCGGCCAGGACGCTGCCGCGCGCCCGCAGCAGCTCCAGCACGGCCTCGGCGGTGGGGAGTCCGTCGCCCAGGGCGTCGCCGTCGCCCGCCGGGGCGGCCGGGACGAGTGCGCCCGGCTCGTCGAGGTCGAGGCCGTCCAGCGCCAGCGAGAGGATCTCCGCGTCGCTGGGCCGGCCGGCGTGCCGGAACCGGCCGGTGGGGTGCGAGTCGAGCATCGCCAGCAGAGCCACCTCCTCGCCCGCCGCCTGCAGTTGACGGGCCAGCTCGTGGGCCACCGTGCCGCCGAACGACCATCCGAGCAGGTGGTACGGGCCGCTCGGCTGCACCTCGCGGATCAGCTGCAGGTAGTCGGCCGCCATCTCGGGGACGCTGCCCGGCAGTTCGCCGTCCCCGTCCAGCCCGCGGGCCTGCAGCGCGAACAGCGGCCGGTCGCGGTCCAGATGGCGGACCAGGCCGGAGTAGCACCAGCCGAGGCCGCCGCCGGGGTGCACGGCGAACAGCGGCGGACGGCTGCCGCCGGTCCGCAGCGGCAGCAACCGCCCGAGCCCGTCGGAGGATCCGGTGCCGCCCTCGCCGTCGATCCGCTCGGCGAGCAGGGCCACGGTCGGGGTCTCGAACAGGGCCCGCAGGCCGATCCGGACGCCCAGCTCGTCGCGGATCCGGGCGGTCAGCCGGGCGGCCAGCAGGGAGTGGCCGCCGAGGTCGAAGAAGTTGTCGTCGATGCCGACGGTTCCGGTGTTGAGGGTGGTGGCGAAGAGGCCGCAGAGGACTTCCTCGCGGGGGGTGCGGGGTGCGCGGCCGGCCCCGCCGGTCGTGGTGGCGGGCGCGGGGAGGGCGCGGCGGTCGAGCTTGCCGTTGGGGGTGAGCGGGAGGGTGTCGAGCAGGACGACGGCGGACGGGACGAGGTGGGCGGGGAGCTCGGCCGCGGCGGTGGCGCGGAGTTCGGCGAGGTCGGGGACGGCGTCGCCGGTGGGGACGAGGTAGGCGACGAGCCTCGGGTCGCCCGGGTTGTCCTCGCGGAGCAGGACGGCGGCCTGGGTGATGTCGGGTCGGGTGGTGAAGTGGGTTTCGATCTCGGCGGGTTCGATGCGGAAGCCGCGGAGCTTGATCTGGTCGTCGGTGCGGCCGAGGAACTCCAGCCGGCCCTCGCCCTGCGCGTCGGGGTTCCAGCGGCCGAGGTCGCCGGTGCGGTACATCCGGGAGCCGGGCGCGCCGAACGGGTCGGGCAGGAACCGCTCGGCGGTCAGGGCCGGGCGGCCGAGGTAGCCGCGGGTCACCAGGTCGCCGGCGATGTGGAGTTCACCGCCGACGCCGATCGGCACCGCGCGCAGTGCCTCGTCCAGCACGTACATCCGGGTGTTCCAGATCGGCCGTCCGATGGTGATCACGCCGGAGGGCGCGCTGTCGCCCGGCTCGATCCGGAACTCGGTGCAGCCGACGGTGGTCTCGGTGGGACCGTACTCGTTGATCACGGTGGCGCCCGGGTGCCGGCGGCGCCATTCGTCCAGTACCTCGCCCATCAGCGACTCGCCTCCGAGCACCAGCTGCTCGCTGGGTGAGAAGCGCTCGGGCAGCGCGGTCAGCAGCGCCAGGTGGCTCGGGGTGGCCTTGACGAAGGTCGGGCGGTCGAACTCCCCCGCCGCGGGCGCCTCGTCGTCCAGCTCGATCAGCTGGACGGTGCCACCACTGGTGAGCGGGGCGAACAGGCCGGTGACGGTGAGGTCGAAGGAGACCGGTGAGTGGACCAGGGCCCGGCCGGCCACACTGCCGTAGGCCTCGCGGGCCCAGGCCAGGTAGGCGTCCAGCGAGTGGTGCTCGACCACCACGCCCTTGGGGCGCCCGGTGGAGCCGGAGGTGTAGATGACGTAGGCCGGGTTGCGCAGCGACAGCGGCGCCGAACGGTCGGCGTCGGTGAGGTCGTGCGCGGGCAGGGCGGCCAGTGCGGCGGCCGTGTCCGGGGCGTCGAGCAGCAGGTGCGGGTGCCCGGTGGCGGGCAGGTGCGCGGCCGCCTCGGTGGTGGTGAGCACGCAGAGCGGCCGGGCGTCGGCGAGGGTGTAGGCGATCCGCTCGGCCGGGTGGGTGAGGTCGACCGGCAGGTAGGCCGCACCGGACTTGAGTACCGCGAGCACGGCCACCAGGGTCTCCACCGAGCGCGGCACGGCCAGGGCGACCAGTCGCTCGGGGCCGGCGCCGCGGGCCACCAGGTGGCGGGCGAGGCGGTTGGCCGCGGTGTCGAGTTCGGTGTAGCTGAGGGTGTCGGTGCCGCTGACGACGGCGGTGGCGTCGGGGGTGCGGGCGACCTGGGTGGCGAACAGCTCCGGCAGCGTCCGGCCGGGGAGCTCGCGGGTCGGGCCGTTCCAGTCGGTGAACAGGGCCCGGCGCTCCTGCTCGGTGAACAGGTCGATGTCGTGGATGGGGGTGTCGGGGTGTTCGGCGGCGCTCTGCAGGATGCGCTGGAACTGGTCGGCGAGGCGTTCGACGGTGGCGGGTTCGAAGAGGTCGGCGGCGTACTCGATGGTGACGGTGAGGCCGTCGGGGGTGCCGTCGGGGGTGTGCTGCTCGGTGACGGTGAAGGAGAGGTCGAACTTCGCCGTCCGGCCGGACTCCTCCTCCGGTCCGACCGGCGCCGCCGAGGCCCAACCGTCCGTTCCCGTGGTGGTGTTGTTGAGGGTGAGGATGGTTTGGAAGAGGGGGTGGTGGTGGGGGGTGCGGGTGGGGTTGAGGGCTTCTACGAGGCGTTCGAAGGGGAGGTCCTGGTGGGTGAGGGCGGTGATGTTGAGGTCGCGGGTGTGGTGGAGGAGTTGGGTGTGGGTGGGGTTGCCGGTGGTGTTGGTGCGCAGGACGAGGGTGTTGACGAAGAAGCCGATGAGGTGGTCGAGGTGGGGGTGGGTGCGGCCGGCGGTGGGGGTGCCGATGGGGAGGTCGGTGCCGGCGCCGTTGCGGGTGAGGAGGGTGGCGAGGGCGGCGTGGAGGGTGTGGAAGAGGGTGGCGTGGTGGGTGTGGGCGTGGGTGGTGAGTTGGTGGTGGGTGGTGGGGTGGGTGTGGGTGGTGTGGGTGCGGGCGTGGTGGGTGGGGTTGGTGGGTCGGGGGTGGTCGGTGGGGAGGGGGATGGTGTCGGGGAGGTTGGTGAGGTGGTTGGTCCAGTGGGTGAGTTGGGTGTGGAGGGGGGTGTGGGGGGTGTCGGGGTTTCCGAGGTGGTGGTGTTGCCAGAGGGTGTAGTCGGCGTACTGGATGGGGAGTTGGGGCCAGTTGGGGGTGTGGCCGGTGGTGTGGGCGTGGTAGGCGGTGGTGAGGTCGTGGGTGAGGGGTTGCATGGACCAGCCGTCGCCGGCGATGTGGTGGAGGACGAGGGTGAGGAGGTGGTGGTGGGGGGTGAGGGTGAACAGGGTGGCGCGGAGGGGGAGTTGGGTGGTGAGGTCGAAGGGGGTGGAGGCGAGTTCGGCGATGCGGGTGCGGGCTTCGGTTTCGTCGGTGGTGGTGTGGAGGTGGAGGGGGATGAGTCGGTGGGTGGCGGGGCGGATGTCCTGGTGGGGTTCGCCGTCGGTTTCGGGGAAGAGGGTGCGCAGGGTCTCGTGGCGTTCGACGACGTCGTCGAGGGCGGCCTGTAGGGCGGCGGTGTCCACCGCCTCGGTCAACCGCAGCACCACCGGGATGTTGTAGGAGGCGCGCTCGGTCTCCTCCATCCGGTTGAGGAACCAGAGCCGGGACTGCGCGGACGAGAGCGGGATGCGCTCCGGACGCTCCGCCCGCACCAGCGGCGGCAGTGCCGTGGCGGGCCCGGCCTGCTCCAGGCGCTCGGCGAGGGTGGCGACGGTCGGCGCCTCGAAGAGGTCACGCACGCCCAGCTCGGCGTCCAGCTCGGTGCGGACGGCCGCGACCAGGCGCATCGCCAGCAGGGAGTGGCCGCCGAGGTCGAAGAAGTTGTCGTCGATGCCGACGGCTTCGGTGTTGAGGGTGGCGGCGAAGAGGCCGCAGAGGACTTCCTCGCGGGGGGTGCGGGGTGCGCGGCGCGTCGTTCCTGCAGAGGTGACCGGGGCCGGCAGGGCGCGGCGGTCGAGCTTGCCGTTGGGGGTGAGCGGCAGGGTGTCGAGCAGGACGACCGCGGACGGCACCAGGTAGGACGGCAGCCGGGCCGCGGCGGTGGCGCGGAGTTCGGCGAGGTCCGGGACGGCGTCGCCGGCCGGCACCAGGTAGGCCACCAGGCGCTGATCCCCCGGGTTGTCCTCGCGGAGCAGGACGGCGGCCTGGGCGATGTCGGGTCGGGCGGTGAAGTGGGCCTCGATCTCGGCGGGTTCGATGCGGAAGCCGCGCAGCTTGATCTGGTCGTCGGTGCGTCCGAGGAAGTCGAGGGTGCCGTGAGGGTTCCAGCGGCCGAGGTCGCCGGTGCGGTACATCCGCGAGCCGGGCTCGCCGAACGGGTCGGGCAGGAACCGCTCGGCCGTCGCGCCCGGACGCCCCAGGTAGCCGCGGGCCAGGCCGGCGCCGGCGATGAACAGCTCGCCCGGCACCCCGACCGGGACCTGCCGCAGTCCGGCATCCAGTACCTGGACCCGCATGTTGTCCAGGGGGCGGCCGATCGGCACGGCGCTGCCGAGCTCGTCCCCGGCGGCCATCGGGTGCCGGGTGGCGAAGACGGTGGTCTCGGTCGGGCCGTAGCCGTCGACCACCCGCAGCCCCGGGTGGACGTCGAGCACCCGGCGCACCGCGGCCGCCGGGACGACGTCGCCGCCGGTGAGCACCTCGCGCACCCCGGCCAGGCTCTCCGGCGCGTCCTCGGCGAGCAGCCGGAACAGGCCGGCGGTCAGCCAGAGCGCGGTGATCCGGTGCTCGGTGACCAGCCGCCCGATCCGCTCGGCGTCCAGCTCGCCGGCCGGCGCCACCACCACCTGGCCGCCGCTCAGCAGGGGCACCCACAGCTCGTAGGTGGCCGCGTCGAAGGCGTGCGGGGAGTGGAACAGCACCCGCCGGTGGTGGCCGTCCTGCTGCCACCAGTGGTCGGCGGCCAGCGCCGCCACGTCCGCGTGGGTGACGGCGACGCCCTTGGGCGTGCCGGTGGAGCCGGAGGTGTACATCACGTAGGCGAGCCGCTCCGGCTGGACGGCCGGGCAGGGGCGCACCGGGACGGCGCGGGCGGGGGCGTCCGGCAGCGGGAGCGAGACGTCCACCACCCGCACGCCGGCCGCCGCCCGGGCCCGGACGAACGGCAGGTCGCGGGTGGCCGCGTCCACCAGCAGCAGTTCGGCGCCGGTGTCGGCGAGCACCAGCTCCATCCGCTCGGCGGGCCAGCTCTCGGACAGCGGCACGTACGCGCTGCCCGCCCGCACCACGGCCAGCGTGCTGACCACCAGCGCCGTCGAGCGCTGCTGGAGCAGCGCGACCCGGCTCTCGGCGCCCGCGCCCAGCGCGGTGAGGTGGCGGGCGAGGCGGTCGGTGGCGGTGTCGAGTTCGGTGTAGCTGAGGGTGTCGGTGCCGCAGGCGACGGCGGTGGCGTCGGGGGTGCGGGCGACCTGGGCGGCGAACAGCTCCGGCAGGGCGGCGGCGGGCAGCGGGTGGGCGTCGCCGGTGGCCAGCGCGGCGAGCTCGGCCCGTCCGGCCTCGCCCAGCAGGTCGATGTCGTGGATGGGGGTGTCGGGGTGTTCGGCGGCGCTCTGCAGGATGCGCTGGAACTGGTCGGCGAGGCGTTCGACGGTGGCGGGTTCGAAGAGGTCGGCGGCGTACTCGATGGTGACGGTGAGGCCGTCGGGGGTGCCGTCGGGGGTGTGCTGCTCGGTGACGGTGAACGACAGGTCGAACTTGGCGGCGCGCTCGAACTCGACGTCCTGGGAGTCGAGTTCGCTGGTCACCGTGGTGGTGTTGTTGAGGGTGAGGATGGTTTGGAAGAGGGGGTGGTGGTGGGGGGTGCGGGTGGGGTTGAGGGCTTCTACGAGGCGTTCGAAGGGGAGGTCCTGGTGGGTGAGGGCGGTGATGTTGAGGTCGCGGGTGTGGTGGAGGAGTTGGGTGTGGGTGGGGTTGCCGGTGGTGTTGGTGCGCAGGACGAGGGTGTTGACGAAGAAGCCGATGAGGTGGTCGAGGTGGGGGTGGGTGCGGCCGGCGGTGGGGGTGCCGATGGGGAGGTCGGTGCCGGCGCCGTTGCGGGTGAGGAGGGTGGCGAGGGCGGCGTGGAGGGTGTGGAAGAGGGTGGCGTGGTGGGTGTGGGCGTGGGTGGTGAGTTGGTGGTGGGTGGTGGGGTGGGTGTGGGTGGTGTGGGTGCGGGCGTGGTGGGTGGGGTTGGTGGGTCGGGGGTGGTCGGTGGGGAGGGGGATGGTGTCGGGGAGGTTGGTGAGGTGGTTGGTCCAGTGGGTGAGTTGGGTGTGGAGGGGGGTGTGGGGGGTGTCGGGGTTTCCGAGGTGGTGGTGTTGCCAGAGGGTGTAGTCGGCGTACTGGATGGGGAGTTGGGGCCAGTTGGGGGTGTGGCCGGTGGTGTGGGCGTGGTAGGCGGTGGTGAGGTCGTGGGTGAGGGGTTGCATGGACCAGCCGTCGCCGGCGATGTGGTGGAGGACGAGGGTGAGGAGGTGGTGGTGGGGGGTGAGGGTGAACAGGGTGGCGCGGAGGGGGAGTTGGGTGGTGAGGTCGAAGGGGGTGGAGGCGAGTTCGGCGATGCGGGTGCGGGCTTCGGTTTCGTCGGTGGTGGTGTGGAGGTGGAGGGGGATGAGTCGGTGGGTGGCGGGGCGGATGTCCTGGTGGGGTTCGCCGTCGGTTTCGGGGAAGAGGGTGCGCAGGGTCTCGTGGCGTTCGACGACGTCGTCGAGGGCGGCCTGTAGCGCGCTGGTGTCCACCGCCTCGGTCAACCGCAGCACCACCGGCATCGCGTAGGCACTGGCCCCGCGCTCCATCCGGTTGAGGAACCAGAGCCGGCGCTGGGCGAAGGAGAGCGGCAGCACGTCGGGGCGCTCGGCCCGGACCAACGGCGGTAGCGCGGCGGCGGGCGCGGCCCCCGCCAGGCGCTCGGCCAGCTCCGCGACGGTCGGCGCCTCGAAGAGGTCGCGGATGCCCAGCTCGGCGTCGAGCTCGGTGCGGACGGCCGCGACCAGGCGCATCGCCAGCAGGGAGTGGCCGCCGAGGTCGAAGAAGTCCTCGTCGATGCCCGGCTCGCGGTCCGTGCCCAGCACCTCGGCGAAGATCCGGCAGAGGGCGGCCTCCCGCTCGTCGCGCGCGGCCCGGCCCGCGCCGGGGGCGGCCTCCTGGCGGGGCGGGGCCGGCAGCGCCCGCCGGTCCAGCTTGTTGTGCGCGGTCAGCGGCAGCGCGTCGAGCACCACCAGCGCGGACGGGACCATGTAGCCGGGCAGTGTCTTCGCCAACTCGGTGCGCAGGGCGGCGGGTTCGACCTCGGCACCGGGTGCCGGGACCAGGTAGCCGACCAGCTGCCGGTCGCCCGGCCGGTCCTCGCGGACCACCGCCGCTGCTGCCGCCACCGGCTCCAGCGCGGCCAACGCGGCCTCCACCTCGCCCAGTTCGATCCGGAAGCCGCGGATCTTCACCTGGTCGTCCAGCCGTCCGAGGAACTCGATCGCGCCTCCCCCGTCCTCCGGCCGGAGATGGCCGGACGGCAGCCGGCGGGTCAGGTCGCCGGTGCGGTAGAGCCGGGCGCCGGGCTCGCCGAACGGGTCCGGGACGAAGCGCTCGGCGGTCAGGCCCGGGCGGCCCAGGTAGCCGCGGGTCACCTGGGCGCCGCCGATGAACAGCTCGCCCGGCACCCCGACCGGCACCGGCTCGCCCCGGCCGTCCAGCACGTACGCCCGGACGTTGCCGAGCGGCCGGCCGATCGGCACGGTCGGGGTGGCGGCGAGCTCCTCGGCCCGCGGGTGGTGGGTGGTCACCCCGACCGTGGTCTCGGTGGGGCCGTAGTGGTTGAGGACCTCGCACTCGGCCCGGCCGAGCAGCTCGCGGACGAAGGTGCTGGTGGAGCCCTCGCCGCCGAGGATCAGCCCGCGATTGGGGAGCACGCGGTGCTCGGCGCCCGGGCCCTCCAGCGCCGCCAGGTGGGAGGGGCTGATCTTCAGGTAGTCGATGGAGTGCTCGGCGAAGTAGGCCGCCAGCCGCCGCCCGTCCGAGGCGGTGTCGGCGTCCACCATGTGCAGCGTGCCGCCGCCCAGCAGCGCGGCGGACAGCACGGTGACGCAGGAGTCGAAGGTGAACGGCTGCACCATCGCGTACCCGGCCTCCGGCGCCAGGGCCAGCGCGGAGACCACGGCGGTGCGGTAGTTGAGCACCTGCCGGTGCTCGACCACGACGCCCTTGGGGCGTCCGGTGGAGCCGGAGGTGAACAGCACGTAGGCGGCCTGGCCCGGGTCGACGGCCACCGCGGGGGCGGTGTCGGGCAGCGCGTCGAGGGCCAGCTCCTCCACCACGACGGCCTGCACGCCCGCCGGCAGCCGGCCGGCCGAGCCGGCGCGGGTGACCACCACGGGGGCGGCGGTGTCGGCGAGCATCATCGCCATCCGCTCCTGCGGCTGGGCCGGGTCGATCGGCACGTAGCAGCCGCCGGCCTTGAGCACGGCCAGCAGCGCCACCACGGTCCACGTGCCGCGCTCCAGGCAGATGCCGACCGGGGTCTCGGCGCCGACGCCGAGCCCGCGCAGGTGGTGGGCCAGCCGGTTGGCCAGCCGGTCCAGTTCGGCGTAGCGGTGGGTGCCGTCGGCGCCGACCACCGCGACGGCCTGCGGGGTCCGGGCGGCCTGCTCGGCGAACCGGCCGTGGAAGGTGCCGGCCGGCACCTCCAGGGCGGTCGCGTTCCAGCCGTCCAGCACCAGCGCGCGCTCCGCGGCGGTGAGCAGCGGCAGCCGGCCGACCGCGCGGTGCGGGTCGGCGCAGGCCTCGCGCAGCAGGGTGGCGTAGTGGGCGAGCAGGCGCTCGGCGGACCGCTCCTCGTACCGGTCGGTGCGGTGCACCAGGGTCAGCACGAGGGTGTCGCCGGTCTCCGAGACGGTGAACGTCAGATCCCGCTTCGCGTCGGCCGGGCCGGTGCCGTCCAGCGGGCGCAGCACCAGTTCGCCGGGCCCGGCGGCCGGCCCGGCCGGGCCGGGAGCGCCGCCCGGTGCGGCCTGGTCGAGCACCAGCATGGTGCGCGCCAGCCCCTCCGGGGAGCCGGCCCGCAGTCGCGCGGCCAGCTGCTCGAAGGGCACCTCCTGGTGCTGGAAGTCGCGCCGGGTCGCCTCGGCGGCCCGGTCCAGCAGGTCGGCGAAGGTCGGCTCGCCGGAGACGTCGCCGCGCAGCAGCAGGGTGTTGACGAAGCAGCCGACCAGTCCTTCGAGTTCGGTGCGCTCGCGGCCGCCGACCGGGGTGGCGACCACCGGGTCCTCCCCGCAGCCGTAGCGGTGCAGCAGCGTCTGGAGGGCGGCCAGCGCCACCGTGAAGAGCGTGGTCCGGTGCCGCGCGGCCAGGGCCCGCAGGCCCGCGGTCACGTCGGCGGGCAGCTCCAGGCTGTGCGAGCCGGCGCCGGGACCGTCCTCGGGGCGGCCGGTCGCGGTGGCCGGCGGCGGGGTGTCGGTCAGGCCGGACAGCCGCTGCTGCCAGTAGTCCAGGCTCTCCCGGTACGCGGCGCCGTCGAGGCGGCCGCGCTGCCAGGCGGCGAAGTCGCCGTACTGCACCGGCAGCGGCGGCAGCTCCGCGCCGGCCGGCCCGTCCGCCTGCCGGTAGGCGGCCTCGACCTCGCCCAGCAGCACGTTCACCGACCAGGCGTCGACCGCGATGTGATGGACCGTCAGCAAGAGTGCGTGCTCCTGCTCGCCGGTGCGCAGCAGGGCGGCCCGCAGCAGTGGCCCGGAGGCCAGGTCGAAGGGGGTGTGCGCCTCCTCGGCCAGCCGCTCGCGCACCCGCGCCCCGGCGTCCGCCGTCGACCGGAGGTCGGTCACCGGAAGCTCGAACCCGTCCTGCTCGTGAACCAGTTGGACCGGCGAACCGTCCGGCCCGGCGGCGAAGGTGGTGCGCAGCACCTCGTGCCGGGAGATCACCGTGCGGAACGCCCGGGCCAGCCGCCCGGCGTCCAGCGGCCCGGTGCAGGCGACCGCCATCGGCACGTTGTACGCCGCCGACTCGGGGGCGAGCTGCTGGGCCAGCCAGATCTGCTCCTGGGCGAAGGAGAGCGGCACCGGTGCCCCCGGGGTGCGGCGCGGCACGCCGGCCGTGGCGGCCGGGCGCCGGGCCAGCCGCTCGCGCAGCCGGGCCTCCAGCCGGGCCCGCTGGTCGGGCGACAGCTCGGCGATCCGGCGGGCGGTGTCGGCGGCGGAGCCGACGGCCCCGGCGGCGGCAGCGGCAGCGGAGGCGGTGGCCTCGGCGGCGCGGCCGCTCGACGACGCGGCGGTGGCGGACTGGGTGGTGCTCACGGTGCTCTCCCCGGAGAAGGTCGGACCGGCCCGAAGGCGCTGGGCGGAAGGCGGAGTTGGGGTGGTGGCCGGCGTTGGGCGCTCAGAACAGGACGCGGGAGCCGGCGGCGGCCCGGGCGTCGCGGGACTTGCGCAGGTCGCGGGCCACGTTGACCCGCTTGAGCCAGCGGTCGGTGCCGTCGAAGCGCGCGGCGAAGGAGCTGCGGCCGTGCACCGCACGGTAGTTGTCGACGAAGACGATCTCGCCGGGGGCCAGTGCGGCGCCGCCGAGCCGGCGGTCGATCTCCGCGGAGAGCCGCTGGAGCGCGCCCCGGGCCTCCTCGTCCAGGCGGTCCAGGTCCATGAAGTACGGGTCCAGGCAGAGGTACGGGTCGCTGGGCGAGCCGAACAGCACCGGCACGGGCGCGGCGTCGTCGCGCATCCGCTTCAGCCGGTCGTACGCCTCGTCGAGCAGTTCCGCACCGCCCGCGAGGGCCCGGCCGGGCCCGCTGTCGAGCATCTGGAGGTGCGAGTTGTCCGGCAGCATGTAGAACCGCGGTTCGGCGAGGACCCGCCGGTCCTCGGCGGAGATGTCCAGGTCCTGCACGCCGACGAAGGTGGTCGGTACCCGGTCCGGGTTGCGCAGGCAGAGCAGGCCCACGTAGTCGCCCCGGTAGGGGTGGAAGGCGTCCTCGACGTGCCAGAAGATGGTCTGGTTGCTGCCGGTGCCGATCTGCTCGTCCTCGTGGCCCTTCACCGGCAGCACGTCGTGCACCAGGTAGCCGTCCTGCTGGGTGGCCCAGGCGACCGGCTCGCCGAGCAGGGCCCCGCAGAGCAGCAGGAAGATCTCCTCGCGCAGCGCCGGGGAGACGCCGGTGCGGTGCTGCCAGTGCGCCGGGGTGGCGCCGATCCGGTCCTGGTCGACCCGGTAGCCGGAGACCACGCAGGCGCCGGCCGGCTCGTGCAGCCGGAAGTCGGTCAGGAAGCGGCGCAGGGCGAGCGGCAGCCGGTGGGACTGGACGGCCAGTTCGTCCTGGAGGGCCTGGTCCTCGACGCTGCCGTGCCGGTCGGCCAGTTCGTCGAGCAGGGCGGCGACCGCGTCGGCGTCGGCGGGGTCGAGTGCGAGGGTGTGCATGGGTGTCACCTCGGTGGGTCGGTGGTGCGGGAGGGCTCGGCGGAGCCCGGACGGAAGAGCGGCGGGGAAGGCCGGCGGTCGGGCCTGCGGGCCTCAGCCGGCTGCGGGCAGCAGCGCGGCGAGCCGGTCGAGGCCGGCGGCCAGCTCCGCGGAGGAGCCGCCGAAGCCGAGCCGGATGTGCCGCGGGGCGCCGAAGCAGACGCCGGGCACGACCAGCACGCCGTGCTCGCGGTCGAGCCGGTCGGCGAACGCGGTCACGTCCGCCACCGTGGTCAGCTCGGGGAAGGCGGTGACCCCGCCGGCCGGCAGGTCGGCGTGCACCCGGTCGCGGTGCTCGGCCAGCCAGTCGGCCAGCACCGCGCGGTTGGCGGTGGCCTGGGCCAGCCGGGGGCGGAGCAGCTCGTCGGCGTGCCGGACGGCGTGCGTGGCCACCGCCTCGACCAGCGGGGAGAGCGCCAGGCTGGTGTAGTCGCGGCGGCGCACGCAGCCGGCGAGTACCTCGGGCGCGGCCAGTGCCCAGCCGACCCGCAGGCCCGGCAGGCCGTACGCCTTGGACAGGGTGCCGAAGGAGATCGCCCGGGGGTAGCCGGGGGCCGGGTCGGGCAGCGGCTCGCGGTCGTAGACCAGGTGCTGGAAGGCGTTGTCCCAGGCGAGCCAGGTGCCGTACCGGGCGCAGGCGTCGACGATGGCGGCCTGCTGCTCCCCGGTCACCGTGGCGCCGGTCGGGTTGTGCGGGAAGTTGACCACCACCATGGCGGTGGCCGGGCCGATCAGCGCCAGCAGCTCGTCCTCGTTGGTGACCACGCCGTGCGCGGTGCGCATCGCCCAGGGGACGATCCGGCAGCCCAGCGAGGCGGCCACCTCGACCAGCGCGTGGTAGGCGGGAGCCTGCACCACCACCTCGTCGCCGGGCTTCAGCAGGGCCTGCATGACCAGGTAGACGGCCTCGCTGGAGCCCTGGGTGGCGATCACCGAGCCGGGGTCGGTGCCGTGCCGCTCGGCGAGCGCGGCGCGCAGCGGTTCGCCGCCGAGCGAGTGGCTGTCGCGGAACATGATGCCGCCGAGCGAGGCGGCGTCGGTGCCGGCCAGGGCGAGGACCTGGTCGACGGTGTAGTTCTCGACACCGCTGCTGCTGATGTCGTAGGTGGTGGTGAAGTAGCGCTCGCGGAGCCAGTCCTCCAGCAGGGCGGGGGCGATGGTCACGGGGTTCCTCCAGGCGGCGGATCGGGAAGGTGGGCAGGTGGGTGGGCCCGGTGGCCGGCCGGGGCAGCTGATCGGCCGGGTGCCGGGCCGGGGTGGTCGGGCCGGGGTCAGGCGGAGGCGAGGCCGTCCTCGGCCTCCAGTTCGGCGAGCAGCTGCGCCAGGTCGTCCGGGTCGGTCCCCTCGGCCTGGAGCTGCACCACCCGCAGGGCCAACTCGGCGACGGTGGGCGCCTCGTAGAAGACCCGCAGGGGCACCTCCACCTGGCAGGCCTCGCGCACCCGGGCGGCGAACCGGGCGGCCAGCAGCGAGTGCAGGCCCAGGTCGAACAGGTCGTCGTGGACGCCGACGGCCGGCAGGCCGAGCAACTCGCCCGCCAGCTCCGCGATCTCCCGCTCGGCGGGGGTGCGCGGGGCGACCGCCGCGTCGCCGGTCAGCTCCGCCCGGCCGGGCCGCGGCAGCGCGCCGCGGTCGAGCTTGCCGTTGCCGTTCAGCGGCAGCGCGGGCAGCAGCACGATCGCCGACGGCACCAGGTACTCGGGCAGCCGCTCGCGGAGCGCGGCGCGCAGCTCGAAGGCGTCCGGCGCGGCACCCGGGGCGGCGACCGCGTACCCGACCAGGCGCTTCTCGCCCGGCTCGTCCTCGCGCACCACCACCGCGGCGGCGCCGACCCCGGGCAGCTCGGCGAGCCGGGCCTCCACTTCGGCGGGCTCGATCCGGTGGCCGCGGATCTTCACCTGCTGGTCCGCGCGGCCGATGAACTCCACCTCGCCGTCGGCCCGGTGGCGCGCCAGGTCGCCGGTGCGGTAGAGCCGGGCGCCGGGCTCGCCGAACGGGTCCGGCACGAAGCGCTCGGCGGTCAGGCCCGGGCGGCCCAGGTAGCCGCGGGCCAGGCCGGCGCCGCCGAGGAACAGCTCGCCGGGGGAGCCGATCGGCACCGGCTGCCCGGCCCGGTCCAGCAGGTAGACGGTGGTGTTGGGCAGCGGGCGGCCGATCGGCAGGCCGTCGCCGCCCACCGGCTCGCCGGTCACCCGCCGGGTGGCCGAGGTGCAGGTGACCTCGGTGAGCCCGTACACGTGCACCAGCGGGACCCCGAGGCGCTGCCACACCGCCAGCCGGTCCCGGCGCACCCGCTCGCCGCCCATCGCGACGAACCGCAGGTCCGGCGGCAGCGCGGCGCCGGTGCGCTCCAGGTCGGCGGTCCAGTCGTGCCAGTAGGCGGTGGTCAGCTCCAGGCCGGTGATCCGGTGCTCCGCCAGGTAGCGGGTCAGGTCGACGCCGCGGGCCAGCAGCCGGGTACCGGGCAGCACCACGGTGGCGCCGGCGGCCAGGGCCGGGAACAGCTCCTCGACCAGCACGTCGAAGCCGGTGGAGGCCAGCTGCAGGAAGCGGTCGCCGGGGGCGAGGCGGAACTCCTCGGCCATCGCCAGGGTGAAGTTCACCAGGCCCCGGTGGGTGAACATCGAGCCCTTGGGCACACCGGTGGTGCCCGAGGTGAAGAACACGCAGGCCAGCGCCTCGGGTTCGGTCGCGGGGGCGGGGCCGGCCGGGTCCGTCCGCTCGGCCGTGCCGCCCGGGCCCGTCCGCTCGGCCGTGCCGCCCGGCTCCTCGACCGGCTCCACCCGCAGCCCGTCGAACAGCGGTCCGGCCGGACTCCCGTCGGTGAGCACCAGCCCGGCGCCGGACAGCTCCAGCAGCAGCCGCAGCCGCTCCCCGGGCAGTTCCGGGTCCAGCGTGGTGAACGCCGCGCCCGCCTTCAGCACCCCGAGCAGGGCGGTGACCAGCTGCGGCGTCGGGGCCGCGTGGACCGCGACCACGCTGCCCGCACCGATCCCCAGCCCGCGCAGCCGCGCGGCGCAGCGCCCGGCGGCGGCCTCCAGCTCGGCATAGCCGGTCGTGCGGCCCTCGTGCTCCAGCGCCGGAGCGTCGGGGGTACGGGCCGCGGCCGCCGCGACCAGGTCGTGCAGGCCGCCGGCCGGGACGGGGCGGGCGGTGTCGTTCCACCCGGTGAGCACCGTGCGGCGTTCCTCGGCGTCGAGCAGCGGCAGCGCGGACAGCGCGGTCCGCGGCGCCTCGGCGGCGGCCGACAGCAGCACGCCGAAGCGGTGCGCCAGGCGGGCGACGCCCGCCGCGTCGAACAGGTCCGTCGCGTACTCCACCGTGAAGGCCAGCCGGCCGTCCTGCTCGACGGCGGTGAACATCAGGTCCATCAGGCAGGAGCCGGTCCGTGCCTCCAGCGGCTGCACGCGCAGCCCGGCGAAGCCGGCCCGGGGCGGGCGGGCGCTCTGCAGCGTCAGCATGGTCTGGAACACCGGGTGCCGGGCCGGGTCGCGCTCGGCACCGACGGCGTCCAGCACCTGCTCGAACGGCACCTCCTGGCAGTCGAAGTCGGCCAGCGTGCGGTCCCGGGTGCGCTCCAACAGCTCGGCGAAGGCCGGGTCGCCGGAGAGGTCGCCGCGCAGTGCCAGGCTGTTGACGAAGCAGCCCACCAGGCCGTCCAGTTCCTGCTGCCCGCGGCCGGCGACCGGGGTGCCGACCAGGACGTCCTCGGCGCCGGAGAGCCGGCCCAGCAGCGTCTGGTAGCCGGCCAGCAGCACCATGAACAGGGTGGCGCCGTGCCGGGCGCCGAGCGCGCGCAGCCGTTCGGTCAGCTCGGCGGTGAGCTCGAACTCGTGCACCGCCCCGGCCAGGCTCGGGACGGCCGGGCGCGGGCGGTCGGTGGGCAGCTCCAGCACCGGCA
This sequence comes from Kitasatospora sp. CM 4170, assembly GCF_032110285.1. Lineage (NCBI taxonomy): Bacteria > Bacillati > Actinomycetota > Actinomycetes > Kitasatosporales > Streptomycetaceae > Kitasatospora > Kitasatospora sp. CM 4170. Next base: position 7,804,182 of record NZ_CP134877.1, read on the forward strand.
GCGGCCCGGCCAGCCGCTCGCGCCAGTGCGCCAGCTGTCCGGTCCAGCGGCCCTCGGCGGCGCGGTCGGCCTGCCAGCGGGCGTAGTCGGCGTACTGCACCGGCAGCGGCGGCAGCTCCCGTCCGTCGTAGAGCGCGCCCAGGTCCTCGACCAGCACGCCCATCGACCAGCCGTCGAGCGCGATGTGGTGGATGACCAGCACCAGGACGTGCTCGGCCGGTGCCACCCGCAGCAGCAGGGCGCGCAGCGGCACCTCGGCCGCCAGGTCGAACGGACGGGCGACGAAGGCGTCGACGACCGCCTCGGCCCGCTCGTCCCCGGCGAGGTCGCGCACGGTCAGCGGCGCCTCGCCGACCGGCAGCACCCGCTGCGCCGGCACGCCGTCCACCTCCGGCAGCACGGTGCGCAGCACCTCGTGCCGGGCCGTCAGCGAGCGCAGGGCGGTGGCCAGCGCCACCGGGTCGAGCGCGCCGCCGATCCGCACCGCGGTGGGCACGTGGTAGGCCGGGTTGCCGGGGGCGAAGCGGTCGAACAGCCACATCCGCTGCTGGGCGAAGGAGAGCGGCAGCGGCAGGGTGCGGTCCGCCGGGACGACCGGCGGCAGGGCGGTGGCGGCGCCGTCCGCCGGGCCGCCGTCGGTGCCGGCCGCGGAGCGCAGCCGCTCGACCAGCTCGGCCTGGGCGGCCACCGTGACGGCGGCGAACACCTCCCGCAGCCGCAGCTCCACGCCGAACTCCGCGCGCAGCGCGCCGACCAGCCGGTTGGCCAGCAGCGAGTGGCCGCCGAGGGCGAAGAAGTCGTCCAGCACGCCGACCTCGGGCAGCTCCAGCAGCCGCTGCCAGATCGCGGCGATCGCGGCCTCGGCGGCGGTGCGCGGGGCGAGCCGGTCGGCCGCACCGGCCGCGGCGGCCGGTGCGGGCAGCGCGGCCCGGTCCACCTTGCCGTTGGGGGAGAGCGGCAGGGCCGCCAGCTCCGTCCAGAGCGCGGGCACCAGGTGGGCGGGCAGCCGCTCACGCAGCCAGGCGGCCAGCTCGGCGCCGGACGCCGGTGCGCCGGCGGCGGGCACCCAGTACGCGGCGAGCCGCCGGTCGCCCGGGGCCACCTCGCGCGCCACCACGATCGCGTCGGCCACCGCCGGGTGGCCCTGCAGCACGCCGGTCACCTCGCCCGGTTCGACCCGGAAGCCGCGGATCTTGACCTGGTGGTCGGCCCGGCCGAGCAGCTCCAGCTCGCCGTCGGCCCGGCGGCGGGCCAGGTCACCGGTCCGGTAGAGGCGCTCGCCCGGCACCCGGCCGTAGGGGTTGGGCACGAAGCGCTCGGCGGTCAGGCCGGGGCGGCCCAGGTAGCCGCGGGCCAGCCCCTCGCCCGCCACGCACAGCTCGCCGGGCACGCCGGCCGGGACGGCCCGCAGCAGCCCGTCCAGCACCAGCAGCCGCTGGTTGGGCAGCGGGCGCCCGTACGGGACGGGGGCGGTCGGGTCGGCGTCCTCGGGCACCGGGTACTCGTTGTTGCAGAAGGCGGCCTCGGCCACCCCGGCCGAGTTGACCACCCGGCAGCCGGGTGCGGCGGCGCGCAGCCGCGGCGGCAGCGCGGGCGGCAGCACGTCCCCGCCGATCAGTGCGGCGCGCAGGCTGTCCAGGACCAGGCCGTGCTCCTCCGCGGCGGCCAGCATCGCCTCGGTGCCGGCCGGCCCCATCGACCAGACGGTCACCCGGTGGCGGGCCACCAGCTCGGCCCAGTGCCGCGGGTCGCGAGCCGCCTCCGGCGCGGGGAAGACGGCGGCGGCGCCGACCAGCAGCGGGGCCAGGCAGTCGTGCACGGCCGGGTCGAAGCTCGGCGAGTGCAGCGCGACCATCCGGTCGCCGGGCCCGAAGCCGTGCGAACGGGCCAGCCCGGCGAAGGTGTTGACGATGGCGCGGTGGGTGACGGCGACGCCCTTCGGGCGCCCGGTGGAGCCCGAGGTGTAGACCAGGTAGGCCAGGTCGGCCTCGCCGGCACGGGTGCGGTCGTCGGTGGGCCGGCCGGTGGAGCCGTCGGTGGGGCCGTCGGTGGGGCCGTCGGTGGGGCCGTCGGTGGGGCCGTCGTCCCCGCGGCCGAACTCCGGTCCGTCCGCGGCGACGTCCTCCAGCAGCAGCACCTCGGTTCCGGCCGGCAGTGCGCCCGCGGTGGACCGGTTGGCGAGCACCACGGCCGGCCGCGCGTCGGCGAGCATGAAGGCCAGCCGGTCGGCCGGGTAGGACGGGTCCAGCCCGAGGAAGGCGCCGCCGGCCCGCAGCGTGCCCAGCATGGCGGCGCTGAGCCCCGCGCCGCGCTCCAGGCAGAGCGCCACCGGCACGTCCGGTCCGACGCCGCCCGCCCGCAGCCGGTGGGCGATCCGGCCCGCCCAGGCGTCCAGCGTCCGGTAGTCGACGGAACCGGTCGCGTCGACCACCGCGACCGCCTCCGGGGTGCGGGCCGCCCGGCGGGCGAACAGCTGGTCCACCCGCAGGCCGGCCGGGAGCTCGCCGTCGGTGTCGTTCCAGCCGTGCAGCTCCTGCGCCAGCTCCTCCTCCGTGAGCATCGGCAGCGCCGACAGGCGGGTGCCCGGCGTCCGGACGGCGGCGGTCAGCAGGGTGGTCCAGTGGCCGAGCAGCCGGGCCACCGTCGGGGTGTCGAAGAGGTCCCGGGCGAACTCGGCGAAGCCGGTGAAGCAGCCCTCCTCCTCGGTCAGTTGGAGGTCGAGGTCCAGGTGGGCGCTGTCCCGGGCCACCGCCACCGGCTCGACGTCCAGGCCGGCCAGCGCGGGCGTGGCGGCCGGCGCGTTCTGGAGCACGAAGCCGACCTGCGCCAGCGGGTTGCGCGACAGGTCGCGGCTGGGCGCCAGCTCCTCGACCAGCCGGTCGAACGGCAGCTCCTGGTGTTCGAAGGCGTCCAGCGCGGTGCCCCGCACCCGCTCCACCAGCTCGGCGAAGCTCGGGTCGCCGGCCAGCGAGGTGCGCAGCAGCACCGTGTTGACCAGGGCGCCGACCAGCAGCTCCGTCCCCGGGGAACGGGTGGCGGGCCCGGTCGCCACCACCACCTCCTCGGTGCCCGCGTGCCGGGCCAGCACGGCCTGGAAGGCGGCCAGCAGCACCATGAACGGGGTCGCCCCCGCGGCCCGGGCGAGGTCGCGCACCGCCTGCGAGGCGGCCGCGTCCAGCCGCACCGGCACGGTCGCGCCGCGGAAGCTGCGCACCGCCGGGCGCGGGCGGTCGCCGGGCAGCTCCAGGGCCTGGGGCGCGCCGGCCAGCCGCTCGCGCCAGTGGTCGAGCAGCCGGTCGCCGAGGCCGCCGTCCAGCAGGGCCTGCCGGCTGGCCACGTGGTCGGCGTAGCGCAGCGGCAGCTCGGGCAGCCGGACGGGCCGCCGCTCGGCCCGGGCGGCGTAGCACTCGGAGAGTTCGGACATCAGCAGGCCGAAGGACCAGCGGTCCACCACGATGTGGTGCAGCACCACGACCAGCAGGTGCTCCTGCGGCCCGAGGGTGATCAGTTCGGCCCGCAGCAGCGGCCCCTTGGCCAGGTCGAACGGCTGCTCGGCGAGCCGGCCGGCCAGCTCCCGGACCTCGGCCTCGCCGGCGCCGGCGGCCTCCGTCACGCCCAGCTCGAACACGCGGCGCGGCAGCACCAGCTGGACCGGGACGCCGTCGCGGGCCGGGAAGACGGTGCGCAGCGCCTCGTGCCGGTCGACCAGCAGCTGGAACGCCTCCCGGAGGTGGTCGGCGGCCAGCGGTCCGCGCAGCCGCAGGGCGGCGGCGGTGTTGTAGACGCCGCTGGAGCCCTCCAGCCGGTCGATCAGCCAGAACCGGCGCTGGGCGGCGGAGGCCGGCAGCACCTCGGCGATGCGGGGGGCGGTGGCCACGGGGTGCTCCTTCACGGGGGCGAGGTCGGGGGTCAGGTCGGGGCTGGGGACGGGGGTCAGATCGGGGACAGGGCCGGGGGCGGGCCCGGGGCTGCCGGTGGCGTTCGGGGTGCGCGCGGCGGTCACCGGCCCCCGCCCATCAGCTCCGCCAGCTCCTCGGCGGACAGGTCGTCGAAGCCGGCGGCGTCGGCCGGTACGGCCTCGCGCACCGGGACCGCCGCGGCCTCCTGGGCCTCGGCGGCCGGGGCGCGGCGCACCGCCTCGGCGTAGTCGCCCAGCACGGGGGCCTCGAACAGCGCCCGGACGGGCAGGGCGCGGCCCAGCGACTCGCGGACGGCGGCGGTCACCTGGACGGCCAGCAGGGAGTGGCCGCCGAGGTCGAAGAAGTCGTCGGCCAGCCCGATCCGGGCCACGCCCAGGGCGGCGCTCCAGATCTCGGCGAGCGCCCGCTCCGTGTCGTCGCGGGGGGCGAGCAGCGCGGTCGAGCCGGTGGACCAGTCCGGGGCCGGCAGCGCGGCCCGGTCGAGCTTGCCGTTGGCGGTCAGCGGCAGCGCGTCCAGCGTGACGAAGGCCTCGGGGACCATGTACTCCGGCAGCCGCTCCCGCAGGTGGGAGCGGAGCACGGGCACCAGGCGGCGGGCGGCGCGGCCGCGGTGCGGGTCGTTGGCCCAGTGCGGCCAGGGCAGTTGCGCGTCGTCCCCGGCGGGCGGCAGGGCCGTCTCCGGCTCGGTGCCGGCCGGGCGGAACGCGGCGTCGAAGCGGCCCAGCGGGTCGCCGGCCGCCCAGCTGAGCTCCACGGCGTGCCCGTGGCGGTCGGCCAGCTCGCGCAGCTCCTGCGGGTCCAGTGCGGCGGGCTCGGCGGGCTCGGCGGCCTCGGCGGGCTCGGCGGGCGTGGTGGTCGCGGCGGGCGTGGTGGCGTCGGCGGCATCCGTGGTGGACGCGTCCGGTCCGGCGGCGAGCCGTGCGGCGGTCCGGGCGTCGGCGTGCACCCGGGCGTTGGGGATGCCGGTGACCACCAGCGGGGAGCCGTCCAGCAGCGCCCGCAGCTCGCCGCCGGTCCACGGCACCGTGCGCACCGCGGGGGCGGCCGGTTCGGTGTCCAGGTGCAGGACGACGTCGTAGCGGTAGCGGGTCATCTCGTTGCGGTCGCGCCCGGGCTTCGGGAGCACCTCCACCCGGCCGATCCGCGGGATCTCCCGGCGCAGGGCCGCGAAGAAGCGGGGGTCGAGCAGCAGTTCGTCCTCCTGCCGGACGGCCTGGCGGACCTGGCGGGCCAGTTCGGCGTCGCCCGCCCCGGCCGGCAGGCCCGGCTGCAGCACCGACACCTGGAAGGCGTCCAGCAGGGCCAGGTGCCGGACGTCGCCGATCACCATCCGCCCGCCCGGGGCCAGCAGTGCGGCGGCCCGGGTGAGCACCTCGACCAGGTAGCCGGCGCTCGGCAGGTACTGGGCCACCGAGTTGACGAGGACGGTGTCGAACCGGCCGGCCGCCAGGTCGTCCAGCTCGTGGCCGGCGCGGCGCAGCAGCCGCACGTGCTCCCAGTGCGCCGGGAGGTGGCGGCGGACGTGGGCGACCGCGCTCTCCGACAGGTCGAGGGCGGTGTACTGCTCGCAGTCGCCGGCCAGCCGGAAGAGCAGCAGGCCGGTGCCGCTGCCGATCTCCAGGACCCGGCGCGGTCCGGTGCGCCGGACCAGCGCGACGGTGTCCTCCACCCAGCGCCGCATCTCCTCGGCCGGGATCGGCTCCCCGGTGTAACTGCTCGTCCAGCCGCGGATGTTGAACGTCGGGTCGGCGCCGCCCACCTGCTCGTACTGCTCGTAGGCGGTGTCGAAGACGGTCCGCCACTGGGAGACCTGCTGGGCGTCCTCGGTCCGGTCCGCCGGCTCCTCGGGCGATCCGCCGTCCGCGGGGACCAGGTAGGCGACCAGGCCGGTGCCGCCGCCCGGTGCCTCGCGGGGCAGGACGGCCGCGTGCCGTACGCCCGGGTGGGCGCCCAGCTCCGCCTCGATCTCGCCGAGCTCGACCCGGTGCCCGCGGACCTTGACCTGCTGGTCGATCCGGCCCAGGTACTCCAGCGTGCCTCCCCCGGCCTGGCGGCCGGGAGGTGCCCCCACCGGCAGGCGGCGGGCGAGGTCGCCGCTGCGGTACAGCCGCTCGCCGTCGCCCAGCGGGGAGGGGACGAAGCGCTCGGCGGTCAGGCCGGGGCGGCCCAGGTAGCCGCGGGCCAGGCCCGGCCCGCCGACGCACAGTTCGCCGGGCACGCCGGGCGGCACGGGCTCGCCGCGCCGGTCCAGCAGGTGCACCGCCAGATCGGCGAGCGGGCGCCCGATCACACTGCCGGGGGCGGCCAGGTCGGCCGGGCCGAGCGGGTGCGCGGTGACGTGCACGGTGGTCTCGGTGATCCCGTACATGTTGACCAGCCGCGGGCCGTCGGGGTGCCGGGCGGCCCAGGCGCGCAGCGCGCCCGGTTCCAGGGCCTCGCCGCCGAACACCACGTGCCGCAGCGCGAGCGGCCGGTGCGCCGGTCCGGCCTCCGTCCCAAGAGCCTCGGCCTCGGCGTCGGCGTCGACGAACTGGCGGAAGGCGGTGGGCGTCTGGCTGAGCACCGTGACCCCTTCGGCGCGCACCAGCGCGTGGCAGGCGGCGGGGCTGCGCCGGGCCTCCTGCGGCACCACGGCGATCCGGCCGCCGTGCAGCAGCGCACCCCAGATCTCCCAGACCGAGAAGTCGAAGGCGGCGGAGTGGTACAGCGACCAGACGTCGTCCGGGCCGAACGGCACGTCCGCGGCGGCCGCCTCGAAGAGCCGCAGCACATTGGCGTGGGTGAGCAGCGCGCCCTTGGGGCGCCCGGTGGTGCCGGAGGTGTAGATCACGTACGCGAGGTGGTCCGGCCCGAGCGGGGCCGGCTCCAGCGGCTGTCCGGCCAACGGCTGGTCGACCGCCAGCACGGGTACGCCGTCGGCGAGTTCGGCGTGCTCGGGGTCGGCCACCAGGGCCACCGCGCCGGAGTCGGCCAGGGTGTAGGCGAGCCGGTCGGCCGGGTGTCGGGGGTCGAGCGGGACGTAGGCGCCGCCGCTCTTCAGGATGCCCAGGATGCCGGTGACCAGCCGTACCGAGGGCTCGACGCAGATCGCCACCCGGCTCTCCGGCCCGACCCCCAGCTCGCGCAGCCGCCGGGCCAGGGCGTCCGAACGGCGGTCCAGCTCGGCGTAGCTCAGGCTCGCCGCACCGCAGTTGACCGCGATCGCCGCCGGGCGCAGCCGGACCTGCTCGGCGAAGGCGGCCGGCAGGCTGCGCGCCCGCGGAGCGGCTGCGCGCCGCGCGGCGCCGGCCGCCAGTTCGGCGTCGCGCTCGGCCGAGCCCAGCAGCGGCAGCGCGTCCAGCCGGGTGTCCGGGGCCGCGACCGCGGCCGCCAGCAGGTGCAGCCACTGGTCGACGAACCGGCGCACGGTGCGCTCCTCGTACAGCTCGGTGCTGTAGTCGGCCAGGCCGGTCAGGCCCTGCGGGGTCTCGGTGACCTGGAGGTGCAGGTCGAACTTGGCGGTGCCGGTGTCCACCGCGGCCACCTCCATCCGCAGCCCGTGCAGCTCGATGGCGGTCTCCGGGGTGTTCTGGAGGACGAGCAGCAGGTTGGCGAACGGCGTGCGCCCGCCGGCGTCGCGGTCCGGGCGGACCTCCTCGACGATCCGCTCGAACGGCACGTCCTGGTGGGCGTACGCGGCGAGCGCGGACTCCCGGACCCGGCCCAGCAGTTCGCGGAAGGTCGGGTTGCCGGACAGGTCGGTGCGCAGCGGCAGCATGTTGACGAAGAAGCCGATCAGGCCCTCGGTCTGCGGGTGGTTGCGGTTGGCCACCGGCGAGCCGACCACCAGGTCGCTCTGCCCGCTCCAGCGCTGCGCCACGGCGGTGAAGCCCGCCAGCAGCGCCATGTGGAGGGTGGCGTCGTGCTCCCGGGCCAGCGCGGTGAGCCGGGTGGCGAGGTCGCCCTCCAGCCGCCACGGGAAGCAGGCACCGGCGAAGCCCTGCCGGGCGGTGCGCGGCCGGTCGGTGGGCAGGTCCACGGTGCTGGGCGCGCCGGCCAGGCGCTCGCACCAGTGGGCCAGTTGGGCATCCAGCGCCTCGCCGGACACCCGCTCGTGCTGCCAGAGCGCGAAGTCGGCGTACTGCACCGGGAGTTCGGGCAGCTCGGCCGGCCCGGGCAGCTCGGGGAGCCTGCGGCCGGACGGCTCGGCGGCGTAGGGCCGGTAGTGGTGGGCCAGTTCGCGGACCAGGATGTCCAGCGACCAGCCGTCCGCCACGATGTGGTGCACGGCGAGGACCAGCAGGTGCTCCTCCTCGGCCACCCGGGCCAGCCGGCCGCGCAGCAGCGGGCCGGCGCCCAGGTCGAACGGGCGGCGGCTCTCCTGCTCGGTCAGCTCGGCGAGGGCGGCCTCCCGGGCGTCGGCGGGCAGCGCGGACAGGTTGGTCAGCGGCAGCGCGACCTCGACCCGGGCGTGCACGACCTGCTCGGGCCGGCCCTCCTCGGCGCGGAAGGTGGTGCGCAGGGCCTCGTGCCGCTCCACCACCCGGCCCAGCGCCCGCTCCAGCGCGGGGGCGTCCAGCCGGCCGGTCAGCCGGACGGTGCAGGCGATGGTGTAGAGCGGGCTCGGGCCGGCGAACTGCTCGACGAACCAGAGCCGTTGCTGGGCGAAGGAGAGCGGCAGCCGGGCCCCCTCGGGGCGGGGGGCGATCAGGCCGGCGGCGTCGGTGCGGGCGAGGCCCTGCTGCTGGAGCAGCTTGGCGAGCAGGCGGCGCTTCTCGGCGGAGAGCGCGGCGCGCTGGGGTGACTGGCTCATGGGTGGTCCCGGGCGGTCGGAGCGGGCAGGGCGGTCAGGGGGTGTGGTGCGGGAGCGGGAACTCCCGGCAGAGCCGGGCGACTTCGCCGCGCACCTCGGAGCGGACGGCCGGGTCGAGGGCGAAGCCGGCCTCGCCGTGCGGCACCAGCGCGGTGAGCACCCGGTCGACCAGGGCGGCGCAGCGGCGCAGCTCGACCGGGCCCATGCCGCGCAGCGCCAGGGTGTTGGTGCCGAAGCGGACGCCGCTGGTGATGCGCGGGCCGTGCGGGTCGCCCGGGATCCGGTTGCGGTTGACCACGATCCCGCAGTCGGCCAGTGCGGACTCGGCGATCGCGCCGGTCAGCCCGCGCCGGCCGACGTCCAGCAGCACCATGTGGTTGTCGGTGCCGCCGGTGACCAGGGTGTGGCCGAGGCCGGCGAAGGCCTCCGCGAGTTCCCGGGCCCCGGAGACCACCCGCTGCGCCAGGGCGTGGAACTCCGGCTGGGCGGCGAGGTCGAAGGCGCGTGCCTTGGCGGCCACCGCGCCCAGGTCGGGGGTGCCCTGGAGGAACGGGAAGGTGCCGTGTGCGATCGCCTGGGCGAGGGTCCGCCGGGTGCCGGGCACCGGCAGGTCGGCGTCCCGGCCGAGCAGGATCAGGCCGCCGCGGGGGCCGTACAGCTGCTTGTAGGTGCTGGTGGTGGTGGCGTGCGCGTGGTCCACCGGGCTCGGGTGCAGCCCGGCGGCGACGAGGCCGGCGATGTGCGAGATGTCGGCGAGCAGGAAGGCGCCGACCTCGTCGGCTATCCGCCGGAACCGGGCGAAGTCGACCGTGCGCGGGTAGGCGCTGGCGCCGCAGACGATCACCTTGGGCCGGTGCCTCCGGGCCAGTTCGGCGACCTGCCCGTAGTCCAGCAGGCCGTCCGCGTCGGTGCCGTAGCCGACCGCGTGGAAGAACCGCCCCGAGACCGAGGCCGGCGAGCCGTGGGTCAGGTGCCCGCCCGCGCTCAGCTCCATGCCGAGCAGGGTGTCGCCCGGCTTCATCAGGGTGCAGAGCACGATCTGGTTGGCGGTGCTGCCCGAGTGCGGCTGCACGTTGGCGTAGCGGGCGCCGAACAGGGCGCGGGCCCGCTCCACCGCCAGCCGCTCGACCTCGTCGACCAGCTCGCAGCCGGCGTGGTAGCGGGCGCCCGGGTAGCCCTCGGTGGTGACGTTGGAGATGCTCGCGCCGGCACAGGCCAGTACCGAGGGGTCGGCGCTGCTGGAGGCGGCCACCATGGCCAGGGTCTCGTTCTGCCGGGCGTGCTCGCGCTCCAGCAGGTCGGCCAGCAGGGGGTCGGCGGCGGCCAGGCGGTGCGCGCCGAGACCGGCGTAGGCGGCCAGGACGCCGCTGCTCGTGGTGGTGGTCATGCGTGGCTCTCCTCGTGCTCCTCGCGCCCCTGGCGCTCGTCCTGTTCGGCGAGCAGCCCGTGGGCCTCCTCGTCCGTCATCTCCAGTAGTGCGGCGGCGATCCGGGCCATCGCCGCGACGTCGAGGCCTGCCTCGCGCCCCCGGGCGGCCAGCCGCTGCGCCTGCTCGGCGAGGGTGGGCGCCTCGAACAGCTCGCGCAGCGGCAGCTCGACGCCGAAGGTCTCCAGCACCGCCGAGGCGAGCCGAGTGGCGAGCAGCGAGTGCCCGCCGAGGGCGAAGAAGTCGTCCTGCGCGCCGACCCGGTCGACCTCCAGCAGCTCGGCCCAGAGGGCGGCCAGCACCAGCTCGGTGTCGTCGCGGGGGGCCACGTAGTCGGCGGCGGCCCTCGCGGCCGCGGCGTCGGGCTCCGGCAGTGCGGCGCGGTCCACCTTGCCGTTGGGCGACAGCGGCAGCGCGTCCAGCGTCACGAAGACCGCCGGGACCATGTACTCCGGCAGCTCGGCCCTGAGCAGCGCGCGCAGCTCGGCGGCGGCCGGGGCCGCCCCGCCGTCCCGGGCCGCCCCACCGTCCCGGGCGGGCACCAGGTAGCCGACCAGCCGCCGCTCGTCGCCGCTGCCGCGGGCCGCGACGACGGCCCGTTCGACCCCGGGGTGACGGCGCAGCACCGACTCGATCTCGCCCAGCTCGATCCGCAGGCCGCGCAGCTTGACCTGGTGGTCCAGCCGGCCGATCAGCTCGATCACCCCGTCGGCCCGGGTGCGGGCCAGGTCCCCGGTGCGGTACAGCCGCGCGCCGGCCGGCACCGGCCCGGTGCCGGCGCCCGGGTGCGGGCGGTAGCGGTCCGCGGTCAGGCCCGGGCGGCCGAGGTAGCCGCGGGTCAACCCGGTGCCGGCCAGGCAGAGTTCGCCCGGGACGCCGACCGGGGCCGGCTCCAGCGCCGGGGTCAGCACCACGGCCTGCTGGTTCACCATCGGGCGCCCGTACGGGATGCTCGTCCAAGCCGGGTCGACCTCGCCGACCGGGTAGGTGATCGAGTGGACGGACGCCTCGGTGGCGCCGCCGAGCGCGATGAACGCCAGCTCCGGCGCCAGCCGGCGGAACCGTCCGACCAGCGGGACCGGGATCCAGTCGCCGCCGAAGAAGGCGACCCGGAGCCTCGGCAGCCGGACGTTGCGCTCCTCCCCGGCCCGGACGAAGGCGTCGGCCAGCGCCGGGGCCGAGTTCCACACCGTCACCCGGTGGCGGCGGACCAGGTCCACCCAGTGGTGCGGGTCGCGGGCCCGGTCCGGGTGCGGCATGACCACCGCGCCGCCGGCCGCCAGGATGCCGAGCGTCTCGTAGACGAACATGTCGAAGCTGGGGGAGGAGAGGCCGAGCACCCGGTCGCCCGGTCCGACGCCGTAGGTGTCGTTGAGGTCCAGCAGGTTGTTGACGGCGCCGCGGTGCGGGACGGCGATGCCCTTGGGCGCGCCGGTGGAGCCCGAGGTGTAGATGACGTACGCCAGGTTGTCCGGGGCCGTCCCGGCCGGGCGGCGGCGGGCGGCGGGCCACTGCTCGGCGTCCTCCACCTCCAGCAGCGCGGCCCCGCCGGCCGGCAGCAGGCCGGCCAGGGCGCGCTCGGTGAGCACCACCGGCGGCGCCGCGTCGCGGAGCATGAAGGCCAGCCGCTGCTCCGGGTAGGCCGGGTCCAGCGGCAGGTAGGCGCCGCCGGCCTTGAGCACGCCGAGCACGGCGGCCACCAGCGCCGGGCCCTTGGCGAGGCAGACGCCGACGGTGCTGTCCGGTCCGACGCCCAGGTCGGCCAGCCGGCCGGCGATCCGCTCGGCGAGCGCGTCCAGCGCCGCGTAGCTCAGCTCGCCGCCGGCGTGGAGGACGGCCGGCGCCTCCGGGTGCACGGCCAGCCGCTCCTCGAACAGCTCGTGCAGACAGGCTCCGGCCTGCGGGTAGCCGTGGGCGGTGTCGTTCCACTCCACCAGGGCGCGGTGGCGCTCCGGCGGGGTCAGCATCGGCAGCGCCGACAGCCGGGTGTCGGGGGACGCCACGGCGGCGGCCAGCAGGGTGCGCCAGTGCCCGAGCAGCCGCTCCACCGTGGCGGCGTCGAAGAGGTCGCTCGCGTACTCGACGGTGCCGGTGAACGCGCCGTCCACCTCGCGCAGTTGGAGGTTGAGGTCGAGCTGTGCGCCGCCGCGCGGCACCTCCCGGACGGTCACCGCCAGGCCGGGCAGCTCGGGGGCGGCCAGCGGCGCGTTCTGCACCAGCAGCAGCGACTGGACCACCGGGTTGTGGCTGAGCGCCGGGCCGGTCGACCGCTCGGGCAGCATCCGCTCGAACGGCAGCTGCTGGTGTTCGAAGGCGCCCAGCGCGGCCCGGCGGACCCGGGCCAGCAGGTCGGCGAAGGTGGGGTCGCCCGACAGTGAGGTGCGGATCGGCAGGATGTTGACGAAGCAGCCGATCAGCCCCTCGGCCTCGGCCGGGCGCCCCCCGGCGCCGGTGCCGACCACGATGTCCTCGCCGCCGCTGTGCCGCGCCAGCACCGCCTGGAAGGCGGCCAGCAGCGCCATGAACGGGGTCACCCCGGCCCGGCGGCACAGCGCCCTGACGGCGGTGGACAGTTCGGCCGGGAGCCGCACCGGCAGCGCGGCCCCGCGCAGCGACTGCACGGCGGGGCGCGGGCGGTCGCAGGGCAGCTCCAGCAGCTCCGGCGCGCCGGCCAGCCGCCGGCGCCAGTACGCCCGGTCCTCCTCCTCGCCGGCCGCCCGGACCTCACCCTCCCAGACCGCGAAGTCGCCGTACTGAATGGGCAGTTCGGGAAGCTCGGCGGCTCGGCCGGCGTAGCACTGCGCCAGCTCGGCCAGCAGGATGCCGACCGACCACATGTCGGCGACCAGGTGGTGCACGGTGACGGCCAGGACGTGCCGCTCCGGCGCCAGCCGGTGCAGCACCGCGCGCAGCAGCGGGCCGCGGGCCAGGTCGAAGGGGCGGGCGGCGTCGGCGGCCAGCGCGGCGTCCAGCCCGGCGGGCGGGGTCTGCCGGATCTCCAGGGCGAACGGGCCCGGCTCGCCGACCAGTTGGACCAGCTCGCCGTCGGCCTGCTCGAAGCAGGTGCGCAACGACTCGTGTCGGCCGACCAGTTCGGTCAGCGCGGCGCTCAGCGCGGCGGTGTCGAGCGGGCCGTCCAGCTCCAGGGCGAACGGCAGGTGGTAGGCGCTGGTACCGGGGGTCAGCCGCTCCACCAGCCAGATCCGGCGCTGCGCCGAGGTGGCGGGAAAGGCGAACTGCTGCATGGTCTGCTCTGCTCTCTGCCGGTCGAACGGCTCGGGTTCGGGCTCGTGGCCGGCGGCGGCTGCGGGGCCGGGGGCGGGTTCGGTGGGTTCGGTGGCGGTGGCGGTGGCGGTGGCGGTGGCGGGTTCGGTGGCGGTGGCGGGTTCGGTGGCGGGGGCGGTCATGCGCCGGTCACCAGGTAGGCGGCGGCCGCGGCCCCCAGGCCGGCCGGTATCCGCAGGTCGGGTCGGAGCGGGGCGGCCGCGTGACGGGCCCGGCCGCCGCCGGTGACGTGCAGCAGCACGGTCTCCCCGGGCCGGATCCGCCCGGTGGCGACCGCCTGCCGCAGACCGGCCAGCGCCACCGCCGCGGCCGGTGCGACGTCGACGCCCTCGACCTCGGCGAACAGCCGCCCGGCGGCGACCGCCTCGGCGGTGTCCGCGGCCCGCAGCTCCCCGCCGCTCTCGGTGAGGATCTCGCGCACGCCGCCGGCCACCGCGTAGGGCGGCTTGCGGGTGGTCAGCTCCTGGGCGTGGGAGGCGGCGATCGCCGCCCGGACGGCCGGGCCGGAGCCGACGACCGGCTCGGCCAGGCCGTCCTGCCAGGCGCGGACCATCGGGGCGAACACGGTGTTCTGGCAGAGGGTCAGCCGGGGCAGGCCGCCGTTCGGGTCGTCGGGGCCGCCGTCCGGGCCGTGCGCGGCCGGGAATCCGGCCGCCAGCAGCCGCTTGGCGGCCTGGTGCGCGGCGATCGCACCGGCCCCGCTGCCCACCGCCTGCACGTAGTGGTCGGGCAGCCGGCCGATCGTCTCGGCGGCCGCCAGCAGCGCGGTGCCGAGGCCGTCCCGCCGGGCCACGTTGCGGGTGCCGCCCTCGGCCCGGTGGCCCGGTCGGGCGGCGATCGCGTCGGCCAGCTCGATGGCGTCGGTGTAGTCGCCGTCCACCGTCACCAGCCGGACGCAGTCGGCCCGTTCGCCGGCGGCGGCGAGTGCGGGCAGCGCCGTCTCCGGTACCACCAGCACGCACTCCACCCCCTGCTGCGAGCAGGCCCGCAGGAAGGCCGCGGCGGTGTTCCCGGCGGACGCGACCACCAGCACCGGCGGCCGCTCGGGCAGCCGGGCCAGCACCGCCTGCGCCTCCAGCTCCTTGAAGCTGCCGGTGGCGAGGGCCGCACCGCGCTCGGGCCAGTAGCCGCTGAACGCGACCCAGAGGTCGGTCAGGCCCAGCGCGCGGCCCAGCCGCTCGGCCCGGTAGGTGGCGCCGCCGCTGCCCTCGGGCAGCGCCCGGCCGGCGGTCGGCAGCCAGCAGCGGTAGCGGAACGGGCCGCTGCCGGGGCCGGGGGCGAACGCGGTGGCGTACTCCGTGCTCAGCAGGCCCGGCCGGTGCGCCGCGCCGCAGTCCAGCCGCAGCCCGTCGTCCTGGTAGCCCTCCCGGCAGACCGGACAGCGCAGCAGGTACGGGCGGTCCGCCGGGGTGGCGGGTCCGGCGGCCGGCCGGGCGGAGGGGACGTAGGGGGCGGAGGTCATCGGCCCTCCCCGGCGGTGGACGGGACGGCAGCGGACCGGCCGACGGCGGCCGGGACGCCGGCCGACGGACCGCCGGCGGAGGCGCCGGCGAGCGCCGGCCGCAGCGCACCGTCGGAGCCGCGGCCGACGGCGTACCGGGAGCGGTCCACCCGGGTCGGACCCGGCCGGCCCGCGGCGGCCGCCCGGCCCGGCCGCGCCACCGCCGCGTCCACCAGGGCGGCCACGGCCGCGACCGTGGGCCGGTCGAACAGCCGGTGCAGCGGCAGCTCGGCCCCGAACTCGGCCCGGGCACGCTCGGCGAAGCGGGCCAGCAGCAGCGAGTGCGCGCCCCGGTCGAACAGGTCCTCGTGCCGGCCGACCGGGCCGGTCCCGAGCAACTCGGCCAGCAGCGCGGCGATCCGCTCCTCGGTCGGCCCGACCGGCGGCTCGGCGCCGCCCGCGGGTCCGTCCGCGGGGCCGCCGGCCGCCGGGACGGCCTCCGGCACGGGCAGCGCCCGCCGGTCGACCTTGCCGTTGGCGGTCAGCGGCAGCGCGTCCAGCGTCACCAGCAGGGAGGGGACGGCGTAGCCGGGCAGGGTCCGCCGCAGCTGCTCGCGCAGCTCGGCGGGCGCCGCGAGCGCGCCCGGCTGCGCCGGCTCGTGCTGCTCGGCGCCCGGCTGTGCCGGCTCGTGCTGCTCCGCGCCGTGCTGTTCGAGGAAGGCGACCAGCCGGGCCCGGACGCCCTCGCCGTCCACCACCACCGCCGCCCGGCGCACCGCGGGCAGCCGTTCCAGCGCGGTCTCGATCTCGCCCAGCTCGATCCGGTGCCCGTGCAGCTTGACCTGGGTGTCGGCGCGGCCGACGAAGAGCAGCGCGCCGTCCGCGCCGCGCCGCACCAGGTCCCCGGTGCGGTAGAGCCGGGCCCCCGGCTCGGCGCCGAAGGGGTCGGGCACGAAGCGTTCCGCGGTCAGACCGGGCCGGCCGAGGTAGCCGTGGGCCAGGCCCTCGCCGCCGATCAGCAGCTCGCCGGTGATGCCGGCGGGGACCGGCCGCAGGGCCGGATCGACCAGGTGGAGGCGGGTGTTGGCGACCGGCGTCCCGAGCGGCAGCTCGCCGCCGGCCGCGGTCAGCTCGCCGCGCACCGACCAGACGGTGGTCTCGGTCGGGCCGTAGACCTGCCACAGCCGCACGCCGCGGGCCAGCAGCCCGGCGGCGAGCTCGGCCGGCAGCCGCTCCCCGCCGCACAGCGCGGTCAGCCCGGGGGTGCCCGACCAGCCGGCGTCCAGCAGCAGCTGCCAGGTCACCGGGGTGGCCTGCAGGTGGCTGACCCCGTCGGCCTCCAGGCAGGCCCGCAGGCGCGAGCCGTCGCCGGCCGTCGCCGCGTCCGCCAGGTGCACGGTCCCGCCGGTGACCAGCGGCAGGAAGTACTCCAGCGCCGCGATGTCGAAGGCCGGGGTGGTCACCGAGAGCCAGCCGGCGCCGGGGGCGGGCGCGAGGTCGCGCTCGAAGGAGGCCAGCAGGTTCGCCAGCGCCCGGTGCGGCACCACCACACCCTTGGGGCGGCCGGTCGAGCCGGAGGTGTGCAGCACGTAGGCCGCCGCCTCCGGGTCGATCACCGTGTCCGCCGTGCGCCGGGCCTCGCCGATGGTGTGGACCGGCAGCACCTCCCAGTCGCCGCCGGGCACCCGGTCGGCGGGCAGGTCGGTCAGCACCGCGGCGGCGCCGCCGTCGGCCAGCACCAGGGCCAGCCGCTCGGCCGGGTGGCCGGGGTCCAGCGGCAGGTAGGCGGCACCGGACTTGAGGACGCCGAGCAGCGCGGCGAGCAGCCGCGGGGTGCGCGGCAGCAGGACGGCCACCGTCCGGCCCGGACCGATGCCGAGGGCGCGCAGCCGCTCGGCGACGCCGTCGGCCAGCCGGTCCAGGGTGCCGTAGTCCAACTGCTCGCCGCCCCCGGGGCCGGCGGCGCGGACCGCCACCGCCAGCGGGGTGCGGGCGGCCCGGGCCTCGAAGCGGCGCACCACGCCGTCGGCGGGGTCGTACGCGAGCGCGGTGTCGTTGCCCTCGGCGAGGAGCGTCCGGCGCTCGGCCGGGGTGAGCAGCGGCAGCTCGCCGACCGGCCGGGCGGCGTCGGCAGCGATCTCCGCCAGCAGGACGGCGAACCGGGCGGCGAAGCGCTCGGCGCTCGCCGGCAGATAGCGGTCGGTGTCGTAGCGGACCGACCCGGCCAGACCGCCCGCGGCCGCCCCCAGGGTGAGCTGGAGGTCGAACTGGCTGCCGCCGACCGGCAGCGCCAGCGTCGAGCACTCCAGGGCGCCCAGGGTGAACGGGACGCCGTCGCGCCCGGTGGCCATCGCCACCAGCGCCTCGGCATGCCCGCCCGGCGCCTGCTGGAGGCTGAACAGGCTGCGCACCAGGGGCCGGCCGCCCTGGTCGCGGTCCGGGCGGACCAGCTCGACCAGCGCGGGGAACGGCACCGCGGCAGCGTCCAGCGCGGCGCCCGCGTCCTCCCGCACCCGGGCCAGCAGCGCGGTGAACGGCTCGGCGGCGTCGATCCGGGCGCGCAGCGGCACGGTGTTGACCAGACAGCCGACCGTGCCGGCGAACTCGGCGTCCGTACGGCCGTGGGTCGGGGTGCCGACGACGACGTCCGACTCGCCCGTGCAGCGGGCCAGCAGCAGCTGGAAGGCGGCCAGCAGGACGACGTACAGCGTGCTGCCCTCGCGCCGGGCCAGCGCCGTCAGCGCCTCGGTGGTGGCGGCGTCCACGGCCAGCGGCACGGCCGCGCCGCGCATCCGCTGGTGTTCGGGCAGCGGCAGGTCGGCGGGGAGCGACGTCCCGGTGCGGACCCCGGCCAGGGCGGTGCGCCAGCGGTCCAGGCTGCGCCGCCCGGCGGGGGTACCGGTGAGCGCGGCCTGCCGGCGGGCGAAGGCCGCGAACGGTGCGGCGGCGGTCTGCGTGACGACGGTCTCCGCGGCGCCGCCGAGCGGCTCGCCGCGCAGCGCCGCCGGGTAGTCGGCGGCCAGCTCGTCCAGCAGCAGGGACAGCGACCAGAGGTCGGCGACCAGGTGGTGGGCCGTCAGCACCAGCCGGTCGCCGTCCTCGGCGCCGGTGAACAGCCGGGCCCGCAGCAGCGGTCCGGTCTCCAGGTCGAAGGGTTGCTCGGCCGCCCCGGTCAGGCGCTCGGCGAGTTCGGCCGCGCTCCAGGCAGCGGCGTCGACCTGCTCGAAGACGGGCGGGAGCTCGGCGTGCACCCGCTGCACCGGACCGGACGCGGTCCGCGGGAAGGTGCTGCGCAGGACGGCGTGCCGCCGGGCCAGGCCGGTGAGGGCGGTGTGCAGGGCCGCCGGGTCGAGTCCGCCGTGCACCCGGAAGGCGGCGGAGACCAGGTAGGCGGGGCTCTCCGGGGCGATCTGGTGCAGCAGCCGCAGCGCGGCCTGGTTGGGGGAGAGCGGGTGGTCGCCGGGCTCGGTGGCCGGGTCGGGTGCGTCCGTCGCGACGGCCCCCGGGCTCTCCGCGGCCGCCTCGTCGAGGCGCTCGGCGAGCAGCCCGGCCAGCCCGGCCAGGTCCAGGGCGAGCGCCTCGGCCAACCCCAGGTCGACGCCGAGGGCGGCGCGCAGCTCGTGCCGCAGCCGGACGGCGCCGAGCGAGTCCAGGCCCAGCTCGGCGAGGCGCTGCCCGGGCGCCAGCTCCTCGGCGGCCAGCCCGAGCCGGGCGCCGAGGAGCATACGCAGCGCGGCCAGCAGCAGCGCCGGGCGCTCGGCCGGACCGGCCGTCAGGAGCGCCCCGGCGTCCAGACCGGCCGACCGCTCGTCCGCGGCGCCCTGCGGACGCCCGCTGTGGGCGAGCGCGGTGAGGCCGCCGTCGCGGTAGGAGGCGGCGCACACGTGGCGCTGCACCTTGCCGCTGGACGTGCGCGGCAGCGTCGAGGCGCGGATCAGCACCACCGCCGCCGGCCGCACCCCGTGCGCCTCGGCGACCGCCTCGCGCACCGCGCGGGCCAGCGCCGGCAGATCGCCGTCCTGGTGGTCGCGCGCCACCTCCTGGACGATCACCAGCTCGGCCGCACCGGCCAGTTCGACCTGGACGGCGGCGCCGCAGTTGGCACGCAGTGCGGGGTGGACGGCGGCGACGGTCTGCTCGATGTCCTGCGGGTAGTGGTTGCGGCCGCGGACGATGACGAGGTCCTTGAGCCGCCCGGTGACGTACAGCTCGCCCTCGTGCAGCAGGCCCAGGTCGCCGGTGCGGAGGAAGGCGTGGTCGTCGGCGGGTCCTCCATCGGCGAGGCGGGCGCCGAAGGTGGTGGCGCTGTGCTCCGGGCGGTTCCAGTAGCCCTGCGCCACGCTCGGGCCGGAGAGCCAGATCTCGCCGATCGCGCCGGCCGGCACCGGCCGGCGGGTCACCGGGTCGACGATCTCCAGCCGCTGGGACGCGTCCGGGCGCCCGCTGCTGACGAGTTCGGTGGTCCCGGCGAGGCCGTCGGCCGCGGTCGCCCCGGTGGCGGTGCTCGCCCCGGTGGCGGTGCTCGGGTCGGTACCGGCGCTCGGGCTGGTACCGGCGCTCGCGTCGGCGCCGTGGGAGGCGCCGGCGAGCAGGGCGTTCGGGGCGGAGTAGCGGGCCGGCTCGGTGCCGTGCGGCTTGCAGGAGACGATCAGCGTGGCCTCGGCCAGCCCGTAGCACGGGGTGAAGGCCTCGGCCCGGAAGCCCGCCGGGGCGTAGGCGGCGGCGAACCGCCGGAAGGTTTCGGCGCGCACCGGCTCGGCCCCGTTGAACGCCACCTCCCAGCTGCTCAGGTCGAGCCCGGCCAGCACCTCGGGGGTGGCCAGGTCGGCGCAGAGGTCGTAGGCGAAGTTGGGCCCGCCGCTGACCGTCGCCCGGGTGCGGCTGATCTCGCGCAGCCAGCGCAGCGGGTCCTGGGCGAAGGCGGTGGGCGCCATCAGCGAGCAGGACCCGGCGTAGTACAGCGGCTGGAGCATGCCGCCGATCAGGCCCATGTCGTGGAAGAGCGGCAGCCAGGACATGCCGCGGGTGCTGCCGGTGGTGCGGAAGGCCCGCTGGATCAGCGCCGAGTTGTGCAGCAGGTTGCCGTGCGTCAGCACCACGCCGCGCGGGGCCGAGGTGGAGCCGGAGGTGTACTGCAGGAACGCCACGGTGTCGGCACCGACCTGCGGGCGCACCCAGCCCTCCGCCTCCTCCTCGGGCACCCGGTCGGTCGCCAGCAGCCGCAGCACGTCCATCACCGCGCCGTCCGGGTCGCCGGGCAGCAGCCGGTCGCGGACGGCGGCGGTGGTCAGCGCCACCGTCGCCCCGCAGTCCGCGACGATGTCGACCAGCCGCTCCAGCGAGCGCGGCCGGCGGTTGGGCGGATACACCGGCACCGCGACGGCCCGCGCGTACAGGCAGCCGACGAAGGAGACCACGTAGTCCAGGCCCGGCGGCTGGAGCAGCAGCACCGGACGGTCGGTCAGACCGAGCCGCTGCAGCCGGGCGGCGACGGCCCGGGCCCGCCGGTCCAGTTGTCCGTAGCTCAGGCGCTCGGCCGGCGCGTCCTCCCTCCCGGAGAACTCGAAGGCCGTGCGGTCCGGATCCGCCGCCGCGGTGGCGGCGATCGCCGAGATCCAGTCCTGGTGCTCTAGTCGCGGGTCCACGCGTTCTTCCCTCACCGTTCGGTGTCCGATGCCCTGTGTCTGCCTTTGTCGGCGGCCGTTCCGGCCGGCCGCTGCCCGCTCAGCCGGCGGCCGGGACCGCGTCGGCCCCGGCGGCCTGCTGCGCCATCGCCAGGCGCAGGCTCAGCGGCCGCATGTCGGTCCACACCTCGTCGATGTGGGCCAGGCAGTGGGCCTTCTCGCCCCGGGTGCCCTCGGCGCGCCAGCCGGCCGGCAGGTCCCGGTCGGCGGGCCAGATCGAGTACTGCTCCTCGTGGTTGACGACGACCTGGTAGACGGTGGTGTCCTCGTTGCTCATGGCTGTGCTCCGATCCGATGGATGGGTGTTCCGGTGATGCCGGTGATTCCGGTGACGGGGGTTCCGATCGCCGGCCGCTGCGGGCCGCACGGGCCGGCCGACCTGTCATCGATGCTGTCGTTCGGCCCTGACCGCGTCCTGTGCCCGGCCTGGGCGGGGTCTTGGCCGTTCCTGCGGCCGTCCTGGGGCTGTCCTGGGGCTGCGCTTGGGCCGGCCTGGTCCCGGCCTGGGCGGAGGCGGACGCGGTTCCGGCGCCCGACCGGCGTGGGTCCGGCGTGGGACGGGCCCCGGGCTGGCGTCGCACGGACGGCTCACTGACGGCTCACTGAACGCCGCCTGAAGCCCTCGGCCCTGCCCGGGGCCGGGCCGGGCCGTGCCGGGGACGGGGGCCGGGCGGCCGGTGCGGGCCCGGCGGCGGCCTCAGCCGCCCTGGTGGTCCCGGTCGAGGTCGGGGAAGAGCCGGGCCTCGGCGGCCTCGCGGAGGTAGGAGGCGCCGGCGGTGCCGCCGGTGCCGCGCACCATCCCGATGATCTTCATCGTGATGCCCCAGTGGGTGCGCTTCATCGCCCCCCAGGCGTCGTCCAACTCGGCCATGACGGGGTGGAGTTCGTCCTGGGGGAGCCCACTGTCCAGCAGTGCCCGGTGCAACTCCGGGCAGGACCGCTCGACGGCCCGGTACGCCCGGGACTGGACGGCGCTCCGCCCGTCGGTGTTGGCCCGGATCACCGCGAAGGCGTCCCTGGGCATGGTGGTCAGGACCCGGAACACCGCGGACGTCCCGGCCACCTGCCCGGCGGCCCCGGCCAGCAGCTCCCGCGCCACCCCGGTCCGGCCGGCGGCCACGGCCTCGGTGGCCGCCCGGACGGCGTCGGCGACCGCGGCGAAGACCGCCTCGAAGATCTGGATCACCCGGATGAACATCTGCTCGTCGTGGCTCGTGGTGGTCGGTGTCAGCGTCAGCTCCACGGCGCGGAGCACACCGGCCGGCACCGTGTCCCGGGCCGCGGCGACCGCCTCGGCACAGGCGCGGACGAGCCCGGCCGGCTCGGCCGGGGCGCCGCGCCCGGCCGGGAGCCCGGCCGCGGCGGTGAGGGCGCGCAGGGCGGCCCGGGTGCGGGCCAGTCCGGCCGGGGCGTCGGCGAGGGTGGCGGCCTCGACGGTCGCCACGTCGGCGAGCAGGGCGGTGATCACCTGCTCCGCGCCCGCCCCGGCCGCCGCCAACGAGGCGTAGACCGGGCTGCCCAGGTAGCTGTCGTAGTCGCCGTCCCGGCCGTCCACCACCTGGGGCAGCCAGTCCGCGAGCAGCCGCTCCGCCGGGTCGGCGGTTTTGGCGCGGGGCGGTTCGACAGCGCGCAGGGCCGTCAGCAGCTCCGCGCCGACCGCGTTCTTGCCGACCGCCCGGTAGTGGCCGAGCACCGCCCGGTACGGGAACCGGTCGGCGGCCCGGCCGTCGTCCTGCCAGCGCGCCAGCTCGTCCAACGCGCGGCGCGGGTCGGCGTCGGCCCGGTCCGGGCGGGCGGCGGCCAGGCTGGGACCGCCGACGCCGGGCGCGCGGGCCGGGTCGACGGCGGGAGCCGGATCGGGGGCGGGTGCGGAAGCGGCCGTGGGTGCGGTGGGGGCGGTGTCCGGTATGGACGTCGGTGTCGGCGGCGCCGTGTCGGCGGTGTGGGCAGGGTCGGCGGCGGGAGTGGCGGCCGGGCCGGTGGCAGGGACCGGGGAGAGGGCGGTGGTCACGGGGCGCTCCGTTCGGTGGTCGGCCGGGCCGGGAACGGCCCGGTGGGGCGGTGCCGCGGGCGGCTGCCTGCGGGCAGGACGGCACAGCCCGGCCGGGCGCGGACCGGGTGGTCCGCGCCGGCCAGGCTGCGGGGGTGGGGCGGACGGGTGCGGCGGACCGGCCGTCAGACGGTCCGCTCGGCGGAGCCGGCCGGGTCGGCCAGCACGTAGCCGTCGCCCGCCCGGTGGGCGCGCGAGCGGCGCAGATCGGCGAGGACGAAGGTGCGCTGGAGCCACCGGTCGGTGCCGTCGAACCGCGGGCTGAACGCGGTGCGGCCGTGCACCGCGATCCGGTTGTCGACGACGGCGAGGTCGCCGGGCTCCAGCCGGACGGTCCGGGCGGTGCGCTCGAAGAGCCGCTGGAGCTCGTCGAGGGCGGCCGCGGCCCGCTCGGTCAGCGGCTCGGTGGCGGCCATGTCCACCCGCAGGTCGGGATCGTCGGGCGCGCCGCCGAGCACCGGGTGCGGCTCGGCGGGGCCGTCCGTGGCGCCGAAGGAGGGCGGCGGCGCGGTGCGGAACTCCGGGCGCCGCAGGTCCCTCCGGGTCCGCTCGTCCAGCAGCGGCAGCACCTCGCGCACGCAGGAGGTGCGCAGCCCCGCCAGCCCGTCCGGGTCGGCGCGCAGGCAGAGCAGCATGACGAAGTCCGGCCGGTGCGGGTGGAAGGCGTTCTCGTTGTGGAACGTGAGCAGCACCGAGCCCGCGTTGCCCTGGAACTCCTCCTGCCCGGGCACCGGGACGACGTCCTGCACCAGCGCGCCGGTCTTCTCCGGGCGGAAGGCGGCCGGGTCGCCGAGCCCGCACGCGGCGAGCATCAGCACCGCGGCCGGCACGGTGGCCGTGCGCTGCACCGAGCCGCCGGTCAGCGGCGTGCGGCCGAGCGCGGCTGCGGCGACCGGGAGTCCGCGCACCAGCAGCGCGCCGCCCGGTCCGGGGTCGCGGCGGAAGGCGCGCAGGGCGCGCCGCAGCCGGGCGGGCAGGTCCTCCCAGCGGTCCCGGGCCGCGGCCACCCAGGCGGGTTCGTCGACCAGGGCCTCCGGCGGGCCGCAGAGCAGTGCGGCGACCCGTTCGGTCGCGGCGCTCTCGGCCCCGGTCAGCACCAGGTCCGGTGCCGAGATCTCGATGTCCGGTGAAACCGGCACAGGTGTCAGCCTTTCTCGAAGTGTTCGTGGCGGCCGCCCGGTCGAGGGGCGGCCGGTGGGCGGTCAGCGCGGGGCGGCCGCGTCCAGCTGCCCGGCGACCACGGCCCACAGGCTGCCGACGGTCTCGAAGGCCTCCGGGCCCAACTCCTCGTCCGGGATGGCCACCTGGTAGGCCTCTTCGAGCCGCACCAGCAGTTCGACGGTGGCCATCGAGTCCAGTCCGGCGGCACGCAGCTCGCGGTCGGCGGGCAGCGGCCGCTCCTCGGCGAGCCGGGGCATCAGGTCGGTCAGGACGTCCTCGTAGCGCTCGTCCCAACTGGTGTTCGTGGTCATAGCGTTCAGCTCCTCGTATCGGTGGGGTGGTGCTCGGTGGGGTGGTGCTCGGTGGGGTGGTGCTCGGTGGGGTGATCGACGGGGTGGCGCTCGGTGGTGTGGTGGCGGCCGGGCAGCGGCTCGCGCCTGAGGGTGAGGCGGTCGGCGCCGACCACCCGGCCGTCCCGCACCGTGACCTCGGCCGGGGCCGGGCGGCTCAGGAAGCCGAGCAGGCTCGCGGTGGCGCCGTACGCGCCGACGTTGGGCACGGCCAGCAGGTCGCCCGCCCGCGGGGGGACGGTCTCGGCGGCCCGGCTGATCACGTCGGCGGGGGTGCAGAGCGGTCCGACCAGCGCCACCCGGCGGGTCCCGGCGGTCCCGTCGGCGGGCGAGGACGCGGGTGCGGGCGGGGAGGACGAGGCGGCGGACGAGGGGGCGGCGACGCGCAGCGGTTCGGCGCGCAGCGAGGGCAGCCGGCCGACGCCGGAGAGCCCGCCGAGGTGGTTGATCCCGCTGTCCAGCACGCCGTACGTGGTGCCCCGGCTCTCCTTGACCTCGGTGACGGTGCAGATCAGCCGCCCGCTGTCGCCGACGAGGTACCGACCGGACTCGAAGGCCAGCTCCAACCGCCCCTGCCAGCCCGGCAGGTGCTCGTCCAGCGCGGCCGTCAGCGGTTCGCGCAGGGCGTGGTAGCGCGGCCGCTCGCCCGGTGCCGCGTACGGGCAGGCGAAGCCGCCGCCGAGGTCGAGCATCCGCAGCGGCAGGCCCCAGTGGGCCTCCAGCGCGGCGGCGGTCCGGATGGAGGCGACCGCCTCGGCGAGCAGCCCCGCCGGGTCGGCCGCGTTGGTCAGCGGGAAGAAGTGCAGGCCGCACAACTCCACGCCGTCGACCGTGAATTCGGCGAGGTCCGGGAGGCCGTCCGCGATGTCGTGGCCGAACTGGGAGGCCCCGCCGGTCATCCGCAGGCCGACGCCCGCGCCCGCGCCGGTGCCGTTGATCCGCAGCAGGCAGCGTGCGGTCACCCCGTGGGCCCGGGCCTCGGCGCCGACCCGGCGCAGGTCGGCCGGCGACTCGACGGAGAAGGTCCGCACCCCGGCCGCCAGCGCCTCGCGCAGTTCCCGGGCGGTCTTGCCCGGGCCGCCGTAGAGGCAGTCGGCCCCGTCGAAGCCGGCCGCCAGCGCGGCGGCCAGTTCGCCGGTCGAGCAGATCTCCGGGCGGCAGCCGGCCAGGCGCAGGGCGCGGACCAGTTCGGGGTGCGGGTTCGCCTTCAACGAGTAGTAGAGCCGGGCGCGTTCGGGCAGGGCCGCGCGCAGGTCGGCGGCGGCCAGGGCGACCCGGTCCAGGTCGTAGACGTACAGCGGGCTGCCGTAGCGGCGCACCAGCTCGGCCGCCAGCGCGTCCTCGGCGAGCCGTCGTCCCTCGGCGGGCAGCTCCTCGGCGGGCGTCCGACCGGGGGCGGGGGCCGTTGCGGGGCCGGTGGCCGTTCCGGGGCCGGGGGAGTGGTCAGTGCGCATCGTTCTCCAGCGCCTTCCGGTCGATCTTGCCGTTGGGGGTGAGCGGCATCCGGGCGAGGACCCGGCAGACGGCGGGCACCTTCGCCGGCTCCAGCCGCTGCTCCAGGCCTTCGAGGACCAGGCGCTCGGTCAGGCCCTCCTCGCCGGTGACGACCAGGCGCAGGTCCTGCCCGTCCCGGGGAGGCAGCGCGGCGGCGGCCCGCACCCCCGGCACGTCCAGGGCGGCGGCCTCGATCTCCGGCGTGCCCATCCGGACGCCGCGCCGCTTGAACTGGTCGTCGAGGCGCCCGGCGAAGTAGAGGTGCCCGGCCTCGTCCAGCCGGCCGTGGTCGCCGGTGTGCAGCCGGATCCGGCCGGTGCTCGGGTCGGGGCGGTAGCGGCGGGCGGTCAGCTCGGGCGCGTTCCAGTAGCCGGCCATCACGTGCGGGCCGCCGACGACGATCTCGCCCACCTCGCCCGGCGGCAGCGCACGGCCCCGGTCGTCGAGGACCTCGACCGTGGTGCCGTCCAGCGCCCGGCCCACCGAGCCGGGGCGCTCGCGGTCGGCGTCCGGCTCCGCGATCGTCACCCGCTTGCACTCGGTGATCCCGTACATCGCCACCACGGCCGCGCCCGGGAAGCCGGAGCGCAGCTCCTCGATGGCCGAACCGGCCAGTGCGGCACCGGTGTTGGTGAACAGCCGGACGTGGTCCGGCGGCGTGCCGCGGGCCGCGAGCCGGCACAGCATCCCGGCCAGCGAGGGCACCACGGGGACGACGGTGGCCCGGCGCTCGCGCAGCGCCGTCAGCACCCGCACCGGCGCGGCGGCATCCGCCAGCACCACCTCGGCGCCGCCGATCGCGGCCAGCAGGAGCTGGTAGAGGCCGTAGTCGAAGGAGAGCGGCAGCGCGGCGAGCACCACGTCGTCCGGCCGGTAGGCGAGGCGGCGGGCGATCGCCCGGGCCGCGAAGACCACCTGGCGGTGGGTGCAGACCACGCCCTTGGGCGCGGAGGTGCTGCCGGAGGTGTAGATCAGCTGGGCGACGGCGTCGGCGGCCGGCCGGCCGGCCGGGTAGTCGTGAGCCTCCGCGCCGTCGTGGGCCAGGAGTTCGGCGGGCACGGCCGACCGGGCACCGCAGGCGGCGACCGCCTCGCGGACCGGCTCCGCCTCGGACGCGTCGAGCACCACGACGGCGGGCGCGGCGTCCGTCAGCACCCCGCGCAGCACGAAGGGCTTCATCTCCGGGTTCAGCGGCACCGCGACGGCGCCGGCGCGCAGCACGCCGTAGTACAGCGCGGCGAACTCCCGCCGGTTGCCCAGTCGCAGGACCACCCGGTCGCCCGGTGAGACACCGCCGGGGCCGCGCAGCCAGGCGGCCACCGTGCGGCTGGCACGGGCCAGTTCGGCGTAGCTCCAGGCGCCGTCGGCGTCCCGGACGGCCGGCGCGGTGGGGCGGGCGGCGGCGGTCGCGTCGAGCAGGTCGACGACCACGGTGCCGTCCCCGCCGTCCGTGCCGTCCCCGCCGGGCGCGTTCGGCGCGTCCGCGGTGTGCGGCGCGCCCACGGCGAGGGTGCTCATGAGCACCCGCCCGCGGGATCGGTGATCTCGACGACCGCGCTGGTGCAGCTGTAGCCGGTGCCGCCGCCGACCAGCAGGACCCGGTCGCCCGCGGCCACCTCGCCGGTCTCCAGCAGCTCGTTCAGACCGGCGATGTGGTCCCCTGCGCCCAGGTGGCCCACCTCGCGGCAGAACTCCCAGGTGGAGCGCTTCTCGTCGACGCCCAGCTGCTGTTCCAGCTGCCAGAGCATCCGCTGGTGCCCGGTGGCGTTGAGGACGACCCGGGCGATGTGCTCGATCGGCGTGTCGGCCTCGGCCAGCGCGGCCCGGATCGACTCCGCCGCCACCTCGGCCGTCCGCAGCGTCACGGCCCGCAGGTTGCGGTGGGTGCGGAAGTACTCCTCGGTCCGCGCCCCCAGGTCCACCGGGCGGTCCGCCGCCTCCGGGCCGGGGCGGAAGCCGGTGCCCCGGGCCAGGCCCTCCAGCGAGTTGTCCACCCGGGTGGCGGTGGCCAGCAGCCGGCCGACCGCGTTCTCGGGGGAGGAGCTCAGGACCACGGCGGTGCCGCCGTCGCCGTAGACCATGCCCCGCTCGGCCCGCCAGCGGTCGAAGGCCGGCGGCGCGAAGCGGTCGGCCGTGGTCAGCAGCACGGCCTCGTCCCGGCCGGGCCCGCCCGCCCGGAGCTGACGGGCCGCCAGCTCCATCCCGGAGAGCCCTGCGTTGCACTGCTGCAGCAGGTCGAAGGCGGGCACCGCCGGGCCGACCGCGTGCTGCGCCACGTATGCGGCGGCGGGCCACAACTCGGCGCCCTGGAACCACAGGTAGCTGTGGAAGACGGTGCCGATCCGCTCGGCCGTGCGGCCCGCCCGGCGCAGCGCGGTGCGGGCCGCGCGGACCGCCATCTCCGGTGGTGCCAGGTCGTCCGGCCCGCCGGCGGTGGCCGCGCTGACCGAGTCGATCCGGTTGACGGCGTGTTCCCGGGCGTCGTACGCACCGGCCGCGACCGCCGCGGCGGCGTCCGCGCGGTCGGCCAGCCAGACACCCGTGCCGGCCAGGTACACCTGCTCCCAGCGCATGTCCCTCCGATCTCCGGCCCCGTGGCAGCGCTCTGCCGGGGGCGACTGTCGGTGACGATGCTTCCGCCCGTCGCCTGCCGCGCGGTTGCCCTCCACTGGCGCCCGGTCGGTGCTCCGCTGCCCTCCGTCTGACGGCGCACGGACGGCCCACTGACCGGCCGGGGTGGTGCCGCTGAGGGCGGACGGGCCGCCGACCGGCGGCCCACCGGCAGCGGACTGAAACCGCACTGAAGCGGCACTGAAGCCCCCGGAGTCCCCGGAGTCCCCGGAGGTCCCAGCCCCTTGGAGGTCCCACCGGTCGCACGCCGGTGCCCGGCCCCGCCGTGGGCGGGACCGGGCACCGGGTGGGACCTCCGGAAGGAGCTCCGGGGATGAGGGCGGCGGCGCGTCCTCAGGGGGTGAGGCGCAGGTGGTCGCGGGCGGTGGCGTCCACCGCTGCCGTCCCGTACGGCCAGGACAGGCTTTCGCCCCTGGCCCAGAGCTTCGTCTGGTCGGTGTAGGTGTCCGCGGTGGCGTGGCCGGAGGCGCCGGTCAGGTTGATCCAGCGGGAGCGCTCGAAGTCCGCCAGGTCCACCACCATCCGCATCGACGGGACCCAGATCACCTCGAAGCCCTTCTTCGGGTCCCAGCCGTTGGCCAGCACCGTGTCGGTGCCGCCGCCGACGCCGATCGGGTCGGCGTTCAGCAGCCACTGCAGCGGGGCCGGGCCGGCGGTACCCAGGGTGGGGTTCTCCAGCGTCAGGGTGTGCAGGGCACCCCAGCGCCACTTCTGCGGGTCGTCGCCGAGCCGCTTGCGCAGGTCGGTGGCGGCCTGCTCCATCGCCCGGCGCAGCATCGCGTCGCGGCCCTGGACGGCGGGGTCGGCGGTACTGGTCCACCAGAGGCTGTCCGGCTTGTCGAGCAGCCCGCGCACCACGTCGAACCAGTGGCCGCCGCCGTCCGGGTAGGCGTAGCCCTTGACCCCGGCCCGGCTCAGCCGGTCGGTGAAGGCCTCCTTCAACAGCTCGCGCCAGACCGCGTTGAAGTATGCGGCCGGTGCCGAGTCGGCGCCCTGGGTGAAGTCCCAGCCGCGCAGCAGGTCCCGGGCCGGCCCGGCCTCGGCGCCGACCTGGACCCGGAGCAGGTGCGGGACCAGGTTGGCGGCGTTGCCGTTCCAGGTGTCCTGGGTGATCCGCTCCATCGCCGCGACGTCCAGCTTGCCGGCCTGCTCGATCAGTTCGCCGATCCGGCGGCTGCGGTAGCCGGTGCCCCAGTCGGCGCCGATCAGGTGCGGGTAGCCGGGGCCGACGACCGCGTTGTTGGCGGTGACGATGTAGCCCTCGGGCGGGTTGAAGCTGGTGGGCAGCTGGTCGAAGGGCAGGTAGCCGGTCCAGTCGTAGGCGCCGGTCCAGCCCGGCACCGGGCGGCGGCTGTCGCCGGCCTTGCGGACGGGGATGCGGCCCGGCGTCTGGTAGCCGATGTTGCCGGCGGTGTCCGCGTAGATCATGTTCTGCACGGGGGAGGCGAAGACCGCGGCGGCGGCGCGGAAGTCCTTCCAGTCCTTCGCCCGGTCGAGGGCGAAGAGGGCGTCCACCGTGGGGGCGGGGTCGAGTGCGGTCCACTGCATGGCCACCGCGTAGCCGTCCTGCTCGCCGTGCGGCGGGACGTCCGGCACCCGGCCGCGGTCGGCCACCTCGCCGGCGGTCTTGAGCACGTCCGAGATCAGCGGGCCGTGCAGGGTCGACCGGACGGTCAGGTCGACCGGACGTCCGCCCGCCACCTTGATCCGCTCCTGGCGGAGGGTCAGTGGCAGCCGGCTCCCCTCGTGCTCGTAGGTGGAACCGTCGACCCGCTCGACGAACAGGTCGGAGTCGGCGGCGCCGAGGTCGGTGAAGCCCCAGGCGATGTCGGCGTTGTGGCCGATCACCACGCCCGGCATACCGGCGAAGGTGAAGCCGCTGACGTCGAAGGCGCAGTCCGGGCCGAGCCGGGTGCAGTGCAGGCCGACCTGGTACCAGATACCCGGCAGCGAGGGGGTCAGGTGCGGGTCGTTCTCCAGCATCGGCTTGCCGGTGGTGGTGCGACTGCCGGCCACCACCCAGGAGTTGGAACCGATACCGGTGCCCTGCGGGCCGAGGACGGCGGCCAGGACGGTGCGCACCGCCGCGCTGTCGGCCAGCGCGGCCGAGGCTGCGGCGGGGACGGCCGGCGGGGCGGGCGCGGCGGGTGCCGTCCGGTCGTCCGCCGCGGGCTGGGCGGCGGCGGGCGCCCGGTCGGGGACGATGGGCGTCCAGCGCCGGTAGTCGTACTCGGGGAAGAGGTCGTCGGACGCCCCGTCCGGCAGGTCGGCGGGCAGCATCGCGTGCTCGAACTGGTCGATCATGCCGGTGTTGAGGTTCCAGGCCATGGTCTTCAGCCAGGAGACCGAGTCGGCCGGGGTCCACGGCTCGGGCCGGTAGTCGTCGGCGACGAAGCCGAGCACCGGGTACTCCACCGACAGCTCGGCGCCCTCGTGCCGGCCGAGGTAGGCGTTGACGCCGTCGGAGAAGGCCCGCAGGTACTCCTGGGTCTGCGGCGACAGCATCGTCACCTCCTGCTCGGCCACCCGGTACCAGCCGAAGGTGCGCGCCACCTTGTCGGTCTGCACCTCGCTCGGGCCGAACATCTCGGCCAGCCGGCCGGCGGTGACGTGCCGTTGGACGTCCATCTGCCAGAACCGGTCCTGGGCCTGGGCGTAGCCCTCGGCGAGGAAGAGGTCGTGCGCGCTGTCGGCGTAGATCTGTGGGATGCCGGAGGCGTCCCGGACGATCCGGGCCTCGCCGTGCAGCCCCGGCACGGTGGTGGTGCCGGACAGCTGCGGCAGCGAGCGCTGCACCGTCCAGTACGCGTAGCCGGCCAGGCTGCCGGCGGCGAGCAGGACCAGGGCGGTGAGGACGATCGCGGTGCGCTTGAGGATCCGCAGCACGCGCCGCCGGCGCCGTGGGCGCGGCGCGGGGACGACATCGGCGGGCGTCGCGGTGTCGGACGTGACGGGGTCGGAGGTGACGGGGTCGGGAGTGTGCCCGGTCCCCGGTACGGCTCCCGCGGCCGGTGCGTGCCCGGCCTCCGCCACGGGTTCGGGCTCGGCTACGGGTTCGGGTTCGGCTACGGGTTCGGTGGCCGGACGCGGATCGTCCGGCGTGGTGGTGTCGGTCTGGACTGTCACGGGGCGGTGCTTCCTTGTCTCGACGGGATTCCGGCCATGGCAAGTGCCGCCGTGCGCGCGGGCAGGCGCGGGCGCACGGCGGCGGGGGAGCGAAAGGGCAGGCGCGGGGGCAGGCGTGGGCGAGCACGCGGGCAGTGTGGGCGCGGCGGACGGGCAGGCGCCCGCACAGGGCCGGGCGCCGGGGCCGCCGCGGCCGGCCGGGCCGGCAGGGAGGAGGGCGGTCACGGGAGTTCACGACCGCACGGTTCCCGGCCGCACGGGGCGCAGCGGACCGGGGCGTGCGGGTCCGCGGCCTCAGCGGGCCAGGCGGGTCGGGCCGTCGGCCCAGGGGCCGCGTGCGGCTGCACGCGGTGCGGGTACGGTGGCCGGCGTCGTGCCGACCAGGGCCAGGTGGGGGCGCCCGGCCGCCGGGTCGGTGCGGAGCTCCGCCGCCGGCGCCGCCGGTACGTCCTGGCCCGGGGCGGCCGGGTCGCCGCCCGGCTCGACCGGGGTGACGGGGCGGGCGAGGGAGAGCGGGACGGCGGGGCGGGCCGGCACGAGCGGATCGGGGCGTCCGGCGAGGATCGCCTCCTCGATGCTGCGCAGTTCCGGCCCCGGCAGCAGGCCGAGGTTCTCCGTCAGGGTGTGGCGGGCCCGCTGGTACGCGGCCAGCGCGTCGGCCTGCCGGCTGCCCCGGTAGAGCGAGACCATGAGCAGGGCCCAGAGCCGCTCGCGGTACGGGTGCTCGGTGGTGAGGACGAGCAGGTGGGGCACCAGCCAGGCGTGGCCGCCGAGTTGGAGCGCCAGCTCGGCGTGCTCCTCGACCACGGCCAGCCGAAGCTCCGCGAGCCGGGCGCGTTCGACGTCGAGCAGCGGGCCGCTGACTCCGGTGAGCGCGGGGCCGGACCAGGAGTCCAGGGCGGCGGCGAGGGTCCGTTCGGCGCCCTCGGGCTGCCCGGCCGAGCGCAGCGCCCGGGCATCGGCCACCGACCGCTCGAAGCGGCCGAGGTCGCACTGGTGGGGGCCGACGGAGAGCCGGTAGGAGGCGCCGACCCGGGTGAGCACGCCGCCGGTGGTGCGCGGTGCCCGGTCGGGCTCGAAGAGCCTGCGCAGCTTGGAGACGTACGCCTGCACCAGGTTGGCGCCGTCCGCCACGGTGGCGTCGCCCCAGATCCCGTCGATCAGGTGGTCGCGGCCGACGGGCGAGCCGGCGCGCAGCAGCAGGACGGCGAGCAGGGCGCGCTGGCGGGGCGCTCCGAGCGGGAGTTCGATGCCGTCCCGCCAGCCCCGGACTTCACCCAGCAGTTCGAAGCTGAGGCCGGCCGGGTGGGTGGTCGGAAGGAGAGGAGTGGTCATGGCAGCCTCCGCCGAGCCGGGGCCGTCGCGTGGCGGCTCGGACGCAGTTGTGGGAGCTGGTGCGGGGTCAGGGCCGCGCCGGGGCCGGGTCCGGTCAGGGTCGGTCGGATCCGGGGCGGCGCGGGTCCGGGCCGGCCGGACGGTGGTGCCGGGCGGGCCGGCGCCGGTTCACCACTGCCAGCCCATGTCGTTGGTGTCCGAGTTGTGGTGCTGGGAGCCCGTGTTGGTGGTGCTGGTGGTGGAGTTGGTGGTCGCCGTGGTCGCCGTGGTCGCCGTGGTCGGCTCCTGGCCGGCGAGGGTGACGGCGCCGCGGTCCGGTGCGGTGGTCCCGGTGCCGACGGCGGCGAGCCCTGCGGCGGCTCCCAGGACCACGGTGGCGGCGGCGAGGGCGGAGGCGAGGCGGATCTTCAGGGCGGACATGGTCGCTCCTTTCGGGCATGGGGATGCCCGGTCGTGTGGTGTGGGTGATCGGCGGGGCGGCGGTCCGTGCTGCTGCTCGCCGCGCTTCGACACTTCGATTCTGCCCGGCCCGCAAGCCGGTTGTCCCAGCTCTCGGGTGACACAAGTTGTCGCTGGCATATCTGTGTCAGCGGCGGCGGCCGGATCGTGCCGGGTGTGCCGGGGCGGTCAAACGTGGACGAACCAGCCGCTTAGTTCCGGCGTCCCGGCGATCGCCTGGGCGCAGACGGTCAGGCAGAGGGCGCGGGCGGTGTCCGGGCACGGTGCGATCACGAACATCACGCCCCGCGCGCCGGCGCGCGAGCCGTGCACGCGGATGTGTTCCGGGCCGCGGTGGAGGTGGGCGGCGGCGCGCAACGCGGTGGCCACCGTGCCGTCGGCCGGAACCGGCGCGTCGCGGGGGCGGGTCATGGTGAAGTGAACGACATGCACGCAGCCACGATGCTGGAAGTCGGGCGCCGACAGGCGGGCTCGCGCGGGCACGTTCTTGCCATGGCCTGCCTGTGCCAGCCCGAAAGTCCGATTTCCTGTGATCGATCCCGTTCTGCGATCGCCGGCCGCCGTTCGGTCCTGGCTCGCCTCCGGTGCGTCCCCGTCCGGTTTCGTCCCCCTGTGGTGGCACGGAACACCGGCTGATCGGCGGGTGCCTGGGCTTTCGGCGACGGTGGTATTTTCTGACCTGGACCTGCTCAGATGTGCACGCCGGGGCTCTGTGTCCATTGCCGTACGTGCGCGAACCGATTCCTGGTTGCGGCGCAGCCCGTTTCACCGTCAGGGGGCCGATCGAATGCTGACCACGCTGGGACTCACGCGCGAGGCCGAGGCCGTCTACCGCCTCATGCTGAGTCAGCCGGACTGGGGCGTGGTCCGCATCGCCGGGTCGCTCGCCTGGGCGGAGGCGGCCGTCCGCGCCGCGATGGACGAGCTGGCCGACCACGAGCTGATCCGCCCGTCCTGGGAGGGCGGCGGCGCGATGCGCACGGTCAGTCCCAAGGTCGCTTTCGAGGCGCTCATCGCCCGCCGCCAGGCCGAGGTCGCGCGCAAGCAGCACGAGGTCGAGTCCAGCCGGGCCGCGATCGCCGGGCTGGTCGCGGAGTACTCCATGCTGCGGCCCGAGGAGGGCTCCGGCGGCGTCGAGCACCTGACGGGCCTGGACGAGATCCGGGCCCGCCTGGAGGAGTTGGGTGCCCAGGCCTGCCGCGAGACGATGTCCTTCGCCCCCGGCGGCAAGCAGACCCCGGAGAACCGCGAGGCCAGCCGCCCGATCACGCAGGCGCTGCTGGACCGCGGGGTCAAGGTGAAGACCGTCTACCTGAGCAGCATCCGCAACGACCCGGGCAGCGTCGAGCACGCCAACTGGCTGGCCGCGCAGGGCGGCGAGACCCGCACCACCAGCGTCCTGCCGATGCGGATGCAGATCGTGGACCGCGAGGTCGCGATGGTCCCGCTGGACCCCGACGACCTGACCAAGGGCGTGGCCGTGATCCGCGAGCTCGGCGCGGTCGCCGGCCTGTGCGCGCTCTTCGACCAGATCTGGGAGCAGTCCGAGGTGCTCGGCGCCGCCCCCGCCACCCCGGCCGGCGAGATCACACCGCAGCAGCGCGAACTGCTCCGCCTGCTCTCCGCCGGCCTCACCGACGAGGCCGCGGCCCGTCGCCTCGGGGTCTCCCTCCGGACCGAGCGCCGGATGATCACCGACCTGATGGACCAGCTCGGTGCCCAGAGCCGCTTCCAGCTCGGTCAGCGGGTCACCGAGCGCGGCCTGCTCTGACGGCCCGCCGGGTCCGCCCGCACGGCGGGCGGCGTGGCGTCGCGCGCTCCCGCCCGCCCCGGCGCGGGCCGGGCCCCGGCGGCCCGGATCCCGGCGGCTCGGGCCCCGGCCCGCGCCGGGGGCGGCTCGGATCCCATCCGGCTCAGATCCCGGACGGCCAGGGGACCGTGGTCCGGACCGGGGCGTCGTAGTCCGTCCCGGGGACGTGCCACCCGTAGAGCCGGCCCACCTGCGCCCGGAACCAGTCGGTGTCCGCGAGCTCGGCCAGCGTGTCGGTGGTCGCGGCGGCCCAGCGCGCGTGGACGGCGGCCTGGACCTCCTCGTCCATCTCCCAGCCGTCCAGGCGGATCCGCTGCTCCTCGTCGAGCTGGAGCGGCGCCGCGCCGGTGAGCTGCTGCCAGAGGGCGGTGGCCTGCTGGGCGGTGCTCCGGAAGCCGTCGCCGAGTTCGGCGCGGAGGAGGCTGGTGTAGAGGGCGATGGACGGGATGGCCGTGGACGCCTGGGTGACGGCCGCGCCGGCGACCACGGTGTGGGCCTGTCCGCCGAGCGGGGCCAGGTCCTGCTGGAGGCGGCGCGCGGTGTCCTCCAGGTGCTGCTTGGCCGCGCCGATGGTGCCGGCCCGGTAGATCGGCGCGGTCAGGTCCGAGCCCACGTAGGTCAGCGCCACCGTGTGGAAGCCGGGGTGGACGAGGCCGCGGTCCGTCAGGGCGTCGACCCAGAGCTTCCAGTCGGCGCCGCCCATGACCTGCACGGTCGCATCGCGCTCGGCGTCGACGGCGGGGTCGAGTTCCAGGGAGCCGACGAGCGGGGTGTCGCCGTCGAACTGCAGGGTCTTGGCGCGGTAGGCGGACCCGAGGGGCTTGATCGCCGAGTGGTGGACCTCGCCGGTGGCCGGGTCGGTGCGGCGGGGCGCGGCCACGCTGTAGACGAGGTGGTCGACCCGGCCGTACCGGGCGGCGAGGTGGTCCAGCGCCTGCTCCTTGGCCGCGTCCGA
This sequence comes from Kitasatospora sp. CM 4170, assembly GCF_032110285.1. NCBI lineage: Bacteria > Bacillati > Actinomycetota > Actinomycetes > Kitasatosporales > Streptomycetaceae > Kitasatospora > Kitasatospora sp. CM 4170. The sequence continues at coordinate 7,840,101 of NZ_CP134877.1, forward strand.
GAAGGCGTCCGCGTTGAGGAAGGCGAAGTCGCCGTCCGGTCCGGCGAGCTCGGCGGTGCGGGCCGTCCGGTACCAGCCGCCGGAGGCGGTCCGGCGCTCGGTCTCGGGGGCCTCGAAGGCGATGCCGAGCCCGCGCATCCCGTGGGTGCGCAGCGCGGCGACGGTGGCGGCGAGGCCGTAGCCGGCGCTGGAACCGATGATCAGGGCGACCGGCCCCGCCCCGGTGTCCGGGCCGGAGGGCGCGGGGGTCTGCTGCCACAGCTCGTCGACGACGGCGGCGCAGCCCGCGGGGTGCGAGTTGACGTAGAGGAAGCCGCGGTTCCCGGGCTTGATCTGGCGGAGGGTCATCGGTTTCCTTCGTGCTGGCGGGTCGTCGGGCCGACTGGTCCACGAGCCCGCTCCGGGCCGGCCGGACTCCATCCTGGCCGGTCGGTCCGGAGGGGGACGTGGCGATACCCACCAGGCTCCGGCCGGGAATCCTGTAGATGTCGATCTTGTCCGCGCGAGCTCCGCCCGTGCGGGCTCAGGTGCTGCGGTGGCGGTCGAGCTCGTGGAAGAAGCCGCTGATGGGGATCGCGCTGCCGGCGGCGGCGGCCTCCCGGTAGACGAAGGCGCCGACGGCGAGGTCCAGCACGCCCAGGCCGAACGGGGAGAACACCACGGTCCGGTCGGGCGGGGCGGTGAACGCTCCGGTGAGGACGTCGTACAGCGTCGCGTGCAGGAAGTCCCGCGCACCGGTCCGCTGTTCGGCCAGGTGGACGGAGGTGTCGGCCTTCAGGGCGTGGTCCGCGTCGTCGACGACGTTGACGCTCCGCAGGAGCACCTCGGTCCCTAGGTCGCGCAGGGAGATGTGCAGGACGAGGGGGTCGTGGTCGAACCAGCTCGGGTCGACGACGTGCGGCGCGGAGGCCGTGGTGGCGAAGACCAGCAGGTCGCTGGAGCGGATCAGGCTCTGCGGCCCGTCATGGACGCGGACCGGGCGGCGGGTGGGTGCGAGGACCTGCGCGGCGAACGACCCGGCACACCGCGCGTCGAGGTCGAAGACGCCGTACTCCTCGACGTCCCAGCCGAGTTCGGTCAGGTAGTCGTGGACGAACCTGGCGATCAGCCCGGTGCCGAAGAACCCGATCCGGCGGGGGACGGTACGCGAGGCGGCCAGCCGGCGGGCGGCGGAGGCGGCGGACGCGGCGGTGCGCGCGGCGCTGATGATCGACCCTTCCAGGCAGGCGAAGGGGTAGCCCGTCCTCGGATCGTTGAGCAGTAGCAGCGCCGAGGCGCGCGGGATGCCCAGATCGAGGTTGGTCGGGAAGCTGGAGACCCATTTGATCCCGTCGACCCCGTCGACCCCGTCGTCACCACCGAGCGAGGCGGGCAGGGCGATGATCCGCGACGCGGGGCGGTCGGGGAAGCGCAGGAAGTACGAGGGCGGGTTGACGGTCTGCCGCTGCCCGTGCAGCCGGTAGGTGCGCTCCACCAGGTCGATGACGTCCGCCCGCCGTTCGCGCAGGCACTGGTGCACCGCTCGTCCGGGCACCACGGAGAACACCGGGGGGCTGGTCCGGACGCCGCTCATGGCCGGTCACCTCCGTCCTCGGTGGGCTCGCCGAGCCCGTCGAGCCGGTCGAGCCCGTCGGGCCCGTCGGGTGGGGCGAGCCACTCGGGTGGGTCGAGCGCGTCGAGTCCGGCGAGCGCGCCGTAGGTGCGCCGGACCCAGGAGTCGTCGTACACCGTGTCGAGGTAGCGTTCCCCCGTGTCGGCGGAGACCGCCACGGAGGTGCGGGTGCCCGCCGGGTCGTGCCGGGCCAGCCAGCGGGCTGCGCCGCTGACCACCGTCCCGGTGGATCCGCCCAGCAGGAAGCCCTGTCGGGCCAGGCACCTGCACGTGCGCACGGTGTCCTGCTCCGGTACCTGTACGAGGTCGTGGACCGGGGCCGCGTCGAGCAGCGGCATGCGCTCGCCGGCGCCCACCCCCGGCAGGTGACGGGGGCCCGCAGGCATCCCGAAGTTCACCGAACCGACGGTGTCCACGGCGACGACGCGCACGTCGGGGCGGTTCTCCCGGAAGTACCGGGAGCACCCGGTGAGTGTGCCGCCCGTGCCGGTACCGACGAAGAGCACGTGCAGCTCGGGGAACTGCTTGGCGATCAGCGGCGCGGTGGTCTCGTAGTGGGCGATCCAGTTGGCCGGGTTCTCGTACTGGTTGAGCCAGACGTAGCCGGCGTTGCGGCGGCACAGCTCCCGCACGAGCTCCTTGCGCGCCGAGAGGTGGCTTCCGGCGGCGTCCGGCGTCTCCGCCACCACGACCCGGGTGCCCAGTGCGCACATCAGCTTGACGGTGGCCGGGTTGCACTTCGGGTCGGTCACGCAGACGAAGCGCAGTGACCTGGCCGCGGCGACCACGCTCAGGGCCACGCCGAGGTTGCCCGAGGAGGACTCGACGATGGTGGAGTCCCGGGTGATCAGGCCCTGCTGGATGCCCGCGGAGACCATGGACACCGCGGCCCTGATCTTGATGGAGCCGGTGAAGTTGAACCCCTCGCACTTGAGGTACAGCGGGATGCCGAGGGTCCGTCGGAGGTCGATGCAGAGGTCGCCGTCGAACAGCTCGTCCGCCGTGGAGATGATCGTCATGGGTCGCTCGCTTCCCTCGGCCGCGGGGGTCAGCCCCGGCCGATGAAGGGCATGGTGGCGGGCAGCACGGTGAGGTACTGCACGGTGCTGTCCGGGGGCATCGAGGCCATCAGCAGCAGGGCCTCGGTGAACCGCTCGACCGGGACGGTGTCCTCGGCGGCCCTGGTGCCGTCGGCCTGCAGCGCCGGAGGCTGCGGGCTGCCGTCGAACGGGGCGACGTTGCCCACGTCGATCTGCCCGCAGGTGATGCCGTAGGGGCGGCCGTCCAGCGCCAGCGCCCGGGTCAGGCCGAGCAGGGCGTGCTTGGCGGCGGTGTAGGCGACCGAGTGCGGCCGCGGGGTGTACGCGGAGGGGGCGCCGTTGTTGATGATGCGGCCGCCGCCCGGTGTCTGGTCCCGCATCAGCCGGAAGGCCGCGCGGGCGCAGAGGAAGGCCCCGGTGGCGACGGTGTCCATCACCAGGTTCCAGTCGTCGAGCGTCACGTCCGGGGCGGGCCTGCGTACGGTGCGCGCGCCCGCGTTGTTGACCAGCAGGTCCAGCCGCCCGAACCGGTGCCGCACGGCGTCGAAGAGGGCCTCGACCTGCTCCGGGTCCCTGATGTCGGTGGGCGTGCCGAGGATCCGTTCCGGCGGTGCCGAGGAGAGCTGCGCGGTCCCGTCCAGGGCGTCCTTGCGCCGGCCGGCCAGGACGAGCGACCATCCGCTGTCCAGGAGGGCCAGGGCGCTAGCCCGGCCCAGCCCGCTGCCGGCGCCGGTGACCAGCGCGACCTTCCCGTGCGCGGGGGTGGTGGTGGTCATGCCGCCTCCTCGTCGATCCAGAACCGCAGCATCCGGCGGGAGCGCGGGCCCACCTGGTCGGTGAACGGCGAACGTCCGTGCAGCGCCCGGCTGTTGCGGACGACCAGTAGCTCGCCGGCGGCCAGCCGGAGGTCGAACGCGGTCTGCGGCCGGTGCAGGACCTCGTCGAGGAGGTCCAGGGCCTGTCGCTGTGGTGCGGTCAGCGGGCCGCCGTGGCGTTCGGCCGAGGCCCGCACGGTGCGGGGCTGGTAGTGACAGCCCAGGGTCCCGTCCGGCTGGGTGAAGAAGATCGGCGTGACGGAGACCCTCCCGCCGCGGTCGGACCGGTCGAACGTCCAGGGTTCGCACAGGTGGTCCAGAGCCGCGGGCCGCTCCCGCTCAATGGTGTCGTAGACCCGCCGGGCGCTGGCGAGCCTGGTGTTCCCGCCGCCGTGGACGGCGGGCTGCAGGCACAGCAGGACCAGCAGGTCGCAGGCGTCGCAGTGGAAACCGAGCTCCGTGGCGCCGTCACCGTCGCGGTCGCGCAGCACCTGGGCCAGGTCCCCCCGGGTGTTCTGCGGCACGATCCTGCCCCACTCGCGCAGCAGGGCCGACAGGCCGGCGACGATCTCCCGCTCGCCGGTCGGGCCGGGCGCGGCCAGGTTGCGGACGTGCGCGAAGCCGAAGGCCCGGGTGCTGTCCAGCACGAACGCGTGCAGACGCTCCCGCACCCGGTCCGTGGCCCGCCGGCCCCCGGCCGGCGCATCGGCCCACAACAGCCGCCGGTCCTCGTCGGACAGCTCCAGGGACCACTGGTCCCGTCGGGAGTCCAGGTACGCGGCGTCCCAGCTCGCGTCGATCACCGTGTCGTCGGACATGTCCTCAACACTCCTCATCCGGAGGTGACGGGTGACGGTTCCGCAAGCCGTTCGGCGGAGGCCGCAGCAGGTGTGCGGCGACCGGAGGGCCGGGCGGCACCGGAGGGGGCGGGGAGCGCGCCGGGGTCGCCGGCGAGGAAGGCCACCAGCGCCTCCTCCCGTGGCAGGCACCCGGCCAGCTCCCAGGCCAGCATGCGGTGCAGGCCGTCCACGTGGACCAGGGCGCCGCACGCGCGGACGGCGGCGTAGTCGGAGTGCGGCACGGGCCGGGTGCTCAGGTAGACCGGCGTGAGCGGAGACCTCGCCAGGAACGAGAGCTTGGCCGCGCACACCGGATTGGCGCCGTAGACGGCCGCCGGCCGTGCCCGGAGCCGGGCCGCCGTCTGTCCGACCGTCAGACCGGTGGGCGGGACCAGTTCGTAGCCGCCGCCCTCGCCGGTGTGCCAGGGCAGCACCACACCGAGCACGTCGGCCCGGGAGAGCAGGACCGCCTGCCAGCGGCCGAGCAGCCGATCGGCCCGCCGCAGGTTCTCCTCCCCCTCGGGGTTGGTGTTCCCCCGGTGCGCCCGCTGGGCCGGGTGGTCCTGCAGGTAGGCCAGCCGCACCTGCGCGAAGGTGACGGGTGCGAGGATCCTCATGCCGCCGGCCTCCCCACGCCCTCCCCGGGCTCGCGGCCGGGCAGCCCGGGACCGGTGTACTCGGCGAAGTGCCGTTCGGCGAACAGCTCCGGCCACCGGCGGCCGCCCAGCCCCATCTCCCGGGCCCTGGCCAGCATGTGACGCCAGTAGGGCTTCACCGGCCACCACTGCGCCCCGGTCTGGCAGTACGAGGCGTCGACGAAGTAGCGTGGCCTGCCCTGCCCGTTCGAGGTCGGTCTGCGGGCGTGGAACAGCGCGGAGTCGATCAGTACGGTGGAGCCTGCGGGCAGCCGGTCGATGACGACCTCGCCCGGCAGCCGGGCCGTGCCCAGATGGGCGAGTGCGGACTTGTCGACCATCCGGCGCTGGGAGCCGGGCAGTACGACGAGGCTGTCCATGGTCTCGTCGAGACCGCCGAGGTAGTGCAGCGCGTGGACCATCGTCAGCGACGGGTCCGCCCGGGTGTTGGGTTCGCGGTCGTGGTGCCACGGTTTGGCGGGCTGGCGGGCGCCGTGCCGGTCGCTGTGCAGGTGGTGGAAGACGAACGACGGCCCCAGCAGCTCCGCGAGCCGGCTCAGCAGCGCTTGGTGGGTGAGGAGTTCGCCGTGCGCGGGGAGCTCCAGCTCCATGACCGAGGGTGGCCCGTGGCGGGCCGGATCGGTGCAGCAGTCGATGGCCTGGGCCCGGAGTCCGTCGTCCACCCAGTGGTCGACCTCGCGCGTGAGCCGCTCCACCAGGGGAGGCGGCACGAGGCCGGGGATGACGAGGTAGCCGGACCGCGTGAACTGTTGACGTTGCGTGGCAACGGTCCCGCGGTCCTCAAGGAGGGGTTGCATCAGGAACCGCATCTCTTCCGGGCGGCGACGGAGCGTCGCGCGCCGGTTGGAATCCTTGAGCAACCGTCCGGTTCCACGGCGATCGCAGGCCGGGCTGACTCCCGTCCCGGGAAGCGCTGGACCGGAAGGCGCGTCAAGAGGATTGCCCGAAGGGGGCGGCGTGCCGGCCTGGGACCGTGTCCGGGTCGACGGACCCTGGAGTGACACCGGGCCATGAGCGGCCGGCCGTGTGATGGATAGAACGACCGTAGCACGGGCACCATGGATCGTCTACGGACAACGTTCAGCACGCCGTCGGGCCGACGCCCCGTCCACCGCTGTCACGGGACCGGCCGCCGCCCCCGGAACCGCTCGGGCCGCGGCCGGTGGCCGGACTCCCAACTCGCCCTCCGCGCCGGACGCCTGGCGCCGCCGGCCGGGAACGCCGTACGGCCGGTGCGCAGGTGAGGTCCTGCGCACCGGCCGTGGTGCGACCGTGGGGGTGTGCCTCAGCCCGTGATCGGCTTGAGCGCGGCGGTCAGGATCGCCGTCATGCCGGCAGCGCCGTTGTAGGAGCCGACGGTGGCGTCGTTCGCGGCGTTGATGATGTCGTCCCCGGCGACCTGGTTCCCGTCGCCGACGATGATCGTCCCGTAGTTGCCCCCCGTGGCCTGGGCGGCGTCCACGGCGGTGCCGGCCACGCCGCTCGACCCGTTGCCGGAGCCGACGGTGGCGTCGTGGCCGGCGTTGATGATGTCGTAGCCGGCGACCTGGTTGCCGTCGCCGACGATGATGGTCCCGTGGTTGCCGCCGGAGACGACCTCGGCGCTCGCGACGGTCGGCACGGCGGCGAGGCCGGCGGCGGCGAGCAGGGTGAGCATCCGGGTGATGTGACGATGCATGGGGGGTTTCTCCACTTCTGTCCTTAAATATTCCCGTTCGGGCGAAGGTGACAGTAAGCGCAGCCCCCGGGGCGGCGGGCGATGGTCCGCCGCCCGTGGCGTGTCGGCCGGGTCGGTCGCAGCCGGTCGGGTCAATCGCCGGACCCGGGACGCCGGCCCGTTTCGCACGGCGACCGGGGCGTCGGCCCGTGCCGGGCCCGAGCGGTCCTCGTGCAGGGTTCGAGTCCGTTTATCGGACGTCAACCTACAGTTGGTGAGATCGAGACTCCCTGTCAGGACACCGACAAGAAGGAGTGTCCCTCGTGACCTCTCAGCTCAGGCGCGCCACCGGCCGCACGCGGACGCTACCGGCGCTGATGGCGGCGCTGTGCGGGATCATCGGCACCGGCGCGGTCGGTGCGACCCCGGCGGCCGCAGCCGATCAGCGCCACCCGATCTACGCCATCGCGCACCGGGTCGACACCCTGGACGGCGTGGACGCCGCCCTCAACCACGGCGCGAACAGCATCGAGATCGACGTCTGCGCCTGGTGGAACCCGAACGAGTGGCGGGCCTACCACGACTGCTCCTCGGCCGGTGACAACCGGCTGGGCCCCAGCTTCGACAGCATGATCGACCGCATCGTGTCCAACGCCAACGCGGGGCGCCGGCTCGCGCTGGTCTGGCTGGACATCAAGGACCCGAACTACTGCGGCGAGCAGCAGAACCGCGGGTGCAGCGTCGCCGGCCTGCGCGACAAGGCGCAACGGCTGACGGCCGCCGGGATCCAGGTGCTCTACGGCTTCTACGAGTACCACGGCGGCAACACCCCGGACGTCGGCGGCCGGGGCTGGAAGAGCCTGGAGGGCAGGCTCGGCCCCCTGGAGGGCATCACGACCACCGGGAGCCGCGACCAGGTCCGCAACGCCTTCAACCGGTCCGGTTCCGGATTCCCGGCCGGCCACCGGGCGATGGACTACGGCGACAGCGACATCACCAAGGGGTTCGGCAACTGCACCGAGGCCACCTACAACACCTGTGCGGAGCTGAAGAAGGGCGCTGGCGACCGCGCCGCCGGCCAGCTCGCGGCCACGCTGTCCTGGACGACCACCTACAACGACCCGTGGTACGTCGACAAGCTGCTGGGCGACGCGCGCGTGGACGGCATCATCGCGGGCTACGGCGCCTTCACCGGCGTGCGCGAGTACGACAACAGCTGGCAGTGCGCCAACGCCGTCAACCTCGTCCGCGACTGGGTGAACCGCCACAGCGGCACCCACCGCATGGCCACCGGCGGTGACCGGCTGTTCAGGTAGCGGCACCCCGGGCCCGCGGGCGCCGCGCCTGCGGGCCCGGCGGGAGGCGGACTTCCCCGGGCCGGAGCCGCGGGCCTCTGGCACCATGCCCTCATGGACACCGAGACCGTCGTACGCACCCGCCGGGCCCTGCACGCGGTGGCGGAGCTGGTCCTGGCCGGGCCGCAGTACCGGGCCGGCGGCACGATCCGGCTGCGCGCCTGCCCGGGCGGCTTCGCCACCGTCGTCGAGCCGGAGCTGCGGGTGGTCGGCGCGGAGCTGGTCGCGCCCGGGCGGGTGCTGTCCCTCGAACGGACCACCTGCACCGAACTCGGCGCGGCCCTCGGGTTCGAGGTCGGCGCTCCCGCCGGGCTGTACCACGACGGGCCGGGCATCGCACCCGGTGACGCGGTGGCGGTGGACCCCTCCGCCGCCCGCCGGATCGCGGACTGCTTCGCGCTCGGCGACGCCGCGCTCCGCGGGCTCTTCGCGGCCGCGGACCCGGTCATCTGGCCCGAGCACTTCGACATCGGGGTGACCGTCGACGACGTGAACTACGGCATCTCCCCGGGCGACGCCTTCCAGCCGGAGCCGTACGCCTACATCGGCCCGCACACCCCGCCGCGGCAGGACGGGTTCTGGAACGCGCCGTTCGGCGCCGCCCGGACGGTGCGCGAACTCGGCGACGCCGGCGGCCTCATGGCCTTCCTGGACCAGGGCCGCCGGCTGGCCCACGGCGCCTGACGGGCCCACCGCGCCCGGCGGGTTCGGCGGGTTCGGCGCGGGCGCCCCGGGCGCACCGGGCTCACGGCCGGGCGGCCGTGCCGGGGCGTCCGGGGCGGAGGCCGGTGGTGGCGGGCGGGGGTGACCAGGGGTTGGGGCCCTGGCGCAGCCGCCAGGCGGGCGTGGGCAGCCCGTCCTGCTGCCAGTACCAGTGGTCGGGCGCGGGGGAGGCGCCGAGGCCCGGGAGCGGGGCGACGAGGCGCAGGTCGGACGCGTCCGGGGTGTGCGGGTCGGTCGCCCGGGAGCGCCACAGGACCTCGTGCAGGGCGTCGGGGTGGGCGTGGAACACCGTCACGCGGTAGGTGTCGAAGGTCTCCCGCAGCTGCTCGGGGTGGGCGGCGCGGGCCGGGTCCGCGCAGAGGACCTGCGGGGCCCCGAGGGCCAGCGGTGCGCCGACGGCCAGCGGGTGGCGGACCAGCCAGTCGAGGTCGGCGGCGCACCAGAAGACGTCGGCGGGGCCGCGGAGGCCGAGCCGGCGGGCGGCCGCGAGCTCCTCGGGGGCGGGGACGGACGGGCCGCGTCCGGTCGCTGGAGCATGGCGGGCGGGGTGCCACCGCGGACTCCCGCCGTCCTCGTCGCGGACGGCCCCGCCGACCGGGTGCACCGTCAGGACCGGCGGCGTCGCGGGTGCGGCGGCCCCGGTCCCGGCCGGCTCGCCGTCGCCGGTCGTCACCAGCAGGCGGACGCGCCGCAGGCGCCGTCGGGCGAGCTCGTCGGCCGGATCGTGGCGCCGGGGCGCCGGGGTGAGTGTGGTGGCGACGGCGCCGATCCGGGTGCAGGCCAGCAGGGCGACCACGGCTTCGGGCACCAGCGGCAGTTGCAGGGCCACCCGGTCGCCCGGGCCCACGCCGAGCCGGCGCATCGCGGCCGTGGTCCGGTCGACCCGTTCGTCCAGTTCGTGCCGGGTGACGGCCCGTCCGGTGCCGTCGGCGTCGACGGCGTACAGCGCCACCGCGCCGCCAGCGGCGTGGGGGCCGTCCGGGCCGTTCGGGGCGGGTGGCGGTGCCGGGTGGGCGGCGTCGGTGCTCGGGCTGGTGCTGGTCGGCGGCTCGGTCGACGGCATGGCGGGCTCCGATCGGGTGGGGGCGGGCGATCTCGGGCGGGTCGGTCAGACGCCGGTCGGGGCGGACAGTCCCTGCGGGCTCCACCAGGCGGCCCGCGAGGAGCAGTCGCCGACCGCCAGGGGCGCCTCGGCACCCTGGTCGAGCAGGCAGCCCGTACCGTCCTGGGTCCTGATCCGCAGACAGTCGGGGGTGGCGGAGCCGTCCGCCGAGGCGGCGCCCGGCTGCGGCCGGCGGTCGGTGAGCTGCCAGCGCTGGGCCGAGGCCTCGGCGGTGCCCGCGGCGGCCTCGTCCCGGACGGCGACGGTGCCGGTCGGCTCCGCGGTGACCAGCCTGGGCACGGGCGCCCCGCTGGAGAGCAGGGACTGCAGGACCAGGCCGCCGTCCGGCTCGGTCCACGCCAGCCACTCCTCGCCGTTGGCGCCGGTGGGAGCGGTGGCGCCGACCTGCGCACCGTCGGGCACGTCGGTCAGCGGGGCGTTCAGGACGGCCAGGCGCCGGCCGGAGTCGCAGGCGGTCAGCGTGCCCAGGCCCCCGTACGCGGGGGCGTGCGGACCGTCGGGTTCGAACCCCGCGCCGCCCGTCGGCGCGGTGGCCGGATCGCCGAGGCCGCCGGGGAGCACGCCGTCCTCCGCCTCCTCCGACCCGCCGGGGGAGACGTCCGGTACCGCGGCCGCCCGCTTCGCGGCGCCGTGGCCGACGGGTGCGCCGTGGCCGCCGGCGCACCCGCCGGTCAGCAGCACGGCGGCGGCCGCGAAAGCGGCGAGTGGTCGGTGCGTCGGCGGGCCGACGGCGCCTCCCCGCTCGGATCGTTCCGTCGTCGCCCTGTGCAGCGCCATCCGTTGTTCCCCTTCCTACCGTCCCCCGATGGGCGAGGGGCCGACCTGTGCGTGACGGGTGCGGCCGCTCGACGGAGCCCAACCCCCGGACCCCGCCGGTGGTCACGCTAGGACCGGCCGGACGGTGGGGGATGACGGTCGGAACCGAAGGATTCGGCCGGTTGACGGGGTTTCGGCCGGTGGTGCGGTGCCGGGGTGCGGTCCGGCCGGTGGCCGGCCCGGTACCGAAAGGTTTGTGGCCGGGTACCGAGAGTTCTTCCCGATCCGGGCCGGAGCACTCATCGGCACCCCTGAGGATCGAGGGGAGTCACCGGGAAGGGCCACCCACCGCCCGGCGAGATCCGGCAGGGAACAGCAAGAACAGCATGAGGAGTGCGCGTTGAGCAACGAGAGCCTGGCCAACCTGCTCAAGGAGGAGCGGCGTTTCGCCCCGCCGGCAGAGCTCGCCGCCGGCGCCAACGTCACCGCGGCCGCGTACGCGCAGGCCTCCGAGGACCGTCTGGGCTTCTGGGCCGAGCAGGCCCGCCGCCTCAGCTGGGCCGTCGAGCCCACCGAGACGCTGGACTGGTCGAACCCGCCGTTCGCGAAGTGGTTCGCCGACGGCCGCCTGAACGTCGCCTACAACTGCGTCGACCGCCACGTCGAGGCCGGCCTGGGCGACCGGGTCGCCATCCACTTCGAGGGCGAGCCCGGCGACGGCCGCTCGATCACCTACGCCCAGCTCAAGGACGAGGTCTCCCGCGCCGCCAACGCCCTGCTCGAACTCGGCGTCACCAAGGGCGACCGGGTCGCGATCTACCTCCCGATGATCCCCGAGGCCGTGGTGGCGATGCTCGCCTGCGCCCGGATCGGCGCCACCCACTCCGTGGTCTTCGGCGGCTTCTCCGCCGACGCGGTGGCCTCCCGGATCCAGGACGCCCGCGCCAGGCTGGTCATCACCGCCGACGGCGGCTACCGCCGCGGCAAGCCCTCCGCCCTCAAGCCCGCCATCGACGAGGCCCTGACCAAGGTCGACGGCGTCGAGCACGTCCTGGTGGTGCGCCGCACCGGCCAGGACACCCCGTTCACCGAGGGCCGCGACGTGTGGTGGCACGAGATCACCGAGCGTCAGAGCGCCGAGCACACCCCGCAGCCGCACGAGGCCGAGCACCCGCTGTTCATCCTCTACACCTCCGGCACCACCGGCAAGCCCAAGGGCATCCTGCACACCTCCGGCGGCTACCTGACCCAGGCCGCCTACACCCACCACGCGGTCTTCGACCTCAAGCCCGCCACCGACGTGTACTGGTGCACCGCCGACATCGGCTGGGTGACCGGCCACTCCTACATCGTCTACGGGCCGCTGGCCAACGGCGCCACCCAGGTCATCTACGAGGGCACCCCGGACACCCCGCACCAGGGCCGGTTCTGGGAGATCGTCCAGAAGTACGGGGTGACGATCCTCTACACCGCGCCGACCGCGATCCGCACGTTCATGAAGTGGGGCGACGACATCCCCGCGAAGTTCGACCTGTCCTCGCTGCGGGTGCTGGGCAGTGTCGGCGAGCCGATCAACCCCGAGGCGTGGGTCTGGTACCGCGAGCACATCGGCGCCGGCCGGGCCCCGATCGTCGACACCTGGTGGCAGACCGAGACCGGCGCGATCATGATCAGCCCGCTGCCGGGCGTCACCGAGACCAAGCCCGGCTCCGCCCAGCGCGCGCTGCCCGGCATCGCCGCCACCGTCGTCGACGACGAGGCCCGCGAGGTCCCCAACGGCTCCGGCGGCTACCTCGTCCTCACCGAGCCCTGGCCCTCCATGCTCCGCACCATCTGGGGCGACGACCAGCGCTACATCGACACCTACTGGTCCCGCTTCCAGGGCCGCTACTTCGCCGGTGACGGTGCGAAGAAGGACGAGGACGGCGACATCTGGCTGCTCGGCCGGGTCGACGACGTCATGCTCGTCTCCGGCCACAACATCTCCACCACCGAGGTCGAGTCCGCCCTGGTCGGCCACCCGGCGGTGGCCGAGTCCGCCGTGGTCGGCGCCACCGACGCCACCACCGGCCAGGCCATCGTCGCGTTCGTCATCCTGCGCGGCACCGCCACCGAGACCCCCGAACTCGTCGAGGAGCTCCGCGCCCACGTCGGCAGGACCCTGGGCCCGATCGCCAAGCCCAAGCAGATCAAGGTCGTCGGCGAGCTCCCCAAGACCCGCTCCGGCAAGATCATGCGCCGCCTGCTCCGCGACATCGCCGAGGGCCGCGAGATCGGCGACACCACCACCCTCGCCGACAGCACCGTGATGAGCCTGATCCAGTCCCAGCTCCCGCCCACCGGCAGCCAGGGCTGAGCCCGGCCGCCCGACGGCGGTGCCCCGGGTGGTGATCATTGCTCGGGGCACGGACGACTTATCAGGCAGTTACACGAGCGCGTCAGGATGCAGGTCCGGTCGGATCCGGCGGGTCGTCGACGACCCGCCGGGCCCGAGCGGTCAGCCGGCCACCGGCCGGTCCGGACCACCGACCAGCACCCTTGAGCACCGATGCCTGATCTCTCCGCCGTGACGTCCGCCCCCGCCACGACCCACTCCCGTCCCCGTGCCGCCGGCCCGGTCGCCACCAGACCGCGCCGCCGGTCCGACGACCCCCTGCTGATCGGCCGGGAGCGTGAACTCGACGAGCTGGACGAGCTGTTGCGGCAGGACGCGGCGAACGGGACGTTCGTCCTGATCCAGGGCGAGTTCGGCACCGGCCGGACCGCGCTGCTCCGCGAGGCGCTCGGGTGGGCCCGGAGCGACGGCGACACCGTTCTGTCGGCCTGGGCGGACCTCTCCGAGCAGGGGGTGGAACTCGGCGTCGCCCGCCAGCTCTTCGAGCCGGCCCTGGGCGCCGCCGGCGTCACCGGCGCCCCGCTCGCCGGACCGGCGGGGCTCGCCGCCGAACTCCTCCGGCCCGACGGCCCCGCGGCCCCGTCCACGCCCGCCGACGACCCGACCGCCGCCACGCCGACCGGGCTGTACCGGCTGACCGCGCACCTCGCCGCCCGCGGCCGCCTCGTCATCGGCATCGACGACCTGCAGTGGACGGACCGGGCCTCCCTGCTCTGGCTCCAGCGCCTGCTCCGCCGGGCCGACGAGCTGCCGGTGGTCGTCGTCGCCACCGTCGGCCCCGCACCCGCGACGGCCGACCCGGACGTCCTCGGCCGGCTGGTCCCGCTCTTCCGGCACAGGGTCGCGCTGACCGCCCTCGACGACGAGTCCGTCGCCGCCACCACCGCGGCGCTCCTCGGCCGGCCCGGCGACGACCGCTTCCGCGAGGCCGTCCGGACCACGACGGGCGGCAACCCGTTCCTGCTGCACACCCTGCTGCGCACGATCAAGGCGGCCGGGTACGGACCCGACCCGGAGACCGCGGCCCGGCTCACCCGGTTCGTCCCCGCCGACGCCGGCCGGGCCCTGCACCCGCTCGTCACGACGGCGGGGCCGCACACCCGGGACGTCGCCCAGGCCGTCGCCGTGCTCGGGGGCACCCCGGCGCTCGACGTGGTCGCCGCCGCCACCGGCCTGCCGGAGCCGGCCGTCCTGGACGCCGTGCACGCACTGGAGCGGACCGGCCTGATGCGCCGGACCGGGCACGCCGCCGCCCTCGCCTGCCCGATGATCGGGATCGCGCTCGCCGACGACGTCCTGCCCAGCATCCGGCAGGAGGTGCACGTCCGCGCCGCCGAGCTGCTGCTCGCCCAGGGCGCGCCCGCGGAGCAGACCGCCGTCCACGCCGTCCACGCGTCGCTGGGCCTGCCCTGGGTGCCCGAGGTGTTGGAGCGCGCGGCCGCGGAGGCGCTGCGCACGGGCGCCGCCGACCGCGCGGCCGAGCTGCTGCGCCGCGCGCTGCGCGAGCCGCTGGAGGACGAGCTCCGCGCCACCCTGGTGATCCGGCTGGGGGAGGCGGGCCTCGCCTTCGACGTGCCGGAGGCGGTCCGCAACCTCTGGCTGGGGCTGGACCTGTCCCGCGACCCCGTCGAACGGGCCGCCGCGGCGCGCCGCCTGGCCGGTGCACTGTTCGCCGTGGACCGCTACCCGGACGGACTGGCCGTGCTCGAACGCACCGCCGCCTCGCTGCGCGGGACCGACGCCGCCCTCGCCCTGCGGCTGGAGGTCGACCACGTCTACGCGGGCCTGCACGAGGTCGAGTCGGCACCCGCCGTGCTGCCCCGGCTGCTGGACCTGCGGATCGAGGACGCCGCCGGCACCTCGGCCGAGCGGCCGCTGGCGGCGCTGCTGGGCCTGCGCGCGATCGTGCGCGGCGAGTCGCCGGCCGGGGCCGTGGCCCTGGTGCGGCAGGCGCTCACACACGGGATGAACCCGGCGGACGACGAGTCCTTCGTCTACTCCGGCGCCGTGCTCCTCCTCGGCGCCACCGGGGAGACCGAGCTGGCCCTCGACTACGCCGATGCTGCCGTGGAACAGGCCCGCACCCGCGGCTCCGCCTTCACCCTCGCGCACAGCCGCATCATCCGGGCGTCCGTCTACGGCCAGCTCGGCCGGGTGCCGGACTGTCAGGCCGAGGCGGAGGCAGCCCTGGCGGCGCTCGCGGAGATCGGCGTCGACCCGCGCCACAGCCACAGCGTCCTGGCGGCGGCCACGCTCACCGAGGCGCTCGTCCTGCAGGGCCGGCTCGACGAGGCAGAGGCGGTCCTGGAGCGGGCGGGCCTCACCGGAGACCTGAACGGGCACTGGATCAACGACCACGTCCACCTGGTCCGCGGCCGGCTGCGGGCGGCCCGGGGACGGCCGGCCGAGGCGCTCACCGACTTCCGTGAGTGCGGCCGGCGGACCGGGGCCCGGGGCATGCGCTGCCCGTGGATCTACCCCTGGCGCTCCGAGGCCGCCCTGGCCCTGGCGGCACTCGGCGAGCCCGAGCAGGCCCGCACCCTGGCCGCGGAGGAGCTGGAGCTCGCCGGGCGGTGGGGCGTGCCCGAGGCCGTCGGCGCCGCCCGGCGCGCGCTCGCCCTCGCCACCGGCGGGCCGGAGGGGCTGGAGCTGCTGCGCGAAGCCGTCCGGACGCTGGCCGGCACACCGGGCCGGTCCCGGCACGCCCAGGCCCTGGGCGACCTCGGGGCCCGGCTGCGCCGCGCCGGACGGGTGGCGGAGGCCCGCGCGTGCCTTCAGCAGGCCGTCACCGCGGCCCACCGCTGCGGGGCCGTGCTGGTGGCCGATCGCGCCCTCGACGAACTGCGCGCGGCCGGCGACCGTCCCCGCACCCGGTCCTTCCACGGGCCGGCGGCCCTCACCCCGACCGAGCACCGGGTGGCGGGGCTGGCGGCCCGGGGCATGACCAACCGGGAGATCGCCCAGCACCTCTTCGTCGGCCTGCGCACGGTGGAGGTCCACCTGACCCACGTCTACGGCAAGCTCCGCATCGACGGCCGCCCCGGCCTGGCCGAGGCGCTCACGCCCTCGGAGGCGCCGTAGAGGCGTGTCCGACGGCTCCCGCCGGGCGCTAACCGTCAGACACGCCCCAGCAGGTCGAGCGCCGCGGTCTCGGTGTCCTGCCGGTGCAGCCGCCGACTGGCCGTCACGGCCTGCTCGGCCCGCTCCGCCGCCTCGGCCGGCCGGCCCGCCTCCAGGTGGCAGTTGGCGAGGTGGACCAGGGCCATCGGCTCGAACACCAGGAAGCCGTGGGCGTCGGCCAGCGCCAGCCCCTGCTCGTGCAGCGCGACGGCGCGCTCGGTGTCGCCGAGGACGCGCGCCGCACGCCCGGCCGAGTGCAGCGCGTAGACCTCGCCGAACGGATCGTCGAGCGCGCGGAAGAGGGTGAGGCTCTGCTCGGCCGCACGGTCGGCCGCCTGCGCCTCGCCGCGGGCCAGGTGCCAGACGACGCTGGTGGCCAGGGCGTTGGCCTTGGTCCAGCTGCTGTCGCAGTCGTCGGCCAGGCGGACCGTCTCCTCGTGCAGGACGAGGGCGTCCTCGGTGCGCCGGTCCAGGTGGGCGATCATGGCGCAGACGTTGACCACCTCGCCCAGCACGGGCAGGTCCCGGCAGGCCCGGGCCCGATCGGCCGCCCGCGCGGCGATCGGCCCGGCCTCGTCCCACCGGCCCAGCTGCATGAGCCCCCCGCCGAGCATGTAGCCGGCCCGTCCCTCGGCGCGGGCGTCGCCCCGGTCGGCGGCCTGCTGCATCGTGCGCCGGCAGACGTCGATGAGCGCGCGCCACCGGAAGCCGGCCTCCAGGTGCGGGTCTAGGGCGAGCAGCAGGTCGGCGACGACGCGGTGGGCCCCGGCGATGCCGAGCGCCTGCTCGGCCAGTGCCAGGAGGTTCCCGCCCTCCTCGTCCAGCCAGCGGCGCGCGCCCGCGCGGTCGGGCAGCGTCAGCCCGGCCACCGCCACCGGCCCGATCGCGTCGGCGATGGCGTGGGCGGGGCGCACGGTGCGGTACGCGTTGGCCGCGGTGGCGACCGCCTGGTCGACCATCCGGAGGATCAGGCCGGCCCGCTCCTGCGGGGAGTCGAGCTGCTCGGCCCGCGCCTGGGCGAACAGGCGCAGCAGGTCGTGGTACCGGTAGCGGTCGGGGGCCGGGGACTCCAGCAGACCGGCGTGGACGAGGTCCTCCAGGACGTCCAGGGCGGCGTGCTCGGCCAGCTCCAGGGCCGCGGCGGCGGCCGGCAGGGACAGGTCGGCGGTCTGCGGGACGGCCAGCAGCCGGAAGGCGTGTGCGGCGCGTGGCGTCAGCTGGTCGTAGCTGAGCTGGAAGCAGGCCTCGACGGCGAGGTCGTGCAGGCTGAGCTCCGCCAGCCGCTGCCGCCGGTCGGCCAGTCGGGCGCCGATGGCGGCGAGCGACCAGTCCGGGCGCAGGGCGCTGCGGGCGGCCACGATCCGGATGGCCAGCGGGAGGTGGCAGCAGGCCGCGAGCAGCTCGCGGGCGGCGTCCGGCTCCTCGGCGACCCGCCGGCGGCCGGCGATCCGGGAGAACAGTTCGAGCGACTCGCCCGGCTCCAGGACGTCCAGGTCCACGTGCCGGGTGGGGGCGAGGCCGAGCAGGCTCGACCGGCTGGTGACGAGGACGGCGCCGTGCTCGGAGCCGGGCAGCAGCGGGCGCAGCTGGTCGAGGTCGCGGGCGTCGTCCAGCACGACCAGGACGCGGCGCTCGGCGAGCAGCGAGCGGAACAGCGCCGACCGCTCCGCGAGCTGGTCGGGGACGGCGCTCTCGGGCACGCCCAGCGACCGCAGGAAGCGGACCAGGACCGCGCCGGGCTCCATCGGGTCGGGGCGGCCGCCGCGCAGGTTGACGTAGAGCTGCCCGTCGGGGAAGCGGTGGCGGACCCGGCGGGCGAGGTGGACGGCCAGCGCGGTCTTGCCGACGCCGCCCATGCCGGCGACGGCGACGATGGTGGGGGCGAAGGCGGGTGGCTGCTCGATCAGCTCCGCCAGGGACCGGACCAGCTCCTGGCGGCCGGTGAACTCGGAAGCGTCCGCCGGTAGTTGCTCGGGGCGCGGGCGTTCCGTCCGCTGCCCGGCGGCCGCCGGCGCGGCGAGCCCGGGGTCGCCCCGTCGGATCCGCTCGTGCAGTTCGCGCAGCGCCAGGGTCGGCTCGACGCCCAGCGCGGTGTCCAGGGCGCGGCAGGTGGCGGCGAACGCCGCCCGCGCCTCGGCCTGCCGTCCGCTGCGGTACAGCGCCGTCATCAGCAGCGCCGCCAGCCCTTCGTGCAGCGGGAACTCCTCCACCAGGGCGGCGAGTTCGTCCACCTGCTCGGCGTGGCGGCCGAGCTCCAGGCCGAGTTCGAGGCGCTCGTGCAGGACGGCGAGGCGGAGCTGGGCGAGCCGTTCCCGCTGCCGCTCGGCGTGGCCCCCGGGGGCGTCCGCCAGCGGCGCACCCGTCGTCAGCTCCAGTGCCCGGTGCAGCCGCGCGGCCGCCCCGGCGGGGTCGCCCTCGGCCCGGAGCCGGGCGGCATCCTGCGTCAGCTGTTGGAAGACCGCGAGGTCCGTCCCGTCGGGCGCCAGCCGCAGGGCGTAGCCGCCGCCCACCGAGACCAGCACCTGCGGCGCGGTGCGGTCCTCCTCCAGGGCGGCGCGCAGCCCGGAGACGTGGTTGCGGATCGCGGCGACGGCGTGGTTCGGCGGCTCCTCGCCCCAGAGGCCGTCGATCAGCTCCTCGGTGGTGACCGCCCGGCCGTCGGCTCCCGCCAGCATGGCCAGCACCGCACGCCGCTGGGCCGGGCCGAGCGGGAGCTCGGCGTCGTCGCGCCACGCCCGCACGGGCCCGAGCAGGGATATCCGAATGCCGGTCACGTGTCTTCCGTCCGCTCGTTCCTGGTCCTGAAGGTCCTCCGCGCATCCGCGGCGCCGCCGCCGTCGTGGATCCGCCCGCCACGGCTCGGCGGCCGGGGGGTGAGACGGGCCAACCTATCGCTCTTCAGTGCGGTATCCGTGCCCCGGCGGCGGGGCGGCGTGTCCCACAGGCATGGGACAATCCCACCCGAGCCGCCGGAATCGGGTGGATCCGGGCGGCGGCGGTGACACGCCACGGCGGCGCGGATCGGGGCGGACGGCGCCGGACGCGGGCCGACCGGAGGTGGTGCGGGCGAAGGGGAGGGCGGGGGACATGGCCGGGCTGCGGATCTGCGTGCTGGGGCCGGTGCGGGTCCGGTGCGGCGGCCGGGACGTCCCGGCCGGGTCCGGGCAGCGACAGGCGGTGCTGGCGGCGCTGGCACTGCGCGCCGGGCACGTCGTGACGGCCGACGCACTGGCCGGCCTGGTCTGGGGGGAGAGCGCACCGGCCTCCGTCGGCGCGGTGGTGCGCAACCACATCTCGAAGCTGCGGGCCGCCGTCGGCGCCGCAGGGGGTGATGCGGCGGCCGTCCTGGTGTCCCGGGGCGGCGGGTACGCCCTGGACCTCGCGGACGGCGGGCTGGACGCCGCCGAGTTCGACCGGCTGGCGGACGCGGCCCGGCGCCACCGGGAGCGCGACGAGCCGGCGGAGGCCGTCCTGCGGTACCGCGAGGCACTCGCGCTGTGGACGGGAACCGCGCTCTCCGGCGTGCCGGGCCCCGACGCCGACCGGCAGCGAGAGCGGCTCGCCGAGCGGCGACTGACCGTTCTCGACGACTGCCTGGAGCTCGAACTCGGCCTCGGCGAGCACGCGCGACTGGTCGAGGAGCTGACCGCGCTGGCCGCCGAACATCCGCTGCGCGAAGGCCTGCGGGGGCTGCTGATGACCGCCCTCTACCGTGCCGGCCGGCAGGCGGAGGCGCTGGAGGTGTTCGCCGACGCCCGCCGGGTGCTGGCGGCGGAGGTCGGCGTCGAGCCCGGTCCGGAGCTGCGGGGGCTGCAGCGGCGGATCCTCCGCGCCGATCCCGGGCTCGCGCCGCGCGCGCCCGCCAGGCCGTCCGCGAGCGCTTCCGCGGTCCCCTCCGCGCCCGTTGCCGCACCGGCCGTCCCGGCCCAACTTCCCCCCGACGTAGGTGACTTCACCGGACGTGCGGCCGAAGTCGAGCTGATCGCGAACGCGCTGGCGGGCGACGCCGGGCGGCCGGGCGCGGCGGGCGCGGTGGTCCTGGCGGACGCGGCGGTCGTGACGGTCTCGGGTGCGGTGGGCGTCGGCAAGACCACCCTGGCGGTCCGCGTCGCCCGGACCGTCCGGGGCGCCTTCGTCGACGGCCAGCTCTACGCCGACCTGAACGGCACCCGGGACGAACCCGCCGAGCCGGGCTCCGTCCTGGCCGGCTTCCTCCGCGCCCTCGGCGAACCCGCCGAGGGGATGCCGGACGGGACGGCGGAGCGTGCGCAGCGCTACCGGACCCTGCTGGCCGGCCGGCGCGTCCTGGTCGTGCTCGACGGCGCCCGGGACGAGGAGCAGCTGCGCCACCTCCTGCCCGGCGGGTCGGCCGCCGCGGTGCTCGTCACCGCCCGCTCGGGCCTGACCGGGCTCGCCCCGTCGCTCGCCGTGCGCCTCGGCCGCCTGACACCGGGGGAGTCGGTGGAGTTCCTGTCCGCCGTGGCCGGTCGTTCCCGCATCGCCGCCGAGCCGGCGGCGGCCGACGCCATCGCGGCGGCCTGCGGGCGACTCCCGCTCGCCCTGCGGGTCGCGGCCACCAAGCTCGCGGCCCGGCCCGCCTGGAGCGTCGCCGCCTTCGCCGACCGGCTGCGGGACGAGCACCGCCGGCTCGGCGAACTGCGGGTCGGCGGACTCGCCGTCGAGACCGAGCTCCGCCGCAGCCACCGGCTGCTGCCGGCCGACCTCGCCGCCGCCCTCCCACGGCTCGCCGCCCTCCCGGTCTGCTCCGCACCGGAGGCCGCCGCCGCACTGGGGGTGCCGGAGCCCGCGGCCGGCGTGCTCCTCGAACGGCTCACCGCCGCGGGGATGGTCGACGCCCCGGTCCGCGGCCGCTACGCCTTCCACGACCTGGTCCGGCTGTTCGCCCTGCAGCCGCGGGAGCCGGACCCGTCGCAGCGGGTCTGAAGTTGGACCGTGCCGCTACTGCTCCGGCCGAGCGGACTGGGCGACCCCTTCCGGGACACGGCTCGCCGCCGCGACGGTTCGGATGCGTCCGACTGCTACAACGGCCTGGGACCGGATCCGTGACGGCTCGGCAAGGTGCGGTTGCGGCTCGGAACTCCCGGCCGCGAGCCGCCGCCGGCGTGTCGGTGGCTCCGGCGTCGGCGCGCACCCCGGTACCTGGAGGCGGCTCATGGACGGACCACGCGGCACCCGGTCACACCCCGGGCCGGTGGAGCGGGGGGTGGGGAGCCCGCTCGACCTGGTCACGGCCCCTCCGCAGCTCACCGGCGTGACGGTCGGCGCCGGCCGGAGCGTGACGCTGACGTGGACGCCGCCGCCCTCGCCGTCGGCGTTCACCGCCGTGCAGCCCGTGGTCCTGTGGGGAGGCACCGAGGTCGACCTCCCGGTCCAGCCGTTCCCCCGCAGCCCGATCGTGCTGACGCTGCCGGACGGCATCCCCAACACCGCCGCGATCGCCCTGCGGGGGGTGGCCAACCTCTCCGTAAGCCCGCTCGGCAACGCCGCCGTCCTGCTCACCACCGCACCGACCGGCGTCACCGTGGCGTACGACGGTGCGGAGCTCCGGGTGTCCTGGGACGCGCTTCCCTCGCCGCTGATCGACGGGTACCGGGTCTGCACGGTGGCCGGCGGGACGGTGACCGTGCTGGGCGACACGGCGACGGCCTCCGGCCGCTGGCCGGTGGACATCGACGACACCTCCACCACGGTCGTCGTCCGGCCGCTCGCCCCCCTGGCGGTCGGGACGCCGTCGGAGCCCGTCCCGGTGTTCACCGAGGCGCTGGTCGTCGGCGGTTCGTACCTCGCGCCCCAGCTGGGGCCGGTGCTGACGGCGGCCGACCTCACGCTCGGACTGCCGGAGCTGTTCGTGACCCCGCAGCTCGACCCCGTCGAGCTGCCGCTCGGCTTCGTCCTGACGCCGGCCGACGCCGGGCCGTACGCGTACACGCTGCTGATCCCGGAGGCCAGCCCGGTCTGGGACTTCACCGACCGCCCGGACGTGATCGGCCGGTGGGCCGAGCTGCTCGCCGAGCTGCAACCACTCGGCATCACCCCGTACGGGGTCGCGGCGCTCACCGAGGCGGTGTCGCGGTCGATGCCGCAGACCTTCGCCGAGACCCTCTACTTCGCCTACGGCCTGCGGTTCGACCGCGGCTTCTTCGACCTGCGCCCCGGCCTCGTGCTGCGGGTCGAGTACGAGGCCTACCAGATCGCGCCGGGCGGCCAGGGAGACCCGCTGTCCGGGTTCGTCACGACCGGCGTCGCCGACTACGAGGTGGCCTCCTACGAGAACGCGGGCACCTGGACCAACGGCCTGGACGCGTTCCTCGCCGGGCTCGCCCGGCAGAACGGCGTCGACGTGCCGAACCCGTCGGGCCCCGCCGCGGGCCAACTGTACGGCAGCGGGGGCGTGTTCGACCTGTTCGCGAAGGCCCTTCGGCTGCCGTACGCGCGCCTGGTCTTCCCGCGGACGCTGCTGCCGACGACCACGCCGGGCTCGCTCTGGCCTCAGCAGAACGCCGTCCTGCTGTCGGCGGCCACCCTCGACGCGCTGGACGCGGCCACCGAGAACGTCCGCCGGCAGGACCCGCCCGGCAGCGGCGTCGCCGCGGCCTACCTGCGCGGTCGCGCGGTGGTCCGCGCGATGGTGCGGATCAGCGTGAACGGCGCCTCCCGGCTGGTGCCGGTGGGGACGACGCTCGGCAACGTGCTCGCGAGCGAGGGCCGGCGGCCGTCCGCCGTCCCCGTGCCGCTGAGCGGAGTGACGATGCACCGGCCGCGCACGGCGGCGGCGCTCGACGGGCCGGCCGGCGACTGGCCGGTCCTCCCGGGCTGGCGGCCGCGTGATCCGGCCGCACTGGGGTTGCCGCTGCTGCACGGCGATCGCCTCGACCTCGCGACGGGCCTCGGCTGATGGCCGAGCCCGTGTTCACCCGTGCCGGGGACACGGCGCTCTACTGGGCCGACCCGGCGGACCGCGTGGCGGCGTTCCTCGCCTCCGACCCGGGAGAGCTCGGCGACCGGCCGACGCTGACCCGGACGTGGGCGGACGGCCTGGGCGCCTACGTCTTCCTGGGCGTGCCCGCTCCGGACTCCACGGGGTTCCTGGCGGCGCTGCGGACCTGGCTCGGCCACTACGCGCCCGAGGGCCCGCCGCGCTTCCTCTGGCTCGCCGACCCGACGGCACCGCCGATCCGCTGGGAGACGACCGTCCTCACCGTTCGGGCGGATCGCGACGGGGACTGGGTGGCGGACGGGGCGTCCTTCCAACTCGCCGACTACCGGCTCGCGTTGGCCGGGGGCGGGGCGGTCGCTCCGGCGGAGACGGCGGCGGGCTGGGGCTTCGCCGTCGCCGACGCGGCCGACCGCTCCGCCGTCACGCTGTACTCGCCGACGGCCCGGTTCCCCGCGCGGCGCACGACCACGCTCCTGGGCATGGCGGCCGGGCAGAGCGGTGCGTGGCGGTTCGTCATCGACGCGCCGGACGGCGGCGGGGACGCCTTCACCGGCCTCGGCGCGGGGCTGCGCTTCTTCACCCCGGGGGAGGCCGGCGTCGTCCGGACCGTGCGGTTCGCCGTCGTCCGCCAACCGGACGGCGCCGACCTGGAGTTCCACGCACAGATCGATCCGCTGCGGCCGCTGGACGGCGGGCGCACCTCGCTGGGCTTCTTCGCCGGCACGACGGGCGAGGGCGACCCACCGGCGCTGCCGTCCGGCTACGCCACGGTGCTCGGCCACGGGGTGGCGCTGCGCCCGCTCGCCGCCGGTGCGGGCGCGGCGGGCCCGGCCCGGCTGGTCTTCGGCCTCGCGCCGTACCTCTCCGACGAGGCGGGGAACGCCGGCTACCACCTCGTCCCGGACGGGCCGTTCGCCGTCGAGAGCCCCGTCGAGAGTCCCGTCGGCACCTCCGTCGGGGCCGGCGGCGCGGGGCCCCGCGTGATCTGCGGCGTGTCCGGCCTGGAGTACCTCGGCCTGCCCGCCGAGGGCGGCGCGCTGGCCTTCCGGCCCGGGCAGCCGGCGTACGCACCGCTCGGCCCGGCCCGCACCGGTGCCGACTCGCTCACCTCGCACGGCACGACGTCGTGGGTGTCGGTCGCGGCGGACGCGGACACCGTGACCTACTACAGCCAGCCGGAGGACGCGCCGCTGTACACGGCCGGCTCCCCGGCGGCGGCCGGCGGCGTCGACCTGCTGGAGTTCTGCGAGGTGCCGGCCGCGGCGCCGGCCGGGACGGCCTTCCCGATGGCGCCCTTCCACGGGCTCGTCGACGGCGCGATCGACCGGGCGGTCGCGGTCGAGCGACTGGCGGTCGCCCCGACCCGCCGCGCGGTGCTGCTGCCCGGCGAGGGCGGCGCACCGGCGGAAGGCGCCGATTCGACCGTGGCCGTGACGCCGCAGGGGCTGGCCGTCGGCCTGGCCCCCGACCTCGGCTGGAACTGGCTCGGCATCGGCCACGACGGCGACGCGGCGGCGGAGCCGGACCTGAGGTTCACCGCGGTCACCGGCCCGTTCCGGCAGGCGATGCAGACCAACAACCTCTTCCTGGTCCTCGGCGACCCGCAGGAGTTCAACCGCTTCGGCTCGGTCGCGTACGAGCTCACCACGGCGGCGCTCGACGTCATCGCGACCATCCCCGAGGAGCACGGTGGCGTGCCGGCGGAGGTCCTGCGGGCGGTGCGCGGCGCGATGCACGACACCGGGTACGACACGCGGACGGCGTTCCTCGCCGCGCTGGTCGAGGCGGTCCCCGGGATCACCGAGGCGGAGCAGCGGGTCTTCCTGCGGTACGGCGGCCGGCTGACCCCGGTGGCCGGCGGGTGGCCGTTCCGGCTCTCCCCGGACAGCTGGCGGGAGTCGACCCACCTGATCGTGAAGTTCGTGCCGGGCCGCAGCATCGTCGACCTGGTGGAGGACGTGTCGACCTGGGCGTGGCCCGCCGCGGCCTCCCGCACCGGCCGGCCGGCCGACGCCCAAGCGGCGATCCGCGGTGTCATCGACGCGGCGCGGAGCGCGCCGGCCGGATCGCCCTACGCCTCGTTCCTCCAGGTCGTCCGGGACCCGGACTGGACCGGAGTGCTGGCGCTCTCGGCCGAAGTCCCGCTGGAGCAGCTGCCCGCCGAGCTCCAGGTGCTGGCGGCCGGGATCGACCCGGAGAGGTTCACCGCGCACCACCTCGGGATCCCGCTCACGCCGTTCCGGCGCGTGGGCGGCCGGTTGACCTTCGAACGCTCGGCGATGTTCGGGCTGATCGACTATCAGAACCCCGAGGACCAGTACTTCAGCGAGAACATCCACTTCGCCTTCCGCGTCCTGCAGTTGACGGTAGGCGTGCGGAACTCCGTGGTCACCGCGTTCAGCAGCCGGGTGGAGCTGCTCGTCAACCGTCTCTTCGGCGCCCCCGCGCGGCTGCTGCCGACCACCCGCGGGAACAACATCGTCCTCGACGGCGCGCTCCAGCGCCAGCAGCTGCCCGACGGCACGGCGCACGACACCTTCGTGTTCGCCATGGCCGGGCAGAACACCTTCCGGCTCGACGGACCGGTGCTCCGGAGCGTCGAGCTGCTGTCCACCCAGCTCGTCACCGAACGGGCGGCCGACCCGGCGTCCGGCCGGGCGAACGTCGACGCCGTCTTCCAGCTGGCGGGCAACCTGCGGTTCCACGAGCCGGAGCGGTTCGACCCGTTCTGCTACGGACCGGACGCGGCCGGGGCGGACGGCTACCTGCGCTTCGGCGGCCTGGCCGTCGCCATGTCCTTCGACCTCGGCGATCCGGCCGGGACGACCCGGTTCACGCTGCGGGACGGCAACCTGTCGCTCGACGCGGCGAACAGCAGGGCCCGCGCCCAGTCGCTCGCCGCCCGCTTCCCGATCCGGCCGAACGGGCTCATCGCCACGCCCGATCCGGCACTCGCCACGGGCGCCCCGCCACCGCCGCAGACACCGACGGACCTGGGCTACGTCTCCGTCACCGCGCCGCTCGAACAGGCGGTGCTCGCCCAGCCCTGGTACGGGCTGGACTACACCGTGGACCTCGGCTCGCTCGGCGCGCTCGCCGGGAGCAAGGCGCTCGCCCTCCAGGTCCTCGTGGCGTGGAGCCCGGCAACGGGCGACACCGGTCCGGGGATCTACCTGGGCGTCCGGCTGCCCGGCGCCAACGGGTCGGTCGGGGCCGGCCTGCCGCTGCAGGGCGTGGTCACCATGGGCTTCCGCTCGGTGGAGTTCCTGGTCGGCGAGGAGCCGGAGCTGCCGCGGACGTACACGCTCCGGCTGCGGGACTTCGCGCTGCGGCTGCTCGGCCTGGCGCTCCCGCCCGGACACAACGACGTGATCCTGTTCGGCAACCCCGACCAGGGCGGCGCGTCGAAGGTCGGCTGGTACCTCGCGTACGCCTCGGCCGCCGACCCGAAGCGCCTGCCGCCCCCGCCGGTCCGGGCGGCGCTGCGCTCCGCGGGGAGGGGG
Source organism: Kitasatospora sp. CM 4170 (assembly GCF_032110285.1). Taxonomy (NCBI): domain Bacteria; kingdom Bacillati; phylum Actinomycetota; class Actinomycetes; order Kitasatosporales; family Streptomycetaceae; genus Kitasatospora; species Kitasatospora sp. CM 4170. The sequence continues at coordinate 7,866,653 of NZ_CP134877.1, forward strand.
TGACCGTGCAGAAGGCGCAGGAGGGCAAGCAGAACCCGCTGACGGTGGTGAAGCTGCTCTGGTGCGGTCAGGGCATGACCGCACTGGTCGAGATCTACAACGACGGCGTCGAGAAGGAGGAGGCCGACTTCCTCGGGCTGGTCGACTGCGGTGGTGACCGCGAGTACGCACAGGGCGCACTGGACTACATCGCGCGCAAGGTCGGGGCGAGGTACCGCAAGCTCCTCGACCTCGTCGTCGTCACCCAGCAGGACGCCTCCCACGTCGGCCTGTTCGAGGACCTCGGCCGGCTCCTCCAGCCCCTCCGCGCCAAGCTGTGGACCGTCTTCGTCGCCGGCGGCAAGGGGGCCGTCCCGGAGCCCCTCAGGGAGTTCCTCACCCTCCTGCGGTACGACCTGCGCCAGGTCGAGTTCGACTCCCCGATGCAGAACAGCTACCTCCGGGGCACGCGGGCCGGGCTCGGCTGGATCTCCGAGCACAACGGCACCTACTTCCGCATCCTGGCGTCGAACCTGGTGACCCGGTGCTTCACGGAGCGCGCGGCGTCCAACGTCCTGGTGGTGGACAACGGCAGGCTCGCCGTCGTCCTGCCGGGCGACACGGGGATCGACACGATCAACGAGATCAACCGCATCCCGAACCTGGGGGAGCTCCTGCCGCCGGTCCTGGCCTTCGCACTCCCGCACCTCGGCGTGCTCGCGACCGCGGTCAGGAACCGCGTCGCGGGCGGGAACGTACCGGACGACCAGTGGGCGGTCATCGAGAAGTTCACGAAGGCCGTCAGCCCGCAGAACGTCGCGGCCAGCGCCGGCCCGTTCAACCCCTTCAAGCACCCGGCCCAGGAGGTCATCGACCTGTTCGGGACCCCGGCGCCCGACGAAGCCCACTGGTACGTCTCCTACGACCTGCGCGCACAGGGTGCCGAGAGCGAGGGGTGGCGGACCCGGCGGACCGAAGTGGGGGTCAGAACCACCGTGGAGGCCTTCGGGGACGTGGTCGTACCGGGGACGGACCCGGAGGCCGTCCACGACGGCACGCGGTTCTGGTACGGCGACATCGTGTACCGGTTCCGGCTGCGCCTCGGGCCGGAGCCCGAGCCCGCGGCGACGGTGGAGTTCGTGCCGCGGGGGACGTCCGGGACGCCTGGCGCGGGTGAGGCCGTCGTCCGGGCCCCTGAGCCTTAGGAGGCTGCCCCGTGGCATCACTCGACGAGATCTACGCCGCGTTCGAGGCGGCCGCCCGCGACGGCGGCATCACCGGCGACACGCTCCCGGGGCTGGCCGAGCTGCTCGGCTCGCTCGGCGTCGGCCGCCTGGAGGTCTCCGACGGCCACGCGTCCCGCGGGTCGGAGAGCGCGTGGCTGACCGGCTCCGCCGGCTACCTCGGCACCCCGTGGACGATGCGGCTCACCGGTACGCCGCGGCCCGGCACCGCACCGGCGGCCCTGGCACTGGAGCTCGGCGGCACGGCGGCGCCCGCGACGTGGACCTTCAGGAAGGCCTTCGGCACCCTGCCGGCCAGCAGACGCCCGGTGGACGGCGGGAACGGCGGGCTCGTCGTCGGGGCGAGCGTCATCGGCCCGTTGCTCCTCGACCAACCCGCGGTGACGGCCACCAACCTGCCGGCCGGCGCACGCCCGCGGCTGTCCGGCACGCTGCTGATGCGCGGCAGCGCCTCGGTGTCCGGCAGCGACGTCCTCGCCGGGTACGCGGACCTCCTCGGGGACCGACTCCAGGTCGAGGGGCCCATGGCCTTCCCGGCCGGCGAACCGCCGGTCATCGAGCTCCGCGCGGTCGCACCGGGGGTGCGGCTGGAACTCGCCAAGCTGGACGTCTCGGCCGTCGGCCTGCTGCTGACCACCGACTACCTCGACCCGTGTCCGCTCCCCGCGGTGGGCGAGCGCCGCTCGGCCGTCCTGATGTTCGCCGAGGCGAGCCTGCCGACCGAGCCGCCGGAGACGGTCACCATCACGGCACCCCTGCTGACCGGCGACTACGTCTGGCCGCTGGTCGTCACCCTGGATCCGCCGCTCGGACTCGAAGGCGGGATCCAGGCGCTGACCGCGCTGACCGGCGGCACGGCGAAGAGCTTCACACTGCCGAGCGGCATCGCGGCGATCGACCGGTTCGGCCTCCAGGACGTCGAGTTCGGCATCGTGCCGGTCGGCCTGGGCGGGCCGGGACTGTCGTACACCGCGGTCAGCATCGTCTCGAACGAGCCGTGGGACCCGCCGGTGCCCTACCTGACCGTCGACCGGGTCGGCACCCGCTGGGTGTTCAGCTTCGCGGGCGGCCGGACGCTCCTCAGCGGCCTGGTCTTCGGAACCATGCGGTTCGGCCAGAAGGGCGCGGCCTCGCTCGGTGCGCAGGCCCCGTTCGGCGACCGCGTGGAGCGCGGGCTGCAGCCGCGCACCGGCTTCGACGACATCGTCGTGACGGTCCGGCTCTCGCTGCCCGACCTCGGGTTCTCGGCCTTCACCGAGGCGCCGTTCGCGCTGCCGATCGCCGAGGCGTTCCGGTCGTTCTTCGGCGCCGACGGTCCGCCCGTCGGCGCCGACCTGACCTGCGAGTCGCTGACCATCGACGCCTCGCTGCTGCAGAAGGAGTTTGCGGCCGGCCTGACCGTGAGCGGCGACTGGCCCGTCCACGCCGGGAAGGTCACCCTGGCGCTGACCGGGCTCCGGCTGCAGGTGCAGGTCACGCAGAACCGCGTCTCCGGCCTGCTGATCGGCAAGGGCGAGATCGCCGTCCCGGACTCCGACCCGATCGAACTGCTCGCACAGGCGCAGTACCCGGGTACCGGCGGCTGGGAGTTCAGCGCGATGACGAGCGGCGCCGTCGACCTGCCGCGCCTCGTCCACGGCCTCATGGGCGAGGAGCCGCCGGACTGGGTGAAGGACCTCTCCATCGAGCTCGCCGGCCTCAGCGTCCGGTTCAGCACGGCCACCGGCAACCCCTACTCCGCCTCCGGCACACTCAAGGTGACGGTTGGTCAGGAACTGCTCGGCATGGAGCTGCGGCTGCTGCTGACCGCCGCCGTCGAACGCACGGTGCGCGCCACGGCCGCCGACGAGCACCTCGCCGTCGCGCTGCGCGACACCGCGCAGGTGGAGCCGGTCACGGTGACCACGGGCAGCCTCTCCGGGACGTTCACGCTCAACCGGTTCGAGGTCACCGCCTCGGTCTCGGTCACCGACGCGGGCAAGGACTACACCTTCAGGATCGCCTACGGCGACCTCTCCCTGAGCGCGCTCACCTCCTGGGCGGGGGAGGGGGCCGACCGGCACCGGATCCTCACCGTCCGCCTCACCGGCACGCTCGGCGAACTGATCACGTCCCTCGTCGCACTGGTCAACCCGAACGCGACGTTCCGCCTCGACCCGCCCTGGGACTTCCTCGGCAGTGTCGACCTCACCGGTCTGGAGCTGACGGTCGACCCGACCAGGCAGCAGGTCACCGTCCAGCACGACCTGAAGCTGAACCTCGGATTCGTCAGGATCCGCTCCGTCGGCCTGAGTTACGACCGCTCCACGGGCACGCCGGCGGTGAACGTCGTGCTCGACGCCCAACTGCTCGGGGACAGCGCCGCGAAGCCGCTGAGCTGGGACCCGGTCACCCAGGCGCCACCCCAACCCGCCGGTACGGGGCAGAAGTTGTTCGCGCTGCGCTACCTCGGCCTGGGCCAGCACGTCTCACTCAGGGACCTCACCGGCTACACCGGTGTCGCCGAGGTGGTGGACGCGATGGTCCGGGCGATGCGCCCGGTCGCCCCCGCCACCGGCAAGCCGCCGCTCGACCCGGCGACGACGGTGTTCGACGCCTCCAGCCAGTGGCTGTTCGGGATCGACGCGACGTTCCTGGACACGGTCGCGGTCAAGCTGGTGATGCACGACCCGGACCTCTACGGCGTGCTGTTGGCGCTGCGCGGATCACGGGCGGGATCACTCGCCGGGCTGAACGTCGAGCTGCTGTACCGGAAGGTCACCGACGACGTCGGCGTCTTCCACGCCCGGCTGCAGATCCCCGACGCCTACCGGCAGTTGCAGTTCGGCGCGGTGTCCGTGACGCTCGGCGTGATCACCGTCGACATCTACACCAACGGCGACTTCCGGGTCGACCTCGGCTTCCCGACGGGGCGCGACTTCACCGACTCGTTCGCGATCGAGGCCGGCGTCTTCAACGGCCGGGGCGGCCTCTACTTCGGGGTGCTGAGCGGCGCCACCTCCAGCCGCGTGCCGCGGATCACCGACGGGACGTTCAGCCCGGTCCTCGAACTCGGGATCGGCCTCTCCATCGGCGTCGGCCGCACCTTCCAGCGCGGCCCGCTCCGGGCGGACCTCTTCGTCAACCTCGTGGTGATCTTCGAGGGCGTGCTGGCGTGGTACCACCCCGACGAGGACGGCCGGGGCAGCGAGCTCTACTACGCCTGCCGGGGCACCGTCGGCATCGTCGGCCGGCTGAACGCGACGGTCGACTTCAAGGTGATCCGGGTCGACGTCAACCTGCAGGTCTCCGCGATGGCCACCGTCGAGTTCGCCGCCCACCGGGCGACCGTCGTGGCGCTCAACCTCTCGGTCCGGGCCAGCGCCAGCGTGAAGATCCTCTTCGTCACGGTCTCGTTCTCGTTCTCGCTGACCCTGGAGACCTCCTTCACCATCGGCTCCGACAGCACCCCGCCGTGGCGGCTCGCCCCCGGTGCCGCCCGTCGGCGCCTCGCGTCCCCGAGGCTCCCGGTGGGGCCGGCACCGGCGGAACGGCCGCCGTACCGGCTGCACTTCGACCCGGACGCGCACGTCTTCCCCGACGGCCTGCCCCGGACCGTGCACCTCACGCTCGTCCCCGCCTACACGATCGCCGACGTCCCGGTCGACTGGACCGGCCGGACGCAGCCGCCGAACGACGAGCCCGCATACCGCCTCGTGGTCATGCTGCTCGCCGACAACGCCGTCGCGGTGGACGCGGTCACCATCGCCGGGACGGAGCGGCCCGACGTGTCGCGAAACCCGCACGCGGACACACCCGCCGACACCTCCTTCAACCGGCTCGCCGACGGCCTGCTGCGCTGGTCCCTCGACGCGCTCGGCGTCACCACCGCCACCGTCACGCTCGACGAACTGCTGGACCTGGTGGAGCAGCTGGCCCTGGCGGAGGCCGAGGACACCGGCTTCACCTGGGCCGACCTCCAGGGGTTCCTGGCCAACAACCTCCACCTCGTGGTCGGCGGCACCCCGGAGGGCGACGCCCGCGAGGACACCACCGGGACCCCGTTCCCGATGGTCCCGGTGCTGAAGTGGACCGCCACCGGTCTGCCGGACCCGTCCGACCGGGAGCGCGACTTCGCCACCCACCGGCAGATCGACGCGACCTACGAGGCCGAGGCGGCCGCCTACTTCGCCGAGCTGGACCCGGTGCCGCCCGGCGAGCGCCCCTCCTCCCGCACCACGGCGGACCGGCCCAGCGAGTCCATGGCGACCTTCGTGCTGCGCGACTACCTGCGCATGGTCGCCCGCGCCACCGCGCAGGCCGCCGCGAACCTGCTGACCGCCTACCCCCACGAGGTGACGGAGGAGGACTCGCTGGCCTCCGTCGCCGCGGGCTTCGGGACGGCCACCACGCCGTACGAGGTCGCCCCCCGGGACACCGCGGACCACGCGGCCGGCTCCCTCGCGGTCTCGGTGGCCGAGCTGCTGGCGCTGAACCCCGACCTGCCGGACCGGCTGGCCGCCGCGCGGGCCGGCGACACGCTCACGGTCGTGCGGGGTGTCACCCCGCAGTCGATCGCCGTCGCCAACCCCGACTGGCCCGTCGTCGCCGACACCGAGATCACCCTCGGCACGCTGCCGGTGCAGCTCCGCGCGGGCGGGACGCTCGGCGGGCTGGCCCACGCGTACGGCACCGACCCGGCGGCGCTGGTGGACCACCTGCGCGACACCACCCCGCTGCTGCGCGCCGGCGCGACCGTGCCGCTGCCCGACTTCGTGCACGCCGGGCTCTCCGTCGACGACACGGCCGCCGTCTTCTACGTCCGGCTCGGCCTCACCCGGCCCGGCGAGGTGCCGTTCGCGGACTGGTACCAGCAGGCGATCGACCGGCTCAACGGCGACCCCGGGCAGCCACTGCCCCCGACCCTCCAGGTGCCCGACGGCTACCAGTCCACCGACACCCTCACCTGGACCACCCTGCCGGGCGACACCGTCCTCGACGTCGCCGCCTACGCCGCGCTGATCCAGAACACCGCCCCCGGCACGCCGTTCGCCGCGTGGCTGGAGGCGGTCCGCACGGCCAACCGGTCGGCGGACCCGGCGGGCGTCCGCCTCCCGGCCGACGCCGCGGCCGTGGTCCTGCCCAACGACACGCTCCGCTCGCTCCAGGACCGGCTGCTGCTCCCCGACGCGCCGTTCGCCACCTACGCCGCCGCGGCGGACGTGCTCGTCCCGCTGGTCACCGTCGAGGTGCCGGACGCGGTCGGCACGACGGGCCCCGGCCTCACCCTGCTGACGCTGGCCCAGACGTACGGGCTCGGGCTGGAGGACCTCGCCGGGCGGATCGCCGACGACCCGGGCGTGCTGGCGACCGGGCCGGGGCTCGTCGTGCCCGAGGTGCCGTCGACGGGGATCGACGCGCTCCTCGCCGCGATGCACGACGGCGCGGCGATCGGCACCGTGAGCGGCCAGGTCGCGCGGTTCATGCTCGGTGGGCTGCGGCTGCCCGCACCCGTCCGGGTCGACGGGGTGTACCACGCCACCGGCCCGATGACCGGCGGCTACGAGCTGATCGGCCAGCAGGTCACCGGCCCGCCGCCGCCCCCGGACCCGGCGGCGGTGGACGACCCGGTCGTGACCATCACCGTCGACAAGGCCGTGCCCGCCGACTGGCTGACCTTCGCCGACCCGGCCCGCCCCGACGGCACCCCCCGACCCGCCACCGCCAGCGCCACCGCCGGGGCCGACGGCGCGGTGGTCGCGATCACCGCCGCCGACCTGCGGGAGCACTACCCCGCGACCGGGCTGATGCCGGTCGTCGAGAGCCCGCTCGCGGCCCTGCCGCTGTCGCACGGGATCGGCACGCGCCACACCGTCACCCGGACGATCCCGTGGTGGACGACCACGCCCGTCCACCTGCCCGGCACCCCCTCCGGCCCGCCCTCGCTCTGGCCGCTGCCGGGCGACCTGACCGCGCTCGCCGGGGCCGACCGGAGCGGGTCGGCGTTCCTGCTGGAGCAGACGACGCCGCAGACCGGCGCGGCCGCCCGCTACACCGAGCTCGGCTGCTACGCCTGGGCGACGCTGGTCTCCTTCGCCGTGCGCCGCATTCCGGGCCTCGCCGCGACGGTCGAGGTGCTCGGCGCGGACAACGCCGACCGGCAGCGGATCGCGCAGCTCCTGGCGTACCTGCGGGCCGCCGCCGGGAAGCCGTCGACCGGCGCCCACCCGCCGGCGCCAGCCGACGAGCAACTCCTGCTCACCCCGCTCTGGCAGCTGCCGCCGGCACCGGGCCGCACCCCCGGCCTGACCTCGACACCGCTCGCCGCCGACCGGACCTTCATCCTCCGGACCAACCTCAGCACCGAGACCCGCAGCGGCCCCGCGGCCGAGGACCCCACCGCGGGGCAGCACTTCGCGGCCCTCGCCGACGGCCGGCGGTTCCTCGCCCTGCTCCGGGAGTGCAGCGCCGTCGGTGGTGGCGGCTACTGGATGCAGTACCGCGGCGAGGCGTCCGACGCGGTGCCCGACGCGATCTTCGACCAGGACGGGCTCGCCCGGCTCCGGCTGCTGGTCCAGCTCTCCTCGCAGTGCGGGGCGGACCCCGACCGGCACCTGTACGCGTTCACCAACATCGCCGTGGTCGGTGACGGGGTCGACCCCGCGACGACCGCCCTCACCGCCCGCGCCGTGGACCCGCCCGAGCTGCAGCAGGTCGCCAAGGTCGACCCCGGCCAGGTCGGGTTCACCGCACGGTTCGCCAACCCGCTGGCCGACGACACCCCGCAGGGCCGGCTGCGCCGCCTGTACGGGCTGCTGGGCTTCCGGCTCGACCGGACGGACCGGTTCGAGGGCAGCGGCGAGGGCCGCGCGGTGGCACCGCAGCCCGCCGACGGCACGGACGACCTCGGGCTCCTGGTGCCGAGCGAGGCCGCCGAGGAGGTCTGGGACCTCACCCGGATCGTCGACGTCAACCGGTTCGCCCGGCACCGCGCCGAGGCCGTCCCCACCGCCCCGCCCCCGGACGGCGACCCGTACGCCGGCATCGCCGAAGGCGCGCGGACCCAGGTCTCGGTGTGGTTCCAGGACGTGTTCGGCAACCGGTCCGGCAGCCCGGAGCCGGCCGCCGTCCCCGTCCGCTACACCGACCCCGTCATCGGCGTCGGCGCCTGGCCGTCCACCACCCTGCGGTACGACGTCGAGCCGGCCGGCGACCTCGCGGACCTGACCGTCACCGTGGAATTCCAGGCCGTCGCCCACCAGCCGGGCGCGGCCGAGGCCGGCGCGTCGGCCGCCGCCGCGGCGGAGCGCGACCGGGACCGCCTGGTGCCGGTCTACTACCAGGTCGCCCGGCCCGACGTCGGGGCCGCCCTGTTCACCTCACTGCAGCAACCGCCCGGCTCCGACCCCACCCCGCTCACCGTCGACGTCGAGGTGCTGCGGCGGTACGTGCTCGGCGCGCACGCGCTGCTCGGCTCGCTCGCGGCGGTCGGCTCCGCACCGGCCACGGACGCCGCGACCCTCGACGCCCTCTGCACCACGTACGGCGTCGGCTACGACGAACTGGGCGGCGCCAACGCCGACACGGCCGTCGACGCCATGCTCGACGCCGACGAGCTCGCCGTCCCGGTGAACGCCGCCTTCCGCACCGGCGACACCGTCGCCGGGCTCTGCCGGGCGGTCGACCCCTCGCTCGACCCGGAACAGGTGCTGCTCGACGAGGACAACACCGTCGTGCCGCTCAACCCCTCCGTCGAGCTCGCCACCCCGCCGCGCACCGCGGCGGTGCCGCCCGGCGCCCGGGCCGACGAGCTCGCCGCCCGGCTGCGCTGCTCCCTGCGGACGCTGGTGGCGGCCAACCGGGACCGCCCGGGGCTGCTCACCCCCGGGTTCGTCTTCGACTGCAACGGCGTCAAGGTCGAGGTGGCACCCGACCTGCCGGCCAGTGAAGCCACCCTCGCCGGCGTCGCGTCGGCCTACCGGGAGCTCCGCGTGCCCTTCGACGCGACCCAGGTCGTCTCGCTGAACGCGGACCGGCCGGGCATGTTCCGGGAGGGCGCCTCCCTGCTGGTCACCGGCCACCTGGTCGAGAGCGGCGACACCCTGGCCGACAACCGGGCCGGACTCACGCCCGAGCAGCTCGCGCCGCTGAACACCACCACCGTCGACCTCTTCACCCCCGGCACCACGCTGCTCCTCACCACCACCCCGACCCCGGTGCCGCCGGGCGACCCGCTCGGGCACTTCGCCGCCGTCCACGGCACCACCCCCGGCGCACTGCTCCGCCACAACGGCCAGGTCGAGGTCCTGGCCGGCTCCCCGCCGGTCGTGCCCGGGACGTGGGCGTGGCCGGTGGACCCCGACGCCCTGCGGGTGCCGTACACCGTCCGCGACGGCGACTCGCTCGACGGCATCGCCGCACACTTCCCCGGCGCCGACCTGGTCGAGGTCAACGCCGGGATGCCGGAGACCGTCGCGTCCGGTGTCACCGTCACGGTCGGGAGCGACAGCGTCACCACGGCCGCCCCCGCCTCGTTCGCCGACGTCTGCGCGCTGTTCGACCCGCCGGTCGGCCTCGCCGCACTCGCCGCCGCCATCGGAGGGCGGACCGACGTGCTGGCGCCCGGGGCGCTGCTGGTCTGCCCGCCCGGCGAGCTCCCCGGCCGGCCGGCCGACGGCGGGGTGACGCCCGAGGCCGCCGCCGCCCGGTTCGGCGTCACCGCGGTCGCGCTGCTCGCGGCCAACGCCGGCACACCGTGGCTGCTGCTGCCCGGGCAGGAACTGTGCGCGCGGCAGCCCGGCGAGGACGGCGCCGCGCCCACCGAGACGACCGCGGACCGCGACACCCTCACCGCCGTGGTCGAGCGTTTCCGCCGGCGCGGCGTGGTGACCGGCATCGACGCCCTCGTCGCGGCCAACACGGACGTCGCCTTCCTGCGGCCCGGTGCCCGCATGGTCGTCCCGCCGGCCGCCGCCCTGCTCACCGGCAGGCTGGGGGAGTCGACGCCGGACGGCGTGCAGTGGTCGTTCCCCGAGCCCGTCTTCCCCCTCACCGTGGCACTGGAGCTCTCCCGCGAGCCCGCACTGGTCGACCCGGCGCTCGCCGCCACCGCCACCCGCGACCGGACCGCCGTCCCCGCCGCCCGGGGCACCGACCCGGCCCAGGACGGCGCGCTCACCCTGGCGGCCTTCGCCGAACAGGTCCAGCGCGCCGTCCCCGCGCTGCGGCTGGCCACGGCGCCGGGCCGGACCTCCGCCACCGACGTCTGGGCGGTCGTCTTCGACGCCGACGGCATCGCGAGCGTCGGCATCGAGCCCCCGTGCGAGATCGCCGGCACCCGGCAGCCGCGCACCTTCGCGCTGCGCCCGCTGAGCACCACCCTCACGGCCCGCCGGCAGGTGACCACGCCCGGCTTCGACGTCCGCACCGGCGAGCTGACCGACGGGCAGGCCCGCGACTACCAGGGCATCGACCTGGAGGTGTGGGCCCGCTCGTTCCTCGACGACGTCGAGCTGCTGCTGTCGGCCGCCTACCTCCAGGGCGCGTACGCGCTGCGCCGGGACGTGCTCGACGGGATCATCGGCCTCAAGAAGGCGCTCGCCGGGGCCGTCGCCGAGGGGCTGGACCACATCCTCACCGGGCAGGCACCGGATTCCGGAGCCGACCCGAAGCGGGCGGCGGCCGTCGAACGGCTCCGCCAGGAGCTGCTGGCCTCACTGACCCGCGGCTACGCGACCTCGGCCGTCGTCCAGTACGACACCAGCGCGTCCTCCCCGTGGACGGAGCAGTACGCCCGGCTGTCCGGCACCCCGGTCGTCGACTACCACGACGCCCCCGCCGACCGGCGGACCGCGACGGTGTCGAACGGCAAGGTCCCGCTCACGGACGGCGATGCGCAGATCAGCTTCCTGGTCACCGTCCCCGACGTGGCGGCGCACGCCGCCCTCGACCTCTCCCTCGACTTCGCCGGCATCGAGCTGGAGTTCGGGATCGAGCAGGAGGCCGACGGCTACGACCGCTCCGACTGGCTGGCCTTCGTCACGCCGCTCGCCTCGGGCGCACCGCCCGCCCTGGACTTCGACCTCGGCGCCCCGCGGGTGCCGATCCCGCTGCGCGCGTACCCGCCGCTGCCGATCCTGCTCGACCAGCACGCCGACGCCCCCACGGCGGCCGAGACGCTCGGCGACGCGCTGTACTGGCAGTACCGGTTCTCGGTGCAGCACCAGTCCGCCGAGCAGGACACCGTCGAACTCCGGGTCGCCTTCAACCGGCCCGCCGGTGCGGCCGCCGCCGCGGCCGACGACGACCTGTTCACCGCCCTGGCCCGGTACACCGCCGTGTCCGCCCCGATGCTCGGCCTGCTGGCCGGGCTGCCCGACTGGGAGCGCGCCGACACCGACCGTCGTACGGCCCTGGCCAACGCCCTGGACACCTACCGGACGCTCGCCTCCGCCGTCGCGGACGCCTGGGCCGCGCACTGGGGAGACGGGACCGCCGCCGCTCCGACGCCCGCGGCCGCGGCCACCGGCGGTCCGGTCCCGGACGTCTACCGCTACGCGTTCGGACTCGACGCCCGGGACGGCTGGTACACGACCCTGCGGCTGACCCGCACCGTGGAGACCGGACCGGGCGGCGTGGGCTGGCCGGAACGCATCCGGGTGACGGCGGACGGAGTGTGCCACGAACTGACGCCCGCCGACCCGGAGTTCTGCGGGTGCACCGACACCGGACACTGCCGCTGCTACGCCTTCCCGTTCCGGACCGTCGAGGCGTTCACGCTGCTCACGTTCGAGCTGACGCTCCCGCCCGTGCACATCGCCGCCCACCAGAGCGCGTCGGCCGGCGCCCGGGTGACGCGCAACGCGCGGCTGCTCGGCGTGGGCTGGCCGGAGACCGAGCCGGCCTTCGTGTACCGGACGCCGGAGATCGGCTACGCCGAGCCGGTCGTGCCGTTCATCGACATCACCGGCGCCATCGCCATCGGCCCCTGGGACCCGACCGGCGACGGTCCGCTCCGGCCGGTGTTCGACGCGGTCTTCGACGGCGACCCGGCCGACCGGACCGTCGCGATCGGGGCGCGCTACGCCTACACCCTGGTCGCCGGGTACCCGCCGGTGTCGGCGCTGCTGCCGGTCGTCCAGTCGACCTCGGGCAGGTACGACGCGGCGACGCTCCCGACGCTCACCCGGGCGCTCACCGCGTGGAGCGAGCGCGAGCAGCCCGCGACGGAGGGCGGGGCCTGGGCCTTCCGGCTCAGCCTCCACTCGTCCGTCGACCCGACGCTCCAACGGCCGGTGCTGCAGCTCAGGCACCTGTCGTCCCCGCTCGAACCGTCCGCCACCTGAGCCGGTGGCAGTCCATCACCGTCCCACGCCCCTTCGAGGAGCAGAGATGCCCGGACGACGTCACCTCGTACTGGCCACCGCGGTGGCGCGGACGGTGGTTCTCGGCGGGGTGCCGGACGCGCCCGCCGCCCCGCGCCGTCCGGCCGCCCCGCCGGGCCCCGGCTCGCCGGAGATCGGGCCGTCGGCGCCGCTCGGCGGGCTCCAGGGGTTCCTCCGGGCGGGCGTGCCCGAGGTGACCCGTGTGTCCGGGAACTGGGCCGGCTACCTGGTGTCCGGCGAACCCGGGTCGTTCACCGTCGTGGAGGCCCGGTGGACCCAGCCGGCCGCGGACTGCGCGGACGCGCCCTACGACACGATCGCGGCGGTCTGGGTGGGCCTGGACGGCACCGACGGCGGCAAGGGCACCGTCCAGCAGACCGGCACCTCGTCGGAGTGCGTCGAGGACGAGCGGGTGTACAACGCCTGGTACGAGATGTGGCCGGGCGTCGCGGTCGAGTACAACGACCCGGTCGAGCCCGGTGACCGGCTCTGGGCCAGGGTCGAGTACATCGGCAACGACACGTACGAGCTCTTCCTCCGGAACATCACGAAGAAGTGGACGGAGATCACCTACGCGAAGCCGCGGGCGGGGGCCGACCCCAAGCGAGCCTTTGCCGAGGTGATCGTCGAGGCGGGGCGGGGGCCCCGGGGGACTTCCTTCCTGACCAGGTTCGGCAGAGTGGCGATCACCGGCGCCAAGATCAACGGGAAGCCGCTCGGGGACTCGGGCCCGTCGAAGGTGATCATGAAGAAGGATGACGTCCTCAAGGCCACCACCACGAAGCTGACGGATGGTGGGTCGGCCTTCCGGGTGATCTGGAAGAACTGGGGAGCGTCGGCCCGGCCCGGGCCGACGTCGCCGTCCAGGAACGCCCGCTGAAGCGCGCCGCCATGGCTGACTCGATGTCAGTCCGCATTCTCCCCAAGCCCTTTCAAGGAGAAGAAATGCCCGTACCGCGTCATGCCCTGCTGGCCGCAACGGTCGCCCTGGTGGCGATCCTCGGTAGCGCACCCCCCGCATCCGCCGCCCCGAGCCGGACGGCCGCCCCGCCGGTCCAGGGCCCGGCGGCGATCCGGCCGACGTGGCCGCACGGTGCGCTCCCGGGGTTCCCCCGGGCGGCCGGGCCCGCGGCGACGCGAGGCAGTAGGAACTGGTCCGGTTACGTGGCGGCCGACAAACCCGGGTCGTTCACCAGTGTGGAGGCCCATTGGATCCAGCCGGTGGCCAACTGCACCGGCGCCACCGCCGACTCGGTCGCCGCCCTCTGGGTCGGCCTCGACGGCAGCCGGGCAGGCAGGGGCACCGTCCAGCAGACCGGAACGACGGTGAGTTGCGTCGACGGCCGGCCGGAGTACCTCGCCTGGTACGAGATGTTCCCGGCGGAGCAGGTGTACTACAACGACCCGGTCGAGCCCGGCGACGAGCTCTGGGCGAGGGTCGCGATCATCGGCACCAACCGCTACGAACTCCTGCTCCGGAACGTCACGAAGAAGTGGACCGAACTCAGCTATGCGGAGCCACCGGAGGGGGCGGACCCCAAGCGGGCCTCCGCCGAGGTGGTCGTCGAGGCGGCGTCACGCGTGGCCGGCGAGCCCCGGGTACTGACCGACTTCGGCACGGTGTCCTTCACGACCGCCAAGGTCAACGGGCAGCCACTCGGGGATTCCGACCCGGACGAGGTGACCATGGTGAGGGACGGCATCGTCAGGGCCACCCCGTCACCCCTGACCGACGGCGGGACGGCCTTCGAACTGACCTGGGTGGCGAACTGAGCGCCGACCGGGGGCGGGGGCGCCCCGTGACGGCGGGCCGTCGTCGGGGGCGCACTGCGTGGCGGCGGCGGGGACCGCGGGGCCTCGGTTCCCGACCGGGTCCGGCGCGGTGACGGTCAGGGGGTGCGGCGGTAGGAGGTGACGGAGATCCTGACCGGGCCGTCGTCGGAGGCGGTGGTGAGGGTGCGGACGACGGCGACGTCCTGGCTGCCGGGGGCGCGGACGCAGAAGGCGCGGTCGGGGCGCAGGCGCGCGAACGGCAGGCCGGAGACGGGCTGGGTCTCGATGCCCTTGAGGCAGTCGGCCAGGGTGAGGGAGCCGGTCGGGGAGATGTGGGCGTCGCTCTCCTCGGGGATGTAGAACTCGCCCGCGTGGCGGCCCAGGTACCAGGGGGCGGTGTCCTGGGGGACCACCTTGCCGGCCCTGAGGTCGAACTCGTGGAACTGGTCGGGGGAGGTGAGTTCGAGGTCGGTGAAGGCGACCGTGTAGCCGGGGACGGCGGTCGGCGGCGCCGACGGGGACGGCGCGGAGGGGGCGGGGGCGGTGGCCGGGCCGGTGGTCGGGGGCAGGCTGCCGGTGGCGGCGACGGTCTGGTCGTCGAGGTCGTCGAGGTACTCGGGGTCCAGGAGGACGACGGCCGCCGCGGCGCCGACCAGGACGGCGACGGTGGTCAGCAGGGCGGTGAGGGCGCCGCGGCGGGCGGTGGACGCCGCTCTGCGGCGACCGGGGGCGAGCGGTGACGGCTCCGGCTGCAGCAGGGTGGGGGCCGGGACGGCGCGGACGCGGGCGGTCGGGGCGTCGGCCGCGGCGCGGGCCGGGTCGAGCTCGGTGGCCGGCGGGGGAGGCGTGGTCGGCAGCTCGCTGTGGCGGTGCAGTTCGGTGCTGACCTGCCGGGGCAGCCAGTCGTCGGAGAAGCGGAGCTCGCCGCCGGTGGCGGGGTGGTTGCGGGCCGCCTCGATCAGCCAGCCGGTGTCCGGGCGGTCCGCGGGGTCCTTGGCCAGGCAGCGCAGCGCTAGGTCGTGCAGCCCGAGCGGAAGGCGGGAGAGATCGGGCTCCTCGTGCACGGCCCGGTAGAGCGAGGCGGACTCGGGGCCGTCGCCGAAGGGCGCCGTGCCGGAACCGACGAAGGCGATCAGGGCCCCGAGGGCGAAGACGTCGGTCGCGGGGGTGGCGGGCCGGCCGAGGGCCTGCTCCGGGGCCATGAAGCCCGGCGAGCCGATGCGCAGGCCGGTGCCGGTGAGCGGGCTGGCGTCGGCGGCGCGGGCGATCCCGAAGTCGATGACGCGTGGGCCGTCGGCGGCGACGAGGACGTTGCCGGGCTTCAGGTCGCGGTGGACGACGCCGGCGGAGTGGATCGCCTGCAGGGCCTCCGCGATGCCGGCGAGCAGCAGCAGGACGGTCCGCTCGGGCAGCGGGCCGTGCTGGGCGACGACCTGGTGGAGGGAGGGGCCGGGCACGTAGGCGGTGGCGAGCCAGGGGGTGGCGGCCTCGGCGCCCGCGTCGACGACCTGGGCGGTGTAGAGGCCGTGGATGCGCCGGGCGCTGGCGACCTCCTGCGCGAAGCGGTGCCGGAACTCCGGGTCCTCGGCGAGCTCGGGCCGGACCGCCTTGAGCGCGACCGGCCGCCCGCCGGGGGTGTAGGCGAGGTAGACGCGGCCCATGCCACCCGCGCCGAGCCGCGCGCAGAGGCGGTAGCCGCCGATCTCGCGGGGGTCGTCCGGGGACAGCGACTGGAAGGCCGAGGAGGCGGGGGTGCCGAAGGGCTCTACGGTCATGGTGGCTCTCCCAGCGGGTCGAACGGTCGGGACGAAGGGTGGTGCGGAGGATGGTGCGGCGGGCCGGCCGGCCGGGTGGGACAGGGCGGGGTCGGGCCCGCGCGGGTGCACCGGCGTCCGGAGTCGCACCGGATCATAGCCTCGACTGGAGTTTCAGTCAGGATCGGCCCCGGAGGGTCGGCCGGGGAGGTCGTCCGGGTAAGGTGATCGCTTGTGGCTGACCGTCGAACCTTGATCATGGAAGCGGCCGCGCGGGTGATCGCCCGGCGCGGCGTCCGCGGGCTGCGCGTGGAGGAGCTGGCCGCCGAGGCCGGGGTGTCCACCGCGCTGATCTACTACCACTTCAAGGACCGCGCGGGGATCCTCCGCTCGACGCTGGAGTTCATCAACGACCGGGCCGAGCGCTACACGACGGAGCGCGAGCCGGACGCGCCGCCGCTGGACGCCCGGGGCGAGCTGGAGCAGACGCTGCTGCTGGAGTTCCAGGACACCCCCGAGGTGCGGGAGAACAGCACGGCCTGGGGGGAGCTGCGGGCGAGTGCGGTCTTCGACCCCGATCTGCGGGAGGACCTGGCCCGCGCCACCCTCGTCTGGGTGCAGGAGGTGGCCGAGCTGCTCGGCCGGGTGCGGCCGATGAACGGGGCCGCCGCCCTCGCCGCCTCCGCGGAGCGGCTGACCGCGCTGCTGGAGGGGCTGAGCGTCCGCTGGCTCAGCGGAAGCCTGCCGCTGGAGCACGCCCGGGAGCTGATGGCGGGCGCGATCGACGGCGAACTGGAGCGTTTGCGCGGCTGAGGGCCGCCTGCGGGTGGCCTGCGCCGGTTCCGCCGGCGCGCACGGATCCCGACCCCGGGCCAGACGGCCCGGGGCCTTTCGTGTGTCGCGCCGGGGGTCGGCGGCCCCGGCCGGCGTGTGTGCGGGAAGGCGCGTGTTCGGAAATGCGTCGACCCGCGATCCAAGGTTTGACTGAAGATTCAGTCAGTGTCACAGTGGGGCACGCGGAGCCGCCGGTTCGTCCGGTCGGCCATACTCGATTCTGGAGATCCGTATGAGCGACACCCACGGTGGCAGCCGTTCCCTGTTCGGCCGCCTCTTCGGAGCCCCGCCGCCGCGTGCGGCGGAGCGCGGGCAGTGGCGCGACCCGGAGCACGGCCTGCCGCAGTGGTGGGTGGACCGCGACGACGTCCCGCACGCCCGTACCTGGATGTCCTGGCCCTCCCGCAAGTCCGTCTGGGGCCGGCAGCTGGCCGGCGTCCAGCAGGACATCGCCCTGATCGCCCGGACCGTCGCCCGCTTCGAGCCGGTGGTCATGTGCGCACCGGACGACTACAGCGTCCGGGAGGCCCGCTCGCTGTGCGGGCCGGGCGTCACCGTGACCGACGACGTCCCCACCGACGACCTGTGGATGCGGGACACCGCCCCGGTCTTCCGCCGGGACGGCGGCGGTCGGCTCGACGCGGTCGGCCTCAACTTCAACGGCTGGGGCGGCAAGCAGACCCACCGCGACGACGCCGAGGCGGCGCGCGGCATCGCCGGGGTGCTCGGACTCCCCTTCTCCTACGCGGACTTCGTCGGTGAGGGCGGGTCGGTCGAGACGGACGGCGACGGCACCCTGATGGCCACCGAGAGCAGCCTGGTCAACAAGAACCGCAACCGGGGGATGAGCCGGGACGAGATCGAGGAGGCCGTCCTCGACGTGTACGGCGCGGACCGGATGATCTGGGTGCCCGGCATCAGGGGCAAGGACATCACCGACGACCACATCGACGTCACCTCGCGGTTCGTCCGGCCCGGCGTCGTCATGGTGCAGCTGCCCCCGGCGGACCGCCGTGACGTCTGGGCCCGCGACGCCCGCGAGCAGTTCGACATCCTCTCCCGCGCGACCGACGCCAGGGGCCGCCGGCTCCGGGTGATCCGGGTGGACGGCCCGGACACGGTCCGCTCGCGCGATCCGAAGTTCGTCGACTCGTACCTCAACTTCCACGTCGTCAACGGCGGCGTGATCACGGCCCAGTTCGGCGACCCGGCCAAGGACGAGGCCGCCCGCCGCGCCCTCGCCGAGGCCTTCCCCGGACGCGAGGTCGTCCAGCTCGACGTCGACCGCCTGATGGCCGGGGGCGGCGGCATCCACTGCTCCACGATGCAGGAACCGCTGCCGTGAGGCCGGTCCCCGGCGGCACCGTCGCTCCCGGGCCCGTCGTCCGCCCCGTGACCACGCCGGGGTGGCACACCTCCACCCACGCACGTCCCGTACGCCTTCCTTCGTTCAGCCGGAGAGTTCCGTGACCAACCCCTCCTCGCCGTTCCCCGCCACCCGGGCCACCCCGTCCCGTCGCACGATGCTGCGTGCCGTGGCCGGCGCCGGCCTGCTGGCGCTGGGCGCCACCGCCTGCTCCGACCTGGACGAGCCCGCCGAGCCCGAGCCGGGCACGCCGGGCACGCCGGGCGCACCGGGCACGTCCGACGCGCCGGGCACGGCCGCGCCGCCGTCGAAGCCCGGAGGGGCGGGGGCGGCCCCCGGGCGCAGGTTCGGCGCCGAGTGGGAGAGTCACGCCCGGACCTTCATGTCCTGGCCGGCGTCCACCGGCATCTGGGCCGACCAACTCCCCGACGTCCGCGGCGACATCGCACGGCTGGCCCGCGCCGTCGGCGCCTACGAGCCGGTCGTGATGTTCGCCCGGCCCGCCCAGGTGGACGCGGCGCAGAACGCCTGCGGCAAGGACGTCGAGGTGGTCCCGCTGCCCGTCGACGACCTGTGGGCGCGTGACACCGTGCCCGTGTTCGTCGAGGACGGCGGCACACTCAAGGGCGTCGACTTCAACTTCAACGGCTGGGGCAACAAGCAGAAGGAGCACGGCAACGACTCGGCGCTGGCCGCCGCGGTGCTCGGGAAGTACGGGGTCGAGCGGGTCCGCACGCCGGTGGTCGCGGAGGGCGGCTCCTTCGAGACGGACGGGCAGGGGACGCTGCTGGTGACCGAGAGCTCGGTGGTCAACCAGCGCCGCAACCCCGGCAGGAGCCGGGACGAGATCGAGGCCGAGCTGAAGAAGGCGCTCGGCGTCACCAAGGTGATCTGGTTCGCCGGCGTCCGGGACCAGGACATCACCGACGCGCACGTGGACTGCCTGGTCCGGTTCGCGGCCCCCGGTGTCGTCCTGCTCGACCAGCCCTTCCCCGGGGCGCCCGCCGACGTCTGGTCGCGCTCGGCCGCCCAGGCCCGCGAGGTCCTGAAGGGCGCCACCGACGCCCACGGGAAGCCGCTGCAGGTGATCGACCTGCCGCAGCCGGACCCGGACCGGATCACCGGCCGTGGCGACGCCTTCGTCTCCTCGTACATCAACTTCTACGTCGCCAACAAGTCGCTGTTCCTGCCGCGATTCGGCGACGCCAAGGCCGACGACCGGGCCCAGCAGATCCTGCGGGACCACTTCCCCGGTCGCGACATCGTCCCGGTGAAGATCGACAACATCGCCTCCGGCGGCGGTGGGATCCACTGCTCCACCCACGACCAGCCCGGCAAGCCGGAATCCTGACGCTCCTGCGGGCGGGGCACGTGCACGCCCGCACCGGCCCGGTCTCGCCGGACGGCGGACCGCTGCACTCCGGGCCGCTGCACTCCGAACCCGCTGACTCCGTCAGCCTCGACCGCCTCTACTTCCGGTAGAGGTTTCCGACCGGGTGTGGGGCCCGCCCCCGAGCCGTACTGCGGCTCGGGGGTTTCGGCGTGTCCGGTCCACCGCTGCCGGACGTGTCGGTGCTGGAGGTGCTGCGCCGCTGCCCGCCGGACGGACAGCCGAAAGCCGCCGTGGGCGACACGGGGTGTCGCCCACGGCGGCTTCGGTCCGGCCGGTGCCGGGCTGTCGCGGCCGTCAGGCGGGGGGATCGGTCCGGCGTGTCCGGTCGGCTCCGGCCGGTGCCGCCGCTGCGGTGGACGGAGCCGGGGTCCCGGCGGGTGGTGCCGGGGGCGCCGCCGAGCGGGGGTGCTCGGCGGCGGTGTCGCCGGCCGCCGGTGGCGCCTCGGCCTCGCGCATGGCGGCCGTCTCGGCCTTGAGGATGCGCATGGACTTCCCGAGGCCGCGCGCCATGTCGGGCAGCTTCTTCGAGCCGAAGAGCAGGACGACCACGGCCACCACGACCAGGAGGTGCCAGGGTTCCAGACCATTGCGGAGCATCGCGTCTCACCGGGCCTTTCGGAGCAGGGGGATGGGCTCGGTCGAGCGGGACCACTCTCGCATTGACTGAAATCTCAGTCAATGCTCGATCGATGGCTCGCGCGCTCGGCGGCGATCGCCTCGCCGAGCAGCGTGCGGGCGTGGTCGAGCGGGAGCGACCCGCTCAGCCACCGTACGCTGAGGCCCTCTAGGAGGGCGGTCAGGCGCTCGGCGGAGGCGGCGTGGGCGGGGGCGGTGCCGGCCGGGTGGGCGCGGCCGAGCAGCTCGGCGATCTCGTGCACCCAGGTGTGGGTGGCCCTGGCCAGGTCCTCGCGCAGGCTGGACTCGAAGACCGCGCTTGCTCTCAACTCGCCCCAGGCGGTGCTGTTCTCGCGCACCTCGGCGGTGTCCTGGAGCTCCAGCAGGAGGGTCCGCTCCAGCTCCCCGCCGGGGTCGTCCGCCGCTCCGGTGCGGGCGGGCTCGGCGGTGTAGCGGTCGGCCCGCTCGCCGATGAACTCCAGCGTCTCGCGGAGGATCCCGGCGCGGTCGGTGAAGTGGTAGTAGATCAGCGAGGTCGACACTCCGGCCTCGGCCGCCAGCTCCCCAACCCGCAGTCCGCGGACGCCGCGTCGTGCGATGACGCGGGTGGCGGCTCTGACTATCTCTGTTCGACGGTCTGACACAGTCGTTCACTGTACTCGCACGTAGGCGGCTCGGGCTCGATCCGCTGACCACATCTTCAGGATTTGTTGCGCCGGGTGCGGTCCCCAGGGCTCCTGCGAGGTGGATGGACGGGGAAATCGGTGCGTTCGCGCACGGGACGGGCTCCAGCAGGCTGGTCGGGCGGCGGGTTGAGGCAGCTGCGAGCGAAATATTGACTGAACTTTCAGTTCGGTCCAGGATGTCGGTTACCCCACACCTCCCGATCCCTCCAGGGAGCTTCATGAACACCCCCAACTCCTCCCGGCGCAGCCTGCTCAAGTTCGGTGCCGCCGCCCTGCCGCTGGCCGCGCTCGGCGCGGTCCTCCCGGTGAGCGCCCGCGCCGCCGAGTCGTCGGCCGCGGCGTCGCCGGCGGGGCCGGTCCTGCGGATGCCGGCCGAGACCGACCGCCACACCCGGACCTTCATGGCCTGGCCCGCGCTGTTCTCGGTCTGGCAGAACCAGCTGTCCGCCGTACGCCGGGACATCGCCAACCTGGCCTACGAGATCTCGCGCTTCGAGCCGGTCGTCGTCCTAGCCCGCCCCGGGCAGGCCGCCGACGCGCGCTACTACTGCGGGTCCGGCGCCTACCACGCCATCGACGTCCTGGAGATCGCCAACGACGACCTGTGGATCCGCGACTTCGGGCCCACCTTCGTCGTCGCCCCGGGCGCGATCGCCGGTGTCGACACCAACTTCAACGGGTGGGGGAAGACCGGCACGGCCTACTACCAGCCGTTCGCCAACGACGCCGCGGCGGCCGGCACCCTCCTCGCGGAGTACGGCGTCGGCCGGGTCCGCGCCCCGTTCGTCGGCGAGGGCGGCTCGCTGGAGACCGACGGGGACGGCACCCTGCTGGCCACCGTCAGCTCGCTGGTCAACCCCAACCGCAACCCCGGCATGTCCCAGGACCAGGTGGAGCAGGCGCTCAAGTCGTCGCTGGGCATCGACAAGGTCGTCTGGGTCCCGGGGCTTGCGGGCCAGGACATCACCGACTGCCACATCGACTGCCTCGCCCGGTTCACCGCCCCCGGCCGGGTCCTCCTGGACCAGCCCGGTCCCGGTGCCGACGCCAAGTGGGTGGCGGTCTACAACGAGGCGAAGCGGGTCCTGCAGAACGCCACCGACGCCCGGGGCCGGCGGCTGGAGATCACCGAGCTGCCCGGTCCGGACCGCACCCTGATCCGCGGCCGCGGCAAGGAGTTCCTCTCCAGCTACAGCAACTACTACACCGTCAACGGCGCCGTCATCGCCCCCCAGTTCGGTGACGGCTACGCGGACGGCGTCGCCTACGCGATCCTCCAGGCCAAGTACCCGGACCGGCGGATCGTCCAGGTCGGCATCGACAGCATCGCGAGCGGCGGCGGTGGCATCCACTGCGCCACGCAGTCGCAGCCGGCCGTGCCGGGCGCCGTCTGACCCTCCCGGCTCCTCCCGCCCTGGCGTGGTGTGCGCCCGGGCGGGAGGCCCCACCGACGGACCCCTCCCACCGACCCGACCCCCCACCGACCGAACCGCCCCACCGACCGAACCTCCCAGCAGAGAAGAGTCCCACCGTGAGTACCCGTGGTTACCGCATGCCCGCCGAGTGGACCGAGCACGAGGGCTGCCTGATGGCCTGGCCGACCAGGGCCGACCTGTGGGGCGACACCCTCGACGAGGCCCGGCGCGAGTACGCCGAGGTCGCCCGGGCGATCGCCGCGTTCGAACCGGTGACGATGGTCGCCTGCCCCGGTCAGGGCGACGAGGCCCGCGTCCTCTGCGGGGAGGGCGTCGAGGTGGTGGAACTCCCCATCGACGACTCGTGGTTCCGCGACTCCGGCCCGATCTTCGTGCTCGACGAGGACGGCCGGCGCGCCGGCGTGGACTTCCGGTTCAACGCGTGGGGCGGCAAGCACCACCCGTTCGACACCGACGACCGGATCGCCGGCGTCCTGCTGGAGCGCCTCGGCGTCGAGCGGATCGACTCCCGGATGATCCTGGAGGGCGGCGCCGTCACGGTCGACGGCGAGGGGACGCTGATCACCACCGAGCAGTGCCTGCTGCACCCCAACCGCAACCCGGGCATGACCAAGGCCGAGATCGAGGCCGAACTGATCGAGAAGCTCGGTGTCACCACGGTGATCTGGCTCCCGTACGGCGGGCTGCTGGACACCGAGACGGACGGTCACGTCGACGGCGTCTGCGCCTTCGTGGCGCCGGGCAAGGTCGTCGTCCAGCTGCCGAGCGACCCCGGTCACCCGGACTACTACCGGATGATCGAGAACCGGGCCGTGCTGGAGGCCGCCGTCGACGCCAGGGGCCGGAAGCTGGAGATCATCGACCTGCCGCAGAGCGCGTTCGTCCAGGTCGACGGCAAGGAGACCGAGGTCGGCTACCTCAACTTCTACATCGCCAACGGCGGCGTGGTCGTCCCGATCGCCGGCGTTCCGGAGGCGGACCAGGGGGCGCTGGCCGTGATCGCGGCCGCGCTGCCCGGCCGCAAGGTCGTCGGCGTGCGCTCCCGGGTGATCGCCTACGGCGGCGGCGGTGTCCACTGCATCACCCAGCAGGTGCCCGCGGCGCGCCGCACCGCGTGAGCCCACCTCCCCGGTGACGCCCGCCTCCCCCTGAGCAGGACCGGCGGGCCGCGGGCCCACTCCCGTCGGCCCGCCGGTCCGCCCCCCCTCGCAGTCCCGTCCCGCACGGAAGAGAGCCACCCTCATGCCAGACCCCCGCAACGGGTCGAGAACGACCCGCAGGCCCCGCCGCCGGCACCCGCTCACGGCCGTGGCCGCCGCCGCCCTCGTCACCTCCATGCTCGCGGCCGCCTGCTCCGGCCCGCCGAAGACCGGCGGCTCCGAAGGCGAGTCGTACCGGCTCTCCGCCGGAACCCCCGCGGCCGGGGGCGAGCTGGACTCCTTCACCTGGGCCGTCTACGCCGAACCGCCCACCCTCGACTACGTCTCCGCGTTCGACTACCCGCAGAACACCGTGCTCTCCAACGTCTGCGAGAGCCTGATGCGGTGGACGCCGCAGCTGACCCTCGCCCCGGGGCTCGCCGAGAAGGCCTCCAACCCCGACCCCACCACCTGGGTCTACGACCTGCGCCCCGGCGTCCGCTTCCACGACGGCGGCACGATGACCGCCGACGACGTCGTCTACAGCCTCGGCCGGCAGATGGACCCCCAGAACGCCGCCGCCTGGGCCCAGCAGTTCCAGAACGTCGGCTCCGTCACCAAGACCGGCCCGCTCCAGGTCACCGTCAAACTCACCCAGCCCGACTCGCAGTTCAACCAGTACATGGCCACCGCCGCCGGCGTCGTCGCCTCCCGGGCCGGGATCGAGGCGGCCGGCAAGGACTACGGCACCGGCGGCAGCCTCGCCTGCACCGGCCCGTACGCGCTGGGCAGCTGGACCAAGGGCCAGTCGATCGAGCTGCAGCGCTTCGACGGCTACTGGGGGACCAGGGCCAAGTCGGCCAAGGCCGTCTTCCGCTTCCTCACCGACCCCTCGGCCCGGGTCAACGCCCTGCTCAGCGGCGAGGCCGACGGCGGCTACCTGATCCCGACCGAGTCGTACGAGCGGCTGCGCTCCGCAGGCCCCGGCACCCTCTACTTCGGCGAGGGCCTCAGCACCGTCAACGTCAACGTCACCAGCATGCAGGGCGTGCTCGGCGACGTCCGGGTCCGCCGGGCGCTCTCGCTCGCCCTCGACCGCTCCGGCTTCGTCCGCACCGGACTCGGCGGCGCCGGAAGCGTCACCGGCTCCCTGACCACCCGGGCGGCCTGGGCCGGCGCGCCCGAGGAGGTCCGCAAGGCCGCCTTCGACGGGCTCACCCCCACCGCCCCCGACATCGAGCGGGCCAAGGCCCTGGTCAAGGAGGCCGGCGCCACCGGGAAGACCCTCACCGTCGCCACCAGCCCGATCGGCCAGGACGTCTCGGTGCTGGCCACGGCCGTGCAGTCCGCCGGCGCGAAGATCGGCCTGGACGTCCGGCTGAAGACGGTCGCCCCCAACGCCTTCACCGCCCTGTTCACCGACCCGGCGGCGCGCGAGGGCATCGACATGTTCCCGGAGACGTACTACGACTCCATCACCGACCCGCTCGACCTGCTGGCGAACTTCAGGACCGGCGCCTACCAGAACTTCGCGTCCTTCAGCGACCCCGCCTACGACGAGCTGGTCAAGAAGGCGGTCGCCGCCACCGACCCGGCCCAGCGGTTCGCCGTCACCGCGCAGCTCCAGAAGACCGCCTCCGACCAGCTGCTCTGGATCCCCGTCGCCGAGTGGCCCACCGCGGTGTTCCTCAACAAGCGGATCACCGGCGCCCCCACCACCATCTCCTACATGTACTACCCGTGGGCGGCCGACGTGGGGGCGGCCCGGTGAGCTTCCTGAGATTCGCCGCCCGCCGGCTGGTGGAGATGGCCGCCACCCTGGCCGGCGCCTCCTTCCTGATCTTCGGCGCGATGCACCTCGCCCCGGGCAGCCCGGCGAGCTTCCTGCTCGCCGGCCGCTCGGCCTCTCCGGAGGCACTGCAGGCGATCAACGCCCAGTACCACCTGGACGACCCGTTCCTGCTCCAGTACCTGCGCTGGGCCGGCCGGATCCTGCACGGCGACTTCGGCCGCTCGATCACCTACCGCACCGACGTCTCCCGGCTGCTGGCCGACCGGCTGCCCGCCACCCTGCTCCTGGTCGTGATGGCGCTCGTCCTCGTCGTCGCCCTCGGCCTGCTGCTCGGCTGGATCGGCGCCGTCCGCGGCGGCGCCGTCGACTCGGCCGTCCTGGTCTCCACCACCGTCGCCGTCGGCACCCCCTCCTTCGTCGCCGCCGTGCTGCTGCAGGGTCTGTTCGCGGTGAAGCTGGGCTGGTTCCCTAGCGGCGGCACCGGGGACGGCGTCGGCGACATGATCTGGCACCTCGCCCTGCCCGCCGTCGCCCTCGCCCTCTACCTGATCGGCATGCTCGCCCGGGTCACCCGCGCCGCGATGGCCGACGTCCTCGGCCACGAACACGTCACCGTCGCGCGCAGCCGCGGCGTCACCGGACACCATGTGATCCGTCGCCACGTCTTCCGCAACGCCCTGGGCACCGTGCTGACCACCGGCGGTCTGATCGTCTCCACCCTCCTGGTCTGCACCGTCCTGGTGGAGACCGCCTTCAGTGTCGGCGGCGTCGGACAACTGCTCGAACTGTCCACCACCACCAAGGACTTCCCCACCGTGCAGGCCATCTCCCTGATCATGGTCGGCCTGTTCATGGCCGTGAACCTGGTCGTCGACCTGCTCCACCCGCTGGTCGACCCGCGGGTCACCCTCGGATCCCGGAAGGCCACCGGATGACCGCCACCCTGCTGCGCCGGCCCGGACTCGGCCGCCTGCGCACCGACCGCGCGCCGCTGCACCGGATCTGCCTCGCCTTCGTCGTCCTGGTCGTCCTCGCGGCACTGCTCGCACCCTGGATCGCCCCCCAGGACCCGAACGTCGTCGACCTGGGCGACGCCCTCGCCGGCCCCTCCGGGGAGCACCTGCTCGGCGTCGACGCCTCCGGACGCGACACCCTGGCCCGGCTGCTCACCGGAGCCCGCACCTCCCTGCTCGGACCGCTCGGCGTGGTCGCCTTCTCCACCCTGGCCGGCGTCGCCGTCGGCGTCACCGCCGCCTGGCGCGGCGGCTGGCTGGACTCCGTCCTCTCCCGGAGCACCGAGCTGGTCTTCGCCTTCCCCGGCCTGCTGCTGGCCATCCTGATCGTCTCCGTCTACGGGGAGGGCCTGCTCGCCCCGGTCCTCGCCCTCGCCGTCGCCTACCTGCCCTACGTCAGCCGCCTCACCCGCTCGCTCGTCCTCGCCGAACGCGCCCGGCCCTACGTGGAGGCCTACCAGGTCCAGGGCCACTCGGGGCTCCAGATCTGCCTGCGCCACGTCCTGCCCGGCATCGCCCCGGTGGTCCTCGCCCAGGCGACCGTCAACTTCGGCTACGCCCTGATCGACCTGGCCGGCCTCTCCTTCCTCGGGCTCGGCGTGCCCGCCCTCACCCCCGACTGGGGCCGCATGGTCTTCGACGGCCAGTCCGCCGTGCAGCACGGGTACCCGCTCTCCGCGGTCCTGCCCTGCCTGGCGATCGTGCTGACCGTCGTCGCCTTCAACGTCGTCGGCGAGCGCTGGGCCGACCAGGTCGCCAGGAGGGACCGATGACCGCACGCCGCACGCCCGCGTCCGACCCGACCGCGCGCCGCACGGCCGCATCCGAGCCGACCGCGTCCGACCCGGCCGCGTCCCGCACGACCGCGTCCGACCGGGCCGCACTCGACATCCAGGCCTACCGGCTGCGCCTGCCCGGCACCGCCCGGCCGGTCCTGGCCGGCGTCGACCTCACCGTGGCCGCCGGCGAGACGGTCGCCCTGGTGGGGGAGTCCGGCTCCGGCAAGAGCCTCACCTCCCGCAGCGTCCTCGGACTGCTGCCGGAGGGCGCCACCACCGAGGGCGCCGTGCGCGTCGGCGGCGAGGACGTCCTGACCATGACGCCCGACCGGCTGCGCCGCCTGCGCACCGGCACCGCGGCGATGATCTTCCAGGACCCCCGGGCCGCCATCAACCCGATGCGCCGCCTCGGCGACTTCCTCACCGAGAGCGTGCGGCTCAACGGCGGGCTCACCGCCGCGGCGGCGACCACGCGGGCCACCGAGATGCTGGACGCGGTGGGCCTGCCCGCCACCGTCCTGGACCGCTACCCGGGCCAGGTCTCCGGCGGCATGCTCCAGCGCGTCATGATCGCCGCCGCCCTGATGGGCGACCCCACCATCGTCCTCGCCGACGAGCCCACGACCGCGCTCGACGTCACCACCCAGGCCGAGGTGATCGCGCTCCTCGGCGAGCTCCAGGAACGGTTCGGCACCGCCCTGCTGTTCGTCACCCACGACCTCGGCCTCGCCGCCGCCATCAGCGACCGGGTCTGCGTCATGTACGCCGGCCGGATCGTCGAGACCGGTCCCGCAGAGGCGCTGTTCGAGCGGCCGCGCCACCCGTACACGGCCGCGCTGCTCGCCTCGACGCCACGCCTGGAGGCCCCCGGGAGCCGGCTCGCCGCGATCGAGGGCCGGCCGCCCAGCCTGCGGGACGAGGTGACGGGCTGTCCGTTCGCGCCCCGCTGCCCGCTCGCCACCTTCCTCTGCACCCAGCAGGAGCCCGCGCTGCTGCCGGTGGAGGCCGAACCGGCACGCCGCGCCGCGTGCCACCACAGCGACCGCACGGGGGAGGAGAGCGCGGATGCGTAGCCCCGGAACCACCGCCGCCCGTCCGAAGGGAACGCCGCCGATGCCACAGCCAGACAGCGGGAGGGCCGTGTTGGAGGCCGTCGGCCTGCGCCGTGCCTACGGCGGCGTCCGCGCGGTCGACAACGTCTCCTTCACCCTGTTCGAGGGCGGGTCGCTGGGCATCGTCGGCGAGTCCGGCTCCGGCAAGACCACCACCGCCCGGATCGTCGTCGGCCTGGAACGGGCCGACACCGGTCGGGTCCTGGTGCACCGCCGGGACCGCACCGAGCACCGGCGCGGCCGCGCCCACCGGCTCGCCCGGGCGCGCGAGGTCCAGATGGTCTTCCAGGACCCGTACCAGTCCCTGGACCCGCGCACCACCGTCGGTGCCGTGCTGCGCGAGACCCTGCGACTGCACTTCCCCGACGCGGACCACCCGCGCCGGATCGCGGAACTCCTCGACCGGGTCGGCCTCGGCGAGCGCGAGGCCGGCGCGCTGCCCCGGCAGCTCTCCGGCGGGCAGCGCCAACGGGTGGCCATCGCCCGGGCGCTGGCCGTGGAGCCGGCCGTGCTGGTCCTGGACGAGGCCGTGGCGGCGCTCGACGTCTCGGTCCAGGCCCAGATCCTCAACCTGCTCGCCGACATCCGCGAGCAGACCGGCATCGGCTACCTCTTCATCACCCACGACCTGGGCGTGGTCCGGTGCGTCACCGAGGACGTGATCGTGATGCGGCACGGGAAGGTGGTCGAGTCCGGGCGGACCGCCGACGTCCTCGCGCGCCCGCAGCACCCCTACACCCGGCTGCTGCTGGAATCCGTGCCCAGGCCCGGGTGGGACCCGCGGTCCATCGCCGCCGCCCGCCGCGCCCTGGCGGAGCGCGCCCCGTAGGGCGCCCGGCGCGCGTCACCCCGTGCCGGGTCCGGACCGCCGACGCCCCCACGGCGGCGGTCCGGACCCGTTTCCCCCGACCGGCGGCGGGCGGGTTCACCGGCTCGCCGCCCGGCCGCCCCTACTGTCGGATATCACCTGCTTTCGGGTGAATCCGAGCCGTGAGGGGACCCTGCCGTGAGAGAACCACGCCTGAGCCGCCGGGCCCTGCTCCGCTCGGGGGCCGCGGTCGCCGCACTGTCGCTGCTGGAGGGCTGCGGCGACGACGAGGGCCCGTCCGGGGAGTCGCCGTCCGGGGAGTCGCCGCCCGGAGCCGGGCCCTCCACGGCCCCGACCGCGGCGACCACGACGACCGCTCCGGCCTCCTACGCCATGCCGGCCGAGTGGCTCCCGCACACCCGGACGTTCATGGCCTGGCCGGCCCTCGAAGAGGTGTGGGGCGACCAACTGCCCGCCGTCCGCCAGGACATCGCCCACGTGGCGCAGGCCGTCGCCCGGTTCGAGCCGGTGGTGCTGATGGCGCGCCCGGACCAGAGCGCCGGGGCCCGGCAGCTCTGCGGCTCCAGCGTGGAGGTGATCGACCTCCCGGTGGACGACCTGTGGGCCCGCGACACCGGGCCGACCCTCGTCACCGGCCCGGGCGGACTCGCCGGGGTCGACCTCAACTTCAACGGGTGGGGGAACAAGCAGACCCACGGCGAGGACAGCCAGGTCGCGCGCAGGCTCCTCGACCGCTACGGGGTCCGGCGCATCCAGGCGCCGATCACCGGGGAGGGCGGCGGGATCGAGGTCGACGGCGAGGGCACGCTGATGGCCACCGAGAGCTCGTGGGTCAACGGGAACCGCAACCCGGGCAAGAGCCGCGACCGGATCGAGGCGGCCATGAAGCAGCTGTTCGGGGTCGAGAAGGTGATCTGGTTCGCCGGGGTGGCGGGGCAGGACATCACCGACTGCCACATCGACGCCCTGGCCCGGTTCGCCGAGCCGGGCGTCGTGGTGATCCACCGCCCGGGCCCCGACTCCCCGCCGGACATCTGGTCCCGGGCCTCCGACCAGGCACTGCAGGTGCTCCGGGACGCCACGGACGCCGGGGGCCGTCGGCTGCGGGTCGTCGAGCTGGCCGAACCCGACCTCAGCGGCCACCCGGACCCCGGCAAGGACTTCCTGGCGACGTACCTCAACTACTACGTGGTCAACGACGCGGTGATCATGCCGCGGTTCGGCGACCGGGCGTCCGACGACCGCGCGGCGGGCGTCCTGGCCGACCTCCACCCCGGGCGCGAGGTAGTCCAGGTGGACATCAACGCCATCGCGGCCGGCGGTGGGGGCATTCACTGCTCCACCCAGCAGCAGCCCGTTGCCGGCGGTGCCGCGTCCTCGTCGGGGCCGGCCTGACCTTCCTGCGGAGGGCGCCGCGCCCCGGGTCCCGTCTGTCGGCAGGGGCGGCTAAGCGGCGCCGGCCGCGAGCCCGAACACGAGCGCCCGCATCACCGGAGCGGGGTCGACGGCCGCGCCCAGGGACTGGAAGGCGGCGAGCCCGTCGGTCCCGGCTGCGGCGGCCTCGCCCAGCGGGCGGGGGTCGAACGCGCCGTCGTGCTCGTCCGCGAGTACCCGGAACAGTGCGACGAAGCACTCCCGCCACCGCCGGTACTCCGCCTCCAGGCACTCCCGCACGCGCTCGTCGCCCGCCGCGAACCAGTGCAGGGCGGCGTGGACCCGGGCCAGGTCGCCGGCCTCCGGTTCGGCCAACAGCCCGACGACCCGCTCGGCCCGTTCGGCGAACGTGCCCGGCCCGGCCACCGCCTCCTCCAGGGGCGTGATCCACTCCGGCCGGATGCTCTCCACCAGCGCCACGATCAGGTCGGTGCGGTTCGCGAAGTGGTAGTGGCACATGCCGTGGGTCACCCCGCCCAGGGCCGCGACGTTGCGGGTGGTGAAGGGCGTCGAGCCGTCCCCGGCGAGCAACTCCCGTGCGGCGGCGAGCAGCCGTGCGCGCGTCTGCTCGCCCTTGGCGGAGGGGCGCGGACGCCTGAGAGCGGGGGCCTCGCCGGACCTCGCCTCGCCGGTGTTCGCCCTGCCGGTGTTCGCCCTGCCGGACTTCGCCTCGCCGGATTGCGCAGCACGTTGAGCCATCGGGCCACTCTAGGGCCTGCTCCCGGGCCCCCGCCCGCCGACCGCTGCGCAAAGCATTGACCGAGCGCTTGGTTAGTTTTACCGTCTTGGCCATCGCGTGGACCGACCACCGATGGACAAGCAGGACAGGAGGCCGAGAGATGAACGGTCACGACGCACCGCACGTCTCGTCCGGAAGAGTCCCGGGTGCAATCGGGCGGCGGGGGCTCCTCGCCGCCACCGGACTCGCGGTGGCGGGCACCGCCCTCGGGGCGAACGGAGCCCGCGCCGCACTGCGGGCAGCCGCCCCCGCCACCCCCGCCGCCTCCGCGGCCGGCACCTTCGCGGTGCCGGTCGACACGGTGGCCCACACCCGGACCTGGATGGCATGGCCGGACGACCCCGCCATCTGGACCGGCCGCCGCGGCGGCCGCCGCGGCGGCACCACCCCGTCGCTCGCGCAGATCCAGGCGAACATCGCGCTGGTCGCCAACACCATCGCCAAGTACGAGCCCGTCTACCTGTGCGCCAACCCCGCCGCCGCCGCGGGCGCCCGCCGGGCCTGCCCGTCGGCCAACATCACCGTGATCACCACGGTCCCGGTCAACGACTGCTGGATGCGCGACTCCGGACCGGTCTTCCGCACCGACGGGCTCGGCGGCCTGGACGCGATCGGCCTCAACTTCAACGGCTGGGGCGGCAACCAGACCTACACCAACGACGGCAAGGTCGCCGCCCGCGTCGCCGCCCTCGTCGGCGTCCCCTTCACGGCGGCCGGCCTGGTCGCGGAGGGCGGCGCGATCGAGACCGACGGCGCAGGCACGTTGATGGCCACCCGGAGCAGCATCCTCGTCTCCAACCGCAACCCGGCCATGACGCAGGCCCGGGCCGAGGCCGCGATGACGGCGGCGTACGGCGCCTCGAAGGTCATCTGGTTCACCGGGGTCGCCGGGCAGGACATCACCGGCGACCACGTCGACGCGACCTCCCGCTTCCTCGCCCCGGGCCGAGGCCTCGTCCAGCAGCCGAACGCCACCGACGACCCGTCGGACGTCTGGACGAAGGACGAGCTCAACCAGTACAGCGTGCTCTCCGCGGCGACCGACGCCCGCGGCGTGCGGATCCAGGCCACCAAACTCGGCGGCCCCGACTACTACGTCATCCGGCAGAGCGACCCGTACTTCGTCGGATCCTACGCCAACTACTACGTCTGCAACGGCGCCGTCATCGCGTCCCAGTTCGGCGACTCGCGCGCCGACGCCGCCGCGAAGGCGAAGCTCCAGTCCCTCTTCCCCGGCCGGGTCGTCGAGCAGCTGAACGTCGACTACATCGGCCTCGGCGGCGGCGGCATCCACTGCGTCACCCAGCAGCAGCCGAAGCCCTGACGGCTCCGGCTGCTCACAGCCTCGACCAGCGGCTCCTCGGCCGGTCGTGCGGCGGCACGCCCGGCCGAGGAGTCAGTGGGGGCGTTCCCCGGGCCGCTTCGGCACAGGCCGCTTGCGCTTGCACGCGTGGCCGGCGACCAGCTCGGTCCGCTCGTCGACGGTGCGGAGCAGCCACCCCGCGACGGGAAAGTCACCGCATTCGGCGCACGTGCCGGTGGTCCACACCGCCCCGATGGGCTGCCCGCCGGCGCCGCTCACCCGGTGCCGCCCTGGCGGTAGCCGCGGTATCCGGCGAGCGCGACCTGGCCGCTGACCCAGGCTCGTGCGCTGTGCTCCAGAGCGAATCGACGCGCCTGTCCCTCGCCGTCACGGACGAGCTCGTCCGTGGCCCTGTCCCGTACCGCCCACAGCCCCTCGCCGTGACGCGCGGCCGACAGCTGCACGGGTACGTAGCGGGCAGCAACCCGCTGCTGGGTGGTGAGCCCGTCACCCCGCCACACCCGCACGGTCACCGTGCCGCCGCTCGCGAGGCGGAGGGGCCAGTCGATCCGCCCTTCGCCGTCGAGCAGCTTCTCGATCGGCCGCGTGTCGCCGGCGCCGAGGAGCCGGTGCATCGCGCGCCGCTGGAAGTCACCGATGGCCAGGCCGCGAAGGCACTGCCAAAGGGTGGTGATGGCGGTCTCGATCGGCTCGACGGTCGGATCCAACACGCCGTCCACCGCCACCGTCAGGTCCCCGTCTTCGGTGGTCATGCCCTCACCACCTCGGGGTCCTCGGCCGACCGGCAGGCGGCGCAGACGACGACAGCCCAGCCGAGCGCCGCCTGGCCGCTACCGGTAGGGGTGTACCGGTGGCCAGCTGGAATCAGTGGTGATTCCACAGTTCCGCAATCGATACAGGCCTTGCCTTGCAGACGTGCGGGGCTGATTGATTCGGGGGCTACCCCCGTCAGGTCGTATGTCCCTGTCACATCAACCAGCGTCCCCTGTCGAAGACACCGGACTTACCACAGGCAGTGGTAAAGATTCAGACGGCTTTGGCCCAGCGGGCGAGCGCCAGCACTTGATCGTCACGGCCGCGTGTCAGCCGGACCATCGTGGCCAGCTCCGTCCGCACCTGCCCGTGTTCTCGAACATGCTGAGGGGCGATCTGGCGGGCGACCAACAGCGCTTCGGCTGCATGGTGTGGCCGGCCCAGTTGTACCTGGGCTCGGCCCAGGTCGATGTAGTAGTGACTTCTACGCTCGGCTGGCATCTCGTGCGGTGGCGACCACCGATCAGCAGCGTCGACCGCCGCCCGCAGGTCCGCGGGATCGCCCAGTTCCACCGCGACCGACAGCCGATGGATCTCCAAGCTGTCCGGTCCCACCGCCGTGCCGTCGTACACGCGCTCCCGTACCCGATGGGCTAGCAGCTCGGCCTCCCGAAGATGTGCCCGGGCCTCGTTCGGCAGCCGCAGCCGGCCGGCCGTCACGGCCGCCCGCATGTGCAGCGCAGCGCCGGCAGCGGCGAGTGGCTCGCTTGAGGGAGCCGGTAGTTGGTCGATTGCGGCTCTGAGCGACCGCAGCCCAGGACCAAGCTGATCGGCAGCGAAGAACGTCTCCATGCGGACGTAGGCCGCCGCTGCGGTGAGCGCCGGGTCGGAAGCGAGCGAGGCGGCCCAGCGCATCAGCTCGACAAGCCGAGCGCTGAGGTCGCGATACCCGTACTTGTAGGCGACCGAGTCCGCCGACCTGAGCGCCAGAGCGAGCAGATACGCAGCCTGCTCGTGTTCCCTGCCCCGAGCCTGATCGACAGCGCGGAACAGCTCCGCGAGGAGCGCAGGCGTCTGCTCGGCGAGGCGGGTGTAGCGCGACTGGAGACGGTCCTCGACTGCGAGATCAACTGCCGCCGCGAGCTTCGGCAGAGTCCGGACCTGTCCATCCTCCGGGAGATCGTAGGCTGCGATCACACGCTGCAACCCGGGAATAGCGTGGTGGACTCCGCTGTCGGTGCGGACCGGTCCGCCCAGCAGGTACTCGGGCGTGGTGTGAAGGACCCGGGCCAGTGCCTCCAGTACCTGCCCACTGGGTTTGCGCTCGGCAGTGCCAACCTTATGGATCATGCTGGCTGAGACTCCGGACCGCTCGGCCAGCTGACGACGAGAGAGGCGCGCTGCGGCGCGCGCGGTTTCGAGACGCAGTCCCAACACTGTTGAAGCAGGCACGGGCACTCTGAACTCCGTTCCGCGGTTGCTATCGGAACGGTACCGGCGCCCAGGCGGGCACGGGCCGAATCTCCTCGTCCGGCACGCCTTAGCGGCGACTGCGCTAGCCGGGGATCAGCGCGTCGGCCAGCTCGGTCAGGGAGTCCACCGTCCAGTCGGCATCCGGCGCAGCGGTGGTGAGGCCGATCGGCCCCCGGCGGAGGTGAGCTGCCCGAACACCGGCAGCGCGTGCGGGGCCGATGTCGTTGGCCGGGTGGTCGCCGACGTACACGATCTCCTGAGGCTCGCCCGGTGCCCACTCAACCACCCGCGCGAAGAATGCGGGCGCAGGCTTGGACACGCCCCACTCTCCCGAGGTGGCGATGGCGTCGGCGGGCAGGCCGAGCCCCCGCAAGAGCTTGGTGACCTGCGCGTTCTGGTTACCTACGATCCCAACCCACAAGCCTGCCGCCTGCAGCCGAGCGAGGGCTGGGCGTACATCGGGATAGAGGTCCGTCTCGTCAAGGTAATCGCCTTGGCCGGCGGCCTGCCGGGCCCGCCACTCCGCGCCGACGTCCACCCCCGGCCGGATGATTCGAATGGCGTCGGCGTTGTCCCGACCTTCCGCCAGTACGGCGCCCACCAGCGCGGACATGGTGTGCGGAGGGACGCCGAGCCATTGCGCCCAGGCTGCCCAGTAGCGGGTGTCGCTGGTCAGGGTCTCGCCGATGTCGAACACAACGGATCGCACGCTCACGTCCGCAGCCTAGCCGCGAGACGTCTTGCCGGTGGCCTCTCCCAAACAACCGTCGAACACGGTGGGCCGCAGAGGTCCGGGTCGGGGTTTGCCTCGGGGGCGTAGTGGGCGTAGTGTCGACTGGTCGCTCGGCAGGGAGCACCGGACACGCATCGGCGCGGACGGTCCCGGGGCGGCCGATCCCTAGAAACATCACTTCCCGGTTCAGGCCGGGTCGCGTCGCGCCTCTGTGGCCTCGCGGCTCGGGGTGAATTCGACGTGCCTGTTTATATGGATTGCGGCCGGATTCGCTTTTCGGAGCGG
>NZ_CP134877.1:7905000-8817231 GCF_032110285.1 Kitasatospora sp. CM 4170
CCGGCGGCTGGGCGAGTCAGAAACCGTATGGATAGTCGAAGGACATGCGAAAGGTCCGGCGTAGAGGGTAAGACCCCGTAGGCGAAATCTGTACGGCTTGCTTGCTCATCTCCCAAGTAGCACGGGGCCCGAGAAATCCCGTGTGAATCTGGCGGGACCACCCGCTAAGCCTAAATATTCCCTGGTGACCGATAGCGGATAGTACCGTGAGGGAATGGTGAAAAGTACCGCGGGAGCGGAGTGAAATAGTACCTGAAACCGTGTGCCTACAAGCCGTGGGAGCGTCGTCAGTGGGCTTGCCTGCTGGCCGTGACTGCGTGCCTTTTGAAGAATGAGCCTGCGAGTTTGCGGTGTGTAGCGAGGTTAACCCGTGTGGGGTAGCCGTAGCGAAAGCGAGTCCGAATAGGGCGTTTGAGTTGCATGCCCAAGACCCGAAGCGGAGTGATCTAGCCATGGGCAGGTTGAAGCGCGGGTAAGACCGTGTGGAGGACCGAACCCACCAGGGTTGAAAACCTGGGGGATGACCTGTGGTTAGGGGTGAAAGGCCAATCAAACTCCGTGATAGCTGGTTCTCCCCGAAATGCATTTAGGTGCAGCGTCACGTGTTTCTTGCCGGAGGTAGAGCACTGGATAGGCGATGGGCCTCACCGGGTTACTGACCTTAGCCAAACTCCGAATGCCGGTAAGTGAGAGCGTGGCAGTGAGACTGTGGGGGATAAGCTCCATGGTCGAGAGGGAAACAGCCCAGAACACCGACTAAGGTCCCTAAGCGTGTGCTAAGTGGGAAAGGATGTGGAGTCGCAGAGACAACCAGGAGGTTGGCTTAGAAGCAGCCACCCTTGAAAGAGTGCGTAATAGCTCACTGGTCAAGTGATTCCGCGCCGACAATGTAGCGGGGCTCAAGCACACCACCGAAGTCGTGTCATTGCAGCATGAAGGGCCAACGCCTGCTGTGATGGGTAGGGGAGCGTCGTGTGCCGGGTGAAGCGGCGGTGGAAACCAGTCGTGGACGGTATACGAGTGAGAATGCAGGCATGAGTAGCGATACAAGAGTGGGAAACTCTTGCGCCGATTGACCAAGGGTTCCTGGGTCAAGCTGATCTGCCCAGGGTAAGTCGGGACCTAAGGCGAGGCCGACAGGCGTAGTCGATGGACAACGGGTTGATATTCCCGTACCCGCTTTGAAGCGCCAACGCTGAACCTCTTGATGCTAAGCCCGTGAAGCCGGCCCGGAGTCTTCGGACAATGGGACGTGGTGGAGCCGGTGACCCAACGGGGTAGTAGGTGAGCGATGGGGTGACGCAGGAAGGTAGTCCAGCCCGGGCGGTGGTTGTCCCGGGGTAAGGGTGTAGGCCGTGAGGTAGGCAAATCCGCCTCACATTAAGGCTGAGACCTGATGCCGAGCCGATTGTGGTGAAGTGGATGATCCTATGCTGTCGAGAAAAGCCTCTAGCGAGTTTCATGGCGGCCCGTACCCCAAACCGACTCAGGTGGTCAGGTAGAGAATACCGAGGCGTTCGGGTGAACTATGGTTAAGGAACTCGGCAAAATGCCCCCGTAACTTCGGGAGAAGGGGGCCATTCCTGGTGACGAGTCTTGCACTCTGAGCTGGGGGTGGCCGCAGAGACCAGCGAGAAGCGACTGTTTACTAAAAACACAGGTCCGTGCGAAGCCGTAAGGCGATGTATACGGACTGACGCCTGCCCGGTGCTGGAACGTTAAGGGGACCGGTTAGCTCCATTTCGGTGGGGCGAAGCTGAGAACTTAAGCGCCAGTAAACGGCGGTGGTAACTATAACCATCCTAAGGTAGCGAAATTCCTTGTCGGGTAAGTTCCGACCTGCACGAATGGCGTAACGACTTCTCGACTGTCTCAACCATAGGCCCGGTGAAATTGCATTACGAGTAAAGATGCTCGTTTCGCGCAGCAGGACGGAAAGACCCCGGGACCTTTACTATAGCTTGATATTGGTGTTCGGTTCGGCTTGTGTAGGATAGGTGGGAGACTTTGAAGCAGCAACGCCAGTTGTTGTGGAGTCGTCGTTGAAATACCACTCTGGTCGTGCTGGATGTCTAACCTGGGTCCGTGATCCGGATCAGGGACAGTGTCTGGTGGGTAGTTTAACTGGGGCGGTTGCCTCCTAAAGGGTAACGGAGGCGCCCAAAGGTTCCCTCAGCCTGGTTGGCAATCAGGTGTTGAGTGTAAGTGCACAAGGGAGCTTGACTGTGAGACTGACGGGTCGAGCAGGTACGAAAGTAGGGACTAGTGATCCGGCGGTGGCTTGTGGAAGCGCCGTCGCTCAACGGATAAAAGGTACCCCGGGGATAACAGGCTGATCTTCCCCAAGAGTCCATATCGACGGGATGGTTTGGCACCTCGATGTCGGCTCGTCGCATCCTGGGGCTGGAGTAGGTCCCAAGGGTTGGGCTGTTCGCCCATTAAAGCGGTACGCGAGCTGGGTTTAGAACGTCGTGAGACAGTTCGGTCCCTATCCGCTGTGCGCGTAGGAGTGTTGAGAAGGGCTGTCCCTAGTACGAGAGGACCGGGACGGACGAACCTCTGGTGTGCCAGTTGTTCTGCCAAGGGCATGGCTGGTTGGCTACGTTCGGGAGGGATAACCGCTGAAAGCATCTAAGCGGGAAGCCTGCTTCGAGATGAGCACTCCCACCTCCTTGAGAGGGTAAGGCTCCCAGTAGACGACTGGGTTGATAGGCCGGATATGGAAGCCCTGTGAGGGGTGGAGTTGACCGGTACTAATAGGCCGAGGGCTTGTCCTCAGTTGCTCGCGTCCACTGTGTTGTTCTGAAACAACGACCCCCACCGCTCTGCGGGTGGGCGGCAGATAGTTTCATAGTGTTTCGGTGGTCATAGCGTGAGGGAAACGCCCGGTTACATTCCGAACCCGGAAGCTAAGCCTCACAGCGCCGATGGTACTGCAGGGGGGACCCTGTGGGAGAGTAGGACGCCGCCGAACAATCATTCACGAAGAACCCCCATCCGGGTGCCGGATGGGGGTTCTTCGCATTTCCGGGAAGGCTCGGACCAAACAACTCCGGGCGGCCCCTCCCGAAGGAGGGACCGCCCGGAGGTTCAGCCCTGCGGATCAGGCAGCCGGATCAGACAGCCGGGCCGGCCGGCGTGTGCAGGACGGCGGCCAGCACCTTGGGCAGCTCGCCGGCGGAGTCGGCGGTCCGGGCGCGCCAGGCCACGTGCCCGTCCGGGCGGACCAGGACACCGCCGTCGGCCTCGACCTCGCGCAGCCGCTCCCACGCCCCGTACGGGTCCCGCAGGCCCTCGGCGGCGCCGATCGTGCGCACGGCCACGGGCACGCCGGTGATCCGGGCGGCCTCGCGGGCCGCGTCGTGCCAGCGCTCGCCACCGCGGCCGGTGAGCAGGACGAAGCGGCCCTGGCCGACCACGTCCAGGGTGGAGCGGCGGCGCCCGCCGTCCTCCAGCCAGGCGTGCGGCAGGCGGGCGCCCGGCCAGGTGGTGGCCTGGTAGTAGAGCTCCGGGTCGCGGTCCTGGGTCGGCTCCGGCGTGCCGTCGTCGACGCGGGCACCGGCGCGGTAGCGATAGCCGATCTCGACGCCGTGCGCGTTCGTCTGGTAGTTGATCCGGTCGGTCGCGGCGGCCAGGGCGGCCCGCCGGGCGGCGGCCTCCTCGGTGTCGTCGGCGAGGCCGCGCAGCAGCTCCCACTGCTCGGTCGCGCTCTGGCCGGCGGCGTAGCCCAGCGCTGCCGGGATGCCGAGGAAGTCGATCATGCTGCGGACGGCGCGGTCGACGATCTGCGCGCCGACCGGCACCCGCTCGGCCTCGTAGGTGCCGAGCAGTTCGGGCGAGGCCGTGCCGTCCAGCACCAGCTTCAGCTTCCAGCAGAGGTTGAACGAGTCCGCGACCGCGGAGTTGAGGCCGAGGCCGTTGGTGGGCGGCATCTGGTGGACGGCGTCGCCGACGCAGAACACCCGGCCGTTCGCGTAGCGGGGGGCGACGACGGCGTTGACCTCCCACGGCGAGACGTTCTTGATCCGGATCTCGACGGACGGGTCGCCGATGCTCTCCCGCAGGTGGGCGCGGATCTCCTCGTGGTCCTCGGGGTCGA
This sequence comes from Kitasatospora sp. CM 4170, assembly GCF_032110285.1. Lineage (NCBI taxonomy): Bacteria > Bacillati > Actinomycetota > Actinomycetes > Kitasatosporales > Streptomycetaceae > Kitasatospora > Kitasatospora sp. CM 4170. The sequence goes on from NZ_CP134877.1 coordinate 7,909,100, forward strand.
AGTCCGGGTCGTGGTCGAGGAAGCGCAGGAAGACCCACTCGTTCCAGGGGCGGACGCTGACGAACACCCGGCCGTCCTCCGGCGGGTTGCCGGGCACGGCGCCCATGAAGAGGATCGCGGGACGGTCGGCGCAGTAGCGGGAGAGGTCCGCCTCGAACCAGATCGTGGCCGCCTTGGCCAGGCCGGTGGCGCCCTCCACGGTGAGCCCCGCCTGCTGCATCACCCGGCTGTTGGCGCCGTCGGCGCCGATCACGTAGTCGGCGCGCACGGTGTACTGCAGGCCGGACTGGCGGTCGGCGAGCACCGCGGTGACGCCGTCCTCGTCCTGCTCCAGGCTCAGGAACTCCTGGCCGAAGCGGAGTTCGCCGACCCCGGCCTGCTGGACCTGCTCGACCAGCAGCGGCTCCATCAGGTGCTGCGGGAGGTTGCACATCTTGCTCGGGCTGGCGGCGAGGTAGTCGCCGATCCGGTCCGGGCCGTTGCCGTACGCGTCCAGCCGGCTGACCTCGGGGCCGGCGAAGGTCGACATGAAGATGTGGTTGGCGAGCAGCGGGCTCGGCGTCGCCTCGGCCAGGACCTCGGGCTCGACGCCGAGGTCGCGCAGGATCTCGCCGGTGCGCTGGTTCAGCAGGTGGGCCCGCGGGGTGTGCGCGGTGCCCGGGTACTTGCCGACGACCAGGTGCGGGACGCCGTACCGGGAGAGCGCCAGTGAGGCGGTCAGTCCGGCCGGTCCGGCGCCGACGATCAGGACCGGGACGCGGACGTCGGGGGTGGTGGTCGTCATGGTCAGTTTGCTGCCTTTCGTGCATAGCCGGCGTAGATCACCGACGTGTCCTTGTGAACGCCGAGCTGGAACTGCCGCCCCAGCTCGCCGTACGTGATCTCGCCGCGGGCCCGGCTCCGCATCGCCTTCAGCAGCTCCAACTGCGGCCGCTTGGAGGCGAATCCGATCAGGTCCTGGTTGGCCAGGCCGTGACGGCGGAAGACCTCGTGCAGCTCGGCCGGCTTGATGAAGCTCTTCCAGTCGTGGAGGTCCTTGGGCGCGAAGCTGACCGACTTCCAGTCCTGCGCCATCTTGATCATCGCGAGCTTGGACCGGAAGGTGCGGTTGATCGTGTCGTACAGGTAGTAGCCGCCCGGCTTGAGGACCCGGACCGCCTCGGCGACCGCCTGGTCCACCGAGGTGACGTGCTCCAGCGTGTCGCAGCAGTAGACGACGTCGAAGGTGCCGTCCGGGAAGGGCAGCTTCTCGGCGAAGCCCTGCTGGTACTCGATCTCCAGGCCGGACTCGGCGGCGTGGGCGCGGGCGGCCTCCAACGAGGGGCCGGACGGGTCCATGCCGGTGACCTTGCAGCCGGCCTTGGCGTAGAGCTCGGCGAGCAGGCCGCCGCCGCAGCCCACGTCGAGCACGCGAAGGCCGGCGAGGTCCAGCCGCAGCCGGTTGGTCAGCACGTCGTGGAAGTAGTCGAACCGGGCCGGGGTGAACGCCTCCAGGGTGGCGAACGGCTGGTCGTCGTGCCACCAGGAGTGTGTGTTGTAGACGTCGTTGTCGACAGCCATGGTGCGACTCCTCAGGAGAGCTTGATGGTCGGGCGGTAGAGGTCGAGCCAGACGGCCAGGTCGAGGACGCGCTCGAACGCCTCGCGCTCGTCCCGGTCGACGGCCTCGGGCTGCGCGGCGACGGCCCTGGCGAGCGCGGCTCCGTCGAAGAGCGTCACGGCCTCGTGGTCGGCCGACAGGAGTTCGCCGACCTGCTGCTGCAACCGGCCGACGTAGGCGAGCTGTTGGGTGTGCGGGTAGAGCGCCTTCACGCGCTCCACCACCGAGCTGGGCAGCACGTCCTTGACCGCGGCCCGCAGCAGGCTCTTCTCGCGGCCGTCGAACGTCTTCATCGCCCAGGGGGTGTTGAACACGTACTCGACGAGCCGGTGGTCGCAGAACGGCACCCGCACCTCCAGGCCGACCGCCATGCTCATCCGGTCCTTCCGGTCCAGCAGCAGGCCGAGCAGGCTGGTCAGGTGCACGTAGCAGAACTCGCGCATCCGCCGCTCGTGCGCGTCCTCGCCGGCCACCACCGGGAGGGCGGCGACCGTGTCGCTCCAGCGCTGGGCCCAGTAGCCGGGGACGTCGAGGGTGCGCAGCAGCAGGTCGGGGTCGATCAGCTTGGTGGGGTGGTTGCGCGGGCCGAGGCCGGAGGCGGTGACCCACGGGAACATCGGGACCTGCTGGACGGCCGGCAGGTGGAACCATGGGTAGCCGCCGAAGATCTCGTCCGACGACTCGCCGGAGAGCGCGACCGTCGAGTGCTCGCGGATCGCCTTGAAGAGCAGGTAGAGCGAGTTGTCCGCCTCGCCGAAGCCGAACGGCAGGTCGCGGGCGGTCACCGTGGCGCGGCGCACCTCGGGGTTGGCCAGCTCCTGGTAGTCGAGCTTGATGTCGTGGTGCAGCGTGCCGACGTGCTGAACGACCTCGCGGGCGAACGGCGCGTCCGGCGAGCCGCGCAGGTCGTCCGGGCGGAACGCGTCCGACTGCTCGAAGTCGACGGTGAACGTGCGGGCGCGCTCGCCGTCGGCGGCCAGCCGGCGGCCGGCCAGGGCGGTGAGGGCGCTGGAGTCGAGGCCGCCGGAGAGCAGGACGCACTGCGGCACGTCGGCGACCAGCTGCCGGGCGACGCTGTCCTCCAGCATCTCGCGGACGCGCCGCACGGTGGTCTCGGTGTCGTCGCGGTGCTCGGCGACCTCCAGCCGCCAGTAGACGTGCTCGCGCAGCCCGGAGCGGTCGAAGGTGACCATGGTGCCCGGCTTGACCTCGTGCATGCCGGCCCAGACCGCGCGGCCGGGCTCCTTGACGAAGCCGAACAGCTCGCGGAACCCGTCGGCGTCGACGACCGGCTCCACCTCGGGGTGGGCCAGCAGGGCCTTGGCCTCGGAGCCGAACACCAGGCCGCCGGCGGTGGGGGCGTAGTAGAGCGGCTTGATGCCCAGGCGGTCGCGCAGCAGCACCAGCTTCTCCACGCGGCCGTCCCAGATGCCCAGGGCGTACATGCCGTTGAGCCGGTCGGCGACCCCCTGTCCCCACTCCAGGTAGCCGCGCAGTACCACCTCGGTGTCGCTGGAGGTACGGAACTCGTGGCCCCGGCGCCGGAGTTCGGCCCGCAGCTCGGTGAAGTTGTACGCCTCACCGCTGTAGGTCAGCACGACCGGGCCGTCCGGCGTCTCGGCGACCATGGGCTGCACGCCGCCGGCCAGGTCGATGATGGAGAGCCGGCGGTGGCCGAGGGCGGCGTGGGCCGACAGCCAGGTGCCGGAGGCGTCCGGGCCGCGGCAGGCCATGGTGTCGGTCATGGCGCTCAGGGCGGCGAGTTCACGGTCGAGGTCGTGCTGGAAGGAGATCCAGCCAGCGATCCCGCACATACGGGTCTTCCTTCGTTCAGGGGGCGGGGAGGGCCGACCGGGTGGTCAGCGGAGCGCGGTGCCGCGCTGGGAGGCCATGTAGGCGGGCAGGCCGTCGATGTGCGAGCGGCCGGTCGGGGCGAAGAAGAAACGGTCCAGGGCGCCCTGCAGGAAGGACCACGGGCGGTTCAGCTCCGCCGCCCAGCGCCAGCTGAACCGGGCGCCGGTCTCGGTGGGCTCGACCACGTAGTCCTCCACCAGGTGGCGGAAGATCGGCTTGGTCGCCTCGGTGGCGGTGAAGGTCTTGCGGGTGCCCTCCTCCCAGCGGAAGAAGTGCTCGCGCAGGACGAGGCCGCTCTCCATCTCGATCTCGCGGGTGGTGCCGACACCGAACGGCCGCGGCGAGGTCCAGGTGAGCTGACGCATGCCCTTGGTCCAGCTGGAGACGCCGTCGCCGGTCAGGGCCGCCCAGGTCTCCTCCGCGGTGAACGGCACCTCGACCGAACGGGCGTGGTACAGCGGGGCGGTGGCGAACAGCGAGTCGTCGGCTTCCTCGATCGGATACCAGCGGGCGGCCATGGTGTCGGGTTCCTTTCCGGGGGTCTTGCCAGGGGGTCGTACGGGGCTTTCCGGGGTCTTCAGGGGTGGGGCGGCGCGTCGGGGGAGACGGGATCCGCGATCCGGGGGGAGTTACGACTTGCGGGCCCGCCACAGGGCGACGCAGCCGCGCACGGCCAGGTCGAAGTCGTCGAAGTTCTGCTTCAGCTGGTCGCGCAGGTCGTCCAGGTGGTCCTGGTCGTTGTGGAAGACACCCTTGCCGTTGAGGTCGTTCATCAGCCAGCGGCCGGCCCCGGTGACCGGGACGCCCTGGGAGAGGATCGTGCTGCCGAACACCGTGCCGCCGGGCCGCACGGCCGCCGCGGCGTGCCGGATGGCGACGCCCTTCTCGCGCAGGCTGCCGGGGATGCAGTGCAGCAGGAAGCTGAGGGCGGCCGAGTCGTGGCTCTCGGCGGGCACCGGCAGCGGCTCCAGCGCGTTGGCGACCACCTTGGTGGTCTTGAAGTGCGCCAGCCGCTCGGCGGTGAAGTCGAGGGTGCTGGGGTTGAGGTCGGCCAGCGTGATCTCCGGGTTCGAGACCGGGAACCGGGTGCGCTGCAGCAGGTAGCCGGTGCCGACGCCGATCTCCAGGTGCTTGGCGCCGATGGAGGTCCGGTACATCTCCAGGAAGTTGCGCGGGGAGCAGCGCCAGAACAGCGGTGCGCTGCCGCGGAAGACGAGCAGGTCGTAGAAGGCGAGCGCGCGCCGGTGGTACGGGTTCGCGCCGTCCAGGACCGCCTGGTCGACGGGGCCGGGCTGGTGGTCGTTGTCGATGCTCATGGTCTGCTCACCCTCGGTCGGAGTCGGTACGTGCGGATGGACGGGTCAGGCGGACGGCTCGGCGAGCCGGTCGAGGACGGCGCGCACGGTGGAGGTGCTGTGCTCGCCGGTCAGGGAGAAGTGGTCGCCCGGCACCTCGTCCTCGGTGTGCGGCACCGGCCAGGAGGCCTGCCAGCCCGTGGCGGGGAAGCCGGGGAGCGGCCGGGCCGCGCGGAGCTGGAGCGTCGGCGTGGCGAGGGGCTGCGGCTGCCAGCTCTCGAAGAGCCGGGCGTAGCCGCCCATCGCGGTGAGGCAGGTGTCGTCCAGCAGCTGGTCGGCCGGGAGTTGACCTCCAGTCAGAAGCTTGGCGATCTCCGCCTGGATGCGGGGAAGTATCGCACTCCCGGGCCGGTAGCTGTCCAGCAGGACGACGGAGACCGGTGCGGTGCCGAGCTTCTCCAGGTACGTCGCCACCGCGTGCGCGATCCAGCCGCCGGCCGAGTGGCCGAGGAGGACGAACGGCTCGTCGGCCGCGAGCCGTTCGACGTCCTCGGCGTGCAGGCGCACCAGCGCGTCGAGGTCGGCGGGCAGCCGCTCGCCCGCGGCGAAGCCGGGTGCGGGCAGCGCCCAGAGCTCGTGCCGGCCGTCGAAGGCGGCGGCCAGCCGGGCGTACTGGTGGGCGCCGGACCTGGAGGCGAAGGAGGGGAAGCAGAAGAAGCGGGGGCCCGCCGTGCCCCGGGCGAGGCGGACCGGCGCCGGACGGCCGCCCCCGTCCGGCGGGCCGTCGAAGGTGTCCCGGAACCGGGCGGCGGCCGCGAGGAGTTCGCCGAACTCGGCGAACCGGCCCAGCTCTGCGGCCCGGGGGGCGAGCGAGGCCAGCAGGCCGGCGGCCGACCCGTCCGGCGGGGCCGCGGCGGCGCCCAGCCCGGCTTCGAGATGCGCGGCGAGGCCGTCCAGCGTGGGGTGCTCGAACACGGCGGTGGAGGGGAGCGGGACGCCGGTGGCGGCCTGCAGGGCGGCGCTGAGCTCGGTCGCCGCGAGCGAGTCGAGTCCCAGCTCGGGCAGGTCCAGCCCGGTCTCCAGCTCGTCGGCGGAGGCGTGCCCCAGAGCGGCGGCCACCTGGGCGGCCACCAAATCCCGCAGGGTGGCGAGGCGTTCGGGCGCATCGAGGGCGAGCAGCCGATCGCGCAGCCGGTCGGGGGACTCGGTATCGGCCACCGGCTCGGCGGCCGCCAGGGCGCCGCCCCCGGCCGGCCGGGGGAGCGCGGCGGCGCCCTCGATCCAGAACCGGCGGCGCTGGAACGCGTAGGTGGGCAGGTCGACGACGTACGGGTCGAGGTGCGGTGTCCCGCCGCCGGCGAGGACGGCGGCCCAGTCGACCGGGACGCCGCGGACGTGGACGTGGGCGAGCGCGGTCAGCGCGCTCTCCGCCTCCGGGCGGGCGCGCCGGAGCAGCGGCACCGCCGCCGGGGCCGGCGTCCGCTCGGCCAGGCCGTCCCGGACGAGGCCGGACAGCACACCGCCGGGGCCGAGTTCGAGGAAAGCGGTGACGCCGTCCTCGGCCATCCGGCGGAGGCCGTCGTGGAAGCGGACCGCCTCGCGGATGTGCCGCACCCAGTACTCCGGTCGGCCCACCTGCTCGGCGGTCGCCGGCTCGCCGGTCAGGTTCGAGAGCAGCCGGATCCGCGGCGGCCGGTAGTCGAGCCCGCTCGCCGCCTCGTGGAAGCGCTCCAGCACGCCGTCCATCAGCGGCGAGTGGAACGCCCGGGCGACCCGCAGCCGCCTGGTCCGGCAGCCGCGCCCGGCCAGCTCGGCGGCGGCCTCGTCGACCGCCTCGGCCAGGCCGGAGAGCACGGTGGCGCGCGGTCCGTTGACGGCGGCGATGCCGAGCCGGTCCTCCCGGCCCGCCAGCAGCGGCAGCACGTCCTCCTCGGCCGCCTCCACCGCGACCATGGCGCCGGCCGGCGAGTCCTGCATCAGCCGGCCGCGGGCGGCGACCAGCCGGCAGGCGTCCTCGACGGAGAACACCCCGGCCGCACAGGCCGCCGTCAGCTCGCCGATCGAGTGGCCGCCGACCCAGTCCGGCCTCACCCCCCAGGACTCCAGCAGCCGGAACGCCGCCAGGCCGACCGCGAAGAGCCCGGCCTGGGTGAACACCGTCTCGTCGAGCAGGGCGGCCCCGGGGCTGCCCTCGGGGGCGAACAGCACGTCGCGCAGGGCGGGGTGGCCGAGCGGAGCGAGGTGCTGGTCCAGCAGCGCGCACACCTCGTCCAGGGTCCGGGCGAAGACCGGGTGGGCCGCGTACAGGCCCTGGCCCATGCCCGGGCGCTGGCTGCCCTGGCCGGGGAAGAGGAAGCCGACCCGGCCCGCGGCCACCGTGCCGCGGACCAGCCCGGGCGCGGGGGTGCCCGCGGCCAGGGCGTCGAGAGCGGTGCCCAGCTCGGCGGCGTCGCGCCCGAGCAGCACCGCCCGGTGCGGCAGGGCGGCCCGGGAGAGGGCCAACGAACGCCCGACGGCGGCCGGGTCGACGGCGGGCGAGCCGGCGAGGTGCTCGCGCAGCCGCTCCGCCTGGGCCCGCAGGGCGGCCTCGCCGCGGGCCGAGACCAGCCAGGGGAGGAGCGGACCGGCCGACGGCGTCGGCCCGGCCGGATCGGCGGCCGCCGCCCGGTCGCGCGCTGCGGCGCCGTCGGTGCCGCTGGAACCGTTGGAGTCTTCGGAAGCGTGGGACGGAGCCGGGCGGGCAGGCAGCGGCGGGGCCTGTTCCAGGACGACGTGGGCGTTGGTGCCGCTGATGCCGAACGCGGACACGCCCGCGCGCCGGGGACGGTCCCGCTCCGGCCAGGCCACCGGCTCCGTGAGGAGGGCGACCGATCCCGCGGCCCAGTCGACGTGCGGGGTGGGGGCGTCGGTGTGCAGCATCGGCGGCAGGACGCCGTGCCGCATCGCCATCACCATCTTGATCACCCCCGCCATCCCGGCGGCCGCAGCGGTGTGGCCGATGTTGGACTTCACCGAGCCGAGGTAGAGGGGCTGTTCGGCCGGGCGGCCCCGCCCGTAGGTGGCCAGCAGCGCCTCGGCCTCGATCGGGTCGCCGAGCGGCGTGCCCGTCCCGTGCGCCTCCACCGCGTCCACCTCGTCCGGGGTCAGCCGGGCGTTGGCCAGCGCCTGCCGGATGACCCGCTGCTGAGAAGGACCGTTGGGCGCGGACAGGCCGTTGCTGGCGCCGTCCTGGTTGGTCGCCGAGCCGCGGACGACGGCCAGCACCGGGTGCCCGTTGCGCCGGGCGTCGGAGAGCCGCTCCAGCAGCAGCACGCCCACCCCCTCGCCCCAGGCCGTGCCGTCGGCCGCAGCGGCGAACGGCTTGCACCGCCCGTCCGGAGCCAGCCCCCGCTGCCGGCTGAAGGCGACGAAGGCCTGCGGGGTGGAGAGCACGCTGACGGCGCCCGCGAGCGCGAGCGTGCTCTCGCCCGAGCGCAGCGACTGGCAGGCCAGGTGCAGGGCGACCAGGGAGGACGAGCAGGCCGTGTCCACGGTGGCGGCCGGCCCCTCCAGCCCGAAGGTGTAGGCGAGTCGGCCGGACAGGACGCTGGCCGCGTTGCCGGTCAGCAGGTACCCCTCCAGACCGTCCGGCGAGCCCTGCGCCAGCAGGTGGTAGTCCTGGCCGCTGCTCCCGGCGAACACCCCGGTCCGGCTGCCGCGCAGGGTGGTCGGGTCGATGCCGGCGCGCTCGAAGGCCTCCCAGGAGGTCTCCAGCAGCAGTCGCTGCTGCGGGTCCATGGCCAGCGCCTCGCGCGGGCCGATGCCGAAGAACGCGGCGTCGAACCGGTCGGCGTCGTGGAGGAACCCGCCCTCGCGGGTGTAGCTCCGGCCCGCGCGGTCCGGGTCGGGGTCGTAGAGGTTGTCGAGGTCCCAGCCGCGATTGTCGGGGAACGGTGTGATGGCGTCCCGGCTCTCCGCGACCAGCTGCCACAGCTCCTCGGGGCTGCGGACCTCGCCCGGGTAGCGGCAGGCCATCGCGACGACGGCGATCGGCTCGTCGGTGCCGACCGCTGCCGCGGGGGCGGGCTCGGCGTCGGCGATCTCGACGTCCGTGTCGGAGAGTTGGGCGAGCAGGTGGCGGCTCAGGGCCTCGGGCGTCGGGTGGTCGAAGGCGACGGCGGCCGGGAGCCGGAGGCCGGTGGCGGCCATCAGCCGGTTGCGCAGCTCGACGGCGGTGAGCGAGACGAAGCCCAGCTCCTGGAAGGTCCGACCCGGCGTGATCGGGGAGGCCAGGTCGAGGACGGCGATCGCGTGGGAGTCCACCAGGTCGCGCACCAGCCGCTCGCGGTCGGGCTCGGACAGCTCGGCGAGGCGGCGGCGCAGCTCCGCTGCGGCAGAGCCCGTGGCGCGGTCCTCCGACTCGGTGAATGGCCTGCCGGTGCCGGTCGTGTCCACCCAGTAACGGCGTTGCTGGAAGGGGTAGGTGGGGAGGTCGGGGTGGGTGGCGGGGTGGAGGAAGGGGGTCCAGTTGAGGGGGTGGCCGTGGTTGTGGAGGTGGGTGGCGGAGGTGAGGAGGCGGGTCCAGGTGTCTTCGTTGCGGCGGAGGGTGCCGGTGACGATGACGGTTTCCGTGTCGAGGGTTTCTTCGATGGCGGGGGTGAGGACGGGGTGGGGGCTGGCCTCGATGTAGGTGGTGTGGCCGTCGGTGTGGGCGGCGTGGGTGGCGTCGGTGAAGCGGACGGTCTGGCGGAGGTTGGTGTACCAGTAAGCCGCGTCCAGCTGGCGGGTGTCGATGAGACCGCCGGTGACCGTCGAGTAGAACGGCACGGACGCTGCCTGAGGCGTCACTCCGGCCAGCTGGGTGGCCAGGTCGGCTTGGATGGCTTCGACGTGGGGGCTGTGGGAGGCGTAGTCGACGTCGATGCGGCGGGCGCGGATCTCCTGCTGCTCGCAGTGGTTGAGGAGTTCGTCGAGGGCGTCGCGGTCGCCGGCGATGACGGTGGTGGTGGGGCCGTTGTGGGCGGCGACGGTGAGTCGGCCGTCCCAGCGGGCGAGGAGGGCGGTGGCGTCCTCAGCGCTGAGGGGGAGGGAGGCCATGCCGCCGTGTCCGCTGATGGCGAGGATGGCCTGGCTGCGTAGGGCGGCGACGCGTGCGCCGTCCTCCAACGAGAGTGCTCCGGCGACGGTGGCGGCGGCGATCTCGCCCTGGGAGTGGCCGATGACGGCGGCGGGCTCGATTCCGAGGGAGCGCCAGAGTTCGGCGAGGGAGACCATGACGGCGAACAGCGCGGGCTGCACGACATCCACCCTGGTCAGCTCGTCCTTGCCGCGCAGCACCTCCGTGAGCGACCAGTCGACGTGCGGGGCGAGTGCTGCTTCGCAGTTGGCGATCCACTGGGCGAACACCGGGGAGGTGTCGAGGAGTTCGGCGCCCATGCCGATCCATTGGGAGCCCTGGCCGGGGAAGACGAAGACGGGCCGGTCGTGGGTGCCGTGGCCGATGGGGGCGGTGCCGTCGGCGAGCGCGGTCAGGGTGGTGAGGAGTTCGTCGTGGTTCTGGCCGAGGGCGACGGCGCGGTGGTCGAGGGCGGCACGTCCGGTGAGCAGGGTGTGGCCGACGGCCCGCAGGTCGGTGTCGGGGTGGTCCTGCAGGAAGGTGGCGAGCTGTCCGGCCTGGGCGCGCAGGGCGCGTTCATCACGGGCGGAGAGCACCCACGGCACCACCGACGACGGCGAGTTGCTCTCGGCCGTCTCCCGCTGCGGCTCCTCCGGCGCCTCCTCCAGGATCACATGCGCGTTCGTCCCGCTCGCCCCGAAGCCCGAGATCCCGGCCCGCCGGGCCTGCTCGCCGGCCGGCCACTCCTGCGCCTCGGTGAGCAGCGAGACGGCCCCGGCCGACCAGTCGACATGCGGAGTCGGCTCGTCGACGTGCAGGGTGCGCGGCAGCACGCCGTTGCGCATCGCCATGACCATTTTGATGACCCCGGCGACGCCCGCCGCGGCCTGGGTGTGGCCGATGTTGGACTTCACCGACCCCAGCCAGAGCGGCTGTTCGGCCGATCGGTCCTGGCCGTAGGTGGCCAGCAGGGCCTGGGCCTCGATCGGGTCGCCCAGCGTCGTGCCGGTGCCGTGGGCCTCGACCGCGTCCACCTCGGCCGCCGAGAGGCGGGCGTTGTCGAGCGCGTCCCAGATCACCCTCTGCTGCGCCGGCCCGTTGGGCGCGGTGAGCCCGTTGCTGGCGCCGTCCTGGTTGACGGCCGAGCCGCGCACGACCGCCAGCACCCGGTGCCCGTTGCGCTGCGCGTCGGACAGCCGCTCCAACAGCAGGACGCCGACGCCCTCGCCCCAGCCGGTGCCGTCCGCCGAGGCGGCGAAGGCCTTGCAGCGGCCGTCGGGGGCGAGCCCGCGCTGGCGGCTGAACTCGACGAACATGCCCGGCGCGGCCATCACCGCCGCCCCGCCGGCGAGGGCGGTCGTGCACTCGCCCCGGCGCAGCGACTGGCAGGCCAGGTGCAGGGCCACCAAGGACGACGAGCACGCCGTGTCGACCGTGATCGCCGGGCCCTCCAGCCCGAACACGTAGGAGAGCCGGCCCGAGATCACGCTCGCCGCCCCGCCGGAGAGCAGGTACCCCTCCAGGCTCTCGGTCGCGTTCTGGGCGAGTGCCGCGTAGTCGACCTGCCCGGCGCCCATGAAGACGCCGGTCCTGCTGCCCCGCAGTGTGGCCGGGTCGACGCCGGCCCGTTCGAAGGCCTCCCAGGAGGTCTCCAGCAGCAGCCGCTGCTGCGGGTCCATCGCCAGGGCCTCACGCGGGCCGATGCCGAAGAAACCGGCGTCGAACCGGTCCGCTCCCTCGACGAATCCGCCCTCGCGGGCGTAGGTGTGGCCGGCGCGGTCCGGGTCGGGGTCGTACAGCGCCTCGACGTCCCAGCCGCGGTCCTCCGGGAATGCGGAGATCGCGTCCCGGCCGTCCGCGACCAACTGCCAGAGCTGCTCCGCCGAGTCGGCACCGCCGGGGAAGCGGCAGGCCATGCCGACGATCGCGATCGGCTCGCCCGCGACGTTCTCCATCTCCTGGAGCCGCCGGCGCGTCTCCTGGAGGTCGGCGGTCACCCGCTTGAGGAAGTAGCGGAGCTTGTCCTCGGTCTCGCTGGCCACAGTGGCGCAACCCCTTCGGGATGGACAGGTACGGGATGCCGGCACGGTCGCCGGCGGGCGGGTCAGGGTGGGGCGGTCAGGAGATGCCGAGTTCGTTGGTGATGAAGTCGAAGACCTCGTCGTCCTCGGCCGAGTCCAACTCCAGTCCGGCCGCCGGGGATTCACCGGAGGCCACCGGGTCGCGCCGGTCGTCCCACCGGGAGAGGACGCCCCGCAGCCGGCCTGCGATCCGCGCCCGGTCGGGGTGGTCGGCGGCGACCGCGGCGAGGACGGCTTCCAGGCGGTCCAGTTCGGCGAGCACCGGGGCGGTCGAATGCCCTCCCTCGCGCGGGAGTTCGGCGTCCAGGTAGCCGGCCAGCGCCGCCGCCGTGGGGTGGTCGAAGACCAGCGTCGCCGGCAGCCGCAGGCCGGTGGCGGAGGTCAGGCGGTTGCGCAGCTCGACCGCGGTGAGCGAGTCGAAGCCCAGGTCGCCGAAGGCGCGGTCGGCGTCGATCGAGGCGGCGTCCGAGTGGCCGAGCACGACCGCCACCTGGGTGCGGACCAGGTCCAGCAGCGCGCGTTCGCGGTCGGCCTCGGACAGGCCGGCGAGCCGTCGCTTCAGCCCGTCCGCCGCCTCCGCGTCGGCCCGGCGGGCGGGCCCGGCGGCCGTCCCGGCCAGGCTGCGCAGCAGCGGCGGGAGCTCGGGCCCGGTCTGGCGCAGCGCGGCGAGGTCCAGCCGGACCGGCAGCGCCGTCGGGTCGGTCCCGGTGAGCGCCGCGTCGAAGAGGGCGAGGCCGTCCTCCGGGGTGAGCGGCAGGACGCCCGAGCGCCGCATCCGGCCGAGCGTGGCGTCGTCCAGGGCGCCCGCCATGCCGTCGCGCTGCTCCCAGAGACCCCAGGCGAGCGACCGGGCGGGCAGGCCCTGCGCGGTGCGGTGCTGGGCCAGGGCGTCGAGGAAGGCGTTGGCCGCCGTGTAGCCGCCCTGGCCGGCGCCGCCGAGGGTGGCCGTCGCAGACGAGAACAGCACGAAGGCGGCGAGCCCGGCCTCGCGGGTGAGCTCGTGCAGGTGCCAGGCGGCGTCCGCCTTCGGACGGAGCGCGGCGTCGAACAGCTCCTCGGTGAGCGAGGCCAGGGCGCCGTCCGCGACGACGCCGGCCGTGTGGACGACGGCGGTGAGCGGGTGCTCGGCGGGGACGGCGGCGAGCACGGCGGCGAGCGCCGCCCGGTCCGCCACGTCGCAGGCCGTGACCGTCACCTGTGCTCCGAGGGAAGCGAGTTCGGCGGTCAGCTCGGCGGCGCCCGCGGCCTCCGGGCCGCGGCGACCGAGCAGCAGCAGGTGCCGCACGCCGTGGGCGGTGACCAGGTGGCGGGCGAACAGCGCGCCGAGCGCTCCGGTGCCGCCGGTGATCAGCACCGTGCCGTCAGGGTCGAGTGCGGGGGCCGGCGCGGGCGCCGCCGGGCGGGCCCGGACCAGACGCGGCGTCAGGACGGTGCCCGCCCGCAGGGCGAGCTGCGGCTCGGCGCCGGCGGCGGCCCGGGCGAAGGCCGCGGCGGGGTCCGAGGCGTCGTCGAGGTCGAGCAGGCCGAAGCGGTCCGGGTGCTCGGCCTGGGCGGCGCGGACCAGCCCCCACAGCGGTGCGTGCGTGAGCTGCGGGACGTCCTCGCCGTGCTCGGCGGCCACTGCACGGCGGGTCACCAGGACCAGCCGGGAGGTGGCGAGGCGGTCGTCCGCCGCCCACGCCGCCAGCGCGGAGCCCACCCGGTGCACGGCCGCACGGACCGCCGCGGGGACGTCTGCGCCTGCCTCCGGCAGGTCGGCCCCGGGCAGGTCGGCCCCGGGCAGGTCGGCTCCGGGCAGGTCCGGTACGGGCAGGAAGACCGCGTCCGGCAGCGGCAGCCCGGTGTCGACGGCTGCGCCGAGTGCCGCGACGTCCGGGTGGTGGTCAAGGCCCGCGCCCAGGGTTCCGTCGTCGGGGGAGCCGAGGACGGCCCACCGCCCGCGGACGGTCTCCGCCGCGGGGGCCGGCGTCCACTCGACGCGGAACAGGGCGTCGCCGAGCCCGGCCCGGGCCGCCGCGCGCAGCTGCTCGACCGAGACCGGCCGGGCCCGCAGCGCGCCGACGGAGGCCACCGGCGCGCCGGACTCGTCGGCCACCTGCAGGGACATCGCGTCCGGCCCGGCCGGGGCCATCCGCAGCCGCAGCACGGCCGCCCCCGGGCGGTGCAGCCGCACCCCGTTCCACGCGAACGGCAGCAGCACCTGCTCACCGGTGTTCCCGACCAGGCCCGCGTGCAGGGCGGCGTCGAGCAGCGCCGGGTGGACGCCGTACCCGCCGGCCTGCGCCCGCTCAGGCTCCGGCAAGGCGACCTCGCCGTACACCTCCTCGCCCGCGCGCCAGACCGCCCGCAGGCCGCGGAACGACGGGCCGTAGACGAAGCCGTCCCGGGCGACCGACGGGTAGAAGTCGGCCACGTCCACCGGCACCGCGCCCTCGGGCGGCCAGACACCCGCGTGGCCCGGGAAGCCCGCGTGGTCCCAGCCGATCGCCCCGTCCTCCGCGGCGAGCGTGCCGCCGGCGTGCCGGGTCCACGCCTCGCCGTCGTCCGGGCGCGAGTACACGCCGATCGACCGCCGGCCCGACTCGTCGGCCGCACCGACCACCAGCTGCACCTGCACCGCGCCGGCCTCGGTGAGGATCAGCGGCGCCTCCTGGTCCAGCTCCTCCACCGCCGTGCAGCCGGCCAGGTGCGCCGCGTGCAGGGCCAGCTCCAGGTAGGCGGTGCCGGGCACCACCACGCTGCCGAGGATGACGTGGTCGGCGAGCCAGCGGTGCGAGCGGACCGACAGCCGGCCGGTGAGGATCAGCCCGCCGCCCTCCGCCGGGGTGACGGAGGCGCCGAGCAGCGGATGCCCGGCCGCCGTCACGCCGAGCTCGGACGCCTCGGCGGCCGGACCGGCGGCGGCCGGCCAGTACCGCTCGCCCTGGAACGGGTACGTCGGCAGGTCCACCCGGCGCCCGGCCGGGCCGGCCAGGTCGGTGAGACAGGCCGGCCAGTCCACCCGGACGCCCCGCACGTGCGCCTGCGCGACGGCGGCCAGCACGGTGTCGGTCTCCGGGCGGCCCCGGCGCAGCAGCGGCACGGCCGCGACGTCGTCCCGGTCCCCGGCGGCCTGCTGGGTCATGGCGGAGAGCACGCCGTCCGGGCCGAGCTCCAGCAGGGCGGTGACCCCGCGGTCGAGCAGGTGCCGCACGCCGTCGTGGAAGCGCACGGCCTCGCGCACGTGCCGGACCCAGTACTCCGCGGTGCGGATCTCCTCGGTGACCGGCCGGCCGGTGAGGTTGGAGACGACGGGGATCGTCGGCTCGTGCAGGGTCAGCCCGGCGAGCACCTCGCGGAACGGGTCGAGCATGCCCGCCATCCGCGGGGAGTGGAAGGCGTGGCTGACGGTCAGCCGCTTGGTGCGGCGGCCCTCGGCGCGGAGCCGTTCGGCGACCGCGGTGACCGCCTCCTCCTCGCCGGAGACCACCACCGAGCGGGGGCCGTTGACGGCCGCGATGCTCGCCTGCGCCTCGTGGCCGGCGAGCAGCCCGGCCACCTCCGCCTCCGTCGCCTCGACGGCCACCATCGCGCCGCCGGCGGGGAGTTGCTGCATCAGCCGGCCGCGCGCGGCGACCGCCGTCACCGCGTCCTCCAGCGAGAACACCCCGGCGACGTGCGCCGCCGCCAGCTCGCCGATCGAGTGCCCGAGCACGAAGTCCGGCCGCAGGCCCCAGGATTCGGCCAGCCGGAACAGCGCCACCTCCAGCGCGAACAGGGCGGCCTGGGTGAAGGCGGTCTCGTCCAGCCGCGCCGCCTCGGGCGAACCCTCCTCGGCGAGCAGCACCTCGCGCACCGGCAGCCCGGTCCGCTCCGTCAGCAGGGCGCAGACCTTGTCCAGCTCGGCGGCGAACACCGGGAAGCGGCGGTGCAGTTCGCGGCCGGCGCCGGCCCGCTGCGCGCCCTGACCGGTGAACAGGAACGCCAGCTTCCCGCCGCGCGGACCCGGACCCCGGACCAGCTGCGGAGCGCTTCCGGCCCGGTGCAGCGCGTCGAGACCGGCGAGCAGCTCGGTGCGGTCGGCGCCGAGCACCACCGCGCGGTGGTCGAGATCGGCCCGGGCGGTGACCAACGACCAGGCGACGTCCGCCCGGTCCCACCCGGGCTCGCCCGAGACGGCGGCGGCCAGCCGGCCGGCCTGGGCGCGCAGCGCCTCCGGGCTGCGGGCGGAGAGCAGCCACGGGGTGCCGGCGGGCGCCTCACCGGGCACGACGGTCGGGCGCTGCCCGACGGGCTCGCCGGCCGGCTCCTCGGCCGGCTCCTCGACGGGCTCGTCGGCCGGCTGCTCCAGGATGACGTGGGCGTTGGTGCCGCTGATCCCGAACGAGGAGACGCCCGCGCGCCGCGGCCGGTCGGTGGCCGGCCAGGCGCGCTGCTCGGTGAGCAGCTCGACCGCGCCGCGTGACCAGTCGACCTGCGGCGTCGGCTCGTCCACGTGCAGGGTGGCGGGCAGCACGCCGTGTCGCATCGCCAGCACCGTCTTGATGACTCCGGCGACGCCCGCGGCGAGCTGGGTGTGGCCGATGTTGGACTTCACCGAGCCGAGGTAGAGCGGCCGTTCGGCCGGCCGGTCCTGGCCGTAGGTGGCGAGCAGCGCCTGGGCCTCGATCGGGTCGCCGAGCCTGGTGCCCGTTCCGTGCGCCTCGACGGCGTCCACGTCCCCGGCGGTCAGCCGGGCGTCGGCCAGCGCCGCCCGGATCACCCGCTGCTGGGCGGGCCCGCTCGGGGCGGTCAGGCCGTTGGAGGCGCCGTCCTGGTTGATCGCCGAGCCGCGGACCAGGGCGAGCACCGGGTGGCCGAGGCGGCGGGCGTCGGAGAGCCGCTCGACCAGCAGGACGCCGACGCCCTCGCCCCAGGCGGTGCCGTCGGCCGCGCCGGCGAAGGCCTTGCAGCGGCCGTCGGGGGCGAGGCCGCGCTGGCGGCTGAACTCGATGAACATGTGCGGCGCCGCCATCACGGCCGCGCCGCCGACCAGCGCCATCGTGCACTCGCCGTCGCGCAGCGCCCGGCTCGCCAGGTGCAGCGCGACCAGGGACGAGGAGCAGGCGGTGTCCACCGTGAGCGCCGGGCCCTCCAGGCCGAGGGCGTACGCCAGCCGGCCGGAGGCGACGCTGACGGTGGTACCGGTGAGCAGGTAGCCCTCGGAGCCCTCGGCGCTGCGCGGATCGGCGGCGTAGCCGAGCGGGGCCGCGCCGACGAACACCCCGGTCCGGCTGCCCTGGACGGAGGAGGGGTCGATACCGGCGCGCTCGAAGGCCTCCCAGGAGGTCTCCAGCAGCAGCCGCTGCTGCGGGTCCATCGCCAGGGCCTCGCGCGGGCTGATCCCGAAGAACGCCGCGTCGAACCGGTCCGCGTCCCGGACGAAGCAGCCCTGCCGGACGTAGCTCCGGCCGGGGCGGTCCGGGTCCGGGTCGTACAACTCCTCGGTGTCCCAGCCGCGTTCGGCCGGGAAGTCGGAGAGGGCGTCGCGGCCGTCGGCGACCAGCCGCCACAGGTCCTCGGGGCTGTGGACGTCGCCGGGGTAGCGGCAGGCCATGCCGACGATCGCGATCGGCTCGTGCCGGGCCTCCGTCAGCTGGTGGTTCTGCTGCTGCAGCCGCCGGGTCTCCTTGAGCGAGACCCGGAGCGCTTCCAGCACCTTCTCCTGTGATGCAGCCATCGTTTGGTTCTCCGCAGT
Organism: Kitasatospora sp. CM 4170; assembly: GCF_032110285.1. Classification (NCBI taxonomy): domain Bacteria; kingdom Bacillati; phylum Actinomycetota; class Actinomycetes; order Kitasatosporales; family Streptomycetaceae; genus Kitasatospora; species Kitasatospora sp. CM 4170. The sequence continues at coordinate 7,926,740 of NZ_CP134877.1, forward strand.
CCGAGCGCGATCAGAGGTCAGTGGTGCCGAGGGCCAGGCCGATCAGGTCGTCGGCGTCCATGGCGTCGATCTCGTCCAGTTGGTCGTCCGCCTCGGCCGGCGGCTCCTCGGGCGCCGCGCCGGCCAGGGCGAGCAGCGCGTCGAGCAGGCCGGCGGCGCGCAGCCGGGCCGGCGCGATGGTGGCCAGGAGCCGGCTGACCTCGCCGTCGGAGGCGGCCGCACCGGCCGCACCCGCCGGGCCGTCCGGCTCGGCCGGTGCGGCCGGGGCCAGTTCGGCGAGCAGGTACGCGGCCAGTGCGTCCGGCCGCGGGTGGTCGAAGACCAGCGTCGCCGGGAGCCGGAGCCCGGTGGCGGCGCCCAGCCGGTTGCGCAGCTCGACGGCGGTCAGCGAGTCGAAGCCGAGCTGCTTGAACGCGAGGTCCGGCCGGATCGCGTCGTCGGTGGCGTGACCGAGTACGACGGCCGCGTTGGTGCGCACCAACTCCAGCAGGGCGCGCGCCCGTTCGGCCTCGGGCAGGGCGGCCAGCCGGCGGGCCGGCGCGTCCGCTCCGCCGGGCTCGGCGACCGCCACCGCGCGGCGGGCCGGCGAGCCGATCAGCCGGCGCAGCAGCGGCGGCACCGACGAGGACTGGAGGGCGGTGCGGGCGGTCGCGACGTCGAGCCTCATGGCCACCAGCAGGGCCTCGTCGGCGTCCAGGGCCGAGTCGAACATCGCCAGGCCGTCGGCGTCGGAGAGCGGGCGGACGCCGGAGCGGCGCAGCCGGGTCAGGTCGGCGTCGTCGAGGTGGCCGGTCATCCCGCTGGCCTGCTCCCACAGGCCCCAGGCGATCGACAGGCCGGGCAGCCCCGCGGCGCGGCGGTGCTGGGCGAGGCCGTCGAGGAAGGCGTTGGCCGCCGCGTAGTTGCCCTGGCCGGGGCCGCCCAGGACGGCGGCCGAGGAGGAGAAGAGGACGAAGGAGCCGAGGTCGGCGTCCCGGGTCAGCTCGTGCAGGTGCCAGGCGGCGTCCACCTTCGGGCGGAGCACCGCCGCCACCTGGGCGGGGGTCAGCGAGGCGATCACCGCGTCGTCCAGCACGCCGGCGGCGTGGACGACGCCGGTGAGCGGGTGCTCGGCCGGGACGGCGGCGAGCACCCGTGCCAGGGCGTCGCGGTCGGCCGTGTCGCAGGCGGTGACCGTCACCCGGGCGCCCAGGGCGGTGAGTTCGGCGGTCAGCTCGGCCGCGCCCGCAGCCTCCGGGCCGCGCCGGCCGAGCAGCAGCAGGTGCCGCACGCCGTGCTCGGCGACCAGGCGGCGGGCGACCAGGCCGCCCAGCACGCCCGTGCCGCCGGTGACCAGCACGGTGCCGTCCGGGTCCGGCCCGGAAGGCATCGTGAGCACCACCTTGCCGGTGTGGCGGGCCTGGCTCATGAAGCGGAACGCGTCCGGTGCGCGCCGCACGTCCCAGGTGCGGGCGGGGATCGGGTGGAGCGTGCCGCGCTCGAACAGCGGCATCAGCTCGGCCGTCATCCGGCCGATCCGGTCGTAGCCGGCCTCGATCAGGTCGAACCAGAGGTAGGAGGTGCCGGGGTGGGCGGCGGTGACCTCGGCCGCGTCGCGGATGTCGGTCTTGCCCATCTCGGCGAACCGGCCGCCGTCCGCGAGCAGCCGCAGCGATGCGTCGACGAACTCGTTGGCGAGCGAGTTCAGGACCACGTCCACGCCCCGGCCGCCGGTGGCGGCGCGGATCCGCTGCTCGAAGTCGAGGTCGCGGGAGGAGGCGATCCGGTCCTCCGGGACACCCAGTGAGCGCAGGGTGTCCCACTTGGCCGGGCTCGCCGTGGTGAACACCTCGGCGCCCAGGTGGCGGGCGAGTTGGATCGCGGCCATGCCCACGCCGCCGGTCGCCGAGTGGATCAGCACCGACTCGCCGGGGGCGAGCCGGGCGAGGTCCACCAGGCCGTAGTAGGCGGTGAGGAAGGCGATCGGCACCGAGGCGCCCTCGGTGAACGTCCAGTGCGCGGGCAGCGGGACGAGCAGCCGGTGGTCGACCACGGCGACCGGCCCGAACGAGCCGGGCACCATGCCCATCACGCGGTCGCCCGGGGCGAACCCGGTCACGTCGGGGGCGGTCTCCAGGACGACGCCGGCCGCCTCGCCGCCCATCACGTCCTGGTCGACCATGCCCAGGCCGAGCAGCACGTCGCGGAAGTTCATCCCGGCGGCGCGTACGGCCACCCGGACCTGACCCGGGCCGAGCGGCGCGCCGGCCGCGGGGTACGGGATCAGGGCGAGGTTCTCCAGGGTGCCCTTGGCGGTGGTGTCCAGCCGCCAGCCGGCGCCGTCCGCCGGCGGCTCCAGCAGCCGGCCGGTGGCGCCGCGGACCAGCCGAGGGGCATACAACCTGCCGTCACGGAGCGCGAGTTGCGGCTCGTCGGTGGCGAGGGCGGCGGCGAGCGCGTCCTGCGGGGCGGGGGAGTGCCGGTCGTCGAGGTCGATCAGGACGAAACGGCCCGGGTGCTCGGTCTGGGCGGAGCGCAGCAGGCCCCAGAGCGGAGCGGCGACCAGGTCGCGCACGCCCTCGCCGCTGCCGGCCGGGACGGCGCCCGAGGTCAGGACGACCAGCCGGGAGGTGCTGAAATGCTCGGCAGACAACCACTGCTGAAGCAGCGTCAGAGTGTCGGCGGTGAGGTCGCGGACGGCGGAGGGGACGTCCGGCGACTCGGCGCCGGTGCACGTGACCAGCACGGCGTCGGGAACGGTCGCACCCGCAGCGACGGCCTCGGCCAGAGCGGCCAGGTCGGGGTGGCCGCCGATCCGCAGGCCCTCGGTCAGGCCCAGCCGGTCGGTGCCGAGCAGGACCCAGCGCCCGGCGGCCGCCTCGGCGGGGGCCGGGAGCTCCGTCCACTCCACCCGCAGCAGCGGGTCCGCGCCGTCCTCGCGCGCCGCCTGCAGCCGCTCCCGGTCCACCGGGCGGCTCGCCAGCGTCGCCACCCCGGCCACCGGGGCGCCGGACGCGTCGGCCACCTGGAGGGCGATCCCGTCCGCACCGGCCGGGGAGACCCGCACGCGCAGCGCAGTCGCACCCGTGGCGTGCAGGGCGACACCGCTCCACGAGAACGGCAGCCGCACCTCGCCGGGCGAGGCGGCGGCGGTCGCGTGCAGGGCCGCGTCCAGCAGCGCGGGGTGCAGGCCGAAGCGCGCGGCGTCCTCGTGCTGCTCGGCCGGCAACCGCACCTCGGCGAACAGGTCGTCGCCCCGACGCCAGAGCGCGCACAGCCCCTGGAACGCCGGACCGTAGCCGAGGCCGTCCTCGGCCAGCCGGGGGTAGAGCCCGGCGACGTCCACCGGCACCGCGCCAGCCGGCGGCCAGACGGCGAGGTCCCAGGCCGGGCGCTCGGCGCCGACGGCCAGCACGCCGGTGGCGTGCCGGGACCAGGGGGCATCGGGGCGGTCGGGGCGGGAGTGCAGCGAGAAGGCGCGGCGGCCGTCCTCCTCCGGCGGGCCGATCCGGAGCTGGAGCTGGAGGGTGCCCTCGTCGGGGAGCAGGAGCGGTGCCTGGAGCGTCAGCTCGTCGAGGACGTCGCAGCCGGCGTGGTCACCGGCCCGGAGGGCGAGCTCGACGAGCGCGGTGCCGGGCAGGAGGACGGTACCGAAGACGGCGTGGTCGGCGAGCCAGGGGTGGGTGGTGAGGGAGATCTGGCCGGTGAGGATGATCTCGTCGCCGTCGGCGAGGGGGAGCAGTGCGCTGAGCAGGGGGTGTTCGGCGGGGGTGAGGCCGGCGGCGGTGACGTCTCCGGCCACGGCCGGGGCGTCCAGCCAGAAGCGTTCGCGCTGGAAGGGGTAGGTGGGCAGGTCGAGCTGGGCGGTGGGGAGGGGCTCCGTGGTCGGCCACGTGACGGTGGCGCCGTGGACGTGGGCCTCGGCGAGGGAGGTGAGCAGCCGGCGGAGGCCGCCCTCGTCACGGCGCAGCGAACCGGTGACCAGCGCCTGCCGGCCGGCGTCCTCGGTGACGTCCTGCACGGACGTGGTGAGGACGGGGTGGGGGCTGGCCTCGATGAAGGCGTGGTGGCCGTCGGTGTGGGCGGCGTGGGTGGCGTCGGTGAAGCGGACGGTCTGGCGGAGGTTGGTGTACCAGTAGTCGGCGTCGAGGGTCGTGGTGTCGATCAGACCGCCGGTGACCGTGGAGTAGAAGGGGACGGTGGCTTCGCGCGGTGCGATGCCGGTCAGCTTCTGGGCGAGTTGGGTCTGGATGGCTTCGACGTGGGGGGAGTGGGAGGCGTAGTCGACGTCGATGCGGCGGGCGCGGATCTGCTGCTGTTCGCAGTGGTTGAGGAGTTCGTCGAGGGCGTCGCGGTCGCCGGCGACGACCGTGGCGGTGGGGCCGTTGTGGGCGGCGACGGTGAGACGTCCGTCCCACTGCTTGAGCAGCTCGGCCGCGTCGTCCTGGGACAGCGGGAGGGAGGCCATGCCGCCGCGGCCGCTGATGGCGAGGATGGCCTGGCTGCGTAGGGCGGCGACGCGTGCGCCGTCCTCCAACGAGAGTGCTCCGGCGACGGTGGCGGCGGCGATCTCGCCCTGGGAGTGGCCGATGACGGCGGCGGGCTCGATCCCGAGGGAGCGCCAGAGTTCGGCGAGGGAGACCATGACGGCGAACAGGGCGGGCTGCACGACATCCACCCTGGTCAGCTCGTCCTTGCCGCGCAGCACCTCCGTGAGCGACCAGTCGACGTGTGGGGCGAGTGCTGCTTCGCAGTTGGCGATCCACTGGGCGAACACCGGGGAGGTGTCGAGGAGTTCGGCGCCCATGCCGATCCACTGGGAGCCCTGGCCGGGGAAGACGAAGACGGGCCGGTCGAAGGTGCCGCTGCCATGGACGACGCCGGGGGCGGCGGTGCCGTCGGCGAGGGCGGTCAGGCCGTTCAGCAGCTCGGCGCGGTTCTCTCCGATCACCACGGCCCGCTGCTCGAACACCGACCGGCCCGACACCAACGCCCCGGCCACTGCGGCCGGTTCCCACTCCGGGTGGGCCTCGACGGCCGCCCGCAGCTGCCCGGCCTGCTCACGCAACGCCCGCTCGTCCCGCGCCGACAGCACCCACGGCAGCACGCCGCCGTCCGCTGTGCCCGGGTCGGCCGCCGGCACCTCCGGTGCCTGCTCCAGGACCACGTGCGCATTGGTCCCGCTCACGCCGAACGAGGACACGGCCGCCCGCCGCGGGCGCCCGGTCTGCGGCCACTCCTGCGCCTCGGTGAGCAGCGCGACCGCCCCGGCGGTCCAGTCCACGTGCGGCGTCGGCTCGTCGACGTGCAGGGTCCGCGGCAGCACGCCGTTGCGCATCGCCATGACCATCTTGATCACGCCGCCGACCCCGGCCGCGGCCTGGGTGTGGCCGAGGTTGGACTTCAACGACCCCAGCCAGAGCGGCCGTTCGGCCGGCCGCTCCTGCCCGTAGGTGGCCAGCAGGGCCTGGGCCTCGATCGGGTCGCCGAGCTTGGTGCCCGTGCCGTGCGCCTCGACGGCGTCGATCAGGTCGGGCGAGAGTTCGGCCTCGGCGAGGGCCTGGCGGATCACCCGCTGCTGCGAGGGCCCGTTGGGCGCGGAGAGGTTGCTGCTCGCGCCGTCCTGGTTGACCGACGACCCGCGCAGGACCGCCAGCACCCGGTGCCCGTTGCGCTCGGCGTCCGACAGGCGCTCGACCAGCAGCATTCCGGCGCCCTCGCCCCACGCCGTCCCGTCGGCGGCGGCGGCGAAGGACTTGCAGCGCCCGTCCCGGGCGAGGCCGCCCTGGCGGCTGAACTCGACGAAGGTGCTCGGGGTGGCCATCACCGTGACGCCGCCGGCCAGCGCCATCGTGCAGTCGCCGCGACGGATCGCCTGTGCCGCCAGGTGCAGGGCGACCAGCGACGAGGAGCACGCCGTGTCCACCGTCACCGCCGGCCCCTCCAGGCCGAGGACGTAGGCGATCCGGCCGGAGGCGACGCTGCCCGCCGTCCCGCTCCCCAGGAAGCCCGCGACCGACTCGTCCACCGGGCCGAGGCGGGTGCCGTAGTCGTGGTACATCAGCCCGGTGAACACGCCGACCCGGGCCCCGCGCACGGTCGCCGGCCGGATGCCCGCCTGCTCGAAGGCCTCCCACGCGGTCTCCAGCAGCAGCCGCTGCTGCGGGTCCATCGCCACGGCCTCGCGCGGGCTGATGCCGAAGAACGCGGGGTCGAACCGGTCCGCGTCGTCGAGGAAGCCGCCCTCGCACACGTAGGACGTGCCGGGGCGCAGGGCGTCGGGGTCGTAGAAGTCCTCCACCCGCCAGCCGCGCCCGGCGGGCGGTTCGCCGACGGCGTCCCGCCCGGCGGCCACCAGGTCCCACAGGTCCTCCGGCGTCCGCACCCCGCCCGGGTACCGGCAGCTCATTCCGACGATCGCGATCGGGTCGCGGTCGGCCGCCTCCAGTTCGGCCACCCTGCGGCGAGCCTCGCCGAGCTCGGCGGCAGCCCACCGGAGGTGCTCGCGAAGCTTGTCTTCTTGTGCCACTTGAGCCTGCTCCTAAAGCCGGTGCGGGTGTCGACCTGGTCCTTCGCCTCAGCGGGCGCGCAACTGGTCGAGTACGTCGAAGAGTTCGTCGTCGGTGGCCGAGGCGAGGTTGGGCCGGTCGGTGCCGTCCCGGCCGTCGTCCCCCCAGCGGGCGAGGAGGTCCTTCAGCCGGTGGGTGATCGCCGTCCGGGCCTGGTCGTCGTCGGTGTAGGGCGTCAGGAACTGCTCCAGTCGGTCGAGTTCGGCGAGCGCGGGGCCCACCGCCGCGGTCTCCCCGGTGTCGAACTCGGCGCAGAGGTGGTCGGCCAGCACCTCTGCGGTGGGGTAGTCGAACACCAAGGTGCTGGGCAGCTGGAGGCCGGTGGCGTCCTGCAGCCGTTCCTGGAGTTCGAGGTTGGCGAGCGAGTCGAAGCCCAGGTCGACGAAGCCCTGGCCCGGGTCGATGGACTCGGGCGTGGACTCGGCCAGCACGACCGCCGCGTGGGTGCGCACCAGGTCGAGCAGGGCGCGCCGGCGGTCGGCCTCCGGCATCGCCCGCAGGCGCTGCGCGAAGCCGGTCGTCCGGTCCTGCTCCTGCTCGTGGTCCGGCCCCGGCGCGGGCGCCGACACCGCCGCCGTGGGCACCGGCGCCGTGGCCGACTCCCGCAGCAGCGAGGGAACTTGTCCCTGGTCGGACCGGCCCCGCAGTACCGCGAGGTCCAGTCGAACGGGGACGAGCACCGACTCATTGATCATGATACGGGCGGTGTCGAAGAGATCAAGTGCCTCCGGCGTCGAAAGCGCGCCGACGCCGTCCCTGGCCAACCGGCCCATGCTGAGGGGGTCCAGACCCTCCGTCAGCTTGCTGCGCTCCGCCCACAGCCCCCAGGCCAGGGAAAGACCGGGCAGGCCCTCGGCGTGGCGCCGCTGCGCGAGCGCGTCGAGGAAGGCGTTGGCGGCCGCGTAGTTGGCCTGTCCGGCGGTGCCGAAGGTGCCCGAGGCGGAGGAGAACAGCACGAAGGCGTCGAGCCCGGCGTCGCGGGTCAGCTCGTGCAGGTGCCAGGCCGCGTCGACCTTCGGCTGCAGGACGGCGGCAAGCCGCTCGGGCGTGAGCGTGGTGAGCAGGCCGTCGTCGGCCACGCCGGCCGCGTGCACGACCGCCCGCAGCGGGTGGGCCGCGGGGACCGACCGCAGCAGGGCGGCCAGGGCCTCCCGGTCGGCGGTGTCGCAGGCGGCGACGGTGATCTCGGCCCCCCGCTCGGCTAGTTCCGCCACCAGCCCGGCCACGCCCGGCGTCTTCTCGCCCCGGCGGCCCGCCAGCAGGAGGTGCCGGGCGCCGCGCTCGACCAGGTGCCGGGCGAGCAGGCCGCCCAGGGTGCCGGTGCCGCCGGTGACCAGGACGGTGCCGTCCGGGTCGAAGGCGGCGGTGCCGCCGCCGGCGACCGGCTCGGCCTCCGCCAGCCGCGGTGCCAGCAGACCGGTCCGGCGGAGCGCCAGCTGGGGCTCGTCGGAGGCGAGTGCCGCCGCCAGCTCGGCCGCGGTGGGCGTCGCCCCGTCGAGGTCCAGCAGGCCGAAGCGCCGGGGGTGTTCGGACTGGGCGGACCGGAGCAGGCCCCAGACGGCCGCCGCCGCGAGGTCGGGGGCGGGGTCGCCGGCGCCGGTGGACTGGGCGCCGTTCGTCACCACGACCAGTCGCGCGGCCGCGAACCGCGGCTCGGCCAGCCAGGTGCGGACCAGCCGGAGCGCGTCCGCCGTGGCGGCGTGGACGGCGGTCGGCACGTCGCCGCCCGTCGGAGCGAGCGGCACGAGGACCACGTCCGGCACGGGGGTGCCGGCGGCGGCCAGCGCGGCGAGGTCGGGGTGGCGCTCCGGCGAGGCGTCCGGCAGTCCGGTGCCCACCACCGCCGTCCGCACGGCGGCCGGGTGCGGGGCCGGCGACACCGGCGCCCAGCGGACGCGCCACAGGGCGCCGGAGCCGGCGGCGGCCCCGGGCAGCCGGCGGGAGCGCAGGCTCGCCACCGTGGCCACCGGCACGCCCGCCGGGTCGGCGGCCTCGACGGTCACCGCGTCCGGGCCGGCCGGGGCGAGCCGCACCCGCAGGGCCGTCGCGCCGGCGGCCCGGACCGAGACGCCGTGCCAGGCGAACGGCACCGGCGTCGGCCCGTCCGCCTGCTCCGCCCCGGCCGCGTAGGCCTGCAGGGCGGCGTCCAGCAGCGCCGGGTGGAGGCCGTAGCGGCCGGCATCGGCCCGGTCCTCCTCCGCCAGCGCCACCTCGGCGAACACCTCCTCGCCGCGCCGCCAGAGCGCGCGCAGCCCGCGGAAGGCCGGGCCGTAGTCGATGCCGAGGTCGGCGAAGCGGCGGTAGCAGCCGTCCAGGCCGACCGGCTCGGCGCCGGCCGGCGGCCACGCGACCAGGTCGGACGAGACGGCCGGCGCGTCGGGCGTCAGCGTGCCGGTGGCGTGCCGGGTCCAGGCGGCGTCCTCGGGAACGGCCGGGCGCGAGGACAGCTCCACCGCGCGGTGACCTGAGCCGTCCGCGGCGTCGACGGTCAGCCGGATCCGGACGCCGGCCTCCGCGGCGGCCTCGGGTCCGGGCAGCTCCAGCGGGGCGTGCAGGGTCAGCTCGCCCAGCTGCGGGCAGCCCGTCTGCGCGCCGGCCTCGCGGACCAGCTCGACCACGGCGGTGCCGGGCAGCAGCACCCGGCCCTGCACGGTGTGGTCGGCGAGCCAGGGCAGCTCGCGCGGGGAGAGCCGGCCGGTGAACAACAGCCCGCCGTCGTCCGGCAGTTCGACCAGGGCCCGGAGCAGCGGGTGGCCTGCGGCCGTGAGGCCGGCGGCGGTCACGTCGGGGTCGGCCGGTCCGTCCTCCAGCCAGTACCGCCGGCGCTGGAAGGCGTAGGTCGGCAGGTCCACCGGGCGGAGCCCGGCGACCGGGAACCCCGCCGAGAAGCGGACCGCCGCGCCGTGGACGTGCAGGTCGGCCAGCGCGGGGAGGAACCCGTCCGCGGCGGCGATCACCCGGACGTCGGGCCCGACGACGGCGGTGATCCGTTCGGCCCGGTCGGTGCCGAGGACGACGAAACGGCTGTGCCCGCGCTCCAGCAGCGTGCGCAGGGAGGCGTCCACGGCGTCGGTGAGCAGCGGAATCCGGCTCTCCGTCAGGGTGGCCGCCTCGCCGGAGACCGCCGCGCGCGCACCGTCCACCAGGGACAGCGCCCCCGCGACGCAGGCACCGGCCACCGTGCCGGCACCCGGTGCCACCACGGCGGCCGGGTCCACCCCGTGCTCCGCCCAGAGCCCGGCGAGGGCCACCAGCACCGCCCACGCCACCGCCCGGCCGACCTCGGGACGCGCCGGATCGGGCGCGCCCGCGGCGCCGCGCAGCACGTCCGTCGCGGACCAGCCGGCGACCTCGCGCAGCGCGGCGTCGCACTCGGCGAGCCGCGCGGCGAACAGCGGTGTGGTGTCCAGTAGCTGCACCACCCGGTCCGGACGCTCCAGCGGCGAATCCGGCAGGACGAACACCACCGGGCCGTCGTCCCGGGCGACGCCCGTGACCAGGCCGGACCGGGCCTCGCCCGCGGCCAGCGCCGCCAGGCCCGCCCGCAGCTCGCCGAGGTTTGCGCCCAGCAGCACGGCCCGGTGCTCGAAGGCCGCCCGGTGGCGCGCCAGTGCCGCACCGACCTCGGCCGCCGTCTGCTCGGGATGCGCGGCCAAGTGGTCCAGCAGCCGCGCGGCCTGCGCGCGCAGCGCGGCTCCGGTCCGGCCGGAGAGCACCCACGGCACGGACGCCCCGGCGGCGGGCCGCGGCCCGGCCTCCTGCACCGGGAGGTCGGCGGCGGCTTCCTCGGCGGCGGTCTCCTCGGTGGCCTGCTCCAGGATGAGGTGCGCGTTGGTCCCGCTGACCCCGAAGGACGACACGCCGGCCCGGCGCGGCCGCCCGGTGGCCGGCCACTCCCGGGCCCCGGTCAACGGCGACACCGCGCCCGCCGACCAGTCCACGTGCGGATTGGGCTCGTCGAAGTGGAGGGTGCGCGGCAGCACGCCGTGCCGGATCGCCATCACGGTCTTGATCACGCCCGCCACACCGGCCGCCGCCTGCGCGTGGCCGATGTTGGACTTCACCGAGCCGAGGTACAGCGGCTCCTCGCCGGACCGGTCCTGGCCGTAGGTGGCGAGCAGCGCCTGTGCCTCGATCGGATCGCCGAGCGTCGTCCCGGTGCCGTGCGCCTCCACCGCGTCCACCTCGCGGGCGGTCAGGCCTGCGTGCTCCAGCGCCTGCCGGATCACCCGCTGCTGGGCGGGCCCGCTCGGCGCCGTCAGCCCGCTGCTGGCGCCGTCCTGGTTGACCGCGCTGCCCCGGATCACCGCGAGCACCCGGCGCCCGTTGCGCCGGGCGTCCGACAGCCGCTCCAGCAGCAGCATCCCGACGCCCTCGCCGAGGCCCGTGCCGTCGGCCCCGGCCGCGAAGGCCTTGCACCGCGCGTCGGTGGCCAGGCCGCGCTGCCGGCTGAACTCGACCAGCGCCATCGGCGAGGCCATCACGGTCACCCCGCCGGCCAGCGCCAGCGAGCAGTCGCCGTTCCGCAGCGCCTGCGCGGCCTGGTGCAGCGCCACCAGCGACGAGGAGCACGCGGTGTCCAGCGTGACGGCCGGGCCCTCCAGGCCGAAGGTGTACGCGACCCGGCCGGAGGCGACGCTGCCGGTGCTGCCGTTGCCGACGTAGCCCTCGAACTCGCCCGGCACCCGGCGCAGTCGCGAGGCGTAGTCCTGGTAGATCACCCCGGCGAAGACGCCGGTCCGGGTGCCGCGCACCGACGCCGGGTCGATCCCGGCCCGCTCGAAGGCCTCCCAGGCCGTTTCGAGCAGCAGCCGCTGCTGCGGGTCGGTGGCCAGCGCCTCCCGGGCGCTCATGCCGAAGAACGCCGGGTCGAACTCGGCGGCGTCGTACAGGAACCCGCCCTCGCGGACGTACACCGAGCCGTGCCGGGCCGGGTCCGGGTCGTAGAGGCCCTCGCCCCAGCCGCGGTCGGCCGGGAACGGGGAGATCACGTCCCGCTCCTCGGCCACCAGCCGCCAGAGGTCCTCGGGGGAGGCGACCCCGCCGGGGAAGCGGCACGCCATGCCGACGATCGCGATCGGCTCGCGGGCCGCCTCCTCGACCTCCTGCAGCCGCCGGCGCGTCCGGCGCAGGTCGATGGTCAGCCGCTTGAGGGTGTCGAGGACCTTCTCGTCGCTCGTCATTGCGCTGTGCGCCTCTCTGTTCAACGCGGGCTCCGACGACGGGGCCGGGTGGGCAGGTTCACGAGTTCCGCAGTTCGCCGTCGACGATGTCGAGCAGCTCGTCGAGCGTCGCGTCGCCGAACTCGTCCTCGTCGTCGGCGGGTTCGACGGGGTCGGCGGCGCCGCCGGCGTCCAGCTGGGCCACCAGCCCGCGCAGCCGGGCGGCGAGCCGCTCGCGCCGCGGATCCCCGGTGGCGAGGTCGCGCAGACCGGCCTCCAGGCTGTCGAGGTCGAGCAGCTCCGGCTCCTCGGCCGGCCGCGACAGCTGCCGCAGCAGCTCACCGAGGTGCTCGGCGACGGCGACCGGCGTCGGGTGGTCGAAGACCAGCGTCGCCGGCAGCCGCAGGCCGGTGGCCGCGTTCAGCCGGTTCCGCAGCTCGACCGCGCGCAGCGAGTCGAACCCGGACTCCAGGAAGCCGCGCCCGCTGCCGACCTCCTGCGGCGAGGCGTGGCCGAGCACCGCGGCCACCTGGGCCCGCACCAACTCGACCAGCGCATGCGACTGTTCGGCGGCCGAGAGCCCGGCGAGCGACAGCCTGGCACCGGCCTCGGCCGGCGCGTCGGCCTGCGCCGCGCGCCGGGGCGCCGCGCCGAGCAGGGCGCGCAGCAGCGGAGACCGTCCCGCCGGCTCACCGCCGCGCAGCGCGGGCAGGTCCAGCCGGACCGGCAGCACCAGCGGCCGCTCCTGGGCGAGTGCCGCGTCGAACAGCGCCAGGCCCTCCGAGGTGGACATCGGCAGCACACCGGAGCGCTTCATCCGCGCCCGGTCCGCCTCGCTCAGGCCGCCGGTCATCGCGCTGACCGCGGACCACAGGCCCCACGCCATCGACACCCCGGGCAGACCCAGTGCGCGGCGGTGCGCGGCCAGGGCGTCCAGGTAGGCGTTGGCGGCGGCGTAGTTGGCCTGGCCGGCGTTGCCCAGCAGCCCGCCCGCCGCCGAGAACAGTACGAACAGCGCCGGCTTGGCGTCCCGGGTCAGCTCGTGCAGGTTCCACGCGGCGTCCGCCTTCGGCCGCAGGACGGCGGCCAGCCGCTCGGGCGTGATCGTGGCGAGCGTGCCGTCGTCCAGCACCCCGGCCGCGTGCACCACCCCGGTCAACGGGTGCTCGACGGGGACGGCGGCGAGCACCGCGGCCAGGGCCTCCCGGTCGGCCGCGTCACACGCGGCGACCGTCACCTCGGCACCCGACTCGGCCAGCGAGCGGACGAGTTCGGCGGCTCCACGGGCCTGCCGGCCCTGCCGGCTGAGCAGCACCAGGTGCCGGACGCCGCGCGCCTCGACCAGGTGCCGGGCGACCAGCGCGCCCAGCGTGCCCGTCCCGCCGGTGATCAGGACCGTGCCCTCCGGGTCCGGCGCGGGGGCGACGGACGGGCCGTCGGCGGGGCGCAGCCGTGCCAGCCGGGGCACGAACACCCGGCCGGCACGGACCGCGTACTGCGGCTCGGCGCCGTCCAGCAGGAGCGGCAGCGTGCCGGAGGCGTCGGACACGGCGCAGTCGAGGTCCACCAGGACCAGCCGGTCCGGGTGCTCGGCCTGCGCGGAGCGCACCGCGCCCCACACGGCGGCCGCGGCGAGATCCGGCGAGCCGCCCCGGTCGTCGGCGTCGACGGCCCCGCGGGTCACCAGCACCAGGCGGGAGGCGGCGAACCGGTCGTCGGCCGTCCAGGCCTGCAGCAGCGACAGCGCCCGCTCCACCGCCTGCCGGGCGGCGTCCGCCGACACGGTGTCCGCGTCGGGCTCCGGCATCCACGGGACCACGACGGCCTCGGGCACCGGCGCCCCGGCGCCGACCGCGTCGGCGAGGGCGGCGAGGTCGGGGTGGGCGGTTCCCGCGATTCCGGTGAGCGCGTCGGGGCCGCCGAGTACGGCGTGGTGGACGGCGCGGGCGGCGGGGCGGCCGGGCAGCTCGGCCCACGCCACCTCGAAGAGCGAGTCGGCGGCGGCGCGCTGGACGGCCGAGCCGAGCTGCGCCGGGGAGAGCGGCCGGACGGCGAGCGACTCGACCGTGGCCACCGGCAGGCCGGTCTGGTCGGCGACCGCCAGCGACATCTCGTCCGGCCCGGTCGGCGTCAGCCGGACCCGCAGCGCGGTGGCGCCGGTGGCGTGCAGGGCGACATCGGTCCACGCGAACGGCAGCCGCACCCGCTCCGCGCCGTCGACCAGCGTGGTGTGCAGGGCCGCGTCCAGCAGCGCGGGGTGAAGGCCGAACCGGCCGGCGTCGGCGAACTGCTCCTGCGGCAGCCGGACCTCGCCGTAGACCTCCTCGCCGAGGCGCCAGGCGGCGCGCAGCCCGCGGAACGCCGGCCCGTACCCGAGACCGTCATCGGCCAGCCGCTCGTAGAGGCCGTCGAGGGTGACCGGCACGGCGCCGGCCGGCGGCCACACGGCGCCGGTGGCCCACCCGGAGGCGGGCCCGGCCGGGGCGGCGGTGCCGATCGCGTGGCAGGTCCAGGCGGTGGTGGCCTCGGCGGTGTCGGGAGCGGAGTGGATGGTGAGGGGCCGGCGGCCCGCGCCGTCCGACGCACCGACGCGCACCTGGACCCGGACCGCCTGCTGCTCGGGCAGGACGAGGGGCACCTGGAGGGTCAGCTCCTCCAGACGGTCGCAGCCGAGCCGGCGGCCGGCATGCAGGGCGAGTTCGACGAGCGAGGTGCCGGAGGCGAGGACGGTGTCCCAGACGGCGTGGTCGGCCAGCCAGGGGTGGGTGGCGACCGAGAGCCGGCCGGTGAGGATCACGCCCTCGTCCTCGGGCAGCGGGACGGCCGCGGCGAGCATCGGGTGCTCTCCGGCGTCGAGCCCGGCGGTGCGCGGGTTGGCGGCTGCGGGCGGAGTGAGCCAGAAGCGCTCGCGCTGGAAGGGGTAGGTGGGGAGGTCGGGGTGGGTGGCGGGGTGGAGGAAGGGGGTCCAGTTGAGGGGGTGGCCGTGGTTGTGGAGGTGGGTGGCGGAGGTGAGGAGGCGGGTCCAGGTGTCTTCGTTGCGGCGGAGGGTGCCGGTGACGATGACGGTTTCCGTGTCGAGGGTTTCTTCGATGGCGGGGGTGAGGACGGGGTGGGGGCTGGCCTCGATGTAGGTGGTGTGGCCGTTGGTGTGGGCGGCGTGGGTGGCGTCGGTGAAGCGGACGGTCTGGCGGAGGTTGGTGTACCAGTAAGCCGCGTCCAGCTGGCGGGTGTTGATCAGACCGCCCGTGACCGTGGAGTAGAACGGGACGGTGGCTTCGCGCGGTGCGATGCCGGTCAGCTTCTGGGCGAGTTGGGTCTGGATGGCTTCGACGTGGGGGGAGTGGGAGGCGTAGTCGACGTCGATGCGGCGGGCGCGGATCTGCTGCTGTTCGCAGTGGTTGAGGAGTTCGTCGAGGGCGTCGCGGTCGCCGGCGATGACGGTGGTGGTGGGGCCGTTGTGGGCGGCGACGGTGAGTCGGCCGTCCCACTGCTTGAGGAGGGCGGTGGCGTCCTCAGCGCTGAGGGGGAGGGAGGCCATGCCGCCGTGTCCGCTGATGGCGAGGATGGCCTGGCTGCGTAGGGCGGCGATGCGTGCGCCGTCCTCCAACGAGAGGGCTCCGGCGACGGTGGCGGCGGCGATCTCGCCCTGGGAGTGGCCGATGACGGCGGCGGGCTCGATCCCGAGGGAGCGCCAGAGTTCGGCGAGGGAGACCATGACGGCGAACAGGGCGGGCTGCACGACATCCACCCTGGTCAGCTCGTCCTTGCCGCGCAGCACCTCCGTGAGCGACCAGTCGACGTGTGGGGCGAGCGCTGCTTCGCAGTTGGCGATCCACTGGGCGAACACCGGGGAGGTGTCGAGGAGTTCGGCGCCCATGCCGATCCATTGGGAGCCCTGGCCGGGGAAGACGAAGACGGGCCGGTCGTGGGTGCCGTGGCCGATGGGGGCGGTGCCGTCGGCGAGCGCGGTCAGGGTGGTGAGGAGTTCGTCGTGGTTCTGGCCGAGGGCGACGGCGCGGTGGTCGAGGGCGGCACGTCCGGTGAGCAGGGTGTGGCCGACGGCCCGCAGGTCGGTGTCGGGGTGGTCCTGCAGGAAGGTGGCGAGCTGTCCGGCCTGGGCGCGCAGGGCGCGTTCGTCCCGCGCGGAGAGCACCCACGGCACCACCGACGACGGCGAGTTGCTCTCGGCCGTCTCCCGGTGCGGCTCCTCCGGCGCCTCCTCCAGGATGAGGTGCGCGTTGGTCCCGCTGATCCCGAAGGCCGACACGCCCGCTCGGCGCGGACGCCCGTCCGCCTGCGGCCACTCCTGCGCGTCGGTGAGCACCGAGACGGCGCCGGAGGCCCAGTCCACGTGCGTGGTCGGCTCGTCGACGTGCAGGGTGCGCGGCAGGACGCCGTTCCGGAGCGCGAGCACCATCTTGATGACGCCGGCGACGCCCGCCGCGGCCTGGGTGTGGCCGATGTTGGACTTCACCGAGCCGAGCCAGAGCGGCCGTTCTTCCGATCGGCCCTGCCCGTAGGTGGCCAGCAGGGCCTGGGCCTCGATCGGGTCCCCGAGCCGGGTGCCCGTTCCGTGCGCCTCGACGGCGTCCACCTCCGCGGCCGTCAGCCGGGCGTCCGCCAGCGCCGCCCGGATCACCCGCTGCTGCGAGGGCCCGTTCGGCGCGGCGAGACCGTTGCTGGCGCCGTCCTGGTTGATCGCCGAGCCGCGCACCACCGCGAGGACCGGGTGTCCGTTGCGCCGGGCGTCCGACAGCCGCTCCAGCAGCACGACCCCGGCGCCCTCGGCGAGGCCGAAGCCGTCCGCGGAGTCGGAGAACGCCTGGCAACGGCCGCTCTGGGACAGTGCGCCCATCCGGCTGAAGCCGATGAATGAGTCGGGCGTCGGCATCACGACCGCGCCGCCCGCGATCGCCATCGAGCACTCGCCGTTGCGCAGGGCCCGGCCGGCCAGGTGCAGGGCGACGAGCGAGGACGAGCACGCCGTGTCGACGGTGATCGCCGGGCCCTCCAGCCCGAAGGCGTAGGCCAGTCGGCCCGAGATGACGCTGGTGACGCTGCCGGTGATGACGTAGTCCTCGATGGCGGCCGGCGCCTCGGCCGAGCTGACGCCGTAGCCGTGCTGCATCGCACCGACGAAGGCACCGGTGCGGCTGCCGCGCAGCGTGGTGATGTCGATGCCGGCGCGCTCGAAGGCCTCCCAGGAGGTCTCCAGGAGCAGCCGCTGCTGCGGGTCCATCGCCAGGGCCTCGCGCGGGCTGATCCCGAAGAACGCGGGGTCGAACCGGTCGACGTCCTGGAGGAAACCGCCCTGCTGGCCGGAGACCGCGTCCAGGTCCCAGCCACGGTCGGTGGGCAGGCCGGAAACCACGTCGCCGTCCGTGACGAGCAGCTGCCAGAGCGCCTCGGGGGTCGTGACGCCGCCCGGGAACCGGCAGGCCATGCCGACGATCGCGATCGCCTCGTCGTCCGCCGCGCCGGCCGATCCGGTCGGAGCGGCGGTGACTGCCTCCTCGACTGCGCCCAACTCCAGCACTTCGCGCCGCAGTTGGGCGGCGATGGCGGCAGGTGTCGGATAGTCGAAGACCAGGGTCGCCGGCAGGCGCAGGCCGGTCGCGGATGCCAACCGGTTCCGCAGCTCGACCGCGGTCAGGGACTCGAAGCCGAGCTCCTTGAAGGCGCGTTCGGGACGGACGGCGTCCTGGTCGCGCCGCCCCAGCACCGCGACGGCGTGGGTGGTGACCAGGTCCACGAGCACCCGGAGCTGCTCCGGCTCGGAGAGGTCGGCCAGGGAGCGCCGGAGTTCGGAGCCGGCGCCCGACGTGTTGGCCTCCGCCTCGGCCGAGGATGCCAGCACCGCGCGGGCCTCGGGGAGTTCGGCCAGCAGCGGGCTCGGGCGCAGGGCGGTGAACAGGGGGACGAAGCGGTCCCAGTCGATCTCGGCGACCGCGACGAAGGTGTCGTCCTGGTCCAGAGCCTGCTGGAGGGCGGCGATCGCCGCCTCGGGACGCATCAGCGGGAGACCCTGCCCGCGCACGCGCTGACGGGTCCGCTCGACGTCCAGGTCGCCGAGGTTCTTCCAGGTGTTGACGGCGTCCTCCCAGACGCCCCAGGCCACCGACACCATCGGCAGACCGTCCGCGCGGCCCTGTTCGGCCAGCGCGTCCAGCGCCGCGTTGGCGGCCGCGTACGCGGCGTGGTCCCCACTGCCCCAGAAACCGGCGATCGAGGAGAAGAGCACGAAGGCGTCCAGCGCCTCCGGGTCGAGCAGGTCGGCGAGGTGCCGGGCACCGTCCACCTTGGCGGCCAGCACCTGGTCGAGGCTCTCCAGCCCGGTGTCGGCCACGGACGTCAGCTCGATGAACGCGGCCGTGTGCAGGACCGCCCGCACCGTGTGGCCGTCCGCCCGCAGCCCGTCGAGCAGCGCGGACACCGCCTCGCGGTCCGCGATGTCGCACGCGGCCAGGGTGACGGCCACGCCCTGCGCGGTCAGCTCGGCGGCCAGGTCCGTCGCACCCGGCGCGTTCGGGCCGGAGCGGCTGGCCAGGACGAGGTGCTCGGCGCCGTTGTCGGCCAGCCAGCGCGCGAGCCGGGGGCCGAGGCTCCCGGTACCGCCGGTGACCAGCACCGTGCCGCGCGGGCGCCACCGTCGGACCGGCCTGGTCTCCCCGAGCGGCGCGTGCACCATCCGCCGGGCGAACAGCCCGGCCGGCCGCACCGCGATCTGGTCCTCGTCGGACGCCCCTGCCAGCACCCGGACCAACTGGCCGAGCGAGCGCTCGTCGGGCTGCTCCGGCAGGTCGACCAGACCGCCCCAGAGCTGCGACTGCTCCAGCGCGACGACCCGGCCGAGGCCCCACAGCTGGGCCTGCACGGGGTCGGCCGGCGCGTCGGACGGCCCGGCGGACACGGCGCCGTGGGTCGCACACCACAGCGGCGCCCGGACGCCGAGGTCGGCCAGCGCCTGGACGAGCGTCAGCGTCAGCGAGAGGCCGACCGTCACCGTCCGCTTCCCGGGGCACCGGCGGTCGTCCAGCCCGAGGAAGGACAGTACGCCGGCGCGGTCGGACTCGTCGTCGGCGAGCAGCTCGCGCAGCCGCGTGGCCAGGACCTCGCGGTCCGCGTCCGCGTCGGCGACCTCCAGCAGAACGGTCCGCGCGCCGCGAACGCCGAGCATGCGGGTGGCGTCGGCGACCCACGCGGCCTCGGCGTGGCCGGCCGGCACGACGACCAGCCAGGTACCGGTGAGGGCCGACGCGGTGTGCCCGGCGACCGGCTTCCAGGCGATCCGGTACCGCCAGTCGTCCACCACGGAACGGTCGAGGCTCTGTCGGTGCCAGGCGGAGAGCGCGGGCAGCAGGGTGGTCAGCGACCGGCGCTGCTCCTCGTCCTCGACCTCCAGCGTCGCGGCCAGGGCGGCGGCGTCCTGCTCCGCGACGGCCTCCCAGAAGCCCGCGTCCACCGCGGTGGCCTCGGCCTGGCCCGAGCCGGCCGGGGCGGCGTCCTCGATCCACAGGTGCTGGTGCTGGAAGGGGTAGGTGGGGAGGTCGGGGTGGGTGGCGGGGTGGAGGAAGGGGGTCCAGTTGAGGGGGTGGCCGTGGTTGTGGAGGTGGGTGGCGGAGGTGAGGAGGCGGGTCCAGGTGTCTTCGTTGCGGCGGAGGGTGCCGGTGACGATGACGGTTTCCGTGTCGAGGGTTTCTTCGATGGCGGGGGTGAGGACGGGGTGGGGGCTGGCCTCGATGTAGGTGGTGTGGCCGTTGGTGTGGGCGGCGTGGGTGGCGTCGGTGAAGCGGACGGTCTGGCGGAGGTTGGTGTACCAGTAAGCCGCGTCCAGCTGGCGGGTGTCGATCAGACCGCCCGTGACCGTGGAGTAGAACGGGACGGACGCTGCCTGAGGCGTCAGACCGGCGAGCTGGGTGGCCAGGTCGGCTTGGATGGCTTCGACGTGGGGGGAGTGGGAGGCGTAGTCGACGTCGATGCGGCGGGCGCGGATCTGCTGCTGTTCGCAGTGGTTGAGGAGTTCGTCGAGGGCGTCGCGGTCGCCGGCGATGACGGTGGTGGTGGGGCCGTTGTGGGCGGCGACGGTGAGTCGGCCGTCCCAGCGGGCGAGGAGGGCGGTGGCGTCCTCAGCGCTGAGGGGGAGGGAGGCCATGCCGCCGTGTCCGCTGATGGCGAGGATGGCCTGGCTGCGTAGGGCGGCGACGCGTGCGCCGTCCTCCAACGAGAGGGCTCCGGCGACGGTGGCGGCGGCGATCTCGCCTTGGGAGTGGCCGATGACGGCGGCGGGCTCGATCCCGAGGGAGCGCCAGAGTTCGGCGAGGGAGACCATGACGGCGAACAGGGCGGGCTGGATGACGTCGACGCGGGTGAGGTCGTCGTTGCCGCGCAGGACGTCGGTCAGTGACCAGTCGACGTGTGGGGCGAGTGCTGCTTCGCAGTTGGCGATCCACTGGGCGAACACCGGGGAGGTGTCGAGGAGTTCGGCGCCCATGCCGATCCATTGGGAGCCCTGGCCGGGGAAGACGAAGACGGGCCGGTCGTGGGTGCCGTGGCCGATGGGGGCGGTGCCGTCGGCGAGCGCGGTCAGGGTGGTGAGGAGTTCGTCGTGGTTCTGGCCGAGGGCGACGGCGCGGTGGTCGAGGGCGGCGCGTCCGGTGAGCAGGGTGTGGCCGACGGCCCGCAGGTCGGTGTCGGGGTGGTCCTGCAGGAAGGTGGCGAGCTGTCCGGCCTGGGCGCGCAGGGCGCGTTCGTCCCGGGCGGAGAGCACCCACGGCACGACCGACGACGGCGAGTTGCTCTCGGCCGTCTCCCGGTGCGGCTCCTCCGGCGCCTCCTCCAGGATCACATGCGCGTTCGTCCCACTGATCCCGAACGAGGAGACGGCGGCCCGCCGGGCGCGCTCGCCGGCCGGCCACTCCTGCGCCTCGGTGAGCAGCGAGACGGCCCCGGCCGACCAGTCCACGTGTGTGGTCGGCTCGTCGACGTGCAGGGTCCGCGGCAGCACGCCGTTGCGCATCGCCATGACCATCTTGATCACGCCGCCGACGCCGGCCGCCGCCTGGGCGTGCCCGATGTTGGACTTCAACGACCCCAGCCAGAGCGGCTGTTCGGCCGAGCGGTCCTGGCCGTAGGTGGCGAGCAGGGCCTGGGCCTCGATCGGGTCCCCGAGCTTGGTGCCCGTGCCGTGCGCCTCGACCGCGTCCACCTCCGCGGCCGTCAGCCGGGCGTTCTTCAACGCGTCGCGGATCGCCCGCTGTTGGGCCGGACCGTTCGGCGCGGAGAAGCCGCTGCTGCTCCCGTCCTGGTTGATCGCCGAGCCGCGGACCACCGCCAGCACCCGGTGCCCGTTGCGCTGGGCGTCCGAGAGGCGCTCCACCAGCAGGATGCCCACGCCCTCCGCCCAGCCGGTCCCGTCCGCCGCGGCGGCGAACGCCCGGCAGCGGCCGTCCGGAGAGAGCGCGCGCTGGCGGCTGAACTCGACGAACCCGCCCGGCCCGGTCATCACGGTGACGCCGCCGACGAGCGCCATCGTGCACTCGCCGTTCCGCAGCGCCTGTGCTGCCAGGTGCAGGGCGACCAGCGACGACGAGCACGCCGTGTCGACCGTGACGGCCGGCCCCTCCAGGCCCAGCGTGTAGGCCACCCGGCCCGACACCACGCTGCCGAGGCTGCCCGTCATGAGGTAGCCCTCAAGGTCCTCGGGCGCCTGGCGCAGCCGCGCGGCGTAGTCCTGGTGCATCACTCCGGCGAAGACCCCGGTTCGCGTGCCGCGCACCGACGCCGGGTCGATGCCGGCCTGCTCGAAGGCCTCCCAGGAGGTCTCCAGCAGCAGCCGCTGCTGCGGGTGCATGGCCATGGCCTCGCGCGGGCTGATCCCGAAGAAGTCGGGGTCGAACAGCGGGGCCTCGTGCAGGAACCCGCCGGCCCGGGTGTAGGTCTTGCCGACCGCCTCCGGATCGGGGTCGAACAGCGACTCCACGTCCCAGCCGCGGTCCTCCGGGAAGGCGGAGATCGCGTCCCGGCCGTCGGCGACCAACTGCCAGAGGTCCTCGGGGGACTTGACGCCTCCGGGGTAGCGGCAGGCCATGCCGACGATGGCGATCGGCTCGGAGGCCGCGGCGGTCAGCTTGCGGTTCTGCTGCCGCAGCACCTCGGCCTCCTTGAGGGAGGCCCGCAGCGCCTTGACGACTTCTTCACTGGTGGTCATCGAGAACTCCGAAACTCCGAGCCGTTGAGACGTGGTGCGTCGTGGTCACTTGTCACCGAGGGCGACCCGGACGAGGCTCTCCAGGTCCATCGTGTCGAGCGCGCTTCCGTGCTCCTCCTCCTCGTCGTCCGCGGTGGCGGATCCGTCCACGGAGTCGGCGAGTTGGAGCAGCGTGCGGACCAGTCCGGCCTCCCGGAAGCGGTCCAGCGGGATCGCCGCCAGGGCCCGGCGGAACTCGTCCTCGCCGACCTCCGCGGCGTCCGGCTGCGCGGCCGCGTCCTCCGCCGGGAAGGCCTCGGCCTCCAGGTGGCGGGCGACGGCCGCCGGGGTCGGGTGGTCGAAGATCAGCGTGGCGGTCAGCCGGCGACCGGCCTCCGCGCCGAGCCGGTTGCGCAGTTCGAGCGCGGTGAGCGAGTCGAGGCCGAGGTCGAGGAAGCCGCGGTCCGGTTCGACCCGGTCCGGCGAGGCGTAGCCCAGGACGGCCGCGACATGGGCGCGGACCAGGTCGAGGACGGCGCGGGCCCGCTGCTCCGGCGGCAGCTCGCCGAACCGCTCCCGGAACGTCGTCGTCCCGGTGGCGGCGGTCTCGCGGCGCCTGGTGGTGCGGATCAGGCCGCGGAGCAGCGGCGGCACCTCGGCCTGCGTCCGCAGGGCGGCGGTGTCCAGTCGGGCGGGCACCAGCACCGGGCGGTCCGCCCGCAGGGCGGCGTCGAACAGGGCCAGACCCTGGTCGGACGGCATGCCCGCGAGTCCGGTGCGGCTCAGCCGCACGAGATCGGCCTCGGCGAGGTGCCGGGTCATGCCGCCGGCCTCCGCCCACAGGCCCCAGGCCAGGGACTGCGCGGGCAGACCGGCTGCTCGGCGCCGCTGCGCGAGGGCGTCGAGGAAGGCGTTGGCGGCCGCGTAGCTCGACTGGCCGGACTGGCCGAGCACGCCGGCGGCCGAGGAGAACATCACGAAGGCCCGCAGGTCGCTCCCGCACGTCAGCTCGTGGAGGTGCCATGCCGCGTCGACCTTCGGCCGCAGCACGGCCGCGACGCGGTCCGGGGTCAGGGCGGTGATCACGCCGTCGTCCAGCACGCCGGCCGTGTGCACCACGCCGACCAGCGGTTGCTCGGCGGGCACCGCGGCCAGCACGGCGGCGAGCGCCTCCCGGTCGGCGGCGTCGCAGGCCGCTACCGTCACCTCGGCGCCCAACGCGGCGAGTTCGTCGCGGAGTTCGGCCGCTCCGTCGGCGGCGAGCCCGTGCCGGCTGAGCAGCAGCAGGTGCCGCACGCCGTGCCGGGTGACCAGGTGGCGGGCGAACAGGCCGCCGAGCAGACCGGTCCCGCCGGTGATCAGCACCGTTCCGGTCGGGCCGAACGGGTCCGCGGCCTCCGCGCTCGGCGGGACGGTTGCCAGCCGGGCGGCGGACACCCGCCCGGCGCGCACGGCCAGTTGCGGTTCCGGGGAGGCGAGCGCCCGGACCAGCGCCGGGTAGGAGTCGGGGTGCTCGTCGGTGTCGGCCAGGACGAAGCGGCCGGGGTTCTCCGACTGGGCGGACCGGAGCAGACCCCAGAGCGGGGCGTGGACCAGGTCGGCGACGTCGTCCGCCGGGTCCACCGCCACGGCGCCGCGGGTGAGCAGCACCAGGCGGGATGCGGCCAACCGGTCCGAGGCCAGCCAGGCCTGGACGAGGCCGAGTGCGTCGGCGGCCGCCGCGTGGACGGCTGCTGCCGTCGGTTCGGGGCCGGGCCGGTACGGCACGACGACGGTCTCCGGCACCGGGGCGCCGGCGGCGACCGCGGTGAGCAGGTCCGCGAGCTCGGCGAACTCGGCTTGCTCGGCGCCCAGGAGGAGCGGTGCGGCGGCGCCGGTGGTCGCGGGAGCGGTCTGCACCGGCACCCACTCGACCTGGTGGAGCGAGTCGCGGTGGCCGTGGGCGGCGGCGCTGAACTGCTCGGGCGTGACCGGCCGCAGCGTCAGCCCACCGACCGAAACGACCGGGCGGTCGAGCTCGTCGGTCGCCAGCAGCGAGACGGTGTCCGGGCCGGTCGGCGTCAGCCGGACCCGCAGCGATGTGGCAGCGGAGAAGTGGACGGTGACGTCGGACCAGGAGAACGGCAGCCGGACGCCGCTCGCGCCCTCCAGCAGGCAGACGTGCAGCGCCGCGTCCAGTAGGGCGGGGTGCAGGCCGAAGCCGTCTCCGTGCCGCTCCGGCGGGAGGGCGATCTCGGCGAGCAGCACGTCGCCGTGCCGGCCGAGGGCGCGCAGCCCCTGGAACGTCGGGCCGTAGTCGAAGCCCGCGTCGGCCAGCCGGTCGTAGAGCGTGCCGGCCGGCTCGAACGCCGCCGTCGGGGCCTGCCACGCGGCCGGCGACACCGCCGGGCCGTCCGCGGCCAGGAGGCCGGTGGCGTGCCGGGTCCAGTCGCCGGCGTCGCGCGCCGAGTGGATGGTGAGGGGGCGTCGGCCGGTCTCGTCGGGGGCGCCGACGCGGACCTGGAGACGGGTGGCGTACTCGGTGAGCGTCAGCGGGGCTTCGAGGGTGAGCTCTTCGAGGTGCTGGCAGTCGATTCCGCGCCCGGCCTGGAGGGCGAGCTCGACGAATGCGGTGCCGGGCAGGAGGGGGGTGCCGAAGACGGCGTGGTCGGTGAGCCAGGGGTGGGTGGTGAGGGAGATCTGGCCGGTGAGGATGATCTCGTCGCCGTCGGCGAGCGGGAGCAGTGCGCTGAGCAGGGGGTGTTCGGCGGGGGTGAGGCCGGCGGCGGTGACGTCGCCGGTCGCGGTCGGGGCGTCCAGCCAGAAGCGTTCGCGCTGGAAGGGGTAGGTGGGCAGGTCGGGCGGGGCGACCGGGTGGGGCGGGACGGTCGGCCAGGTGACGGTGGCGCCGTGGACGTGGGCCTCGGCGAGGGAGGTGAGCAGGCGGCGGAGGCCGCCCTCGTCGCGGCGCAGCGAACCGACGATGGCGGTGGGCCGGCCGGCGTCGTCGGTGGTGTCCTGGAGCGCGCTGGTGAGGACGGGGTGGGGGCTGGCCTCGATGAAGGCGTGGTGGCCGTCGGTGTGGGCGGCGTGGGTGGCGTCGGTGAAGCGGACTGTCTGGCGGAGGTTGGTGTACCAGTAGTCGGCGTCGAGGGTCGTGGTGTCGATCAGGCCGCCGGTGACCGTGGAGTAGAACGGCACGGACGCTGCCTGAGGCGTCACTCCGGCCAGCTGGGTGGCCAGGTCGGCCTGGATGGCTTCGACGTGGGGGGAGTGGGAGGCGTAGTCGACGTCGATGCGGCGGGCCCGGATCTCGTGCTGCTCGCAGTGGTTGAGGAGTTCGTCGAGGGCGTCGCCATCGCCGGCGACCACGGTGGCGGTGGGGCCGTTGTGGGCGGCGACGGTGAGTCGGCCGTCCCACTGCTTGAGCAGTTCGGCGGCGTCCTCAGCGCTGAGGGGGAGGGAGGCCATGCCGCCGTGTCCGCTGATGGCGAGGATGGCCTGGCTGCGCAGGGCGGCGACGCGCGCGCCGTCCTCCAACGAGAGCGCGCCCGCGACGGTGGCGGCGGCGATCTCGCCCTGGGAGTGGCCGATGACCGCGGCGGGCTCGATCCCGAGGGAACGCCAGAGTTCGGCGAGGGAGACCATGACGGCGAACAGCGCGGGCTGCACGACATCCACCCTGGTCAGCTCGTCCTTGCCGCGCAGCACCTCCGTGAGCGACCAGTCGACGTGCGGGGCGAGTGCGGCTTCGCAGTTGGCGATCCACTGGGCGAACACCGGGGAGGTGTCGAGGAGTTCGGCGCCCATGCCGATCCACTGGGAGCCCTGGCCGGGGAAGACGAACACCGGCCGGTCGAAGGTGCCGCTGCCCTGGACGACGCCGGGGGCGGCGGTGCCGTCGGCGAGGGCGGTCAGGCCGTTCAGCAGCTCGGCGCGGTTCTCTCCGATCACCACGGCCCGCTGCTCGAACACGGACCGGCCCGACACCAACGCCCCGGCCACCGCGGCCGGTTCCCACTCCGGGTGGGCCTCGACAGCCGCCCGCAGCTGCCCGGCCTGCTCACGCAACGCCCGCTCGTCCCGCGCCGACAGCACCCAGGGAACTACCGGGGAGGGCGAGTTGACTTCGACCCCGCCGCCTGCCGGTGCTTCCTCCAGGATCACGTGCGCGTTGGTCCCGCTGATCCCGAACGAGGAGACGGCGGCCCGCCGGGCGCGCTCGCCCGCCGGCCACTCCTGCGCCTCGGTGAGCAGCGCGACCGCCCCCGCGGTCCAGTCCACGTGTGTGGTCGGCTCGTCGACGTGCAGGGTCCGCGGCAGCACGCCGTTGCGCATCGCCATGACCATCTTGATCACGCCGCCGACGCCGGCCGCCGCCTGGGCGTGCCCGATGTTGGACTTCAACGACCCCAGCCAGAGCGGCCGTTCGGCCGGCCGCTCCTGCCCGTAGGTGGCCAGCAGGGCCTGGGCCTCGATCGGGTCCCCGAGCTTGGTGCCCGTGCCGTGCGCCTCGACGGCGTCCACGTCCGCCGCCGTCAGTCGGGCGTCGGCCAGCGCCGCCCGGACCACCCGCTGCTGCGAGGGGCCGTTGGGCGCGGACAGTCCGTTGCTGGCACCGTCCTGGTTGATCGCCGAACCGCGTACGACCGCCAGCACCCGGTGCCCGTTGCGCTCGGCGTCCGAGAGTCGCTCCAGCAGCAGGACTCCCACGCCCTCCGCCCAGGCGGTCCCGTCCGCGGCGGCTGCGAAGGCCTTGCAGCGGCCGTCGGGCGCGAGGCCGCGCTGGCGGCTGAACTCGACGAACATGCCCGGCGCTGCCATCACCGCCGCGCCACCCGCGAGCGCCATCGTGCACTCGCCGTTCCGCAGCGCCTGCGCCGCCAGGTGCAGGGCGACCAGCGAGGACGAGCACGCCGTGTCGACGGTGATCGCCGGGCCCTCCAGCCCGTACACGTAGGCCAGTCGGCCCGAGAGGACGCTCACCGTCGTTCCGGTGAGCACGTGGCCCTCGACGCCGCCGCTCGCCTCGTGCATGCGGGCGCCGTAGTCCTGCGTCATCGCGCCGACGTAGACGCCGGTCCGGCTGCCGCGCACCGATGCGGGATCGATGCCGGCGCGCTCGAAGGCCTCCCAGGAGGTCTCCAGGAGCAGCCGCTGCTGCGGGTCCATCGCCAGGGCCTCACGCGGGCTGATCCCGAAGAACGCGGCGTCGAACCGGTCCGCGTCGTGCAGGAAGCCGCCCTCCCGGGCGTACGTGCGGCCGCTCTGGTCCGGGTCGGGGTCGTACAGCGCCTCGACGTCCCAGCCGCGGTTGCCGGGGAACGGCGTGATCGCGTCGCGGCCGTCGGCGACGAGCTGCCAGAGGTCCTCGGGGCTGCGGACCTCGCCGGGGAACCGGCAGGCCATCGCGACGATCGCGATCGGCTCGTCCGCGCCGGCCGCCGCCGTGAACGCCGTGGGCGCCGTGGACGTCTGGTCCTGCCCGCCGGACAGCGCGGTGAGCAGGTACCGGCCGAGGGCCTGCGGCGTCGGGTGGTCGAAGAGCAGGGTCAGCGGCAGCCGCAGCCCGGTCGCCGCCGCCAGCCTGTTGCGCAGCTCGACCGCCGTGGCGGAGTCGAACCCGAGGTCGCGGAAGGTGCGGTCGGCGTGCGCTTGCGCCGCCGTCCCGGGACCACGCAGAGCGGCGATCTCGGCGCGCACCAAGTCGCCGATCCACCGGCGCTGTTCGGCGTCCGACCGGCGGGCGGCCGGCGACGCGGCGCGGAACGGGTAGGTCGGCAGCGGCACCCGCCGTGCGCCGGAGCCGGCGAAGACGGCGGCCCAGTCCACCGCCGCACCGCGGACGTGCAGTTCGGCCATCGAGGCCAGCAGCCGGTCCGCCCCGCCCTGGTCGCGGCGGAGCGTGCCGACCACGGCCGCGGCGTCGGCCAGGCCGGTGTCCTCCAGGGTCTCCTGGAGGCCACCGAGCAGTCCGGGGTGCGGGGCGACCTCCAGGAAGGTGCGGTGACCGTCGGCCAGCAGCGCACGGGTGGCGTCCTCGAACCGGATCTCGTTGGTGATGTTCTCCACCCAGTACGCGCCGTCCAGCCCGGCCGTGTCGAGCAGGCCGCCGGTGCGCGAGGAGTAGAACGGGACGGTGGAGGTGCGCGGGCGGACGCCGGCGAGTTGGTCGAGCAGGCGCTCGCGGTCCAGCCGCAGCCCGGGGGAGTGCGCGGCGAGCCCGTTGCCGAGCTTCTTCGCCGTGACGCCCTCGGCCGTCAGCTCGGCGAGCAGCGCGTCCACGGCCGCGCGGTCGCCGGAGAACAGGACGGACTGCGCTCCGTTGGTCCCGGCGATGTCCACGGTGCCGAGCTGCGGGTCGGCGGTCCGGCCGGCGAGCCGCGCCGCCAGCTGCTCGCGCGGCAGCAGGGCGGAGGCCAGGTCGCCCTGGCCGGTCGCGCCGGCCTGGGCCTGGCTCCAGCGCGCCACCACCAGGGCGGCCTCGTCCAGGGTGAGTGCGCCGGCGACGTGCGCGGCGGCGATCTCGCCGAGGCTGGCGCCGACCACGGCGGCGGGCTCCACGCCGCAGGCGCGCCAGAGCGCGGCGAGCGAGACCATCACGGCGAACAGGACGGGCTGGACGACGTCCACCGCCACCAGCGCCGGGGCGCCCGGGGCTCCGCGCAGCACGTCGGTCAGCGACCAGGGGAGGTACGGTTCGAGCGCGTCCGCGCAGGCCTCCAGGTGCTCCCGGAACACCTCCGAGGTCTCCAGCAGGTCGAGTGCCATGCCCGGCCACTGGGTGCCCTGACCGGGGAAGACGAAGACCGTGCCGGCGGCGGTGCCCGCCGTACCGGCCTCGGCGACGGCCGTGCCGCGGACCAGCGCCGGGCCGAACTCGCCGTCGGCGAGGGCGCGCAGGCCGCACAACGCGTCCTCGCGGTCGCCTGCGACCAGAACGGCGCGCTGCTCGAACACCGTCCTGGTCGCGGTCAGGGAGAGGCCGACGTCGGTGATCCGGAGCTCGGGGTCGGCCGCGAGGCGGTCCTGGAGCGCCCGCGCCCGGGCGCGCAGGGCGGCGTCGCTGCGGGCGGAGAGGACCAGCGGGGTGTGCGGGGCGACCAACGGCCGCGGGGGAGCAGGCCGTTCCTCCGCATGCCGCTCCTCCGCGGGCCGTGCCTCCTGGGTCCCGGCCTCCGCCGTTTCCCCGGAGCGGTCCTCGACCGCCTCCGCGGCCACGGCACCGATCAGGGCGAGCGGGTCGCCGCCCGACGCCGGGGCAGCGTCGGTGAGCACGCCCAGGATCCGGTCCCCGTCGCCGCGTGCCTCCGGCAGCCGCCGGAGCACCGCGAGGACGGCGCCGCCGTCGCCGGCGAGGGCGAGGTCGCACTCACCGCGCCGCAGGCTCGCCACCGCCAGCTCGACGGCCGCCCGTGCAGCGGACGCCGAAGGCTCGACCGCCGCGAGCGGGCCGCGCAGGTCCAGGACGGCGGCGAGGCGCTCCGCGACGCGGTCCCCGGCCGACGCGGCGAGGAAGACGCCGGTCCGGCCCCCGCGCAGCGCGGCGGGGACGATCCCGGCGTCCTCCAGGGCGGCCCAGCCGAGCTCCAGCGCGGCCCAGTCGGCGGGGCCGAACCCGGCGGCCCGCTCGGCCGGGACGCCGAAGAAGGCGGCGCCGCCGTCCGGGCCGTCGTGGCCACGGGCGTCGGTGTCGGGTCCGGACGGCGGGCAGGACAGTCCGACGACGGCGACCGGGCCGTCCTCACAACTCGTCTGGTCCACGGCGTACTCGGCTTTCCTCTTCGTCTCGGCTCCTGCCCGGTCCGCCGGTGCAGGTGATGGCGCATGCGGTGTGGTCGCCGCGAACCGCGGCCGGGCGTCCGGTGATCGGGCCCACTCGCGGACCGACCGGTACGCGGTCGGCCGGGCGGCGAGGGCCGGCGCGGTGGGCAACCCGGATGGGGGGTGCGTCCCGGGTGCGTCGGGGTAGCGGTGGGTTCCCTCCTTCGGCGAGCCGTCCGCGCCTCCGCGGCGGCTGCGTCCCGCCGGGTCCGGCGTGGTTGCGGCCGCCTCGTGTTGATCTACGTACTCAACGAGCACCCTGCCAGGGACTTCTTGGTGGCGTCTTGGCGGTGACTTGGAGGCAACTTGGATCCGACTTGGATCCGACTTGGAGCGGCTCCGGACGACGGCCCCGACCTGGGAGGACGCGGACACGACAAAGAGTTGCCAAAGGTCTTGACTGGCATATGCATGTCAATCAAATGGACGTAGAACGGCCCGGCCGGCGGGGCGGGCGCGGGGCCCGCCCGCCGGCCGGGCCGTCCGCGAGGGCAGCTGCCGGGTGGCGCGTCGTCCGGCGGCCCCGCGAAGGGGTGCCGGACGGTGGTTCAGGCGGACCCGGCGAGGCGCTCGCCGCGCAGGATGGTGCCGAACAGCTCCTGCAACTCGTTCCCGGGGTCCACGCCGTACTCCTCCGCCAGCGTCCGGCGGGTCCGGTGGTACGCGTCGATCGCCTCGGCCCGCCGGCCGGACCGGTAGAGCGCCTTCATCAACAGCCAGCTGAACCGCTCCCGGGCCGGGAACCGCGTGGCGAGCGCGGGGAGTTCGGCGGCGATCATCGAGAAGTCGCGCTCCTCGGCCAGCGCGGCCTCCCAGAGGCTCTCCAGCGCCAGGAGTCTCAACTCCTCGAACCGCGAGGCCGCCTGGGCGCCCACCGCGTAGTCGCTCACCTCCGGATACGCGGACCCGCGCCACAGCGCCAGCGCCCGCTCCAGGGTCCGGCGCGCGTTCTGGTGCAGCCCGGCCTGGAGCTGCCGCCGGCCCTCGTGCAGCAGCCGCTCGAAGCGGAACGCGTCGATGCAGTCGTCGTCCACCGTCAGCACGTAGCCGGTGGCCTCCCGCCGCAGGACCGTGTCCCGGCTGCGCGGCGGCCGGTTCGGCTCCAGCAGCCGCCGGAGATTGGAGACGTAGCTGTGCAGGTTCGCCATCACGTCGTTCGGCGGGTTCCGCGGCCAGACGGCCTCGGTGAGCTGTTCCGCCGTCATCGGCTGGCCGGGCGTCAGGAGGAGGGCGGTCAATACCGCCCGTTGGCGCGCCGACCCCGGATTCACTGGCCTTCCGTTGGCCTGAACCCCTAACGGGCCAAGAACACTGAAAATCACTGCGTGCCCCTCCGCCGCAAGTCACCCCGAGTACCGCAGAAACGTCGTCGACCGCCTGCCGGAAAGATCCTGATGCCAGGGCAGATCCCACGGGGTCGCA
Organism: Kitasatospora sp. CM 4170; assembly: GCF_032110285.1. NCBI lineage: Bacteria > Bacillati > Actinomycetota > Actinomycetes > Kitasatosporales > Streptomycetaceae > Kitasatospora > Kitasatospora sp. CM 4170. The sequence goes on from NZ_CP134877.1 coordinate 7,957,861, forward strand.
CACGTTCTCGGACTGTCGGTGACAGAGTACTTGTAAATCCGTCCGAACTCAGGTCTGGATTCAGTGCGCTCGGGTTTGGTATGGCACGCCCACATACGGGCTCGCCGCCGCCCGTCGATCGACTTCCCCGGCGCCGCGGCCGCCCGAACTACCGCTTCTGAGCTGGGAAGACAATCCCCCGGGCGGCGGCATCCGGTACGACTCGGCCGCATCCGCCGAAAACCGGCGGACATTTGAAGCTTGCACATCCGGCACTCCGGTCCCGCCCGGACGTCCTCCTCCGTCGCGGCCCGGCGGGACGCCGGCCGCGCGGCGGCAACGTGATTCCGGGCGTGTCGCGCGGCGCTCGGATTGCGCCTCCCGGCGCCATATGTGGCCGAATTCCTCTGGTGCGGGCCACCTGCCGGCGGGCACCCCGGCCGCGTGTTCGGCGCTGTCCGGATCTCGTCGCCACCGTGACCTGGAAGGGATGGGCCGAGGTCGCTCCCAAACCCGTCGAGGTGGTGATTTCGACGACTCCGGTCGCCGCCGCCGGGGCCGACGGGAACGGCCCGGCAGCCGACCGGACGGGAGCCGACCAGGGCCGACGGGCCGGCCCGCGGAGGGCCCCGATTCTGTCAACGGGTGACCGTGGCGTGACAGTTGGTGTTCCCCTCGGGGTGTGGGCCGCCCCGGCGCCGAGGCGGCCCGGGGCTGTCCGGGCGCCGCGAACCTGGGCTCCGACCAGGCCGTCCTCCGCCGGGCCTGGCCCGCTCCGACGCCCTGTCCGCCGTCCGGAACAAGCCGATTGTCGGACGGTTCCGGCCCCGGAACGACGGCCTGCACCGCCCCGACCTCGCACCCCACCGGCTCCGGCGGACCGTGCTCCGGGCACGCTTGCGGTGGCGACGCCACGCAGGGGGTCGACGGCGTGTCAGGGGGGCCACCTAGAGTCCCGCCCATGACGACCTTGATGATCGATTCCGGCCCGATCGACGCGGATGCGCCGGTGACCCGCGTGGGCGGCGTGCCGCTGGCGCCGGAGGGCACCGCCTGGCCCTGCTGCTCCTCCTGCGACGGCCCGATGCAGTTCCTCGCGCAGATCGTCCTGGCCGACCTCGACAGCGACGACGGTGGCAGCGGCAGCGGCCCGAGCGCGCAGCGAGGAGTGCTCGCCCTGTTCGCCTGCCAGAACGACCCCGGTGCGTGCGAGGACTGGGATGCCTCCTCCGGTGGGAACCGGGCACTGGTCTTCCCGCTCGACGGCCTGCAGCCGATACCGCTGCCCCGGCCGGACGGGAAGGACGCGGAGGACGCCGACGACGCGGAGGAGGACGGCTACGGCCACGGCAACGCGTTCGACCAGGACGAGTACGACCACGAGGACGACGACGAGGACGACGACGAGGGCGTACTGCTGCTCGGCGCGACCCGGGCCGTCGGCCTGGACCAGGAGGGCGACCCCGACTACGGCCGGGCCCGCGCGGCGTGGGCGGCGAGGACCGGGAACGCGACGTCGGCCGTGCTCGGTCAGCTCGGCGGTCGCCCCGACTGGCTCCAGTTCGACGAGACCCCGTCCTGTTCCTCCTGCGCCCGCCCGATGTCCTTCGTCGCCCAGCTCCAGGAGGGCCCGGACCCGATCACCGCGATGAACTTCGGGGGCGGTGGCAGGGCCTACGCCTTCGTGTGCGAACCCTGCGCCGGTGCCGCGTTCCTCTGGCAGTGCTGACGAGCCCGTCGCCGGGACGGGGGAGGCACCGTGCGGGGTGAGCGGGGTGGGGCCCCGGCTACCCGCCCTCGGTGAAGGCCTCGCGCAGACGGGCCTCCTCGTCCGCCGAGAGGTTGGTCTCGACGAGCTCGGCGTGCCGGCCCTCGAACTCCGGCCGGATCCGGTCCAGGACGGCGTCCGTGGTCAGCGCGAACAGCGCGGAGGTGCCGGGCGTCACCTTCTCCCGGATCTGCTTGATGAACGCCTCGTCGATGCCGAAGTTGGCGAGGTGGCCGCCCAGGGCGCCCGAGGCCGCGCCGACCGCCATGCCGAGCACGGGGACGAAGAAGATCATGCCGAGGAGGAAGCCCCAGAACGCGCCGCCCAGGGCGCCCATGCCGGTCATGTCGCTCAGGTGCCGGGTCCTGGGCTTGCGGGCGCCCTCGGGCCAGCTGACCACGGCCCCGTCCTGGACCTTGATCAGCTCCTGGCGTTGCAGCCGCTTCAGGGTGTCGAGGGCCTCATCGGCCCCGGTCGCGGTGGGGAAACGCCACACCGTCAGGGTTGCCATCCTGACCTCCGGTCTCGACGGACACGCACAACGGCCTCCATCCTCGGCCCGGCCCCCGGGCGCCGCCACACGGAGCGGCCCACCCGGGCGGCACACCCGTCGAGGTGTCCTCAGGGGCTGCGGGCGGTGATGTCGCCGTGCGAGGTGGTGGCGCGGACGTCGAGTCCGGCGCTGCCGTCGTTCCGCAGGCCGTTGCTGATGCGGCCGTGGGCGGTGCCGGCGTCCAGGGCGGCGGAGGCGCCGGTGGCGGCGCCGACGGTGATGTCGCCGGACTGGATGCTGAGGACGACCGCGCCGCGGACGGCCTCGGCGATCCGGATGTCGCCCCGCTGGGTGCTGATCTCGGCGGGGCCGCCCAGCCGGCCGATCTCGACGTCGCCGTCGGTCGCGGTGAGGCGGACGCTCGCGGCCTCGTCGATCTTGATCTGGCGGTACGCGCCGTCGAAGGCGATGTCCCCGAGGCGGCCGACGCCGCGCAGTTCGGCGGCTCGACGGCGATGTCGCCGGTGGTGTCATGGCACCGCGTCAGTCGCACAGGGCTGCCACGTGCGCCTTCACCAGTCCCATGCTCCGCGGGGCGCTCTGCTCGCGCCTCAGATCGGCCCCGAGATCGAAGACGTTACCGACGAGGACCAGCTGCCGCTCAGCGTCCACGGTGGTGAGCGAAACGCTGGTGAAGCCGGGGCCGCCGCCGTCGGTCTCCCAGACACCGATCCGCTTGGCGTCCGGCCCCGAGCCGCAGGGCAGGTCGAGGCGCTGAACGCCGAGTCCGTACGCCGCCGGGCCGGGGGTGGGCACCGTGGTCAGGAGTTCGCGCTGCTGGGCGGGGCGCAGCAGCTTGCCGGTGAACAGGGCGCGGTGGAACCGGGCCATGTCGTCCACCGTGGAGATCATGGCGCCGGCGGTCCAGTCGTACGACGGGCTGAACCAGGTGACGTCCTGTCCTTTGAGGTCGTAACCGTGCAGGTGAGGGCCGTGAATGGTCGGGTCGGTCAGCGGGAAGGAGGTGTCCTTCAGGCCGAGCGGGGCGAGGATCCGCCGACGGATCTCGGCGGGTGCGCTGTGGTGCGTGACCGCCTCGATCACCAGACCGGCGAGCAGGTAGTTGGTGTTGGAGTAAGCCCAGTGGTCGCCGGGGGGCGTGAACTCCGGCTCGTGCCGGACGGCGCGGGCGATCACCTCCCGGGGGGTGTGGACGTGGTCCCGGTCGTCGCGCTCCAGGTAGGGGGCGAAGAACGCCGGCTCGGTGGTGGGGTCGTAGATGCCGGAGGTGTGGTTGAGCAGCTGCCGGACGGTGACCGCTCGGCCGTCGTTGCCGTTCCCCCGGACCACGCCGGGCAGCCACTTCTCCACGCTGTCGTCCAGGGAGAGCCGTCCTTCGCCCTCCAGCTGCAGGAGCACCGTCGACACGAACGACTTGGTGTTGCTGGCGATCCGGAACCGCTGGTCCGGCCGGGCCCGCTCGCCGGTCGCCGTGTCCGCGAGCCCGGCCGCTACCCGCGACTCCAGCCCTCCGCGCCTGGCGTACGCCACGACTCCGGGGAAGCCGTCCGCGACCGCCTGCTCGATGCCCTCCCTGAGGCCGGCGGACTGCGATGCCGGCACCGGCTCCGCAACGGCCGCCGCCGGGAGGAACCCCAACACCGCCACCGCACACGTTCCCACCCGCAGTGCTGCGGCCCTCGCGCGTGCCCTCATCGATCGCCCCTGTTCGTGATGTCCGTCCCGTTCACGTCCAGCGTGCCGGGCGGTCGCGCGGTCGCCCACCGTGCTGCCACCCGGGTCGGTAGGGCGGTTTTCCGCACCCTCGGCCTTCCTGGCCCTCACCCTCTGTGCAGGGCGAAGTCCCGGCGGCGGGCCCACGGTCGGCGACCCGGCGGGCCTTGCCGGTTGCACCCCTAGCTGTCGAAGCCGAGGCCGAAGCGGTCCAGGGTGCGCAGCCAGAGGTTGCGCCGGCCGGCGTCGGCGTCGGCGCGGGTGAGGGCCCACTGGGTGATGCCGATGCCGATCGAGCGGGCCGGCTCGGGCGGGAACGGCAGCGGCTTGCGGCGGACCAGCTCCAGCGCGGTGCGCTCGGTGCGGGCACCGGCCAGCAGGTCGAGCATGACCTCGGCGCCGAAGCGCGTGGCGCCGACGCCCAGGCCGGTGAAGCCGGCGGCGTAGGCGACACGGCCGCCGTGCGAGAGGTCGAAGAAGGCGCTGAACCGGGTGCAGGTGTCGATCGCGCCGCCCCAGGCGTGGCTGAAGCGGACGCCCTCCAGTTGGGGGAAGGTCCGGAAGAAGTGCCGGGCGAGGGTGGCGAAGGTCTCCGGCCGCTGGTCGCGCTCGGCCCGCACCCGGCTGCGGAACTGGTGGACGACGTCGTACCCGCCGAACAGGATGCGGTTGTCGGCGGAGAGCCGGACGTAGTGGAAGTGGTTGGCGCTGTCGGCGAAGCCCTGGCGGTGCTTCCAGCCGACCGAGGCGAGCTGCTGCCCGGTCAGCGGTTCGGTCATCAGCGCGTAGTCGTAGACCGGCACCGTGTACGGGCGGTGGCGGCGCAGCAGCGAGGGGAACGCGTTGGTGGCGAGCGCGACGCGGCGGGCGCCGACGCGGCCGTACGGGGTGCGGACGGTGACCCCGCGCGGGGAGTCGGTGAGCCCGGTGGCCGGGGTGTGCTCGTGGATGCGCACGCCCAGGTCGAGACAGGCCTGCTTGAGGCCCCAGGCGAGGCGGGCGGGGTTGAGCATGGCGACGCCCTCGCGGTCCCAGAGTGCGCCGAGGAAGGTGGGGGAGTCGATCTCGGCGCGGACGGCCTCGCGGTCGAGGACGTCGGGCCGGCTTCCGTACCGGGCGGCGAGTTCGGCGAACTCGTGCAGGCCCTCGACCTGGTACGGCTCGGTGGCGACGACGAGGGAGCCGGTGCGCTCCCAGTCGCAGTCGATGCCGTGGCGCTCGACGGTGTCCTCCATGGCCCGGAGGTTGGCGGCGCCGAGCCGCTCCAGGGTGGCGAGTTCGCCGGGCCAGCGCTGGTGCCCGTTGGCGAGGCCGTGGGTGAGGCTGGCCTCGCAGAAGCCGCCGTTGCGGCCGGAGGCGGCCCAGCCGACCTCCCGGGCCTCGATCAGCACCACGTCCAGGGAGGGGTCGCGCTCCTTGGCGATCAGGGCGGTCCACAGGCCGCTGTAGCCGCCGCCGACCACCAGCAGGTCGCACCGGACGTCCCCGACCAGGGCAGGGGCGGAGGCGGGCCGCCGGGGGTCGTCCAGCCAGAACGGTACGGGCTGGGCGTCCTGGAGGGCGTGGACGGGGTCGGCCATGGCGGTGGCTCCTTCGGTGCGTGGGGGGTCGGGCCTCCGGATGCCGCCATCAGACCGCCGGGCCGACCTCAAGGTCAATGGCGTTGACATAAGGCCGGCCCGGGATGCCGCCGCTCCGCGGTGGGTGGCTCAGCCCCGCCACTCCTCCGCCAGCAGTCCGAGTACAACCTGGTCCGCGAACTCCCCGCAGGCCCAGGCCGAACGGCGCAGCGTGCCCTCGGTGGTGAACCCGGCCGCGGTGGCGGCCCGGACCATCGGCGCGTTGTCCGCGAGCGTCTCCAGCTGCAGCCGGTTCAGGCCGAGGACCGTGAAGCCGTAGTGGAAGAGCACCCGCAGGACGTCCGTGGCGAAGCCGCGCCCCCGGTGGCCCGGCCGCAGCGCGATGCCCAGGTGGGCGGTCCGGTTGTGGGGGTCGATGCCCCAGAGCAGGGCCTCGCCGGCCAGCTCCCCCGAGGCCGTCTCGACCACGGAGAAGCAGGCGGCCTCGTCCGAGACCCCGGCGACCACGTACGGCGACTGTGCCGACCCGGGTGGGATGGGCCGCCAGGGTCGGGAATCGGCCCGCGAGCGGGTCGCGACGTCGTCGTAGAGCTCGGCCTGGAGCACGGGGACGTCGGTCTCGTGCCGGGCCCGGAGGGTGATGTGAGCGCCTTGTAGCATGTCACATTGCTAACATCGGCAAGCTCGTCCGGGCCACCGGTTTTCGCGGAGCCACCCGGATCGATGGTCAAGCCGCCCGGAGAGGGTGTCCGTGTGGGCTCGCGTACCCCCTGACCACGGGAAACACCCTCGGTGGCGTGGATATCCTGAACGCATGAGCGACAACCTCCCCCAGTGCCCGCAGTGCGCAGGCCAGTACACGTACGAGATGAACGGCCTCATGGTCTGCCCCGAGTGCGGCCACGAGTGGATGCCCGGAGGCGGCGGCGAGGCCTCCGTCGCCGGGGCCGGCGAGCGGGTGATCAAGGATGCGGTCGGCAACGTGCTGGCCGACGGCGACACCGTGACGGTCATCAAGGCCCTCAAGGTCAAGGGCAGCGCCTCGGGCATCAAGGCGGGCACCAAGGTGCGCAACATCCGGCTGGTGGACGGCGTCGACGGCCACGACATCGACTGCCGCATCGAGGGCTTCGGTGCCATGCAGCTCAAGTCCAGCGTGGTCAAGAAGGCCTGATCCGCGGCCGGGCCCGATCCGCGCCGCCGAGCCTGGAGGCGCGGCGGCGCGGAGGCTTCGGTGGGGGGCGGTCGTCCGACTCCGATGCGGGCACGGGAAGTTCACGATCAGTCCGGAGTCACTTCGCTTGTTGTGGGCATGAAGGTAAGCGTCCTCCCCAAGGCTTTGCTGACCGATTGTCAGCATCCCTGCCCCGGAAGGACCCCACGTGGCCCCACGCAAGCGCCTGCTGCCTGCCGCCGCGACCACCGCGTTGCTCGTCTTCTCCGGTTACACCCTGAACGTCGCGGTGGCGGCACCCGCCCTCGCGGCGGACAGCGCCGTCACCGCGACGGCGACCGGTGCACCGTCGTCGGCACCGGGCGCCCCATCCGCCGAGCCCACCGCGCCGACGACCCTGGCGCCCCCGGCCGACGGCACGCCGGCCGTCACCGTGGCGACCCCGGCCCCGGCGGGTGCCCCTGCCGCCACCGCCGTACCCGCCGCCGCACCCGCCCTGGCGCTCTCGTCCTACGACCGGGCCACCGGCGAGGCCGTGCTCACGGCCGCGGGTGGCGCCGCACCGGAGTCCGGCACCGCGCCGGCCGCGATCAAGCCCGGTCAGCTGATCGACAGCCCGCCCACGCCGGCCGCGCCGCAGGGCGCGCTGGTCGCCGTCACCGACGTCAAGCAGGCCTCCGACGGGACGGTGGCCGTCAGCACCCGCCCGGCCGCACTGCCCGAACTGCTCGGCGGCGCCAACGCCAGCCTCAAGGCCCCGGTCAGCCCCGCCTCGCTCCGGGTCGAGCCGCAGGTCAAGGACCTCAAGGTGGCCGTCGACACCGGCCCGACCGGCGGCCAGGGCTCCGTCAGCGGTGGCCTCGGGCTGAGCGCCGACACCACCGTCCCGCTGCCCAACGGCTCCTCGGTGCGGCTGTCCGGGTCGGTATCGATCGACCCGACCGTGAGCTTCTCCTACCAGGGCGGCCTCGGCGCCCTCGCCCCGCAGCAGGCCCGGATCGGCTTCGACCTCGGCGCGCACGCCGACTGGCACGTCAGCGGTGCGGACCTCGCCGGCGGTGCCTCCGTCAAGATCCCACTGGCCAAGCTCAGTGCCAGCCCGGTGGTGATGGTCGGCGTCCTGCCGGTCGTGATCAACCTGGACTTCAAGCTCTCCCTGGACATCAGTGCCGACGGCACGATCACGGTCGACGCCGAGCAGTCGTACGACGGCCACTGGGGCGTCCACTCCGACTACACCAGCGGCCAGGGCTGGACCACCACCACCGAGCCGGGGACGTCCACCGTCTCCCCGCTGCGCCTCCACCTCAGCGGCAACGCCTCGCTGAAGACCGGCCTGCTGGCCGAGGGATCGGTCGCCCTGTACGACGCCGTCGGCGTGAAGGCCTCGATCGAGCCCTACCTGCGGACCGCGGTCAGCGGTTCGGTCGTCCTCGACGGAGGCACGGCGCCCACCGGCGGCGGCACGGTCGACCTCTACGGCGGACTCGACATCAACGGGGCGCTGATGGCCCGCCTCGCCATCCTCGGCACCCCGATCCTGGAGAAGGACCTGCCGTTCCTCGCCTTCCACCGCGAATGGCCGATCACCTCGCAGAGCGTCGGGCAGGTCCCGACGCCCTCGGTGGCCTGGACGGCGCTCAACTCCAGCACGGGCGACGACAACCGCTCGGCCTTCCTGAAGGCCCGGCCCGACTGGGACCCGTCGGCCCGCAAGTCCTCCTGCCCGGACGGCAGCCGGCTGGTCGGCCTCAGCCACGGCGGTGACCGCGGTCTCTGCACCAGCGCCACCGAGGCCACCCCGTGGGACGCGAACCACACCTTCACCGTCGTCCACGGCGAGGCGAACGTGACCACCGACTGGGCGTACGGCTACACCAAGGCGCAGTGCCCCGCCGGCCAGATCGCAACGGGGTACAGCCGCAACGGCCGCTCCCTGGGTGTGCTCTGCGCCAAGTCGACCGTTCCGCTGGGTACTTCGGTCCGCACCGTCTGGTTCGACAACGGTGACAGCCGCCCGTCGGCGGCCGGCGGCGCCGACTTCGCGTACAGCTACTACAAGGGCCAGTGCGCCGACGACGAGTTCGTCGCCGGTGTGGCCTCCACCCAGCCCTGGTACGAGCTCTGGGCCTCGCGCCCGTACGCGATGCTCTGCCAGAAGCCGGCCTGACGCGGTGAGTCCCCTCGCCCCGGCCTCCTCGTGCGGAGGCCGGGGCGAGGGCGTCGCCGGTAGGGGAGCGCCGGTAAGGGAGCGCCGGAGAATCAGCGGAGCCGTTCGGCGGACCACTGCGGGTCGCGGCCGGTGAAGGCGAGCAGCAGCTCCTGGGCGTCGGCGCCGGGCGGTGTGGTGAGCGGCGGGTCGAACCGGCCGGTGCCGGCGAGGTTCCGGTAGTTCCGGAACTCCGCGAGCGCGTACCGGGCGGCGCCCGGTGGCAGGTAGCCGCTCTCGCCCAGGGCCCGGGCGAGGTCCCAGCTGTGCACCACGGTCTCGGCGGTCAACTCGCGGGTGTAGCCGCCCACATCACGCATCCCGTACGGCACGTGGACCAGCAGGTCCAGAGCGCCGGGCTGGTTGATGGCGCGGACGGCGGTGTCGACGGCCAACGTCCACACGCCGAGCGGGTTGCGGCCCAGGACGTCGCCCTCGAAGCGGCGGCCGATCTGCTCCGGGGCGTAGCCGGCCACCGCCTGGCAGACCCAGAGATGCTGTGCCGCAAGGTGGTTGACCAGGGTGCGGACGTCCCAGTCCCGGCACGGGGTGGGCGCCGTCCACTGCTCCTCGGTGACGGAGTGCACCAGACGGGTCACCTCCGCCCCGGCCGTCGCGTACTGCTCGCGGACTTCGGTGTGGAATCCGTACGGGTGTGGGCAAGCCATCGCCGGGCCTCCGTTTCCTGCCCTGCTCACTCCCAGTAAACCGCTACGGGGAGTGACGCGCCAGAGTTCCGGGCCTGCGGCCGGCGGCGAGGGGCGGAGGGTGACCGGCGCACCACGCTGGGCGGCTGTTCGGGCCTGCCGGCAGGGGAGTTGGGCCGCTCCGGTGGACGCTCGGTCACCCGGACGGTCACCCGGCGTGTCCGTCCCGCCGGCCACCCCGTCGGCCGGCCTGCCGAGAGGTCCGGTGGCCGGGCCGGGCGGGGCCGGGCGGGGCCGGGCCGGGATCCCGGCGCGCTACCGGGCCGACTCCTCCAGGACCGCCTGCGCTGCATTGTGCCCGGGGATGCCGCTGACGCCGCCGCCGCGGACCGCGCCCGCGCCGCACAGCAGCACGTTCGGGTGCGCCGTCGCCACGCCCCAGCGCTCCGCGGTACCGTCCGGACTCCCCTCCGAGAAGGGGAAGTCGAGGTCCCGGTGGAAGATGTGCCCGCCCGGCAGGCCGATCTCCCGCTCCAGGTCCGGCGGCGTCCTGGCCTCCACGCAGGGACGCCCGGCGGCGTCCGTCGCGAGACAGTCGGCGATCGGCTCGGCCAGGACCGCGTCGAGCTGCGCCAGGCTCGCCGCCAGGGCACGCTCCTTGGCCGCCGGATCGGTGAACAGCCGCGCGGGCATGTGCAGGCCGAACAGCGTCAGGGTCTGGAACCCCTGCCGGACGGCCGCCGGCCCGAGGATCGAGGTGTCGGTCAACGTGTGACAGTAGATCTCCGACGGCGGCGCCGAGGGGATCCGCCCGGCGTCCGCCTCCGCGTAGGCGCTCTCCAACTGCCGGTAGCCCTCGGCGATGTGGAAGGTGCCGGCGAAGGCGTCCCGCGGATCCACGGCGGTGTCCCGGAGTTGCGGCAGCCGGCGCAGCACCATGTTGACCTTCAGTTGGGCGCCCTCGGGTGCGGGCCCCGGACCGGGCGCCTCGCCGAGCAGCCGGGCCAGCACCGCCGGGGCCGCGTTCACGAGCACCCTGCGGCCCACCACCGTTGCCCCGCCGTCGTGGTGACGGTACGTCACTTCGACGTCGCCGTGGCCGTCGGTGGCGATCGCGGTGACCTCGCAGCCGGTCCGGATCTCCGCGCCGGCCGCGCGTGCCGCCTCGGCCAGCGCGTCCGTCACCGCGCCCATCCCACCGACCGGGACGTCCCAGTCGCCCGTGCCGTTGCCGATCACGTGGTAGAGGAAGCAGCGGTTCTGCCGCAGCGCGGCGTCGTGGGCGTGGGTGAAGGTGCCGATCAGCGCGTCCGTCAGCACCACGCCGCGCACCAGGTCGTCGGCGAAGGTCCGCTCGATCGTCTCGCCCAGCGGCCGTTCGAACAGCGCCTCCCAGGCGGCGTCGTCCGCGACCCGCCGGCGCAGCTCGGCGCGGGAGGGCAGCGGCTCGGTGAGCGTCGGGAAGACCCGCCCGGCGACCTGCCCGGTCGTGCCGTAGAAGCGCTGCCAGGCCTCCCACTCCCGGTCCGCGCCGGTCAGCGCCCGGAACGACTCCCGCGTCCGGCCGGGGTCGGAGGCGTCGACGAGCAGTCCGGTGGGCTTCCCGTCCCGGACGGTGGGCGTGTAGGAGGAGATCCGACGCCGCCGCAGGTCGAGCCGGAGCCCGAGGTCGCGCACCACCTTCCGCGGCAGCAGGCTCACCAGGTACGAGTAGCGGGAGAGCCGGGCGTCCACCCCCGCGAAGGCCTGGGCCGACACCGCCGCCCCGCCCACCTGCGGCAACCGTTCCAGCACCAGCACGCGGAGGCCGGCCCGGGCGAGGTACGCCGCCGCCACCAGCCCGTTGTGCCCACCACCGACGATCACGGCGTCGTGCCGCGCGGACGAGTTCGCGTTCACCCGGCCACGCTACGGCACCGGGCGGGCGCGGGGAACCAGGCGTGCAGGCGCCGGTCGGCCGCACCGCCCGCAGCCGCCCACGGACCGGGGGGAGCCCCGGACGCGGACCGGGGGGAGCCCCGCCCGTGGACCGGGGGAGCTGCGAGCCGGATCGGCGGGATCATCGGAAGGGGGCGGCAGCGGCCGGACGCGAGGAGGAAGGCCATGATCGTCGACTGCGCGCACTACCGCGACGGACGCCGGCAGCACGTGGGCCCGATGCCGCTGGAGGAGGCGGCGGCGCGCTGCACCCAGGGCGGCTTCGTCTGGCTGGGCATGTTCGAGCCGGGCGAGGAGGAGCTGGCCAAGGTCCGCGAGAGCTTCGGGCTGCACGAACTCGCCGTGGAGGACGCCCAGGCCTTCCACCTGCGGCCGAAGGCCGAGCAGTACGAGGACGGCACGGAGCTGATCATCCTGCGCACCGCGCGCTACGACGACGAGCGCGAGGAGGTCGACACCGGCGAGATCAGCGTCTTCCTCGCCGAACACTTCGTGATCACCGTCCGCCAGGGGGTCGCCAGCGAGCTGGCCGGTGCGCGCAGCCGGCTGGAGCGCCGGCCCGAGCTGCTGCGGACCGGCAGCGCGTCGACGCTCTGGGCGATCCTCGACCAGGTCGTGGACGGCTACGCGCCCGTCGTCACCGAGCTCGAACGCGACATCGAGCAGATCGAGGCCACGGTGTTCTCCGGCACGGTCGCCCCGACCGAGCGGATCTACTTCCTGCGCCGCGAGGCCACCGACTTCTACCGCGCCGTGCACCCGCTGCTCGGCGTGCTGGGCCGCCGGCTGCAGACCGGCCGGGCGCCGACCGAGCTCCTGCCGTACCTGCGAGACGTGCACGACCACCTCCTGCTGGTCAACGAGGAGGTCGCCGCCCAGCGCGACCTGCTGGCGACCGTCCTGGAGGCGAACATCGCGGTCATCTCGGTCGAGCAGAACCGGATCAACCTCCGGCAGAGCGCCACGATGGAGCGGCTCACGATCGTCGCGACCGTGTTCCTGCCGCTGTCCTTCGTGGTCGGCTTCTTCGGGCAGAACTTCGCGTGGCTGGTCGGCCACATCAGCGGCTTCGCGCAGTTCCTCGTGCTCAGCGTCTGCGGCCTGGTGCTGCCCTGCGTACTGCTGACCGTCTGGCTGCGCCGGCAGCGGCACGCGGCGGCGCCGCCGGTGCCGGGGGTGCCCGTGGTCGGCAACGGAAGGGCCGCGCGGAACCCGTGACCGCGCCCGTGCCCTCCGTGGGCGTCCGGCCGGCGACGGGACGGATGGCACCCGGGCGGGCCAGTATGGAGGGGAGGCTACGGGCTCACTCGTCGGCTCGGACGGGGTTCGCTGAATGGGGTTCTAGTGGTGGGCATGTCACGGGGTCCGTCCTCGGAGCCCGCACACGAGGCTGCCGGGGCGACGGCGGGGCGCGGCCTTGAGCGGGCGGCGCAGGTCCTGCGATCGGTGCCGCAGCGCGTCGGCGCGCACATGGGCGGCCTCTACCTGCTCTCGGACGACCGGCAGCTGCTCGAACTCGTCATGACCTTCGGGGCCGCCCGGCAGTTCACCAGGCCGTGGCAGCACGTCGGCATGACCGTGCCGATCCCGGTCGCCGACGCGACGCGCAGCGGCCGGATCGTCTGGGTGGGCGGCGCGGAGGAGATGGCGCGCCGGTACCCGCGGGTCGCGGTCGCCATGCCGTACGCCTTCTGCCTCGCCGCCGTGCCGCTCGTCCTGGGCAGTACGACGTACGGGGTCCTCTTCCTGCTCTGGCCCGCCGCGCACCCCCCGGAGCTGCCGCCCCACGAACGCGAGGAGCTCGACGGGCTCGCCCGGGGCCTGGCCGGGATCCTGGCGGAGGCGGCCCGGGCGGGAGCTCCGATCCGGCCCGGCCCGGTCCCCGTGGTGGCGGAGAACCGGTCCGCAGACCCCCTCGCCACCATGCCGGCCCGGCTGCCCGGGGGCCTCTGCGACATCGACCTGGACGGCCGGCTCGCCGCGGTCACCCGCACCGCCGCGGAGCTGCTGGGCGAGCCGGTGGAGAAGCTGCTCGGCGCGCGCCCGTGGTCGGTGCTGCGCTGGCTGCGCGACCCGGTGTACGAGTACCACTACCGGGCGGCGGTGATCGGCGGGCAGCCCACGTCGTTCGTCGCACTGCGGCCGCCGGACCGGTGGCTGTCGTTCCGGCTCTTCCCGGACGCCTCCGGGGTCACCGTGCAGATCGTCGCCGCCGACATCGCCCGGCCCGACGGACAGGGCGAACGGCCCGCCGAGCGGACGGTGCACACCCGGCCCGGCGCGCTCTACCACCTGCTCCACCTCGCCAGCGCGCTGACCGAGGCGATCAGCGTGCAGGACGTGGTCACCATGGTCTCCGAGCAGATCCTGCCGGCCTTCGGCGGCCAGGCCGTCGCCGTCCTGATGGCCGAGGGGGGCCGTCTGCGCATCGCCGGCCACCGCGGCTACCCGCCGGGCCTGGTCGACCAGTTCGACGGCACGTCGCTGAGCGAGTCGACGCCCGGCGTCCAGGCGTCGACCAACCCGGTGCCGGCGTTCTTCGAGACCCGGGCCGAGCTGGAACGGCTCTACCCGGACCGCCACGAGACCCAGGACGGCATGGCCGCCTGGGCCTACCTGCCGCTGGTGACCTCGCGCCGCCTGATCGGCACCTGCGTGCTGGCCTTCGCCGAGCCGCACCGCTTCGACACGGAGGAGCGCGCCGTCCTCACCTCGCTCGGCGGCCTGATCGCCCAGGCCCTGGACCGCGCCCGGCTGTACGACACCAAGCTGGTCCTCGCACACGGCCTGCAGGAGAGCCTGCTGCCCCGGGCACTGCCCGCCGTCCCGAGCCTGGAGATCAGCGCCCGCTACCTGCCCGGCACCGAGGACATGGACGTCGGCGGCGACTTCTACGACCTCATCCGCGTCGGGCCGGACTCCGTGGCCGTCGTCATCGGCGACGTCCAGGGCCACAACGTGAACGCCGCCGCCCTGATGGGCCAGGTCCGCACCGCGATCCGCGCCTTCGCCGCGGCCGACGCCGACCCGAGCACGGTGCTCACCCGCACCAACCGCCTGCTGGCCGACCTCGACACCGCCCTGCTGGCCAGCTGCACCTACTTCTGCGTGGACCTCACCCGCCGCGAGGCCTGGCTGGCCAACGCGGGCCACCCGGTACCGCTGCTCTACGGCCCGGACGGCCGGGCGCGTGCCCTGGAACCGCTCACCGGCGTGGTCCTGAACGTCGACCCGGCCGCCGAGTACCCGCAGATCCGCATCGACCTGCCGATCGGCACCACCCTGGTCCTGTACACCGACGGCCTCATCGACGCACCCGGCACCGACCCCGACCAGGCGGTGGCCGGCCTCATCGCCACCCTCGCCCGCCACGGCCGCGAACCGCTCGACCGCCTGGCCGATGCCCTCCTCGCCCGGGCCGACCACCGCACCGACGACATCGCCCTGCTGCTGGTGCGCTCCGTACCGCGTTAGTTCTGCGTGCCGCGCCGGGTCCGCGTGCCGCGCCGGGTCCGCCGGCCGGCGCCGGAAACCCGGATGGCCCAGCGCGGTTGCCGGTCACCGCCGGCGGCCGGAGGGTGGCAAGGAGGTGGTCCCCGGCGGGACGCCCGCCGCGAGGCGGTGCGGGCGGGCCGGGGCGCCTGACGGTCCGGGTCGTCCGGGCGGTTCCCGCCGGACCCGACGAGAAGGTGGTGCGGGCGATGGCGGACGGGCGGGCGGCCGAGCGGATAGCGGAGTTCATCGAGCCGCTGCGGGTGGAGCCGGGATCGACGGTGGACCTCGCGCGGGACTTCGACCCGCGCTACAAGGCGGGGATGAAGAAGCGGGACGGCGCGGAGCTGCTCCGCACCGGCGTCGCGCTGCTGGCGGAGTACCAGGCGCGGCTGGCCGCCCAGGACACCCACGGGGTGCTGCTCTGCCTCCAGGCGCTCGACGCGGGCGGCAAGGACGGGACGATCCGCCACGTCATGAGCGGGGTGAACCCGCAGGGCGTCCACGTGAGCAGCTTCAAGGTGCCCTCCGCCGAGGAGCTCGACCACGACTTCCTGTGGCGGTACGCGCAGCGGCTGCCCGCCCGCGGGGACATCGCCATCTTCAACCGGTCGCACTACGAGGAGGTCCTGGTGGTGCGCGTCCACCCGGAGAACCTCGACCGGCAGCGGCTGCCGGCGGAGGCGCGCGGCCGGAAGATCTGGCGCCGCCGCTTCCGCGAGATCAACGACTGGGAGCGCTACCTCACCGAGAACGGGTTCACGGTGGTGAAGGTCTTCCTGAACCTCTCCAAGGAGGAGCAGCGCACCCGGTTCCTGAAGCGGATCGACCTCCCGGAGAAGAACTGGAAGTTCTCCGCGGCGGACATCCGCGAGCGCGCGCACTGGGACGAGTACCAGGAGGCGTTCTCCGAGATGCTGTCGGCCACCAGCACGCCCTGGGCCCCCTGGTACGTGGTGCCGGCCGACCGCAAGTGGTTCGCCCGCATCTGCGCGGCGGCGGTGCTCGCGCACACCCTGATGGAGATCGACCCGCAGTACCCGACGGTCGGCCGGGCGGCCCTGAAGGAGCTCCGGGCCGCCAAGCGGCAGCTGGAGGCCGAGGCCCCGCAGGGCGCCGCCCGGGACCCGTACGCGGCGCGCCACCGGGCCGGTTGAGCGGCCCGGTTGAGCGGGCCGGCCGAGCGGCCCCAGGGCCCGGACAGGAGGAGCGAGAGATGGCCGAGCCGACCGAGCCGACCGAGCCGCCGGGGGCGGACGCCGGGACACCCTGGTACGCGCGGTCCGCCGAGGAGGCCGCCACCCGGTTCGGGGTGGATCCGTCCACCGGGCTGAGCACCGCCCGGGTGGCCGAACTGCTCGCCGCGAACGGGCCCAACGCGCTGCCGGAGGAGCGGCCGAGGCCCGGCTGGCTGCGCTTCCTCGACCAGTACCGCAGCTACATGCAGCTCATCCTGGTGGCGGCCGCGGTGGTCTCGCTGGCGATCGAGGAGTGGTCCACCGGCATCCTGCTCGTCGTGCTGACCCTCTTCAACGCGGTGGTGGGCCTGCGGCAGGAGGGCAAGGCCGAGAGCGCGATGAACGCGCTGAAGTCGATGATGAAGGCGACCGCCCGGGTCCGGCGGGACGGCGCGGAGTCGGAGATCCCGGCCGAGGGGCTGGTCGTGGGCGACGTCGTGCTCGTCTCGGCGGGTGACCAGGTGCCGGCGGACGGGCGGATCGTCCGGGCCAGCGCCCTGCAGATCGACGAGTCGGCGCTGACCGGTGAGAGCGTGCCGGCGGTGAAGGACACCGGCATCGTGCCGGGGGAGCGGTTGGCCCCGGGCGAGCAGTCGAACATGGCGTTCATGAACACCCCGGTCACGCACGGCAGCGGACTGCTCGTGATCACCGCGACCGGCTCCGAGACCGAGCTGGGCAAGATCTCCGGGATGCTCTCGGCGACCGAGAAGGAGCAGTCGCCGCTCACCCGCGAGCTCAACACCCTGACCCTGTGGATCGCCGGCGCGGCCGGGCTGACCATGGTCGTGATGTTCGCGCTGGGCCGCAGCCGCGGGCAGGCGTGGGACGCCCTGTTCGTGAGCGCCGTGTCGCTGGCGATCGCCGCCATCCCGGAGGCGCTGCCGACCGTCAGCCAGGTCATCCTCTCCGTCGGCAGCCTCAACCTGGCCAAGCGGAACGCGATCGTGAAGGAGCTGCCGTCCGTCGAGACGCTCGGCTTCACCTCGGCGATCAACTCGGACAAGACCGGCACCCTGACGATGAACCAGGTCACCGTCGTCGAGGTGCTCAGTCCCACCGACCGCTACACCGTCTCCGGAACCGGCTACCGCCTCGACGGCCGGATCAACCACGTCGCGGGGGCCTCGGCGGACGTCGAGGACGCCGTCCTGCCGTTCCTGATCGCCAACGACGCCAAGCTGGTGGACGGCGAGGTGGTGGGCGATCCGACCGAGGGCGCCCTGCTCGTGCTCGGCCACAAGGCCGGGCTGGACATCGAGGCCAGCCGGGAGCGGTACCCACGGCTGGCGACGCTGCCGTTCGACCCCACCTACAAGCTGATGGCGGTCTTCACCGACGCGGTGGACGCGGGCGGCCGCCGGGTGGTGCGGTGCTTCGTCAAGGGCGCCGCGCCCGCGGTGACGTCGCGGGCCACCACCGCGCTCGCCGACGGGGCGGGCATCGCCTGGGACGCGGACCTGAGCGGGCGCGCCGAGGCGCAGGTCGCCCGGATGGGCGCCGAGGGCCGCCGGGTGATGGCCGCCGCGTTCCGGGACCTCGACCCGGCGGACTTCGACCCGGCGGGCGACCTGCTGGGCCACGTCACCGGGCTGCGGATGACCAGCCTGGTCGGCATGGTCGACCCGCCGCGCGCGGAGTCCAAGGACGCCGTCGCCAGCGCGCAGGCCGCCCACATCCGCGTCCGCATGGTGACCGGCGACGACGTGACCACCGGCGCGGCCATCGCCCGGCAGCTCGGCATCCCCGGCGAGGCCGTGCTCGGCGCCGACTTCGCGGCCCTGCCCGAGCACGAGCGGCTGGCCCGGATCGACGGCATCGGCGTGGTCGGCCGCGTGGCGCCGGAGCACAAGGTGCTGCTCGCCGACACGCTGAAGAAGAAGGGCGACGTGGTCGCGATGACCGGCGACGGCGTCAACGACGCGCCGGCGATCAAGGCCGCCGACATCGGCATCGCGATGGGCAGCGGCACCGACGTGGCCAAGAACGCCAGCCGGATGGTGCTCGCCGACGACAACTTCGCCACCATCGTGCACGCGGTGGCGGAGGGCCGGAAGCTCTACGACAACCTCACCAAGTACATCCGCTTCGTCCTGCTGCTGCTGGTCGCCTTCGTGCTGACCTTCCTCGGTGCCACCGTCCTCAACATCGCGGCCGGCGAGCCGTTCACCCCGCCGCAGGTGCTCTGGATCCACTTCGTGGTGAACGCTCCCTTCGGCTTCGCGCTGGGCTTCGACCGGGAGAGCCCGGGGCTGATGGCGCGCATCCCGCGCCCGCGCGGCGAGTCGGTGCTGACCAGGCCCGTGGTGGTCACCGTGGGGCTGGCCGGGCTGGCCGTCACGGCCGCGCTGCTCGGCCTGATCAAGCTGGGGGAGCGCCACTACGGCAGCATTCACATCGGCAACTCGATCGCGTTCACGGCCTTCGCGCTCTGCCTGATCGTGGCCGCGTTCGAGTGCCGCAGCGAGCGCGCGTCGGCGCTGACGACGCACACCTTCGACAGCAAGCAGATGAACCTGGCGGCGCTGGCGGAGTTCGTCCTGGCGGTGCTGGTGACGCAGATGGACGCGTTCCGCCGTATCCTCGGCACCACCGAGCTCAACGCCCGGCAGTTCGGCTGGGCGCTACTGGCCGCGCTCGCGCTGCTGCTGCTGTGGGAGCTGGGCAAGTTCCTCGCCCGCCGCCGGCCCGCACCGGCCTGACGGGCCGGGTGCCGCCGCGGCCCGGTGGGTACCGGTCGGCGGGACGGCCCTGGTCAGGGCCTGTCCCGGGCCGGCGGCCCAACTCGCCCTCCATTACAGCTTCGTAACGTCCGGTCAGCATTCTGGATGTGACATTGCACATATCACATCATGCTCCCCATGAGAAAAGTCATCGCCCTGTTCTCGGCCGCCGTGGCCGTCGCCGCACTCGGCGGTACGGCCGCCGACGCCGAGCCCGTCGGCCCCGATGCGGTGGTCGCCGCCCCCGAGGACACCGGGCAGGGGAAGCTCGTCTGGAGCTCCTGCAACGACCCCGCCACGCCCGCGCTGCAGTGCGCGCTGCTGGAGGTGCCGGTCGACTACGCGGACCCGCACGGCCGCAAGATCAAGATCAAGGTCAACCGGCTCCCGGCCACCGCGCCCAAGGAGAAGCAGCAGGGCCCGATCCTGCTGAACCCCGGCGGGCCCGGGATCTCCGGCCTCTGGATGCCCGCCTCCATCTCCGGCCAGATCCCGGCGGACGTCGCCTCGACCTACGACTGGATCGGTTTCGACCCGCGCGGCACCAACGGCAGCGAGCCCCACGTCGTCTGCGACGCCCACTACTTTGAGGCCGAGCGGCCCGACTACCAGGTGGACCGGGGCACGTCGAAGGCCTGGCTGTCGAAGGCGGCCGGGTACGCCGCCGACTGCGCGGCCGACTGGTCCTGGCTGCTGCCGCACATGACCACCGTCGACAGCGCGCGCGACATGGACAGCATCCGCCGGGCGCTCGGTGCGCGGCAGATCAGCTTCTACGGCGGCTCCTGGGGCACCTCGCTGGGCTCCACCTACGGCCAGCTCTTCCCCTCGCGCGTCAAGCGGATGGTCCTCGACAGCATCGTCGGCCCGACGATCAGCTGGTACGACCACAACATCCTGCAGGACAAGGAGCACCAGCGCCGCTTCGAGGCGTTCGCGGCCTGGGCGGCCAAGGCCGACCCGGTCTACCACCTGGGCACCGACCCGGCCGGCGTCGTGAAGGCGTACTACCAGGTCCAGGACGCGCTGCGGGCCGAGCCGGTGGCGGCCGACCCGGCCCCCGGCCGGATCGGCCCGGCGGAGCTGGACGACACCTTCTACGGCGGCGGCTACAACTTCCTGCGCTGGCCGCGGATGGCCACCGTGCTCTCGGCCTTCGTCAACCAGCACGACACCCGGCCGCTGTCCATCGCCTACAACCGCTACGCCGCACCGGGCGCCGACGACGGCGCCTTCCCGGCCTACAACGCGACGCAGTGCACCGAGAACGCCTGGCCGCGGGACTGGGAGTTCTGGAAGAAGGACCAGGCCAAGGTGAACGCCGTGGCGCCCTTCTACACCTATAACAACATGTGGTACAACGCCGCCTGCATGTTCTGGCCGTACCAGGGCAACCCGGCGGGCCGGCTGAAGATCACCGGCAAGGGCCTGCCGCCCGTGCTGCTCTTCCAGGCCACCGAGGACGCCGCCACCCCGTACGAGGGCGGTCTCGCCATGCGCGACGCACTGCCCGGCTCCAAGCTGGTCGTCCAGACCGGTGGCAGCTTCCACGAGATCCTCTTCCACGGCAACGCCTGCCTGGACGACACCTTCACCGCCTACCTCCGGGACGGCAGCCTGCCCAAGGGCAACGGCCGGATCGCCAAGACCTGCGCCCCCAACCCGGAGCCCGACCCGGTCTTCGTGACCCCGCCGCCGGCCGCCACCGCGAAGGCGGCCGGGGTCGCCGCCGACGCGGCCCCGCTCGCGCCGACCGACCCCGAGGCCGTCCGCGGCGTCCTCCGGTAGCCGGCCGGCAGTGGCCGCCCCGCCCGGGCCGGGCGGCCACTGCCGGAGGGCCTCACCGCTCCGGGGCGAGGTAGCGGCGGCCCGGTATCTGCTCGAAGATCAGGTTGGTCCGGGTCTGCGCCACCGCCGGGTGGGTGGTGAGGTGGTCCACGACGAAGTCGCGCAGCCCCTCGGGGCCGGCGACGCCGACGTGCAGGAGGTAGTCGTCGGAGCCCGCCATGTGGAAGACCGCCAGGACGCCGGGCAGGTCCGGGGCGGTGCTGCGGAAGCTCTCGTTCTGCTCGCGGGTGTGCGCCCGGAGCCGGACGGAGATCATCGCCTGCAGCGGCAGGCCGATGGCCGCCGGGTCGAGCTCGGCCCGGAAGCCCCGGATGATCCCGCGCTCCTGGAGCGCGCGCACCCGGGCCAGGCAGGTCGAGGGGGCGATGCCCACCGCCTCGGCGAGCGCGTTGTTCGGCATCCGGGCGTTGTCGGCCAGGGCGCGGATGATCGCCCGGTCGACGTCGTCGACGGGCGTCCGGCGGGGCTGCGGATTGTTCGGCACGGGTCCCAGGATTCCAGCTGATTCCGTTGATTCGCAAGATTGTGCGGACCGTGGCCGAATGATGTTCGGAGACCCTTCCCCCGGGTGGCGGGAAGTTCCATCCTGGGGCGCGAGCGGCGAACGCCCTCCGCCGTTCCCGCTCACGGGCCGGCCGACCTGTGACCCCGGAGTGCCGCAGCCATGAGCCCGACCGCCACCTTCGCCGCCGTGCCCGCAGCCGCGCCCGCCGTCGACCCGGGGGCGGAGCTGGACGGCCGGGACTTCGTGCTCCCCGCCGGCGGCCTCGACGCCGACCAGAGGCTGCGCGCCCTGGACACGGTGGACGAGTACCTGACGCGCAAGCGCCGGCACCTGATGGGCTACCAGGCCACCCAGGACATCCAGGGCACCGCACTGGACCTGGCCCGCTTCATGCCGAACAACATCAACAACCTCGGCGACCCGTTCCAGAGCGGCGGCTACAAGCCCAACACCAAGGTGATCGAGTGCTCGGTGCTCGACTACTACGCGAAGCTCTGGAACGCCGAGCGCCCGCACGACCCCGCCGACCCCGAGTCGTACTGGGGCTACATGCTCTCCATGGGCTCGACCGAGGGCAACATGTACGCGCTCTGGAACGCCCGGGACTACCTGAGCGGCAAGGCGCTGATCCAGCCGCCGGCCGCGCCCTTCGACGCCCTGCGGTACGTCCAGGCGACGCCCGACCGGGACAACCCGAACGCCCACCGCCCGGTCGCCTTCTACTCGGAGGACACCCACTACTCCTTCGCCAAGGCCGTCCGCGTCCTGGGCGTCGAGACCTTCCACGCCGTCGGCCTGGAGAAGTACGCCGACGAGTGCCCGCTGGTCGACCCCGCCACCGGCCGCCGCGAGTGGCCCACCGAGGTGCCCTCCGCCGCGGGGCCGTCCGGCCGCTCGTGGGACGGCCCGGGCGAGATCGACGTCGACGCCCTCGCCGTGCTGGTCGAGTTCTTCGCCGCGAAGGGCCACCCGGTCTTCGTCAACCTCAACCTCGGCAGCACCTTCAAGGGCGCCCACGACGACGTCCGGCGGGTCTGCGAGCGGCTGCTGCCGATCTTCGAGCGGCACGGGCTGGTCCGCCGCGAGGTGGTCCACGGCAAGGACCCGCGCACCGGCGAGCCGCTGGTCGACGTGCGACGCGGCTTCTGGATCCACGTCGACGGCGCGCTCGGCGCCGGCTACGCGCCCTTCCTGCGGATGGCCGCGGAGGACCCGGCGGCGTACGGCTGGACCCCCGAGGTCGGGCTGCCGGAGTTCGACTTCGGCCTCCGCCTGCCCACCGCGGAGCTCGGCGCCGTCGACATGGTCTCCTCGATCGCGATGAGCGGCCACAAGTGGCCCGGCGCACCGTGGCCGTGCGGCATCTACATGACGAAGGTGAAGTACCAGATCTCGCCGCCCTCCCAGCCGGACTACATCGGCGCGCCCGACACCACCTTCGCCGGCTCCCGCAACGGCTTCTCCCCGCTGGTCCTCTGGGACCACCTGTCCCGGCACTCCTACCAGGACCAGGTGGACCGGATACGCGGCGCCCAGGAGCTGGCCGGCTACCTGGAGGACCGCCTGCAGGCGATGGAGCGGGAGCTGGGCGTCGAGCTCTGGCCGGCCCGCACCCCGGGCGCCGTCACCGTGCGGTTCCGCCAGCCCAGCCCGGAGCTGGTGGCCAAGTGGTCGCTGTCCTCCCAGGACGTGCTGATGGTGCCGGGCGACGAGTCCACCCGCCGCAGCTACGTGCACGTCTTCGTGATGCCCTCGGTCGACCGGGAGAAGCTGGACGCCCTGCTGGCGGAGCTCGCCGAGGACCGGGTGATCCTGGCCGGGCCCGCCGCGTAGCCCTCGGCCGGGCCCGCCGCGTGGCGCTCGGACGGGCCCGCCGCGTGGCGCTCGGCCGGGGGCCGGGCGGTCGGACGACCGCCCGGCCCCCGGCCCGCTCACACCGGCACCGTCACGAACGTCCGGCCCGCATCGTTCACGACCGAGACCGACGCGACGTCGTCCGGTGCCACCAGGGCCGAGCCGTCCAGGGTCGTGCCCTTCTCGGCGCCGGTCGGGGAGACCAGCCAGCTGCCGGCGTCCACCTTCGCCCCGCCCTTGCCGTTGACCACCAGACGGCAGCGCTGACCGGCCGGGATGCCGGTGACCGCGGCGCTCACCCGCACCCAGCCCATCGCCGGAGTGACCGTCAGCGTCATCCGGGCGCCCGTGGACGGCTCCGTCAGCGAGGCCGTCCGGGTGCCCGCCGGCGGCGGTGCCTCGGTCGCGGCGGACGGCACCGGACCGACCGCCACCGGCGGCCGGTCGGACACCGTGCTCCGGCCCAGCGACACGCCCGCGGCCAGCACCGCCGCGGCCGCGGCCACCGCGGCCACGCCGATCCAGGCCCGGCGCCGGAGAAGGGCCGAGCCCCGCTCCGCCCGCGCCTGCCGCAGGGTGCGCTGCAGCAGCAGGTCGCCGCCCTCGGGCGGCCCGTCCACCAGGAGCTCGGGGGGCACCTCGCCCAGGACGCGCTCCAGCTCCTGCAACTCGGCCACCTCCTGGGCGCAGGGAGCGCAGCCGGCCAGGTGCCGCTCGACCGACGCCGCGTCCGCCGGCTCCAGCGCACCCAGGACATAGGCGCCGATGAGCTCCGCGTTCCGCTCGTGCTGCTCCGTGTTCGTCTCGTGCTGTTCCGTGCTCACACCGCCACCTCCTTCAACGTCCCCGCCTTGCCGGCGTACGACCGCTTGAGCGCCCGCAGCGCGTAGTGCGCACGGGACTTGACCGTCCCGGCCGGCACGCCCAGCTGCTCCGCCGCCTCGGCGACCGACAACTGCTGGAAGTAGATCGACCGCAGGACGTCCCGGTGCTCGGGCGAGAGCTGTTCGAGGGCCTCCGTCATCACCAGCGCCTCCACCACGCCCTCCGCGTGGTCGCGCTGCACCGGCACGGTGGCCGACTGCTCGGACACCTCGGCGACCTCGGCGGGGCGCGCGGCCTTCGCCCGGAACCGGTCGGTGATCAGGTTGCGCTCCACCGTCAGCAGCCAGCTGCGCACGGAGCCCCGGGCCTCGGTGAGGGCCTCGGGATTCCGCCAGGCGCGGATCAGGGTCTCCTGCACCGCGTCCTCGGCCGCCGCCCGGTCACCGGTGAGCCGGATGGCGTACGCGAGCAGCGCGCCGCCGTGTTGCTCGTAGAGCGTTCGGATCAGTGCCTCGTCGGCCGCGCCGCGCTGTGTCGCGGGTCGTGTCCTCGCCATCCGCCATTCCTCCGTCGTGGGGTGCCACGCAGAGCACGTACGCGGCGGCCGTCCGGTTCAACCGGATTCCCGGCAGCTGTGATTCTGGTTCAGACAGGCCACCAGCGCCGCCATCCGGTCGTCGGTCATGACGCCGATGAAGACCCCGTGGTCGGTGCGCGGGCTGTGGTGCTGTTCGGGGAAGGCGTCCAGGGCGAACGCCCGGCCGGGCGGTGGCCGGTAGCCGAGGGTGACCCGGAGGTGGGGGATCGGGAAGGTCCGGTGCGGGCAGACCCCGGTGGCGGAGGGGAACACCGCGTGGGTGCGGTGGTCGGGACTGTCCGTTCCGCGCCCGTCCCAGCAGCTGGGGAAGTCGAGGGTGCGGGTGAGCAGGCTGCCGGCGGGGCAGAGCGGGTACCGGTCGGTGGTCCGGCCGGGGTAGCCGGTGCAGCCCCACCGGGCCCTGGCCTCCGCGCCGCCGTCGGTGGCCGCGGTGGGGTTTCCCTCCAGCAGCCGCAGGAAGCGCGGCATCGGCACGACCTTGCTCCACGGGTTGCCGCGGAACTCGACGGTCACCGTGTCGGGGGTGAGGATCTCGCCCACGTTGCCGTGCCCGTCCTGCCCGTCCTGCCCGCCGTGTCCGGGGGCCCCGTCCTGCCCGGCGGCCCGGTCGCCGTCGCGGTCGGTCCGGCGCAGCACCGGCCAGTAGTAGCTGGAGCGGTCGCCGCCGGTGCAGGTCGTCCCGGCGGCGGCGAGGGACGCGTCGGTGGCCAGGGCGTCGGTCGACAGGTTGCCGACGTAGTCGTGGACGTGGTGGGCACCGCCCACCACTCCCGGCGAGATCACCACGTTGTCGCTGTTGCGGTGGCCCTCCAGGTTGTGGCCGCAGTCCTCGGTGTACGAGCCGGTGGAGGCGTCCGGGCCGGATTCCTCCGGCGCGGGCTCACCGCCGGCGCCGCCGCCGGTGCGGACGGCACCGATCTCGACGTAGTCGCCGGACTCCGCGTCCGCCGGCCAGAGGCGCACCGCCAGGAGGGGGAGCGCGAGGACGAGGCAGAGCAGGACGCCGAACGGGAGTACGGTGCCCGCCGACCAGCGGTGATCACGAACCAGGTGCAGCACCGCGACAGTCTCGCCGGGGGCTGCCCCGGAGGCAAGCGTGCTCCGGAGGAGCAGCCCGCCGTCCGCGACCACCGCTGCTCGGCGGGCCCGCCGGTCCGGCGGCCCGCCGGCCCGTCAGTAGCCGCTCGGGTAGCCGCCGGTCTGCGGCTTGCTCGCGGACGGCGCCGGAGCTCCCGTCTGCCCGGTGGCCGCACCGCCGGCCGCACCGCCGGCCGCGGCCTTCTTGCCCTCCGGCGTGCTGGCGAACCAGGTGCCGCCCACGCCCTGCCCGTTGGTCTGGCCCGGCGCGGTGTCCCCGGCGAAGCGGTACAGCGGCCAGCCGTTCAGCGTGAGCTGCTTGCTCCCGTCGGGCCGGGTCACGGAGCCGACCAGGGCCGACTCGACGCCGGTGACGTCGACCTTGTCCTGGGCGGGGACCGGCGGCCACTTCGCGGCGCAGGCGTCGACGCAGGTGGTGGCGGAGGGCTTGGCGGTGTCCTTGTCGAAGCGGTAGAGCGTGCGGCCCGAGCCGTCCGTGACGATGGCGCCGAGCGTGGGCGACTCCGCCGCCGCCAGGCGGCCGCCGCCGGCCGCGTCGGCCGCCCCGGCCGCCCCGGGAGCGGACGTCCCCGCGGCGGCGGCCGGGGCAGCGGCCGTGGCGGCGGTGTCGGTGGAGTTCTCCTCCCCGGGCCCGCAGGCGGTCGCGGCCAGGAGGACGGCGGCGAGGCCGGTGGCGGCGAGCAGACGACGGCTTCCGGTGAACTTGGGCATGGCGAACTCCCTCTGTTGGTGGGTGTCTTGGTGTCGAGTGCGGCTCGGTGCCGCGTGCACCACCAACACGGATGCGGGCGCGGGGTGGTTCAACCCCGGCGAGATTTCTTTTCCCGCAGTCGGCCCGGCGCCGCCCGGCGTGCTGCCTACCACGCCCGACGGAACGGGGCACGCACCGGTCGGACGACAGCCGCCGGTGCGTGCCCCGTGGATCGGTCGGTCGGGCGACCTCATGCCCCGATCTCGAACTCGGGTGGCTGGAGGCACGCGAGGCATTCCGTGTCCGGCGCCGTCGGGGTGTCGAAGAACGAGCGGGTGATCGTCTGCGCGCACGGTGAGTCGGCGAAGACCACGTGGGCGACGTAGGGGACGGTGACCTCGGTGGACCGGCGCAGCGTGCGGGCCGCGTACGGTCCGCTGCTGGGGGCGGTCTGGGAGTCGAACCCGCCGGACAGGACGAGGGTCGGGATGTCGCTGCGCGTCACGTCCCGGACCGAGCGCGGTGCCGCCGGGACGTCCCAGGCGCGGCAGTCCGCGTGCAGCCAGGTGAGCAGCGGAGCGTTGGCCAGCACCGAGTCGGGGAACGACGGGAACGCGCGCCGCCCCGCCTCGATCACGTCCTCCTCGCTCTCGAAGGGCGTCCACTCGCTGCAGAAGATGCCGAAGGCGAGCCCGTGGGACGTCCGCCCGATGGCCTGCGGGCTGAGCTTGCCGCCCGCCCACTGCTCGGCGATCCGCTGCGGGTTGCCGTGGGCCAGCTCGTCGATGGAGCGGGGCACGCCGGCCGCCAGGTGGCTGGCGAAGGTCAGCCAGTTCACCAGGACGCCGCCGTCCAGCACGACCTCCACCGGGTCCGGGTGGCCCGGGACGGTGACGGTGGTGGAGACGGGGTGGGCTTCGAGCTCGACGACGAGGCGCTCGAAGGTGGCCTCCAGGTCCGGGTAGCGGTCGTTGCAGGCGGGCTGCTGCGCGCAGGCCCGGAACATGCCGTCGAAGCCCTCCCGTGCGGCCTTCCAGGTGACGGCGCCCCCGGCCAGGGACGGCGGCAGGACGCCGTCGATGCCGACGGACCGCAGACCTTCCGGGTGCAGGCGCATGTAGAGGAGCGCCAGGTCGGTTCCGTAGGAGATGCCGAACACGTTCCACTGCTCGATGCCGAGCGCGACGCGCAGGTCCGCGTAGTCGGCGGCGCTCTCGGTGCTGTTGTACGCGCTGAGGTCGGCCCCGCGGCCCGCCAGCGTGTCGTGGCAGATCCGGGTCTGCTCGACGTGCAGGCGCCCGGTGGACGGCGCACCGAAGACGAGGTCGAGTGCGTCCGCGTTGAACTGGTCGACGTTCGGGCAGGTGAGCTCCGGGTCGGCCGAGTAGGTCCCCCGCTGGGACATGAAGATCACGTCCCGGTCGCGGTTCAGGCCGCCGTCGACCGCGAGCCGGATCTCGGAGTTCGCGTCGTCTCCGGGGCCGCCGGCGAACCACACGATCGGGTCGGGTGCCCGCTTGTGGCTGGCCGGCACGATCGCGACCGCGAGGGTGATCTTCTTCCCCCTCGGGTGGGACCGGTTCTCGGGCACGGTGAGCGTTCCGCAGCGGGCCCCCTCCAGTTCGGGGGTCGGGTCCGCCGTCCGCGGGCAGGGGCCCGGTTCGAAACGGGCGTGACCGGTCGAACGGGCGACCGTGCCGAGCGGTTCGCCGGCGCCGTCCCCGGCCCGGGCGGGCAGCGCGGCCAGGCCGACGAGGAGGACACCGGTCGTGGCCCCGGCCAGGGTGGTCCGGAGCCGATGCCGGGTACGCCGGTGCTGGGGCGGGCGGTTGGACATCATGCGGTCTCCGGCTCGGGGGTGATGGTGAACGGCTTCGGCGCGAGCCCCGCCACGCAGGCGGTGTCGGGCGCGGTCGGGTGGTCGAGGAAGGAGGTCAGCACGCTCGCCGCGCAGGGCGACTGGGGGACCACGAAGTGGCCGATCCCGGGGATCAGCACGGTGGTCGAGCGGGTGAGCGTCCGGGCGGTGTACGGGCCCCAGCTCGCCCCGGTCTTGGCGTCGAAGGTCCCGGAGACGACGAGTGCCGGCACCATGCTGTAGGTGGCCACCCGCTGGACGGCGGTGCGGTCCGGGACGTTCCAGGCGCGGCACACGTCGTGCTCGAAGGGGAGCTGCGGTGCCTGGGCCAGGACCGTGTCCGGCCACCCGGGGAACGCCCGGCGCCCCGCCTTCAGCAGGTCGGCCTCCGAGAAGCCCGGTACCCACTCGGCGCAGGCCACCGACTGCGTCAGGCCGTGGGCGATCTCGCCGTTGGAGGGCGTCGCGCCGGCGGCCCGGGCCCGCGCCAGGCGCTCCGGGTTTCCGTGGGCGAGCTCGTCGAGCGCCGCGGGGACGTCGACGGACGGGACGGCGGAGCCGTCGGCGACCAGCAGGTTGACCAGCGCGCCGCCGTCGAGGACGACCTTCACCGGGTCTCCGCCCCCCGGCGGCGGCACGGTCAGCGTGAGGGGGTGCGCCTCCAGCCGGCGGACCTGCTCGGTCAGCGTGCGCGGGAGGTCCGGGTAGCGCTCCTTGCAGCGGGGCTGGGCCTCGCACGCCGCGAAGATCGCGCCGATCCCCTCGCGGGCGCTGTCCCAGGTCCAGGGCAGGCTCACCACCTGCGGGGGTACGACCGAGTCGATCGCCACCGAGCGGATCCCCTGGGGGTGGAGCCGCAGGTAGGTGAGGGCCAGTTCGGTGCCGTAGGAGTAGCCGTAGACGTTCCAGTGCTTGACGCCGAGCGCCGTGCGCAGGTCGGCGAAGTCCGCGGCGTTCTCGGTGGTGTTGTAGGCGCTCAGCTCGATGCCGTCGGCCGTCAGGCGGTCCCGGCACTCCGTGGCCGCGCGCACCAGGAGGCGCCCGGTCGACGGCGCGTCGTGGGGCAGTCCCACCGCCTCCGCGTCGAACCGGTCGATCTCGGGGCAGGCGAGGCTCGGCTGCGAATGCAGCGTTCCGCGCTGGGCCATGACGATCAGCTCGCGATCCCGGTTGACGCCGGAGTCGACGAGGAAGGGGATGGCCCCGAACGCGTCTCCGCCGGGACCTCCCTCCATGAACACCACCGGGTCGGGGGCCGGCTTCGCCGACGCGGCCGGGATGATCGCGACGGCCAGCCGGATGGTCCGCCCGCGCCGGTCGTGGTCCCCGGGCGCTCCGTGGTCCCCGTCCGCCTCGCGGTTCTCGGGCACCTCCAGGAACCCGCATCGCCCGGGCACCGGCTCGGGCCGCTCCGGACAGGGGCCGGGCACGAACCGCGCCGGACCTCCGGAGCCGGGCCCGCGGTCGGACGGTGCGGCACTGCTCGGCGTCACGCCGGCGGCGACGAGGAGGGCCAGCAGGCCCGCGACGAGCGCCGCGCCGCCGGGCGCGCCCCGGGAGCGTCCCCGTGCGTACCGGTGCTGCGCCCACCTCCGTACGGACCTGCCCGTCCCGCGAACGGGCGGCGGGCAGCCCGGACCGATGCCATGTTCCGACATGTGATTCCGTCTCTCTGTTCCCGGCCGCCCCCGGCGGGACGGCGCCGCGCGGCTGCGCCGGCCCGCCGTGCGGTCACGGGCGGGCTGTGGCCAGCGTGCGGCGGTGGGGAGACGTCCACCACTCGTGGGCGCCACTTGGAGCAGGTTCACGTCATCACCCGGTCGGTTCCCCCGGGGACCTGTCGCCCGGTCAGCCCCGGCCCCGACCCGGCGGAGCGCGGCCGGGGCCGCCGGGGGAACCTCGTGCTCAGCCGAGCGAGGCCCCCGACTCCACGACGACCCCGTACAGGTCGGCGACGGTCGCGAGCGCGCTGCGGTGGAGCTCCCGGGCGGGGACCTCCGCGCCGCCCGAGGCCAGCGGCCGGGTCGCGCAGGCGTCGGCGACCACGGTGGGCCGGTTGCCGCGCAGGAACGCGCCGGCCGCGGTGAACGCGACGCACATGTGCGTCATGAAGCCGGCGAGGACGACGTCCTTGCGGCCGGCCGCATCGATCCGCTCGCCCAGGTCGGTGCCGACGAAGGCGTCCGGGACCTGCTTGACGACCACGGGCTCGCCCTCGACCGGCGCCACGCCCGGGTGGATCCGGCCGATCTCGGCGCGGACGTCGTACGGGGTGTCCGGGCCGCCGTCGTTGACGACGTGGATGACCGGCGCGCCCGCCTCCCGGGCCCGGGCCAGCAGCGCGGCGGCGGAGTCGATCGCCTCCTGCCAGCCCGACAGCTCCATCACGCCGGTGGTGTAGGTGTTCTGGTAGTCGATCAGGACCAGCGTCGCGTCGGCCAGGGACGGGGGCGTCTCGTCGAAGCCGTTGAGTGCGCGCAGGGTGGCCGTGGGCATGGGAGTACCGCCTCGGGTGTGGTGGTCGGGATGGGCGGCCCACCCGCGGTGCGCCGCCTCCGAAACGCTATGGGCGGCTCCGGCATGTCGGCAATGTCGTCTAACATGCAGAAACCGACATCGGTGATGTCGGTACCGCGGACGCCCCCACCACCGGACGCCGACCCGGTCGGGCGTCGGTACGACGGAACCGGCACTGCAGCGAACCACCGGTAGGAGGCCCCCGTGAGCGCCGTCGAACGGCTCGTCGTCATCGTCCTCTTCGAGGGTGTCGACCTGCTCGACGTGACCGGTCCGCCCGAGGTGTTCTCGCTGGTGCAGCGCGAGATGGACGACGCGACCGGCTACCGCGTGGTCCTCGCAGCAGAGACCACGGACCCCGTCACCACCTCCGCCGGCGTGCGGATCCTGCCCGACCTGAGCTTCCGGGAGGCGTCCGCCCGGACCATCGACACCCTGCTGGTGCCCGGCTCGGTCGAGGTCGACAGCCGGCGCCGGGTGCACGCCCTCACCGACCCGGTGGTGGTGGGCTGGGTGAAGGCGCTCGCTGAGCGGAGCCGGCGGGTGGCCTCGGTCTGCGTCGGGGCGCACCTCCTCGCCGCGGCCGGACTGCTCGACGGCCGGCGCGCCACCACCCACTGGTCCACCGCGCAGCAACTCGCCGCCGAATTCCCGGCGGTGGTGGTCGACGCCGACCCGATCTTCATCCGCGAGGGCGACGTGTGGACGGGGGCGGGCATCAGCGCCTGCCTCGACCTGTCGCTCGCCCTCGTCGCCGACGACTTCGGGGAAGGCGTCGCGCTGCGCGTCGCCCGGCAGCTCGTGATGTACCTCAAGCGGCCGGGCGGACAGAGCCAGTTCAGCGTCCCCCTCGAACCCGCCTCCACGACACGCCGGATCGAGGACCTCCGGCTCCACATCGCGCGCAACCTGTCCGGTCCGCTGACCGTCGCCGACCTTGCCGCCCACGCCCACGTCGGGGAACGGCAGTTGACCCGGATCTTCAAGGCCGAGCTCGGTACGACGCCGAGCGCCTACGTCGAGTCGGCCCGCGTCGAACGGGCCCGCAACCGGCTGGAGTCTACCGACGAGACGCTCGAACGCATCGCCGCCACCTGCGGGTTCGGCACGACCGACACCCTCGTCCGGGCGTTCCGCCGACAGCTCGACACGACCCCGACGGAGTACCGGCGCCGGTTCCGGACCGGGCCGGCCTGAGCAGGCCGCGCCCCGGACCGGCGCCGTCGGCTCCTGGGAGGGCACGGGCGGTCCACCGCCCGTGCCCTCGGCTCAGCCCATGGACTTCGCGCCGTCCAGGGCCTCCCGGATGATGTCGGCGTGGCCGGCGTGCTGGGAGGTCTCGGCGATGATGTGCAGCAGCACCCGGCGCGCGGACCAGTGCGTGTCCGTGAACCACGGGGCCGCCGGCAGCGGGTGCGTGGCGTCGAGGTCGGGCAGGGCGGCGACCAGCTCGTCGGTCCGGGCGGCGACCGCGGCGTAGTCGGCCAGGACGCCCTCCAGCGTCTCGCCGGGCAGCATCCGGAACTGGCCGGCCCGCTCGGCCTGGTCGGCCTCGCTCATGGCCGTGAAGTCGGGCATCGCCGACGGGCCCTCCAGGATGAAGTCCGCCCACACCCGCTCCATCGCGGCGACGTGCTTGACCAGCCCGCCCACGCAGAGCTCGCTCGCGGTGGTCCGCCGCCCGGCCTGCTCATCGGTCAGGTCGCGGGTGGTGAAGCGGAGGAAGTGCCGGTGCTTGGCCAGCACGGCCAGCAGGTCGGCGCGCTCGCCGGTGGGGGCCGGGGCCGGGGCGGTCGGGGTGGTGGTGGCCGGGGCGGTGGTGGCCGGGCTGGTCTCGATCGCGGCGCTGCTCATGGACTTCTCCTTCGTCAGGTGTCGTTCCGTCGACGAGAACCACAGTAGGAGGCAACTGGGTCAGATCCTGTCCTAGATCCTTCGGGCCGGCAGGCCGGTGTCCGGCGGCCTCGTCGGCAGCAGCTCCGGCGGGGGCCGGACGGAGCCGGTGGAGGCGGGCCCGAAGACGGCGTGCAGTTCCTTCCGGGGCAAGGCGGTGTGCAGCACGGGAGCACCGGCACCCGGCCGGGAGGCCTAGCGTCTGCGGTGCGGCCGGGACCTTCCGTCTCCGTCCGCCCCCACCCACCCGGCCACCTCGACGGAGCAGACACCATGACCACCAACGACAGCCCTGGGAAGGGAAGTTCGGGCGGACGGCACTTCGAGGCGGATCTGCGCGGGATGACCCGGATCAACCTGCGCCCGATCGCCTCGCCGATGCCGCTCGGCTTCTACACGGTCGGCATCGCCTCGGTGATGGTGGGCTGCTTCCAGCTGGGCGTCTTCGAGGACGGCCGCCGGGCGGTCGGGCTGGCGATCCTGCCGGCCTTCGTCCTGCAGCTGGTCGTCGCGGTCTTCGCCCTCGGCGCCCGCGACGTCCTGGCGGCCACCCTGATGGCCTGCTTCTCCGGTCTCTGGCTGGCGAGTTCGCTCGTCCTGGTGCTGGAGCCGCCCGGCGGCACCGAGGTGCTCGGTGTCCTCAACGGCACGTTCGCCGCGTTCGCCCTGATGATGGCGGCGGTCGCGGGCCGGAAGCGGGCGCTCTGGCTGGTGCTCTGCACCGCGGTGCCCCGCTTCGGGGTGGCCGCCCTGGCCAACCTGACCGGCGCCGCCTGGCTCGGCCGGGTCTCCGGCGGCCTCGGGCTGCTGCTCGCCGCCGTCGCTCTCTACACGGCGTTCGCGCTGATGCTGGAGGACATGCGGGGCGAGCAGGTGCTGCCGATCGGCCGCAGCGGTCCGGCCCACCACGCGGTGGTGGGCGATCTCGCGGTCCAGCTGCGCGATCTGGAACGCCAGGCGGGCGTGCGGCGCACGCTCTGACCGCCCCGCGGCGGCCGTCCGCCACCGCCGCGACCCCTCCCCGACCTCCCGTCCACGCCGGTCCCGCCCGGGGCCGTGCACCCACCCCACCCGTCGACACCGGGTCGACACCGCTCGACACAGCTCGACACTTCTCGAAAGGCCCACCATGCCGTACATCACCCTCGCCGACGGCTCGCAGAAGTACTACAAGGACTGGGGCACCGGCCGTCCGGTGGTCCTCTCCCACGGCTGGCCGCTGAACGCCGACGCCTGGGAGAGCCTCGCCGTCGCCGTCGCCTCGGCCGGTTACCGGGTCATCGCCCACGACCGCCGCGGACACGGCCGTTCCACCCAGACCTGGGACGGCAACCACATGGACCAGTACGCGGACGACCTGGCCGAGCTGATGGACCGGCTCGACCTCACCGACGCGGTCCTGGTCGGCCACTCCACCGGCGGCGGCGAGGTGGCCCGCTACCTCGGCCGCCACGGCAGCGCCCGGGTGGCCAGGGCCGTCCTGCTCGGCGCCGTCCCGCCGCTGATGCTGAAGACCGACGCCAACCCCGAGGGCACCCCGATCGAGGTCTTCGACGGCATCCGGGCCGGGGTCGCCGCCGACCGGTCGCAGTTCTACTGGGACCTCAGCGAGTCCTTCTTCGGCTTCAACCGCGAGGGCGCGGAGATCTCCGAGGGCAAGCGCCGCGAGTTCTGGCTCCAGGGCATGCAGGCCGGGCTCAAGGGGGCGCTGGACTGCATCGAGGCCTTCTCGGCGACCGACTTCACCGAGGACCTCCAGAAGATCGACATCCCGGTCCTGGTCGCGCACGGCGACGACGACCAGATCGTGCCGATCGCCGCCTCGGCGGAGAAGAGCGTCAAGCTGCTCTCCCAGGGCGTCCTGAAGGTCTACCCCGGCGCGCCGCACGGCCTGGTCGGCGCCTACGAGGCCGCGTTCACCCGCGACCTGATCGAGTTCATCGGCGCCTGATCCCGGTGCGCCGCAGGGGCGGGGCAGGCCACCGCAGGCCGCCTCGCCCCCGCTCGCCGTACGGACACGCCCGGCTATTGCGGTCCCGTTGCGGTCCGTCCGGCGTACGGAGGGCCGACGGCCCGTGTGGACCCCGGCCCGCAGCGCCCCCTGACGCCAGGCCCTGTCCGGCCGATCTCGCCGGGCGCGCGACGCCGGGCATCCCGGCTGGACGCACGCCCGAATCGCCCAAGTACGTCCAGTACGAGGTCGATCCGGGCGCACGCCCAGCCGGGCGCCCAACGCCGCGCGCCGATCCGACGAGATCGACCGGACAGGACCTAGCGTCAGGGCCCATGGAGATTCTGGTCACCGGCGGTGCCGGGTTCATCGGATCGGCCGTGGTACGGCAGCTGGCTGCCGCGGGGCACGGCGTGCGGGTGCTCGACGCGCTGCTCCCCGCCGTCCACCCGTCGGGGCGGGCGCCGGACCTGCCGGACGGGGTGCCCTTCCTGCACGGGGACGTCCGGGACGCCGCGGCCGTGGAGCGGTCGCTGGACGGGGTGGACGCGGTCTGCCACCAGGCGGCGATGGTCGGGCCGGGGGTGGACCCGGCCGACGCGCCCGCCTACGCCGGCTGCAACGACCTGGGCACCGCGGTGCTGCTCGCCGCGATGGCCCGCGCCGGCGTCCGGCGCATGGTGCTCGCCGGGTCGGTGGCGGTGTACGGCGAGGGCCGCTACCGCTGTCCGGAGCACGGGGAGGTCGCACCGGGCCCGCGCCGTCCGGAGGACCTGGACGCGGGCCGGTTCGACCCGACCTGCCCCCGCTGCGGTGCCGAGCTGGTCCCGGGACTCGTGACCGAGGAGGCCCCCGGCGACCCGCGCAACGTGTCCGCGGCCACCAAGCTGGCCCAGGAGCACCTGGCCGCCGCCTGGGCGCGTGCCTGTGGGGGCGCGGTGCTGGTGCTCCGGTACGCCACCGTCTACGGCCCGGGCATGCCGCGCGACACCCCCCACGCGGGGGTGGCCTCGGTGTTCCGGTCCGCGCTGGCCCGCGGCGAGGCCCCGCGCGTCCTGGAGGACGGCGGCCAGCGACGGGACTTCGTCCATGTCGGGGACGTCGCCGCGGCCAACCTGGCCGCCCTGGCGGCGGTCGGCGACCGGCCGCCGGGCAGCGTGCGGGCGTACAACGCCGGCAGCGGCGAGGCGCACACGGTGGGCACGATGGCGGCGGCCCTCGCGGCCGCGGCCGGTGGCCCGGAGCCGCTGGTGACGGGGGAGTACCGGCTGGGGGACGTCCGGCACCTCACGGCCGACTCGTCCCGGTTGCGGGCCGAGCTCGGCTGGCGGCCGCAGATGCCGTTCCTGGCCGGGACGGCCGAGTTCGCCGCCGCGCCGCTGCGCGACTGAGCGCCGGCCGCCGGGGGTGCCGGGTGGCGCCGGGGGCGGGGTCGGCTCGGCTCCGGGGCGGCCCCGCCCCCGGCCCGGAGCCCGAGCCCGTTCAGCTCCGGGGCCGGTTCAGCCCCGGGCCCGGTTCAGCTCCGGGGTGCCGGGAGGGCGATCTCGAAGCAGCAGCCCCCGGCGACGTTGTGCACGCGTGCCCGGCCGGCGTGCGCCTCGACGATGCCGCGCACGATGGCCAGCCCGAGCCCGGCGCCGCTGTCCCCGCCCTCCCCGGCCGTGCCCGGGTCGTGCCGCGGTGTGCGGGCGGTGGCGCCGCGCCAGCCGGTCTCGAAGACCCGGGCCAGGTCCGGCTCGGGGATGCCGCCGCAGCCGTCGGTGACGGACAGCACCACCTCGTCCGCCTCCCGCCGGGCGGCCACCGCGACCACACCGTCCTCGGGGGTCGCGCGGATCGCGTTGACCAGCAGGTTGCCGAGCACCCTCGTGATCTCGCGGCTGTCCACCTCGACCGGCTCGGACGCCACCTGGTGGCCCTCCAGCCGGACACCGCGCCGGCGGGCCAGCGGGTGGGCCCCGGCGAGGGCGTCGTCGACCAGGTCGTAGACGGACACGCGGCTGAGCGAGAGGGAGAGGGCGCCGGCCTGGATCCGGGACAGCTCGAACAGGTCGTCCACCATCCCGGTGAGCCGCTCGACCTCGGTGCGGATCCGCGTCAGGTACCGCTCCGGCTCGTCGGCGACGCCGTCCTCCAGCGCCTCCGCCATGGCGCGCAGCCCGGCCAGTGGGGTGCGCAGGTCGTGCGAGATCCAGGCGATCAGCTCGCGCCGGGAGCGGTCGAGTGCCTGCTCGCGGGCCCGGGACTCGGCGAGCCTGGCGCTGGTGGCGGCCAACTCCGCACTGAGGGCGGCCAGTTCGGCGCCGAGGGGGTGGGCGGGGGCGGTGAATCCGGCGTCGGTGCCCACGGTGCGGGCGGCGGCTGCCAGCGCCCGGCTGCCGGCCACCACCTGGCGGCCGAGCAGAGCGGCGGTGGCCAGCGACACCACGGCGGCCATGCCCAGGACGGTGATCACCACACCGAGGTCGTGGGTGGAGAGGAACATCGCCTCCGCCACCGCGAACGTCCCTGAGGTCACCGCGAGCACGGTCACCGCCGCGACGCAGAACAGCGAGAGCGCGACCGACCGGCGGCGCAGCAGCCGGACGGCGGGCCAGCCGAGCAGGCCCGCCCCGCCCGCGCCGAGGGCGGCGAACGTCGCGATCAGCAGCAGGTCGTTCATGCCCGGCCGTCCTGCGGGTCGGCCGGGTCGTAGCGGTAGCCGACGCCCCAGACGGTGCTGATCAGCCTGGGGGCGGCCGGGTCGTCCTCGATCTTCTCCCGCAGCCGGCGGACGTGGACCGTGACGGTGGAGAGGTCGCCGAAGTCCCAGCCCCAGACCTGCTGCATCAGGTCCTGCCGGGAGAACACCGCGCCGGGGTGCTGCAGCAGGAACGCCAGCAGGTCGAACTCCCGCATGGTGAGCGAGAGCTCGCGCTCGCCGCGGTGGGCGCGGCGTGCCCGGGCGTCGAGCGCGATGTCCCCGGAGACGAGCGGACCGGCGTCCGGGCCGCCCGCCGGGCCGACGACCGGCGCGGCGGCGGCCCCGGCGCGGGAGCGGCGCAGCACCGACTGGACCCGCAGCACCAGTTCGCGCGGGCTGAACGGCTTGGTGACGTAGTCGTCGGCGCCCAGCTCCAGGCCGAGGATCCGGTCCGCCTCGTCGCCCTTGGCGGTGAGCATCACCACCGGCAGCCCGGCGCCGTCCTCGGTGGCGCGCAGCCGGCGCAGCACCTCCAGCCCGTCCATACCGGGCAGCATGAGGTCGAGTACCAGCAGGTCGGGGCGGGTGCTCCGGGCGAGGGCGAGGCCCTGCGGCCCGTCGGCGGCCCGGTCGACGAGGTGTCCGGAGCGGGTGAGGTAGCCGGCGACGACTTCGGCCACGGTCGGGTCGTCGTCGACCACCAGGATGCGGGAGGTGTCGGTCACCCGCTGAGGATAGGAGGCCGCGGGGCCCGGTGGTGGTGCACCCCTGTCCCGTTCGGATTCCGTAAGATCCGCCGGGCCCGCCGGGCCCCGGGGGTGGGGGCCCCGGGATCGGGCCGCGGCCCCGCCGCCGTGGCGGGGGCGTGAGAGTTTGGGCCGGGGTCCGGGGGAGCCTTGCAGGGTGCCGGTCGTGCACCACGCGTGCGGCTGTCGCCCAACCGCCTCTCGACTCCTCGGTCACGGGCGCCCCGGCGGCACCCTTCGTGGCGTCGCGCCAGAGCCTGCCAGATGCGCCGGGCGGCAACAAGGGGCTGGGGGGAAGGCCGGAAGAGCGCCACAGGAGCGCCACAGGAGGCGCACAAGCAGGCCGGATCCCCGCACGCCGCGTCCCGGCCCGCAGGTCACCGGCCCCGCGGACGCCCGGGGAGTGCAGTGCCCACAGGTCGGCCCGGCAGTTGATCCGGTGCGGTGGCAGGCCGTGGCCCCGGCCGTGCCGGGGCAGGGACGCCACCCGCCGGCCGGCCGCCTCGCCGATGAACAGGGCGTCGCCGGGCGCTCCGTACGGTGTGTCGACGCGTACCCCGGTCACGTCCTCCAGCAGTGCGTACCGGCCGGGGCCGGCGAGCCCTCGTCCGGCGGGGCGAGGCCGAGGTCGCGGTCGGCGGTGGCCTCGGACTCGCGGCGGGCGAGGCGGAACCACATGAAGAGGACGAACCCCGCGAAGACGAACCACTCGCCGGTGTAGCCGAGGTTCTGGAACGACTTGAGGGTCAGCCCGGTGCCGGTCTCCGCGGGCAGTCCGGCCACCGGGGTGAGGCCGGCGGGTGCGGCGTCGGCGGCGACCCAGCCGTCGTAGAGGGCGTACGGGAGCAGGTTGACCAGCGCCGCCGGGCTGATGGTGCCCAGCTGGCCCTCGGGCAGGCCCCCGGCCACCGCGCCGTGCTTGCCGCTGTTCTCGGGAGGGTGCAGGCGCCCGGTCACCGTCACCGGGCCGGCCGGCGCGGCGGGTGGCGGGGCGGCGGAGGTGGGCGAGCCGGCCGTCCAGCCGCGGACCACGGCCACGGCGCGGCCGGTGTCGGTGCGGAGCGGGGTGAGGACGTAGTAGCCCTGGTTGCCGTCCACGGTGCGGTTTGGCACCAGCAGCTGGTGCGCGCCGTCCCAGCGGCCGGTGGCGCTCACCGTGCGCCCGGCCGTGTCGGTGCGCACCGTGACCCGACCATCCGTCAGGAGGCTTTCGAGCGGGACGGCTTCGGTGGCCGGACGGGTGCTCTCGTGCCGGGTGGCGGCCGCCTTCTCGTGGAAGCGGCCGAGTTGCCAGCTGCCGAGCCAGAGGCAGACGGTGGCGGCGGCCAGGGCCAGGGCGGTGCCGCCCAGCCAGCGGGGGGTGAACAGGAAGCGGTAGGTGCTCGTCACGCGCCGGGCACCCCCGTGGACGGGCCGGCGGCCCGGTGCTCAGGGGCGCCGCAGGGCGGAGGCGAGGGTGGCGTCCAGGGCGTCGAGGGCCTCCTCGGAGGTGAACCGGCCGGCCTCGACCTGGTCGCCGGCGGCCTGGACCAGGGCGTAGACGGTGCTGACCAGCCAGTGGGCCGGGAGGTCATCGCGGAACGCTCCTTCCTGTCGGCCCCGGGTGATGAGGCGGTCCATCGCGGAGAGGATGCCGACGTGGTGATCGTGGACCGCTTCGGCGGGCAGGGCCCGACGGGCGGCGTGCAGCATGCGCAGGTTGCGGTCCAGCAGCTGCCAGGAGGACCGGATGAAGGTGCGGAGCGTCTCGTCGGCCGGGCCCTCGTCGAGGCCGGTGGCCTCCAGGACGGTGGCGACCTCGGACAGGGCACGCTCCATCAGCTCGCTCAGCAGCGCCTCGCGCGAGGAGAAGTGGCCGTACAGGGTGACCCGGCCGACGCCCGCCGCAGCGGCGATCTCGGTCATGCTGGCGTTGGGGTTCTTGGCGAAGCAGCTGGTGGCGGCGGCGAGGATGGCGGCGATGTTGCGCTCGGCGTCGGCCCGACGGGGGTGGGTGGGCGTTCCCCGTCGGGCGTTCGCGGCGCCGCTGCGGTGTTCGGATTCCATGGGACGGAGTCTAAAGACCGATCGCGGTTCCCCTCAGTGGACGTGAACGCCGGCGGGCATCTCGGGCTTGCCCTTGGGGATGACGACCAGCGCGACCACCGCGGCCACCGCCGCCGCGACGGCCAGCGCGGTGTAGGCGCCCGGGAATCCGGCCGAGGTGTGCGCGGCGATCCCGGCGGCGGCGACGGTGGACACCGTGGCCACGCCGACGGTCCCGCCGACCTCGTGGAAGGTGTTGACGACGCCGGAGGCGATCCCGGCCTCGTCGTGGGAGATGAAACCGAGCGCCGTGGTGGTGGCGGAGACGAAGACCGGGATGATGCCGACGGCCCCGACGGCCAGGCCGGCGACGGTTCCCGCGGTGCTGTCGGAGACGGCGAGCACGACGCTGCCGGTCCCCGAGACGAGCAGCCCGGCCGCGGCGACCAGGCGGGTGCCGGCGTGGGCGATCAGGTGCGCGGCGAGGTGCGCGCCGACCGCCGTGGCGACGGCGACGGGCAGCAGCAGCGCGCCGGTGGACAGGGCGGACAGCCCGCGCACGTCCTGGAGGTAGAGCGAGCCGAGGAAGACGAAGCCGAGCAGCAGGCCGGTGGCGACGAGCATCAGGAAGGAGCCGGCGGCGACCGGGCGCTTGGCGAGGATGCGCAGGTCCATCAGGGGCGAGGCGGTCCGGCGCTCGACCAGTGCGAACGCGGTGTAGAGCAGGACGGCGGCGGCCAGCGGCAGCAGGGTGGCGGCCGAGGCCCAGCCCGCGTCGCCCGCCTTGATCAGGCCG
Source organism: Kitasatospora sp. CM 4170 (assembly GCF_032110285.1). Taxonomy (NCBI): domain Bacteria; kingdom Bacillati; phylum Actinomycetota; class Actinomycetes; order Kitasatosporales; family Streptomycetaceae; genus Kitasatospora; species Kitasatospora sp. CM 4170. The sequence continues at coordinate 7,998,724 of NZ_CP134877.1, forward strand.
TAGATGAGTGAACCGGTGGCCGTGGTGACCAGCACCGCGCCGGGCAGGTCGATCCGGCGGTCGCCGGGGGCGGGGGTCGCGGGGAGCAGCCGGGGGAGCGCGGCGAGCAGGGCGGCGCCGACCGGGACGTTGATGAAGAAGACCCAGCTCCAGCCCGGTCCGGCGGTGAGCACGCCGCCGAGCATGGCGCCGACCGCGAAGCCGATGCCGCCGAGCATCGCCCAGATGCCCAGGGCCTTGTTCCGCTCGGGTCCGTGGAAGGTGCGGGTGATGGTGGCGAGCGCGGCGGGGGAGAGCAGTGCCGCGCCGACGCCCTGCGCGAGCCGGCCGCCGATCAGGACGCCGGCGCTCTCGGCCAGACCGGTCGCCAGCGAGGCGAGGGTGAACACGACCAGGCCGGTGAGCAGGAGGCGCCGGGCGCCGAAGGCGTCGGCCAGGCGGCCGCCGAGCAGCATCAGGCCGCCGAAGCAGAGGGTGTAGGCGGTGACCGCCCAGGTGAGGGTGGCGCGGCTGAGTTCGAGGTCGGCGCCGATGCTGGGCAGTGCCACGTTGATCACGGTCACGTCCACGATCAGCATGAACTGCGAGAGGCAGAGCAGGGTGAGCAGCAGCCAGCGCTTCGGGTGCGCGGGCGGGTGGTCGTGGCCGTGCTCCTGGTCGTGGCCGTGCCCGTGACCGTGGCCACGGCCGTCCTTGTGTTCCTGCCCGTGACCGTGGCCGTCCTTGTGGCCGTGCCCGTGCCCGTGCCCGTGTCCGTGGCGACCGGCGTCGGCGGCCGGGTGGGTGGCGTGCGCCATGAGGCCCTCCTCGTCTCGATATCTCGTACAGCGTGTACGAGATAGGGATACCGCACGAGGGATAAGTTGAACAACTCTGTTTGAGTTAAGGTCTCTCCCCGGAGAGTCCGGCCCGGCGGTCGCGGCGCAGCCCGTACAGGTGCATGCCATGGATTCGACCCTTGACCCTATGCCGCCTAGTAGTTAAGTTGGACAACGTGTTCGACTTCGGGTGCCCCGCTGCGCCCGCTCCACCTGATGCGACGGCATGTCCGCCGTGCAGCAGGGCCCTTGAGGACTCTTCGGTCGCCTGGGCGCATGTCCCGGTCCGGGCCTGAGCAGAGCCGCACCGCCCTCGCGGTGCGGCGTCCTCGTGAAGGAGCTTCGTGAACGTCATCGCCCGACTGGCGGTTGCCAGAAGAGGTCTGATCCTCGCCCTGACCGTGTTCGTCGCCGCCCTGGCGGGCTTCTACGGCGCGGGCGTCCAGCAGCACCTGGCCAACGGCGGGTTCCAGGACCCGGCGTCCGAGTCGATGCAGGTCGACGAGGCGCTGGCCGGGGACTTCGGCACCGGCGCGCCCAACCTGGTGCTGATCGTCTCCGGGCGCGGCGGCAGGGCGCTGGAGGACCCGGAGGTCGTCTCCGCCGCGAACGGCCTGGTCGAGCACATCCGCGGGTTCGAGGGCGTGGTCTCCGCCGACTCCTACTGGAGTGCCGGCCGGCCCGCCTCGCTGCGGGCCAAGGACGGCAACAGCGGGCTGGTGCTGGTCCGGCTCGGCGGGAACGAGGGCGTCTACCAGGCCACGGCCAAACGGATCGTCCCTCAACTCGGCGACGACCGGATCGACCTGAGGGTCACCGGGATCGCGCAGACGTACGTCGAGGTCGAGCGGGTGTCCGCCGATGACCTGCTGCGGGCCGAACTGATCGTCGCACCGATCACGCTCGTCCTGCTGGTGGTGATCTTCGGCAGCCTCGCCGCCGCACTCGTGCCGCTCGCGGTCGGCGGGATCTCCGTGCTCTCCACCACCGCCGTGCTGCAACTGCTCACCGAGGTCACCCCGGTGTCGGTCTTCGCGCTCAACGTCACCACGGCGCTCGGGCTCGGACTCGCCATCGACTACAGCCTCTTCGTGATCAGCAGGTTCCGCGACGAGCTCGCGGCCGGCGCCGAGGTGGCCGCGGCGGTGCGCACCACCGTCCGGACGGCGGGGCTCACCGTGCTCTTCTCCGGCGTCACGGTGGCTCTCTCGCTCGCGGCGCTGCTGGTCTTCCCGATGTACTTCTTCCGCTCGATCGCCTACGGCGGCATCGCCGTCGTGCTGGTCGCGGCGCTGACCTCGGTGGTCGCGCTGCCCGCGCTGCTGGCGGTGCTCGGCCACCGGGTGAACGGCCTGGACGTGTTCGGCAGGTTCCGGCGCCGCGCGCCGAGCGGATTCTGGCAGCGGCTGGCGCTGGGCGTGATGCGGCGCCCCGTCCCGATCGTGACCGTGATCGTCGGTCTGCTCCTGCTGCTGGGCAGCCCGTTCCTGTCCGCGTCGTTCAGCCTCGCGGACGACCGGGTCCTGCCGGCCTCCTCGCCGGCCCGCCAGGCGGCGCAGTACCTGCGGGACAACTACGAGCCGGGGGAGACCAACCCGATCCCGGTCGTCGTGAAGGGGCTGACCGGGGCCGACGCGCAGCGGCTGCTCCCCGGGTACGCGGAACGGCTTTCGGCGGTGCCGGGCGTGCAGCGGGTGGACACCCTCACCGGGTCCTATGCGGCGGGTGGTGCGGTCGCGCCGCCGGCACCGGCCGCCGAGCGCTTCACCGCCGCGGCGGGCAGCCGGCTGTCCGTCGTCTCCACGGTGGAGCCGTACTCGCCCGAGGGGCGTGCCCTGGTGGCGGCGGTCCGGTCCGCCGGCGGGGCGCCCGGCCCGGTGCAGGTCGGCGGTCAGGCCGCGCAACTCGTCGACACCACGCACGCCACCGGCGGGAAACTGCCGTTGGCGCTGGGTCTGATCGCGGTGATGACCTTCGCCCTGCTCTTCCTCTTCACCGGCAGCCTGCTCATCCCGGTGAAGGCGATCGTCCTGAACCTGCTGAGCCTCACCGCCACCTTCGGATCCATGGTCTACGTCTTCCAGGACGGCCATCTGAAATGGCTGGTCGGGGAATTCATCACGACCGGGATGATCGATGCGACAATGCCGGTCCTGATGTTCTGCATCGCGTTCGGCCTGTCCATGGACTACGAGGTGTTCCTGCTTTCCCGGATCCGCGAGGAATTCCTCCGCGGCGGGGACAACACGCAGGCCGTCGCGCTCGGCCTGGAGAAGACCGGGCGGGTGATGACCGCGGGCGCGGTGCTGATCGGAACGGTCTTCGTCACCTTCGCCTCCTCCGGGCTCACCCTGCTCAAACTCCTCGGTGTGGGCCTGGCCTTGGCGGTCGTGGTGGACGCGACGCTGGTCCGCGGCCTGCTGGTGCCCGCCTTCATGCGGCTGGCCGGGCGGGCGAACTGGTGGGCGCCGCCGCCACTGCGCCGACTGCACGACCGGATCGGCCTGCGGGAGTACGCCGACGAGCCCGCCGGCGCATTTCCGCAGACCGCTGCACCCCTCCTGCGCCGGGAATCCGCGAATCCTCCGGAGGAATCCGTCGGCGACGGTCCGGCAACTGTGCGAAGCGCCAAGTAGTTTGACGTCGACCGGGCACTCTTGTAAGGTCCCGGAGGCGAATGCCCCGGGCCTGGAGTCACCGCCCGGGAATCGAATGTGAATACTTCGAAGATGTCGCGACGGGGAGATATCGAAATGCTGCTGGACGTGCTCAGAGAAATGCCCGCCGAGGGAATCGAACTGCGTTTCCCGGCCGGCCCGTCGGCGCCGGAGCTGCCCACCGCGACCCCCGCGGGGCAGCAGCCGGCCGACGGCTCCACCGTCCAGCGGCAGCGTCTCGGTGCGGCGGCCTGGACGGCCGTCCGCACCGAGGCAGAGCTCCGCGGCCTCACCCCGGCGGCCGTCCTGCTCACGGTCGGCGCGGACGTGCTGCGCCAGTGGTCCAAGCGGCCCGACTTCAGCCTCGACCTCGCCCTGCCCGGCCGGGGCGCGGCCCGGACGCTCGCCTTCGACGCGCTCCCCGAGGACTCCTTCGCCGCCCGCGCCGAGCGGCTGCAGCAGCAGCTCGCCCAGGAGCCGGCCGGCGACGCGCCCACCGAGCAGGACCCCGCCCGATGTTGTCCCGGCTACTGCGCCGTCGAGGAGGAGGGCGGACTCGCCCTCACCTGGACCGCCCCGGACGGGCTGCTGCCCGAGGGCCTGATCGCGGACCTCGCCGCCGTCACCGCCGACGCCCTGGAGCGGCTGGCGGCCGGGGCGGCGGCCTGGGACACCCGGGCCCGGCTCACCGCACTTCCCGCCTGGCAGCGCGCGGAGCGTGAGAGCGCCAACAACACCGCGGCCGACCTGCCCGCCACCACCCTCTGCCGGCTCGTCGAGACCCGGGCCGCCGAACGCCCGGACGCCGTCGCCGTCATCGCCGAGGACGGCCGCCTCAGCTACCGCGAGGTGGTGGCCGACGCCCGGCGCCTCGCCCGCCGCCTCACCGACCTCGGCGCCACCCCCGGCACCCTCGTCGGCGTCGTCGTCGACAAGGGCCGCGCCCAGGTGCCCGCCGTCCTCGGCGTCACCCTCTCCGGCGCCGCCTACCTGCCGGTCGACCCGGCCTGGCCGGCCGCCCGCCGGGCCCAGGTCCTGGAGCAGGGCGGCGTGCGGATCGTCGTCACCACCCCGCGCCTGCGCGACGCGGCGGAGTGGCCCGCCGGCCTCACCGTGGTCACGCCTGACGACGCCGAGGTGCGCGGGGCGAGCGCCGAACCCCTCGCCACCGCGCCCGCCCCGGAGGACCTGGCGTACGTCATCTTCACCTCCGGTTCCACCGGGCAGCCCAAGGGCGTGGTGATCGACCACCGCGGGGCGGCCAACACCGTCCAGGACATCAACCTGCGCTTCGGCATCGGCCCGGCGGACCGCGTCCTCGCGCTCTCCTCGCTCAGCTTCGACCTCTCGGTGTACGACGTCTTCGGCACCCTCGCCGCCGGCGCCGCCGTGGTGATGCCCGCCCCCGGCCGTGCCCACGACCCGGAGCACTGGAGCGCGCTCGTCGCCGAACACGGCGTCACCGTCTGGAACTCCGTCCCCGCGCTGATGCGCCTCTGGCTGGACAACCCGGCCGGCGCCCCCTCCGGCGCCGCCTCCACCGTCCGGGTGGTCATGCTCAGCGGCGACTGGATACCCGTCCCGCTGCCGGACGCGATCCGCGCCGCCCACCCCGGCGCCCGGGTGATCAGCCTCGGCGGCGCCACCGAGGCGTCCATTTGGTCCATCTCCTTCCCGATCGGCGAGGTGCCCCCGCACTGGAGCCGCATCCCCTACGGCAAGCCGCTCGCCAACCAGACGATGCACGTGCTCGACCACCGGCTCGACCCCTGCCCGGTCTGGACGACCGGCGAGATCCACATCGGCGGCATCGGCGTCGCCAAGGGCTACTGGGCCGACGAGGCCCGGACGGCCGCGCGCTTCGTCGACCACCCCGTGACCGGCGAACGCCTCTACCGCACCGGCGACCTCGGCCGCTACCTGCCCGGCGGCGACATCGAGTTCCTCGGCCGCGACGACACCCAGGTCAAGCTCAACGGCTACCGGATCGAGCTCGACGAGATCGCCGCGGTGCTGCGCCGCCGGCCCGGGGTCGGCGAGGCCATCATCACCGTCGACACCAACCCCGCCACCGACCGCCGCCAGCTCGTCGCCCACCTGCTGCCCGAGGACGCCGCCGAGGCGGTGCCGGCCCAGGACACCGACGCCGTCCACGCCCGGGTGCTGGCGGCCGGCCGGGCCGAGGTACAGCGCGCCGCCGCCGAACTCGCCCCCGCCATCGCCGACTTCCGCGACCTCTGGCACCGGCTGGAGGCACTGGCCCCCACCGTGATGGCGCGCAACCTGGCCCGGCTCGGCGCCCTCACCACCGCGGGCGGGAGCGCCACGGCCGACACGATCGTCGCCGCCGGCGGCGTACGCCCGCTCTACCGCGGGCTGATCCACCAGTGGCTGGCCGTCCTCGCCGCCGAACGGGTGCTCACCGCCACCGGGACGCCCGGCGAGTACCGCACCGAGCAGCCCCTCGACGCGGACGCCCTGGACACCGAGATCAAGGCCGCTCTCGGCGCCCTCACCGCCACCGGCACCGACCGCGTCCTGCTGGACTACTTCACCGCCTGCATCGACCAGCAGGTCGCGATGCTCCAGGGGCAGGTCCGACCGCTCCAGCTGCTCCTGCCCGACGGGGACTGGAAGGTCACCCGGGCGCTGTACGCGGGCAACCCGGCCGCCCGGCTGCAGAACCTGGTCGCCGCGGCGGCGGTCCGCTCCTTCGTCGACCAGGCCCCGGCCGAGCGCACGGTCCGGATCCTCGAAGTCGGCGCCGGCACCGGCGCGACCTGCGACCAGGTGCTGCCCGCCCTGCCCGCCGACCGGGTCCACTACCGCTTCACCGACGTCTCGACCGCCTTCACCGCGTCCGCCCGGCAGCGCTACGCCGACGCCTACCCCTTCGTCGACTACGGGCTGTTCGACATCGACGGGGACCCGGCCGCGCACGGGCTCGCCCCCGGCTGCGCCGACCTCGTCATCGGCGCCAACGTCCTGCACGACGCCAAGGACCTCGGCCGGACCCTGCGCAGCGTCCGCGGCCTGCTCGCCCCCGGCGGACTGCTGGTGCTGATCGAAGGAACCGTCAACTCCCCGCTGAACATGGTCAGCTTCGCCTTCCTCGAAGGCTTCGGGAACTACCAGGACCAGCGGGAGGCCACCCTGCTGTCCGTGCCCGAGTGGCAGGAGCAGCTGACGGCCGCCGGTTTCACCCGGGCCGCCTCCGCCCCGGAGGGCGCCCCGGCCGTGGACGCCCTGGTCCAGCACGTGCTGATCGCCGCCGCCCCCGCGGGCCGCGCGGCGCTCGACACCGCCGCCCTGCACCGGGAGCTCGGCGAGCTGCTGCCGGACTACATGCTCCCGCACCACTACCTCGTCCTCGACGAGCTGCCGCTGAGCGCCAACGGCAAGGTCGACCGCTCCGCCCTGCCCTCGCCGTGGCGCGAGACCGCGCCCGAGGAGCGGGAATCCCCGCAGTCGGCGCTGGAGCAGCGGCTGTTCGAGATCTGGAGCGAGGCGCTGGGCCGGAACGACTTCGGCGTGGCGGACAACTTCTTCGACCTCGGCGGCGACTCGCTGCACGCCGTGCGCATCATCGGCCGGCTGCGCGCCGAGCTCGGCCTCACCCAGTCGGGCGACGAGGCCGTCGACATGCTGTTCCAGGCGCCGACGATCGCCGAACTCGCCGCGGTGCTGGCCGACCGGCCGGAGGCCGCCCGGTGACCGCCCACGACCCCTTCCCCCTGACGCCGCTGCAGGAGGCCTACCTCGTCGGCAGCTCCCGGCTGGTCGAGCTCGGGGGCTTCAGACCCGCCTACTACGTCGAGCTCGACCTGGTCAACGCCGACCTGGCCCGGGCCGAGCGGGCACTCCGGCAGCTGGTGCGCCGGCACGCCCACCTGCGCACCGTGGTCGACGAGGGCGGCACCCAGCGGGTGCTCCCGGAGGAGGAGACCCCGCCGGTCAGCCTCGCGGTGACCGACCTCGGCGGCCTCGACGAGGACGCCCGCCGGGAAGCGCTCGCCCGGACCAGGGAGACCATGTGCCGCGAGGGCGTGGCCCCCACCGGGTGGCCGCTCTTCGAGATCACGGTGAACCGGCTGCGTCCGCGCCGCGTCCGGGTGCACCTGGCGATGAGCCTGCTGCTGCTCGACGGCCGGGGCATCCGCCAGGTCATGGACGAGTGGCGGGCCCTGTACCACGACCCCGCCGCCGAGCTGCCCGAGCCCGGAGCCAGCTACCGCGACTGCCGGCTGGAGCTGCTCGCGAACGAGGACACGCCCGGCTACCGGGACCAGTGGCGGTACTGGGAGCAGCGGCTCGACGACCTGCCGGACGCCCCCCGGCTGCCGCTGGCCGTCCAGCCGGCCGCGATCGCCGAGGTGCGGTTCACCCGCCGCACCCACCGGCTCACCCGTGAGCAGTGGCAGCGGCTCTCCGCCGCCTTCCGCCACCACCGGGTGCTGCCGACCACCGCGCTCTGCCACGTGTTCGCCGAGGTGCTCGGCGCCTGGGCCGAGGCGCCGCACTTCAGCCTGAACCTGCTGCACCAGAACTGGGCCACCACCCGGCCGCACATGGCGGGCGTGCTCGGCCAGTTCGGCGCGACCCTCCCGCTGGAGGTGGACCTGCGCCGGTCCGACGACTTCTGGGAGCGCGCCCGGCTGCTGCAGCGCCGCATCTGGCAGGACCTCCAGAACGCCGACGTGGCCGGGGTGCGGATCACCCGCGAACTGGCCGCCCGCCGCGGCTGGACCTCCCGCGCCGCCCTGCCGTACGTCTTCACCAGCATGCTGAAGGCCGGCGGCGCGACCGCTCCGACTCCGGTGGACGGCCGGGACCGGCTGGCCTGCCGCGAGGTGGCCAGCGATCTGCGCACCCCCCAGGTGCTGGTGGACAATCAGCTCCACGACGGGCCGGACGGCGGCGTCGACTGCGTGTGGGACGTGGTCGACGAATCCTTCCCGCCGGGCCTGCCCGAGCTGATGTTCCAGGCGTACGGGCGGATGCTGGACGAGCTGGCCGGGCCCGCCGGGGCCGCGGCCCGGCCGGACCCGGTCCCGGCCGCCCACCGGGCCAGGATCGCCGAGCTGAACGCGCCCGCCGGGCCCGCGCCCGCCGAGCGGCTGGAGGACGGCTTCCTGCGGCAGGCCGCCCGCCGCCCGGGCGTCATCGCGGTGCTGTCCGCCGACCGGGTGCTGAGCTACGGCGAGCTGGAGGCCCGCTCGCGCGCCGTCGCCTGCCGGCTCGGCGCCCAGGGCGTCGGCCGGGGCGAGGTCGTCCCCGTCGTCATGACCAAGGGCTGGGAGCAGGTCGTCGCCGTCCTCGGGGTGCTGCGGGCCGGTGCGGCCTACTGCCCGGTCGACGCCGACCTGCCGGACGAGCGGATCGCCCGGCTGCTCGACGGCTGCTCCGCGCGGGTCGCCCTGGTGCAGTCCGCGGCCGAGGAGCGGATCGGCGCGCTCGGCACCCGTCCGCTGCTGGCCGTCGACCGGGCGGAGCCCGACGCCGGGCGGACCTGCGCCCGGGTGGGCGACCCGGCCGACCTCGCCTACGTCATCCACACCTCCGGCTCGACCGGGCAGCCCAAGGGCGTGATGGTCGACCACGCGGCGGCCGTCAACACGGTCGCGGACATCAACCGGCGGGTCGGACTCACGGCCGACGACCGGGTGTTCGGGATCTCCTCGCTCAGCTTCGACCTCTCCGTCTGGGACGTCTTCGGCACGCTCGCCGCGGGCGCCGCGCTGGTGCTCCCGGCGGCGAGCCGCCGCCCCGACCCGCTGGGCTGGGCCGGGGCCGCCGTCCGGCACGGCGCGACGGTGTGGAACTCGGTGCCCGCCCTGGCCCAGATGCTGGCCGAGGTCGTCGGGCAGCGGCCGGAGGCCGGCGTCCCGCCGGTCCGGGCGTTCCTGATGAGCGGGGACTGGATCCCGGTCGACCTGCCGGACCGGCTGCGCTCGACCTGGCCCGCGGCCCGGGTGATCGCGATGGGCGGTGCGACCGAGGCCGCCATCTGGTCGAACATCCACGAGATCGACCGGACCGACCCCGCCTGGCGCAGCGTCCCCTACGGCGTCCCGCTGACCAACCAGACCATGACGGTGCTCGACCACCGGATGGAGCCCCGCCCGCCGTGGGCGGTCGGCCGGATCCACATCGGCGGCGCGGGCCTCGCCCGCGGCTACTGGCAGGACGCCGCGCGCACCGAGGAGCGGTTCGTCCGGCACCCGCGGACGGACGAGCGGCTGTACACCACCGGTGACCTCGGCTGCTACTGGCCGGACGGCACCATCGAGTTCCTCGGCCGGGAGGACCGCCAGCTCAAGATCCAGGGCTTCCGGGTGGAGCCCGGCGAGGTCGAGGCGGCGATCCGGGAGCTCCCGGCGGTGCGGGACTGCGCGGTCGGCGGCGAGGCCGCCGCGGGCGGGCAGCGGCGCCTGGTGGCGCTGGTGGTCCCGCGCGAGGGCGCGCCGCTGTCGCGGCGGACCCTGCTCGACCACCTGCGCCCGCGCCTGCCGCACTACCTGGTGCCCGCGCGGATCGAGCTGCTGGAGCGGCTGCCGCTGACGTCCAACGGCAAGGTGGACGTGGCCGGCGCGCTGGCCGGCCTCGCCGTGCCCGAGGCCGGCCCGGCCGAGGCGGCCGGCGCCGAGCGGGGGGACGCCGAGCGGGAGGGCGCCGAGCGGGAGGGCGCCGAGCGTGAGGGCGGTTCCGGGCTGACCGGGCGTCTGCAGGCGATCTGGGCCGAGCTGCTCGAACTGCCGGCGGTCGAGCCGGACGGCGACTTCTTCGCGCTCGGCGGCAACTCGCTGCTCGCGCTGCGGCTGATCAACCGGATCCGGACCGACCTGGGCGTCGAGCTCCGGTTCGGCCAGGTCTTCGAGGCGCCGACGGTGCGGGCGCTGGCCGGGCGGATCGCGGCGCGGGAGCGCACGGCCGGCTGCCGCGTCACGCTGGCCGGCGGGTCGGCCGTACCGGACGGCGGGGCCCCGGAGCTGTTCCTGTTCCACCCGGTGGGCGGTTCGGTGAGCAGCTACCCGGCGCTGGCCCGCGCCTGGGCCGGTCCGGTCCACGCCTTCCAGAGCCGGGCGCTGGCCGGGGGCGACTCCACCGCCCCGGACACCGATCTGGTGGCGATGGCCACGGCCTACCGCGAGGAGCTGCAGCAGGTGGCGCCCGAGGGGCCGTACCTGCTGGGCGGCTGGTCGATGGGCGGCGTGCTCGCCCACGAGGTCGGCCGGCAGCTGGCCGAGCGCGGGCACCGGGCCAGGGTCTTCATGATCGACAGCGACCTCACCGAGGTCCGGCCGACCGGCACCGAGGCCGACGCCCACCTGGAGTTCCTCACCGACCTGGCGGGCGGACACCTGCCGGCCGCGGTGCGGGCGGGCGTCCTGGACGCCCCGGCGGGCACCCGTACCCGGGCCGCGGCGCGGCTGGCGGCCGACCACGGCTGGCTGCCGGAGGGCACCGACGAGCGGCAGTACGACCTGCTGATGCGGGTCCACGCGCAGAACCTGGCGGCCCTCTCCGCCTACCGGCCGGAGAAGTCCGACGTGCCCACGCTCCTGCTGGTGGCCGGCGCCGTGGACCGGGCCGACCCGGTGCCGGCCTGGCGCGACCTCTGCCCCGGCCTCGACGCCGAGGTCTGGCCGGAGGACCACTACTCGATCGTCGCCGGCGACCGGCCCGCGGCGATCGCCGAGCGGGTCGCGGCCTGGGCGGCCGACCCGCGGCCCACCGGGCGGTAGCCGGCCGCCGGGGTGGTGGGTCGGCGCGGGGCCGACGCGCGCGGGCCCGGCGGTGCGCACCGGCCCGCGCGCCCCGAGGGCGCGACACCGCCACGTCCACCGGCAGGGCCGGACCCGCCCTCAGCACGTTCAGCACCTTCGGATCCACCCTTCGAGATCCACCTTCGAGATCCACCTTCACACGCACAGGCAACGGGGGAGTTCGACCATGCGGTTCCTGGAGACCGAGCGCCAGACGCTCGAAAAGTTCATGCCGGGCCTGGACGGCCAACTGGCCGCCGTCCCGCTCGCCGAGCTGGAACGGCCCGGCAACCCCGCCCTCGCCCTCTTCAAGGCGTCGGGCGGACCCAACCTGCTGATCCCCGCCGACCAGGGCGGCGCCGGCGCCACCGCCCTGGAGGCGACCCGGGTCATGCGGGCGATCGGAACGCGCTCGCCCTCGCTCGGCGTCGCCTCGACCATGCACCACTTCTCGGTGGCCAGCCTCGCCGAGGCCAGCCTCGGCGACGGCTTCGAGTGGATGCTGCTGGAGGGCATCGCCGCCGGGAACCTGCTGCTCGCCTCCGGCTTCGCCGAGGGCCGCACCGGGGCGTCCATCCTCGCCCCCAACCTGCGCGGCGAGTGGCGCGACGGCAACCTCGTCGTGACGGGCGCCAAGAAGCCCTGCTCGCTGTCCCGTTCGATGGACCTGCTCACCGCCTCGGTCGCGGTCACCGACGAGGGCGGCCGCGAGCGGATGGCCGTCGTCGTCATCCCCTCGGACAGCCCCGGCCTGGAGATCAGGCCGTTCTGGAGCAACTTCGTGCTGGCCGGCGCGGAGAGCGACGAGGTCGTCCTCAAGGACGTCGAGGTGCCCAAGCGCCTCGTCGTCATGACCGACAGCACCGACCACCAGCGGCCCGACCAGCTGCAGACCAGCGGGTTCATCTGGTTCGAACTGCTCGTCACCGCCTCCTACCTGGGCGCGGCCTGCGCCCTGGTCGAGCAGGTGCTGGCGGCCGGCCGGGCCGACGCCGTCGAGCGCGCCGCCCTCGTCATCGAGGCCGAGTCCGCGATGGCGATGCTGGAGGGGGTCGCCCGCGCCAAGGACGCCGGCGAGCAGGGCGAGGAGATGCTCGCCGAGGTGCTCTGCGTCCGCTACGCCGTGCAGGACGCCATCGGCCGCATCAACCGCCGCGCCGTCGAGCTGCTCGGCGGGATGGCCTACATCGGATCGAGTGACGCGGCCTACCTCTCGGCCGCCTGCGCGGGCCTGATGTTCCACCCGCCGTCCCGCACCCACATGTCCGAGCAGCTGTGCGAGCACTTCGCCGGCCGCCCGCTGCGCGTCGGCTGAGAGAGCGGTCATGAGTGTCACTGTGAAGCCCCGCGCGACCGTCCTGCTCACCGGAGCGAGCGGCGTCGTCGGCCGGGCGGTGCTGGAGCGGCTCGCCGACCACACCGTCGTCTGCCTCACCCACCGCAATCCGGTGGCCGCCCCGCAGGCGGTCGGCGTCGCCGGCGACCTGACCCGCCCGTACTTCGGCCTGGAGCGGGCGGCCTACGAGGAGCTCGCCGACCGGGTCGACGCGGTCGTGCACTGCGCCGCCGTCACCGGCTTCGGCGTCGACGCGCGCCTGACCGAGGACCTCAACGTCCGCGGCACCGAGGGCGTCCTGGCCTTCGCCCGGCGGGCGGGTGCGGTGCTGCACCACGTCAGCACGGCCTTCGTCACCCGTCGCGACCTCGCCCGGGACGGCAGCAGCACGGCCCGGCCCGAGGTCTACCTGGACAGCAAGCGCCGCGCGGAGCAGGCGCTCCTGGACTCCGGCGCGGCCGTGAACGTGATCCGCCCCTCGGTGGTGATCGGTGACTCGGTCACCGGCCGGATCTCCCAGTTCCAGGGCCTGCACGCGATCGCCGGCGCGCTGCTGAAGGGCGTCCTCCCGATGCTGCCGCTCGACCCCGGCAACCGGATCGACTTCGTCCCGCAGGACCTGGTCGCCGGCGTGATCGCCGCCCTGGTGCGGGCCGGGACGACCGGCGGCGAGTACTGGGTCACCGGGGGCGCGGACGCCCCGACCGCACGGCGGGTCGTCGAGCTGGGCCTGGAGCTCGGCCGCAGCCTCGGCCTGGAGCCGGAGCGGCCGCGCTTCGTCGAGCCGGACATGGTGGACCGGCTGATCCGGCCGGTCTTCCTCGACGCCCTGCCGCGCAGCGGTCGGCGCCGGGTCGACGACATGCTCGCGATGACGGCGCTGTTCGACACCGCCGAGCCCTTCGCCAGCACCTACCACCACGCCCCCGGCGTCGAGCGGCTCTCCGCCGAGCGCCTGGAGGACGCCTTCACCGCCTCGATGCGCCACTACGCGCAGGAGAAGGGCCTGGTCCGGCCGAGCGAGGTGGCGGCATGACCGTGCAGACCGGGTGGTCGGAGCCGGCCATCCCCGAGCTCTACCGCCGCCACCTGAGCAGGGGCCGGGCCAGTCTGGCCGAGCTGACCGGCGGGGACCTCGAACTCTCCTCGCACGGCGCCTACGTGTACGGCGCCGACGGCCGCCGCTTCCTCGACTGCGGCGGGTACGGGGTGTTCCTCGTGGGGCACACCCACCCGGCCGTCGTCGAAGCCGTGGTGACGCAGGTCCGCACCCACCCGATGTCGACGAGGCTGCTGCTGGAGCCGACCGCGGCGCTCGCGGCGGCGGCCCTCGCCGGCGTCACGCCCGCCGGGCTCGACCGGGTCCACTTCGTCAACTCCGGTGCCGAGGCGGTCGAGGCGGCCGTCAAGCTGGCCCGGGCGCTCGGCAAACGGCGGCTGGTCTCGGCCCGGGGCGGCTTCCACGGCAAGACCATGGGGGCGCTCTCGCTCACCGCCAAGGAGCTCTACCAGGAGCCCTTCCGGCCGCTGCTGCCGGACGTCGCGCACGTGCCCTACGGCGACGCGTCCGCGCTCGCCGACGCCGTCGACGCGGACACCTGCGTCGTCCTCGAACCCGTCCAGGGCGAGGGCGGCGTGGTCGTCCCGCCGGCCGGCTACCTCACCGAGGTCCGGCGGCTCTGCACCGAGCGCGGGGCGCTGCTGGTCCTGGACGAGATCCAGACCGGCCTGGGCCGGCTGGGCACCTGGTGGGGAGCCGACCGCGAGCAGGTCGCCCCCGACGTGCTGCTGGTCGGCAAGGGCCTGAGCGGCGGGGTGGTGCCGGTCGCGGCCATGGTGGCCACCGACGCCGCCTACGAGCCGTTCAACCGCGACCCGTTCCTGCACACCTCCACCTTCGCGGCCTCGCCGATCGCGATGGCCGCCGCCCGCGCGGCCGTCGGGACGATCCGCACCGAGGGCATGGTCGAGCGCGCCGACGCGCTCGGCCGCACCCTGCTGGACGGCCTGGCCCGGATCGCCGCCGAGCGCTGCCCCGGGCTGGTCACCGAGGTCCGCGGCGCCGGGCTGCTGATCGGCGCCGAGTTCCGGGACGAGCACACCGCGGGCTCCTTCGTCCTCGAACTCCAGGACCGTGGCGTCCTGGTCAACCACAGCCTCAACGCCCACCGGGTGATCCGCTTCACCCCGCCCGCCGTACTCACCCAGAGCGACGTCGACTGGCTGTTCGCCGCCTTCGACGACGCGGCCACCACCCTGGAAGGAACGCTGTGACGCGACAGGTCACCCTGGAGGCCCTGGTCTCCGACGCCGACGCCGACACCGTCTTCGCCCGGCTCGCCGACTTCGAGCGCTACCCCGAGTTCACCGACGCCGTCCGCGAGGTCCGCGTCACCGAGCGCGCGGACGGCGTGATCGACTCCGAGTGGGCCGTCAACTTCCGCAACGGCATCCTGCGCTGGAGCGAGAACGAGGTGATCGACCCGGCCGCCCGGACCATCACCTTCGCCCAGACCACCGGGGACTTCGAGTCCTTCGACGGCACCTGGCGGGTGGAGGAGCGGGACGGCGGTGCGGTCGTCCGCTTCGACGCCGAGTTCGACCTGGGCATGGCCAGCCTCGCCGCGATCATCGACCCGATCGCCGAGCGCGCACTGGTCGAGAACCTGCAGCGCATCCTCACCGGCCTGAACGGGCCGTCCACCAGCTACCCCGGCCGGGCGTGAGCGCGATGGGCGCAGGAACCCCCCGCACCCCCGCCGCGGAGCTGTCGCTGGAGGACGTCCGGCAGGCCGTGGCCGGGCTGCTCCAGGCCGACCCCGGCACGATCGGCGACGCCGACAACCTGATCCGCCACGGCATGGACTCCATCCGGATGATGCGCCTGGCGGGCGGCTGGCGCCGCAGCGGCGCGGACGTCAGCTTCCAGAAGCTGGCCGAGACGCCGACCGTGGAGCAGTGGCACCGGCTCCTCACCGTCCCCGCCGCGGTGGCCGCGACCCCCGGGGCCACCGCGGCGGTCCGGCCGCCGGTCGAGACCGGCGCGCCCTTCGAGCTCACCCCGGTCCAGCGGGCGTACTGGATCGGCCGCGGCGACGACATGGCCCTCGGCGGCGTCGGGTGCCACGCCTACCTGGAGTTCGACGGCCACGCCGTCGAGCCGGGCCGGCTGGAGGCGGCGGTCCGTCAGGTCTCCGAGCGGCACGGCATGCTGCGGGCGACGTTCCTCGACGACGGGCGCCAGCAGATCCTCGACCGCAGCCCGTGGCCGGGCCTCACCGTCCACGACCTCACGGCGGCCGGTGAGCCGGGCGGCGCCGCGGCGGCCGATCCGGCGGCCGACCCGGCGGGCGATGCGGTGGAGCAGGGTCTCGCGGCGGTGCGGGCCGGGCTGTCGCACCGCCGGCTCGACGTCGCCGCCGGCGAGGTGTTCGACGTCCAGCTCTCGCTGCTGCCCGGCGGCCGGACCAGGATCCACCTCAACATCGACCTCCTGGTCGCGGACGTCGCCAGCATCGAGGTGCTGCTCGCCGACCTCGCCACGGCCTACGCCGCCCCGGAGCGGCTCGCCCCGGTGGGCGACTACGGCTTCGCGCAGTACCTGGCGGACTACCGGGCCTCGGCGGGCAGCCCCGCCGATCCCGCCGGCCCGCTCGCCGCGGCCCAGCGGTACTGGAAGGAGCTGCTGCCGGAACTGCCCACCGGCGGACCGCGGTTGCCGCTGGCCAAGCGGCCCGAGGAGCTCGGCCGGACGCGCTTCTCCCGCCGCAGCTTCGTGCTCGGGGCGCAGGAGTGGCAGCGCATCACCGCCCGGGCCCGCGAGCACGGCCTCACCACCGCGATGGTGCTCGCCGCCGCCTACGCGGAGGTCCTCGGCGCCTGGAGCGAGGAGCCCGCCTTCCTGCTCAACGTGCCGCTCTTCGACCGGCAGCCGCTCGACCCGGCGGTGGCCGGCATGATCGCGGACTTCACCAACCTGGTGCTGCTGCCGGTGGACCTGAGCCGGCCCGCGCCCTTCGCCGAGCGGGTGCGCGGACTCCAGCGCTCCGTCCAGCGGAACGCCTCGCACGCCCAGTACTCGACGCTGAACGTCCTGCGGGACCTGCGGCGCGCCCACGGCGGCCGGCGGGTCGGGGCCCCGGTGGTGTTCGCCTGCAACCTCGGCTCGGAGTTCGTCGCCCCCGCGTTCCGGGCCGAGCTCGGCGAGCTCACCTGGATGCTCTCCCAGACGCCCCAGGTCTGGCTGGACCACCAGGTGTACCGCACCGACGACTCGGTGCAGCTCGCCTGGGACGCCGTGGACGAGCTGTTCCCGGCGGGGCTGCTGGACGCCATGCTGGGCGCCTACCGGGCGCTGCTGGAGCGGCTGGGCGGACCGGAGGACCGCTGGCACCTGCCCGCCGAGGTGGCGGCCGGGGCGGCTCAGGACCGCGGCGCTGCCGCGTCGACGGCCGCCGGGGCCGTGCGATGACCGCGGCGGTCGTGGCGGAGTCCCGCTGGCTCCGGCGCTTCCACCCGGCGGACGGCGCGCAGGCCCGGCTGGTCTGCCTCCCGCACGCCGGCGGGGCGGCCGGGTACTGGTTCCCGCTCTCCGAGCGGCTCGCCCCCGGGGTCGAGACGCTCGCCGTGCAGTACCCGGGGCGTCAGGACCGCCGGGCGGAGCCGGGGCTGGGCGACATCGCCGAGCTCGCCGACGGCGTCGTCGAGGCGCTGCTGCCGCTGCTGGACGGGCGGCCGCTGGCCCTGCTCGGCCACAGCATGGGCGCCGTCCTGGCCTACGAGGCGGCCCGGCGCCTGGAGCACGAGGCCGGTTCCCGGCCCGACGTGCTCTTCACCTCCGGCCGCCGCGCCCCCTGCCGGCGCCGCGAGGAGAACGTCCACCGGCAGCCGGACCAGGCGCTGCTGGCCGAGCTGCGCGAGCTGGGCGGCACCGCCCCCGAACTGCTCGACGACCGCGACGTCATGGCGCTCCTGCTGCCCTCCGTCCGCCGCGACTACCAGGCGATCGAGACCTACCGGCACCGCCCCGGCCCGGAGCTGAGCTGCCCGATCACCGTGCTGACCGGCGCCGACGACCCCCGGACCACGGTCGACGAGGCGCGCGACTGGCGGCGGCACACCTCCGGCGACTGCACCGTCGAGGTCTTCCCCGGCGGCCACTTCTTCCTCGGGGACCACCTGGCGGAGGTGGCCGCCCTGGTCACCACCCGGCTGCCGCCGCTCCGGCGGTAGGCCCCCACCGGGGGCCACCGACGGCCCCGGCCCGCCCCGCCGGGCCGGGGACCGCACCCACCCCCACCACCCCCACCACCCCCGCCCGCCCCACGCCGGCACCGCGCCGGCGGCCCCACCCGCCCGCATTGGCACCCGAAACGAGGGAGCAACCATGAACCGGTACCAGGACCTGACCGTCGACGGGCCGTTCGACCCGCTGGTCACCGCCACCGCGCTCGCCCGCGCGGGTCTCTTCGACAGCCACGTCGTCTACGAACGCGAACAGGAGTGGTGTTACGCGGGCGGAGCCCTCGCCGAGCTCGTCCTCGACGCCGACCGGCTCCGGGTGCGCTTCGACGGCGAGGAGACCGTCGAGCCGCTCGGCGACCGCCCGCTCGCCCAGGTCGGCGCGGCCCTGCAGCGCCTCCCGATCGCCGGCTGGAACGCCTACGGCTGGCTGGCCTTCGAGCTCAGCTACCTGGCCCACCGCCGGGCCGACATCCCGGCCGGCGCGCCGCTGCTCCACGTGGTCGTGCCGCAGACCGAGGTCCGGCTGCGCGCCGACCGGGCCGTGGTCCGGACGACCGGACAGCTGCCGGCGGACGACGTCCGTCGCTTCCTGGCGAACGTCCCGGCCGAGCCGGCCCGGACGCCGGCCCCCGTCGCGGTGGACGGCTACGGTGCGGAGATGTACCAGAAGTCGGTCGCCGTCGCCGTGGACGACATCCGCCGCGGCGAGCTGCAGAAGGTGATCCTCTCCCGGCCGGTCCCGATCGCCGGGCCGGTCGACCTGCCCGCGACCTACGTGCACGGCCGCCGCCACAACACCCCCGCGCGGTCCTTCCTGCTCGACCTCGGCGGCTGGCGCGCGGCCGGCTTCAGCCCGGAGACCGTGGTCGAGGTGGACGACGACGGCGCCGTCTCCACCCAGCCCCTGGCCGGCACCCGGGCGTTCGGGCTCGGCGCCGAGCAGGACGCCCGCCTCCGCGAGGAGCTGCTCGGCGACGCCAAGGAGATCTTCGAGCACGCCATCTCGGTGAAGCTGGGCTACGAGGAGCTGCTCACCGTCTGCGACCCCGACTCGGTGGTGGTCGGGGACTTCATGACCGTCAAGCCCCGCGGCAGCGTCCAGCACCTCGGCTCCCGGGTACTCGGGCAGCTCGCCCCCGGCCGGACCGCCTGGGACGCCCTGGCCGCGCTCTTCCCGGCGATCACCGCCTCCGGGGTGCCCAAGGAAGCCGCCTACGAGCGCATCGTCCGCCTGGAGCCGAGCGCCCGCGGGCTGTACTCCGGCGCCGTCCTGACCGCCTCCAGCAACGGCTCGATGGACGCGGCCCTGGTCCTGCGCGCCCTCTACGAGCAGGACGGCCACGCCTGGCTACGGGCCGGCGCGGGCATCGTCGGCGACTCCGTCCCCGCCCGCGAACTGGAGGAGACCCGCGAGAAGCTGTCCAGCGTGGCCCCGCACGTGATCGGCGCCGGCCCGGCCGCCGAGGCCCCCGCCCCCGCCGCCTGACCCGCCACCGACCACCGACCCGACGACCGACCCGACGACCGACCGGACTACAGAGGGAGCCGAATCAGATGCTTGCGGGTTTCACGCCGTGGCCGGAGGAGCAGGCGCAGCGGTACCGGGAGGAGGGCTACTGGCAGGACGTCACGATCGGCGGCCTGCTCACCACCTGGGCGGACGCCCACGGCGACGCCGTGGCCGTCACGGCCGGCGACCGCCGGGTGAGCTACCGGGAGCTGGACGGCTGGGCCCACCGGCTGGCCGGCGGCCTGCGGCGGCTCGGCATCGCGCCGGGCGACACCGTCCTCCTCCAGCTGCCCAACGTGGTCGAGTTCCTGCCCGTGTTCTTCGCGCTCTGCCGGATCGGCGCCCTGCCCGTGCTGGCGCTGCCCGCCCACCGGGAGCACGAGATCGGCGCACTGGCCGAACTGACCGGGGCGAGCGCGTACGTGATCGCCGACCAGGACCTCGGGTTCGACTACCGCGAGCTGGCCCGCCAGGTCCGGCGCCGGGCCCCCGGCCTCCAGCACGTGGTGGTGGCCGGGGACGCCGCCGAGTTCGTCCCGCTGGCGAGCCTGGACGCACCGGAAGGGGCGGGCGGAGACGCCGGGGTGGCCGCCGGGGCGGACGGCTCCGGGCCGGCCCCGGCGCGCCCGGACGCCGAGGACGTGGCGTTCTTCCTGCTCTCCGGCGGCACCACCGGGCAGCCCAAGCTCATCCCGCGCACCCACGCCGACTACGCCTACAACGTCCGGGCCAGCGCCGAGGTCTGCGAACTGGGCCGGGACACCGTCTACCTGGCCGCCCTGCCGGTCGCGCACAACTTCGCGCTCGGCTGCCCCGGGGTGCTCGGCACGCTGCACGCCGGCGGCCGGATCGTGCTCACCACCGACGCGAGCCCGGACACCGCCTTCGCCCTGATCGAGCGGGAGGGCGTCACGGTCACGGCCCTCGTCCCGCCGCTGGCACTGCTCTGGATGCAGGCCGTGGAGTGGCTGGACGACGACCTCGCCACCCTGGAACTGCTCCAGGTCGGCGGGGCCAAGCTGCCGGCCGAGGCCGCCCGCCGGGTGCGCGGCACCCTGGGCTGCACGCTGCAGCAGGTCTTCGGGATGGGCGAGGGGCTGCTCAACTACACCCGGCTCGACGACCCGGACGAGCTGGTCGCCACCACACAGGGCCGGCCGCTCTCCCCGGCCGACGAGCTCCGGGCGGTCGACGAGCAGGGCCGCGAGGTGGCGCCCGGCGAGGCCGGACAGCTGCTCACCCGCGGCCCCTACACCCTGCGCGGCTACTACCGGGCGGGGGAGCACAACGCCACGGCCTTCACCCCGGACGGCTTCTACCGCACCGGCGACCTGGTGCGGCTGCTGCCGAACGGGTACGTGGTCGCGCTCGGCCGGACCAAGGAGGTGATCAACAAGGGCGGCGAGAAGGTGGCCGCCGAGGAGCTGGAGAACGAGCTGCTGGCCCACCCGGCCGTCCGCGAGGTGGCCGTCGTGCCGGTGCCCGATCCCGACTTCGGTGAGCGGATCTGCGCGTTCGTCGTCGCGCCCGGCGTGGGCCTGGGTCTCGCCGAGGCGGTCGACTTCCTGGTCGAGCGCGGCCTCGCCACCTACAAGCTGCCCGACCGCCTGGTGGTCGTCGCCGCCCTGCCGCTGACCACGGTCGGGAAGGTGAACAAGCGGGCGCTGACGGACCGCCTGGCGGCCGAAGCGGTGGGGTGAGTCGCCGGCGTCCGGGTCACCGGCCGCCGCACCGTCGGACCACCGGCACAGCACCGTCGGACCACCGGCGAAGCACCGTCAGACCGTCCACGCAGCGCCGCAGCACCGTCGCCCGGACCGCAGCAGCACCGACCAGTCCATCGGATCCATCGGAGAGAGAACCGCTGATGTCTTCCTTCCCGGCCGAGGGCCCGAGAGTTCTCGCCGACGACGAACCGCTGCTCTGGGACCTGCTGCCCGCCGCGCAGCAGCCCGACTGGCGGGACCACGCCGCCTACCGGCCGACCCGCCGCGCCCTGCTGCAGGCCGCGCCGCCGGTGCTCTTCCCCGAGACGGCCGAGCTGCACCGGAGCCTGGCCGAGGTCGCCGCCGGCGGGGCCTGGCTGCTGCAGGTCGGTGACTGCGCGGAGAGCCTCGCCGAGCAGACGCCCGGCCACCTCGCCGCCCGGCTGGCCGTCCTGGACGCGCTCGGCGACCGGCTCGCCGACCGGACGGGCGGGCGGGTCGTCCGGGTCGGCCGTATCGGCGGGCAGTTCGCCAAGCCGCGCTCGGCACCCACCGAGCTGCACGGCGGCGTCGAACTCCCGGTTTTCCGGGGACACCTGGTCAACTCCGAGGAGCCCACCCCGGAGGCCCGCCGGCACGACCCCCGGCGGATGCTGCTCGCCCACCGGGCCGGTGCACGGGTGTGCGAGCAGCTGCGCCGGATCCGGCGCGAACGGGCCGGGACGGACGCCGGCCGGCCCGCGGCCGGGCCCTGGGCCAGCCACGAGGCGCTGGTCGTCGACTACGAGGGCCCGCTGGTGCGCCCCGCCCCCGGCGGCGGCGAGTACCTCGCCTCGACCCACCTGCCCTGGGTCGGGGAGCGGACCAGACAGCCCGACGCGGCGCACGTCGAGCTGCTCGCCGCGGTCCGCAATCCGGTCGCCTGCAAGGTCGGACCGACCGCGAGCCCGGCCGACGTCCTCGCGCTCTGCCGGCGGCTCGACCCCGAACGCACCCCCGGCCGGCTCACCCTCATCCTGCGGTTCGGCCGCGCCGAGGTCGACCGGGTGATGCCGGACCTCGTCGACGCCGTCCGGCGGGCCGGCCACCCCGTGGTGTGGACGACCGACCCGATGCACGGCAACACCGTGCGCGCGGCCGGCGGCCTCAAGACCCGGCACCTGCGGGCGATCGCGGAGGAGGCCGCCGCCTTCCGCCGCGTCCTCGAACGCCGCGGCCGGCACGCCGGGGGCCTGCACCTGGAGACGGCCGCGACCGACGTCACCGAGTGCCTCGGCGGGAACGTCCGGACCGAGGCGTCGCTGACCGACCGCTACCAGACCCTGTGCGATCCGCGGCTCAACCCCGAACAGGCGAACGAGCTGATCGACCTCCTCTACCCCGCGTAGGGTCTGCGGAGTGGGGCCCGGGGCGTCCGCACACGGTCCCTCCGCACAAGTCCCTCCACGCAAGGGCCTCCGCACAAGTCCCTCCACGCAAGGGCCTCCACGCAAGGTCCCTCGAAAGGCAGGACCCTCTTGAAGGACACGGCCATCCCCGTCGGCACGGTCGGGGAACTGTGGCGCTACCCCGTGAAGTCGATGCTCGGTGAGCGCCTGCCCGCCGCCGACGTCACCGACCGCGGCATCGACGGCGACCGACGACACGCGCTGCTCGACCCGCACACCGGCAGGGTGGCCAGCGCCAAGAACCCGCGCCTGTGGCGCAACCTGCTCTCCCTCACGGCGGCGACCACCGCCGACGGCGTGCGGATCACCGACGCGGACGGTACCGAGCTCGGGCCCGAGGGCCTGTCGGCGGCGGTCGGCCGCCCGGTCGCGCTCGTCGCCGAACCCCCGGCGGAGGCCACCCTGGACCGGGCCGAGCCCGACGAGGTGCTGCGCGGCGGCCCGGACGCCGAAGTCCCGCTGCACGCCATCCGGTTGCCCGCCGGCACCTTCTTCGACCACTCGCCCCTGCACCTGCTGACCACGGCCACCGTCGACCGGATCGGCGAGCTGAGCCCGAACGGCCCGGTGGACCTGCGGCGCTACCGGCCGAACCTGGTGATCCGCACCGCCGGAAGCGGCTTCGTCGAGAACGCCTGGATCGGCCGGGAGCTGGCCGTCGGACCGCGGCTGCGCCTGCGGATCACCGTCCCCACCCCGCGCTGCGCCGTCCCCACCCTCGCCCACGGGCCGCTGCCCCGGGACCCGGAGGCGCTGCGGGTGCCGGCCCGGCACAACCGGCTGGAGCCGCTGCCGGGGATGGGCCCGCACCCCTGCGCGGGCGTGCACGCCCAGGTGCTCGCCCCCGGCCGGATCACCGAGGGCGACCACGTCCTGCTGGTCTAGCCGGTGCGCCGGCTCAGCCGAGCACGGGCCCGCAGGTCAGGAAGTAGGGGAGCGCCGCGGCGGCCACGCCGAGTAGCAGGACGGCGCAGCGCGCGGCCGGATGGAGCGGGGCGCTCGGGCGCAGCAGCCGCCGCAGCCGGACCAGCACGGCCGCGCCGTCGGCCGCGAAGGCCGACTGCGGGGTGGCGCCCGTCGCCACCTCGCACATCGCGTCCGCGAGCGCCCGCGCCGAGGAGGTGCGCAGCGCACGGTCGTCGCAGGCCATCTCGACCAGCTCGGCGGTCCGTTCGCGGGCGGCGCGGGCCAGCGGCAGGATGCGGTAGGCGCGGCCGAAGGCCTCGGCGGCGGCCATCGCGATGTGGTGGCGGTCGGTCAGGTGGGCCCGTTCGTGGGCCAGGACGGCCTGCAGCTGCGCGCTGGTCAGGGTGTCGAGGGCGGCGCTGGTCAGGACCACCCGGGCGGGCCGGCCGGGCAGGCAGTAGGCGGCCGGGCGGTCGTGGTCCAGGACGACGGCGCCCAGCTCGGGCGCGGGCCGGCCGACCAGGTCGAGCAGTCGGGCGTGGCGGCGCCGCCGGCGGCGGGCGGAGACGGTGACCGCCGTGAACCAGGCCGCCGGCCAGAGTGCGGTGAGGCCGACCGGCACCAGCAGTCCGAGCCCTTCCGGGCCGCCGGCGGCGTGCGGCTCGCCAAGCCACTGCTCGGCCGCTCCGAGCAGCCCGTGCAGGTGCCGCCCGGACGAGGTGACGTGGTACCAGGCGAGTGCGACGGTGACGATGAAGGCCGCCATCAGCACCTGCCAGAGCAGGATCGCCGTGCGCGGGGCGCGCAGCGGCCACCGGGCCCGGGCGAGCAGGGGAGGGACGGCGAATGCGAGGACGGCGGCGTACCCGGTGAGGACGAGGGAGCCGATCACTCCGGGTCGCCGCTGGTGAGCGCCCGCAGCGCCTGGCGGAGTGCCTCCTGCTCCTCCGGGGCGATCTGCTCCACGAAGTGGGCCAGGGCGCTGGAGCGGTCGGTGCTGGAGCCGAGGGCGTCCTGCATGAGCGCGGCGGTGTACGACTCCCGGCTGCGGGTCGGCTCGTAGAGCCAGGCCCGGCGCTGCTTCTCCCGGCGGAGCACGCCCTTGCCGTGGAGCGTGTCGGCCACGGTCATCACCGTGGTGTACGCGAGGGGGCGTTCCCGGTTGAGGTCCTCGACGAGCTCGCGCACGGTCGCGGGCCGGCCCCAGCTCCACAGGCGGTCCATGATCTGCGCTTCCAGATCCCCCAGCCGTCGCACTCCCGGTTCGCTCCCCGTCTCGTCGCTGCCGTTCCGGCCACGCGCCGTGGACGGTCTTCCCGGCCATCGTAGACGGACCTGACGCGGCCCCAAAAGACGGCCGTGCGCAAGCCCTTGTTGGTGCAATTTCACATTGCTATGTTACCGCTCGCACCGCCAGCGATGACGAACACCCCCACCGGCCACCCCTCGGTGGCCCTTCCCGGGTCGGCGGGCCACGGCCGCCGCCGACCGTCCTGCACCACTCCCTCCGCCCCCACTTTCAGGAGAACCGGTGTCAACTCGCCGTACCGCGCGCCGAGTCCTGCTGGCCGCCACCCTGGCAGCCGCCCTGACGCTGCCCGCCCTGCAGAGCGCCCAGGCCCTCACGCCGGCCGCCGCTCCGGCCGCCGCTCCGGCCGCGGCGTCCCAGAACACGTCGGCCCAGGCCGCGCCGGCCCAGGCCGCGCCGGCCCAGGACGCGCCGCAGACCACCGCCTACGACGAGGTGGACCACCTCGGGGACTCCGCGCCCAAGGCCGGCACCGCCGCGCCCGCACCGGGCGGCGGCTCGCTCGGCGACTCGCTGATCCCCGGACTGCTGCCCGACCACGTGGGCGCCCCCGCCCCGACCGCCGACCAGGCCACCGGCGCGCCCGCCGCGGCGCCCGCCCCGGTCACCGCGGCCGGCGTCCCGTGCACCCTCGACGGCATGACCGGCCTCGCCCCGGCGCAGCTGGCCGACTTCCTCACCGACCCCGCCGTCACGGCCGACGGCTGCCTCAAGTCCTTCCTGTGGACCTGGGACGCCCGCTTCGCCGTCACCATGGACGACGCCCACGTGCAGGCCGTCGCCGACCGGGCGACCGCCCTCGCCGCCGGCGACGACGGCACCGGCGCCTCCCACCTGTACGAACTGTGGACGTTCCTGCACGCCACCGCCTACCACGACTTCAACCACGCCGAGATCGACATCACCGACCCGGCCACCGGCGGCGCCGTCCAGCACGCCCTGGACGCCTACCGCACCAGCCCGCACGCCTTCGACCGCACCGACCTCGCGGCGCGGACCCTGCGCGAGGCCGCCATCACCGCCGGCAGCACGGGCCTGCGCCAGCGCAACCTCGACCTCGCCCGGCAGATCCTCGCCGTGCTCGCCCCCGGCACCGCCGTCGCGGACAACACCGAGTGGGGCAAGGCCGCGCTCCAGGCGCTCAACCTCAACTACCTGGGCATCTACAACCAGGACCAGGCGTTCATGGCGGCCGTCGCCGCCGACCCGCAGTACCGCGCCACCTTCCGCGCCTTCTCCTCCTACGGCCACCTCAAGGGCACCAAGAACGCCTGGGTCGCCCGCGACGCCATGGCCGAGTACGGCCGCTTCGGCCAGATAGCCGCCCTGCGCGCCGACGTCGTCGCCGACACGGGCGCCGTCCTGGACGCGACCAAGGCCGCCTTCGGCGAGTGGTCCGACCCGTGGGCGAAGCTGATCGGCTGGGCCGCCTACTACGGCGTGTGCGAGCAGTACGGCGTCTGCATCAGCCAGTTGGAGGCGCGCGTCTTCCCCAACACCTACACCTACGACAACGGCGCCATCGAGGTCCGCACCGCCCTCGACAAGGCCACCGTCGACCAGATGTACTACGCGAGCAAGCAGGTCAAGAGCCAGTTCTTCCGCGTTCTGGGCACCGACCAGCCGCTCGCCGGCGACCCCAACCCCACCCTGCACATCCACCTGTACGCCTCGCGCGCCGACTACGAGGTCTACCACCCCGTCCTCACCGGCTACTCCACCGCCAACGGCGGCGTCTACATCGAGCGCGGCGCCACCTTCTACACGTACCAGCGCCGCGTCCCGCAGGACTCCCAGCTCACGCTGGAGGAGCTGTTCCGGCACGAGTACGTGCACTACCTGAACGGCCGCTGGGCCGTGCCCGGCTACTTCAACGAGCCGCGCTGGTACGCCAACGACAAGACCACGGCGATGGACGAGGGCACCGCCGAGTTCTTCGACGGCTCCACCCGCGAGGACGGCATCCTGGTGCGCAAGTCCCTGGTGCGCAAGCTCGCCGCCGACGAGGCCAAGGGCATCCCGCGGCTGACGGTCGACCAGCTCATCCACCGCACCTACCAGGACACCCCGGCCTTCCACTTCTACAACTACGCCGGGACCTTCTTCGAGTTCCTCTGGATCGAGCACCCGACCCTGCTCCGCGAGATGTACGGGCACCTGCGCGCCGACGACCCGGCCGGCTTCGACGCCTGGCGCAACCGGGTCGGCGCCGACGCGGACCTCCAGGCCGAGTACAACGCCTTCCTCGACGAGCAGATCCGCAACGTCGACAGCCTCTACGTGCCGTCCACCTCCTTCGTCCCCAACGACCGGCTCAACCTCGCCACCCCCGCCGCCGTCCAGGCCGCCTTCGCCAAGGCCACCTGGTCCACCCCCGACTGCAAGGACACCGGCGACCCGACCGGCAAGCCGGCCCGCTTCGTCTGCAGCGGCCGGATCACCGCCAACCTCGCCGACTCCACCGACCCGGACGAGGTGTTCCGCAACATGGGCGACACCGTCGACTACTTCATCCTCACCCGCACCCGGGACGTCGCCGGGGCCAACAACCTCAACGACATGAACTGCACCTTCGGCAAGGTCGACATCTGGACCAACGGCAAGGCCGGCACCTCCGACTACACCTGCGAGGGCCCGCTGCGCCGCTGACCATCGACACCCCCCGCCCGGGCGGCGGGGCCGGCAACCGCCGGTCCCGCCGCCCGCGGCGTTCCCGCACGGATGCCGTCCCTCAAACTTATGCTCATCGTAAAATTACTCTTGACGTCTGATAGTGGAACTGCGTAAAGTTCTGCTCGTCGCAAAGTTCGTCTCGTGGAACGGATCCTGTATGCGCAAGCTCACCTACTTCATCGCCGCCACGGTCGACGGCTTCATCGCCGGGCCGGGCGGGGACTTCGACTTCCTCCTCGAACAGCTCACCGAGGACTTCCTCCCGTACCTGCTCACCGAGTGGCCGGAGACCATGCCCACCGCGGCCCGTGCCGCCTTCGGGATCGCCGAGGCTCCCAACGCCCGCTTCGACACCGTCCTGATGGGTCGCGGCACCTACGACCCGGGCCTCGCGATCGGCCAGACCAGCCCGTACGCCCACCTGCGGCAGATCGTGTTCTCCCGCAGCCTCACCACGAGCCCGGACCGGGCGGTGGAGGTCGTCGCCGACGACCCGCTCGCCGTGGTGCGCAAGCTCAAGCAGGAGGAGGGTCTGGGCATCTGGCTCTGCGGTGGGGCCGACCTCGCCGGTCAGCTGCTGCCCGAGATCGACGAACTGGTCGTCAAGCAGTACCCGGTCCTCGCCGGCAGCGGCATCCCGCTCTTCCGCACCGGCTTCGCCCCGCGCAACCTCGCCCTCACCGGCACCCGCACCTTCGAGGGCGGCACCGTCGTCCTCACGTATGCGAAGTCGCCCGCGTAGCAGCGGTCCCGCCGGTGCCCTGCACACCGTCCGTCTCTCGAAGTGCCCTACCTGAT
The DNA here is from genome assembly GCF_032110285.1 of Kitasatospora sp. CM 4170. Taxonomy (NCBI): domain Bacteria; kingdom Bacillati; phylum Actinomycetota; class Actinomycetes; order Kitasatosporales; family Streptomycetaceae; genus Kitasatospora; species Kitasatospora sp. CM 4170. The sequence continues at coordinate 8,026,895 of NZ_CP134877.1, forward strand.
CCGGTCCACCGATCTCAGCCACAGGAGCCCGCCTTGCGCGTCATCACCCCCAACGCCGACAACGTCACCGAGTCGCCCAACGCCCGCATGACCGGCCTCGCCGCCCCCAGCCGCGGCAGCGCCGAACTGAGCACCTGGACCGTCGAGATGGCGGCCGGGCAGACCGGCCCGGAGCACGTCATCGACCGGGAACAGGTCTGGACCGTCACCGCGGGCGTTCTCGAAGTCACCTGCGACGCCCGCACCGAGCGGGTCGCGGCCGGTCAGACCTTCGTCCTCCCGCCGCACGTGATCCGCCGGATCCACGCCCCGGAGGCCGCCGAGGCCCACGTCGCCATGCGCGCCGACGGCGTGGCCTCCGTCCCCGGGGCCGAGGGCACCCGGGTCCTGCCCTGGGCCCGGTGACCCCGGCGCCCCGGTCCGGCCGGCCGCACCCACCGCGGTCCGCCCCGGGCCGGGCCCGGCAGAATGGCGGTCATGAACGAGAACGGGAACGCCGGTGCGACCGTCGCCGAGTCGAGACCGCCGCTGACGGCCGGTCTCACCGGGGCCGAGCTGCAGCGCTGGTACTGGACGCTGGACGAGCTCACCGGTCTCGCCCGGACGATGGGCGTCGCGCGCTCCGGCGGCAAGGCGGCGCTCACCACCCGGCTCGCGGCGGCGCTGGACGGCCGGCCGCTGCCGGCCGCCCCGGCCCGCCGCCGACCGGCGGCCGCGCAGTTGGCCGGGCCCGTCGACGGCGGCACCGTGATCCCGCCCGGCCAGCGGTGCAGCCAGGTCCTGCGGGGGTACTTCGTCGAGGAGATCGGCCCCGGCTTCCACTTCGACGCCTTCATGCGCGAGTTCATCGCCCGGAGCCCCGGCCGGACCCTGGCGGACGCGGTGGCCCACTGGCACGCCACCCGCCCGGACGCGGCCCGGCCGCGCGAGATCGCGGAGCAGTTCGAGTTCAACCGCTTCACCGCCGCCTGGCACCGCCGGAACCCGGCCGGCACCCGCGCCCAGGCGCGCGAGGCCTGGTTCGCCCACCGTGCGCTCCCCAGGACGCCCGGCGGGGCCTGACCGTCGACCGCACCCGGCCGGGCGCGGTCAGGCGGAGACCGGGGGAGTGGCCGCGGCGCGGCGCAGCGCGCCGGTGGCGACGGCCAGGAACTCCGGTACCGGGTCCGCGCAGTCGCGCTCCGGCACCGCCAGGCAGGTCTCGACGGGCGGGAAGTCGGTGACGGGCAGGTAGCGCAGGTCGGAGCGGGAGTACGAGCCGGAGACGCTCGCCGGGACCAGCGCGATGCCCTGCCCGGAGGCGATGAGCTCGAACTTCTCCTCCAGCGAGGAGGTGCGCCGCGTCCGGGAGTCGAGGATCGGCTCGCCGTCGAGATCGGCCGTGGTGAGGGCGGGGCGATCGGCCAGCGGATGCGTCACGGGCAGGCACGCGACCTTGCTCTCCCGCCCGATGGGGACGGTGCGCAGCCCCGCGTCGTCGAAGGGGCGCCGCAGGAAGCCCACGTGTGCGCGGCCGTCGCGCAGCGGCGCGTCCTGCTCCCACCAGCGCAGCGGGAGGACGTCGACCGCGACCTCCGGGCGGCGGGCGGTGAACGCCCGGACCGCCACCGACACGTGCAGGCCGGGCGAGAAGGCGACGACCAGCCGCTGCTCGCCCCGCGCGGCCTCCTGGACGCGCCGCAGGGCGGTGTCCACCACGCCGGCGATCCGCCGCGCCTCCTCGTACAACTGCCGCCCGGCCGTGGTGAGTTCGACGCTGCGCGTGGTCCGGGTGAACAGCGCGCAGCCCAACTCCTGCTCGAAAGCCCGGATCTGGCGGCTGAGGACCGGTTGGGTGATGAACAACTCCTGGGCCGCCCGGCCGAATTGCCCGTGCTCGGCCACCGCGGTGAAGTAGCGGAGTTTGCGCAGGTCCAGATCCATGCCCCCACGGTATCAATGCGCCCGGAAGGGCATTGGACGCCCGGTCGGACGGCCCGGAGACTCGGATCATGACCGACACTCGCAAGACCGCCCTCGTCATCGGCGCCTCCCGGACCCTGGGCCTCGGGCTCGCCGCCGAGCTCCTCCGCCGCGGCTGGGACGTCATCGGCACGGTGCGCGGCGGCACACGCACCGGCCTCCACGACCTGGCCGACACCTCCGGAGGACGGCTGACCGTCGAGCACCTGGAGATGACCGATCCGGAGCAGACCGCGGCGCTGCGCGACCGGCTCGCCGGGCGCACCCTCGACCTGCTCTTCGTCAACGCCGCCGTCACCCGCGGCGACCTGCCGATCGGCGAGGTCCCGACGGACATGTTCACCGAGGTCATGGTGACCAACGCGCTCAGCCCGATGCGCGTCGTGGACGTCCTCGGCCCGCTGGTCGCACCGGCCGGGACCATCGGCGTGATGTCCTCCGACCAGGGCAGCATCACCCTGAACACCGACGGCGGACAGGACCTCTACCGGGCCAGCAAGTCCGCGCTGAACCAGCTGATGCGCTGCCACGCCGCCCGCCACGCCGCGGACACCCGGACGCTGCTGCTGATGGACCCGGGCTGGGTGCGCACCGAACTCGGCGGCCCCGAGGCCGAGCTGAGCGTGGAGGAGAGCGTCCCCGGGGTCGCGGAGACGATCGAACGCCACCGCGGGAAGCCCGGCCTCCACTTCGTCGACCACCGGGGGAACGTCGTGCCCTGGTAGTGGCCTCCGAGGCGGCCCCGGTCAGGTGCCGGTGGCCCGCGGTCAGGTGCCGGTGGCCCCCCGGTCAGGCGTCGGTGGGCAGGGCCGTGGGCGTGGGCCGGGGAGCCGGGGTGCGGGGCTGGGGCGGGAGGGGGAGGGCGAGCGCGTCGGCGGAGCCGGCGGGCAGGGCGAGGGCGGCGGCGGTCTCGGCGGGGAGGTCGCGCAGGCCGAGCAGGCCGGCGCCGAGGCGGGCGGTGGCGCGGTGCCAGTCGCCGATCCGCTGGAGCAGCGCATGGCCGCTGCCGGTCACCGTGTAGCCGCATACCCGGGCCCCGGCGGCGCGGCTGCGGGCGGCGAAGGCGAGCGTCTCGGCCGGGGGTGTCACCCGGTCGCGGTCGCCGTGCAGCATCAGGACGTCCCGGTCGGCGAGCTGGTCGCAGGCGTCCTCGGCCGGGCACCACGGTGCCAGGGCGATGACCCCGGTCACGTTCGGGTGGCCGGCCGCGTACAGCGCGGCGCGGCCGCCCATCGAGTGGCCGACCAGGACGGTGGGCACCCGGCCCAGCTCCTCGGCGAGGTCGCCGAGGGCGGCGCGGGTGTCCCGCCCTGCGTCGGCGCGCTCGCCGTTCCAGCCGCGGTGGCGGTAGCGGACGGTGCCGATCGCCACGCCGGCCCCGGCCGTCTCGCGGCGCAGCGCGCGGACGAACCCCTGCATCCGCAGGCCCGGCAGGTTGATCGGGCCCGGCCGGGAGAGGCTGTGCTCCTCGCCGCCGTGCAGCACGAGGACGGCGGCCGCCGGCCGCTCCGGCAGCTCGCGCCAGACCAGGGCGCGGTGCCCGCCCGTGCCGGCCTCGCGGCCGGTTCCGACCGTGTGCGCCGTGTCGCCGTCCCTGCTCATCCGCTACCGCCCCGCCCTGCTCTCCGTCCGTGGACCGCCACTGTACGCGCCGGCGCCCCGGCTGCGCCCGGGTGGTTCCGGTGACGGTCAGGAGATGGCCAGGGGGCGATCAGGAAGCGACAAGGAAGCCCGCGGAGGCGGCGCCGGGGGACGGCGCGCAGGGGGCCCGGACGGCTCAGCGGGGCGGACGGCCAAGAGAGGGGCGGACGGCCAAGGGGTGCGGACGGCTCAGGGGTGCGGACGGCTCAGGGAGCGAGCAGGCCGTGCTCGCGCGCCAGCCAGCAGACCGCGGTGAGCCGGTGCACCGCGTAGTCGTACGCGGCCCGGTCCAGTCGGCCGCTCTCGGAGAGCGCGTCCAGCAGGCCGAGCGCGTAGTCCGACAGCTCGGTGCGGTCCAGGCGGCGGGGGAGCAGCTCGGGCCCCTGGGCGTAGAGCAGCTCGCGCACGGCCGTGGCGTGCTGGTCGACCGCCGCGACGAAGCCGGGCTCGACGGCAGGCCCGGCGAGCCGCGGGCCGAAGGCGGCGGCGATCCAGGGCAGGGGGCACCCCGCCGGCTGCTGGGCGGAGCGCCGGCGGAACTCGTCGGGCGTGGCGAACATCCGTCCACGGTAGGCGACCGGCCCGCCCGGCACGGCAGCCCGCGGCGGATCGGTGTTGAGACCTTGGCCACCCCGGGGAGACGGGCGGGTCCGGCCGGCGGCGGTCCGGCGGCGGTCCGACGCCGGTGCGGCGGGATCGGCGGATCGCCCCGGCGTACGGGGTGCTCTGTACCAGAATGGCCCTTATGGATCTTCGAATCTTCACCGAACCCCAGCAGGGCGCGAGCTACGACACGCTGCTCACCGTCGCCCGCACCGCCGAGGAGCTGGGCGCCTTCAGCGCCTTCTTCCGCTCCGACCACTACCTGAAGATGGGCGGCGTGAGCGGCCTGCCCGGCCCCACCGACGCCTGGATCACCCTGGCCGGGCTCGCCCGCGAGACCAGCACCATCCGTCTCGGCACCCTGATGACCGCCGCCACCTTCCGGCTCCCCGGGGTGCTCGCCATCCAGGTCGCCCAGGTCGACGCGATGAGCGGGGGCCGGGTCGAGTTCGGCCTCGGCGCCGGCTGGTACGAGGAGGAGCACACCGCCTACGGCGTCCCCTTCCCCAAGGAGAAGTTCGGCCGGCTGGAGGAGCAGCTGGCGATCATCACCGGGCTCTGGGGCACCAAGCTCGGCGACACCTTCGACTTCGAGGGTGAGTACTACCGGCTGACCGACTCGCCGGCGCTGCCCAAGCCGGCCCAGGAGAAGATCCCCGTCCTGGTCGGCGGTACCGGGCCGACCAGGACGCCGGCGCTGGCCGCCCGCTTCGCCGACGAGTTCAACCTGCCGTTCACCTCGATCGAGGGGAGCGCCGCCCAGTTCGGCCGGGTCCGGGCCGCCGTCGAGCGGGCCGGCCGCCGGGCGGACGACCTGGTGTACTCCAACGCCCTGGTCGCCTGCGTGGGCCGCGACGACGCCGAGGTGGCCCGCCGGGCGGCTGCGATCGGCCGCGAGGTGGACGAGCTGAAGGCGAACGGGCTGGCCGGCACCCCGGACGAGGTGGTGGAGAAGATCGGCCGCTACGCCGAGGTCGGCACCGAGCGGGTCTACCTGCAGATCCTGGACCTGGACGACCTCGACCACCTGGATCTGATCGCCTCCCGCGTCGCGCCGCAGCTGGGCTGACCGCTCCGGCGGCGCCGCGCGCCCGCCGAGGCCCCGGGACCCGGCCCCCGCCCGCCCGCCACCCCGGGTGGGCGGGGGTGCGGTCTTGTGGGCGGTCGGTGAAGAGCCTCGGCCGGACCGGCCTGAGCACTAGTCTTTACTCTCTCTTGAGCAGGGAAGGCTCCTTGCGAGGCGGAGGCCGGGGAGTCAGGGGGAGTGCCGGTGGTAGAGGTCGAGGTGTCCGGGACCGAGGCGCCCGTGCCGAGAGCCGTGGGCCGGGCCGGCGAGTGCCCGGCCGGGGAGTGCACGGCCGGGCCCGTGCTGCGCCCGCGCGGCCTGCACGACCTGCGCCGGGCGGCCCGGGGCGGTGCCGACGCCGCCGACGGCCCCGCCGACGCGCCGGCCGCCCTGCACTACCGCGCCGACGACCTGCTGGTCGTCTCCGGGCTGCCCGGCAGCGGCAAGAGCACCCTGATGCGCCGGTGCATCCGGGCCGGGCTGGTCGACTCCCAGCAGGTGCGGGAGGAGTTCGCGAAGCGGCTGCCCGCCCGGCTGCCGTACTTCGTCTACCGGCCGCTGGTCCGCGTCGCGCACTACCGAAGGCTGCGCCGTGCGGTGCTGGACGGCGGGCCGCTCGCGGTGCACGACTGCGGCGCGCTGCCCTGGGTGCGGCTCTGGCTGACCCGTGCGGCCGCGCGGCAGGGGCGGCGGGTGCACCTGATCCTGCTGGACGCCACGGTCGGTGAGGCCCGCGAAGGCCAGCGCGCCCGCGGTCAGGGGGTCTCGGCGTACGCGTTCGCCCGGCACCGGAAGGCCGCCGGGCGGCTGCGCCGCAGGCTGGCGGGGACGGGGGAGCCGCCCGCCGGGTGTGCGTCGGCCGTGGTACTCGACCGGGCCGGTGCGCGCGCCCTGCGGGAGATCGTCTTCGTGGCGTCGTAGTCTCGGCGAGGCGGTGCGGGGCCGTCCGCCGACCCGTCCGGGGTACCTCTCCGGAGCCCCGTCGGGCGGACGGCAAGTCAACTTTCGGACAACCCGGGGGCGTCACCCCATCGTTGGGCACCGGAAATGCTCCACCTGAGACCGGCGTCGATCGATCGGGCTTCCGGGCCCCGTCCGATTTGTCGTCAGAACTTTCAGGCCGAAAGAGAACTGACGCGTACACGCGGCCCTGCGTAGCCTTAGGATCCGGCGGCCCCCCAACGGCTGCCACCCCCCACAACTCCCTTTCAGGAGCGCAGATGCGTCGTTCTGCCCGCGTCCCCTCGCGTGTCCCCCGCAGATTCCTCAGCGCCGCCGCCCTCGTCGCCGCCCTCGGCCTCGGCCAGTTCGCCGCGCCGTCCGCGTTCTCCACCGCCGCCGCCCAGGCCCCCTCCGCGGCCCAGTGCGTCGGCGGCGAGAGCGGCGCGAGCCAGGACGCGGCCGCCCGCAAGCCCGCCGGCAGCGCCACGAGCCAGGAGCCCAACGCCGTCTCCGACGTCCAGGCCAAGGCCATGGACGTGGACCTGCAGGCCCGGCTCACCAAGCTGGCCAACTCCGCCCAGGGCAGTGCACTGCTCGCCCCCGGCACGCTGGCCGCCACCACCACCATCCCGGTGTACGTGCACGTCGTCCACTCCGGGTCGACCGGCAAGCTCAGCGCGACCACGATCGCCAAGCAGATCTCGGTCCTGAACGCCGCCTACAGCGGCCAGGGGGCCGGCAACACCCCCAGCCAGTTCCAGTTCCAGCTGGTCGCGACCGACTACACCGACAACGCGACCTGGTACAACGGCATCACCCCGGGCTCCTCGGCCGAGAAGTCGATGAAGACCTCGCTGCGCAAGGGCGGCTCCAACGCCCTCAACCTCTACACCGCCAAGCTCGGCCAGTCGCTGCTCGGCTGGGCGACCTTCCCGAGTTCGTACCGCTCGAACCCGTCCGACGACGGCGTGGTCATCCTCGACTCCTCGTTCCCCGGCGGCTCGGCCGCCAACTACAACGAGGGCGACACCGCCACCCACGAGGTCGGCCACTGGCTCGGGCTCTACCACACCTTCCAGGGCGGCTGCAGCGGCCAGGGCGACTACGTCTCCGACACCCCGGCCGAGAAGAGCGCCGCCTTCCAGTGCCCCACCGGCCGGGACACCTGCACCGCCACCGGGGTCGACCCGATCCACAACTTCATGGACTACACGTACGACTCCTGCATGACGCAGTTCACCGCCGGTCAGGTCGCCAGGATGGCCAACTCCTGGGCCGCCTACCGGGCCTGACGGCCGACGGGCCGTCTCCCGGGCCTCCCTGCCGCGTCCGGCGGGGTCCGTGAGGCGGCCGGCGGAGCGCCGTCCGCGAAACGCTGGCGGGTGCGCGGGTGATGGGACCCGTGCACCCGCCAGTACCAATTCCGCGGCCGGTCCGGCCACCGGCGTGCCAGTCTGCGGGTGAATGTTCGTATTGATCTATGTTTGGGGCGTCGAGTCGGCCTTCGGGCTTCCCTGGGCCGAGCGGGCCGGCCGCCCACCCGGTCGGGGAGCCGGGGCCGGGCAAACCGAGCAAGGAGCAGCGGCATGGCCAACAGTGCGCACCCCCGGATCGTCGTCGGCGTGGACAGCTCACCCGCCTCGGAGCAGGCGCTGCGCTGGGCCGTCGACTACGCCAAGCTGACCGGCGGCACCGTCCACGCCATCGCGGCCTGGGAGTACCCGGCGTTCTACGGCTGGAGCGGGCTCGGCACGCCCCCGCCCGAGGGGCTCAACCCCGAGGAGCTGGCCGGGCAGGCGCTCTCCGCCACGGTCCGGCGGGTGGCCGGGGACGACGCCGGCGTGCCGATCACCGAGGCCGTGATGCCGGGCAACGCCGCCAAGGCCCTGCTGGAGGCCGCGAAGGGCGCCGTGCTCGTCGTGGTCGGCAGTCGGGGCCTCGGCGGGTTCACCGGTGCGCTGCTCGGGTCGGTCAGCCGCCACCTCACCGAGCACGCGCCCTGCCCGGTCGTCGTGGTCCGCGAGGGCTAGGCCTGTCTTGTGGATCGGCCGTGCGGGGGCAGGATGGAGGCATGCCTGAAGGTGACTCCGTCTTCCGCGCGGCGGCCCGGCTGCACGAGGCCCTCGCCGGCCGGGTGCTGACCACCGCCGATCTGCGGGTGCCCGCCCACGCCACCGCCGGCCTCGCCGGCCGCCGGGTCCTGGAGGTCACCCCGCGCGGCAAGCACCTGCTCACCCGGTTGGAGGGCGGTCTCACCCTCCACACCCATCTGCGGATGGACGGCCGCTGGGAGGTCTACCGCCCCGGTGAGCGGTGGGCGGGCGGTCCCGCCTGGCAGATCCGCGCCGTCCTCGCCACCGAGGCCGGGACGGCGGTCGGCTACCGGCTGCCCGTCGTCGAACTTCTGCGCACCGCGGACGAGGAGCGCGCGGTCGGCCACCTCGGGCCGGACCTGCTCGGCCCCGACTGGGATCCGGCGGAGGCCGTGCGCAGACTGCTCGCCCACCCGGGCCGGCCGGTCGCCGAGGCGCTGCTCGACCAGCGCAACCTGGCCGGCATCGGCAACGTCTACGCCAACGAGCTCTGCTTCCTGGCCGGCGTCACGCCATGGACCGCGGTGGGCGAACTGCCGCGCGCGGACCGGCTGGTGGAGCGGGCGCGACAGTTGCTCGACGCCAACCGGCTGCGCGAGGGCCACATCACCACCGGCGACACCCGGCGCGGCTACCGGCACTGGGTGTACGGGCGGGCGGGGCGGCCGTGCCCGCGCTGCGGCACGCTGGTGCTGACGGCAAGTCAGGGCATGCCGCCGCAGGAGCGGGTGGCCTTCTGGTGCCCGTACTGCCAGCGCGGCCCGGCACCCGAGGCGGCCCGGCCCGGCGCGGGCGCCCGCCGCCCGACGCGCTGAGCGGGCCCGCCCGGGGGCGTCCACCGGCGGGACGGCGGCGGGGCAGGGCGGACCCTAAGGCTCCTCGACCAGGGCCGGGTGGCGGGGGTCGTCGACCCGGACGGTGACGTCGGCCGCCTCGGCCGGGCCGGTCTCGGCCTCGTAGCGGGCGAAGGCGGGGAGCGTCCACTGCTCCTGCGGCGCCGTGCGGCGGGCCAGCGCGGCCGGGGTGAGCGCCAGGTGGACGGTCAGCTCGAACGGCAGCCAGCGCCCGAGCAGCAGCGCGCCGTCCAGCAACAGCACGCCGCCCGGCGGCAGTTCGAGGTAGGGCGCGCGGGTCGAGCGGTCGGTCACCGGGTCGCGCAGGGACGGCAGGACGCGGCCGGTGCCGCCGGGGTCCAGCGGGGCGAGGACTTCGCGGAGCAGGGCGCCGTCGTCGAGCCAGAGGTCGTGGAAGGCGTCCGCGTCCTGCTTGCCGTACTCCAACCGGACCGAGGCCGGGCGGAGGAAGTCCGCGGCCGACACCCGCAGCGCGGGGCGACCGCGCAGCCGCAGCGGCTCCACCAGTGCGTCCGCGAGCGCCCCGGGCCGGGCGGCGGCGGCGCCGTCCACGGCCACGCGCTGCCACGGGCCGTCCGCTCCGGGCAGGGCGGTGATGCGGTCGGCGAGCAGCTCGGCCAGCCGGTCGGGCGAGATCGGGTGTACCTGCACCCGCCCATCCTGCCCGGCCCCCGGCCGGTGCGGGGCTGCGGGGGGCGATCCGTCGAGGTGCGGTCCGGTGCGAGCGGCCAGGCGCGGCCAGGCGCGGCCAGGCGCGTTCGAGCGGCTCGGAGCCGCTCAGTGCCGTACGAGAGCCGGATCAGGGCCGCTCAGGCGAACGGGAGGGCGTGCAGCACGTCGTCGTGGCCGGCGTAGAGCCGGTGGTCGTCGGCGGCGAGCGACCAGACGTCCACGCCCGGGCCCGAGTCGCGGAACGTCCACCGCTCCTCCCCGGTGGCGGCGTCGAGCGCGCGGACGCCCGCGGCGGCCGGGCCGGGGACGAGGAGGAGCCCGCCCGCCACCAGCGGTCGGCTGCGCCGGTCCAGCCGGAACGGCAGCGTGACCCCCCAGATCCGCTCTCCGGTGGCGAGGGAGTGGGCGGTCACCAGACCGGTGTCGCGCGGGACGAAGACGGTGCCGCCGGAGGTCACCGGCGGCAGGCAGCGGCTCGCATCGGCGGGCTCGGGCTCGACCGACCAGTGCGGCGTCCCGTCGGCCACCCGCAGTGCCCGGATCCCGCCGGGGTGCCGCGGGACGTAGACGTGCTGCTCGTCGGCCACCGCCCAGCCCAGGCCGACCTCCGTGGGCACCTCCCACAGCCGCCGGCCGGTGGCCGTCTCCATCAGGACGAGCCGGCCGCCGCCGGCCGAGGTGTCCAGGAGGGGGATTCGGCCGCCGGCCGGGGTGGCCGGGGAGAACGGCCGTTCGCTGCCGGTCGAGGCCCGGGACCAGAGCACCGCCCGGTCCGGGTAGCGCACGGCGAACAGGTTGCCGGCCCCCGTGAAGGGCCGGGATTCGGCCCGGCCGAAGACGATGTCGCCGTCGGTGCCGAACAGGGTCGCGCTGGTGCCCAGCTCCTCGGTCAGCGGCAGGCTCCACTCGGCGGCCGGCTCGGTGAGGTGGCGGGAGTCCAGGTGGCCCGGCGAGGCGGTGAACAGGCGGTCGCCGGAGACGACCACCCGCAGCCCGGGCAGGTCGGTGTCGCTCGGCCAGTCGGACCGGGGCGCGTCGACGGCCAGCGTGCGCAGCACCGAGCCGGTGGCGGGGTCGAGCACCTGCAGGCCGGAGCGGGAGAGGAACAGCGGGCGCGCGGGGCGGTCGCCGAGCCGCTCGGGCGTCATCCCCTCGGGCCCGCGGTACGTCCAGAGCGGCGCCGGACCGCTGAGCCGGGTCGGCTGCGGCTTCGGCGCCGGATCGGGGGCGTCGCCGCCCGAGCGGCCGAACGCCCAGGCCGCCGCGCCGGCCGCGAGGAGCCCGGCCCCGCCCAGCAGCAGCCGCCGCCGGCCGAGCCACGGAGCCCCGTCGTCCCCGCGGCCACCGCCGATCACGTCGGCCGGCGCCTCCGGCGCTCCCTCGGCGTCGCCGTCCCACTGCCAGGAGGCGGCCTCGGCCGCGTCGCTCCGCCCGGACGCCGGGTGCTGCATCTCCGTACTCGATTCCCCCTGGGCAGCCGCTGTGCTGCACGTTCCGAGGGAGGATATCCGAGCGGCGACCGGTCGTTCGCAGGCGCCCGGGGCCGCCGGCCCGGGACGACTCCCCGGACGGCGCCCCGGACGAGTCCCCGGACGGCCTGCGGTTACGCCCCCTGCGGGGGGTGGTCGGCGAGGTCGGCGAGGACGTCGGCGTGGCAGGGGAGGGGCACGCACCAGCAGCCCAGGCGGTGGCCGCGCAGCCCGGGGACGAGGGTGAGCAGCTCGGGGCGGTCGAGCAGGTACGCGCGGTAGCGGACGAGCATCTCCTCGCGGGTGAGGTCCGGGCCGGGCCGCCACGGGGAGTGCAGCGGGGACTCGGCCAGGTGCCAGCCGCCGCGGTGCATGGCGCGGCCGACGTACACCACGTCGGAGTAGTCCGGGTCGTCGCGGTGGCCCTTGAGGTTGACCACCGTGGTGGGGCCGGGGGTGGGCGGCATGCCCACCATGCTGGCGCAGCCGGGGCCGGTGGGCACCCCGGGGCGGCCGGGGCTCGTCTTGACAGTCCCTTGACCCCGGCGTAGCAAGAGAGGATGCGCCAGGGTGTGCCGGCGGACCGGTCCGGTCCGCAGCCGACCGCTAGTGCCCGGGCGACGCGTCCCGACCCGCGCCGTCCGCGGCAGAGCGACGCCGCCGCCCGGGCTGCCCACGAGCGGGACGCCCTGCTCGCCACGGCCGTCCGCAACGCGCTCGAAAGCACCGGTGCCTACGGCGCCCTGGTCTACCTGCGCTCGCGCGACCGCCGCTCGCTGGTGCTCTGCACCATCGCGGGCGTGCCGCTCTCGCTGATGAGCGCGTTCCGCCGGATCGCCGCCGTCGGCCCGATGCCGGTGGCGGTGTGCTACCGCACCGGGCGGACGGTCACGCTGTCCGACACCGAGGACACCATGCGGCGCTTCCCGCAGCTGGCCGTCGGCCTGCCGTACGACTACGCGTCCGCCTGCGTGCCGGTCCGCGCGGGCGAGGAACGGTACGGGGTGGTGAGCGCACTCTGGCCCTCCTCCGACGAGGGGGTGCCGGAGGAGGCCCGGCTGCACCTGCGGAAGGTGGCCGACCGGCTGGCCGCCGGACTGGCGGAGCTGGAGGAGGCCGGGTACCCGGTCGAGCCCAACGGCGACACCGCGGTGGTCGAGCTGGCGCCCCCGGGGCCGCCCACCACCCGGGTCGGGCTCTTCGACTGGAACGTGGCCACCGGGGCGATCTCCGCCGACGACCAGTTCTGCGAGATCCTCGGCCTCGATCCCGCCGAGTTCGACGGCCGGGCGGCCAGCCTGACCACCCGGATCGCCCCCGGCGACCTGCCCGAGTTCCGCGCCGCCGCCCGGGCCGCGCTCGACCGCGGCCGGATGCTGGCCGCCCGGGTCCGGGTGCTGGACCGCGACGGCCACCCCTACCCCGTCGAGCTCTGGGCCCGCGTCCCCGAGGGCGTTCCCGACGGGCGCGCCCACCTCGTCGGCGCCGTCCTGGACACCCGCACCGGCACCGCCGCCGCGGCCGCGGTCGAGCGGCTGCACGACGGCGTCTTCTCGCTCGACCCCGACGGCCGGATCACCTACGCCAACCGCAGCGTCGAGCTGCTGCTGCACGCCCGCCGGGAGGACCTGGTCGGCCACCACCCCTGGGAGGCGCTGCCCTGGCTGTCCGACCCGGTCTACGAGAACCGCTACCGGGCCGCCATGCTCTCCCAGCAGCCCACCGCCTTCCTGGCGGCCCGCCCGCCGGACGACTGGTTCGCCTTCTCGCTCTACCCGGACGCGCACGGCGTCACCGGCCGGGTGGTCGCCGCCGAGCCGCCGCCCGGCCGCGCCGGCAAGCCGACCGAGCCCGAGCCCGACCTCGGCGCCCGCCCCGACGTGGGCGGCATGTACCACCTGCTGCAGCTCGCCAGCGCGCTCAGCGAGGCCGTCACCGTCCGCGAGGTCTGCCGCGCCGTCGAGGACCAGATCCTGCCGGCCTTCGGCGGCCAGGAGCTCGCCATCTACGCCGTCCGCGACAAGCGGCTGCACCTGATCTCGCAGAGCGGCTACCCCGACGGGTTCCTGGACCGCTTCGAGGGCACCCCGACCGGTGCCCGGGTGCCCGGCGCCGAGACGCTCAGTACCGGAGCGCCGATCTTCTTCGAGGACGTCCGCGCCCTCGCCGCCGCCTACCCCGGGATCGCCCTCGACGAGATGGGCGCCTGGGCCTTCCTGCCGCTGATCGCCTCCGGGCACCCGGTCGGCAGCTGCATCATCGGCTTCGACGAGCCCCGCGCGTTCACCGTGGAGGAGCGCGGCCTGCTCACCGGCCTCGGCGGGTTCATCGCCCAGGCGCTGGAGCGCGCCCGGCTCTACGACGCCGAGTTCACCCTCGCCCGCGGCCTGCAGCAGGCCCTGCTGCCGCACCGGCTGCCCGTCCTGGAGGACGTCCGGATCGCCGCCCGCTACCTGCCCGGCACCCAGGGCATGGAGATCGGCGGCGACTGGTACGACGCCATCGTCACCGGTCGCGACCTCACCCTGGTCATCGGCGACGTCGAGGGCCACAGCGTCGGCGCCGCCGCCACCATGGGCCAGCTGCGCAGCGCCGTCCGCGCCTTCGCCACCAGCGGGCACGCGCCGGACGAGGTCCTGGTGCGCACCAACCTGCTGCTGCTCGACCTCGACCCGGGCCTGCTCGCCAGCTGCTGCCTGATCCGGCTCACCCCGGGCGACGGCAGCGCCCTGGTCGCCCGCGCCGGTCACCTGCCGCCGGTGGTGCGCCACCCCGACGGCACCACCGAGGCGTTGTACGTGGAGGGCGGGCCGCTGCTCGGCATCGACCACCTGGCCGAGTACCCGGTCAGCGACCTGAAGCTGGCCCGCGGATCGTTGCTCGCCCTCTACACGGACGGGCTGGTCGAGGACCCGTCGATCGCGATCGACCAGGGCGTGGACCGGCTGCGGCTCGCGCTCGGGGAGCTCGTGGCGCGCGCGGCGGAGGGCGATCCGGCGGACGGGGAGCTGGACCGGATGGCGGAGCGGCTGCTGCGCGAGGTGGGTTCCACGGAGCGGGTGGACGACGTCGCGCTGATGCTCACGGCGTACGGGCGGATCCCGGGGGACCGGCGGTCCTGAGGCGGGCCGGGTTCGCGGTGTGCGCACACCGCGAACCCGGCCCCCGTGCTGCGGTGCCGTGACGGCGTCACGCCGTCACGGCCTCATCCGGCGTTCCGGACCGGGCCGAGGGTCAGTGAGGGATCTTCTCGGGGCACTTGTCGGTGAAGAGCCACTTGACCCTGCCGTCGTAGTCCCCGGGGTTCACCACGCCGGCGTCGAAGAACGTGACCTGGTAGAGCCTGCCGCCGGTGGCGGAGTCGAACACGCCGGTCTGCGGCAGCGGGTTCTGGCCGAAGAGCCGGAGCGACTGGAACTTGGCGACGGCGTTGGCGGTGGCCTGGTCGTAGGTGCCGCTGACCGTGAGGCCGGCACTGATCTCGAGGTTGAGACCCTGCTGGATGCAGGTGACGGCCGGGCCGGTGTCGCCCAGCTTGACGGTGGTCGGCACGGTCGCGGCGCCGGCGGAGCCGACGGTCAGGGCGAGGGCGGCGCCTGCACCGGCGGTGAGGGTGGCGGCGCGAAGAGCCCAGGGCTTGCGCATGGGTTGATTCTCCTTGTTGTCAAAGGAAGTTGTTCCAGGGATGTGCTCGGTGTCGGGCCCGACGGGTTCAATCCTGCGTCCACAAACAGGCGGAGGGGTCTCTTCCGGGGCCGACTGACCACAAGTTGACGACTTGTGAAGACATGCGGAACGGTCCTTGCACGGGGCGGACGCATCGAGCCCTCCCCGCGGGGTGCGGGGAGGGCTCACGGACCTACGGGCGATCCGCCGGTCAGCGGGGGAGGCGGGGGATCAGGGTGGGGCAGCTGCTGACGAGCCAGTCCCTCCGAGCGGTGTTGTCCCCTCGGTTGAGGAGCATGAAGTCGTACCACACGGTCCAGTAGAGCTTGTTCCCGGTGGCGGCGTCGACGATGCCGGTCGCCGGCAGCTGGTTGAGGTCGTCGTAGCGGAGCGGCTGGAACTTGGCGACGGCGTCGGCGGTGGCCTGGTCGTAGCTGCCGCTGACCGCCAGGCCCGAATTGAACGAGTAGTTCAGCGCCTGCTGGATGCAGGTGACGGCCGGGCCGGTGTCGCCGAGCTTGACGGTGGTCGGCGCGGTGGCGGCGCCGGCGGAGCCGACGGTCAGGGCGAGGGCGGCGCCTGCACCGGCGGTGAGGGTGGCGGCGCGAAGGGCCCAGGGCTTGCGCATAAGTAGATTCTCCTCGTGAGTCGTCTCAAGGTTGTGCTCGGTGTCGGGCCCGACGGGTTCAATCCTGCGTCCACCAACGAGCGGAGGGTTCTCTTCCGGGGCTGCTTGACCGCAAGTTGACAACTTGTGAACGTGTGGGGGACGCGACTCCTCGCCGGGGGCGGACGCATCGAGCCCTCCCCGCGGGATGCGGGGATGGCTTGCGGACCTACGGGCGATCCGCCGGTCAGCGGGGGAGGCGGGGGATCAGGGTGGGGCAGCTGCCGCTGATCCAGGCCCTCCGGCCGGTGTTGTCCCCGGGGTTGACGAGCATGAAGTCGTACCACACGGTCTGGTAGAGCTTGTCCCCGGTGGCGGCGTCGACGATGCCGGTCGCCGGCAGCTGGCTGTTCTTGATGAACACGTGGTTCAGCGGCTGGAACTTGGCGACGGCGTCGGCGGTGGCCTGGTCGTAGCTGCCGCTGACCGCGAGGCCGGAACTGATCGAGTAGTTCAGCGCCTGCTGGATGCAGGTGACGGCCGGGCCGGTGTCGCCGAGCTTGACGGTGGTCGGCGCGGTGGCGGCACCGGCGGAGCCGACGGTCAGGGCGAGGGCGGCGCCTGCACCGGCGGTGAGGGTGGCGGCGCGAAGGGCCCAGGGCTTGCGCATGGGTTGATTCTCCTTGTTGTCAAAGGAAGTTGTTCCAGGGATGTGCTCGGTGTCGGGCCCGACGGGTTCAATCCTGCGTCCACCAACGAGCGGAGGATTCTCCTCCGGGGCCGGTCGACAGGAAGTGGTCAGACCGCGGCACGGTGTCGGCCGGATCGACCGGATCACGCGTCCGCGCGGGCGCGGCGGGAGGCGGGAGAGGGACGACGCCGCCGGACCGGGCCCGGGCGATCCTGCACGCGACTTTCGTCGGGGGTCGGTCGCGACGAAGGGTGGAGGCGCCCGGGCTGACCGCTTCGCTAGCCTCGACGGGTGGATGCACTGGTAAGGGCCTGGTCGAAGGCGGTACGGACGGCACTCCCCGGTCCCTGGCGGATCGGGCTGGTGGTGCGCGAGGTCGGCTGCGCGTTGGTGCTGGGCGCCCTCGCGACGCTCCTGGACTACGCCGGCAGGACCGAGTACTACCTGGCCTTCGGGCCCGTCGTCGCGCTGCTCTTCCTGCTCCGGCGCGGCCTGCCCTCGACCGTCCTGGTGCTGACCGCGGCGGTGGCCGGTGCGGGCGCCGGACCGCTGCCGCTGCTGGTCTGCGCCGGCTGGTCGGCCGGTGCCCGGATCAAGCGGGTCGGCGTGCTGATCGGCTCGTTCACCGCCGGATTCCTGCTGATCGCCGGCACCGGCATCGTCAAGGACGCCGGCTCGGTGCCGCTCAAGGCGCTGGCCGGGCTCTCGCTGGGCGCCTACCTGCTGCTCGCGGTGCTGCCCGGACTCTGGGGCCGCTACCGGGCGCAGCGCCGGGCGCTGACGGACGCGCTGCGCGAGCGCAACGAGCAACTGCTGCGCGAGCGCGCCATGGTGGCCCACCAGGCCCGGCTGCGCGAGCGGCACCGGATCGCCCAGGACATGCACGACAGCCTCGGCCACCAGCTCGCCCTGATCTCCGTCCACTCCGGCGCGCTCGAAGTCGACCGCACTCTCACCGACCGGCAGCGGGAGGCGGTCGGCGTGCTGCGGCTGGCGGCCGTCGCCGCGATGCGGGAGCTGCGCGACGTGGTCGGCGTGCTGCACGACGAGTCCACCGCCGTGCCGACCGCGCAGGGCCCCGGCCCGGGGCTCGGCTGTGCGGGCCGCGGTGGCGTGGAGGGGATCGCGGAGCTGGTCGAGTCCTCCCGCGCGGCCGGCACGGACGTGGCCCTCGGCCAGGACGGTGAGCGGCGTGAGCTGACCGCCAGCGTCGGCCAGGCCGCGTACCGGATCGTCCAGGAGGCGCTCACCAATGCGCACAAGCACGCGCCCGGCGCCCCGATCACCGTCGCCCTGCGCTACGAGCCGGACGCCCTGGTGGTGGAGGTCGCCAACCCGCCCGCGCCCGAGCCGGTCGGCGCGCGGGTGGGCGGCGGCACGGCGGTGGTCAGCGGCGGCCAGGGGCTGACCGGCCTGCGCGAGCGGGCCCGGCTGGTCGGCGGCATGGTGCACGCCGGGCCGACCGCGGAGGCGGGCTTCCGGCTCGCCGCCCTGCTGCCGTACGACGGGTCGGGCGGCGCCGGCGACGGGTCGGGCGCCGGCCCGGCAGCCGCGGGTGGGGCGGTCGGCGTCGAGGACTGGATAGTGGACGGGCTGCCGCCCGTGGGCGGTGGCTCGGGGGAGCAGCGTCGGCGCAGTCCCGCGATCGGCTGCGCGGTGGGCGGGGTGCTCGTCGTGCTCACCGTGCTGGGCCTGCTGGTCTGGGGGGCGATCGCCTTCATCCAGGCCTTCGACGAGTCGAGTGTGAAGGGCTCGCTCTACGACTCCATCGAGGTCGGGAGCGCAGAGGCCGACGTCCTGCACCGGCTGCCCTCGGGGAACGGCTTCTTCACCAAGGACTACGAGCGCCTCGGCCCGACCCCGCCCGCCGGTTCCCACTGCCGCCACTTCATCGCCGCCGAATCGAACGGGAACTGGGGTGACGACAGCGTGATCCGGTTCTGCTTCAAGGACGGCGTCCTGGTGGAGAAGCAGCACTTCCCGACCGAGTGACCCAGGGCGTCACCGGACGGGGGCCGGCTGCGGTCGTCGCGCCTCGAACGCCGACCGCGGTGGCTCCGCACTCAGCGCCTCGGCATGCCGCCATGGGGGCTGTTGACCACCAGCGGCAGCGAGCCCTCGGCGAGGTAGAAGTGATCCGGGAAGTACTCGACGTGGAGATGGCCTCCGTCCTCGGCGCAGGCCATGCCGCGCAGGTTCTCCGCGAGCACCGCTCGCGCGGCGGCGTCACCGCTGATCACGAGCAGATGCCGCTCGGAGTCGTACTGGAGGAGCACTCCGGGGCCTGAGGTCGTCCTGACCTCCACCCCCGCGAGGGCGTCGCCGTTCGGCGCGCCCGTGGCCGCGAGCAGCCCGGCGCCCTGAGCGACGGCGTCGGCCAGCCGGCTCAGCTCTTCTGCCGACGCCCTGAGGTCCACTTCGCCGTACACGGGGTCACGGTCGAGCATCATGGGAGGACTCCTTCGAGGTCGGACTTCCGAGTACTGCGGTGGCTGATTGTCGATCACCGGTCGATGCGGCCTCAAGGCGGTTTCGGGGCTCTGGTTCATGGACGCCGGAGCGTCGCCGGGGTGGTGCGGGGTGGTGCGGGGAGGGCGGGCGAGGCGGCGATCCGGGAGATGTGAGGATGGTGCCGAGCAGTGCGATCCGCACCACCGAGGGGGATGACCAGCCGTGATCCGAGTCCTCGTCGCCGACGACGAGCCACTCATCCGGGCCGGGATCAGGATGATCCTGTCCTCCGCCGACGACATCGACGTGGTCGCCGAGGCCGCCGACGGCCGGCAGGCCGTGGACCTCGCACTGGCGCACCGGGTGGACGTCGTCCTGCTGGACATCCAGATGCCGGTGATGGACGGCCTCACCGCGCTCGGCGAACTGCGCCGGGCGGTCCCCGGCGCGCGGGCCCTGATCCTCACCACCTTCGGGGAGCGCGACAACGTCCTGCGCGCCGTGACCGAGGGCGGCGCCGGCTTCCTGCTCAAGGACACCGCGCCGGCGGAGCTGATCCAGGCCGTCCGGGCGGCGGCCACCGGGAACGCCTTCCTCTCGCCCGCCGCCACCCGGCACATCGTGGACTCGCTGGCCGGCGGCCGCAGCGGCCCGGCCGTGGCGCGCGGTGCGGCGGCCCGGCGGCGGCTGGAGGTGCTGACCGAGCGGGAGCTGGAGGTCCTGGCGCTGCTGGGCGAGGGGCTGTCCAACGCGGACGCCGGAGCCCGGATCCACATGAGTGAGGCGACGGTGAAGACGTACGTGAGCCGGATCCTGGCCAAGCTCGGCTGTGAGAACCGGGTGCAGGCGGCGCTGCTGGCGCGGGACGCCGGGCTGGGCGGCGGGGTGTGAGGGGCCCCGGCTCCGGCCCGGCTCCGGCCGTAGCTCCGGCCCCGGCTCCGGCCTTCGGTCCTCGCCGACGGCTCAGCGCGAGGCGATCCGCAGGGCGATGCGGGTGTTGGAGTGGGCGACGCCCGCCTCGTGCTTGAGCCGGCGCAGCAGTTGGTCGAGCCCGGCGGCGTCGGTGACCCGGGCCCGCAGCACGTAGTCGTACTCGCCCGTGACGTGGGCGGTCTCGGTGACGCCGGGCAGCCGCAGGGCGAGCGCCTCGAAGTCATCGCTGTCCACGTCCGGGCGCAGCCGGACGTCGATGAAGACGGTCAGGCCCGGTCGGGTGGCGTCGGCGCGCGGGTCGACCAGCGTAGTGAAGCCGCGGATCACGCCGGTGCGGAGCAGCCGGCGGACGCGGTCGGCGGCCGCGTTGGCGCTCAGGCCCACCCGGGCCCCGAGGTCGCGGTAGGAGATCCGCGCATCCGCGCGCAGTTCGCCGAGGATTTCTCTGTCGAGGTCGTCCATACCGCGATTATCGCGGTGTGGGCCGGAATCAGGCCGTGCTTCCCGTGGCCGGTGCGCGACCGTGGCGCCCATGGTGAACGGGATGGGCACGGCGGCGCTGGCGGGCGTCGGAGCGGGGTTGGGCGTGGCGGTGCCGCTGGGGGCGGTCGGGGTGCTGCTGCTGGAGGAGGGGCGGCGCGGGCGCGCGGCGGCGGTGAGTGCGGCGTGTGCGGTGGCTTTCGTCGACATGGCCTACGCGGCGCTCGCCACCGCGCTCGGTTCGCGGCTCGCATCGATTCTCTCGGGGTGGGAGGGGTGGGCTCGGGCCGCTGCGGCGGTGGTGCTGGTGCTGGTGGCGGTCCGGGGACTGCTGGGGCTGCGCCGCGAGCCGGCGGCGGACCCGCCGGCGGGTCCGAGGGACGCCGGGGCGGCCGTCGTGGCCCCCGCCGGGCCCGGCCGGGTCTTCCTGCGGTTCGCGGCCCTGACGGCCGTG
Source organism: Kitasatospora sp. CM 4170 (assembly GCF_032110285.1). Classification (NCBI taxonomy): domain Bacteria; kingdom Bacillati; phylum Actinomycetota; class Actinomycetes; order Kitasatosporales; family Streptomycetaceae; genus Kitasatospora; species Kitasatospora sp. CM 4170. The sequence goes on from NZ_CP134877.1 coordinate 8,047,479, forward strand.
AACCCGACCACCGCGCTCTACTTCGCCGCCCTGGTCACGGGCGGCGGCGGCGGCGCCCTGTCCGGTGGCTCGTACGGCGCCGCGACCGGGGCCGCCTTCGTGGCGGGCGTCCTGGCCGCCTCGCTGACGTGGCAACAACTGCTCGCGGCGGTGGGCGTTTCGCTCGGGGCGCGGCTCTCGCCGCGGGTGCGCCGGGTCACCTACTGCGTCGGATACGGACTGGTGGTGTACTACGCAGTGCGCACGGCATGGACACGGTGAGTCACCGATGTGGCGCAGGTCACTTCGCGGTCGCGCGGAACCGGGAACTCCGATGAAATTGGTGACGGGTCGTCACATCTCGCTCGCTCTGGGTTGACGGATTGGTGGATCCGACGAATGGACAGATGTGAGCGAGGGCACGGAAATTGACCATTTGATCTTGAAAGTACGGTCAAACCCATCCATTTCGGATGGGGTTTCATGATCCGTACCGCCGGTAACGGTCAACTGACCTGGGACCTCTAAGAACTGCTTGAAGCCGTGCCGGGAGGGCCCTTAGCTTCATTGGCGGTGCAACGAGCACCACCCGGGTTCACCCCCGATGCACAGCCCGCCGACTGACCCCCGGCGCGAGGGCGGTGCCTACCGACGTGGCCGGCTCCAACAGGCCGTCGGCGAGCGGGGGTGGCCGGGGCGGCACGGCACGTCGGACACGTGCGTGGCCGCCCATCGAGCGAGGTGAGCGCGACAGGCCCTGCCGAGGGTCTGGTTCCGCCTGCCTGCCCGGGGTTTGCCGAGAGGACTTTCGTGGATCTCCGTCACGAGAACGCCGCTGCCACCACCACCAACACCACCGACACCACCGCCGGGAAGCGCCGCAGCCGTGCCCGACTCGCGCTGGTCGGAGGGGCCGTCGCGGCCCTTCCGGTGGCCGGCCTCGTCACGGCCACCTCGGCCTCCGCCGCGCCCACCTCGGCCTGGGACGCCGTCGCCCAGTGCGAGAGCGGGGGCAACTGGAGCATCAGCACCGGCAACGGCTTCTACGGCGGACTGCAGTTCACCCCGTCCACCTGGGCCGCGTACGGCGGCACCGCGTACGCGCCGCAGGCCAACCAGGCGACCAGGGCGCAGCAGATCTCGGTCGCCGAGAAGGTCCTGGCCTCGCAGGGCCCGGGCGCCTGGCCCGTCTGCTCGAAGAAGGCCGGCCTGAGCAAGGGCGGCGCCCCGGCCGCCGTCGACACCTCGGCCCCGGCGGCCAAGCCCGCCCAGCAGCCGGCCCCGCAGAAGGCCGCGCCGCAGCCGGCCAAGCCCGCCCAGAAGTCGGTGCCGCAGAAGGCCGCGCCGCAGCCGGCCAAGCCCGCCCAGAAGCCGGCGCCGCAGAAGTTCGACTCCCGGCCGGCCAAGCCGCAGGACGCGGCCAAGGCGAAGCCCGCCGGCCCGGGCACCAACGCCCCGTCGGCCGGCAGCTACACCGTCAAGAGCGGTGACACCCTGAGCGACATCGCGGCCAAGTTCGGCACGGACACCGCCACCCTGTACGCCAAGAACACCAGGACGATCGGCGCCGACCCCGACCTCATCTTCCCGGGCCAGGCCCTGAGCCTCTGACGGCTCGCCCGCCCGCACCGAGCGGCCGCCCCTCCCGGAGGGGGTGGCCGCTCCGGCGCACCCGGCGGGCTCTGCGCACCCGGCGGGCTCTGCGTGTCGCGTGCCCTGCGCGTCGCGGGCTCGCCCGCGGAGGGCCGCTTCGCCGCCCGCGTCGATCCGGCTTCGGCGCGGTGGCCGGACGGGTCGAGCGCCGCGCGCCCGGTGCTGACGTCGTCTCGGACGGCCGGCGATGGGCTCGTACTGCCGTCCGGTGACCGGTGGGGAGGAGGGTGCTCACCGGATTGTTGAACGTTGAACTCGATGTCCGAATACCGCCGGATCCGCGGGGCGCCAAGGCCGAGGATCGAGTCATGTCCGAGAACGAGACGAGGAGTTCGAACGATATGACGATGACCAAGCTCGCGAAGCTCGACGGCAAGGTGGCCCTGGTGACCGGCGGCAGCCGGGGGATGGGCGCGGCGACGGCGCTGCGGCTCGCCGAGGACGGCGCCGATGTCGTGGTGACCTACCTGGGCAGCGCCGAGCGGGCCGAGGAGATCGCGCAGAAGATCACGGCGATGGGCCGGCGCGGCTGGGCGGTCCGCGCGGACAGCGCCGACCCGCAGGAGGTCCGCAACGTGGTGGCGGCCGTGGCCGAGCGCTTCGGTCGGCTCGACATCCTGGTGAACAACGCCGGCGTCGGTGCGGTCGGCCCGATCGAGGACGTGGCGCTGGAGGACGTGGACCGGGTGCTGGAGGTCAACGTCCGGGCCCCGTACCTCTTCGCCCAGGCCGCCGTGGCCCACCTCGGCGAGGGCGGCCGCATCATCACCATCGGCAGCTGCCTCGCGAACCGCGTCGCCTTCGCCGGCGCCACGCTGTACGCGGCGAGCAAGGCCGCGACGGTCGGGCTCACCAAGGGGCTGGCCCGCGAGCTCGGCCCGCGCGGCATCACCGTCAACGTGATCCACCCGGGGCCGATCGACACCGACATGAACCCGGCGGACGGCCCCGGAGCCGACTTCCAGCGCGGGCTGACCGCCCTCGGGGAGTTCGGCTCCGCCGCGGACGTCGCCGCGACCGTCGCCCACCTCGCGGGTGAGGACGGCCGGTACATCACGGGTGCCGAGATCGCCGTGGACGGCGGCGTCGTGGCCTGACCCGGCTGCCGCGGGCGCACCACCGCGCCGGCCCGGGCACCCGGGCCGGCGCGCGACCCGCGCGGGGTGCGCGACCGGCCGGCACGCGCCCCGAGTGGGGAGACGCGACCGGCCGGCGCGCGACCGGTCGAACGACGCGTGCGTCACCCGGCCGAAGGGCGGATGACTCGACCGGCCCGGCGCGGTGTTGCGCCGGGCCGGTTGTCGGTGCGCCCGTTTACGATCGGCCGGTCCGCTCACCTGACCGAACCACCGAGAGGCGCCTCCCATGACCGGAAGCGGGAACCCGAGCTCCGACCCGATCGAGCTGCTCGCCCGGGCCCTCGCGCAGACCGCCGGTCTGATCGACGGCGTCGGCACCGAGCTGGCCGGCCACCCCACGCCGTGCCGGTCCTGGGACGTCGGCGACCTCATCAGCCACCTCGTCTTCGATCTGCGCCAGTTCACCGTCCGGGCGAACGGCGGCAACCCGGACTGGTCGCTGTCCTTCGAGCGGATCGAGGACGACTGGCTGCACGTCTTCGAGGCCGGTGCCGAGGAGCTGGTCGCCGCCTGGCGCGGCGCGGGTGACCTGGACGGGGTGATCGAGCTGCCGGGCGGTGCCGAGGTGCCGGCCCGCTTCCCACTGGACCAGCAGATCGCCGAGTTCGCCGTCCACGGCTGGGACCTCGCGCACGCCACCGGCCAGTCCACCGAGGGCCTGGACCACGAGGCGGCCCGGGCCTCGCTGGCCTGGGCCCGGGCCGCGCTGCGCCCGGAGTTCCGGGGGAGCGAGGAGGAGAACCACGCCTTCGGTCCGGAGGTGGCCGTCGCCGAGGACGCTCCGCTCTACGACCGGCTGGCCGCGTTCTTCGGTCGGGACCCGCAGGGCAAGTGGTAGGAGGTCCTTCGTCGGGGCTCGCCCCGGGGCTCACGCGGCGCCCGCTCGGCGCCCGACCGGGCGCGTCGGCGCGGGGCGCCGAGATCGAACGGGCTTGCCATCAGCGGCGCCGAAATCGGACATTCTTGTGACAATGCATCAGTTCATTGGCCAATCAGACTGATTGGCTGAATGTCGTCCGCCCCTTTGCCAGCATGTCCTCGCCCGGATGTCGCCGACCGGCCCCCTGGTGGTCGGCGGCACTATGTGACCTGGACGGAGAGAACTGATGCGAGGCAACCGCGTGGTCCGGCTGGCGCTCGGCTTGTCGGCGGCCCTGATGGCCACGGCGTGCGGGAGCTCGGGGACGGCCGACGGCAAGGCGGCCGCAGGCAGCCCGCCGGCGACGGCTGCGGCCGCTGCTCCCGGATCTGCGTCGGCCGCGCCCGCCGGCGCGCAACCGCCCGCCGGCGCGCAACCGCCCGCGCCCGCGAGGGTGCTCGACGCGGCGCAGCTCAAGGCCGCCGTCCTCGCCACCGGCGACCTGCCCGGCTACACCGCGATGGAGTGGCCCGCCGAGACCGGCAAGAGCGAGCCGCTCCCCACCACCCCGCAGGACTGCCAGCCGGTGGAGAACATCCGTACCGGGAAGATCAGGCCGGCGGCCTCGGCCAAGGCCGCCGGCAGCGTGATGTCGGCCGACGCGGGCAGCCCCGGCGCCGGCGTCGGCATCCTCCTCAACGGCTTCGACGGCGACGGTGCGAAGCAGGTGCTGTCGGCGCTGAAGACCGCGTTGAAGAGCTGTACCCACTACGAGGGCGGCGTCCCCAGGCCGGCCACGGTCGCGGCGCTGCCGGTGCCCGCCCTCGGGGACGAGGCGGTCTCCTACACCCTGGCCTACGGCGGCAACACGCAGGAGGTGACGGTCGTCCGCCAGGGGGCGGTGGTCGCCGTGTTCGCCCCGGGCAGTCTGTCGGGCGGTGGCAAGGGCGGCCCGGCGGTGAAGGTGCCGCAGGAGGTGGTCGCGCGCCAGTTGGAGAAGCTCCGCAAGGCGGCCGGCTGACACCCGCTCACCGGCCCGCGGCCGACACCCGACCGGGCCCGGCCCGCGGCCGACACCCGACCGGGCCCGGCCCGCACGCGGAGCCGGTCCACCGGTCGCGGTCCTGGCGGGAGTCGGACTCGACGGCCCGCCCCGCTCCGGCCGCCCGACGGCCGGAGCGGGGCGCGCCACCCGGAGGCCCGGGGCGGCCCCGCCCGGCGCCCCGGACGGTGCGTCCTACGCCGTCCGGGTGGCCGCCTGCTTGATGGCCTCGCGGATCCGGGGGTAGGTGCCACAGCGGCAGATGTTCTGGATCTGGTCGATATCGGCGTCGGTCGGGGCCGGGTTGCGGCGGAGCAGGGCGACCGCGGTCATGATCTGGCCCGGCTGGCAGAAGCCGCACTGGGCGACGTCACAGGCGAGCCAGGCCTCCTGGACGGGGTGCAGGGTGTCGCCGTCGGCGAGGCCCTCGATGGTGGTGACCTGCCGGCCGGCGCAGTCCTTGACCGCCACCGTGCAGGGCTGGAACTCCGCGCCGTCCAGGTGGCTGGTGCAGGCGCGGCAGACGCCCACCCCGCAGCCGTACTTGGGGCCGGTGACGCCGAGCTTGTCGCGCAGGACCCAGAGCAGGGGCATGTCGTCCGGGGCCTCGACGGTGACCGGCTGCCCGTTGAGGACGAAGGTGTGGCTGGGCATGGGGAGGTCGGGGCCCTTCAGAAGTCGATCGGGAAGGAGCGCGGGCTGGTGCCGGTCGCGCGGGCGTAGGCGTTGGCGACCGCGGCGGAGGCGGCCGGGACGCCCAACTCCCCTGCACCTCCCGGTGATCCGGTCGGCGGCAGCAGGTGGATCTCGACCGACGGCGGGCTCTGCCGCTGCCGGGCGTAGCGGAAGTCGGCGTAGCTGCCCTCACGGACGGCGCCGTGGTCGATGTGGATGCCGGCCTGCAGCACGACCGAGATGCCGTCGATCAGTGCGCCGGTCAACTGGGCTTCCAGGCCCCGGGGGTTGACCACCCGGCCGACGTCGGCGGCGACCACCGCGCGGGTGACTCGCGGCTGCTTCGGGTCGGTGGCGTCCAGCTCGACCAGGTAGGCGACCCGGCTGCCGTGCTCGTCGTGGTAGCCGATGCCCTGGGCCTGGCCGGGGGGCATCGGGCGGCCCCAACGGCCCGCCTCGGCGGCCTTGTCGAGCACGGCCCGGGCGGCGGCGCCGCGCAGGCGGGCCCGGCGGAAGGCGACCGGGTCCTGGCCGAGGCGGCGGGCGAGTTCGTCCATCATGATCTCGTCGGCGACCCGGACGGTGCCGGAGTAGACCGAGCGCCAGCTGCCGGTGGGCACCTCCAGCGGCACCTCGGCCAGCAGCTGGGTCGGGATGCCGACGTCGTAGGGGTTCTTCTCGCTGAGGAGGAAGAAGGCCTGGGCGAGGCTGAGCCCGGCGACCGAGAGGTTGAAGCCGGCGGCGGTGAGCGCCTCGCCGAGGCCGTGCCGGAAGTCGGTGGCCACCGTCGCGGCCCGGTGCTCGTAGGTGAGCACCTGGCCGAGGGCGTGGGTGGCGCGGATCCGGTGGTGGCTGGCGGGGCGCATCCGGCCGTGGCGCATGTCGTCGTTGCGGGTCCACATCAGCTTGACCGGGCGGCCGGCCGCCCGGGAGACCTGGGCGGCCTCCAGGGCGGCGTCGAAGAAGAGCCGGCGGCCGAACGAGCCGCCGCCGCGCACCACGTGGACGGTGACGGCGTCCTGCGGCAGGCCGAGTTCGGCGGCGATGGTCTGCTGGGCGACGATCGGGGTCTGCGCGGCGAACCAGAGTTCGGCGCGGCCGGGGCGCACGTCGGCGACGGCCGTCAGCACCTCCATCGGCGCGTGGTTGACGAAGGCGAAGTCGAACTCCGCGTCCACGTACTGGGTGAGCAGCGGCGGGATGAGGAACGGCGCGTGCGCGGCGCGCAGCCTCGCCTTGATGTCGGCGGTGGACAGGGCGGCGACCGGGCCCGGGTTCCAGGTGGTGAGCAGGGCGTCGCGGGCCTTGAGCGCCTGGTCGAAGGTCTCGGCGAGCACGGCGACGCCGGTGGGGATCCGGACCACACCGAGGACGCCGGGCATGGCGCGGGCGACGGACGCGTCCAGCGACTTGAGGGTGCCGTTGAGGGTGGTGGGGCGGGCGACCACGCAGGGCACGGCGCCGGGGACGGTGAGGTCGCCGGCGTACTTGGCCTTGCCGGTGACGATGTCGCGGGCGTCGATCCGGCCGGTCGGCCGGCCCACCAGACGCTGCTGGTCGGGGGACTTGGGGGTGGCGGGGACGGCCGGGACGGCCACCTTGGCGGCGTCCGCGGCGAGTTCGCCGTAGCTGGCCCGGCGGCCGTCGGGGGCGAGGACGGCGGAGTCGGCGGTGCGCAGGCTGTCCGCGGGCAGCGACCAGCGGCGGGCGGCGGCGGTGACCAGCCGGGCACGGGCGGCGGCGGCCGCGGCCCGGACCGGGTCGTACAGCGAGCGGACCGAGTTGGAGGCGCCGGTGAGCTGGTTGAAGAGCAGGTCCGGGCGGCCGTCGGAGAGCGGGACGTCGACGTCGGCGAGCCGGGCGTCGAGCTCGTCGGCGACCAGCACGGCGATCGCGGTGGTGAGGCCCTGGCCGACCTCCAGGCGCGGCACGTGCAGTGCGGCGCGGCCGTCGGAGGTCACCTCCAGCACCAGCAGGTGCGAGGTCGGCAGGCCGGCCAGGATCAGTGCGTCGCCGAGGTCGATGACATCGGGGATGCCGGGCAGTCCCAGCAACTGCGGTGGAGAGGAAGCCCGTTCGGCGGCGGTGCGGCCGGTGGCGGCGGGGACGGCGGCTCGGGCGGAGGCGGGCGCGGCGGCGTCCAGGCCGGCCCGGGCGGCGACGGTGAGGGTGGGCGCGGCCAGCAGGTACGTCAGGAAGCGGCGCCGGCCGGGGCGCGGTGACTCCGGTGCGGCGGATCCGCTGCCGGAGGAGGCGGGGGCGCCCGGAGTGGAGGGGGTCTGCGGCGTGCCGGCCGTGGCCGCGCGGCTGGGGGCGTCGGTGGGTGCGACGGGGGTGCTGATGGGAGGAGTCCTTCGAGCCGGTGACGGCTCCGGCCGGGCGGGCCGGGGGGCGGCCCCGGCCCCGGTGCCGGATCGCGAACGCGGATGAGCATAGGAGCGGGCAAGGGGCCGGTCAACACCGTCACTTCGGGCCGGACCGGACCTCCGGCGGGCCGGATGGGGCGGACACGGACGGCACGGGGCGGGCCCGGGTGCCTGCGCCACCGCCGTCCGGGTGGCGGCCCGTCCGCGTGCGGACGACAGTTCGGGCCGCGCCCGACCGTGCGGCGGGCGCCGGTCGGGCACGCTTGCGCAGGGCCTGCGGGCGCTGCTCCTGCGGGCCGCCGGACCCCGCTCGCGCCGGCCGCCGGACACCGCTCGCGCCAGCCGCCGGACCCCGCTCGCGCGGGCCGTCGGACTTGCCGAAGTGGCCCATGATCTCGGGCTTTGGCTGGACCTGTCCGGTGGTCCACTGCTCTCCTATGATCGAACCTGCCAGTCAGGAACCAGTGAGGAATGTTCCCGTGAGGAACTGTCGGCCCCGGGGGCCGCGGCATCGAGGAGTCCAGTGTCGCCCGTACGTCCCATCCCGCCCGCAGGTCCGCAACGCACGCTGGCCGTCGCCCAGTTGATCGGCTCCATCGGTGACGGCGCCTACTACACCTGCTCCGCGCTGTACTTCACCCGCGTGATCGGCATGTCCCCCACCCGGCTGGGTGTCGGCCTCGCTATCGCCTGGGCGATCGGCTCGGTGGCCGGCGTCCCGCTGGGCCACCTGGCCGACCGGCGCGGACCGCGCGGCACCGCCGTCCTGCTCGCCCTGACCACCGGCACGGTGGTCGCCTCCTTCCTGGCGATCCGCTCCTTCTGGCCGTTCCTGCTCGCCGTCAGCCTGTACGCCACCGCGCAGTCCGGCCTGACCGCCGCCCGGCAGGCGCTGATCGCCGGCCTGGTCCCGCGGGCGGAGCGGACGGCGCTGCTGGCCCGGCTGCAGTCGACGCTCAACGCGGGCCTCGCCCTCGGTGCAGCGCTCGGCGGCGTCGTCCTGAGCAGCGGCAGCCGCGCGGGGTACCTGGTCGCCTTCGCCGTCACGGCGGTGGGCTTCGTGGTGAGCGGGCTGATGCTGCTCCGGCTCCCCGCCCCCGCCCCGGCGCCCGCCGAACCGCGGCCGGCCGGCGGCGGACCGCGGGCCGAGCGGAAGCTCGCCGTGCTCTCGGACCGGCGCTACGCCGTCGTCACCCTGGTCAACACCGTGCTGCTGCTGCGGATGCCGCTGCTCAGCCTGGTGATCCCGCTCTGGATCGCGGCCCGGGCGGAGCGCCTCGGCTGGCTGGGACCGGCCCTGTTCGTCCTCAACACCGCCGGCGTGATGGCGTTCCAGGTCCGCACGGCGCGCGGCGTCACCGGGCTGCGTTCCGCCTCCCGCGCCGTCCGCGACGCCGGCGCCTTCCTGCTCGCCTCGTGCGCGGTGTTCGCCCTGACCGCGGCGGACGTTCCGCTCTGGGCGACGGCCGTGCTGATGGTGGCCGCGGCGACGCTGCAGCTGGTGGGTGAGATGAAGCAGTCCGCCGGCTCCTGGCAGATCGGCTTCGACCTGGCCCCCGCCCACCAGACCGGCCAGTACCAGGGGTTCTTCGGCTCGGGCGTGGCGGTCGCGCGCACCGTCGGACCGTTGCTGCTCACCACCCTGCTGCTGGAGTGGGGTGCGCCCGGGTGGTTGCTGCTGGGCGGGATCTTCCTGGCGGCCGGCTGTGCGATGGGGCCCGCGGTGCGTTGGGCGGAGCGCGACCGGCCGGACGCGGCACAGGCGGTGCCGGCGGCGGAGGTGGCGGTGGGAGCGACCGCGGAAGTGGTGGCGGGAGCGGCGGCGCGGGCCTGAAATCCGCCGACGCTCCTCGAAGACCCCCGCCCGTGGCGGGGGTCCGCCACGGCGGAGCCGCCGACAAGATGGCGATGGATCGTCACCCAATGCAAAAAGACCGTCAATTCATAGGTTGAGCAGCGAAAATGACGGGACACCGGCCTCCACGCGCCAGAATTCGCCGCTGCTGATGCTCTTCCCCTCCGGAACGAGCACTGCCAGGCTGGCCGGGTTTGCAGAACCGGAGGAGGTTTCGTGTCCCGCGTGTCACGCATGTCCACTGCGGCGTTGGCGATCGCCAGCGCGTTCGCCCTCGTCGCCGGCACCGCCGCCGCGGCGTCCGCCGCGCCCGATCCCGGCGCGGTCGCTTCGGCCGCCGAGGCCCGCGTCGAGCCGGTCGCCTGGACGCCGTGCAACCCCGACCCGACCAAGCCGGACCCGGGGATCTACGACTGCGCCGTCTATCCGGTGCCGCTGGACTACGACCACCCGTCCGGCGAGAAGATCGGCATCGCGATGATGCGCCGCCGCGCCGCCGACCCGGCCAAGCGGATCGGCTCGCTGTTCCTCAACCCCGGCGGCCCGGGCGGCAGCGGCTACCTCTGGGCGACCACCACCCGCTTCGGCAAGGACGTCCAGGACCGCTTCGACCTGGTCGGCTTCGACCCGCGCGGTGTCGCCCGCAGCAACCCGCTCAAGTGCTTCACCACCGACGAGGAGGCCGCCGCCGTCTTCGACCGGCAGGTCGGCGTGCCCGTCACCAAGGCGGAGGTCGACGCCACGCTCGACGCCACCGAGGACTACACCGACGCCTGCTCCCGCAACGCCGGCCCGCTCATCGAGCACATGTCCACCGAGAACGTCGTCCGCGACCTCGACCGGATGCGACGGGCCGTCGGCGACAAGCAGCTCAGCTACGCCGGCTTCTCCTACGGCACCCTGATCGGCGCCACCTACGCCGGCATGTACCCGGACAAGGTCCGCGCGGTGATCATCGACGGCAACGTCGACCCCAACCTGCGGCTGCACAACGGCCTGGAGTACGACCGGCAGCGCGCCGCCGGCTTCGAGCTCGCCCTGGACGAGTTCCTCAAGCGCTGCAAGGCGGCCGGCGCCCCGCGCTGCGCCTTCGGCGAGGGTGACACCCGGGCCAGGTTCGATGCGCTCCGCGACCACCTGCGCACCTCCCCGGTCACCCTGGCGGACGGCACCACGGTGACGCTCTCCAGCTTCACCAGTCAGGTCGCCAACGCCCTCTACGCGCAGAGCCGGCAGGCCCCGCTGGCCAAGTCGCTGCAGGCGCTGGACGACGCGATCGCGCAGCAGGGCGCCCCGTCGCTGGTCGCCCCGAAGGCCGTCAGCGACGACGCCAAGGCGCTGGCCGTGACCGTGCCGTCCGCCCTGCGCGAGGCTCTGCCGGAGACCCCGTACAGCGCCGACGACTCCTACTACGGCGTCAACTGCCAGGACAAGCCGTACCCGTCCAACCCGCGGGTGTTCGCCAACCTGGCCCGCGCCTGGGAGAAGGAGTCGCCGACCTTCGGCCGCTACCAGGCCTTCGACGCGCCGGCCTGTGCCAGCTGGCCGGCCCCCGCGCGTGACGCCGAGCGCTACTCCGGCCCGTGGAACCGCCGCACCGCCAACCCGGTCATGGTGATCGGCAACCTCTACGACCCGGCCACCCAGTACAAGTTCGCCGAGCGGATGCAGCGCCAGCTCGGCAGTGCCGTGCTGGTCACCGTCGACGTGGTCGAGCACTGCGCCGTCGGCCGCAGCGCGGCGCTGGGCAAGCTGGTCACCTCCTACCTGGTCGACCAGGCGGTGCCCGCGCCCGGCCAGGTGCTGAAGCCGGACACGGAGGCCTTCCCGCCGCTCTCCTGACACCGGCTCGGCGCAGCTCACCACAGCTCGCCACAGCTGACCGCAGCTCACCGCGAGGGCCCGCCCCGGGCGCACCACCCCGGGGCGGGCCCTCGCCGTCGTGCGCCGGACCTGGCCGGGCCGGCGTCCGGCCGGGCAGCGGCGGCCGGCCCGGGGGCGGTGTGCGGGATCGGCGGGACATCGGGTAGGTTCCCTATCGGAACCCAGTAAGTCTCGGAAAGGAACCCGATCGTGTCCGCAGAGACCCGCCGCCCGGACCCGCAGCAGACCTGGACCGCCGTCGACGGCTACTTCAACGGCCTGCTGGTCGAGGAGGACGCCGCCCTGCTGGCCGCCGTCGCCACCAGCGAGGCGGCCGGCCTGCCGCCGCACCAGGTCGCGCCCAACCAGGGCAAGCTGCTGTCCCTGCTCGCCCGGGTGCACGGCGCCCGCCGGATCCTGGAGATCGGCACCCTCGGCGGCTACAGCACCATCTGGCTGGCCCGGGCGCTGCCCGAGGGCGGACGCCTGGTGACCCTGGAGGCGGACGAGCGCTGCGCCGCCGTCGCCACGGACAACCTCGAACGCGCCGGGCTGGCCGACGTCGTGGAGGTGCGCACCGGCCCGGCCCTGGACACCCTGCCGCAGCTGGAGGCCGAGGGCGCCGAGCCGTTCGACCTCGTCTTCATCGACGCCGACAAGCCCGGCAACCCCGCGTACCTGGAGTGGGCGCTGCGGCTCACCCGGCCCGGCAGTCTGATCATCGGCGACAACGTGGTGCGCGACGGCGCGGTCACCGACGAACGGAGCACCGACCCGCGGGTGCAGGGCGTCCGCCGCTTCACCGAACTGATCGGCGCGCACCCGAGGTTGACCGCGACCGCCGTGCAGACGGTGGGGGAGAAGGGGTACGACGGCTTCGTCCTGGCCCTGGTCACGGACTGACCGGCCGGGCGGTCGGGCGAGCGGCCACCCGTCAGAGGTCGGTGAGCGGAACGTCCGGGTCGGCGAGGGCCTGCGGGTCCACCGTCCGCCCGGACCGGACCAGTTCGCGGATGGGGTCGGTGACGTCCCAGACGTTCACGTTCATCCCGGCCAGCACCCGCCCGCCGGCGAGCCAGAAGGCGATGAACTCCCGCGTGGCCCGGTCGCCGCGGAACACCACCTGCTCGTAGCCGCCGGGCTCGACGTAGCCCGTGTACTCCACGCCCAGGTCGTACTGGTCAGTCGAGTGGACATCTGAGCATGCCTCTTGACCTGCCGGTTTGTTCGACATGGGAGACTCGACCGATGCACCGCACAGTCCCGATGCCCGACATGGAAGAGGTTGACCTCTACCTGCGCAAGTCCAAGAGGATCCGCACGGAGGACCCGCGCGATCTTCTGTCCGTGCAGACCCAGGAGGAACTGGGCCGGGCATGGGCGGCCAAGAACGGGAAGCGGGTCCGGGAAGTCTGGGTGGACAACCTGTCGGCTTGGTCGGACGTGAAGCTGCCCGAGTTCGACAAGGCTGTGGCCGCCGTGCTGGCCGGAGACGTGCCGATCCTGTGGTGCGCATTCCTGGACCGCTTCACTCGCAAGGGGGCGGACGAGATCGTGCCCATCCTCGGCAAGGCCAGGGTCATCTTCGACTACGAAGGCCTGGACAGCTCGATTGAGCGCGACCGGCGGTGGATCATCGACCGGGCTGAGCAAGCGCGAGAGTTCTCGCAGCGTCTGAGCTTCAACCTGAGCGCCACCAAGGCCACGCAACGAAATGCGGGAAGTGGCTCGGCAGGCTGCCCTACGGCTTTGAGCTCGACGGAACGGACACGCGGAAGCTCAAGAACAGCGCGGACACATGGCGCTACGTGGAGCACGTCTTCGAGTCCGCCGGACGACCCGTACGTGCTGCTCTCGGACGTGCTGCCCACCACCTGGCAGGCGGTCGAGTACGCGGAGGTACCGCGCGGCGGCAGCGTGGCGGTGCTCGGCCTCGGCCCGATCGGGGACATGTGCACTCGCATCGCGGCCCACCGCGGGGCGGGCACCGTGATCGGTGTGGACCTGGTGCGGCGCGGCGGCCCCGGGCGTTGCTGAAGGAAGGCTGAAGACCTGCAGGCACCTTTAGCTGCCTGGCCCGGGGACCTGCCACCCTGGGGGTATGCGAGAACTGGTGGAGAGCGAAGAGAGGCCGGCCTTCACGCTACCGAGCGCCCGCGCCGGGGCCGGCACCACCACCCCTCGCGCGCCGCAAGAGCCCTCCGTGTGCGATCCCCGTGCCCGCCGTGCCGGTGGAGGCGTCTCCACACGCGGGATCCTCGGACACGTCCGCGCTGACGCCTCGCCGGGTGTGGGAGTCCACGCCAGCGCGGTGTGCCGATGGATCGGCACGCCGTCCGCGCGTGCAGCGGTGCGGGCTGCCCGCGGCGTCGGCTTCCATGTGGTGGCCGACCGTGGCTGACCGGACCCGCCCCGCCTCTCCGCGAGCACTCCGCCGTCGCACCGGTGCCGCACTGAACCGCCTCGCCCGGCACCCGCGCATCGCCCCCCTGATCGAGCGCCTCGCGCCGCGTTCCGTCCGTACCCGTACCACCCTCGCCGCCTGCGCCAGCGTCGCCGTCGTCCTGCTCGCCGCGTCCGCCGCCGTCCTCCTGCTGCTGCACGCCAACCTGGAGCGCACCGTTGAGACGGGCGCCCGTGAGCAGGCCCAAGCCATCGCCCGGCTCGCCACCGGCGGCCGCCTGACGACGCCCGTGCCACTCGACCACGGCACCGACTTCATCCAGGTCACCGACTCGACCGGCAAGGTCGTCGCCGCCAGCCAGAACCTCACCGGACACCCGGCCCTCGCCCCCGCGGGAATCGAGGACGGCCACACCACCTACGACCTCCGCGCCCTCGGCGACGAGCATCACCAACGCGTCACCACCCTCACCGCCGACACCCCCAACGGTCCCGTCACCATCCACGTCGGCGCGTCCCTTCGGACGGCCGACACCGCAGAGGACCTCACCACCGCCGCACTGGCCGCCCTCAGCGCCGTCCTGCTGGTCACCGTCGCCACGCTCACCTGGCGCGCAACGGGCCGCGCCCTGCGCCCGGTGGAGGCGATCCGCGCCGAGGTCGCCGCCATCGGGGACCGCGACCTCGACCGGCGCGTACCGGAGCCGCGCAGCGACGACGAGATCGCCCGCCTCGCGGGCACGATGAACGCCATGCTCGACCGTCTGGAGACCGCCGGCGCCCGCCAACGCCGCTTCATCGCCGACGCCTCCCACGAACTGCGCAGCCCCCTCACCGGCCTGCGAGCCCAGCTGGAGATCGCCCTCACCCACCCCGACCCCCAGGTGCGCGCCGGCCTCGTCGCGGGAGCACTGGAGGACACCGAACGCCTACAGTCCCTCGCCACCGACCTGCTGCTCCTCGCCCGTCTCGACGCCACCGGCAGCGACCGCCCGCACGAGCCGGTCGACCTCGCCGAACTCGTCCGCACCACCGTCGACGGCCGCGGTCCGCAGCCCCACCCCGTCGTGTTGCACACCTCGGACGGGATCACCGTCACCGGCAACCCCCTGTGGCTCGGACGGCTACTGACCAACCTCCTCGACAACGCCCAACGCCACGCGCGGCACCGCGTCGCCGTCCGGCTGTCCGGGGATGTCACTACCGGGCACGCGATCCTCGACGTGGCCAACGACGGCACCCCGATCGATCCTGCCGACCGGGAGCGGATCTTCGAACGGTTCACCCGCCTCGACGAAGCCCGCAGTCGTGACGACGGGGGCACAGGTCTGGGCCTGCCCATCGCCCGCGACATCGCCACCATCCACGGGGGCACGGTCACCGTCCAGGACACACCGGCCGGAACCACGTTCCGCACCCGCCTGCCAAGCGCCCGACTTTGATCTCTGTCTCCTTCGGAGTGCCGTCACACGGAGGTCCTGTCCGGCCGTGGCCTGGCCGGCGGCTTCGTCAGCCGCCGTCGGCCGCCAGGCGGTAGCCGGCTCCACGGACGGTCTGCACTGCTGCCCGTCCGAAGGGCGCGTCGATCTTGCGGCGGAGGGCGCTGACGTGGACCTCGACGGTGTTCGGGTCGCTGTCGAGGGCGCTGTCCCAGACCGCGTCCAGGATCTCCCGCTTGGAAACGGCTTCTCCGGCCCGGCGCGCGAGGTGGTCCAGCACGGCGAACTCGCGAGGAGTGAGCGCGATGGCGGTACCACCCCGGGTACAGGTCCGGGCTGCGGAGTCGACGACGAGGTCACCCAGGACCGTGCGCCGGGGTGCGCGACTGCCGATGCGACGGGCGAGCGCCTTGAGGCGTGCGACGAGGACGACGAAGGAGAACGGCTTCGACAGGAAGTCGTCGGCGCCGGTGTCCAGCGCCTCGGCCTCGTCCCACTCGCCGTCCTTGGCCGTGAGCATGAGGATGCCGACGTCGCTGCCGGCTGCTCGCAGACGGGAGCACACCCGATAGCCGTTGAGGCCGGGAAGCATGATGTCGAGCACGATCACGTCGTAGTCGTGGTCCATGGCCTTGGCCAGGCCGGTCAGCCCATCGTGGGCCAGATCGACGGAGAAGCCTTCCGCGGCCAGTCCGAGCTGAACTGTGAAGGCCAGCCGCCGTTCGTCCTCCACCACCAGTACGCGCATACCCACCAGGGTGGCAGGTCCCGCCGACGGAAAGCTGAAGGCGCCTTCAGACCTTCAGCCGATCTTCAGCAACGCTCGGACATGCTGGCGGTATCGCCCGGGGAAGGCCCCGGGCCCGTTGAGGACAGGGGTGGGTACCGTGAGCGAGCCCATGGAAGCCGGGGAGCAGTCGCAGAAGGCTTCAGGTAGAACGCATACGGGTTTGGGGCGCGCCGGACGATGGGTGCGCGGGCGGACCGGGCGCTGGGTCGCAGTCGGTGCGGCGGTGGTCGTGCTGGGCGGTGGCGCGGCAGCGGTGGCGCTCCACCACGAAGGTGAGGACCACGGCCACCGCAAGCTTGCGGGTGAGCAGGAGCGGCCCGACGGCCGGGGCGGTCACGAGCGTGGTGCGCACCACCGGGGCGGCCACGCGGAGCAGGGTCAGGACTCGTACGGGGTACCGGCTCCGCTGCCGTCGACCGACGCGGCCGACGCGGTGATCAAGGCCTCGTCGGCGGTACCGGGCGGGAAGGTGGAGTCGCTGACCCCGGCCACCGAACAGGGCGGCAACCGCGCCTGGCAGGCCGTGGTCGTCGGTCCGGACGGCGTACGGCACCTGGTGACGGTGGACGGCGCCAACGCCACGATCACCGGCAATACCGTCCTGGGCGGCTGACCCACTCGTCTCGCCGGCCCGGCCACGGCCGCGCATCACGGAAGGGAGCGCCGTCGTCTTGGGCGCCACGACAACCCCCCAGCGGACCAACCGACGCCAGAACCTGTCCGCAGGGCCCGCCTGGAGCAAGGTCCCGCAGGTCACGGCGGTGTTCTGGGTCGTCAAGATCCTCACCACCGGAATGGGCGAGACCACATCCGACTACGGGTCAACCGTGAGCGCGGCGGCCTGGACCTCGGCACCGGTCCGGTCAGCCTCGTACTCGCCGTCGTCATCGTCGTGGCCGTGGCGTGGCTGGGGACCACCGAGCGGCGCAGCCCCGGGCACTGACCGACGCGACCGCGACCATCCGACCGAACCCGTTCCCCGAGGAAGGGCGCAGCACATGTTGAACCTGTCGTCGAGCCTTCTGGCCGTCAACCCGCTGGACGCGGGATCACTGCTCGGCGCGTTCGGCGCGCTGGGGATCGCTGTGGTCCTGTTCGCGGAGACCGGCCTGCTGGTCGGATTCTTCCTGCCCGGTGACTCCCTGCTGTTCACGGCGGGCCTGCTGTGCACCACCGGTGCCCACAGCGGCCCGCACCTGGACCTCGCCCAGGTGCTCGCCGCCTCCGCCGTCGGCGCCCTCGCCGGTGCCCAGGTCGGCTACCTGCTCGGCCGCCGCGGCGGCCGGACCCTGCTCACCCGATCCCGCAGCAAGCGCCTCCACGAAGGGGCGGCGAGGGCCGAGGAGATCCTGCAGCGCTACGGGCATGCCAAGGCCGTCGTCCTGGCGCGCTTCGTGCCCGTGGTGCGCACCGTCCTCAACCCGCTGGCCGGCGCGCTCGGCGTCAGCGCCCGCACGTTCACGCTCTGGCAGGTCATCGGCGGCCTGGTGTGGACCTTCGGGCTGGTCCTCGCCGGGTACGCGCTCGGCTCCTCCGTGCCGAACGTCGACCACTACCTGCTGCCGATCGTCGCCGTCGTGGTCGTGGTGTCCCTGCTGCCGCTCGTACTGGAGCTGCTGCGTTCGCGCCGACAGACGGGCACCCGGTGACGGCCGGCCTCAGCGTGCTCGCCCTCGACGGCCGTCAGGTCGACGGCGACCTCTACCTGAGCGTCGACCACTGGGCCCAGCACCTTCCCGCACCGGTCCGCGGGACGATCGCGGCATTCTCCGCCTACGGCCTCGGCCTGCTGGCCGTCCTGATGCTCGCGGGGTGGTGGCGGGCCCGGCGCGGCGACGGCACCGCCATGGCACGGGCCCTGGCCGCACCGCTGTGCGTGGTCGTGGCGTTCGCGGCCGACACGCTGCTCAAGGGGGTGCTGCGGGAGCCCCGCCCCTGCCAGGTCCTGCCCGCCGCACCGACGCCGGAGGCCTGCCCCGGCACCGGGGACTGGGCGCTGCCGAGCAACCACACCGTCATCGTCTTCGCGGGCGCCGCCGTGCTGTGGCTGGTGGACCGGCGCATCGGCGCCATGGCCGCGGTCCTGGCCGTGGCCATGGGCGCCTCGCGCGTGGTGGCCGGTGTGCACTACCCCCATGACGTGGTGCTCGGAGCCGTGGTCGGCTCCGCCACGGGCCTGGCCCTCGGCCTGCTTGCCGCGCGCGCCGGCACCGTGGTCGAACGACTCGGCCGGGGGCCGCTGCGGTGGTGGACCACCGCATGAGCCCGCGCCGCTCACACACCACGGCCGCGGTGATGGCCGGCCTGTTCGTCGTGCTCGCCGTCGTGCTGGCGACCCGCGGGTGGGCGCCGTTCGGGTTCGAGACGCGGACGCTCGCCCGCAGTGCCGCCCACCGCCCGCCGTGGGCCCGGGAGACGGCCGTCGTGGTGACCTGGTTCGGCACCGGCGTCGCCCCGTACGTCCTGGCGCTCGCGGCCGGTGCGGTGCTCCTCGGTGCGGTGCCCCGGCCGTGGGAACGGCGACGCACCGTCGTGGTGGTGCTGGCGCCGCTCGTGTGGCTGGGCCTCGGGCAGCTTGTACGCCAGGGCCTGATGCACGGGTTCGGCCGCCCTCGCCCGTCGGGTGTCTACCGGGCGGTCTCCGCGTCGGGGTTCTCCTTCCCCTCCGGGCACACGTTCACCTCGGCGGTGTGCGCGGGGCTGATCGCGCTGGCGGTGGCCCGTGCTCGCCCGGGCCTGGTGCGATGGGTGGTGGCGTGCGCGGCCGTGTTCGCGGCCGCGATCGGCGTCAGTCGCGTTTACCTGGGCGTCCACTGGCCCCTCGACGTGCTCGGCGGCTGGCTCCTCGGTACGGCCTGGCTGGCCGTCGGCGCACTACTTCTCGACCGCACCCTGCGGTGGGCCGCTCCGCGCCCCCTGCCCGACGATGACCAGGCGCCCGGCAGCCCGGAACTACCGCACCGTAGAGTTGGATGAGGCACACCTGAGCAGAACAGGCTGTCCTCCTCCTCGTCATACCGGCGTGGGCGGGTCGTGGCCGCCGACGACGACCGGCGTCCGGAGCGTGCCCGCCGGGTGCTTCGGGACAGGGAGAACGATGGTGAGGGACGGTCGGGACGCCAGGCGTCCGCACGGCGAGCTGGTCGCGGACGTTCTGGCCGTCCTGTGGGCGGCCGGGGAGCCGCTGACCGCCCAGCAGGTCAAGACGGCGCTGGACCAGGGGCTGGCGCGCACCACGGTGGCGACCATCCTCGCCCGCCTGCACGAGAAGGGGACGCTGACCCGCACCCGCCCGGGGCGTTCCTTCGCCTACGCCCCCGTGGAGGACGCCGCCGGCCTGGCAGCCGGGCGGATGCGCCGGGAGCTGGAGAAGGAGCCCCAGCGCGACCTGGTACTCAAGCGGTTCGTCTCCTCCCTCTCCGTGGACGACGAGGACATCCTGCGCCGTCTGCTCCTCGACACCCGGACCGCGACGGACGAGGCTTCGCGCACGGCGGACTCCGACGGACCCGAGCCCGAGGACGACGCATGAGCCTGATCCTCGTGCTCGGCGCCCTGGCCGTGCTGCTTCCCTGGGCGGCCGTTCCGGCCGCCCGTCACCTGGCCGTGCTGCTTCCTCCGCGCGCGGCCTCGCTCACGCTCGCGGGCTCGGCCGTCCTCCTGGCGATCGGCACGATCGCGGCACTCGCGGGTCTGTTCCACGTCCCCTTCCTTGCGGGCCTGGAGCACCTGCCGCTGTCCCACGTCGTCGCCCGGTGGCCGGCCGTGGTGCCGGTGTCCAGTGCCGCCGGGGTACTGCTGACCGTCCAGGCCGTACGGCTGGCGCTGCGGTGGCGAAGGCAGCGCGTGCTTCTGGCCCGAGCCTGGGCGCTGACCGGCGACGCGACGAGCGACGGCGATCTGCTGGTGGTCGCGGGCCGGGACGCGGAGGCCTTCGCCTTGCCCGGACACCACGGGCGCGCCGGCCGCGTCGTCGTCTCGGCCGGCATGCTCAGCGTGCTGAGCCCGGCGGAGCGCGCGGTCCTCCTCGCCCACGAGCGCGCCCACCTACGCGGGCGCCACCACCTGCTGTCGGCCGCCGCCGACCTCGCCGCCGCAGTCCACCCGGCATTGGGCCGGCTGCGGCCCGGCCTCGACTACCACTTGGAACGATGGGCCGACGAGCAGGCCGCGGGCGCGGTCGCCGACCGGCGCACCGCCGCGACCGCCATCGCCCGGGCGGCACTGGCCGGATCACCGTCCGCACGCCCGGGCGCGAGCCCGCTGCTGTCCGTGAGCTCCGGCCCGGTACCCCAGCGCGTCCAGGCGCTCCTGGCCCCCGAGCCCGCCCGCCCGACGGGCCGCAGGGCGCGCGCTGCCGCAGCCCTGCTGGCTACGGTCGCGGTCGCGGCCCTGTTCGGCGTGGCCCTGGCCTACGTGCTGCACGAGCACGTCGAGTACGCCGCCCAGACCCTTCGGGTCAAGGTGGATGCGGCACCGCAATAGCCCGGAGGTAGCGATCCGTGCCCAGGGTGACCACGCCGATCCCGGCCTCACCGATGTCGGCCTGCCCCTCAACTCCGCTGGAACCCCGGCGTCCCGCGCGAGACCTCCTCGAAGCCCTCGTCACCGGCATCCGCGCGTGCTGTTGTTCTACGCCGAGTACGGCGACCTCGACATCGACGTGGAGGACCGGGTTGGCGAGCAGCACGCACAGCAACGGCGAAGCCGTGAACGCTGCGCCAAGCTCGTCCGCGAAACCGCCGCCCGTCACCGCAATCGGCTGGTCTGGCTCGCCCAGGACTGACCGGCCGGCCCGTGGCGGAGACGCACCCGGCTCCCACGAGCACGGCGCCACGCCCGGTAGCGCCGGCGGCAGCGGATGCGGCACCCCCTGTCGTGTGCGGTGTTGCGTAGTCGGGAGGGGCTCGTTGGCGTCGAGTCAGCGGACGCTGTTCGCCACGTCCTGCGCTGCGAGCGGTGCCGGATGGGGGCCGGCGAGGGGCAGGACGTGGTCGGCGTGGCCGCTGACGAGGGGAAGATCGTGGCTGACGAGGACGACTGCCAGGCTGCGGCTGCTGCGCAGGTCTTCGAGGAGGCACATGAGCGCGGCGGCGGTGTCGGTGTCGAGGGCGGAGGTGACCTCGTCGCAGAGCAGGACGTCGGGTTCGGCGGCCAGGGCGCGGGCGAGGGAGACGCGCTGGCGCTGGCCGCCGGAGAGTTCGTGGGGACGGCGGGTCGCGTAGTGCGGGGGCAGGCCGACAGCCGTGAGCAGCTCGGCGACGCGCCTCTCGCACTGTGCGGCGGGAAGGGCGAAGTGCACCTTCAGCGGCCGGGTGAGGGTGGCGGCGACGGTGTGGGCGGGGTTGAGGGCGCCGAGCGGGTTCTGGGGGACGAGTTGGATGCGACGGCGCTGGTCGCGGGTCCGACGCCGGTAGGAGGGGGCGAGGGGTTCGCCATGGAGGGTGATGCTCCCGGACTCGGGCCGGTGGAGGCCGGCCAGGGTGCGCAGGAGGGTGGTCTTGCCGCATCCGGACGGGCCGGTGATCCCGGTGAGTGTGCCGGGCGTCAGGTCGAGGTCGAGGTCGGCGAGGACACGGTGGCGGGCGCGGCCTGCGCCGATGCCGGCATTGAGTGCCTTCACCTCGACGACGGGCGACGACGTGGTGGCGCGGATGTGAACGCGCGCAGCCGGCACGGGCGGACCGGGAGCGGTGGCTGCCGGGTCTGTGGCCGGTTGGTCGGGCCACAGGGCGACGGCGTCGTCGGCGCAGCGGGCGACGAAGTCAGGGTCGTGGCTGGTGAGGGCGATGGCGACGCCGTCGACCTCGGCGATGTCGCGCAGGAGGTCGGCGATGTCGTCGCGCAGGGCGGGGTCGAGACCGGCGGTGGGTTCGTCGAGGAGGAGGATCTCGGGGCGGCGGGCGAGAGCGCGGGCGAGGGCGACGCGCCGCTGCTGGCCGCCGGACAGACCTGCGGGGCGGCGACGTTCGAGGCCTTCGCCGACGGACAGGCGGACCGCGCGGAGGAGGTCTGCAACCGAGGTCTTGCGGCGGTCGGCGGCGGTCTCGGCGATGAGCCGTTCGACGCGCATGCGGGGGTTCAGACCGGAGCCGGGGTCCTGGCCGACGAAGGCGAGCCTGTGACGGCGAAGGCGGCGGAGCTCCTCGGGCGGGAGGGCCAGGATGTCGCGGCCGAGGACCTCGATGCTCCCCGAGGAGACGCGGGCGCCTGGGGGCAGGGCGCCGGCGAGGGCGCGCAGAAGTGTGGTCTTGCCGGCGCCGGACGGTCCCGTGATGGCGGTGACGCGACCTGGTACGAGGGTGAGGCTGGCTCCGGTGAGCAGCGGGGCGTCCCGGAGGGTGATGGACAGTGCGGCGGCGCGGGCGGCGGGGACGGTGGTGCTCACAGCGGGGTCTCCGGGGTGGGCCGTGCGGGGGCGAGGGCTTCGGCGGCAAGGTTGACGCTGATCGCGAGCAGGCCGATGGCCAGGCACGGCGCGCCGACGGCCCACGGGTTGAGGGTGATGCCGGCGGCGTTCTCGCGGATCATCAACGCCCAGTCGGCTTCGGGGGGTTGGGGGCCGAGCTGGAGGAAGGCGGCGACGGAGACGATGTAGACGCCTTCGACGAAGCGCAGGCCGAACAGGGTGAGGATCGTGGAGCGCAGGTTGGGCAGGACCTCGTGAACCATCAGGTGCCACAGCCGTTCGCCGCCCGCGGCTGCGGCTTCGATGTAGCCGGTGGTGGCGATGGGGGCGGCTGCCGCGGTAACGATCCGTACGGCGTAGGGGATGCCGAGGAGGGTGGCCGCAGTCGCGACGGCGAGGCGTCCGCCGGCAGGCCAGGCCAGGGCGATGAGCATGATGGCGAGGACGGAGGGCAGGAGGATCGTCAGGTCGGCGGTTCGTTCGATCCACCGCCCGATTGCGGGGCGCAGTGCGGCGAGTATGCCGATCGCGGTGGCAGCCGCGGTGACGACGACGGCGATGGCCAGAGCCGTGGCGATCAGGGGTGCACCGCCCGTCAGCAGGCGGCTGAGGACGTCGCGGCCGAGCTGGTCGCCGCCGAGTGCCGCGCCGTCGCCGGGTTCGGCGTAGGGGAAGGTGACGGGCGCGTCGATGGGGTGGGGAGCGAGGAGGGGACCGGCCATCGCGAGGACGACGAGCGCGAGTGCGGGAGCGGCTCGGAGGAGTACGCGTCCCTTGCGGCGGGTGGCGGGTGCGGGTTCCGCTGCTGTTGGGGCGTCAGCGGTCATCGGCGTTCTTCTCCGAGGGTGGTGGTGCGGACGAGGTCGGCGATCAGCAGGAGCAGGCTGATGGCGGCGCCGGCCGCTGCCACGACTCCGGCGACGAGGGGGGTGTCGCGGTCGGTGATGGCTCCGGCCAGGATGGCGCCGATGCCGGGGTAGTTGAAGAGGGTCTCGACGACGACGGCGCCGCCCAGGAGCATGCCGGCGGAGGTCGCGATGCCGACCGCGATCGCTGGCAGGGCGCCGGGGAGCATGTGGTGGCTGAGGATGCGTCGGCGCGGCAGGCCGTCGAGGATCGCGGCCTGGACGTGTGGCAGGGCGGCCTGGTCGGCGAGTGCGCCGCGCACGATGCGGGTGTTCCAGCCGATCTGGGGGATCGCCAGGGACAACAGTGGCAGGACGATCATCGTCCACGACTCGGGTCTGCCGTCGGGGCCGGTGAGGGTGACGGCGGGCAGCCAACCGGTCCACTGGGACAGCAGCAGTAGGAGGGCGACGGAGACGACGAACTCCGGCGGGGCGAACGCGGCGGTGGACAGGGCGTCGATGGCCCGGTCGGTGCGCCCGCCTGGGCGCAGGGTGGCCCAGCTCCCGAGGGCGAGCGCGCCGACGGTGCTGAGGGCGAGTGCGAGGGTGCCGAGCAGGAGGGTGTTGGGGAAGGGGCCGGCGAGGACGTCGGTGACATGCTGACCGCGTGCGGTGGTGCCGAGGTCGCCGGTGGGCAGGCCGGTCATCCAGTCCAGGAATCGCTCGGTGACCGGGCGGTCGAGTCCGAGGGCGGTGCGGCGGGCGGCGAGGTCGGCGGAGGTGACGCCCCGGTCCGAGGTGGCACCGGCCGCGTCGCCCGGCAGGAGCTCGATGGCGGCGAAGACGCCGGCAAGCAGGACGACGAGCATCACCAGGCGCCGGGCCACCTGCCGGGCGACCCGGCCCACCGCCGAAGCAGGGACTCGCTCCTGCACACCAGCCGTACGCCTGGACGGCCGGGCCAGGGTCTGCGGCGGCTGGGGTGCGAAGCCGCCGCAGACGTGCGGATGCCGGTCAGGCGCCGACGGCGGCGGCCAGCTTGGACAGCGGCTCGCCCAGCGCGTTCACCGCGTCGGAGAAGGTCTTGCGCTCGGCGTCGGCGACCTTGTCGTAGGAGGTGTAGGTACCGTCGGCCTGCTTGTACTTGGCGAGCAGCGCCTCGGTGGCGGCGAACTCCGAGTCCAGCGTCTTGGCCAGCTCGGCGTCCTTCTCGGAGGCGACCGGCTTCAGCAGCTCGTACGCCTTCCTCGCACCCTCGACGTTGGCGGCGAAGTCGGCGAGGTCGGTGTGGCTGTAGCGGTCCTCCTCACCGGTGATCTTGCCGGTGGCGACCTCGTCCAGCAGCTCCTTGGCGCCGTTGGCCATGCTGGTCGCGGTGATCTCGGCCTCGGGGATCTTCTTCTGCCAGTCCTTGAGGTCGGTGACCAGCTGGTCGGCCAGCTTCTTCTCGTCGTCACCGATCTTGGCGTCGGCGAAGAGCGACTTCTCCAGCTTGTGCCAGCCGGTCCACTCCTGGCCGGCCTCCAGGCCGTCCTCGCGGGTGTCGGTCTTGGGGTCGATGTCGCCGAAGCTCTCGGCGACCGGCTCGGTGCGCTCCCAGCCGGTGCGGGACGGGGCGTAGAGCGACTTGGCCTTCTCGACGTCGCCGGCCTTGATCGCGGCGGCGAACGCCTCGACGGCCGGGATGGTCAGGTCGGCCTGCTCCTGCGCGTACTTGCGGTAGGCGTCGACGGCGGCGGTCAGGCGCGGGTCGGCCGGGGCGGCCGCGGCGGAGGCGTCGCCGGTCACGGTGATCTTCTGGCGGATGCCGTCGCCGACCATGCCCGGCTTGCAGGCGATCTCGTAGGAGCCGGCCTTGATCTCGGCGTTGATGGTCGCCTTGGTGCCGGGGCCGATGTTCTCGCGCTCGGTGACGATCTTGTCGCCCGCGGCGTAGACGTAGACCTCGGTGGTCTTCGAGCCCTTGTTGGTGATGTCGAGGACGACGTGGCCGGCCGGGAAGCTGGTCTTCGAGACCTCGCAGGCGGTGTCGGTGGCGTTGATTCCCACGGCACCCGGACCTGTGGGGGAGTCCGACTTCTTCGAACAGCCAGTCAGGGCAATGCCAACGACCGCCAGAGTGACGATCGCAGCGGAAGTGGAACGAGGTCTGACAGGCATGGAGACTCCGAGAGCGTACGACAGCGGCGAGGCCGACCTGTAGACCTCGGCCGGCGAGAAGCAAGGTGCACCTTACTAAGGGGCCCCTAATTCGTCTACTTCAATGTAGACATCGATCCGGTAGCCGCACGCCGCACACGCGATCGCCGCGTCGAAGCCGTCACGTTCTCGCACGCCCTGCAGCGGTTGGCCGCGAGATCGAACAGCTGAAAGCGCTCTCGGGTCACGCCCCTCCAGGGGCGACTGTCGCTGACGCGACCGGGATCGGTCGGGTGCACGCGGATTACTCCCAGGCGACGGTGATCGGGTGGTTGGGGCAGTCCAGGGCGAAGCGGCCGGCAGCCGAATCCGCAGTGGCGGGGGCGTCGGGGAGTTCGATGCGCAGGGTCCGGTCGCGGAAGCCGGTATTCCGGACACGGATCTGCTCGGCGACGAGGTAGGCGAGTGAGCCGGCGTCCACGGTGGCTATGGAGCGCCCCAGCCGAACACCGGGTTCGCGCCGCGCTCGCTGGCGTTGCCAGCGACGCTCACCGCAGAAGGGAGTTCCGGAGGATGAGGGCCAGCCAGAGGCCCTGGTACTCGTAGGTGGTGCCGACCGGGATGGTCACGCCGGTCCAGGTTTCGTGGTGTCCGCTGTCGAGGACGCCGGCCGGCAGCTCGGCGTCGACCGCGTCGTGCAAGTCCTTGCGGACCTGGAGGCTGACGTCGCCCTCGCGGGTGAGGTGGACGGTGCGGCGGGCGTCGTCCATGCTGCCGCGCAGCGGTATGAAGACGGCGGGCCTGGTCGTCGACCGCCACCCAGCCGGCGTCGCCGCGCTCGAAGGCGATGACCCGGCTCGCCGTCCCGCGCAGGCGAAGCGGCAGGACGATCCTTCCCATCGGCTTGATCTGCTGGAGCCGGCCGGTGGGCATCTCGCTGCTGCTCACCGTGGAGATCACTCGGTCGTACGGCGCGCTGTCGGGGTGGCCGAGGGCGCCGTAGCCGACGATGACCTCGACGTCGGTGACGCCTGCGTCGGCGAGGTGCTTGCGGCGCCGTCGACGAGGTCCTCGTCCGCGTCCATGGTCACCACGCGCCCTTCCGGGCCGACGAGGTGGCCCATGGAGGCGGCGTTGACGCCGGTACCCGCCCCGGCCTCGAAGATAGTCTGGCGGGCTGCGGGGCGGGCTGTTCGAGCATCAACGCGACGATCGTGGGGTGGGAGGCGGCGCTGATCTGGGTGCCGCAGCTGTCCGTCTTGGTGTAGTTCGGGTTGGTCGAGGCCGCCTTCCGTGCGGTGCCCTGCGAGCCGTTTCCTGCCCGGGTTCCCGTTGGAGGCCGCCTACGCGGAGGGTGCGGAAGCCTTGCTTGGCCACGGCCTTGAAGGGGATCAGGCGAGGACGACGGGTTCGCCGGTCAACACGACGCCCGCCTGCCGCAGTTCGTCGATGGCGTCGGCGGTGGTGTCGGCGGCGACGCCGGCGGTGTAGTCGAGCAGGACGCGCACGGCGAAGCCGGCCTTCGCGCCGTCCAGCGCGGTGGCCTTCACGCAGTGGTCGGTGGCGATGCCGACGACGTCGAGGTCGCTGACGTCGCGCGTGCGAAGCCAGTCGGCCAGGGACGTGCCGTCCTCGGCCGAGCCCTCGAAGCCGCTCTTCGAGGCTGAGTGCGCACCCTTGTAGAAGACCTCGTCGACAGCCCCGGAGCCGGCGGTCGGCGCGAAGTTGGGGTGGAAGTCCCCGCCCTCGCTGCCGACGACGCAGTGCACGGGGAAGGAGCTCTGGAAGTCCGGGTGGTCGGAGAAGTGGCTGCCCGGATCGATGTGGTGGTCCCGGGTGGCGACGATGTGCGCGTAGCCATCGTCGGCCGAGCCGCGGACCAGGTCGGCGATGGCGCGCGCCCGGTCGGCGCCGCCCTTCACCGGGATGCTGCCGCCCTCACAGAAGTCCTTCTGTACATCGACGACGATCAGTGCTCGGCGCACGGCACGATCCTTTCTCGCGGGAGTCCGTTCCTGGACGCCTACCCTTTTCCGCTGTGGTCGGGTGCGTCACGGCGGGTCGTTCACTCGACCAGCCAGGTCCACCACGCGCACGGCGCAGCAGGCACTCGTTGGGCCTCCAGCGGTGGGACTTGGCCATGGGCGTGGACAGGCTCGCGGGAGTGCAGGGCACGTACATACCCTGCCGATCGACCGGGGCGAGGACGCTCGCCACTCGGCCGACCTCGATGAGCCGGGTGTCGCCGTACTCCGTGATGACCATGCAGCGGCCCGTTGCCGACGTCGTGCGAAGGTATGCATCCAGTCCGTGCGACGGATGCCGCAGGTCCGGACTCCGCAGACCGTCCGGTTGTCCCCGTCCGCAACTGCAGCCATGGTGATAACGCCGCTCTTCCGTCCCAGCATGGCGGCGCAGCCACCAGGAGCCCATCCCCATGACCGAATCCTCTGTGCCCAAAGCGCGAAGCCCCGGTGAAGACCATCGCCTTCGTCCAGTACCCGGGCCTCACCCCGCTCGACATCGTCGACCCCCTGCAGGTCTTCAGCGAGCTGTCCCGTCTCGTCCCCGGTTACGACACGATCGTGGTCGGCGAGCGGATCGAACCGATGGCAACCGACACCCCGCTGTGCCTGGTCCCCAGCCACACCTTCGACACCATGCCCGACCCGTACGCGCTCATCGTCCCCGGCGGCACGGCCCCCACCCTCGCCGCGATGGCCGACGAGAAGCTGCTGGACAGACTGCGCACAGCGGCCGCACGGTCCCAACTCGTCGGCTCCGTGTGCACCGGCTCGCTGCTGCTGGCCGCCGCCGGCCTCCTGGAAGGACGCCGGGCCAACTCGCACTGGATGTACCGCAACCTGCTTGCCAAGTTCGGGGCGACCCCGGTGGCCGAGCGCTGGGTCCAGGACGACTACGTCATCACCGCCGCCGGGGTGTCGGCCGGCATCGACCTGGCGCTCCACCTGGTCGGCGAACTCGCCGGCCACGACACCGCGCGCAAGGTCCAACTGTTCCTCGAATACGACCCCAAGCCCCCGTTCGGCCCGATCGACTGGGAAGCCGCCAACCCCGGCCAGTACGCCCCCCAGGGCCAGAAACGCCTTCGCCAAGCCCTCGCCGACCACCCCGCACTCCTTGAACGCCTGACCGCCTGACCGACCGTCACGAGCCGACCGGCCGAATCACAGGCCGTGCCGCGAACCCGGGCCACGGTGCACAGGCACCCGACGCCCCACCCGGACCACTCCTGGCCAGCCACTCGAGATGCCACTCGAACAGCTGCGCCCGGACTTCGGCGAGGATCCGGCCTGGCCCATCACGCAGTCCACCCCGGCCTCGAGCTCCTCGTCGAGTTCCAGCGATGAGCCAGCCTTCCCACCAGTCGTACCCCGGTATTTCCAGCACGCCGCCCGCCGGGTGTCCGCCTCGCGGGCGGCCCCCAGCTGCTGTTCGGCTCCGTTCCAGCCGTTCTGTCTGTTCCTGGTGGCATTGCCAGCAACGGCCGCCGGGGCGGTGGATCCAGGTGCGGCCGATCTTGTAGACGTACATTTTCCGGAATCATGATCGCGGCGGCCGGCAGCAGGACGTCCGGTTCAGTGCCCGGGTCCTCGGCGACGACAACGCCCGCCGCCTCGACATCGAAGCCGGCCGGCCAGATGGTGAGGTCGCTCGCCAGTGCGGCTTCCAGTTTCGCTTGCCGCAGGTCGGTACCGCTGAGGTCGCAGCCGCGAAGGTCGGCCATGAGCAGGTCCGCCCGGACGAACACGGTTCCTGCGGCACGGGCTTTGCGCAGATTCGCCTCTCGCAGGTCCGCGCCGGAGAAGTTCGCTTCACGCAGGTCGGCCTTGAGCAGGCGCGCGCCGCGCAGATCGGCTTCAGTGCAACGGGACTGGTGAAGAATCGAGGTCCCGAGTTCAGCGTGCCGCAGATTAGCCGTGATCAGCGAGGCCCCGCGCAGGTTGACCTGGTACGCGCTTGCCGCTTCCAGGCACGTGCCGTCGAGGTTGACACCGTTCAGCCACAGTCCGTCGCAGTCGGCCCGGCGCAGGTCGGTGTAGCTGACGTTGAGCCAACCCGCGGGACGCTCCTGGCCGAGGACTCCGAGGCAGGTCAGCGCCACTTGAGCATCCGCGGCGCGGGTCTCCAGCGGGCGCACCGAGTTGATGGAAAACCCTGAACGGCTCACCCGTGCGTTCACCGCCCTGCAGGAGACCGGCATCACCGCCCGCGAGCACTTCACCTGCTGTCGTAGCTGCTGCCAGTCCGAGATTGGCGGCGAAGGCGGGCCCGACGCCCATGGCTTCGGCCGGCTCGTCTGCGATCGATGTGCCGGCGCGGTCGCCGGTGCCCGGCAGGTCCTTGGCGAGCCGGCCTGCGAGTGCGCTTACCGGGCATCGACCGGGTGAGGACGCCGAGTGTGAGCAGAGCGAGCGCCGGCAGCACGGCGACGATGATTCCCATCGGCAAGGCGTCGGTGGCGCCACCCGCGCCGGCCAGCGGAGCAAGTGCCCCGCCGAATATGAACTGGCTGAAGCCGAGCAGAGCGGCGGCCGACCCTGCGTGTCCGCCGTGGTCGGCCAGGGCCTGGGCCGCGGCGTTCGGCATGACCAGGCCCACGCTGGAGACCAGGACGAACAGGCCGATCAGGAGCACGGGCAGGGGTGCCCGTGTCAGCACCGCGGCCAGGACCGTGGTGCCACCGGTTGTCGCGCCCAGCAGGCCGGCGAGCAGCAGCACGCGGGCGCCGGCCCGGGCCACCAGCCGGCCGCTGATCTGGGCGGCCGCAATGAGTCCGGCGGCGTTGACGGCGAACACGGCGCTGTACTGCTGCGGTGACAGGCCGTGGATTTCCTGCAGGACGAACGGCGAGCCGGAGATGTAGGCGAACATCGCCGCGAAGACCAGGCCGTTGGCCAGGACGTACCCGGTGAAGACCCGGTCGCTGAGCAGTTGCCCGACGACAGCCAGCAGCGGCTGGCGTGACGCGGAGGGCCGGGTCTCCGGCAGTCCTGCGGCGGAGGCCGCCAGCATCACGGCGCCCAGTACGGCCAGGGCCACGAAGATTCCAGGCCAGGCCGTGACGCGCAGTAGCTGGCCGCCGAGGACCGGCGCGAACACCGGCGCCAGGCCGGTGATCAAGGTCAGTGTGGAGAAGAGACGTGCGGTGCGGGTTCCGGAGGTGCGGTCGCGGACCATGGCGTTGGCGATGACGATGCCGAACGCCCCGCCGATGCCCTGGACCAGGCGTAGGCCGACGAAGGTTCGGACGTCGGGTGCCACCGCGCAGAGCGCGCTGGCGATCGTGTAGAGGGCGAGGCCCGCCAGCAACGGACGCCGCCGGCCGTAGGTGTCGCTCAGCGGCCCGGCGATCAGCTGCCCGATGGCCAGCCCGGCCAGACAGGCGGTGATGGTGAGCTGGGTGGCCGCGGCGCTGGCGCGCAGGTCGCCGGCGAGGTCCGGCAGTCCGGGCAGGTAGCCGTCGATGGACAGTGGTCCCAGGGCCACGAGCGCTGCGAGCAGGACGATGAATCGGGCGTGCCGGCCGGCGGCGTCGTTGCTCATGGCTCAGTACGCCACGGTGATGCGGCGGCGGATCGCGGTGCCGCTCTCGATCGTGTCGACCAAGGCGATCGCGTAGTCGGCGTACGAGATGCGGCTGTTGCCGTCGTCGTCGGTGAGCAGGGTGTCCCCGGCACTGCGGTAGGCCCCGGTCCGCTCGCCCGCTCCGATGACCGCGGCGGGCGACACGTACGTCCAGTCGAGGTCGTGCACGCCGCGGTAGAGGTCGAGCGCTTCGGACTGGGCCTCGGCGTTGGCCTTCCACAGCGCGGGGAAGTCCGGGTCGTCCATGACCCGGGTGCCGGTCGGCGTGCGCAGGCTACCGGCACCGCCGATGGTGACCAGGCGGGTGACGCCGGCTCGGCGGAGTCCGTCGATCAGCGCACGGGCGGCACCGACGATCGTGGCGCGGTCGTTCTCCTGGCCGATCCGGGGGCCGACGGCCGACAGTACGGCGTCGTGGGAGGCGGCGAGGCCGGCGACCGCGGCGGCGTCTGTGACGTCACCGGTGGTCACGGTCAGGGCCTTGTGCTCGAGTCCGTCGACGTGGCCGGCTCGGGTGACCGCGGTGACGGTGTGGCCGCGACGCAGTAGTTCCTCGGTGGTGGGCCGGCCGATGTTGCCGCTGGCACCGAACAGGACGATCTTCATGTGTTGCTCCTTGTTTCTGATGGTCAGAGGACGGGCTGGCCGTCGGCGATGATGGCCGCGGTGATGCCGCGCTCGTCGGCGGCATGCTGGAAGCGCTGCTCGATGTCGGGTTGTTCGGTGTAGAACGGCGGGTTGTGGAACAGGCCGTAGTGCATGGCGCAGACGGTGCCGGCGCCGAGTGCGACGGCGGCCTCGACGCCCTGCTCGGGGGTCATGGTCGCCGGGACGTTGGCCGCGTAGCCCTCGAAGTGGGCGATGACGCCGTTGACCGGGACGAACGCGACGTCGAACGGGCCGTGGTCGCGGGCGATCTGCCACCAGCTGCCGTGCCACTGGGTGTCGCCGCAGTGGATGACCCGCCGGCCGGCGCCTTCGACGACCCAGGCGACCTGGTCACAGTCGTTGCCGCGCCAGTCCAGCGAGGTCACCGGGGTGACGGTCAGCGCTCCGATGCGGCGTGACTGGCCCAGGTCCTGGGCAACGGGGGTGATGCCCACCTCGCGCAGCGCCGCCGCGCTCGGGGTGTGGCAGCCGATCGTGCCGGTGGCCGCGATCCGGGCGATCAGGTCGTGGTCGTAGTGGTCGGGGTGCAGGTGGGTGATGAGGGCGTGGGTGCCGGCCGGGGCATCGACCGGGTCGACCGGCCGGTGCGGCGGCCCCATCACCGGCGCCAGCGGAGCGACGTTCTCGAGCGGGTCGATCAGCAGGCGGGTGTCGCCGAGACGGATCTCGACGCCGGCCCAGGCCAGCCGACGCACGGAAAGGGTGGTGGTCATGGGCAGCGACGCTAGACCGACGTTGTTGAGAAAGTCAACAAGAGAGTTTTGAATCTCAACGCCACAATGTAGGGTGGTGGCATGCGCACCTACGGGCAGTACTGCGGCATCGCGAAAGCACTGGACACCATCGGCGACCGATGGACCCTGTTGATCGTCCGCGAACTGCTCGCCCTGGGTCCGTGCCGGCACACCGACCTGCGCAACGGGCTGCCCGGGATCGCCAGCAACCTGCTGGTCGACCGGCTCCGCGAACTCGAGGAAGCCGGCCTGATCCACCGCAAGGCCGCCCCGCCGCCGGTGGCCACCACCCTCTTCTCCCTCACCGAGCGTGGCCGCGCGCTGGAGCCGGTGCTGCAGGAACTGAGCCGATGGGGAATTCCGCTGTTGCGTGAGCCGGCCGGCAGCGACACCTTCCGCACCCACTGGCTGGACATGCCCGCCCGGGCACTGACCGACCACCGCCCCGACCAGCCGGCAATCGCCCTGCAACTGCACGCCGACGGCAACGAAGACCTGGTCATCGAAGTCAAGGACGGCTCGGTGCACACCCACGCCGGCCGGGTCGACCACCCCACCGCGTCCCTGACCGGACCGCCGCACCTGCTGGCTGCGACCCTGCTCGGCGACCTCGATCTGAGCGCCGCAGTACAGCAAGGCCTGCGGCTCAGCGGCGAACGCGAGGCAGTACTGCGCATCCTGCCCCGCTGATCGACCGGCCGCTCGCGGGCCTGCGACCTCAAGCTCTACCGAGTCTGCGCCGGTCTCACGTCCAGCACGGCCGCGTGCGCTTCCAGGAGCTCGCTAGTACTGCAACGGTGCTTGCCGTGACGAGGCGCCAGCTCGTGGGCTGGTGCCTCGTCTCTTGTAGTGGCTGGCGCGAGCTTGGTGTTGGCGTCGGCGGCGCCAGCGGGACCAGTGCAGAACATGGTCGATGGTGCGGCGGACGGGCCGGGTGAAGTGGGTGATCAGTCGGCGGATCTCGGGGACGGTGAGTGGGATCAGGTCTGGCGTTCGAGCTGATGTGTCCCCTTTTCGAGCTGCTGGGCCCGCATGACGGTGAGGTAGGCGTGGGCGGCCATCGCGAGGGTGATGTGCCGGTACCATCCCTGATGGCGCCGAACCTGGTAGTCGTCCAGGCCGCACTGGCCCTTCGCGCTCTGGAAGCACTCCTCGATCGCCCAGCGGGCGCCCGCGACGGCGATCAGTTCGTTCAGCGTGGCATCGGCAGGTGCGTGGGCGATGTAGTAGGCGATCCTTGCGGGGTCGGTGATGCTGCGGCGGGCCAGGACCCAGTGCCGCCGGTCCGGGCGATGCCAGGGCCGGACCTCGACGCGGGCCCAGTCGTAGACCCTGGGGCCGTGCGCGCCGTCACCGCAGGAACGACGCTTCCATTTCTGCCGTGGCAGGTCGGCCATCAGGTCGTGCAGCCGGTGGTCCATGGCCCGCCAGGTGACGACGGTGTCGTGCCGGGTGGTGGCCACGACATGGAAGACGTCGGCCTGCTCGAGCTCGTAGCGCCATCCCTTGCTGTAGCCGTAGCCGGCGTCCGCGGTCACCCAGCGGAACGGGATGCTGTCGTCGATCGCGCGGCGGACCATCGCCCTCGCGAGCTGCACCTTGGTCGCGAACTCGACGCCGCCGTCGATCCCCGCGGCCCGGCACCGTTCGCGGTCGTCCGTCCAGGACTTGGGCAGGTAGAGCGCGCGGTCGATCAAGGTCCGACCCCGATCGACCGAGTAGGCGAGGAAGACGCCGACCTGGCAGTTCTCGGTGCGGCCCGCGGTGCCGGAATATTGCCGCGGTGTCGGCGCTGGTGGTCGAGGGCGTGACAGGCGAGTGCGGCGTGATCCAGGTGACCGCGCGGACCCGGGAGGATCCAGTGCCGTGTCCCGTGTGCGGTACGCCGACAGGGCGGGTGCAGGCTTCCACCATCGGACGGTGGCGGACGTGCCGGTGGACGGGCGGCGGGTCGTCGTCTCGGCGAGGCTGCGGCGGCTGGTGTGCCCGGTGCTCGGCTGCTCGCGGCAGACGCTCCACGAGCAGGTGCCCGGTGTCGTGGAGCGCTACCAACGCCGCACTACCCGCTTGGGCGACCAGCTCGGATCCGTGGTGAAGGACCCGTCGGGCCGGCCGAGCGCCCGCCTCTCCCGTGCCCTGGCCTGTTGTATCTCCCGCTCGACCGCCCTGCGTGTGCTCATGCGCCAGGCATTGCCGCCGCCACGCGGGGGGGGGTCCGCGAGCAGACCACCCGCGAGCGCTCGCTACAGGTCCACGGTCTGCTCGCCCAGGGCGTCGGACTGCTCGAATGCGCCCGGCGCCTCGGTGTTGCCCTGAACACCGTCAAGCGGTACGCCCGTATGAAGGAGCCCACCGGTGACCGCCGGGCACCCCGCTTCAAGCCCACGCTGGTCGATCCATACCGCGACCACCTGCGCCGACGGAGGGCCGAGGACCCTGCGGTGCCCGTCACCCACCTCCTGCGCGAGATCAAGAAGCTCGGCTACACCGGCAGCGCGAGCCTCCTGGTCCGCTACATCACCCGGAGCCGCGCCGAGGGCGACAAACCCGTCACAACCCCGCGGCGCTTCGCCCGCCTCATTCTCACCCGCCCCGAGAACCGGCGAGACAAGGACACCGAACTACTGGGAGAACTCACCGAGCCCTGTCCCGAGCTCGCCGAATTCGCTCGTCTGATCGAAGGGTTCGCGCAACCGCTGACACCGACAGAGGGCAACGACGCCAAGCTCACCGAGTGGATCACGTCAGTCCGCGCCGTCGGCCTGCCCCATCTGCACTCCTTCACGAACGGCCTGGAACTCGACCGGGCCGCCGTCGACGCCAGACTCACCCTCCCGTTCCACAACGGCCACACCGAGGGAGTCAACACGCGAACCAAACGGATCACGAGGCAGATGCGCGGCCGAGCCGGGTTCCCTCTGCTCCGCCACCGCATCCTCCTCCAGTGATCACCACACAGCGCTACCACCGATTACGGGACATAGCCCTTCAATGGGCAGACCCCCGTCCGGGTTCGCGGGTCGGTGCCGCGATCAGTCCTGAGGATGCATCAGAAAAGCACAGGCCTCGACGACGTGCTCGCCGAGTCCGAACTCCTTCCCCAGGTCGACGTACCGGTCGTAGGTGGTCCGGTCGATCTCGATCCAGTACCGGGACAGGCAGCGGAGCAGGAGCCGGAAGCCGAGGTTGGGATCGGTTTCCCGGACGACGAGTTCGAGAGCGGGCACCACGTCCCGGACCGCGGCGTACGGGTGGTACGTGGTGGCCTCGGCGAGGGCGTGCCCGACGAGCCGGAGCTCATCGAGGACGCCGTCGACCAGGCCGGGCGCCTCTGGTCCGGCGATCACCTCGTGATCGGTGCGGAGGCGGGCCGTGCACTGGGCTTCGACCTCCCGGAGCCAGTCCGGGACTCCCTCCATGCCGACCATGCCGGAGGCCGCGCGCCACAGGGCGGTCAACGCCCAGTCCGGAAGGGGTACTTCCAGTAGACGGTCGATGTCCGCCTGCAGGCCGACGGCGTCGCTCTCGGCCCAGAGCCGGGCCAGTTCGAGCGGCGTCTCCACCGTGTCCTGGTGGAACTGCGTGGACAGGCCGCTCAGCCCGAAGTCGAACCCGTTCTCAGCCGTCATCGCTCCTCCTCACAGCACAGGATAGGCGGTCAGGACGATGTACCCGCCGGGCTTGTGTCCGGGCGCCTTGCGCAGGACCACCATGTACCTGTTGCCAGCGTCACCGATGAGGCCGTTCGGTCCGTAGACCTTGCCGATCGAGTTGCCCGGCTTGCCGAAGTAGCCCGGGATCTCCATGTCCCGTCCGGCGAACGGGCCTCGGCCGCTGAGCCAGTCGTTGATGGCCCTCGGGTTCAGCTGGTCCTTGCCCGCGATGGCGTAGTCCACCACCTGCTGCGCGGTCTGCTGGTCCAGGAAGACACCGCAGACGGGCGCCTTGCCCTCCCGAAGGTTCTTCGCCGCGTGGTCGATCGCTTGCTGGGGTGTGGGGTTGACGTGTGTGCTGAGCGTGTGGGCGACGTCGGGGAAGGCCAGCTCGTCCTTGACGAGGTCGTTGCAGTTGTGGACCAGCAGGTCCTGGCTACTGTCGCCCTCGGTGCGGACGAAGAAGGTGTGATCCCCGTCGACGGTGAGGTCGTACACCCGCTGCGGGGCGAGCCCGCTGCGGTCGCGCAGCTCGCGGACTGTGCGCAGGGCGCCGTCCGAGCCGCGGAGCCGATCCCCCGCCTTCAGGTTCGAGGTCAGGGTCCAGCCCCCGCCCTCGGTCCAGAACCGGTGGCCGGCGGTGCTGGAGAGCGAACCGCCGTCCTCGAGCGCGACGTCCACCAGGCGCTCGGTGTCGTGCGCGAAGGTGGCGGTCACCGCCTGCGGCCGCACACCGTCCTGCGACGGGTCGGTGGCCAGGACCTGGTCCCCCACCCGCACCGAGGCGATCTCCTGTGACGAACCGTCGGCGAGCAGCACCCGGGTGGTCGCCGGGAAGCTGTTGCGGATGCAGCCGCTCAGCGCGTTCTCCGCCGCCTCCCCTTCGCCCTCGAGGCTGCGGATCAGGTTGCGGTCGACGTTCGAGTCAGCCTTCAGCGCCGCGATCGCCTCCTTGGTGCTCACACCGTTGACGATCGCGAGACGGTACGCACTCACAGCGTCTGCGGTCTGCAGCAGCTTGAGCTTGGTTGCCTCGCTGTAGCCGTCCAGCGCGGCCTGCAGGGCGATCTTGGCCTGGTTCAGTTCGACGCCGGCTTCGAGGGCGAAGCGGAAGGCGACGACGCCCTTGACGCCCTTGAGGAGGGTGCCGTAGGGGATGAACCACGAGGCTGCCCAGGCGCAGGGACCGTTCAGGCCGGGGTTGTTCCAGCACTTGGTGAAGTCGCTGATCAGTGCTTCCCCGACTGCCTCCAGGGGGTCCTGGTAGGTCACGCGCACGGTGGTGTCGACCCGGGTCCGGTCGAAGGTCTGGGACTCCAGCAGCAGCACGTCCCAGGTGGTGTACTTGCCCTGGCAGGCCGCGATGGACAGACCCGCCTCGGGGCAGGTCTTGAGGAAGTGGTCGACGGTGCCCGAGAGCTCGATGCTGACGGACTCGTCGCAGACGGCGGTTCCGTTCGGGAGTCGCTGCCACTGCGGGTAGAGCGGGAGCAGCAGGAACAGGACCTGCGGGCAGTTGCCGGCGGAGCCGAGCGTCTTCTGCTTGAAGTCGGGCCGGGGGACGGTTTCGACGAACGCGACCCGGCCGCTGGGGTCGATGACGACAGTCTCGGTCTGGGTCTTGCCCTCGTAGGCCGCGAGGAACTCGGCACGGCCGGCCTGGGCCATCGCGTCCTGGGCCGCCCTCCTGGCCACCTCCCAACTCTGCCGGGCGGCGATGGCCGAGGCGAACGCCTGGTCGGCGGCGGTCCTGGCGTCGGCGGCGTACTTCTCGGTCTGGACGGCGTAGCCCTGGGCCGCGACGGCCGAGTACTCGGCGGTTCGGGCGGCGGCCTCGGCGCCGGCGGCGGAGCTCCGGGCCTGTTGGGCGTAGGCGGCGGCGCGGTCGGCGGACTCCTGGGCCCGGCGGGCCGATTCGGCGGCCTTGGCGGCCCAGTCGGCGGCCTGCGTGGCGGAGTCCCGGGCCTGCTCGGCGTGGCCGGCCGCTTCGGCGGCGGCGCCACGGGCGGTGGCGTAGGAGGCGGCGGCGTCGGCGGCATGCTGGCGCGCGGTCGCGACGTCGCCGTCGATGGCGGCGAGGTAGGACTCGATGGTGGCGACGTGGGCGGTGGTGAAGGCGTCCCGCTGCTGGGCCTTGGGCAGGCCGGTCCGAAGGAAGGTCACCAGACCGGCGGCCGGGCCTGCCAGTGCGGCCTGGGCGGCGGCCTTGACCTCGGGGCCGCCCGCGGTGAGGGCCTGGTTGACCAGCACCCGGTCGTCGTGTTCTCGGGCGGTGAACTGACCCGTGGCCAGGAAGGCGCGGACGTCGGTGTGGGTGCCGGCCATCGCCCGGTTGGCGGCCTCCTGCACGCCGGGGCCGCCGGCCGCCTGGATCCGGGAGAGCGCGATCCGGTCGTCGTGTTCCTGGCCCGGGTAGGCGCCGGTGTCGAGGAAGGCGCGCAGGTCGGCGGCGGTGCCGGCCGAGGCGGTTTCGGCGGCTAGCCGCTGCGCCAGGTTGACGGACGCCTGTGCCTTCGCCAGGACGGCTGACCGGTCGTCGCTCTCCTTGGCCGTCGCCAGGCCGGTGGTGAGGAAGGCGAGCGCCTCGGCCTCGGTGCCTTCGAGTGCCCGCTGGGCCGCGGCCCTGGCCCAGGGGCCGCCGGCCTCCAGCAGTCGGAGGGCGGCTTGCCGCGTCCTGCGGACCGCGAGTTCCGGCGAGGTGCCGGCGGCTTCGCCGGCCTCGGTGAGCAGCCGCTGCGTCTCGGCGGCGAGAGTGGTGGCCCGGCCCGCCTGCCAGGCGGCCCGTTCGGCCTTGGTCTGCTCCTCCCGGGCGGCACGTCGGGCCTCGGCGAACTGCACGGCCTGTTGGGCGTCGAGGCGCTCCTGGTCGGAGGCCCGGGCGACGGCGGCGGTCTTATGGGCCTGGGTGGCGGAGCTCGCGGCCGAGTCGGAAGCGGCGGCCGCGGCGGTGGCGGCGGCCTGGGCGGTGCTCGCGGCGGTGGCGGCGTCCCCGGCGTGTGCGGCGGCGGCTTCGGCAGCTGCGGCCGCCGAATCGGCGTGGGCAGCGGCCGAGCTGGCGGCGCGTTTGGCCTCGGCGGCGGCCGCTGCCGCGTCATTGGCAATCTTGGCGGTGGTCCGCGCCGCCCGGGTGGCCTCGGTGGCGGCGGCCCTGGCCTCGGCCGCTTCCTGCCTGGCCCGCTGGGCCGCCTCGTTGGCCACTCCGATCTGCTCGGCCGCCTGGTCGGCTGCCAGGGCGGCGGTTTCAGCGTTGATGCCGGCGGACTCGGCGGCGAACGCCGCGAGCACGGCCTGCTGAGCGGCCCGTTCCGCCCAGGCGGCCGACTCGCCGACCGCCTGGGCCTGCCGGGAAGCGTTCCGGGCGGCGACGGCGGCGTCGCGGGCTTCGGCGGCCCTGCTCGCGTCGCCGGCGGCTGCGGCCGCCGCGCTCTGTGCCCGGGTGGCGGCGTCACCCGCGACGGCTGCCGCCAGGGCGGCGTCGGCGGCGGCGTTGGCCGCCTGGCGCGCGGCTTCGTTAGCGGCGGCCGCGGCGCTGGACGCGGTGCGGGCGGCGTTGGCGGCCCGGTTCGCGGCGTCGGCCGCGCGGCCAGCCGCGTTGGACGCCTTCGCAGAGTCGCCCTGGGCCAGCCGGGTCTCCTCCGCGGCGCGCTGGGACGCCTGCTTGGCCAGGGCGGTGGCCTCGATCGCCTTCGCTGCGGCGTTCTCGGCGGCCTTGGCCTGCTCGCCCGCCCGGGCCGCCGCGTTGCCGGTGAGGTCGGCAAGTTGAGCGACCGTCAGGGTCTCGCTGTCGTGGGCGGCAGCGGTCTGGTAGCCGAACCGGAGGAAGTCCCTGACGTCCTCCCCCGAACCGGCCATCGCGGCGTTGGCGGCCTTGCGCACCTCCGGGCCACCGGAGGACTGGAGCTGGGTCAGCTTCACCCGGTCGTCGTGCTCGCGGGCGGTGTGCTGGCCCTTGTCCAGGAAGGCGGTGACATCCGCGAGGGACCCGGCCATCGCCTTGTTCGCCGCGTCCTGGACGCCGGGGCCGCCGGCTGCCTGGACCTGCGAGAGGAGGACCCGCTGGTCGTGCTCGTACGGCCCCTTGAACCCGCCGTCCGCGAACGCCTTCACCGCGGCGGGCCCCGCCGCCAGTGCGGCGGTCGCCGCCTGCCGAACCCCCGGCCCCGAGAGGGCCACCAGCTCCTCGACCCGCGCCCGCAGGTCTTCGTCGGCCGCCACCGCCCGCCCGGTGCTCACGAAGGCCCGGACGTCCGCGTCCGACCCGGCGAGCGCCAGCTCGGCCGCCCGCCGCACCGCCGGCCCGCCTGAGGTCCAGGCCGCCACGGCGGCCACCCGTTCGGCGACCGGACCGGCGGGCGGCTCGTCGGCCGCGAAGGCCGGCACGGTGAGCAGGCCGGTCAACAGGCCCCCGACCGCCAGGGCGGCGGCCAGCCTCCGCCTGACGGTCCCTCTGTTCCTGGTGATCCTCATCGAAGAACCAGACATCCTGTCCTGAGTGGGGCCACCGGCCATCCGGCAGGCGGAGTGGAAGCACGCGGGCGTCGGTTCTAGGGAGCGGGTGGAGTCCCCGTGACGCATCGGCGGCGCCAGCAGGGCCGGGGCCGGACAGGCCCATCAGAAGAACCGCCAGACCTGGTCCCGTAGGCGGGGTTGCACTCGACCTGCAGAACGTCGGCGCCGCTGTCGGGCGTCCGCCAGGAGACGAACATGCAACGCTGGGTCACGGCGTTCCGGATCTGGTAGCGCTCAGCGCAGCTGCCAGTTGTGGTCGTCGTCGTCGCTGCAGGTGTAGAGCGTGAGCCGGGTGCCGTCGGCGTCCAGGCACAGGCCGCTCTTCACGTTCACGATCCAGGCGCCGCCGGTCGGCCGGGGCACCCGTTCGAAGAGCTGGTTGTCCGCCGCCGTCCCGTCGCAGGTGTACTCGCTTACCAACGCGCCGAGCTCCACCGCACCGTGGTCGTGCACGTCCAGGCAGAGACCGTCCTTGGCGTTGCGGATGACGTACTGCCCGGTCCCGCTGCCCTCCCAGTAGAAGAGCTGGTTGTCCGCCGCCGTCCCGACACAGGAGTACAGGCCCACCGGGGCGCCGATCCGGCCCGGCCCCAGATCAGGAACGTCTGCGCACTTCCCCATCACGGTGTTGAGGAACAGGTACGGGCCAGCCGCCGTGACCGTCGTCCAGGTGTGGTCGTCGCTGTCGCTGCACGCGTACAGCGTCAGCCGGGCACCGTCGCCACCGGTGCGTACGCCGTCGACGTCGAGGCACAGGCCGCTCTTCACGTTCACGATCCAGGCGCCGCCGGTCGGCCGGGGCACCCGTTCGAAGAGCTGGTTGTCCGCCGCCGTCCCGTCGCAGGTGTACTCGCTTACCAACGCGCCGAGCTCCACCG
Organism: Kitasatospora sp. CM 4170; assembly: GCF_032110285.1. Taxonomy (NCBI): domain Bacteria; kingdom Bacillati; phylum Actinomycetota; class Actinomycetes; order Kitasatosporales; family Streptomycetaceae; genus Kitasatospora; species Kitasatospora sp. CM 4170. The sequence continues at coordinate 8,088,991 of NZ_CP134877.1, forward strand.
CACCGTGGTCGTGCACGTCCAGGCAGAGACCGTCCTTGGCGTTGCGGATGACGTACTGCGTCAAGCCGTCGCTGCCCGTCCCGAAGGAGTCCCAGTAGAAGAGCTGGTTGTCCGCCGCCGTCCCGTCGCAGGTGTACTGGCCCACCGGGGCACCGATCCGGCCCGGCCCCAGGTCGGGTATGTCGGCGCACTTCCCCGTGACAGTGTTGGACAGCAGGTACGGCCCCGCCGAGGTGGTGACCTTCACCCAGGTCGCCAGGTCGTCCACCCGGCCGGCGTACGCGCCGGTGCGGGTCTCGGTGGCGTCGGTACCGAGGCAACCGGCCTGCCAGGAGCGGGAGAGGACGCCCACGATGGCGGGCTCACCGTTGCCGACGCGCCACACGGGGCCACCGCCGTCGCCCTGGCAGACCCGGTCGGCCGGGGTCCTGGCTGTGAGGTCGAGGCCCGTGGCGGCGACCGCACCGGTGGTGACGGCCGAGGCGTGCGGCGCCTTGGGAAGCCACTCGGTGCCGGTGCGACCGAGGCCGAGGACGCGCAGTTCCTCGCCTGCGGCGGGCGCCGCGGTGGCGACCGCGACCGGGGTGGCCGTTGCGACGGACTCGGCGAGCCGGGCCAGGACGAGGTCACGGTCGGTCCGGGGCACGAGCTCCACCACCTCGATGCTGCGGCCGTTCACGGTTGCGGTGCTCTGCTGCCTGGGCGCACCGGCGGCGACGGCGGTCGGGGTGTCGGGCTGGTCGGCGAAGCAGCCGGCCGCCGACAGCAGCCACTGCGGAGCGACCAGGGTGGCGGTGCAGCTGTGCGCACCCGGGCGGCCGGGTCGGCCGACGGTGAGGGCGGCGACCGCTGCCGGGGCGGTAGCGGCCGGACCGGCAGTCGCCTGCGGCCCGTCGGTGGCGGTCAGTTCGAGCAGGGTTGTGCCGTCGGTGGAGGCCCCCTCGCCGACGGGTGTGTAGTAGTTCTTCCGGATCTCGGTGCTGCTGCTTGAACTGCCGTTGTGCAGGGTCGCCCTGACGGTGTGGTCGTCGCCCTTGATGCTGTAGACACTGGGCAGCTCCAGCGCCAGGTAGCCGGTCGGGCTGTCGACCCGGAAGCAGATCTTGGCCGGGCCCGGATCGAGGGCCCGGCTGAAGACCTCCAGCAGATTGCCCGGCGAGGAGCAGTCGATGAGCAGGATGTTCCCGTCGCCCGACTTCAGCCGCACGTGCTGCTGTTCGAGGATTCGCGCGGCCCCGGGGTAGCCGTACCCCTCGACCGCCGACGGTGCGGTCTCGGCCACGGCGGCGGCTGGCGCCGATCCGGTGACGGCCGCCACCGCCAGCAGGGCGGCGGCCAGCGGCCACGCCCACCTTCGACTCGTATGCACGCATTCCCCCCGGAAGACGACACGCCTGAGGGAAGCCCGCGCACCCCCCTGGCTGAGCAGTTGCCAAGGGGAAGCTATCGACTGACCGTGTACACGTAAAGGGCACGCGCGAAGGTGTCACCCGATACTCGCCTCAGGCCAAGCTGGCCAGGTCGGCGGCGGACGACGCTGCCCGACCGCGTGAACCCGGCGCCCCGCCCCCCGAGGGGTGCGCGTTGTCCGGGCATGACCACGTACCCGTAACAGCCGCCAGGCTCAGGAACCTCCGATCAGCGTCCACGACCGCGCTCTCTCCCGCTGGTGAACACGCCGACGATCCGCAAGGTCATCGCCACCACCCGCCTGCTGGTCCGGCTCAACCGCCGCCAGGTCTCCGCCCGTCGTGGCGTCATCATCAGCGGCGCCTCGGGCACCGGCAAGACCACCGCACCGACCCAGCTCGGTCGCGCCCACGAACTGGCTGTCCGCCGCCGCAACCTCCGCGACAGAAACCGACTCCCGGTGATCTCACCCGGCAGCTCAACAAGGGCGAGTCCCTACACGCGCTGCGCCGCCGCCTGCACTACGCCGACCAGGGCATCGTGCGCGGCCGGCACCGCGAGCAGCAGAACGAGCAGGCCTGGTGCCTGACCGTCGTCACCAACTCCGTCGTCGCCTGGCACACCGAGTACCTGGGCCTGGCGGTGGCGCAACTGCGCCGCGCCGGGCGGGCAATCGACGACGAGGTCCTCGCGCACATCTCCCCGGCCCGCTCCGGATCCGTCAACTTCTTCGGGTCCATCGCGGTCGACTACGACCGCGAGATCGCGCAGTTCGACGGCACCGGGCACCGGCCGCTGCGCCGACGACGCGGCCTGACCGCGTGGCCTGTCGGTAGCGAGAGGAGACGGGCGATGAACGAGGACGGCGCTGAGCAGTGCTGGTGTCCGAACGACGCGGACGGGGCGGGTGCGTGGACGGTCGAGGGGGAGGACGGACCCGGCCACCGGGCCAGGTGGCGCGTGTGCCCGGACGGGCACGGCTTCCCCGGCCACAGCCCGTACGCCGACCCCGAGCCGGGCGAGACCCGCGCCCGCGCCGGGGACGGTGCCGCGATCACCTGCCCGCGGCCGGACCGGTGCTGACGCTGCGGCGGCATGGGCTCATGTCCGGTTGAGGCGCCAGGTGTTCGGGATGTGCATGGTGCCGTCGGCGGCGCGGGGCGGGTGGGTGGTGAAGCGCCGGGCGGCGATGCCGGGGCGGCCGGCGTGTCCCACGCGTGGTGGAGGCCGGGGCGGCGTCGGTGAGCGGGGCGGAGGCGGGGCCGGGTGCCAGCGACGGCCTGGAGGAGCGCGGCACGATGCCCGACCGTGACCTCACAGACGCTGCAACTCCTCGCGGGCTACCTGTCCGTCTGTCTGGCCACCCCCTATCGTTCTCCCGGGAATCCATGCGGTTGCCCAACAGCGCCTTCTGGCATGTCTCTTTGGGGTATCTGTGCGCAAAGAACGTAGGCTGATACTGCGCTTCGCGGTCTTGTTGGCGATACCAGTCAGCATGGTGTCCGCAGTGTCGGCCGCGGGGGATGCGGCCGTGCCGCCTTCGGCGGTCGAGGGGTTCGCCTACCCGGGGGCCGCAAAGATCCTGGCGGATCAGGGGGTGACCGTGAAGTCCGGGGACGGGAACATCCGGATCGTCTCGGACTGCCACTCGGGCGAGAACCTGCTGATGGTGTACAGCCGGATCACGGATCCCGCTACGCCGATCTGCTTCCGGGCGACTGGGCCTTCGGGTTACCTGTCATTGGAGATCCCCAAGGTCTACAGCATCAAGGGGGACGACCATACGACCAAGGCCACACTCAGCACGAACGGCACAGTCACGCAGATCGACATCCCCAAGAACCTGTTCCAGCCCGTCGGCGAGGGCGCGTCACCCGAAGGCTCAGCAGTACTTCTGGAGTTGGTGACCTCCGGAGGGCCCGCCGCCACGCCGGTCACATCGGAATACCCGGCCGTCGGCAAGATCAACGTCGGCTTGGAGGGCCGGGCCGGCTCCCGGGGCTGCACCGCGACTCTCGTCAATCCGCTGTGGGCTCTCACCGCGGCCGGCTGCTTCACCGACAACCCCGCCTCGCTCACCCGGGGTCGGCCGTCCGCCACGAGCACGTTCACCGTCGGCGGCGCGGCGATCGGCATTGCCGAGGTCGTCCCTCAGACCGGCCGGGACGCTGCGCTCGTCCGCCTCGACAGCCTGGTCCCGGGTGTGGCCCCTGTGAAGATCGCGACTGCCGCCCCCGTCCCGGGTGACAGTTTCCGGATTCCTGGCTTCGGACGTACTGCGGCAGGCTGGGCGCCGGCCAACCCGCGAACCGTCTCCCACACCGTCGGCGCCGTTTCCGCCATAGGCATCGACAGTGCTCCCGCCTCGGGTGACTCCACGCTGTGCGCGGGGGATGCCGGAGCGCCGCTGCTGCGTACCCGCGGCGGCACCGTCGAGATCGCCGGTGTCGTCTCCCGTTCCTGGCAGGGCGGCTGCCTCGGCGAGGCCCCCGGAGGCACCGGCGCGGTGAGCACCCGCGTCGACGACCTCGGCGACTGGGTCAAGAAGGCGCTCGACCTCGACTGGAACACCTGCATCCAGTACCCGCCCGGCACCGGCCGCACGCTGTGCGGCCCGATCCTCACCAAGTACCTCGAACTCGGCGGCCCCGCGACCGTCGGCATCCCGACGACCGACACCACGGCCACCCCGGTACAGCCCGGCAAATACGCCCACTTCGCATCGCCGGGCTCCAACACCGCGAACACCTCCATCTACTGGAGCGCGGCCACCGGTGCCCACCTGGTCACGGGCGGCACCCGCAGCGTGTGGGCCGACAACGGCTGGGAGAACGGCTGGCTCGGCTTCCCCATCACCGAGGAATCCCCCAACCTCACCGGCACCCGCACCGGCTTCCAGGGCGGATTCGTCGCCACCCACCAGCCCACCGCCGCCGCCAGCGCCCACCACTACGCCCTGGACAACATCGCCGTGACCGCAGGCGACTTCACCGGCGACGGCCACGCCGACGCGGTCACCATCGACAACGACGGATACCTCTGGCTCCACCCCGCCACCACTGGCACCACCCTCGGCGACCCGGTGCTGCTGTGGCCCAGCTCCGGCTGGAAGGGCATCACCAAGATCACCGCTGGGGACTTCACCGGCGACGGCAAGACCGACCTCGTCGCAATCTGGGGCGACGGCCAACTCCAGGTCTACCCGGGCAACGCCAACGGCACCTTCCAACCCTCCACCGCGCTGTGGGGCAAACCCGACTCCCTGTACCTCTACAAGGACGCGAAAGAGATCTTCGCCGGGGACTTCACCGGCGACGGCAAGACCGACCTGGGCGTCCTGTGGAACGGCGGCTCGCTGTGGCTCGCCCCCGGCAACAACACCGGCCGCCTCGACAACGGCCTTGACGCCATCCAGATGTGGCCCGACAACATCTTCCTCAACGCCCGCCAGCTCATCGCCGGCGACCACACCGGCGACGGCAAGACCGACATGGGCGTCATCTGGTCCAGCGACGGCTTCTGGATGCAACCCGGCGACGGACAAGGACACATCACCAGCGGCGTGAAGATGTGGCCCGACAATTCCTGGAGCGGAGCCCGCGACGCCGCCAGCGCCGACTTCGACGCCAACGGCAAACCCGACGTCGTCTCCATCTGGCCCGACGGAACCCTCCACCTCTACCCCGACCTCAAACCCCTCTGAGCCCAGCAGCGCACCACGCACCAAGGCGCCGCCGCCCCAGGCGGCGGCGGCGCCGACCGGCAAACTCCCCGGCTTCAACACCCTCGGCGCCACCTACGCCGGTGCGTACTGGGACATGAACGCCGCGCAGTTCACCATGGGCGACGCCAACAAGGACGGCCGCGCCGACCTGATCATGATGTACGCGCACCCGGCCTCACAGATGACCATGGAGGTCTTCACCGCCGTCGCCACCGCCAACGGACAGTTCAGCAACACCCTCCTCGGCTACGACACCGGCACTTCACCGCCAAAACCGACGGGTCGAGCACGTTCACCAGCGGCGCCCCCGACTGGAACAAGGCCGTCGGCACCTGGTAACCGCCCGAGCCGAGATGCGAACTGTGGCCTCCGACCGGCTTCCGGCGGCCGGAGGCCCGCCTCGCCGCGGGGCCAGATCTTCCAGATTCGACGGATCCGTGTGCGGAACCGCCCCCTTCCTTTGCCCTGCATCCAACACCGCAGTCTGCTCCGGCAGGCAAGCCGGAACAGGGTGCACCGACATCCACGCCACCGGCCAGCAGTCCGGGGGCCCACAGGACAGGATTCCCGTTCTTCGATGAGGATCACGAGAAGCAGGAGGGCCGCCTGGAGGCGGTTCGCCGCCGGCCTGGCGGCCGGCAGTGTGCTGACCGGGCTGTTGGCCGGCCCCGACGGCGGCTGAGACGGCGCCTCCGACAGGCCCGGTCGCTGACCGGGTGGCCGCGGTCGCGGTGTGGATGAGCGGCGGCCCGGCGGTGCGCCGGGCCGCCGAGCTCGCGCTCACGGGTTCGGATGCCGATGTCCACGCATTCGTGGCCGGCGGCCGGGCGGCAGCGGCCGACCAGGACCTGCGGGCCAAGGTCGAGGAGCTGGTCGCCGTTTCGGGCCCCGGGGTCCGGGAGAAGGTGCTCGCCGCGCTCGCCGTGGGCACGCCCGCCGCGTTGCAGGACTTCCTCGGCAACGGGTCCAAGGCCCCGTTCGAGCATGACCAGCGCGTGCTGCTGTCCCAGATCCAGTACGCCGGCGGCCCGGGCGTCCGGGACGCGGCCAAGGAAGTGCCGGGGACCACGCGTCGATCACCATCGCCTCTGAGGCGTCTTTCGGTGAACGAACAGCGCGGGCTGTCTACCGCCTGACGTGCAGCGATACCTATTGCCGGGCGACTGGGGGCCAAGTGGTTGGACGGGTCGCGCGACACGGCTTCTCCCTACTCGGCGAGGGTCGTACGCCCGCCGGAGGGAGTCCTGGCCACCGAGCCGGTCCCGTTCGTGCGGCCCGCGGTGGGGGTCGGTTGGCTGCTCGCTGGCCAGGGCTCCTGTCGTGTCTCTCAGACCTCGCCGAGGGGGACGTTCGGGTTCGCCAGGCGGTCGGCGTTCACCACCCGCTTGGAGACGATCAGTTCGCGGATCGGGTCGGTGACGTCCCAGATGTTCATGTTCATACCGGCGAGGACCCGGCCGTCCTTGAGCCAGAACGCGATGAACTCGTTGGCCTTCACGTCCCCTCGGAACACGACCCGGTCGTAGCCGTCGGGCTCGACGTAGCCGAGGTATTCCATGCTCAGCTGGTCCCGCGAGGCCACCGGCTCGTTGGGATGCCTAGGTGTCCACTCGGCATCGGTGAAGAAGTACGGCACCCGGTCGTAGGCGGCGTCCTCGCCGAGCATCGCGCGGGCCGCGGTCTGCGGCTGGTTGAGCGCGTTCGCCCAGTGCTCGACCCGCAGGTGGCGGCCGAACAGCGGGTGGTAGGCGTTGGCCACGTCGCCCGCCGCGTAGACGTCCGGGTCAGAGGTCCGCAGGTGCTCGTCGGTCTTGATCCCGTTGTCGACCGTCAGGCCGGCCGCCTCGGCGAGCGCGGTGTCCGGGGCGATGCCGATGCCGACGACCACCACGTCCGCCGGCACCGTGGCGCCGTCCGCCAGCCGGACGCCGGTCACCCGGCCGCCCTCGCCGGTCAGTTCCTCGACCCGCACCTCGAAGCGCAGCTCCACGCCGTGGTCGCGGTGCAGATCGGCGAAGACCTGGGCGACCTCCCGGCCCAGCACCCGCAGCAGCGGCAGCTCGGCCGCCTCCAGGACGGTGACCTCGGCACCCGCCGTCCGGGCGGCCGCCGCCGTCTCCAACCCGATCCAGCCGGCCCCGATCACCACGACCCGCACACCGGGCCGCAGCGCCGCCTTGATCCGGTCGCTGTCCTCCACCCGGCGCAGGTAGAGCACCCCGTCCTGCTCGGCGCCGGGCACCGGCAGCCGGCGCGGCACCGAGCCCGTCGTGAGCAGCAGCTTGGCGTACTCGATGCGGCCGTCGTCGGCGAGCCGCACCGTGTGCGCGGCCGGGTCGACGGCGACGACGGCGGTGCCGAGCCGCAGCGTCACGTCGTGCTCGGCGTACCACTGCGGCGGGTGGACGTAGATCTTCTCGCGCGGGGTCTTGCCGAGCAGGTAGCCCTTGGAGAGCGGCGGCCGCTCGTACGGCCGCTCGTGCTCGTCGCCGATCAGGACGATGCCGCCCCGGTACCCTGCCTCGCGCAGCGCCTCGGCGGCCTTGGCGCCGCCGAGCGAGGCACCGACGATGACGACGGGCCGCCCGTCCCCGCTGTCGCCGGCCGTTCCCGCTGTGCCCGTGCTCATGCTGAACTCCTCGCTCTCCGGCCGGAATCACGGACAGCCTGCCGCCGGGTGGGGGGAGTGTCGAGGGCAGGCGGGGCGCGCCGCGCCAGGCTCCCCCGAACGGGTGAAGCGGGCGGTGGCGGGGGTTCGGTTCCGGCTGGGTGGGCGAGGGGCCGGCCGGGTTCGGGGCCGGCTCAGCCCCAGGTCAGCTCGCCCTTGGCGACCTTCGTCCCGAGGTCGACCGCCAGCGGCATCCCCAGCTCCGGGAAGCGCCGCTCCAGCGCGTCCTTGGCCGCCGCGGCGTCCGGGGCCCGGCCGATCTCCGTCTCGAAGGCGCGCAGGTAGTCGCGGGTGTGGTTGATCGCGGTGGAGTCGGTGGGCGCGTCGGCGGTCCGGTGCCCGGCCACCACGAACTGGGGCTCCAGCGCCTCCATGCCGTCCAGCAGGTCGATCCAGGCGGCCCGTTGGGCGGACGTCGGCGTGTCGGCGGTCCAGACGTGCAGGCCCTCGAAGAGCAGCACGCCGCCCAGGATCGTGCGGTGGTGGTGCTGCCAGAGGTAGTGCCGGTCCGGGAGGTGGAAGTCGGCGCCGCGCAGCTCGAACCGGTGGCCCTCGAAGACGATCTCGTCGGTGTGCATCGGCTCCGGGCGCACCAGCCGGGTCGGCAGCTCGGGCCCCAGGTGCGACCAGGCCCGCAGCTTGGCGTCGAAGGTCTCCTGGATGTGCTCCACGGTGGCCGTCGTGGCCAGGAACCGGGCCTGCGGGAAGGCGTCCTGCACCTCCTGCGCGCCGAAGTAGAAGTCGGGGTCGCCGTGGCTCACGAAGACGGTGGTCAGCCGCTTGCCGCCGGCCCGCACCCGCTCGACCAGCCGGCGCCCGTCCGAGCGGGTGAACCCGGCGTCCACCAGCAGCGCGTCGTTGGGGCCGGTCACCAGCACGGACGTCTTGTTGAGCGAGCTGTCGGGCGTGTCGATGACCTCGAAGTCGAGGGAGCTCATGCGCGGTCCTTCCTCGGGCCGGCCCGGCCGCCGAACACCGGGCACGCGTCGCCGCCAGCATCGGCGACCGCCGGACCGCCCGCACCTCGGACGGAGCCGGAGGAGGGGGAGCGGGCCCGGTGCTGCTCCTGGTACGGCCGGGGTGATCGTCGCACCGGTGGCCGGTGGCCGGTGGCCGGTGGGCGGGGTGGGCGGTCGGGTGGGCGAGGCCCGGTCGGTGGGTGCTGGCCGCCTCGACGGCCCGGGGCGGCGCTCACGCCGCCGGGGCCAGCCGGGCCACTGCGGCCGCCGCGAGCAGAGTGGCCCCGGCGAGGGCGGGCCAGAGCACACCCGGTCCGGCGGCGAGCAGCGCGGTCAGCACCGCCGGGGCGAGCGTCTTGCCCAGGCCCGTGGCCAGCTCCCAGCGGGCGAGCGCCCGGCCGAGCAGCCCGGGCGGGGCGGCGGCCGCGACCAGGGCCGTTCCGGAGCCGCTGTAGAGGATCTCACCGAGCGTGAAGATCACCGAGACGGCCGCCACCGCGGCCGCACCGCCGGTGCCGCCGACGGCTCCGGCCGCCCAGAAGCCGAGGTAGGAGAGGGCGAGGACGACGCCGGACGCGGCCAGGACGGCACGGCGCGAGCGTTCGGCGAGGCGGAGCACCACGGCGAGCTGGAGCGTGATCACCAGCACCGTGTTGCCCACGAACACGCCCGAGGACCAGGCCGCGGAGGCGTGCAGGTGGAGCACGAGCAGGGCGGGCAGGGCCACTTCCAGCACGTCGAAACTGAAGGCGTAGGGGAGGTTGGCCAGGCTCAGCAGGGTGATCCGGCGCAGGGCCGGGTCGGACGGGGCCGCCCGGCGGGCGGTCGGCGCGGCTGTTCCGGGCGCGGCGGGGACGGCCTGGGCAGCGGGGACGGCAGGCGCGGTGGGTCCGGTGACGCGGAGGGAGTGGACCAGCACCGCCGCCACCAGGCAGGCGGCGGCCGTCACCGCGGCGAGCGCCCGGACCGCGCCCGTCCCGCCGGCCACCGCGAGCGTGGCGAGCAGTGCGCCCGCGCCCAGCCCGGCGTTGCGCAGCGTCCGCCCGGCCGCCAGTGCGGCGTCCCGGATGCGGCCGGTGGTCAGGGTGCTGACCACGGCCGCGTGGGTGGCCGGCCAGGACTGGCTGCCGATGCCGAGCAGCACGGCGGCGGCCGTGAAGCCGACCGGCCCGTCGGCGCCGAGGAGCGCGACCGAACCGGCCGCCCGGACCAGCAGGGTGGCCGCCGCCGGCAGGCTGCGGGCGCCGCGATCGATCCAACGCCCGGTCAGCGGCAGCACCAGCAGGCCGGCCAGCATCCCGGCGGACAACGCCAGCCCGGCCGCCCCCGCTCCGAGGTGCAGCACGCCGATGCCGTAGAGCAGCAGGAACGGGCGGAGCAGGCCCGCGCCCAGCGCGTCGACCAGCAGCGCGGCGGCGTAGCGGCGCCCGCCTGCGGCGGTGAGCATCCCGAGCAGGGCGGCGGGGCTCCGGCGGTCGGCGGCGCCGCGCCGGCCCGGCCCGGTGGGGTCGGTGGGGTCGGCGGGTCCGGTGGGGTCGGTGAGGTGTGGGGCGGGGGCCGCGGCGGGTGCGGGTGCGGGTGCTTCGGTGATCGGGCTCATGCCCCGTACCGTCCGCCCGCCCACCGGCTCCGGGCACGTCGATTGACGAGTCCCGTCAATCGACGCAGACGCCGTTCGCGCAGGCTGGCAGGATCGGCTGCGTGAGCCTGACCATCGACCTCGCCGCCCTGCCGGACGAACGCGTCCTCTTCACCCCCTCGCCGCTCGCCGAGCTGAGCGCGATGCTGCACGTCCTCGGCGAGCCCGCGCACCACCCCGCACTGAACGGCTGGGCCGCGAGCACCGCCGCGGCGATCGCGCCCGAACTCTCCGAGCGCCTCGCCGAGGCCGACTTCCTCTGGCGCTCGTCGCGGGCCGACTTCCTCGTCCCCGGAGTGCCGGGCGCCACCCTGGCCGAGGAGCTGGACGCGGTCGACCGGATCGACGACGAGCTGTACGTCCGGGCCGCGGTCATCATGAGCTGCGGCGCGTCGCGGCTCTCGCACCGGTTCGACTCGCCGCTCACCGACCCGGTGGCGCAGGAGCGGGCCCGGGAGCTGGCACTCGCCCGCGGCCCCCGGCAGGCCGCGTTCGCCGACCGGCTGTTCGCCGACCCGCCGGCCGTCCGGTCGATGGTCCGGCGGATGCTGGAGGAGTGCCAGCAGGCGTTCTTCGCGGACGCCTGGCAGCGCGTCCTGCCGGACCTCGCGGCCGACGCCCGGCACAAGACCGACCTGCTGGTCCGGCACGGTGCCGGGGAGGCGCTGGCAGCGGTGTCGCCCTCGGTCGCGCTGGAGGGGGACCCGGGCGGCCGGCGCCGGATCGTCATCGACAAGCTGCAGGACAACACCACCAGCGCCGCTGCCGCCGGGGGAGTGACGTTCATTCCGACGGCTTTCGGCCGCCCGCACCTGTTGGTGGTGTCCGCGCCCGGTTGGCGCCCGGTGGTGCAGTACCCGCTGGCGCAGCCCGGGGTGCCGGAGCCGGTCTCGCTGGCCGTGATGCAGCAGCGGCTGGAGGCGCTGGCCCACCCCGTCCGGCTGCGGCTGGCCCGCACCATGGCGCGCGGGCCGCACACCACGACCGAACTGGCGGCGGCCTGGCACCTCAGTGCGCCGGAGGTGTCGCGGCACCTGGCGGTGCTGCGCAAGGCCGGACTGCTCACCACCCACCGCCGCGGGCGCTACATGCTGTACCAGCTGGACCTGGCCGGCAGCGCCCGGCTCGGCACCGACCTCCTGGAGGCCGTCCTGCGGTGACCGGCGCCGTACGCGCTGGGCGCTGGCTGCCGTCCGCCGGCTGCCGTCCGCTGGCTGCCGTCCGCGCCGGTCCGACCGGCCCGGGCGGCAGCGGCGGTGACGCGGCCTCAGGCGACGGCGGTCCCTTCGAGCTCGACCAGCTGGCCGGGGACCGCCAGTCGGGTCACCCCGAGCATCGTGGTGGCCGGTGCCACCCCGGCGGCGCCCAGACGCGAGGCCAGCACGCCGTAGTGCGGGAACAACAGGTCGACGTCGGTCGTGTAGACGTTCAGCCGGACGAGGTTCGCGAGGGACATGCCGGCCCGGCCGAGCACGGCCTCCAGGTTGTCGAGGCTCAGCGCCAACTGTGCGGCCATGTCGCCGTTGTGGCGGGGTGTGCCGTCGCCGCCCATCGCGGTCTGCCCGGAGCAGTACAGGGTCCGGGTGTGCCCGGAGACGAGCTCGCCCTGGTTGAAGCCCATCTCCACCGACCACGTCACCGGGTTGACCGCCGTTCGTTCCACTGCCACGTCAGCTCCATTCGATTCATCGGGTGTACTCGCGCCCGTCGGCGCGGTGGCCGCCGTCGTCGACTGCGGTGCTGATGACCCTTCCAACGAATCACGACATCCTCGGTCGTGTATTCGATAGCGTTCTCGCATGCGCGCCGATCGGCTGGTCTCGCTGGTGCTGTTGCTGCGTCAGCGCGGTCGGCTGACCGCGGACACGCTGGCCCGCGAGCTGGAGGTGTCCACCCGGACCGTGCTGCGCGACATCGAGGCGCTGTCCGCAGCCGGTGTCCCGGTCTACTCCGAACGCGGTCGGCACGGCGGCTTCGCGTTGTTGCCCGGCTTCCGCACCGAGCTCACCGGACTGAACCACGACGAGGCCCTTGCCCTGCTGACCGCCGGATCGGGCCGCGGCGAGCAGGTCTTCGGCCTCGGCTCGGCGCTGGCCTCGGCCATGCGCAAGGTGGTTGACGCCCTGCCCGAAGGCCACCGGGACGCCGCGAGCGACGCGGCCCGGCGCTTTCTCGTGGAGCCGGAGACCGACCTGCTCTCACGCCGGTCGGTCGCGGAGGAGGTGCCCGACAGGACGATGATCGAGATCCGGCGCGCGGTGCTCGCCGGACACAAGCTGCGCCTGCACTACGCGGCCGCGGACCGGGCACCGCAGTGGCGCACGGTGGACCCGGTCGGCCTGGTCACGGTGCGCGACCGGGGCTACCTGTTGGCCATGAGGTCCGGAGCGGACCGCACCTACCGGCTGTCGCGGGTGCTGGCCGCCGAGGAACTCTCCGAACCGGCACAGCGGCCGGACCGGGTCGACCTGGACCGGGTCTGGCGGGAGCGCTGCGCACAGTTCCTCTCCGGCGATCACATCGCCGTGCAGCTGCGGGTCGACCCGGAACGCCGCGCGGACCTGTTGAGCACCGCGGTTGCCGTCCGCACCGCAGAACCCGACGCGGACGGCTGGCTGCGGCTGGAGGCGACGTTCCAGGATCTGCGACACGCCGAGTGGGCACTGTGGCAGCTCGGCACGGACGCGGAAGCCCTGGCCCCGGCGTCGTTGCGCACCTCCCTGCGCAACCGCGCCGTCGCGATCGCCACCCGCTACGGGGACTCGTCCTGAGGATCGCCCACCGCGAGTGCGCCCAGCCGGGAACAGGGGGCCGGGGAGAGGCGTTCGAACGATCATGACCAGTGATGCCGTTCCCGTGACCGCCTCCGCCGCCGAGCCCGAGGTCCTGCGCTACACCGCCTTCGCCACGGACCCGGCCGGGGGCAACCCGGCCGGTGTGGTGCTCGACGCCACCGGCCTCTCCGACGAGCGGATGCTCGCCATCGCCGCCGAGGTCGGCTACTCCGAGTCGGCGTTCCTGATCCCCGGCGCCGCCGAAGGCGCCTACACCGTGCGGTACTTCAGCCCGCTGGCGGAGGTGCCGTTCTGCGGCCACGCCACCGTCGCGTCGGCCGTCGCGGTCGCCGAGCGGCACGGCCCCGGCGCGTACGTCTTCGCCACCCGGGCCGGTGAGGTGCCGATCGAGGTGGAGAAGGGCGCGGACGGCGTGCTGCGCGCCACCCTCACCAGCGTCGAGCCCCACGTGGAGGGGATCGACGAGGCGGACGTCGCCGAGGCGCTCGCCCTGCTCGGCTGGTCGGCCGACGAGCTGGACGCCGCGCTGCCGCCCCGGGTCGCCTTCGCCGGCGCGCGCCACCTGGTCCTGGCGGCCGCGACCCGGGACCGGCTGGCCCGCCTGGACTACGACTTCGACGGCCTCGCCGCCTTCATGACGGCCCGGGATCTCATCACGCTGCAGCTGGTCTGGCGCGAGAGCGAGCACGTCTTCCACGTCCGCGACCCGTTCCCGGTCGGCGGCATCGTCGAGGACCCGGCCACCGGCGCCGCTGCGGCCGCCTTCGGGGCGTACCTGCGCGAGCGCGCCGCCGCCACCGTGCCGGCCACCCTGACCCTGCACCAGGGCGAGGACCTCGGCCGGCCGGGCGTGCTCCGGGTCGAGCTCCGCGAGGGGGACAACCGCGTCCGGGTCTCGGGCGCGGCGGTGGCGATCGCCGACTGATCGGCAGAAGCGGGGCCGGGACCAGGCTCCTTGGCCGAGGTTCCGGCCCCGCGATCACGCTTGTGGAAGGGCTACAGCAGTGCTTCCGAGCCGTGGAGCTCCACGAAGCCGACGACGCGCCGCAGTTGGTCGAAGCTCGTGACGTTGTTGCCGATCAGCCGCACCGACGCGGACCGGCCCTGCCGCCAGGCGTGTGCGGCCTGGGAGAGCCTGCCCCACTGGTTCTCCATGTCCCGGTAGTCCACGCTCAGCTGGTAGTTGGTGAAGCCGTTGATGTTCCCGTAGATCCGGTTGAAGATCGGTCCGAACCGGGCGGCCTCCGAGAAGATGGTGATCGCCATCAGCATGCCCCGGTCGATGGTCGTCTCGTTCCACTGCCCGACGTTGTGGAGGCCGTAGAGCGCGTCGAAGATGTTCGTGGCGCCCAGGTAGAGGTTCTCGCGGGTGCTGCCGCCGTTGATGCCGTTGTAGTTGCCGGTGCGCGGCATGAGCCGTGCGGTGATGCCGAGGTCGGTCTGGAACTGCTCCTGGCGGCCGTCCTGGAAGGCCCAGTGGCGGTTGGCGGCGGGGGAGTAGAAGCCCGCGATGTAGAGGTTGTCGGCCCACATGTAGACGGAGACGAGGTGGGCCCCCTCGTTCATCACCCGGATCTGGATCAGCCGGTTGGTGTTCCGGGTGGTCTGCTGGACGAGCGCGCTACCCGCGTCGGTCGCGTCGCCGTAGGTGTTGCGGTGGATCGCGTCGATCAGGTTCCAGTAGCGGTTCGCGTGCTCGCCCCGGCCGGACGTGATGTCGGTGATGTCCCAGTCGATGATGGGCCAGCTCTGCAGCGCCGCAGCGCGGTTGGCGGATGCGAGCCGGATCTGGCCTGCACCTGCCGACTCGCCGACGGGGGCGGGCGCCGCGGACGCGGTGCCCGCGAGGGAGATGAGAAGAGCGGTGGCTGCCGAGAGCGACAGCAGCGCGGCGGAGTTCTTCTTGAACACGGTTCCTTCTTGGATGACGAGGTCCGAGCGGGACTCGGTCGATCACTGCGCTCGGACGCGGTGCGCATGTCCGAGCGGCGACGCCCGACCGGTGTCGTGGCAGTCGCCGAAACGTCACCGTGATCGGTCCCGGCGTTTCGACCCAGCCTGCACGGACTCCCGTCTTCACCTTTGCCCTGCGGCGCATGCCGTGTGACCCGTGCGTGCACGTCGCTCCGTGCGGTTCGCCCGGCTCGGCCGCCGCCGCCCGCCGCGCGTCACCGATGCCCGGCAGAGAGCGTCAAATCATGTACCAGGAAGTGGAGTTGCACGTCGTCCAGGGACTCCGCCCAGAGGCCCTCGGCGTCGAGCAGCGATGCCGCGACCATCCGTGCCTCGGCCACGAGCTCCGGGTGGTGGTCGAAGCCCGGCCACGGCAGGACGGGGTAGCCGTTCGCCTCGCCGAACCGGCGCACCTTCTCGATGTCGCCCAGGGCCACCCGCGGCAGGGAGTCGTTCGCCCAGGACCAGAGCCACGTCCCCCGGGAGAGGCTGACGCTGCCGATCATCGTGAGCCGACCGGTGAGGAAGACCTCCCCGCCGCGGGACCAGGTGATCCGGGCGTCGTCCAGCGACCAGTCGTACTGCACGTCACCCGACAGCCCGTAGCGCTCGATCATCCGGGCCTGCCGCGAGCGGGCACGCTCCCGGGCGGCGAACACGACCTCCTCCCAGTCGGAGTGGTCATGCTTCGGGCGGTCGTCCACCGTGCCTCCTCGTACGGATCCGTCCGCACGATCCTGTCACCCGGTCGCCGGTCCCGGGCCGGTGGGTCGGGGTGAGAGTCCGGTGTTCGCGCTGGTCAGAGCGGATGAGGGCCTTCGGGCGGTGCCGACCGCGAGTCCGGCCGCCCCGCCGGGAGCCGGGGCGGCCGGATGCGTTGAAGATCCTGTTCGTCTGTCAGCAGGTGGTGAGGCCGTTGAGCATCGGCTTGTTCACGAAGCTGAAGGCGAAGAGGTCCTTGGTCACGCCGGGGGCGAGAGTCAGGCAGCCGTACGGGTCGTAGTTGTTGAAGCTGTAGATGAGCCGGAAGCTCTGCGTGGTGGAACAGCCGTTGGTCACCTTGGCCCGCGCGTAGTCGATCCAGTAGTCGGTGTTGACGTAGGTGACACAGCTCGGCACCGCGCCCTGCGTGGTCGTCGCCACCGGAGCGGAGGCCTGTGCAGTGCCCTGAACTGCCGCGACGAGGGCAAGTGCACCCAGAGCCGGAGCGGCGGCCCTCATGAGCTTGTTCATGAATGCTCTCCTTTGTGTCGTGCGCCCCCGGAAGAGCGGCGGCGCGGGGTCTTCGGAAGGGAATTCGCGCCGCCGATCATCGAGGGGGGATCGGCGGGCGAACCTCTTCGGTGACGCTACGGTCCGGGCAGGTGGCACCGGTGAGCGGGCGAGCAGAACGGCATGATCCTGCAATTCCCGGGGAAACAGCCGTATTTCCATCGAAAGCCCCCTGCCGTGGCGTGATCGGAATCGGAATTCGCCGCATTTCCGGCGGGCGGTCCGTGCGTCGGATCCGGCCTCCCGGATCGACGCCGGTCGGTGGCGCAGCGCGCGGAATAATCGGTCGCGCGCTGCGCCGCGGTGCGAGATCCTGCACGGATGCAACAAACGAAGAACCGGACGGTCAGCATCCACCTCACCCACGGGGGCGAGTACTTCGGGCAAGTCGGCCCGTTCGAGGTGGACGGGGGATTCTGGTCGTCCGCCGCGCCGGTGGTCGAGCGGGTGGCCGCGGAGCTGGGGGTGCCCGCGGTGGTGCTCCGGCTCGCGGACGCTCCGGGCGACGGCGCCGGCCACGGCGGGCACGTGGTCTACCACGTCGAGGCCCTGGAGCGGCCCACCGGACTGGTGCCGCGACAGGCGGCGCCGGGGGTGGCCGCGTTGATCGGACCGGCTGAGCGGCGGGCCGGCTGGGCCACGCTGCCCGGCCTGCGCGCGGCGCTCGACTGGGCCGAGCAGTCGCTCGACCGGGCGGGCCGTCCGGCGGCCGGCACGGCGGAGCAGATCCGGACGTGGAACCTCTCCGGCCTGTTCCGCTACCGCACCGCCACCGGCACCGACGCCTGGCTGAAGGTGATCAACCCCGCGTTCAACGCCCGTGAGGGCGAGGTGATCGCGCTGTTCGGCAGCGCCGACCCGACGCTGGTCCCGACGGTCCTCGGCGCCGACCCGGAGCACGGCCGGCTGCTGCTGGACCACGCCCCCGGGGAGGACCTGTGGGGCCCGTCCGCCGAGGAGGTCACCGCCGTCGTGCCCCGGCTGGTGGCCGCCCAGGCGGCCCTCGCCGCCGACGGCCGGGCCGCCGCGGCCGGGCTGCGCGACCGCACCCCGCGCACCCTGCTCGCCCAGGTGGACGCGCTGCTCGACCGTCTCGGCACCGGGCCCGGCTCCGACCTGTCGGCCGACGAGCTCGCCGCCGCCCGGGCGCTCGCCGCGCGGCTGCCGGGGCTGGTCGAGGAGCTGGCCGCCTGTGGGCTGCCGGAGACGCTGGTGCACGGCGACTTCCACCCCGGCAACTGGCGTTCCGACGGCACCCATGCGGTGGTGGTCGACTACTCCGACTCCTGCCTCGGCCACCCGGCCATGGACGGGCTGCGTCCGCGCCAGTACGTCGACGGGGAGCGGTGGGCGCAGGTGGCCGCGGTCTGGGCCGAGGCCTGGCGGACGCACGCCCCGGGCTCGGACCCGGAGCGTGCGCTGGAGCTGATCGAGCCGCTGTTCCACTTCGCGTACGCGGTGCGGTACCAGGAGTTCCTGGACCACATCGAGGACAGCGAGCGGCCGTACCACGAGGGCGACCCGGAGAGCGAGATCCGTGCGGCGCTGGCCTGGGCCGCCGCCGACGGCGGTGCCGCCTGACCGACCTCGCGTCGGCGTCGCCGGCCGCCCCGGGTGCGGGGCGGCCGGCGACGCCGTGCGCGGGCGCCACCGTGTAGGGCGGTCACTACCGGGCCGGTGCTACCGGGCCGGGGCGATCCGGCGGCCGTCACCGGCCGAGTACAGGGCCAGCGCCTCGACCGGGCAGTAGTCGACGGCCTCGGCCAGACGCTCCGTCAGCGGCTCGCCGCTGCCGGGCCCGGCACCGGCGGGGGCCCCGTCCTCGCCCCCGCCGCCGTCCCCGTCCTCGCCCCCGCCGCCGTCCGTGGCGGCCACGCGGAGCGGGCGGGCCAGGCCGTCGGCGCCGAGCTCCAGGGAACCGGGCGCGGTGAGCGCGCACATGCCCGAGCCGATGCAGCGGTCCCGGTCGACCCGGACCACCACCCGCTCGGCCGCCGTCCGCTGCCCCGCCGCCGGCCCGGCCGCGCCGGGTGCGTCCGCCGGGCCGCTCACGTCCGCCGTCACCAGGCGGCCGGCAGGCTCTGCGGGCTGCGGGTCAGCAGGCCGCGCCGCCAGTCGAGGGACGCCACCGGCTCGGTCAGCCGCAGCGCGGGCAGCCGGCGGGCCAGCCGGTGCAGGGCGAGCTCCAGCTCCATCCGGGCCAGCCAGGCCCCGAGGCAGTGGTGCGGCCCGGCGCCGAAGGTGAGCAGCGGCGCGGCGAGCGGGGCGAAGAGCTCGGTCAGCAGGTCGCCGGTGAAGACCCCGGGGTCGTGGTTGGCCGCGGTCGTGTCGGCGGCGACCACGCTGCCGGCCGGTATCGCCACGCCGCCGATCTCGACGTCCGCGACGGCCCGCCGGAGCAGCCCCGGCAGGTGCTGGCCGTCGCCGAGCGGGACGGCGCGCAGCAGCTGCTCGGTGGCCGCGGTCGCGCTCTGCTCGTCCGAGGCGAGCCGCTGCCAGGCGTCCCGGCCGTCGCCGAGGAGGTAGACCAGGGCGTTGCCGAGGGTGGTCATGGTGGTCTCGTGCCCGGCCACCACCAGACCGATCACGAGCGAGACCAGCTGCTTCTCGCTGATGTCGCCCCTCTCCTCGGCGGCCGCGAGCAGCCCGCTCACCAGGTCGTCGCCGGGGGAGGCCCGGCGCTGCGCGATCAGCTCGGCGCCGAACGCGGCGAAGTCGGCGAGCGCCGCCCCGACCGCCTCGGCGGTGTAGGCGGTGGTGGAGAGCGCGTGGTCGCTCCAGTGGGCGAGGCGCTTGCCGTCCAGGCCGTCCAGGCCCATCAGCTTGCTGATCACGGCCACCGGCAGCGGGCGGGTGTAGGCGGCGACGAGGTCGACGGGCGAGCCCTGGTCGATCAGCTCGTCCAGCAGGTGCTCGACCACCGAGGCCACCCACGGCCGCCAGCGCTCGATCGCGCGCGGGGTGAACGCCCGCTGCACGGTCCGGCGCAGCCGCTGGTGGTCGGTGCCGTCGAGGTTCAGCATGGCCTCGGGGTCGCCCAGGATGTTGGGGACGAGCGCGACGGCGGGCGCGTCCGGCGCGTACAGCGCGGCGCGGCCCATCCGCGGGTCGGTGAGCACCTGGCGGACGTCGGCGTGCCGGCTGACCAGCCAGACCGGGGTGCCGGTGGGCAGCTTGCCGAGCCGCGGCGGGCCCGGTTCGAGGAGGCGCAGGCAGTGCAGTGGGGGCAGCGGCGCCGCGGCGTCCGCGGCGGTCGGGGCGGTGGCACTGTTCTCGGCGGACATCCGTACTCCAGACTCCAGGGCGGTGGGTCGCGCGGGGCGGCCCGGCGGGGGGTGGATCCGGGGAGGTGCGCGGGGACGGCTCGGACGGGTTGGGTCCGGGGAGGCAGGCGGGCACGCGTCGGACGGGGTCGGCCCGGGGGCGCGCGTGGTGACGGGCGGGGCGAGCGGGCGGGGCGCGTGGGTCGGACGGGTCGGGTTCGGTACGACCGTACGTGGGCGCCGCGCCACAGTCAGCAATGATTCCAGCCAACGCCGGGGGGACCGGGGGACGATGACGGGCGCTCGGTTCGGTCCTCGCGCCCCTGCGGGGCCGGGCGGCGGAACGGCCGCGGAACGGCGGCGGGCCCGGAGGTGAAGCGGTGGCGGGTCCGGAGGTGAACCGGCGACCGAACGGGCGCAGGACCGCGCGGCAGGACTGGGGGTGAAGCAGCGGCAGGACCGGGTGCGTGGCAGGGCCGATTCGGCGGCGGTCCGGATCACCGCCGCCGTTCGTCGGTCCCGGCCGGCCCCGGACGATACGCTTCGTGGGCAGCTCGTTCGACGCCGGCCGACACACGTCGGCACAGGTCGACGCAGGTCACGCCGGGTGCAGAGTCGCCCCGGCCGACGGAGGTGGAATCGGATGGCCCAGCAGGTCAAGGCAGTCATCGCGCGCGCCAAGGGCGCGTCCGTGGAGGTGACGACGATCGTCGTGCCCGACCCCGGGCCGGGCGAGGCGGTGGTCCGGATCCAGGCCTGCGGCGTCTGCCACACCGACCTCCACTACCGCGAGGGCGGCATCAACGACGAGTTCCCGTTCCTGCTGGGCCACGAGGCCGCGGGCATCGTGGAGTCGGTCGGCGAGGGCGTGACCGAGGTCGGGCCCGGCGACTTCGTCGTCCTCAACTGGCGTGCGGTCTGCGGCCAGTGCCGCGCCTGCAAGCGCGGGCGGCCGCAGTACTGCTTCGCCACCCACAACGCGAAGCAGAAGATGACCCTGCTGGACGGCACCGAGCTCTCCCCGGCCCTGGGCATCGGCGCCTTCGCCGAGAAGACCCTGGTCGCGGCCGGCCAGTGCACCAAGGTCGACCCGGCCGCCGAGCCGGCCGTCGCGGGCCTGCTGGGCTGCGGCGTGATGGCGGGCATCGGTGCCGCGATCAACACCGGCGGCGTCGGCCGGGGCGACTCGGTCGCCGTGATCGGCTGCGGCGGGGTCGGCGGGGCGGCCGTGCTCGGCTCCCGGCTGGCCGGCGCGGCGAAGATCATCGCGGTGGACATCGACGACCGCAAGCTCGCCGGTGCGCAGAAGCTCGGCGCCACCCACGTCGTCAACTCCCGTACCACCGACCCGGTCGAGGCGATCCGTGCGCTGACCGACGGCAACGGCGCGGACGTCGTGGTCGAGGCGGTCGGCCGCCCGGAGACGTACACCCAGGCGTTCTACGCCCGCGACCTCGCCGGTACCGTCGTCCTGGTCGGCGTGCCGACCCCGGAGATGAAGCTGGAGCTGCCGCTCCTCGACGTGTTCGGCCGCGGCGGCGCGCTGAAGTCCTCCTGGTACGGCGACTGCCTGCCCTCGCGGGACTTCCCGATGCTGATCGACCTCTACCTCCAAGGCCGCCTGGACCTCGGTGCGTTCGTCACCGAGACCATCGAACTCGACGGCGTGGAGCAGGCGTTCGCGCGCATGCACGAGGGCGACGTGCTCCGCTCGGTGGTGGTCCTGTGAGCGGCGCGGTCCACGACGAGAAGGCCGGCGGCGCGGTGCGGATCGACCGGCTGGTCACCGCGGGCACCTTCGAACTCGACGGCGGCAGCTGGGAGGTGGAGAACAACGTGTGGATCGTCGGCGACGACGCCGAGGCCGTGGTGATCGACGCCGCCCACGACGCCGACGCCATCGCGACGGCGCTCGGCGGCCGCCGGCTGCTGGCGATCGTCTCCACCCACGCGCACAACGACCACATCGACGCCGCACCGGCGCTCGCCGAGCGCACCGGCGCGCCGATCCTGCTGCACCCCGACGACCTCCCGCTGTGGAAGCTCACCCACCCCGACCGGCTGCCGGACGGCGAGCTCGCCGACGGGCAGCGGATCGAGGTCGCGGGTACCGCGCTGACCGTGCTTCACACCCCCGGCCACGCGCCGGGCGCGGTCTGCCTGTACGCGCCGGACCTCGGCACGGTGTTCACCGGCGACACGCTCTTCCAGGGCGGTCCGGGCGCGACCGGCCGGTCGTTCTCGCACTTCCCGACCATCATCGACTCGATCCGCGACCGGCTGCTCACGCTCCCGGCCGGGACGGTGGTCCGCACCGGGCACGGTGACCCGACCACGATCGGGGACGAGGCCCCGGCGCTGCCGGACTGGATCGCCCGCGGTCACTGAGCCGCGCCGTTCGTCGGCGGTCCGCCGACGGCCGCGCGATCGTACGTGTCCCGCCCCGCCCCGGTGCCCGCGCACCGGGGCGGGCGACGTACGATCGCGGCCATGGCCCATGATCCGCGCGACCTCGACGACGCCTTCCTCGCCTTCTGGCGCGAGCGCCACATCGCCACCCTCACCACCGCCCGCCCGGACGGCTCGCCGCACGTGGTGCCGGTGGGGGTGACGTACCAGCCGGAGACCGGTGTCGCGCGGGTGATCAGCAGCCGGACCAGCCGCAAGGTGCGCAACGTGCTGGCGGCGGGGGAGGCCGGGATGCGGGTGGCGGTCTGCCAGGTGGACCGGGCCCGCTGGTCGACGCTGGAGGGCGTGGCCGTCGTCCGGGACGCGCCGGAGGCGGTGGCCGACGCGGAGCGGCGGTACACCGAGCGCTACCGCGAGCCGCGGGTGAACCCGGACCGAGTGGTCATCGAGATCACGGTCGACCGGGTGCTCGGCCGCGCCTGACCGCGGCGCGGTGCTCAGGCCAGGAACGCCGCCGCGGCGGCCGCGGTGAGGGTCCGGTACCGCTGCTCGCCGAGGGCACCCGGGAAGTGCCCGCCGCGCTCCAGGCTGATCACCCCGTGCGCCGCCGCCCACAGCGTGTCGGCGACTTCGTCGGCGTCGGCGTCCGCCCTGAACACCCCGGCCTCGATGCAGGCGCGGGCGGCCTCGCGCAGGACGTCCAGGCTCGCGGTGGCCACGGCGCGGGAGGCCTCGTCGGGGACGAACCCGGGGATGCCCTCGCCGTGCATGACGCTGTAGAAGTTCGGCTGCTCCACGGCGCCGGCGCGATAGGCGCGGCCGACGGCGGCGAGGTACGCGGCCGGGTCATCGTCGCGGGGCACCTCCTCCAGGCGGCGGTGCAGCCGGGCGAAGCCCTCGCGGTACAGTGCCGCCGCGATGCCCTCCTTGGCGCCGAACAGGCGGTAGAGGACGGTGGTCGAGCAGTCGGCGGCTGCGGCCAGTCGGCGCATGCTCAGCGCCGCAGGGCCTTCGGTGGCCAGCAGTTCGGCGGCGATGTCGAGCATGGCGGTGCGGAGGGCCGACTCGCCACGGGCCTGGGCCCGGGCGAAGGCCCCGGTCGGTGATTTGGCGGGCATGGGGACGATCCTCCTGGAGACCGGGGGCTGTTGTCGTGGGGCGGGCCGCGCGGTTCGGTCGGTACCCGTGCTGACCGGGAGCCGGGACGGTACCGGCGGTACCCGTGCCCGCCGGTGCCGTTGCGCGAGCCCGGGCGGCTACTGCCAGTCCGGCAGCGGCCGGTAGATGGGCACGCCGGCTTCCTCCAGCGCCGTCCGCCGGGCGAAGTACTCCTCGCCCATGGGGTCGACGCCCAGCAGCGGCATGGCGCTGCGCCAGGTGGTGACGTCCTCCGGAGCCAGCTCCGCAGCGGCCGTGAAGTGCCGCTCCGCCGCCTCCTGCCGGCCGTGGCGCAGCAGCCACAGTGCCAGGGCGGCCTCGGTACGGGCCTGCTGCTGCTCGGCCGTGCCGGTCCGGGTCAGCTCGGAGACCGTCTCCGGGCCGAGGCCCGAGTCGCCGGTGGTGACCCAGCGCCGCAGCGCGTCGAGCGCCTTCGCGGAGTCCAGGCCGCTCATCGAGCGGAAGAGGTCGGTGGCGAACTGGGTGTCGTTCGGGCGGGCGATGCGGCCCTCCTCGTCGACCCAGACCACGGTGGGGACGTTGAGCAACTGGTAGAGGTCCGCGACCCGGCCGTCGACGTCGACCAGTGCGGGGTGCGTGGGTGCGGCCTCGGCGATCCACGGCGCGGCGTCCTCGATCCGGCGGTCCACCGCGATGCTCAGCACCGAGAACCCCTCGCCGGCCAGCTCGGCGTGGCGGCGCTCCCACTCCGGGAGGTCGTAGCGGCAGCCGCACCAGGACGCCCAGAAGACCAGGGCCACCTTGCGCCCGCGCAGCTCGCCGAGCGAATGCGGCACGCCGTCGACGTCCGGAAGTGTGAAGTCGGGGGCCGTGCCGCCCGCCAGGACCGCCGACCGGTCGCCGGCCGTCGCGCCGAACGCCACGACCCCGGCGGCGAGTTCGCTCGCGACCGGCCGGTCCAGCAGGGCGGCGAACGCCGTCACGTCCAGCGTCCCGGCGGCGGGGTCCTCGATCTCCGCGACGGCCGCCGCCGGCACGCAGACGTCGCCCCGGCACCAGCCCTGCGGCTTGCGGGTGAAGCCCAGGGCGCGCTCGACGTCCGGGAAGGAGAGCCGGATGTGCGGGTGCGCGCCGTCCTCGGTGGGCCGGAGCTCGGCGGTGACCCGGCTCTCGGCGTGGTCGTCCAGGACCGTCAGCTCGACGACGGCGATTCCGGCCGCCGTCACGGCCCCCGTGGTTCCGGCGGTCCCGATGGCCTCGGCGGTGTCGGTGCCGGTCGCGTTCGGTGCGGTGGCGCTCATGGTTCCCCTCCCGTGGATAACGCTGTTACTCGACAATAACGGCGTTACTGAGGTCTCGCAACCCACGCGGTGCGTCCCGCGGCTCGTTTATCGGCCGTTGATCGTCGGCGCGTAGCGTCGCGTCATGGCTGAGGCAGCGGGCGAGAGTTGGGGTGGGCGTGGCATGGGGGAGAACCGGGTGCGGGCCGAGGGGCGGATGACGGAGCAGGACGTCGAGCAGTTCCGGGTGCTGCTGGCGCGGCTGGAGGGCTCGCTGGCCGCGGACCGGGAGGCGCTGCTCGGCGAACGGGCGGCCCTGATGGCGCAGCGGGCGGCCCTGCTGGCGGAGACGGCGGGCTCGGGTGGGTGACGGGGGGCCCGGCCGGCCGGTGTCCGTGCTGCCGCTCTGGCAGCGCGGGCCGGTGCCCGCGGGCGCGGCGGGGGCGATCGACGGGAGCCGGGCGACCGGAGGCGCGGACCGGCCCGGGGTGCACGGGCACTCCGGGCCGGTCGGCGAGGGCGGCGGTGCCGGTCAGTTGACCGCGACGGCCGACCAGGCGGCGGCGACCGCGGCGTACTCCGCGCTGCCGGCGCCGTAGAGGTCGGTGGCGGCCTTGAGGGTCGCCGTACGGGCCCCGGCGTAGTTGGTGCCGGAGGTCATGTAGACGCTGAGCGCCCGGTACCAGATCGCGCCGAGCTTGTCCCGGCCGATACCGGTGACGGTCGAGCCGTTGCAGGTGGGGCTGTTGTACTGGACCCCGTTGACGGTGCTGGCGCCGCTGCCCTGGGCGAGCAGGAAGGCGAAGTGGTTCGCCACGCCCGAGGAGTAGTGCACGTCGAGGTTGCCGACGCCGGAGCTCCAGCAGTCGGCCGACTTGCCGTCCCTGGAGGGCTGGTCCATGAAGCGCAGGGCGGCCTTGCCGAACCCGGACTTCACGATCTCCTCGCCGATCAGGTAGTCGCCCGGGTCGGAGGGGTTGGCGGCGTAGAACTCGACCAGGGTGCCCATGATGTCGGAGGTGGCCTCGTTGAGCCCGCCGGACTCCCCGGAGTAGACGAGCTTGGCGGTGCGCGAGGTGACGCCGTGCGACATCTCGTGCCCGGCCACGTCCAGCGAGACCAGCGGGCCGAAGGTGGTGCCGTCGCCGTCGCCGTACGTCATGCAGAAGCAACTGTCCTGCCAGAAGGCATTGTTGTAGTTGCTCCCGTAGTGGACGCGGTTGTACGAGCCCTTGCCGTCGCCGCCGATGCCGCTGCGGCCGTGGACGTTCTTGTAGTAGTCCCAGGTGGTGTTCGTGCCGTACTGCGCGTCGACGGCGGCGGTGGAGCGGTCGGCGGTGGCGCCGGTGCCCCAGTGGTTGTCGGCGTCGGTGAACACCACGGCGGGCGCCCGGCTGAAGCAGATGGTGCCGAAGCAGAGGTCGGTCTTGTTCTGGGCGTCGCCGGTGTAGGTGTTGCCCCGGGTCGGGTCCTTGAGCTGGAAGCCGCCGCTCGCCGCGGTGGTCTCCAGCGGGACGGTGCCGCTGTAGAGCGAGGCGCCGTCGCCCGTGGCGGTCTCGATCGCGTCCCAGGCGTCGATCACCGCACCGGTCGCGGCGTCGGAGAGCACCGTGCGGGCCACCGGGTTGCCCAGGTAGTCCTGCCCGGCGGCGGTGGTCTGCCAGGCGAGTCGGGGCGCGCCGTGCAGCGCGTCGACCACCAGCTCGGCCTTGGCCCCGGCCTGGCGGGCGGACCCGCCGAGCGCCCGGACGGCCTGCGCCTGCGCGTTGGCGGCCGGGACGGCGGGCCGGGTGGTGGGTACGGCGAGGTCGCCGGCCGCGGCCCGGTCGGCGCCGCGGAACGCCCCGCCGGGGGAGAGGTGGACGACGAGGTCGCCGCCGAGCACCGGCAGGCCCGCATAGGTGCGGTCGTAGCGGACGTGCTGGGTGCCGTCGGCGTCGGTGACCACGTCGCGCACGGTGCGGCCCTGCTGCGCGGTCACGCCGAGCCGGGCCGCGTTGGCCGTGAGCGCGGCGTCGGCCTGGCCCACCGCGACCGCGGTGGCGGCTGCTCCGGCGGGCGCGGGAGCCGCGGCGGGGGCGGCGAACGCGCTGCCGGGGAGGGCGGCGGCGGTGAAGGTGGTGGCCGCGACGACGACGGCGACGGCTGCTGCGGTGGTGCGGAGACGGAACGTCATGGTGCTCCTCGGTTCTCGGCGGTGGCCGCGGCGGCGGCGCGCGCCACCACCTGCGGCACGGGGTGCCGAGGTGCGGCAGGGCGGCGCGCCGGCGAGGGATGCGGCGGCGGTGCGCGGTGAACGGCGGCAGCGGCGGGGGGAGTCGGCGCTCGGGCGCGGCACGGCCGGGCGGACCTGGCCGCGGGCGGGCGAACGCGGGTGGGGAACGCGGGCGCCGGCAGCGGTGCCGGCGAAGGGGGGAGCCGGTCACGGTGTCGGCAGGGGTGTCGGCGCGGGCGCCGACCGGGTGCGCGAGCGGTGTGGGGGTGGCGCTGTGCGAAGAAGCCGCCGGGAGAGATGTTTTACATGCTCAGGACAGCCCGCGTCCAGAGGGCGTGCAGCAACGCCCGGTTGAGCAGGCGCCCGGCGAACGGTCCGAGGGCGGCGGCGTGTTCAAGGGCGCGACCAGGGCCCGGTAAGAACCCGTTGGGTCGGATCCGTGTATGAACAACCCCTTTGGGGTCGTATGATCATGATCGCTGAACGGGTGAGTGGGGGAGACCGGGTGGACACGGCCACGCGCTGGATGGACACGACCACGCGCTGGATACCGCCTCTGGGCGCCGGTCGCCGTCCTGCGGGTCGGGCACTGCTGGCCCTGTTGGACGACGCCCGGGCGCCCCGGGTGTGCCAGGTGACCGGCCCGGCCGGCATCGGCAAGACCCGACTGCTGACCTGGTTGGCCACCGCCTGCTCGGACCCTGCCACGCCCGCGGCGCAACGGCCCGACGCTGCGGTGTCGTTGGCGGGAGCGACCGTCCGGAGCGCCACGTGGAGCATCGCCGCCCGCCTGGGTGTGTGGGCGCGCACGCCCGCGGAGCTCGTCGCCGGGCTGCGTGCGGCGGACCGCCCCTGGCTGCTGTTCCTGTGGGATCTCAACCGCTCGGCCGAGCCGGAGGCGGTGGCCGAGCTCCTGGTGGGCCCGCTGTCGGAGGTGCCCCGCGTCCGGATGGTCGTCGAGTCGCCCGGAGCCCTGCCGGTGGCCGGGCAGCCGGCGGTGCTGGCGCTGGACGAGGCACGGTGGACGGACGCCGGGCGCTTCGCCTCCTGGTACGACCGGCGGCGCGCAGGTTCTCCGTTCAGTGCCGAGCAGGTGTACCCGAGCCCGGGTCTGGCCCTGCTCGCGGCCAAGGTCCCGGCCGGGGCCATGCTGCCGGCGGTCGGCCCGGTCGGCCCGGTCGGCCCGGTCGGCCCGGTCGGCCCGCTCGGCCCGGACGTGCCCGCGGCGTGGTGGGCCTCGCTGCCGGACGAGGTGCGTCCGGCCGTGGGCGCGCTGACGGCCGCGGTGCGACCCCTCACCCGGCAGGAGTGGGCGGTCCTGGCCGATCCCGCAGCCGTCGAGCGGGCCGTGGACCGGCTGCCGGCGGACTCCCCGGCCGGCGACACGTGGTGGCTGCCCGTCGGTCCGCTCCGACAGGTCGTGACGGCCGGCGCCGCCCCCTTGGACCCGACCGACGTCGCCCGCGCCCTCGCCGCAACCGTCCCCCGGGCGGCCGACGGCGCTCCGGACCTCCTGAGCGCGGACTCCGACCGGCTCGGCCTTCTCCTCGGCCAGTGCGTCCGGGCCGGAATGGCGGAACAGCTGCTCGAAGACCCGCTGTTCATCGCCTGCGCGGATCCGCTCGCCGTGGCGGCGGCATTCGGCTCCCACGGCGACAGCCCTCTCCGCACCGCGTGGCAGGTGGCCGGCCCCGCCCTGCTGGGGGAGGACGCCGGCGCCTCGCGGGCCGAGATCCTGAGGGTGCGTCTGCTGGAGGGCGGCACCGACCACACCTTCCCGCCGGTCTCCGGTGCGCCCTGGCACGCGGAGTGGTTCTGCGGGCCCGCGGAGGCGGACGCCCCGCTCGTCGCGGCGGCCCTCGGCCGGGGGGCGTTCGACGGCCGGATCCTGGTGGCGGACGTCACCGGCGGCGTACACCTGGTCGACCTGGCCACGGGGCGGCTTCTCGACCGCAGGGCGCTCGTCGGACCGGCCGACCTGACCGCGCTCACCTGTCACCCGGACGGGACGGTCGCGGCGTTCGGCCCCGACGGCGAGGTGCGGCTGCTCACCGGCGACCTGCGGCTCCCACCGCCCGCGACGGGCCGGTGGACGGCATCGGCCGAGCTCACGGCGGTCGGCGACGGAACGGGGACGGTGCACTGGTTCGCGCCGGGGGAGGCCTGTGCCGAGCCGCTCCACCGGGGGCCGGTCACCGCCCTGAGCGGCGTCCTGCTCCCCGGCGACGAGGCGAAGGCCCGGTCACTCGTCGTCAGCGGAGGCGCCGACGGCCGGGTCCGCGCCTGGCGTCCCGGCCTGCCGCCGATGCCCGGCAGCATCGCCGAGCGTGCCCGTGCGGTCGTCTCGGTGAGCCTGACGAACACTCCTTCCGGCCTCTTCCTGGCCATGGCCTGGGAGGACGGACTCCTGAGGGCCGTTCCCGTCGACCGGAACGGCCCGGCGGTCGACGTCCGTCTCGGAACGCCCGTCCGCACCGTTCTGGCCACTGCCCCCGGCGACGTCGTCTGCGTCCTCGCGGAAGGCCTGGCCCGGATCAGCCTGCCGGCGCCGGTATCCTTCGGGGCGACCGAGGGAACCGACGGGGAGCACCTTTGAGCACAGAACCGGACCTGCCCACCGCCACGCAATACCGCGACCTGCGGACTTTCGTGACGACCATCGAGCGGCAGGCGGAGATCGAGCGGATGAACCGGGGGATGGAACCGACGACGTACGCCGTCTACAGCGCCTGGACCAGGATGGCCGTCAGGTACGTCACGGTGCTCGGCGACGAGCGGACGACCCCCCGGGCCGCCCACGCCGCGGCCCGCGCCTGGGGGATCCTCCTGGAGATGCTCGGATTCTGGAAGAACAGCCCCCTGCTGCCGGAATCGCTGCGGGCTCCCGTCACGGCCGCTGCCGAGGTCCGCTGACCCCGGCAGCCGCCGCCGCTCAGCCCGCCAGGTCGTCGAGGGGGAGCGTGACCGACGGGGTGGCGCCGGGGTTCACACGCAGGTCCAGGCCACGTGTCAGCTCCGCCAGCCGCCGTCCCGTGATCCGGCTGAACCCGGGCCAGTGGCCGGGCAGATGGCGCTCCGACGTACACGCCTCCAGAACGCTCCGTCCGTCCGGTCCCGGTACCACGTGCAGGTTCATCGGGCCGGGTTCTGCGAACACGAGCAGCTCCGCGTCGAGCAGTGCGGCCTTCAGCCTCTCCTCGCCCCAGTACCCCGTCGCAGCCCACTGCAACGCCTCCTCGGCCTCGGTCTCCGGCCTGGCCCAGCCCCGGCTCTGCGGTGAGGGGCGGTAGTTGGGGTTGTGGAGGAAGCGGACCAGCGCGCCGTTGGCGTCCACCTGCCAGCCGCCGATGACCGCGTGGTTGGGAACCTCCCCGTTCGGGTCGAAGGCCGGGTCGATCGAGTAGATCCAGCCCCCGCGCCGACGACGGGCTTCGGCCCGCAGGGCGTCGGTCACGGGCGGATCGGCCGGGCCGTCGGACGGTTTGGTCATGTGTTGTGCCTCTCACGGTTGCCGAACGGGGTCACGGGATGGTCCGGGCCTACGGCAGCGGCGGGTTCGCGCCGGCGGCCGGCTGGTAGCGCGGATTCGGAATCCACTCCAACGGTTGCCGGTTCTCGTCGAGCCGCCAGGCGCCCTTGACGTTCTCCGCCCTGATGCCGCCGGGGAAGGCGATCTCGCTCTCGTGCGCGTGCGGGTAGTCGCCGTTCTTGAACGTGGCGTTGATGTCGATGCCACCCGGCGCGTCGACCTCGTACTTGTAGTTCCGGCCCAGCGAGTAGGCAGGGTCCTTGCTCGTCCCGACGTAGATCGAGTCCCAGTTCGCGTGCGCGTAGCCGCGAAGGTTGTGCTCCGTGTTGCTCCGCGGCGCGAACCCGGGCTTGTCGGACCCGAAGATCTCCTCCGGATGGCGGTCGTCGTACCGCCAGAGCGGCTCCTTGCTGTCACGCCACACCGGATCGTGGGTGATGTCATCGATGTTGATGTCCTTGTTGACGGCCGCCTTCAACTTGTCGGCGTCACTGGCGGCCTTGGCGGCCGCCTGCTCGGCGGCCTCCTTGGCCGCCTTGTCCGCGGACTCCTTCGCGGCCTTCTCCGCAGCCTCCTGGGCCGCCTTGTCCGCGGACTCCTTCGCGGCCTTCTCCGCAGCCTCCTGGGCCGCCTTCTCCGCGGACTCCTTCGCGGCCTTCTCGGCGGCGTTCTTGGCGACGGCGGCGGCCTCGCGCTCGGCGACGGTGGCGGCGGTACCGCCGCCACCGGTACCGGCGCCGATGAGGAGGTCGCCGACGAGCCTTCCGCCCGCCTCGGACGGGTCGTTGCCCCACCCGCTGCCGACCAGGCCCTTGAGCAGGTCGACGGGGTGGTCACCGGCCTTGATCAGCCCCGCGGTGATGGTGGAGAGGCCGTCGAGGTACTGGGCGGGGTGGGTGAGGTTGTACGGGTCGTAGGGGTTGAGCGAGCGGCCGAGCTTGAGCAGGTCGGTACCGCTCTTGATCAGACCACCGGTGAAGTGCTGGTACATCACCGGTGCGCCCGCCAGACCGTCCATGACGTCGGCCTTGAGGATCTGCATCTTGCTCGGCATGTTCGGCGCCGACTGCACCAGCGCGGCGATCGCGGCAGTGGCGGTGCGAGCGGCGGAGTCCCGCTGGGTGCGGGCTGCGTCCAGCTTCTCCTCGGCCTGCTCGAACTCGGCCTGCGCCGGGTCCTTGAACTCGCCCGGATCGACCGGCTTCTGCGTCGGCCGCTGGTCCGCGGGAGTCGCGTTGTAGGCCTTGACCTGCAGGTTGTACGTCATGGCGTGCTCAAGCCACGCCTTGGCCGCCGCGTCGGACTTCTTCTTCGCGGCCTTCCACATCCTGGCGGCCTCCGCGGCCTCCCCCTGCGCCCAGGTGACCGTGTGCGCGAAGGTCTCCAGCGCGGCGGCGGCCTTGCCGCACGCGTCGGCGGCGGTCAGCCACTGCTTGGGCTGCGGCTGGAACGCCTTCCGGAAGGCCTCGGCCGCGTCCCCGGTCCAGTGCTCGTGGTCGAGCCTGGCCAGGCCGCTGCCGGTCTTGTCGAACGCGTCGTGGAACTTCTTCAGGTGCCCGGCGACCTCGTTGAGCTTCTTCGCGTCCCCGTGGACCAGCTCCTTCGGGTCGTCGGTCTGTTTGAGGCTGCGCTCGCCGACCTTCAGGCCGGCCTCGTCCGCGACGTCGTCGCCCCACCCGTTGACCTTCTGGGCCGCACCGTGCAGGCCGACTTCGTCCAGCAGGTCACCGGTCAGGTGCGAGCCCTTCTGCAGGACCTTGGCACCCGCCTTGACGTGCACGTCGACGAAGGTGTCGGCCGCGTCCACCACATCGGTGATGCTGAAGTGCAGGCCCATCAGCCGTTGCCCCCCGCCGCCTCGGCGATCGCCTTGTTGATCCCGAACGGACCCTCGGCCTTCTCCTTCGCGACGTCCTTCCAGGTCTTCTTCATGTTGTCGAAGGCCTTGTCCGCGGACTCCGGGGAGAAGTCCGGATTGGTGATCTGGGTGTACGGGTTGTCACCCAACACCTGGTCCCAGGACTTGCCCTCGATCTGCTCCTCCGTCTGGTGCGGATTCCCGATGCCGGCCGCGACGACGTCCTTCAACAGGCCGTTCGCGTACTTCTCCTGCTCGTGGTAGTAACCGGCCGACAGCCCGAGCTTGCCCGCGATCGTGGTGCCCTCCTGGACCAGCTTCCGCACGCCCCACGACCAGCGTTCGCAGAACTCGGTGAACACGGTCCCCAGATCCGGGTCACCGGCCTCCATACCGGTCATCTCCAGCTCCGAGAACCCCCGCCCGGACTCCGCGAAACCCGCGATCCCCAGCTTCTGCAGCTCCTCGATCGCCCCGTTGATGCCCTCCTCCGCCAGTTTCAGCGCCTGCGGATCAACCCCGAACCCCGTCCCCGCCATCTCAGCCTTCCCCCTTCGACACCGCTGCCCCGTCCAGGGCCACTTCGTCCGGCACGATCCCCCGCATCGGGGGGAAGAACATCGGCTCCGCCCCCGCCACGTCCAACGCCACGCCGCCGGGCATCCCCAGCGCGGGCACCGCCACGTCCAGCAACCGGGAGCCCAGTACCGTCAGATACGGCAGGCCGTCCACCGGAAGCTCCTTCAGCCGTGCGAACGCCGCGAGTTCCTCTTCCGACGTGAACGCGTAGATCCACCGCAGGCCCTCGTGGTCGGCGGTCCACACCGCCTCCTCGCCCCAACGCGGCACCAGTACGGCACTCAACCGGAACTGGGCCACCATCAACGCAGGGTCGCCCACTCCCGCCCGCAGCATCCGTACCTGATGCACCAAACCGGCGTTCCGCATGATCCCCCGATCGCCCCGGCCCCGTTTAGAACGCCACTCTAATGCACGGATATGGGGACGGATCGCCGGATATCACCGACAGGGGTCGATGGTGAAGGGTGTGCCGGTGGCTGGCCTGGCCTGCGAGGATGGCAACAGCCGGCTGCTCCCGCTGTGTTGACCGTCCGTCATGTTGTTGCGGGGGAAGGAGAGCGGCTCGCCGGTGCGGTGCGGTGCGCCTGTCGCCACCGTGCCGGCGAGCCGCTCACGAACACGGGCTCAGTTGCACCCGCCGCAGTCGCAGCCTCCGTCGCAGCAGCCGTCGCACCCGCAGCCGTCGCAGCAGCCGTCGTCGCCGCAGCACTGGCAGCAGCCGTCGCAGTTGCTGCAGCCGCTGCAGTCGCACTGCCCGCAGCCGCAGTCCTGCCGGGCGCACCAGCCCTCGCGGGGCTCGCGCGAGAACGGGTCGTTGTGGTCGCAGCACATCAGCTGGCACGAGCAGGCCATCAGGGCCCAGATCGCGCAGCCGGAGAGCAGGTTGCGCCGGGGTGGGCGCGGTGCGCCGGGCGGGGTGAAGCCCGGGCCCTGCGGCACCCACGGTGGGATCGGCGCCCCGGGGCCGGCCGGGGGAGCCTGGTTCGGGTCCTGCCGGGGCGGCGACTGGTACGGGTTGGCGGCGTGCGGTGCGGCGTGCGGCTGGGCGTCGTGCGCCGCGGCGTGGGGCGCGGTGCCGCCCGGTGCGGCCTTGGTGCGGCAGGACGCCGCGTGCGCGGCCTGGCCGAAGACCCGGTCGACGGCGCGCTCCGTCTCGTGCCCGAGCAGGACGTGGACCAGCGCGCGGTCGGTGAACTCCACGTCGCGCAGTGCGAGTCGGATGCCGTGCACGGCGTCCCGGCAGAGCCGTTCGGCCTCCGCCCGGTCGGTGCCGGTCGCGGTGAGCGGGTTCCAGGCGCCGCTCGCGGCGTCCGCGGTCTGGTCCTCGGCCGCGTCCAGCAGGTGGGCCAGCCGCCCGAACAGCCGCCCCGCCTCGGCCAGCGGCGCGGCGTTGCCGGGCCGGCCGGCCAGCTCCGCGGTGTGCGCGAAGGCCGCCGAGGTGGCGCTCTCGGTGGGCTCGGTGACCAGCAGCACCGAGCCGCCCGGCGCCAGCGAGCGCTCCAGCTCGCCCTGGCGGGCCGCGGCGTCGAGCAGCACGGCCGTGTCGAATCCGACGGACGACGCGCTGCCCGCGCTCTTGCGGTCCCAGCGCCTGGTCACCGCCCGCGCGCCGGCCGCCACCGGCCGGCGGGCGAAGACGCCGTCGCGGTCCTCGACGTGGTCGCGGATCTTCACCGAGGCGAGCGCCAGCGAGACCGCCGCGGCCAGCCGGGCACCCTCCCCCTTGGCGACCGAGGCGGTGCGCATCCCCCGGAGCGGGCAGGGCCCGGCGGTGCGGCGCCAGGAGGCGTCGTCCGCGGCGCTCTGCGCCTCGACGAGCACCGAGATGATCAGGCCGTCGTAGTTGGTGGCGGTCCGCGCCAGCTGGCCGTGGTCGTCCCGCAGTGCCAGGCAGAGCCCGCACAGGTGCGCCATCCACGAGGTCTGCAACCGCTCCGAGAGCCGGTGACGACACGGTCTGATGATGCCGAACATGATCCCCCCTCATCCGACCAGGGCTTGATCGGCCCTGGCGGCGCACATCATATGACCAGGTGGGAGGGGTTCCGAAGGCGTATGACTCTCCGTGATCGCAGGCCTGCGCCGCGCATGCTCCGGTCGCCCGCGCACGGTCCGACCGGCGGTGGAGGCGCGGCCTCCGGCGCTGCTACCGGCCCGCGGTCCAGCCCTGGAGTGTCGGGAGCACCTTCTCGGCGATCCGGAACAGCGCCGCGTCGTCGGGGATGGCGCTGTCTTGGTGCCAGATCGTGAGCTCGTACGACCCGCCGTCGGCGGTGGCGTCCTTCCCGACGACGAGGTGCCGGGCGATGCCGCCGGTGCCGGTGGTGGCCTTGCCGCCGCCGAGGTTGAGGTAGATCGCGGCGGTGTGATCGGAGTAGGTCATCGCGGGGTGGCCGAGGAACGTGGTGCGGGTGGTCGGGCCGCCGCCCAGGACGAGGTAGTCCTGCACCGGGAGGTCGTGGAGGTCGGAGATCCGCACCTGGAGCGTGCCGATTTGTACCTCCGCGGTGGCGTTGCGCTTCTTCGTTCCGTCCACGAAGGTGATCGTTCCGCCCCCGGACTGCGCGTGGGAGACGTGCTCGGTCGGCATGCCGGCCAGGGCCGGGAAGTCCGGCCGGTTGAGCGCGGCACAGAGCGCCGGGTACTCGGGCGTGTCCGTGTCCGTGGCCGCCTGGCACGTGGCCGGCGTGTCCGCGTCCGCGGCCTGCTCGCCGATCTCTCCCAGGCCCAACAGCGCCGCCGCCGTCCCCCCGACCATCAGTAGGGCCGTCGCCGCCTGGGCCCACGCACTCGGCCCGCGCTTGTCGGCCACCACGACGTCTTCGCTCATGCCAGCTGTCCCCCCGCGCAGTCTTCACCCCGTGTACACGTTCACGGGCTGCGCGATCGTAGCGGATCACCGCCGGGCCGGTCGCCACCGTTTCCGGCTCCGGCGCCCGCGTCCGTCCGGCGGGGGTGCCCGGGGGTGCGGGGTGGTTGCAGGCCCGCCGGCCCCGTATCGGTGATCTCATATCCGGGATAGCATCGCGAATATGGGAATCGACACCGCCGCTGATGAGCGGCTGGCGACGCGGTTGGCGGAGTTGCGGGTGGAACGGGGGTGGACGCTGGAGGAGTTGGCGCAGCGGGCGGATGTCAGCCGGTCGACGCTGTCGCGGGTGGAGCGGGCGGAGGTGAGCCCGACGGCGGCGGTGCTCGGGCGGCTCTGCGCGGTGTACGGGTGGACGATGTCGCGCCTGCTCGCCGAGGTGGAGTCGGTGCCGGCCCGGCTGGTGCGGGCGGGCGAGCAGCGGGTGTGGCGGGACGAGGCGACCGGGTTCGTGCGCCGGTCGGTGTCGCCGCCGCACGGGTCGCTGCGGGCCGAGGTGATCGAGGGCAGGCTGCCGGCGGGTGCCGACCTCGCCTACGACCGGCCGTCCGTCCCCGGGCTCGAACACCATCTCTGGCTGCTGGAGGGGGAGTTGGAGCTGACCGTGGACGGTGAGCCGCACCTGCTGGCGGCCGGGGACTGCCTGCGGTTCGTCGCGGAGACCACCCGGTTCCGCTGCCCGGGGCCGGCGGAGGCCCGGTACGCGCTGGTGGTGGTCGTCCCGTGAAGCGGTCGACGGCCGACCCCGCCCCGGCGGCGCCCCGGGAGCGGTTCGACGCCGCCGGGCGCCGCGTCCTGCTGGTCTGTGTCGCGGGTGGGTTCACCACCCTGCTCGACCAGTCCGTGCTCAACACCTCCATACCCGCGCTGCGTGAGAGCCTGCACGCCCAACCCGCCCACCTGCAGTGGATCGTGGCCGGCTTCTCGCTCGCCTTCGGCCTGGCCCTGGTGCCGGGCGGGCGGCTCGGCGACGTGCGGGGCCGCAAGTGGTTCTTCGTCGCGGGCCTGGCCCTGTTCACCTCGGTCAGCGTGCTCTCGGCGACGGCGACCGAGCCGTGGGTGCTGGTGGCGGCCCGGCTGCTCCAGGGAGCGGGGGCCGGTCTGGTCAACTCCCAGATGATCGGCACCCTCCAGGACGTCTTCGACGGTCAGCTGCGCGCCCGGGCGCTCGGCATGTACGCCGTGACCGGCGGCCTCGCCTTCGCCCTCGGACCGCCGATCGGCGGCGCGGTGCTGGCCGCCGTCGGCCCCGAGGCCGGCTGGCGGCTGACCTTCCTGCTCAACGTCCCGTTCGGCCTGGCCACCGTGGCACTGGCGGCGCGCTGGCTGCCGCGTCCGCGCCCCAGCGCCCGGCACGCCGACCTCGACCTGGTCGGCCTGCTGCTGGTCGGCGCGCTGACGCTGGTGC
This sequence comes from Kitasatospora sp. CM 4170, assembly GCF_032110285.1. Taxonomy (NCBI): domain Bacteria; kingdom Bacillati; phylum Actinomycetota; class Actinomycetes; order Kitasatosporales; family Streptomycetaceae; genus Kitasatospora; species Kitasatospora sp. CM 4170. Next base: position 8,125,943 of record NZ_CP134877.1, read on the forward strand.
TGATGCTGCCCTTCGTCCAGCCGCCCGCCTGGACCGGCTGGCTCGCGTTCGCGGCCGGCGCCTGCCTGCTGCTCGGCGCGCTCGCCTGGTGGCAGCGGCGCTACGCCCGGGCCGGCGGGCACCCGCTGATCCACCCGGCGCTCACCCGCTCCGCGCCGTACGCGCTGGGTACGGCGGTGGCGATGGCCCAGTTCGGCTCCTCCATCGCGGCCGGGCTGGTGCTGGCGATGTTCCTGCAGGACGGTCTCGGGCTCTCCCCGATCGGCGCGGCGCTGGTCGCGCTGCCCTCGGCGATGTCCATGGGCGTCGCCTCCGCGCTGGCCTGGCGGGTGGTGCAGCGCTTCGGCCGCCGGACCGTCACCGCGGGCATGGTCGCCTCGGCGTTGGTGATGCTGGCCGGCGGACTGGTGGTGCAGTGGGGGCCGACCGGCGCCCTGCCCTGGCTGCTCGCCGCCCTGCAACTGCTCGGCGGGGCGGCGGTCGGCGTGATGGGCGCCACCAACCAGGCGTTCGTGCTGCGGCACGCCCCGGCCGAGGCGGCCGGGGTGAGCGGGGCGATCCTGCAGATGACGCAGCGGATCGCGGCGGCGGTGAGCGTCTCCGCGCTCTCCGGCGTCTACCTGCGCGCCACCGCGGGCGGCGGCGGGCACCGCGCGGCGTACGCGTATGCGAGCGCGGTCTGCGCGGCGGTGGCCGGTCTGGCGGTGCTGGCCTCGGTGTACGCGGGCCGCGCCTCGGCGCGGGACGGCGAGGCGCCCGCGGCGGGGGTGGACGCGACTCCGGAGGCCCCGGCGCCCGGCGTGCGGGAGGACGCGGCACCCGGCGGCGGGCGTTGACCGGCGGCCGCCGATCCCCGGTCCTCGACGGCGGGACCCGCGTGGCGGGCCCCTGCACGGCGGTCCTTCGGCCGACGGGCTTTTGAGCGGTGGGCGAACGGGCGGCCGCGGGGTCGGAGTTCGCGGGTACGGTGCTGTCATGACCGATCACCGGACTCCGGCCCGGCCCGCCCACCAGGGGCGCGCGGGGCACCGGACCCACCAGGGGTGGGAGACCCGCCGGACCCACCGGACCGTCGACCTGCCCGGGGTCACCCTCGCCTACCAGGAGCACGGCAGGCCCGGGGCGCCGCCCCTGGTGCTGCTGCACGCGCTCGGCGAGCGGGCCCGGGACTGGGACGGCGTGCTGCCGGAACTCGCCCCGCACCACCACGTCTTCGCGCTCGACCTGCGCGGCCACGGCGACAGCGGCCGGCCCGGCGCGTACGGGGTCGAGCTGATGCGGGACGACGTGCTCGGCTTCCTGGACGCACTCGGCCTCGACCGGGTGGACGTGGTCGGACACTCGATGGGCGGCGTCGTCGCGTACCTGCTGGCGCAGGAGCACCCCGCTCGGATCGGCCGGCTGGTGCTGGAGGACATCCCCGTGCCGTACCCGCGGCCGGCGAGCCCGGTGGCCGAGGCGCCGGCCGAGCCGGTGGACTTCGACTGGGCGGTGGTGCGGGCGGTCAAGGCGCAGCTCGACACCCCGGACCCGGTCTGGCTGGAGCGGATGGCCGCCGTGACCGCGCCCACCCTGGTGGTGGCCGGCGGTCCCACCAGCCACGTCCCGCAGGACCGGATCGCCGAGCTGGCGGACCGGATCCCGGACTGCCGGGTGGTCACCATCGACGCCGGGCACCTGGTGCACCACAGCCGGCCGGCCGAGTACGTCGCGCTGGTCGCGCCGTTCCTCGATCCGGCCGGCCGGGGTGGTGGGTCCTGAGGTCCAGGGGTCCCGAGGCCTTGACGCCCCGAGGCCTTGACGCCCCGAGGCCCCGAGGCCCCGACCCTCCTGGTGGTCGATCAGATGCCGTGCTCGGCCGGCAGGCGGCCCGCCCTTATCGCCGCCAGCAGGTCGGCGTGGTCGGCCTCGGTGCGGTCGGCGTAGGCGACGGCGAAGGTCGCGATCGCCTCGTCCAGCGCCTCGTTCTTGCCGCAGTAGCCGCTGATCACGCCGGGGTCGGCGGTGTGCGCGTGGGCGCGGGCCAACAGGGCGCCGGTGATCCGGGCGTAGTCGTCGAGCTGGCCGGGCAGCAGCGCCGCCGGGTCCACGCTGCCCTTGCGGTTGCGGAACTGCCGGACCTGGTAGGGCAGTCCGTCGACGGTGGTCCAGCCGAGCAGGGTGTCGCTGACCACCTGCATGCGCTTCTGGCCGAGCACCACCCGGCGGCCCTCGTGGCCGTCGATCGCGGCGGCCGGCACCGGGTGGCCCGCCTTGGCCAGGTGCGGCAGCAGCACGGACGGGCGGGCCTCCTTCACCTGGAGTACCAGCGCCTGGTCACGGTGGTCGGTGAGCAGCACGACGTACGAGCGGGTGCCGACGCTGCCGGTGCCGACCACGCGGAACGCCACGTCCTGGACGTGGTAGCGGGAGAGCAGCGGGTGCAGCTCGGCCGGCACGGTCTGCACGTAGGGGCCGAGTGAGGCGGCCACCGCGGCGGCCGTCGTGTCCGGCACCTCGCTTAGCACCGGGGGCGCCGCGGTGAATTGCCAACCGCCGTCCTCCGTGCGGACGGTGGACTTGGCGGCGAACTTGGCACCGGTGTTGCCGAGCGCCTTGGTGCCGACCCGCTCCAGCACCTCGGCCAGGTCGTGCGCCTGGGCGAAGGAGACCAACTGCTCGTCGGCGACGGCGTTCCAGGCGTCCAGGGCGGAGAGCTTGGCCAGCGCGCGCATGGTCCGGCGGTACGAGCCGGCCGCGTCGAAGGCGGCCCGGCGCGCGGTGGTCTCGTCGGCGCCGATCTCGCGGCCGGCCAGTACCAGGCTGGCGGCGAGCCGCTTGAGGTCCCACTCCCACGGGCCGGGGACGGTCTCGTCGAAGTCGTTGATGTCCATCACGAGCCGGCCGCGGGCGTCGCCGTAGAGGCCGAAGTTGGCCGCGTGCGCGTCGCCGCAGAGCTGCGCGGAGACGCCGGTGGCGGGGGTGCCGGCGAGGTCGGCGGCCATCAGGCCGGCCGAACCGCGCAGGAAGGCGAACGGGGTGGCGGCCATCCGGCCGAGCCGGATCGGCACCAGGTCGGTGAGCCGGCCGGCGTTGGACGCCTCGATCGCCTCGACGGCGGTCGGGCGGTCGCCGGTGGGCACGAACTCGGCGTGCCGCTCGCGCGGGGTGCGTGTGCGCAGCGCCTTGCCGTGTTCCCGGGCGCGGCCGTCGTGGCGCGGTGCGAACCCGTCCACCGTGAACCGCCGCCCGGCCTTCCGGCCGCCGCCTGGCGCGCCGGCCCCCAGGCCGGATCCCTCAACCCCATCGGTCAGCTGCGTCACTGCGCCCCGCCCCGTCTTTCCGTCGTTCCGTCCGCGACCTGCGCGGACCCGGCCCCTCGGCGGGCCGGGCAGCAGGCTACCCCTCGGTCGGGGCGACCTGTCGGGAGGGAGGGACGCCACGCGGGTGGCGGCGGTTCCGGGGCGTCGCGGGGGCGCGTCCGGAAATCCGGGCGGGCGTCCGGATTCGAGTTGCCGAACGGGCGCCAATCGATCATGGTGATGGTCGCGACCGATCCCGCCGTGCCGGCGGCCGGGCGGGTCGGTGTGTTCGTCGGGCAGGGGGAGGTACTGGTGGGAGAGGTGTGCGTGTCGTCGACCGTCGTGCCGCCGGGGGACCGGTTCGAGTGGTTCTGCGAGGCGGTGTCGGGCGACCTGATGCCCATCACGATCCGTGCGGAGCACACGGCCGGCTTCCGAGCGGAGATCAGGAGCGTCGGGCTGGGAGCCGTCCAGGTGTCGAGCTTCGCCTACTCGCCGGTGTCGGCGAGCCGCAGCGCCTGCCACGTCCGGCAGGGGGATCCCGAGCAGTACCAGCTCGCGCTGATCACGGACGGCGCCATCCGTACCGCCCAGCTCCGCAACGAGTCCGTGGTCTCGGGTGACCTGGTGCTGACGGACACCTCGCGCCCGATGGTGAACTTCTCCGGCTGCGACGGCCGACCGGTCCGGGTGGTGATGCTGCAGGTGCCCCGGTCCGAATTGCCGCTCCACCCGGACAGGCTGGACGGACTCCTCGCCCGGCGCATCCCCGCACAGCGGGGCACCGGGGCGATCCTCGCCCGCTTCATGGGAACGCTGCTCGACCTCGGCGCCGGCTGCGGCCCCGAGGAACTGCCCGGGATCGGCGCCGTCGCGCTCGACCTGGCCACGGCCTGCCTGGCCCAGCAGCTGGGCGCCCCGGAGAAGGCTCCTGCCGAGGCCCGCGCCCAGGTGATGCTGCAACGGATCGACCGCTTCATCGAGCACAACCTCGGCGACCCGGCGCTGACGCCCCAGGCGATCGCCGACCGTCACCACATCTCGCTGCGCGCGCTCTACCTCCTCTTCCGTGACCAGCCGGCCAGCGTGGCGGCGACCATTCGGCAACGCCGCCTCGAACGCTGCCACGCCGATCTCGCGCACCGGGGCCTGGGCGACCAGTCCGTTCAGGTGATCGCAGCCCGCTGGGGGTTCTCCAATGCCGGCTCCTTCGGCCGCGCCTTCCGCGCGGCGTACGGGATCACCCCCAGTGAACACCGCGCACACGCCCTCGAAGCCTGATCGCACGACGCGTCGAGCAGGCTTGCCCGGCACTCGGAGCAGGCTTGCCCGACACTCGGAGCACCCGGCCGAAGGGACGCCCTAGGCTGGCCCGTGTGGATGATCTTCGGGGGAGGCGGGCCGTGCGTGCGGCGGCCCTGGTGGCGGCGGTCGTGACGGTGGCGGCAGGCCTCGGCGTACGCGCGGTGGCGGGCGGTGAGTTCGCCAAGGCCGCGGGCGACGCGCTCTACACCGTGCTGGTCTACGCCCTGGTGCTGCTGGCCGCGCCGCGGCTGCGCCCGCTGCCCGCCGCCCTGGCGGCGGCCGGGCTGAGCTGGGCGGTGGAGCTGTTCCAGCTCACCGGTGTGCCGGACGAGCTCAGCCGGCGCAGCACGCTCGCCCGGCTGGTCCTGGGCTCGACCTTCAATCCGCCGGACCTGTTCTGGTACGTGGTCGGTGCCGCGGCGGCCGCAGCGCTGCACGCGGCTGCCGCCCGATCCTGGCGCAGCCGCCCCCGATGACGGGAGCGGCTGCGGCCGGAGCGGTCTGACGCTGCGTCAGAGCGGCAGCAGGTCCGGGCGCTTCGCCTCGACGTGGTCGCCGGAGGACTCGCCGCGCAGCCGGCGGCCGACCCACGGGATCAGGAACTCGCGCGCCCACTGCAGGTTCTCCTGCCGCTGCTCGGCGGCGGACTGCACGGGCAGGACCGGCCACGGCGCCTCCGGGTCCTGCTCGGTGTGCAGGCCCAGCGAGCGGGCGGCCAGCAGGGCGACCCGCTGGTGGCCCTCGGGGGAGAGGTGCAGCCGGTCCTCGCTCCAGGCGCGGCGGTCCTGGACCGCGCGCAGCGACCAGAGGTCGGCGACCTTGCAGCCGTTGCGGTCCGCGACCGCGCGCATGTGGCCGTTGTACGTGGCGATCTTGCCGCGCAGGTGCTTCAACAGCGGCACGCCGCGGGTGTCGAAGCCGGTGCAGATCAGTACCGTGCCGGCGGAGTCGACCAGCTGGGCGACGGCCGACTCGAAGCGCTCGGCCACCTCGTCCGGGTCGCTGCCCGGGCGCAGGATGTCGTTGCCGCCGGCGCAGAAGGTGACCAGATCGGGCTGCATGCGGTGGACCTGCGGCACCTGCTCGGCCGCGATCTGGTCGAGCAGCCGCCCGCGCACCGCGAGGTTGGCGTACCGGAAGGCGCCCGGCGGCCGTCCGTCGGCGAGCAGCCCGGCCAGCCGGTCCGCCCAGCCGGCGAAGGCGCCGCCGACGCCGGGGTCGTTCAGGCCTTCGGTGAAGCTGTCCCCGAGGGCGGCGTACGAACTGAGGTCAAGGGTCTCCTGGAGGTTCGGCATGAAGTAGATAGTTCACTGTCTCAAGTGACCTACGCCACCGTAGGTGGCCGGTTGCGGTACGTGAGATGGACCACGTAGGGCAGATCGGCGGACGGAACGTCAGGTCGCGGCCCCGTGCTCACCCCCGCGGTCGCCGCCTCGCCCACCCCCGCCGCAGGCGCGGGCGGCGGCGCGGCGCGGCGGCGGCGCGCGCCCCGTGCGCCGGGTGGTCGCGCCGGGTGCGCCGGGGGCTGCGACGTTCCGGCGGCCCGTGCGCGTGTGCGAACGGGGGTCTTCGGGCAGCCGCCTTTCCGGGACGTGCTCCGGGCGTCGACCGGCGCCGCGCCGGACACCGGACCGGAACCCACCCCCCCGGACGGCGGAGGTAGCCGCATGCCGAACCGAATCCCGGAGCGCACCGCCAGGCCGCGGCGCTTCCTGATGTGCCGGCCGACGCACTTCACCGTCGACTACGCGATCAACCCCTGGATGGACCCGGAGCGCCCCACCGACACCGCGCTCGCCGTCCGCCAGTGGGAGCACCTCCGCACGCTCTACCGGCGGCTCGGCCACACCGTCGAGCTGATCGAACCGCTGCCCGGCCTGCCCGACATGGTCTACACCGCGAACGGGGCGACCGTGCTGGACGGGCGGGCGCTGGTCGCGACCTTCCGGCACCCGGAGCGGGCCGGCGAGTCCGACGCCCACCAGGCCTGGTTCCGGGCGCACGGCTACCGCGAGGTGCGCCGCGCCGGCCACGTCAACGAGGGCGAGGGCGACCTCCTGGTGGCCGGCCGCCGCGTCCTGGCCGGGACGGGCTTCCGCACCGACCCGGCCGCGCACGCCGAGGCCCGGGCGTTGTTCGGCGTACAGGTGCTCAGCCTGACCCTGGTCGACCCGCGCTTCTACCACCTGGACACCGCGCTCGCCGTGCTCGACGACGACCACGTCATGTACTACCCGGCGGCCTTCTCGCCGGACAGCCAGGCGCTGCTGCGCAGCCTCTACCCGGACGCGATCCTCGCCGACCGGGCGGACGCCGAGGTGTTCGGCCTCAACGCCGTCTCGGACGGCCGGCGCGTCCTGCTGCCCGAACCCGCCAAGGCGCTCGCCGCGCAGCTGGCCGAGCAGGGCTACGAGCCGTGGCCGGTGGACGTCTCCGAGCTGCTCAAGGGCGGCGGCGGGCCGAAGTGCTGCACGCTGGAGCTGCGCCCGGCCTGAGTTCTGCGGCCCTGCGTGGACGCGCCCGTGCGCGCCGGCCGCCCGGGGCCCTCAGCCCTCGGTGACCAGCACCACCTCCAGGGTGCGCGGGCCGTGCACGCCCTCCACCCGGTCCAGCTCGATGTCGCTGGTGGCGGAGGGGCCGGAGATCCAGGTCTGCGGCCGGCGGGGGTCGAGCCGGGGGAGCGCCAGCGGGACGGACGCGACGACCTGCTCGGGGGCCAGCACGACGCAGACGTGGTGGTCCGGGACGAGGCTGAGCAGGCGCCGCCCCTGGCCCGGCCCGGCGTCCAGGACGAGCGTGCCGGTCTCCGCGACGGCCAGCGCGCAGCCGGTCAGCACGCTGTCGACGGTGTCCAGGCGGGCGGCGGTGAGCGTGCCGTCGTCCGGCACCGGCTCGGTGCTCCGGACGGCGGCGAGCCAGCCGGGCGGCAGGTCGGCCGGGACGGCCACCGTGCGGGCGCCGCGGGCGTCGAGCAGCCCGGCGACCGTCTCGGGCAGGTGCGCGGGGGTGCAGCGGTGGACGAGGGCCCGGTAGTCGGCGAGGTTGCGGTGGAGCAGGTCCAGCAGCGCGGCCGGATCGTCGGCGGGGACGTGGCTGCGCAGGTAGTCGCGGGGGACGGGCGGCCCGGCCGGTGCGGTGGCCCGGCCGTCGCCGGCCCGGGCGGTCGGTGCGGCAGGGCCGTACAGGGCGGCGCGGATCCGTCCGAGGACCAGCTCCCGCGAACCCCTGGCGTGCGCGGCGCTCGTCCCCGGCCCCGTCGTCCCCGGCTCAGTCATGCCCGGCTCCTCATGCCCGATTCCCTCACGTCCGGTGCCCTCATGCCCGACTCCCCCTGCCCGACTCCCTCACGCCCGGTTGCGCCGCCACCAGTCGCGGAACGGCTCCGCGGGCACCTGCGGCAGGTCCCGGGTGTCGGTCCAGGCGCGGCCGGGCCCGGGCAGGCGGCGCGGGTGCAGCCGCCTGCTCCGGGCGAGCGCGCGCTCGGCCGCGGCGAGCAGGGCCGGACGGTCCAGTACGTACCCGGCGGCCGCGACGGCCGCGCGCTCCAGCCGGTGCCCCGGCCGGCGGGCGACCTGCTCGCGCAGGTGGACCAGGACCTCGGGGATGTCGATCGCCACCGGGCAGACCTCGTAGCAGGCCCCGCAGAGCGAGGAGGCGAACGGCAGCGAGGCCTCCACCGCACCCGCGGTGCCGCGCAGTTGGGGGGTCAGGACGGCGCCGATCGGCCCCGGGTAGACCGAGCCGTAGGCGTGGCCGCCGGCCCGCTCGTAGACCGGGCAGACGTTGAGGCAGGCCGAGCAGCGGATGCAGCGCAGCGTCTGGCGGCCGACCTCGTCGGCGAGGGCGGCGGTGCGCCCGTTGTCGAGCAGCACCAGGTGGAACGCGGACGGGCCGTCGCCCGCCGTGGTGCCGGTCCACAGCGAGGTGTACGGGTTCATCCGCTCGGCGGTGGAGGAGCGGGGCAGCAGCTGGAGGAAGACCTCCAGGTCCCGCCAGGTCGGCACCACCTTCTCGATCCCGACCACCGAGATCAGCGTGCGCGGCAGGGTCAGGCACATCCGGCCGTTGCCCTCGGACTCGACCACCACCAGGGTGCCGGTCTCGGCGACGATGAAGTTGGCGCCGGAGACGGCGACTTCGGCCCGGAGGAACTTCTCGCGCAGGTGCAGCCGGGCCGCCTCGGCGAGTTCGGCGGGTGCATCGGTCAGCCCCTCGGGCGCCGGGCGGCCCCAGGCGGCCATCCGTTCGGCGAAGATCCGCCGGATCTCGCCGCGGTTGCGGTGGATCGCCGGCACCAGGATGTGCGAGGGCCGGTCGTCGCCCAACTGGACGATCAGTTCCGCGAGATCGGTCTCGTACGCGGTGATCCCCTCGGCGGCGAGCGCCTCGTTGAGGCCGATCTCCTGGGTGGCCATGGACTTGACCTTGACCACCTCGTGCTCGCCGGTCGCGCGGACCAGGGCGGTGACGATCCGGTTGGCCTCCTCGGCGTCGGCGGCCCAGTGCACGGTGCCGCCCGCCGCCGTCACGGCCTCCTCCACCTGGACGAGGTAGTGGTCGAGTCGGCGCAGCGTGTGGTCCTTGATCGCCTTGCCGGCGGCGCGTAGCTGCTCCCAGTCGGCCAGTTCGGCGACGGCGCGGGCCCGCTTGTCGCGGATGGTGTGGGTGGCGTGCCGCAGGTTGGCGCGCAGCCGCGCGTCCCGGGTGGCGCGGGCCGCGGCCTCGGGGAACGCGGGCATGCCGAGGAAGGTGCCGGCGCTCAACCGAGGTCCTCTCTTTCGGGCCCGGGCGTCCAGGGATCGGACTCGGTGCTGGCGAGGATCTCTGCGAGGTGCAGCGGGCGCAGCGCGTCGCCGCGGCGGCGCAGCGTCCCGTCGAGGTGCAGCAGGCAGGAGTTGTCGGCGCCGCAGAGCACCCGGGCGCCGGTGGCGAGCGCGCTGCGGATCTTGTCCTCGGCCATCGCGGCCGAGACGGCCGGGTTCTTCACGGCGAAGGTGCCGCCGAAGCCGCAGCACTCCTCGGCGCCGGGCAGTTCCACCAGCTCCAGCCCCTTGACGGCCCGCAGCAGGCGCAGCGGCCGCTCACCGAGGCCGAGGACGCGGAGCCCGTGGCAGGACGGGTGGTACGTGACCGGGTGCGGGAAGTACGCGCCGACGTCCTCGACGCCCAGCACGTCGGTCAGGAACTCGGTCAACTCGTACACCCGGGGCGCCAGTTCGCCGGCGAGGTCGGCGAGGGCGGTGCCCCGCCCCTCGGCGGCGGCCCGGGCGCCGATCCGGGGGTAGTTGTCGCGGACCATGGCCACGCACGAGCCGGAGGGGGTCACCACGTGGTCGTAGCCGGCGAAGGCGCGGGCGGTGCGCCGCAGCAGCGGCTCGCAGGCGCGCCGGTAGCCGGTGTTGAACTGCGGTTGTCCGCAGCAGCTCTGGGCGGTGGGGAAGTCGACCTCGACGCCGAGCCGTTCGAGCAGCCTGACGGTGGCGATCGCGGTGGACGGGTGGAGCGCGTCGTTGACGCAGGTGGCGAAGAGCGCGACGCGCACCGGTCCTCCCTGCGTCCGTGGCGGGCCGCTCGGCGGGCCGCGGTGATCGTGGGTGATCGTTCCGGCGTGATGCTACCGAGCGGGCCGCTCCGGCGGGAGGGTGCCGCGCCGCAGGGACGGCGCGGCACCCGGGGCCGGCGTGGTCCGGCCGGGGCCCCCGGCCGGACCACGGACCGGTCAGGCGTCCTGGCCGAGCCAGAGGTCGGGACCGAAGACCTCGTAGTGGATGTCCGCCGCCGGCACCCCCGCGGCGAGCAGCTGCGCCCGCACCGAGCGCAGGAACGGCACCGGGCCGCAGAGGTAGGCGGTGGTGCCCGCCGGGACTGGCACCGTCGCGAGGTCGACCAGGCCGGTGCGCTCCTGCGGCCACGCGCCGAGCGGCTGCTCGTAGAAGACGTGGGCGGAGGAGTTCGCCAGCTCGGTGGTGAGCCGGCCGAGCTCGGCGCGGAAGGCGTGCGAGAGCTGGTCGCGGTCGCCGTGGACGGCGACGACCGTCCGGGTGGAGCCGGTGGCGGCGAGGTGGGCCAGCATGGCGGTCATCGGGGTGTTGCCGATGCCGGCCGAGGCCAGCAGCACCGGTCCGTCGCCGTCGGCGAGGGAGACGTCGCCGAGCGGCGGGGCGACCTCGATCACATCGCCGGGGTTCAGGTGCGCGTGCAGGTGGTTCGAGACCTCGCCGGCCGGCTCCCCGGAAGCGCCGGCGCCCGCCCGCTTGACGGTGAACTGGAGCGCGCCGTCCGGGTTTCCGGAGAGGCTGTACTGGCGTATCTGCCGGGCGCCGTCCGCCATCGTGGCCCGCACCGAGACGTACTGGCCGGGGCGGGCGGGCGGCACCGGGCCGCCGTCGGCCGGGCGGACCAGGAAGCTGACCACGTCGTCGGTCTCCTGGTAGCGGGCCACGACGGTGTACGGGCGCCAGAGGTCGTCCGGGTCGCCGCCCTGGGCGGCGGCGGCCTCGGTGCGCAGCCGGTCCTCGACGGCGATCAGCGCGTTGGCCATCAGCCAGTACACCTCGTCCCAGGCGGCGGCGACCTCGGGCGTCACGGCCTCACCGAGCACCTCGACGATGGCGGCGAACAGGTGCTCGTGGACGATCTTGTACTGCGCGTTGCTGATGCCGACGGAGACGTGCTTGTGCGCGATCCGGGCGAGCATGGCGTCGGGCCGCTGGTCGGGGTGGGCGATGAGGGCGGAGGCGAAGGCGGCTATCGAGCCGGCGAGCGCCTGGCGCTGGGTGCCGTTGGCCTGGTTGCCCCGGTTGAACAGGTCGCGCAGCAGCTCCGGGTGGGCCGCGAACATCTTGCCGTAGAAGAGCGGGGTGATGTCCCCGATCGCCCCGCCGACGGCGGGCAGGGTGGCTTCGACGACCTCGGCGGACTTGGCGGACAGCATCAGCGAGCTCCAAACTGGTATCTGAGATTCGCATTTTCGGCCGTGCGGTTGCACGGTCGCGTCTGTGGGGTGTGCGCGTGCCGTCGTGCGGTGCTGCGGTGGTGCGTCCCGGTGGTTCAGGCCGGGGCGGCCGGTGGGGGTGGCCGGGTCAGTCGGCCGGTCTGCTGGTGAGGCTCAGCAGCACGGGTCCCGTGGGGGAGGACACGAGGTCGCCGATCGACAGCGGGTCGAGCGTCGCGAAGAACGCCTCCTGGGCCGTGCGCAGTGCCCCGCGCAGGCGGCAGGCCGCCCGGAGCGGGCAGGGCGGGTCGTCCTCGCAGCCGACCACGTCGCCGACGCCCTCCAGCTCCCGGAGGAGCAGGCCGAGCGAGCCGGTCCGGCCGGCGAAGGTGAGCGACAGCCCACCGCCGCGGCCGCGCCGCGCCTCGACCACGCCGAGGTGCTGCAGTCGGCTGACCACCTTGGCGGCGTGGGTGTAGGGCACGTCGACCGACTCGGCCACCTGGCGGGTGGTCGGAGCCGCGTCCTCGTCGAGGACCGCCAGCCGCATGGCGATGCGGAGGGCGATGTCGGTGCTCTTGGTCAGCCTCACGCCTCGAAGACTAGCTAATGCGACTCCTGGAATCCAATTTCCTGCACGCGCTCGGCCGGGTGCCCGGTCGAGCGTCCGGTCGGGTGGCGGCTCGACCGGAGGGCCGGCCCCGCGGCGGCGGGGCGTGCTCGAACCGTTATCGGCGGGATGTGAAAACATCCCTATCTGACTCATGGTCAACTGCTTTACTGGCGGCGCTCATTGGCAGGTCCCACTCATGGTCGCAGTCTCGGGGGATGTCATGGATCACACGCCACCGCAGCCACCGCCGGTCCCTCCCGTACCGCCCAGACCGGGCCTCCCGCCCGGGCCGCCGATGGGGCCGCCCCCACCCAGCGGCGCGTCGTACCCCGCTGCGCCCGTTCCGCCCGCACCACCCGCTCCGCCCGCACCACCCGCTCCGCTCCTGGGCGCCGCCCGGCCGTCGGCTCCGCCCTTCGGCGGCCCGCCGGCCGACGCCGGCGCGCAGCCGCTCCCCGCGACGCCCGAGAACCTGCGCGGCCAGGCCGGCCCGGCCCCGTCCGAGGCGACCCGCTACCTCTGCGCGGCCGCCTGGCTGGACCGGGGCTTCCGCGCTGCGCTGATCGAGGAACTGGTCGAGCAGTGCTACCGGATCCCGGCCCCCTCCCCGGGGACCGACCTGGTCCGCGTCCTGCACGAGGCGCTGACCGCCCGGCGCTGGGAGGCCTGGACGGGCGCGGCGTTCCTCACCGTCCTGGCCGCCGGATTCCTGCTCCTCGGTGCGGTACCGGCGGGCATCGTGCTGCTCGTGGTCCTCGTCCTCGTCCTGGTGGCCGGGTTCCGCGAGGACCGGATGGACCACCGGATCGGCCTGACCGCCGAACGTCTGCTGATGGTGACGGCCCCACGGGCCGGCGGCCTGGCCCGGAGCCTGGCGACCGGGGCCAAGGCGCTGGTCGTGGTCGTCGTCGTGTTCGTTTCCCTGTCCTACCTGAGCCAGAACGGCGCCGGCTGGGGCGACCTGGGCTGGGGCGACGGGTACGGCAGCAGCGGCGATGACTGGTACAGCGGGCTGGTGGGGGGATCCGCTACGGAGGGAGCCGTCCTGCTGCCGGTCGCCGTCGAACTGGCCGCACTCTGGCTGATCGCGGCCGGCCTGCGGTTCGCCATGCGCCGCCGGCTGGCCGGGCCCGCACTGACCGGCGGCAAGCCCGGCGGCCCGCCGCCGCAGCCGCACGGCCGGCGCGAGGCCTGGATCTACCGGCGGCTGCACGAGCAGCAGAGCGGCCCGGAGCTGCTCTACCGCCGCCGGGCGCCGCTGGTCGGGCTGGGGATCGCGGGCCGCGCCTGGCGGATGACCTTCGAGCTGCGGCCCTCGGCCGAACGGACGGCCCAGGGGCGGGCCGTCGAACCGCTCGACGCATCCGCCCTCTACCGGGCGATGGCCGCGCGGGTGCGGCAGCTGGCCGAGGACACCGCCTACCCGGACGACCCACTGCGCGGACTCTCCGTCACCGACCGGGTCTTCCGTCCCGGCCTGCGCAGCGACGCGCCCCGGCACTGGCGCGGCGCGATGTCCGCCCGGGCGGGCGACCGGCTGCTGCTCGAACCCGCCTGGGCCGACCTGCTGGGCCGCTCCGGCCACGAACGGCTGCGCCACTACCTGGCGATCCGGGTCGGCTCCTGGCAGGAGGAGGTGGTGGTCACCGTGCTGGTGCGCACCACCACCCGCGGCGGACTGCTCTACCTGGAGTGGCTGCCGTACGTGCTGCCGCCGGTCGGCCGGGGCTACCACGTCGTCGACCACCTCGGCCGCGACTCGGCGTCCGCGGACGCCCGCAACGCCCTCGGCTGGGCCGCCCGCCGGCTCGGCGACGACATCGTCGTCGCGGTCGGGCAGTTGAGCCGGTCGCGGGCCTCTCGCGCGCGTGCCGCCCGGTACCACCGCCACTACGGAGAGCTCACCCGGGCGGGCCGCGCCGTGGACTTCGCGCCCCGGATGAGCGTGCGCGAGCTGGGCGCGGGGAGGGAGTACCAGAACATCTTCCAGGCGCACGACGTGCAGCGGTTCCTGGACACCGTCACCCAGCGGGTGTTCAGCGCGGTGGGGGACGAACTGCGGGCACGGGGCTACGACAGCGGCGCCTTCGAGCAGCAGTCGCAGAGCATCACCAACATCAACAACGGCGGCGTCCAGGTCAACAGCAGCTCGGTGCACGGCCCGGTCGCCGGAGGCAGCGGTTCGTCGGTGGACATCGGCACGGCCAAGTAGTTCCGGGGCGGGGAGCGTCAGGGCGGGGTACGGCCGGACGGGCACCGTCGGGCCGCCGACAGGAGGAAGACACATGGACCAGCAGCACGCGGGCGACAACGGGAACCCGGTGGGCCCGCCGCCGGGCGGCAACTGGAACAGCGGCGGTGTCCAGGTCACGGGCGGCAGCACCGTGCACGGGCCGGTCGCCGGCGGCCAGGGTGCCACCGTGCGGATCATCATCGGCGGCCCTCCCGCCGCCGGGCCCGCCGGCCCCGACGGCCTGCGGGCGGCAGCCGAGCAGCTGCGGGCCGCACTCGCCCGGATCCGCGCCGAGCAGCCGGACACGGTGGCACCGGAGGACGCCGAGGACGCCGACGCGGCCCTGGCCGAGATCCTGGCGGAGACGGACCGGGAACGGCCCCGCGAGGGCGTCCTCCGCCGCCGGGTCGGTACCGTCGTCGACGCGCTGCGGACGGCCACCCTGTTGGCGGCCGCGGTGGCCGGGCTGGAGAGCGCCTTCGCCGCCCTGCTCGGCTGACCGGGCCGGCGGTGAACGGCGTCCGCCGCCGCGCTCACCCGGCCGGCAGCCGTCGTCCACCGCCCCCGCCGCTCCGCCGCCCCGCCGTCGGCGTCGTGACGGAGCGTCAATCCCTTGCCGGGTGATCCGCCCCGGAGCGATCGCGGGCCGGAGGGCGGTGGCATGATGGGCCGTTCCCGACCACGTGGTCGGGGTGCAAGGGGATCGCAAGGGGAGTACGCCGACCCGCTCGCCGGAGCGCCGGTGCGGCGGACGCCGGCCGTACCGGCGGGCGGACGGGTGACGGGGGAACACGCACGTGTGGATCATCGGCATGCTGGTCGGCGGATTCGTGCTGGTGGTGCCGCCCGCGCTGCTCGGCCGGCGGCTGCTCGGGATCGAGGCGAGCCTGCCCAGGGCCGTCCTCGCCGGGCTGGTCGGCATCTCCACCGCCGGAGCCCTGCTCGGAGCCCACCTGCAGCGGGACGACCAGCGGCTGGTGCTGAGCCCCGTGCTGCTCGGCATCGCGCTGCTGGTCGCCATGGTGACCCTGGTCGTCCTCGACCTCGCGGCACCCGCGGGCAGCGTCCGCCCGTTCTCCTGGCCGCGTTCGCTGCGCGACCGGCTCGCCCGGATGCGCCGCTACTCGCGGATCGTCCGCATCGCCGGCCGCCACGGCCTCGGCCCGTACCTGAGCGGTCGCGGCCGGGGTGACGGGACGCGGCACGAGCTGCTGGCCCAGGAACTGCGCCAGGCACTGCAGGCGGGTGGGACGACCTTCGTGAAACTCGGCCAGGTGATGTCCACCCGCCGGGACCTGCTGCCCGCCCCCTACGTCGAGGAGCTCAGCAGCCTCCAGGACCGGGTGCCCGCCGCGCCCTGGCCGGAGGTGGAGCGGGAGCTGGTCGCCGCGCTCGGTGCCGCCCCGGAGGAGGTCTTCGCCGAGTTCGACCACCGGCCGCTCGCCGCCGCGTCCATCGCCCAGGTGCACGCCGCCGTCCTGCCGGACGGCACCCGCGTGATCGTCAAGGTCCAGCGGCCGGGTGTGCGCGAGCTGGTCGAGCGCGACCTCGACATCGTCGGCCGGCTGGCCGTGACCCTGCAGACCCGCACCGACTGGGGCCGCAGCCTCGGGCTGGTGGACCTCGCCAAGGGCTTCGCCGTCGCGCTGCGCGAGGAGCTGGACTTCCGCGTCGAGGCGCGGAACATGACGGCCGTCCGCCGGGCCGCCGCCGCCCGGCGCGACGACAGCGTCGCCATGCCCGTCGTGCACGAGGCGCTGAGCACCGAACGCGTCCTGGTGATGACCCGGATCGACGGCACCCCGCTCGGCCAGGCGGAGCCCCGCGACGAGAAGCACGGCCGGGAGCTGGCGGACACCCTGTTCACCGCGTTGCTCAACCAGATCGTGCGCGACGGCGTCTTCCACGCCGACCCGCACCCCGGCAACATCCTGCTCCAGCCGGACGGCCGGCCGGCTCTGCTGGACTTCGGCTCCGTCGGCCGGATCGACCCCGGCCTGCGGGACGCCATGGGCGGCCTCTTCCTCGCCGTGGACCGCGCCGACCCGGCCGCACTGCGCGACGCCCTGCTGGACGTCACCGACCGCCCGGAGGACGTCGACGAGCAGCGCCTGCAGCGCGCCCTCGGCCAGTTCAGCGCCCGCCACCTCGGCCACGGCTCGACGCCCGACGTCCAGATGTTCACCGACCTGTTCCGGCTGGTCACCGACTTCCGGCTGGCCGTGCCGCCGGAGATCGCCGCCGTCTTCCGCGCCCTGGGCACCCTGGAGGGCACCCTGCTGCGCCTCAGCGCCGGGTTCGACATGCTGGCGGCCTCCCGCTCCTTCGCCGCCGACCGGCTCGCCGACCAGCTCGGACCGAGCAGCGCCCGGCAGCTCGCGCAGGACGAACTCCTCGGCCTGCTGCCGGTGCTGCGCCGCCTGCCGCGACGGCTGGACCGGATCGGCAGCGCCCTGGAGGAGGGCAGGCTCGCGGTGAACGTCCGGTTGCTCGCCGACCCGCGCGACCGCCGGGTGGCCGGCGAACTGCTCAGCCGGGTGCTGCTGACCCTCCTCGGGATCTTCTTCGGCGTCACCGGGGTGCAGTTGCTCGGCCTCAAGGGCGGTCCGATGGTGACGGACGACCTCGGGCTGTACGCGCTGATCGGGTACCACCTGCTGGTGCTCTCGGCGGCGGTGGTGGTGCGCACGGTCTACGTGCTGAGCCGCCCGCTGAGCTGAGGCCGGTGGGGGCGAGCGGGCCGCCACGGCGGGGCCCGGCACCCGGCGAGGGTGCGCCCCGGCGGAGTGCCGGCCCGCGCCCGCCGTTCCGGTCCCGGCCCGCCGACCGGGGTGAGCTCCGCGCTGTTCCAAGTCCCCACGTGCGAACGAGGTCTGAGCCGTAGATTGAACGCAACGGCTCATCGCACGCCTCTGCAGTCACGACCTGGCATCGGCCGTATCGCTGGCGGCAGGCGGCATCGCGATGGCGATGCCGTTCTACTTCCTGGCGCGGCTTCTGCGCGTCGGTGAACTGCGCAGCCTGCCAGGGCTGGGCTGACTCCGGCACCGTGGGCCCTCGGAGGACACCGAGGGCCCACGGGGCTCACCCCGCACCGATGGAGAGTGTTTTCCGAACAGCTTCTTGATGCGTGGTCGGCTGCTGACTTTACTTGACATGGCGTCGTCCAGGACGGGGCCGGTTCCCGCACCTTCCGAGTCAGGAGGACAACCACATGGCGCTCTCCCTCTCCCGGTTACGGCGTAGCACCGTCGCGGTCGCGGCACTGTCGCTGGCCGCGCTGACGGCCGGTCAGGCCGCCGCCGTGCCGGCTCCCGCCCCCGCGCCGGCCCGGGCCGCGCAGTCCACGGGCCGGGTCGCCTCGATCGAGGACCAGGTCGCCCGCAGCCTGGCCAGATCCCTCACCGACGCGACCTGGCGCTCCCGGGTGCGCGCCGCGGCCGACGCGGCCGGCACCGGGCTCGCCCCGCTCGCCGCCGCCACCGACACGCCCGCCGCCCACTCCCTCGCCGAGACCGCGGCCGACGCCGACCGCCGGATCGCCGCGGCCAAGGGCCTCGACGCCGGCCTCGGCCCGCTGCTGCGCGTCCAGTTGGCCGACGCGTCGATGCGGGCGGCCCTCGACGCCGGTGCCACGCCGCTGGTGGCCACCGCCGTCGCCGACGACCACGCCCGCACCGTCCGCGCCTACGACACCGCCGGCCGCGTCCACACCCTCGACGCCACCACGGTCCCGGACCGGCCGGTCTACCTCGTCGACATCGACGCCTCGAAGGCGATGGCGGCCGGCGTCGACGTGCTGCGCAAGGAGTTCACCGCGCGGGGCCTCGCCGGTGCGCAGGCCGCGGGCGGCTGGTGGGCCACCAAGATCGACAGCATCGAGGTCTCCGACGACCAGGAGCCGTGGTTCAAGGGCGCGGCCGAGATGTTCAGCCTGGTCACGGGCTTCGGGCAGGACGGCAAGGTCCGGGTGGACTCGGTCGCCATGCCCTACCTGCGCTACGACGGCACGGTGTACAACCCCAACCAGATCCTGGTGAACTGGTCGAACTACAAGTACAACCTGGCCGACGTGGTCCTGATGGAGGACGACGGCGACACCAACTACCTGGCCCTCGCCCAGGCCGTGGCCGCGGTGCTGCTCACCATCGCCGATCAGGGTGCCTACGTCCCGCTGGTCAACGCGGTGCTCGCCGCCCTGCCGAGCTCCTGGTGGACCGACGACCCGGACTACGTGGAGTCCTGGTACACCCTGGCCCGGACCAGCTCCGGCCGCCTCAACGGCGCCACCGGCAACGGCTGGATGACCGTCGCGCCGTACTGGGTGGAGCAGTTCTGAGGTAGTGCGCCACCCGGCGGTCGCTCCCGCGCCTTCGAGGCGCGGGGCGGCCGCCGTCCGTCTTCCGGCGCCGTCACGCCCGGCGGGTGGCGGCCTGGTGGCGGCCGTAGCAGGCCGACAGGCCGGCGATGACTCTCACGCCACCGTGTCGTTCGCGCGTGGCCGGCTGGGGTGCTGGACGACCAGGTAGCGGGGGCGTTCGAGCCGCTGGACGTACTCCGGGCCGGTGGTCCACTCGCAGCCGCCGGGCTCGGGCCGGAGGTAGGCCAACCCGTTGAGGGTGTCCATGTAGACGCCCTCGGTGGGGGCGCCCGTGGCGTTCCGGTGCGCGAGGTCCCGGACGACCTCACCCACCTTCGGTGCGTACGCGGGCATACGGGGGCAGCTGGGCATGTTGTCTCCCATGGTCGCTCTGAGTCCCGGATCTCTCACCGGATGTAGCCATGGTGGCCCGGTGGGACGTACGATGGCCAGGGTTCCACCGTTGACCAGTTGGTCATGTGAAAGGTCTTCAGTTCTCATGGAACAGACGACAGTTGATGTCCTCTCCTCGCCGGCGATCCGATTCGGGCAGGAACTCCACAGGTCGCGGCGGGCGCGGGGCTGGTCCCAGGTCGGGCTGTCGAAGCGGATGGGGTACTCCAACACGTTGGTGTCGTACGTCGAACGAGCGAAGCGTGCTCCAACAAAGAACTTCGCTGTTAAAGCCGACGAGGTGTTCGAGACGGGTGGGACGTTCTACGAACTCTGGCGCCGGCACGCCAAAGCGAGTCTGCTGGAGGGCTTCCCCGAGTTCGCCGAAGCCGAGGCCCGGTGCCGTCGGCTGCGGGAACTCGCCCTGACGATCGTCACGGGCCTCTTCCAGGTGCGCGAGTACGCCGAGGCGCTGGCCTACGCGGCCGTCCAACGTGGAGCGATCACCCAGTCGGCGGCGGACCAGCGGGTCGACTTCCTGGCCGCCCGTCAGCGTCTCCTGGAGCGGACGAAGCCGCCGCTGATCCACGTGGTGCTCGACGAGAGCTGCCTGGTCAGGACGGTCGGCGGAAAGGCCGTCATGCTTCGGCAGCTCGACCACATCGCGGAGCTCGCGGCGAGGCCGAACATCACCGTCCAGGTGGCGCCCTTCCACCTGGGCGAGCACCTGCCCTTCAAGATGCCGGTCACCTTGCTCGACCTCCCGGACGGCTCGGTCGTCGGCTATGCCGAGTCACACGCTCGCGGCCATCTGGAGCGGAAGCGAGAAACGATCACGGCATGGGAGAGGGAGTACGATCAGCTGGTGGTGGAAGCCCTGCCCAAAGCGGCATCCCTGGCACTGATCCACAAGGCTCGGAAGGAGCTAGCCCCATGAACCCCGACCTGTCCGGTGCGTCCTGGGTCAAGTCCTCGTACTCCGACAACGGCGGCCAGTGCGTCGAAATCTCCGCGAGCCTTCCCGGCGTCGTCCCCGTCCGTGACTCCAAGGACCCAGAGGGACCCGCTCTCGTCTTCCCGGCCGATGCCTGGCACTCGTTCATCGCCGGTGTCCGGACGGGAGAGTTCGGCACCGACTGACACTCCGGGCCGTGCCGGTCTCCGTCGGCAGGTGCGGCAAACGGCCGCCCTCGTGAACCACGAGGGCGGCCGATCTCCGGTGACCTACTGGTCGCTGCCCTGGGCTGAGCCTGGTGGTCAGGCCTTCCGGATGTTGTACGCGACGCCGCTGCCGGCGCAGCTGCCGGTGCTCTGTGAGCCGGTGACGACCCACCCGGCCGGGATGGGCGAGAAGGAGCAGACGGTGGCGTAGGTCTGGGTGGTGATCTTGGCGAGGGTGTAGGCGACCCCGGTGCCGGCGCAGCCGCCGCTGCTGTAGGAGCTCGTGACGACCCACCCTGCCGGGATCGGCGACATCGAGCAGACGGTGGCGTAGGTCTGGTTGGCGGTGTTGGCGAGGGTGTAGGCGACGCCGGTGCCGGCGCAGCCGCCGCTGCTGTAGGAGCTGGTGATGACCCACCCTGCGGGGATGGGGGACATGGAGCAGACGGTGGCGCGGGTCTGGTTGGCGGTGTTGGCGAGGGTGTAGGCGACGCCGGTGCCGGCGCAGCCGCCGCTGCTGTAGGAGCTGGTGATGACCCACCCTGCGGGGATGGGGGACATGGAGCAGACGGTGGCATGGGTCTGGTTGGCGGTGTTGGCGAGGGTGTAGGCGACGCCGGTGCCGGCGCAGCCGCCGCTGCTGTAGGAGCTGGTGATGACCCACCCTGCGGGGATGGGGGACATCGAGCAGACGGTGGCATGGGTCTGGTTGGTCACATCGGCAATGGTGTACGCGACGCCGGTGCCGGGACAGCCGCTGCTGCTGTACGAGCTCGTGACGACCCACCCCGTGGGGATGGGGGAGTTGGAGCAGATGGTCGCGCTACCGGTGAGTCGCTGCGGGGCCGCCTGTGCTTGCGCGGCGGCGGTCATCATGCCCAGGAGCATGAGCACGACCGTCACCAGGTGAGGTATGCGGTTCCGTACGGTCTTCAAGGCGGGCCTCAAATCTTCTCGACGCTCTACAGCCACGCTGGTGTGGCCGAGGTGAACGGTTGGCACACTGTCCCTTCACCTCGCTGAGATGGTGTCAGAGTTGCCCCCGGGCCACCAGTGGCCCCTGGTACCGGCGGCGCGAAGTCCGCGTGAAGAGGATCTCCGGGCGGGACGCGGGTCGCGCCCTAGTCGAACGTGAACCAGTTGAGGTTGACGAAGTCGGCGCTCTGGCCGCTGGCGAAGGTGAGGTACACGGTGTGCGTGCCGGTGGTCCGGGCGATGTCGGTGGGCACCGTCCGCCAGCTCTGCCAGCCGCCGGTGTTGGCGACGGTGAAGCTGCCGACCGGTGCGGCGGTCGGGCTGTCCAGCCGCACCTGGACCAGTCCACTGACCCCGGGCGCGGAGCCGGAGGCCACCCGGGCCTGGAGCCGCGTCGCGCCGGAACTGCCGAAGTCCACGCCGGCGTAGCCGAGCCAGTCGCCGTTCGAGATCCAGCCGACGTCCCGGCCGCCGCCGGTGTCGCCGCAGTTCTCCACTGCGGTGCCCGACTGTGAGCTGTAGGACTCGGCCTGGATGGTGCCGAACGCGCTCGTCCCACCCCCGGGTTGTGGCGACGGCGTGGGGTCGGCCGGGCCGTGGCCGCCGCCGACCGTGACGGAGAACAGGCGCGGGCTTGCCGACTGCACCCTGCCCTCGAAGTCCACGCCGGCCGGGTGGACGTCGTCGTAGGGGAACGCGTAGCCGAGGTGGTCGGGGTTGGCCGCGTGCAGGATGCGGGCGTAGTGGTTGGTGCGTGCTGCGGTGTAGAAGGCGGCCGGGTTCTCGCCGTTCGGCTGGTGCGGATTGTCCAGCAGGGTGGTGCGGTTGAGGGCGGCGGCGAGCCGCGCGCTCAGGTTGCCCATCAGGTCGTTGCCGGTGGTGAACGGCGCCGAGCTGCAGTTGAAGACGGCGGCGGTGGAGGGCTGGGCGAAGCCGCCGACGCCGGGGAAGGTGAGCACGCCGTTGCCGACCCGGCCGGTGACGGTTCCCCAGCCCGCCTGGGTGTCGATCACCAGGTCGGTGTTCCGGTACTTCTGCCACACGGCGGTGAGGTAGCTGTCCAGATAGCCGTTGAACAGCGACGGATTGGCGCTGATCGCCGTGTTGGGGCTGAGGATGCGCAGCGTTCGGCCGGCGGAGTCCGGGACGATCAGCCGGGCCCAGTCGCCGCCGTCGACGGCGGCCTGCGTACGCAGTGCGGTGGCGGCGGACTCCAGGCCGCCGGCGGGCAGGCCGCTGACGCTCTGCCGCCCGTCGCCGGTGGTCAGGTCGAACGCGATCGGGACGGCGGCGAAGTCGACGTAGCTGATGTTGGCGTACAACTGGTCCGGCCCGTAGGTGAATTCGCAGAATCCGTAGGACGTACCGATGTTGGGGTCGCTCGGGTTGCTCACCGAGGGCAACGCGATGCCCGGGCCCGGGTTGATCCGGAAGACCAGCTCGCGGCCGACGGAGAAGTAGATCCGCCCGCTGGAGAGGTAGGGCAGGTGGATCCGCCGCGGGGCGCCGCCGGCAGTGCCCAGCGCGATGGCACAGTCCGCACCGAGCGGCGCACCCGGCGAGGCGGGGGAGGACGGGTGGTAGAGCGTGCTGCCGTCGGAGCGAAGGAAGGCCCAGCTGTTGCCCTGCGCCGGGTCGAGGCCCAGGACGTAGGCGTAAACCGGCTGGGACGACACGGTGTTGGCCAGGTCGACGTCGAGCCGTTGCGGCGTGGTGCTGCCGTCCGCGGTCTGCGAGAGGGCGAAGAGTGTGGGCGCGGTCAGGGCCGCGACGGAGGCGCCGAGCATGGTCCGACGAGTGATCACGAGGGCTCCGGGGGCGTGGGGGTGGGTTGGCGGCGCGGACTGCACCGCCCAGCCGTCACCCTCCCGCCCGGGCCCGGACACGTCAATGTCTGAAACCGTAAGTGGCCCTTAAGCCTGATTGTGTTGATTTCTTGAAGGCTGGGGTGGCCTGGCCTGGCCTGGCCCGGCCTGGCCGGAGCCGGTGGTGGCCCGGCCGAGGAGCGCTGCTCGGCCGGGCTGCCTCTTCCGTCATCCGGTCAGCTGCAGAACTCGGCCTCGGCGAGTCCGAGCTCGCCGGTGAACCAGTCGGCATTGACGTTGAACGCCACTGCGTGGCCGCCGTCCCGGGTGGTCAGGGCGAGGGTGGAGGAGCCGTGGATGCCGCCCTCGTGGCCCCAGACGGTGACGCCGCAGGAGAGCGTCGCGCCGCCGATGCCCAGCCCGCGCTTGGCGTCGGCGCCGCCGCCGAGCATTTCGTCCAGGGCGGCCTTCGGGAGGAGCCGTCCACGCATCAGTGCGGAGAGGAAGCGGGTGAGGTCGTCGCCGGTGGAGATGATCTCCCCGGCCGCGCCGCCCCAGGAGGGGTTCAGTTCGGTGGTGTCCACCGGCGGGGTCGTACCGCCGGCGAGCGTGGAGTAGCCGCGGGCGTGCGGTCGGGGCAGGCCGGCGGCGGTGCCGGGCAGGCTGGTGGCGGAGAGTCCGAGCGGCCGGATGATCCTGCGTTCGATCTCCTCGCCGTAGGGGTGCCCGGTCACCCGGGCGATGAGCATTCCGGCGAGGACGAAGTTGGTGTTGGAGTACTGGCGCTGCGCCCCCGGGGGGAACTGCGGCGGGTGTGACATCGCGATCCGCACCAACTCCTCCGGGCGGTAGGTGTCGTAGCGGTGCGCGAGGAAGGCCGGGGTGAACAGCAGCTCGGCCAGCCCCGGGTCCTCGTCGTAGCTGAACAGGCCGCTGGTGTGGGCGAGCAGCTGCCGAACGGTGATCCTCGACCCGTCGTTCCCGTTGCCGCCGACGACGCCCGGCAGCCACTTCTCCACGGTGTCGTCGAGGTCGAGCCGCCGCTCGGCCTGGAGTTGGAGCAGCACGGTGGCGACGAAGGTCTTCGTCACGCTCCCGATCCGGTACCGCTCCCTCGGTGAGCGCGGCTGCGCCGTCGAGGTGTCGGCCACGCCGACGGCTGCGGACCAAGTCCCTTGCCCTGTGCGGGCCGTGGCGATCACGCCAGGCAGGTCCTCGGCCCGGAGCGCCGCCCCCATCGCCGTCCTCGTCGCGCCGTGACCGGCGCCGCCGGCCGCCGCCGGTAGCGCCGTCCCCACCACCAGCGCCGATGCGGCCGCAGCCGCGGCCACCGTGCGCCGGATCGTCCTGCTGAGAGCCATCGTGTCTCCTGAGGTCCGTAGGCCTCGTCCCCCGCCCCCGTGTTCAGGAGGACGATGCGCCGCAGCCGGACGGTTGCGGAGGCCGCCGGCTTGCCTGGAACTCGTCGGAACGTGCCGGGACGGGCCCGGTGATCGGCCGTGGGGCCTTCCTCGGGAGGTGAGGACGGGGCGCCGATCGACTGCATATGCAGTCGATCGACATATCCAGATCGATGGCCTATGTTGATGCGCATGGCGGACCGCCGGCTCCGGAGAACGGACGAGCCGTGGGGGTGGGCGTCCACCGTGCACGTGTGGTCCGGCAGGTCGCCGGACCGTCAGATTCCCTGGGAGGACCGCAGTGCATCACCGTTCCCGCATGCCCGGACCCAAGCTGCTCGGTGTCGCGATCGCCGTGGTGCTCGGCCTCGGTGTGGGCGTGCCACCGGCGTTCGCCGGGCCCGCGGCCGGGCCCGCCACCGGACCGGCCGGGGCGCCGTCGGCCGACGCCGACCCGGTGCCGGGGCTGGTCGCCGGGTCGGAGACCACCGCTCCGCAGCTGGTCACCGGCCTGGCCGACGCGGCCCCCGGCGACAACCCGGCCGACGCGGCCCGTGCCCACCTGGCCGCCCATCAGGACCGCTACCGGGTCGACCCCGCGCAGCTCGCCGAGGCCGGTACGGAGCGCGCCGCCGACGGCCGGCGCACCGTCAAGTTCGACCAGCAGCACGGCGGTGTACCGGTCTTCGGGGCCAGGTACCTGGTCCACCTGGTCGGCGAGGGCGCCGGACAGCGGGTCGAGTCGGTCGGCGGCAAGTTCTTCACCGGCCTCACCGTCCCGACCGCGCAGACCGTGCCGGACGACGTACTGCGCCGGCTCGCGGTCGACGCGAGCCAGGATCCGGCGGCGCGCGTGGGAGCCGCCGCCGAGGACCACGGCCTGGTGGTGCTGCCCGGTGGCGCCGGCCGGCTCGCCCGCCACTTCACCGTGCGCGGTACCGACCCGGCGATCTGGGCGGCCAAGGCGCGCGAGGTGTTCGTGGACGCCACCGTCGGCGAGGTGGCCCTCAGCTACGAGGTCCGCGCGCCGTACCTGCTCGGCGACTCCTCCGCCAAGTCCGTCGCGCCCTCGGCCAAGGCGGCCGCACCCTCCGCCGGGGCCGCCGGCGCCGAACCCGCCACCGGCACCGCCCCGGACGCCCTCGGCCGCCCCGCCCAGGTGAACATCGGCCGCCTCCCGGACGGCACCTACCAGCTCGTCGACCTGACCCGGCCCGCCGCCATCACCACCTACGACGCGGCCGGGCGGGACGTCATGGACTTCAGCCGCGCCCTGCCCGCCGACGCCCGCCCCGCCGCCTCGGCGAGCCCCGACTTCCCGGCGTCCACCGGCACCAGCGGCGCCACCGACGCCCACCTCAACGCCGCCGCCGTGTACGACTTCTACCGCGACCGCCTGGGCCGCGACGGGATCGACGGCAAGGCCGGACCGATCACCTCCGTCGTCAACGTCACCAGCTCCGGCGAGCCGCTGGAGAACGCCTACTGGGACGGCCAGAAGATGATCTACAGCGGTGGCAGCGAGAAGCGCCACCCGTTCTCGGTCGCGCGTGACGTCGCCGGACACGAGATGACCCACGGGGTCGTCGGGCACACGGCGGGGCTCGTCAACCTCGGCCAGTCCGGCGCGCTCGACGAGGCCGTCGCGGACTACTTCGGCAACGCGATCGAGGTGACCAGCCGCGGCATCCCGATGACCGACCCGAGGGCCGCGCTGCTCGGCGAGGACCTCTGCCGCACCGGCACCCCGGAGGCCTGCGCCGACCGGCGGATGGACGACCGCCGCACCACCGTCGCCGACTACGTCGGTGCGCCGGCCGGTGTCGACAGCGGCGGCGTGCACCTCAACTCCACCATCTTCTCGGGCGCGTTGTGGGACATCCGGCGCTCCCTCGACCCGCTCCTCGCCGACCGCCTGGTCTACCGCGCGCTCGCCGAGTACCTCACCCCGCTGGACGACTTCGTCGACGCCCGCAACGCGGTGCTCGCCGCCGGCCGCACGCTCGGCCTCAGCCGCGCCCAGCTCCACACCGTGGCCGGCGCGTTCGACGCGCACGGGATCAAGGACGGCTGGCAGCGGCGGATCGGCGTGGACAGCCGCCCGCTGCTGCGCGAGCTCTCGACCGAGAGCGTCGCGCCCGACGTCGCCGCCGGCCGCTGGGTCGCGGCCACCGCGGGGAAGGGCGCCACGGGCAGCATGGCCGTGCACGCGGGAGCCGTCAGCGGTTCGGCCGAGCCCGTCCGGCTCAGCCCGGAGGACGGCCGCTCGCACGGCTGGCCCGCCACCGACGGCACGTCCGCCGCGTGGGTGGCCATGGGCGTGGGCGCCGACGGCACCTGGGGCATGGAGGTGCTGGCCCGGCCGCTCGACGGCGGCGCGGTGCGCAGCGTCCACCGCGCGCCTCACCAGTTCGTCAGTGACGTGCGGATCTCCGGGGGCGACGTGGCCTTCGTGGCGAACGACTTCGCCGCCGGGCAGAGCGGGCCCGCACTGTCCCGCAACGGCGCCCCGGCGGTGCGGATCCCGCTGCCGGACGGTCACCGTGCCTCGGACCTCTCGCTCAAGGACGGCCTGCTGGCCTGGACGGAGAGCTGGCAGGTCGGTGAGCGGACGGTGAGCGCGCCGACCGTCTACTCGATCGCCGCCGGCAAGGTCGTCGCCCAGTACGTGGTGGACGACGCGAACGCCGCCGCGCCCGGGACCACCGTCGGCAGCACCCGCCTCGCCGGTGGCCGGCTGCTCTGGGTGGAGACGCCCGGCGACCGGGCGAAGGGCAGCGCGATCCGCTCCGGCGCCCTGGACGGGTCCGGCGTGACCGACATCCTGCCCGGCGGCGCCGCGGAGCCGCGCCGGATCACCACCCTCACCGCCTCCGACCGGGCGGTCACCTTCGGCACCGCCGGTGGCCGGGTGACCGGCAGCACGAAGAACGCCGACCTGCCGAAGCTCTGGCAGCTGCCGCTCACCGGCGGTACGCCCGAGCGGGTCTCCTGCAACCGGGGCGGCCAGTACGCCCCGGCGGCCGACCGGGGCACCCGGGTGGTCTGGCTGGACGCCACGGCCGGCCGCACCGATCTCGTCGTGCGCGAGCGCGCGGCCGGCACCTGCTGACCGGGCGCCGGCTGCCCCGGGCACCGTTGCGGGGCGCCTGACCGGGGCACCCCTACCGCGCCCGCCCCCCCGGGTCTCCCGCCCGGCCGCCGTACCCCCGTGGCGGCCGGGCGGGTTCCGTGCTTGCCCCTGCCGGTTGTCCCCGGGCCGACGATGCCGGGACGCACATGGCCCCGGTCCTCGCCCGGAGGCGCCGGTGCCGTTGCGGCCCCGGCGCCGCAGCGGCCCCGGCCTCGCGGGCTGCCCCGTGCGGACCGGCAGGGTGAACCGACCGGGTGAACCGCCGCGCCGTCACGAGGCCGAGCCGGTCCGCGGACACGGCCTGCGCCCCGTCCGGCCCTACGCCCGGACCCTCGCGGCCGTCGGAACCACCACCGCCGGACCGGGCGGCGCGGCGGCGCCGGGCCGTCCCGTCAGCCTGACGGCGAGCGGTGCGGCGAGGCCGGTCAGTGCCAGCAGCGCGCCGACGACGTACCAGCCCGGGCGGCCCCAGGTGAGGCAGAGCGCGATCAGCAGGCCCGGCCCGACCGCCTCGGCCAGGCCCGCACCGAGGCCGAACACACCCTGGTACTGGCCGGTGGCGTGCTCCGGAGCCAGCGCGAAGGAGATCTCGAAGCCGCCGGCGGCGTGCCAGAGTTCGCCGACGGTGTGGATCACCACCGCGGTCAGCACCAGCGCCGCGGCGGCCCACGCCGGGGTGCCCGCGGAGAGCGAGAACAGGGCGCAGGAGAGCTGGAACGCCACGCCCGCCCGGCGGTAGGCCCGCGCACCGGCCACCGGGGAGGTGATGCCCCGCCCGGCCCGGACCTGGCAGCCGACCACCAGGGCGGTGTTGACCAGCATCGAGCCGGCGACCAGCCAGCGCGGGGCGGCCGTGGCGGCGACCAGCCAGAGCGGGACGGCCACCGTGAGCACCTTGAACTGGATCGCCATGACGCCGTCGATGGCGGTGAGCAGCAGGTAGCGCCGGTCGCGCAGGGCGATCCACCGCGGGCCGCCGCCGCCGGGCCCGGGGGTGACCGGCGGGAGCAGGAGGATCACCGCTGCGGAGGCGGCGAAGGCGGCCGCCGTACCGAGCACCAGGAGCCGGTAGGCGGCGGGGGTGCCGGTCTGGACGGCCCAGCCGGCCAGCAGGGCGCCGAAGGAGACGCCGACGTTGGTGACCGCCCGCAGGTAGGCACGGAATTCCTGGGGCCGCTCGCCGCCGTACCGCCGGATGACCGGTCCGCGCGCGGCGAGCCCGGCGGCCTGCGCACCGGCGGCGGCGCAGACCGCGAGGACGAACGGCCAGAAGCTGTCGGCGGCGAGGAAGGCCAGTGTGGCGAGCGCCCGCACGGCCAGGGTGGCCGTGTAGACGCCGCGGGCGTCGCGGGTGTCGGCGAGTCGACCGGCGGCGACGCCCACCGCGAGGGCGAGCAGGCCGGCGATGCCGAGCCCGAGGCCGACCTGGCCGGCCGGCAGGTGCGCGGCCTCGGTGAAGTAGAGGACGCCGGCGGTCAGGTAGAGGCCGCTGCCCATGGTCTGGACCAAGTTGGAGGCGGCGACGACGCGTTGGGGGCCGGCTTCCGGGAGGAGACGGGGCATGACGGGGCTCCGGTTCTGGAGGGGGAGGGGGGTGGCTCCGGGCTCAGGCGCCGGTCGGGCGGCGGCGCTCGGTGCGGGCCGTGACGGCCAGGGCCGCGGCGGTGAAGGCGGCGAGCAGGCCCCAGGCGAGGGCGAAGCCGTGCGTGGCGTCCCGCAGCAGGCCGAGCAGGGGCGGGGCGGAGATGACGGCGACCTGGTTGACGGCCATGGCCACGCCCAGGGCGAAGCCGGTCCGCTCCGGCGGCGCGGACTCGGCCACGTACGCGACCCAGGGGCCGTACCAGCCGAGGCCGAAGAACCCCAGACCGACGAGGAGCAGGCACGCGGCGACCGCCGAGTCCCCGAGCGGGGTGGCCAGCGCCGCGGATGCGGCGGTCGCGGCCGCCATGCAGGCCATGACGGTGGCGTAGCGCCCGCAGGTGCGGCGGTCGCTCCAGGCTGCGAGGGAGATACGGCCGACCACGCCCGCACCCTGCGCGGCCACCAGGACGAGCGCCGCCGCCCCGGGGCCGAGCCCGGCCGCGTCGTGGAGGTGCAGCACGGTCAGCACGAGTACGCCGCTCTGCACCGCGACCAGGCTGGTCCCGGAGAGCATGATCCTCGCCATGGCGGGCTCGCGGACCGTCCGCAGCCGCTCGCGGAGCCCTCGACCCGGCGGAGCCCGCCGGACGGGCGGTGCGTCGACGAGCCGACCGGCCGGAGACGCGGCCGCGGGCCGGCCGGGCGGCGGGCGGTAGAGACCGGTGAAGACCGCCGCCCCCAGGAGCGCGACCAGCCCGCCGCACAGCAGCGTCGCCCGCCAGCCGAACGCCTCGGCCAGCACCGGCTGGACGGCCGCGGCCAGGGCACCGCCCAGCGGCAGACCCGCCTGCCGGATGCCCATCGCGAGCCCCCGCCGGGACGGGTCGAACCAGCCCGCCACCGACTTGCTGCCGCCGGGCTGTGCCGTGCTGTAGCCGACGCCGACGACCACCAGGGCCAACAACAGGGCCGGGTAGCCCGGCGCCGCGCTGCCCGCGAGCAGGCCGGCCGCGACCACGCAGGCCCCGGCGCCGACGATCCAGCGCTCGCCGTAGCGGTCCAGCAGCTCGCCGGCCACCAGCAGACCGACCAGCGGTACCGCCTGGGCCGCCGAGAGCAGCAGCCCCAGCTGAGCGGCGCTCAGGTCGAGGTCGTGCCGGAGCTGCACGCTCGTCGCCCCGATGCCCTGGACGAAGAAGCAGGAGGCGACCTGGGCGAACGTGGCGACGCCGAGCACGGTCCACCGGTATCCCGGCCGGGCAGTGCGGCCGCGGTGACGATCCGTCATTACGGCTTCCGTGGAGGGGTTCTGCGCCACGACGGGGGGCTGTGTCATGCCGATCAGCGTGCTGTAATGCCCTTGTGCACCTCAACCCTTACGGCGCGGACGCCGTCAACCTCGCCGCCGAGCTGGCCAACCGTCGCCCGACCGGCGCCGAGGAGCTCGCGGACCGCTGCCGCGCCGCCGGGCTGACCCTGGAGCACGCGGTCGGGCCCGAGGACCTCGACCAGGCCTTGTCCGCCGTCGACGCCTGGGAACGCGTGGTGGACGCCGCTCCGGGGAGCGAGCGTGCCGAGCGGCTCAACCGGATGCTCGCGGAGGCCTCCGCCCACCCGCGGCTGACCGACCACGCCGAGAGCGGCTGGCACCTGCACTACCGCGACGGGCACCAGCCGCTCGGCGCCGTGCTGTTCTCGCTCTTCGCCGTCGGCACCGCGCTGCACCTGGCCGGCCGCGGCATGGACCGGCTCGGCCGCTGCGCCGTGGAGGAGTGCACCGTGATCTTCGCCGACACCTCCCGCACCGGGCGCCGGCGCTACTGCTCGCAGCGGTGCGCCAACCGTGACGCCGTCCGCCGCCACCGGGCCCGGAGCGCACCGGTGCGGGCCTGACCCACCCGGGCCCGCCCCACCGTCGCCCGGGCCCGCCCGCGGCCCGTCGTCAGCCGGTGGCGAACGTGCGGCGCAGGCAGGTGGCCAGGCGTTCCGGGGTCGGCGGGGCGAAGCGGCCGGCCAGGTACCCGTCGGGTCGGACGAGGAAGGCCTCCCCGGGGCGGGGCCGGTACGCGGCGGCGAACCCGGCCGCGGCGTCGCGCACGGACGGCAGCCGCCACTGCGGCGCCGGTGCGCCGGGGGCGAGCACCGCGTAGACGTCGAGCTGCCCGTGGGCCGCGGAGAGGGCGGCGACCGCGCAGGTGGTGACCTGGTCGTCGGGGGCGCCGGGGTCGACGTGGAACAGCAGGGTGTGCCGCGGGCTGCGCAGCAGGTCGAACAGGCGGACCGGGTACGTCGCCAGCTCGCCCTCCAGACCCCGGCAGTCCGGCGCCCGGTCGCCCGGCGCGGGGCCGGCGGGTGCGGCGTCCGCGGCCTCCGGGGACGGCTCGGTCAGCGGGCCGTCCGGGTACCCGACCAGCAGCTGCGCCTCCCGCTGCAGCACCGTGTCGAGGTCCTCGGCATCGGCCGGGACGCCCGCCGCCCTGGCGTGCCGGACGGTCCGCCCGACCACCTCCTCGCCGACCGGGTGCCGCTCGGCGTGGTAGCTGTCGAGCAGGCCGTCCGAGCCCAGCCCCCGCACGGTGAGCGCCAGCTTCCAGGCGAGGTTGTAGGCGTCCTGGATGCCGGTGTTCATGCCCTGGGCCCCGGTCGGCGGGTGGATGTGCGCGGCGTCGCCGGCCAGGAGGAGGCGGCCCGCCCGGTAGCGCTCCGCCAGGCGGTGACTGATCCGGAAGGTGGACGACCAGCGCAGCGAGGAGGCCTGGGCCGGCTGGGGGGAGAGCCGGTCGAGCACGGCCTGGATGTGTCGCAGCTCGGGGGTCCGGCCGCCCTCCAGTCCGTGCTGCACACCGTCGGCCGGGTCGGTGGCCAGCTCGTCCGGCACCGTCATCGACATCCGGTAGCGGCCGCGCCCCGGGAGCGGGATGCAGACCAGCACGTCGTCGACCCGACCCTCGCCGTCGTGGTGCGTGGACCGGATGCCGTACCCGGGCGGGAGGTCCCAGTCGACCTCGACGTCGCCCAGCATGTACTGCTCGGGGAAGGCGTCGCCCTCGAAGCCCAGCCCGGCGGCCTTCCGCACCGGGCTGTGGGCACCGTCGCAGCCGACCGCGTAGCGCGCCCGCACCTCCCGCGGCCCGTCCGGGCCGCGCAGCCCGGCCCGGACGTGGTCCGCGTCCTGCTCCAGCGAGACCAGCTCGGTGCCGCGCTCGACGCGGGTGCCGAACCCCGCGAGGTGTTCGGTGAGCAGGCGCTCCGTCGTGTACTGCGGGAGCGCGGCGAAGCAGTACGGCACGTCCGGCGGCAGGACGAGGTCGATCCGCGGGCCGGGTTTCCCGTCGGAGAAGAGGAGCTGGCCGCGCATCGGCACGGCCTCGTCGAGCGCCGCGCGGACCAGGCCCATCGTGTCCCAGACCTCCATCGTGCGCGGCTGGACGCCGACCGCCTTGGCGTAGTGCTGCGGGGCGGCGAGCCGGTCCACGATCCGGCAGTCGACGCCGTGGCGCCGCAGCTCGGCCGCGGCCGTCAGCCCCACCGGGCCCGCGCCCACCACCAGCACGTCGATCTCGTCCATGGCCGCTCCCGGGGGCTCGTCCGACTCCCTCCAGGCTGCGCCCGACCGGCGGCGGGCCGCCACCGGTGGCCGGTGGCCGGTGGCCCGGTCGGAGGCCCTGGACGCGTCCGTGGCGCGGTGAACGGCGGACCCACCCGTCCGCGTCAGGTGGCGACCGAGTCTGAACACTTGGCAACAAAAACGATCAAGTCCTGACGGTCAGTCAAGCCTGCTTCTACGCTTCGTGCGGCTCCGGTCGGTCACGGAGCCGCCACCGTGCCGCACGGGTCACCGTGCCGCACACCCGCCCCGTCCCCCGACGAGCCTGGAGAAACCCCTCGTGAGAATACGTCGTTCACCCCGCCGCGCCTGGACGGCCGTGGTCGCCACCGGTGCGGCCACGGCCGCGCTGCTGGCGCAGCCCGGCACCGCCGCGGCGGCCGCGCCGCCGCCGAACGTCACCGCCACCGTGGCCGTCGCGGCCTACCCGGCGGGCGTGGCGCTGGCACCGGACGGCGCCCGGGCCTATGTCGCCAGCCAGAGCAGCGGGGCCGTGACCGTCCTGGACACCGCCACCGACGCCGTGGCCGCCACCTACACCGCGGGCACCGGCTCGTACGCGGTGGCCGTGGCGCCGGACGGCCGGCACGTCTACCTGACCCACCACCTCGACGGCACGGTCAGCGTGGTGGACACCGCTAGCAACACCGTCACCGCGACCGTCCCGGTGGGTGCCGGGGCCTTCGGCGTGGCCGTCGCCCCCGACGGTGCCCACGCGTACGTGACCAACGCCGGCGACGCCACCGTCAGCGTGCTGGACACCGCGACCAACACCGTGACCGCCACCATCGCCGTCGGTGCGGAGCCGCACGGCGTGGCCGTCGCCCCGGACGGCGCGCACGTGTACGTGGCCGCCTCGGGCGCCCAGTCGGTGGAGGTGATCGACACCGCGAGCAGCACGGTGGGCGCGCACA
The DNA here is from genome assembly GCF_032110285.1 of Kitasatospora sp. CM 4170. NCBI lineage: Bacteria > Bacillati > Actinomycetota > Actinomycetes > Kitasatosporales > Streptomycetaceae > Kitasatospora > Kitasatospora sp. CM 4170. Next base: position 8,159,641 of record NZ_CP134877.1, read on the forward strand.
TCCCCGTCGGCCACGGCGTCTTCGGGCTGGCGCTCAGCTCCGACGGCTCCCGGCTGTGGACCGGCAACGGCGGCGACTCCACCGTGAGCGTCCTGGACCCGGCCGCCCGCACCGTCACCGGCACCGTGACGGTCGGCACCAACCCGTTCGCCGTCGCGCTCGCGCCGGACGGACGCCACGCCTACGCGTCCAACTACGCCGACGACACGCTCAGCGTCATCGACACGGCGACGCTCGCCGTCTCGGCGACCGTCCCGGTCGGCGCGAGCCCGTACACGCTCGCGCTCACCCACGACGGGCGGCGCGGCTACCTCGCCGACTTCACCGGCGGGACCGTCACCGTGCTCGGCTTCCCGCTGCCGGTGCCCGCGGTGACCGGGATCAGCCCGGCCTCCGGACCGCAGGCCGGTGGCACGACCGTCACCGTCACCGGCACCGACCTGGCCGGTGCCACCGCGGTGAGCTTCGGCGCGGCCGGGAACGCCACCGCCTTCTCCTGCACCGCGACCAGCTGCACCGCCACCGCTCCCGCGGCCGCCGCGGCCGGCGCCGTCGACGTCCGGGTCACCACCCCCGGCGGCACCAGCGCGCCCGTCGCCGCGGACCGGTACACGTACGTCGCGCCCACCGCCGACCTCGCCGTCTCGCTCGGCGCCACCCCCGTCGGCGGGCTGCTCACCGGGCGGGTCGACTACACCCTCACGGTGACCAACCACGGTCCGAACGCGGCCGCCTCGGCCACGGTCACCGCCGACCTGCCGGTGGGGATGATCGCCTCCTCCACCGACTGCACCGTCGCCTCCGGCCGGCTGACCTGCACGCTCGCCGCGCCGCTGGCCTCGGGCGCGAGCACCACCCGGCACCTCTCGCTGCACGTCGGGCTGTTCAACCTCGGTCGGACCTTCACCGTGACGGCCGTCCGCACCGCGAGCGCGCCCACCGACCCGGTCCCGGCCAACGACAAGGCGTCCCGCACCTGCACCTCCGGCCTCGCGCAGCTGAGCTGCAGCTGAGCGGTGACTGCGTCCGGGTGACCGGACCGCGCCCGGTCACCGGCGCACCGCCCGGTCACCGGCCCACGGCCGGGTGATCCGCCGCGGCCGGGCCGACCGCGACCGCCCCCTCCCCGGGCACGGGGAGGGGGCCGTCGCCGTTCCGGGCCCGGAACGCGCTGGACGAATCGTCCAGACTGGACGTACAGTCCAAGTGTGACCCCGGAAACCCCCGACCCGCGCGTCCAGGCCTGGTCGCCCGTCTGCCAGGCCGTCGCGCTGCTGCTCGGGCCGTACGCCGAGGTGGTGCTGCACGACGCCGTCCGGGACGAGGTGCTCGCCATCTGGAACCCGATGACGGCGCGCGCCCCGGGAGACCCGTCGCTGCTCGGCGAGCTGGACCGGCTGGGCCCGTCCGCGCCCGACGTCTACGGGCCCTACCCGAAGCTGCTGCCCGACGGACGGCGGCTCTCCTCGGTCAGCGCCGTGCTGCGCGACGCCGACGGCACGCCCTCGGCGGTGCTCTGCGTCAACCTCGACCGCGGCCCGCTGGAACAGGCCTCGGCACTGCTGGCCGCCTTCGCCGCGCCGACCGCGCCACGCCCCGCACCGCTCTTCGAGCGCGACTGGACGGAGCGGATGAACGACGTCATCGGCGGTTACGTCCGCGCGCACGGCCGCCCACCGGAGCGGCTCACCCGCGAGGACCGGATCGCCGTGCTGCGCCGGCTCGACCGGGCCGGGGTGCTCGCGGTGCGCCGCGCCGTCCCCGCCGTCGCCACGGCGCTGAAGGTGTCCCGCTCCACCGTCTACACCCTGCTCGCCGACCTCAAGGCCGACCCCGGCGACGACCTCGACCCCACTGAGCCCGAGCCCGGGCCCCACGCGGACCCCCGCAGCGACCTCGACCCCCCAGAGCCCGGGCCGACCCCCCGACCCGCCGCACAACCCAGGACGACGCGATGACCAAGCTCCCCGACTTCCGGCTGGAAACCTACTTCTCCCGCTGGGAGTTCACCGCACGCCACCACCTCACCGCCTCGGACGCACAGACCATGGCGATGTCCGAGCTGCTCGACCTCGCGGGCCCCGAGGACCGGCACGCCTGGGACACCCTCACCCTCGGCTACACCGAGACCTTCGGCGACCCCGGCCTGCGCCGGGCCATCGCCGGCATCTACGAGCAGGTCGAGGCCGACGACGTGCTCTGCTTCGGCGGGGCGCAGGAGGGGCTCAACCTGGCCATGCAGGTCCTGCTCGGCCCCGACGACCACGCCGTCGTGGTGACCCCCAACTACCAGTCCGCCGAGACCATTCCGCTCTCGCTCTGCGAGGTCACCGGCGTCGCCCTGGACGCCGACCGGGGCTGGGCGCTCGACCTTGACGAGCTGGCCGCCGCGCTGCGCCCGAACACCCGGGTGGTCTCGGTCAACTTCCCCAACAACCCCACCGGCGCGGTGATCGACGCCGCCGACTTCACCCGCCTCGCCGAACTCTGCGACGAGCGCGGCATCCACCTGTTCAGCGACGAGGTCTACCGCGGCCTGGAGCGCGACCCGGCCCGCACCCTGCCGAACGCCGCCGACCTCTCCGAGCGCGCGCTCTCGCTCAACGTCACCTCCAAGTCGCTCGGCCTGCCCGGCCTGCGGATCGGCTGGATCGCCTGCCGGGACCGGGCGTTGCGTTCGCGGCTGGAACGCGCCAAGCACTACACCACGATCTGCAACTCCGCGCCCAGCGAGATCCTGGCCCGGATCGCGCTCGGCAACCGCGAGCGGATCCTGGAGCGCAACCGCGCGATCATCGCCGCCAACCTGCCGCTCTTCGACGAGTTCTTCGCCGGGTTCGCCGAGCTCTTCGACTGGCAGGCCCCGGACGGCGGTTGCGTCGCCTACCCGCGCTACCTCGGGGCCGACGGCGTGGAGGCGTTCTGCACCGGGCTGGTCGAGGAGGCAGGCGTGCTGCTGCTGCCCGCGAGCATCTTCCGCTCCGGGCTCACCCCCACCCCGACCGACCGGTTCCGGATCGGCGTCGGCCGCCGTGACCCGGAGCCCGCCCTGGACGCCTTCGCCGGCTGGCTGAAGGGCCGCCGCCGGTGACGGCCGCGACCCGGCGGTAGCCGTCCGGGTCGTGCGGCGACGGCCCCGGTCATGCGGTGACGGCCCGGGTCGCGTGGTGACCGCCCCGGGCCCGCGGCGACCGCCTGTCCGAGGTGGCCGACGCCCGCCCGGCGCCGGCCGTCAGCTCCTGCGGGCCGCCTTGGCACGGTACTTGAGGCCGAGCAGCGCGCCGGAGAGCCCGTGCGGGACCAGCCAGGAGACGTCCTCCCGGTCCACCGCGTCGAACCGGTACTTGTACGGCTCGGTGCCGCGCAGGAAGTCGAAGGTGGCCAGGCCCTGACCGGCGGCGGCCCGGACGGCCTCGGCGATCACCGCCGTGCCGAGCCGCAGCGGTGCCCAGGCCTGGTCCCAGCCGATCTGGTAGTAGGCGAAGGTGTCGCGCCACTGGAACCCGTAGAGCACGCCGACCGCCTCGCCGGCCCGCTCGGCGACCAGGAAGGCCGGCCCCTCGCCGCGGCCGGTGGCGGCGGCGCGCTCGATCAGCCGCAGGTGCAGCGGCGCGCGGGCGGCGTCGAAGGTGGTCGGCAGGCCGAGTGCGGCCCGCCGCTGCCGGTGCAGGCGCAGGACCGTGTGCAACAGCTCGGTGCGCTCGGCGAGTTCACCGTCCCCGACCGCCGGGGCGACCCAGCGGAAGGTGATCCCCGCGGCGGCCAGCTTCCGTCCGTAGCGGCGCAGGTCGGCGCGGAACTGCCGGGAGCCGAGCGCGTCCGGGCCAGCGGTGAGGTCGGTGCGCGGGCAGGGGGTGCGGCCGGTCGCCACCGCGCCGGGCGGCAGCAGGCCGGCCTGCTCCGGGTCGAGGTCGGTGAGCAGCAGCGTCGCCCGGCGACCCCGCCGGCGCAGCCAGTCGGCCACCTCGGCGCGCCGCTCGGGCGCGGCGCTGAAGCCGCAGTGGTCGGCGGCGCCCGGGCCGGAGCCGAGCACGGTGAGGCAGGGGACGGCCATCGGCGCGCGCGGGTGGAGGCGGCGCCGGGTGCGCAGCAGCGGGACGACGGCGCAGACCCGGCCGTCGGCCTCGCGCCAGACGGTGACCTCGCCCGTCCCCTGCTGCGCGCCGAGCGTCTCCCACCAGGAGAGCGCCCACTCGGGCGTGGTGAACCACGAGCCGGCCGGATCGGCGGCCGCCAGCGCCCGCCAGCCGTCGAGCACGTCCGCCGGCAGGGCGGGGGACCGGTACCGCACCGGCCGGGCGGCCGGACCGCCGACCGGTCCGCCCCTCGGGCGCGCCCGGACGGCCGCGCCGACCACCGCTTCCGCCCGCGCGCCGCTGCCGTTGACGCTGCCGCTGCCGCTGCCCGTGCCGGGTGCTCCGCCGGTGGGCGTCCCGCTCTCGGTGATCCCCAAAACCCCAACCCCCCAGTGCTGTTCAGGCCCCGCCGCGCAGCCGGTGCACGGCCGGATGAAGCCCGGAGAGAATTGTGTCGAACCGGTCGCGGCTGGTGGTGGAGTTCACCCGAAGACGGCTGATCCGCAACGGTTGTCCGGGCAGCAGCCGGTCGTGCCGGTGGTCGAACAGGAACCCGACGCGGTAGCCGAGGCGCCGCAGCAGGGTGTCGGCGCGCCCGTCGACGTTGCCGTTGGGGTAGGCGAAGGCGGTGGGCGCCTCGCCGCCGAGCCAGCGGGTGAGCGCTTCGTGGGCGCGGGTGATCTCGTCCTGGACGGTGTCGTCCTCGCAGCGGTCCAGGCACGGGTGGCCGGCGGTGTGGTTGCCGATCGCCACCCCGGAGCGGTGGAGCGTCAGCAGGTCGTCCCGGCTGAGCTGCTCCTGCCGGGGCGCGCGGACGCCGGCGCTCTCCCGGAGTTCGGCGAGCGCGGTGCGGCGGTCGGGGTCGGGCAGGGTCTTCAGCCGGCGCACCACCGCGCCGGGGGCGCAGCCGGCCAGGCTGCGGGCGGTGCCGCCGCGGGCGGCCAGGAACGCGGCCTCGGACCACCAGAAGGGCCGGTCGCCGTCGATGTGGTCGGTGACCACGAAGGCGGCGGCCGGGACGCGCAGTCGGGTCAGCACCGGCAGGGCCTCGGTGAGGACGGTGCGGTCGCCGTCGTCGAAGGTGACCAGCACGCTGCGGGCCGGCAGCGGTCGGCCGTCGTGGACGGCCTGCTCGACCCGGGCCAGCGAGACCGGGCGGGCGATCCGGACCAGCCGGGCCATCTGCAGGGCGAAGGTCCGCGGGTCCTCGATGCCGTGGTAGGCGAGGACGGCGAGCCGGCGGGTCGCCAGGAGGCGGTACAGCGGCTGTGCGGGGGAGTTGCGGAGCAGGGCGTCGACGGTGCCGCGCCGGTCGGCGAGGCGTCCGCGCGGTGCGGGCGCGGCCGGGGTGGCGGGGGTGGCCGGGGTCTGCCCGGTGGCCTGCCCGATGTGGCCGTGCAGGTGGCCGGTCCTGCGCTGGTCCTGGCTGATCGTCACCCGTCGGCGGTCTGAGCCGTCCGGGCCGGTCGTTCTCGTGCCGGCGGTCGGGCCGGTGTCGGCCCCGGTCGAATGCGTGGGCCCCTCGGGCATCGGCACGCTCCCCCTTCGTCCCCGTAGGTCCTGCGGCGGCGGGGGTGATGCACGGTGCGCGGGCAGGCTCCGCCGTGTCGGCATGTGCCAGCCGAATGGGCGGCCCGCCCCGCCCGAGTCAATTCCCAAGATAGAGCAAAATCCCATGCTCCGAGGAGGGTTGCACAGGCCGGTCGGCGTTCGGCGGGAGGTTGGCGCATTGTTGACGAGGCCTTGGCCTGAGTGCGGGCTGGGAGGTTCCTGGGGGTGCTGCTGGGAAGGGGGAGGGGGAGGGGCCGGGGAGGGGGCCGGGGCTGCTGCCCGCCGTCCCGATCCCCACCCGGCCCCCCGACTCGGGCCGGCTTCACTGCTCGTTGCCGGCCCCGGCGGGCCCCACCTCGTCGAACGCCGACCGGGCGCCTTCACCCGGGCGACGGTGACGGGGTCTCACCCGCCTGGCCCACCACGGGCCTCGTTTCCGCCAGACGGCGACGCGGTCGCCGACCGCGAGCGCAATGACGGATCGTCATTCACTGCATTGCGGTGGGATCAGAACGGCCCGGTGCAGGTGGTCACCCGCTGGGTCGCGTCCAGAGCCGGTCCGCCGGTGGCGCAGATCATCTTGAGGTCGTGGGTGGACACCCGCGGGGTGACCGCCTTGACCAGGCCGGTGGTGACGGTGGTCGCCGAGGCCGTGGTGATCCACGGGCTGCCCCAGGCCTTCTGGGTGCGGATCTCGACCTGAACCATCGTCAGCTGCCCCGGGTCGGCGGCGGAGAACTGTGCGACGCCGACGACGCCCCCGCCGTCCTTCTCCTGCCAGACGCAGGGCCGGTCGACCACGGCGGCACAGCTGGCTGCACCGGTCTCGGCGGACATCACCGCCGCCGAGGCGGGGGCGATCGTCGCCGCCGTGATACCTGCCGCCGCGACCATCAGAGCTGCGATCCGAGCGCGCATGATGTGAACCTCCTTGGAATGAAAGGGAATCTCACTGGGTGGGATGAGTCTTGCATATTTCGAACGTGTGACATATGTGCGCTGCGTCACACTCAAGGTGACCGTTCAACTACATGCTGCTACCGGATGATGTGTCACCGCCCGTTCCCAAGGGTTCAACTCTCCGTCAACTCCGCTTACGAATCATGTGTTTGACGCCAGGTCGGAGCGGGTGGGCGCGTGCGCCGCACCGGCGTTCACTCGTCCGGGTGGCGTACCCGCGGGAGGTGGTTCGGACGGCTACGATCGACCCGATCCACGGAGGTGGTCCGGATGGACACGGTCATCGTCCAACTGCCCGATCCCCGCCCGGAAACCGCGTCCGGCGGGCGGTCCGCCCGGTCCTGCGCCGGGCCCGCGCTTCCTGCTGTCGCCGCGCGGCGCCCGGTGCCGGTCAGGCCCGCCCTGCTCCACCTGGGACCGGGCGAGAGCGCGGGGTTCGGGCGCGGCGAGCCCGGCCGGCCCGCCGCCATCCCGCTCGCCGACCAGGGCATCTCGCGCCGCGCCGGGGAGGTCACGGCGGCCGAGGACTACTGGCGGCTCTCCAACTTCAGCCCCTCCGCCACCTACGTGGTGGAGAACCTGGAAGGCGCCGGCGAGCACGTCAAGGTCGCTCCCGGCCGGCTCGGCGCGCCGGTGCCCTTCGAGTTCTCCCGCGTCCTGCTGCCCGCCCTCGGCGAACCGGTCGAGTTCAAGGTCTTCGCCCCCCAACACGCCTACCTGGACGGCGAGTCGGCCGCCGGTTCCGGTGAGCTGACGGTCAGCCCGTTCGCACTCGACCCCACCTCCAAGTACTTCCTCGTCCTGCTCGCCCTCTGCGAGCCGCGGCTTCGCTCGCCCTCCGCCGCGGTGGTCCCCGGGGCCACCGACGTGGTGGACCGACTGCGCGCCCTGCCGTCATGCCGCGGGCTCACCCGCTCCGCCGTCAACTACCACATCGACTACCTGGTGGCGACCAAGCTCCGGCTGCGGGAAGCGCCGGAGGACGCCGCCGCCCCGGGCGCGCGCAGCGGCGGCAAGCGCGAGGAACTCGTCGCGCTGGCACTGAAGTTCGACCTCGTCCGGGAGGAGCACCTGACCCTGCTCCCGCCCCGGCACGGGCGCTGACCCGCCGTGCGGGAGCCCGGCCGGCCCGGCGATCCGCACCCCCCGTCCCCGGCGGGCGGCGACCCCCGCCACCCGGTGCCGCCCGGCTACCGGGTGGCGGGTTACCGCATCGGCGAGCCGATCGGCGCCGGCGCCTGGGGCAGCGTCTACGCCGCGCGCGGGACTTGCGAACCCCCGGAGGTCGCGGTCAAGTTCCTCGGCCCGGCCCGACTCAGCCCGGGGCAGCGGCGCACCATGGCGCAGATCGCCCGCAGCGAGACGCGGTTCAGCCGCCGGGCCGACCACCCCCACCTGATCCGCACCCTCGCCGTCGTCACCGTCGACGACCCCGCGCACCCGGAGCTCGACGGCGCGGTGGCGCTGGTCATGGAACGCGCCGCACGGAGCCTCCAGGACGTCCTCGCCGCCGCCCGCCCGCGCACCCCCGTCCCGGACGCCGACCGCGTCCTCACCGAGGTCTGCGCCGGGCTGACCCACATGCACGCCGCGGGCTGGGTGCACGGGGACCTCAAGCCCGGCAACGTCCTGCTGATGCCGGACGGCACCGCCAAGCTCGCCGACTTCGGCCTCACCGCCGAGCTGGAGGGCACCCACGCCTACGCGCCGCCGCTCGGCTCGCCCGACCACGTCCCGCCCGAGTGGTGGTCCGAGCGGACCGGGGCGCGCGGCGTCGCCCTGCGGCCGAGCGCGGACGTCTGGGCCTTCGGCGTCCTCGCCCACCAGCTGCTCACCGGCGGGCTGCACCCGTTCCTCGGTGCCACCGCCCGTGCCCGCTCGCTCGCCGGCCAGGCGTATGCCCGCGGCGCGGCGCCGCTGCGGCTCGACGACGCACTGCCGCAGCGGTGGCGGCCGGTGGTGACGGCCTGCCTGACGGCGGACCGCGAGGAGCGGGCGCGGTTGGACCTCGCGACCCTGCTGCCGACACCGGGAGGACCGGGAGACCCGGGAGACCCGGGAGGCCCGGGAGGCCCGGGCGGACTGGGGGAGCAGGGGGAGCCGGCAGGCCCGGGCGGCCCGGGCGGGGGCGGCGACCGCCGGGCCGCCGGGCCGAGGCGCACGCCCCGGGCCGCGGCGGTGGCCGGTGCGGGCGGCCTGGCCGTGCTGGCCGCCGTGCTGCTGGCCCTGGCCGGCGGGCCCGAGCCGGCGTCCGCCCCGGCCACCGGGTCCGCCCCGGCCGCGGGGGCCGGCTCGACGCCGGGCCGGGCCGTGACGGCGCAGCCCGCGGGCCGGCCCGCCGTCCCGTCGTCGGTCCGTCCGTCGCCCGCCGGTGCCATCCCGGAGGGCTCGGACGTGCCCGTCGCGCTGCGCGGGCCGATCGAGGACGCCGCCCGCCGCTGCCCCGAGCCGGAGATCACCCCGGCGCTGATCGCGGCCGTGCTCAAGGCCGAGAGCGGCTTCGACCCGCAGGCCGCCCGGCCGGAGTCCGGCGAGTACGGCGTCGCCATGTGGACGCCCGCGGTCTTCAACGCCTGGGCGCAGGACGGCGACCACGACGGCGTGAAGGACTACATGGACCCGGCCGACGCGATCGTCTCGATGGGCAACTACGTCTGTTGGCTCGACCAGCAGTTCAAGCACCGCGGCTTCACCGCCGACCTGTCGGCCCTCGTCGCGGCCGGCTACCGGACGAGCGACAAGACCGTCGCCGACGCCGGCGGCGTCCCCGAGCGGGTCCGACCGCACGTCACGAAGGTGCTCGGCTACCTCGCCGAGTACGGTGGCTGACCGGCGGCGGACGCGGGGCGAGGAGCTGATCGCATCGGGTCGGCCGCCCGGCGACGTTGCGCGGCGGACGGGGGCCGGTCTGCGATGGTGACCGCATGTTCCCGAAGCTCCGCGCGGTCGCCGCGCAGTGGACGGTCGTCGTCCCCGTGGCGGCCTTCGTCGTCCTCGTCCTGACCTGGAAGCGCGACCTGCCCGGCTGGGGGGTGGGCCTGGTGGCCTACTTCCTGGCGGGCGCCGTGCTGGCCGCCGTGCACCACGCCGAGGTGATCGCCCACCGGGTGGGCGAGCCGTTCGGCTCCCTGGTGCTCGCCGTGGCGGTGACGGTCATCGAGGTGGCGCTGATCGTGACGCTGATGGCGGACGGCGGGGACAAGGCCGCCACACTGGCCCGGGACACCGTGTTCGCCGCGGTGATGATCACCTGCAACGGCATCCTCGGCCTGTGCATCCTGGTCGGCGCGCTCAAGTACCGGGTGGCGGTGTTCAACGCCGAGGGCACCGGCGCGGCGCTGGCCTGCGTCGGCACCCTGGCGACGCTCAGCCTGGTCCTGCCGACCTTCACCACCAGCTCGCCCGGCCCGCAGTTCTCCACCACCCAGCTGGCCTTCGCGGCCGCCGCGTCGCTCCTGCTGTACGGGCTGTTCGTGGCCACCCTGACGGTCCGGCACCGCGACTACTTCCTGCCGGTCACGGCGGAGGGCGAGGTGCTCGACGAGGACGACCACGCGCACCCGCCGACCACCCGGGCGGCCCTGACCAGCCTCGGGCTGCTCGGCGTGGCGCTGGTCTCGGTGGTCGGTCTGGCCAAGGCCGTCTCGCCGACCATCGAGTCCGCGGTCTACTCGGCGGGGCTGCCGTCCTCGGTGGTCGGCGTCGTGATCGCGATGCTGGTGCTGCTGCCGGAGACCATCGCGGCCGTGCGCGCGGCGCTGCGCAACCGGGTGCAGACCAGCATGAACCTGGCGCTCGGTTCGGCACTGGCCAGCATCGGCCTGACCATCCCGGCCGTCGCGCTGGCCACCGTCTGGCTGTCCGGCCCGCTGGTGCTCGGTCTCGGGCCGTCCCACCTGGTGCTGCTCGCGCTGACCGTCGTGGTCGGCACCCTGACCGTCATCCCGCGCCGCGCCACGCCGCTGCAGGGCGCCGTGCACCTGGCCGTCCTGGCGGCCTACGTGGTGCTCGCGGTGAACCCCTGAGACGCTCCCGCCCCCCGCGACGGGAGCGGCCCAGGGGAGATACGGCGGCGGGCCGGAGACCAGGTGGTCACCGGCCCGCCGTTCGCGATCCTGCCCGGTGTCAGGAGGACTTGCGGGTCCGGCGGGTGTAGACCACGGCGCCCGCGCCGGCCAGCAGCAGCGCGGTACCGGCGCCGGCCACCAGCAGGGTGCCGTCGCTACCGGTGGAGGCGAGGTCCTTGCCGGTCTGGGCGGTGCCCGGGATCGGGGTCGGGACGCTGACCGCGGCGGGCATGATCAGCGGCTTCTCCGGGTTGACCACGGTGCCGGCCGGCGGGGTCTTCACCGGGACGGTGGCGGTGGGGGCCGTGGACGGCCCGGTGGTCGGCGCCGGGGCCTCGGTGGTCGGCACGGCCGACGGCGAGGTGGTGGCGGACGGCGAGGCCGAGGGGGTCGCGGTGGCCGTCGCCGAGGGGGTGACCGACGGGGTGACCGAAGGGGTCGCGGTGACGGTCGGCGTGGCCGTCACGGTGGGGGTGACGGTCGGCGTGGCCGGCGGGGTGGTCGGCGGCGCGGTCTTGGTGGGGGTGGCGGTCGGCGACGGCGTCTGGGTGGGGGACTGCGACGGCGTCGTGGTGGCGGTCGGCGTCGGGGTCGCGGTCTTGGTGGGGGTGACGCTCGGCGACGGCTTGCCGGTGGGCTTGTGCGGAGGGGCGGACTTGGTCGGCGTCGGGGTGCTGCCCCCGCAGTCCACCTTGAACACCTTGTGCTTGGGGTTGTTGAGCTCCGGCTCGGCCGGCAGCTTGCCGTCCTTCAGCTCGACCGAGGCCCAGTACAGCTTGTAGTGACCGTCCGGGAGGTTGATGTCCTCGGTGCGGACGTGGCCCTTGCCGTCGACCGGCAGGTCGCCGTAGGCCACCGCGGTCTCGCTCTTGTCGTGGACCTCGGCGATCAGCCAGATGACGTCCTGGCCTGGGTCGAAGCCGAAGGAGTCCAGGTAGAACGTGCAGACCTTGGGCTCGTTCCGGGTGTCCTCCTGCCCGGTCGCCGCGTCGTGGATCTTCACGGTGCCGTTGTTGCCCGGGGCGGGCTTGCCGCCGGCCGCGGCCTGCGCGGTCGGGGCGAGCAGCAGCAGAGCGGCGGCGGTGGGGACGGCGACGAGGGATCGCGCCGCGGTGGAGCGGATGCGCATGCTGGTTCCATCGTGGATCGGCGGCCCGGAAGGGCCTGCGCGGCAGGTGGGAGAGCCCTCGTCCGTCCCGCCGGTCCGGTGACGGACTGTGACGGTGAACGAGAGGGCCTAAGGTCCCGCAGCCGCCGCCGTGACGCAAGGTCGATTTGGTCGGATTGTCAGTTGGTTGCCTCAATTGCGCGGAATAGTCCAGTGCAACGATCCGGTCACCCGATTGTGTGGGCGGTGTGCGACGCGTGGACACGCGCCCAGGCGCTCCCTTCCGCGCCTGCGCGGAACCTCCCGCCCGGCCGGGCCGACGGCCGCCCCCGGCGGCGCGGGCCGTCGGCCGGGGTGCGAGGATGACCCCCGACCGCCCCCGACGGCGGACCTCCGCCGACCGGCCGCCCCCTCACCCCGGGGCAGCCAGATCAAGGGCACACGGCGATGCGGTCCGCACTGCGTACCCGGCAGGCACTCCGGCGCGGCGTCTCCCCGAACGCACTCCCTCACCTGCGAAGAAGACGCATCGCGATGCACCACACCCTCATTCCTTCCGGTTCCCTTTCCACGTCCACGTCCACGTCCGCGTCCACGTCCACGTCCACGTCCGCGCCCGCCGTCGCCCCGGCCGGCGCCGCCTCCGCCCGCTCCCGCTCGCCGCTGCGCACCGCCGCCGCACTGGGCGCGGGCGGGCTGCTGCTCACCGGCTGCGGTGGCGGCGCGACCCCGGCCGCCGGCGGCGACGACGACCTGAACGCCCGGCTCCCCAAGGCGGTCCGGTCCGCCGGAGTGCTCAAGATCGGCTCCTACCTCAACTACCCGCCGGTAGACTTCCGGGACTCGAACGCCGCACCGGCCGGGATCGACCCGGAGCTCGCCAAGGCGATCGGCGGGCAGCTCGGAGTGAAGATCGAGTTCGTCGACATGCCGTTCGAGAAGCTGATTCCGGCCGTCCAGGCCAAGCAGATCGACCTGGCGATGTCCGCGGTCATCGACACCGAGCAGCGCCAGCTCGGAGCCGCCGACGACGGCCACCAGGCCGACCCCGGGGTCGACTTCGTCGACTACTTCGGCTCCGGCACCGTCATGGTGGTCAAGGCCGGCAACCCGCTGAACCTCTCCAGCCTGGACAGCCTCTGCGGCCGCGCGGTCGCCGTCCAGCGCGGCACCGTCCAGGACGAGCTGGCCGCACGGCAGGTCCCGGCCTGCCAGCGGACCGGCAAGCCGCTGCAGATCCACCGGTTCGACAACGACGACCAGGCGCTCGCCGAGGTCGCCTCGGGCGCGGCGGCCGCCGACCTGAACGACTACCCGGTGGCGCAGTACAACACCACCCAGCCGGGCCGCGCCGGAACGTTTCAGCTGGCCAACACCAACTACCTTCAGGCCGGTCCCTACGGCATCACCGTCGCCAAGGACGACACCGCACTGCGGGACGTGCTGGCGAAGGCGCTGGACAACCTGATCCACAACGGCGACTACGACAAGATCCTGGCCAAGTGGAACGTGCGCCGCGGCGCCGTCTCCAGCGCGGTCGTCAACGGCGGCCTCTGACCGCCTGCGGGGCGGCGCTCCGGAGAACCTCGGAGCGCCGCCCCGCAGATCCCGCCCCGATGGCTGGTAACGACCGGTCATCGGGGCGGGTCCGCGTGTCGGGGCGCGGCGCGGAGGTCGCTTTCCCTATCGTCTGAGACCGCTGATTCCGCTTCATTCCGCTTCATTCCGCTGGTTCCGCAGCCGATCCGACCCGTGGGAGTACGTGATGCCCGGCCCAGAGCAGCAGTTGTCCGACGCCGGCTCCGCCGCCGACCCCGTGCGGGGGCGGGACAGCGCCGACGTGATCGTGGTCGGCGCGGGCCCCGCAGGCTCCACCGCCGCCTACCACCTCGCCCGCACGGGGCTGGACGTGTTGCTGTTGGAGAAGTCGGCCTTCCCGCGCGAGAAGGTCTGCGGCGACGGCCTCACCCCGCGCGCCGTCAAACAGCTGATCGACCTCGGCATCGACGTGTCCGAGGAGGCCGGCTGGCTGCACAACCGCGGGCTGCGCCTGGTCGCCGGGCACCGCACCGTCGAGCTGGACTGGCCGCAGCTGTCCGCCTATCCGCCCTTCGGACTGGTCCGCCGGCGCGCCGACTTCGACGAGCTGCTCGCCCGCCGCGCCGCCTCGGCCGGTGCGCGGCTGGTCGAACGGGCCAATGTGGGGGGCCCGTTGGTCGACGAGCGGACCGGCCGGATCACCGGCGTGACGGCCCGGCTCGGCGAGGAGAAGCAGCCGGTCTCGTACCGCGCGCCGCTGGTGGTCGCCGCCGACGGCAACTCCACCCGGCTGTCGCTCGCGATGAAACGCTACCGCCGCACCGACCGGGCGATGGGGGTCGCCTATCGGACGTACTTCACCACCCCGCGGCACGAGGACCGCTACCTGGAGGCCTGGCTCGACCTGCGCGACCCGCGCGACCCGGACCGCCGCCTGCTGCCCGGCTACGCCTGGGTGTTCGGCATGGGCGACGGCACCGCCAACGTCGGCCTGGGTGTGCTGGACACCGCCGCGGTGGCCCGCGAGGTGGACTGGCGGGACCTGCTCCGCCGCTGGTGCGCCGACCTCCCCCCGGAGTACGGCTACACCCCGGAGAGCGTCACCGAGCCGGTCCGCGGCTCCGCCCTCCCGATGGGCCTCAACCGCCAACCCCACTACGCCGACGGCCTGTTGCTGGTCGGCGACGCCGGCGGCACGGTCAGCCCGGCGACCGGCGAGGGCATCGCGTACGCGATGGAGTCCGGCCGGTACGCCGCCGAGACGATCGTCCAGGCGCTCGCCCGGCGCACCGACCGCGGCCGTGACCTCGCCCTGCGCGCCTACCCGCAGGCGCTGCGCGCCGCCTACGACGGCTACTTCGCGCTCGGCCGGCTCGCCGCCGACGTGCTCGGGCGCCCGAAGCTGATCGGCGCGGCCGGTGCCATGGGGCTCGGCCACCCGGCCCTGCTGAAGGGGCTGTTCCGCCTGATGGTCAATCTGACCGAGCCGAACTCCCGGGACTCGCTGGACCGGCTGCTGCACCTGCTCGGCAAGGTGGCGCCCAGCAGTCGGTAACGGCGGCCGGACGGGGGCGGCGGCGGTCCGCGCGTGAACGGGCGGCCCCCGTCCGCACGCGCGTGCGACGGACCGTAACCCCAGGGTGCCCGCCCCCGTCCGCCCGCGGGACCGGATTCGCCACTTCCGCCGACACGATTGCCCTTCCAGGAAGTTCGGTTGGCGGAACGTCACATGATCGGCTTGCCTGGGTGGCCAGCTGGACGCCGCGCTGGTGCCGAACGGCCCGGCCCGGCCGAACGTGCTCCGGCTGGTCGACAACGGCTATCTCGCGCGGATCCGACGTACCGCCTCCCGGGACACGCCGCCGGGCCGTTGCCGACGCGTCGGTGACGGCCCGGCCCTGCCGGTTCTCGCGGGCCGGGCGGGGCCTACCAGAGGTCGCCGTCGCGCCAGTCGCAGGCGAGGGCGCCCGCGAGGTCGAGCGGTGCCGCGCCGGGCAGCACGAACACCGCGCCGTCCTCCTCGGGCGTCGGCCTGAGGCCGGCCGGTGTCAGGGCCGACAGCGGACCCCGCCAGCACTGCCAGCCGCGCGCCGCGTAGAAGTCGGCGGCCTCGTCCGCGGCGCAGAGCGCCCCGAGGTCGTAGGCGCGCACGATCGCCGTCTCCAGCGCGGCCATCAGTGCGGCGCCGTGTCCACGCCCCTGCCGGTCCGCCCGGACGCCCACCCCCTCGACGTACCCCGCCCGCAGCGCCCGCCCGTCGTGCAGCAGCCGCCGCTGCACGACCGCGGCGTGGCCGATCAACTCGCCGTCCTCGCGGGCCAGCGCGTGCACCCCGCCGAGGGTGTGCTCCCAGTCCTCGTCCGAGAACTCGCCGAAGACGTCCGCCAGTAGCGACCGCACAGCCGCCGGCTGCGCGCCGTCCAACTCGGCCGTGTGGGCGGTGAACACCTCGATCATGCCTCGATCCTCGCACACGGCCCCTGGTGTCCCGCCGCCCCTTCCGGCCCCGGGGCGGCCGCCCCGATGGAGCCGGAAATCCGCTGGCGCCGTGGGCGGGAGGCGGGGTAGGAAGACCGGATGAGCACCGTGGAATCCACCTCTGACCAGCGCGCCTTCGTCCCCGTCACGCTGGACCTCGGCGACATCGTTCTCCGTCCGTGGGGCCGCCGGACCGAGGTTCGCGGCGGCGTGGTCGCCCGGCTCCTGGCGGCGTCGGTCGACCCGGCCATCGCGCTCTGGAACCCGATCCGCGCCACCGACGAGGCCGGGGCCGCGGCCTACCTCGACCGGTGGGAGACCGGCTGGGACTCCGGCAACACCGCGGCCTTCGCCGTCGTCGACAGCACCGACAGCGACCTGCTCGGCAACGTCGCGCTGCGCTGGACCGACCGGGCCGACGGGCTCGCCATGATCGGCTACTGGCTGCTGCCGGCCGCCCGCGGCCGGGGCGTCGCCACCCGCGCCACCCGGGCCGTCACCAGCTGGGGCATCGCCACGGCGGACACCCGCCGGATCGAGATCGCCCACGCGGTCGGCAACGCGGCGTCCTGCCGGGTGGCCGAGCGCTGCGGCTACCCGGCCGAGGGGACGCTGCGCGCCTCCCACCGCTTCGGGGACGGCGAGTACCACGACGAGCACCTGCACGCCCGGCTGGCCACCGACCCCGAGCCCGCGTAGCGGCGGGCCCGGGGTGCTCGCACGCCCCTCGGCCCGCAGGCCTGCCCGGCTCGCGCGGCTGCCCGGCTCGCGCGCCTGCCCGGCTCGCGCGCCTGCCCGGCTCGCGCGCCTGCCCGGCTCGCGCGCCTGCCCGGCTCGCGCGCCTGCCCGGCCGCCGCGCCGGCACCCGCGTCGTACGCGGCCACCCGACGATCGCCCCCACCAGGAGACCGTGTGACCACGCTCAAGCCCGAGACCATCCACACCGACCGGCTGACCTTGCTCCCGCTGACCGTCGAGCACGCCGACGAGATGGCCGGCGTGCTGTCCGACCCCGGCCTGCACACCTTCATCGGCGGCGCTCCGGACACCGCCGAGGCCCTGCGCGCCCGCTACCGGCGCTGGGTCGCCGGTTCGCCCGACCCGGCCGAAGCCTGGTGCAACTGGGTGATCGAGCTCCGCGACACGGCCGCTCTGACCGGCACGGTCCAGGCCACCGTCACCGCCGACGACCGCGGAGCCTGCGCGGAGATCGCCTGGGTGGTGGGAACGCCCTGGCAGCGGCGCGGCATCGCCACCGAGGCCGTCCGCGGCCTGGTCGCCTGGCTGCGGAAGCCCCTGGAGCCCCCAGTGCACACGGTCGTCGCCCACATCCACCCGGACCACCTGGCCTCCGCCGCCGTCGCGGCCGCCGCAGCACTCACTCCCACGGACCGGTGGCACGACGACGAGGTCAGGTGGCAGCTGGACATCGGTTGAGGGCCCGCGCGGGCGGTTCCGGCTGAGAATGCGGTGAGATCCCACAGGCCGGCCCCGCCCGCTTGGAACCGTTCTGACCTGCGGAAACGTTCCCGTATGCGCCCTCTGAGGGGTCTCTGAGAGGTGTGCGGAGCGGCGAGCCCGCTGGCAGGGTGGGCCTCCCACGCCGAACCGGCCGCCGAGGAGGGCACCGTGACCGCACCGCAGCTCGCCCGCGCCGTCCGCCGGGGACGGCCCGGCCGCCCCGCCGTCACCGACCGTGACGACGGCGCCGCACCCGACGGAGGGGCCGTCCCCGGCTGTGGCGTCGAACCCCACGGCGGGCCCGTCCCCGACCGAGGCGCCGGGCACCGGCCGCGCCGCCTTCCGCCGGCCGCCACGGCCGTCGCCGTGCAGACGGCCGTCGCTGCCGGCGCCGCCGCCGTCCTGGCGCTCTGGTGGCAGGACACCGCACGGATCTCCGGCGCCGCCCAGTGGCTCACCGGCGCCGGCCGCATCACCGGCCTGCTCGCCGGCTACACGGCGCCGGTCCTGCTGCTCCTGATGGCCCGCCTGCCGCCGCTCGAACGCGGCATCGGCGCCGACCGGCTGGCCCGCTGGCACGCCCGGGGCGGCCGCTACCTCGTCGGCCTGGTCGCCGTCCACGTCCTCACCGTGGTCTGGGGCTACGCCCTGACCGACGGCCGGGGCCTGCTCGCCGAGGGCGTGGACATCGTCCTGCACTGGCCCGAGATGCTGAAGGCCGCCCTGGCCACCCTGCTGCTGCTCGGCACCGGAGCGGTCTCCGCGCGTGCCGCCCGCCGCCGCCTCAGCCACGAGACCTGGTACTACCTGCACCTGGCCACCTACCTCGCGGTCGCGCTGGGCTTCGGCCACCAGCTCGCCACCGGCACCGACCTCGGCCCCGGCCCCGCCCGACTCGCCTGGACCGCCCTCTACCTCGCCACCGCCCTGCTGCTCGGCTGGTACCGGCTCGTCCTGCCCTGGCTGCGTGACCGCCGCCACCGGCTCACCGTCGCCGAGGTCCGCCATGAGGCCCCGGGCGTCGTCTCGGTCTTCCTGACCGGCCGCCACCTGGCCGAACTGCGCGCCGAACCGGGCCAGTTCTTCCGCCTCCAGTTCCAGACCAGGGAGCTGCGCTGGGCCGCCAACCCGTACTCGATGTCGGCTCCCGCCCACCCGCACTTCCTGCGCTTCACCGTCAAGGACCTCGGCACCCACAGCGCCGCCGTCGCCGGCCTGCAGCCGGGCACCCGGGTCCGCGCCGAGGGCCCGTACGGGGCGTTCACCGCCCGGCGGCACCGTGTGCCCAAGGTCCTGCTGCTCGGCGCGGGCGTCGGCATCACGCCACTGCGGGCGCTGTTCGAGACCCTGCCCGGTGAGCGGACCCTGGTCCAACGGGCCCACGACGCCGAGTCCGTGCTGTTCCGCGCGGAACTCGCCCGGGTCGCGGCGCGGCGCGGCGGCCGGGTGCACGAGCTCCTCGGCAGCCGCGCCGAGGCGGGGGAGCTCGGCGTCGCACTCGCCCGGCTCGTCCCCGACCTCGCCGCGCACGAGGTGTACCTGTGCGGGCCGCCGGAGTTCACCGCGGAGGCGGTCCGTGCGCTGCGCACCGCCGGGGTGCGGCGGGGCCGCATCCACCACGAGGCCTTCGAACTCTGACCGAGACGTCGAGCACCCGCCCGCGTCGAGCACCCGCCCACACCTGCCCACGTCCGCACCGAGGAGCGACCGATGCGCCGAGCCGTCGTCACCTGCACCGCCACCGCAGCCGGCGTGGTCCTGCTGCTCTCCCTGAAGCCCCACGACGGCGGTGGCGCCGGCTCGGCCGCCCCGCCGTCCGCTGCCCTCGCCCCGTCCGACGCCGACTCCTCGTCGGGCTCCTCGTCCTCCTCCGGCTCGGGTTCCGGCTCGGGCTCGACCGTGCGGACGGTCACCGGGGACGCCGTCTCCACCCGGTACGGCCCGGTCCAGGTGAAGGTCACGCTCGACGGAACGAAGATCACCAAGGTCGACGTGGTCCAGTACCCGACCCACGACCACCGCGACCGCGAGATCAACGCGAGCGCGATACCCGTCCTCAACGAGGAGGCGCTGGCCGCCCAGAGCGCGGACGTCGACGTCGTCTCCGGCGCGACCTACACCAGCGACGGCTACACCCGCTCCCTCCAGAGCGCCCTCGACCGGGCGGCCGACCGGTGACGGCCGCCGCTCCCAAGGCCCTGCGGCACACCGAGCACGTGATGGGCACGGTGTTCTCCTTCACCGTCCGCGACCCCGGGCCCGAGGCCGTGGCCGCACTGCGACGGATCGCCGCCCGCCTGCACGAGATCGACGCCGTCTTCTCCCCGTACCGGGCGGACAGCGACATCAGTCGGCTCGACCGCGGCGAGCTGACCCTCGACCGCTGCCACCCGGACGTCCCCGAGGCCCTGGCCCGCTGCCGCGAGCTGTCCGCCGAGACGGCGGGCTACTTCACCGACCGGCCCGCCGGCCGCCTCGACCCGAGCGGCTGGGTCAAGGGCTGGGCGGTCGAGGAGGCCTCCCGGCTGCTCCGCGCCGCCGGCTCGGCGCAGCACTGCGTGAGCGGCGGCGGCGACGTCCAGACGGCGGGCGGCCCCTGGCGCGTGGGCATCGCGGACCCGCTGCGCCCCGGCGCCCTGGCCGCGACGGTCACCGGGCACGACCTCGTGGTCGCCACCTCCGGTACGGCCGAGCGCGGCCCGCACATCATCGACCCCCACACCGGCCGCCCGGCCACCGGCCTGGCCTCGCTGACCCTGGTCGGCCGCCACCTCGCCCACACCGACGCCCTGGCCACCGCGGCCTTCGCCATGGGCCCCGCCGGTGCACTCGCCTTCGCCGCCCGCCACGCCGCCGTCGAAGCCCTCGCCGTCGACCTCACCGGCACCCACCACCGCACGCCGGGATTCCCCACAGCCTGAGTCACCGGTACACGGCCCCCGGGCCGGCGGCGTCCGGGCGGGTGAGCACCGCGCAGGGAGTCGGACGGGCCGACCTCCTGCGCGGGAGCCGAGTCGTTCGGCCGCCCGGGTGAAAGCCGGCTGCGGGCCGCGACGCCGATGGGTGGAAGGGCGTTGGCCGGGGCAGTCGTGTCCGCCGGCCGAGGAGTCCCCTGGTGCGCCGTTCTGTCGCGGCGGCGATCGCCGCCGCCACCGCTTCGATCTCGATCCTCGCGGGGTCCCAGGCCGGGGCCGCCACCCGGTCCTCCAGCGCCTGCACGCACCACCCGATCGAGGGCGGCCCGCAGGTGTGCATCCGGGTGGAGGGCGTCGGTACCCACGTCGACAAGGCGGTGGCGATCTGGACCAACCCGCCCGCCGGCGTGAACGAGCGCACGGCCCACCTCTTCCTCAGCGGCCACGAGGTGCACTACCCGCAGAAGGCGACCCGCCACGGCAGCACCCTCAGCGCGGAGTGGGGCTGGTTCGAGCACTCCGGCGCGCTCTGCGTCGAGTTCGACGGCATCAGGAACCGCCGGGCCTGCGAGGACGTGTACGAGTCCGACCACTCCTGACGGCCGGCGTGAGTGCTTCGTCGCCGGCGTGCGGAGACGGCACGGCCCCGAGCTGCGGTGCGGCGGGTTCGGGCAGGGTGCGGAAGAGGAGCCAGCTCAGCACCGGCATCAGGACGAGCGGTGCCAGTGCGGTCCGCAGGGACGTCGCGTCGGCGAGGCGGCCGATGACGGGGCTGACCAGGCCCCCGATGCCGACGCTCAGGCCGAGGGTGATCCCGCCGGCGGTCCCGACCTGCGAGGGCAGGTAGTCCTGGCCGAGCGTGACCTGCAGGGAGAAGGGGACGTAGAGGCCGATCGAGGTCAGGGCCACGAACGGGTACAGCGCCGGGCCCGGCGCGGCGACCACGCCCGCGACCGCTCCGACCGTCGTCAGGTACGACCAGCGGCAGACCGTGACCCGGCCCCAGCGCTCCGCCAGCGAACCGCCCAGCACCGAGCCGACCGCGCCGCCGAGGTAGAGCACGAAGAGCGCCGCGGTGCCGGCCGTGCTGCTGCCGCCCATGCGCTGCTGGGCGTACAGGGAGAGGAAGGTGCTCAGGCCGACGAAGACCGTGGAGCGGCACACCACGGCCAGCGACAGCCGCACGAACGACGCCCGGTCGTCCGATCCACCCGGCCCCGTCGCAGCCGTCCCGGCGGCCTGCCGCCGCCCCAGCGCGCGGAGTACGGGCACGCAGAGCGCGGTGCCCGCCAGTGCCGGGAGCACCAGCAGCGGCGTCAGGCGCAGGCCGCCGGCCGCCATCACCGTGCCGACCAGCAGCGGGGCCGTCGCGAAGCCGAGGTTGCCGCCCGTCGAGAACCACCCCATGGCGCGGTGGCTGCCCCGACCGGCGATCCGGGCGACCCGCGCGGACTCCGGGTGGTAGGCGGCCACACCGATCCCGGAAACCGCGACGAAGAGCAGCGTCGGCCCGTAGGAGCCGCTCACTCCGCTCAGGGCGATGCCCACGCCCCCGAGCAGCGTGCCGACCGGCAGCAGCCAGGGCATCGCCCGACGGTCGGTGAGGACGCCGAACACCGGCTGCACCACCGAGGACAGCAGGGAGGCGGCCAGCACCATGCCGGAGACCGCGGCGTAGCTGTAGTCGCGTTCGGCCACGAAGAACGGGACCAGCGACGCCACCGCGCCCTGGTAGACGTCGACGCAGGCGTGTCCGACGGACAGCAGAGTGATCTTCATATTCCTTCGCACCTGGTCAGGATCCGAGACCGCTGCCGTGTCGCGCTTCCGATAATCTGACGAGCGATGACGAAAATCCGCCACGAGTCGGTGGCCCCGACGCGCACCCAGCGACTGGCCGCCGGCGGCGGGATCGACGCCCACCGTCACGACGACCACCAGATCGTCTACGCCGGTCGCGGAGTGCTGGTGGTCACGACCGGCCAGGGCTCCTGGGTCGCCCCGGCCACCCGCGCCATCTGGGTACCGGCCGGCGTCGTCCACGCCCACCAGGCCCACGGGGACCTCGACCTGCACCTGGTGGGGCTGCCCGCGACCGAGAACCCGCTCGGCCTGGACGTCCCCACCGTGCTCGCCGTGGGGCCGCTGCTGCGCGAACTGATCATCGCCTACACCCGCAGTCCCGACGACGCCCGCACGCCCGCCTGCACCCGTCTACCCGGCGACGCCCGCACGCCCGACCACGACAGCCCCGAACGGGCCCGGCTGCGCGCGGTGCTGCTCGACCAGCTCCGGGCCTCCCCGCAGCAACCGCTGCACCTGCCCGCACCGATCTCACCCCTGCTGCGCGCGCTCTGCGAGCTCCTGCAGGCCGATCCGGCCGACAGCCGCACCCTCGCCGAGCTGGGCCGCCACGTCGGTGCGAGCGACCGCACCCTCTCCCGGCTCTTCCGCAGCGACCTCGGCATGACCTTCCCCCAGTGGCGCACCCAACTCCGGCTCCAGCACGCGCTGGTCCTGCTTGCCGAGAAGCAGCCGGTGACCGCCGTGGCCCACCGGTGCGGCTGGTCGTCGACCAGCGCCTTCATCGACGTCTTCCGCCGCACCTTCGGCCACACCCCCGGCTCCCATCCACCCGCCTGACCGACCGGGGCCCGTCCAACCTGCTACCGGGGGCCGACAGTCGGTGGTGGCGCTCCGTGGCCGGGCGCGCGGTGGGGCGGGGGCCTAGTCTGGAAGTGCGCGCCCGTGCGTGGCACGGAATGGGAGCGGTGGGCCATGACGGTCATCTCGGCGGCACTCTTCGGTACCGATTGGCGCGGTGCGCTGCCCGTCGGCGCCCCGGCCGCGGTGCGCTTGCCGGTCGCGGTGCGCTCGCCGGTGGCCGGTGAGGCCGAGCTGCTGCGCGAGTGCGACGCCCGGGGCTGGACGGTGGTGCTGACCGGACCAGGTCCGGTCGGGGCCCCGGCACTGACCGTGGCCGCGCCCGGCGCCGACCCGGTCGGGGCCGCACTCGACCTGGTCGACGGCGAGCCGTCGCACGCCGTGTTCGTCGCCGGCAGCGTTCCCGAGGTCCTGGCCGCGCGTCGTGCGGCCGTCCCCTGCGTCGCGCTGGAGACCGCCGTCGCGCGTGGGCCCGAGTTGCTGGCGGCAGGCGCGGCGGAGGTGCACCACGACGCCGCCGCCCTGCTGCACGTGCTGGACGACAGCCTGTTGGCCCGCCCGCGGGCCTTCGGGGCCTGTCGTCCGACCGCCGCTGCCGCACCGGCCGGCCGAGGCGGTTGACGCACCCCTGAACCGGGCATTCGCCCGGATGCGAGAACGACGTCACCGGACGTGTCGGAGGTGACCGAGATGGACGGACCCGCATTGAGCGGTCGGGAGCGACGGCTCCTGGAGGAGATCGAGTGCGATCTGCGCCAGGACACCAAGCTGGACCGGCGGTTGAGCACCATGGGGGCCAAACGGCCGAGTCGGGTCCGGACCGCGCTGCAGGGTGCGGCGCGCAAGGTCCCGCCCGGGGTGCTGATGACCGCGCTGGTGATGTCGGCGATCTGCCTCAGCATCGGCGTGCGCGCTCCGACCACGGCGGCGGTGGCCACCGTCGCGATCGTCTGGGCGGCCAGCGTGGGCATCGCGTTCGGCGTCGCGGTGCTGCTGCGCCGTCGTCGTCCGGAGGCCGAGGGCGGCTCCGCCGGGGGCGCTCCCGGCGAGGGCGGTCGCACGGACGGCACCGGCCGTACGGGCGGGGGCTGGTGGACACGCCTCGACCGGCGTGACCGCAGCGACCGCGGCGACGGCCGTGACCGCCAGGACCCGCCGGAGCGCAGGCCCTGGGACCGGCCGGAGGCGTGAGTGCCATGACCACCGAACTGTGGGAGTACCGACCGGGCTCCCACCACGCCGCCGACCTGAACCTGGTCGGCTACGAGGTGGAGGCGACCGACGGCCCGCTGGGCCGGGTCGAACAGGACGCCGGTGACCACCTGGTGGTCGACGCCGGTCCGTGGGTGCGGGGCACCCGGCTGCTCGTCCCGGTGGGCCTGGTGGCACGGATCGACCACCTGGAGCTGGTGGTCCACCTGGACTGCCCGCGGGCCCGCGTCCGCTCCGCCCCGCCGCCGGCCGCCGTCGAACTCACCGAGCACGGCCGCTCCGTCCTGGCCGACCACTACGCGAGGTGAGCGCGCGATGGCGCCGCTGCTCACGCTGATCGGCCGGTCCGTCGCCTTCCTGGTGGCACCGAAGGGCGCCGAACAGGTCGAGCTGACCACCCCGTGGCAGGCGGTGGCGGAGGCCGGCGGCACGCCTCGGCTGGTCTCGACGCGGGCCGGGCTCGTCCAGGCGTTCAAGCACCTGGAACGGGCCGACACCTTTCCGGTGGACGACGTCGTCGGCGACGCGGACCCGGCCCACTACGACGCCCTGGTCCTGCCGGGCGGCGTCGCCAACCCGGACCACCTGCGGATGGATGGCGGGGCCGTCGGCTTCGTCCGCGCCCTCTGCGAGGCGGGCCGACCGGTCGCGGTGATCTGCCACGGCGCCTGGACGCTCGTCGAGGCGGACGTGGTGCGCGGCCGCACCCTCACCTCCTGGCCGAGCATCCGCACCGACCTGGTCAACGCCGGTGCCCGGTGGGTGGACGAGGAGGTGCACGTGTGCCGGGACGGCCCGGGAGTCCTGGTCTCCAGCCGCAAGCCCGCCGACCTCCCCGCCTTCGTGGACACCTTCGTCACCGAGTTCACCCACGCCCGCGCCTCCGGCGTGACGCCGCCGTGGCCCACCGCGCACGCGCCCGACCCCTCGCGCCACGCGCCGGGCAAGGGGGCCGGGCGGGCGGCGTGAGGAGCCGGGTGCGGGCGTCCTGCGGGTGCTGAATGCCCTGTCCTTGAAAGGGAGTCGGCGTGCGCCGCTCCTGCCGCGTCAGTCCCCGCGCAACCGCACGAAGGTCGCCGTCGGCGGCCGCCCGGTGACGGTGACCTCCGCCCGCAACGGCGCGGTGAGCGGGCGGACGCTGCCGTGCTCGGGGTCGCGGACCGTCCTGCCGAGCCGGCCGTGCACCGCCTCGGCGACCCGCCCGGCCTGCACGGGCGTCAGCCGCGGCGAGGAGAGCAGGACCCGCCCGTCGTCCAGCTCCAGCACCAGCGCCTCCGGCCGGGCGGCAGAGCCCACCACGGCGCGGACGGTCGCGTCGAGGGTGTCGCTGCGGCGGTACTTCACCCAGACCCGTCCGGCGCCGCGCGGGCGGTAGGTGGAGCCGGCCGCCTTGCAGACCAGGCCCTCGACGCCGGTGTCGGCCAGCTGCTCCATCCAGGTCAGCGCCTCGACCCGGTCGGTGGTGGCCATCACCGGCTGGATCGGCGGCGGTACGTCGGCGAGCGCCGCCAGCAGCAGCCGCCTCCGGTCGGCGAGCGGCAGCCTGCGGACGTCCCGGCCGGGCAGCGCCAGCACGTCGAAGGCGATCAGACCGAGCGCCGTGGACTCGGCGGCGCGGGCCTGCCGGGTGCGAAGCAGCTCCTCGAAGGCGAACCGCCCCTCGCGCCAGGCGACCAGTTCCGCGTCCAGCACCAACCCGGCGGGCAGCCGCGCGACGGCGGCCGCGATCGGCGGGAACTCGGCGGCGAGGTCCCGGCCGGACCGCGACTGCAGGTACGGCGGCCGCTCGCCGCGGGCGAAGGCCACGCAGCGGAAGCCGTCCAGCTTCAGCTCGTACAGCACACCGGACCCGTCGAGCCCGTCCGTCGGCGGCACCGCCGTGACGGCGGCCGGGCGCATCACCTCGACGGGCGGATCCAGCACCAGCGGCGTGCGGGTGCGCGGGGGCGGCTGTCGGGCGGGGGCGGGTGCGGAGCCCGCTTCGGTCGGCGGTGCGGCGGCGGGAGCAGCAGTGGCGGCGGCAGAGACAGCAGCAGCAGCGACGGCGGGTTCGGGGGAGGGCGCCTGCTCGTGGGCCCGGCCCGGCTTGGCGGGGCCGGGGAGCGGGCGGGCGCGGTCCGGGTCGAGCAGCGGGGCGAGCAGATCGCCCAACTCGGCCACCCGGCCCGGCACCTCGGCCAGGGTGAACACCAGGTCCTCCTCCGTCCGAGCCTGCTCCAGCTCCGCCCACGACACCGGGGTCGACACGGTCGGCCGGGGCCGGGCCCGGAGGGTGTACGGCGCGGCGGTGGTCTTCTTGGCCGAGTTCTGCGACCAGTCCACGAACACCCGGCCGGCGCGGCGGGCCTTCGCCATGGTGTGCACCACCAGGTCCGGGTGTGCCGCCTCCAGCGAGGCCGCCAGCGCCTTGGCGTACGCGGAGACCCGACTGCTCGGCGTCGGCTCGACCGGAACCAGCAGGTGCAGCCCCTTGGAACCGGAGGTCTTCACCCAGCAGTCGAGCCCGTCCGCCGTCAGCCGCTCGCGCAGCAGGCCGGCCACCGTCCGGCAGGTCAGCACCGAGGCGCCCTCGCCCGGGTCGAGGTCCAGTACCAGCCGGTCCGCCAGGCCGGGGGCGGCCGCGTGCCACTGCGGCACGTGCAGCTCCAGGCACCCCAGGTTGGCCGCCCAGAGCAGCGCCGCGCCGTCGTCCAGCACCACCTGCCGGAGATCCCCGCTGCTGCTCGGCACCTCCACCGTCCGCACCCAGCGCGGCGTTCCGGCGGGCGGGTTCTTGGCGATGAACACCTCACCCTCCACCCCGTCCGGACAGCGCAGGAAGGAGACCGGACGGTCGTGCAGGTGCGGCAGCAGCGCGGTGTGCACGGCCGCGTAGTACCGGAGCACCTCGCCCTTGGGCGTGCCGGTGCGCGGGTAGTACACCTTGTCGAGGTGCGAGAGCGCGAGGGTGCGCCCGTCCACCACCATCTGCGGCATGGGCGCCTCCGAGGTGCGGGGCCGGGCTGCGCGGGCCCACGGGTGCCGGCCTGCGGGTGGCCGACTCCGGCCGTCCGTGGCCGGTCGTCGCCGGCCCGGTCGCGAGCCCGGCCGCCCCAGCGCGCCTGAACGCACCTGAGCTCACCCGAGCTCACCTGAGCTCGTCGGGCCCGCGCAGCCAGTCTGCCCGTGCACCGGCTGCGGCGCGAGCAGTGCCCGGGCCGTCCGGACCGGCCGCGCGGGCGGGGGCGTCGCCGGGAGCGTTCCGGTGGGGCGTGCTCCCGGCGTCAGCCGGTCACCAGGGCGTGGGCGTCGGCGACCAGGTCCTCGACCCGGGCCCAGTCGACCGGCTCCACGTCCAGACGGACGCCGACCCAGCCGCGGTGGCCGACGTACGGGGGACGGAAGAAGCGGCTCGGGTCCTCCGCGACCAGTGCCTCCTGGGCCCCGGCCGGTGCGGGGCACCAGAAGGCGAGCCGGTCGTCGTGGTGGTGGTCGGCGAGCATGGTGAACACCCGTGCCCGCCGGCCCGCGCCGCCGAACCAGGTCGGCTCCCCGTGGCTCTCCCGTTCCTCCACCGCCGGCAGCGCCAGGCAGATCGCCCGCAGCCGCTCCACCGGGTCGCTCCCGGCCGCCCGGCCCGCGCGGACCGCTCTGCCCCCGCGGGACGGTTGCCGCCCGGAAGGACGACCGGGCCCCGGCCGCTCACCGACCGGCCGCGCATCGGCCGGCGGCGCATCGCCCGGCGCCGCAGCGCCGGCCCGGGTCTGCCGGGACATCACGGCCTCAGCCGGCCGCGGGGCGCGGCGAGCCCGGGTAGGTGCCGAAGTACCAGCGGTTGCCCTCGGGATCGGCGGCCGCGAAGTCCCGCGAACCGTAGTCGGTCTTGTGCAGCGCCGTGGTGATCCGGGCCCCGGCGGCCACCGCGCGTGCGTGTACCGCGTCCGGGTCGGCGGTGACCACGTACGCCGTGAAGCCTCCCGGCCGGCCCGGCCAGCTGTCGCCGCCCTCGGGGTCGGGCCGGTCGGAGCCGAGCATCACGCCGCCGCCCTCCGGCCAGGCGAGCTCGGCGTGCGCGACGAACTCGCCCTCGCCGTAGGCGACCACCTCCTGGAAGCCGAAGGCGTCGGCCAGGAAGCGGATCAGGGCGCGGGCGTCACGGGCACGCAGGCTGGGCCAGACCTGGGGCGGGGGAGTCCTGGTGTCCGAAGCGGGAACGGTGGCGTCCATGGCGAACTCCTTCTGAGTGGGGCGCGGGCCCGGGGCTGTTCCGGTCTGCCCGGCCGGTGCGGCCGAGCGGCTGTCACGGCTCCCACTCTGGCGCCGGCCCGCCCGCCCCGCCTTGGACGTTTCGGAACTTCGCGGCGTCCGCCCCCTCCGCCGCCAGCCAGGCACTCGGCGCGCACCCGGCCAGGGCGCGGAACTCGCGGGCCAGGTGCGCCTGGTCGAAGTAGCCGCAGCGGACGGCCAGCTCCGCCAAGCGGGGTACCGGTCCGGGAGCGCCGAGCAGATGCCGGGCGCGGTCGAACCGGATCACCCGGGCGGCGGCCTTCGGAGTCAGCCCCGTCTCGCGCCGGAACCGGTCCTGCAGGTGCCGACTGCTCCAGCCGGTCTCCCGCGCCAGCGCCGCCACCGGCA
Source organism: Kitasatospora sp. CM 4170 (assembly GCF_032110285.1). Taxonomy (NCBI): domain Bacteria; kingdom Bacillati; phylum Actinomycetota; class Actinomycetes; order Kitasatosporales; family Streptomycetaceae; genus Kitasatospora; species Kitasatospora sp. CM 4170. Next base: position 8,188,286 of record NZ_CP134877.1, read on the forward strand.
GCGCCCCGTTGCTGCGCCGCAGTGCCTGCCACGCCCGGAGCACCTCCGCCGGCACCTGCCCCGACGGGCGCGCCGCCCGCAGGAGGGCACCGTCCAGCGCGGCGAAGCGCGCCGGCCAGTCCGCGGCGTCCAGGAGCCGCTCCTGCCAGCGCCGACCCTCCGCCCCGAGCACCGCCTCGGCGGGAACGTCCAGGCCGGCCAGTTCGCCGGCCGGCAGGCCGAACAGCGCCCGGGCGGCCAGCGGATGCACCGCGATCTGGACACCCGACTGCCGGCCGTCGTGGGTGATCAGTGCGGGCCGGGTGTGCAGCCCGCCGAGCAGGGTGGCGTAGCTGTCGCCCGGCTGGGCCGGATCCGGGTGCTCGGCGACGGTGAGCGGTTCGTCCAGGGTGAGGATGAAGGTCAGGTACGGCGACGGCAGCCCGCGGTGGACGGCGGGCTCGATCCCGCGCTGGCGGTAGCCCGAGTACCAGGCCACGTAGGGGCGCAGGGCCGCGGCGGGCCGCGCCCGCACGGCCTCGTCGACGGCATCGACGGCATCGGCGAGGTTCCGCGTCACGCCCCCAGTATCGGCCGCCGCCGCGCCGCGGGCACGGGTGGCGGCGCCGCCACCGGCGCGACCGGCGGCCCGCGCGCCTCCGTTCACGGCCTGCCCGCCTCCCCTCGGAGCCCCGGGTCCGCGGCTCGCGGGAGCCGGAACTGTTGCTTATGGTGATCGCACCGGAACGACCCGGTACTCGGGGGCAGACCTGACAAGGAGTCCCAGTGACCACTGCCCGAGACATCATGCACACCGGTGCCCAGTGCATCCGCGCCGACCAGACTCTCGCCGAAGCCGCCATGATGATGCGCGACATGAACGTCGGCGCGCTCCCGATCTGCGGCGACGACCAGAAGCTGAAGGGCATCATCACCGACCGCGACATCGTCGTCCGATGTATCGCCGAGGGCAAGAACCCGGCCGACATGATGGCGATGGACATGGCCGGCCACCTCCACTGCGTCCGCGCCGAGGACAGCATGGACACGGTGCTCAAGAAGATGGAACAGCACCAGATCCGCCGCATCCCGGTGATCGACGGCGACCGGCTGGTCGGCATGATCAGCGAGGCCGACCTCGCCATGGGCCACCGCAACGGCCAGCGCCTGACGGACCAGCAGATCATCGAGTTCATGGACAGCGTCTACATGATGCGGTGACGTCCCGGTGATGCGGTGATCGGTCCGCCTCGGGCCGCCGCCCCGGTGTGCCCCCGTCGCTGCGCCGTGCAGCGGCGGGGGCGCCCGCCGTTCCGGCGCCGGCCCGGCAGCGGGTCAGCCGAGTGCGCGGTCGAGGTTGAATGCCGCGCTGATCAGCGAGAGGTGGGTGAAGGCCTGCGGGAAGTTGCCGAGTTGCTCGCCGGTGAGGCCGATCTCCTCGGCGAACAGGCCGAGGTGGTTGGCGTAGGTCAGCATCTTCTCGAAGGCGAGCCGGGCCTCCTCCAGACGGCCCGCGCGGGCCAGCGCCTCGACGTACCAGAAGGAGCAGATCGAGAAGGTGCCCTCGTCGCCCCGCAGTCCGTCCGGACTGGCCGCCGGGTCGTAGCGGTGGACCAGCGAGTCGGTGACCAGCTCCGTGCCGAGCGCGTCCAGGGTGGAGAGCCACTTGGGGTCGGTCGGAGCGATGAACTTGGCCATCGGCATCATCAGCAGGGAGGCGTCGAGCACGTCGTCGTCCAGCCCCTGGACGAACGCCCCGCGATCGGCGGACCAGCCGCGGGTCATGATCTGCCGGTAGATCGCGTCGCGGGCCTGCCGCCAGCGGGGCAGGTCGGCGGGCAGGCCCCGCCGGTTCGCCATCCGGATCGCCCGCTCCACGGCCACCCAGCACATCAGCCGGGAGTAGACGAAGTTCCGCCGGCCCGCCCTGGTCTCCCAGACGCCCTCGTCGGGCTGGTCCCAGTGGTCGCAGAGCCAGTCCACGACCGCGCCCAGCTCGTCCCAGTCGCCGCTGCTGATCGGCCGCCCCCACTTGTCGTACAGGTAGACGGAGTCGATCAGCGCGCCGTAGATGTCCAGCTGGAGCTGTCCCGTGGCGGCGTTCCCCACCCGGACGGGAGCTGATCCGAGGTACCCCTCGAAGTGCGGAAGATCGTACTCGGGCAGCTCGGTGCGCCCGTCGATGCCGTACATGATCTGCAGCGGGCCGTCCGGCCCGATCGAGCCGGACGGGCCGGACGGGTCGACCGGGCCGGAGCAGTGCAGGACTTCCGCGCGTTCGAAGAGGAAGCGGATGAACGCCTCGGCCTCCGAGGTGAACCCGAGCCGCAGCATGGCGTAGAGGCAGAAGGCGGCGTCGCGGACCCACACGTAGCGGTAGTCCCAGTTGCGCTCGCCGCCGATCCGCTCGGGCAGGCTGGTCGTGGGTGCGGCGACGATGCCGCCGGTGGGCGCGTAGGTGAGCAGTTTCAGCACCAGCGCGGACCGGTGCACCATCTCCCGCCAGCGTCCGCGGTAGCGCGACTGGGCCAGCCAGTGGCGCCAGAACCGGACCGTCGCCTCGAACTGCGCCTGCGCCTCCGCGTCGGGGCACGCGCGCGGGCGGACGTCGCCGTCCACCACGTCGAGGGCGAAGACGGCGGACTCGCCTTCGAGAAGCTTGAAGTGCGCCTGCACGTCCGTGCCGTCGCACTCGATCGGCACGGTCGAGGTCAGCGCCAGCGTCAGCGCCGGCGTGTGGAACACCGCCTGGCCGCCCTCCTGCCGCACGGTGTGGCGCTCGGCGCCGTAGCCGAAGCGGGGCGCGACGGCGGCCCGGAACGGGAGGGTTCCCCGGACGCAGATCACCCGCCGGATCATCCGGTGCCGGTCCTCCTCGCGCGATTCCTCGGCCACCGGCATGAAGTCCTGGATCTCGGCCACGCCGTCCGCGGCGAAGAACCGGGTGATGAGGACGTTCGTGTCGGGGAAGTAGAACTGCCGGGTACGGGCCGGCACGTCGGCGGCCAGTGCGAAGGACCCGCCCTTGTCGGCGTCCAGGATGGACGCGAACACGCTGGGTGCGTCGAACCGCGGGCAGCAGTACCAGTCGATGGTCCCGTCGGTGGAGACGAGCGCGGCGGTCCGGAGGTCGCCGATCAGCCCGTGCTCGGAGATCGGGGTGTAGCGGGGGCTGTGCAGCCTCCCGCGGGCGGCCTCGTCGGGTGCCATGACGGCCTCCTCACACAGCAGCAGCGAGGGACAACCGGGCAGGACGTCCCTTCATGGTAGATCGCCCACCGGGGGTGCCGCGCTGTCGGCGGCGCGGCGCCCCCGGTGGGCGTCCGAGTGGTCACACCGGGTTGCCGGTTGCCGGGCGCCGCGCCTCGCGCCGGGTCGTCCGGCGACCGGCGTGCGCAGGCATGCCGATCGGGAGTGTGCCGACGCCGCCTCGCCCGCCCGCCGCTCGGGCCGGCAGGGCGCGCGGTGCCCGCCCGGGTCACCCAGGTGGTGCGGAAGTACTGCCGTGCGTACCCGGCATGACGTCCCATCGGCTGATGGTGCGTCTCCGATTCTTCTGGGACGGCTCCCAAAGCCCTGGTCGGCGCGACGGCGGCAAGTGGAGACGTCTCAGGGGGCGCTCGGGCGTGCAGCCGGGCATGCGGGTGTCCCACAGTGGACGGCGGCTTCGCAGACGGAGCCTTGTCGACAGTTGAATGAGTGGGGAGATGGACATGCGCGTCATGAAGAGGACGGCCGCCGTGGCCCTGTCGGCCGCACTGCTCGCGGGTGCGGGCGTGCTGGCCGCGACGAACGCGTCGGCCGCCACGGTGTACGGCTGCCAGCGGTACCAGAGCTACCAGTCGGCCGGCGGCTACTCCGGCTACTTCGCCTCGTACGGCCACTACGACGGCAACACCACCGTCCCGGTCGGCGGCGCCTTCAGCTACGCGGCCCTTGAGGCCCAGTGCGCCCTCAGGAGCCTGGGCTACGGCGTCACGGCCGACGGCTACTACGGCCCGAAGACCCAGTCCGCGGTCGCCGGGTTCCAGTCCGCGCACGGGCTGTCTCCGGACGGCTTCGTGGGCCCGAGCACCTGGCCGGCGCTGCGCTACTACGCGGCCGACCAGCGGGCCGGTTGCGGCGTCGTGGCCGCGGGCGCCGCGCCGAAGGCCTCCGTGGCGGCCGTCCCGATGGGCTGCTGACACCGATCGCCGCGCGCGCGGCGGACTCCTGACGGGGCGGCGGGTGCTCGGACGAGCGGCCGCCGCCCCTGTGGGTCCGCGAGGGAGCAGGGGCGGGCGATGGTGTGGTGCCGGGCCCCGTTCCCCCCGTCCTGGCAGGATGGCGGCATGGAACGTGTGCTTGGAATCGGTGGGTACTTCCTGCGGGCCGCCGACCCGGAGGCCCTGGGCGCGTGGTACCGCGACTGCCTCGGTCTGGACTTCGACGAGTACGGCCTGTGGCGGCAGGAGGCCGGGCCGACGGTGTTCGCGACGTTCGAATCCGGGACCGACTACTTCGGCTCCCGCGCCCAGCAGACCATGCTCAACTTCCGGGTCCGCGACCTGGAGGCGATGCTCGCGCAGTTGCGCGCCAAGGGGGCGGACGTCGCCGAGGAGACGCAGGACATGGAGGGCGTCGGCCGGTTCGGCTGGGTCACCGACCCCGCGGGCAACCGGATCGAGCTCTGGCAGCCCGTCTGACCGTCGAACCTAGCCGCCGGACGTAGCCGCCGGGCCTAGCCGCCGGCCGGTGCCGCCGACGGGCCGCCCCGGTGGGCGGATGACGTCCAACCCCGCCGGTGGAGGCGGTCGATGCCGTCGAGGAGGAGGTCGAGGGCGAACTCGAACTCGAACTGGTCGTCGCAGCCGCCGCTGATCACCGAGCCGTCGGTGTGCACGGCGGAGGCGGCGATCTCGGCGATGTACGGGTAGCGGGCGGCGAGTTCGGCGGCCTGCGCGGCCGCCTCCGGTGCCGTCTGCCCGGCAGGGGTCCCGCCGGGCGGGGAGGCGTCGAACAACTCCTGGGAGAAGCCCAGGACGCGGCCGCCGAGGGCGTGCATCGCATGGTGCGTCAGGTCGGCGGAGAGGCCGCCGGATCGGAACGTACCGATCACCGAGTCGAGGTGGTCGAGCATCGCGGGCGTCGGTGCCGGCAGCGACTCGATCACCCGCGGCGCCCAGGGGTGGTGGCGCAGCACCCGGCGGGCGGACAGCACGCGCTGCCGGACCACGTCCTTCCAATCTGCGCCCGGGGCCGGCGGGTCGATCTCGCCGACGACGGCGTCGACCATGCCGGCCAGGAGCTCCTCCTTGTTGGCGACGTGCTTGTAGAGCGCCATCGGCACCACCCCCAGCTCCTGGGCGAGTTTGCGCATGCTGAGCGCCTCGACGCCGGCGCTTCCGCCGACCGCACCGTCACCGCCCGCACCTCCGCTGCCGCCCGCTCCGCCGCCGGCGCCCGAGCCGTCGGCGAGCGCCACGGCGGCGCGCAGCACGCGCTCCCTGCTCAGCGGGGTACGGCGCGTCCCCTCGGCCATCTCCACTCCTCCCGTCACCGACGACTTGACGAGTGTACGGCGTACGCCTACCTTGTGCGAGGTGTACGCCGTACACCTCAGTTTGGGGCGGAGAGAGGGGATTCCGGTGGAGGGGTCTGCGGACAGGAAGACGGCAGTGGTCACGGGCGTGCTGTTCCTCGTGACCGAAGTAGCCGCGATAGCAGGGATGTTGCTGTACGGGCCGGTGCTCGACGGCGCCGCGTACGTCGCCGGGCGCGGTGCGGACGGGCGCGTGGTGGCGGGGGCGCTGTGCGAGGTGGTGCTGCTCCTCGCGGTGGTCGGCACCGGGGTCGCGCTCTACCCGGTGCTGCGGCGGCACCAGGAGGCGGTGGCGCTCGCGTACGTCTGCGGCCGGCTACTGGAGGCGGCGGTGATCGCCGTCGGGATCGTGAGCCTGCTGGCCGTCGTCACGCTGCGGAAGGACGTCGGCGGCGCGGCGGCCGACGTCGCAGAGGCGTTGGTCGCCCTGCACGACTGGACCTTCCTGCTCGGGCCGAACGTGGTGCTCGGCGCCAACTCGCTGGCGCTCGCCTGGCTGATGTACCGCTCGCGGCTGGTGCCGCGGGCCGTCGCGCTGCTGGGGCTGGTGGGCGGCTCGCTGATCTGCGCCTCGGCGGTGGCGGTGCTGTTCGGGCTCTACCCGCAGGTGTCCACGGCCGGGTCGCTGGCGGCACTGCCGGTGTTCGCCTGGGAGGTCACCCTGGCGATCCGGCTCATCGTGCGGGGCTTCGACCCGTCCTCGGTGCGGGGCGCGGCGGTCGGCCGGCCGGTGCTCGGCTGATCGGGCTCGGGTCGGCCCGGTCTGACCTCTGCGCGTCGGCGTTCGGGTTCCGGGTCGGGGATGCCGCGACGCCGCTGCTCCTGGGCCCGGTGTGGTGGTCGGGTGGGGTGCAGCGGCGTTGTCGGGGTGGCCCTGGGGGCGGTGTGGTGGTTTCCGGGGCCGGGGGTGTTACTTGGTGAGGCCGGCCTTGACGGAGCAGACGGGCCAGGCGCCGGGGCCCTGGGAGGCGAGGACCTTTTCGCCGATGGCGATCTGCTGGGCCTTGGTGGCCTGGTGGGCCTGGGGGGCGTAGGCGGTGCCGCCGAAGGCGGCCCAGGTGCTGGAGGTGAACTGGAGGCCGCCGTAGAAGCCGTTGCCGGAGTTGATGGCCCAGTTGCCGGTGGCTTCGCACTGGGCGACCTTGTCCCAGACGGAGGCGGGGGCGGCGGAGGCGGCGTTGGCCGTGACGAGGCCGGCCACGGGCAGGGCGGTGAGGGCCCCGGCCATGAGTGCCATGCGGACGCGGTTGCGGCGCTTGGTGGCGGTGGTGGCGGTGGTCTCGTTACGGAAGGTCATGGGTTTCCTTTCGGAAGGGGGGTGTGCGGGCGTGCGGAACCAGGTCCCCTTTTGGGGGGTTGGTTTCGGGGGTGTGTGGCTCGCGTGGTCGGGCACCGTGTCGTCCCGGTGGGCCTGGGGGCCTTGGTGGGGCGGTTTGTTCGGTGCAACGGGTTCGAAGTTACGGGGGTGGGTGGGGGGTTTCAAGGATTCTGAGGTTTGGGCTGGTCGGGGGGTGGTTACCTGAGGTATCGATCAAGGAATTGTGCCGTTTTGAAGGCAAATGTCCCGTTTTTCAAGATCGAACCTGGCCTGGGAGTGGTCCGCGCCACACGGGTGTGGCTGTGAGGCCGGGCACATGGTCGACGCCGTGTGACGTCCCGGCGTCGGGCCGTGCGTGAACGGGCGGGGGTGGACCCGTCCGGGGGTGGCCCGCACCACAGCCCTCACCCGTCGTGGCCCGAACCGTCACCGGGCGTGCCCGGCATAGCCTCGGGCCATGACCTACGAGAGCGATGCAGGGGCCGTCGGGGACGCCGAAGGGCCGGAGGCGGCGGCCGCACCGGCCGGGTTCGAGCTGGGGACGGACGGGCCCCGGATGATCCTGGCCGGGCTGGACGGCTCCGACTCCTCCTGGCGCGCGACCGCCTATGCCGCGGGCCTCGCGCGGCGGCAGAACGCGACCCTGGCCGTGGCGTACGTGCAGCCCGTCCTGGGGGCGGCCACGGCTCTCGCGGGGGCGGCCGTCGGCGAGACCACCCAGGAGATCGCCGACGAGCTGCTGGCCGCGCTGCGCGAGTCCGAGCGCCGGCTGAGCGACGTCTGGCGGCTGGACTGGCGCTTCGTGACCGTCCAGGGCGATCCGTTCGCGGGTATGGCCCGGCTGGCCGACGAGCTGCGGGCCGACGCCGTGGTGGTCGGGGCCTCGGAACGGGCCGGGCACCGTCTGATCGGCTCGGTCGCCGTGCGGCTGGTCAAGGCGGGCCGCTGGCCGGTGACCGTCGTGCCATAGGCGGCCCGCGGCGCCGAGGGCCCGGCCGCCCGGGCAGCCGGGCCCGCCCACCGCGGGCCCGGCGCGAACACGGAGGAAGGGCTGCGGACCGGCAGGGAGCCGGGCCCGCAGCCCTTCGGCTGGCGAGGGGGTAGGGGTGGGTGATGCCGGCGGATGCCTATCCGCCGAGCAGCGAGATGCTGTTGCCGCAGATGTTGAGCTGGAGGTTGATCGGGATCTGGATCTGGTTGCCGGACAGCACACCCGGCGAGCCGGTGACTATGCCGCTCGCGGTGGCGCTGCCGGTGTTGATGCAGACCGTCCCGGGCCCGGTGCCGTCGAGCAGGGCGGCGGCCATGGCGGCGGCGTCGGAGGCCAGCGGGTCGGCGGCCCTGGGGGAGCTGTACCTGGACGTGTCGAGGTCGGCGGCGAAGGCGGGGCCGGCGGAGAGGACGGCCAGCGCGGCGCTGAAGCCGGCGGCGATCAGGTACTTCCTGGTGTTGGTCATGTCGAAGGAATAGCCAGCCGACACGCCGGACTGAACACAATCCACCCCTGAACCCACTCGAATGCAGGCGTGATGCGACCCCGATGCCGGAGCCGCGCCACCCGGTCGGAGCACTCCGACGGGCGCCGCGGACCGCGCGGGACGGGTCCACGGCCGCAGCAGGGCAGGGCACGTAGGGGCGGCGAGGCCTGGTCCCGGTCCGGAGACCGGGACCGGGACGGGACGGCGGACCCGTGTGGCCGGGACGGCGCCCACCCGATGCTCTACGCAGAGGCCGCGGCCCGGGCCGCCACCCGGGCCGCCGCCGAACGACCGTCCTCGCACACCGATCGCGGGGACCACCGCACCGCCCGTCGGAACCACCGCACCGACAGGCGGTGCCACAGCCACCCAAGGGAGACCGCATGTACGCGCACTGGGGCACCTTCACCAAGAACGACACCCTCGGCGACTGCCTCGGCCTGGCCCAGAGCGCCCTGCAGAGCCAGGGCTTCCAGGTCTGGGACCTCGCCGGTGACGGCGACTACCAGGTGATCGGCGGGAACAACGACGTGATCGCCAACATCGTCTGCGTCCCGCAGTCCGGCAACATCTGGCTGACGGTCAGCGCCTACTCCACCGACTCGACGCTGGCCGAGCGCACCCGCAACGACGTGCGCTCGTTCATCGTCAACTCGATCCGGATCGACTGACCGGGGCCACGGGCGACTCCTCCGGGCCGCGGCCCCGGCGGCGGCACCGTCCGCAGCCGGGGCCGTCGGTCGTCCCCGATAGGGTTCGTGACCATGACGGACACCCCGACCGCCACCACGTCCGGCAGTGACCTGCACCTCGAACTGCCCGCCACCGGCGGCCGCCGCGCCGCGCTGATGGCCGCGCTGCGCGAGGCGATCCGCAGCGGGCGGCTCGCCCCCGGGACCAGGCTGCCGCCGTACCGTGCGCTCGCCGCGGACCTCGGCATCGCCCGCAACACCGCCGCCGACGCCTACGCGGAACTGGTCGCCGAGGGCTGGCTCACCGCACGGCAGGGCTCGGGCACCGCCGTCGCCGACCGCGCCGAGCCCGTCGCCCCGACCGGCGTCCGCCGGCCGGCCCGGGTGCACCGCCCCTCGCACAACCTGCGGCAGGGGCAGCCCGACGCGTCCTCCTTCCCGCGCACCGCCTGGCTCGCCGCCGGGCGGCGGGCGCTCACCGCCGCGCCCAACGAGGCCTTCGGGCCCGGAGATCCGCAGGGCCGCCGCGAGCTGCGCACCGTCCTCGCCGACTACCTCGCCCGGGTCCGCGGGGTGCGTACCGACCCGGACCGGATCGTCATCTGCTCCGGCTTCGCCCATGCGCTGCGGCTGCTCTTCGAGGGTGCGGGCGCCGTACTGCCGTCGCCCGGCAGCGGCCGGCTGGCCGTCGAGGCGTACGGGCTCGGCTTCCACCGCGAGCTGCTGGCCCGCGCCGGGGTGCCCACCGTGCCGCTGCCGCTGGACGAGCACGGCGCGCGGATCGACGGGTTGGCGGCGCACCGGAAGGTCCGGACGGTGCTGCTCACCCCGGCTCACCAGTTCCCGACCGGCGGGCCGCTGCACGCTTCCCGGCGGGCGGCGGTGGTCGACTGGGCGCGCCGGCACGGCGGGCTGGTGCTGGAGGACGACTACGACGGCGAGTTCCGCTACGACCGGCAGCCGGTCGGTGCCGTGCAGGGGCTGGACCCGGAGCGGGTGGTCTACCTCGGCACGGCCAGCAAGAGCCTGACCCCGGCGCTGCGGCTCGGCTGGATGGTCCTGCCGGACCACCTGGTGGACCGGGTGCTGGCGGCGAAGGGGGAGCGGGAGGCCTGGGCGAGCGCACTCGACCAGCTGACCCTGGCCGAGTTCATCGGGTCCGGCGGCTACGACCGGCACGTCCGGCGGATGCGCCGCCGCTACCGGGAGCGCCGCGACCACCTGGTGGCGGCGCTGGCCGAGCACGCGCCGCACATCGAGGTGTCCGGCATCGCGGCCGGACTGCACGCCGTGCTCCGGCTCGCCCCCGGCACCGAGCGGTCCGTCCTGAAGGCGGCCGCGTACCAGGGCCTGGCCGTCGACGGGCTGGCCGACTACCGCCACCCGGGGATCGGCCCGGACGAGATGCCCGCGACGGACGGCCTGGTGGTCGGGTACGCCACCCCGCCGGACCACGCCTACCAGGCGGCGGTCGCGACCCTCTGCGGCATCCTGCCGCCCCCGGTCTGAGCCCGGGGCCCGTCCCCGCCTCCGCGACCGGGCGGCCGTCGGTGGGGCGGGGGAGCGGAGCGGGAGAGTAGAGGGGCGCCACCGCTTCCGGCGGTCCCTTCGCCCCCTGGAGCGCAGGCAATGGCCCGCCGCGTCCGCTCCGCTGTCATATGCCCGTACGGGCCGGGGCGGAGCCGGGCACCGGAACCGGCGGCGGTCCCTACGCTCTTTGGTCATGCGCACATCACTCATGAGCCGCTTCGGTCTTGCCGCGATCCTGGCCCTCGTCCTCGGTCTCCTCCTGTCGGCCGCGCCCGCCCAGGCCGACACCCCGCTGCTGGCGGTCAGCTCCGACAAGGCGACGGCGACCCCGGGCTCCTCGGTGACCCTCACCCTGACGCTGACGAACCCGCACGACACCCCCGTGCAGTTCGTCTACCAGTCCGTCCAGCCGACCTACGGCACCAGCCAGGCCACCGGTCTGAAGTACGCGTTCTCCGCCTGCGGCGGCAACGTCGGCGGTTGTGACACCGGCGCCACGAACGGGCTGGTCCACCACACCGTTCCGGTCGCCGCCGGTGCCACCACGACCGTGACGCTCACCTACGACATCGCCGCCGACTCGGCGTGCGGGTCCGGCGCGCGGATCGACTTCTACACGTACCTCTACTACGAGTACCAGTCCGGTGCGGCCGCCGACTCCGGGATCTTCGACGTCCCGGGCAACGAGGTCACCTGCGCCGCCTGAACCACCCCGTCCCCCGTCCCACCGTGAGCTCCCGACCGGGAGCCGCCACCAAGCCCCCGTCAGGTGCCGGGCAGCCCCCGTTCCGGCACCTGACGGGTCATCCGCGCGCAGGTCCTTCGGACGAATGACCGCCTTCGGGCGGGCCGGCCGCACCGGGCGCGTGCACGCGTTGTCGGTGCCGGATGGCAGGCTTGGGCCCATGGCCGAACCGCTGACCACCGACGCGCCCGACGCCGCGTCCGACACGCCGCCCGCGAGCCCCACGACCGCGGCCGCCCCCACCCCCGCGGCCGTTCCCGGTGCCGCTGCCGACGAGCTGCCCGGGCTGCCGATGCCCTACGCCGTGTACGCCGCGATCCGCGAGCGGGCGGGCGAGGAGACGGCACCGCTGGTGGACCGGCTGCTCCGCCACTCCCTCGTCCTCGTCCCCGCCACCGACGCCGACGTCGACGCCGACGCCGTCACCGCAACCGGTGCCGCCCCGGGTGTCGAGGCCGACGCGGGTGCCGGCTCGGGCGCCGACCCGACTGCCGGGCAGCTCGGCGGCCTGCCCGCCCTGCCGGCCGGCACCGGGTGGCCGGAGTTCGCCGGGCGGCCGATGCAGTTCCTCGCCCAGCTCGACTGCGCCGGGCTCGCCGCGTCCTTCCGCGCCACCGCCCCCGGCGGCGACTGGCCGCTGCCCGACCACGGGCTGCTGCTCTTCTTCCACGACGAGTGGCTGTCCGACTTCTCCGGCCGCGGCTGCCGGGTCCTGCACGTGCCGGCCGGCTCGGCGCCCCGGCCCGCGCCGGAGCAGGACTCGTGCAGGCCCGCCGTCCCGGCCGTTCCGGTCCGGGCCCGCTGGGAGCTCTCCGCGCCCTCCTACCAGGACCGGGAGCTGGAGAACCTCTTCCCGGACGACTTCATGATCGCCCTCGACCTCGCGGCCGACTTCCGCGACCACCTGCCCAGCCCGGACGTGCGGGTGCTCGGCTGGTGCGACACCGACACCGGCCGCCCCGCCGAGCACCGTCCGCTGCTCCAGATCGAGAACGCGGCCCTCGACGTGGACTGGGGCGAGTGCGTCAACGTCTCGTTCTGGATCACCGGGGAGGACCTGGCCGCCGGCCGCTTCGACCGGGCACGGCACGGCTTCGAGATCGCCTGACCGCCCGCCGCGGCGGCCGCGGGGCGGGCGGTTCGGGGCGCGGTCCGGGCGACCGTGTCCGGCGGGGCGGTCCCGGCCCGGCCCGATTAGGCTGCTGACAGCGGCCGGGGAACCCGGCCGCTGGAGCCGGGTCCGGAGTGGAGCGGTGAGGCTGAGGGGCCGGAGCGAGGAGGCCGACCGGGAGGCGCAGGACGCGCCGGAGCCCCCGGTCGGCGAGCTGGTGCGCTCGATCCGGGAGCACCCCTCCCGGCTGCCCGAGACGCTGGCCGTCTTCGCCGTCCGCCACCGCGGTCCGCGGGCCGCCCGTCGGGTCGCCGCGCTCCGGGCGGCGCACCCGGACGCTGCACCGGACGAGCTGGTGGCGTTGGCCGTCGAGCGCGGCCACCGGGTCAGTACGAGCGAGGGGGCGTTCGTCGGCGGCCCCTTCCTCTGGCTGGTCCCGTTCGCGTTCTGCACCGCCCTGCTGGCCCAGGGGCAGCTCCTGCTGGAACTCGCCGCCCTCGCCGGTCGGGACCCGGCGGACCGGGCCCGGATCCCCGAACTCCTGGTGCTCCAGGGCGTCTACCCCGACGTCGAGACCGCCGAGCGGGCGCTCGCCGCCGAACCGGGTGCGGGCGCGGCCGACGGTCCCGGACCCGCGGCCGGACCCGCGGCCGAGCCTGCTCCGGAGCCCGGCCCGGGGACCGGAGCCGAGCCCGGAGCCGAGCCCGGCGACGAGCGCCCGACCGGCGGGCCCGCCCCCGGGGACCGGCCCGCCGCAGGGCCCGCGCGTGAGCCCGCCGCGGCGTCGGAAGCGGCTCCGGCGGAGCCCGGCACCGGGCGGTGGCGCTCCTTCTGGTACCTGATCTGGCGGATGGCCCGCCTGCTCGGGCTGACCAGCGAGGGCGCCGATCCGCCGCCGTCCCGCTGGCACACCGCCGGCGAGTGGGTGCTCGTGGGAGTGGTCCTCATGATCGGCATGGTCGCGCCGCTGGTCTGGCTCCCGTACATGGCGTACTCGTATAGCCGGGCCACCGGGCGCGTGGCGGCCACGGGCGTCTCGTACTACTTCGGCGGCCACGCGACCGGCTGGCTGGAGCCGGGCCGGTCGCGGACCGACCCCGGTCTCGTCGCGGCCACCTTCCAGGCCCTGCTCTCGGTTCTCGTCCCGGTCGGTACGGTGCTCTTCCTGCTGGCCACCGACATCCGGCTGGCGGAGAGCCGCTGGCCGGTGCTCGCGATCGCCCTGGTCGTGGTCTCCGGCGTGGTCGGCGGGCTCTGGTACCGCAGCCACCGGCCCCGGAGCCGCCGTCGCCGGGACCGCCGTCGCCGGGACCGCCAGCGCCGGGACCGCGGGCGCAACGGCCCGGAGCGCACCTGAACGTTCCGGCGTGTGCGCTCCAAGTCTTCGTCCGTGCAGCGGAGTTGTGACCGGCGGCCGCGGGCCGTCACCCGCCCTCGAACGCCCCCGCCCGCCGTCGGGCTGCACCGCCCGCCCCGCGGTGGCCTGCTGTTCGACAGGCGAACATGCGTTCCCTGGTTTCGCGGGCGGGGCCCCGGCCCGCGGCCCTCGTCGTTGATCCGTTCGGATGGGAGGGGTGGTTCCGACCTGCGGGTGTTTCGCGTGCGCAGGGAATCGAAGATCCGTCTAGAGACGGCCGTGGGATTCCAACCACTCCATGGTCGAGATTCACCCTATCGGGCGGCACTTGCGGTCCGTTCCGGGTGGGTCGGGGATCGGTGATCTAGGGTTCCCGGTGGGCCGCCCGAGAAGGCGGAGCGCATCGCACTATTTCGCCAACACCCCCACCATGACGCCTATCTGACGATCCGACACGGCCTGGCCGAGGCGGGTCGGCGTGACCTGACCAGATGAAGGAGAACCCTGCCGATGCCGGTGGACACCAACCCGGAGACACAGCAGGTGCCGCAGCAGTCGAGCCTCACCACCGCTGCTGCCCGCAATCTCGCCACGACCACCAAGTCCGCGCCCCAGATGCAGGAGATCACCTCCCGCTGGCTGCTCAAGGTGCTGCCCTGGGTGCAGGCCGCCGGTGGCGCGTACCGGGTGAACCGCCGCCTCACCTACACCGTGGGTGACGGCCGGATCGAGTTCATCAAGACCGGATCCGAGGTGCGGGTGATCCCGCGCGAGCTCGGTGAGCTGGCCCTGCTGCGCGGCTTCGACGACGACGACGTGCTGATGGCCCTCGCCGACCGCTGCGAGCAGCAGGACTTCGGCCCGGGTGAGGTGCTGGCCGAGCGCGGCGCGGCGGCGGACCGGATCTACCTGATCGCCCACGGCAAGATCAACCAGATCGGCACCGGCAAGTACGGCGACGAGACCGTCGTCGGCGTCCTGGGCGACGGCGACCGGTTCGGCGAGCAGGCGGTCCTCGACCCCGACGCCGTCTGGGAGTTCACCGCCAAGACCGCGACCGCCGGCACCGTGCTCTCGCTTCCCCGTCGGGACTTCGAGGCCATCCGCGACGGCTCGCCCGCGCTGCAGGACCACCTCCGCGAGTTCCTGGCGCTGCCGCTCCAGCGCCAGAACGAGCGCGGTGAGGCCGAGATCGCCATGTCGGCCGGCCACCACGGCGAGTACGAGCTGCCCGGCGCCTTCGTGGACTACGAGCTGAAGCCGCGCGAGTACGAGCTGAGCGTCGCCCAGACCGTGCTCAAGGTGCACACCCGGGTCGCCGACCTCTACAACCAGCCGATGAACCAGACCGAGCACCAGCTCCGGCTGACCATCGAGGCGCTGCGCGAGCGCCAGGAGTTCGAGCTCATCAACAACCCGGAGTTCGGCCTCCTCAACAACGCCGACTTCGACCAGCGGATCCAGACCCACTCCGGCCCGCCCACCCCGGACGACCTGGACGAGCTGCTCAACCGCCGCCGTGACCCGGACTACCTGCTCGCCCACCCGCGGACCATCGCGGCGATCGGGCGGGAGCTGAACGCCCGCGGCCTCTACCCGCACCATGTCGACCTCGGCGGGCAGCAGGTGCCGGCCTGGCGCGGTGTCCCGATCCTGCCCTGCAGCAAGATCCCGATCACCAAGGAGAACACCAGCTCCATCCTCGTGATGCGAGTCGGCGAGGACAACCAGGGCGTCATCGGCCTGCACCAGACCGGGATCCCGGACGAGTACCAGCCGAGCCTCTCGGTCCGGTTCATGGGGATCAGCGAGAAGGCCATCATCTCCTACCTGGTCAGCGCCTACTACTCCGCGGCGATCCTGGTGCCGGACGCGGTCGGCGTCCTGGAGAACGTCGAGATCGCCCACGGGCGCCACTGAGCGCCGGCGCGGCCGCCGTCCACCGGCGGCCGCGCCCGAATCCGCTCCGGCCGTAACCGGTCGGCCGCAAGATCGTTTCACCTGATGTCGGACGGCCCGCCCCACGAGGCGGGCCGTCCGGTGTCGGGCGGACCTTCGCGTGGAGGGCGCCGCCCGACGAGGACCCGTAGGCGAGGTCCCGACCGAGGACATTCCCACGTTCCCCGCGACGCGAGAGGTGCATGGAGCCCATGCCGCAACCCCAGCAGCCCCGACGGATACCGGTGGACGGGCAGCCGTGATTGCAGACCTGATCGTGGTGGGCGGTGACGGCGGCGGAGCCCGTGGACGGCGTGCCCGGCTGGCCGGTGCCGCGGCGGGGGTCGCCGCCCTCTGCGCCCTGCTGAGCGGCGCGGCCGGTGCCCGGGCGTCCGAACACCAGGGTGGCGGAAGATCGCACGGGCCGGTCGTCGAGACCTGCGTCTCGACCGGGACGGATGTATCGGTGTCGGTCGGCCCCGGCGGCGTGGACGTCGGTGTCGACGTCGACGTGGACGTGGAGGTCGGGGTGACGGTCGACCACTCGGGGAAGCCGAAGCACCCCAAGCCCAGACCGAAGCCCGAGCCGCACCCTAAGCCCGGTCACCACCACCCGTGCCCGACCCCGACACCGACACCGCCCTGTCCCAGCCCGACACCGACCCCCAAGCCGACCCCGACACCGACCCCCACTCCCAAGCCGACGCCGACGCCCACCCCGACGCCGACGCCCACCCCGACGCCCAGTCCGACCCACCCGCCGACCCCCACACCCGTGCCGGCACCGCCGCCCACCGCCGCGCCGGTGCCGCCGCCCGCGCCCCCGCCGCGGCCGACCCCGCCGCCCCCGTCGCCCCGGCCGACGCCGAAACCCACGCCGAAGCCGACCGCACAACCGGTCATCCCGGCGCCCGAGCCCCCGGCCCCGCCGGAGCCGAGCCCGCCCGCGCCCAGCCCCGTACGGCCGAAACCGGTGGCGAAGCCCGCCAAGGCGCCGCTCGCCCCACCGATCCAGGCGCCCGAACGGCACCACGGCGGCGCGACCACCAGGACGATGCTCGTGGTCACGGTGCCGGCGGTCCTCGCGGCGGCGGCCCTGCGACCGCGCGGACGCTCCGGCCGCGGCGGTTCCGGCCGGTCCTGACCGGCTCCGGCGGATCGCGGGCCCCGGCGGACGCTCGTCGAGGACCCATCACCGACCCGGGCCGCGGACACCCGACCCGCCGGCTCGGCCGCCGGCACCTCCGGTTCCCGGCATCGCGGGCGGCCGGCAACCCCTCGGAGGCCGGCAACCCCGGTTCCCGGCAGCTCCGGGGCCCGGCCGCTCCCCGGTGACCACGGCCGTAGCCGACCGCGCTCGTGGCGGTCACGCGAACCGCGTCCGACGGCGCCCGGTACGGCCGGGCGCCGTCGGCGACGCCGTTCCCGCGAACGGGACGCGCCGCGGACCGGCCCCGCCGAGCGGCGGCCGGCGCCCCGGCCCCTTGAAATCCCTAACCCTGGAAAGGAGTTCCCATGTCCGAGTGGTTGGCGCTGGCCATCGCCATGTCGGCGGCCTGTGCCGTCGTGGTGGCGGTGGTGCTGCTGAGGCACCGCCGGGTCCGTGAGGACGAGGACACCGACGAGACGCCCGACGTCATCGAGTACATGACGATGATGATCGGCGTGGTCTACGCGATCGTGCTCGGCCTCGCCATCGCCGGCGTCTGGGAGGCGCGCGGCGCGGCCCAGGACGACGTGTTCCGCGAGGCGCAGTCGCTGCACGAGGTGAGCGAGCGCGCCCAGGTCTACCCGGTCGAGTTCCGGGACAAGGTCCAGGCCGACGTGGACGCCTACGTCTCGTACGTCGTGGACGTGGAGTGGGCGTACATGCGCGAGCACGGCGAGGTATCCGCCCGGGGCACCGAGCTGCTGGACAAGCTGCGCCAGGACGTCGCTACCCGCACACCGGCCGGCGACCTGGAGGCCCAGGCCTACCAGCCGATCATGGACCGGATCAGCGTCGCCGACGACGCGCGCAACGCCCGCGGGCAGAACGCCGGCCCGACCATGCCCGGCGTGGTCTGGTTCGGCCTGATCGTCGGCGCCGTGGTGACGGTCGGCATGGTCTTCGCCCTGCAGATCCGGCGCTCCTACCGGGAGTTGCTGCTGGCCGGGGCGTTCAGTGCGCTGATCGCCTTCCTGCTCTTCCTGATCTGGGACTTCGACGACCCGTTCGGCCGCAGCGTCTCGGTGACCACCCAGCCGTTCACCGACCTGTTCCCCACCCTGGGCGGCGGTCAGGACTGACGTACCGCTGTGGCGGCGTGCTCGGATAACCTGATCGGGCCGTCGGGGGCCGGCTCCGGCGCGCCAGCGTGCCGAGAGGAACACCAGCCGTGACCTACCCGACGCCCGGTCCGGGCGCCCAGTTCCCGCCGCAGCGTCCCGAGCGGGCGTGGTGGTGGCTGCCCGAGAAGGAGCGTCGCCGGCGCAAGGCGCAGCGGCAGGAGTGGCTGGCGTACAAGCGGCGGAACCGCAAGAAGAAGGACCGCGACTGGTCGGACGCCTGCGACGGGGTCGACTGCTGCTGCGAGCTCGGCGACCCCTGCCTGATCGCGCTGGTCCCGGTGATGATGGCCGCGGGGGTCCGGTTCGCCCTGACCGGCGGCCGGGGCGGTCGCCCCGGCACGGGCGGGGGCGCCGGTGCGGATCCGGCCGCGCCCGTACCGGGCGGGTTCGCGGCGGGCGTGCTGTACGGCGCGGTGCGGTACTACCGGACCGAGGTGAGCCCGAAGCGGCCGGCCTGCTGCCCGTACACGCCGAGCTGTTCGACCTACGCCGTCCAGGCGTTGCACCGGCACGGCGCGCTGCGCGGCGCCCGGCTGACGGTCGGACGGCTGCTCCGCTGCCGCCCGGGCGTCGCACGCCGCGGCACGCCCGACCCGGTGCCGGGGCGTTAGGCCCTCTCAGTGTCCTGACACGAGGCCGCGCGGATCACGGTGATCCGCGCGGCCCCCGCCTTCCCCGGGCCCGGCTCTTCGGCCCCTCGGGGCCTAAGCGCAGGCTTTTTGCGTACGGCGAACCGGCGGGCACCGGACCGTGGTTCGGCCGCGCCACGACATCACAGATTGGACTGGACCAATATTCACCGGCAAGGGTGTCCGGGCGCTGGACGGGTCCACGCTGCGGCAGGGCCGTGCGGCGGCTGCCGTCCGGCTGCTGTCCGGCCGCCGCCGGGCCTCCCCGCGGGCGGCCCCGCCGGTACGGTGGCGTACGGGAGCAGCCCCGTCGAGTGGAGGAGACCCATGAAGAGCCGGGACTGGGACGAGCGCTACGCCGCGAGCGAGTTGGTCTGGGGCGTCGAGCCCAACCGGTGGGTGGTCCGTGAGCTGGCCGAGCTGGCCCCGGGCCGGGCGCTGGACCTGGCCGCCGGGGAGGGCCGGAACAGCATCTGGCTGGCTCGCCGGGGCTGGCACGTCACCGGGCTGGACTTCTCCGCGGTGGCGCTGGAGCGGGCCGAGCGGCTCACCGCGGACCTGCCGGACGAGGTCGCCGACCGGCTGACCTGGCGGCACGGCGACGCCCGGGAGCTCGAAGCCCCGCCGGAGGGCTACGACTTGGTGCTGGTCGCGTACCTGCAGCTCCCCGCCGAGGACCGCCGGGCCGCCCTGGTGCGGGCCGCCGCCGCGCTCGCCCCCGGCGGCACCCTGCTGGTGGTCGCCCACGACAGCACCAACCTCACCGAGGGCGTCGGCGGTCCGCAGGACCCGCGCGTCCTCTACACCCCGGACGACGTGCTCGCCGACCTCGACGGTGCCGGGCTGCACACGGTCCGGGCCGAGCGGGTCCACCGGCCGGTGGGCGGCGGTGGCCACCGATCGGCCGCCGCCGGGGGCGCCGGGGGCGCCGGAGGCGGTACCGGCGGGCCGCAGCGGACGGAGGCGATCGACGCCCTGGTGCGGCTGGAGTGCACCGCCTGAGGATTCGCCGGCAGCCGGGGCGGGCTCACGCGCGCCGGGTTCGGCGCGCAGCTTGACGGCCCCAACGTGCTGCGGTGTGTCAGTCGTGGTGCCCTGCCCCGGTGTGCTCGGATGATCCTGTATTCGGAGCGGCGTGGTCGAACCATGTGGTGTGGATCGTCGGAGCGGGGTACGGGATCCACGGGGAGGCGGACCGCGCGAGGACCCCGGACGCGGCCGGCCTCTACAGTGCTGTAGATTCAAGCCGGCAGGCGGAGGAACGAGGAGGGCGCGATGAGCGTTTCGCTGGCCAAGGGGCAGAAACTGAGCCTGGAGAAGGCGGGCGGTGGCCGGCTGGGCGTGGTCCGGATGGGCCTCGGCTGGCGCGCCGCGCAGAAGAAGGGCTTCTTCGCCAAGCTGCTGGCCTCCCAGGAGATCGACCTGGACGCCTCGGCGGTGCTGTTCGCCGGCAGCAAGCCGGTGGACGTGGTGTTCTTCCAGCACCTCCAGAGCAACGACGGCTCGGTCCGCCACAGCGGCGACAACCTGACCGGCGGTGCGGGCGACGCGACCGACGACGAGTCCATCACGGTGGACCTCGACCGGGTGCCGGCCGCGGTCGACCAGATCGTGTTCACCGTCAACTCCTTCACCGGGCAGACCTTCCAGGAGGTCGAGAACGCCTTCTGCCGGCTGGTCGACGAGCAGACCGGCGCCGAGCTCGCCCGCTACACGCTCACCGGCGGCGGCCCGTACACCGCGCAGATCATGGCCAAGGTGCAGCGTGCCGGGAACGGCTGGCAGATGGCCGCGATCGGCCAGCCGGCGACCGGTCGCACCTTCCAGGACCTGATGCCCGAGCTGGTCAAGCACCTCTGACGAGCAGCGGCGGGCCACTGCCCGAGGCCGGCGCCTCCGGCCGGACGCCGCCGGCCGCCGTGTGCCCGCCGGCCCCCGAACGGCGGCGCGGGACCCGTCCGATCTCCCCCGGACGGGTCCCGCGTCCGCTGCAGTCCCGGAGGCGACCGGGCGGCCGCATGGCGGCCGGTGCCGGACCCGGGCGGGCCGCCCCGCGCGGAGCGTGCCACCGGTGGCGCTCGGTCGGGTGGACTTCCGCGATATCACTGCGACGCGCTCGACCGGTCCGCTAACACTGGCCGCATGGACGACGACGCCGTGCAGTTGCCCGCACACCTCACCGTCCGGGTCGGCCCCACCGACGACCCGGTGGCCGCCGTGGTCGGCCTGGAGGCCTGGGAGTCCCGGGAGAAGTACCCGCGGCTGATGATGATGCCGCCCGTCTTCGGCAGCCTGGAGCGGGTCGGTCCGAGTGCCTGGCGGATCCTCGACTTCCACTCCACCACCCCGCAGATGGCCCGGGACGACCTCGGCCACCGGTTCCGCTGCTGGGCACGGACCGAGCCCGGCCACCCGTTCGCCGCCTCCTGGGACATCACCGCCGAGGAGCGCGCCGCGTACACCGCCGCGTACCGGCGGATGGACTGGGAGGCGCTGGACGAGATCGCGGTCGCCGGCCGGGAGTACCGCATCTTCCGGGCCGAGCAGGTGTTGCGCTCCGGGCCGGAGGGCATCGAGCCGCCGCGCCCCACCGACCCGGACCCGGCCGAGGTCGGCAAGGGCCACCGCGCGCCGTCCCGGGTGCGCGGGTTCGTCATCGACCCGACCGCCGCCGTCACGCTGGTCGACGGCATCCTCCGGCTGGACATGACGGCGCTGGTCCCGGCCGGCCACGGCATCCCCGAGGACGTCCGGGCCGATGCCCGGCTCGCCTCCCACCTGTACCCGAACGTCCTCGTCCTGCCGGTGCACTGCGCGGTCGCCGAGTACGGGAAGGGACGTTGGGCGCCGATGACCGCGGCCTGCGAGTCCCCCCAGGCCGCCCGCGACAGCCTCGCCGCCTACCTGCGCGACTTCGCGCCGCGGATGCTGCCCCGGCTGACCGCCGACGAGCGCGCCCGGTACGCGGCCGCCGCCGACCGCCTCGACGCCGAGCGCGGCCACGAACTGTCCGCCGGCGAGCGCCGGTTCCGCCTGGTCCGGGTCGAGCCCGTGGTCCGGCTCGGCCCGGACGGGCCCGAGCTGCCGCGCACCTCCGACTGGGATCCGGACCTCCCGGTCAAGCTCCAGGAGCAGCGTGACCGCGAGGCGGGCATCAGCTACGACGACGATCACGAGAACGACGACGGCGAAAGCGACGGCGGCGGCGAGGATGACGGCGGCGGCGATGGCGATGGCGACGACGGCGGCGGGGCGGGTGCCCTCGGCGGGGACTGACCGGCGCGGCCGCCCGGGTGGGCGGCTCGTCCCGAGTCGTCAGGCCGTAGGCAGCTACGCAAAGGCAGCTGCAGGCGTGCGGAAGCGGGGGATCCGGGCCGGGCCGGATCCCCCGCTGTGCGCCGCGTCAGTGGGCCGACGGCGAGGGCGCGGCCGAGGGGGAGACGTTCGCCGACGGGGCGGCCGCGGGGGAGGCGGCCGCGGAGGCGGACGCGGTGGGGGTCGGGGTCGGGCAGCCGGGGGCGGTGGGCGACGCCGTGGCGGTCGCCGACGGGGTGGCCGTGGGCGTGCCGCTCGCCGTGGGGGTGGCGGCTGCCGTCGGCGAGGCCGTCGGGTTCGGCGTGCCGGTGGCCGACGGGGTGGGCACCGGGCAGGTGGTGGGCGTGGCCGTCGGCGTACCGCTGGGCGTCGTGGTCGGGGTGCCGGTCGGGGTGGCGCTCGGCGTCCCGGTCGGGGTTCCGGTGCCGGTCGGCGTCGCGCTGGGCGAGGTGCTCGCGCTCGGGCCGGCGGTCGGGCTCGGCGAGGTGCTCGGGCTCGCGCTCGGCGAGGCGCTCGCGCTCGGCGAGGCGCTCGCGCTCGGCGAGGCCGAGGGGGACGCCGTGACCGGTGAGGCCGACGGCGAGGCCGCGGTCGACGGGGCCGGCGCCGACGGCACGGTCGCGGTCGACGGGGCCGGCGCGGCGGGCGTGGTGGGCGCCGTGGTGGCGGCCGGGGCCGGGCGGTTCGGGACGGTGGTCGCCGTCCCGGTGCCGAAGTGGGCCATCCAGTTCTTGACGGTCCGCAGGTACGCGTCGGAGTGGTTGTAGCCGAGGATCGCCCGGTCGAGCTGCGCCGGGTCGGCGAGGTCACGCCCGCCCGCGCACAGGTAGCGGCCCGCGGCCTGGGCGGCGTCGAAGATGTTGTTGGGGTCGGCCGTGCCGTCGCCGTTGGCGTCCACGCCCCAGGAGGCCCAGGTGGAGGGGATGAACTGCATCGGACCGACGGCGCGGTCCCAGACCCGGTCCCCGTCGTGGCGGCCGCCGTCGGTGTCCGGGATCGCCGCGAAGCCCTTGCCGTCGAGGACCGGCCCGAGGATCGGCCGGTACGTCGTCCCGCCGGCGTCCACGCCGCCGCGGTTGGCCTGGCCGGACTCGACCTCGCCGATCGCGGCCAGCAGCTGCCAGGGCAGGTGGCAGCCGGGCGAGCGCTGCGCCAGGGCGGTCTCGGCCTGCCGGTAGGCGGCGAAGACGGTCTCCGGCAGCGCGGGACCGGTGCGGAACGGGCCGGCCGAGGGGTCGCCGGGCAGCGCGGTGGGCGGCTGCGGCAGCGGGACGGTGCCACCGCCGTCGACCGGTGTGCCGGTACCGCCGGGCGTGTTCGGGAGCGTCGGTCGGGCGGCGTCGGGCACGGTGGTGGCGACGGCCCGGGTGGCCGTGGCGCCGTCCGTGGGCTGCGGCGCGTCGGCCGCGGCGACCGGGGCCAGGCCGAGTCCGGTCACCTGGGAGCCCGTCAGCGCCGCCAGGGCGGTGAAGACCGCCGCCGTGCCGGCCATCCGCTTGCCCAGCCGCAGCCGGTGCCCCGTTCGCCGACCGCCGCTCAGCCCTGCGCTCATGCCGTGCCCCTCCCCGTGACCGTTCGGACTACCGGGGAACGGACCGGCCGTCGGCATGGTGCCTGACGGTGCATGACAGATCGCGTTCCCGGGATGATTAGTATCACGACGATCTGACGCGGCGGAGGTGGCGAAAGGTTGCCCGCGGCGCCACCTTCGGATGAACGCGCAGGTGGCGGCGGGGCCGGCCGGTGCGGCCCGGTAGTGACGCCCCCCAGGCCTGGGGCCGCGCCCGTCCGGGCCTCGACCCGCCGCTCCCGCCGCCGGGGATCAGAGCTCGATCAGCATCCCGTCCTCGGCGACGGCGGCGCCGGCCGCGGCGAGGTCCCGCGCCGGCGCCTCGGTGCCGGGGGAGCCCGGGTGGGCCAGCGGGTTGGTGTTGTTGAGGTGGGTGTAGAGGTAGCGGGGCCCGGGGAGGCGGGCGAGGTGGGGCAGTGAGTCCCGGACCGCCAGGTGGCCCATGCCGCGGGAGGTGCGTGCACCGCCGGTGCGTCCGGCCAGTTCGTCGTCGGTGCTGAAGGTGCCGTCCAGGATCACCACGTCCGCACCGGTCACCGCCGCCTCGACCGCCGGGGTCCAGGCGGCCAGCCCGGGTGCGTACACGGCGCAGGAGCGGCTGCCGGCGGCGGTGAAGCGGTAGCCGACCACCCAGTCCGACCGGCCTTCCCAGCCCTCGCCGGGCAGGTCGGCCGCGTACCGGGGGCGCTTGTCGCCGAGCGCCAGCGGCTCGGCGCGCAGCCCGCCGTCCAGCTCGACGGCCTGCCCGGGGGTGAGGGTGTGCCAGCGGGCCTTGGTGTACGGCGCGAGCAGCGGGCCGACCGGGAAGCCCGCGTGCAGGGCGTAGCGCACCGGGAGGGTGGCGTGGACGGTGAGGGCGGCGGCCTCCCGCAGGGTCAGCAGGCCCAGGGTGTGGTCCAGTTCGGCGCTGGTGAGCAGCGCGCCGCGCAGCGGGGTCTCCCGGCTGCCGGGAGCGGGGGCGAGCTCGGGGGCGGCCAGGAGCTGCCCGCGCAGGTCGGGGGAGGCGTTGACCAGGTACCAGGCGGCGCCGTCGGCGCTGACGGCCAGGCAGTCCTGGGTGCGGGCGGCGCCGGTGCGGCGGGCGGTGGTGCAGCCCGCGCAGCCGCAGTTCCACTGGGGCAGCCCGCCGCCGGCGGCGGTGCCGAGGATCCGGATCTTCAGCGCAGCCTCCGTGGGACGGGCGCCGGGGTGTCGGCGGGGGCGGGGCCGGTGACCAGGTGGTGGTGCGGGGAGAGCCGGCAGGCCGGGTCGGTGGCGCCGGCGTCGCCGGTGAACTGGAAGGCCTGGCAGCGGCAGCCGCCGTGGTCGACCTCGCGCAGCGCGCAGCCGCGGCACGGCTCGGGCATCCAGTCGGTGCCCCGGTAGCGGTTGAACGCCGGGGAGTCGTGCCAGATCGCGGCGAGCCCGTCGGTGACGGCGCTCGGTACCGGCAGGCCGGGCAGCTGGGCCGCCGCCAGGCAGGGCAGCACGTCGCCGGTGGGTGCCACGACCAGCTGGCGGCTGCCCCAGCCGTCCATGCAGGGCTTGACGGTGCCGTCGTGGTGGTCGGCGGCGACGTGCACGATCTCGATCCGCTCGCCGTGGCGCTCGCGGGCGGCGGCGACGTCCCGCTCGGCCTGCCGGACCTGGGCCTCGCCGGGGGCGAGGTGGGCCCGGTTGCGCCAGGCCCAGCCGTAGAACTGGGTGTGCGCCAGCTCGACGCGGTCGGCGCCGAGCGCCACGGCCAGCTCGACCAGTGCCCCGACGCGGGGCAGGTTGCCGCGGTGCAGCACGGCGTTGACGGTCAGCGGCAGGCCCGCGCCGGTCAGCAGCGCCGCGGCGGCGAGCTTGCGCTCGTGCGCGGCCAGCCCGGCGACGGCGTCGGCCCGGCGCAGGTCGGCGTCCTGGACCGAGAGCTGGACGTGGTCCAGACCGGCCTCGGCCAGTTCGGCGGTGCGGGCGGCGTCCAGTGGCAGGCCACTGGTGATCAGGTTGGTGTAGAGGCCGAGGCCATGGGCGTGGGCCACGATCCGGGTCAGGTCGCGGCGGAGCAGCGGCTCGCCGCCGGTGAGGTGGACCTGCAGCACGCCCAGCCCGCGGGCCTGGTCGAGGATGCGCAGCCACTGCTCGGTCGCCAACTCGTCCCGGTGGCGGGCGAGCTCGACAGGGTTGGCGCAGTAGGTGCACTGCAGCGGGCAGCGGTGGGTGAGCTCGGCGACCAGGCCGAGCGGTACCGGCCCGCGGCCGGCGGCGCCGGGCAGCCCGGCGGCCCGCTGCGGCCTCGCCGGCGCCCCGGTGCCGTCCAGGGCGAGCAGCCGCTGGTGGGCGAGGTCTGCCAGCAGCTCGCGCACGTGGCCGCCGTCCACCCCGTCGTACTCGGCGGCGAGGTCGGCGGTGATCCGTTCGGCGTCGCGGCGGCCGTCGCAGTGCCGCAGGACGGCGGCGGCGCTGTCGTTGAGCAGCAGGACGCCCTCGGGGTAGAGCAGCGCGGCGCGGTCGCGGACCGGGTCGTGCACCAGCCGCACGCCGGGCCGCAGCCCCGGCCGCAGCGTGGGCGCCACGTCGGCAGGCGGGGCGGTCGGAGCCGGAGAGGCCGCCGGAGAGGCGGTCCGAGCCGGAGGGGCGGTCCGGCCGGCCGGTGCCGGCGGGGTGCCGGGGATGCGGGGGACAGCGGCGGTCACCGGTCGGCCCCGTAGTCGACGGCGTCCAGCATGGCGCGCAGCACCTCGCACTTGAACGCCAGCGCCTCCACCGCGGCCTGCTGCTGCGCGGCGGTCGTGCAGTGGTCCAGGACCAGCTCCAGGGTGCGGGCGCTGTCCCGGCGGGCGGTGGGGATGCGGTGCTCGAAGTAGGCGTACCCGGCCGGGTCGATCCACTCGTAGTGGGTGCGCCAGGCGGTCACCCGCCGGGCCATGTGGTCGGGCGAGAACATCTCGGTGAGCGCCGCCGCGACCCCCTCGGTCCACGGCCGGGTCTGGCAGAAGTGCAGGTAGCCGTCGACGGCGAAGCGCACCCCGCGCGCGACGTGGCGCTCGTCGGTCACCTCCGCGCGGTCGAGGCCGACCGCCTCGGCGAGCACCAGCCAGTCGGCCAGGCCGCCCTCGTCGCCGTTCGGCCCGTCCTGGTAGCCGAGTCGCTCCACCCAGGCCCGCCGGACCTCCGGCAGCGGGCAGTTGGCGATGATGGCGGCGTTCTTGCGGGTCAGGCAGAGCTGGTAGTACCAGCGGTTGGCGACCCAGCGCCGCAACTCCGGTGGCGTGCAGCCACCGGAGTGCAGGCGCAGGTGGAACGGGTGGGTGTCCCAGTACCGCCCGCGCAGGTCGTGCAGCCTGGCCGCGAACCGCTCGCGGGTCAGCGGTTGCGCCACTGGGCGGCCCGTCCGGCGTACGCGGTGACCTCGGCCCCGGTGCGGTGGCACTCCACCGCCGGCGCGGACCAGCTGGGCTTGGCGGCGCCGGCCGGGCGCGCCGGCGGTGCGGCGGGGACGGGGTGGGGCTGCGCGTTCTGGTGCATCGGTCCTCCTCGGGCCGGGGGTGCTGGGGGAGGGGGCGCGTGCGCCCCCTGGGTCAGGACGCTACGAGCCGCCGGGCCCGGCCGCCGGTCCGAACCGCGCGATCCGGGGACAATCGCGCTCGAACGGGTGACGGACGGCGGCCGGGCCCGCCCCGTCGGCCCCGGCCGGAACGCCGGACGCTGTTGGTTAATGCGGGTCCTGATCATTTCGCCCCGCCGACCGATTGGTCGGCGGGCGAAGTGCTGTGAAGTGGCTGGTGCGGGTGCGGGCTCGGGGTGTGTCGGTGAGGTGGGCGTCGATGCGGGTGAGGTTGAGGGCGGCGCCGGTGAGCTGGTGCTGGAGGCTGGTCTTCGCGAGGCCTCGGTAGCGGGATCTGCGCATGCCGCAGCGTTGGACGCCTTGGGCGATGGTGCCTTCGACTCCGGCGCGGACCTTATAGCGCTCTTTCCAGTCGTCGGTCTGCTGCTCGGTCCTGGCGGCTTGCAGGGCGTGGTGTTCGTCGTGTCGGCGCAGGCGCAGTTCGCGTCGTGGGGCGTTGGGTGAGTTGATGCATGCCGTCCGGGCTGGGCAGGGACGGCAGTTGGTGGAGGAGAACCGCACCCGGATCACCGGCAGCCCGTGTTCGGAGAGCCGGCTACTCCAGTTGACGCTGGTGTGGCCGCCGGGGCAGGTGACCTGCTCGCGGTCCCAGTCGATGGTGAAGGCCTCCTGGCCGTGGCCGCCGGCCGGATCGCTCTGTGCGCTGGTGTTGGCCGCGACCGGTCCGTGCAGGGCGATGCCGTGCTCGCGCCGGGCCGCCGCGATCTGGGAGGCGGTGGGATACCCGGCGTCGACCCAGTGCTCGCCCGGCAGGCAGTCCCGCTCGGCGAGCGAGGCGTGGATCGTCTCGCTCATGACGCTGTCCGCGACGGTGGCGACGGTGGTGGCCACGTTCGTGACCAGGTTCGGCGCGTCGGGCTCGCAGGTCTCGGTCAGGTGGACCTTGTAGCCGTCCCAGATCAGCTCGTTCTTCCTGCCGCCGCGCGCCTCGGGGTCATACGGGGTGACCAGGCGCAGAGCGCCCGGCGGCCGGTCTTTTGGGTCCCGGCGCCTCACCTCGCCCTCGACCTGGTGGAAGTGCTGGAGCCAGACCCGGCGCAGGGTCTCCACCTCGGGCAGGTCCCGCGGCCCGGACGGCGCGCCGGGAGCGCAGAGCGCCTGGAAGAGCCGTGTCCCATCGGTGCCGATCCGCTGCCCGACCTCGACACGCTTCGCGTGCGCCTTGGGGAAGCGGGAGTCCTCGGCCCGGGTGGCGTAGTGCCGGAACCAGTCCGGCTCCGCGACATCCGCCAGCCATTCGGGGGCGGCCTGGGCGAGCGCGTTCAAGGCGGAGCGCAGGGTCTCCGAGACCATCTCCAGCCAGAACATCTCCCGGGCGGCGGACAGCACGTGGGTGGAGTCGGTGCGGGCACGGCCCGCAGTCTTCAGCAGGCCCTTGGCCCGGGCCGCGTCGAGGACGCCGTCCAGCACCCGCCGTCCGGCGTCCGCCTCGACCAGGCGGTCCCTGAACTCCGAGAGCACCGAGAAGTCGAAGCCGGGATCGCCGAGTTCCAGACCGAGGGCGTACTTGAAGTCGATCCTCGCCCGCACCGCCTCCGCGGCCTGCCGGTCGGTCAGCCCCTCGACGAACTGCAGCACCAACACCAGTGCGAGTCGGCCTGGCGACCACGCCGGCTTGCCCCGCGCCGGGAACAGATCGGCGAACCGCCCATCGCTGAACAGCACCCCGAGCTCGTCCCGGATCCGGATCGCCAGGCTTCCCTTCGGGAACGCTGCCCGCGCCACCCGCACCGTCTCCGCCGGCACCTCGCCCGGACCACCCGCACGCATCGACACCACGCACCCCCACAACGACGAACGCCGGTCTCCGAGAACAAGTCTCGGAGACCGGCGTCACTCAGCGCAGCCGATCAGTCACATTCGCCAACGGCGTCCGGAACGCCGGACCGGGCCCCGGGGCCACCGGCTCAGGAGGCGCGGCCGAAGGCGATGAGGTGGCCGTCCTTGGTGCCGACGAACACCCGCCCGCTGTCCGTCGCCGGGACGGAGAACCTGGTCACCGTGCCGAGCGGGAAGCTGCGCCGCATCTTCAGCGTGCCGTTGACCGGTACCGGGTCGTAGACCCGCAGTTCACCGTTCTGCCCGCCCGGTCCGGTGCCGGAGTAGACGAGCCAGACCAGCGCCGAGCCGCTCGTCGTCCCGTTGGACGTCACCACCGGGGATCCGGAGGCGTAGCCGAAGCCCTCGGCGCTCGTCCCGGCGCTGGTCAGCTGCGGGTTGCCGCTGCCGTTCACCGAGTACTTGAGCGCGCGCAGCGACCCGTAGTTCTCGATCATGTAGACGTAGCCGCCGTCCCCGCCCCAGACGCCCGGGTGGCCCCAGACGCCCTTGTACGGGCCGGTCGTCCCGACCACCGCGTCCGTGCCGTTCGGCCCCTGGCCCATGCCGCCCAGGTTGTCGCGGTCCAGCAGGAAGATCCGCCCGTCCTTGCCGACCTGCACCAGCAGGTGCGGGTGCGCGGAGGTGCCGAAGCCGGTCGGCAGCGCGGCCGGGCCGCCGGAGCCCAGGTCCAGGTCGTCGTGGTCGAGTTGGCGGTTGTTGGACGGGCTGAAGAAGTCCTTCGGCGCGAGGCTGCCGTCGCTGTTGACGCCCAACCGGACGACGGAGTCGGCGAAGTGGCCCTGCGGCTTGTCACCCGGCCCCTTCGGCGGGGACGAGCTCTCGCCGGCGCCGTTCCCGGTCGCGATGAAGATCCGCCCGGAGCCGTCCGAGACCAGCCCGCCGCCGCTCATCCAGACGCCGCCGTTCTGCGACTTGGAGCCGGACTCGGTGGACCAGAGGGTCAGCTTGCGCGTCGAGGTGTTGACGCCGGCCACGTGGCCGACGTAGGTGCCGACACCGCAGTCGGAGGCGAAGCCGAAGTACACCGCACCGTTCAGCAGGAGCAGCCCGGCGCGCTGCGCGGAGGTGCCCGGGTTGAACGGGACGCCGGGGCTGTTCACCGGATCGCCCTGGACGGTGACCGGCCAGCCGCTCCGCTCGGCACCCGAGGCGGCGTCGAGGGCGTGCACGGAGAAGTGCGCGCCGTTCTCGTTGGCCTTGGCCACCAGGTAGACGGTGTCGGTCGCCTTGTCGTACACCGGCGTCGAGGTGATGCCGGTCCCGGGGGAGAGGCAGGCCGTCGAGGACGGCACGGGCGTGCCGAGCGCGCGCTGCCACAGGATCCGGCCGTCGGTCGCGCTCACGCCGTAGACGTGGTTGGTCTCGGTGGCCACCACCACCGTCGAACCCGCCACCAGCGGCTGCGCGAACACCGCGCCGTCGACCGCGGTGGACCAGCGGCGGCCGAAGTCCGAGGCCGAGACCTGGGCCGGGCCGAGGTTGGGCTCGGCCGCGTCCCACGCGGTGCGCAGGGAGTTGAGCGAGATGGTCGGATTGTCGGCCCGCGCGGGTATCGCGCTGACCAGCGACCCGGCCGCGGCCGCGGGGGCGAGCAGGACCAGTCCGGAGAGGAGGGCGGTCCCGGAGCGGGACGCGCGGGTCCTGCGCCGGACGGCCCGGGCGGGGGGTGGGTGGAGTCGGCTCATACGATCCGCCTTGGCTGTCGGGGGATTACGGGGTACGGCGCCGTGGGTCATTCTGAGAACGCCCGCGCCGCGCCCGCATCCGCCCGCCGCTCCGGCCCCGGCCCCGTTCACGCCCC
The DNA here is from genome assembly GCF_032110285.1 of Kitasatospora sp. CM 4170. Classification (NCBI taxonomy): domain Bacteria; kingdom Bacillati; phylum Actinomycetota; class Actinomycetes; order Kitasatosporales; family Streptomycetaceae; genus Kitasatospora; species Kitasatospora sp. CM 4170. Next base: position 8,219,095 of record NZ_CP134877.1, read on the forward strand.
GGAGGGAACCGGCTGCGCCGCCCGGCGCCCCCCGCCGCCTTCGAACGGCCCAGACCGGGGCGTGTCCCCCGGCCCGGGCCGTCGGAGGCGGTGGCCGTCAGCCGCCGAGGGACTTGGCGAACACCAGGGCGAGGCTGCCCTCCGCCGCCGCCTCCAGGCCGGCGTTGACCGCGTCGCCCGGGCCGCGGTCCTTCACCACTTCGACCTCGTAGGTGTGGCCGCCGGTGACGAAGTAGGCGACGGGGTGGGTGTGGTCCTTGCGGGTCGCGATCACGGCCTCGGTGCCGACCCCGGGCAACGGGGCGACCGACCTCGCGGGGTCCGCCTTGGCGGAGGCGAGGACGCCGGGCGCGATCTCGCGGAGGGAGGCGTAGGACTGGCGGTTGCCCCAGGTGCAGCCCCAGACCGGGGTGCCGTCGGACGCCGCGTCGGGACGGGTGGTGTTCAGCGGCTCCACCGCGTTGATGGTGGCCGCCACCTGGGTCGGCACGAGCAGGGTGCAGGCGTCCTTGGGGCGGGAGCCTGCCGTGCCGGTGCCGGTGCCGGTGCCGGGGCCGGTGGCTGTGCCGGTGGCGTCGGAGCCGGGCGATCCGGTGGGGGCGGCGGTCGGGGCTGCCGTCGAGCCGCCCGTCGAGCCGCCCGTCGGGGCGGCCGGGGCCGAGCCGGAGGGCGCGGCGGTGGTGGCGGGGGCGCCGGTGCCGGTGGTGGCGGTGCCGGCCGGGGACGCGGCCACCACCTTGCTGCTGCCGGACGAGCACCCGGCCAGCGCGGCGCCCGCGAGCGCCAGAGCCGGCAGCCAGAGGTGTCGGCGCCGCTGTCGGAAAGATGCGTGGAGCTGCACGGGAACCCCCTCCGCTGAAGCCCGCCGGTGCGGCGGACTGGGACGCTACAGGATCGTAGTGGCCGGTCGGGCTCGGTATCTCCCGTTCCTGCAACGGGTGTTGTACAGCCGCGTGACAGCCGGGGACGGTTGGAGGACGGGCACGTCGGAGGCGGGCTGACCTGGCCGCTTGGACGGCCGCTCATAGCAGGGGAGGACCGGCCGCGGTCATGCTCTACACCATCGGTTCCCCGGACGGGTGACGTTCTGGTGAAAGTGGTCATGCCAGGAATGGCCGCCCGGCATTCTTGGGCCGGTGACCAGGCGGATCCCGCGCCCGGCGGATCCCGTGACCAGGCGGACGGAGGCCCTGACAGTGAGCACGAACCTGCCGGAGACCGTGGCGGAGGGCCAGGTCGTCCTGCCGGCGCCGCCCCGGGTGGTCGACGACCTGGCACGCGACCTGACCCACGCCGCGGCCGCGGTCCGGGCCGTCTCCCGGGGTGCCCGCTGCGGTGGCGGCGACGTGTCCGTCGCCGCGTACACGGCCGTCGTCTGCACCGGCCGTTCGGCGGCCCGCGCGCTGGAGGAGGCGGCCGCCTGGTGCCGCCAGGCACCCGGGGCGGAGGTGCACTCGCTCGCCTGGGCACGTGTGCCGGGCCACCGCGACGACGTCTTCGAGTACCGCGCCACCCTGGCCGTCAGCTTCCCCGACCACGAGACCGGCGAGCACACCGGCGACACCCACCACCACGCGCCGCGCTGACCCGAGGTTAGGATCGCCTTCATGGACCATGGGGGCACGAACGAGGCGGGCGCGACGGCGCCGGAGGAACGCGAACTCTCCACCGGGACGGCCGTCGCCGTCGGCGTGGTGGCGGCGCTGGGTGCGGCGGCGGTCCTGCTGGCCGTCTTCCACTGGCTGGGCTGGACGGTGCCCGGCCTGGGCTGGCTGCTCGCCAAGGGCGCCGTCAAGCTCTGCACGGGCGGGGCGGTCGGCCTGATCGCCGCTGTCGCCTGGCTGCGCCAACGCGGCCGCCGGAACTGAGCGTCGGCCACCGCCGCGGCCCGGGCGACGCCGGGCGGGGGCCGGGGGAGCGTGCCGGCTCAGGGCAGCAGCACCAGCCGGCCGCGCAGGCCGCCGCGGTCGAGCCGGCGGTGGGCGTCGGCGGCCCGCTCCAGCGGGTACGTGTCGGCCACCCGCAGGGTGAGCGAGCCCCGGGCGGCCAGCTCGGCGAGCCCGGCGAGGGCCGGACCGTCCGCGGCGATCCAGACGGTGTCCACCCGGACGCCGCGCAGCCCCACGGGGGCGCCGCCGGAGACGGTGACGAAGGCACCCCGGTTGCGGACCGCGCCCAGAGCGGGCATCCCCAGCAGCGCCGCGTCGAGCACGCCGTCCACCCCGCCGGGGATCAGTCCCCGGACCGCGGCCGCCACGTCGGCGGTGCCGCGCGGGACGAACCACTCGGCGCCCAGCCCACGCACCGCCGGCTCGTCCTCGCGGCCGGCCAGCGCGACCACCCTGAGCCCGCGCAGGACGGCCAGTTGGACGGCGAAGCCGCCCACCGCGCCGGCCGCACCGGTGACCAACAGGGTGGCACCGGGCGGCAGATCGAGCAGGTCGAGCGCCTGAACGGCGGTCAGTCCGTTGAGCGGGAGCGTCGCGGCCCGGACGGCGGGCATCCCGGACGGCGCGGGGGCGAGCGCGGCGGCGTCCAGCACCACGTACTCGGCGTAGGTGCCGATCGGCAGGTCGAGCCGGTCGCGCAGGCCGATCACCGCGTCACCCGGAGCGAAGCCCGCCGCACCCGGGCCCACCTCGTCGACCACCCCGGCCACGTCCCAGCCGATCCCGGTGACCTCGCGCGGTGTCATCAGCCCGGCCTCCACCAGGATTCCGGCCCGGGTGACGGAGTCGACCGGGTTGACACCCGCGGCCTCGACCCGCACCCGCACCTGCCCGGGACCGGTCGCGGGAATCGGGAGCTCCACCAGCTCCAGGGCTTCGGGCCCGCCCGGGGCCCGGACGACGACGGCACGCATGGCGCACTCCTTCGGATCGGCATCGCGGCTTGCGAACACCACCCAAACTACGGAGAGTTGCTCTCCAGCAGGAAGTACGCACCCGCAGGTGCGTACCGAACGGGGAGGAGAGCCCATGGCCACCATGACGGCCGCCCAGCGCCGCGAGGCCGCCCGGGTCGGCTTCGACGCCTACATCGCCGAGTGCCCGGCCCGGCAGCTGCTCGACCGGATCGGTGACAAGTGGGTCAGCCTGGTCGTCAACGCCCTGGCCGACGGCCCGCAGCGGTACAGCGACCTGCGCCGCCGACTGGCGGGGGTCAGCGAGAAGATGCTCACCCAGACCCTGCGCGCCCTGGAGCGCGACGGCCTGCTCACCCGCACCGTCACCCCCTCGGTGCCGGCCCGGGTCGACTACGCACTCACCCCGCTCGGCACCGGGCTGCTGCCGCTGATGCAGTCGATCAAGGCGTGGGCCGAGGAGCACATGCCCGAGGTGCTCGCCGCCCGCGAGTCGTACGACGCCGCTGCCGGCAACGGGAAATGACCGATGGCCGGACGGCGAGGACCGTCCCGGCGAGGACCGTCCCGGTCGGGACCGGTGGCGGGCCGCGCCCCGGGGGTGTCCCCGGCGCGCGGCCCATCGGTGCCGACGGTGGCGGCAGCCGGTGGCTGCGCCGGCCGCCGGCTCGCCGGGACGGACCGCCGGCGCCGCTAGACCCCGCTCCCGCGGGGCCCGAGGTTCTTGGCGACACCGGTCAGGACGGGCTGGAGCCGGTCCACCAGCTTCTGGTAGTCCGCCTTCCGGCCGTCGGACCACTGGCCGAGCCCCACCACCAGGACGCGGTCGACGCCGGCGAAGGACTGCACCCGGCCGCTGTCGGCGGACAGGGCGGGCAGCCCCCACCCGAGCGGCGGGGTCTGCGCGGTCACCTGGGGGTCGGCGCCGGCCTTGGCCAGCTCGACCAGCACGTGGGCGGTGTCCCGCGGGTCCCGGAGGGTGAACACCGCCAGGCTGAACCGGTTGTCGTGGCCGTCCCGGTAGAGCGCGGTCTGCTCGCCGGCGCAGCCCTTGCCCTGCTTGAGCAGGCCGGCCAGGCGCGGGCCCACCGCCCCCTCCGGCGGGCAGGAGAGCTGGGCCTTGGCCGTCACCCGGGTGTAGACCGTGCCGTCGGCCGCCTTCACCTCGGCGGGGAACACCCGGTCCAGCGGCACGGCCGGCCGGTCGGCGGCCGATGCGGCGGTGGCCGGCGGCGCGGCCGCCGCCCGGTGGCCCGGGTCGCCCTCGTCGGAGGACCCCACGGTGGTCATCACGCCGTACGCGGCGGCCGCCGCGGCCAGCGAGAGCGCCAGGTTGCGCGGCCACACCGGCCGCTGCGGTTCGGGTCGGCCGTCCTGGTCGGGAAGGTCATTGCTGCTGTTCACCCCGGCACAGTAGCGCCTGCGGGACCGAACTGATGATCGTCGGACAGGCGTACCGCCGGTCCCGAGCGCTCGGCCCCGGGCGACGGGGCCGGGTGGGTCGGGCCGGGCGGGGCCGGCGTCAGGCGGGCGGGGGCTGGTGCTCCAGGCGCTGCTGCCAGGTGGTCAGCAGTGCCTCCAGGGCGGCCGACTCCTCCGGGGTGAGCAGGTCGAGCAGCCGGCGCTCGTTGCGCATGTGGGCGGTGAAGGCCTCGTCGATCAGCCGGCGTCCGGCGTCGGTGAGGGCGACGACGCGGGCGCGCCCGTCCTCCTCGCTGCGCCGGCGGGTGACCAGCCCGGCCCGCTCCAGCCGGTCGATCCGCTTGGTCATCGCGCCGGTGGTGACCATCGTGTGGGCGGCCAGCTCGCCGGGGGCGCGCTCGAACGGGGCGCCGGCGCGGCGCAGCGCGGCGAGCACGTCGAACTCGCCCTCGCCGAGGCCGTAGCGCCCGTACACCAGGCAGAGCTCGTCGGTGAGGCGGGCGGCCAGGCGGTGGAGCCGGCCGATGACGGCCTGGGGGGAGACGTCGAGGTCGGGCCGCTCGCGGTGCCACTCGGCCTGGATGGCGGCCACGTGGTCCGTGCCGGGGGCGAGGGCGGTGGCCGCCGGGCCGGGCGGTGCGGGCGCCGGTGCGAACGCCGCTGCGGGCTTTGCGGACGGGTCGCCGTGCTGCTGCTCCATGGGGCCATTCTAGCCAATATCTTCCCGGGAAGATATATTAACTTCCATGGAAGCGAATCTTCGGTGGGTGCTGCTGACCGCCGTCGCGCCGGTGGCGTGGGGCGCCAACTACTACGTCACCCGCGAGTTCCTCCCGGCCGACCGCCCGCTCTGGGGCGCCGCCCTGCGGGCCCTGCCGGCCGGGCTGATCCTGCTGGCGCTCCGCCCGCGCCGACCGCGCGGCGCGTGGTGGTGGCGGTCGGCGGTGCTCGGCCTGCTCAACACGGCCGTGTTCTTCGTCCTGCTCTACGTCGCCTCCCAGTTGCTGGCCACCAGCGTGGCCTCGACCGTCATGGCGGCCTCCCCGCTGGCGATGATGCTGATCGCCTGGGCCCTGGTGGCCGAACGCCCGGCCCGCGCCCACCTGGTCGGGGCGTTGGTGGGTCTGGGCGGCGTCGGGTTGATGCTGCTCACCCGGCCGGGTGCCGTGAGCCTGCCGGGGCTGGCCGCCTCGGCGGCGGCCATGCTGGTCTCCTCCTGCGGCTACGTCCTCGCCGGCCGGTGGCGGGACGGCGCCGACGTGCTGGCCTCGACGTCCTGGCAGCTGACGGCGGGCGGGCTGCTGCTGCTCCCGGTCGCGGCGGCCGTCGAGGGCGCACCGCCCGCGCCCGCCCTGCCCCAGCTGATCGCCTTCGGCTACGTCACCCTGGTGGCCACCGCGCTGGCGTTCGCCGCCTGGTTCGCCGGCCTGCGGCACCTGCCGGCCGGGACGGTCGGCCTGCTCGGGCTGCTCAACCCGCTGACCGGCGTACTGCTCGGCACCGCGGTCGCGGGGGAGGGCCTGGGGCCGCTGCAACTGGCCGGTCTCGCCATGGTCCTGGCGGGCGTGGTGCTGGGCCGCCCGCGCGCCCCCGCCCGCCGCGGGCCACGCGACTTCGCCCACGCCGCACCTGCCTCGACCGTTGCACCTCCACGCCCACCGTGCCGCGACACCCCCTGAAGGGTCACCGGCCGCGGATCCACCGCTTCGCCCTACTGCGCTGCCGGCGGTTACGTGACAGGGTGTCCGGGGGGCGGGCGTCGGAGGCCGGGTCCCGGCACCCGGGTGGCGACACGGAGGGGCGGTTCGGTGGGCTTCCCGCAGTGGCTCGACATCTACGAGGAGGCGTGGGCCGACGAGCGCGCGCCGGCAGGGCGGTCGTGCCCGGAGTGCGGCCGGGCCGAACTCGGCCTCGCCTTCGTCAGGCCGGCGTCGTCCTCCAGCGGTGTCATGGCCGCGCTCTGGTGCGGCGCGTGCCTGCACGGAGTCTTCCTGGGGAACTGCTCCGAGCCGGAGTCCGGGCGGATCTGGAGCCGGGACGAGGCGCGGCGCGCAGGGCTGGTGCCCAACTACACGGTGATTCCCCCGGTCTAGGGCCCTTCGGGCCTCGACCTGCGGGGAGTCGGACGTCTCCGGGCCGGGCGACGAAAACCCGGTGACTGCGGTGCGGTGCCTCCCTAGACTCGGCTCCCAGAGACGCGCTGCCCACCGTTCCGTGGGTGACGCCCCGTGACGAGTACAGGGAGGGACCGGTCGTGCGCTACCGCACCGCTGTCGTCGTTCCCTCGTCCCGGTACGAGGTGATCCTGGTGTCCTCGTGCGCCCGGTGCCCGCTGCGCGGCCGGCACCGGTAGTCCGCGACGAACGCCTGAACCACCGCACGTCCTCCCGCGCCCGTTGCCGGGCCGGCTCCCGCTTGCGCGGGCCGGTCCGGGTGGGCGGAGGGCGATGTCCCGTACGACCGTGAGTTCCCCGGCCGTGCACCCTCAGTGCCGTCGTCGCGGTGAATCGCGCAGTCCGACCCCTCGTAACGCCATGAAAGGCACCGGGCCATGCGCACCGACCTCGTCACCACGACCACCGCCACCGCCGCGATCGCCACCGTTCGCAACCTCGGCATCCTCGCCCACGTGGACGCCGGCAAGACCACCGTCACCGAGCGGATCCTCTTCCTGACCGGTGCCACCCACAAGCGCGGCGAGGTCCACGAGGGCACCACCGTGACCGACTGCGACCCCCAGGAGCGCGACCGCGGCATCACCATCTTCGCCGCGGCGGTCAGCTGCTCCTGGGACGGCCACCGGATCAACCTGATCGACACGCCGGGCCACGTGGACTTCGCCGACGAGGTGGAGCGCTCGCTGCGCGTGCTCGACGGAGCGGTGGCGGTGTTCGACGCCGTCGCGGGCGTCGAACCGCAGAGCGAGTCGGTCTGGCGCCAGGCGGACCGGCACGGCGTGCCGCGGATCGCGTTCGTGAACAAGCTCGACCGGGCCGGCGCCGACCTCGACGCGGCGGTCGCCTCCATCCGGGAACGGCTCCATCCGGCGCCACTGGCCGTCCAGCTGCCGATCGGGCGGGAGGACGGCTTCACCGGCGTGGTCGACCTGCTCGGCATGCGTGCCCTCACCTGGACGGACGGTCCCGGACCGGACGGCTACCGCGAGGGCCCCGTGCCCGAGGAGCTGCGCGAGGAGGCCGAACGGCGCCGCCGGGCGCTCGACGAGGCCGTGGCCGGGCTGCACCCGGGCGCGCTTGAGGAGTTCTGCGACCACGGGTCGCTGACCCCCGGCACGCTGGCCGCCGCCCTTCGCGACCTCACCCGCACCGGTGAGGCCGTGGTCGTGCTCTGCGGCTCGGCCTACCGCAACCGGGGGATCGAGCCGCTGCTGGCCGCCGTGACCGCGTACCTGCCCTCGCCGCTGGACGTGCCCGCCGTGCGCGGCGAGCGCGACGGCGCCGAGCAGGAGCGCGCCGCCGACCCGGCGGGGCCGTTCGCGGCCCTGGTGTTCAAGGTGAACGCCACCGCCACCGGCCGGCTCACCTACCTGCGGATCTACTCGGGCACGCTGCGGAAGGGGGACACCGTGCTGGACGCCGGAACGAAACGCACCGAGCGGATCGCCCGGATCCTGCGGGTGCAGGCCGACCGGCACGCCGAGACCGACTCGGCGACCGCCGGCGACATCGTCGCCGTGGTCGGGGCGAAGGCCGCCCGCGCGGGCGCCACGCTCTGCACGCCCGCCGACCCGTTGGTCCTGGAGCCGACCGTCGCCGCCGACCCGGTGGTCACGGTGGCCGTCGAGGCCCGACGGGCCATCGACACCGACCGGCTGGCCGCAGCGCTGGCCCGGCTCGCCGAGGAGGACCCGTCGCTGGTGGTCCGCACCGACCCGGAGACGGGCCAGCGGGTGCTGTCCGGCATGGGCGAACTGCACCTGGAGGTCGCGGTGGAGAAGATCCGCCAGACCGGCCAGGGCCTGGAGGTCACCGTCGGGCGGCCGCAGGTCGCCTACCGGGAGACCGTCTCGGCGGGCGTGACCGGCCTCGTCCACCGGCACGTCAAACAGGACGGCGGTGCCGGCCAGTTCGCCCACGTCGTCATCGACGTGGCGCCGCTGGCGGGTGGCGAGGGTGGCGAGGGCGCCCAGGCGGCGGCGGAGGGGTTCGAGTTCCGCTCCACCGTCACCGGCGGGCGGGTGCCGAAGGAGTACGTCCAGGCGGTCGAGGCCGGTTGCCGCGACGCGCTCGCCGACGGGCCGCTGGGCGGCCACCCGGTCACCGGCGTGCTGGTCACGCTGACCGACGGGGCCACCCACGCCAAGGACTCGTCGGACCTGGCGTTCCGCACCGCCGGACGCCTCGCCCTGCGCGAGGCCCTGCGACGCTGCCGCCCGCTGCTCCTGGAGCCGGTCACCGAGGTGACGGTGACCGTGCCCGAGGACGCCGTCGGCGGTGTGCTGGGCGACCTCGCGGCGCGCCGCGGCCGGGTGCACGGCTCCGCGGCGCGGGGCGGCACGGCGGTGGTGACGGCGACCGTGCCGCTGGCCGAACTCTTCGGCTACGCGACCAGGTTGCGCAGTCGCACCCAGGGCCGGGGCACCTTCACCGCCCGGCCCGCCGGCTACGCCCCGGCACCGCAGTAGCGGGCCACCGGCCGGGCCCCTTCCCGTACGGGAGCGGGGCCCGGCCGTGGGTGGGCCGGCAGGTGCGACATCGGGCGGTGCGACGGAGGCTGCCGCCGTCGCACCGGCCGGCCGTCGCACCGACCGGCGGTGCGGGCTCATACGGTGGCCCGCCACCCTGTCATCCGTCAGGGACCGCTGCCGCCGGACCGCTCCTACGCTGCTGAGCACTGGCCAGACCAGTCACATCAGAGGAGATCCACCATGCGCAAGATCCTCCACGCCGCCGCCGCGCTCGCGCTCGCGACCGCCGCCGTCACCACCGTGGGTGCCACCGGCGCCCAGGCAGCCGACGGGGCCTGGGACGGCTGCCCGTACGGGGCGGTCTGCATCTACGGCGAGGGCGCCCCCACCTCCACCCCGCCGACCGACGTCTTCTGGAGCTACGGCGCCCACAACCTGCAGAACAAGACCGGCTGGCACTGGGTCCTCAACAACCAGTCCGGCGGCGCCCACGCCCACCTCTGCCTCGGCTACAACGGCACCAACTGCAACTACGACATGCCCGCGCAGAACGGCGTCTGGGCCGACCTCACCCCGGTCAACTCCATCACCCTGGACCGCCCCTGACCCACCCCGCCGACGCGCCCGCGTCCCCGCCCCTGCTGACGCCCTCGGTGGCCGCCGGATCCTCTCCGGCGGCCACCGCCGCGTTCGGCGGAGACGGCCGCGTCGGAGGCGACCGCTGCGTTCGGAGGCGACAGCCGTGCAGCCGAGGCCGGTGGGCTGCGCCGCCGCCCGGGGCCGCCGCCCGGAGATCAGGACGTCTGCGGCGAGCCGCAGCTGACGTCCCGCTCGGGTATCCGATCGGCCAGCAGGTAGGACTCGACGAGCTCGCGCACGCAGCCGTTGGAGCCGGGGTACTGGCCGTGGTCGCCGTTGCCGGTGACCGTGACCAGGCGCGATCCGTGCAGCGCCCGGTGCGCGCCGAGCGCCGCCTCGTAGTAGGTGGCCGGATCGTGCACCGAGTTGAGCATCAGCGTCGGCGGCAGGCCCGCGCCCGTGACCCGCACCCTGGGCGCCGTCGGCGCCGGCCAGGAGGCGCAGACGGCCGAGAAGGCGAGGGTCCGGGCCCCCGCCAGCGGCCACCGGGCGGTGTACTCGGCGCCTCGGTCGGCCCAGGTGGTGAGGTCGCGCGTCCACGGCGTGTCGGCGCAGGTCACCGCGAAGTACTCGGCGAGGAACTCCGGCGAGAGGTACCGGCCGAACAACTGGTTCGCGGCCTGCCGTCCGGCGGCGCCCGCGGTCGGCCAGTCGTCGAGCGCAGCGAGGGCGGCGGCCAGCGCGGGGAAGCCGCCGTTCTCCTGGTAGATGGCCTGGATGGTGCCGCTGTCCAGTTGATTGGGGCCGACGGTGAGTGCGCCGTCGGTGAGCGGGGCGTCGTGCAGGGCGGCGCGGCGCCGCTCCCAGTGAGCCTTCGCCTCGGCGGCCGTGGCGCCGTAGTGGTAGGTGCTGTCGCGGGCGGCCAGCCAGGGGAGGAAGTCCTCCTCGAAACGGCGCTGGAAGCTCATCGGCTGCCCGACCTCGAACCGCTCCCAGGTGCCGTCGAAGCCGATGTTGCTGTCCAGCACCATCCGCTCGACCCGCTGTGGGAAGAGCGACGCGTAGTACGCGCCGATCATGGTGGCGTAGGAGGGGCCGTAATAGCTGATCCGCCGCTCGCCGAGCAGCGTGCGGAAGAGATCGAGGTCGCGGACGGTCTGCTCGGTGGTCAGGTACGGCAGCAGGCCGTTGCTGCGCCGTTCGCAGTCGGCCGCCAGCTTGCGGGAGCCGGCGATGACGCGGGCCCGGTCGGCGGGGGTGTCGTCGCGGAAGTCCCCGGCGAAGAAGTCTTTGAACTCCTCCGGGGTCTGGCAGGTCGGCCGGGTGCTGTGGCCGACGCCGCGCTGGTCGAAGCCGACCACGTCGTACGCCGCCCCGACGGCCGGTGCGGCGCGCACGAACCCGTCCGGGCGCAGCAGTCCGGTGCCGCCGGGCCCGCCTGCCGCCATCAGCAGCGTGCCGCGCTGCTTCGCCGGATCGGTCGCCCGGTGCCGGGAGACCGCGACGGTGACGTCCGGCCCGGCGTCCGGATGGTGCCAGTCGCGCGGGACGGCCATGGTGGCGCAGTCCAGCGCGGGTGCCTCGGTGCAGGGCTGCCAGGCGAGTTGCTGTCGGACGTAGCGGTCGGGGACCCGTACGGTGGCGGCGGCCGGTGCGGCCGAGGCCGGGCCGGCGCCGGTGACGACGGGCAGACCGACGGTGGTCAGGAGCACGGTGGTCAGAGCGGCGAGCGGTGCCCTGCGACGCAGGGTGCGTTGCGTGGGCGCGGCTGCGTTCGCGGTCACGGCGGTCGCGGTCGGATCGTTCACAGCAGTCAGGTTCACGGGGATGATCCTGGTCGCCCGGAGCGGCCCGATCGATAGTGCACGCACCCGTCTTCCGGTGGTGCAGGCGACACCCCCCGAATGGCGGGGGCGGTCGGCCCGCCCGGTCCGGCGTGCTCCGGCGGGACGGGGGGCCCGTCCGGCCGGAATCGGCGGGACGGGGAGTCGGCGCGGCATCAACCCGGGGGAGGCGGTCGACGGTTACCGGGTCACCCGGATGGTCGCCTCCCCGGCCGTCACCCATGTCCACCCGGCCCGCCGCTGACCTCCGGCCGGCCGGTCGCCGGCCGCCGACCGGCCGGCCACAGCCCGGTCACCCGGCCGCGGCCGCGACCGCCGCGGCCTCCGTCACGGCGGCCGCCGCCACCGCGGCCGCCGTCACCGCCGCCGCCGTCACCGCCGCCGTCGACGTCCCGCGCCCAGGACGCCACGGCGCCCCGGTACGCCACCGCACCTCAGTACGCCGCGGTGAAGCGCAGACCGCGGTGGGCCGGCCGCTCGGCCTCGTCGATCAGCGCGACCGCGAGGTCCTCCATGGAGATGGCCGACCGGCCGTCGGCGTCGACGACCAGCTCGTCCCGCCCGAGGCGGTAGCGGCCGGTGCGCTCGCCCGGTTCCAGCAGGGCGGCCGGGCTGAGGTAGGTCCACTCGACGCCGACGGAGGCCCGGAGCAGGTCGAACTGTTCGCCGCAGGCGAGGGCGATCGGCCGCCAGGAGGGCGGGAACTCGGGATCGTCCAGGACGGTGGCCCCGTTGCCGCCCGGCAGGGCCAGGCTCCCGGCGCCGCCGACGGCGAGCAGCCGCACGCCGGTCCCGGCCAGTCCGGCCAGCAGGCCCTTGGTGGCGACGGCCAGCTCGGACTCGCTGCCGGGCGCCGGCCGGGTGGCGGTGATCACGACGTCCTGACCGGCGCTCAGCCGGGCGACGTCCCCGGCGTCGGCGGCGTCGCCGGTGGCGATCACGGCGGCGGCGGGCAGGGTGTGCGGTCGGGCGGGATCGCGCAGGACGGCGGTGACCTGGTGGCCGCGGGTGAGCGCCTCGGCCACCACTCGGCTGCCGACGTTGCCGGCTGCGCCGAACACGGTGATACGCATGGGAATCCTCGGGAGGGTCGGCCGGTCCGGGAGGACCGGGTGTGGGTGGTGCGGTGTCAGGCCCGGGCGCCGGGAGCGGTCGCCGGTTCGGGGGAGGAGGGCTGGTGGGCCGGCTCCGGCTCGGCCGTGGTCGGTGCCGCGGCCGGCCGCCGGATCTGGGCGGCGGCCAGCGAGCCGAGCACGATCACCGCGCCGAGCGCCTGGACGGGAGCGAGGTCCTGTCCGAGGACCAGCCAGCCGAGGGCGGTGGCGACCACCGGGCTGAGCAGGCCGAGGAACGTGACCGAGGTGGGCGGCAGCGCGCGGAGCCCGCGGAACCAGAGCCCGTACGCGATGGCCGCGCCGATCAGGGCGAGGTAGCCGTAGCCGAGCAGGTTGGCGCCGGTGAGGTGCGACGGCGGCGGACCCTCCACCAGCAGGGTCACCGGGACCAGCAGCAGACCGCCCGCGGTGAGCTGCCAGCCGGTGGTGGCGAGCAGCGGGGCCGGCGAGGTCCACCGCTTGGCGAGCACGACGCCGGTGGCCATCACGACCGCGCCGCCGAGCGCCGCCGCCACCCCGAGGGCGTCGAGCTGCGCGTTGGCCCGCAGGACCAGCAGGCTGACGCCCACCACGCCGGCGATGCCGGAGAGCAGGGTGCGCAGCGTGAGCCGGTCGCCGAGGAGCGCGGCCGACAGGCCGGCGGCGATCAGCGGCTGGACGGCGCCGACGGTGGCCGCGACGCCGCCGGGCAGGCGGTACGCGGCGACGAAGAGGAGGGCGAAGAAGGCGCCGATGTTGAGCGCGCCCAGGACTACCGAGCGCCACCACCAACTCCCCTTCGGCAGACGGCGGGTGACGGCGATGAGGAGCAGCCCGGCGGGCAGGGCGCGGAGCACCCCGGCGAGCAGCGGGCGGCCGGGCGGCAGCAGTTCCGTGGTGACGAGGTAGGTCGACCCCCAGATGGCGGGGGCGAGAGCGGTCACCAGCACGATTCCGAGTCGATTCCTTAGCACTAAGCCAATGTATCTCAGTACTAAGACAACTGGGAAGGGTGAACGCGCTGACGGGGTGTGAGGTATCTCACCGCTAAGCAATCGTTTAGGCTGGGCGGGTGGCAGATCACGTGGACCGAGTGGTGCAGCAGTGGGGTGCGGAGCGCCCCGACCTCGACGTCTCACCGATGGAGGTGATCGGACGGCTCAAACGGCTCACCCGTCTCGTCGACGCCGAGCTGAAGCGGACCTTCGCCGAGCACGACCTCGACGCCGCCTCCTTCGACGTGCTCGCCACCCTGCGCCGCAGCGGGCCGCCCTACCGCCTCACCCCCACCGGCCTGCTGCAGTCCTCGATGGTCACCTCGGGGGCGATCAGCCAGCGCCTCGACCGGCTGGAGGCGCGGGGCCTGGTCACCCGCACCCCCAGCGGCTCCGACGGCCGCAGCCGCGACGTCGCCCTCACCCCCGAGGGGCAAGCGCTGATCGACCGGGCTCTCCCCGACCACCTCGCCACCGAGCACCGTGTCCTCGCCGGCCTCGACGAGCCGCAGACCGAGGCGCTGGTGGAAGCCCTCCGCACCCTGCTCGTCCACCTCGGCGACACCAGCGCACGCGGCCCCGCTCCGGAGTGACCGCCGGCCGCGCGGGGTGCCCCGTACGGCCGGCGGGCGGCGGGGTGGTCAGGGCCTGACGGCCGACGCCTTGAAGAAGGTGTAGTGGAACGTGCCGCCCTCCCCGGCCGTCCGGCGGAGGTCGGCGATGCCCCGGTCGAACGCCTCGGCCGTGGTGAGGCCGGCGGCGAGCGCCTCGGCCCGGACGGACTCGACCATCGCGACGAACGTGCGCCGGGTGAACCCCTCCACCAGCTCCGGACGGCTCCCGTCCGCGTAGACGGTGCGCGGGCGGACGGTGACGTCCCGGAAGCCCGCCTCCGTCAGCAGCGGGTGGAGCCGGCGGCCGATCAGGCTGTCACCGCCCGCGTGGGTCTGCAGCCGGACCAGGTGGTCCACCGTGGCGCGGGCCGCCGCGCTCTCCGGATGGAAGAACGCCGAGCCGTGGTCGCCCTCGACCACCGTGATGGTGCCGCCCGGCTTCAGCACCCGGTGCAGCGCCGTCAGGGCCGCCGGCGGGTCGGCCAGGTGCTCCAGGACGAAGCAGACGAAGAGGTGGTCGAAGCTGCCGTCGACGAACGGCAGCCGGTGCAGGTCGCCGTGGTGCCAGTCCACCTGCGCGCCCGGCGCGAGCGCCGCCACGCGGGCGCGTGCCTGGGCCAGGGAGTCGGCCGAGACGTCGATCGCGGTGAGGTGCATACCCGGGTTGGACCCGAGCAGGTGGACGGTCTGCGCCCCGACGCCGCAGCCCACCTCCAGCACCCGGCTGCCCGGCGGGTACGCCGTTCCGGCGTGCAGCAGCTCGGCGAGGGTGTTCGCCTGGTCGCCGAGGCGTCGGGCCTCCGCCTCCGAATAGCCGTGCACGTAGCCGCTCGCGCAGCCGGTCGTGTACTCGAGCGTGTCGGTCGGTGCGTCGGTGGTTCCCGCTCGGTCCGCGGCCGCCGTCATGTCCGTCGTAGCCGTCGTCGTAGCCGTCGTCGTAGCCATCGTGGTCGTGGTCGTGGTCGTGGTCGTCGTCGTGGTCATGTCCCCAGCCTGGCCCGCACAATGGACCGGTGAACAGGTCCAATGAGACGCCTGCCGACAGGTCCAAAGGCCACGCGGCACCCATCGCCGCCGCCGCCGACGCCACCGCCACAGCCGCCACCGCCACCGCAGAGGACGTGACGTCCGGGCCCGCCGGGACCGACTTCCTCCAACTCGATCCGGCCGCCGCCCCGCCCGGCGGACTCGCCGACTGGCTGGCCACCCGGCTCCGCGCCGCGATCGCGGACGGCCGTCTCCCCACCGGCAGCCGGCTGCCCGCCACCCGGGTGCTCGCCGCGGAGCTGCGGGTCTCCCGAGGGGTCGTCACCGACGCCTACCGCCGGCTCACCGAGGAGGGCCAGATCGCCGGTCGGGGGAGGGGCGGCACCGTCGTGCTGGCCGCCCCCGCGCCGCCGCCCCGGCCGCTCGCGCCGCCCGCTCCGGTGCCGCCGGCACCGTTCGGCACCGCCCCCGCACCCGAGAGCTTCGACGTGCTGCGCGCCGCACCCGCCCGGATCAACCTCGCCCCGGGCGTCCCCGACCTCGCCGCCTTCCCCCGCACGGCCTGGCTGCGCGCCGAGCGCGCCGTCCTCGACGACCTCCCCGCCCAGGAGTTCGGCTACGGCGACCCGCGCGGCACTCCGGCGCTCCGCCGGGCCGTCGCCCACTGGCTGGCCCGCAACCGGGGCATCCGCGCCGACCCGGACGAGGTGCTGATCGTCGCCGGCGCCGCCCAGGCCCTCACCCTGCTCGGCCAGGTCCTCGCCCGGGACGGCATCACCGAGGTGGCCGTCGAGGACCCCGGTTCGCTCGGTACCCGCCAGCACCTGGGCCACTGGCTCACCGCCACCCCTCCCGTCCCGGTCGACGCCGAGGGCATCCGGGTCGATGCCCTGCGCGCCACCGGCGCCCCCGCCGTTCTGCTGACCCCCGCCCACCAGTTCCCCACCGGCGTGGTGCTCGGCGGCGGGCGGCGCCGCGAACTGCTCCGCTGGGCCGGCGAGGGCGGTCTCGTCCTGGAGGACGACTACGACGCGGAACACCGTTACGACCGGCCGCCCGTGCCCGCGCTGCGCGCGGTCCACCCCGAACAGGTCTGCTACACCGGCAGCGTCTCCAAGCTGCTCGCCCCCGCCCTGCGCACCGGCTGGCTGCTCACCCCGACCCGCTACCGCGAGGCCGTGCTGTCCGCCAAGCGCTTCGCCGATCTCGGCAACGCCGCGCTGCCCCAACTCGTCCTCGCCCGGCTGATGGAGACGGGTGAACTGGATCGCCACCTCCGCCTGTTGCGCCCGCGCCACCGGCGCCGCCGGGACGCGATGATCGCAGCGATCGACGCCCATATGCCGGGAGCCGTCGTGCACGGTGCCGCGGCGGGGCTGCATCTGATGGTGACCTTCCCGGCCGGCGTCGACTGCTCCGACACCGAGCTCGCGACGGCCGCGCTCGCCCACGGGGTCAAGGTGCAGCCGCTCTCCTGGCACGCCCGCCTGCCGCACCCGCCCGGTCTCGTCCTCGGCTACGCGGCCGGCTCGGCGGGTGAGATCACGGAAGGCATCGCGATCCTGGGCCGGCTCCTTCGCCGGATCGGGTAGGGCGCGCTCGACGATTCGCGTCGGATCGGCGTGCCCCGGTGCCGCACGCCCGGCGGGAACTGTCGGACCCGCCTTCGCCGGCCACCGCGACCTGTTCCGACAAGCGATGCAGGTCGGTGATGCAGCTCACTTGAACCTTTGTCAGGTGCCGGACAGTCAACAGGGATCGGGTGGCGCGTCGGCAGATTCGCCCGGGGTGCCCGCCGAGGGGGCCTGCAGATCAGTCCGTCCACCCGGCAGAGAACAGATTCAACTGGAGGAAAAGTGCCTCGAATCATCAAGCGGACCACCAGGCTGGCGGCAGTTGCGGGGATGGTGGCGGCAACCGGTGCGGCAATGATGGTGGTCGCACCGGCGAGCTACGCGGCGCCGTCCGCGGCTTTCCGGCTCAGCAACTTCTCGGCGACCATCGCGAACATCTGCGTCCACACGGATATCGCCACGAAGTGCTCGGGCAACCTCGCGGCAGGGAAGAGCGAGGTCTACCACGTGGCTTACAAGGGGCCGCAGAACTGGTACTGCACGGCCACCGCAAAGGGCCTGTCCGGTACGGCCAGCACTCCGTACTTCAGTCGTGACAACGTCAAGGAGTGCGCGGAGGTCGGCAACATCTTCGGAGCCAGCATCATGCTCAAGTGATCACCGGCACCGCGCGCTTCACTGCCGCGCGGGCTCGGCCGGCCGGCCGTCACCGGAGCCCCGGCAGGGGCCTTGGGTTCCCTGCCCGGCCTTGGCGGTTCACCTGACCTGCTGATCCTGTGTCGTTCCCGCGACAGCAGGGCGGCCGTTTCTTCACGCTTCGCGGTGCCGGGCAGCGTCGCGTGAAGGAACGGCCGCCGGTGAAAGGTCTCGCCCCCGAGTGGTGCGGCGGGGCCGCCGCGCCGGGCGTCCTGTCCCGCCTTGCCGCCGCTTCTGGAGCAGTTCCGTGCGATCGCCACCCGCACATGCGTCGGACAGGCCGTGGTCCAGGTGGGTGTCGAGGCGGTTGCGGGGCGGTGCCCGGCAGGGACACCGGCGCGGCGTACGGGCGGCGGTGGCCCGTCCGCCGATACCCTGGCCGACCGGATCGGCCACGCCCGCGCCCCCGGTCCGCCACCCTTGCACACCAATCCCGCGCGCCGAACCCTGCACGTTGCAGCTCCGTACCACCCCTCACCGCTCCGCCCCGCACCCTCCCGGGAGTCACCATGCCGTCGCCTCGGCGGGCCGCACACGTCGCGGCTCTCGTACTGCTGCTGACCGCCCTGAGCCCGGCACCGGCCCCGGCCGGCACCGCACGCGGGTCGCACCGGCCCGTGCCGCCGCCCGTCACGGAGGAGAACCCCGCCATGCCGACCGCGGACTCCAGCCGGCTCGCCGGCCGCCGGATCGTCTACTCCTACCCCGGCCCCACCCCGCCGCCCGCCCTGCTCCGCGCCATTCGCGAAGGCCGCGCGGCCGGCGTCATCCTGTTCGGCGAGAACATCACCTCGCCCGCCCAACTCCACACTGCGGTGGACCAGTTGCGCGGGGCCGCAGCCGAGGCGGCGGAGCCGCGCCCGCTGCTGCTGATGACCGACCAGGAGGGCGGCCGAGTCCGCCGACTGCCCGGCGCACCGGAGCTGTCCGCCCGCCGCACGGGCCTGGCGGCCGACCCGGTCGGCGAGGCCGCCCGTTCGGGCGTCGGCGCCGCCCGCAACCTGACAAGCGCCGGCCTCAACGTCAACCTCGCGCCGGTCCTCGACGTCTACGACTCGCCCGACAACTTCATCGACCACCGCGAGCGCTCCTACAGCCCGGACCCCTCCGTGGTCGGGACGTTGGGCTCCGCCTTCCTCGCCGCCCACCAGGGCCTCGGCGTGGCGGCCACCGCCAAGCACTTCCCCGGACTCGGAGCCGCCGCGCGCGACCAGAACACCGACGAAGGCCCGGTCACGCTCCCCGTGTCGCTCGACGAGCTGCGCGCCCGCGGCGAGGAGCCGTACCGGGCGGCCGTCGCCGCGGGCGTTCGCCTCGTCATGGCCTCCTGGGCCGTCTACCCAGCCCTCGACCCGGCGCGCCCGGCCGGCCTCTCGCCCGCCGCCATCCAGGGCGAGCTCCGCGACCGCCTGGGCTTCACCGGCGTCACCGTCACCGACGCCCTGGAGGCCGGCGCCCTCACGCCCTACGGCGACACCCGGGCGCGCGCCGTCGCCGCCGCGGACGCAGGGATGGACCTCCTGCTCTGCTCCGCCCGCGACGTCACCCAGGGCGACGAGGCGGCGGCGGCCCTCGCCGCGGCCCTCGACGACGGCCGCCTCGACCGCTCCAGCTTCCTCGCCGCCCTGCACCGCGTGGACGACCTCCGCTCCTCCCTGGCGCAGTGACCGACCCGGCTCAGTGACCGACCCGGCTCAGTGACCGACGCGCCGCCGTCACCGACCCGGCGGTGAGCCGGGCGGTGGGCCGGTCGCAAACGACCGCGACCGCCACGGCCGGGCTCCCCCTGCCGTGGTGATGACGGACCCCGGGCCGGGCGACCGCGCACGCGCATCGGGCCAGGTGAAGTGGGCCGGTCAGCAGGGGAGATGACGACTCGGTGAAGACTGGTGGGGCGGTTGGGGGCCGTGGGGCGTCGGGCCCGCGATGGGGGCGGAGCGGGTGGCGGAATTCGCGCCATCCAAGGTCGTTTTCCGGTCTGTCGGACGGTTTCTTGATCTGATCACCACTCAGGCATTCGATTCACATGCCAGGGTTGAGGCCTGCCGCCTGTGCAATGTCACATGTGGCAGCTTGGGTTCCTAGCACGATGAACGGAGAGTCTGATGAACCGAATCGCTCTGATCGCCGCCGGCGTCGCCGGTGCGGCGACGCTGCTGGCCGCCCCCCAGGCCGGCGCTGCGACCACCGCTACCACCGCTACCACCGTCACCTGCGGCGCCTCCGGCCTGCAGGCCGGGTTGTCCACCAAGGTCTGTGCCGAGATCACCGGTGGCCAGGTCCAGCTGTACGGCCAGATCAGCCTCGCCGGCCCGCCGAGCCCGGGCAGCCCGGCTCCGCAGCCTCAGGAGCTGATCACCGGTCTGTCCGGCCAGGTGGTCGGCGGTGCCTCGCTGGGCTCGGTGAACGGCTACACGCAGTTCACGGCCAGCACCGTGCAGGTGCGGGGCGTCGGCGGCACCGTGGCCTGCGGCTCGACCGTTCACGCCAGCTTCAGCGTTGCGAAGTTCCCGTGGAACCCGGCTCCGGTGACCCTGGACGTCGTCGTCCCCTGCTGATGACGGTCACCTGCTGAAGGAGGCGCCCGCAGCACGAAACGGGCGCCTCCGTAGTGCGGCGCGGCCCGGGCCCTGGAAGGGGGCCCGGGCCGCGCCCTTGAGTTCCGGTGAGTTCCGGGCGCCTCGCCGGGGGGACCCGCCCGCAGCGCGGGCGCTTCACGGCCCCTCGCGCGGCGGACCGGTTCGCGGCGGCGGGTCGGTCCGGCCGGCAGGCCTGTAGCGGGGGGAGCGGACCGCCGGTGGCGCGGGCCGTAGGCAGTGACTCCGGACACTCGGCGTGATGACGACTTGAAGAATTCTTCATCCGCGCGCAATGATGCTCCCCGGCCTCCGGCCCGGCCCGTCGGCCGCGGCGCCCGGGGGCCGGCCGAGGAGCACGCCACCCGGGCGGTGCACCCGTCGCGGCGCACCCCGGTCCCGGTGCCGCCCCGTCCACCGAGCACCAGGGAGGGAGCGGACGATGCCGGTCCCGCTCTACCAGGCCAAGGCGGAGTTCTTCCGCACCCTCGGGCACCCGGTCCGGATCCGGGTGCTGGAGCTGCTGCAGGACGGGCCCCGGCCGGTGCGCGAGCTGCTGGCCGCGATCGAGGTCGAGCCGTCCAACCTCTCCCAGCAGCTCGCGGTGCTGCGCCGGACCCGGCTGGTCACGGCCACCCGGGAGGGCAACACCGTGGTGTACGCGCTGAGCACGCCGGACGTCGCCGAGCTGCTGCGCGCCGCCCGGCGCATCCTCACCGAGCTGATCACCGACCAGGGCGCGCTGCTCACCGAGCTCCGGGCGCCCGACGGGGCCTGACCGTCCGAGGCCCGTTCCGGCCCCCGGGCCGCTCACCCGCCGACCGCCCACTCGCCCGCCGCCCGAAGGAGACCCAGGCGATGTCCGACAGCACCAGCTCCGACAGCACCAGCGAGGAGAAGCGCAGGCGCAAGGCCATGCTCATCCGCGCCGGGATCTACATCTTCGCCACGCACCTCTTCGCCGGGTTCGTGCTGTTGCTGTTCGCGCTCGGCGACCGTCACTGAGCAGCGGCCCGGCAAGGCCGTCGAGCCCGGTGGCCCTCGCCGAGCGCCCTCACCGGGCGTCCGTCACAGACACCCGTGCCCGGGCGGCCGTCACCGATCGCCTGAGCGGTAGCGGCGGCTGGTGCCGGCCCAGACGCGGACGCCGTCGACCAGCTCCCGCGTGCCGTCGAGGTACCAGTGGCCGGCCGGGTGCCGCAGCCGTAGCCGGCGACGCAGGGCCGTGCTCTCCTCCCGCAGCCGGGCGATCCGGGCGCGGACGGCCCGGATCGCGGTGCGGCGGGTGCAGCCGCGGACGCGTTGCAGTGTGAGGACGGTGTTGAAGGCGGCGGCGGGCTGGCGCTCCTCCCGTTCCAGTGAGTACAGGTCGTTGATGAGCGTCGCCGCGTCGGCGGTGTGGGCGCGCAGCCTGTGCAGGTCGGGATCGGCGTGCAGCCGGGCCGGTACTTCGGTGCCCTGGACCCGCTCCAGTATGTTCATGAACGGGTAGAGGCAGCTGGCGTGGCGGCGCAGCCGCACGGTCTCGGGCAGGTCGGGGGCGGTGCGGGCGGCGCGGTGCTGCGACTCGGTGAGGAAGGTCTCCAGACAGGCCCGCCACTCGGCGGCACTGCGCTCGCGCCAGGCGGGGGACATCGTGGCGCACTGGCGCTGCCACAGCTCCTGCCAGGAGCGCAGCAGTGGCGGGCCGTTCGGGGCGGCCGCCCGGGCCCGGTCGACCGCCGGTACGGCGAGCATCGGCTCGATCAGGCTGCGGGCCTCGGCCGGGCGGCGGCCGGGCGGTCCGTCGAACCGGTCGTCGAGGAGGGTGAACCAGCCGAGGACGTCGACCAGGAGGTCCAGTTCGGCGCCGCGTGCGCGCGGGTAGGCGTGACCGATCAGCTCGGGGAGCGTGTTCGCGTGGTAGCGCGGCAGGTCGGCGGGGGTGAGCAGGCCGTGGCCGAGCATCCAGCCGTCGTGACGGGTGGCCGCGGTGCGCAGCTCCTCGGGGGAGCGGCGGACCGCCGCGCGCGGCGAGGGTCGGGCGGCGGGTGCCACAGGGCCGGCGGGTGTCACAGGGCCGGCGGGTCGGGGGACGGTGGCGGATCGCACTCCGCGGGCGGCCGGCGCCGGGGGAGCGGCCCGGGGGCCCGCGCGGTGCGTGCCCGGGGCGTCGCGCGTGCCCGGGCTGTTGTGCGTGCCCGGGGTGTCGCGGCTGCTCGGGGTGGCCGCGCTTCGCGGGGACGGGGTGCCCTGCGGGGCCCGGCCGGTGCGCGGGGCGAGCCGGACGCGCAGGCCCTGGGCCTGGACGGTGGTCCACACGACCTCGCGGGCCCGGGCGCCCGCCACCGGCGTCGGCCGCCAGCGGCGCAGGATCGCGGCGGCGGCCACGGTCAGCTCGGCCCAGGCGAAGGCCTCGCCGATGCACTTGTGCTTGCCCGCGCCGAACGGCAGGAACGCGTGCCGCCCGCCGCCGGCCGGACCGCCGCCCTCGGCCGCGGGACCACCGTCGGCCGCGGCACCGCCCGACCGCCAGCGGCCCGGGTGGAAGCGCAGCGGCTCGGGGTGGAGCAGCGGGTCGCGGTGCAGCGCGGTCAGGCTGTAGAGCAGCTCGGTGCCGGCCGGGATCCGGTACGGGCCGAGCTCCACCGGTACTCGCGCGGTCCGCATCAGAAAGGCGTTCGGGGCGTGCAGCCGGACGACCTCCCGGGTGACGCTGCGGGTGTACGTGAGCCGGGCGAGCGCCTCCGGGGTGGGCACGGTGCCCGCCGGGAGGTGTTCGTCCAGTTCGGCCAGGACCCGCGCCTCGACCCGGGGGTGGCGCAGCAGCTCGTCGATCAGCCAGGTGAGCGTGGTGGACACGGTCTCGGTGCCCGCGCCGAACATCGTGATCGCCTCGGAGCGCACGTCGGCCTCGGTGAGCGGGCGTCCGGTCGCCGGGTCCGTGGCGGCGCGCAGCAGGCCGGGCAGGGTCCGGTCCGGGCCGCCGCCGAACGGACAACCACCCGGACCGCCGGCGCCGCCCGGACCGCCGGTTCCGCCCGATTCGCCGGTGCCGTCCGAACCCTTCGGCCGGGCAGCGCCGTTGACCGCCTGGTCGACCACCTGGTTGAGGACGCGGACGGCGGCGTCGAAGCGCCGGTTGACCGG
The DNA here is from genome assembly GCF_032110285.1 of Kitasatospora sp. CM 4170. NCBI lineage: Bacteria > Bacillati > Actinomycetota > Actinomycetes > Kitasatosporales > Streptomycetaceae > Kitasatospora > Kitasatospora sp. CM 4170. The sequence continues at coordinate 8,242,116 of NZ_CP134877.1, forward strand.
CAGCGGCAGGCGCGCGAGCGCCGGGTGCGGGTACAGCGACTGCACGATCTGGCCCTTCACCATGTCGGGCAGCGCCCGGTGGAAGGCGAGCGCGGCCTCCTCGCTCAGCCGCGCGTCGAACAGCGTCCGGGTGACGATGTCCAGGGCGAGGTGGTTCATCTCCTTCGCGACGTCCAGCACCTGGCCCGGCCGCCAGCGCGCGGCGCGCTCCTCGGCCACCCGGTGCATCACCGCGAGGTAGCCGGCCATCCGGTCCTGGCCGAAGGCGGGTTGGACGATCCGGCGGCGGTCGCGGTGCGCCTGGCCCTCGGACATCAGCAGGCCGTCGCCGAAGGCCGTCCGGAGAGTGTCCTGCACGGCCCCGCGCGGACAGTCGTGCGCCAGCGCGACCAGCAGGGTGTGGACGAGGTGCGCGTCGGTGACCACGCAGACGGTGCGCGGTCCCAGCCGGATCCGGACCACGCCGCCGTGGCGGGCGAGCGAGCCGAGGAAGCCGAGCGGGTCGCGCAGCAGCGCGGGGGCGTGGCCGAGGCCGGGGAGGGCGCCGGGCGCGAGCGGGGGAGGGCCGGAGTGCACCGGGCGGGGTGCGCTTCTGGACGGGACGGCCGGTCTGCGGGGCTCGGTCGTCAGGGTCATGCCACTACCTCTCACCAATGTGGACCGGCGCGGCGGGACCGCCGGAGCCCCCGCCGCGACAGGCGGAATGCGGGGGCCGGACAGTGCAGGCGCGCAGGCCCCCGCGCACGCCACCAACAGAGGGGGCGCTCGCCATAGGAAAACGCGCCGCTCGGGCGGGCGTTGCGCCGCACTCGGGGGGATCACTCCATCGGCGGACACCGGACGGGTCGCCGGCGCACGGCGGCCGGCCGCCGCGGCCAGTGCCGCGGCGCGACCTCGGTGCGACCTCGGCGCGGCCTCGGCGGGGCCGGGCCGGACGGCCCGGGTGACGACGCGGGGAGGGGGGAGGGACGGGCCCGGACAAGAGGGTCTTTCGGCCCTCGGCCGGAGACCACCTCCAGGTCCAGCATGGTGCCTGACCAAGGAGGATCCTGATGACCCGTCTGCGCCACCGGCCCGCTCTCGACGTGCGGGTGGAGATCCGTGGCGAGCTGCCCCGCGAGGACGCCGAGTACGCCCGGACCCAGGCGGTGGAGCTGATCTCGGCCCTCGGCCCGGACACGCACTCGGCCCGGGTCCGGGTCACCCGGCTGCGGCACCGGGCCGTGACCCGGCCGGCGGTGGTGCAGGGCTCGGTGGAGCTGGACGGCGTCGGGCGGGTCCGGGTCCAGCTGGCGGCCACGAGCGTCCGCGAGGCGGTGGACGTCGCGCTGGGCACGCTGGCCGGCCGGGCCGCTCGGCTGCGCGAGCAGGGGCACATCGGCCTCGCCGCGGCCTACCAGAGCGCCTACTGCCCGCAGTACGCCCCGCGCCCGCTCGCCGAGCGGCAGATCGCCCGGTACAAGACGGTGGTGCCCGCGCTGCGCACCCCCGACCAGGCCGTCCGCGAACTGCTCGCCCTGGACCACACGTTCCACCTCTTCGTCGACGCCCTGACCGGCCAGGACAGCGTCGTCCACCGCGCGCCGGTCGACGGCGGGCTCCGGCTGGTGCGGGCGCACTCGGCGGCCAGGTTCGGGGGCAGTGGGCTCCCGCTCACCGAGAGCCCCTACCCCGCGCCGCGGCTCGACCCGGCCGAGGCGGCCCGCCGGCTCTGGCTCACCTGTTGGCCGTTCGTCTTCCACACCGACCCGGACGACGGCCGGGGCCGCGTCCTCTACCGCCGCTACGACGGGCACTACGGCCTGCTGCGGCCGGAGACGGCGGACGGGCGGGTCCGGCCGGAGACGGTGGACGGGCCGGAGGGGCCGGAGGCCTGACGGCGGCCGGGCGGCGCCACCCGGGGGACCCACCCCGGGGACCCACCCCGGGGACCCACCCCGGGGACCCACCCCGGGGACCCACCCCGGGGAACACCCTCCACGCACCACCACCGAAGCACCACCACCGAGCGCCCGGCGGAACACCGCCGGGCGGAAGACGGGAGCAGGGACCATGGACTGCGAGGACGTCATGCTGACCGTCCGGATCACCGCTGCCGAGCGGGCCCTGCTGCGCGCGCTGGCGCGCGGTCACGGCGGCGACGTGTCCGAGGTGGCGGTGGACGGCCTGCTCGACGTCATCCCGGCGCTCACCGGGGACACCGACGCGCTCCGGTTGGTGCGGGTGCTCGCCCGTCCCGCGCCGTGCGCGGTGACGTTCTGGCTGCCGGCCTCGGTGGTCGAACTCCTTCCGCTGGTGGGCGACCACGTGGCCCGGCTCAGCGGGGTGCAGGTCGGCCCGGCCAGCGGCGCGCTGTCCGCCGCACTGCGGCTCTGGCTGGCCGGCGATCCGGCCCGGCTGGCCGCCTCCCTCACCACCATGCACGCGCCGGCCGCCCGCCGGTCCGGTCCCCGCCCGCTGGGCGTCGCGGCCTGACCGACCCGATCCGGCCGTTTCGGATCGCGCGGGCGTCCCCGGCCAGGTGGGCGGTCTCCGGCGGTGCGCCGGTTCGGCCGGCCGGGGCCGGCGGGCCGGCCCCGGAGTGACGGCTGCTCCGGCGTGGGGCGGCGGGGGCCCGAGCGGTGGCCCGGATGGCATGTCCTGGGCGGGAAATTGGCTGGTCAGGACTCTGGTCACGGTCTTCCGGCGGGTCTAGCATTCCGGACACGGCAGCCGGATTCCGAACCCCCGGAGAGCCCGGCCGGGTGGCCGTCGCCACCCCCTGCCGGGGAGCGCGTACCCCCCGAGCGCGCTCCCCGGCACCGTCGTGCGCCCGGACGCGTCGCCGTCCCCGGCTCCCGCCGCACCGTCGCGGCCGCCGCCCACCCCGCGGGCCGCCCGCCCGCGCCGGCACCGCCGCACCATCGCCTCCGCTCGTGGGCCGGCCGCGCCGCGTCCGCCCGGTTGCTGATGCCTCTTCCCCCCCGACTCACCGTCAGCGCGTTCGGCCGCCCACCACCGACCCGTCGCCGACCCGCCGTCAACTCTCCCCGCGCCCTCCCGAACCGCCTCGGAGCGCGCAGGTGCACGAACCGGACGTGCACCCACCGCCCCCATCTGTACGGCTTCTCGCCAGTCTTCCCGAAATTCGAAAGATGTTTCTGTTATCCCCTCCCGTCCCTCCTGGTCTCCGGAGTGTCGGAAGGCCGGCAGCCGCCCCACGCGGCACGCGGCCGTCGCACGAGGAGAGGAGAGCGGTATGGGACACCGGAGTTCGGAGCTCCGCCGCAGGAAGCGGCGCCGGTTGGGGCGCCGCACGGCGCTGGTGGCGGTGGCTGTGACGGCCGGTCTGGTCGCCGGCGTGCTGGGGATCCAGACCGCGCTGGAGCCGTCCGCCGGGAAGAGCGACGTCGCGGTGGCGGGTTCGGCCGACCGGGCGGAGGCGGTCGCGGCCGGGGTGGTCGCCGACGACGGCGGGCCGGGCGAGACGGGCACCGCCGAGGGTGCCACCCAGGCGCCGGCCCCACGCCGCGACCAGAAGGCCGCGCCGATCAAGGAGATACCCAAGGACCAGCCGGAGCGCGGTCTGGTCTACGCCGGTCTCACCCTGCCGGCCGGTGACCGCTGCGCCGGTTCGCTGGAGGTCTCGGGCGGCCAGCAGTGCAGCCACGGGCCGGACGCCCCGCCGAAGGACGTGGACATCCACAAGGACGTCGCGCCGGTGACGGCGACGGCCGTCCAGCCCGCGACCCTGACGCCGCCCGCCGACGCCCAGCCGCCGGCCGCCGCCGACCTGGTCAAGGGCTCGGCGCAGGTCCTCGACGTCGGCCAGAAGGCCGTGGTCGGCGAGGCACCCACGGCCGCTGCCGCCGCTGCTGCCGACGCGCCCGCCGCGGGTTCGGCGCCCCAGCAGACCCCCGCCGCCGGCGGCTCCGCCGTCGTCTGTGAAGGCGACGGCAGCACCGGTAACCGGGTGCAGGTGGTGTACGTCCACGCCCCGGGCAACGACCGCTTCGCCCAGTACCTGGCCTCGTTCAAGAAGTGGGCCGCGGACGTCGACGTCATCTACAACGCGAGCGCCCAGGAGACCGGCGGCGTCCGGCACGTCCGCTTCGTCACCGAGTCCGACTGCACCGCCTCGGTGCTGAACGTGCAGATCTCGGACTCCGAGATCGGGGACTTCAACGCGACCAACCGGGCCCTCGCCGCGCAGGGGTTCAACCGCAAGGACCGCAAGTACATGATGTTCACCGATGCCAAGGTGTACTGCGGCATCGGCACCTTCGCGGGTGACGAGCGTCCGGGCCAGGACAACCTGAGCAACTTCGGCCCCTCGTACGGGCGGACCGACTCCGGCTGCTGGGGCGGCCACACCGCCGCGCACGAACTCGGGCACAACCTGGGCGCGGTGAGCAACAGCGCGCCCAACTCCAGCAAGGGCGGCCACTGCGTCGACGAGTGGGACCTGATGTGCTACTCGGACACCCCGTACTACCCGGCGATGAAGACCGTCTGCCCGGACAACGCCAGTGACTCCCGCCTGGACTGCCGGCACGACGACTACTACAACACCTCTCCGGCGGCAGGCAGTTACCTGGCCACGCACTGGAACGTCGCCAACAACCGGTTCCTGATCGCGGGCGGCGGCACCGGTCCGAACCCGAACCCGAGCCCCACCGCGACGGCCTCGCCGACCCGCACCCAGACCCCGACGCCGTCCCCGACCGCCACCGGGTCCACCACGCCGACCCCGACCCGCTCGCCCTCGCCGACCGGCTCCACCACCCCGTCGCCGACCGGCACGCCCACCCGTACCGGCTCGCCCTCGCCGACCGCGTCGCCCACCGGCGGCGGTACCACCGGGCCCGATGTGACGGCCAGTCAGGTCACCCAGATCTCCGCGATGCTGAGCTGGCCCGCCGTCCAGGGCGCCACCGGCTATGACGTGGTGCTCAACGGTCAGACCGTCGGCACCGTCCGCGGCACCGTGGTCGGCCTGGTCCGCCTCGCGCCCAACACCGCCTACACCGTCGCGGTCGCCGTCCGCGACAGCGCGGGCGCCGTGTCGAAGCCCGGCCGCGCGGCCTCCTTCCGCACCCTCTCGGACGCGGGCCAGCCCCAGCCCGGCACCCGCTACACCCTGGTGAACGGTCTCACCGGCCAGGCCGCGGACCTCTGGGGCAGCTCGATGAACGACGGTACGGTGGCGATCGCCTACCAGCGCACCGGCTACGCGAACCAGAAGTGGACCTTCGAGGACGCCGGTTCCGGCACCGTCCGGATGAAGTCCGTCCGCTCGGACAAGTGCATGCAGCTCGGTGGCAACCCGGTGGCCGGCCAGTACCTGGCGCAGCGGCCCTGCTCCGACGCCTCCAGCCAGAAGTTCCGGGTGACCACCGCCGGCGGCGGGGTCACGCTGACCGCCGAGGGCTCCGACCTGGTGCTGGGCGTCAGTAACCGCTGGTACTACGGCGGTTGGCTGCTGGAGCTTCAGAAGTCGAACGGTCAGGCCTACCAGTCCTGGTCGCTCCAGAAGACCTCTTGATCCTGATTCCGATCCCGATGCCGATGCCGATCTGATTCCGACCCCGGTTCGGATCGGCTCCTCAGCCCCAGGACGTGCCCGGCCGGTGCCGGGCGCGTCCTGGGCATTGGTCTTGAAGGGCTCCGGCCGAGCGCGCCGCACGCGTCGTGGACCGCCGGACGAGTCCTGGACCGCCGGACGCGTCCTGACCGCCGGCCGGGCACGACCCGGTCGCCGGTCGCGGACCGCCGACCCGCCCCACCATCCGTCCGGGTGCGGCCGCCACCGCGTCACAGCGGCGGCGGCCGCACCCGGCCACGCACCACGAGGAACCCGCCATGCGCATCCGCCCGATCGCCGCCGCCCTCACCCTCACCCTCACCCTCGCCGGGGCGGCCGTCCTCGGTCCCGCCGCCCTGCCCGCCGCGGCCCACGGCGACACCGTGCACCTGGAGGTCGCCGGTGTGGAGGGCGGACACGTCACCGCCGTCGCCACCTGGGAGAACGACCACGACCCGGTCACCGAGGAGTTCGCCGGGACGATGGCGGCGACCTCCGACGACGGGCGCTCGGCCGGGCCGTGGCGCCTGGTCGCCGTCCCCGGCCGCCCGGGCTCCTACACCACCAGGGAGTTCCTGCCGGCCGGGCACTGGAGGATCACGGTGGACTGCGCCTTCCCCTCCCTCGGGCACGGCGAGCGGGAACTCGACGTCGAGGCGGCCCCCATCACGGACCCGACGCTGCCGACCCCGCCCTCACCCGCCACTTCCACCGCCACCGCGGTCCCGACCCCGGGCCCGACCGCCGTCCCGACCCTGGGCCCGGCTCCAGCGCCGACCACCCCGACCGTGGGACCCACCGCAGATCCCACCGCGGGCCCCACCACCGCTCCCACCGGCACCGCCGCGTCGCCGTCCGCGTCGCCCGGCCCGAACGCCGCCGCCACCGCGGGCAGCGACTCCGCCTCGAACGTGGCCGCCTGGGCGGCCGTCGGCACCGCCGCCCTGGCCGTCGCCCTGGTCGCCGTCGGCTTCCGGCTGCGCCGACGCGCCCGCGGCCGCTGATCCACTGATCCACCGGGCCGCGGCCGCTGATCCGCCGGCCCGGGAACCGGCGCGTCCGAACCACCGTCCAGGCAGGTAGCGGCCGTCACCAGGACGGCCGACCCAGGCAAGGAGCTCGGCGTATGAAGAAGGTCCTGATCACCGGTGGCGCGGGCTACATCGGCAGTACCGTCGCCTCCGCGCTGCTCGACCAGGGCATCACGCCGGTCATCCTGGACGACCTCTCCAAGGGCCGGGCCGAGTTCGTCGAGGGCCGCGTGTTCTACCAGGGCGACATCGCCGACCCCGGACTGCTCGACCGGATCTTCGCCGAGCACCCGGACATCGAGGCCACCCTGCACTGTGCGGCGCGCATCGTCGTTCCGGAGTCCGTCTCCCAGCCGCTCTTCTACTACCGCGAGAACGTCGGCAAGACGGTCGAGCTGCTGGAGTCCCTGCAGCGCAACGGCTGCACCCGGGTGGTCTTCAGCAGCTCCGCCTCGATCTACGCGCCGACGCCCGACGCCCGGGTGGACGAGACCTGCGCGGTCGACGCCAACAGCCCCTACGCCCGCACCAAGCAGATGATGGAACAGGTCCTCCAGGACTGGACCAAGGGCGACGGCGCCGAGCGGATCCGCGTCATCGCGCTGCGGTACTTCAACCCGATCGGTGCCGACCCGCAGCTGCGCACCGGCCTGCAGAACCTCAACCCCACCCACGCGCTCGGCAAGCTCATCGAGGCCTACACCGACGGCACGCCGTTCACCGTCACCGGTGTCGACTGGGCGACCCGGGACGGATCCGGCATCCGCGACTACATCCACGTCCAGGACGTCGCGGACGCCCACGTCGCCGCGCTCACCCGGTTCGACGAGGTGGTCAAGCCGGCCGCGGACGACCGCTACCGCGTGATCAACATCGGTACCGGCGAGGGCACCACCGTCCGCGAGCTGGTCGCCGCCTTCGAGCAGGCCGTCGGCGCCCGGCTGGACGTCCGCGAGGCCGACCCGCGTCCGGGTGACGTCATCGGCTGCTACGCCGCCGTCGACACCGCGCGGGAGCTGCTCGGCTGGACGGCGCAGCGGAACATCGCCCAGGGCGTCGCGGACGCGCTGGCCTGGCGGGCCAAGTGGGCCGCCCACCTCGGCGCCGCCTGACACCGGGGACCGCCTCCCCGGCCCCGCCGGCGGGCCCGCGCACGAGGGGAGCGCGGGCCCGCCGGCCTGCCCGCGTACGGGTCCGGCGCAGCCCCGGCGTCCGGTCTGCCGGACCCGGAGCACCGGAACCGTGTCGCCGCACCCCGCGTCTTCCGCCGCAGGCCGGCAAGGCGAGCGACGGGAGTGACGGGTGGGGAAGCAGACGGCGGGCGGGGCGAAGCCGGGCTGGTGGGGGTGGACCAGGCGGGTCCTGATCGGGGTCTGCGCACTCGGGTTGGCGCTGCCGGCCGGGCTGTCGGTCGTCCGCCTCGGCGGCTGGGACGACGGCACGGCGCTGGCGATGCCGATGGTGCTGCTGCCGTACGCGGCGCTGGGCACCCTCGTCCTGCTGGGCGTGCTGCTGGCGCTCCGCTCGTGGTGGGTGGCGGTCGTGGCCGGGCTGCTCGCGGTGCTCCAACTCTGCTGGCTGGTACCGCGGTTCATCCCCGAGGGTGGCTCGGTGGCGGCCGACGCGCCGCGCCTGCGGGTGGCCACCAGCAACGCGTACATGGGCCGGGTCGACGCCGCCGAGCTGATCCGCCTGGTGCGCGAGCAGCGGGTGGACGTCCTCGCCCTGGAGGAGTTCTGGGGCCCCGCGCGGGCCGCGCTGGAACGGGCGGGGATCGCCGAACTGCTGCCCTACCGCCAGCTGCCGGAGGGGCGCGACACCGTCCTCTACTCGCGGCTGCCGCTGACCCCGCTGGACGCCTCCGCTCCGACGGCGGCGCGGGCGCAGGTCACCGCCGACGTCTCGGTCGGCGGCCGGACCGTCCGGCTGACCGCCGTCCACACCTACTACCCGCTCGGCGACGCCGCGGCCTGGTCCGCCGACTTCGCCGAGCTGCGGGCGGCGGCCTCCGAGGGCGGCACGCGCAACGCCGTCCTCCTGGGCGACTTCAACGCGACCCTCGACCACGCGCCGATGCGCGACCTGCTCGCCACCGGCCTCACCGACACCCACGCCGAGCTCGGCCGCGGCGTCGCGCCGACCTGGCCCGAGGACAACGACGACTTCCCCTACCTCCCGCCGGTGATCCAGATCGACCACGTCCTGCACGGCGACGCCCTGACCGCCGTCTCGGTCGCCGAACACCGCTTGCCGGGCACCGACCACCGCGCCGTCGTCGCCGAACTCGCCCTCACCGGCTGACCCCTGACCCGACACCGTCACCACCGCCGTCTACCCTGGCGGCCATGGACTGGCTCGATCGGGTGGCGAAGCTGCGACGGTGGACGAACAACGACGTCCGGGCACCGCACAAGCCGTTGTTGCTGTTGTACGCCTTCGGCAGCTACCAGCAGGACGCTCGGGGCGGGCTGCGCTACAGCGCGATCGAGGAGGAGCTCAAGCGGCTTCTCGCCGAGTACGGTCCGCCGCATCCGACGACCCCCGCGTACCCCTTCCACCACCTGGTCAGTGACGGCGTGTGGGAGGTCCGGACCGACGACGGCGCGGGGAGCCCGGGGAGCGGAGTCCGGGCGCTCCGTTCCAGTGGGGCGACCGGGAGGCTCGCGCCCGGTCTGCGGGCCGCGCTCGACGAGGAGCCGCTGCTGCTGGGCCGGTTGGTCAGGGTGCTGCTGGACACGCATTTCCCGTCGTCCCTGCACGGCGAGCTCTGCGCGGCCGTCGGGCTGGACCTGGAACTCGCGGAGAAGGGTCCCGTCAACGGCGCCGACCCGGCGGTCCGGCGCCAGCGGGACCGGCGGATGCGCGATCTCATACTCACGGCCTACGAGTTCCAGTGCGCGTTCTGCGGCTACGACGGCACGCTCGGCGCGACCGCGGTCGGGCTGGAGGCCGCGCACGTGCGCTGGTGGTCGCACGACGGGCCGGACGAGGTCGACAACGGCCTCTGCCTCTGCTCGCTGCACCACAAGCTCTTCGACAAGGGCGTGCTGGGGCTGGGGGAGGACCACCGCATCCTCGTCTCCCAGCGCTTCGTCGGCCGCAGCGAGGCGAGCCGGCAGCACGTCCTCGCCCTCGCCGGCCGCCCCGTCATCGGCCCCCAACGAGGCCTCCCCCCGGTCGCCGCCCACCACCGCCGATGGCACGAACGCCAGGTCTTCCACGGCACCGCCCGTCCGCCGGCAGACCTGGAGCCCGTGGGGTGACCGGGCCCGGCGGGTTCAACCCGGCCGGGCGCGCTCAACGCTTTCGCCCGAATGCCTCGGAGCCCTGGCGGACCGTGGTCCGCCAGGGCTCCCGGGGAGTGTGGAGGCATCGCACCAGATCATGCGTCGATCAGTTGGCAGTGACCGCAGCTTCTGGACATTGAAGCCAGCCAACCACAAGTACTGGAGGCCACCAGAGCTAATTCTGGGGAATCCTAAGACCTCCTTGGCTAGTCACCGATGAACACGAGGTGCCGATGCGGCTTGGCGCGGACCAGCTCACACATGCGAACCAGGTTCTGTACGGCGTCTTCATCCACACCCGAAGCCGCCAGGAATTCAGCCCCCTCTCGGAGCTCGCCGATGAGGAATCCACACTGGAGGTAGTTCAGCACGGTGTCACCGTACGGGTCCAGTGATGCCATCGTCGGGAATTGCTTCGCGTCCACGCCCTTCATCACCGGGTTGAAGTTGACATGTGCCACGGTCTTATCCACGACAACTCCGTTCTCCTCCAGAACTCGAACCCCGAAAGACATTCACCCTCCTTGAATGGTGCGACTCGCTGCCGCCGAGCTCTCTACTAGGGAGTTCCTGGATGCATGGTCACCAGGTCACCGAAGTCGAGATAGTCGGTCTCGTACATCTCAGGCCTCGCCGTTCTGATGATCGTATAGAACCGAGTCGGCAAGCCATTCTTGTCTGTGCCGATGATCCTTCCCGCATCAACCACGTACTGGATTCGACCGGTGTTGGATTGATACTGGCCTATCTTCCCATCGGAGCCGCGAGCCAGTACATAAAGATCCTCGCCGTCGTTGAAGATGGACTTCCCATCTGTCTTGTCGCCGGACGATGTGTGGCGAGGCTTCACGTGCTCGTCGATCCGATACGCATCCTCTCCTGCGCACAGGCCGCCGGAATTGTGCACCAGTACCGGCGTATTGCCCGCGAGTACATAGTACGTGTGGAGATCCCGGACCGTCAGGTTGTAGGCGGCCTGCAGACCATTGCGGTGCTTTGTGCCCGTGATCCTTGCGGTGGAGCCGCCGGGCGTGCGCAGTTCGTCGCCAGCGATGAGGTCGGCGGCGTCGAGCCACCGGTGGCGGTTCTCGGCCCAGAAGGGGTGGTGATCAGTAGCAGTCAGGCTGCCGCTGCCGGCGGCTACGTTGAGGTCGGTGAAGTCTCGATCATCCGGGGTGAGGATGGTCGCGTCGACCGTGCGCCCGCCGCTTCGGCCCGTCGCCGGGTCGGTGGCCGTGACCTGGTCGCCGACGCCTATCTGCTCGATCGGCTTGGTGGTGCCGTCGGCCATCAGGACTCGGGTACCGGCGGGGAAGCTGTTCGGCGTGGGGCAGATGCCCGCCTTGGTGAGCGCCTGCTCCAGGTAGGTGGAGACTTCGTGGCCGAACGGCAGCTTCCTGGAGAGATCGAGGGCCTTGCCAGCCTGGTCGCCGACGATGGACTTCGCCGCGGAGCAGGAAGGGGACTTGTCCATCGCATCGCCCGACACGATGCTGATCCCGCACAGTGCCCCGTCCGCTACGAAGCTCGGGACGGCGACCTGGGTGAGCTCGAAGGAGAAGGTCCACGCCGAGCCGAGCAGCCCGAAGGCACCGACCACCGCGTCGAGGGGGTGGTCCATGACCCGGTCGAGGGTGTGGACGAAGAAGTCCGTGAGGTCGTCGATGCCGGGGAGCTTGGGTGCGTCCCAGTCCCAGTTCTCGACGATGTCTCGGCCTGTGTGCTTCAGCTTCTCGATTCCACGGCCGACGAACGCGTCACGGCTCTGCTCCTGCCGCTTGGCCACCTCCTCGACGGACTGGACCAGGACCTGGTTGACGTACTCGGTGAGCGACTTGGTGGCGGTGACCTGGAAGGCCTGGTTGGCCGACTGGGCGGCGGTGCGGGCGTCCTGGCCCGCCGCCTGCGCCGCATCGTGCGCCTTCGTCGCCGAGGTGTAGGCCTCGGAAGCGGACGCCTGGGCGAACCACTTGGACTTCTCCGCCCGCTGGGCCGAGTACTCCGCGCTGACCGTGTCCCGCAGGGCCGCGTCGCGCGCGCCGGCCGCGGTTTTGGCCGCCTGCGCCGCCTTGGCGCCGCTGGCTTCCGCCTGCTTCGCCTTCTCCTTGGCCTGGTTGGCGTAGGTGTTGGCCGCGTCGGCGGCCTTCTTCGCCTGGTCGGCGGCGCTGTTCGCCTCCGCCGCAGCGCCCCGGGCGACCGCCGCGACGCGGGCGGCCTCGGCGGCGTTCTGCTGCGCCAGTGAACTCGCCGCCGATGCCTCGGCGATCATGCGGTCGACGTCGGCGACGTGGGCCGCGGCGAGTTCGTCCTTGCGCCGGGCGGTGTACTGCCCGGTCTGGATGAAGGCTCGCAGCGCCTGCGGCGGGGCTTCGAGCGCGACCTCGGCCGCGGCCTTGACCTCGGGCCCGCCGGTCTGGGTCAGCTGGGCGGCGCGGACCTGGTCGTCGGAGATCTGCGCGTTGTAGCGGCCGGTGCCGAGGAACTCCCTCAGCGCGTCGACACCCTGAGCGTTCAGGGCGGCCTCGGCTGCGGCCTTCACGGCCGGTCCGGCGCCGTTCGTCTGCTGGGCGACGGCGACCTGGTAGTCGGTCGCGGCAGCCCGGTACTGGCCGCTCTCCAGGAAGGCGTGGACGGCGGCGGCGTCGGCCTTGAGGGCGGTCGCGGCCTCGGTGCGGACCGCGGTCATCTCGGAGTCGGCGGCCAGCCGGGCGACGCGGTCGCGGTCGTCGAGTTCGAGGGCCTTCGCGTGTCCCTGCCGGACGTACTCCAGCACGGCGTTGTCGTCCCCGGCCAGGGCCATCCGCGCGGCGGCGGCGTCCCAGGTGCCGGAGATCTTGACCGACAGCAGCGCCAACTTGCGCCCGTCGGTGGCGATCCGGGCGAGGTCGGCGTCGGGCCGGGCGACGGCGGCGGTGAGCCGGGCGGCCTCGTCCGAGAAGGCGCGCACGTCCTGGACGGCCTGGCCGGCCTGGGTCCGGGCGTCCTCGTACGAGGCCCTGGCGTCGCGTGCCTGGTCGAGTGCGGCGGCGGTGCGACCGGCGCGGTCCTCGGCCTCGACCCGCTCGGCGAGGCTCTTGATCTGCCCCGCCTTGTCGACGGCGTCCTTGGCCTCGGTGGCCGCCTTCTGGGCGTCGCTCGCGTACGCGGAGGAGTTGCTGGCCGCTGCGGTGCTGTCGCCCGCGTGCTGGGCCGCGTCGCGGGCGGACTGGGCGGCGCTCTTGGCGTGGGCGGCGGCGGACGAGGCCATCGCCTTGGCGTCCTTGACCGCCTGCGCGGCCTCACCGGCGAGGCCCTTGGCCGCGGTGGCGGCCCGGGTGGCCTCCATGGCGTGGCGGCGGGTGGAGGCGGCGGCCGACGTGGCCCGGGCGGACTGCGCGCCCGCCTGCCGGGCGTACCCGCCGGCCTCATCGGCCGAGTCGGCGGCGGACTTCGCGTTGCCACCGGCGGCCAGGGCGAGGTCGGAGGCGTCGTGCGCGGAGGTGGCCGCGGAGTTGGCCTTCTCCAGCGCCTCGGCGGCGGTCTGCGCGGCGACGGACGCCGTCTCGGCCGTCTGGGCGGCCTCGCTGGCGGCGTGCGCCTTGCCGCCGTCGTTCACCGCGTCGGTCGCGGCGCCGGCGGCGCGGGCAGCGGCCTGGGAGGCGCCGGTGGCCGCGTAAGCGGCCTGTGAGGCCGCGCTCGCGGCGGTCCGGGCGGAAGCGTTCGCGGCCCGGGCGGCCTGGATGGCGGTCTGTGCGGCGTCGGCGGCGCGGCCTGCGGCCGTCGCGGCGCGGTCCGCGGCCGCCCCGGCCTTCGCGTTGTCGCTGCCGGCGGCCTGGGTGTCCGAAGCGGCCTTGGCGGCAGCCTCCTTGGCGAGTTTCGAGGTGGCCACCGCCTTGGCGGAGGCCTCCTTGGCGGCCTCGGTCGAGCGGACCGCCTGTGCGCTCGCCTCCTTGGCCTGCTGCGCCAGCTGGGCGATGGAGGTGCGCTCCATGTCGCGTGCCCTGGCGACGTGCTGGCCGACCGTCAGGAACTCGTGGACGTCGTCGATCGACCCGTTCAGGGCCAGCCGTGCGGCGGCCTGTGTGTTGGGTCCGCCGGTGCTGAGGATCTGCACCAGCTGGACCCGGTCGTCGGCCTCCCGGGCGGTGTACTGGCCCTCGGCGAGGAACGTCCGCAGGTCGTCGACGCTGCCGTTCAGCGCGGCCTCGGCGGCCTGCCGCACCCCGCGGCCGGCGCCGTTCATCAGCATGGCGGCCTGCACCTGCTGGTCGGACTTGAGCGGCTCCTGCCAGCCCGACACCAGGAAGGTGCGCAGCTCCTCGGGCGTTCCGCCGAGCGCCTTCTCCGCGGCGGCGCGCACCGAACCCCCGCCCAGCGCGTGGATCTGAGCGGCACTCACCTGGTCGTCGGAGACCTGGGCGACCGCCCGTTCGCCGTCGAGGAACTTCCGCACGTCCGCGTCGGTGCCCAGCAGCGCGGCCTCGGCGGCGGCCTTCACCCCGGGGCCGCCCGTCAACCAGCTCTCGACGACCTTGCCCCGGTCCGTCAGGAGCGGGACCGTGGGCGGCTGGGCCCCGTCCGCCGCGTACGCCGGGCTGGTGCCCAGCAGGCTCGCCGCCATCGCCAGCGGCAGCAGCCGCAGGGACAGCCGCCTCGGGGCGGAGCCGTCCGGCCGCCCCCTCCTCCCCGGTATCGATCCGGCACGCCATCCGCCCACGGGCGACCCCCTGCAGTCGAGAAGAGAAATTGCGCGACGATCGTCGGCGGGAGGGAGCATAGCCACATCGAATGCGGTGACGGAATTTCAGCCCCGCGGTCGGACGGACCGGATCGGGAATTCCAGGCTTCCGAGGCGTTCGCCGGATCGGAAACCCAACTGGTCGCTGACGTGAAATCAGGAACGTGTTGCGAACCGATGGATCGGGTGCCCTAGACTGCCGCCACAAAGAGTGCAACCGTCGCGGCACGAGGATTACCTCGGCTGCAGATTCGGCACGCCTCCATCCGGTCGCCGCGACGGCGCCCAGCCGTCGCCGACCGGCGTTTCCGACGCACGTCCTGACGAAGGAACCCACCATGAACAACCGCGCACGGCGGTGGACGGTGGCCGCGGCCCTGGCCGCCGCGACCGCGTTCGGCGCCTCCACCCTGGCCGCCGCCGACACCGCCCCGGACGACAACGCGGCCGCGCCGCCGGCCGTGGAGGACTTCGCCTACCCCGGCACCGCGCCGAACCCGGCGCTCAAGCTGGTCCGCGGGGACGGGCACATCAACCTCGTCGACTGCGACACCACCACCCAGATCCGGGTCTGGAGCGCGGCGATCCCCACCCCCAACAACGGCCCCGCCGTCTGCTTCCGGGTAACCGGAGCCACCGGCTACCTGGCCCTGGAGCTGCCGGGCACGTTCCACATCACGAGCCTGGAGCACCCCGTGCAGGCCAGCGTCACCAGCGACGGCATCACCCAGAGCGTCGACGTGCCCAAGGACGGCAGCGCCAACGTCGGCGTGGCGATCGGCCAGAAGCCGGCGACGCTGCTCGAACTGCGCGTCACCGGCTGACCAGGGGAGACGGCGTGAAACACCGCATCCGCACCTGGCTGGCGACCGCCGGCCTGCTCTGCGCCGCCACCCTCACGGTCACCTCGCTGGCGGCCGCCGACTCCCCGGACACCGACGCCTCGGCGGCCCCGCCGGCCGTGGAGGACTTCGCCTACCCCGGGGCTGCGGCGGTCACCAACGTCAAGCTCAAGCGCGGCGACGGCCACATCGCGCCGGCCGACTGCGCGGGCACCACCCAGATCCAGCTCTGGACCCGTGCCGCCGGCAACCCGGACAACAAGATCTGCTTCACCGTGACCGGCTCCACCGGCGACCTGACGCTGGAGCTGGCGGACGTCTTCGCCGTCCAGACCAACGGCCGTGCCCTGCGCGCGACCGTCACCGCGGACGGGGCCGGCCAGAGCGTGGACGTCGCCTCCGGCGGCTTCCAGGGCCTCGGCGAGGGCCTGGACGCCTCGCCCGCCACCGCCGTCGAACTCCGTATCACCGGCTGACCCGGCCGGCCGTCCCACGCGTCCTCGGCGTCCCAGGCCCGGCGTCCCAAGCGCCCACTGCCGCACGCGTCCCCGGCGGCCCGCACAACCGGCGTCCCACGCGCCGCTGTCCCACGCGCCCCGGCGCTCCACCACTCACGACCTCAGGTGATTCCCTTGTCCAAGATCCGTGCACGCCGTCCGTGGACCGCAGGTCTGCTCGCCACCGCCGCGGTGGGTGCCATAGTCTCCGGCCCGGGCGCGGCCCCCGCCGGTGCGGTGCCGGGTGCGGTGCCCGGGGACGCGTCGTTCGCGTTCACCGCTCGTTTGTCCGTCGGTGACCTGGGTCGTTCGTGCAGCGGCGTGCTGGTGGACCCGTCGTGGGTCGTCACCGCGGCCAGTTGCTTCGCCGACGACCCGGCCCAGCCCACCGCCCTCCAGGCCGGCGTGCCCAAGCAGAAGACCACCGTCACCGTCGGTCGCAACGACCTGGCCACCGGCGCCGGCGGCCACATCACGGAGATCGCCGAGCTCCTGCCCCGCACCGACCGGGACCTGGTGATGGCTCGGCTGGCCCAGCCCGCGCCGGCCGCTGTCGCGCCGGTCGCGCTGGCGACCACGGCTCCCGCACCGGGGGAGGACCTGGTGGCGGCCGGTTACGGCCGGACCCGTACGACGTGGGCGAACGAGCAGCTCCACACCGCGGTCTTCACCGCCGGCACCGTCAAGCCGACCGGGCTGAACCTCGCCGCCAAGACCGCCGACGCCGCGATCTGCAAGGGTGACACCGGCGGTCCGGCGCTGCGTCAGGTCAACGGGCACTACGAGCTCGCCGCCGTCCACAGCCGTTCCTGGCAGGGCGGCTGCCTCGGCACCCCGGCGACCGAGACCCGCACCGGCGCCTACGACACCCGCACCGACGACATCACCCCCTGGATCCGGGAGACCAGCCGCCGTGGCTACCCCGCGAGGGACGCCGGCGGTCGGGCGCACTTCACCCAGACCGTCGCCGCCGACTTCACCGGGGACGGGAAGGCCGACATCATCGCCCGGGACACGAACGGCCGCCTCTACCTCTGGAAGCACGGCGCCGGCGACGGCTTCGACTGGCCGCTCCTGCTGACCGAGGACTGGAACTACACCGAGACCACGGCCGCGGACGTCACCGGCGACGGCAAGGCCGACCTGATCGCCCGCGACTCCGCCGGGAACCTCAACCGGTGGACCGGGCTCGGTGACGGCACCTTCACCCGTGCTGCCAAGCTCACCGGTGACTGGAACTACACCCAGACCACGGCCGCGGACTACAACGGCGACCACAAGACCGACCTGATCGCCCGGGATGCCAACGGCAACCTGCTCATCTGGGCCGGCCTCGGCGACGGCACCTTCACCCGCTCGTCCGTCCTCACCGGCGGCTGGAAGTACACCCAGACCGTCTCCGCCGACCTGAACGGCGACGGCCAGGCAGACCTGCTCGCCGCCGACTCCGACGGCACGCTGCACTCCTGGATGCACAACCCCAACGGCTCCTTCAACGCGGCCACCAGCCTCACCACCGGCTGGAAGTACACCCAGACCGCGGCTGCCGACGTCACCGGCGACGGCAAGCCCGACCTCGTCGCCTGCGACGACACCAACGGCAACCTGCTGCTGTGGACCGGCGACGGCAACGGCGCCTTCAACCGGCCCACGGTCCTGACCAGCGGCTGGTGAGCGGCCCTCGCCGGTAGCGGCTTCCGGAGCCCCGCCAGTGCCTGGGGCGGCCGGCCGTCACGACATCGCGCCGGCACCCGGGGCCGACCGCACCCGGTGCGCCTCTGGTGCCGGCCCTGCGGTCGTGTCCCAACATGCCTTGAGACGTCTCCACTTCTGCCGTCTCACCCGTCCTCGTCCCCGGCCCGGCGCGCAGGCCGGGGCCGGTGACGAGGACGGGTGAGACGCTGAGACGGCTGTGGGACGGTCGGAGGAGGGCCGTGGGCGGCGCGGGAGTCCCGTAGCCTCGTACCGGTGACGTCGGCCGAGTGTCCGTGAGAGCCGGAAGTTCACTTCCGGCTCATTCGCGGGCCCGGCGCGAGCGTGAATTGATGATCTTCCGTGGAATTCGCCGGCGTCGTTCCGTATGTCATTCTCGGTGCGACAGGAAAGCGCGGGAATCCATCGAACGGCGAATTCACTGCGGCTGTGCGGGATCGGGCCGAGGAAATATCCGGCCTTCTCCGGTGGGGTCGCGCCTGCCGGGTCCGTGACGGGACCCGTGGATTTCCACGCCCACCACATTCCGATGCTTCGGACGCCACGATGCCCCGACCGCGTGTCGCGCGGTCGGGGCTCCGTCCGGAATCCAGCAGGCGCGGGCCGTCAGACGCGGCCGGCGGCCTTCTGGGAGCGGCGGGCGAGGGAGTCGACGACCACCGCGGCGAGCAGGACCGCACCGGTGATCATGAACTGGATCGCGTTGCTCAGGCCCTCGATGTTCATGCCGGACTGGATCGAGCCGATCACCAGCGCACCGAGCAGCGCCGACCAGGTCGAGCCGCGGCCGCCGAAGAGGCTGGTCCCGCCGATGACGGCGGCCGCGATGGCGTTCATCAGCAGGTTGCCGCCGCCGGAGGTCTGGCTGGCCGACTGGATCTGGGCGGCGAGGAAGAGGCCGCCGATCGCCGCCATGGTGGAACAGATCATGAAGACGCTGATCCGGGTCCAGGAGATGTTGATGCCGGCTCGGCGGGCGCCCTCGATGTTGCCGCCGAGCGCGAACACCTGCCGGCCGTAGGTGGTGCGCCGCAGGACGAAGTCGAGCACCACGATGAAGATCAGGAAGATCAGCAGGGCCAGCGGCAGGCCCTTGTACTGGTTGAGGGTGTACGCGGCGAGGAAGGCGATGACCGCGAGGACGACCGTGCGCAGCGCGATGTCCGCCGCCGGCCGGTACGGGACCCCGGCGCCCCGGCGCCGTCGGGTGTCGGCGAGCGAGGCGGCCAGGAAGAGCAGCACCCCGATCGCGGCGGCGCCGTACGCGGCGATCTGCTGGCTGTAGATGGTGCTGTAGAGGCGCGAGACGATGTCGTTGCCGGGGAGGTTGACGGTGCCGCTGGAGCCCAGGATCTGCAGCATCAGGCCGTTCCAGCCGAGGTTCCCGGCGAGGGTGACGACGAAGGCCGGCACGCCGACCTTTGCGAAGAACACGCCCTGGATCAGGCCGACGACCGCGCCGCCGAGGAGGGCGCAGATCAGGGCCACGTACTGGTTGACGCCGTTCGTCACGCTCATGACCGCGTAGATCGCCGCGCAGAGGCCGCTGACCGAGCCGACCGAGAGGTCGATCTCGCCGAGCAGCAGGACGAAGACCACGCCGATCGCGATCATGCCGGTGCCGACGATCTGCTGGGACAGGTTGGAGAGGTTCTGGGCGGAGAGGAAGCTGCTGTTGAGGCTGCCGAAGACGGCCCAGATCACGATCAGCGCCAGGACGACCGGCAGGGAGCCGAGTTCGCCGCTGCTCAGCCGCCGGCGGAACTCGCCGACGTAGCCCTTGATGCCCTCCTGGCGGACGATCAGCCGGGGGTCCACGGCGGGGGTGGCCTCGGCGGCCACCGGGACGGGGGCGTTGACGCCGCCCTTGGGCATGCTGTCCTCGGGCAGCGGGACGTGGTGTCCCGGCTCGCCCCCGGGCGGGGTGTTGTCGCTCACTGGGAGCCCTCCGTGCCGCGGGCCTGTCGGCGGGTCACCGCGTTGTCGGTGGCGCCGGTGATGGCCGAGATGATCTGTTCCTGGTTGGTGTAGCGCTTGTCGAAGACGCCGTTGTTGCGCCCGAGGCGCAGCACGGCGACGGTGTCGGCGACGGCCATGACGTCGGCCATGTTGTGGCTGATCAGGATCACGCCGAGGTCGCGGTCGCGCAGCCGCTCGACCAGGTCGAGCACCTGCGCGGTCTGTTCGACGCCGAGGGCGGCGGTCGGCTCGTCGAGCATCACGACCTTGGGCTCGCCGATCAGCGCGCGGGCGATGGCCACCACCTGGCGCTGGCCGCCGGAGAGCGAGGCGATGGGGATCCGCACACTGGGGATGCGGATCGAGAGCGTGTCGAGGAGTTCGCGGGAGCGCTTCTCCATCTCGACCTCGTCGAGCACGGTGAAGCGCCGGAGCTCGCGGCCGAGGAAGAGGTTGCCGACCACGTCGAGGTTGTCGCAGAGCGCGAGGTCCTGGTAAACGGTGGCCACGCCGAGGTGCTGGGCGTCCTGCGGGCGGTGGATGGTCACCGCCCTGCCGTGCCACTCGATGACGCCCTCGTCCGGCTGGTGCACGCCGGCGATGGCCTTGACCAGGGTGGACTTGCCGGCGCCGTTGTCACCGACCAGGGCCACCACCTCGCCCGTGTGCACTTCGAGTTCGATGTCGGTGAGCGCCTGCACGGCGCCGAACCGCTTGGAGACCCCGCGCAGGGCCAGTACGGTCTCACCTGCCACAGTGATCAACTCCCTCGCCCCGCCTTCCCGGGAAGGCGGGGCTTCGTCGGCTACGGGTACGGCTACGGCCTGGGTGTTCCGGGGCGCAGGGCCCGCGGTTACGTGAGGCCGGCCGCGGTGCAGGCGGCGGCGTAGTCGGGCGTGCAGATCTGCTGGACGGTGTAGAGGCCGTCGGCGACCACGGTGGTCTTGATGTTGTCCTTGGTGAGGACGATCGGGGTGATCAGGTCGGCCGGCACCTTGTTGCCGCTGCCGTTGGTCACCGTCACCGGCACCAGCTTCTCGTCGAGCGGCTTGCCCTGGGCGAACGTGACCGCCATGGTGGCCGCCGCGTCCGTCTCCGGCTTGAAGGGCTTGTAGATCGACATCGTCTGGGTGCCCGCGAGGATCCGCTGGACGGCGTCCAGCTGGGCGTCCTGGCCGGTCAGCGGGACGCTGAGGTTGGCGGCCTTGAGCGCGGTGGAGATACCGGCGGCCATGCCGTCGTTGGCCGAGTAGACGCCGACCACGTTCGGGGCGCCGATCGCGGTGATCGCGGCGGCGGCCTCCTGGTTGGCGTTGTTCGGGTCCCAGTTGGGAGTGTCGTACTCCTTGCCGATCTTGAGCTTGCCGTCGATGGCGCTGTGCGCGCCGGCCTTGAAGTCGGCCGCGTTGGGGTCGGTGGGGGAGCCGTTGATCATGATGATCGACCCGGCGTTCGCCTTGTCGCCGACCGCGTCCACCAGGGCCTTGCCCTGCAGCTCGCCGACCTTCTTGTTGTCGAACGACACGTAGGAGTCGACCGGGCCCTGCGCCAGGCGGTCGTAGGCGATCACCTTCACGCCCGCGTCGTGCGCCTTCTGGACGGAGGACTGGATCGCCTTGGAGTCCACCGCGTCCAGGATCAGCACCTTGTCGCCCTTGGTCAGGGCGGTGTCGACCTGGGTCTGCTGGGTCGTCGCGTTCTCGTTGGCGTTGTAGTAGTCGATCTGGGCGTCCGGCGCCAGCTCCTTGATCTTCTGCTCGATCAGCGGGCGGTCGAACTGCTCGTACCGGGTGGTCTTGGTCTCGGGCAGCAGCAGGCCGATCCGGACCGCGCCCACTGCGGTTCCGCTCGCACTGCCCGTCGACGTGCTCCCGGTGGACTGCTTGGCGCTGCCGCACGACGCCAGACCGAGACCGAGAGTAACGACTGCGGTCGCCGCGACGACGCGGCGAAGACCGATGCTCATGAGGATGCCTCTTCCAGTTGAGTCCACCCCCGTTGGGTCCACCCCCGCCCTACGAGTCTGTGAAGACCGGCGCATTATCACGATTCGGGCTGAGCCGAACGGGTTGCGCGCGTCCCCCGGTGGACGGCAGGGGCCGGTGGAGGGGCCGCGGGCGGGCGGCACGGAACGGCGGCGGGGGCCCGGACCGTTCCGGGCCCCCGCCGCCGGTGTCACGGCGCGGTGCCGCCTCAGCTGGCCGTCGCCCCCGCCGCCGTGCCGCACGGCGGCAGCGTGGACGGCGAGGTGGTGGCACAGGTCGCCGAGGCTGCGGTGGTGCCGGTCGCCGTCGTCGTGGCCGTCGCCGACGTGCTGGTCACGGTGCTGGTCGCGGTCGCGGTGGCGGTCGCCGTCGCCGTCACCGTCGCGGGGGCCGTCGCGGTCGAGGTGGCCGTCGCCGTCGCCGTTGCGGTCGCCGACGTCGGCGGGCCCGAGGAGGCCGGCGGCGAGGAGGCGCCACCCGTGGTGGGGCCCTTCGAGGTGGCGGTGGACGTGGCGGTGCTCGCGGAGGAGGACGGCCCGGACGGCGAACCCGAGGTGCTGGAGGCCGAGGTCGAGCCCGACGGGGAGCCGGAGACCGAGGCCGACGGCGAGACCACCTTCATGGGCTCGGCCGGCGGGATGCCGGGCGCCAGCTCCTTGGGCGCCTTCACCGGCGTGTCCTGCACCTTGATCTGCCCGGTCACCCGGGCGAACCAGCCGCCCGTCTCGACGTTCACCAGCACGATCTCCTTCACCGGCTGCGGCGCCGCCACCACGATGATCACCTGGGCGGGCTGGAAACCCGCCCAGGACTTGCCCGTGTACTTGGCGTCGGAGACCAGCTGCGGCGGCTTCAGCGGGTTGCCGCAGCCGCAGCGCACCCGCGGCACGCCCTGAGCGTCCACCAGTACGGAGGTGCCGGCCTGGAGGACGGACTGGTAGGCGACCGCCGTGCCGCCCTTGTACCCGTGGTTGGTCACCCGGGTGTCCACCCGCAGGTAGGCCGAGGTGAGCGAGCGCATGTAGCTCGGGATGGCGGACTGCTGGATCCCCTGGGCGGAGGCCCAGGCCCGGCCGGAGTCGCCGGTGGACGTCATGGAGATCAGCTTCTCGGTGTCGCAGCTCGGCTTGGACATCGTCCCCGCGTAGAGCCCGGCCGAGGAGCCCTGCACGCTGTGGATGCCGGTCGGCGACGCCGCGGCGGTGGTGGTCTGGGTGCCGGTGGTCTTGGGGCCGCCGGTCGGCTGGGCCGGTGCGGAGGTCGGCTGCGGGGCCGAGACGGCGGCGGTCTCCACCGACGGGGTGAACGGCGCCGGACCGGGATCGCTCGGCTGCTGCAGCGCCACCTCGTTGGCGGCCGGGATGGCGTCGCTGGGGGACGAGCCGCTGTTGCTGTTGACGATCAGCACCGTCGCGACCACGGCCAGCACCGCCGTCCCGGCGACGATGGCCAGCTTGGGGCCGGACCGCCACCACGGGGTCGGCCGCCCGCCGGACGGGCCGCCCGGGGCGCCACCGGCGCTGCCCGGACCGGATGGGCCGGACGGGGGACCGGGCGGGCCCGAGCGTCCGCCGGACGGGGGACCGGAGAGCGGGCCGGACGGCGGCCCGGAGGGCGGACCGAACGGCGGCCCGGACGGCGGTTGGGAACTCATCGACGCTCCGTTTCGCAGGCGGCCGGCGAAACGGCCGGCACGGAAGGCTCCTGCCACTGGCTTCCATTTCTGCCCCCGCCCTGTGCGGGCCGCAACAGCAGGTCACACCGGTGTCGCCGTCCGTGCGAGCGCGCCGGGCCCGGGTCCGGCGCCCGGTCCGGTGCTCGGCCCGGCCCGGCCCGGCCCGGCCCGGCCCGGCTCCGGAGCCGGACCGGCCCCCGGGCCCGAGTGGTGCGCGCGGTGGCGTCCGCAGCGCGCGGCCGCCGGTCCTGGGTGAACCTGGTCTCGGACGCGCGGCCCGCGCCGGCCGCCGCCGGCGGAGCGGCGAGCGGGCAGCCCGACCGGCCGGGCACCGCCCGCGGCCGCTCACCCGGGCCCACCGGGTGCCCGCGGGCCGGCCACGCCCCCGCGGGCCGACGACGCCCCGCCGCGGGCCGGCCACGGACCCGCCGCGGGCCGACCCCGTACCCGAACCCGTCAGGAGCCCCCATGCACCCGGAGCCCCCCACCCCGGCGCCCGGCCCGCCCGGCTTCCTGCGCGGCTGGCTGGACGCGCTCGCGGTCGTCCTCGCCGGGCTCGCCGCGATGGCCGTGGTGGCCGCCCTCGGCCTCTGGGCGGCCGGCGCCGACGCGCTGCCGGAGGGGGGCTTCCCCTCCGTGCTGGCCGCCACGCTGGCCCTCGCGGTCGGCGGCACCGTGAGCCTGGACGGCGGGGCCGGGTTCTTCGCCCAGGTGGACGCCGGGATCACCGCGATGCCGCTGTCGGTCGGCCTGGTCGGCGCCCTGGCCATGGTGGAGGTGTTCCTGCGCCAGCTGCGCTTCCGCGCGGTCGCCCACGGCGGTGAGCTGCTCGGGCGGGTGGCCCGGACGGCGGCCGTCTGGGTGGTCGCCCTCGCCCTGCTGACGGTCGGCGCCAAGCACACCTTCGCCGTCCCGCTCGGCAACGACCTCGCCGAACAGATCGGCGGGCTCCTCGGGGTCAATCCCGAGGTCGGCTTCCACGCCGAGGCGGCCACCACCATCGGCCTCGGACTGCTCTGGCTGCTGGTCGTCCTGGCGGCCGCCTTCGCGGTCTCCCGCCGGGCGCCGCTGCCGCGCAACCTGGTGCCGTTCCAGCAGGCCGTCCGGCCGGCCGCCTTCGCGATGCTGCTGGTGCTGCTCGCCTACGTGGCGATCGGGGTGGTCGTGGGCCTGATCACCGCCGCCGTGCACGGCAACGCCCGGGAGACGATGGCGGTCCTGCTCCTGGCGCTGCCGAACCTGGTCTGGCTCGCCTTCGGGGTCGGCACGGGTGCGGAGTGGCACGGCCACCTGACGGGCGCGGTCGGCCTGCCGGTGCCCAAGCCGCTGGCCGAGGTGCTGCGGGCACCGGAGGGGCAGGAGGCCACCGTCAGCCTCGGCACCCTCGCCGAGCAGGACGGCCGGGCCTGGTGGCTGCTCCCGCTGGCGGCCGTCCTGCTGCTCGCCGCCGGCGTCCTCGCCGCCTACCGCGCGCCGCGCGGGGTGCGGCCGTGGCAGCACGCCGTGCGCCTGGCGGCCGCCGCGGCCGTGACGATGCTGCTGGTGGGCGTCTGGACCCGGGTCTACGCCGAGTACGGGCTCTCGGTGCTGGGCGTCGGGGTGGGCGAGGGCGGCCTGGGCGACCTGCTCGGCTCGGTCCTCGGCGGCACCAACCCGCTGGCCGGCCTGGGCGGCGGCACGCTCGTCCTGGAGCCGCAGCTCTGGGTGGCCGTCCCGCTGGCGGCGGGCTGGGGCCTGGTGACGGGCTTCCTGGGCGGTCTGGTGGCGGCCCGCCTCGGCCGGCGCGGGGAGGTGGAGCCGCCCGTCGCCCCGTGAGCGGCCGGGACCGCCCCGGTCCGCGGTCGATGGCTCAGTCGGCCACGAGGTGGGCGATGATGACCACCGCCGGCGGCACGGCCTGGGCGAGGGCACCGCGCCAGACCCGGCGCTCGGAGGCGAAGAGGGTGGTCCCGGCCGCGATCATGAAGGCGCTGACGAACAGGACCAGCGCGCGGCCGGTGGCCCGGTCGTCCGTGTGCAGGGCGACCACCCCCGCGCCGAGTCCGAGGGCCAGGTACAGGTTGTAGAAGCCCACGTTGAAGCGCCAGAGCCGGACCTCGGGAGCGTCCGCGGTGCTGCCGGTGAGCAGGTAGCGCACCCGCGGGTGCCCGTAGAGGAAGCTCTCCAGTGGCCAGACGATCAGGTGGACTCCGGCGGCGATCAGGGCGAAGACCTGGCTGACGGCGTTCATGGGGGCTCCGCGTTCGGAAGGGCCGGAGGGGGGCAGGGCAGGGGCGGCGGGCTCGGGTCGTCGGGTCAGCGCGGCGGAGGGCTGACGACCGGGGCCGCCCAGGACGGCGGCTCGGGCACGTCGGGCGGTGCGGTCGGGCCGTGGGCCGCGACCACCTCGGTCCGCGGGCCGCCGCCCCACTGCCAGGGCTCGGCGGACGCGGGCCCCCCGGCGGCGGAGGCGATGATCGCGGCGCGCAGCCCGGCGACGAACGGCAGGCAGCCTTCGTACCGCTGTTCGGGTGACTTGGCGAGCGCGCGGGCCACCGCGACGTCCACGGCGTCGGACAGGTCGGGGCGGCGCTCGCGCAGGCTGGGCGGCGGGTCGTTGAGGTGGGCCCAGAGCAGCGCGAGGTCGCTCTCCCGGCGGAACGGCGGCTCCCCGGCCAGCATCTCGAAGACCACGCAGGCGAGGCTGTACTGGTCGCAGCGGCCGTCCAGCGGGCGGCCGGAGATCTGCTCCGGCGCCGCGTAGTCGAGCGTGCCGACGATCTGGCCGACGTTGGTCAGCCCGCTGAGCGAGAGCGACTTCTTGGTGAGGCCGAAGTCGGCCAGGTAGAGGTGCTCGGGGTGCTCGCTGTCGGTGCCGGCGGCGACCAGCACGTTGCCGGGCTTGACGTCCCGGTGGACCAGGTCGTGGGCGTGCGCGGCGTCCAGCGCGGAGGCGATCTGCAGGGCGAGCTGCGCCGCCCGCTCGACCTGGAACGGGCCGTCCCGCCTGATCAGGCCGCGCAGGTCGCCGCCCTCGACGTAGCGCATCGCGATGAACAGGATGCCGTCGGCCTCGCCCGCCTCGAACACCGGGATGATGTGCGGGTGGTCGATCGCGGCGGCCGCCTCCGACTCGTGGATGAAGCGCTTGCGGAACACCTCGTTGCGGGCCAGCTCGGGGGCCAGCAGCTTGACCGCGACGGTCCGGCCCAGCCGCAGGTCCTTGGCCCGGTAGACGACGGCCATGCCACCGCGGCCGATCTCGGACTCCAGCCGGTAGCCGGCCACCCGGCGGCCGACCTTGCCGGCGGGCAGGCTGGGCACGTCCTCGGTGGTGCGCTGCGGGTGGGGCGGCGGTCCGGAGGCGGCGGGCGGTGGTTCCTGCGGGCTCACGGTTCACCCGTCCGGGTCGGCTCGTACCCGCCCGGCGGGGCAGCCGGTCCGGCGCCCGGCGGGCGCGGGGTGGCGGGGGCGACGGGCGGGC
The DNA here is from genome assembly GCF_032110285.1 of Kitasatospora sp. CM 4170. Taxonomy (NCBI): domain Bacteria; kingdom Bacillati; phylum Actinomycetota; class Actinomycetes; order Kitasatosporales; family Streptomycetaceae; genus Kitasatospora; species Kitasatospora sp. CM 4170. Next base: position 8,268,848 of record NZ_CP134877.1, read on the forward strand.
GGGGGGACGCCGGACCGCCGGCCGAGCTGGGGTTGGAGCGCGGCCGGCCGGAGGCTGCGTAGGTCTGCAGCTGCAGGCCGTCGCAGTAGCACCAGCGGTCGTGGGCCGCGTCGAACACCCAGAGCGCCTCGCCGTCGACGACCAGCCCGATCCGCAGGCCGCGGGCCCGCTCCCGGAAGGTCTCCAGGTCGACCTGGCCGGCCGCGAGGTCCTCCAGCAGCGAGCGGTAGCGGTTGAGGGCGGCCTCGACCTCGGCCAGCGCCCGCCGGGGGTCGGCGGTGCGGGCGGGGGGCGCGCCGGGAGCCGGCGGGGTGTCCGGGAGGGCGACCAGCAGCCGGCCGTCCACCCAGGTGGACCAGCCGTTGGAGCAGAGCACGTACGCCCAGTCGCCCCGCCGGTCGATCAGCCGGACCGGCAGCAGCGGGTCCAGCGGCGTCGACGGCTGCGACGGGTCCGGCGCCGCCCAGGTGGCCATCCCGTCCGGCGCGGCGACGTGGGTCGGGCGGAACGCGAACTCGTCCATGGGCGGCTGCCTGTCTCCTGACTGCTTCGGCCGGGCCCGTCGCTCGCCGGGCCGCCTCCGTCACTTCCGCGTACTCCGTCACTTGCGCATGATCGCGGGCTCCTGCCGGCGCAGCAGGGCCAGCACGGCGAGGCCGAGGGCCGCCGACAGGGCCACCAGCAGGCCCAGACAGCGCAGCCAGGTGGTGCGGTCCGGGCGGAACAGCGGGTCGGCGGTGATGGTGGTCGGGAAGACCGTGTGCAGGTCGATGCTCTGGGCCATGGCCGCCAGGCCCCAGCGGGACGGCACCAGCCAGGCGAACTGTTCGAGGCCGGGCACTCCGTACAGCTTCAGCATGGCGCCGCTGAAGACGATCTGCACCACCGCGAGGAGCACCAGCATCGGCATGGTGGCCTCCTCCTTGCGCACCAGCGCCGAGACCAGCAGGCCCAGCATCATCGCCGAGAAGGAGAGCGCCGCGACGGCGATGATCAGTTCGACCAGCGGTGGCAGCACCACCCCGCTCTGCAGCCGCACCCCGTTGGCCAGGACCGGGCTGAGCTGCACCCCGGCCAGGCCGACGGTGGTCAGCACGGCGGCCTGGACCACCGTGATCGTGCCCAGCACCACCACCTTGGAGACCAGGTAGGCGGATCTGGACAGGCCGACCACCCGTTCGCGCTGGTAGATCGCCCGCTCCTTGACGATCTCGCGCACCGCGTTGGCGGAGCCGGTGAGCAGGCCGCCGATGCAGAGGGTGAGGACGACGTTGATCGCGTTCTCGGAGGAGATCCGGGAGCCGGCCATGGCCCGGCACATGATGCCGATGATGAACGGCAGGGCGATCATCACGGTCAGGAAGAGCCGGTCGGCGGCCAGCACGGAGGTGTACCGCCGCACCAGGGTGGTGAGCTGGGCGAACCAGCCCTGCGGCTTCTCCGGGCCGATCGGGCTGCGGGCGGCCCCGGCCGCTCCCGCCGCGGGGGCGGGCGCCGGGACCGCGGCGGCCGGCAGCGCGGCGCCGGCCACGTACCGCTCGTGGAGCGGGGACTCCCGGAACCGGCGCTGCCAGCCTTCGTGGTCCTCGTTCTCGAACGCCTCGAAGGCCTCGGGCCACTCGGAGAAGCCGAAGAACGACAGGGCCTCGTCCGGCGGGCCGTAGTACGCGACCCGGCCTCCGGGGGCCAGCACCAGCAGCCGGTCGCAGACGTCCAGGCTGAGCACGCTGTGGGTGACCACGACCACCGTGCGGCCGTCGTCGGCCAGGCCGCGCAGCATCTGCATCACCGAGCGCTCCATGCCCGGGTCCAGGCCGGAGGTGGGCTCGTCGAGGAAGAGCAGCGACGGTTTGGTGAGCAGCTCCAGGGCGACGCTGACGCGCTTGCGCTGGCCGCCGGAGAGGCTGGAGATCACCTGGTCGGTGCGGGCGTCCAGGCCGAGTTCGTGGATCACCTCGTTGACCCGGGCCTCGCGCTCCTCCCGGGCGGTGTCGCCGGGGAACCTCAGCTCGGCGGCGTAGGAGAGCGCGCGGCGGACGGTCAGCTCCTTGTGCAGGATGTCGTCCTGCGGCACCAGGCCGATCCGGCGGCGCAGCTCGGCGTAGTCGCGGTAGAGGTCGCGCCCGTCGTACAGGACGGTGCCCTCGTCGGCGGGGCGCAGCCCGGTGAGCGCGTTGAGCAGGGTCGACTTGCCCGCGCCGCTGGGGCCGGCCACCGCGAGCAGGGCCTTCTCGGCGAGCGGGAAGCCCACGTCGTCCAGCAGTACCCGGTGGTCGGGGCCGACCCGGACCACCAGGCCCTGGACGTGCAGGGAGATCTCGCCGGTGTCGGTGTACTCGACCAGCTCGTCGCCGGACAGGCAGAGGGCGGCGTGGCCGATGCCGATGATGTCGGCCGGCCCGACCGCGGCCCGGTCCACCGGCCGGCCGTTGAGGTAGGTGCCGTTGTGGCTGGACAGGTCGACGATCTCGTGGCCGCCGTCCGGCAGCGTGCGCAGCTCGGCGTGGTGGCGGGAGACCACCAGGTCCTCCAGGACGAGGTCGTTGTCGCCGGCCCGGCCGATGCGCACCGTGCGGCCGGGCAGCCGGAGGACGGCACTGGGCTGGCGGAAGACCCCGGAGGCCTGCGGGGCGATCAGGGAGGGCCGCTCGCCGGGCGCGGGGGCGGGCAGGCCGGCGAAGGTCGCGGACGGGCCGTCGGCCGCGTCGCCGAACCGCAGCCGGGTGCCGGGGCCGACGTCCTCGTGCTGGATCCGGCGGCCGTCGGTGAAGGTGCCGTTGGTGCTGCCGACGTCGTCGAGCAGCCAGTGGCCGTCGTCGGCGCGGAGGACGGCGTGGTGCCAGGAGACCCGGGGGTCGTCGAGGACGATCTCGCTCGTCGGGTCGCGGCCGACGTGGTACGCCCGGCGCGGATCGATCAGCTGCGAGTCCGTGTCGGTGACGAGAACCAGGGGCGGCGCGGTCGACGCGCCTGCGCGGTCTCCCATGCCTCGGATTCTAGTCCGGCCGGGCAGACCCGGCCGGTTCGGCGGACCGGGGCCGGGCGGGGCGGATGCCCGGGCGGGCGCCCCGCCGGGCATCCGGGCGGGCAAGGAAATTGGACTGGACCACTGGATCCGGTCCGGTGCGCTGCCCTATCGTTCGGGGTGCCGCCCCCGGGACGAGGGGAGCTGCGCACCACCACTCCCCGCGAACCCCCGGGACGGACCCATGAGCCTCTGGCCGCAGTTGCGCGAATCCCGGCTCGTCCGGGCCGGCCGGGCCTCCGGGGCGGTGCTGCGCTGCGGACTGATGGACACCATGCTCGCCGACCTCGCGGTCTCCGTCGTCCTCTGCTACGAACAGACGCTGGACGAGGACCGGCTCGCAGCCGGCCTCGCCCGCGCGCTGGAACGGGTCCCCGTGTTCGCCGGCCGGCTCCGCACCGAGGCCGGCGCGCTGATCGCCGTCTGTGACGACTCCGGTGTGCCGATGGACAGTTACGAGGTCGACGGCACTCTCGCCGAGGCGATGGGCCGGGTCGGCGCGGCCGGTGCGCAGCTGGTCGACCCGGTGGACGCCCCGGCCGCCCGCACCGGCGGGGCGCCGCTGCTCACCGTCCGCATCACCCGGCCCGCGGCCGGCGGCACGGTGCTCGGCTGCTCCTGGCACCACGCCGTCGGCGACCTGCACAGCTTCATGCTGCTGCTGCGCGCCTGGTCCGCCGCCGTCGAGGGCGAGGAGCTGCCCGCGGCCGAACTGGTCGAGGACCAGGACGCCCTGCTGGACGAGGTGCTGCCCGCCGAGGACTGCGGCCGGCCCGGGTTCCGGCTGCCCGGCCCGATCGAGGCCGCCGCGCTGGCCCGGGAGGTGGCGGCCGGGCCACGGGCCAACCGAACCGTCCAGATCCACTTCGGCGACGGCGAACTCGCCCGGATGCGCGAGCGGTTCACCGCCGAGGCGGGCCGTCGGCTCTCCACCGGTGACGCGCTCTGCGCCCACGTCGTCCACACCGTACGGGAGTTGGACGGCGACACCGAGGCGCGCGGGCTGACCGTCCCGGTCAACGTCCGCCGCCCGCTCGGCCTCCCGCCGGCCCTGGTCGGCAACCTGCTCAGCGAGATCCACCTCACGCAGCGCCCCGAGGCCGGCCCGGCCGCGCTCGCCGCCGAACTGCGGACCGCGGTCGAGGAGTTCACCGCCGAACACCTCAACCTCCGTTCCAACCTGGGCTTCCTGGAGGCCCTCGGCCGGGACCGGCTCGGTGCGTGCGTGCCGCTCGGCTTCGACCCGCAGCGCAAGCGGTTCAGCTTCTCCAACTGGAGCCGGTTCGGCGCCTACCGGGTGGCCTTCCAGGGTCGGGGCCCGGTGTTCTTCAGCCCCACCGCCAACTACCCGCTGCCGTGGGTGTCCTGGACCGTCGAGGGGTTCTACGGCACCGGGCTGCTCACCACGGTGGTGCTGCCGGCGCGGCTGGCCGCCCGGCTGCGCGGCGCCGAGGGGCGCGCGGCGCTGCACCGCTTCCGGGACGCGGCGGACCGACTGCCCGAGGTGGCCGCCGCCGTGCCGAAGGTGCTCTGAGCGGGCCGGGGCGCACGGGATAGGGGGGGGCGGTGCGGCCGCCCCTCGTTGTTCTGCCGGGGCGTCAGGGCGGGGCGTCAGGGCGGGGCGTCAGGCCGGGAAGGCCTGCTCGATAGCCGTCCACAGCCGCACCCGGGCCTGCAGCGCGAGCCCGACGGTCTCCGCGCAGGCCGCCCACTTGGCCTCGTCCTCGCCGTTCAGGTCGATCAGCATCTGCATCGCCATCGGGGTGTGCTGCTCACCGTCGACCTCGATGTGCCGGGCCAGGTAGTCCTTGAAGACGGTGAGCGCGCCGTCCGGGTCCTCGATCCGGATCACCTGGGCGAACATGTCCGGGATGAGGTCTTCGCGGCCGAACGCGAAGGCGGCCGCGCGACAGTGCACCGGCGCGTTCTCGATGATCTCCCAGGTGGTGGTGGTGAAGTCGACGGCGGCTTGCGGCACCCCGGCGGCCTTCAGCGCCTCCGGCACCGGCGTGCCCGCGCCCAGCAGTGCGAGGAACTCCTCGACCGGTCGCGGATCGGCGCCGGCCTGCCGCATGCCCTCGACGTAGAGCTCGAAGTGGCTGGTGAACCCCTCGCCCAGCTCGTCGCTCTCCTCGACCAGCACGATCTCGTTGATCAGTCGGCGGCTGGCGGTCGGCCCGTTCGGAACCCACGGGACGTCGACGCAGGTCAGTTCGCGCTGCAGGCTCTTCAGCAGCGACATGAAGTCCCAGACGGCGAAGACGTGCCGGTCGAGGAAGGTGCGGACGCGCTCGATGCTGGTCAGCCCGCCGTACACGGTGTGGGAGACGACTTCGCGGCGAAGCGGTTCGATCGCCTGTTGCAGGCCGGTCAGCCCGGGGTGCGAACGGTCCCAGTGGTAGCGGTTGGTGGACATGTGAAGCTCCTTCACGTGGGGATCCGGATTCTGGCACGAGGTGCGCATAGGGCAAAGGGGTTGCGCGGTAACGGAGTTACTTCACGACGGCGCGCAGCGCGTGCCGCAGCTGCTCCCGGCCGGGCTGGAGGGCGCGGTCGAGCGCGGGGGCGAACGGCAGCACCGCGCCGTCCGGGCGGGTGATCCGGCGCGGCGGGGCGGTGAGCCGCATCTCCTCGGCGGCGGTGGCCAGCACCTCGGCGCCGATGCCGCAGCTGCGGTTGGAGTCGTCGACCACCACCAGGCGGCCGGTGCGCTCCAGCGAGGCGGCGAGTGCCGTCCAGTCGAACGGGTACAGGGTGCGCGGGTCGAACACCTCCACCGAGATCTCGTCGGCGAGCTCCTCGGCCACCGCCAGCGCGTCGTGCACCAGGTGCCCGACCGCGACCAGCGTGACGTCCGTGCCCGACCGGTGCACCCGGGCCGAGCCGAGCGGGACCGGCGCCAGCTCGCGGGTGACGGTCTCGCGCACCGGCAGTGCGGCGGCCGGGGCGAACACCATCACCGGGTCGGGGTCGCGGACGGCCGAGCGGAGCAGGCCGTAGGCGTCCGCCGGGGTGGCCGGCACCACGGTCTTCACCCCGGCGTGCGCGAACAGGCCGTACGGGTGGTCCGAGTGCTGGCCCGCCCAGCCGTCCCGGGAACCGGAGCCCGGGACCAGGCAGGTCAGCGGTACGCCCGCCTGGCCGCCGGTCATCAGCGAGAACTTGTGCGCCTGGTTGACGAGTTGTTCGAAGACCAGGAAGAGCAGCGAGGGGATCTGGAACTCCAGTACCGGGCGGCGGCCGGACAGCGCGGCGCCGATCGCCATCGCGGTGAAGGCCTGCTCGGAGAGCGGGGTGTCGACGATCCGCCCGGGCCCGAAGCGGTCCAGCAGGCCGAGGGTCGGGCCGGCCATCCCGGCGCCGATGTCCTCCCCGAAGACGCAGACCGCGGGGTCCGCGGCGAGCTCGTCGGCGAGCGCCCGGTTGAGCGCCTTGGTGTAGGAGAGCCTCATGCCACCGCCCCCGCCCGTGGGCGCAGCCCGTCCGCGTAGAGGTAGGCCGCCGCGCCGGCCGGGTCCGGGTGGTCGGAGGCGAGCGCGAACCGCTCGGCGGCCGCCAGCTCGGCCGCCACCTCGGCGTCCAGCGTGCCGGCCTCGGCCGGACCGATCGCGGCGGCGGCGCGCGGCAGCGGGTCGCGCTCGCGCCAGGCGTCCACCTCCTCGGCGGTGCGGTAGTGCAGTTTCATCCGGCGCTCCATGGTGTGGTGGCCCTCGAAGCGGTAGGTGCGGCACTCCAGGAACCCGGGACCCCCGCCGGCGCGGGCCCGGGCCACCGCCTCCTCAGCCGCGGCCCGGACGGCCTCGGTGTCCATCCCGTCGACCGCGACCGCCGGGATCCCGAAGGCGGCGGCCCGGCCGAGCGCGCTGCCGGCGACCGCGGTCGCGGCGGGCAGCGTGGTGGCGTAGCCGTTGTTCTCGCAGACGAAGACCACGGGAGCCCGCCACATCGCGGCCAGGTTCAGCGACTCCAGCAGCACGCCCTGGTTGAGCGCGCCGTCGCCGAAGAAGGAGACCGCCACCCCGTCGTCGCCGGCCTGCCGGGCCGCCCAGGCGGCGCCGACCGCGATCGGCGCGCCGGCGCCGACGATGCCGTTGGCGCCGAGGATCCCCAGTGAGAGGTCGGCGGCGTGCATCGAGCCGCCCCGGCCCTTGTTCAACCCGCCCACCCGGCCCGCCAGTTCGGCGAGCAGCCGGTGCGGGGCGGCGCCCCGGGCGAGGACGTGGCCGTGGCCGCGGTGGGTCGAGGTGAGCCGGTCGCCGGGCCCGAGCGCGGCGCAGACGCCGACCGCGACGGCCTCCTGCCCGATGTACGGGTGGATGCCGCCGGTGATCACCCCGCTGCGGACCAGGCCGAGTGCCAGCTCCTCGAAGCCGCGGATCAGGCGCAGCATCCGGTACCGCTGCCCGGGGGTACCGAGGGGCGCGATCGCGATCGCGGCCGGGGCCGCGGGCCCGGCGGGTGGCTGCACGGTCGTCACAGGGCTCCCCGCCAGACCGTCGGGCAGATCTGCGGGTCGGCGTAGTCGGGCCGGCCGTCGGGCGTGCGGCGGACCACCACGTCGTGGTTGTAGACCACCGGGCTGCCGTCCGGCCGGGTGTGGCCGCGGTACTCGTTGCCGCCGTCCTGCAGGTGCAGCGAGACGGCGCGGCGCGGGGTGGCGGCGAGGTTGGGGCCGCTGCCGTGGTAGGTCCGGCAGTGGTGGAAGCTGACGTGCCCGCGCGGGATGACCATCGGGACCTTGCGGACCTCCTGGCCGTTGAAGCGGGCGTTCGCCGCGAGGATCTCCTCCAGCTCGGAGCGGTCGCGCCGGGCGAAGTGCCGGGTGGAGTCCTCGCCGGAGTCCAGCTCCCGCCAGCGGTGGCTGCCGTCGACCATGGTGATGGTGCCGTTCTCCTCCCGGCAGTCGTGGAACGGCAGGAACGCGGTGAGCATCCGCTCGGAGCTGGAGGTCTGCCAGTAGTGCTTGTCGAAGTGCCAGGGCACCCGGTTGGTGGGCTCCTCGGCGACCGGCGGCTTGTAGATCAGGGTGGCCTGGAACACCCGGATCTCCGCCGCGCCGGAGAGCAGCGCGGCGACGGCCCCGAGCAGCGGCTTGCGCAGGATCGCGCCGATCGCGTCGCTCTCGTAGTGCACGTAGTCGTTGTGCCGCTGGACGTGCCCGTGCGCGGGCTCCCAGGAGGCGAGGTTCGGCGGGCGGACGGGCAGCTCGCGGTCGCGGTGGCCCTCGTAGTACTTCTCGGTGGCGGCCTGCAGGGCGTCCAGCTCCTCGTCGCCGAATAGCCGGCGGGAGAGGTACCAGCCGTGCTCCCGGTAGCCGGCCACCTCCTCGGGGGTGGGCAGCAGCGCATGCTCGGCCTCGGTCAGGTGGAACTCGGTCGCGGTGGTCACGGGTCGGGCCTCCTGTTCTGGTCGCGGCGTCCGGCCGGCGGTGCGCACCGGAGCCACTGGTCGGGTCGTGGGCGGGGTGGTCAGACGGAGGCGGCGGCGCGCTGCCGTTCGACGGCCTCGTAGAGGGCCTTGATGTTGGCGGTTCCGAAGGTGCCCGCGCCCTGGCGCTCGATCAGTTCCAGGAAGAACGTCCGGCGCGGGTGGGTGGAGCGGGCGAAGATCTGGAAGAGCTGGCCGCCGTGGTCCTGGTCGACCAGGACGTCCAGCTCGCGCAGCGTCCCGACCGGGATGGCGGTGCCGCCGAGCCGTTCGGCCAGCGCGTCGTAGTAGGTGCCGGGTGTGCTGAGAAACTCGACGCCGCGGGCACGGCCGGCGCGGACGGCGGCGGCGATGTCGTCGGTGCGGAAGGCCAGGTGCTGGACGCCGGCGCCGTCGTGGTCGGCCAGGAAGGTGTCGATCTGGCCGGGCCGGCGGCCGGTGTCCGGCTCGATCAGTGTGAAGGTGACCTCCCCGGAGGCGCTCTGGACGACGCTGGAGTCCATCGCCTGCTCGCCGACCTCGATGTACTCGCCGAAGATCCGGTGCAGGCCGAGGGCGGCCTCGCAGAATCTGACGGCGGGGGCCAGCTCGCCGGCCGGGACGCAGATCGCGGCGTGGTCGAGGGCCTCCAGCAGCGCGCCGGCGGGCTGCGCGGCGGTGGCCCGCCCCGCTGCCTCTCCCGCGGGGGCCGCTGCGTCGGCCCCGGCGGGGGGCCGGTCCGGCTGGGGAACGAACCGCAGGGCCAGGTCGCCGAAGCCGGCCACCAGACCGCCGGCCCGGTCCAGCACGACGGCGCCGTGCCGCTCCGCGCGTTCCAGCGAGGCCCGCGGGTCGGTACAGCCGAGGGCGATCACCGCGACGCCGTCGCCGTGCCGGGCCGCGTACCGGGCCACCGGATGGGCCGGGTCGGCGGCCGAGTGGAAGTGCAGCCGGATGGCGCCCTGGCGCAGCCGGACGGTGCGCAGGCCGTCCGCCTGCGGGACGCCGGGCTCCACGGTGAAGCCGTGGTCGGCGCCGAGGCCGGCCGCGGCCCGGTCGGCGTCCGCGCAGTGGAACTCGACATGGGTGATGGACTGGATGGACAACGGGATCTCCCCGGGGGTGGGCGTGGGACGGGTGGCCGGGTGCGGCGGGGGCCGGACCCGCGCGGGATCCGCGCGCGGCCGGGCGTCGCCGCGGCCCGGCGGGCGGAGCGGATGGACCGGCCGTAGCGGCCGGACAGGACCTGGCGGGCGCTAGCGACCGGACAGGACCTGGCGGGCGGAGCGGGTGGACGCCGGGCCGAAGACCAGGCTGAGGTTGTGGCCGCCGAAGGCGAAGGCGTTGCTGAGCGCGGCCCGCAACGGTGCGGACCGGGCTGCGCCGCGCACGTGGTCGAGCGCGCAGGCCGGGTCGGGGTCGGTGAGGTTCACCGTGGGCGGCAGCGTCCCCCGGGCCACCGCGAGTGCGGTGACCGCTGCCTCCAACGCCCCTGCGGCGCCCAGCAGATGACCGGTGGCCCCCTTGGTGGAGCTGACCGCCGGGCCGTGCTCGCCGAAGACGGCGCGCAGCGCGGCGGTCTCGGCGACGTCGCCGAGCCTGGTGCCGGTCCCGTGGGCGTTGACGTAGCCGATATCGGCGGGTGCCAGGCCCGCGTCGGCGAGCGCGGCCCGCATCGCGTCGGCCGCGCCCGCGCCGTCCGGGCGGGGCATGGTGGGGTGGTGCGCGTCGGTGGAGGCGCCCCATCCGGTCAGGTCGGCGTAGCCGGCCGCGCCGCGGGCGTCGGCGTGCTCGGCGCGTTCCAGTACCAGCACGGCGCTGCCCTCGCCGAGTACGAAGCCGTTGCGGCGGGCGTCGAAGGGGCGGCTCGCCTGCTCCGGATCCTCCCAGCCCGAGGAGAGCGCGCGGGCGTTGGTGAAGGCGGCGGCGATGGTCGGGTGGAGCGAGGACTCGCTGCCGCCGCACACCACCACGTCGGCGTCGCCGGCCCGGATCAGCCGCAGGCCCTCCGCGACGGCCTGGGCACCGGCCGCGCAGGCGGTCACGATGGCCGAACTGAAGCCGCGGATCCCGTGCTTGATGGCGATCCGGGCGGTGGCCATGTTCGACAGCATGCCGGGCAGCAGGTACGGGCTGACGCCGGGGCGTCCGCGCTCCAGCCGGCGGTGCGACTGCTGCTCGAAGGTCTCCAGCCCGCCCCCGCCGGTGGCCAGGACCACCGCGGTGCGGTGCGGGTCGGCGTCGCGGCCCACCACCAGATCGGCGTCGGCGAGCGCGTCGTCGGCGGCGGCCAGGGCGAGCAGCACGAAGCGGTCCACGCACCGGGTCTCGGTCGGCGGCAGCACCTCGCGGCCGTCCACCGGCGGCGCGATGCCGGCGGCGGTGAGCCAGCCGTGCGCGGCGTGGTCCTCGGGCAGCGCGCGGATGCCGGAACGGCCGGCGGCGAGGGCGTCGAAGACCTCGGCGGGCTTGCGGCCGACCGGCGTGACCAGGCCGATGCCGGTGACGACGGCGCCCGGCCGGCCGGGGGTGCGTGCGGGGGCGCTCTCGTGCCGGCCGGTCGGCGGGTGGCCGGGTGCCTGGTGGCCGGTCATCGGGCGGCCGCCGCGTCGAGGTGGCGCCGGCGCAGCAGCACCTTGCGGACCTTGCCGGTGGGCCCGAGCGGGATGTCGTCGCCGGCCACCACCAGCACCCGGCGGACGGTGGCCGCGACGGCTTCGTCGAGGGCGGCGGTGACGGCCTCGGTGCGGTCGGCCGCCGGGTCGGCGTCCGCACTCAGGATCAGCAGCACATCGGTGACGACCTGCTCGCCGTCGCGGACCGCGACGACCGTGCAGTCGGCCACGTCGGGGCAGGCGGCCAGCACGCGCTCCTCCGACATGGCGGTGAACAGCCGTCTGCCGTCCCCGAGTTCGACCGAGTCCACGGCGCGGTCGACGTGGTAGTAGTAGCCCTCCTCGTCCCGGTACATCAGGTCGCCGGTGAGGAAGCGCCCGCGGATCCTGGTGCGGAAGGTGGTGGCCGAGTCGTTCCAGTAGCCGAGCGCCAGGGTGGGGGAGGCGGTGGCCAGTTCGCCGACCTCGCCGGGGCCGAGCGGTTCGCCGTCCGGCCCGACCACCTCGCAGTCGACGAAGGCGTGCGGGCGGCCCACGCAGCGGCCGTACCGCTCGGTGCCGGGGCCGTGGGTGATGAAGAAGTGCGAGTGGCCCATCTCGGTGGAGCCGAGGCCGTCGACGAAGAACGAGCCGGGCGCGCGGACCCGGCCCCGGCGGGTGACGGACTCCCGGCTGCCGGTGGCGATCAGGCGGCGGATGTGCACCTCGTGGGCGCAGTCGCCGGTGTTCCACCAGAGCGCGACGGAGTCCAACTCCCGCCGGGACAGGTCGTGGTGGGCCAGCTCGGCCCAGGTGGCGGCGAAGCCGACCACGCCGCTGGGCTGCCAGCTCTCGATCGCGTCCAGGACGCCGGCTCCCGACTGCGTTGACAGCACGGCGAGTTCGGTGTGGGAGCCGAGGGCCAGGTTGACCGCGATCAGGGTGGCGGCGTGCGGGGCGGGCAGGGCGCTGAGCATCCGCTCCTGGCCCTGCGGGCGGGGCAGCCGCAGCCGGTGGCGGATCGCCGCGAACAGGCCGGCGTGCGAGTGGACCACGGCCTTGGGCATACCGGTGGTGCCGGAGGAATGGGTGATCGCCACCGGGTCGCCGGACCAGTGCCGGTAGGGCGCCGGGGCGGCGTCCGGGTCGCCCGCGCCGAGGGTGGAGATGTCCGGGAGGACGGGAGCACCGGGGCCGTGGTCGGCCAGCGCGGCCAGGTGCGCGGCGTCGGCGAGGATGCCGACCGGGCGGATCCCGGCGATGTAGCGGGCGGCGCGCTCGCCGTCGACGTTGGGGTTGAGCAGCGCCGGGACGGCGCCGAGCCGGGCGAGCGCCAGGAAGGCCAGCACGTGGTCGGCGGCGTCCGTGGCGTAGACCGCTACCGGGTCGCGGCGGGTGATGCCGAGCGCGTGCAGGGCCGCGGCCCGGGAGCGGACGGCGCGGTCGAGCTCGCGCAGGGTGAAGGGCTGCCAGGCGGGGTGGTCGTCCACCGGGGTGTCGAAGGTCAGCAGCGGCTCGTCCAGGCCGAGGCCCAGGGCCAGCCGGCTGGTCAGGACGTTGCCGGCGCCGACGTCCGGGTCGTCCGCGAGAAGGGTGCGGATGTTGCGGGTGCTCACGGTGGTTGATCCCTCCCATGGTGCTGGGCGTGCTGCGGTGGGACGCGGCGTGTGGGGCCGCTCGCGCGGGGGTGCGGTGGGTGGTGGGGCGTGACGCGGGGGCCGGGCGGTCAGCCCGTGGTGACCAGGACGGCCACGGCCCGGTCGGTGGAGGGCCGGTCGGTGCCGGTCCGATCTTTGGAGGGCCGGTCGGTCGCGGTGGTGGGCCCGGCGTCCCGGGTGTGGCCGGTGCCGGTACCGGTGGCGGGCTCCGGTGGGGTGCCCGCCGCGGGTTCCGCCGCGGGTCGCCCGGTGGGTTCGCCCTGTTCGGCGGCGATGATCAGGACGTGGTCGGCATCGCCGTCCGCGAGGAGCAGCGCCGCCAGGGCCAGGGCGTCCTGAGGTACCCGCCCCGGCGGTGACTCGGCCGGGCTGATCGCCACCACGGGGCCGGTCAGGCCCCAGCGGGCGGCGATGTGGCCGAGGACGGCGTTGGGGTTGGACTGGAAGAAGAGCAGCGGCGGCACCCGGCGCCCGGAGGCGGCCGCCTCGTCGATGGCGCGCGCGGTGGCGCGGTCGCCGTCCGTGCTGGCCAGCAGCAGCGCGGTCCGGCCGGGGGCCGGAGGGGGGCCGTGGTGGGCGCGCAGGCAGCGCTCGGCGGTCTCGGCCACCAGGGGATTGAACGAGGAGGCGGCGAAGCCCGGTACGGGGGGCAGGGTGTCGGGCCGACCCGGTGCGGTCCGGGCGGGGTCCGGCCAGTGGGCCTCGGCGAGGATGCGCGGCGCGGTCACGGGGCGGCCACCAGGAGTGCGGTGTTGGCGCCGCCGAAAGCGGAGTTGAGGGTGAGCGCGTGCCGCGGCCGGGCGGCGCGCGGGCCGTCCAGGACGAGGTCGAGCCCCAGCTCCGGGTCCGGGCCGAGCCAGCCGGCGTTCACCGGCAGCCGGCCGTCCCGCAACGCCGTGATGGTGACGGCGAGTTCGAGCAGGGCCGAGGCCTCCAGGGCGTGGCCGTGGACGGCCTTGCTGGAGCTGACCGGCAGCCTGGCGAGGTGCGCTCCGAACACCCGGCGCAGCGCGCTCGCCTCGGCCCGGTCGGCCAGCGGCGAGCCGGTCCCGTTGGCGTTGACGTAGCCGATGTCCGGGGGCTCGACGCCGGCCCGGGCCAGGGCGGCCGCGATGGCCCGCGCGGCGCCGTCGCCCTCCGGTTCGGGGCGGCAGACGTGGTGGGCGTCGCCGGCCCGGCCCCAGCCGGCCAGCCGGGCCAGCACGGGCGCACCGCGCCGCGCGGCGGCCGGTTCGGCCTCGACGACCACGGCGGCGGCCGCGTCGCCGAGCAGGGTGCCGGTGCGGCCCGCGCTGAACGGGCGCAGCTCGCCGTCGCGGGCGAGGGCCCGGCCGGCGTCGAAGGCGGCGAAGACGCCCGGCTCGACCAGGTGCCCGGCCGCGACCAGGACGCGCCGATGGCGCCCGGCCGCGACCGACGCGGCGGCGTCGGCGACCGCGGTGCCGGCCGCCACGCAGGCGCCGGTGTAGACCCGGGTGACGCCGGCGGCGCCCCACCCGGCCGACACTCCGCCGGCGACGGCCGTGGCGACCGCCCGGGTGCGCAGGTCGCTGTGGAGGGCGAGCAGCACCGGCAGGGCGGGGCCGCCGCTCCCGCCCGGAGCACCGGCGGCAGCCGGTCCGGTGGGCAGGCCGGCCTGGCGGCAGGCCTGGTCCACCGCCGCGAGGACGGCGGTGGCGAGCGGCAGTGGCTCGGGCAGCAGCGCGGCGCGCGTGGTGCGGCGCGCGGAGACGTCGAACCGGTCCACCGCGGTGAAGGCGGCCTTGCCGTGGGCGGTGGCCTCGGCGAGCGGGCCGAGCCCGGTGCCGGCCGCGCTGAGCACGCCGACCCCGGTCACCACGGGCCGGACGGCGGGCGGGGCGTGGCCGGTCATGGCTGCGCGGCCCCGGGTGTCGCGGCCGTCGCCGCCGTGGCGCCGGCGGCGGCCAGCACGGCCGCCCGAAGCACCTCGGTGGCGGTGTCGACGGTCCGGACGGCCTCGAACTGCTCGTCGTCGAGGTCCAGCTGGACGCCGTAGCGCTGTTCGAACTCGGCGATCAGCCACGTGAGTTCGAGGGAGCCGAGCTCCTCGGGGACGTCCTCGTCGGCGCGCTGCCCGAACGCCGCGAGGATCGTCCGGACCTCGGCCCGGTCGGGGGTCCGGACCTCGGCCCGGCCGGGGAGGGCGGGGCTGGTCACGCGGCGCTGCCCGGGGCGGCCGCGGTGGCGGCGATGCGCGCGGCGACGTCGGCGGTGAACTCGTCCAGCGTCATCATCGCGGTGGTCTCCATCTCGTCCATGTCGAACTTGACGCCGAACTCGTCCTCGACCTGCACCGAGAGGTCGGCGAGGGCGAGCGATTCCAGGTCGAGCCCGGCCGGGCCGAGGTCGGTGTCGCCGGTGACCTCGGAGACGTCGTACTGCATCTCGGTGAGGGCGGCGAGGACGAACGCGCGGATGCGGTCCTGCATGGCGTGCTCCTTGGGTCCGCGCACGTGCGGTGTGCGCGGGGATCGTCGGGGGTGGGGCGGGTGTGGTGGGGCGGGTGTGGTGAGGCGGGGCCGGTGGGCGGGCGTGGCCCGTCGGGCACCGACGGCCCAGTGGGAGAGGCGGTTCAGGTGGCGGCCGCGCGCAGTGCCGCCGGATCGCGCAGCAGCTTCCCGGTGGCCGTGCGGGGCAGCCGGGGCAGGAAGGCGAGCCGGCGGGGCCGTTTGTAGGCGGCGAGCTGCCGGGCCAGTCCGTCCCGGACGAGGTCCCGGTCCGCGCCCTCCTCGGTGGCGAGGTACGCCTCGATGGCGCCCTCGTCGAAGACCACCACCGCCTCGCGGACCCGCGGCAGGGCGGCGAGGGTCTGCTCGACCTCGGTGAGGTCCACCTTGAGGCCGCCGATCGAGACCTGCGAGTCCCGGCGGCCGAGGACGGTGACCCGTCCGGTGGCGTCGTCCAGTTCGGCGGCGTCCCGGGTGTGCAGCCAGCCGTCCGACCAGCGGGTCGGGTCGTCCAGTCCCGGGTAGGGCGAGGCGGCGGTGCGTATCTGCAACTCACCCTCCACCAGGCGCAGTTCCATCCCGGTGACCGGCTGCTTCGCCGGGTGCAGGGCGCCGTCCAGGTCGGTGGCGATGACGCCGAGCTCGGTCATCCCGTACATGGTGCCGAGCGGGACGCCGTACGCGGCGGTGAAGGCGGCGGGCAGGCCCGGTCGGACCAGCTCCCCGGCCACCACCATCCGGCGCAGCCCCGGCAGCGGCGGGGGTGCGGCCGCGCCGGCCAGCAGTTCGGCGTGGAAGGGCACGCCGATCACGATGGTCGGCCGCTGCTCCTCCTCGGCGACGGCGGCGAGGATGCCCGCGGCCGTCATCCGTTCCGGCACGGTCAGCGGGGCGCGGGCGTGCAGGCTGTTCAGCAGTCCGCCGACCAGGCCGAGCACGTGCACCACCGAGGAGAGCAGGACCACCCGCTCGCCCTCGCCGGGGAATCCCACCAGCTCGCGGTAGCAGTCGAGTTCGCGCAGGAGGTCGCCGGCGGTGCGCGCGATCACCTTGGCCGGGCCGGTTGACCCGGAGCTGAGCTGGACCAGCGCGTGGCCGGTACGGGCCGGCCGGCCGTTCGGTAGCCGGACGGCGACCGGGTCGGCGTCGGCGAAGCCGCGCAGCGCCGCCGACGGCCGGTGGGCGGACCCCACCAGCACCTGCGGAGCCAGCCGTTCGACCGCGATCTCGATCTCGTGGTCGGTCAGCCGGTGGTCCAACAGCGCCACCTGGGCGCGCAGTTGCCAGCAGGCCAGGAGCGCCGCGACGAAGCCCAGGGAGGGCGGCAGTCGCAGCGCCGCGGTACCGCCCGGGCCCAGGCCGGCCGCGGCCAGCCGCTCGGCCTGCTCGCCGACCAGGACGCGCAGTGCGTCGCGGTCGACGGGGGTGCCCAACCGCAGGCACTCCTCGCCCCCGGGACCGGCCAGCAGGAACCGTTCCACCCAGTCGTCGGGGGCGTCGGAGTGCGGCGGCGAAGAAGGCGGAAGCGGAGGCGGAAGCGGAGAAGGGGAAATGCCGGTCAACGCCACTCCACACAGTGAGGAGATTTGTCATGGACGCCGTTCACAGGAAACGGCCAATTCCGTTGCCAGACCTTTGCACAGACGATTGGTCAAATCAAGGTCTATACCAATGTGGTCTGAACCTCCTACGCTGCCGAGCCGGGACTGGTCCGAGCGTGGCCGTCCGGGAGCGAGGATGCCCGTGGGACCACTCACGCTGGCCGGGATCGAGCGCGCTGCACGCGCCCAACTTCCCGCGGAAATATGGGACTTCATCGAGGGCGGCAGTGAGGGGGAACGTACCCTCGCCGGGAACCGGGAAATGTTCGACCACTATGCACTGCGGCCTCGCACGCTCGTCGACGTCTCGGCCTGCTCGACCGGCACCACGCTCCTGGGTGCCGAGCTCGGACTCCCGGTCGGAATTGCCCCGATGGCCTACCACCGGCTGGTCCACCCGGACGGCGAGACCGCGACCGCCCGGGCGGCCGGCCGGGCCGGCGCGCTGCTGGTCGCGGGAATCTTCGCCAGCCGCACCCTGGAGGCGATCGCGGCCGAGTCCGCCGGCCCGCTCTGGCTGCAGCTCTACTGGCTGCGCCGCCGCGACGCGCTCGCCGCGCTGGTCGAACGCGCCGAGGCGGCCGGCTTCGCCGCACTGGTGCTCACCGTGGACGCCCCGCGGATCGGGCGCCGGCTGCGCGACCTGCGCAACGGCTTCGCCGTCCCGTCGGAGATCCGCGCCGTCAACCTCGACCCGGGGCTGACGGCCGCCACGCATCGGGCCGGCGCCGGCGCCTCCGGCATCGCCGAGCACGCCCTGGAGCAGTTCGACCCCACCCTGACCTGGGCCGACCTCGCCTGGCTGCGCGAGCGCACGGACCTGCCGCTGGTCCTCAAGGGCATCCTGACCGCCGAGGACGCCCGGCTCGCCGCCGAGCACGGCGTCGACGCCGTGGTGGTCTCCAACCACGGCGGCCGCCAGCTGGACGGTGCGCTGCCCGCCCTGGCCGCCCTCCCCGAGGTGGCCGCCGCCCTCCCGCCGGAACTGCCGCTCCTGCTCGACGGCGGGGTCCGCACCGGCACCGACATCGCCGTCGCCCTCGCCCTCGGCGCCCGCGCGGTGCTGGTCGGCCGCCCCGTGCTCTGGGGGCTGGCCACCGGGGGAGCGGACGGCGTGGCCGATGTCCTCGGCCTGCTCCGAACCGAACTGGAGCACACCCTGGCCCTGTTGGGGCGCCCGAGCCCGGCCGATCTCGACCGCACCGCGCTGGCCCCGTGGCCGGTGCACGGCCCGCGCGCCGGCCAGCGCGGCCCGTAGCCGTGCCGTATTCCGACCGCAGGGCGGCACGGAGCTGCCCGCCCGATCCGGCGCCGGCACCCGCATGTTCCCCAGGAGTTGCCCGTAAGGGCCGACCGCACCGCCGAACCGCCCCCGCCGCACACCCGGGCCGCACCCGGCGCAGCACACCCGACAGGGAGACCACCGCCATGACGAAACAGGACGCCTTCCCCGGCTGGGACTGGGACGACCCCGAGGGGCTCGCCACCCGCCTCGACGGGATCAGCGCCCAGGTCGCCACCTGCAAGACCCTCGAACCGGCCGACCGCCTCCCGCACGGCCACGCCGACTTCCGGGAACTCGGCCTCACCGGCATCGAGTTCGCCGCCTTCCGCACCGCCCACCCGAACGGCCTCGGCACCGACCTGACCGCCCTGCGCAGCCCCGACGCCACCACCGAACCCGGCACCCTCTACCGGGTGGACGGCGACCGCTGGTTCACCCAGCTCGACATCGCCCGGCCGCTGCCCTTCGCCGACGCCAGCGTCGACTGGGTCTACGCCGAGCACCTGATCGAGCACGTCACCCTGCCGGTCGCGACCGGCTGGCTGCGCGAGGCCCGGCGGGTGCTGCGCCCCGGCGGCGTGCTGCGCCTGACCACCCCGGACCTGGCCCGCTACCTGGTCGGCTACGCCACCGGCGACGGCTTCCTCGCCAAGCACCGCCGCCGGCTCACCACCATGGGCTTCGGCCCGCCGATGCCGCAGCGCCCGGCCTTCCTGGTCAACCAGATCTTCCGGTACTACGGCCACCAGTGGATCTACGACCTGGACGAGCTGCGCCACGTGCTCACCCTGGCCGGCTTCGAGCCCGGCCGGATCCGCCACTGCGGCTACCGCCAGGGCGCCCGCGCCGACGTCGCCGACCTCGACACGGCCTTCCGCACCGACGAAACGGTCTACATCGAGGCCGATCGCTAGGCCCCGGTACGACCCCCGACGCCCGGGCGACCCCGGGTACCCGACCACCAGCCCGACGGGACGACGACCGCCCATGCCACTGCACCCCCAGGCCCAGGCCCTGCGCGAGCGCCGCGCCCGGGCCGGCACCCCGCCGCTCTACAGCCTCACCCCGGCCGAGGCCCGGGCGGCCGACCTGGCCGACATCCGGGCCTCGGCCGGTACCCCCGAGCCCGTCGCCGCCGTCGAGGAGCACCGGATCGCCGGCCCCAGCGGCCCGCTCGCCGTGCGCCTCTACCGGCCGGAGCCACCCAGACGCGAACTCCCCGCCCTGCTCTACCTCTTCGGCGGCGGCTGGACCCTCGGATCGCCCGACACCAGCGACGCGATCTGCCGCCGCCTCACCAACGCGGTGGGCTGCGTCACCGCCTCCGTCGGCTACCGCCTCGCCCCCGAGCACCCCTTCCCCGCCGCCGTCCACGACTGCCGCGCGGCCGCCCGGTGGCTGGCCGGGCAGGCCGGCGCGCTCGGCATCGACGCCGCCCGCCTCGCCGTCGCAGGGGACAGCGCCGGCGGCAACCTCGCCGCGGCGCTCACCCTGCTCGCCCGCGACGAGGGCGGCCCGGCCCTGCGCCACCAGCTGCTCGTCTACCCCAACACCGACCACCGGGCCGACACCGCCTCGCTGCGCGAGCACGACGACCCGCTGCTGTTCAACCGCCGCTCGGTCGCCTGGTACTGGGGCCACTACCTGGCCGACCCCGCCGACGGCGCCCACCCGCACGCCTCCCCGCTGCGCGCCCCGAGCCTCGCCGGGCTGCCGCCCGCCACCGTGATCACGGCCGAGTACGACCCGCTGCGCGACGAGGGCGAGCGCTACGCGGAGGCGCTGCGCGCGGCCGGCGTCCCGGTCGAGGCGCGGCGGTACGACGGGGTGCCGCACGGCTTCTTCGCCATGACCGGCGTGCTGGACGCGGCCGGCGAGGCGCAGCGGTACGCGGCCGGGCGGCTGCGCGAGGCCCTGCGGTGAGCGCCCGCGACGCGGTGGCCGCGGCCGCTGCCCCCGAGCAGGCCGCGGAACGCGGTGAGGGTGCCGGTGAGGGCGGGCCGCCGTTCCCGGTCCCCCTGCGGCTGGGCGACCTGCACGCCTCCCTCGCCGATCCGCTGCTGGACGCGATGACCTTCCTCAACGAGGCCACCACTCGCTACCCGCAGGCCGTCTCCTTCGCGCCCGGCCGCCCCTACGAGGGCTTCTTCGAGCCCGCCGACGTCCACCACTACCTCGACACCTACCTGGACCACCTGGCGGCCCGCGGCGCCGGCCGGGACGCCGTCCGCACCACGCTCTTCCAGTACGGGCCGACCAAGGGCGTCATCGCCGACCTGGTGGCCCGCACCCTGGCCAACGACGAGGGCCTCACCGTGCCGCCGGAGGCGCTGGTGCTCACCGTCGGGGCCCAGGAGGGCATGCTGCTGACGCTGCGGGCGCTCTGCGCGGGCCCGGAGGACGTGCTGCTGGTCAGCTCGCCGTGCTACGTCGGGGTGACCGGCGCCGCCCGGCTGCTCGACCTCACCACCGTCCCGGTGCCCGAGGGGCCCGCGGGCGGGCCCGATCCGGCGACGGTGCGTGCGGCGGCCCGCGCCGTCCGGGCCGGGGGCCGGCGCCCCCGCGCGCTCTACGTCGTCCCCGACTTCGCCAACCCCTCCGGCACCAGCATGCCCGTACCCGCCCGCAGCCGGCTGCTGGACGCGGCGGCGGAGGAGGGCCTGCTGGTCGTCGAGGACAACCCGTACGGCTTCTTCGCCCGGGAGGCCGGCGAACGACCCACCCTGAAGGCGCTGGACCGCCGCCGCCAGGTCGTCCACCTCGGCTCCTTCGCCAAGACCTGCTTCCCCGGCGCCCGCCTCGGCTACGTGGTGGCCGACCAGGAGGTGGCCGGCCCCGGCGGGCGGCGGACGCTGCTGGCGGACGAGCTGGCGAGGCTGAAGAGCATGACGACGGTCAACACACCCGCGCTCAGCCAAGCCGTGATCGGCGGCATGCTGCTGCGGCACGACTGCCGGCTGCGGGAGGCCAACGCCCCTGCTGCGGCCCACTACGCGGCCAACATGACCGTGCTGCTGGGCGAGTTGGAGCGACACTTCCCGCCGCCGGAGCGGCGCCGGCTGGGGATCTCCTGGAACGAGCCGGAGGGCGGCTTCTTCGCCGTGCTGACCGTGCCGTTCGCGGCCGACGAGGCCGCCATGGAACGGTGCGCGCGCGACCACGGCGTGCTCTGGACGCCGATGGCGCCGTTCTACCCGGCCGGCGGGGGAGAGCGGCGACTCCGGCTCTCCATCAGTTCAGTGACGAAGCGTCAGATCGTCGACGGGGTGGCCTCCCTGGCCCGCTTCGTCCGCGCCGAGGCCGGCTGACGGGGGGCTGCCCGGCGCCGGTGGCGGGGCGTCGTAGGGGGCGACGGCGGGCCGGGTGGTCGTCGACCACCCGGCCCGCCCCTTGGCGTGCCTGCCCGTCAGCGCACCCGGCGGGAGAACAGCCGGGCCGACCAGGAGACCGCCGCCACCGTCATCAGCACGACCACCAGCAGCCCCTGCCAGACCACGTCGTCCCCGACGTGCCCGGAAAACAGCGCGCGCATGCCCTCCACGGCCCAGTAGAAGGGGTTCCACTTGGCCATCGTCTGCAGCCACATCGGCGCCAGCGCCAGCGGCAGCAGGACGCCGGAAAGCAGGGCGATCGGCTGCGCGACGGTGTTCACCACGGGAGCCATCGCCTCGTCGGCCGGGAGCAGCAGCGCGATGCCGTAGGAGATCGCCGAGGTCATCAGGGCCAGCAGGCCGAGCAGCAGGTAGGCCAGCAGCAGGTCCACCGGCCCCACCCGCAGGCCGAACGGCAGCGCCACCAGCGTGATGATGACGGCCTGCACCAGTAGGGCGACCGTCTCGCGCAGCGCCCGGCCGAGCAGCAGCGCCAGCCGGCTGACCGGGGTGACCCGGGAGCGCTCGATGATGCCGGCCTTCAGCTCGCCGAGCAGACTGAACCCGGTGTACAGGCCGCCGAAGATGCAGAGCACGGCCAACAGGCCCGGCACGTAGATCTGGTAGGCCTCGGCGTAGGTGGTCGCGCCCATCGGCGCCAGCACCTTCTTGAGCAGCGGCGCGAACAGCAGGAGGTAGAAGACCGGCTGGATGACGCCGACGGCGATCCAGACCGGTGTCCGCCACATCAGCAGCAGCTGCCGCTGGAAGACCAGCCAGGTGTCGCGGGCGAGCTTCATGGCGCCTCTCGTCATCGGATCAGGACTGCTCGATCGAGCGGCCGGTGCGGGCCAGGAACACGTCGTCCAGGCTGGGGCGTTGCAGCTGGACGGTGCGGGGGGCGACGCCCGCGCCGTCCAGGGCGCGCATGAGCAGCGGGATCGCGGCGGCGCCGTCGTCCAGGTAGAGCCGGAGCCCGTCGTCGCCCTGTGCCTCCAGCCGGTGCAGGTAGGGCTGTTCGCGCAGGGCCTTGGCGGCCCGTTCGGCCTCGCCCTCGGGCAGGCCGACCAGCACCACGTCGCCGGAGATCTCCCGCTTGAGCGTGTCGGGGGTGCCCTCGGCGACGATCCCGCCGTGGTCGACGATGGCCACCCGGTCGCAGAGGGCGTCGGCCTCGTCGAGGTAGTGGGTGGTCACCACCACGGTCATGCCCTCGGCGCGCAGGCGGCGGATCTCCGCCCAGACGTGGCCGCGGCTGGCCGGGTCCAGGCCCACCGTGGGCTCGTCGAGGAAGAGCACCTTCGGCGCGTGGATGACGCCCAGGGCGATGTCCACCCGGCGGCGCTGGCCGCCGGAGTAGGTGCGGCAGGGGCGGTCGGCGAACTCGGTGAGTTCGAAGGCCCGCAGCGCGTCGTCGGCGCGGCGCAGGGCCTCGGCCTTGCCGGTGCCGTGCATCCGGGCCTGGTGCACCAGCTCCTCGCGGCCGGTGACGGCGTCGGTGGTGCCGCCGCCCTGGGCGACGTAGCCGATCCGGCGGCGGACCTCGGCCGGGTCGGCGAGCAGGTCGGCGCCGGCGATCCGGGCCTCGCCGCCGTCCGGGCGGATGAGCGTGGCGAGCATGCGCAGGGTGGTCGTCTTGCCGGCGCCGTTGGGGCCGAGGAAGCCGAAGATCTCGCCTGCGGCGACGTCGAGATCGATGCCGCGCACGGCGTCGACGGCGGCCTGGCCGCGTTTTCCGGAGGGGTAGGACTTACGCAGTCCCGTGGTCTCGATCAACCAGAACTCCCGTGCGGGGATGGGTTGCCGGGGCACCGTGAGGTGGTGCTGCGAGCCCACCCTAGGGTCTGCGACCCTCCGGAAACAATGGCCTAGACCAATGGATTCCTCGGGCCCGCCTCGCCCGCCACCAGCGACTCCAGCCGGTCGGCCGCCGTCACCGCCCCGCCGCCGGCCAGCAGTTCGGCCCCGACCCGGGCCGCCGCGGCCCGGTACCGGGGCTCGTCGAGGACGGCCCGCAGCCGCGCCGCCAGCTGCTCCGGCGTGGCCCGGGGGAACGGCGCCCGCAGCCCGGCCCCGGCCGCCGCCACCTGTGCCGCGACGAACGGCTGGTCGTGCCGGATCGGCGCCGTCACCAGCGGAACCCCGTGCGCCAGCGCCTCGCCCACGGTGTTCATCCCGCCGTGGCAGAGCACCGCGTCCACTGCGCCGCGCGCCAGCAGCTCCAGGACCGGCACCCGGCTCGCGGCGATCGCGTGGTCCGGCAGCTCCGGGAGGAGATCGCGCGGCGCCGCGATCACCGGCTGTACGTCGTCGCCGCACAGTGCCAGTGCCCGGACGGCCCGGGTGTGGAAGTCCTGGCCGAGGTCCCCGGCCAGGGTGCCCATGGTGACCAGCACCCGCCGCCGCCCGGGCGTCAGGCGCTCCCACGGGAAGTCCGGGTCGGCCGGGCGTTCGACCAGCACCGGACCGATCTGCGCGACCTGCGCCGGCAGCACCGCCGTCCCGGTAGGGGTCGCCCCGGTCGGCGCGGGACCGCTCGGCGCGGGGCCGGCCGGCGCGGGGCCGGCCGGCGCGAAACCGGTCAGTGCGGGACCGGTCGGCGCAAGCACCAGGGCGGGGGAGAACCGCGGGTCGGTGTACTCCTCCTCGGGCAGCCCCGCCCGCCGCCAGAGGCCCCGGAGCAGGCCGGTCATCCAGGCCTCCACCTGCGGCAGGCCTCGGAACGGCCGCCCCAGCTCCATCGCCCCCGGCGCCAGGCTCGCCCACGGCAGCCGGTGCCGGTGCGCCACCAGCGCGCCGGCCGGGGTGTGCTGGTCCACCAGCACCGCGTCCGGGCGGTACGCACGCACCGCCGCGTCCAGCGGCTTCGCGGTGAACCGCGCGTACGGGACGATGAAGCCCTCCCAGAGCGAGCGCAGGGCCGCCAGGCCGTGCCCGCCCTGGGCGCGGAACGCCCTGGTCCCGGTGCCGAGGACCTGGGCCCGCGGGCCGAGTAGCGGGCGCAGCACCGTCTCGGTCCCGGTCCAGGCGACGTCGTGGCCGCGGGCGGCCAGCTCCCGGGCGATGCCGACGGTCGGGTTGACGTGGCCGGTCAGGGGCGGGACCACGAACAGGAAGCGGCTCACCGGTCGGCCTCCTCGGCGGGCAGCAGGCGCTGCACATCGGCGACGGTCAGTGCCTCCAGTGCGGGGAGGTCCAGACCGGCGCGGCGCCGGGCGAGGCCGGCCGACGGCCCGAAGCGGCTGCACAGCAGGGCATCCAGCGCGGCGATTTCGTGCTCGTCCAGCATCAGATCGGCGTCCAGAAGGGCCGTCGGGGTGACCCGTTCGGCCCACTCCGGCGGTGCACCGGCCGCCTCGACCAGCAGCGCGACCAGCTCGGGGCGGACCCGACCGGGGTGCGGCGAACCGCCGGGTGCCGCGCCGGCGTGCGGCGGCCCGGGGCGTACCGGGGCAGGGGAAACGGGGGGTTCGGCATCAGCCATGGGGGAGCTCCACCAGCTCGACGGCAGGGGGCGGACGATTCCCCGAAGGGCCGGAGATCACTTGTGCGACCCGTCGGGCGTCGGAATACTAGCCCGCGTGACCGCACTGGAGGCAGTGGCCGTTCACCTCCCCCACCACGCCGTGCCCATCGAGGCGGTGGGCGACCGGATCGGCCTGACCCCACGTCAACTTCGACTCTTCCGCCGCTTCCACGGCCTGGACCAGCTGCGACTGGATCCGGACGGGACGCTGCCCGACCTGCTCGACGCCGCCGTCGAGGCCCTGCCGCAGCTGCGCGGACGCGAACGGCACGTCCGCTTCGTGATCCACGCCCGCAGCATGCCGGTGGCGGTGCCCTACCCGCTCAACCCGCTCCACGACCTGATCGCCCGCCGCGGCCTGTCCCGGGCCGTGGCCTTCACCGTGACCCACCACGCCTGCGCGGTGGGGCTGCTGGCCGTCGACCTGGCCGGCCGGCTGCTGTCCGGCTGCCCGGATCCCGACGCGCTGGCCCTGGTGCTCGCCGGGGAGAAGACCTTCACCAAGGACGCCCAGGTGGTGCCCGAGACCGGGATCTTCGCCGAGGGCGCCGCCGCCTGCCTGGTCCGCGCGAGCGGCGAGCGCGACCGCGTGCTCTCCTTCGCCGTGCGCCAACGCCCCGAGTTCGACGGTCGCCTGGCCGGGGACGCGGAGCTGCTCGCCCGGTACCAGCGCGAGTACCCGGCGGTGATGATCGAGGCCCTGGAGGCGGCTCTCGACCAGGCAGGTCTGGACCTCTCGGACCTCGCGGCCATCCTTCCGCACAACGTCAACCAGGCCTCCTGGCGGATGATCTGCCGTCGGATCGGTTACCCGGTCGAGAAGGTGGTGCTGGACAACGTGCGTTCGGTCGGGCACAGTTTCGCTGCAGACAGCCTCATCAATCTTCACACCGCCACCACGCGGGGGCTGCTGCGCCGCGGCGACCGCTACCTGATCGCCGCCGCCGGCGTCGGCGCCACCTTCTCCGCCATGGCCGTCGAGCACTGACGCTCCGTCAGAACCCTTTGTTGTAGCGGCTACACGCCCGAGCCGGGCGGGCTGCACGTCGGGCCGGCCGCGCCGACCGCACCCGCCGCCGAGCGCGCCGCGCGCCCCCATTCACCTCTCCAGCACGACGGGACGGGACACCCATGCCAGACCCAGTGGTCCAGACCACCGACACCGAGCTGCGCGACCGGATCCTGCACAGCCTCGGCGAGCTGCTGCCGCGCGTCCTCAAGCGCGACCTGCCCGAGATCCCCGAGAACGCCTGCCTCTTCGACGACCTCGGCCTCACCTCGGCGAGCACCATCGAGCTGATCCTGGAGATCGAGGAGACGCTGGACATCCAGGTCGACGTCGAGCAGATCGGCGAGGACGACCTGCGCTCGGTGACCAGCCTCGCCGACTACGTCGCCGGCCACGTCATCGCCGAGGACTGACCGGGTGCCCGCCGCCTCCGCCCCGCCGCCGGGAACCGCGCTGGGCCTCACCCGGATCCTGTCGGCGTACACCGACGGGCGGTCGGAGACCTCGCTCGACCCGGACCTGCGGGTCTTCGTCTCCGACCTGGTCCGCCCGTACGGGCTGCCGCTGCGCGAGGACCTGTTGCGGGAGGGCGCCGGTCACTCCTACGCGGAGCTGGCCGAGGGCCTGCTGCGCGAGGCGGTCGCCGACGGGCGGCCGGTCGACCTGCTGATCCTCGCGTTCGATTCGCCCGACGTTCGCCCCGGCGCGCCCGGTTCACTGGCGCTGAGCCGGTCCTGTCCGGGTGCGCCGCTGGCCTTCGCCGTCTGCGACCAGGGTACGGCGGGGGCGTTCGGGGCACTGCGGATCGCGGCCGCCCACCACCGCACCGGCGGCTGTCGGCGGGCGGTGGTGGTCCTGGCCGAGCAGACCGCGCTGCACTACCGGGCCGCCGCTCCGGTCGAACTGCCCCGGCGGCACTGCGCGGTGGTCCTGGTCTGCGACGAGATCGACGGCACCGGCGACGCCCGCGCCGGCGGCACCGGCGCGGGCGGTCTGCGGATCACCCAGCAGCCGTGCGCGGAGTCGGCGCCGGCGGTCGAGGCCGTGCGCGGCCGGCTGCGATCCGCCGGGGCCGGCGCGGCGCTGCTGCTCGATGCCGGTCTCGCGGGCGAACCCGCCCTCGGCGACGCCGCCACCGCGGTGGCCCCGGACGGACAACCCTTCACCGGCCTCTGGACGGAGCTGGCCCGGGCGCTGCCCGCCTGGCAGGCCCGGCGGCGCCCCGTCGTGGCCGCCGGTCTCGACCGCAGGCTCGGCGTGCTCAGCACCCTCACCCTCGGGGCCGCCCCGTGACCGCCCCGCGCTCCGCCGACCAGGTCGACCTCTGGATCATCCCGACCGACCAACCCGACAGTGTGCTGGCCGAGTTGAGCAGGCTCCTAGACCCCGGCGAGCGTGCCCGCGCGGCGGGACCGGACCCCGCCCTCGGGCGGCGCTTCACCGTCGTGCGCGGCGCCGTCCGGCTGCTCGTCGCCGAACGGCTCGGCGTCCCCCCGGCCGAACTCGCCTGGCGGTGCGGCCCGCACGGCAAGCCCGAGCCGGTGGACCGGCACGGACCGGCCGGCGGACGGCTCGGCGTGAGCTGGTCGGCCTCCGGCGCGCTCGCCGTGCTCGCCCTGGCCGAACGGCGGGTGGTGGGCGCCGACGTCGAGGAGATCCGCGACGCACGGGTGGCGTCCCGCATCGCCCACCGCTACTTCCCGGGCCGCGAGGCCGAGTTGCTGGCCGCCGCCCCCACGCCGGCCGCCCGCGCCGAGCGCTTCACCGAGCTCTGGTGCCGGCGCGAGGCCTGCGTCAAGGCCTACGGCGGCCGCCTCGTCCAGGGCTTCGGCCTGCCCCTGGCCGGCCCGGCGCCACGCGTCCTGGCCGACGCCGGTGCGCTCGGCCCGGGACCGTGCCGGATCGACGACGCCCCGGTGCCCGGCCCCTTCCGGGCCGCCGTGGCCGCGGTCGGCGATCACCCGTTCCGGCTGCTCACACACCGATGGCACCCCTCCGTCGCGCTGAACACCACAACCCGGCAACGCACTTGAGGATCGGCCGGCCCCCCGGGCGCCCGGCCCGGACCATTCGGCGGACCGCTGACAGCGTCCCCGACCACACCCCGGTGGCACACCCGCAGGGCCGCCGGCGAGCCGAAAGGCGCGGACGACGTGACAGAGAACGACCGGCGGATCACGGTCCGATTCGGCGGCGCGAGCAGCGGCTCCGGCCCGCTCACCCTCGGCCAGGACAACATGGTCCGCTGCATCCGGCGCGACCTGCCCGAGCAGATCAACAAGGAGTCCGTCTGGCCGGTGCCCGAGGGGACCACCCTCGCCGCCGCCCTCGACGCCCTGCGCACCCTCGTCGAACGGCACGACTCGCTGCGCACCGTCTTCCCGCCCGGCCCGGCGCCGGACGGCTTCCCGGAACGCCAGGAGGTCCGCTCCGAGGGCGAGTTCACCGTCGCCGTGCTCGGTGCCGACGGCCTCGGCGACGCCGAACTCGACCGCCTGGCCGCGGAATCGGGCCGGGCCGACGTCGCCGTCCCGTTCGATCTCGCGGACGGGATCCGGCTCCGCTTCACCCTGCTGGCCGAGGCGGACCTGGTACGGCGCCTGGTCGTCACGGTCTGCCACGCCGGCGCCGACGGCGCCGCGACCACCCTGCTGCTCCAGGACTGGATCGCCCTCGCCGCCGGCAAGGAGCTACCGCCCGTAACCGCGCGCACGCCGCTGGAAGTGGCCGCCCTGGAGCAGAGCGACCAGGGCCGGCGCAAGACCGCCGCCAGCCTGCGGCACTGGGAGAAGGCCCTGGCCACCGGCCCGCAGGCGGTCTTCGCCGACTCCCGGATCACCGGCCCGCCGAACGGCCTCGCAGCGGTCGTCCTGCGCTCCCGCACTGCCGCGGCCGACCTCGCCGCCGCCTCGCGGCGCACCGGCGCCAGCCCCTCGGTCGTCCTGCTCGCGGCCTTCTCCGCCCTGGTCGCCCAGCGGGCGGGCCGGTCGGAGCTGGTCTTCGCCGCCCTCTCCGCCAACCGCCAGCGCGCCGCCATGGCCGACCACATCGGCACCCTCGCCCAGGACGCGCTGCTCGTCCTGGACACCGACACCGCCGACCTGGACCAGCTGATCGGCCGCACCAAGGCGGCCTCGCTCGCCGGCTACTGGCACAGCACCCTCGACTCCGAGAGGGTCTGGCAGCTGATCGAGGACGTCACCCACCTGCGGGGCGCCCGCTTCGTCCGCCACGTGGTCGTGAACGACCTCAGCCTGACCATCCCCGAGCTGATGTCCGACGCCCGCCCGGCCCCGGTCGCCGACCCCGAGCTGACCTGGCTGCCCGACCAGCCGCTCGCGGTCCGCGTCATGCTCAACGTCCTGCGGGCCGTCGACTGCCTGGAGTTCGTGCTGCTCGCCTGCCCGCAGGTGCTCGACCGGGCGGAGACCGAGCGGTTCGCGCTCGCCCTGACCGGCCTCCTCGACGCCGCCGCCCGGGGCCCGGTCCCGCTCTCCGTGCTGCCCGCCCTCACCGGACTGCAGCCGGCCGACCGGACCGGCGACTGGCACCGGATCGACAACTGCTGGATCGACCTGGACGCCGTCCGGAGCCTGGTCGCCGACGCCCTCGGCGCCGGTGCCCTCACCGCGGTCGACGTGGTCGGGGGCCGGATCACCGCACGCATCGCCACCGCCGACCCGGACGTCACCCCGCTCACCGCCCATCGGGCGGTGGTCGCCGCCCTCCCCGGCCGCGACACCGCCATGGCCCCGCACCACTACACCGTCCATGCGCTCGAAGCCGTCGCCGCCGCCGACCGAGACGAGGATGCGGCCGGCCCACCGCCCTGGGCCTCCCTCGCGGTGACCGGAACGGGCACCGGTCGCTCGCCCGAGATCGCCGCCGCCCACCCGGGCCTGGCCTGACCGGGCCCTCCGGGCCGTGACCGCGCCCCGCACCGCGTTCCCGCGGCCACCCGCGGACCCGTGGGCCGCTCGCCGTTCCCGCCGTCCCGGCCGGGTTCGGGAGTGAGGTGTCGGGAACGAGGTGTCGGGGGCGAGGTGCGGGGAGCGGGGCACGGGGCGTGGGACCAGACTGGTGGTGGATCCTGCCTCCGAGGCTGGGAGAGCCATGCTGCTCGGACTCACCACCGCCCTGGTCGCGACCGGGTGCTTCGGCTTCGGGTCGGTCTTCCAGGCCCGCGGCGCCAGGTCGGCGCCCCGCGCGGACCGGGTGCGGGTGGGGCTGCTCGCCGCCCTCGTCCGGTCCTGGCAGTTCCTGCTCGGCACGGGCCTCGACATCGCCGGTTTCGCGCTGAGTATCGTCGCGCTGCGCACCCTGCCGCTGTTCCTGGTCCAGTCGGTGACCAACGCCAGCCTCGCGGTCACCGCCATGGCCGCCGTCTGGCTGCTCGGTGCCCACCTGCGGCGCAGCGACCTGCTCGGCATCGCCGCCGTGGTGGTCGGTCTGACGCTGCTCGCGCTCGGCTCCGGCCAGGAGGGCCGC
Organism: Kitasatospora sp. CM 4170; assembly: GCF_032110285.1. Classification (NCBI taxonomy): domain Bacteria; kingdom Bacillati; phylum Actinomycetota; class Actinomycetes; order Kitasatosporales; family Streptomycetaceae; genus Kitasatospora; species Kitasatospora sp. CM 4170. Next base: position 8,299,279 of record NZ_CP134877.1, read on the forward strand.
GACCACGCGCCCCCGGCGTTCCACTGGGCGCTGCTCGCCACCACGGTGGTGATGCTCCTGCTCACCCTCGTGCTCGCCCGGCGGAACGGTAACGCCGCGGCGGCCGGCCTGGGCCTGCTCGCGGGCGTCGGCTTCGGCGTGACCAGCCTCGCCGTCCGCGTCCTCGACGTCGACAGCGTGGCCGCCGTCTTCACCGACCCGGCCGCCTACGGCCTGGCCCTGGGCGGCCTCGGCGGCTACCTCGCGTACGCGCTCGCCCTCCAGCGGGGCACGGTCACGGCGGCGACCGCCGCGGGGACGGTCGCCGAGACCTTCGGTCCGGCCCTGGTCGGGCTGACCGCCCTGGGCGACGCGGCGCGCCCGGGCTACGCCTGGTGCGCCGTGGCCGGCTTCGCCGTGGCGGTCGGCGGCACGTTCGTGCTCTCCCGCTTCGGCGAGGTCGAGGCGGAGGTCGGCCCCACGACCCCCGGCGCGCCCGCCGCCGCTGCTTCCACCGCCGCCTCCACCGCCACTGCCTCCCCCGCGGCCGCGTTGTCGGTCGGCCCGGTGCGCGAGCGCCCCGTGCGCGACCGTGCCGGCCCGGGGCCCGCCCCGGACCGCTGCCCGCCCTGGCACCCCGCAGGCCCGGTAGCCCGAACGGCCTCGCCATGCGAAGGTGACTTGCCGGACAAATCGGACGGCGCGGCGCGCACAGAGCGGCAGGAGCCATGACGGACGTAGCCCACCGACCCTCCCGACAACCGCGACTCCGCCCGGCCGGTCCGCCGGTGGCCCTGATCACCGGCGCCTCCTCCGGAATCGGCGCGGCCACCGCCGCCCGCCTCGCCACCGCCGGCTGGCGGCTGCTGCTCTCCGGCACCGACCGCACCCGTCTGGACGAGGTCGCCGGCCGCACCGGCGGCCGCCCGCTGCCCGAGGACCTCGCCAAGCCCGACGGGCCGCAGCGCCTCGCCGAAGCTGCCCTCGCCGCCGGCGGCCGGGTCGACGCCCTGATCGCGGGCGCCGGGCTCGGCTGGCGCGGCGCCTACGCCGAGACCCCCACCGACACCCTGGACCGGATGCTGGAGGTCAACCTCGCCGCCCCGCTGCGGCTGACCCGCCTGCTCCTGCCCGGCATGCTGGAGCGCGGCCGCGGCCGGATCGTGCTGCTCGGCTCGATGGCCGGGCAGGTCGGCGTCCGGGACGAGGCCGCCTACGCGGCCACCAAGGCCGGGCTCGCGATGTTCGCCGAGAGCCTCTGGTACGAGCTGCGCGGCACCGGCGTCGGCGTCCGGCTGGTCCTGCCCGGCGCGGTGGACACCCCGTTCTTCGCCCGCCGCGGCACCGCCTACCAGCGGCAACGCCCGCGCCCGGTGACGGCGGAACGCGTCGCCGACACCGTCTTCGCGACCCTCACCACCCCGCAGGACCGGCTGTTCGTCCCGCACTGGCTGGGCGTCCCGGCCCGGATCCACGGCGCCGCGCCGGGGGTGTTCCGGCGCATGGCGTCCCGCTTCGGCTGAGCACCCGCCGATGGACCGGGCCCGCGCCGCCCGCCGGGCCGCCCTCGCGGCCGCCGGCGTCCAGTTCCTCCACCTCGCCCCCGCCGCCGTCCGTCTGACGCCGCTGCGCCGTACGGTGGCCCGCCCGCTGGCCGGCTACGGCGCCGACCCCCGGCACGTCGCGCTCACCTTCGACGACGGGCCCGACCCGCGCAGCACCCCGTACATCCTGGACGCCCTCGACCGGCTCGGTGTCCGCGCCACCTTCTTCCTGCTCGGCGCGATGCTGGAGCGCGCGCCGGACCTCGGCCGCGAGCTGACCGAACGGGGCCACGAGGCCGCCGTCCACGGCTGGCACCACCGGCCGCAGTGGTACCCGGCGCCCGCCCGCGACCTGCGCGAACTGCGCCGGGCCACCGAGGCCGTCGCCGACCTCTGCGGCGCCCGCCCGCGCTGGTACCGCCCGCCCTACGGCGTCCTCACCGCCGGTCCGGCCCTCGCCGCACGCCGCCTCGGCCTGCGTACCGTGCTCTGGACGGCCTGGGGCGAGGACTGGACGGAGCAGGCCACCGGCGACTCCGTCTACGCCACCGCCCGCCCCGGCCTCGTCGGCGGCGCCACCCTCCTCCTGCACGACTCCGACTGCACCTCCGCCCCCGACTCCTGGCGCGCCACCCTCGCCGCCCTCCCCCTGATCGCCGCCCACTGCCGCACCCGCTCCCTCACCCTCGGCCCCCTCCGCCACCACGCCCTCCGGTAGTAAGTGCCTCGGCGTGCGAGGAACCCCGCCAGAGGCCTCGTCATGCGCCGCCAGTAGGTGTCTAATGGAATTATTGGTCAATATCGTAAGAAGATGGTTCGCATGGCTTCCAGCGAATGGCGTGTGGCGGTCATTGGTGACATGACCATCGATTGGCTCCTTGAGGAGAGGTCCAAGTACCGCAGCAATGAATACGAGGACCGACTGAGGACGCAGGTTGCCGTGAAATGGCTTACTGGTGGCGTCTTCCTCCTGCGGTCGATGATTGAGGAGGCGGTCAGCCAGTGGGCCCCGGCTGTGCTGCTCAGTGTACCGAAAGTATTAGTCTTCTCGCCTGAGATTCCGACGGAAGAGACCCTGAAGGCTTTCGAGAATCCTTACCGGCATTCATTTGCGGTTCTCGCCCATTATGGCGAAAGGATTCGGGTGAAGGAGTACCTGGGGTTTAGCGAGGCGCCGGGTGCGGAGATTTCCTCGGCGCGATTCCGGCTCGATCCGACCCCGACGCCGAACGGCCTGATCAACGTCGTTGTAGTGGATGATGCGGGTATGGACTTCCGAGAGGAGAAGGCGAACTGGAGCGAACTGGAGCAGGCGACGAAGGTTGGCCTGGCTGAGAATGATCGTCCATGGGTTATCCTCAAGATCAGTAAGCCCATCGGCAGTTCAGAGGGAAAGCTCTGGGAGTATGTGATCTCCAGGGTGCGGGATCCGGATGACTGGCTGGCGGATCGGCTGGTTGTGCTCACCAGTGCGTCCTGCCTGCGTGATGCTGGCGCGGGAATCAGTCACGACCTGTCCTGGGAGCGGTGCATCGAGGACGTGGCGCGTGAGATCCAGCGATGCCCGGCCGTGAAGGACCTCGCCGACTGTCGGCGAATCATCATCTCCTTCGGGCCGTCCGGGGTGCTGTACCTGGACCGGATCAATGACGCTCGACTTTGCACGTTGGCGTTCGATCGTGAACGGATGGAGCGGGCATGGTGGGAGAGCCACCGCGATGGGACTATGTTCGGCTACGGCAGCGCGCTCTGCGCGACGGTCGTGCGGGAAATGCTCCGCCATCGACTCAAGCCAGACTTCCCGCGAGCACTGCAAGAGGCGCTAGGTGCCATGGAGCGCCTCTATTCCGCAGGCTTCCAGTGCGTCGAGAAGAATGGTGTCTCTTTCAAGCTTGGTGGTGTCTTCGAGCCGCCCGCCGAACCTGGCCACGCCGTTGTGAAGGCGGTCAGACTGTACCAGGGATCTGACTCGGGCCTCTCCCTCAGTAGTCGGCAGGACAACTCGCCGGACGTCATCCACCGCCTGGCAAGACACATTGCGGTCGGTGGCACAAAATACTTCCGCCGCATCAATCTGAATGGTTCCGCTTACGGTCACGACATCCCCATCGGACGCTTCGGAAAGCTCGTGACGATCGACCGCACGGAAATTGAGGGCCTGCATTCGATTCAGAATCTCATAACGAACTATCGAACCTCGGTTAAACTGACGGCTCCGCCGCTGGGGATCGCGGCGTTCGGAGCCCCCGGGTCCGGAAAGTCGTACGCTGTGAAGCAGATCATTAAGACCCAGGAGGCGGACGAGCGCGATCCGAAGGGACCGCCCGAGGTCAATGAGCCCATCGAACTGATTGAGTTCAACCTGTCGCAGTTCGACTCCCCGGGTGAGCTCGTCAGCGCGCTCCACCGGGTTCGCGACATCGCCCTGGGCGGAAAGATCCCGCTCGCTTTCTGGGACGAGTTCGACACCCCACTGAACGACCAGGAACTGGGCTGGCTCCGCTACTTCCTCGCCCCGATCCAGGACGGAACCTTCCAACAGGCGCAAACCCTGCACCGGATCGGCGCTTCGATCTTCGTGTTCGGTGGTAGCCAGTTCGACCGGTTCTCGAAGTTCAAGCAGCAGGCCGAGGCGTCCCCGCCCGAGTCCAAAGTTCTGGACTTCCTCAGCCGGCTTCGCGGCTACATGGACATAGCCAGCATCGACAAACAGGACAATGAGTCAGACTTCATGTTGCAGCGCGCGGTCGTACTCAACGACCTCTTCCAACGGAAGGGGATCCCGACGGTTCGCTGCGCCGAGCCCAGCTGTCCGGACAAGGGGGCCCACTATGTGTTCGACGTCCAGTTGGGAGTCCTGGACGCATTCCTGACCATCCCCTCGTATCACCACGGGGTCCGTTCGATGATGGCGATCATGGAGATGAGCCGGATCCGTCCCGGCCAGCAGTTCGTCAGGGCCGCACTGCCGAGCCCGACCCAACTCGACATGCATGTGAAGGGCGCCGACTTCCTTGACTTCGCCCGTCGCGGGGCGGCTCCCACGTGAACCGGACGTCTGCTGATTGAACGGTCGTTTACTACTGCGGCTGCTCCAGCCCGACCCGCCGCAGGGCTGCGGTGAAGCCGGTGCGCCAGGCGGTGGGGGTGGCGCCGGGGGACGGGGGCGGGGCGGGGCGGGTCAGGGCGGCGAGGGCGTTGCGGACCACCTCGGCGGGGCGGGCGGAGGCCACGTCCGCGTGGCCGAGTTCCAGCTCGTGCTGGAGGTTGTCGCGGCCGTGGCCCTGGACGACGTCCAGCAGCAGCAGGCGGCGGCCCAGGGCGCGGGCCTCGCTGCAGGTGTCGCCGGAGCTGGTCACCACCAGGTCGGCGGCGGCCATCAGGGCGGGGATCCGGTCGGTGTGGCCGAAGGGGTGCAGGTTGGGCCGGTGGCGGGCGGCGCGGCGCAGGCGGCGCTCCAGTTCGTGGTTGCGGCCGGCCACGGCGAGCACGTGCGGCCCGGCGTCGGAGAGCTGTGCCGCCGTGCGGGCCAGCGGGCCCAGGCCCCAGGAACCGGACATCAGCAGTACGCACCGGGCGGTCGGCGGCACGCCGAGTCCGGCCCGCGCCTCGGCCCGCCCGGGCGGGTGGTAGAACGGCTCGCGCAGCGGGGCCGGCAGTACGGCGACCGCCGCGTCCGGGCGGTAGCGGCGGACGGCGCAGGCGGCGACCTCCGAGGTCACCAGGAAGAGGTCGGTGCCCGGCTGGACCCAGAGGCGGTGCGGCGTGACGTCCGTGCAGAGCACCAGGTGCCGGAAGGCCGGGGGCTCGGGCCCGGGCCTGAGCCCCCGGCCGTGCCCCCGCCCGCGACCCCGGCCGTGCCCCCGTCCGCGGCCCCATCCGTACTCCGCGGCGAGCAGCTGGTTCACCGCCGAGGTGGCGGTGGCGAACACGGACACCACCAGCGCCGGCCGCTGCTCGTCCACCAGCGCGCGCAGGGCCGGGACGAGCCGCCGCCGGGCGGCCGCGTCGGCGGCCAGGGCGATCCGTGCACCGGGACGCAGCGCCGAGAAGTGGAAGGCGTCGTAGACCCCGGGCAGGTCGAGCAGCCGGCGGAAGACCGCCTCACCGGCGGCGCCCGCGCGCTCGCCGAGCAGGGCCATCGCGTCGACGGTGGCGGTGGTCCAGCCGCGGGCCTCCAGCGAGTCGGCGCAGGCCCGGGCCATCACGTCGTGGCCCTGGCCCAGCGAACCGGAGACCAGCAGCGCGTGCGGCACCGGGCCCCCAGCCTCAGGCGCCGGACTGGCGGCCGGTCCTGGGGCGGGCCGTGGCGACCGCCGCCTCCCGGTACCAGTCGGCGTACCGCCGCACGCCGTCCGCGAAGTTGGTCCGCGGCGACCACCCCAGCAGCCGCTTCGCCTGGGCGGCCGAGATCCGCCGCCCGGCGTAGTCGGCGGCGCGGGCCTCGATGTGCTCGATGCTCACCGGCCCGAGCAGCCGGTCGACGGTGTCGGCGATCTCCCGCACCGAGATCGCGGTCGAGCCCTCCAGCGCGAAGGTCTGGTCCTCGGCAGCGGGGGAGAGGGCGCGGACGTGGGCGTCGGCGAGGTCCTCGACGTAGACGAAGTTGCGGCTCTGCCGGCCGTCGCCCGCGATGGTGATCGGGCGGCCGGCGAGTGCGGCCTGCACGAACCGGGCCACCACCAGCTCGTCCCGCATCCGCGGACCGTACGGGATGCCGTAGCGCAGGATGGTGAAGTGCTGTCCGTACAGCTCGCGGTAGCTGTGCACCAGCATCTCGGCGGCGAGCTTGGTGGCGACGTAGAGGTGGCCGCTGTGCTCCAGCTCGATCGGCACGTGCTCGTCCAACTCCTGTTCCCCGCCGTCGAGTTCGTTCTCGGCGAGGGCGGCGCCGTAGACCCAGACGGTGCTCGCCAGCACGGTGCGGCTGAGGCCGCTGCGCCGGGCCGCCTCCAGGACGGCCTCGGTGCCGTCGATGTTGGTCCGCACCGCCCGCACCGGGTCGGCGGCGACGCGCTCGACGTCGGCCATCGCGGCGAGGTGGAACACCACCTCACTGCCGTCCAGGGCGGAGGTGAGGGCGGGCAGGTCGAGGACGTCGATGCGGGCGTGTTCGGCGGCGGGGTTGAGGTACTGGTCGGTGGTGTCCACCGCGAGCACCTCGTGTCCGGCGGCGAGCAGCCGGTCCACGACATGCGAGCCGATGAATCCGCACCCGCCGGTGACGGCTATGCGCACGATCTCTCTCCTTCTCCGGCCCGCCGGGGGCTCGTCCGCTTCGGCGGACGGCTCGGACGGGTCTCTGGGACGGACTCTCTCGGGCCGCCCGTCGGGGCGGCTTCGGCATCACTCCGCGCGGGCGTCACCCCGCGAGCCGCCGGTGGACGGCGGTGACCGCCTCGATCACCTGGTCGGTCTCGTCCTCGGTCATGTCGGAGTGCACCGGCAGGCAGATCTGGCGGGAGCAGAGGTCCTCGGCGACCGGGAGCGGGCCCCGCCGGTAGGGGGCGAGCACCGGCTGCAGGTGCAGCGGCAGGTCGTACACCTCGCCGGAGAGGCGGACGCCGAAGTCCTCGGCCACGGCCCGCTTGAACGCCGCGCGGTCGACGCCGGCCGGCAGCAGCGCCACGTACTTGTAGTAGTTGCTGCGGGAGCCGGCCGGCTCGGTGATCGGCTGCAGGCCGTCGAGGCCCGCGAGCGCCGCGTCGTAGCGCTGGGCGACCCGCCGCCTGGTCTCCACGAACTCCTTGAGCCGGCGCAGGTGCACCGTGCCGACGGCGGCGTTCAGCTCGCTCATCCGCCAGGAGGCGCCGAGCCGGACGTGGTGGTTGGTGGTGAACGAGCCCTTGCCCTGGTCGCGGTAGATCCGGGCCTCGTCGCGCAGCTCGGGGGAGTCGGTGAGGACCATGCCGCCCTCGCCGCTGGTGGTGACCTTGGTCGGGTAGAACGAGAAGGCGCCGGCCAGGCCGAAGGTGCCGGCGGCGCGCCCGTCGTAGCTGCTGCCGTGGGCGTGGGCGGCGTCCTCGACCAGCGGGACGCCCCGGCGGTCGCAGATCGCGCGCAGGGCGTCCACCGCGGGGGTGACCAGCCCGCCGATGTGCACCAGGACGACGGCCGCGGTGTCCGGGGTGAGCGCCGCCTCCAGGGTGGCGGGGCTCAGCGCCAGGGTCCGCGGGTCCACGTCGGCGATGACCGGGCGGCCGCCCGCGTGCACGACGGCGGCGGCGGTCGCGTAGAAGGTGACGGCCGGGACGACCACGTCGCGGTCGCGGACGTCGACGGTCCGCAGCGCGATCTCCAGCGCGGCCGTCCCGCTGGCGACGGCGACCGCGTGCGGGGCGCCGTGCTCGGCCGCGAAGGCCTGCTCGAACCGCTCGGTCCACGGGCCGAGCGTCAGCGCGCCGGTGGCGAGGATCTCGGTCACCGCGTCCGCGACGGCCGAACGGTCGATCTCGTCGAACACGATGCGAGCGGCTGGCACGCCCATCGGGCCTCCTCCGGCAGCGGGGTGAAGACAGCTTCGGACAGAACGATCGAATCCGGGCAGACCGGGAAGAATCGGTCGGGCCAGGCACATCACGCTACTTCGCCCGCCCGGCCGCGGCCCGTCGTCGCCGCCCGCTCGGGTGATCCCGCGGCCGCGCGTCGCAGGTCGGAGCCGGTTCGCGGGCCCGGCCGACCGGGCGGGTCGCGGGTGCGGCCGGAGCGCGGCGGCCCGGTCGCCGGGGTCGCCGGCGCCCGCCCCGGGCGGCGCCCCCGGCAGCGCCGAGTGACAATTGAATTGATACGAATTCGCTCAACTTTCATGAGCGGCCGCCAGGAGTGGCTGCAAGGCCCCCGCCGCCCGGCGGTACGCCCGCGCGGTCCCTGCGTCCGCGCCGTCCGGTGAGTCCGCGCCGTCCGGTGCGTCCTCGCGATCCGGTACGGGCGTGCGGTCCGGGTGCGGGCGTGCGGTCCGGCCCCGGCCGGGTCGCTCAGGAGGGAGGACCGCGATGGCTCGCTCAGTCGGGATCGACCTGGGCACCACCAACTCCGTCGTCTGCGTGCTGGAGGGCGGCGAGCCCGCCGTCGTGCCGAACGCGGAGGGTGCCCGCACCACGCCGTCGGTGGTCGCGTTCGCCAAGGGCGGCGAGGTGCTGGTCGGCGAGGTGGCCAAGCGCCAGGCGGTGACCAATGTCGACCGTACGGCCCGGTCGGTGAAGCGGCACGTCGGCGACGCGCAGTGGCGCTTCCCCGAGACCGGGGACGTCGACGGGAAGCGGTACACCGCGCAGGAGATCTCCGCCCGGGTGCTGCAGAAGCTGAAGCGGGACGCCGAGTCTTACCTCGGCGAGGACGTGACCGACGCCGTGGTCACCGTCCCCGCGTACTTCAACGACTCCCAGCGCACCGCGACCAAGGAGGCCGGCGAGATCGCCGGCCTGCGGGTGCTGCGCATCGTCAACGAGCCGACCGCCGCCGCCCTGGCCTACGGCCTGGACAAGGGGAACGACCAGACGATCCTGGTCTTCGACCTCGGCGGCGGCACCTTCGACGTCTCGCTGCTGGAGATCGGCGAGGGCGTCGTCGAGGTGAAGTCCACCAACGGCGACACCCACCTCGGCGGCGACGACTGGGACCAGAAGGTCGTCGACCACCTGGTGCGGCAGTTCAAGAACGGCTACGGGATCGACCTGGCCAAGGACCGGATGGCCGCGCAGAGGCTGCGCGAGGCAGCCGAGAAGGCCAAGATCGAGCTCTCCTCGGCCACCGAGACGACGATCAACCTGCCCTATGTGAGCGCCTCCGCCGAGGGGCCGCTGCACCTGGAGGAGAAGCTCACCCGGGCGCAGTTCGAACAGCTCACCTCCGACCTGCTGGAGCGCTGCCGCGGACCCTTCCACCAGGCCGTGGAGGACGCGGGGATCCAGGTCTCGGACATCGACCACGTGATCCTGGTCGGCGGCTCCACCCGGATGCCGGCGGTCACGGAGCTGGTCAAGTCGCTCACCGGGAAGGACCCGCACAAGGGCGTCAACCCGGACGAGGTGGTCGCCGTCGGCGCCTCGCTGCAGGCCGGCGTGCTGAAGGGCGAGGTCAAGGACGTCCTGCTGCTCGACGTCACCCCGCTGTCCCTCGGCATCGAGACCAAGGGCGGCATCATGACCAGGCTGATCGAGCGCAACACCACGATCCCGACCAAGCGCTCCGAGATCTTCACCACGGCCGAGGACAACCAGCCGTCCGTGCAGATCCAGGTCTACCAGGGCGAGCGGGAGATCGCCGCGTACAACAAGCGGCTCGGCATGTTCGAGCTGACCGGCCTGCCGCCGGCCCCCCGCGGCCTGCCCCAGATCGAGGTCACCTTCGACATCGACGCCAACGGCATCATGCACGTCGGCGCCAAGGACCTCGGGACGGGGAGGGAGCAGAAGATGACCGTCACCGGCGGCTCGGCGCTGCCGAAGGACGACATCGCGCGGATGATGCGCGAGGCGGAGCAGCACGCGGAGGAGGACCGGCTGCGCAAGGAGGCGGCGGAGACGCGGAACCAGGCCGAGCAGCTCGTCTACTCGACCGAGAAGGTCCTCGCCGACAACCCCGACAAGGTGCCCGAGGACGTCAAGTCCGAGGTGGAGGAGGCCCTTTCGGAGCTGCGGGAGACGCTGAAGGGTGAGGACACCGCGGCCGTCCGGGCCGCGACGGACCGGGCGGCGGTGGTGGCGCAGAAGATCGGCGCCGCGCTGTACGCCCAGTCCTCCGGTGGCCAGGCGTCCGGTGCGCAGGCCGCCGGGGCCGAGGGTGGCGGACCGGCCGGCGCGGGGGAGGAGGAGGTCGTGGACGCGGAGATCGTGGACGAGGACAGGCCTAAGGGCGGGGCGGGCTGAGCCGGGGCCGGGAGCCGGTCGGGCCGGCGAGCGGGTGGGGCCCGGGAGCCGGGCCCGGTGCCGCGGCGCGGGTCCGGTCCGGCTCCTGCCGTCAGGCCGGTTCGCCGGCCGGCCGGCGGGGGAGGGGGCCGGTGGTGGCGCAGGTGGACCGGACGGACCGGGCGGGCGGATGACGGGGAAGACGAGCATGCACACGGGCGACCGCGGCGCGCCGGGCCCGGCCCCGGCCGCCGACGTTTGGGTGGTCGGCATCGACGTCGGCGGCACCGGCGCCCGGCTCGCCCTCGCCCCGGCCGACCGGTCGGACGACCTCGTCGGCGTGCGGACCCGCGACCTCCCGGTCGCCGCGCGGATCGCGGCCACCGGCCACGACGCCGACGCGCTGCTCGTCCGGCTGATACCCGAACTCGAAGCACTGACCGCCGAGTTGCCGCACCATGCGCACATCGGTGCGGTCGCCGTCGGCGCCACCGGGATGGCGCTGCTCGGCCGCGACCTGGCCGCCCGGCTTCCCGGCCCGCTGGCCCGGGCCACCGGGGCGGACCGGCTGGTCCTGGCCGGGGACGCCGTCGCCGCCTACGTGGGGGCCCTCGGCGCCCGGGCGGGCGTGACCGTGGCGGCCGGCACCGGGCTGGTCGCGATCGGCCACCGCCCGGGCACCGGCTGGCAACGGGCCGACGGCTGGGGCCAGTTGCTGGGCGACTGCGGCAGCGGCGGCTGGATCGGCCGGGCGGGCCTCGAAGCGGCGCTGCGCGCGTACGACGGCCGGAGCGGCGGATCGCCCGCACTGCTCGAACGGGCCGAGCACCGCTACGGCCCGGTGACCGGCCTGCCGGCCGCGCTCCAGCCGCGCCCCGACCGGGCCGCACTGCTCGCGGCCTTCGCGCCGGACGTGGCCGGGGCGGCCGACGCCGGCTGCCCGGTCGCCGGGGTGATCCTGCGGCGGGCGGGGGAGGAGATCGCGGCCGCGGCGGCGGCCGCGGCGACCGCGGCCGGCCTGGCGGAGCCCCGACTCGCCCTGGCCGGGGGCTTGTTCAACCTCCCGCGCCTCCGGTCGGCCGCCGAGGCGGCGCTGGCCGACCGCCTTCCCTCCGCGCGCCCGCACCGGCCGGACGGCCCGCCCCTCCTCGGCGCGCTCCGCCTCGCCGCCGCTGCGGTCGCCGCCGCCCCGCTGCCCTGGCCGATCGACCCGCCGCTCCTCGCCGTCCACCGACCGGGCCGGCCCTGACCCTCCGGTCGCCGGGCGCCCGGCTCCACCGGACGTGCCGACGATCGGCTGGGCGGTCACGCTCCCGGGGCGATCCCGCTGATCGCGCGGTCGAGGAGGCGGTCGAAGACGGCCTGGGAGCTCCGGTTGCCACCCGGCTTCGCCAGGGCCTGGGCGACGTGAAGGTAGTTGCGCGAGGCCGGGGCACTGCCCGAGGGTCCCGCGCCGAGGGGCAGGGTTCGCCGACTTTGATCAGTCGGCGAACCCGGCCCTTGCCTTCTTGATGTCGCCGGACGGAAGTGCGCCATCACGCCTTCGCCTGGATACCCCGGTGGGTATTTGACAGGGGCGCCGCAGTGGAGTTACGTTCGAAGTCAAGATGCCCCGGGGGGTATATGAAGGACTGGCGTGACCCGTGAGATCGATTTCGACGCCTTCGCCTCCACCTGGACCGATGGCGGCCTCCTCGCTGGCCCGCATCCGCGCTGACGCGGCCCCGCGCCGCATGGCGCACCTCTCTTTCGCTCTCCCGTGCCCGAGGTCGCGGCCCGTCGCCGACCGGCCACGGCCTCGCCCTGCCCGTCTATATACCCCCATGGGTATTTCCGGCCCTGTGCAGGTCCTTGATCAGGAGGTTGTTCCCCGTGTTCTTCGCCCAGTACTACCTCGACTGCCTCTCCCAGGCGTCGTACATGATCGCCGACGAGTCCACCGGGCGGGCGGTGGTCGTCGACCCGCGCCGGGACATCTCGGAGTACCTGGCCGACGCCCAGGCACGGGGCTTCACCGTCGAGGCGGTCATCAACACCCACTTCCACGCCGACTTCGTCGCCGGTCACCTGGAGATGGCCGCCCGCACCGGCGCCTGGATCGGCTACGGGCAGCGGGCCGAGACCGAGTACCCGATCCGCCACCTCGCCGAAGGCGAGCGGATCAGCCTCGGTGAGGTGACCCTGCAGATCATGGAGACCCCCGGTCACACCCCGGAGTCGATCAGCGTCCTGGTCTTCGAGCGCGCCGCCGACGAGGTCCCCTACGGCGTGCTGACCGGAGACGCGCTGTTCATCGGCGATGTCGGCCGCCCCGACCTGCTCGCCTCGGTGGGCGTCACCGCCGAGGAACTCGGCCGGATGCTCCACCGCAGCGTGCAGCACAAGCTGATGGGCCTGCCCGACGAGGTGCGGGTCTTCCCCGCCCACGGCGCGGGCTCGGCCTGCGGCAAGAACCTCTCCACCGAGAAGCAGTCCACCATCGGCGCCCAGCGCGCCACCAACTACGCCTGCCGGCCGATGAGCGAGGACGACTTCGTCGCCATCGTCACCGCCGGACAGTCCGCCGCACCCGGCTACTTCGCCTATGACGCCACCCTCAACCGCCAGCAGCGTGACCTGTTCGACCCCGCCGCCGCGCCCCGGCCGCTGTCGCCGGAGGAGTTCCGCGCCGAGCACGCCACCGGAGCGGTGGTGGTGGATGCCCGCAGTCCGCAGGAGTTCGGCACCGGCCACGTGCGCGGCGCGATCAACGTCCCCGCCGACGGCCGCTTCGCCGAGCAGGCCGGCACCGTCCTGACCCCCGACAGCCGCATCCTGGTCATCGCACCCCAGAACCGCGAGGAGGAGATCACCACCCGCCTCGCCCGCATCGGCTTCGACCGCACGGCCGGCTACCTGCTTGGCCCCGACGACGCCCTCGCCGCCATGCCCGACCAGGTCACCCCGGCCAGCCGCCTGACCGCCGACCAACTGCGCACCGCCCTCGCCGGTGACCAGCCCCCACTCGTCCTGGACGTCCGCAACTGCTCCGAACGAGCCGGCGGCCACATCGACGGCTCGCTTCACGTCGCGCTGGGCGAACTGCCCCACCGCCTGGACGAGATCCCCACCGACCGCCCCCTGGTCCTGCACTGCGCCGGCGGACACCGCTCCTCCATCGCCGCCAGCCTGCTGCGCCACCACGGCTTCGAGGACGTCTCCGACATCCTCGGCGGCTACGGCGCCTGGGCACTGCTCGCCGAACCCGCCACCGCCTGACCGCCCTCTCAAGACACCGGGACCAGGCGCGGAGGCCGACCGCCATCAGCCCTCCGCGCCGGACCCGGCACCTCGCCCCACGGGTGTCCGACGGGAGACCACCCCCCCATCGCCCCGCCGGACACCCGGGCCCTGCCACACCCCGAAACATACCCCCACCGGTATTCCATCCGGACCGGCCGAACCAACACCGGAGACGACATGACCACCCCCACCCCCACCCCCACCCCCACCCCCACCCCCACCGCAATCGACACCGCCGTCCTGAGGGGCCTCACCAAGGACGGCCGCGGCCCGCGCCTGCTGGACGTGCGCACCCCCGGCGAGTTCCACACCGTCCACATCCCCGGCGCCTACAACGTGCCCCTGGACACGCTGCGCGAGCACCGTGCCGAACTGCTCCGCCACCTCGACGAGGACACCGTCCTGATCTGCCGCTCCGGCGCCCGCGCCGCCCAGGCCGAGCAGGCGCTCGCCGATGCCGGGCTGCCCGGCCTGCGCGTCCTCGAGGGCGGCATGGTCGCCTGGGAGGCGGCCGGCGGCCCGGTGACCCGCGGGGCGGCGCGCTGGGAACTGGAACGCCAGGTGAGGCTGATCGCCGGTTCGATCGTGCTCGTCTCCGGCCTGGCCGGGCTCGCGATCCCGGGCCTGCCCCTGATCGGCACCGCCGTCGGAGCCGGCCTCACCTTCGCCGCGGTCACCAACACCTGTGCGATGGGCATGATGCTCGCCAGGCTCCCCTACAACCGCGGCCCGCGCACCGACATCAACACGGTGATCGCCGCGCTGAAGAGCCGGCCGTGAGCACTCTCGCCATAGCGGCCTCGCTGCTGATCGGAGTCCTCCTCGGGATCCTGGGCGGCGGCGGATCCATGCTCACCGTCCCGATCCTGGTCTACCTGGCCGGCCAGGACACCAAGCAGGCCATCACCACATCCCTGTTCGTCGTCGGCGTCACCAGCATCGCCGGCCTGATCTCCCACGCCCGCGCGGGCCGGGTGCGCTGGCGCACCGGGACGCTGTTCGGCCTGGCGGGCATGGCCGGCGCCTACGCCGGCGGACGAGCCGCCGCACACATCCCCGACACCGTGCTGCTGATCGCGTTCGCCCTCATGATGCTCGCCACGGCGGCCGCGATGCTTCGCGGCCCCCGCAAGACCACCCAGCAGGCGCAGAGCGAGCCCCCGCTCCACCGCCTGCTCCTGCAGGGCCTCGTCGTGGGCGCGGTCACCGGCATCCTCGGCGCCGGCGGCGGCTTCCTCATCGTCCCCGCCCTGGCGCTGCTCGCCGGCCTGCCGATGGGCATCGCCATCGGCACCTCGCTCCTGGTCATCGCCATGAACTCCTTCGCCGGACTGGCCGGACACATCTCCGGCGCCCACCTCGACTGGAACCTGGCCCTCGCCGTCACCGCAGCCGCCGTCCTCGGCAGCCTCATCGGCGGCCGCTACGCCGGACGCATCCCCCAGCACACCCTGCGCACCGGCTTCGGCTGGTTCGTCATCGCCATGGCCCTGTTCGTCCTCGGCCGCCAGATCGGCCCGGCCGTCCTGACCGTCGTCCCCGCGATCGCGGCCTGGGTGCTGATCCGGCGCAGGCGCGTCCGCCGCACCGGGAACCCGTCCGCGGCAGGGGCGGTGGCGCCCACCCCGGAACCCGCTGTCCGCCACTGACTCCCACAGATACCCGCTGGGGTATCCTGAAAGGAAGCGGTAGGCACGAGCCAGGAGGAAACCGGTGAAGGTGGAAGAAGAAGCGACGAGCGCGGTCCTCAACCGGCTGCGCCGCGCCCAGGGCCAGCTCGCCGGCGTCATCGCCATGATCGAAGCCGGCCGCGACTGCAAGGACGTCGTCACCCAGCTCGCCGCCGTCTCCCGTGCCCTCGACCGGGCCGGCTTCAAGATCGTGGCCAGCGGCATGCGCCAGTGCCTGGCCACCGCGGACGGCGACGCGCCACCGATGTCCGAGGCCGAGCTGGAGAAGCTCTTCCTCGCCCTTGCCTGACCTTCAGCCCGAGCGGCCCGACGGCACCACATCCGCCGACGGGCCGCTCGTGCGCTGCCTGCGGGGGCTGCCGGACATTCACGTCAGGCCGTTCGCCGTCGAGTGGTCCGGTGTGTGGTGCGCTTGACCGCTTCGTCCGTAGTCGGGAACTGAGGGCGAAACGGCTGGACCGGCGCCTTCAGGCCGTTGGGAGTGGGCGTTTCCTGGACGGGACGACGTTCTGCTCCGTGCCGGCGATCCGGTCGCGAAGCCGCTGGTTCTCCAGGGTGAGCTGGTTGACGACGCGCTGCATGGCGGCGCGGATGCGATCGCGCTCGTCGGGGGCGGCCGCCACCACCCGTCGGCGCTCGTGCTCCCCACCACGGACGAAGCCGACGAGGCTCCGGCCGACCAGGGTGGAGCGGTGCCGGCCGAGGGTGCCGATACGGCCGGACTGCGGCGGCCCTGAACGGACGTCAGGCCTTGCGGGCCACGGCGGCGTACATGCTGACGCGGTCGGCGCCCGGGTCGGGGGTGGTGTCGGGGCGCCAGAGGGGGGCGGTGACGACGCCCGGGTCGAGGATCTCCAGGCCGTCGAGGAAGGAGCGGACCTCGTCCCGGCTGCGGCCGACCAGCGGGGCGGTGGCCTTGTCGTAGATGCCGGTGACGCGGTCGCGGACCACCGCGGGGATGAAGTCGGCGGTGCCGTGGGAGAGGACGAGGTGGCTGCCGGGCGCCAGAGCGCCGAGGAGCTCGCGCACCACCTTGTCGGGCCGCTCCTCGTCCCGCAGGAAGTGCAGGACGGCGGCGAGCACCAGGGCCACCGGGCGGTCGAGGTCGAGGACCCCCTCGGCGTCGGCCGCGGTGAGGAGGCCGGCCGGGTCGCGCAGGTCGGCCTGGATCACGGTGGTCCGGCCGAGGGCCGTCCCGGCCATCAGGGCGCGGGCGTGGGAGAGCACGATCGGGTCGTTGTCGACGTAGACGACCCGGGCGTGGGGGTTCTCGGCCTGGGCGATCTCGTGGGTGTTGCCGGCGGTCGGGATGCCGGTGCCGATGTCGAGGTACTGGTCGAGGCCGAGGCCGGCCACGTGCCGGACGGCACGGCGCAGGAAGGCCCGGTTGGCGCGGGCCGTGGAGCGGAACTCGGGGTTCGCGGCCAGGGCCCGCTCGGCGGCTTCGCGGTCGGCGGGGAAGTGGTCCTTCCCGCCGAGGTAGTAGTCGTACATCCGGGCCGGGTGCGGGACGTCGGGGCGGAGGTCGGCGGGGGTGCCGGGGTCGCCGGGCTCCCACATGCTGTCGTGGCCCACTGCGTCCTCCGCTCGCCCCACCCGCTGGCGTTGATCTGATGATCCGTCCGGTCTCTCGGTCGACAGCCTAGAGGCTCGGCCCGCGGTCCGATGGGCGGACGGCCCTAACGCCCCCGCCTGCCCCGCCGGACCTGCGCCGGTCCGTCCCGCCTCAGGGCGCGCGGTAGCCGTCCGCCCAGCCCATCTCGGCGCTCAGCCGGGCGAGCTCGTACTCGAAGAGGTTTCCGGTGTCCGGCAGGGCGAACGTCAGGTGGCCGAGCACGTCCAGGCAGATCAGGCCGTGCAGCCGGGCCCAGCCGCTGAGCATCGCGGCGATCGCGGCGGCCGGCAGGTTCACCCCGCGGCTGGCCCGTAGGCTGTCCAACTGGTCGCGCAGACCGGCCGGGAGCTGCTCGTCGGGCGGGGTGGGGAAGGGCTTCTGCAGCCAGAGTTCGGCCATCAGCGCCGCGAAGATCGAGCCCAGGAACCAGCCGGCGTTCTGCGTCTCGTCGTCGTGGGCGGCCCGCGCGCTGAGCGGCGAGGTGCCCAGGATGAGGGAGAACTCGTGCCGGTGGGTGAGCGCCCAGTGGCGTAGCGCCCGGCTTGCGGCGAGGAGTCGGCCGATCGCGTCGGAGTGGTCGGCCCGGCTGTCGGCGGCGGACTGGATCGCCTGCGAGACCTCGGTGAAGATGTCCTTGCGGACCTCCCTGACCAGGACCTCGTACGATTCGAAGTACCGGTAGACGGCGGGCGCGGTCATGCCCATCTCGCGTGCGATGGCGCGGATGGTGACGGCGTGCTCGCCGTCCTCGGCCAGGAGCCGGCGTGCCACGGCCATCATCTCGGCGATGGTGGCGAGCCGGGTCCGCTCCCGACGGGTCAGTGCTGGTGGCGGCATACCCACCCGGCCCGTGGTCATTGAGGTACCTCCGCCGTTGGTCCGGTTACCGTCGAGTCTTCCCCATGTTACGGAAATGAACTCCGATAACGAAGCGGTCGGAACGGGGGCGGCACGCGGTGTGACCTGCGGCACGATCCGCCCGGACCGAAGCCCTGCTGACGGATCGTGAGATCGGCTCGCCGGCGCGCGAGTCGTGTTGACAGGGGACGTCGGCCGACACGTATGGTTTACGCCAGTAGCCGAAGTGACGGTACTGCGCGGAAGCTACTGGTCGAAGGATCGCCCCTCGGACCGGTGGCGGGGTCCGGCGCCCTGGGAAGCGCCGCACGAAGGACCACCGTCATCTCTTGCTGGGCTGATGACGACATGACGGGGGATTCGTTGCATACGACTGCGCCGAGTGAACTTGTGGCTGGATGCCTGGCCGGCGAGCAGGCGGCCTGGGACGAACTGGTGGACCGCTACACGCCGCTGGTCTTCGCGATCGCACGGAGCCATCGGCTCAGTGTGGCGGATTGTGAGGATGTCGTACAGGCCGCCTGGCTGAGGGTCATCCGGCACCTCTCCGAGCTCCGGTCGCCGGACCGGCTCGTGCAGGGGATCGCGGCCGCGGCCCGCCAGGAGAGTCTGAAGCACCTCGAACGGTCGGGGCGACGCCTTCCGGCGGGGGAGTCGGAGGACTCCGGCCGACCGGACGCCGGCGGTGGCGACGATCCGGGCGAGTGCCCACCGGGCGCCGAGCGGGACGACGAGGTGCTGCGCGCCTTCAGCCGGCTGCCGGAGTGCTGCCAGGCGCTGCTGGGTCTGCTGGTGGCCGACCCGCTGATGCCCCACGACGAGATCGGCGCCGCCCTTGGGATGCCCCCGGGATCCATCGGCCCGCACCGGGGCCGTTGCCTTGCCCGTCTGGAGCGGATCATGCGGGAACGGGCCGAGGAGTCCGGACGGGCCGACGGCGCCGTGTCCGACGTCCGGCAGGCGCCCGAGCCGGGTGCCCGGGCGGGCCGGCGCACGCTCGCCAGGCGGGGCTAGCTGTTCTGACTCGTGAGGTTGGGGACGCGGCTGGCGGGTGGCTTGCCTGCGAGTGCTGTGTGTCCGCGGTGGTGATTGTAGGTGTGGAGCCAGGCGGGGTAGGCGTCGCGGCGTTCCTGTTCGGTGCGGTAGGGCCTGGCGTAGGCCCATTCGTCGAGCAGGGTGCGGTTGAAGCGTTCGACCTTGCCGTTGGTCTGGGGCCGGTAGGGCCGGGTTCGCTTGTGCGTGATGCCTTCGGCCGCGAGGGCATCGCGCCAGGTCCGGGAGCGATAGCAGGAGCCGTTGTCGGTCAGCACGCGCTGGACGGCGATCCCGGCCCGGGCGAAGAACTCGCTTGCCCGGGCCCAGAAGGCGGTGGCGGTCTCCTTGCGCTCGTCGGGCAGGATCTCGCTGTAGGCCAGGCGGGAGTGGTCGTCCACGGCGTTGTGGAGGTAGCTGTAGCCCGCGCCGGAACGGGTCTTGCGGCCGGCCTCACGGCCCAGGATCTTGTGGCCGCCGCCGTCGGGGATGTTGCCGAGCTTCTTGATGTCGACGTGGACCAACTCGCCCGGTGCGGCGCGTTCGTAGCGCCGCACCGGGCGAGCGGTCGCGCGGTCCAGGTGGGCCAGGCGGGCGAGCCGGTAGCGGGTCAGCACGCGGTGCACGGTCGCTGGGTTGAGCCGCAGCAGGTAGGCGATGCGGGCCGGGCCCCAGCGGCGCAGGACGCGGACCTTGATGATCCGCCGCTCGGTGCGCGACGGGGTCCGCCGGGGGCTGCGGTGCGGGCGGCTGGAGAGGTCGCTCATACCGGCCTCGCCCAGCGCCCGGTAGCGGTCCGCCCAGCGCTTGGCCGTGGTGGGCGAGACCTGGAAGCGCTCGGCGGCCCGCCGCAACGGCCAGCCGTCGTCGACCACGCAGCGGGCCAGGCGCAGGCGTCCGGTCTCGGTCAGCGGTGCGTTACGGTGTGGCATGAGGGCCTTTCTGGCTGAGGTGCAGATGTCGCAATCCACACCGAGCCAGAAGGCCCTCACTCATTTCAAGATCACCACGCCGTGAGCCCTGTCACCAACCTCCGTGGTCAGTACAGCTAGCGCACCGTCAGGTGGCCGCGGTGAAGCCTCCCCGCGGCGGCGCAGCCCGCCGTCGCCGTCCGCCGGGCCGGCCGGTGCGGTTCAGTGCTCGCATGCCTGCGGGGCGGTCGTGGCGTGCAGTGCTGTGCTCGTGGCCATGTCGTAGTCCGCGAATTCGCCGAGTTCCCCGGAGTTCGTTGTCTGGGAGCTTCCTGGGAGGTCGGTGGACTTCCCTGGGGATTCAGTGAATTCGGGTTCAGGGGAGGCGTCGGATTCCCGCGGAACATCGGTGGGCGCGGGGGGCTCCCCGATCGATTGCCGGATGGCCTGCTTGACCTTGGCAGTCAGGTCGGCCGGCATCGGGCCGATGGCTCGGGAGAGCCGCTCCAGTGCCTGCTCAGAGTCGTCCAACCTGACCCCAGGGTTCGCTAGTTTATTGCTCAATGAGGCAATTCACGATAGTTGCTGGACTTGATGCGTGGCAAGAACTCTCGACCACGCATTGACGGTGTTCACGGGAGAAGCTCCGGCGCTGCCGTCAATGCGGTAGTGGTCGACGAGCGGCACCGCCAGTGACGATCTTCAAGGCGCGGACCGCCCGCCGGGCGGGCCGGCCCGGACTGTTGCAGGATGGAGAGTCCCGGACACCTCCGGAACCGGCCGGCGATGGGAGGCCGCGATGATCGGCTCGGCGGACATCAGGGAATGGCGCGGCCACGCCGTGGTCGACGAGAGGGACCGCCGGATCGGCACGCTCGAATCCGTCTACGTGGAGACCGCGAGCGACCTGCCGCTCTTCGCCACCGTCACGGTCGGCCTGCCGTCCCGGCGCCGGCTGGTGTTCGTGCCCCTGGACCACGCCGTCCTCGGGCCCGGGTACGTGCGGGTGGCGTACCCGAAGAGCATGGTCAAGCAGGCGCCCTCGATCGGCACGGACGACATCCTGCCGGCGGGGGACGAGCCGGCGCTCTTCGCGCACTACTCGATCGACTACGCCACCGGGGCCGGCGGCGAACGCCGCCTGGCCAGGCGCTGACCGCCCCGGCCCCGGCGCGTCGGTTCGCCCGGCCGGCGGCCGGAGTGGGAGGCTCGCATGCCCTGCCACGTCCCCTCCACCCACCGGGCCCGTCACCGATGACCGTCTCCATCGCCCTGTTCACCCAGGACCTGCGGCTGCACGACAACCCCGTGCTCCGCGCCGCCGCCGACGCCGCCGACGAGGTCGTGCCGCTCTTCGTCCTCGATCCGGACGTCGCCGCCGCCGGCTTCGCCGCGCCCAACCGCGCCGCCTTCCTCGCGGACTGCCTCGCCGACCTGGACGCCCGGCTGCGCCCGCTCGGCGGCCGGCTCGTCCTGCGCCGCGGGCCGGCCGCCGCCGCGGCCGCCCGGCTCGCAGACGAGACCGGCGCCGCCTCGGTGCACGTCGCCGCCGGGGTGAGCGCCTTCGCCCACCGCCGCGAACAGGCCCTGCGCGCCGGCCTCGGCTCCCGCCTGCACGTCCACGACGGCGCGCTCACGGTGGTCGTCCCCGGCGCGGTCACCCCGGCCGGCCGGGACCACTACGCCGTCTTCACCCCGTACTTCCGCGCCTGGCAGCAGGCCCCGCGCCGGACCGTCCACCGCGTGCCCCGGGCGCTGCGCACCCCCGAGGGCATCGCGAGCGAGCCGCTGCCCACCGCCGCCCCGGAGTCGCCCGGCCTGCCGCCGGGCGGTGAGCGCGCCGGGCGCCGGCGCTGGCAGCGCTACGACCTCGACCGGTACGCCGAGCTGCACGACGACCTCGCCGCCGACGGGACGTCACGCCTCTCGCCCTACCTGCACTTCGGCTGCCTCTCCGCGGCCGAGCTGGCCGCCTCCGCCGAACGGCGCGGCGGCAGCGGCGCGGAGGCGTTCGTCCGGCAGCTCGCCTGGCGCGACTTCCACCACCAGGTGCTCGCCGCCCGCCCGGACGCCGCGCACCGGGACTACCGGTCCAAGGGCGACCGCTGGCTCTCCGACACCGCGGAGGCCGAGGCCTGGCGGGCGGGCCGGACCGGGTTCCCCCTGGTGGACGGCGGGATGCGCCAACTCGCCCACGAGGGCTGGATGCACAACCGGGCCCGGCTGGTCACCGCCTCCTTCCTGACCAAGACGCTCTACCAGGACTGGCGCCCGGGGGCCCGGCACTTCCTGCGCCTGCTGGTGGACGGCGATCTGGCCAACAACCAGCTGAACTGGCAGTGGGTGGCCGGGACGGGCACCGACACCCGGCCGAACCGCGTCCTCAACCCGCTCGCCCAGGCCGACCGGCTCGACCCGGACGGCGCCTACGTCCGCCGCTGGGTGCCCGAACTGGCCGCCCTGCCCGGCCGGTCCGTGCACCGCCCCTGGCGACTGGACCGCCCGCCGGCCGACTACCCGGCGCCGCTGGTCGACCCGGAGGCCGTCTCCCTCCGGCTCCGGCAGGCCCGCGGCCTCGACTGACCGGCCGCCCTCCCGGTCCCCTCCGGCCCCCTCCCGCCGACGGCGCGAGGGGGCCTGCGCATGTGCGCCGACGAGGGCCTTGACGTGTGCCCGCCGGACCAGCAGGCCCCGGAGTTCCCGGACCGCCCGATGTCCCGTCATACGTCGTTCACGTTTCGGTCGCTGACCTTCGGATGAATGGGGCCCGCCCGCAGTTGTACAGCCAACTGTGGGTGCCTCCCCCCTCCCTCAGTGACCAGCCGCCGACGGCGCCGGCTCCGCACCGCCCCACCCGGGCACGGCCGACCCCCGAGCGCGGCGGACAGGACCACCGTGGCCGGCAGCGCCCTGACGCTCACCTCACCCGCCAACCCGGTCGAAGGTGACAAGCTCACCTTCCACTGGACCACCGACGCCCCCGATGCCAAGAACTGGGTCGGCATCTACGACGGCACCCGGAAGCCCGGCACCGGCAGCTCGCTGCTCTGGAAGTACACCCCGGCCGCCTCCGGCGACGTCCAGCTCGACACCTCGGCGCTGACCGGCGGCCCGTACACCGCCTACCTGCTGGCCAAGGACGGCTACGGCATCCTGGCCCAGACCGCGCCCTTCACCTTCCGCCCCCGGCCCGCCGTGGTCGCTCCGCACAGCGCCGTCGACGCCCTGACCACCGCCCCGGTCGCCCCGGGCGCCGCGGTCTCGGTCAAGCTCGGCGGCCTCTGGTCCCGTCCGGCCGGGAACCCGGCCGGCACCGCCGCGTTCCGCAAGGTCTCCGGGCCGGCCTGGGCCTCCGTCTCCGCCGACGGCACCTTCACCGGCACGGCGCCCGCCGGTGCCCCCAAGAACCCCGAGGTGGTCGTCGTCGGCGTCAAGGACAGCGCCGGCGCCACCGACACTGTCACCGTGCAGATCCCGGTCGTCGACCCGGCCGGCCAGCTGCGTCTGAAGGCCGCGAGCTGGAACCTCGCCAACGCGGGCGCCGCGTTCACCGACGGGCTGGAGAAGCAGCTGCGGGTGGTCCTCACCCAGGGCCTGGACGTGCTCGCCCTCCAGGAGACCGCCGGCACCGCCGCCCAGACGCTGGCCACCGCCCTCGGCTGGTACGCCTACCAGAGCGCCGGCAGCGTCGGCATCCTCAGCCGCTACCCGCTCACCGCCGTCACCCCGGTGACCGACGCGCTGCCCGCTGCCGGGGCGACCCTCCAGCTGCCCGGCGGCCGCACCGTCCGGTTCTGGGCCGCCCACCTCGACGAGTCCGGCTACGGCCCGTACGCCGTCCAGGACGGCCAGAGCGCCGCCCAGGTGACGGCCGCCGAGAACGCCTCCGTGCGGGTCCAGCAGGCCAGGGCGCTGGCCGCCGCGGTCCAGGCCGACGCCGCCGGCCGCACGCCGGTGGTGGTCGCCGGTGCGCTCTCCTCGCCGTCCCACCTGGACTGGACGGCCGCCACCGCCGCCGCGCACGGCGGGCTCGGGCCGCTCGCCTGGCCGGTCACGACGGTCCTCCAGGGCGCCGGGCTGACCGACAGCTTCCGCGAGGAGAACCGCGACCCGGTCAAGGCGCCGGGCTGCACCTGGTCCCCGGTCCGCAAGCAGCGCGCCGTCGGCAAGGCCGAGCCGCAGGACCGGATCGACTACGTGCTGTACGCCGGCCCGCTGAAGCTGGTCGAGGCGCACACCCTGGTCGCCGACTGGCCCGCCACCGGCACCGACCAGGCAGCGGTCGCCGCCAACCAGTGGCCCTCGGACACGGCCGCCGCCGTCGCGACCTTCCGGTTCTGACGGTCCCGCAGCTCCCTCCTCCTGAGGCGCCCGTCGACCCCGGGGCGCCCGCCGACCCTGCTCCGCCACCCCCGAGAGGCCCGCTCGTCATGCCCGATCTCTCCCGCCGTTCCTTCGTCGGCGCCACCGCGGCCGCCGGCGCCGCCGCCGTGGTCGGTCTTCCGGCCACCCAGGCCGCCGCTGCACCCGCAGCCGGCACCGACCGTCTCACCGGCACCGTCAAGGACGTCAAGCACGTCGTGGTGCTGATGCAGGAGAACCGCAGCTTCGACCACTACTTCGGCACGCTGAACGGCGTCCGCGGCTTCGGCGACAAGCAGGCGCTGCAGTTCCCGAACGGCACCGACGTCTTCCGCCAGCCCGACGCCGGGCGCAGCGACGGCGGCGTGATGCTGCCGTACCGGATGGACACCTCGAAGTACAACGCGCAGAACGCCGGCGGTCTCGCCCACGACTGGGCCACCGGCCACCAGGCGATCAACAACGGCGCGATGAACAAGTGGGTCGCCGCCAAGGGCGAGCGCACCATGGGGTACTTCAACCGCGAGGACATCCCGTACCAGTACGCGCTGGCCGACGCCTTCACCCTCTGCGACGCCTACTTCACCTCGCTGGCGGGCCCGACCGACCCGAACCGGCTCTACCTGTGGACCGGTACCGCCGGCCCCGGCCGGGACGGCACCACCGGCCCCTGGATCGACAACACGCCCGTCACCGACAACCCGGTCGCCGACTGGACCACCTACGCCGAGCGGCTGGAGCAGGCCGGCGTCTCCTGGCGGGTCTACCACAACCCGAGTAAGGACGACCGGACCGGCGACTACGACGACAACGCGCTGTCGTACTTCAAGCAGTTCCACGCCTTCCCGAAGGACGACCCGCGGTACGTCAACGCGATGACCAGGTTCGACCTCACCGCGTTCGACGCCCACTGCAAGGACGGCACCCTGCCGACGATCTCCTGGCTGGTCGCGCCCTACCTGTTCTCCGAGCACCCGGAGGCCGGGCCGGCGTACGGCGCGCACTGGGTCGACACGGCGCTGCAGTCGCTGATGTCCAACCCGGCGGTCTGGCAGCACACCGTGTTCCTGGTCATGTACGACGAGAACGACGGCTACTTCGACCACATGGTCCCGCCCACCCCCGAGCCGGGCACGCCCGAGGAGTTCACCCAGGGCCGCGCCATCGGCCTGGGCAACCGCGTCCCGCTCTGGGTCATCTCCCCCTGGTCGCGCGGCGGCTGGGTCAACTCCCAGGTCTTCGACCACACCTCCGTCCTGCGCTTCATGGAGCAGGTCACCGGCGTGGCCGAGCCCAACATCTCGGCCTGGCGCCGGGCCGTCTGCGGCGACCTCACCAGCTGCTTCGACTTCGCCGCCCCGGACCACTCGATCCCGCAACTCCCGGACACCAACGCGCTGATGGCCAGGGCCGACGCCGGCACCAAGCTCCCCGGTGTCCAGCTGCCCGCCGTCGGCGCCCAGTCGATGCCGGTCCAGGAGCGCGGCGACCGCCCGCACCGCCCGCTGCCCTACCAGCCCTGGGCCGACGTGGACGTGGACCGGAAGACCGGCAAGGTCACCTGCACCATGACCAACGACGGCACGGTCGCCTTCCCGTACACCGTCTACCCCAACATCCTGCTGCCGTTCGCCGGCACGCCCTACACGGTCGCCCCGGGCGCCACCGCCGGCTACGTCTGGGACGCGGCCGGGACCAACGGCCGGTACGACTTCACCGTGCACGGCCCGGACGGCTTCGTCCGCCGCTTCGCCGGCACCGTGGTCCGGGACGGCCAGGACGGCCAGAACGACATCGGGGTGCCGATCGTGACGGCCGATCTGAGCAACTCCTCCCGGCTCACGCTCCAGCTGGTCAACGACGGCCTGACCGACGTCTGCTTCACCGCCGCCCCCAACGACTTCGCGGGCACCGCGCAGACCGTCTGGGTCAAGCCCGGCAAGCAGGTGAACGTGGTCTGGCCGCTGGACAAGCAGGGCCGCTACGACGTCGTCGTGACGGCCGGCACCGGCCTGCGCTTCACCCAGCGCTACGCGGGCTGGGTGCACTGACGGAGCCTCGGGGCGGCCGGCGCAGACCGCCGGCCGCCCCACCCGGCCGGGGGCGCCGAACCGGTGACCCCCGGCCGTGGCTCGGCCGCCCGGCCGGGGCCCGCGGCTACCGTCGGGCCATGCAGAAGATCACCACCTTCCTCTGGTACGACGACCGGGCCGAAGAGGCCGCCCGCCTCTACACCTCGCTCTTCCCCGACTCCCGGATCACCGGCACCACCCGCTACAGCGACGTCGGCCCCGGCGAGCCGGGCACCGTGATGACCGTCGAGTTCGAGCTCGCCGGCCAGCGCTACACCGCCCTCAACGGCGGCCCGGTGTTCCACTTCACCGAGGCCGTCTCGCTCCAGGTCGACTGCGCCGACCAGGCGGAGGTGGACCGGCTCTGGACGGCGCTCCTCGTGGACGGCGGCGAGGAGAGCCAGTGCGGCTGGCTGAAGGACCGCTTCGGCCTCTCCTGGCAGATCGTCCCGCGCGTCCTGACCGAGCTGATCGCCGACCCGGACCGCGCCAAGGCCGACCGCGTCATGGCGGCGATGCTGCAGATGCGGAAGATCGAGATCCAGCCGCTCCTCGACGCGGCGCGGGGGTGACGCCGTGACCGTCCCGGCCGTCCGCCTCACCGTCTACCTGCACGCCACGCCCGAGCACGTCTGGCACGCCCTCACCAACGCCGACGAGTCCGGCGTCTACTGGGGGCACCGCAACGTCTCCACCTGGCTGCCCGGCGCCGCCTGGGAGCACCGCCGCACGGACGACTCCGGCGTCGCCGACGTGGTCGGCACCGTCGTCGAGGTCGAGCGCCCGCACCGGCTGGTCACCACCTGGGCCGGCCCGGACGAACAGCGCCCGGCCGGCCCGTCCCGGGTGACCTTCCGGCTCCAGGGCCACCGCGACCTCACCCGGCTCACCGTCACCCACGACGACCTCGCCGACGAGCGGGAGCAGGCCGACGCCGAGGCCGGCTGGTCGGCGGTGCTGTCCAACCTCAAGACCTACCTGGAGACCGGCCGCCCGCTCCCGCAGGAACCCTGGCTGATGCCCTGATGCCCTGACGCCCTGCTGCCCCGACCGGCTCAGTCGGCCCGGTCGCCCGCCGGCGGATGCTGCTCGCGCCGCTCGCGCCGCCGCCGGGCCGGCCGCAGCCGGTCGGCGCGCAGGCTCTCACCGCGTGCCAGCCGGCGCAGCCAGGCGAACCGGGAGAACCGCTCCCGGCTCGCCACCGCCGCCCGGTCCAGCTCCTCCATCAGCCGCCGGCCGCGGTGTTCGAGGTCCAGCTCGTCCAGGATCCGGTCCACCTCGGCGAGCAGCGAACCGTGCAGCTGCCAGGCCTCCGGGTGCTCCTGGACCCGCTGCAGCAGCAGCTGGGCGACGTTCTCCCGACTGGCCCAGGAGGCCGCCAGCTCGGCGGTGAGCCGTTCCTCGGCCTCCTCGGCGTTGCGGCTGACCGGGGTGGTGACCAGGACGGCGAAGCTCACCAGCGCCCCGCCGATGTGCGCCAGCAGCTCCTCCAGCGCCACCGCCACGTCGGCCGGGAAGAGCCGCTCGCCGGGCGCCCGCCGCTTGGCCAGATCGGTGATCGAGCGCGCCAGCACCCGGATCACCACCACGCAGATCTCCAGGGTGTCGAGGCCGGTGCGCAGCACCAGCCGGGAGAGCAGGCCCTCGCTGATCCTGGGGTTGAGCCGCAGGCTGTCCTCGGCCTGCCGCAGTGCGGCGTCCACGTCGGCGATCGCCTGGTCGAGGCGGCGGGCCTCGTGCAGCCGCTGGGCCGCGCGCTCCACCGGGATGGGCCGCCCCAGCTCCTCGCCGATGCCCAGCAGCAGGTGGCGGGCGCGCCGGGCGAGGTCCTCGATCGACTCGCCGGCGGTGTCGAGCCAGACCGGCGGGGCGAAGACCAGGTTGAACACCAGCCCGACGACGGCCCCGATCAGCGTCTCCAGCACCCGGTCCCAGGCCTGCGAGGTCACCTGCGAGACGCCCAGGATGAGCATGGCGCTGATCGCCACCTCCTGGACGAACTCGTCCACCCGGACGAACCGGCCGATGGTCAGCGAGGCCAGGATGATCAGCCCGAGGCTCCACCAGGAGAGGCCCACCACCGAGCTGAAGCCGATCGCGATCAGCACCCCGACCACCACCGAGTTGACCCGGCGGATGCTGGTGGTCAGCGTCGAGTAGACGGTCACCTGGACCACCAGCAGGGCCGTCAGCGGCGCGGTGAGCGGCGCGGGTTCACTGCTCAGCTGGGTGGCCACCGCGTAGGAGAGGGTGGCGGCGACGGTCGCCCGGATCGAATAGACGACGAAGGGCTCGCGGGCACCTCGGCGCACCACGGTGGCGACGGACTCCCGGGTAAGGGCCATGAGGCCGTTCTTCCCCGTGACGGACCCGCCCACCGCCGATCCGGCCCACGGATACCCGAAAGAGCCCGTTCCGGCCGACCGGCGCCCGGCAGGATCCGAAAGAGGCCTAAGCCTGCCTGCGGTGCCCGAGCCGCAGCTTCCAGGGGGCCATCGCCGACTCGACCTGCACGCCGAGGCTCATCTTGGAGGCGCCCTTGATCCGCTCCTCGAAGCGGATCGGCACCTCGCGGATGGTCAGCCCGCGCGTGACCACGCGGTAGTTGAGCTCGACCTGGAACGAGTAACCGTTGCTGGTGACCGACGGCAGGTCGATCGCCCGCAGCGTCTGCGCCCGCCAGGCCTTGAACCCGGCGGTGGCGTCCCGGACGCCCAGGCTGAGGATGGTGTTGACGTAGAAGTTGGCCCAGGCGGAGAGCGCCTTGCGGTGCCACGGCCACTCCTCGGCGGTGGAGCCGCCCGGCACGTACCGGGAGCCGAGCACCACGGCGGTGTCGTCGGCCAGCAGCGTCTCCACCATGACGGGGAGCACCGAGGCCGGGTGCGACAGGTCGGCGTCCATCTGGACGACGACGTCGGCGCCGTCCTCCAGGGCCCGGGTCATGCCGGCCACGTACGCGCGCCCGAGGCCGTCCTTCTCGGTGCGGTGCAGCACGCTGACCGTGCCGGGGGAGTCTGCGGCGAGCTTGTCGGCGACCTCGCCGGTGCCGTCGGGGGAGTTGTCGTCGACCACCAGCAGGTGCAGACCGGGCATCGCGAGGTCCGCGAGCAGGCCCGCGAGGACCGGGAGGTTCTCCCGCTCGTTGTACGTGGGCACGACGACGACGACCTTCGGGGAGGCCTCGACCATGTTCTTTCCCTCGGTTGATCCACGGCCGGTGCCGCGCCCCCTGGCGTCCGCTCCCGACCGGACGTTTGTCCACTCCGGTCGGGCGAGTCTAGCCGGGGTGGTACGTGCCCGGTCCCACCGCCCGCGGCTCCCGGCCGTCGCCGCTGCTCAGGCCGGGTGAGCGCCGAGCGGGGGACGCGCCCGGACGCGCCCTCCGCGTTGCGGGGCGGCGGAGTTCCGGTCACATAGCCTGACCGGGCCGTCCGTCCGGCGACCGGTGGCCGGCGTGCGCGTGGCCGGTGGCCGGCGCGCGGGTGCCGGCGGCCCGTGGCCGGTGCCGGGCCGGTGGGTCGGGAGCCGCGTGCGGGTGGGCGGCCGGAGTCGTGGACAGGAGTGCAGGTGAGCTCGTCAGCTTCGGCCGATCCGGGGGCGGCGCCGTCGGCGCGGGGCGGGAGGTTCCGCGCGTGGCTGCTCGAAGGCCTGTCCGACATGGCGAAGCAGCACCCGGGCCCGCACGCCCAGACGCCGGTCGAGCACAAGGGCGCCCGCTGGTGGCGCGTGATGTGCCTGACCGGTCTGGACTACTTCTCCACCCTCGGCTACCAGCCCGGCATCGCCGCCCTGGCGGCCGGCCTGCTCTCCCCGGTGGCGACCGTCGTCCTGGTGCTGGTGACCCTGTTCGGCGCGCTGCCGGTCTACCGGCGGGTGGCCAAGGAGTCGCCGCACGGGGAGGGCTCGATCGCCATGCTGGAGCGGCTGCTGTCGTTCTGGCAGGGCAAGCTCTTCGTCCTGACGCTGCTCGGCTTCGCCGCCACCGACTTCATGATCACCATCACCCTCTCGGCGGCCGACGCCACCGCGCACCTGGTGGAGAACCCGCACCTGAGCAGCTCGCTGACCGACAAGGAGGTGCTGATCACGCTCGTCCTGATCGCCCTGCTCGGCGGCGTCTTCCTGAAGGGCTTCAGCGAGGCGATCGGCCTGGCGGTCGTCCTGGTGGCCGTCTACCTCGCGCTGAACGTGATCGTGGTGGTGAACGGGCTCTGGCACGTCCTGGAGTCCCCGCACCTGATCACGGACTGGGCCGACGCGCTGACCGCCGAGCACGGCAACGCGATCGCGATGATCGGGGTCGCCCTGATCACCTTCCCCAAGCTGGCGCTCGGCCTCTCCGGCTTCGAGACCGGCGTCGCCGTGATGCCGCACATCGAGGGGGATCCGGACGACACCGAGGAGAAGCCCACCGGGCGCATCCGCGGCGCCCGCAAGCTGCTCACCACCGCGGCGCTGATCATGAGCGTCTTCCTGATCACCACCAGCTTCATCACCACCCTGCTGATCCCCCCGGCGGCGTTCGAGCCCGGCGGCGAGGCCAACGGCCGGGCGCTCGCGTACCTGGCCCACGAGAACCTGGGCAGCGCCTTCGGCAGCGTCTACGACCTCTCCACCATCCTGATCCTCTGGTTCGCCGGCGCCTCGGCCATGGCGGGCCTGCTCAACCTGATGCCCCGCTACCTCCCCCGCTACGGCATGGCTCCGCACTGGGCCCGGGCGGTCCGCCCGACCGTCCTGGTGCTCACCGCGATCGCCTTCCTGGTGACGTGGATCTTCGACGCCAGCGTCGACGCCCAGGGCGGCGCGTACGCCACCGGCGTGCTGGTGCTGATCAGCTCCGCCGCGATCGCGGTGACCATCGCCGCCCACAAGGCCCGCGAGCGCAACTGGACCGTCGGATTCGCCGTGATCGCCGCGGTCTTCCTCTACACCACCGCGGTCAACATCGCCGAGCGGCCGGACGGGGTGAAGATCGGCGCCTGCTTCATCGCCGGCATCATCCTGCTGTCACTGGCCTCCCGGCTCAAGCGCGCCTTCGAGCTGCGGGTGACCGACGTCGAGCTGGACATGGTCGCCGAGCGCTTCGTCCGCGACTACACCCACCGCCCGATCCGGCTGATCGCCAACGAGCCGAACGGCCGCGACCTGGCGGAGTACCAGGAGAAGAGCCGGCAGATCCGCACCGACAACGACATCCCGGCCGAGGACGACCTGGTCTTCGTCGAGGTGACGGTCCGCGACCCGTCCGAGTTCGAGGCGGTGCTGAGTGTCCACGGCGAGGTGCTGCACGACCGCTACCGGGTCCTCACGCTGGAGCACTCCAGCGTGCCGAACGCGCTGGCCGCGCTGCTGCTCCAGGTGCGCGACCTGACCGGGCAGCAGCCGCACATCTACTTCGAGTGGACCGAGGGCAACCCGTTCGCCCAGTTCTTCCGCTTCTTCCTGCTCGGACAGGGCGAGGTCGCCCCGGTCACCCGCGAGGTGCTGCGCGAGGCCGAGCCCGACCGCGACCGCCGCCCCCGCGTCCACGTCGCCTGAGGCCCCGGCCGGGCCCCCGGCAACGGGGGGCCTAGCGTCCGGCGCGGGACTTCGAATACGCGGGCGCGACGAGGGCGACCAGGCCGACGGCGAAGCCCAGCTGGAGGAGGTGGCGGATCCAGTCGATGCCACCGGTGTGCCGCACCCCGATCCACCCGGCCGCGGCGTTGCCGAGCAGGGCGCCCCCGGCGCCGAGCAGCATGGTCAGCCACCACGGGATCGCCTGCGGGCCGCGCAGGAGCAGCTTGGCCAGCACGCCCAGCACGAAGCCGATGAGCAGAATCCACAGGAGCTGGAACATCACATTCCGCCTTTCGAGGGATATTGTCCGATGATTCCCCTGTTTGTCCTCCCGGACACCTCGGCCGCGGGCCGGCCGTACCCCGGCGGTGGCGGGCCGGTGGCGGGCGGTTGCGCCGCCGGGGCCGGGGGCGCCGGACGCGCTGTCAGTCCCTGGGCATAGCTTCTGGGGTGTCGCCGGGCACGCCGCCCGCACCGATTCCCGCCGAGCGCCCGGAAGGGGCCCCGCATGCCTGTCGCCGCCGACGAGCAGACCACCTACCTGGAGCTGTCCGAGGACACCGGCAGCGCCCACAAGTTCTACGAGGTCCGGGTCGCCGGGGTGGACGTGACGATCACCTACGGGCGGATCGGCGAGGGCGGCCAGGCGAAGACCACCAGCTACCCGTCGCCGGAGAAGGCCGCCGCCGCGGCGGCCAAGAAGATCGGCGAGAAGGTCCGCAAGGGCTACGCCCCGGCCGTGCGCGGGGTGCGGCAGCGCCGCGCGGTGACCCGCCGGGCGATCACCAGCAGCCGCTCGACCGCCCACCAGGCCCCGGTGCTCTGGCGGTTCCGCTCCGGCGCCGCGGCCTTCGGCATCTTCGTCGGCGAGGAGCACGCCTGGGTGGGCAACGAGCGCGGCGACGTCTACACGCTCACCCACGACGGGCAGGTCACCGGTCGCTACGGTCTGCCGGACGGCGTGAAGTGCATCGTCGCCGACGACTGGTGGATCTACGCCGGCTGCGACGACGGCAAGGTGTACGACCTCGGCGGCAAGGTGCCGCGGGTGGCGTACGAGATCGCCGCCGACGTCGACATCTACTGGCTGGACATCCACGACGGCGTGCTCGGCGTCGCCGACGCCCGCGGCGGGATCACCACCGTCGACCACGAGGACGAGTTCCAGTGGCGGCGCAAGGCCGAGGGTACCGACGGCTGGATGGTCCGCTGCGACGAGGACGGCGTCTACCACGGGCACTCGCGCGGGGTGGCGCGCTACGCCGCGCGCGGCGGCGAGCCGCTGTGGCATACCCGGACCGACGGCGACGTGCTGTTCGGCTGGCAGGAGCGCGAGGAGGTGTTCGCCGCGACCTCGCGCGGCTCGGTGCACCGGCTGCGCAAGTCCGACGGCTCGGAGACGGCCCGCTACCGCTGCGACGCCGCCGTCTTCTCGTGCGCCGCGTCGCCCGACGGCCGCTACGTCTTCGCCGGTGACAACCACTCCTCGGTGTACTGCTTCGCGGCGGACGGCACCCGGCTCTGGAAGCTCGGAACCGGCTGCGGCTCCGCGTACAGCATGCAGTACCGCGACGGCAGGCTGTACCTGGTGACCACCGACGGCTCGCTGGTCTGCCTGGACGCGAGCGAGGAGGCGGTGCGGGCGGCCGAGGAGGGCCGGCTGCCGCAGGCCGCCGAGGTCGACGGCAGCGGCTGGACGGCGTCGGTGGCCGGCGCCGAGGTCGAGTCGGTGGTCGCCGGCTCGGCGGCGGCCGCGGGCGGCATCGAG
This sequence comes from Kitasatospora sp. CM 4170, assembly GCF_032110285.1. Lineage (NCBI taxonomy): Bacteria > Bacillati > Actinomycetota > Actinomycetes > Kitasatosporales > Streptomycetaceae > Kitasatospora > Kitasatospora sp. CM 4170. The sequence goes on from NZ_CP134877.1 coordinate 8,332,804, forward strand.
GTCGAGTGCGTCGCGGACGGCGGCCGGCTGCGGGTCCGGGTGGTGTCGCCCGGCTTCGACCAGGCCCGCCGGGTGCAGTTCCCGAAGGACATCCGGGTGCCCGGCGCCCGCTACCTGGTGGCCGAGGTGCTCGAGTCCGGCTCCGGGGCCTTCTACCGCGCCCGCGGTGACATCAAGCGCCTGCTCTGACGGCCGACCCGCGGCACACCGGGCGCAGCCTGTCAACGGCGGCAATCGCGTCGGGGACCGGACCGGAAAGCCACTGTCCGTGTCCGGTCACCCGCCGATAGGAATATGCCAGGTGCGGACGGACCGCGCCGACGAGAGGAGCCGCTCCGTGTCCCGTCTCCGTGCCGCCGCCCTGACCCTGGGCGCCGCTGCCGCCGCCCTGACCCTGTCGATGACCACCGCGCACGCCGCGCCCGGTGACACGGTGAACATGTGCGGAAGCTCGCTCACCCCGAGCGGCTACGTCGACGTGCAGTGGTGGAACAGCGCCGGCTGCGGGTCGGGCACCTTCACCCCCAACAGCAAGAAGATCATGCAGCTCACCGGCTACCCGGTCGGCACCGTGGTCAACGCCTGCGCCTCGACCTGGCCGCCGGCCGGCTGGGTGCAGGTCAGCGAGTTCTACAGCTCCGGCTGCAACTACTCCGCGGTGCCGAGCTTCGGCAAGAACAGCTGGCAGCTGAAGCGCGTCTCCTGACGCCGTACCGGCGGGCCCGCTGTTCCGCGCCGCGGGCCCGCCGGTTCCCGCCGTACCTCCCGCGGCCCTCGGTCCTCGGGGCCGCGGGGCTCACCGGGCCATCAGGCCGCCGCGGTAGGAGATGGCGACGGCCTGGGCCCGGTCCCGCGCGCCCAGCTTGGCCAGGACCCGCTTCATGTGGGTCTTCACGGTCGACTCCGCCAGCACCAGCAGGTCGGCGATCTCCGCGTTGGACCGCTCCTCGGCGGCCAGTCGCAGCACCTCGCGCTCCCGCGCGGTCAACCGGGCCAGCCGGGGATCCCCGTCCTCGGCTGCCGGCCCGCCCGGCGAGGCCGCGACCACCCGGGCGACCAGACTGCGGGTCACGGCCGGGTCGAGCAGCAGCTCGCCGGCGGCCAGCGTCCGCACGGCGTCGATCAGGCGCTCCGGCGAGGTGCGCTTGAGCAGGAAGCCCGCGGCGCCGGCCCGGAGCGCGCCCCAGACGTAGTCGTCGTGCTGGAAGACCGTCAGGACGAGGACCCGGGTGCGCAGGCCCGCCGCGACGATCCGGCGGGTCGCCTCGACGCCGTCGATCCCGGGCATCCGGACGTCCATCAGCACCACGTCCGGGGCCAGGCGGCGGCACAGCTCGACGGCCTGCAGGCCGTGCTCAGGACCAGGGCGACCCCGGCCCGCAGCAGCGCGTCGTCGTCCGCGACCAGGACGGTGACCTCCGCCGAGCCGGCCCGTGCGTGCCGCACGGTGTTGGTCAGCGCCTCCTGCACGATCCGGTACGCCGACACGTCGATGCTGTGCGGCAGCGCGCCCACCGCCGGGTCGACGCGGACGCCGACCCGGACCCCGGCCCGGCCGATCCGGCCGGTCAGCCGCGACAGGTCCGCCAGGCCCGGCCGGTCCGACGGGTCGTCCGGCGGGTCCTCGGGCGGGTCGTCGGGCGCCCGCTCCGGCGTGTCCGGACCGCCGCGGAGCAGCCCGAGGACCAGGTCCAGTTCGTCGAGCGACTCCCGCCCGGTGTGCTCCAGCTCCGCGAGCACCTCGCGGGCGCGCGCCGGGTCGTGGTCGAGCAGCCGCCGCGCCGCGCCGGCCTGCACCAGCATCAGGGTGACCGTGTGGCCCACCAGGTCGTGCAGCTCCCGCGCCATCCGGGTGCGCTCCTGGGCGACGGCCTCGCGGCGCAGCCGCAGCCGGGCGGCGTCCCGCTCCTCCAGCCGCCGCGCGGTGCCGTAGCCGAGGGCCCAGCCGAGCAGCCAGACGAACAGCACGCCGGCCGGGATCGCCGGGTAGGTACGGGCGCCGTCGACCCGCGCGAAGTACCCGGCCATGGTGGCCAGCGCCACGAACGGCCCGAGCCGGGCCCGCCCGCGGGAGGCGTGCAGGCCCAGGGAGTAGAGGCCGATGAGGTTGGCGTAGGGCGACACCGGGCTGCCGAGGCCGAGGAGCGATTCGGCCGCCAGCGCGGCCGAGCCGGCGACGTAGGACGCCAGCGGCGCCGTCCGGCGGGCGGCCAGCGCGCCGGCGACGGCCAGGCTCAGGGCGGCGGCCGGGACGGCCCGGCCGCCGAGCCCGTCCGAGGCTCCGACCCGCCCCACCAGCATCGCGACGAGGAAGGCGGCTGCCAGCGCGGGGTCGAGGAACCGGTCGGGGAGGCGTGCCCGGAGGCCGGTGGCGGGTCGGTTCAACGCGGCTCCTGGCGTCTCGGTGGCGGGCCCGGCGCCTGCCGCGCTCCCGGAACGGCCCGTTGCGGGCGGGGCCATGGGGCATGGTCAGGGTCATGGGACACGGTCAGGGGCACGGGCAGGGGCACGGGGTGGGGACCGGGGGAACGGTAGCGGCCCGGCCCGCCGCGCACATCGCCCTCCTGGGGTATTCGGGGCCGCCCCGCCGGGGTGGTCGGCCACCCCGGTCCGGCCCCGGCCACCCCCGTCGGGGCAGCCGCGAGGACCCCGCCGGGAGGAAGCCCCCGCCGCCTCCCGCTCCGTAGCTTTCGCGGTATGAACCCGTCTACCGCCGACCGCGTGCCCCCGGCCGACCTTCCCGGCCGGAGCCCCCGGCCGCGGGCGGACCGGGCCAGGCCGGTCCGCTCCCTCCGCCGCCGGACCGGCTGGGCCGTGATGACCCTCCTCGCCGCGGCGACCGCCCTGCTCTCCTCCCGCTACTTCACGCTGGATCAGGACACCTTCCTCGACGGGCAGCAGGCCGTCTACACCGCCCACCTCGCCCCGCTCCTGCTGCACATCGGAGCCGGCGTCCTCGCCCTGCTGCTCGGCCCCTGGCAGTTCCTCCCCGGATGGCGGGCCCGGCACCCCGGTGCGCACCGGTGGACCGGCCGCGCCTACCTGGTGAGCGCGGCGCTGACCGGCGTGGGCGGTTTGCTGCTGGCCCCGCGGGCACTGGTCCCGCCGGTGGCCCCGGTGGGTTTCGCGGTGCTGGGCGGCCTCACCCTCGCCGCCTCCGCCGCGGCCCACCGGACCGCCCGGGCGCGGCGGTTCGACCGCCACCGGCGCTGGGCGATCAGGTCGTACGCGCTGATCCTGACGGCCGTCACCCTCCGGATCTGGCTGCCCCTCTTCGACGCCGTCGGCGCGGAGTTCGACACCGCATACGCCGGTGCGGCCTGGGCGCCCTGGCTGATCAACCTGCTCGTCGCCGAGTACCTGATCGGCCGCCCGGCCGCCGCGCCGGCGGACACCCCGGCCGCCCCGGAAGGGCCACCGCCGGACGTGTCGGCCCCGGCCGGGCCGCCCGGTCGTCCATGATGGGCCCACGATGCGGGCCGCGGGGGAGGCGCCCCCGCGGCCCGCAGCAGAGCCGTCGACCCGAGGAGAGCCGCGCCGTGAACGAGCGTCTGCTGCGCCTGACCGGAGCCGTCACCGCCGTCTACGGGTTCGCCGTCGCGCGCCGCCCGGAGCTGCTGGCCCGCCCGTCCGGGATCGGCGGCCCGGACGGGTCGGTCCCCGCGGACGTGGCCGCGTGCCTGCGCCCGCTCGCCTTCCGCGACGCCGCCTGCGGCCTCGCCATGGTCCTGGCCCCGGACGCGTCCGCGCTGCGGACGGCCACCCTGCTGCGGATCGCCTCCGACCTGGGTGACGCCGCGCTGCTCGCCACCGCGCTGCCGAAGCGGCGGCACCGGGCGATGGCGGTGGCGGTGTCGCTCGGCTGGGCCGCGCTCTCCGCGGCCGGACTGCTGGCGCGGCCCCCGGCCGACCGCGGACACGCGGAGCGCCGGCCCGAGCCGCACCGCCCCCGGCGGCGCAGGCTCAGGGGCGCGGGCCCGCGGCGCGCCGCGGGAAATCTCAGCCGGTGAAGTATCTCGATGATTGAGAGATAGGATGCGGCGGACCGTCACCGGCCCCGCCACGAAGGGCGTTCCACGATGCTCACCGGCCGCCCCACCGCCCGGCGCCGAGCCCGGCTGCTGATCCCGCTCGCCCTGCTGGTGGCCTGGCTCGGCCTCGGCGGCGCCTTCGGCCCGTACGCCGGACGGCTCTCCGAGGTCGCCACCAACGACCGGGCCGCGTTCCTGCCCCGCAGCGCCGAGTCGACCGAAGTCGCGCGACTGGGGCAGGAGTTCCAGACCCCCGCCACCCTGCCCGTGATCGTGGTCTGGGAGAGCCGCACCGGCGCCGTCGACGCCGGGCAGCGCGCCGCCGCGGAGGACGTGCTGCGCGCCGCCGCGACCGTCCCCGGCGCCACCGGGCGGGTCTCGCCCGCTCTGACCGCCGCGGACGGCCGGGCTCTGCAGGGCGTCGTCCAATTCCGCTCCGACCTCGGGCGGCAGACCGGCGACAGCGTCCGGGCCGTGCGCGCCCTCGCCGAGCAGGTGCCGGACACCGAGGTCGGCCTGGCCGGCCCGGCCGCCGTCGCGGCCGACCTGGGCCGCGCGTTCGCCGGCATCGACGGGCTGCTGCTCGGCGTCGCGCTCGGTGTGGTGCTGCTGATCCTGCTCGCCGTCTACCGCAGCGTGCTGCTCCCGCTGCTGGTGATCCTCGGCGCGGTCTTCGCCCTCGCCACCGCCTGCGCCCTGGTCTACCTGCTCGCCGACCACGGCCTGGTCCGGGTGGACGGCCAGGTCCAGGGCCTGCTCTCGATCCTGGTGATCGGCGCCGCCACCGACTACGGCCTGCTGCTCTCCGCCCGGTTCCGCGAGGAACTGCACCTGCACGGGGACCGGTTCGCCGCGATGCGGACCGCCTGGCGGCAGTCGGTCGAGCCGATCGCGGCCTCCGGCGCCACCGTCGCCCTCGGTCTGCTCGTCCTGCTGCTCTCCGACCTCACCAACAACCGGGCGCTCGGGCCCGTCGGCGCGATCGGGATCGGCTGCGCGGTGGTCTCGGCGCTCACCTTCCTGCCGGCGGCCCTCACCCTGCTCGGCCGCACCGCCTACTGGCCGGCCCGCCCGGCCGCCGACGGGCGGGCGCCGGTGCACGCCGTGTGGCAGCGGGTGGCCGCGCTGGTCGGCCGCCGGCCCCGGACCACCTGGGCCGCGAGCCTCGCGGTGCTGGCCGCGCTGGCCGCCTTCGCCCCGGCGCTCGACTCCGGCGGCGTCCCGCAGTCCGAACTCTTCGTCAAACCCCAGCCCTCGGCAGACGGCCAGCGACTGCTCTCCGCGCACTTCGCCGGCGGCGCCGGCAACCCGGCGGTGGTGCTCGCCGCGGCCGGGCACGCCGGGGCGGTGACGGCTGCGGCCGCCGTGCCCGGGACGGCCGGCGTCCGCCCCTACACCGGCGGCGCGCCGGGGGCCGCGCCCAGGACCGTCGACGGGCGGGTCCGGCTGGACGTCACGCTCGCCGACCCGGCCGACAGCGACGAGGCCATCGCCACCGTGCGCCGGCTGCGGGAGGCCGTGCACGCCGTACCGGGCGGGGAGGCGCTGGTCGGCGGGTACACCGCGCAGCAGTACGACACCCGGGTCACGGCGGAGCGCGACCGGTCGCTGATCATGCCGGCGGTGCTGCTCTGCGTCCTCGCCGTCCTGGTGCTGCTGCTGCGCTCACTGCTGGCCCCGGTGCTGCTCGCCGCCACCGTCGCGCTCTCCTACCTGGCCACGCTCGGCGTCAGCGCCGTGGTCTTCCCGCACGTCCTCGGCTTCACCGCCACCGACCCCTCGGTGCCGCTGTACGGGTTCGTCTTCCTGGTCGCGCTGGGGGTGGACTACAACATCTTCCTGATGACGCGGGTCCGGGAGGAGGCGCTGCGGGTCGGCACCCGGGAGGGCGTGCTGCGGGGGCTGACCGCGACCGGCGGCGTGATCACCTCGGCCGGGGTGGTGCTCGCGGCGACCTTCGCCGCGCTGAGCGTGATCCCGCTGGCCTTCCTGGCGCAGATCGCCTTCATCGTGGCCTTCGGCGTGCTGCTGGACACCCTGCTGGTGCGCTCGCTGCTGGTGCCCGCGCTGGTCCGCGACCTGGGCGACCGGGTCTGGTGGCCGGCCCGGGTGCGGCCGGCGACGGAGCGGGCGGCCGTGCCGGAGCAGGTCGGCGAGCGGGTCTGACGGTCCGCCGGGCGGCGCCGGGCGTCGGCGGGCGTGGTGAGCGTGGTGGGCGGCCGATAGGCTGATCGGGTAAACGCCGTACGCGACCGGAGCGGATCACCTTGTCGGAGCAGGAGCCGAGGACGACCCCGCCCACCGTGCCCGGATCGCCCGCCTCGCCCGGCGTGCCCGCCTCGCCCGGATCGCCCGCCTCGCCCGGCGTGCCCGCCTCGCCCGGATCGCCCGCCTCGCCCGGCGTGCCCGCCCCGGCCGACCCGGCAGCGTCGGACGCGCCGGCGCTCGGCCGCCTGCTCCAGGACCTCGCCTCCGAACTCAACCTGCTCGGCCACGGCTTCGCCGCCGCCAGCGGCCTGCACGCCACCGACGTCCAGGCGCTGCTGGCCGTGATGCGGGCGGCCCCCGGCCCGGACGGCGGCCCTGGCGGGATCACTCCCGGCCGGCTGCGCGACGAGCTGGCCCTGACCTCCGGGGCGGTCACCGCCGTGCTCGACCGGCTGGAGCGGGCCGGGCACATCCGCCGCACCCGGGACGCCGCCGACCGCCGCCAGGTGTTCGTGCACTACCTCCCGGGCGCCGGGCGGATGGCCGGCGAGTGGTTCGCGCCGGTGGCGCGGCGCACCGAGGCCGTGCGCGGCGAGTTCACCCCGGCCGAGCTGGCCGCCGTGGCCCGCTTCCTCGGCCGGATGACCGAGGAGCTGGAGGCCCTGCGCCACACGCGCTGAGCCCATGCCCCCGGTGATCCGTTTCAGCTGCCCGCGGGCCCGCTCCGGCGGGTGATCAGGGCCTCCAGCCCGTCCAGGATGCGTTCCAGGCCGAACCCGAACGCCTCGTCCTGCCCGCCGTCGACGGCGACTTCCCGGGTGGCGGCGGCCAGGGCCGGGAAGCGGTCCGCGTGCTCCTGGAGCAGGCCGCCGAGGGCGGCCAGCAGCTCCGACTCCGGCTCGCCGCCGGGCCCCGCCGCCCGGGCCTGCTCGGCGATGCTGCGGACGTGGCCGGCGAGCAGGACGGCGGCGTCCATCCGCTCCGGCCCGGTCAGTCCGGTGCCGTCCAGGGCGGCCACCACCCGCTCCAGCCACGCGAGCTCCCTGGGGCCCATCAGCCGGGGGCCCACGGTGGCGTCCAGCAACCACGGGTGTGCGGCGAACGCAGCCGCCAAGTGGTGTGACCAGTCGAGGAGTTGACCGCGCCATCCGGACGGCTCAGTCGGCGCGACCGGCTCGGTCGGCTCGCCGACCGCCGCCTCCACCATCAGGGCGACCAGCTCGGCCTTGCCGGGCAGATAGCGGTAGAGCGACATCTTGGTGTAGTCCAGCAGCCCGGCCACCCGTTGCATCGAGACGGCGCCGAGCCCTTCCGCGTCCGCGATCTCGATGCCTGCGCGGGCGATCCGGTCCAGGCTGAGGGCCGGCTTCGGGCCACGGGCCGGCTTCGGCGGTGGGCCCCAGAGCAGCTGTGCCGTCGCACTCGCCCCGCTGCCGGATCCACTGCCCGATGCCCTGCTCGATCCGCTGCTCAATCCCGCTCCCGCGCCCTTGTCTTGCCGAACCGTCGAACTGTGTCTACCGTACACAGCGATAATCAGTGTCCGCCGGACACAGTTTTGGTTCTGATCGGATGGAGTGGTCCCCTTGGGCGCGAAGGTCCTCATCTCCGGCGCGAGCATCGCAGGCCCCGCGCTGGCCCACTGGCTGGCCCGGTACGGCTTCGAACCCACCGTCGTCGAGCTGGCGCCCGCCCTGCGCGGCGGCGGCCAGGCGGTCGACTTCCGGGGTGCGACCCACCGCACCGTGCTGGAGCGAATGGGTCTGCTCGACGAGCTACGGGCGATCGCCACCGGCGGTACCTCGATGAGCTTCGTCGACCCGAACGGCCGGCGAAGGCTCCACCTGCCGGCGGACTTCGCCGGCGGCGAGCTGGAGGTGCCGCGCGGCGAACTGGCCCAGGTGCTGTACCGGCACAGCCTGCCGGGCACCGAGTACGTCTTCGGCGACTCCATCACTGCGCTGCAGCAGACGCCCACCGGCGTCCGCGCCGAGTTCCGGCAGGGCGCGCCCCGCGTGTTCGACCTGGTGATCGGCGCGGACGGCCTCCACTCCAACGTCCGCAGGCTGGCATTCGGCCCCGAGCGGCACTACGTCCGCCACCTCGGCTACTACGCCGCCACCTGGCAGTTGCCCAACTACCTGGACCTTCCTCCCGGTTCGGTCGGCCTGAACGTTCCGGGCCGGCTCGCCGCGGTCGGCCGCGACCACCGGGACCGCTCCAGGGTCGGAGCCTTCCTGCTCTTCGCCGCGCCCGAACTCGACTACGACCGGCACGACACCGGGCAGCAGAAGGCGTTGCTCCGGAAGGCCTTCGCCGGGCTCGGCTGGGAGGTGCCCCGGCTGCTGGCGAGCCTCGACGACGCCCCCGAGCTCTACTTCGACTCGATCAGCCGGGCCGACGTCCCCGCCTGGTCCACCGGCCGGATCGCCCTGGTCGGGGACGCCGCCTGCGGCGCCACCATCGGCGGCATGGGCACCGGCACCGCGGTGGTCGCCGCCTACGTTCTGGCCGGCGAGCTCGCCCGGTCCCGCGGCGACCACCGGGCCGCCTTCACCCGGTACGAGAACGCCGTCCGCGGCTACGCCGAGGGCTGCCAGAAGGGCGGCGACCGCACCGGTCCCTTCCTGGCCCCCGGCACGGCGGCGGGACTGCGGTTGCGCAACGCCCTGCTGGGCCGGAGCTGGATCCTGAACCGGATGCTGGAGCTGGGCAGGAAGGTCAGCACGATGGAGCTGACCGACTACCCGGCCGACCTGACGGTACGTTGAACGGTCCTGAGCGGTTCGGTGTCCGGGGCCGGGCGCCGGCTCAGCGGAGCGGGGCGATCCGGGTGCCGCCGTCCAGCACGCCCTCGACCGTGACGGCGGCCCGGGCCGGGCGCTCGACGGCGAGGGTGTGGTCGGGCACGGGGCGGTCGGCCGTCCAGTCGGGCCCCTTGACGCCGATCCGGGCGACCCGCCGACTGCCCGCCGCCAGCAGGAACTCGGTGCCCTGCGGGGAGCGCCACCACGTCCAGCCGACCGTGTCCTGATCGAACCGGCTGCACGCCCGCCCCGGACCGCCGCCGGTGCGCTGCGGCCCGCGCGCCCCTGGCAGCAGGACGGCCGTCGCCGCGCTGCCCTCGCCGTCCCAGCGGTCCGCCCGCAGGCAGACCCAGGACGCCGCACCCGCGCTCTGCGGCAGCTGCTGGACGGCGAACGCCCAGAGGTTGAGCTGTTTGACCCCGGGTGAGGCGTCCGGCACCGCGCAGCCGCCCCGCGCCCAGGCCTGCAGCGCGTCCGGGCCGGCCGCCTCGCGCGGCTCCCGGGCGGGCTGGGCGCGGTCCGGCGGCGGCGTGTAGGTGAGGTGCGCCGGGACCAGCCCGCCGAGATCGGCCAGCAGGAAGACGTGCTTCTCGGCGATGGTGGGCGAGGAGCGCAGCTGGAGCACCGCGGCGCCCCGGCAGTCGGCCAGTGGCCCCGGGGAGGCGGCCGTCGCGGGCGCCGCCGCCGCGGCGGTCACCCCGTCGGTCCGCTCCAGCGGCTTGGCGGGCGCGTCGGGCTGGTCCGAGCGCCGCAGGTCGGCGGCCTCGATCCACGGCGCGAGCAGGTACCGGGCCGAGGTGCCCTGACGGCGCAGCACCACCGCCGCGGCCGTGGTGACGCCCGCGTCGTCGGCCCGGGCGAGGTCCAGCCCGCCGCCGCGCCCGTCGGTGTAGCGGGCGAGCCGGCCGCCGTCGTACAGCACCACCACGGCGGCGCCGTCGACCGTACCGGCGAAGAGCAGGTGCGGCGGGCCCTGCGGCGGGGCGGTGTCGGTGCCCGGTTCGGCCCGGGTCTGCGGGCCGGGCTGCGCCCAGGCGGTCAGGGCGCGCCCGAGCAGGGCGGGGTCGTCCCGGCGGTCGCCGCGGGCGGGCCAGGCGGAGAAGTCCATCCGTGCGGTGTGCTGCCACCGGTCGGCCGGGGTGCGGACCAGCCGGCCCGGATCGGACGCCGTGCCGGCCGGCGGGACGGGCCGGGGGCGGGCGGCGGTCGCACCGCCCCCGCCCTCGCCGGCGCCGGAGCCGGCCAGGACGGCGGCGGTGGTGGTGAGGGCGAGCACGGCGACCCCCAGCGAGACGCCCCAGGCCCGGCGCCGGCGCAGCAGGTCGGTCGGCTGGACGCGGACCGCGCAGGGGTCGAAGGCCGGCCGCCCCGGCTCCGACCCGGCGCGGAGCCGCTCGGCCCGCTCGACCGCCGGGCCGGGCTCGGCCGCACCGGCCTGCCGCAGCGCCCCGGCGGCCTGGGCCGGCGTCAGCCCGTCCACGGCGAGCAGGGCGAACGCCGCGCGGGCGGGCGCGTCGAGTCCGGCGAGCCCGCGGTCCAGCGCCGCGTCCGCCTCACCGCCGCCGGGCGTGAACAGCCGCAGCCCCCAGACCCGTGGCGCGAGCAGCCGCTCGCCCGGCCGCGGCCGCAGCGCGGCGCGCAGCACCCGCTGCCGCAGGGCGGCGTAGAGCGGGTCCTCGTCGGGCCCGAGGGGCTCGGCCAGCAGGTCCCGCAGGGTCCACCGGGACGGCAGCGCCCGCTGGACGGCCGCGTGCGCGGCCAGCACCCGGCTGTGGCGGTCCCGGTCGGCCGGCAGTGCCAGGTACGCGAGCCGGACCAGCCGCCGGTAGTGGCGGACCAGTGCCGCCTCGGCCTCGGCCACCGGCCGCCCGGCCGTGCCCCGCGGAGGTCGCCCCGCGTCTATCCGTCCTGCCAACGCGTCCTCCGCCGGGCCGTCCGTGGTGCCGTGTGTGCTCTGGTGGACGGTCCAACGAGTCGATCATGTGATGGTTGCGCCGGGTGGGGCGGGTTCCCGCGGGGCGGCCTCGGCCCGCTCGGCGATCCGCCGGGCCATGCCCCCGAACACCGCCGCGTGGAACGGCGCGACCGACCACCAGTACGCGTGCCCGGCCAGCCCGTGCGGGTGGAAGAGGGCCCGCTGGCGGTAGCGGCTCCCGCCGTCGCCGTCCGGGGCGACCGAGAGCTCCAGCCAGGCGAGCCCGGGAAGCCGCATCTCCGCGCGCAGCCGCAGCAGCCGGCCCCGCTCGATCTCCTCCACCCGCCAGAAGTCCAGCGAGTCGCCGATCCGCAGCCGCGCCGGATCGCGGCGGCCCCGGCGCAGACCGACCCCGCCGGCCAGCCGGTCGAGCAGGCCGCGCAGCGCCCACGCGAGCGGGAAGGAGTACCAGCCGTTCTCGCCGCCGATGCCCTCGACCACCCGCCAGAGCTCCGCCGGCGGGGCGATCACGCGGCGCTCCCGCACGTCCTGGTAGAGGCTCCCGCCGGCCCAGTCGGGGTCGGTGGGCAGCGGATCGCTCGGCGCGCCCGGGACGGAGGCGGAGGACCAGCGGGTGGTCACGTCGGCGTCCCGGATCCGGTGCAGGGCCAGCTCCACGGCCCGGTCGAAGCCGGTGAGCCCGCCGGGCGGGTCGGGCACGTACCGGGCGATGTCGTGCTCGGCGCAGACCACCTCGTGCCGCAGCGACTCCACCAGCGGCCGGGCCAGCCGGTTCGGCACCGGCGTGACGAGCCCGACCCAGAGGCTGGAGAGCCCGGGGGTGAGCACCGGGACCGGCAGGATCACCCGGTGCGGCAGCCCGGCGACGGCGGCGTACCGCTGCATCATCCGCCGGTAGGTGAGGACCTCGGGGCCGCCGAGGTCGAAGGCCCGGTGCACCTCCGGCGGCAGGAGCGCCGCGCCGGTGAGGTAGCGCAGCACGTCGCGGACGGCGATCGGCTGGATCCGGGTACCCACCCAGCTCGGCGTGACCATCACGGGCAGGCGCTCGGTCAGGTAGCGGAGCATCTCGAAGGAGGCCGAGCCGGAGCCGATGATCACGGCGGCCCGCAGCTCGGCGGTGGGCACTCCGCAGGAGCGCAGCACCCGGCCGACCTCGGCGCGGGAGCGCAGGTGCGGGGAGAGCTCGTGCGGCGGCACGCCGCGGGGGAGCAGCCCGCCGAGGTAGACGATCCGGCGGACGCCCGCGCGTGCGGCCGCCTCACCGAACGCCCGGGCGGCGGCGCGGTCGGTCGCCTCGAAGTCGCGGCCGGTGCCCAGCGAGTGCACCAGGTAGTAGGCGACGTCGATGCCGGCGAAGGCCCCGGCCAGCGTGTCGGGGCGGGTGACGTCCCCCCGGGCCGCCTCCACCCGGGCGCGCCACGCGTGGTCGCGCAGCCGTCCGGGGTCGCGGACCAGGCAGCGCACCGAGTGGCCGGCGGCGAGCAGCTCGGGGACGAGGCGGCCGCCGAGGTAGCCGGTGGCTCCGGTGACCAGGCAGCGCAGCGGGGGAGCGGGGTTGGTCGGTGCGGTCATGTCGGCTCCAGCGCCTCGGGGCGGTGGTGGCAGGGACGGCGGTGTGCGGGGGGCCTGGTGCTGCGGGGCCTGGTGCTGCAGGGTCGGTCGGTCCCTCCGAGCAGCTTCTCCCCGCCGGGCGCGGGCCGCCACAGCACAGGCGCGTGCCGGGCGCGCCGCGCCCGGCGGACCGGCCGTGAACGGGGTGTTCGGCGTCAGGGGCCGTTGGTCCCGCGTTTTCAGCCCCTTGGCCCCTGGCGGTCCCCGCTGCCAGGGGCGATGCTCCAGGTACCGCGGCCGGACGACGGTCGTCCGGCCGACATCGCTCGCGGACGAGGTGAACCGGCGTGCGGCATGCCAGCGTCGAATCAGTGATGACCAGCCCCGTGGTCGGGATCGCGCCCGAAACCGGCTTCCGGGAGATCGTCGCCCTGTTGGCCGAGTACGACATCACCGGGGTGCCGGTGGTCGACACCGAGGGCCGGCCGCTCGGCATCGTCTCGGAGGCGGACCTCCTGCTCACCCTGGCGGCCCAGGAGGACCCGGGCAGCCTGCTCCCGGCCCCCGAACTGACCCGCACCGGTCCGGGCGGCGCCGTCACGGCGGCCGATCTGATGACCGGCCCGGCGGTCTGCACCACCCCCGGGACGAGTGTGGTCGCGGCGGCGCGGCTGATGGCCCGGCACGGCGTGAAGCGGCTGCCGGTGCTGGACGAGGACGGCCGGGTCTTCGCCATGGTCAGCCGCGGCGACCTGCTGCGGGTCTTCCTGCGCGAGGACCGGGTGATCCGCCGCGAGATCGTCGAGGAGGTGCTCGGCCGGATCGAGGGGGTCAGCCCGGCCGAGGTGGGGGTGGAGGTCGACCAGGGCCGTGTCGTGCTCAGCGGCACCGTTCCGGAGCCGTACCTCGTCCCGATCGTGCTGAACCTCTGCCGCTCGGTCGACGGCGTCGTCTCGGTCACCGACCGGCTCGCCAGCCTCCGCGGCTTCGGCGGGACCGGCGCCGAGGTGACGCCGGTCGGCTGACCGTCGCCGCGGCCTCCCGGCCGCCGCGGCCCGGGCTTCCAGGGCGCCGCGGTGCCGGACTCGCGGCCGCCACGGCCCCGGCTTCCCGGCCGCCCATGGATCCGGACGGTCCGCTTCGCATAGTGCGGAGCGTACCGGGTAAGTCACCCTGTGTGTCCGCCGGTGGAGGGCCGGCGGCGCGCAGGGGCACCGGGGAGGCGGCCGTGGCAGTCGTGTTCGACGCGGACTTCACCTCGACCAGGCAGTGGACGGCGGGGCGCAGCAGCGCCTATCCCCAGATGGGGCCGACCAACCGAGGCGACCACAAACTCGACTTCCTCAGTCGCGCGTACTGCCCCGGCGGTGTCTTCGCGGCCACCCGGCGGCGCGGCAGCGACCTGTGGACCTGCAACCTGCTCACCACCGAGGGCAGTCCCGAGGGCTTCCAGGTCCGCACCGGGGACGTGCTCGGCGCGGAGGTCACGCTCCCGGTCGAGCTCGGCGCCTGGCCGGCGATCTGGACGTGGCGCGACGGCGGCAACGAGGTGGACGTCTTCGAGTACCACCCCGACAACCCGGACCTCCTGGAGATCTCCAACCACGTCCGCGGCGGCTACCGCTACTGGCACGGGGCCGCGGCCGGTATAGCCCCGGGCGCGACCTTCCGGCTGCGCACCGTGTTCGGCGCCCAGTCCGTGGACTGGTTCGTCGACGACACGCTGATCCACGCCGACCGCCGCGGCGTCGGGCCGGGCTGGCACGCCTATCTGATCGTCAACATGTCCGTCTCGGACGGCACCTACCACGACCGGCCGCCCGTGCTCGGGCCGCCCCGGCTCAGCTGGGTCTGCCACGGGCTCTGGGTCGAGCGCTGAGGCCGGCGGGTTCAGGGCCGCGGCCCGGGGCGGTGGCGGGGTCCGGAGGCCCGGGCCCCGGAGCCCGGCTCAGGACCCGGGCGGCAGGGTCGCGGTGATCAGGCCGCGCGGGCCGGTGCGCTGGAACCAGACCACCCGGCGGTGCGGACCGATGTACGCGGGGTGGGTCACGTACAGGTCGTTGCGCGGGGCCCGCTCGTTGCCGGGGGCGAGTGCCGCGTCGACCGCCTCGGCGGCGATGGCGCGCAGCAGCGCGTGCGCGGTCGTGGTGGCCGCGGACGGGGCGATGGCGAGGGCGGTGAGCTCGTCCCAGAGCCGGGTCGAGACGTAGGAGATCGGCGAGTAACCGAGGGCCGGGTGCAGGCGCCCGTCCTCGTAGCGGCGGAGCGCCCCGGTCGCGACGAGCCGCTCGGGGTCGTCGATCGGTGGGTGTCGGTCCATGGTCAGTAACGCTACCCCCGGCGTGCTGCCCGGCGGGGCGGGAGGTCGGTTCCGGGCATTCTCAGACAATCCTCACGCTCGTCCGGTCGGTTTCGGGCGCACGATGGGTGGGTGGGGGCCGGTCGCCTCGGCGGCTCCGGTCCCGGGCCGGCAGAGGAGGTCCGCGATGTATCACTGGAACGGGCACGGCCACGGCCACGGTCTGAGCGGCTGGGGGATGGGTCTGCTGGCGCTCGGGATGCTGGTGCTTCTGGCGGTGCTGGTGCTGGCCGGGATCGCGCTGGTCCGCCACCTCTCGCGGACGCAGCGGCCCGTCGCGCCGGGGCCGTGGGGACCGGTCGGGCCGGGTGGTGCCGGTGGTGCCGGCGGACCGGTGGGGCCGGGTGCGCCGGTCGGACCGGGTGGGCCGCCCAGGGCTGCGCCACCGACGGCCGAGCAGTTGCTCGCGGAGCGGTTCGCGCGCGGGGAGATCGACGCGGAGGAGTACCGGCACCGGCTCGACGTCCTCCGATCGGTGGGTGGAGCCGGTGGTCCGGGTGGTGCCGGGCCGGGTGGAGGCGGCCCGGGTGGTGCCGGGCCCTCCGGTTCTGCGCCGGGTGGTCCTGCACCGGGTGGTCCTGCTCCGGGCGGGCCCGCTCCGGGTGCGGGTGGAGCGGGCGGCCCGGCGGCCGACGGCGGTCCGGTCGGGTAGCGGAGCAGCCGCGCCCGCCGCAGGCGGAGGCCCGGCCGGTCGGCCGGGAGAGACGGGCGGAGGCCCGCCGCGCGGGGTGCGCGGCGGGCCTCCGCCCGTCCGGGTGGGGCGAGGTCACTCGACGACGAGCTCGACCGGGATGTTCCCGCGGGTGGCGCGGGAGTAGGGGCAGACCTCGTGGGCCTGCTTGACCAGCAGCTGGCCGCTCTCGCCCGCGAGGGAGTCGGGCAGCTCCACACGCAGGACCACGCCCAGGCCGAAGCCGGCGCCGTCCTTGCCGATGGAGACCTCGGCCGTGACCGAGACCTCGCTGGTGTCGACCCGGGCCTGCCGGCCGACCAGGCTCAGCGCGCTCGCGAAGCAGGCCGCATAGCCGGCGGCGAACAGCTGCTCGGGGTTGGTGCCCTGCCCGTTCCCGCCGAGGGCGGGCGGCATCGCCAGGGCGAGGTCCAGCTGTCCGTCGGAGCTGACAGCGCGGCCCTCCCGGCCGTTCGCGGTGGCCACTGCGGTGTAGAGCGCGTCCATGGGTCCGTTCCCTTCCGTCCTGCGTCGGTCGTGCTTCTGTCCTCGGCGGCCTGGTGGGGCCGCCGTGCAGGTACAAGTAGAGCACGCAATTCAATTGCGCACAACTGAATGGCGTGCGCGGTCGGTACGATGGGGGCATGGCCACGCCCCCCGAGACCGACGAGACGCTCCGCGACCCGGACGAGTTCCGCGATGCGGAGGAGCTCCCCGATGCCGAGCTGCTCCGCCTCGACCAGCAGATCTGCTTCTCGCTGAACGCCGCCTCGCGCGCGTTCGGCGGCGTCTACCGGGTACTGCTCAAGGATCTGGGGCTCACCTACCCGCAGTACCTGGTCATGCTGGTGCTCTGGGAGCACGGGGAGCTTCCGGTGAAGCGGATCGGTGAGCTGCTGCGACTGGACTCGGGCACGCTCTCCCCGCTGCTCAAGCGGCTGGAGGCGGCCGGCCTCGTCCACCGGGAGCGCAGCCCCGAGGACGAGCGGTCGGTCACGGTCAGCCTCACCGACGCCGGGCTGGCCCTGCGCGACCGTGCCGGTCGGGTGCCCCGCCGGCTCCTCACCGCCACCAGCCTCCCGGTCGAGGACCTCGGCGCACTGCGCGCCCTGCTGGACCGCCTGACCGGCGCACTCGACGCGGCGGTCCTGGCGGCCGGCGCCGAGGACTGACCTTCACTGTTTCCCGGAGGGGATGTCCGGCCCCCGGTCCGGGGCCGCCCTTACCGGCTGTCCGCTGCAGCGCGGCCCGCCTCTCGGCGCTTCGAGAGGCGGGCCGCAGTCGTCCCGGGGGTCCCTGTCGGGTCGAGCCGGCCGCCGGCCGGCCCGCCGTGATGCGTTGCCGTCGCCCACCCGCAGGCCCGGCCCTTGTTCTACATATCGAAATTCGATAGATTCCCATCGCAACTCGATGGAAGGATGGGCCGTGGGAAGACTGACCGTGCGTGCGCTGCGCGCCGTGCTCGTGGTGGTGCTGGCCGGAACCGTGTGCGTACAGGCGCTGATGGTGTGGGCGTTGGCCACCGATCCGGAGGACGGGTCGCTCCCGCTGACCCCACTGCGCCTGATCACGATCGTGGGGCTGATGGCGGCCCAGGTCGCCCTGGTCTGCGTATGGCGGCTGGTGGCGATGGTGCGACGCGGAACCGTGTTCTCCCACGCCGCCTTCCGTTACGTGGACGGTGTGATCGGCGCCATCGTGGCGGCCGCCCTCGTGTGGTTCGCGGTCACGGCCGTCAATGCGCCGGGCCAGCGGGAGGACCCGGGCGTCACGGTGATCATGGCTGGTATCGGTGTGGCCATCCTGGGCGTCGCGCTCATCGTGCTCGTGCTGCGGATGCTGCTCGCCCAGGCCGTCGCGCGTGATGTCGAAGCGACGCAGATGCAAGCCGAGTTGGACGAGGTGATCTGATGCCGATCGCCGTCGACATCGACGTGATGCTGGCGAGGCGGAAGATGTCCGTGGGCGAGCTCGCGGACCGCGTGGGCATCACTCCCGCCAACCTGGCGGTACTCAAGAACGGCCGTGCCAAGGCGGTGCGCTTCACCACGCTCGCCGCGCTCTGCGAGGTGCTCGAATGCCAGCCGGGCGACCTGCTGCGCTGGGAGGCCGAGCTCGCCGCGGACGAGTGACGGGCCCCGGAGTGGGCCGCGGACGGCCCGCGGCCCCACGGCCCCGTCCAGCGGTAGCGGGCGCGGCAGGTCAACGTGGCGGCTTTGCGGAGCGGAGGGGGTTGCGGTGCTGGTCATGCCGGGGCGGCGGACGTCGACGATGGAGCTGCTGGCCGTCGAGGCGGCGGGTCGTGGGATGGTGGTCCGGGCGGCGGAGGAGCCCGGCCCGGTGGTGGGCCCGGCGCACTGGTACGGCGGGCCGGTCGCGGGCGCGCAGTTGGCGGGCCGGCTCGGGTTCGCGCTGCTCGAACCGACGGACGGCTGGCTCGCCGAGCTGCCTCGGGAGTTCACCGGCCGGGAGGTCCGGTCGGCGACCGTCGCGGACGCGTGGGCGCTCGATCGGCCGACGTTCGTCAAGCCGCCACGTGACAAGTCCTTCCCGGCGGACGTCTATGCCGACGGTTCCCGGCTGCCCGCCGGCCTGGACCCGGCGACGCCGGTGCTCCTCTCCGAGGTGGTGACCTTCGCGGCCGAGTACCGGCTGTTCCTGCTGGACGGCAGGATCGCCGCGGCGAGCCGGTACGCGGTGTTCGGCCGGCTCGACCCGCGCCCGCTCGGCACGGACGGGGCCGACCACGCTGACCGGACCACCGGCGCGGAGATCACGGAGTTCGTCGAGCGTCTGGTCGCCGCCGCCGGGCACACGCTGCCGAGCGCCGTCGTCCTGGACGTCGGACAGCTCCTCGACCCGTACCGTCCCGGCCACCGCTGGGCCGTGGTGGAGGCCAACATGGCCTGGTTCTCGCACTCCTACGCCGCCGACCCGGCCCGGGTGCTGGACGTCGTGCTGCGGGCCGCGGGGCCGCGCGAACGGGTCCGGCCGGCGGATCTGCCCTTCGTCCGGCACTGACCCGAGCCGCCCCGCGGGCGCGGCGGGCTGCAACGCAGGGTCGGATCGGTGGGGGCGCTGTCGAGTCCCTCCAGCACCATCGCCACCGGCGCCTGAGCCCCACCCACCCCGACGGGCCCTCGTGGTCGCCCGGCCCGTGCGGCCTGCGTGCCGGCCACGGTGACGGTGTCAGTCGGCCGACAGGCTGATCGCCACCTTGCCCGTGACGCGGCCGTCGAGAAGGTGTCGGACGGCTGAGGCGGTGTCGGCGAGCGGGTGGACGCTGTCCACGACCGGCCTGAGCCTGCCGGCGTCGACGAGAGCGGTCACGTCGCGCAGCCCGTCGGCGCGTTCGGAGGCGATGAAGGTTCCCAGGTGCTGGCCGGTGAAGGGGGACAGCAACTGTGCGCGGAGCTGCCGGTCGGTGCCGCCGAGCCAGCGGCCGCTCGTCTCGCCGCCGGTGATGACGAGCCTGCCGCGGGGCGTCAGGGCGCGGCGCAGGTCCCGCAGGCCGCGGTTGCCCGCGATGTCGATGATGACGTCGTAGGGCCGCGGGCCGGCGAGGAAGTCCTCGCGCGTGTAGTCGATCACCTGGTCGGCGCCGAGCGCCCGCACGGCGTCGAGCTTGGGGGTGCTCGCGACGGCGGTGACCCGGGCACCGAGGGCGTGGGCGAGTTGGACGGCGAAGGAACCCACGCCGCCGGCGGCCCCGGTGATCAGTACGTGCTGGCCCTCCTGGACCTTGCCGTTGTCGCGAACCGCCTGGAGTGCGGTGAGTGCGCTGACGGGTACCGTCGCCGCCTCCGCGAAGGTGAGTCCGGCCGGCTTGGGCGCGATCCGGTCGGGGCGGGCGGCGGCGAACTCCGCGAACGCGGCGGCCGCCGTGCCGTAGACCTCGTCGCCGGGCGCGAAGCCGGTCACCTCGGCGCCGACCGCCTCGACGACCCCGGCGATGTTGCGGCCGGGGTTGGGGAGCTTCGGCCTGCGCAGCCCGCTCACGGGCCGGACCGCGTACGGCAGGCCGGCCATCATGTGCCAGGTGCCCCGGTCCACGCTGGAGGCGCGCACCCGCACCAGCACGTCGCCCGGCCCGATGCCCGGCCGGGCGAGCCGTGCCACGCGCAGCACGGCTTCCGGCTCGGTGCCGTAGCGCTCCTGCACGACGGCCGCCATCGTCCCGGGCCCGTCCGTGGTCGCGATCGACTCGCTCGTGTTCCGCATCGTCACTGTCCCGGTTCCGTCTCTCGCCCACCTGCGGCGCAAGCCCAAAGGGGCTTACGCCGTAAGTAGAGCACTTACGGCGTAAGCTCGTCAACGTTTGGAGACCGCGAGAGGAAGTGACCGGCCACCGTGACCCGACGTACCACCCCGCAGCCGAACCGCGAGACGCTCACCCGGCAGCGGGTGCTGCAGGCCGCCGTCGAACTCGCCAACGCCGGCGGCCTGGGGGCGCTCAGCATGCGCAAGCTCGGCGAGGCCGTCGGAGTCGAGGCGATGTCCCTCTACAACCACGTGGCCAACAAGGAGGACCTGCTCGACGGCATGGTCGACCTGGTCTTCGGCGAGGTCGCCCTGCCCGCGCCGGGTGACGACTGGCGACAGGCGATGCGTCAGCGGGCGATCTCCATGCGCCTCGTACTGTCCCGCCACCGCTGGGCGATCGGGCTGATGGAGTCGCGCTCCACCCCCGGCCCGGCCACTCTGCGTCACCACGACGCCGTCCTCGGCTGCCTGCGCCGGGGCGGGTTCTCCCTCACCCTGACCGCCCACGCCGTCTCGGTCCTCGACAGCTACATCTACGGGTTCGCCCTGCAGGAGAAGGCCCTGCCGTTCGACTCCCCGCAGGAGACCGCCGAACTGGCGGAGTCCATCACGAGCGGATTCGGTGACGGCGAGTACCCGTACCTGACCGAGATCGCGACCGCCCACGTCATGCGTCCCGGGTACGCCTACGGCGACGAGTTCGAGTTCGGACTCGACCTCGTCCTCGACGGCCTCCAGAAGGCGGCGGGCTGACGAGCGGGCTGACGAGCGGGCCGCCGCCGAAGCCGCGGCCGCCGAGGGGAGGCGGCGCGGCCCGGTTGCGGCGCACCGCGGTCGAGCCGGCCGGCGGCCAGGGCGGCGACCGGTTCGGTCAGCCGATGACCTGGAAGGACTCGACGGGCTCGAAGGCCGTGACGGTGACCATTACGTCGACCGGCGAGTTCGACTCGGTGTGCAGGAGGAATTCCACGCCCCCGGCCTCGCCCCCGGGCTTCCCGTGGGGGCCGATGTTGGTCACGTACACGTTGGGTTCGTGGCCGGCCTCCCCGAGGACGGGGCGTCCGTCGGTCCCGAAGACACCTCCGGAGAACTGCCACATCGCGGCCGTGACGAGGACGGCGGACTCCTGTGTGATGGCGTCGAAGTTGTGGTTGTGGCGGGTCCTGCCCTGCATGTTGCGAAGGATGAAGCGCGACGATCGGGCCATGATGCCTCCCGGCGTGAACGGTGCGGAGTGCGAGCGGAAGGGTGCTCTGGGATCAGCTTGACCGCTGCGCGTCCGGTTCGTCGGGTGGCTTGGGCTATTCGCGGGGCCCGGTGATCCCGGTTGGCGAGCCGGTGGTCCCGGTGGTCCCGGTGGGAACGATCGCGTCACGCCACCGTCGCCAGGGCCGGGGTGTGGTGGGCAGACGCAGTGCCGGCCCGGCCGGCCGCCTGATCCCAGGCCGGGGCCCTTCAACATGCCGAGGGATACGCTGCGATGAACCGACCGACGCACCAGGGGACACCGTGAGCCGACGACCGCTGCTGTTCCTGGACATCGACGGCCCGCTGAACCCGTATGCGACGCTGACCGGGACGTGTCCCGAGGGCCATCTCACGGTCCACCTCTCGGCCGAGGCGCGTCGGCCCTCCGCGATGACAAGCCCCCGGTCCTACGTGAGACCGGAAACGATGTGGCTCAACCCTGCACATGGTGAGGCCCTGCTGCCGGCGGCCGGTCCTTCGTGTGGGTGGACGACGAGCAGACCGATGCGGACCACGCGCACATCACCGCCAACCACCCCGGCCGGTCCCTGCTCCACCACGTCAACCCGCGTATCGGCCTACAGGACGAGGACTTCACCGCAATCGCCGGCTTCGCCGCTTCCGCCGGCCAAGCTGCCACGCCTGCCTGAGCAAGCGCCGGGTCATGTCTTCGAGAGCCTCGTCGGAGGCCTTCTCGCGGATCACGGCTTGATCCGACGGTGGCGCGGGTGGGCGCGGTCGGCGAGGGAGGAGTAGGCCGCCTTGGACCGGACCTGGCGCGGCACCGACCTTGCGGCGATGCCGTTCAGTGAAGTCAGGCGCCGGCGTCGGAGATCTCGTCGAGTCGGGCGATGGCGTCGGCGGGGAGGTCCAGAGCGAAGCCCGCCAGGTTTCCGGTGAGTTGGTCGAGTGTGCGCGGGCCGATGATCACCGAAGTGACGCCCGGTCGCTGCCGTACCCAGGCGAGTGCCACAGCGGTCGAGGTCGAGCCCAGGCCCGCCGCGATCTTGGCAGCCTCTTCGGCGATGTCCAGGTTGCGCTCGGTGAGTAGGTCCTTGGCCCAGGCGCGAGCCAGTGGTGAGGGAGAGTTCAGCAGTCGACCGATTCGCGACGCCCTGTCGGGGGTGTCGTCCCGCACGTAGCGGCCGGTCAGGACACCGCCGCCGAGCGGGGACCAGGTCAGGGTCCCGAGTCCGTGCCGTTCGCAGGTCGGCAGGATCTCCGGTTCGATACCGCGGGCCAGCAGCGAGTACTGCGACTGCAGGCTGACGAACCGTGTGCCGCCGCCGCGTTCGGCCGCCCACTGCGACTCCACGATCTGGGCGGCGGTGAAGTTCGAGCAGCCGATGTAGCGCACCTTTCCCGAGCGGACGAAGCCGTCGAGGGTCGCCATGGTCTCGTCGATCGGAGTTTCCGGATCCCATTGGTGGCACTGGTAGAGGTCGATGTAGTCCGTGCCGAGCCGGCGCAGGCTGGCGTCGAGGGCGCGGGTGAGATGGGCTCGGGAGAGTCCCTTGTCGTTGGCGCCGGATCCCTGGGGAAGGAAGGCCTTGGTGGCGAGGACGACGGAGTCGCGTCGTCTTCCGATGGCCCGGCCCACGATCCGCTCGGACTCGCCGCCGGTGTACGCGTCGGCGGTGTCTATGACGTTGTGACCGGAGTCCAGGAAGGTGTCGATGATGCGCCGGGCGTCGGCCTCGTCGCAGCTACCGACACCCACCCCTCCGGTGGGGCCGAAGTTCATGGTGCCCAGGCATGCTCGGGAGACCTTCAGGCCGGAGCTGCCGAGCCGTGCGTATTCCATCTTCGGTGGCCTTCTGCTCGTCGGATGCGTCTGGTCGGGCCCGATAGAATCGGATCACGCGTTCCGGTTGGACGATACGGAACGGCTGTTCCGGATGTCAATGAGTCAGACGAGTCAGGGAGAGGCATGACCAAGGAGGACAAACCGCTGCGTGCGGATGCCCGGCGCAACCGGGCCCGCGTTTTGGAGGCGGCCGAGGCCGTCCTGGCCCGTGACGGGGTCGCGGCGTCGATGCGGGCGGTGGCGCAGGAGGCGGGCGTTGGCCTCGGCACGATCTACCGGCACTTCCCGACCCGGGAGACGCTCTACGAAGCGATCCTCGTCGCCCGAATGGAGCGCCTGGTCGAGCACGTGCCGGCCTTGCGTGAGGCGGAGGACGCAGGTGCGGCGTTCTTCGGCTTCTTCACTGACATCGTCGACAACGCAACCCGGATGAGGGCTGTGGCCGATGTCCTCGCCGATGCCGGGATCGATGTCAAGGCGGGCATGTCGGAGGTCGGCAGTGCCGTGCGGTCCGCCATCGAGCTGCTTCTGGTTCGCGCCCAGCAGCAGGGTGCGGTGCGCGAGGACCTGCGTATGCCCGAACTGCTGGCCCTGCTGGGCGCCGTGTGCATGGCGGCGGAACGCCATCAGTGGGAACCCGAGTTGCGAGATCGAACACTTGGAGTCGTGTTCGACGGCTGCCGTCCGCACCACTGATCCGGGGAGTGTCCAATAGAAGGACGGGATGATCGCCGAGGCCGCCGCCCGGGGGCAGGCGGCGTGCTTGTTCCGCCAGATGATGAAGCGGCGGATCATACTGCCCTGTGCCTTGTGACCGGACATCCGGTCGCCAACTGCCCTGGGCGGGAAGCGGTCCCCTTGTCCGGGTGCGTCATCTCGACGCCGGTGACCATCCCCGCAGGGACATCGTCCACATAGGCGATCAGGAGGTGATGGCGCTCATCCGCCAGGAACCGTTCAGTCGCCTTCTGAGCTGGGGCGGTGTCGAAGAGGTGCCCGGCGGCGTTGACGGCCTCGACCCGAGTGACGCGGCGGATCTCCATTCGGGGATCCTGACAGGTTCCGGCATCGAAAGCCGGCGATTTCGCCACCCGAGCGTGCCCGGCCCGGAACCCGGCTCCGCCTCTGATGCCACGACCCTCGAAGCCACCCCACTGCCGCCCCTGAGCCTGTCGTCTGGTCGGTGTATTCGGAGCTGGTCAATTGGTACAGGGCTTCGGCCGTCATGGTGGGTACCTATCGCCAGAAGCTTCACCCTCACTGAACAACCGGGCTTTCGAACAGGCCGCACGCTGCCGAAGCAGGCACCGGACCCGGATCCCCGGTCCGCCCGCCCTGCCGGTCAGCCCCGCTGATAGTGCGCGAGGTACCCGGCGAGCTCGTCGTCCATGGTCTCCCCGCCGTACCCGTGCAGCGCGCACCAGAGGCGGTTCTCCACCCAGAAGCGGTACGCGAACTCCTCGAACGAGGCAGCGCACCAGGCGATGGCCCCGAACCAGTCCACCGGCACGCCAGGTTCGTCCCGCTCGGGTGCGTCTTCGAGGTCCAGAGGGGAGGCCACCACGAAGGCTTCGCCGGTGGGGCGGAGGTAGAGGTACCAGTGCACGCAGTCCTGCTGGTCGCGCAGGAACCGGACCAGGAAGGCACCGGGCTCCACCGGGCTCGCAATCGGCGATGAAACATCCGTCCAGCAGGCCGTTGCCGACACTGCGTCCAGGGCCTGGTGGCTCGCGGCGCCGCTCTGGAAGGCGATGAAGTCCGCGGGCAGCGCGATCCCGGCACCCGCCAGTTCGGCGGCGACGGCGTCAAGGTGCTTGGCGAGCTCCGGCATCACCGGGCCGGTGCCGCCGAGCCACCCGAACCCGCCGTCGAAACGGGCCGGGTCCAGCGGTGGCAGCGTGCCGGAGTCGTACCACTCGTAGGTGCCGCCGCACGGGCGGTGCGGACCGAGGTCGGTGGCGCACCAGAAGGCTTGGAAGGCGGGTCGGTAGGTCGGTTCGGTGGTGGCGGTCACGATGCTCCTCGGTGCGGGTTGTTGCGTCACCACGCATCCTGCCAACCGGGACTGACAGCCTGCAGAGCTGCTGCCCGTCCCGGTGCCGGCCGTCGTTCCCGCCCGGCCGGTTCCCACGGAAGGTGGCATGACGAGGCGGGCGCGCTGCTGACGATGGCGGCTGGAGTGACACGGCGCCCGTGGTGACCTGTGTGTGCATCCTGACCGGGGGATGACGCCGCCGCGTCCCGGCGGGCCGTTCCAGGAGGTTCATGAATCCGCAGGTCAGATGGGGTGGAATCGTTCCCGCGTGCCGGATCGGCGGCAGGGGGTGGTGGGTGGGACGGATGGCGGGCCACAGTCTGTTCGGCGGGGCGCCGATGGTGGCGCCGACCGCCTTCCACCATCCGTGCTTCGCTTCTCCGGGGGTTCGTCATGTCTGTTCGCCGTGCTCTGTTCGTGCCGTCCGCGCTTGCCGGCGCCGTTCTCGCCCTGACCGCCTGCGGGCCCGACACGGTGGCCGCCGGACCGCGGCCGGCGGCCACCTCGGCCACCTCCGCCCCTGCCGGTGCGTCCGGTGCGTCCGGTGCCGCCGCCCCGAATCCGGCGGCGCCGCCGGCCGCCGCCGCGTCGTCCGGCGCGCAGGTCCCGTCCGGTTCGGGCCCGGCCGCTGCGGGGCCGGGCGCGGGCAAGCCGACCGCCGGCGCCTCCCGGGGCGGCGGGGCCGGTGGCAACGGGAGCGCCGGGAGCGCCGCGAGCCCGGCAGCCGGTTCCGGTGGCGCCGACGACGACTCGTACGCCTACGCCCACCCCTGTGAGGGCAAGAACCTGTCGGTGCGGGTGACCACCCGCCCGCAGGCGCCGACCCAGCGGGTGATCGAGGTGCGCAACCAGGGCCCGCACGCCTGCGGTCTGAGCTACTACCCGATGGTGAGCCTGGGTGACGCGCGATCCGCGGACCGGAGCAAGGACGTCAGGCCGCTGGTCCCCGGCGGGCTGGGTGGCGCTCCCGCCTACCCGGTCGGGGCCGGCCGGACGGCGTACGCCGTGATCGACCTCGATCCGGCCGGGGCGGGTGCCGGTACCGCGTCCGGGATCGACCAGCTCAACGTGCTGGCCGACGGTGACCACATGCCCACCGCCGAGACGCGCAACTTCCCGCTCGGCACCGGCGCGGTCGTCAAGCCGAAGCTGGGCCTGTACCGGAGCTCCGTCGTGGACGCGGCCGCCAGCGCGTCCACCGCGGACCGGCAGCCCTGAGCCCGCGCGCGGCCCACCCGGAATTGGGGACCCCGGACCGGCAACCGGTAGCGTGAGCTGCGGGTTCGGTGTGGAGCCGGGCCGGGCCGCGGTGTGGGGGAGTCAGAACATGGGCGTGGAGACCGACGGGTTCGCCGGGATGCTGAGGGCGCTGAAGGAACGTTCGGGCCACAGCTACGGCGTGCTCGCGGCCCGACTGCACACCAGCACCTCCACGCTGCACCGCTACTGCAACGGCGCGGCGGTCCCCTCCGAGTACGCGCCGGTGGAGCGGTTCGCCCGGGTCTGCGGGGCCAAGGACGACGAACTCGTCGAGCTGCACCGCCGCTGGATCCTGGCGGACGCGGCGCGGCGCCGGGAGACGGGCACGGTGACACCCAAGCCGGCACCAGCACCGGCACCGGCACCGGCACCGGCGCCTGAGCCTGCGCCCGATCCGGATCCGCTAGCGGACCGGGAGTCGCAGGCAAGCTCGGATGTCGTGGCGAGGGTGCAGCCGTCAGGGCTGGCGGCCGGGACCGGCCGATGGCGTTCCAGGGCGATACTCGGTGCGGTTGCCGTGGTGGGCTTGGCCGCCGCGGTGCCGGCGTTCGTCCTGAACGGCCGTGGTGGACCCGCCGCCACCTCGGCTTCCGCCCCCGCCGTCTCCGCGCCCGCCTCCGCCACCTCCACGTCGGCCTCCGCCGTGAGCGCCGGCCCGACCGCGACCGTGACCGGTGCGGCCCCGACTCCGGCCGTGAGTCCGCCGTCCTCGGGCGGCTTCCCCGCGACGCCGTCGCCCACCGCGTCGGCACCGGTCGACGAGAGCCCCGCCCCCTTTCACGTCAACGTCCTGACCGACAACTGGGGCAGCCCCTGCGGCCAGTGGTTCCTCTCCGCCCGTTCCCCGGGCCAGGTGACCGCGCCGCCGGACACCGCAGCGGACATCGACAGCTGGGCGGCCGCCCAGCAGGCGGTCCCGGGTGGACACCTGCGCCTGCAACTGACCGCCCAGGGCGCCAGCGCCACGCCGGTCGTCCTGCACGCCGCGTACGTCCAGGTCGTCGGTAGGCAGCCGGCACCCAAGGGGAACGCCTACACACCCGGCTCCGGTTGCGGTGGTGCCCTCGCCCCGGCGGCTCTGGCGGTGGACCTCGACGCGCCCGCGCCCCGGGCCGTCCCCGTACCGGCCGAGGGGAGTGCGGGCAAGTCCACTGTCTCGAACTTCCCCTACCGCGTCTCCGTGACCGACCCGCAGGTTTTCAACGTCGATGCCGCCACCACCTCGCAGGACGTCACCTGGTACCTCGATCTGGTCTGGACCAGCGGTGATCGCCAGGGCAGGCTCCGCGTCGACGACCACGGCCGGCCCTTTCACACCGTCGGCATCCGCGACGCGGCGGCGTTCTCCTACGACGGGCGGAAGTGGTCCCCGACCCAGCCCGATTAGGGGGCCGGCGTGCCCTCACCCGGTTCTCCGCAGGGGCGGTCCGCGACAGTCCGGCCGACGGCTGGTCCGACCGGCGCCGCTTGACTGCGACCGCCACCGATACACGGCCGAGACGTCTTTACCGGGCCCTGATCCATTCGACGGGGGAGCGAGACCCGTTCCACGCGAGACCTTGATGTCCCGTTCCTACCGTTGCGCCCATGCCGATGACACCAGGAACCTCCGTCACCGACCGCGCGCTGCCCCGCCGGCTCGCCGCCGTCGCAGCCCTCCTGCTGAGTGCGACCACCGCAGCGGTGCTGCTGCCGGGTGCGGCCGTCGCCGCCGAACGCGACGTCGTGACCACGCACGCCGGCGCCACCACCGCCGAGGAGCGCAGCCGGATCGACGCCTACTGGACGCCCGACCGGATGCGGCTGGCGGGCGCCCTGATCCCCGAGATCACTCCCGTGCCCGAGGACGACCACACACCCGACGACCCCCGGCCGTTGCCGGCCGACACCCCGGACCCGGGGGCGGTCTGGAGTCACGGCGGAGCGGTGGACCGCAGTGTCGGCCGACTCTTCTTCACCTTCTCCGACGGCTACGACGGCAGTTGCACCGCGACGGTCGTCACCGGCGCGAACCGCAGCACCGTCCTCACCGCGGCGCACTGCCTGCGGGGCGTCGGTTCCCCCGCCAACGCCGACACCTGGAACCACAACCTGTACTTCGTACCCGGCTACCGCAACGGCACGAAGCCGCTCGGCGGCTTCAGCGTCAGGAGCATGGCCACCTCCTCCCGCTGGGACGCCGATCCGGGCAGCACGACCTCGGACGACGTAGCCGTGGCCGGCTTCGACACCGGGGTTCTCGTGGTGAACCGCTCGGCCGAGGGGCGGCCGGTCGCGGACGTCACGGGGAGCCAGCGGATCGCGTTCACCCGGCCTGCGGAGGGCGAGTTCGTCCACACCTTCGGCTATCCGAAGGACCGGCTCAACAACCCGGACGGCAAGTACACCGGCTCACGCATGATCCACTGTGCCGGACCCGTCCGGCCCGGCTCTGCGGCCCCCCTCCTGTGGGGCGGGTCCTGCGACATGTCGCACGGGGCGAGCGGTGGCCCCCACCTCACCGGCTTCGACACCCGGACCGGCACGGGGACCGTCGTCGGCGTCACCACCGCCACCGACGAACTCGCGGGCGGCCCGGCGGGCACGCTCTACGCCACCCGTCTCGGCGACAGCGCCCACCGCCTCTACGACTGGGCGCGGATCCGAGCGGTCTGATCGCTCGTCCGCAGGGCCGCCCCGGCCGACCTCGCCGCCCCGGATGCCGCGGGAGGCCGCAGGCCGGGGCCGGCCCGTCGCAGCAGTCCCACCAGGGCGGCCGGTGCCGGTCCCCGAGGCGGGTGGTCGGCCCGGAGGGGGCTCGGGCCTGCGGGCGCACACTGCACCGAGTCGTGCACGGGTCGGCGGGGCCGCGGTGCGCGTCCTAGGCTGGAGGGAGAGACATGGCAGGCCCGCGCCCTTAGAGGCGTCGCACCCGAACCCCTCCCGCGCGGAAAGGGGGCCTTCGTCATGACCACTCAAACCCTTCAGTTCACGTTAGAGACCGTCGACGACTCCGCCGAGGTCCTGGGGCAGTCCTTCCTCGCCGTGGACGGCACCGGGGAACCCGCCATCGCCTACGTGGTCGGTACTGCGGTCGGCACCACCGTGAGGGTGGCCCGTCGGCAGAACGGTCACTGGACGCACGAGGACACGGGCGGCATCGCCGCGGGGGACGACGTGCGGATCAGTCTGAGCTTCGACTCGGCCAACGTCCCGCACATCGCCTACCGGGACGGCCAGAGCGGCAACGCGATCTTCGCCACCAGGCGCGACGACGGCGGCTGGTCCCGCGAGGAGATCCCCACCCAGGCCGGGATCATCGTGCGCGCCGCCGCCGACGTCTCCATGCAGATCGAGCCGAACCTGAACGATCCGCCGTTCGCCGACACCCCGACCGTCGGGTACCGCGACGCGTTCAACGGCGACTCCGCGGCGGTCGCGCGGAAGATCGGCGGAACCTGGCAGATCAGCGGCGTCGACGCACCGAGCGATGTGAGGACAGGCCTGTCGCTGGCCTTCGACAGCAGCGCCGGGCTCAGGCTCGCCTACTTCCAGGGCTTCGACGACGGCTCGCCGGTGATCCCGCAACCGCTGAAGCTGGCGCAGGAACAGGTAAGCGACGCCGAGGACCCCCACCCGCCGACCTTCGTCAACGGTGTGATCGACCCGGACATGCGCGCCGCCGAGAGCGTGTCCATGGCCCGAGGCCTGTTCTCCAAGGTGCTCGTCGCGTACGCCGACGTCCGGACCCGCACCGTGCGCGCCTGGTCCAGTTCCTTCGGGTCGCCCCCGAGCATCGACGTGGTCGCGCAGGGCAACGACGCCAACGGCCCCCGGCGCCCCTCCGCCGCGGGCGACCCGCACCAGACTCTGTTCATCGCCTACCTCGACAACGGTCAGGTCGTGCTCGCCAGGCGCGGACCCGCCGGGTGGAGCGGTCAGCCGGTGGCCACCGGCGACGGCTGGCCGTCCCTGGAGTTCGGAAAGAACGGCACGGCCCACCTCGCCTACGGAACCGGGAGGTTGATGTACGCCCGCGGCACCGTTGGTACCGGCTGACCGGCTGACCGGCTGACCGGTACCGCCCGACCGGCACGGGCCGACCGACACCGCCTGACCGCGCGCCGCGACCGCTTCCCGGCCGGCTGCCGACCCGGGCCGACTCGCCCCCCGCCTCGCCGGCCGACTCGCCCCCCGCCTCGCCGACCGCCCGTGCCGGTGCGGCGGTCCTCAGCTCGGGTAGGTGATCGTGCCCAGCGGCGGACAGGGCAGGAGCACGGTGCCGGCACCGGGGCGTTCGACGAACGCCCGGGCCGCGCCCGCCTGCAGGCGGTGGGACTCCAGCTCGTCGGCTTGCCAGGCATGGCGCCTGGCGCGGGCGTAGTCCCAGGTGTCGTCGATGAGGCTGAGGCTGACGTTGTCGGAACTGCGCCGGAGGTCCCGCTTGACGGCGGCCTGCTGGAATGCGGTCTGGGCCGCGGCGAGATCCAGGCGGGTGATCAGGACACCGGGGGTGTTCGGTTCGCGGGTCGGCAACGGAGCCTGCGGGAGCAGCGACACCCCGGTGTCGAGGCGGTCGATGTTGTCGATGGTCGCCCGCTGGGCGTCCCTCGCCATGATCTGGATCTCCCGGTGCAGCCAGAAGAACTCGTCGAGGTCGGCCTGGGTGATGCGCATCCGCTGGTACAGGGCCTGGAAGCGGGGATCGTGGTGCAGCGCGCGTACGGGGGGCAGGTGGAGCGCCACGCAGTCGTTGTAGCCGGCGGTCACCGCGGCGTCGAGGTGGAAGATGAACCGGTCCGTCTCTCCGCCTGTGAAGGCCACGTCGGCGAGGCTCGCATGGCCCGCGGCGACGAGCCACGTGCCCTCGGGGCCGAGCGCCGTGGCGCGCGCGACGACGTCGTGGAGGCCCGCGGTGCCCACAGCGGAGGCGCCATGGGTCAGGAGCCCCACCAGGGTTTCGTGAACACGGGCGATCAGGGAGTTGACGGTGTCGGCCATGGATCTCCTCGGGCCTCGATGGTGACGGGTGAACGGGGTGGTGACTCTGCGTCAGTGTTGAGTTTGTGGCAGCTCCATGGAGATGACGGGTGGGGCGGGTGAGCGGTTCCTGCTCGTGTCCGGCCGTGTAGGCGATCCCGGTGAGGAACCGACCGTCTGGCGTCCGGCACCGGCGTTGCCGTCGGCCGTCGACGCGTGAGCGCGCCTAGGTTCGAGGGCGACAAGCACCCCGACGCCGCGTGCCCCGACAGCAGGGCGCCCCGACGCCGCGTCCCCGCGATGCGCCCCGGTGCCGGGCGAGGCCGGGGTACCGACCCGAAGCTGGGAGACCGCACCGTGGCAAGGATCCTCTTCGTGATGACCGGCGCCGACCGCTGGACGATGGCGGACGGCACCAAGCACCCGACCGGCTTCTGGGCCGAGGAGGCCGCCGTCCCGTACAGGCTGTTCAAGGACGCCGGCCACGACATCACCGTCGCCACCCCGGGCGGCGTGGTCCCCACCGTCGACCGCGCAAGCCTCGCCCCGGAGGTGAACGGCGGCGCGGAGGGGGCGCAGCGGGTCGCCGAGACGCTCGCGGGGTTCGCCGAGCTCCAGCACCCCGTCCGGCTCGCGGACGTCGAGCTCGACGACTACGACGCCGTCTTCTACCCCGGCGGCCACGGCCCGATGGAGGACCTCTCCGGTGACGCCGACTCGGGCCGGCTGCTGGCCCGCGCGCTGCGCTCCGGCAAGCCCCTCGGCGTGGTCTGTCACGGCCCGGCCGCTCTGCTCGCCGCGGTCGACGCCGACGGGACCAACGCGTTCGCCGGCTACCGGGTGGCCGCCTTCACCAACGACGAGGAGGCCCAGGCCGGCCTTGCCGACAAGGCTCCGTGGCTGCTCCAGGACCGGCTCCGCGAGGCGGGCGTCCTGGTCCAGGAGGGCGAGCCGTGGGCGCCCTTCGTGGTCGAGGACCGCAACCTGGTGACCGGCCAGAACCCCTCCTCCGCCGGGCCGCTGGCCGAGGAGCTGCTGAAGAGGCTGGCCTGACCACGCCGGTGGACGGCGGCCGGCGGCTGGTGGACGGCGGCTGGTGACCGCGGCTCGCCGTCGGCGAGCGGTGGCCGCCGGGGAGCCGGACGAGGGGAAGCCGGACAGCGGTCCGTCGGCCGCCAGGCGTGGCTGGTTCAGCGGCCGTCGACTGTCGGGGCGGCGGCCGTGGGGGCGTCGGCCGTGGGTGCGTCGAGGGCCAGGGCGGCGGCGCCGACCAGGCCGGCGTCGGTGCCCAGCCGGGCGGGCAGGACGGTCACGCCGGCGGCGAAGGGGAGGGCGGCGTAGTCGGCGAGGTGGCGCCGGAGGGGCTCGAAGAAGAGCTCGCCGGCCTGGGCGACGCCGCCGCCGACCACGGCGGCCTCGATCTCCACCAGGGTCGCGGTGGCGGCGATCCCCGCCGCGAGCGCGCGGGCGGCGCCGTCGAAGGCCTGCCGGGCGATCGGGTCGCCGGCCCGGGCGGCCTCGGCCACCGCGGCGGCGGAGGCGTCGGCCGTGTCCCGGGTGGCGGCCGTGTCCACGGTGGCGGCCGGGCGCCAGCCGGCCTCGCGGGCGGCGCGAGCGATGGCGGTCCCGCTGGCCAGGCCCTCGATGCAGCCGCGCGAGCCGCACGGGCAAGGGCGGCCGTCGAGGTCGACGGTGATGTGGCCGAGGTGGCCGGCGTTGCCGGTGGGGCCGGTGTGCAGCCTGCCGTCGAGGATCAGCCCGGCGCCGACGCCGGTGGAGACGACGATGCAGAGCGCGTTCCGGTAGGGGCGGGCGGCGCCCCGCCAGTGCTCGGCGGCGGCCATCGCGACGGCGTCGCCGCCGAGGACGACCGGCCGGCCCTTGACGCCCGGGTGCTCGGCGACGGCGTCGCGCAGCGGGAAGTCGCGCCAGCCGGGGATGTTCACCGGGCTGACCGTGCCGCGCCGGATGTCGACCGGTCCGGCACTGCCGATGCCGACCGCGCGGACCGCCGCTGCCAGCGGGTGCTCGGCGACGAGGTCCAGGACCCGGTGCACGGTGGCGAGCACCGCCTCGGCGCTCTCCCGGGCCGGGGTGGGCAGCTGCACCCGGTGGAGGAGTTCGCCGTCCGGTCCGACCAGACCACCGGCGATCTTGGTGCCGCCGACATCGAGCGCGGCGAGCAGGGACGGCTGCTCGGGGCGCTGGTCGTCGGCGGCGGCGGCCCGGTCATGGCGCATCGTGGTTACTCCGGCGGTCGTGGGCGGGCGGGCGTCCGGCCGCGGGTGCGGGCCCGGTGTCGTGGCGGTGGCCGTGACGGTCGGTCGGGCCGATTCTGACCACTTCTGACAACGTTGTCCAGGCGGTGGGGCGGTGGGGCGGTGGGGCAGTAGGGCGGCGGGGGCGATGGCGGCGGTGGGTGGTGGTGGGCACTGGCTCGTCGCCCGGCTGCCCGCGGGGTGGCCTCCGGCGTCCAGGTGGGCGATCAGGCCGTTCCGCCGTGCGCGGCGAGGACGGCGGCGAGTGCGGCGGCACCGTCGAGCAGGGCCTTGGAACGAGCCGCGAGCTCGGCGTCCCGGGCGGCCAGCGCGGTGGCGATGTCCGGCGACCGGTGGGCCCGCCGGAGCTCCGGGACGAGGGCGCGGAGGGCTGCGATGCGGTAACCGGCCCGGCGCAGCTGGTGGACGATCCGGGCATCCCGCACCTGGGCCGGTGTGTAGCGGCGCGCCCCGCGCACGGGGCCGCGGTCGGGGACCACGAGGCCCTCCGCATCCCAGTGCCGCAGCGTCGAAGGGCGCACCCCGAGGGCGGCGGCGAGTTCGGAGACGCTCATCGCGTCCGAGGCGCGGACGTCCTCGATCGGCTCGTCGGACACCGCCCGCGCAGCCTCCTTGGCCTGCCCCAGTTCCGCGCGCTCCCCGTGGAGCCGGGCATGCGCCGCGTCGAGCAGGGCGAACACCTCCGGCGAGCCGGGGAACCGGTGCGCGGCGCGCACGATCCCCCTGGCCCCGGTCGGACCTGCGCCCGCGGCGAGGGCCCGGTAGGCCAGCGCGGACTGCAGGTGCACCTCGCCGTAGATCCGGTAGCCCGCGGCCGTGCGCGACGCGGGCGGCAGCACCCCGTCCCGTTCGAGATTGCGGATCTGCTGGACGGAGCACCCGGCCCGCCGCGCGACGTCGACGGTGCGCAGAGCACCCGATTTGAGAGTTGGCACCCTGGATCCCGCCCTTTCGGCCCCGAAGTCTCCACAAGCACGTGAATGCCACGCTAGAGCACATGACGATGGACGAGATCATCAGCTTCGTGGACGGCCTCGACGGCGTCCTCACCCTCAGGCCGGCCCCCGGCGACGGCACACCGGAGATCAGCTGGGGGGACGCGTTCTTCTACTACGCGCCGGACGGGGTCACCCCGACGCGCACCCAGCCGTTCGCGACGGTGGTGACCAGGAACCGTCCCGGCGACGAGGCCTCACGCCTGGACCGGCCGGACGCCTTCCGCGTGAACGTCGCCGCCGGGAGGGAGGCGTTCACGCGGTGGACGGGGCACGCCCCCGGCGATCCGGCCGCTGCCGCGGCCGACCCGGGCGAGGCCGACACCCTGATCGCGCACCCCGTCTACGGCGCCGCCGGCTGGCTGGCCGTGGTGAACCCCGGCCCCCGCACGGGTACGGCGGTCCGCGACCTGCTGGACGAGGCCCACCACCGGGCACGCGCGCGGTACGGGCGACGCGCCGAGTCCAAGCCGCACTGAGTCCCGCGGGCCGACCGCGTCCGGGGCCGGGCGGGCCCGGCTGTCGACCCGCGGTGCGCACGGCTGTGACGGTGGGTCGGTGAACGCCGCTCCGTTCCGTCGGCGGTTCCGCCGACGGAAACGCGTGTCCGGTGTCGTTGGGTAGTGTGGCCGTCGTGAACGACGCTTCGGTGGCACGGTTCTACGATCAGCTGGCAGCGGACTACCACCTCATCTACGGCGACTGGGACGGTGCCGTGGTGCGCCAGAGCCGGGCCCTGGACGCGCTGATCCGCTCAGCCCTCGGTCCGGAGCCCGCGGAGGTGCTGGACTGCGCGTGCGGGATCGGCACCCAGGCCGTCGGCCTCGCGGCGCTGGGTCACCGGGTCACGGGGACCGACCTCAGCCCGGTCGCCGCCGAGCGCGCCGGGCGGGAGGCGGCCCAGCGCGGGCTGGACATGCCGACCCGGACGGCCGACATGCGGTCGCTCCCCTTCGAGGACGCCGCCTTCGACGTCGTCGTCTGCGCCGACAACGCGCTGCCCCACCTGCTGACCGCAGCAGACCTGCGCGCGGCGCTGGGCGAGATGCGCCGCGTCCTGCGCAGCGGGGGGCTGCTGCTGGTCAGTACCCGGCCCTACGACGAGATCCGGCGGTCCCGTCCCGCCTCCACCGCCCCGCAACTGCACGGATCGGGTCGCGACCGGACCGTCACGTTCCAGCTGTGGGACTGGCACGACGACGGCGAGCGCTACGACCTGGAGCACTTCCAGCTGGTCCCCGAGGGCGACGACTGGCGCGTCGCGGTGCGGCGCACCACCTACTGGGCCCTCACGAAGGAGCAGCTGATCGGTGCGGCGACCGAGGCCGGCTTCGACGCACCCGCGTGGATGCCGCCCGAGGACACGGCGTTCTTCCAACCGCTCCTCGTGGCGCGGGTTCCCTGACGGGCCCGGGCCGCCGGACCGTCGTCCGGTGCGCGGGCATGACCTCGGTGCGGCGCCGCTAGGCTGCGGTGGCATGACCAGGAGCAGAGCCGGATCCCGGCCCACCATGCGGGACGTGGCCGCGGCGGCGGGCGTCGGGCTCAAGACGGTGTCCCGCGTCGTGAACGGCGAGAGCGGCGTCACGCCCGCCACCGCCGAGCGGGTGCGGGCGGCGATCGCCGAGCTGGGTTTCCGCCGCAACGACAGTGCCCGGCTGCTGCGCACCGGCCGCACCGCGAGCGTCGCCCTGCTGCTGGAGGACCTCGGCGACCCCTTCTCCTCGGCGCTGTCGCGCGCCGTGGAGGAGGTGGCCCGGGCCCGGGACTGCCTGCTGTTCGCGGGCTCCAGCGCCGAGGATCCGCGCCGCGAGCGCGAGCTGGCGCTGGCCTTCTGCGCCCGCCGGGTCGACGGGCTGCTGATCGTGCCGGCTGGCGACGACCACCGGTACCTGCTGCCCGAGACGGCCTCCGGCACCCCTGCGGTCTTCCTCGACCGGCCCGGTGCGGGCATCGACGCCGACGCCGTCCTCAGCGACAACGCGGTCGGCGCCCGGGCGGGGGTGCGGCACCTGATCCGGCACGGCCACCGCCGGATCGGCTTCGTCGGCGACCTCCCGCAGATCCACACCAGCACCGAGCGCCTCCGCGGCTACCGGGAGGCCATGGCCGAGGCGGGCCTGCCCGCCGACGAGCGGTGGATCGCCACCGGACCCACCGACCGGGCGACCGTCGCCCGCGCGGTGGCGCGGCTCACGGACGGACCGGACGCCGTCACCGCACTGCTCACCGGCAACAACCGGATCACCCTGGCCGCGCTGCACCACCTCCCCACGGGCGCCGGACGGCCCGCCCTGGTCGGCTTCGACGACCTCGAACTCGCGGACCTGCTCGCCCCGGGCCTGACCGTCGTCGCCCAGGACCCGGCGGGCCTCGGCACGACCGCGGCCCGGCTGCTCTTCGACCGGATCGACGGCGACCGCGGCCCTGCCCGGCGGATCGAGGTCCCGACCCGGCTGATCGCCCGCGGCTCCGGCGAGACCCCGCCCGCCGCCGGCTGACCGCCGACCGACCCGGCGCGCGATAGAAGACCGAGCGCCCCCGGCGCACGTTGGCGCCCCTCGCTGCGCCCCACACACTCCGTCAACTTCGGCCATGCACTTGCCGTTTCGCCTGCGCGCGCGGACCCGGGCCTCCTAGGGTGTCCGCTGAAAGCATGATCTTACGGACGGAGTGCGTGAGTTGGACATCGGGCTGGCGGACGCGGTGGCGGCCGTGCGGGACGAACTGCTGGAGGCCGCCGCGCGGGGCACCGGCCAGGACCTGGCCTTCACGGTGGGGCCGGTGGAGATGGAGTTCGAGGTCGAGCTGCGGGCGGACGCCAACGCCAAGGGCAAGTTCAAGGTCTGGGCGGTCACCGCCGAGGCGGGGGCCGGCGTCTCCCGCGGACGTACCCACCGGGTGTCGTTCACCCTGACGCCGAGGAGCGCCGACGGTGCGGACCTGCTGATCCGGGGGGCGGCCGACCGGCCGATGGGCCCGGGCGACGTGAGCGGACGCCGACCGGGCTGAGCCGGTGCACCGGGGGGAGCGGCGGCACGGTGGGGCTTGAGGGGGACGTGTGGATCAGCAGCGCGCGGTAGCGGTCGACGGACCGTCGGGCCGCGGTTCGGGGTACGCGGTCGGGCCCCGACTCGTGCTGACCTCGGCCCACGTGGTCTGCGACGCGGAGACGATCGGGGTGTACCGGCCGGGGTGGCCCGAGGTGTTCCGCGGGCGGGTGGTGTGGCGCGGTACGAGCGGAGGCCGTGACGACGCCGCCCTGGTCGAGATCACGGACGGGCGGTGGCAGCCGCCCGGGGGCGCCGCGGTCCGCTGGGGGAAGCTGGTGACGAACCTGCCCCGGCAGGAGTGCCAGACCTGGGGCGTTCCGGCGGCGGCCCAGGAGAGCTCCGACTTCGTCGAGGGCAAGCACGAGACGGGCCGGATCAACCCGGGGAGCGGGGTGGCCGGCAACCGGTACGTGGTGAAGCTGGACGGCGCCTCGCCCGTCTGGACGGGCAGGAACGGCCTGCCGTGGGGCGGCCTGTCGGGCGGAGCGGTGTTCGTCGGCCCGACGGTGGTCGGGGTCGTCGTCGCGGAGAGCCGCCATTTCGGGCACGGCGAGGTGCAGGTCGTCCCCGCGTACGTGCTGCACCTCGACGACGGCTTCCGCGCGGCGCTGAAGCTGTACGACGCCGACTCGCTCGTCCTCGAACCGGCCGAGTTCGCCGACCTGGTCGGCGGCGAGGCCGTCGACGTCGCCGGTCCGAACGGTTCGCCGACCGCGCTGCTCCAGGCCGAGCGGCAGGTCGTCGGCTTCCACGGCCGCGGACCGCTGCTTGACGAGCTGGTCGCCTGGTGCCGCGAGGACGGCTTCGGCGCCCGCCTGGTGCACGGCCCGGGGGGTCAGGGGAAGACCCGTCTCGTCCGTGAGCTGGGCCGATGTCTGACGGAAGAGCCGAAGCCGGACGGCGATCCGGACCGGCCGTCCTGGACGGTGGTCTGGCTGCGACCCACCGCCGCGCTGGACGAGCGGTCGCTGAAGAGGCTGCAGGAGACGACCGGCCCGCTGCTGGTGGTGCTCGACTACGCCGAGACCAGGGTGGACCAGCTGGCACTGCTGCTCGGGACGGTCCGGGAACGGCAGGTGCCGTTCAAGCTGGTGCTCATCGCCCGGACGGCCGGACACTGGTGGAAGCACGCCCGCCGCGGTGCCGCCGCGGACCTCCTGCGCCGTGCATCCGTGGTGGAACTGTCGCCCCTGGCGGCGGACGAGGCCGAGCGGACGGTGTTGTACCGCCAGGCCGCGGAAGCGTTCGCACGGTACCTGCCGCAGGTGCGGGAGTGCGCCGGCCCGGAGTGGCGGGACCTGGCCGCCGGACTGGCCGTCCCGGACCTCGGCCGGGCCGGCTTCGACAACGTCCTGACCCTGCACATGACCGCCCTGGCCGACCTGTTGGACCAGGGCATGGCGGACACCACGGGCTCGGCGTCCGCCGACCCCGACGACGTCGAGACGCGACTGCTCGTGCACGAGTCCCAGTACTGGCGCCTCACGCTGAAGCAGGGCGAGGAGGAACCCGAGTACCTGGCCTTCAAGGACGCCCTGGCGGCCGCGACCCTGCTGGGAGCGGACGACTACGACCGGGCCGATGCCGTCCTGAGCCGCGTGCCCTCCCTGCCCGATCACCTCCTGGACACCGTTGACGGGTGGCTCGCCAGGCTGTACCCGCCGGACGGCACCGGCCGCCGGCCCTGGGGGAGCCTGCAACCGGACCGGCTCGCCGAGCGGTTCGCCGGCGAGCACGTCCTGGAGCGCCGACGCCTCCTCCCCGCCCTGCTCGCCGGCATCGGGCGGGCCGAGGCCGAACGCCTGCTGACCGTGCTCGCCCGCGCCGCCCACCACCGTCCACTGCGCGAGCGGCTGGCCCCGGTGCTCGCCGGGCTGTGCGGCGGCCACGCGGACGCGCTGGCGCTGCCCGCGATCGCCGTGGCCACCCAGGTCGAGGAGCCCGCGCCGATCCTGGACGGGCTGCGGGACCTGCTCGACGCGCCGTCCACCGGTGCGGATGATCTGGTGGCGTGGGCCGCAGAGGTCCCGGACTTCTCCTACAACCTCGGTCCCTGGGCCGTCGAGGTACAGGAGCGGCTGGTGGAGTTGCGGCGCGTGGCGGGCGGCAACACCCCCGAGGAGGTGATCACCCTCGCCGGCAGCCTCCGAGAGCTGTCCAAGAGCCTCAGTGCGGTGGGCGCGGTGGCCGAGGCGCTGGCGAAGGGCGACGAGGTCATCGAGCTGCTTCGGCCGCTGGCGAAGGCACGGGACATCGCGGACCCGCACGGGGCACGGGCGCGGAACGGCTTGGCGGGCGCCCTGAACAACCGGGCCGTGTTCCTCGGCGAGCTCGGCCGGCGCCAGGAGGCACTCGGCGCGGCCGAGGAGGCCGTCTGCATCTATCGGGAACTGGACGAAACCGGCGCCGTCGCGCGCCCGGAGCACCTGGTGACCTCCCTCGGCACCCTGGCGGTATGCCAGCGCGAGCTCGGTCACGTCCGGGCCGGGAGGGCAACCACGGAGGAGGCGGTGCGGCTCCGGCGGCGTCAGGCGAGCTCCGGCGCCGATGGCGACCTGGCGGATCTCGCGTCGGGCCTGAACAACCTCGCTCTGAGCTACCTCGAAGGCGGTCGCCGCGGGGCGGCCTTCGAGCAGAGTTCGGAGGCCGTCGAGCTGGTCCGGCCACTGGCCGAGCGGAAGCCAGACGCCTACCGGCCGATGCTGGCCACGGTACTGGGGACGCTGTCGACCTGTCTGGGTGACTTGGGTCGACCGCAGGAGGCCCTGGCGACGGTCCGGGAGGCGGTGGCCATCCGGCGCTGGCTCGCCGAGCGGCGCCCGGCC
Organism: Kitasatospora sp. CM 4170; assembly: GCF_032110285.1. NCBI lineage: Bacteria > Bacillati > Actinomycetota > Actinomycetes > Kitasatosporales > Streptomycetaceae > Kitasatospora > Kitasatospora sp. CM 4170. The sequence continues at coordinate 8,373,093 of NZ_CP134877.1, forward strand.
GCGTACACGGCGGACCTCGCCAACAGTCTGAACAATCTCGCCAACCAGCTGGGCGAGGTCGGCTACGGCAGCGAGGCGCTGGCCCGGATCGAGGAGTCCGTCGTCCTCTTCCGAACGCTGGCCGAGGCCCACCCCGCCGCCCACAGGGAGGATCTGGCCAGGGTCCTGAACGGACTCGGGAACCAGCTCGCGGACGCCGGCGACGCGGAAGGTGCGCTGCGTGCGGCGACGGAGGCGGCCGAGATCTACGGAGAGCTCCACCGCGCCCTCCCACAGGCCTTCGCCGCCGAGCATGCGAAGGCCCAAGAATCTCTCGGCATGCGCTTCGCCGATGCGGGCCGCCCGGGCGAGTCCCTCGCCGCGACGGTCCGCGCCCTGGAGATCTACCGGTCGCTGCCGGTGGACCAGGCTGATGCGGCCCGTCCCGACCTGGCCAGGACAATGAACAACCTTTCCGCCCAACTCATCTCACAGGAACGGCCGGGGGAGGCGCTTCCCCTGATCGAGAAGGCCGTCGGACTCGGCCGCGAGCTGGCGGCGGACGGTCCGGACGCGTTCCGGACCGATCTCGGTCGCTACCTGGTGCACCTGGGCACGTGTCTGTACGAGCTGGACCGCCTGGAGGAGAGCGTGCCGCTCGTCCTGGAGTCCGTTGAACTGCTCGGGCCCAGCGCGGACCTGCCCGAGTCGGCGACCGCCCTCACCACGGCCAGCCTGCTGCTGATGCTCGCCCGGCGGCCGACGGAGGGGCTGGCCGCCGCCGAGGTGATCGTGGCGGTGCGCCGCCGCCTGGCGGATGCCGACCCCGCCCGGCACGGGCCGGCGCTGGTCCGGGCCCTCGATCTGTTGGGTAGCCACCTGGGCTGGGTGGGCCGGCTACCGGAGGCCATCGCCGTCACCGAGGAGGCGCTGACGGTCCGCCGACGGCGGTGGGAGGCGACCGGCTCCACCACCGATCGGGCCGCGCTCGCCGCGAGCCTGGGCGCGCTCGGCACCCTGCTGATCGAGGCGGACCGCGGGAGCGAGGCGGTCGATGTGTTGAAGGAGGCCGTCGCCCTGTGGCGTGGGCTGCCGGAGTCGGAGCGCGAGGCCCACGGATCGAACCCGGGCTTCACCCTCGTCAGCTTTGCGACGCTGCTCGACGGGTCAGGCCGGACGGACGAGGCGCTTGCCGTGCTCACCGAGGCCGCTGCCGCCTTCCGGCCGTTCCCGGAGGACGATCCGATCCGCCACGCCGGGACGGCGATGGTGCTCACCCTGCGCGGCTTCCTCCTGGCCGAGAGCGACGATCCGGCGGCGCTGGAGGCCTTCGAGCACGCGGTGGTGGCCGCCAGGTCCGTCCGCGGTAGCGGCGCCTTGGCGTTCGAGCACGTCCTGGCCGATGCGCTCGCCGCGCTCGCCGGGCACCGGGCGGGTGCCGAACCGCCGCTGCCCGGGGCGCTGGCCGAGGCCACCGAGGCCGTGCGGATCTACGACCGGCTGGCCGAGACCGATCCGACGGGCCGACGGGCCGGACGGGCCAAGGTGCTGCCGGTTCTCGGCCTCTGTCTCGCCCAGGCCGGGCAGACCGAGCAGGCGCTGGCGACAAGTGAGGAGGCGGTCTCGCTCGCCCGCCGGTGCCTTGCCGACGGCGCCGACCGGGCGGATCTGTTACTGGCGGACACGCTTCTCGGCCAGGCCAGGGTCCGGCTGCTGGCGAACGACCGGCTCGGCGACGCCCGTGCGGCCGTGGACGAGACGATCGATCTCCTGGAACGCCGCGCTGAGCAGGAACCGGCCCTGGTCGCGAGGGACCTCCGCAAGGCGGCTGAGCTGCGCGACCTGCTGACGGCTCGCCTGGAGCAGCCGGAGTGAGCGACCGGGGCGCCCGGCCGACCCGGGGCCCCACCCAGAACGTGCCCGGCACACCCGGGACTCGACGAATCGAAAGGACACCGCAATGGGCAACACCCCCGACGAGGACCGGCTGGATCTCGCGGACGCGATCACGCTGCTGCGCGGCCAGATCGCCGAGGCGCAGGGCCGCCTCAACAACCCGGACGGCCTGGGCGGCCAGGGCGTGGTGTTCGGCCTGGGTGAGATCACGCTGGAACTCGGCATGGAGTTGACGCGCACCAGGGGCGCCGACGCCGGGCTGCGTTTCAGCGTCGTCAGCCTGGGCGGCAAGGCCGAGAAGGCGGCGAAGTCCACCCACAAGGTGACGGTCCGGCTGGAGCCGCGCGGGGCGGACAACCGCCCGGTCAGGGTCAAGGACAAGGAGTAGAGGAGTAGTCGGGAGCAGGGTGCGGGCCACAAGGGGCGGAACAGACTGTGGAGAACGATCGGGTTGTGCAGGTGCGGCTGTACGCACCGGGGGAGAGCGGGGCGGACTTCGGGACGGGCTACCTCGTCGCTCCCCGGCTGGTTCTGACGGCCGCTCATACCATCGGCACCAGCGAGGGCGAGGCGCCCGGGAAAGTCACGGTGGAGCGGCCCGTGCCGCGCCCGCTCGACGGCCCGTGGACCGCCCCGGCCGTCCGGGGCTTCGCCGGCACGGTGCAGTGGTACCGGTACGACGACCTGATCGACGCGGCACTGATCGAGGTCGATCAGGACGACTCCTGGCCCGTGCCCGAGTCCCTGGCGGACCTCACCGACCGGCCGCCGCAGCGCTGGGGCCACTTCATCGGCTCCCGGCCCTGCGACGTCTCGGTGGTCGGCTACCCGCGCCATCAGAGGGACGGGGTGAACGGGCAACGCATCGACGAGGGGCTGCCCGGGGAGGTCAGCCCGCGGACCGGTTCGCTCGCCCGTCGCTACGAGATCTTCTCCACGTACGCCCCGCCCGCGGGCGGAGAGGGCTCGCCGTGGGCGGGCATGTCGGGTGCGGCGGTCCGTGCCGGTGACCTGCTGTGCGGGGTCGTCTGTGAGGACCGGCTGGCGGTCGGCGGCGTCCGGCTGACCGCCGTCCCCGTCTCTCTCCTGATCGCGGACGAGGCGTTCCGGGGCTTGATCGAGAAGCACAGCGGCGGGTGGACACCGGTGCTGGAGCCCGTGGAACCCACCGCGGGGCGGCAGCGGGTCCTGAGCCCGGCGGCCGTCGAACGCCGTCTGGACTCGCCCGCGGGGCTGCTGCGGGCGGACGCCGAGGCCGTGCCGTTCCACGGCCGGGAGGCGGAGCTCGCGGAGCTGACCGCCTGGTGCACGGACGGCCGGGCGGCGCTCTCCGCCCGGGTGCTGGTCGGCCCCGGCGGGCAGGGCAAGAGCCGGCTGGCCCGGCAGTTGACGACGGACCTGGCGCACACCGGTTGGGTGACCGGGCACCTGGACCCCCGCCTCCGGGACGGTGTTCCCTACACCCTCGACGTCCTGGAGACCGAGCTGCCGATGCTCCTGGTCGTCGACTACGCCGAGACCCGGCCCGAGCTGGTCCGGGACGTCACCGCCTTCCTCCAGGAGTCACGCCACCGCGTCCGGCTGCTGCTGATCGCCCGCGCCGACGGCGAGTGGCGCACCGACACCCTGACCGCCGACTACCGCACCAGGAGCGTGCTCAACACCGCCGTGGTCATGGCGCTCGGGCCGCTGGTGCCCCGCGGCGGGCCGAAGGAGGAGCGCCTGGAGGCGTTCCGGGACGCGGCGGGCCACCTCGCCCGGTTGCTGCCCGCCGTCCCCGGCCTCCCCAGCCACCCATGGGCCGAGCTGGCCGCCACCGTGGAGCCGCTGGACGGCCTCGACGGCCCGCGCTACGACAACGCCCTCACGCTCCAGATGACGGCCCTGGCCACGCTGTTGCAGAACGGACCGCGGCCGGTGCCGGTGGCCGCCGGCGAAGGTGCCGAGGGGATCCTGCAGGCCCACGAGGGGCGGTTCTGGCACGAGAGTGCCAGGACCCCCGCGTTCCGGCTGGACCTCGGGGACACGCTCAAGGACCTGGTGGCCGTCGCGGCACTGTGCGGGGCCGCGGACGTGGACGAGGCGCTGGCCGTGGTCGCGGCGGTGCCGGAACTGCCGGCCGAGAAGCGCCGCGCGGCCGTCCAGTGGCTCGCCCGGCTCTATCCGCCCGCCCCCGACCGGTTCTGGGGCTCCCTCCAGCCGGACCGGGTGGCCGAGTTCCACGCCTCCGACCGCGTCGTCCGCGGCGGAGTGAAGCTGCCGGCCGTGCTGGCCGCCGCGACGCCCGACCAGCAGGGCCAGCTCGTCACCGTGCTCGCCCGCGCGGCGGTGGCCCACTACGACAACGACCGGCAGGCGCCCTCCCGGGACGTGCTGGACGCCCTGGACACCGCGCTCGACCGCACCCCCCTGCACTTCGACGCGCTGCGCCCGGCCGCGCTGGCCCTCGCCGATCCGGCGCGGATCGTCGCCCCGCTCGCGCTGCGGCTCATCCGCGAGCGGATCGAGGGGCTGCGTCTGCGGGTGGCCGACGACCCCGTCGCGTTCGAGCCGCTGCTCGGTCGTGCCCGCGACTACCTGGCGACCTGCCTGGCGCGGGCCGGCGACCTGCACGGGGCGGTGGTCGAGGGCCGGGCGGCGGTCGAGCTCCTGGAGCGCCACGGTGATGCCGACCGGGAGACCCGGGCGGCCTGGGCCCGGTCGTTGACCAACCTCGGCATCCATCTGTCCGAGGTGGGCCGATGGGACGAGGGCCTGGCTGCGGCCGAGGCCGCGGTGCGGATCGCCCGGGAGCTGACCAACGCTGTGCCCGCCGACTCCGGGGCACTGGAGGACCTCGCCGGGACGCTGAACAACCTCGGGCTGCGGCTGTCCGAGGTGGGCCGGGCGGAGGACTCGCTCGAAGCGGCCCGGGAGGCCGTGGCGATCGACCGCCGGCTGACCGGTCTCGACCCGGCCACCCATGCCCGTGGACTGGCCAGGGGCCTGCTGAACCTCGGCAACCGGCTGGCCGAGAGCGGGAAGTGGGAGGAGGCGCTGCAGTGCCAGCAGGAGGCCGTGGACACCGTGCGCCGCCTGGCCGCGAGCAGTCCCGCCGCCTACGAGTCCGATCTCGCCGACGTCCTGATCAGCCTCGGCACCCGGTTCTCGGAGCTGGGCCGGTGGCCGGAGGCGCTGGCCGCGGAGGGGGAGGCGGTGGCCATCATGCGCCGGCTCGTCCCGGACAACCCGGCCGTGCACGAGCCCGGCCTCGCCCTGGCGCTCTCCAACCTCGGCAACTTCCTGTCGGATTTGGGCCGTTGGCCGGAGGCGCTGGTGGCGGTGGCCAAGGCGGTGGAGATCTACCGGCGCAGGGCCGCCGACCGGCCGACGGTGCTGCGCCCCCAGTTGGCGATGGCACTGCACAACCTCGCCAACCACTGGTCCGACGCAGGGGACCAGGACACCGCGCTGGCCCGGATGGAGGCGGCGGTGGAGATCCGGCGCGAACTCGCCGCGGAGCTGCCGGCCGTCCACGAACAGGACTACGCCGTCTCACTGTTCAACCTGGGTGTGCGGCTGCGCGGGGCGGGCCGGCCGGTGGACGGGGTACGTGCCGTGGAGCAGGCCCTGGAGATCTACCGGCGGCCTCGGCCGGGGGACGACCGGACGCGCGGACGTGCACTGGCACTCCTGCACCTGGCGGGCGCGTTGCCGGCGCTCGGCCGGGGCGCGGAGGCGCGCGCCGCGGCGGAGGAGGCCGCCGGGCTCTACCGGACCCTGGCCGAGACCACCTCCGCCTTCGAGGACGAACACGCCGGACTGCTGGCCTCTCTGGCGAACCTGCGCCGGGAGGCGGGCCCGGACGAGGAATGGCTCGCCCCCGCCGAGGAGTCGGTGCGGATCTATCGCGGTCTGGTGGACGAACGGCCCGGGTTGTTCGAGGACCGGTTCGCCCTGGCGCTCCGCGGTCTGGGCGCGAAGCTGATGGAGGCCGGACGGTTCGCGGAGGCCGTGGAGACGGAGGACGAGGCGGTGCGGCTGCTCCGAAGGTTGGTGGCCGGCGACCCGTCGATGGCCGACACACTGGCCTTCGCCGTCATCAGCCTCGCCGCGTGCCTGTGGGAGCTGGAGCGTCCGGAGGAGTCCGTGGCCGCCACCGAGGAGGCGATCGGCGCCTTCCGGCCGCTGGCGGCGGCCGATCCGGCGGTCTTCGAGCCCGTCCTCGCCGAGGCCCTGTACGCGCTGGCCTTGCGACTCGGCGGCACTCCCGAGCGGCACGACGAAGGTCGCGCGGCGATCGTGGAGTCGGTCGAGATGTTCCGGGGCCTCGCCGGGCGGGACGTCGGTGCCTTCGGCCTGCCCGCGGCGCACGCACTGGCTCTGGCGGCGGGGTATCGCAGCGCGTACGAGGAGTTCGCCGAGGCGCTGGCGCTGCTCTCCGAGGCGGAGGAGCTCTATGAGGAGCTCGACCGGCTCCGTCCCGGGGCCCACCGGGAGCAGCGGGACGCGCTGGCCGCCGGACGCCGTGAGATCGAGGCGCACCTCGGCGGCGGGGCCGGGCAACCCGACGTGTGACGACCCCTGCGACGACGGGCCGGACGAACCGTCCGGCCCGTCGCCGTGTGCCGTCCCGCGGCGGCCACTGCGGTGCCGGCCGGCACGGCCCCGGCGCCGCTCCCCGTACCGCTCGCCCCGGGCGCCTCACCAGGAACGAAAGCTTCGCTGATCACTTCCCAGCTCTGGCTGTGTCACATGTGAAATGGTAGCTTCGCCGTGAGCAGACCAAACAAGATCGGAGGCTTACGGTGGAACGACAGGGTGGGTCGCGTGGTGTGCAGAGCCACGACCGCGCGGTGCCGGACGCGTTGGCCGCGTGCTTCCAGCAGGGGTGGGCGGACACCGGACTGAAGCTGCCGCCGGTGCCCGGCGCGGTGCACGCGGCGAAGCGGCGTGCGGCGCTGTCCGAGCGGTTCCCCGGAGAGCGGATCGTCGTCCCGTCGGGCGGGATCAAGGCCCGGAGCAACGACTTCGACTACCAGTTCCGGCCGCACTCCGCGTACATCCACCTCACCGCCGAGCTCGGCACCTCGGCCGTCCCGGACAGCGTCCTCGTCTTCGAGCCCACCGGGACGGGGCACGAGGTCACCCTGTTCACCCGGCCGCGGTCGCCGCGCGACGGCGGGCCGAACAGCGCGGAGTTCTACCGCGACCGGCAGCACGGCGAGTTCTGGGTCGGACGGCGCCGGACCCTGTCGGAGACCGCCGACGCGTTCGGCATCGAGGCCGCCGCCCGCGACGACCTCGAACGCGCCCTCGGCGGCCACGTCCCGACCCGGGTGCTGCGCGGCGAGGACGCGCTGGTCGACGCCCTGGTGCCGCGCAACGAGGCGGCCGAGGCCGAACTCCGTACCTACCTCTCCGAATCGCGCCTGGTCAAGGACGAGTGGGAGATCGAGCAGCTGCGCACGGCCGTCGGCTCCACCGTCGCCGGCTTCCACGACGTCGTCGGCGAGCTGCGCCACGCCACCGGCGTCGCCCGCGGCGAGCGCTGGATCGAGGGCACCTTTAACCGCCGGGCCCGGATGGACGGGTACGGCCTCGGCTTCGAGACCATCGTGGGCTCCGGCGCGCACTCGTGCGTCCTGCACTGGATGCACAACGACGGCCCGGTGCGCGACGGTGACATCCTGCTGCTGGACGCCGGTGTCGAGGCCGACTCCTTCTACACCGGCGACATCACCCGGGTGCTGCCCGTCAGCGGGCGCTTCACCGACGTCCAGCGCAAGGTGTACGACCTGGTCTTCGCCGCCCAGTCGGCGGGCATCGCCGCGCTCAAGCCCGGCGCCCGCTTCGGCGACTTCCACGACGCCGCGGCCGCCGTCATCGCCGAGGGGCTCGACGGCTGGGGCCTGCGGCCGGGCGGCGAGCCGCCCCTCGCGCCGCACTCCACGCTGTACGGCCGGTACACCGTCTGCGGCTCGGGCCACATGCTCGGCCTCGACTGCCACGACTGCGCGAGCGCCCGCCAGGAGACCTACCTGGGCGGCGTGCTGGAGCCCGGCCACGTCCTCACCGTCGAGCCCGGCCTCTACTTCCAGCCGGACGACCTGACGATCCCCGAGGAGCTGCGCGGCATCGGCATGCGGATCGAGGACGACTTCCTGATCACCGCCGACGGCGCGGTCTGTCTGTCGTCCGGTCTGCCGCGCCAGGCGGACGAGGTCGAGGCCTGGATGGCGTCGCTGCGATGACCGAGCGCCGCCCCTTGGTGGAGCAGGTCTGCGGAGAGCTGCGGCAGGGCGGCGCGGTGGCGGTGGTCGGACCGACCGGGTTCGGCAAGTCGGCGGTGCTGGACGCGGTCTGTACCCAGTGGCAGGCGGCCGGGGACCCGGTGGTGCGGCTCAGCTCGGCGCCCGCCGACGCCGACGTCGCCTACGCGCCCCTGGTCGACCTGTTCACCGCCTGTCCGGCCGAGGTGTCCGGCGAGCTGTCGGACCATCAGCGCCGGGCGATCGACTGGGTGCTGCGGCGCGTCACCGGGCCCGAGCCCGACACCACCACGCTGCGCGTCACGGTGCTCTCCTGTCTCCAGACCTGGGGACGCCGGGCCCGGCCGCTGCTGGCCGTCGACGAGGTGCACTGGTGGGGGCCGGCCAGCCTGGACGTCTTCGGGTTCGCCGCCCGGCGGATCCGCGGCAGCGTCTCCCTGCTGGCGGCGCTGCGGCCGGACGGCCCCTCGCCGCACGACGTCCTGGGCGGCGGTGCGGTGGAGATCGGGATCCCGACGCTCGGCCCGGAGGAGTCGGCGGCCGTCGCACGGTCGCTGGGGATCCCGCTGCGGACCGCCGGCCGCATCCACACCGCCGCCGGTGGCAATCCGCGGCTGGTCTCGGACATCGCCGCCGGGCTCGCCCGGGCCGGCACGCCCGCGACGGCGCTGGACACCCGGCCGCTGGCCCCGTTCGCCCGCAAGGCGATGCGGGCCTGGCTGGCCGACCTGGCCGAACCGGTGCGGCGGGTGCTGCTGCTGGCGGCCCTGGCCGCCGACCCGTCGGTGGCCACCGTCCGGCGGGCCGGCGGGCCACCGGCGGACGCGGCCCTGGCCGCCGCCGAGGCCGCCGGGCTGGTCCGGTTGGTCGACGGCGCGGTGGCATTCCCGGCACCCGTGGTGCGGGAGGGCGTGGTCGCGGAGGCCGGCGACGAGGCGGTGCGCCGCGCCCACCACGTGCTGGCCGGAGCCTCGGCCGGGCCCGCCGACCGGGCCTGGCACGAGGCGTCCGCCTGGGCGGCGGCCGAGATCCCGCCCGCCCTGGTGGAGGCGCTGGCCGGGGCCGCCGCGGGCGCCCGGGAGCGCGGCGAGCGGGGGCGGGCCGCGGAGCTCGGCCTGCTGGCCGGCGAGCGGGCCGGCGGCGCCCGGCCCGACCTGCTGGTCGCGGCCGCCCGGGACGCCGAGGCGGCCGGGCGGTTCGACCTCGCCTGGACGGCCCTGGAACGGCTCGGCCGCACCAGGGCCGGGCCCGCCGCGCGGGCCCGGGCGCGGATCGCCGTGATCGACGCCGCCGGGCGGGGCGCCGCCCTGTTGGAGGGCGTCGCCGCCCAGGCCCTGGTGGACGCCGGCGCGGGCGACGAGCCCGCGCTGGTCTCGGCGGCGCACCTGCGGCTGGCCTGGAGCGCCCATCTGAACCGGGGCTTCTGCGCCGAGGCCCTGGCGCAGGCCCGCAGGGCCGTGGACTGGGCGGAGCGGGCCGGCGACCCGGCCGCCCGCGCCGCCGCCATGACGCTGACCGCCCGGATCGAACAGGGCCGCGGCGCGGTGGAGCACACCGCGACGCTCCGCCTGGCCCTGGCACCGGGCGCGGCCGGCGCAGCCCCGCGGGTCACCGCGGATCCGCGGCGGGCCGCCGCCTGCTTCGCCCTGCTGGACGACCGGACGGCCGAGGCGGGCCGGCTGTTCGACGAGCTCCGGCCGGTGGTCGCCGGCACCGGCGGCCCCGCCGACCTGCTCTGGCTGCTCGACGGCTCCGTCCAGGTCCACGCGGCCAGGGGTGAGGGCCGGGCCGCCCGTGAGGAGGCCGGCCGGCTGCTCGACCTCGCCCGCACACTGGGCGCCTCGCCCGGCCCGCCCTGGTACGCCGCGGCGACCGCCGAGCTGGCGGGCGGGGAGCTGGAGCAGGCGCTCGCGTACGCGGAGCTGGGCCTGGCGGCGTCGGAGGAGGAGGCCGACCTGCTGGTCGCCGCGCACTGCCTGCACCTGTCCGGCCTGACCCGGCTGCTGCTGCGGGACACCGTGGGAGCCCTGGCGGACCTGCTCCGGGTGCGCGACCTCGTCCGGGACCTGGCGATCGCCGATCCGGCGGTGATCCGCTACGACGCCGACCTGGCCGAGGCGCTGGTGGCCGCGGGTGATCCGGCCGCGGGGGCGCGGCTGGTGGCCGGGGCCAGGCGCCGGGCCGAGGAGCTGGGGCGGCGCGGCGTGCTGGCCTCGCTGGACCGCGCCGAGGCGCTCTGCCGGACGGCGGACGGCCAGTTCGAGCGGGCCGAGGAGCTGCTGCTCCGGGCCCTGGACACCTTCGACCACCTGGGGTACCCGCTGGAGCGGGGCCGGGTGCTGCTGGCCCACGCGGCGGTCGAGCGCCGGCGCCGGCGGCCGGCCCGGGCGAGGGAGCTGCGGGCGGCGGCCGAGGCGGTGTTCCGGGCGGCGGGTGCGCCGCTCTGGGGGGCCGCCCGGTCGGAGCGGGCCGGGGCGCCGTCCTGGCTCGCCGGTCTGACGGACGCGGAGAAGCGGATCGCCGAGCTGGTCGCGGACGGGTACGGCAACCGTGACATCGCGGCCGCGCGGTACGTCAGCGTCAAGACGGTGGAGGCGGTGCTGACCCGGATCTACCGCAAGCTCGGGGTGCGTTCGCGGGTCCAGCTGGTGGCGCTCGCCCGCAAGGACGAGCGCCACCCGGACCGCTGACCGCGCGGGCCCGGCGGGACCGGTGGCCGCGCCGACCTCTGGCGCGGCCACCGGTCCCGCCGGGCCCGCTACCCGGTCACGCCGCCCAGGCCGCGGTGCCCAGGATGCTCGAACCCGGCGTCCCCGGTGCGGCGCCGAGCGGTGCCGGGACTTCGTAGCGGACCGGGCAGCCCGCCGTCCGGCCGCCGATGACGAGCGGGCCGAACACCGCCTTCGTCGACAGCGGGCGGTACTCGCGGCTGCCGGTGTCGAGCACGGTCACGGCGAGGTCGGCACTGTGGACGGCCTGCTGGACGATCCAGGTGCCGGCCTCCCGGGCCTTGGCGATGACCGCCTCCCACTCGGCCGCGCCGGTCCGGAAGCCGAGGTGCACGTCGGCGTTCTGGTCCCCGTCGGAGCGCTTCAGCACGAACTCCTCCCGCCGGCGCACCAGCAGGTCGGTCAGCTTCCAGGACTCGCCCTCGAACTCGACGGACTCCGCCCGGATGCTCCGCGACCAGGGCAGGTAGGTGGCGACGAACTCCCGGTCGTCGTCGGTCATCCAGTCCAGCCCCGCGGACAGCGCGGCGAAGAGCTGCTTGTTCGCCGCCTGGTAGGAGCTCTGCGGCGTCAGCACGGTGGCCCCGCACTTCCTGATGGTGAGCAGCGGGGTGAGGTCCCGTCCGGCGTCGAGCCACTCCTGCGGCACCACCCGCTCCAGCACCAGCGGGAACTCGCCCGCACGGGTGGCGAGGGCGTCGGTGAACTCGTCGGTGTCGAAGTACTCCGCGTCGATCCCGCCCCTGCGCAGCGCGTCGATCTCGATCTCGTAGTACCGGCGGTCCGTGACGAAGACGTCGGGCAGGTAGCCGATCAGGGCCAGGCGCGGCTCCAGCCCGTACTCCGCGAGGACGCCGCGGAGCAGCTCGTTGCGGGCGGCCATCGGGTCGGCGAGGACGAGGGAGTCCGCGGTGCGGCCGGGGAGCAGCTGGCGCCAGAGGTCGTTCAGCAGGTGGGTGAAGACCTGCCCGCCGGTGGCCGAGCAGAAGTTGAACTCGATGAACTTCCAGCCGGATTCGGTGAGCACGACGTCCGGCCGGCCGATGGCGGTGGCGTAGGTCTGCTCGAACTCCTCGTCGGCGTAGAACGCGGTCAGCCGCTCGTCGAGGCCCAGGGCCCGGTGCCGGGCCAGGCAGTCCGCGCCCAGGCCCGACGCCGCCCGGCGCAGCAGGCCGGCCAGCCGGACGGAGGCCCGTTCGAGCTCGGCGCCGCGCGCGGCCGGCAGGACGAGCGGGCCGGCGGGGGAGATGCGGTCGAACCAGAAGGTGCGGAAGCCCCGGAACTGGTGGTCGAGCGCGTTGAGCAGCAGCTGCGGGTCGGTCACGGTGGCGGCGGTCGCGGTCGCGGTCGCGGTCGCGACGGTGGCGGCAGTCGTGGCGGCGGCCGACTGCGGCGCCGTCGTGGTGAGGTCCATTCGCTACTCCTGGGAGAGGGGTCGTGCCGACGGCGGGGCGTCGGCGGGGAGCGTTCGCGGGCGCAGCAGCGCGGCGTAGCCGAGGGCGGCGAGCACGCCGACGGCGGCGCAGCCCAGCCAGAGGGCGCCGGTGCCGTAGGCGTCGATCAGCAGGCCGCTGGTGAGCGGGGCGAGGAAGCCGCCGACGGACCAGGTCAGGGCCATCACGCCCTCGTACCGGCCGCGGGCCGACGCCGGTGCCATCGCCGGCACCTGGGCCTCGCTGGTCGGCACGTAGACGATCTCGCCCAGCGTGTAGACGACGGCGGCGACGGCGTAGAGCAGCACGGTGTCGGAGCCGGCGTTGAGGGCCGCGCTGAGCCCGACCAGCGAGGCCCCCGCGGCCAGCACCGCGCCGGCCGGCCGGTGCTGGGTGAACCGGGTCACGGCGAGCTGGAGCGTGACGATCATGATGCCGTTGACCGCGGCCACCAGGCCGTACTGCGCGGCGGAGAGGCCGGACTCGGCGGTGGAGAGCGGCAGTGCCACGTGCCGCTGGCTGAACACCGCGACCACCAGCAGGTTGAGCCCGACCAGGCACATGAACCGGCGGTCGCGCAGCACCTCGGTCGTCGACGGGCGGGGAGCCTGTGAGCGCACCGCCGGCGGCGCGGTGGGCCTGGTCTCGGGGAGCCTGAGGAAGACGAGCACCGCGCAGAGCAGCGTGGTGGCGGCGTCCACCAGGTAGAGCGTCAGGTAGCCGAAGGCGGCGATTGTGCCCGCGGAGAGCGCCGAGATCGAGAAGCCCAGGTTGAGGGCCCAGTAGTTGAGCGCGTAGGCCCGCGGCCGGGCCTCCGGCGGGACGAGGTCGGCGAGCATCGCCCCGACCGCCGGCTGGGACATCTTCAGGGTGACGCCCAGCGCGGCGGCCCAGAGCGCGATCAGGTCGAGCCGGTCGGCCAGGCCGAGGCCCACTGTGCAGGCGGCGGCGCCCAGTTGGCCGGTGAGCATGGTCGGCCGCCGCCCCCAACGGTCGGCGAGGGAGCCGCCGGCCAGTGAGCCGAGGATCCCGCCGAACCCGTACAGGGACACCATCAGACCCGCCGAGGTGGCGGAGTACCCGCGTTCCACGGTGAGGTACAGGGACAGGAACGGCATCACGAAGAGGCCGACCCGGTTCACCAGGGTCGAGGTCCACAGCCACCAGAAGCCCCTGGGGAGCGGGGGGCGGTGAGCGTCGTTCACGCGGGTCCCGTCAGCGCGGGGCGCACCTCGCGCCGGCCGAACTCGGCCTCCAGCGGGATCGCGGCCCGGAACAGGCCCGCCTCGCCGAAGCGCGGGCCGACCAGCTGCACGCCGATCGGCAGGCCGTTGCCGGCGAAGCCGAGCGGCAGCGACATGGCGGGGTGCCCGGTGAGCGCGAACGGGATGGTCTGCATGTCGTTGGCGAGCCGGGGCGGCGGCCAGTCGCGCGGGAAGTCGTCGAACCGGGCCGCGGTGGTCTGGCCGCAGGCGGTGACCAGCACGTCGTGGCCGGAGAAGACCTGACGGTCGAGCGCCTCGGCGAGCCGCCGCCGCACGTCCAGGGCACGCCGCAGGTCGTCGGCGCCGACGCCGGCCCCGGGCAGCAGCTTCTGGTAGGTGAAGCGGCCGAACTCGCGCGGCGCCTCGCGCAGGTTCTTCTCATGGGTGGCGAAGCCCTCCGCCGCCATGACGATCCGGCCGCAGGCGTTGAACAGCTCGTACGGCGGCAGCTCGCACTCCTCGACGATCGCGCCGAGCCCCTCCAGGTGGGTGAGGGCCCGCTCGATCCCGCGGGTGATCTCCGGCAGGGTGGCCGGGTCGGCCGCGTACCAGGCGGTCGAGTACGCCACCCGCAGCCCGCGGACGTCCCCGGTCAGGCCGGCGAGGTAGTCCGGGGCCGGCGCGTCGGCGGTGCGCGGATCGCGCGGGTCCGGTCCGGCGACGGCCTGGAGGGCTGCCGCGGTGTCGGCCACCGTCCAGCCCAGCGGCCCGAAGTGGTCCATGGTGGGCGACAGCGGCGTGGCGCCGTACCCGGAGACCAGCCCGTACGTCGGCTTCAGGCCGACCGTCCCGCAGTGGAAGGCCGGGCCGCGCATCGAGCCGGCGGTGTCGGAGCCGAAGGCGACGCGCAGGAAGCCGGCGGCCACGGCGACACCGGCCCCGGAGGAGGAGCCGCTGGGGATGTGCTCGGTGTTCCACGGATTGCGCGCCGGCGGGAAGGGCAGGTCCGGGCTGGGCCCGCCCATCGCGAACTCGTAGGTGGTCAGTTTGCCCAGCAGGACGCCGCCGCCGGCCCGCAGCCGTTCCTCCACCGCGCTGTCCGCGGTGGCGACGTCGTCGACGGTCAGCCGGGACTGGTTGGTGGTGGGCAGGCCCTCGGCGGCGAAGATGTCCTTCAGCGCGTAGGGGATGCCGTGCAGCGGGCCCCGGTCGACGCCCTCGCGCAGCTCCCGGTCGGCCTGCCGGGCCCGGTCCAGCGCCTGCTCCCGGGTGACCAGCACGAAGGAGTGCAGCGACCCGTCGTGGGCCTCGACGAGGTCCAGGGCGTGCTCGGCCAGCTCCACCGCGCTGAGCCGCCCGGCGCGCAGTAGCGCCCCGGCCTCCGCGACGGAGAGCCCGGCGAGCGCACCGGGCGCGGCAGCGGCGGGGGTGGCCGCGGAGGCGGTGGCGGGGGTGGGGTCAGACATGGCGGCCCCCCAGCGGGCCGTCCGTGCCGTCCAGCCCGCGCAGCAGGGCCGCCATGGCCCGCATCGGGCGGTAGCCGGCCAGGACGCCGGGCGCCAGGTCCGGCGGCATCTCGATGCCGAGGCGGGCCAGGGCGGCGGCGAACTCCCGGTCCGCGGTCTCGGCCTCGGACGGCTCGGGGCCGTGCGCCCCGGTGTCCGGGTCCTTGCCGGCGTGTGCCACGTGCGGTCTTCCCTTCGATGACGGTCAGGCGTTCAGGCGGTCGGGCAGTCGGATGTCCGGATGTCCGGACGTACCGGCATTCAGCGGTGCGTGCGCCCGACCAGGTGGGCGCAGGTGATGAGGTCCAGCGAGGCGTGGCCGGTGGAGCTGAAGACGGTCGGCCGGGCGTCGAGCCCGGTGTGCCCGCCGCTCTCCAGCGCCTCCAGGTCGAGTGCCGTGCGGTGGATCGCGCCGGCCTCGGCGACGGCGATCCCGATGTCCTCCACCACGACCGTGACGGCGGCCAGCAGGGCGTGCGACACCTCGCGGGACTCCGTGGTGTGCGCCCCCATGCAGTTGATGTGCACGTGCTCCGGCAGGTCGGTGGCGATCGGCAGCGGGAGCACCGACGTCGTCGCCGTGGAGACGACGTCCGCGCCGGCGGTGGCCTCCTCGGCGGAGGAGCAGGGCACCGCCCGGGCCCGGCCGAGGGCGTTGATCCGGGCGCACAGCGCCTCGGCCCCGGCGGCGGTGCGGGAATGGACCCGGACGCGGGTGATCTCCCGCACCGCCGAGACGCCGAGGTACTGCTGCCAGGCCTGCACCCCGGACCCGACGATCCCGAGCTCGGAACTGCCCGGCGCCGCACAGCGGTCGGTGACCAGGGCCGTGACGGCGGCGCACTTGAGGTCGGTGACGGCCGCGCCGTCCAGCACCGCCAGCAGCTCCCCGGTGGTGGAGAAGACCGGGACCACCGCGGTGACGGTCGGCCCGGGCCCGTCGGTGATGGTCGCGGTCTTCGAGACGTAGAGCCCGAAGTCGGCCGAGACGGCGGGCATCGCCAGGAACCTGGCGCCCCGCCCGTCCTCGACGGTCAGGCGCAGCGGCACGGTCATCCGCCGTACCGCGCCGCTGCGCAGACCGGTCCGCATCAGGGCGGCGACGGCCCTGACGTCGTCGGCCGAGTGCTCCGGCCGCCCCGGGCGGGGGAGGGTCACCCGAGCCCCGCCAGCACGTCCACCAGGTCGGCGGCGAACCGCTCGGTGAGCTCCGTCGGCATGTCGCCGCGCAGCATCATCCTCACGCCGGCCTGGCCCCGGGCCACGATCGGGAAGAACATGGCCGAGCAGTAGTAGCCGCGCTCGTAGAGCTCGTTCGACAGCCGCACCGCCCGGTCGTTGTCACCGGTGACCACGAACTTGATGTGCGACCCGGTGCCGCGCAGGTCGTGCCCGCGCAGCCGCTCGTCGAACAGCTCGATGTTCCGGGCCAGTTGCCGCTGGCGTGCGCCGAGCTCGGGGCTGCGGTGGACCTCCAGGGCGCCCAGGGTGGTGCCGATGGCCGCCGTGCGCAGCCCCTGCGACCAGGCCAGCGGACCCGACCGGTAGAGGAAGTCGAACACCCCCCGGTCCCCGGTCATGGCGATCCCGCCGGTGCTGCCGAAGGCCTTGGCGATCGAGGCGACCACGATGGTCCGGGAGTCGAGCTCGTCGAAGACCGTCCGGGCGAAGCCGACGCCCCGCTCGCCGACCGCGGACATCGCGTGCGAGTCGTCGAGGTAGACGAACATGCCGTAGCGCTCCTGGAGGGCCTTGATGCCGGCCAGGTCCGCCTGCCCGCCGACCGAGTAGACGCCCTCGCAGACGTACGCCACCCGCGGGTACTTCCGGCAGACCTCCTCCAGGTACGCCAGGTCGTTGTGCGGGCAGGTGAGCACCAGCGTCTCGTCGGCGAGGACCGGCTTGAGGAAGTTCATCGAGAAGTGCGCGAACCGGTCGAAGACCACGACCAATGGCTCGCCGTCGGTCAGGTGCCCCGAGGCCAGCAGCGGCAGGATCGCCGCGCTCAGCACCCCGCAGGACACCGACGGCAGCACGTGTGCGCCGAAGTGCTCGGAGAGCTCCTCCTCCAGCCGCTCCATGATCCCCAGCCGGATCCGGAACTCGCCCATGGACAGGCCGGTGATCCGCTCCTCCGCGAGCGCGGCGCGCCCCGCCTCGACCACCGTCGGGTGGCTGTTGAGGCCCAGGTAGGAGCAGGACGACAGGTTGGCGAACTCGTGGCCGCTGTGCACCTCCCGCAGCCGGTTCTGGCCCTCGACGGCCTCGACCACCAGGCCGAGCATGCCGTGCTTCTGCGCCAGGCCCCAGGCGGCCTCGCTGGCCGGCACCATCTTCTGGTTGTTCCGGTACCGGTGCGGCCCGACGACGGACTCGACGGGCGTGACAGGCGTGACGGGCTCGGTCATCGCGCACCCCCGCTCCGGGCGCGCAGCCAGTCGCCGAGCCGGGCCACGGCCTGGCGGGCCTTGTCCAGCCGGGCGTGGTGCAGGTGCCAGACGTGGACCATGCCGGGCCAGACCTCCAGTTCGCCGGTGCAGCCGGCCTCCCGCAGCGCGCCGACGAACCGCTCGGCGTCGCTGAGCATCACCTCGCGGCTGCCCACCTGGACGAGCACCGGCGGCAGGCCCGCGAGCTCCCCGAACAGCGGGGACACGTAGGGGGTGGTCGGCGCGGTGCCGGCCAGGTAGGACGCGGTGACCAGGGCCACCACGTGCTGGCTGATCATCGGATCCTGGTCCGCCAGGGTGCGGTGGGTCTCCCCGCTGCCGGTCAGGTCGGTCCACGGCGAGATGCAGGCCGCGGCGGCCGGCAGCGGCACGCCCTCGTCCCGGAGCCGCAGCAGCGTGGTGAGCACCAGGCCGCCGCCCGCCGAGTCCCCGGTGAGGACGACGTCCTCGGGGGCGGTCCCGCCGGCCAGCAGGCTCCGGTAGGCGGCCACCGCGTCGTCGAGCGCGGCGGGGAAGGGGTGCTCGGGGGCCCGCCGGTAGTCCACGAAGAACATCCGGCAGCGGGCCGCCCGGGCGATCTCGGCCACCATGGCGCCGTGGCTGCGCAGCGAGCCGTAGACGTAGCCGCCGCCGT
Organism: Kitasatospora sp. CM 4170; assembly: GCF_032110285.1. Classification (NCBI taxonomy): domain Bacteria; kingdom Bacillati; phylum Actinomycetota; class Actinomycetes; order Kitasatosporales; family Streptomycetaceae; genus Kitasatospora; species Kitasatospora sp. CM 4170. The sequence goes on from NZ_CP134877.1 coordinate 8,391,175, forward strand.
GGAAGTAGAGCCCGGTGCGGGCGCCCTCCGCGTTCGGCGGGGTCAGCAGGTAGCCGCCGTCGCGCGGTTCGACGGTGACGTCGTCGGCGATCGGCGTGCCCCACGCGTCGTAGAACAGCCGGGCCTCGGCGATGTCGTCGGGCCAGTCGTCCGCGGCGAGCCGCGCCAGGAGCTCGTCGAGCTCGGCGGTGTCGCGGGCGGACATGGCCGGCACGCCGGTGTCGGTGGTGCTCATCACCCGGCGGCCCCGTCCTGGGCGCCGACCGGGGCGATGCCGCGGTGGTAGCGCTCGCGCGAGGCGTCGTCCGGGGCCTCCATGATGGGGGCGGGGACGTCCAGGCCGTAGTGGGTGAACCACTTGGCCAGCTCGACGCCCTCGGCGAACTGGTACTCCAGGTGCCGGATCGGGCGGCGGGAGGGCTGGGCCGGGTCGATCGGGCGGGGCTCGGAGCCGGCGTGCGCGAGGCCGCCGTCCACCTCGTTGAGCAGGACGACCATCGCCAGGTCGGCGGAGAGGTCGACGTCCAGCGCGCTGGCGTAGCCGGCCAGGATCGGCTCGGCGTGCTCCTCGCGGACCGCGACGTTGTAGCTGTGCGGCATCAGCTCGACCAGGTCGCCCGGGGCCACGCCCGCGTCCTGGCAGTAGGCGCGGGTGTCGCAGATCACCGGGACGCCGCCCCGGATGTTGGTGTTGGGGCCGTAGATGTTCCCGACGAACGGCGTGGCGGAGTCGAAGTGCACGCACTTGGTGGTGAGGAACTCGCGCTCGGCGGTGTGGTCGCCGTTCGGGGTGAAGGAGGTGTTCTTGTTGTAGCCGTCGACGTCCATGCCGGCGATGCGGTCGTAGTCCATGACGACGGGGCTGAACGGCGCGACGTCGATCCGCTCGCCGAACGCGCGGAACAGGGACTCCAGGTAGTCGCGGCCCACGGCGGCGTCCTGCTCGTCGTGGACGTCCAGGCCGTGGTGCTCCAGCGTCCTGGCGACGCCGTGGCAGACGGCGACGCCCTGGCCCTGGGTGACCAGGCGGACCAGTTCGGAGACCAGCTCCTCGCCGACGGCCTGCAGGCGGCCGTCGACCAGCTCGGTCGGGTGGGCGGAGACGTCGATGAGGGCGTGCTGGGGCAGGGTCTTCACAGGGGGCTCCCCGGTTCGTGGTGAGGGTACGGGTGCTGGGGTGGTGCGGTGGCGGTGCTGGCGGTGCTGGCGGTGCTGGCGGTGCTGTGGGTGCTGCGGAGCGCGCCCGGGGCCGGGCGGTGCCCGGGCCCCGCCGGCGCTCAGGCCTCGGCGGCCGCGTGGAGCGCGAGCATGCGCCGGGCCCGCAGGACGAACGGCGGGGCCAGCACGCGGTCCTTCTCCACCGCGAAGCCGGACGGCGTGGCGTCGTAGTCCGCGACCACCCGCCGGTACTCGGCGAGTTCGTCCGGGCCGACCGTGAAGGCCTCGGCGATCACGGGGACCTGTCGGGGGTGGATGGCCGCCTTCCCGGTGAACCCGGCCTCCCGGGCCGCCCGGCAGGACGCCGCGACCACGTCGAGGTCGTGCAGCTCGAAGGAGTTGGTGTCGATGGCGGGCACCCGGTGGCGGGCCGCCGCGACGCAGAGCCGGGCCCGGGCGTAGTCGAGGTAGGTCGCGTTCTCGGCGTACATCTCCGCCGTCAGGTCCGCCTGACCGAAGCAGAGGCCGTCGCTCACCTCGGCGATGGCGAAGGCGTTCTCGACGGAGTCCACGGTCTCGATGAAGCTGCAGATCTGCGGCGCGTTCGAGGTCAGCCCGAGCAGGGACCGGTAGATGGCCACGTCGCCGGGGCCGGCGATCTTGGGGATGAAGACGACGTCGATCGGGACGCCGCCGATCACGGCGTCCAGTTCGAGCAGCGTCCGCATGTCCTCCAGGCCGTCCGGGGTCGCGATGCTGTTGACCCGCAGGCCCAGCGCCGGCAGCCCGGCCCGGGTCAGGTCCGCGTCGGCCAGCAGCGCGCGGGCCTCGGCCTTGCGGGCCGGGTGGGTGGAGTCCTCCAGGTCCAGGACCAGCATGTCCGCGTGCATCCGGCCGGGCTCGGCCACCGACGCCAGGCGCAGTGCCGGCGTGTAGAGCAGGCTCGCGTACGACTTCACCGCGCGCCCTCCCGTCCGAACAGCAGGTTCATCTTCTCCAGCGAGAAGTCCTCGTAGCGGATCGGCTCGTACTTGGCCGGGCGGTCCGCGGTGAACTTCGGGAAGCACTCGATGACCGTGTCGTCGTTGGCCAGCTTGAAGAACACGATGGACTGCCGCCGCCGGTCGGCCAGCCGGACCCGGTGCGGGGTGGAGACGTACTCGTCGTTCGACCAACGGGCCATCAGGTCGCCGATGTTGACGATGAAGCTCTCCCGGTCCGGCACCTGCACGTCCAGCCAGTGGCCGGCGCGGTCCCGGAGCTGCAGCCCCGGGCCGTCCTGGGTGAGCAGCGTGATCAGCGTGCCGTCGGTGTGCTGCCCCATGCCCTGGTCGTTGAGGAACTCCGGGGCGACGCCGGGGTAGAGGTGCGAGCGCAGCGAGTCGTTGGAGGTGTCGGTGCGGGTGGCGAAGAAGTCGCGCGGCAGGTCCAGGGCGAGGGCCAGCAGCTCGGCGATCCGGCCGGCGACGGTCTCGCAGGCCGCGAAGTACCGCTTCAGCGCCGTGCGCAGCTGCGCGCCCTGCGCGTCGGCGGGGAACGGCAGGTCCTCGGCGTCGTCGAGGATCAGCCGCCCGGCGCTGAACTTCTCGACGTAGTCCGAGGGCATGCCCGGCCGGCCGGTGTAGGCGTACGCGTTCTCGGAGAGCAGCGCGCTGTAGCCGTACGGGCTGTAGTCGTTGTCGCCGCGTGCGGTGCTGGTGCGCATCGCCAGCGCGCGCTTGGTGTCCAGCGGGCGCCCGAAGAAGTCCAGCGACGTGCGGTAGGCGTCGTCGAAGACCTCGCGGGCGATGCCGTGGCCGCGGACGACGAAGAAGCCGGTGTTGCGGCACGCGTCGGAGATCTCGTCGGCGATCCGGCGTTCGGCGCCGGCGTGGTCCGCCTCGGCCGGTCCGGGTTCCAGGGTGATGATCGGGATCATCGGTCCGCCTCCTGCCGGGGGACGAGAATCGTCCGCTCGAATTCGATCACTGACACACCGTCCTGGTTGAGGCCGGTGGTGTGGACGGTCACGATCCCCTCGCCGGGCCGCTTGGCCGACTCGCGCTTGGTGAGGATCCGGGTCGTCGCGTAGAGGGTGTCGCCGACGAAGACCGGCGCGGTCATCCGCACCTTGTCCCAGCCGAGATTGGCGATGCACTTGGCGCTGATGCTCGACACCGTCATCCCGTTGACGATCCCGAAGGTGACCAGGCTGGACACCAGGATCCTCTTGAACGCGGTCTGCTCCGCGTAGACGGCGTCGATGTGCAGCGGGTGCTGGTTGAGGCAGAGCAGCGAGCTCCACGTGTTGTCGCTCATGGTGATGGTCCGGCCGGGCCGGTGCTCGACGACCTCGCCGGGGACGAAGTCCTCGTAGACCATGCCGTCGTCCTCCCGGTACACCCCGGGGGCGACGGAGAGGTAGGAGTTGCGCTTCACTGTGCTTCCCGTGCTCCCTCGTCGAGGCCGGCCCGGCGCAGGGCCGAGCGGGCCGAGCGGTGCGCCGCGCCGGCGGCGGTGGCGGCCAGGCCGATTCCCCAGACCGTCCGCCCGCCCGTCTCCAGCGCGGTGAAGCAGGCCGCCGGCTCGCCGGCCGCGGCCGCCGTGCCGCCGGCCACGACCCGGGTGAAGACGACCCCGTGCGCCGCGGCCTGCCGGGCGACCGCCTCGTGCTCGTCGGCGGCGTCCGCCGGGGCGGGCGAGTCGTCCAGGCAGTAGGTCTCCCGGAGCAGCTGCCAGATCTCGGCCGGTTCCAGCTCCCGCCCCAGGGTGTCGGCGGCGCCCTGGACCACGGAGGCGAAGTCCCGGCGCAGCTCCGCCGGCAGGTCGACGCCCCAGCCGGCCTTCAGCACGTAGGCGATGCCGCCCTTGCCGGACTGGCTGTTCACCCGGATGATCGCCCGGTAGTCGCGGCCGACGTCCTTCGGGTCGATCGGCAGGTACGGCACCTGCCACGGCGTCTCGGCGACGTCGCGGCCCTCGCGGTCGGCCCGGTCCGCGAGCGCGGCCAGGCCCTTGGCGATGGCGTCCTGGTGGGTGCCGGAGAAGGCGGTGTACACCAGGTCGCCGGCGTAGGGGTGCCGGGGGTGCACCGGCAGGCGGTTGCAGTCCTCGACGACCTCGCGGACGGCGTCGATGTCGGAGAGTTCCAGCTGCGGGTCGACGCCCTGGCTGAACAGGTTCAGCGCCAGCGTCACCAGGCAGACGTTGCCGGTGCGTTCGCCGTTGCCGAAGAGCGTGCCCTCGACCCGGTCGGCGCCGGCCAGCACCGCCAGCTCGGCCGAGGCGACGGCGGTGCCGCGGTCGTTGTGCGGGTGCACCGACAGGACGATCGCGTCGCGCCGGTCCAGGTTGCGGTGCATCCACTCCACCTGGTCGGCGAAGACGTTGGGGGAGTGGGTCTCCACGGTGGTGGGCAGGTTCAGCACCAGCGGCCGGTCGGGGGTGGCCCCGACGGTCGCGGTGACCAGGTTCGCGATCTCCAGCGCGAACTCCGGCTCGGTCAGGTTGAAGGTCTCCGGCGAGTACTCGAACCGGACGTCCGTCCCGCCGGCCCGCTCGGCCAGCCGCACCAGCTGCTGCGCCCCTTCGAGGGCCATCCGCCGGACCTCGTCCCGCGACATGCCGAACACCACCTCGCGCCAGAGGCAGGCCGTCGCGTGGCACAGGTGGACCGTCGCGCGGTCGGCTCCCTGAATTGCCTCGAAGGTCCGTTCGATGAGTTCCGGCCGGGCCGGCGTGAATACCGAGACGGTGACGTCGTCCGGAATTCCGTCCTTGCTCACCAGTTCCCGCACGAAATCGAAGTCGTCGGTACTGGCCGCCGGATATCCGATTTCGATGTCCTTGAAGCCGGTCGCCACCAGCAGATCGAACATCCGCCGCTTCCGGCCGGGGTCCATCGGCTCGGCCAGGGCCTGGTTCCCGTCCCGGAGGTCGACCGACGCCCAGATCGGGGCGCGCTTCGACTCCTGGTCCGGCCAGCGTCTCAACCAGCCTGCGGTGGGTGTCGGTTCGCTCCGCGCATAGCGTCGGAACGGCATCGACGACGGCTGTTGCACAATTCCGGCGGTCCGCTCCGGGAAAGGCAGTGGTGAATCCGTTCGGGGTGCCCCCATGCTGCCTCCTCTCGCTGTTCTTGACGGTCCGACACTACGGAGCGTCAGCTGTGGCGGGGAAGCCGAGGATCTTCTAGACCGGACCCTGGAATCGGACCTATCCGGCGCATCCCGACCAGTCCGGCAGACAACCCGGTTGACGCCCCATTGGGCCCGGCTAGGATTTCCGGGCACCGCTCGGCAGGAATTCACCGCCTCACCGGAAATGGCAGCCGCATGGCCAACTCGACCAGACTCGACAACGACGCGCCGGCCCTGGACGATGCACCCCCGAGACCCCGCCGGGTCCTCACCGCGGCGAGCCTGGCGACCGCCATGGTCGTCATCGACATCAGCATCGTGAACGTGGCCATCCCGGAGATCCGGGCCGGCCTCGGCGCGGGCCTGTCGACGATGCAGCTGGTCGTCGACGCGTACGCGGTGGTCATGGCGAGCCTGGTGCTGGCCGGTGCCGCGCTGGTCGGCCGGTTCGGCGCGGTGCCGGTCTTCCGGGTGGGCGTCGCCGTCTTCGGGGTGACGTCCGTGCTCTGCGGCCTCGCCCCCAGCGGCGCGGCCCTGGTCACCGCCCGGGCCCTGCAGGGCCTCGGCGGGGTCCTGCTGACGCCCGCCACCCTGGTGATGCTCACCGACACCTACCGGGACCCGGACGACCGGGCCAAGGCCGTCTCGGTCTGGGCGATGGTCGGCGGCAGCCCGGTCGCCTTCGGCCCCGTCCTCGGGGGCGCCCTGGTCGCGGCGGTGGGGTGGCGCAGCATCTTCCTGGTCAACGTGCCGGTCGTGCTGGCGGTCCTCTGGCTGTCGGCCCGTCACATGCCCGGGGGCGGCCCGAGCGTGCGCAAGGAGCCCCGGGACGTGCCCGGTCAGCTGCTGGCCACCGTCGTCCTCGGCGGCATCGCGGTGGCGCTCACCGAGGGCCGGGAGCTCGGCTGGAGCAGGCCGCTGCCCGTCGCGGCGGCGGCGGCCGCGGCCCTCGCGCTCGCCGCCTTCGTGGTCCGCCAGCGCAGCTGCGCCCACCCGATGATCCCGGGCGACCTGTTCCGGGCGCCCGGCTTCCGCAACTTCGTCGCGGCCGGCCTGCTGCTCTTCGCCGGGTACTACGGGTTGGTCTTCTCGATCAGCATGTTTCTCCAGCAGGTGCGCGGGTACGACCCGGTCACCACCGGGCTGTGCTTCCTGCCCTCTGCCCTGCCGATCACCCTGATGCCCCTGGTCGCCGGGCGGATCCACACCCGCCTCGGCGCCCCGCGGGTGCTCAGCATCGCCGTCCTGCTGACCCTGGTCGGCGGCGTCCTGCTGGTCCTCGTCGGCAGCGACGCCCCGATCGGCACCGGCGCCGGGCTCGCCTTCATCGGCCTCGGCTTCGGCCTGGCGACGGTTCCCCAGATCACCCTGGTCATGGCGACGGCCCCGGAGCACCGCTCCGCGATCGCCAGCGGGCTGATGTCCGCGGGCCGCTCGTCCGGCACCACGATCGGCGTCGCCCTCCTCGGCGGCCTGCAGTCCGGGAACGGCATCGCCGCCCCGGCACTGGCAGCCGTCCTGATCTACCTGCTGCTGGCGCTCGCCGTCGGCCTCGGGGCCCGCCGACTGCCCGCCGACGCACCCTGAGGTCCGGCGCGGCGGGGCCTCCCGGGCACCGGCCCAACGACCCCTCACACACGGAGCACCCATGTCCGAACACCAGCCGGGCCGTGACCTCGCGGCCCGGGCCGCGGCGCTGCGCGCGCACGACCCCGACTTCACCGCCTCCGTCCCGTCCCCCGAGGTCGCGGACGCGATCCGGGCGTGCGACGGCGGCCTCGTCGCCACCATCGAGGCCGCCATGCGCGGCTACGCCGACCGGCCGGCCCTCGCCCGCCGCGCCGAACGCGTCGTCCGGGACGCCGCCACCGGCCGGAGCATCCGCGAACTCCTGCCCGCCTTCGAGACGGTGAGCTATGCCGAACTCTGGCGGCGGGTCGGCCGGCTCGCCACCGCCTGGGCCGACCCGGCCGGCGCCGGGCTGCGCCCCGGCGACTTCGTCGCCACCCTCGGCTTCACCGGCGTCGACTACGCCGTCATCGACCTGGCCTGCATGTACCTGGGCACCGTCTCCGTCCCGCTGGCCACCGGCGCGCCCGCGACCCGGCTGGCCCCGGTGGTCGCCGAGACCGGGCCGCGCCTGCTCGCCGCCGACATCGGCTCGCTCGACGCCGCCGTCGACACCGTCCTGGCCTCCGACACCGTCGAGCGCCTGGTCGTCTTCGACTGCGACCCGCGCGTCGACGACCACCGGGAGGCCCTGCGCGCCGCCGCCGACAAGCTGGACGGCCGGGCCGCGGTGGCGCCGCTGGCGGACGAGCTGCGGCGCGGCGCCGAACTCCCGTGCGCCGCACCCCACGAGGGCGATCCGGAACGGCTGGCCGGCCTGATCTACACCTCCGGCAGCACCGGCACCCCCAAGGGCGCGATCTACACCGCCGCCATGATCACCCGGATGTGGCAGAAGGCCTGCGGAGGCATGGCCGCGGTGGACGGCATACCCGTGCCGACCATCGTCCTGCACTACATGCCGATGAGCCACGTCAACGGCCGCTCCTGGCTGGTCTCCGCGCTCGCCAGCGGCGGCATCGGCCACTTCGCCGCCCGCGGCGACCTGTCCACCCTCTTCGACGACATCCGACTCTCCCGCCCCACCGTGCTCAGCCTCGTCCCGCGGATCTGCGACATGGTCCACCAGCGCCACCTGCTGGAGTCCGAGCGCCGCACCCGCGGCGGCACCGCCCGCCCCGAGGCCGAGGCGGCCGCGCGCGACCACGTCCGCGACGGCATGCTCGGCGGCCGGATCATGAGCGCCCTGTGCGGCAGCGCGCCGCTCTCGGCCGCCATGCACACCTTCATGGGCGACGTCCTCGGCACGAAGATCGTCGACTGCTACGGCTCCACCGAGACCACCCGCGCCGTCATCGTCGACCAGCAGGTCCGCCGCCCCCCGATCCTCGACTACCGCCTGGTCGACGTCCCCGAGCTCGGCTACTTCGCGACCGACAAGCCCCACCCCCGGGGCGAGTTGCGGCTCAGGTCGACCGACCTGGTGCCCGGCTACTACCGGCAGCCCGAGGTCACCGCCCGCACCTTCGACGAGGACGGCTACTACCGCACCGGCGACGTCTTCGCCGAGATCGAGCCCGACCGCCTGGTCTACGTCGACCGGATCAACAACGTCGTCAAGCTCTCCCAGGGCGAGTTCGTCGCGGTCTCCAAACTGGAGGCGCTCTACTCCACCAGCCCGGCCGTCGCCCAGGTCTACGTCTACGGCAGCAGCGAGCAGGCGTTCCTGCTGGCGGTCGTCGTCCCCGACCGGGACCGGCTGGGGCAGGCCGACGACGCCGCCGCCCGCGCGGCCGTCCTCGACTCGATGCGCGAACTCGCCCACGGCGCCGGCCTGTACGCCTACGAGATCCCACAGGACGTCCTGATCGAACGGCAGCCGTTCGGCCTCGCCAACGGACTGCTCTCGGGGGTCGGCAAGCTGCTGCGCCCCGCCCTCAAGGAGCACTACGGCGCCCGGCTGGAGCAGTTGTACGCGGACATCGCGGCCGGCCGGGCCGGCCAGTTCGCCGCGCTGCGCGCCCGCGACGGGGAGGTGGAGCCGCTGGAGGCGGTCCGCACCGCGGTCCAGATCACCCTCGGCCACCCCGCGGCGCTGGTGCGGCCGGAGGCCACCTTCGCGGAGCTGGGCGGTGACTCGCTCTCCGCCCACACCTTCTCGACCGTGCTGGAACGGGTCTTCGACACCGAGGTGCCGGTCCAGGCGGTCCTCGGGCCGACCGCGACGCTGGCCCGCATCGCCGACCGCCTCGGCCGGGGCACCGGGGCGGCGCCGGGCGGCCAGGGAGCGTCCGGTGGTCCCGCGTCCGGTGTTCCCGCGCCCGGTGCTCCGGCGCCGCGGGCCACCTTCGCCTCCGTGCACGGCGCCGACGCGGTCGAGGCCCGGGCCGCCGACCTCACCCTCGACAGGTTCCTCGACGCCCGCCTGCTCACCCCCGCGCCCGGGACCGTGGCCGGGGCCCCGGCCGGGGCGGCGGACGGCCCGGCCCCGGTCCGCGAGGTCCTGCTCACCGGCCCGACCGGCTACCTCGGCCGCTTCCTCGCCGTCGAATGGCTCGAACGCCTCGCCCGGACCGGCGGGCGGCTGACCTGCCTGGCCCGCGCCGAGGACGACGGGGCCGCCCGCCGGCGCGTCCTCGACTGCCTGCGCGCCGCGGCGGGGGAGGAGCGGGCCGACCGGCTCGTCGAGGCCGCGGGGGACCGCCTCGACGTCCTGGCCGCGGACCTCGCCGAGCCGAAACTGGGCCTGGACGACGCCACCTGGGCCCGGCTCGCCGACCGGACCGACCAGATCGTGCACGCCGCCGCCCTGGTCAACCACGTGCTCCCGTACCGGCGGCTGTTCACCCCGAACGTCGCCGCGACGGCGGAGCTGATCGCCCTGGCGCTCACCGGCCGCCCGAAGCGCTTCGCCTACGTCTCCACCATCGCCGCCGCGGTGCGCCCCAACGCGACGCTGCTCGACGAGGCGGCCGACATCCGCGCCGCGGCCCCCGCCCGTCCGCTCGACGACTCCGACGCGAACGGCTACGCCACCAGCAAGTGGGCCGGCGAGGTGCTGCTGCGGGAGGCGCACGAACGCACGGGGCTGCCGGTCACCGTCTTCCGACCGGACATGATCCTGGCCCACCGCAGCCTCCCCGGCCGGCTGAACCTGCCGGACCGGTTCACCCGCGTCGTCCTCAGCGTCCTCGCCGCCGGCATGGCACCCCGCTCCTTCTACCGGCTCGACCGCGACGGCGGGCGCAGCGAGCGGGCCCACTACAGCGGCCTGCCGGTCGACTTCACCGCCGAGGCGATCGCCGCCCTCGCCGCCGACGGCGCGGAGGGCTACACCACCTTCCACACCGTCAACGCGAACGACGACGGCATCTCGCTGGACGGGATCGTGGACTGGCTGGTCGAGGCGGGCCACCCGATCGCCCGCTTCGACGACCACCGGGAGTGGCACATGCGTTTCGAGGCGGCGCTGCGCGGTCTGCCCGACCACCAGCGCCGGCTCTCCCTGCTGCCTCTGCTGCCGGCCTACGCCCGCCCCGGCGAGCCGCGGCCGGGCTCCGCGACCCCGGCCGAGCGGTTCACCGCGGCGGTCCGCGAGCTCGGCGTCGGCGGGGGTGAAGTGCCCTCGCTCACTCCGGAGTTCATCGGCAAGTGCGTCGCCGACCTGCGGCTGCACGGCCTGCTGTAGCGCGGGCACGCGAGCACGGCCGGCCCGCACCGGGTGGTGCGGGCCGGCCGTTCGCGTCGCTGCGGACCTGCCGGCGGGTCAGCCGCGGACGCGGGCCATCCAGGCCTCCACCTCGTCGGCCTGCCGCGGCAGGCCGGCCGAGAGGTTCTCGTTGCCGTCGGCGGTGACCAGGATGTCGTCCTCGATCCGGACGCCGATGCCGCGGTACTCCTCGGGCACGGAGAGGTCGTCGGCCTGGAAGTACATCCCCGGCTCGACGGTGAGCACCATCCCGGGCTCCAGCGCGCCGTCGACGTACGCCTCGCGGCGGGCCACCGCACAGTCGTGGACGTCCAGGCCGATCATGTGACCGGTGCCGGCCAGCGTCCAGCGGCGGTGCAGCCCCAGCTCGAACACCTCGTCCACCGAGCGCTCGCCCAGCAGGCCCCAGGCGACCAGGTGCTCGGCGAGCACGCGCTGGGCGGCGACGTGGAAGTCCCGGAAGCCGGCACCCGGCTTGACCGCGGCGATGCCGGCCTCCTGCGCGGCGTACACCGCGTCGTAGACCTTGCGCTGGATCGGGCTGAACCGGCCGTTGACCGGCACGGTGCGGGTGACGTCGGAGGTGTAGAGGTTGTCGGTCTCCACACCGGCGTCCAGCAGCAGCAGCTCACCCGGGCGGGCCTGGCCGTTGTTGCGCACCCAGTGCAGGGTGGTGGCGTGCTCGCCGGCGGCGCAGACCGACTTGTAGCCGATGTCGTTGCCCTCGGTCCGGGCGCGCAGGAAGAAGGTGCCCTCGATGACCCGCTCGGCGGTCGGCGTGTCCGCACCGAGGGCGCGCACGACGTCCTCGAAACCGCGGGCGGTCGCCTCGCACGCGAAGCGCAGGTCGGCGATCTCGAACTCGTCCTTGACCAGCCGCATCTCGGAGAGGAACTCGCGGAACTGCTCGTCCTCGCGCAGGCTCACCGCGTCGCTCAGCGCGGCCTCGACGTCCGTGTCGTAGCCGCGCAGCAGCCGGACCGGGCCGGTGGCGTCGCCGAGCCGCTCCAGCAGCGTGCGGACGTCACGGCAGGGCAGACCGAGCAGCCGCTCGTTCTCGGTGAGGCTGGGGCGCCGGCCGTCCCAGAGCTCGCCGTGCAGGTCGAGCCAGAACTCGCCGTTCTCGCGGTCGGAGCGGGGCAGCAGGTAGGCGACCGCCCGGTGCCCGCCGTCCGCCAGGGGCTCCAGCACCAGGGCGGCGTCCTCGGACTGGTCGCCCGTCAGGTAGACGTAGTCGGACGACGGCCGGAAGGGGTAGTCCGTGTCGTTGGAGCGGACCTTCGGGTTGCCGGAGGGGATCACCAGCAGCTCACCCGGGAAGCGGGCGGAGAGCACGGCGCGGCGGCGGGCGGTGTGCGTGGCCTGCGGGATCGGCTCCAGGCCGCGCAGCTCGGTGTCGCCCCACCCCTGCCGCATGTGCGCGGCGAGCTCCTCGCTCACCCCCTGGAGCAGGCCGTTCTTCCGCTTCTTGCGCTCGCTCACGGGGGCCTCGAACTCCTGGTTGTCGGGTGTCCGCTCGGTCACAGCCGTCTCCTGAATCGAATGGGGGTCCGGGCTGCCGCTCGACGGCAGCCGGCCGGCGTCCGGTCGGGCACGGCGCGCGCTCCACCCCGGTCGGGGGAACGATCGGCATCATGGCCTGGTCCACCGGCACGACCTGTACGGTATATCGAACGGCATCTGGAGGAAAGAGGAAGCGTGAGCGCCACCGAGGGATCGGTCCGGGACATGCTGGCCGCCAACCTGAAGCGGGTCAGGACCCAGCGGGGGCTGTCGCTCTCCGAGCTGTCCCGGCGATCGAAGATCGGCAAGGCCACCCTCTCGCAACTGGAGCAGGGCACCGGCAACCCCACCATCGAGACGGTGTTCAGCCTCGCGCGCGTCCTGGAGGTGCCCATCTCGGACCTGGTGGACCGCCCGCCGTCCCGCGAGGTGACGGTGGTCCGCGCGGCCGACGTCGAGGTGCTCAGCGGCAAGGGCGTCGACCTGCGCCCGCTGCGCCGGATCGAGTCCGGCGACGCCGTGTTCGAGGTCTACGACCAGCAGGTGCGGGTCGACGGCACCCAGGAATCGCTCGGCCACACCGGCACCGAGCACACCGTCGTCCAGACCGGCCGGCTCGGCGTCCGGGTGGACGGGCGCGAGGTGGAGCTCGGCCCCGGCGACTACATCGCCTTCGACGCGGCGATGCCGCACTCCTACACCGCGCTGGACGGCCCGGTCCGCTCCGTCCTGCTGCTGCACTACCGGGCCGAACAGCGCCTCCACCTCAGCGCCCCCACCCCCGGCGACTGCCGCCCCGGCACCACCCCCGGCCCGCCCCCGGACGCGCCGGCCGCCCCCTGACCAGCCCCAGTCGTTTGGTTTACCGAACCCCGGCGACCGATGGGGGCGCCTCGGTGAGGTCCGGTTCCGCCAGCAGGTCGGCGAAGGCGGCGCTGGTCTGCGCGGCGAGTGCGTGGATCTGTTCGACGATGGCGTGGCTGAGCGGCTCACCGGGCGTGTCGGGCATCGCGTGCACACTCGAACGCCATATGGAGCGTCAAAACCTTGAAGAATCCGAGGATGTGCATGATGGTTTGAGTGTCCGGGCAATCGTGCCGGTACGTCGTCGGACGGAGGCGGCATCGTGTATCTGGCCATCTTCGGAGGGACCGGTCATACCGGTCGCCACCTGGTCGATCGGGCCCTGGGGCACGGGCACCGGGTCACCGTGCTCGCCCGGGACGCCACCAAGCTCCCCATCCGTGAACATCTGCACGTCATCGAGGGCGACATCCGTAGCGCGGAGGCCGTGGCGAGGACAGTCGCCGGCGCGGACGCCGTCATCAGCGCACTGGGCCAACGTCGTTGGGGGACCACGGTCTGCACGGACGCGATGCGCACCGTCCTGCCGGCGATGGCCGCCCACGGGGTGCGCCGCCTGGTCGCCCTCAGCAACTACGGCACGGCCGACAGCCGCCGCCCCGGCGTCTACGCCACCACCGTGTGGATCGCCATCAGATCCATCATGCGCGACAAGGAACGGATGGAGGAGCTCATCCGGGGCGGCGACACCGAGTGGACCATCGTCCGACCGGCCGCCCTCACCGACGGGCCCCGCACCGCGCGCTACCGCACGGGAACCGACCTCCGGCTCACGTTCCGCTCCAGGGTCACCTACGCCGACGTCGCCGACTTCATGCTCGCGCAGCTCGACACGGACGAGTACGTGCACAGGGCAGTCGCGATCGGACCCGTGCGGGACTGACGACCGCGCACCCGGGCTCCCCCCTCGCTGCAGGACCGCCGGCGCCGGCGCCGGCTCCGAGGAACCCTAGGCTGTGTGTCGAAAGTGGATCTGGTGCTGTGGATGATCACGGTTCATGGGTCGGGGAGATCTCACGGACGAGCAGTGGGCGGTGCTGGAGCCGTTGTTGCCGAAGGGCACGAAGGCGGGCCGGCCACCTGTCTGGCCTCGGCGGCGGTTGATCGATGGCATAGGTTTCGGGTCCGTACAGCGGTTCCGTGGCGGGACGTGCCCGTCGAGTACGGGCCGTGGGGCCGGGTCTACGACTTGTTCCGCCGGTGGCAGCGGAACGGCACCTGGCATCAGGTCTTCACCCGGCTGCAGTCCTTGGCCGACGCGAAGGGGAGGATCACGTGGGACCTGCGCGTCGACTCCACGGTCTGTCGTGCTCATCAGCATGCGGCTGGGGCCCGCAGGCAGGGTGACCTGCAGAAGGAACCGCCAGGCGGTGTGTTCACCGAACCCGAGGATCACGGACTGGGTCGCTCACGCGGCGGGTTCACCACCAAGTTGCACCTGGCCGTCGAGCAGGGTCAGAAACCCATGTCGATCGTGATCACGGCCGGGCAGCGCGGCGACTCGCCGCAGTTCGAACCCGTGTTGGACAAGGTCCGCGTGCCCCGCATCGGTCCGGGACGGCCACGCGTCCGCCCCAACCGCGTGCGGGCCGACAAGGCGTACGCCTCCCGCAGGAACCGCGGCTACCTGCGCCGCCGCGGGATTCGCTGCACCATCCCGGACAAGGCCGACCAGGCCCGCAACCGCCGAAGGCTCGGTTCCCGCGGCGGCCGGCCGCCGCGCTTCGACCCGGCCGACTACCGCGAGCGCCAAGCGGTCGAGTGTGGGATCAACCGCCTCAAGAGGAACCGCGCTGTCGCCACGCGGTACGACAAGCTCGCTGTCCGCTACGAAGCGACAGTCCTGGTCGCGGCGATCAACGAGTGGCTGTAATCCTTCACTGAAAAGGCATCGGGGTCCACGGCAACGCCTCCCGCCAGCCCTGTCGATCGTGAGCCCAGTCCATCATCACCTTGGCGGTCGACTCTTCTGGGCCGAACACTTCATGGAGCCTTGGAACGTGGGCCTGGTAGTGCTTGTCTGCACTGCCTTCGCGGTACTCGACCTGGTAGCTGAGGTCGTCGTTCAGGTACACCTGAATGCAATGCTGATCCACAGGCTCCAGATCGAGTCTTTCCAGGATCACAAACCGGTGCGACAGGTTCATCTCAGACAGCAGGTCGTGCAGAACCTCCTCGGTCGGATCGTCCACGGTACGACCGCCCGCTTCAACTACATGCAGCACTGGCTTTAGCATGCACGCGACTGTACCGACCCGTAGCACTCAACTGCCCAGCCGTCCACAACCTCCCGAGGCAGAACACCTAGCCCGATGACGAGGCTGGCCGCGCCGCCCACCTTCCAGGAGAGGAAGCTGCGATCTTTGCCCAGGCGGACGAGCTCAACGCCCACATCGCTCGATTCCTCGAACACTACGGGTAGGCTCGTAGGTATGGGAATTGACTGGGAGAACATACTCGACGCAAGCGGTAACGGCCTCGACGATGCCTACGACAGCGCGGTCTCCGCGGTCATCTACAGCGATGACCCGGTGGAGGACCGTCGGCCACTCCCAGTCGGCGAAGAGCACGACGACACAGACGGCTTGCGCTGAACTGAGGAAACGCCCCGGCAAGCCGCGGCGTTTCGCCGTCAGGTCAGGGGTCAGTCAAGAGGCGGCCGAGCTCAACTCTGCGACTCGACCGCCGCCTTCACCGAACTCGTCATCCCCGGCAACGGCACAGGTGACGGCCAGCACTACGGCACGGGGGTGCTGCCCGAGCACTGAGGTCACGGCCTCGGCCGATGGATGAAGGCCGAGTCGATCCGACAGGCCCACAGGGACTATCCGGACCTCGGTGACCTCCTGACCGACACCGCCGACAGCAACGCGCACATGCGACGGGTCAACGACGGTCTCGGCTACACACCCACGCACACGACACACCAGTATCAGCTCGACCTTTAGCAGAGAGTGGACGGGCCGGACCGGGACATCACCCCGCCCGGCCTGTCCGTGCTTTCGATACACGCCCTAGATCCGCCCTCCGGTCGGGCCAATTGGGCGATGCGCCCCTCCGCCGACGGCCGGGCGGCCGTGCGCACGGACCTTCCGCCGATCCCGGCGGCCGCGCCCCGCGGTCGGGCGCCGCGCCGCCTGGTGGACTGTCACCTTCCTTCGGTGGGCGGTGTCCCGGTGGGCGGTGCTCCGGTCGGCGGCGCTTCGGTGGGCGGTGCGAGGCGGTGGGCCAGCGCGCTCAGCGTGCTGCCGAGCGGGAGCGCGACCGTGGCGACCGCGAGGTCGTCCCCGCGCGTCCTGCCCTGGTTGACGATCGCGACCGGCCGGCCCCCGCGGGCGGCGTGGCGGACGAACCGGAGCCCCGAGAGGACGGTCAGCGACGAGCCCAGGACGAGCAGCGCCCGCGCCGCGTCGACCAGCCGGTAGCACTGCTCGACCCGTTCCTTGGGGACGGCCTCGCCGAAGAACACCACGTCGGGCTTGAGCACCCCGCCGCACGCCTCGCACGCCGCGACCCGGAACGCGGCCACCCGCTCGTCCGCGAGCTCGACGTCCCCGTCCGGGTTGAGCGGTGCCTCCGCCTCCCGGAAGCCGTCGTTCAGCACCTCCAGCCGGCGGTCCAGCGCGGCGCGGGCGCTGGTGCGCCGGCACCCGAGGCAGACCACCCGGTCGAGCCCGCCGTGCAGTTCCACCGCGTCCGCCGTGCCGGCCGCCCGGTGCAGCCCGTCGACGTTCTGGGTGATCACCGACGAGACGTGC
Organism: Kitasatospora sp. CM 4170; assembly: GCF_032110285.1. Taxonomy (NCBI): domain Bacteria; kingdom Bacillati; phylum Actinomycetota; class Actinomycetes; order Kitasatosporales; family Streptomycetaceae; genus Kitasatospora; species Kitasatospora sp. CM 4170. The sequence goes on from NZ_CP134877.1 coordinate 8,407,854, forward strand.
CCGGATCGGCGCAGCGCCTCGACTGCTCGGTGCCCGGCGTTCGGCTCGGCCCCGGCGATCGCCCGCCACCCGAGGTGGCTGCGCGCCCAGTACCGGCGCCGGGCGGCCTCGCTCCCGGTGAACTCCTGGTACGTCATCGGTGTGCCGCGGCGCCGGCTGCCGGTGGCGCCCCGGTAGTCCGGAATCCCCGACTCGGTGGACAGGCCGGCCCCGCTCAGGACGACGACCCCGCGCCCGGCCAGCAGCCGTTCCACCGCCTCCAGCCCCGCGCCGGTCCCTGCCGTCCGGCCGGGGACGGCCGCGGCCCCGTCCACGGCTGCGGACCCGCCCGTCGGACCGGCCCGGCGCGCCACGGACTCCCCGGACGTCGGATACGCACCCATGGTCAGCAGCCTAGTCCTGCGATGCGCGACGCGGATCCGGTCGCATCGGCGGGCCGGCGTCAGCCCTCCAGCAGTGCCTGGCCCACGTAGCCGCCGCGGTCGTGGCGGCCCCGACCGTGGCGCCCCCGGCGAGGAGGGCGGCCAGCCCGCCGGCGCCGAGTACGGCCCGTCGGGCCGGCCGCGGCGGAGCGGTGGCGTTCGGCCCTGCCGGCGAGCCGCCCGGCGGGGTGCTCGGCGGGGTGCTCGGCGGGGTGCTCGGAGCGCCGCCCGGTGCAGTCGGCACCGGCTCAGCGGGCACCGTCGACCACCGCGTCGACGGTGCCGACCCACAGCTGGTTGAGCTCGGAGACGTAGCGGCCGCCCTTGGTGTCCTGGGGGACGACGAGCCGCGGCCCGGCGGCGTCGTCGAAGGGCTTGCCGTCCTCGGAGACCGCCAGCAGGACCTGGCTCTTGGCGAAGCCTGGGTCGAGCTCGGCCCAGGCGAGGACGGCCCGGTAGTCACCGCCGCCGGTGGCCACCACGACGCCCCGCAGGAAGGGGTTCTTCTTGCTCTGGTCGAAACGGGGCGCGGCCGCGGTGACCACGGTGCTCAGCAGCGCGCCCTCGTAGGTGTGGGCCTGCGGGCCCTTGGCGCTGGTGAACTCGACCGACACCGACACCTGCGGCAGCTTGCGGACGTCGGCGGCCGTGACGGTGTAGGGCTTGTCCACCTGCCCGGTGATCCGCACCTCGCCCGGCTTCAGCGGCGTGGCGGAAGCGGTGGGGGTACCGGCCGCGGCAGACGCACTCGGGGAGCCGGTGGCGGCGGCGGTGGGTGCGGCGGCGGGTGCGGACGACGACCCGCCCGAGCCGGCGGATCCGCTCGCACACCCGGCCAGCGGCAGGGCGAGGAGGGCTGCGGCGGCCAGGCAGACGGCCGGACGTGCCGCTCCGCGTCCTCCCCCGCCTCGCCGGCGCCGGTCGGCGGAGCGGTTCTCGCGGCGGTCTCGCATGGACTGTTCCCTCCCGGACGGCCCGGGCGCGCGTGGCTGCGCGCACCGCCGCGCGGACCGCGGGGTGCATTGCAGATGCGAGCCGGATGCCTACTTCTATGGCGCATGTGCCATGGGCAAGGTAGTGGATCGCCCGCATCTGCCAACAGTCCCCAATGCCTGGGCGATCCGCCGCAAGATCGGCCCGCAGGCTGGAGGAAACGACACTTCCACCACTGTCGGGGAGCGTGGCCGGTCCACCGGGCAGAGGTGGTGGGGGCAGGCGCCCCCTTCCCGCCGGCGTCGAAGCGCACCGAAGCGCACAGCACCCCGCCCCCCGGCCCGTCGGTGCGGGGGGCGACCTGCCGGGGACTCCGCTCCTGCTGAAGCCGGCCGTCCGCCTACGCGGCGGGGCCGGGGGTGGGGCCCCGCCGCGTACGACGGCCGGTCGGGTTGTCGGGTCAGCCGCTGCTGCGCTCGTTGAGGCAGAGGATGTTCCCCTCGCTGTCCTTGAACCAGGCCGCGCGCATGCCTTCGGCCTCGGCCACGCCGTTGACCGTCTTCAGGCCCGGCATGTCGTACTCCTCGAAGGTGACTCCGCGGCCGCGCAGCGCGGTCATCGCGGCGTCCAGGTCGTCGACCTTGAAGCTGGCCAGGGTGTGCGCCGCCTGCCCGGCACTCGGGGTCTCGTAGATGCCGAACTCGGTGCCGCCGCACTCGAACGTCAGGTCCGGGCCGCTGTCGTCGCTGATCTTCAGGCCGAGGGTGTCCGTGTAGTAGCTCTTGGCCCGTGCTATGTCGGCCGCCGGGATGATGGCCACCAACGGTGCGTCTCCAAGCATGTCCATCGCCTCCTCCTACTTACCAGGCTAGGCGCGCCCGGGCCCAGTGCGCCCGGCGGGATTCCGAGGCCCTCCGGTGGCCGGGCGGCGCGGGGCGGTGCGCCGGGCGGGCGTGGTGTGACGCAGGCGGGTCCCCGGCCGCTGAGTAGAGGCGGGCCCCGCATTCCTCCGGGCTTGCGCGATCGGAAGGGGGGATCCACCGGACGGCCCAAGGCGTCCACCCGGACCTGGCGGAGAGGCGAATTCCGTCCGTCCCGTCGGGTGAATGCCGATGAGCGGCATTCGCCTCGAAGTCGTGCCCGGAATTCGCCTGCATTCCTGCCGAATTCGTGTCGGCCGCCTACTGAATTCGGTTTCGCCGGGCAAGCGGCGTGCACTGGCGGGATTCCGCCAAGGCCTTGGTGCGGCCCTTCGGCGAAAGGGCCCGATCCGGCAGCCCCGGCTCGGACGCCGTCGCGGCGGGTCCGCCGGTCCGCGGCTCCCGCGGCCTGCGGGGATGCGCCCGGCGACCACCGACCCCCGTCCGCCCGCGGGGCGGGCCGTCTGGCGAGCTCCTGCCAATCACTGTGGGCGGTCTGTTCGCCGGACCTGATCCTTCGTCATGATTCCGGCCACCCGGCGCGATCGGCACCCGCACTTCCCCGCATCGGTGGGTGCCGACCCTCGCACGGGCGCACGTCAGCGCCCGTTCCGCCCCAGTGCGCGCCAACCCGGCGCCTCGGAGCGCGGCGCGACCGCGCACACGCGGTAGACACGGAAGGAACACCTTCGTGAAGCGTAAGCTCGCCCTCGGAGCCGTTCTGTCCGCCTCGGCCCTGCTGGCCGGCGTGATCCAGGTCAGTGCCGGCGTGGCACACGCCGCCCCCGCGCCCGACGCCACGGCCCGCGCGCTCGGCCTCTCCGGTCCGGAGGGGCTCGTCGCGAAGAACACCGTCGTGGACGCCGACGGCACCCGCCACCTCCGCTACGAGCGCACCTTCGCCGGCCTGCCGGTGCTCGGCGGCGACCTGATCATCCACCAGGACGCCAAGGGGGCCGTCAAGTCCACCGACCGCGCGGTCCCCGGCTCCATCGCACCGGCCTCGCTCAGCCCGAAGCTCACCGCCGCGCAGGCCGCCGCCACGGCGACCGCGGCCGTGCGCGCCACCGTCGGTGTCTCCGACGGCGACGGGCCCGCCCTGGTCTCCGTCGACCGGCCCGGCACGGCCCAACTGGTCGTCTGGGCCGCCACCGGCACCCCGCGGCTGGCCTACCGGACCACCGTCGAGGGCATCCGCGCCGACGGCACGCCGAGCAGCATGCTGGTCGTCACCGACGCCGGCGGCGGCGAGGTCCTCTCCACCCACGAGCAGGTGCAGACCTCGAACGCGACCGGCTCGGGCAAGGGCGTGTTCGTCGGCAGCGTCACGCTGACGACCAACTGGACCGGCTCGACCTACGAGCTCAAGGACAACACCCGCGGCGGCCAGTACACCGTCTCGCTGAAGAACAGGCAGAGCGGCCAGGGCACGCTCTTCACCGATGCCGACAACGTCTGGGGCGACGGCACCGCGGCCAACAACCAGTCCGCCGCCGTGGACGCCCAGTTCGGCGCCGGCGCCACCTGGGACTTCTACAAGTACGCCTTCGGCCGCCTCGGCATCCGGGGCGACGGCGTCGGCGCCGTCAGCCGCGTCCACTACGGCAAGAACTACGTGAACGCGTTCTGGTCCGACGCCTGCTTCTGCATGACGTACGGTGACGGCGCCTCCAACCGGAACCCGCTGACCGCCCTCGACGTCTCCGGCCACGAGATGAGCCACGGCGTCACGTCCAACACCGCCGGCCTGAACTACTCCGGCGAGTCCGGCGGTCTGAACGAGGCCACCTCCGACATCTTCGGCACGGGCGTCGAGTGGTACGCCGACCTGCCCGCCGACACCCCGGACTACCTGATCGGCGAGCTGATCGACATCAACGGCGACGGCACGCCGCTGCGCTACATGGACAAGCCCTCCAAGGACGGGCGCTCCGCCGACTCCTGGTCCTCCGGCGTCGGCAACCTGGACGTCCACTACTCGTCCGGCGTGGCCAACCACTTCTTCTACCTGCTGGCCGAGGGCAGCGGCGCCAAGACCGTCAACGGCGTCAGCTACAACAGCCCGACCTCCAACGGCGCCACCGTCACCGGCATCGGCCGGGACAAGGCGCTGCAGGTCTGGTACCGGGCGCTGACCGTCTACATGACGTCCACCACCAACTACGCGGGCGCCCGCACCGCCACCCTCAAGGCCGCCACCGACCTCTACGGCGCCGGCTCGGCCGAGTCCGCGGCGGTCGCGGCGGCCTGGTCGGCGGTCAACGTCAACTGACCCCCGGCATCGGCCCCATCCGTGCGGCGGCCGCCCCGGGCGACACCCGGGCGGCCGCCCTCACGAGGCCCTCACTTCCCGCGCCGCCGGCTCCCGTTGCGGCTGCCGGTCGTGCGGCACCCGCTCCAGGACGCCCCCGGCGAAGACCTCGTAGAGCGGCAGGGTCTCCAGGTGGACGTAGCCGATGTGGCAGTCGCAGACCGGCAGCGGGCAGGGGCGGGCCCGGAGCTGCGCCCGGTACGAGCCGTCGTACAGGTTGCCGAGGGCGTCCCGGACGAAGTGGCAGCGGCGGACGGTGCCGTCGCCGTCGACCGAGAGCACCGACTCGCCGGTACGGCAGGGGCGGCCCGCGCTGGGGTGGGCGTGCCGGCTGTACCCGAAGTGCGGGTCGAGGGCCTGCCAGTCGGCGGCCTCGGCGTCGGTGTACGTGCGGCCCTCGGCGGCGTTGATCCACAGGTAGACCGCGGGGGAGAGCTCTGCGCGGAGCCGGCGGGCCGCCGTCAGGTGATCGGGCTCGCCCACCACACCGACGCTGTACCGCACACCGAGCCGGTCGAGTTCCCGGGACTTGGCGACGAAGCGCTCGTGGCCGACCTGTCCGGGGTGGTACGTCACCCAGAGCGCGAGGGTGGTGAGGTCGGCCTCGGCCAGCCAGTCGGTGCGGCAGCTGAGGTTGGTCTGGATCGCCACCCGGCGGACGTGCGGCAGGCGGCTCAGTTCGACGAGGGCGCGCCGGTACCAGGACCGCACCAGGCCCTCGCCCCACGGGGTGAACAGCAGCGACAGCGTGTCGCCCGTGCCCGCCCTGCCCGCGACCCAGCCGGTGAACCGCTCCAACGCCGCGCGGTCCGCCCGTAGTTGCTCCGGGGTGTCGCGCCGCTTCGCGAACGGGCAGTACGGGCAGTCGTAGTCGCAGGAGGCGAGCGGGCCGCGGTAGAGCAGGGACAGGTCGAGGCCGCCGCCGGGCGCGTCGACGGGGGCGGGCGATGCGGCGGGGGCGGGTGCGTCGGAGGGGGCGGGTGATTCGGCGGGCGTAGGTGCGCCCGCCGGGGCGATGCCTGGCACCGGGCCGATCGCGGGCATGCCGAGGAAGGTCATTTCGCCTCGTACTCCGCCATCAGCCGGCACACCTCGGGGGAGAACAGCATCGGACCGACCGCGTCCGAGTGCGCCAAACCCTCGGGGGAGAGCGCCAGGCGCGGCCCGCCGCCGTCCGCCAGCCAGCCGTGTGCCTCGAACGCGGCCAGTTCGACCGGGAAATCCTCGGCGGGCGCGGAGCCGAACCGGGCCCGGTAGTCCGCCAGCTCCATGCCCTCGGCCTGGAGCAGCGACTGGAGGAGGTGGCGCCGCCGGGCCTCCTCGGGCGTCGTGTACCGCCCGTACTCGGCGCGGTGGAAGTCCCCGGTGGCCACGTACGCGTCGATGATGCCGCGGACCTCGGTGGCGTCCACCGCGTAGTCGAAGGAGTAGTGCAGCCGCGAGGTGTAGGAGCGGGCACCGCAGCCGAGGCCGACCATGCCGTCGGTCTGGCAGGCGTACTCGCCGGCGGTGGCCTGCGGGGACGCGGCGCGGCGGAACATCCGCATCGACACCTGCCGGTACCCCCGGTCGAGCAGGTGGTCGCGGCCGGCCCGGTAGAGCGCGAGCCGCCGGGCGTCCCATGCGGCCGGGCTCTCCGGCTCACCGCGCCGGGCCAGGCCCGTCAACGGCCGGACGTACAGCGGGTAGAGGTACAGCTCCTCGGGCTGCCAGGCGAGGGCGGCGTCGAGCGAGTGCAGCCAACTGGCTTCGGTCTGGCCGTCGATGCCGTAGATGAGGTCGATGTTGAGGACGGGGAACCCGGCGGCGCGGATCCGCCCGAGGGCGGCCTCGACCTCGGCACGCTTCTGCGGGCGTACGGCCGAGCGGGCCTCGCGGTCGATGAAGGACTGCACGCCCAGGCTGAGGCGGGTGGTGCCCCGGGTGGCCAGCACCTCCAGCCGGTCGGCGGTCGCGGTGGCGGGGGAGGCCTCCACGGAGAGCGGGACGGCCTGCAGGTCGGCGCCCATCCGCTGCTCGGCGATGTCGCAGAGCCGCTCCAGCTCACCGGCCGAGAGGTAGGTGGGCGTGCCCCCGCCGAACGCGGCCAGCGCGAACCGGGCGTCGCCGGCCAGCGCCTCGCGGACCGCGGCGGCCTGGCGGTCGAGCGCATCCAGGTAGGCGGTGGTCAGGCCCTCGGGACTGCCGATCCGGGTGAACAGGTTGCAGAAGCCGCAGCGCACCTCGCAGAACGGGATGTGCAGGTACAGCGAGAGGGCGTGCTGCGGCTCGCCGGCCCACAGCTCGCGCAGCGGCGGGCGCTCCGGCAGTGCCCGGTAGGCGGTCTTGTGCGGGTACGCGTAGACGTACGACTGGTACGGCGATCCGGACGCGGCGGCAGCGGGGGTCGCCGGGGTGGTCGGGGCGACCTGCGTGACCGGGAGGGCCGAGACTGCCGGGACGGCCGCGGTGCCCGAGGCGGCCGGGGTTGCAGGGGCGGCCGGGGTTGCAGGGGCGGCCGGCGTGCCGGCGGGGGTGACGGTCATACGGTCGCTCCGGTGGCGGGGATGGTGAAGTGCGCGTACGGGACCGTCCAGACCACCTCGTGGCCGATCCGGTGGCCGGTGTAGCCGTCCTCGCCGTAGGCGGTGCCGTGGTCGGAGCAGACGATCGCGAAGCACGGCCGGCGCGCGCTCATCGCGGCGAAGAGCCGACCGATGTGCGCGTCCACGTACTCCAGCGCGGCCGCGTGGCTGGCGCGGGAGTCCCCGTCCTCGCGGGTCGCGCCGGGCAGGTGGAACCAGTTGGGCTGGTGCAGGGCTGACACGTTGAGGAGGAGGAAGAGCGGCTGCTCCGCAGGCTGTTCGGCGGCCACCCGTTCGGCCCGGGCGACCTGCGCCTCGAAGGAGACGGGCGAGGGAACGCCCATCTCGGGCTCCCAGTGGCTCTCCTGGAACAGCCCGGGCAGCACCGAACCCAGGGCGCCCTGCCTGTTGAAGAACCCGACGCCGCCGATGCAGACCGTCCGGTACCCGGTCGCGGCGAGGGCGCTCGGCAGGTCGGGCGTGTCGAAGACCCAGGTGCGCGGGGCGGTGGTCTCCGAGCCGGCGAAGCGGGCCGCGAACAGGCGCGGGTGCGGCCCGTCGGGGGAGGCCGGAGTGGGCAGGAAGCCGGCCAGGATCGCCTGGTGCGAGGCGTAGGTGAAGCTCCCGGGCGAGTGCCGGCGCTCCCACCGGCCACCCGGGAGGTGGGCGGCGAGGTTGGGGATCCGGCCGGCCGCCGCCAGTTCCTCGGCGACGTCGAATCGCAGGGTGTCGAGGGTGACCAGGAGCAGGTCGTGGCTGCCCACCACGGCGTTCATGTCGGGCGTCGCGTCGGCGGCGTTCGCCGTGGCGGCGCTCGGAGCCGGAGCGTTGGTCGGAGCCGTGGCGTTGGTCGCCGCGGTCGGGCTGGCTTCGGCGTCCGCGCGGTGGTGGGTACGGGGGTTCTGGTGGTTCATCCGATCGGTTCCAGGCGTGTGCGGTCGGCCGGTTCGGGCCGGCCGTCGGGGTCGGTGCGGTGGAGTGCGGCGAGCTGGGCGGCGTAGGTGTCGAGGCCCTCGGCCGGGCCGCCGGGCAGGCCGGTGAGGTTGGGCAGCAGGTCGCCGAAGGCGTTCACCTCGCCGACCAGGGCCCGCCGCCAGCCACCGGCCGGCAGCACGTCGACGCCGACCATGGGGGAGTTCGGGAAGCAGGCGGCCGCCCGCTCCGCCGTCTCCAGCAGGGCCGGCCAGGCGTTGCCCGCGGCCTGCTGTGCGAGGTCGAGGCTGCCGCGGGCGCCGCCGAGGTGGAGGTTGGTGATCGGCTGGGTGCTGGTCCGCACCACCGCGTGGGTGGCGCGCCCACCGATCACCACCACCCGGAGATCCGCCGAGCGCCCCGACTGCGAGGACTTCGGGATCCACTGCTCGACGTGCAGGCCGTCGGGCGCGAGGCGGTCGACCAGCTCGGCCACCGTCCGCTCGTCCCGATGGCGCCGGACCCGCAGCGAGTTGTACAGGCGGCCGTCCTCCGATTCGACCGAGGTGGTGGCCAGGACCTGCCCCCGCGGACCGAACTCCAGCGCCACCACCCCGGACGCCGAGGAGCCGTGCACCGGCTTGACGAAGACGCGGCGCAGTCCGGCCGTCTCCAGCCGGGCCCGCAGGTCCCCCCAGCCGGCCACGGGCGGGCCGGTCAGGGCCCGGGGGACCGGTACCCCGGCGGCGGCCAGCCGGTCGTGGGCGCGGCGCTTGTCGAACATCACGGCGATCTCCTCCGGATCGCCGAGCAGGCGGACGCCCGGCACCCGGGCCACCGCGCGGAGGGCCGCGACGACCCCCGCGTACCAGGCCGCCCCGCCCTCGACCCTGGTCGGCGCGTAGCCGGCACCGAGGACCGGTCGGCGCAGCAACGCGTCCACGGCCTCGTCCTCACCCGGGGAGTCGATCCGCAGCAGGCTGCCCTCGGGCACGTGGAACGTGCCGCGCAGGACGTCGATCCACGGCACTACGGCCGGTTCGGGCAGGCCGGCGGCCCGGGCCGCGGCGGCGAACAGCGTCACCCGCCGGTGGCCGGGATTGCCCAGCACCGCCGGCCGGTTACTCGGCGACCGCGACATAGCGGTCCTCCGGGTCGTCCTCGTGCTCGGCGTCGGAGAGGTCGAGCTCCACGCCCGGCAGGGCCTGGCGCAGTCGTTCCTGCATCGCCTCGGTGAGGTAGTGGTGGTGCAGGTCGAGCGCCCGCAGGTGGGTGAGCGGCTGGCCCTCCAGCAGGGCGGCGGCGCCCTCGTCGCTGAGGACGCCCATGGAGAGGTTCAGGGACTCCAGCCGGGCCACGACCGGGGCCTGGGCGACGGCGGCGGCGATCTCGTCCTGGATCTCGCTGTTGGCCAGGCCGAGGTGGCGCAGCGCCGGGAAGCGGGCCCCGTCGAGGACGGGGGCGAGGTCGCCGAGGCCGGCGTCGCCGCCGTACTCGTCGACGCCGAGCCAGAGGTCGAGCCGCTCCAGTGCGGACAGCTCGGACGCCGTCACCGCCTCCACCACCGAGCTCGGCAGGCCGCCCGCCTCGAACCGCAGGACCCTCAGCCGGTCGTGCCGGAACGGGGTGAGGGCCAGGCCGGTGCCGCCGCGCACCACGAGTTCGGCGAGCTGCGGGAAGGCCGTCGGCAGCGCGGTGACGTCGGCCATCTCCAGCCAGGAGATCTCGCACTCGTCGAACGTCACGTCGGCGACGAAGAGCGCTTCGAGGGCCGGGAACAGTGCGGCATCGCGGACGAGAGCGGCGAGCGTGGCGGTGACGGGCTCGTAGTCCTCGGCCCACCAGGGGCCGATGACCAGCGCCTTCACCGCGGACGGGTCGACGGCGGCGTGGAACGCACGCCAGGAGTCCTCGAACTCGGTGCCGGCGCCGTAGTCCACCGAGATCCGCCAGGCGACCGCGTCGGCGGCGGGCAGCTCGCGCCGGTCGCCGGGATCGGCGTAGAACGCGAACACGGGCAGCCCGTGGAACTCTTCGATGTGGCGGGAGACGGCCATGGTTTCTCCTGGCGGCGCTGGTGCTTGCTGGGGTGCGGGGGCAGGGGCGTAGGCGGTCGGGTCCGGGTCTGCGGCCCGGCCGCGCGGCGGCGTCGGCTACTCGGCCACGGCGACGTACCGCCACCTGTCGTCCGGCTTGCCGGGCACGGAGAGGTCGACCGCCACGCCGGGCAGGGCCTGGCGCACCCGCTCCTGCATCGCCTCGGTCAGGAAGTGGTGGTGCAGGTCGAGCGCCCGCAGGTGGGTGAGCGGCTGGCCCTCCAGCAGGGCGGCCGCGCCCTGGTCGGTGAGGACGCCCATGGAGAGGTTGAGCGACTCCAGCCGGGCCACGACCGGGGCCTGGGCGACGGCGGCGGCGATCTCGTCCTGCATCTCGCTGTCCTGCAGGCCGAGGTGGCGCAGCGCCGGGAACCGCGAGCCGTCCAGGAACGGCGCCAGGTCGTCCAGGGTGGCGTCACCGCCGTAGCCCGCCACACCGAGCCAGAACTCCAGGCGCTCCAGCGCCGGGAGATCGCTGCTCGCCACGGCCCGCAGCACCTGGGCCGGCAGGCCGCCCGACTCGAAGCGCAGCGCGCGCAGGTGCTCGTGCCGCACCGGCTGCACCCCGATGCCCTCGCCCTCGACCGTCTGCCCGGACGCGCCGCGCACCACCAGCTCCCGGAGCAGCGGGAACGTGGTGAGCACCGGCGTGACGTCGACCATGTCGATCCAGGAGATCTCGTTCTCCTCGTACGTGATGTCGCCGATGAACAGGCCGCGCAGCCCCGGCAGCCGGTCGGCCGAGGCGAGGACGGCCGCCAGCGGCTCGGCGAAGCTCTCCGGCCCGTCGTGCGACCACTCGCCGACCACCACCGCGGTGACCCGCGCGGTGTCCACCTTCTCGGTGAAGTGCTCCCAGAGCTCCACGAACGTCCACGACGAGTCGAACTCGATGCCGACCTTCCACGCGACCGACGCCGCGTCGGGCAGCTCGCCGTCCTGCACGACCGCCTCGTAGAGGTCGAAGACCGGCAGGCCGTGGAACTGCTGGATGTGCTCGTTGACCGTCATGCGCTGCTCCTCCGGGGTCGGGACCGAACAGATGTCTACCAGGCGGGTCGGACAATCCGGCGGCGGGGGCGCATTCCGGGCGCGTTGTCAGACCCTCGGCCTACGTTCCGACGTGGGAGATCCGGCGTCCGGTCGGATCGGTGTGGGAGGGCTGATGTACCGCCAGGGTGATGTGCTGATCGTGCCGGTGGAGGAGGCGGCGGTGCCGCCGAGGGTGGCCGACCTGCCCGGGCAGCCGAGGGACGTGCGGGGCCGGCTGGTGCTGGCCCTGGGCGAGGTGACCGGCCACGCGCACGCCGTGGTCGGCCCGGGGCAGCTGCGTCGGGAGGCCGGTCCGTTCGGTGCGGTCTGGCTGCACCTGCCCGAGGGCGGCCGGGTGGTGCACGAGGAGCACGCGGCGATACCGCTGCCCAAGGGCTGGTACCGGGTGGTCCGCCAGCGCGAGTACGTGCCGGGCGCGGTGCGGATGGTCGCGGACTGACGGATCGGCCACCGGGCGGGTCGGTCGCCGGGGGGGGCGGCCACCGGTCGGGGTAGCCGCCTGCGCGCCGGGCGTCGGGCGCGCGCCGCGGTGGCGACGGAGGCCGAGGCGGCCACGCGGCCGGCGGTGGCCGCGTACGGAACGGGACACAGGAGTCGGACGGCCGGGCGGAGTGCCCCGGCCGGGATCGGAGCAGGTGATGGTGACGGATCAGGCGGTACTGCCCGCCGAGGCGGCGGCGCGCTGGCGGGCGAACGCGGCGGCCACCGGGACGGCCGACCGGGCCGCGGTCGAGCGCGCGGTGCGGGCCGCCTACCGCGCGGCCGGGGTGGCCGAGCCCGCGGACATCCGGTGGTTCGGTTCCCCGGCCGCGGCGGCCCGGGCGGCGCTGGAGCTGCGTACGGCCGGCGCGGTGAGCGTGCGCGAGGCGGTCCGCACCGCGCCCTGGGAGGAGGCCCGGCGGCAGGCGGTCGAACGGGTCGGCGCGGCCGGATGGTCGGAGCTCTGGGCCCTCACCGGTGGTGAGCTCGGCCCGGTCGGCAATGCGCTGGCCGACCGGATCCGCGACGCCGTGCTCGACGAGCTCGCCCCCGAGCCGGACCGGGAGCGAAGCGGGCAGGAGGAGGTCGCCGAGGCCCGCGAGCGCCGGACCGCCGCCCGGCTCGCCCTGCTGGACGGCGTCCGGGGCCAGCACGACGCACCGTGGTTCGCCGCGTTCGAGGCCGCGGGCGTCCCGCTCGGCGAACCGGCTGCCATCGCGACCGGCCCGGACACCGCGACCGGCCCGGACGCCTCGACCGCCGGCCCGGTTGCCTCGACCGCCGGCCCGGACACCGCAACCGCCGGCCTGGCCGCGATCGCCGGCGTCGCCCGCGGCGCCGGCTGGTGGTGGCCGTACGAGGGCGTGGCCCTGGTCAGCGAACGTCCGGTAGCGCTGCACCGCGACGAGGCCGGCCGGCTGGACCGCGCCGACGGCCCGGCCCTGGAGTTCGCCGACGGCTTCGCCCTGCACGCCTGGCGGGGCATGCCCGTGCCCGCCGAATTCCTGGCCGGCCTGGGCGAGGTGACCGCCGAACGGATCCGGACCGAGGAGAACGCCGAGCTGCGCCGCGTCCTGCTGGAGCACTACGGTTACGAGCGCTACCTCGCGGACTCCGGCGCCGAACCGCTCCACCGCGACCAGACCGGCGTGCTGTGGCGGATCCAACTCCCGGACGACGAACCGGTGGTGATGGTGGAGGTGGTCAACTCCACGGCCGAGCCGGACGGCACGTTCCGCACCTACTGGCTGCGCGTCCCGCCGAGCACCCGCACCGCCCGGGCCGGCGTGGCCTGGACCTTCGGCATAGCGGAGGCGGACTACCGCCCGGAGCGCGAGACCTGAGTGCCTCGCGGCCGAGGCGGGACCGGCCCGGGCCGGTCCCGCCCACGAGCCTCCGTCGGCCGGGCGACGTCCGGTGGTCTACCGGAAGGCCGGGGCGTTGCGGCGCGCCCAGTCGGCGAAGGTGCCGGCCGGCCGGCCGAGCAGCTGCTCCACGTCCGGACCGACCAGCCGCTCCTCGTCGGTCGGCTCGCCGAGGACGTCGAGGGTGCCCTCGGCGACCGGCTCCGGCATGAACTGCAGCAGGTGCGCCCGGGCGGCCTCCCGGCCGAGCTCCACGAAGTGCACGGGCTCGCCGAGCGCGGCCCCGAGGGCGTCCGCCTGCTCGCGCGGGGAGACCGGCGCGGGGCCGGTCAGCACGTACGTCCGGCCGGCGTGCGCGCGTCCGTCGCGCAGGACGGTGGCGGCCACCGCGGCCAGGTCCTCCGGGTCCACGGTGGGCAGGGCCACGTCGCCGAACGGCGCCGGCACGGTCCGTCGGGTCCGGACCGGCTCCGCCCAGGCGAAGGCGTTGGAGTGGAAGCCGCTCGGCCGCAGGATCGTCCAGTCGAGCCCGGACTCCCGGACCGCCTCCTCGTACGCCACCAGCGGTGCGTGCGAGACGGACCCGGGCCGCGTCCCGGAGACCTGGGAGGAGAGCAGCACCACCCGGCGCACCCCCGCCGCCTTGGCCGCGTCGAGCAGTGCGTGCGCGCTCCGACCGTCCGCACCTGCCAGCACCTCGCCGGAGAGGAGGAGGAACAGCGCCTCGGCGCCGTCCAGGGCCGGCCGCAGGCTCCCGGCGTCCGTCAGGTCGGCGCGGTGATGTCGCACACCCACCGGCAGCGAAGCGTCCGAAGGCCGCCGCGAGACCGCCGTCACCTGCTCACCCGCCGCCGCGAGGGCCTGCACCAGCGGCCGCCCGACATTGCCCGTCGCACCCGTCACCACGATCATCACAGTTGTCCCGTTCTCTCCGTCGAAATCTCTTGAACTCACCTGTGAACAAGGAGAGTTGATGTCGCCTCGGGGGCTCCCGTGCGCGGCGACAGGGAGACGCTAACAGCCTGCGTACAGTAGGTACCTAGAGGAAAGTGACCCGGCTCGGGAGGGGGAGCGCTGTGGGTGAGGCGGACTGGGCGACGGCCGACGGATCGACGGACCCGGGCCGGGCCTGTCCGATCGGCCCGGTGGTGGACCTGGTCTTCAGCCGCTGGACCACCCCGATCCTCTGGACGCTGAACGAGCACGGCCGCCAGCGGTACGTGGAGCTGCAGCGCCGGGTCGCCGCGATCACCCCCAAGGTGCTCACCCAGCGGCTGCGCCAGCTGGAGCGCGACGGCCTGGTGCGGCGGACGTACCACGCCGAGGTGCCGCCGCGGGTCGAGTACGAGATCACCGAGCTCGGCCGCAGCCTGGCGCCGCTGTTCGCCAGCCTGGTGGAGTGGTCGGCCGCCAACCTCGACCGCGTCGAACAGGCCCGCCAGGAGTACGACGACACGCCCGCGCGCTGACCGCCCCGGCGTGGAAGCGGTCGCCCGGTTCGCCTTCAGGCGCCGAGCGAGCCTTGATCAACGCGGTTGACCTGCGCGGACGACGGGTGAGATGGTCGCCGCCATGCCCACCTTCCTCGCCCACGACGGCACCGAACTGGCCTACCACGTCTTCGGTGACGGAGCCCCGTTGGTCTGCCTGCCCGGCGGGCCGATGTCCGACTCCCGCTACCTCGGTGACCTCGGCGGCCTGCCCGCCCACCGTCAGGTGATCATGCTGGACCACCGCGGGACGGGCCGGTCGGCGGTGCCCGCGGACACCGCGAGCTACCGGTGCGACCGGCTGGTGGAGGACGTCGAGGCGCTGCGCGAGCACCTCGGCCTGGAGCGGATCGACCTCCTCGCGCACTCCGCCGGCGCCAACCTGGCGGCCCGCTACGCGGAGCGATACCCCGAACACGTCGCCAGGCTCGTCCTGATCACGCCGAGCGTGTTCGCCGTCGGAGTCACGATCACCGGGGACACCAGGCTGCAGACGGCGCTGCTCCGCAAGGAGGAGCCGTGGTTCCCGGAGGCGTTCGCAGCCCTGGAGGCGATCGTGGCCGGCCGGGCGACGCCGACCGACTGGGCGGCCATCTCGCCGTTCACATACGGCCGTTGGGACGAGACGTCCCGGGCGCACGCCGCGGCCGGGGACGAGCTGCGCAACGACGAGGCCGCGGCCGTCCACGGCTCCGAGGGCGCCTTCGACCCGCAGGCCACCCGGGCCGCACTCGCTACGCTCGCCGCGCCGGTCCTGGTCCTCGCCGGTGAGGTCGACCTGTCGGCCCCGCCGAGCGCCGTCGCCGAGCTCGCCGGTCTCTACCCGGACGCCGAACTGGTCGTCCAGCCCGGTGCCGGCCACTTCCCGTGGCTCGACGACGCCGACCGCTTCGTCTCGGCGGTCACCGCCCTCCTGGGGTAGGCGGGCCGGCCGGGTCGGCGGAGACGGGTCGGCCTCGTGGTGTTCACGAGCGCGAGGCCGCTGTCACACGGGTCGGCGCATGAAGAGCCGTGGCCACCTGTCCAGGCCGTGGGCTGCTTCCCTTGCACGGATGTCCAGTTGGTCCGGGCCGAGCAGGCCGTCGTCCAGCGGACGGAAGCCGCAGCGTGCGTAGTAGGGGGCGTTCCACGGCACGTCGGCGAACGTGGTGAGGGTCAGGGCCGGGATGCCGTGGGTCGCCGCCCGTTCGGCGAGATGGTCCAGCAGCGACCGTCCGATGCCTCGGCGCGCACTGTCAGGGTGCACCGAGACCTGTTCGACGTGCAGGTTCCCGTCGACGTGGTCGGCGATGAGGTAGGCCACCGGAACGTCGCCCTCGCTGACGGCCACCCAGGCCAGCCCTGCCCGTTGGTACCGGGCGAGCTCGTCGAGCGGCAGCGGCTCGTCGTCCGCGATCTCGGGCATGCCGATGTCGTGGAAGTACCGCCCGGCCGCCCTCTCGACGTCCTGGAGCAGCGGCAGGTCCTCGGTGCGAACTTCTCGTATACGCATGACCTGATTGTCCAGGACCGACGCCGTGACCGGAGGCAATTCGGGGCCCTGCCGGCCGTCGGCGCACCGGCCGCCCGCGCCGGGAAGGGCGCGGGCGGTCGGGGAGCCGGGCCCGCGCGCGGGGGCTGATCCATCTCCGAAGCGGAAGCCGACCTGGCGGGCTCCCGTCCGACTCCGGTGGGACAAGCCTGACCGGGTGGCCGGAGCGCGGCAGAGCGGCGAGTGCGGCGGGCCGGAGGTGTGGTGATTCCGGGTGAACGGACGCGGCGCGTCGGCGCGATGGCGGGGGAGACCCGTGGGTGGACGGCTAGGACAGGGGGATGCACCTTCTCTCTCGGACCGCGTTCCTGACGGTTGCGCTGGTGATGCTCCCGGGTACGGCCCAGGCGAGCGCGCTCGGTGGGTGGGATCCGGCTGCCGTTCCGGCGGCGGTGTCGTCGGTCGCCCTTCCTTCGCCCTTTGCCGTGCCGCCGGACGGTCCTGCCGACGGACTGCCGGAGTACCGGTTCACCGGGGCCGGGTTCGACGCCTGCTCTGCCCCGCCCGTGGAGGCCATGGTTGCCTGGCGTGTCTCCTCGCCGTACGGTGCGGTGAACATCTACAGCAGCGGCAGTCAGCGCGCCTGCGCGCAGACCCGGTTGACGCCCCAGTGGGTGGGCACGGTCCGGGCGATGGGGTGGCGGCTGGTGCCCACGCACGTCGGGCTCCAGGCACCCTGCGCCGAGCGGGAGGACAAGCCGCTGCGGATCGACCCGGCCCGGGCCGAGGAGCAGGGCGGACAGGAGGCGGACGAGGCGGCGGCGGCGCTGCAGGCGCTGGGGCTGGGGCCGGGCAGCCCGGTGTACCTCGACATGGAGGCGTATCCGGCGGGCGACGCGGTGTGCAGCCGGGCGGTGGTCGACTTCACCGTGGGCTGGACCCGGGCGCTTCAGGCGGCCGGGTACCGGTCGGGCTTCTACTCCAGCATGAGCTCCGGCATCGCCGACCTCGTCGCCGCCGCCCGGGCCGGGCGTGCCCCGATGCCCGACGCGATCTGGTACGCCCGCTGGGACGGGCACGCCACGACCACCGGGCAGGCTGGGCTGCCCGACGACCTGTGGACCGGCCGCCGCATCCATCAGTACCGGGGCGGCGCCGACGAAACGTACGGCGGGGTGACGCTCAACGTCGACGCCGACGAGCTGGACGGCCTGGTGGCCGGTGGGGTCCGGTAGCCGGCGGGTGGACCGGGGCGCGGGGCCGCGGATGTCGGTGGGCGCCCCGGCGAGCTCCGGTCCGCATCGGCGTGTCCGGCCGGCCCCATCAGCGGCTCATCGCGCCACCGTCGGCGGCGGGCCGAAGGTGGCGGCCAGGCTGGTGAGGACGGAGCCGGACCAGCTGCTCTCGCCGAACACGCCGACGGGTACGGCGAGCACGCCGTGTTCGCGCCGGAGTGTCTCCGCCGGGATGTCGACCGGGAAGAAGTAGTTGCCGGGACACGTCCGGCTCGCGGCGGGAATCGCCCCGAGCACCTCGTCCGGCAACCGTTCGAACAACCGCCCGGCCCGTGCGGCCAGTTCGTCGACGACCTGCCGGGGCACGTCGCTGTGCTCGGTCAGGAGGCGGTCGGCGAGCCTCAGCTGTGCCGGCGCCGGCGGATCCGCCCGGAACGCCTCGGCCAGGTCGGCCAGGTCGGCCAGGCCAGCTGGGTCGGTCAGGTCGCCCGGCTCGCCCGGCCCGGCCACGCCGGCCGCCCGTGCCGGACCCAGCAGGACCACGCCGAACGTGCGCGGCCACAGCCACCCCTTGGTGACCGAATGCAGCAGGACCGCACGACCGGTGTCCAGCAGCCGCCGTGTCCCGGCGGCGAACGGGGCTCCCAGGTCGTAGACGCAGTCGATCAGCAGGCGGCGGCGCGGTGATTCCTCCAGCCACGCAACCACCGCGGCACACTCGGCATCGGACAGGTACCGGCCGAGCGGCTTGCTGGGGTTGGCGAGCAGCAGGTACTCGGGCCGGTCCGCCGCCGGCGCCCCGGGCAGGACCGGCGCCGGCAGCGTCGGGTAGGACCCGGGCGTCAGGCCCGCGGCGCGAGCCAGCTCGAAGTACACCGGATAGACGTCGCCGGGCAACCACAGCCGCGCCTGCACCTCGCGCAGCCAGTGGAACACCACGCCGAGCCCGTGCCGGACTCCCCGGCAGACCATGGCGTGGCGGGACCAGTCCTCCGGCAGCTCGAAGCGCCGCAGCCAGGCCCGGGCGAGATCGCACCGGTGCACCGTGCTCAGATCGGTCGGCGGTTCCGGGCGCGCCGGTGCGAGCGCCCGGTACACATTGGTCTCCGCGGCGTCCAGAAGCAGGGGGGAAGCACCGAGTTGCCGCTGCCGGAACTCCTGGAACTCGTCGAACCTCATGCCGCCGCCCCTTCCGGCACGATCTCGCTGGCCCGGTCCTCCAGCGAGGCGTAGCAGCGTCCGTCGGCCAGGACGTTCCAGCTGCGGGCGATCCCGTTGGTGCGTTCCCAGAGCAGGCTGGGCTCGGTGTAGGCGGCGATCCGCATCGGCCGGCCGTCCCAGCTGCCGCGGTAGACCGGCGCGCCCCAGGGCAGGCGGCTCGCCGGTTCGAAGCCGTGCTGCTCGGCGAACCGGGTGACCACGGACAGCGAAACCTGGTGCTCCCGGCTCCAGACGTTGGCCGCGCGGTCGAAGTAGAGCGACTCGGTGCTGGTGGAGACGTAGAGCTCCTTGAAGCAGACCTCCTCGACGCCGAGCGCCGCGGCCCACGAGAGGTAGTCGGCGACGCCGGCCGCGTCGGCCACGCCGCCGCGCTGGAGCACGCAGATCAGCCTCATCCGCAGGCCCGGCCAGCGGTCGCGTTCCGTGCGCCAGGTGTCGACCACGGAGTTCACGGGCGTGTTCAGCATCATCAGCCTCTCGCTGACGGCGTCGTCCTGATGGTGCCGGGAGACCGCCAGCACGTTCAGGCCCGCGGCGCTCAGGTCCGCCAGCCGGCCGGCCCGGTCGGCGTGTCGGCCCTTCGCCAGGGTGTGCGCGTTGGTGATCAGGACGACCTTCGGGAAGGCCGCCGCGCAGGCGGAGACCAGCCGCAGCTGCTGGTCGAACGGTATGAGCGTGGGCTCCCCGCCGCCGGTGATCACTGCACGCTCGGCACCCGCCGTGCGGGCGCGCTCCAGCCAGTGGGCGACCGCGTCCCACGGGACCCGTGCCGGCGCCTGGTCGCTGGAGATCGACGCCGAGGAGAAGCAGAACGAACACCGCGCCTGGCAGGCGGAGGCGACCGGCAGAACCGAGACCGAGCGCGGTCGCATGTCGGCGTAGTGACGCAGTGCCGATCCGTGCAGCTGCAGCGAGGCCGCCATCGCGTCCTCGACGGTGGTCGGGCGCAGGGTGGACTCCCCGCCCACGTGGTCTAGTTCGTGGACCGCCGACAACCGGATGCGAGCCTCGTGCCATTCCATGCCGAGGCCGGTCGACGTGTTGGGCACCAGCTTGTCGGGGTCCACCGTGGTCTCCAGCACCAGCAGCCGGTCGCCCGGAATGGCCAGCCGGTCCAGCAGGCGTCGCGCCTTGCCGATGCCGATACCCAGCTCCGCACGGGTCAGCAGGTGGAACCGGTCGGGGTAGGTGCTCTCCGGGATCCCCGCCTTGCCGTAGGCGAACGCGTACTTGTCGAAGCCCTTCGCGAAGTTCGACAGCACGATGACGTGGAAGCGCTGGTCGCTGCGGTTCATGCCGTCATCATGCACGAACGGGCCTCCCCGTGATCATTGATATTCCGGGAACGGTGCCCCGACGGCACGGGCCCGGCAACCCTGCCCTGCGCCTGCAAGGGGGGAGTCCTACCGAAGCGAGCCGGTCGGGCCGCCTCCTTCGAGGACGTAGTAGTGGAGGCGGTCGTCGGAGGAGATCCGGTGCAGCCCGGCCTTCTCCAGCACCCGCTGCGAGGCGGCGTTGTCGTGGGCGGTGTCGGCGAGCGCCCGCCGCACCCGCCCGTCGGCGAACCCCTGGTGCAGCAGGGCCAGCAGCGCCTCGGTGGCGTAACCGCGGCCCTCGACCTCAGGGGCGACGCCGTACCCCAGCCCGACGGCTCCCGCCTCGTCGGGCGGGCCGAAGAACCCGATGCCGCCGATCACCAGGTCGTTGCTGAGCAGCTCGATCAGCAACGGCGAGAACAGCGGCTCGCCCTGCGGCGCGGCGAGGAACATCCGCGCGACGTCCCGGTCGTCCTCCCGCGGGAAGCCGGGGCTCCAGCCGTTGTCCGGGCGGACGCCGGCGACGACCTGCTCGGCGACCTCGGGGGTGTACGGGCGCAGTCGCAGCCGGGCCGTTTCGATACTGAACATCAAGTCTTCTCCCTGTTCCGGTGGTCGACGCCGGCGGTGCCGGTCGAACGAGTACGACGGTAGGCGTGCCACCGCCGCGCGCGAATCGGTCACCATGACCTAACGCGACGTCCGATGCCGTACACCGACCTCGGTAGACTCCGCGGATGCTCTACGGTCGGGCCACTGAAGAAGGCCAGCTCAGAAGTCTTCTCCTGCGGGCGGCGGAGGGCACCAGCGGCGCGTTGGTCGTCCACGGCGAGGCCGGCATAGGCAAGACGGCGCTGCTGGAGCACCTCGCGGCCGACGCGGGAGCGGCCCGGGTCCTGCGGACCACCGGCATCGAATCGGAGACCGAGCTTCCGTTCGCCGCCCTGCACCAGCTGCTGCGCCCCGCGCTCGACCGGCTCGGCGTGCTGCCCGAGCCGCAGGCCGACGCGCTGCGAGCGGCCTTCGGGCTGGCCGCGCCCACCGGCCAGGACCGCTTCCTGACCGGCCTCGGCGTGCTGACGCTGCTGTCGGAGTACGCCGGCGAGGACCCCGTGCTCTGCCTCGTCGACGATGCCCAGTGGGTGGACCGGGA
Organism: Kitasatospora sp. CM 4170; assembly: GCF_032110285.1. Lineage (NCBI taxonomy): Bacteria > Bacillati > Actinomycetota > Actinomycetes > Kitasatosporales > Streptomycetaceae > Kitasatospora > Kitasatospora sp. CM 4170. Next base: position 8,428,795 of record NZ_CP134877.1, read on the forward strand.
GTCCCTGGACGCCCTGACGTTCGCCGCCCGCCGGCTGGACTCCGAAGGCGTGGTGATGGTCTTCGCGGTGCGCGAGCCGATCCCGCTCGGCCTGCCGGAACTGCGGCTCGACGCCCTGGACCGGGCGCCCGCCGCCGTGCTGCTCACCGAACACGCGGGGACGCACCTGCCCCCGCACGTACGGGAGCGGGTCGCTGCCGAGGCGCGCGGCAACCCGCTGGCCCTCATCGAACTGCCCCGAGCACTCAGCGCGGAGCAGCGGGCGGGGCTGCTCGGCCCGCTGCCCGCCACCCCGGGGGATCCGACGCCCTCCAGCCGGGTGACGGCGGCGTTCGGCGCCCGGATCGGCCTGCTGCCGGACGAGACCCGGTCGGCGCTGCTCGTCGCCGCCGCAGACGACACGGGCGACCTGGGCGTCGTCCTGGCCGCCGCCCAGGTCTCACCGGCCGCGCTGGAACCCGCCGAGACCGCCGGTCTGATACGTCTCGACGGGACCGTTCTGACGTTCCGTCATCCGCTGGTGCGTGCCGCCGCCTGTCGCAGCGCCACCCTGGCCCGCCGGATCGGCGCCCACCTGGCCCTGGCGGACGTGCTGGTCGGCGAGGAACACGCGGACCGCCGGGCCTGGCACCGCGCGGCGGCCGCCACCGGCCCGGACGAGGAGGTGGCCCGGGAGCTCGACCGCGCCGCCGAACGGGCAAGCGGCCGCCAGGGCATGGCGAGCGCGTCGGCCGCCCATGAGCGAGCGGCCCAGCTGAGCCCCGATCCGGCCGAACGCCGGCGCCGCCTGGTCGCGGCCGCCCAGGCCGCGGCCGACGCCGGCCAGTTCCAGCGCGTCGAGGCGTTGCTGCGCCGCGGCGGGCCGTCCGGCGCGGGCGGCGGCGGCGCGCCGGACTCGGGTGACGGGGAGCGCGGCTCGTTCGCCGGGGAGCTGGGCTCGGGCGACGGGGTGCAGGGGGCCGAACTGGCCCGGGTGCGGGCCGCACTGGAACTCAACGCCGGCTCCGCGGTCCGCGCGGTCGAGGTCCTCGTGGGGGTGGAGGACGCCGCACCCGCGATCCTGATCGAGGCGTTCCACGCCGCCCAGTCGGCGGGCGATCCGGACCTCGTCGAGCGCGTCCGCGCCCGGGTGCCGGCCCGACCGCCGGGCCGCCACGGCACCCTCGCCGCCCTGGCGGCCGTCTACGGCGGCGAGCCGGTCGCGCCGGAGCGGTTCGAGGCGACGGCGCGTGACCCCGGCGCGCTGTTCAGCGAGCGCTTCCTGGCCGCCCACGCCGTGCACGCGCTCGCCGACCACGTGACCGCCCGTGAGCTCGCCGAACTGCTGCTCGCCCACTGCCGCTCCCGCGGCCTGCTCGGCTGGCAGGCGACCTGCCTGCACCTGCTCGCCGAGACGCACCTCGCGATCGGCGCGCTCCAGCCGGCCGCCCGCGCCGCCGAGGAGGGCCTGCGCATCGCTGGGTACGCGGGCCTGGACCACCGGGCCTGCTACCTGCGGGCAACGCTCGCCACCTGCGCGGCCGTCGAGGGCGACGGTCCGCGCTGCCGCGAGCTGGCCGAGGCCGCGCTCGCCCACGCCCACGGGCACCGGCTGGGCACCGCCGCGGCCCACGCCCACCGCGCCCTCGCCCTCGTCCACCTGGGCGCGGGCGACGCGGAACCCGCCCTCGTCCACCTCGATGCGGCCGACCGGCACCCGGACGGACCACCGGTGCTCCTCGCCTTCGCGCTGCCCGACCTGGTGGAGGCCGCGGCCCGCGCGGGCACGGCACGCCCCGCGACCGCCGAGCGCGTCCAGCGGTGGGCCGACCAGTGCGGCGGCCCGGCGGCCCTCGCGCTGGCGGCCCGCTGCCGGGCCCTCACCTGTGGGGACGAGCAGGCCGAGGAGGCCTTCACCGCGGCCGTCGCCCACGGGGAGCGCGCCGGCGGCGGCCTGGAGCTCGCCCGGACCCGCCTGCTGTACGGCGAGTGGCTGCGCCGTCGTCGCCGCCGCTCCGACGCGCGGCGCCTCCTGCGGGAGGCCCTGGAAGCCTTCGAGAAGGCCGGCGCCCGGCCCTGGGCGGAACGCGCCCGCGCCGAACTCCGCGGCACCGGTGAGGTGATCGACTCCACCAGCGCCACCGGCGCGCCGCTCGGCCGGCTCACTCCGCAGGAACGGGAAGTGGTCCGGCTGGCCGCGGCGGGCCACAGCAACCGCGAGATCGCCACCCAGCTCTTCCTCAGCCCCCGCACCGTGGGGCACCACCTCTACCGGGCCTTCCCCAAACTCGGCGTCACCTCCCGTGACCAGCTCGCCGAAGCCCTCACCGGCTGACCCGGCCGACCCGGTTGACCCGGCAGCCGGGCACCCGGGCACCCGGGGGGGCCGTCACCGGCCGCCACCCCGGGCGGTGGCGGTCACCGGCCGGGGGAGGTCGTCGGCGGGGCGTCCAGCACCCGGAAGGAGATGCCCGCCGCGACCAGCCGGTCGATCAGCGGCCGGCCCATCGCCACCGCCGTGGTCAGCTGCCCCGCAACGGGCGGGAGGTCGTCGTAGGCGAGGCAGAGCGCCGACTCGGCCAGCATCTTCGCGGTCTCCTGGTAGCCGGGATCACCGCCGGACACCTCGGTGAGGACCGTCCGCCCGCCCTGCGCCCGCGCCACGAACCGGACCGCGAACCAGGACCGCGCCCGCTGCTCCGCACTCGGCCCCTCGCCGGGCTTGCGTAGCCGCCCCAGCGCCCGGCGCAGCATCGGCAGCTGGGCGGCGAGGGCGAGCGCCGCCACCGCGGCGACACCGCCGAGGGCGATCGGCAGCCGCCGCACCGCCGCGTAGTGCGTGTAGCCGAAGTCCGGGCCGTACTCGTCCAGGGCGGCGGCCGAGCGGGACACCACCTGCGGGTCGATCGCGGGCATCGGAACCGCCCAGGCCCGGGCCGCCCGCGACCGGTGCGGCCGGCCGACCGGGGTGCGCACCAGCCGTCCCTTCGGCCGGGGCTCGACCGCGCGGCGCGCCCGGGCGGCCTGCGCCATCGCCCGCGGCCGGGAGAAGGCCGTCATCGCCGAGGCGAAGGTGCCGCCGGAGATGGTGCCGCCTGCGCGGACGAAGCCCTCGACCGAGACCCGGGGCGCCGGGCCGCCGCGGCGCAGCAGCTCCTCTACGGTGAACAGCACACCGAGGTCGTGCGGCACCGAGTCGAAGCCGCAGGCGTGCACCAGCCGCGCCCCGGTGGCCACCGCCCGCTCGTGGTGCCTGACGTACATCCGGTCGACGAACTCCGGCTCGCCGGTGAGGTCCACGTAGTCGGTGCCGTTGTCCGCGCAGGCCGCCACCAGCGGCTCGCCGTGCCGCAGGTACGGGCCGACCGTGGACACCACGACCCGGGCCGAGGCGGCCACGTCGCGCAGCGCCGCGCGGTCCGCGGCGTCCGCGACCAGCAGCGGGAGTTCGGCGCAGCGCGGGTCGATCCGCGCCAGCTCCGTCCGGACGGCGGCGAGCCTGCGCTCGTCCCGCCCGGCGAGTGCCCAGCGGCAGCCCTCGGGCGCGGACCGGGCCAGGTACTCGGCGGTGAGCCGGCCGGTGAACCCGGTGGCACCGAACAGGACGAGGTCGTACGGGCGGGGCGCGGCCATCAACAGTCCCAACTGCGGGTATTCGACTGCGCCACGCCGGGAGTCCGTCGTGGCACCTTGACGTCCTCCCGGGCCCTGGGGGACCGGGATTCCTGCATGTGCATGAGGTCTTCGCGACAAGGTACCGGCGCGGTGTCGCGGATGGCGAGACCCCGGGACGGCCGCCCGCCGTGGTGCTGCCGTCCGTGGGGCCGACTCGGCCGGAGGGAATCGATTTCGCGTTCGGCGGGGTTGTCGCCTAGAGTGGTCTCACCGACGCGGGGTGGAGCAGCTCGGTAGCTCGCTGGGCTCATAACCCAGAGGTCGCAGGTTCAAATCCTGTCCCCGCTACTACCGGACCGGGGCCGGCGCGTGATCGCGCCGGCCCCGGTCTCTTTCGTTCGGCCCATCGGCCCCGCCCCGCCCGGTTTCTGATGCCGTGCCGGTGACGTCGGACGACCTCGAACGACTTCCCGGCAGCGGCGCCGAACGGGATGATCGCACCATGAGTGAGATCGTGTTGATGTCGGATCCGAAGGTCGCCGCCATACCCGTTGCGGAGTGCGGTGAACGTCTCGTGGACGTCCGCGCGGGCGGGGCGTTACTGGTCGATGCACGTCAGCAGGACCCGGCGGACGCCTTCGCGTACCTGCGGGAAGGTGTGCTGGAACGGCTGCTCAAGGCCCAGGCGATGCTTCCGCAGGACGTGCGGCTGCTGTTCGTCGAGGGGTACCGGCCCCCTTCCCTGCAGCAGGAGTACTTCGAGGAGTACGCGGATCAGCTTCGGGCCCTTCACCCGGAGTGGCCCGCAGGTCAGATCCACACAGCTGCGAGCCGGTACGTGTCACCGCCCGGCATCGCTCCGCACAGCGCCGGCGCGGCCGTCGACGTCACCCTGGCCGATGCCGGCGGGCGTGAACTGGACCTGGGCACACGGATGAACGCGGACCCGGAGGAGAGCGAGGGAGCCTGCTACACCCATGCCGCCGACATCAGCGAGGAGGCGCGGGCCAACCGGAGGCTGCTGGGCACCGTGCTGGTCGCGGCGGGCCTGGTGAACTACCCCACGGAGTGGTGGCACTGGTCGTTCGGCGACCGCTACTGGGCGCTGATCACGGGGGAGACCGCCGCCTGCTACGGCCCGACAGAGATCACCCCGCTCGGCTGACCGGCGACCCGGGGCCACGACGGCGGCCTCCCCGGCCGGAGCGCCCTGCTGCTCGGCAGCCGGGACGGGCAACGGCAGTTCGCGCTGTCGCGAAGGCCGTCCGTGGTCCCGACTTCTCCCACGGACGGGGTGTTCACGCCGTACGGTGGGTGGATGCCCGCTTCCGGCGCGACGTTCCCGGCCGCCGTCGCCCTGCAGAACCTCCTGGCCGATCGCTACTCCTCACCGGTGACCGTCGTCGACCGGGAGCTGCTGGAGCCCTGGGCGGTTGCCCGTGTCCGGCTACGCGGTACGGCCGCTCCGCGCTCGGTAGTCGTCAAGTGGATCCGGACCGGCCGGGACCGGAACCGTACCGCTGCATGGCGGCTGCGCACGGAGCTGGCGGCGCTCCAGTTCCTGAGCGAGGACGTCGAGGTCGGCCTCACCCCTCGCGTCATCGCCGCCGACACAGCGGCCAGGTTCCTCGTCCTCGAAGACCTCGCGCCGCGCATCGCCCTGGACCATCTGCTCCGACGCGACGGGGCGGCAGCCCACGGCGAAGGGCTGGCCGCCTTCGCCCGGGCCCGTGGTGAGCTGAGCGCGGCCACTGCGGGCCGGGCCCCGCTCTACTACGCCCGCCGAGCCCGGCTGGGACCGGTCGATCCCGCAGCCGACACGGCCGGACGACTCGCCCCGCTCCGGGACACCGCGATCCGCCACGCCGCGGAACTCGGTGCACCTCTCGACGGCCGGGCCGAGCACGAACTCACCGCGGTACTGGACGAACTGCACCACCCCGGACCGTTTCTCGCCCTCAGCAACGGAGACTCGGAAGCCAACAACATCCTCCTCCACCCCTGCCGCCCGGCCGATGCGCGCCTCATCGACTTCGAATACGCCGGCTACACCCACGCGCTGACCGACGCCGTGTGTCTGTACGTCCCCGGCCCGGCGTGGATGACGGTCGGCGAGCCGACCGCCACCGGACTGGCCGACCACTACCGCCACGCCCTGGTCCGCGGCATCCCGGAAGCGGAGGACGACCGGCGGTACGGACACGGGCTCGCTGCCGCCTGCACGTCCTGGGCGCTGATCCGTCTCCAGCGCTTCGCCGTACTGGACACCCGCTCACCGGGCGACCCCAGCCGCCCCCAGCTCATCGCCACCCTGGAGGCCGCTGCACGAACCGCAGCCATCCACAACGCCCTGCCGCACCTCACCACCTGGACCCACCGCATCGCCGCTCTGCTGCGTCGCCGCTGGCCCGACGCGGACCAGGACTTCACCGACCCGGCGCGATTCCCGCCCTATCGGGCGAGAAGCTGACGCCCGAGGTCGCCCGCCGGTCCTCGGCGCGCCCGCCGCGCCGGCCGTCTCCGGGCCACGGTAGTGGGGCAGGTCGTCACTCGGGCCGGAGAGCGGTGGTGGGGCGCGTCCGGCCTGCGGTGGCGCTCACGCCCCGGAGTTGCCGTCGGGCCGGTGGTGGGCGCGCGGGGTGAGGACGGCGTCCAGGACGAGGGCGAGCAGGCGTTCGGCGCGGGCGTCGTCCTCGGGTTCGGCGCCGGTGGTGGTGAGGGCGACGCCGAGGGCGAGTTGGAGCAGGTCGCCGGGCGTCAGGTCCGGGCGGGCCGTGCCCTCGCGCTGCGCGTGGGTGAGGACTTCGGCGGCGGCGTCCTCGATGAGCCGGTGACAGTCGGCGCCGAGTTCGTCCGAGGCCTCCAGCAGTAGCGCGCCGGCGAGGCCCTGGTGGGTGCGGGCGTGGGTGAGGAAGGCGCCGAGCCATTCGACGAGTGCCCGGTCGGCTGGCCGGGAGGTGACGAGTTCGCCGGCGCGCGCGCAGAGCCGTTCGACGCGCTCGCGCAGCACTGCGGCCAACAGGGCGGCCCGGGTGGGGAAGTGGCGGTAGAGGGTGCCCGGACCGACGCCGGCTCGCCGGGCGATCTCGTTGAGCGAGGCCTCCGCCCCGGTCTCGGCGAACACCTCCTGGGCGGCGGCGAGCAGCCGCTCACGGTTGCGCCGGGCATCGGTGCGCCGGGCGTCTGCGGGGCGGGCGTCCGTGCGGCGGGCGGGGGCCGGGGTCATCGGTGGGCTTCCTCGGGATCGATGGTGAATCGGAGAGGTTCTCCGTATTGTAGGGCGCAGCGAACCGGAGAACCTCTCCGGTTAGCCGCTCGCGGGGTCGTCCCATGCCCGTGCACGGGCACCGCCCGTGCCCGAGAACGATTCTGACGACCCCGCGGATGACGGCGACGACCACCGAGGAGCACCAGCAGTCATGACAGAAGCACCGACGAAGGCCGACGCAGGCGACGGCCCGGGCCGGGTGGGGATCTGGACCTTCGCCTTCGACGGCCAGCCGGCCGGGCGGGTCCGGGAGGTCGCCGCCGAAGTCGAGGAGGCGGGGTACGGGGCGATCTGGTTCGGCGAGGCGTTCGGCCGGGAAACGGCGGGCCAGGCCTGGCTGTTGCTGTCCGCGACCCGGCACATCACCGTCGCCTCCGGAATCGCCAACATCGCCTTCCGCGACCCGATCGCCGCGGCCACCGCGACCCGTACCCTCGGGGAGGCGTTCCCCGGCCGCTACCTGCTCGGCCTCGGCGGTCACCGCGTCGACGACACCGTGCGCGAGCTCGACGGCTACCCGATGCCCGCCCGCGGCCGGGCGGTCGCCACCATGACCGCCTACCTGGATGCGATGGACGCCGTCCCCGCCCACAGCCCGCGGCCAGACCCGGCGCCCCGGCGCGTGCTCGCCGCGCTCGGCCCGAAGATGCTGCGCCTGGCCGCCGAACGCACCTGGGGTGCGCACCCGTACTTCGTCCCGGTCGAGCACACCGTCCGGGCCCGTGCCCTGATGGGCCCGGGTGCGTTCCTCGGGGTCGAGCAGGCCGTGGTCCTGGACACCGACTCCGCCCGTGCCCGGGAACTGGCCACCGCCCACGTGGCCGGCTACGTCGCCTCGGCACCGCACCAGGAGGCCAACGTCCGTCGGCTCGGTTTCGGCGACGCGGACCTCACGGGCGGCCCGAGCCGCCGCCTGGTGGACGCGATCGTCGCGTACGGCGATGCCGAGGCGATCCGCCGCCGGGTCCGCGACCACCTGGACGCCGGCGCCGACCACGTCTGCATCCAGGTCCTCACCGCCGACCCGGCCGGACTCCCGGACCGCGAGTGGCGCGAACTCGCCCCGGCGCTGCTGCGCTGATGCGGGTGCCGGTGATCCGGCTGCGCGGGGCGCCGATCGGTCCGGCTTCCCGGGGCTCGCCGGCGCCGGCGCCGGCCCGGACACCGTTCGCGATGGCCTGATGTGACAGATCCTGGTCATTGCGGCCATGTCCGGCCGGGCGGAATGATCGGGGCATGCCCCCACCGCACCGCGTCGTGATCGTCGCCTTCCCCGGCGTCGAGCTGCTGGACGTCACCGGGCCGGCCGAGGTGTTCTCCGTCGCCTCCCGGGTCGCCGGAGAGGACCGGCCCGGCTACCTCGTGCAGATCGCGACGGCCGACGGCGGCCCGGTGGCCACCTCCAGCGGCGTCCGGCTGATGGCGGACCTGACCCTCGACGACGCGCACGGCCGTATGGACACCCTGCTGGTCTCGGGGGCGATCGAGCTGGTCGGCGACGGCGTCGAGCCGGTGATCGACCACGAGGTCACCCGCTGGCTGCGGCGCGCGGCGCCCCGGGCCCGGCGGATCGGGTCGATCTGTGCGGGGGCGCACCTGCTGGCCGCCGCCGGGCTGCTCGACGGCCGGCCGGCGACCACGCACTGGCTCACCGCAGGCCGGCTGGCCGCCGATCACCCAAGCGTCCGGGTCGACGCCGATCCGATCTTCGTCCGGGACGGGCAGGTGTGGACGTGTGCCGGCGTCACCTCAGGGATGGACATGACGCTGGCCATGGTCGCCGAGGACCACGGGCAGGAGCTCGCGCTCGCGACGGCCCGGATGATGGTGATGTACGTCAAACGTTCCGGTGGGCAGAGCCAGTTCAGCGTGCCGCTGTCCGTGCAGGGCTCCTCGGACGACCGGCTCGACGAGCTGCGGATGTGGATCGCCGAACACCTCACCGAGGACCTCTCCCTCGAAGTCCTCGCGGCGCGCACGCACCTGAGCGTGCGCCACTTCACCCGGCTGTTCCAGCAGCGGACCTCCACGACACCGGCCGCCTACGTGGAGGCGGCCAGGCTGGAGGCCGCCCGGCGACTGCTGGAGGACGGCGACCGGAGCCTGCCCGAGGTCGCCGCCGCCAGCGGCCTCGGCTCCGTGGAGACGCTGCACCGCGTCTTCCGGCGGCGGCTGGGCACCACCCCGGCCGAATACCGCCGCCGCTTCTGACCCGCATCACCCACACGACCTGCACGACCCACACGACCTACACCACCTACACCACCCACACCACCCGCACCACCGGCCGGTGGCCGGCGTCCGCGCACCGGCCGGGCTTCGCCGTGCCCGCACGGCGCGGGCATCGACCAGCACCCTCCGAAGGAGAGCCATGTCCCGCACCAAGGTCGTCCCGATCCCGGTCATGGGTCGGCACACCATCAACGCCTACCTCCTGCTCGGCCGACGGCCGGTCATCGTCGACGCCGGAACCCCCGGCAGCGGCCGGAGGATCCACGAGCAGATCACCGCGCACGGCGTCGACCCCGCCGACGTCTCGTTGATCGTCATCACCCACGGCCACATCGACCACTTCGGCTCCGCCGCCGAACTGCACCGGCTCACCGGCGCACCCGTCGCCGGCCACATCGCCGACCTCGGACCGTACCGCTCCGGCCGGGTCCGCGAACCGTACCTGCCCACCGGCCCGATGGGCCGCTTCATGGACCGGAACAAGAAGCTCCACGCCCGGGCCGAACCCTTCGAACCGGCCGTGCTGATCCGCGGTGAGACGAGCCTGGAGGACTTCGGGCTCGCGGCGCGCATCATGCCCACCCCCGGCCACACCGCCGGTTCGGTCTCGGTCCTCACCGACGACGGCGACCTCGTCGCCGGTGACCTGATCGCCAACTCCTTCATGGGCCTGATCCCCGGCAGGCCCGCCAACCCGCCCTTCCACGACGACCCCCGGCAGAACCTCGCCAGCCTCCGCCGGATGCTCGCCCTCGACCCCACCGCCCTCCACGTCGGCCACGGCACCCCGCTCGACCCCGACCGGGTGCGGCAGTGGGCCGACCGGGAACACGACCGCCTCGCACGACTCGACGCCGCCGGACGGCTCACCGCGCGGGGTGAGTGAGGGACCGTCCCGCAGTCCGGACACGGGACGGCGGGGAGGGTTCACACCGAGGTCCGAACGCCTCCGGGCCGCGCGGTCTCCTGGGCCCGCAGGTACTCGGCGAGTTCTCCGGCGGCCGTCAGCATGGCGCGTCCGCGGTCGGTGAGCCGTCGGCGCCAGTCGCCGAGCGAGAGGGCGAGCGCCTCGGGCCCGCCGGCGCCGCGGACCTGGTGCAGCACCGTGGCGATGTGGGCCAGCGGAAAGCCGCCGCGCCGGAGCAGGTGGGCGAGTTGGGCGTCGCGGACGTCGCCCGCGGAGTAGTGGCGGTGGCGGGTCTGCGGGTCGCGCCGAGGGGCGAGGATCCCGGCCCGTTCCCACTTCCGCAGGGTCGCGGGAGCGAGGCCGAGGCGGTGCGCGAGTTGGCCGACCGAGAAGGGGCGGTCCGGGGCGGCGACTCCGAGCGGACCGGCGGCAGGTGCGCCCCCGGTCGCGGCGCGGCCGAGCGCGTCGACGGCCGCCTCGACGGCGTCCAACGTCTCGCGGTCGCGCATCAGTTGGGCGTGGCTGCGGTCGACCGCGGCCAGGGCGGCGTCCAACTCGCCGCCGTTGGCCGCGCGCATGATCTCGCCGGCGGCGGCGTAGCCGTGTGCGGGGACGAGCGCCAGGTACGCGCGGAGGGCGCGGACGTGTACGGCCGAGTAGCTGCGGTAGCCGCTGGGGGTGCGCCCGGCCGGCGGCAGCACGCCGTCCCGCTCGTAGTTGCGCACCGCCTGGGTGGAGATCCCGTGCTCCCGGGCGAGGTCCACCGGGCGGTACCGCCCGCCCCCGCTCCGAACCCCGGTTTGAAGGTTCATGTGAGTCCGTGCCCTGTCCATCGCCCGTCGAAAGCGCTCGACTTTACACCGTTGGTTCAACGATACGGTCGAAGTCATGACTTCGACCCATTCCGCAACCGAAGCCGTTCACGGATCGTTCGCCCTCGACGGCGGCCGCGGGCCGGCCGCCGCGCTGTCCTCGCTCCTCGCGGCGCTGGACCCGCCGCCGGCGCTGCTGGCGCTCGGCGAGCCGACCCACCTGGAGCCGGCCTTCGGCCATCTGCGCAACCGCATCCTCAAGGTGCTGGTCGAGCACGGGTTCCGATCGATCGCGGTGGAGTCCGACCGGATCGCCGCACTGGAGGTCGACGCGTTCGTCCGCGGCGGGGCCGGGACGCTCGACCAGGTCATGGCCGAGGGCTTCAGCCACGGCTTCGGCCGGCTGGAGGCCAACCGCGAGCTCGTCGCCTGGCTGCGCGAGCACAACGACGGACGCCCGACGGACGAGCAGGTGGCGTTCCACGGCTTCGACGCGCCGCTGGAGACGCTCAGCGCCCCCAGCCCCCGCCGCTACCTGAAGCACCTCCACGGCTTCCTGGCCGACCACCTCGGCCCCGACGCCTTCCTCCACGGCCAAGCCGACCTCGACGGGCGCCTCGACCGGCTCCTCGGCGACGACGAGCGCTGGAGCAACTCGGCGGCGGTACTGGAGATCGGGAGGTCCATCGGTGCCTCGCCGGACGCGCTGGCCCTGCGGGCGGTCGCCGACGACCTGCTGATCACCCTGTACGCCCGGCTGCCGCAGCTGGTCGCGGCGTCCTCCCCGGCCGCCTGGCAGCTCGCCGAGCTGCACGGCCGGGCCGCGCTCGGGCTGCTGCGCTACCACTCCCAGCTCGCCGAGATCGCGCCGGCCGACCGGCGCCTGTCACGGCTGACCGCCGTCCGCGACACCCTGATGTCCGAGAACCTGGTGGACATCCGCGCCCGCGAGCAGCACCGCGGCCCGACCCTGGTGTTCGCCCACAACTGCCACCTCCAGCGGAACCCCAGCAGGATGGACATGGGCGGCATGGACGTCGGCTGGTTCAGCGCCGGCGCCGTCACCGGCGCGCTGGTCGGCGACCAGTACGCGTTCATCGCCACCAGCCTCGGTTCGAGCACCACGATCGGGCTGGACGCGCCCCCGGCGAACACCTACGAGGACGTGCTGCAGCAGGTGGCGACCGACGGATGCGCCCTCCTCGACGGGAACCGGCTTAGCGAGGCCTTCGCCGCGTTCGACGGACCCGCACCCCTGGTCCGCACGGACGTCAGGCCGGAGCAGGGGTACTTCCCGCTCGACGCCGCGATCCTGGAGCAGTGCGACGCCGTGTTGCACGTCGCCTGCGCGAGCGGCGGCGCCGACGGGTGACGGTGTGCGCGGTGGGCCGGCAGCGCTGCCGGCCCACCGCGCACACGCTCCGGACCGGCCTCGGTTCAGTCGGCCGAAGGCCGGTAGACCGTCAGGGCGTTGGGGGCCTTGGCCAGTCGGAGGGCCCCCGCGGCCGGCAGGCTCTCCCCGTCGACGGCGATCCGGTCGGCGTCGCCCAGGGAGTCGAGGTCGAGCGCCCTGAGCCGGGCCGCGTGGTAGACGCGTGAGCGCGCCATGGTGCCGGACAGGACGGCGGCCGCCAGCCGGGTGCGGGCGAAGGGGCGGCCGCCGTCGACGACCCGGACGTCCAGCAGCCCGTCGGCCAGGCCGGTCCGGCGGGTCGGGGCGAAGCCGGGCGGGTCGTAGGCGCCGTTGCCCGCGAACAGCAGCCAGAGACACCGGTCACGGCCCCCGGCCCGGACGGTGACCGGCTCGGCGGAGGCCAGCGACCGGGCGACCGCCACCGCCAGGGCCGGCCACTTGCCCAGGCGGCCCTCCAACGACTCCCGCACCCGGACCAGTTCGGGGTAGACGCCGAGGCTGAAGGTGTTGAGGAAGACCCGGCGCGCGGTGTCGTCGGTGGCGAGTCCGAGATCGACCCCGCAGGCGGAGCCCGCCACCACGGCCGCCGCGGTGTCCGCCGGCGACTCGATGCCGAGGTCCAGCGCGAAGTGGTTGAGCGTGCCGCCGGGGAAGACCGCGAGCGGCAGCCCGCGCTCGGCGGCGAGGGAGGCGGCCAGGTTGACGCTGCCGTCGCCGCCGCAGACCCCGAGCGCCCCGTCGGCCCGGGCCGCCCGGTCGGCGGCCTCGGCGAGCAGCGCGAGCAGGTCGTCCTCCGGACCGCAGAGCCGCACGTCCGCGTGCGGCAGCAGGGCGCGCAGCTCGGCGACGGTCTCCTCCGGGTCGGCCGCGAGCAGGGCCCCGTTGCCGGAGCCGCTGTTCACCACCACGGACAGGCCCGCGCCGTCCGGCAGCGCCGGAGCGGTGCGCGGCGGCGGTCCGGCGGGCGGTGGAGTGTCGTTCGACCGCGGCCACCACCGCACGGTCAGGGCGGCGGCCGCAGCGCCGAGCGTGAACCCGGCCAGCACGTCGCCGGGGAAGTGGGCGCCGGTGTAGACCCGGGAGGCGCCGACGGCCGCGGCCACCGGTGCCAGCGCGGCGCCCAGGAGCGGCGACTCGATGGCGACGCCGGTGACGAAGGCGGCCGCCGAGGCGGAGTGCCCGGAGGGGAAGGATGTGGTCACCGGCTGGCGCAGCAGCCGCCGTACGTCGGGTACCAGGTCGAGGCCGGGGCGCGGCCGCCGGCTCAGCTGCTTGGCGGCGATGTTCGCGGCGGCCGAGGCGAGCGCCAGTGATCCGACGCCGCGCAGCGCCGCCCGGCGGCCGGTCCGGCCGCCGACGGCGCCGAGCACCGCCGCCGTCCCGAACCAGAGCTTCCCGTGGTCGGCGGCGTGGCTCAGGCCGCGCAGCCACGGGTTGGTACCGCGCAGGCGTGAGAGCGCCACCCGGTCGAACAGGGCCCGGTCCACCGCGTCGAGTCGCCTCATCCCAGCGAGCCTAGGCGGGAGCGGGCGGTCCTGCACGGCTACGGAGGGCGTTGCGGCGGGCGTGTCGCACGCGACGCCGGAAGGCGTGGCGGGCCGGGCGGGTGTGCCGGCCGGCCGCGGAGCCCGTCGGAGGCGCCGCGCGCCGCTAAATCCGGTTGGCCGGAACGAGGAGGCGACGGGATCATACGGACATGTCGCGAACCTTCGAAGATCTGATCGCCGAGGCCGAGTCGGTGTCCGTCGACGGCTGGGACTTCTCCTGGCTGGACGGCCGGGCGACGGAGGCCCGGCCGTCCTGGGGGTACCAGCGGTTGCTGGGGGAGCGGCTCGCGTCGGCCTCGGCGGCACTCGACGTGCAGACGGGCGGCGGCGAGGTGTTGGCCGGGGCCCGGCCGTTCCCGCCGGCGATGGTCGCCACCGAGTCCTGGCCGCCGAACGTCGCGCGCGCGACCGAGCTGCTCCACCCGCTGGGGGCGGTCGTGGTCGCGGATCCGGACGAGCCGCCGCTGCCGTTCGCCGACGAGGCGTTCGACCTGGTGACCAGCCGGCACCCGGCGACGGTCTGGTGGGCGGAGATCGCCCGGGTGCTCCGGCCCGGCGGCACGTACTTCGCGCAGCACGTGGGGCCGGCGTCGGTGTTCGAGCTGGTCGAGTTCTTCCTCGGCCCGCAGGCGGAGGCGCGCAAGGGCCGCAACCCCGACCGGGAGAGCGCGGACGCGCAGGCGGCGGGGTTGGAGGTGGTCGACCTGCGGTCCGAGCGGCTGCGGATCGAGTTCTTCGACATCGGGGCGGTGGTCTACTTCCTCCGGAAGGTGATCTGGATGGTCCCCGGCTTCACCGTCGACGCTTATCGGGACAGGCTGCGCGAGCTCGACGCCCGGATCCGTGCGGAGGGCCCGTTCGTGGCCTATTCCTCCCGCCACCTGATCGAGGCGCGCAAGTAGATCGACTCATCCGGTGTCCGCACTATACGGAACGGCCGGCCGCCCCTGCCAGCACCGCTTCATCCGGAAGGCGGCTCGAAAAGTGCTCTGAACTGGAGGGATGTCCCGTACAGTCGCGCGTCGAGAGCTCTTCGGCAGGTGCTGGGCAGCCGGCTGCAGCCAGCGCGATGGGACTCATGGGTCTCCAGCCGGGGGCCTCCCCCCAGTGGGGGTGCCGAGAGCGATCGCGTCTCACATCTGTGTTTGTTGGACAGGGTTTGCTCGTACCCGGGCTGACCTTTTGCTGACTATGTCTGATGACTCATCAGGTAAATGCCGTGGCCACAAGAGGCAGCCCGCCCATAGGGCTGTGTCCGACGGCAGGGGCCGCGCCCTCTCGTTCGGAGAGAGTCTGGGCTCCGCCGCCGTGCCGGCCACTGCCGCCCCCTGTAATCGAGCATGCGGCCGTGCGATGGAGGTCACGGCCCAGGAGCCGGAGGCGGTGTCGTGCTGGCTGACAGACCGGAGGCTGCCCCACACGGCGGGGAGTCGGTCACGGCAGTGTGTGCGCGGGTAGGCGGCGGGCTGGACGGGCTGGACGGGCTGGACGGGCTGGACGGGCTGGCCGGGGACGGCGGCCGCCTCCTGTTCCGTCCTCCCCGGCATCGTGCGGATCGCGAAGCTGTAGCAGCCTGGGAGGGTGTCCGGGTCCGGTACCGGCCGGGGGGCGACAGCACGCGACACGCTGGGCGGAGTCGCCCCCCCCGGGGGATCTGCCCGCCGGCGATCGGTCACCACCTCGGGTGGCCTGGCAGCGGTGGTGGACGCGGCGACCGGCACGCCGGTCTGGGCCACGGACCTCGGCACCTCCGCCAACCCCCACAGTGCGGAACTCCTCCCGGACGGCAACGTCGCCGTGGTCGCCAGCACCGGTGGCTGGGTGCGGCTGTACGCGGCGTCGTTGGGGTCTCGCAGTACCGTCCATGCCGAGCTGCCGCTCGGCGGCGCTCACGGCGTGCAGTGGGACGAGGGAACCGGACTGCTCTGGGTGCTCGGTGACGACACGCTGCTGGCCCTCCGGGTCGGCGGCACGTCCGGTGCACCGTCCCTCATCGCCGAGCGCAGTGTCCCTCTGCCGGAGAGCGGTGGGCACGACCTGGCACCCGTCCGGGCCGCACCAGGAACGTTCTGGGTCGCCACCGGTGAGCACCTGTGGCGCTTCGACCCGAGCTTCGACCGCTTCGAAGCCGTGGGGCTGACCCCGGAGGGCTCGGCCCGGGGGATCAAGAGCGTGGGCGACGAACCCGTCACCGGCCGCCTGCTCACCGTCAACCCCGACCACGTTGGGCCCTGCACCTGGTGCACCTCCACCCTCACCTTCCACCGGCCCGAGGGCGCCCGGCAGTTGGCTGGCACGCAGTTGTACAAGGCCCGCTGGTGGACCGCGCCACCCCCGGGTGGGCGAGCCGAGGTCGCCAGCCGCTGGGGGAACCGCTGGGCAGCGGTAGGCCAGCAGCGTGGGATGGGCAAAAGGCCGCGCTGCCCGTTCACCGCCTCGCCGGCCAAACGGTCACGGGGCGTCTACGGGGCCAGCTCGCGCAGGACGGCCGAGGCGACTGCCGCGTCGAGTGCGCCGACTCCGGTGAGGTCGGCGACCGTGATTGCACCGTCCGGGCGTTCGATGGGCCTTTCGAGCAGGAGGCCGACGGGCGTGTCGCTGGTGTCGGTGGTGGACCCGGCGCGCACGGCGTGGCCGAAGTCGCCGTGGTCCAGACACTGTTGGTGGTCGTCGGTGGCGATCAGTGCCGCACGGGCGAAGAGTCCTGGCGGGAGTTCGCTCTTGTGGGGCATGTCGGTGCCGATGCCGGTGACGTGCGCGCCCGCGCGGACGTGACCGGCCTGTAGGACCGGGACGGTGGCGGGTGTGGTGGTGATGACCATGTCGGCTGCGGCCGCCTCGTCGGCCAGGGCGGGCCGGGCGTGGAGCCCGAGGGTGTTGAACTCCTTGCACAGCGCCCCGGTCTTGTCCAGGCTGCGGCCGTGGACGAGCACCGTGTCGATCGGGCGGAGCCGGGCCAGCCATTCGACCTGAAGGCGGGCCTGTTCCCCGGTGCCGAACACGGCCAGGGTGGCGGCGTCGGGCCGGGCCATGGCGTGGGTTGCCAGGGCGCCGGCGGCGGCGGTGCGCCAGGCGGTGAGCAGGCCCTGGTCGTCGAGGATCGCGCGGATCTGGCCGGTTCGGGCGCTGACGACGCAGACCAGGCCGTGGTTGGTGGGCAGGCCGGCGGTGGGGTTGCGGTAGAAGCCAGTGGCGATCTTGACGGTGAAGTCGGGCGTGTCGGTGACCCAGCCGGCCTTGACGTGGCAGTCGCCGTCGGCGTCGGGGAACTGCAGGTGCAGCGGTGGCGGCACGGTGGTGCGGCCGTGGGCGTGGGCGATCAGCGTGTCGCGGACGGCGGTGAGGACCATCTCCGGGGTGGTGGCGCGTACGATCGCGGCGGTGTCGAAGACGGGCGGGGTCATCGGTTCGCTCGCAGCCACTGGGCGAAGGCGGCCAGGCCCTCTTCGGGGTTGGCGCGGCCGACGCCGATGCGGAAGCGGTCGGTGGGGGTGGGGGTGAGCTCGGTGCGGTAGATGCTGGCGGGCAGCAGCAGGACGCCGGCTTCCTCCACCAGGCGGGTGCAGAACTCCTCCACCCCGTCCGGGCCGAGGTAGCGGGGGTAGGCGACGCAGCCGCCGTCCGGGGCCCGCCAGTCGAAGAGGTCGGCGAACTCGGTGAAGAAGGCGTCGAAGAGCGGCAGGTTGGCCGCGATGAGTGCCCGGTTGCGGTCCAGGATCGTGGCGCGGGCCTTGAGGGCGATGCGGGCCAGGACCTCGCTGGGGGCGGAGTTGCAGATGGTGGTGTAGTGCTTGGCCCGCTCCAGCCGGGACAGCAGCTCGCGGTCGCGGCAGGTGATCCAGCCGATCCGCAGGCCCGGCAGGCCGAGCGACTTGGAGGTGACGTTCAGCGACAGGGCGCGCTCGGACAGGTCGGCGGCCTGCGGCAGGGTGTGAGCCGGATCGCGTTCCAGGCCGCGGTAGACCTCGTCGCTGAACAGGTGGACGCCGCGTTCGTCGCACAGCCGTGCCAGCTCGGTGAAGTCGGCGGCGCTGATGACCTTGCCGGTGGGGTTGTTCGGGAAGTTCACCGAGACGACCCGGGTGTTCGGGCGGATCGCCGCCTTCACCGCGTCGAGGTCCAGGGCCCAGTCGCGGTCGGGGTCCAGGGCGACACCGGTGACCTCGCACAGGGCGAGCGGCACGGTCTCGGCCGCCTGGTAGTTCGGGGTCACCACGACCGCGTGGTCGTCCGCGCCCAGCAGGACGTTCATCGCCAGGTAGAGGGCCTCCTCGGCGCCGGCGAAGCAGATCACGTCGGCAGCGTCCGCCCGCTCGTACATTCCGGCGATCGCCTCGCGCAGGGCCGGGTCGCCGTAGGTCTCGGTGTAGCCCAGCGACAGGTTCTCGAACGCGGCGCGGTCCCCGTCGTCGGCCAGGCCGAGCAGCCCGCCAAGCGTCATGGTCTGCACGTCGGAGGCGGTCAGGTGGTGGCGCGCGGTGAACTCCCAGCGGGAGAAGTAGGTTTCCAGGCGGAAGTCGGGCAGACGGGTCATGGCGTGTGGTCCTCGGTGCTCGGGGTTCGGAGTTCGGCCAGCAGGCCGTAGAGGGTGGATCGGGAGACCCGCAGGGCGGCGGCGACGACGGGGGTGGCGCGGCGCACGGCGAAGATCTTGGCCTCCTCCAGCCGGGCGAGGACGGCCAGGCGGTCGGCGCGGGTCAGTCGCTCGACGGGGCGGCCGCACTCGCGCACGTACGCGCCGATGATGTGCTGGACGCGCTCGTTCCAGTCCTGCTCGAACAGTGGCTCCGGCCGGGTCGTCGTCGGGGCGCCGAACGCGGACAGCACGGCTGCGGCCTGTTCCAGCGGCGTGCGGTCGAGGTTGACGCACAGCACCGCGGTGGCCTTCCCGTCCGGCTCACGCAGGACGGCGCTCACCGACGACAGCCGCCGGCCGTCCGCGAGCAGCTTTTCGTACGGGCCGAACACGTCCCGCGCGGATGGATCCAGCGCGTCCAGCTCGCCCAGCAGCGAAGGGTCGCCTGGGCCGCGGGAGGTCATCGGATTCCAGATCGCCAGGATCCGGTCGGTGTCGGGGTCGTGCAGCACCACCTCGGCATACGGGCCGAGCAGCAGCGCGACGGCCTGACCCACGGGCCCCCACATCCGGATCCGATGGTCTGTGCTCTCCTCGACACTCTTCATGTCCTGGACTATACGTCCAGATTGGACGAAGGGTCCAGAGTCTGGAGTTGCTCTCACGAACGACCCAATCCGGGAGCAAGATCGAAGAAGGCGCCGGGATCGCTCCGGAGGCGCAATCGGGTCCCTGCACTTGTTCTCACGCAATCGATGCCGGACCGCCGTCCCGCGTTCCGCGTTCCGCGTAATTTGGGGGCTCTGGAGGATCCGGCGGGGTGAAGCCGCAGGTCAGGGCGGTGACGCCGCGAACCCGAACGGTACGGCCGAGGGCGGTGGAAGGAGGGCTGGCAAGGCAGGACGGGCCAGGCGCCGGGGCGAGGCACTGAGCCGGTGGGTCACACTCGGCGCGCCCGAGCCGGGTAGAGCTTCCCGTGCAGCACCCGTACCTCCCACCACGGATCGCCTGGAACGGCCACCAGCCCGGCCACCACGTCGCCCCGCGTCAGTAGTCGATGTTGATGGCGGCGATGAGGGTGCCGGCGCTGTCGATGGCTATGGACGGGCCGGCGTTGCGGGAAGTGGCGTGGTGCCGGCTGTTGATCAAGCATGGATGGCTCCCAGGTGTGAGTCGTTGCCGATGCGGGTCCGGCTCCTACGCGGCCGGGCTGTCACGCCACGTCGTCGGTGACGTCGAAGGGATACAGCTTTCGTGGGTGGCGGACAGCGGCGTGGTCGAACCGCCAAGGGGAGGGCCTCGGGCAACCGCGGGGTGGCCGCCTTGGCCTGCGGTGAGTGGGGAGTGCCGTGGGAGCCGTCAACCGCCCGGCAGGTCGGTTGCGGTGTCGAGCCGGTCCGGCGCCTCGGTGGGGGCGCGGTCAGCAGCACCTCTGAGTAGAGGGCTGTGGGCGACATCCATGACCGCGAGGATGCGCAGCCACTGGCCCCTCAGGAGCGCGGGCAGAGCGAGCAGCTCGCCGACCAAGCCGCCGTAGAACAGAGGTATGCGGCGGCGCTGTACGCGCACCGGCGGTCATCCGGTGGTGAAGGCCGGGGTCCAGCTGGGGAGTCGTCGCCCAGGTGACGTCGTGCAGGATGCCGGGCGTTCCTGAGGGGAACGAGTAGGACGTGTACGCGTTCGGGGCGCTGCCCGCCATCGCGGTGGGGACGAGCATGTAGGCGGCTCCGCCTCCCGCCAGGCCGAGGGAGAGCATTTCCGCGATGACGCGGCGGCGCTTCTTGCTGAGACGGTGGGTTGCCACTGAGCGCGGCCTTTCTGCTGACGAACGGTTCGGTGCGGCACCGAAAGTCCACAGGCGCTTCGAGGGGAACCTGGCCTGCCGTTGCTGACCAGGGAGACCGGGCAGGGCGCCAACCATCCCGCGACTTTGCCGAATCTTGACCTGAGTTGTGTCGAGCCGGCCCACGCGCCGGCTTCTCGGACAGGCCGCACCTCTTGCGGCTCAAGGCGCGAGGTAATGGATTTCCGCTGCTGCCCTCAGTGCCGTATGGTCGGTGTTTCCGACGCGGGGTGGAGCAGCTCGGTAGCTCGCTGGGCTCATAACCCAGAGGTCGCAGGTTCAAATCCTGTCCCCGCTACCAAGAAGGCCGGGTCCGATGCACGCTGTGCGTCGGACCCGGCCTTGTTCGTTGGTCAGTTGATGACGATACCGATGCGGTCGGTGGCGCTACGCACGCCGTCGGTGCGTCGCGATCAGGTCCGCCACCGCCTCGGCTGACGCCTGTTGCTGATCGGGGAGCAGGGAGACGTAGATGTCGGCCGTCGTGCCCATCTCCCGATGGCCGAGCATGGCCTGGATCTCCTTCATCTCCATGCCCGCTGCGAGCGCGAGGCTTGCCGCGCAGTGGCGCTGGTCGTGAAGACGGATGGGCGGTAGCCCGGAGGACTCCACGAGGCGGGCGAAGTAGGTCGTGATGGTGTTCGGGTGCAGGCGGGAGCCGTCGGGGTTGGTGTAGAGGAAGTCGGCCTCGTTCTGCCAGACCAGGCTGGCAGCGAGCCGTTCCTTGGCCTGCTGGGCGAGGTGTTCCTTGAGGGCGCGGGCGGTGGTGCTGTCGAGCATGACGGTGCGTATTGGTTGTGATCAAGGTGCGGTCTAGTACCGAGCTCCGGCTGCCCTTCCCCCATGCGTCACTGCTCTTCGACCGCCTGCCCAATCAGCAGCCCATCCTTCTCCGTGTCCGCAGCCAAGACGATCCGCAGCTTCGGGTCGTCCGTCCCCAAGTGACCCGACTTCGTGCGTTCCCCTGTGGAGCCTGGGTGGCGGACCAAGAAGTCCGAGGGCCGGCGAGGAGAGGGTCGGTAGGATGCCGAACGATCAGGGGCTGGGGGACGGCCTTGGAGACGACGGCGTCCGACGGACTGCGGGGGGCTGTGAACGTTCCGGGGATGCGGATCGCCGGCCGGTACAGGCTGGAGGTGCCGCTCGGGCGCGGTGGCATGGGCGAGGTCTGGCAGGCCCACGACCCGAGACTGGACCGCAAGGTCGCCATCAAGTTCCTCACCGCACATCCGGCCGCCGGGGGCAGCGCCCTGGACAGGTTCCGCCGTGAGGCCAAGGTCACCGCGCGGCTCCAGCATCCGGGTATCGCCCAGATCTTCGACAGCGGTGAACAGGACGGACAGCTCCACCTGGTCATGGAGCTGATCAAGGGGCGCAACCTCGCGGGGGTGCTTCGGGAGCAGCCCTCCGGACTGCCCGTTCAGCAGGCCGTGGACCTGGCAGTCCAGGTCGCCGACGCCCTGGCCTACGCCCACGGGACGGGCATCGTCCACCGGGACGTCAAGCCGGCCAACCTGATGCTGCTCGCCGGCGACCGGATCAAGGTGTGCGACTTCGGGCTCGCGGGATTCCTCCAAGGCGACTCCGGTCTCACCCGGGAGGGCAGCCTCATGGGGACGCCCGACTACATGGCACCCGAGCAGTGGCGGAGCGCGCGGGTCGACGGGCGGGCCGACCTCTACGCCCTGGGTTGTGTGCTCTTCGCCCTCCTCACGGGAAGGCCGCCGTTCGTGACGGAGGGTGGCCTCTGGGCGTTGATGGCGCATCACATCCAGACCCCGCCCCCGCGCCCCGGCTCGCTCCGGCCGGGCATCCCCGAGGATCTCGACCACCTCGTCTCGGTGCTGCTCGGCAAGGACCCGGCGGATCGCCCCGCCGACGCCGGAGCCGTCGCGGAGCGCCTCAGGAACGTGGGCCGCGGCCGGTCCGACCCGGCGGTCCGAGGGCCCGGAGTCGCTCCGGCGCTGGGCCTGGAGCTGTACCACAACGAGTTCCTCGCTCCGGGCGCCACCGAGCTCAACACGATCGTCACGGTGGTGGGCGCGGGCGCGGCGCCGGGCGATCCGGTGACGGTCGTGCCCCGCGCGCTCGTCTTCCTGCTCGGTCTCTCCAAGGAGCTGCCCGACGCGGACTTCGACGCGGTCAGGACGACGGTCGCGGCGACCATCGACGGCCTGGACGACGAAGTCTCCTTCGCCGTCGTCGCAGGGGCGGAGTACGCGCGGATGCTCTACCCGCCCACCCAGCGGCTGGTCCGGGCGACCGCGACCGCCAAGGCCGAGGCGCGGGCGGCACTGGCCGGGCTGGAGTCCGTGGAGGCGGCGGCATTCGGCCGGTGGATCCGGCTCGCCGACCGGCTGTTCGCCGGTCACGCGGACGCGGTGCGTACCGCGATCATGCTGACCGACACCGAGGCCGAGGCGGAGAGCGGCGACGAGCTGGCCGCCACGCTGACCTCCTGTGCCGGTCGTTTCGCCTGTCACGGCCGTGGCATCGGCACCAACTGGTCGGTGGCGCAGATCCGGTCGATCACCTCGGCGCTGAGCGGCACCGTGAACATCGTCCCCGCGCCCGCATCACCCACGGCGAAGCCGAGTCTTCCCGAGGAGTTGGCGGCGATCGTCGAGCGGACACGCCAGGCCGTCGTCCGTGATCTCGCCCTGCGGGTCACCACGTCCGACGGCGGCCGCGTTCGCTTCCTCAAGCAGGTCTCACCATCGGTGGAGGACCTGTCGGGCCGTGGGTACCACGTCGGTCCCGGCGCCGTCGAGTACGCAATCGATGTCGCGGACGGCGAGTCACGTGACTACCACCTGTGCGTCGAAGTGCGGCCCGGGCACGACGGGGACGAGATCACCGCGGCCGAGCTGCAGGTCGTCCAGCTTCCCCCTGCGGGCGACGGCCGGGTGCTCGTCGAGGCCCGGCTGCCGGCCGTCTGGACCGACGACCTCGGTACGCCGTCCGCGCCGCGCCGCGCTGCGGATCAAGAGGATCCTGAGTAGGCGATCGACGTCGTCGACATCCCCGGTGGTGTGAGGATCTACGGCCTGCGCCACTTCTTGGCCTCGAACTGCCTCAGCCACAGCATTCCCATCACCGACGTCGCCGAGTGGATGGGCCACAAGAGCATCGACGTCACCTTCAAGATCTACCGCCACCACATGCCCGGGTCCATCGGCCGCGCCGCCCAGGTGCCCGACCGAGGCCGGGCAACCGCTGTTGCTTCACCCGCGCATGCACTTCCGACAGCTTGAACTGAAGCCTCGCGTCCGGCTCACGACCGAACCTGTAGGGACCGAGCCCGGCACGCTCCACTTCGAGAGCTGGTCGGCGGCCTGTAACGAGGGCGGCTTCGGACCCGCCTCCGCCAACTCGGCCCTGCTGGTGGTCGCCGCGTCCACGGTGACCGTCGTCGTCGCGGGACCGGCCGCCTACGTGCCCGGCCGGCGGCCCGGCCGGCTGTCGAACGGCCTCAGCCTGTACTTCGTGCTCGGCCTCGGGGCCGGTGCGTCGAACACCGCCCTGCAGGTCGCCTCGGGGGGACCCGACGGCGGTCGCGGCTCGACAGCGCAGTGCGACGGCTTCCTGTCCAGGGCGCCGCGTTCCCGTCACGGCGCCGTCTCCGCAACCAGTGCTCCCGGCATACTCGCGGCCCCCTGATATGTGCCCGGAGCACGGGTGCCGGCGTGGTGACCTGTTTAGGGTGCCCGCATTCACATCGCCACACCGTGTCCGATGGTGTGTCTGTCGGTACCAGTGCCAGGAGGGCAGCCGATGAGCGCAGTCTCAGTAGAGTCCGGAGTCGCCGAGGTCCCGGACGGGGTCGGCGGTGCGCAGCCCGTGGGCGCCTTCTTCGAACGGATGCCGTTCGGGCGGGCGCACGTGATGATCGCCCTCGCCCTGTTCATGGCCTTCGTCGTCGAGTCGTGGGAGCAGCTCGCGCTGGTCTACGTCTCCGCCGACCTCGGCGACGCCCTCGCGATCGACGAGGGGCGGATCGGGTGGGTCCTCTCGGCCGTGGCCCTGGGCATGATCCCCGGCTCCCTGGTCTGGGGGCCGGTCGCCGACCGGATCGGGCGGCGGGCCGTGTGCCTGTGGAGCCTCGGCTCGTACGGCGTGGTGGCGCTGGCCAGCGCGTTCTCGCCGAACTTCGCCACGCTGATGGCCGGCCGGGTGCTCTCCGGGATCGCCCTCGCCGGGATCTACACGATCACCTTCCCGTACTTCATGGAGCTCCTGCCGTCCGGGATCCGCGGGCGAGCCGCGGTGTACCTGTCGATCGGCTGGCCGGTCGGTGTGCTCGCCGCGGTGGGGGTCACGCAGGCGCTGTCCGGGACGGGCTGGCACGTCGTGGCGATCGCCAGCGCGCTGGCGGGCCTGTGGGTGTTCGCGATCCGGGCCTGGGTGCCGGAGTCGCCCTACTGGCTGGCGGGCCGGGGGCGGCACGCCGAAGCCCGGGAGGTGCTGCTCGGCCTCGGGGTCGAGGTTCCGGAGGGTACGGTGTTCGCCGTCGTCGAGCCCGAGCGGGCCGGCAACCCCCTGGCGCTGCTGCGCGGTCGGCTGCTGCGGATCACCGTCCTCATGCTGGTCGTGAACTTCGCCTTCAACTGGGGTTACTGGGGTCTGCAGACCTGGCTGCCCACGTTGCTGCAGGAGAAGGGGCTGAGCATGTCCAGCAGCCTGGGCTTCGTGGCACTGAGTGCACTGTTCATGATCCCCGGCTATGTCTCGGCGTCGTACCTGACCGGTCGCTTCGGCCGGAAGAAGGTGTTCCTGCCGTACGTGGGGGCCGCCGCGGTCAGCGGGGTGGCGTTCGCCTACTCGGGAAGCCTCACCGAGCTGTACCTCGCCAACTTCGCGCTGTCGTTCTTCAGCCTCGGTGCGTGGGGCGTCTGGAACACCTGGAACGGCGAGTTCTACCCGACCGCGTTGCGCGGCACCGGCTACTCCTGGGCCACCGCGGCTCAGCTGCTTTCCACTTCGGTCGCTCCGTCGGTGGTCGGCTACCTGTTGGCGCGGGCGACCGGGTTCGAGTCCACGGTGCTGTTCATCACCGCGTTCCTGGTGGTGGCGCTGGTCGTGGCGGTACCCCTGCCGGAGACCGAGGGTCGCGAGCTGGAGTGACATACCGGGACAGACAGTGACAGGATCATGCAGGTGAGACTGGGAGTGGACGTGGGACGCGCCACCACCGTCGCCGTGCTGGTCGCGCCCGGTGGGCAGACGGTGGCACGGGCGGTGGTGGGCAGCGTCCCCGGCATCGGGGACTGCCTGCGCGCGGTGCTCGCCGCGCTGCCCGTGGGCAGGGCGGGCGAGGTGGATGCCGTGGCCCTCACCACCGACCTGGAGCGCGGGCCGCTGCGGCTGCGGCCGGTCGCCACCCTGCGGATCTCCCCGCCCTGTCACCCCTCGCTCGGGCCGCTCGCAGGCTGGCCCGAGCGGGCCGTCCGCGCGGTCGGCCCGCTCCGTCGGGTCGTCGGCGGTGGATCCGCGCTGACCGGCCGACTGCTCGCCCCGCTCGACCGGGCGGGTGTCGTGGACTTCGCGCGGCAGGCCGCCGCCGAGGGCGTCACGGCGTTCGCGGTCTCGGCGGCCGGTGCACTCACCCGCCCCGAGCCGGAGCTGTCCGCTGCCGAAGCCATCGCCGACACCGTGCCCGGGGCGGAGATCACGCTGTCGCACGAGCTCGGGCGGTCGGGGCTGCGCGAGCGCGAGAACACCGCGGTCCTCAACGCCGCTCTGCGGCCGTGGGCCGCGCGCCTGAACGACACCGCCGATCGGGCCCTGCGCGCCGGCGGTGTCCGGGCGCCGCTGTTCCTGGCCCGCAACACCGGCGGACTGGTCTCCGCCTCCTACTTCCGCCGCTATCCGGTCCTCGCCACGGCCTCCACCACCGCGAGCGCGGTGCGCGGCGCGGCACTCGCGGCCGGGGCCGCGCGTGCGGTCGTCGTCGACGTCGGCGCGGAGGAGATCCGGTGCGTGAGCGTGACCGACGGAGAAGCGGAACGCTCCGACGCCGGCCCCGGCCTCGGCGGTGTCGACCTGGACCTGGACCGGATCCGCGCCGACATCCTGGCGCGCGGTGACGGGTCCCAGGCCGGTGCCGAGGAGGTCGCGGCCCTGGCCGCCGGAGTCCAGCGGCGCACGCCCGGAGCCGTGCTGCTCGCGGCCGGCGGGGAGCCCCGGCTGGTCCCGGTCCGCACTCCGGATCCGGCGACCGCCGTCGCGGCCGCCGCGTACGGGGCCGCCTGCTCCGAGATCGCCGTCGAGGTCGACCAGGTGGCCGTTGCCGGCAGCCGTGCCGCACTCGACCGGTTCCTCGGCATCGCCGGTGACCAGGCCATGGCCCGGGTGGTCGCCGCGGGTGCCGTCCCGGCCACCGCCCGCCTCGCCTTCGCCGTTCACACCCCGGTCTCGTACCTCCCCGAGGGCGTCCACCGTCTGCGTGCTCGCGCGCTCGGCCGGCCGACGGGGCTGCCGTCATGACCCGGGAGCGTGACCTGACGGTCGTGCTGGACCTCGCACGCTTGGAGGAACTCGCGAAGGGGGCGCTGGTGCTCGCCGCCGGGGCCGAGCGGTCCTCGCACCGGGCAAGTCTCGACTGGGCCCGAGCCGCGATCGCCGAGCACGGGCCGGTCCCGCTGCTCGACACCGCGGCTCTGGGCGCCGAACAGCTGTGCGTCACCGTCAGCCTGCTCGGATCCTCGGCCGCACTCGCCGAACACCTGCCCACGGGAGCCGAGCCGCGCCGGGCCGTCCAGGCGCTGGAACGGCACCTGGGGCGGGCGGCGGACGCCGTGGTCGCGCTCAACACCGCGGCCGAGAACGCCCTGCTCTCCGTGGTGACGGCGGCGGCGTGCGGCCTGCCCCTGGTGGACGGCGACGGCTGCGGGCGCGTGCTCCCGCTGCTGGAGCAGACGACGTTCACCATCGCGGGGATCGACGTCGCCCCGGTCGCGGTGGCCACGCCGGCCGGGGACGTGGTCGTCGTGGAGGCCGCCGTCAGCCGTGTGGAGGAACTGGTCCGGCCGCTGGTCCTGGCGGCAGGCGGTTGGGCGGTCGCCGCCTGCTACGCCATGGACGGTGAGCGGTTGGGGGCGGCCGCCGTACCCGGCACGGTGAGCCGGGCCCTGGCGGCGGGGCGCGCGCAGAGCGACCCGTTCGCGCCCTGGCAGCCGCGGCCCCGCCGCCTGGGCACCGGGCGCATCACCGCCGTGGAGCATCCCGCATCGCACGGGCCGGACACCGTCGAGAGGGCGGGCCTTCCGTCACGGCCCACCAGTGTGGTCGTCTCCGAGACCGAGGGTCTGCACCGGCGATTCCGGTTGGAGGCGCACAACGAGGTGCTGCTGGTCCTCGCCGACGGCGCGCCGGTCGCAGCGGCGCCCGACCAGATCCTGATGCTCTCGGTGGCGGACCAGCGCGTGCTGGACGTCGAACGCGCCGTGGCGGGCACCGAGGTCGAAATCGTCGTGATCCCGGCCGCACCCGCCTGGCACTCGGAACAGGGCCGCCGGCTGGCCGCGGCCGGCGGACTCATCCTGCTGGGCCCCGACGCGGACGACGAGAGCCGAGGACGGGAGACGGCGCCATGGTGAGACGTTCCGACCTGCCGGCGCCGATGACGGTGGCCGAGCTGGTCCAGTACGGCCCGCTGCCCGGCGTGCGCCTCTTCGGTGAGGCCGGGCGCGACGCCGAGGTCCTGGACGTGCGGATCGTGGACCGGCGCGAGGACCTCGACGACCTTCGCCCCCATACGGCGGTGGTCCTCACCGACGCGCTCGCCCGGGCCGGCTGGACGGTAGAGATGGCCCTGCGCAAGGCGTGGGAGCACGCGGCCGCCTGCGTCGTCGTGCCCGGGGCGGCGGTGGCCGCGCATCCGCCGGGGGCCCTCGCGGACAGGCTCGGGGTGCCGCTGCTGCTGATCGGCGAGGACGCGTTGGAGGGCGCGGTACGGATCGCCGCCGCGGTGTCCCGGCCCGATGCCGGGCGCACCGCGCTGCTGGCCCAGGCCGCGCAGCGCCTGGCCGACGCGGGAGCGCATGCCGACCGTGTGCTGGCGGCGCTGCACGCGGTGCTGCCCGCGACGTCGGTGGCGCTCACCGACCCGGTCGGCGGGCTGCTGACGGGGCGGCGGGCCGTACTGGATGCGGCGGACGCCGTGCGTGTGGAGGTACCGGGGCCCGACGGGCGGCCGCTGGCGGTGCTCGTCGCCGACTCCCGTTCGAGGACGGTGGGTTGGGCGACGACGGTCGCGGCGGTGCTGCGGCTGGCGGTGGCGCAGCTGACGGCATGGTCCGCCACTCGACGCCTGGCCGAGGAGCAACTGGGCCGTAGCAGTGAGTTGTTGCTGCATCGGTTGACGGGCGCCGCCAGCAGCGACGAGGAGGCTGACGCCCGGACCCGCACCGAGGCGGCGGCGCTCGGCTGGGCCCTGTCCGGTCCGCTGATCGCCTTCGCCCTGCGGCCCGCCGCGGAGGCCGGGACCGCGTCGGAGCCGGGACCGGCGTTGCGTGCGCTCTGGGCCAGGCACGGTATCGGCGGGCCACTCGTCGCATCCGAGGATTGTTGGGTGTCCTGGCGCTCCGCGGCGGCCGACAAGCCGGACGCGGGCCCGGAAGTCTGGCTGCGGACGGCCGAGGCGCAACTGACCTCGGCCGTCTCGGCCATGGCGGCCTACCTGCCGGTCGCGGGGGGAGTGGCAGGCCCGGCGGACGGCCCCGACACGCTCGGCGCGGCACTCGCCGATGCCCGGGCCGCCGCGGCGGTCGCCGCCGTACCCGGCTCCGTGGTCCGCGCCGACCGCATGGGGCCGGCCCAGCTGCTCTCCGCGCTCCCCACCGACACGCTACGGCGGCCCGCCGAGGTCGTGCTCGGGCCGCTGCTGCACGCGGACCGGGACGGCACCCTCCTGCGCACGCTGGCCGTGGTCCTGGATCAGGGAGCCGCCCCCTCGGCGGCGGCCGAGGTTCTGGGCGTGCACCGGAACACGGTGGCGGCCCGGATGGAGCGCGTTCGCGCGCTCGGCTTCGACCCGGAGGACCCGGCGCAGCGACTGTCGTTGCACCTGGCCTGCCGCGTCCTGCTCGCGGAGTCCTGAGGGAAGCCACTACGGGAAGGGGCCCGGCCGCCGAGTGGGGGGAGTCGGCAACCGGGCCCCGGATCAGGGGTGGCAGGGCAGTCCGTCAGGCGTCGACGCCGTAGGCGGCCGCCGCTCGTTCGCGGGTGAGCAGGCCCTGCCGGAGGTCCTCGCGTACGGCCTCGGCGGGGCGTTCGGAGACCGGGCCGTACCCGCCGCCTCCGCCGCTCTCACAGCGCAGCACGTCGCCCTCGCGCACCGCCAGCGCATTGACCTTGAGCAGTTCGCGCTCGTCGGCCCGGCCGGGGTTGAGGACGACCCGGGGCGGTGCGCCCTCGCCGCCGCCGAAGACACCCCAGGCGGGGGTGACCGAACGCTCCCACCACAGCGACAGGTTCTGGTCGGCCTCGAAGCGGTACTCGCGCACCACGCCGTTGCCGCCGCGGGTGCGGCCCGCGCCGCCGGAGTCGGGGCGGACGGCGTACTCGGTGACGCGCACCGGGAAGAGGGTCTCCAACACCTCGACGGGCATGTCCCGCAGGGAGCCGTTGACGTTGTTGATCAGGCAGGACTCGCCGTCGTCGGTCTGCCAGGCCCCCCACCCGCCGACGGTGGCCTCCTGGGACACGAAGAGCCTGCCGTTGCGCGGGTCGGTCCCGGTGAACTGCACGATCATCGAGTCGCCGTAGCTGGCGGCGGCCGCCCGGGCGGGCACCGCGGGCGCGAGCGCCTTGACGACCAGGTCGATGACCAGCCCGAGGTGGGAGTAGTAGTACTGACAGGCCGCCGGTTCGACGGCGGCCAGCATCGAGCCCGGCCGGGTGAGGACGTCTAGCGGCTTGAACGATCCCCCGTTGAGCGGGACGTCGCCGCTGACCAGCAGCTTGTAGCCGACCCGGCAGGCGGCGACGGTCTGGGCCGCACCGCAGTTGACCGGGCCGGTCGCCTGGTCGGCGCAGTCGGTGACGTCCATCGTCATCCGGTCGCCGGCGATCTCCACCCGCACGGTGACGTGCAGCGGGGTGGCGAGGTCGATGCCGTCGTTGTCCAGGTGGCCGGTCGCCGTGTAGACGCCGTCCGGGATGGCGGCGATCTGCTCGCGCTCCAGCCGCTCGGTCTGGGTGAAGATCGCATCCCGCGCGGCGAGGACGGTCTCCAGGCCCCAGCGGCGGACGATCTCGGCGAACCGCCGGGCGCCGGT
This sequence comes from Kitasatospora sp. CM 4170, assembly GCF_032110285.1. Classification (NCBI taxonomy): domain Bacteria; kingdom Bacillati; phylum Actinomycetota; class Actinomycetes; order Kitasatosporales; family Streptomycetaceae; genus Kitasatospora; species Kitasatospora sp. CM 4170. Next base: position 8,459,268 of record NZ_CP134877.1, read on the forward strand.
GCGGGCGCAGGCGACCTGGGCACGCATGTCGCCGAGCGTCGGCTGCGGGAAGCGGACGTTGCGGGCGATCAGCGCGTGCGCCTGCTCGCAGGGCTCGCCGTCCTGATAGATCTTCAGTGGACCCATCCGCAGGCCCTCCTGGTAGATGGACGTGGAGTCCATCGAACCGCCGGGGTCCTTGGAGCCCATGTCGATCCAGTGCGCCCGCGAGGCGGCGAAGCCGATGAGTTCGCCGCCGTCGGCGGTGTCCTCGGCGAAGATCGGGGCGTACACGGTGACGTCGTTGAGGTGGGTGCCGCCGATGTACGAGTCGTTGAGGACCCAGACGTCACCGGGCTGCCAGACCTCCGCGCCGTACATCTCCTCGGTGGCCCGGGTGCACACCTCCAGGTTGCCCAGGAAGATCGGCAGGCCCGAGGACTGGCCGAGCACGTTGTGGTCCCGGTCCAGCAGCGCGACGGCGCAGTCCTTCGCCTCGTAGATGGTGGGCGTGTAGGACGACCGGATGAGCGTGGTGTTCATGTCCTCCGCGGCCTGCAGCAGCGCGCAGCGGATGATCTCGGTGGTGACCGGGTCGAGGGCCCGGGTGCCGGCGTCGGTCATGCCGTAGCTCCAACCTTGATTCCGACCTCGATGACGAGGAAGCCGTTCTCGTCGACGGTGACCGACGAGTCGGGCGGGACGACGGTGGTGGAGGTGGCCTCCACGATGACAGCGGGGCCGTCGACGCGCCGTCCCGGCGCCAGCCGCTCACGGCGCAGGACCGCGGTGTCGTACGGCCGGCCGCCGAAGACGACCTGACGCCGCGCCGCGGTGTCGGCGGCGTCCTCGTCGGCGGTGTACGGCACGGCCGCGATCTCGGGCAGCGCCCCGAGCGCGGTGCTGCGCAGGGTGACGAACTCGACGGGCGCCTCGGGCGTGGCGTGCCCGTAGCGGCGCTCGTGCAGTTGGGCGAAGCGCGCGGCGGCGGTGGCGAGGAAGTCGTCGGCGGCCGGCTCGGCAGCGGACAGCAGGGGCACGGCGAGGGTGTAGTCCTGGCCCGCGTACCGCATGTCGGCGACGTGCTCGACCCGCCGCCGCTCCACGGGGACGCCCTGCTCGGCGAGTTCGGCCAGTGCCTCGTCCTCCAGAGCGGCCAGCGCGTGGGCCATGGCCTCGCCGTCGAGGTCGGCGCCCGAGGTGAAGAACTGCCGGGTCAGGTCACGACGGACCTCCGTGCCGAGCATGCCCCAGGCGGAGAACGCGCCGGGGAAGCGCGGTACGACGACCTCACGGATGCCGAGCTCACGGGCGATCTCGACGGCGTGCATCGGCCCCGCCCCGCCGAAGGCCAGCAGGACGAACTCCCTCGGCTCCAGGCCGTGTTCGACGGTGAGGGTGCGGATCGCCTGGGCCATCTTGGCGTTCGCGACATCGCAGATGCCGCCCGCCAGTTCCACCGGGTCCAGGCCGAGTTCGCCGGCGAGGGTGCCGACGGCCTGCCGGGCCGCGACCACGTCGAGCGTCATGTGGCCGCCGGCGAACCACTCCGGATCGACCCGGCCGAGCACCGCGTTGGCGTCGGTGACGGTCGCCCGGGTGCCGCCGCGGCCGTAGCAGGCGGGGCCGGGCACGGCGCCCGCCGACTCCGGGCCGACGCGCAGCCCGCCGGCCTCCGCGTAGGCCAGGGAGCCACCGCCGGCGCCGATGGTGTGCAGGTTGACCAGCGGCATGAGGACCGGAAAGCCGTCCGCCGACCCCTCGTTGGAGACGTCGGGGCGCCCGTCGAGGACCAGCGAGACGTCGAAGGAGGTGCCGCCCATGTCCACGCAGATCGCGTTGGGCCGGCCCAGCAGAGCCGCAGCCGCGGCCCCGCCCATGGTGCCGCCGACCGGCCCGGACAGCAGCGTCTGGAGCGGGTGGCGGCGGGCGTGCGCGGCGTTCACGATGCCGCCGGAGGACTGCATCACCTGGACCGGGACGGTCAGGCCGTGCTCGGCGAACCGCCCCTCGATCCGGCTCAGGTACCGGCGCACGACCGGACCGGTGTAGGCCTCCAGGACGGCCGAGGACGTCCGCTCGTACTCGCGCCACTCACCGGCCACCTGGTGGGAGAGCACCACGACGACGTCCTCGCCGAGCTCCTGCTCCAGGATCTTCGCCGCCAGCAGTTCGTGCTCCGGGTTGACGAACGAGAAGAGGAACGAGACGGCGACCGCGGCGAAGCCCTCGTCCCTGGCGCGCCGGGCGGCGGCCCGCACGGCCTCCTCGTCGAGCGGTTCGAGCTCGGTGCCGCGCCAGTCCAGGCGGCCGCCCGCCTCCACCGTGTCGCAGCGGTCGACCAGCGGCTTCGGCTTGCGGTAGTGCAGGTCGAACATCCGGTCCCGGTTGCCCCGGGCGATGTGGTAGACGTCCCGCATGCCGGCCGACGCGAGCAGCAGCACGCGGGCGCCCTTGCGCTCCAGCAGGGCGTTGAGGCCCTGCGTCGTGCCGTGCACGAAGAAGGAGATGTCGCCGGGCGAGTCCACCGCCCGGCCCAGCGATGCGAAGACCCCCTCGGCCAGGTCTCCCGGCGTCGTCGGCGCCTTGGCCGCGAAGAAGGTACCGCTGTCCTCGTCATAGGCGACGACATCGGTGAACGTCCCACCGATGTCCATGGCCACCCGATACGTCATGCCGCCTCCCGGCTTCTTCAAGGGATCGCCGAGGACGCTAGCCCGGGGCCTCCGGGACGAGGTGTGCGCGGCGCACTGATGGTGGACCTCCACAGTGCGCCGCGCCCGGTTCAGTGATCTCCGACTGGAACCCCGCCCGGCTGCTGGACGTCCTCGTGCAGGTGGACGATGCGCCACGCGGCGCCCTCGTCACGCCGCAGGACGGCGGTGTTGCGGACCAGCTCGGGGCACAGTTCGCCGGCGCCCGGTTCGGGCGCGAAGTCCACCCGAAGCCAGAAGCGCAGCACCGCGGTGTCGCCGAAGACGTCCACCACCTGCCCGAACGGCTCCAGCCCGGTCTCCACCGGCCCCTCGTCCGCAGCCGGGCGGGCTTCCCGTACCCGGTCCAGGTCCGGCTTTCCGAAGAGCAGCTCGGCGGTTCCGGAGTCCCAGACAGTGGCCTCCGGGTCGAGACAGGAGTCGATCCGCGAGCGGTCCCCGGCCGCGTAGGCCTCGTACATGGTGGTGATCACCTGCCACACGGCTGTGGCGTCGGCCGGGTTCGCGCCGGGGCGGGCGCCGGCGGAAGAACCTGGGAGTGCGGACATGGCGGGCCTCCTGAAGGCTGAGGGGGAGGGGAACGCGGCCGGTCGGGCGGCGGCGGGCAGCCAACCTACAGCCGCCCCTCCGGACTGGGCGTGACCCCGGGGGTGAGCTCGGTGCCCCCGCGTCGTACTCCCCGCACGTTCCGCTGTAGCTACAGCCCGCTACAGCCCTGCTGCGCCCGGGAGCACGCCTCCCGCACCCGACGCAGATTCCCGGGTGCACCGTCGGGCACCGGCGGAGGCGGTGGCGGTGAAGGTGCGTGGTGCACGGTGGCGGGCGTGCCGGAAGGCGGTGGTGACGGCATCGCGGACGGTGTCGACGGCGGCTTCCGGGACCAGCGCGATCACGGATCCGCCGAAGCCGCCGCCGGTCATGCGGGCGCCGAGTGCGCCGGCTGCCTCGGCGGCGTCGGCGGCGAGGTCGGTCTCGGGGCAGGAGACCCGGTAGTCGTCGCGTAGTGAGGCGTGTCCGGCGGTGAGGATCGGGCCGAGCCCGGCCGGGTCCCCGGCGTTCAGCAGGGCTACGGCCTGTTCGACGCGGGCGTTCTCGGTGACCACGTGCCGCACCAGGGGACGGAGTTCGGCCGGCAACTGGTCGAGTGCCGTGGCCAGCCCGCCCGGATGGAGGTCCCGTAGCGCGGGAATTCCGAGCAGTCCGGCGGCCCGCTCGCAGCCGGCGCGGAGCTTGGCGTACGTGCCGTCGGCCAGGTCGTGCTTGACCCTGGTGTCGATCACCAGCAGCCGGAGCCCGTCGAGTGCCAGCGGGACATGCCGGTAGCCGAGGTTCCGGGTGTCGAGGAGGAGCGCGGCATCCGGGGTGCAGGACATACTGGCCATCTGGTCCATGACGCCGCAGGGGACACCGACGAACTCGTTCTCGGCGCGCTGCGCCGCCAGTGCCAGCTCCGTCCTGGAGAGCCCGAGGCCGTGGAGGTCGTTGCAGGCGGTGGCGACCGCGCATTCGAGTGCCGCGGAGGAGGACAGTCCCGCGCCGGCGGGCACGTCGCTGTCGACGTACAGGTCCGCGCCGCCGACCGGGTGTGCGTCCTCGCGCAGGGCCCACACGACGGCTGCGGGGTACTTGGCCCAGCAGCCGACACTGCCGGGTACCAGGTCGGTGACCCGCAGCTCGACGGGCGGGCCGCCGACCTGCCGGCTGTGCAGGCGCAGGAGGTCGTCGGATCGGCGTCGGATCGCGACCGCGGTGTGTTGGGGGATGGCGAGCGGAAGTACGAGGCCGTCGTTGTAGTCGGTGTGCTCGCCGATCAGGTTGATCCGGCCGGGCGCCGCCCAGACTCCTTCGGGCGGGGCGCCGAAGAGGGACTGGAAGTGGTGGGCCACGTGGTCATCCGGATGTCTCACGTGGGAGGACGTGTGCTCAGCCACGGGTGGCGACCTCGCGCAGACGCTCGGCGGCCGCTTCCGGGGCCACGTCGTTGACGAAGGCGTCCATGCCGGACTCGACGCCGGCCAGGTACTTGATCTTGTCGGCGGTGCGACGGATGGTGAACAGCTCCAGGTGCAGGGCGAGTTCGTGTCCGCCGCCGACGGGTGCCTGGTGCCAGGCCGCGATGTACGGGGTGGGGCCGGCGTCGAACAGCCGGTCGAAGCGGCGGAGGAGTTCCAGGTAGAGGCCGGGAAACTCTGCTCGCTCGGCCTCGTCGAGCCGGGTCAGGTCGGGTACCCGGCGGTGCGGGTGGAGGTGGACTTCGTACGGCCAGCGGGCGGCGAAGGGGACGAAGGCGGTCCAGTGCTCGCCGGTCAGGACGACCCGGTTCCCGTCGGCGCGTTCCGCGGCCAGCAGGTCCTCGAAGAGGTTGCCGCCGGTACGGGCGCGGTGCTCGGCCGCCGTGGTGATCATGCGCTCGGTGCGAGGGGTGATGAACGGGAAGGCGTAGATCTGGCCGTGCGGGTGGGCGAGGGTGACTCCGATCTCGGCGCCGCGGTTCTCGAAGCAGAAGACCTGCTGGATGCCCGGGCGGGCGGCGAGTTCGGCGGTGCGGTCGGTCCAGGCGTCCAGGACCAGACGGGTCTGCTCCGGGGTGAGGTCGGCGAAGCTCGCCTCGTGGTCGGAGGTGAAGCAGACCACCTCGCACCGGCCGGCGGCGGGCGCGCTGGTGCGGAGTGGGGCGTCGGAGCGGCCGACGTGGGCGGCGGCGTCGAACGCCAGTGAGGGGAAGCGGTTCTCGAACACCGCGACCTCGTAGGCGTCGGCCGGGATCTCGCCGGCCCGCCCGTCGCGGGACGGGCACAGCGGGCACTGGTCGGCCGGCGGGTGGTAGGTGCGGCCCTGGCGGTGGGCGGCGATGGTGACCCAGTCGCCGGTGGACGGGTCGCGCCGGATCTCGGACAGGGCGATGGCCGGTTCGAGCGGGCGCGGGTCGAGCACGTCGCGGACCGAGGTGTCGTCCGTGTCGTAGTAGAGCAGCTCGCGGCCGTCGGCGAGCTTGGTGGTGGTCTTGTTCATGCTTCTGTACTCCTGGTGCGGCGAACTGGAGCGAGGCTGCAGTGGAGGCGGCCGAGGGCCGCGGCTGTCAGCGGACGGCGGACAGGCGGTACGTCGTACCCGCCTGGGCCTTGACGATCAGCCGGGGGCCGGGCGCGGCCTGGACGACCTTGGCATCGACGGGGGCTCGGCTGTGGTCGGTCACGGCCAGGCTTGCGGTGCCGGCCGGTAGTTGAAGGATGAGGGTGCGGGTGCGGGTCACTGCCAGATCGGCTTCGACCAGACGACCTCCGTCCCACGCGAGGCCGACGCCGACGCCACCCCTGGCGCGAAGACCCGTGACCGAGCCGGTGGGCCAGGCCGACGGCAGTGCGGGCAGCAGGCGCAGGATCCCGTTCTGGCTCTGCACCAGCATCTCGGTGATCGCGGCCGTGATCCCGAAGTTCCCGTCGATCTGGAAGACGTCCGGCGGGTGCAGGCCGAGGAGGTTGGGCGCGGTGAACTCCGACAGCATCGCGCTGACGCTGTCGTGGGCGAGGTCCGCGTCGCCCAGACGGGCGGCGAGTGCGCAGACCCAGGCCCGGCTCCAGCCGGTGCTTCCGCCGCCGTGCTCCAGCCGGCGGGTGAGGGCCAGCCGTGCCGGTTCGACGAGTGCGGGTGCGGTGAGCGGGTCGACGGCGCTGCCCGGGTACAGGCCGTAGAGGTGGGACAGGTGCCGGTGGCCGGGGTCCTCCTCGGGGAGGTCCTCCCACCATTCGAGAAGGCGTCCCCGGTCGTCGACCCGCGGCGGGCGCAGACGGGCGCGTGCCGCGTCGAGGGCGTCGGCGAAGGCGTGGTCGACATCCAGGAGGCGCGCCGCCGTCGCGGTGTTGGCGAGGAGTTCGGCGGCGAGCCAGTGGTCCATGGTGGCGCCGGCCGACACCGCGACCAGATCGCCGTTCGGCAGCCGGAAATGGTGTTCGGGCGAAGTGGACGGGCAGGTGACCAGCCGGCGTTCACCGTCCTCGGTGAGGAAGTCGAGCAGGAACCGGGCTGCACCCCGCATCAGCGGGTAGGCGCGTTCGGCCAGAAAGACGCGGTCGCCGTCGAAGAGGTGGCGCTCCCAAAGGTGCGCGCACAGCCAGACGCCCGCCATGGGCCAGTTCGCCCAGACCGGCGAACCGGACACCGGGCTGGTGCTGCGCCACAGGTCGACGTTGTGATGGACCGTCCAGCCGCGGGTGCCGTAGTAGGTGGCCGCCGTGTGGGCGCCGGTCTCCGCGAGGTCCGCGATCAGGTCGAAGAGCGGTTCGTGGCACGAGGTGAGGCCGGTGGTCTCGGCGTGCCAGTAGTTCATCTGCAGGTTGATGTTGGTCGTCCAGTTGGAGTTCCACGGCGGGGCGACGTCGGTGTTCCAGATCCCCTGCAGATTGGCTGGCTGGGTGCCGGGCCGGGAGGAGGCGATCAGCAGGTAACGGCCGTAGGCGAACAGGAGGGCCGCGAGACCCGGGTCGTCCTGGCCGGCCCGCACCGCGGCGAGCCGTGCGTCCGTGGGCAGGCCGACTGCGGTCCCGTCGTGGCCCAGGCGCAGTGCCGCAGTGCGGTACAGCTGCCGGTGGTCGGCGAGGTGCTCGGCGAGCAGCTGCTCGTAGGGCTGGGCCGCGGCGGTGTCCAACACCTGGTGTACGTGGGCGATCGGTCCGTCCTCCGGACCGACGGGTGGTTCGGCGTACCCGCGGTAGCCGGTTTCGGCCGTCAGGAGCAGGAGCACCTCGTCCGCTCCGGTGACCGTCACCGCGCCGTCGGCGTAGCCGAGCTCGCCGCCGGTGGCGAGCACGAGAAGTCCGGCTGCGAAGCCCATGCCCTCGTCGGGGCTGTAGTGGGTGGGATTGTCTTCGCCGAAGGCGACGTGTGCGGGTGCCCGTCCCGAGAGCACGGACACGCCCAGGACCGTGCCGGTGCATCGGGCGTTCGGGTGCGGCGTGCCCAGCCGCGCGGTGAGGTCGATCGGCCCGCCTCCGGTGGAGGTGATCCGGGTGACCAGTACGCCCGCCGGTGCCGACAGGAAGGACTCGCGGACGATCACCGCCTCACCGGTCCGGTGGACGACCCGGTGGATCGCGCTGTCCAGGTCGAGCGAGCGCACGTACTCGTCCGCCCGGCTGTCGTCGAAGGTCAGATCGAGGGTGGCGAGCGGCTGGTAGGCCTCCAGGTAGGGGCCCTGCATGCGCCGGGCCAGTTCCTCCGCGGCGGCGTAGTCACGATCGTCGAGGACGGCCGCGCGCAGCGGCTTCAGGTGGGCGGCCGAGCCTGCGCGGTCGTGTGGACCGGGGCCGCCGGACCACAGCGTGTCGGCGTTGAGGTGGACGGTCTCTCCCGCGTGCCCGTCGCCCCTGCCGCCGTGGAACATGGCGCCGAGACGTCCGTTGCCCAGGGGCAGCGCCTCAAGGAAGGAGGCTGCCGGCTGCCGGTACCACAGGCGGTCCGGGACGGAGGCACGGTCGATCGACAACTGAGGTGTCCTTTCGGAGCGAACGGATGCCGCGCCGTGGGGAGGCGCGACGGTTCAGGTCGTGGGCGTGCCGGGCGGGCACGTGCTGTCCCGGACGACCAGCTCGGGCCGCAGCAGCTGGAGCGAGTTGACCGGGGTACCCGACTTGGCGACGGCGCGCAGCAGCAGCTCGATCGCCAGGCGGGCCATCTCCCGCTTGGGGATGGCGACGCTGGTGAGCGCCGGCCGCGCGAGCCGGACCTCGGGGTTGTCGTCGTGGCCGACGATGGACAGGTCGCTCGGCACGGAGCGGCCCGTGAGCCGCGCCGCCTCCAGGGCGCCGAGGGCGAGGATGTCGTGGGTGGCGAAGATCGCGGTCAGTCCGGGGTCGGCGGCGAACGCCGCGTTCGCTGCGGCGAAGCCGCCCGCGATGGTCGGTTCGGTCGCCGTGTGGACGGCACGGTCGGGAACGGCCAGGCCGTCGGCGGCGAAGGCCCGCCGGAACCCCGCCAGGCGGGGGCCGTGGTCGGGGCTGGCCAGGACGGCCACCCGCTCGTGACCGAGATCGCGCAGGTGGCGTCCGGCCAGGAAGCCCGCGTGCTCGTAGTCGATGGTGACCACCGGGAAGGCACCCGGCGCGTCGCTCTCCCAGGCGCACAGTGCGACCGGGAACCGGGCGTCGGCCAGCAGCGGCAGGTGGCCGATCAGGTCACGGTCCCCGGCGATCAGCAGTGCGTCGACCGAGCGGCTGGTGAGACCGGCGAGGTGCCGACGGGCGCGCTCACCGTCCAGACGGGTGGTGCACAGCAACAGGTGGTAGCCGTGCTCCTCCAGAACGTCCTCGACGGCCTCGACGACATCGGCGTAGAACGCCCCGGCCACGGTGGGCACGAACAGCCCCACCGTCTTGGTGCTGCCGGTGGCCAGTGACCGGGCCACCAGGTTGGGCGTGTACCCGAGCTCCTCGATCGCGGCCCGAACCCGGGCTGCGGTTGCGGGACGTACCGCCACCCGGCCGCTGATGACGTTCGAGACCGTCTGCTTCGTGACGCCGGCCCGTTCGGCCACGTCCTGCATCGTCACCATCAGTGCCCCAGAATTTGACCGGTCAATCATGACTACTCGAACGTAGGACGCAAGCCCGCGGGGAGTCAAGCCATCGTGCCTGGCCGTGAACTGCGCCTCGGGGTCGGCGTCCGCGCGATCCCGCGGTCGGTCCACGAATATTGCAAGGTCCCTTGTTTTACCGGTCAAGTGGGCTATACGGTTCCCAACCATCCAGCGGGTCCGGGTCCGGCGCCTCGCTGCCCCCGACGTTGCCCCGAGTCCGCGCGGCCGTCGCGCCTCCGAGAGGACACCCCCATGCGTAGATCCACCATGCCCGCCGTCACCCGCGTCGTCGGAGCCGCAGCCGCCACGGCACTCGCCCTCGGGGTCAGCGCGTGCGGCAGCGGCGGCGACGGCAAGGCCGGGACGAGCTTCACCTACTGGTCGATGTGGCGGGCCGAGGAACCGCAGGCCCAGGTGCTGAAGGCCGCGATCGCCGACTTCACCGCCTCGACCGGCATCAAGGTCGACGTCAACTGGGCCGGCCGCGACGTCTCGAAGAAGATCGGCCCGGCGATCGCCGCGAACCAGGCGCCCGACCTGTGGGACCAGGCCAACGACGCGATCTTCGGTGCCGTCGCCTCGGCGGGCCAGGCCCGCGATCTGTCCTCCGTGCTGTCCATGCAGGTCCCCGGCGAGAACGTCCCGGTCTCCCAGGTCATCCCGGCCAAGTACTTCGACATGCTGCCGAAGGACCCGGCCGGGTCCAACCACTACGTCATCCCCTACGAGGTCGCCACCACCGGCCTCTACTACAACGCTGCCGACCCGGACATGGCCGCCGCGCTCCCCGGCGCCCCCGCCGACTGGGCGGGCCTGCTCAAGGTCTGCGACACGCTCAAGGCCAAGAGCAAGCCCTGCATCGCCTCCGAGGGCGAGGACCCCTGGACCAACGGCCTGTACCTCGACTACCTGCTGAACGCGGGCGGCATCGACGTCAGCAAGCTCGCCGCGGACAAGTCCGGCGCGGCATGGGACGACCCCGCGGTGCTGAAGGCGGCGCAGCGGGTCGAGCAGCTGGTCAAGGGCGGCTACATCATCCCGGGCTACGACGCGACCAAGTTCCCGGCGCAGGAGACCAACTGGGCTTCCGGCAAGGCGGCGTTCTACATGAACGGCAGCTGGGTCACCTCCGAGGTCGCCAAGCAGGTCCCCGCCGGCTGGAAGTTCGGCTCGATCCTGCTGCCCGGCGTGAAGAGCCCGGACGCCGCGCTGTTCGGCTTCTCGATCCCGAAGAAGGCCAAGCACGCGGAGGCGGCCGAGAAGTTCATCGCCTTCTTCCTGCAGAAGAAGCAGCTCTCCGGCATTGCGACCACCGCGCTCAACATCACCCCGCGCGAGGACATCCCGGCCCCGGCCGAACTCGCCGACGCCCAGAAGGCGCTGGGCAGCGCGACCGTCCGGCTGGCCTTCGACGGCGTGGCCGGCGACTGGTCGCCGAAGGTCCTCGACAAGAACTACCTGGACCTGTGGCACGGCAAGACCGGCGCGGAGCAGTTCGTCGCGAAGTGCAAGGCCGACCAGGTCTCCTACTGGAAGACCCAGGGCTGAGCCGTGCCCACTCTGCTCCATGACAGCCCCCGGGCGGACCCGGTCCGGGGGGCCGCGCGGGCCTCGGGCCGCCGCGGCGCCGGTCCACGGTCCCGGCAGCGCCGGATGTTCTGGCCGTTCACCGCCCCCGCTCTCCTCACCTACGGTGTGCTGTTCCTCGCCCCGGTCGGCTACGCGATCTGGACCAGCCTCTACAAGTGGGACGGCATGGGGTCGATGCAGTGGCGCGGACTGCGCAACTACCAACTGCTCTTCCAGGATCCGTTCTTCCGGACCGCCCTGGTCAACACCCTGAAGCTGATGTTCATCGGCGGCGCGGCCACCTTCGCCATCAGCTTCGCACTGACCCTGGTGCTGCGCGAGATGAAGGCCAGGCTGTTCGCCAGGTCCGTGCTGTTCTTCCCGTGCCTGGTCAACGGCATGGTCTTCGGCATCGCGGCGGGCTTCCTGTTCTCGCCGACCGGCCCCGTCAACCAGGCGTTGCACTTCTTCGGGGTCACCACGCCGCCGAAGTGGCTGTCGACGGACAACCTGCTGCCCATGATCCTGTCCACGCTGATCTGGACGGCGACCGGCTACTACACCTCCATCATCATGGCCGCCGTCGACCAGATCCCGCAGTACCTGTACGAGGCGGCCGAACTCGACGGCGCGAACGCATTCCAGCGCTTCCGCCACGTGACCCTGCCCTGCGCGTGGGACGTCGTCTCGGTGTGCGCGGTGCTGTGGACGGTCAGCTCGGTGAAGATCTTCGAGCTGATCCTGCTGTTCGGCGGAACCAGCAGCTCCTACCCGCCGGCCGACAGCTGGAACACCGCCATGTACGTGTACGCGGAGGCGTTCCCCCAGGCCACGACGCCGAGGCTCGGGATGGCCACGGCAGCCGCGATCGTCAGCCTGCTGATGGTCACCGTGGTGACGCTCGTCCTGCGCCGGCTGATGCGCCGCGAGCCCATCGAGTACTGAGAAAGGTCACAGCTCGTGCAAACCCAACGCGGGTCGGCCGGCCCGGTGAGACTGATCGCCACGGCGCTCGTCTGGTGCGTCGTGGTGGCGGACCTCCTGCTGATCCTCTGGATCGCGATGACGTCGCTGCGCGGCAGCTCGGACATCCTCAAGCAGGCGTTCGCGGTGCCGGCGCCGCCCCGGTTCGACAACTACGCCAGGGCGTTCGAGGACGGCGGTTTCGGGCCCGCGGCGCTCAACAGCGTCGTCGTCGCGGTGGTCTCCTCCCTCCTCGCCGTCGCCATCGCCGCACCCTGCGCCTACGCGCTGGCGCGCCGCCGCTCGCGCGTCTCCTCCGCGCTGACGGTGTCCTTCGCCATGGGGCTCGGCGTGCCCGGTCAGGTGCTGGTGGTGCCACTGTTCGTGGGCCTGGCCCAAACGAATCTGACGGACACCCGGTTCGGCCTGGTCCTGGTCTACATCGGCCTGGCGATGCCCTTCACCGTCTTCATGCTGACGGGATTCTTCAGCGGGATCCCGACGGTGCTGGAGGAGGCGGCCGCCCTGGACGGCGCCGGGCCCTTCCGCACCTTCGTGCAGATCGTGCTCCCGGTCGCCCGTGGCGGGCTGATCACCGCGTTCCTGCTGCAGTTCATCAGCTCCTGGAACGAGACGCTGTTCGCCCTGGTCCTGACGCACAGCCAGGACCAGATCACCCTGCCGGTGGCACTCTCCCAGTTCGTCGCCGCCGCGCAGCTCAACGGAATGGACTACGGCACGATGTTCGCCGGAGTCTGCATCATCCTCGCCCCGATGATCGCGCTCTTCTCCTGGTTGGGAACGCGGATCATCCAGGGCATGACCGTGGGAATCGGCAAATGACCTCGACACTGCGTACCGACGTCCTGCGGATCGAGGGGGCCGCCGACCCGGCGGGCACCCTGCCCGTCCTGCACGGCATCTCCCCGTACACCGCGGACGGCGTCGGCATCGACGACGAGATGCGTCGCAACCTCGCCTACGGAGCGCCGCACTCGCTGCTGCCCTACACCCGGCAGGACGCCTACGGCCGCACCCGTGCGGAGCGTGAACTGCCCACCGTGGTGCTGGAGAACGACGTCCTCACCGCCACGTTCCTGCCCGGGTACGGCGGCCGCCTCTGGTCGCTGGTCCACCGGCCGACCGGCCGTGAACTGCTCCACCGCAACCGGATCCTGCAGCCGGCCAACCTCGCGCTGCGCGACGCCTGGCTGGCCGGCGGTGTGGAGTGGAACCTCGGCACCACCGGCCACTGGCCGCTGACCTGCGAACCGCTGCACGCGGTGCGTGCGAGCGCCCCGGACGGCACCCCGGTGCTGCGGATGTACGCCTTCGAGCGCCTGCGCGGCCTGGTCCTGCGGATGGACACCTGGCTCCCCGCCGGCTCGCCGGTACTGTACGTCCACGTGGGCATCCACAACCCGTCGGCCGAGGAGACCCCGGTCTACTGGTGGTCGAACATCGCCGTACCGGAGGCAGCAGACGTACGGGTGCTCGCCCCGGCCGACCACGCCTTCCACTGCGACTACGTCAGCGACCTGAAGCACGTCCCCTTCCCGGCCGTCGAGGGCGAGGACCGCAGCTACCCCGGCCGGGCCGTCCGGGCCGCCGACTACTTCCTCGACGTCCCCGTCGGCGAGCGCCGCTGGATCGCGGCCCTGGACGAGACCGGCACCGGCCTCGTCCAGACGTCCACCGACCGACTGCGCGGCCGCAAGCTGTTCTGCTGGGGCACGGGCACCGGCGGGAAGCACTGGCAGGAGTGGCTCTCCGGTCCCGACTCCGCCTACCTGGAGATCCAGGCCGGACTCGCCCGCACCCAGCTGGAGCACCTCCCCATGCCCGCCGGTGCGAACTGGTCCTGGGTCGAGGCCTACGGGATGCTCGAAGCCGATCCCTCGGCCGTGCACGGGCCCTGGGGCGAGGCCCGGTCGGCCGCCGCCGACGCCCTGGACCTGCTCGTCCCGGCCGAGCAGCTGGACCGCGCGCTGGCCCTGGCCGGCGAGTTCGGCGAGCCGGAGCAGGTCCTGGCGCAGGGGTGCGGATGGGCGGCCCTGGAGATCGAGGCGGGCAGATTGACCCCGTCGCCCCTGCTGCCGTTCGGTGCGCCCGGCGTCGACCAGAAGCCCTGGCGGCAACTGCTCGCAACCGGCATCCTGCCGATCAGCGATCCGCCGGCCGCCCCCGTCACCGGAGCACGGTGGCGCGCGCTGCTGGAGGAGAGCGCGAGCGACTGGCACGCCCTCTACCACCTGGGCCTGATCCGGCTCGCGGACGGGGAACCCGACGCGGCACGCCAGGCGTGGCGGCGCTCGCTCGCCGAGCAGAGGTCACCGTGGGTCCTCCGAGGGCTGGCCTTCCTGGCCGACACGCCGCACGAAGCCGCGGACCTGATGGCCGAGGCACACATCCTCCGCCCCGACCTGCGGGAGTTGACCACCGAGGTGCTCGACGCGCTCCTGCGGGCCGACCGCCCGAAGGACGTCCTCGCCGTCATCGAGCCGCTGCCCGCCGCGGTCCGCGGCAACGGCCGGATCCGACTGGCCGAGGCCAAGGCCGCACACGCCCTCGGCGACGACGACCACGTCAGGGAACTGCTGGCCGAGGGGATCCGGGTCGACAACATGCGCGAGGGCGAGGTCTCGCTCGACACCCTCTGGCTGGCCGTCCACCCGGGCCGACCCGTACCACCCCACTACGACTTCCGCATGTCGGAAGGCTGAGATCCGGCCCCCTGGACCCCACTCCAGGGGGCCGGCCATCCGAGGTGCGTGGAACGCGCACCTCGCCCCCCACCCCTCACAGGAGAATCAGTGTCAGCTCCTCGACGAAGAGTCGCCGTCGCACTGCTCGCCACCGCCCTCACCGCCGTCGGCGGCACCGCACTGGTGGCCACCCCCGCGACGGCTGCCATTTCCGGCCCGACCTACACGGTCTCCGTCGGATCGACCGGCTCCTACGCCCACCCCACCGACACCCCGGCCGCCACGTACATCGACAAGGACGGGACGTTCTGGTTCCAGCAGTCCGTCGCCCTGTACGGCGCGACCGAGCCGCGGAACTGGGAGTTCTACTCCGGCGCCGACCTCGAATCCGCCACCAGGTCGCCGATCAGCGACGCAGTCAACCCGGCCAACGGCAAGGACCGGAACAACGACACCACCTGGCGGTGCAACAACAGCCCCACCGGCCTGCAGGCCACCGCCGCACCCGCCGGCTCCGGCTACTCCCAGAAGAACTTCTGCGACCTCGTCGGGACCTGGGTCGACCCCGACACCGGCCACTGGTACGGCCTGGTCCACAACGAGTTCACCCCGCAGCCGTTCAACGACGGCTTGCACTACGACTCGATCGACTACGCCGTCTCCACCGACCAGGGCCGGACCTGGACCATCAAGGACCACGCGCTCACCTCGCCCTACAGCACGACCCGCGGTGACACCACCGCATTCCCCAACCAGACGTACGACTACGGCGACGGCGACCCGCGGCTGTTCGTCGACACCGCCTCCGGGTACTTCTACGTCTACTACGGCTCCCGGATCATTCCCAAGGGTGGGGTGGGCGGCGGCAACGGCGGTCTGGCACACGTCGCCAGGGCCCCGATCTCGGGGAAGATGGCGGCCGGCACCTGGCAGAAGTGGTACAACGGCACCTGGTCGCAGCCCGGCGTTGGAGGCCGGGAGAGCAACATGGTGCCGGCCACCACGGCCAACCCCAACGGCTGGACCCCGGTTGCCGACGACTACGACCCGGCCAACACCGGCACCGTGGACCAGCAGGTGGCGGCAGGCCAACTCCCGGCCAAGTCCGACCTGTTCATCATGAACATCGCCTACGACGCCCACCTGGGCAAGTACATCGGCGAGCCCGAGGTCGTCTCCGGCACGGCACCGCAGCGCTTCTACGTCACCGACGACCTCGCCACCCAGAAGTGGACCCTGGCCGGTGACTCCGGCAGCTACACGTCCGGTTCCTGGTACCGCTGGTTCCTGGACAACGTGAACCACACCGACTCCACGATCGTCGGCAGGACCTTCCGGTCCTACTGCTCGATCGCCTGCGCGTCCTCGGCCGGCGAGTACGCCAACGTCACTGTGGACTCGACCGCACCCGCCGCGCCGCTCGATCTCACCAAGACCTACCGGATCAGCAGCGGGAACGGCCGCGTCCTGGCTCAGGTCTCCGGCAGCTCGGCGACCACCTCGGTGGCCTCCGGGGGCAACTCCGCCCTGAGGTCGTGGATCTTCCTGGCCAACGGCGACGGCTCCTACCAGGTCGTCAACTCCTCCAGCGGCCGGCTGCTGGGCGTCAACTCGGCCGCCTCCGCGGGCCGCGCCTGGGGCGCGCTTCCCACCGTCACCGCGGCCGGTAGCGGCGGCGCGACGGTCGGGCAGCAGTGGTGGATCGTCCCCAGTACCGCGAATCCGGGCACCTTCCGGTTGGTCAACCGCTACAGCGGCCTGGTGATCGGCATGTCCGGCACCTCCGGGCGCCTGGCCGAGACCACGCCCGGCCGGACCTGGACCGACACCAGCGGAAGCACGGTCGGCGGCGGGCGCGCCGCTGTCGAGCAGACCCTGACCTTCACCCAGACCGGCACCGCCCCCGAGACGGTCGTCCTCAACAACCCCGGCAACCAGTCGGCCACCGCCGGCACCGCGGTGTCCCTGCCGCTGACCGCCACCGACAACGCGGGTAGGCCGCTGACCTTCTCGGCGACCGGCCTGCCCGCCGGACTGTCGATCGGCCCCTCCGGCCTGATCTCCGGTACCCCCACCACCGGTGGGATCTCCAACGTCGTCCTCACGGCCTCGTCCGGTACCGCGAACAGCTCGGTGACCCTCACCTGGACGGTCACCCCCGCCTTCAGCGGGAGCCATTCACTGGTCACCGGCGGCAAGGCACTCGACGATGCCGACGGCAGTACGGAGCCCGGGAACCAGATGATCACCTGGACCGCCGGCGGCAGCAGCAACCAGCTGTGGCAGTTCGTCCGGCAGCCGGACGGCTCCTACGAGCTCGTCAACGGCCTGTCCCACATGTGCGCCGACGTCAGCGGCGGATCCACCGCCGCCGGCGCCGCAGTGGTCCAATGGCCGTGCAGCGGGAGCAGCAATCAGCGGTGGAACGTCAAGCTGCTGGCCAACGGCTCCTACACCGTCATCTCGGCCGGGAGTGGACTCCTGCTCACCACCGCCTCGACGGCCAACGGCGCCCTCGTGACCCAGCAGGCCGACACCAACTCGCCGTTGCAGCAATGGTCCGTCAACTGACCCCGTGACCGTGGCGGCCCCTCCGGACACCACCTTGCCGGAGGGGCCGCCACGCGCTCCGGACGAGATCCACCGGGTGGATCGCTCGCGATACTCAGTCGCGGGCTCCGACCGGGCCGGTGCTGTCCCGGACGACCAGCTCGGGGCGAAGCAGCTGGATCGAGTTGGCCGGGGCGCCTGACCTGGTGACGGCGCGCAGCAGCAGTTCGATCGCCTCACGGGCCATCTCTCGCTTGGGAATGGCGACGCTGGTGAGCGCCGGTCGGGAGGCCCCGACCTCCGGGTTGTCGTCGTGGCCGACGATCGACAGGTCGTGCGGGACGGAGCGGCCCGCGGCCCGGGCGGCTTCCAGGGCGCCGAGGGCGAGGACGTCGTGGGTGGCGAACAGTGCGGTGGTGCCGGGGTCGGCGGCCAGCGCAGCGGTCGCGGCCGCGAAGCCGCCGGCGGGGGTGGGCGCGGGCGCGAGGTGGACGGCGGTGTCGGGGACGGTCAGGCCGTCGGCGGCGAAGGCGCGCCGGAAGCCCGCGACCCGCGGGGCGTGGTCGGGGCTGGCGAGGACGGTGACGCGTTCGTGGCCGAGTTCGCGCAGGTGGCGCCCGGCCAGGTAGCCGGCCCGCTCGTAGTCGATGGTGACCATCGGGAAGCGGTCGGGGGCATCGGTCTCCCAGGCGCACAGGGCGACCGGGAAGGAGGCCTCGGCCAGCAGCGGCAGGTGGTCGATCAGGTCCCGGTCGCCGGCGATCAGCAGCGCGTCGACCGAGCGGCTGGTGAGACCGGCCAGGTGCCGCTTGGCGCGCCCGCCGTCGAGGCGGGTGGTGCACAGCAGTAGGTGGTAGCCGTTCTCGTCGAGGACGTCCTCGACCTCCTCGACGATGGAGGCGTAGAAGGATCCCGCCACGGTGGGGACGAACAGGCCCACCGTCCTGGTGGCGCCGGTGGCCAGGGAGCGGGCCACCAGGTTGGGGGTGTACCCCAGCTCCTCGACAACGGCGCGCACCCGCGCCGCGGTCGCCGGGCTCACGGCTCCCCTGCCCCTGATGACGTTGGACACGGTCTGCTTCGTGACCCCGGCGCGTTCGGCCACGTCCTGCATCGTCACCATGAGTCGTTCCTTCGAATTTACCGGTCAACTGATTGGTCGTCCAAGCTAGGCCCGCGGCTGCAAGATCGTCAAGACCGGGCGTGTCCCGGTCTAGGAGTGGTGCGAGAGCATGCTCTCGGAGTCGAGTCGAATGATCAGAGCATCAGTCAGAAGGTCGGTCTTCGAGGCTACTTGATTTACCGGTCAATCAGCCCGTATCGTCCAGTCGTCCAGCGCCTCGCCTTTGGCCGGCGAACCGCTTGCGTGGCTTCTCGTGCCTTCGCGAGGAGTCGCCCGTCGGCGCAACGACCGTGTTGCCGGCCGCCATCGGTGCTCTTGGTGGCCCGGGACGGCCCGTCCGATCTGATCAACGGCCTGTCGACCAAGCGGGCCGAAGCCGGCTGCGGCCCAGCCGCCGCCCCGGTGACTCGGACACCGGCCCGCCGCCGGAGCAGCGGCCGACGACTCGGCCCAGGGCCCGCCCGGGGGAACGACCCGGCATCGGGCCCGTGCCCGTCCCGGGCCTCACCCTGCCCCGTTCCACACGAACCTGCACGACCACCCAGGAGGATTCCCATGGCTCACGTCGACGAGGAGATCGCCAGCCAGCCCGAGTGCTGGCAGCGTGCCCTCGACCTGACTCCGAAGCACCTGCCCGAGCCCGGCGAGCGCGTCGCAATCGTCGGCTGCGGGACCAGCCTGTACATCGCCCAGGCCTACGCGGCGCTGCGCGAAACCCTCGGACTGGGGGAGACCGACGCGTTCGCGGCCTCCGAGTTCCCTGCGGCCCGGCGGTACGACCGGGTCGTCGCCCTCACCCGTTCCGGTACGACGACCGAGGTGCTGGACGCGCTTGCGCGCTCCCGCTGCACCGAGACGGTGGCGATCACCGGCGACCCGGCCACCCCGGTCGGCGCGGCGGCGCGCCACGTGGTGCCGCTGGAGTTCGCGGACGAGAAGTCGGTCGTGCAGACCAGGTTCGCGACCACCGCCCTCGTCCTGCTGCGTGCGCACCTGGGCGCCGCGCCGCAGGACCTGCCCGAGCAGGCGAGCCGGGCGCTGACCGCCCCGCTGCCCGAAGGGGCCCTCGGCGCCAAGCAGTTCACCTTCCTGGGTACGAGGTGGACCAGCGGCGTGGCCAGCGAGGCGGCACTCAAGGTGCGGGAGGCGTCGTCGTCGTGGACCGAGTCCTACCCGGCGATGGAGTACCGGCACGGGCCGATCAGCGTCAGCGGCCCCGGAAGCGTGGTGTGGTTCTTCGGCGCGCCGCCGACAGGCCTCGTTCAGCAGGTCGAGGCGACCGGTGCGCACGTCTCCGTGTCCGACCTCGACCCCTTGGCCGACCTGATCCGGGCGCAGCGCCTGGCGGTCGAGCTCGCCTCCGGCCGGGGCCTCGACCCCGACCAGCCGCGCAACCTGACCCGCTCCATCGTCCTGGAGCAGCCGTGACCCGTTCGCCTCTCCCGCAGGCAAGGGAGTCGGCATCGTGAGCGTCATCGCGCTCGACGTCGGCGGCACACACATCAAGGGCTCGGTGGTCGACGGCGGCGATGTCGTCGAGGCCGACGAGTGGTACACCCGTGCTGAGCACGGCCCGAGCGCCGTGATCGACACGGTGCTGCGGTGCGCGGACGAGTTGGTGGCCCGCGCCGTCCGCCGGGGGGCGAAGCCGCAGGCCGCCGGCATCGTCGTGCCCGGGCTGGTGGACGAGGCGAGCGGCACCGCCGTCCTCGCCGCCAACCTCGGCTGGCGCGACACTCCGGTGCGCCGCTGGGTCGCCGAGCACCTGGACCTCCCGGTGGCGTTCGGACACGACGTCCGGGCCGGTGGCCTCGCGGAGAGTCGCCTCGGGGCCGGACGGGGCTGCGCCGACTTCGCCTTCGTCCCGGTCGGTACCGGTGTCGCTGCCGCGCTGGTGCTCGGTGGTCGCCCGTTCACGGGGGACCGGGGATTCGCGGGCGAGCTGGGACATCTGGTGGTGCGCCCCGGCGGGGAGCCGTGCGTCTGCGGCAACCGGGGCTGCGTGGAGACGCTGGCCTCGGCGTCGGCGATCGCCCGCCGCTACGCCAGGGCCGCAGGGGAGACCGGGCTGAGCACAAAGGACGTCCGGACCAGAGCCGAAGCGGGCGACCGTCTGGCCGACCGGATCTGGAGCGAAGCGGTCGAGGCGTTGGCGGACGGCCTGGCCGCTCTGACGGTGCTGGTCGACCTGGACCGTCTGGTGATCGGCGGAGGCCTGGCGAAGGCCGGCGAAGCGTTCCTGCATCCGCTACGGACGGCGGTCGCCGAACGACTCGCGTTCCGCCCGGCACCGACCCTGGTGCCCGCAGAACTGGGCCACCGCGCGGGCTGCCTGGGGGCGGCCCTGCTCGCGCAGGACCTGCTGGACGGTGGCGGCCGGTGATCCTGACCGTCACGCTGAACGCGGCCCTGGACACCACCTACCGGCTGTCCGAGCTGCATCTCCACGCCAGCAACCGGGTGACCGTCACCCAGCAGGCGGGCGGAAAGGGCGTCAACGTCGCCCGGGTCCTGGCCGCCCTCGGGCACACCGCGACCGTCACCGGCCTGGTGGGCGGCGCGGCAGGCCGGGCCGTGCGGGCGGACCTCGCCCGGGCCGGCCTGCCGGACGAACTGGTCCAGGTGACGGGGGAGACCCGTCGGACCGTGGCCGTGGCGGACGACCGGGACACCACCATGCTCCTGGAACCCGGGCCCGAGGTCTCACCGCGGGAGTGGCAGCGCTTCCTCGCCCACTACGAACACCTGCTGCCCGGCGCCTCGGTCGCCGTGCTGTCCGGGAGCCTGCCGCCCGGACTCCCGATCGGCGCGTACCGGAGCCTCGTCGAGCGGGCGCGTTCCCACGGCGTCCCGGCCGTGCTGGACGCGGACGGCCCGGCGTTGCTCGCCGCGCTGCCTGCCCGCCCGGCCGTGGTGAAGCCCAACGCGGCCGAACTGGCCGCCGCGACCGGCACCCGGAACCCGGTCGAGGGTGCCGAACGTCTGCGCGCCGCCGGCGCGGAGGCGGTGGTGGCCTCGCTCGGCCCGGACGGCCTGCTCGCCCTCACGGCCCAGGGCTGCTGGAGGGCTCGCCCGGCCGAGGCCCTGGCCGGCAATCCGACCGGCGCTGGTGACTCGGCGGTCGCCGCCCTCGCTCTCGGCCTGGCCGACGGCGCGCCATGGCCCGACCGGCTGCGCCGCGCCGCCGCCCTGTCCGCTGCCACGGTGCTGGCCCCGCAGGCCGGCCGCTTCGACCCGGACGTCTATCAGCACCTGCTCAACCTCGTCCGGATCGAGGACCTCGACCCGGCGCAACCTCAAGGAGAACCATGCCGCTGGTCGGAACCGGAGAGATCGTCGCGCCCGCAGCCGGAGGCGGGTTCGGCGTCGGCGCGTTCAACGTCATCCAGCTTGAGCACGCCGAGGCCATCGTCACCGGTGCCGAGGCCGCCGGGGTACCGGTGATCCTGCAGATCAGCGAGAACGCCGTGCGCTATCACGGCGGCCTGGCCCCGATCGGCACCGCGGCGTTGGCGGTGGCCCGGGCGGCAGGTGTGCCGGTGGCCGTCCACCTCGACCATGCCACCGAGCGGGCACTGGTGGAGGAAGCGGTCCGGCTGGGCTTCGGGTCGGTGATGTTCGACGCGTCGGTGCTGCCGTACGAGGAGAACGTGCGGGCCACGGTCGACGTGGTGCGGTTGTGCCACGCGGCGGGTGTCTGGGTGGAGGCCGAGCTCGGCGAGGTCGGCGGGAAGGACGGGGTCCACGCCCCGGGGGCCAGGACCGACCCGGCAGAGGCGGCCGGGTTCACCGCACGCACCGGGGTCGACGCGCTGGCCGTCGCCGTCGGCACCTCGCACGCCATGCTCACGCGCACGGCGAGCCTCGACCTGGACCTGATCGCCGCGCTGCGTACGACAGTCCCGGTGCCGCTGGTGCTGCACGGCTCCTCCGGGGCGTCGGACGACACCCTGGCGGCGGCGGTCGCCCACGGCATGACGAAGATCAACATTGCGACCCACCTCAACAAGGCCTTCACCACGGCCGTCCGCGTCCGCCTCGCGGCCGACGCCGCCCTGGTCGACACCCGGGCCTACCTGGGTGACGGCCGGGATGCCGTGTCGGAGGAGGTGGCGCGCCTGCTGGGGATTCTGACCGTGCCCCACCTGGTTGACGGGGCGGCTACCGCTCCCTGAGCGGTGCCCGCCCTTTCGCAGGGCAAGACACGGAACGGCTGCCCTTCCCCGCCGGGGGACGGGCAGCCGCGGCCGTTGTTCAGGCGGGTGTGACGGTGGGGAACCTCTCGGCGCCACGCACCCACCGGCCCCGGCGCATGACGGCGACCAGGTCGTACGTGTCGGAGTCGACCACCACGAGGTCGGCGAGCTTTCCGGTCTCCAGGGTGCCGACCCGGTCGGCGAGGCCGAGCAGCCGGGCGGGGACGGCGGACAGCGACTCGACGGCCTGCTGGAGCGTCAGTCCGCTGACCGTCACGGAGCGTTTGAAGGTCCGGTCCATGGTGAGGGTGGATCCGGCGATGGAGCTGCCGTCGGTGAGCATGGCGACGCCGTCCCTGACCTCGACCTGGAGGGGGCCGAGCGGGTAGCGGCCGTCGCGCATGCCGGCGGCGCCCATGGCGTCGGTGATCAGGGCGACCCGGGAGGGGCCGGCGGTGCCGTAGGCGAGGCCGAGGACGGAGGGGTGCAGGTGGACGCCGTCGTTGATCAGCTCGACGGTGACGCGCTCGTCTTCGAGGAGGGCGACGATGGGGCCGGGGGCACGGTGGGCGATGCCGGGCATGGCATTGAAGAGGTGGGTGGCGACGGTGGCGCCGGCGTCGATGGCTTCGAGGGTGGTGGCGTAGTCGGAGTCGGTGTGGCCGACGGCGGCGATCACTCCGAGGTCGGCGAGCATCCGCACCGAGGCGAGTCCACCGGGCAGTTCGGGCGCGAGGGTGACCATCCTGGCGTGGCCGCGGGCGGAGTCGACCAGCTTGCGGACGAGGGCCGGGTCGGGGTCACGGAGCAGGTCGGGGCGGTGTGCGCCGCAGCGATGATGGGAGATGAACGGGCCTTCGAAGTGGATGCCGGCCAGCACGCCGTCCTCGACGAGTTCGGAGAGTACGGCGGCCTGGCGGGTGAGGTCGTCGATCTCGCCGGTGACGGTGGAGGCGACAGTGGTGGTGGTGCCGTGTTCGAGGTGGGTGCGGGCGACCTCCACGGCCTCTTCGGCGATGCCGGAGGTGTAGGAGGAGCCGCCGCCGCCGTGGACGTGCAGGTCGACGAAGCCGGGGACGACGGTGTACCCGGTCAGGTCGAGGTCGCCGGGTTCGGCGCCGCCGCCGAGGCGGGCGATGCGCTCGCCCTCGACGGCGATGCGGTGGTCCTCGACGACGCCGCCGGGCAGGACCAGGCGGGCACCGGCCAGTGCAGTACGGTCCTTGACGATCACGGCCTCCTCTAGGTAAACATCGGATGACTGACTACTGTGAATCATAGGATTGCGTCAGATCCCGAGCAAGGCCCGCAGGCTTACCCTCCGTTCGATTACTCGTGTTATCGGACACCGGATGGCTCTCTTGTGCTGGGGGGTGCTGGACCGTATGGTCATGGGCGCGCTCCGATTCATCCGATGTCTGTGCTCGTCGGTGGTCGAGTCGGCGCGCCTCGACAGGAGGTGGACATGAAGCTGATGCGGATCGGCGCAGCCGGGGCGGAGACCCCGGTCGTACTCGCCGAGGACGGCCGGACGTACGCGCTGTCGGCGGTGACCGAGGAGATCGACGGAGCGTTCCTGGCGTCGGGCGGGGTCGAGCGGGTGCGGGCGGCTCTCGCGGACGGGGCGTTGCCCGTGATGGAGGCCGAGGGCCTGCGCGTGGGTGCTCCGGTTGCGCGGCCCGGGAAGGTGGTGTGTGTCGGGCTCAACTACCGTGACCACGCGGAGGAGACCGGCACCGCCGTTCCCGAACGCCCGGTGGTGTTCATGAAGGACCCGTCCACGGTGGTGGGGCCGTACGACCGGGTACTGATCCCGCGCGGGTCGGTGAAGACCGACTGGGAGGTCGAGCTCGCGGTCGTGATCGGGCGCGAGGCCCGTTACCTGGCGAGCCCGGCCGAGGCGGCCGCGCACATCGCCGGCTACGCGATCAGCAACGACGTCTCGGAGCGCGAGTTCCAGCTCGAGTACTCCGCCCAGTGGGACCTCGGCAAGTCCTGCGAGACCTTCAACCCGCTGGGCCCCTGGCTGGTGACGCAGGACGAGATCGCGGAACCCCAGGCGCTGGGTCTGCGGCTCGCCGTCAACGGCGAGGTGCGGCAGGACGGCGACACCAAGAACATGATCTTCGACGTCGCCCACCTGGTCTGGTACCTGAGTCAGTACATGGTGCTGCGCCCCGGCGACGTCATCAACACCGGCACCCCGGCCGGCGTCGCCCTCGGCCTGCCCGGCACCCCCTACCTGCGCGAGGGCGACACCGTCGAGCTGTTCATCGACGGCCTCGGCGCCCAGCGCCAGACCTTCGTCAACGCGTGAAAGGCATCAACGTGTCTGTGACCACCACGCGGATCGCCGCCGTTGACACCTACGACATCCGCTTCCCCACCTCGCGGGAACTGGACGGGTCGGATGCGATGAACCCCGATCCCGACTACTCCGCCGCCTACGTCGTGCTGCGCACCTCGGCGGGTGGCCACGAGGGCCACGGCTTCACCTTCACCATCGGGCGCGGCAACGACGTCCAGGTCGCGGCC
Source organism: Kitasatospora sp. CM 4170 (assembly GCF_032110285.1). NCBI lineage: Bacteria > Bacillati > Actinomycetota > Actinomycetes > Kitasatosporales > Streptomycetaceae > Kitasatospora > Kitasatospora sp. CM 4170. Next base: position 8,484,173 of record NZ_CP134877.1, read on the forward strand.
ATCGACGCGCTGCGCGACCACGTCGTCGGCCGGCCGGTCGCCGAGTTGTGCGCGGATCCGGGATCGCTGTACCGCGACCTGACCGGCGACAGCCAGCTGCGGTGGCTCGGCCCGGAGAAGGGCGTGATGCACATGGCCATCGGCGCCGTCGTCAACGCCGTCTGGGACCTGGCGGCCAAGCGCGAAGGCAAGCCGCTGTGGCAATTGCTCGCCGACGCCGACCCCGCGTGGCTGGTCTCCCAGATCGACTTCCGTCACATCGGCGACGCGCTCACCCCCGGCGAGGCGCTGGAACTGCTGCGCCAGGGCAAGGAGGGCGCCGCCGATCGTGCGTCCCGGCTGCTGCTGCGCGGCTACCCGGCCTACACGACCGGACCGGGGTGGCTCGGCTACTCCGACGAGAAGCTCGTCCGCCTCGCCCGGGAGGCGGTGGCCGACGGCTTCACCCAGATCAAGCTCAAGGTCGGTGCGGACCTGGCCGACGACATCCGCCGCTGCCGCACCGCCCGCGAAACCGTCGGGCCGGACATCCGGATCGCGATCGACGCCAACCAGCGCTGGGACATCGCCGAGGCGATCGAGTGGACGAAGGCGCTCGCGGAGTTCGACCCGTACTGGATCGAGGAGCCCACCAGCCCGGACGACATCCTCGGCCACGCCGCCATCCGCAGCGGGGTCCATCCCATCAAGGTCGCCACCGGCGAGCACGTGCAGAACCGGATCGTCTTCAAGCAGCTGCTCCAGGCCGAGGCGATCGACTTCCTCCAGTTGGACGCGACCCGCGTCGGTGGCGTCAACGAGAATCTCGCAGTGCTGCTGCTCGCCGCAAAGTTCGGCGTGCCGGTCTGCCCGCACGCGGGCGGCGTGGGCCTGTGCGAGCTGGTCCAGCACCTGTCGATGTTCGACTTCGTCGCCCTCTCCGGAAGCACCGAGGGCCGTGCGATCGAATTCGCCGACCACCTGCACGAGCACTTCGTCGACCCGGCTCGGATCCACGGTGGTCGCTACCGGACGCCGACCGCGCCCGGGTTCTCCGCCACCATGCACCGGGCGGCCATCGACACCTACCGCTACCCCGACGGCGCGTTCTGGGCCGCGGACCTGGCCGCCACGGGGACGAAGGAGCGCGCATGACCACCGACCTGTGCGGTCTGACCGCCCTGGTCACCGGCGGTGCCTCCGGCATCGGCCTGGCCACGGCCCACCTGCTCGCCGAGCGCGGTGCGGACGTCGCCGTTCTCGACCTGGACCCGAGTGGCGCCCCCGCCCCGCTGCGCGGCTTCACCGCCGACGTCAGCGACGACCGCTCCGTCCGCCTGGCCGTCGCGGACGCGGCCGAGGCGCTCGGCGGCATCGACATCCTGGTCAACAACGCCGGCATCGGCGCGGCCGGTACGGTCGAGGACAACCCGGACGAGCAGTGGCACCGCGTGCTGGACGTCAACGTCCTCGGCATCGTCCGCACCACGCGGGCCGCCCTGCCCCACCTGCGTCACTCCTCGCACGCCGTGGTGGTCAACACCTGCTCGATCGCCGCGACCGCCGGCCTGCCTCAGCGGGCGCTGTACTCGGCCAGCAAGGGCGCGGTTCTGGCGCTCACCCTGGCCATGGCCGCCGACCACGTCCGCGAGGGCATCCGCGTCAACTGCGTCAACCCCGGCACGGTCGACACCCCGTGGGTCGGTCGGCTACTGGACGCCGCCGACGACCCGGCCGCCGAGCGCGCCGCACTCAACGGCCGGCAGCCCACCGGCCGGCTGGTCACGGCCGAGGAGGTGGCCGCAGCCATCGCCTACCTCGCCTCCCCGGCTGCAGCCGGCACCACCGGGACCGCCCTCGCGGTCGACGGCGGCATGGCCGGCCTGCGGATGCGACCCGAGCCCGAGCCGGAGCCCAAGCCGTGAGCCTGCGTCACAACCGTCTCGGGCGCAGTCCTGTCCGGGTGAGCGAACTCGCCTTCGGCGCGGCGGGGATCGGCAACCTGTTCACCGAAGTGAGCGGCGACCAGGCGGAGGCGGCCGTCGTCGCCGCCTGGGAGGCGGGCGTCCGCTACTTCGACACCGCGCCGCACTACGGCCTCGGCCTGTCCGAGCGGCGGCTCGGCGACGCACTCCAGGGCTTCCCGAGGAACGAGTTCACCGTCTCCACCAAGGTCGGTCGCCTCCTGGAGCCGACCCCGGGAGCCCAGGGCGACGACCTCGCCGACGGCTTCGCCGTCCCCGCAACCCATGGTCGACGCTGGGACTTCAGCGCCGAGGGCGTGCGCCGGTCGATCGAGGAGAGCCTGAACCGGCTCGGCCTCGACCGGATCGACATCGCCTATCTCCACGATCCCGACGATCATGCCGACCAGGCCGTGGCCGAGGCGTACCCGGAGCTGGAACGCCTGCGCGCCGAGGGCGTCCTCGGCGCGATCGGCGTCGGAATGAACCAGGCCGACCTGCTCGTCCGATTCGTCCGCGAGACGGACATCGACGCCGTCCTGCTGGCCGGCCGGTACAGCCTGCTCGACCAGCACGGCCTCGCCGAGCTGCTTCCGCTGGCCGCCGAGCGCGGCGTCGGGGTAGTGGTCGGCGGGGTCTTCAACTCCGGCCTGCTCGCCGACCCGAAGCCCGGTGCCACCTTCGACTACACCGTCGCCCCAACCGAACTTCTCAACCGGGCCCTGCAGTTGAAGGAGGTGTGCGAGCGGCACGGCGTGCCGCTGCGTGCCGCCGCGCTGCGCTTCCCGTTCGGGCACCCGGCCGTCGCGAGCGTTCTGGTCGGAGCCCGCAGCGCCACGGAGGTGCGGGACGCCGCCGTGATGCTCAACCGCCGTGTCCCCGAAGCGCTGTGGGTGGACCTGAAGGGGCGCGGGCTGCTCCCCGAAGGCGTCCCGACCCCCGGGAAGGCGGAGTAGATGCGGATCGCCCTGTTCATCACCTGCTTCAACGACACGATGTTCCCCGGTACGGGCCGGGCCGTGGTGACCGTCCTGGAGCGGCTCGGCCACGCGGTCGAGTTCCCGCAGGAGCAGACCTGCTGCGGGCAGATGCACTTCAACACCGGCTACCGCCCAGAAGCCGTCCCCCTGGTGTCGCGCTTCGCCCGCACCTTCGCCGAGTACGACGCGGTGGTCACCCCCTCCGCGTCCTGCGCCGGCATGATCCGTGACAGCCACCCCGTCCTCGCCGCGCAGCACGGAAGCCCGGAGCTTCAGCTTCAGGTGGCCGAAGTGGCGCCCAGGGTGCACGAGTTCACCGAGTTCCTCACCGAGGTCCTCGGGGTGACGGACGTCGGCGCCCGATTCCCGCACAAGGTCGCCTACCACCCGACCTGCCACTCGTTGCGCGGACTGCGGCTCGGCGACCGGCCGCTGCGGCTGCTGCGCGCGGTCGAGGATCTCGACCTGGTCGACCTTCCCGCCGCCGAGTCCTGCTGCGGCTTCGGCGGCACCTTCGCCGTCAAGAACGCCGCCACCTCCGCCGCGATGCTCGCCGACAAGACGCAGGGAGTCCTGGACAGCGGCGCAGAGGTGCTGTGCGCGGCCGACAACTCCTGCCTGCTGCACATCGGAGGCGGACTGTCCCGCCAGGGCAGCACCGTACGGACCGTGCACCTGGCCGAGATCCTCGCCGCCACCGAGGGAATCACCGAAGGAGCCGTGCGGTGAGCGCGAACACCGAGCGCGGCGTCGTCTGGCTAGGCTCGCCGGCCTTCCCCGACGCCGCCCGCGAGGCACTCAAGAACAGCCGGCTGCGGGCCAACCTGAAGCGCGCCACCGGCACCATCCGCGACAAGCGCCTCGCCGCCGCCACGGAGCTGGACGACTGGGAGGCGCTGCGCGAATCGGCCGCCGCGATCAAGCAACGCACCGCGCGCCATCTCGACCGCTACCTCCTGCAGTTGGAGCAGTCCGTGACCGCGGCGGGTGGCACCGTGCACTGGGCCGCCGAGGCGGCCGAGGCCAATCGGATCGTCACCGAGCTGGTCCGGGCCACCGGCGAGACGGAGGTGGTGAAGGTCAAGTCCATGGCGACCCAGGAGATCGGCCTCAACGAGCACCTCGCCGGGGCCGGGATCACCGCCTACGAGACCGATCTCGCCGAGCTGATCGTGCAGTTGGGCGACGACCGGCCCTCCCACATCCTCGTCCCCGCGATCCACCGGAACCGCACCGAGATCCGCGACCTGTTCGCCTCCCGGATGGGGGAGTGGGGACAGCCCGCCCCCGAGGGCCTGAGCGACGAAACCGCCGAACTCGCCGAGGCGGCCCGCCGCCACCTGCGCGAGAAGTTCCTCACCGCGAAGGTCGCCGTCTCCGGCGCCAACTTCGCGGTCGCGGACACCGGCACGGTCGTCGTGGTGGAGTCCGAGGGGAACGGGCGGATGTGCCTCACCCTGCCGCGGACCCTGATCACCGTCATGGGCATCGAGAAGGTGGTCCCGACCTGGACCGACCTGGAAGTGTTCCTGCAACTGCTGCCCCGCTCCTCCACCGGCGAGCGGATGAACCCCTACACCTCCAGCTGGACCGGCACCACCGACGGCGACGGGCCCAAGGCCTTCCACCTCGTCCTGCTCGACAACGGCCGCACCGACACCCTCGCCGACACCGTCGGCCGCCAGGCCCTCGCCTGCATCCGCTGCTCCGCCTGCCTCAACGTCTGCCCGGTCTTCGAACGCACCGGCGGCCACGCCTACGGCTCGGTCTACCCAGGGCCGATCGGCGCCGTCCTCACCCCGCAGCTCGTCGGGGTCGGCAGTGACATCAAGAGCAGTGCGGCAAGCCTGCCCTTCGCCTCCACTCTCTGCGGGGCCTGCTACGACGCCTGCCCCGTGAAGATCGACATTCCGGACGTGCTCGCCCATCTGCGGGCCGAGGCCGTCGAGGCCGAGCGGTCCGCCAAACGCCTTCCCACCGCCGAGGCGGTCGCGATGAAGGCCGCCGCGACCGTCCTCGACTCCCCGTACCTGCTCGCCGCTGCCCAGAAGGCAGCGAGCCTCGGCGGGCGGGCCCTCGCCCGGCGAGGGCGGATCGGCCGGATTCCCGGCCCGTTGCACGGCTGGTCCGACACCCGGGACACCCCCGCGCCGCCTGCCGAGTCGTTCCGTACGTGGTGGCGCAAGAACAAGGAAGGGGAGCGGTGACCAGCCGCGAGACCGTCCTCGGCCGCATCCGCGCCGCCCTCGCCGACGTCCCGCCCGCAGAGGACCCGGAGGACGTGCCAGTACCCCGGGAGTACCGCCGGTCGCACCTGGAGCCCGGGCAAGACCGGGTGGCGCTCTTCGCCGAGCGCGTCGCCGACTATCGCGCCACCGTCACCCGCACCGACCGGGAGGGCCTGCACGGTGCCATCGCCGCCGCACTCGCCGCGCGCGGGGTCGAACGCCTGGCACTGCCGGGCGCCTTCCCCGTCGAAGTGCTGCCGCCCGGCCCCTGGGAATGGCACCCGGAGCCTCTGGACGTCCCCGCCCTCGACGCACTGGACGGGGCGATCACGCTGGCCGCCGCCGGCATCGCCGTCACCGGCACGATCGTCCTCGACGCGGGCCCCGGCCAGGGCCGCCGCGCGCTCACCCTCGTACCCGACTACCACCTGTGCGTCATCCGAGCCGAGCAGATCGCTGCCGACGTCCCGGACGCCATCGCCCGCCTCGACCCGACCCGGCCGCTGACCTTCGTCTCCGGCCCGTCCGCCACCAGCGACATCGAGCTCGACCGGGTCGAAGGCGTCCACGGCCCCCGCACCCTCGACGTCGTCATCGTCGACCCCACCCAATCGGAGCAGCACCCATGAGGACCGCCCTGCACACCCGCGTCCGCGAGGACCGGATCGAGGAGTACGAGGCCGACACCGTGTTGCCGGTGCTGTGGCAGCTGTGAGCACCCGCCCGATCATCGACGCCCACCACCACGTCTGGGACCTCGCCGTACGCCCCCAGCCGTGGATCACCGGCGAGGCCCTCGCCCCGCTCGCCCGCTCCTTCACCGTCGCGGACCTGGCGGTCGAGGCCCGTGCGGCCGGCGTCGTGGGGACGGTCGTGGTCCAGACCGTCTGCGTCCCCGAAGAGACCCCGGAACTGCTTGCCCTCGCGGCCGGCAGCGACCTGGTGGCCGGGGTCGTCGGCTGGACCGATCTGACAGCGCCCGATGTCGCCGACCGGATCGCTGCCTTGCGTGAACACCCGGGCGGGGAGCGGCTGGTGGGAATCCGCCACCAGGTCCAGGAGGAGCCCGACCCCAACTGGCTGCTGCGTCAGGACGTCCTCCGAGGGCTTCTCGCCGTCGCGCGGGCGGGCCTCGTCTACGAGCTGGTCGTCAAGCCTCACCAGCTGCCCGCCGCCGTCATCGCGGCCGCCGGCAACACCGGACTGACCTTCGTCCTCGACCACCTCGGCAAGCCCCCGATCGCCACCGGCACCCTCGACCTCTGGGCCGCCCACGTACGCCGCCTGGCCGCCCTGCCCAACACGGTGTGCAAGCTCTCCGGCATGGTCACCGAGGCCGCCCCGGGAGCCTGGGCGCCTGCGGATCTCGCCCCCTACGCCGACACCGTGCTCGACGCCTTCGGACCGCACCGCCTGCTGTTCGGTTCGGATTGGCCGGTCTGCACGCTCGAAGCCGGCTACGACGAGGTCGTCGACCTCTCCGACCGCCTCACCGACCGACTGAGTCCGTCCGAGAAGGACGTGCTGTTCCACGACAGCGCGGTCCGTGTCTACGGCCTCAGGCGGCCCTCCCGGGTATGACCTATCCTGCACAGACCCGAACACGGTCACGAGAGAGGCGAGCGCGCGTGCCTGTCACCGACGAGGCGATCGAGAAGATCAAGGCCATGATCGTCAGCGGTGAGCTCCGCCCGGGCTCCCGGCTCCCGCGCGAGCCCGATCTGGCCGAACGCCTGGGTCTGTCCCGCAACTCCCTGCGCGAGGCGGTCAAGGCGCTCTCGCTGATCCGGGTGCTCGACGTACGGCAGGGCGACGGCACGTACGTGACCAGCCTGGAGCCAGAGCTGCTGGTTGACGCGCTGTCGTTCGTCGTCGACCTCCAGCAGGACGACACGGTGCTGCAGTTCCTGGAGGTCCGGCGGATCCTGGAACCGGCTGCAGCCGCGATGGCCGCCCGGGTGATGCCGGACGAGGACATCGCCGCACTCGGTGAACTGCTGGACCGGCTCGACGGTGACACCTCGCTGGAGTCGCTGATCGAGAACGACATGGAGTTCCACCGCAGGCTGGCGGCGGGCTCGGGCAACGCCGTGCTCTGCTCCCTCATCGAGGGCCTCTCCGCTCCGACCGCGCGCGCCCGGCTGTGGCGCGGCCGGGTGGAGGAGGGCGCCGTGGCGCGGGCCTGGCAGCAGCACCGGGCGATCTACGAGGCCGTCGCCGCCCGACAGCCCGACCTCGCCCAGGCCTGGGCGACGGTGCACGTCGGCGAGGTCGAGCAGTGGCTGCGGGGCACCCTCGGTGCGGCGGTCTCAGAGCTCGACTGAGCCTGACGGGAAGGTGCGGGGCGGGGCGGTCAAGACAGGCCCCGCCACACGGATGTCGTCGCACCAGATTGACCGCGATGGCCTCGACCCGGACCAGGAGGTCGCGCGGTCCGGGCTGGGGGACGGGGAGTTCGAGGTCGAGCAGACTCTCGGGGTCCTCGACGGACAGGTTGGTGAGGTATCCGACGGCAGGCATGGTGGCGGGGCGGGGGCTGGTCATGGTGCGGTGTCCTTGCGGGTGCGGGTGCGGGTGCGGGTGCGGGTGCGGGTGCGGGTGCGGGTGCGGGTGCCGGTGCTGTGACTTGGCAGTCGTGGGTGCCGGTGTCGGAGCGGCCGCCGGTCAGGCGAACTCCGGTGTCATGGCGGCAGCGATCTTCAGGTGCGGAGCGGCCTGTTCGTGCAGGTCCAGGCGCTGGAGGGTGCGGCCGAGCATGAGCCGGAGGTAGGAGTCGTCCGGCAGGTCCTCGACCAGTTGTTCCAGGGCTTCCAGGGCGCGGCCGAGCTGGGCGGAGGTGAAGTACGCGCGGGCGGCGAGGCGTCGGACGTTGAGGTCGTCGCCGTGTTCATCGAGCAGCGGTCGGAGCAGGGTGAGCGCTCCGAGCGGGTCGCGTAGGTCCAGGAGGGATTCGGCGTACCGCAGGCGCCCGACCTCCTCGGGCGCGTCCCGTGCGGGGCTCGCGGTGGCGAGGAAGTCGGCGATGACGTCGGGTGGTTGGGCGCCGGCCAGGGCCCGGTCTCCGACGACGATCGTCGGGGAGGTCCTGATACCCCGGGCCTTGCCGATCAGGCGGAGCTCCCGGACGGTGCGGTCGGCTGCGTCGGTGTCGAGCAGCGCGCTGGCTTCGGCGAATCCGGCGGTGATCGCAAGGGTCCGGAGCGTGTCGCGCGCACTGATGTCCTGCCCCTCGACGAAATGCGCCCGCATCAGGTGCTCGGTCACGGTGTCCTGCAGTGTGCTGCCGCCGTGCTCGTGGGCGAGGGCGAGGAGGCGGTGGGCGTCGTGGCTGCTGGATCGCCAGGCTGCGCCCCAGTTCGGCCCCAGCCCTTCTGCGGCTGCGATTCGTGAGACGGGCACCCCGTCGTCAGCCGTCCCCGGGCTCACCGTGGTCGGCGCGTCGACGGCGCATCGACCTGCGGCGTCGTCGACCATCGGGTCGCGCGGGGCCGGCTCCATCGGGACGGCCTCAGCCGGGGCGGTCGGGTCGATCAGGTACGGGCGCCAGACGACCTCGATGTCCCGGGCGGACATTGCCGGACTGGCGAGCGCCGTCTCCAGCCGGCGTTTGCCGATGTACGCCCAGGGACAGACCACGTCCGCCCAGATCTCGATGCGCATCCTCGCCCTCATGTCCTCTCCGGGGTTCCTGCTTGTCGCGCGGGGCGGTCAGCCGATGAAGTCGGCGAGGTTCCGCTTGAGCTGGTCCTTGGGCAGGGCGCCGACGATGGTCTTGACGGCCTTGCCGCCGGTGAAGACCTTCAGGGTCGGGATGGACATGATCCCGTACTGGGTGGCGAGGGCGGGGTTCTTGTCGATGTCGACCTTCACGACCGTCAGGCGGTCGCCGTGCTCGGCGGCGATCTGGTCGAGGGTGGGGGCGATCATCCGGCACGGGGGGCACCAGGTGGCCCAGAAGTCGACCAGGACGGGCTTGTCGCTCTGGAACACGAGCTCCTCGAAGTTGCTGTCGGTCGCGGTGATGGTGGTGCCGGGCATGGGGGATCTCCTCGATCTGTTGGTGACCCGGATGAGTCGGGTGGTCCGGGGTGAGTGGTTTGGTGTTCGGTCAGGCGGTGGCGCCGACGAGGGCGATGGCCTTGCCCTCCAGGTCGTCCAGCGCGGCGAGGTGGCGCTCGGCGTCCAGCGCGGCGGCGGCGCCGGTGCCGGCGGCGGTGATGGCCTGGCGGTAGGTATGGTCGACGACGTCGCCGGCGCCGAAGACGCCCGGGACGTTGGTCCGGGTGGAGGGGGCGTCGACCTTGAGGTAGCCCTCGGCGTCGAGCTCCAGCTGGCCCTTGAAGAGCTCGGTGCGCGGGTCGTGGCCGATCGCGATGAACAGGCCGGTGACGGCCAGCTCGCGGGTGTCGCCGGTGGTGCCCCCGTCCTTCGGCACCGTGCACAGGGTGACGCCGGTCAGCTTCGGGTCGCCGTGGATCGCCTCGACCGCGCTGTCCCACTCGAAGCGGATCTTCGGGTCGGCGAAGGCGCGCTCCTGCATCGCCTTGGAGGCGCGCAGGGTGTCCCGGCGGTGGATGATCGTGACGCTGCGGGCGAAGCGGGAGAGGAAGGTCGCCTCCTCCAGGGCGGTGTCGCCGCCGCCGACCACGGCGATGTCCTGGTCGCGGAAGAAGAAGCCGTCGCAGGTGGCGCACCAGGAGACGCCGCGGCCGGAGAGCTTGTCCTCGTTCGGCAGGCCGAGCTTGCGGTGCTGGGAGCCGGTGGTGACGATCACGGCGCGGGCCTTGTGGACGTTGCCCTCGGAGTCGGTGACGGTCTTGACGTCGCCGGTGAGGTCGACCGCGACGATGTCGTCCGGGACCAGCTCGGCGCCGAACCGCTCGGCCTGGGCCCGCATGTTGTCCATCAGCTCGGGGCCCATGATGCCGTCCCGGAAGCCGGGGAAGTTCTCCACCTCGGTGGTGTTCATCAGCGCACCGCCGGCGGTGACGGCGCCCTCGAAGACCAGCGGCTTGAGGGAGGCACGGGCGGTATAGAGCGCAGCCGTGTAGCCGGCCGGGCCGGAACCGATGATGATCACGTCACGAATGGGGGTACTCAAGGCGATTGCCTCCTGATAGGTCGCGAGGCTGCGGTGACGGTTCTCTCCACCGGGGGCTCGCGGCGTCGGATCCGACCGCCCGGCTGCTGCGGGCAGGTCTGCGCCGCTGCGGGGCCCTGCGGCGGGCGTCCGGCCGATTCCCCGGGGGGTGGCGACCGGCATGACCAAAACGTATCACGGCACAGTGATATCACGCAAGGGTGGTATCACCTTGGAGTGATGTGTGATAATCGAGGCATGCTGACATCAAGTGGCGACAAGGCGACGCTGACCCAGGGCGACCTCATCCGAGTGCTCGGTGAACCCCTGCGCCTGCGCATCGTGATGCTGCTGGCGCAGGCGGCCCTGTGCACCAACCACCTGATCGAGGAGACGGGCGCGCGGCAGACCGCGCTGTCCAATCATCTGCGGGTGCTGCGCGAGGCCGGCATCGTGGAGCCGGAACCGCACGGCCGCTTCACCTACTACCGCCTGCGCCCCGAGGTGCCGCAGGCTCTGGCGGAGTTCTTCGGCGAGCTCGGCCGCACGGCGGCGGAATCACTGGCCGAGGACCGCAAGCGCCCGTGCGAGTGACGATGCCGCGCCGTGAGGCTCCCGCATGTGCGGCCGGGCTGTCGATGCCGCCCGGGCCGAGCCGGCTTCCGTGATGGCGCGACCCCTACACCGCGGGGGACGACGAGGCGGCCACTTCGGTGCCGTCTCGTAACTGCGGCGAGGCGAGGCCGGCCGGTACATCCCCCTGCCGAACTGCGAAAGCCTCGGGCTGGCAGATCGTCGATGCGGCGCCGAGCCACCGCATGACCACCCTGTAGCGTCCCAGCTCTGTCCTGCCGCGATCCTCGTCTGCGCACGCGCCGAAGGCGGGGAGTCGACTCCGCGGCGCGCTCCGGGGGCCTGCCGTGGCGGCGGCCGTGGACGGCCTGCCCGTGCGGCCCGAAGTGAACTTGCGCCGCGCCCGAGGAATCCTTGAATCAACGGACGCGCGAAGCGAGATGATCGCCATGGACACACCAGCAGCGGGCGAAAGCCGGCCCAGCGGCTCCTCCCTCACGGCTGTGGCCACGGCGATCGCGACTCCGGACGGAATGCTCACGGGATGGAGCCCCGGCGCACAGCGGCTGCTCGGGTACTCCGCGTCCGACGCTGCGGGCCGGCCTGCAGCGGATCTGCTCGCGGCTCCCCTTCCGCAGTCGGCTCGCGAGCGGCTGGCAGGGCAGGACCAATGGGTCGGCCCGGTGGTTCTGCGCCACCGCGACGGAGGCCCGGTGGACTGCCGACTGTGTGTGCGCCCGTTGCCCGCTGGTGACGGACGGGTCAGTTGGCTGTTCGAGGCCGCCCCACTGGGGCAGGGGGGCGACCGCGACAGCGACCCGCTGGTCCACTGGGCGTTCGACCAGTCCCCGTTCGCCCAGGCGATCTACGACACCGAGGGCAGGTTCCTGCGCGTCAACGCGGCAATGGTGCAGCAGCTCGACGCCACGGAGGGCGAGCTCCGCGGGCTTCGGATCACCGAGCACTTGCCGGACCCCGTGTTCGAGGTTCCGCAGCGCAGTGTCGAGCGAGTGGCGGCGACAGGCCGGCCGGAGCAGATCGAGAACCGCGTCCAGGTGCCGGGAGAGGCCTTCCCGCACGCCTGGATCGTCCACCTCGCCCCGCTCAAGGACCCGGCGGGGCTGGTGCACGCTGTGCAGCAGACCGTGCTCGACTTCTCCGAGCAGGAGGCGGCCCGCAGAAGTCTGGCGCTGCTCGATGAGGCCAGCAGACGCATCGGCAGCAGCCTCGATGTGGCCCGCACCGCCCAGGAGCTGGCCGACGTGGCCGTGCCCGCCTGTGCGGACTTCGTCTCGGTGGATCTGCTCGACGCCGTGCTGCAAGGGGATGATCCGGCACCGATCCGTACCGGCGGACGCCTGGTTCTGCGCCGGGTCGCCGTTCGCTCCGCCGTGCCGGGCGCCGTCACGGTCGGCGAGCCGTCCCGCTATCCGGAGTCCTCGCCGCATGCCCGCTGCCTGGCCAGTGGCCGCAGCGCCGCCCACCGGATCACCGACCCCGAGATCGCCCACTGGCTTGCCCACGACCCCGAGCGGGCGGCGTGGATACGCCGACACCGCCCGCACTCGCTGCTCACCGTTCCGCTGCAGGCCCGTGGCGTGAACCTCGGCGTCGTCCTGTTCGCCCGTCTGGCCGCGTCCGCCACGCCCTACAGGCAGGACGACCTGGAGATCGCCGAGGAACTGGCGGCACGCGCAGCGGTCTGCATCGACAACGCCCGCCGCTACACCCGCGAGCGCACCACCGCTCTCACCCTCCAGCACAGCCTGCTGCCACAGGAGATTCCCGAGCAGGCCGCCGTCGACGTCGCGGGCCGCTACCTGCCGGCAGGTTCGAAGGCCGGTGTCGGCGGTGACTGGTTCGACGTGATCCCGCTCTCCGGAGCCCGGGTCGCCCTGGTCGTCGGCGACGTCGTCGGCCACGGCATCCACGCTTCCGCCGCCATGGGGCGCCTGCGCACGGCCGTACGCACCCTCGCCGACGTCGATCTGGCCCCGGACGAGCTGCTCGCGCACCTGGACGACCTCGTCGTCCGGCTCGGCACGGGGCAGGAGTGCGCGGACGCACCACCCGGAGAACTCGGCGCCACCTGCTTGTACGCCGTCTACGACCCCATCTCCCGCAGGTGCTCGCTCGCCAGCGCCGGCCACCCCTGGCCCGCGCTGGTGACCCCCGACGGAACCGTGGACTTCCTCGAACTGCCGAGCGGCCCGCCACTGGGACTGGGCGGGCTGCCGTTCGAGTCCGTCGAAACCGAGCTTCCCGCGGGAAGCCTCCTCGCGCTGTACACCGACGGCCTGATCGAAGCCCTCGGTCGCGACATCGACGCCGGCCTGAACGCCCTGAGCACGGCTCTCGTCGGCTCTGTCTCCCCGTTCGACGCCGCCCTCGACCTCGACACCCTCTGTGACACCGTCCTGAAGGCGCTGCTCGACGAGCCGCCGGCCGACGACGTTGCGCTGCTCATCGCCCGCACCCACGCCCTGGACACCGGCCACGTCGTCTGCTGGGACCTGCCAGCCGATCCGGCCGTCGTCGCCGATGTCCGTGCCTGGACGACCGCGCAGCTCCAGGCGTGGGAGCTGGACGAGCTGGCCTTCGTCACCGAACTCACCGTGAGCGAGCTGGTGACCAACGCGATCCGCTACGGCGCCGTGCCCATCCAGTTGCGGCTCATCAAGGACCGGACGCTGATCTGCGAGGTCGCCGACGCCAGCAGTACCGCACCGCACGCGCGTCGCGCCCGCATCTTCGACGAGGGCGGACGCGGCCTGATGATGGTCGCCCAGCTCACCGAGCGGTGGGGCACGCGGCACACCGGCACCGGCAAGACCATCTGGGCCGAGCAGCCGCTCCCTCGTCCACCCGCACAGTGAAGGCGCACCCGCGCGATCACCACCCGATGTCAGCACCTCGGAACCGGGAACGCACCGGTCACACCGTGGACCGGACACCCGTACGGCTCCGCGCCCGTCAGGGTGTGACGGGCGCGGAGCCGGGGCGCGGTCGTCGGACGTCCTGTGCCGGCCGGTTCGTCACCGCGCGTGTTCGAGTCTCCAGGGCCGGACCCGGGACCGACCTGGTCACGGGATCCCTGGTCCCGGTCGTCCCGCTGGCCGTCGCCTTCCTGCCACGCCAGCGCTTCGAGGCTTCCGAACTTCGGCGCACTGATCTGACGGCAGGCGGAGGCAAGGGCTGAATCCGAAGCACCGCCGCCTACCGCCGGTCGCGCCCCGCTGCCCTTTCCCGGCAGCGGGGCGCAGCCGTCGTCCGGGGCCACACCGCCGACTCGGCGTCGACGTCGTCCGGTGTGTCAGCCGTCGTGCTGGGCCTGGAGGTTGTCCAAGGTCTCCTGGAAGCTGCGGATCAGTGCGGTGAGGCCGGTCTCGAAGGCCTGCTCGCGGAAGTCGGCCGGGGCGTTGCGCAGCGGTTCGAGTCCGGGCGGGAGCTCCTCGTCGGCCCAGGCCGTGTCGTGCGGGTGGTTGAGGTGGAGCGCGGAGCCGATCAGCAGGTACTCGATGGACTGGACCACCGGGAGTACGTGGTCCTCGGGCCAGCCGGCCTTCCGCAGCATGGCGAACGCGCAGGCGTAGGCCTGGAGGGCGGCGACGGACCGGGTCGGCCGGGAGGCGAGCAGCGGCACCATGTTCGGGTGGCGGGCGAGGGCGGAGCGGTAGGAGCGGGCCCAGGCGTCCAGGGCGGCGGTCCACGGCTGGACGGCCGGGTCGAGGTCCATCTCGGCGACGATGAGGTCGCTGACTCCGGCGATGATCTCGTCGCGGCTGGAGACGTAGTTGTAGAGCGAAGGCCCCTTCACGCCCAGCCGGGCCGCGACGCGGGTGGTCGAAAGCGCGGCGGCGCCCTCCTCGTCGACCAGTGCGAGGGCGGCCCGCATGATCCCGTCCCGGGTCAGCAGTGGCCGTGGCGGCCTGCCCATCTGGTGGTCCTCTCGTCTGGTGGCGGTTACCCCCGGGTAGTGGCTCTTGCCGCGGACTAGTGTACGTTCTCGTCCAGGCAAAACTACTGGTTCTAGTTTTAGGGGTGCCCGTGGATGACGCCTGGCGTCTCCCTGTGGCGCCAGGCCGAGGGCTTCGAAGGCAATCGCCTTCGCGGCCCGGCCGACGGCGGACTTCGGCCGCATCCCACGTGACCCTCCGATGTGCCGGTAGCCACCCGGGATTCCCCTGCGGTGGATCTTGCCAACCCGTCGCCTGGCATGCCCTTGACATTCTGTTGATCGCATGGCGGCGGCCTCCCTGCCCGCCTTACGCCGAAGGTGACCCTCCGCATGTCCATGCGCACCCTCGCGCTGCCGGCACTCGTCGTCTCCGTGGTGCTCGCACTCAGTGCCTGCGACCCGACGAGCCCGACAGCCCAGCCCGCCGACCACGGCGCCGCCGTTCAGGCCGCTCCGGTTCCGGTCGACGGGAACCCGCCGGCGCCCCCGGCTCCCGGCGCCAACCCGCCGGTGACCCTGGTGGCCCCGGCCGCCGACCGAGCGCCGTCCGCCACTCCGTCGCCCGTCGCTTCGTCGGCCACCCCGGTGGCCGTTCCGTCGGGCACCCGGTCGGCCGCCCCGATCGCTTCCGGGGCCCCGACGGCGGCCGCCCCGTCCCCGTCCGGGACGCCGACCGTTGCAGCCGGGGCGGCGGACCTCGAACTGACCTCGTACGACCGGCAGACCGGCAAGGCCGTGCTCGCCGTCGTCGCCAACGAGGGCAAGGGCGCTCCGACTCCATCCGCGACCGCCGCAGCCACCGCCGCAGTGCAGACCGGCCGGCTGATCGACAGCCCGCCGTCGGCCGCCGCACCGGAGGGCGCGCTGCTGGCGATCACGGCCGTCAAGCCGGCCGGGGCCGGGAAGGTGCAGGTCGACACCCGCCCGGCCACCATCTCCGAGCTGCTCGGCCAGACCTGGGCGAACATCAAGGCGGCACTGGATCCGCACAAGATCCAGGTCACACCCAGGGTCAAGGACCTCAAGGTCTCCTACGTCCCGAAGTCCGACGGGGGCAGCGGCGCGGCCTCGGCCGCGCTGAGGCTGGACGCGAACGACACCGTCCCGCTGCCCGCCGGCTCCAAGGCCTCGTTGACGGGCTCGCTCGAACTCGACCCGAGCGTCGTCTTCTCCTATCACGGTTCCCGCGGCGTCCTCGCTCCCGAGGAGGCCAAGGTCGGGTTCGACCTGGGCGCGCACGCCGACTGGCACCTCACCGCCGGCCTCACCGGCTCCACCGGACCGGTCAGGATCCCGCTCGCAACCCTTACCGCCACCCCCACGGTGACGGTCGGCGTGCTGCCGGTCGTGATCACCCTCAGGCTGACGGTCTACGCCGAGGTCAGCGCCGACGGCACCGTCAGCGTCGACGTCGCGCAGGCCGTGGACGGGAACTGGGCGATCCACGCCGAGTACACCAAGGCGGCCGGCTGGCACAGCGCCACCGACCCGGTCAACACCACCGTCACCCCGGTCAGGGCCACCTTCACCGGCTCCGCCGACGTGCGCAGTGCCCTGGTCGCCGAGGGGTCGGTCGCCCTGTACGACGCGCTCGGCGTGAAGGCCACCGTCAGGCCGTACCTGCGGGCCCAGGTGCAGGGCACCGTCACGGTCGCAGTCGACAGCGGTGGCGTGCATCCGGGCGTCGACGGCAGCGGTGGCCTCTACGGCGGGCTCGACGTGGACGGGGCCGTGCTCGCGCGGATCGCCGTCCTCGGCACCCCGCTGTTCGAGAAGGACGTGCCCTTCATGCTCTACCACCGCGAATGGCCCCTTGCGGCGGGCTCGTACCGCAACACGCCTTCGAGCCCCACACCGACCACCTGACCGACCATCCATCCAGCACGTTGAAAGCCGAGTTCCAGATATGAGCACCAAGGCAAAGCTCGTCGTCGCCGCGACCCTGACCGCCGCGATCACCGCAGGTCTCGCCACCCCCGCGGTCGCGGCGGCCCCGACCGCCACCGCGGCGAGCAGTGGCGGCACGGTGACCGAGCAGCAGTGGCTGGCCGACGTCGCCGGCGCGATCGCGCCCGCCCGCGCCTACGTCGAGCAGCGCACGGCCGAGCCGACGGACGAGACCCCCGCGATCGTCTTCGACATCGACAACACCACCCTCGCCACGCACTTCCACCCGCTCACGATGCCGGGCATCTCGCCGGTGGTGGAGCTGGCGCGGTACGCCCACGCGCGCGGGGTCGCGGTCATCTTCGTCACCGCACGCGTGGACTTCATCGCCCCCGTCACCCGGTACAGCCTGGAGAAGGCGGGCTACACCGTGGACGAGCTGCACGGGCGCGACCTGTGCGACCTCTTCAAGTCGGTGCAGCAGTACAAGACGGACGAGCGGGCGGAGATCGAGAACGAGGGCTACACGATCATCGCCAGCATCGGCAACAACTGGACGGACCTGGGCGGCGGCCACGCCGAGCGCACCTTCAAGCTGCCGGACTACAACGGTCTGCTCTCCTGACCCACCCCCACCCCGCCGGGACGGTCACATCGTCCGGGGCCTGGCTGGTACGCCAGGCCCCGGACGGTTCCATGCTGAAGAGCCGGAGCCCGGTGCCGCCGCCGGCCTCGTGAGGTCCGCCGGAGAGGACAAATCGAGGTTCCGCAGCGAGGCCGGGCCCAGGTCCCGCTGACCCTTGAGCCACTCGGCGACGTGGTCGGAGAAGTTCATCCCCCCGTACTTCTGGAGGCGCTCGGCCTTGCGCTGGTTCTGCGGGGAGTTCTTCCGCGCGTGGTACACCTCGGCGAGACGGGCCTTGGCCTTGTCCTGAGTGGCGAAGCCCGACTCCTCCGTCCGGCGCCCCGCCGCGTTGCGGTACCTGATCTTGTACTCGTGCGGGCACTTGCTCCAGCGGGACTCGGGGTGCTCGCACTCCTTGACGAAGCTGCCCATGCCACGGGTGAGGCCTGCGGTCGCCATGCTGGTCGGAACCTCCGGGAGTCTTGCTGACCTTCTGCTGACTCCGGATGGTCGATCAAGCCCCTGAGCTGGGCGGAAACGCCACTTCCGCTAGATCCTCCGGAAGGTGATCTGGATGCTCCCCGGCTTCACCGTCGACGCCTACCGCGACCGGCTGCGCGAGCTGGACGCGCAGATCCGGGCGGAGGGCCCGTTCGTGGCCCACTCCTACCGTCACCTTATCGAGGCGCGCAAGCCGGCCTAGAGCGGGCCGTGGCGGCGTTCGCCGGCCGGGCCCGGACCCGGCCGGTCGACCCGACCGCTTTCGGCCACCCGGACGGCGACCGGCGCAAGACGCGGTCTTGCCGCGCCCGGCGGGCCGCCGTTCCATGGCGGCATGGCGCGCAGCGAGCTCGTAGTGATGACCGACCACAGCTCGACCGAGGGCAGCCGGGAGGTCCTCGCCACCGCCGTGCGGGCGCTCACCGGCAGATCACCCGTGCTGGTCGACGCGCGGCACTACATGACCGGCGGCACCGGCCGGATCACCGGAACCGGGACTCCCGGCGCCGGGAGCCCTCGCGCCGATGGCTCTCGCCCCGATGGCCCTCGCCCCGATGGCCCTCGCGCCGAGGGCCCCGGCGTCGGCGGGGCGGGCGGCGCCCTGCGCCTGGAGGTGCCCGCCGAGGGGATCGCCGTGACGGCGGAGGCCGTGCTCGTCTACGAAGTCCCGCCGCACCGCCGCCGCGACTTCGAGGCGTTCCAGCGGCTGCTGCGCGACCACGGCGCCCGCTCGCTCGGCACGGACGCGGAGGCCTGGCGGACGGCCACCGAGAAGGACCTCACGATCGAGCGGTTCGTCCGCGACGGCATCCCGCACATGCCCACCGTCACGCTCTCCCGGCCGACCCCGGAGGCGGCGGCCGAGGCCGTCGACCGCCTCGGCGGGGACGTCTGGGCCCGGCCGACCGTCGGGATGGGCGGCAGCGACGTCTTCCACGTCACCACCCGCGCCCAACTGGCCGCCGCCGCCCGGCACTACGCCGAGGCGGGCACCGACTGGCTGATCGCCAGGGACGCCGCGAACTTCACCCCGGACGGCCGGCGCCACCAGTACCGGGTGGTCGTCCTGGACGGACGGGTCGTGCGCACGGTCGAACACGTGCAGGCGAACCCCGACGCCCCGTGCAACGAGTGCCGGGGCGCCGTCTCGACCCTGCTGGAGGACGGGGAGCTGCCGGGCGGGCTGGCCGAGCTGGCCGTGGCGGCGACGAAGTCCCTCGGCCTTCCGCTGGCCGGCGTCGATCTCGCGGCGGAGAACGGCGGGGTGGTGTTCGAGGCCAACGTCCACCCGGTGTTCGGCTCCGTAGGAGGCCTGGAGACGGTGGCCGTCCCGTACGCCGCCGCACACCTCGGACCTGCGGTCGGTCCTCGAACCCCTGGCGTCGCCCGGCAGCCGGGGGCTTGAGGACCGGCCCGGGACAGGCGGAGCCCACCGCTCCGGCCGGCCAACGGTCCGCGGAGCCCCTGGTCAGGGCCTGCACGGCGGGGCCCCGGTCGGAAGGACCCGTGCGCGGGTACTACACTTGGTGCGGTTGTGAAGGCACCTCGTTCGGTGAGGCGTCGCCACGGACACAGGCCACTGACCCCACGACGTCGAGAGACGCCCAGGTTCAGGACAGGTCTCCCCGGCCTAAGGGGTGACCCCAAGTGGCTGCACCCGTCGGGTGCTACGCCGTGGCGTGCCAAAGCTCTGACGAGATCAGGGGTGCCCGCCCGACTCCCGCGGACGTGTACGCCCGCGGCCAATCGGTGCGGATCCTCCTGATGCCCGGTTACGGCGACCCGCTGTGCGGGCGCCCCGGCGGTGAGGAGGTGAGAGCTGTGGATTCCAGTAGTCCGGGCCGAAGTCGGCCCCGCCCCAGGACGTCCCCCTCATCTCCCGGCACCCGGCACCCCTCCTCCCGTACCGCTCCCACCCCCTGCCGCCGCACCGCCCGCCGCTGACCCCGGTGGGCGGGCGTCGTGCGGCCGGGCGCCGTGCGCGGTGGAGGCAGGCCGGGCGCCTCCCGCCCGCCCAGCCCCGGCGACCCCTACCCGTCCCCGGGAGCGGCGGCCACCGAACCGTGGAGGTACCCCGCCATGTCCGACTGGCGTGTGCGCGCCGTGCGCGCGAGCAGGCTCCCGTTTACCCGTCACGCCGCCATCACCCGGTCCGGCGAGGCCGCGCCGGCGCCCGAGCACTCGATGGACCCGCGGCCCGACCAGCCCGGCGAGCCGGTCACGCTGGAGCGCTCGCTGGTGGACGCGGCCGTCTACCACGACGGCCGCCGGATCGAGACGCCGTCCAGCCTGTCGGACATCTACCGGGAACTGCCGGGCAAGCCCGGCACGATGGCCTGGATCGGGCTGTTCCGGCCGGCCGAGTCCCAGCTCCTGGAGGCCGCCGAGCGGTTCAACCTGCACGAGCTGGCCGTCGAGGACGCCATCGTCGCCCACCAGCGGCCCAAGCTGGAGCGCTACGGCGACACCCTCTTCGTGGTGCTGCGTGCCGCCCGCTACCTGGACGACGTGGAGGAGGTCGACTTCGGCGAGATCCACCTCTTCGTCGGCCCGGACTTCGTCCTGACCGTGCGCCACTCGCAGGCGCCCGACCTCTCCGCCGTCCGCCGCCGCCTGGAGGCCGACCCGGAGCTGCTCGCGCTCGGCCCCGAGGCCGTGCTGTACGCGGTGCTGGACGCCGTGGTCGACGGCTACGCCCCGGTGATCGCGGGCCTGCAGCACGACATCGACGAGATCGAGACCGAGGTCTTCGGCGGCGACCCGCACGTGTCCCGGCGCATCTACGAACTCTCCCGCGAGGTCATCGAGTTCCAGCGGGCCACCCGGCCGCTGCTGGAGATCATGAAGAGCCTGGAAGCCGGCTTCGGCAAGTACGGCACCGACGACGAGCTCCAGCGCTACCTGCGCGACGTGGCCGACCACGCCACGTACGCCGCCGAGCGGGTGGACGGGTTCCGGCAGATGCTGCAGAACATCCTCACCGTCAACGCGACGCTGGTGTCGCAGCGGCAGAACGAGGAGATGAAGCAGCTCGCGGAGGCCGGACACGCGCAGAACGACGAGATCAAGAAGATCTCCTCCTGGGCGGCCATCCTCTTCGCGCCGACGCTGATCGGCACCGTGTACGGCATGAACTTCGACACCATGCCCGAGCTGCACTGGGCCTTCGGGTACCCGTTCGCGATCGGTCTGATGGCCCTCGTCTGCACCAGCCTCTACCTGATCTTCAAACGGCGCGACTGGCTCTGAGAGGGCGGTTCGTGAGTCTTTGAGGGGTTCTGTCGTCGACTTGTGGTGCGACGGAAACGGACATCCACCTGTGAACCGCCTTCTCGGTACCGAAGCCCCTGGCGGGGAGCCATGCGGCAGAGCGATTCAGCGGATCTGCGACATCACCCTCGCGTCACAAGGTTGATGTCGCAGACCTGCCAGTCCGCACTGCGCGGGGCCTGTTGAACTGATCAGGCAAACGCAGGCGCTTCACGGGACGGAATTCATGGCTTCGACAAATACCACCGCGTGTCACTCCGGCGAAGTCGGCTTACCGACTCGCTCTCCCCTGATCGGGTGGCTGGCCGTGAGTTCGGTCACGCTGGGAATCTTCTCGATCGTCACGACCGAGATCCTGCCGATCGGCCTGCTCACCACGATCGGCTCCAACTTCGCCGTCTCCGACGGGATGGCCGGGCTGATGATCACCATGCCCGGACTTCTTGCGGCCATCTCCGCACCCGTGGTCACCGTGGCGACCGCACACATCGACCGCCGTCTGATGCTGTGCGTGTTCATGCTCCTGTTGGCCGTGGCGAACTTCCTGGCCGCTGCGGCACCCGACTACTGGCTGGTCCTGGTCTCCCGTGTCATCGTCGGCATCGTCATCGGGGGCTTCTGGTCGATCGGCGCCGGACTGGCCGAGCGTCTGGTGCCCGCGGCGTCGGTCGGCCGCGCCACGTCGGTGATCTTCTCCGCAGTACCGCTGGGCTCCGTGCTCGGTGTACCGGCCGGCACGTTCATCGGGGACTTGGGCGGCTGGCGCACGGCCTTCGTCGTCATGGGTGCCCTCACAGTCGGTGTACTGGCCATGCTGCTCCTGGTCATGCCGTCGCTGCCGCCCAACCGGACGACCCGTCCGAGTGTGCTGCGAGGCATGTTCAAGAGTGTCAACGCGCGTTTCGCGCTGCTGTTGACCTTTCTGGTCGTGCTGGCGCACTTCGGGGCCTATACCTACGTCGGCCCGTTCCTGGAGCAAGTCACCGACGCCGGCTCGCAACTGATTACTGTCTTCCTGTTGGTCTACGGTGCCGCAGGAATCGTCGGCAACTTCCTGGGCGGAGCGGTGGTCACCCGCTACCCCCGAGCCACCTTCGGTCTCGCCGCCGGCATGATCGCAACCGTCACCTTGCTGTTGCCGGTCCTGGGGCGCTGGCAGATCGGCGCCGTCGCCCTGTTGATCGTCTGGGGCGTTGCCTATGGCGCCGTCCCCGTCTCCTCCCAGACGTGGTTCGCCAAGGCAGCCCCCGACGCGCCCGAGGCAGCGTCGGTGCTGTTCACTGCCTCCTTCCAGATGACGATCTCACTCGGCGCGGTGGCCGGTGGTGCCATCGTGGACCGGACCTCCCCGTCCACGGTCATGACGCTCGGCGGCCTTGTCGCCATGCTCGCGGTCGTGGCCGCATGGGTGCACTTCGCCCGCTGTCTGACGTGGCCGGACAACACCTGATGGCTCGCAGAGGCCCCGAGCGTTTGTTCCGGCGGGCGGCTCCTGGGTTGGTGTCTCTTCCCTGGTGAGACTGAAGCGGGGCTGCTGATCGCGCGGTTCGGCCGGCTACCGCCTCCTGGCGAAGCTGCCGGCGTCGTCCTCGGTGAGGACCCGCAGTCGGGCCTGCAGTTCGTCGATCTGTGTGCGGAGGCCGCCGGCCAGGGCCTGGGCGGCGGCCTCCTGGATGTCGAGCGCATCAAGCAGGGGCTGAATGGTCATGCGGTCACCGGCTCTCGAACCACCCTCCGAGACCCGGCGGCCCACGCCCGGCGGCCCCTCCGCCTGGACATCACAACTCGGCCTCACTACACGTCTGTTGGCTGGTGCGCGGTGCGCCCGGCGGGGATGCTCGGTGGACCTGGGGACGGCGAGGGGGGGCATCCGTGGGGCGGCGTGATGTGTCGGAGGAACGGGGCGGCGGCAGGCTGCGCCTCCTCCTGAGCCTGGTGGCGGCGGCGGCCGCCTTCGGCGGACTGCTCGGCCTCGGCGTCGCCCTGTGGGCCGTCATCTTCACGGACTGGCTCGACACGGCGATGGAGATCTACCACCACGGCTGCTTCCCGGTCTGGATCGGTGGGGTACCGGAGGGAGGCTGCGGCCAGTAGCCTTCCGGCGTCTACGGCGGCGATGTCGGTGGCCCGTGGCAGGGTGTTGCGCCATGGACACCGATGCATTCTGGGACGTCGTCGAGCAGTGCCGTCGCGCGGCGGACACCCGGGAGGAGCGTCTCACCTGGCTGGAGGAAGAGCTGTCGCGGCGGCCGCTCGCCGATGTCGTGCGCTTCCAGGTCCGCCTGGAGGAGGCTGTCGACGACGCCTACACCTGGGAGCTCTGGGCGGCGGCGGACCGGATCCAGGGCGGCTGGTGTTCGGACGACGGCTTCTTCTACTTCCGGCTCTGGTTGGCCGGTTGCGGTCGAGCGGCCTTCGAGCGGGCCCTCGGTGATCCGGACTCGCTCGCCGAGCTGCCGGAGATCCGGAGCCTGGCGGGCCGGCCCCGCTCCGACTGGTGCGAGACGGAGGAGTGGCCGGAGTGGGAGGAGCTGGACTACGTGGCGGAGAGTGCCTTCGCGCGGTTGACCGGCGGCGACGGGGTGGCGGCCGACGAACTGGACGAGGACGAGGTCTCCGACGCGTTCCTCGACGCCGTCGAGGCCGAGGAGAGCCGTCCCGTTGCGCCGGAGGCGCCTCCGAGGGGGGTGCGCTGGGCCGTGCGGGACGAGGCGGAGGCCGCGCGGCGTCTCCCCGCTCTGAGCGCGCTCTTCCCCGGCGACCCCCGCTTCACGCAGGACGACTGAGCGCCCGTCGGACCGACCCCGGCGGTCCCCGCTGGCCCGGCCCGGCGGGGCTACCGTGCCCGGCGGCCGCCAGGGTCGGCGGCGAGCCGGCGGTGCTCGGCCTCCGGGTCGGTCTGCACCCGGTACACGAAGTGCAGCCGCACCACGCCCTCACCGTCCGCCAGCCCGGCGATCGGCCCCTCGCCCGCGGCCAGCAGTCTGGCCGTGGGCCACTGCTGGGCCACCACCGCGAGCGCGGTCCCGTCGGCGGTCTCGGCGATCCAGGTGGCCCGGCCACCCGCGATCGACGCGAGGTAGCCGCCGCCGCGGACCGCGTCGAGAACATCCTTCACCGAGGCGTCGTCCGGCACCTCCCGCGCCTCGGCGTGGGGAGCCCACACGTCGTCACCCATCGCGACGCTGTCCCTGGTCAGTTCGACTCGCATGACGGCACCCTAGCCAGTGCCGCTCGACGGACGTCCGCGGGACCAGTGCACGCAGCTCGGCCGAGTCGTCCGGTGCGACCGGGGTGACTCCGGGAACGGCACCGCGCCGTGGCCGCGCCCGTGGCCAGGATCGCCCGGACGTCGGGGCCGTATCACCACCTCGTCACTGACCCCGACGCCCCTCCACGGCCTTGCGCGGAGCTGCACCGGGCCGCAGGCCGTCCACCGCGGCCGGATTGACAAAACGGCCTGTCACAGCGGCAGATAGGAGGCATGGCCAACGCCTCGCACGACGACCACGCCCACCGGACCCACCGCGCCCGCCGCAAGGGGGCTGCCCCGGATCCCGCCGCTCCGGCCTCCTCCGAGGGGGCGGAGCCGGGTGACGGCGGAGCCCTCAGCGACGAGCTGGCCGGCGTGCTGGAGTCCGTCGGCCCGCGGCTGCGCGCCCTGCGGCGCGAGCGCGGTGCCACGCTGGCCGGGGTGAGCGAGGCGACCGGGATCTCGCTCAGCACGCTCTCGCGCCTGGAGTCCGGCCTGCGCAGGCCCACCCTGGAGCTGCTGCTGCCGCTGGCCCGGGAGTACCGGGTGCCGCTGGACGAGCTGGTGGGCGCGCCGGCCACCGGCGACCCGCGGGTCCACTCGCGTCCGTTCACCCGCGGCGGCCAGACCTTCGTGCCGCTCACCCGTCACTTCGGCGGGCTGCACGCCTACAAGCAGATCATGCCCCCCGGGTTCCGGGCCGGTCCCGAGCTGGAGCCGAAGGTCCACGAGGGGCACGAGTGGGTGTACGTCCTGGCGGGGCGGCTGCGGCTGCTGCTCGGTTCGCAGGACCTCGTCCTGACGGCCGGTGAGGCGGCCGAATTCGACACCCGGATCCCGCACGCGTTCGGCAACGCGGGCACGCAGGCCGTAGAGTTCCTCAGCCTGTTCGGGGCACAGGGCGAGCGCATCCACGTCCGGGCGAAGCCGGGAACCTCCGTTCGTTAGCTGACAACGGGGGGTTCCGCGTCGGGCCCCACCGGGCCGTTCGGAGGGGGCCGAGGAATGAGCGTCGACAACACCGGGGAGACCGGCGGAGCAGGGGAGACCGGCCCGGCCGTGCCGCCGGCGGACCAGGGCGGGTCGGGCGGACCGGTCCTCGCCGTCGCCGCGGGCGACCCGGGCACCGGCACGGAGCCACCCGCGGAGTCACCCTCCGAGTCACGCACCGAGTCACCCTCCGGGGCGTCGACGGACGGTGGCGGCCGCCCGGCGCGGCGCAAGCGCCCGTTCTGGCAGGAGCTGCCGATCCTGGTGGTCGTCGCCCTGCTGCTCTCACTGGGCATCAAGACCTTCTTCGTCCAGGCCTTCTCGATCCCGTCGGGCTCGATGCAGCACACCCTGGAGAAGGGCGACCGGGTGCTGGTCGACAAGCTGACGCCGTGGTTCGGCGCCGAGCCGGAGCGCGGCGAGGTGGTCGTCTTCAAGGACCCGGGCGGTTGGCTGGAGGGTGCGCCCCACACGACCGACGACTCCTTCCTCGGGAGCATCAGGAAGGGGCTGAGCGTGATCGGTCTGATGCCGTCGGACGATGAGAAGGACCTGATCAAGCGGGTGATCGCGGTCGGCGGCGACACCGTCGAGTGCAACAGCGGCAGCCCGGTGAAGGTGAACGGCGTGGCGCTCGACGAGCCGTACCTCTTCCCCGGGGCGACGCCGTGCGGGGATGCGCCGGTCGGCACGGTGAAGGTGCCCAAGGACCGGATCTGGGTGATGGGCGACCACCGCAACAACTCCCGCGACTCCCGCTACCACGTCAACGAGCCCGGCGGCGGCTTCGTCCCCGTGGACAACGTGATCGGCCGCGCCTTCGTCGTGGCCTGGCCGGTGACGCACTGGGCCACGCTCCCGGTTCCGGACACCTTCGACCAGAAGGCCCTGGACCAGCGTGCGGGGGCCGGCGGGGCGGGGGTGCCCGGCGGCGCCGTCCCGGTGGAGGAGCTGCCCGCTCCGGAGGCCGCGGCGCTCGCGCTCGCCGTCCCGCTGGCCGTCCGGCAGCGTCGCCGCGCCCGGGCGGCCGACCGGCGGCGGCCGACCGGGACGTCCTGACCCGCTCCGATCGCCCCGATCGCTCTGATCGCTCGGATCGGCTGACGTTGCTCCCCTGCCGGACGACCGGTGGGGGAGCAGCCGTTTCCGCACGCAGGGCGTCCCTGGGCCCGGCGGTCCGGCCTCCCCGGGACGCCCCCGCCGACCGCTCCCGGCCGGCTGCCCATGCCGGACGCGGAGCAGGCCCCGGCGAGGGGTGCGCGGGTTCCGCCACGCCGTCCTCTACAGCGTTGTAGAGTCGGCGCGGTGTGCCGTTCGTCCGGCTGCGCGGCCACCCCGACGGCGGAGCGGTGGCCGGAACCGGAACGGAGGCGGAACCGTGGTGGAGAGCGGACGCGGCCCGGTGCCCGGCGGCGGAAGCGGCGCCGGCGGCCCGGGCCCGGTGGGCGCGATCGTGGCGGCGGACGTCGAGTGGGTGTACCAGCCGGTCGAGGTGCACTTCGCCGACGGCGACTGGGCGCTCGGACGGATCAGCGCCTGGTGGCGGGACGCCGCGGGCACGCGTTGGTGCCGTCTGCGGGTGGCCCGGAGCGGGCGACCGGCCCGCTGGGAGCCGTTCGACGAGTCCCGGGTGGTGCTGCTGCCGGCCGGAGGCCTCTGACCCGAACGGCGCGATCCGCCCTTCGATGCGCGGCCCCCGCCCCTGCCTGCTCGTGCGCCGCCGATCCGCCCTGCACCGTGCGCGGTTGCGGCCGGGTGCACCGTGTACGAATATTCACGGCAGTGTGCACCGCGCGCGACGGTACGGACACGTCGCCGCCGGCCACAGGCCCCCCAAGCCCACAAGCCATCAGGGAACCGCCATGCCGATGCTGCTGATCAAGGGTTCGTTCCACGTCTCCGCCACCGCCAAGCCGGACGGCGACACCGTCGCGTTCATCCCGGACTACGTCGGCGAGTGGAAGCTCGTCGAGGGCGGCCGCCCGCTCCGTCCCAAGGCCGACGGCCACATCAACGTCCGGCTGGAGGCCATCGACACGCTGGAGACCCATTATCCCGGCGCCAACGACCACGACGAGAGCCAGCCGCCGACCTACGCCCGCGCCGCCGCCGACGAGCTGCTCACCTGGCTCGGCTTCCGGGACATCGTGCGCCACGACGACCAGACCGTCAGCGTCACGCCCGACCGCGTGCCCGGCTACATCCTCACCCAGGGCGGCGACAGCAAGGGCCGCTGCGTGGCGCTGGTCGGCCGCGGCACGCCCCCGGGGCCCAGCGGGTACGAGATCAACGTCGACGAGGAGCTGCTGGCGAAGACCGCCAACCACCACCTGCTGGAGAAGGGGCTCGCCTACGCGACCTTCTACACCGGCTTCCCGTCAGACCTCCGCCGCTCCCTGATCGACCTGGTCCACCAGGTGCAGGCCGCCGCGCCGCCCGCGAACGGCCTCTGGGCGGTCGACGCGACGGTCAACGGCGCGAAGGTCACCTGCATGGACTCGATCACCAAGGACGTGGTGATCCTCCCCAAGCTGTTCCGGAGGCTCAAGGACTACCTGGACCTCGGCAGCAACGCGCTGGACGGCTTCCCGGCCTTCCTCGCCGGGGCCAACGACGTTTTCAAGATCCACGGAACCGGCAAGGAGATCCGCGGCCTGCACCACATCCTGGAGATCACGGACGGTCAGACCCTGCGGCTCGTCCACCCGGCGGAGGACCTGGTCTTCACGGAGGAGTGACCGAACGTCAGGTCCCGGAGAACATGGTCCGGGGAGACGATGAACAGCCCCCTACCTGCGGGATCTGCGCCGGAGGGGGCTTGTGCATTGGCGCCGGGCCGTCGCTGGCCGTCGGCCGGTCGGTTCGCCCCCGGGGCGGCCGACGCCCGTCGGGGCACGGTCCTGGCTGTCCGTTACGAGGTCGGCCTACACGCCGGCGGGCGAACTTCTGCCGGCGCCCGGTGCCACGCTCACGGACACCAGGAGTCGCCGCTATGGCTCGCCCGGGCCTCCGCCCTGTATCCGCGAGACGTCCAGGACACGGCGAGATGGGAGGTGGTGCCGTTGACCTGCTTGGTGAAGCAGAGGCCGAGCCGTTCGCCGGTCGGGTCTTGGCGCCAGGCGGGCTCGTCCGGCGCGGGCGGTGCCGGATGCCAGCCGTTGCGGGCGGCGGCCGCCCGGTAGTGAGCGACTATGTCAGCCCGCTGGGCGGGCGCGGTGTACCCCTGGGCGAAGTACGCGAAGTGGTCGTCGTCGTCGCAGCCGGTGACCGACTCGCCATTGGCCAGTGATCCTGGCGGGGTGGCGAGCTCCCGGACCTGGGAGGCCATAGGGTCTTGCAGCGCCGCATCCGCGAAGGTGCAGCCGTAGATCCCGCCGTCGAGGGCCCACCAGCCACCGATGGCGATGAGTGTGCCGAAGACCAGTCCGCCTGCAACGGTGGACGCTCCCACCCGAAGATCCTTCACGGGCGGGAGCGTACAGGCCGGCAGCGGGTTCTCCGCGGGTGGGGCGGTGTCGCGTTGGTGGGGCCGTCAGTAGGTCGGCTCGCCGGGTAGGAACAGCCGGTCGACGGCCTTCCGGGCGCGGTCCTGGCTGTTCGGCATGAGGTGGGCGTAGACCCGGAGCGGCAGGGGGGCCAGAGCGGGGTCGGAGCCGCTGGGTGGAGCCTGGTCGGGAGGGTGTCGCAGGCAGTTGTCAGGGCTGTTCATTCTCGTTTCCCTTCCTGGCCATCTTGAGGATCTTGATCTTCCAAGCCCTGGATGCGCGCCGAAGTCGCCCCGTAGATCGCCTTTCCAATTCGGCTGCGGCTCGCCTTTCCAGAGCTCGCCTTTCCGACTCGGACGGCGCGTAGTTGTATTGACTTCCTCCAACGTTGCTTAAACGGTCCCGAGCGTCGTGCCTCGGTTTGGATTGAGGGCCTGGAGGCGGACCCGATGGCTCGTCGGGGTTGGCGCTGGGCCATTCGCCTTGATCGCTCATTGAACCCCTCCGAGGGTTCGGGTCATTTAGGCAGGACGGATATCCATACCACTAGGGCAACCTCGACTAAGAGGAGATGGAGCCCGGCTCTGTAGTATCGAGACAGCTTGAACAGGATCGCCCGGTTCCCATCGGCCTTCCTGATCATCTTCCGTGTGATGGCTCCCTTCACTTGGGCTGCGCTCTCGCTGTAAGGGGATTGCAAGAATTCCTTGCCGCTGGGGCAGAAGTACCAGATCCTGGGCTTCGGGATGAGTATGGCAAGTGCGCCAATGATTAGCGGTGTTGCTATCAGTAAGGTGGTCAAGGTGATGAGAAGCCAGCTCCTGGAGCCGTCATTGCTGATGAAGCCGAGAGTGGTGGAGAATGATGTAATCAGCGTGGCGATTGACAGCAGGCCGCTCGCTCGGTTTCGCAGATTTGTGAGGCTGGCGTCCATCATCTGCAGCATTCGTATGGCCGCCTGGAAGCTAACTCTTCCCTCTGGTCGCTGCAGAGGTTTTCGACCCCTTCCGGGGTTGTTTCCCTGCCGGCTCTCGTGAATCTGCGCCAAAAGCTCACGGCTTGATTGTCTCTCCCGTGGTGGATCTTTGCCTCTGGGCGGGGAGGTGGCTGCTGTGGGTGTCCGGCGAGGCCGGAGTCGCCACGCTCAGCCACCGGAAGTCGGTCGGGCGATGTCCTCTGCTGCTCCAGCTGCGTGGCATGAGACCGCGGGGCCGTCCGGGCCATCCGAGGGTGGCCGACGCTGACAGACGACGGCCGGCGCTGAGCCCTCCATCCCTTGTGCCGCATGGTCGGCTCTCCGGGTCTGCGGCACCGGAACAACCACGCCTGAGCCCGTCCGTCAGGAGTGGCGGTGGCCCGGTCCGTCCGAGCTGTCCCAGGCCACCTGATCGGAATTGGCCCTGGTCGGTGCTCCCGTGGCCGCCCGAGGATGGACGGCATGAACGACTTCGACCGCGACCACCGCGCCCCCGCCCCCGGCCACCACCGCGACCCCGCCGACGACCGGCGCCCCGGCCCGGACGCCCACCGCAACCTCGACGGCACGCTGCGCCGCGAGAGCCGGGCCGTCCACCCGCCCGTCGTGGAGGTCACCGGAAGCCGCCCGCTCGGTGTGCCGCTGTACCAGGGCCACCTGTTCGCCTTCGAGGACTCCGCCTCCCTGGTGGACGCGTTCGGCGGCCCGGACGGGGCCTTCCTCTACAACCGGCACGGCAACCCGACCGTCCGCTCACTGGAGAACGCCGTCGCCGGGCTGGAGGGCGGGGCGGGCGCCCTCGCGACCGCCTCCGGCATGGCCGCGATCAACACCGTCCTGCTCGCCCTGCTGCGCTCCGGCGACCACGTGATCGCCCAACGGAGCCTCTACGGTGGCACCTTCGCGATGCTCGCGGACCTCGCCGACCGCTGGGGCGTGCAGGTCACCCACGTCGGCGGCGACGACCCCGCCGAGGTGCGGGCCGCGCTGCGTCCGAACACCCGGCTGCTGCACCTGGAGACCGTCTCCAACCCGACCACCCGGGTCACCGACCTGCCGGCCCTGCTCGCCGTGGCCCGGGAGGCCGGGGTGGTCGGCGTCGTGGACAACACCTTCGCCTCCCCGCTGCTCTGCCGGCCGATCGAGCACGGCGCCGACATCGTCGTCCACTCCGCCACCAAGTACCTCGGCGGGCACGGCGACGTCCTGGCGGGCATCGCCGTCTTCGCCGACGCAGAACTGCACCGGAGGGTCTGGCACCACGCCGTCGAGCTGGGCGCCTCGGCCGATCCGTACGCGGCCTGGCTGACCCTGCGGGGTCTGCAGACGCTGCCGCTGCGGATGCGCCGCCACTGCGACTCGGCGCTGGACCTGGCCCACCGGCTGGCCGTCCACCCGGCCGTCTCGGCCGTCCACTACCCGGGCCTGCCCGGGCACCCGGACCACGAACTCGCCCGCAGGCTGCTGCCCGAGGGCCAGGGCGGCGTGCTCTCCTTCGACCTGGCCGGCGGCCGGGAGGCGGCCCGCACCTTCACCGAGTCGGTGCGGCTCGCGGCGCTCGCGCCCTCGCTCGGCAGCGTGCAGACGCTGATCCTGCACCCTGCCAGCACCTCGCACCGCCAGCTCGACGACGCCGCGCTGGCCGCCGCCGGCATCAGCCCCGGCACCGTCCGCGTCGCGGTGGGCGTCGAGCACCCGGAGGACCTCTGGTCGGACCTGGCGCAGGCGCTCGCCAAGCTCTGACCCCCGTCCGCGGACGCGAACGGCACGGCGCTACGCCCCGCCCCCGCTCTCGGCCTCCCACTGCGGGTGCTCGCTCCGCGCCCAGGCGCGTCCCACCGTCCCCGTGCGCATGCCGCGCCGGGCCTCCGGATCGCGCACCGCCATCCAGATGTGCCCGGCGGTCACCACCAGGACGGCCGCGGCGATCCAGTCGTGGACGAAGGTCGCGCCGGTCCGCCACGAGGGCGGGGCGAGATGGGTGAGCCACATCAGCAGGCCGGTACCGATGGTCACCGGCATCGCCCCGAGGGTCCACTGCGCGTACAGCTTCTGCCCGGCGTTGAACTTCCCCGCAGGGCGGTCGGGTGTCCTCGTGCGCACCGCGCGCAGCCACGCCCGGTCCGCGGCGGTGAAGCGGCTCAGCCGGGACACGTCCGTCCGGACCGCCCGGAAGGCGAGACCGAGCAGCAGCGGTACCGGCAGCGCGAGGCCGCACCATACGTGCACGGTGACGACCAGGCGCCGGCGCCCGACCAGTTCGGCCAGCGGCGGCAGGTAGAGGCAGGCGGCGGTGGCCAGGCAGGTCAGCATCAGGGCGGCGGTGGCGCGGTGCACCAGGCGTTCGGCCCGGGTGAAGCGGAGCAGGCGGTCAGACGGTCGGGGCATCGTCACGTCCGTTCGACCGGCCCACCCAGGCATCGACGTCGTAGCCGTACTGCTCCCAGTAGCCCGGCCGGACCCGGTCGGTGACCGTGATCGAGGACAGCCACTTGGCCGACTTGTAGAAGTACATGGGCGCGACGTAGAGCCGCACCGGGCCGCCGTGGGAGTGCGAGATCGGGGCGTCCTGGAGCTTCAGCGCGACCAGGACGTCCGCGCGGCGGGCCTGCTCCAGGGTGAGGCTCTCGGTGTACTCGCCGTCGAAGCAGCCGAAGCGCACCGCTGCGGCGCCGGGCCGTACGCCTGCGGCGTCCAGCAGGTGCGCCAGCGGCACACCCTCGAACGGTGTGGCCGGTACCCGCCAGCCCGTCACGCACTGCACGTCCCGCACGAGCCGGCTCTGCGGCATTGCCAGGAGGTCGGCGAGGCGGTGGCTCGCCGGGCGCTCCACCAGCCCGTCGACGGTCAGGGTGTAGTCGTCGGGGCCCCTGGTCGGCACCGACGAGGCGACGGAGTAGTACCGGAACCCGCCGCCGGCCGGGAGCAACCCGGTGAGGCCGGTGGGGTCCTTGCCGGCCACGGCGTCCTGGGCCCGCTGGAGGTACGGGCCGGCCGCGACGCCCGCGACGCCGAGCCCGAGCATGCCGAGCACCACCCGGCGGCCCACCGGGGTGCCCTCGGGGTGTTTCGCAGTTCTGTCCACGGACCCGATTCGACCAGGCCCGACCGGACCGCCGCCAGGGGCGGGACCGGGCCGTCAGCCTTTCGTCACATCTCCGGTCGCGCACCGCACGCTCCCGGGGGCCGTGCGGCACCGGCGGGCCACCCGGCCGTCCGGCGAGCACGGTTGCCCGGCGAGCACGGCTGCCCGGCTCGTCCGCGGGCGGCGGCCGAGCCGGGCGTCGTTCAGTGCGAGAGCCCGTCAGGCCGCGGCGAGATCGGCCGCTCCGAAGGTGACGGAGAACCGCTGGCACCAGATGACGGTGCTGTGGAAGGCGGTGAGGTCGGTGCCGGCGGGGACGGCGTAGTTCTGGTTGCCGTGGTTGCCCTTGAGCTTGCCGAGTTCGAGGGGCTTGTCGCCCAGGTCGTCCCGGCGGGACCGGTCGGCGGGCAGGGCCGAGAGGTAGACGCGGACGTCGGGGCCCTCCGAGGTGTCGAGGCCCTCCAGGCGCAGTACGGCGGAGCCGTCGGCGAGGCGGACGAGGCGTGCGGTGCCGGTGGTGGTGTGCTCGCCGGACCGGAATCCGCCGCGGGCGAGGTCGACGGGCCCCGCCGGGGCGGACGTGGCCGCCGGGGCGGGGCCGGGAACCGGCGCGGCGGTGGCCGAAGGCCCCGGGGCGGTGGTCATGACGGCCGCGGGGGCGGGCAGCGCCTCGTCCACGGTGGTGTCGGTGAAGGCCTTCCAGGGCTGGAAGACGTAGAGGCCGAGTCCGGCACCGAGCAGGACGAGTGCCGCCGCGGCTGCGAGCGCGGGGCGGAGGAACCGGCCGGCGCGGCGCGGGGTGTCGGACATCGTGGGCTCCCGTGGGCAATGGTGGCGCGTGTACGGAGCCAGATCTATCCCGGCGCGGCGACCGCTGACCAGGGCGATCGGGCCCCGGTCACAGACCCGTAAGGGTTCGGCTCCGCCTGCACGCGACTGCCCTGCCCTGCGCCCTGCCCGCCTTGCGTGCTGTACGCCCTGCGCCCTGCACTCCCTGCGCCCTGCCCGGGGACGCGGACCGGCCGCCGCCGACGGTGCAGCGGCCGGCCCGGTGCTCTCCCCGGTGGCGACGGTGCCGGTCGCGACCGGGAAGAGCGCCGGACCGGCGCGCTCAGGGTCGGGGAACTCCGCGGCTCAGCGGCTCAGTTGACGAACACCGCGGGGCTGCCGGGCTGGGAGGTGTCGGTGACCGGGCCGTAGGTGGCGGAGAAGTAGCCGTCACCGGGGCAGAGGACCGAGCCGCCGCTCTTGGCGAAGTGTTCGTTGCGGAAGGCCAGGCTGTGGGCCGCGTTGTCCGCGTTGCCGGTGAACGCGCCGCTGAGCTGGTAGGTGCAGGTGATGGTGCCGAACCAGCTGTTGAGCACGGCGGTCGCCTGGATCGGCCCGGCGGCGCCGCCGGTGAGGGTGACCGGGAGGCCGGGGGCGTCGTCGACGGCGAGACCGTAGGGGAGGTTGCCGACGGTCAGGCTCCGGACGGAGGTGACACCGGTGACGTTGCTGGTGCACGTCCCGAAGGTCAGCCCGGTCAGCGACTCGGTGGCGACGCCGGGCGCCGCCGGGTTGCTCACCGCCTTGGCCGAGAGCTGGGATACGGCGCAGGTGACGCCGGTCGTGCTGGTCGCGGTCGAGTAGAAGGTGGCGCGGGTACCTGCGGCGAGCGGCGCGGCGAGCGAGTCGCCGGCGGCGACCGCGGCTCCGCCCGCGCTCCCGGTGGTCAGTACCGGGGTGGCGGCAGCGGGGCCGGCCGTCGCGGACGCGGGGACCGCGCCCAGGGCGA
Source organism: Kitasatospora sp. CM 4170 (assembly GCF_032110285.1). NCBI lineage: Bacteria > Bacillati > Actinomycetota > Actinomycetes > Kitasatosporales > Streptomycetaceae > Kitasatospora > Kitasatospora sp. CM 4170. The sequence continues at coordinate 8,518,784 of NZ_CP134877.1, forward strand.
GTGCGGCGACCGCGGCGGTGAGGGCAAGGTGGCGGCGAAAGCGCATGGGGGAAGCCTCTTCCTCGGTGAGGGGGACGAGAAGACGACCGTTCGCTGCTCCCGGAGGTGGGGGGATCGGGGAGCTGACTACGTTGTAGAGCCGTGTCCATGCACCGTCAAGATTGCGGGCGGAACTTCGGGAGGATCGCGACGCCCGCCCGGCGTCGCCCCGAATGCTGCACCGCCAGACGCCAATTGACTTGACGTCAGATATCCGCAGCTCGCTGCAGGTGCCGGCCGGGCGGTGCCGGCCGGCGTGGTCGGCGGGCGAGGGGTCAGGCGGCGGACGCCGCGGCGGTTTGGTCGAGGTGGGCCTGGACGTAGGGGACGGCCAGCCCCTCCAGCGCACCGGGCGCGCCGAAGGCGGGGTGGACGTTGATCTCGAAGACGACCCCGCCGCTCTCGGCGGCCAGGTCGAGCCCGGCGTACGGCAGGCCGACGGCCTCCGCGGCAGCGGCGGCCAGCTCGTGGAGGTGGCCGGGGAGGGCGTCGGGGGCCAGCGGGGTGGAGGTGGCACCCTGGGCGACGTTGCAGGGCGCGTCGGAGTCCGGCTGGATGTGCTCGGCCACCCAGATCACCCGGCCCTGCAGCACCACCACCCGGTACTGGTGGCGCAGGCCGTCCGGGTTGAAGTTGCGGGCGTCGCTGGTCAGCAGCCAGCGCTGCCCCTCGGCGGCGTAGCGCCGGGCCGCCTGCCGGAGCAGGGCCTCGTCGGTGACGTGGAAGACGTCCTGGCCGCCCATCCCCGACACGGGGCGCGCCCACACGTCGCCGCCCAGCTCGGTGAAGGCGTCCAGCGCCGCCGCCTCCCCGGCGTCGGGCGGAAGGCAGAGCGAGGGCATCTGCGCGACGCCGGCCGCCGCGAACGCCTTCACCATCGCCTCCTTGTCGCTTGCGGTACGCCAGGCACCGGCGCCGGTGCCGAGGCACGGCACCCCGGAGCGGGCCAGCACGTCCTGGAGCGGCTCCAGTGCCGGCCGGCCCGCCGGCGGTATCTCGTAGACGACGACGGCGGCCGGGTTCACCACCCGCACGCCGTCGGCTTCGAGGACCAGCCGGTCCGCCACGATCTCCGCCCGGCCGGGACCGGACGGGGTGAAGTCCCGCGCGTCCAGGCATATCGGCTCAGACCCGGTCAGGCGGTGCACGGCCTTCGCCAGCGCCGCCCGGCTCCCCTCGGTCTCGCCCTGATCGGTCATCAGTACTACTGCATCCTTCAACACGGGCACATCAAACCGGCTCGACCGCGATTGATCAAAACGCCGCCGTCGCCCGCGGCGGCCGGGTGGCTCGGGCACCGGTCGAGACGGTGCCGGGCGAGGGCGGCGGCGGACGGGGGTGGCTCCCGACGGGGGTGGCTCCGGACGAGGGCGGCTCCGGCCGTCGCGGACCGGGACGCCTGCGGCGCGGGCGGGCCGTCGGGCGGGCGCGCGGGCCGCCCGACGGCCGGGTCGGTGCCGGCGGTGGGGCCGAACAGGTGCTCGCGTACCCTGTCGCCTTGCCATCGGGCCTGGTGGCGCACGGGGAACGATTTCGGACAGGAGCACAGGGTGAGTTCGGCTGACACGGGGGCGATACCTTCGGCGCGCGGCGGGAGATTCCGCGCGTGGCTGCTGGAGGGCTTGTCCGACATGGCGAAGCAGCACCCGGGCCCGCACGCCCAGACGCCGGTCGAGCACAAGGGCGCCCGCTGGTGGCGGGTGATGTGCCTGACCGGTCTGGACTACTTCTCCACCCTCGGCTACCAGCCCGGCATCGCCGCCCTGGCGGCCGGTCTGCTCTCCCCGGTGGCGACCATCGTGCTGGTGATCGTCACGCTGGCGGGCGCGCTGCCGGTCTACCGGCGGGTGGCCAAGGAGAGCCCGCACGGCGAAGGCTCGATCGCCATGCTGGAGCGGCTGCTCTCGTTCTGGAAGGGCAAGCTGTTCGTCCTCGCCCTGCTGGGCTTCGCGGCGACCGACTTCATGATCACCATCACCCTCTCGGCGGCCGACGCCACCGCGCACCTGGTGGAGAACCCGCACCTGAGCAGCGCATTGTCGGGCAAGCAGGTGCTGATCACGCTGCTGCTGGTCGCCCTGCTCGGCGGTGTGTTCCTGAAGGGCTTCAGCGAGGCGATGGGCCTGGCGGTGGCGCTCGTCGGCGTCTATCTCGCACTGAACGTCGTCGTCGTGGTGAACGGCCTCTGGCACGTCCTCCAGGCCCCGCACGTGGTGACCGACTGGTCCGACGCGCTGACCGCCGAGCACGGCAACGTGTTCGTGATGATCGGCGTCGCCCTGGTGGTGTTCCCCAAGCTGGCCCTCGGCCTCTCCGGCTTCGAGACCGGCGTCGCCGTGATGCCGCACGTCGAGGGCGACCCGGACGACACCGAGGAGAAGCCCACCGGACGCATCCGCGGGACGCGCAAGCTGCTCACCACGGCCGCGCTGATCATGAGCGCGTTCCTGATCACCACCAGCTTCATCACCACCCTGCTGATCCCCGAGGAGGCGTTCCGGCCCGGCGGCGAGGCCAACGGCCGGGCGCTCGCGTACCTGGCCCACGAGAACCTCGGCAGCGCCTTCGGCAGCGTCTACGACCTCTCCACCATCCTGATCCTCTGGTTCGCCGGCGCCTCCGCGATGGCGGGCATGCTCAACCTGCTGCCCCGCTACCTCCCCCGCTACGGCATGGCCCCGCACTGGGCCCGGGCCGTGCGGCCGATGGTGATCGTGCTGACCCTGATCGGCTTCCTGGTCACCTGGATCTTCGACGCCGACGTGGACGCCCAGGGCGGCGCGTACGCCACCGGCGTGCTGGTGCTGATCAGCTCCGCCGCGATCGCGGTGACCATCGCCGCCCACAAGGCCCGCGAGCGCAACTGGACCGTCGGCTTCGCCGTGATCGCCGCGGTCTTCCTCTACACCACCGCGATCAACATCGCCGAACGCCCCGACGGCGTGAAGATCGGGGCCTGCTTCATCGCCGGCATCATCCTCGTCTCGCTGCTCTCCCGCCTGCGGCGGGCCTTCGAACTGCGCGTCACCGACGTCACCTTCGACGAGGCCGCCGAGCGTTTCATCCGCGACTACACCCACCGCCCGCTGCGCCTGATCGCCAACGAGCCGAGCAGCCGCGACCTCGCGGAGTACCAGGAGAAGAAGCGCCAGATCCGCGCGGACAACGACATCCCGGCCGAGGACGACCTGGTCTTCGTCGAGGTGACCGTCCGCGACCCGTCCGAGTTCGAGGCGGCACTGACGGTGCGCGGCGAGGTGCTGCACGGCCGCTACCGCGTGCTGTCCCTGGAGAGCTCCAGCGTCCCCAACGCCCTCGCCGCGCTGCTGCTGTCGATCCGCGACCGCACCGGGGAGCAGCCGCACATCTACTTCGAGTGGACCGAGGGCAGCCCGTTCGCCCAGTTCTTCCGGTTCTTCCTGCTCGGGCAGGGCGAGGTCGCACCGGTCACCCGCGAGGTGCTGCGCGAGGCCGAGCCCGACCGCTCGCGCCGCCCCCGCGTCCACGTGGGGTAGGAGGGCGGCGGTGGATCGGCCGGGGACGGGCCGCCGGCGGCGACCGCCGGCCCGTCCCCGGCCGTTCGGGGCGGGACAGGACCTCCCGGGATCGGCCGAGACCCGTCAGTCGGGGCCGGACCAGTCGAAGGTGATGGTCTTGCTGGAGCGCCCCGCCCGGTTCCAGGTGAAGCCGAAGGCGTCGGCCCGGTCCGTCGTGGCCCGGCCCCAGGTGGCGAGCTGGCCGGGGCCCGTCTCACAGCCGGGCAGTCCGGTGGACTGCACCCGCGCCCCGTCCGGGGTGGTCGGGCCGGTCAGCGCCTCGGCGCGGGCCTCGACCCGGCCGGGGACGGCGGCCCGCCAGGTGGCGAGGTCGTCGGCGAACTCGACCTCGATCGGGGCGATGTCCATGCCCCGCATCTCCGGCCCGAGCATGGTGACCAGCTGCGCGGGCCAGCTGCCGGCCTGCCCGCCGAAGATCATCTGGAGGGCGCCCAGCTGCCCCTCGTCCGCACGCTCGTCGAGGAACACGGCGGCGTACGCGTCCGAGTGCTCGGCCCACACGTTGCCGACGAAGGAGCCCAGCATCAGCACGTTGAGGCCGTCCAGCCGGACCTCGCCGTAGTGGCCCTCGCGGATGTGCCAGACCAGGACTCCTTCGCAGTCACCGTAGGTCGGTGGCTGAGCGAACGAGCACGGGCACGGAATGTTGCACTTGCACACATCGAACCAGTCGCCTGCGACACGCCACGCAGGGACGGTCGTCGCCGCCTCGGTCATCGCGCGCACTCCTCACCGACCCGCTCCGGCGAACCGGGGAGCGGGGCCTCCGCGGCCCCGGCCCGACGAGCCGCGCTCGTCCGGCCGTGCCCGGCACCCGGTGGGGCGGGTCATCGCCTCTCCCTTCCATCCTGCGCTCCCGGCGCAGGAGCACCAAGGGCTCCCGGTCACCGGCCCCGGCGGCGAACGGTCGCGCACGGGCAGCGGGCGGGGTGTTGCCGGGACCGGTTCCGTGCTCTGCTGGAAGGGGGTCGGCAGGAGGGCACCATGCACACCGTTCAAGGCCCCATCGCCAACGACCGCCCGCTGCGGCAGGGCGTCCTGCTACCGGCCCGGGACCTCGCCGTCGCCTGGTCGCTGATCGTCCTGATCGCCGCGCTGGCCTGGGTGCTCACCGTGGGCCAGGCCCTGGACATGGGGATCGGGCCCGGCACCATGGGGATGGCGCTGCCCGCGTTCCTGCTGCTCTGGGTCGCCATGATGGCGGCGATGATGCTGCCGTCGGTCGCCCCCGTCGCGGTGACCTGGGCGAAGGGCATCGCCAGGCAGTCCAGCGGCTCCACGCGCGCGCTGCGCACCACCGAGTTCCTCGCCGGCTACCTGCTCGTGTGGGCGGCCTTCGGCCTGCTCGCGTACGGTGGCCTGGCCCTCACCGGACGTGCGGTGGAGCGCGATCCGCAGGTCGGGACGTGGATCGCCGTGGCCGCCTTCGCGCTGGCCGGGCTGTACCAACTGGGCCCGCTGAAGAACATCTGCCTACGGCACTGCCGCAGTCCGATGGCGCAGCTGATGCGCTACGCGGCCTACCGGCCGCCGGCCCGCGACCTCCGGGTGGGCCTGCACCACGGCGGGTACTGCCTGGGCTGCTGCTGGGCGCTGATGGTGGTCCTGATTCCGCTGGGCGCCATGAACATCGCGGCGATGGCCGGGCTCGCGGTGCTGATCTTCCTGGAGAAGCTCTGGTACCGGGGCCCGCAGCTCGCCCGCGTCATGGGCGTGGTGTTCCTGGCCCTCGCGGTGCTCGCGCCCTTCCAGGACTGGCTGCTGCCGGGGCTGCAGCCGTCGGACGACATGATGGCGCCGACGTGAGGCGTGCACCCCGCGCTGCCGACCCGGAGGTACGAACGGTTCGGCCGGACGCGGCCTTGTGGGTGATCTTTGCGCCCCGACCCTCCGGTTGAGGTGGCAACCCTCGTCCTGCCCGGTGCAGACTTCGCTCCGAATCCTGTCTGGTTCGTGCAAGATCTGAACTGGGGGGCGAGTCATACCCAGGTTCGTGAAGTACCTCTCCGTGCAGGCGTGTGGATGCCTGGCGATTCTCGTCGCACTCCTGTCCGTCGGTTTCGCGCGCCCGGCCGCGGCGGCCGACGAGGACCGGTGCGAGGTCCAGCAGCTGGCAACGGCCCAGGTCACCACCTCGATCGCGCTGGACCACCGGGATCTCACCTACGTACGGGCCCGCTCGGCGATGACGATCGAGGTCCCCCAGGCGTGGAAGTACGCCGCCGATCTGAAGTTGAGCGTGGCATCGGACGAATACCGCCGGGCCATGCGGTGCCTCATTCGACAGGAGGGGGAGTTCGAGACGACGCGCTACGACGAGTGGATTCCGCGCCATCCGAAGGTCACGGCATCCGGAAGTACGACCACCGTCTACTACGAGGCGTATTCATGGCTCGACAGAGGCGATTACTACTATGTCGGGCCTTGGAGAATCGAGACACTCGGGGCGCACTGGGGAGTGACCCTTGAGCGGCCCAGCGCCCTCCGGTCGGCGTGGTGGAAACGCGTCGAGGTGGACCCCAATGGGATCGATGTGACGCGGCTGCGTGTCGCCCCGTCCGAGAGTGATTCCGAAACCCTCGCGTGGCTCACTCCGGCCGGATCACAGGCTCCCGCGGTCGAGTTGTATCTGTTGCCGCCATGGCAGCAGAAGGTGGCGGCGAGTGCCGCCGATCCACCGTGGCGGCAGCTCAGCAGTGTCGGAGGTCTGGCATGGTGGCTGGGCGTTTCACTGCTCGCAATGATCGCGGCAAGACGAGCAGTTCTTGAGTCCACCTCGCCGACGGGTAGTTCGGCCGGCCGCACGCTGCTGCACTGGGGTGGTATCAGCGCGGCTGTTGCCGTCCTGCTCTTCCTGGTGTCGGGGCTCAGCCTGCGCGACTTGGCAGATGGCAGGGGCGATTCCCTCCTGTGTCTCGGAACGGGGTGGGTGCTGGTGCTCCTGGCCAGGCCGGGGGTTCGAACAGGGCTGGCGATCTCATTGGCCGGCGCCGGGGCTCTTCTGGTGGTCGGCGTACCAGAGCTGTTCGGTCTGCCGGCGGAGCTCTTCTCCGGATCGGCCGTGATCGACGGACCCGCGCTCCTGGCCATCACCCTCGTCGGGACGGTCGCACTCTGGATGTGGCTCGTGGGCATTGCGGCCTGGGTGTCGCGGACATTGAGAGGCCGCTCCAACCCGTCGGGTGGCGTCCCGCCGGCTCGTTGGATGCTGAGGCTGCTTGCCGTGTCCGTACTTGTCGTCGGTTGCTACGTGTGGGCGACGGAGCACGATTGGCAGCGCGCGTCCTGGCTCCATGAGAAGCTCAGTCCGTCCTATGGTCCGGATCACCTCCAGGCATTGGGGAGGGGCCTCGACTGGCTGCCCCGACTGGTCCCGGCATGGGCCTACTTCAATTGGGCGTGGGTGCTTACCGGGCTCGCTATTGCAGTCGTCCTGAAGTTCCGCCCGAGCGACTCCCCCTCCTGGCTGGAGCCGGGGCGGCGGGAGAGGATTCCGATTGCGCTGTTCTTCTCCACGGTCGTTGCGCTCGGGCTGGGGTGGTATGCGGAAAGCGATGTTCTCGTATCCGTGTGGCTGGTGCTCAACATCGTCGTCATCCAACTTCTCCTGGCGGTCGGCCGGCGATACGCGGTGCTCAACCAAGAGGCGGGGGGCGATGACCGGCTCGGTTCGAGGCTTCGAAAGAGTGACCGAGACGGCGTCATGGGCCTCGCGCGGCGATATCGAGAACTTCATTCGCGGTTGCACCATGCGGATCGGGGTGGTTCGGGAGAGCCCGGAGAGAGTAGGAATGATCTTGAAGGTGAGCTCCAGGAGCTGCAGTGGTTGCATCCCGGCCAGGCCGGGAGCGTCTCCTTCCCTCCGCAGGTGACGCCCGTCGACGTTGCCCTGAGCTTCGGCCCGCACGACTCCTGGTGGGAGAACGGTAGGCGTGCCGCATCCCTGGCCGGCATCGTCGGAATCCCTGCCAGCGGCGTCATGCTGTGGGAGGACTTCATCAAGGGGGACGCGTGGGTGACGACCCTCTACACCTATCTCGGCCTGCCGAGCGTCGTCACGTCGTTTCTTGCATGGGAAGTGACGTGGGCCGGAGCAGGGTTCACCCTGGGCGTTCTCTGGCGGCTCCTGCCCGGACGTCGTGGACCGGCCCGGGCGCTCTCCCTGGGAATCGCGTTCGCGCTGCCCGTCGCGATCGACATCCTGGTCCGACACCTGCTCGACCAGCCGCTCGGGAACACCGCCGTGGCGGCATCGCTGATGCTCTTCGTGCTGACGCTGACCAGCCTGCAGATGGACATCGACACGTTCCACGGCGAGCGGCAGTACTGGCCGACGCGTGTGGGTCTGCTGTTCTCGGTCTACCAGATGCGCGCGTTCTCGGTCCAGGTCGCCTACCTGGTGGCGCAGGTCGTCGCCATGCTGACGATCTGGCAGTTCTTCAGCAGTGGTGCAGGCCACCCTCCCAAGAGCTCGGACAACCCCTGAACCCGTTCCGCCGTGGAGCGGCCAGGCGACCCTTTGCCCCTTCTTGGGTTGACGATCGGTCACGATCCTACTTAACTCATTAACTATGGAAGTGGATAAAGTAGAGCGGGCGTCCTGCCCTATCGAGTTCCGCCTGGACCCGGCCTCCGGTGTCCCGACCTACCTTCAGCTGGTGCATCAGGTCGAGCAGGCGCTCCGGCTCGCGTGGTTGAAGGAAGGGGACCAGCTGCCCCGGGTGCGGGAGGTGGTCGCGGGGCTGGCGATCAACCCCAACACCGTGCTCAAGGCGTACCGCGAGCTGGAACACCGGGGGATCGCCGTCGGCCGGCGCGGCCAGGGCACGTTCGTCCGCGGTCTGCCCGCGGGCGTCGTGCCGCTGCGCGAACGGGCCGCGCTGCGAGGCGGGTTGATCGACTGGATGCGCAGCGCGCGGGCGGTCGGGCTGGACGAGGAGGGGATGGTCGCGGTGTTCGAGGACGCACTGCGCGACCTGCGGAGCGGGGACGACGGGGTGGTGGCGTGAGGGCACCGGACACGGTGATCGACTGCGGCGGGTTGGGCAAGCGCTACCGCCGCTCATGGGCGCTGCGGGACTGCCATCTGGCCGTCCCGGCCGGGCGCGTGGTGGCGCTGGTGGGCCCGAACGGCGCCGGCAAGTCGACCCTGCTCAACCTGGCCGCCGGGCTGACCGCCCCGTCCGAGGGAATGCTGAGTGTGCTCGGCGGTGAACTCCCCGGATCTCCGCGGGCGCTGGACCGGATCGGTTTCGTCGCGCAGAACGCGGCGCTGTACCCCGGCCTCACCGCCGCCGAGTTGCTCCGGATCGGCCGCGGCCTGAACCGGCGCTGGGACGAGGCCCGGGCCCGTACCCATCTGGACGGCCTCGGCATACCGCTGGACAGTCGCTACGGCCGCCTCTCCGGCGGTCAGCAGGCGCAGGTCTCACTCGCCCTCGCCCTGGCCAAGCGCCCAGAACTCCTTCTGCTGGACGAGCCGTTGGCCGCACTCGACCCGCTGGCCCGGCACGACTTCATGGCCGTGCTGCTGACCGCCGTCGCCGAGGACGGCCTGTCGGTGCTGTTCTCCTCGCACGCCGTCGGCGAGCTGGAGCAGACCTGCGACTACCTGGTGGTGCTGGTCGGCGGCCGGGTCCAGGTCAGCGGCGAGGTGGACGACCTGCTGGCCGGCCACCGGATGCTCACCGGCCCCACTTCCGAGGCCGATGCGGTCGCCGCCGGACTCCCGGTGGTCCGCGACCGCCGGGCCGGCGTCCAGTCGCACCTGTTGGTGCGCACCGGAGGCGCGGACGCCCCGGTCGGCGGCAGCTGGCGCCAGCAGCGCATCGGCTTGGAGGAGCTGGTGCTCTCCTACCTGCGCGAACCCGCCGCATCCGCACTCCCCGGCCCGAGCGGGGCCGTACGTCGAGCCGAGAGGGTGCTGCAGTCGTGAGCGCCGTTGCCGCCGCTTCCTCCGCCGCGCGCCGGGCGGGCGTCCTTCAGGCGTCCTGGCTGCGCCACCGCTCCGCCCTGCTGACCCTGTTGGGGGTGCTCGCCGGCGCGGCCGTGTTGCTGGCGGCCACAGGCCTGTACATCCACGCGGGCTTCGAGGACTCGGGCGCCGCGCGCTGCGATCCGGGTGCCGAGGCCTGCGCCCGGGTCTGGAAGGCCTTCCTGCACGAGTACGGCACGCCGATCCGGGTGGGGGAGGCGCTGCTGCCGTTCCTCGGCGGCGCGCTCGGCGCCTTCACCGGTGGCCCGCTGGTGGCGAGGGAGTTCGAGCACGGTACCTTCCGCTTCGCCTGGACCCAGGGAGCGGGCCGGGCCCGCTGGACGGCGGCCGGTCTGGCCCTGGCCGGTGCGGTGCTGGGCGTCGGGTCGGCGTTGCTCGGGCTGCTGCTGGCCTGGTGGAGCGAGCCGGCCGCGCGGCAGTGGGGCCGGTTCAGCCCGGCCGTGTTCGCGCAGAGTGCGCCCTCGCTGGTCGGCCGGGCGCTGTTTGCGTTCGGCGTCGCGGCACTGGCGGGCGCCGTGCTGCGCCGGACGGTGGTGTCGGTCGGGGTCGGCCTGGTCGTCTCGGTGGCGGGCTCCTTTGCCGGGGAGGCGCTGCGGTTCCATTACCTGCCTCCCCTGGAGGGGGTCGTGCACTCCTTGCTGGAGCCGGCAGCGGACCAGCGTTGGGTCGGCAGTATGTGGTTCGCCGATCCGGCCGGCCGACGGCTCCCGGATGGGGACTTCTATCGGCTCGGGCAGGATTTCGGGGGGTTGGAACGGCTGGTCCGGGACGGCGGCTACTCGGTGCACCAGGTGTACCAGCCGGGCGAGCGCTACTGGCCGTTCCAGATTGCCGAGTCGGGCTGGATGGCAGCGGTGGGAATCGCCGCCTGCGCCGCGGCGGTCTGGTGGGTACGCCGCCGGGCGTCCTGACCCCCGCCGTAGGTTACCGGCGATCTCCGGCTGCGGGCGCGCGCCGTGTGAGCGTCAGGGTGGCTGACCGGGAGGCCGCGCGCCGGGCCGGGGCCGACGGCGTCCTGCTCTCCGGCGACGCCCGGCTCCGCCTCGATGAAGATCACCTGATAGCGAAGCGACTCTACGCCGGCTGGCAGGCACCCCGTCAGGGCTGGCGGAGGGTAAGGCGACAGGTGGCAGCGGTCGGCGTCGTGGAGGGTGGTTTGCGAAGGTTCGAGTTTGAAACCGAGCGGTAGGACGTGGTGCAGCGGCGCCGGGTGAACTCCTGACCGGTCGGCCCCGGACGATCCGTCCGGGGCCGACCGGTCAGCGGTGTGCGGTACCGCCCGCCCCCTTGGCGGGCGGTACCCGGTCGATCAGTGCCACCAGGCGCCGGACTGGCCGTTGTAGGACCACTGTTGGGCGTTGGCGCCGTTGCCGGTCGAGGAGTTGGTGATCTCCAGGACCTTGCCGCTGTGGTTCCTGATGACGATGTGGCCGTCGGCCGCGCGCTCGACCCGCCACCTCGCGCCGTCCTGCTGGTTGCAGGTCCACTGTTGGGCGTTGGCGCCGTTGCCGGTCGAGGAGTTGGTGATCTCCAGGCACTTGCCGCTGGCGTTCTTGAAGTTGTACCAGCCGTCGCCCAGGGCATGGGGGTACCACTTCGAGCCGGCCTGCCGGTTGCAGGTCCACTGCTGGGCGGGGGCGCCGTTCTTGGTGGAGGAGTTCTCGATTTCGAGGCACTTGCCGCTGCTGTTGTAGATGTAGAGCAGGCGGCCGGCGGCGAGCGTGTCGTGGGTCGCCAGGGCTCCCAGGTCGGTCTCCTCGGCACTCACGGCGGTGCCGGCGTCGTCCTGCGGCTCGGCGTGGGCCTGGACGCCCAGGGCGGTGGCCGCCAGCACGAGGGCGGCGAGGCCGGCCCCAGCGGCCGACAGCGACTTCTTCCAGAGCCCGTGGTGGGTGGTGCTGGACATGGCGTGATCCCTTCGGAGGTGTGGTCAACTGGCCGCGTCCGCCAAGGGATTCCTCGCCGAGGCCCCGTTCTGTGGACGCGTTGTCAGCTTGCCGGGCCCGAGCCTGGATGTCGTTGGCACAGGGTTCACAGTCGCTTGGCTCTCCGTCCACTCGGCCGTGTCCACTCAACGGCGGGGCGAGTCCGGAGCCGCGAGCGGTACGGCATCGTGGCGGAAGTCGCGGGGCGCCAGCCCGTAGGCGCCTCGGAAGGCGCGGCTGAAGTCCGCGGCGCGGGGAAAGCCGCAGCGGGCCGCGATCACGTGCACCGGGACGGCGGCCAGGGCTGGGTCGGCGAGGTCGCGCCGGGCCCGCTCCAGCCGCTGGCGGCGGATCCAGGCGGCGACGGTCTCCTCCTCGCCCTCGAAGAGGCGGTGCAGATAGCTCACGGAGATGTGGTGCGCGGCGGCCACGGCGCCGGGACTCAGGCCCGGATCGTGCAGCCGGGTGCGGATGAACGCCCGGATCCGATGCGTCAGCGCTCGGCGCCGGCTCTCCGGCGGCAGTGCCTCCTCGGCGTCGAGGTGGTGGGCGAGCAGTGCCGACACCAGGTCCAGTGCGACGGTGCCCAGCCTGGGCGCGTCTGCAGGCCGGTAGGCGCTGGTGTCGGCGGCGAGTCCGGTGAGGAACTGCGTGAGCAGGGCGCCCACCCCCTCACGGCCCGGGAGCCGCTGGTCCGTCAGCCGTCCGACGCGGCCCGGCGGCAGGGGCAGCACGTGCCGGGGAATGATCACGCCCGCACCGGTGATCCGCTGCTCGGGATCGTCGGTGCTCAACCGGAGGAGGGCCGGCCGCGCGCTGTCGTGCAGCACCACGTCGTGTGGGCTGCAGTCGCCGCGGCCGTCCGACCTGACCACGCGGGCTGGGCCACCGAAGGGTAACGAGAGGTGGTAGAGCTCGGGGTCGGTCGGGCGGAGCAGCTTCGGCGGGCGGCGGAGTGTGATCGGTGGGTGCTCCATGGTCCAGAAGCGGACTTCGCCGAGCGTCACGATGCGCAGCTCCGCCCGGAAGTCGGCGGCGTGCTCGGTGCGGACATCGAACGGTGCGCTCATCTCGGCGAGTTGCTGGTGCCAGCAGTCGAAGCGGTCCGTCGGCGCCACGTCCTCGGTCCGGAACACCGACTCGGTCAGCATGGTTACCCCCTGGATTCGCGTCCTGCCCTGGCATGGGCATTCTCGCACCGCTGACATGGGGCGCCCTGAACGGGCCGAATCGCCGACCGGGCCCGGGGCCCGAGCGCTCGGCGAGTCAGCGGGGGGCGGGGCCGTTCGGGGGTGCCCCCTCCGGGCGGGGGCGTGGGCGGGCGGCGAGGACGGCGATGTCGTCCTCGGCGCTCGGTGCGGACGGGCCGGCCGGGGCGAGGGCGTGCAGGACGGCATCGAGCAGGTCGTCCAGCTCGCCCTCCGCGGGGAGCCGGAGGGCGGCGAGGCGTTCGAGCGAGACGTCGATGTCCTCGTCGCGCCGCTCCACCAGCCCGTCGGTGTACATCAGGAGCGTTTCGCCGACGCGCAGTTCACGTGCCGTCTGCTCGTAGCCGCCGAGCCCGGTGCCGAGCGGCGGACCGGTGGGGATCTGCAGCAGCTCGGTGGGCCGGCCGGGGGCGATCAGGGCGGGCGGCAGGTGGCCGGCGCTGGAGAGCGTCCACCGGCCGCGGCCCGGGTCGGCGAGGGCGAGCAGGCAGGTCGCCGGACGGGCCGACTCGTTGGCTGCGATGACGGTGTCGAGCTGCCGCAGGATCCGGTGCGGCGGCAGGTCCATGCCCGCCACGTCGCGCAGGGTCGAGCGGTAGGTGCTCATGTCGACCGCCGCCTCGACGCCGTGCCCCATCACGTCGCCCATCACCAGCAGCGTGCGCCCGAACGGCAGCCGCACCGTCTCGTACCAGTCGCCGCCCACCACCGAGCTGGTGCCGGAGGGCAGGTAGCGGGAGGCCAGGTCGAGGTTCTGGTGCGGGCTGCCGGGCTCGCTGAGCAGTGCGCGCTGCAGCTCCAGCGCGATGCCCTGGGAGCGGGTGAAGCGGCGGGCGTTGTCGAGGCTGGTGGCGGCGCGGCCGGCCAGGTCGCCGATCAGGACGGCCTCGTCCGGGCTGAAGCCGGGGGAGGCGGCGGTGCGGGCCAGCGTCAGCAGCCCGATCAGCTGGCCGCGCGAGATCAGCGGCACGGCCAGCAGCGAGGTCACCCCCGTCGCCCGGTACGCCGCCAGGCTCGCCGGATCGGGGGCGGACTCGGCGAGGTCGTCGCCCCGGAGCCCGTCGGCCAGCACCGAGGTGCCGGAGGCCAGGCTGCGGGCGGCGGCCGAACCCTCCCGGTGGCGCACCGACTGGCCCGGCCCGGCCAGCGCGGTGACCGTGTCGCGCAGCCCCTCGGCGTACTGGACCGCGGTGCGGTGCAGCCGGGTGCGCGGCGGGCGCCCGGCGCGGACGGGTGCGTCGGACGGCAGGACGTCGACGGTGGCCAGGTCGGCCAGGCCGGGCACGGCGAAGGCGGCCAGCTCCGCGCAGGTGGTGTCGACGTCGAGGGAGGTGCCGATCCGCTCGGCGGCCGCGTCCAGCAGCGCCAGCCGGGCGCGGGCGCGGGTGAGCTCGCGCCGGAGGTCTTCGGCGGGTTCGGGGTCGTACAGGACCGCGATCACGATGCCGGTGGTCCGCCCGCCGGTCACCAGCGCCCGGTAGCGCAGCCGCAGCCCGCGCGGCACCGGCGCGCCGGGGGCCTCCGGGTCGCCGGTCAGCTGCTCAAGGTCGCGGCCGTCGCCCAGGACCCGGCGCAGCGTCCCGCCCGCGCCGGCGAAGGCGGTCTCGTCGACCGGACGGCCGAGGAGGTCGGCACGGCTCAGGCCGGTGGCGGTGGTGAAGGCCGCGTTGAGGTACTGCCAGCGGAGCCGCTCGTTCACCAGCGCCATGCCGACCGGAGCCGTCGCGAGCACGTCACGGAGGAGATCGGGACTGTCGCCGGCCGGGGAGCCGCCGCCCCCGACGAGCGCCGCCGCTGCCGCGCGCGCCCGGCTCACCGGACCCGCGGGGGTGGCGCGCTCTCCTCCGTTGCCGTGCCGGAACCGCATAGGTCCATGATCACGCGCCGCGGCGCGGCACGCCCAGGGACCGGTGAAGGTTTGACCGACCGGTTGCGGTGTTGTAGCCGGACCGTCGCGGGCGCGGGGCGTCGCACGCGCGGGCGCGATGTGTCGCAGGCGCGGGCACGGGTGCGAAACGGGTGCGAATGCGCGGGCTCGGCCGCGGGCGGGTTCAGCCCGGGGTGGTCGGACCGTCCTGGGGCCGACGCTGCTTGAGCTTGGCCCAGACGGTCTCCAGGGCGGCGATGTCGGCCTCGTCCAGCCGGTCGTGGAACACCTCGGCGAGGGCGGCGCGGCGGGTGGCGTCGGCCTCGGCGAAGGCCCGGCGGCCGTCCGCGGTGAGGGCGATCCGCACCGAGCGGGCGTCGGTGGGGGAGGGGGCGCGCTCGACCAGGCCGCGGGCCCGGAGCGCGTCGACCACCCGGGAGACCTGGCTGCGGCTGAGCAGCGTCTTGGCGCCGAGGTCGGAGGCGGCCACCGGTTCGTCCTGGCCGTTCAGCCAGAGCATCACCTCGAACCAGGACAGCGGCAGGTCGTGCGCCCTGGTGAGGGCCTGGTCGACCAGGGCGCTGAGCGTGGTGCCCGCCCAGACCAGGCCGTAGAACGCGTGGTCGCGGGTGCTCAGCTCGCCCAGGGTGAGATCGGTGCGCGCCATGCCGAGCACTCTACCTGTTTGCGTGTGCGTGCACGCATTGCCTATGGTGTGTGTGCACGCACATGGTGTGTGTGCACACACGTAACCCTCGCACCAACCGGGAGCCCCTATGGCCACCACCCGTGTCGTCCTGATCACCGGCACCTCCTCCGGCATCGGCCTCGCGGCCGCCGTGGCCGCCGCCCGCGCCGGCCACCACGTCGTCGCCACCATGCGCGACCTCGGCCGCGCCGACGCGCTGCGCGCGGCCGCCGCCGAGGCAGGCGTCGCCGAGCGGGTGGAGGTCGCCCGGCTGGACGTCACCGACACCGCCTCCGTCGCCGAGTGCCTGGACGCGGTCCTGGCCCGCCACGGCCGGCTCGACGCCGTGGTCAACAACGCCGGCGCCGGCTACGTCGGCACCGTCGAGCAGGACGGTCTCGACCCGGTCCGCGCCACGATGGAGGTCAACTTCTTCGGCGTGGTCGACGTGACCCGGGCGGCGCTGCCGCACCTGCGCGCCAGCGGCGGCCGGGTGGTCACCGTCACCAGCGTCGGCGGTGTCGTCGGCCAGCCCTTCAACGAGGCCTACTGCGCCGCCAAGTTCGCCGTCGAGGGCTTCATGGAGTCGCTCGCCCCGGTCGCCGCGAGCGTCGGCGTCCACGTCAGTGTCGTCGAACCGGGCGCGGTGTCCAGCGAGTTCATCGGAAACCAGGGCATCGACCTCCCCGCGCTGCTCGCCGCGGCGGGCCCGTACGCCCCCGCCCTCAACGCCTACGTCGAGCGCACCCGTGCCGCCTTCGGCCAGGCGCAGACCCCGCAGGAGGCCGCCGAGCCGATCGTCGAGGCCCTCACCGCCGAGCGGCCGCCGTTCCGCGTCCAGACCTCCGACCGCGCCCGCGCCTTCGTCGGCACCAAGCTGACCGACCTCGACGGCTCGGCCGTCCAGCAGCTCACCGGCTCCTGGCTCGGCTGACGACCGACGGCTGACGGCGTGCGTGCGGCGGCGGGTGGGCCGGTGGCCGACTCCGTGGCACTCCGTCCGCCTGCCGGATTGACCAGGGGTCATACTGGTCCGTGCCCAGGCCGGGCGCCGACGGGGGCGCCCCGCGCAGCGCCCGAGACCGGAGGACGTCCGATGAGCCGCCACCTGCCGACCGCAGTTCCGCCGGGCGCGTCACCGGCGCAGCCGTGGAACCGGCAGCGGCTGCGCAGCAACAACGAGTGGTTGCTGCTCGAACTGCTGCGCACCGGCGGCCCGTCCTCGCGCGCCCAGCTCGCCCGGGACACCGGGCTCTCCAAGCCCACCGTCTCCGCCGCGCTGGCCGCGCTGGAGCAGGCCGGGCTGGTCCGGGAGGCGGGCCGGTTCGTCCCCGAGCGGGGGCGCACGGCCGTGCTCTACGAGCCGGACCCGGCCGCCGGACACGTGCTCGGCGTCGACATCGGCCGGGCCCGGCTGCGGGTGGCGGTCGCCGACCTCACCGGGCGGATCGTCGCCCGCCGGGACGTCCCCAACAAGGGCCGCTCGGCCAACGCCGTCGCCGACGCCGTGGTCGCCGCCGCCCGGGAGACCACCGCCGAGGCGGGCCTGGCCGCCCGCGAGATCGTCCACGCCGTGATCGGCACACCCGGCGTCTGGGACGAGGAGCGGCGCGGCGTCCGCTACGCCACCAGCCTGCCGGGCTGGGGCAGACGCGGGCTGTTCGACCGGATCGCGGCGGGTCTGGAGACCGCGATCACCGTCGGCAACGACGCCAACCTCGCCGCGCACGGTGAGTTCACCCTGGGCGCGGGCCGGGGCAGCCGGATGTTCGCCTACCTGCTGGTCGGCACCGGCCTCGGCGTCGGTGTGGTCAAGGACGGCGAGCTGCTCTCCGGCGCCCACGGCGCGGCGGGCGAGGTCGGCCTCGTTCCGCTGCCCGTCCGGCCGGACGGCGAACCGGGCGGCACGCTCGAACAGACGGCCGCAGCCGACGCGGTGGTCCGCACCGCGCTGGAGCTCGGCATGCGCGGCCCGCTGACGGCCAAGCAGGTCTTCGAAGCGGCCCGCGCCGGCGACCCGCTCGCCGCCGAGGCCGTGCAGCGGGCCGCCGAACAGCTCGCCTACGCGGTCGCGGTCCTGTCGGCCGTCCTGGACCCCGACCTGGTCGTCCTCGGCGGCGGCATCGGCAACAGCGCGGACCTCCTGCTGGAGCCGCTGGAGCGGGCCCTGCACCGCCTCACCCCGCTGCGGCCCAGGCTGGCCCCGAGCGAGCTGGGCGAGGAGGTCGTCCTGCTCGGCGCCGTCGCGACCGCGCTGGACATCGCCCGCCCCGAGGTCTTCGAGCGGCGCAGCGCCCTGGCCGGCTGAGCGCGGCCGTCCCTCCCCGGGTGGGGGGAGGGACGGCCGCGGTGTGCGGTGCCGGGTGGTGTCCCCGCCGCCGTTACGGGCAGCTGATCAGGGTGTCGCCGGCGGTGGAGGTGCAGCTGTCGAAGCCGGTGCCGCCGTTCAGGGTGTCGGTGCCCGGGCCGCCGTCGAGCGAGTCGTTGCCGAAGCTGCCGTTCAGCCGGTCGTTGCCGAGCCCGCCGATCAGGGTGTCGTTGCCGTAGCCGCCGTCCACCATGTCGTCCCCGGAGCCGGCGTAGACGGTGTCGTTGCCGTTGCCCGCGCTGATCGTGTCGTTGCCGCCGAGGCCGCAGATGACATCGGTTCCGCCGGTGCCGACGAGGGTGTCCGCGTTGGCGGTGCCGATGATGGTGCAACCGTGGGCGTTGTTCACGGTGGTCGTCGCCGTGGCGGTGTTGTTCGCGGGGGCGGGGTCGGACTGGGCGCCGCCGACGGTGGCGGTGTCCGAGACGGTGCCGGTGGCCCGCGGCTCGATGGTCACCGTCACGGTGGCGCTGGCGCCGGGGAGGAGGGTGCCGAGCGCGCAGTTGGTGGTGGTGGCGGTGGTGGTGCAGCTGCCCTGGCTGGTCGTGGCCGAGATCAGCGCGGCCGGGCCGGTCAGGCCGTCCGCCAGGGTGACGCCGGTGGCCGTCTGGGTGCCGCTCCTGTTGGTGACCTTCACCGTGTAGGCGGGGGTGTCGCCGATGCTGGTGGTGGCCGGGCCGGAGTTGGTGACCGAGAGGTCCACCCCGGCCGGGGCGTTGACGGTGGTGCTGGCGCTCGCGGTGTTGTTGCCCGGGGCGGGGTCGGACTGGGCGCCGCTGACGGTCGCGGAGTCGGAGACCGTGCCGGCCGCGGTGGTGCCGACGGTCACCGTGACGGTGGCGCCGGCGCCGGGGAGGAGGGTGCCGAGGGCGCAGTTGGCGGTGGTGGCGGTGGTGGTGCAGCTGCCCTGGCTGGTCGTGGCCGACACCACGGTGGCCGGTCCGGAGACGGTGTCCGCCAGCGTGACGCCGCTCGCCGTGGTGGCGCTGTTGTTGGTGACCGTCACGGTGTAGGCGGCCTGGGCGCCCGCGGTGACGCTGCCGGGCCCGGACTTGGTGACCGAGAGGTCCACGCCGGCCGGGGTGCCGGCACCGCCCTCGTAGCGGGCCAGCGCGAAGTCCGAGCCCGGCCCGCCGAGGCCGGCCGCGACGGCCCTGCCGTCCGGCTGCAGGGCCACGCCGAGCGCGTGGTCGAAGCCGCCGCTGAAGTCCGTGGTGACCTTGCCGTCGCCGCTGAAGCCGGTGTCCGGGCTGCCGTCGGCGTTGTAGCGGGCCAGGGCGAAGTCGCTGGTGTTGAGGGCGACCGAGTCGCCGACGGCGACGATCCTGCCGTCCGGCTGCACCGCCACCCCGTAGGCGATCTCGCTGTTGCCGAAGTCGGTGGTGACCTTGCCGTCGACGTCGAAGCCGCCGTCCAGGTTGCCGTTGGCGTTGTACCGGGCGAGCGCGAAGTCGCTGCCGGTGTAGCCGGCCGCCACGATCCGCCCGTCCGGCTGGATGGCCACCGCGTGCCCGAAGTCGGTGCCGCCGAAGGTGGTGGCCACCTTGCCGTCGCTGCTGAAGCCGGTGTCCGGGCTGCCGTCCGTGTTGTAGCGCGCCAGCGCGAAGTCGTAGTTGCTGCCGATCCCGGTGTAGCCGACGGCGACGATCTTGCCGTCGGACTGCACCGCCACCCCGCGCGCGGCGTCGGCGCCGCCGGCGAAGTCGGTGGTGGCCCTGCCGTCGCCGTCGAAGGTCGTGTCCAGGCCGCCGCCGGAGGTGAGCCGGGCCAGTGCGAAGTCACCGGCCGTCAGACCGGCGGCGACGATCTTCCCGTCGCCCTGCACCGCCACCCCGAAGGCGTCGTCGGCGCCGCCGGTGCCGAAGTCGACGACCACCTTGCCGCCGGTGCCGAAGCCCGCGTCCAGGCTGCCGTCGGTGTTGTAGCGGGCCAGCGAGAACCAGCCGACGCCGCCGTCGGGAACCTCGCTGTGGCCGGCCACGACGATCTTGCCGTCGGACTGCAGCGCCACCGCCCGGGCGCCGTCGTCGCCGCCGTTGAAGTCGGTGGTCACCTTGCCGCCGGTGCCGAAGGTCGGGTCCGGGCTGCCGTCGGTGTTGTAGCGGGCCAGCGCGAAGTCGCCGGTGATGTCGGCGTGGCCGACCGCGACGATCTTGCCGTCGGGCTGCACGGCCACCGCATCGGCCTCCGACGAAGCGCCGCCGAAGTTGGTCGTCACCCTGCCGCCCGTACCGAAGGTGGTGTCCAGATCCCCCGGCGCGGCCAGCGCGACCCCGGGAGCGGACAGCGCGAGCAACAGGCCGGCTGCTGCTGCCGCCCCGATCCGGCCGAACCCCGGTCTCAGACCGGACAGGGACATGGGCATGCGGTCCACTTCTGCCTCTCATCTCATCGTCGTCGCGCCGCCCACCGCGTCCAGCGACCCACTCGGCGGCACCGTCTCCTCACGGGTGCCCCTCGCACCCGAAGCGTCGGCACACAGCTTCGGGCGGCCCCGGCGGCGCACCGGCGGTGCCCGGGCACACCGCTGCGCCCACTGGCCGCCGGATTCCACCCCATGGAGTGAGCGCCCGCGTGGGCTCCCCGGCGGCGGACTGCAGCCGGGCTGGGGCGTCGTCCGGGTGGGGCGGCGATCGCCGGTGGGGTTCCCGACCGCCGGCGCGCTCGGGCCAGGGTGCTCAGTCCACCTCCACGTCGTCGAACAGGGCGAGCATCGCGGTGAGGACGCGGAGGCAGGCGTCGATGTCCGCGCCGGTGAGATCGCCGTCAACCCGGCGCAGCAGCGTGTGTTCGCGGGCGTGCACCACCTCGATGGCGGTCCGGCCCGCGGTGGTGAGCCGGATCAGGGAGGAGCGCCGGTGGGCGGGGTTGGGGAGGCTCTCCACCAGGCCTCGCTGCGCCGCGTCGTTCACCATGCGCTGCACGAACTGGCGGCTGAGCGCCTGAGCCCGGCCCATCTGGGGCACCGTCATGGGTTCACGGGTACGTAGCAGATCGAGCACGGCACGCACCCCGACGGGCAGACCCTCGACCGGCGCGGCGTCCTCCACCTTGCGGTGGACCCGCCGGTAGAGCGGCCCGACCAGGTCGAAGACCTCGGTCAGGCGTTCGGCGAGGTCGTCCTGGGACGGCTCGGGAGGTTCCGGGGCGTGATCGCTTCTCATGCCCTCAGGATGACACCTCGGTTGCCAATCTTGCCCAAGAATGACAACTTGGTTGTCATGACTGACTACTTGTCACCCGCCCGGACCCGATTCCTTCCGACCTCCGACGGCGACCTGGCCTATCGCGAGGAGGGGTCCGGTCCGCCCCTCGTGTTCCTGCACGGCGGCTTCCTCGATCACCGCATGTGGGAGCAGCAGATCCCGGCCTTCGCGGCGAACCACCGGGTGATCGCCCCCGACGCCCGGGGGCACGGCGCCTCCGCCAACGCGACCCGCCCGTTCCGGGCCGCCGACGACCTCGCCGAGCTGATCCGCGGCCTCGACGCGGGCCCCGCGGTGCTCGTCGGCCTGTCGATGGGCGGCGCCATCGCCGTCGACACGGCACTGGAACACCCCGAGCTGGTCCGGGCGATCGTCGTCAGCGGCGTCGGTACCAGCGAGCCGGTGTTCGAGGACCCGTGGCTGCTCGACGCGTTCGCCGCCCAGCAGGACGCATTGGAGGCCGGAGACGTGGAGGGCTGGGTGGCTGCGTTCATGCGGTTCACCGTCGGCCCGCACCGGGAACTCGCGGACGTCGCCCCCGAAGTGGTGTCCCGGGTGAACGAGATGGCCGTGGGGACGCTTCTCAAGCACGCGCCCGACGAGAGCGACCACCGGATCCCCGTTGCCGACACCTGGAACCGTGCCGCGGGCATCGCCGTCCCGGCGTTCGCGATCAACGGCGCCCTGGACACTCCCGACCACCTCGGCGCGTCCTTGCGCCTGATCGCGGCCGTCCCGGACGGGAGGGCCGTCGCTGTCCCGGGCGCCGCCCACTACCCGAACATGGAGGAGCCGGCCGCCTTCAACGCCGAACTGGCTTCCTTCCTGGACCGGTTGCCGCGAGAGGCTGTGCGGTGGGGCTCCATGGAGTGACCTGGCGTTCGGGCGGCGCGCTGACGCAGGGGGCGGCCTCGGAGCGGGCGCTCCGGGGCCGCCCCCTCGAAGGAGTTGCCCTAGCTGGGGAAGGGCCAGGTCGGGCACCACGGCGGGATGTACTGGCCGGGGTAGGGCGGGCCCCACGGCGGGCACGGCGGGAAGGGGTTGGGAGCGGGCGGTGCGGAGCTCCAGAGCACCTTGCCGTTCAGCTCGACCGCGATGGCGCCCTCGTTGTAGATGGCGAGGTCGGCGCCGGTGCGGCCGCCGGTGTTGCTCGCCCAGAGCGGGGTGTTGTCGGCCGCGTACACGACGAGGTTGCCGTCGCCCTGCATGGCCAGGATGTTGCCGTTGGGCATGGCGCCCTTGGCCACCCAGATCGGGGTGGTGTCGCGGTACAGGACGACGTTCCCGTCGCCCTGCATGGCCAGCATGATGTGGTGGTCCGGCGAGTACCAGGCCTGGTTCCGGTAGAGCACGCTGTTCGCCGGGATGCGGGTGGGTGCGGAGAGCGCGGCTGTGGTGGCGGCGGGTGCCTCCGCGGCCGCGGGGGTGCTCGGGGTGGGGGCGGCGTCGGCGGTACCCGTGGTGAGGGTGCCGAACCCGATCGCGGCGACGGCTGCCAGAACGGCGGCTCGTATGCGGGTGCTGGTGCTCATGGGTGGGCCTTGGATCCTTCCGACGGAGCAGGGTGCGGGACAGCGGATTCCGACGACGGTTCTGACGTGTCGTCATCCTTCGGTGCGGGCGCCGGGATTCAGGCTACGGCGGCTGACGTGGGGCGTTGCGGCAGATGCACCGGCAGCTTGGCGGCACCCCGGGTGGATCCGGTCGCGCGCCGGGGGAGTGGGGGAGCCGTGCCGGACGGGAAGGTTGGGAAACTTTCCTAACGAAAGCCATTGACCGCGCCGCCCCGGCCCCCCGATTCTGTAGGCGCCCGGGGTGGCCACCGCCGTCCACCGCGATACCGTCCCGTCTCCCCTGATCCGCCGTCACCGCGCGGTGGGTTCGCGAAAGTGAGTTGGCATGCGCATGTCTGTTGGAGCCCGTCTCGCCGCCCCGCTGCTGGCCGCGGTCCTCGGCCCGGCCGCCCTGCTGGCCGCCCCGGTCCAGGCGGAGGCCGCCCCCGCCCCCGCCGTGCCCGCCGCCGCGGCGGCCGTGTCCGGGATGGCCGCCGCGCCCTACGAGTACCTGGGCTGGGGGAACCCGCAGAAGCCCACCGACGTGATGAAGGCGACCGGCGTGAAGTGGTTCACCCTCGCGTTCATCCTCTCCGACGGCGGCTGCAACCCGAAGTGGGACGGCACCCGTCCGCTGGCCGGCGGCTCCGACGCGGCCGCCATCGCGTCGATCCGGGCGGCCGGCGGGGACGTCATGGTGTCCGTCGGCGGCTGGAGCGGCAACAAGCTCGGTGAGAAGTGCTCCAGCGCGAGCGCGCTCGCCGGGGCGTACCAGAAGGTGATCGACGCCTACAAGCTCAAGGCGCTGGACATCGACATCGAGAACACCGAGTTCGCCAACGCGACGGTCCGTCAGCGGGTGGTCGACGCCCTGAAGATCGTCAAGAGCAGGAACCCCGGCATCGTCACCTACGTCACCCTGGGCACCACCCCGACCGGCCCGGACGCCAACGGCAAGGACCTGATCAAGCGCGGTGCCGCGGCCGGCCTGGCGAACGACGGCTGGGTGGTCATGCCGTTCGACTTCGGCGGCCACAGCGGGACCATGGGCCAGGCGACGGTCGGCGCCCTGAACGGCCTGAAGGCCGCGGTGAAGAGCGCCTACGGCTACAGCGACGACGCCGCCTACCGCCACATCGGCGTCTCCTCGATGAACGGCAGGACCGACGAGGCCGGCGAGACCGTCACCACGGCCGACTTCCGGACCATCCTCGGCTACGCCCAGCAGCACCACCTGGCCCGGTTCGCGTTCTGGGCGGTCAACCGCGACCGCGCCTGCGGCTCCGGCACGGACGCCGACGCCTGCAGCGGCGTCGCGCAGTCCCCTTACGAGTTCACCAGGATCGTGGCGCAGTACCAGGGCTGAGCGCACGAGGTTGACGCGTCGGCGGGTCCGGGGGCGGCAGGCCGGCGGGTACGCGAGGCGGGTGCGGTCGGGACGGCCGCGCCTACGCCCGCCGCCCGTCGACCGCCTGCTGCCCGTCCGGCACCTCCTCCCGGTCGATCTCGTCCTCGCGGACGAGCCAGAGCGCGAGCACCGCGCCGACCAGGCTCACCAGGCCGCCGAGCAGCAGCACGACGTTGAGGCCGTCGAGGAACCCGGCCCGGGCGGCCGCCTGCGCGGCGTCCCGGGCCGGTTCGGGGAGGGCGGCGAGCGCCTGCGGCAGGCTGCCCGAGGAGGCGGCCTCGATCAGTTCGCGCGGACGGGCGCCCTCGGCGAGCGGTGTGCCCGCCGTCAGCTCGCGGACCTTGTCGGCGCCCCGGCCGATGAAGATCGCCCCCCAGACGGCGATGCCGACCGCGATCCCGACCTGCCGGAAGGTGTCGTTGATGCCCGCCGCCATGCCGCTGTTCTCCTTGGGCACCACGCTGACCGCCACGTCGGCGATCACCGGGTTGATCAGGCCGACCCCGGCGCCGCCGACCAGGAAGCCCGCCAGCAGGCCGGTCCACGTGTCGTCGGGCTGGACGTCGCCCATCAGCAGCATGCCCGCGCCGACGGCGACGAGGCCGACGCAGAGCATCAGCCGGGCCTGCACCCGGGAGAGCATGATGCCGGCGATCGGCGCCACGACGAAGCTCAGCGCCGTGATCGGCAGGTACCGCACACCCGCCTCGAACGGGGAGAGCCCCAGGTAGTTCTGCAGGTAGAGCGTCAGGTAGAGGAAGAGCGCGAAGAGCGAACTGGAGACGGCGAACGCGGCCAGCTGCACGCCGGTGAAGGCGTGGCGGCGGAACAGCCCGAGCGGCAGCATCGGCTCGCGGACGCGGCGTTCGACCGCCACGAAGACGGCCAGCAGGACGACCGCGCCGACGAACAGCGAAACGATCAGGGCGCTGCCCCAGCCCTCGGCGTTGCCGCGCACCAGTGCCAGGACGAGCAGGAAGAGGGCGCAGCTGAAGGAGGCGACCCCGGCCCAGTCGATCCGGGTGGCGTTGGGGTCGCGGCTCTCGTTCACCTTGAGGGCGGTGACGACCAGTGCCGCGGCGCCGATCGGCAGGTTGAGGTAGAAGATCCACTCCCAGCCGAGCGAGTCGGTGAGCGCCCCGCCGACCAGCGGGCCCACCGCGACGGCCACGCCGATCGTCGCCCCGTAGATGCCCATCGCGGTGCCGCGCTCGCGGCCGGGCGGGAACTCCTGGGCCACCAGGGCGAGGGAGACCGCGAACATCACCGCGCCGCCGACGCCCTGGACGGCGCGCGAGACGTTGAGGAAGACCGGGTTCGGCGCCAGTGCGCAGAGCAGCGAGGCACCGGAGAAGACGACCAGGCCGGCGGCGAAGGACCGGCGCCGACCGAGCCGGTCGGCCAGCGAACCGGCCGTCAGCACCAGGGCGGCCAGGGAGAGGGCGTAGGCGTCGAAGACCCACTGGAGGTCGGTGAAGCTCGCGCCGAGGTCCTCCCGGATCGACGGCAGGGCGACGTTGACCACGGTGATGTCGAGCAGCAGCATGAAGGTCGCGACCGAGACGGCGATGAGTGTCCACCACTTGCGTTGCACAGCAGCCGGTCTCCTTCGGCGGCGGGCGCCTGGCCCGGCGGCCGGGGTTCGGCCGCGACGCCACCGACCGTACGCAACACCGGGACGCGGACCCGGGCCGACACGGCCGGACGCGCCGGGGGAGGCCCTGTCCGGCGCAGGCCGGCACGCCGCACGCGACGGGCCGTACGCCGCTGTCCGCGGGCCGGGTGGTGGAGGGGGATTCGCCGCAGCGAGTGATCGGCGGCGGGCCGGTGTCGACGCTCCGCGATCGCCAGATCTCGATCTGCCAACAAGTGTGTGAACGGTGTCGAAGGTGTGTCGTGAGATCTGATGGAATCGCGCTCTTCATCCCATCGGAACGGAGCGTTCTCCCCTTATGCCTTCACGGATGCGCGGCGGCCGGCGCGGACTGGCCGCCGTCGCCGGACTCGTCATCACCGTCGGTCTGGCGCTGACCGGCTGCGACCCGGCGGCCGGTGACGCCGCGACAGCGGCCGCCACTGCTCCCGTCGCCACGGCCCCGGCCGCGGTGACGACCACCTCGACGCCGACGCCGGCCACCCCGACCGCGACCGCCGCCGCACCGACGGCCGCCGCACCGACGGCCGCCGCGCCGACCGCGGCTGCGCCGGAGGTGCCGGCCACCGCCGCAGCCCCGGCCCCGCCGGCACCGAAGCAGACCACGGCCAAGCCCCAGGCGCCCGCCACCAAGGCGGCGCCGGAGCCCAAGGCGACCACGGCCAGGCCACCGGCCGATCCCGAGCCCGAGACCGCCCAGCCCAAGGCCGATGGCACCTGCGAGATCCGTTCGAACGCGGGCAACTGCTACCAGGCGGGCCAGTTCTGCCGCGACGCAGACCTTGGCAGGAGCACCCATGACGCCAAGGGCCGGGTGATCTACTGCCGCATGGTCAGCGGCAAGCCGCACTGGCAGGCCTGAGAAGCCACCGGCCGGCGGGTCTGCGCGGGGGAGTCCTCCGCCGTCGACGGGCTGGCCGGCCCGCAGCTGGACTCGGACCGGGCGCCGGCAGGCGCCGGCGCCCGGAGGCTCAGTGGTCGCGGTGGGTCACCGGGTCGGTGACGGGCCGGGCGGCCAGCGTCTCCCAGAACAGCTGCTCGTACGCCTGCAGGAGGGTGCCGTACTCGCGGGCGGTGGCGACGTCACCGTCGCCAGGGGATTCCGGGGCCAGGGCGTCGGCGGCCTGTAGCTCCAGCGCGTCGGCCGGCCGGGCGAAGAAGTCGAAGAAGGCGCAGGCCTCGTCGGAGAAGCCGTAGTGGCGGCGGAGCCCCTCGGCGACGACGGCACAGTAGCCGCCCCAGGCGGTGAAGTTGGCGACCAGCGCGAGCACGACGGCGGGCGGGCGGCCGTTCAGCGCGAGCCAGGCCAGGTAGGCCGGGTAGGCCTGGCAGCCGGGCAGCGGAGGGCGGGCGGCGGCCTCGTCCGGGCCGGGGCCGCAGGCGGCGGCGAGCGCCGGCAGGGTGCGCAGGGCCGCGCTCTCGCCGTCGGCGAGGGTGGCGAACCAGGTGCCGAGCGGCCGGTCGGCACACCGGGTGGCGAGCAGCAGCAGGCTGCGGCGGTCGGAAGTGATGATCCGCTGCTGCTGGGCGGCGAGTTCGGCGAGCACGCCGAGCGGGGCCGCGCCCGAGGCGAGGGCCCGGACCAGTGCGGGATCGTCGCCGTTCGGAGCCAACTCGGAGCGGATCGCGTGGAGTTGTTCGGTGATGCGCTGGTCCACCGTGCACCTGCCCTTGCCGTTCGCCGGGTCCGGTCCCCGGCTGCCATTCCTACCCCGGTTCGCCGTCGGCGCGGCGCCGACCCGCCGTCGGCGGCGACCGGTCGACGAGCCGGCGGGCCGTCTGGCGCGCCGACCCGGTCGTCGGACCGGAAACCCGCTGGTGGGTGTGGATCACCGGCCCGTAGACTCCGGTGCTCGTGACCGAGACGAACGCCGATTCGACCACCGTTCCCCCCGCGGAGACCGCAGCAGGCGCAGCGACGTGGCCGGCCCCGGCCGGCGTGGCCGCCGACGCCGAGCTGATCGGCGCGGCCGTGACCGCCGCCGGCCGCGGCCTGGTCGACCGCGAGACGGTGGCCGAGGTGGTCACGCTCTGCGCGGTCGCCGGGGAGCACCTGCTGGTCGTCGGCGCGCCCGGCACCGCCAAGTCCGAGGCCGTGCGCCGGATCGCCGGACAGCTCGGCGGGCGGTACTTCGAGTACCTGCTCGGCCGCTTCACCGAGCCGAACGAGCTCTTCGGCCCCGTCGACCTGCGCGGGCTGCGCGAGGGCCGGGTCGAGTTCGAGACCGCCGGAATGCTGCCCGAGGCCGAGATCGCCTTCCTGGACGAGGTGTTCCTCGGCTCCACCGCCGTGCTCAACACCCTGCTCGGGCTGCTGAACGAGCGGGTCTTCCGGCGCGGCCGCACCGTCCTGGACAGTCCGCTGCGGGTCTGCGTCGGAGCCGCCAACCGCCTGCCGGAGGACCCGGCCCTGGCCGCCTTCGCCGACCGCTTCCTGGCCCGGGTCTTCGTCGAACCGGTCGCCGACGCCCGGCTGGAGGAACTGCTGGAGGCCGGCCGCCGCCCGGCGGCCGCCCCCGCCGCTCCGGGCGACCTGCTCGGTGCGATCGACCGGCTCGCCACCGCCGCCCGCGCCTGCGACCTCGACGAGGTCACCCCGCTGCTCGGTACCGCGCTGCGCCGCCTGCGCAGCGCCGGCGTGCCGCTCAGCGACCGCCGGGCGGTGCGCTCGCAGCACCTGGTCGCGGCCGCCGCGGTGCTGGACGGCCGGACCACCGCCTCCGCGCGCGACCTCTGGGTGCTGCCGCTGATCGCGCCCACCGCCGACACCCAGGCGCTGGCCCGCGACACCCTGGCCGACCTGGTGGAGAAGGCCGCCAACCGCAGCCTCGCGCACGCCGCCGAGGAGCTGTCCCGGAGCACCGCGGCGCGCGTCGAGCGGCTGGCCCGCTCCGGCAGCGCGCTGCTGGCCGAGCACCGCGGCCTCCCCGCCGGGCGCGACTCGCGACTGCGGCTGGAGGCGGCGCTGCGGGAGATCGACGCCGGTTTCGACCCGGCCGACCTCCCCGCCGCCCTGGCGGGGATACGTGCCGATCTGGTCGCGGCGGTCGCGCCCTCGTGACCACCGCTCAGCCGCCGTCCCCGGCCGACCGCCACGACCCCGCCCGGCCGGGCTCCCACCACCGGGCCGTCGACGGGCCGAGCACCCGGCCGCCGGCGTTCCCGCTCCACTGGGAGCGCCGGGAGCCCCCGCTGCCCGCGGCCGCCGTCCTCGCGCTCGGCGACGCCGTGCCCGCCCTGGCCGCCGCCGCCCGGGAGCGGCTGCGCGCCGGCGCCCGGCTCGGCGTGCTCCTCGACGACGACCCGGGCCTGCCGGCCGCCGACCACGCCCTGCTCGTCCTCGGCGCGGAGGCCGACCTCCCGTGGGCCGACGGCGCCCGCTACCTGGGCCGTGACGCCGGCCTGCTGGTTCCCACCACCGCCCGCCCCGGGCCGGCCGCCGCGCTCTGGCGCCGGGCCCTGGGCGCGGTGGAGGGGCAGCTCTGCGCCCTCGTCCCGGGCCGGGCGCTGGTCGCCGACCCGCCCCCGCCGCTCACCTCCCCGGACGCGCTCGACGCCCCGGCCGGCCCCGGCGCGTCCGCGGCCGACCCGGCGGCGGCCGACGCCCCGGCCGCAGCCGCATCCACCGCCGCGCCGCGGAGCGTCCGCCCATGACGAGCAGCCGCCTGCCCGCCGCCCTCGCGCCGTGGGCCGCCACCCTGTCCGCCCTCACCCCCGAACTCGCCCTCGCCCTCGGCCCGCTGCTGCTCCGCCTGGACACCCTGGTCGGCGGACACGAGCCGGTCGTCGACACCACCGGCGAGCCGGACGGCGTCGGCGGGCTGGCCCGCACCGGCCGGCCGGACCAGCTGCTGCCCTCCGAGTGGCTGCTCGCCGACGAGTTCCCGGACGAATTCCTCCGCCGCCTCGCCGACGGCGAACTGCTCCACCTGGCAACCGAGTTCCGGACTCCGGCGGTGCGCGGCCGGATCGCCGCCCTGGTCGACACCGGCCCCACCCAGGCCGGCGCCGGGCGGCTGGTCCAGCTCGCCGCGCTCCTCGTCCTGCACCGCCGCGCCGCGGCGCGCGGCACCGAACTGGTCGTCGGCGTGCTCGGCGACCCGCCCGGCCACTGGCTCGCCGGCGAGCTCGCCGAGCTGCTGCCGGCCTGGCTCTCGGCCCGCCGGGCGACCGACCCGACCCCCGAGGACGTACAGCGCGCCCGGGCCGCCCTCGACGACGCCGACCAGGCCTGGCTGCTCACCTCGCCGCGCCTCGCCGACCGGCTCCCCGCCCACCCCCGGGTGCTGACCGGCGAACCGGCCCGGTGGACCGCCGACGGCGCCGACCGCGTCCTCGTCCGGCTCGCCGGCACCACGGCCGAACTCCCGCTGCCCGCAAGCGACATCGCCGTCCGGGCGTTGCGCGGCGCGGAGTTCCGGCGGGCCGAGCCGGCCGCCGCCCGGGCCGGCCGCCGGTGGGCGACGGGTGGCCTGGCGCTGCCCGCCTTCCCCAACGATGCCCGCACCCTGATCGCCCGGGGCGCGGAGCCCGGCACCCTGTACGCCGTCAACCTGCCGCACGCGGACGGCCGCCGGACGCTCGGCGTCCGCCCGCGCCGCCACGACCTGCCCGGCCCCGTGCTCGCCGCCGGGCGCATCGCCCGCCGTCTGATCGCCCTCCACATCCGGGGCGACCGGCTCGTCCCGTACGTCGCCGGCCGGCCGTTCGGTGAGCCCGGCTACTACACCGCCGACCTCGTCGACCTCGACACCGACCTCGACGCGGTGGCGGAGCACTTCGCCCGCCCGGTCCTGCCGCTGCTGCGCGAGGGTGACGACCTGCTGCTGCCGTTGTCCGGTCGCTGGTGGCGGATTTCACCGGACGGCACCGCCACCCCGGACGGCCAGGCCGGTCGGGGCACCCACGACCGGGAGCAGTTCAACCCGTTCCGCGAACCGCGGCTGTTCACCATGCTGATGCCGCTGCCCCAGGCCGTCGGCGCGCGCCACTTCCTGCACAGCAACGGCACGCAGGCCTGGTCGGACGACGGGCGGTCGTGGCGGGTGATGGACGAGCTGGGGGAGGAGAGCCGGATCTCCCTTCCCGAGCACGCCGACGTGATCGGCCTGGTGAGCGGGCGTGAGCCCGCCCTGATCACCTGCAGCCGGGACGGGCGGACGGTGCGCAGCGTCCGCGCCGACGGCACCCGGACGCTGAGCCACTTCTCCGGCGGCCGCGGCCCGGTCGCCCTGCACCCCAGCGAGCCGCTGATCGCCGTCGAGAACGCGGCCGGCCTGATCCTGATCGGGGACGCCAACACCGGCCGGATCGCCTTCCAGCTCGGGAGCACACTGTGAGCGCCACGCCGGGCGCGGAGTTCCGCGCCACCGTCACGGCCGCCGGCTTCGTCCTCGACGCGCCGGTGATCGGCACGGCCGAGGCCGCCGAACGCGTCCTCGCCGGCTGGCAGGAGGGTGCCGCGCTGCACGCGCTGCCGGACGGCCGCTGGCTGCTCACGCTCGTCGAACCGGTCGAGGCCCGCGCCGACCGGGCGCCCGGGCTGCCGGTGGTGCGGACGGACAGTGGCGGCCTTTCGGCCGTGGGTGCCGACCCGGCGCCCGCCGCTCCGGGCCGACTCGCCCTCTCCACGGGCGGTGTGACGGCCGTGCACCGGCTGTCCGACCTGACCGAGCTGGACCCGTCCGGTTGGCTCGACCCGTCGGGCCTCACCCTCCACCGCCCCCGGCCGGTCGGCCCCGCCGAACCGGAGGCCGCGCCCGTCCGGGAGGACCTGCCGCAGCGCCCCCGGCCGGACCTGCGGAAGGCGGCCGGCATCGGGCCGCGGAGCGAACGCGCCCGGCGGCTCACCGAGGGCGACCACCTGCGCCGGGGGAACGGCGACGGCCGGGCAGGCGGACGGCGACGGCGGTTCGTCGGCCGGCTCCGGCCGCCGTCGTGGGCCGGACGGCAGCTGCGCCGGTCGTCCCCGGCCGGGCGGGCCCGCCGGACGCGGCTCGCCGGACCGGCCCGTGTCGTCCCCCGGCTGCTGCTCGGTGGGGTGGTGGTCCCCGGGATGCTCATCGTCCTCTACCGCCAGCTGACCATGAAGGACAGCCCGTACCCGGGACTCGGGCTGGTCGTGCTCGCGATGATCCTGGCCGCCGCCCAAGGTGACCGCCGCACCGCCGGTGCCGGTACCACGGCCGGCGGCGCGACGGAGGCCGGGGCCGCTTCAAAGACCGGGTCCGCCCCGGAGGCCGGGTCCGCTTCGGAGGCCGGGTCCGCCCGGCCGCGCCGCCGACCCCGGCGCCCGCTCCTCGGCGGGCTGCTGGCCCGCCTGGCGCTGCGCAGCCCGGCCGGCGCGCTGATCCGCGACCGCCACGCCCGCTACCTGCGCGAGCTGACCCGGGCGTTCGAGCAGCGCCGGTGGGAGGCCGCGCTGCGCGACGCCGTCCGGCTGGCCGGCGACCGGCCGGCCGGGCACCGGCCCTGGCTCGGGCTCGGCCTGCCCCGCCGCCGCACCGGCGCCCTCCGCCCCACCCCGCACGTCGACACCGCCGGCGGTGCCTCCTCCCCGCTCTCCGGCCTCACCGTCCACCAGCACCTCGCGGCCCTCTACCGGCGCGCCGCCGAGGAACTGGAGCGCGTCGGCCGGATCGACGAGGCGGCGTTCGTCCTCGCCGACCTGCTGGACGCCCCGGCCGAGGCGGTCGCCCTGCTGGACCGGCACGGCCGCAGCGGCCAGGCCGCCGAGCTGGCCGAGGGCCGCGACCTCGCCGCCGATCTCGTGGTCCGGCTCTGGTGGCAGGCCGGTGCGCACGAGCGCGCCCTGCGCATCGCCCACCGCCGGGCCGCCTTCGCCGCGGCCGTCGGGCGCCTCGCGGCCGACGACCCGGCCGCCGGCCGCGAGCTGCGCCGGGCCTGGGCCGCCCACAGCCGGGAGGCCGGCGACCACCTGGGCGCCGTCGAGGCGCTCTGGCCGGACGAGGCTCTGCGCCCCTTGGCCGCCGCCGACCTGCGCGATGCGGTCGCCCTCGGTGGGCCGACCCGCGGCCGCGCCCTGCCGTACCTGCTCGCGCTGGGCGCGGGGGAGGCCACCCGGGCCCTCGCCGTCGCCGTCCTCGACAGCGACGGGGACGGCGTCGCCACCGGCCGTTCGGCACTGGCCGCCGCGCTGGCGGAGCTCCCGGCGGCCGGTCCGGCCGCGGACCGCGAACTCGCCACCGCCGCAGTCCGCGCGGTCGTCCGCGACGGCGGCTTCGGCGGCACCCTCGGCGAGCCCGACGCGCAGGCCCGGTACCAGCGGCTGCTGAAGCGGGCCGATCCGCTGGTCGCCGCCGACCTGGCGAAGCCGCGCCGGGCCGCCCGCCCGGCGGCCGGCACCACCGTCCACGCCCACGTCGCGGCCGACCGGCCCGGGACGCTGCCGGTGCTGGACGCCGTCCTGCTCGGCTCCGGCGCCGTCCTGGTCGCCTGCGGGCAGGCGGGCGTCCGGCTGCTCGCCCCCGACGGCCGAACCAAGGCCCGCTGGGACGTGCCGGCCGACCAACTGGTGCCGGCCGATCACGGTGGCGCCGTGCTGCTGGTGGCCGGCTACGGCCAGGTCCAGGAGATCTCCCGGCTCGACCTCGCCACCCGGTCGGTCCGCCCCTGGACGACGCTGCGCACGCGGCAGATCGTGCGCTCCTTCGACGGCCGTCACCTCATCACGGTCGACCAGGACGGCATCGCGGTGCTGGACACGCTCGCGCCCCGGCCGACCGTGGTCTGGCGCGAACTGGGCGACGGAGAGCAGGTGGGCGGGATCGCCCGCACCGCCACCGGGTGCGCGGGCGTGGTGCTCTCGCCGGCGCGGGACGGCTCGGCGCTCGTCGAGCTCTGGCGCTGGGACCTTCCGGGCTGGGAGCTGCGCTCGCGGCTGCGGCTGGGCGGTGTCCCCGGCCGGTCGGCGGCGCTCGCCTGCGGCGGCCTGCTCACCGCGCACCCGGTCACGGCCGAGGAGCCGTCGGCCGGTGCGGGGCCGTCGGCGGGCGCGGAGGCGTCCCCGGACGGCGGGCCGCGGGGCCGGACCGAGCTGCGCTGGACCGCCGAGCACCCGTTCCCCCGGCCCGCCGCCGCCCCCGTCGTCGACGGCTTCGCGCCCTACGGCCCGAGCTCCGACGGCAACCACTGGGCGCTCGCCGTGCCGGGCCCCGACGGCAGCGGCGTGCTGGCCCATACGGGCAGCGGCCCGGGCACCGCACCCACCGCCACCGTGTTCGTCCCGCACGCCGACCTGCCCGTCCTGGGCGTCCGCCGCCACGCCGACGCCGTCACCCACTGGCACCGCTCCGGCCGCGTCCTCGCCACCACCCCGGACGGCGCCACGCTGCTGGCCAACCTGCGCGTCACGGCCGACTGACGGCGGCCGTCGGCGGCGGCCACGAGGTCCTCGTCGGGCCCGGGCCCGTCCGGCGCGCGCGGTGGGCGCGGTGGGCGCGGTGGGCGCAGGGGACGCAGGCCACCGGCGGCCGGGAGAGCCGGTCGCGGCGGGCCTGCGGCGCGGTCAGCACCAGGCGGCGCCGTCGTGACTGGCGGTCAGTTCGAGCGTGTGCTCGCCCGCCGGCACGGATCGCACCCCGCCGGCGGCGGCCGCGTCGGCGAAGGAGAGCGAGAGGTGGACGGTCAGGCCGTCCCGGGTGCGGGTGAAGCAGAGCGACCTGCTCGCCGGCGCGTCGGGCTTCTCCGGCAGCCAGCCGTTCCCGGCCGCGGCGGACCGGACGGAGGCGATGACGTCCTCCCGGGAGCCCGGGTGGCCGAACTCCCGGCCCGCGTAGGCGAAGCCGTCGTCCCCGTCGCACCCGGAGTACGCGTCGCCGGCCCGGGTCGTCCCGGGCCGGGCGTCGTTCAGGATCGGGTCCTCGGCCAGCTCGTCGGCGAGGCGGGCGTCCCGCAGCGTGCAACCGGTGAACGCGCCGGTCGTCACCCACGCCCCGCCGAACAGCGCGGCCGCCACGACCAGCCACACCAGTGCCCCGGTACGGCGGCTGTGCTTCGTCATGGCCGCGGAGTCTAGGAGCTGCCCGGCAAATGATCAACATCGTGCAGTCCGTCCCGGGCGGTGCGGCGGCGGCTCCGGTGTCGGTCAGCCGAGGAGACCGAGCCGCTCGCCGCCCCGGTCGTGCAGCCGCCGGAAGAAGGCGAGCACACCGGCGGAGCCGCCGGCCCAGGTGGCGCTCGGCCGGGTCAGACCGGTGTCCGGGAAGACCGGACGGGACGCGGTGCCGCCGCTGCGGCTCAGGATGATCGCGGCGACGGTCTCGGCGGCGTCCCAGAACTCCTCGGAGCCGGACGCCCGGGCGACGTCCACCATCAGCTCGCCGACCCCGGACAGGCCGCAGCACTGGGTGACCAGCGGCATCCGCGGCGCCAGCGCGGCGCAGGTGCGGGCCGCCTCCTGGGCGAGGGCGAGGTACTCGGGTTCGCCGAGGCGGTCGGCGGCCCGGACGAGCACGGCCCCGATCCCGGCCAGGCCCCGGCACCACGAGCCGTAGCGGCGGGTGGCTCCCGGTCGGGTCGCCGCGGCGATGATGCCCGGAGTGAGGGCGGCGAGGTCGGCGCAGGCGCGCTCGGCCCGGGGCCCGGCGGCGGGGCCGCCGGACGTGCCGGCGTGTTCGAGCAGGAAGTACGCGACACCCGCGTCGCCGTGCGCGAGGCCCTGGCGCAGCGCGGCGTTGCCGATCCTGTCGGCGCCGCCCGGCGTCAGCCGGGCGGCGCCGGAGGCCAGCATCCGGTCGCACGCGGCGGCGACGGCGAGGTGCCGGTCGGCGAGCGGGCCGTCGCCGACCGCGGCGGCGTGCCGGGCGAGCAGCAGGCGGCCGATGCCGATGCCGGCGACGCCCTCGATCTGGTCGGCCTCGGGTGGCCCGCCGTCAGGTCCGCGGGTGGGCAGGGCCGGGTGCTGCTCTCCCGTCCCCGCCCCGGCCCTGGCGAGGAAGAGCTCGACTCCGGTGCGGCCGGAGTAGAAGCCCGGTGACAGGGCCCTGGACTGACGCGCCGTCCACTGCGCGAGGGCGTCGACGGCTTCGCGCACCCCGCGCCGGTGGAGGTGGTGCAGGAGTTCCAGGCCGAGTCCGGAGCTTCCGCCGTAGACGTCGATCGGCGTCGGGACGGCCGCGCGTGCGGCGAGCTCTGGGTCGGCGATCCGGTTCGCCTCGTCGACGCAGAACGCGGTCGTGTGCGCGACGATCTCGTCGAGCAGGCCGCCGTCGAACCGGATCCGGTCGGGCCCCCGGGACGACCGGAACGCCTTGGGCGCTACAGGTGCCTCGGCCGCTCCAGGTGCCGCGGCCGTCCTCGCCGCTCCGGCCCGGAGCCGGTCGGCGCCCGCGGTCCGCACGGCCGGGTCGAGGCTGGTCAACTCGGCGATGACCGACCGGATCCAGTGGTGCTCCTCGCCGGGCAGGGCCCAGGCCAGGCCGGCGAGGGTGCGGTCCCGGTTGACGGCGGTGTCGGTGTCGACGATCACCGGATCCATGCCGGTGGCGGCGAAGCAGAGCGTCGCGCCGAGGGCGTAGTAGTCGTCGGCGGGCTCGGCCGTGCCGGTCCGGCGGCGGACCGGGTCGCTGTAGCCGGGGGTCGAGCCGTCCGGGCTGCTGCCGTTCAGCGCGCTGATCCCGTAGTCGATCACATGGCACCGACCGGCGGCGTCGAGCACGACGTTGTCGGGTTTAAGGTCACGGACGACCACGCCCCGGCGGTGGATGCCGTTCAGGACGCGGATCAGCTGCGCGGCCAGACCGGCGAGCGTGCGCGCCGGCCGGGCCTCGTGGCCCCGGTACGGGCCGTTCTCCTGGACCTCCCGCCGCAGGTCGCGGTCGCCGCAGCTGGTCATCACCAGGTACTCGTCCGAGCGGTGCCGGAAGTAGTCGAGCGCGCGGGGCACTCCGGGGACGCTGTCGAGTGCGGCCAGGACCGTCCGCTCGTTGCGGAGCCGGTCGCGGGTGTCGGCGCCGGACTCGTCCTCGGACACGAAGGCCCGCGCCTGCTTGACGACCACCGCCAGCCCGGTGTCCCGGTCGACCGCCCGGTACACGTTGCCGTGCGGTTTGCGGGCGATGCCGCCGGTGACCCGGTAGCGGCCGCCGCCGAATCCGGCGGAGGCCGGCGGGCGGGCGCCGTGCCCGGGCCGGTTCGCGAACGGGTCCTCGGCCCAGGGCGGGCACCGGTAGGAACCGCCGGCCAGACCGTCGAAGGCCCGGCCGTCCGGGCCCACCATGACCGACTCCAGCCGCCCGCTCCGGCCGGTCCGGTAGTCGCCGGTGAAGGGCCCGTAGCGGTAGTAGACGGGGGCGTGCGGATCGACCCGGCGGTCGCTGACGATCGCCGGACCCTCCCGGTCGCGCAGCAGGGCGACGAGTTCGTCGGCGAGTGCGACGACGGCGCCGGGCGCCGGGTAGACGGTGATGGCCTTCCCGACCACACCCGCACTCGCCGCACCGGAGTTGATCTCGCGCAGGGTCTCCGGACTCCGGGCCCACTTCGCGTGGCAGACGTGGCGGGCGAGCACCGGCAGGACGAGGCCGGTCACGGTGTCCAGTTCGCCGGGCCGGGCCGAGATGTGCAGCTTCCAACCGTGGTCCATCGCCGGCATCCGCGGATCGTTCAGGTACGACCAGGTGTCGTCGGACCATCCGCTGCGGCCGGCGATGGACTCGGTCATCGTCAGGAGTTGAAGTCGCAGGCGTAGTGGGTGGTCGCGGTCACCCACGGGTCCGCGAGGCACGCCGTGGCTTCGTGGTCGCTGCGGCCGTCGTCCTCGAACGCGATGGCCTCGTCGTCGATGGCGAGCGGGCCAGCGTCGCGGACCTCTTCGAGCAGGGCTGCGGGCATGTGACGCCTCCAGGTCTTGTCGTGCGTCGGGCGACGGCGCGGGGTGCGGTCGTCGCGGAACCAACGGGCCGGATGGGGCCGGGGTCCTGCTCCACGAAGGTAGGTAGGAATGATTGGCCTGACAAGAGGTCAGAACGCAAAACTTTCACGGATAGTACATATTCGTGAAGGAATAGTGTGCTTGGTGGGGTGTGCCTCGTCGGGTTGTCACACTCTCGGCGTTCGATCCGTCGGGGAGGTGACAGTGCACAACGGAGACCCGAGAGAGGGACCTACTGTGAACGACGCCCGTATGGCCAACCCCGCCGTCGTCATCCCCGAGGCGATGCCGGCGATCCTCAGCGTCGCGAAGGCGGCGCGCAAGGGCGGTGTGCCCGAGTCGACGCTGGAGCTCGTGCACCTGCGCGCGAGCCAGGTCAACGGCTGCAGCTACTGCGTCGTCGGCGGCGTGGCGAGCGCCAGGAAGAACGGCGAGACGGACGAGCGTCTGCACGCCGTCGCCGCCTGGCGCGAGGCGCCGTACTTCACCGACGCCGAGCGCGCGGCCCTGGAGCTGGCCGAGCACATGACCCGCCTCGCCGACCGTGCCGTCGTTCCGGACGAGGTCTGGGACGCCGCGGCCGCTCACTTCGACGAGAAGCAGCTCGCCTCGCTGGTGCTCTGGATCAGCCTGACCAACTTCTTCAACCGCCTCAACGCCACCACCCGCCAGCCCGCCGGCGCGACCTGGTAGGCCCGCGGGCGGTCGCCGAGCGCGACCCGGCCCGGTGCCGGGCGGTCCCGACGGGCCGTCCGGCACCGGCACGCCCGGGTGAGGCGGAACATGAACCCGGCCTGGCTTTCCGGTGAACGCGTGCCGTCGCCCCGGTGTCGCCCATCAAGCGTGCCGCCGGGCCGAGTTGGTGTGGGGGCCGCCGTCGGCGTGGACTCCCGGCGGTCGGCGGCATGTCGCGGTCGACGGGGCCGCCCCGCGGCCGATCATGGCCGCGGCCCCCGCCGACTGTCACCCAGGAGACCGTGATGCCCTTCCAGGCCGCCTCCCCCCGCCGCCGCCGAACCCTGATCCGCGCCGCCACCGTGGCCGCCCTCCTGTTGTCGGGATCGGCCTGCGGGGCGGACACCGAGGCCTCGACCGAGCCCGCCCCCCTCCAGCAGACCAGTGCCGCCATCGCCTGCGACGGGTCCGGGCAGTTGCTGGGTGCGGGCTCGACCGCGCAGGCCAATGCCATCGACATCTGGAAGAACGCCTTCAGCGCCGCCTGTCCGGCGATCACCGTCAACTACGGCGGTGGCGGTTCCGGTGCCGGAGTGCAGCAGTTCACCCAGGGCAAGGTGGCGTTCGCCGGGTCGGACTCGGCGCTGAAGCCGGAGGAGGTCGAGGCCACCAAGGCGGTCTGCACCGGCGGTCAGGGCATCGACCTGCCGATGGTGGCGGGCCTGGTCTCGATCGTCTTCAACGTGGAGGGCGTCGACAGGCTCGTCCTCGACGGTCCGACCGTCGCCAAGATCTTCGACTCCCGGATCACCAAGTGGAACGATCCCGCGATCGCCGCCCTGAACCCGGGCGTCAAGCTGCCGGACGCCGAGATCCAGGCGCTGCACCGCTCGGACGACTCCGGCACCACCGCCAACCTCACCGCCTACCTCGCCGCGACCTCGGGCGGCGCCTGGCCGTACCCGCCGAGCAAGACCTGGGCCGGCAAGGGCGGCCAGTCGGCCAACGGCAGCGCCGGCGTCGCCGCCCAGGTCAAGCAGGTCGACAACTCCATCGGGTACGTCGAGCTCTCGTTCGCCCAGACCAACAACCTCAAGAGCGCCGCCATCGCCACCGGAGCCCCCCAGCCCGTCGACGCCACCGCCGCCAACGCCGCCAACACCTTCGCGAAGGCCCAGGTCGCCGGCACCGGCAGCGACCTCGCCCTGAACCTCGACTACGCGACCAAGGAGGACGGC
The DNA here is from genome assembly GCF_032110285.1 of Kitasatospora sp. CM 4170. Classification (NCBI taxonomy): domain Bacteria; kingdom Bacillati; phylum Actinomycetota; class Actinomycetes; order Kitasatosporales; family Streptomycetaceae; genus Kitasatospora; species Kitasatospora sp. CM 4170. The sequence continues at coordinate 8,558,058 of NZ_CP134877.1, forward strand.
GCCTACCCGATCGTCCTGGTCACGTACGAGATCGTCTGCGACAAGGGCAACAAGCCCGCCACCCTGCCCGCCCTGAAGTCCTTTCTGACCTACACCATCAGCGACGAGGCCCAGCAGGCCATCGGCCAGAAGGGCTACGTCCCGCTGCCCGCCGAGATCACGAGCAAGGTCAAGGCCGTGATCCCCCAGCTCTCCTGACGGGCCCGCCGGTCCCTGTTACCGCCGCTGGGCCTGTTCCCGCCGCGGGGCCGGAGCAGGGGCGGGGGCCGGAGCGGGGGCCGGGCCGCTGCGCCGGGCGCCGCTGCGTCGGTCAGGGCCAGCCGGCGCCCGGGACGGTGACCTCGACGGCGAGGACCCGACCGCTTCCGGGCCGGACCGGCTCCGCACCCGGGCCGAGCCACTCGGCGGCCGCGACGAACAGGGTTCGGCCGTCCGGGCCGCCGAGCGTGCAGGCGAATCCGCCCCGGTCCAGCTCCACGGTCTCCAGCACCTCGCCGCCCTGGCGGACACGCGCGCAGCGCATGCCCGGCACCGTCGCGTACCAGACCGCGCCCTCGGCGTCGACGCAGATCCCGTCGGGCGCGTCGGCGCCGAGCTCCGCCCACGGCCGGCCCTCCGACAGGCTCCCGTCCGGCCCGATGTCGAACCCGACGAGACGCCGGGCGTACGAGTCGGCGACGACGAGGGTCGAGTTGTCGGGCGTGACGGCCATGCCGTTGGGGAACAGGAGGCCGCCCGCGACGTCACGGGCCGTCCCGTCCGGCGTGACGAGGGTGACGTGGCCGGGCACGGGCTGCTCACCGGCGAGCATGTCGAACCCGATGCGGTTGACGTAGGTGTTGCCACGGCCGTCGACCACGATGTCGTTCCACCAGCGACCGAGCGCGCCGAGGTCCGCCCGGACGGCGAGCGTGCCGTCCGGCTCGCGGCGCAGCAGCCGTGACCGGGGGGAATCGACGATGGTCATCCGGCCGTCGGGCGACCAGGCCGTGCACAGGGGGAGCGCCCCCACCGACGCGACGACCTCCACCGTGCCGTCGGGGCCGACCGCACACACCTCACCGGCGGTCCAGTCGGACACGTAGAGGCGGCCCTGGTGCCATCGAGGTGACTCGACCAGTCCCATGCCCGTGGCGAGGGTCCGAAGCCGTGACACGAGAATCCCCTTCCATCGACACCGTGCCTCCGGTCGACACCGTGCCTCCGGTCGACACCGTGCCTCCGGTCGACACCTGCATCCCGTCCGGAGCGACCGGCCCGCGACCACCGACCGTCGGCCCGAACGCGGGGCTCAGCTCCGGGCCGGGGCGAGAACGACGAAGTCCGCGTTCGACCGGTCGAGGCAGACGGCCAGCCGGCCGACGCCCTCCACGTCCGCAGGCCCCATCTGTACGCTGCCGCCGTTCCCGGTGACCTTCGCGACCGTGGCGTCGCAGTCGTCGACGGCGAAGACCGGGTGCCAGTACGGCCGCCCGCCGGCGAGCGCGAGGTGCTCCTCGGGGAGTTCCAGGAGGCCGCCCTGCATGCGCTCCTCGGGCAGCCCGGCGGGGGTGATGAGGGCGTACGCGCCCTCGCCGCCCGGCAGCTCCATGTCGCTGAACCGCCAGCCGAGGACGCCGCCGTAGAAGTCCTTGGCAGCCGCGGCGTCGCTCGTGTACAGCTCGGTCCAGGACAGCGATCCGGGCCGGTCCACCAGGTCGACGCCCTTGCTCGTCCCGGGCTGCCAGACGGCGAACTGGCCACCCAGCGGGTCGCTGTACTGCGCCATCCGGCCCCAGCCGTCGAGGTCCGTCGGCGCCACCCGCACCGTGCCGCCGGCGCTCTGCACTGCCCGCGTGGTGGCGTCCGCGTCGGTGACGCTGTAGTAGATCATCCAGGCCGAGCGCGCGCCCTCCTCGGTGAGCTTGCCGAGGCCGGCGACGATCTTGCCGTCCTTGCGGAGCATGCCCCCCTCCATCTCCTCGCCCTCGCCCCCCATGGACTCGTAGTCCCAGCCGAGTACGGCGCTGTAGAAGGCGGCGGCGGCGCGGACGTCGGGCGCGCCGAGGTCGAGCCAGCAGGGGGATCCGGGGACGAACTCCGTGGTGATCACGGGATGGCTTCCTTCCGTCGATGCTCCGTGGACCCAGCGTGACACCGGGGGCCGACGGCCGCTCGCCGACGGGTGCCTGGTGACGCGGGGTGCACAGGTGGGGAAGCCGTGACTGTTCGACGCCGGCTCCGCCCGGCCCGCCCGGCCCGCCCGCCGCGCCTGCCGCGCCCGGCCCGCCCGCCGCGCCCGGCCCGCCCGGCCCGCTTGGCGCGGGCGGGCCGGGACGGACCGGTCCTCCGGGTGTCAGGCGTGGATGCCCTGGCCCGGGGTCAGGATGCCCGCGGGGTCGAAGCGGCGCTTCGCGGCCACCGCGTCCGCCCAGCGGGCGCCGTAGTGCCGGCGCCAGTCCGCCCGCGTCATCCCCGGGATCGCCCCGATCAGGTACCGCTTGCCGCCCAGCGCCACCGCCCGCTCGTACAGCCGCCGGTTGCGCTCCAGCGCCGGCGCCGGATCGGTGCCCGGGGCCGGGAACGAGATCAGGTCGAAGTGCCAGCCCACCGGCTCGGCCGGCATCACCGCCATCGGGCGGGTGAACCGGTCGGTCCGGAACGGGTAGAAGAGCAGCAGCCCGGCGCCCAGGTCCGCAGGCGTGAGCAGCTCGGCCGCCTCCCGCATGAACGCCTCGGTGGTCGAGGCGGGCAGGAAGAGGCTCAGCCAGGGCTTCGGCTGCCCCCAGAACCCGGCCGCCTTCAGGTACTCCGCGAAACCGTCCACCCGGAAGGCGTACTCCCGGGCGGTCTGGTCCACCACCGCGGTCTCCGCCGTGATGCAGTTCAGCCCGCGCAGCAGCGCCCCGCGGTCCGGCACCGCCGAGCCGTCGTAGTGGGCGACCGCCTCCACCCTGTACCGCCACCCGGTGCCCGCGGCGTTCCGCACCACCTCGCCCACCTGCAGGTCGAACCGCTGCTCGGCGGTCAGCCGCTCCTGGTCGGCGAGGTAGGTCCGCAGGTCGTCGTAGAAGAGGTTGACCACCAGCGCCCGCTCCCGCGCCGGCACCAGCCGCAGCGTCGCGCGGACGATGATCCCGGCCTGGCCGCCGCCGGCCAGCACCGCCTCGAAGAGCGCCCGGTCGGCCGTGGCCGAGGCGGTCACCAGCTGCCCGGTGCCGGTGACCACGTCGACGGACTCGACGGTGTCCACCTGGAGCCCGTGCCGCTGCACGCCGCCGCCGATCCCGCCGACGCTCAGCGTCCCGCCGACCGACAGGTGCAGGTAGTCCGTCAGGCAGGGCGGCGTCCAGCCCTGGGCCAGGGCCGCGTCGGTCAGCTGCGCCCACGTGACCCCGGCCTCGACGACGGCCCGGCCGGGCGTGATGCTCAGGATCCGGTTCAGGCCGCGCGCGTCGATCGCGACACCGCCGGCCGCGGCGGCCTGCCCGTAGTTGGAGTGCGACTCCAGCTCGGCCGCCCCGCCGGTGCCGCCCTGGCCGTTCATCGCGACGGGGATCCGGTGCCGGTGCGCGAAGGCGACCACCGCCGAGACGTCGCGCACCGACCCCGGCCGCAGCACGGCCCGGGGCGCGGTCGCGACCAGGTGCCCGAAGTCGCTCCCGAAGCGCGCGAGCGTTCCCGGATCGGCGACGACGCTCCCGTCCAGCCGCGGCAGCGCGGCGAGGTCGGCGGCCGGGGCGGGGCCGCCGGCGGTGGCGTCGGTGTCGGCGGTGTCGGCGTCGGTGCCGGTGACGGCCCAGGAGCGCCCGGCGGTGTGCCACCCGATGACCGTCGCGGCTGCGCCCACGAGCAGTCCGCGACGCGGCAGAGCTGACTTGCTCATTCCAGTTCTCTCCGATCGATCGTCAAATCGGCTGTGTTGTACCCAAGCCGGAACGTACACACGTGCAGTCGGCCCGCCCCGGGCGGAGTACCCGGGGCGGCCGTGGGCACTACAGCGTCTGACGGGCCGCCAGGGCCCGGGTGAGCATCTTCGCGCGGAACGGATTCCGCTCGTCCAGGGCCCGCGCCACGGCGACCGCCTCGTCCAGCAGCGCGGTCCGGGCCTGCGGCAGGTCGCGCAGCGCGGGCGAGCCGGCCGCCTCCACCAGGACGTACGCCAGCTTGGAGCCGTACACCTCCGGTTCGACGGCGGTCAGCAGCCGGTACACGCCGAGGGCGTTCGGGCCGCGCAGGACCCGCCGGTCGGTGCTCATCAGCAGCATCCGGGCCCGCAGCACCGCATCCTGGTTCACCATCTGTTTCCCCCTCGCTCGGCCACTCGTCCGCCCGGCCGCCTGGGCAGCACGACGTGCGCGCCGGCGCCCGGGGACGGGTGCCGGCACGGGGCCGGGGGAGTGGATGCCGACGAGTCTGCGGTGTCGGCGCGGTGCCGGACAAGGCCGGTCGGACGTGTGCTGAGTCCTACCGGCGGCGCTCCTGACCTGGCATGATGTGGTCTGACACGCTGCCGCGGACTCCTCGGTGCGACGCCGCGCCCCTGCCGGAGCCGCCGGCCCGCCGTCGCCGGCCGACGCCGCGTCGGAGCGGGCGGCCGGGCCCGCACGGGAGGGGCCTATCCTGACGGCATGTTCGTACTGGAGCTGACGTACACCGCACCGCTGGACCGCATCGACGCCGTGCTGCCGGAGCACGTGACCTGGCTGAAGGGGCACTACGAGGCCGGGACGTTCCTCGCCTCGGGGCGCAAGGTGCCGCGGGACGGCGGGATGGTCCTCGCCGTCGCCGAGGACCGCGCGGCGATCGAGGCGATCACCGGCAGCGATCCCTTCACGCTGGCCGGGCTGGCCGAGTACCGGGTGACGGAGTTCGTCGCGTCCACCACCGCTCCGGCGCTCGACGCCTTCCGCGAGCAGCTGCCCGCCTGACCGGCGGTGCCGGGCCCGGTGCGTCCTCGCCCCGAACGGGCGGACCGCACGCCCTCGCCTCACCCCGCCCCGTTCCGTGCCCGGTACGGGGCGGGGGCATGTTCTGGTTACGATCGGTGAGCACGGGGCAGCACGCGCCGGGCCGCGCGACCGCGGGCCGGCGCACCGACAGGGAACAGGTGGGAGACACCCATGGCACACGCACGGGCCGGCCAGCCGGCACAGCCGGACGACCTGGTCGACGTGGCGCGGCTGGTGACGGCGTACTACGCGCTGCACCCGGACCCGGAGGAGCCGGGCCAGCGGGTGGCGTTCGGGACCTCGGGGCACCGCGGCTCCTCGCTCGACGCGGCCTTCAACGAGGACCACATCGCCGCGACCACCCAGGCGATCTGCGAGTACCGGGCCGAGCAGGGCATCACCGGCCCGCTGTTCCTCGGCGCGGACACCCACGCGCTCTCCGAGCCGGCCCGGGTGACCGCGGTGGAGGTGCTGGCGGCCAACGGCGTCGACGTCCTGCTGGACAGCGCCGACGGCTACACGCCGACCCCGGCCGTCTCGCACGCGATCCTCGCGCACAACCGCCGCCGCCCGCAGGCCCTCGCCGACGGCATCGTGGTCACGCCCTCGCACAACCCGCCGCGCGACGGCGGCTTCAAGTACAACCCCCCGAGCGGAGGCCCGGCCGGCTCCGAGGCGACCGGCTGGATCCAGGACCGCGCCAACGCGCTGATCCGCGACGGCCTGCGGGGCGTCAAGCGGGTCCCGTACGCGCGGGCGCTGGCCGCCGCCACCACCGGGCGCCACGACTTCCTCACCGCCTACACCGACGACCTGGTCTCGGTGCTGGACCTGGACGCCGTGCGCGCGGCCGGCCTGCACATCGGCGCGGACCCGCTGGGCGGCGCCTCCGTCGCCTACTGGGCGCGGATCGCCGAGACGCACCGCCTCGACCTGACCGTGGTCAACCCGGTCACCGACCCGACCTGGCGGTTCATGACGCTGGACTGGGACGGCAAGATCCGGATGGACTGCTCCTCGCCCGCCGCGATGGCCTCGCTGATCGGCCGCCGGAACGAGTACGCGATCGCCACCGGCAACGACGCCGACGCCGACCGGCACGGCATCGTCACCCCGGACGGCGGGCTGATGAACCCCAACCACTACCTGGCCGTCGCCGTCGACTACCTCTACCGCCACCGCGCCGACTGGCCGTCGGACGCGGCGGTGGGCAAGACCCTGGTGTCCTCGTCGATGCTGGACCGGGTCGCGGCCGACCTCAAGCGCGAGCTGGTCGAGGTCCCGGTCGGCTTCAAGTGGTTCGTGGACGGGCTGCGGGAGGGCTCGATCGCCTTCGGCGGCGAGGAGTCGGCCGGGGCGTCGTTCCTGCGCCGCGACGGCGGTGTCTGGACCACCGACAAGGACGGCATCCTGCTCGCCCTGCTGGCCTCGGAGATCACCGCCGTGACCGGCCGCACGCCCAGCGAGTACTACCGCGACCTGACCGGGAAGTTCGGCGCGCCCTCCTACGCGCGGGTGGACGCCCCGGCCGACCGGGAGCAGAAGGCGCTGCTGGCGCGTCTCTCGCCGCAGCAGGTGAAGGCCGGGGAGCTGGCCGGCGAGCCGATCACCGCCGTCCTCACCGAGGCGCCCGGCAACGGGGCGGCCATCGGCGGCATCAAGGTGTGCACCGAGAACGCCTGGTTCGCCGCCCGTCCGTCCGGCACCGAGGACGTCTACAAGATCTACGCGGAGTCCTTCCAGGGAGACGAGCACCTCGCCCGGGTCCAGGCGGAGGCCCGCGAGCTGGTGAGCGAGGTCCTGGCCGGCCCCGCGAGCTGACCCCGCGCCGCGCGGGCCCCCTGCACCCGCGCGACCCCGCTGCGCCCCGGGCCCGTGCACCCCTGGGCGTCCGCGCCTCGTGCCGCGTCCCCGTCCGGTCCCTCCGGGCGGGGACGCTTCGTTCCGCCCGCCCCCTCGCTCGCCCGCCCTCTCGCTCGCTCGCCCGCCCGATCCGGTGCGATCGACGCTGCGTCAGGAGGGGATGGGCGGTGAGCTGCGCCGATGCGCCCCGGCCGTTCGGCGGGGGCCGAACGGCGGGTGCGTTTCAGGCCGGGTGACTCATTGTCATGGGCAGATTAGACATCAAGTTACTTTCCGGTAATCTCAGGTCGTCCCACGGGTGAACCATGATCCACCCGCAGCTCCCCCCGCAGCTCCCTGAAGGAACCACACACGTGTCCCTGTCCTGGTCCCGCCGGTCCGGCCGCCTCGTGCGGGCGGCCCTGGCCGCCGCCGCAGCCACCACCCTGCTCGCCGTCGTCCCGCCCCTGCCGGCCCACGCGGACACCGCGTCCGGCAGCGCCGGGGACGCCGCCGACACCGCCCATCTCGACGCGGTCGAGCGCGCCCTCCGCGAGGTGGCGCCGGGCCTGGAGGGCACGGTGTGGCAGCGGACCGAGGGCAACAGCCTGCACGCCACCGCCGACAACCCGGCCGGCTGGCTGCTGCAGACCCCGGGCTGCTGGGGCGACGCCGCCTGCACCGACCGCCCCGGCACCCGCGCCCTGCTGGACCGGATGCGGGCCGACGTCTCCGCCGCCACCCGGACCGTCGACGTCTCCACCCTCGCGCCGTTCCCCAACGGCGGCTTCCAGGACGCCCTCGTCGACGGGCTCAAGGCCTCCGTCGCCGCGGGCAACCGGCTCCAGGTCCGCATCCTGGTCGGTGCCGCGCCGGTCTACAACGCCAACGTCCTGCCGTCCCGCTACCGTGACGAGCTGGTCGCCAAGCTCGGCCCCGCCGCCGGCTCGGTCACCCTCACCGTGGCCTCCATGACCACCTCGCGCACCGCGCTCTCCTGGAACCACTCCAAGCTGCTGGTGGTCGACGGGCGCAGCGTGGTGGCCGGCGGCATCAACGGCTGGAAGGACGACTACCTCGACACCGCCCACCCGGTGTCGGACGTCGACCTCGCCCTGACCGGCCCGGCCGCCACCTCCGCCGCCCGCTACCTGGACACCCTCTGGGAGTGGACCTGCGGCCGCACCGGCGTGTTCGACAACGCCTGGTTCGCCTCCAGCAACGGCGGCTCGTGCCGGCCCTCGTTGGAGCGCGACCTCAACCCCGCGGCGCCCGCCACCGGCACCGTGCCGGTGATCGCGGTGGGCGGCCTCGGCGTCGGCATCAAGACCAACGACCCGTCCTCGGCGTACCGTCAGGGCCCGGTCCCCGGTGTCTCCGACACCAAGTGCGGCCCGCTCGGCCTGCACGACAACACCAACGCCGACCGCGACTACGAGACGGTGAACCCGGAGGAGAACGCCCTGCGCGCGCTCGTCTCCAGCGCCACCAGCCACGTCGAGATCTCGCAGCAGGACATGAACGGCACCTGCCCGCCGCTGCCCCGCTACGACGCCCGGCTCTACGAGCTGCTGGCCGCCAAGCTCGCGGCCGGCGTCAAGGTGCGGATCGTGGTGAGCGACCCGGCCAACCGCGGCGCGGTCGGCAGCGGCGGCTACTCGCAGATCAAGTCCCTGTCCGAGATCAGCGACGTCCTCAAGTCCCGGCTGACCGCCCTCACCGGCGACCCGGCCAAGGCCGGTGCCGCGCTCTGCGGCAACCTCCAGCTCGCCTCCTTCCGCGTCGCCGACGCCCCCACCTGGGCGGACGGCCACCCGTACCAGCTGCACCACAAGCTGGTCGCGGTGGACGGCTCGACGTTCTACATCGGGTCCAAGAACCTCTACCCGGCCTGGCTGCAGGACTTCGGCTACGTCGTCGAGGACAAGCCGGCCGCGGCGCAGCTGGACCGTGACCTGCTCGCCCCGCAGTGGCGCTACTCCCGCGCCGCCGCGACCGTCGACTGGACGACGGGCCTCTGCAAGGCCTGACGCCCGGTACCGCACAGGCGGCCGCGCCCCGGACCACGTGCTGGTCCGGGGCGCGGCCGCTCCGCCGTTCGGTGCGTCACCGATCAGGGCCGGTCGTCGATCAGGGCCGGTCGTCGAGCAGGCTCGCGTCGCGGGTCCGCTCGCGGGAGCGGCAGGGGAGGTGACGGCTCAGCGCGTCACCGCAGTTGGCGGCGGCGAGCCGGCGGAGCACCTCGACGACGCGGGTGGTGGTGGGCCGGGCCCAGGAGCGCAGGGCGGCCTCGGCGCGGGCGTCGGCGCGGACGACGGCGGCGACGAGGACGCGGCCGGTGCGGAGCAGCACGGCGGCCGCGCGGGCGGCGCACCGGCAGGCGATCTGCAGGGGACGGGCGAAGCGGTTCACGCGCATGCAACGTGCCGGTGACCAGGGTGGTTGTGGCCGGAACCGGGCCCGCGGACGCACTCGCCGCGGCGCGCGCCCCTCACCCGCGCCGTGCACCTCGGCCCAGCCCGAGCCCCCTCCGCGCCGCACGCCCGGCCCCCTCACACCCGCCTCACAGGTGCCACACACCCACCTCACCCCCACTCCGCACGCCACCCACGGGGCGCGCTACGGAGCACGGCGGTTGGCGAACGTCCGTCAGTGGCATGCCATAGGGTCCGCTCATGATCACGCGTCCCACTGGGCAGGCGGAGGGGCCGTACGATGCCGCCTTCCTGCCGCGCCGCCAGATGACCCTCAGGGCCGCCGAGCAGCCGATCTCCGATCCGGTGGCCAAGCTCGGTGGGCAACCCGTATGGCTGGCCGAGCCCACCTGGCCGGTGGACCCGTCCACCGGGCGCCCCCTGGTCTTCGTCGGACAGTTTCCGATCCCCGGAGACGAACTCCGCCTGGCCTACCTCTTCATCGACGAGGAAGACGTCATCATGGGAGGGACCGACCCGGAGGCCGGTGACGCCGTCCTGCTCGTGCAGCCCGGCGGACGCATCCCCTCCTTCGCTGTCATCGGACCGTCCGGCACGCAGGGCCGGACGCTCTGGCGCTGGGGCCCGGACGACTCCGAGATCCCGGTCGAGTGGCATGTCGACCTGCAACCGATTCCCCCCGGGATCGACCGCTCGATCGACGATCAGGCGGCGTTCGAGCGGGGCATGCGGGGCGAGGGCCCTCGCGTACAGCTGCCCGGCGGCGAGGACCTGCACGACTACGTCGGCGGCACCGCCTGCTACCCCAACCACCGTGCGCGCGTCGGCGCCCCGTGGCAGTTCCTCTTCAAGATCAGCGACGCCGGCGAGGCCGAGGGCGATCCGTACTTCCTCAACTTCGGCTATGGCTACGGCTTCGGCTTCGTCAGCCCCGACCACCGCGAAGGCCGCTTCTTCTGGGCGCGCCCATGAGCGCCCACCGGCCAGGACGGCACGGGGCGCCGCGTCACCGGGCCGCCCGCGGCGGGCGCACCGCCTCGGTCTCGGGGTCGCTCAGCGCAGCTTCGGCGAGAGCCGGTGGCCCGGCGACCTCGGTGCCCCGCAGGTCCGAAAGCAGTCGTGGGAGAGCGGCCGTCCCCCGGGCATGACGGGATCGCCGGAAGGGTGCATGTAGTCCATCAACCGACTTCTCTTGTCGATGAACTGACGATCAATCAGCATGGTTCTCCGGGGGAGAGGCGGAGGGGGTGGGCCATGGGCCTGAGGCAGGGGTTCGGTCGGGTGTGTGTCGTTCTCGGGTCGGCCGCGGTGGTGACGGTCGGAACGGGCGGGGCGTTCCCCGCGGCGGCGGCCGCTCCGGAGGGGGTGGTCCAGGGCGCCCGGTCGCCGCACGCGGTGCCGGGAAGCTATCTCGTCGTCCTCAAGGCGCCGCCGGCCGGCGGGCGTTCGGTGGCGAGCGGGGCGCACGGGCTGGCCCGCGCGTACGGCGGCACGGTCCGGCGGGTCTACGACGCGGCGCTGAACGGGTTCTCCGTGGAGCTCTCCGAGCGGCAGGCGCGGCGGCTGGCCGCCGACCCGGCCGTCGCGGTGGTCTCGCAGAACCGCCGGGTCGGGATGGACGGCAGCCAGAACGAACCGCAGTCCTGGGGCCTGGACCGGATCGACCAGCGCCGGTTCCCGTACGACAATCGCTACACCTACCCGGACTCGGGCGGGCGCGGTGTGACGGCGTACATCGTCGACACCGGTGTCCGCGTCACCCAGGAGGAGTTCGCGGGGCGGGCCTCGTACGGCTTCGACGCCGTCGACGGCGACACCGTCGCCGAGGACGGCCACGGCCACGGCACGCACGTGGCGGGCACGGTGGCGAGCAGCGAGTTCGGGGTCGCGAAGAACGCCTCGATCGTCGCCGTGCGCGTCCTGAACGACGACGGTGAGGGCACCACCGAGCAGGTGGTGGCCGGCATCGACTGGGTGACCCGGCACGCCGTCCGCCCCGCGCTGGTCAACATGAGCCTGGGCAGCGAGCCGGACCCGGTGTTCGACGCGGCCGTGGCCAACTCGATCGCGAGCGGGCTCACCTACACGGTGGCGGCCGGGAACGACTCCATCGACGCCTCCGACCACTCGCCGGCGCGCGTGCCCACCGCGATCACGGTCGGCGCCACCGGTTCGGACGACGCCCGCGCCTCCTTCTCCAACTACGGCCCGCTGGTGGACCTGTTCGCCCCCGGGGTGGACATCGTGTCGACACTGAACTGCAGCGACTACGGCGGGTTCGGTATATCCATGTCGGGCACCTCGATGGCCGCCCCGCACGTGGCGGGCGCGGCCGCGCTCTACCTCGCGGACCACCCGACGGCCACGCCGGCGCAGGTGGTGGCCGCACTGACCGCTGCGGCCACCATCGGGTCCGTCGTCGACGCGGGCCCGGGCTCGCCCGACCGGCTGCTCTACACCGGGACGGTGCCGAACCGGCCGCGCGGTCCGGTGTTCGCCGGTACGCCCGGGGTGCCGATCTCGGGCGTCGGGGCGGTGGAGTCCCGGGTCACCGTCGGCGGGGTGTCCGGCAAGGCACCCCGAGACCTGGAGGTCCTGGTCGACATCGGCTACCAGTGGCGCGGCGACCTGCGGGTCGAGCTGGTCGCCCCGGACGGCGCGGTCTTCCTCCTGCGGGACGAGGACATCGCGGACGGGACGCCCGACATCGTGGGTGTGTTCGGCGCCGACGCCTCGGCCCACACCGCCGCCGGCGTGTGGCGGCTGCGGGTGACGGACCTCCACGGGTACTGGGACGGCACGATCAACAGCTGGTCACTGCGGTTCTGACAGTGTCCGGTGGCGCCCCGGCCGGGGCGAGGGGGCTCAGCCGGTGGCGAGGGGGGTCGCCTCTTCGCGGATCAGCTCGCGCAGTGCGGCCAGGCGGGGCCGGTGGTCGTCCAGCCGCCACTGCATCTCCAGTGGCAGGGCGGCCGGTCCGGCGAGCGGCACGGTGACCACGTCCTCGGTGAGGTGGCCGGCCAGTGAGGCCGGGACGAGGGAGAAGGCGCGGTTCTGCGAGAGCAGGTAGAGCCGGGAGCCGACGATCCTGGGCGGGCTGACCAGGACCGGCGGCTCCACGCCGTGGTCGGCGCAGAGGCCGAGGACGTGGTCGTAGTAGCGCGGGTGCTGCTCGCGCGGCCACAGGAGCAGCGGGAGGTCGCCGAGGTCGTGCAGGTGGACGGCGGCGCGCCCGGCGAGGGCGTGGCCGCGGCTGAGCGCCACCCGGACGGGTTCGTCGAGGAGCTTCTCGCGCCGGTAGCCGGGCGTCTCGTCGAGGAAGCGGCCGAGGCCGATGTCGGCGAGCTCGGCGGCCAGGGTGGCGGAGACCTGGCCGGTGTCGACGGCGAGCTCGACGGTCTCCAGCGCCGGCAGCTCCCGCTCGGCGCGGCTGACCACGGCGGGCAGCAGACGGTTCATCACACTGGGGGAGGCGACGATCCGGGCGAGGCCGAGCCGGGACTCCTCGTGCAACCGGACCCGGGCGAGCAGCGTGCCGGCCCGGTCGAGCAGCCCGGCGGCCTCGGTGGCCATCACCTCGCCCGCCGAGGTCAGCACCACCGCCCGGCGGCTGCGGTCGAAGAGCTCGACCCCGACGGTCCGCTCAAGCCGGGCCACCTCCTGGCTGACCGTCGGCTGCGAGATGTGCAGCCGCTCGGCGGCCCGGCCGAAGTGCAGGGTGTCGGCGACGGCGAGGAAGACTTCGAGCTGACGCAAGGTGAATCCCATAGGCGGAAGGCTATGGGATGGACCAGGACTCATTCTGGATACCGATGCGAACGATCCCTAGGCTGAGCCGCGGTTGCCACACCGTGGTGGCATCGCAGAGAGAGTTCGTGCCATGACCGGACTGCCCATCCGTATCTCCGACGAAGTCACCCAGGCCGTTGCCGACGGGCGTCCCGTCGTCGCCCTGGAGTCGACCATCTTCACCCACGGGCTGCCGCGCCCCCGCAACCTCGCGGTCGCGCTGGAGGCGGAGGAGCGGCTGCGGGCCGCGGGCGTGGTGCCGGCCACCATCGGCGTGTACGCCGGGGCGCCGACGGTCGGTCTCGCCACCGAGCAGATCAAGGAGCTGTCGGAGTCGGACCACCTCGACAAGGCGAGCCTGCGCGACCTTCCGGTGGTCGCCGCGCTGGGCCGGCACGGCGGGACGACGGTGGCGGCCACCGCCTTCCTCGCCCACCGCGCCGGGATCCGGGTCTTCTCCACCGGCGGGCTCGGCGGCGTGCACTTCGGCGCGGCCGAGACCTTCGACGAGTCGGCCGACCTGACGACGCTGGCCGCCACGCCGGTCACCGTGGTCAGCGCGGGCGTGAAGTCGATCCTCGACATCCGGGCCACCCTGGAGCGGTTCGAGACGCTGAACATCCCGGTCATCGGCTACCGGACCCGCAAGTACCCCGGCTTCTACATCACCGACTCCGGCCACGAGATCAACTTCAAGGTGGACACGCCCGAGGAGGCCGCCCGGGTGATCGCCGCCCGGGACGGCCTGGAGCTGCCGCAGGCGGTGCTGATCGCCAACCCGGTCGACCCGGCGAAGCAGCTCCCGCCGGAGGAGCTGGACGAACTCCTCAACCGGGCCTGGGCCGAGGCCGAGCGCCGGGGCATCACCGGGAACGCCTCGACGCCGTTCCTGCTGGACTTCATCCAGCGCGACACCCAGGGCCGCAGCCTGGACGTGAACGTCGAGGTCTACCGCGGCAACGTCCGGCTCGGCGGCGAGATCGCCACCGCGCTGGCGGCCCTGCGCGACGAGGCCTGAGCCCGTGCTCGGGGTACTCGGCGATCTGGTCGAGGACGTCGTCGTCTGGGTGGACGGCCCGCTGCGGCACGGCACCGACTCCAGCGCCCGGGTGTTCCGGCGGCGCGGCGGCAGCGCGGCCAACGTCGCCGCCTGCTTCGCGGCCGCCGGCCAGGGGCCCGTGCGCTTCATCGGCTGCGTCGGGGACGACCCGGCCGGGGACGGCGTCGTCGCCGAACTGGCCGGCCACGGTGTGGACGTCCGGGTCGCCCGCCGGGGCGAGACCGGCAGCATCGTGGTGCTCATCGACGAGGCCGGCGAGCGGACCATGCTGCCCGACCGGGGCGCCGCACGGCTGCTCGACGCCGTCCCGGACGCCTGGCTGGCCGGCCTGACCCACCTGCACGTCCCCGCCTACTCCTTCGACGGGGAGCCGATCGGCACCGCCGCGGTGGACGCCGTCCGGCGGGTTCGCCGGGCCGGCGGCACCGTCTCGCTGGACGCCTCCTCGACCGGCATGCTGGCCGCGTTCGGCCGCGAGCGCTTCCTCGCCCTCGCCGCCGGCCTGGCGCCCGACCTACTGTTCGCCAACCGGGAGGAGTCCGCGTTCCTCGGGCTGCTCGTCGACGGCCGCCCCGGCCCGGAGCGCGCCCGGCTGGCCGCCACCACGGTGGTCACCAAGTCCGGAGCGGAGGCGACCACCGTCGACGCCCCCGGCCGGGACCGGTTCGCGGTGCCCGTCCCGCCGGTCGGCGAGGTGCGCGACCTGACCGGCGCCGGCGACGCCTTCGCCGCCGGCTTCCTGGCCGGCTACCTGGCCGACCGGGACCTGCGGGCCGCCGCCGAGCGGGGCCACGCCTGCGCGGCGAAGGTCCTGGCCTCACCCGGCGCCTCCTTCACCGGCGGCTGAGCGCACGGCCGCCGCGCCACCGCGCCACCGAGACCGGCGGGCCCGCCCGCCGACCCGTCGTCAGCCCCCCGCCCGGGCCCGGGCAGGGGGCTGACGCGCAGGGGGCGCCGTGCAGGGGCGCTGCCGCGTGAGGGCCGCCACACGGGTGCCGCCGCGCGGGGGCGCTCGTCGGGACGGGAGCGCTGACACGCCCTCGGACGGCTCAGCGTCCGCGCCCCTGCGGGCTGCTTCGGATAGGAATCGCTCGTCCCGATCCCGATCCCGATCCGGAGGTCCCCGAGATGAACCCCGTCCTGTCGAAGTCGACGAAGTACGCCGCCCGCGCGGCCTGTTCCGTACTGCTGCTGGCCGCGCCCGTGCTGGTGCTCGCCCAGCCGGCGGCCGCCGAGGGGCCGAAGACGCCGCAGGAGGCCGCCGCCTGCCGCGGCGTGCTGAACACGTTCTTCGGCGGTTCGCTGTTCGGCGCGGGCGGCGTCAACGCGCTCTGCACCGTCCAGCCGGTCCCGGCCGACGGCTCCTGACGGCTCCTGATCGTGCCCCGAGCGCCGCGCGGGCGGACCGGCGGACTTCGCCGGCCCCGTCCGCCGGGGCCGCCGCTCGGACGGCCACCCGGAGGACCGCTCGGACGGCGGCTCCGCTGTGGCGGGGAGTACGTGCCCCATCCGACTGTGGGGATGTCCGGAGACGACCGTCTCGACCCACCCGGCGGAAGAGCCCCTTCATGGCCATCGACACCTACGACCACCAGGTCCCGCACACCTCGACCGTCCCCGCCACGGCGGGCCAGAAGGTCGAACTCTTCGTGCGGGAGCACCGACCCTCCGGCCCCGCGGCCCACGAGGCCGTCCTCATGCTGCACGGCCGGAGCGTGCCGACGCTGGCGGCCTACGACCTCGACCACACCTCGTACGGGTGGAGCAAGGCCCTCGCCCAGGCGGGGTACGACGTGTTCATGGTGACTCCTCCCCCACGTGAATGCGGGGGCTTCTCGCTAAGCCTGGTTGGCTTTGCGACGGGCCAGCCCGGCCCGGAGAACGTTTAGGGCCCCCACTGTGTCAGCGTGCGCCCGGTGGCCGCAGTTGACGCAGTGGAATGTCTTCTGGGTGGGACGGTTCTCATTGGCGGTGTGTCTGCATTCGGGGCACCGCCGCGAGGTGTTGCGGGGGTCCACAGCCATCACTTCCCGTCCGGCGCATTCTGCCTTGGCGGTGAGGATCGCGAGGAACACCCCCCATCCAGCATCGTTGATCGACTTGTTCAACCCGGACTTGGCCGCAGCGCCGTTCGGCAGGAACGAGCCGGGCTGAGCGGGATCGGGCTTGGGTGCGGGAGCACGCACCATGCTGCGAATCTTGAGGCCTTCGTGCGCGATGAAGTCGTGTTCGCGTACGAGATCGAGAGCGGTCTTGTGTGCGTGGTCGAGGCGCTGGCGGCGGACCTTGCGGTGCAGCTGGGCGACGGTCTTGACCTGCTCGCGGCGGCGCCTGGAGCCGCGCTTGCACCGGCTGAGCTTCTGCTGCGCGGCTGCGAGCTTCGCGGCAGACTTGTCCCCGTGGCGGGGATTGGGAATGAACTCGCCGTTGGAGTCGGCGAGGAAGTTGGCTATGCCCAGGTCGATGCCGACGGCGCTGCCCGTTGCGGGCAGCGGTTCGGGCTTCGCCTGGTCGGCAGTGAGGATGACATACCAGCGGCGGCCTTCCCGCTTGACGCTGATCGTCTTGACCTTGCCGACCACGGGCCGGTGCTGGTGCACGCGCACGCAGCCGACGCCTTGCAGACGAACGCGCGTCACCGGGTCGTGCGCGGTAGCGTCCCAGCGGCAGCCGTCGCCGTCCTTCGGGAACTCCACAGTGTCGAACCGCTTAACCGACCGGAAGCGCGGGTAGCCGGGCTTCTCGCCGGCCTTGACGCGGCGGAAGAACGCCGCGAACGCCTTGTCCAGGCGGCGAAGCGTGGCCTGCTGGCTGGAGAACGACCAGCGGCCCTGACACTCCGGGTCGAACGCCCGGATCTCTTTGAGTTGCGCGGACTGCATCCCGTACGTGACTGAAGTCCTGGCGATGTGCCGGTAGGCGTCGCGGCGCTCTTCAAGAGCCCCGTTGTACAGCGAGCAGTGATCCCGCAGCATCTCGGTGAGCGCCTGCGTCTGGCCCACGGTGGGCCGCATGAGGAACTTATACGCACGGATCATCCGGCCCACCCCCTTTCAGCCAGCACAACCACCATAGTGCGGCCTACTGACAACGCAGGGTTCTCCGCCGCTTCGCGGCTCCGGGCCAAGGCTGCGCTTCCCTCCCCGGCTGAAGCCGGGGGTACCCACGCAAGATCGAGGGACGGATATCCAGGGCTCGGGGCGGTAGACGCGGCCCGGATGGAGAGCCCGTGCAACGTCAATCCCCTCCAGTAGGACCTCGTCAGCCCACGCTGATGGGTGCGCGCATCGTGAGCTACGCCTTTGTGCTGACCAACTCCCAGAGCGACCAGACCGCCGTCCGCGGTGCGGCTGCCGGGGGCTGTGGGCCTGGGCCGGGGTGCGGCCGGTGAGCGCGGCGAGGTGGGCATTGTCGTCAACTTCATCCGCAGCACGAGCGACGTCTCGAAGGGGTGCTTCATCGGCTGGTCGCGGCCACACCATCAGCCCGGCGCCTTAGACCCCGCCGGCGTCGAACGGGGCCGAGAGGTCGGCCAGTTCGGACGGGTCGAGGGCGAGGTCCGCGGCTGCGGCGGAGTCGCGGATGCTGGCCGAGCGGCGGGCGCCCGGGATCGGGACCATGGCGGGGGAGAGGGCGAGCAGCCAGGCCAGGCCGACCTGCTGGGGCGAGACCTCGCGCGCGGCGGCGATCCGGTGGAAGGCGCCGGCCGTGACCGCCCGGTCCGCCGGGTCGTCCAGGACGCTGCGGGCGAGGCCGCCCAGCGGGCTCCACGGCAGGAAGGCCAGGCCGAGCCGCTCGCTCAGGCGCAGCTCGGGCTCGGCGGTGCGGACGGCGGGGGAGAACCGGTTCTGCACCGAGACCAGGGCCGGGCCGAGGATCTCCCGGGCCGTCAGGATCTGCTGCGCGTCCACGTTGGAGACGCCCGCCGCGCGGACCTTGCCCGCGTCCACCAGCTCGCGCAGGGCGCCCACCGACTCGGCCCACGGCACCCGGGGGTCGGGCTTGTGCAGCTGGTAGAGGCCGACGGCCTCGGTGCCGAGGCGCCGGAGCGAGCCCTCGCAGGCGCGGCGCAGGTGCTCCGGCCGGCCGTCGACCGTCCAGGAGCCGTCGCCGGGCCGGCCGCGCCCGCCCTTGGTGGCGACCAGGACGGCCGCGCGGTCGGCGGCCGGGCGTTCGGCCAGCGCGCGGGCCACCAACCTCTCGTTGTGGCCGACTTCGGCGGCGTGCCAGTGGTAGGAGTCGGCGGTGTCGATCAGGGTGACGCCGGCGTCGAGCGCCGCGTGCAGGGTGGCCAGGGCGGTCGCCTCGTCCGGCCGGCCCTCGACCGAGAGCGGCATGGCGCCGAGCCCGATCGCGCCGACGGAGGTTCCGCCGATGGTGCGCTGTCGCACGTCAGGCCGCCTTTCGCGACGCGGCCTCGGCCTCGGCGGCCTCCGCGACGGCCCCGGGCAGCCAGTCGGCCACCGGGGAGAACTGCAGCCCCAGCCCGCGGGCGCGCCGGCCGTCCATCGGGTACCAGCGGTCGAAGGAGAACGGCGAGGCCTCGTCGCCCCCGACCACCCGGTGGCGGGCGGAGGTGCCGAGCCGATCGGCGATCAGGTCACCCAGCGTGAGCACGTTCAGCGGCTCGGGGGAGCAGGCGTTGACCGGCCCGACGGCGTCCGAGGCGGCCACCCGGACCAGCGCGGCGGCGATCTCCTCGTGGTGGACGAAGGAGGTCGGCTGCGGCTGCGCGTGCACGGCGACCGGCCGGCCCGCGGCGATCAGGCCGGTGTAGTGCGCCAGCCGGCCGGTGAAGTCCCGGGCGCCGCCGCCCAGGACGTGCGCGCTGCGCACGGTGGCCCAGGAGAACGGCGCGTCCCGGGCCAGCACCGCCTCGGCCTGCCGCTTGCCCTCCGCGTAGTGCGTCGCCTCGTCGAAGCGGCGGGCGAGCGCTGCCCGGTCCTGCCAGGGGAGGCCGAGGTCGACCGGCCACTGCGCCGGGTCCACGGCCTCCTCGGGCACCGGGACGCCCGGGGTGGTGTGCACCAGGGGCGAGGTCGCCGGGTCGTACACCTCCATCGTCGAGGTCATCACGTACCGGGCGGTGCGGTCGGCGAAGACCCGACGGGCCACCGCGGCCTCCGCGGGGGTGTAGAGCACCTGGTCGAGCACCGCGTCGAAGGTGCGCCCGCCGAGTGCGGCGGCGAGGGCGACCTCGTCCGACCGGTCGGCGACGACGTGGTCGACCCCGGGCGGCGGCGGTGCCGAACCACGGTTGACCAGGGTGACGCGGGCGCCGGAGTCCCGCAGCAGGGTGACCAGGCGGAGGCCGAAGTAGCGGCTGCCGCCGATGACGCAGACGTTTCGCAGGGCGTTGTTCATGGCCACCACTCTGCTCGTCTATGCTCCCCAGCAGAACTGCCGACTTACTGAACGCGTCATCAGCAGAACTGTCGACCGGGGAGCATCATGACCGGTGGGCCGTCATGACCGGGGGAGCACGATGATCGACGTCCGGAGGCTGACCGTGCTGCGCACGGTCGCCGAGCACGGCAGCTTCAACCGGGCGGCGGCCGCGCTGCTGCTCACCCCGTCCGCGGTCTCCCAGCAGGTCGCGGCGCTCGAACGCGGGCTGGGGACGGCCGTGGTGGAGCGCTCCACGCGCGGGGTGCGGCTCACCGAGGCCGGGCGGCTCCTGGTGGACGCGGCCACGGCGATCTCCGCGGAGCTGCGGCACGCCGAGGAGCAGATCGGCCGCCTCGGCGCGGCCCGGCACCGGCTCACCCTCGCCACCTTCACCAGCGGCGGCCGCCACCTGCTGCCCGGCGTGCTGAGCCGCTTCGCGGCCGACCACCCGGACGTCGAACTGCGGATCCTCGAACGGGAGCCGGAGGACAGCCTGCCGATGGTCCGCGAGGGCACCGCCGACCTCGCCCTCGCGTACCACTTCGACGGACCGCTGCCGGTCCTGCCCGGGGACCGCTCCGGGCTCGACTGGGAGCCGCTGATGGACGATCCGCTCTCGGTGGTGCTGCCCGAGGGCCACCGCCTGGCCGGCCGGGACACCCTGTACCTGGCCGAACTCGCCGAGGAGCGCTGGGTCATGGGGTGCCTGAAGACGGAGGCGTTCCTGCGCCGGCACGCGGCCGTGGCCGGCTTCGAGCTCCGGGTGGCGGGCTCCACCACCGACTACTTCTTCGCCCGCTCGCTGGTCGCCGCGGGCGTCGGGGTCTCGCTGGTGCCGTACGTGGCGCTCGATCCGGTGCTGCCCGGCACCCGCACGGTGCCGGTGACGCCGCCGCGCCCGGCCCGGCACTTCGGGATCGCCCGGGCCCGGCGCCGCCCCCACCCGCACGCCGACGCCCTGGCCCGGCTGCTGCGCGAGGCCGCGCAGCAGCAGGAGCAGCAGGAGCAGCAGGAGCGGCCGGAGCAGTAGAGGCAGCGGCCGGAGGCCGGGGGCGGTCGGCGGCGCCGGGACCGGGTGACGGCGCGGGCCGCAGCGGTCCCTGCGGTCAGCGGCCGCTCGGCCAACCGCCTTCGGGCCCAACGCCGTTGGGCCAGTCGCCGGGCCCACCGCCGTTCGGCTCAGGACTGCCCGGTGAGCCCCGCCCGGACGGCGACGTCCAGCGCCGGCTCCACGCGCAGCGGCCCGCGGTCCTCGTCCCCGGGGCCGGCCGCCGTCAGCAGCTCGGCGACCACGGCGGCGTCGACCGTCCGGGCCTCGGCGCGCCGCAGGAACCGGGTGAGCGCGTCGGTGAACGCGGCCTCGTCGGAGCGCCGCACGCAGGCCAGCGCGGCCGCCTCGCTGCGGAACTCCTCCTCCGAGCCCAGCCACTCGGCGGCCCCCTGCAGCCCGTCGTCGTCGAGCTGCTCGGGGTAGTCGATGCGGTGCCAGACGCCGTCCTGGGACCAGTAGACGAAGCCGAACAGGTTGCCCTCGGCGTCCTCGCGCAGCTGCTCCCAGGGCAGCCAGTCCGGGCCGCCGGCCAGGAAGTCGATCTGCCGGCCGTCGACGTGGGTGCAGCTGCTGTCGGAGTCCTGGCCGCAGAAGACCACGTTCCCGTTCTCCGCCCGGCTGGCCCGCCACCAGTACGAGCCGGCGCTGGCGTCGCACCAGACGCCGTGCTCGTCCAGCCAGTAGCCCTCGGGCTTCTCGGTGGCGGCCTCCAGCAGGGCGAAGGCCACGGCCCGCGCCCACACCCGGTCGGCGCGGTCGAGGTCCTCGGGTCGGCTCGGCCTGTGCATGATCGTTCCCCTCCTGTGCGGTCGGAGGCCAGCGTGCCACACCCGGCCGACACCGGGCGCCGGATGCGGCACGTCGGACGGGCGCTACGCGGTCCCGCGCCTCACCCGGACACTCCCCGGGCCCCGCCGATGGCGTCGAGCAGCAGCTTCGCCGCCACCGCCGCGCCGTCGGCGCCGATCGACCCGGCCACGGCGGCCGCCCGGGCCCGGCTCTCCGCACCCAGGGCCACCTCCAGCGCGGCCGACAGGGACTCGAAGGTCGGCGTCGGACCGTCGTGGGCCGCGCCGATGCCCAGGTCGGCCACGCGGCCGGCCCAGTACGGCTGGTCGGCCAGCTGGGGCACCACCACCTGGGGCGTGCCGGCCCGCGCGGCCGTCGTCGTCGTGCCCGCGCCGCCGTGGTGCACGACCGCGGCCACCCGGGGGAACAGCGCGTGGTGGTTGACCTCGCCGACGGCGAGGCAGTCGCCCTGGTCGTCCGTCAGGGCCAGGTCGGCCCAGCCGCCGGAGAGGAGCACGCGGTGGCCCTGCGCACGCACCGCCTCGACGGCCGCCCGGGCGACGTCCGGCGCGTCGCGGATCGGCATGCTGCCGAAGCCCACGTACACCGGGGGTGCGCCGGCTGCCAGGAACGCCTCCAACCCGGCCGGGAGCGGGCGCTCGTCCGCCCGGAGCCACGCGCCGGTCTGCAGGACGTCGAGGTCCGCCGGCTGCAGCCAGGGGCTCAGCGTCGGGTCGGCGGCCAGCCACGGCCGGTCGGTGAGGACGTAGTCGCGGAAGTGGTCCACCGGCGGCAGGCCGATCGTCTCCCGATGGGCGTTGAGACCCGTGCCGAACAGGACGTTCATGTTCTCGACGTCGAGGTCCCACAGCACCCGGTTGTCGGTCACCTCCGGCGGGAACGGCCGGCCCGGCCGGGGGAACGGCGGGTGGTGCGGGGACGGCAGGTAGCTCGGGAAGTAGGCCACGAACACGTACGGGATGCCCAGCTTCTCGGCCGCCGACCGCGCGGCGGCCGCCGCCGGGAGCAGCCCGGTCGCCACCACCGCGTCGCAGTCCTCGGCCGCCGCGGCGACCGCGTCGTAGGTCGTGGCGACCAGCGCGGCCGCGCGCTGGGCCAGACCCTCCGCCGGCATCGGCGCCTTCCCCGTGACCGCCCCCGTCGCCACCGGGCGTACCGGCTGTCCGATCGGTGCCAGCGGGAGGCCGGCGGCGTCCAGCAGTTCGGCGAAGTCCGGCGGCGCGCACACCCGCACCTCCGTGCCGAGCGCCCGCAGCTGCGCCGCGAGCCCGATCATCGGCTCGACGTCCCCGCGCGATCCGTAGGCCATCAACAACACGCGCATTCGTGGTCCCCCGTCTTCCTGTGAACTTCCGGTCTCGGTCGAAGATCATGCGTCATGATCACCGCCTTGCCGCAAGCCCCCCGGTGCACGGTATGTTGGCGGTGGAAGGAAGCGCGTCGTCCTCACGCATCATCACAAAAGTACTCGTGGTGAAGAGTTGAGGACTCTCCCGCCGACCGGCGCGGGCGTCCCGGTCACCGCATCGTGCGGCGCACCGTCCGCAGGACGCCGAGGCCGACCACCGGGAGCGCCACCAAC
Source organism: Kitasatospora sp. CM 4170 (assembly GCF_032110285.1). Taxonomy (NCBI): domain Bacteria; kingdom Bacillati; phylum Actinomycetota; class Actinomycetes; order Kitasatosporales; family Streptomycetaceae; genus Kitasatospora; species Kitasatospora sp. CM 4170. The sequence goes on from NZ_CP134877.1 coordinate 8,580,946, forward strand.
AGGGCGGCCCAGAAGGCGCCGTGGCCCCAGAACTCGGCGACGGCACCGAACTGCCCGCGCGCCACCGGGATCCGCAGCGCCTCCAGCGGGCCGAGCGGCGGCGGCCAGGAGCCGAGCACCATCGCGCCGACCACCCAGAGGCCGAGCAGCCGGCGCGCCGTCCGCGGCGTGGCGAGCGTGCTCAGCACGGCCAGGGCGGCGAACAGCAGCGCGAAGTCGGCCTGGTAGCCGGCACCGGCCTGCCCGGTGCCCCAGGAGGCCGGGGTGGGGTGGTGGCCGGTGGCGGCCAGCCGCACCTCGACGGTCGCCCAGAGCAGGACGACCAGCAGATGGGTGGTGCCGAGGGCGTACAGCACGCGGTCGCGCAGGCCCGCACGACCGGGCCGCCACCGGGCCGGGTCCGGCTCGGGCGCGGGCTCGGGCGAGCCCGCGCCGGCCGGTCGGCGGCGGGCGGCGAGGCGGCGCCACTCGCGGGCGGTGCGCCCGCGGGCCTCGTGTACGGGCTTCAGCATCCCGGTCGCGGCGCGTTCGACCAGGAACACGGCCAGCACCACCACCAGGGCCGCGGCCACGCCGGCCCAGCTGCCCAAGCCGCCCTCGAACACCACGATCCGGTCGGCCAGCGCCTGCGGCGGCTCGGCGAACGTCATCGGCGGCCCGAGCCGCAGGTAGCCGACGGCGAACGCGGCGGCGGCGGCGAGCAGCAGCGTCCAGCGCCCGACCCGGGCCGGGAAGACGGCCGCGACGACGGCCGTCACCAGGGCCGCCCCGAGCTGGCCGACCACCTGCCGGGCCGCGTGCTCGCCGGCGCCCCGCAGCGGGCCGCCGAAGCCGCCGTTCGGCAGGATCAGCAGCTCGGCCCGCGCGTCGACGGCGAACCGCCACACCGCGCCCGACCAGAGCATCAGGGCGAGGGCGAGGGTCACCAGCGCGACCGCGCCGGCCTGTCGCGGCAGCGCCGTCCGGGCGTTGGACCACCAGACGTCGAGCCAGTCCCGCCGCGCCGGCGGGCGGCGCCCGTTCGGGCCGGCCGTCGGTGTGGTCCTGGCCCGCAGCACCGCGGCGGCCACCAGGGCGGCCCGGCCGGGCACCGTCGCCGGGTCGGCGCCCACGGCCCGGCGCCGCAGTGCGGACCAGCGCCGGCGTACCGGGTCCGGCGCCTCGCGGCGGACGGCGGTGCGCGCGGCCAGGGCGGCGTTCACCGCGACGGCCGAGGCCACGGCCACCGGCGTGGACAGCAGCGCCGGTTCGGCGAGCCGGTGCAGGACGGCGGGCAGCGGCGAGAGCCGGGCCACCAGCTCGGGGTGCTCCTCGGCGCGGACGGTCAGCAGGACCACCAGGCGGTACGCCTCGGCCCGCTCGTCCGCGCTCAGCCCGTCACCGCCGCGCCGGCCGCCGCCGACCTCGCGGGCGGCCTCCTCCACCCCGGCCAGGACGGCGGGCAGCTCGGCCAGGGCGAGCAGCCGCGCGCACTGCTCGCCGAAGCACTCCGGGTGGTCGCAGTCGTACCGGGCCGCGACGGCCGGCACCGACCCGGCGATCAGCTCGTCCACCAGCGCGACCAGCCCCGGATCGGCGGCGAGCCGGGCCAGCCCGGCCGAGTCGATCGGGCGGTTCCGGTAGGAGGGCACGGCGCCCGGCGCGAACGCGGCGCCGAAGGCGAGGACGGCGACCGCGGCCGCGGCGGCCCGCTCGGGGCCGCGCAGCCGCTCCACGTCGCGGAGCTGGCTCAGGTCGACGACGGTGTCCCGTACGTCCTCGCTCAGCCACTCCCGCAGCCGCTGGGCGCCGCCCCGGGCGAGCCAGTGGGCCGCGTCCGCGGACCGTCCGAGCATGGCCACGGCCAGCGCGGCCGGGTCGTGGAAGAGGTCGCCGAGGAACGTGATCGGGCGGTGGGCGGGGGCGACGGGCGCGCCGCCCGGCGGGACGGCCGGTCGCACCACCTCGGGGCTGCCGCCGGCCAGCCACGTCCGGACCTGCGGCGCGGTCCACCGGTGTGCCGGGTTCCGGGTGAACAGGCCCTGGAGCAGCAGCTGCCGGCGCGGATGGGCGACGCCGGACAGGTCCACCTCCGCGGCCATCACCAGGTCGTACTGCAGCACCTCGTCGCTCAGCAGCAGCCCGTCCGCGTCCAGGTAGCGGGGGCGGCCGGTGAACAGCTCGTACAGCACGTTGCCCAGGGCCCACCAGGGGCCCTCCGCGCGGTTGGTGCCGGCGAGCTGCTCGGGCGCCATGTAGGCGACGGTCACCTGCATCTCGGGGGAGAAGCTGCGGCTGGCGGTGAGCCGGGCGACGCCGCCGAAGTCCGCGATCACGAACTCGGGGGCCCCGGCCGCGCCGTCGGGCGCCGTGGTCGGGCGGAGCAGGATGTTGGACGGCTTGAAGTCGACCGGGTTGCGGCGGATCCGCTGCTGCCAGAAGTCCAGCAGCGCGACGAGCTCGCGCACGATCCGTTCGGTCTCCGTACCGTCGGCCGCCCGTCCCGCCCGCCGCAGCTCGGCGAAGTGGTCGGCCAGGGTGACCGGCAGGTACTCCATCGCCACCCAGTCGCAGCGCGCCCCCGCGTGCTCCACCCGGCCGTGCCCGGTGATCAGCGGCACGTGGCGGCGGTAGCCGTCGTCGCGCAGGTGTTCCAGCAGCTCCGGGTCCATGGCCTGCCCGGCCACGGTGACCTTCACCGCGGCGTCGCCGCCGCCGTCGGTGCGGCGCACGTGCCAGACCGTGCCCTCGGTGCCCGAGCCGGCCACCCCGAGCGGTTCGTAGCGGTCGAGCAGCGCGGCCGGGAAGGCGCCGCCGAACTGGCCGCCGCGGCCGGGGGCGGCCCCGGCGGGCGGTGCGGACGGCGGTGCGGCGGGCGGCGCGGGTACGGCGGTGGCTCCGGGGTCCGGCGGGGTCACCCGGGTCGGGGCGTCCGGCAGCACCCTGGTCGGCGGGTTCGGGACGGCTCCGGTCGCCGGCCGGGCGGTGGGGATGCCGAGCCGCGAGGACGGTTCCCGGGACCCGTCCCGTCCGCCGCCGCGCCGCCCGCGGAGCAGCCGGTCCACCTTCGTGCGCGGGACGCCCGGGCGTTCCCGCCCGCCGCCCGCCGCGCCCGGCTCCGCCGTCGTACCGTCGGCCATCCCGCCCGCTCCCCTCCCCGCCCCCGGGCCCCGCCCGGGGGTGTGCCGCTCCCGCCGCCGTGATCACGGCGTCATGCCGGTCGGGACACCTTACTGTCCCCGGAGCTGCGTGTACGCCGGTGTGTCGAGAACGTTGACGTGGCATCAGGTTCGCGCGGCGGTGGTCGGCGGGGCACCCGCAGGCCGGCGCACCCCGGGCCCGGGGCCGCCGGGCGGACCCGGATCGTGCCAGCTCGGGGCGGTGGCCCAGAATGTCCGGGTGAACGATGTGGACTACCGCGTACTGCTGGACGACGCCATGGAGACGGCCCGCCGGTCGCCGGAGCGCGGTCGGGTCGCCGACTACATCCCGGCGCTGGCCCAGGCCGACCCGACCGCCTTCGGGATGGCGATCGCCACCGTCGACGGCGAGGTGTTCGGCGCGGGGGACTGGCAGCACCCGTTCTCGATCCAGTCGGTGTCCAAGCTGTTCACCCTGGCGCTGGCCCTGGCGGAGGGCGGCGACGGCCTCTGGGCCGGGGTGGGGCGCGAGCCCTCCGGCAACCCGTTCAACTCGCTGGTGCAGCTGGAGACCGAGCAGGGGATCCCGCGCAACCCGTTCATCAACGCCGGCGCCCTGATCGTCACCGACCGGCTGCTGAAGCTGACCGGCGACGCGGTGGGGGCGGTCCGCGGCTTCCTCCAGGCGGAGTCGGGCAACCCCGAGGTCGGGGTGGACGACTCGGTGGCCTCCTCCGAGGCCCGGCACGGGCACCGCAACGCGGCCATGGCCCACTTCATGGCCAGCTACGGCAACCTGCGCAACCCGGTCGACAGCGTCCTCGCCCACTACTACGCGCACTGTGCGATCACGGCGAGCTGCCGCGACCTCGCGCTGGCCGGCCTCTTCCTCGCCCGCCACGGGATCCGGGCCGACGGCAGCCGGCTGCTCTCGCGCAGCGAGGCCAAGCGGATCAACGCCGTGCTGCTGACCTGCGGCACCTACGACGCGGCCGGCGAGTTCGCCTACCGGGTGGGACTGCCGGGCAAGAGCGGCGTGGGCGGCGGGATCCTCGCCGTACTGCCGGGCCGGGGCACCGTCTGCGTCTGGAGCCCGGGCCTGGACGCGGCCGGCAACTCCGTCCTCGGGGTGGCCGCGCTGGACGCCCTCACCACGGCGACGGGCTGGTCGGTGTTCTGAGCGGCGCCGCTGCGGGCGGTGTCCGCGGTCGGCTGCACCGGACCGCGGGCCGGGCTGCACGGGGGCGGGCCGGTCCCGGTCGCCGCACCGTGTGGTGCGGCCCCGGTCGCTCCGGACCGGAGCGACCGGGGCCGGGCCCGCGCGGGCACGGGGGCGACCCGCGCGGGCGTCCTGTGGGCGTCCCGGGGACGCCGCTCGGTTCCCGGCGCTCAGTTCCCGGCGCCGCCCAGCGCGGCCACCTCGGTACGCAGCGCCGGCAGGGACGCGTACATCACGCCGCCCGGGCAGTCGGTGGCGAGCCAGTCGCGGTGGCCGCTGATCATGTCGACCGGCCTGGTCACCCCGTTGACCGGGTTGACGTAGGTCACCTTCGCCTGCGGGTCGAGCCCGTGGGTGCGGGCGGCCAGCGCGAGCAGGCCGGTCAGCGAGCGGCGGGCCTGCGGCGTGGGCTCCTGGCCGGTGAGGGTGCCGAGCAGCGCGATACCGAGGTTGCCGGAGTTGAAGCCGGCGGTGTGGAAGGCGGTCACCACCTTTCCGGTGGCGTCCTGCGCCGGGAGGCCGTCGTCGCCCGACCAGCGGCCCTCGTAGATCCGCCCGGCCTCGTCGATCAGGAAGTGGTAGCCGATGTCGCCCCAGTCCAGGGTGACGGCGTGGTACTCGTAGATCGCCCGGACGGTGGCCGCCGGGTCGGGGTCGGCGTTGGCGGTGTCCGTGTGGTGCACCGTCAGGGTCTGCAGCGGGTAGTACTTGGCGGGGGAGTTCTCCACGCCGTTCTTGAAGCGCTTCGACTCGTCGGCGCCCCACGCGGCCCGCGGCAGGTACTCGGCACCGCAGAGCGTGGCCGGCGCGGCGGCGGCGACCACCGCGGTGCGGGCCGGGCCGTGCACGGTGTCCAGCGCGGTGGTGCGCAGGTTGCCCGCGCCGTCGGGCAGCCGCAGCTCGTAGCCGGAGGCGCCGTCGGCGGCGATCAGCGCGGTGGCGGTGCGGGGGCTCGCGCCGGCGTCCTGGTGGGCCGGACGGTCGGGGCCGCCCGCGCAGCCTGCGGGCAGGGCGCGCCAGGGGCCCGGCGCCGCGCCGTCACGGTGGAGCCGGATCGCGGCGCCACGGTGCGGGCCGTCCCAGCTGACCCCGACGTACCGGATCGGGAAGTCGGCCTGCACGCTCGCGGCCTCCGCGCCGGCCGCGGACTGCGCCCGGGTGGCGGGGACGCTGACGGCCCGGGCGGTCTGCGGCCGGCCCCCGGTGGCGCCCGTGCCGGGCGCGGGGGTGGTGGTCACCGCGGCGGCCGCGGGGGCGGCGGGGGAGACGGCGAGTGCGGCGGCCGCCGCGCCGATCGCGCCGACGACGGCGCGCCGGCTGACGGCGGGGTGCGGAACGGGCATGGGCGTCCTGTCCTCGGGGATGGGCGGAGCGGGCGCCGGCGCGGCGCGCGGCGGCTCGCACCGCCGCGACAGCCTGGCCGACTGATCGTCAGACCTCCGTGAATCTACCCGAATGATCGTTTCCGCAGAGAGCCCTTCTGATCATCTTTGCCCGAAGGTGCAGCTCGCGCGGCCCGCCGGGCCGCGGTGCCCACCGAGCTGCCCGGCTCCGCGCGCCCCGGCGATGCGCGCCCGGTGGGAATCCCCGGATGCGCCGCTACGCGTCCGAGCGCGGGACGGCGGCCTCGACGGCCGCCTTGATCCGGGCGCCGAAGGCGGCCGCGTCCTTGCGGGCGGCGCTCAGCGCGAGGCCGACCAGCAGCTTGCCGAACCCGTGCCCCTCCAGGACGTTGAAGATCCGGACCCTGGTCGCCCCGGCCGACAGCGGCGCCAGGTCGTAGCCGCCAGAGGCGGAGGTCACCAGGTTCTTCGACGTCTCGGTCCACCGCAGCCGGGTCGGGCTCGTCAACTCGGTGATCAGGATCTCCCGGGCGGACTTCATCCCGGCGTCCTTGACCCGGCTCGTGAACACGGTGCCGACGGCGGTCGGCCCGTCCGGGTTCCGGCGGATCTCCAGAACTCGCGGGCTGAAGGCGGGATCGTTCCGGCCGTCGGCGAGGAAGGCGAAGACGTCCGTGATCGGGCGTTCGACGTCGACGGTCGCCTCGAACTGGCCTGCCATACGTGCTCCTTCGGCATGGGGACGGCGCACGGGCGCTGCCGTCGCGCCATGCTCCCAGCCCGCCGGCGTGAACGGCGGAAGGCGCGGCGCGGAGCTGCGCCGGGACGCCGAGCCGGACTCCGAGTCGGACTCCGAGTCGGACGCTGCCGGTGGCCGCCGCGGCCGGCCTCCCGCGACCGCCCGCACCGGCGGAAATTGCGGTGCGGGGCACGGCACGGCCCGTCTATCCTGCCTGCCGTGATCGACTGGAACCGGATCGAGGCGGCCGACTGCGCCGTTCCCACAGACCTCCCGACGGACGCGCTGGTGGGTGAACTCTCCCGCGCGCTGGCGGATCCCGACCCGCTGGTCCGGGACGGCGCGGCCTACACCGTCCTCTCCACCTGGATCGAGCGCGGGGTGGTCGACCGGCCCCGGCGCCTGGCCCTCGGCGACGAGATGGCGGCGCGCTTCGACGACCCGGAGGTCCAGGCCCGCACCTTCGCCCCCCTCGTGCTCGACATGATCGTGGAGCAGGGGGACGTCCGGCCCGGCTGGGTGGACGCGTTCGAGCGCTGGTACCCGGCCGAGCAGGACCTCCGCGGCCACGACGAGAAGCTCGGCTGGCTCCACGCCGTCGCCCACGGCGCGGACCTGCTGGCCCGGCTCGGCTGCCACCCCGAGGTGGACCCGGTGCGGATGCTGGAGCTCGCCGCCGCACGGCTGACGGCGCCCACCGACCACGTCTACGACCAGCTGGAGGACGACCGGCTGGCACGGGGAATCGGCCGCGTCCTCACCCGGACCGACCTCGGCGAGCACGGGGCCACGGCCTGGCTGGAGCCGATCGCCGACCGCTACGGGGCCGAGCGCATCACCACCCCGGTGCCCGCCGGTCTCACCAACTGCCTGCGCACGCTGCGCCTGCTCTACATCATGGCCGACCGCGGCGTCCGCCCGAACAGCGAGTCCGCACGGCAGGCGATCCACCAGCGGGAGGCGGTGAAGGCGCGCCTCGCCGACGTCCTCGACCGTATCGTCAAACGGTGAGCGGGGCGGACGTTCCGGCGTACGGGGGTTGCGGGGTGCGGGCGGGGCGGCCCGGCGGATCGGCGGTGCGCCTGCCCCGGAGTCGATGACGGCGGGCGCCGCCCTGCATAGACTCGGGCGGCAGCCGTCCGGACGAGCCGAGGAGCCGCCGCATGCCCACCCCGTCCCCGAGCCTGAGCGCCGGTACGTCGGCCACGCCGCTGCTGGACGAGACGATCGGCGCGGCCCTGGACCGCACCGTCGCCGCCCACCCCGACCGCGAGGCGCTGGTCGACCTGCCGGCCGGGCGCCGCTGGACGTACCGTGAACTCGCCACCGAGGTGGACCGGGTGGCCGCCGGGCTGCTGGCGCTCGGCGTCGGCTGCGGCGACCGGGTCGGGATCTGGGCGCCGAACCGCGCCGAGTGGGTGTTCGTCCAGTACGCCACCGCGCGGATCGGCGCCGTCCTGGTGACCGTCAACCCCGGCTACCGGGTGCACGAACTCGAATACGTGCTGGGGCAGTCGGGCATCCGCACGGTGATCGCCGCGCCGTCCTTCAAGACCTCCGACTACGCGGCCATGCTGGCCGAGGCCGGCCCGCGCTGCCCGGACCTCAAGGACGTCCTGCTCCTCGGCTCGGACGCCTGGCACGACCTGCTCGCCGCCGGCGACCGCCTCGACCGCGGCCGGCTCGCCGAACTCGGCGCGGCCCTCCACCCGGACGACCCGATCAACATCCAGTACACCTCGGGCACCACCGGCTTCCCCAAGGGCGCGACGCTCTCGCACCGCAACATCCTCAACAACGGCTACTTCGTCGGCGAGCTCTGCGGCTACTCCGAACTCGACCGGATCTGCGTGCCGGTGCCGTTCTACCACTGCTTCGGCATGGTCATGGGCAACCTGGCGGCGCTCGCCCACGGCGCCTGCGTGGTGATCCCGGCCGCCGCCTTCGACCCCGCCGCCACCCTGCGCGCGGTCGCCGCCGAACGCTGCACCTCGCTCTACGGCGTGCCGACCATGTTCATCGCCGAGCTCAACGACGCCGGCTTCGCCGAGCACGACCTCAGCAGCCTGCGCACCGGGATCATGGCGGGCTCGCCCTGCCCGACCGAGGTGATGAAGCAGGTCGTCGAGCGGATGGGCATGCGCGACGTGTCGATCTGCTACGGGATGACCGAGACCTCGCCGGTCTCCACCCAGACCCGTGCCGAGGACCCGCTGGAGCGCCGGGTCTCCACCGTCGGCCGGGTCGGCCCGCACCTGCAGGTGAAGGTCGTCGATCCCGGGACCGGCGAGGTCGTCCCGCGCGGCACGCCGGGCGAACTCTGCACCCGCGGCTACTCGGTGATGCTCGGCTACTGGGACCAGGCGGACCGCACGGCCGAGGTGATCGACGCCGACGGCTGGATGCACAGCGGCGACCTGGCCGTGATGGACGAGGAGGGCTACCTCAACATCACCGGCCGCATCAAGGACATGGTCATCCGGGGCGGCGAGAACGTCTACCCGCGGGAGATCGAGGAGTTCCTCTACACCCACCCCGACATCCTGGACGCCCAGGTGATCGGCGTCCCGGACGCCAAGTACGGGGAGGAGCTGATGGCCTGGATCCGGCTGCGCCCCGGCGCCGCCGAACTCACCGCCGACACCCTCCGCGAGTTCTGCACCGGCCGCATCGCCCACTACAAGATCCCGCGCTACGTGCACCTCGTCGACGAGTTCCCGATGACGGTCACCGGGAAGATCCGCAAGGTGGAGATGCGGGAGGAGGCCGTCGCCCTCCTCGGCCTCGAAGCGGCCGCCGCGACCCGGCACGCCTGACCCGGCCCGCCTGAGCCCCCGCCCGCGCCCGACCCGCGGCGGCGGGGGCTCAGGCCGTCGGCGCGATGACCAGTTCGCCGACCAGCTGGGCCGCCGCCTCCCGGTCCTCCTCCGCCAGCCCGTCGTCGGTGACCAGGACGTCGACCTGGTCGAGGGCGGCGAACGAGGCCAGGCCCAGGGCGTTCCACTTGGTGTGGTCCGCCACGACCACCACCCGGCGGGCGGACTGCAGGAAGGCCCGGTTGGTCTCGGCCTCGGCGAGGTTGGGCGTGGTCAGCCCGGTCGCCGGGGAGAGCCCGTGGCAGCCCAGGATCAGCACGTTGACGTGCAGCGACCGGATCGCCTGGTCGGCCACCGGGCCGACCAGCGCGTCCGACGGCGTCCGGACACCGCCGGTGCGGATCACCGTCGCGGTGGCCGGGGCGCCGTCCTCGCCCGGCTCCTCCAGGGCCTCGGCGATCCGCAGCGAGTTGGTGACCACGGTCAGGCCCTCGACGCCGCGCAGCTGCCGCGCCACCAGGTGGGTGGTGGTGCCGGCCGCCAGCCCCACCGCCGAGCCCGGCGCCACCAGGGCGGCGGCCGCACGGGCGATCGCCGCCTTGGCCGGCAGCTCCCAGGACGCCTTGGTCTCGAAGCCGGGCTCGCCGCTGAGCGGCGCCTCGATCCGCACCGCGCCGCCGTGGACCTTGTTGACCAGGCCCTGGGTGGCGAGGGCGTCGAGGTCCCGACGGACCGTCATGTCGGAGACCCCGAGCTCGCGCACCAGGTCGGCGACCCGGACCGCGCCGCGCGACCGCACCCGCTCCAGGATCAGCATGCGTCGCTGTCCGGCGAGGGGCTGGGCGCTGTCGGCCATGGCGGATCACCTCCGGGTCGGCGCCGACGCTCTGCCGGCGGTCACCGCCATCATGGCAGGCGGGCGGGGGATCCCCCCAACGGGTTCTGTCGCTTCCTGTCCGGTCATGTTCCCCTCTGTGTCCTTCTGCGCCGGCGCGGCCCGGTCGGAAAGCCCGGTCGGTACGCCTGGCGGCGGTCCCGGCAGTCCCGGCAGTCCCGGCGGCGCCGTGCGGCGGGCGCCGCGCCGGGGGAGCTCCCCGACGCGGCGCCGCCGTTCCGTCACGCGGTGCGGGTGGGTCTGCGGTCAGCAGCTGAGCACGGGGTTGGCCCAGTCGGCGTGGTCACTGTTGGTGCCGTCGCCGCCGTCGGTGACCACGAGGTGCAGCTCGTAGGCGCCGGTGAGGTCGGCGGTGAGGTGCTTGGCGGGGGTGATGCCGGTCATCCGCCCGCTGTCGGCGACCTTGGTGCCGTCGGCGTAGATCTCGAAGGAGACGGTGCCGCGGCCCTGGGCCTCGGCGTCCACGCCGACGTCGGTGGCGAGCGAGGAGCAGGAGCCGCCGAGGTAGTAGACGATCTCGCTGAAGGCGTTGACCCCGAGGCCCTTCTCGTAGGTGGCGCCGGCGATGGTGATGGTCGCGCCGTCGCGGGCCTGGTTGTCGCCGTTGCTCATGTCCTTCTCGACCGGGCCCCAGCTGTTGCCGGCCGAGCTCCAGGCGAGGCCGGAGAGCGGGTGGGTGCCGGCGGCGGGGCCGTTGCCGCAGGCGAGCCTGGCACCGGCCCAGTCGGCGTGGTCCCAGCTGGTGCCGTCGCCGGCGTCGGTGGCGACCAGGCGGACGGTGGTGGCGCCGGTGAGGTCCGCGGTCAGGTGCTTGGCCGGGTCCTTGCCGGTGAGCGTGCCGCTGTCGGCGACGAGGGTGTCGTCCTTGTAGATCCGGAACACCACCGAGCCGTGGCCGTAGGCGTCGTCGTCCACCCCCACGTCGGTGACCAGGTTCTTGCAGGCGCCGCCGAGGTGGAAGGCGATCTCACTGGGTGCGTGCGCGCCGAGGCCCTTCGGGTAGGACCGGCCGCGGAGGGTGATGGCCTGTCCGTCACCGGCCACGTGGTCGCCGTTGCTGCGGTCGCGCTCGACCGGGCCCCAGTAGTTGGTGACGGACTTGAACGGGAGGTCGCTCAGGTACGTCATACCGGTGGGCGGGGAGACGGGCGAGCCGGGGGTGACCCGGAACATCGCGGTGCCGTGCCCCGGAACGGTGGCGCTGATGGTCCCGTCGCCGGTCGTGCTCTTCTTCGACCAGAGGTCCTTGACGGTGTAGGAGTTCGCGCCGCCGATGCCCACGGTCTGCGCCGTGGTGGTGATGGTGGCGTCGTAGGAGCCCTCGTTGGTCAGCGTGACGGCGCGGCTGCCGTCCGCCAGCGGCTTGGACATCACCACCAGGCCGTTGGCGCTGGAGACGACCGAGCCCTGCTTGCCCAGCGGGTCCTGGTCGACGGCGATGACGTCGGCGTTGGTCAGGATCTCGAAGGTCTCCGGCTCGGCCATCCGCAGGTCGGTGCCGATCATCAGCGGCGCGGCCATCTCGGCCCAGAGGCTGAAGTGGGTCCGGTACTCCGTGGCGGTCATGCCGCCGTTGCCGACCTCCAGCATGTCCGGGTCGTTGAACGCCCCGGGCTTGGCGTAGTTCGCCAGGCCCTGGTTGGCCTGGGCGATGGAGATCATGCTCTGCCAGGTGTCGCTGATGTCGCCGGTGGTGCGCCAGGAGTTGCCGACCGGGGCCGCCCAGTTCCACGGGCCGGTGCTGCCCCACTCGCAGATGCTGTAGAGGATCGGGCGGCCGGTCTTCTTCAGCGCGTCGCCCATGGTCTTGTAGCGCTTCTGCGCGTCGATGCCCATGTTGTTGCAGTTGTCGTACTTCAGGTAGTCGACGCCCCAGGAGGCCCAGAGGTTGGCGTCCTGCTGCTCGTGGCCCAGGCCCCCGGGGAAGCCCTTGACGTCGCAGGTGTGGATGCCGGCGCTGGAGTAGATGCCGAACTTCAGGCCCTTCCCGTGGACGTAGTCGGCGAGTGCCTTGATCCCGCTGGGGAAGCGGACCGGGTCGGCGACGAGGTTGCCCTCGGCGTCGCGCAGGGGCAGTGCCCAGCAGTCGTCCAGGTTGACGTACTGGTAGCCGGCCGCCTTGAGCCCCTTGCTGACGAAGAGGTCGGCGATGCCCTTGATCATGTCCTCGTTGAACTGGGCGCCGCACCAGGTGGAGTTCCAGTTGTTGAAGCCCATCTGCGGCGTCAGGTTGAGGCCGTTGTCGAGGGCCGCGGCCGGTGGGGCGGTGGCGAGTTGGAGCCCGGTGGAGAGGGCGCCGGCGCCGGTTAACAGCGCCAGGGCGGTCAGCGCCGACGCGATGCGGCGGCGCGGTGCAGAGCGGCGGGAACGCAAGGGTCCTCCAGGAGTGGGTGTGCGGACGGGTTGCCGGCACCGCCGGCTCGGCGGCCGGCGGTGCCGGGGGGAGGGAAGGTCAGTTGAGGAGCGACCAGGACTGGCCGGCGGCCGCGCCGTTCGGCCGGCTCAGCACGACCGGCGAGGTCGCGGCGGTCTGCGGGGAGTCCAGGACCAGGCCGGTGGCGACGTTGGTGATGGTCAGCGCCCCGGTGGCGGTGTTCTGCTCCACCCGCCACTTCTGGTGCGGGCTGTTCGGGTCCCACCCGTTCAGCGCCCAGGCGGCGCCGCCCGGGGAGTTCGGGCCGGTGAGCGTGCCGTGCCGCTGGGTGGGGGTGTCGCAGTCGTTGGTGATGCGGACGGTGCCGTCGGGGTTCGGGGTGAACGTCCACTTCTCCGAGGTGTGCCACCACCACCAGGTGTTGACGTCGAGTGCGGAGCCGTCCGGGGCGCTGCAGGTGCCCTGGACCTCCAGGGCGAGGCCGCCGGTGCCGCCCGCGCCGAGGCCGTGGTAGCGGCCGTCGCCGACCACCGTGGCGGGGATGGTCACGGGCAGCGGCTTGAGCCGGTACATCGCGACGCCGTGCGGCTCCACCGAGGCGGTGAGCGCCCCGGTGACGTTGCCGGTGGAGCCGGTCCACAGCTCCTTGGCGGAGTAGCCGGGGCCGGTCAGCCCGAGGTCGGCCAGCGTGGTCGAGACGGTCCGGGCGGCGGCCGGGTCCTGGTTGACCAGCAGGACGGCGGTGTCGCCGTTCGCGAGCGGGCGCTTGAGCACGAGCGGGGCCGTGCTGTTCGCGGGCGGGGCACCGACCAGCGTGGCGGGCCTGGCCAGGCTGTCCTGGTCGACGGCGACGACGTCGGCGTTCTTGTAGACGGCCAGCTGCTCGGGGGTGATGCCGGTGGACCAGGTGTAGCCGTCCTGGGTGTGCCGGGAGTTCTCGGGGGTGCGGAAGTCGGCGCCCGAGATGAGCGGGGAGGCGGCCATCGCCAGCACGGACATCTCGCTGCGCGACTCGGTGGGCGTCATCGGCTTGTGGCAGGGGCAGGTGTCGGTGGTGCCCCAGAGGCCGTACGGGTCCTGCCAGCCGGCGAACATCATGTCCATGTCGTTCCAGCTGCCGGGCCGGACGTTGCCGGGGTACTGCAGGGCCGTGCGCAACTGCCCGCTGTAGAGCACTCCTTCGAGGTCGGGGCCGCGGTCGCCGCCGATCCGGCAGAGGTTGGCCACCTGGCCGCACCAGACGCCGGTGGGTGCGTAGCCGGGCGCCTCGTACGGCGGGTTGCCGGCCGCGACCACCACCGGGTCGGTGCGGGCCGGGTCGTCCCCGGCCAGCAGGTACGGGAGGCCGGTGTGCACCGGCTGGGCGGAGACGCTGACCGCCACCCGCGGCCGGCCCTGGGCGGCGGAGGCCGCGTCGAGCGCCCGCTGGAAGTCGCGGACCCGGGCGTAGATGGACCGGGTCAGCTCCCTGCCCTCGCCCTGCGTCCCGTAGTTGTGGCCGTCCGGGCCGGTGATCGGCGGGCCGTAGGGGCAGTCGTCGTACTTGACGAAGTCCACCCCCCAGGCGACGAAGTCGGCCGCGTCGGTGCTCTCGTGGCCGAGGCTGCCGGGGTGGCCCTGGCAGGTGGTGTAGGTGTCGGTGGCGTACAGGCCGAACTTCATGCCCTTGCTGTGGGCGTACCAGGACAGGTACTGGATCCCGTTGACCGGCTGCCCGTTGACGGTACGGGAGGGGAAGCGGCCCGGGTGGGGGATCAGGTGGCCGCTGGTCGGGTCGATGCCGGTGCCGTCGGTGCCGCTCACCGGGTTCCCGCCGGCGTCGTAGAGCTGCATGGCGCCGTAGGAGTTCTTGACGAGGTCGGTGGTCTGGCCGTCGCGGTGGTTCTCCGACCAGCCGTCGTCGATGGTGACGGTGTCGTAGCCGGCCTGGACCAGGCCGTTGGCGGCCATGAAGTCGATGGTCTGGACGACCTGTTCCTGGGTGACCCCGGTGCCCAGGGTGTTCCAGGAGTTCCAGCCCATCGGCGGGGTGAGGGCGAGTCCGTTGCCGAGGGCGGGGCTCCCGGCCGGGGCGGCGCTCGTGTGCGGGGCGGTGTTCGTGTGCGGGGCGGCGCCAGTGTTCGGCGTGGGGCCGTCGCCCAGGGCGGCCGCGGGGGCGGCGGCGCCGAGGGCGGCGCTTCCGAGTCCGGAGGCCGCCAGGGTGAGGGCGGCCAACAGCCGGGCCAGGGCGCGGGGCCGTGACCGGGGCAGGGGTGTTCGCATGGGTGCTCCAGCATCCGCGAGTGTGGGGGGTTGGTGGAATGGTGAACCATTCCGTTTGTTTCTGTTGGAACGTCAAACAGAAAGCAACGCAGCATAGGCGTGCCCGGAGGCTGGGCTCAAGAGGTCCGTCGCGGATCGGTCACTGTGGTCGAATCGGCCAGTACATGGGCGAGTTGGCGAAATCGACCAGGTCATGTCACAGCTTGATCTCGGCGCGTCCGAGCCCTTGACGGCCGGGCCGGGGGCGATGCGATATTTCACATCACGTTTGAACCTGTTGAGATCTGACTGTTCGTAGGGCGGGCCGGACATCCGCGACCCGCCGCCCGGCGCAGAGGAGCAACCCCCTGATGATCCGACGCACCACCGGCCGCGCCTCCGCCGGCCTGCTGCTCGCCCTGGGCCTCACCGCCGCCGGGTGCTCCACCGGACAGGAGACCACCTCGGGCTCCCCGTCGGTCGCCCCGGTGGAGGGCAAGATCTCGATCACCTACCTGCAGAAGCAGGGCGACCAGGAGTACTTCGTCGGCGAGGCGGCCGGAGCCAAGGCGAAGGCCGCCGAACTCGGCGTCGACCTCAAGGTGGTGAACCTCGGCAACGACGCCAACAAGACCGTCAGCGAGGTGCAGGCGGCCATCGCCCAGAAGACCAACGGCGTGATCGTCGTGGTGCCCGACCCCGCGGTGGGGCCGCAGGTCGTCCAGACCGCACGGGACGCGAAGATCGGCCTGCTCACCTCGGACGACCAGGTCTGCGCCACCGGCCCGGACCCGGCGTCCTGCGCCAAGACCGACCTGGTGCCGCGGGTCGGTTTCAGCGGCGCCCAGATGGGCGGCGAGGTCGGCAAGCGGGCGGCCCAGGAGTACACCAAGGCCGGCTGGACCGCGGCCGACACCCGGATCATCGCGGCCTGGAAGCAGGACGTCACCGTCTGCGGGGACCGGGTCAAGGCGGCCAAGGAGGCGTTCGACGCCGCAGCCCCGGGCGTGCGCACCCTGGAGGTGGCGACCGACAACACCCCCACCGGCGCGCAGGACAAGGTCGCCGCGACCGTCACCGCCAACCCCGGCGTCAAGCACTGGGTCGTCTGGGGCTGCAACGACGAGAACGTACACGGCGGGGTCACCGCGCTGCGCAACGCCGGGGTGGGCGCCGACGACGTGATCGGCGTCGGTCTCGGCGCCTACCTCGCCTGCAAGGACTGGGGCGGCACCCAGCCCACCGGCATGAAGGCCGCGCTGTACATCAACGGCCGGGACGTCGGCGCGCTCGCCGTCCAGACGATGTACGACAAGCTCAAGAACGGCAAGGAGATGCCCGCGGAGGCGTTCGCCAGGACCACCATGGTCGACGCCGCCACCTGGAAGAGCGCCGGGGTCACCTGCAACTGACCGGTCCGCACCCGTGGCCGCCCGGCCCCGAGCCGGGCGGCCGCCCGACCGCACCGCCCTCCCGCACGAAGCACCGAGGTGACCCACCCGTGACCAGCGCGTCCCGCCCCACCGGAGACCACCACCCCACCGGCGCACCGCACCCGGCCGAAGCCCGTCCGGCCGGGGACCGGCCCGGCGCCGACCGGCCACGCAGCGACCGGCCCGGCGCCGACCGGCCTGGCACCCGCCGCCCGCCCGCCGGCCCCACCGGATTCGCGGACGTCGGCAAGCACTTCGGCACCGTCCAGGCCCTCACCGGCGTCACCCTCGACTTCCCGCCCGGCCGGGTCACCGCCCTCATGGGCGAGAACGGCGCCGGCAAGTCCACCCTGCTGAAGATCCTGACGGGGGACCACCGGCCCAGCACGGGCCACGTCCTCGTCGACGGCGAACGCGTCGAGCTCCGCTCACCGACCCAGGCCCGGGCCCTCGGCATCCGGATCGTCCCGCAGGAGCCCGAGATCGTCCCGCACGTCTCGGTGGCCGAGAACGTCCACGTCGGCGCCCTGCCCACCGCCGCCGGACGCCGGCTGGACCGCGCCGAGCTGCGCCGCCGCACCACCGCGGACCTGGAACGGTTCGGCTTCTCCGGCCTGCTCGACCCCGAGCTGCTCGGCTCCGACCTGACCGCCGCCCAGCGCCAACTGGTCGAGATCATGCGCGCCCTCACCGGCGAGGCCAAGCTGATCGCCTTCGACGAGCCCACCTCCTCGCTCTCCGAGCACGAGACCGAGGCCCTCTTCGCGCTCATCGACCGCCTGCGCGCCCAGGGCATCGCCGTCGTCTACGTCTCGCACCGCATGCGGGAGATCTTCCGGATCGCCGACCGGATCGCCGTCCTGCGCGACGGCGCCCTCGTGGGCGTGCAGGACGCGAGCCGCACCACCGAGGGCGACCTGGTCCGCCAGATGGTCGGCCGCGACCTCTCCACCCTGTTCGAACGTCGCGCGGTCGCCACCGACCGCGTCGTGCTGGACGTCCGGGACGTCACCACCGACCACGTCCGGGGCGTGAACCTCACCGTCCGGGCGGGCGAGGTCGTCGGCCTGGCCGGCCTGGTCGGCGCCGGGCGCTCCGAACTCGCCCTTGCCCTGGCCGGCGACCTGCCCGTGCACAGCGGCAGCATCACCCTGGACGGCCGGCCGCTGCCCCCGGGCAGCCCCGGCAGGGCGATCCGCGCGGGCCTCGGACTCGCCCCCGAGGAGCGCAAGGACCAGGCGCTCTTCCTGCACCGGTCGATCCGCGAGAACACCTCCATCGCCGTGCTGGAGCGCCTGCGGCGACTGCGCTTCGTGCGCCGCTCGGCCGAGCGCGACCTCGCCCGGCAGTACGCCGACCGGCTGCGGGTGCGCACCCCGTCCGTCGAACAGGAGGTCCGCACCCTCTCCGGCGGCAACCAGCAGAAGGTCGTCCTGGCCCGCTGGCTGGCCCGCCGGCCGAAGGTGCTGATCCTGGACGAGCCGACCCGCGGCATCGACGTCGGCGCGAAGGCCGAGATCTACCGGATCATCGCCGACCTGGCCGAACAGGGCGTCGCCCTCGTCGTCGTCTCCTCCGAGCTTCCCGAACTCCTCGGCCTCGCCGACCGGATCGTGGTCATGCAGGGCGGGCGGGTCACCGGCGAACTCAGCCGGGCCGAAGCCACCGAGACCGCCGTCCTGCGCCTCGCCATGGCCGACGACATCACCACCACGACCGCCCCCGGAGCCGCCTCATGACCAGCGCCGCCACCCCGCCGGCCCTGGAGAACACCTCCAAGAGCACCGCCCGCACCCGGCCCGCCGGCCCGCTCGGCGCCATCGCCGGGCTCGGCGGCCAGAACCTCAGCCTGGTCGGCGCGCTCGTCGCGGTGCTCGCCGTCTTCGGGATCCTCAACGACAACTACCTGAGCTGGAACAACATCCAGGTCATCGCCGAGGCCGCCACCATCACCGGCCTGCTCGCCGTGGTGCAGACCGTCGTCATCATCTGCGGCGGCCTGGACATCTCGGTCGGCTCCCAGGCCGGCCTGGCCTCGGTGGTCAGCGCGATGGCCTTCACCTCCGCCGGCTCCAACGCCTTCACGGGCATGGCCGCCGCGCTCGCGGTCGGTGCGCTGGTCGGCGTCCTCAACGGCGCGGTCATCGTCTACGGGCGGGTCAACGCCACCATCGCGACCCTGGCCGGCCTCGCCGCCTACAAGGGCGTCGCGCAGCTGGTCTCGGACGGCCGGGCCCAGGGGTACGTCCTCAACGACGCGGTGTTCGTCTTCCTCGGCCGCGGCCGGATCGCGGGCCTGCCGGTGATGGTCTGGATCCTGATCCTGGTCGCGGTGGCGGTGCACGTGCTGCTGAAGTACACCGACATCGGCCGCAACCTCTACGCGATCGGCGGGAACGACACCGCCGCCCGGCTGGCCGGCATCGCGATCAACAAGTACCTGGTCGCGGTCTACGCCCTGATCGGCGTGGTCGCGGCGGTCGCGGGCATCCTGCTCACCGCCCGCACCGGCTCCGGCCAGCCGGTCTCCGGCAGCGAGGGGCTGGAACTGAAGGCGATCACCGCCGCCGCGCTGGGCGGCTGCGCGCTCAAGGGCGGCAAGGGCGGGATCGGCGGCACGCTGCTCGCCGTCGCCCTGCTGGGCGCGCTCGACAACGGGCTCACCGTGCAGGGCATCAACTCCTTCTGGCAGAACGTCGCCCAGGGCGCCCTGCTGGTGGTCGCGGTGGTCGTCCAGCAGCGGCGCAGCGGCGACCGCGCGGTCGGCCTGCCGGGCTGACCGGTCGGCGGGCTCGCGGGCCTCGACAGGCCGACGGGCCGACGGGCCGGTCGGCGGGCCCGGCTCATCGTGCGGGCCCGGTCGATCGTGAGGTCGGCCGGATCGCAACCGTTCGGGCCGCTGCTTCGTCCGGACCGGGTGGGGTAGGGTCGCGGAACCACGCCCGGGACAGAGGGGGAGGGCCGGTCCGGCACCATGAGCAGGGAACTCACCAAGGCCGCGCGGGTGCGCATCGCCGATCTGACACCCGGGACGGAGCTCTACCTCGGGGTGCACCTGGACGCCCCGGGGCTGGTGATCGACGTCAGCTGTTTCGGCCTGGACGCCGAGGAGCGGCTGAGCGACGACCGCTACTTCGTCTTCTTCAACCAGCCCGCCAGCCCCGAGGGCTCGGTCCGGCTGCTGGGCGCGCAGTCCGGTGACACCGAGGCGTTCCGCGTCCTGCTGCCGGACGTCCCGGCGGCGATCCACCGGCTGAGCCTGACCGCGGCGATCGACGGCGCCGGCGTGATGTCGCAGGTGGCCTCCGGCTACGTCCGGGTGGTCGCGGACGGCGCGGAGGTCGGCCGGTACTCCTTCACCGGTGCCGAGTTCAGCACCGAGCGCGCGGTGATGCTGGCCGACCTCTACCGGCGCAACGGCGAGTGGCGCTTCACGGCGGTCGGCCAGGGTTTCGACGGCGGCCTGCGGGCGCTGCTGGAGAACTTCGGCGGCGAGGCGATGGAGGAGGACGAACCGCCGGCCGCCCCGGTACCGGCCCCGTCGACCGGCGTGCCGCCGACCCCCGTACCCGCGCCCACCGTTCAGGTGCCGGTGCAGCAGGCGCCGCCGGCCGCCCCGCTGCCGCCCGCCGCCCCGCTGCCACCCACGGCGCCGCCGCCCGCAGCCCCGGCGCCCGGGCCGCCCGGCGTCCGGATCAGCCTGGTCAAGTACGCCGAGGTCCCCGAGCAGTCCGGCTGGGTCCGGCAGAACGACCACCTGGTGCGCTACACCCTCACCAAGGACCAGGACGTCCTCGCGCTGCACGGCAGCATGGTGGCCTACCAGGGGCAGGCCGACTTCGCCCACGAGAGCTCCGGCATGCTGCGCAAGCTGACCGCCAACCTCACCGGCCAGACGCTCAAGCTGATGCGCGTCTCCGGCGAGGGCCAGGTGTTCCTCGCGGACGAGGCCAGCCACCTCCACCTGGTGCGGCTGGAGGGCGACGCGCTCTGCGTCAGCTCCGACCGGGTGCTGGCCTTCGACGCGCACCTGGAGCACGAGGTCCGCCGGATCGAGGGCGAGGGCCTGCCGAACGGCGGCTTCTACACGCTCCAGTTCAGCGGCCACGGCACGGTCGTCGTGAAGACCACCGGCATCCCGGTGGTGCTCCCGGTCACCCCCGCACCCGAGACGTACGCCGACCTGCACGCCCTGGTGGCCTGGTCGCGCGGGGCCCAGGTGATCACCACCGCCCCGGTGCGGATCCGGCGCTCCGCCTACCGGGGCCACGCCGCGGAGGCGTTCAGCGTGCAGTTCCGGGGCGGGCCGGGCAACTTCATCGTCGTCCAGCCGTTCGAGGTCTGAGCGGGCGCAGAGCCCGGAGCAAGGAGGTACCGATGGAGCGGCAGGTGCTCTCGGGCACGTACCTGGAGGAGTACACGGCCTCGCCGGCCACGGCGCGGATGAGCAACCACGGCGGCGCGATGTGCAAGGTGGCCGTCACCAACGGCCAGGACGTCCTGGCCAAGGCCGGTGCGATGGTGGCCTACGACGGCTACCTGCAGTACGAGCCGGTCTCCCAGTCGCTCCGCCGGGCGCTCGGCGAGTGGGCCTCGGGCGAGCGCAGCCCGTTGCTGCGCTGGTTCGGCGACGGCACCCTCTACCTGGCCGACTTCGGCGCACAGGTGCTCAACCTCCAGCTCGACGACGAGGCGCTGTCCGTCAACGGCTCGCACCTGCTCGCCCTGGACGCCTCGCTGGCGTGCACCGTCGAGAAGGTGAAGGGTCCGGCGCTGCTGGCCGGCACCGGGCTCTACAACGTGACGGTGCGCGGCAGCGGCTGGGTGTCCGTCACCTCCCACGGCGTCCCCGTGGTGCTGGACTGCGCCGAGGCGGCGACCTACGTCGACCCGGACGCGCTGGTCGCCTGGACCACCGGGCTGGAGATCCAGACCAGGCGCACCCTCAAGGTCGGCTCGCTGATCGGCCGCGGCAGCGGAGAGGCGCTGCAACTGGGTTTCCGGGGTTCGGGCTTCGTCGTCGTCCAGCCCAGCGAGGAGACCTCCGACCGATTCAAGATCCGCGGCTGAACAGTCCGCAGCTGAGGAGCAGCGATCACCGTGCACAGCCCCCTTCTCGACCACACCGCGCTGACCGGCGACGAGCGGTTCGCCCTGCAGAACCCGCAGCTGCTGCGGGTCGTGCTGGACGGGCGGGCCGAGGTGCTGGCCCGCACCGGCGCGATGGTCGCGCACACCGGCCGGGTGCGGTTCACCGGCTGGCGGCCGCCCCGCAGCCAGCGCAACCAGCAGGGCGGGCCGATCGGTTCGGCGCAGCAACCCGCCGCCCTGGACCTGATGCGCTGCACCGGCACCGGCACGGTCTACCTCGCCAACCTCGCCCAGCACCTGCACATCCTGGACCTGCAGGGCGACCGGCTGACCATCACCAGCTCCTACCTGCTGGCCCTCGACGCCGGCATCACCTGGCGGACGGTCGACATCGAGGGCGGCGAGCGGATCTCCGGCGTCGGCAACCGCAGCCTGGAGCTGTCCGGTCGCGGCCGGCTGGTGGTGATGACCTCCGGCCGCCCGCTGGTGATGCCGGTGCGGGCCGGCGAGTACGTCTACGCGGACGCCGACGCGGTGGTCGGCTGGTCGTCGGCCCTGGAGGTGCAGCTGCAGGCGCAGAGCGCCAACACCGAGGCCTGGCGCCGGCACGGCACCGCGACCGAGGGCTGGGAGCTCTCCTTCACCGGGGACGGCTTCGTCCTCGTCCAGCCCAGTGAGCTGCGCCCGCCCCAGCGCCTCCCGCGGCGCTGACCCGGTCCTTCGGTCCCGTTCGGTCCCGTTCGGTGACCGGGGGCCCCGAGGCCGCCTGCCGGTGCGTCAGCCGGCCGGCCCGGCGCCCTCCAGGGCCCGGCGTACGGCGTCCGCCGTCCAGTGCCCGGCCGCGCCCGGCCGGCTGCTGAGGTAGTCGGCCGCCCGGCCGGGGCCCCAGCCGTGGGCCTCGGCCAGCCCGGAGGCGAGGTTGCGCAGGTAGGCGGCGGACGGCGCGTTCAGCACCGCCTCGGCCGGCGACCACGACGCGGTGAAGGTCAGCACCGGCAGCCCGTCCAGGTCGCCCGGGCAGACCAGCGTCTCGTACCGGCCGGGCCCGAGCCGCTCGCGGCCGGTGACGAGCACCGTCGAGAGGTCGAGGTCCCCCAGCGGCTCCCGGCGCATCTCCTGCTGGGCGATGTCGCCGAACTGCTCGGCGGTCAGCAGGTAGGCGCGGGCGGGCATCTCCCCGTCCGCACCGGGATCGTAGAAGCCGGACCCGCCGGTCCACACCAGCGACAGCGAGGCGAAGTAGAGGACCCCGGGCAGCACCACCGGCACGCTGCGCCGCGGCGGGCGTCCGTCCCGCGCCCCCGGGCAGCTGCGCGCCCCGCCCGCCGGGCGCCCGCCCCGCAGGTAGACGTTCAGCCGCTCGGCGTGCATGTTCGAGCCGTACGCGGCGTACCACACCAGCTCGGGCGCCGCCGGGCGCTGCGCCGTCGGGTGCTGCGCCGCTGGGTGCTGCGCCGCTGGGTGCTCCGCTTCCGAGCCGACGACCCGTCGAATCTCCACCACACCCCGGACGCTAGCCGACCCCACCGGCCCGGCCCCCTCGACGGGCCGGGCCGGGGTGCGCCCGGTGACAGTGGGGTGGCGGTTCACCCGGGAACGCCGGGGTGGCAGTCAGCCGGCGAACTCGTGCACGCCCCACCAGCCGCTGGAATCGTGGAAGAGGCCGACGCCGATCTCCTTGTAGCGGGGGTTGATCTGCGCGGCGTGGTGGCCGGGGGAGTCGGTCCACATCTTCTGGAACTGGACCACGGCCTGTTCCCCGGTCATGGCGGCGTCGCCCCACATGACGATGCACTCGCCGGTCAGCGTCCGGCTCCCGGTCAGGCTGGGACCGGCACCCGAGGCGTTCTCCGAGTGGGCGAACCCGGTCTCGCGCATGTGCCGGGCCCACTTCTCGGCGAAGGCCGTCAGATCGGCCTTCACCACCAGGGCCGGGACGCCGTTGCGGGCCCGCTCCTCATTGATCAGCCGCAGTGAGAGCGCTTCGGCGCCGCCGGCCGAGCGGTCCGGCGCCGCGTTGCCGTTGCCGGTGTTCGGAGCGGTCCGGGGCGACGGCGTGGAGGCGCCCGGACGGGGCGCACCACTGGCAGGAGTCGTCGCGGCCGGACCCGACGCGGCGGTGCCGGCCGGTGTCTTGGGAGGAACGCTCGGGGCGGCCGGGCCCGGCGAGGCCTGGGTGACCGCCGAGGTCGGGGTGCTCGTAGACGTCGACGGGGTGGCCACCACGGACGTCGTGGCCGACGCGGTCGCGGTCGCCGTCGTGGGTGAGGAAACGGAGGCGGTCGCCGACGGTGAGGAAGCCGGATCCGCCGACGGGAGGCCGCCGACGGGTTCCACCGCCGCGGCCACCGCGCCGGACCTGTCCGAGGCCTGCGCGCCGGCCTCCGGGCCGCACGCGCTCGCTGCGGCTGCCACAACACCGATCGCCACGACAACGGCCAGCCCCTGCCGGCGACGTATGGACTGCATGAGGACACGGACTCCTAGTCTCCAACCTGCGGTCCGGTACGGCGTCGTGGCTCTCCCACCATGCCCGCCCCACCCGGCCGGCCGACGCGTCATGCGTCGACATCACAGGAGACCCGTCAGGCTGGTGGGGATAACGCAAATTGATCGCACACATGGCAGAACCCGCCCGCCCTCGGCCGGAAGCGATCGAGTCGGCCTGCGAAGGCCTGGGCGAGGACTCCGGTCGCGCTGCTCGGCTCGACGCCGGCCGACCGGACCGGCGAGGGGTGGAGCCCGATGAGGAGGAGTCGATGCCGTCGGACCCGCGTGGCATCCTCCGGGTATGGAGATGACGCTGCAGCTGGTGATCGACTGTGCCGACCCGCGCAGGCTGGTGAGCTTCTGGGCCGAGGCTCTGGGGTACGTTCCGGAGCCTCCACCGGGCGGTCACGCCACGTGGCGGGAGTACTGGGCGGACATGGGCGTGCCCGCGGAGGAGCTGCCCGCCGGGGCCGGGGAGACGCCGGAGTCGATCGTCGATCCGGCGGGGCGGGGGCCGCGGGTCTGGTTCCAGCAGGTCCCGGAGCCGAAGGTCGCCAAGAACCGGCTGCACCTCGACCTGAAGGTGGGCGGAGGGCGGGAGGTCCCGCTGGCGGTCCGCACCGAGCGGGTCACCGCAAAGGTCGAGCGGCTCACCGAGACCGGTGCCACCGTGCTGCGGATCATGGACAAGCCGGACATGGCGTACTACGCCGTCGTCCTGCAGGACCCGGAGGGTAACGAGTTCTGCGTCGTCTAGGACCGACAGGTCCTGGACGTCAGATGTCCAGCAGTTCGACGGTCACCGAGGCGGTGTCACCCGCTTCCAGGCCTTCGGCCTTGCGGACCGCACGCTTGACCGGCAGGACGTAGCAGCCGCGCGTGCTGTCCGGGAAGATCGACGTCGGCCAGGTGCTGCCGCCGACGGTGACCTGGACGCGCCGCGAGCCGAAGCCGCGCGGCGGCCCGCCGGGGTGATCCCGGATCTCCTCGGACGCCTCGGCGGGCAGACTGACGAACGTCCAGCTGTCGGACCGCCGGGCGTCCCAGATCCACAGCTCGGCATCGAATTCGAAGCGCACCGCCCCAGCATGGCACGCGGCACCGACAGCGGGCGGAGCCGGGCGCTCCCTCCCCGGGCGGACGGTTCACCGGGCCGTCCGGTCGGTCGTGCGCCCGTCGGCGCCGCGGCCCGCCGTGTCGCCGGGTGCATGGTCCGCGCCGAGCTCCCGCCGGGGGAGCAGCAGTGGCGTCGCCAGGGCCAGCAGGCCGGCGATCGTGATCGCCGCGCGCGGGCCGGCCACGGCGGCCAGCACCCCCCAGAGCGCGGTGAGCGCCGCGATGACGGCCTTGCCGGTGACGGACCAGGCCGCGAGGGTGCGGGCGAGCCGGTCCGTCGGCGTACGGTCGAGCCGGTGGGTGGCGAGGACGGGGTTGAACACGCCCACGCAGAGGATCAGCCCGAACTCGACCGCCATCACGAGCAGCAGCCCGACCGGGCCCGGTCCGACGAAGGCCAGGCCGGGCAGCCAGCACACCCGCAGCACCCCCGCGGTGCGCAGGACCCGGTGCCGGCCGAAGCGGGTGACCAGCCGCCCGGCCAGCCGCGAGCCGATCAGCCCGCCGACGCACGGCACGGCGAAGGCGAGCCCGTACTGCCAGGGAGCGAAGCCGAGTCCGCCGAGCATCAGGACGGCGAGCGGCGGCTCCGCCGCCATGATCAGGCCGTTCACCAGGACGGTGTTGAGGAACAGCGGGCGCAGCACCGGGTCGGTGAGCAGGTACCGCCACCCCTCGGCCAGACCGGCGGGGCGCAGGAGCGGGGCCGTCGGGCGCCCGGGCTGCGGCTCCCGCCCGCCGATGGCCCGCAGGCCCAGGGCGGAGAGCAGGTAGCTGACCGCATCGGCGGCGACGGCCGCCACCGGGCCGAACAGACCGGCCGCGGCACCGCCCAGCGGTGGTCCGAGGACGGTGGTGGTCCAGGCCGTCGATTCGAACCGCGCGTTCGCGCGGAGCAGGTCGGCCGGTGGGACGAGCGCCTTGAGGTGGGCCCCGGAGGCCGCGCCGAAGGCGATGTCGGCGGCGGCGACGACCACCGCCACAACCAGCAGTTGGGCGAAGCCGAGCAGGCCGAGCGCGTACGCGGCCGGAACGCTGATCAGCGCCGCGAACCGCACGGCGTCCATCGCGACCATCACCGGCCGCTTCCGGCGGAACTCCACCCACGGCCCGAGCGGCACCGCCACCACGGCGCCAACGGCCGCGCCGGCGGCCGCCAGAGCCGCCACCCGTGCCGGGCCTACGTGCAGGACCTGCAACGCCACCAGCGGAAATGCGTTGAACGCCAGTCGGGTGCCGAGCGCGCTGACCGCGTACGCCGCCCAGAGCCACCGGAACGGCCGCCCCAGGGACGCCCCGGCCGCCCGCCGTCCCGCAACCGCCTCCGTCATGCCCACCCCGCCTCTCGCCCGTCGCCGCCGACCGGCATCAAAGCGAGCTGCGGGGTCCGGGGGCAAACAACCTCCGGGCAGCCCGGACACAACCGCTGGTTGTGGCCGCAGAGCCGCGGCACCGAGACGGGCCCTAGGCTGGCGGCATGGACCTCGAAGCCGTACGCACCTTCGTCGCGGTCGTGGACTCGGGCCGGTTCCAGGAGGCCGCGGCGGACCTGTCGATCACCCAGCAGGCCGTCTCCAAGCGCGTCGCCGTCCTGGAGAAGGACCTCGGCGTGCGGCTGTTCACCCGCACCGCGCGCGGTGCCCGGCTCACCATCGACGGTCAGGCGTTCCTGCCGCATGCCCGCGAGCTGCTGCGGGCGGCCGAACGAGCCGCGGACTCGGTCCGGCCGGGCCGCCGGGCCCTGCGCGTCGACGTGCTCGGCTCCCGCCTCGCCCCCTCGGCGCTGCTGCGCGAGTTCCACCGGGCGCACCCGGACGTCGACCTCGACGTGGTGACGCTGTTCGACGCGGCGACCGCGCTCGCCGAGCTCGCCGCGGGCACGATCGACGCCACCTTCCGCGCGGTGACCGCGCCCGGCCTCCAGCTGCCCGAGGGCATCGAGGCGGCCCCGGCGCTGGACGAGCCCCACGAACTCCTCACCGGACCGGGCCACGCGCTCGCCGACGCCCGGTCGGTGACGCCGGCCGAGCTGCTCGGGCACCGGATCTGGATCCCCGGCATCGTCCCGGGGACGGAATGGGCCGCCTACTACGACGACCTCGCCACCGCGTTCGGGCTCGGCATCGAGTCGACCGGCCCCAACTTCGGCATCGAGGGTCTGCTGGAGGTGGTCGCCGACTCCACGGCCGTGGCCAGCCTGGTCGGCGCGCAGACCCGGCTCGTCTGGCCCACCGGCTGCGACCTCCGGCGCATCCCGGTGCTCGACCCGACCCCGGTCTACCCGCACTACCTGCTGTGGCACCGCGACAACACCCACCCGGCCCTGGCCCTGCTCCGCCGCCACCTCGCGGTGCTGCCGTCCGGTCCGCAGCCGGTCTGGAAGCCGGACTGGGCCCGCTGACCGGCGCGGACCGGGTCGGGGGCGCCTGCGGGGACCCCTAGGGGGCACGTACCAAGAGCCCTGAGTTTCCCGGGAATTGTGCGACTGCTGTGATGATTATGGAGTCCGTTCCGGGATATGCTCCGCGCCGCATCCAAGCAGTTCACCGCCGGGCGGGAGCCCGGCGCATCAGGGGGACAGGACACATGACGGACATTCAGCCGGACGCCTCGTTGGAGACGACCGAGACGATCTCCGGTTCGGAGGGCGGTCGGGGCCGACGGCTCTGGCTGTTCGGCGGGGCGGCGGCCGTGGTGGCGGCGGTGGTGGTCGGGGCCGTGCTGGTCCTCGGCGGCAGTGACGACGAGGCCGGGCCGAAGCAGACCCTCTGCGGGCTGGAGCGGGCCGCCGGCACGCCGCTCGCCACCGTCCTGCCCAAGGGGCGCCCGGGTACCGAACACCGCGAGGTGAGGGGCGACAAGCACATCTACTGCACGATCGAGATCGACGGGGAGACCGCTGTGAGCGTCTCGGTGTTCGGCGTCGATCCCGAAGAACCGGAGGAGCCCGGCCACGCGTCGGCGAAGGACCTGATCGGTCGTGGCGTCGTGGCGGGCGGTCCGGGGGCCTCGGTGTTCGACTACTGCAGCGGAGACCACTCCAAGGGCGTCGCCGTGGCGGTGAGCGCCGACACCAGCATCCTCCCGAGGAAGACCGCCGACGTGGAGCCCGTCACCAAGGCGCTGGGCAAGCTGACCGAGAAGGTCCTCGCCGACCAGCAGGGCGAGGTCTGCCGCTAGGCCCCCGCGCGGGCCGCTCGGTTGAGCGGCCCGCGCGCAGGACTGCGAGGCCGGTCGGACGGCCGCCCGCCGTCCCGTCAGTCGAGCAGGACACCCGGGTTGAGGATCCGGTGGGGGTCCAGGGCGTCTTTGGCGGCGCGCAGCGCCAGCGCGAAGGGCTCCGGGCGCTGACGGTCGTAGCCGGGGCGGTGGTCGCGGCCGACGGCGTGGTGGTGGGTGACGGTCGCGCGGTGGCGGTGCAGGACGTCGACCGCGGCGGCCTTGACGTCGTCCCAGACCCGGACCTCGTCGCCGGGTCGGCCGGCCACGGCCACGGTGAAGTAGGGGGCTGCGCCGTCGGGGTAGACGTGGGTGAGGCGGCAGTTGACGGTGGCCGGGTGGCCGGTGGCCTTCAGGGCGGTGGCACCGACCTCGGTGCGGACGGCGTCGATCAGGGCGGGGAGCCGGTCCCAGGTCGCGGCGGTCTCGAAGGTCTCGACGACGGCGCCCATGCGGGCCAGCCCGTCGCGCAGGTAGGGCATCCGCAGGAAGGCCGAGCGCCACGCGCTGACCGCCGTGTCCGCCGGCGCGTCGCCCCCCGCCGTGGGCGTCTCGCCGCGGCCGCCGTGGGCGCGGGCCAGCTCCAGGGCGCTCGCCAGGCGGTCGTCGACCGGGCCGGTGGCGGACTCGAAGCCCAGGACCAGGACGGTGGAGCCGTCGTGCGAGGCGCCGGACAGCAGCGCCTCGCCCGGGTCGAGCAGCCGGCAGTTGGCCGGGGCGAGGTCGGACTGGGCGATGGTGCGCACCGCCTCCAGGGCGCGCTGGAACTCGCCGAAGGCCACGGAGGTCGACGCCTTGAACCGGGGGCGCTCCTGCACGCGCATCCACGCCTCGGTGATGACGCCGAGCGTGCCTTCGGAGCCGAGGAACAGGCGGTCGGGCGACGGCCCGGCGCCGGACGCGGGCAGGCGCCAGGACGTGCTCACTCCGGCGGGCGTGACCACGCGCAGCGACTGCACGAAGTCGTCGATGCGGGTGTGGCCGGTGGCGTAGTGGCCGCCGGCGCGGGTGGCCAGCCAGCCGCCGAGGGTGGAGAACTCGAAGCTCTGCGGGAAGTGACGCAGGGTGAGGCCGTGGGGCCGCAGCTGCCCCTCCAGCACGGGACCGAGCGCGCCGGCCTGGATGCGGGCCGAGCGGCCGAGGGTGTCGATCTCCAGGACCCGGTCCATCGCGGTGAGGTCGAGCGACAGCACGGCGCGGTGCGCGTCGCCGCGGTACTCGACGCCGCCGACCACCGAGGAGCCGCCGCCGAACGGGATGACGGCCACCCCGTGCTCGCCGGCCCAGTCCAGCAGGTCGGCCACCTGCCGGTCGTCGGTCGGCCGGGCGACCAGGTCGGGGATGCGGCCGGGCCGGCCGCGCAGGGCCCGGACGACGTCGCGGTACGCCTTGCCCATCGCGTGGGCGGCGCGGGCTCCGGGGTCGGCGGTGACCAGGTGAGCGAGGGCCGGCGGGGGCGTCGCACCGGGCCGGGCGATGGGCAGGTCGGCGACCCGGGGTATCGGCAGCGGGCGGGCGAGGGTGCCTGGCAGCAGGGCGCCCAGCGCGGCGCACTCCGCGTCGCTCGGGTGGGCGTCGGTGTGGCCCCAGCCCCACCAGGAGCGGGGACGGGCGGCACCGGGGGCGGACGGGGCGGCAGGCATGCGTGTGCTCCCAGAGGGGTCGCAGGTAACTTACCCAGTGGATAATTACCCTAGGGTAATATCGGATCCTATGACAACGCCTCCTTCGCCTCCTTCGCCTCCTTCCAAGGCCGGCACCAAGGGCGTGCCCCGGGCCGAGCGAGAGCGGCAGGTCCTGGCCGCGGCCACCGAGGAGTTCGGCCGTCACGGCTACGAGGCCACCACCGTGGCCGCCGTCGCCGCCCGGGTGGGCGTCACCAAGCCGCTGCTGCACCAGTACTTCGGCAGCAAGCAGGACCTCTACCTCGCCTGCCTGAACCCCGTCGGCGAGCGGTTGCTGAACGCCGTCGACGCCGCGATGGCCGAGGGTTCCGCCGAGGCGTCGCCCACCGCCCTGCGCGTCCTGCGCGCCCTGTTCACCGCTCTGGACGGGCAGCGCGAGGCCTGGTTCGTCCTCTACGACGCCACGCTGCCGCCCGGCAGCGACGCCGCCCACCGCGCGGCGCACTACCGCGACGCCATCGACGACCTCGCCGCGATCGGCACCGCCGACCTCCTGCGGTCGACCGGATCCGACGACCCGCTCGACGCCGATGCCCTCAAGTACGCCTGGCGCGGCCTGTGCACCGCCCTGGTCCGCTGGTGGATCACCCACCCCGACCAGTCGCCCGAGGCCATGGCGCAGCGCTGCGCGCGGCTCTTCGCCGTCGTCCGCTCCGTCGATCCCGCCGACGTCGACCTCGGGTGAGCCGCGCCGGCGCCGCGCGCCGGCCGCCTGTCCGGGATCGCTGAGGCGGCCCTGTTGCCGCCGCCGCTCCGAGCGCGCGCCGCGCGGCGGCGTCCGGGCCGGGTCCACCCTCGTGCCGGGTCCACCCTCCATGCTGTTGACGACGCGACGAGCGCGCTCTCCCCGGAGAGCGCGCTCGTTGTCGTTGGCGCCCTGCGGAGTCCGCTTCGGGCGCGCGGATGTCGCCACTTCGCGCAGAGATCTGCGCACCATGCTTCCAATGACTGTTCAAAGCTGCTTGAATCAAGCGAAAAGAGATCAGTTATTGGCAAGCACTCACGCGGAGGTGGCCGATGGCGACCCATGTCGAGGCCGAGATCGCCAGCCAGCCGGACTGCTGGAGCCGAGCGGCGGAGCTCGCCCGGGCGGACTGCCCGGCGCTGCCCGCGCACGGCGAGCGGGTGGCGGTCGTCGGTTGCGGGACATCGCTGTTCATGGGCCAGGCGTACGCCGGGCTCCGGGAGGCCGCCGGACACGGCGTCACCGATGCCTTCGCCGCCTCCGAGTTCCCGGGCGTCCGCTCCTACGACCGGGTGGTCGCCCTGACCCGCTCCGGGACCACCACCGAGGTGCTGACCCTGCTGGACGGGCTGCGCGGGCAGGTCCGCACCTCCGCGATCACCGCGGACCCGGACACCCCGGTGATGGGCGCGGCGGACGACGTGGCCGTCCTGGACTTCGCCGACGAGCGGTCCGTGGTGCAGACCAGGTTCGCCACCACCGCGCTCACCCTGCTCCGCGCCCACCTGGGCCTGCACACCGAGGCGGTCGAGGCGGACGGGCGGACCGCCCTGACCGAACCGCTGCCCGAAGGACTCACGGACTGCACCCAGTTCACCTTCCTCGGCACCGGCTGGACCGTCGGCCTGGCCAACGAGGCCGGGCTGAAGCTGCGCGAGGCGGCGCTCGCCTGGAGCGAGGCGTACCCGGCGATGGAGTACCGGCACGGACCGATCAGCATCGCCGCGCCGTCCACCGCCACCTGGATGCTCGGCACGGCCCCGGCCGGCCTCGCCGAACAGGTGCGGGGGACCGGCGCCCGCTGGATCGAGGACGGCCTCGACCCGCTCGCCGAACTGGTCCGCGTCCACCGGCTGGCAGCGGCCCTCGCCGCCGCGAAGGGCCTCGACCCGGACCGGCCGCGGCACCTGACCCGCTCCGTGGTCCTCACCGGCTCATGAGTGAGCGCCACCCGACGACCGGATCCGCGCCGGCCGGCCTGACGGACCCTCGGTACGGTCCTGCGCCCGCGCGGGGCGACGGCGCCGCCGGGCGCCGGGTCGTCGCCGTGGACGTCGGCGGCACCGGCATCAAGGCGGCGCTGCTCGACCGCGGGGCCGCCGTCCGCCACCGCGAACACCGGGCCACCGGACGCGAACGCGGCCCCGCGGCCGTCGTCGACACGATCGTGGCGGTGGTCACCGAACTGCTCCGGCACGCCGAACGGCAGGGCGCCGAGGTCGACGCCGTCGGCCTCGCCGTCCCCGGCATCGTCGACGAGACCACGGGCACCGGGGTCCACTCGACCACCATCGGCTGGCGCGACGTCCCCTTCCGCGAGCTGCTGGCCGAGCGCACCGGGCTTCCGGTCGCCGTCACCCACGACGTGCGGGCCGGCGGGACGGCCGAGGCGCGGCTCGGCGCCGGTCGCGGCGCGGAGCGCTTCCTGTTCGTCCCGGTCGGTACGAGCATCGCGGCCGCCGTGATGACCGGCGGCCGGGCCGAGCCGGGTGCGCACCACCGGGCCGGGGAGATCGGCCACCTGGTGGTCCGCCCCGGCGGGGAGGCGTGCGCCTGCGGGGCGCTCGGCTGCGCGGAGACCTACGTCTCGGCCGCCGCCGTGGCCCGCCGGTACGCCGCGGCCACCGGGCGGCAGGCCCCCGCGGAGGAGGTCGCCCGGCTGGCGGCCGCGGGCGACCGGGCTGCCCGCGCGGTGTGGGCCGAGGCGGTGGACGCCTTGGCCGACGCGGTGGCGACGGCCGCCCTGGTGCTGGATCCACCGCTGGTCGTGCTCGGCGGCGGGCTCGCCGAGTCCGGCCGACTGCTGCTCGACCCGCTGGCCGCGGCCCTGGCCGACCGGGCCCGGATCCTCGTCCCGCCGCGCCTGGTCCCCGCCGCACTCGGGTCGGCCGCCGGCTGCCTGGGCGCCGGTCTGCGGGCCCTGGACGCGGCGGCCGGCGCTCCCTCTGCACCCGGCCCCGCTCCGGTTCCCGCTCCCGTCTCCGTTCCCGCCGCGGCGTCCGGCCCTGCGCCCGTTCCCGCCGCGGCGTCCGGACGGACCGCGGCGCCGTGATCGTGACCGTCACCCCCAACCCCGCGCTGGACGTCACCTACGCCGTGCCCGCGCTGCGCCCGCACACCACCCACCGGGTGGCCGCCGTCCACGAACAGGCCGGCGGCAAGGGCGTGAACGTCGCCCGCGTGCTGCACGCGCTGGGCCGCCCGACCACCGCCCTGCTGCCGCTCGGCGGCCCCACCGGGGACGTCGTCCGCGCCGAGCTGGACCGGGCCGGCCTCCCGTACCTGCCCGTCCCGCTCCGCCCCGGCGCGGTGACCCGGCGCACCGTCACCGTCGTCGACGAGGCCGACGCGACCGTCCTGAACGAGCCGGGTCCGGAGCTCGCCGACGAGGACTGGGCGGCGGTCCTGGCGGGCGCCACGGGCCTGCTGCCCGCCGCCCGCGCCCTGGTGCTCTCCGGCAGCCTGCCCCACGGCCTGCGCCCGGGCGCCTACGGGGACCTGGTCCGCCTCGCCCACCGGCACGGCGTCCCGGTCCTCCTCGATGCCGGTGGGGCCGCGCTCACCGGGGCGCTGGCGGCCGGGCCGACGGTGGTCAAGCCCAACGCGGCCGAGCTGCGGGACGCCACCGGCATCGCGGACCCGCTCGCCGCCGCCCGGGCCCTGGCGGACGGCGGTGCCCGGGCGGTGGTCGCCTCGCTCGGGCCCGACGGCCTGCTGGCCGTCACCCCGGACGGCGCCTGGCACGCCCGCCTCCCCGAAGCGCGTGTGGTGCGCGGGGGCAACCCGACCGGCGCAGGGGACGCAGCGGTGGCCGCGCTCGCCGCGGCCCTCGCCGACGGCAGCCCCTGGCCACGGGCGTTGGCCGAGGCGGTGGCGCTGTCGGCCGCGGCCGTCCGGGCGCCGTACGCGGGCCACCTCGACCGGCAGGCGTACCGGCACGACCTTCCCCTGGTCCGGCTCCGCCCGGCCTGACCCGTCCGCTCCCGCGAGGGCCCCGCCGGGGCCTCCGCTCCCGCGAGGGCCCCGCCGGGGCCCGCCCTCACGCACCCTCAGGAGAGCTCATGCCCCTGGCAGCCACCGGTGACCTGGTCGGCCGGGCCGCAGCCCGGCGCGGCGCCGTCGCCGCCTTCAACGTCATCACCCTGGAGCACATCGAGGCCGTCGTCGCCGCGGCCGAGGCGGCCGGGGCCCCGGTGATCCTCCAGATCAGCGAGAACGCCGTGCGCTACCACGGCGGACGCCCGGGGCCGCTGGCCGCCGCCGCGGTGCGGTCCGCCGAGCCGAGCACCGTCCCGGTGGCGCTCCACCTGGACCACGTGACCAGCGACGGGCTGCTCCGCCAGGCCGCGGACTGCGGGTTCAGCTCGGTGATGTTCGACGCCGCGCACCTGCCGTACGAGGAGAACGTCGCCGTCACCCGTGCGGCCGCCGCCTGGGCGCACGGCGCGGGGCTCTGGCTGGAGGCCGAACTCGGCGAGGTCGGTGGCAAGGACGGGCGGGGCCCGCTGGACGCGCACGCGCCCGGGGCCCGGACCCGGCCCGAGGAGGCCCGGCACTTCGTCGCCGAGACGGGCGTGGACGCCCTCGCCGTCGCCATCGGCAGCACGCACGCGATGACCTCCCGCGACGCCCGGCTCGACCACGCCCTGCTCGCCGACCTGCGCGCGGCGCTGGACGTCCCGCTCGTCCTGCACGGCTCCTCCGGTGTCCCGGACGACGAGCTGCGGCGGGCCGTCGGAGGCGGCATCACCAAGGTCAACATCGGTACGGCGCTGAGCATCGCGATGACGGCCGCCGTCCGCGCCCACCTCGCCGGCGACGAGCGCGCCGTCGACCCGCGCGGCTACCTCGCCGCCGGCCGCGGCGCCGTCACCGAGGCCGCCGCCCGGCTCCTCCCGACCATCGCGGCGGCCCCCGTCGCCTGAGAAAGTGTTGGGTAATCGGATGATTACTGGTTCTTGAGGTCGTCGGCGAGGCGGCGGGCTGCTTCGGTCTCGATGGGGCCGCGCGGTTCGACCTCCTCGCCGGCGAGGCGGGCGGCCATGAGCCGGATCATCGCAACCTTGATCATCGCTTCGGCGTGCGCGGTCTTGCGCTCGTAGTCCCGTGCCAACCGTCTGCACCGTCCCAGCCAGGAGAATGTCCGCTCGACCACCCACCTGCGGGGCAGCACCTGGAACCCTTTCACATCCGCATTGCGCGGCACCGCGACGATCTCCAGGTTCTCGTGCTCGGCCGCCCAGCCGACCAGGCCCGCGTCGACCACATTCACGTAGCCGCCGTCGACCCAGACCAGCCCGACCTGCGGAAACAGGTTCCGGATCCCGCTGAGGACCAGCTTCGCGCCCGCCCGGTCCTGCACCGAGGCCGAGTGCACCACCGCCCGCAGCACGAGCCCGCAGGTGTCCACCAGCAGGTGCCGCTTACGGCCCCGCACCCGCTTGCCCGCGTCGTAGCCGATCGCCTGCCCGCCCTGGTGGCTGCGGGCCGACTGCGAATCCAGCACCGCCGCCGAGGGCTGCGGGTCCCGGCCGTCCGCCACCCGGACCCGCTCGCGCAGTGTGTCGTGAACCCGGTCCCAGGTGCCGTCCGCCGTCCACGCGCGAAACCAGCGGTAGGCCACGTCCCACGGGGCGAGATCATGCGGCACCAGCCTCCACGCACAGCCGCTGACCAGCACGTACAGCACAGTGTCCACGACCAGCCGACGCGGGAACTTCAACGGACGGCCGGCCCGGCGCAGATCCCGCACCGGCAGCAGCGGCTCGATCACCGCCCACTGAGCGTCCGTCAACGACGAGTCATAGGACGGCTTGCACGCACAGACACACATGGCGGTGATCTTCGCGGACAGGGCAACGCAAAGATCACCACCAGTGGATCACGCCATGAAGTTGATCAATTACCCAACACTTTCTGAGCCGGCCGGGGGCGCCCGCGCCGCAGGTGCGACCCGCCCGCGCCCCTCAGGCGCGGCGGACCCGCACCCCGCAGGCGGCGAAGGCCTTCTCCTGCGCCTCCGTCAGACCGTCGTCCGTCACCAGGTCGTGGACCTCGGCGAGCGGGCAGATCCGCGCGAAGGTGACCCTGCCCGCCTTGGTGCTGTCGGCCAGGACGACGGCGCGGGCGCTGCTGCGCAGGAACGCCCGGTCGGTCTGGGCCTCCATCTCGTCGTGCGTGGTGCAGCCCTCCTCGGCCGTCAGGCCGTCCACCCCGATGAAGGCGACGTCCAGGTGGTACTGGGAGAGCATCCGGTCGGCGGCCGGGCCGACCAGCTCGTAGCTCGCGGTCCGGGCGATGCCGCCGATCACCACCAGCCGCACCTCGGGCCGGACGATCAGGTCCGCGGCGACGTTCACCGCGTTGGTCACCACGGTGATGCCGCCGCGTTCGGCCAGGACCCGGGCGAGCTCGCTGGTGGTGGTGCCGCCGCTCAGGCCCACCACCGCGCCGTCCGGCACGAGTGCGGCGGCGGCCTGGGCGATCCTGCGCTTCTCCTCGCGCTGCTTCTCGCTGCGATGGCGCAGCGGTAGTTCGAGGTTGACCGGGCCCGTCACCGCGCCGCCGCGCGTGCGGTGCAGCAGCCCCTGCTCATGGAGCTCCTGGAGGTCCCGGCGGACGGTCGCGGTCGAGACGCCCAGGAGCCCGGCGAGCGCGTGCACATCGGCGCTCCCCGCTTCGGTGACGTGCGCAAGTATCCGGGCGGAGCGATCAGCTTTGAGCATGCGGCGAGTCTAGACCCGTAGCGGGCCCGTTCGGCCCGGTGCGACGGGGTTCCGGGCCGGTTTCAGGGCGCCCGAGGGGCTGGCCAGACGCTCGAAGCTGACTATGATGGCGATGATTCAAGCAATTTCACTCAGTCGATCCCCTCGATCGCTGCTTCCGGACGTCCGTTCCTGCCCGGATTCCGCGCGCCCGCCTGCACCGTCTGCATCGATGACGCGCCGACGACGTTCCGCCGCGCGCCCGTCGACGCGCCCGTCGAGGTGCCCGCCGGCGCACCCGATCGCGCGGAAGCGCACCTGCCCGTCCAGCTGTCCGTCCACAAGCCCAGGGGGTGGCCGCGTGATTGCCGCGGATCGTACTGCACTGTCCGGCGCCCGGTTGGTCCTGCCGTCCGGGGTGGTCGAGGACGGCCGTCTGGTGGTGGAGGGCGCGGTGGTGGCGGGTGTCGGCGGTCCGGTGGTGCCGGGGGACCTCGATCTGTCGGGGTTCACGGTGGTGCCGGGGTTCGTGGACCTGCACGTGCACGGTGGTGGTGGTGCGTCGTACGCGTCGGGGGTGGCGGAGGAGGCGCTGCGGGTGGCGCGCACGCACCTGGAGCACGGTACGACGACGACGATGGCCTCGACGGTGACCGGGGAGATCGACGAGGTGGCGCGGCAGGCGGCGGTGCTGTCGGAGCTGGTGGAGGACGGCGTGCTGGCCGGGATCCACTTCGAGGGGCCGTTCATCTCGCACAACCGGTGTGGTGCGCATCGTCCGGACCTGTTGCGGGATCCGGATCCGGCGTTGGTGCGCAAGTTGGTGGACGCGGCGCGGGGGCGGGCGCGGATGGTGACGTTGGCGCCGGAGCTGCCGGGTGGGCTGGAGTCGGTGCGGATGCTGGCGGAGCTGGGGGTGGTGGCGGCGGTGGGGCACACCGATGCGGACTACGGGCGGACGTTGGAGGCGGTGGAGGCGGGGGCGACGGTGGCGACGCACCTGTTCAACGCGATGCCGGGGATCGCGCACCGGGCGCCGGGGCCGATCGTGGCGTTGTTGGAGGACGAGCGGGTCACGGTGGAGCTGATCAACGACGGGGTGCACCTGCATCCGTCGGTGCTGGATCTGGCGTACGGGACGGCGGGGGCGGCCCGGGTCGCGCTGATCACGGACGCGATGGGGGCGGCGGGGATGGGTGACGGGCTGTACCCGCTCGGCCCGCTCCAGGTCGAGGTCAGGGACGGCGTCGCGATGCTCGCCGACGGGAGTTCCATCGCGGGCTCCACCCTCACCCTGGACGTGGCCTTCAAGCGGTCGGTCACCGTCAACGGGCTCACCCTCCCGCAGGCGGTCGCCGCGCTGTCCGCCACTCCGGCACGGTTGCTCGGCCTCGCCGACCGGGTCGGCTCGCTGGAGCCCGGCAAGCAGGCCGACCTGGTCGTGCTCGACTCCGCGGGCTACGACCTGGTGGCCGTGATGCGCCGCGGCGAGTGGATCGTCGGCGGCGACGCGTTCACCCCGGTCGCGGCGGCCTGACGCCCCGACGGCGGACCCGCGGCCCGCCGGCCCGGCCCGCCCCGCCGGACCGCCCTCACACCTACCCCGCTGGTCAGACCACCCCCACCTCGAACGTAGGGTCGGGTGCATGAAGTTCTTCCGGTCCAAGCCCTCGGCCCAATACGACCCCCATCTGACCGCGCTGACGGTCGACCAGGCCGACTACCTGCGCGGCCTGGTGCGCCAGTACCACGCAGACCTCCCGCAGGTCACCGTCGAGGGCGACGCCCTCCGCGCCCCGCAGGGCAGCAGGCCGCTGCACAACCTCGCCGAGCTCTGCCGCCGCGCCGACCCGCGCGAGTGGCCCCGCCTGGTGGAGCACCACTTCCGGGCCCTGGACGGCGCCGTCGACGCCACGCCGCAGGGCTCCGACGAGATCCTTCGCTCGGCCTACCTGCGCCTGGTGGCCGACGACGCCTTCCCGCCCGCCGCGGCGGCGTCCTTCAGCTACGTCCGCCCGGTCGCCGCCGGGCTGCTGGAGGCCCTCGCCCTGGACCTCCCCGAGGCCGTCCGGATGCTCGACGACCCGTTCGTCGCCGAGGTGGGGCTGGAGCGGCTGCGTGCCGCCGGCCGCGCCAACCTGCTCCGGGAGCCGGTCGAGTACGACACCGCCCGCGGCCAGGCCGGCGCGGTGATGCACATCGTGTCCGGCGAGTCGATGTTCGTCGCCAGCAAGGCGCTCGTCCTCGACGAGCTCGCCCGTACCCTCACCGGCCGCGAACTCCCGCCCGAGGGAGCCCTGTTCACCGTACCGAGCCGTCACTACCTGGTCTTCCACCCGCTGCTGGACGGCGGGGCCGTGGACGCGGTCAACGACCTCGCCGCGTTCGGCCTCGGTGCCTACCAGGACAACCCCGGCCCGCTCTCGCCCCGCCTCTACTGGTGGTACCAGGGCACGGTGACCTCGCTGACCGTGATCGACGACGCCACCCGTTCGTTCTCGGTCGCCCCGCCCGAGGAGTTGATGGCGATCCTGCGGCGCCTCCACGCCGCCGGCGCCTGACGGGCCCGCAGACCCCGACGCACACGCCCCACCCACCGCCGAGCCATGCCGCGCGGGCGCGCCGTCCGGTGCTCCCGCGCGGCGGCCGTGAGAGGGTCGACCCATGGAACAGCGTGTACTCGGCCGTACCGGCCGCCCCGTCTCGGTCGTGGGACTCGGCACCTGGCAGCTGGGCGCGGACTGGGGCGAGGTGCGGGAGGAGGACGCCCTCGCCGTCCTGGACGCCTCGGTCGAGGCGGGCGTCACCCTCTTCGACACCGCCGACGTCTACGGCGACGGGCGCAGCGAGCAGTTGATCGGCCGCTACCTGAAGGGCCGGCCGGACGCCGAGGTCTTCGTCGCCACCAAGTTCGGCCGCCGGGTCGAGCAGCGCCCGGAGCACTACCACCTGGCCAACTTCCGTGCCTGGGCCGACCGTTCCCGGGCCAACCTGGGCGTGGAGCGGCTGGACCTGGTGCAGCTGCACTGCCCGCCGACGCCCGTCTACTCCTCGGACGAGGTGTTCGACGCGCTGGACACCCTGGTCGCCGAGGAGCGGATCGCCGCCTACGGCGTCAGCGTCGAGACCTGCGCGGAGGCGCTCACCGCGATCGCCCGGCCCGGCGTGGCGAGCGTCCAGATCATCCTGAACGCGTTCCGGCTCAAGCCGCTGGAGCAGGTGCTGCCCGCCGCCGCGGCGGCCGGGGTGGGGATCCTGGCCCGCGTGCCGCTCGCCTCCGGGCTGCTGTCCGGCCGCTACACCGCCCAGACGATGTTCGCCGCCGACGACCACCGTACCCACAACCGGCAGGGCGAGGCCTTCGACCAGGGCGAGACGTTCTCCGGCGTGGACTTCGCCACCGGCGTCGAGGCCGCGGCCGAGTTCGCCACCTTCACCCCCGAGGGGGCGACCCCGGCGCAGACCGCGCTGCGCTGGATCGTCCAGCAGCCCGGCGTGACCACCGTCATCCCCGGCGCGCGCAACCCCGAGCAGGCCCGCGCCAACGCGGGCACCGCCGAACTGCCGCCCCTGCCCGGGGCCACCCTGGCCGCCGTCCGCGAGCTCTACGACCGCCGGATCCGCCCCCAGGTCCACGGCCGCTGGTGACGCGGTCCGCGGCACTCGCCACGGTCCGGCACACAAGTCGTTTCGGGGTGGCCCGGAGCAACTGCATCCGCGGCGCGGTAGACGCCTTCCTGACGGAGGGCACGCTGCCGGCCGCGGGGACGCGCTGCCCGAGCGACTGACAGGGCCTTGACCACGAAGGCGTCAAGAAGCTTCCCCGCGCATTCGGCAGCATCAGGTCGGCGATCGGGGCCGGGGCGCCGTGGGCCAGTGCTTGCTCGCGGAAGGCTCATCAGCACCTCTTCCGGAACAGGACCAGCCTGGAGAGTCACATGATGGGGCCGGACAGCTCCTACGTGTCGAAGGGCTCGTCGGACCAGCGGAAGGACGCCCGGTCGCCGTTGATGTGGAGCAGGAACTCCGCGACGGGTCCGTCCGGGGCGACCAGGGTCAGGGCTGCGGCGATCCGGTCGTAGGAGCGGTCGAACCCCTCGTAGTCCTCGGCGTCCAGCAGCGCGCGCGACTCGTCGAACCACGGCTTGACCGCGGCGAAGCCGGGTGCGGGGACGAAGTGGCCGCTCAGCCAGGGGAAGTCGCCGTCGTCGACCAGGATCTCGCCGAGCGGCTCGTCACCGTTCCGGCGCAGCAGCCGCCAGGTGCCACCGAAGGCCATCTCCACCCGCCCCTCCCGGGCCGACCTCCGGCCCGGGGGAGAGTCTGCCACGTGCCCCCGACAAGGCGGGCGGGTCTTGGGCGTGATCCGAAGGAAGCGCCGTGGTCGAGTGGAGCCCTGAGCCCTGCAGTGCGGCGTCGGCCGCCATCAGCGCGGCGGCAACGTGGGTGCTGTAGGGCGGGTTGGGGCTGCCGGTGCGCACAAGCTCCGTGCCGCACGACCCGGACGGCCCGGTGGGCCACGCCGAGCAGGTCCTGACCGTCCGCCCGCCGTCACGGCGGCGCCGACCGCGCGCCGGCGCGCGATGGGAGCTGCCCGTGGCCCCGGTGGCCACGGACAGCGCGGTGTTCTCGTCCAGCGCGATCCCGTACGGCGCCGGGCCGTTGGCGAGGCACGTCGGCGACGCGCCTCGCCGAGCGCTACCTCGCCGCCCCGCCGGGGACTGTGTCGAGTCCGGTTGTTGGCCGTACCGGTACCCGGCCCCGAGGTTTCGTCACTTCCCCGTCCGGCACGCCCGAATGGGAGCCGCCGCCGTCAGCGCCGGAACGGGGCGGTCAGCCGGCTCCACCAGCTGCGCCGCTGGCGCGGGAGCGTCACCCGGCCCGCCGGTTCCGGCGCAGACGCGGCGGAGGCCGACGCAGGCGCGGCCGACGGTGCGCCGGCCGCCGGGCCGGCCGCGCCGCCGGGGGCGGCCGCCGCGACCTGCTGCGGCAGGGTGTCGTCCTCCTCGCCGGGGAACCGCGGGCTGAAGCTCACCGGCAGCTCCACCAGGTGCTTCGAGATCCAGGCCGATGTCCAGGTCAACTCGGACTCAGGAACGGCCAGTTGAAGGTCCGGGAGGCGGGTGAGCAGGATGTCGATACCGGCCTCGGCGATGGCCCGGCCGATGTCCTGCCCGGGGCACTCGTGCGGCCCGCTGCCGAAGGCCAGGTGGGAGCGGTTGCCGTAGAGCGGCTTGGAGAGGTCCGGCCGGACGACCGGGTCGACGTTGCCGGCGGCGATGCCGATGAGCAGCATGTCGCCGGCCCTGATCTGCTGGCCGCCGAGCTCGGTGTCGCCGGTGGCCCAGCGGCCGGCGACCAGCGACATCGGAGCGGAGTCCCAGAGGACCTGGTCCAGGGCGTCCGGTACGGTCATGTGGCCCCCGGACAGGTGGGCACGGAACCGCTCGTCGGTGAGGATCATCTTGAGGGTGTCCGCGATCAGGTTCACGGTGGTCTCGTTCGCGGCCAGCAGTACCACCCGCAGGTGCTCCAGCACCTCGTCGTCGGTGAGCCCGGCCTGGTGCTCCATCAGCCAGGAGACGAGGTCGGTGCCGGGTGAGGCCCGCTTGCGCTCCATCATCCGGCGCAGCGAGGCGACCACGTAGTCGTTGCTGGCGATCGCCGTCTCGGTGCCCTTCATCAGGTCCCGGGCGGCGTCCACCAGCTTGGGGCCGTACTCCTCCGGCATGCCGACCAGCTGGGTCATCACCAGCATCGGCAGGTGCTCGGCGAACTGGCTGACCAGGTCGGCCCGGCCGCTCGGCCTGAAGTCCCGGACCAGCTGGTCGGTGAAGCGGGTGACGTAGCGGCGGATCCCGCGCCGGTCGAAGCGGTTGAGGCTCTCCGTGACGGCACCGCGCAGCCGCCGGTGCTCCTCGCCGTCGGCGAAGACGCAGAGCGGCTGCCAGGCGATCACCGGCATCAGCGGGGAGTCCGGGGTGACGCGGCCCTCCTGGAAGGCCGTCCAGCGGCGCGAGTCCCGGGAGAAGCGGGAGGGGGTGCGCAGGGCGGTGAGGTTGGCGGAGTGGCCGAGGACCAGCCAGGCCGGCAGGTCGCCGTGCAGCAGCACCGGAGCCACCTCGCCGTGCTCGGCGCGCAGCTTCTCGTACAGGCCCGCCGGGTCGGCCTCGGCCTCCGGTCCGTAGATCCGCCGCAGGCCCGGGGCGTCGAGGCCGGAGCCGGCCGGGTGCGGGCCGGCCGTGCCCGGACCGGCGGTGTCCAGCCCCGTGGTGTCCAGCCCGTGGGCGGGGCAGCCGGGCGGCGGTGAGGCGGGCGTGGCGTCGTCGTCTGCGAAGGGGGTGGTCACTGTGTCTCCGGGGTGAGGGCGGAAGCGGTGGTGGACCGGGCCGGGTCGGGGCGCGCCGGGAGCGCGCCCCGACCCGGCCACCGGTCACCCCGCCGGGGCCGCGAGGTCGTACAGGTAGCGCATCAGGGTGAGCAGGACGTCCCGGCTGGATTCGCGGAGCCGGGCGTCGCAGGTGACGATCGGCACCTCGGGCGTCAGGTCCAGGGCGGCCCGCAGCTCGTCGACCGGGTGGGCCGGCGACTCGGGGAAGGCGTTGACGGCGACGACGAAGGGCACGCCGCGGTCCTCCAGCCGCCCGATCACCTCGAAGCTGACCTCCAGGCGCCGGGTGTCGACCAGCACGACCGCGCCGAGCGCACCCTCGAACAGGCCGTTCCAGAGGAACCAGAACCGCTCCTGCCCGGGCGTGCCGAACACGTACAGGACCAGTTCCTCGCTGATGCTGATCCGGCCGAAGTCCATCGCGACCGTGGTGGAGGTCTTTCGCTCGACGCCGGCGAGGTCGTCGACCCCGGCGCCTTCCTGGGTCATCGTCTCCTCGGTGGTCAGCGGGCGGATCTCGCTCACCGAGCCGACCAGGGTCGTCTTGCCGACGCCGAAGCCGCCCACGACCACGATCTTGACCGCCATCGCGGCCGTGTCCGGGAGGAGGTCCTCGCTCGCCGGGCCGACCAGCGTGTCAGAGTCTCTGAAGTCCATGCATCACCGCCTCCAACAGGGCACGGTCGGGGAGGATCGCCGCGGGGATGGAGGTACGGGCCTCGATCCGTTCCTCGGCGAGGAGATCGGTCAGCAGCACGGTGACCGCGCTCACCGGCAGTCGCAGGTACGCGGAGATCTCGGCGACCGAGAGCGGTGCCCCGCAGATCCGCAGGATCGCGGCCTGTTCGGGCTGCATCGCGGGCGTCGGTTCGGCGCGCGCGACGATCAGGCTGACCAGGTCGAACGAGGTCTGTTCGGCCGGGCCGCTGCGCCCGCGGGTGATGACGTAGAGACGTTCGGGATCGCCGTCGTCCCAGTCCCGGTCGGCCTCGCTCATGCCACCTGCCCGCTGCTGCGCGGCGGCGTGCTGAGGTGCTCGCCGATCCGGGCGACCAGGTCGCGCATCCGCTGGCCCATCAGGCCGGCGTCGACGCCCTCGTCGGCGAGCACCGCGAGGAACGCCCGGGCGCCGGCGGCCATCAGGTAGAAGAAGCCGCCGCCCATCTCGATCACGACCAGCCGCATCCGGCCGTCGCCGTGCGGGAACTCGTGTCCCACCGCGGCGGCCAGGCTCTGCAGACCGGCGCAGGCGG
This sequence comes from Kitasatospora sp. CM 4170, assembly GCF_032110285.1. Classification (NCBI taxonomy): domain Bacteria; kingdom Bacillati; phylum Actinomycetota; class Actinomycetes; order Kitasatosporales; family Streptomycetaceae; genus Kitasatospora; species Kitasatospora sp. CM 4170. The sequence continues at coordinate 8,625,039 of NZ_CP134877.1, forward strand.
CGGCGAGGCGGTCCGCCGTGTCGGGCTCGGTGCCGTACTGGGCCATCCGCAGGCCGTCGGCGGACAGGACGATGACGTTCCGGACGTTCGGGACGCCCTCCGCCAGGTCCTTGAGCATCCAGTCCATGTTGGTCCGCTGCTGAATCACTGCTCGCCCTTCCCTGCCGACTCTTCGTTGCTGTGGGCGTCAGTGCCGTGGCCGCCGGCGCCGTGCCCCTGTGCGCCGGTGCCCTGAGTGGTGGTGCCCTGCGCACCGGTGGCCCGGGAGCCGTGGCCGTTCACGGTCGGGCCGTCCGCCGTGGCCGCCGGCCCGGTGCCGTTCACCCCCTCGTGGAACGCCGCCAGCCACAGTCCGGGCTCGACGGGTTCCTGGGCCGGCTCGGGTACGGCCCGGGCCCCGGGGCGGCCCGTCCCGGGAACGGGTCTGCGGACGGGGGCGCCGTGCCGGCGGCGCTGCGGCAGCCCGTTCGCGGTCCGCTCGGTCACCACCGGCAGGTCGTCACCGGCTGCGGACGGCGCCGCGGCGGAGGACCGGAAGGGGCCGGCCGCGGACCGCCCCGCGGACGAACCGTTCCGGGAGGGGGAGACCTTGCGGGCGCCCCACGGGGACCGGTCGAAGCCGGCCGCGGACGGGGCGGTGGACGGGTCCGGCCGGGACGTCGAGGTGACGCCGATGCCGTGGGCGCGCCCGGTCGCCGGGGCCGTGGTGATCAGCTCCTGCGGCACGATCAGCACCGCGCGGACCCCGCCGTAGGCGGAGTGCCGCAGCGACACCTGGAACCCGTAGGCCTGGGCGAGCCGGCCGACCACGGCCAGTCCGAGCCGGGGCGTCTCGCCGAGGTCGTTGAGGTCGATGCCGGCCTGCGCCTCGCGGAGCATCCGTTCCGCCCGGGCCCGGCCCTCCTCGCTCAGGCTGAGGCCGCCGTCCTCGATCTCGATCGCGATCCCGGTCTGCACCTCGGCCGCCGTCAGGTGCACGCTGGTGTGCGGCGGCGAGTAGCGGGTGGCGTTGTCCAGCAGCTCGGCGACGGCGTGGATCAGCGGCTCGACGGCCGGGCCCACCACGGCGACGTCGGAGACCGGGTGCAGCTCGACCCGCTGGTAGTCCAGGATCCGGGACATGCCGCCGCGCAGCACGCTGTAGAGCGGCACCGACCGGCTCCACTGGCGGCCGGGGCGGGCGCCGCCGAGGACGGCGATGCTGTCCGCGAGGCGGCCGATCAGCGCGTTGCCGTGGTCCAGGCGCAACAGGTCGCCGAAGACGGCCGGGTCGTTGCCGTGCAGGTGCTCCATCTCGCGCAGCTCGTGGGCCTGGCGGTGGACGATCGCCTGCACCCGGCGGGCGATGTTGACGAACGCCCGCTGGGCGGCCTCGCGCATGCCCTCCTCGTTGTCGACCGCCTCCAGGACGGTGCGCAGCACGGCGTGCCGGGCGGCCTGGAAGTCGGCGCCGACGGCGGGGTTGTGGGACTCGTAGGCCTTCAGCACGTCCGTGCTGAACTCGCCGCGCTGGAGCCGGGCCACCGCCTCGGGCAGGGCGCTCGTGGCCAGCCGCACCGTCTCGGCCTCCTGCTCGGCCAGCCGGCGGCGAAGCTCTATCTCCTGCCGGGCGCTCTGTTCGCGCAGCGTCTCCAGGGCGCGCCCCCGGCGGGCCGTCTCGGCGGCGACCACGGCCACCGCCATGGTCCCGACCGCCCCGCACCAGGCGACTCCGGAGCGGGCGCCGGCGGAGGCCACCGATGCGGCGGCGACGGCGACCGCCGCCGTCACGACCGTGGGCAGGAGCCACACCAGGACGGGAGTGGCGCGCCGGCCTCTGGGTGACGATCCAGCACCAAGCATCAGCATCCTCAAGCGACTCGTAGGGAAAGGGGGTTGGGAAGGACAAGGGTCAGGTGCTCCGGAGCCGGGGGCGGCACCCCGCGGTGGGTCGGCGGGCGGCTTTCGGCCATCTCCGGGACTCCGGTTTGGGGCGCCCGCCCGGTCTGCCGGGGTGGTGCCGGCACCAGTCCTACCGCGCCCCGGGCTTGCCGTGCCGGTGCCTGCGCCCAGTTCGCCCATGCGGGGGGTATGTACCGGAAGACTCTTCCGGGAACCGGAAGTTGGTGGTATGGCGCACCCTCGAGGTGCCCCCCGGGTGCGCCGGGTCGGCGGGGCGGTCGAGCGGCCCCGCGGGGTGGTCGAACGCCTCCGTGGGCCGCGCCCCAGGCCCGGCGGGGTGGGTCGGACACCCCCGGACCGGACGGGTGGACGTGTCTCGAATGCCCGTTCGCCGTGGGACGTGGCGTGATTCGCCCCACCGAGGGTCACCCGATCAGCGGGCGCGCGAAGCGCGAGCGCGCCCCGTTCGCGCATCCACGCGCCGGGTGATGGTCTGTCAGGACCCTGGGCGGCGGGCGCCGGCTCTGGGACGGTGGCCGCCGACGGTTCGATACGGAGCGGGGGACACCGGATGGTACGGCGTTGGCTGGTGACGGGCTGCTCGTCCGGGCTCGGGCGGGCACTGGTGGCCGCGGCGGCCGCCGCGGGGGACGTCGTGGTGGCCACGGCGCGCCGGACCGGGACCCTGGACGGCCTCGTCCGCACCCACCCCGACCGCGTCCTGCCGCTCGCCCTGGACGTCCGCGATCCCGCGCAGTGCGAGGCCGCCGTCGCCGCGGCGACGGACCGGGTCGGCGGGCTGGACGTCCTGGTCAACAACGCGGGCAACGGCGTGTTCGGCACGGTGGAGGAGGTGGCCGACGACGAACTGCGGGATCAGCTGGAGACCCTGGTGGTCGGCCCGTGGCGGCTGTCCCGGCTGGTGCTGCCGCTGATGCGCGCGCAGGGCGCCGGCGACATCCTCAACATCTCCTCCCTGGCCGGCCGGATGGCCTTCCCCGGCCTCGCCGCCTACGTCACCGGCAAGTACGCCCTGGAGGGCATGACCCAGGCGCTGGCCGCCGAGGCGGCCCCGTTCGGCATCCGGGTCTCGGCCCTCGAACCCGGCGGCTACGCCACCCGTTACGGCACCTCGCTCACCGACGCCGCCGGCCGCTCGCCGCTCTACGCCGCGTTCACCGACCCGATGCGCGGCCTCCTCGGCGCGATGGCGGAGGGGCCGACGGTCGGCAGCGCCGAGGAGTTCGCCCGGACGGTGCTGCGGATCGTCGCGACCCCGGGCCCGCTGCCGGTGCGCATCCCGGTCGGGCCCGGCAGCCACGCGTACGTCGAGGCGGCGGCGGAGGCGGCGGCCGCGGAGCTCACCGCGGCCCGCGCACTGCTCGACGGCACGCCGTCCTGAGGTCGGACGCTCCCGGCCGAGCTCGGCGTCGCCGTCAACGGCTGTTCGCGAATACCTCGTTCGAGGTGGTGGCCGCACCCGGTTCGGTGGAAGGCTCCGGCGCCGCGGAGCCTTCCGCGGTCCTGGACCTCGTCAGCCACAGGCCGGTGAACACGGCGGTGGCCAAGGTGACGGTGCCGGCGGCGAGGAAGGCGCTGTCGAGGCCGGTCTCGAAGGAGGCGCCGCCGGACTGCCGGGTGCGGACGACGGCTCCGAGCACCGCCACGCCGAGCACCGCGCCGATCTGCCGGGTGGTGCTGCTGATGCCCGACGCGAGGCCGCCTTCCTGCGGGCCGACCGCCTGGATGGCGGCTCCCGTCAGTGGGGACATGGTCAGGGCGAAGCCGACGCCGACCGCTGCCAGCCGCCACCACACGTTCCCGTAGCCGGTGTCGGCGCGCACCGTACCGAGCGCCAGCAGTCCCAGGCCGGCCAGGGCCAGGCCGGTGGTGACCACGATCCGGAAGCCGTGCCGGGCGGCGAGCCGGCCCGCGTACGGGCTGACGACCACCATGGCGAGGGACATCGGCAGGGTCTGCAGGCCGGCGCGCAGGATCGAGCTGCCCTGGACGTGCACGAAGAACTGGGAGAAGAAGAACGACGAGCCCATCAGCGCGAACCCCACCACGACCATGGCGGTGTTGGACACGACGAACAGACGCTGCCGGAACAGCCGCAGCGGCAGCATCGGAGCGGAACGACGCGCTTCGACGGCCACGAACGCGGCGAGGAGGATCACCGCGGCGGCGAAGCCCCCCAGGATCACCGGCGACGTCCAGCCGCGGGCGCCACCCTCGATCAGCCCGTAGGCCAGCGCCCCCACCCCCAGAACGGACAGCACCGTCCCCGGGACGTCGACCGCGGGGGCGCTCGGATTGCGGGCCTCCTCAAGGCTGCGCAGACCGACCAGCAGAAGAACCGCGCCGATGGGCAGATTGACCAGGAAGATGGCGGGCCAGCCGAAGGCATCCGTCAGCAGGCCGCCGGCCACGGGGCCTGCGGCCAGGCCGATCCCGCTGAATCCGGCCCACAGCCCGATCGCCTTGATCCGTTCCTGCGGCACGGGATGGGCGGCGGTGAGCAGGGCGAGCGAGGCGGGGCTCAGCGCCGCGGCCCCGATGCCCTGCAGCACCCGGCCGGCGACCAGCCAGCCGACCGAGGGCGCGAGGCTGCACACCACCGACGCGGCGGTGAACACCGCCACGCCGGTCAGGTACACGCGCTTGCGGCCGAACCGGTCGGCGAAGACGCCGCCGGACAGCAGCAGCATGGCGACCAGCAGGACGTACGCGTCGACGATCCACTGCAGGCCGGTCAGTTGAGTGTGCAGCCGGTGCTGCATGTCGGGCAGCGCTGCTCCGACGATCGTGTTGTCGAGCAGGACCATGAACTGGCCCAGGCAGGTCACCGTGAGCAGCACGGCCCGGTTCGATCGACTGCCTACGGCCGGCGATGCCGCCATGGGGATTCCTCTCAATCGTCGATTGCGCCTCTCCACGGCCGATGAGGTCGGCCGTGGGGCGCACTAACGCAGCCCTCGGCTGCGTTAGTGGACTGCAGGGAGGACTGTAGGGAGGGTTGCCTCACAAACGCAAGTGGCAGCTGCGTTAAGGTGGGGGAATGAGCGAGCGACAGCAAGCCCGGCGGCCCGGTGGGCGCAGCGCCCGCGTCGGCGCGGAGGTGCACCAGGCCGTCACCGACCTGATCAGTGAGCGCGGCTACGGCAACTTCACCGTCGGCGAGGTCGCAGCCCGCGCGGGCGTGGCCGACAGCAGCATCTACCGCCGGTGGGGCAGCCTCGAAGCCCTGCTCACGGACGTGGCGCTCACCCGCCTCAACGCGCAGTCGCCGATGCCCGACACCGGGAGCCTGGCCGGCGACCTGCGCACCTACGCGGCCAACGTGGCCCGCGAGATCACCGGCCCCGACGGTCTGGCGGTGGTACGCCTGGCCGTCGCCCTGTCGGGCACCGGCCAGCAGGGCCTGCAGGCCGGTGCCGACCTGCGCGCCGAACGCATGCGGCAACTGCAGTCCATGCTCGACCGCGCCCGCGAACGTGGCGAGCACGCACCCGACGCGTTCGGCGTGCTGGACCACGTCCTGGCCCCGATGTACATCCGCGTCCTGTTCGGCATGGGCCCGCTCACCCCGGACTACGTCGACGGGCTGGTCGACCGGTTGCTGTGACCTCGACCCGGTCACCCGGGATCAGCGCTCGGGCGCGGTGGCCCCCATGGTCCGTGAACGCCGCAGCGAGCACCTGGCCCCGACGTCCGGCTCGCCGGTGCCCGCCTCGACGGACAGCCGGAACTCCCCACCCCGGCCGGCGGAGTCCGGCCCCGTCGGGTCGGCCCACTCGGTGCACCCGCCGCCCCGGTGGCGGCGCCCCGCCCGCTTCGTCCGCGTGTCCGGGCCCGGTGGAGCGGCCCCGGGACGTACGGTCGGGGCCATGTCCACCGGCCTGCTCGCGGCGCTGCTCGCCGCCCTCCTGACCGGATCGGCCACCGTGCTGCAGGCACTCGGCGCGCGCCGGGCAGCGGTCGGCCACCGCCCGGGCGAGGCGGCGGCCCTGGCCGGGACGCTGCGCCAGTGGCCCTTCGCGATCGGCGTCGGGATGGACATGGCCGGGTTCGGCGCCGAGCTGTACGCGCTGGAGCGGCTGCCGCTCTACGTGGTCGAGGCCGCGCTGGCGTCCGCCCTCGCGGTGACGGCCGTCGGCGCCTCGCGGGTGCTGCACATCCGGCTCCGCCGCACGGAGTGGGCGGGCGTCGCCGCGGTGTCCGCCGGGCTCTGCCTGCTGGCCGTGACCGCCGGGCGTGACGGCGAGGGCCACGGGAGCGAGGGGCTCCGGCTGGGCACCCTGATCGTGGCGGTACTGCTGCTGGTGGCCGGCTGGGCCGCGGGCCGGTTCGGCGGCCGCCGGGCCGCGCCGCTGCTGGGGCTGGTGGCCGGCCTGCAGTTCGGTGTCGTCGGGGTGGCCGTGCGGGTGCTGCCGGCCCTGAGCCCGGCCGAGCTGTGGGCCGAACCCTCCGCGTACGCGGTGGCCGTGGCCGGGCTCGGCGGCTTCGCGGCGCTCACCTGGGCGATGCAGTGCGGCTCGGTGACGGCCGCGACCGCGGCGATGGTGCTGGGCGAGACGCTCGGGCCGGCGGTGGTCGGCGTCGCCGTGCTCGGCGACCACACCCGGCACGGCGCCGTCCCGCTGGCCGTCCTCGGCTTCGCGGCGGCGATCGCCGGGGCCCTGGCGCTGGCCCGCTTCGGCGACGCCGAGCAACCCGCCGTCAGCCCCACAGCGGGTACCGGCGCCTGAGCCGGTTTCCGGTCTTCTGCGCGGACGGCCTCCCGGGTGCCGTCGGCGGGCCGGCGCCCCCTTCGCCGCGCGCGAGCGCCCGCACCCCGGCCGCCGGTACCCCGGTCGGCCCGCCCCACTCGTCCGGGCGGGGGATCTCTGTCACCCGTTCGCACCGCTCCGGTTGCGGGGAGCTCGAACCGGCTGTGTTCGTGTGCAAACGTGGCTCGCGCGCCCCTCGCCGGGGCGCCTCCGCGGCCCGCTCCGGGCCCGGCCTGCCCACCCGGGCAGATTTCGACGAGCAGCGATGACCTGGAGGTCATGAGATGTCCGTTCGCGGAACGCTCTGCAAGTTCGCCGCGACCGCGGTCCTGGCGGCGGTGGCCACGATCGCCGTCCCGACGGCGGCCATGGCGTACGGCGGCGGGGCTCCCCAGCCGTCGTCGGCGTCCGGTCTGTCGACCGGCGCGGCGTCGGTGGGCCTCTTCGGCCCGAAGATCAGCTGGCTGGAGGCGTTCTCCCGCTCCAACGGCTGACGGCTGACCGCCTCCGCCACCGGGCGCCCCGGCCGCACCGCGCGGCCGGGGCGCCCGCCTGTCCGCGTCGGCGGACGACCGGCCGCCGGTGCTCGGCGTCGGCCGCCGACGCCCGGACCGGTGCCGGGAGGCCGCCGACGCCCGGCGGGGCGACAGGATTGGGTGATCACCCCTATTGATCCCCCAGTGTTCCGCAGGGCCTGCTGGAGTGGACGGGTTCCCCCGACCCGCCCCCCACTCTCCGTTCGGAAAAGCAGGTGAACGGCATGATCGACCACCTCTCCCGGCAGGGTCGGCCGTCGCGGACCGCGCTGTACCTCCGCTGCTACCCCAGTGACACGGCGGGGCTGGAGTGCCAGCGCGCGGCCCTGGAGCGGCTCGCCCTCCAACGCGGGCTGCCGGTGCCCACCTCCTACGTGGACGACGGGATGCGCTCCGGCACCCGGCTGCCCGCCCTGGAGCGGCTGCTGGGCCGGGCCGAGCACGGCTGGGTGGACGTGGTCCTGGTCCCGGGGCCGTTCGTGTTCTCGCTCGACGACCGGGCCGCCCGCGCCGCCGTCCGCCGACTGGAGTCACTGGGCTGCACGGTGCTCGAACTCCCCCACCGGGCCGGGCGCGCCCGCCCGCCGGCCCCGCGCGGCGCGTACGGGCGGCTCCCGGGCGCCCCGGCGGCAGCGGCCGCCCCCGCGCCCCACCCGCTCGGGCGACTCGCGCCCCACCCGCAGCCGGTCGACGCCCGCACCGCGTGACCGCACCCGGTACGCGCCCCTCCCACCGCCCGACTCCGCTCCCCGCAGCGGGAACCGGGTACCCCGGAGGGCGCGACCGAACGCCCCCACGGCATGATGGCCCCATGGCCTCCGCACCCCTCCTCGGCGAGCGCCGTTCGCACGGACGGGAGGGGCGGCCGTGACCCGACCGGTCGAGCCGGGGGCGCCCGGCGCGGGATTCGGCTTCGTCGGGCGGCAGCCCGAGCTGGCCCGGCTGACCGAGGCCATGCTCCGCCCACCCGCCGTGGTCCTGGTCGAGGGCGAGGCCGGACTCGGCAAGTCCCGCCTGGTCGCCGAGGCCGCGGCCGGCGCCGCCGCCGCGGGCCGACGGGTGCTGACCGGCTTCTGCCACCCCCTGCGCGAGCCGCTGGCCTTCGGCCCGGTGGTGGACGCGCTGCGGGCCGTCGGCCCGCTCCTGCCGCCGTCCGACCGCATCCCGGCGAGCGCCGGCGCGCTGCGGCCACTGCTGCCCGACCTCGCCGACCGGCTCCCGCCCCATCCGGCGAGCGCCGGTGACGGGCTGCCCGGCCGGCACCTGCTCGTCCAGGCCGTCCGCGCCCTGCTGGGCGCGCTCGGCGACGTGGTGCTCGTCATCGAGGACCTGCACTGGGTGGACGACGCCACCCGTGAGCTGCTCCTGCTGCTCGCCCGCGACATGCCGCCGGGGCTGGCGCTGGTGCTCACCTACCGGGCCGAGGACCTGCCGCCGGACACCCCCGCCCTCGGCGCCGCCTACCGGCGCCCCGCCGGCGTGGGCGGCGCGCTGATCCGGCTCAACCCGCTGGCCGAGACCGAGGTCCACGACCTGGCCCGCGCCGCGCTCGGCCCGCGGGCCACGCCGGCGCTCACCCGGGTGCTCTTCGACCGCAGCGAGGGACTGCCGCTGGTCGCCGAGGAGGACCTGATCACCCTGTGCGAGCAGCGCGGCGGCAGCGGGCTGACCGACGCCGCGGACCTCGCCGCCGACCTGGAGCACTCGGAGGTCCCGCGCGGTCTGCGCGACGCGGTCACCGAGCGCCTCGCGGGCCTGTCCGCCGACGCCTCGGCGGTCGCCGCCGCCGCGGCCGTGCTCGGCGTTCCGGCCGGGGAGGAACTGCTCGCCGCCGTCTCCGGGCTCGACCGGCAGGCGACCGCCGACGGGCTCACCGAGGCCCTGCGGGCGGCCGTGCTCCACGAGAACCCGATGGCCCGCTACGGCTTCCGGCACGTCCTGGCCCAGCAGGTGGCGTACCGCCGGCTGCCCGGGCCGCAGCGCACCGCCCTGCACCGGCGGGCCGTCGGGGCGCTGGGCGCGCGCGAGCCGCGGCCGCTGGTGCAGATCGCCCACCACACCCTGGCGCTCGGCGACCGGACGGCCTGGCAGGAGGTGGCCGAGGCCGCCGCCGACCAGGCGGTCGCACTCGGGGACAGCGGCAGCGCCGGCGTGCTCCTGCACCGGCTGCTCGACGAGCCCGACCTGGACCCGAGCCGCCGCGGCCGCGCCGCGCTCGCGCTGGCCCGGATCGCCGCCAACGGCGTGGACTCCGCGGCGAGCGCCGCGACGCTGACCGCGATCATCGCCGACCCGCGGCTGCCGGTCGCCGACCGCGGCGAGATCCGGCTCACCCTCGGCATCCTGACGGCCATCCACGGCGGCGACCGGGCCGGCTTCGCCGGGATCGAGGAGTCGCTGGACGACCTGGAGGAGCGCCCGGCACGCGCGGCGCGGGCCATGGTCGCTCTCGCCATGAACGAGCGGGAGGGCGCGAGCGAGCGCGCCCCGGAGTGGCTGGAGCGGGCCGAACGGACGCTGGCCGCGGGCCCCGACGAGGAGGTGGCGGCAGCGCTGCGCGCCACCCGGCTGACCTTCCGGGCCCGGGAGGGCGACCCGGCGGTGTGGTCGCTGCTGGACGAACTGCCGCGCCGCTCGGAGCAGGCCGAGATCGTCCGCCAGACCACCCGGGCGCTGTTCAACGTCGGCGAGATCGCCGTCGAACTGGGCCACGACCGCCGGGCCGCCCGCCTGCTGGAGGAGAGCCGGCGGCTGGCCCGCCAGGCGGCCATCCCGTACCTGGAGTGCTACAGCCGGATCGCCCTGGCCCGGCTGGACGGACTGGCCGGTCGCTGGGAGGGCCTGGAGGACCGGGTCGCCGCGCTGGGCGCCGAGTTCCCGGACCTCGCGATGGCCAGTGCCGAGCAGGCCCTGCTGCTGGGCCGGCTGGCGGTCGCCCGGGGCCGGCTCGCGGTGGCACGGCAGCGGTTCGCCGAGGCGAGGCCGTACGGGGAACGGGAGTCGCAGGTCACCGCGGCGATGCGGGCCGCGGCCGGGCCGGCCGCGCTGCAGCTCGCCGAGGGTGACAGCGCGCAGGCGGCGGCCACGCTGGCCCCGGCGCTCTCGGCGCTGCGCCGGGTCGGGGCCTGGCCGCGCGCCGCCGAGCTGCTGCCGGTCGCGGTCGAGGTGTTCCTCGCCGAGGGCGGGCGCGCGGCGGCCGTCGAGCTGGTCGGGCAGGCCGAGGTCGGCCTGGAGGGCCGTGACGCCCCGGCCGCGGTCGCGGCGCTCGCCTTCGCGCGCGGACTGCTCCTGGCCGACGGCGACCGGGCCGGAGACCGCGACGGGGCCGCGCGGGAAGGGGCCGGAGACCGCGACGGCGCCGGGAGAGAAGGGGCCGCCCGGGACTACGTCGGCGCGGCCGAGGAGTTCACCCGCTCCCGCGACCTGTGGCGGGAGATCGGCCGGCCCTACGAGGCGGCCCGGGCCGAGGAGCGGGCCGGCACGGCCCTGGCGGAACACGACCGCACCGCGGCCGGGGAGCGGATCGCCGCCGCCGAACAGTCCTACCTCGCCCTCGGTGCGGCCTCGGACGCGGCCCGCTGCCAGCGCCTCCGGCGTGACCTGGGCCTCGGCCGGGCGGCCTCCCCGGGCCGGCGCGGCTACGGCGAGAAGCTCTCCCCGCGGGAACGCCAGGTCGCCGCCCTGGCCGCGCAGGGCGCGGCCAACCAGGACATCGCCCGGGCGCTGTTCCTCTCGCCCCGCACGGTCGAGCACCACGTGGCGAGCGTGCTGCGCAAGCTCGGCGTGGGCCGCTCCGGTCTGCGCGAGGCGCTGGCGGCCGCCGACGGCGCCGACACCGCCGCGGCCCGCACCGGCCCGGACGCCTGAGGGAGGGTCGCCTGAGCCCCGGACGTCTGAGGCCCGGATGTCTGAGCCCCGGACGCCTGAGGGAGGGGCGCCGTCGGGCGGGCGCGGTCCGGTCAGCGGTGGTGGTACGTCGCGCGCTCGGCCAGCCGGGAGAGGCGGGCCAGCCGCGCGAGGCGGGTCCGCCGTACGCCGCCGTTGCGGCGGGCCGGGTGGACCAGCCCGGGATCGTCGAGGGCGGTGAAGTGCTCCTGGGCGTAGAGCCGGAAACGCTCGCGGCGGGTCATGTCGGCCTCCGGTGGGTTGGTGGTCGGCGGCTGCGCGGGGGTGGGACTCCAGCAAACCGGCCCGGCCGACAGGGGATCAATGCGTACCGCTACCCAACTCCCGTCCCTAATCCTGGGTACCGCCCCGCACCCCGCCGTCGACCCGCCGAACCGCCGTGACCTCCGGTCACGTAGGGTCGGCGGAGCGCTGGGACAGGGGGGCTTGATGACAGGCAGGCGGACGCTGCTGCTCGACGCGGCTCCGGGGGCGCTGCTGGAGCGGGAGTTGGAGCGGCTGCTCGGGCACGGACTGGCGGTCACGCTCAACCTCCGCCGGGTCGGCGACCCGGCGGCCGTGCGGGCGGCCTGGGCGGACCGGATCGAGTTCGTCGACGTCGACCTCTTCGACGAGGCGGCCCTGATCGCCGAAGTCCGGCGCGGGCCCGGCTACCACGCCGTCAAGTCCCGCGCGGGCGTCCCGCTGCGGGCCGGCTTCCTGGCGGCGGCGACCGACCGCGCGCCGGCCGACCGGCTGCGGGTGATCGGCCGGGCCGGGGCGGGCACCGACCACGTCGACCTCGCCGCAGCCGCCCGCCACGGCGTCGCCGTCACCCACACGCCCGGCTCCAACGCGACCGCGGTCGCGGAGTTCGCCCTCGCCCAGCTGCTGGCTCTGACCAGGCACCTCCCGGAGCTCGACCGGGCCGCCCACCAGGGCCGCTGGGCCGGCCCCGCCGCCCCCGCCCGCGGGCTCTCCGAACTCACCCTGGGCATCCTCGGGTTGGGCCGGATCGGCCTCGCCCTGGCCGAGCGGGCCGGGGCGCTCGGCATGGACGTGCAGGGCCACTCCCGACGGCCGTCCGCGGCGGCGTCCGGCGCGACGGCCGTCCGCCCGGTAGCCTCCCTCGGCGAGCTGCTGTCCACCAGCGACGTCGTCTCGGTGCACCTGCCGCTCACCCCGGAGACCCGGGGGATCATCGGCCGGCCGGAACTCGCGGCGCTCCGGCCGGGAGCGGTCCTGCTGAACACCGCGCGGGGCGGGATCGTCGACGAGCAGGCCCTGGCCGACGCGCTGCGCGACCCGGGGCACCCGCTGGCGGCCGCCGCCGTGGACACCTTCGCGCACGAGCACGCCGCCTTCGCCTCGCCGCTGTTCGGCCTCCCCAACGCCCTCCTCACGCCGCACGTCGCCGGGATGACCCGCAGCGCCATGGCCGAGGCGGCACTGTGCTGCGCCGACCACATCGCCGCCCTGCTCGCCGGCCGCCCGCACGGCATCCCCGTCGCCACGCCGTGACGGCGTGGCGACGGGGTCGGCCGCCCGCCGGTCCGGTGCTCGCCGTCACTGCGGGTGAGCCGGCGCCGGGCCTCGCGTTCCCGAGCCCCGGGGCCCGACCGGACGGCCGGCTCAGCCGCCGGTGCCGCCGCGGACCGCCGTCACGACCATGGACGTGAACGGCATGGTGAAGCGCCCGCCGAGGGCGTCGACCGCCTCCCCGGTGGCGGCCAGCAGCTCCGCCAGCCGGGCCGGCGGGATCCGGGCGGCGTCGCCGCCGGTGCGCAGCTGGTCCAGCCACTCCTCCCGGGTGTATGGCCGCTCCCAGTCGAAGGACCACTGCTCGGGCTCGTCGAAGGAGCCGGACCGCCGGACGCCGTCGGCGGCCTTCGCGTACAGGGTCGCGTACCCGTCCAGGGCGGGTGCGGTCCAGGGGTTGAGCGGAGCATCGGGCAGGACGCGGCGGTGGACGTCGGCCAGGGCCCCGGCCACCTCGGGGGAGGGGCGGAAGGCGTTCCAGAACACCGCCAGCCGGCCGCCGGGTCGCAGCACCGCGGCCGCCTTGGCCGCCCCCGTGACCGGGTCGATCCAGTGCCAGGTCTGCCCGGCCACCACCGCGTCGAAGGTCCGGCCCGCGGGGTCCCAGGCCTCGAAGGCCGCGACCTCGACGTCGAAGCCGTCGCGGCGGGCGTACGCGGCCATCCGGGGGTCGGGGTCGACGCCGAGCACCGAGCCGCCCGCCGCGCGGAACGGCCGTGCCGAGATGCCGGTGCCGATGCCGACGTCCAGGACCTCGGGCCCCGGGGAGGAGGCGACGATCGCCTCCACGAGCGCGTCGGGGTAGCGGGGCCGGGCCCGGTCGTAGCGTTCGGCGTCGCCGCCGAACGACTCCGCCGCCAGGCGGTGCCGATGGGACTCGTCCTGCGGGAACGGTAAAGTGGGCATGTGCCCACTATGAGTGGGCGTTTGCCCACTCGTCAACGGTGCGTGACCGGCCGGCGTGCCCGAGCGGCGGGCGGGTAGCAGGGGGAGACAGCCGGCGGCAGGTGAGGGACGCGACACGGAGAGGCGGTGCACGGTGCCCACAGGAGTGGCCATCCGCGACGTACGGGAGCAGCTGTTCGAGGCCGCGGAGCGCGTCCTGCTCCGCGACGGGCCCAGCGCGCTGACCAGCCGGGCCGTCACCACGGAGGCCGGCTGCGCGAAGGGCGTCCTGCACCGGCACTTCGCCGACTTCGACGCCTTCCTCGCCGGGCTCGTCCTGGACCGCATCGCCCGGATCGAGGCCGGGACCGGCGCCCTGTGCGCCCGGGCCGGCACCGGCGTCGTCGCCGACCACCTCACCGACGCGCTGACCGGGCTCTTCGGCTCGGTCGCGATCGCGGTGGTCGGCCTGGTCACCTCCCGTGACGAGCTGCGCGCCCGGCTGCGCGAGGCCCGGCCGACCGGCGTCCCCGTCCTGACCGACGCCGCGAACGCGATCGCCGCCTACCTCGTGGCCGAGCGGTCCCTCGGCCGGCTCGCCCCGGACGCGGACGTCGACGTGCTGGCGCCCACCCTGATCGGCGCCGCCCACCTGCTCTTCGCCGACCGCACCGGTACCCCGCCCGAGCCGGACGCCGTTCGCAAGGTGGTCACGACGGTCCTCGCGGGGGCTGTCGTCGGGTAGCGCGTCGGGTTCGGGTCGGGTTCGGGTGCTGTCCGGCCCGCGATGGTGCGGGCCCCTGCCTACGCGTTGTCGCCGATGGACACGATCTCGGCGGTCGCCCGGCCCTCGGGCGCGTCGTAGCCGACGGTGTCGCCGGCGCGGTGGCCGAGCAGCGCGCGTCCGAGCGGGCTGTCGGCGGTCACCAGCGTCTCGTCCAGCCGGTCGGCCACCTCGCCGACCTGGACGGTCTCCGTGGTGCCGTCGGCGAAGCGGAGGGTGGCGGTGCTGCCCATGCCTACCGCGTCCGTGCGGGGCGGGCCCGCCGCGTCCGCCACGCGGAACCGGTCGGTGATCTCGGTGATCCGGTCGTCCAGTCGGACGAGCACGTCGGCGCGCTGCAGTCCGTCCGCCTGGTCGGCCCGGTCGCCCACCGCGTCGGTGGTCTTCAGGGTTGCGGCGACCTTGGCCCGCTCGGTGCGGAGTTCGACGAGCTCCTCTTCGAGCGCCTGGCGGGCTTGGAGACTGATCGGCCCGGGTTCGGCGGCCATATCTGCTCCCGTGAGGTCGGCGGAACAGTTGGACAAACATCTATAAGAGGGACATGTGCAGCCTAGCAGCGGGACCTTCGCGGCGGCGAGGTGGCGCCGCCCCCGCACTGCCGCCTCCGCGCCCCCGCGTCCGGGCCGCCGCCTCCGGTGGCGACGGCCCGGAGCCGGACGGTCCCGGCGCCGGACCCCGTCGCCTTGTTCGAGTCCGCGGTGCACTGCGATGGTTGATGAAGGACCGCAGCCCCGAACGCGTGTGCCGCCTCCGCCCGAGCCGTTGCCGTACACGGGGCTCCAGCCGATCGCGATCCAGGTGATCACCGCCGGGAGGACGCGCCATGCGGACGACGCACAACGCCCCAGACCAGCCACAGGGCGAGCACCCGGCGGGGAGGGCGTGGCCGGGCAGAGTGGTCTCCGACCGGGCGAGCGCCCGGCAGGCCCGGCGAGCGGCCGCGTGGGGGCGGGGGAAGTACGCGGGATCCTGGGCCGAGTGCCTGTGGCGCCGGCTGAACGCGGTGGACTTCGTCAACCAGGCCCTGCTGCTGGCTGCCACGCTGTTGCTGTTCGCCGTCCCGTTCATGCTCGTGGCCTCGGCCCTGGGCGGGCGCTCGGCGGTGCCGACGCTGGCCCTGCGGCTGGGCCTGAGCCAGGAGGCGGCCGCCGACCTCAGCCATCTGTTCGCCTCTTCGGCGGCCACCTCGGCGGCGATCAGCGGCCTCTCGTGGGTCTTCTTCGTGCTGGCCGGCGTCATCGTGGCCAGCTCGCTCCAGCAGCTGTACCAACAGGTGTTCCAACTGCCGTCACGCGGGCCACGGGACCGGCTGCGGGCGGCGATCTGGCTCGTCCTGTGCGTGGCCTGGCTCGCCGGGGGCAGCACGCTCGGCTACACGGTCCACACGAGCGTGCCGGTCCTCTGGTGGTTCCTCAACGTCCCCGTGTTCATCGGGTTCTTCTGGTTCACGATGTGGTTCCTGCTGGCCGGCCGGATCGGCTGGCGCACCCTGCTCCCGTGCGCCGTCGCCACCGGCACGTTCTGGATCGGCATGGTGGCGTTCTTCAACCTCGCGCTCTCCCGGATGGTCGTCAACTCCAACCGGGAGTACGGGCCGATCGGCGCGGTGTTCGCCCTCATGTCGGTCTTCATCGCGATCGGGGTGGTGATCATCCTGGGCGCGGCCACGGGCATGACCTGGCAGGACCGCGGGATGTCGGTCCGGGCCGCCGCGGCCAGGCTGCGGCGGGCGTCATGACCGCCGAGACGGAGGACGCCCCCCGCGCCGAACCCGGAGCCAGGCCCCCCTCCTGGCGGGTCGTCTGGACCCTGTTGCGGGTGGCGGGCTCGGTCGCCGTGCTGGTGGCCCTGTACTACGCGCTGCCCCTGGACCACTCCTCGCTGGCCACCGCCGCCGCCGTGCTGCTCACCGGCCTGGTGGGCTTCGCCGCCCTGGTCGCCCTCCAGGTCCGCTCGATCCTCCGTTCGCGGTACCCGGGGCTGCGGGCCGTCGAGGCGATGGCCATCAGCATCCCGTTCTTCCTGCTGCTGTTCGCGTCCGCGTACGTCACCATGGCCGCGCAGTCGCCCGGCAGCTTCGGCGGCAGCCTCTCCCACACCGACGGGCTCTACTTCACCGTCACGGTGTTCTCCACGGTCGGGTTCGGTGACATCACGGCCCACTCCCAGGCGGCGCGGCTGGTGGTCACCGGTCAGATGGTCGCCGACCTGGTCGTCTTCGGGCTGGCCCTCAAGGTCATCGTGGGTGCGGTCCGCCGCAGCAGGAAGCGCAGGAGCACCCCGGCGGCCTCCCCGGGCGACGGCGAGGACGAGGACGAGTGAGCGGGCTGCCGGCCGCCGGCCGCCGGGCGGCCCTGCCCGGCCGCGGGTCACGGTCCGGGCGTGCCGCAGCACGCGGGAAGCGCCCGCGCCCGCGATGATTCCAGGGACGGATGCGCACCGGCCGCCGGGCGGTGCTGCCGCCCGGCCGGGGTCACCGCCGGAGACCGAGCCGGTCGACCCCTCCGCCACCACCAGACTCAGGCCCGGGAAACCGTGTGTTCCGGTCGGGCCGGACGCCGAGGAGACGATGCGCATGCCGGCCGGACCGCCCGCCGAGCCCACCGGGCCCACCGGGGCCACCGAGCCCGCCGCAGCACCGCAGAGCCCGTTCGCGATCGTCCGCTCCCGCGGCTACGTGTCGATCCTGGTGATCTCGGCACTGCTCGGCGTCCCGATCTCGGCCGGCGCGTTCGGCTTCCTCGCCCTGGTCTCCGAGCTCCAGTCGCTGGTCTTCGACGACCTGCCGAAGGGCCTCGGCTTCCACGGCACCCCCGACTGGTGGGCGATCCCGCTGCTCGCCGTGGCCGGTGTGCTGGTCGCCCTGACGATCCGGTACCTGCCCGGGGGTGGTGGCCACAAGCCCGCCGAAGGGCTCAAGACCGGCGGCACGCCCTCGGTCGCCGCGGTGCCCGGAGTGGCGCTCGCCGCGATCACCTCGCTCAGCCTGGGCGTCGTCCTCGGTCCGGAGGCTCCGCTGATCGCGCTCGGCGGCGGGCTCGCGGTGGGTGCGATCAAGCTGTTGAAGCGCGACGCCCCGCCCAGCGCCGTCGGTGTGATCGGCGCCGCCGGCAGCTTCGCGGCCATCAGCGAGCTGCTGGGCTCCCCACTGGTCGGCGCCTTCCTGCTGATGGAGGCCTCCGGGCTGGGCGGGCCGATGATGGGCGTGGTGCTGGTGCCCGGCCTGCTCTCCGCGGGCATCGGGTCGCTGATCTTCACCGGTCTCGGCAGCTGGACCGGCCTCGGCACCTACTCGCTGGTGCTCAGCCAGCCGCCGGCCGCCGGCCGGCCCACGCTCGGCGAGTTCCTCTGGGCGGTCGTCGCGGGCGTCGTCGCCGCACTGCTCGGCGAGGCGATCCGCCGTTCCGCGCTCGCCCTGCAGAACGTCGTCGACCGCCACCGACTGCCGCTCACCGTCCTGATGGGCCTGGCCGTCGGTGTGATCGCCCTGCTGTACGCAGAGATCACCGACCGGCCGATCACCGGGGTGCTCTTCTCCGGCCAGGACGCACTCGGCCCGCTGCTGGCGGACAGCGCCGGCTACACGGTGGCCACCCTCGTCGTCCTGGTGGTGTGCAAGTCACTGGCCTACTGCGCCTCGATGAGCGCCTTCCGCGGCGGCCCGGTCTTCCCCGCCATCTTCACGGGCGCCGCCGGTGGTCTCGCCCTCTCCCACCTGCCCGGAATGGGTACCACCGCCGGATTCGCCGTGGGCATCGGCGCGATGGCGGTGGCGATGCTGAAGCTGCCCATGACCGCGGTGATGCTGGCCACCCTGCTGCTCGGCACGGACGGTCTGACCGTGATGCCGCTGGTGATCGTGGCCGTAGTGGTCTCCTACGTCGGCACGATGCGGCTCGCCCGGCTCCCCGTGGGCCCGCCGCCCGGGGCCCGACCGCAGCGGGCCGCGCCCGCCGGATGACCGCGGTCCAGAGGCCCTGTCTAGGCGTCCGCGCCGGCGGCGGGGTCGGTGGCGGCCCGGACGAGGTTCCGCTCCAGGAGCTCCAGGGTCTCCAGGGCCGCCGTGGACTCGTCGGCGGACATGCCCGCCGTCACGAGCTCCTCCAGCCGGGTCCAGCTCTGCTCGACCTCGCGGCGCAGGGCGAGGCTGGCCGCGGTGGGTTCGACGAGTGAAGCGCGCTTGTCGGTGGGGCAGGGGCGGCGGCGGACGAATCCGGCCTGCTCCAGGCGCTGCACGGTGCGGGTCATGGTCGCGGCGTCGGAGTCCAGCAGACGCACCAGGTCGGTCTGGCGCTGGGGGCCGAGTTCCCACAGGTGCATCATGACGAGCTCCTGGCCCGGGTGCAGGCCGATGCGGCGCAGCAGTTGCCCGGCGAACATGCGGTGCAGGCGGGCGACGCGGAAGATCGCGTGGCTGATGGGTCCGCCGCCGGCCGCGGCGGGCACCGGAACGCTGACCTCCTGCCCGGTCTGTGCGGGGTTCGTCCCGGTCTCCGGTGCGGTCGGTGCCATGTCGCCCTCGCCCTCACTTCCTGTCTGCTCATCCAATCCTACCCTTTGGGTGCCTGGGGAGCGGCCGATTCAGGTATGCAGGCAGATACGCGCTGGTGGAGATGTGTGACGCAGGTCACATTCTGCTCCGGAATGGGTCCGCTGGATTTACTTGTTCGGACAGGCAATGGCTCTGAGGGTCCCGTCCGGGGCCCGGAGCACCACTCCGAACGAGGGAAAGACCATGACCACCGCATTCGACCCGATCGTGCTGGGCGGCAAGCGCCTGGCCAACCGCGTCGCGATGGCGCCGATGACCCGGAGCCGCGCGTACGGCCCCGGTGCGGAGCCCACCGACCTGATGGCCACCTACTACGCGCAGCGCGCCGGTGCCGGCCTGATCGTCACCGAGGGCATCCAGCCCTCGCCGGTCGGCCAGGGCTACCCCGACACCCCCGGGCTGCACACGGCCGGGCAGGTGGCGGCCTGGCGGAAGGTGACCGACGCCGTGCACCGCGAGGGCGGCGTGATCTACGCGCAGCTGATGCACACCGGCCGGATCGGCCACCCCAGCCTGCTGCCCGACGGCCTGGTACCGGTCGCGCCGTCGCCGGTGGCCGCCAAGGGCCAGGTCTTCACCCACGAGGGACCGAAGGACTTCGTGGCCCCGAAGGAGCTGGACGAGGCGGAGATCCTGCAGACGATCGCCGACTACGCCACCGCGGCGCGCCACGCCGTCGAGGCCGGGTTCGACGGCGTGGAGATCCACGGCGCCAACGGCTACCTGATCCACCAGTTCCTCGCCCCGAACGCCAACCGGCGCACCGACGCCTGGGGCGGCGGCACCGAGGGCCGGATCCGCCTCGCCGTCGAGGTCACCACCGCCGTGGCCGAGGCGATCGGCGGTCACCGGGTGGGCCTGCGGATCTCGCCCGGGAACCCCTACAACGACATCGCCGAGGAGAGCCCGGGCGAGGACTACGAAGCGCTGCTGGAGGCGATCGCCGGCCTCGACCTGGCCTACCTGCACCTGCTGGAGGGGCCGGACCGCGACCTCACCGCGCGCCTGCGCAAGGCCTGGCCGGGCACGTTCGTCCTCAACCCGTTCACCTACCCGGACTTCACCGGCCCCGCCGCACTGCGACTGGTCGAGGACGGCACCGCGGACATGATCACCTTCGGGGCGCTGTTCCTGGCCAACCCGGATCTGCCGGCCCGGCTGGCCGCCGGCGGCCCGTTCAACGCACCGGACCAGGCCACCTTCTATGGCGGCGACCACCACGGCTACACCGACTACCCCACCCTGGCCTCCTGAGCGGTGACCCCTGCCCCCGAGGGGCGCGCTGCCCGCAGCCGGGTCGACCAGGCCGTGCCTGCGGCCCGTCCAGTAGCTCCCGAGCGGCGACCGCCGGGCCTCCGGGGCTCTGCCGAGCCCTCCGAGGCCCGGCATGGCGTCCCGTCATACCGGGATCGCCACCGGCGGACTGCTAGCGTCGGGCCTCATGAACCGTTGGCTTCCGCTTTCGGCGGTTCCCCGACTCGCCGGCGCCGTGGTGGCCGGAGCGGTGGTCGGCGCGGTCGCCGGAGTGCTGACCACCGCTCCGCTGGGCACCATCCTGGGCGTGGCGGCGACCGGGACGGTCTTCGTCGTGACCGGCTGGATCGTCCTGTGGCCGATGGACGCCGCCACCACCCGCCGCAACGTCCGGCGCGAGGACTTCAGGCCCCTCGTCGAGGAACTCGCCGTCGTCGCGGCGGCCCTGTGCGGCATGGTCGGCATCGTGGTGCTGATCCTGATCGGCGACGCCGGCACCAGCCACGCCGCGGCCGTGGCCGCGCTCGCCGGTGTGTTCATGGCCTGGGCGGCACTCCACCTGATGTACGCGACGCGCTACGCGTACCTGTACTACACGGAGTCCCCGCCCGGGATCGACTTCAACTCGGACCAGCCACCGGCCTACACGGACTTCCTGTACTTCAGTTACAACCTCGGCATGACCTACCAGGTCTCCGACACCGGAGTGTCGAGCCGGACGATTCGCGCCATCGTCCTCCGGCACTGCCTGCTCTCCTACGTCTTCGGCGCCAGCATTCTGGCCACCACGATCAATCTCGTCGCCGGCATCGTCATCGGCGGACCGGCCAACGGTTAGCGCCCCACTGCTGCTGCGGACGTCCGCCCCGACACACCCGACCCCCTGGGTGGGGAGGCCGCCGCACAGGGACCGTCACTGGTGCCTGGGGACGCGGGGGGCGCCCGTCACCGACAGCACCAGCGAGTACAGGGACGTCGTGGCGGTGATGAAGAGCCGGTTGTTCTTCGGGCCGCCGAACGCGATGTTCGAGACGTGCTCGGGGACCAGCAGCCGGCCGATCAGGGTGCCGTCCGGCGCGTAGCAGTGGACGCCGTCTCCCATGGCCGCCGCCCAGAGCCGTCCGTCGTCGTCGAAGCGGATGTTGTCGAAGCGGGCGGCACCGGCGTTGGCGTCGGTGTGGGGGCGGGCGTCATCGGCTGCGGCCTTGGCGAAGACCCGGCCGTCGGCGAGGGTGCCGTTCTCGCGGACGTCGAAGACGCGGATGTGTCCGGCCCGGGTGTCCGACACGTACAGCCGCTGCTCGTCGGGGGAGAGGACCAGCCCGTTGGGGCCGGCGAATCCGTCGGCGGCGAGGTGGACCTCGCCGTCCGCCGGATCGATCCGGTAGACGTGGCAGGCGCCGATCTCGCTGTCGGCGCGGTGCCCCTCGTAGTCGCTGGTGATGCCGAAGTCGGGGTCGGAGAACCAGATCGTGCCGTCGGAGCGGACGACCGCGTCGTTGGGAGAGTTGAGCCGCTTGCCCCGGTGGCGGTCGGCCAGGACGGTGATCGTGCCGTCGTGCTCGGTGCGGGTGACGCGGCGGTTGCCCTGCTCGCAGGTGATCAGGCGGCCCTGGTGGTCGAGGGTGTTGCCGTTGCTGTGCCCGGCCGGGGAACGGAAGAGCCCGACCGTTCCGGTGGCCTCGTCCCAGCGCAGCATCCGGTCGTTGGGGATGTCGCTCCAGACGAGCTGGCGCCAGGCGGGGAGGTAGAGCGGTCCCTCGGCCCAGCGGCAGTCCCCGTGCAGCCGCTCCAGCCGGGTGTCCCCGTTCGCACAGGGCCGGAAGCGGTCGTCCAGAATCTCGTACAGCCCGAACTCGATCGCACCAGACATCATCCACATCCAATCGCTATCTGCCGGATGTCATTCCGTTGAGTTGGAGTATGTCAGAACGAGGTATGGTGCCACCATGGCGACCGAGAACCTGGACGACACCGACCGCGCCCTGCTGACGCTGCTTCAGGATGACGCCGGACAGGCGTATGCGGCCCTCGGCAAGGCCGTCGGCCTCTCCACGGCGGCCGCTCACGAGCGGGTCCGCAAGCTCCGCGAGCGCGGCGTCGTCCGCCGCACGACCGTCGAGGTGGACCCGAGGAGCCTCGGGCTCGGCGTGCTCGCCTTCGTGATGGTCGAGTCCTCCGCCTGGATGGGTGACTCGGCCGAGGCCTTCGCCGCGATCCCCGAGATCGAGGAGGCCCACATCATCGCCGGCAGTGCATCGGTCCTGGTGAAGGTCCGCACGGCCACCACCGAACAGCTCCAGGACGTCCTCCGGCGCCTCTACGCCATCGACGGCGTCAGCGGCACCCAGGCGACCGTCGCCCTGGAGACCTTCTTCGAACGCCCCCCGTCCCCGACCTCGTGAGCGCGCCGCCACGACGCACCGCCGCCGGCGCGTCCTGGACCCGCCCCGTACGGGACCGGCGCGCCGGTGCGCTCAGCTCCTCACCGGGCGGGGGCGGCGGAGGGCCAGTGGTGGTGCAGGTCGTCGATGACGAAGTCGTGGGTGTGCTGCCAGCCGCCGCCGGTGCTGCGGGCGTCGGCGAGGTGGGGGTGCGAGTGGTCCAGGGCGGTGTGGACGTGCGGGAGCCGGGCGGTGTCGAGGGCGGGCCAGAGCCGGGCTGCCAGCAGGGCCGCGGTGAGGGCGAGCGCGCCCAGGGTGAGGGCGGTGA
The DNA here is from genome assembly GCF_032110285.1 of Kitasatospora sp. CM 4170. Taxonomy (NCBI): domain Bacteria; kingdom Bacillati; phylum Actinomycetota; class Actinomycetes; order Kitasatosporales; family Streptomycetaceae; genus Kitasatospora; species Kitasatospora sp. CM 4170. Next base: position 8,647,839 of record NZ_CP134877.1, read on the forward strand.
CGGACAGCCCGGCGGCCGCGCCGAGCAGCCCGGCCAGCGGATAGGTGATCAGCCAGCAGCCGTGGGAGAGCGAGAACTGGGCGGCGAAGGCCGCCGGGAGGTCGGCGGGCGTCGCCGAGCGGCGGATGAGCCGGCCGGTCGGGGTCAGGATCGCCGAGCAGGCGGCGCCGGCGGCGGCCCAGGACGCGAGCAGCGCCGGCCAGCGCCAGTCGCCGGAGCCCGCGGCCCCGGCCGCGGCGAGGAGGCCGAGCAGCGCGGAGACGGCGAACGCGCCCGGCAGCATCAGGGAGCGGTCGCTGCGGTGGTCCAGGACCCGGGGCAGCAGCAGGGCGGCCACCATCGATCCGGCACCGTAGGCGCCCAGCGCGAGCGGGACGTCGGTGGCGGCCCGGTGCAGGTGGTCGCGGACGTAGACGATCGTGTTGACGGTGACCATCGCGCTGGCCGCGGCCACCGCGAGGTTGAGCGCGAGCAGGGCCCGGAGCCGCGGGGTGGCGAGGAAGAGCCGGGTGCCCGCGGTGGCCCGGGCGTAGGCGCTCTCGGTGCGGGCGGGCGGCACGGGCTTCGGCAGGACGCTCGACACGACCAGGGCGGCGGAGGCGAGGAAGCCCGCGACCGTGCCCAGGAACAGCAGGTGGTAGCCGATCGCCGTGAGCAGGGCGGCGGCGAGTGCGGGGCTGAACAGGCTCTCCAGGTCGTACGCCAGGCGTGACAGCGAGAGCGCCCGGGTGTAGTCGCGCTCGTCCGGGAGCACCTCGGGGATCACCGACTGGAACGCCGGGGTGAACGCGGCGGAGGCGGACTGGAGCAGGAAGACCAGGACGTAGACCTGCCAGACCTCGCCCACGAACGGCAGCGCGAGCGCCACCGCCGCCCGGGTGAGGTCGGCGCCGATCAGCAGGGAGCGCCGGGGTATCCGGTGGGCCAGTGCGCCGACGACCGGGGCTATGCCGACGTAGGCCGCCATCTTGATGGCCAGCGCGGTGCCGAGCACCGCGCCGGCGTCCGCGCCGGCCAGGTCGTAGGCGAGCAGGCCGAGTGCCACCGTTGCCAGCCCGGTGCCGACCAGGGCGATCACCTGTGCGGTGAACAGGTGGGCGTAGGTGCGGTTGCGCAGTATCGAGACCATCTGGGCCGCCCGGGCTCGGTCGATTGCTGACCGGCTCATCATAGGCAACATGTGCGCAAGAATGCACATGTTCGGCGGACCTCCGGGGTCGGTACCGGGCGGGCGCGGCAAGGGGCGTGCGGGTGCGGGTGCGGGTGCGGATGTGGGTGTGGGTGCGGGTGCGGATGTGGATGTGGTGCTGAAGCGGGTGCGTGGCCGTCGGCGCCGACGGCCACGCACCGGGTCAGAGGGGTTGCCCGCAGCGCAGGTTCCAGCGCCCGGCGCGCCCGGTGAGCTCCGTGAGTGTCAGCGGTGCGACGTCGATCCGCCAGAACGCCTGGGCGGGCAGGCCCAGGCCGTTGACCACGGCGGCCCGGACCACGGCCGCCTCCACCACGGCTAGCACCGGCCCCCGGGCCTCACCCCGCCCGGCCCGTCCACCCCGCCGGTCCGGCTCGTCCCCTCCGTCCGGCTCGGTCCCTCCGCCCGGCTCGTCCAGCCCGTCCAGCCAGCCCCGGATCCGCGCGCCGAAGGCCGCGACGGACTCGCCGCCGTGGGGGGCCGCGTCCGGATCGGACAACCAGGCCGCGATCGCCCGGGGTTCGGCAGCGGCGAGGTCGTTGAGGCGGTGACCCTCCCAACGCCCCCAGTCGCAGTCGGCGAGTTCGGGGGTGGCGACGGCGTCCAGGCCCAGGGCGGCAGCGGTCCCCGTACAGCGCACCGACGGCCCGGTGAGGACGCGGGCGGCGTCCGGGACGGCGGCGGCCGCTGCGCGCACACGGCGCACGGCGGCGCCGTCAAGGGGCGCGTTCCCGCCGAATCGCGCCTGTCGGCCGTCGTCGGTCAGAGCCGGTGAGAGAAGCATCACCCGTACCGTCATTCCCGTCGTCCTCCCTGGTTCCCGTTCCCGCCCGGCAGCCGCGGTGGTCCGTATGCGGAGCCCGTGCCGGGCGCACTTCGGCCGGAACACGCCGGTATTACGGTTTCGCCCGGGCCCTTGGCCGGGCCCGGCGGCACACGCTACCGTCTGGCCGTTATGACGACGGCGTGACGGAAGCCCGGTGCAACTCCGGCACGGTCGCGCCACTGTGTAACCGGCGTCCGATGCCCTGTCAGGGGATCGGCTGCCGGTGAGTCAGACCCGCCGCTGTCGTCTCCTGCTCCATCGAACGGGACGCGTAGTTCCCCCAAGGAGGTCTGGTCATGGCTCACCCCATCGCCCCCGCCGCCGTCACGCCGGCCATCACTCCCATCTCGCTGAAGGCGATCGCCCCGTGGGCGCTCTTCGTCGGCATCCTGGCGCTCGTGCTCCTCTACTTCGTCGGCGCCGAGCAGGGTGCCTTCTCGGTCATCGCCGGCGAGGACGTGCACGAGTGGGTGCACGACGGCCGGCACCTGCTCGGCTTCCCCTGCCACTGATCGCGCAGGGAGTCGCACATCGTGAACATCTCCGTCGGATCCCTGCTCGGCCGCGGCATGCTCGCCGGCCTGCTGGCAGGTCTGCCCACCCTGGCCGTCGCCTACCTGCTCGGTGAGGGCCCCATCGACTCCGCCATCGCCTACGAGGACGGCCACATGGCCGGCCACGGCATGGAGGAGGAGCTCGTCAGTCGTACGCTCCAGTCCACCGCGGGGCTGGCCACCGGCATCGTGGTCACCAGCGTCGCGCTCGGCGGCATCGCCGCACTCGTGTTCGCCTTCGCGCTCGGGCGCATCGGCCGGTTCGGCCCGCGGGCCACCGCGCTGCTGCTGTCCGGTGCGGCCTTCACCGCGGTGGGCCTGGTGCCGTTCCTGAAGTACCCGGCCAACCCCCCGGCCAGCAGCGATCCGGAAACGCTGAACTCCCGGACCGCGCTGTTCTTCCTGATGATCGCGCTCAGCGTGCTGCTGGCGGTCGCCGCCGTCATTCTCGGCCGGCGACTGGCACCCGCGCTGGGCAACTGGAACGCCACGGTGGCGGCCGGCGCCGCCTTCGTCGTCGCCGTCGGCGTGGCGTACGCACTCCTGCCGTCGGTCAGCGAGACCCCGGAGGACTTCCCGGCCACCGTGCTGTGGGAGTTCCGGGTGGCGGCCCTGGCGATCCAGGCCACCCTCTGGGTCTCCTTCGGCCTGGTGTTCGGCCACCTGGCCGAGCGTCTGATCCACCCGGTGACCCGCGCCGTGCGGGCCGCGGAGGGGTCGGCCTCGGCGGTCTGACGCCGTCTTCCGAATCCGAGCGGGCCCGTCGTCCTCCAGGGGGCGGCGGGCCCGCTCGGGCTTTCCGCGCGCCGGCCGGGCCTCGGGCGCGGCCGCCGGCCGCCGGCCGCCGGCCGCCGGGCCGGGCACGGTGCCGCGCCCCGGCGCCGTCCCGGCGTCGCCCCGACCGGGCCCGGCAGCGGGCGGCTCAGGCACCCGGGGCGGCGTCCGCCACGGCGGCGAGCAGCCGGGCGTGAACGGCCGCCGCTGCCTGGCGGGTGACCGGATCGGCGTCCTCCAGGTGAGGGGCGATCAGCTCGGCCGCCGCCACCAGCACCGGGACCGGTACCGATGCCTCCCGGAGGTGGAGCAGCTGCGAGGCGGCCCGCTCACCCGGGGTGGCCCCGGACTGGCTGGTGGGGATCAGGGCGTACAGGCCGCGCGGCTGGGTGCTGGTCACCGGTCCATTGTCCCGCCCGCCGCGCCGCGGAGCTGCCGGCCGACGCGGGCCGAACGACGGAGGGACGGCGGCGCCACCCGCTTCCCCCGCACCGGGCGGGGCGAGCTCGGCCGGGCGGTCCGGCGTCAGCGCTAGGGAGTCAGCGCTAGGGAGGGGACCGGCCGTCGTCGAGGTCGTCGTGGCCCAGGTGCTCGCCGGGGGTGGCCAGCTCCTCGACCGCGTCGGCGGTGACCACCGCGCCGGTGGACCGTTTGCCGCGCCGCAGCCTGCCCTCCAGCCAGCCGGCGAAGGAGGTCAGCGCGATGTTCAGCAGGACGAAGAGCACCGCCACCACGGTGAAGCAGGCGATGGTGTTCGCCCCGTAGTTGGCACTCATCGGGCGCACCGAGGCCAGCAGCTCGGAGAAGCCGAGCAGCGCGCCGCCGAGCGCGGTGTCCTTGACGATGACCACCAGCTGGCTGACGATCGCCGGCAGCATCGCGGTGACGGACTGCGGCAGCAGCACGTAGCGCATGACCTGGTTCTTGCGCATGCCGATCGCCTTGGCCGCGTCGGTCTGGCCCTGGGGGAGGGCGAGGATCCCGGCCCGGACGATCTCGGCCAGCACGGCGGCGTTGTAGAGGACGAGGCCGGTCACCACGGCGTACAGCGGCCGGGTGTCCGGGCTGACCTCGGTGAACTCGCTGTAGGCCGCGTTCGCGAAGAGCATCAGGATCAGGACCGGGATGGCGCGGAAGAACTCCACGACGGTGCCGGCCGTCCAGCGCGCCCACCGGTGCTCGGAGAGCCGGGCGATGCCGAACAGGGCACCGAGCGGCAGCGCGATCACCATGGCGAGCGCGGCGGCGATGAGCGTGTTCTTCAGCGCCGGCAGGAGGTACGTCTCCCAGACCCGGGGGTCCGTGAAGAAGGGCTGCCACTTCGCCCAGGCGAGCTGGCCCTTGTCCGAGAGACTGCCCACCACCCACCAGAGCAGTGCGGCGAGGGCGACCAGGAACACCGCCGTGAGCAGCAGGTTCTGCCGTCTGGCCCGCGGCCCCGGGGCGTCGTAGAGCGTGGACCGGGAGGACGTCACCGGCGCACCGCGACCTTCTTGCCCACCCAGCCGAGGAAGAGCCCGGTCGGGAGGGTCAGGCAGATGAACCCGAAGGCGAAGATGGCGGAGATGAGGAGGAGCTGGGCCTCGTTCTCGATCATCACCCGCATCAGCGCCGCGGCCTCGGCGACGCCGATCGCGGCCGCCACGGTGGTGTTCTTGGTCAGGGCGATCAGCACGTTCGCCAGCGGACCGACCACCGAGCGGAAGGCCTGCGGGAGCACGATGAGCGTCAGCACCTGGGTGAACCGCAGGCCGACGGCCCGCGCGGCCTCGGTCTGGCCGAGGGGCACGGTGTTGATGCCGGCCCGCAGTGCCTCGCAGACGAACGCCGAGGTGTAGGCGGTCAGGCCGAGTACGGCGAGCCGGAAGTCGATCGCCTTGAAGCTCTCGGCGCCGAGCGTGACGCCGAGCGTCTGGAACAGGCCCAGCGAGGTGAAGACGATGATCACCGTGAGCGGGATGTTCCGCACCACGTTGACGTAGACGGTGCCGAAGCCCCGCATCAGGGGAACCGGGCTGACGCGCATGGCGGCGAGCAGGGTGCCCCAGACCAGCGAGCCGACGGCCGCGTAGAAGGTCAGCTGCACCGTCACCCAGAAGGCGCCCAGCAGGTCGTAACCCTCAAGAAAGTCGAACACGGTCTCCCGGCCTTTCGCATGGAGGACGCTCCGGCGTCGGTGGGGGGTGGGTCACCCGATCAGCCGGCGCGCCGCCGTCGGGGGCGGCGCGCCGCAACGGGCACACGCCGGGGGCACGCCGAGAGGGCGTCACGTCGCCGAGGGCGTCGCCGTCTGGGTGACGATGACACCGATCTTCGGGGCGGGCTCGTTGTGATAGTTGGCCGGCCCGAAGTTCTTCTTGACGGCCGCGTCCCAGGAGCCGTCCTGGACCATCTGCTCCAGCGCGGTGTTGATCTTCGCCTTGAGCTCGCTGCCCTCCTGCACGCCGATCCCGTAGTTCTCGTCGCTCATCTTGAAGCCGCCGAGCTTGAACTTGCCCTTGAACTCGGGCTGCGCAGCGTAGCCGGCGAGGATCGAGTCGTCGGTGGTCAGCGCGTCGATCACCTTGTTCTCCAGGCCGGTCAGGCACTCCGAGTAGCCGCCGTACTCCTGCAGCTGCGCGTTGGGCGCGATGCGCGTCTTGACGTTCTGCGCCGAGGTGGAGCCGGTGACCGAGCAGAGCTTCTTGTTGTTGAGGTCCTCGGGCTTCTGGATGGACGTGTCGTCCGCCCGGATCAGGACGTCCTGGTGTGCCAGCAGGTAGGGGCCGGCGAAGTCGACCTTCTCCTCGCGCGCGGGCGTGATCGAGTACGAGGCGGCGATGAAGTCGACGTCGCCGCGCTGGAGCAGCGTCTCGCGGTCGGCGCTCTTGGCCTCCTTCCACACGATGTCGTCGGGCTGGTACCCGAGCTGCTTGGCGATGTACGTCGCCACGTCGACGTCGAAGCCGGTGTAGGTGCCGTCCGGGGTCTTCAGACCGATGCCCGGCTGGTCGAACTTGATGCCGACGGTGATCTTGCCGCCGCTCGGGCCGGCACTCGCGCCGGTCGCCGCGCCGCTGCCCGTACCGCTGCTCGTGCCGCCGCCGCCGTCGGAGCTGCAGCCGGCCGCGGCCAGGGTGAGCGCGAGCGCGGCGGCGGCCGCCGCGGTGACCTTGCGAAGCTTCATGTGATCATCCCTTGATCATCTCTGGTGCTCATGGGCTGGCCCGATCAGTGGTGGAGGATCTTCGAGAGGAAGTCCTTCGCGCGTTCGCTGCGCGGGTTGCTGAAGAACCGATCGGGTGTCGTCTCCTCCACGATCCGGCCCTCCGCCATGAACACCACGCGGTTGGCCGCCGAACGGGCGAACCCCATCTCGTGGGTGACCACCACCATGGTCATGCCGTCCCGGGCGAGCCGGCGCATGACCTCCAGCACCTCGTTGATCATCTCGGGGTCGAGGGCGGAGGTGGGCTCGTCGAAGAGCATGATCTTCGGGTCCATGGCCAGCGCCCGGGCGATCGCCACCCGCTGCTGCTGGCCGCCGGAGAGCTGTGCGGGGTACTTGTCCGCCTGGGTGGCGACGCCCACCTCGTCGAGCAGCCGGCGGGCCCGCTCGTCGGCGGCCCTGCGGTCCTTCCCGCGGACCTTGATCTGGCCGAGCGTCACGTTCTGCAGCACGGTCTTGTGCGCGAACAGGTTGAAGGACTGGAAGACCATCCCCACGTCGGCCCGGAGTGCGGCCAGCTCGCGGCCCTCTGCGGGCAGCGGCCGGCCGTCGATGGAGATCTCGCCGGAGTCGATGGTCTCCAGACGGTTGATGGCGCGGCACAGCGTGGACTTGCCGCCGCCGGAGGGGCCGATCACCACGACCACCTCGCCGCGCGCGATGGTCAGGTCGATGTCCTGCAGGACGTGGAGCTCGCCGAAGTGCTTGTTGACCCTGCTCAGCACGACCAGGTCGCCGGTGGCCGGGGTGGGGATCTCCGTGCTCACTGTGTACTCCGTACTCCGCTCGACGGCTACATGCTCCGCCCGCCGGGCCCCGGCCGCACGCCGGGACGCGGTCGCCGGCCGCGGCGCGGCGCCCGCCGGGACGGCCTCCCGGCCCCCGGCCGTCGCACGGACGGCGCTCGGGGCCCGCCGTTCAGGGGCCGCCGGGTAGGGGGCGCCGCCCAGGGGCCGCGGGCCCGGGGGGAGGGCGGTCGGTGAGCCGATCATGTGCCGATATGCTGCGGCCCCGTCAGGTCCTCGCAGGGGGCACGGGAACGAGGACGGGAGTCTGAATCATGATGGGTCCGGCACATTCGCTGTCGGGAGCGGCGGCGTGGCTGGGCGTCGGCGCGGTGGCGGCAGGGCTCGGCGAACCGATGCCGTGGCCGGTGCTCCTGGCCGGCGCGCTGATCTGCGCGGGGGCGGCGCTGGCGCCGGACCTCGACCACAAGGCGGCGACGATATCCCGGGCCTTCGGGCCGGTCTCGCGCACGCTGTGCGAGGTGATCGACAAGCTCTCGTACGCGACGTACAAGGCGACCCGGATGAAGGGCGACCCGCGCCGTTCGGGCGGGCACCGGACGCTGACCCACACCTGGGTGTGGGCGGTGCTCTGCGGCGCCGGGGCGGCCGCGGCCGCGGTGTACGGCGGACGCTGGGGCGTGCTGGCGGTGCTCTTCGTCCACATGGTGCTCGCGATCGAGGGACTGCTCTGGCGCCACGCCCGGGTCTCCAGCGACGTGCTGGTCTGGCTGCTCGGGGCGACCAGCGCCTGGGTGATCGCCGACGTGCTGGACCGGCCGGGCAACGGCTCGCAGTGGCTGTTCGACCAGCCGGGGCAGCAGTACCTGTGGATCGGCCTGCCGGTCGCGCTCGGCGCCCTGGTGCACTGCCTGGGGGACGCGCTGACCGTCTCCGGCTGCCCGGTGTTCTGGCCGATCCCGATCGGGCGCAAGCGCTGGTACCCGGTCGGCCCGCCGAAGGGCATGCGCTTCCGGGCCGGCAGCTGGGTGGAGCTCAAGGTGCTCACGCCGGTCTTCATGGGCGCCGGCGGGGTCTGCGCGCTGGGCGCGCTCGGCTACTTCGGCAGCTGACGGGCGCCCGGCCCCGGCGCCCGGCCCCGGGCGCGGTCACGCCGGCCGGACGGCGCGCGGACCGGTCACCTCCGCACCGAGTGCGGTGACCCGGCCGCGCAGCTCCCGGTCGGCGGTGACGACGAGACAGTCGCGGTGCGGGTCGGCGGCCAGCGCGGCCCGCACCAGCTCGACGATCCGGTCGTCGCCGCTGCCGGACGCGGCGACCACCCGGACCCCGGGCACCGGCGCCACCCCGCGGGCCGCCCCCTCCACGACGAGGACGACGTCGAGGGGGCCGGTGCGCGACCACTCCGGCGCCCCCGGGTGGGGGCCCGTCAGCCCGTCGCCGGAGATCCCGGCCAGGGCGTCCCGCAGCCGCTCCGTGGCCCCCCGCCGGTCCCGCCACCAGCCGTCGGGGACCGAGCCCACGACGTTGGCGGCGTCCACCACGAGCAGCGGTGCAGCCGTCGCGGTCCCTCCCGCGGTGTTCTCGCCCATGGCCGGCAAGCCTCTCACGAACGGGACGGTCGTCGAGCGACGAGCCGCTGCCCGGCTCGTCCCGTCACCGCTCCGGGCCCTGCTCCCCGTACCGGCGCGCACGCTCCCAGGAGCGGTGCTCCTCCCACTGGCTCTCCGGCTTCGCCCCGGCCGGCAGCGGGCTCTCGGACGTGAGCCGGGCTCGTCGGGGTCGGGCACCGTGCGGACGGACCGGATCTGCCTCCGAACCGGCGACGGCACAGCGCGGCGGTCCGGGCCACGGGGGAGGGGCGGTGGGAGCCGGAATCGTGCTGGCCCGCGCGGCACCGTCCTCGGTAGGGTGGCCGCCCGTCGGTCGAGGAGTCGGGGGTTGCTCATGGGTTCCGCGGAACACGCCGGTACGTCGCCCGACCGGGCCCTCGGCAGGGTGTTCGGCGAAGCCGCCCGGCTGTACGACGCGGGGCGCCCGGCCTACGCGGACGCCCTGGTGTCCGAGGTGCTGGCCTACGCGGACCTCGGCGAGGGCGCGGCCCTGGAGGTCGGCGCCGGCACCGGCAAGGCCACCGCGCTCTTCGCCGCTCGCGGGGTGCCCCTGACCTGCGTCGAGCCGGATCCGCGGATGGCCGAGGTGCTGCGCTGCAACACCGCGCGGTTCCCCCGGGTGCAGGTGGAGGTCGGCGGGTTCGAGGAGTGGGAGCCGGACGGCCGCCGCTTCGGCCTGCTGTTCGCCGCCACGTCCTGGCACTGGGTGGACCCGCGGCGGCGCTGGGACGCGGTCCACGCCGCCCTTCGACCCGGCGGCGCCGTGGCCCTGTTCTGGAACCCGCACGGAGTCGTGGACGCCGGGTTGTACGCCGAGCTGGCCGACATCGACCGCCGCCACGGCGTCGCCACCTCACCGCACAACGTGCCGGCCTCGTCCTACGGTGTCGAGGCCGGCAGTGGTGAGGAGGACTTCTGGCCGGAGGCCGAGTGCCGCGGCGACGGCCGCTTCACCGATCTGCGCGCCTTCCGCTTCCGCCAGGACGTCCACTACGGGACCGACCGCTACCTCGCCTTCCTCGCCTCCGTCTCGTCGTACCGCGTCCTGCCCGCCGAACGACGCGAACAGGCCCTGGCCGAGACCGCCCGACTGCTCGACGCCCGTGGCGGCGGGATCGACATGCTGCACCTCAGCGACCTCTTCCTCGCCCGTAGGGCGTGACGAGCGGCCGGCATCCGCGCCCCGCGTCGACCACCTCTGACGTGGGGCGCGGGCGGTGGGCTCCGCGGTCGGTGGGCTCCGCGGACCGGCTGACGCCGCGAAGCCTGACGCGCCATGGGTTGCCGGGGCCGCGGCACGGCGGCCGGGCGGCGTTCGTGCCGCGGCGAGTTGCGTGCTGATATTCGGTCAGATCTCCCGGCCGGTGGTCCTGCCGGAAATGCAGCCACGTCGGCGGGTCCTTTCGCTGTGCGGCGGCCCCGTTAATTCCTGTGCGGGCCGCAGGTGTGAAATGCAACCGCTTGTCCCATTGGTGCGAACTGCAACCGTCGCCGCTCTCCGGATTCCGGCGGCCCGGAACGGAAGCCGATGGTGCCCGGGTCGCCGCCCCCGGTGGCGTTTGCGCCGGTGGCCCGCCCGTTCCCGGTCACCGTGCGGGCCCGCGGGGTCATCGGAAACGGCGGAATAACGATTCCTGTCCGGGGGGTATCCGAAATTCGGCACGGGGCCCTAGGCTGCGGCGCGTGTCGATCTTTGGAAGACTTAGGGCTTCCGGCCCGCGCCTGCGCCCGGAACTCGACGATGTCAAGCTCGGTCGTGTGCGGCGAATGCTGAATTCCCCCGGGATGCCCGGACAGGATGCCATTCAGATCGACCAGGTCGAGCGGATTCTTCAGGAACCCGGTACGGACTGGGACCGCCGCACCCACCGCTTCGCCGTGCTCGCCGAGGCCTCGGCCCGGTCGGGGCTCGGGCGGTCCTGGCGCATACGCCGGCCGCAGAGCGCCGACGCGCTCGTCTTCGAGGCGTGGGTCGAAATGGTCCGCGGCCGGCACGCCGGACGGATGGACGACGCCCGCGCCGCCGGTGAGCTCTGCTACCGCGCGGCCGAGGCCGTCCCCGGCGACCCCGCCCCCTGGGTGGTGCTGCTCGGGATCCTGCGGGTGATGCGTGCCGACTCGCGCGACCTCTTCGCGGTCTGGGGCGAGATCACCTCGCGCGACCCCTGGAACCGGGAGGCCCATCTGCAGATGCTGCGCTACCTGTCGCCGGAGGAGTGCGGTTCGCGCAGCAGCCAGATGGACTTCGTCGAGACGGTCCGGGCATCGGTGCCGTCCGCCGCGCCGGCCGTCGGAGTCGAGCTGGCCGCGCTGGTCGACGAGCACTCCCGGACCACCGCCCAGGGCGGCGTGGAGGCGCTGCTGGTCCGCCGCCAGTGGGCGAACCACCGGGCCGTGCGGGTGCTGGACGGGGCGCTGCGGGACTGGCCCCGCCCGGGCCACCTCCGCCACGCGGCCGCCCTGGCCGACCTCAACCTGCTCGCCTACGCCCTGGCCCAGGCCGGCCGCGCGCGCGAGAGCGCCGACACCTTCGCCCTGATCGGTGACGCGGTCACCGCCTGGCCGTGGGAGCTCGACGGCGAGCCGGTCGAGGAGTTCCGCTACTGGCAGTCGAAGGCCTGACGCCCCGCCGGCCGAGCCGCTGCGCCCCCGCCCGCTGAACCGCTGAACCGCTGAACCGCTGAACCGCTGAACCGCTGAACCGCTGCGCCCCAGCCGGCCGAACCCGCTGTGCCCCCGGCGCCGAACCGCCGTGCCCCCGGCGGCTCGCCGGCGGGTCGGCCTCCCCGATCGGGCCGCTCCCCCTCCGGCCCGGCTCCCTGACCGGCCCGCCCCCGGCGGGCCGGTCAGGCGCTCACCCCGACGGCGTGGCGGTAGGTCTCCTCGGCGGTGACGAAGTCGAGCATGGCCCGGGCGACGTCCGTGCGCGCGACCGAGGCTCCGGGCGGGCCGGACTCGACGGAGTGCCGGTAGCGGCCGCGGCCCGGTCTGTCCGTGAGCCGCGGCGGCCGCACCGCCGTCCACTCCAGGCCGCTCTCCCGCAGGACGCGCTCCATCGCTTCGAGATCGGTGTAGACGTCCCTGAGGACCGACCACAGCAGCGGCGAGAAGACCTTCCCCGTCAGCAGGGTCTGCCCGGCTCCCGTGCGGTTGAGCGGTGCGGCGCTCACCACGAGGAGCCGCCGCACGCCGGTGGCGGCCATCGCGGCGACCGCGGCGCGGGCCGAGGTCGACGCCGGCTTGAGCGGATCGGTCCGGCCGGACGCGCCGATGCCGGAGAGCACGGCGTCGGCGCCGTCGACGACCGGCCGGAGGGAAGCGGCGTCGAGGGCGTCCGCCGTCACGACGGTCAGCCGCTCGTGGTGGACCGGCAGCCGGGCCGGGTCGCGGACCGCCGCGGTGACCTGGTGGCCGTCGGCCAGCGCGTGGTCGACCAGATGGCGTCCGACGCCGCCGGTGGCGCCGAGAACGGTGAGTCTCATGACTCCTCCCCGGGGGTGAGTGAATGCTCACTTCCGATGGTGGGTGAGTGCTCACCCACCTGTCAAGGTAGGCTGGCTGCCGTGAATCGAGACGGCGTGAACGAACCGGCGGCCGCCGAGCCGCTGACCGGCGCGGCGCGCACCCGGGCCCGGGTGCTCGACGCCGCGGCCCACCTGATCGCCACCGTGGGGCTCACCCGCACCACCACGAAGGAGATCGCGCGCGCGGCCGGCTGCTCGGAGGCGGCGCTCTACAAGCACTTCCGGGACAAGGAGGAGATCTTCGTCCGGGTGCTGCGCGAACGCGCCCCGCGGCTGGCCGACGCGGTGGCCGAGCTGCCCGGCCGCGCGGGCCACGGCTCGGTCGAGGAGCACCTGGCGGCCGTCGTCCGGGTCGCGGTGCCGTTCTACCGCCAGTCCTTCCCGATGGCCGGATCGCTCTTCGCCAGCCCGGAGCTGCTCGCCGCCCACCGTCGCAAGCTCGGCGACGCCGGTCCGCACCACGTCAGCTCCCACCTCGCCGACTACCTGCGGGCCGAGCAGCGGCTCGGCCGGGTGTCCGCCGGCACCGACCCGGACGCCGCCGCGATGCTGCTCATCGGCGCCTGCTTCCACCGGGCGTTCCTGGAGCTCTTCTACGCCGACGAGGCCCCCGACGGTGCACTCCGGCCGGTCTCCGCGGAGGAGTTCGCCACCGCGACGGTCCGGGCCCTGCTCGACGGGATCGTCGACCCGCCGGGCGCGTAGCGACACCGGCATGCCAAGGCCCTCGGCGCACGGCGGTTTCTAGGGGCCTTCGCCGTGCGGGCTCCGCCGCCAGGTGGACTTCATGGACACCTGTCCAGCTATGATGGACGCCTGTCCATGAAATCGGAGGCGACGGTGCGAATCACCGCAGATGTCCTGGTCGGGCTGGTGGCCGCCCTGCACGCGTACTTCCTGGTGCTGGAGATGTTCCTCTGGGAGCGCGCCCCCGGCCGGAAGCTCTCCGGCTTCGACGCCGCACTCGCCCGCACCACCGCGCCGCTGGCCGCCAACCAGGGCCTCTACAACGGCTTCCTGGCCGCCGGACTGGTCTGGGGCCTGATCGCCGGGGAGCCGACCGGCTTCCAGGCGCAGGTCTTCTTCCTCGCCTGCGTGATCGTGGCGGGCCTCTACGGCGCGGCCACCGCCAACCGGCGCATCCTCATCGCGCAGGCCCTGCCCGGGGCGCTCGCCCTCGGCGCCGTCCTGCTGGCGCGATGAACGCCGCCCAGGACCCCCGGGCCGAGCGCACCCGGGCCGCCCTGCGCCGGGCGCTGCTGGCGGAGTGCGCCGAACGCCCGCTGGCGGAGGTGAGCGTCGCCGCGCTGGTCCGCCGGGCGGGCGTCGGCCGGGCCACCTTCTACGTCCACTACGCCGACCTGGAGGCGCTGGCGGTGGACGCCTGCGCCGACATCGTCCGCGAGGCGGTGGACGCGCTGCACGCCTGGCGTGGCATCCCCGACCCGGCCACCCCGCCGGCCGCGCTCACCGGGTTCTTCACCGCCCTGGTGCCGCACGCCGCCCTCTACCGGGCCCTGCTGACCCCGGGTGGCGGCGGCCCGCTCGGTCTGGTGCTCCGCCAGGAGCTGCGCGAGCGCAGTCGCACCGAGCGGGCGCTGGCGGGAGCCCCGGCGCCGGACCTGGTCGCCTCGGCGGTGGCCGGCACGTTCACCGGGGTGCTCGCGGACTGGCTGCACGGCCGGATCGAGGCCGACCCGGAGCTGGTCGCCCACCAGGTCTGGCGGCTGCTCATCTCGCTCCACCGCACGCCGCAGCTCTGACCGGGCGCGCGGCGGGGGCGGTGGGGGTGGCCGGCCGGGCGCACCGCGGCGGGGGTGTCCCCACCCGCCGCGGCTCGGGCCCCATCCGCAGCGGCTCAGGTCCCGGCGGGCCCCCGGGCGCAGTGCCGGGCCACGGTGTCGGCGAAGGCGCGGGCCGGCGGGGTGAGGGTGTCCCAGTGACGGACCGCCCAGCCGGCGGTGAGGACGGGGAGCGCCGGCACCGGGATCAGCCGCAGCCCCCGGCGGCCCGGGGCCTGCCAGTCGGGCAGTGCGGGGACGATGGCGTGGCCGAGCCCCAACTGTGCCAGCAGGATGGCGGTGTCCCAGTCCGCGACGCTGGTGTCGAAGACCGGCCGGATCCCGTACTCCGCGAGCCAGGAGTCGAGTTGGGAGCGGGAGGCCGAGTTCTGCGGCAGCCCGATCAGGCGGGCGTCCTGGAGGTCGGCGGGCTCGATGGCGTCCCGGGCGGCGAGCGGATCGCCGTCGGCGACGGCGAGCACCCACGGCAGTTCGGCCACCGCGCGCTGCTCGATGCCGCGGACCGGGGAGCCGAGGGTGATCCAGGCCAGGTCGACCCGGCCGGCGGCGAGCGCGTCGAAGCAGCTGCGGTTCGAGGTCTCGGTCTGGAACTCCAGGCTGACCTGCGGGAAGCACCGGCGGAAGTCGACGACGGCCGCGGACATGAAGTGCCGGATGCTGGTGGATCCGGTGGTGATCCGGACGGATCCCCCCGCCCCGTCGGCGAGTTCGCCGATCCGGCGCACCGCCTGGTCGATCCCGCCGAGGCCGTCGGCGACCGCCGTCCGCAGCAGGCGCCCGGCCTGGGTCGGCACGACCCCGCGCGGATGGCGCTCGATCAGGCTGACGCCCAACTCCCGCTCCAGCCGCTTCACATGCTGGCTGACGGCGGACTGCGTACAGGAGAGGTCGCGGGCGACGGCGCTCAGGGAGCCGGCCCGGCAGACCGCGGCGAAGACGCGGAGGTCGTCAAGAGTCACGGCAACCCAAGGTAACGCTTGGGTGTTCCCCAGTAAACCGGTGGATTGACTTGGGGTTGGCTCCGGATCGATCATCGCTGCATGGCCAAGGGCGGCAACCCGCCGTACCTCCGCGCGATCCGGACGCGAGGCGGAGGCAGGTGGGTGCCGACCCGCAACACGCCGAGAGGAAGTCTCACTTGACCACCCCATCAACCCCCGCCGACCCCGGCCGTCGCCCGACGGTGGCGGTGCTCGGCCCCGGCGGCGTCGGCGGCCTGCTCGCCGCGCTGCTCTCCCGCGCCGGCCACCGGGTCGTCTGCATCGCCGGCGGGACGACGGCGCACGCCCTGCGCCAGGACGGGATCCGGGTGCGCAGCGCGCAGTTCGGCGAGTTCACCGCCCCGGTGGAGGCCGACACCGAGCTCCGCGAACCGGTCGACCTCTGCCTGGTGACGGTCAAACAGACCAACCTGGCGGCCGCCCTGGAACGGGTGCCGCCCGGTCCGGTGGCCGACGGACTGGTCGTCCCGCTGCTCAACGGCATCGAGCACGTGGCCGAGCTGCGCCGCCGGTTCGGCGCGCAGCGCGTCGCCGCGGGCGTGGTCCGGGTCGAGTCGACCCGGGTCGCGGTCGGCGTCGTCGAGCACGGCAGCCCGTTCACCGAGATCGACCTGGCCGGGCCGTCCGAGCTGCTGGCCGGGCCGGCCGGGATGCTCCGGGCCGCCGGAGTGCAGACCCGGGTGATCGCCGACGAGTCGTCGGCGCTCTGGGCCAAGCTCGCCTTCCTCGCGCCCTTCGCGCTCCTCACCACCCGGTACGGGCTCACCATCGGGCGGGTCCGGACCGAGCGCCGGGCCGAGCTGGCGGCGCTGGTCCAGGAGGCCGCCGCCGTCAGCCGGGCCTGTGGCGCACCCGCGGACCCCGAGCGGACCCTGGCGCTGTACGACGCGTTCCCGGCCGGGGCCAAGTCCTCGATGCAGCGCGACGCCGAGGCCGGCCGGCCGCTGGAGCTCGACGCCGTCGGCGGGGCGCTCCTGCGTTCCGCGGCGCGGCACGCGGTCGCGGTGCCGCTCGCGACCCGGCTGGTGGCCGAGCTGACGGCCGCCACCGGGGCCCGGGCGGCGACGACGGTGTGACCGTCACCGCCCTGCGGGGAGCCCGGGAGCCGGCCTCCCCGCAGGGTGGCGCATCGCCCTGACGCTCCGTCAATCCGTCGACGCGGTGGCCGCAGTGGCCATCTCAGGCCCCAGGGCTTCTCGTTCCGGGCGGCGGCGACCAGGGTGCGGGCCGCGTCGCCGGTGTAGGTCCAGCTGTGCGGCGCATCGAGGTCTCCCGGGTAGTGGACCGGCGCACCGCTCAGCGCCTGGGCTCCACCATGAGGGTGAACGGCGAGTGCGCGCCGGCGCCGAGGAAGTCGCTCGCCCGGACCTCGGTGACCCGCACCCGGCCCGCCTCGTTCGCGGCGAGCGCGTCCTGCCAGATCCGGGCCCGGACCAGGCCCTTGACGCTGGTGGGTGCCATCGGGAGGTCCTCGACGGCGGGCCCGTCGACGGGGCCGTAGCCGTAGGTGTTGCCGAGCATGACGTGGTCGGCTCCGCCGTCCTCCGCCGCCGCCGGCAGCGAGGCGGCCAGCGGTGGGAACTCGGACGGCCCCCGGTCGTAGGCCGGCATGGCGCAGTCGACCAGCGCCGCCGCCCCGCGGGTCAGTTCGGTCGGCCGCACCGGGTCGGCGGCGTCGGCGGCGACCCGTTCGAACGGGTCCAGGGGGAGACCGGCCTCAGCCCGCTCCAGCGGCTCCTCCACCAGCGGGTGGTCCGGGCCCAGGAGTTGTTGGAGACGACGGGCCTGCCGATGGACCGGGTGGCCCGGCTCAGCGGGCTCGCCACCACCGACTCCCTGCGCCAACACCTGGTGAGGCGGACCGGGCTCACCCCCAGCGCCTACCGCGCGGCGTTCACCCAGCGCCCGGACGGCCGGTAGCGCGCGGGGCGGCCGCCGGCCCGCACCCGTCGGCCCGAAACGATCCGCCGGGCCGCCCCGGCCGCCCCGGCCGCCCGGGCTACCGGGCGGCCGCCGTCATGGCCTCCCGGACGGTCACCAGGCAGGGGTCGCAGTACCGGTCGGGCGGCGCGGGCTCCGAACCGTCCGTGGCCGGTACCACCCGCTGGGCGGGTTCGAGGAAACGCCCGCAGAGGGACGTCGAGGCGTCGTCCTTCGCCACCACGTGCCACACCACGGTCGGTGGGGTGACCGCGGGGTCCTGCTCGGCCCACATCTCGTACACGGCAGCCTCCCGATCTCTGGGACTCGGTCACCCCATGCAACCTCTCCGCACGCCGGACGGCCACCGGACCGCGCCCGGTGGGACGGCGAAGGACCGGGGCGCACCGGGTCCCGGACCCGCGCTCGCTGCCCGCACCCGCTGCCCGCACCCGCCGGCGCACCCGGCCGGGCCCCGGGCCGGCCACCGGGAGGGCGCCCCGCCAGGCGCCCGGCCCGGGGCCCGGCCCGACGCCCCGTC
Organism: Kitasatospora sp. CM 4170; assembly: GCF_032110285.1. NCBI lineage: Bacteria > Bacillati > Actinomycetota > Actinomycetes > Kitasatosporales > Streptomycetaceae > Kitasatospora > Kitasatospora sp. CM 4170. The sequence continues at coordinate 8,665,537 of NZ_CP134877.1, forward strand.
GGACCGCCCGGTCCGTCGGACGGTACCCGCCGGGCGGGTGAACGGGCGGCGCGGTGCGGCCGGGCGGAGGCGGGCCGGGGCGGATGATCGCCGGGTTCCCAGGTGCCTCACAGCCGGAGTCGGACATGCGGATCCTGCTCGTCGCGAGCGCGTACAACAGCCTCACCCAGCGGGTCCACGCCGAGCTGCGGGACCGGCGGCACACCGTGGACGTCCACCTCGCCCGGGACGACGACGGGCTCCGGGCCGCCGTGCGGCGGTCCGCGCCGGAGCTGGTGGTCGCGCCGATGCTGCGCACGGCGCTCCCGCGCGACGTCTGGTCGGCGGTGGCGTGCCTGGTCGTGCACCCGGGCCCGCCGGGGGACCGGGGGCCGTCGTCCCTCGACTGGGCGATCCACGAGGGAGCGGCCGACTGGGGCGTGATGGTGCTCCAGGCCGACGAGGTGATGGACGCCGGGGACATCTGGGCCGAGGCCGCCTGCCCGCTGCCGCCGGTCGGCAAGAGCGACCTCTACCGCAACGAGGTCTCGGACGCCGCGGTGGCGGCCGTGCTCCTGGCCGTGGAGCGGTTCGGCTCCGGCGCGTACGCCCCGCGCCCGCAGAGCGGGCCCGACTGGCGGGTGCCCGACCACACCCGGCCGTACCTGCGGCAGGAGGTGCGGCGGATCGACTGGGCCCGGGACACCACCGACACCGCCGTGCGCAGGCTCCGCGCGGCGGACTCGCGACCCGGCGTGCTCGACGAACTGCTCGGGGACGAGTGGTTCCTGCACGGCGGCCACCCCGAGCGCGGACTCCGCGGCCGCCCCGGCGAGCTGCTGGCGACCCGGGCCGGGGCGATCTGCCGGGCGACCGCCGACGGCGCGGTCTGGATCCCCGAACTGCGGCGGCGCGGCCGGACGGGTGACGCGGCCGGCATCAAGCTGCCCGCCGTCACGGCGCTGGGCGACGCGCTGCCGAGCCTGCCCGAGGCCGCCGCGCCGCTGATGCCGGCGCCGGACGACCCGGTCTGGTCGGACATCCGGTACCGGGAGGACGGCCCCGTCGGCCTGCTCCGGTTCTCCTTCCCCGGCGGCGCGATGAGCACCGCGCACTGCCACCGCCTGCTGGACGCCTACCGCTTCGCGCTGACCCGCCCGACCTCCGTGCTGGTCCTGGGCGGTGGCCGCGACTTCTTCTCCAACGGCATCCACCTCAACGTGATCGAGGCCGCCGCCGACCCGGCGGCCGAGTCCTGGGCGAACATCAACGCCATCGACGACCTGGTCGCGCGGATCCTCACCACCACCGACCGCCTGGTGGTCGCGGCCCTCGGCGGGAACGCCGCCGCGGGCGGGGTGATGCTGGCGCTGGCGGCCGACGAGGTCTGGTGCCGGCAGGGCGTGGTACTCAACCCGCACTACCGCCTGATGGGCCTGCACGGCTCGGAGTACTGGACGTACACCCTGCCGCGCCGGGTCGGCGATGCCGAGGCCGGTCGGCTCACCGGGCAGGCGCTCCCGGTGAGCGCCGCGGCGGCCGAACGGAGCGGGCTGATCGACCGGGTACTGCCGTGCACCCCGCAGGGGTTCGGGGACGAGGCGCTCCGGCTGGCCGGACTGCTCGCCGCCTCACCGGCCGTGCAGGCCCGGATCGCCGCCAAGAAGGCCGCCCGGGAGGCCGACGAGTCCGCCAAGCCGCTCGCCGACTACCGGTCCGAGGAGCTGGCCGTGATGCACCGCCAGTTCTTCGCCCCCGACTCGCCCTACCACGCGCTGCGCGCCGCCTTCGTCCGCAAGCACCCGTCACCCGCGCACGCCGCCACGGCGGTCGGGCGGCCCGCTCCGGTGGCGCCGTAACCCGAACGGCCGCCCGGGCTTGCGTCCCTTCGGGGTGCTCGCCCGGCTCCGTGGACCGGCGGGCGGGAGCAACCGCTGCTATGACTGGTTCGAGCCATTTTGTCCGGCTCCAGTTCTGAGGAGGCATCCTCATGGGTGCTGCGGAAACGAGCGCCACCGACACCGACGTGGTGCACATTCTCTGGATCAACGCGGGCCTGAGCTGCGACGGCGACTCGGTCTCCCTGACCGCCGCCATGCAGCCGAGCATCGAGGAGATCGTCACCGGCGCGCTGCCCGGCCTGCCGAAGATCGCCGTGCACTGGCCGCTGATCGACTTCGAGTGCGGCCCGGTGCAGGGCGCGGACAACTTCGTGGAGTGGTTCTTCAAGGCCGACCGCGGCGAGATCGAGCCGTTCGTCCTGGTCGTCGAGGGCTCCATCCCGAACGAGAGCATCAAGAAGGAGGGTTACTGGTGCGGCTTCGGCGACGACCCGGAGACCGGCCAGCCGATCACCACCAGTGAGTGGCTCGACCGGCTCGCGCCCAAGGCCACCGCGGTCGTCGCGATCGGCACGTGCGCCACCTACGGCGGCATCCACGCCATGGCCGGCAACCCGACCGGCGCCATGGGTGTCCCCGACTACCTCGGGTGGGGCTGGAAGTCCAAGGCCGGACTGCCCATCGTCTGCGTGCCCGGCTGTCCCATCCAGCCGGACAACTTCGCCGAGACGCTCACCTACCTGCTCTACCAGCTGGCCGGCTCCGCGCCGATGATCCCGCTGGACGACAAGCTCCGCCCGACCTGGCTGTTCGGCGCCACCGTGCACGAGGGTTGCGACCGCGGCGGCTACTACGAGCAGGGGCAGTTCGCCACCGACTACGGCACACCGGAGTGCCTGGTGCGGCTCGGCTGCTGGGGCCCGGTCGTCAAGTGCAACGTCGCCAAGCGCGGCTGGACCAACGGCATCGGCGGCTGCCCCAACGTCGGCGGCATCTGCATCGCCTGCACCATGCCCGGCTTCCCGGACAAGTTCATGCCGTTCATGGACCCGCCGCCCGGCTCCCGGATCTCCTCCGGCGCCTCCTCGGCGTACGGCGCGGTGATCCGGACACTGCGCTCGATCACCATGGACACCGTCGACAAGGAACCGAAGTGGCGCCACACCGGGCGCAAGCTGACGACCGGCTACCGACCCCCGTGGTGACCCGGCGGGCCGCCGCACCACGTGCGTGCGGCCCGCTCAGCCGCTGACCCCCTCAAGCGTCCGCGGCCGCTCCGCCGCCCACCCCGTCCGCGGCCCGTGCGCCGCCGACCCTCCCGCTTCCAGAAGGGCACGACAGACACGATGGCACCGACGACCAAGGCGACCGGCGACGGCAGCGGCCTGGTGGAGATGTCCTGGGACCCGATCACCCGGATCGTGGGCAGCCTGGGCATCCACACGAAGATCGACTTCAAGCAGAAGAGGGTCGCGGAGTGCTACAGCACCTCCTCGGTCTTCCGCGGCTACAGCGTCTTCATGCGCGGCAAGGACCCGCGCGACGCGCACTTCATCACCAGCCGCATCTGCGGCATCTGCGGGGACAACCACGCCACCTGTTCCGTCTACACCCAGAACATGGCGTACGGGGTGAAGCCCCCGCATCTCGGTGAGTGGATCATCAACCTCGGTGAGGCCGCCGAGTACATGTTCGACCACAACATCTTCCAGGAGAACCTGGTCGGGGTCGACTACTGCGAGAAGATGGTCCGCGAGACCAACCCCGGCGTCCTGGAGCTGGCCGAGCGCACCGAAGCCCCGCACGCCGGCGACCACGGCTACAAGACCATCGCCGACATCATGCGCTCGCTCAACCCGATCGAGGGCGAGTTCTACCGGGAGGCCCTCCAGGTCAGCCGCTACACCCGGGAGATGTTCTGCCTGATGGAGGGCCGCCACGTGCACCCCTCCACGCTCTACCCGGGCGGCGTCGGCACGGTGGCGACGGTGCAGCTCTTCACCGACTACCTGACCCGGCTGATGCGCTACGTGGAGTTCATGAAGAAGGTCGTCCCGCTGCACGACGACCTCTTCGACTTCTTCTACCAGGCGCTGCCCGGTTACGAGGAGGTCGGCCGGCGCCGCGTCCTGCTCGGCTGCTGGGGCAGCCTCAACGACCCGGACCACTGCGACTTCACCTACCGCAACATGACGGACTGGGGACGGAAGATGTTCGTCACCCCGGGCGTCGTCGTGGACGGCAAGCTGGTCACCAACGACCTCACGAGGATCAACCTCGGCATCCGCATCCTGCTCGGCAGCTCCTACTACGAGGACTGGCAGGGCAAGGAGCTCTTCGTCACCCACGACCCGCTGGGCAACCCGGTCGACCCGCGGCACCCGTGGAACCAGCACACCATCCCCGCCCCGCAGAAGCGCAACTTCGACGACAAGTACAGCTGGGTGATGTCCCCGCGCTGGTTCGACGGCACCGAGCACCTCGCCCTCGACACCGGCGGCGGCCCGATCGCCCGCCTCTGGTCCACCGCGCTCTCCGGCCTCGTCGACATCGGCTACATCAAGGCCACCGGCCACAGCGTCCAGATCAACCTGCCCCGCTCGATGACCAAGCCCGAGGTCACCTTCGAGTGGAAGATCCCGCAGTGGAGCAACGCCATCGAGCGCAACCGCGCCCGCACCTACTTCCAGGCCTACGCGGCCGCCGCGGCCCTGCACTTCGCCGAGAAGGCCCTCGACGAGGTCCGGGCCGGCCGCAGCCAGACCTGGGAGCGCTTCGAGGTCCCGGACGAGTCCATCGGCTGCGGCTTCACCGAGGCCGTCCGCGGCGTCCTGTCGCACCACATGGTGATCCGGGACGGCAAGATCGCCAACTACCACCCGTACCCGCCGACCCCGTGGAACGCCAGCGTCCGCGACAGCTACGGCACGCCCGGCCCCTACGAGGACGCGGTGCAGAACACGCCGATCTTCGAGGAGAACCCGCCGGACACCTTCAAGGGCATCGACATCATGCGCGCCGTCCGCAGCTTCGACCCCTGCCTGCCCTGCGGCGTCCACATGTACGTCGGCGGCGGCCGGACCGTGCAGAAGATGCACGTGCCGACGGGCCTGAGCGGGCTCACCGCATGACGGCGGAGCAGACCGGACTGCGCATCCAGGAAGCCCTCGACGAGCTCGCCGGCGACGGCGCGCAGGCGGCGGGCGAACAGCTCGTCCGCGAGCTGATGGCCTTCTACGGCGACGGGCTCGCCCGGCTCGTCGGCGCGCTGCCGCCCCGGACCCTGGCCGGGCTGCTGGACGACCCGGCGGTGGCCGGGCTGCTGGTGCTCCACGACCTCCACCCCGAGGACATCACCGCACGGATCGCCCGCGCGCTCGCCCAGCTGCCCGAGCCCGTCGAGGTGGTCGCCTTCGACACCGCGACCGGCAGCCTGCGGGTGCGCCGCTCCAGGAGCGGCTGCGGGTGCACCGAGCAGGACATCGAGGGCGCCCTCGCCTGCCACGCCCCCGAGGTGACGGCGGTGGAGCTGGAGCAGGCCCCGCAGCTGCTGCAGATCGGCACCCGGCCCGCGGCCCCGGCGGAGGTGCGATGAGCACCCGTCGACTCACCCGGCCGGGCACCGCCCTGCTGCGGCGGCTGCGCGAGCCGGCACCCCCGCAGCCGGAGCGCTGCGCGTTCTGCGGCAGCGCCGTCCCCGTCGACCACCGCCACCTGGTGGACACCGAGGAACAGGCCCTCACCTGCGTCTGCACGGCGTGCTCGCTGCTCTTCCAGCAGCCCGGCGCGGCCGGCGGACGCTACCGCACCGTGCCCGACCGCTACCTGACCGACCCGGACCACCGGCTCGGCGACCGGGAGTGGACGGCACTCGGCGTCCCGGTCGGCACCGCCTTCGTGTTCCGCAACTCCCGGCACGACCGGCTGGTGCTGCTCTACCCGGGCCCCGGCGGGGCGACCGAGAGCGAGCCGGACGAGGCGGCCTGGCAGGAGGCGCTCGGCGGCGGACGGCTCGCCGCCGAACTCCGCCCCGACGTCGAGGCGCTGCTGCTGCGCCGGACGGCGGCGGACGAGGTCCGGTGCTTCCTCGTCCCGATCGACGCCTGCTACGAACTGGTCGGACGGCTCCGGCGGTGCTGGAAGGGGTTCGACGGCGGCCAGGAGGCCCGGGCCGAGCTGGACGCCTTCTTCACCCGGGTCGCCGACCGGGCCCGGCCGCTGCGGGCGGAGGCGGTCTCGTGACCGCCCTCTCGTTCGCCTGCACCGGGGTGCGGGCCGACCCCCACGCCGCCGGGCCGACGCTGCTCTTCCGGCTGCGCATCACCGCCCCCGCCGGGACGGCGGTCCACGCCCTGGCGCTCCGCTGCCAGCTGCGGATCGAACCCGCCCGGCGCTCCTACGGCGAGGCCGAGGGCGAGCGGCTGGTCGACCTGTTCGGCGAGCGCTCGCGCTGGGGCAGCACCCTGAACCCGGTCCAGTTCGCCCAAGTCCCCCTGATGGTCCCGGGTTTCACCGGCGAGACCGAGGCGGACCTGGTCGTCCCGTGCACCTACGACATGGACGTGGCCTGCGCCCGCTACCTCGCGGCGCTGGACGGCGGCGACGTGCCGCTGCTGTTGCTGTTCTCCGGCACGGCGTTCACCGGGCCCGGCGGGTTCCAGGTCGCCCCGGTGCCCTGGGACCGCGAGGCCACGGTGCGGATGCCGGTACAGGTCTGGCGGGAGATGATCGACCAGCACTTCCCGGGCTGCGGGTGGCTGCGGCTGCCGGGCGACCTGATGGCGGAGCTGCTCGCCTACCGCTCCCGCCGGGCCCTGCCGTCCTGGGAGGCCACCGTCCGCGACCTGCTGGGCGCGGCCGAGACCGCGGGGGCCCTCCGATGACCGCCGTGGGAGCCGGCGCTCCGGGTGTCGGCGCTCCGGGTGCGGCTGCTCCGGGTGTCGGCGCTCTGCGGGCCGGTGCGCCGGGCGGCGTCTTCCCGGAGGAGGTCGACCGGAGGTTCGCGGAGGCCCGGCAGATCGCCGACGCCGTCCTGTTCGAGGGCTACGTGCTCTACCCCTACCGGGCGTCGGCGGCCAAGAACCGGCTGCGCTGGCAGTTCGGCGTCCTCGTCCCGCCCGGGTACGGCGAGGACAGCGGCGAACACTCCCACCAGCGCACCGAGTGCCTGATGGAGCCGCGCCCCGGCGACCGGCTCGCCGTGGAGCTGCGGTTCCTCCGGGCCCAGCGCCGGACCGTCCAACGCGCCACCGCCGCCGGCGGGTTCGAGTCGGTCGACGCGCTGGAGCTCGCCGACCGGGTCCTCGTCCCCTGGGACGAGGGCGTCGAGGAACGGATCGAACTCCTCGTGCCGGTAGAGGAGTTGGCCGGTGACGGGATCGTCCGGAGGTTCGACCTGCCGGCCTGCGAGGAGATGGAGTCGCTCCGCGAGGACGGCGTGCCGGTCGGCCGGGTACTGCGCCGACGCGAACGCGTCGACGCTCTGCTGCGGCTCGCTACGCAGGAGGTGCCGGGCCCGTACGCGGTGCGCAGGCTCACCGTCGTGGTGGAGAACACCGCCGACTGGACGCCGCCGACCGAGGCCCGGCGGGACGCGGCGCTGCCGCGCGCGCTGGTCTCGGCGCACCTGCTGCTCGGACTCGACCGCGGATCCTTCCTGTCGGTCACGGACCCGCCCGAGTGGGCCCGGTCGGCCGCCGGACAGTGCCGCAACGAGCACACCTGGCCCGTCCTGGCCGGCCCGCCCGGCCGGGGCCAGGTGGTGCTCTCCTCGCCGATCATCCTGGAGGACCACCCGCACGTCGCGCCCGAGAGCCCCGGTGCGCTCTACGACGCGACCGAGATCGACGAGATCCTCGCACTGCGCACCGCCGCCCTGACCGACCGCGAGAAGCGCGAGGCCCGGGGCACGGACGACCGGGCGGGCGCCGTGATCGACCTCGCCGACTCGATGCCCCCGGAGGTGCTGGAGCGGTTGCACGGCGCCGTCCGGGGCCTGCGTGAGATCACCGGGAACGCACCTGAACAGCCCTGGTGGGACCCGGCCGCCGAATCGGAGGCCGACCCCGACCGGGACCGGGTGGTGGTCGACGGCCGCGAAGTGGGCGCCGGCAGCCGGGTGCTGCTCCGGCCCGGGCAGCGCCGCACCGACGCCCAGGACCTCTTCCTGCACGGGCGCACCGCCGTCGTCGAGGCCGTGCTGCACGACGTCGACGGTTCGGTGCACCTCGCCGTGACGGTGGAGGACGACCCCGGCGCCGACCTGTGGCGGGCCCAGGGCAGGTTCCGCTACTTCCAGCCGGACGAGGTCACCCCGCTGGAGGAGCCGTGACGGAGCGGACGGAACGAATGGCGGACGGGGTGCCGGCCAGGGAGGGCCGGGTGCTGGTCGCCGGGGTGGGCAACATCTTCCTGGGCGACGACGGGTTCGGCGTGGAGGCGGTGCGGCGGCTGGCCGGCCGGCCGCTGCCGGAGGACGTCGAGGTCCTCGACGTCGGCGTGCGCGGCGTGCACCTGGCCTACCAGCTGCTGGACGGCTACCGGATGCTGGTGCTCGTCGACGCCACCGCGCGCGGTGGCGAGCCCGGCACGGTCTACCTGATCGAGCCGGATTCCGGGCCGGTCGAGAGCTCCGGGGGCGAGGCGTCGGGCCCGGCTCGGGCGCCCGTGCTGGACGGGCACCGGATGGGCCCGGACGCGGTGCTCGCACTCCTCGCCACGCTGGCCGCCGGTACGGGCGGCAGCCCGCCCGGGCAGGTCCTCGTGGTGGGGTGCGAGCCGGCGTCACTGGAGGAGGGCATCGGGCTGAGTGCCCCGGTGGCCGCCGCCGTCGAGGAGGCGGTCGGCGTGATCCTGCGGGTGGTCGGGGCGGACACCCAAGCGAAGAGAGAGGCGTCACCATGCTGAAGAACGTGTTCTGCGCGGCCGTGGTGGCCGCGGCCGCGGCCCTGGTCTGGCAGAGCCTGCCCGACCTGAAGCGCTATCTGCGGATCATGCGGATGTGAGGCCCGACCCGGGACGGGCCGGACGCCGCGTTGCGGCGAACGGCGTACTCCGGGCGCGGTGGCGGCGCGGCTCCCGGCCGATGCCCGCCACCGCGCCCTGTAATGAACCCTGTTGCCTCCAACGGCGGGAGCGGGGCCGGTGCACGAGATGTCGATCGCGACGGCGGTGGTCGAGCAGGTGGACGCGGCCGCCCGCGAGCACGGAGCGGACGGCGTGGCCAAGGTCCGCCTCCAGGTGGGCGAACTCGCCGGGGTGGTGCCCTCCGCCCTGGACTTCTGCTTCGAACTCGCCTGCGCCGGAACGCTGGTGGAGGGCGCGGTCCTGGAGACCGAGGCGGTGCCGGCCCGCGCGAAGTGCTCCCCGTGCGGCGTCGAGTGGGCGGTGGGCATGCCGCCCGACCTGGGCTGTCCGCACTGCGCCGGCGGCGACGTCGAACTGCTGGCCGGCCGGGAGCTGCAGATCCTCGGCGTCGAGTGGGCGGAGGACCCCACCGGCGTCCGGGCCGATCGGAAAGGCTGAGAACGATGTGTCGCACGGTGGAACTCCGGCAGGCGGTCCTGGCCCGCAACGACGACGGCGCGCGGGAGCTGCGCGCCGAACTTGCGGCCCGCGGAACCGTCGCGGTGAACCTGCTCTCCAGCCCCGGCAGCGGGAAGACGGCGCTGCTGGAGGCCGAGCTCGGGCTGGCCCGGCGGCGCGGTGTGCCGGTCGCGGCCCTCACCGCGGACCTCGCGACCGAGAACGACGCGGTGCGGCTGGCCCGGTCGGGCGCACCGGTCAAGCAGGTGCTCACCGACGGGCTCTGCCACCTGGAGACCGCGATGCTCCGTGAGCACCTGGTGGGCTGGCTGCCGTCCGACACCCGGCTGCTGTTCGTGGAGAACGTCGGCAACCTGGTCTGCCCGGCCTCGTACGACCTCGGGGAGTCGCTGCGGGTGGTGCTCGCCTCCACCACCGAGGGGGAGGACAAGCCGCTCAAGTACCCGACCGCGTTCGGGCTGGCCAACCTGGTGCTGGTGACCAAGGCGGACCTCGCGGAGGCGGTGGAGTTCGACGAGGCCGCGTTCCTGGCGAGCGTCGCGCGGGTCAACCCGGGGGTGGAGGTGCTGTTCACCTCGGCCCGGACCGGGCAGGGGGTGGGGGTGCTGCTGGAGCGGGCCCTCGCGGTGCTGGACGGCGGCGCGGTGCACCGGCCGGTCATGGCGGGCACTGCCGCGGCGTCGCACGGGCACGCGCACGCCCCCTCGCCGTCGCTCCCGTCCTCGCCGGCGCACGGGCAGGCGCACGGGGACACGCACGGGGTCGGGGACGGGCACCGGCACGTGGACGGGCACGTCCACGGGGACGACCACGCGCACGCCCACGGCCCCGCCGACGGGCACGCGCACCCGCACGCCCGGGTGGCGGAACCGTCGTGACGGCCGGTCAGCCCCGGGTCGTCGTGGAGCGGCGCAGGGTCGCCGTCCGCGGACTCGTCCAGGGCGTCGGCTTCCGGCCGTTCGTCTACACCCTCGCCACCGAGCTCGGCCTGGCCGGCAGCGTCACCAACACCGGCCAGGGGGTGCTGGCCGAGGTGGAGGGGCGGCCGGAGGCGGTGGCCGCCTTCTGCCGCCGGGTTGCCGGCGACGCGCCACCGCTGGCGCAGGTCGCCTCGGTGGAGCACGAGCCGCTCGCCCCGACCGGGGCGTCGGGCTTCGCCATCGCCCCGTCGCGGACCGACGGCCCGCAGCTGACGCTGATCCCCCCGGACACCGCGACCTGCGCGGACTGCCTGGCCGAACTGGCCGACCCCGCCGACCGCCGCTACCGCCACCCGTTCATCAGCTGCACCAACTGCGGGCCCCGCCACACCATCGTCACCGGCCTGCCGTACGACCGGGCCAACACCACCATGGCCGAGTTCCCGATGTGCCCGGACTGCGCCCGGGAGTACCGCGATCCCGCCGACCGGCGCTTCCACGCCCAGCCCGTCGCCTGCCACGCCTGCGGGCCCGGACTCGCGCTCGTGATGCCCGGACTGCCCATGCTGGACGGCGAGGAGGCGCTCACCGAGGCCCGGCGGCTGCTGCGGGCCGGGGCGATCCTGGCCGTCAAGGGACTCGGCGGCTACCACCTGGCCTGTGACGCGCGCAACGGCGGAGCCGTCGCCCGGCTCCGCCGGCGCAAGCGGCGCGGGGCCAAGCCCTTCGCCCTGATGGCCCGCGACCTCGGCGAGCTCGCCGGGCTGGTCCGCCCGGGGCCGGCGGAGGTGGAGCTGCTGACCGGGCCCGCGCGGCCGATCGTGCTGCTGCGCCGGTGCGCCGGGCCGTCGTCGGGTCGGCCCGGGTCGTCGTCGACGCCGTCGGACGCCGCGCCGGAGGGGGTGGCGCCGGGCAGCCCCGACCTCGGGGTGATGCTGCCGTACACGCCGCTGCACCACCTGCTGCTCGCCCCGCCCGGCCCCGGCCTGCTGGTGATGACCAGCGCCAACCTGTCCGGCGAGCCCATCGTCACCGACGACCGGGACGCCTTCGCCCGGCTCGCGCCGCTGGTCGACGCCTGGCTGACGCACGACCGGCCCATCCACGTGCCCTGCGAGGACTCGGTGGTGCGGGTCGTGGACGGCGAGCAGCTGCCGGTGCGCCGCTCGCGCGGGTACGCGCCGCTGCCCCTGCCGCTCCCGGTGCCGGTCCGGCCCGTGCTGGCCGTCGGCGGCGACCTCAAGAACACCTTCGCGCTCGCGCAGGACGGCTACGCATGGCTGTCCGGCCACATCGGGGACATGGACGACCTCGCCACCCTCGACGCCTTCGACCGGGCGGTGGCGCACCTCGGCGCGGTCACCGGCGTCCGGCCCGAGCTGCTGGCCGTGGACCGGCACCCCGGCTACCGGTCCGTCCGGCACGCCCGGGCGGGCGCCGGCCGGCGGGAGGTCCGGACGGTGCAGCACCACCATGCGCACATCGCCTCGGTCATGGCCGAGCACGGCCTGGACGGCGGCCACCCGGTCATCGGCGTCGCCTTCGACGGCACCGGCTACGGTGACGACGGTGCCGTCTGGGGCGGCGAGGTCCTGCTGGCCGACTACGACGGCTACAGCCGCCTCGCCCACCTCGCCTACGTCCCGCTGCCGGGCGGGGACGCGGCCGTGGTCCGTCCGTACCGGACGGCGCTCGCCCACCTGCGCGCCGCGGGCCTCCCGTGGGCTGCTGAACTGCCGCCGGTGAAGGCCTGCCCCGAGGACGAACTCCGTGTGCTGGAGCGTCAGTTGGAGCGGTCACTGAACTGCGTCCCGACGTCCAGCATGGGGCGGCTCTTCGACGCGGTGTCCTCGCTGGCCGGCGTCTGCCAGCGGGCCGAGTACGAGGCGCAGGCGGCGATCGAGCTGGAGGCCGCGGCGCTGGCGCACGGCCCCGCCGAGGGCTACGCGTTCGGTCTGCGGCCGGTGGACGGGGCGTTGGTCGCGGACCCGGCGCCGGTGTTCGCCGGCGCCCTGGCCGACCTCGCCGCCGGCGCCCCGACGGGCCTGGTCGCAGCGCGCTTCCACGGCGCGGTGGCCGATCTGGTCCGCACGGTCTGCCGGACCGCCCGGGAGCGGCACGGCACCGGGACGGTCGCGCTGTCCGGCGGCGTCTTCGCCAACGCGCTGCTGTCCTCGGCCTGTTCGCGCGGCCTGACGGCGGACGGATTCACCGTGCTGCGGCACCGCCGGGTGCCGCCCAACGACGGAGGACTGGCGCTCGGCCAGCTGATGGTGGCCGCCCGGGCCGCCGCCGGCTCGGCCGCCACCTGAGAGGAGAGAGCCGCATGTGCCTGGCGGTGCCCGGAAGGGTGATGGAGATCATGGAGCGCGACGGGGCCCGGATGGCGGTGGTGGACTTCGGCGGGGTCGTCAAGGACGTCTGCCTTGAGTACCTGCCCGACCTGGAGGTGGGTGAGTACGCGATCGTGCACGTCGGCTTCGCGCTGCAGCGCCTGGACGAGGAGTCGGCGCGCCGGACGCTCGACCTTTTCGCCGAACTCGGCCTGTTGCAAGAGGAGTTCGGCGATCCCTGGGAGGCGGCGGCGGGCGGCCCGATGAAGGAGGAGCTGCAGTGAAGTACCTGGAGGACTTCCAGAACCCGGAGTTGGCCGGCGGGCTGCTCGCCGACATCAGGGCGACGGTCACCCGGCCGTGGGCGCTGATGGAGGTGTGCGGCGGGCAGACGCACACCATCATCCGGCACGGGATCGACCAACTGCTTCCGAAGGAGGTCGAGTTGATCCACGGGCCGGGCTGCCCGGTCTGCGTCACGCCGCTGGAGGTGATCGACCGCGCCCTGGCGATCGCCGCCCGGCCGGGGGTGGTCTTCTGCTCGTTCGGCGACATGCTGCGGGTGCCGGGCACCGACCGCGACCTCTTCCGGGTCCGCGGTGAGGGCGGTGACGTCCGGGTGGTGTACTCGCCGCTCGACGCGCTCCGGATCGCCCGGGAGAACCCGGACCGCGAGGTCGTGTTCTTCGGCATCGGCTTCGAGACCACCGCCCCGCCCAACGCGATGGCCGTCGTCCAGGCGAAGAAGCAGGGCGTCCGCAACTTCAGCATGCTCGTCTCGCACGTGCGGGTGCCCCCCGCCATCGAGGCGATCATGAACTCGCCGGACTGCCGGGTCCAGGGCTTCCTCGCCGCCGGGCACGTGTGCAGCGTGATGGGCACGGCCGAGTACCCCGCGTTGGCCGAGCGCCACCGGGTGCCGATCGTGGTCACCGGCTTCGAGCCGCTGGACATCCTGGAGGGGATCCGGCGCACCGTACGGCAGTTGGAGCGCGGCGAGCACACCGTCGAGAACGCCTACGCGCGGGCCGTCCGGCCCGAGGGCAACCCGGCGGCCCTCGCCGTGCTGGAGGACGTCTTCGAGGTGACCGACCGGTCCTGGCGCGGCATCGGCGTCATCCCGCGGAGCGGCTGGCAACTCTCGCCCCGCTACCGGGAGTTCGATGCCGAGCAGCGCTTCGACGTGGCCGGGATCAGAACCCGCGAGCCCGAGCAGTGCCGGGCCGGCGAAGTCCTGCAGGGCCTGCTGAAGCCGGACCAGTGCGAGGCCTTCGGCACCACCTGCACCCCGCGGACCCCGCTCGGCGCCACCATGGTGTCCAGCGAGGGGGCCTGCGCCGCGTACTACCTCTACCGGCGGCTGAGCACGCCGGGCGTTCCCCGGGAGGCGAGCCCCGTTGGCTGAGACCGAGACCCTGACCGCCGCGTCGTCCGCCGTGCCCGGGGTGGCGCCGGCCGCTGCGCCCGCGGTGGCGCCGTCCGGGGCGCCGTCGCAGGTGCCGTCCGAGGCGCCGTCCGGGGCGCCGGACTTCTTTGGGTGGAGCTGCCCGGTTCCCCTGCGGGACCATCCGCGGGTGGTGATGGGCCACGGCGGGGGCGGGGCCATGTCGGCCGAGCTGGTGGAGAACGTCTTCGCCCCGGCGTTCGGCGGCCGGGTGCTCGCCCAGCTCGGCGACTCCGCCGTCCTGGAGCTCGGCGGCGCCCGGCTCGCCTTCTCCACCGACTCCTACGTCGTCCGGCCGCTGTTCTTCCCCGGCGGCAGCATCGGCGACCTCGCGGTCAACGGCACCGTCAACGACCTCGCCATGAGCGGGGCCCGCGCCGCCTACCTGTCCTGCGGCTTCATCCTGGAGGAGGGCGTGGAGACGGCCGTCGTGGACCGGGTCGCCCGGGCACTGGGCGCGGCCGCCCGGGTGGCCGGGGTGGAGGTCGCCACCGGGGACACCAAGGTGGTCGAGGCCGGCCACGGTGACGGCATCTACCTCAACACCGCCGGCATCGGCCTCGTCCCGGCCGGGGTGGACATCAGGCCGCAGCGCGCCGTCCCGGGCGACGTGGTGATCGTCAGCGGGGAGATCGGCCTGCACGGGGTCGCGATCATGAGCGTGCGCGAGGGCCTGGAGTTCGGGGTGGAGATCCAGAGCGACTGCGCCGCCCTCGGCGGCCTGGTCGAGGCCATGCTGGCCGTCACCCCCGACCTGCACGTCCTGCGGGACCCCACCCGGGGCGGCCTGGCCGCGGCGCTCAACGAGATCGCGTCGGCCGCCGGCGTCGGCGTCACGGTGAGCGAGCGGGCGATCCCCGTACCCCCGCAGGTGGCCAACGCCTGCGCCATCCTCGGGCTCGACCCGATGTACGTCGCCAACGAGGGCAAGCTGGTCGCCTTCGTGCCGCGCGAGCACGCGGACGCCGTCCTCGCCGCCATGTGGGCCCACCCGTTGGGCGCGCGGGCCGCGGTGATCGGTGAGTGCGTCACCGCGCACCCCGGCATGGTCGTCGCCCGGACGCCGTTCGGCGGCACCCGCGTGGTCGACCTCCCGCTCGGGGAGCAGCTGCCCCGGATCTGCTGACCGCCCGTCGGCGGGGGGCCGGTCCGGACGGTGACAGGCCCCCGGCGGCGCGGTGCGCTGCCGGGGGCCTGCGGGGGAGCGGGGTGGGCGTCAGATGCTGTAGACGCCGACCTCGTGGAGCGAGTAGCCCCACTGGGTGCCCCGCTGCTGCCCCTGGATGCGCAGGTAGCGGGCGGGGACGCCGGCGAAGCGTGCGGTGTCGAGGCCGCCGTCGCCGGTGGTCGTGGACCAGACGGACTGCCAGGTGCTGCCGTCGGTCGAGACCTCGATCCGGTAGGCCCGGCCGTAGGCGCGCTCCCAGTCCAGGGTGACGCGCCCGACCAGTTGGGTGGAGCCGAGGTCGATCCGCAGCCACTGGTCGTCGCTCCACTCGCTGGCCCAGCGGGTGCCGGTGTCGCTGTCCACCGAGCGGCCGGACGCGTAGCTGACGAACGGGTTCCACCACTCCGTCGAGCTCGCCGCGGTGGGCTCGCCCGCGGCGAGGTTCACCGAGGCGCGGTGGTGCTCCGAGGCCCCCCAGGTGGTGAGGTAGGACTCGGCGCCCCGGAAGAGGTCGTCCACCACGTCCTGCCCGCCGACCTGGCGGATGTCCTCGATCCAGTCCGGGACGAGGCCGTAGTGCGCGGCGCCGTCGGTGTTGATGTCCCAGGTCCGCTCGCCGGTGGTCTGGCGGTCGATGACCGAGCCGCCGTCGACGCTGCGGAACGGGTACCGCACCGGGTTGGGGGTGTCCGTGCCGCGCGGGCCGGGCCAGCCGCCGACGCCGTTCATGTCGGTGCCGTAGCCGTAGCCCACGTGGTACTTGTCGCGCAGCGCGTCGGTGCGCTTGGCCTCCGAGCTGAACCCCTCGGCACCGTGCATGTACTGGGCCACGAAGCCGCCCATCTTGTAGACGCGCTCGGTCCAGTCGAGGTCCATCCAGCTGTGCGAGGAGATCACGCCCGGGTACGACTCGGACTCCAGGATGTCGAAGGCGCGGCCGGCCGCCTTGACGCTCATGTGGTCCACTTCGAGCATCATCTTGCGTTTCATCATGCCGCGGACGGCGTACTCGCCCAGCTCGGTGAGGCCGCGGGTGTTGCACTGGGCGTCAGCGGCGTACGACGGGACCGTCACGCCCTGGGGCAGGAGCGCCTGGGCGGCCGGGGCCGGGGCCAGACCGATCGGGTTGTCGTGCTGCGGCCCCGTGCACGTCTCCGTCTTCCAGAAGGTGCCGGTCGACAGGAACTGGCCGGCGTTGATCGCCGTGCCGAGCGCGCCCTCGTCGAAGCGGACCCCGCACAGCGCGTTGTCGAACTTGTGGCAGAGGAACATGCTGCGCACGCCGAGCCCGTAGAGCTCGTCCAGGCCGCGGTCGATGTCGGCGCGGCTGCACTGCGCGACGTCCAGGATCTGCTTGCAGCCGAAGGGTTCGGAGGTCTCCACGCCCAGGACGACCGCCAGCTTGCCCTGCTGGATGACGTCGCGGGCCTGGCCGCTGTCGGTGACGACCCGGAACCAGCCCTTGCCCGGGCCGCCGTACATCGCGTCGATGTAGGCCTGCAGCTCGTACGTCTTCTGGGCCTGCAGGCGGATGGAGGTCATCTCGTCGCAGCTGCGGTCCTTGAAGAAGTAGACCGAGCAGATCACGCCGTTGGTGACCAGGTCGTTGACGAGCACCCGCTGGCCGCCGCGCCACGCCCGCTCGACCCAGGCGTAGTAGCTCTGCTGGTGGGTCATCGAGTCGTGGGCGGGCCAGTCGACGAAGGTCGGCCAGCCGTTGGGGTCGTGCTTGCCGTCGCCGCCCTTGGTGATGAGGTCGAAGATGGCGAGCGATCCGTCGGGGTAGTGCTCGGGGCAGTCCTTCAGCGCGTCGGCGATGCCCTGCGGGGAGAACGTCTTGCCGCAGATGAGGCGGCCGCCGAACGCCTCGTTGGACATCAGGTGGGTGTGCGCGTCGACGAAGCCGCGCACGTGCCCCTGTGCGTCGGTGCCCTTGAACGGCTCGCCCGTGACGTTGATCTGCGAGTCGGGCGCGGGGCGTGCGGTCGGGACCCACCAGCCGGTCTCGCCCGAGGCGGCTGGCGCCGGAGCGGCGAGCACCACGGCGAACAGGGTGAGGAGCGCGGACAGGACCGTGGCGATCCTGAACCGGCTCCGGCTCCGGCTCCGGCGGCGGGTGCGGGTGAGGGGGCGGGGTTGTCGCTGCGGTCGGGGGTGCGTGTGGGGGAGTTGCGTCATGGTCACCACTCAGGTCTGTGACGAGCGGACGACGCGGTCGCGCGCAGCCGGCCCGCCCAGGGCACCCGAGAGGCACACGGTCACCCGGCCGGGCCGACTGTCATGTCCCGCGTACTCGATGTGATGAGGATCACCACTGTTGGAAATTCTGTCAACAGCGTGGACGGATTTGCCTGCCGATCGCTCAAGGAGCTTGTCCTGTCGCCGGATTGATCAGGGTGGGACGACGCTCGCCCGTGGGGCGCGGCGGCCGTCGATCCGTGGGTGCGGGGTCGTGGGTCTCGGCGGCCGGCGTGGAGCGGACATGGCGCAGCGCCGCAGCCGGGGCACTGCGGCGCTGCGCCGGGGAGGTGGAATCAGGGGCAGTGC
This sequence comes from Kitasatospora sp. CM 4170, assembly GCF_032110285.1. Taxonomy (NCBI): domain Bacteria; kingdom Bacillati; phylum Actinomycetota; class Actinomycetes; order Kitasatosporales; family Streptomycetaceae; genus Kitasatospora; species Kitasatospora sp. CM 4170. The sequence continues at coordinate 8,683,314 of NZ_CP134877.1, forward strand.
TTCCAGGCCATGTGGTAGACCGTGTTGATGTCCCCGTCCGTCGAGTCCATCGTCATGAAGCTGGTGGTGTGGCTGGTGTCCGAAGTGCCGGCGCTGACCCGCAGTTCGGTGTTGATGTTGAAGTTGCGCTGTTCGCCGCAGGGGGCGTAGACCAGGGCGGCGACGTCGACGACGTCGGTGGCCTGCCAGTTGTCGTCGGTCGGCCCGTTGAACCGGTGGTTCTGATAGGCGGTCTGGGCCTGGCCCTGGAAGTAGTAGTTGGCCCGCTGGGTGCCGCTCGCACCCTTCTCCAGGTGGGCGAAGCCGCGGTAGTCGGCGGAGGCGATGGCGTACGTGAAGCCCTGCGGGACGTGGACGACCAGGCTGAGCTGGCAGTTCTTGCGGAAGTCGGTCGGCTTCGAGCCGACCCCCACCTGGGCGAGGTAACTGCTGTACGTGACGGTGAAGGCGGTGTTGTCCGCGGAGACGGCCACGGCGGCCGTTCCTGCCGGACAGCCGGAGCCGTTGACCGTCGCGACGTCGATGACGATCTTGTCCGGCGGCGTCGGGAGCGTGCCGGCCGAGGCCGGTGAGGCGGTGAGCGATGCGGCGGCGATCCCCGTCGCGGCCAGTGCGCGGAGCAGCATGGGCTTCCCCTTCCATGGTCCACGGAGCCGGGGTGGGCGCGGTGGTGCCGGTCCGAGCCGACCCCGAAGTTGACGCGTACATGTCAGCACAGAGTATGGGCCCGTGTACAGGGGGCGACCGGATACTGCGGGTGACCGGTTGCCGCGCGATCGGTGATCGTCCGGCGGCGCGCCGCGCCGCGGCCGTGGCGGGCCCCGGCGGGGCGGCCCGGCGTGCTGGCGGGGCGTCAGTACGGGGGAGTCCGGGGAACGTACGATCACCCTATGTCTGACACGACGGAAACCACGCCCGGCTGGCTCGCCCCCGAGGAGCTGGAGACCACGCGGGCCCGGATGCCGATCCTGTACGTCGAGGCCGTGCCGGTGCGCGTCGACGACGCCGGCGAGGTCACCCAGATCGGGCTCCTGCTGCGGATCGGGCCGGACGGGACGGTCAGCCGGACGCTGGTCTCCGGGCGCGTGCTGCACCACGAGCGGATCCGCGACGCACTGCTGCGGCACCTGGAGAAGGACCTCGGACCGGTGGCGCTGCCCCGGATCCCGGCCTCGCTGCAGCCGTTCACCGTCGCGGAGTACTTCCCGACCCTGGGCATCACCGAGTTCCACGACCCCCGCCAGCACGCCGTCTCCCTCGCCTACATCATCCCGGTGGCGGGCGACTGCCGGCCGCGCCAGGACGCACTCGACCTGGTCTGGTTCAGCCCGCAGGAGGCCTCCTCGCCGCTGGTGCAGCAGGAGATGCCCGGCGGCCAGGGCGTGCTTCTGAAGCGCGCCCTCGCGCACGTCGGCTGCCTGTCCTGAGCCCACGGCCGTAGGCTGGCGGTGTGACCGCTTCCACGCCCTCCTCCGCGCCCTACGTCGCCGTCGTCGGACCGGGTGACGTCGGGCCGGAGGAGGACGCGGCCGCCGAGGCGGTCGGCCGGCTGCTCGCCGAGCGCGGGGCCGTCGTCGTCTGCGGCGGACTGGACGGTGTGATGGCCGCCGCGGCCCGGGGCGCCCGTGCGGGTGGCGGGATCTCGGTGGGCCTGCTGCCGGGGCGGGACCGCGCCGCCGCCAACCCGTACCTCTCCATCGCGCTCCCCACCGGGATGGGGCAGCTGCGCAACGGCCTCGTGGTCGCCGCCGCGGACGCCGTCATCGCGGTGGGCGGCAGCTGGGGAACCCTCAGCGAGGTCGCCCTCGCCCTCCGTGCCGGCCGGCCGGTGGTCGCGCTAGGCGGCTGGCGGGTCGCCGGCGGCCCGGCGCCGGTGGTGCCGCCCGGTCCGATCGAGGCCGACAGCCCGGAGACCGCCGTGGCCGCGGCCCTGGCTGCGGCCACGGCGACGGGACGGCCGGGCGGGTCCTGAGGGGGAGCGCCGTGCGGCTCGGGCGGAGTCCGGATGATCGGTGGTGCGGTGCTCAGAGGCCGTGGCGGGCCAGGAAGCCGGTGACCAGGTCGTGCCACTGCTCGGGCTGCTCGGCCATGAGCACGTGGCCGACGGGCAGCTCGGCGTACTCCGATCCGCGGATCGACTCGGCCAGGAAGCGCGAGTTGGCGGGGGAGACCAGCAGGTCGGCGGTCGCGTTGACGACCAGGGTGGGCACGGTGATCGAGGGGAGGTCACCGGTGGTGTCGGCCTCGGCGATCAGCCTGGCCTGGGTCGGGGTGCCGGCGGGGACGGCCGCGGCCACCTGGGACACCAGGGCCGGAAGCGCCTCGGGCGGCAGGGCGTTGACGAAGTCGGTGCCGAAGCCCGTGGTGAGGGCGAGTCGGGCGAAGCCGTCGAGATCGCCGTGCCGCAGGGCGTCCTGCCACAGCTGCGTCAGCAGCCGGAGCCGGTTGTCCGCCTTCGCGAATCCGGCCGCGAGGACGAGCCCGCGCACCCGCTCGGGGTGGCGGGCGGTGGCCCGGACCGCCACCGCCGTGCCCAGCGAGTAGCCGACCACCGTGAAGGTCTCGACACCCGCCCCGACCGCGCTCTCGACGAGGGCGTCGGCGAGGCGGTCCAGCTGCAGGGGAGTGTCGTCGGCCGGGTAGGAGGGGGCGACGACGGTGTGGTCCCGGCCCAGGATCGGGATCAGGGGGCCGAAGTTGCTCGGGATGTCGCCGGAGGCGCCGTGCGCGAGCACGATGCCGGGTCCGGAGCCGGACACCTCGGTCGCCAGGGACAGGGAATGCATGGGCGTGGAGATCGCGTTCATGCCGGTGACGCTAGCCATTCACACCGGTGTGAAGGTCAAGTCCGTCGGGTCGTCAGTTCCGGCGCTGCCGAACTCATTCCGCCGGTCGACCTCGAGAGGAGCGCGAGTCCATGCGCATCGGCGACCTGTCGCGCCGGACGAGCGTCCCGGCGCGACTGCTCCGGTACTACGAGGAACAGGGCCTGCTCCACCCCGACCGGGACAGCAACGGCTACCGCAGCTACGCCCCGGACGCGGTCTCCACCGTGCTGCGCATCCGCGACCTCCTCGATGCCGGTCTGACCACCGACGCGATCCGCCGGCTCCTGCCCTGCGCCCATGACGACGAGCCCGGTGTCGCCCCCTGCACCAAGTCGCTCGGGGTCATGGACGAGCGGCTGAACTCCCTGGCGGAGCAGATCGCCCGGCTGCAGCGCCAGCAGGAGCTCCTCTCCGCGCAGCGCGAGGCGACGGTGCTGCGGGGCTGACTCCCGGGTGGCGGGAGCGCGCGGGTCCGGGCGGGGCGGCGGCAGCGCGGGTTAGCGGCGGACGGCCGACCGCTGGTCGAGGACGCGCAGGGCGGTCTCGCCCCAGCGGATGTTCTCCTGCTCGAAGGCCATGCCGCGCTGCAGGGTGAGGTACGGGCCGATGCGCTCGGCCTCGGCGAGGTGCTGCTCCTCGGTGCGGCCGTCGAGCAGCCTGGCCCGGAGGCGTTCGTAGCGCGCGAGCTTGGCGCGGGCCCACTCCATCCGCTCGGCGACGGCGGCCCGTACGGCGGCGGCGTCGCCGGCGTCGACGCTCTGCACCTTGACCATGAGTTCGTCGCGGATGGTGCTGGGTCGGCTCGGGAGCTCGGCGGTGTACGCGTGGACCGCGGCGAGGCCGGCGTCGGTGAGGGAGAACAGGCGCTTGTTGGGGCGCCGCTCCTGCTCGACCACGCGGGCCGCGATCAGCCCCTCGGCCTCCATGCGCTCCAGCTCGCGGTAGAGCTGCTGGGGGGTGGCCATCCAGAAGTTGGCCACCGAGGCGTCGAAGCCCTTGGCGAGGTCGTACCCGGAGGCCTCGCCGTCCAGGAGGGCGGCCATCAACGCGTTCCGCAGAGCCATGGCGTCAACGTAGCACCCGGGTCATTGGTCAACAAAGTGACTAATCGCGGCTCGTGTGCAGCGTGCCCGGGCGCCGGGTCGGCCAGGTCGGACGGGTCTGGGCAGGCCGGCCGGGTCGGCCAGGTCTGGACACGTGGCTGCGCCGCACGCATACTCGCAGGCACACCTAGTCGCATTGTTGAGTAGTGGGGAGTGCTGCGATGCACCCGTTCCGCCAGGCCGTCGAGGACCGCGACGAGAAGGCCATCGAGGCCCTGCTCGCCGACGAGGTGGTGTTCACCAGCCCCGTCGCGTTCAAGCCCTACCCGGGCAAGGCCATCACCGCGGCGATCCTGCGCGGCGTGCTGCGCGTCTTCGAGGACTTCACCTACGTCCGCGAGATCGCGAGCCCGGACGGCCGCGACCACGCCTTCGTCTTCACCGCGACCGTCGCGGGCAAGAAGATCCAGGGCTGCGACTTCCTGCACTTCGACGAGGAAGGGCTGATCGACGACTTCACCGTCATGGTCCGCCCGCTGTCCGCGGCCCAGGCGCTCTCCGAGGCGATGGGCGCCCAGTTCGACCGGATCGCCCGCGAGGCCGCCGGGCAGTGAGCGTGGCCCCGGCAGCCGCCTTGTGGCGGGCGGTGCGGGTCAGCCGTCCGCCACCAACTCGCGGACCAGCCGCACCAGGTCGGGGATCGCCGGGTGCGCCGGGACGCCGGACCGCCAGACCAGCAGCAGCGGGACGGGCGGGGCGTCGGTCAGCGGCCGGTAGGCGACCGAGGGGTGCGCATGGAGCTCGGGCGTCGCCGAGGTGGTGATGCCCACGGCGCGGCCCGCGGCGATGACGGTCAGCCACTCGTCGGTGTTGCCGACCTCGACGGTGCTGGCGGGGCGGGCGGTGCCGGACCAGAGGTCGAGCGTGGTCGTACCCGCGACGGTGTTGAGGGCGACCGGCCACGGCGCGAGGTCGGCGAGCGCGAGCGTGGAGCGCTCGGCGAGGGCGCTGCCCGCTGGCACCGCCGCGACGCGCGCTTCCTCCAGGAGGACTTCCGAGGTCAGACCGAGGTCCGGCAGCTCGCCGCGCAGCAGTGCGACGTCGACCTTGCCCTGGGTCAGCCCGGCCGTGCGGTCGTCGATGCGGCGCAGCTCCAGCGGTACGCCGGGGTGCCGTTCGTCCCAGCGGCGCAGCAGCGGCACGGTGCGCTCGCCGAGCGCGGGCCACGGGTGGCCGACGCGCAGCGGCAGGGCCGTGAGCGTACGGGGGTCCAGGGCCGCGTCGACGGCGGCGAGCGCGGCGGCGGCCCGGTCGCGGAGGACGCGGCCCGCGGCGGTGAGCTCCAGGTGGTGCGTGGAGCGGTCGACCAGCCGGACCCCGAGGTGGGTCTCCAGCTGACGCAGCGTCCGGGAGAGCGCGGGCTGGCCGGTGTGCAGACGGGCGGCGGCGCGGGTGATCGTGCCCTCCTCGGCGATGGCGAGGAAGGCACGGAGGTGGCGCAACTCCATGGTCATGCCTGGGAAGCATAGCCACTGGACAACCGGCATTTCCCACGGTTCGGGAGGCTTCCTAGCGTGGAGGCATGACAGACGTGACATCCCCGGCGGCGCCTGCCGGTCCCGTCCGGTCCGTGCGCACCGGCGGCTCCTCCGACCACCGCTCCGGCCGTTTCACCCCGCACCGCGCCGGCCGTTCCGTTGCCCGCTGGACCGGCCGGCGCTCCGCCCACCGCACCGGTGCCAGCAGCCTCGCCGGCCTCGGGCTGATGCTGGCCGGCATGCTCTCCGTGCAGTTCGGCTCGGCCGTCGCCGCGCTGCTCTTCCCCAGCGCGGGCGCGCTCGGCGTGGTGGCGCTGAGGGTGACGATCGCCGCCGCGCTGCTCCTCGCCGTCACCCGCCCCCGGCTGCGCGGCCGTTCCCGGGCCGACTGGGCGGTGGTCGCCGGATTCGGGCTCGCCCTCGGCGGCATGAACACCCTCTTCTACCTGGCGATCGACCGGATTCCGCTCGGCCCGGCGGTCGCCCTCGAAGTCCTCGGACCGCTCGCGCTCTCCGTGGCCACCGCCGCGCGTCGGGCGGCCGGCGCACTCTGGGCCGCTCTCGCGCTGGCGGGCACCGTCCTGCTCGCGCCGGACGGATTCGCCGGGCTCAGCCCGGCGGGCGCCGGGTTCGCGCTCGGCGCGGGCGTCATGTGCGCCGCCTACATCGTCTTCAACTCCCGTGCCGGCGCACGCTTCCCGGGCCTCGACGGCCTCGCCCTGGCGATGGCCGTGGCCGCGCTGGTGAGCCTGCCGCTGGGCGTCACGTCGGCGGGCACGCGGCTGCTCGACCCGGGGGTGCTGGGGCTCGGCGCGGCCGTGGCCGTGATGTCCTCCGGGCTGCCTTACACGTTCGAGCTGCTGGCGCTGCGCCGGATGCCGGCCGCGACCTTCGCGGTGCTGATGAGCCTGGCGCCGGCCGTCGCGGCCCTGGCCGGGTTCGTGGTGCTCCGTCAGGAGCTCGCGCCCGTGCAGTGCCTGGCGATCGCGCTGGTCGTGGCGGCGAGCGCAGGTGCGGTCCGCAGCGGCGCGCGCGGCCGTTGATCCCGGCCGTTCATCCCGGCCGGGGACCGGGGCCGGGGACGGGCGACCCCGGCGCTCCCCGGTCGCGGTCAGGCCACGGGTTCGGCGACGAGCCGGACGACCTCGGCCGGCCCGGCGCGGAACGCCGGGCTCGCCGCGTCGGCCTCGACCATGTGCGGGGTGGCGTCGTGCGCGGCCAGGGCAGCCTCCGACTCCCACCGCTCGATCAGGACGAAGCGGTCGGGCTCACCGCTGACCCGGTGCAGGTCGTACTGCAGGCACCCCGGTTCGGCCCGCACGATCGGCGCGAGCCGCTCGAACGCGGCGGCCTGCTCCGACCCGCGGCCGGGGAGAGTGGTGATCATGACGACAAGCTGTACCGGCTGCGACATGCGGCGCAGCCTACCGACGACCACCGCGTGCGCCGATCGGTTTTCCGGGTAAGGCAGGGCAGGGCAGGGCTGCCTCGGGCGCCTGGGCCGTCTCGGACGCGGGTGTGCTGCGCGTCACTCGGGTGGCGGCGTCACGTTCGCGCGTGCCGCACCGTCTACCTGGTCCGCGCGGCTGACGGGGCTGCGGCGGAGCCGACCGGCAGAAGGGGCAGCAACGATGGAGACCTTGACCGTCCGACGGGTCATCGCAGCGCCGATCGCGGACGTGTTCGACTGGTGTGCCACGACCAGCAACTACACCCGTTCCCCGCTCGTCCTCAGGGCGCGACTGGCCCGTCGGGGCGCGGGCGCGCCGTACGGGGTGGGCGCGGTGCGGCTGCACACCTGGGTGATCGGGTGGTTCCGCGAGCGGGTCACCGCCTACAACCCGCCGTACGACTTCGACTACACCGTCGAGCGCTGCTTCCCGCCGGCCCGGCACGAGCTCGGCCGGATGACCTTCACCGAGGTCGAGGGCGGCACCGAAGTCGTCTGGACGACCGCCTTCCAGGCGCGGGTCCCCTTCGGCGCGGCGGTGACCCGCCTCGCCGGGCCCGTCATCGCCCACGTCTTCGGCAGGATCCTCGACGCTGCGGAGGCGGCGCTCACGGGCGGTGGCAGGTCGTGACCGCGCGGCTCGGGGTTCGCGGGGCGGGGCGTGGGGCGGGACGTGCTCCCTGCCCTGCGCGCCCCGGCCGGGGCAACCGGCCCAGCGGTCGGGGGGTGGGGGCGGCGCCGCCGGCGGGATGCGTGCTCGCGCGGTTGGTGTCGCCCCGTCAGACTGGGTACATGGAAACCATGGTGCGCGTCGGCGGCGGTGAGGTCTGGGCGGACGATTCGGGCGGTGAGGGGCTGCCGCTGGTGCTGCTCCACCCGGGAGTCGGGGACTCCACGGTCTGGGATCCGATCCTGCCGGCACTGACCGCGCGGCACCGGGTGATCCGCTACGACGTCCGCGGCTACGGACGCTCGCCCGCGCCCACGGTCGCGTACTCGCAGGTGGAGGACTTGGCCTCGGTGCTCGACCACTTCGGGCTGGAGCGGGTGGTGCTGGTGGGCTCCAGCATGGGCGGGGCGACCTCGATCAGTCTCGCTCTGGAAGCGCCGGCGCGGGTGGCGGGCCTGGCGCTGGTCGTCCCGGGAGTCACTGGGTACGACGGGCTCGTGCCGCCCGGCTTCTTCCAGGAGATGGAGCGCCTGGTCGCCGAGCAGGACATGGACGGCATCGTCCGGCTCGGGATGGGGATCTGGGGGAGGGCCGGAGGCGGCACGCCCGAGACCGATCCGGCCGTCGCGGCCCAGTTCGCGTCCGTGCTGCCCGCCTGGTTCGGCAACGTCGGCTTCCAGGGCACGGACGCGCCGGCCTTCGACCGGCTCGGGGAGCTCTCCCCGCCCACCTTGCTGGCGCTGGGGGAGCTGGACCAGCGGGAAGTCGTGCGCTGCAACGAGGAGATGGCGGCCCGGATCCCCGGCTGTCGGTTGGTCCGGCTTGCCGGGTCCGACCACTACCCGACGCTGCGTGAGCCGGATACCGTCGTCCGGCTGATCGAGGAGCTCCACGCCGGGGTGCGCTGAGCCCGCTCGGGGGTGTTCACCGATCGGGGCCGTGGGGGCGTCCGGGCGCGGCGGACGGACCACGGACGGGCGGTGCTCCTGCTCGGGCCGCATTCGCTCGTATCGGTCGACGGTGGCGGGCGTTTCGATAGCTTGGGTGGGGAATGATCGTCCGGAGTCGCAGGCCCGACGGGACGGCGGTGCGGTCGGTGTGGGCGCTCCGCGGTCGGATCCCACACCCGCGCGCACGGCCTCGCGTCGTCCTGTACCGCCTCGCACCACCGTCCGCCCCCACCCCGCCCGAAGGGACCGCCAGTGACCTCGCGCCACCCGTTCGCGTTCGACCCCGAGACCGGCACCACCACGTGCCAGGACTGCGAGGCGACCGGCCAGCACACCGAGTCCGAGGAGGAGGCCGCCCTCTGGCACTCCGCTCACCGGCCCTTCTGCGCCCCGTCCCGGTAGGCACGCCGTTGCCGGGGGAGCGCGCCGGCAGTCGGGGAGGGGCGGTGGCCGTCGGCCCCGCCCTCTCGCTCCCGTCCGGCGCCCGGGCGGTGCCGGAGCGGCGGCGCCGCCGCTCCGGCACGTCAGTGCTTCAGGGCGTCGGCTCCGCGGTAGCCGGTGGGCGTGCCGTGGGCGAAGGCGACGTCGGCGGTCATGTGACGGGTGCGCAGGGGCAGGATCTCCTGGTAGGCGGGGGAGTCGTACCAGGCGCGCAGCCGGTCGTGGTCGGGGAACTCGATGATGATGAGGTCCTGCCCCCAGCTGCCCTCCACCGCCTCGACCCGGCCTCCGTGGACGAGGAACCGGCCGCCGAAGGGCTCCAGCGTGGCGTCGATCCGCTGCAGGTACTCGACGATGTCGGGCCCGAACTCGACGGCGTGGACGTTGGCGATCGCGTAGGCGGCCATGGGGGTGCTCCTTCATCGGGGCGGCTCGTTCGGTGTCGTCTCCGACGGTAGGGGAGGCCGCGCGCGGCCGAATCGGTCACGGATCGGTCGGACGCCGGTCGGTCGGTTCTCCGGCGGCTAGGTGACGGCGGTGCCGACGGTTGCTTGGTTCTACCAAGTTGGTGCTTGGAATCTCCAAGTAACCTCTCTATGCTGTCCTTTCATGACCGCAATCAGGGAAGACGGCTACGAGCTGTCCACGGACGTGAGCCGCATCGACGTCGGCCTGGTGCACCACTGGCTGTCCACCGATGCGTACTGGGCGCTGGGCGTCGCCCGGGAGACGGTGGAGCAGGGGGTGCGCGCCTCGCTCAACTTCGGTGTCTACGACGCCGCGGGCGCCCAGGTCGCCTACGCGCGGATCGTCAGCGACCTGGCCACCTTCGCGTGGCTCTGCGACGTCTACGTCGCCCCTGCGCACCGCGGCAGGGGGCTCGGCACCTGGCTGGCCGGCGCGGTCCGCGACCACCTGGCCCCGTACCGGCTCCGGCGCATCCTGCTCGCCACCCAGGATGCCCACGGGGTCTACGCGAAGGCGGGGTTCACGCCGCTGCCCAACCCCGAGCGCATGATGGTCCTGAGCCGGACGCCCTGAGCCGGACGCCCTGAGCCGGACGTCCTGAGTCGGACGTCCCGGGCGGCGCGTCCCGGGCCGATCCACGGGACGGGTAATCGGGCTGATCTGCCGTCATGAGGATCGTGAAGGCAAGTCCGCGGCGCTCCAGAGGTGTTGGCGTCGCCAGTGGCAGGGCAGCATCGGCGCCGGCCGAGACGGCGGTGCGGCCGGGCTGGCATAGTGGGCGCATGCGCTTGATCACATATGGACACGCCTGTGTGCGACTGGAGTCCGAGGGCCGGGCCCTGGTCATCGATCCCGGAACCTTCTCCGACACCGAATCGGCGCTGGAGGGGGCCTGTTACGTCCTGGTGACCCATGAACACCCCGATCACCTCGACGTCGAGAAGCTGGCGGCGGCCTGCGCGCGGAACCCGGACCTGAGGGTCTACCTGCCGCCGGCCGCGCTGGAGCAGGCGCCGGAGCTCGGCGGCGCCGCAATCACCGTCGAGCCCGGCCAACGCCTTACCGTGGCCGGGTTCACCCTCGATGTGGTGGGTGGGCAGCACGCCGAGACCTACGACGGACTCCCCGGCTGCGCCAACGTCGGCTTCGTCGTCGACGGCGACGTCTACCACCCCGGCGACTCGCTGTTCGTGCCGCCGCTGCCCGTTTCGACGCTGCTCGTTCCGGCTGCCGCGCCCTGGCTCAAGCTCGCCGAGGCGCTGGACTTCGTGCGCTCGGTCAAGCCCGTGCGGGCGTTCCCGATCCACGACGCGACCCTCAACGAGCTCGGGCGGCAGTACTTCGACTCGTGGCTGGACTTCAAGGGGGAGACGGAGTACGCCCGGCCGCGGGTCGGGGATCCGGTGACCCTCTAGCCGCACTCCGGTCGGCGCCCCGCGGGCGTGCGGGAAACGCCGGCCGTGCGCGGGCACGGCGGGGCGGCCGTCGTCGGCCCCGTCGGGGCCGGGTCCTTCCGACGGCCGCTCCCGTCGGCTACTCCCGTCGGGAGTAGCCGTCAGCCCTTTCCGCCGGCCTTGAGGACCTGGGCGGCCGCCACGCCGGCGGCGCTGTTGCCGTGGCCGCCGCCCTCGACCTCGGCCGCGACCGCGAGGTCGCCGCGGTAGGCGATGAACCAGCTGTTGGTGCCCTTGCCGGGGCCCGCCTCGACGGTGCCGGTCTTGGCGCCGATCTGGCCGGTCAGCCCGGACATCGGGGCACGGGCGGTGCCCTGGGTCGCGGTCCTGGACATCATCGTCCGCAGGTCGCGGGCGACGCCCTCCGGCAGCTTGCCGGGCGCCGTCACCCGCTTCGCGCCCGGGACCAGGACGGGCTGGCGGAACGTTCCGCTCTGCACGGTGGCGGCGACCGAGGCCATCGCCAGCGAGCTCACCTGGACGGTGCCCTGGCCGATGAACTCGGCGGCCGCCTCGTCCTTGGTCGTCGGCACCGGGACGGTGGCGTCCCGGCTCTCGATGCCGATGTGCCACTCCAGGCCGAGGCCGAACTGCTCGCGGGCCACCGTCGGCACCGTGCCGAGCTGCAGCTTCTCCAGGCCCTTGTCGATGAAGCCGGTGTTGCAGGAGTGCGTGAAGTCGTCGGTGAGGGTGTAGTCGGGGAAGTCCCCGCGTTCGTCGTTGTGCCAGGGGCGCGGGGAGTTGGCGGTGTCCTTGCACGGCACGACGGTGTCCGGGCGGACCCCGGCCTCCAGGAGGGCCGCCGAGGTGATCACCTTCATCGTGGAGCCGGGGGGCTGTCCGCCCGAGACGGCCCGGTTGAACTTGTCCGTGGGGGAGAACGCCATCGCGAGGATGTGGCCGGTGCTCGGCTGGACGGCGACCAGCGAGGCCGGCTTCCCGCCCGCCGACTGCTGCTTCACCGCCTCCTCCGCGACCTGCTGGAGGCCGGCGTCCAGGGTGAGCCTGACCTCCGGCGCGCTCGACGGCGTGAGGACGTACAGCTGCTCCGGCGCCTTGGAGGTGCCGTCGGTGATCACCACGGCCTTCCCGCCGACGGAGTCCGCACCGGCGGGCGGAGCGATCTGGGGCAGTACGGACTTGAGCGAGGGGAAGGCGTCGAGCGGCTTGCCGTTGCGGTCGGTCGGCTTCGCCGCGGCAGTGGGCAGCAGCCGGACGCCGATCGTCTCGCCCGTGTCGAGGTGCGGGTGGATCACGTTCGGCGCCCACCGGACGACCGCCCGGCCGTCAGCGGCCCGGACCACGCTCAGCGCGCCGTCGTACTCCCAGGCGCCGGCCGCGCCCTCGAACTCGGCCTTCACGCGGAAGCCGACGGTCGGTTCGCTCGGCGTCCCGGAGGGTGCCGGTCCCGTCGCGGTCGCGGCGAGCGAGCGCGGCTTCAGCGCCTCGCGGAACGCCGACAGGGCCGAGCGCGCCGTCTCCTGACGGTTGGTGAGGGAGGCCGCGGCCGTGACGTCGCCCCTGCCCCAGGCCGCCAGGAACTGCCGCGCCACCGCATCGGCCTCCTCGGCGGTCGGCGGCTGCTGGGCCATGGCCGCAACGGCGGTGGACTCCGGGTGGTCGCCGTCGCCCCGGGAGCCGCCCGAGACGGCGTCGACCAGGTTGTAAGCACCGTACCCGCCGACCGTGACCAGCCCGGCGATGACTCCGCCCAGTGCCAGCTGCCAGACCCGGCGCGAGGCCGACCGGCGCGGGGCGCCCTCCTCCTCGTCGCCGTCGTACCCGATGTACTCGGTGTGCGCGGTGAGTTCGGTGAGCTCGCCGTCTTCCCGATCCTCGAACAATGCTCTTCCCCCGTGTGCTCCTGCGGCAGGCCCGCACCCCGGAATCTCCCACCCCGCGGCCGGCCCGGCCCGCCCCGTCGAGATGGTTCGGACCCGGCCCAGCCTAGACCGGACCTGATCGGTTGTCAGCGGAGGGTTGACGATCTTGAACAGGCGGCGCGTGGGCCGGGCGTCGCCGGGTGCGTCGGGGTGCCACCGCGCCCGCCGGGGTGCCGGCCGCCTTGCCCTCGGTAGAACGATTTCGTAGTATCCGAAATCATGAAGTCCGAATCCGTACCACCTGAGCGGTCGGTGCTGCTCACCCTGCAGCGCGCGACCCACGCCACGCTGCAGCTGCTCGCCGCCGAGCTCGTCGACCTCGACCTGACCGCCTCCGAGATCAACGCGCTGGCCAACCTCGCCGACGGCCGGGGCCGGACCGTTTCCCAGCTGGGTGCCGCGGTCGGCACCCGCCCGACCACACTGACCAGCGTGCTGGACCGGCTGGAGCGGCGCGGCCACATCACCCGCGGTGTGCGCGCCGGCGACCGCCGGTCGGTGCTCGTCGAGCTCACCGACTCCGGGCGCGCCGCCGCGGCCCTGATCGGGCGGACGCTGGCCGACGTCGAGAGCCGTGCGCTGGCCGGGCTGCCCGCGGAGGCGGTCGCCGGCTACTACGCCGTGCTGGACGCGCTGATCGAGGAGGGCGCGTGAGCGGGGACGGCCGGGGCGCGGCGGAGGTGTCGCCGCAGTCCGCGGATGAGACCGGTGAGCAGCCTGCCGAGCGGTTCGCGGAGTTGATGGGTGAGGTGATGGCCGCGGCCGAGCGGTTCGGGCACCGTCAGCACGTCCACCTGACCTGGCTGGCCGTCCGGCGCCACGGCACTGCCGCCGCGGTCGGGCTGGTGGGCGAGGGCATCCGGCGCACCGCCCGGGCCGCCGGGGCCCCGGAGAAGTACCACGCCACCATGACCCGGGCCTGGGTCGAGCTGGTGGGCCACCACGCGGGCCGCGCGGGGACCGCCGTCGCCTGCGGCGCCGACCTCGCCTGCGGCGCCGACCTCGAGGCCTTCGACGCCTTCGCAGACCGGCATCCGGAGCTGCTCGACACGGCGCTGCTGAGCCGCTTCTACCGGACCGCGACACTGGCGAGCGCCGAGGCCAGGGCCGGCTGGGTCGAGCCGGACCTCCGGCCCTTCCCCTGGCAGCGCACCGACCGGTAGCCGGCGGCGCGGCCGGCGCGGGTGGCGGGGTCGCGCGGGGGCCGTCGCTCAGCTGAGCGCACCGGCGGCGGAGCGACCCGGCCGCCGTACGGTGCCCGTCCCCAGTTCGACCGCGAGCCTGACCTCCATCGGGCCGTCGCCCCGGCGGGAGAGGACGACGAGCTCGGCGACCGGCGCCGTGGCGCTGCCCAGCCGCGCCGTGGCCTCGGCCGCGAGGCCGCGCGGGTCCTGCGTCCGCCCCAGCGAGAGGTGCGGTGTGAAGCCCTCCGCCCGGCCGCGGCAGCGGGGGAAGCGCTCGACCAGCGAGCCGTACAGCGCCGTCCAGGGGCCGGCGCCGTCGGCGGCCGGGTCGAGCCAGACGGTGGAATCGCGGCGGTGGCGGAAGCTGCGCACACCCCGCAGCCGGGCGGTGAACGGGGGCTGCTCGGCCGCCGCGGCGGCCAGCAGGGGGACGGCCGGGCCGAAGTCGGACTCCGGGACGAACCCGAACAGGACGTTGACGTGGGGCGGCCAGCGGCGGATCTGTGGATCGTGCTCCCGCCGGATCTCCTGGACGGCCTCCCACAGCCCGGACGGCGGCAGCCAGGCCACCGCGGTCCGGGGTGTCGGTGCGACGTCGAGGAGGCCGGGCAGGTCGTACGGGACTGCGTCCACCCCTTCATGGTCGTACTGGTTCATGGTCGTACTGGCGTGCCCCGCACACGGCGGCGGGCCGCGACCGGTCGAACCGCTCTCGGTGGGGCGGCCGCCGTTGCCGCGGGGCCCCGGCGCCGACGCCAAGGACGCCAAGGACGGCAACGGCGCCAACGGCGGTCACCCGCGTCGCGGGTCGCGGTGGCGTCCTCAGCCGCCCAGGGTCGTGCGGGCCTCGCGCTGCTCGCGGTCGGTGGTGGTGCGGGCCCGGTCCTGGAGGGTGCGCAGGGCCTCCGGGGCGAGGCCGGCGCGGGCGGCGTCGGCCCACTGGCCGAGCAGCGCGGCCGCCTGGTCGTGGAGCCGGGGGTAGCCGGCGGGGCCGGCCGGGTCGGCCGGGGTGAGGGGGCCGAGCCAGGTGGCGGTCAGGTTGCCGGCGGGATCGGCGGCGAAGCTCGGCGCGGGCCCGCCTCCGGAGGCCTTCAGCCGGGTGAGCACCTCGCCCTGCCAGCTGCGGCGGGCGGCGTCCCCGCGGTCGCGCAGCACGTCGTCCGCGATGCCGTCGAAGGCGCCGGCGGGTGCGGCGGCTCGCACCAGCGGGTCGACGATCGCGCTCTGCTCCGGGCCCGGTCCGACGGCGGCGAGGCCGGCCGCGCCCTGGCGCAGGTCGGCGGCCCGCAGGGCGGCGTAGCCCGACGCGTCCTCGGCGAGCCCCCGCACCGCGCCGACCAGCTGGTCCTTGCGCACCGCGAAGTGGACGCCCTGCCCGTCCTGCCAGGCGTCGGCGCTCGGGCCGTCGTGCGCGGCGTAGACGTCGTTGACGCCCGTCAGCACGGCGTGCGTGTCGGCCGCGTAGTCGGCCAGGGCCTCGGCGAGCGGGCCGCGGACCTCGGGGTGGACGCGGTGGTCCGGGCGGTCGGCGAGGACGAGGACGACGGTGCGCATGGCCCGGGCCTGGGGGAGGGTGTGGACGCCCGGCCGCTCGCCGGTGGTGGCGCGGCGCAGGCCCTCCGCCAGCTCGCGGCAGGGCAGGTCGGACCTCCACGCACCGTCCAGGACGGTGCGGATCCGCCCGTCGGTGCGGAGCCCGGCGCAGTCGCGGTCCGGGTCGTCGCGCCCGAGCGTCCACCAGAGGCCGAGGCCGGCCGCGGCCACCGCCACCAGGGCGGTGGCGGCGGCCGCGGCGCGCGAACGCCGGGTGGCGGGGAGCATCCGGGTCGGCATCCGGGGGCTCATCAGGCGTTGCCCCGGCCGAGGTAGCGGCCGGCGACGTCGTTGCTGCGGTTGCGGCTGTTGAGCATGTCGTCCTGGAGGGAGTTGATGTCCGGGCTGTCGGGGTCCATGCCGCGGTCCCGGGCCCAGATGCCGACCATGTCGGACATCTGGCGGTTGGCGCCCAGGTAGGTGTCGGAGATCTTCGCGTTGGCCTCGGAGTTGTTCTGGTCCTTCTCCTCCAGGCTGACGGCGTAGGTCCAGGTGTCGACCAGGCGCTGGGCGGCGTCGCCGAGCGGGGCGATCGGTGTGATCGGCGCGCCGATGGTGTGGTACAGCACCTTGGCCTTCCAGTCGGCCTGGGCGTTCTTGTCGTCGCGCATGTCCATCGCGGTGTCGGCGCGGATGGCGTCGAACACGCCTAGCGCGGCCGCGCCCTTGCCCATCGGGTCCTTCATCTGGGCCTCGGTGGGGTGGGGTCCGATGGCGGCGAGCTCCTGGTCGATCCGGCCCGTCTCGGCGCGGTGCAGGGTGCCGTAGGCGGCCGGGTCGTCCGAGAGGCCGCGCATGAACCGGACCAGGCTGTCCTGGCCGACCGCCATCCGTACAGTGTCGCCGTCCTTCCACACCGAGTCGTGCCCGGTGTGGCCGTTGTAGACGTCGTTGCGGCCGTTGAGCAGCTCGTGGGTGTCCCCGACGTAGTCGGCGAGGGCGTTGGCGAGCGGCTGGCGCAGGGTGGCCTTGACCTTGTCGCCGCCGTGGTCCTCGTCCAGGGTGACGATGGTGTCGTGCATGATCCGGGCCTGGGCCTCGGAGTGCTTGCCGTCGTGGGCGGTGCCGGCCCGCTCGCCGGTGGAGGCGGCCTCGATCGCGGCGGCCAGGCCGCTCTGCGCCAGCGGGTCGTCGATCTTGATCATGCCGGTGTAGCCGGTGATGTAGCCCTGCGGCCACTCCCGCTCCTTCAACAGGAAGTGCAGCCGCTTGTTGCCGCCGTCGGCGCCCGGGTCCAGGTAGGACGTCGCGGCCTCGGGCTGGCGGCCCATCACGCCGAGCACCTCGTCCAGCGGGTCCGCGCCCAGCGAGGTGCCGTCGTGGGAGGCCTTGTAGCTCCACAGCCCCGGGTGCTTCTTCTCGCTCGCGATGATGTCGTCGGCGAGATCGGTGAGGAAGGGCGTGGAGTACTTCGCGTCGCCCTTGGACATCAGCGTGCCGAGGATCTGGTACCCGTAGACCGGCTCCGTGTTGGAGCCGAAGTTCTTGGTCCCGTTCTCCTTCAGGCCCTCGCGCCACTTCCGGTAGAACTCGGTGTTCGGGTCCTGGGTGGCCGAGGCGATGACGCGGGTCAGGTCGGTCTGCAGGCCCGGGTAGGCGGCCTTCTTCCCGCCGTCCTTGCCGGGGTTGTTGAGCTTCTCGGCGAGGTCGAACGTCTTCTCGGGGCCGAGCCGGTCGAGCAGCGTCTGCGAGAACTGCGGGCTGTCGGCGTTGGCCTTCATCAGGTTCGCCAGCTGCGCCCGCTCGTCGTCGTTCAGGCTGTCGATCCGGGTGGCGAGGTCGGCCGCGCGCTGCGCGTCGGCCGCGTCGCCACCGCCCAGGGCCTTGCCGTTGAAGGTGTTGTCGATGCTGCCCGCCTTCGACGCGCTGCGCAGGGCGCGGGCCGCGCGCTGGTCGGCGTCGGTGGCCCGTTGGATGCCGGCCTCGATGGCCTGCGTCCACTTGCCCGCGGCCTCCTGGTAGGCCCGCTGGGTGTCGGCGTCGTGGTGGAGGTCGTTCAGGGTGCCCTTGTCGAGCGTGCTGGTGTCGAGGACGGCGACCCCGGTGCCGGTCACCTTGAAGCCGGCCTTGACCGCGCCGTCCGCGGCCTCGCGCACCTGCTTCTGCGCGGCCTCGAAGTCCGCGCGCGCGTCGTCGAGCAGGGAGGCCATCGCGTTCGCCTCGACCTGGGCGGCGGCGATCTGGTCCTTGGTGAACATGAGCTGGAAGTTGGCCAGGCCGGCGGTGCCGCCCGTCCACAGCCCGTTGCGGGTCACCGAGAGCACGTCCCGGTCGAAGTTGCCCTCCATGGTGTGGAACTTCTGGGCCATCTCCCGCCACTTGCCCGCGGCGGTGGACAGGGTGCCGGGGTTCGCGTTGAGGACGTCCTCGTATCCGAGCATGGGTCACTTCACCTTGAGCGAGTCGGCGACGGACTGGTTGGTGGTGTGGTAGTTCAGTGTGGTCTGCTGCATCGCCGCGCTGTTCTGGTGCAGGCGCGCGGTCAGCTGGTCGACCTGCTCGTGCCACTCGGTCAGCGCCGCGCGCAGCGCGCTGGCGGTGTCCCAGCCCTTGTGCGCGGCGGCCGCCGCGTTGGTCGACTCGTCCGCCGTCGCGCCGATGGTCTTGCTGTCCAGCGCCATGCCGTTGAGCGCCGACTGGGCCCCGCCCATGGCCTGGGTGTTGACGCTGAACTGGTCGTTTGCCGCAGGTGTACTCACGTCTGGACTTCCCCCGTTCGGATCGGTCTGCCTGGCGGAGCGCCCGTCGGGGCCCGGTCGTCCGCTCCGACGGACCGAACCGGCCCCACCTGCACCACTGGTGACGCACCGTCCGCGTGATCGTACGCAGGGCGGTGATCGTTCTGTCCAGGTGGGAAAGCGTAAAGATTTCCCATGGGGGAGGGGAGAAGCGGGACGGCCGGGTCCGGTTCGCCGGTCGGCCCAGGGCGGGGGTGCGGGCGCCGGTCCGCCGAGGGCGCGGTGGTCGGTCACCGGGGTGGGCTGCCCGGCTCGCCGGGGTGCGGCCGGCCGGCTCACCGGCGGCGGACCGGTCGGTGAGCCGGCGGTGAGGGCGCGGTGAGCGGCCACCGACAGTCTTGGGCCATCGCCGGGCCGACGGAGGCCCGGACAACCGCACGAAGGAGCACGATCATGGGTGAGCTGACCGGCAAGGCGGCGCTGGTGACGGGTGGTTCGCGGGGCATCGGCCGGGCGGTCGCGCTTCGGCTGGCCGCGGCGGGCGCACTGGTCGTCGTGCACTACGGCGGCAACGAGGCCGCCGCCAAGGAGACCGTGGCGCGGATCGAGGCGGCGGGCGGCCGGGCGTTCGCCGTCGAGGCCCGCTTCGGCGAGGCCGGCGCGGTGGACCGGCTGTTCGCGGGCCTGACCGCGGGCCTCGCGGCCCACGGCGCGAGCGGCCTGGACATCCTGGTCAACAACGCGGGCATCATCTCGGGCAACCCGATCGCGGCCGTGACCCCGGAGGAGTTCGACCGGGTCTGGACGATCAACGTCAGCACGCCGTTCTTCGTCGTCCAGCGGGCGCTGGCGCTGCTCAACGACGGCGGCCGCATCATCAACATGGGCTCGACCGCCAGCCGGTTCGCCGTCTCCACGCAGATCGCCTACACCGTGAGCAAGGCGGCGCTGGAGTCGATGGCTCCCTCGCTGGCCAACGAGCTCGGCCGGCGCGGGATCACCGTGAACACGG
The DNA here is from genome assembly GCF_032110285.1 of Kitasatospora sp. CM 4170. Lineage (NCBI taxonomy): Bacteria > Bacillati > Actinomycetota > Actinomycetes > Kitasatosporales > Streptomycetaceae > Kitasatospora > Kitasatospora sp. CM 4170. The sequence goes on from NZ_CP134877.1 coordinate 8,702,506, forward strand.
TCGCGCCCGGCGCGGTGCGGACCGACATGACCGCGGGCCACACCGCCATCCCGGAGGTGGTCGCGGGGCTGGAGTCGATCACCGCGCTCGGGCGCCTCGGTGAGCCGGAGGACGTCGCGGACGTCGTGGGCTTCCTGGCGGGCCCGCAGGGCCGCTGGATCACCGGCCAGACCGTCGACGTCTCCGGCGGCACCTTCCTCGGCCCGATCGTCCCGGCGTGAGCCGGTCCGCACGGTCGCGCGGGCCGGGGCCGGCCGGCGCGACCGTGCCGGCACGGGGGCCGGCGGGACGCCGCCGCGGTGATCGGATCCGCGCGATCCCGTCGGCTCGACCGTGTCTGCAAGATCGAACCTGATGCATAATCACCCGCATGCTGTTCGGAATCCTCGGCGAGACCCGGGCGTGGCACGACGACGGGGCCGAGGTGCCCCTGGGCGGCCCCGCCCGCCGGGCCCTGCTGGCCCTGCTGCTGGTCCGCCCCGGTGAGGTGGTCTCCGCGGACCGCCTGGCCGAGGAGATCGACCCGGCCGCCGAGCTCTCCGCCCACTCCGTGCAGTCGCAGGTGTCCAGGCTGCGCGCCGCCCTGGGCCCGGCCGCCCCGATCGAGCGCGCCGGAGCCGGCTACCGGATCGCCGTCGCCGACGACGCCGTGGACGCGGGCCGGTTCGAGCGGCTGACCGACCGGGGCCGTGCCGCGCTGCGGGACGGCGACGCGCACCGGGCCGCCGCGCTGCTCCAGGAGGCGCTCGGACTCTGGCGCGGACCCGCGCTGGCCGAGGTCGCCGGGACCGAGACGGCCCGCGCGGCCGCGGTCCGGCTGGAGGAACTGCGGCTCGGGGCACTGGAGGACCGGTTCGAGGCGGCCCTGCGCCTCGGCGAACACCGCACCGCCGTCGCCGAACTGCGCGAACTGGTCGGCCGCCACCCGCTGCGCGAGCGGCCGGCGGCGCTGCTGATGCGCGCCCTGGCCGCCCAGGGCGGCCAGGCCGAAGCCCTGGTCGTGTTCGAGGAGACCAGACGCCACCTCGCCGACGAGCTGGGCGCCGACCCCTCACCCGAACTGGCCGCACTCCACCGCGAGCTGCTGGACACCGGCACCACGCCGGCGATCGCCGCGCCCCCGGCCCAGCTCACCTCCTTCGTGGGCCGCGCCGAGGACGCGGCCGAGACCGCCGAACTGCTGCGGGCGGCCCGCCTGGTCACCCTGGTCGGCCCCGGCGGCGTCGGCAAGACCCGGCTCGCGATCGAGATCGCCGCACGCAGCGCCACCGACACCGGAGCCGGCGAGGTCTGCTTCGTCGAACTCGCCCCCCTGCGCGACGGAGCCGCCCCGGCGCAGGCGCTGCTCGGCGCGCTCGGCCTGCGCGAGAGCGGACTCCACCTCGACGGCTCGCGCACCCCCGTCGACCGGCTGATCGCCGCGCTCTCGGACCGGCTGCTGCTGGTCGTCCTGGACAACTGCGAACACCTCGTCGACGAGACCGCCGAGCTGGCCGCCAGACTGCTCGCCGCCTGCCCCCGGCTGCGCATCCTGGCCACCAGCCGCGAGCCGCTCGGCATCATCGGCGAGAGCCTGCAGCAGGTGGGGCCGCTCGACGAGGACGCCGCCGCCCGCCTCTTCACCGACCGGGCCGCGGCCGTCCGGCGCGGGCCCACCGCCGACCCCGCGCTCGTCCGCCGGATCTGCGCCGCGGTCGACGGCCTGCCCCTGGCCATCGAGCTCACCGCCGCCCGGCTGCGGACGCTGGAGATCCACGACCTCGCCGAGCGGCTGGACGACCGGCTCGCCATCGCCGCCCGCGGCGCCCGCACCGCCGACCAGCGGCACCGGACGCTCCGCTCCGTCGTCGCCTGGGGCTGGGAGCTGCTCTCCGAACCCGAGCGGCAGGCCGCCAGGCGCTTCGCCGTCCTGGCCGGCGGCGCGACGGCCGAGGCCGCGGCACAGGTGTGCGACACCGACGCCGAGACGCTGGAGTCGCTCGCCGACAAGTCCTTCCTGCAGGCCGCCCGCGGCCGCTACCGCATGCTGGAGACCATCCGCGCCTACGCCGCCGAACAGCTCGCGGAGGCCGGCGAACAGGAAGCGGCCGAACGCGCCCACACCCGGTACGTCCGGCAGCTGCTGCGCACCGCCGACCCGCACCTGCGGCGGGCCGAACAGCTGGACTGGCTGCCGGTGCTCGCCGCCGAGCACGACAACGTGCTCACCGCGCTGCGCCGGACGATCGCGGCCGGCGGGGTGGAGACGGCCCTGGAGCTGCTCGCCTCCGCCTCGACCTACCTGTGGATCCGCGGCACCGCCGCCTCGGTGGCACCGGACGCGGCCGCGCTGCTCGCGGCGATCGACGCCCGGTCGGCGGCCGCCCGCCCGGTGCCGGCCGGCGGCCCGGTGGCGCCCGGCACCGAGCCCCCGGCCGGGCTCGGCGAGGAGTACGCGGTCTGCACCCTGCTGGCCGCGCCCGGCTCCACCGGGATACCCGTCTGGCAGCAGCACCGCGCCGCCGCCGAACGGGCGCTGGCCACCGCCTGGTCGGGTGACCGGTCCGGACGGTACCCGGCCGCGCTCCTGGTGTGGATGATGCGCAACGCCGGCCAGGCCGGCCTCCAGGAGCGGCAGAGCGCATTCGAGCTGGTCACGTCGCAGCGCGACTGCCCCGAGCCCTGGGCCCGCTCGGTGGCCCGGTACGTGGCGGGCTTCGGCGCCCTCGGTACCGGGGACCAGGAGGCCGCCGAGAGCGCCTTCGCCCAGGCCGGGGAGGGCTTCGACGCGCTCGGCGACCGCTGGGGTGCCGCGCTGGTCCTCGACCTGCTCGCCGGCCTGGCGGGCGGACGTGGGGACCGGGCACGGGCGATCGCCCTCACCGAGCGGGCCCTCGCCCTCACCGAGGAGCTCGGCGCCCTGGAGGACGCCGCCGACCTGCTGGTCAACCGGGGCGACCGGCTCGCCGCCGACGACCTCCCGGCGGCCGGCGCCGACTACGCCCGGGCCGCGGAGCTGGCCGTCCGCGCCGGCAGCGCCGACGGCCTGGGAGCCGCCCTGCGGGGCCAGGCCGACCTCGCCCTCGCCGCAGGCGACCCGGCCGAGGCCGAGCGGCTGTACACCGAGGCGCTGGAGCGGATCGACCCGCACTGGATCAAAGCCCTCGGCAACCTGGTCCGCACGCTCGCCGGGCTCGCCCGCGTCGCCGAGGCGAACGGGGACCGCGCCGCAGCCCGGACGCACTACCGCAGGGCCGCCGAGTCCGCGGCCGCGGTCGGGCCGTCCGCGTCGGCCGTGCTGCGCGTGCTGGGCCTGCCCGACGCCCTCGTCGAGGCGGTGAGCCGGGCGTGAGCCGGAGGTGAGCCCGCGGTGAGCGCCCCCGGCGAAGCTCACTGCCATGAAGAACCGCAACGTCCTCATCTCCGGCGCCTCCGTCGCCGGCCCCGCGCTCGCCTACTGGCTCCACCAGTACGGCTTCGACCCGGTGATCGTCGAGCGCGCCCCCGCGCTGCGCGACGGCGGGTACGCCGTCGACTTCCGCGGCGAGGCGCACATGTCGATCCTCCGGATGATGGGCATCCTGCCCGAGCTCGAAGCCGCCCGTACCGGCGTCGGCTCGATGTCCTACGTCAACAGCGCCGGCAAGCCGGTGGCGAAGCTTCCCGCCGACCTCTTCGCGGGCGACCTGGAGATCCTCCGCGGCGATCTCGCCCGCATCCTCTACGACGCCACCAAGGGCTTCACCGAGTACGTCTTCGGAGACTCCGTCACCTCGATCGCCGAGGACGACCACGGCGTGACCGTCGGCTTCGAGCGCGGTGCGCCCCGGCGCTTCGACCTGGTGATCGGCGCCGACGGGCTGCACTCCAACACCCGCCGCCTGGCCTTCGGCCCGGAGGAGCAGTTCGTCAAGCACCTCGGCGTCTACTGCGCGATCTTCACCACCGCCAACCACCTCGGGCTCGACCACACCGGGCACGCCTACCGCACCGCCGGCCGGCTGACCGCGATGTACAGCGCGCGCCACAACGCGGAGGCGAAGGCCGTCTTCTACTTCGGCTCACCGGAGCTGGGCCTGGACCGCCGCGACGTGGTGCGCCAGCAGGCGCTCCTCACCGAGCGCTTCACCGGCAACGGCTGGGAGAGCGACCGGTTGCTGCACGACATGCGGTACGCGCCCGACTTCTACTTCGACTCGGTCGGGCAGGTCCGCATGGACGCCTGGACCCGCGGCCGGGTCGCCCTGGTCGGCGACGCCGCCCACTGCCCGTCCTCCCTCTCGGGCATGGGCTCGGGCCTCGCGCTGGTCGGCGCGTACGTGCTGGCCGGGGAGCTGGCCGCCGCGGACGGCGACCACCGCACCGCCTACGACCGCTACCAGGAGCGGATGGGCGCGTACGCGGCCGGCTGCCAGAAGATGGGTGACGGGGTCGCCAGGCTGATGGTCCCCGGGAGCCGGTTGACGGCCTCGTTCCTCAACCGGTACTACAAGCTCATGCCCTACCTACCGGGCAAGGACATGGCCGCCAGGATCGCCCGCAGGACCGCCGAGAACATCACGCTTCCCGACTACGCGAGCCTGGCCGTGCGTTGAGCTGCCCGTCGGCGGCCGGCCGCGAGCCGGCGGCCGCTGGCGGCTCGCGGCCGGGTGCAACGGCGGGACGGCGTGCGGGCGGTGACGGGAGCTCCCGTCACCGCCCGCACGCCGTCCGGCATCGGATCACTCGCAGCCGCGCTGCCAGTTCCAGCCGATGAAGGTGTGGCGCAGCTCGACGTCGAAGGTGCACGACGCGGTGGAGTCGGCGTTCAGCTGCACCGAGGAGTGGTGCGTGTTGGCGTACCAGTTGCCGGTGACGTCGAAGATCCCCTGGTAGCCGAACTCGGCGTCGGCCTTGGTGTGGACGACGGCGCAGTCGGTGGTGCAGTCGTCCGTCTTGGCCGCGGACTTCACCGACCAGCCCGCGTTCCACGGCTCGCGGTTGTTGCCCTGGGTCGCCTCGGTGGCCGCGGTGGTGATCCGGCCGCCGTCGGTGGTCCAGGTGGCGGTGGTGTACAGCCCGGTCATCCGGATGTTGCAGCAGTCGAACATCTCGTTCCAGCTGCGCAGCTGCCGGGTGGTGCCGGCCGCGGCCGCGCCCTGGCCGGCGGCCGCGGTCTTCGACGCCGCGGCCGAGGCCGGCTTGTAGGTGACCGGGCCGAACTGCGGTGTGCAGTCGGCGCCGATCGTGACCTGCTGCTGGACGGCCTGGCCCGGCGCCGGCGCCGGCAGCGAGCCGGTGAGGCGGACGGCGCCGCACTCCTTGCTCTGGCCGGCCGGCGCCTCGGCCGGGGCGGCGACGGCGGTGGTGGTCCCCAGGAGGGAGAGCAGGCCGGCCGCGGCCAGCGCGACAGTGGTGGAACGGAACGTCACGTTCCTTGCCCCTTCGACGAGTTCGATCATGCTCGGACGGCTACGGAGCATAGCCGCGAAGATCGCGTTCGAACGGAGATCGCCGAGATGTTGGCAGGAAGGTGCAACCCGGGCCGGCCCGCCGACCCGACCCGAGTGCTCCTCCGCGCCGGCGGGTCACTCGACGCCGGAGGGTCGACGCCGGGGGTTACTTCGCAGCCGCCTCCAGGGCGGCGCGCCAGAGCGGGCTGTCGACGTAGTGGTTGTCGTACAGCTCGGAGGAGTCCTTGATCTCCTGCGGGCTCGCCTCGCCGCGCATCACCCGGCCGAGCAGGCGCAGGTAGTCGAAGCGGGGCATGCCGGGGGTGAAGGTGAAGAGCACGTCGGCGGTCGAGCCGGGGGCGGCGGCGAAGGCGTGCGGGGTGTGCGGCGGGACGAGCAGGAAGTCGCCCTCGTCGAGCACCGTCACCTCCTCGTCGACGAGCACCTGGAGCGAGCCGCCGATGACGAAGAACAGCTCCGAGGCCCGGGTGTGGAAGTGGGCCGGCGCGCCGACGGCGCCTTCGGCGAAGGTGGAGCGGTAGCTGGTGATCGGGCTGCCGTCGGTTCCGCAGTCGGCCAGCAGGGTCATCACGCTGCTCGGGTCGCTGGTGGTCTCGGCGGTGGCGGCGCGGGTCAGAACGGGCTTCAGAACTTCGCTGTGCATGAATGTGTCCCTGTCAAGACGGGTGGGAGGGGTGGTCGTGACCCCGGACGGGCCGGCCGTGCGCCCCGGGGCTCGCGCGTCGCGCGGCCGGGCTGCCTGCGGCTTCCGACTCCGCCGACTCTAGAACGGCGCGGCGGGCGCCGGGTGTGCCCACCGTGCAGGAACCCTCGACATTCCCTGCAGCCCCGCCGCATTCCCCGCAGCCCCGCTGCGCGGGCCGCCGGCCGGGACACCCCGGCGGTGGCGTGATCGCGGCGGCGGGTCCAGCCTGGGCCTATGAAGGAATCGCTGGACGTGCGCCGCGCGGGCCCCGAGCACCCGAGGCACCGGGCGCTGCTGCTGCCGGGCGGGATGTGCAGCGCCGAGTTCTACGCGGACGTGATGGCGGAGCCGGCGCTGGTCGAAGCCGGGCTGGCCACGGTGGCGGTGACGCTGCCGGGGTTCGGGCGCACCGTGCCGCCGGACGACCTCGCGATGGAGAACTACGCCCGGCTGATGGGGGAGTGCGCGGCGGACGAGGCCTGCGACCTGGTCGTGGGTCACAGCATGGGCGCGAACGTCGCGATCGAGATGGCCGCCGCGGGCGACTTCGCCGGGCCCGTGGTGCTGCTGTCGCCGACGTTCTCCAAGAAGGACGAGGCCGCGTTCCTCGGCGTGCTGGACCACCTGGGCCGGGTGCCCGGGCTGGGGCCGCTCTCCTGGACGGCGGTGGTCAAGACCCTGCCGCCGATGATGAAGAAGGAAATGATCAAGGGCGGGGTCACGGAGGACCGGGCGCGGACGCTCGCGGCGGACATGAGCAACAACGATCCCGGGTTCTGCCGCCCGTCCGTGCGGTGCTACTACGAGTACCTGGACCGCCACCCGTCGCTGGTCGCCCGGCTCCGCGACTCCGGACAGCCCGCCTGGGTCGTGCGGGGTGACCGCGACGAGATCGGGCTGACGGACGAGGAGCGCCGCGGGCTGGAGGCGAGCCCCGGGATCACCATGGTGACGGTGGCGGATGCCGGGCACCTGCTGCTGGTGGAGCAGCCGGCGCGGGTGGCCGAGGTGATCGTCGAAGCGGCGGAGGCGGTGCGGGCCTGACGGTCCGCAGCCCGGGACGGCAAGCGGGCCGGCCCGGTGACGGCCGGCCGACGGCGGGACGCCGGGCAGGGCACCGCCGGGCCGGTCAGCGCGGGGTCACGGCCCGTCGCCGCCCGGCGGGGTGGCGCCGACGCCGCCGTCCCGCTGCCGGGGAACCGTGGCCGCCCCCGGCCCGGACGAGACGCGGGTGTTGGCCCGCCGGTGGAAGCCCTCCGGCCCGTCCCGCAGCCCGGCGTCGTGCCGGGCGTTCGCGCGGTGCTCGGTGGGGCTGAGGCCGTAAGCGTCGCGGAAGGCGCGGCTGAAGGCGGTGGAGCTGGCGAAGCCCCAGCGGGTGGCGATCGTCTGGACGGGCAGGCCGCCCAGGTGCGGGCACTCGAGCTCGGCGCGGCAGCGTTCGAGCCTGGCCCGGCGGATGGTGGCGGCCACGCTGTCCGGCCGGTCGCGGAAGAGCCCGTACAGGGTGCGCAGGGAGATGCCGTGCCGGTCGGCGATCGTCTGGGGTGTCAGTTCCGGGTCGCCGAGGTTGTGCTCGATGTAGGTGGTGATCCGTTGCATCATGGCCTGGGCGCGGGCCTCGGCCGGTACCTCGTCGGGTGTGCCGAGCTGCTGGGCGAGGCAGGCGCCGGCCAGGTCGAGGGCGACCGCCCCCATCCGCGCCAGCTCCTCGGGCCGGCAGCCGGGGCCGTGGCGGAGGAGCGTCTCCAGGAAGCCGGTGAGGATCGCACCGGTTCCGGTGTGGGCGGGGAGGCGCCGGGCGAGGAGCCCGTCCACCCGGTCCGACCGCAGGGGCAGCACGGACCGGGGGATCTGCAGGACGGCGGCCCGCGCCTGTCCGATTTCGGCCAGGGCGGTGTTCTCCATCGGCCGGGAGGTGTCCGTGAGCATCAGGTCCCCCGTGACGAGCGCCTCGCGGCCGAGCTGGGCGACGTGGAAGGCGCCGCTGGTGATCCAGGCCAGCTGGTACTGCTCGGGATCGCCGCGCCGCACATGGGCCGGGGTGCGGCGGGACACCACGGGGGAGAAGGCGAACGTCGACAGCCGGACGGTGCCCAGCTCCAGGTTGGTGATCTCGGCCCGGAAGTCGCTGGTGTGCTCGCTGCTGAGCGCGACGGGCATCAGGTCGCTGGAGACCGCCGCACGGAACCACTCGAACCTGTCCGCCGGCGGCACGACGGCAGCCGAGGCGCCTGACCACCCCACACGACCTCCCACACTCCTGCGGCCCGGCCGGTCGGTCCCGCCGCAGGCAGCGGCCGGACGCCCGGCCTCCCCGCGCCCCGATACAAGATCAATTATGCGGTGTCGTGGCCGATGGCATCCGGCGGCCCGACGGCCGGTCGACGGCAGACGCCCGGAGTGCCGTCGTCCCCCGGGCGTCTGCCGACCGGACGCGTGGTCAGACCTTGTAGTAGAGGTCGAACTGACGGGTGCCGGAGGCGGAGTTGTTGGTGATGCCGAAGCACAGGCGCAGCCCCTCGGGGCCGGTGTAGACGGCCATGCCCTCGGGCTCACGGGGGTTGGCGCCCGCGTCCGCCTCGGAGTGGGTGCGCCGGATGTAGCCGGTGGCGGGGTCGTTCTGCACGCCGTTGAGGTCCATCGAGGTGGTGTGGACGGTCCACTTGTCCAGGCCCGCGAGCGGCTTCGACGGGTCGCCGGTGCGCGCATCGCCGTCGAGCAGGTAGACGTACCGGCCGTGCGAGGCGAAGCCCTGGAAGGTCGCGGCGGTCTGCGTCGGGGCGCCGTTGGCGTCGGCCTTCGGCAGGAACGGCTGCTGGATGCGGGCCAGCGGGGCCGGCAGGGCGGTGCCGTCGGTCGCGGCCGTGCGCGCGGCCGTCAGGTCGTACGCGGCGAACCAGTGCTCGCCGGCGAGGGCGTAGCGGAGCAGGAGGATGCCGTTGGCCGCGTCGACGTACGGGGTCATCGCGGTGGCGGCGGCATCCGGGGAGGCCAGGCGCCGGACGTCCGGGTGGCTGGTCCAGAGCAGGGTCTGGTCGGCGAACGGGAACCGGACGATCTCCCGGCCGTAGCCGCTGGTGGCCGCACTGGCCTCGGTCCAGACGTAGGCGGGGGTGACGGCGGTCGCGGGCTCGATGCCGAGCGACACGCCGTGCCCGAAGCCGAGCAGGTACATGTGGCCCAGGACGGCGCCGCTCAGGTCGTGCTTGGTGAGGCAGAGGTCGCCGGAGGCGGCGTGCTGGTCGCCGTCGATCGTGGCGGTGACGGCGACCTGGCTGCCGGACCGGAGGTAGGCGACCTGGCTGGCCCCGGCTATCTGCAGGGTGTACAGGTGACCGTTGACCGAGTCGAACGCGATGCCCTGCAGCGTGGTCGAGGTGTCGCGGTTGACGATCGACCCGGCCCACCGGGTCGAGCCGTGGTCGACCCCGATCAGCGGGGCGCCGTCCGGGATGTTCGCCGGGTTCACCGGAGCGGCGGCGGCCTGCGCGGCGCCGGCCGCCGCGAGGGGCGCGGCCGCGGCGGCGGCGACACCCGCCCCGGCGAACATCAGACGGCGTCGGGAAAGGGCGGGCGAAGACATGTGACTCCTCGTCGGTCGGGACCGAGGCCGGTCGGCCAAGGTGGGGGACGGGCGCCCCGGGGCCCCGTCCGGCCGATCAATGTAGACGACCGTCCGTCAGATGATCACCGCCTCGCCGCGGGAGGCGACCGGTCGCCCGGCGGCACTCCGGGTACCCGGGCGGAACGCCGACCCCGCGCGCCGGTGGCGGTCGCGACCTGCTCGACGACTCTCGGCGCGGCGTTCGACGGGCATTCGTGGTGACACCGCGGTGCCCGGCCCGGTCTTGCGTTCGGCCCCGCCCCGACCGGGCTGACCTGTGGTTATGCTGCGCCCGTGGGGCGCGCGGAGCCCCGGGCGGCCGGCCCGTGCGCCCGCCGCCCGGCCCGCCCGACGGCCACCCGCTGCGCTGTGAAGGACCACCGACCATGAGTACCAAGGCCACGACGCACGCCACCACCCCGCAGTTCGACGACCTGGACCGCCGGATCGTGGCGGCGCTGATGGAGAACGCCCGGGCGAGCTTCAACGAGATCGGGGCGGCCGTCGGCCTCTCCGGCACGGCCGTGAAGCGCCGGGTCGACCGGATGCGCGCGGACGGCGTGATCACCGGGTTCACGGCGACGGTGCGCCCGTCCGCCCTGGGCTGGGGCACCGAGGCGTACGTCGAGGTGTACTGCGACGGCGCGGCGCCGCCGAGACGGCTGGCCGAGGTGGTGCGCAACCACCCCGAGATCGTCGCGGCGATGACCGTCACCGGCGGGGCGGACGCCCTGCTGCACGTGCGGGCGGCCAGCGTCCAGCACTTCGAGGAGGTGCTGGAGCGGATCCGCGCCGAGCCGTTCGTCCGCCGGACGGTCAGCAGCCTGGTCCTCTCCGACCTGCTCGCCCCCGGCAGCGAGCCCGGTGCCGAGGCCGGTGCCGACCGCGCGGCGCGGGGCGGCGGCGCAGCGATGCTGCGTTGAAGCGGCGGAACACGCAGCGAAGCTGCGGTGCCGCGGCGGCGATGCCGCTTGTCGCGGAGCGGGCCCGCTCCCTAGCGTTGAGGACACCCCCGAAGCCGCACGCGGGGACCGCCCGCGTGCCCGCGGATCGCCTGCGCCACCCGTCCGCACCGATCCGCCGCCCGCACCCAGGAGACCGGTCATGACCGCAGCCGCCCGCCCCACCGACCCCGCCGGCCCGGTCGGCCCGACCCCGGCGGACCGGGCCGACCGCTCGTCCGCGGAGCTGATCCGGGCCGAGGAGCCCGTCCTCGCGCACAACTACCACCCGCTGCCGGTGGTCGTGGCCCGGGCGGAGGGCGTGTGGGTCGAGGACGTCGAGGGCCGCCGCTACCTGGACATGCTGGCCGGCTACTCGGCACTGAACTTCGGCCACCGCCACCCGGCGCTCGTCGAGGCCGCGCACCGCCAGCTCGACCGGCTCACCCTGACCTCGCGCGCGTTCCACAACGACCGGCTCGCCGCCTTCGCCGAAGGACTGGCCGGGCTGACCGGTCTGGACATGGTGCTGCCGATGAACACGGGCGCCGAGGCGGTGGAGAGCGCGATCAAGGTCGCCCGCAAGTGGGCCTACGAGGTCAAGGGGGTGCCGGACGGGCAGGCGACGATCGTCGTGGCCGGCGGCAACTTCCACGGCCGGACCACCACGATCGTGAGCTTCTCCGACGACCCGGTCGCCCGCGACGGGTTCGGCCCGTTCACGCCCGGCTTCCGCAGCGTCCCGTACAACGACCTGGCCGCGCTGGAGGCGGCGCTGGACGAGACCACGGCGGCCGTCCTGATCGAGCCGATCCAGGGCGAGGCCGGGGTGCTGATCCCCGACGACGGCTACCTGGCCGGTGTCCGCGAGCTCACCCGGCGGGCCGGGTGCCTGTTCGTCGCGGACGAGATCCAGTCCGGGCTCGGGCGCACGGGCCGGACCCTCGCGGTCGAGCACGAGTCCGTCCTGCCGGACCTGGTGCTCCTGGGCAAGGCGCTCGGCGGCGGCATCGTCCCGGTCTCGGCGGTGGTCGGCCGCCGCGACGTGCTCGGCGTGCTGCGCCCCGGCGAACACGGGTCGACCTTCGGCGGCAACCCGCTGGCGGCGGCGGTCGGTTCGGCCGTGGTCGCGCTGCTGGAGACCGGCGAGTACCAGCGCCGTGCCGCCGAACTGGGCGCGGTCCTGGAGTCCGGGCTGGCCGCACTCGCGGGCAAGGGCGTGACGGCCCACCGCGTCCGGGGCCTGTGGGCGGGCGTGGACGTGGACCCGGCCATCGGCACCGGACGCGCCGTCAGCGAGCGGCTGCTGCGCGAGGGCGTCCTGGTCAAGGACACCCACGGCTCGACCATCCGGCTCGCCCCGCCGCTGACCATCACCCGCGACGAGCTGGAGTGGGCGCTGGCCGCCCTGGAGAAGGTCCTCACCGGCACGGAGGGCTGAGGCCGTCGGCCGCGCCGAGGGCCGTGACCCCGGCCCGGACGCGTGGCCGGGGTCCAGCGGTATCTAGGGTGGTCCCCATGGGCTTCCTCGACCGGCTGACCGGCACCAAGCACCCCGACCGCGGGGTCGAACCGCGCTCCACCGAGGGTGTCCGGGCGGCACTGCTCGGCCTCAACGGGCCGGAGGCGCCGTACGTCGTGCGCGCCGCGGCCCCGGCGGAGGGCGCCGATCTCGTCGCGGAGTGGCGTCTGCGGGAGCCCGCCTGGCACCCGTACTTCGCCCGGACGCAGCTCGACCGGACGCTCCGGATCCGGATGCGGCTGCTCCCGGCCGCCCGGGAACTCCGGGCCCTCGACGAGCAGTGGAAGGTCACCTGGACCGGTGGCACGCCCACGCTGGTCCTGGAGCGCGAGTACTCCCGCGGCCAGGTCACCGAGTCCTCCCGGGAGTGGACGGTCGGGCGCCGGGCCGACGGCCGCCTCGGAGTGGAGGAGGCGGCCCGCTTCGACGCCGCCGCGCTGAAGGACCCGCTGCGGGACGCCGTCCTCGCCGCAGGGTGGACGTGGCGCGGCGCGGTCTTCAGGCTCTGATCCGGCTCCGCGGCTGCCGGGCCGCGCCCTGAGCAGCGCCGGCCCGGGGCCGGCGCTGCGTCACCGCCGGCGCTACCTGGACTAATCGCAGTGCACCGGGCTTCAGCCCGGTGGTGAAGCGATTCTGAACCCTGCTCTGACCTGTGCGGTGGGCACCCTCCCGCGCTGTGGACGGTGCCCACCGCAGACCGTCAAGCCGGACGGTTCTGCTGCTCGATGTACTGCCGGACTATCGACAGCGGCGCGCCGCCGACTGATCCGGCGAAGTACGAACCGGACCACAGACGCTGTGCCCGCCAGTAGTGCTTGACCAGCTCGGGGTACTCCTGCCGCAGCCGGCGCGAGCTGACGCCTTTGAGCGAGTTGACCAGCTTGGACAGGGCGACCTTCGGCGGGAAGTTCACCAGCAGGTGGACGTGGTTGTTCTCGCCGTTGAACTCGACCAACTCCACCTCGAAGTCGGCGCACACGTCCCGCATGATCTCTTCGAGCCGGGTCAGATGCCGGTCGGCGAAAACCTTGTGACGGTACTTCGTCACGAAAACCAAGTGCGCATGCAGGGCGAAAGCGCAGTGCCGACCAGTGCGGATGTTCTGATACTCAGCCATAAACCAAAATGGTACGGTGCTGACCGTGCAGCTCAGGTACAGCTTCCGCGTGTACCCGAACGGGCCTCAGCGTTCCGCGCTGGCCAGGGCGTTCGGGTGTGCACGGATGGCCTTCAATGATGCCCTCCGGGCACGTGAGACCGCCCGCGCCGCCGGGCTGCCGTTCATCCCGTCCGGCGAGCTGTCCAAGCAGCTCACGGCCGCGAAGAACACCCCCGAACGGGCATGGCTCGGCGAGGTGTCCGCCGTGGTGCTGCAACAGTCCCTCCGGGACCTGGACACCGCCTACCGGAACTTCTTCGACGGCCTCAAGGGCAAGCGCCCGAAGATGGGACCGCCCCGGTTCAAGTCCCGCAAGGACACCCGGCAGGCGATCCGCTTCACCGCGAACGCCCGATGGAAGATCACACCGGGCGGCGACCTATCGCTGCCGAAGATCGGCGACGTGCGGGTGAAGTGGTCCCGCGCCTTGCCGTCCGTGCCATCCTCGGTGACGGTGATCAAGGACAGCGCAGGCCGGTACTTCGCCAGCTTCGTTGTCGAGACGGACCCCGAGATCCTTCCCGAGACCGAGCCGGTCACCGGTCTCGATCTCGGCCTCGGACACTTCGCCGTCCTCTCGGACGGGCGGAAGATCGACGCCCCGAAGTTCCTCCGGCGCGCAGAGAAGAAGCTCAAACGCGCACAGCAAGCCCTGTCCCGTAAGGCCAAGGGCAGCAAGAACCGCGAGAAGGCCCGTCACAAGGTCGCTCGCAACCACGCACGGGTGGCCGACGCCCGGCGCGAGTTCCACCACCAGCTCTCCACCGAACTGATTCGCGAGAACCAAGCAATCGCGGTGGAAGACCTGGCGGTCAAGGGACTCGCCCGCACACGGCTCGCCAAGTCCGTGCACGACGCCGGATGGTCGGCGTTCGTCACCATGCTGGAGTACAAGGCCGCGAAGTACGGTCGGAACCTGATCAAGATCGGCCGCTTCGAGCCGACCTCCCAGGTTTGCTCCCACTGCGGCGTCAAGGACGGCCCCAAGCCGCTGAACATCCGCGTCTGGCAGTGCCAGGCGTGCGGCGTCTGGCTGGACCGGGACGTCAACGCCGCCGTCAACATAGCCACGGCCGCCGGACTGGCGGTGTCAGCCTGTCGAGCGCGGGTAAGCCGGGGACCCGTCCCCGCACAGCGCGAAGAAGCAGGAACCCACCGAGACGGTCAGACGACCGTGGTAGGAATCCCGCCCTTTAGGGCGGGGAGCGGAAGTCAAAGCGCGAGCTTGAAGCCGTCGTGGCTGCGGGTGAAGCCGAGCCTGGTGTAGAAGCGGTGCGCGTCCTCCCGCTGCTTGTTGCTGGTCAGCTGGACGAGCGCACAGCCGCGTGCGCGTGCCCGGGCGGTCGCCGCCTGCATCAGGGTGCGGCCGAGCCCGCTGCCGCGGCGGTCCGCGCGGACCCGGACCGCCTCGATCAGGGCCCGTTCGGCGCCGCCCTTGCCGAGTCCCGGGATGTACGTCGCCTGCAGGCAGCCGACCACGGTGCCGCCGGTGCCGCGGTCGGCGTCCTCGACCAGGACCAGCACCTCGTTGCGCGGATCCGCCTCGATCGCCGCGAAGGCCCGCTCGTACGCCTCCGTGACGGCCACCGTCGCCGGGTCGACCACCGTGTCCTCGTCGGCGAGCAGGGCGAGTACCGCCGGCAGCTCGGCACGGGTGGCGGGGCGCAGGACAGGGGCGGGCGCAGGCCCACGAGCAGCAGACATGGCCCCGACCCTAGTTGAGAGCCGCGCCAAGGGACCGTGGGAGCACCCGAGGCCGACCCCCGCCCCGCGCGATATTGCGTGATGGATGCTCAAAATTGGAGAATCAGCTCGCATTGTTGACTGAACTGAGCAGTGGCTGATGCAATTCCGGGTGCACGCTCGCTCCTCCGCGCATCTGTCTCCGTTCCGAGAGGGACCGTCATGCCCCAACCGAGCGGCACCATCCGAAGCCGGCTCTTCCGAGCCCTCGGCCACCTCCGCATCCGCGCCCGAACCGGCCGGCCCCCGCGACGGGCGCTGCGGGTCGGCCTGGTGACGGCCGTGCTCGCCACCGTCATGGTCGGGCTGGCCCCGGCCGGCACCGCGGCCGGGAGCACGGCCGGGAACATCACGGCCTTCCGCCAGTCCGGGACGACCTCCACCGTCTCCACGTCCTCGGGCACCGCCGTGCGGGTCGTGTTCGTCCGCGCCGACATCTTCCGCATCCAGCTCGCGCCCGACGGCCGGTTCACCGACCCGGCCGGCAGCGACCTCACCGTGAACACCGCGTTCGGCACCCCGACCGTCACGGCCACCGACCGGGGCTCCTACTACGAGATCGCCACCACCGCCGTCACCCTGCGGGCCTACAAACGGCCGCTCACGTTCGCCGCCTACCGGCCGGACGGCACGCTGCTCTGGCAGGAGTCGAAGCCGACCGCCTGGACCGCGTCGAGGACGACGCAGTACCTCGGCCGGGGCCCGGCCGAGCAGTACTACGGCACCGGCCTGCGGCTCGGGCCGTGGGCGCTGCGGGACCAGACCGTGCCGATCGCGGTCGACAACACCTGGAAGCCGAACAGCAACGCCAGCCCCGCGCCGTTCTACATGTCCTCCAACGGATACGGCGTGCTGCGCAACACCTGGGCGCCGGGCTCGTACGCGTTCACCGACCCGGTGGCCACGACCGAGAACGAGAAGCGCTTCGACGCCTACTACTTCGTCGCCGACTCGCTCAAGGGCGTGCTCGGCGCGTACACCGACGTGACCGGCAAACCGTTCCTGGCCCCGATCTGGGGTCTGGAGCTCGGCAACGCCGACTGCTTCAACGCCTCCAACCCCGACTACACCGGAGACCACACGCGGGCCCGGCACCAGACCACCCCCGACGTGGTCGGGTACGCGCAGGACGCGCGGAAGGCCGACATGCCGTCCGGCTGGATCCTGCCCAACGACGGCTACGGCTGTGGCTACACCGACCTGCGGCAGACGGTGTCCGACCTGGCGGGCCTCGGCTTCCACACCGGGCTCTGGACGTCGACCGGGCTGAGCGACATCAAGACCGAGGTCGGCACCGACGGCTCCCGCGGCGTGAAGACCGACGTGGCGTGGATCGGCGGCGGCTACAAGGGCGCGTTCGACGGGGTCAACCAGGCCGTCGCCGGGATCGAGGACAACTCGGACGCCCGCCGCTTCGTCTGGACCGTCGACGGCTGGGCCGGCACCCAGCGCAACGCGGTCGTGTGGACCGGCGACACCCGGGGCGACTGGCCCACCATGGGCTGGACCGTCCCCGCCGTGGTGGGTGCCGGGCTGTCCGGCCTCAACTACGCCTCCGGCGACGTCGACGGCATCTTCGGCGGCAGCCCGGAGACCTACACCCGCGACCTCCAGTGGAAGGCGTTCACCCCGGCGTTCATGACCATGTCCGGCTGGGGCGCCACCAACCCGGCCGCCGGCTACACCGACAAGCAGCCGTGGCGGTTCGCCGAGCCCTACCTGTCGGCCAACCGCAAGGCGCTGCAGACCAAGATGCGGCTGATGCCGTACCTGTACACGATGAGTCAGGCCGCCAGCACCACCGGCGTGCCCTCGACCCGCGCGCTGGTGCTGGAGTACCCGGACGACCCGGTGGCGCAGGGCAACGCCACCGCGCAGGAGTTCATGGCCGGGGACTCCTTCCTGGTCGCCCCGGTGACGACCGGCGGCACCACCCGGGACGGCATCTACCTCCCGGCCGGGACGTGGACCGACTACTGGACCGGCCGGGTCTACCAGGGCCCGACGACGCTCAACGGCTACGCGGCGCCGCTCGACTCGACGCCCGTGTTCGTCAAGGGCGGCGGCATCGTCCCGATGTGGCCGCAGATGAACCACACCGGCGAGAAGCCCGTCTCCACCCTCACCTACGACCTGTACCCGTCGGGGCGGTCGGCGTTCAGCCTCTACGAGGACGACGGCCTCACCCGCGCCTACCGGGCCGGCGCCTCGGCGCGGCAGCAGGTCACCGTGGACGCGCCGGCCGCGGGCACCGGTACCGTCACCGTCCAGGTCGGGGCGAGCACCGGTTCCTACGCCGGCAAGCCCGCCGAGCGCGGCTACGAGCTGACCGTCCACCTGGCCGGCGCGCCCACCGCCGTGAACCTCGGCCCGGCCCGGCTCGCCCGGCAGGCCACCATGGCGGACTACGACGCGGCGGCGACCGGCTGGTTCTTCGACCCGGCCGATCGCGGCGGCGTCCTGCGGGTCAAGGCGGGCAGCCAGTCCGGAGCGTTCACGGTCACCCTGCCCGGTGCGACCCTGCCCACGCCGACGACCGGGGCCGGCGGCTCGCCCGCGCTGGACAAGTCCGCCTGGAAGCTGGTGTCGGCGGACAGCCAGGAGACCGCCGCCGAGAACGGCGCCGCCGCCAACGCCTTCGACGGCAGCAGCGGCAGCCTCTGGCACACCGCCTACTCCGGCGGCACGCCCGCGGAGCTGCCGCACGAGATCCGGATCGACCTCGGCGCCCGGAACGCCGTCGACGGCCTGCGCTACCTGCCCCGGCAGGACGGCGGCGTCAACGGCCGCATCGGCCGGTACGAGGTCTACGTCTCCGACTCGGCCACCTCCTGGGGCAGTCCGGTGGCGACCGGCACCTGGGCCGACACCGGCACCGAGAAGACGGTGTCGTTCCCGGCCGCGGCCGGGCGCTACCTGCGGCTGCGGGCGCTGAGCGAGGCCGGCGACCGCGGGCCGTGGACCAGCGCGGCCGAGATCACGGCGACGGGCGCCCCCGCGGCCAAGACGCCCGCGGCCGGCGCCGCGGCTGCCGGCGCTGCGGTGGCCGGAGTCCCCGCGGCCGGGGGAACCGGCCGCGCCGGGAGCGGCTGAACCGCCGCTCGGCCGGCACACCCGGCGGGCGCACCGGACGGAGGTCCGGTGCGCCCGCCGGGGCCGTCCCGTCTGTTCAGATTTGAGCAGTACATGGCGATGGCGGTCGCGCCCGAAGGCCGCCCCACCGCCGACCACTGCGGCGTTCCGCCGCCCCGAACGGCAGCGGAACGCCGGATCCGCCCTGGTCGGGCCGGTCCGCACGGCGGCGCGAGTCCGCCGCCGGACGGTGGTCCGAAGCGGTGTCCACCCCCGGAGCTACACTCCGTCCATGCTCAAAGCTGATCGCGCCACCCGGATCCTCGCCCACGTCGCCGAGGAGGGGAGCGCAAACGTGCACGTGCTCTCCGAGCTGCTCGGGGTCTCCGGTGCGACGGTCCGCCGGGATCTCCAGGAGCTGCACGACCAGGGCCGGCTGCAGCGCACCCGCGGCGGAGCCGTGACCGGCGCGGTCAACCTCGAACTCCCACTGCGCCACCGCAGCGAGAAGCAGCGGGAGGAGAAGCGGCGGATCGCCCGGGCGGCCGCGGAGCTCGTCCCGGAGGGAGCGGTCGTCGGGCTCACCGGTGGCACGACCACCACCGAGCTCGCCCGCGTGCTGGCCGAGCGCGGCGGGATCACCGTGGTGACCAACGCCGTCAACATCGCGGCGGAGCTGATCGTGCGCCCGGAGGTCCGTCTGGTGGTGATCGGCGGGCTCGCCCGGTCGGCGAGCTACGAGCTGGTCGGCCCGGCCGCGGACCGGATGCTCGCGCAGTACCACTTCGACCTCGCCTTCATCGGGGTCGACGGCCTCACGGCGCACGAGGGCTGCACCACGCACGACGAGATGGAGGCGCAGACGGACCGCGCCTTCCTGCGCGGCAGCGCGCGCTCGGTCGTCCTCGCTGACAGCACCAAGATCGGCCGGGTCACCTTCGCCTCGATCTGCCCGCTGGCGGACATCCACGACGTGGTGACGGACGACGGCCTCTCCGAGGACCAGGAGAAGGCGCTGACCGACGTCGGCGTCCGGGTGCAGCGGGCCTGACCGGCGGACGGCCGGCCCTCGGGGCCCCGGCCCCGGGCCGGCCGTCCGCCGGGCGCTGCGCTACTTGACCGATCCGGCGGTGAGGCCGGAGACCACCTGCCGCTCGATGAAGGCGAACAGCACCACGACCGGCACGATGGCGACGACCGACCCGGCGAACAGGTAGTTCCACTGCACGGTGTAGTTGCCGACGAAGCCGTTGATGCCCACCGTCAGCGGCTGGCTGTCCGGCTCGGTGGACAGGGTCAGGCCCATCACGAACTCGTTCCACGCCGCGATGAAGGTGAAGATCACCGCGGTCACCACGCCCGGCATCGCCAGCGGCAGGACCACCCGGCGCAGCGCCCCGAGCCGGCCGAGGCCGTCGATCATGGCCGCCTCCTCCAGGGCCACCGGGATCGAGCCGATGTAGGCGGTCAGGATCCAGATGGTGAAGGCCAGGTTGAAGGCGGCGTTGCAGAGGATCAGCGTCCAGACCGAGTTGAGCATGTGCAGCTGGTAGAACTCGCGGTAGAGGCCCACCAGGAGCGAGGTCGGCTGGAACATCTGGGTGACCAGGACGAGCAGCAGGAAGAGCCGCCGGCCCCGGTAGCGCACCCGCGCGGTGTAGTAGGCGGCGGGCAGCGCGACCAGCAGCGCGAGCAGCGTGGAGCCGCCGGCGACCAGCAGGGTGACCCGCAGGTTGCCGCCGAGCGTCGACTCGCGCCAGACGTCGACGAAGTTGGACCAGGCGAAGTGCTCCGGCAGGTAGGTCGGGTCGCGCAGCTCGTTCGCCGGGCGCAGCGCGGTGACGACCATCTCCAGGTAGGGCAGCACGAAGACCGCCGCCAGCAGCCAGGCCACCGCGGTGACGAGCAGGGTGCGCGGCCCGATCCGGCGCCCGGTCCGGCCCGGGGCGGTGCGTGCCGTCCGGCGCGGGGGCCGGCGCGGGGCCGGCCGTTCCCGCGGGGCGGGCGCGGAAGCGGCCGGGGCAACGGGCGGGGTCGCCGCCATCAGCTCTCCTCCCTGTTCCAGCGGCTGACCCTGAGGAACGCCAGCACCATCAGGACGACCAGGGCGAAGTTGACGACGGACATCGCCGCCGACTCGCCGATGTCGGTGTTCTTCAACTGGTACATGAACACGGTCGTGGTGGCCGTGTCGCTGCTCGGTCCGCCCTGGGTCATGCCCCAGATGACCGGGAAGGAGTTGAAGACGTTGATCAGGTTGATCACCACGCCGACCAGGAAGGCCGGACGCAGCAGCGGCAGGGTGATCCTCAGGTAGGCCTGCCACGGGGAGGCGCCGTCCACGCGGGCGGCCTCGTACAGCTCGCCGGGCACGGTCTGCAGCCCGGCGAGCAGCGTGTAGGTGGTGAAGGGGAGGGAGACGAAGACGGCGACGGCCGTCATCCAGGGCCAGGCGGTCGAGGGCCGGCCGAGCCAGTCCTGGGGCCCGTCGATCAGACCGAGGTCGGTCATCGCGGTGTTGAGCACGCCGGCGGTCTGGTTGAGCATCCACTTGAAGCCGATGGAGGTCATCAGGACGGAGGCCGCCCAGGGCGCGATCAGCGCCCAGCGGGTGATCCGGCGGCCCGGGTAGCGCTGGTCGAACAGCTGGGCGAGGGCCAGGGAGAGCAGCATCGTCAGGCCGACGACGGCGCCCGTCCAGGCCGCCGTCCGGAGCAGGACGGGACCGAGGTCGGACTCGCCGAACAGCTTGCGGTACTTGTCGAGCCCGGCGGAGCCGCGGACGAACCCGCTGGTGCTGATCCGCAGGAACGAGGTGCGGACCATCTCGTAGACGGGCCACAGGACCACGAAGAGGATCAGCAGGACGGCCGGGCCGATCCAGGGGAGCGGACCGAGGCGGCCGAGGGCGGAGCGGGCGGGCGCGCGCCGACCGGACCGGCGGGGCCGCGCAGCGGTGGACTTGAGGGACACGTGCGGTGCCTTCCGAGCGGGTGCGACCGCCTACTTGTTCGCGACGGCGTCCTGGGACTTCTTCTGCAGGTCGCCCAGGACCTTGGCCGGGTCGCCGGCGACCGCACTGCCGATGCTCTTCTTGAGCTCGGCGGAGACGGCGTCCCACGTGGTGTCGCCGAGCGGGTAGAAGGTGGCCTGCGGCAGGAGGGAGAAGAAGGGTTCGAGGTCCTTGTGCCGGCCGCTGGCCGTCATCTCCCGCAGGGTGTCCTGGGTGACCGGCATCAGGTTGTAGGTCTCGTCGAACCTGAGCGTGTTGTCCTTGGCGTAGACGAAGTCGAGGAACTTCTTGATCTGCTCGCGGTGGCCGTTCTTCTTGAAGGCCATCGTCCAGTCCGCCACGCCGAGGGTGGACTTGAGCGGGCCGGCCTTGCCGGGGATCGGCGCGACGGCGTAGTCGACCTTGCCGTCCTTGGCCATCTGGATCAGCGAGGGGTGGCCGTTGAGCATGGCCGCCTTGCCCGCGGCGAAGTCGGCGAAGGCCGTCTTGCGGTCGGTGGTCGCCGGGTTGGCGTAGGTCAGGCCGGTGTCGACGAGGTTGGCCTTCAGCCAGCCGAAGGTGTCGATGTTCGCCTGGCTGTTGATGCTGTACTTGCCGCTCTTGTCGGTGTGGCCGCCGCCGTTGCCGAGCTCCCACATCATGCTCTCGCCCTGGGCCTCCTCGGGGCCGAGCGGCAGCGCGTAGGGGGTGACGCCGGGCACCTTCGCCTTGATGAGCTCCGCGTCCTTGCGGACCTCGTCCCAGGTGGCGGGCGGCTGGGCGATGCCGGCCTGCTGGAAGACCGCCTTGTTGTAGAAGAAGGCGCGGGCGGAGGAGACGAACGGGATGCCGTACTGGACGCCGTCGACCTTGCCGGCGTCGGCGAAGGTGTCGATGAGGTTGGCCCGGGTACCGGTCGACAGCACGTCCTCGGCCTTGTAGAGGAGGTCGTCGGCGACCTTGTCGGCGTAGCCGCCGGTCTGCAGGACGTCGGGGACGTTCCCGCTCTGGATCATCGTCTTGACCTGCTTGTCGATGTCGTTCCAGTTCACCACCTGGACGTCGATCCGGATGGCGGGGTTGGCCGCGTTGAACGCGGTGGCGACGCCGTCCCAGTAGGCCTTCGAGCTGTTGGTCTCCTTGTCGCCGTAGTCGGCGGCCACCAGTTTGAGGGTCACGTTCCCGTCCGCTGAGCCGCCGTCACCGCCGCTGCCGCAGGAGGTGAGGACGAGGACGGCGGCGGCACACGCCGCCGGGAGGCCGATGACACGTTTGTTCACTGCTGATACCGCCTTCGTCCTGCGGACCCGCGTCCTGGCCTGGTCCGCTCGTGGGGATTGCAGAGAGCTGTGAGCAGTCTTGGGAACGTTGTCGCGCGCTGGGGGACGGGCTGCCGTCCTGCTCGGTCGTCGGCGGCACCGGCGGACAGGCTCGCGCGTCCACCGGCGAAGCCTGCTTGCATGTGCTTGAAGATAGCCAGATTCGAGCAGATATGAAAGGGCCTGGTGTGTCGCGACGTCATCACGGAGGTGGCTCGGCGGGCGGTCGGCGGGCGGTCGGCGGGCCTTCGGCGGCCGGGCCCGGGTGGGCCTGGCCGGAGGCTCCCCGCGCGGTACCGGCGGCGGTGCCGGTGTTCACGGTGGCCGGCGAACGGGGAATCAACTCTTGGCGCCCACTGGGTGGGTGTGATTGCCGTACCGTGGCCGAGGACGAAGTGGAGGACCCGATTGAGCGCCCAGCCCGACCGCATCCCCGCCCCGCCGCGGGCCCCGCTGCCCGCTCCGGCCCCGGCGGCCGCCGCCCGGTTGGTCGCGCGCATCCGCGCCGACCGGGACGCGGCCCGCGCGAACCGGTGGTTGACGGCGTTCGAGCGGGACTGGGGCAAGGCGCTGGAGGACTCCCGGCAGACCTACGACCTGACCCCGCTGCACGAGGTCGTCCGCACCTGGCAGGGCCGCCTCGACACCGCGCCGGCGGTGGACGCCTTCGTGGCCGGCGGTCTGGACGACGCGGACGGCATCGCCCTGGAGCAGGTCCTCGGTGCGCGCCCCTGAGGTCGGGCGGCAGTGATGTGCGGTGAGCGGTGAGCGGTGAGCGGCGGCAAGGCGTGAGGCGCCACTGCGCAGGACGTCGAGCCCGAGCCGTCAAGGCCGCTCGGGAACGGCAGTGGGCCCGGCCGGAATGTCGGAACATTCCGGCCGGGCCCACTCGGGTGCGTGCCGTCTGCGCTGTCGCCGGGGCCGGGTCCCCGCGCCTCCATGGTCGGGGGCCCGGCCGTCCGGAGGCCTCGGACGTCCGAGGCCCGGCGCGGGTCAGTCGCGGGCGAGCAGCTCCAGCGTGTCGATGACGCGGTTGGAGAAGCCCCACTCGTTGTCGTACCAGGCGACGACCTTGACGTGCTTGCCGTCGACGCGGGTCAGGGCGGCGTCGAAGATCGAGGACGCCGGCTCACCGGTGATGTCGCCGGAGACCAGCGGCTCGTCGGCGTAGTCGAGGATGCCCTTGAGCTTGCCGTCGGCGGCGGCGCGGTAGGCGTCGAGGACCTCGTCGAGGGTGACCTCGCGCGAGACCGTGGTGTTGAGCTCGACGATCGAGCCCACCGGGACGGGAACGCGGATGGAGTCGCCGGACAGCTTGCCGTCCAGGTTCGGCAGCACCACGCCGATGGCCTTGGCGGCACCGGTGGTGGTCGGCACGATGTTCACGCCGGCGGCGCGGGCACGGCGCATGTCGCGGTGCGGGCCGTCCTGGAGGTTCTGCTCCTGGGTGTAGGCGTGCACGGTGGTCATGAAGCCGTGCTCGATGCCGGCCAGGTCGTCCAGGACGGACGCCAGCGGGGCCAGGGCGTTGGTGGTGCACGAGGCGTTCGAGATGATGACGTGCTCGGCCGGGTCGTACGCGTCGGTGTTGACGCCGTAGGCGAGGGTGACGTCGGCGCCGTCGGCCGGGGCGCTGACCAGCACGCGGCGGGCGCCGGCCTGGATGTGCGCGCGGGCGGCGTCGGCAGAGGTGAAGCGGCCGGTGGACTCCAGCACGATGTCGACACCGAGCTCGGCCCACGGCAGGGCGGCGGGGTCGCGCTCGGCGAGCACCTTGATGCGGTGGCCGTCGACGACGAGGTCGCCCTCGTCGACCGTCACGCTGCGGTTCAGGCGGCCGAGGGCGCTGTCGTACTTCAGCAGGTGGGCGAGCGACTCGGGCGCGGAGAGGTCGTTGATGGCGACCACCTCGAGGTCGCTGCCGCGCTGGAGCAGGGCGCGCAGGCTGTTGCGCCCGATGCGGCCGAATCCGTTGATGGCGATGCGGGTCATGGAGGCTTCCTTCCGGATTCCGGTCGTTTCGCCCTCCATGATCGGTAGCCGGGCGCCCGCCGGACAGGGGCAGGAATGACAGGGTGCGCAAGGATCTCGCCATGATCCTCGCCAACCACCGCAAGGATCTCGCCACTGCTGCTCGGGGTCGCTCGGGGCACCCCGGTCGGCGCCGGTTCCGGGCAGGCTCAAGTGCCCCGACCAGCGCGGATGTCGGGCAAGCGGGTGGGGTGGAGGCGGCCGGCGCAGGGGCGGACGCGGAGGGCGCAGGGGCGGACGCGGTCGGTGTGGGGGTGGAGGCGGCCGGCAGGACGGCCAGGTCGTCGGGGCGGTGCCCGTAGGTGGCCGCGTCGAGGGTCGTCGGTCAGGCGGTCGGGGCGGCGAAGGTGTGCCGGTACTCCGTGGGCGAGGTGCCGAGGATGCGCTGGAAGTGCAGCCGCAGGTTGGCGCCGGTGCCGAGTCCGACCCGGTCGGCTATCTGTTCGACGCCCAGGTCGGTGCGTTCGAGCAGCTCGCGGGCCAGGTCGACGCGGGCCCGCAGCACCCACTGCATCGGCGTGTAGCCGGTGTCCTCGACGAAGCGCCGCGAGAACGTCCGGGCCGAGACCCGGGCGATCCGGGCCAGGGTTTCGAGGGTCAGCGGCTCGGCCAGGTGGGCGAGGGCCCACTCCCGGGTGTCCGCGAACAGGTCGCCCAGCGGCTCGGGCACGCTGCGCGGCACGTACTGCGCCTGCCCGCCGCTGCGGTAGGGCGCGGCCACCAGCCGCCTCGCCACGTGGTTGGAGAGGCCGACCCCGTGGTCGCGCCGCACCAGGTGCAGGCAGAGGTCGATGCCCGAGGCCGCGCCCGCCGAGGTGAGCATGTCGCCCTCGTCGACGAACAGCACGTTCTCGTCGACCGACACCAGCGGATGCTGCTCGGCGAGCGCCTTGGTGTAGTGCCAGTGCGTCGTCGCCTTCCGGCCGTCGAGCAGGCCCGTCGCCGCCAGTGCGAACGCCCCCGTCGAGATGGCCGCCAGTCGCGCGCCCCGGTCGTGGGCGGCCACGAGCGATGCGACGACCTCCGCCGGTGGCGCGGTGGTCGCGGGATCCCGGTAGCCCGGGACGAAGACGGTGTCGGCCTGCTCCAGGGCGTCCAATCCGTCGGCCACGTGGTACGCCAGTCCGTCGCCGCCGGTCACCAGACCGGGGGCGGCGCCGCAGACCCGTACCTCGTAGGGCATGCTCGGCCGGGTGGAGAACACCTGGGCAGGGATGCCCACGTCGAGCGGCTTCGCGCCGTCCAGCACGAGCACGGCGACGCGGTGCTTCCTGCGGGCCATCGGTCTCTCCTCCACTCCTGCGCCTCCGGCCGTTGTCCGGCCGCCGTCGTGACCTGAATGCCGACGTGACCTGAATGCCGGTTGTCGCAAGTATCCTGCCATGTGCCGGTATGCGAACCGAGCGCGGGGCGGCGTCGAGGGAGGGGCGGGCCGGGCGAGCGGACCCCGGTGTACCGGCGGCCGGTGGCGGCCGCCACCATGAGACGACCGGACCCCTGGATGACCGGTCCTCTGGACGTTCGGCATCCCGGACGTCCGGCTCCCGCAGCCACCTCGAAAGGCGACCACACCCGTGCACTTCACCTCGGAGACGACCGCGGACGGCGTCACGGAGCACTGCTTCACCCTCGACGGCGTCCCCGGTGTGCTCTGGCTGCCGGCCACTGCGCAGGCCGGTTCGCCTGCCGCAGCGCCGGCCGACGCTGCGCCCACCCGTCGGCCGTTGGTGCTGCTCGGCCACGGCGGCGGCTCGCACAAGCTGGCCCCCGGCCTGGTGGCCCGCGCCGGCCGCTGCGCCACCCGGTACGGATTCGCCGTCGCGGCCCTCGACGCACCCGGGCACGGGGAGCGGCCGCGCACGGCGCAGGACGAACGGTTCGCCACGGAGATCGGGGAACTGCTGGCTACGGGACGGCCGATCAGTGCAAGGGTCGCCCGGCACACCGCGGCCCTCGCCGAGCAGGCCGTGCCCGAGTGGCAGGCCGTGATCGACGCGCTGCGCAAGCTCGACGGCGTCGGGCCGGACGGCCCGGTCGGCTACTGGGGGCTGTCGCTGGGCAGCGTGATCGGCGTCCCGCTCGCCGGGGCCGACCCGCGGATCACCGTGGCCGTGTTCGGCCTGGCCGGCGACGACTCGCTGACCGAGGCAGCCCGCCGGGTCACCGTCCCGGTCGAGTTCCTGCTCCAGTGGGACGACGAACTCGTCCCGCGCCGGGCGGCCCTCGCCCTGTTCGACGCCTTCGCCTCCGCCGAGAAGACCCTGCACGCCAACCCCGGAGGCCATCTGGACGTGCCCGACTTCGAGGTGACGGACTCCGAGCTCTTCCTCGCCCGTCACCTGCGGTAGCGGCCGGGCGGCCATGCGCCGGAACGTGCGGAGTGGGAAGTCGGCCGGCCCGACTTCCCACTCCGTTCTCCTGTCCAAGGGCTTCACGGCCGCACTGAACGTGCAGACGGTGTGACGAACGGGTGTCCGGGCTCGGATGGGCCGGGCGGACCGTCGGGCGAAAGGCGCGCCTGATGAACCCCTTCCGGCGCTGGGCGGCCGCCCTCTCGGGGACTCGGTCGTGTCCGCTCCGGCAGGGTCTCCGGGCAGTGAAACCTGAGGAAGAAGTTGTCTGCGGTGAAGGAGAGTTGGACCGCCAGTACGTGTGCGCCCACTGCGGGAGGCGCGACCCTTCGCCGACGAATCCCTGATTGAGTGACAACGTTCCGGTTCTGCTGCGAACTTGTGCGGAGTCCCTTTAAGCTCCCATTAACAATGGCGGCGCTCCGCCACTCACGAACTCCCTCACGAGGTCGGGCGGAACGCCCAACTGGACGATGAGAGCAGGGATGACAACGACACTTGGACAAACAGCCGGTGCCGCGCGCGGCCCGGACCGGCGCCGATCGGGTGCGCTCGGCGGGCGCACCGTGGGCGGCGCCGTGGCGCTGGCCGTCGGGATCGGCGCCTGCTCGCTGGTGGCGGCACCGGCGGCCTTCCCGCAGACCGGCGACGGCACGGTGACGGTCCGCGTGGTGCGGGCCGTGGACACGGACGGAGTGTGGACGCCCGGGCTGGAGCCGGGCATGGCGGGCGTGAAGGTGACGCTCACCGACGACGGTGGCACGAGTATCACGGGTACCACGGCGGCGGACGGCACGGTGGCGCTGGCGCCGGCCGCGGCCAAGCTGACCGGCGGCAAGTACCGCGTCCAGGTGGTGAATCCGAAGCCGGGCACGCTCTTCCCGGCCTTCGCCTCCCGCCAGGGGCTGGACGGCGAGCCCAACCGGCTGAGCAGCAACGAGGAGTTCGTCGACCTCTCCGGCGGCAAGGACGTGACGTACACCACCGGGCTGTGGAATCCCGGTGACTACTGCCAGAAGAACGCACCGCTGGTGACGACCTGTCAGTCCGCCAGCCGTGAGGGAGGGGCGAAGCGCACGCTGGTGTCCTTCCCGTACAGCGCCCGCGGCGAGGACGGCGTGGACGTGAAGGTCACGAACCTCGCGACGGACGCGGAGACCGGGACGCTCTTCGGTATCGCGTGGAACCGGGCGGACCGGCGGGTGTTCTCCTCCGCGCTGGCCAAGCGGACCACGGACTACGGTCCGGGCGGTGCGGGCGCGATCTACGTGACCGACCTCGCCCAGAAGAAGACCACGCTGTTCACCACCGTCCCGGACGCCGGTTCGACCGTCCACGGCGACGGAACGGACGACGGGTTCCTGGCGGTGCCGGGCAAGGAGAGCCTCGGCGGCATCAAGGTCACCGACGACGGCAAGGACCTCTTCGTCGTCAACCTCCACGACCGCAGGCTCTACCGCTACAACGCCACCGTGCCCACGGCCCCGTCGCCGAACGCGGCCTACCCGATCCCGGACCCGGGCTGCCCGGCGGCCGGGGACTGGCGCCCGTTCGGCCTGGGCCTCCAGGACGGCACCGGGTACCTGGGCGGCGTCTGCTCGGGCGAGTCCACCGGCAAGACGTCCGACCTGCGGGCGGTGGTGCTGCCGTTCGACCTGACCACCGGGGTCTTCGGCAAGGCGGTGCTGGACCAGCCGCTGGACTACCCGCGCGAGTCGACGGTCGGCACGGGCCCGTGCGACGGAGCGGGCTGGTTCCCGTGGACCGACTCCTACCCGACCTCGCAGAACGGCAAGCCGTGCGGTGCCTCCACCATCGCCCAGCCCGAACCGGAGCTGGGCGAGATCGCCTTCGAGTCCGACGGCTCGATGCTGCTGGCCTTCCGCGACCGCTTCGGCGACCGCGCACCGGCCGGTCCGACGCCGGGTTCGGCCTCCGTCGTCATGTCGGGCGGTGACCTGAACAAGGCGTGCCCGGTGAACGGCACGTACGTGATGGACACCAACAACGGTTGCGGAGTGACCTCCCGGGGCACCCGCTTCTTCGACACCAGCTGGGGTGGCCACCACAACACGGCGTTCGCCGGCATGGCCCTCTCCAAGGTCGAGAACACCATCGCGGTCTCCGCCTTCGACCCCAATCACACCGCCCTCGGCTACGGCACGTCGTTCCTCCAGCGGAACGGCAAGCAGGACCCGAGGTTCGGCCTGCGGCTCAACCCGTCCGGGGTGGACAGCGCACCGTTCGGCAAGGGTGCCTCGATGGGCGACCTGGAGGTTCTCTGCGACCAGGCGCCGCTGCAGATCGGCAACCGGGTCTGGTACGACCCGGAGCGCACGGGCATCCAGAGCCCGGGCCAGAAGCCGGTGCCGGGGGCGACCGTCAACCTCTACGACGAGGCCGGCAAGGTCGTCGGCACGACGAAGACGACGGCGCGCGGCGAGTACTACTTCGACGACTCCAACGTCACCGGTGGCCTCAAGCCGCACACCAAGTACACCGTCCGGCTCGACAACCCGGCCGACTACGCCAAGGGCGGACCCCTGTACCAGTGGGTGCCGACCGACGCGGACGTCGGTGACAACCACTTCGTCGACTCCAAGGGCGTCGTCCCGGCGGGCGGCACGTACGTGGAACGGGCCCTCACCACCGGGGGGCCGGGCGAGAACGACCACACCTACGACTTCGGCTTCCGGCAGAAGGAGGGCGCGCTGCGCCTGGTCAAGCACGACCAGGACGGCAAGCCGCTGGCCGGCGCGAAGTTCCGGCTGTGGAAGGAGACGAACGGGACGAGCGGGCTGCAGAGCACCGGTGACAAGCCCGACACGGCGGTCGGCGACCCCTGCACCACCGGGGCCGACGGCACCTGTCGGGGCAGCGGTGCCGCGGGGACGTACTACTGGCAGGAGTTGAGTCCGCCGGAGGGCTACGCCGCGCCCGAGGTGACGGTGTTCGGGCCGCTGGTGCTGAACGCCGACAACCTCGACGCCGGCGTCGAGGTGACGGCGGTCAACCGCCTGATCCCGACGCCGACGCCGACGCCGACTCCGACGGCGACGCCCACCGGGACTTCGTCGCCGACGCCGACCGGGCAGCCGACGCCGACGCCGGCGCCGACCGGCCCCGCCCCGGCGGTGCCCGCCCCGACGATGCCGCCCCCGGCACCGCCGGCCGTTCCGGCTCCCGTCCCGGGGTCGCACCTGCCCAGTACCGGTGCGGGCCAGGGGATCCCGGTGATGCTGGCCGGCGCGGGCACGCTGACCGTCCTCGGTGCGGCGCTCGTGCTGGTGGCCCGCCGGCGCAGGGCCGGGCAGCAGTAGTACCCCCGCCTGCCCGGGCCCGCCCCGGGCCGGGCAGGCGCCGGTGCCGAAGCACCGGCAGAGGTCGGGCGGGTCGGCGGACGTTCGGTCCGCGGGCCCGCCCGACCGTCGTGACCGACCGACGAGAGAAGGCAATCGCATGGCCCGGAAGACGACGGCCGCCCCCCGCGGGCCACGTGGCCGGACCCTCCGGTTCAGGGCGCTGATCGCGCTCGTGGTGTGCGCGACGGCGACGGCCGGCCTGGTCGCCTACCGGACCGTCGACGAGGAGCCGGGGGAGCGACCGGTCACCGTCGACGAGGCCTCCCGGCTGGCCCTGTCACGCCTGAACCTGTACCAGGCCAGCCCGGTCACGGTGACGCTCGCCGCCGCCGAGGGCGGGGGCGTCGACGTCCGGGTCGAGGGGGTCGTGGACTACCACGCCCGCCGCGGCGTGGGCCGCTACCGGGTCACCGGCGCGAGCGGCCCGCTCGACCACGGACTCGTCGTCTGGGACGCCGGCGGCCTCGGGCTCGCTCCCGAACCGGCCGGCACCGACGGCCCGGCCTGGGAGCAGGCCGAGCGCGTCCCCCGGCAGGGATGGTCGCCGCGCACGTACACCGCGGACCCGCTGGACGCCGGGCTCCAGCTGTTGATCGAGCTGGGCGCGGACCGGCCCGACAACCCGCTGCTGCTCGCCCAGTCCGGGGCGCGCCGGCTCGGCCGCGACCGGATCGACGGCCGCGACCACGACCGGTTCGCCGGCCCGCGGGCGCAGGGCGCCGCGCCCGACGGCGCCCGGTCGCCGCTGACCTACTGGGTCGACGGCGACGGCACGCTGCGGCGGGTCACGATGCGGATGCCCGGTCTGGGCACGCCGGCCACGGTGGAGTTCGGCGGCCACGACGGGGCCGCGAAGCTCCCCGAGGCGCCCTGGCTCACCGGCTGACACCGGCTGTCGCCGGGCCGGCTTCCGGCGCACCGGCTTCCGGCGCACCGGCCTCCCGCGCACCGGCCTCCCGCGCACCGGCCTCCCGCGCACCGGCCTCCGGGGCGCGGGTTCCGACGCGGCTTCCGGGATCGGCTCCCGGCGCCCGCAGTGCGGTGCCCGTCCGTCCGGACCGGCGACGGACCGGACGGACGGGCACCCTCACGCCGGTCGGCCGGGGAGCGAACCGGCGTCCGCCGGCAGCGGGTAGGCGCCGGGGTCCACCGCCCCCGGCAGGTCGGTCGCCGGCCGGCCGGGGGCCGAGGGGTCGGGCAGCGACGGCTGGGCGGGCGGGGCCGGCACCTGGCTGAACGGGACGCCCGGCGGGGCCTGGACCGGAGCGGTGCGGCCGGCGGCGAGCGGTCCGTGGCCCTGGCCACCGCAGCCCGCCGCGGCCTCCAGGCCCTCGGGGCTCTGGAGGGCGGGCCGGTTGCCGCTGAAGCAGTTGCCGGGGTCGGCCGAGGCCAGGACGAGGTCGGCCCCGTTGCCGTCCACCAGGTTGCCCTCGACGCGGTTGCCGCCGGCGGGGTGCCCGGGCGGGTCGGTGACGACCACTCCGGCCGCGCGGTTGCCGCGGACGAGGTTGCGCTCCACCCGGTTCGCGGTGCCGCCGCCGATCCCGATGCCGATGCCGAAGCCCCCGTCCGCCTGCTCGGGCGTGTCGGCGGCGTTGTTGTCGGCGACCACGTTGCCCGCGATCACGGCGCCGTGCTGCGGGGCGAGCGCCTCCAGGTCGTTGGAGTTCACCGTGACGCCCACGCGGTTGCCGACCGCGCGGTTGCCGAGGATCGACAGCCCGTCCGAGGCGTTGGTCAGCTCGACGCCGACCGCGTTGCGCTCCACGGTGTTGCCGCGCACCACGGTGTCGCAGGGCTTGCACTGGCCGACGTAGACGCCGGAGTCGGCGTGCCCGGAGGCGTAGGAGTCCTCGATCACGCCGCCGCGCGCGTCGAAGGCGTAGATGCCGTAGAGGCCGTTGTTGTAGGCCGTCACCCGGGTCGCCCGGAAGCCCTGGACGGGCGGGAAGCGGGCGGTGTCCAGCGGGTCGTAGGCCGAACCGCCGGCGCCGCGCTGCTGCAGCTTCTCGTCGGTGACGCCGGTGAACAGGACGCCGTTGGCCAGGTACCCGTGGACGGTGAGGTTCTCGACCACCGAGCCGGGGCCGGTGACGGTGATGCCGTTGGCCAGGCGGAGTCCGCCGTCGAGCACCACGGCGTTGCGGTCCGTCCCGCGCACCACGAGGTTCCGCTTGGTGACGCGTACGCTCTCGCGGTACGTGCCGGGGCCGATCAGCACCGTCTCGCCCTCGCGCGCGACGTCCACGGCCTTCTGGACGGTGGGGAAGTCCTCCGGTACCCGCACCACGCTCCCGGCCGGATGCCCGGCGTCGTCCGACGTCGAAGCCGTCGACGAGCACCCGGTGGCCGCCATGGTGAGCGGGAGGGCCAGGACCAGCAGGCGCCGCAGCGCCGCCCGGGACTTCGTCGGGCGGGGGGCCGCCGGCCTCGACGGTCGATCAGGAGGCGTGATTTGCATAGTACGTGTTCTATCGTCTCCAATGGGCCGCATGCCCACCGAACCGGAAAACGCGCAACCGTCGAGCGGATTCTCCGCGGCCGGTGTCGGGCGGCGACGGGCGCTGCTGGCGGCCGGGGCGGTGCTCGCCGCCGGGGTCGGTGCGGCCGCCGCCGAACTGACCGACGGCGGACGTCCGTCCGGCCGAACCGCCGGCCGCACGGACGCCGCCGGCGGGCCGCCGCCGGAGGCCGCGATCCCCTTCCACGCGCCCCGGCAGGCGGGGGTGACGTTCCCTCAGCCCGCGGCGACGCAGCTGCTCGCCTTCGACCTTCCGCAGGCCTCCGCCGCCGCGGACCGGGACGTCCTGCGGACCCTCCTCGGCGCGTGGACGCGCACGCTGTCGAGCGCGGTGACCGGCCCTCCGCCCGACCCGCGCCTGCGGGGCGCCGGAACGGCCCGGCTCACCTCCCTGGTCGGTGTCGGCCCCGCGCTCGCCGCCCGGCTGAACCTCGCCGTCCCCGCCGGACTGGCCGACCTGCCGCCGTTCCCGGGCGACCGCCTCGACCCGGCCCGCGGCGGCGGCGACCTGCTGGTCCAGTTGTGCGCCGAGGACCGCTGGACGCTCGCCGTCGTCGGCGAACTCCTCACGAGCGCCGCCCGTACGGCCGGCGCCGCGCCCCGCTGGGCACAGTCCGGCTTCCTGCCGCCCACGGAGCCGGGCGCCACGCCCCGCAACCTGTTCGGCTTCAAGGACGGCACCGCCAACCCCGACGAGGGGGCCGCCAAGCAGTGGGTGTGGGGCCCGCCGGGGCCGCACGAGAACGGCACCGTTCTGGTCTACCGGCGGATCCGGATGGACACCGCGGCCTTCGCGGCCCTCCCCGAGGACGGGCAGAACCTCGTGATGGGCCGCCGCGGGGGCGACGGATCCCCGCTGACGGGCACCGCCGAGCACGACGACCCGGACATCTACGCCAAGCGGCCGGACGGCTCCTACGTCATCCCCGCGACCGCCCACGTCCGCCTCACCAGCCCCCGCCTCGACGGCGGAGCGCGGATGCTCCGCCGCGGCTACAGCTACGACGACGGCCCCGGCGACCGCGGGCTGCTCTTCTGCGCCTTCATGCGCGACCCGGGCCAGTTCACCCGCGTCCAGAACCGCCTCGCCGCCCGCGACGCGCTCAACCCCTTCCTCGAACACACCGCGTCCGCCGTCGCCTACGTCCTCCCGGGCGCGCCGGAGGGCACCACCCTCGGCGAGCACCTGTAACCACCGCCGAGCAGTACGGGGCCCTACCGGCCGGTGCCGTCCGGGGCCCGGGTGGGCGGGGGGATCCGCAGCACCGGGAGTGCGCAGAGTGCGGCCGCCGTCGTGGCGCAGACGGCGGCCATGGCGAGGACCGTCCAGGCGGACGGGGCGCGGGCGATGCCGGCGCCGATGCCGCTCAGCTCGCCCTGCCGGTCGAGGAGCCGGCCGACGAGCGGCACGGCGACCGCGGAGCCGACGGCGACGGTGATCAGGGCGATGGTCGTCCCGCGGACCGCGAGCACGACGGCGGACTGGCCCGGGGTGAGGCCGAGCGCCCTGAGCAGGCCGAGGTCCCGGCGGCGTTCGTGGAAGCCGGCGGTGGCCGTGGTGAGCAGGTCGACCAGGCAGATGAGGGCGAGTACGAGCAGCAGGCCGACCACGCTGGCCCGCAGGGCGCCGGGCCGGGTGACCGGGCCGGTGGGGAGGCGGACCTCCGTCTGCCCGGCGAGGCCGGTGCGGGCGGGTAGGTCGCGTTGGACCTCGGCCGGGTCCTGGCCGGGGCGCAGGGCCAGCCTCCAGAAGTCGGGGTGCGTGGGGTCGCCGGGCCGGTCGAGGGTGTCGAAGCCGGTGGACAGCACGCGGCCGCCGTGCTCCGGTTCGAGATTGCGTCCGACGATGTGCAGGATGCGCGGGGTGCTTCCGGTGGTGAGCCGCACCCACTGGCCGACCCGGGCGCCGAGCAGATCGAGGGCGCCCTGTCCGGCGACGGCCTCGTCGGTGGCGCGGATCGCCCGGCCCTCGACGACGGTGTACGGGTACGGCGCGTCGGTGGTGCCGACGGCGCGCAGGGTGAGGGTCGCGGACTGGCCGGGCGCGAGGGCCTGCATCTCGGTGCCCGGGTAGACGCCCTGCACGGCGGCGTCGGCGGCCAGGGCGCCGGCGAGCTGCCCGTCGCCGGGCGTCTGCTCCGGGGAGGTCCGGCGGGCGGTGACGGACGGGACGGTGGCACCGCCGTCGGGCCGGGTGACGGAGTCGAGGGTCGCCCAGGTGCTCAGGGCCAGGGTGGCGGCGACCACCGGAACGGTCAGTCGCAGGGCGCTCCCGACCAGGTCCGAACGCCGGCGCAGGACGCTGCCGAGCCCGATCGCCAGGGCCGGCGGCAGCCGTCGGAGCGGGCCGAGCCGGACCGGTCGGGCCGTCATGACGGGGGGACGGGTGCCGTCGGTCGGGGGCACGGGGGCGACCCGGGCGGCCCGCAGTGCGGGCAGTGCGGCG
The DNA here is from genome assembly GCF_032110285.1 of Kitasatospora sp. CM 4170. NCBI lineage: Bacteria > Bacillati > Actinomycetota > Actinomycetes > Kitasatosporales > Streptomycetaceae > Kitasatospora > Kitasatospora sp. CM 4170. The sequence continues at coordinate 8,737,686 of NZ_CP134877.1, forward strand.
GCGGCCCCGACGGCGAGGAGCGCGGCGGCGACGACGGCGGCGGTGGTCGCCGTGCCACCGGGGACGAGACCGTGGAACGCGTCGGTCCCGCCGCCGAGGGCCGGTACGGTGCGGGCGGCGATCGCGGCCCCGCCGGCGCCGAGCAGCACTCCGGTGCCGGCCAGCAGGAGCTGCTCGGCGACGAACATCCGGGCGACCTGGCCGGCGGTGAAGCCGAGCGCCTTGAGCAGGGCGATGTCGGCGGTCCTGGTCCTGATCCGGGCGCCGGCCGCGCCGGCCACCGCGAGCGCGGCGGCGAGCAGCGCGGCGAGTCCGCTGAGCCCGAGCAGCAGGCCGGCCAGCCGGTTGTCCTGCTGCCGCGCGGCCCGCGCGTCCAGCCAGGTGGTGATCCGGGAGACCCGCTCGGCCCCGAGGACGCTGACCACCCGCTGGGCCGTGTATCCGGCGTCGGAGGGGTGGGCGAGGCGCAGTCCGACGGTGAGGCCGTGTGTCGCACGGTCCGGCTGGACCAGGTCGAGGGTGGCGGGGAGGGCCCAGCCGAGGTCGTGGCCGGCGGCCTCGGCGGGCAACTGGTCGGGGCTGTCCGCGATGCCGACGACCCGCAGGTCGACGGCCGAGCCGCGGCCGTCGAGGGCGGTCAGGTGGTCCCCGGGGTGGGCCCAGGCGGCATCGGCCGCGGACTGTTCGAGCACGATGCCGTGCGCGTCGGCGGGGTCGAGCCAGGTGCCGGAGCGCAGCAGTGGGCGGGCCGCGTCCGGGGTGTCGCCGCGCAGCACGAGCGGGGTGCGGCCGGGCGGGCCCGCGGTGGCGGCGCCGCCGGCCTGTCGGCCGACCAGCGTGGTTTCGGCGGTGTGCTGGGGTGGTGAGACGGCGAGCACGCCGGGCTCGCGGGCCAGCACGGCGGCCGAGGGTTCGTCGGCCCCGCCGCGGGCGGTCGCGGACGGGCGCAGGTCGATCCGGACGTCGGGCGACCCGGCGGCCTGGAACTGCCGCTGCCACGGGTCGGCGGCGGCGCCGAGCAGGGCGCCGGCGAGCAGGAGGGCGGCAGCGGTGCCGCCGGTGGCGAGGACGATCAGCAGCGCGTGGACGCGGTGCGAGCGCAGGTCGGCGCGGATCCAGCGGAACAGGGCACGCACCGGCTCACCCGCCGAAATCGATGACGTCGCGGACCCCGACGGCGCGCCGCGCGGCCGGGGGCTCCTCCACCCGGGCGTCGTCGGCGATCCGGCCGTCGAAGAGGCTGACGACCCGGTCGGCGGTGCTCGCCGCCCGGGCGTCGTGGGTGACCAGCACGATGGTGGTGCCCTGCTCGTGGTAGCGGCTGAGCAGCGCGAGGACGTCGCGGGTGCTGCGGCTGTCGAGGTTCCCGGTCGGCTCGTCGGCGAGGAGCAGCTGCGGCCGGTTGACCAGCGCGCGGGCCAGGGCGACGCGCTGGCGCTCGCCGCCGGAGAGCTCCCCGGGCCCGGCGGCGGCCTTGTGCGCGAGGCCGAGGTCCGCCAGCAGTTCCTGGCGGCGTTCGCGGGCGGTGCGCCCGGACATGCCCGCGAGCACGGCGGTCAGTTCGATGTTGTCGGCGACGGAGAAGTCGGAGAGCAGGTTGCCGCTCTGGAAGACGATGCCGTAGTGGCGCCGGCGCAGGCGGGCCCAGGCGGCCTCCCGAAGGCCGTCCACCCGGCGGCCGTCGAGCCGCAGCTCGCCCTCGTCGGGTCGCAGCAGACCGCCGAGGAGGTGCAGCAGGGTGGACTTGCCGGCGCCCGAGGGCCCGGTGACGGCGACGAACTCGCCCCGGTCGATGCGCAGGCTGATGCCGCGGACCGCGGGTATCAGGGTCGAGCCGCTCAGGTGCGAGCGCACCAGGGTGTCGGCGGCCAGCAGCGGCGGTGTCGGCTCCGAGCCGGTCAAGTGAGCTCCTCCTGGCAACGCTCCAGCCAGTCGAGGTCGGCCTGCAGGTGCAGGACCGCGCCCTCGATCAGCAGCAGTGAGGTCCGGTTGCCGCGCTCGGTGGCGGCCAGCTTGTTGAGTCCGCGCATCGTGTTGATGCAGTGCCGGCGCTGGTTGTTGATCAGCGTCAGCCGGTCGGCGAGGTCGGTGCCTTCGGCCAGGATCAGCTTCATGAAGAACTCGTCCCTGACCCGTGGCCCCTCGGTGGGTGCCTCGAACCAGCCGGCGAGCTCCTCGGTGCCCTTCTCCGTGATCTCGTAGACCTTCTTGTCCGGCCTGCCCTCCTGCGTCACCTCGGTGCCGCGGATCAGACCGGACTTCTCCAGCCGGCTCAGGGTCACGTAGATCTGGCCGATGTTCGGCTGAGGGTACGCCGCGCCGAAGGTCTGCTCAAGCCCCTGCTTGAGCTCGTACCCGTAGGCGGGCTGCCGGGCCAGCAGCGCCAGCAGCTGATGGCGCACCGGGCGTCACCTCTTCCTTCTCGTCCCTGTTCGCTGGTTACACCTCGGTCACACAGTACGGGCAGGTGGGACCCCACGAGCAGGGAGGCCGTATAAAGGGACGTGCGTCGGCGCCCACCCGTGCCGGCCGACCGAAGGAGCTCCATGGAAGACCGGCCGCCCACCGGGCCCGATGCGGGCCGTCGGCGCGTGGTGCGCGCGCTGGTGGGCGGGGCGGCGGCGCTCGCGGCCGGGGGCGCGTCCGCCTGGTACGGCCTGGCCGGCGGCGCGCGGGAGGCGGGCGACCCGGACGGCGTCGGGCCGGTCACGCTGGCCACCGGCCGGGACACCACCCGCTACCTGCGCGGGCTGCTGGCCGACTGGAACGCCGAGCACCCGGACCAGCCGGCCGAGCTGGTCGAGCTGCCCGAGGCGGCGGACGAGGTGCACGCCCAGCTCGCCGGCGAACTGTCGGCCGGCGGCAGCCGCTTCGACGTGCTCAACCTCGACGTGGTGTGGACGGCCGAGTTCGCGGCCCGGCGCTGGACGGTGCCGCTGGACGAGTCGGACTTCGCCCTGGACAGCCTCCTGCCGCCGGTCGTGCGGACCGGCCGCTACGACGGACGGCTGTACGCGGTGCCCTTCGTCGCCAACGCCGCCCTGCTGTACTACCGCAGCGACGTGCTGGCCGCCGCCGGTGAGCAGCCGCCCGCCACCTGGGCCGACCTGGCCCGGCAGGCGAGGACGCTGGCCCCCGCGCACGGGATGTCCGGGTACGCGGGCCAGTTGAGCCCGTACGAGGGGCTCGCCGTCAACACGCTGGAGGCGATCCGCTCGGCCGGCGGGGACCTGCTGGCCGCCGACGGAACCGTGGTGGTGGACAGCCCGCAGGCCAGGGCCGGTCTGGAGTTCCTGGCCGGGGGCGTGCACGAGGGCTGGATCCCGCCCGAGGCGCTCGGCTACCAGGAGGAGGAGTCCCGCGCGGCCTTCGGCGGGGGCGGCCTGCTGTTCCTGCGGAACTGGCCGTACGTCTACCACGCCGTCGGCGCGGCCGGGTCCCCGGTGGCCGGACGGTTCGGTGTGGTGCCGCTGCCCGGTCCGCAGGGCCCGGGCAGCGGCGTGCTGGGCGGTTCGGGGCTGGCGGTCAGCCGGTTCTCCCGGCGCCAGCGCACCGCGCGGGCCCTGATCGCCCACCTGACGAGCCGGCGGGCGCAGTACCGCGTGCTGACCGACGGCGGGCTGCCGCCGGTCTGGGCCGACCTCTACGCGGACCCGGACCTGACGGCCCGCTTCCCCTACCTGCCGGTGCTGCGCACGGCGATCCTGGCGGCCGGGGCGCGCCCGGCCGTCCCGCAGTACCAGCAGTTGAGCCTCGCGTTCAGCGAGACCGCGTTCGAGGTCGTGTCGGGCCGTCGGACCGCCGAGGCGGCGCTGCCCCGGCTGGCCGCCGACCTGCGGGCCATCGTCGGCTGAGTCGACGCCGACCGGGCTTGCCGGCCCCTCCTCCCTGGCGCCCCTTCTCTGCGGGCCTCTACTCTCCAGTACCTAACATGTATCTATTCATGAGTCGGTGCGTCCTGCCGTAACTCCTGGGAAACCGTGTGGAACAAGGGCTTAACAGCGGACGTCTCTGCCTGCTATACCTAACGCGAATGCATAACCGTTGGAGTAGCGAGATGCCCAACCCCACCCTCCCCGACGGCGACGCGGTCTTCCTTCCGCGCGCCCGTTCGGCGGCCCCCACCACCACCCCCGCCACCCGTGCCTGGTGGCGCGACGCCGTGATCTACCAGATCTACGTGCGCAGCTTCCGGGACACCGACGGCGACGGTGTCGGCGACCTCGCCGGCGTCCGGGAACGGCTGCACCACGTGCGGCAGCTGGGCGCCGACGGCGTCTGGCTCAACCCCTTCTACGTCTCACCCCAGCACGACCACGGCTACGACATCGCCGACCACTGCGCCGTCGACCCCGTCTACGGGGACCTCGCCGAGTTCGACCGCCTGGTGACGGACTGCCGGCTGCTCGGCCTCAAGCTCGTCCTGGACGTCGTCCCCAACCACTGCTCCAGCGAGCACCCGTGGTTCCAGAAGGCGCTGGCCAACGGCCCCGGCAGCCCCGAGCGGGCGCGGTTCCACTTCGCCGACGGGCGCGGCGAGGCCGGCGAGCTGCCGCCCAACAACTGGCGGGCCATGTTCGGCGGCCCGGCCTGGAGCAGGGCCACCGAGGCCGACGGCCGGCCCGGCCAGTGGTACCTCCACCTGTTCACCCCCGAGCAGCCGGACTTCAACTGGCGCAACCCCGACGTCGCCGCCCACTTCGAGGAGGTGCTGCGGTTCTGGCTGGACCGCGGCGTCGACGGCTTCCGGATCGACGTGGCCGCCGGGCTGTACAAGCACCCCGAACTGCCCGACTCGCCCGACCCGGACGCCGACGAGCGCACCCGCGACTCGGTCAACCCGCTGGCCTGGAACCAGCCCGAGGTGCACGGCGTCTGGCGCCGGTGGCGCGCGGTCTGTGAGGAGTACACCGCCCGGGACGGCCGCGAGCGGCTGCTGGTCGGCGAGGCCTCCGTGCCCACACCGGCGGAACAGGCGCTGTACGTGCGCCCCGACGAGCTGCACCAGGCCTTCTTCTTCCACCTGCTGCACGCACCGTGGGACCTCGCGCACTTCCACCGGGTCATCGACGACGCGGTGCGGGACATCACCGCCACCGGTTCGACGGTCACCTGGGTGCTCAACAACCACGACCAGGTCCGCACCGTGAGCCGGTTCGCGGGGGAGCACCCCGCCTCCGGGCCGCTCCGGGCCAGGGCGGCCGCCCTGCTGATGCTGGCCCTGCCCGGCGCCGCCTACATCTACCAGGGCGAGGAACTCGGACTGCCCGAAGTCCTCGACCTGCCGGACGAGTCGATCACCGACCCGATCTTCCACCGCACCGGCAGCCGGACCGGCATCCGCGACGGCTGCCGGATACCACTGCCCTGGTCGGGCACCGGGGCGCCGTACGGCTTCAGCCCGCCGGGCTCCCCGGCCGCACCCTGGCTGCCGCAGCCGGAGTCGTTCGCCGCCCACACCGCCGAGCGGCAGCGGGCCGACGCCGGATCGGTGTACCACCTGTACCGCACCGCCCTCCAACTGCGCCGTGAACTCCCGCAGCTCGGTGAGGGCACGCTGCGGTGGCTGGAGACCCCGCCCGGGGTCCTCGCGTTCGTCCGCGGCGAGGGTCTGGTGTGCGCCGTCAACTTCGGCGACACCCCCGCGCCCGCCCCGGTCGCCGGTCCGCCCCTGCTGGCCAGCGCTCCCTGCGGCGACGGCCTCCTGCCGCCCGCCACCGCCGCCTGGTGGATCAACCACGCGGCTGTCGGCCTCGTCTGACGTCCAATCACATCACAAGCCCCCATCGCACACCTCCCACCCCGCCTCACGGAAGAAGACTCGACGATGAGACTCCGTAGCGCTCTCCCCACCCTGGCCGCCTCCGTCGTCCTGGCCGCCACCGCCACCGCCTGCGGCAGCGGGGGAGGCGGCACCGCCGCCGACTCCGGCACCCAGGAGCTCAAGGGACAGAACCTGACGGTCGCCGCCGTGTGGAGCGGCACCGAGCAGGAGAACTTCAAGAAGGTGCTGGACGCCTTCACCGCGAAGACCGGCGCCACCGTCAGCTACACCTCCACCGGTGACAACCTCTCCACCGTGGTCGGCAGCAAGATCGAGGGCGGTGACCCGATGGACGTGGTCATGGTCGCCCAGCCCGGCGTGATCAGGCAGTTCGCCGACAAGGGCTGGCTGGCGCCGCTCTCGCCCGCCGTCACCGACGCCGCGAGGAAGAACTACGCCAGCGTCTGGTCCGGCCTCGGCACCGTCAACGGCACGCAGTACGGCCTCTACTTCAAGGCCGCCGACAAGTCGACCGTCTGGTACAGCCCCACCGCCTTCGAGAACGCCGGCGTCCAGCCCCCGACCACCTTCGACGACCTGCTCAAGGCCGGCCGTACGCTCTCCGACTCCGGTACCCCGGCCTTCTCGGTCGCCGGTCAGGCCGGCTGGACCCTCACCGACTGGTTCGAGAACGTCTACCTCTCCCAGGCCGGACCCGAGCTCTACGACAAGCTCACCCGGCACGAGATCCCGTGGACCGACCCGTCGGTCCTCAAGGCCCTGACCACCCTCGGCAAGGTGTTCGGCGACCGGCAACTCGTCGCCGGCGGCAAGCAGGGCGCCCTGCAGACCGACTTCCCCACCTCCGTCCAGCAGGTCTTCGGCGCGCAGCCCAAGGCCGCCATGACCCACGAGGGCGACTTCGTCGGCGGTGTCATCGCCTCCGAGCTGAAGAAGCAGGTCGGCACCGACGCCAAGGTGTTCCCCTTCCCCGCCGTGGACGGGGGCAAGGCCCCGGTGATGGGCGCGGGCGACGCCGCGGTCGTCCTCAAGGGCGCCAAGCACCCCGAGGCCGCGCAGAAGCTCGTCGAGTTCCTGGCCGGCCCCGAGGCCGCGACCGTCTGGGCGAAGGCCGGCGGCTTCATCTCGCCCAACAAGGCCCTCGACCCGTCCGTCTACCCCGACGACACCACCCGGCAGTTCGCCAAGTCGGTGATCGACGCCGGTGACTCCTTCCGCTTCGACATGTCGGACCAGGCCCCCGCCGCGTTCGGCGGCACCGCGGGCCAGGGCGAGTGGAAGGACCTCCAGGACTTCCTCGCCGACCCGACCGACGTCCAGGGTGCCGCGGCCAGGCTCGAAGCCGACGCGGCCAAGGCCTACAAGGGCTGATCCACCATGTCTGCGCGCTCACCCCGCAGGGGCCGGGCATCCGGTGGCGCCGTCCGGCGCCACCGGGGCCTCGCCCTGCTCTTCGTCCTGCCCGCCCTGCTGCTGCTCGGCGCCCTCGTCGTCTACCCCATCGGCTACTCGGTGGCACGAAGCCTCTTCGACTCCTCCGGCCACCGCTTCGTCGGACTCGACAACTACGGCGCCGCCTTCACCGACCACGCCACCCTCACCGCCGTGCGCAACAACGCGATCTGGGTCGCCGTCGCCCCGGCACTGGTGACCGCCGTCGGCCTGGTGTTCGCGGTGCTCACCGAGAAGATCCGCTGGGCCACCGCGTTCAAGCTGCTCGTCTTCATGCCGATGGCGATCTCCTTCCTCGCCGCCGGGATCATCTTCCGCACGGTGTACGACGCGGACCCGCAGCGCGGCGTCCTCAACGCCGCCGCGGTCGCCGTCCACGACACCTTCGACGACCGGCCGTCCTACCCGGGCGCCCACCCGCGCCCCGGCGGCAGCCTCGACCAGGACCGGGGCGGTGACGTGACGGCGCCGACCCCCACGCGCGTCGTCCTGCTGCCGCTGGTCGGCGTACAGCCCGGCGCGCTCCCGGCCAACGCCCGCACGGCCCGGGAGCCGGCCGCCGGCGACGGCGTCAGCGGCACGGTGTTCCTGGACTTCGTGCCCGGCGGCGGCGGCCACCCGGGCCGGCTGGAGGACGGGAAGAAGGGCCTGCCCGGCGTCACCGTCCAACTCCGGGACGGCGGACGGACGGTCGACACCACGACCACGGCCGGCGACGGTACCTTCCGGTTCGCCGCGGCCCCGTCCGCCACCACCTCGGTCGTCCTGCCGGCGGCGGACTTCGCCGCCCCCTACCGCGGCGTCGACTGGCTCGGCCCGGCGTTCATCACCCCCGCCGTCATCGGCGCCTACATCTGGATCTGGGCCGGTTTCGCCATGGTCATCATCGCCGGAGGTCTGGCCAACCTGCCCCGCGAGACCATCGAGGCGGCCAGGATCGACGGCGCCGGCGAATGGCAGATCCTCCGCCGCATCACCGTGCCCCAACTCGCCCCGGTCCTGGGCGTCGTGTTCATCACCATGGTCATCAACGTGATGAAGATCTTCGACCTGGTGTACATCATCGCGCCCGGGCCGGTGCAGCAGGACGCGAGCGTGCTCGCGCTCCGGCTCTACCTGGTCTCCTTCGGCGGCGGCAACGACCAGGGCCTCGGCAGCGCGCTCAGCGTCCTGCTGCTGCTCCTGGTGGTGCCGGTGATGCTCCTCAACGTCCGGCGCTTCCGAGGGAGCCGCGCATGACCACCACCCGAGCGGTCCCGGCCGCCGCCACCACCACCCCCGCCGCCGCTCCGGTGCCCGCCGGCCGGCCCGCCGTGCCGCTCACGACCCGGCTCGCCGCGCTCACCCGGAGCGGCCTCGTCCAGGCCGTGCTGATCGTGGCCGCCGTCGCCTGGCTGGTGCCCACCGTCGGCCTGCTGGTCTCCTCGCTGCGGCCCAAGCAGGCCGCGGCCACCGGAGGCTGGTGGACGGCACTGACCGAGCCCGCCCAGCTCACGCTGCAGAACTACTCCGCGCTGCTCGGCGGCGGCGACGTCCCCGAGGCGCTGTGGAACACCGTGCTCATCAGCGTCCCGGCGACCCTGCTGACCGTCGCCCTCGCCGCGGGCGCCGGCTACGCCTTCGCCTGGATGCGCTTCCCCGGCCGGGACGCCATCTTCCTCGGCGTGGTCGGGCTGCTGGTCGTGCCGGTGCAGGTCGGGCTCATCCCGGTCGCCAAGCTGGAGGGCGCCCTCGGGCTGTTCGGCACCGTCCCCGGCGTCGTGCTGTTCCACGTCGGCTACGGGCTGCCGTTCGCGGTGTTCCTGATGCGCAACCACTTCCTGGAGATCCCCGCCGAACTCCTGGAGGCGGCGCGGATGGACGGTTGCGGGGAGTGGCGGATCTTCCGCACCCTCGCCCTGCCGCTCGCCGCGCCGGCCGTCGCCTCGCTGTGCATCTTCCAGTTCCTCTGGGTCTGGAACGACATGCTGGTCGCGCTGATCTTCGCCGGCAACGACTCGCAGCCGCTGACCGTCTACCTGCAGTCCCAGATGCGGCAGTTCGGCAGCAACATGGACGTCCTCGCGCCCGGCGCGTTCCTGTCCCCGCTGGTCCCGGTGGGGGTGTTCCTCTGCTTCCAGCGGTTCTTCATCCAGGGAGCGATGGCCGGATCCGTGAAGTGACACCGGGGGCGGCAGTGCCGGGCGGAGCGGGGCGTCGGCCGGTTCGACGTCCCGCTCCGCCCGGCCTGCGCGGTCACTGCTCGTCGATGCGCCTGCACACGACGAATCCGGTGTCGATCTCCGAGCATTCGAAGACGGGCTGGCTGATGCTCGCCGTCATCGTCGTGCCCGGGCCGCCTCCGTCACCCGCGGGGTGGTACGCGAGCGAGAACTGCCCTGCCGCCCGGGGGTACTTCTCCAGCAGACCGCGAAACTCCGCGACCAGTTCGCCGAACTCCTCCGGGACGGTGTAGCTCCCCTTGCGCTGATCCGTCATGACCGCCTCCTTGTCCAGGGAATCAGGGAATCCCGTTGCCGCCCGAAGGGCGGTAACAGTCGTCGACGCCGTACCACCGCTCGGGGGCTTCGCGCCGTCACGCACATCCAGCGTCAGTCTCGCGTGATGCACGTTCAGGCGCGGCGTGCGCCACGCCGGTAGACGGGCAGCGGGCCCCGACGTCGCCGCGCGGGTGAGGGCTCAGGTCAGGCCCGTCGGGAGTGGGAAGTCGGCCGGTCCGACTTCCCACTCCCGACGGGCCTCGGCGTCGTTCCCGGGCGGGTGGCGTTCCCGGTCAGCGGGGCGCGGTCGCGACGAGGCGGCGCAGGGAGGCGGCGGCCGGTGGGGCCCAGGTGGGTTTGCCGCCGGGGCGGCCGAGCCGGCCGGCCTCGCCGATGAGGAGGCCGGTGAGGGCGCGCATCACTGCCCAGCCGCGGGCGCGGCGCAGGGTCGCGGCGTCCGCGGCCGCCCCGTAGGCCCGGTGGAAGTCCTCGGCGGCGCCGTCCGGGAGGAGTATCCAGGGGGCGGCGAGGTCGCAGGCCGGATCCCCCGCGCAGAGGTCGCCGAAGTCGACCACGCCGGAGATGGTGCCGTCCGCGGTGAGGACGTTGGCCGGGTGCAGGTCGCCGTGCAGCCACAGCGCCGGCCCGGCCCACGCGGGCGCGGCGGCGGCGTCCTCCCAGACCGTGCGGACGGCGTCCGGGTCGGGGATCAGCCCCAGCCCGGTCGCCTCGGCCAGCGTCCGGGCGAACCCCTCGGCGTACTCGGCCAGCGGACCGCCGCGGCCGCGGCCGACGGGCGCCCCGTCGGGAGCGGGCCGGTGAAGGGCCGTCAGGAAGGCCGCCAGGGCGTCGGCGGCCTCCGCGCCCCGGGTGACGGGGGCGCGGTCGGCGGGATCGCCCGGCACCCAGGTGGTGACGATCCAGTGCCGCGCGAACCGTTCGGAGGGCGTACCGAGCCGTTGCGGGACGGGCACCGGCAGGGGCAGCCGCGGGGCGAGGCCGGGCACCCAGGCGTGCTCCTTGCGCAGCAGGGCGTCCGCGGACTCCGTCGCCCAGGGCAGGCGGACGGCGAGGTCCTCGCCGAGCCGCCAGAGCTGGCTGTCCCAGCCGCGCGCACCGAACGTCACCGGGCGGTCGGCCAGGTCGGGGTGCTGGTCGCGGAGCAGGTCGCGGACCACCTCGGCGGTGATCTCGATCTTGGCGTGCGTCATACGGAGCAACGCTAGCCGGGCGGCGGCCGGCCGGAGCGGGAATCCCGGTACGGGCCCCGGCCTCGGGAATCCCGGGGGCGGTCGGCGCCGGGTGTGCGCGGGCGGGTTGGGGGAGGGGCGTCAGCGGGCCGCGCCCGGGGCGGGACGGGCGGGCGCACCGTGGTTGACGCGCTCCAGGTCGTCGAGCAGCCCGGAGAGCCACAGGGTCACGTCCACGGCGTCCAGCGCCGCGGCGTCGGAGGGCGTCCGGGTGGCGATCAGCCGGGCGTGGCGCAGGGCGGTGCGGGCGTCGGCCAGCTGGTGGTCCGGGGTGCCGGTGGGCGCGCGGCCGCGCAGGGCCGCGCCCTGGCGGCGGAAGGCGGCCGCGACCTGGTCCGCGCGGCCCACCAGCGCGGCCGCCCCGTCCGGGCCGGTCGCCGCACCGCCGGGCGGGACGCGGACCAGCAGCGGTTCGGCGCGGCGGACGGTGTGCTGGCCGGTGCGTACGGCCGCCTGGAAGTTCGGGCCGTCCTCGGCGGGATCGTGCCGCTCGCTCCGGTACTGGGCGTAGAGCGCCTCGGTGAGCAGCACGGAGTGCCGGGCCCGGCGCAGCGCGCCCTGCGCCGGGCCCGTCCCGGTGAGCACGGCGACCGTCTCGCGCAGGGCGGCGGCGCTCTGGTCGAGCAGTTCGGCGGTGCGCCTCCGAAGGTCCTGGCCGCCGCCCTTGGGCCAGGCACAGAGCCCGGCGAGGATGCCGATCGTCGCGCCGGTGGCCACGTTGACCAGGCGTGCCTCGGCGAGCCGCCAGCCGGCCGGGGCCAGCTGGGTGAAGACCATGGCGACCACGACCGTGAAGGTGCCCTGGGCCCAGGCCAGTCCGAGCACCGGGCCGACGGTGAACGCGAAGAGCATCACCGGCGGCAGCGCGGCGGCGTAGAAGACCGGGTGCTCGCCGACCGCGATCAGCAGTACGGCGGTGACGACCGCGCCACCGGCCGTGCCGACCAGCGCGGGGCGCAGCGTCATCCGGGTGTCGGCGGCGCTGGTGCGCATCAGGGTGAGGGTCGCCAGCAGGACCCAGAAGCCGTGGCTGAGGTCGAGGGCGCCGGCCACCAGTCGGGCCGCGCTCAGGGCCAAGGCCGTGCGCAGGGCGTTGCGGAAGTAGACGGAGCGGGGTGTCAGGTTGCCGCTGATGCGGTGCCACCAGAGCCTCGGGGCCGGCTCGTGGGCGTACCAGAACGGGCCGGGGCGCTCGTCGGGGGGCGTGTCGTCGGGTGGCGGGGGCGCGTGGCGGGCGGTGCGGGTGGTGAGGGTGAGGAACCGGGCGCCCTCGGCGGCGTTGAGCGCGGCCGAGCCGAGCACCAGCCGGGCCACCGCCGTTCGTCCGCGGTCGTGGTCATGGTCGCGGTCGTGGTCACCGGCGCCGCGGGCGTGGTCGCCGTCGCCGTCGCCGTCACTGGACGGCGGGTCGGCGGCCGGACCGGGGCCGGCGGTGTCGCCGATCGCGTCGGGGACGGACGCGGCAGAGATGCGCGCGGTCTCGAAGGCGGCGATGCGGGCCTCGATCGGCTCGGCGGACGGGAGCGGGCCGCCCGGCCGCACCCCGGCGGCGGCCGCGCGCAGCGCCTGCGCGGTGGCGGCCACCAGGCCGGCCGCCTGCGCGGACGGGCCGCCGGGGGCGCTGTAGCGGCGGACCCGCTGCAGGTCGGCCGCGATGGCGTGCAGGACGCTGCCGCTGTGGGTGAGGGCCCGGTCGACGGCGCCCGGCCCGGCGGGCCGCTCCATCATCGGGATCCGGGAGAGCCTCAGCTCGTCCAACCGGGCCGCGGCCTCCTCCGCCTCCTCCGCGTCGTCCGCGTCGTGAGACGGCCCGCCCGCCGGCGGTGCGCGCCCGTCCGGCGGTGCGCCGGGCGGGCGCGGACCGGACGGGGCTGCGGCGGGCCGGTGGCCGTCGGCGCACTCGGCGGCGGCCAGGTCGGCCAGCCGGGCCACCGCCCGGGCGGCACGGGCCAGCCGGTCGCGGTAGTCCGGCGGGGCCGGCTCGGGCCAGAGCAGCAGCTCGGCCGCGGTGAGCAGGAGCAGCCCCACCGTCACGCCGGCCAGCCGCTGCGGGAGGGTGTCCGGGGCGTAGGGCGGGAAGCAGGGGAGGATGTAGAAGAGCTGGAGCCCGTTCGTCAGTCCCACCAGCCGTGGCCCGCCCACGGAGCCGAAGGACACCGCGAACCCCACGCCCGCCATGCCCAGCGCCGCCGTCCACGAGTGGACGGCCAGGGCGGTGCCCAGGCAGATCAGCACCCAGGCGAACGGCAGGGTCAGCAGCAGCGTGCGCGCCCGGGTGCGCGCACCGCCCTCGACCCGGGCCAGGACTCCGACCGCCACGGCGCCGAACAGCGCGTAGGTGGCCGTCACCGGCTGGTGGAAGCCGTAGCGGAAGGAGTAGAAGCCGGCGCACGCGGCCGCCGTCACCCGGACGGCGCGGTGCACCACCGTCGGATCGGGGCGGGCACGGCGCTTCTGCTCCGGCCCGCCGGGCAAGTGGCGCATCGCACCTCGCTCCGGTGGGGCGTTCGGACCGGGCGGCCGCACCCGTTTCGGGGAGCGGCACGGCCGACACGGCGGCGTGGGGTTGCACCCCGGCCGAAGGCCGGATGAGCGCCCCGCCGCGGCAGGCCGCCCCGCCCGAGACGCCGCACACCTCCACCCTAGGAGCCCACCACTCCGCCCGCAGGGCCGATCGCCGCCGGTCGCCGGATGCGCTCGACGCCCGCGCCGGGCGGGTGGCTCAGGCGGCGGCTTGGTCGGGGCGGCCCGGGACCCAGAGGGGGACGGGGGCGGTGTGCGGCATGTGCCGGCCGGCGAGCTCGTCCAGGTGGCGGGCGGCCTCGGCGCGGTCTCCGCTGCTCAGCTCCTGGAGGGCGGTCGCGGCGATCCGCGCGCAGGCCAGCAGGAGGGCCAGGGTGTCCTGGCGGTGGTGCCGCTCGCGGACGTACGCCTCGGCCCGCTCGGTGATGCGCCTGTCGTGGGACTCCCGGCCCTCCGCGGTGGCGTCCTCGTCGTCGGCGGCCGCCTGCACGCCGTGCCAGACGAGGGCGAGGGCGGCGGGTTCCGCCGGATGCGACACGTCGTCCCGGCGTGCCCGGTCGCGGGCCTCGGCCGACTCCCGGCCCAGCCACTCCAGCGTCGCCGGATCGTCGTACGCGCGGGCCTGCAGGACCAGCTCCGCCGCCAGGCGGGCGACCGACCGCACGACGGCCCGTGCCGGTACCCGCAGGCCCGGCGCCGCGGTCTCGCCGAATGCGAGCCAGGTGTCCGCGAACGAGGCCGCCCGGACGTGCGAGAACCACGCCGGGGCCCCGGCCGCTCCGCCCAGCCATTCCTCCGCGGTCAGCCGGACCAGCCCGGCCGCGGCGAGCTGCACCGCGTCCCCGTCCAGACCGGTCCCCAGCAGCCGTCCACTTCTCAACACACACCCCCGTCAGCGGCCAACACCTCTTGACGGGCACATCTCACCACATCGGGACGCGAACGAACCAGAGAGGGCGGCTGGTGAGATGCCGCACGGTGGGCCGCCGGGCGGCGACGGGGGTGTTACGGCCGGGTGTTTCGCGGCGTGCGCACGCCGCGAAACACCCGGCCGTGGACCGCTCGGCGGCCCTGGTGGGTGCGCGAACCTCCGGGGGTTGCCGCTGATCGGCCCGGGCCGTCCGCGCGGGGCCGTTCGGGCCTCGTGCCGGCCCCTGGGGTGCGTCCGGGTTCAGAACCCGTGGGTGGCGGCGCCGTCGCGCAGCAGGGCGAACGCCTCTGCGGTCTCGTCGGCGGCCAGCCGGGCGACGGTGTCGATGTCCTGGCCGGCGGCGAGCCGGGCCCAGGTGGAGTGGGCGAGGACCTGGCGGACGGACGTGAACTGGGCGGCGAGCAGGCGGGCGGCCATCCGTCCGTCCGGGTCGAGCGCCTCGGCGAGGGCGCGCGTGTCGGCGTCGACGTACTCGCGCAGATGGGCGGAGAGGCTGGGGGTCTCGTAGATCAGCCGGAGGAAGGCGAGCACCTCGGGGGTGTCGTTGAGCCCGGTGTTCGGGTCCCGGGCCGCCAGCCGCTCCTGCTGGTGGCGCTCCAGGGCGTCCAGCGGGGTGAGGCCGGCGGCGCGTTCGCGCACAACCCGCCCGGCTTCGCCGCGGTGGTCGGCGAAGCGGTGCAGGACCAGCTCCTCCTTGCTGGCGAAGTAGCGGAAGAGGGTGGGCTTGGAGACCTCGGCGGCGGAGGCGATCTCCGCCACCGACACCTGGTCGAAGCCCCGGTCGAGGAAGAGGGCGATGGCCACGTCGGCGATGGTCTGCCGGGTGCGCTGCTTCTTGACGGTCCGTAGACCCGGGTCTGGCTCGCTGGAACTCATGTCCAGATCATAACCCGGAAACATTTGTTACCCGGTTGCATGTGTGACCGAGTTGCTGTTTCATGGTGTGTGTCGGCAGCCGCCGACAACACCGGAAGGGGCGGGGAGCCATGACGAACACGACCAACACGGCGAAGGCGGAGAAGACGATGACCGGGGTGGACGAGACGGGTGTGGTGATCGTGGGCGCGGGGCCGACCGGGCTGACCCTGGCGTGCGCACTGGCCCGGCAGGGCGTCGCGGTCCGGATCATCGAGCGGGCGGCCGAGTTCCACACCGGCTCGCGCGGCAAGACCCTCAACCTGCGCAGCCTGGAGATCCTCGCGGACCTCGGCCTGGGGGAGCGCCTGGCGGCCGTGGGCCGCACCCACCTGCCGTTCCGCAAGTACTTCGACGGCGAGTTCGTCAACGACACCGAGCCGTTCGCCGGCGCCCGCCCCACCGCCACCGTCCCCTACGCGGCGAGCCTGTGGCTGCCGCAGACCCGGGTGGAGCGGCTGCTGCGCGAGCAGCTCGCCGAGTACGGCGTGAAGGTCGAACTCGCCACCGAGCTGGTGGAGTTCCGGCAGGACGGCGGGGGAGTGGAGGTGCACCTCGTGGACGGCGGGCGGATCGCCGCCGAGTACCTGGTCGCCTGCGACGGAGGCCGCTCCACGGTGCGCAAGCTGCTCGGTATCCCCTTCGTCGGCGACGGCGACCCGGAGCCGATGATGGTCTGCGGGGACGTCGAGGTCGAGGGGCTCGAACCCGACGCCTGGCACCAGTGGTTCGGCCCGCAGGGCGCCTTCATGCTCTGCCCGCTCCCCGGCACCCGCCGCTGGCAGCTGCAGGCCAGCCTGGAGACGGACGCCGAGGGCCGGGCGGTCGCCCCGTCGCTGGAGAGCTTCCAGCGCCTGGCCGTCCTGCACACCGGCCGAGAGGACCTCAGGCTCACCAACGCCACCTGGCTCTCCACCTGGCGGGTCAACGTCCGGATGGCCGAGCGCTACCGCGAGGGGCGCGTCTTCCTGGCCGGCGACTGCGCGCACGTGCACCCCACGGCCGGCGGGCTCGGCATGAACACCGGCATCCAGGACGCGTGGAACCTCGCCTGGAAGCTCGGGTACGTGGTGCGCGGCCTGGCCGCACCGGCCCTGCTGGACACCTACCAGGAGGAGCGGCTGCCGATCGCCGCCTGGACGCTCGACGTCACCTCCGCCGGGATGGCCGCCGTCGTCGAAGGTATCGGCACCCCCGGCGTCGGCGTCGAGGCGGGCCGGGTGGGCGACACCACCGGCCTCTCGCTCGGCTACCGCTGGAGCCGCCTCGCCGGCGGGGGCGTCGCGGCGGACGGTCCCGACGGCGGCGGCGTCGCGACCGAGGGCGCCGACGGCCTGCTCCTGGCCGGGGACCGGGCGCCCGACTCGCCCTGCCCCGGCTCCGCGGGCGAGCCGGCCCGGCTGTTCGAGTACTTCGCCGGCGACCATTTCACGCTCCTCGGCTTCGGCCCGGGCGCCCGGCCCTCGCTCGCCGCGCTGCCCGCCCACGTGCGCCCGGTGGCGGTCGACGACCCCGACGGGGCGATCCGCGCGGCGTACGGCATCACGGGCGACGCCCTCGTCCTCGTCCGGCCCGACAACCACATCGCCCTGATCGCGCTGGCCGGCGCCCGCGAGGACGTCCTCGCGTACCTGGCGGCCCTGTAGCGGCGAGGCCTGAAGCGCCACCACGGGCACACTGCGCCGTCTGTCACGTGATGTGGCAGGCGGCGCAGCCGTCATGTCGTGTCGTCATGTCGTGTCGTGATGTGGTGCCGTCATGTGGTGCGGTGACGTGCCGGGGCGCGACGGGCTGTGCCGGGGCATGCCAGAATCCCTGTCGCACCACCGGACCGTGGCGACCCGGAGGGCGTGGGCGTGGAGGTGCCCAGGAGGGTGCCGGCCCGCCCGCGATCACGAGGGAACGAGGACGACATGGTGCCGATCGTGAGTCGGGCCGCGGCCTGTGCGCAGCTGCTGCGGCACTTCACCGAGACCTTGCGGACCTGGCCGGCCGGCACCGCGCTGGCGCTCCGGCACCCCGACCTCCCGAAGGCCGTTCTGCACGGCGGCGTCACCATGGGCCTCGCATTGGACTTCGACGAGGAAGGGCCCGACGACGCCTCGGCGGTCTTCACCATCCGGTACTGGGTGATCGGAGCCACCCCCGAGAACTCCGACCGGTACTTCGACCTCCTGGTGGCGGCGTGGCAGGCCGACGGGCGGCCGACGCGGGTCGAGCAGGCGCACCCGCGCGCCGGCTACGCGGAGACCACGGACGGGTACCGGCTCTCGGCCAGCCGGAGCCTGAACGGGTACCTGAGCGTGGCCGGATCGACCCCGCCCTTCCGGTTGCGCGGCCCGCACGGTCCGCACAGCCCGAACGGGTCGGGCGGAACGGGTGGGAGCGGCCTCCTGCCGCCCCGCATCGAACTCTGATCAGGGCGTCGCCCTGCGAAGGTTCTGACCGGTCGTCGAGCCGACCTGAACGCTCAACTTCGCGACAGACGTGGGGGATTCGTCGTCGTCCGGCCCGGGCGGGTGCCCGTTCGGCCGTGGCCGGCGCGCGGCGGGCCAGTCCCGGGCCTGTCCCGGGCCTGTCCCGGGCCGGGTTCGGGACCGAGCCGGGGCCGGTGCCTCAACCGGCCGGGACGGTGGGCGGGCCACAGTGAGGCAGGGCCAGGTAGCCCCCTCAGGGACCTCGGTCCGCACCGTCTCGGTTGTGAAGGAGGTGAATTCCCAGATGCAGAACGTGCTCTCCCTGATCATCCTCGCGCTCGACGAGGACGACACCGAGCGGAGTCTGTTCGGACCCCTCGGCCAGTCGTGCAGCCTGTCGAGCGGCATCAGCAACGCCTGCTGACGGCCGCGCGCCCCCGGCCCGCCCGGCGGGAGTCGGCCCGGACTCCTGTCGGGCGCGGCCGAGGGGCGCACGGTCGCCTCCTCGGGGCCACGGCCCTGACCCGCGCAGTCGTGGAGGAGGTGAACTCCCGGATGCAGAACGTGCTCTCCCTGATCATCCTCGCGCTCGACGAGGACGAGGTCGAGCGGGGTCTGTTCGGACCCGCCGCCTATGTCTGCAGCCTCTCCAGCGGCATCAGCAACGCCTGCTGACCGTTGGCCCGTCCCCGGTCGGCCGTACGGCAGGCCGGGGGCATCCCCTGAACTCCCCGCAACTCACCGGGACTTCCACGCCCCTCCGGACTCCCCGGACTCCCCGGACTCCCCGGACCGTCCTGGCGTCCCCTCCCGGAAGCACCCCGACACCCCACCGCTCCTGATGAACCGTCAGTGAGGAGCCATCATGCGCAGATTCGACGAATACCAGGCCTTCGCCGTCGCTGACCCCCTGTTCTTCGACACCCTGGGCCGGGCCCCCTTCGACCCCGACCTCCAACGGGAGATGTCCGAACTCGTCGGCGCCGACGGCGAGGTGACCGAATCCGGGGTGTGGGCCGGCTGTCGGGCCGTGGCCGCGCCACCGCTGCCCGAGCACGGCTGGAAGATCCACGTTTCGGCCGTTCCCGAGGACGCGGCGGTGGCGCTGCGCGCCGTGGCGGCCGAGTTCCACCGAACTCCCTTCCATTTCAAGTGCCTCCGCTCCACCCGGCTGGTCCGCCTGGGCGCGGCGCGGTGGTGGCCGCCGGGCCAGATCGGCAAGGTCGTCGTCATCTACACGCACTCCGCCGAGCAGTGCCGCGAGCTGCTGGCCCGCCTCGCCGGGCCGCTCGCGGACGTCCGGGGGCCGTACGTGCTGACCGACCGCCGCTACGGCAAGTCCGGCTGCCTCTACTACCGGTACGGCGAGTTCATCTCCTCGGGCACGGTGGGCGCCGACGGGACGGCCCGCTCCGTCCTGCACGGTCCGGACGGCCGCCGGTGGACCGACGACCGCGATCCGGTCTACCGGCGCCCGCCGTGGGTGCCGGAGCTGTGCGACGAGGAGCAGGCGGATGGCTCCGGCTCGCACGTGCTGCACGGGTACCAGGTCGTCCGGGCGCTGCACTACGGCGGCGCGGGCGGCGTCTACCTCGCGCGGCGCGTCTCGGACGGCCGGGAGGTCGTCCTGAAGGAGGCCCGCCCGCACACCGCGCACGCCGAGGACGGCTCCGACGCCCAGCAGCGGCTGCGGCGCGAGTTCGAGGCCCTGCAACTGCTCAGCGGCACCGGAGTCGCTCCGGAGCCGCTGGAGCTGTTCGAGGAGTGGGAACACCTCTTCCTCGCCGAGGAGTTCGTCGACGGGATGGCGCTCGTCACCTTCATCGGCAGGAGCAACCCGATCGCCGGCAACGCGGTGACCGAGCAGGGGGTCGCCGAGTACGCGAAGGTCGTCGACACGGTGGTGGACGGCCTGCGCGAGGCCTTGGCCGCCTGTCACGCGCGAGACCTCGTCCACGGTGACGTCTCGCTCACCAACGTCGTGGTCGATCCGGAGACCCTGCGGGTGCGGCTGATCGACTTCGAGTCGGTGCGGTCGCTGAGCGCCCGCCAGGACCAGTACCCGGGGACGCCCGGCTTCGCGCCCGCGATGCCCGCACAGCCCACGACAGCCGACGGCCGGACCAGCGGCGACAGCGCCGTCGCCGACCGGGCCACCGACGGTCGCGCCTTCGACGAGTACGCCCTGGCGGCGGTCGAACTGGCGATGCTGCTGCCGCGCAACACCCTGCTCGCGCTCGACCCCCCGGCCCTGGCCCGCTCCACGCGCCACGTCGCCGCCCTGCTGCGCCGGCCGGTCGACGGACTGCTGCACGCGCTCGGCCTGCCCCTCGACGAGGCCCCCGAGCAGCGCCTCGACCTGCCCGACGCCGTGGCACGGGCGGTCGGCTTCATGGAGGCGGTCATGACGCCGGAGCGCGAGGACCGGCCCTTCCCGGCCGATCCGGCCGTCTTCCGCACCAACCCGTGGTCGGTCGCCCACGGCGCGGCGGGCGTGCTGCGGGCCGTGCACGGCATCACCGGACGCTTCCCGGAGCCGATCCGGGACTGGATGGTCCGCGCCGAGCCGCGACTGGACCGCCTCCCGCCCGGACTCTGCTACGGGCTGGCCGGCGTCGCCTGGACGCTCTGCGACGCCGGCGAACCCGACTGGGGCGCCGCGGTGTTGGACCGCGCGCTGCGCACCGCGAGCGGGACCGCGGGCGGGAGCGGGACAGCCACCGCGAGCGGGACGACGAGGGCGACCGCGGCCGCCGACGCGCTGCCCGCCGACCTGGCCACCGGCTCGGCCGGGCTCGGCCTGGCCTGCCTCGCCCTCTGGCGCGGGATCGGCGAGACCCGCCACCTCCACGAGGCCGCCAGGATCGCCGACGGACTGGTCGAGGCCGCAGAGGACGCCGGCCAGGGCCTGTACTGGTCGGACGGCACCGGCCGGCCACCGCAGATCGGCTACGCCCACGGCTCCTCCGGCATCGCCCTGTTCCTGCTGTACCTGCACTGCGCCACCGGCGACGACCGGTACCTGCGCGTCGGCCGGCGGGCCCTGGCCCACGACCTCGCCCAGGGCGTGGTCCAGGGCGACGGCATGCTCTCGATCCCCGGCCGGGTCGGCAGCGCGGTCTACTCCCCGTACTGGCTGCGCGGTTCGGCGGGCGTCGGCACCGCCCTGGCCCGCTACTGCGCCCTGCTGCCGGACGAGGAGCCGCTGCACCGGGCGCTCGACGGGATCCTGCGCCGCGGCGTGGGCGGAGTGACCATCACCACCGGCCTGTACCGCGGCATGGCCGGCCCGACCAACCTCGCCCTCGACTGCGTCCGGCTGCTCGACCGGCCCGACCTGCGCGAGCCGGCCGAACGCAGTGCCCGGGCGATCCTCTCCCTGGCCGGCCGGCGGCCCGAGGGCCTGGCCTTCCCGGGTGAGAGCCTGCTGCGCTACAGCACCGACTTCGCCACCGGCAGCGCGGGCATCGCGCTGGTCCTCGACCGGCTGCACCGGGGCTCGGCGGACTTCAACTACACCCTCGACGAGCTCCTGCCGGCCACGGGCGCCGGGCCGGTCCCGGCCGGCGCCGCCGCGGCAGCCGGAACCCCCGGAACCCCCGGAACCGTCGGAGGCCGGGATGCGTGACGACGCGTTGACCGTCATCGTCTGCGGGGCGAGCGCCGCGCTCGACCTGCCCGGCTACCTGGTCCGCCTGCGACAGCGCGTGCAGGCACCACTGCGGGTGCTGCTCACCCACAGCGCCGAACGGTTCCTGCGGGCCGAGGCGCTCGCCTGGCACGCCGACGAGGCCTACGGTCCGGGCGACCCGCTCAACCCCACCGAGCTCGCCCGCCGCTCACGGGGCCTCGCCGTCCTGCCCGCCACCGCGAACCTGCTGGCCTGCGCCGCCCTCGGGCTGGCCGGAACCCCGGCCCAGACCGCCCTGCTGGCCCACCCTCGGCCGGCGTTGCTCTTCCCGAGCATGAACGCCGTCATGTGGGAGAAGCCGACCACCCGGCGGCACGTCGCCGCCCTGCGTGCCGAGGGGCACGTCGTCGTCGATCCGCAGCCCGGCGAGGTGTACGAGCTGTGGCGCGGGCAGGTGGTCGACGGCCGGGGGCTGGTGACACCGGAACGGGCGGCCCAGGTGGTGGCCTCCTGGTGGCAGACGCTCGGGGCCCCGGGGGCGGCGCCGGCCGAGGAGCCTTCCGATGGCCATTGACCTCACCAAACGGGACGCGGCGGCGGCCCCGACCGGCGAACGGGGCGGCCGCCGGCGCAGCCGTGTCGGGCCGCTGCGGCACCGGGACTTCCGACGGCTCTGGCTCGGCGCGGGCCTGTCCGGCCTCGGGTCGCAACTCACCGCGCTGGCCATGCCGTTGTGGATCCTGGACCGGACCGGCTCGCCGGCCCTGGCCGGCCTGGTCGCCACCATGCGGCTGGTCGCGCTGTTCGCCGCCCAGCTGCCGGCCGGCGCCCTGGCGGACCGCCGCCGGCGCCGGACGATCCTGATCGCCGCCGACGCGGGCCGGGCGGCCGCGGTCGCCGCGCTGGGACTGCTGGTGCTCAGCGGTCAGGACGCCGGCCGCGGTCCGGTCCTGCTCGCCGGTGCGCTCGCCACGGTGGAGGGCCTGCTGACCTCGGTCGCCATGCCCGCGGGCATGGCCGCCCTGCCGCGGCTGGTGCCCCGCCGGGAGCTGGACGCGGCCGTCGCCTTCGGCCAGGGCCAGGCGTACGCGGTGCAGTTCCTCGGACCGCTGCTCGGCGCGGCCCTATACCGCCTCCAGCCGGCGGTCCCGTTCCTGCTCGACGGGCTGTCCTACGTCGTGTCGCTGGGGCTGGTGCTGACCGTCCGCCGCTCGCTCGGCGGTGGCGACAGCGACGGTGGCAGCCGCGGCGAGAGCAATGGTGACAGCCGTGGTGACAGCGGCAGCGGCGGTGGGCTTCGGGCCGCCGTCGCGGACGGCCTGCGGTACGTCGTCGGCTCCCGCTACCTGCGGGCGCTCCTGGCCTGGTCGGCCCTGGTGAACTTCGCCACCGCCGGCATCGCCTTCGTCCTGGTCGTCGTCGCCGGCCGGGACCGCCCGCAGTCGCTCGGCGTCGCCCTGGCCGTGACCGCCGTGGCCGGGGTGGTCGGCGCGCTGCTCGCGCCCCGGTTCCCCCGGGTGTCGGACGCCCGGCTGCTGCGGGTGGTCACCGCGATGATCGTCGCCGCCGCGGCCGGCGCGGCCCTGCGGCCGTCACCGGTCGTGATGACCCTGTGCACAGCGGCGATCGCCCTGGTCAGCCCGGCCGTGGTGGTCCGCACCAACACCCGTGTCCTCGCGCTGGTCCCGGATGCGCTGATGGGCCGGGTGCAGGGCTCGCTGTTCCTGGTCGGTGGCTGCCTCTACCCGTTCGCCACCGTGGTCACCGGCTGGCTCGACGAGCGCTTCTCGGCCGGCGGCGCGATGGCGGCACACACCGTCGTCCTCGCCGTCGTCCTCGCGCTGACCTTCCTGCCCGGACTGCGCCGGCCACCGCCCCCGGACGCCGGCCGGTGAGCGGGACGCGCGAACGCCCCGGGACCGCCCGCGCCCCGCGGAGGGTCGTCACCCGACCGCCGATGACAGCCGTCACCCGGCGTCCCGTGGGCGTCCGCGTGGGCGAGCGCCGCCGGCTGCGGGGGCGTCAGTCGCCCAGGAGACGCCAGGTGGTGAGGGCGAGGGTGGCACGGGTCAGCCCGGTGGGCTGGGCGAGGTCGAAGCCGAGGGCGGCACCGATGTGCTGGAGTCGGCGGGCGACGCTGCTGTGGTGGAGGTGGAGGAGGTCGGCGGCGCGGCGCAGCGAGCCGGCGGCGCAGTAGGCGTCCAGGGTGTCGAGGTCCTCCGGGCTCCGGGCGAGGCGGGCGATCGCCGCGACATCGGTGTTCTCCCGCGCGGCCTCCCGGGGGATTCCGGCGAGCAGGGCGAGGGCGCCGAGGTCGTCGTGGTGGACGACCGGCTCGCGCGGGGTGGTGAAGCGCAGCGCCGCGCGGGCCTGCTGCCAGGACCGGTGCGGGCCGGCGGCGGCGCCGAGGCCCGCCCGTACGCCGGCCGGGAACGCCGCAGGGTCGATGGTGGTGGCCAGGATGACGCCGACGTCGGCGAGTGCGGCCGCCTTCACCGGGCGGGCCGGGCAGATCAGGGCGCCGAGCCTGTCCAGCGGGAGCTGTGACCGGACGGCGGCGACACGGACGGGTTGGTCGGCGGGGAAGCCGAGCAGGCGCAGCGCCCGGGCTCTGGACGCGTCGTCGCTGTCGGCGCTGACGGCCAGTTCGACGAGGGCGGGGTCGGCCATCGTGGTGCGGGCCGGGCCGTACCGCTCGACGACGGCCGCGGCGGCGAGGGCGAGCCGGTCGAGCAGCATCTCGTCGAGCGGACCGGGCGGGCCGGGGCGTTCCAGCCACACGGTGCCGATCTCCTCCTCGTCGAGTGTGATCGGCGCGGCGCTGGACGCGGATTCCGTGCCGGCCGCGACGGCGGGAGCCGTGGGCGTCGGCAGGGCTGTGGGCGTCGGCAGAGCAGCAGGCGTCGGCATGGCCGCGGGCAGCGGCAGAGCCGCGGGCGCCGGCTGTCCGTCGGGTGAGAAGCGGATGACCTGTCCCGTGCCGTGCAGCCGGATCCCGGCCACGCACGCGGCCAGGCCCGCCGAGGCACGGGCGAGCGCGGGCAGGTCCACGCGACGGCGCATCAGCGTGTCGTAGAACGCGACGACGCGGATCGACCCCTGCACGTGTGAGTCGAGGTGGGACAGCCGTTCGGCCAGGGCCTCCATGCCGCCAAGCATAGGCAGGGACGGATACCTCGGCGGACCCGCCGATCGGCGCGCGATCGGGGCGATCACGCGACGGACGGCGGGTGATCGGGGCGGGCGCGGCGGCCAGGATGGTCGGCATGAATCCAGAACTGGAACCGTTCGTCCCGCTGGTCCCCGTGATCGACCTGGCCGACCCGCTCGCCGACCGCAAGTACTACGCCGAACGCGCCGCCATGGTGCCGGCGCCGGACACCACCGGCATGGAGGTCGAGGACCGCACCGTGCCCGCCGACCCGCCCGTGCCGGTGCGGATCTACCGCCCCCACGGGGCACAGGGAGCGGTCGTCTGGATGCACGGCGGCTCCTGGGCCATGGGCGACCTGGACACCGAACACCCGTGGGCCGCAAGGCTTGCGGCAGCCACCGGGGTGGTGGTGATCTCGGTCGGCTACCGGCTGGCCCCCGAGCACCCGTTCCCGGCCGCCTTCGACGACGTGTACGCCGTGCTGGCCTGGACTGCCGAGCACGCGCCCGAGCTCGGGATCGACCCGGAGCGGATCGCGGTCGGCGGCCACAGCGCCGGCGCGACGCTCGCGGCGGGGGTGGCCCTGCGGGCCCGGGACGAGCAGGGGCCGCGGATCCGGTTCCAGCTGCTCAACCAGCCCGGGCTCGACGACCGGTGGGAGTCCTGGGCGACGGGGCTCGCCGAGACGCTCGGCGGGGGCCACGAGCACATGGCGTCGGCGTGGCGGCACTACGTGGGCTCCGCGCCCGCCACCCCGTACGCCGCCCCGGCGCGCGCCGCAGACCTGTCCGGGCTGCCGCCCGCCTACATCGCCACCGCGGAGTTCTGCCCGTACCGCGACGTCGACATCACGTACGCGCTGCGCCTGCTGCGGGCGGGCGTCCCGGTCGAGCTGCACCAGTGGGCCGGGACCTTCCACGGCTCGCAGGCGATCCTCTCCGCCGAGGTGTCGCAGCGTCAGATCGCCGAACTCGGAGCCGCCCTGCGCCGCGCACTGGAGGAGTAGCGGCCCGACCCCGGGGGGGTCCGGCCCCGCTTGTCCGGGGCCGGATCCGCGCCGGTTCGCATCGGCTCGCGCCGGTGCGAACCGGTTCCGCCGGACGCGGCGTCCGGGCGGCCCGCGGCGCGGAACCGTCGGGCGGCCGCGCAACCGAGCTGTGCCGCAGGTCACATGGCGCGATGTCACAGGGCGCCGGGCCGTTCCGTCTCAAGGAGTGCAAGCCGCTGACGACGACAGAGGAGCCACACCATGGACGCCCGCCTGGACTTCTTCACCGACCCGACCGCCGGCAAGGCCCTCAAGCTCTTCATGACGGTCGGCAAGGCGCTCAAGGACTCGTCGGTGCCGGCCGCCACGCAGGAGTTGGTGGCGCTGCGGGTCAGCCAGATCAACGGCTGCGCCGTCTGCATCGACATGCACACCAAGGAGGCCGCCGTGGCCGGCGAGAGCCTGGTGCGGCTGAACCTGGTCGCGGCGTGGCGGGAGGCCACGGTCTTCACCGAGGCGGAGCGCGCCGCGCTGCTGCTGGCGGAGGAGGGGACCAGGGTCGCGGACGCGGCCGGCGGGGTGTGCGACGAGGTGTGGGCGCGCGCCGCCGAGCACTACGACCAGGAGCAGCTCACCGCCCTGGTGGTGCTGGTCTCGTTCATGAACATGGTCAACCGACTGAACGTCATCACCCGGCAGCCGGCCGGTTCCTACGAGCCCGGAACGTTCCACTGAGGGGGGCCGGTGTCGGCGCCTCGGCCCGGAGCCCCGGTTGCGGGCTCCGGGCCGGCCGTCGGGCCGTCGGGCGCGGGGCGTTACCGTGACCTGCCGATGGTCCGGATGATCATCATCAAGCCGCCCGGGCCGTGCGTTCGGTCGGGTGGAAGAGCTTCAAGAAGAGGGGGTGCGACGTGGGCGAGGTCGAGGAGTTCGAGGAGCTGCGGCCGCTGTTGTTCTCGATCGCCTACCGGATCCTGGGCAGTGTGAGCGAGGCCGAGGACGCCGTCCAGGAGACCTGGCTGCGGTTCGAGGCCTCACCGACCAGGCCGGCTTCGGTGAAGGCGTTCCTGTCGGCGGTGGTCACCCGGATCTCGATCGACGTGCTGCGCTCGGCGCGCGTGCGCCGGGAGGCGTACGTCGGGCCGTGGTTCCCCGAGCCGTTGCTCGCCGACCCGTACGAGGACCCGG
The DNA here is from genome assembly GCF_032110285.1 of Kitasatospora sp. CM 4170. Lineage (NCBI taxonomy): Bacteria > Bacillati > Actinomycetota > Actinomycetes > Kitasatosporales > Streptomycetaceae > Kitasatospora > Kitasatospora sp. CM 4170. The sequence continues at coordinate 8,764,400 of NZ_CP134877.1, forward strand.
CGCGCTCGGCGGAGCTCGCCGACTCGGTGTCGATGGCGGCCCTGCTCCTGCTGGAGCGGCTCAGCCCGTTGGAACGGGCGGTCTTCGTGCTCCGCGAGGTGTTCGACTTCGGCTTCCCCGACGTCGCCTCGGCCGTCGGCCGCTCGGAGGCGGCCTGCCGCCAGCTCGCGGTACGCGCCCGCCGCCACATGGACGAGGGCCGGCCCCGTTTCGACGCCGACCGTGAGGAACGCGACGAACTCGCGTCCCGGTTCTTCGACGCTCTCCGGGAGGGCGACGTGGTCGGCCTGCGCGACCTGCTGGCCGCGGACGTCTCGCTGGTCGGCGACGGCGGCGGCAAGGCCCCGCAGCTGGCCAGGACCGTCTTCGGTGCCGACAACGTGGCCCGGCTGCTCGCGGCCGTATTCCCGCGGTTGGCCCGGATCGGCGCGGTGCTCCAGCCGTGCGAGATCAACGGCCAGCCGGGGGCGATCCTCCGCGACCGGGACGGCGGGGTCGTCAACGCCCTGGCGCTCGACGTCCTCGACGGGCAGGTGCAGGCCGTCCGCTCGGTGGTCAACCCCGACAAGCTCGGGCACGTAGGCCCGGTCGCGGACGTCTGGGCCGTCAGCCGTGAGGTGAAGGAGTCGCGCCGCTCCGGGCGCTGAGGGCACTCGCGGGGGAGGGTGGGGCGGCGGGCGGGCGCCTCGGTGCCCGCCCGGGCCTGTCGGCCCGTCGGCGGTCGGCTTGTCGGCGGTCGTCCTGTTGGCAGGTCGATCCGTCGGCTGGTCGGCCGCTCGTGTGCCGGACTTCTGGCGGCGAGTCGGTTGTCGATGTACCGTCACATCCCATGACCTTCGCCCGCCCCGCCAAGCTGGCCACCACCCTCGTCGGCGCCCTCGCCGCCCTGCTGCTCCCGGCCGCCGTCCCGGCCCAGGCGCAGCCCGCGTGCCCCGCGGCCACCACCGCTCCAGCCGCCACCCCCGGCGCATCCGCCGTGGCCGGCCTCGACGGGGAGCAGGCCCGGCTCCAGGACGCCCGGACGGCCGCCTTCACCGAACGGGCCGGTCTCGGGGACTTCGTCCGGCGCTTCCCGGCCGCGCTCTGCGCCACCCGGAGCTCCGCGGAGGCCGAGCGACTCGTCGACTCCTGGGGCGAGGCGCTCTGGTGGGCCGCGGTGGACCGGGCCCAGGGGCGCCGCCGTGGCGGCGACCTGCCGGCTCAGGACGACCGCCCGCTGTACTGGACCAGGCTCGCCATGACCGTCCGGCTCGGCCAGTGGAAGCCGGACTTCGCCGTCGACGCCGACCGGCTCCGGCAGCGCTTCGAGGACGCCTCGCGGGGCCTGCGGGACAACGGCTTCAGCGGAACCCCGGGCGTGCGAAGGGTGTTCGTCAGCGGTTTCGACCCGTTCGGCCTGGACGCCGAACTGCGCCGGGCCAACCCCTCCGGCTCCGCCGTCCTGCAGTTGAACGGCAAGCGGATCACCCTGGCCGACGGCACCCGGGCGGAGATCCGGGCGGTCGTCCTGCCGGTGCGCTACGGCGACTTCGACCGCGGCATCGTCGAGCGCGCCTTCGGCCCGCGCCTGGCGTCCGGGCCGCGCGCGGCGGACCAGATCACCACGATCAGCCAGGGCCACCCAGGGCTGTTCACGCTGGAGGCGTGGGCCGGCCGGGCCCGCTCCGCGGACCCCTACCCGGACAACGTCGGCGCGCTCGCCGGCGGCACCCGCGAGCACCCGGTGACTGGCCCGGGCCTGGGCCCCGGCGCCGAGTTCATCGCCACCACCCTGCCCGCCGAGGCGATGACCGCCGTCCAGCAGCCGTTCCCCGTCCAGCTGAACACCGCCGTCACCGAGATCCCGGCCGGCGGCGACCGACCGGTCGACCGCGAGGGCGGGCCGACCCCGGGCTCGCGCGCGGTGGCCGGGGGCGGTGGCGGGTACCTGTCCAACGAGGTGGCGTACCGCTCCAACCGGCTGCGCCTCGAAATCGCCCCGACCCTGCCGGGCGGCCACCTCCACACCCCGGTGCTGACCGGCCTCCCCGCTCAGCCCGACCAGCTCACCGGCCCCGACCTGGAGCGGAACGAGGCGGCCATCACCGGTGAGGTGCTCGACATTCTCCGCCACGCGACCGGCCGGTAGCCCTGGTTCCTCCTGCACGGCCCGGCCCGCGGTGCGGAAGCGGAACGGGGCCGAGGATGACCGAACTTCGGCTTCCTGCGGGCCGCTCGGTGTCCCCACCATGACAACGTGGCTCGGCATCGCCGCCCCCCACGGAGCCGGAGGCGCCTCGGCGTCGGCAGTCCGGCACCGACGCCTCGACGCCGCCGCACCGCTGCCGATGACCCGGCAGTGGTCGCGCGAGCCGCCGCTCCTCCGGCACCACGATGAGAGTCCTCCGCCCGGGGGACGCCCCTCGCGAGAGAGAAGAGGATCGCCCATGACTGGCAGGAAGCTCCGCTTCGGCATGGCCGCCCTGGGCCTGCTGGCCCTGCCGCTCGCCGCCGCCGCACCGGCTGCCGCGGCCCCGACCTACCGTGTCGACTGTCCTAGCAGCAAGTACTACTGGTGTGACCAGGTGTCCTCGGACGGCGTGATAGCGGATCTGATGATCCACAACGGCCCGGACACCGGGGGCCACGACGTGGCCTACATCGACTTCCTCACCTCGCACGGCGGCCAGAAGGTCTGGATCCTGACGTCGAACGGCAGTGGCGGTTGGACGTGGGAGGGCGTTGAGGCGACCCGCTACATCGGGTACGGCTTCTTCATGATCGACACTCAGGTCAGGTCCGATCGCGGCGTCCTGATCAAGCTCGCCGCCTACAACTACGAGACCGGCGCGTACATGTACACCAACGCCCACTGAACCGGCGCAGTGGCGGCCTCCGCTGCCGCGGTGGCCGCGGGACATGGCGTCCCGCGGCGCGGCGCGGAGGCCGCCTCCCGCTCGCGCGAAGGGGGCTACTGGGCCGCCGCCGGGTCGGTGATCTGGTCGGCGGGTGGGAGCGTGACGTTCACCGGGGCGTCGTAGTCGGAGAAGTCCACCGTGAGGCCGATGTCGTGCCCCTCGCTCTGGAACGACTCGATCCGCGCCGGACGCGCCGCTCCGTCCGTCGCGACGTAACCGAAGTAGGCCCCCTCCTCGGGCGTACTGGTGAAGACCGACACGACCTTCCGGCCGTTCACCGTCTTGGTGCCGTCGGAGTTGACCATCTTTGACCAGTCGCCGTCGCCGAACACCGGGACGGCCTTGAGGTCACACATCCCCGAGGTGACGGAGGCCACGGACTCGCTCTTCGCGAGGCGTATCCAGCGGTCTGCCCTGAACTCGGCGGTGGCCAGGCCGAAGTACTCGGCGAGTGCCTTGGAGCTCGGCTTCACCAGGGTCTGTCCGGACGCCCGCAGCAGCTCGGCCCGGCCGTCGCCGCCGAGCTCGACGAAGCCCGTGCAGCCGCCCGAGGCCTTCACGGACACCGTGAAGGTCGCCGTCGTGCGCCCCTTGTCCGCCACGGTTCCGGTGAGCTTCACGGAGGCGGCCTTGAGGAACTCGCCGTGGGCCCGATCGAGGATCACCGTGCCGGTCATCGACTCCAGGCGCTCGGTGCTGGGGCTCGTCGTGGGCTGGGCCGCTGCCTTCGTGTCGTCCCCGTCGCCACCGCAACCGGTGACCGAGCCGAGGGCGAGAACGGCGGCAGCGGCGACGACGGCCCGCTTGATGCGCATGATGGAGATCCTTGGGAGAGTGGGTGAACAGTCCGTGGTGGCCGCGACCTTACCATCCGTCAGTTCGATTACTGCCGATGGTGTCCGGCCTGGCGGTCCACCCCTGGCCGGGCGCGCACGAGGGTGCGTCGCGGGCCGTGACCGTGGTCAGGCCGGTACCCGGGCCGTGACGACGACGGCCGTCTCGGCGAAGAAGAACCGGCCTGCGGCGGCGGCCCCTCGGACGGCCGCGTGCCACTCCTCGATCTCCGCGGAGGAGACCGGGCCCGCGTCGCGGCGCGCGGCCTCGGTGAGCGCGTGCCGGATGCCGTCGATGCGGCGGGCGGCCTGGCCCGCCAGCTCGGTGGAGGTCGTCACCAACGGGGTCACCTGCTCGACCACCAGCGGTGACTCCGCGAGCAGGCCGGGGAGCTTGCGCCCGATCCGGCCGTCGGCGTGCTCCATCCACGGCTGCCGGTCGTCGGTGAAGGCGTGGCAGATCCGGCGGTCGAGCCCGCGGGGCGCTCCCGCGATCATCAGGGAGTCGAAGTCGACGTGGGCCAGTACGGCCCGCCCGCCCGGCCGGAGCACCCGCGCCACCTCCCGGAGCAGCGCGGCCGGGTCCGCCAGGCACTCCAGGACGTTGTAGGAGACGACCGCATCGGCGCAGTCGGTCGCCAGGGGGAGCGGCTCGGCCAGATCGGCCACCCGGAGGTCCGCACCACCGCGGTGGCCGGCCAGCAGCTCGCGGGCGGCGTCGACACCGGCGGGGGAGTGGTCGAGGCCGATCAGCCGGGCGCGCGGGAACCGCCGGGCGAAGGCCGCGAGCGTGGGGCCCCGCCCGCAGCCCAGGTCCGCCACACAGCCGTGCGCGGTCAGCTCCGCGCGGTCCACCAGGTGCTCGTGGATCGCCTCGTCCGCCTCGGACACGTGCTTCCTCCCCCGTGAATCAGCCGGGCCACAAGGTACCGGGGCGGCCCGCCCCGGCGCCGCTGGATTAAGGGGTGGGGCCGCCCGGCGGCTCCGGGCGCATCGCGGAGGGTGGGGTAGCGTCGGCGCAATGGAATTCGATGCGAGGGCCGGTGCGGGCACCGATGTGAGTACCGATGTGAGCACCGATGTGACGGCCTTTCCGCCGCGTCCGATCCGTGGCGTCCGCGGCCTGTACGCCCGCCAGACCGGGGGCTGCCCCTGTGACTTCGCGGACGTCACGGTGGACTTCGAGCCGTGGGAGGACGGCTTCGTCTTCGAGGTCGCCGGCGATGCCGTCGTGGCGGGGCACGTCTCGCAGGAGGAGCTGGCCGGGTTCCACGCCGCACTCGTCGCGGGCATGCGTGAGGAGCTGGCCGAGCAGGCGGCGGGACGCCCGGTGGCGGTGGCCGTCGTGCTGCGCCGGACCGGGATCCACGAGGTCGACTCCCGCGACGGCTCCTTCCGCACCGCCGGCCGCCGCGCCGTCCGCGCGGCCTTCGCCGACGCCTACGGCACCGGCCGCTGAGCCGGACCGGACGAGGACCGCCACCGCCACCTGTCACTTGTCACCTGTCACCCGTCACCGCCGCCGGCGGTACGCGGGGCGGGGTGCCGGGCGGCCCTCCGCGGTTTGTATCAGCCGGGTATCGGCGAAGGCTCTGTTGCCCATCGGCGCGCCGGGCGCCCGGGTGTCGGGAGGCCGCCGCCACAGCGGGTGTGCTGAGCGGTGCCACCCCGTCCGACCTGGGGGTTCTCCGGTGGCGAGAGCCGCGCCGGGCGGCCCCGGACGGCCGCGGCGGGGGCGCGGGCGTGTCCGGTCTCTGCCGTATCGTTCCCTTCGGGCGGTCCCGCTGCCCGCGCAGCCGGGACCGGCTGCCGTCCGGACCGGCCCCCGGTCCGGACCACCCTGGCCGTCCCGACCGCCCTGGCCGTCCGGACCGCCCTGGCCGCCCGGACCCGGCCCCCGTCCGGACCGTCCGGACCTGTTCGAACTGGAGTGAGCCGCCCGTGTCCTCGCCCGCCCCGGCCGGGGCCTCCCCGCGCCCCGTCCGCGTGCTGCTGGTGGAGGACGACGACCTGATGCGCCGCTCCTTCACCGTCGCCCTGGAGCGCTACGGCTACGAGGTGCGGGCCGCCGAGGACGGCCTCGCGGGTCTCGAACTGTTCCGGGACGAGGACTTCGACCTGCTGATCCTGGACGTGATGCTGCCCGCGCTGGACGGGATCGGGCTCTGCCGCAGGGTCCGGGAGACCAGCCTGGTGCCCATCCTGATGATGTCCGCACGCGGCGAAGGGCTCGACGTCGTGGCCGGCCTGGAGGCCGGGGCGGACGACTACGTGGTCAAGCCCGTGGACTCCTACGTGCTCGTGGCACGCATCCGCTCCCTGCTGCGGCGGGCGACCTACCCGCCCGTCCCGGCCGGCGGGCACCCGCCGGCCGGCGCGCCGACGGTCGACGTCCTCGTCTTCGGCGACCTCGCCGTCGACACCGCCGGCATGGAGGTGTCCGTCGCCGGCCGCCCGGTGGCCCTGACCCCGACCGAGCTCAAGCTGCTGCTGGAGTTCGCCGCCCACCCGGGCGTCGTGCTGGAGCGGCACACCCTGTTGCGCGACGTCTGGGAGTACGGCTGGGACGGTGACAGCCGGGTCGTCGACCTGTGCGTGCAGCGGCTGCGCCGGAAGCTGGGGCGGGAGCGGATCGAGACGGTCCGCGGCTTCGGCTACAAGCTGCGGCGCTGAGGCCGGTGCGTCCGTTCCGCCGGCCGCGGTCGGCCCGTCCGCCCCGCCGGCTGCGCCCCGTGCACACCTCCCTGCGCTGGAAGATCGCCGCGCTGGCCGCCGCCACGGCCTGCCTGGTCGCGGCGGCGGTCGGCGTGCTGGTGCACCTGTGGACCGCGAAGGACATCCGCGACCGGGCCGAGGCCCGGGCCTTCAACGCCGTCTACTCCGCCATGGACGTCTACCGGCGGACCGGGACGCTGGCGGACGGTGCCGAGCTCGACCCCGACGAGCTGCCCGCCGAACTGCGCCACCCGGCCGACGGTGACCGCCACACCGCCTACGACGGGCGCGTCGAGGGGAACCTGGGACCGAGCGTCTGGGCCGCCCAGCGGACCGGCGGCCCCGGCAGCCCGGTGCTGGCCGTCCGGGTCAACACGGGCCCGGACCGCTACGGGCTGCGCCGGCTCGACGTGACGATGACCGTCGCCTCGCTGGTCGCGCTCGCGGCGGCCGCGCCCCTGGCGGCGTACGGGGCCGGTCTGCTCGCCCGCCGGCTGCGGAGGGTCTCCGAGACCGCGGGCCGGATCTCCGCCGGTGATCTCGACGCCCGGACGGGGCCGACCAAGGGCCGCGACGAGGTGGCCGAGATCGCCGCCACCGTCGACCTCATGGCCGACAGCCTCGGCCGGCGGCTGCGCACCGAGCGCCGGTTCACCGCGGACGTGGCCCACGAGTTGCGCACGCCCGTCGGCGGCCTGCTCGCCGCCGTCGACCTGCTGCCGCCCGGCGAGACCGAGGACCTGCTCCGCGCCCGGGTGCGCGATCTGCGCGGGCTGGTCGAGGACCTGCTGGAGATCTCCCGCCTGGACGCGGGCGCCGAGCAGCCCGTCCGCGCCCGGGTGCCGCTCGGCGCCGTCGTCGCCGAGGCGGTGGCGCGTACCGGCCTCGCCACGGAGGTCGAGGTTGCCGGCACTCCGCGGGCAGCCGACGTCGAGCGGGAGGCCGGCCCGCACCGGGAGGCCGGCCCGCACCGGGAGTCGGACGCCGCGCCGGCGGCCGACACCTGGCCGGGCGGGGACGCCGGGACCGTGGAGACCGACCCGCGCCGCCTGGAGCGGATCGTCGGCAACCTCGTCGTCAACGCCCACCGGCACGGCCGGACCCCGGTGCAGGTCACCGTCGACGGCCGCACCGTCGTGGTGCGCGACCACGGCCCCGGCTTCCCGGCGGACCTGCTGCTGCACGGTCCGCGCCGGTTCCACACGGGCGCCGCCGAGCGCGGCTCGGGCCACGGTCTCGGCCTGACCATCGCCACCGGCCAGGCCCGGCTGCTCGGCGCCGAACTGCGCCTGGAGAACGCCCCGGACGGCGGCGCCGTCGCCACCCTGCGCCTGCCGGACTGACCGCCTGCCGGACCGACCGCGCGCCGGAGCCCCGCACCGCGACGGCACCCTCCCCCACGCACCTCCCCCACGCACCCACGCCCACGCACCCACGCCCACGCACCCACGCCCACGCACCCACGCCCAAGCATCCACCCCTACAGAACTGATACACACCGGCGCGGACGCCGATACCCGGCGGCGCAGGGCCCTGATACGTCCCCCGGACACCCTTCGAAGTGCACGTTCCCGCACCCGAAGAGGAGTCCCCGTGACCACCGCCCCCTTTGCCGCGTACGCGCCGCACACCACGCCCGGGATCGCGGCCGCCACCACCGACCTGACCAAGGTCTACGGCAGCGGCGACACCCGGGTGGTCGCCCTGGACGGGGTCAGCACCAGCTTCCGCGAGGGCGAGTTCACCGCGATCATGGGCCCCTCCGGCTGCGGCAAGTCGACGCTGATGCACTGCGCCGCCGGGCTCGACTCGCCGACCTCGGGCACCGTGCGCATCGGCACCACCGACCTGGGCACGCTGGACGACCGCCGGCTGACCCGGCTGCGCCGCGACCGGATCGGCTTCGTCTTCCAGGCGTTCAACCTGGTGCCGACGCTGACCGCGCTGGAGAACATCACCCTGCCGCTCTCCATCGCCGGCCGCCGCCCCGACCCGCAGTGGCTGGACCGGGTGGTCGCCATGGCCGGCCTCTCCCAGCGCCTGGACCACCGGCCCGCCCAGCTGTCGGGCGGGCAGCAGCAGCGCGTCGCGGTCGCCCGCGCCCTGGCCTCGCAGCCCGCGATCGTCTTCGGCGACGAGCCGACCGGCAACCTCGACTCCCGTGCCGGGGCCGAGATCCTCGGCTTCCTGCGCGACTCGGTGCGCGAGCTGGGCCGGACCGTGGTCATGGTCACCCACGACCCAGTCGCCGCCGGCTACGCCGACCGCGTCCTCTTCCTCTCCGACGGCCGCCTGGTCGACGAGATGTCACACCCCACCGCGGACCGGGTCCTCGACGTCATGAAGGCCTTCGACTCCCGCGCGCGCACCAGCTGACCCCGCGCCGCCCCGCCACCCGCCCTCCCGCCCCTGTCCGCCTCCCGCCACTCCGGCGCTCCCGAAAGCCGCCCATGCTGAAAACAGCCCTGCGCAACGTCCTGGCGCACAAGGCCCGCCTGCTCATGACCGTCCTCGCCGTCGGCCTCGGCGTCGCGTTCGTCTCCGGCACCCTCGTCTTCGCCGACTCGACCGCCGCGGCCCACCGCGCCGCCGCGTCGAAGAACTTCGCCGACATCGCGGTGACCGTGACCGCCAATGAGTCCCCGACCGGCGGCCCCGCGGACCAGCGGGACGGCGTGCTCGACGACGCGCTGGTGCGCAGGCTCGCGGCCGTGCCCGGTGTCGCCGCCGTACGGCCGACCGCCGACGGCAGGGCCGTCCTGAACGCCGCGGACGGAACCCCGTTGCGCGTCAGGACGGGCGCCAACCTCGCCGCCGCGTACGTCCCCGGAGCGGACGGCGAGGACCGCCGCCACCCCCTGACCGAGGGCCACGCCCCGGCCGGCGCCGAGGAGATCGTGCTGGACGCCGGCACCGCCGCCGCCGGCCGCCTCCGCATCGGCGACCCGGTCACGCTGGCCACCGACGGCCCGGCCATGACCAAGCGGCTCGTCGGCATCGCCACCACCGAGGACACCCGCGTCACCGCCGGCGGCACCCTCGTCCTGTTCGAGAAGGCCACCGCCCAGCGGCTGTTCGCCACGCCGGGCCACTACACCGGCATCGACCTGTCCGCCGCGCCCGGCACCGACCAGTACGAGCTCTCCCGACGCGTCACCGCCGCTCTGCCCGCCGACCGGGCCGAGGCCACCACCGGTTCCGCCCAGGCCGCCCAGCAGGCCGTCTACGTCGGCACCCTGACCCGCGGCTACGCCAAGACGCCGATGGTCTTCGCCGGGGTCGCGCTGTTCATCGGCTCCTTCCTCATCATCAACACCTTCACCATGCTGGTCACCCGGCGCACCCGTGAGATCGCGCTGCTGCGGGCGATCGGTGCCGGACGCGGCCAGGTGGTCCGCGCCGTCCTCGCCGAGGCCTTCCTGGTCGGCCTCGCCGCATCGGCGGTCGGCTTCCTGCTCGGCCTCGGCATCGCCGCGGTGCTGCCGGACGTGCTGAGCACCGGGGGGACGGCGCTGCCGCACGGACCGCTGGAGATCGGCCCGCGCCCCGTCCTGGCGGCGCTCGGCGTCGGCGTGGGGGTCACCGTCCTCGCCGCCTGGCTGCCCTCGCGCCGGGCGGCGCGGATCGCCCCCGTCGAGGCGCTGCGCGCGGCCCAGCAGCCGCCCACCGGGCGGCCCCGCGTCCGGGCCGGCGCCGGCCTCGCCCTCCTCGCCCTCGCCGTCGGCGTGCTGATCCCGCTCACCCGGGCGAAGGACGCCTCGGAGGAGAACCTGCGCACCGCGATGCTCGGCTGCGGCACCCTCGTCGTCGCCCTGGTGGTGCTGGCGCCGCTGCTCGCCGTCCCGGTGATCCGGCTGACCGGGCGGCTGACCCGCCGTTTCGGGGTCACCGGCCACCTCGCCCGGCAGAACGCGCTGCGCGACCCGCGGCGCACCGCGGCCACCGCCGCCACCCTGCTGGTCAGCACCGCACTCGTCACCGGCCTCGCCGTCATCGGCAACTCCACCGGGCAGGCGCTCGACCGCCAGGCGGCGGCCGGCCTCGGCGCCGACTACGTGGTCAGCACCGGGTCCACCACGACGGGGATCGACCCGGCCGCCGTCCGGCGGGTCGCCGGGACCTCCGGCGTACGGACGGCGAGCGCCGTCACGGACTCCACCGTCGTCATCGGCGGGCGCGTCCGGGACATCTCCGGCGTCGCCCCCGACGCCCTGGACGACGTCATGAAGCTCGACTTCGTCAGCGGCTCGGCCAAGGAGCTCGGGCCCGGCCGGATCGCCCTCTCCGGCACCGTCGCCCGGGAGAACGGCGTCGGCACCGGCGGCCGGATCGAGGCCCGCATGGGCCGCAGCCAGGACTTCGCCACCTACACCGTCGTCGGCGTCTACCGGGACAACCCCATCGCCCGCGACGTGCTCGGCGCCCGCGGCGAAGTCCAGCAGCACGCCTTCCTGCCCGACTCCGTCCAGCGCGTCCTCGTCCGCACCGACGCGGGCGCGGCCTCCCGCGGCACCGAGGACCGGCTGCGCACCGCCGTGGGCAACAACCCGCTGCTGAAGGTCCAGGACCGGCCCGCGTTGGTCCGCGAGGCCGCGGGCACCATGGGCGACCTGCTGACGCTGATGTACGGGCTGCTCGCCATCGGCGCGGTGATCGCCGCGCTCGGCCTGGCGAACACCCTGGCCATGTCGGTCGCCGAGCGCACCCGGGAGGTCGGCGTCCTGCGGGCCGTCGGCATGGACCGCGCCGGCGTCCGGCGGATGATCCGCCTGGAGGCGGTGACCGTCGCCGCGTTCGGCACCGCGCTGGGCCTGGCCGGCGGCCTGTTCGGGGCCTGGGCGGTCGGCGCGCTGGCCAACGGCGCGGTGGAGCAGTACGCACTGGCCCTGCCCTGGGGGACGCTGCTCCTGGTCTGCGTGGTCTCCCTCGGGATCGGCGCGCTCGCCGCCGCCCTCCCGGCCCGCCGCGCGGCGGCCCTGAGCCCGCTGGAGGCCGTCGCCGAGGCGTAGGCGGACACCGCGACCACTCTCCCCCGGGGGAGTCCGCGGGTGGGCGAGAGGCGGACCCCGGGGGTGCGGGCACCCCCGGGGTCCACCGGCCGGTGGGGGCGACCTCCGTCAGCGCCGCGGCCAGCGCCGGGGCCGGCGGCTCGGCCAGCGGCTCGGCCGCCGCCCGGTCACAGGCTCGCGAGCAGGTCGTGGAGGGGCGCGGGGACGGGCCCGGAGTCGAGGGCCTCGACCAGGAGGCGGCCGTAGCGGATCTTGCGTCCCTTCTTCGTGCCGAGGAAGCGCCGCAGCTGTCGCTCCGGGGGCCGGCCCTGCTGCGCGGGTTGGCGGACGAAGGTCTGCCAGGCCGACAGGTCGCCCGCGGCCCGGACGACCTCCTCGACCCGGGTCACGCCCAGTGCGCGGATGAGTTCGTCCTCCAGATCCGCCACACACACGAAGAACGCCCGCTTCGGCACACGAGCCCGATCGAGACCACGGTCGTAGAAGCCCAGCTCGTTCTCGTCGCACAGCCCGGTGAGGCGCAGACCCAGCCCCGGCGGGCCGAGGAGGTCGGCATAGCGGCCGACGCTCATCGCGCCGCCCATGGGGACGACACACACCCCTTCGGCGGACAGGTCCCGCCCGTGGCGCTCGGCCAGCGCCTCGACGGCCGCGACGTCGCTCGGACCCTCCAGCAGCACCGCAGTCCGCACGTCGAGCCGCGCGGCCAACTCTCGCGCCGGCCCGCCGGGGCCGCCCGCCGCCCAGCCGGTCACCGCGTCCCGGAACGTTCGCATGTCCGTCATGGGTCGATCCTGCCCCGGCGCGGGCCGGCGCGGCACCGAATTATCCGTCGCCGACCCGCGGCGGCTCCGGCCGAGCCGCCCCTTCGACAGGACCGACCGGGCCGACCGGGCCGCCGGTTCGACCGTGCCGGCCGTTCCGCCGGGTGACGTGTGGGCGTGGGGGCGGGCGGGGAGGTTCGCGGCGCCGCATAGTCGAGGGGTTGGTCATACCTTCCGATTCTGAGATGAGCTGACCATGCGTCTGCCCCGTCGACCGGCCGCCACGGTGGCCGCAGCGCTGCTGCTCCTCACCCTCGCCGGGTGCGGCGGCCCCGAGGCCCCCGACTCCCGGGGCGCTCCCGGCGCGTCCCGGGCACCGCGGCCGGACGGCGGCGGTGCGACGCCCGCGGCCACCACCGCGTCCCCGACCGGGCCGCGGGCCTTCACCCTGGTCGCCACCGGCGACGTGCTGCCGCACACCGAGATCATCCGGCAGGCCCGGGAGGACGCCGGCGGCGACGGCTACGACTTCACCAGGATGCTCGCCGGCGTCAAGCCGCTGATCAGCGGCGCCGACCTGGCCATCTGCCACATGGAGACCGTCTACGGTGCCGACGGCGGGCCGTTCACCGGCTACCCGTCCTTCAAATCGCCGCCGCAGGTCGCCCGCGCCCTCAAGGAGACCGGGTACACCGGCTGCGACACCGCCTCCAACCACACCCTGGACGACGGCCCGGCCGGTATCCGGCGCACCCTCGACGCCATGGACGCCGTGGGCCTCGTGCACACCGGCTCCGCCCGTGACGCGACCGAGGCCGGGAGGCCCGCCCTGCTCCGGGCGGGCGGCGCCACCGTGGCCCACCTCGCCTACACCTACGGCACCAACGGGATCCCGCTGCCGAAGGGGCAGCCCTGGGCGGTCAACCTGATCGACCGGGGCCGGATCCTCGCCGACGCGCGCGCCGCCCGGGAGGGCGGTGCGGACCTCGTCGTGGTCAGCGTCCACTGGGGAACCGAGTGGCAGGACGCCCCGAACGACCAACAGCTCACCCTTGCCCGGGAGTTGGCCGCCGGCCCGGGCGGGGGTCGGTCGGACGTCGACCTGATCCTCGGAACCCACGCCCACATCCCGCAGGCGTACGAGAAGATCGGTGACACCTGGACGGTGTACGGCCTCGGCGACCAGCTCGCCGGGCACATGTTCACCTACGACGGCGCCGAGGACCCGCGCGGCAACTGGAGCTCGATCGCCCGGTTCACCTTCGTCCCGCCGGCCGGACCGGGGCAGCGCTGGACGGTGGGCAAGGCCGAGTTCGTCCCGCAGGTGACCGACCTCGGTCCGCCCTACCGGGTCCTCGACCTGCGGGAGGCCGTCCGCCGCGACCCGGGCCGGGTCGACTTCGCGCGGGCCCTGGAACACATCCGCACGATCGTGCTCAGCCGCGGCGCCGCGTCCGCGGGCCTGACCATGGCCCCCTGAGCCCGCCGCGCCCGCCGGCGCCCCCGGCACCGGGGTGCGGGGGAGGCCGGGGCAGGGTCATCCTGAGTGGTGGGGGGAGAGGTCGCCCGGGAGCAGGTGATGGGTGTGGCGCGGCTGCGGGGTACCGGGACCAATTGCCGTGCACCGGGCTCCATCCCGGTGGTGAAACGATTCTGAGCTCTGCTCAGCCCTGTTCGGCGAGCGCCCTGCCGTGCTGTCGATGGGTGCCACGGGAGAGATCACGCGCGGCGGTTCCGCTTGTCGATGTACTGCCGGACTGTCGACAGCGGCGGTTTGCCATAACCAACACGGTATGGTGGTCGCCGTGCAGCTCAGGTATGCGTTTCGCGTGTACCCGAATGGGCCTCAGCGTTCAGCGTTGGCAAGGGCGTTCGGGTGCGCGCGGGTGGTCTTCAACGATGCCCTTCGGGTGCGTGAGACCGCTCGCGCCGCCGGGTTGGCGTTCGTCACGTCCGGCGAGTTGTCCAAGCAGCTCACGGTGGCGAAGAATACCCCCGAGCGGGCATGGCTCGCGGAGGTGTCCGCCGTGGTACTGCAGCAGTCCCTCCGGGATCTGGACACGGCCTACCGGAACTTCTTCGACGGTCTCAAGGGTAGGCGCCCGATGATGGGACCGCCCCGATTCAAGTCCCGCAAGGACACCCGGCAGGCGATCCGGTTCACCGCGAACGCCCGGTGGAAGATCACGCCGGGCGGTGACCTGTCGTTGCCGAAGATCGGCGACGTGCGGGTGAAGTGGTCCCGTGCACTGCCGTCGGTTCCGTCCACAGTGACGGTGATCAAGGACGGCGCGGGCCGGTACTTCGCCAGCTTCGTTGTCGAGACCGACCCCGAGATCCTTCCCGAGGTCGAGCCGGTCACCGGCCTCGACCTCGGTCTCGGGCACTTCGCCGTCCTCTCCGACGGCCGGAAGATTGGTGCGCCGAGGTTCCTTCGGCGTGCGGAGAAGAAGCTTAAGCGCGCTCAGCAAGCCCTGTCCCGCAAGGCCAGGGGCAGCAAGAACCGCGAGAAGGCCCGTCACAGGGTCGCTCGCAGCCATGCACGGGTGGCCGATGCCCGGCGCGAGTTCCACCACCAGCTCTCCACCCGACTCATGTGCGAGAACCAAGTCGTGGCGGTGGAGAACCTGGCGGTGAAGGGGCTCGCCCGAACCAGGATGGCCAAATCCGTGCACGACGCCGGATGGTCGGCGTTCGTCTCCATGCTGGAGTACAAGGCCGCGAAGTTCGGTCGGACCCTGATCAGGATCGGCCGCTTCGAACCGACCAGCCAGGTGTGCTCGGCATGCGGCGTGAAGGACGGCCCCAAACCGCTGAACATCCGCGTCTGGCGGTGCCCGGCATGCCGGGTGTGGCTGGACCGGGACATCAACGCCGCCGTCAACATCGCCAAGGCCGCCGGACTGGCGGTGTCAGCCTGTCGAGCGCAGATAAGACCGGGACTCGTCCCGGCACAGCGCGAAGAAGCAGGAACCCACCGAGACGGTCACCCGACCGTGGCAGGAACTCCCGGCTGCTAGACCGGAGAGCGGAAGTCAAGAGCTCGTCGAGCAGATCCGGCCGCTGTTCCTGGAGCAGCAGACCAAGGGGTCGGCCGAGCAGCGCGAGGCGGTGGCCGACGAGGACGTCATCGGCATGGCCAACGGCGTCATCCTCCACGAACTCGGCCACGCCCTGGTCGACCTGTACGACCTGCCGGTCACGGGCAAGGAGGAGGACGCGGTCGACCAGCTCTCGGTCCTCCTGCTGACGGCGGGCGACGAGGAGCACACCGCGTACGCGGTCAGCACCGTCAACGCGCTGTCCGGGCTGGCCCGGGCCGAGCTGGCGGGGCGGCTTCCGGCCGAGGCCTACGCCGACGAGCACTCCCTGGACGCCCAGCGCTTCTACAACCAGGTCTGCTGGCTGTTCGGTTCCGATCCCGGGACCTTCGCGTCGGTGGTGCAGGTCCCGGAGAACCCCGACGGCGTCCTCCCGGTGGACCGCGCCCAGGGCTGCGAGGCGGAGTACGACCAGCTCAATTCCTCGTGGAGCACTCTGTTGCAGCCGTATCTGAAGATCGGGTGACCTGCGGGCCAGCCGGGGCGCGGGTGGTGCGGTGCCGGCGGTCGGCCGCGACCGTGAGCCGGGCGAGGGCGGCGGGGAGGCCGGCGATGACGCCGGCGGCGAGGACCAGCCCGAAGATGAGCAGGCGCGGCGCGAGCGGTCCGCTGCGGATCGGCCAGCAGACGAGCGCGGCGGCGAAGGCGCTGAGGGCCGGGACGGCGACGAACGCGACCAGGAGCCTGCGGGTCGGGTTCACGCCGAAGGATCGCTCACGCGGGGCCGGCTGGGGCGCTGGACCGTGCGGTAGCGGGGGACGTTGAGGCGCCGGAGCTGGAGGGGGTCGGTGGTCCACTCGCACCCGCCCGCCTCGGGCCGCAGGTAGGCGAGGCCGTGGAGGGTGGCCATGTAGACGCCCTCGAAGGGCTGCCCGCCGGCTGTCCGGTGGGCGAGGTCGTACACCACCTCGCCCACCTTGGGCCGGTAGGAGGGCGTGGGGAGGCTGGGCATGGGGGCTCCATCGGTAGCTCTGCGCATCGGGCCTTTCACGGCTTGTGTTTATGATGGCCCGCGCCGGTGCAGAATCGGCCCGAGATCTGTATTTGAGATTGATGATCCACAAGTTGGTGAGACGTGGTCAACCGCAAGCAACTTGATCCGACGTCGGGGCCGTGGGCGCCGTTCGGCGTGCAGCTCCGCAGGTCACGTGAGGCAAGGGGACTGACGCAGGCTCAACTGGCCCGGAAGGTCGGCTTCGACCCCTCCTACGTCTCCTACGCCGAACTTGCATCGCGGGAGCCCCCGAGCGAGCGGTTCGCGCGCCGGGCCGACGAGGCGCTGGAGACGGGCGGCACGCTCTTGCTGATGTGGCTCCAGAACAAGCACTCGGCGCTCCTGGAAGGCTTCCCCGAATACGCGAACCACGAGGCGAAGGCCGCGGAGATACGCATCTTCGAATCCGGTGTGGTGCCCGGTCTCTTCCAGACCGAGGCGTACGCAATGGCCTTGGCCATGGCCGACGTTCGCCGGGGGACGATCACCCGCGCGCAGGCCGAGGAGCGCGTGACCTTCCTGCTCGTGCGGCAGCAACTGCTCGGGCGCGTCAGTCCGCCGCTGGTGCACGCGGTGCTGGACGAGAGCTGTCTTCGCCGCCCGATCGGCGGCGGCGACGTGATGAAAGATCAGTTGATGGCTCTGGAGGAGCTGTTCGAGGCCGGCCACGTGATCCTCCAGGTGGCGCCGTTCGACATGGCCGAGCACAGGCCGTTCGCGCTGCCGATGGTGCTGCTGTCACTCCCGGACCAGTCGCTTCTGGGCTACTCCGAGTCCGAGGGGCGTAGTCATCTTGAGCGCGATTCTGACAGGCTCGCAGCTTGGAGGAGACACTACGATCGGCTCCAGGTGGGAGCGCTGGCCGAGATGGCGACTCTCGAATGGATCCGCGCAGTTCGGGAAGGAACCTCATGTCCGACATCAACTTGACGCGCGCCGCGTGGCTGAAGTCCAGCTACAGCCAGCAGGGTGGCAACTGCGTCGAGGTGGCGCCCGGCTACTCGGGTGTCATCCCCGTCCGTGACTCCAAGGACCCTTCGGGCCCGGCCCTCGTCTTCCCGGCCGAGGCCTGGCGGTCGTTCGTCTCGGCGGTCCGGGCAGCTGAGTTCGGCGCCGTCTGACCTCTGCGCGTCGGCGTTCGGGTTCCGGGTCGGGGATGCCGCGACGCCGCTGCTCCTGGGCCCGGTGTGGTGGTCGGGTGGGGTGCAGCGGCGTTGTCGGGGGTGGCCCTGGGGGCGGTGTGGTGGTTTCCGGGGCCGGGGGTGTTACTTGGTGAGGCCGGCCTTGACGGAGCAGACGGGCCAGGCGCCGGGGCCCTGGGAGGCGAGGACCTTTTCGCCGATGGCGATCTGCTGGGCCTTGGTGGCCTGGTGGGCCTGGGGGGCGTAGGCGGTGCCGCCGAAGGCGGCCCAGGTGCTGGAGGTGAACTGGAGGCCGCCGTAGAAGCCGTTGCCGGAGTTGATGGCCCAGTTGCCGGTGGCTTCGCACTGGGCGACCTTGTCCCAGACGGAGGCGGGGGCGGCGGAGGCGGCGTTGGCCGTGACGAGGCCGGCCACGGGCAGGGCGGTGAGGGCCCCGGCCATGAGTGCCATGCGGACGCGGTTGCGGCGCTTGGTGGCGGTGGTGGCGGTGGCGGTCTCGTTACGGAAGGTCATGGGTTTCCTTTCGGAAGGGGGGTGTGCGGGCGTGCGGAACCAGGTCCCCTTTTGGGGGGTTGGTTTCGGGGGTGTGTGGCTCGCGTGGTCGGGCACCGTGTCGTCCCGGTGGGGCCTGGGGGCCTTGGTGGGGCGGTTTGTTCGGTGCAACGGGTTCGAAGTTACGGGGGTGGGTGGGGGGTTTCAAGGATTCTGAGGTTTGGGCTGGTCGGGGGGTGGTTACCTGAGGTATCGATCAAGGAATTGTGCCGTTTTGAAGGCAAATGTCCCGTTTTTCAAGATCGAATCCGGCCAGGGAGTGGTCCGCGCCACACGGGTGTGGCTGTGAGGCCGGGCACATGGTCGACGCCGTGTGACGTCCCGGCGTCGGGCCGTGCGTGAACGGGCGGGGGTGGACCCGTCCGGGGGTGGCCCGCACCACAGCCCTCACCCGTCACGGACGTCGTCGTCACCCTCTGTGTCGAACGGCCCCCGCCCCCGGACTTCGACCGGTCTCGACCGCGGCCCGTGCCTGCTGTGTGCGGCCCGCCGCCGCCGAGAGCGGCCCCGCCCTCCGAATGCGAGTGGTCGGCCCCCGAACAATCCCAGGTCAGAGGGCCTGTCAGTGCCTCGCCATAGTGTGGGAACAACGCTGGAGGGGGCGCCAGAAAGGCGCCGAAACAGGCGTGGAATTCGGGGTGGAAGCATGTCTGCGAACAGGATCAACCACAAGGTCAACCACGTCTCGCTCGTGGTCGACAGGTCCGGCTCGATGCGCCAGCACGAGTCGCAGCTCGTCCGCGTGGTCGACGAGTTCGTGAAGGGGCTCCAGGAGGAGTCCGACCGCCTCGGTCACGAGACCCGCATCAGCCTCTACGCGTTCGACCACGAAGTGCAGAACCTCGTCTGGGACATGGACGTCAAGCATCTGCCCTCCCTCAAGGGCCTCTACAAGGTCGACAACGGTGCGACCGCGCTGATCGAGGCTGCGGTGAAGTCCGTCGACGACCTGAAGAACATCTGGGAGGGCTACGGGGAGCACTCCTTCCTCCAGGTCGTCGTCACCGACGGCGAGGAGAACGCCTCCGGCTGCTCGGAGATCGGCAAGATGCACACCCGTATGGGCGGCGAGAAGGGGAGCGCCGTCCTGCGCTCGTGGATGGACCGCATCCACGGCGCCATGGACAACCTCCCCGACCACTGGACCTCGGCGATCCTGGTCCCGAACTCCCTGGCCAAGCGCACCGCCCAGGAGTACGGCTTCCCCGCGGGCAACATCGCGATCTGGGACGCCGACTCCAGCAAGGGCGTCGAGGAGGCCATCGGCACCGTCAAGACGGCCGCCACGAGCTTCCTGCGGGGCCGCGAACAGGGCCTGCGCGGCACCAAGAACCTCTTCACCATGGGCCAGGACCTGAACACCGCCGAGGTCAAGGCCAACCTCGACGCCCTGGACGCCGGCAAGTACATCCTGGTCCCGGTCGACCAGCAGCTGCCGATCCGCGAATTCGTCACCAGCGCCGGGCACACGTACAAGACCGGCTGCGCCTTCTACGAGCTGTCCAAGCGCGAGAAGATCCAGGGCAGGAAGCAGCTCGCGGTGGCGGAGAAGGACCCGGCCACCGGCCGGATGACGGGCAGGGTGTTCTCGGGCCCGGCGGCCCGACAGCTCCTCGGCCTGCCGGAGTCGGAGGTCACGGTGAAGCCGGGCGAGAACCCGTCGTACACCGTCTTCGTCCAGTCCACGTCCGTCAACCGGAAGCTCGTCCTGGGCACCAAGCTGCTCGTGCTCCTGTAGTCCCCCGGTGCATGTCGAGCGGGCGGGACCCGTGCCGTGGACCACTCCGGACGGGCCGGCGCGAGGCTCGATCAGGACCGCAGATCGCGTGGGGCGAGACCGCGGCGGTCACGGAGGAGGGTGCGCAGCGGCCCCGGGCTCTCGTAGCCGACGCGGCGGGCGACCGCCGCCAGCGGGAGGGGCGTGGTGCGGAGCAGGTGCTCGGCCTGTTCGATCCGAAGGTCCTGGACCAGGCGGATGGGCGAGCAGCCCAGGGTCCGGGTCACGGTGCGCTGCAGGGTGCGTTCGCTGACGCCGAGGTGGCGGGCGGCCTCGGCGATCGACAGCGGCTCGCCGATCCGGGCCCGTACCCACTGCTCGAACGCGGAGACCAGCGGGTCGTGCCGGGCGAGGGCGCTCGGGATCGTGTAGGCGGCCTGCGAGGCCCGGTCGTCCACCACGAGGTAGCGCCGGACGAGGTCGGCGAGTGCGGGGCTGCGCATGCGCACGATGGCCAGTGCGAGGTCCAGGTGGCCGAAGGCCGCGCCGGCGGTGGTGACGCCGTCGCTGGTCGTCACCATGCGGCTCTCGTCGACGGTCACCCGGCGGTAGCGCTCGCGGAACACCGGGGCGAGCCACCAGCTCGTCGTGGCGGTGAGCCCGTCCAGGACGCCCGACTCGGCCAGCAGGAAGGTGCCCGTGCAGGACGTGGCGAGCGGGGTGCGGCGCTCCCTGGCCTCGGCCAGCACCCGGCGGGCCACGCGGTGGGCGGTCGAGCCCACGAGGTCCACCAGCGTCTCCGGCCGCCGCTCCATGAGGGCCGGCACGACGAGGATGTCCGCGTCCTCCGCCTCGGCGACGCCCTCGGTGTCGACGCGGTGGCCGAGCCCGGTGCGCACCAGCCGCCGCACGCCGACCGTGCGGATGTCGAAGCGGGGCGGCCTCGCCCCGGCGAGCTGCCCGCTCAGGGCGTTGGCGGAGTGGAGCACGTCGAGGACGGCGGAGAGCCCGGAGTCGAACGCCCCGTCCAGGACGAGTACGGCTGCCTTCATGCCCTCACCCTAGTGGCCCCGGAGCTGTCGGAATCGGTGCGTGAGCTGCCGGTTCCGACACTCCCGGTGCCGGGGTCGGCGCTCCTATGGTCGAGCCATGACGACGTACGACATGACCCCCGCCGCCTCCACTCCCGCCGCCCCCGCTTCCGCCGCCTCGACCCCGGGCACCGCTACCCCCGCCGCCTCGCCGGACCTCCGCACCCGGACCCACAGCTGGCAGCCGCGCCCCGAGCCGACCCCCGAGATCCTCGGTATGAGTGGGCTGGAGATCCTCCGGGCGGCGATGGAGGGGAGGCTGCCCGCCGCCTCGATCATGAGCACGCTGGGCTTCCGGCTGACCGAGGTCGGCGAGGGCCTGGCCGTGTTCGAGGGAGACCCGGGGGACCACCTGCTCAACCCGATGGGAACGGTCCACGGCGGCTTCCTGGCCACGCTGCTGGACTCGGCGCTCGGCTCCGCGGTGATGAGCCGGCTCGCCGCGGGGACCATGTACACCACCGTCCAGCTGGGTGTGCACATGATCCGGCCCGTCCTGGCGGACACGCCCGCCCTGCGCTGCGAGGGCCGGGCGCTGCACGTCGGCCGCACGACCGCCACCGCCGAGGCGCGCGTCGTCGGCACCCACGACGGCAGGCTCTACGCCCACGGCACGACGACCTGCGCGATCCTGCGGCCCTGACCGACGACGGGCCGCCGGTGGGCAGTCGCGCTCGGCGGTCAGTCGCGCTCGGCGGCCAGGAGGGCGGCGGCGATGCGGCGGGCCCGCCGGGCGGGTTCGGTGGTGCCCTCGCGGACGGCGGTGACGATCGCGCCGTCGATCAGCAGGACGAGGTGCTCGGCGAGGGCGGTGTGGTCGCGGTAGCCGGCGTCGGTGAGCAGCTGGTCCAGGTAGTCGGTGACGGCGGCCTTGTGTCCGGCTGCGACGCGGTGTGCTGCGCTGTCGCGGTCGGCCGCCTCGATCATGGTGTTCACGAAGGCGCAGCCCCGGAAGTCCCGGCGGGCGAACCGCTCCGCGAGCGCGTCGAAGACGGCGAGCGGGCGCTCCTCGGGCGGTAGCTCGCGGGCGTCCACGCAGTCGCGCAGCCACTCGCGCCACCGCGTGTCGCGGCCCTGGAGGACGGCCACCACGAGGTCGTCCTTGCTCGCGAAGTGACGGTAGAAGGACGCCCGGCCGACGCCGGAGACGCTCAGGATGCGGTCGACGCCGACGGCGCGGACGCCCTCCGCGTAGAAGAGGTCCTCGGCGGTGCTGAGGAGTCGGGCACGGGCCTGGGTTGCCATGGGATCGATGGTACCGATCGGTTCCGACTTCGCGGAACTCCCTTGACTCCAAACGGTACCGATCGTTACCGTCTTGGAGACGAGAACGACCGGTACCGTTTCGGTGGTGCCGGCCACACGAGGGAGGACGTCATGCCGCGCATACCGCAACTCACCCCGGACGCCGCCGAAGCCGACCGGCGGGACCTGCTGGAGGCGACCCGCAAGCAGCTCGGCCGGGTGCCCAACTTCTACGCCTCGCTCGCCAACGGCCCTGCCGCCCTGCGCGGTTACCTCGCCCTGCGCGACGCGCTGACCGGCGGCGTCCTCGGTGAGCGGCTGCGCGAGCAGCTCGCCCTCCTGATCGCCCAGGAGAACGGTTGCCTCTACTGCGTCTCCGCCCACACCATGCGCGGCGGCCGACTGCTGAGGATGACCGACGACGAGCTGCTCGCCACCCGCCGCGCCGAGGACGCCGACCCGCACGCCCGCGCCGTCCTCCAGGTCGCCGCCGCGGTGGTTCGCGAGCACGGCCGGGTGGACGACGAGCTGCTCGCCCGCGCCCGGAAGGACGGGGTCACCGACGCGGAGCTCGCCGAGATCGTCGCCCACGTCGCACTCAACACGCTCTCCAACTACTTCAACCACCTGGCCGAGCCCGACCTGGACTTCCCCGCGGTCGCCTCGATGGACCCCGCGCAGGCGCCCGCTCAGGCCTCTTCGACCGCAGACCTGGAGGCGGCACGATGAACGCCCGGCCGAACTGGCGTGAGAACGCCGCCGTCGAACTCGTCCCCGGCTACACCCTCGCCGACGCCGACGGCACCCCGCGTGCCGAGCTGGCCGGCGTCCGCTTCGCCGTCGAGGGCGGCTTCGTCCACATCGCCGTCCCTGGGGTCGCCGACATTCAGGTGGTCTCCGCCCCGGCCGTCCGCCGCATCCACTACCCCCGGCCGGAGCCGACGGACGACTGAGGAGCCGACGGACGGCGGCCCGGGATGCCCCCAACGGGGGCGGGGGCATCCCGGGCCGCCGCTGCGCGCGCACGCCGGCATGGTGACGCGCCGTCGGGCCCGCGTCGCGGGACCCCGGGAGGTGCAACCGGCGGGCCGCGGGACGGCGTCACCACCCGCATGACGACGATCACCGCGGCTGCCTCCGTGCGCCGCCGAGGCTGGGCGTGGCTTCGAGGCGCGGCCGGTTCGGGCGTGGTCGTCCTCGGCCTCACGGCCGCCTACGCCGCTTACGTCCTGGCCTGGGCGGCGCGGTCCACCTGCGACGCAGCCTACGAAATGGCCGGCTGCTTCGTCATGAACCTCATGGCAGTGCCGCTGGCCGGACTCTCGGTCGTCGTGGCGGTCGCCGCCTGGTGGGCCGGCCGGGCCGCCACCCGCCGACTGGCGATGGTCTGGCGCGGCCTGGTCCCACTCGTCTCGCTGCTGCTCGCCCTCGGCCTGTTGATCTGGGCGTACATGGCCGTGGTCGGCACCCCGGACGGCTACCCCGGCGATTCCGGCCTCTGCCCCGACACCAACGTCCCACCGTGGTGGCCCTCCTGGCTCCCGGCCTGACGGGAGCCCGGAGCGCCGCGCCCGGGTGTGGCGCGGCTCACAGGGAACCCGGCGGAGGGTGCGGACAGGGGTGGGCATGGAACTGTCACAACGGGCGCGCCTGCGCGCCGGGGACCAGGATGCGCTCGGGGAGCTCTTCGACGCCCACGCCCAGGCCGTGTACGGCTACGCGCTCCGCACCCTGGGGGACTGGGCGGCCGCGGAGGACGTGGTGTCGCTGACCTTCCTGGAGGCCTGGCGGCTGCGCGAGCGCCTGGAGCCCGGCGACGAGAGCCTGCGGCCGTGGGTGTTCGGGATCGCCACCAACGTGCTGCGCAACACCGCGCGGGCGGCCCGCCGGCACCGGGCCGCGATGGCGCGGTTGCCCGAGCGGGAGGCCGCGCCGGACTTCGCCGACGAGCTGGTGACCCGCCTCGACGACGGTGCCCAGCTCGCCGCGGTGCGGCGCGCGCTGGCGAGCCTGCGCCGGACCGAGCGCGAGGTGTTCCGGCTCTGTGTGTGGATGGGGCTCGACTACGCCTCCGCCGCCGAGGCACTCGGCATCCCGGTCGGTACCGTCCGCTCCCGTCTTTCGAGGGCCCGGACCCGGCTGAAGTCGCTCACCGAAGCCGAACTGGCGAATCGCCGGGAGAGCCGGGAGGGCGGGGACCGCCGGGAACTCGCGGTGGCCACCGGACAGGTAGGGGGTGGCGGCCTGAAGGCCGCCCGGTCGATGCAGGGGGACATCCGATGAACGACTCGCAGGAGACGCTCGCCGCCGACCGCCACCGGTTGCTGAGGGAGCACGTGATGAGTGAGATCGCCGCAGAGGCTGCGCGGGGCACGGAGGCGAAGGCGCCGCGGTCACGGCGCCGGCTGGTGTGGCTGGTGGCGTCGCCGGTCGCGGTGGGGGCGGTCGCCGCGGTGACCCTGGTCGTCCCGGGGGGCCACGAGAGCGGTTCCGGCCCGGCCGGCCCGGGCACGCCGACCGTGTCCGTGTCCTCGGCCGCCACGACGCCGGCGTCCCCGACCACGTCGGCGTCGCCGTCCGCGACCGCATCGGCGTCCGGGACGGCGTCGGCATCCCCGACCGTGGCGCCGACGGACGCCGCCGGCCTGCTGGCGCAGGCGGCCAGGGCCGCCGCGAGCCGCCCGGACCCGCACGCGAAGAACGGCCAGTTCACCTACCAGCGGCTGCTCCAGGACGGGGATCTGGAGTCGCGGCGCGAGCGGAGGATGTGGTTCTCCGTCGACGGCCGGTCCGAGGGCCTGATCGTCGACCCCGGGATGCCCGGGCCGCAGGGCGGCGATCGGAACCCGTGGCCCGCCCCGCTGGGCAAAGCGGAGGGAGCGCCGCGGGAGGCGAGCTTCAGCACCCAGACCTATGCGTTCCTCGCCTCCCTGCCCACCGACCCGGAAGGGCTGCTGCAGGCGCTGCTCAACGCCGACCGCTCCAAGATGGTGGCGGGGATGCCGATGACCAAGGAGCTGCGGTACCAGATCGCCTTCGGCGACGTGCAGATGGCGTTCATGAACGTCACCGCGCCGCCGGCCGTCCAGGCGGCGCTCATGCAGGCGGCCGCGAAGCTCCCCGGTACCTCGGTGGTCGCAGACGAGGTCGACGCGGCGGGCCGGCACGGCGTCGCGGTGGTCGGCATGAACGGCACCATGCGGGTGTCGCTGATCTTCGACACCACCACCGGCGCGTTCCTCGGCGTGCGGGAGGTTCTGCTCAAGGATCTCCCGCCGGTCGGTGCCGACGGCCTCCCGCCCGTGGGCGAGCCGTCGCCGGGGGCGAACAAGGGCAAGGGCTACACCCACTCCTCGGCCGTCTTCGAGGCGGGCATCGTCGACCACGCGGGGGACGGGCTGAAGGGCTGAGCCGGTCGGGAGCCGCGCCCCGCGCGAGCGGGCCTCGCGCGGGCACGGGCTCCGTATGAGCCGGCCTCGACACGGGCCGGGCAGGTGCAGCCGGGGGGCCGCACCTGCCCGGTCCGCCTGCTCGGCGCGCGTGGGGCGATCAGCTGTCCTGGGCCAGGCTCTTGATCTCCTCGTAGTCCATGCCGAGCTCGTTGAAGATCTGGATCTGCGACTCGGTCATACCGAGGCCGCGGAGCTCCTTGACCTGGGCGTCGGTCAGCGGCTTGCCAGGGCCGGGCCCGATGCCAGGCCGCGGGCCGGGGCCGGGGGAGCCGTCCTCCTCCGCCGCCGCCTCGCCGAGCGCGAGCACGACGTTCTGCAGGTCCTTCTCGGAGACCGTGACGGCACCGGCGGGCGCCTGCACCACCGGGGCGGACTGGTTGAACGCCAGCTTCACCGGGAACGCCGCGCCCGGTCCGGCCTCGGGCTCCAGCTGGGCGAGGTCGAAGGTGGCCGAGGCGAACCGGCCGTCCTTCAGGTACAGGTCGACCCCGATCGCCTTGTCGGGCACGTCCGCCGGGGCCGCGGCCGGAAGCCTGCCGAACTGCCCGGGGAACTTCGCGGACAACGGCTCGACGGCGCCCAGCACCCCGTCGATCAGCTTGCGGGCCGGGGCGCTCATCAGGACGTGCTCGGCGCCGTCCTTCCTCCCCTTGTCCTCGAAGGTGACGGTCCGGGAGAAGACGTCCTTCAGCGATTCGGTCAGCTGCGCGGCGGAGTTGGGGTCCAGGGGCGGCCGCCCGGTCGGAGCCGGGGACTTGGCCCGGTCGGACTTCTTGGCGGAGTCGGCGAGCTCCTGGAGGTCGAGCGCGATCCACTTCCCCGCCAGCACGTCCCTGACCGCGCCCAGCTCGTCGGGCAGCTCCCGGCCGACCTCGTCCACCTGGGCCGGGTCCTCACCGACCAGCTTCACCAGGCCCTTGGCGTCGGCCCGCAGGTACGCCTTCGCGTCGACCTGGCGGTACTCGAGCAGCGCGGTGCCCTTCCGGTCGGCCAGCACGTAGGAGACGCGCAGCGACCTGTCCGGCGCGGCACCCACGGGGCCACCGGCGCCCGACGCGTCCTTGAAGGCGCTGCTCTCCTTGAGCGGCTTGTCGGAGGCCATCGCGACGGAGATGCTCAGGCCGGAGACGGCCTCGGCGCTCCGCTGCTCGATCTCGTCGCCGGTGGCCTTGCCGTACGCGACGATCTGCTCGGGAGACGCCTCCACCGACACCGTCAGCCCGGCGGAGGTGCTCGCACCGAGCCTGTCCAAGGCCTTGGAGACCTTCTGGGCGGCCGAGAGCTGCTCGACCGTTCCGCAGGCAGTCAGACCCGCGGCGAGGACGGACGCACTGACGACGACGGGCACGGTGCCGCGCGCGGCCCTGCGGATGGCGGTGTCGATGAGATGTCTCCTGTGTCACGTGACCGGTGTGCGGACGGCCCGAACCCGGCACTGCGGCGCCCGGCGCCGAGTGACCACCATGTGATCACATGTTCGACGGGAGGGTACACGAATTTCCGCGCCGCCCGGAACGCTCGGCGGCTCCCCGCGAAGGCCCGCTATTCCGGGCGGGTCGCCCCTCCGGCGGGGGCCGCTGCACGGGCCCGGGTGCGCGCCCAGAGCCATCCGAGCGCACCCGTCAGCGCGGCCGCGGCGAGGGCGTACACCGGGAGCCAGAGCGTGGTCGTGGCGGAGAGGCAGACGTCGACGGCCTGGTGACCCGCGCGGTGCTGCGCGTAGGCCAGGGCCGCGCCGTCCTGGGACGCGAGGCCCCCGAGGGCGGCCTCGGTCTGCAGGCTCCCGTAGCGGCCCGCCTGCAGACACTCCTGACGCGTTCCCGGCATGGGGAACAGCCAGTCCCAGCGCTGCATCGCCGGTGCGAGCGCGAGCGCCACGCAGAGGCCCACCACCAGCGAGTAGGCCGCCAGGCTCCAGGCGTAGCCGGGCTGCCGGCCCGGGCACCGCCGTGGCACCCGGCCGAAGGACAGCACCACGGCGAGGAGCGTGACGCCGAGGTACGTGGAGAACCACTGCCACGAGCCCTGTGCGAAGGAGAAGGCCAGCACCACGCCGAGCGCCGTCCCCAGGACGCCGGCGTTACCGGCGGCCGCCGCCCGCGCCCCGGCCCCGCCCTCGGCCCGCGCCCCGGCCTCGTCCTTCGCCGGCCCACCGCCGGCGCTGCGCGCGTCGTCTCCGGTCACCCGCCCTCTCCCGCCTGTCGTGGGGCGACCAGCCTCCCGCGCGCACCCGCGGCCGAGCCCGGGCACCACACCGGCGCAGCCCCGACCCCACCCGCTCGGCCCAGCTCCGGCGGGCTCGGACGCGGTACCGGGTCCGACGCGGCCCTGACCCCGGACGGGGCGCGGGGCCGACCGGGGCGTGGGGCCGACCGGGCGCGCAGTCCGCGGCTCGCGGCCGCACAGTCGATGCCGAGGCCGGGCCCTCAGGACGTGGGTGTCACTGGCCGACCCGTCCGTCGATGCACTCGCGCAGGAGGTCGGCGTGGCCGCAGTGGCGGGCGTACTCCTCGACCCGGTGCACCAGCAGCTCCCGGATCGCGATCCCGTCCTTCCCCACCCGTTCGCCCAGGTCCGCGAACGCGGCCAGCGCGGCGTCCGTCGCGGCCTGCTCGCGCTCCAGATCGGCGTACGCTGCGTCGACCACGGCCTGGTCGGCGACGGCGTCCTCGAAGTCCGCGTCGCGCCGGCCGTACAGCTTCGGCAGCCGCTCGCCGTCGTGGAGCCAGTTGCGCCAGTCCCGTTCCACCTCGGCGAGGTGGCGGACGAGGCCGAGCAGCGACATCGTCGACGGCGGGACCGAGCGGCGGGCGAGCTGTTCGGCGTCCAGGCCCTCGCACTTCATCCGCAGAGTCATCCGATAGTTCGTCAGGAAGTCCTGCAGGGTGGGGAGCTCTCCGTCCGGACTGACCCCCTCGCTGTTGCGGGGGTCGTCGTCGGGGTCGGTCCACATGTCGGGGTAGACGGTCGCCTGGGTCCATCGCTCGGGTGCGTCAGTCATGCGCGCCATGATCGCCCGGTGTGGAACGGGCCGCCAGCGGATTTCGCGGGGGAGGCTCCCGGGGTGGGATGGTCGGAGTCGTCCCACTGACCCGAACTGATGCTCGCTGCCGCTCAACTGGCCATCTCTGCAGGGAGTTTACCCCTCGTCGTCGGCTGGGTACGGAAGCCGTCGCCCGTCCGGGGACAGGCCCCGGGTACCGGGAAGGGGAGGGCTCCCGCATGCGTGGGAAACGTGAGCAAGGGATCCGGACGTACGGGGATCGAGGTCGCCGGGTCCGGGCCAGGGCGGCCGCGTTACTGGCCGTCGTCGTCATGGCGTTCTGCGGACTCCAGCAGAGCGCCCAGGCAGTGCCGGTCCGCGGCTACACGGGCTGGTCGATCCTCATGTGCAAGGTCTCGGACAACGCGTCCGAACCGCACACCGCCGGCTGGCTGAGGAACTTCTTCACCGACTCCGGTGCCGGCACCGGAGGCATGTACGACTACTTCAACAGCATCTCGGCCGGCGCCGTGCAGATCCGCAACTCCAATGCCGCCGGCTGGTACACGATGCCGTACACCCTGGCCCAGGAGCAGGGCCGGGACCGGTGGACCCGTTTCCAGGACTGCGTCAACGCCGCAAAGGCCGGCGGGTACACCGTCCCCGCCGGGCACCGCACGATCGTCGTCACCAACGTCGGGATCGACTGGTGGGGCGCCGGCGGCGCGATCTACCTGGACGGCACCGGCCTCGGCTCCGTCTCCGTGGCCCACGAGATGCTGCACGGCTACGGCCTCGGCCACTCCTTCTCCAACGACACCAGCTACCGGAACGCCCCGTGGTCCGCGCCGGGCGAGTACGACGACCCGTGGGACGAGATGAGCGCCGCCAACGTCTACGGCTCGGGCACCGGCGGCACCTACGGCAACGCCCAGCCCGTCGGCCTGGTCGGCTACCAGCTCGACAAGCTCGGCTGGGTGGACCACGGTCGGGTGGCCGTCGCCCCGGCCGGCTGGAGCAGCCACACCCTCACCTCGTTCCAGAGCGACGACGGCTCCCACCCGAAGCTCCTGCGGGTGCCGATCGGCTCCGACCCGTTCCACTACTACACCGTCGAGTTCACCCGGAAGCTCGGCTACTCCGCGGGCATCCCGAACGACGTGGTGCTGATCCACGAGATCGTCAACGGCACGCCGTACCTGCAGCGCACCCTGGACGGCGGCGCCAGGCTCCCCGTCACCTCGCTGAACGCCAACGGCGACTCGATCTCGACCTCGATCAGCGGAGGCACCGCGACCGTCACCGTCTACTCGGCCACCTCGGTGGCGATCTACGGCCCCAACACCTGCGTCTCCGGGTACGTCTGGCGCGACGGCGACTTCCGCGACTACACCTGCGTGGCCCCGGCGACCCGCAGCCAGGCCGCCGCCGACAACGCCGCCCGGTACAGCCGGTGGGTGTCCGGGCCGTACGGGCCGCACACCTGCATCTCCGGCTACGTCTGGCGGGAGGCCTGGCCCGGTGACGACGTCTGCGTGACGCCCGCCGTCCGCTCCCAGGCGTCTGCGGACAACGCGGCCGCGCCTTCCCGCGTCCTGCACCCCTGATCCGCCCCAGGGTCAACTGCAGGGTCCACGACAGGATCCGCGGCGGCTGCTCACGGTAGAGCACCGCGGTCGACCGGCCCCGGTACCGCGCTCACGCGGTGCCGGGGCCGGTCGCTGTTCGCTTGCCGACGGGCGGGCGACGGCCGGCCGGCGGGTGGCGGCCGAGGGCGTGCCGGACGCTCAGGTGCTCCAATCGTCCGGCGAGCCGTTCACCGGGTGCCCGCCCGGCTGCGGGACGTGGAACGAAAACGCCGTCGGCGATTACGGCCGTCAGGCTCCGGGAGTGGGAATCCCTGCCCTGTTTCGGCATGAGGAACCGGCGCCGTTCCGGTACGCAGCGGTTCCGGGTCGGCGTGGAGGTGGTGATGTCCCTCCGAATTCCCGGAAACGCCGGCGGAATGTGAATCGTGCACACATCACCGGCGGGGGAATTCGGGGCGGCACGCACTGGTCGTCTCCGTCTCGTCACTCTTCGTGGTCTCTTGAGTCGCAGCAGTCCGTCCTGACGGACTCTCTCTCGTTCACATGTCAACCACACATCCTTGAAGCGACATCCTCAACAGCCATTGTGGCTACGCATGTTCGAAGGTAGAGTCCCGGCTCGCCGAGCACCGACAAGGGCTCGCACGGCATTCTTTGGGGCGGGCATGACAAAGAACCGCAACATCCACGGAGCCAGTTCCGACTTGATTGACGCGTTCACGGAAACCGTGCGCCGATATCCGGAACGGGCGGCGATCGTCCACCACGGGCGCGCCCTGAGTTATCGCCAACTCGACACGTTGGCACGTATGACGGCCGACCGGCTCGGCGCCGGCCCGGGAGTCGTCGCCGTTCCGGCGGTGCACCTGCCGGAGACGGTGGTCGGGCTGCTCGGTGTGCTGGCGGCCGGGGGCGCGTACTGCCCGGTCGACCCGGCGTTTCCGCCGCAGCGCCGACAGGCGATGCTGGCCGCGGTGGGGTGCCGGACCGGTCTGGCCGCCGCCACCGGGCCGGACGGCGGGCGCGGGGTCGACGACGGACCCCGTGTGGACGACGGGCGCGGGGCCGACGAGCAGCTCCTTCCGGGCGGCCTCGACCTGGTCGAACTGCCGCGATTAGCCGCTGCGGAGGCGGCGCCGCCGCCGTCCGAGCCGCCTCCAACGGTGCACGCGGTGGAGCCGGAGCAGCCGGCCTACCTCCTCTTCACGTCGGGTTCGACCGGGCAGCCGAAACCCGTCGTGACGCCGCGCCGGGCGATCTCCGCGGTCGTCGCCTCGCTGCGCGGGCTGTTCGGCCTGACACCGGACGACCGGGTGCTGCAGTTCGCCTCGCTGAACTGGGACACCTGCTTCGAGGAGATCCTGCCGACCCTCACCGCGGGGGCCGCTCTCGTCCTCGATGCCGAGGCGCACTCCGGGTCGTTCCCGCGGTTCCTGCGGATGGTGGAGCGCGAGCGGATCACCGTCCTGGATCTGCCGACCGCGTTCTGGCACGAGTTGGTGCTGCACCTCGCCGAGGAGCGGCGCACCCTCCCCGACTCCGTCCGGCTGCTGGTGATCGGCGGCGAGGCGGCCAACCCGGCCCGGCTCGCCGACTGGGCGGCGCTGGACACCGGCCGGATCCGGCTGCTCAACACCTACGGCTCCACCGAGACGACGCTGATCACCCATGCGGTCGATCTGCACGGGCCGCAGGCGCCCGGGCGGGAGCGGCCGTGGGCGGTCGGCGACCGGGTGCCGATCGGGCGGGCGCTGCCGCACGTCCTCGAACGGCTCGGCGAGCAGGACGAGCTGCTGATCGGCGGGCCCGCGGTGGCGCTCGGGTACCACGGGCTGCCGGAGGCCACCGCGGCACGGTTCATCGAAGCCGAGGGCGACGCCGACACCGCCGGCGTGGGCGAGAGCGGGAATGAGGGCGCCCGGGTCCGCTGGTTCCGTACCGGCGACCGGGTGAGCCGTGCTCCGGACGGCGTCCTCACCCACCAGGGGCGGCTGGACGGCGAGGTGAAGGTCCGCGGCATCCGGGTCGACCCGGCCGAGGTCGAGGCGGAGATCGCCGGACACCCCGGCGTCGCGGCGGTCGCCGTGTCCGGGGCGACGGTGGCCGGCCGCTCGGCGCTGGTTGCCTACGTGGTGCCGCGCCCGGGCACTGCCGCCGGCACGCTGGACGCCGACCTCCGGGCCCACCTGGGCGGCCGGGTGCCCGGTCACCTCATGCCCAGCCGGATCACCGTCGTTCCGGCGCTGGTGCTCACCGCGAGCGGCAAGGTCGACCGCGCCGGCTCGCACCGCCGCTACGCGGCGAACGGATCGGGCTCCGGGCAGACCCCCGGCGCCGCCCCGGTCACTTCCTAGGCGGGCAAGCCCGCCCGACGGCCACCGAGCCGTCGGTAAGGCCGCGGGGCGGACGCGCCCCGGACGGTCGGGCCGCCCCCGTCGCCAGGCCCGCCCTGCTCGGGGCCTGCCCATCCAGACCCGCCACCAGGTGCCCCACAGGTGCACCCGTAGGTCAAAGGAGCGCATTGATGAGCAGCGTTGACACCACATCCGCCGATGTCGAGGGCGTGGCGGAGATCTTCCGCCGCGTCCTGGAGAGCAGTGACGTCGAGCCGGACTCGGACTTCTTCCTCCTCGGCGGCGACTCCCTGATCGCCACCCGCGTGCTGAGCGCCGTCGCCCGTACCTACGGCGTCGAGCTGACCTTCGACGACTTCGCGCTCGCGCCCACCCCGGCCGGCCTCGTCCGGCTGATCGCGACCGCCGGATGAGCGCCGGGGACCGCGCCGCCGTCGCCTCGGCCGTCGCCTCGGCGGTGGTCATCGGGGGCGGGGCGGCCGGGCTGACCGCCGCGACCGGGCTCGCGGCCCGCGGGGTCGAGGTCACCGTGCTGGAGGCGCGCGAGCGGGTCGGCGGCCGGACGCACGGGATCGAGGTCGCGCCCGGCGAGTGGGTCGACGCCGGAGCCGCCTACCTCGGCGACCGGCACACCGAACTCCTGGACATCCTCAAGGAGTTGGATCTCGCCACCACGCCGACCACGATGGCCGGCGCCAGCCGCTTCGCCCTCGCCCGCGCGGACGCGGGCCCGGACGCCGCCCCGGACGCAGACCCCGACGCCAACCCGGCCGGGCGCGGCGACGGGAGCGTCACCCGGGACGGCCGCTTCCCGCCGCTCAACGCCGTGGCGCTCGGGGACCTCTTCGACCGGCTCGCCGAACTCACCGCCACCGTACGGCCGGAGGCGCCATGGCTCACCCCGGAGGCCGCCCGGCTGGACACCCTGACGGCCGCCGAGTGGGCCGCGCGGGAGCTCTCCCACCCGGACGCCCGGCTCTTCTTCCCGCTCTTCCTGGGCGAGATGATGGCCGCCGACCCGGCCGACGTCTCCGTCCTCCACATGGCCTTCTACCTGCGCTCGGGCGGCGGACTGCGCTATCTCAACGCCTTCGAGGGCGGCGCCCAGCAGGACCGGGTGGCCGGCGGAGCGCACCTGCTCTGCGAGCGGTTGGCCACCCGGCTGACGGCCTCGCCGTACGGACGGCTCCGGCTCGGTGAGCCGGCCCTGGCGGTCCACCAGGACGCCGACGGGGTCACCGTCCGCACGGCGCGGGGCGAGTACCGGGGGGACGTCGCGGTGGTGGCGCTGCCGCCGCTGCTCGCCGACGCCCTCGACCAGCACCCCGCACCGCCGGCTCCCCGCGCGGGGGAGCGGACCGGGCGCGGCTGCGCGGTCAAGCTCCACCTGGTCTACCCGGCACCGCTCTGGCGCGAGCACGGGCTCTCCGGCTGGTCGGTGAACGCCGAGGGACCGCTGCTCTCCACGGTCGACGACTCGCCGTCCGGCACGGGCGCCGGCGTGCTCACCGGCTTCGTCACCGGGGCCGAGGCGCACCGGTTCGCGGCCCTCGATCCGGCGCAGCAGCGTGCCGCGGCGGTCGCGCAGGCCGCCCGGCTGTTCCCGATGCTCCCCGCGCCGATCGGCTTCCACGTCACCGACTGGGTCAACGAGCCGTACAGCAGGGGCTGTTACGCCGCGCTGTTCGGTCCCGGCGACTGGCTGCGGCTCGGTCCGGAGCTGACCGCCCCGCACGGCCGGGTGCACTGGGCGGGCACCGAGACCAGCACCGAGTTCTTCGGGTTGCTGGAGGGTGCGGTCCGCTCCGGCCGCCGCGTCGTCGCGGAGATCCTCGCCCGCCCGGCGGGCTGAGCCCCGGAGCCTGAACCGCCCCCGGACCGGGCTCCGTCCGCACGACCAGCCCCACTCACACCACCGCGTGCGGGACCGCCGCACGGAGACCACCGTGCGCGGACCGCCGCGCGTGCACCGGTGGACGGCCGGGCACCGAGCGCCGGATCGCCCTGCCCCACCCCGCAGTTGAGCCCGTCCGGCCGCCTGCTCCACCGGAGCCGGCCGCGAGCCACCCCTTCACGATTGCGAGACCCCGATGAGCGAGCAGCTTTCCCACCAGAGTCCCGTCGCGCCCCTCGCCGCCCGCGAGCGGCTGATGGCCGAGCCCGACCTCGGCGCCGGCAACTTCCTCGACCACGCGATCGCCGTGAACCCCAACCGTGCGGTCCCCTTCGCCTACAGCCACCACACCGACCACCGCGGCGCCGTCGTGCTGCGCGGCCACAGCCTGCTCGACCTCGCCGCCCTGCGCGACCGGTACGCCGCCTGGTACCACGCCAACGGCGTGCGCCCCGGCGAGCCGGTGGCCGTGGTGATCGCCGAGGGCCTGGAGCCGCTGCTGCACTTCCTCGCGCTGACCGCGCTGGGTGCCGTCCCGGCGCTGGTCAACGACGCCATGCGGCACGACGTGATGGTGCGCTACCTCAACCACGTGGGCGTGGTCGGCGTGGTCGCGGACGACACCACCCGCCTGGCCGCCGCCTACCGCCAGGACCCGCAGCGCCGGCCGCGGTTCCTCGCGCTCGCCGCCGAGGTGCAGTCCTTCGACGCGGACGCCTCCGACGGGCTGCCCGAGGCGTACCCGTACCGGCACGCGGCGGACGACGTGGTCGCGCTGATCCACTCCTCCGGCACCACCGGCACGCCCAAGTCGACGATGCTGGCGCACCGGCAGTTCTGGGACGGCAAGCAGCCGCGCATGGTGCGTTTCCCGGCCGAGCCGTACGACCGGCTGATGTCGCTGATGCCGCACACCCACGCGGGCGGCCTGAGCTACTTCCTCACCGCGACCCTGCTGGGCCTGCCGACGGTGGTGATGGCCGACTGGCGGCGCCCGGTCGTCGAGCCGGTGATGGAGGCGTTCCAGCCGACGATGGTGGCGTCCTTCCCGCGCACCTTCGTCGAACTCGCCACCGGGGAGCTGCCGGTGCAGGGCGCCGCCAAGGTGCACTCGTGGTTCAACACCGGCGACAGCGCGCACTACGGGCACATCCGCCGGCTGGTCCAGCTAGGGGAGCGGCCGGCCGGGCTGATCCGGCCCTGGCTGCTGCCGCGTGAGAAGGCCGAGCAACCCGCTCTCCCCGGTTCGCAGTTCGTCGACGGGCTGGGGTCCTCCGAGATGGGCATGGCCCTGTTCGGCCAGGTGACCACGCCGGAGAGCGCGCGGGACGACCGCTGCGTCGGCAAGCCGCTGGAGGTGGTCCGCCGGGCCGCCGTCCTCGACCAGGACGGCGCGGAGCTCCCGGACGGCACGGTCGGACTGCTCGCGGTGGACACGCCCTCGCGCACCCCGGGCTACTGGAACAACGCCCGGCTGACCAGCAGCTTC
This sequence comes from Kitasatospora sp. CM 4170, assembly GCF_032110285.1. Taxonomy (NCBI): domain Bacteria; kingdom Bacillati; phylum Actinomycetota; class Actinomycetes; order Kitasatosporales; family Streptomycetaceae; genus Kitasatospora; species Kitasatospora sp. CM 4170. The sequence goes on from NZ_CP134877.1 coordinate 8,800,221, forward strand.
GAGCTGGCCGGCTACTGGCTGACCGGGGACGTCGCCCGGCGTGACGCCGAGGGCCGCTTCTACCACCTGGACCGCACGGTGGACGTCATCGACACCGCGGCCGGCCCGGTCTACAGCCTGCCGATCGAGGAGGTGTTGCTCGCCGACTGCGCCGAACTGGTGCGGGACTGCTCGGTGATCGGTGTCCCCGGCGCGGCTGGTGAGGTCCAACGGCCCATTGCGGTGGTTCAGTTGCAGGCGGCCGCGGAGGCCGCCGGCGTGCGCGCCGAGGACGTCCTGGAGGCCGCGAACAAGGCGCTGGCCGGCGCCGGCCTGGCCACGCTGGCCGCCGTCCGGATCGCCCGCACGGCGGAGGAGTTCCCGCTGGGGCCGACCGGCAAGGTGCTCAAGCGCGAACTGCGCACCCGCTTCGCGACCCTCTTCGCCGGCCAGTAGCGCCCGGATGGACCGCCCCGAACCCATGCGCCCGGAACCCGCGCGCCCGGAACCCGCGCGCCCGGAGTCCCCGCGCCCGGAGTCCAAGCGCACCGAAACCGCCCGTCCCGATCCCGCCCGTCCCGATCCCGCCCGTCCCGATCCCGCCCGTCCCGAGCCGCCGCGCTCCGAACTCCCGCGCGCCGAACTCCCGCGCAGCGAAACGCCGATGGGCGCCGCGCGGCCCCGGCAGCCGTACCAGTACGTCCGGACGGTGCTGGTGGAGCCGGACTGGCGCCGGCTGCCGGGCTGGCGCGGCGTGACCGAGGCCCAGTGGCGCGACGCGCAGTGGCAGCGGGCGCACTGCGTCAAGAACGCCCGGCAGCTGCGGGCCGTCGTCGGCGACCTGCTGACCGACGCCTTCTACGGGCAACTTGCCGCTGATCAGGCCGAGTTCGCGACCATGTCGATGCTGCTGCCACCGCAGATGCTGAACACCATGGCCGCCGACGCCCCGACCGAGCGGCACGCCTTCACCGCGGCCTTCCTGGCCGACCCGGTACGCCGCTACATGCTGCCGGTGCGCGCCGACCGGCACCCGCGGTGGCCCAGCCACCCCAAGGCCGAGCGCGACTCGCTGCACGAGGCGCAGATGTGGGTGGTGGAGGGGCTGACCCACCGCTACCCGACCAAGGTGCTGGCGGAGCTGGTCTCCACCTGCCCGCAGTACTGCGGGCACTGCACCCGGATGGACCTGGTCGGCACGTCCACGCCGCAGGTCACCAAGGCCAAGCTGGTGCTGCGGCCGGTCCACCGGCAGGAGCTGATGCTCGACTACCTCAAGCGCACGCCCAGCGTGCGCGACGTGGTCGTCTCCGGCGGTGACCTCGCCAACGTCCCCTGGCCGCAACTGGAGTCCTTCCTGCTGCGGCTGCTGGAGCTGGAGACCGTGCGGGACATCCGGCTGGCCAGCAAGTCGGTGGTCGGCCTGCCGCAGCACTGGCTGCAGCCGGAGGTCCTCGAAGGCGTCCACCGGGTGGCCGAGGTGGCCGCCCGGCGGGCCGTCAACCTGGCCGTGCACACCCACGCGAACCACGTGCGGTCGGTGACCCCGCTGGTCGCCGAGGCGGCCCGGGCGCTGCTGGAAGCGGGCGTGAGGGACGTACGCAACCAGGGCGTGCTGATGCGCGGCGTCAACGCCACCCCCGACGACCTGCTCGACCTCTGCTTCGCCCTGCAGGGGGAGGCGAACATCCTGCCCTACTACTTCTACCTCTGCGACATGATCCCCAACGCCGAGCACTGGCGCACCAGCGTCCACGAGGCGCAGCGGCTCCAGGAGGCGATCATGGGCTACCTCCCCGGCTACGCCACCCCGCGGCTGGTCTGCGACGTGCCGAACCTCGGCAAGCGCTGGGTGCACCAGGCGGTCGGGTACGACCGCGAGCGCGGCATCTCGTACTGGACCAAGAACTACCGCACCGAGCTGGAGGTCCGCGCCGCCGGCGGGACGCCGCTGGAGCGGCGCCACCCGTACTACGACCCGGTGGACACCCTCCCGGAGGCCGGCCGCCGCTGGTGGTCCGAACAGACGACCGCCCAGACCGCCCGAACCGCCCCGACCGCGCTGGCCGTCCCGGCGCCACGGCCCGCCCCGACCCCGCAGACCACCCCGGAAGGAGCACGGTGAACCCCACCAGCCCCGCCCACGACCCCGGCCCGCTGCGCCGGATGTGCTGGATCTTCCCCGACCGCGAGTCCACCCGGATGACCGCCACCTGGCACCACTTCTTCTGGGACCTCTACGCGGAGACCGCCGAGGAGCTGGGCCTCACCTGGTGCCGGCACGCACCCGACGCGGTCACCGTGGACGCCACCGACCCGGCCCGGCCGGTGGTCTACGTCGACGAGGAGCCGGTGACCCCGCAGGACACCCTCTTCATCACCGCGCTCTACTCGCTGCCCTACCAGGCGATGGACATCTTCAACCAGTACGCGCTCTACGCCGTGCTCGACCAGGCCGGCTTCTACCTGCCGTTCCCGCCGCACATCTCCCTCATCGGCAACGACAAGCTCGCCACCGTACTGCACCTGGCCGACTCCCCGGTGCCGCCGATCCCGACGGTGCGGATCGGCACCGGACGCGACATCAGCAAGCACCAGTACGAGGTCGCGCTCGGCAACCTCACCTACCCGGCCATCGTGAAGCCGTCCGGCTGGTGCGGCGGCGGCGGGATCAACCTCGCCCGCGGACCGGAGGACATCCGCGGCCTGGCCAGCCTCGCCCAGGGCGGCGACACCACGCTAGTCGCCCAGCCCTACCTCGGTGACGGCACCGTCGACTACCGGGTCTACGTGGTCGACGGCCGCCCCTACGCGGTGATGAAGCGGATCCCCGAACCCGGCTCGCCGGTCGCCAACGCCAGCCGCGGCGGGGCGATGGAGTTCCCGCCCGTGCCGCCCGAACTGGCCGAGGCCACCGGCTACTTCGCCGAGAAGCTGGGCATCCCGTTCTTCTGCGTCGACTTCCTGTACGACGGCGAGCGGTACTGGTTCTCGGAGCTGGAGCCGGACGGTGTGATCGCCCCCGACTGGTCCGACCCCGACCGGACCCTCCAACGGGACATCACCCGCGCCCGGTTCACCGCCTACCGCGACGGCCACGCCAAGTGGCTCACCGACCAGACCCCCACCACCCCACGGACGGACCCGCGATGACCGACGCGTTCTCCCTCCCGCCCGAGGCCGCCGAGCCGCACCTGTCCGTCGCCGCCCGTGCGCTCGGCCTGCTGCGGACGGTGCCCGCGCTCGCCCCGCGCTACGCCGACCGGCCCGCCGACCTCACCACCCTCGACGAGCTGGCCGCCCTCCCGCCGCTGGTCAAGGACGACCTCAACGTCGCCCTCGCCCACCTGGAGCCGCGCGCCGCGACCGGCGCCACCTGGCTGTTCCAGAGCGGCGGCTCCACCGGAGCCCCCAAGGTCGGCTACGCGCCCACCGGCTTCTACATGGCCGGGGTGCACGCCCACTGGCAGCCGCTCGACCGCGACGACACCTTCGTCAACGCCTGGGGCGCCGGCCGGATGTGGGGCGCACACTTCCTTGCCGCCGCGCTGGCCGACCTGGCCGGCTGCCGGGTGATCGCGCTGGGCTCGGTCACCCGGGAGGAGTACGGCGACTGGCTGGGCTTCCTCGCCGACCAGCGGGCCACCGCGATCGGCGGAACGCCCAGCGTGCTGCGGCTCTGGTTCGCGCACGCCCGCGCCGCCGGCCTGAAGCTGCCGGCCCTGCGCAAGGTGCTCTGGCTCGGCGAGGCCTGGCAGCCGCAGCTCGCCGAGGACATCGCGGCCGTCGCACCGCAGGCCCGCCGCTGGGGCATGTTCGGCTCCACCGAGACGTGGGTGGTCGGCACCAACACCCCCGACTGCCCGGCGGACACCTTCCACCCGCTGCCCGAACAGCTGGTCCACGTCGGCCCGGACGGCCTGCTGGACTTCACCACCCTCAACCCCGAGATGCTCAACCCCGTCCTGCGCTACCGCACCGGCGACGCGGGGGAGTTGACCAGCTGCCCGTGCGGGCGGCCGGGACGGGCGATGCGCGTACTGGGCCGGCGCGACAGCGTCGTCCAGGTCCGCGGCCTCGGCCTGCACGTGGACGAGCTGGTCGCCCGGGCCGAGCGGGAGCCCGGCGTCTCCCGGGCCCAGGTCGTGATCACCGAGCACGGCGGCCGGGCCACCGGCGTCGACGTGCTGCTGCTCACCCACGGCAGCGGCGGACCGGGCACCGCCGGCGAGGCCGCCGTCGACACGGCCCGGCTGCGCACCGAGCTCCTCTCCGCGACCTTCACCCTCAGCACCGCCTTCCAGCACGACCCGGAGAACTTCCGGGTCCGCGCGGTCGAGGAGCTGGTCAGCAACGACCGCACCGGCAAGACCGCCGGTTTCGTGGTCCGCGCGGCCGACGAGGAGGACGCGTGAAGGCCGGGCGCCCCGCCGACCTGGGGCGCGGCTTCAACCTGTTCTGGGCCGGACAGACGGTCAGCGTGGTCGGCGACCGGGTCACCGTCTTCGTCGTCCCCACCCTGATGATCTTCGTCCTGCACGCCTCCGCCCTCCAGGTGGGCATCGTGGCGATGGCCCAGTACCTCGGCATCCCCCTGCTCGGGCCGGTGGCCGGCGTCCTCGTCGACCGCTGGAACAAGCGCCGGACCATGCTCGCCTGCGACCTGATCCGGCTGGCCGCCGTCGCCGTGATCCCGGTCGCCCACTGGCTGGACGTCCTCTCCACCCCGCTGCTGTTCTGCTGCGTCGCCGTGATCAGCGGGGCGACCATCTTCTTCAACATCGGCTACCTCATCGCGGTGCCCGCCGTGGTGGAGGAGGACCAGATGGTCCGCGCCTACTCCCGGCTGGAGGGCAGCGGCTCGGTCGCCGAGGTCGCCGGCCCCTCCATCGCCGCCGCCCTCTACAGCGCGCTCGGCGTGGCCGCGCTGCTGGTGGACGCCGCCAGCTACCTGGTCTCCGCCGCCTGCTTCCGCTACATGAGCCCGTGGGGCGAGCGCGCGGTCGTCGAGGGCACCGTCTGGGACCGGCTGACCGCGGGCTTCCGGCTGAACTGGTCCGACCCGGTGCTGCGCCGCGTGGTGCTGGCGGCCGTCACCCTCAACTGCGGCGGACCGGTCTTCGTGACCGTGCTGCCCGTCCTCGCCTACCGCGGCCTGGACGTCTCGGTCGGCGTCTTCGGCGCCGCCATGTCCGTCGGCGCGGTCGGCGCACTGGCCGGCGCCGTGGTCGCCCCGCGGATCAGCGCACGGTTCGGCCTGGGTCGCACGCTCGCCTGGTCCCTGCTGCTGCACTGCCTGGTCGGCCTCGGCGTGCTGGCCGCGCCCGCGCTGCCGGCCGGGCCCGTCATCGCCGTGACCATGGGCTGCTACGGCTTCTTCATGTCCTGCATCAACGTCTGCAGCGCGCCCACCCGGCAGTCCCGGATGTCCGCCGAGCACCAGGGCGTGATGCACGCGGCGTTCCGCACCGTCACCTGGGGCGTGATCCCGCTCGCGGCCCTGGTCGGCGGCCTCGCCGTCTCGGCCCTCACCGGCCCCCTGGGCATCCTGGACGCCGCCCGCTGGACCATGGTCGGCGGCACCCTGCTGGCCGCCTGCTCCTTCCTGCCCGCGCTCGGCATCCAGGCTCGCCTCGACGGCGCCGAGCGGGCACGGAAGCAGCCCGCCGACCCGGCGCCCGAGCTGACGGAGACGGCGCCGTGAGCGCCGGTCCGGAGGGCGCCGCGAGCGCTGACCGGGACGGCGCCACGAGCGGCCGGGTCGTCCTGATCACCGGCACCTCCTCCGGCATCGGCCTGGCCACCGCCGTCGCGGCCGCCCGGGCCGGCTTCACCACCGTCGCCACCCTGCGCGACCCGGCCCGCGCGGGGGCGCTCACCGCGGCCGCGGCCCGGGCCGGCGCCACCCTCGACGTCCGCCCGCTCGACGTCACCGACCCCGCCTCCGTGGCCGCCTGCGTCGACGGCGTCGCCGAGACCCACGGCCGCCTCGACGCGGTGGTCAACAACGCCGGCGTCTCCAACTTCGACCCCACCCTGGAGATGTCCACGATGGACGCCCTGCGGGCCAACCTGGAGGTGAACTTCTTCGGCGTCATCGCCGTCAGCCGCGCCGCCCTGCCAATGCTGCGCGCCTCCGGCGGCCGGCTGGTGACCATCGGCAGCGTCCACGGCGTCGTCGGCCAGCCCTTCAACGAGGCCTACTGCGCGGCCAAGTTCGCCGTCGAGGGATTCATGGAGAGCCTCGCCCCGGTCGCCGCGGCCCACGGCGTCCGAGTCTCCGTCGTCGTCCCCGGCTTCGTACCGGACACCGAGTTCGGCGTCTTCCCGGACATCAACCGCAGGACCATCGAGGCCGCCTCCGGCCCCTACGCGCCCACCTTCGCCGACTACCTCGCCTGGGTCGGCGGCCAGGGCTGGGAGGCGGCCGGACAGCCGGCCCGCGAGGTCGCCGAGGTGGTCGTCCGCACCCTGCGCGCCGAACGGCCGGCCTTCCGCGTGCCCACCAACGACTGGGCCGCCGCCTACCTGGAACAGAAGCTCGCCGACCCGGACGGCGCCGCCGTCCAGACCCTCGCCCGCACCTGGATCGGCCGCCCCGAGTCCAGCTGAACCCGCCCGCCGGGACCGGCCGCTCCGCGTCCGGCCGCCCCGCCCGGATCGGTCGTCCCGAATCCGGCCGCCCCACCGAGGAGAGCCCCGTGCCCGCCAAACCGCTGCCCGAGCTGGTCGACTTCGCCCGGCGCAACTCGCCCTTCTACGCCGAGCTCTACCGGGACCTGCCCGCCCGCGTCGAGCACCTCCACCAGCTCCCCGTCATCGAGCAGACCGCCTTCTGGGCCGCCAACTCCTGGCCGGACAACCGGTTGCTCACCGGTCCGCTGACGGACGCCGGCGTCTACAAGACCGGCGGCACCACCGGCGTCCCGAAGTTCTCCCCCTGGACCCGCACCGAGCACGCCGACTCGGTGACCGCCTTCGGCGCCGGCCTCGTCCAGGCCGGCCTGCGCCCCGGCCACCGGGTGGCCAACCTCTTCTGCGCCGGCGAGCTGTACGGCGGCTTCCTCTACATCGAGAACGCCCTGCACCACGCGCCCGTCGACAACGTCCGGCTCCCGGTCGCCGCCGCCCCCGACGCCTACGTGGCCGCCCTGATCGAGGACTTCGGCGTCGACGTGCTGGCCGGCGAGCCGATGAAGCTCAGCTCCGTCGCCGAGCACCTGGTCAAGCACGGCAAGGCCGCCGAACGCGTCGAACTGCTGCTCTTCGGCGGGGACCTGCTCTTCGCCGACCTGCGCCCGATCCTCGCCCGGGCCTTCCCCAGGGCGGCCGTCGCCTCGATCGGCTACGCCTCGGTCGACGCCGGCCTGGTCGGCGCCCCGGTGCCCGGCGACGACGTCCGGGTGCACGAGGCGTTCGCCCACCGCACCGTGGTGGAGCTGGTCGACGACGTCACCGGTGAGCCGGTCACCGCGCCCGGCACGGCCGGCCGGGTGGTCGTCACCAACCTGTTCCGCACCCTGATGCCGATCCTGCGCTACCCGACCGGCGACCGCGCCGAGTGGATCGACGGCGAGTGCCGGCGGTTCCGGCTGGTCGGCCGGTCGGTCGAGGGCGCCCGGGTCGGCACCGTGGCCATGCCGACCGAGGAGATCCGCGACGTCCTGGTCGCCAACGACCCGGACCGGGCCATCTCCGGCATGCAGCTGGTCCAGCGCCGCTGGGACGGGAAGGACGGTCTGATCCTCCGGCTCGGCTGCACCGAGGAGCCCCCGCCGGGGCTGGGGGAGCGGCTGGTCGAGGCGGTGTACCGGGCCCGCCCGCTCTACCCCGAGGAGGTCGCCGCCGGCGCGATCCACCACCTCGGCGTCGAGTGGGTGCCGCGCTCCGGGCTCACCACCAACCCGCGCACCGGCAAGCTCCAGCAGGTCGTGGACGAGCGCCCGCCGGCCTGATCGGCGGACGGCGGGTGGCGGTCAGCCGGTGTGCGGCCTCCCCGCGAGCATCACGCTCTGCCCGCGGAACTCCGCGACCACCTTGGCCGCGGAGTTCCGCACCGTCACGTCGTAGACCCCGTTCCGCCCGGACCGGACCCGCTCCACCGCCTCCGCGGTCAGCTCGTCCCCGACCGCCGCCGGAGCCAGGAAGGTGACCTGCGCCGCCTGAGCGACCGTCACCGGACCGTAGCTGTTGCAGGCGTAGGAGAACGCCGCGTCGGCGAGCAGGAAGAGGTAGCCGCCGTGCGCGATGCCGTGGCCGTTCACCATGGCCGGGCCCACCGTCATGCGCATCCGCGCCCGCCCGGAGGACACCTCGTCGAGCACGATGCCCAGGCCCCGGCAGGTCTCGTCGCGCTCGTACAGCGCGGCCATCCGGGCGTTCAGCCCGGCCGCTCCCGCGGTCTGCGCGGCGTCGTGGTCCGTGCTGCCGCTGCTCGTGCCGCCGCTGTTCGTGCTGTCCGCGCCCATGACTTCCTGCTTCCCCCGGGAACAGCCCGAAACGGTCGGTGTGCCGCCCCACGTGCCGTGTGTGCCGCACGTGCCGCACGTGCGTCGTGCGGCGGCACACGCATTACACCGATCACCGTGACGGGCTGTCAACGGTCCCCGGGTGAACGCCGATCGCCTGGCCTGCCCGGCCTACGGGCGGTGCGCCGCCCGGTCGGGGCCGAGAGCGACCGGCAGCTCCTGGTGGCCGTTGGAGATCAGCGACTCCAGCGACCGCAGCCGGGTGCCGGGCGCGAAGGCGGCCTCGGGGAAGCGTTCGAAGAACAGCCGCAGCGCGACCTCGGCCTCCATCCGGGCCAGCGGTGCGCCGAGGCAGAAGTGGACCCCGTTGCCGAAGGCGAGATGGTCCTTGACGGCGCGCAGGGCGTCGAAGGCGTCGGCGTCCTCGCCGTGCACGGCAGGGTGGCGGCCGGCGGCGGCGTACGAGGCGAGGATCGCGTCGCCCCGCGGGATGGTCAGGCCGTCGGGCAGCTCGACGTCCGCGACGGCGTACCGGAGCGGCAGGTGCGCCACCGGGGCGCTGTGCCGCAGGCTCTCCTCGACGACGTCGCCCCACGAGGCCCGCCCGGCGCGGACGTGGTCGAGCTGACCGGGGTCGCCGAGCAGCGCCGTGAGGGCGTTGTCGATGAGGTTGACGGTGGTCTCGTAGCCCGCGGATATGACCAGCAGGAGCGTGTCGAGCAGCTCCTGCTCGGTCAGGGCGGTCCCGTCGCCCTCGGTGTCGCGGGCGGCGATCAGCAGCGAGGTCATGTCGTCGCCGGGCGCCGCACGCTTGGTGGCGCTCAGCTCGGCGAGCATCGCGTACAGCGCCTCGGTGTTGGCGTGGGCCTGCGCGGCGGTGAGAGTGGTGTCGAAGACGTTGTCGACGTTGCTGCGGAACTGGTGCTGCAGGTGCTCGGGCAACCCCATCAGGTGACTGATCACCCGGATGGGCAGCGGGTAGGCGAGGCGCTCGCGCAGATCGGCGGCCGCACCGGCGGGCATGGCGGCGAGCTCGTCCAGCAGGTCGGCGGCCATCTGCTCGATCCGCGGGCGCAGCGCCTGGATCCGCCGGGCGGTGAACGCGCCGCTCACCAGCCGGCGCAGCCGGCGGTGGTCCGGGCCGTACGCGGTGAACATGCTCCGCACCGCCACCCACAGCGCCAGCGGCCAGGTGCCGACCACCTCGGGCAGCTGCGGCCATTGCTGATGGGCGTCCTTGGAGACGCGCGGGTCCTTGAGCAGCGACAGCAGGACGGTCGGATCGGCGACCGCCCACGCCTGGACACCCAGGATGTCGACGCGGGTGGCGGAGCTGGTGTGCAGGACGGCGCTCTCGGCGTCACGGTCACGGCCGGCAGGATCGAGGACGAGCGGCGGATTCACGCGGGCTCCCTTCGGGTGCGGTCAGCAGCTCGTAGCGTTCTACGAACCCCCGCCCCGCGGAAGACCGCCTGCCCCGACCCTCCTCCCCTCCGCTTCGCGAACACCGGGTGGCTACCCTGACGCGGTGACAACCGTGAACGTACTGTCGATCGGCCTTGACGACACGCACGAGCCACCGCTTCGGCCGCTGCCCCGGGCGGTGGCCGAGCTGCTGCAACGGCTGGATGCTCCACCTCGCCTCGTCGCCCACCTGCGAGCCGTTCACGACGTCGCACGGCAACTCGTCGACCGGCTGGAGCAGCAGCACCCGGAGTTGCCCTTCGCCCGGGGCGCGGTGCTATACGGCGCGGCAACCCACGACATCGGCAAGATCCTCCACCCCGCCGAACTCTCCGGCCCCGGCGCGGAGCACGAGGAGGCCGGGCGAGAGCCGCTCGTCGAGCACGGGGTGAGTGCCGAACTCGCCCGCTTCGCAGCCACCCACGCCTCCTGGAACGCCCCGGGCGTCGGGATCGAGGACCTGATCGTGGGCCTGGCCGACAAGGTCTGGAAGAACAAGCGCGTCCCCGACCTCGAAGACCGCGTCGTGGCCGAGCTCTCCCGAGCCGGCGGGCGGCCCGCGTGGGAGGAGTACATGCACCTCGACGAAGTCCTCACACGTATCGGCGACGGCGCCGACGAGCGCCTGGCCTATCAGACCGCGGGTCGAGCGGATCCATGACGTCCTCAGGAGCCGGGTTAGTGAAGCCGACGGCCGTAAACGCCGAGCCGAGAGCGGGGCTGATCGACTCGCAGTCCGTCCGCACCGCCGACACCGTCCCGGTCACCACCAGGGGCTTCGATGCGGGCAAGAAGGTCAAGGGTCGCAAGCGGTTCATCATCACCGACACCCTCGGCCTGCTCCTGGCTGTCCACCTTGTCGCGGCGAACCCGTTCGGGGAACCACCGTTCAGGTACGGGCCGTTTGTCGGTCGGAACACGATGCAGGGAGCGTCGTGCAATGGGGGTCACGGGTCGATGGTCATCGCGTTCGCTCTCACCTTGCCCGGCCTGGCATTGGCGGTGGTGCTGTTCGCGCTCGCCTCGACGGCGTTTCGGCAGCTGGCCGGTTCGAGGCTGGTCCCGACTCGGCTCCGGCGCCAGCTGAGCCGGGTCGGCGGCGCGCCTTCGGTGTCCACCGTGGCCCTGGACGTCTTCACCGGCTCAGTGAACACCGGCAAAGCCGCTGAGCTGGAGGAACGCTCTGCCGAGGCAATGCGCCGCGACGAGGAGGGCGATGCCGCACCGCCCCGCTCGACCGTCGACCTACACGCGGGCCGCGCCGTTATCGTGCTCCCGAAGCAGCCGACCGGCACCGACCGCAAGCCCGGCTGACGGAATTGATCGCCTCGACACTCGCACCTCCGGAACTCCAATGAGAGTTCTCCATTCACCCAGGTCAATGGATCGCAGGGTGTGTAGGTGACTCCTGGGGCGAGGAACTGTCGGACCGTCGAGCGAACGCCCGGCCGGCTCATGAACCATCCCCGCCTCGCCTGCGGCCACCAAGCACGCCCCCGGCCGCCCGAAGCCGCGACGGCAGGCCGCGGCCGGCCTGCTGCGCCGATCGAGTGGAGTCCCGTCCGGGTGTTCCTCCCCGCGGCCGTGCGCCGCGGCACGGCGCATAGCCTGAGCGCGATCCCCGAACTCCCGAGCGCATCGCCACCCGATGGCGCAGGCCCGACGCACCGGAGAGCCCCCCCATGAAGATCCACCTCACCAGCGTCTTCGTCGACGACCAGGAGAAGGCGCTGCGCTTCTACACCGAGCTGCTGGGCTTCGTGAAGAAGCACGACGTCCCGCTGGGCGGCACGGACCGGTGGCTCACGGTGGTGTCACCGGAGGATCCCGACGGGACCGAGCTGCTGCTGGAGCCGTCCGGCCACCCGGCCGTCCAGCCGTTCAAGACGGCGCTGGTCCGGGACGGCATCCCGGCCGCCTCCTTCGCCGTGGACGACGTACCGGCGGAGTTCGACCGGCTGCGCGCGCTCGGGGTGCACTTCGCCCAGGAGCCACGGGAGATGGGCCCGGTCACCACGGCGGTCCTGGACGACACCTGCGGCAACCTGATCCAGATCCTGCACAGCAGCTAGCGAGCCGCCGGGCCCGGGGACGGACGGCTCAGAGCCCACCCCGCCGCGGCCCCTCGACGTCACCGCTGTGCTTCCTCGACTGGCTCCGCTGGCACGCACGGCGACCCGACCGCACCCCCGCCCCGGGGTTCCGTCACCACATGACACTTCGGTCGGCGGGCCTCTGTTGCGGCCCGCCGACGAGCCGTGGCCGTACTGCGACGTCCCGCACCTCGACGGGGGCTTCCTACTGGACGTGGTGCGGGCCCGCGGCAAGCGACCGCGGTCCGGATCGGCAGCGGCTACCGACAGCAGGTCTGCATCTGCCCGGTGTCGCCGGAGCACCCCCGCACCGAACTGATGCAGTAGTAGCCGGCCGGACGGCAGCCGCCACTCCTTGTCCGTGGGCGCGGACGACCGACCACATGATCGACTGTCGGACGCACATCGGAGTGGTGGGGGCCGCTTCCCGTCCGATCGAGCCGCTTTCGGGCGCGACACGGGCCGGGACGGGACAAAGACGGGGTGTATACGGAACGCTGGGGCCCGCCCGGCCCGGGGCCGCGCCGCGCGGCGGCCACGACCGACCGGAGCGCTCCCAGACCGGATGGTGACATGACCGTTCAGGACACCCCGACCGCCGGAACCACCCGGCACGACGACTTCGCCGAGCTGTACCGGCGCGTCTCGGACGCCGGCCTGCTGCGAAGGCGCCCGCTCTACTACACCTGCCGGAGCGCGGCGCTGTTCGCGGCCCTGGCACTGCTCCTGGCCCGCTTCGTCACGCTCGGCGCCAGCTGGTGGCAGCTCTGCCTCGCGCCCCTGCTCGCCCTCGTGCTCGGCCAGCTGGCGCTCCTCGGCCACGACATCGCCCACCGGGCGGTGTTCGCCGACCGCCGGACCACCGACCTGGCCGGCATCCTGCTGGGCAACCTCGTGGTCGGGATGAGCTACGGCTGGTGGGTCGCCGACCACAACCGCCACCACGCGCATCCCAACCGCGAGGGCCACGACCCGGCGGCCGACGCCGTCCTCTTCGCCAGGACCGTCGAACAGGCCCGGCGGACACGGGGGTTGAGACGACTGGTGGCCCGCTACCAGGCGGAGCTGTTCTTCCCGCTGCTCTCGCTGCAGGCGCTCGGCCTCGTCGCCGCCACCTGCCTGACCCTCACCCGCGGCACCGTCCGGCACCCGGTCCTGGAGCGCACCCTCGCCGCGCTGCACTACGCGCTGGCGGCGGCCCTGCTGACGGCGGTGCTCTCACCGCTCCAGGCGCTGGCCTTCGCGGCCCTCTGCGGGGCGGTGCTCGGCGTGTACCTCGGGTGCATCTTCGCCCCGAACCACAAGGGCATGCCGATGACCGACCCGGACGCGGAGCGCGCCGACTACCTCCGCCGCCAGGTGCTGCCCTCCCGGAACCTGAAGGCCGGCCGGTTCGTCCACTTCCTCTTCGGCGGCCTCGGCTACCAGATCGAGCACCACCTCTTCCCGGCCATGCCGGTGGCGGCGCTGCGCCCCGCCTCGCGCATCGTGCGCGCCTACTGCGCGGAGGTCGGCGTGCCGTACTGCGAGGCGGGCCTGGCCGCTTCGTTCCGGGCGATCCTGGGGGACCTGCGCGAGGTCGGCCGATCCGTCGGCGTGGGGCCGGGCCGCCCGGCTCGCCCGGCAGCGGGGGCGGCGTCAGAGGCCGCACCCGAGATCGTTCCGGTACCGGAGCCCCTGCCGGAACCGGGGGTCGCGCGGTGAGCGGCGTCCCGCACGGGCTCGCCGTTCCGTCCGCGCCGGCGACGCCCCTCGCGCCCGGGCCGGCCGCCGACGGCGACCGGCTCCGGGTCGTGATCGTCACCGAGTCCTTCGCCCCGCAGCTGAACGGCGTCGCCCACAGTGTGCTCAGGACGGCCGAGCACCTCGTGGCCCGCGGGCACACCCCGGTCGTGGTGGCACCGGCGGCGCAGACCGCACGACGGGGCCCGAACGGCGGCAGCGAGAGGGGGCGGGGCCGCGATGCGGCGTACGGCTACGAGGTGGTCCGCGTCCCGTCGGTGCCGCTGCCCGGCTACCCCGAGGTGCGGATCGCGCTCCCGGGGCGGCAGGTGGCCGACGCCATCGAGCGGCACCGCCCGCACGTGGTCCACCTGGCCGGCCCGTTCGTCCTCGGGGCGAGCGCAGCCGCGGCGGCCGGCCGGGCAGGGGTCCCCTCGGTGGCGGTCTACCAGACCGACCTGGCCGCCTACGCCGCGACCTACCTGCCGGTGGCGGGCGCGGCAGGTGCCCGGCTGGCGTGGCGGCGGCTGCGGCAGATTCACACCGCGGCCGCGCGGACGCTGGCCCCGTCCCGGGCGTCGCTGGGCGCCCTGGTGGCACACGGCGTCCCCAGGGTCCACCTGTGGCCGCGCGGCGTCGACTGCGCACGGTTCCACCCCCGCCATCGCGACGAGGCCGTCCGCCGCCGACTCGGCCGCCCCGGCGAGGTCCTGGTCGGGTACGTCGGACGCCTGGCGCCGGAGAAGCAGGTCGAGCAGCTGGCGGAGGTGTCCCGGATCCCGGGCGTGCGGCTGGTGGTGGTCGGAGACGGACCCTGCCGGGCCCGGCAGGAGGCCGCGCTGCCGGACGCGGTCTTCCTCGGCCGCCGGTCGGGGCACGAACTCGCCCAGCTCTACGCCTCGTTCGACGTGTTCGCACACGCGGGGCCGTTCGAGACCTTCGGCCAGACGATCCAGGAGGCGATGGCCAGCGGCCTGCCCGTCGTCGCCCCGGCGGCGGGCGGACCACTCGACCTCGTCGACCCCGGGCGCACCGGCTTCCTCGTTCCGCCCGGTGCCGGCGCGGGGTTCCGGGAGGCGGTGGAACGGCTCGCCCGGAACGAGGTGCTGCGGGCGACCCTCGGACGGGCAGGCCGTGCCGCGGTGGTGGAACGCAGCTGGGAGGCGGTGGGCGACCGGCTGGTCGGGCACTACCGGCTCGTCGTCGCGGAGACGGCCGGCGTCCTGCGGCGCTGAGCAACCGACGGCAGACGACGACCGACCGAACCCGCCTCGGAGGACGGACCACCATGCAGGAACCCCTCGCCGCCGAGTACGTGCCCGGCACCGCTCCGGCCGCCGACACCGCCGTGTTCCTGCACGGGCTGGGCGGGTGGACCCACAACTGGGCGGCGCTGATCGACCGCCTGCGCGCCACCGTGCACTGCCTCGCCCTCGACCTCCCGGGCTTCGGACGGTCGGCGCCCCCGCCCGACGGCGTCGTCAGCGTCGAGCGCCAGGCCGCGGCCGTGGCGAGCCACCTCGACGGGACGGGGCACCGTCGCGTGCACCTGGTCGGCAACTCCCTCGGCGGCTTGGTGGCCCTCCATCTCGCTTGCCGCCGACCCGAGTTGGTCTCCACGTTGACGCTCGTCTCCCCGGTCCTCCCGGCCGTCCCGCCGGCCCGGGCCCTGCGGGTGTCCCTGCTCGGCCTGCCGGGCGCCCCGCGCCTGTACAGCCGGTTGCTGTCCGCCCAGAGCCCCGACCGGCAGCTGGACGAGCTCTACCGCCTGATCTACGCGGACCCCGGCCTCGTCGGCCCGGAGCAGCGCGCGACCGAGGCACGAGAACGCGCACGCCGCGCCGAACTCCCCTACGCCCAGGGGATGCTGGCCGAAGGGGTGCGCGCCGTGGTCCGATCCCACCTGCGCCGGGGCCCGTCCTCGGCCTGGCACCAGGCGCGACAGGTCCACGCACCCACCCTGCTCGTCTACGGCCGGGACGACCGCCTCGTCTCCTTCCGCACGGCGGCCCGCGGCTACGCCGCGTTCCGTGACGCCCGCCTGCTCACCCTGCCGGGCGTCGGCCACGTCGCCATGCAGGAACGCCCCACCGCCGTGGCCGACGCCCTCCGCGCCCTGATCGCCGAATCCCGCCGCCCGTCGTCGCCCATGTATTGACGCCGAAAATCGGTTGGGCGGAGTCGGCCGGCTCTGCCACCATCACAGGATGGGTGCATTGGATGCAGTGGCTACCAGGGTCGTCGACGGGGCCACGGTCGAATTCCGTCCGAGTGGCTCGTCGATGGTGCCCTTGATACGTAGCCGGCAGCAGGTGGTCGTCGCCCCGGTCGACCCGTCGAAGCTGGAACCCGGGGACATCGTCCTGGCCCGCGTCGCCGGTACGGTGTACCTGCACCTGGTATCGGCCCTCGACCCGGCGAGGAAGCGCGTACAGATCAGCAACAACCGCGGCCGCATCAACGGCTGGACGACCCACGACCGCGTCTACGGCATCTGCACAGCCGTCGATGGCACCCCTCGAACCGCCGCCGCCACCAAGGTCCGTTCGTGACGGCCCCGGACACCGGGGCGACACACAGCCGTTGCCAGTGAAGGCTTTCGGGAATGTCTGAGCCGCGCGACAATGCCGACCGTCCCCTGAGGCTGCTCGGATTCTGGGGGCCGTCGGAGAACCGGACGCTGCCGAATCCTGTTGATCTCGTCGATCCGGTCTGGGACGAGGCGGAACGCCTGTGGGTCGCAGACTACTTGGACCACGGACAGGTCGCGGCGTCCTGGATGGGCTCATCAAGATGCAGGCTGTGCACGCGTCTCAACGGCTCCCGTGATCTCACGGACGGCTACTACCTCTGGCCCGAAGGGCTCGCCCACTACGTCCTCGACCACGGAGTCAGACTGCCGGCCGAGTTCATCGACCACATCGAGCAGAGGTCCCAAGCTCTTGAGAATCTTGAGCGGGACGCCTCGTGGTGGCAGCTGAACGCTGCCCGGACGTAGGCTCGACATCGGCAGGATCGGCGTGGCCGCTCGCGCATGTGAGCTGAGCGTCTGTCGGTCGTGGCTGGCGACGGTGCCTGGGATCGCGTGGGCGTGGTGCTCGCGTCAGTCGCGGCTCGCATGGGTGACGAACCGTCCGGCCTGGGGTTCGCCGGCTTCGTCCTGTGCTTAACAGCCCCCCTTGCGTCAGGAGGCTGCCTTCGCATGCCCAGGCGAGGCTTCGCCGGACGGTGGACGCGGAAGCCGTCCGGCTCCCACCACCGGGTCAAGGCGGTCACCGATTCCGG